>NZ_CP152414.1:5775000-10032509 GCF_038969555.1 Bradyrhizobium sp. B117
CTTGGAGGTGAACGCGCGAAAATCGTCGCCAATTTGCCCTACAACATCGCGACGCAGCTGCTGATCAACTGGCTCACCATCGAGCCGTGGCCGCCCTGGTACGACATGATGGTGCTGATGTTTCAGCGCGAGGTCGGCGAGCGCATCGTTGCGCGCGAGGACGAGGAGGCCTATGGCCGGCTCGGCGTGCTCGCCAACTGGCGCTGCGAGACCAAGATCCTGTTCGACATTTCGCCGTCGGCCTTCGTGCCGCCGCCGAAGGTCACCTCGTCCGTCGTGCGCCTGATACCGCGCGCCGAGCCGCTGCCCTGCGATCGCAAGCTGCTCGAACAGGTCGCGGCCGCAGCTTTCGGCCAGCGCCGCAAGATGCTGCGGCAAAGCCTGAAGTCGCTC
Source organism: Bradyrhizobium sp. B117 (assembly GCF_038969555.1). Lineage (NCBI taxonomy): Bacteria > Pseudomonadati > Pseudomonadota > Alphaproteobacteria > Hyphomicrobiales > Nitrobacteraceae > Bradyrhizobium > Bradyrhizobium sp. B117. The sequence goes on from NZ_CP152414.1 coordinate 5,775,394, forward strand.
GGCGTCGATCCGGCGCGGCTCGCACAGGCGGCCGGCGTCGATGCGACGCGGCGCGCGGAGACCATTCCGATATCGGGCTTTGTTGCCATGGCCCGTGAATTGGCCAATATACGAAACGAAGCTGAATAACAGGAATTCCGGAGGAGAGAATATGGCGTTGATGCGTCGGCAGTCGCTGGTCAAGTTCGATGCGCCCTTGTGCGAGACCATCGTCGACACGCCCAAGCCGCAAGGACGCGAGGTGCTGGTGCGCATCGAGCGCTGCGGCCTCTGCCACTCCGATCTGCATATCCAGGACGGCTATGCCGATCTCGGCGGCGGCAAGAAGCTCGACACCACGCGCGGCATGACGCTGCCCTTCACGCTCGGCCACGAGATCGCGGGCGTCGTCGATGAGGTCGGCCCTGACGTTCCGGCCGGACTCGTCGGTGCCAAGAAGGCGGTCTTCCCCTGGATCGGCTGCGGCCAGTGCCGCGACTGCAAGAATGGCGACGAGAATCTCTGCGTGAAGCAGCGCTTCCTCGGCGTCTCCATCGACGGCGGCTTCGCCACCCACGTGCTGGTACCCGACGCGAAATATCTGCTCGACTACGATCCGCTGCCCGTCAACCAGGCTGCGACGCTGATGTGCTCCGGCGTCACCGCCTATGGCGCGCTCAAGCGCCTGGTCGACCGTCCGCGCCAGCGTAACCTGTTGCTGATCGGTCTTGGCGGCGTCGGCATGATGGGCCTGTCGTTCGCGCAGGCCATGTTCAAGCAGCCGATCACGGTCGCCGATCTCTCCCCAGCCGCGCGCGAGACCGCGCTGAAGAACGGCGCAGCGGTTGCCTACGATCCGTCCGAGCCCGACGTGATCAAGCGCATCCTGAAAGAGACCGAGGGCGGCTTCGACGAGATCGTCGACTTCGCCGGCAACGAGAAGTCGATGGCGTTCGCGGTGGCGGTGGCCGCGCGCGGCGGCAAGGTCGTCGTCTCCGGCCTCATGGGCGGCCAGTTCACGCTGCCGATGGTGCAATGGGTCTACAAGCGCCTGACCGTCGAGGGCTTCATGGTCGGCACGCTTGCCGAGGCCCACGAGCTGATGGCGCTCGCCCGCGCCGGCAAGATCAGGCCGACGCCGATGCGCGAGGAGCCGATGGGCGACGTGCAGAAATGGATCGACGAATTGCGCGCCGGCAAGGTCGTCGGCCGCATCGTTCTGAAGAACTGACGGCGCAATTCGCGGCGAGGCGCAGGTCTCGCCGCCTCTCTCTTCCGCAATCAACTCGGAATTGACGCAAGGCGGGGTTCCGGGTCGGGGAACCTCGCGCGTGCGGACTATCGTCCTTCCCAGCTTGCTCCGGGAATTCTGGTGAGACCATGCAGACGAGTCCCGCGCCACCGCGATCGAATACGGCCTGATCGCTGCCGGCATCGCGTTCGCCATCATCGCGGTCATCAACAATCTCGGCACGTCGCTGAAGACGAAGTTCGACTCGATCAGCAGCTCGCTGACGTAACGGTCGACTTTTGCTCAAGGGCACGACACCGCGCGGAACGGCTCGGGCTGCTCCGCGTTGGCAGCGCATGTCCATTCGCTGCACCGTCGAAAGCGCATTCTTCATCGCCTGGAGCGCCCTCGAGAAGAGCGGCGAGCTCGGCCCGCCGGACGAGTCTGCGAACATCATTCTCGACGCCATCGAAGCGCAGCTCAGGCTAGGCGAACGCCGACAGCTGATGCTCGCCAACCGGGCGATCGATGCGTACCGCGCGCATGCAGCGCACAGCCGCTTCCTTCACGACTGCGAAGCGCGCTTCGGCTGACGGTCATCGCCCCTCGGGCCGCCGGCCCCCTGCGGCATTCGAGCAGGTACGGGCCGGCGGTCCGTTGGGCAGAGCGCACGCGGTCCGACGCCCGGCGGTGCCAACACTACACCGCTCCGCACCGCCGCTATGTTCACTCCTGCACAGAGCCCGGCGAAGCTACAGCAGCATGGCGCCATGCGGCTGACGCTTTACGAATTTCCGTAAGCTCGCCTCCCGACTTTTCAACGTTCGCAAAGGCCTTGTGTGCACTTTGGAACCGTCGGTTCCTCCGCGGAAACGTAGGGTTCTGGCCGGTGCCGATTCCCGGCCAGAGAAAAACACGTGACCGGTCGGCCCTCGAACGATCTCCTCCAGCAGCTCAGCCTTCAGGATTTCGAACTGCTCGCGTCGCACCTCCAGCCGGTCGAACTCGAGGCCAGCCACATTCTGCATCACGCCGGCGACGACGTCGCGGTGGTTCACTTCCCCTGCGGCCCGACGCTGGTGTCGTTCGCCGTGCCGGTCGAGGACGACCGCGAGGTCGAAAGCCTGCTGGTCGGCCGCGAGGGCGCGATCGGCATCTCTGCCGGCCGCAACCCTTCGCTGGCCTATTCACGCATCGTCGTGAAGCTCGGCGGCACGCTCGTGCGGCTGCCGCTGCGCGCGCTCGAGCAGGCGCAGCAGAGGTCGGCGACGCTCCAGGAGCTGCTCTCGCGCCATGCGGACTGCCAGTTCGCGCAGTTGCTCCAGACCGCGGCCTGCAACGCCGCGCATTCGATCGAGCAGCGCGCCGCCAAGTGGATCCTCTCGGCGCGAGAGCATATCGGCGGCCCCGAAATCCCCCTCACCCACGAGCAGCTCGCCGGCATGCTCGGCGTGTCCCGCAGCTATGCCAGCCGCGTGATCCAGATGTTCAAGGCCAGGCGCATCCTCGCGACCCGGCGCGGCGCCATCCTGATCCTCGATGCATTGGCACTCGAAGCCAGGGCCTGCTCCTGCAACGACTCGGTGAAGCGGCATTTTGACGAAGTGCTGGGCGGGATGGCCGCCGCGGAGGGATAGCCATTTGGTCGCTCCGCGTTCACCGCACCAACTGCTGCTTGAGATGCAGATAGGCCGGATTGAAATCCCCGAGCCGCTGCAATTCGCGCCATTTCAGCACGATCAGCTCGCCCTCGCGCAGATCCATGGCGCCGCTCCGCCTGAGTTCGGCGAGCGTCCGGTTCACGGTCGCAATCGCCATGCCCAGCGCCTCGCCGAGCTGGGTGAGGCTGATCGGCATGCGGCAGCGGTTGCCGCGGAGGAGCTGCGCGACGCGGGCGCGGTAGAACAGCTCGCAGAACAGATGCGCCATGCGCGCCTGCATCGGCCGGGCACTGTTGTTGGTGATGGCCTCGCGAAAGATCGCGGCGTCGCGCAGCGTCTCGCGCCACACCGCCATTCCAAACGTCGGCCGCCGCCGGAAGGCGATGAACAATTCGCGATGCGGGATGAAGGCGACCGTGGCGGGCCCGAGCGCACAGAGCGCATGGTCCATCTGGTCGATGAACAAGCCCTGCGAGTCCGGCAGGTCTCCGGAAAGATGGAACGCGAGATATTGTCGCCGCCCGCTGCCGAGCAGGTGGTAGCGCGCCACCGTGCCGGAGACGACCAGCGCCGAATGTTCGGGCTCGTCGCCCTGCCGGATGAAATCCTCGTTCGGCGCGAAATCGCGCTGGGTGAAGCTGAGCGCGCGGATCTCGGCGACATCCTCCCCGGCGAGCTCGGTGTGCTTGCCGAGGTTCCGGATCAGCACATCGTGGGCTTTTTCCATGGCGGCCGCCAAAATCACGCCGGTTCTATCAAATGATACGTCCGGCCTGCGTTCAGCGGACTAGAACGCGAACCGGAAGCACAGGTTGCTAACGGGGTCGCGACGACGCCGCATCGCCCCCTCCCGTCACCCGATTGCGGATCGAGCCGCCCCTCATGAGCCCTACGACCATCCTGGAGCGCGTCCGCCGCCTGTTTGCAGCGGATCCGGACGCGCACCTCGACAGCATCAGCGACGCCTTCCTGAACGGCACACTGGCTGAGCCGGTGCTCCCGATGTCGGATCAGGAACTCGCGCGTGCCATCCGCGAGTTCCGCAGCCAGCCCGTATCCGACTGGGCCGTGGCCAAGCTGTCGCGGCGCCTGCGCGAAGCGTCCGCGCCGCGCGAGCGCTGAAGCGCACCTGCTCTCATGCCACATCCGAAGTTCATCGCGCGTCTCCAGGCGATCGAAGGTCTCTCCGAACACGAACGCCACCAGATCGCCGGCCTGCCGTCGACGCTGCGCCAGGTCGCGGACGGCGAGATCGTGCTGCGCCAGGGCGAGGCCGCCTCGCGCTGCGTCTTCGTCGTCAGCGGCTTCCTCTACCAGGCCCGCATCGTCGGCGACCGCAGCCAGATCCTGGCGTTCCACGTTCCCGGCGACATGCCGTGCCTGCACACGCTGCTGGTCTCGCCGATGGACGCCGACCTCGTCGGCCTCGGGCCGACCATCGTCGGCTACGTCGCGCACGCCCAGCTCAAGCAGCTGCTCGACGGCTCCTTGCATCTGATCCGCGCCTTCTGGCGCGAGACGCTGATCGATGCGGCGATCTCGCGGCAATGGATCGCGCGCCTTGGCGCCCAGGCCGCCCTGCCCAAGGTGGCGCATCTCATCTGCGAGCTCGCCGCAAGGCTGGAGATCGTCGGCCTCGTCACCGATGGATGCTTCCAGATGCCGATGACACAGCGGCACGTTGCTGACGCCTGCGGGCTGTCGATCGTCCACGTCAACCGCACCATCCAGGAGCTGCGGCATCGCGGCCTGATCGCATGGGAAGGCAGCGAGATCGAACTGCTCCAGCCCGACGAGCTGCAAGCGCTCGCCGATTTCAGGCCGGACTATCTGACCTGAGCGCAATCGTCTGGGTATCCCGGTGCTCGGTCCGATGGATCATCAGCGGCATGTTCCCGTTCGATGAACCCACCGCGAGGATGCTTGATTTAAGTCAAATCAGACACCGGTGAGAAGCTGAGGTTCTCGCAAGGCGCCGATCCTCACGGCGCAGTATCGCGTCGGTGTTGCACGGCCCCCCAACTCACGGAGGAACGCCATGCTTCGATATATTCTCGCTGCGCTGGCAGCTCTCGTCCTGATCACCGCGAGCCTGATGCCAGATGAGGCATATGCCCGCCGTGGCGGCGGCGGATATCATGGCGGCGGAGCCATGCGCGGCGCTCACGTCCGAGGTGGAGCTGTTCATGCCGGACGTGTCGGCGGATACCGCGTGGCGGGTCGCGGCTATGGATATCGCCCGATACCTGGACGGCCGGTTGCCAGGGGTGTTTACCGCAATGCGGCCTATCGCGGCGCCTACAGAGGCGCAGCCTATGGTCTGGGAGCAGCTGCGGTAGGAGCCGCCGCAGCAGGAGCTTACGGCTACTATAACAATACCAGCGGCTGCACTTACGATACCTACGGCAATTGGGTTTGCCCGGGTCAGTACGGCTATCGCTACTGACCGAAATTGCTTCGGCGCGGACGGCCCGCGCTTCGCGCGGTGCGAGGTACGTGGATGCCCGGGACGAACCCGGGCATGACGACCTCTCGGAATGCTCGCGTGCGATTGATTGTCCTGTGACGTTCACCGGCGCCGGCCGCGTCGCGGGACGCAGCGGTTCCGGCGCCTGGCGGCGCTGCGACGGCTGCGGCGGAACCGGGAGCTCGACGGAGCAATAACGTTAAGGAAAATGCCTTAATTCGCGGTGGAACCACCACCGCGCGGGCCCAATTCAAGCCACATCCTCTCCGGATTTGCGGCTCAATGCCACCCAAGTCTTTGATGACAAAGCGGTGGTTAAGAGTTGCGTCATGCGTAATCGGGAGACCAGGATGGGCAACCGCACCGCAAAGTTCATATCCGCGCTGATTGGCAGCATCATTGCCGGCGCGCCCATAGCGGCCGTATCGCAGAACGCACCGGCTGCATCGAGCCCGGCCAGCGACGCCGCCGACTGCCTTGCCTCGCCGAAGGGCATCGCGCCGCAAGGCCAGCACTGGTACTACCGCCTCGAGCGCTCGACCAAGCGGCAATGCTGGTATCTGCGCGCCGAAGGCGGCAAGGACAATGCCAAGGATGGCGCAAAGCCGGTGCAGACCGCAGCCGAAACACCCGCAGCGGATTCAGCCGCGCCGACGCAGCACCCGGTGCAGGACGCACGCGCCGAATATCTGAAGCCGCGGACCGCGGCCGCGCCCGCACAGGTAGCTCCGACGGCGCCGGCGCCGATGCAACAGGCTGCGGACCCTGCCGCTGACAGCAGCGCGCAGCAGCCCGCCGTCGCATCGCCCTGGCCCGATGCCTCCGCGGCCACATCACCGGCGCCGCAGCCGGCGCCCGCGCCTGTCGCAGCCGTCGCGCCGCCGGGCACGAAGCCGTCAAAATCGGCTGCGCCCGTGGCGCTCGCGGCCGCAGACAGCAGCACCGACAAGCCGGCCGGCTCGATCCAGATGCTGCTGCTCGTGATCGGCGGCGCGCTGGCGCTGGCCGGCGTCCTCGCCAGCATCATCTACCGCTTCGCGGGCAGGCGCGCCCGCCAGGCCGACCGCCGCGCGCATTGGGACGATTGGGAGCCGCAGGACGAGAATCCGAGCCGCGCTCCCTGGCTCGATGACGCCTCGCGCGTGCAGAAGGCCGGCCCGGTGGATTTCGATGCCGTGCGTCCTCTGGTCATACAGCCCCAAGCCGTGCAGCCGAAAGCCGTGCAGCCGAAAGCTGCGCAGCCAAAAGCCGCACAGCTCGCCGAATTCAGCAGTGCAATCGGCAGGATCGCAGCGCACGCCGCGCCCGCTCGCAAGGTGGTGGTCGCAGATCTCGACGAGGCCGACATATTCAACGGCGAATTCAAGATCGAGGCGTCAGCGCCGCAGCTCGCGGCCAACGACGCTTCCGACGAAGCGCCGGCCGATCGCGAGGCGGATGAGGACAAAGAGGATGCGGTCGACATCGACGTGATCACGGCGATGCTGGAACGGCTGGCGCAGGAAGGGCCGCGGCTGAGGCAGCCTAGCCTTGAAGCTGACCTTGCAGACTTCGCACAAATCCCACGAGGCCAATCCGCCGCTCGCGCTTGAGGCGCTCGGCCTTCAGGATCGACTGCACCTCGGCGAAGGCCTCGTCGACGTCATGGTTGATGACGATGTAGTCGTATTCGGCCCAGTGGCTCATCTCGTGGCTGGCGCGGCTCATACGCTTGCGGATCACTTCGTCGGAATCCTGCGCGCGCGAATGCAGCCGCTTCTCGAGATCTGCCGCCGACGGCGGCAGAATGAAGACACGAACCACGTCGACGCTCGCCTTCTGGTGCAGTTGCTGCGTGCCCTGCCAGTCGATGTCGAACAGTACGTCCTGCCCGGCCGACAGGGCCGCCTCCACTGGAGCACGCGGCGTCCCGTAGAGATTGTCAAACACGGTGGCCCATTCGAGCAGCTCGCCCTGCTCCACCATCGTCTCGAACTTGGACTTGCTGACGAAGAAGTAGTCGCGCCCTTCGACCTCTCCCGGCCGCATCTGACGCGTGGTCGCCGACACTGACATTTTCAAGCCGGGCTCGCGCTCCAGCAGCATGCGCGACAGCGTCGTCTTGCCCGCGCCCGACGGCGAGGACAGCACGAACATCAAGCCGCGCCGCTCGACCCCGTCAGTTCTGTGACCGCCTGTCGTCATCGATCACTCCAGATTCTGGACCTGTTCGCGGAACTGCTCGACCACGTTCTTCATGGCGAGCCCCGTATTGGTCAGCTCGATGTCGTTCGACTTCGAGCAGCAGGTGTTGACCTCGCGGTGAAACTCCTGGGCCAGGAAGTCGAGCTTGCGCCCGATCGGGCCGCCCTTGCCGATCAGCTCGCGCGCCTGCGCGATGTGCGAGGCGATGCGGTCGAGCTCCTCGCGGATGTCGGCCCTGGTGGCGATCAGGATCGCTTCCTGCATCAGGCGGTCGGAATCGAAACGGTCGGAGGTGTCGAGCAGCGCTGCGATCTGCTCGGCGAGCCTCGCCTTGATCGCCTCGGGCTTGCGGCCCGGCGCGGCTTCTGCCTGCTTCGACAGCTGCTCGATCTCGTCGACGCGCTGGGTCAGGATCTGCCCGAGCGAGGTGCCCTCGCGCTTGCGCATCGCGGCGAGCTCGGCGAGCGCCTTGTCGAAGGCCTCGGCCGCGGCAGCACGCGCGGCCTTGTCCTCCTCCTCGTCGCCCTCGGGCTCGGCGACCTCGACGACGCCCTTGATGGCGAGCAGGCCGTCGATGCTCGGCGCCACGGCGTCGACCTTGCCGGAGATCAGCGCGGCGGCCTTGAGCACGGCGTTGAGCACGTCCTCGTTGACGCGGACCGAAGCGGCGGCGTTGGCGCGCTTGACGTTGAGATTGGCGTAGACGGTGCCGCGCGAGAGCAGTTCGCCGGCGCGCTTCTTGGCGTGGGCCTCGAGCTCCTCGAACCCCTGCGGCAGCCGCACCCTGAGGTCAAAGCCCTTGGCGTTGACCGATTTCAATTCCCATTCGAACGTATACGGCCCGCTTGCGCCGTGGCTTCGGGCAAAGCCGGTCATGGACGACAGCGCCATCAGGTCAATTTCTCCGGAAACGCAGGATTCGCGAGGCATCAAGCCACGCGAATCTTAAGACTATTTTGCAGGAAAGTGGAATCCGCAAAGTCCCGTAGCAGACCTGCAGCCAGCCTAGCGCTGGACCACCGGCGGCGAGGGCTGCACCGCGCCCTGCCGGGCCGGTGCGGGATTCGCCGGGCGGGCCGGCGGCTTCTTCTGCTGGTTGGGCCGTGCCGGCGTGGTCGCGGTCGGGGCGTCGGCCGCGGCGGGAGCGGCGCCGGCCGGCGGCGCCGCATCCTCGGCCGGCTCGACCGTGTCGTTCTGGATCTGCTTCTCCATCGCGCGGAGTTTCGCGACATTCTTCTGGTGCGCGTCGTAGGTCTCGGTGAAGGCGTGCCCGCCGGTGCCGTCGGCGACGAAATAGAGATCGCGGGTGCGGGCCGGGTTGGCGGCGGCTTCCAGCGAGGCGCGGCCGGGATTGGAGATCGGTCCCGGCGGCAGACCCTCGATCACATAGGTGTTGTAGGGCGAAGGCTGCGTGATCTCGCTGCGCTTGATCGGGCGGCCGAGCGTGCCCTTGCCGCCGACGAGACCGTAGATGATGGTCGGATCGGACTGCAGCTTGATCCGCTGCTTCAGGCGGTTGACGAACACGGCGGCGACGCGGCTGCGCTCGTCCGGCTTGCCGGTCTCCTTCTCCACGATCGAGGCCAGCGTCACCAACTGCTCGGGCGACTTGACCGGAATGTCCTGGCTACGGCGCTCCCAGATCTCGGCCAGCACGCGCTTGTGCGCCTGCTGCATGCGCTGGATCACCTGCTCGCGCGTGGTGCCGCGCGGGAACTTGTAGGTCTCGGGCAGAAGCGTGCCCTCGCGCGGCAGCTCGCGGACGCTGCCGGTGAAGATGTCGTTGTCGGACAGCCGCGCCACGATCTGCTCGGAGGTCAGGCCCTCCGGTATCGTCACGGCGTGCTGCACCACCTTGCCCTCGACGATGGTGGCGATGACGTCGCGCAAGGACGCATTCTTCTGGAACGAATACTCGCCCGGCTTGAGGTCGGAGCTCGCCTTCAGCGCAGCAACGCTCGCAATGAACACCCACGGGTTGACGTCGGTGACGCCTTCCCGGTTCAGCGTCTCGGCGATGTCGCGCTTGCCCGCACGCTGCGGGATGTTGACGATCTTGTCTTCCTTCAGCGGCCCCGCCGCCTCGAGCACCTGCCGGCCGTAATAATAGACCCCGCCGGCGCCGAGCATGGCGATCAGCAGCAGGGTGATGATGGCATTGCCGACGACCACGAAGGGATTGCGCGCGCGGTCCGATCGCTTCGGCGGCGGCGGGACCTGCTCGGGCTCAAGCGCTGTCCGCGGGCTCCGGGGCGAAATGGGCGGCCTTTCACTCATCGAAGCAACCTGAATCCTGCCGGTTCAATCGCGGCCTGGCAATCGCTTGCCCTGCCAAATGCACGCGCCCGCTTCCATGACTATCGCCGAATACGGCAAAACGGTGGATTCGTCGCAACCACAAACTAATGGACCAGGCGCCGGACAATCACCGACGCGTTGGTACCGCCAAAACCAAAAGAATTCGACAACGCGACATTGACCTCACGTTTCTTCGCCTTGTGCGGCACGAGGTCGATCGCGGTCTCGACCGACGGATTGTCGAGGTTGATCGTCGGCGGCACGACATTATCGCGAATCGCGAGAATGGCGAAGATCGCCTCGATCGCGCCGGCTGCACCGAGGAGATGGCCGGTCGACGATTTGGTCGAGGACATCGCGACCTTGGAGGCGGCGTTGCCGAGCAGGCGCTCGACCGCACCGAGCTCGATCTCGTCGCCGAGCGGTGTCGAGGTGCCGTGCGCGTTGATGTAGTCGAGATCCGACGGCGACAGGCCGGCACGCTTGAGCGCGGCCGACATGCTGCGGAAACCGCCATCGCCATCGGGCGACGGCGACGTAATGTGATAGGCGTCACCCGAAAGGCCGTAGCCGATCACCTCGGCGTAGATCCTGGCGCCGCGGCGCTGGGCATGCTCGAGCTCCTCGAGCACGAGGACGCCGGCGCCCTCGCCCATCACGAAGCCGTCGCGGTCCTTGTCGTAGGGACGCGAGGCCTTCTCGGGCGTGTCGTTGAAGCCGGTCGACAGCGCACGCGCGGCATTGAAGCCAGCAATGCCGATGCGGCTGATCGGCGATTCGGCACCGCCTGCGACCATGACGTCGGCATCGCCGAGCGCGATGAGGCGGGCGGCGTCGCCGACCGCATGCGCGCCGGTCGAGCAGGCCGTGACCACCGAATGGTTCGGTCCCTTCAGCCCGTGCGCGATCGAGACGTAGCCGGAGGCGAGATTGATCAGGCGGCCCGGAATGAAGAACGGCGACACCCGGCGCGGTCCGCGCTCCTTCAAGAGGATCGCGGTGTCGGCGATGCCGTTGAGGCCGCCGATGCCGGACCCGATCATGGTGCCGGTGGCACACTTGCCCTCTTCGGTCTCGGGATGCCAGTTGGCATCGTCGAGTGCCTGGCCGGCCGCGGCCATGCCGAAGATGATGAAGTCGTCGACCTTGCGCTGGTCCTTCGGCTCCATCCACTTGTCGGGATTGAAGGTGTCGTTGGTGCCGTCGCCGCGCACGACGGTGCAGGCGTATTTGGTCTGCAGATCGGAGACGTCGAAGCTCTCGATCGGCCGAGCACCGCTCTCACCGTTGAGGATGCGTTTCCAGGTCGGCTCGACGCCGCAGCCGAGTGGCGACACCATGCCGAGACCAGTGACGACAACCCGCCTCATATCCGAAAACTCCGCATCGAAAGATTCACGGCCAATAACAAGAAACCGGCTGACCGCTGGCTAGCGGCCCGTCCGGTTTCAATGTTGTCCCCGCGAAAAATGAAGAGCCTTAGCTCTTCGCGTTCTTCTCGAGAAACTTCGTGGCGTCGCCGACGGTGAGAATCGTCTCCGCCGCGTCGTCCGGAATCTCGCAACCAAATTCTTCTTCGAACGCCATCACCAGCTCGACGGTGTCCAGACTGTCGGCGCCGAGGTCGTCGATGAAGCTCGCGTTGTCGACAACCTTCTCGGGCTCAACACCAAGGTGTTCGACCACGATCTTCTTAACCCGCTCGCCAATGTCACTCATTGCTTAACCTCGTGTTGTTCCCTGTAGACCCGACCCCCCGGGACGATACGAGCCGTCGTGGTCGTTTGACTGCCTTCGCTTACGAACTTTGATTTGGCCCCATCCTAACGATACGGCCCGGCGAACGACGGCCAAGGCTCGGCATCGCCAATATACAGGGTTTCAAAAACCTGCAATGGCGTTCTTTGCCCATCCGTTGAAGGTCCGGTTATCATACTTCAATTGCCTTGACTACAAGCCTCATTTCGCTCCGGAAACGGCCGTTTGCCGCATCCCGCACTGCGGATATGGGCGGCGCGGGACGAGGCGTCAGATCATGGCCATGCCGCCGTTGACGTGGATGGTCTGCCCGGTGACGTAGGCCGCTTCGTTCGAACTCAGGTAGACGGCGGCGGCCGCAATGTCCTCGGGCGTCCCGAGGCGAGCAGCCGGAACCTTGGTCAGAATCGTCTCGCGCTGCTTGTCGTTGAGCGCGTCCGTCATCGGCGTCTTGATGAAGCCGGGCGCGATGCAGTTCGCGGTCACGCCGCGCTTGGCGTATTCGGCACCCAGCGTCTTGATCATGCCGATCAGGCCCGCCTTGGACGCGGTGTAGTTGCCCTGTCCGGGATTGCCGGTGACGCCGACCACCGAGGTGATGGCGATGATGCGGCCAAAGCGCTTGCGCATCATCAATTTGGTCGCGGCGCGCGCCAGGCGGAAGGTCGCGGTCAGATTGACGTTGATGACCTCCTCCCAGTCCTCATCGCGGAGTTGGACGAAGAGATTGTCGCGGGTGATGCCGGCATTGGCGATCAGGATGTCGACCTGCCCCATCGCAGCTTCGGCGGCGGGCACCAGCGCCTCGACCTCGTCGGCCTTGGAGAGGTTGCAGGGCAATACGTGGGTGCGCTCGCCGAGCTTGCCGGCAAGCTCATCCAGCACTTCCTTCCGCGTCCCCGAAATCGCAACGGTAGCGCCCTGCGCATGCAGCGCCTGCGCGATCGCGCCGCCGATGCCGCCGGTCGCGCCGGTGACGAGCGCCTTCTTGCCAGTCAGATCGAACATCGAAAACTCCTTCAAAGCACGATCCGGAAAAGTGTGTAGCGGTTTTCCGGCACGATCGTGCGTAAACTCAAGCCTGCTTCGCAGCGGCCAATGCATCCTTGGCGGCGGCAATGTCGTTGGGACCGCCGACCGCAACGCCAACCGCACCGTCCGCAATGCGCTTGACGAGCCCGGTCAGAACCTTGCCCGCGCCGATCTCGAAGAAGCGCGTGACGCCCTGCCCTGCCATATAGGCAACCGACTCGCGCCAGCGCACGGTGCCGGTAACCTGCTCGACCAGGCGGCGGCGGATCTCGTCGGGATCGGTGATGGCGCTCGCCAGCACGTTCGACACCAGCGGCGCCGCCGGCGCCTTGATCGCGACCTTGGCCAGCGCCTCGGCCATGGCGTCTGCGGCAGGCTGCATCAGCTTGCAGTGGAACGGCGCGGACACCGGCAGCAACATGGCGCGCTTGGCGCCCTTGGTCTTGGCGATCTCGACGGCGCGGTCGACCGCAGCCTTGTCGCCGGAGACCACCACCTGGCCGCCGCCATTGTCATTGGCGGCCTGGCAGACCTGCCCCTGCGCGGCCTCGCCCGCGACCTCCATGGCGGCTTCGTAGTCGAGGCCAAGCAGAGCGGCCATTGCGCCAACGCCGACAGGAACGGCTTTTTGCATTGCGAGACCGCGGGTGCGAAGCAGCCGCGCGGTGTCGGAGACCGTCAGGCTGCCGGCCGCAGCCAGCGCCGAATATTCACCGAGCGAGTGGCCGGCGACGAAGGCCGCATCCCGCCCGATGGAAAACCCGGCCTCGGCCTCGAGCACCCGCAGGGTGGCGATCGACACCGCCATCAGCGCCGGCTGGGCGTTCTCGGTGAGCTGGAGGGTCTCGGCCGGGCCATCCCAGATGGTCGCGGTCAGCTTCTCTCCCAGCGCGGCATCGACCTCGTCGAACACGGCGCGCGCCACCGGAAAGGCGTCGGCCAGGGCCTTGCCCATGCCAACCGCCTGGGACCCCTGCCCCGGAAATGTGAATGCTGCCGTCATCGGCGCTCCCTGCTTGTCGGGCGTGATCACTTGCGAGAACCGGCAGCCGATTACGCGCGGCCTTGGGCCATGGTTCCGGATCACGCTCCAAAGGGGGCCGTAGACACTGTCCGGGGCTGGAATGTCAAGCCAAGATAGGAAGTTCGGCCGGCATTCACCTGGGGATGCGGGCCCCTAGAATCCACCGTTGGTCTGGTTGGCATCGACCGCCGCTCCCGCCCGCGCGCGCCGCGCGCTGTTGACCAGCTGGCCCGGACGGTCGTCCCGGTCGGGTTTCGCGGTCGCAAGCCGCAGCACCGCGGCGTAGCCGGGCTGCACCTCCATGCGGCCGGAATGCCGGCTCGCGCTGAGCAGGCGATGCACCTTCGGCAGATTGTAGCAGGGCACATAGAACAACAGATGATGTTCGAGGTGATAGTTGACGTAGTACGGCGCGATGAACAGCCGCTCGAGAAAGTTCGCATGCGTGGTGCGGGTGTTGCGCAGGGGATCGCTGCTGTCGGGCACGACAGCGTGCTCGGCGATGTTGCGGATGCGGGTGATGACCATCATCCAGGTCAGCAGCGGCACCAGCCATAGCAGCGGATAGGCCCACCACACGCCGGCCGCCGCGCACGCTGCAAACATCGCGGCGTTGACGAGGCATTGCGGGCCGAGCTTCTCCCAGAAATGCGCGGCGCGCTGGCGCCACGGCCAATCCTTCGGCCCCAGCGCGTTCAGGAGCTGCGCCTTTCGCTGCTGATAGCCGGTCTGCCCGGTGATGTCGCGAATGAACTTGCGGCGATAGCTGAGCTTCGTGATCGGAAACGGCGCCGACAGCACGAGATCAGGATCGTCCCCCTGCTGGGTGCGCGCATGATGCTGGAGATGATAGCGGCGATAGCTGCGCGTCTCGGCAAAGAGCAGATAGGCGCAGAACCACTGGCTCAGCGCCAGATTGGTCCTCTCGTCGGCGGACAGGCAGCCATGCGCGCCGTCATGCATCAGGATCGCAAGGCCCAGCTGGCGCGAGCCGATGATGGCGACCGCGAACATGTAAGTGAGCGGATTGGGCCACCACGCGACGAGCGCAATCGCACCAATGATCAGCGCCCAGGCGTGAGCGATCAGCGCCACGCCCTTCCACGTCACGCGCTGGCGGACGTCGGCGAGTTGATCGTCGGTCAGGAAATCGCGGGCACGCATGCGAAGTGCGGTCATGGACTAGCCCTCCTCGTTGGAGTTGCCGGATGCATCGCGCTCATCGACGAGACGCAGGCGCGCGGTGTCGTTTGTCGATTTTGCCTGCTCGCCCAGCACGCGCAGCATCTCGGTACAGAGCGCCTCGGGCGAGCGGCCCATGGCGTAGCCTTCGAGAATGATGCCGATGGCGACGGCCCAGAATCGCCGCGAGCTTTCGTCGGGCGCGCGCAGGGAGCGCCAGCCGTGGCGGGCCACCTGGCCCGCATAGGCGCGCGTGCCTTCGCTGTGCAGGCGCTCGATGGTGCGCTCGACCAAAGGCGCGAGATCCTGGCGCCGCCGCGTCAGTGTCAGGGCTTCGGCGAAGAAGGCGATCGAATCGCTTGCCGTCACGGTCTCGGCGAGCGCGTAGGTGTATTCCGCCGGCGTGCGGGCCTTCTGAGCGGCCTGCTCGGTCGCGCGCGCCAGATACAGGAGGTCACGGCAGGCGCATTCGACGAACAGCGCCTCCTTGGTGCGGAAGTAATAGGTGATCTGGCTCGGAAACGCGTCCGCGGCCGCCGCGATGTCGGTGATCGAGGCTCCTGACAGCCCCCGCTCCCGGAACAGCGGGCTCGCCGCGTCCAGTAGCAGCGACCGCATCTTGCGGCCGGCCGAGCGCGTCGCGCGCACCGCATGCTTGGGATCGCCAGTCGCCTCTATTGGTTCAGGGACAGACTTTTTGGCCATGAGGACCTCTCGCTCGATTTATTTGTATGGCATACAAACAAATAATTCAAGCCGGAATGTGGTAATGGGGGATGGGTCAGACCGGACTGCACCGGAACCATCCGGGCCGAAAAGGTGGCCGGCAACCTTGCAAAGCCGGCCAAAATCCGTATAAGCGCGCCATCCGCAGACCCCGGCCGGGAGCTGAACGGACGGTCTCAGCAAATCATTCGTGATTTTGGTGTGGCAGGGCCAGTCGGCCCGTCGTCCCGTGTTTCCGCCTTCTGAGCTTCATCCCAGAGTCCTTTCCGAAGGTCTCTTAAGGGCTTGACGCCGGGCGATGCGCCAACATGAGGAAAGGACTTCCATGCCTCTTTATGAGCATGTCTTTCTCGCGCGTCAGGACGCGAGCACGCAGCAGGTCGAAGAGCTGACCGCGCAGATGACCGGCATCGTCGAAGGTCTCGGCGGCAAGATCACCAAGACCGAGAATTGGGGCGTTCGCTCCCTCACCTACCGCATGAACAAGAACCGCAAGGCGCACTTCGTGTTGCTCAACATCGACGCGCCGTCCGCGGCGATCGCCGAGATCGAGCGCCAGGAGCGCATCAGCGAAGACGTGATCCGCTATCTCAGCGTCCGCGTCGAGGAGCTCGAGGAAGGCCCGTCCGCGATGATGCGCAAGGCCGACCGCGATCGCGAGCGTGACGATCGTGGTGGCGGCTTCCGCGGCGAGCGCGAAGGCGGCTTCCGTGGCGACCGCGAGGGTGGTTTCCGTGGCGGCGATCGTGACGGTGGTGGCTTCCGCGGTGATCGCGGCCCGCGCCGTCCGCGCGAGGAAGCTGAAACCACGACGGATGGGGAGTAAGATCAATGGCTGAAGCTGGTGCACGCCGTCCGTTTTTCCGTCGTCGCAAGAGCTGCCCGTTCACGGGCGCCAATGCGCCGAAGATCGACTACAAGGACTCCAAGCTGTTGATGCGTTACGTCTCCGAGCGCGGCAAGATCGTGCCGAGCCGCATCACCGCCGTGTCCGCGAAGAAGCAGCGTGAGCTCGCCCGCGCCATCAAGCGCGCGCGGTTCCTGGGCCTCTTGCCCTACGTCATTCGCTAGGACGAATTCGACCGGCGGCGCCACCGCCGCCGGTCGCACTCTCTGATCTCATAAGGCTTCCGGGTCGTCCGGTCGCCGATGGTTGGGGCGAGACGCCTCTAACCGCTCGAAGGGAGCGGGACAGCTGATGATGGCTTTTGGACTGATAGCCCTGATCGCCGGCGCTGCGTCGGCCCTGATGTTCGCCTCGATCGTGTCGGGCGCGCTGATCTCGCTCGTCCTGGTTTGCCTTGCTCCCCTGCCGCTCATGCTGGCTGCGATCGCCTGGGGCCCGCTCTGCGGCGCGATTGGCGGCCTTGCCGCCATGCTCGTCATCGGCGGTGCGCTCAGCATGCCTCTGGCCTTGGGTTACGGTCTTGCGATCGCGTTGCCGGCCTGGTGGCTCGGGCATCTTGCTATGCTTGGACGATCCGCGACCGGCGGTGCGGCGGTCACGGATGCGACTGCCATCCATGTCGAATGGTATCCGCTTGGACGTATCCTGCTGTGGATTGCGGCGCTGGCGACGCTTCTGACCGCAGGATCTCTGCTGTCGCTGGGGACTGACGCGTCGGCAATCGGCGACGCGATGCGCCGCGGCTTCGCCAGGATCTTCTCGCTGGTGAGCGACACGACCGTCACCGAGAGCGATCCCCGCGTCAGCCTGATGGTCGCCGTGACGCCGGTTCTGGTTGCGGCCTCGCAGATGACGACGCTCACCCTCAATCTCTGGCTTGCCGCGAAAGTCGCGGCTGTTTCAGGCAAGCTGCATCGGCCCTGGCCGGACCTCAGCAGCACGAGCTTGCCACCGATGACGCTCGTCGCGCTCTGTGTCGCGCTTGCCTTCAGCTTCTCCGGCGGAATGATCGGCATTCTGGCCGTCATCGTCACGACCGTCTTGATGGTGGCCTATGCGCTGATCGGCCTTGCCGTTCTGCACACCATCACGCGCGACCTCGCCAATCGCGGGTTCTGGCTCGCTGCTGCATACGCCATCATCTTCATGTTCAGCGTGAGCCTCGTCCTGCTGACCGCCCTCGGCCTCGCGGACGCGGTGTTCGGCTTCCGCGAGCGCTACCTGCGCAGTCGCCAGCCGCCGCCTTTGCCGACCCCTTAAGTCCAACCCTGCAACCCAGAACTCAAAGACCACTTCAAAAGGAGAACGAATATGGAAGTCATTCTGCTGGAACGCGTCAACAAGCTCGGCCAGATGGGCGAAGTCGTGAAGGTTCGCGACGGCTATGCCCGCAATTTCCTGCTCAAGCGCGGCAAGGCGTTGCGCGCCACCGCCGACAACCGTGCCAAGTACGACGGCATGAAGGCCGATCTCGAGGCCCGCAACCTTGCCTCGAAGGCCGAGGCGTCCAAGGTCGCCGAGAAGATCGAGGGCAAGAACATCATCGTGATCCGTCAGGCGTCGGAAGCCGGTCAGCTGTTCGGCTCGGTCACGGTGCGTGACGTCGTCATGGCGTTCGAAGCCGACGGCGTTTCGCTGTCCCGCCCGCAGGTGCAGCTCGATGCGCCGATCAAGACCATCGGCAAGCACCCGATCACCGTCGCCGTCCATCCCGAGGTCGAGGTCGAGGTCACCGTCACGGTTGCACGCAGCCAGGACGAGGCCGAGCGCATCAACCGCGGCGAGGACATCTCGACCCGCAACGAGGACCGCGATGCGGCCGCCGAGGCGATTGCCGCCGCCGGCGAGTTCTTCGATCCGGAAGCCCAGCACGACGAGGTCGAGCCGGCCCCGGCTGCGGAAGAGAAGTAAGCGGGTTTGCCCGTCATTCCGGGGCGCTCCGCAGGACCGAACCCGGAATGACGAACACGATCAAAGAAGCCCGGCCGCCTCAAGCGGCCGGGCTTTTCGTTTTGGCGGCGACATCCTCGCTCAGCATCGCGATCGAGGCCAGTGCCGTTGCCGTATGCTTCTCGACACCGTCGCTGAGGCAGAACACGTCGGCGGCGACCACGGAGACCTGGCGGCCCGGCTTGATCACCCTCGCCCGGCAGATCAGCTTGTCGCCGACCGCAGGCGACAACAAATTGAGCTTGTATTCCGCCGTCAGCGCCGGCTGGCCGCGCGTGGTCGCCGCGGCGATGGTCGTGGCGTTGTCGACCAGGAAGGCGGTGACGCCGCCGTGAAAGAAGCCGTGCTGCTGGAGCAGCTCCGGCCGGCGGTCCACGGCGATCGTGCAGGTGCCGCGCGACAATTCGGACAGCTCGGCGCCGACCAGATTCATAAAGCCCTGCCGGCCGACACTGGCGTGGATGCGCGCGGCGATCGGCTCAAATTCGGGATCTGCTTCGGCTCGCATGAGGCCTCTCCTTAGTCCTGGTTGATGCGGTCAGGCGACACCAGCGCACGGATCGCGCAGGCGATCAGCGCATCGGCCTCGCCGCGGAGATCGCTGCGGTCGCGCCCCGACACACTCGCGCTCATCAACCCTCCTAGAGTATTACTCTAGAGTCGTACTCTAATCATGGTCAAGACGATGCGGAGGCCGCGATGACGCGACCTCCGCAGATCGATTGTGAATTTCAGGTGACTTAGCGCGAGATCGGCGGCGCTGGCGAGCCGGAGGACTCCGTCGGCGGCGGCGCCGCAGCGGGCGCGGGCGGCGCCGGCTCCTGCGACCTGGTTGCCGGTTCGGGGCTGGCGGCGGGCGCTGCGGACTTGGGAGCCGCCTCTTCCACCGGCTTGGGCGCAGCCGGTTCAGTGGGCTTCGCCGCGAACGGTGGCGGGGCCGGCGTCACCTGCGGCACCGGATCGGACCGCAGCGCCGGAGCGTCGCTGCTGCGCGGCTCGACCTTGGCGCTATCAGGCTTTGGCTCGGCGGGTTTCTCCGACGCCCTGCTGCTGTCGGACTTGGTGTCAGGCTCGACCTTGCTGCTCTCCGGCTTGGACTCGGGCCTCGGCTCGCTCTTCTTCTCTTCAGTGGTGGGCGCAGCTGCGTCGACCTTCGGTGCTTCCTCGGTCCCGGGCTTGCTGCGACGCTTGCCTTTGCGGCCCTCGGGCAAGGCCTGGCCTTCAGGGTTCGCACCCTCCTCGCTCGGCCGCGCCGCGCGCTTCTGCCGACCCTCGGCAGGCGGAGCCACGCCCTCGCCCTCCGGCTTGGCCGCTTCCTGGGAGCGCTGGCGGCGGCCCTGATGCTCTGGCGACTGGCCCGGCGCGGTGTTCGCGTCCTTCTCCTTGGCGCCGTCCTTCTTGCCATCCTTGGCCTGATAGCGGGTGTCGGTAGCGCCGTTGGAGACGAGGTAGGAGGCGAGGATGCCCGCCATGTCCGAGCTCGTGGTGTAGTGCTGGCGCAGGAAGCCCGGCAGCGAGCCGGGCGCGACGGACTTCAGCAGGCCGCGCGGGCTCTTGTGGCACGCATTGCAGGTCTGCGCGAAGATCTGGGACGGGCTTTTGCCGGCCTCGAGGTTCGTCGCCTGCGCAAGAACGGTATCGGTCGCGCCGAAGCCGATCAGAAGCAATACCGTCGCGAGGCTGAGCGCTCGGCTCGACATTCCCATCATCTCCATTGAATTCCGAGAGGTGCAGCCGGCGGCGGGCGCGGCGGCGGGTGACCTTTTAGCGGATTGAGCCGCGAATGGAAGCAGGCCGCACCCGCAAGGGTGTGGTTAAGCGGTTTTGGAATATCGGCTTTGAACCCGGCGCAATAGTGCGTCCGGAACATCCTCCCCACATTTTACATGCAAACGCATAGGAACCAGAGCGGGACCTGAGCGTCAGATGTGAAGACCGGGTTAGTCGCATCTCTTCGGGTTCGCTCGAGAGGAAGGTGTCGATGGACCGATTGTTGCGTAGATTCCTGTCTCATTTCATCCGCCGCGGGTCGCTGACGGTGACCAGCGCAAGCGGATCGAAGTTCACTTTTGGCGACGGCTCGGGCGAGCCGGTCGCGGTGCGTTTCCTCACCGCGGACGCCGAGCGGAGGATCCTCATCAACCCCGAGCTCGGGCTTGGCGAGGCCTACATGGACGGCGACTTCGTCGTCGAGCACGGCTCCCTAGCTGATGCGCTCGCGATCCTGCTCGATCAACCCGACCTATTGCCACAGTGGGCAAAACCCTGGTGGCACCTGCGCTATCTGACGCGGCACCTGAAGCAGTTCAATCCGCGCTCGCGCGCCCGCAGCAACGTCGCACATCATTACGATCTCGACGCGAGGCTCTATTCGCTCTTCCTCGATGCCGACAAGCAATATAGCTGCGCCTATTTCGAGACGCCGGAGACCACGCTCGACGATGCGCAGCTCGCCAAGAGGCGGCACATTGCCGCGAAGCTGCTCATTGGAAGCGGCCAGCGCCTCCTCGACATCGGCTCGGGCTGGGGCGGTCTCGGGCTCTACCTCGCCGAGATCGGCGGCGCCGACGTCACCGGCGTCACGCTGTCGACCGAGCAGCTGCAGATTGCCAATTCGCGTGCGGCCGAGAAGGGCCTGAGCGGATCGGCGCGCTTCCTGCTCGAGGACTATCGCGACATCGACGGGCCGTTCGATCGCATCGTCTCGGTCGGCATGTTCGAGCATGTCGGGGCGAGGTTCTACGACACCTATTTCGAGCGCTGCGCCGAGCTCCTGAGCGAGGACGGCATCATGCTGCTGCACTCGATCGGCCGGTCACAGGGGCCGGATTCGACCAATCCCTGGATCGCCAAATACATCTTCCCAGGCGGCTACATCCCCGCCGTGTCGGAGGTGCTACCGGCGATCGAGCGCGCTGGCCTGCTGGTCTGCGACATCGAGATTCTGCGCCTGCACTATGCCGAAACGCTGAAGGCCTGGCGGGAGCGCTTCATGGCGCGGCGCGAGGAAGCCGTGCAGTTCTACGACGAGCGCTTCGCGCTGATGTGGGAGTTTTACCTGGCAGCCTGCGAGATGACCTTCCGCAAGCAGGCGATGATGAACTTCCAGATCCAGCTCACCAAGCGTCAAGGTGTGGTGCCGATCACCCGGGACTACATCGCGCGGGAGGAAGCCCGCCTGCGGGCGATCGAAGGCGGCGCCAAGCCCAGGCTGAAGCTGGCCGGTGAATGAGTTCTCGAGCCCCGTTTCCGATGGCATCGGAACGGGACTCTCGATTCCTGTTTTGACGCGTTTTCTTGACGCGAACCGGTATCCACTTCGCTTGAAAACGCTCTAGTGACGCAGGGTCGAGATCGGCGAGGACCGGAGAGAGGCCGTTAACGTCAGCTGCGCCCGCAGTTCCGCGATGATCTCGGGTGCGACCGGCTGGCGGCGGATGTCGGGGCGTTCGGCGTGCTGCATGGCGGCGATCAGGCCTGACAGCCAGAGCCGGCTACCATCTCGCTTCGCCACTGATGGTGCTGCCGTTCTGGCCGCATCGCTTGCCTCTCCCTGATGGCGGGTCGAAGATAACCCCCTGCCCGCCTGCCTGTTCCGGCTCTACCCCGAAAGAATCCGGGGAGATGTGATCTGCTTCACATAAGTCTGGTCGGGTCCGGTCTAGACCGTCGCTATGAGCAAAGAGACCCAATCCCCATTCGACGTGCAGGACGGCCTCCGTACGGATTACGCCCTGATTGCCACCGGCGTCGGAGCGGCCCTGGTTGCGCTGGTGTACCTCCTGCTGGTCTGAACCCGAGCCGAAGGCTCCCGGGCGGGCCTCGTTCGGTACGCGTCTGAATAGGTCTGCGCCCTCCCCCATAAGGTTCATGTCATCCGGATTCTTCCGTAGCGCGGCTGCGAACGCAGCCGGCGGGGTTCCGCAAATCCGTCAAGCACGGCGCATGCTGCGGCCGCTAATCATCCACCGCTATTAAGATCGGTTGATAGCGACGAGCTTTTGCTTCCGCTTTGGGCTGCGGCGGCGCTTTATCCCGGCCCCGCATCCGCCCAAGAAAATTGCTATCGCTCGACCATGGCCCTGACTGATTCGAACGTCCTGAAACTTGCGCCCGAGCCTGGAACTCCCGCCTATCGGAGCGCGCCGCATAATATCGAGGCTGAACAGAGCCTTCTGGGCGCGATTCTGGTCAACAACGACGCCTTCTATCGTGTCTCCGACTTTCTGGAGCCGAAGCATTATTTCGAGCCGTTGCACCAGACCATCTTCGAGACCGCCGGCAGCCTGATCCGGATGGGCAAGATCGCGACGCCCGTGACGCTCAAGACGTTCCTGCCCGCCGACACCGATGTCGGCGGCATGACCATCGGGCAATATCTGGCGCGGCTCGCGGCGGAAGCCACCACCATCATCAACGCCCAGGACTACGGCCGCACCATCTATGACCTCGCGCTGCGCCGCGACCTGATCGGCATCGGCGAGGACATGGTCAATGTCGCCTATGACGCGCCGGTCGACTTCGCGCCGCGGGCACAGATCGAGGACGCCGAGCGCCGCCTCTACGAACTCGCCGAATCCGGCCGCTACGACGGCGGTTTCCAGAAATTCTCACAGGCGCTGACGGTCGCGGTCGATCTCGCGGCGAAGGCGTTCCAGCGCGACGGAAAGCTGTCCGGCATCTCGACGGGCATGCGGGACCTCGACACCAAGATGGGCGGCCTGCAGCACTCCGACCTCATCATCGTCGCGGGACGCCCCGGCATGGGCAAGACGTCGCTGGCGACCAACATCGCCTACAACGTCGCGCAGGCCTATGTCGGCGAGCTCCAGGCCGACGGCACCATGAAGGCGGCCAATGGCGGCGTGATCGGCTTCTTCTCCTGCGAAATGTCGGCCGACCAGCTCGCCACGCGTATCGTGGCCGAGCGCACCGGCATCCCCTCCTCTCACATCCGCCGCGGCGGCATCTCGGAGGCCGATTTCGAGAAGATCCGCCAGGTCTCGATCGAGCTGCAATCGCTGCCGTTCTATGTCGACGCGACCGGCGGTCTGTCGATCGCGCAACTGATGGCGCGCGCGCGCCGGCTCAAGCGGCAGAAGGGCCTCGATCTGCTCGTGATCGACTACATCCAGCTCTTGTCCGGCTCAGGCAAGCGCGCCAGCGATAGCCGCGTGCAGGAAATCACGGAGATCACGACCAGCCTGAAGGCGCTGGCCAAGGAGCTCAACGTTCCCGTGATCGCGCTGTCGCAGCTTTCACGACAGGTTGAATCGCGCGACGACAAGCGGCCGCAACTCTCCGACTTGCGTGAATCCGGATCAATCGAGCAGGACGCCGACGTCGTGCTGTTCGTTTACCGCGAGGAATATTACCTCGCGATGAAGGAGCCCCGCCCGGGCACGCCTGAACACGAGAAGTGGCAGCTTGACATGAGTCTTGCGCACGGCAAGGCCGAAGTCATCATCGGCAAGCAGCGCCACGGCCCGACAGGCACCGTCGACCTGGCCTTCGAAGCCTCGGTCACGCGGTTCGGCGACCTTGCTCCTGACAGTCAGTTGCCCGCTCGCAGCGGCAACGACTACTGAGTTCCTTGAACCAGACCTGCCTCTTGCGTAAAACGGCGCCATGACAATGGCGTCCGACCCGAAAATGATCCCGCAAACCGGCCTTCTCTCCGCGGAGGCCAACCAGGCTGCCGCGCTCGCAGCCTATGGCGGCGTGCTCACCGTCGATCTCGACGCGATCATCGCCAACTGGCGCAAGCTCGAGAAGACGGCGGTGCCGGCCGAATGCTCGGCGGTGATCAAGGCCGACGCCTATGGTTGCGGCGCCGAGCAGGTTGCGCGCGCCCTGAGCAAGGCCGGCTGCAAGACCTTCTTCGTCGCCACCATCGAGGAAGCGCGCAAGGTGCGGGAAGCCGTGCCGGAGGCCGCGCTCTACGTGCTCGGCGGCTACTTCCAGAACACCGGCGAGCACTACGCCAAGATCAACTGCCGCCCTGTCATCGGCGATCTCAACGAGCTCGCCGAGTGGGACGTGTTCTGCCGCCGCACCGGCTGGAACGGCGGCGTTGCAATCCACATCGACACCGGGATGAACAGGCTGGGACTGACGCTGTCGGAAGCGCAGGCCATCATCCCCCGCATCAATGCCGGCGATCACGGCATCACGCTGGTGATGAGCCATCTGGTTTCAGCCGAGCAGCTCAACAGCCCGGTCAATGCAAGACAGCTCGCGGCCTTCCGCGGCATCGCCAGCGAGTTCGCGGGCGTGCCGGCGGCGCTCGCCAATTCGTCCGGCATCTTCTTAGGGGCGCCCTTCCAGTTCGACATGGTGCGGCCGGGCGCAGCGCTCTACGGCGTCAACCCGACGCCGGAGGCCGACAATCCGATGCAGCCGGTCGTGGATCTCAAGGCGCGCATCGTGCAGGTCCGCAATGTCGAGCGCGGCGAGAGCGTCGGCTATGGCGGCACCTGGACCGCGCGGCGGCCGACGAAGCTGGCGATCGTCGCGGTCGGCTATGCCGACGGCTATTTCCGCGCCGCCAGCTCCAATGACGGCACCCGCGGCGCCGAGGTGATCGTGGCGGGCAAGCGCTGCCCGGTCGCGGGCCGCATCTCCATGGACCTGATCGCGGTCGACATCACCGATCTGCCGCCGAACGCGGCGCGGCGCGGCCACATGGTGACGCTGCTCGGCGAAGGCATCACCGTCGACGAGCTCGCGCATCATTTCGGCACGATCGGCTATGAGGTGCTGACCAGCCTCGGCCACCGCTACGCCCGCGTCTACAAGGGCGGCAACGTGGTGGAGCCGCTGGCAAAGCCGGAGCCCACGCAGGCGGCCGAGCAGCCGCCCTCGCCGCCGCCGATCGAGCAGCCGACAAGTCCGCCGCCGCTGCCGAGCTGAACTCTCGCTGCCTACTTCTTCCGGCTGTCGAGCGCCGCCTTGCAGGTGGCGCTGAGCTGACCGCGCTTGGCCTCGAGGCAGGCGATGATCTTGCCGCCGCCCGGCGCGATGCCGGCGCAGAATTTGTCATAGTCCGCCTTGCACGCACCGCGCGGATCGGACGATTGTGCCGAAGCGACACCGGAGAATGCGACGGCGACGACGATGGCGGCAAAGCTCAACTTGGACATTGTATCTCCGGTGACGGAAGGCAGGAGCCGATAGCTCTACATGAAGATTGCGACATTCAACATCAACAACGTCAACCGCCGCCTGCCCAATCTGTTGGCTTGGATGCGCGCAGCGAAGCCCGATGTCGTCGCGCTTCAGGAATTGAAGGCGAGTGATGGCGAATTTCCGGCGGCCGCGATCGAAAAGGCCGGCTACGGCGCAGTGTGGTGTGGACAGAAGACCTGGAACGGCGTCGCCATCCTCGCCCGCAACGCCGAGCCTGTGCTGACGCGAGACCGGCTACCGGGAAAGGCGGGGGATCACGAAGCCCGCTATATCGAGGCCGCCGTGCGCGGAATCATCGTCACGAGCATTTACTTGCCCAACGGCAATCCGCAGCCAGGACCGAAATTCGACTACAAGCTCGACTGGTTCGCACGGCTCAAGCGCCACGCCAAAACCTTCATCAAGCAGGAACTGCCCGTGGTGCTCGCCGGCGATTACAACGTCGCGCCGACGGAGATCGATATCTATCCGACCCGCTCATGGGACAAGGATGCGCTGATCCAGCCGAAGAGCCGCGCGGCCTACGCCTCGCTCGTCGCGCAAGGCTGGTGCGATGCGATCCGCGAGCGGCACCCTGAGAAACGCATCTACACGTTCTGGGATTACAAGCGAAATCGCTGGCCGCGCGATGCGGGCCTGCGGCTCGATCATCTCCTGCTCAGCCCTGCCCTCGTCTCACGCCTGGCGAAGGCCGGTGTCGACAAGAAGGTGCGCGGCGAGGAAGGCGCGAGTGATCATGCGCCGGCATGGGTGGTGCTGAAATAAACGAGGTGACGAAGATCTCGCAGGGTGGGCAAAGCGAAGCGTGCCCACCAAATTCGCTTACGCAAACAGATGGTGGGCACGGCGCAAGTGCGCCTTTGCCCACCCTACGATTGATCGCACGATTCAATCAGCGCCCGTAATATTCCTGCACCGTATCCCACGCCGCCTTTTGCAGCAGCTGGGTCGTCTCCGCATCGAGCCCCATCGTGTAGGAATTGCCGACCGGCGAGCGTCCCGTCAGCGCGGCCAGTGTCACGCAGGTTGCCAGATACGTGCCGGCGGGACTCGGATGCCGCTTGTCGGGCGCATAGAGATTGAGCTCGGGCTGGAGCTTGCGGACACGCGCGAAGGCAAGACCTGCGGGAATGACCAGCGCATCGTTTGCGTTGCCGGCGATCGTATAGGCCTCGGCCAACCCTTCCGTCATCTCCGGCTTGTCGGCGTAGGCCCAGGACATGAAAAACACCGGCCGCATGCCATGGGCACGGACGATCTCGCTGTCCTTCTTCGCGAAGGTCGTGAACGCGTCCTTCAGCTGCGGATGGATCGGGCACTGGCTGCAATCCATCATCACCACAGCGTCGTATTGCTTGCCCGGCTTGTTGAAGACCACGTTGTTCTGGTCGTCGAAGGAATACGCACCGAGACCGCCGGGTCGCAGCAGATTGTCCATGTCGTGCCAGTCGAGGCCGGAACCACCGATCGTCGCCATGGTGTTGCGATAGGCCGCCTTGTTCTCGGCATCGGCTGCCCGCTCCATGAAGGTGAGATGCCCGGGCATGCCGTTGTTGTAGTAGAAGAAGCTGTTGCCGACGAACAGCGCGGCCTTGGGAAAGTCTGGTCCGAGCGAGGTGACCTTCGGCTTGGTCTGTGCCTGCGCATTGAGGCCGGCCACAACGACCAGACACATTGCGAGCATCACTCGCGCAAAAAGACGCATCATGGCTTCCTCCCCTTTCTGTCGGGCCGGAACCAAATCAGCTTTTCAAAACCGCCTCAAGAGGACGGGGGCGCGCGGCACACATGCGTCGCCCCGCATGCTCACCACAAATTCTTACCGTCGATCATGTTGACCGGCACGGCGTCGAGATCGAAATCGTCGAACAGGCGCGCATTCACCGCGACCTTGGGATTGTCGAAATCGGGCTTGCCGCTCGACCAGTCCGGCGACTCCGAATAGGTGCCGCAGCCGCAATTGGCGCAGAAATGATGTTTGACGGTGCGACTGCCCCAGAGATAGGTCGCGACGTTGTCAGCCGGTGACAGCAGGCGAAACTGCGCCGGCGTGTAATAGGCCCACAGCGCGCCGCGCTTGGCGCAAAGCGAACAGGTGCAGCGGGTGACGCTGACGGGCGCCTCCGTCACCTCGAATACCGTCTCACCGCAATGACAGCTTGCCTCGATCGGCATGACCCGCTCCCCGTTTTGTCAGGAGATGGTCGTAGCCGGCCCCTGCTGCCAACATGCTCTCAGCAGCAAAACCCTGCCCGGAAAGTTCAGTTGGCAGACAGCCGCCTGGCGTTCGCGGCCACATGCTCGCGGTAACGCTGGATGATGGCCGCCGGCGTTGCCCCTGCGAGCAGGTTGGCTGCCGCCTCGAAGGCCGCGGCGATCTTCTCGCTCACCATCAGCACGGCCTCCTGCCCGGCCGCCTCGTCGCCATGGCTGAGCTTCTCGCAGCGCAGCCGCACCACTTCGCTCGTCTCAAACGCGAGCATCGCGCCGGCGTACCAGGGAAAGCCGTTGTCGGATCCGCCGAGCACCGCATGGCGGTCGAGCGCGGAGAAGGAGTGGTGATCGGGCATCGCGGACCTCAAATTCTTTGAGCGAGCGCTCCGATCAATACGCTTCAAATTCTAAGGATCAGGCCGGGGAACCGGTCGGATTGGGCAGTGCTGAGACATCAGCCATTAACCAAGGCCCTTGACGCCATCACTCTGGTTAGCCTACTGGTCTGACCAAGATCAGACCAAAGCGGGATGGGGATGGAGCTCAAGCGCGCCACCGAAGGCGAAAAAGGGTTCGAAAAGGTGTTCGCCTTCTTGCGCGAGCGCCTGCTCGCGGGCTCGCTCAAGCCCGGCGACCGCCTGATCTCCGAGCGCGAGCTCGCAACCCTGCTTGGCGTCAGCCGGCCGATCGTCCGCGAGGCGCTGCGCGCCCTGACCGTGCTCGGCATCGTCGAGATCCGCGACCGCATCGGCACCGTCGTGACCCGGCCGGACGTCTCGGTGCTGAACGACTTCTTCACCTTCGCGCTGGCCCAGCAAGCGGACATGCTTGACGACGTCATGCAGGCGCGCGTCGCGATCGAATGCCAGGCGATCCGCCTCGCCTGCGAGCGCGCCAACATTGCCGATTTCGAGCGCCTGCAGCGCGCGCTCGCGAAGATCGGCGAGACGATCGACGAGGCCGATGCCGGCGGCATGGCCGACTTCGAATTCCACCGCGCCATCGTCGTGGCGTCACATTCGGAAACGCTTTCCGTTTTGCACAGCTCGATGGCGGGCCTCCTTACGCATTCGCATCGCAGCCGCCGCGAACTGGTGCAGGCCTTCCCGTCGATGAAAACCTATCTGATCGACGACCACCGCCGCATCTTCGAAGCCGTCATCGCGCGCGATCCAGAACGCGCCGACGCCACGCTGCGCAAGCATTTCGCCATCGGTGACGAATACCGCAGGCGCGCCGTCGTCGGCGACATCGACAAGACCAGCGCCTCACGCTGATCGCAGACCAACCAAGAAACGGACTGAGGACATGGGACGGAACGACAAGGGCAATGTGGGCTTCATCGGCATCGGCACGATGGGCCGCGAGATGGTGCGCAACCTGCTGATGGCCGGCCATGCCGTGCGCGCCTTCGATCTCAATGATGCTGCCCTGGCCGACAGCGTCATGGAAGGCGCGACGCGCGCCGCGGGCCCCGCCGATGCCGCTCAAGGTGCCGACATCGTCATCACCATGCTGCCCGACACACCCCATGTCGAGGCGACCATTTACGGCGAGCAAGGCCTTTTGAGGTCTCCCCCACCCGGCAAGCTCATCGTCGACATGAGCACGATCTCGCCGGTCGCGGTCCGCCGCATCCATGCCGACTTGCAAAAAGCCGGTGTCAGCTTCATCGACGCGCCGGTCTCAGGCGGGCCGGTAGGCGCCAAGAACGCCGCGCTCTCGATCATGGCTGGCGGCGATGCTGACGCGTTCGCCAAGGCCGAGCCGTTCTTCCGGGCGATGGGCACGACCATCACGCATGTCGGCGCATCGGGCGCCGGGCAAACGGTCAAGCTCTGCAATCAGCTGATCTGCGGCATCAACATCCAGGCGATCTGCGAGGCACTAGCGCTCGGCCGCGCTTCGGGCCTCGACCTCGATCTGCTGCGCCGGGTGCTGCTCGGTGGCTCCGCTGCCTCCTGGATGCTCGACAAGCTCGGCCCCGCAATGATTGCGGGCGACGTCTCCGCGGGCTTCCGCATCGATCTGCAGCTCAAGGACCTTCGCCTCGTGCAGGAGCACGCGCAGGCTCTCAACGTGCCCCTGCCCGGCACCGCACTCGTCACCAGCCAATATGTCGACGCCCGCGCCCATGGCGAAGGCAGCAACGGCAACCAGGCGCTGTTCCGCGTCTACGACCGCATGACCAACCAGACGACCGGCCGAAGCTGATACGATGAGCCTCCAACTCGACTTTCCCGCAGTGATGGAGCGTTGGCCAAGTTTCTTGGCTGGCGCTGCGCTGACGCTCGAGTTGGCTTTCTTCGCGACCGTGCTGGGCGCTCTGATCGGCACGCTCGCAGCTGTCGGCCGCGGCTCGCGGAGTTCGCTGATCGCCGGAGCGTGCAAAGTCTACGTCGAGGCGATCCGCAACACGCCGCTACTGGTCCAGATCTTCCTGGTCTATTTCGGCCTCGCCAGCCTCGGCCTGAAATTCTCCGCCTTCACCGTGGCCGTGGCGGCGCTGACGATCAACGTCGGCGCCTACACCGCCGAGATCATGCGCGCCGGCTTCGAGGCGATCCCGCGTGGACAGATCGAGGCGGCCGAGGGACTGGCGCTGTCGCGGCTGCAAATCTACTGGCACATCATCCTGTTGCCGGCGGTCGAGAAGGTCTATCCGGCGCTGACCAGCCAATTCGTGCTGCTGATGCTGGCCTCGTCGGTGTGCTCGCAGATCTCGGCGGAAGAGCTCACCGCCGTCGCCAACTACATCCAGTCGGACACCTATCGCGCGTTCGAGACCTACATCATCGTCGCCGTGCTCTACGTCATCCTGTCGCTGGTGATGCGCGCCGGCTTCTGGGGCCTCGGCCTCGCGCTGTTTCCGCGTCGTCGCCGGCTCGGCACGCCGCTGTGAGATGATCATGGGCGGACACCTCAACATCAATCATCTGATATTCCTCGGCCAGGGCGCGCTGTGGACCATCGGCCTTTCGGTGATCGCACTGATCGGCGGCGGCATCGTCGGTTTCGTGATCGCGCTGGCGCGGATCTCACCGCTCAAACCGGTGCGGATCGCCAGCGCCGTCTATGTCCAGCTCGTCCAGGGCACGCCGCTGCTCGTCATCCTTTTCCTCGGCTATTTCGGCCTCGCGGCGATCGGCCTCAAGGTCTCGCCGCTGACGGCCGCCGGCGCCTCACTGACGCTCTATGTCGCCGCCTATCTCGGCGAGATCTGGCGCGGCTGCATTCAGTCGGTGCCGAAACCACAATGGGAGGCTGCCGAGGGCCTCGCGCTGAGCCGGACCCAGCGCATGATGAAAGTGATCCTGCCGCAGGCGATCCGCATCGCGACGCCGCCCACGGTCGGCTTCATGGTGCAGATCATCAAGAACACATCGCTCGCCTCCGTCGTCGGTTTCGTCGAGCTGATGCGCTCGGGCCAGATCGTCAACAACTCGCTGTTCGAGCCGTTCGCCATCTACGCCATCATCGCCGTCACCTATTTCGCCATGTGCTATCCCCTCTCCCTGTTCAGCCAGAGGCTGGAACGGCGGATGGGACGTGGCAGGTCCAACCTTGCACCGGCCTGATATGCAGCAGAATCTCTCCTCCGAACCGATCGTGTCGCTCCGCGACGTGCAGAAGAGCTTTGGGCCGCTCCGGGTGCTCGATGGCGTCTCCTTTGCCGTCGAGCGCGGCGAAGTGCTGGCCCTGATCGGCCGCTCCGGCTCCGGCAAGAGCACGGCGCTGCGCTGCATCGACCGCTTCGAGAAGGTCGATGGTGGCGAGATCGTCGTGTGCGGACATCGGGTCGACCGTCCCGACGTCGATCTGCGCGCACTGCGTCAGGACGTCGGCATCGTGTTCCAGAGCTACAATCTGTTTCCACACCTCACGATCGAGCAGAACATCACGCTTGCACCCTGCGCCGTGAAGGGCATGGCCTCCTCGCAGGCCAAGGACCTAGCCCGAAAAGTGCTGGCGCAGGTCGGGCTCGAAGAGAAGCTGCACGCCTATCCCGAACAGCTCTCCGGCGGTCAGCAGCAGCGCGCGGCGATTGCTCGCTCGCTGGCGATGCAGCCGAAGGTCATGCTGTTCGACGAGGTCACCTCTGCGCTGGATCCCGAGCTCACAGCCGAAGTGCTGAAGGTGATCGAACAATTGGCAGCCGACGGCATGACCATGGTGATGGTCACCCACGAGATGGGCTTTGCCAAGGGTATCGCCGACCGCATCGTCTTCATGCATCGCGGCAGGGTCCACGAGACCGGACCCGCCTCGATCCTGACATCGCCGACGACCCCCGAGCTCACGCAATTCGTGGGCACGGGAAATCTAAAATCATAACAGGGAGAGGAGAACCAAGAATGACAAACAAGACGTTGCTGGGCACCGCCGCGGCTTTGTGCGGCCTCATCATGATGGCGGCCACGCCGGCATCGGCCGACCTGCTCGACGACATCACGCAGGCGAAGAAGATCCGCATCTCGACCGATCTCGCCATCCCGCCCTCGGGCATGATGGATTCGAGCATGAAGCCGACCGGCTCGGACGTCGAAGTCGCCCAGCTGCTCGCCAAGGACTGGGGGCTCGAGCTCGAATTCATCCAGACCACCGGCGCAACACGCATCCCCAACGTCCTCACCGGCAAGGCCGACATCATCATCTCGACCCTGTCCGTGACGGCCGAGCGCGCCAAAGTCATCGACTTCACCAAGCGCTATGCGACGCTGCAATCCGACGTCGGCTGCCTGAAGTCGTCGACCGTGAAGGACTGGCCGGACCTGAAGGACAAGTCCATCGGCGTCTCGCGCGGCACCACGCAGGACACCACTCTGTCCAACATGAAGGACAAGGACCTCAAGATCGCCCGCTACGACGACGACGCCACCATGGTGACCGCGGCCGTGTCCGGCCAGGTCGACTGCGTC
Source organism: Bradyrhizobium sp. B117 (assembly GCF_038969555.1). NCBI lineage: Bacteria > Pseudomonadati > Pseudomonadota > Alphaproteobacteria > Hyphomicrobiales > Nitrobacteraceae > Bradyrhizobium > Bradyrhizobium sp. B117. The sequence goes on from NZ_CP152414.1 coordinate 5,808,114, forward strand.
GCCTCGTCGGCGACGATCATCAATCAGATCGGCGTGAAGAACCCCTCGCGCGTGTTCGAGTCTCGGATTCCGCTGGCGACCTTCGACCTCGCGATCGGCCTGAAGAAGGGCGAGCAACGGCTGATGGACAAGCTCAACGCCTGGATCACCGAGAACGTCAAGAACGGCAAGCTCAACGCAATCTACAAGAAATTCCACGGCGTCGAGCTGCCGCCGGACATGCGCAGCTGAACCATAGAGAATCCGTGACAGCCGCTGTTCGGCTGTCACGGCCAATACAAATATCAAGAAGGACATCACATGCGTCTCGTCATCGGATCCGACCACGCCGGCTGGCCGCTCAAGCAGACCGTCATCGACCACATCCGCAAGCTCGGCCACGACATCGTCGACGTCGGCTCCTATGATGACAAACCGGTGGACTTCCCCGACATCGCGCGGGCCGTGGCGCAGAAGGTGACCTCGGGCGAAGCCGCACGCGGCATCATGGTGTGCGGCACCGGCGTCGGCGCCTCGATCGCCGCCAACAAGATGAAGGGCATCCGCGCCGCGGTCTGCCACGACGTCCACTCAGCCCATCAGAGCGTCGAGCATGACGACGTCAACGTCATGTGCATCGGCGCACAGATCGTTGGCGCCTGGCTCGCCGTAGACCTCGTCTCGTCCTATCTCTCGGCCGAATTCTCCACCGACGAGGATTTCCGCCGCCGCGTCGAGAAGCTGCGCGTCATGGACGAGCAAGGCTGACGTCCCCTCATGATCCTGGTGTTCGGGTCGCTCAACATCGATCTGGTCGCGCAGGTCCCGGTCATTCCCGGCGCCGGCCGGACGGTGCTCGCGCCGTCCTACCAGACGCATTTCGGCGGCAAGGGCGCCAACCAGGCCGTCGCCGCCGCACGGATTGCGCGGCCGGGACAGGTCCGCATGGCGGGCCGCGTCGGCCAGGACGGATTCGGCGACAGCGCGATCGAGAACCTCAAGTCAAACGGTGTCGACACCGGTCTCGTCGTCAGGGCCGACGAGCCGACCGGCTGCGCCTTCATCACGGTCGATCAGGCCGGCGAGAATGCGATCACTGTAGCGAGCGGCGCCAACATGGCCGCGAATGCCGCAGACCTGCCCGCCGCGCTCCTTGGCACTGACATGGTGCTCGTGCTTCAGATGGAGGTGCCGTTTGCACAGGCGCTGCAAGCCGCACGGCGAACGACATCGGCCTCGGGCACCGTCATCTGGAACCTCGCGCCTGTCCCGGACAAGATGACGCGCGAGATGGTGTCCGAGCTTCTCGGCGTCACTGACTATCTTCTCCTCAACGAGCACGAGGCAATGGACGCCGCAGTCGCCATCGGCCTCGCGCCGTCCGGTTACGAAGCTGCAGCCGCGGACCTGGCCAGGACGGGTGACCTCACCTGCATCGTCACCGCCGGCGCGCAGGGCGCCTTGGCTGTCGCAGCGAACGGAACCCGTTTGCACGCGCCCGCCCCGCGCATCACGCCAGTGGACACGACAGGGGCCGGCGACACCTTTGTCGGTGCGTTTGCGGCGATGGTCCACGAGAAGGTTCCGCTGCAAAGCGCGCTCCAGGTCGGGTGCGAAGCGGCGGCCCAGAAGTGTCTCACGCCGGGGGCGCAGGCCGGCATGCCGGTGCGGGCGAAGATTCCGTCTCTCGCTTAGCGTCGTCCGCGGCTACAGTGCTCCGATTCCCGGAGCCCCTGCCCTTGGCCTTTCTTTTCGTCCTCACCGTCGGCCTGATCGCCGGCACCATCTCAGGCATCGTCGGCACGGGGTCGTCGATCATGCTGATGCCGGTGCTGGTCTATGCCTACGGGCCGAAGGAAGCGGTGCCCATCATGGCGGTCGCCTCCGTGATGGCGAACTTTTCGCGGATCCTGGCGTGGTGGCGCGAGGTCGACTGGCGGGCCTGCTTGGCTTATTCGGTGACGGGCATTCCGGCCGCAGCACTCGGCGCGCGCACCCTGCTGGCGCTGCCCTCGCACGCCGTCGACCTTGCCATCGGAAGTTTCCTGATTGCGATGGTGCCGGTGCGGCACGCCCTGGCACGGCATGACCTCAAGGCCAATCTCTGGCACCTCGCGATCGGGGGCGCGGTCATCGGCTATCTCACTGGCATCGTGGTCTCGACCGGCCCGCTCAGCGTGCCGCTGTTCCTGTTCTACGGCCTGTCCAAGGGCGCCTTCCTCGCCACCGAAGCGGCCTCCTCGCTCGGCCTTTACTTCGCGAAGTCCGTGACCTTCGAACGGTTCGGCGCGCTCACCAGTGACGTATTCATCAAGGGCCTGATCGCCGGCGCCTCGCTGATGTCAGGCGCCTTCATCGCCAAACGCTTCGTGCTGCACCTGAAGCCCGAGATGTTCCGCCTTCTGATGGACGCGATCATGATCGCGGCCGGGCTCTCGATGCTCTGGAACGCGGCGCAGTCGTAAGCAGCCCTCAGGCGGCAAATTCCGGCGCGATCGAGGGACTCTCGGCAATGACACGCCGCTCGGGCACCGCTTGTCTCTCGAGCCATTGCAGCACGGCCTCGAGCGGCTGCGGCCGGTGATAGAGATAGCCCTGCCCCAGCGTCACGCCCATCTCGCGCATCGCCCGCGCCTGCTCGGCCCGCTCGATGCCTTCGGCGACGAGCGTCAGCCCCAGCGTGCCGGCGAGCGATGCGATGACGCCGACGATCGCCTTGTCTTCGGCGCTATCGGGGATCTCGCTGATGAACGCCTTGTCGATCTTGACCTTGTCCAGCGGAAAGCGCCTGAGATGCGCGAGCGAGCTGTATCCGGTGCCGAAATCGTCCAGCGCGATGGTGGCGCCGAGGCGCCGCAACCGGTGCAGCGTCTCGGAGGCACTGGCAATGTTGTTGATCAGCGAGCCCTCGGTGATCTCGAGCTCCAGCGACGATGGCGCGACATCGAAGCGCGCGCAGGTCGCGCGCAGCTCGGCGGCGAGCGAATGGTCGGCGAGCTCGGACGGCGGCAGGTTGATCGCGATCCGGATCTGCGGCCTGCCGGCGGCGGCCAGAAGCTGCAGCGCCCGGCAGGCATCGGTCAGCACATAGCGCGTCAGCCGCGTATTGTTGCCGCTGCGCTCGATCAGCGGCAGGAATTCGCCGGGGCCGATCACGCCATGTTCAGGGTGGCGCCAGCGAATGAGCGCCTCGAGCCCGACGACGGCCTGGCTCTCGAGGTCGACCTGGCTTTGATACCAGACCTCGAACTGCCCCTCGGCGAAGCCTGCGGGAACGGCGAGCTCGAGGTCCCTGCGGCGGCGATAGTCGCGCTGAAGTGCTTCGTCCAGCACGGCGACCGTGCCGGGCGCCTTGCTCTTGGCGTGGTAGAGCGCGATGTCGGCAAGCGCCGGCAAATGCGACAATTCAGGGTCGCCGGCGCGGCGCACGGCAAGGCCGATGCTGGCGCGCGGCACCACCTGCTTGTCGTGCAGCCGGATCGGCTCGGAGATCGCGTCCAGCAGCTGGCGCGCGAACGCCTGCGCGGTCGCCGCGTTGCTGACCTCGGGACGGATCACCACGAACTCGTCGCCGCCAAGCCGCGCCACCCAGTCTTGCGGCTCGACTGCCGCAAGCAGACGCTCGGAGATGTGGACCAGGAACTTGTCGCCGGCATCATGACCGAAGGTGTCGTTGATGCCCTTGAAGTCGTCGAGATCGATGAAGCAGAACGCGATCAGCGAGTCCGGCGAGCCGGCATCGTTGCTCAGCGACAGCAGCTGCTCGGACAGCGAGCGGCGATTGGGCAGGCCCGTCAGCGGATCGTGCGCGGCCATGTGCCCGAGCCGGTCGAGCGCTCCCGACGTCGTGTGCTGCATGGCGTTGAAGGCGCGGGCGAGCTGGCCGAATTCGTTGGAGGATTTGACGTCCGCCGGATAGGCACGGCCATCCTGCTTGCTGCGCTGGATCGCCGACATCATCGCCGCCAGCGGCCTGCCGATGAAGATGTTGGCGGATATCCGCATCGCGATCAGGGTGGCGAGCGTTGCGAGCAGGCCGACGACCAGCAGCAGCACCAGCCGGCTGCCCGCATCCGCATACAGCGCCGCACGGGAATAGGCGATCGCGATGCGGCCGGCCTGCACCGACATGTTGCCGTTGCTGTAGTGGATCGGACGCGAGACCTCCGCAACCCCCTGCTCCGAAGGACGCGCCACCACGCGGGCAATCGCAACGCCGGTGTCGTCGTAGACGGCCGCCGCGGCGATGGTCTCGTCGTGCATGATCTCGTTCAGCACGCCCGTGACCTGGTCGTAACGCATCTTCCAGAGCGGCTCGGCGATCAGCTCGGCCCGGCTCTCGGCGACGCGGGCCATGCGGGCATCGAGCTGCCGGATCTGCGACCAGAAGCTCGAAGCCTCGACGCCGGCAGAGGCGAGCAATTGCACCAGCAGCAGAACCGGCACGGTGGCCCAGATCATCGCGCGAACGACCGAGCGCAGACGCGGCGGCACGGCCTGGGCGCTGCGGTCCCGATCGGTCATGTCGTCCTCGTTTTGCATCAATCGGCGGTGCCTTCCACTGGCGCCAGCGACGAGATTAGCGCGTCGATCGAGAAATCGTACTCCCCACAGCGTCCCGGCGTCGCCCTGAACCGCGTGAAGTCGATGCGGTCGAAGGCGCGCACCCGGATGAGGTCGCCGACCGAAACCAGATTGTCGCGCGTGATCGCGGATGTCTTGACCTCGACGCGCGGAGATGCGGCCGCGAAATCGCAGCCGTCGGCATAGTCGCGCAGGAGAACGATCGACCAGCCGCCGAGCAGGAAATGCCCACCGTCGCTCAGGAGCAGATGGCCCGCCTTGATCTCGCGCAGCGCGTCGTCGGACCAGTTGAGGCCGGCCACCTGGATGTTCCGGCCGGGCGTGAGGCCGGCAGCGATCGCCGCGCGCAGCGCGCCGAGCGCCATCGGATCGTTTCCGGCCCAGATGCCGGCCGGCCTGATCTCCTTGCGCGAGGCCCAGCCCAGATAGTTCGCGGTGACCCGCTCGGCCTCGGACTGCGTCCAGTTGGCGAACAGCATGCGGTCCACCACCACATCGGGCGCAGCCTCGACGGCGAGCTTGAGGCCGGCATTGCGGGCGATCGAGGACGGGGTGATCTCGTCACCGCCGATGCCGAGAATGTGGATCTTGCCGTCGGCGCTCTGCCATTTCTCGGCGCGCGCGGTGGCGATCAGGGCGTTCGCCATCCGCGCCCCCGCGGTCTGAAGATCGGTCGTGATATCGCCGAGCCAAGTCTTCAGCTTCTGGCGCGGCGGGCCAAGGCGAGTCGCGTCATCGCCGATCAGCGTGTTCGAGAGCAGCAGCGACTTGACGCCGGCGGCCTCGGCCGCCTCCAGGATCGGAACGGCGGCGGATTCCTCGTTCGAGAGGATGAGGAAATCGGGCTTGTCAGCGCGCGCGACCACGCCGAAGCCCAGCTCCTGCATGGTGCGGTAATTCCGCTCGCTGGTCAGCACCTCGATATGCGCGTCGAGCTTGCGGCCGGCGGCCTGCATGGTCTGCGCGACCATGTCCCAATAGACCTCGCCGGTCTTGCCGGGGTTGACGAAAACGATGTTGAGACGCTTGGCGTCCGCCGCAACAGCGCCGCCAGGCGGCATCAGAACGCCGCAGGCCATGCTCATCGCGAGCAATATGCGCAAGACTACAGTCATTTGTTTCGCCATCCCGTCTCGGTTCCGAAACTGGGCCTGCGTCCGCTAACATTTGGCAAAGTCCGGCCTAGTGCCGCGGCGCAGAGCTAACAAAGGGTGTATCGGACGCGCTGAATTGCCATATTTGGCGGCGCGGGTCGCTCTGTCCGCCCTCCGTTCCGTGCTATCAGCAGGCCCGAAACCCCTCCGACTCGCTGTCCCCATGGCCAAGAACACGCTTTCCTTCGTCTGCCAGAACTGCGGCGCGGCCTATAACCGCTGGCAGGGCAAATGCGAGTCCTGCGGCGAGTGGAATACGCTCGCGGAAGAAGACACCAGCGGTAGCGTCCCGGTGTCGATCCGCTCCAAGCGCAAAGGCCGGACGTTCGCCCTCGAGAGCCTTGCCGGCAAGAGCCCGGACGCGCCGCGCCTGTCGTCGGGGATGACCGAGCTCGACCGCGTCACCGGTGGCGGCTTCGTCCGCGGCTCGGTGCTCTTGGTCGGCGGCGATCCCGGCATCGGCAAGTCGACGCTGTTGACGCAGGCGACCAGCATGATGGCGCGCGCCGGCCACCGCATCGTCTACATCTCCGGCGAAGAAGCCATCGCCCAGGTTCGGCTGCGCGCCGAGCGGCTCGGCCTGTCCGACGCGCCGGTGCAGCTCGCCGCAGAGACATCGGTGGAAGACATCGTCTCGACGCTGTCGGACGGCGCGGTCCCGCGGCTGATCGTGATCGACTCGATCCAGACCATGTGGACGGACACGGTGGAATCGGCGCCCGGCACGGTGACGCAGGTGCGCGCCTCGGCACAGGCCCTCATTCGTTTCGCCAAGAAAACCGGCGCTGCCATCATCCTGGTCGGCCACGTCACCAAGGACGGCCAGATCGCGGGCCCTCGCGTCGTCGAGCACATGGTCGACGCGGTGATGTCGTTCGAGGGCGAAGGCTCGCAGCAATTCCGCATCCTGCGCGCCGTGAAGAACCGTTTCGGCCCGACCGACGAGATCGGCGTGTTCGAGATGACCGGCCTTGGCCTGCGCGAGGTCACCAACCCTTCCGAGCTGTTCCTGTCCGAGCGCGATCTCGGCACGCCCGGCACCGCAGTCTTTGCGGGCATCGAGGGTACGAGGCCCGTCCTGGTCGAATTGCAGGCGCTTGTGGCCCCGACCTCGCTCGGCACCCCGCGGCGGGCCGTGGTCGGCTGGGACCAGAGCCGGCTCTCGATGGTGCTGGCGGTGCTGGAGGCCCATTGCGGGGTCAAACTGTCCGGCCACGACGTCTATCTGAACGTCGCGGGCGGCCTGCGCATCCACGAGCCGGCGGCCGACATGGCCGCCGCAGCCGCACTGGTATCGTCCCTGGTTAATGCGCAGTTACCCACCGATGCCGTCTATTTCGGCGAGATCTCGCTCTCCGGCGTGATCCGTCCGGTGGCACAGACCCCGGCCCGGCTCAAGGAAGCGGCCAAGCTCGGCTTCAAACGCGCCGTACTGCCCGAATCGGCCCGGGGCGGCGATGCCGGCGGTGACGCCGGATTGTCGCTAAACGCGGTCAACAGCCTCACCACGCTGGTGGCCGAAATCGCCGCCAAAGGCTCCCGCCGCGGCGAACAGAGCCCGCCGGCGGAGAAAAATGCCACACCGGCAAGATTCCGCCGTGGAGAGGGTTAGCTGGAGGTGACGTTCCCCGCCCCCGCCGCTATACAGCCGTCACAAAAGCAGCATGGGATTGCGTGGTTGCGGCCTTGCCGGGAACGCCGTCTGCCCCTCTTTTAAGGCAGCGGCCAAGCACCGATTCGCTGAGCACCTTTGAAGTACGAGCGGACCAGACCAGCCGATGCCAGTAACACTCCTCGACCTGATCCTGCTCGGTGTGATGCTGATCTCGGGCCTGCTCGCCATGGTCCGCGGCTTCATGCGCGAAATCCTGTCGATCGCAGCCTGGGGCACGGCGGCGATCGTGACGCTCTACTCCTTCTCGAAGCTGCTGCCGACGGCCAAGACCTATTTCAACAACGACACGGTCGCGAGCGTGGTCGTCGTCGCAGGCGTGTTCGTCGGCACCCTGGTCATCGTTTCCGTGATCACGGTCCGGATCTCCGACATGATCCTGGATTCGCGCATCGGCGCGCTGGACCGCACCCTGGGGTTCCTGTTTGGCCTCGCTCGCGGGCTTTTGATCGTCGTGGTCGCGTTCCTGTTCTTCACCTGGCTGGTGCCGGACAAGCAGCGCCCCGACTGGGTCACGGGGGCCAAGTCCCGCGTCGTGCTCCAGGGAACCGGCGATTGGCTGATGTCCCTCTTGCCTGATGACCCCGAGAACACCATCTTGAAGAGATTCAAGAAAAACAAACCAGATGATGATCAAGCTGATTCCGAGCAGCAGCCTTCGGGCAGTGGCGACGGATACAGTAAACCGGCTCGTGACAGTTTGAAAAAACTGATCGAGAAACCCGCGGCACGTTGACTTGAGCCCAGAGAGAGGCGCGAACGAGATGCGACACCCTGACCAGGACGCTCAACTTGATCTCGACGCCAAGGCCGGTTTGGGCCCATCCGCGCTGGAGCTTCAGGACGATCTGGAAGGGGATACGCTGCGCGAGGAATGCGGCGTGTTCGGCATCTACGGCCACCCCGACGCCGCCGCCATCACGGCGCTCGGTCTCCACGCCCTCCAGCACCGCGGCCAGGAAGCCGCCGGCATCGTCTCCTACGACGGCAGCCGCTTTCACAGCGAACGCCGCCTCGGTCTCGTCGGCGACACCTTCTCCCGCCGCGAGGTGATCGATCGCCTGCCCGGCAACATGGCAGTCGGCCATGTCCGCTACTCCACCACCGGCGCCACCATCCTGCGCAACGTGCAGCCGCTGTTCGCCGAGCTCAATGCCGGCGGCCTCGCGGTCGCCCACAACGGCAACCTCACCAACGGCCTGACGCTGCGCCGCGAGCTCGTGAAGCACGGCGCGATGATGCAGTCGACCACCGACACCGAAGTGATCCTGCATCTGGTCGCGCGCTCCAAGCGCGCCCGCTTCATCGAGCGCTACATCGACGCGCTGCGCGAGATCGAGGGCGCCTATGCGCTGGTCTCGCTGACCAACAAGAAACTCGTCGGCGCGCGCGACCCGCGCGGCATCCGTCCGCTCGTGCTCGGTGAGCTCGACGGCTGCCCGATCCTGACCTCGGAGACCTGCGCGCTCGACATCATCGGCGCCCGCTTCATCCGCGACATCGAGCCGGGCGAAGTCATCGTGTTCGACGAGAACGGCCAGGACATCCACAAGCCGTTCCCGCCGATGGCGCCGCGCCCCTGCATCTTCGAATACATCTATTTCTCCCGGCCGGATTCCATCGTTCACGGCCGCTCGGTCTATGAAGTGCGCAAGGCCTTCGGCGCGCAGCTCGCGCGCGAGAGCCACGTGCCGATCGACGTCGTCGTGCCGGTGCCGGATTCCGGCGTACCCGCTGCGGTCGGCTACAGCCAGCATTCCGGCGTGCCGTTCGAGCTCGGCATCATCCGCAACCACTATGTCGGCCGCACCTTCATCCAGCCGACGCAGGCGATCCGCGAATCCGGCGTGCGCATGAAGCATTCGGCCAACCGCGCCGCGATCGAAGGCAAGCGCATCATCCTGATCGACGACTCGCTGGTGCGCGGCACCACCTCGAAGAAGATCGTGCGCATGATGCGCGATGCCGGCGCGAAGGAAGTGCATTTCCGCCTCGCTTCGCCGCCGATCCTCTACCCTGATTATTACGGCATCGACCTGCCCGATCGCGGCGGTCTTCTTGCGGCGACACATTCGCTGGAGGAGATGCGCGAGATCATCGGCGCCGACTCGCTCGCCTTCCTGTCGATCGACGGCATGTACCGCGCCATGGGCGAGCCCGGTCGCGATCCCGCCAATCCGAAATTCTCGGATCATTGCTTCACCGGGGCCTATCCGACCCACCTCACCGACCAGACCCAGACCGAACAGCAACCGCGGCAGCTGTCGCTGCTGGCGGAGGCGAGCTGACGGCGTAGCCGTCATCCCGGGGCGGTCCGCAGGACCGAACCCGGGATCTCGACGTTGTCTTGCAGCCTCTAGATTCCGGGTTCGATGCTTCGCATCGCCCCGGAATGACAATGCCGCAGGCTTGTGCGGGCCGCCTGCCTCTGCGATACCGCCTGCATGACAAAACCGCTCGCCAACCGCATCGCTCTCGTCACCGGCGCCTCGCGCGGCATTGGATTCGCCACGGCCCTCGCTTTGGCAAAGGCCGGCGCGCATATCGTTGCCACCGCGCGCACACAGGGCGGGCTGGAAGAGCTCGACGACGAGATCCGGAAAATCGGCGGCAGCGCCACGCTGGTGCCACTGAACCTCACCGATTTTGATGGCATCGCGCGGTTAGGCGCCGGCCTGCACGAGCGTTATGGCAAGCTCGACATCCTCGTCGGCAATGCCGGCGTGCTCGGCCCCTCTTCGCCCATCGGCCATATCGAGCTGAAGACGTTCAACGACGTCATGGCCGTCAACGTCTCTGCCAACTTCCAGCTGATCCGCTGCATGGAGCCGCTGCTGAGGCAATCCGATGCCGGCCGCGCCGTGTTCATCACCTCCGGCGCCGCCAACAAGGCGACCGCCTATGTCAGCCCCTACGCCGCCTCCAAGGCCGCGCTGGAGACGCTGGCGCGCGCCTGGGCGCAGGAGACCGCGAACACGTCTCTACGCGTCAACCTGTTCAATCCCGGGCCGATCCGCACCCGTATGCGCGCGACCCTGATGCCCGGCGAAGACCCCGCGACGCTCGACACGCCCGAGCAGGTCGCCGAATTCATCGTGCCGCTCTGCGCGCCCGACTGGACCGAGACTGGCAAGTTCTACGACTATAAGACCCGCAGCCTGATGAGCTTCCGCCCGCCGGCCTGATTGACTCGGGTCCCTCCCCGCGATTGACTGCCGGCGCTCAAGCGGCAGCAAGCTGCAGGCCAAAAAAGGGAGGTCGCCATGACACCATGGCATCGCGCAGGGCTTTCGCGTGCGCTCGCAAATGTCTCTCACGCCTTCTCCATCCTGATCGCAGCCATTGCGCTCGTCCTTCCGGGCGTTGCGATTGCTGCCGACGTCCCGACCTTCGCGGTCGATCCTTCCTGGCCGAAGCAGCTGCCGAACAACTGGATCCTCGGCCAGGTCGGCGGCATCACCGTCGACTGGCAGGGCCATATCTGGGTGATCCATCGCCCGCGCTCGCTCACCGACGATGAGAAAGGCGCGAGCCTCAACCCGCCGCGCTCCAAATGCTGCGTCTCGGCGCCGCCCGTCCTCGAGTTCGACAGCGATGGCAACCTGCTGCGGTCCTGGGGCGGACCGGGCGAAGGCTATGAATGGGTCGGCCGCGAGCACGGCATCGAGGTCGACGAACGCGGCTTCGTCTGGGTCGGCGGCAACGCCGACAACGACAACGCGATCCTGAAGTTCACGCTGGACGGCAAGTTCGTCGCGCAGATCGGCAAGATCGCGCCGAGCCTCGGCAGCAACGACACGACGCAGCTCGGCAAGCCCGCCGAAACCGCGCTCGACAAGGAAGCGAACGAAATCTACGTCGCCGACGGCTACGGCAATCGCCGCGTCATCGTGTTCGATGCGACGACGCTCGCTTACAAGCGGCACTGGGGCGCCTATGGCAACAAGCCTGATGATGCCAAGCAGGCGGCCTATGATCCCAAGGCGCCAGTGTCGCAGCAATTCGGAAATCCCGTGCACTGCGTGAAGCTCACCAATGACGGCCTCGTCTACGTCTGCGACCGCATCAACAACCGCATCCAGGTGTTCAAAAAGGACGGCACCTTCGTGAAAGAGTTCTTCTTCGAGAAGAACACGCTCGGCAATGGCGCCGTCTGGGACATCGCGATCTGGCCCGATCCGAAGCAGACTTATCTGCTCAGCGCCGACGGCGAGAACAACGAGATCAGGGTGATCAAGCGCGACGACGGCGGCGTCGTCGGCAGCTTCGGGCATAACGGCCGCAATGCCGGGCAATTCCACTGGGTGCATGCGATGGCGATCGACGCCAAGGGTAACGTCTATACCGCCGAGGTCGATACCGGAAAACGCATCCAGAAATTCAAGCTGACCTCGGACGCGCTGAAATAGCGTCTCAACGCATTTTGTCCAAAAGTTAACCGACGGATGACGCTACGACGCAGCGTCATCCGGCTTTAGGCGCATTGCCGGGACCTGCGGGACACGGTAGAGCCATCAGCCGGAACAAGGCTCCGCAAGAGAGCCGTCCGCATATTTGACAATGGAGGAAACCTTTTATGACGACGACGTTCGCGCGCCGCTCCGCGGCCCTTCTGGCCTGCGCCGCTTTCGGTTTTGCCACATCCGCCTACGCCCAGGACAAGACCGTCAGGATCGGCGTGCTCAATGACATGTCCAGTCTCTACGCCGACATCGGCGGCCCCAACTCCGTGGTGGCAGTCAAGATGGCGGTGGAGGATTCCGGCCTCGCTGCCAAGGGCTGGAAGATCGAAGTCGTCAGCGGCGACCACCAGAACAAGCCGGACATCGGGGTCAACATCGCGCGGCAGTGGATCGACACCCAGAAGGTCGACATGATCACCGACACGCCCAACTCCGGCGTGGCGCTTGCGGTCAGCAACGTCGCCAAGGAAAAGAACGTCGTCCTGCTCAACAATGGCGGCGCCAGCGCCGACCTCACCGGCAAGGCCTGCAACGCCAACACCATCTCCTACACCTACGACACCTACATGCTCGCCAACGGCACCGGCAAGGCGCTGACCAAGGCCGGCGGCGACACCTGGTTCTTCCTGACCGCCGACTATGCGTTCGGCGCCGCGCTCGAGCGTGACACCAGCGCGGTCGTCACCGCGAACGGCGGCAAGGTGCTCGGCGGTGTCAAGCATCCGCTCAACACGTCCGACTTCTCTTCTTTCCTGCTGCAGGCGCAGAACTCCAAGGCGAAGATCGTCGGGCTCGCCAATGCCGGCGGCGACACCACCAACTCGATCAAGCAGGCGGCCGAGTTCGGCATCGTCGAAGGCGGCCAGAAGCTCGCCGCGCTCCTGCTGTTCATCAACGACGTCCACTCGCTCGGCCTCAAGACCGCGCACGGCCTGACCTTCACCGAATCCTTCTACTGGGATCTCAACGAGGGCACGCGCGCGTTCTCGAAGCGTTTCCAGGAAAAGACCGCCAACAAGGCGATGCCGTCGATGACGCAGGCCGGCAACTATGCCGGCGTGCTGCATTACCTCAAGGCGCTCGAGGCGCTCGGCGGCAACCCGCATGACGGCGCCAAGGTCGTCGCCAAGATGAAGGAAATCCCGACCGACGATCCGCTGTTCGGCAAGGGCCCGCTGCGCGAGGACGGCCGCCGCATCATCCCGGCTTACCTGTTCGAGGTGAAGAAGCCGGAGGAGTCGAAGGGTCCGTGGGACTATTACAAGCTGGTCGCGACCATCTCGGCCGAAGACGCGGCCAAGCCGCTCAAGGACAGCGAGTGCCCGCTGGTGAAGAAGTGACCGCGTAGCGGTCATCCCGGGGCGATGCATAGCATCGAACTATGGTGCGCAATTGCACCTGAGGATCTCGCGCGGCATTCTACACTGCCGTAGGGTGGGCAAAGGCGCGTAAGCGCCGTGCCCACCTTCTCGCCACATACTCAAGACGTGGTGGGCACGCTTCGCTTTGCCCACCCTACGGGGTCTACGAGACTGTCTTCGTGGTCGCCAGCGCCCGCAGCGCGATCGCAACGCACGCCACCATCAGCACGGCCGCGAGCAGGAATGGCGCGCCGGGCAGATGCAGCGGCGCGCTGGCGCCGATGAAATAGGAGAACGTCAGGGTGAACAGGAACGGGCCGACGAGCTGCGAGACGCTCTGCACGCTCGCGGTCGCGCCCTGCAACTGGCCCTGCTGATCGGGCGCGACCAGCCGCGTCATCAGCGATTGCGAGGCGGCGCCAGAGATGCCCCACAGCGACAGCACGGGAATACCGATCCAGGACAGCGGTCCGGTCGGCGCAGCGCCCAGGATCACGAAGCCGATCGCGCCACAGCACAAGCCCATCAGCAGCGCGTTCCGCTCGCCGAGCAGGCGCACGATCGGGCCGATCGCAAGCCCCTGCACCACCATGGTGCAGATGCCGACCATGGCCAGCGTCAGGCCCACGGTCTTGGAATCCCAACCGTAGCGATAGGTCGCATAGAGCACGAAGGTCGACGGCAGCACCACATGCGCGACTTGCGCGATGAAATTGACGATCGACAGCCCAGCCAGTGCCGCGTTGGAACGCAGCAGACGTAGCGCTCCGACCGGATTGGCGCTGGTCCAGTGGAACGGCGCGCGTTTTTCGGGCGCCAGCGATTCCGGCAGGACCAGTAATCCATAGAGCGCATTGGCAAAGCTCAAGGCCGCCGCGGCCCAGAACGGCAGCCGCGGATCGATGTCGCCGAGCAGACCGCCGAGCGCCGGCCCCAGGATGAATCCTGCACCGAACGCCGCGCCAATCCTGCCGAACACCGCCGCCCGCTGTTCCGGCGGCGTGATGTCCGAGATGTAGGCAAAGGCGGTCGAGATGCTCGCCGAGGTGATTCCGGAGATCAAGCGGCCGATGAACAGCCACGTCAGCGACGGCGCCAGCGCCATCAGCACGTAGTCGGCGGCGAGCCCAAAATTCGACAGCAGCACCACTGGCCGCCGTCCGAAGCGATCCGACAGCGCGCCAAGCATCGGCGAGAACACGAACTGCATCAGCGCCCAGGCGGTGCCGAACAGTCCGAAAATGCGCGCCGCATGAGCCGTGTCGTTGCCCACGAAGCTCTCGACCAGCTTTGGCAGGATCGGCATGATCACGCCGAGCGCGAGCATGTCGAGCAGGATGGTGACGAAGATGAAGGCGACCGCGCCGCGCCGGACCGGCGCTGTGCCTTGCGCCACCGCCTCGCCGGCGCCGTCACTCATGACGGCCGCTTGCGCTTGTGCGCGAAGGGATTGGCCTTCTCGCGCAGGGTGATGCGCACCGGCGTTCCCGGAAGCTCGAAGGTCTCGCGCATGGAATTGGTCAAATAGCGCAAATAGGACTGCGGCACGGCGTCGGCGCGCGAGCAGAACAGCACGAAGCTCGGCGGGCGCGCCTTGTTCTGCGTGATGTAGTTCAGCTTCAGCCGGCGGCCGGACACCGCGGGCGGCGGATTGGCCTGGATCGCCTGCTCGAACCAGCGATTGAGTGCGGAGGTCGGCACGCGCCTGTTCCAGACCGCATAGGCGTCCTGGATCGCCTGCATCAGGCGGTCGATGCCCTCGCCCATCAAGCCTGACACGGCAACGATCGGCACGCCCTTGACCTGCGGCAGCCAATGATCGGCGTCGCGGCGCAGGCCGGAGATCGCACCGCCGCCCTTGGTCTCCATCAGGTCCCATTTGTTGACGGCGAGCACGACGGCGCGGCCCTCGCGCTCGATCAGATCGGCGATGCGCAGGTCCTGCTCCTCGAAGCGGTTCTGCGAGTCCATCATCAGCACGACGACTTCGGCAAAGCGCACCGCGCGCAGCGCGTCGGCGACCGAGAGCTTTTCCAGCTTCTCCTCGATGCGCGAGCGCCGGCGCAGACCTGCGGTATCGAACACGCGGAAATCGCGGCCCTTCCAGTTGATCTCGACTGCGATGGAATCGCGCGTGGTGCCGGCCTCCGGGCTGGTCAACAAACGTTCTTCGCCGAGCAGATGATTGATCAGCGTCGACTTGCCGGCATTGGGCCGGCCGACGATAGCGACCCGGATCGGGCGCGTCGCGGCCTCTTCTTCCGAGAGCGGCGCGTCGTCCTCATCCTCGTCTTCTTCGACGGGCTCCGGCATCAGCTTAGCCAGCTCATCGTAGAGCTCGCCCATGCCCTCGCCATGCTCGGCCGAGATCTGGATGGGATCGCCGAGACCGAGCGCAAAGGATTCCATCGCGCCGGCATCGCCATGCTTGCCCTCGCTCTTGTTGGCGACGAGCAGCACCGGCTTGTTGGCCTTGCGGGCAAAATCGGCGAAGGCGCGATCAGTGGGCGTGAGGCCGATGCGGGCGTCGATCACGAAGAACAGCGCGTCCGCCTGCGCGATCGCGGTCTCGGTCTGCTCCTGCATCCGTGCGGTCAGCGAACCCCTGGCGCCCTCGTCGAGACCGGCGGTATCGATGATGGTGAACTGGAGATCGCCGAGCCTGGCCTCACCCTCGCGGCGGTCGCGGGTGACGCCCGGCAGATCATCGACGAGCGCGAGCTTCTGTCCGACCAGGCGGTTGAACAGCGTCGACTTGCCGACATTGGGCCGGCCGATGATGGCGATCGTGAAGGACATCGGTCATTCGTGCGCTGCCGAGGCTGCGCCTGTCAATGCAGTGAGGATGATTAGCGCGAGAAGCTGCCGCTCGGCAGCGGCGCCGGGAAAGCGCCCTGCGACTGCTGCGTGGTCTGGGCCGATTGTGCCGGCTGCTGTTGGACGGGCTGGTCCGGCGGCGGCGCGGTGGTGCGCTTGCGGACGATCTTCTGCTTGGGCGGCGGAGCGGCCGACGGCGGTGCAGCTTCCGGCTGGGCCTCGCCATCGACCTCGCCGGCCGGCGCCTGCGCGGGTGCGGCCGCGGCGGCCGGCTGCTTGCTCTTCTTCGCCTTGGCGCCCCTGGCCGGCTCAGGCGGCGGCGGCTCTGTCGGCAAAGCCGCAACGGCCCCCGCGTTCGGATCGGGCTGTTGCTGGGCGCCCTTGTACAGCTCCTTCGGGACGCCTTGCTCGAGGCCCGGGACACCTTCCGGGAACACCGGCTTACGGTCGCCTGGCAGCTTCTTCTTGGTGTCGAGGAAGTCGAGCATGTCGCTTGGATCGAAGCTGGAGCAGCCGCCCAGGACGCCTGTGAAGGCGATCAGGACGGCGGCTGCGATCAAGCGTGGCGTGCGGCGCATCTTGGTGTCTCGTTACGTCAGAGGGCCCGAAGGTCAGCTCTTGGTCAGCTTTTGGCGACGGGCGGCAGCAGAGCCTGAAGCGCCTCGGCGCGCGAGCGCAGTCCTGGCGGCGTTTCGCCGTCTTCGGCAATCGTATCGAGCCATTTGCGCGCGGCGGTCGCGTCATTGTTGCGCCAGGCCGACAGCGCCAGCATCTCGCGCGCGCTGTGGCGGAATGTCGATTTGGGCGCGGCCGAAGCCTCGAGCCGCTGCTGAATGTCGGCATAGGACGCGCTGTCGAGCAGCAAGCCGGCGGCGCGGATCTTTGCCATATCCTGCCACTCACCACCCACACTGCGATCGGCGGCGATATCATCATACAGCTTCGCGGCCGCCTTGGGATCGCGGGGGGCGGCCTCCGCCGCGGCGCGCAGCCGCGCCAGGGTGCGATAGCCCGACGGCGCCCTGGCGGCGAGCTCGGTGAAGGCGGCCTCGGCCTCGGCGTGCTTGTTCTGGTCGGACAGCTCGACGGCCTTCTCGAAGGCGGCGCCGGCCTCGGCGGCCTTCTTGGCCTCCAGGTATTGATAGCCGCGCCAGCCGCCGACAGCGGCCACGACCAGCACCATCAGGGCGATGAAGTAGATCGAATACTTATCCCACAGCTTCTTGAGCTGTTCGCGACGTACTTCCTCGTCGACTTCGTCAAATAATTCAGACACTTATGCTAATCCCATGCCCGTCCGGGTGCGCGCGCCAATGCGTCCGCGTCAAGAATCCCGTACCCGCGTGGCGGCGAGGTACCCTAACGATATGGCGGTGGCAAGGCAAAGCCAGCCCAATCAAGGCGTTAACCACCCGGCAGAAGCCCGAAACCACCCTCTGGCCGGCTCAGGTCCCCAGGAGCTCCCGCAGCTGCCGCTTCAGCACCTTGCCATTGGCATTGCGCGGCAGCGGCTCGGCAGTGATCGCCATGGTCTCGGGGACCTTGTAGTCGGACAGCCGTTCCGCGCACCAGGCCCGCAAGGCATCGGCGGCCACCGGCGCGCGTGTCACCACGACGGCATGGACGCGCTCGCCAAGCACCGGGCACGCCCTGGCGATGATCGCACTCTCGACCACCGCGGGATGGCCGGCCAGGACGGATTCGACCTCGGCGGAATAGATCTTCAGGCCGCCGCGGTTGATCATGTCCTTCTGCCGGTCGAACACGCGGACGAAGCCTTCGGCGTCGACCGAACCGAGATCGCCGGAGTGCCAGAATCCGGCGGTGAAGCTCTCGGCGGTCGCCTTCGGATTGTTCCAGTAGCCCTTGATGACGGAGGCGCTCCGAATCCAGAGCTCGCCGATCTCGCCGGGCGGCAGCTCACGGCCATCAGGCCCCATCGCGATGATGCGCGCACCGGGGCACGGCAGGCCGACGCTATCGATGTGGCTCGCGGTCAGCTCGCCGGGCATGATCGTCGACGGTGACGTCGTTTCGGTCGCGCCGTAGCAGTTCGCAAGCTTCAGGCCGGGGATAGTCGCCTTGAGCTTCTCGATGGTCGCGACCGGCATCGGCGCGCCGCCGAAGCCGCCGATGCGCCAGCTCGAGAGATCATAGTTGTCGAAATCGGGCTGGAGCAGGCAGAGATTGTACATCGCCGGCACCATCACCGTGTAAGTGACGCGCTCGCGCGCGGCGAGCTTGAGATAATCCGCGGCCTTGAACTCCGGCATGATGATCAGTGCGCCGCCGCAGCGGATCATCGTCGTGATGTTGGCGACGACGCCGGTGACGTGGCCGAGCGGCACGGCCGCGATCGACCGGTCCGCCGCCGTCAATTGCAGGCAGGACACGAACACCATCGAGGAATGCACGATGTTGCAATGGGCGAGCATCGCGCCCTTCGGCTTGCCCGTCGTGCCCGAAGTGTAGAGGATCATTGCGGTGTCCTCTTCACCCACCTCGACCGGCGCCGAGGCTGGCGCGTGGTCAGCGAGCGTGGCGAAACGCGACAGGACCGGATCACTGTCGACGGCGATGCGGTGAATCACATCGGGGACATCCGATGCATCGGGCAGCCGGTCGGCAAGCCCCGCCTCATGGATCAGGACCTTCGCGCCGCAATCGGCGAGCACATAGGCGATCTCCGGCTTCTGCTGGCGCGTGCTGAGCAGCACCGTGACGAGCCCCTCATGCGCGGCGGCGAACAGCAGAAGCGGAAACTCGATGCGGTTGCCGAGCAGGATCGCAACACGATCGCCGCGTTCCAGGCCGAGCTTGCGAAAGCCCGCCGCGATCCGTGCCGCCCGCTCCACCGCCTGCCGCCAGCTCAGGCGGACGTCGCCTGCGATGAGCGCTTCGCCATCGGCATTGCGGGCGCAGGCGTCCGCGATCATCGCCCACAGGTTCGCGGGACGGTCGCAGAACGCCGGCACCACCCGATCGCCAAAGCGCGCCTCGAGACGCATCGGCGGAATCTGAGATTGCGACCAGTCCATCGGAACGCCTCGGCTTGTTGCTCTTGTTATCTTCCGCGCACGATCGAGCCGTGCTGTCTTGTGCCGGTCGGCTAGATGCCGATGACGGGAACGCCGATCACGACAGGATGGAACGCAAAGGCCAGCGCCAGATACGCAACGATGCCGACGACGACCGCGATCAGATCGTTGGTGACGCCGCCCACCGGGATCGGCGGCGCGCCGGCGTCCTTGCGATGCTTGAGCGAGATGCGGTCATACACCGCCCAGCCCAGGAACGAGCCGAACAGGATGATGGAGCCGAGATCGCCATTGGCGAGCAGATGCGCCGCCGCCCAGAGCTTGATGCCGGCCAGCATCGGATGCTTCAGCGTCGCATAGATGCGGCCGCGCAGGTAGGAGGCGACCACCAGGATGACGGCGGGAAGCATCAGCGCGAGCGTGATGTGCTTGAGCGCCTTCGGCGGATACCAGACATCGATCCAGCCGGAGCTGCGATAATGGGCAAAGCCCCAGATGATCAGCGCCAGCCCCGCAAGCGAAACGACGGAGTAGAGGAGCTTGTAGGTCCCCTCGCCCAGCCGCGCGATGGCCTGCCCGCGTGCCTCACGTTTCGTGGTGAAAACATGGGCCGCAAAAAACAGCACCAGCCCCAGGATCATGACCAGCAGACCCACGACATCCTCCCCTCGTCCAGCGCCCCCGCCCATGGCGTATCATCGATTGGCCGCCGGTCGCAACTGACGCGCTACTTGCCGGGCTCCCGATTGTCGACGTAGCGGATCGCAATCGGCCGTCCGGCCAGCGCGCCGCCGAGGCCGCTGGTGAATTTCAGCGGCAGACAGGCTTTCAGCGATGAATTGATCGCATTGAGATAGGTGGTTCGGATGTCGGCGGGGACGCCCGCGGTCGCGTATGTCAGGCGTGGCGGGCCGATCAGGGCGCCCGCCTTGTTGAAGCTGAAACGCACCGACATCTGCATGCCCGCCCGTGCATTGTCAGAGGGTGGCGACCAGCAGCTGCGCAGCTCGGCGAAGAGGTCGCCGATCGTGTCGAGGTCGTGATCCGGCCTTTGATACTTGGCGCGATCGGCGCCGGACGGAACGCTCTCGATCGTGAGCTGGAGATTCTGGCCGTAGGGATAGTCGATCTCGGGAATGCAGGGGCCGGGCTCGAGCGGGCTGCAATAATACGGCGTACAGGGCCGGCCGTCGAGTACGCTGCACGGCTCGTGCGAAAACGGAATCGGATTGATCTGGCGCGGCCGCGCGTCGGCCGCCATCGTCGAGATCGCCAGCAGGAGAAAAGGAAGGATGACGCGCCACATGATGCGAGCTCACAATGTCACGGACAATAAGTGGCATTGTCGATGACCGCATCAAGTCCGCGTGCGTTCACATGCTCGCGTTCGCCCCCGCTGTCGTCGCCCGGCTTGACCGAGCGACCCAGTACTCCGAGACGTCTGTGATTGGATCGATGGGCTGCGGCGTATTGGATTCCCCGCCTTCGCGGGGAATGACAGTGGCGCGTGTGGCCAGTGGCGGGCGAGAGCGCCCTACCCTTTCTTCTTGACGTCCTTGACGTTGGTGAACTCGATGCCCTCGGCGCGCTCCCTGGTGTAGCCGAGGTAGAATTCGTTCCGCGCCAGATACACGGGATCGCCGTCGACATCGTCGGCGATGCTGGAGGTGTTGGCGGCGATGAAGGTGTCGAGCTTCTTGCGGTCCTCGGAGGAGACCCAGCGCGCGAGCTGGAACTCGCTGACCTCGAATTCGACCGGCAGCGAATATTCGGCTTCGAGGCGCGCCTTCAGCACGTCGAGCTGAAGTGCGCCGACCACGCCGACCAGTGCGGGCGCGCCGTCGCGCGGCCGGAACACCTGGACCACGCCCTCTTCCGACATCTGCTGAAGCGCTTCCTTCAGCTTCTTCGCCTTCATGGCGTCGGTGAGCCGGACGCGGCGAACGATTTCCGGCGCAAAGCTCGGCACGCCGACAAAGTTGAAATCCTCGCCCTCGGTCAGGGTATCGCCGATGCGCAGCGTGCCGTGATTGGGGATGCCGACGACATCGCCGGCAAAGGCCTCATCCGCCACCGAACGGTCCTGCGCGAAGAAGAATTGCGGGCTCGACAGCGGCATGCTCTTGCCGGTGCGTACCAGCTTCGCCTTCATGCCACGGCTGAGCTTGCCGGAGCACAGGCGCGCGAAGGCAATGCGGTCGCGGTGGTTCGGATCCATGTTGGCCTGGATCTTGAACACGAAGGCGCTCATGCGCGGATCTGTGGCCTCGACCTTGCGCTGGTCGCTGTCCTGCGCGCGCGGCTCGGGCGCGAACCTGCCGAGACCTTCCAGGAGGTCGCCGACGCCGAAATTGCGCAGCGCGCTGCCGAAATAGACCGGCGTTAGATGCCCTTCGCGAAACGCGTCGAGCTCGAATGGTTTTGAAGCTTCGGTGACGAGCTCGAGTTCGTCCTTCACAGCAGAGGCGTCGAGATTGGCGTTGAGCTTGGCGAGCTCGGCGATCTCGATCTGCTGCGCGGCGCCGGTCTTGGCACCGCCGCCTTCGAGCAGGCGGACACCGCCGTTAATGACGTCGTAGGTGCCAAGGAAGTCGCGGCCGCGGCCAACCGGCCAGGTCATCGGCGTGGTGTCGAGCGCCAGGGTCTTTTCGATCTCGTCGAGCAGCTCGAACACGTCCCGGCTCTCACGGTCCATCTTGTTGATGAAGGTGATGATCGGGATGTCGCGCAACCGGCACACCTCGAACAGCTTGCGGGTGCGCGCCTCGATGCCCTTGGCGGCGTCGATCACCATGACGGCGGAGTCGACGGCCGTCAGCGTGCGATAGGTGTCTTCCGAAAAGTCCTCGTGGCCCGGCGTGTCCAGGAGGTTGAACACGAGGCCCTCGAACTCGAAGGTCATCACCGAGGTCACGACCGAGATGCCGCGCTCGCGCTCGATCTTCATCCAGTCCGAACGCGTGTTGCGCCGCTCGCCCTTGGCCTTGACCTGGCCGGCGAGGTTGATGGCGCCGCCGAACAGCAGGAGCTTTTCGGTCAGCGTGGTCTTGCCGGCGTCGGGGTGGGAGATGATCGCAAAGGTCCGTCGTCGCGCCACTTCAGAGGCAAGCGGGGAACGGGCCGGCGACTCGGCTGTGGTGGTGGCGATGTCGGACATGGCGGGAGCGTTTGGCAGGGAAAATGGGCCTGATCAAGCCTCATTTGGTGATTGCGGAGCCCTCCGGCCAGCCCCATATCCGTCGACGGGAGGGACGGCCCTCCCTTTCGCAGCCAATCGCCAGCGGGGACGACCCTGCCTTGAATGGAGGGTCGTCATGGCCTGGAGCATCCTGTTCGTCGCCGGTCTTCTCGAGATCACCTGGGCGATCGGGCTGAAATACACCGAGGGTTTCAGCAGGCTTGTTCCGTCCGTCGTCACGCTCGCGGCCATGGCCGGCAGCGTCATTCTGCTGGGATTTGCCCTCAAATCCCTGCCCGTCGGGACCGCCTATGCGGTCTGGACCGGGATCGGCGCGGTCGGCACCGCCACGCTCGGCATCTTCCTGTTTGGCGAGCCCGCCACCGCCTTCCGCCTCGCCAGCATCGGGCTGATCGTTGCCGGCATCGTCGGCCTGAAGCTCGTCACCTGAAGAGCTGGACTGCCCACCAGGTCAGCGCAGCCACGATCGCCGAGGCCGGGATCGTGATCACCCAGGCATAGACGATCGAGCTTGCGACGTTCCAGCGCACCGCCGAAACCCGGCGGGCTGCGCCGACGCCGACGATGGCGCCAGTGATGGTGTGGGTGGTCGAGACGGGAACGCCGAGGAACGTCGCCATGAACAGGGTCGCGGCACCGCCGGTCTCGGCGCAAAAGCCCTGCATCGGCGTCAGTTTGGTGATGCGCAGGCCCATGGTGCGGACGATGCGCCAGCCCCCCATCAGCGTCCCCAGCGCCATCGCCGCCTGGCACGACAGCACCACCCAGAAGGGCACCGAGAATTCGCTGCCGAGATGGCCTTGCGAATAGAGCAGCACGGCGATGATGCCCATGGTCTTCTGCGCATCATTGCCGCCATGGCCGAGCGAATAGAGCGAGGCGGAGGCGAATTGCAGGATGCGAAACGCGCGATCGACCGCGAACGGCGTCGAGCGCACCGAGAGCCAGGACACGATCGCCACCAGCAGCATCGCCAGCAGGAAGCCGACCAGCGGCGACAGCACGATCGCCAGCACCGTCTTCGACAGACCGCTCCACACCGCCGCCGAGATCCCGGCCTTGGCCATGCCGCCGCCGACGAGGCCGCCGATCAGCGCATGCGACGAGGAGGACGGGATGCCTAGCGCCCAGGTCACGAGGTTCCAGATGATGGCGCCGACGAGAGCGGCGAAGATCACCTGGGCATCGACGATCGAGGGATCGATGATGCCGGTTCCGATGGTCTGGGCGACGTGCAGGCCGAACACCATGAAGGCGACGAAATTGAAGAACGCGGCCCAGAACACCGCGAATTGCGGCCGCAGCACGCGGGTCGACACGATGGTCGCGATCGAATTGGCGGCGTCGTGCAGGCCGTTCAGGAAGTCGAACAGCAGCGCGACGGCGATCAGTCCGACCAGGACAGGAAGACCCAACACGGCATCCACGGCGCTGCCCTGCCTTACTCTTCGCGCATGATCTCCGCGCAAACGCGTTCCGCGTTTGTCGCGAAGGAAAACCGCTGCACGCTTTTCCGGATCATGCGCTAGACCTGCTCGATGACGATACTGTTGATCTCGTTCGCGACGTCGTCGAAGCGATCGGCCACTTTCTCCAGATGGTCGTAGATCTCGACGCCGACGATGAAATCCATCGCGTTGCCATCGCGATGCTTGAGGAACAATTCCTTCAGCCCGATGTCATGGAGGTCGTCGACGCGCCCCTCGAGCTTGGTCAGTTCCTCCGTGATGGCGGTCAGCATCGCGACGTTCGGTCCGATCGATTGCAACAGCGGCAATGCGCGTCCGACCAGATTGGCGCACTCGATCAGGAGCCCGCCGATCTCGCGCATCGGCGGCTCGAACGTGCGGACCTCGAACAGCATCACGGCCTTGGCGGTCTGCTGCATCTGGTCGATGGCGTCGTCCATCGAGGTGATGAGGTTCTTGATGTCGCCGCGATCGAACGGCGTGATGAAAGTGCGTCGCACCGCCGTCAGCACCTCGCGGGTGATGTTGTCGGCCTCGTTCTCGAACTGGTTGACGCGCTGGCAATAGACCGGCGTCTCCTCGCCGCCATTGAGCACGCCCTGGAGTGCAACGGCGCCCTGAATCACGGTCTGGGCATGGCGGTCGAACAGTTCGAAAAAGCGCTCTTCCCTGGGAAGCAGAGCGCGAAACCAACGCATCATGGGGTCGCTACCGGCTCGAAATGGCCCGGCCCGAACGAGCCGTCACAAAACTGTCATAGACCATTTCGACGCCGCGCGCGTGTCTTCTCACGCCCGCGGAGCCGGATCATCCACCGCTTTAGCGCACCAATGAAATTGATGCGATATCAATGATTTAGAGCGAGCGCCGGAAGTAATGGGCGATTTCGCCAATGACGCCGCGGCGGAAGGTGAGCACGCAGACCACGAAAATCGAGCCCTGAATCACCGTCAC
This sequence comes from Bradyrhizobium sp. B117, assembly GCF_038969555.1. Taxonomy (NCBI): domain Bacteria; kingdom Pseudomonadati; phylum Pseudomonadota; class Alphaproteobacteria; order Hyphomicrobiales; family Nitrobacteraceae; genus Bradyrhizobium; species Bradyrhizobium sp. B117. The sequence goes on from NZ_CP152414.1 coordinate 5,832,804, forward strand.
CCACTGGCCGAAGCCCGCCAGGTATTGCTGCATGGCGATGATGGCGAAGGCACCAACCACCGGGCCGAAGATGGTGCCGAGACCGCCAACCAGCGTCATCAGCACGACCTCGCCCGACATCGTCCAGTGCACGTCGGTGAGTGAGGCGTTCTGCGCCACGAACACCTTCAGCGCACCGGCAAAGCCCGCCAGCGTCCCCGACAGCACGAACGCCAGGAACTTGTACTGGTCGGTGCGATAGCCGAGCGAGATCGCGCGCGGCTCGTTCTCGCGGATCGACTTCAACACCTCGCCGAACGGCGAGTTGATGATGCGGTAGATCAGCAGGAAGCCGGCGAGGAAGCCGACCAGCACGACGTAATAGAGCACGGTCGGCTTCGACAGATCGAGCACGCCGAACATGCGTCCCTGCGGAATGCCCTGGATGCCGTCCTCACCATGGGTGAACGGCGCCTGGAGATAGATGAAGTACAAGAGCTGCGAGAGCGCCAGGGTGATCATCGAGAAATAGATGCCCTGGCGGCGGATCGAGATGTAGCCGGTGATGATCGAGAGCGCGAAAGCCGCGGCGACACCGACGAGAATGCCGAGCTCCGGCGGCAGCGCCCATACTTTCAGCGCGTGAGCGCTGCAATAACCGGCGGTGCCCATAAACATCGCGTGACCGAACGACAGCAGTCCGCCGTAACCGATCAGCAGGTTGAAGGCGCAGGCCAGCAGCGCGAAGCACAGCGCCTGCATCACGAAGAACGGATAGACCCCCGTGAAGGGCACCGACGCCAGCAGCAGCGCCATCAGCACGAATACGATCATCTCGTCGCGCATCGCACGCGGGGTTACCGGCAGCGTGTCGTCCGTCAAGGCTGTCATATCAGGCCGCCCTTCCCGTCAATCCCGTTGGCTTCACCAAGAGCACCAGCACCATCAGCACGAACACGACGGTGTTGGACGCCTCGGGGTAGAAATATTTGGTCAGCCCCTCGATCACACCGAGCGCAAAGCCGGTGATGATGGAGCCCATGATCGATCCCATGCCGCCGATCACGACCACCGCGAACACGACGATGATGAGGTCGGCGCCCATCAGCGGCCGCACCTGGTTGATCGGCGCCGAAAGCACGCCGGCGAGCGCGGCAAGGCCGACGCCGAGACCATAGGTCAGCGTGATCATGCGCGGAACGTTGATGCCGAAAGCGCGTACCAGCGTCGGATTCTCGGTGGCGGCGCGCAGGTAGGCGCCGAGCCGCGTCTTCTCGATCAGGAACCAGGTCGCCAGACACACCACCAGCGAGAAAATGACCACCCAGCCGCGATAGACGGGCAAGAACATGAAGCCGAGATTCATGCCGCCCTTGAGCTGGTCCGGAATGGCGTAAGGCAGGCCGGAGGAGCCGAAATAGTTCTGGAACACGCCCTGCACGATCAGCGCGATGCCGAAGGTCAGCAGCAGGCCGTAGAGATGGTCGAGACCGGTCAGCCATTGCAGCATTGTCCGTTCCAGGATCATGCCGAAGATGCCGACGATGATGGGGGCCAGCAGCAACGCCCACCAGTAGTTGATGCCGCCGAGGTTGAGCAGGAAATAGGCGACGAAGGCGCCCATCATGTAGAGCGCGCCATGGGCGAAATTGATGATGTTGAGCATGCCGAAGATCACGGCAAGCCCGAGACTGAGCAGCGCGTAGAACGAGCCGTTGATCAGTCCCACCAGTAGCTGAGCGTATAGAGCCTGCATCGATCCCGCACCCGGTCCCTTCGGCGTTCCCTAGAGTTGCCCGCCGGCTCGAAGCCGGCGGGCTGTTGGTCTTACTTCTTGAGCAGCGCGCACTTGCTCTCGGAGAGCGGCGTGAAGGCCTGGTCGCCCGGCACCGTGCCGACCAGCTTGTAGAAGTCCCACGGTCCCTTGGACTCCGAGGGCTTCTTCACCTCGAACAGATAGGCGTTGTGGATGGTGCGGCCGTTGGGCTGGATCTCGCCCTTGCCGAACAGATCGTCCTCGGTCGGCATCGACTTCATCTTCTCGACGACCTTGACTCCGTCATGCGGATTGCCGCCGAGGGCTTCGAGGGCCTTGAGGTAGTGGCGCACGCCCGCATAGACGCCCGCCTGCACCATGGTCGGCGGGGCGTTGTTCTTCATCTTCTCCGAGAACCTCTTCGAGAAGGCGCGGGTCTTGTCGTCCATGTCCCAGTAGAAGGTCTCGGTGAAGTTGAGGCCTTGCGCGGTCTCGAGGCCGATCGCCTTGACGTCGGTGAGGAACAACAGCAGCGCCGCGAGCTTCTGGCCGCCCTTGACGATGCCGAATTCGGCCGCCTGCTTGATCGAGTTGGTGGTATCGCCGCCGGCATTGGCAAGGCCGATGATCTTGGCCTTGGAGGCCTGCGCCTGCAGCAGGAAGGACGAGAAGTCCGGCGTGTTCAGCGGATGCTTGACGCCGCCGACGACCTTGCCGCCGTTGGCAGTGACCACCGCCGTGGTGTCGCGCTCGAGCGCCGCGCCGAAGGCGTAGTCTGCGGTCAGGAAGAACCAGCTGTCGCCGCCGGCCTTCACCAGCGCCTGGCCCGTGGTGTGGGCCAGCATGTAGGTATCGTAGGTCCAGTGCACGGTGTTGGGCGAGCACTGTGCGTTGGTGAGGTCCGAGGTCGCTGCGCCAGAGTTGATGTAGACGCCGTTCTTTTCCTTGATGACGTTATTGACCGCGAGCGCCACGCCGGAATTCGGCACGTCGACGATGACGTCGACCTTGTCGACGTCGAACCACTGCCGCGCGATCGCGGTGCCGATGTCGGGCTTGTTCTGGTGATCGCCGGAGATGATGTCGATCTTCCAGCCCTTCGCCGCAAGACCAGAATCTTCAACGGCCATCTGCGCGGCGAGCGTCGAGCCGGGACCGCCGAGATCGGCGTAGAGGCCCGACTGATCGGACAGCGCGCCGATCTTGACGGTCTTGTCCTGCGCGAACGCGACGCCTGTTGCGGCGATGGTGAGCGCGGTGGTCAGCAGCAATGACGCAATCGACCTGGTCTTCATGCAACGTTCCTTTTGAATTTTCTCTTTGGCCGTTCTTAGTTTGAGCACGATCGCTTCGGAAAACCGCTACACACTTTGTGCCAACGCGGCCCTGCCGGTCCTGATCATGCTCTAGACACCGAGATAGGTGTGGAGCTTGTCCATGTTGGCGGCAAGCTCCGAATTGGAAAATCCGTCAATGATCTTGCCGTGTTCGACCACGTAGTAGCGGTCGGCGACGGTGGAAGCGAAGCGGAAGTTCTGCTCGACGAGGAGGATCGTGAAGCCCTCCTTCTTGAGCCGCGCAATGGTGTGACCGATCTGCTGGATGATGACGGGCGCAAGACCTTCGGTCGGCTCGTCCAGCATCAGGAAGCTCGCGCCGGTGCGCAGGATGCGCGCGATCGCCAGCATCTGCTGCTCGCCGCCGGACAGCTTGGTGCCCTGGCTGTTCAGCCGTTCCTTCAGGTTCGGGAACAGATCGAAGATCTGATCGAGCGGCAGTCCGCCCGCGCGGACCACCGGCGGCAGCAGCAAATTCTCGCGCACGTCGAGGCTGGAGAAGATCCCCCGCTCTTCCGGACAGAACGCGATGCCCATGCGGGCGATCTTGTCGGAGGTCGCGCGGATGATGTCCTGGTTGTTGAACTTCACCGAGCCGGTCCGCTTGCCGATGATGCCCATGATCGACTTCAGCGTGGTGGTCTTGCCGGCGCCATTGCGCCCGAGCAGGGTGACGACCTCGCCTGCATTCACGTCGAAGTTGATCCCGTGCAGGATGTGGGACTCGCCGTACCAGGCCTCGAGGTTGCGGACCTGAAGGATGTTGCCGCCGGTGGCGGCCTTCGCGGGAGCTTCGGCCATCGCAGTCTCAGGCATGACCGGCTCCCAGATAGGCTTCCTTGACGCGCTCGTCTTTGGTGAGCTCTGCGTAATGCCCCTGCGCCAGCACCTGCCCGCGCGTCAGCACGGTGATGATGTCGGAGAGATTGGCGACGACGCTCAAATTATGCTCGACCATCAGGATGGTGTATTTCGCGGAGATGCGCTTGATCAGCGCCGCGATTTTGTCGATGTCCTCGTGGCCCATGCCGGCCATCGGCTCGTCCAGCAGCATCATCTCAGGGTCGAGCGCGAGCGTGGTTGCGATCTCAAGTGCGCGCTTGCGCCCGTAGGGCATCTCGACCGCGGGCGTGTTGGCAAACTCGCTGAGGCCGACATCGTTCAACAGCTCGCGTGCGCGATCGTTGAAGCGATTGAGCACGGACTTCGAGCGCCAGAAGTCGAACGAGGAGCCGTGCTGGCGCTGGAGCGCGACACGGACGTTTTCCAGCGCGGTGAGATGCGGAAACACCGCCGAGATCTGGAACGAACGAACGAGACCCATGCGGGCCACGTCGGCCGGCGCCATCGCGGTGATGTCCTGGCCCTTGTACAGGATTTTCCCGGCAGACGGTTTCAGGAACTTGGTCAAAAGATTGAAGCACGTCGTCTTGCCGGCACCGTTCGGGCCGATCAGCGCGTGAATGCTCCCACGGCGGACTTTGAGCGCAACGTCGCGGACGGCGAAGAAACCCGCGAACTCCTTGGTCAAGCCTTCCGTTTCGAGAATGAACTCATCGGCCAAACAGATTTCCCCCTGCCCGCACGACGCGCTGGCCGCGCGTGGCTGTCCTTGTTTACTTCGGCTTTCCGGAGGCCTTGGAGCCTGTCCCGGAACGCCGCCTCCGGGCGCGGAATATGCCGGAGGTGACGGGGGTTAGGCAAGGCGGAAAGCTGAGCAGATCAGGCCTCCGGCTGGGATACAAATGCTCCCTTAGTCGGAGACGTTTTGATGTCGCCTGCCTGGCCTCCCGGTTCGCGAAAGCTCCGGTCATCAAGCCGTCGTTAACGGTCTTTCGTTCCCCGCACCAGCCTTCATAGAAAATTTTCCCGCAACATGGATCATGTGCGGGTTTTACATGCCAGGAATATTGTTTTGGATTTCGCAAGCGCCGCTCCCTCCGTCGTCAAGTCGATCCGGCAGCGTGATCTCCTGAACACGTGGCTGCGACTTTATGCGCGCGAGCAGATGGTGCCGGCGATCTGGGAGTATCAGCCGGCAAGACTCGAGGATGAGCTGTCGGATCTCATCTATTACACGGTGGACACCTCAGCTCCGACGCCGCGGCTGACCATCCAGAGCGAAGGCACTCGCATCTCGCGCGCCTACGGACATACCGGCAAGGGCGTTCTGCTCGACGACTATATCGGGCCACGACTCGTGCCGTTCGTGATGCCGATCTATTACGAATGCGTCGCGCGCGGACTTCCGGTCTACAGCGTTGCTGAGGTCGACGACATCTACGGCCGCGTCGTAGCCTATGAGCGCCTGCTGCTGCCGTTCCAGACCGACGGCAAGATCTGCCACGTCATCGCCTCGCTCAAGACCTTCTGCGAGGACGGCGGCTTCGAGATCAAGAATCTGATGCGCGGAAATGACGCGCTGCCACGCCCGAAGCTGCGCGCGGTGATCGACTGCGACCTGTTTCATCGTGCCCCCGGCCGCATTGCGGCGGCCGACGTGGTCGAGCTCGTCGATCAGCCCGGCGTCACCACCACCGAGATCATCGAGCTGAACTGACGTCCAGCGAGATCGGGCATCGACCTATTTGGTCTTGACGTCCTTGGCATAGATATCCGGCTTGAAGCCGACCAGCAGCTTGCCGCCGATCTCCAGCACCGGTCGCTTGATCATCGATGGTTGCGCCAGCATCAACGCCAGCGCCTTCTTCTCGGTGAGACCTTCCTTGTCGGCATCGGGCAACTTCTTGAAAGTCGTGCCGGCGCGATTGAGCAGCGTCTCCCAGCCGACCTTGTCGCTCCACTGCTTGAGCTTGTCCTTCTCGACGCCCGCCGCCTTGTAGTCGTGGAATTCATACGCGACGCCATGGGTGTCGAGCCAGGCGCGCGCCTTCTTCATGGTGTCGCAGTTCTTGATGCCGTAGATGATGTTGGGCAAGACGTCCCCCGCGCATGCGTCATATCGTGACCACGGCGTTGTACGAAACTCCGCGTCGCGCCACAATATTGCGAACGATGCCAACTCTCCCAACGGACAGATTATGCACGTCACCCACGATCCCGCAGCCGCGGCCTCGCCGACCATCGACTTCAACGCCTTCCTCGCGGTCGACATCCGTGTCGGCACCATCGTCGACGCAAAGCCGTTCCCGGAGGCGCGCAAGCCGGCCTTTCGGCTGTGGATCGATTTCGGACCTGTGATTGGCGTGCGCAAGAGTTCGGCACAGATCACCGAAAACCACCCGCTCGAGACGCTGGTCGGACAACAGGTCGCAGCCGTCGTCAATTTCCCGCCGCGCCAGATCGGGCCGGTCGTCTCCGAAGTGCTGACGCTCGGCTTCCCTGATGCCGAGGGCAAGGTGGTGCTGGTGCAGCCGAGCAAGCCGGTGCCGAACGGCGGGCGGCTGTTCTAGCGGCGCAGTCGGGCCGGGCCGTCGCCTCTCCGGGCGCGTTCGCAACCGAATAATCCTCCTCTTTTCCCGGCTCTGGCGGGCCGGACTTGACCAAAATGCATTTTCACATTAAAAATGACTGACTGATCGTTTTTTTATTCTGATCGACCATTTTCGGAGTGCCTCTCGCCGACAGCGAAGACGATCAATCAGTCAGTTATTTACGGACGCAAAATGCCCAAGATCAGCGACAAGCAGCGCGAAGGCCGGCGGCAGCAGATTCTGGAAGCCGCCCTCGCCTGCTTCGCCGAGGACGGTTTCCACCAGACCGGCATGGCCGACATCGTGAAGCGGTCGGGGCTGAGCCACGGCGCGGTCTATCTCTACTTCCAGAGCAAGGACGATCTGATCGAGGCGCTCGCCGACGACCGGCATCGCCGCGAGGCCGTGCTCAACTCGGTCGCACAAGGATCGGGCGATCCGATCGAAGGCCTGCAGGCGCTGGTCCGCGTCTACGCGCAATGGCTCACCGACCCTGCCGGTGAAGCGCGGCGACGCGTCGGCATCCATGGCTGGGCCGAAGCGCTGCGCAACCGCCGCGTCCGTCTAAGCGTCGTCGAAGGCATCGACATGCCGCGTGCCCTGATCGTGGCACTGGTCGAACGCGGCCAGCACGACGGGCTGATCAAGCGCGACCTCGGCGCCGATGCGATCGCGCGTGTGCTGATCGCGATCTTCCAGGGTTTTGTGCTGCAGAAGTGCTGGGGCGAGGATTTTGACGTCGAGGCCTGCATGGCGGCCGTCGGTGGCGTGATCGATGGCTTCCGCACGACGAAGCCGGACGTCAAGCGACGATCCAGGACATGAACGATGTCCTGGATTCATGAACTCCTCGCCGGCGCTGGCGTCGGTCTGGTCGCAGGGCTGGCATCGGGTTTCACAGGCACGAGCCCGGGTGGCGGCCTCGTGATCTTCTCCGTGCTGCTGCTCGGGGCCGAGCAACACGTTGCCCAAGGCACATCGCTGATCACGCAAATCCCCCCAACCGGCCTCGCCGGCGCGCGCCGCTACTGGCAGAGCGGCAATCGCAGTCCGCTGCAATGGATCATCTGGATCGGCATTGGATTTCTCGTCGGTGGCGTCGGCGGCGGCTATGCCGCGGCGTCGGTTTCGGACTCCGTTCTGCAATGGACTTACGTGGTCTATCTCGTTGCATTGATCGCGCTTCTGATCCTGCGCCGCGAGCGCAAGGACGACAGCATCAAGGCCCGTGACCACGACGAACTGCCCCGGCTCCCACTGCTCCTCATCGGCATGCTCGCCGGATTTTCCTCCGGCTTCATGGGCATCGGCGGCGGGCTCGCGATTACCGTCGGCCTCGCCGCGGGCCTGCGCGTGCCGCAACATCAGGCGCAACTTGTCAGCCTGATTTTCTCGGTGATCCCGACCAACATTCCGGCGGCCTGGATCTACTGGAGCAAAGGGGCGATGGTCGGCTGCCCGGCCATCATCGGCATCGTCGCCGGCCTGTGGATCGGCACCGACCTCGGCGCGCGCATGGCCAACGGCGTCAGCAAATCGGCGCTGCGCCGGGCCATGATCGCCCTCGTCGCGCTGATGGCGTTCTACATGACGTACAAGGCGCTGGGCTGATCTTACGGCCGCTTCGGAATGTTCAGCCCGCGCTCCACCGCCGGGCGCGCCAGCCCGCGTTCGAGCCAGGCACCGACCGACTTGAATTGATTGAACTCGACGAGATCGCCGGCGCCGTAGAAGCCGATGAGATTGCGTACCCAGCCGAGCATCGAGATGTCGGCGATGGTGTAGTAGTCGTCCATGAACCATTGCCGGCCGGAGAGATGCGTCTCCATCACGCCAAGCAGACGCTTGGCCTCGCTGACGTAACGATCGCGCGGCCGCTTGTCCTCAAAATCCTTGCCGGCGAATTTGTGGAAGAAGCCGACCTGGCCGAACATCGGGCCGATGCCGCCCATCTGAAAATGCACCCACTGGATGGTCTGGTAGCGGCAAGCGGCGTCCTCCGGCAGCAGTTTGCCGGTCTTCTCCGCGAGATATTGCAGGATGGCACCGGACTCGAACAGCGGCAGCGGCCTGCCACCGGGACCATTGGGATCGAGGATCGCAGGGATCTTGCCGTTCGGATTGAGCGATCGAAACTCTGCCGTCGCCTGATCGTCCTTGCCGAAATCGACGAGATGGACTTCGTAAGGCAGCCCGATCTCCTCGAGCATGATCGAGACCTTGACGCCGTTCGGCGTCGGCAGCGAATAGAGCTGAAGCAACTCGGGATGCTTCGCAGGCCAACGCTTGGTGATGGGAAAGGCGGACAGATCGGACATCGGGACCCCGGTGCGTTCGTGAGACGCCGCCTAATCTAGGCGAGCCGGCGAACGGCGCAAGGCCGGGCAGTTGGCCGGATCACAATGGCCGCGGCAAATGGCTGGTGGCGTACACCACATCGTGCTGTGCGCGCCGCTCGATGAAGAGCTGCCCGGTGACGAGGAGCGCCCCGGTGAAGACGAGCGCGAGCATCGCGGTCGCGAATTGACTGGCATCATTCATCGCGAGGAATTCTCCGTGATCGGTTCGCACGGGGAACGCGGTCCGACCACCGGCAGTTCCTATATACGTCAAATTAATTGCCGCTTTTTCCCGATTTTTGGTGAGCCGCGAACCGCCTCAATAATTGATCTCCATCCGCAACCCGCGTGGATCGACCTCCTCCCCGCCGACACGCTGCGTGCTGTCGCGTGCAGCGGTTGCACAGGCGCAGGCATCGATGAGATCGTCGCGGCCGATACCGGTGCCGTGCCGCTGCGTCAGCCATTTCGGCAGGCGGGTGAAGCCGGTTTGCGCCAGCAGCGCGATGCGCTGCTCGCGGCCTTCCGCAGACGTCTTCCTGGCAAGCCGCATGCGGCCGGCGAGATTCCAGAAAATCAATTCCGGATGCGCCTCCCCGATCGTCGCCTGCCGCGCTGGCGTCATGATCGCGTCTACGTCCCTGATCTTGTCCCTGATATTCCAGAGCTGCGCAGAGACGCCCCTGCCCTTGCCTTCGTGTTCCCAATAGTGCCGATTGGCTGCCGCCATATCGGGAAAGGTCCAGAGGTCACGGCGCGCCCCGAGAAACACGGCAGGCCCGACCAGCTCGCGTGCGTACAAATCGCAGGCCCGGTAGCCGCTCGGCTTCAATCCGATCGGCATGTCGATCATCGCGCGCGCGTGCGGCATTGCGAGCAGCCGTGTCAGCCCCGGCGAGTAATCGAAGCCGTGATCGCCGCGCTCGTCGATCCAGGCCGCGACCCAGCCGAAGCGAAATCCGTCGAGGCCGAGATAGTTGGGCAAGCGACCTAGCTCTCCCCCTCGCCGCGATGCCGCTCGAACAGGCGCTGTGCCAGCAGCGCATGGCCGAGCGTGCCACCGGCACGGACCGCGGCCGCGATCAGCGCGGCTTCCGCCACCTCCTCGCGCGTTGCGCCGGCTTTCGCCGCCTGCGCCGTGTGCACGTCGAGGCAATAGGCGCACTGCGTGGTGAGCGCGACCGCGAGCGAGATCAGCTCGCGATATTTCGGCGGGATCAAGCCGTCCTTGCGTTCGACCGCATGGTTGAACGCAAGGAACGCGTTGGCCTCGACCGGCGCGAGCGCCACGAAGGCCGGAATCGATTTCAGATCGTCAGGGGTTTGATATTCGGTCATGGCTCATCTCGTCAGATATTCGCGCATCAGGGCGCGGGCGCGATGCAGGCGGGCCTTGACGGTCTGCCTGGAGGCACCGAGTGCGTCGGCGATGTCATCGATGGTCATTTCCTTGACGTCGCGCATCAGCGCGACGTCGCGGTAATGCGGCGGCAGCGCCTCGAAGGCCGCGGCCAGGTCGAGGCGCAGATCCGCTTCGGGACGCGAAAGGATCAGCGCTTCCGCTTCGCCTTGGTCGATCGCCGGCGCGAGGCCGGCTTTGCGCGCGAGCCGCAGGCATTCGCGGCGGACCACGCTGAACAACCAGCCCGAAAACGCCAGCAGCGAGCGGATCGTCCCGACATGGCGGAACAGGATCCACAGCGCCTCCTGCGCTGCGTCCTCGGCATCCGCCGAGCTGCGGCAGGTCGCGCGGGCGTAACGGCGGATGTCCGGCTGCGCCGTCTCGAGCAGCGAAGCGATCGCCTGGGGATCGCCGAGCCGCGCCGCCTCGAACAGGATTGGCGAGATCGCAGCCGCACTCACGACACGCCTCCTCTCCCGATCCCGGCCATCGCGCACATCGGGCAATAGCCAACGAGGCCGGTCAACGCGAAGCCGGCACCGCCGAGCGCCACCAGCCACGCCGCGGCGCCTGTGAGATAGACCAATGCCGCGAGCGCCACCGCGATTCCTGCGGCGATCCGCACCGCCTGATGCAGTCCGCCGATGTTCTTCCTGTAAAATGCCATCACGTCCTCCGAGATGAGCCGAGGCAAGATGCCTCGACCATCAAGAGGAGGCGAAGACCGGAAAGGATTCGCGGCGGTCGGCAATTTTCTCGCGGTCAGCCTCCGACCGCCTGATAGGCCAGGCGCTTGAACTCGAAGAAGAACGGATTCCAGAACCCCATGTAGCGCTGGGCCATCAGCACGCCGGCGGTGTTGGCCTCCGGGCAGATCCACCAATGCGTTCCCGCGAGGCCGCCCCATTGGAATTCGCCGGTAGAGTTCGGCGGATCGAACGGCGTCGGCGCGAAGGTGACGGCGCCGCCGAGCCCAAAGCCCTTGCCGGGGATCGGCCCGAGATTGGCAAAGCGGATGGACTGGCCCGCGGGCAGCTGGTTCGTCATCATCTGTCGCAGCGTGTCGGGCTTGAGCAGTGTATCCGTCCCCGGCAGCAGTGCGCGGACCAGCGCCAGCATATCCGGCAAGGTCGAGACCAGACCGCCGCCGCCCGACAGCCGTGGGAACGACCGCCGATAAGCCTGCGGGTAAGGCAGATTGTCGGCGCGCGTCAGGCCCGCTTTCATGGGATCGAGCACATCGGCGCCGTTGTAGAGCGCAACCAGCCTGCCCTGCTGCGCCTCCGGCACGTAGAAGCCGGTATCGGTCATGCCGAGGGCATCGAAGATGCGCGCCTTGAGGAAGGCATCTAGGGACTTGCCCGAGACGACCTCTACGACGCGGCCGAGCACGTCGGTCGCGACCGAGTATTCCCAGCCAGTGCCTGGATGATAGGACAGCGGCAGATCGGCGAGCTTGTCGATCATGTCGGTCAGCGGCGTCAGCGGATTGAGCACGCGCGCTTCGTTGTAGCCTTTGAACAACACCGTGCCGGGATCGAAGATACCGTAGCTCAGTCCGGACGTGTGGGTCAGGAGCCGGCGGATCGTGATCGGGCCGTTCGCCGGCTCGACGTCGGCAAGGCTCGTCGCGCCCTGCCTGAGCACCTTGCGATTGCCAAGCTGTGGCAGGAATTTCTCGATCGCGTCATCGAGCCCGATGCGGCCTTCCTCGACCAGCAGCATGATCGCGCAGGTGACGAAGATCTTGGTGTTGGAGAACGCGCGGAAGATGTGGTCGGGACGCAGCGCGGTATTCGCCTCGCGATCGGCGAAGCCGACGCATTGCTGGTCCACGACCTCGCGCCCGCGCAGCACCGCCCAGGATACGCCGGGAATGATCTCCTGATCGACGTACCGCTGCATCGCCGTCCGCGCAGCGGAAAAATCTGGCGTCCTGGCGTCCATGCGTCTCCCCCATTATGGTTGGGATGATATAGCGCGCTTTCGCCGGAAATGAAGGGCCTCCCTAAGGACGCCTACTCCTGCTTCATGAACGCCGTCACATGCAGGCGGCGACGGAGGCGCATGCCCTGTCGCTGGTACAGCGCGATTGCGGATGTGTTGTTCGAAAACACATGCAGGAACGGAATTTCGCCGCGCGCCTCGATCCGGCGCGCGACAGCTGCGAGCAGCGCCTGCGCGTAGCCGCGCCCGCGATGATCAGGATGGACGCAGACCGCGGTCATCTCGACGAACTTGCCCGGCTTCATCCGCTCGCCCGTCATCGCGACCAACTCGCCGCCGGCACGAATGCCGAGGAAGGTGCCGAGCTCGTGCGTCCGCGCGGCGAAGGGTCCGGGCTTGGTCAGCGTCGTCAATGCCGTCATCGCGGGAACGTCGGCCTTCCCGAGCGTGACGATCTCGGCATCACGCCGCGGGCTGTCCGCCGGTGAGCCGATCATCTGGTCACAGCTCTCAGACAGCACCACCTTGAAGCCGACGGGAACATCGACCGGCTCCGGCGTGAACAGCGCGACAACCTGCGTGGGCGCCATGAGATCGCCGAGCGCGGCGAAACTCCCTGCGGACATGTCGACCATGTCGGCGAACGGCGTCATGTCCTGGGGATAGCACAGCGCGCGCGGGCCGCCTTCGGCCAGATGTTTATGGCTCGTTGTCAGCGCGCCCCAGATCGGACGGTCCAAAAGCGCCTCATCGCTGTCGGTCACTGGGTCAGTCCTTGTCGAAGCTGACGATGACGGCGGCATTGGCGATCAGGATGGGATCGTTGGCCACTTCCGTGGCCGAGGGAATTTCCAGCCCGCCCTTGACCGCGGTGACGGTCACGGTGCCGTAAGGAAGCTCCTTTGCAACGGCTTCCTTGTCGACCGCCTCGGGGTTGGGTACGCCGATCGTGACATCCACGAACATGTCGTTTGCGGTCTTGCCGATCATCCTGAAGAAACCCAGGCTCGAATGCCTGATGGCATCGGACACCGCCCGCTTCGCCGCCTTGGTGGCGTCCCTGCCGTGGACGTCGACGCCCATGCCCATCTCGGTAACGCAGCGAACACGTGTCATTTCATAGTCCTGTGGCTGGTGAAGTGATTGTTACGAATGTCGGCGATCGGTGGTCGCAATACAAGTGCGAGCGCATCCCTCGTGTCCCGGACGCGCTGCAACGCCCTTGGCGTTGCTGCGCAGAGCCGGGACCCAGGAGGCCACAAAATGCGCTGATGCATGGGCCCCGGCTCTGCAGCGCACCGCTGAAGGAGCGCTGCGCCGCGTCCGGGGCACGAGACTGTAGCTTTCACGCCTTCGACTTCTCGTGCGCGCGCAGCTCGTCGACCAGCACCCGCACGTTCTCCGAATAGTCGATCGGGATCACGACCAGATGCACGCCGCCCTCTTTGAAGGCGGCCTCCAGCGTCGGGCCAAAGCTGTCGATGCTCTCGATCCGATGCCCCTTCGCGCCATAGGCGTTGGCGTACAAAACAAAATCCGGATTGCCGAAGGTCATGCCGTAATCGGCGAAATGATCGACGGCCTGCTTCCAGCGGATCATGCCGTAGGCGTTGTCCTCCAGCACCAGCACGACCAGATTGAGCTTGAGGCGGACGGCCGTCTCCATCTCCTGGCTGTTCATCATGAAGCCGCCGTCGCCGGCGACCGCGAGCACGCGGCGATCGGGATAGAGCATCGCCGCCATCATCGCCGACGGCAGGCCAGCGCCCATGGTCGCCAGCGCGTTGTCGAGCAGCAGCGTGTTGGCGACGCGGGTGCGATAGTTGCGCGCGAACCAGATCTTGTACATGCCGTTGTCGAGCGCGACGATGCCGTTCTCGGGGATGACCTGGCGGATGTCGTGCACGATGCGCTGCGGCGTCGGCGGCCAACGCGCCTCGGTGGCGCGATCGGCGATGTGATTGAGGATCTCTTCGCGGAGCGGCAACAGCGTCGCGGCCTGCGGTAGCTTGCCTTCGAGCCGATCGGCGAGCTGCTCCAGGCTCGGGCCGACATCGCCGACGACCTCGGCATCAGGAAAATAGACCAGCTCGACGCTCGCCGGCGTGTAGCTGACGTGAATGACCTTCGGCCCCGACGGCCCCATGATGAAGGGCGGCTTCTCGACGGGATCGTGGCCGATCGCGACGATGAGGTCGGCGGCGTCGATGGCGTCATGGACGTAGTCGCGTTCGGACAGCGCCGCGGTACCCATATAGAGATTGGTGCCGCCGGGCACTGTGCCCTTCCCCATCTGCGTGGTGAAGAACGGAATGCCGGTCCGCCGCACGAAGCTGGCGATGCCGTGGGTCGACCGCGGCCGGCTGGTCGCCGCCCCCATCATCACCAGCGGACGCTTCGCGGCCAAGATCATCTCGGCGGCACGATCGAGCGCGGCGCGATGGGCGACCGGGATCTCGATCGGATGAACCGGGATCGCGGGGGCCGCAGGCACTTCATCGCCGGCGATGTCTTCGGGCAGCTCGAGATGCACCGGTCCGGGCCGCTCCTCCATCGCCACGCGAAACGCGTCGCGCACCACGGTCGGGATCGAGGAGGCGCTGACGATCTGCCGTGACAGCTTTGTCAGCGGCTTCATCGTCGCCACCACATCCACGATCTGGAAGCGCGCCTGCCGGCTGCTCATGATCGGCTTCTGGCCGGTGATCAGGATCATCGGCATCGCGCCGAGATGGGCGTAGGCCGCGCCCGTGGACAGATTGAGCGCGCCGGGACCGAGAGTGGAGAGACACACGCCGGGCTTGCCGGTCAGCCGCCCGTGCGTCGCCGCCATGAAGGCCGCGGCCTGCTCGTGGCGGGTCAGCACCAGTTCGATTTTGGAGGTGCGCAGCGATTCGACGAGGTCGAGGTTTTCCTCGCCGGGCACGCCAAAAATGCGGTCGACGCCTTCATTCTCCAGCGCCGCGACAAACAGGTCCGAGCCCTTCACCTTGCGCTCCTGCCCACTCATGTCGCCTCCCGCTCGTTGTGCTGGCTCCCGTGTTCCGCAGGAGCGGGCGCATGGTAGCGATCTGCGGCGCGGGCACAACTCACAATGCGGCGTGGTCTGTGATGCGCAGTGCGTCCGATACACTCCGCTGTCATGCCCCGGCTTGAGTCGGACGATGACGGCGGAGTTTGAGGCACACAGCCGCAATGACGGAGCTCGGCGCAACGCCGGGCTCCGAAGTGCGGCCTCCATCAAAGCTTCGCCGCAGCAAAAATCCCTGCGATCCAGTCGAGAAAGACGCGCAGGCGCAGCGCGAGCTGGCGGTTCTGCGGATAGAGCGCCGAGAGCGGCGTCGGCGACGGCGGATAGCCGGCAAGCACCTCGACCAGCGCGCCGCTGGCGAGATCGTCGGCGAAGCGATAACGCGGCGCCTGCGCAAGGCCGAAGCCGAGCCGTGCGAGGTCGGCCATGGTGTCGGAATTGTTCACGCGCACCCGGCTCGGCAGCACGATCTGGCGCAGTGCGCCGGCAACAGAAAATTCCAGCGGCAGCACGTCGCCGGTGCGCGAGGAGACGAAGGCCACCATCTGGTGTCCCTCGAGCTTATCAGGCATCGCCGGCATGCCGTGACGCGCAAGATAGGCCGGGCTTGCCACCGTGATCTCCGCGATCGTGCCGAGGCGACGCTGGATCATGCCGCTGTCACCGGGCTCGCCCGACCGGATCACGCAGTCGACGCCCTCGCGCACGAGATCGACCAGCCGGTCGCCCTGCCCGATCTGCAATTCGAGCTGCGGATGGCGCGAAAGAAACTCCGGCAGATGCGGCAGGATGAAGGTCCGGGTCAGCAAGGGATGCGCGTCGATGCGGAGCAGGCCGCGAGGTTGCGCGTCGCGCATCGCGGCTTCCGCCTCCTCGACTTCCGCGAGGATGGCGACGCAGCGGCGATAAAAGTCCTCGCCGTCGAGCGTCGGCGTGACGTGGCGGGTCGTCCGCTCCAGCAGGCGCGCGCCGAGGCGCGCTTCGAGCCCGCGCAAGACCTCGCTCGCCGTCGAGCGGGGAATGCCGAGATCGGCAGCCGCAGCCGTAAAGCTCCGCCGCTCGACGAGACGGACGAACAGGCGCATGGCGTCAAAGCGATCCATGACCGATTATTCACCACACCCGACAAGTGATGGCAAGTTTCGGGCGATTATCCGGCCATAGCGACCAGCTATTCTCGCCCTCATCAACATCGAGGAGAGCCGCCATGACCAACCAAGTTCAGCGTGCCGCCATCGTCACCGGCGGCTCCCGCGGCATCGGCGCGGCGATCGCCCGCCGGCTGGCGCAAGACGGGATCGCGGTCGCGATCAACTATGCCAGCGGCAAAGCGGCTGCCGATGAACTCGTCGCCGAGATCGCGGCCGCCGGCGGACGCGCCATCGCCGTGCAGGCCGACCTCGCCGATCCGGCAACGCCGGCGCGGCTGTTCGATGCGGCCGAGCAGGCCTTCGGCGGCGTCGACATCCTGGTCAACAATGCCGGCATCATGGAGCTCGCCCCGCTCGCCGAGGTGACCGACGAGGCGTTCGCGCGGCAGACGTCGATCAATCTCGACAGCGTGTTCCGCTCCTTGCGCGAGGCTGCGCGGAGGCTCCGCGACGGCGGCCGCATCGTCAGCTTCTCCTCCAGCGTCATCGGCCTCTATCAGCCCGGCTACGGCGTCTACGCCGCAACCAAGGCCGCGATCGAAGCCATGACGCACATCCTCGCCAAGGAGCTCGGCGGACGGCAGATCACCGTCAACGCGGTCGCGCCCGGCCCGGTCGAAACCCGGCTGTTCCTCGCGGGCAAGAGCGAGCAGCAGGTGCGTGCGATTGCCGCCATGAACCCGTTCGGCCGCCTCGGCCAGCCCGACGACATCGCGGGCATCGTCGCCTTCCTTGCCGGCCGCGACAGCGGCTGGGTCAACGGCCAAATCATCCGCGCCAATGGCGGCGTGGTCTGACACATCACACGGAGAGACCCATCATGCCTTTCGCCAATATCAAGATCCCCGAGGCCGCGCTGTCACGGGCGCAGAAGGCGGAGATCGTGCATAACCTCACCGCGCTGTTCGTCCACTATTTTGGCGAAGCCGCACGGCTGCATACGATGGTGCTGATCGAGGAGGTGCCCGACGGCGGCTACGGCCGCGCCGACGAGGTGTTCGTGGTTCCCGAGGCCTATCGCGCCAGCGACGCCGTCAGTTCACCTTCAGACTGAGCTCGGTGCCGCCCTTGAGCGGCAGCGTCATCGAGACGAAGCCGTTGTCGGGATCGCGGATAAAGTCGAGATAATCAGGTTCGGCGTTGTCGTTCATGACATAGCCGCCGACCAGAAGCTGCGGCGCCACGATCTCGATCACCTCGCGCGCGAGCGAGGGACCTTCCTCGCCCGGCCAGCCGTCGATCAGGACGAAGTCGACGGGGCCGCCGAGGTCGCGGAGAGTCTGCCGCGCATCGCCCTGTCGGATCTCGGCATAGTCGGCAAGGCCTGCTTTGGCGAGATTGCGCCTCGCAGTCTCGACCTTGGCCGGCACGATCTCCGAGCCGATCACGGTGCCGCCGCCATTGTCGCGGATGGCGGCCGCAAAATAGAGCGTGGACATGCCGACCGAGGTCGCGAACTCGACCACGCGCGTGGCGCGCAAGCCGCGGCAGAGCAGATAGATCAGTTCGCCCTGCTCGGGATGGATCGAAAAGCCCTGCTCAGCATAGGCGTGGGGATCGCGGCTGTTGAAGGCGCCGCGCGGCCCGCCACCCGCCGGCCGCTGCCGCGCGCCTTGCAGGCGCGCGATGACGGCGTTGACGCGCGGGTCCTGGATTGGACTGTGAGGCCGATCGTTCATCTGCGACCTCACTTGCCGAGGATTTCCGCCGCGGCACGATCCAGGATCGCAGCGATCCGGCGGGCTTCTGCGGAGTCGCTGCCGTGCTTGGTGCGCAGCGCGCGCTTGAGATTGTGGCGGGCACAAGTCCGTGATTTCGCTCCAGGCGCGTTTAGCCAGTGAAATCAGTAGATCGACTTGACATCCCGCTGACATGCCGCTGGTATGTCAGCCATGGTCACCCACTCTCTCGAGCGCGATCGCGCCTATTCGCTGCTCCGCGATCTCGTCACCTCCGGCGAGTTCGCTCCCGATGAGCCGCTGTCCGAACGCAGCCTGTCGACCCGGCTGGCGCTCGGACGCACCCCGGTCCGCGAGGCGCTCAAGGCACTCGCCAAGGACGGCCTGCTCACCATCCATCCGATGCGTGGCACCTTCGTACGCCAGATGTCGTTCGACGATCTGCACGAGATCCACGAATTGCGGCTCGCGCTCGAGGGCATGGCGGCCTATCTCGCCGCGACGCGCGGGCCGACCGAGCCGCTGCGCAACTGTGCGGAAGAGCTGCGCAGCATCGAGGCGCGCACAACACTCGATGTCGAAGAGGCCCAGCAGGTCGGCTGGGCCTTCCACGACGGGCTGTTTCGCGCGACCGGCAATGGCCGGCTGGTGCAGTCCTACGACAATTTGCGCGCGCAGAGCGGCCTCGCCCTGCAGAAGATGCGGCAATACAGCACTGAGCGCACGCGCCAGGCCGTCAGCGAGCATCTCGACATCTACGCGGCTGTCGAAGCGCAAGACCCCGACGCCGCGCAGCAGCGCATGTGGCGGCACCTGTCGTCCGCCTTCGAGGCGCGCCTCACCGCGCTGGGCGCGATCCGCACCCAATACCCTGGACAAGGAGACCGTCACGCATGATCCGGCCGCTGCTCAGATTGCCGCTCGTGTTCCAGATGCTGCTCGGATTGGTGCTGGGCCTTTGCGTCGGCCTGCTTTGGCCAGATGTCGGGGCGAGCCTGCGGCCGATCGGCACCGCCTTCGTCGAGGCGGTGAAGATGATCGTCATTCCCGTGGTGTTCGCGGCCGTGACCCTCGGCCTCTACCGGATGGGCAGCGAGCTGAAGGTCCTGGGCCGCGTCGCCGCGATCAGCCTCGGCTATTTCTACCTCGCCACGGTGATCTCGATCCTGATCGGCCTGCTGCTCAACGCCGCCTTCCATCCCGGCGCCGGCGCACCGCTCGCCGCCACCGGCAAGGTGCCGCAGAACCTCGCGGCGTCGGTCGACTGGATCAAGTTCTTCATGGACATGATCCCCTCCAACATCGTCGCGGCGATGGCCGAGCAGAAGATCCTGCCGACGCTGGTCTTCGCCATCCTGTTCGGCCTCGCGCTCGCCTCGATCGGCAAGGTGGGCGAGCCCATGATCGCCGTACTGGAAGCGGTGATGGCGGCGATGTTGGAGCCGATGATCCTCGCCTTCTCCACCCGCTCCTCCGAAGTAACCTTGCCGCTGCACATGGAGAAGCTGAAGGCAATGGGCGCCTCCGAGCGCATCGTCTCGGTGGTGCTGCCGCTCGGCTATGCCTTCAACCGAGACGGCGCCATCATGTATTTCGCGCTCGCCGTCACCTTCCTTGCGGAGGCCTATGGCGTGACGCTGACCTGGTCGACGCTGTTCACCATCGTGATGGTCACGACCATCGCGAGCAAGGGCAGCGCCAACGTTCCCTCCGGCGGGCTCGTCGCGATCGCCATGGTGCTATCGGCGATCGGGCTGCCGGTCGAGGCGCTGGCGATCATCGCCGGTGTCGACGCCTTCCTCGACATGGGCCGTACGGCGATCAACGTGTTCGGCAACACCGTAGCTGTGAAACTGGTCGAGCGGTTCGCGGGCGACGTCGTCGCCGACGAGGCGCAGCCGGTGGCGGTGGGTCTGAAAGTGCAGGATGCCTGATGAGCGCGCAAGACAGCAGCCATGACGGCATCGTCGACCTGCGCAGCGACACCGTCACGCTGCCGACGACGGCGATGCTGGAGCGCATGCAACATGCCCGGCTCGGCGATGACGGCCGCGAGGGCGATCCGACGGTTCGCGCGGTTGAAGCGCGCGGCGCCGCGCTTATCGGCAAGGAAGCTGCCCTGTTCGTGCCGAGCGGCACGATGGGCAATCTGCTGGCCATGCTCGCTCATGCCGAGCGCGGCACCGATGTGTTCGCCGATCGCGGCGCGCATCTGCTCAATTCGGAGCTCGGTAGCGTCGTGACGATCGCGGGGCTCATCCCGAAGCCCATCCAAAGCCGTCGCGGCGCAATGGACGAGACGGCACTCGAAGACGCGATCCGCGCCTCTGGTAGCCCCGGCCTGATCGCGATGGAGACCACGCATAACGGTGCCGGCGGCGCCGTGCTGCCCCTTCCCCACATGATACGAATTCATGCGATCGGGCAAGCCCGCGGGATTCCCGTGCATCTCGATGGCGCCCGCCTTTTCAACGCCTCGATCGCCCTCGGCGTGCCGGCGGCGCAGATCGCCGGGCACGCCGACAGTGTCATGGTCTGCCTGTCCAAGGGCCTGAGCGCGCCGGTCGGCAGCCTGCTCTGCGGAAGCGCAGCTTTCGTCGCGCGAGCGCGGGGCTTGCGAAAGCTCGTCGGCGGCACCATGCGGCAGTCCGGCATCGTTGCGGCCGCAGGGCTCGTTGCGCTGGAGACGATGATTGCGCGTCTCTCCGAGGATCATGCGGCGGCCAAACGGCTCGCGACGTCATTGAGCTGGCTCGACCCCGCCCTCGCCGACCCCGACCATGTGCAGACCAACATCCTCCGCGTCGATGTCTCCGCAACTACGCGCGACGCCGCCGCCTGGGCCGACGGCGTGAAGCAGCACGGCGTCCTGGTGCAGGCAAGCGGCCCCTCGCAGCTGCGGCTCGTCACCCATCGCCATATCGATGACGCGGCAGTGGATCGCACCATTGCAGCCTTCGCGGCGGTCCGGGGGTAGCCCGCGTTGCAAGCCGCGGGCAGCGTGCTATCGCTCGTGCCATGACTCCGAAGAGCTTCGAAACGCGCTGCCTGCGTCTGCCCGCGACCACCAAGGTGGTGCAGTGGGAAGGCACCTCCGTATTCAAGGTCGGCGGCAAGATGTTCGCGCTCGGTGGCGGCTTTGCCGCTGGTACCGGTGGCTACATGTTCAAGGTCTCGGACATGGCCTACACGATGTTGATCGAACATGGTGTCGCACGGCCGGCGCCATACCTTGCGCGCGCGAAATGGGTGCAACTCATCGGCAACAACGCCCTGCCCGACGCCGAGCTCACGGCCTATCTCGCGCAGGCCCATGCCCTGGTCGTCGCAAGGCTGACGCGGAAGTCGCGCAAGGCGCTGGGGCTGGAGTGAGCGCGCGCAGAGCGCGCGTCAGGCCGTTTCCTCGTTCGACTTGCCATGACGCAAGAGATTGTCGCGCAGCCGGCTCACCGTCTTCTGCACCACCGGAAACTCGTCGCCGAGGCCAGTCGCCTCGATCAGGGATCCGCCGAGATCCTGCTCGATCAGCTTGCGCCCCGCCGGCGTCAGGCTCAGGCGCACCTGCCGCTCGTCGGCGGGATCACGGTGGCGCTTGATCAGCCCCATCTGCTCGAGCTTCTTCAGGATCGGCGTCAACGTGTTGGATTCCAGAAACAGCTTCTCGCCGAGCGCGCTGACGGTCAGCTCGTCCTCGTCCGACAGCGCCACCATCGCGATGTACTGGGTGTAAGTCAGCCCGACCTTGTCCAGGAGCGGCTTGTAGGCGCGGCCGAAGGCGAGATTGGCCGAATAGACCGCAAAGCACAGGAAATTCGACAGTTTTCGCCGTTTCTCGGCGGCTTTGGGGGTACGGGCCACGGGAACCTCCGCAATTCGTGATCTCGCGACCAATATAAATCGCATCCGATTAAATCGGAAGAGCTTGACCGGTCCGAACATCGGGTTTATTTCAGCACGCATCCGATTATATCGGACACGATTTATTTTTAACCCGAAGGGAATCCCCCATGTCCACCGCTGCCAAGCTCCTCTTCACCGGCAAGACCCACGTCACCTCCGGCGCCGACGGTGCCGCGCGCTCCAGCGACGGGTCGCTCGACATCAAGCTGGCCCAGCCGCATCCGGCCGCAGAAAACCTGTTCGCCGCCGCCTGGTCGGCCTGCTACCTCGGCGCGCTCGGGCTCGCCGCCGCGCAGCGCAAGGTCAAGTTGCCGAGCGAGCCCTCGGTCGACACCACCATCGACCTCAACAACGCCAACGGCGCCTTCTTCCTGCGCGCCCGGCTCGACGTCAGCGTGCCCGGCGTCGACCGCACGGTTGCGCAGGAGCTGATCGAGGCCGCGCATGGCATCTGCCCCTACTCCAAAGCGGTGCACGGCAACATCGAGATGACGACGACTCTGGTCTGACGCGCGACGCGGCCCGGCCTCTATCGGCCGGGCCCGTGCGGTTTCAATCCATCCAGCGACCATCAGGAGCCGATCATGGGCCACCGTCTTTCGTCAGCCGCACGTATCCTCGCCAGCGCGGCCGTGCTCGCCACCAATCTTCTCACCCTCCCCGCGGCGGCGCAGCCGTCCGGCATCACGCGCATGGATTTGCAGCGCCACGATCTCAGCGCGCCCGGACGCGAGGCTGTTCAGGTCCGCGTCGACCTCGCCCCCGGCGTGGCGTTCGGTCGGCACACCCATCCGGGCGAAGAGATCATCTACGTGCTGGCAGGCGCTATCGAATACGACGTCGAAGGCAAGCCGCCGCTGACCTTGAAGACCGGCGACGTGCTGTTCATCCCGGCCGGCACGGTGCATGCCGCGAAGAACGTCGGCGCGGTGCCTGCGAGCGAGCTTGCGACCTATATCGTCGAGAAGGACAAGCCGCTGCTGACGCTGACGAGGTAATCTCCCGATTGACCCAAATACGATATCTGACTAAAGTCAGATATCATGCTCGACCCGGTCTCCCGCGTTCGCCGCTTCAACCGTGCAGTCACCTCCGCCGTCGGCGCGCTCGACAATTCGTTTCTCGGACGCGGGCGACCGCTCGGGGCCGCACGCGTGCTCAACGCGATCGGGCACGGACGCTCGGACGTCGCCGAGATCCGCGACTATCTCGGCCTCGATTCCGGGCTGATGAGCCGGCTGCTGCGCAGCCTCGAAGACGAGGGACTGGTCGAGACCCATGCGCATGCGGACGACGCGCGCCGCCGCGTCGCCACGCTGAAGCGCGCGGGCCGGCGCGAGTTCGCAGCGTATGAAGCGCTGTCGAACACGCAGGCCGAGGGCTTCCTTGCCCGGCATTCGCAGCGCGAGGCGCTGCTCGCGGCGATGGACTTGATCGCCGCAGCCCTGACGCGCGAGCGCGTCACGCTGGATGAGATGGATCCGCAGAGCCAGGAGGCGCGCTACTGCCTCGGCGAGTACTATGCCGAGCTCGGCCGCCGCTTCAAACAGGGCTTTGACGTCTCGTTGTCGCGCGATCCCGACGCCAAGGACATGTGCCGCCCGCGCGGCAGCTTCATCGTCGCGATGTCGGACGCGCTGCCGCTCGGCTGCGTCGGACTGAAGGGAACCGACCACGGCTACGCCGAGATCAAGCGGCTCTGGGTCGCTCCTGCCGCGCGCGGCTTGCGGCTCGGCCGGCGCCTGATGGACGCAACCGAGGCCACAGCGCGCGAGCTCGGCATCGCGCTACTGCGGCTCGACACCAACAGCGCGCTGCCCGAGGCCGACCAGCTCTACCGCACCACCGGCTGGCGCGAGATCCCGCGTTTCAACGACGATCCCTATCCGGACCTGTTCTTCGAGAAGCGGCTCTAAGTCGTCCGCGTCGGCCGCACCACGATCTCGTTGACGTCGACATCATCGGGCTGCTCGATCGCAAAGCGCACCGCGCGGGCGATCGCGTTCGGCTGGAGCGCAATGGCCCGGTAGGTCTTCATCGCTTCGGCCGCGGCGGGATCGGTGATGGTGCTGGCGAGCTCGCTTTCGACCACGCCGGGATGGATACAGGTGACGCGGATGTTGCCGTGCTCCTGGCGCAGGCCGTCCGAGATCGCCCGCACTGCGTATTTGGTGGCGCAATAGACCGCCGCGGTCGGCGATACGCTCAGCGCGCCGATCGAGGCGATGTTGATCACATGACCCGAACCGCGCGCGACCATCTCCGGCAGCACGGCCGCGATGCCGTACAGCACGCCCTTGATGTTGACGTCGACCATCCGGTCCCACTCCTCGACCTTCAGCGAGGCCATCAGCGACAGCGGCATCACGCCGGCATTGTTGATGATGACGTCCACCCGCCCCCAGACGCCGCGCGCGGCACTGGCAAAGGCGGCGACGCTGGCGCGGTCGGTGACGTCGAGCGGATGCGCGAGCGCCGTTCCGCCTGCAGCGTTCAGCTCGGCTGCGAGATCCTTCAGACGATCAACGCGCCGCGCGCCCAGCAAGACCTTTGCACCTGCCGCGGCGAGTTCGCGGGCGATGCCTGCGCCGATGCCACTGGAGGCGCCAGTGATGAGAACGATTTTATCCATTGCCATGAGGGGTCCTTTTTCGATCGCGTCGGCAGTAGCCGCGCGAAAGATGAACCGGAGCCGCCGTCGTGATAAGACGACGATCCTTAACCAGTTCGGCAAGCTGATCTAACCAATGGAACACGATCTCAACGCCCTCGCCGTCTTTGCGCTGGTCGCCGAAGAGCGGAATTTTCGCGCCGCTGCCGACCGTCTCGGGGTAACGCGCTCGGCCGTGAGCCAGACCATCCAGCGGCTCGAGGAAACGGTCGGCATCGCGCTGGTCCAGCGCACGACGCGCAGCGTCAGCCTGACCGAGGCCGGCGAGCGGCTGCATGCGGAAATCGCCCCCGCCCTCGCCGACATGCGCGCCGCGCTCGGCAACACCGAGGCATTGCAGGGACGGCCGCGCGGACTTTTGCGGCTCGCGGTGTCCTCGATCGCCGAGCATTTTCTGTCGGGACCGTTTCTCGCGTCTTTCGCTGAAGCAAATCCGGAGGTGCAGCTCGACGTCACCGTGACCGACGCGGAGTTCGACATCGTCGCCGCCGGCTATGACGCCGGCGTTCGGCTCGGCGAGGTCATCGAGCAGGACATGATCGCGGTGCCGATCGCCGGCGACGAACGCCAGCTCGCGGTCTGCGCCCCGTCGTTTCGCGACCGCTTCGGCGTGCCCTCCCACCCGTCCGAGCTTCCGTCCTTTCGCTGCATCGGCTGGCGTCCGGCACCGAACGTTACGCCTTATCGCTGGGAGTTTGCGGAGGGCGGCAAGGAGTTCAGCGTCGCGGTGGCGCCCGAGATCACCACCAACGACATGGCGCTCATGATCAAGCTGGCGGTGGCGGGCGCGGGCATCACCTTCGGCATGGAGGCGAGCTTTCGCCCTGCAATCGCGCGCGGCGAGCTGGTGCCGATCCTGGAGGACTATTGTCCCTTCTTCGCCGGCTTCTATCTCTATTATCCGAGCCGCCGCAACCTTGCGCCAAAACTACGCGCGCTGATCGACCACCTGCGGCGGCGCGCGTGAGCCGAAGGAATTTGCCATGACTGGTAACGACCTCGCCGGCATCTACCGCGCCTACATCGCCTGCCTGAACCAACAGGATTGGCCGGCGCTCGGGCAGTTCGTGCATAGCGACGTCGTCCGCAACGCGCGGCCGCTCGGGCTCTCCGGCTATCGCGGGATGCTGGAGCAGGATTTTCGCGAGATTCCCGATCTGCGATTCAACATCGAGATGCTGATCTCCGAGCCGCCCCGCATCGCCGCCCGGCTGAAATTCGATTGCACGCCGGTCGGGACGTTCCTTGGGCTCGCCGTCAATGGCAGGCGCGTGTCCTTTTGCGAGAACGTGTTCTACGAATTTCGCGACGGACAGATTCGGCAGGTGTGGTCGGTGATCGACAAGACGGCGATCGAGGCGCAGCTCTGACGCCGCGCCTCGACGGTCGCCATCATGCCGCCGCCGGCGCCGCCTCGCCTTGCGGCTTGGCAAAGGGGCGGAATGTCATCGCCATCAGGAACGCGCCCAAGCCCATCGCCCAGGAGGCGATGTAGAGCCAGGCGTAGCTGGAGAACGCGTCATAGATCAGACCGCCGGCGAGCGGGCCGGTCGCCATGCCAAGGCTCCCGGCCATCGCGGTGCCGCCGATCACCGTGCCCATCATCCGCAGCGGAAAGTTCTCGCGGGCGAGCACGGCGTAGAGCGGCATGGTGCCGGCATAGATGAAGCCGAACACGGCGCCGACCGCGTAGAACGTCGCGAGCTGATGCGCGAAGACATAAGCGAGCGCGCCGAACGCCTGGAGCAGCAGCCCCGAGACCAGCACGCGCTTGGCGCCGAAGCGGTCGCCCATCAGGCCGAAGGCGATGCGGCCGCCCATGCCGGCAAGGCCCTCGACGCTGTAGATCGTCACCGCCGCGATCAGCGGGATGCCGCAGCTCACGGCATAGGACACGGTGTGGATGATCGGGCCGGAATGGGTGGCGCAGCAGAAGAAATTGGTCGCGAGCAGGATCAGGAATTGCGGCGAGCGCAGCGCCTCGGCCATCGACATCTCCCCCTGCCCCGTGCCCGCGCCTGACGGCGCGGCCGCGGCCTGCGCGAGCGCGGGCGGGCGGCGCACCAGCAGCGAGACCGGGATCATGATGGCGCCGACCACGAGCGCCACGATCTGCATCGAGGTGCGCCAGTCGTGGCCGGAGACGAGCCAGGCCGCGAGCGGCGACATCGTCATCGGCGCCATGCCCATGCCGGCCGACACCAGCGACACGGCAAGGCTGCGGTGCGTATCGAACCAGCCGGTGACGGTCGCCATCATCGGCGCGAAGATCGCGGCGCAGGAGGCGCCGACCAGCAGGCCGAACACGAACTGGAACAGCAGAAGCGAGGTCGCATGGCTCGCCGCGAACAGGCTGAGCGCCAGCACGGTCGATCCCGTCAGCACCACCGGACGCGGCCCGAACCTGTCCGTCGCCGTGCCCCAGGCCATGCTGGTGCAGGCCATCGCCAGGAAGCCGATCGTCATCGCGCTGGAGATGCCGGTCACCGACCAGCCAGTATCCTTTGTGATCGGCTGCAGGAACACCGGCAGCGAGAACATGCCGCCGATCGCGACGCAGCCAAGCAGGCCGCCGGCGGCGACGATCACCCAGCGATAGGAGGAAGCATTCATTTTGGTCTCCCGTCAGATCTGTCTGGGTGGAAGACGAATGGGAACCGTGCGAGCCGACAGAGTAGCGTGATTTTTTGCGGTGGGCTCCCTGGCCTCGCGAATTTCGGGCCCGCACATCAAAAATCTCGAAAACAACCCCATGCACAGTAGCCGGCAGCAGCGGGATCAATGACTTACGAGGCGCATCGCTTGCGATGCCCAAGAATTGCTAGGAATCGCGATGCCAGCAGGCGATTTGACACGTCGGGCAAAACACCGGCATGATGTCATCATCCCGCCAGCATAGTCGCATCACGTTTGGACGCCCGCCGATCATGGCGCGCGGTCGCCGATCCGTGCGCGATGCGCTGGTTTTCGAATGGACCCTTGACATGCCAAAGATCGACATCGCCACAGTCCCGGCCCGCAAGGGCTCGGGCTATCCGGCCCCCTTCGACGCGCCGTGCGCCGAGCGCATCCGCAAGCGGCTCGGCAACGCCGGGGGACTTGCGGATTTCGGCGTCAATCTGATGCGCCTGCCACCGGACAACTGGTCGAGCCAGCGGCACTGGCATTCGCATGAGGACGAGTTCGTCTATGTGCTCGAAGGCGAAGTGGTGCTGATCGAGGACCAGGGCGAAACCGTGCTGCGCGCGGGCGACTGCGCCGCCTTCCCGAAAGGCAGCGGCAACGGCCATCACATGATCAACCGCTCGGATGCCGTGGCCGTCTATCTCGAAGTCGGCTCGCGCGCGCCCGAGGACCTCACGACCTGCTCCGACATCGACATGATGAGTGCGAACTCCGACGGCCGCTTCGTGCACAAGGACGGTACGCGCTATCCGGACTAAGCCGTGAACCTGCAAACGTGACTGGCGACTACGCTCGCTTCGCGCCTATAGCGACCAAGTTCGTGCGGCAGCGCGGTATGTCGCGATGGTCCATGAAGAGACTCATGCACCGCTGCAATTACGAGTTGGCTGATCCATCACGGCGGCACGCTCGAAAACGGCGTAAATCGCTCCCCGCAAGAGTCACACCTCGGTCATTTTCGCAAGCACTCGCTCGACGAGCGCAGGATCGCGATAGACGCTGCGTGGCTTCAATAGATGTTGGACCTCGACGGTTAGCTTATGGACGGCCGGATCTTCGGCGGCAAGCCGGGTCAGGGCGATACCGAAGTTGCGCGTCATCTCAAAATCCGCCGGACGTTGCCCACGCGTACTGGGAAACGCGAAGTCGAGTATGGCCACCGACCACGGCGTCTCGATCAACGTCGGCACTTCGGCGAAGAAAGCAGGTGCCAGCCCGGCGATTGAATCGCTGTTTACCGCTAGTCTCTCGAGAAGCCCTTGGAGCAGGCGCGCCTCCAGGGCGGCCACGCTCATGCCTTGCCCGTAGACGGGATTGAACCGACAAATTGCGTCGCCGATCGGCAACAGCCCGCGGGGAAAACCATCGAGCCGCTCGAAATGACGCCGCACGCTTTCCGGGAAACCGTAGCGCGCGACCCCGTCGAGGCGCCTGGCGTGCTTGATCGCATTGTAGATCGTCGGCGTCCGAAGCGATCGAGCATACGTCAGGAACCCCTCCGCATCACCGGGCGGGACCTCACCGAGGCGGCCGCTAAGGGTTACCATCCACCGGTCGCCCTCGAGCGGAAGCAAGATGCCACCCCGGCGATTGTGGGGCGCCTGAGCGAAGGTGATGACGCCTTTCCACTCGGTCGGCGCAGCGTCGGAGACTGCAAAGACACATGTGGAATAGGAGAGATCGATGCCGATTGTGGTCTCCTCGGGCAGCGGTCGGCCGCCCGATTGCAGCAGGGCGAGAGTGAGCGTGCCGCGTCCGGTGGCGTCGACGACAAGATCCGCAGCTATCGTCTCGCTCGTGCCCCTGCCATTCTCGCAGCGCACGCCGATGACCGCCTCTCCATTTGGCGACGCCAGCACTTCCGTGACCCGGCAGCGCTGGCGCAACATGATGTTGGCGAGGCCTTCGACCCGACGCCGCACGACGTGCTCGATGGTGGGCCGTGACGCCGCATAACCGCACCAGCCGAGATCGCGTTGCGGGAAGGGATTGTAGCCCGGGGGCTCGAGGCGAGTATCGAGACCGGCCTTGAGCCGTACGCCTCCCGCCCGTGCGAGATCCTGCTCGAATCCCGGGAACAGCTCGCTGAGAGCGCGCTGGCCGCTGAGCAGCAGCGCATGCACATGCCGCGCCTGCGGCGTGCCGGCGCGACGCGTGGGCTCCACGGGTAGAGTGTCGCGCTCCAGAACAACGAGCTGCTCGAAGTGGTCGGCAAGCGCCCCTGCGGCCGCGAGCCCACCCATTCCCGCGCCGATCACGACAGCCTGCTTGCCGACGAGAGTTGATGCCATCGCCACCTCCCATTTCCAAGTGTGTCTTGATCGACTCGAATCGATCCAAGCGCGGGCGAGCGCTCGGGGCCCGGTGATGATGGCTCGGTGTGCCCTGAGAGCAAAAACGGGTCGAGTTAAGCAAATAACGAGTCTGCGGGATGGTTGTGCGGCCGGTCGTCGAGAACGGCCCGTGCAGTCGTTGGGTACCCAGGTGTTGCGAACATTAGTCTTAGCGCTGGCCGCGTTTGGCCGATCCGCTACGTGGAGCGAGCCGCCATACCTCCCGTCGTCAGCCTCGCATGAAGCCCTCGCACTCGCCCTCCGCCCACGCGAGGCTGCTCTCCAGTGCTTCACCCCGCGAGTAGCGGAGGCACATTTTGGTCATCGTCGCCTGCGCGAAGATCTGCTGTGCGATCTTCGGCGGCGCGGGCCAAGCCGCGATTGATAGTCTCTGATGATTGTAGGGATTGGGATAGTGGTAGAGCGTGCCTTTCGGCGGCTCCGCTTCCGCCCAGACCCTTAAGTTCGTGAACTTCACGTAGGCCGGGAGATCATAACCGCCGCTGGCGACCACCAGCTTCTCAATCGACGACGCCTGCGAGAGATGCGCGAGCAGGCTCTTCGCCGCCTCCTTGTTCTTGGAGAAATTCCAGATGCCCCAGAAGAAAGGGAAATACGGCGCAAAGCGGCCCTTCGGGCCCGCCGGGAAGCCGTGGGTCCAGCATTGCTCGGCAACGTGTGGTGCATCGCGCTTGGCCACCGCCCAAGGACTCGGCGGATTCATGATCAGCGCGCCCCTGCCAGAGATCAACCATTTGTTGTTGGAAGCATCATCCCACGCCGGCACGTCGGGGGGCAGGAACGCGATCAGCCTCCTGTAAAATTCCAGCGCTTGGCGCACCTCGTCGGTCTTGACCGTAAGATTACCGTTGGCATCGACCAGCTGCGCGCCGAATGACTGGAAGAATGCCCCGGCGGCAACCACGCTGTCGACGGTCTCTCCCAACCCGATGCCGAAGGGGAAGCCGCCTTTGTGGCAGGCTTCAGCGGCCTTCAGGAAGGCGTCCATCGTCCAGCTGTCGGCCTGCGGCGGGCTGCCAGCCGGGTAGATCGCCTGCACATCGATGCCGGCGTATTTCTTCATCAGATCAATGCGAGAGCAAGGAGCCTGGATTTGGCTGCCGATCGTAGCGGGAATGGCCATCCAAGTGTCGTTTACTTGGCCAAGATACTTCACCGTGCCATTCACCTCGCCGTTCTGCTTGAGGATCGGCTCCATGACATCGTTCACCGGCTCGAGCCGTTCGGCATAATTGTGAACACGCCACGTGGTCATCGCAAGAATGTCGTGTCCGGCCTTCGCTTGCGCTTCGGCGGCGCCGGTTAGAAGGAGTTTGTTGCCTTGGCTGCCAATGTAATCAATCTGAACGTCGACCTTTGCCTTTTCGGCCCATTCTTTGACGAGATCCGCGGAGGTCGTGTTGGCGCCCGGCACAAAGTGGTCCCAAAAACCTATCGATAGCTTACCGGCGGCGTAGGCGCCGCGCACATAAGGCGCGGTGACGAGCGCGGCGGAAGACATGGCCGACGCGGTTACAAACTGTCGTCGAGAAAACTTTCGTGACATTTGTTCCCTCCACGCTGATCAATGGGCTGTTTTGTTTCTCGTGTGCTTCCTCGGCGCTGCGCGAAAACGAGGGCGCGCAGCTGTTGAAGATTTGGATGGCCGGGTCTGCGTCCACCCGCAATCATGATACGACAAAGCGATAGCGGCTGCGCTGGTCGCGATAGAGGCGCGTCGCATGGTCTTCAAGGCCATGACAACTTCCTTGGCATTCACGAGGGGCGTTGCCGCCGATCCTTCAAGCAGAGGCCCACGTTAACTCTCTTACCGCCGCTCGGGTACGGCCGGGCAGCAAGGTAAGCCGTTGGCTGCACTCCTGGATTGTCTCTGCGCAAATTGGAGCCAGCCTAAAGACCGTATCAGGTCGTGGGTGAACGCTCTTGACATTCTGCTTACATTCTCCTCACCGACGGCATATTCTTGCGTTGCAACCGGCACGGGACACCGTCGGGAGAAAGTTACCCAAGGAATTGCCAGCTTGCGGTATCTCTTCGAGCAGTACGCGTTCGACACCGACCGTCGCGAACTTTACCGCGGGGCGCAATTGGTTTCCGTTGCTCCGCAGGTGTTCGATCTGCTCGCTTACCTGATCCGCAACAGGGAACGGGTCGTGAGTAAGGACGACCTCATCAATAACGTTTGGAACGGCCGTGTCGTGTCCGATGCTGCAGTGACGACGCGCCTGAATGTCGCTCGGAGCGTGATTGGAGATTCCGGCGAGAAACAACATTTTATCAAAACTCTGCAACGCAAGGGCTTTCGTTTTGTTGGGGCGGTGCAGGAAGTGCGCCAGCCTGCAGACGTGTTGCCCCCAGCCTGTTCTGGTGAACAGATCTTTCAGGGTGTAGCTGACCCGGATCGGCCCGATGCCGCGACCGTTACGATGTCCATTCCTGCGCCGCGTCTTTCCATCGTCGTGCTGCCATTCGCAAACGTCGGAGGTGATCCCGAGCA
Organism: Bradyrhizobium sp. B117; assembly: GCF_038969555.1. Classification (NCBI taxonomy): domain Bacteria; kingdom Pseudomonadati; phylum Pseudomonadota; class Alphaproteobacteria; order Hyphomicrobiales; family Nitrobacteraceae; genus Bradyrhizobium; species Bradyrhizobium sp. B117. The sequence continues at coordinate 5,864,966 of NZ_CP152414.1, forward strand.
GGACTATTTCGTCGACGGCGTGACCGAGAGCCTGACCACCGACCTTTCGCGCATCAGCGGCTCATTCGTGATCGCTCGCAACACCGCTTTCACCTTCAAGGGCAAAATTGTCGATGTAAGGCAGATCGGACGCGAGTTGAACATCCGCTATGTTCTCGAAGGTTCAGTGCAGCGAGGCGGCAACCGGATTCGCGTGAATGTTCAGCTGATCGATGCCGAAACCGGCACTCACCTCTGGGCCGAGCGGTTCGAGAAACCCGTCGCCGACCTGTTCGACACGCAGGATGAAATCGTATCGCGGCTAGCAAACACGCTGAATGCCCAGCTCATTCAGGTTGAGGCGCGGCGAGCGGGACGTTCAACCCATCCCGATGCGATGGACCTGTATTTCCAAGGCTGGGCTTACGAGAACAATGGGACGACCGCGGACTACATGACGCAAGCGCAGGTCTTTTTCGACCGTGCCCTGGCGCTTGATCCCGGAAACATTGAGGCGCTGGTCGGTTCGGCGCGGGTTAGAGCGGCGTTTGGTGCCAACCTTATGCGCGACGACTGGACCGCACACTTTGTTGCGGCCGAAGCAGTCATAGTGCGGGCTCTGTCCCTTGCGCCAAACCATGCTCGGGCCCATAGCGTCCTGGGTTTCGTCCAGTCATTTACCCATCGCGCGGTCCAAGGCATCGCTGAATGCGAACGAGCGTTGGTACTGGATCACAATTTGGCCGACGCTCATGCCTTCATCGGTCTCGCTAAGACTTTTCTCGGTCGCAGCGATGAGACCGAGGCCCATGTCCGCGAGGCGCTTCGCCTCTCTCCTCGCGATAACTACGCCTACCGGTGGTCAATGTTTGTCGGTCTCGCCAAGTTGGCGCTCGGCGCCGACGTGGAAGCGGTTGCCTGGCTGCGCCGGAGCATCGAGGCCAACCGAAACCATCCCATCCCGCATTGCTTTCTCGCCGCCGCCCTGGCTCTGCTCGGCTCACCGGACGAGGCGCGGGCCGCCGCGCAGGCGGGCCTTGTGCTCAATCCGACCTTCACTCTCCGCCGCTTCCGAGCCCGCGCGGCGAGCGACCATCCGGCTTACCTCGCCGGGCGCGAGCGTGTGTATGAGGGCCTGCGCATGGCCGGGGTGCCGGAGGGCTGATGTCCGCTTCGGGTCCAGAAGCTGCCCTACCCGTCAGGTCGCAGTTTTCCCCGACAGACATTACATACGAAAGCGCGCCCCCACTGCGGGTGCCGAGACTGTAAAGCTTTGTCCAAGGGGTATGAGCGCGGCTTCGATCAACGGGATGAACCCGCTCAAGACGAAGGACATAGGTTGACTACATTGTCGTAGGCGAGGATTCCCCTTTCGAGCTTTGCCCTCTGCGCATTGGCGGCTTACGCAGCGCGGGACCTTCGGCCGACTCCGTGGCGCCGAACCAGGTGACATAGAGCGTCGGCAGGAAGACGAGCGTAAGAACCGTGCCAACCAGCAAGCCACCCATGATCGCGAAGGCCATTGGACCCCAGAAGACTGTTGGTGCGATCGGAATCATTCCAAGGACAGTCGACACAGCGGTCAACATGATCGGGCGAAATCGGGAACTGCTACCGTCGACCGCGGCTTCCCAGGGCGTCTTCCCTAGAGCACGTTCGGCGTCAATCTGACCAATCAGAATGACCACGTTCTTGCTGATCATGCCGAGAAGCGCCAGCACACCGAGAATGGCGACGAAGCCTAGCGGCCTTCCTGACAGCATCAAGGCGGCAACGACACCGATCAGACCAAGCGGCGCCACGCTGAGGACCATGAAAAGTCTCGGAAAGCTCTGGAGTTGCGCCATAAGGATAGTGAACATGACGAACAGCATCACCGGAACCACAGCCAGCACGGATGCCTGCGACTTCTGGCTCTCTTCCACCGTGCCACCCACGACCACGTCGTACGACGGCGGGAGCGTCTTTCTGAAGCTCTCGATCGCCGGCGACAGCGACGTGACCACGCTTGCCGGCAACGTGTTGCCGACGATAGCCGCCTGGACGGTCAAGGTCGGAACGCGATCGCGTCTCCAGATGAGTGGAAATTCTTGGTCATATTCGAAGGATGCAAACTGGCCGAGAGGAACGGTTTGCCCGCTGGGCAAGGCCACCTGCAGATTGCGCAGGCTGTCCAGCGAAACCCTCTGCGCGTCGGTCGCACGCGCGACCACGTTGACCAGGTAGATATCGTCGCGAACCTGGGTTATCGGCGTGCCGGTCATCATCGCGTTCAACGTGGTTGCGATCGCCTGCGAGCTGAGGCCGAGAAGGCGGGCTTCATTCTGATCGACGCGGATGCGCACCTGTCGATCGGGCTCCATCCAGTCGAAATTGACCTGCCTGGTCTCCAGACTGGAACCAACGATCCGTCCAACATCGAGCGCAATCTCTCGTACCCGCTCTACGTCAGGCCCGCTGACGCGGTACTGTACTGGCCATCCAACCGGAGGTCCAAGCTCGAGCGGAGAAACGAACGAAATTGCCTTGGGGAATTCCTGAGCCAGGAGCTTTTCGAGCTTGGCATGCAGCCGGTCGCGGGCCGCAACGTCCTTGGCGACCACAACGCTCTGGGTGAAGAAGTCGTTCGGTAGTTGCACATTGAGGGGCAAGTAGAAGCGGATGGCGCCGCGTCCAACATAGGTGCTCCATCTTGCGACATCGGAATCCGCCCCAAGAGCCGCATCCAGACGCTTCGCCGCCGCCTCGCTCGCATAGATTGACGCGTTCTGCGGCAAACTGATATCTACCAGCAGTTCCGGACGATCCGACGACGGAAAGAACTGCCGCGGGATCAACGGCATCGCAAGGACCGCGGCTACCAGGAGCGCCACCGAGATCGCGATCGTCAGCCATTTCCCGCGCATCGCGAATGTCAGGAAGCTCCGGTACATCCGGAAAATCCTGCCCGGATCCGCGGAGTCGCGTTGCCGGGGCGGGACCAAGATCGCAGCGCCGAGCAGTGGCGTGAAAATGACCGCCACGAACCACGATACCAGCAGCGCGATCGTGACCACGGCGAACAGCGAGAACGTGTATTCGCCGGCCGAGCTCGCCGCAAAGCCCACCGGGATAAAGCCCGCGATCGTCACCAACGTGCCCGCGAGCATCGCCATCGCATGGGTCCGGTATGCGAAAGTTGCCGCCTCGACCTTGCTGGCGCCCTCCGCCAATTTGTTGAGCGTCGCGTCGGTCGTCGTCATCGCGTCGTCGACCAGCAACGCGAGCGCAATGATCAGTGCGCCAAGCGATATACGCTGCATGTCGATGCCAAGAAGCGCCATGATCGGAAACACGATCGCCAGCGTGAAAGGTATGGCAAGCGCAATGATCAGGCCGGGGCGTACGCCGAGGCTGATGAAGCTCACCACCATGATGATGGCGATCGCCTGCATCAGCGAGACCATGAACTCCCGGATCGCGTGGTCGACGACAACGGGCTGGTCCGCGACCAAGCTCGGCTCGATTCCGATCGGAAGTTCCGCCGTGATCCGGGCCATTGCCTTTCTGAGGTTGGCGCCGAGCGCAAGGATGTCGCCGCCATCCCGCATGGCGATGGCAAGTCCTATTGCCGGCTGACCATTGACACGAAACATCGGCTGGGGCGGGTCGGTGTAACCGCGCCGTACGCGGGCTATATCTCTCAAGCGCAGCATGCGGCCGCCCGCCGAGAAGTTGATGTTGGCGATGTCCTGCTCCGACTGGAAGCCTCCCGACACCCGAATCGAAATGCTTTCCGAGCTTGTCTGTATCGTTCCGGCCGGACGCACGATGTTTTGCGACTGGAGCGCTGCAATCAGGGCGGACCGATCAACGCCGAGGGCCGCGAGCTCCTTGGTGGAAAATTCGACGAAGATCACTTCATCCTGCTCGCCCAACAGCTCGATCTTCGACACGTCGGGCACGAGAAGCAGCCTCGAGCGGGTCTCCTCGACCCGATCGCGCAACTCACGCTGGCTGAAGCCGTCGCTGGTGAAGCCGTAGATGATCCCGAACGTATCGCCGAATTCGTCATTGAACGCCGGCCCAATGACGCCGTCGGGCAGCGTATGGCGCATGTCGCCGATCGACTTGCGCACGTGGTACCAGGTGTCGGCAACCTCTCTTGCGTTTGCGCTGCCCTTCAGATTCACGAAGACGATCGAGACGCCGGCCCTCGTGAAACTTCGCAGGAAGTCGAGATGCGGCGTTTCCTGAAGTCGACGTTCGAGGCGCTCCGTCACCTGTTTCACCGTTTCCTCCACGGATGCTCCGGGCCAGGCGGCCTGAACAACCATGGTCTTGATGATGAAGGCTGGATCTTCGTTGCGCCCCAACCGGAAATAGGACAGTACGCCGGCAATGACCGCAACGATCATCATGTAGACGACCAGCGAGCGGTGCTTCAGCGCCCAATCGGAAAGATTGATTCCGCTCATGGCCCTGATCCGAGAACGCGGACTGTCTGACCCGAGTGAAGCGCCTGGACGCCGGCGGTGACAATGACTTCACCGGTGTCGAGTCCTTGCGAGATCACCGCTTGGGCTTCATCGAACCGTAGCACATCCACATTGCGAACTGAGACCGTGTTGTTGGCGGGATCGACGACCCAAACGGCGGGGCGTTGGTTCATCCTGGTCAGGGCGGAAGAAGGAATATCGATCATCGGCCCGGCACTCGTGCTCACCCGTCCGACGACCGTCGCGCCCAGCCGCATCGCCGGCGGGGGATCGGTCAGACCGACTCTGACCTCGAAGGTCCGCGTCACGGCGCTGGCCTGCGCGGCGACCTCGCGAACGCGCCCCTTCGCCTTTATTGTCGGATCATCGGCCAGGCTGACTTCGACCTCCGGATCCGAGGAAGCCGATCTGACCAATTGAGAGGGAATGTCGAAGACGGCGTCGCGGCCGTCTTGTCGCGCAATCCTCGCAATCATCTGCCCGACCTGGACCACCTCGCCGGCTCCCGGGCCGGTGGCAGTTATCACGCCGGGTGCATCGGCCGTCAGTTCGGTGAAACCGACGAGGTCATGTGCGGCGCTCAGTTGCGCCTCAGCCGCGTCGACCTGCGACTGCGCAGTTTGCTGGGCCTGGGTGGCAGCATCGAAATTGGCGCGCGTCGTCCAGCCCTGCGCCAAGAGCGTCTCCTGACGGTCGAAGTGATTGCGCGCCTGCGTCAACTGTCCCTGCGCCGCAGCCAGAGATGCCTGCGCCTGACGCAGTCCATTCAGTTCGTTCTGTGACTCCAATCGCGCCAGCACTTGGCCGGCTTTGACCCTGTCGCCAATCTTGGTGTCGTTGCTCAGAAGTCGCCCGGATATCCGGAACGCAACATTCACTTCATCTTCGGCTTCGATCCGCCCTGTAAATGTCAGGGGTGTTGTGACCTTGCGCTTTTCCACAGTCGACGTGCGCACGATTCGCGGAACGGGCGTGTCATTCGTTGCCTGTTCTCTGCCGCAGGCTCCCAGGGTCAGCGAGAATGCCGCCACGAACGTCGACGTTACCATGTATCGGAACGTGCAACGGCTGCCGCTCATGGACATCACCTCTTGCGTTCCAAGACTATCGCCATGGGTATTTTGCCGAACGGCTTTGGTATAAAAATCGGTAAATCTACTCGGTGCGGCTGGATTTAATCGTGGTTTGCCGAGGTGTGTTCGTAGGGAGTTTTCCTAGGGGTGATCAGGCCTTCACCCGATATCGCCAGTTCTGCTGCCAATACATGATGGGATCATGAGATGGAGTATGGCGCGCGGCGGAGCCGTCGCGCGCTACTCGCGCTTCGCTTGATCGGCGCCGTCGAACCTGGAGGGTCGCGAGATCCTGTCCAAGACGATGGCGCCGGATGATCCGCTCGTGGGCGCCATCGGAACCATTTTGGATGATGATGTATCGCTACGCCAGCTCGCGGCTTGACGCATTGAATGACTTGCCGAGAGAGACATCTCCCGCGAAGTTTACGTTTGTCTCCCGCAAGTCCGTATCTTCGCCGCAACGCAGGCGCCGACGTTAGAAACGAGCCAGGAAGCGGCCATGAAAGGTCCCTCGGCTGATCCAGATGCATCCGCCGCCGCAGCTGGTCCATTGTGGCCGGTCGCGACGTACCGAGCATCATTGTTCTTTTGCCTGTGGCTGGTGCTTGCCGGTGTCGATGTTGCCGATCTTCCCGCCGCCGCGGCCGCGATCGCCGCCGCAACTTGGACGAGCCTGCACCTGCTCGAGCCGAGCCGCGCGCGGCGATCGGTTCGCGCCATCGCCCGCCTGATCCTTCTTTTCCTGTATCACTCGGTGGTCGCCGGAGCAGACGTTGCAGGGCGCGCACTTAATCCCCGATTGCCGCTGCACCCGGGATTTGTGACCTATCCGAGTCGGCTTTCGCCCGGGCTGCGGCAGAACGTGTTCACGACGCTCACCAGCCTGCTGCCCGGGACGGTGCCGGCGGGCGAGGAGAACGGAGAGATCGTCTATCATTGCCTCGACATTCGGCAGCCGGTCGTGACCGATCTTGCCGCCGAGGAATTGGCGCTGGTTCAAGCCCTATACAATGACTGAGTTCCTGACCGCCGCAGTCGGGTTGATCCTGGCCCTGCTGGCACTCGGGCTGGTGTCGATATTGCGTGGTCCGGGCGATGCGGACCGTATGATGGCGGCGCAATTGATCGGCACCGCAGGCATTGCCGTGTTGCTCCTTCTCGGCACCGTGACGGGCGTCCCGGCGGCCATCGACGTGGCATTGATCCTGGCGTTGCTCGCCACCTTCGCGTCCATCGCGTTCGTCAAGAAGGGGCTTTCCCGCCTCGAAACCGACGGGCTTGATTCAACGGGGGACAGATGAACCTCGCACGCGACGTCGTGACGATTGCCTGCGTGTCGGCGGGAGCGTTCTTCTTCCTCGCCGGCACCGTCGGCCTTCTTCGCTTTCCCGACACCCTGACCCGCCTACACGCGCTGACCAAGGCAGACAATCTCGGCCTGGGCTTCGTCGTGCTTGGCTTGCTCCCACAGGCAGGAAGCCTGCGCGACGGGTTGAAGCTGATCTGCATCTGGATGTTCGCACTGCTTGCCGGCGCCACCGTTTCCCAATTGATCGCGCGCACGGCGCGCCAGAGCGGAGCGGCCAAATGAGTACCGCAACAGTCTTCGAGATCGCACTCGCCGCCGTGGTGCTGGGCCTCGCCATCTGGACCATCGCCGTCCCCGATACCTATTCGTCGACCGTCGGGTTCGTCGCCTACGGCCTCCTGGTTGCGCTGATATGGGTGCGTCTCGACGCGGTCGATGTCGCACTAACGGAGGCCGCCATTGGCGGAGGTCTCGGCGGCGTGATGCTGTTAGGGGCGGCCGCCAGACTGCGCGGTAGCGAGGTGACAACGGCCGAACGTTGCAGCCTAACCGTGCGTCTCAGCGCCGCCATATTGTCTGCATCGACAGCGGCGGTGCTGGCCTTCGCAATCCTGCTCCTGCCGAATCCGCCACCAACGTTGGCACCGGCGGCCGTCTCGAATGCGGGAGCAACCGGAATGGCCAATCCCGTCACCAACGTGCTCATGGCCTTCCGCGGGATGGACACCATGCTCGAGAAGGTCGTGCTCCTGCTTGCCATCGTCGGTGTGTGGTCGCTCGCGGCGGACCGCAATTGGGGCGGTCGTCAGGGACCGCGCCACGAGGCCGACCCCAAGGGCGTTCTCGCCTTTCTCGCGCGCCTCCTTCCTCCCGCGGGCATCGTCGTCGGCATTTACATGTTGTGGACGGGGGCCGATCACCCCGGCGGAGCATTTCAGGGCGGCGCGGTTCTCGCGTCGATGTGGCTCTTGGTCATCATGGCTGGTTTGGCGGATACGCCACCCGTGAGCAGTCCACGGCTGCGGCTGGTCCTAGTGGCCGGGCCTGGCCTGTTTCTGGCCGTCGGCTTCGGTGGACTTTGCTTCGGAGCGGCGTTCCTCGCCTACCCGGTTGCAATCGCTAAACCTCTGATCCTTGGCATCGAGGTCGCGATGACCCTGACGATTGCAGCGACACTCGCCCTCCTGCTCGCCGGCGCGCCGGAAAGGAGTGTCGAGCCATGAGCGGCGTCACGGTGTTTGGATCATTCGCGGCTGCGGCGATTGGACTTGGGCTCTACGGCCTGATTACCAATCCGCGACCGCTTCGCAAGATCATCGCATTCAATCTGGTCGGCAGCGGCGTCTTTCTTCTGTTTGGCATCGTCGGACGAAGGGGCACCGCGGCGGGCGTTGGCAATGATCCGGTCCCACAAGCCCTGGTGATCACGGGAATAGTGGTAGCGTTTTCAGCAACGGCCCTGGCGATCGCCTTGCTGCTCCGATTGTTCCAGACCGGCGGCTCCCTGACGCTCGGCAGTCGCGCGCCGCCGGACCCGCGGTCCGACCCATCCGGTGACTGATGTTGGCTCCTGCCTCAGCGCTGGCGACGACGACGTTCGGCTTCGTGCTAGTCCTGTCGGTCGCCGTACCGGTTGCGGGCATCCTGCTGGCATTCACTCTCGGCGACCGTTACGTCCGGCAGGTAGCCCTAGCGGTTGTGCCGTTAGGGTTGGCGATTGCGGGGGCCATTCTCCTGGCCGTGCCGCAGGGCGGCGGCCTCATAGTCTATCTACTTGGTGCATGGTCGCCCCCGCTAGGAGTGGCCTTGCGCGCGGACGGACTGTCGGCGGTGATGCTCGCGACCACGGCGATTGTGATCTGCGCGGTCGCCGTCTTCGCCACGACTGACTTTCGTCCAGCATCGGACGCACGCACATCCTTCGCATTCTGGATCCTGTTGCTTGCCGTTTGGGCAGCGCTGAACATGATCTTCGTTGGCGGCGATCTCTTCACCCTGTATGTCGCGCTGGAGTTGCTGACATTCGCCGCAGTCCCGCTGGTCTGCCTCGATGGCCGCGCGGAGACGCTTCAGGCCGCGTTACGCTATCTTGTCTTTGCATTGCTCGGCTCGGTTCTCTACCTGCTGGGCGCGGCCCTGCTCTACGGCTTTTATGGGACGCTCGACATGGTGCTCATGTCGCGTGTCGTCTCAGCGCAGCCGGGCGTGCTCATTGCCGTCGCATTGATGACGGTCGGCCTCCTCGCAAAGACCGCGCTCTTCCCGTTGCACCTGTGGCTGCCGTCCGCTCACGCGGGCGCGCCGGCCGCGGCGAGCGCAATTCTATCCGGCTTGGTCGTGAAGGGATCGTTCTTCATCCTTCTGCGGCTTTGGTTCGACGTGATACCTGGCCTGCACAGCCTTGCCGCCACGCAGTTCCTGGCGGCACTGGGGACCGGCGCGATCGTGATCGGAAGCGTGGTCGCCTTGCGGCAGGAGCGCCTCAAGCTGCTCGTAGCATATTCGACGTTGGCTCAGATCGGGTATCTCTTCTTGATCTTTCCGCTCGCTGCCAATGCCTTGGGTCAACTCGAGACCGGGCAAGCCTTTGCGGCGGGATTGCTGCAGGCGATCTCTCACGCCTCCGCAAAGGCGGCGATGTTCCTGGCCGTCGGATCGATCTACACCGGGCTGGGCCATGACCGCATCACCGGGCTGGGCGGTGTCGCACGTGTCCTACCTCTCAGCGTACTGACCTTCGCAGTGGGTGGCCTCGCGCTGATGGGCGTTCAACCCAGCGGCGCAGCCTTTGCGAAAGAGCTTCTGCTGCAGGAGGCAACGAGGACAGGACAGTGGTGGTGGGCCGCGGTGCTGCATGTCGGTGGAATGTTCACGACCGCCTATGTCCTGTTGGTTCTGGCCTATGCGCTCGCGCCTTCGGATCAACCGATCGCGCCTATCCAGACGGCGCTGCCAAGCCGCGACCTACCCGCGCTCGCCCTGGCGATCTGTTCGCTGCTGCTTGGCTTAGTACCCTGGGAACCATACTTGCCGATCTCACATGATGTGCTGCCGAAATTGTTCAGTAGCGATGGGTTCGCAAAATTGCTCCTGTCGGTGCTGGGAGGTGCGACGCTCGCCGTCCTGCTAAATCCCTGGCGGCATCCGCTGGCTGCCTCGTCCGGCTGGAAGGCGCTGGAGAAGGTCCTCGAGCCGCTACGGCGCATCTGCTTTGGATTCGGCAACCTGGTCGAACAAGCCGATGGTCTTCTTCGCGAATGGGCCGCGGCAGGCATCTCCCTGCTACTGCTCGGCCTGGCCCTTGCCGTATTGATGTTCGCCGCAAACTGAAGACATATCGTTCGGATTGATCCAGCCCGGCAGCAGCCGGTTCTGCCGCACACGAACCACCATCATTCGCACCGGGTTCGCTTTGAGTCGGGCGCGTCGAACGCTCGGCCAAGCTAAGTCGTCTTCGGGTCATTTTCGAGGGTTTCAGCGGAGATTGTCGGGACGCATTCGTCGGCCTCGTCCAAAAGCCATGCAACGAATGCCTTCACCCGTGCATCACTTGCCAAGACCGCGGGCCAGCGCACGAGGTGTACCTTCGTCGACGGCATGTCCCAGGTCTTAGGCAGCACGCGCACAAGGCGGCCGTCGATGAGCGCGTCGCGCGCGAGGAGTGAGCGCGTCAGCACGACGCCGCTGCCTTGAAGTGCGGCACCGATCGCTGTCGCCATGTTGGCGTAACGTAGTCCAACCGGCGGCGGCGCGTTGAGGCCAAGTCGCGCGAACCACGTCGACCAGGACCACTCGGTTCCCGCGTTCGCGTCTACGCCAGCCCCCTTATGGATCAGCGGCAGCGCGGCGATGCGCGTCGGGTCGTCGAGCGGCGCGGACGGCAATAGTCGCGCGTGGCACACCGGGAAGACCTGCTCGCGGAACAACACGCGCTGCGTCGAGGTCTCGCGTGCCTCGCCCTCGAGGAGCCAATGGATCGTGATGTCGAGATCGAGGTGGATCGCTTGCGCCGTGCTCTCGACGATGATCAGTTCGATCGGCGTCGATGGGGCCTTGAACATCGGCAGGCGTGCGACGAGCCAATAGTCCGCAAGCGCTGCGCTGACGCCGACGCGCAGTGGGCCATTGCTGGCCGCAGCGCGGCATCGCGCGCGTAGCTCCCCGAGGCCGGTGAGGAGTTCCGCAAGGCCGGATGCAAGCGCTTCACCCGCGGGCGTCGGCCGCATGCCGCCCGAAGTCCGCGTCAGCAGCGGCAAACCCATAAAGTCTTCCAGCCGGCGCAACCGGTGGCTCACTGCGCTTTGCGTCACGCCGAGGTCGCTTGCTGCGGCGGTGACGCTGCCGAGACGGTGCACGGCTTCGAAGGCAATCAGGGCATCGAATGGAGGTTGGGCGGTCATGCCGGCATTATGAAGGAGATTCATGCTGAGTTGAACACTCGGCATACGCCACGAGCGCAAACCGATGATACCAAGCGGGCATCGCAGCGCTTCTGCGCGGCACTTTCCCGGTTCGGCAGAGGATTTGTGAAGTCGGCACCCTCCCTATCCGCTCGTGATCTTTCCGTTGCCCTGACACTCGGCCTCGGTGCGTTCTTCACGAATCTCGACGTCACCGCCGTCGTCGTCGCGCTGCCTGAGATAGCGCGTACCCTCAGCTTCGGCATGACCGCGACGGCGTGGGTGATCGATGCGTATTCGCTCGCTTTCACGGGCATGCTGCTCGCGGCTGGGGCAATCGCCGATCGCTTCGGTCGCCGCCGCGCTTTGCTGACAGGCAATGTGATCTTCCTTGTCGCGTCCCTTGCCTGCGGCCTTGCCTGGGACGGTCCGTCGTTGTGGGTCGCCCGTGGTCTGCAAGGCGTTGGCGCGGCGTTCGTCGTCACAGGCGCCCTGGCGCTCGTCGCCAGCGCGTTCCCGGATGCCGCGGTCAGAGCGCGTGTGTTCGCCTTGATGGGCGTCGTCTCCGGTGTTGGGATGGCCGCGGGGCCGACGCTCGGTGGCGTGATCACGGCTTGGACCGGGTGGCGCTGGATCTTCTTCATCAACGTGCCGTTCTGCGCGGCCCTGGCCATTGCGGTGCCGCGGTTCGTCGCCGAGAGCCAGGCCGCGGAGAAGCGCCCGCTCGATCTTGTCGGCGTTGCCCTGTTGACGACGGCACTCGCGCTACTGATTGACGCGACGTTGCGCGTACGTGCCGACATGATCGGCGCCGCGAGCCTCGGCGGCGCGGCGCTTCTGCTGTTGGCAGGCTTCGCCCTTCAACAGCGTCGGCGCGCTGTGCCGCTCCTCGACCCGACCGTGTTCGGGACACCCGCGATGATCGGTGTCGGCCTGCTGCTGATTGCGGTCTCCGTCAGCTACTGGGCCATCCTTGTTTATCTGCCGCCAGCGATGCAGAGCGCATTCGGGTGGCACGCCAATCGTACTGGCCTCGCGCTGCTCGCTGCAACGGCGCCGATGCTAATCGTGCCGCCAATTGGCGGCCACCTCGTGATGCGCATCGGTTGGCGCTGGCACTTCGCGCATTCTCTCGCGATACTCGCGGTCGGTAATCTCCTTTTACTTGCATCGCTCTGGCGGACAGATAGGGCCGAGATCCTCGGCCTTATGCTCGCGGGCATGGCAGCGATCGGCAGCGGCGCGGCGCTCGCCCACCCGCAACTTTCGGGTGCCCTGCTCGCGCTCGCCCCGCCGGACCGTTCCGGCATGGCCTCCGCCATGACGATCGTGGCGCGACAGGGCGGCTTCGCGCTTGGGATCGCTGCGCTGGCCGTAGTTGGTGGCGGACAAGCCTTCGAGGCCATTTTTGCTACCGCGGCGTCAACAGCAGTCCTGGGCGTTCTTGCAGCAATTTTCCTGCTTCCCGCTGATCGGTGAGCGTATGAAATATGGGTCTGGTTTGCCCCCGCGACCGTCGGCGATCAGGCTGCCGTGCTCGTAGACGCACTTGCTCCCAGAGATGACATGCTTTCCGGCTCAATGTCCCGAACTTATGCGTCGCCTCCTGTATCCGATGCGTTTGCGGACATCAGGCCGGCAAGCGCGAGCAACTGACGCAGGAGACGTTTTGTGCGTCCCCTCTCCCCGCTTGTCCAACTCAAAGGTTATTCTTGGATTTACCGAGAGCACCCGAGGTCAATCGGCAACTTCTGCTTCCTGAACGTCGCCGTGCCTTTCGCCGCCGTTAGAGCGTCGGGCTGCTCGGTATCGGCCAGGCGACAAGCCGTGATGTCGAAAGAACAGCTTCGAGAACGCCGCCGATGTCTCGTAACCGACCCGGCTGGCAATCCGTGCGATGGGCTCATCGCTGGTTTCCAGCAGAAACGCCGCTTCCGCCATCCGGCGTTCGATCACATAGCGATGCATGGACCGGCCGACGAGCTTGGTAAAGCGCGCTGAAAACGCCGAACGGCCGAGCCCGACGCGACGGCCAAGGTCGCTCAGAGTCCAGGGACGCTCCGGGCTTTCGTGAATGAGCTTGAGCGCCGGTCCGATATGCGGGTCAGAAACGGCCCCGAGCCAGCCGCCTTGTCCGGGACTGAGAGACGAGATCCAGCTTCGGAGCACCTCGACAAAGAGCACTTCCGTCAGTCGTGAAAGCGCGACGCGTTGGCCGGGACGCTCAAGCGCGGACTCGCTGACCATGCGACGCAGGATCGCTTCAAGCCAACCGCCGTCCGTCGTCGGCTTCAGCAGGAGCACGGGCGGCAGTAGCTCCAGCACGCCGCCACACAGCGGCCGCGACACCGTGAAATTGCCGCAGATCATGGTCGAGTGCGGGTTTGCGCGGCTGCCGTGACGAATGACGCCGAACCGCGTCGACGCTCGATCGATATCTATGATCCGCAAAGGCTTGGCCCGGCGGTCCGAATAAAACACGTGGGGCTCGCCGCGCGTAATCGCGACAAAATCGCCCTCGGTCATCTGGATCTCTTGTCCGTGCTCGAGCGCGAGGGTCGCCGATCCTCGGCTGAGATAGTGAAACAGCGCGTAGGGGCGCGCCGGCAGCTCGAGATGCCAGGGATGGCCGAGCTCGAAGTGAAACAGCAACGTCCCGGCGAGACGAACGCGATCGAGCATCTGGGCGAGGATGTCCATGCCGTCGAGACTATCCCCGTGGACGATCGGACACAACACGCGGACGATTGGTCCCTGTGGTCCGGAAGGTTCGCGAATTACGTCATGTCGCAGCGGGCCGGCATCACGTGCGGCGACCATTTCGCCGACGGCGGATGGCAAAACCGCGAGGTTGCTGGAAACGCCTGTCCATCCCCCCGGACTTGTTCGTCCGACATTCCAACAGGAACATTCAATGCTAAATATGCTTCTCTCAGCCGCCACCGCACTCCTGGCCGGATCGACATTGGTCGGCGCCGCTTATTCCGCCGAACTGCCCAAGGGAGCAGCCCACAACGTCGTGCTCGTGCACGGCGCTTTCGTGGACCAGACGAGCTGGCAGCCCGTCGCCGATATCCTCACGAAGAAGGGCTACAACGTCACGCTCGTCGAAAATCCGCTCACCTCGCTCACGGCTGACGTCGATGCCACCAAGCAGGCGCTCGCGAAGCAGGACGGCAAGACCGTTCTGGTCGGCCACTCCTGGGGCGGAGTGGTGATCACGCAAGCCGGCGACGATCCCAAGGTTTCGGCGCTGGTCTATGTCTCCGCCTTCGCGCCGGACGTTGGCGAATCCCTGGCATCGCTGTCAAAAGCCGGCCCGCCGACCGAAGGTGGCAACGCGATCCGTCCCGACGCGAAGGGCAATTTGTACATTGACCCGAAGGTGTTTCCGTCGGCGGTCGCGGCTGACCTTCCGCCGGAGATCGCCGAGCACCTGGCCAAGTCGCAGCTTCCATTGAGTTTCGCTGCGTTCGAGGCCCCCGTCACCATTGCGGCCTGGCATGACAAGCCGACCTTCGATGTCATCACCACGAAGGACAAGGTCATCGCGCCCGAGGCCCAGAAGTCGTTCGCAGCCAGGATGAAGGCTCAGGTGACGGACGTCGCCGGAAGCCATGCCTCGCTCGTCGTCCATGCCAAGGAAGTCGCCGAGGTGATCGAAAAGGCAACGCTCGTGAAGTGACAGTGCCGCTCCCGGCGCCTTTCACGCCGGGAGCGCACACGTTCGCTTCGGGCAAATGCGGAGCGTCCAGACCGCGATAGCGAAAAGCCGGCGAAGCCGCAGAAGCACGAGCGCCGTCCTGGAGAAGGCCTCGGTCGCTGCGCCACGCCGGTCCCCCACCCGATTATCTCATGCCCAGCATCCGGAGGATGACATGACTCAACGCGACATCGCGAAAAAGGACGCCGCCACACTCGAAACGGCGCCAACCCTCTATATCGAGGGCAACGGAATCCGCTTTGCCTATCGCCGTCTCGGCCCCGCGATCGGAACTCCGCTGATTCTTCTGCAGCACTTCTCGGGCAACATCGACGCATGGGATCCCGCCGTCGTCAACGCGCTGGCCACTGATCGCCCCGTGATCGCTTTTGACAACGCTGGGGTCGGCCGCTCGACCGGTCAAACGCCCGACAACGTCGAGGCGATGGCGCGAGACGCCATCAATTTCATCGACTTGCTCGGCCTTTCCGAAGTGGACCTGCTCGGCTTTTCCCTCGGCGGCTGCGTCGCTCAGCAGATCGCCGCCGAGCACGGACAGATAGTCCGCAAGCTCATTCTCGTTGGCACTGCGCCGAAAGGCGGCGAGGAACACCTGTTGGCGGTTCTGCAGGACGCATTCTCCAAAACCGATGCGCCGGACCCGCGCCTGCCGCTGTTCTTCACGAGTTCACCTGCCAGCCAAGCCTCCGGCCTGGCCTTCCTGAAAAGGGCGAAGGTGCGTCAGGACGATCGGGACACCGACAACGGCAGCGCTGTCACCGATCCGCAGGCCAAGGCGCTGATCACCTGGTGTGCCACACCTGATCCTGAGCACGCCACTCTGCGTGCCATCCGCCAACCCACTCTTGTGGTCAGCGGCAGCGACGACACCATGCTCCCCGCGAGCAACGCCTACGCGATGTTCAGGGAGCTCAGCAACGCCAAGCTGGTCCTCTATCCCGATTCAGGTCACGGCGCCCTGTTTCAGCACCACGAGATGTTCGTCGGCCACGTCCGGACTTTCCTGGACGCGCAGCCCGCGACTGCGGCGCACTTCGACGCCATCAGACGCACTCCATCAGCAAGAATTGCTACAGAGGACAAACTGACAATCGCGAAAGTCGAGGTGGAGCGATTCACCCTCACGAGCTCAAAACCGTTCGACGCTGTCGTGGCGGCCTTCAAGTCCGCTGTCGGCCAGCCTGACACTGTCGAATTTTTCAAGGAGACGAGAGCGACAAATTCCTTCACGGATTTGGAACGCATTGTAAAACGCAGCCTCGGTCGAACGGACCTTATGCTCTTCGCACAGTTCGACCTGGGCGACATTCTGCGTCGCGAGGCCGAATCCGGGACGTCCAGGATCATGCGGTTTGTGGTCGGCAATCCACTCATCATGAAAGAAATGGTCAAGCACGTCCCTGATGCTGGGTCCTACGCTCCAGTCACAGTGCTTGTTGATGAGCGTGCCGACGGCGTGCACGTCTCTTATGACAAGATGGAGAGCTATTTGATGAATTATGGCAGCCCGGAAGCCCTTGCTGTCGCCCGAGCTCTCGATGCGAAGATCACAACCTTGCTGCACGAGTGCGCAAGCTAGGCGTCCGGATGACGTCTTCGGCCGACCGAAGTGAGTACCGGCAACTGCGGCCATCGTGCACCGCGTGAGAATACCAGGGGGAAGCCGATCAGTTACCGGCTTCCCCGCCGCATCGCTATTGATCAGCCTTTCGAACCAACAGTCGCTGCGGCCTTATAGGCGATGACGGATGAGAGATGTCGTCAAGACCTGATGAACGAGAGCAGGTCGGGGTTGAGGACATCCGCATGCGTGGTAAGCATGCCATGGGGATAGCCGGGATAAGTCTTCAGCGACCCGTTCTTAAGCAGGTTGACCGCACGCGGCACGGAACTTGCGAACGGGACGACTTGATCAGCCTCGCCATGCATCACCAGCACCGGCACGGTGATCTTCTTGAGGTCTTCGGTATAATCTTCGAGCCAAGAGTCGACAGTCGCGTAGTGAGCGAGGGCACCGCCGGCCATGCCTTGGCGCCACCAGTTCGCAATGATTGCCTCCGAAGGCTTCGCCCCATCTCGGTTGTAGCCGTAGAACGGATTCTCAGGGACGAAACGGTAGAACTCCGACCGGTTGCCCAGCACGCCTGCCCGGATCGCCTCGAACCACTCCGGCGGTTGACCGGACGGGTTGTCCTCGCTCCGGTACATGTTCGGCGTCAGTGAAGCGACCAGCGCCGCCTTCGCGACGCGCTCCTGGTGGCGAGCGACATAGCGAGCCACCTCACCGCCACCTGTGGAGTGGCCGATGTGGATCGCGCCGCGCAGGTTGAGGTGTTCAGTCAGGGCCGCGAGGTCGGCAACCCAGTGGTCCATGTCGTTGCCCGTGCCGGGCTGGTCGGACCGGCCGTGGCCGCGCCGGTCGTGGGCGATCACCCGGTAGCCGTGGCGAAGGAAGAAGGTCATCTGGGCGTCCCAGTCGTCCGCTGTCAGCGGCCAGCCGTGGCTGAAAACGATCGGCTGGCCTGAGCCCCAGTCCTTGTAGAAGATGTTTACGCCGTCTGTAGTAGTGATCGTGGGCATCGAGTCGCTCCATCTGCGCTGTTAGACATTTTATTGAGAAGATAGCGATTAACTGATCCATTGAGCCACGCGTTACTCATTTCGCGGGCGGAGTTTTAGAATTAAAGGCCCCAGCGAGCCCTTGCCTTGCCTTGGCAACACCCGATCGCCGACGCGTTATCGGCCGAATTGGCCCGGCAGTATTCGTCGTTCCTGCGCATTTGTGCGCGTTTCCTGCTGAATAAGGGAAACCACTCTCAATCAAGTCCATGGCAAAAAACGATTGCCGGCTTGGAAGTTGAGGGCATTATTGTTGGCTCCTTTTGATTGAACCGCTGCGAAGGTAAGTCTTGCTCCCGCTAAAGACAAAGACCTAGTAGGCTGCGATGTATGCCTTGGAAGCATATTGAGGACCGATGGAACTTCGGCATTTGCGCTATTTCATTGCAGTCGCAGAGGAAGGTAGCTTTTTGACCGCTGCCCAACGGCGCCTGAACACTTCGCAGCCGTCGCTGAGCCGGCAGATTCGGGATTTGGAATCCGAAGTTGGCGTGCAGTTGCTGGAGCGCCAGGCGCGTGGCGTAGTGCTGACCGAGGCCGGAAGAGTTTTTCTCGATCACGCGCGGCTGGCGCTGTCGCAAGTCGAAGCGGCGACAGATGGTGCGCGGCGGACCGCACAGCCGCAAAAGCCCGTACTTTCCATGGGGTTCATGGTCGGGCTGGAGGTGATGTGGCTCCCCCACATATTGCGTATCCTCCGCGAGGAAGAGCCGGAGATCGAAGTCACCCTGTGTAGTCAGTCCTCGCCAGAACTTGCCCTCGCATTAACGCGCGGGAAGCTGGATATAGCCTTCCTCCGCCCGGAGCGACAGAGCACGGGCCTGACCTTCAAATTGTTGGCGAAGGAGCCCCTGATCGCGGTGCTGCCGGCGGACCATCGCTTGGCCTCGCGCAAGAGGATTCGGCCGCAGGATCTTGCCCGCGAGATCTACGTCAGCTCGGCGAGAACGTCTCCGGTATTGCAAGCCGTGATTCAGAGCTACGCGTTGAAGGTCGGGATTACGCTCAAGCCAAAGTACGAAGGCGAGAACATATCGTCGGCAATGTCGCTGGTCGCATCCACGGGCGGAGTGACTCTCGTTCCGCTCTATGCGCAAAATATGCTGGCGCCAAACGTTGTTGCCAGAGCGCTCGATGGGATCCCTCCGACAGTCGATCTCACTCTCGGCTACAACCAGGCGAATTCCTCCCCTCTGCTCCACCGGCTTTTGTCCCGCGCGGATGAACTGGTCGCCAACGTTCAAAATCAGAGCATCATCCGCTACGTTGAAGCCGATTAGTGGGCAACGCCCTGGTTCTCCAACCTCTGCTTCCCGATCCAATCGTTGACCAGCTTTGCGACGCCCGGATGGTGATGCCCCTCGTAGAGGCTTTCGATTCATTTTGAGACCTCGCGCATCTCCGCTAGGATGCCGGGCGCCATGCATCGATAGTTCGCCGGCGGATCGGGAAAGCGTCATGTTGAAGCAAGCTGACGGACCGGACATCGGGCAGATCGCGATCGACGGCGGCATCACGCTGCGCAGGATGCTGGTCCGCGGTAGCGCACTGAGGCGAACCGCGCTTCTGCTGCATGGTTTTCCCGAAACCGTCCATGCGTGGACAGGCATTTCGCTCGCGCTGGCTGACGACCACGACGTTCACAGCTTCGACTGGCCCGGCTTCGGCTTCTCGTCGCGTCCGCCGATCGATCGGTTCGCCTATGCACCCGCAGACTATGCCCGCGTGCTGAAGGGCTATATCGAGGCCGCGGGCATCGACCGCACGAAGCTCACGATCTACGCGACCGACATCGGCGCTTTGCCGGCCCTGCTCCTGGCGCTCGATGAGCCCGATATCGCAAGATGCCTGATCGTCGGCGATTTCGCGCCCTTCAACCGGCCGGCGCTGATGTGGCAGAACCTGCAGGCCCTGAAGTCGAAGCCGTCATCGGACCATGTCCGCGCCGCGATGAACGCCGGCCGCGACGAGATCCTGCAAAACACCTTCTTTCGTGGCCTGCCGAAGGAGGCGCACTACGACGTCCCGCAGGCGTTTCGCGACGACATGGCGAGCGCATGGAGCCGCGACGGGATGACCGTCGTGGACGCGTTCTATCACTACTACGCCTCGTTCACCCGCGACCAGGACCA
The DNA here is from genome assembly GCF_038969555.1 of Bradyrhizobium sp. B117. Classification (NCBI taxonomy): domain Bacteria; kingdom Pseudomonadati; phylum Pseudomonadota; class Alphaproteobacteria; order Hyphomicrobiales; family Nitrobacteraceae; genus Bradyrhizobium; species Bradyrhizobium sp. B117. The sequence goes on from NZ_CP152414.1 coordinate 5,884,683, forward strand.
TTTCGAGGCCAACCTCGCGCGGCTGAAGACGCCGGTGAAAGTGGTGTGGGGCAGCGACGACCTCTACATCACGAAGGACATGGGCGCCGAGCTCGCCGAGCGCGTCGGCGCGGAGCTGAACGTGCTTGCGGGCGTCGGCCACTACCCTCACCTCCAGGCCCCCGAACAGACCATCGCGGAAATCCGCGCGGCATCGCGCTGAGCGAGGCCCGACGCGCGCTCACCGGGCGCGCAGGCGCCATGCGCTGACGGTGAGCCAGACGGCCGAGACCAGGAAGTAGACCGCGCCGACGGCGGCATAACCCGTGACGGTCGCGATCGATGGCGACATCGGCGTCGTGGCCTGGAAGATGAAGAACGCGCCGGCGAGCGCCGACTGGCCGCCGCTGAGCACCATGGCCCACTGCGCGCCGAAACTTTTCCAGCGCCGCACGGCCGTGCCCAGCTGGAGCAATCCGGACAGGATCGCCCATGCCCCGAACACACCGAGGACCCAGTTCATGCTCGTCTGCAGTGCGAGAAGGACCGCGATCGCGGTCGCAAGGCTGACCACGACGTTCAGCATCTGCGTACGGTTTTGATTGAGCCCGCCGCTGCGCAGGCCATCCACAAGGTTGGCCGCGGCGTCCCATGCCGGATAGAGCACGAGCAGGATGCCGGCGATCGCGGCAGACGATTGACCCACCACAAGGGCGGCAACGACCCAGGCGATCGAGAACGCCGCTCGCAAGAAATAGTATGGCTTCAGCCATCGTTCGCGATCGGCACGAACCAGATCCAGTTGATGTTGCACCATTGCAGCTTCTCCTTTACCTACTAGTTGGTAGTCTATGTGCGCGGCAAGACGCCTCACCCCGGCTCGCCTGCGGGGGTGCTGTGATCCTCTCGCCGATGTCTTCAGTGCCTGGTCGACAGCCGCTCCAGCAGCGGGGCGGTGATCACGCCGAACATCTTTGGATCGCCATAGGCGCGCGCCGACAGCATCGCGCCGTGAATGGTTGCCATGAATCCTTCAGCCTCGACCTTGGCCGAGTTGGAGAGGTGAAGCCGTCCCTTCCGCCTGCCGCGCTCCATCACCGACGTCAGCCAGGACGCGAGCGCGCGGAAGTGCGCACGGACTTCGAGCGCCACCTCCTCCGGCAGGATCGGCAACTCGCTGGCCAGGAGCGCGCAGACGCAGAAGGGCGCCGTCGCGTCCGTGATGCACGCCTCCCAGTACCCGAGATAGCTTTTGAGCTGGTCGCGCGGATCCGGGATGTTGCGCTCCAGGGCAGCCAGTCCTGCTTCGGCTTCTTCGCGGTAACGCGACACGAGGGTGCGGACCAGATCGACCTTGCTGGCGAAATGGTGGTGGATGCTCGGCTTGCGGATGCCGACGACATCGGCGATGTCGGCATAGCTGAAGCCGTTATAGCCGCCCGCGATGATCAGGCTGCGCGCGCAGGCCAGGATGTCGTCGGCGGTCGAGGAAACGTTGGTCATGGCCATTAGCTACCTTCCAGTTGGTAGGGCGTCAAGAACGGGGTGCTTCAACCATCCGTGAGTGCTAAAGCGCGATGAGATTGGGATGAATCGTCATCGCGCTTTAGGTTGTTGTTTGAGCATGATCTTTTCGGAAAACCGCTGCGCACTTTTCCGGATCATGCTCTAGGAGCCTGCATGACCATTCGCCCGATCGTCCGTTATCCCGACCGCCGCCTCGCAGTCCCTGCCCGCCCCGTCACTACGTTCGACGCGGCCTTGCGCGAGCTCGCTGGCGATTTGCTCGAGACGATGCGCGCCGCGCCCGGCATCGGCATCACCGCACCGCATATCGGCGTGCCCTTGCGCGTCGTCGTGCTCGAGCTCGACGCCAAGGCGGGGCCGCAGACCTACGTCAATCCGGCGATCGAATGGGCCTCGCCCGAGATGATCATGCACCGCGAGGGCAGCGTCTCGATGCCCGGCGTCAACGACGAGGTGCAGCGCCACGCCCGCGTGCGGATCAGCTATCAGGATCTCGACGGCAACATGCAAAGCGAAGAATCCGACGGCTTGCGCGCGGTCTGCCACCAGCACGAGATCGACCAGCTCGACGGCATGTTCTGGATCCAGCGGCTGTCGCGGCTCAAGCGTGAGCGGCTGGTGAAGAAGTTCGAGAAGATGTCGCGGGGGTAACGCGCCGGCGTCCCCCGCGCGCCGTTATTTTCGCCAGGCCTTCCGGGCCCGGCCGCCGAAGATGGTCGTGCAGATCGTTCCCGACCTCAGAGCCCTCGCGGCGTCCTGCCTGGCAGGCTTGGGATTGACCGTGCTGCCGAGCTATCTCTGCGGAAGGCAACTCAGGGAAGGCACCCTCGTCCGGCTGCACGAGCCGACGGAGACCCCGGCCAACGAGATATTCCTTGCCTGGAGCCGCCTCGGATTGCAGCAGCCTCGCGTCGCCGTCATGCGGCAACGGCTGCTGGAGGCTGCCGCCGATTGGTGAGACCCGATCCGGCACCGCGCCGCGGCGGCCGTGCGCGATCGCGACAGTGGGACGGCCTATATGCTCTATCGCAAGGATCGGTTCGAATGTTCTGGAGGCGCCGAGCTTCTGAAGCCTCACAAGCTCAAGGACACCTCGCCCACCAACAGGTTGTCGCGACCTGCTGCAATTCGGCGATGTTCATGAATTTCGATCGCGGCCCGCACTGGGTCTCGGTCTACAGGGCGCGATGGCGCTGGGGAGATGAAGGCGCAAGATCGGTAGAGCGACGCGAAACCTATCGCTTTTCCTGGGGACGAGACATGATGGGTTTCGCTGCGCTCGACCCATCCTACGAACTCACGCCCTCTTCCCACCCCGCTTGGTGATCGGTGCGTTGCGACGCTCCCGTTTGCCGCGCGCGATCTCGGTCGCCAGCGCATCCAGCTTCGGCTCCCAGAAACTCCTGAACTGGCCGATCCACGCATCCACCGTCCGAAGCCCGGCAATGTCGACCGAATAGAGCCGGCGTTGCGCATCCGCCCGGACGATGGCAAAGCCGCTCTCGCGCAGCACCTTGAGGTGCTGCGACACGGCCGCCTGCGTGATGCCGAACTCGGCCCCGATCACCTCGACGACCTCACCGGATGCCATTTCGCCCGATACCAGCAGCTCGAGGATGCGGCGGCGCACGGGATCGGCGAGGACCTCGAAGGCGTGCATCAGCTTCCTGTGCCCGGATGCGCGATGTCGGGCGGCATCTCGCCGCGATAGAACGCGATGGTGCGGTCCGAGCGCTGCTTCGCTTCGGCCGGATCGACGCCGCTTGCGACATGCGCCGCGCGCCAGTACTCCCCGCTCGTCGTCATGAAGTCCTTGCCCGCGGCAGAGCCCATCCATGCCTCGGCCGTCTCGTGGTCGACCGATGCGCCGGTCGCAACATATCGCTCGAGCCCCGCAAGCGCGAGGTCCCAGCCGATGCCGACCGCGCCCGGACCGAACTGATTCCAATGATCCTCGATGATCGCGGTGTGCTCAAGCGTCAAACGCGCCTGGCCTCGTTCGGCGGCGAGCTTGACGTCGATCCAGCTCACCCCGCCGCCGAATTCCCAGGTCGCGGCAAAATGGGTCGGCGGCGTGCACGCGGTGATGGTGCCGCCGGCATTGCCCTTGAGCTGGTACCGTCCGCCGATCTGGAAATCTCCCTCGATCGGCAGGAACCAGCGCGGAATACGCTCCCGGCTGGTCACCGCGTCCCAGAGATCGTCGACGCTGGTGTCGTAAAGGCGCGTCAGCGTCACGGCACTCGCCGCCTTGCCATCTTTCTCAAAGTTTTTCACCGAACGCGTGACGAGCCCCAACACCCTGGCGGCGTCGATCTCCATTGCAAATCTCCCCGTCGTTGAGCGCGGACAGGAATATCGGCCGACACTAATATAAGTCAATACTTTTATAATGACTTCGCGCTGCGTCAAACCGCCTCGCGGGGCCAATCGAACAAAACCTTTGCTCGTGCGTCTACCCGTCCCCACTCCGCCAAGACCCACCCCAAGTCCCACCCCACCAAGTCCTGGCGCAAGACGGAAACATTCATGAAAGTTCGCAAATTCGCCATCACCGACGCTTCGTTCGAGCGCTCGCCTGGCCAGAACGGTGAGATCTTCGCCGGCAACGTCGTCGACCAACGCGACGGTGGACCGGTCACCATCGGCTTCGGCCGCTACGCGCCAAACCAGCACCTCGATGAAAAGCTCACCGTTGATGACGTCATGCTCGTGCTGGAAGGCAAGCTCTCGGTGACGAGCGGTGGAAGCACCGTCACCGCGGGTCCCGGCGAGATCGTTTACATGCCGAAGGGCGAGACGGTCACCATCCACTCCCATGAGCAAGGCGCCGTCACCGCCTACGTCACTTATCCGCACTGGCAGGAGGCGCGCGAGTGAGGCGCGAACCTTGACGTCGATGGCGGCCTGCCGATTTTCCTGCAATCGGAAGGACAGGCCGCCGTCAGAGATCGCTATTTCAGCGGCAGGAACAGCTCAACGACCGTCTCGTGCTCCGGCACATCCGGGAAGAAGCTCAGCCGCTGGCAATAGAGCGGGAAGTCGCGCGCCTCCTCGCCGCTGGCCGGAAGCCAGTCGCGATAGAGATAGAGTGCGGCGGGCTCCAGATTGTCGGTGTAGCCGACGACGCGCAGCACCGCGCAGCGTCCGCCGGGGATCTCGCCGGCCTTGATGTCTTCGCCATTCGCCACGATCGGCTGATCGGTCCCGGCACAGAGGTCCGCGCTGTAATCGGCCGGCTGCGCCGGTCGCCGTTCGGAGCGCCAGACATTGAAGGTCGGGCTCGTGCTGGGATGCAGGCCCGCGGACCTGCGCCAGGCGATGAAGCGCTGGATGGTGGCGCCGAGCGTCGCCGGGTCGCCGCGGTGTTCCATGATCGCCACCTTGATGGTGGGCACGTCGCGGATCGTCACGTCGTCAGGGGTAAAGGTCGTCTGCATGAGCTTGCTCCTCGCAATATCGAGAGGCCCGAAGGCCGCAAGCCACGGTTGCCACACGGGCGATTTCCGGAACGACGACGGCGACTGCCCGAACCGTTGCCGAAAGGCGCGGGCGAAGGCATCCGGTGCATCGTAGCCGGCGTCCATCGCGATGTCAGTGACGCTTTGCGCGTCGCTGTAAGCCAGCCGGTAGGAAGCGCGCTTCATACGGGCGAGCTGGACATAGCGATGTACTGACAACCCAAAGGTTGCAGAAAACTGCCGGTGGAAATGGAATTTCGAGAAGGCCGCAACGCCACTCAGGCTGTCCAGGTCCAGATCCGTGTCCAGATGCCGGTCGATATGCTCCAGCACCCTGCGCATCCGAGCCCGATAGTTTTGCAGCGCCGCCGTCATCGTCCCTCCTCCGTGGCGGGTGCAGTTAGCCGGTGACGGCCCTGGCGTGCTCGACCGATCTTGCGGTTTGGCGTCTCGTAGGATGGGTAGAGCGCAGCGAAACTCATCGACTTTCTTCGGAGGAGCGAGGATGGGTTTCGCTTCGCTCTACCCATCCTACAAGCCGTCACCCGCCCGCCATCAGCTCCTTCGCCAGTGCCATATACGCCGGTAGCGTCACGGGATCGTTGGCGGCGTTGCCCGCCACGGGGTGCGAGGCGTAGCGCGCGATCACCATCTCGGCCTTGGGATCGACATAGATGCCCTGGCCGTGCACGCCGCGCGCCATGTAGGCGTCGTGGGCGTTGTGCGTGACCCACCATTGATTGCGATAGGACGCGCCCGGCAGCGTGGTGTAGCCGGCCGGCTTGAATTTTTCGGGGTCGCCGCCACGCGCGATGTCCTCGACCACGGTCGACGGCACGATCTGGCGGCCGTTGAAGCGGCCAAAGTTGCGCATGGTCTCGCCGACGCGGGCGAGATCGCGCAGCGTCGTGGACAGACCGCCGCCGCCGCTCTCGGTGCCGATGCGGTCGACGTGGTAATGCGCATCCTCCTCCGCGCCGATCTGGGTCCAGATGCGCTCGGAGAGCAGATCCGACAACGTCAGGCCGCTGGCGCGCCTGACGATCCAGGCGAGCACGTCGGTGTTCACGGTCTTGTAGGCAAAGGCCTTGCCGTGCTCGCCCTGCTTCTTCTGCGCGACAAGATAATCGAAAATGGTGGTCGGGCCGTCATAATCAGGCGGGGTCGGCGCCATGCCGTTGGCGCGCCTGAGGCCCCAGACATGCGAGTTCTTGTCAGTGTAGACTTCCGTGTATTCGAGCCCCGTGGTCATATCCATGACCTCGTGCACGCGCGCGTCGCCAAACCCGCTCGACTTCAGCTCTGGCACATAATCCGCAACCGGCGCCTGCGGATCGATCCTGCCCTCGGCGACCAGCATGCCCGCGAGCACGCCGGTGAACGACTTCGTCACCGACATCGCGATATGTGGCTTGTGCGGCTTCAGTGCGCCGAAATAGCGCTCGTAGATCAGCCTGCCTCGATGCAGCACCGCGACGCCGTCGGTGTAGGTCTCCTCCAGCATTTTTGCGAACGTCATGGGCCGCCCGTCCATGGCGGTCGAGGCGACCCCGCCGATGTCATGATCTACGCGCGGCAGCACGGATGCAGGCCCTGCCCCACGCCAGACATTCACCGTCGGCACGAGTTGGCGGACGTTGCTCCAGGCCCAGCGCAGCTCGGGAAAGCTGCGGAACGAACCGTTCTGGAAGGTGATCGTCCGCTCCGGCGCCGGCGGAAAACCCTTCATCCAGCCGAGCGTTTCAGGATCGGTCTCGGTCGCGGTGGCGGGCGCTTGAGTCGCAGCGGACATGAACACGGGCTCCAGAGGGAATGTCGATGTCGTAGCATAGGAGAGCACGGCGAAGATCCTGCGTTTGTGCAAGGGGACCTGCACGAGGATCAGAGGCAACATGCGAAGCGTCTTGCGGGCTGATGCAGCGACTGGCAGTAAGACCTGACGGAGCGACCCGATGACCGATAGCGCGACGGCGAACCTTCCTTCGAGAGACTTCGGAACAACGGCGAGGTTTTACGGAGCCCTCGGCTTCGAACAGATCTGGCGCGACGACGAGTGGATGATCCTGAAGCGGGGCGGTCTGACGCTGGAGTTCTTCCCGCATTCCGATCTCGACCCTGCGACGAGCTGGTTCAGCTGTTGCCTCCGGTTGGATGACGTCAACGCGTTCTTCGAGGCCGTTCTCGCCGCCGGCGTGCCCGAAACGACGACCGGCTGGCCCCGCGCCCACCGCCCCCGGCGAGAGGCGTGGGGAGGAAGTGTGGGTGCCGTCATCGATCCCGACGGAACGCTTGTCAGGATCATTCAGAACGGGGATTGAATGGCCGTCGCCAATGTCGAGGACAGCGCGGAGCCCACGACATCGCGCTCCACCCGACTCTGCCCGTGCCAGAGGCGCGAATGAACTACCTTCCTTTGCTGAAAGTGACCAAGCCACCGGCTTCGGTACAAGACATCGCCGGCGTTACTGTTTGAAGCAGTGCTCGCGGTGCCACTTCAAAAAATGCGGATGAGGTCGATCCGACGGTCTTCTTGGCTCAAGTGCACGACCGGTCTTGTTGATGACCGATCGAACTCCTTCCAAATCGTTTGTCTGGCGTGAGATCAAGATTTCCAGATCGTCGGCCAAGCTGATCAAACCACGATCGAACATCCAATGGGCGGTACCGGATAAAGCGATCCCGTTGCTAACGATGTCCGGCCCGCTTGCTTCGACAGGGCGAATATGCGCCGCCGCGACTTCTGCACGCCCCATTCCGTTGATGAGCTTCAGCCCGGTTATGGCGCAGCGCTCATCATAAGCGCGCAATGCGATCCGGCGAAAAACGCGATCGCGCAGAACTCTGGATACTGTAAGGCTGGCGCGATCTCGTTGTTGCTCAAATATGAACGGCGCCTGTTCCTCGTCGAGTTGGGACAATCGAACATCGCTATCAATTCGGGGCAATAACGGCGCGCCTTCTGCAAAACCGAGTTCAAATATTCTATTAAAATCGTCTGGCGAGATTAGGCGGACCGCCGCCTGAGCACGTCCTGAAATGCGCCCCTGCTCGTTCAAGACGCCGCGCTCAACGGGACCAGTTGCGCTGTTGAAAGGAACCGGATTCGCAAAATCGAGGTAGCTTCCTGGCTCGATCATCGCGAGATACATTCCCGGAGCACCTGGGTCGGGAACGACCTGCTGAACCCGAGCAATCGCAAAGTAGCCGCGCGTCTCGGCTACCTTGCTCGGTTCGTAATAGATGATCCAATCGCCGATGCAGGCTTGAACGCGCCGCAGGTACTGACTTGGAAACTGGTATCGTTCAGCCGGACTGTCATCGTAGATCGAGTCCAATCGATGGATGAATACCCCCAATCCCATAATGGCGCCGGCGTCTTTTCCAAGAAGTAACTGCCCAACTCAGCTCATAAGATGGGTGTGGAGCGAAACGAAAGCTATCAGTTTTTTCGTTCGACGCGCGATGGGTTTCGCTCCGCTCTACCCATCCTACGCACTGCTTCATTATTGCCAAATACGTTGTTATCTTTTGTCGAAAGAAACTTGATTGACCAATCGACCGAGGCCCACTCGAATGACAAGCTTGAACAATCTAGAGTGCGTAACCCTCTTCGTTGATGACCTCGCGCGCGCGAGGGCATTCTACGAGGCTGTGTTCGACGCCAAGCCGATCTATTCCGATGCCGTATGCAGCGTGATCGGGCTCGGTGGCGTCATGGTCAATTTGCTGGAGGAGACACAGGCGCCGCAGCTCGTGGAGCCGGTGGTGCCGGCTGCTTCAAGCGCCGGACCTCGCATGCTCATGACCATTCGCGTCGCCGATGTCGATGAAGCGTGCGCGAGGCTTCGGCAAAGCGGCGTAGAGCTGGTAAACGGCCCCATCGATCGTCCCTGGGGTCGTCGCACCGCCGCCTTTTCCGACCCATCCGGCCATATGTGGGAGATCGCACAGGAGATCCCTTCCTAGAATCCGCCACCCAAAGTAGTCGTAGGATGGGTGGAGCGCAGCGATACCCATCAATTTCGTTTTGCAAGCGGATGGGTTTCGCTGCGCTCTACCCGTCCTACGGGCTGCGCAAACAGCAGGGTGAATTACGCCTTCCGCTAATCCACCCTACGAGACGAGATTGGATTTGTAGCCCGCATGAGCGCAGCGTCTCCTCCACCGCCAGGTTGGGGATCATATGCCGCTTACCGAATAGCTCAGGCTCGGGATGTAGGAAATGTTCCATATCCGTTCGATCATCACTTGTGCTGTTTTCAGTGCAAGCTGAGTGTCCGTTGCGTTCGGCACATATTTCAACTTATGGACAATCCGGTTCCGAAACCCTCGAACGGCGTCTATGTCTTTGAATAGAGAGTTTGGCAGTACATCCCAAAGCTCCAGCAAATTGGAGACCATGCTGATGGTGAAATCGCGGCCAACCAGTAAAGCATGCCTCTCACGATTGATCTTCTTTTGGCCGTTCTCATATTCACGATTGAGGCTATCGAGGTGACGCTCCCACAAGTGGGCAATGCTCCCCTCGGTAATGAACCATGCGAGAACCAGAGATGTCTCGTAGTTTCCAACTTTGTACTCGCCCAACCCCTTCGCGAAGGATGCCAAGTCCTTTTCGGAACCTGGCGAACTAATGACTGAAGCAAACATAGTCGAGGCGCGCTGAACGACCTCAATAGGGACGACTTGCCGCATTATGATTTTTGAGTCGTACTCGATTGGCACTCCACGCGGGTAGCTTGAAAGGTGCCGGCCGCCCATTTGGAAGACAGATGCGATGCTTTCTGTTGCTATGTTTTCGCCGACGCTCTTACCGTCTTCGTAGCGAACGCGGAATGCATCTCGGTTGGTGATCTCATGGAGATTGAAATAGGCAAAGTTGGCGACTTCCAGCATCGCCGAGTCGAGCAGCAGGTAGAAGGCGTTTAGGAAATCGAGATATTCGCCCCACCTTCTTACGCTGTCCTCAATCCCCCCAGGCTTGTCTTGTTCCTGATGTCCTTCCAAAGCCTCAATGCGGAGCATGATCCGACCGTCCCTGCAAATCTTTATCGTGTAAGAATCCGTCTCACACGAAAAGACTTCTTCTGCCATTTGGTCATGAAACCAGCCTTCGCGCTCCCGGCTTGAGAAGTCGGGTTTACTGCACGCCCAAAATGGCCTTGATGGGTAGAAGGCAGTGAATTGGCCTGTTGGCACGGACTGGCACTCCTTGATGATGCTCAGCAGTTATTCAACGAACCCTTGGGTCCGCGTATTGAATTGATACTCCCCGCTCCACGTCCCCCTGGCGCGGTCCGGCAGAGTGCGGGCCTCGCGCGGCGACAGATTATGCCGCACTCCAACGCTGCCGGCTCGGGTGCCGATAATCGCGCCAGGTCCGCGTCATACCGGGCGATAGCCAGCGTTTCGCGCCGCCCATTCAGGCGATAGTCGCACCTAAAGGAAATGGTCCCTGTGGGAAAAACCGCCGCATACATCCCGTCGCGGTCAGCACTTTGAATATTTTTTTCCTGGGCTTCAGAGTGAAAAGGTCTCGATCAGTCGCCAAGATCAGCCTCCGGTTAGTGTTCCCGCAAGATACCGTCAGACCACCTGACGGTACCTCCTACGGGATTTCCGGCTGTCTCTGGCTGTACCGTCATCCATACCGATAGAGTGACCGAGATTGAGTAATACGGGGCTAGACAGTTTGAGATGTTCAAACCCTGCTATTACGTGACCTACTCGATCTTCTTAGACCACCTGAGACAGCGTGAGGCTATCTTGTATCACTCCCACTCAATCGTCCCAGGCGGCTTGCTCGTCACGTCGTACACCACCCGGTTTACGCCCTTCACCTCGTTGATGATGCGCGTGGCGGTCTCGCCCAGAAACTTCATGTCGAACTGGTAGAAGTCCGCGGTCATGCCGTCGGTGGAGGTGACGGCGCGGAGGCCAACCACATAATCGTAAGTGCGGCCGTCGCCCATGACGCCGACGGTCTTCACCGGGAGCAGCACCGCAAAGGCCTGCCAGATCTCGTCGTAGAGGCCGTGCTTGCGGATCTGGTCGATGTAGACGGCGTCGGCCTTGCGCAGGATGTCGAGCTTATCCCTCGTGATGTCGCCGGGGCAGCGGATGGCGAGGCCCGGGCCCGGGAACGGGTGGCGGCCGACGAAGATTTCGGGCAGGCCGAGTTCGCGACCGAGCTTGCGCACCTCGTCCTTGAACAGCTCGCGCAAGGGCTCGACGAGCTTCATGTTCATGCGCTCAGGCAAACCGCCGACATTGTGGTGCGACTTGATGGTGACCGAGGGGCCGCCGGTGAAGGAGACGCTCTCGATCACGTCGGGGTAGAGCGTGCCTTGCGCCAGGAAGTCGGCGCCGCCGATCTTCTTGGCTTCAGCCTCGAACACCTCGATGAAGAGACGGCCGATGGTCTTGCGCTTCACTTCGGGGTCGGTGACGCCTTCGAGCTCGCCCAGGAATTGTTTTGACGCATCCACGTGCACGAGCGGGATGTTGTAGTGGTGGCGGAACAGGTCGACGACCGTCTTGGCTTCGTCGAGGCGGAGCAGGCCGTGATCGACGAACACGCAGGTGAGCTGGTCGCCGATGGCTTCGTGGATCAGCACGGCTGCGACCGCGGAATCGACGCCGCCGGAGAGGCCGCAGATCACCTTGCCCTTGCCGACCTGCTGGCGGATTTTTGCGATCTCCTCCTCGCGGAAGGCGCGCATGGTCCAGTCGCCGGTGAGGCCGGCGATCTTGCGGACGAAATTGCGGATCAGCTTGGCGCCGTCGGGCGTGTGCACCACTTCGGGGTGGAACATCAGGCCGTAGTACTTGCGCTTCTCGTCCTGGATGATCGCGAAGGGCGCGTTCGGCGAGGTGCCGGCGACGGAGAAGCCCGGCGGCATCTTGGTGATGCGGTCGCCATGGCTCATCCAGACCTGGTTCTTGCTGCCTGATGACCAGATGTCCGCGAACAGCTTGCTTTGTGCCTTCACCTCGACATCGGCGCGGCCGAATTCGCGGTGATGGCCGCCCTCGACCTCGCCCCCCAACTGGGCCGCCATGGTCATCTGGCCGTAGCAGATGCCCATCACGGGCACGCCGGAATCGAAGATCGCTTGCGGGGCGCGGGGCGAGCCGGCCTCATGCACCGATTCAGGGCCGCCGGAGAGGATCACCGCTTTCGGCTTCATCTCGTTGAAGGCGGCTTCGGCCTTGTTGAACGGGACGATCTCGCAATAGACGCCGTCCTCGCGCACGCGACGCGCGATCAGCTGCGTCACCTGGCTGCCGAAGTCGACGATGAGAATCTTGTCATGCGCCGAGGCCACGGAGGGCGTCGACGCGGAGCGGTCGTTCTGTGCTGCTGTCATGGCAAGCAGATACGCGACCACGCCTCTGCCCGCAACCGCGCCGGCTCCCGCGCCCACATGCTTCTTTGGGCATGGACAAATGGATATAGGTAAGTATTATTGACCTAATTGCCTCACCTATCGAACAGGGGCCAATCAGGGAGATCGCCATGTCACAACATCATCAGCCATCAACGCTAGCCGCGCTCGGCCGGACCTGGGTCGAGGCCTGGAACGCGCGTGACCTCGAGCGGGTGCTCACGCTCTATGACGAGGCGGCCGTGATGACCTCGGACCGCATTTCGGCGATGGGGATCGACGCCAGCGGCACCGTGCGCGGCAGGGAAAGCTTGCGGGCCTATTGGGGCAAGGCGCTCGCCCTGCTGCCGGAGCTGCATTTCTCGCTGATCGATGTGTTCGTCAGCCCTGACAGCATGGTGGTGTTTTACGAGAACGAGCGGGGGAAGAGGATCTGCGAATATCTGCGGGTCAACGATGCCGGGCTGATCGTGCAGGGTTCGGCGAACCATTTGGCGCATTGAGTGCCGCCTCTCGATGAGCACGCGTAGGGTGGGCAAAGGCGCGCTTGCGCCGTGCCCACCATATCTTTCAGGATTGCGGAAAGACACCGTGGGCACGCTTCGCTTTGCCCGCCCTACGAATTGCGAAAATCCAAGGACCATCCTCCCATGAAGCTCCCCACCTCCCCGTTCACCGTCACCGACTGGAGCAAGGTCGAGGCGACCACCCATCCCGGCGAGACCGGGCAAGCGCTCTGGCGCACCCTCAATATCGGCGAATTGCGCGTGCGGATGGTCGAGTATTCGCCCGGCTATCTCGCCGATCATTGGTGCGACCGCGGCCACGTGTTGTACGTGCTCAAGGGCGAGCTCGACTCGGAGTTGCGCGACGGGCGCAAGTTCAAGCTCACGGCGGGGATGAGCTACCAGGTCTCCGATTTCGGCGATGCCGCGCACCGGTCCTCGACGGCAACAGGAGCGACGCTCTTCATCGTCGATTGAAACGCGCGAATACGGCCAATTTGCACCGCAAAATAGCAAAGTCCCCGGACATGCCGGGCCACGGGTGGTGCCTTGAAGAAGTCTAATTATCTCGCTATATTGTGATCATCGATACTTGGCCGAACGACTGGGCCGCTTCGCCTCGTCTAAGACAGGCGCGCACGCTTCAGATGATTTCTCCAAAACATCGACTCATCAGGGCTATGGGCGCAGCGTTGCGTACCGGCCCACGTGCGTACCGTCTCTAACTAACTAAAGGAAATTTCCCATGGCTATGGGCACCGTGAAGTGGTTCAACACCCAGAAGGGTTATGGTTTCATCCAGCCGGACGACGGCCAGAAGGACGTTTTCGTCCACATCAGCGCTGTCGAGCGCGCTGGCCTCTCCTCCCTCAACGAGGGCCAGAAGGTCTCGTTCGACATCGTGGCCGACCGCCGCAGCGGCAAGTCGTCGGCCGACAATCTCCGCGTCGGCTAATCGCCAGCGCACCGTTCTGACCGCGGACGTACCGGCAGAACGCTAGAACTCGAGAGCCCCGCGACCGGGATCCGGTCCGCGGGGCTTTTGTTTTGAGGGAATCCCGCGGCTGCGGCGGTTCCGTAGGGTGGGCAAAGGCGCGCTCTTCGCGCGCCGTGCCCACCACCCGTCAAATGGGCAAAATGGTGGGCACGCTTCGCTTTGCCCACCCTACGAGAGCTACGAGACCTTTTTCAGCACCGCGACGAAGAACCCGTCCGTCCCGGTCCGCCGCGGCGTCATCAGCCAGCCCTCAGGCGATTGCAGCGCGGCGTCGGCAAACGCCTCGGCCTTGTCCCAGAGCACGCTGGCGGTCTGCTCGGGCGGAACCACCGCAAACTCCGGATGGCGCTCCACGAACGCCTTCACCTGCTCGCCGTTCTCCTCTGCCAGCACCGAGCAGGTGATGTAGGCGATGCGGCCGCCCGGCTTCACCAGGGGAACCGCACGCTCCAGCACCTCGGCCTGGTCGCGCAGGCGAATCTCCAGTGCGCCCGGCCGCATGCGCCATTTGGCGTCGGGGTTGCGGCGCCAAGTTCCAGTTCCCGTGCAAGGCGCGTCGATCACGACGAGGTCGGCGCTGGCGTGGATGTCGGCGAGCGGATCGGCCTCGCCCTTGGGCGTGCGGACGTCGGCATTGTGGACGCCGGCGCGCGACAGCCGCTCGTGGATCGGGGCCAGCTGGCGCTTGTCGCGATCCGTGGCGATGAGGCGGCCCTTGCCCTGCATCAGGGCTGCGAGCGCCAGCGTCTTGCCGCCGGCGCCGGCGCAGAGATCGATCACCTGCTCGCCCGGTTTTGCCGCGGTGAACTGGGCCGCAAGCTGCGACCCCTCATCCTGCACTTCAACGCCGCCCTTGATGAAATCCTCCTCCGCCTGGATGCCGGGGTTGCGCGCATCGGCTGAAAGCTCGATGCGCAAACCCGTTGCCGACCACGGCGCAGGCTTCGCGTGAAGATGAGCAAGCGCCTTCAGCACCTTGTCGCGATTGGATTTTAGCGTATTGACGCGCAAATCGAGCGGCGCCCGGCTCGCCATCGCGGCCGCCTCCGCGGCGCGATCCTCGCCGAACACTTTTGCGAAGTGCGGGTCGAGCCACTCGGGATAGTCGCCGACGACCGCAGCCGGGGCGTCCTTGAGGGAGCGCGAAGCCAGCGCCGCCTGCTCGGCATCGGTCAGCGGCGCCGGCGCAAAGCGGCTGCCGTCGAACATCGCGGCCATGGTGGCCGAGTCCATGTCGCGCTCGAGCCGGAGCATGCCGATCAGCCTTGCGCGCGCGGTGTCGGCGTCCATGAGGTACGCGCTCGAGGCGTAGCGGCGCAGCACGTCCCAGACGAGGCCGGCGATCGCGGCGCGGTCGCCGGAGCCGGCGAAGCGGTGCGCGGTGCCCCACTCCTTCAGCGCCTTGGCCGCGGGCACGCGGTCCTTCTCGATAATGTCGATCAGTTCGATGGCTGCGGACAGCCGGGCAGCGGGAGTCATTTTGAATCTTTCAGATCAGGATTGGCGCGCAAGCGCCTAGATCAGCAGGAGCATCTTCAGCGCGAAATAGATCCACATCGCGAGCAGCACCAGCACGCCGGCGAGCCAGACGGAGGAGCGCCGGCCGAGATCATTCGAGGAGACGAAAACGCCAGCATGGGCAAAGCGCGCCACCACGAACACCCAGGACATCAGCACGATGAAGAGATCGGCATGCCGGAGCGGCAGCGCCAGCGCGATCAACGCGTAGAACAGCACCGGCAGCTCGAACTGGTTGCGGTAGCAATTGGCGATTTGTGTGGCGCCCTCGGGCCAGTTCGGCTCGCCCAGCGCAATGTCGCGGATCTTGGTCTCGCCCGAGACCAGCGAGCGCCGGCGCGCCAGGGCCATGCCGATCAGCAGCGCGAAGGTAAGACCAACCTGCACGAAGACAGGCAGCAGGACCATTTGAATGGACATCGGAACTTTCCCGTAGAGCGGAGGGCCGCCGACCGTCATTAGCCGCGACTTCTGGCGCTGACAATCAACGAGTTGAACCGGCGTTCCCGATCAGGCGACCAACCACCGATTGTTAAAGCGATTTCGCCCCGTTTGGGCGCAAGGCGAGAGACCGCCATGAATACCCCGTTCAGCCAGATCGCCGGCTCGATTGCTTCTTGGGTCGAATCCGCGGACGGCCAACTCGGCATCCTGATGTCGGCGCTGGCCGGTTGCGCCACGGCGCTTGCGGTTGCGCTGGCGATGACGGTGTATTTCCGCCTCTCCTACCGGACCTGGCGCGACGTCGTCAGGCACGGCCTGGCGACGCTCGCCGCCATCGCCCTCGTCGCCTTTGCCGCCTACGACATGCGCCACGCCGCGCTGGCCTATCTCGGCCTCAACCCGTCAAAGCCCGCGGTCGAGTTCGAGATCCGGATGCCCCGGGAGACGCTGACGGCGGTATCCGACAGCCAGATCGAGCTGCACACCGACCGCAACCAGACGCTGGCGCTGGTCGACGGCGTGCGCGACCTCACCGACGGACGCGCCGTGCTGCGCGGCGCGGTCGCGCTCAACCACCGCACGGCCGACCGCGTGCTGGTCGTGAACCTGCCCGGCCAAGGTATCTTCGAATTCCGCCTCCGCCTGCCCGCCGAGCCGCATCGCTCCGCAGAATTCGGCCCCTGGCACCTCGTCGACAGCGTCGCCTCGACGGTCGCCGGCAGCGTCGCTGCGCAGGACGCCTACACGATCCGCTACCGCGTGCTCTGATCATGCTCCGAACGAAATATTCCGTCCTCGCTGCGCTTGCCCTCGCCACACTGCTTTGCCCTCATATGCCGGCCGTCGCCGCGCCGGCCGACATCGCTACCTGTGACCGACTGGCCGCCCATCCCACCGATCCGGACAGGCCCGCCGACGTGAAAGGCAATCTCGAGATCGCCGATGCCGACATCGCGGCCGCGCTGAAGGCCTGCACCGCGGCGGCTACGTCGGCGGATGCTCCGCGCCGCATCTGGATGGAGCTCGGCCGCGCCTATGAGTTCGCCCGGCAGCCGGCTCAGGCGGCAAGCGCCTATCGCAAGGCGGCCGACGCCGGCAGCGCTTCCGCAATGGCCGGGCTCGGCGCACTCCTGATCAACGGCAATGGCATCAAGAAGAACATCGCCGAGGGACGAACGCTGACCGAGAGGGCCGCGAATGCCGGCGACGTCGAAGGCATGATCAATCTCGGCTCGCTCTACGGCGCCGGTGTCGGCGGGAAGACCGATTTCGCGATGGCCCGCAAATGGTATGCCAGGGCGGTCGAGGCGAATTCCAGCGAGGCCATGTATCAGCTGGGATTGATGACGCAGGACGGCGATGGCGGTCCGAAGGACGATGCCGCGGCCAAGGCGCTGTTCGAAAAGGGAGCCGCGCTCGATCACGCCGACGCGCTGGAGCGGTTAGGCGCCTATGCCGAAGCCGGCCGCGCGGGCGAGAAGGATGTCACGGCGGCGATCACCTTTTACAAGCGCGCTGCCGCGCTCGGCAATGAAGATGCCGGCAAGGCGCTGGAGCGCCTGCGCTGTCCGTTTGGCCTCAGGGATCGCGACGGCAAATCCGTCGGACGGATTTGCTTTGACGGCGAATGAAGGACGGTTACCGCGTGTTTTAAACTTTGTTCGTTGCGATGCATGCGTGCGTCGTCATCGTTTCGACGCGTGACGATCTGTATGCTCATCACATGTCCGAATTTCGCCTGACGCAGATTTCCGACACGCATCTTGGCCGGCGCTTTCCTGGCCTGATCGCCAACTTCCATCGCGTCAGCGCGCACATCGACACCGAGCGGCCCGATCTCGTCGTCAACACCGGCGACGTCTCCTTCGACGGGCCGAGCAGCCGCGATGATGTCGCGTTCGCCAAGAGCCTGCACGCCGACCTGCCCGTCGCCTGCCGCTATCTGCCGGGCAATCACGACATCGGCGACAATCCGACCGCGATCGGTCCAGCGCCAAAACCGCCGGTCGCCGAAGCGCACCGCCGGCAGTTCTGCGACCTCATCGGCGAAGACCATTGGTCGTTCGAAGCGGCCGGCTGGCGCTTCATCGGCCTCAACTCGCTGGTGATGAATTCAGGGCTCGCCTTCGAGGCCGAGCAGTTCGACTGGCTCGCCTCCGAGATCGCGCGCGTGAACGGCAGGCCGGTTGCGCTGTTCGTGCACAAGCCGGTGTTTCTCCACCTGCCCGACGACCCCGAGACGCCGGAGACCTCGATCCGCTACGTCCCGCAGCCGGCGCGGGCGCGGCTGATCGAGATGTTTGCACATGTCGACCTGCGCCTGATCGCCAGCGGTCACGTGCATCAGCGGCGCGACTTCACCCACCGCCATACGCGCCACGTCTGGGCGCCCTCGGCCGGCTTCAAGATCAACGATGCGCGCCAGGACCGCATCGCGAT
This sequence comes from Bradyrhizobium sp. B117, assembly GCF_038969555.1. Classification (NCBI taxonomy): domain Bacteria; kingdom Pseudomonadati; phylum Pseudomonadota; class Alphaproteobacteria; order Hyphomicrobiales; family Nitrobacteraceae; genus Bradyrhizobium; species Bradyrhizobium sp. B117. The sequence goes on from NZ_CP152414.1 coordinate 5,902,942, forward strand.
CAAGGAAGTCGGACTGGTGGAATACCGCTTCCGGCCCGACAGTGTTGAGGTCCGCCACGTCCGCGCGGCGGGTCAGGTCGATATCGACATTGAGGAGCTGTTCGCCCAGATGGGCGGCGAGCATTAAGGCTCGCCTCTCAAGCGACGCTCTTCAGATCCTGCTGGATCGCGGCGAGCAGGGATTGCAGCGCCTCGCTGTTCACGGGCTTCGCCACCGCGTCATTGGCCGGCAGATCGCTCGCGACCTTGGGAGCCCTGGCCGGACGCTTCGGGAATGGCGGCGGTGGCGCGGCCATCGCAGGCCGGCCGAAATCGCCTTCCTCGCTATGCACGAACTTGCCGTGGATCACGTCGTCGTGGCGGCCCATGACGAACATGGCCACCCAATAACCGGCAGCCAATAGGATTACGCAGAAAACACTGATCTCTAACATCGCAACACCCAAAATATGCGCGATGATTCAATGCCTTCGCCTTGGCGTCAATGAACCGACGGTCACACCTGCGGCTTTTGCGGGCAGGTGTGGCCGATTGGTGACTCTTTGTTAACCATTGATGTCCGGCGCGTGACGCCGGGGCAACAATTACAGCTTGTCCGGGCCGACCCGCACCAGCTGCTTGCCGAAATTGGCGCCCTTCAACAGGCCGATGAAGGCGCCGGGCGCGCTCTCCAGGCCCTCGGTGACGAACTCCTTGTACTTGACCTTGCCGTCGCGGACCCAGGTGGACATGTCGCGAAGGAAGTCGCCATGGCGCGAGGCGAAGTCGGAGACGATGAAGCCGCGGAAAGTGAGCCGCTTGGTCAGCGTCGCGCGCATCATCGATGCCGCCCATTTCGGCGGCTTGGCTTCGGTGTCGTTGTAATGCGCGATCAGGCCGCAGACCGGCACGCGCGCGAACGGGTTGAGCAGCGGGAACACCGCCTCGAACACGGCGCCGCCGACATTCTCGAAATAGACATCGATGCCCTTCGGGCAGGCAAGCTTCAGCTTGGCCGGAAAATCGGTCTCGCGATGATCGAGGCACTCGTCGAAGCCGAGCTCCTTTACCACGTAGTCGCACTTGTCCTTGCCGCCGGCGATGCCGACCGCGCGTGCGCCCTTGATCTTGGCGATCTGCCCGACGGCCGAGCCGACCGCGCCGGAGGCGCCGGCGACGACGACGGTCTCGCCTTCCTGCGGCTTGCCGATGTCGAGCAGCCCCGTGTAGGCGGTCATGCCGGGCATGCCGAGCACGCCAATGGAGGTGGAGATCGGCCCGAGCTTCGGATCGACCTTGATCAGGCCCTTGCCGCTGGAGATCGCATGCGTCTGCCAGCCGGAGCGGATGCGGACGATGTCGCCTTTGGCAAAATCCGGATTGTTGGAGGCCGCGACCTCGCTCACCGCCTCGCCTTCCATCACGCCGCCGACCGGCACTGGCGCCGCGTAAGACGGGCCCTCGCTCATGCGCCCGCGCATATAGGGATCGAGCGACAGCCAGATCGTGCGCAGCAGGACTTCGCCGGCGCCGGGCGTCGGCACCGCGAATTCCTCCAGGCGAAAATCAGACGGTTTCGGTTCGCCGACGGGACGCGCGGCGAGAACGATGCGCTTGGCTTGGGACATGGCTTCCTCCTGACTGCTTGTTGCAGTCATTTAGGAGGTGCGTGGGAATGACGCAAATCCCACCTTGGCTGTCATGCCCCGCTAAGGCGGGGCATCCAGTACTCCGAGACAGTGCGGCTAGAGTCGAGCCGCTGCGGCGTACTGGATCGCCCGCCTTCGCGGGCGATGACACCGAGAGTCGGCGCGCGCTGAAACCAGTGTGCCGCCGCGAGCAGAGTGCGACTAACCCCCGCCCGGATAGTTCGGCGCCTCGCGCGTGATGGTGACGTCGTGGACGTGACTTTCGCGCAGGCCCGCGCCGGTGATGCGGACGAACTGCGCCTTGTCGTGCAGCTCCTTCATGTCCTTGGCGCCGACATAGCCCATGGCGGCGCGGAGGCCACCGGCGAGCTGGTGCATGACGTTGCCGACCGGGCCCTTGTAGGGCACCTGGCCCTCGATGCCCTCAGGCACGAGCTTGAGCGAATCCTTGATGTCCTGCTGGAAGTAGCGATCGGCCGATCCCCGCGCCATCGCGCCGACCGAGCCCATGCCGCGATAGGCCTTGTAGGAACGGCCCTGCCACAAGAACACTTCGCCCGGCGTCTCGTCGGTGCCGGCGAGCAGCGAGCCGACCATGGCGATGTCGGCACCGGCGGCGAGCGCCTTGGCGAGGTCGCCGGAGAACTTGATGCCGCCGTCGGCGATGACGGGAATGTCCGCCTTCTTCGCCGCTTCGACCGCATCCATGATCGCGGTGAGCTGCGGCACGCCGACGCCGGCGACGATGCGCGTGGTGCAGATCGAGCCCGGGCCGATGCCGACCTTGATGCAATCAGCGCCGGAATCGATCAGCGCCTGCGCGCCGTCGGTGGTGGCGACGTTGCCGGCAACGACCTGCACCGAGTTGGACAGGCGCTTGATGCGGTTCACCGCATGCAGCACGTGGCGGGAATGGCCGTGCGCGGTGTCGACCACGACGAGGTCGACGCCGGCATCGATCAGCCGCTCGGTGCGCTCGAAGCCGGTGTCGCCGACGGTTGTGGCGGCGGCGACGCGCAGGCGCCCCTGGGCGTCCTTGCAGGCGAGCGGATGGGCGACCGCCTTCTCCATGTCCTTGACGGTGATCAGGCCGACGCAGCGATATTGCTCGTCGACCACCAGCAGCTTCTCGATGCGGTGCTTGTGCAGCATCCGCCGCGCTTCGTCCTGGCTGACATTCTCGCGCACCGTGACGAGGTTCTCGTGCGTCATCAGCTCGGAGACTTTTTGCCGGCGATCGGTGGCAAATCGCACGTCGCGGTTGGTGAGGATGCCGACCAGCTTGCCCGGGGTGGACTTGCCGGCGCCGGTGACGACGGGAATGCCGGAGATGCCGTGGTCGCTCATCAGCTTGAGCGCATCGTCGAGCGTGGCCTCGGGGCTGATGGTGAGCGGGTTCACCACCATGCCCGACTCGTAGCGCTTGACCTGCCGCACCTGGGCGGCCTGCCCTTCGGGATCGAAATTGCGGTGGATGACACCGAGGCCGCCGGCCTGCGCCATGGCGATCGCCATGCGGGCTTCGGTGACGGTGTCCATGGCGGAGGCCATGATCGGGATGTTGAGCGGAATGGCGCGGGTGACGCGGGAGCGGATGTCGACCTCGCCCGGCATCACGTCAGACAGGCCCGGCTTCAACAGCACGTCGTCGAACGTAAAGGCTTCGCGGATGCCCTGAAGTTGCACCGTGGCCATATGCCAACTCCTTCCTGCGGCCGTGCCGCAAATGCTTATGGATGAGCGCCGCCCTCGGCGTACCTTGCGGCATCGCCGGAGAATCGGAGCCCATCGGTGGGGTTGACGCCGGTCGATAGCACGGCCGCGTGACGAATCAAAGCAATTCGGACCGCCGGCCAGCCATGCACAGGCTTTTTACGTAAATTCGGCGGGGATAGCCCGGCGAAGGCCCACCCACCCGCCATTCCGGGGCGCGACCAAGTCGCGAGCCCGGAATCCATCCCTCAGCGGTCCCTGCGGCCCGGTGGATTCTCAGGTGCGCAATTGCGCACCATAGCTCGCGCCGCGTGGCGCGCCCTGGAATGACGAAGGAGCGAGCACAGCATTTAGGTGCTATGCGTTGATCCGCAATGGTCGCCGCCGGGCGGCGGTGTTAAGCCGCAAGTCCACCCATTCTTCTGATTTTCATTACCAATCTGTCATGGTCGACAAGCAACGCGTCATTCCGCTGATCGTGGCCACTGCTCTCTTCATGGAGAACATGGACTCGACCGTCATCGCGACCTCGCTGCCGGCGATCGCGGCCGATATCGGCACGAGCCCGCTGACGCTCAAGCTCGCCATCACCTCGTACCTCTTGTCGCTGGCGGTCTTCATCCCAGCGAGCGGCTGGACCGCCGACCGGTTCGGCGCGCGCATGGTGTTCGCGATCGCGGTCGGGGTGTTCATGGTGGGCTCGGTCGGCTGCGCGCTCTCGACCTCGGTCACCGATTTCGTGTTCGCGCGCATCCTGCAGGGCATGGGCGGAGCGATGATGACGCCGGTCGGGCGCCTCGTGCTGCTGCGCTCGGTCGACAAGAGCGCGCTTGTCAACGCCATGGCCTGGGTGACGGTCCCTGCCCTCATCGGTCCCGTGATCGGACCGCCGCTCGGCGGCTTCATCACCACTTATGCCTCGTGGCACTGGATCTTCCTGATCAACATCCCGATCGGGCTGCTCGGCATCTTCATGGCGCTGAAGTTCATCGATCCCATCAAGAGCGAGACGCAGGAGCCGTTCGATCTCTACGGCATGGTGCTTGCGGGCATCGGCCTTGCCGGCATCGCGTTCGGCCTCTCCGTCGCCGGGCTCAACCTGCTGCCCTGGAGCACGGTCGCGGCGCTGGTCGTCGGCGGTGCGATCTCGATGACGCTCTACGTGATCCACGCCCGGCGGACGGGATCGCCAGTGCTCGATTTCTCGCTGCTGAAGCTGCCGACGCTGCGCGCGGCGATTTTGGGCGGCTTCATGTTCCGGCTCGGCATCGGCGCGCTGCCCTTCCTGCTCCCGCTGCTGATGCAGATCGGTTTTGGCCTGTCGCCGTTCCATTCCGGCCTCGTCACCTTCGCCTCCTCGTTGGGGGCGATGGGCATGAAGACGCTGGCGGGCCGCATCATCCGCACCTTCGGCTTCCGCAACCTGATGACGGCGAACGCGATCATCAGCGCGTTCTTCCTCGGCGTCTGCGCGCTGTTCACCGTGACGACGCCGCTCTTGATCATCATGGTGATCCTGGTGGTCGGCGGCTTCTTCCGCTCGCTGGAGTTCACCGCGATCAACACGGTCGCCTATGCCGACGTCGAGACCGCGCAGATGAGCCGCGCCACCACGCTCGTCAGCGTCAACCAGCAGCTCGCGGTCTCCGCCGGCGTCGCCGTCGGTGCCGCCTCTGTGGAGACGACGATGTGGCTCAGCCATGTCAGCGAGCTCAATGCCACCGTGTTCGCGCCCGCCTTCGTCGTGGTGGCGCTGACCTCGGCCGCGTCGAGCTGGTTTTTCTGGCAGATGCCGGCCGATGCCGGCCACGAGATCTCCGGCCGCAAGGCCACGGAGATCGCGAGCCGCAAGGGTGCGGGCAAGGGCGCGGCTAAGGCTGCCGTCAAGGCCGCGACCGAGGATACCCAGGACGTGCGGGACCAGCGGCTGGGGTAGCGCCGCCATCGGCTGCTTATGCTGGCGGATTTCAGACTTTCATCAACGCCGATTGATATTTGCCGCCACGCGCAGCGGCTAGAGTGCTGCCTCATGTGAGCCGGCGATGAATGGATGGCTTCCACGCGAAGCCGCCTCCAGTTCGCAGCTCATCTCACCGCAATTGCGTCTTTCCCTCGATCAGGCCGCCATCTCACGTCCGCCGCCACGGATTTCCATATGCTCGCGACCCAAAATTCCATTCCAGCCGCGGAGACGGCGACGGACCGGCTCGATTTCGAGCGCGCTCGCCAGTCACCCGGCCTGTCGGGGATGCTCGCCGCAATCGTGGTCGCCGTGATCGCGGCCGCCTTCGGCGTCATGCTCTGGTATGCCGACAGCTACGAGATCGAGATCGGCACCCGCGTCCGTGGCGACGAGATGCGGCTCGTCAACGGCGAGCTCTCGACCGCGTTCGACCGCGGTGGCCGCTTCGCATTGGCGCTGGCCGAGGTCACGGCGCGGCGAGCGACGATCCGCCAGGCGCTTGCTGCGCGCGATAGGGCCGAATTGATGCGCCAGTCGGAGGAAACCTTTGCCCACCTCCACCAGCAGGCCGGCGTGCAGATCTTCGGCTTCCAGGACAAGAACATCCGTTATTTCCTGCGCGTCCACAAGCCCGAGCAATTCGACGACGACATCTCCGGATTTCGCCCGATGATCGTCGCCGCCAATCGCACCACGCGCCCGCAGGTCGGACTCGAGATCGGCGTTGCCGGGATCGGCCTGCGCGGGGCGACCATCGTCGAGCAGCAGGGCGTCATGGTCGGCACCGTCGAAGTCGGCCTCGATCTCAAGCCGTTGATCGAGAGCGTCAAGGCAACGTCCAACGCCGACATTGCGATCGTTATCGTCCCCTCGCTTGCGGGCATCGCGCTCGATCCCAAGCTGCCTGCCTTCGGCGATCTCGTGCTGGCGATGTCGACCGACGACCGGCTCTTCTCCTCGCTGCTGAAGACGATGCCGCTGCGTCCGGCGCATGACAGCGTGGCCGCCGCGCCGACGCTCGAGGGCCGTCGCTATGACCTGATCACGCGGCCGCTCGTCGATTTCAGCGGCCGCATGATCGGCTTCTCCATTGCGCTCAAGGCTGATTACGGCACCGAGCTCGGACGCTCGCGCACCGAATTGCGCGTCGTTGCGATCTGCGGCGGCATCTGCGCCTTCATGGCATTCGCACTTCTGTTCCGCGCCACGGCCGCTCGCGGCAGGGCATGGCCATGAGAGCAATCGCCGGCATCCTCGGCCTTTTCCTGACGTTGTTCTGTCTCGTGCCAGCGCCGGCCGAGGCCGCTCCAACCGAGTTGCCCGCGGGAGCACAGCTACCGGTGCGGGTGCGGGTCGCGGTGCGAATCCTCAAGGTGCTCTCCATCAAGGAGGTCGTTGGAGAGGGACGCCTGTTCGTCGAGGTCACGCAGCGCTGGACCGATCATCGGCAGGCCTTCGACCCGGTCGCCATAGGCTTCGGACGCCTCGATCGCACAGGTGCGGATGCCGACGCGTATCTGAAATCGATCTGGACGCCCGGTCTCGAAATCGAGAATCGCATCGGCGAGCCGGAGGCTCGCACCGTGGCGACGTCGACCTATGCCAACGGCGAAGTGATGCTCATCGAGCGCTACGAGGCGCGCTATCGCTTTGGCCTCAACCTCAATGCCTTCCCCTTCGACCGCCAGGATCTCACCCTTTCGTTCTTTCTGCCGCGCCACGCGGCGCAAGACGCAATCCTGATCTCCACCGAATCCGATCGGGACATCTCCGGCATCGAGGATACGACCGCGTCGGTCGACTGGCGTGCCGCCGGCCTGCGCTTCGCCAACCGCGATGCGATGGGCTGGAACGCCCGCAGCTATTCCAAGCTCGACGTGACCATGACGCTCGCGCGGATCTCGACGCACTACCTCCTGCGCATCTTTGTGCCAATCATGGCCGTGCTGGCGGTATCTGTTTTCGTGCTGTGGGCGCCGGATCTGATCTCGAAGGACAAGGGCAGCCTGATCTTCTCGTCGCTGCTCGCGCTCGCAGCCATCAGCTTCACGTTTGAATCGAGTTTTCCGGGCTGCATTTCGCTCAACACCCCGGTCGCCCAGATCATCTCCCTCGGTTACATGTACCTGATCGTGGTCCTGATCGTCGACATGTCGCTGGATACAATGTCACGTCGCACGCGGGCGGTGAGTGGCGCCGTGATCGATGAACTGAGGCGGCAGATGCGCTGGGCACTGCCATCCATCATGGCTGCGATCTGCATCGGGGCGGCGGTGCGGGCGATCCCGGTCTGACCCCGGGGCGTTCCGCCTCAATGTCCGTCACGCGCGGGCCGGCTGCTGCACCGGCATCAGCGCATAGCCGACGCCGCGCACCGTCGCGATCGGCGCCGCCGTTCCGTCATATTGCATCTTCCGCCGCAGCCGCACGATCAGATTGTCGACCGTGTGCTCGCTGATCTCGCGGGGATCGCGATTGGAGATGACGTCGAGCAGGAAATCGCGGCTGAGCGGCCGCGTCATCTGCGAGGCAAGGGCGGCGAGGATGTTGAATTCGCCCGAGGTCAGCTTGACCATGCTGCCGTCGGGACGAAACAGCTCGCGCCGGACCGGGTCGAGAATCCAGCCGTCGAACGTGATCACCGATTCCTTGGTCCGGCGCAGGACGCTGCGGATGCGGGCCAGCAGCGTGCGCAGGTTGATCGGCTTGGAGATATAGTCGTCGCCTCCCGCCTCCAGCCCCGACAGGATGTCGTCATCGGAATCCCGGCTGGTGACGAAGATCAGCCCGCATTGCTCGCCGAGCCGCAATTCGCACGCGAGCGCAATGCCGTCGGCGTCGGGCAGGTTGATGTCGAGCAGGACGATGTCGGGCCTGAGCGCAGCGAGCCCCGCGCGCAGCTCGCCGCCGGTCGCCATGCCATGCGCGACCATGCCTTCCTCCCGAAGGAACGAGGTCAGCATCAGCCGGATCTCCGGTGCGTCTTCAACCATGAGTACGATCGTCGACATCGGCCCCTTCAAGCTCGCTGTTGATGGAAGCAGGCATCAGCCTGCTCTGCCCGGCGGCGTCCAGGTCCCTCAGGACGAGGGCGATCTGCCGTCGCAGCGCTCGGATCGCCTCGTCGAGACCGCCGCGGTCCGCTCCGGCGGCCCTCGCCGCCGTCAGCGCAACATCGGCGCGCGCGGCAAGCTCGGGCATTCGCAGATTTGCCGCGCTTCCCTTGATGCGGTGCGCGACGCTTGCAATATCCTTCGGCGCCAGATCGGCTCGCGCCAGCGCGCGGTCCAGCTCCCTGAGGCTGGTGCCGAACAGGCCCTGCAATTCATCGATGCGGTCGCGCTCAAAGACCTCTTCGAGCGTGAACGATCCGGATGCCTGCTGCGAGGCGAGAAAGGCGCCGATCTTCCAGGCGACGTCGTCGGGTGCAAACGTTGCAGCCAGCACGAGGTCGGCGCCCTCCTCCAACAGCCGCGCGGCGTCTCCTTCGGCGGGAACGCCGACGATGAACATGCCCTCTCCCGCCGCGCGCTGGCGCAGCGATCGCACGAAGCCCGGCGGCGGGCCGACAGCAACCATCGCCGCGAACTCCCGCGCCGCAACCATCGTACCGGCAGCCTCGAACGACTGCGCCGGAAAGACACCCCAGATCCCCTAGCGGACCATGCGTCGCCTTGCACGCATCACCCACCACGAGAACATCACCGCCGGCCTTCAGCGACGCGCTCGGGCCGGATGCCGGCCAGTGCCGGGCATCCACCGCCGCCTCGATCGCGGTATACAATGCTGCGACGTCGATCGGCTTGGCCAGATGCCCGTCCATACCCGCGGCAAGGCACGCGGCGACATCCTGCGACATGACGTTGGCCGTCAGGGCGACGATCGGGACCTGGCTGTGCGGAAATGGCAGAGCGCGAATGCGACGGGTCGCTTCCAACCCGTCGACGTCGGGCATCTGCATGTCCATGAGGACCGCATCGAACCTGGCGCTCCGCACCAGTTCGAGCGCCTGCTCGCCGGACCTGACGAGCGCGATGCTGTGCCCCGCCTTTTCCAGGATCCCGCGGGCGACCATCGCATTGATGGGGAGATCCTCGACGAGCAGCAGATTGAGAGGACGGACTTGCGGCACTGCTACGTCGACGGCATCGCCGTCAGCCGGTTCATCGATTGCCGGCAGCGGCAGGCAAAAACGAAAGCGGCTGCCCTCTCCCGGCGCGCTTTCGACGTCGATCTCGCCATGCATGCCGTCGACCAGCCGCTTGCAAATGGCAAGTCCAAGTCCCGTGCCGCCGAAGCGTCGCCGGATCGACGCGTCCGCCTGCCCGAACGCCTGGAACAGATGCGCCCGTTGCTCGGGGGTGATCCCGATGCCGGTGTCGGACACGCAGAACGTGATCAGCGCCCCATCCCGCGATCCGGCTGCCGTAACCTCGACGGTGACACTGCCCTGGTTCGTGAACTTCACGGCGTTACCGATCAGGTTGAACAGGATCTGCCTCACGCGTGACTGATCGCCGAGCACCCATTGCGGCACGAGGGGCGAGAGCTCCAGCTGGAGACTTAGTCCCTTCTCGTGCGCGCGCGGCGTCATCAGATTGACGATCTCGCGCAGGCTTTGCCGGAGGTCGAACGGCGCGCGCTCGTAGACCTCGGCCTGCCGTTCGAGCTTCGAGATGTCCAGGATGTCATCGAGGATGTTGAGCAGCCCCTCCGCCGAGGATTTGATAATCGACAGGCGCTTGCGCTGCGACGGCGGCAGCGGCTCGTCGAGCGCCAACTGCGCCATGCCGAGGATTCCGTTCATGGGCGTGCGGATCTCGTGGCTCATCACCGCCAGGAAGTCGGCCTTGACGTTCGCGGCCGCTTCCGCTGCGTCCTTGGCTTCACGCAGGTCGAGGTTGACCTGCTGCTCGCGCGCGATGCGCAGATATTCCTCGCGCCGCAGTCGGTTGAACTGCGTGCGTGCCACGGCTCCGACGACGTAGCCGACCGCCACGACCAGCACGATGATCGTGAGATCGAGCGGGCTCTCCGGATCCGGCCTGAGCACCGCCCAGAACAACAGGCTGACGATCGGCGCATAGGCGCTCATCAGCGCCACCCAGCGAAACCGCCCGGGCAGGCACAGATTGAGCGCGATGGCGATCAGCGGCAGCAGCAATCCGCCGTGACGGGTCAGGCTCGGATGGTTGAAGACCAGCGCGTTGAGCGTGAAGAACGCAAACTGGTGCGCGTAGGTGATCGCGACGATGCGTACATATCCATGCGTCCGCAGCAGGGCCAGCACGGCGGCGACCGCCGCAACCGCGATCAGGACACGCACTTCCAGGAAGAACGCGAGCCGCGAGCCGCTCAGCGTCATGACGTCGAGCGGCAGGAATGACAGGCTCGCGGCGGTGTCGGCCAGGACGCACAACAGGGCCATCGCGCGCGCCGACCGCCAGACACTCTCGGAGAACGCCGCCTCCGTGCTCGGGTCACGAAATTCGCCGCTGGTCCCGATGCGTCCCTGAAGGTCCAATTCTACCGCCGGCATCCCGGCCTATCCTCGCGCTCATTCACCCTGAGGTCTTCCATTGCAGAGTTGATCCACCCTCGTCCAGAGCCAATGTCGGCGGCTCTTTCGTTTCCGGCCGGCGGGAAGATCAACGCGCATTGATGGTCGTTTCCACGCCTTTCGCCTACCAGCCCTTTAGTTCGATCCCAGACAGGTCCGACGTCGCCTCACACGCGGGTCCACGTCGCAGCCAACTGCGGCTGGGATCCCGACGAGTGGGAATTGGGTATGGCCTTCGTTTGTCTCGACAGGTGCGCACGTCTCGCCGGCTTCAAGCGGGCGACCTCGGCGGCGCCCCTGGCTGTGCTCCGCACGCTCGCGTTGCTCGTTGTGCTTCAGGCAACCGGCATAGGCTCGGCGCTCGCGGCAACCACCTGTGCCGGCATCAATGCAGGCGCCTTCAACGTGAGCGGGGCCGACTCTCAGCCGAACACGCCGGTGTGTCTGACCGCCGGCGACGTCATCAAGCTGAACTACACGTTCGTCGTCGATACGACCCTCGTCTACGGCATCCAGATGGGCGTCGGCGGCCACAACACCGACAACTCCGGCGTCGTGTCGGGCACGCTGCAGATCACCGTGGCGACGTCGGGCACGCAGAATTTCGGCTGGAACGCCCTCAGCGAAGGCCTGCCGTCGCAGATCGACGTCACGGTCACCTGCACGGCCGCTCCCAGCCCCGGCCCGGTGGTGACCAGCGCCAATCCGGCATCAGGCCCGATCGCCGGACAGCAAACCACCATCGTCATCGGCCAGAACCTCACTGGCGCGACCTCGGTCAAATTCGGCGGCGTCAACGTGCTCGGCTTCACGGTGCTGAGCGCGACGCAGATCTCGGTGGTGACGCCTCCGCACGCAGCGGGTGCGGTCGATGTCACCGTAACGACGCCGCTCGGCTCCGCCACGGGGACGGCCATCTATCGCTACGCGGCCATGCCCGATCCGACCCTTGATCCGAACGTGAAAGCGATGGTCGACTTCCAGGTTCACACCGTGCAGGTGATGGGACAGCAGCAGATCGACAATGTGCAGGACCGGCTGATCGAGCTGCACAATGACGACGTCCCCCTTGTCAGCAACAGGGCGTCCTTCGCACAGATGCCGGCATCGCAGAGACAGTATGGCCTGCCGGCGAATGCCGGAGACAGGACGAGCTCCGCTTCCGACATGACGCAGGCCCGGCAGAACTCGAAAGACGGACAGGCCGTGCCGGTGCCGGCGGGATCGGATTCATCGCTGCGCTACTGGACCGCAGGTGCGCTGCTGTTCGGCCGCGACACCACCTATGCCGATGCCAAATACAACGTGTCCTCGACCGGACTGACCGCCGGCGTCGACTCGCGCCTGACCCGAAACCTGAAGGCCGGCGTCGCCGTCGGCTTCGGCATCGATCATGCCACGATCGGCAGCGACGGCTCGCACATCAACGCCAATATCTGGTCCACACAGGCCTATGCCAGCTACCGCGTCGCCCCGCAGTGGTTCATCGACGCGATCCTCGGCTATGCCGTCGGCAGGCTCGGCAATTATCGCTACGACACCTCCGCGCAGGCCTTCGGCTCCGGACATCGCGGCGCCAACGACCTATTCGGCTCGCTGTCGGTAAGCCGCGAGATCAAGGTCGAGCGCTGGAAGATCGCGCCGTATGCGCGGCTCGACCTGCAATGGATCCGGCTCGACGGCTATGTCGAGACCGGCGCCGGCATCTACAACCTCGCGTTCGACCAGACCTCCGCCGTCGATCTCGCCGGCGTGCTTGGCACCAGGTTCAGCCATGTGATGGACACGTCCGCCGGCACGCTCAAATCCAGCGTCGAGCTCGCCTATCGTCGCAGCCTGAGCGGCTCCTATACGCAAGCGATCGCCTACAGTTTCGATCCCACGACCATCTACAGCGCGTTCGGCTCGGCGGAGAAGCGCGACCAGGCCCTGATCGGTCTCGGCTTCGAGCTGCAGGTGAACCGCTCGGTCAGCCTCGGCCTTCAGCTCGACGAACTGATCGCCAGCAACGCACGGAGCGAGCGCGGGCGTGCGCACGTGAAGATCGGATTCTGAGACGGCACCGGGCCGCAGAATCGGTGGCGCGGACACACGAAGACTTCAACACGGCTTCCGGAGGACAACATGAATGTTGCAGGCAAATCAGCGCGAGCAGAATCGGCCGCACGGCCTCGCGCTCAGAATGAAACGGGCTGGCTCCTGGCCGTGGCCGCCGCCTTCCTGATCGTTCACATCGTCGCCCTGACGATCTGCGATCGCGCCACGGCGGACCGAACAGCCCCGAGACAATTGGCGCTGTCACAGGACTGCGACTAGCGGCTGCCCGGTCCCAGGATCAATCCGCGTTGATGGTGGATTTGCCGTCCGTCGCCTACCAGACCCGACAGAACGATCTCAGGTGTGTGAGATATCAAGCGTTGGCGGATCACCTCCTCTGACGTCCCCTCTCCTCGCCTGTCCAATCCCTGCGACGTCCATCGCGCGGGATTCGAACGACGGGGACAGGGCATGCATTCCGATGATCTCGATGAGCTAGCGCATGGCGGGCACCTTGAGAGCAGCCGCGCCACGCGAGCGACATCGTCGTTCGTCAACGCAAAGCCGATCACAACGGTGCTGTTTCGCACCGTTCGAAACGCTGTGGTCGGCCTTTGGCTGGCTGCCGTTCTGCTCTTCTGCGCGAGCGCCCCGGCCCATGCCTTCCGGACACTCCCGAACGGAACGATCGGAACCGCGTACTCGCAGAGCGTCACGATCTATACCGACATCTCCGACTGCCAGGTTTCGAACATAGGCGTCTTCGTGCCGGGGGTCACAGTTTCGGATACGTCGAACAGCCCCACGTGCTCCGTCTCCATGAGCGGCACCACGACGGCGGCGGGCACCTATTTCGGGTCCATATCGTTCTTCACCGGGTCCGGAAATCTTCCCCCGGATGCGACCCCGCTGGGCTCGGGCTGGGGCAGCATCCCCTACCAGATCACGATCGACAAGGCGTCGCCGACGCTGTCGGTCTCCTCGTCGTCATCGTCCATCATCTACGGCAATCCGGTGACGCTGACGGCGACGCTGAGCGGCGGCTATTCGCCGAGCGGAACAGTCACCTTCTACGCCAACGGATCGTCGGTCGGGACTGCGTCTCTCTCGGGGATGACCGCAAGCCTGACGGTCAGTTCGCTGCCGGTCGGATCGGACGCGATCACCGCGAGCTATTCGGGCAACTCCAACAACAATTCGGCTACGAGCGGCTCCGCCGCGGTCACGGTGGCCCAGATCACCCCCTCGATCGCACTCGCCGCCTCGTCGTCTTCGGCAAGCTATGGCTCGTCCGTCGCGCTTGTCGCAACCCTGACAGGCGGGGCCTCGCCAAGCGGCACCGTCACCTTCCTGGAAGGCGCGACCCAGCTTGGCAGCGCCACCATCTCCGGGACGACCGCCATCCTGGCGGTGTCGTCGCTGTCCGTCGGCCCGCACACGATCACCGCGACCTACAACGGCGACACCACCAACGCCTCGGTCACGTCGGGCTCGATCACCGTAACGATCACGCAGGATGCGCCGACCGTCACCCTGGGCGCATCCTCGACGTCGACCAGCGCTGGCGACCCCGTAACGCTGGTCGCTTCGCTCAGCGGCGGCACCTCACCGAGCGGATCCGTCACCTTCTATGACGGAGCCACCTCGCTCGGCTCCGGCACCGTCTCCGGGTCGGCCGCGATGCTGACGGTATCGTCGTTGTCGACTGGATCGCATACGATCACCGCGGTCTATGGCGGCGACAGCCACAATGCCGGCGCGACCTCCAACGCCATCACGGTGACGGTCGGCAGCGCGTCGCTGTCAGTCTCGCTTTCGAGCTCCTTACTGTCGCCGACGCTCGGCCAATCGGTGACCTTTACGGCGACACTTTCCGGAGGCTCCTCGCCATCAGGCTCCGTGACCTTCAAGGATGGCTCCGCGACACTCGGAGCAGCCACGATTTCGGGCTCAACTGCAACCTTCACGACCTCGTCGCTTGCGGTCGGCACGCATCCGATCACCGCAATTTACGGCGGCGACGGCAGCAATAGCTCGGCAAGTTCAGGCACGATCACCGTCACGGTCGGCAAGGCCTCGCCGTCACTAACCGTTTCCAGCTCGTCAAGCTCGCCGACCGTCGGCCAGTCCGTGACCTTCACGGCAACACTTTCCGGCGGCTCCTCGCCGAGCGGCACCGTGACCTTCCAGGATGGCGCCACAGTGCTCGGCTCCGCCACCATTTCAGGCTCAAGCGCGACCTTCGCAACTTCCAGCTTCACGGTCGGCACACATGCGATCACCGCCGTCTATGGCGGCGACGGCAGCAACGCGACGACCACCTCCAGCGCGATCACGGTGACCGTTGGCCAGGCATCGCCTTCGGTCTCGCTCTCGGGGTCATCGACCGCGCCGGCCGTCGGCCAGTCCGTCACCTTCACGGCAACGCTGTCCGGCGGATCGTCACCGAGCGGCACCGTGACCTTCCAGGACGGAGCCACCGTCCTCGGCTCCGCCCCGATCGCGGGTTCGAGCGCAACCTTCGCCACCGCAGCGCTTGCGGTCGGGATACACACGATTAACGCGGTCTACGGCGGAGACAGCGGCAACGCCGGAGCGACATCGACCGCCGTGACGGTGACCGTCGGCAAGGCGTCGGCCTCGCTCGCGCTCGCGGCCTCGTCGACCTCGCCGTCGGCCGGACAGTCGGTCACCTTCACCGCCACGGTTTCGGGCGGATCATCGGCAAGCGGCACCGTGACCTTCAACGACGGCGCCACCGTCCTCGGCTCCGCCGCGATCTCGGGCACGACGGCAACCTTCACGACGGCGGCGCTCGCGATCGGCGCGCACAGCATCACGGCTGCCTATGGCGGGGACGGCTCCAATGCCGCGGCGACCTCCGGCGCCGCCACCGTCACGGTCGCCAAGGTCTCACCTTCGATCTCGGTGTCGGCCTCGTTGACGTCGCCGGCCGCCAGCCAGTCGGTCACATTCACGGCAATATTGTCCGGCGGCTCCTCGCCGAGCGGCACCGTGACATTCCGGGACGGCGCCTCCACGCTGGGCACTGCGACGGTCTCGGGCTCGACTGCAATCCTCGTGACCTCCGCGCTGACCGCCGGCGGCCATTCCATCACCGCGGTCTATGCCGGCGACAGCAGCAATGCCGCCGCGACATCAGGTGCGATCGCTGTGACCGTCGGCCAGGCAGCGCCCTCGATCCTGCTGTCCAGCTCGACGACTTCGGCGCCCGCCGGCCAGTCGGTGGTCCTCACCGCGGTGCTCTCCGGCGGCTCCTCGCCATCGGGCTCCGTCACCTTCAAGGACGGCACGACCACACTCGGCACGGCGACCATCTCGGGCGCGACCGCAACGTTCGCAACATCGACGCTTGTCGTCGGCTCCCATTCCCTGACGGCGATCTATGGCGGCGACGGCAGCAATGCCTCGGCAACATCGAGCGCGATCGCGGTGACGATCGGCAAGGCCGCGCCCTCGATCGCCGTATCGAGCTCGGCGAGCGCACCTGCGGCCGGCCAGTCCGTCACCCTGACGGCGACATTGTCGGGAGGCGCTTCCCCGACCGGCAGCGTGAGCTTCAAGGACGGCACGACCATGCTGGGCGCGGCGACGATCTCCGGTTCGACTGCATCCTTCACGACCCCGCCCCTGGCGTCGGGCGCGCATTCGATCGTCGCGGTCTATGCTGGTGACGGCAACAACGCCGCCGCAACATCAAACGCCATCTCGCTCACGGTCGGACGATCCGATCCTGGCACAAGCGCGGCGGTGCGTGGAACCGTAGCCTCGCAGGTGTCGACGGCGGTCCGCTTCGGCCAGGCGCAGATCGGCAACATATTCCAGCGTCTCGAAGGCCTGCACGATGCGGATGATGGCGCATCCGGTTCCGGCCCGATCGCGGCCGCAGGCCCGTCCGGCGCATCGGCCAGCAATTCCGAAATCGACCGCCGCGCGGCCGGCCTCTTCAACGACCGGCCCGCAGCAGCACAGGCACTCGGCTATGCCGATGAGCTGCCGATCCGCACGAGCCTGACATCGCAGTCCGACGCCGGCCGTGCCGTCAATCAGCTCGCCGCCGCGCTTCCTCACGCGGTCGAGAGCATCAACAAGGCCAATCTGCTGCCCTTCAATGTCTGGGCCTTCGGAACGGTTGGCTTCGGCCGGCTGCAAAGAGACAATAGCTACGACAACCGTTTCACGTCCTCGGGACTGACGCTCGGTTTCGATCGAACCGTCACCGACGGCCTCAGGGCGGGCGCGGCATTCGGTCTCGGCTTCGACCACAACAAGATCGGAACGGACGGATCGAGGATCGACGCGCGCAGCTTCAACGCGACGATCTATGCGAGCTGGAACTTCCTGCCCCATACCTATCTGGACGTCGCCGGCGGTTATGGCTGGCTCCGTTTCGACGGCAAACGCTGGTCCAGCGACGGCAACGTCATGCTGGACAGTCAGCGCGCGGGCAGCCAGCTCTTCGGCACGGTCGGCGTGAGCCATGTCTCCCGATGGGAGGGCTGGAAGCTTTCAAGCTACGGCCGCTTCGATATCGTGAACGCGACACTGGGCGCCTACAACGAGACCGGCTCGAGCCTATGGGCCCTGAGCTACGACAGCATGAATACGACCAGCGTCGCCAGCGTTCTCGGCGGCCGCCTCGCCTATCCGATCCTGCAAAGCTGGGGCGTGCTGACGCCGGCCGTTCGCGCGGAATGGCGGCACGCCTTCGACGGCGGCTATGTGCAGGGTCTGAACTACGTCGATCTTGCCGGCCTGACCTCCGGCTATACGCTCACGGGCACCCCGACGGCGCGTGACACCATGACCGGCGGGCTTTCCGTGAAGGCCGATGTCGGCAACGCGCTGAGCCTCGATTTGGAATATCTGCTGACGAGCTCCCTCAACGGCGTCGAAAGCCAGAGGCTGCGCGGGGCAGTGAAGTACGGCTTCTGAGGCCCGCCGCGGCGCCGATCAGGTCAGCTCATGCGCCCGGTATGTGCCGTCTGGCTGCGCGTGCTGAGAACGTTGCTGATCTGAACGCTGTAGCTGCGCGCCCTCGCCGGCCGGACGCCTGCCGGGCAATCGGCGATATCGGGGCTGTGCGACTGAACCTTGCAGGTGCTGACTCCGAGTGTGGAGTAGACCCGCCAATCTCCAGCATCAACCCGCGTTGATGGTGGATTCCGCGCCCTTCGCCTAACTGAGCATCAGTCGATCCAGACACGCAGGACGTGTGTCGCGCGAATTTGCAGGCTCTCAGGCCGCACATCCCGCCCCAGGCGGGTCCGCCGAAACAAGTCTTCGGCCTGGGTCCGAACGAGGGGGCGGATAAAATGATCTCTGTTTATTTCGACATGCTTGCGTGCCGCAGGCGGCTTCGGTTGGGGCAGCTAAGCTTCGCCGCGATGCTGGCGATCTTCGTGTTTTTCGCCGTTCACGGCTCCGCCCGCGCCAACCGGATCTTACCGGGCGCAACGATCGGAACACCGTATTCCCAGACAGTCATCGTCTATACGGACACCGTCTCATGTAACCCTCAGCCGTCTAACTTCAACTTCCCGGGCCTCACTGTGGGAGGTACCAATGCCTTCGGAAGCAAGACGTGCGCCTTTGTAGTGACCGGGACGCCAACTGCGGCAGGGACATACACCGGCGGATATTGGTTCGTGGATGGATCCGACACCTATCCTGCCGACGCTAACAATTTCATCGTGACCTACCAAATCACGATCGACAAAGCCTCGCCCACACTCTCCGTCTCGCCCTCTGCTTCGTCTGTGACCTACACGAACGCGCTGACGTTGACGGCGACTTTGAGCGGCACCTCGGCACCGACCGGAACGGTCACCTTCTATGATGGCGGGACCTCGATCGGCACGGCGACCGTCTCGGGCGCGACCGCCAGCCTGACGGTAAACACTCTCTCGGTGGGCACCCACGCGATTGCCGCGACCTATAATGGCGACTCCAACAACAACACCGCGACGGGCGGGACGACCGCGACGGTGATTCAGGTCACTCCCGTGATCGCGGTCAACGCGTCCTCGACGTCCTCGAACAACGGCGCCTCGGTCGCCCTGGTTGCAACAGTGACCGGTGCGAGCTCTCCGACCGGAACCGTAACCTTCTACGAGGGCTCGACGCAGCTCGGCACCGCCACGCTGTCGGGCCCGACCGCCATCCTGATGCTCGGCTCGTTTCCGCCGGGCTCTCACACGTTCACCGCAACCTATAACGGCGATATCAACAACGTCTCCGTGACCTCGACCTCGGCCACGCTGTCGGCCGCCAAGGCGACGACGATGCTCTCGGTGGCGAGTTCGACGATGACGCCAGCAACGGCGCAATCGGTGACGCTAACCGCGACGCTGTCGGGCGCGATTTCGCCGACCGGCACCGTCACTTTCAAGGACGGCGCGACCATCCTCGGCACGGCGACGGTATCGGGCACGACGGCGATATTCGCCACTCCAGCCCTCGCGAAGGGCTCGCATGCGATCACGGCCGTCTATGGCGGCGATGGCAACAATGCCAGCGCGACCTCGAGCGCCATCACCCTCACCGTGGGCCGCCCCGATCCGACCGCCGACGCGACGGTGCGCGGCCTCGTCAGCTCCCAGGTATCGAGCGCCGTCCGCTTCGGGCAGGCCCAGATCAGCAACATCTTCAGTCGCTTCGAAGCGCTGCACGACGAGGACGACGACGGCGCCGGGAACGGCTCCGGTGGCGGCCAGCAAACGGCCCGGAACGGAACAGGCCCGACCAACATCGCATCGGCCAGCCTCACCGGCGACACGCGTGCGGCGAACCCACTCGACAGCCAGGCCAGTGCGACCTCCGCGCTCGGCTATGCCAGCGACCTGCCGGTCCGCACCGGCGCTGCGACGCAAAGCGATGCGGGCCGCGCCGTCAGCCAGCTCGCGGCAGCGCTGCCGCAGGCGATGGACGCACTCAACAAGACCAACCTTCTGCCGTTCCACATCTGGACCGCGGGCACCGTCGACTTCGGCCGGTTGCAGAACGACAACCGTTTCGACAATCGCTTCACGAGCTCGGGCCTGACCCTCGGCTTCGACCGGCGGATCCTCGACGATCTGAAGGCCGGCATGGCGGTCGGCCTCGGCTTCGAGCGGACCGACGGCGGGACCAACGGCTCGCGGATCGATGCGAGCAGCTTCGATGCTACGCTCTATGCGAGCTGGCGCTTCCTGCCGCACACTTATCTCGACGTCGCCGGCGGTTACGGCGCGCTCCGCTTCGACAGCAGGCGCTGGTCCGGCGACGGCAACGTCATGCTCTCGGGCGTACGCTCGGGGCGCGACGTGTTCGGCTCGCTCGGCCTGAGCCACGTCTCCAAATGGGATGGCTTCAAGCTCTCGTCCTATGGACGGCTCGACGTCGTCAGGGCGACGCTCGACGGTTACAGCGAAACGGGTTCGAGCGCGTGGGCCCTGAGCTATGACAGGATGAACACGACCAGCATCGCCAGCGTTCTCGGCGGCCGCCTCGCCTATCCCATCCTGCAAAGCTGGGGCGTGCTGACGCCGGCCGTCCGCGCGGAATGGCGGCATGCGTTCGACGGCGGTTATGTGCAGGGCCTGAACTACGTCGATCTGGTCGGCCTGACCTCCGGCTATGCGCTCAGCGGCACCTCGACCGCACGCGACACCATGACCGGCGGTCTTTCCGTGCGCGCCGATGTCGGCAACGCGCTGAGCCTCGATCTGGAATATCTGCTGACGAGCTCCCTCACCGGCATCGAAAGCCAGAGGCTGCGCGGGGCAGTGAAGTACGGCTTCTGATGATGCCAATGATTTCGCCAAGCCTGGAGGACCACTGACAATGTCGATCGGAGAAGAGCAGCGCGAGAGCTCCGCCGCTGAGCGAGAATGCGCTGCTGGCGATCATCGCGGCAGGCTTCGTCATGCTCCACGTCCTGACTGCCGTGTCCCTGCTGCCGCCCTCGGCGACGACGACCGCCGCTCCATCGCTGGAACAGATGCTCGCGCATTACGACTAACGGCAACGAAAAACGACGGCCTGAGGGCCGCCGCTCTTCATCGTCTGCCGCCCTCTCGGGCCGCTCGAAGCGCGTCAGTTCAGCGTGATGCGATAGAGCGTGACGCCCAATCCCAACGGCTTCGGCGTCGAGCCTGCGGTCGAGCTTTGGAGCTGAACCTCGCCGTTGACCGCGGTCGCCGTGTAGTCCTCGATCAATTGCAGGCTCGGATCCGGTGCGCCGCTGGTGTTGCCGGAATGAGCGTTCGCGTAGTCGATGAAGTTCTTGAGGTTGCTCGTGGTCGCGTCGACCTGGTAGCGCTTGACCCTCACCGGCCCGCTGTGGCCAACCGTCTTGAAGATGTTCGAGACGGAAATGGAGAAGTTCTCCGCCGTGCCGGTTCGGGTGTTGGCGTCGTTGTTGAACACCAGATACGGGTCGAAATTGTAGACCATGACATTGGTCGAGCTCTGGTCGCTGGTGACGAACGCATTGAGGTGCGACCCCGAGGTCGGCGTCACCGTGACCTGATTGCGCAGCCCCGTCATCAGATTGTACATCTTGAACACGTTGGTGTGCGGCTTCGGCAGGAAAGTGTAGGAAGTTTCGCTGCCATAAGTGTGCAGCAGGCTGGCCGTGCCGAGGGCCGAAGGAGCGGCCGGCCCGCCATAGACGAGCCGATCCTCGACCGTGAGGAAGGATCCCATCGTCACGCCCTGGGCCAGCGCCTCCGGCAGGAACGCGGCAACCCATGCTGCTCCCTTGTGCGACCAGTTGACGTCGCCGTTCGAGCAGCTCGACGGTCCCCATTCCGACAGGAAGAGCGGCACGTTCTGCATGTTGTACGCATTCAGCTTGGCCCTGTAGGCATTGGTCATCTGCTCGAACAGGGCGAACGGCTGAGTGACGTCATCGCAGGCATGCTCGACCGTGTTGGTGCGGAGGGTTTCGACCGAGCCGTAGTAATGGAACGAGAAGTGATTGAGCGGCATGTTGAACTTGGCGCCGTACGGCAGAGCGGACGGATTGAAAACCTGCTCGATGAACTGCTCCTCCAGCGAGGGGCCCGTTCCCTGCGGTCTCACAATCAGATTCCAGCCGGCCATCGCGGGGCCCGCGACCTCGATGGTCTTGCCGTTATAGGCGCTGTTCTGGCCAAGCTCGGCGTTCACCGCGGTGATCGCGTCGGCAAAGATCTTCTGCACCGGCAGGAGATTGCGGCCGAGACGCCGCACGTCGCCATTGTTGGGAAATCCCAATTGCGGATTGTCCTCGTCGGTGATCGCGTAGGCCTGTGCAGTTGAGCTGAAGCTGTACGTCGTCGGGTTCATCCACCACAGCCAGCGCTTCCAGGGGCCGAGGTACGGAGGGGTGCACGTCGAGCCGTTGCACACCGGGTAATCAGCCGCGATGTCGATCTCGTTGCTGACCTCGAAGACCGCCGTTTGCGCGCTGCCCGTGAACGCCCTGGTGGCGATGTAGCGCACCAGTGCCTTGGCGTAATCCTTGTAGTGATCGATGATTTTCGGGCTGTTGGCGTTGTTCGGATCGATGCGCCGGTCGCCCCACGTCTCCGGCTCGCCGTAGTGAATAAAGCTGATCGGCATGTGCGAGGCGACCGCCATGTGGGGTGAAAGATTGGCCTTGACAGTCGAGCTGCCACGACAGCGGGAAGCAATCGCCCGCGCTAAAGGTGGGAGGGGTGGCGGCGTCGTTGCCGCCGAAATTTCCCTGGGCGTCGATATCGCAATATTCATCTGTCAGCAGCAGGCGGGCCCGCTTCGTGCCGATGCCCGCGAGCAGCGGCAGCATCTGATCGGTGAGCGTATCGGGGTAACCGCTCACGGAGCCCGGCGCATTGCCGCTCTGGAAGATGTTCCGCAGCGTCGGCAGCACGTTGCCGCCATTTTGCGGAAGCGTCGAAGCCGCGTCGATCGAGATGGTCGCGTCCGCCGCGGCGATCTGAATCTGGCTCAGACTCAGCGCGGTCGCGGCAACAGCCGCGAGAACGAGACGACGATGCTGCCGGCCCGCTGGACGGCCCGGATTGTTCAAGATGTGCATGCTATTCCCCAGAAGCAGAATTGCCCGCTTAGATTGCGGCAGACAGCATCATCACCCTCGATCGCTACAGGATTATGATAACATCACATAACGAATGATGCGCGCGGGAAGATTGCGAGATGTGCGCCGCGGGCTGTGGGCGGGCGAAACGGTTTGGCGCTCGCCAAGCCTGGTCGCGCCCTGCGCGCGACCAGGCCGGCAATGTCCGCCGAATGCGCGGGATCAGGACCGATCCCGGTGAGATAGCTCGGATCGGAGTTGCAGGCGGCGTTGCTGCTCGTTGAAGCGAACGTCACTGACGGGATGGTAAGCGCGCCTGCCTTCAAAAGATTGCGTCGCGAAACAGACATCTTCAATGCATTGCAAATTCGCAAGGACGCCCCTCCCTGGACATCAAGGCCAGGGAGAGCGGGCGATAAAATGTAACGCCTGATTGTTATATTATGATATCAAATCGATTTCGCGAAGCTCGCGCCGGACGGCGAAATGCAACAAAAAAAGCAGACGGATTCCCGAACGTCACGCCAAATGACGATATTGCCGCCACGAAATATCATATCGAACGCGCACCGCATCAAACTGTCGTATTTCGCGTGATAGACGGTGTCCGTCGGGACGAATTGGGGATGTTGCGCGTGAACAGGCTGTCCAGGGACATCATCAAATCGACCTTCCTGAGGGTGCATCGGGTGGCGCTGAGCGGCGGCCTCGTCGTGCTGCCGAACCATTACTACACGCCGATCGCCGACGTGCGCGAGCTGGAACGGACGAAGGACAAATGGGCGAAGCGGTCGCCGATGACCGGGATCGACGCCGACATCGCGCGGCAAGCCTCGCGCCTGCGGGAGATCGTCAAGCCGTTCGAGCCCGAATACCGCGGCAACAGCACCTACCAGGAAGGCGCGGCCAAGGGCTTTGGGCCGGGCTTCGGCTATGTCGAGGCGCAAGCCCTGCACGGCGTGTTGCGCTGGCTCAAGCCCAAGCGCGTAATCGAGGTCGGGTCAGGCGTGTCGACACATTGCGCGACGAAGGCGCTGGCGATGAACGCGTCGGAGGGGCATCCCGGCAGACATACCTGCATCGAACCATATCCGAGCGATTATCTGAAGAGCTCGCCCGAGATCGAGCTGGTGGCCGCCAAGGTGGAGGAACTCGACCCCGCGACGTTCGATCAGCTTGGAGACGGCGATTTCCTGTTCATCGACACATCGCATGTGGTCCGGCCGGTCGGCGACGTCGCTCACCTCTATCTCGAGGTGATACCGCGCATCAAGCCGGGCTGCGTGATCCACATTCACGACATCTATTTCCCCTACTCGTTTCAGCGCGATCTCCTGGACGCGCTGTTCCAGGGCGCCGAGACGACCGTGCTCCAGGCGCTGCTGACCAACAACGACCGGCTGGAGATCCTGTTCTGCCTCAGCATGCTGCACTATGACGCGCAGGACGTGCTGAAGGAGGTCTTTCCGGAATATGTACCGATCCCCGACGTCAACGGCTTGAACGTGCCCAATACGACGGGCCATTTTCCGTCGTCGATCTATCTGCGCGTGCGCGGGTAAACGGTGCCGTAGCGGCACCGGCGATGGCCGCTGGTGCGTTGTCGCAAGCAGACGCGCCCGACGATCGAGCGCGCACCGGGTTCGCGCAGGCTGTCAGGTATGCGCGGCCAGTTGAGACTGATTGGCCGCATCCTGGGCCGCGCTGACAAGCGTGCCGCCGTGGCCGTCGGAGGTCAGCCACGAAGCTCGTGGCGGCGTACTGGCCGAGCAACGTCAACGACGCGATATGCGTGCCATCGGAGACGGTGAGATGGCCGCCGCTGTTGCTGGCATTCGCCGTATAGCCGAGCGTCGTGCCCGCACCGCTGAACGCGATATCGGCCAGGTCGATGCGGTCGCCGTCGCCGAATCCCGTGATCGATCCGGCGAACGCGTCGGAATTGTCGAGCTGAAGCGTCGCGCCGCCCGGCGCGAAAGCGAGCTTGGCGGTGGAGGTGCCCGGGATATCGAGTGTCGTGCCTGCTGCGATCGCGGTTACGGCGATGTCCGGAGCGTAGGTCTTTGCAATGGTGATGCGGCCGAGGCTATCGTACCCGTTCACGACGAAGCCCCCGTCAGGGAGCGCGGCGACCTGGACCCGATCCCCGAACGAGACACCGAGACCGTAGGCGGGACCGGCTGGCTGTTGCTGGTACGCATCGAACACCTGCGCTTTTGCGGCGTTATTCTCTCGCCACGTCACGACGAAATTGCCGTCCGCCAACGCGGCGACTTTGGGGTAGAAGGGAGAGAATCCGGAGTCTGGCCGGTCGAGCCGGAACTGCAATCCAATTTTCGTGCCGTCGGCGGCAAATTGTTGCACCCAGAGCGGGTGAGCAAAGCCGGCTTCATATGACTCCCACGCGATGACAAACCCGCCGGTCGGCAGCGCGGCAATGCTGGCGCCGGCTCCGCCGTTTGGCGGTTGTGAGGCGAGTCTGAATTCAGAACCGACCTTATTGCCGCTGGCATCAAAGATCTGTGCAGTCATCTCCGGTACGAGTTGATGGGTCTGGACCACAACGAAATTGCCGTCGGCTAAACCCGCCACTCCCCAGGCCCCCGAATCGACCGTGATCTCGCTGCCGACCTTGGTCCCATCAGCCGCGAAAATCTGAATCGCGCGGCTGTTCTGGAGGCTGATTTCACCGGTCGGACTCGAATATCCCCACTCGACGACGAAGCCGCCGTTTGTGAGCTTGGAGATATCGCCGAGATACACGCTTTGTGGATGGGTTGTCCGGGGGCTGACTTGAAGCGGCGCGCCGGTCGGGGCGCCAGTCGAGTCGAATAGCTGAACCTCGATGGTGTCGTAGTACTGAGTCGGGAAGACAGAGGAGTTGTAGGTTTGATGCACGCCCGCGACAGCGAACCCGCCATTCGCCAGTCCCGTGACCTTGACACCGGGTTGAAACGGCAGGGTCGCCGGAGCGGACACCGGCGCGCCATCCGGACTGAAGATTCTGGCAGAGCCGGCGTTACCTCCTACGACCACAAAATTTCCGTTCGTCAATGCCGCCATTGGCGCTGGATATATGCTGAAGGAAAAGTCGCCCAGCGGAAACTGAGGCCCGGCGGCGTGGACGCCCGGCGCAGTCGTCGCGACCTGAAGTGCCGAGAACGACGCCGCGAACACACCCGAAAAATCCGGGCCTCTGCCCATCCCGTCGACGATGACGGAGCCATTCTGATCGCCACGCACGAAGGACAAGCCGCTCATCGGCAAGTCGGTAGCACCGACCGTGTAGCTGAACACCATCTTGGTGGGATCGCCGAGCGCTTCGGTTGCGGCCGCGTCATAGACCGCGACGCCGCCGTCGTTGAGCGTGAACGTCAGTCCGTCGCCCGTGACCGTCACGGCGCGGCTCATGGTCACCGTGAAGACCACGGTGTCGCCCGCATGCGCCACGCCGTTTGATGGCGAAGCGGTGACGGAGGTCACCGTCGTCGGCGGCGTGTCGACGTGGATGGCCGAGAAGGAGGCGGCGAACACGCCGGAGAAGTCGGGGCCAAGACCCATCCCGTCGACAATGACAGAACCGTTCTGGTCGCCGCGCACGAACGACAGGCCATCCAACGGAAGATCGGACGCTCCAACCGTGTAGCTCAACACCATCTTGCTGGGGTCGCCGAGCGCAGCGGTGGCGGACGCGTCAAAAACCGCGATCCCGCCATTGTTGAGTGTAAACGTCAGCGCGCCGCCAGTGACCGTCACACCACGGCTCATGGTCACCGTGAACGTCACGGTGTCGCCCACGTGCTCCACGCCGTTTGATGGCGAGGCCACGACAGATGTCACCGTTGTCGGCGGCGTGTCGACCCGAATGCCGGAGAAGGGAGTGGTGAACACGCCGGTGAAGTCGGGGCCTCGGCCTGTGGAATCGATGATGATGGAGCCGTTCTGGTCGCCACGCACGAAGGAGAGGCCATCCACCGACAAATCGGACGCTGCGACTTTGTAGCTGAACACCAACTTGGTCGAATCGCCGAATGCTGCGGTTGCCGCCGCGTCGTAAACGGCAATGCCGCCGTCGTTGAGCGTGAATGTCGGCGTGCCGCCCGTGAGGGTCACGGCGCTGCTCATGGCCAACGTGAATGTCACGATGTCGCCGGCTTGGATCACACCGCCGGTTGAGGAAGGGGTGATGGTTTCTCTCAAAGCGATGATGGACAACACGCTCGTCGGCTCAGACATCGCCCGGTCTCCTCAAACAGTTCCGGCTCGAAATCTGCCTGAGATTGCGTACGCGACAGGAGACCACCGGATCATGGCGGCCGGATCATCGCTTTGCATCGCTACAGAATTATGATATTATTAACATTGAAATGATATCGCGCCACAACTCTCAAGACGTCGGATCGACGTCCAAGCGCTCGGCAAGGGCCGCGCACGGCAACAGATGATCTCGGTCGAGCGGCGAGGCTCTTAGGGAAAGGCTGGATACTATTCTCCGCCCGCCCCACGAAATCCCGTCGCCAGCACGTAGCGCTCCGACGAGTCTTGCCGGCTCGCCGCCGGCTTCACATGGCGCACCGTCGCAAAGTCGCGCTTGAGCTGGGCGAGCAGATCGGCGTCGGCACCGCTCTGGAACGTCTTGGCCAGGAACGTGCCGCCGGGCTTGAGCACGTCGCAGGCAAAGGCGGCCGCCGTCTCGACGAGGCCGACGATGCGGAGCTGATCGGTCTTGCGGTGACCGGTGGTGTTGGCGGCCATGTCGGACATCACGACGTCGGCCTTGCTGCCGAGCATTTCCGTGAGCTTGTCGGGCGCATCATTGTCCATGAAGTCGAGCTGGGCGAAGTCGACGCCGACGATCTCCGGCATCTCCAGCAGGTCGATCGCGACGACCTTGCCCTTGCCCTCCGCGGAGCCGACGCGCTTGGCGGCGATCTGGCTCCAGCCGCCGGGCGCGGCGCCGAGGTCGACCACGGCCATGCCCGATTTCAGCAGCCGGAACTTGTCGTCGATCTCGAGCAGCTTGAACGCGGCGCGCGAGCGATAGCCTGCCGCCTTTGCTTTCGCGACATAGGGATCGTTGAGCTGCCGCTCCAGCCAGAGCTTCGATGACAATTTGCGCTTGCCGCCGGTCTTGACCTGGACGTGCAAGCGGCCGGTGGTGTCTTTCGCCATCTCACCAGCTCCTGAGCGCGCCGTCCTCGCGCATCATCTCGACCAGCATGCCTTCGCGCAGGCCCCGGTCGGCGACGCGCAGGCGCGGCAGTGGGAAGGCGCGCCTGATCGCATCGAGGATGGCGCAGCCGGCCAGCACGAGATCGGCGCGTTCGACGCTGATGCAGCTGTTGTTGGCGCGCTCCTCGTAGCTCATGCCGAGCAGCTTGCTGATGGTCGCGGTGATGTCGGCGTCGTTCATCCAGATGCTGTCGATGCGGCGGCGGTCGTAGCGCGGCAGGTTGAGGTGAATGCCGGCCAGCGTCGTCACCGTGCCCGAGGTGCCGAGCAGGTGCATATCCGTGAGGTCGCGGCCGTGCTCCTCCGCGAACGGCGCGACGTGGTTTGCCACATCCCGCTCCATGGCGGCGTAGATCTCCGGCGTCACATCGCGGCCGCCGAACTGTTCGGCGAGCGTGACCACGCCGTACGGGATCGACATCCAGGCTTTGATGCGCGGCTCCGGATTCTCCGGGTCCCGCTCGATCCGCACCAGCTCGGTCGAGCCGCCGCCGATGTCGAACAGGATCGCGCCCCTGCCCCGGGGGTCGACCAGCGGCGAGCAGCCGAGCACGGCAAGCGCAGCCTCGGTCTCGCGGTCGATCACCTCGAGCTCGATGCCGGTCTCGGCCGCGACGCGGCTGCGGAAACCTTCGGCGTTCGAGGCGGCGCGGCAGGCTTCGGTCGCGATCAACCGCAGGCGCCGCGCCTTGCGCAGATTGATCTTGTCGCGGCAGATGCTGAGCGCGGCGATGGCGCGCTCGATGGCGGCCTCGCTGATGCACCCGGTCGCCGAGACCCCCTCGCCGAGCCGGATGATGCGTGAGAAGGAATCGACCACGCGAAAGCCGTCGTGGGTCGGACAGGCGATCAGCAGCCTGCAATTGTTGGTGCCGAGGTCCAGCGCCGCGTAGACGCCGGTTCCGACGGCCTGCGCGGGGACGGCCGGTTCGGTGGCCAACGCCACCGCCGCCATCGACCCCTCCAGCTCACCGTGCGGCACATGGCCGTCGCGGAGCCGCGTGTGGTCATTCATTACGAACTGTCTTTCCACGACCGCAAGGGGCCGATCCGGAATTGCTTTTTCGCCTGAAACATTAGCAGCGCGGTGGGCCTGCGCAACATCGCATCACATGGGACCATGTCCATTCGTGCGTTGTCGTGAACGGGTCCGTGGGCTATCTGAAAGGGGGTCCGGCCCCCTCCAGGCGCCCCGCGAAATCGCGCAAATGCCGGCTTTTCAGGTCATTTCCATGCAAGAACACACCAAATCCTCCACGCTCGAAAACGCTATTGCACTGCAAAAATACGGCGTCGGGCAGCCGGTCCGCCGCAAGGAAGACGACACGCTGGTCCGCGGCAAGGGCCGCTACACCGACGATTTCAACCTGCCCGGCCAGGCCTATGCCGTGATCGTCCGCTCCACCCATGCCCATGGCGTCATCCGCGGCATCGGCATCGACGCCGCCAAGGCGATGCCGGGCGTACTGGGGGTGTGGACCGGAACCGACCTCGATGCCGCCGGCTATGGCCCCTTCACCTGCGGCCTGCCGCTGAAGAGCCGCGACGGCTCGCCCCTGCTCCAGACCAACCGTCAGCCGCTCGCAACCGACAAGGTCCGCTTCGTCGGCGATCCCGTCGCCTTCGTGGTGGCGGAGACGCTGGCCCAGGCGCGCGACGCCGCCGAGGCCGTGGAGCTCGACATCGAGCCCCTGCCCGCGGTGACCGATCCCGAGGAAGCTGCAAAGCCCGGCGCGCCGCAGCTTTACGACCACATTCCTGATAACGTCGCGCTCGACTACCACTATGGCGACATGGACAAGGTCAATGCCGCCTTCGCCAGCGCCGCCCATGTCACCAGGATCGACATCGAGAACACTCGCGTCGCCGTGGTCTCGATGGAGCCGCGCGTCGGCCTTGCCTCCTACGACAAGACAACCGAGCGCTACACGCTTCAGGTGCCGACGCAGGGCGTCGCTGGCAATCGCGCCAATCTCGCCAAGAACCTGAAAGTGCCGAACGAGAAGGTACGTATCCTCACCGCCAATGTCGGCGGCTCCTTCGGCATGAAGAACATCAACTATCCCGAATACATGTGCATCCTGTACGCGGCGAAGGAACTGGGCAAGCCGGTGAAGTGGCTGGACGAGCGCTCCACCAGCTTCCTCTCCGACAGCCACGGCCGCGCGCAGAAGATCCATGCCGAGCTGGCGCTCGATGCCGAGGGGCACTTCCTCGCGGCAAAGCTGTCCGGCTACGGCAATCTCGGCGCCTACATCACCGGCGTTGCCCCGGGGCCGCTCTCGCTCAACACCGGCAAGAACTTCTCCAGCGTCTACCGCACGCCGCTGATGGGCATCGACATCAAGACGGTGCTGACCAACACCACGCTGATGGGCGCCTATCGCGGCGCCGGCCGGCCCGAGGCCAACTACTACATGGAGCGGCTGATCGACCGCGCCGCCGACGAGATGGGCATCAACCGGTTGACGATGCGCAAGCGCAACTTCATCAAGCAGAACCAGATGCCGTTCGCCGCGTCCTCCGGCGTCACTTATGACAGCGGCGACTTCCAGGCGGTTTTCAACAAGGCGCTGGAAATCTCCGACCACGAGAATTTCGCCAAGCGCAAGAAGGAAAGCAAGAAGGCCGGCAAGCTGCGTGGCATCGCGGTCGGCTCCTATCTCGAGGTCACGGCGCCGCCGAGCGCCGAGCTCGGCAAGATCGTGTTCGATCCTGATGGCACGGTGCAGCTGATCACCGGCACGCTCGATTACGGCCAGGGCCATGCCACGCCGTTCGCGCAGGTGCTGTGCGAGCAGCTCGGCGTCCCCTTCGAGAGCGTCAAGCTGGTGCAGGGCGACAGCGACATCGTCCACACCGGCAACGGCACCGGCGGTTCGCGCTCGATCACCGCGAGCGGCATGGCGATCGTGGGCGCCGCCAAGCTCGTCATCGAGAAGGGCAAGCGCGCCGCCGCGCACATGCTGGAGGCGTCCGAAGCCGACATCGAGTTCGAAGGCGGCAGTTTCACCATCGCCGGCACCGACCGCAGCATCGACATCATGGAGCTGGCGAGGAAGCTGCATGACGGCAAGGTGCCGGAGGGCGTGCCTGACAGTCTCGACGTCGACCACACCAGCGAGGCGGTGCCGTCGGCCTTCCCGAACGGCTGCCATGTCGCTGAAGTGGAGATCGATCCGGACACCGGCGTGGTGCAGATCGTGCGCTACAGCGCGGTCAACGATTTCGGCACGGTGATCAACCCGATGCTGGTCGCGGGCCAGCTCCATGGCGGCGTGGTCCAGGGCATCGGCCAGGCGCTGATGGAGCACATCCGCTACGACGAGAGCGGCCAGCCGATCACGGGCTCGCTGATGGACTACGCCCTGCCCCGCGCCGAGGACGTGCCGAACATGACGGTCGGCGACCATCCGGTGCCGGCGACGACCAATCCGCTCGGCAGCAAGGGCTGCGGCGAAGCCGGCTGCGCCGGCAGCCTGTCGACGGTGGTGAACGCGGTGCTCGATGCGCTCTCCGACCACGGCATCAAGCACATCGACATGCCGCTGACCCCGGAGCGGGTGTGGCGCGCGATCCAGGATGCGAAGGGTCAGGCGGCCTAGGGGAATTCCGCGACCGGGGGGACGCCGGGGGCTTCGCCTCGCATTTCGAAAGAGATCACTTGATCGCCGTTTCGGCGGCGATCAACTCTTTTCCGTCCGTGGTCGTGATCGTTAGCCGTATCTTTTCCCCGCTGCGGTCATCGGCAATCGCTGCCGAAATGCGATTTCCATTGTTCGGATCGGCGCTCACTTCCCCGCTGAACAGAGCCGTGTCACCCCGTTTCAACGTGACAAGCAACGGGATGGCCGGTTCGATGCTGAAGAACTCGAGGGCGGCGCGAGACGCCTCGGCCGAGAAATTGATCAGGATTTTCTCGTTCGCATGCGTCACGTTGCTCATGCCGACGGTCGGGCTGTAGGTTTCCGGAATCGACACCTCACTGCGTGCGGGAAAATCTGCGCTGTGGAAAAACTGGTCTGACACACCCGCCCATAATTCGACATACGGCCGCCACTCGTTCGGATCCTTCCAGGCATCGGTTTCGCCGGTGAACGATGGAAACCCCCATGTCCACATTTTCAAGCCCCGCGTGAGGGTATTGTCCGCAATGCGAATGATGCCTTCTGCATTGTCATGGTTGATGACGCCCCAGAAATTCCCACCCTGCATATCTGGTGCAGCATAGGCGATGCCCATCGTTGGCCAGTTCTTGAAGTAGCGCAGGTTTTCAAAGCGCCACTTGCCCATACCCGCGCTCTCGTCGCCGTCTGCCAGATTGGCCGACCAGGCAGGCGTCGTGTAAGTCCGGATCGGCGCGATGATTTCGGCGCCGCCCGTTGCCCTGGGATTTTTCGGCTCCGATCCCGGAGCGAGCGTCGTGCACGTCCAGTACTCGTATTGGACAGCCCTGTCGTTCGGATTCTTCAGCACCACGCGCGCATCGAGCGCGGCACGATCGGCCTTCAGTGTCACGTAGTAGTTCGCCTCGATGCCGGTCGCGCCCCTGAACTTGCTGGGCCGCGCGGAATAGTCGAAGTCATCCTTGAACGACATCTCGACCGTCACTTCGTCGGCGTCCTCCTTCACCACCCGGAAAGCCCACGGCTTCAGCCACGTCTTGCCGTGCTCGGCATCCGGGAACGTTGGGAAGATTCCGCCGTAGACCATCAGCCAGTCGTAGTAGAAATTTCCGGCCTTCATGCCGTAGGGCACTCCGACTTCCGTTCGATAAAGCTGCTCGTGGCCGGTCGGCTTGTAGACCATGGAAACAATACGCCCTCCGAATTCGGGGACGAGCGTTACCTTCAGATATCGGTTCTCAAGCACGTAGGATTTGAAATTGCGTTCGTCGATGATGCTCTTGTCGAGCGCCCCGCTGACAAAGCCATTCTCCGCATCGACGGCGAACTTGACGGTGCTCCACGTCGTCGTCTGCTCACTGAGCGACACACGATCGGGCAGCGGCGCGGCGGCATGCGCGGCGCAAGGCGCACAGAGCGACAACAGGAGTGTTATTCTGAAACTGACGAAGGCACGCAAGAAGACCTCAACTGGCATTCAGGCCGCCGCCTGCTCGCGCGGCTGGTAGATCGCGGTGTGCTGGCAATGCGCAATCGGGGTCGTGCCGTTGGCGACGACCAGCGCGTCGAGCTCGACGAAGCGGTGGCCTTTCTTCTCGTAATTCGCGGTGACTTTTGCCCGGGCAGTGATCTCGTCGCCGGTGCGCACGGCGGACAACAGCTGCATGCGGCTGCCGACATGGATCCATGGGCCCAGAATGGTGTTGTCGACCAGCACGCGGTTCATCACGCGCTGGATCAGGCCGGGGTGGCCGAGCCCCTCGCGCGCGAAAATCGGATCGGTCTCCCTGACGTCGGCAAGATAGTCGGTCGCGTCCTGGCCGGCCCAGCGGCGCGGCGTCGTGCCGAGCCATTTGCCAATTTCGAACGTCGCGGGACTGACCGGTTTGCGCTCGGCCACCCCCGGCACCTCGACATAGTCACCCAGTGACACCACCGGCGCAGCCGCCGGCAGCGAGGCCGTCCCCGTCGCGCAAAGCTCGGTGCGGCTGAAGACCTCGATCGTCAGCAGGCCGTTGTGCTCGGTCGCATCGACGTCGGCGGTCTCCCCGTCATAGACCGGCTTGATGAAGCGGGCCTCGACCAGCCCGCGGGAAAGGAAATCGCGGCCCCAGCGGGCGATCGGCACGTGCATCATGTAGGCGAAGACGTCGACGCCCGGGACGAGCCCGCCGGAAAAGCCGAAGCGGCGCGCCACCGTGTCGTCGTGCATCTTGTTTTCGGACTGTTTTGCAGTGTTGTAGGCCTCGACGCGCCAGGTTTCGAGCCGGTTCGGCATGGGGTCATCTTCCCTCTATTTTTGTTGCTTCGGGGCCGATCGTAGGCCCCCGGGAACAGCGGTCAATCCCCTCGCCTTTGCGGCCCGAATGGGGTACCACGCGGCCAATGACTGACACCCCCACCCGCATCTATGTCGACGCCGACGCCTGCCCGGTGAAGGACGAGATCTACCGCGTCGCGCTCCGGCATAACGTTCCTGTGAGCGTGGTCGCCGGCAACTTTATCCGCGTGCCCCCGGATCCGCTGATCGAGCGCATCGCGGCCGGCGCCGGCATGGACGCGGCCGATGACTGGATCGCCGAGCGAGCCAAGCCGGGGGACGTCGTCGTGACATCGGACATTCCGCTGGCGAGCCGCTGCGTCAAGGCGGGCGCCGACGTGATCGCGCCGAACGGGAAACCGTTCACCGAGGAGTCGATCGGGATGACGCTGGCGGTGCGCAATTTGATGACGGATCTGCGCTCAGCCGGCGAAGTCACCGGCGGCCCGCGCTCGTTCTCGCCGCGCGACCGCTCCGCGTTCCTCTCGGCGCTCGACCAAACGCTGCGCCGGATCCAGCGCCGCCGCACTGACGCGGCCGCAACGAGCCAGAATTTGAGTCAAGGCTAATCATGGCGCCGCCGCTGATCCAACTGAAAGACATCAGGCTGACCTTTGGCGGCACGCCGCTGCTGTCAGGTGTCGAGCTCAATGTCGCGCCTTCCGAGCGCGTCTGCCTGATCGGCCGCAACGGCTCGGGCAAATCGACACTGCTGAAGATCGCGGCCGGCCTGGTCGAGCCCGATAGCGGCACACGCTTCGTGCAGCCCGGCGCCACAGTGCGCTATCTGCCGCAGGAGCCGGATTTCGGCGCGCACAAGACCACGCTCGCTTATGTCGAGTCCGGGCTCGCCCCCGGCGACGACCAGCACCAGGCGCGCTACCTGCTGGAGCAGCTTGGCCTCACCGGCGAGGAAAACCCGCACAATCTCTCCGGCGGCGAGGCCCGCCGCACGGCCCTGGCCTACGTGCTCGCACCCTCGCCCGATATCCTGCTGCTGGACGAGCCGACCAACCATCTCGATCTCGCCACCATCGAATGGCTGGAGCAGGAGCTCGACAGCCGCCGCAGCGCGCTGGTGATCATCAGCCACGACCGCCGCTTCCTCACCAACCTGTCGCGTTCGACCGCCTGGCTCGACCGCGGCAAGATCAAGCAGATCGACCGCGGCTTTGCCTCGTTCGAGAGCTGGCGCGACGAGGTGCTGGCCGAGGAAGAGCGCGACCAGCACAAGCTCGACCGCAAGATCGTCGACGAGGAGCACTGGCTGCGCCACGGCGTCTCTGGCCGGCGCAAGCGCAATGTCAAGCGTCTCGCCAATCTGCACGCGCTGCGCGACCAGCGCCGCAACTATCGCGGCACCGCAGGCGCCGCCAGTCTCGCCGCGGCGGAAGCCGAGCAATCCGGCAAGCTGGTGATCGAGGCCAAGGGCATCACCAAGGCCTATGGCGAGCGCAAGATCGTCGAGAATTTCTCGACCCGCATCCAGCGCGGCGACCGGCTCGGCGTCATCGGCCCGAACGGTGCCGGCAAGACCACGCTGGTCAATCTACTCACCGGCGGGGCGGAGCCTGATTCCGGCATCGTGCGGCTCGGCGCCAATCTGGAGACGGCGACGCTCGACCAGCACCGCGAAAGCCTCGATCCCAAATCGACGCTCGCCGAAGCGCTGACCGGTGGCCGTGGCGATCAGATCATGGTCGGCGGCAAGCCGAAACACGTCGTCGGCTACATGAAGGACTTCCTGTTCGCCCAGGAGCAGCGCGGCACGCCGGTGGAGGTGCTCTCCGGCGGCGAGCGCGGCCGTCTGATGCTGGCGCGCGCACTGGCAAAGCCCTCGAACCTGCTGGTGCTGGACGAGCCGACCAACGATCTCGACCTGGAGACGCTCGACGTGCTCGAGGAGATGCTCGGCGATTACGAGGGCACGGTCATCCTGATCAGCCACGACCGCGACTTCCTCGACCGCGTCGTGACCTCCGTGATCGCGCCTGAGGGCAACGGCAAGTGGATCGAATATGCCGGCGGCTACAGCGACATGCTGAGCCAGCGCGGCGCGGACCTGAAGCGCGAGACGAAGGCGCAGCCTGTTGCAGAAAAGAAAGAGGAACGCGCCCCTGTTCCGTCGTCCGCGCCCAGGCGGAAGCTGAGCTTCAATGAGAAGCACGCGCTGGAAACACTGCCGAAGAGGATGGACACGCTTCAGGCCGATATTGCAAAATTGCAGCGCGTGCTCGACGATCCCAACCTCTACGCCAAGGATCGCAAGACATTCGACGACACGTCGGCTGCGATCGCCAAGGCCCATGAAGAACTGTCCGCCGCCGAAGAGCGCTGGCTCGAACTGGAAATGCTGAGAGAAGAGATAGAGCAGGCTTGAATCGTAGGATGGGTAGAGCGTAGCGAAACCCATCGCTTAAAAGGAATTGCCTCTGATGGGTTTCGCTTCGCTCTACCCATCCTACGGGGCCGAAAATAGAGAGAGCCAATGACCACTCCCCTCGCCGCCAAGATCGCCCGCGAATACGGCACCCCCTGCGCCGTCATCGACATGGACAAGGTCGAGCGCAACATCGCGCGCATCCAGAAGGCCTGCGATGATGCGGGTGTCGCCAATCGCCCGCACATCAAGACCCACAAGAACCCGACCATCGCGAAGATGCAGATCGCGGCCGGCGCGAAGGGCATCACCTGCCAGAAGATCGGCGAGGCCGAGATCATGGCCAATGCCGGCATCGACGACATCCTGATCAGCTACAATCTGCTGGGCGAAGAAAAGATGGCTCGGCTCGGCGCGCTGAACGCCAAGACCAACATGACGGTCGCCGCCGACAATTCGACCGTGGTGGGCGGCCTGCCGAAGGCCGCCGCAGCTTCTGGCCGCCCGCTGTCGGTCGTGGTCGAATGCGACACGGGCCGCAAGCGCGCGGGCGTCGAGACGCCCGCAGAAGCGATCGCTCTGGCACGCGAGATCGCGGGGTCGAAGGGGCTCGAATTTGCCGGCTTCATGCTCTACCCAACCGAAACCGGCTGGGGCGATGCGCAGAAATTTTTCGACGAAGCGCTCGCCGGGGTGCGGGCGCACGGGCTCGATGCAAAAATCGTCTCGACTGGGGGCACGCCGAACCTCATCAACCTCGGCAAGCTCAAGGGTGGCACCGAGCACCGCTTCGGCACCTACATCTACAATGACCGCATGCAGGTCGCGGCCGGCTCCGCCACCTGGGACGACTGCGCGCTGCACATCTATTCGACCGTGGTGAGCCGCGCCGCCCCCGAGCGCGGCATCCTCGACGCCGGCTCGAAGACGCTGACCACGGACACCGGCGGCCTCGACGGCCACGGCCTGATTCTGGAGCACCCCGAAGCCAAAATCGCAAAGTTCGCCGAGGAGCACGGCTTCCTCGACCTGTCCCGCAGCAACACCCGCCCGAACGTCGGCGACGTCGTCCGCATCGTGCCGAACCACGTCTGCGTCGTCGTCAACATGATGGACGAAGTGGTGATGGTGCGCGGCGAGGAGATCATCGGCACCCTGCCGGTGGCGGCACGGGGGAAGCTGCGGTAGAGCTGCGGGAGCGCCCGCGCATCCTTTGAGCGGCAAACCGCCGTAGGGTGGGCAAAGCGAAGCGTGCCCACGACTTCTCGTGGTAACTGCGAAAGATGGTGGGCACAGCGCTTCGCGCCTTTGCCCACCCTACGATTTCTGCGATTGGGCGAGCCACTCCAATACACCCCTGCCCGCGGCAGCCCCAGTCGCGAACGAGGCCTGCAGCAGGTAGCCGCCGGTCGGCGCCTCCCAGTCCAGCATCTCGCCGGCGGCGAACACGCCGGGCACTTTGCGCAGCATAAAGTGCGCGTCGAGCTCGTCGAAGGCGATCCCGCCGGCGGTCGAGATGGCGCGGTCGATCGGGGCGACACCGGTGAGCTGAACCGGAATCGCGTTCACCAGATGCGCAAGCTCGGCCGGCGAGAACGCGGCCAGTTGCCGCCCCGACGCAATGGCGGCCTCCTGCATCAGGCCGATGCCAACCGGCGACAATTGCGCCGCCTTGCGCAGGAAGTTTGCAAGGGATTGCTTGCCGCGCGTGCCTGACAGGCGCGTGGTCAGTGCGTCGGCGGTGAGGTCGGGCCGCAACGCGATGGTCAGCGTCGCCTGCCCGACGCCCAACACCGCCTCGCGCAGCTCGGCCGAGAGCGCGTAGATCGCGCCGCCCTCGATGCCGGCGCGCGTGACCATCGCCTCGCCGCGCACGGTGTGCGCACCGATCGTCAGCGCCACGCCCTTCAGCGGCTGCCCCTCAAAGCGGTCGCGGAACAATTCGGACCATCCGACCGTGAAGCCGGAATTGGCCGGCCGCAGCTTTGAGATAGCGATGCCTTTCGCCGCGAGGATATCGACCCAGCCACCGTCCGATCCGAGCCGTGGCCAGCTTGCGCCGCCGAGGGCCAGCACCGTGGCGTCAGCCCCGGTGGCGACCGTACCATTCGGTGTTTGAAACTGAAGCCGCCCCTCAGCATCCCAGCCGGTCCAGCGATGACGAAAGGCGAACCGGACGCCGGCGCTATCGAGCCGCCGCAGCCAGGCGCGCAGCAAGGGCGAGGCCTTGAACGCCCTTGGAAACACCCGCCCGCTGGTGCCGACGAAGGTCGGCTCGCCCAACGCTTCGCTCCAGGCACGCAACGCGTCCGGCGAAAAGGCGTCGATTGCGGCTTGCAGCCTCGGTGCGGCCTCGCGATAGCGCGCCATGAACTGCGGCAGCGGCTCGCTATGGGTGAGATTGAGCCCGCCACGGCCGGCCATCAGGAATTTGCGGCCAGCGGACGGCATGACGTCATACACGGTGACGCTGGCACTCCCCTGCGCCAGCACCTCCGCCGCCATCAGCCCGGCGGGGCCGGCACCGATGACGGCGATGTGGGATTCGGATGGGGTCATGGCGGGAGTTTAGGCTGAGCTGGACGCCAAAGAATAGGTCGTCATGCCCGCATCCACGGGAGCCACGCGGGCGATGCCAAGAACGTGGATGGCCGGGACAAGCCCGGCCATGACGGAAGGCATCATTCCGGGTTCGTCGCTTCGCGA
Source organism: Bradyrhizobium sp. B117 (assembly GCF_038969555.1). Classification (NCBI taxonomy): domain Bacteria; kingdom Pseudomonadati; phylum Pseudomonadota; class Alphaproteobacteria; order Hyphomicrobiales; family Nitrobacteraceae; genus Bradyrhizobium; species Bradyrhizobium sp. B117. Next base: position 5,942,173 of record NZ_CP152414.1, read on the forward strand.
GGCCCCGGCCATGACGGAGGTGGTTAGAGCTTGATCCCCGCGCGTGCCGCGGCCTGCGCGACGTATTTCTGCGTCTGCTCGAACGCACCCTGCAACGCCCTAGCCTTCGACATGTCGCTGATCTCTCCGAAATGCGCGGCGATCGCGTCCGGGGTCCAATCGGCTTCCGGCAGGTTGATGCCCTCACTCTCCACGACCTTGATCACGGCGAACGAGCCGGCGCCGGCGCCCATGATGGTGCGGGTCGGCGCGTCCTCGCTCAGCATGTACTCGACCGCGGGCGTGATCGCGTTCGGCTTCATCAATTGCAGCGCCTGCGGCGGCAGCAGCTCTTCGGTCATCCGGGTCGCTGCTGTCGGCGAGATGATGTTGACGCGGATGTTGTTCTTGCGGCCTTCCTCGGCGAGCACGTTCATCAGGCCGACCATGCCGGATTTCGCCGCGCCGTAATTGGCCTGGCCGAAATTGCCGTAGAGGCCGGAGGACGAGGTCGTCAGCACGATGCGGCCGTAATTGCGGTCGCGCATGCCGGCCCAGGCCGCCTTGCAGCAATAGAAGGTGCCGACGAGATGCACGTCGAGCACCTTCTGGAAATCGGCCGCCTCCATCTTGCCGAACGACTTGTCGCGCAAAATGCCGGCATTGGCGCACATCAGGTCGACGCTGCCCCACTCCTTGGTGGCGCGCTCGACCATCGCGGTGACCTGCTCGAAATTCGAGACGTCGGCGCCGTCGGCCATCGCGGTGCCGCCCGCTTTGCGGATCTCCTCAACCACGGCTTCGGCCGGCGACAGCGAGCCGCCGGTGCCGTCACGCGCGCCGCCGAAATCGTTGACGACGACCTTCGCACCGCGGCTGGCGAGCCCGAGCGCATGCGCCTTGCCGAGACCATTGCCCGCGCCGGTGACGATGACGACGCGTCCGTCGAACCTGATTGCCATGGGTGAAGTCCTGTTCTTCCCTTTTCCTTCTCCCCTTGTGGGAGAAGGTGGCGCGAAGCGCCGGATGAGGGGTCTCTCTCCACAGATGTGCTCGCGGAGAGAGACCCCTCACCCGGCTTCGCTTCGCGAAGCCACCCTCTCCCACAAGGGGAGAGGGTCCAAGCGCACCGATTTGAGAGGCTTTTGAGCAGCGATGGATGGCCGGGTCAAGCCCGGCCATGACGGCCCCGCCCTACTCGAAATAGATCAGGCCGAGCCAGTCGGCGACCAGCGCCGGCTTGTCCTCGCCTTCGATCTCAACCGTCACATTGGTGCGGGACTGGAGCTCATTGGGCTTGCGCAGCTTGGCTTCCGCCAGCACGAAACGGCCGCGGACGCGCTTGCCCGAGCGCACCGGCGAGATGAAGCGCAGCTTGTCGAAACCGTAGTTCACGCCCATCGTGGTGCCCGCGATCACGGGCATCACCTCGTAGGACATGATCGACAGCAGCGACATCGTCAGGAAGCCGTGCGCGATGGTGGTGCCGAACGCCGTCTCCTTCTTGGCGCGCTCGGGGTCGACATGGATGAACTGGTGATCCTCGATCACGTCGGCATAGGTGTCGATGCGGGGTTGATCGACCAGGTGCCACGACGATACGCCGATCTCCTTGCCGACCATGGCCTGATAGGCTTCCAGCGAAATTGGCGGCTTCTTCCAGACTTCGTTCACTTAGGTCTCACTCCGTGTTTTCGGCAGCTCCGGAAAATCCTCCTCGCGGAATTCCCGGCCGCGCAGCGGATCGCTGCGATCATCGTCGCGTTCGAGCCGTCGTAGCTGCACACGGCGGATTTTGCCAGAGATCGTCTTCGGCAGCTCGGCGACGATTTCGAGCCGGCGGATGCGCTTGAACGGCGCAAGGCGCGTGTGCAGGTGTTGGAAGATGGAGAGCGCCGTCTCGGGCGTCCGCTCCGCGCCCGAGGTCAGCAGCACGAAGGCCTTGGGGATCGCGAGCCTGATCGGATCGGGGCTCGGCACCACCGCAGCTTCGGCGACGAGCTCATGCTCGAGCAGCACGCTCTCCAGCTCGAACGGGCTGATGCGGTAGTCGGAGGATTTGAACACGTCATCGGAGCGTCCAACGAAGGTGAGATAGCCGTCCTCATCAGCGAAGACGACGTCGCCGCTGCGATAGAGCTCGCCTTCGGCGCCCGCCAGTTTTCCGTCGTCGCCCTGATAGCCCTGCATCAGGCCGGCGGGGCGGTCCGCGCCGAGCAGCAGCGCCACCTCGCCCTCCCTGGCCGGATGGCCATCGGCGTCGCTGACCTGCACGCGATAGCCCGGCAGCGGCCGGCCCATCGAGCCGACCTTGATAGGCTGCCCCGGCGAGTTGCCGGCAAGCGCGGTCGTTTCGGTCTGGCCGTAACCGTCGCGGATGGTGAGACCCCAGGCGGCCTGCACCTGGTCGATCACCTCTGGATTGAGCGGCTCGCCGGCGCCGCAGACCTCGCGCAAGGCCACCTTGAACGAGGCCAGGTTCTCCTGGATGAACAGCCGCCACACCGTCGGCGGCGCGCACAGCGTGGTGACGCCGCAGCGGCCGATGGTGGCGAGCAGCCCTTTGGCATCGAAGCGCGGCTGGTTGACCACGAACACGGTCGCGCCCGCATTCCACGGCGCGAAGAAACAGCTCCAGGCGTGCTTGGCCCAGCCGGGTGACGAGATGTTGAGATGGACGTCGCCGGGCTTGAGCCCGATCCAGTACATGGTGGAGAGATGCCCGACCGGATAGCTGCGCTGGCTGTGGCGCACCAGTTTCGGTTTTGCCGTCGTGCCAGATGTGAAGTAGAGCAGCATCGGGTCGTCGGCGTTGGTCGGGCCGTCGGGCGTAAAACTCTCGGGCGCCTTCGCCGCCTCGTCATAGGCAAGCCAGCCATCCGAGGCCGTGCCGACAACGATGCGAGCGATATTCTCGGCACCCAGGCTTGCGAATTTCGCGACCTGGTCTTCGGCCGCTACCACCGCCTTGGCCTTGCCGCGATCGAGCCGGTCGCGCAGCTCGTCGGCGGTGAGCAGCGTGGTTGCGGGAATCAAGACGACGCCGAGCTTGATCGCCGCCAGCATGGTCTCCCACAGCGGAACCACATTGCCGAGCAGCAGCAGGAGATGGTCGCCGCGCTTCAAGCCCTGCGCGCGGAGGAAGTTCGCGACCTGGTTGGAGCGCTGCGAGAGCGCCGCGAAGGACAGCTTGGTCTGCTTGTCCTGCGCGGCATCGACGATCCAGAGCGCGGGACGGTCCCTGGCGTCCGCGTCCTTTGCGAGCTCGTCGAACCAGTCGAGCGCCCAGTTGAAGGGAACCGGATCGGGCCAAAGGAAGTCTTTGACCGCTGTCTCGTAATCCGTGCGGTGATGAAGCAGAAACGCGCGCGCTTCCTGAAATGTGGTCATGGTTCGGGCCCGTCGAATTGACCTTCGAGCGTAGCCCGGATGGAGCGAAGCGCAATCCGGGGCGCCTGCGCAATTCGAAGGAACCGTCCCGGATTTCGCTTCGCTCCATCCGGGCTACGGGCAAAGCCTCGCTATTTTCCAGCGAGGCTGCGAACGTGCTTGATAATTCCGGAAAAATCCACCCCGCCCTGGCCGGCTGCGTCGAAAGACTGATAGATCTCCTGCGCATGCTTGCCGAGCGGCGTCGCGGCGCCCGCGGCCTTGGCGGCGTCCTGCGCCAGGGTCAGGTCCTTCACCATCAGCGCCGAGGCAAAGCCCGGCTTGTAGTCGTTGTTCGCCGGCGAGGTCGGCACCGGGCCCGGAACCGGGCAATAGGTCGTGAGCGACCAGCACTGGCCTGACGAGGTCGAGGCGACGTCGAACAGCGCCTGATGCGAGAGGCCGAGCTTTTCGCCGAGCGCAAAGGCCTCGCTCACCGCGATCATGGAAATGCCGAGGATCATGTTGTTGCAGATCTTGGCCGCCTGCCCCGCGCCGGCGCCGCCGCAATGCACGATCTTCTTGCCCATCTTCTCCAGCACGGGCTTTGCCGCCGCGAATGCGCCCTCCTCGCCGCCGCACATGAAGGTGAGTGTCGCGCCCTTGGCGCCGCCGGTGCCGCCGGAGACCGGCGCATCCACCGAGAGCGCGCCGCTCTTGGCCGCGAGCGCGTGCGCCTGCCGCGCGCTCTCGACGTCGATGGTGGAGCTATCGATGATCAGCGCGCCCTTGGTCATGACAGGAACGACCTCGTTCCAGACGCCGAGCACATGCTTGCCTGCGGGGAGCATGGTGACGACGACATCGGCGCCCTTCACCGCGCCCGCGGCGCTGTCGGCGACGCCGGCGCCATCCGCCTTGGCCTGATTGCGCGAGGCCTCGACGAGGTCGAACGCCACCACCTTGTGGCCGGCCTTGACCAGATTGGCCGCCATCGGGCCGCCCATGTTGCCGAGACCGATGAATGCGATCGTGGCCATTGTCGTTTCCTCCGCTATAGCCTTGTTAATTGAATTTGAGCTCGTCGGCCCCGATCTCGGCGAGATATGGCGCCAGCATCTCTGGCGTCACGTCCTCGATCCGCGGCGGTGACCAGGTCGGGTTGCGGTCCTTGTCGATCACGGCGGCGCGCACGCCCTCGCGGAAATCGTCGCTGCGGAAGACTTCGCATGCGGCGCGATATTCGCGCACCAGGCATTCTTCCAGGTTCGAGGCGGTACGCGCGAGCCGCAGCAATTTCAGCGTCACCACCATGCCACGTGGCGATTTCTCTTTGAGCGTCTTCAGCGTGGCCAGCGCGAACTCCGAGCCGTCGCGCTCGAGCGCCGCAAAAATGTCTTCCATGCGATCGAAGCCGAACAGCGCGTCAATGATCGGCTCTTTCGCTGCGACCGGCCCCGCAGCCTCACCGGTCGTAAAACCGTTGACGAGCTTGGTCACGTCGGCCGCGCTTACGCCCGGGCGAACCTTCGTTAGCGCCTCGCGCAGCACCGGCCATTTGGCCGCCGGCACCACGGCATCCGCAAACTTGGCGTGGATCGCATCGGGGCCGTTCATGGTCTGGCCCGTGAGGCCAAAATAGGTGCCGATCTCGCCGGGCGAGCGCGACAACAGCCAGGTGCCGCCGACATCGGGGAAGAAGCCCAGCCCGACCTCGGGCATTGCCAGCTTGGTGCGATCGGTCACGACGCGATGGCTGGCGTGACCGGAGAGACCGACGCCGCCGCCCATCACGAGACCGTCCATGAACGCGACATACGGCTTAGGATATCTCGCGATCCGCGCATTCATGACGTATTCCTGGCGCCAGAACCGCGCGCCGAGATCGCCGCCTTCGCGCGAGCTCTCCCAGAGGCCGCGGATGTCTCCGCCCGCGCAGAGGCCGCGCTCGCCGGAGCCTTCCAGAATGATCAAGGCGACTTCAGGATCAGTCTCGAATCTATCGAGCGCCGCGTCGATGCCCTCGGACATCTCCAGCGTCATCGCGTTGATCGCCTTGGGACGGTTGAGCCGGATCACGCCCGCCGCGCCCTCGCGGCGAACGATGAGATCGCCCTCCTCCACAGCACTCATCGCGCGCCCTCGATCAGTTTGCGCGCCACGATGAGCCGCATGATTTCATTGGTGCCTTCGAGGATCTGGTGCACGCGCAGATCGCGCACGATCTTCTCGATGCCGTATTCGCTGAGATAGCCGTAGCCGCCGTGCAGCTGCAGCGCATGGTTGGCGACCTCGAAGCCGACATCGGTGCCGAAGCGCTTTGCCATCGCGCACAGCATGGTGGCGTCGGGGTCCTTGCGGTCGAGCGCCGCCGCGGCGCGCCACAGGAAGGTGCGTGCGGCCTCGAGCTCGATCGCCATGTCGGCAAGGCGGAATTGCAGGGCCTGGAATTCGTCGAGACGTTTTCCAAACGCCTTGCGTTCCTTCATGTAGGCGCGCGCCTTGTCGAGCGCCGTTTGGGCGCCGCCGAGCGAACATGCGGTGATGTTGAGACGGCCGCCGTCGAGGCCGGCCATCGCGATCTTGAAGCCAACACCCTCTTCGCTGAGCCGGTTGGCAACCGGCACGCGGGCGTTCTCGAACATCACGGCGCGGGTCGGCTGCGCGTTCCAGCCCATCTTGCGCTCATTGGCGCCGAAGGAGACGCCCGGCGTCTTGCCGTCGATGACGAGGGTCGAGATACCGCCGGGGCCATCGCCGCCGGTGCGCACCATGGCGACCAAAAGGTCGGTGCCGCCGGCACCCGAGATGAACTGCTTCTGGCCGTTGAGGACGTAGCAGTCACCGTCGCGCACGGCGCGGGTGCGCAGCGCCGCCGCGTCGGAGCCGGCGCCCGGCTCGGTCAGGCAATAGCTCGCGATCAGCTCCATGCTGCACAGCTTCGGCAGCCATTGGTGGCGCTGGGTGTCGCTGCCGAAGGCATCGATCATCCAGGACGCCATGTTGTGGATGGAGATGAAGGCCGATGTCGTCGGGCAGCCCGTCGCCAGCGCCTCGAAGATCAGCGCCGCGTCGAACCGGCTCATCGCGGATCCGCCGACATCGTCGCGGATGTAGATGCCACCCATACCAAGGCTTGCTGCCTCGCGCATGACGTCGACGGGGAAATGCTTCTCCTCGTCCCAGCGCAAGGCGTGCGGCGCGATCTTCTCGGCCGCAAACGCCAACGCCATGTCGCGAACCGCGACCTGATCCTCGTTCAGAGCGAACTGCATGCTGCCGCCTACCCTTTCACTCCATCGTCATTGCGAGCCACCGGGTCCGCGCGAAGCGCGGCCCGATGACGGGCTCCGCGAAGCGATCCAGCATCCCTCCGCGGAGACAGTCTGGATTGCTTCGTCGCAAGAGCTCCTCGCAATGACGGCTGAGGAACCTTACTTCATCAGCGGGATCGAGAACTCCGCACCTTCCTTGACGCCGGACGGCCAGCGCGAGGTCACCGTCTTGGTCTTGGTGTAGAAGCGGACCGAGTCCGGGCCGTGCTGGTTGAGATCGCCAAAGCCGGACTTCTTCCAGCCGCCGAAGGTGTAATAGGCGATCGGCACCGGGATCGGCACGTTGATGCCGACCATGCCGACATTGACCTTGGCCGCGAAGTCGCGCGCGGCGTCGCCGTCGCGGGTGAAGATGGCAACGCCGTTGCCGTAGTCATGATCCGACGGCAGCGCCAGCGCTTCCTTGTAGTCGTGCGCGCGCACGACCGAGAGCACGGGCCCAAAGATCTCTTCCTTGTAGATCCGCATGTCCTTGGTGACGTTGTCGAACAGCGAACCGCCGAGATAGAAGCCCTTTTCATAGCCCTGCATCTTGAAGCCGCGGCCGTCGACGGCGAGCGTCGCGCCTTCCTTGATGCCGATGTCGATGTAGCTCTTGACCTTCTCGACAGCTTCGCGCGTCACCAGCGGACCATAGTCAGCGGACGGATCGATCGAGGTGCCGATCTTGAGGCTCTCGACGCGCGGGATCAGCTTTTCCATCAGCCGGTCGGCGGTGGACTTGCCGACGGGAACGGCGACGGAGACCGCCATGCAGCGCTCGCCGGCCGAGCCGTAGCCGGCGCCGATCAGCGCGTCGACGGCCTGGTCCATGTCGGCGTCGGGCATCACGATGGCGTGGTTCTTGGCGCCGCCGAAGCACTGGCAGCGCTTGCCGGTCTGGGCCGCGCGCTCATAGATATATTGCGCGATCGGCGTGGAGCCGACGAAGCCGACGGCCTTGATGTCGGGGTCGTCGAGGATGGCGTCGACCGCCTCCTTGTCGCCGTTGACGACGTTGAGGATGCCGGCCGGCAGGCCCGCTTCCATCATCAGCTCGGCGAGCAGCATCGGCACGCCAGGATCGCGCTCCGACGACTTCAGGATGAACGCATTACCGCAGGCGATTGCGGGCGCGAACTTCCACATCGGGATCATGGCCGGGAAGTTGAACGGGGTGATGCCGGCGACGACGCCGAGCGGCTGGCGCATCGAATAGATGTCGATGCCGGGGCCGGCGCCTTCGGTGTACTCGCCCTTCATCAGGTGCGGGATGCCGCAGGCGAATTCCGCGACCTCGAGGCCGCGCTGAATGTCGCCCTTGGCGTCAGGCACGGTCTTGCCGTGCTCGCGCGCGAGCAGCTCGGCGAGCTTGTCGTAATCGCGCTGCACCAGCTCGACGAACTTCATCATCACGCGGGCGCGGCGCTGCGGGTTGGTCGCGGCCCACTCGGGCTGCGCTGCGCGCGCGTTCTCGACGGCGGCGCGGACTTCGGCCTTGGACGCCAGCGCGACCTTGGCCTGCACGTCGCCGGTCATCGGCTCGAAGACGTCGGCGGTGCGGCCCGAGGTACCCTTGACCTCCTTGCCACCGATGAAATGTCCGACTGAACGCATGGAATGATCTCCTTGAGGCCTGATCCGCTTTGACAAATCCTATCGACCTGCATTTTATAGGATTCAAGTCTGAGATATTGCACCATAGATGTGCGAAAATGCTGGATCAAGGTAGCATCGACTGGGACGACTTTCGCTTCGTGCTGGCCATCGTACGGGGCGGCTCGGTGTCGGCTGCGGCCAAACAGCTCGGGGTCGACCATGCCACCGTGATCCGCCGCGTCGACCGGCTGGAGAAGCACCTGTCGGCCAAGCTGTTCGACCGGCGCAAGACCGGCTACCTGCTCACCGAAGCCGGGCAGCGCGTCGCCGACAGCGCGGAAGCGATGGAATCCACCATCGTCGCCAACCAGGAGCAGGTCGGCGGCTCCGTGGCGCGGCTGACCGGCACGGTACGGATCGGCGCGCCCGACGGGTTCGGCACAGCCTTCCTGGCGCCGCGGCTGGCGCCCTTCGCGGACCGCTATCCCGATCTCGACCTGCAACTTGTAGCGACCGCGCGGCTGTTCAGCCTCTCCAAGCGCGAGGCCGATATCGCAATCAGCCTCACCATGCCGAAGGAAGGCCGCATCGTCGGCCGCAAGCTCCTGGACTACCGACTCGGGCTTTATGCCGCCCCCGCCTATCTCGACCGCTTCCCGACAATCGCCTCGCGGCAGGACCTGCCACAGCACCGCTTCGTCGGGTACATTGAGGAGCTGCTGTTCACGCCGGAGCTCGACTATCTGCCGCAGGTGTCGCCGCGGATCTCCGCCCGCTTCCGCAGCGCCAATCTGATCGCGCAGCTCAATGCCACCCTCTCCGGCTTCGGCATCGCGGTGCTGCCGCATTTCATGGCGAGCGATTACCCGCAGCTCGTCGCAGTCCTGCCGGAGGAGATCTCGATCACCCGGACGTTCTGGATGCTGATGCACGCCGATAGCAAGGACCTCGCGCGGATCAGGGCGGTGGCGGATTACATCGGGGAGATCGTCGAGCGCGAGCGGGCGTTGTTTGCGGGGCGGTGAGCACCGGTCCGTAGGGCGGGCAAAGCGACTTGTCCGCCGAAGCTCGCAGAGCGAAGGCGGAAGCGCGCCCACCAAATCTTTGCAATCATCGAAAGAACGTGGGCATGGCGCTGGCGCGCCTTTGCCCACCCTACGGCATCTCGCCTAGTTCTGCTTCTTTTTGGACGGTGCAGCCTTTACCGGCTCGCGCTTCGCGCCCTCCAGCGCGCTGTCCTTGCCCGCCTTCAGCACCTCGTCCGACAAGTCGCTGGAGCCGGCGATGCGCGCCAGCAGCATAGTGCCGGCCATCGTCGCCAGCGTCGCGATCGCCTGCTTGCGCGCGGCCTTGCGCGGCTGGTTCGGGATGAAGTCGGTCATCATCTCGATCATCTCGTCGAGCTTGCCGGCAAAGGCCTTTCGGGTCTTCGGGCTCTCGCGGGCGATCTCGGCCCCGAGCGCCGGAATCGAGCAGCCATGGCCGGGATTGTCGCGATGCAGCGCGGAGAGATAGGTCTCGACGATCTGGGCCAGCTGCTTTTCTGGCGCGACCTGATCGGACTGCTTGCGCCAGTGCTCCATCGAGCGGTCCATGGCGTAGGCGAAGGCCTCGATCACCAGCGCCTCGCGCGAGTCGAAATGCGCGTAGAAACCGCCATGGGTCAGGCCCGCCTCCTTCATGAGGTCGGCGACGCCGATGCCGTGGGCGCCCTTCTCGCGCAGCCGCACAGAGGCCTTCTTCACGATCCGATCGTGGGTTTCCTGTTTGTGTTCCCGGGAATAGCGCATGCGAGTCTCATTGAATGTCGGAGATCATCTCATAACACAGAAATCAACCAGGCGGTGCATTAATTCGTGTTCAGACATTGCCGATCATGGAAAAGGTTGCAGTTGCATGGACTGCGAGCGCGCCCTTGCCGTCGCGCACAAAACCCTCGGTGTAGCTGGTCTGGCGGCCCAGCTTGATGATCTTGCCTTCGGCCGAGATCAGCCCCGACCGTACCGACAGCGGGCGCAGGAACGTCATCTTCAGGTCGAGGGTCACGGACGATTGACCAGCCTCCAGCCGTGTCGAAATGGCGCATCCCATGGCGGTATCGATCAGCGCCGCCGCCGTCGCGCCATGCAGCAGCCCGATGGTATTTTCGAGATCCTCGCGCGGCTCCAGTTCCATGACGATTCGCCCTGGCGCGACCACGGCCATGACGAAGCCGATCAGCTTTGCGAAGGGCGGCGGCGGCAGCCGGCCGTCGCGGATGCCAAGCATGGCGTCCATGCCCGACAGCCCCATCGCCGCTTTCGCGACGGGCGCCGGCACCTGCCAATCCACCATGCGCTCACGCCGCTGCACCGGCGAAAACAGGTCGAGTTGATCAAGTTCGGTCATGGCGGCCCCTTTGTATGATATACGTCATACTATGTCACGGACTTCGCGCTGGCAACACTGTCCCTACCCCGCTTGACAAGCCGGCCGTTTCGGCCCGGAAGTGGATACCGACGCGCGCGCCTCGCGCCTGTCCACGAAACCTTCGAGATGCCCCGATGGAAATGCTCAACAATCACTGCGGCGTGACGCGCGATGCGCGCGGTGTCGTTCATGTCGCGATCTGCAACGCCGGCTCGCTCAACATTCTGGGCTCGCCCGTGACCGACGCGGTGCGCGAAGGCCTGCAGCAGCTTAGCTCCGACCGCAGCATCCGCGTCCTGGTGCTACGCGGCCAGAGCGAGAAGAGCATGATCGGCGGCGCCGACATCAAGGAGATGGCCAAGCTCGACCAGACGTCAGCCGAGGCCTTCATCAGCCGCCTGCGCGATCTCTGCGAAGCCGTGCGCCAGTTTCCGGCTCCCGTGATTGCGCGAATGCCGGGCTGGTGCCTCGGCGGCGGGCTCGAGGTCGCAGCCGCCTGCGACTTCCGCATCGCCGCGCATGATGCGCATTTCGGCATGCCGGAGGTGCGCGTCGGCATCCCCTCGGTGATCCACGCGGCCCTGCTGCCGCGCCTGATCGGCTGGGCCCGCGCGCGCTGGCTGGTGATGACGGCTGAGAACATCGACGCGGCAACGGCGCTGGCCTGGGGCTTGATCGACAAGGTCGCTCCGGCGGGAGGTCTGGATGCTGAAGTCGAGCACCTGGTCCAAGCCCTGCTCGAATGCGGCCCGGAGGCGTTGCGCTCGCAGAAGGCGCTGCTGCGGCAATGGGAGGAGCTGCCGCTGACGGAATCGGTGAATTTGAGCGTCAAGGTCTTTGGTGAGTCGTTCCTGACGGACGAGCCGACGCGGCTGATGCAGGCGTTCGTGAACAGGAAGCGGTAGACCTGCCGCCGAGTAGCAGCCGTCGCCACACCCAAGGTGTCATGCCCCGCGAAGGCGGGGCATCCAGTACGCCGCGGCGCCAGTTGCAAAAGCGAATTCGCCAACACGGGCCTCTGGAATACTGGATTGTCCGCCTTCGCGGACAATGACAGCGTCGTTTGGGGCGGCGGCTGCACTGACGCCGAAACACTGGCGTCGACCACCCCCCAAACGAACGACCAAATCTCATCCGACCCACGACATTTTCTCATCCCTCGCGCGGTTGCATTTTTTGCGCCGCATCATATGATGAACATAATCTTACACATCATCGCCAGGGAGTTTTGTCATGGCCGAAGCCGCCGATCCCGTCGTCATCGTCTCCGCCGCCCGTACCCCGCTCGGCCGCTTCATGGGCGAGCTGTCGCCTCTCCCCGCCCACAAGCTCGGCTCGCACGTGATCGGCGCCGCGCTGGAGCGCGCAAAGCTTGCGCCGGAAAAGATCGATGAGGTCTTCATGGGCTGTGTGCTGCCGGCCGGCCAGGGCCAGGCGCCGGCGCGGCAGGCCGCGCGCGCAGCTGGCCTGCCCGATGCCACCGGCGCCACCACGGTCAACAAGGTCTGCGGCTCCGGCATGAAAGCCACCATGCTGGCGCACGACATCATTCGCGCCGGCTCGGCCGAGATCGTCATCTCCGGCGGCATGGAGAGCATGAGCAACGCGCCCTATCTGCTACAAAAGGCGCGTGGCGGCTATCGCGCCGGGCACGACCGCATCATCGACCACATGATGATGGACGGCCTCGAAGACGCCTACGAGACCGGCCGCTCCATGGGTGATTTCGGCGAGGCCACCGCGGAGGCCTACCAGTTCACCCGCAAGGACCAGGACGCCTATGCGATGGAGACCCTCAGCCGCGCCCGCAAGGCGGTCGAGGGCGGCGCGTTCAAGGCGGAAATCGCGCCGATCACGCTGACCGAGAAAGCGGGTCCCCGCGTCATCGCCAATGACGAGCATCCGCTGAAGGTCGATCCGGCAAAAATCCCCGGGCTGAAGCCGGCGTTCCGCGCTAATGGCACCATCACGCCGGCCGCCTCCTCCGCCAATGCCGATGGCGCCGCCGCGCTGGTGCTGACGAAGCGCTCGCTGGCCGATCGCAATGGCCTGCGTGCCATCGCCGAGATCAAGGGCCACGCCACCCACAGCCAGGAGCCGCAATGGTTCACCACCGCGCCGATCCCGGCGATCCGCAAGCTGCTGGACAAGGTCGGCTGGGCTGCCTCCGACGTCGACCTGTTCGAGATCAACGAGGCCTTCGCCGTGGTCGCGATGGCGGCGCAGCGCGATCTCGGCATCCCCCGCGACAAGCTGAACATCAATGGCGGTGCGTGCGCGCTCGGCCATCCCATCGGCGCGACGGGCGCACGGCTGATCGTGACGCTGCTGCATGCGCTCGAGGCCAATAATCTCAAGCGCGGGGTCGCGGCGCTCTGCATCGGCGGCGGCGAAGCCACCGCGATCGCGGTGGAGCGGCTGACGCACTAAAGCGCGATGAGATCAGAATGAATCGTCATCGCGCTTTAGGTTATGGTTTGAGCATGATCTTTTCGGAAAACCGCTGCGCACTTTTCCGGATCATGCTCTAACGCCTGATGTTCTGAATTCCCCGATGTCCTGAATTGAGGGAAGTCTGTCATTTCAGACTTTCCCTTTCCGTGCCAGACTGCAACGATGACGCAGGTCTCCAAGACCTGCCAACCAAGATTGAGGCCCAATGATCTCGAACTGGCTCGCGGCGGCACTCGGCCGCCGCAATATCCACTACGGCTGGGTGATGGTCGGCGTGACCTTCCTCACCGCGCTGATCAGCGCCGGCACGGTTGGTGCGCCCGGCGTCTTCATCGTCCCGCTTCAGAAGGAGTTCGGCTGGAGCACGGCGGAGATCTCCTCCGCGCTGTCGATCCGCTTCATCCTGTTCGGGCTGATGGCGCCGTTCGCGGCCGCTCTGCTCAACCGCTACGGCCTGCGCAACGTCACGCTGGCGGCGCAGCTCATCGTCGTCTCGGCGCTGGTCGCTTCGCTCGGCATGACCCAGGTCTGGCAGCTCATCGCCCTGTGGGGCGTCGTGATCGGGATCGGCACCGGCATGACCGCGCTGGTGCTGGGCGCCACCATCGCAACGCGCTGGTTTGCAGCAAGACGCGGCCTCGTCGTCGGCATCATGACGGCGAGCGTCGCCACCGGCCAGCTCGTGTTCCTGCCGCTGCTCGCAAGCCTGACCGAACGCTACGGCTGGCGGCTTGCGCTCGGCTTCGTCTGCATCGCGCTCGGCGTATCGGCGATCGCTGTGCTGCTCGCGATGCGTGATCGGCCGAGCGACGTGGGCTTGCGTCCGTTCGGCGATGAAGGCACGGCACCCCTGCCCGCCCCGCCGGTCAACCATGGCTCGATCACGGGCGTGGCGCTCGGCACGCTGCGCGACGCCTCGAAGTCGAGCGCGTTCTGGATCCTGTTCGCGACCTTCTTCGTCTGCGGCGCCTCCACCAACGGTCTTGTCCAGGTGCACCTGATCCCGATGTGCCTCGATTTCGGCATCCCGCAGGTGCAGGCGGCGAGCCTGCTCGCTGCCATGGGCATCTTCGACTTCTTCGGCACCATCATGTCGGGCTGGCTCTCGGACCGCTACGACAACCGCTATCTGCTGTTCTGGTACTACGGCCTGCGCGGGCTCTCGCTGATCTTCTTGCCCTTCAGCGATTTCTCGTTCTACGGCCTCTCCGTCTTCGCGATGTTCTACGGGCTCGACTGGATCGCGACCGTGCCGCCGACGGTGCGTCTCACCGCGCAGAAGTTCGGACCCGAGCGCGCCAATCTGGTGTTCGGCTGGATCTTTGCCGGTCACCAGCTCGGCGCCGGCACCGCAGCGTTCGGCGCCGGCTTCTCGCGGACGGTCTATCAGAGCTATCTGCCTGCGTTCTTCATCGCCGGCGCGCTCTGCGTGTTCGCCTCGCTGATCGTGCTGGCGCTGTCGCGGCAGCCCAAGCCACAGCCGAAACCTGCAATGGCTTAGTATCTGATCGTGGTGGTGACGCCGAACACTGCGGCGTCACCGATCCGCGAGACACCGGTCGGATCGTTCGGATTGGGGATGCCGCCGGAGGGCCGCCACACGTATTGGAAGTAAGGTGCAATCAGCCAGCCCGGCTTGATGTGCGCCTCGTAGATCATCTCGAGCAAGGTCTCATTGCTGCGCACCGGCCCCTGCACGCCGGTGTAGAAATTGGTGTCGAGATCGAGATTGCGCGCCGTGTTCGAGATCCGCATATAGGCCATGGCCACGCCGAAACGGTCGAGCGGACGGCCCGGCGTGAAGCCGACGAAGCCGATGCCGCCGTCCAGATAAAGGTCGATCAGATTGCGATCCGGCGGGCTGTAGGCGATGCGGCCGAACGCGGTGACGCCGGGGAGCGAGGCTGAGGTGCTGTTCTCCTTGACCTCCGGTGGACGGTAGAGCACCTGCTCGACCACGGCGAAGATGCCGTAATTGCCATGAAGCTTGGCCGCAAGGCCGCTGCCGTCAGGGTCGGCGATCGATTGTCCCTCCGCCGTGAAGCGCTGGCTGTCGAACGAACCATAATGCTTCCACGCGCCGGGCGTGAAATTGCCGGCGAGCGGGCGGCCGCCGACATCGATGTCGTAGTTGAAGCGAACCTGGCCGATCACCCAGGGCGGATCGTTGACGCGGAATGCGAGGCCATGATGGTCGCGCAGCTGCGGATCCTGATCGCCCGGGCCGGACGGATCGCCGTTGAACACTGCACCGAACAGCGTGACCCGGTCCGACAGCGTGGCCTTGACGCGGATGCCGGGCACCGCGATCGGCGGCGCCGGGCCACCGGCCGGAAGGTTGCTCGCCTTGATCGCGGGCCAGCCGAAAGTGCCGTTGATGAAGAGATCGTCGGTCTCGCTGTCGAAGAACTCGACATCGGCGGCCTGCTGGCCAGCCCTGATGTTGAGGCGGTCGTTGAAGAAACTCTGCTCGAAATAGGCGTTGTAGAGCCGCTGGTCCGGCAGCGCCTCGATCTCGCTGATGGTCGCGAGATTGACCACGTAGTTGCGCGAGAGTCCCTGGCCATAGATCACGAAGCCATTGGCGTAGAAGCGGCCGCCGGTCCAGCCGACCAGCTTGTCGAGATCGGCATCGACCGACAGGTCGAGCCGGCCGAAATGGATGGCGCCGCGCTTCACGCCGCCGGCGACGTTGGCGATGTTATCCGCGATGTAGGTGGCGCCGAAGTTCAGGCCCTTGTTGGCGAGGCCGTCATGCCACTCGTTGAACCATTTCGGAAACAGCCATTCGGCCGCGCTCTCGTCCTTGGCGCCGGCGAATGCGTCCGTGCTCGCCAGGGCGAGCGCAATGGCGGCGGCGCCCTGCATCAGCAATCTATGGGCAGTCGCGATCACGGCAGGCTATTTTTTGAAGATGCCTGTGCGCCGCATGAACAGATAGGCCGCACCGACCGAGCAGATCATCAGCGCAGCCGCCCAGATGAATCCCTCGTCGACATCGGTGAGCGGCAGGCCTTTGGTGTTCATGCCGAAGATGCCGGTGATCAGCGTCGGCGGCAGCAGCAGCGAGGTCACGATCGAGAGCGTGTGGAGGTGGCGATTGCTTTCCTCCTCGTTCTTGAAGCGAAGCTCCTCCTCGAGCAGGCGGCTGCGCTCGCGCAGCTCGACGATGTCGTGGTCGAGGCCGTCGAGCCGCTGCGCCAGCTTGCCGGCATGGATGCGTAGCGCGGGCGCGAGATGGTCGGTGTTCTTCTGGTCGAGGCGGTGGAACAGCACGCGCAATCCGGTGAGCTGGCGATGCAGCCTGACGCAGGTCCGGCGCAGCCGGCCGAGATTGCGACGCATCTCGGGCTTGGCGTCATCGGCAAGAATGCGCTCCTCGATGTCGTCGATCTCCTGGCCGAGCTTGTCGACCATCCGGTCGAGCGTGTCGGCGACCTCGTCGACGATCTTCTCCAGGAGATGGGCGACATTGTCGACGCGGTAGCCGCCTTCGAGCACGCGCCGCGTCGCATCCGCCGAGCACAACGCCTGATGGCGGCCGGAGACCAGCAAATGCTCGGTCATGGCGAAGCGCAGGAACGCGGTTTCTTCCGTCGCGCTGTCGATCTCGCGCACGAGATCGGAGAACACGCCGTAGACGCAATGGTCGATGACGTGGAGCTGCTGGAACGTATCGTTCGACAGCAGCAGCTCGCGCGCGAGCGGTGGCAGCGGCGATGCCGCGATCCACGGCCGCACGCGACCATCTGTCAGGTTGAAATGCAGCCAGAGCCGTCCATCATGGCTGAACTCGATCGGCCGGTCGATCGGCAGCGCCTCGGCGCTGCCGTCGGCGTGCAGGCGAAACGCCCAGACCAGGCCGGGAATGGCGGGCTCTGTGTTCTCTATCGCGCTGACAAGCTTTGCCGGCTCAGCCATGGCCAACCCCAACCGTCAACAGATGCCCCGCTCCGGAAGATGGCTGACGGCATCTTCCGGACCCACGGGTACTCAATTACGGCTTTGTTACAGTTTGATGATGGCGAGCCGCCCTACTCGGCGGCCAGCCCCGTCGCGGCGGCTTCGGCTTCCTTGACATAGTCGTGCACGACGCGGCCGAACGGCAGCGTCAGGTCGGCGATGTAATGGTGCGCGCCGAGGCAGCGGCGAACCGGGAAGTCGGCAACCGGCGCATTGACGTGCGGCACCAGATGCAGCCGGCCCGGCCCCATCCACGAGCCCTTCGGCACGATGTCGATCAGGTTGATCGCAACGAGCTGGCAGACCTCGAGGCAGCCATCGACGCCGGGGATCATCTTCAGATTAACTTGCGTCTTCGACAGCGTCGCGCGGGTGAGATCGCCGTTGCCGGCCATGCTCTCGTGCTTGTAGCCCATCGTGCCCATAGCGACGAGCTGGCCGGCATATTCCAGCGTGCCGGTCAGCGTGTCCTTGACGATCTCGAGCTTGGGGTGGGCATACTTCTTGGGAAAGCCCCAGATCTCGCGGCCGGCGGCGATCGGCGGATCGTCGTCCAGATACATCTGCGAGACGAAGTTCACCTCCTCGCCGTTGAGGCGCGCGGGGATGACGAGGCCGGACTCGGTGTAGCTGCCGAAGCCGGAGGAGTCCGGCATCTTGATCCATTCGTAATGCACGATCGGCTGGTCGATCGGCTCGAGCGGCTCAGGCAGGCCGGCGCGGATCAGGTCCGGGTCGGTCTCGTAGGTGATGACCAGGAATTCGCGGTTGACGAAGCGGTACGGGCCGGCCGGATAGCTCGGTCCCGCAGCCGGCATGGACGGAAGTCTCAGCACGTCTTCCCTGCGCATCATGATCTCCTGTGTGATGCCTCTGTGACGCTGGCCCGGCGGCTCACGGATATTATGCAAATTGCTAGCCGCCGTCATTGACTGCGATGTGAAGGATTTCCGTCAGCCGCGCGACCCGCCGCCATTCCGGCTGCGGCCACCGTGCATGCGGACGATGCATCGGCGCCGCAATTGTCATCAGGCCGTCACCGCGGGACGCAATCGTCCGGAATAGGCAGGAGGCATCACCATGGACGCCCGTACGTCGCAACCGACACATTCGACACATCAGCCCCCTTCGCGCGGCTGGAGGCCCGAGCGCTGCGATCGCGTCGCGCTGGTGTTGCAAGGCGGCGGCGCGCTCGGCGCCTACCAGGCCGGCGTCTACCAGGCGCTACATGAGGTTGGCATCGAGCCCGACTGGGTCTGCGGTGTTTCGATCGGTGCGATCAATTCCGCCATCATCGCCGGCAACAAGCCGGAGAAGCGGCTGGAGGCGCTGCGCATCTTCTGGGAGCGCATCACCAACCGCAAGATCTGGCACTACACGCCCGATGGCGACGTCTTCCGCCAGTGGCGCAATCTCACCAGCGCCTGGATGACGTCGGCGATGGGCCAGCCCGGCTTCTTCACCCCGCACCAGATCAATCCCTGGTTCAGCCCGGTCGGCGCCAGGACCGCCACCAGCTATTACGACACGATGCCGCTGAAGGAGAGCCTGCTCGAGCTCGTCGACTTCGACCTCATCAACGAGAAGAAGGTCCGCTTCGCGGTCGGCGCGGTCAACGTGCTCTCCGGCAACTTCATCTATTTCGACAACGCCCATGACGAGATCGAGCCGGAGCACATCATGGCCTCCGGTGCCCTGCCCCCGGCGCTGCCGATGGTGCGGATCGGCACCGATCATTTCTGGGACGGCGGCATCGTCTCCAACACGCCGCTGCAGCACCTGCTCGACCAGGAGGACGCGCTCAACTCGCTGGTGTTCCAGGTCGACCTGTTCAGCGCCCGCGGCGTGCTGCCACGCTCGATCCAGGACGTGATGGCCCGCCACAAGGACATCATGTATTCCTCGCGGACGCGCCACAACACCGACGTCTACCGCCGCACCCACAATCTCAAGGTCCTGCTCTACAAGGCGCTGGCGAAGCTGCCGGAGGAGCAGCTGTCCGACGAAGAGCGCAAGCTCAAGGCGAGCCTGCGCAACATGCCGGAGATCGCGATCCTGCATCTGATCTACCAGCAGAAGGCCTATGAGGGCGATGCCAAGGACCACGAGTTCTCGGGCACCTCGATGCGCGAGCACTGGACCAGCGGCTACGAGGACACCAAGCGCACGCTGAAGCGCCGGGACTGGATCAAGATGCCGGAGGAAGGCATGGGCCTCGTGGTGCACGACGTGCACCGGGAGACGGAGAGCGCGTGAGAGGCGCGCCTCGCACGAGGTGCTCCAAACCAAAAGTTCGAAAACAACCCCATGCACAGTAGCCGAGGCATGGCGGGTCAATGACTTACCGCGTACGCCGCGCCATTTGACACGTCGGGCAAAACACCGGCATATTGGCATCATCGCAGGACTGCGCGGGACGCTCGTGTCTGGGCATCAATGGACACGTCGCGGAGTGTCCTCGGGCCGCGCGCAAACACCCGGCTCATGCACCAAAGATCAATAAGCTGCGCTAGGTCCTAGCAGCACGCCAGCGAAGCCCGGCACCGAGGTTTCGGTTACGCGAAGCGCCTGCAATCTCTACCGCGCGGCTTCGTCAATGGTGCTGACGGTAATCCCCCGGAATTGCTGTTGCGCCTGGCCCGGTCTGGGATGTGTCATTCAACGCATCCACTTCGAGACAGACGGCTGCCCTGCAGCCGCGTCGTACATCGGGTCTGGAGATGATCATGCGCAACATAGCATCGGTGATGGCAATCGTGATCTCGTTGAGCGCGCCGGCTTTGGCCCAGAAGGCCGAGATCGACGCAAACAATGCGAAATGGATCGAACTGTTCAACAAGGGCGATTTTGCCGGGATTGCGTCCCTTTACACCGCCGACGCGATCGCATTCCCGCCCGGCTCCGCGATGGTGCAGGGCCGAACAGCCATCGAGGCAATGTGGAAAGGCATGGCTGAACGAGCGACCGATCCGAAGCTCACAACGGTGGACGTCAAACCGCTTGGCCCTTCCGCGGCACGCGAGATCGGCACGTTCGTCCTGAAGACCAAGGGATCGGCACCGCAGGAAATCACCGGCAAATATGTCGTTGTGTGGGAGAAAGTCGGAGACGACTGGAAGCTCGCCACCGACATCTGGAACGATGGCAAATAGCCCTCTTACGGTTTGCAGGTCCGTTCTGCGCCGGAAGGGAAGAATCGGGACCGTGCCCGAGGACGGCGCGTTGGATCAAACCGACGCACCGGTTCATTGGCCGTTGTTATTCGAGCCGCCGGCGCTATCGTGCGCCTGCGGCACAGCCGCGACATTCATCCGATAATTCTAGTGATGGGAGAATCGCATGAAATTCATAACCACCTGGAGCGTACCCCAAGGCACCTTCAATGCAGCCGTCGCCCGCTTTCTGGAGACCGGTGGCGCGCCACCCGAGGGCGTCAAGATGCTGGGTCGTTGGCATGGCATGAATGGACAGGGATTTGCGATCTCTGAATCGAGTGATCCAAAAGCCATGTATCGTTGGCTCGCGCAATGGTCTGACCTGCTCCCATTGACCGTTACGCCTTGCCTCGAGGACGGAGACGCGGGAGAGGTGATGGCGTCGCTCCCCAAACGGTGACCGTCAAGCGTTGATCATCGATACCCACGTCGCTGCCGCCGCCGAAACCGGCGGCAGTGACATGCTCGCCAGCGACGACGCCGCCCCTACGGGCGCGCCGTTGCCCAGGACATCATGAGCTGGGCTTATTATGTGCTGATGGATGGTGCGTTCCTTCGCAACCAGCCGTAAGTCCCGAGCGTTCGTCGCCGCCCGAGCGGACGCGCCGGTCATCACCTGGTTCGCTCTTTCAGGGGTGCTCGTTCGCTCTCTTCAGAGAAGTGGAGACTCTTGATGATCATTGTCAATGAAAGTGCGATGAATAACCAGAGCAGCAGGCTCACCGCCCCGCCGATTAGCAGGCCACGAAAGACGCGTATCCCGTCATCCTCGTCAACGTGCTTCGGGTGCTTGTGACGCGTATGGCGATCGCGGATCGGATCGATTTCACCCATCCGCAATGCAAGGATCGTCCGGTCAAGTACTTCAAGAGTGAATTCAGTGTACCTCCTTCGAGGTACCTCATTCGCTCAGCGATGCCGGCCGGCACTCCGCCGGAAATTCGGTAAATCATCGGTCGATTCGGCAGGCTCCCGGCTTCGCGCTCAGGCGCCGCCCCCGTCGCCGGGTTACGTTTGCTGTTCATCTCTGGTCAGCGCTTCAAGTCGATCCAATTGACCTGCCAAACCAGCAAAGCTTCTCGCAATATTCTTCATCATGAAAGCGCGGTCTTTGGAGATGCCGGATTTTTGAGAAAGTGTTCTGTATCGCTGTGCCAGTTCCAAGCATTGCGCGGCAGTAACCATTTGGCCTCCAAGGCTCGATTTCGCCCGAGGGATAAAAAGCAACAACCCCTCGAGCAGCGGCTTGGTTCCCTGCCTGTACGCAATCGAACCTGGCAGCGGCGGTCCAAGGGAAACGGGTCGCGACATAAGCCCAGGCAGCGCGATGCTCGCGAGCCTCTCGGCAAGGCCGCGGAAGACGTGCGGACCTGTAACGAGGCAGCAACGGGACCGGTGAGCCTCCGCCTCCGCGCGGCCGTCGACCAACGGCGATGGCCTGCGAAGACAGGCGAGCGGCACAAGAGGCGCCCCGGCGTGACCGGCTGATCGTCGTTGTTCTCTCTGCGGGTCGGCACACCAAGCCGGTCCACAGGTTCTTGCCATATTGCCGTTAGACTCGCCGCCTCAAACGTGGACAATGGCCGAAAGCGCTTCGCGCGCAGTGCACACCAAGATGCGCCAGAGGAAACAAAATGCCGGCTGCCTTCCCGTCATCCGTCCCCGCTATCCCGACCGCTCCCTTGACCGCCTCCCTGCGCGATGCGCTGCGCGCGATCGTGGGCGACAAGGGCCTGATCGAGGACGAGCATGGCAAGCAGCCGTTCGTGACGGACTGGCGCGGATCGCTGGTCGGCGGTGCCGGCGCCGTCGTGCGTCCCGGCAGCACCGAGGAAGTCTCGCAAGTGGTGCGGCTGTGCCATGAGCACGGTGTCGCCGTCGTGCCGCAAGGCGGCAATACCGGCCTGATGGGCGGAGCCACACCCTGGCCCGCGCACACCGGCATCGTGCTGTCGCTCGGCCGTATGAACCGTGTGCTGGAGGTCGATCCCGTCGGTTACGCGATGACGGTCGAGGCCGGCTGCGTCTTGCAGACGCTTCAGGAGACCGCAAGCCAGCACGACAGGTTCCTGCCGCTCAGCCTCGGAGCCCAGGGCTCGTGCATGATCGGCGGCAACCTCTCGACCAATGCCGGCGGCGTGCAGGTTCTGCGCTATGGCAATGCCCGCAACCTCGTCCTCGGCCTCGAGGTCGTCCTCGCCAACGGCGATGTCTGGGATGGACTACGCGCGCTCAAGAAGGACAACACGGGCTACGACTTGAAGCACCTTTTCATGGGCGCCGAAGGCACGCTCGGCATCATCACCAAGGCCGTTCTCAAGCTGTGGCCGGCGCCGAAGGACGTCTGCACGGCATGGCTGGCGATCCGCGATCCGCGCGCGGCACTGGAAATCCTGTCCGACGCGCATGCGGCGTCCGAGGACAATGTCGGCTCCTGCGAGCTGATGAGCCGTGCCGCGATCGACATGGTGCTGCGTCATATTCCCGGCACCCAGGATCCGCTGAAGGCGGAGACCCAATGGTACCTCCTGCTCGAATGGTCGTCGGCGCGCCCGCGCCAGGACGGGGCCGACGGCATGTCCGAGAGGATGGAGCAATTCCTCGCCGATCAGCTCGAGGCCGGCCGCGTGCGCGACGCGGCGATCGCGCAGACGGTCAGTCAGTCGCGCAACATGTGGCGCATCCGCGAGAGCGTCGCCGAGGGCTCGCGGGCCGAGGGTCCGGGCCTCAGCTACGACGTCTCGGTGGCGATCTCCAAGATTCCTGATTTCATCGACAGGGGGCTCAAGGCCGTACTCGACATTCTCCCGAGCATCCGCCCCTACCCGCTCGGGCACATCGGCGACGGCAATCTGCATTTCTCGTTCATGGGACCGAAGGGCATGGATCAGCAGACGCTGAACCAGTACACCGCCGCCATCACGCGGGCCGTGAACGACCTCATCACCTCCATGGGCGGCTCGATCTCGGCGGAGCACGGCATCGGCATCGACAAGCTCGACGAGCTCAGCCACTACCGCTCGAAGACCGAGCTCGACATCATGCGCACCATCAAGCGCGCGCTCGATCCGCAGAACATCATGAATCCCGGCAAGGTGCTCCGGCTGTGATGACGCCGGGCACCCGCCATTGTCTCAGCTGCGCGGGTTGACGATCGTATAGCCCCGCAAGGAGCGCGCGTGCATGCGCGTGGCGTGCCCGCCGGAATTGGCGTCATAGGCCATCCACATATCGCCTCCGAGGTGCTGTTCCAGGACGAACACATGCCCCCGCCTCGCCGCGACCATCCCCGGCGCCGGCGCTGTGCGCGGGAAGCGCAGCCAGTTCGAGGCGAGATTCAATTCCGGCACGACACGACCGAACACGCGCAGGGACGCGCCGCAGCCGCAAAACGATGAGGGACAGCCGGCCGGTCGGCCGCCGACGATGCGCTCGCCGGACGCGACGATCGTGGTGGCGGTGTTGCCTGCATCGGTCAATGTCATTTGGGTAGAACGATAGGCTTGCAACGAATGCCTGGGAGACCGCTCGCGCCGCGTTTGCGCATACGAGAAGTCGCAGGGCATGGTGACGTTGCATTCAGACGCCTGGAGAGCGCGATAATGCCGCGCTTGCGAGGCCGCGGAAGTGACGATAACGATGATGCACGCGGAAAGAACTTGCTTGATCATTGCAGGACTCTGAGTTGGAGGGTCCTGCCCCGCTCGGGAGAGATCAATAAAGGTTTGGCCGAAATGGGCCTAAAGGGCGGCGGAAAAACCGCTTCAACTTGGGCACTTAACTTAGATTATGTTCAAAGTGTTCGGTTCGTGGCGCGATTTGAACATGCATGGATCGAGCTCGAGCTGCGACGAGGCGGAGGAGCTCCGCGCCGAAGCCGCCAGCGCAAGGACCGACCGCAGCGCTGACGCTGCGGCGTGTCCGGGCGAGGATGCCCGCCGCTACTGCATCATCGTGGCCGCGATCTTCTCAGCCGACATCAACACTGGAAAATTGGTGTTGGCGCACGGCACCACCGGGAAGATCGAGGCGTCGACGACGCGCAGGCCCTGGATGCCTTTGACCCGGCCTTGGCTGTCGACCACCGCCATCGGGTCATCGGCACGGCCCATCCGGCATGAGCAGGAGGCGTGCCACACGCCGATGGTCGCCTTGCGCACGAAGGCTTCCAGCGCCTCGTCGTCGTTGATCACCTGGTCGAAGGTAAAACCTTCGACGACGAAATTGTCGATCATGTAGTGGCGCAACGCCGCGGGCCCGTCCATCAGCGTCGCGGCGATCTTGGTCAAAATCCTGTTCTTGGTATTGACCACGCCGATCTTGCGGACCTTGTCGGTATAGGCAGCCGGGAACGGCTTGTCCGTCACCTTCCTGACAATGTCGCTCATCTGAATGGCCGCCATCTTGCGGAAGCCGCTCATCAGGCGATCGAGATCGCGGCGGTCGGACAGCAGATTGAACTCGACGATCGG
Source organism: Bradyrhizobium sp. B117 (assembly GCF_038969555.1). Taxonomy (NCBI): domain Bacteria; kingdom Pseudomonadati; phylum Pseudomonadota; class Alphaproteobacteria; order Hyphomicrobiales; family Nitrobacteraceae; genus Bradyrhizobium; species Bradyrhizobium sp. B117. The sequence goes on from NZ_CP152414.1 coordinate 5,966,947, forward strand.
TTCGGCCGAGGGATCACGGGAGGCGAGCTTGACCTGTCCGGTCTCGGAATAGGTCTTGTTCACGAAAGTCAGTAGCGACCCGATCTGCTCGCCGACGGCGTGCCAGGCCGATTTGCTCAGCAGGACGACAAACATGTCGCCCTTCGGCACGCCTTCGAGCCCGGACGAATAACGCAGGCCGAGCTGCATATGGCGCCTGGTGTGCTCGTTCATGCGCGCGCCGCGGCGTACGAAGGACGACAGCGAGATCGAGGGATGATCCATCAGGCGCTGACCAACGCCGGCAAGGCCCATCAGGACGGGAATGCCCATATCCTTGAGGTGGCCGACCGGGCCGATGCCGGCGCGCAGCAGATGCGCCGGCGAATGGATGGCGCCGCTGGAGAGGATGATCTCACGGCCCCGGAATTCCTGCTCCCGGCCGTCGACCAGCGCCTTCACGCCGACGCATTGCGTGCCTTCGAACAGCAGCTCTCTCACCTGCGTGTTGGTGGAGATGGTGAGGTTGGCGCGCTGGCGCGTGCCGCGATCGAGATAGCCCATCGCGGCCGAGACGCGCTGCTCGGCCTGGTTGGAATGCGTCACCGGGAAATAGCCGTCCACGAACTCGCCGTTCTGATCGGCGACGAATTGATGGCCGGCCTGGTGGAAGGCGTCGGCGAAGGCCTGCGAATGTCTTGTCCAGTGCTCGCGCGGAATGCGGCGCACGGGAATTCGGCCATCCTTGCCGTGATACGGGCCGTCGAAATCGAGGTCACGTTCGACTCTCTTGAAGAACGGCAGCACGTCCTTCCACGTCCACCCCTCGGCGCCGCGTGCGTCCCATTCGTCGTAATCGGTCGGCGCGCCGCGATTGGCCATCTGGCCGTTGATCGACGAGCCGCCGCCGAGCACGCGCGCCTGTTCGTATTTGCGCAAGGGCGGACGGGCTTCGTTGGGATTGTTGTGGCTAACGACCTGGGTCGTCACCTTGAGCTCGGTCCAGTGGAAGCGCGGGTCGAAATAGGCCGTGCCCGGATAGCTGTCCCTGATCTCGGCCGGCTCGTTGCCGGGCGGCGTGTCCTGTCCGGCTTCGCACAGCAGGACCTTGTTGGCGCTCCTGGCGGAGAGCCGGTGGGCCAGCACGGAGCCCGCCGAGCCGCCGCCCACGATGATGTAGTCGTACACGATTGGCGCTTCCTCTTGTTCTTGTTGGCGGAGCTTAGCGTGTTTTTTGAGATTCTGGATTGGTTCGCTGCGCTCGCAATGATTTGCGTCTACGGCCTGATCGTCATGTTCTCCGGTGGTCCAGGTTTCCGCAGCGGCTCGGCCAGCCGCGCGAATTCGCATAGCAGCGACCGCGTCTTGCGGGGATCGATGATCTCCTCGACCCAGAATTTTTCGGCCGAGCGGAACGGCGAGCGCAGCTTGTTCAGCCGATCCTCGATCTCGCGGAGCTTGGCCGCCTTGTCCTCGGCCGCGTCGAGGTCCGCGCGGTAGGCCGCCTCGATGCCGCCTTCGAGCGGCAGCGAGCCCCAATAGGCCGACGGCCAGGCGTAACGGATCGAGAAGCGGTCGGCGGGCTGATGCACCACACCGGCGACACCGAAGGCGTTGCGCAGGATCACGGTGCACCAGGGCACGGTGGTCTGGTTGACCGCGGCCATGGCGCGGACGCCGTGACGGATGGTCGCGGCCTTCTCGGCGTCGAGGCCGATCATGAAGCCGGGGCAGTCCATGAGATAGACGATCGGCAGATGGAAGGTTTCCGCGAAGTCGACCCAGCGCACCACCTTCTGGCAGGCATCGGCCGTCCACGAGCCGCCGTAATGGAAACTGTCGCTGGCGAGCACCATCACCGCCCTGCCCTCTAGCCGGGCGAGACCGACAATGATCGGTTTGCCAAAGTTCCTGGCGACCTCGAAGAACGAGCCCTTGTCGACGACCGACTCGATGATCGGCCGCATCTTGTAGACCTGCTTGCGGTTGCGCGGCACCGCGTTCATCAGCGCTTCGTCGCTACGTTCAGGATTGTCGGCGCAGGGCAAGGTCGGCGGCAGCTCGTAGACCGACGACGGCAGATAAGACAGGAAGCGTCGCGCGCAGGCGAACGCCTCCTCCTCGGTATCGACGGCATGATCGATCGCGCCGGCGCGGGTCTGGATGTCGGCGCCGCCGAGCTCCTCCTTCGAGAGATCCTGTCCCAGCGCCTTCACCACCGGCGGGCCCGCGACGAACATCGCGGACTTCCGCGTCATGATGGAATAGTGGCTGGCGGCAAGCCGCGCGGCGCCTAAGCCCGCAACCGAGCCGAGGCCGAGCGCGACCACGGGCACACGCGACAGGTTTTCGGTCGTGAAGCGATACCAGCGCGTGCCGCCGATGCCGCCCGGCAAGTTGGCCGCGCCCTTGGTCTCGATGGTCTTGACCGAGCCGCCGCCGCCGGAGCCCTCGATGATGCGGATGATGGGCAGGCGGAAGTCGTGCGCCATCTCCTCCGCCATCAGAGGCTTTGCCGAGATCGACGCATCGGCCGAACCGCCGCGTACCGTGAAATCGTCGCCGACGACCACCACGGTGCGGCCGTCGACCCGCGCGCGGCCGAACACGCAGTTCGCAGGCGTCAGTTTCTTCAGATCGCCGTTGGAATCGTACTCGCCGATGCCGGAGACGGCACCGATCTCGTGGAAGCTGCCTTTGTCGATCAGTCTGTCGATACGTTCCCGAACAGTCAGCCGGCCCTGGTCATGCTGTCGCTTGACCTTGTCAACGCCGCCCATCTCCCGCGCGAAGGCTTCGCGCCGGGCGAGCTCGTCGAGTTCCGGCTTCCAGTTCATTCACTCCCTCCGAATGGATCGGCTTGTTATTGTTGTGCACGGCCATGGCGACCGGTTTGCGCGAGATACGGTTGTTGAAGGCGTCGCCTTCCGCGCCCTCCATCAGGCTGCCGAGCGAGCGGCCGAGCGCGAGCATCAGCGGCGCGACCTCGGCATGCAGACGCTCCTCGTCGTACATCGCCGACAGGAGCCCGATCGTGATGACGACGAAGGTCTGGTATTGCGGCGACCAGATCGGCACCGCGAGGCCATTGATGTGCGGGCTCCACAGGCCGCAGGCCACGACATAGCCGCGCTCGCGCAGCGACTGACGGTTGGCCTCGATGCGGGGCTTGAGGATCTTCACAGCCTCGGGCGCTTCCCGCTTCATCTCCGCGATGAAGGCATCGCCGACTTCCGGCGCCAGTGCCGCCGTGTAGGCCGCACCGGCGGCGGTCGACGCCATCGAGATGCGGCTGCCGGTGCCCTCGTGCAGGCCGAGCGCCGCGGCCGAGCGCGCGAACTGGAGATAGACCAGATGGAAGCGATCGGGAACGACGAAGCCGACCGTGCCCGGAAGCTGCTCGGCGACTTCCTGGAGCCGCTGGCGGATCATGCTGCGCAGCTGCGCGCCCTTCATCATCGAGGCGCTCATCGCCACCGCGCTCGGGCCGATGCGATATTTCTGATCGCGCGGCAGATAGACCAGCTGGCCCATGCGGGTCAGCGTGTGCGTGAGCCGCGACACCGTCGATCGCGGCAAGCCGCAGCGATTTGAAATCTCGAGATTGCCGAGCCTCGCCTCGTGGCCCTCGAAGCATCGCAACACGTCGAACGCGCGCGACACCACCTGGATGACATCGCCCTCGCCGGCGTCGCCAGCGAGCGCACCTTGCCTACTCAACCGCTCGGATCGTCGTCCCATGTTCCCTACCGTTTGTTCCGCTCTGCGGAATTAAATTCCACTTGCAGACGACGCTACCTCAGGCATTTTGCGACGACAACAAAAAGGCGATGGCATGCCAGAAATTAAGATCATCACGGAGGTCGCGGGACGAATCTGCGCAACTCCCGTGCAAGTTGGAGGAACCGTTGTGGATGGTGATGACGTTGTAGTCGTCGAAGCGATGAAGATGGAAATTCCGGTGCCTGCGCCCGCGAACGGCACGATCACATCGCTCCTCGTCAAGCTGGATGACGTCGTTGCCGAAGGACAGGCGATCGCGATTATCGCGAACTGAGTGCATTCTCCGTCGTTTCCGCGACAATCTGTCAGTCGCATTCCAGCATGCTCGGGACGGCGTTGCCATCGCCTGATCGCGATGACATGATCTGTTTCAAAACAAACTCTGTTTCAAACAAAGAACGAAAACTCTTCGCGGCAAACGTGAGGATCATTGGAGGGAAACATGCTTCGTGGGCTGGTCATGCTCGCGCCTGCCTTGGTTGCGGGCATTTCATTTGTGTCTACACGCTATGCATTCGCCGAAGACATCAAGCTGCCGGCGACATTGACCTTCACCGCCTATGACACCGGCACCGCCGGCTTCAACATCGCGGTCGGCGTCGGCAAGATGATGAAGGACAAATACGGCACCGACGTCCGCGTGCTGCCCGCAGGCAACGATGTTGCGCGGCTTGCACCGCTACGCGCCAAGCGCGCAGCATCATCGGCGATGGGATCTGGCACCTATTTCGCGCAGGAAGGCGTGTTCGAGTTCGGCGCAAAGGAATGGGGCCCGCAGCCGCTCCAGATCATGCTCTCGACGGTCGATTGCAATTGCGGTTCGCTTGGTGTCGCAGCCGACACCGGCGTGAAAGAATTGAAAGACCTGAAAGGCAAGCGCGTCGGCTTCGTGGTCGGCTCGCCCGCGCTGAACCAGAATTCGCTCGCGGTGCTCGCCTTCGCCGGCCTGACGCAGAAGGACGTCAAGGCCGTCGAGTTCGCCAGTTACGGCGCGATGTGGAAAGGCCTGATCAACAACGACGTCGATGCCGCCTTCGGCACCACCATCACCGGCCCCGCCAAGGAAGCCGAGACCTCGCCGCGCGGCCTGATCTGGCCGCCGCTGCCCGCCAAGGACAAGGAGGGCTGGGCGCGGATGCAGAAGGTCGGCTCGTTTTTCTTCCCGCAAGTCGCGACCTGCGGCGCCGGCATCTCGCCCGACAAGCCGGTCGAGCTCGGCAACTACCCCTACCCGATCTTCGTCGCCTACGCCTCGCAACCGGCTGACCAGGTCTATGCGATGACGAAAGCGATGATCGCGAATTACGATGCCTACAAGGACTCTGCGCCCGGCGCCGGCGGTCTCGCCGCCGACCGCCAGACCAAGAACTGGGTGGTGCCGGTGCATCCCGGCGCGGTGAAGGCGCTGAAGGAAGCCGGCCAATGGTCGGATGCGCAGGAGGCGCACAACAACAAGCTGTTCAAGCGGCAGGAGGTGTTAGCTGCCGCCTGGACGGAGTACGGCAAGTCCAATCCGCCGTCGGACGAGAAAGCCTTCCTCGACGGCTGGATGAAGGCGCGCGCCGCCGCGCTGGCGAAGGCCGACATGCCGAACGGGTTCGAGGATTAGCGCGAGATGGGCTCGTTCGATGCTACGCGCGAGGTGCGCTCCCTCCCCCGCTTGCGGGGGAGGGTTGGGGAGAGGGTTTCTCCACGGCGGGATTCCCCCAGAGGAGAGAGCCCTCACCCGGCGCTGCGCGCCGACCTCACCCGCAAGCGGCAGAGGTTCAGGAGCCCGCGGCCCGACCGCTTCAAGCAACTGCCATTCGCTTAGTCGCTATTTAGCAGCCCACTCGCGGGGTCGATCATGTCTGTTTCCACCAACACCGACCCGCAAGCACAAGCCAAGCGCGTCGTGTTCGACGATCCGCACGGCGCGGCCGGCAACATGCAGGAGGCCGAAGTCACCCGCGTCCGCACATTGCGCGGCGCCTGGCGCTGGACGCTGATCGTCGCGACCGCGGCGACCATCCTGCTCTGCATCAACCAGCAATTCTCGCTGCGCTTCTTCATCGGCTATACCCAGCTCAACACGGAGTATTTCTATCTCCTGATCGCGCTGATGCTGCCGTTCACGTTCCTGATCTTCCCGGGCACCGAACGGGCGCCGCTCGACCGCATTCCCTGGTATGACCTCGTCTTCTTCGTCGTGACCATCGCCGCCGCGCTGCTGTTGATGTCGAACGTGCGCAAGGCGGCTGAGGCCGGCTGGGAATTCGGCGGCGCGCCGAACACCGTGATCGCGGCAGGCCTCGTGATGTGGGTCATGCTGATGGAGGCGCTGCGCCGCACCGGCGGCTGGAGCCTGCTGCTGAGCGTACTGCCCTTCACCGTCTACCCGCTGTTCGCGGAGGCCGGTTGGCTCGGGCCGTTCCGCGGCACACAGTCGACGCTGGAGCAGGCCACCGCCTATCACGTGCTCTCGGGCGAGAGCCTGCTCGGCATTCCGATCCAGGCGTTCGCCGACACCGTGATCGGCTTCCTCGTGTTCGGCACCGCGTTGATGATGACCGGGGCCGGCAAGTTCTTCATCAACCTCGCCTTCGCGCTGTGCGGCACCTTCCGTGGCGGCGCGGCCAAGGTCTGCATCTTTGCCAGCGGCCTGCTCGGCATGATGTCGGGCTCCATCATCTCCAACGTGCTGACCGCCGGCACCATGACCATCCCGGTCATGAAGAAGAGCGGCTTCCGCGCCTCCTATGCCGGCGCGATCGAGGCCTGCGCCTCGACCGGCGCGGTGCTGGCGCCGCCGGTGATGGGTGCGACCGCCTTCGTGATCGCGCAGTTCCTCAATGTCAGCTACGCCGATGTCGCGATCGCCGCGATCATTCCGGCCGCGCTCTATTATGTCGGCCTGTTCATGCAGGTCGATGCCTATGCCGCCCGCCACGGACTGAAGGGTATTCCGCGCGCCGAGCTGCCGCGGATCATGGATACCATCAAGGACGGCTGGTACTACGTCTTCGTGATCGCGCTCCTGATCGTGATGCTGCTCTATTTCAAGCGCGAGAGCCACGCGCCGTTCTACGCGACCGCGCTGCTGCTGGTACTCAACCAGTTCTTCTCCAAGGACACGCGCTGGACGCTCGGCACGATCGGCAAATTCCTCGAGGTCAACGGCCGCACCTTCGTCGAGCTCGTCGGCATCCTCGCCGGCTGTGGCCTCCTGATCGGGGCGTTCTCGATGACCGGCGTGGTGTCGAGCCTTGCCAACGACCTCCTGCACATCGCCGGCGACAATCCGTTCCTGCTGCTCGGCATGTGTGCCCTCACCAGCCTGATCCTCGGCCTCGGGCTGACGACCACGGCCTGCTACATCTTCCTCGCCATCCTGGTCGCGCCGGCGCTGGAGAAGCTCGGGCTCAACAAGATGGCCGTGCACATGTTCATCTTCTACTGGGGCATGCTGTCCTCGATCACTCCTCCGGTCGCGATCGCATCGTTCGCGGCTGCTGGCATTGCCGGTTCGCCGGCGATGAAGACCGGCTGGGAATCGATGTGGGTCGGCAGCATCATCTACTTCATCCCGTTCTTCTTCGTGCTCAATCCCGCGCTGGTGCTGCAAGGGCCAAGCCCTTATCTCGCCGGCCTCGGCCTGATGGGGCTCGCCGCGTTCGGCACGCTGTTCATCTGCGGCGGCATCCAGGGCTACCAGGCCTTCGTCGGCGATCTTCGCGGCACAGGATTGTTGGAATGGCCGATCCGCGTGCTGCTGGTGATCGGCGGCTTCGTGGTCGCGACGCCAGGCGGCGGGATCATGCCGCTGACGCAGATGCAGATCACACTGCTTGGCCTCGCCATCCTGGTACCCACGGTGTTGATCGCCCTGCTGCTGGTCCGGCGACAGGCCATGGTTCCTGACGGGTTGCGCGCGCCCTGATTGCGTTGCACAAGTGGGGCGATGAAACCGCTCTCGCCCGCCGCCACCGCCTGGACGCGTTCGAAACCGCCTTTGCTGCGGTTTCTGGACAATTGCCTCAATGAGTTCTCTGCCGAAACATCGGGCAATGTCGCCGACTACATTCCCGAGCTGAGCAAGGCCGACCCTGCCTATTTCGGCATCAGCCTCGCCACGCTGGACGGCCATGTCTACGAGGTCGGCGACAGCCAGGTGCCCTTCACCATCCAGTCAATGTCGAAGCCGTTCGTGTTCGCGCTGGCGCTGGACCTGCTCGGCGCGAGCAAGATCGAGAGCGCGATCGGCGTCGAGCCATCGGGCGATCCCTTCAACTCGATCCGGCTCAACTCGGAGAACCACCCGTTCAACCCGATGGTCAATGCCGGCGCGATCGCCTGCACCGGACTGATCTACGACAGCAGGGGCACTGACGCCTTCGAGCAGATCCGTGCCGCGCTCGGCCGTTTTGCGGGACGCGACCTCGCCGTGGACGAGGCTGTCTACACCTCCGAGAGCCAGACCGGCGACCGCAACCGCGCCATCGCCTATCTGCTCAAGACCAATGCGGTAATCTCCGACAATGTCGCAGGCGTCCTCGACGTCTATTTCCGGCAATGCGCGGTGCTGGTCACCGCGCGCGACATCGCGGTGATGGCGGCGACGCTCGCCAATCGCGGCGTCAATCCGGTCACGGGCGAGCAGGTGCTGACGCCGTACGCGATCTCGCGCACGCTGTCGGTGATGACGTCGTCGGGCATGTACGACTATGCCGGCGAATGGATCTACCGGATCGGCATCCCCGCCAAGAGCGGCGTCGGCGGCGGCATTCTGGCCGCGCTCCCTGCCCGCCTTGGTCTCGGCAGCTATTCGCCAAGGCTCGACAAGCACGGCAACAGCGTGCGCGGCATCAAGGTCTGCGAGGCGTTATCCTCGCATTACGATTTGCACATGCTCAACCGCAGCGACGATGCGCGCAACGCGGTCATTGCCGACTACGACATCGGCAAGAGCCCGTCCCGCCGAGTCCGCCGCCCGCAGGAGCGCGAGATCCTCGCAGCTCACGAGCAGGAGGTACGGATCATCGAGCTGGTCGGCACGCTGTCGCTGTCGGCGGTCGACTACGTCTCGCGACGGCTTGCGGGACGGCCGCGCCCGCAAATCGTTATCTTCGACCTGCACCGCGTCACCTCCACCACCCGCGCCGGCGCGCGGCTGGTGGCAGAGGCGTTCGAAGAGCTCGCCGCACTGAACGTCACGGTGGTGCTGTCAGGCGTCAGGCGCGCATCGAAGGAGTGGAATACGTTGCGGGAGTGGACGGCGGAGCTGAAGAACGTCCGCGACTTCTACCTGCTCGACACCGCGATCGAATGGGCCGAAGACCAGATCGTCTACCGCTATGGCGGCTCGATCGATTTCCACGAGACCACCGAGCTTGACGAGCAGCCGCTGCTCGCCGGGCTCAGCGCGGAAGAGCTGACCGACCTCGCCTCGATCTGCACGATCCGGACTTTTCAGTCCGGCGCGAAGATCATCACGACGGGCGATCCGGCCGCCTCCCTGTTCTTCCTGCGCAGCGGCGCGGTGCATGTCACCCTGCCCGACGGCGTCCGGCTGGCGACGCTCACGGCCGGCATGGCCTTCGGCGAAATGGCGCTGCTGGAGCCGACGCGCTCGGCCGACGTGTTCGCGGACATGGCGGCGACCGCGTACGAAGTGCCGCTGAAGGACTTTGAGCGTTTCCGCAAGCAGCACCCGCGTGCCAGCGAGCGCGTCATGCGCAACCTCGCCCAGCTGCTCGCCGACCGCCTGATCGTCGCCAATGCCAAGGTGGATATTCTGACGTCGACATAGTGCGGCTGAGGTCTCCACCTCTCCCCAGCGGGGAGAGGTCGGATTGCTATGGCGCGCAATTGCGCGCCCGAGCAATCCGGGTGAGGGGCCGCGGCGTTCAGCTGAGACTGTAACCCCTCACCCGGATCGCATCTTTGATGCGATCCGACCTCTCCCTACGGGAGAGGTGATCCGGGCCTCTCGCTCATGCGCGGCTCAGCGGCTCGCCGCTTCGCTCAGCCGCCGCTTGATCTTCGCCGCGCTTGCCTCGAGCAATTTGGATGGCTGCTGGCCGGTCGCAGCGCACAGGCAGGCCCAGTAGTAGATGACATCGCCGAGCTCATCGACGAGGCCGGCCTTGTCGAGCCAGTCATCGCGGAGCAGCTTCTTGATGTGGTCGGCGACCTCGCCGGATTCGCCGGCGAGGCCGAGGCCGAGATAGGACAGCCGCTCGTTGGACGGATGCTCATCGACTTTGGCAATGCTCGCGGCCCAGACCGCATATTCATCGATCGTCATGAGCATCCCTCGCTGCGGATTTGGATCAGCCCACCACTTCGTTGACGGGCTGGAGATCGATCTCGAACGTCTCCAGGAATTTTGACGTCATGATGTAGAAGCCGACCGAGAGCTGAAGCTCGACCAGCGCGGCCGGCGTCAGTTTCGACGCGATCGCCTTGAAGGTGGCGTCCGTCGGCTTCCTCAGCTTGACGATCTCGTCGGTGAAGGCGAGTGCGGCGCGCTGCACCTCATTGAAGCAGGTCGCAGCCTGCCAGTTCTCGAGCGCCTCGTTCTGCTCGTCGGTGACGCCGACATTCTTGCCGATGCGCTTGTGCGCGACGATCTCGTACGGCGCCTCGCACAGGATGCCGGTGCGGGTGATCGCAAGCTCGCGCACGACCGGATCGAGCTCGCCCTTGTGGCGGATCGCGCCGCCGAGGCGGCAGTACTGCTCAAAATAGCTCGGTGAATGCGCCATCATCCGGAAGATGTTGGCGTGGCGGTTCTTGTCGAGGATTTCGCGGGTGCGATCGGATGCGTTGACTGGATCGCTATAGAGGATGCGGGCCATGATTTTCCTGAAGATTTCCCTAAGCCTTTGATGCTTTTTGTCATTAACGGCGAATATTCCCCAAAACTCTATTCTTGCGCGACCGCAGGAGCAACATCATCGAGTCAAATTGCCGCCGCATTGCTGATCGACCTTGGCACAGTCGATATTCGCCGCGTGGGGACAAATCGCGGCGGATACTCGCAAGGGGTGTTCCGAGTAAAAACAATTGGCCGTCGATTGCGCTAACCACGCATCGATGAGTCACGCCCAAGTCTAGGGAGAAAAAGGCATGAAGGAAGCCACCAAGGGGGCGGCCTCGGGAGCGCTCGCGCATATGCTGGCGGTGACGGCGATGCTCGTCATCGCCAGCATATTGTTCTACGGGCGTTAGTTGCGTTGAGTTTGAGTGTTTTCGTCGTTCCGGGGTGGCGTCTCGCACAGCGCCAGGCCCAGAATCCCGTTCCAGGTTCGGTCCGTTAGGACCGCCCCCGAATGACGAATCAGGCTAAGGCCTCGTTCCGACGAAAGCGGGATGGGGCTTTAGTCTCGTAGCCCGGATTCGCTGCGCTCCCTCCGGGCTACGACATCCAAGTCCCACTATTTATGTTTTGCAAAGAACGGCACGAGCTTTCCGGCGAACGGCCTGAAGCTCGCGACGACCGAATCGCCGATGGCGAGATCGTTCTCGCCGTGCGCCATCATGCGAAAGCCCTCGGCGCAATCGACCAGCAGGATGTTATACGGCACATGCGCGCGCGTCTCGGGCGTGGCGGCGCGGCAGACGAGAGAGGTCGCGTAGACCCTGCCCTTGCCGCTGGCGCGTTGCTCGCGCGGATCGGACGCACCGCAAGCCGCGCAGAAGGCGCGGTGGAAATATTGGACGTGCCCGCATGCGGTGCAGGTCTGGTAGGTGATGGCTTCTTCGCCCTTGGTCCAGTCCGCCAGACTCATCGCACCCGCTCCAGGAACATGCTGACATGGGACGACAGCACGCCGCCGTCGCCGTGCAAGAGCGCGATCGAGGCGTCGCGCACCTGGCGATTCACCGCCCGCCCCGTCATCTGCAAATGCGCTTCGACCAGATGCGCCATGGCGCCGCCGACGCCGCAATGGCCGTAGCTGAGCAGCCCGCCATGGGTGTTGAGCGGCATCGCGCCGTCCTGATTGAAATGGCCTGATCGCACGCGGGCAGCCGCCTCGCCGCGGCCGGCAAGGCCGAGGTCTTCCAGCAGCATCGCGAGCGTGATGGTGAAACTGTCGTAGATCGCGGCGTAACGCACGTCGGAGATCGCAAGGCCCGTGGCCTCCTTGGCGCGCGCGATGGAGATCTCCGCGCCGAGCTCGCTCAGTGCCGGCGCCGCCGTGACATGCTGATGGGTGTGTGCCTGGGCACAGCCGCGGATGCGGACGCCAGCCTCGCCGGTCCGCTCGCGGCTGATGACGAACGCGGCGCCCCCATCGGACACCGGGCAGCAATCCAGCAGCTTGAGCGGCATCGCAACCGGCTTGGAGGCCATGACGTCGGCGACCGTGATGGGATCGTGGAATTGCGCGCCGGGATGAGTGCAGGCGTGGGCGCGCATCAGCACCGCGAATTCGGCGAGGTCTTCTTCGGTCACGCCGTATTCGTGCATGTAGCGCGTGGCGACGAGACCGTAATAGGCGGGAATGGTCGGCCCCAGCGGTACCTCGTAGTCGGGATGTCCGACCTGCGCCAGCGCCTGGATCGAGGCGTCGCGGCTCTGCCCGGTGAGGCGGTTCTCGCCGGCGACGACGAGCACATTGCGTGCAACGCCTGCCTCGACGAGGTGATGGGCGAGCATCGTCATCGCAAGGCCCGTGGCGCCGCCGACCTGCACGGCATGGGCGTAGGATGGGCGAATGCCAAAATGCTCGGCGAACACGGTCGCCAGCATGATGTGCGGGGAGACGGTGGAGTAGCCGCAGAGGATGCCGTCGATCTGGGCGCGCCTGAGGCCGGCGTCGTCGAGCGCGGCTTGCGCGGCCTTGCTCATCAGGTCGAGCGAGGATGAGCCTTCGTGCTTGCCGTAGGGCGTGAGGCCGACGCCGGTGATGAAGCTCATGCTCTCTCCTCCTCGTCATTCCGGGGCGCGCGCAGCGCGAGCCCGGAATCCATACTCCCGATCGTGGTTATGGATTCCGGGCTCGCGACTTCGTCGCGCCCCGGAATGACGGATGAGAGAGTCATCGCCATCTCTTCCCCCTACTCCGGCGCCATGCGCGTGACACCATCGCGGACCATCGCGGCAATTTCGTCCGCGGAGTATCCGATCTCGCGCAAAATATCCACGCCGTGCTCGTTGAGCCGCGGCGCCAGCCGCACAGGCTCGGCCTCGGTCTCCGACCAGCTCGCTGTCACCTTCATGCTGCGGATCGGGCCTTCGGTCGGATGCTCGACCACCGGGAAGAAGCCGGTCGCCTCGAGATGCGGATCATGCAGGATCGATGCGAGATCGTGCATCGGCATCACGGGCACGTCGGCCTTGGTCAAAAGATCGATCCACTCGGCGGTCGTGCGCGTCTCGAAAATCCGTGCGAGCTCGGCATAGACGACGTCGATATTGGCGGCGCGCCCGGCGAAGGTTGCGAATTTGGGATCGGCGCGGAGGTCGTCGCGCCCCGTCGCGTTGAAGAAATTCTCCCACTGCTTGTCGTTGTAGACGATGACGCTGAGATAGCCGTCGGAGGTCTTGTACGGCCTGCGGTCGCGCGAGAGGTGGCGGGCGTAGCCGCCTTTGTCGAGCGGCGGCTCATAGGTGAGCCCGCCCATATGGTCGCCCATGACGAAGCCGGCCATGGTCTCGAACATGGGGATGTCGACGCGCTGGCCGCGGCCGGTGCGGTCGCGGTGCACGAGGCTGGCGCAGATCGCACCGACGGCGGTGAGGCCGACGATGCGGTCAACCAGCGCATTCGGCACGTAGCGCGGCACGCCGTCACCGGTCTGCGCCATCAGCGCCGGCAGCGCGGTCGCGCCCTGGATCAGATCGTCATAGGCGGGCTTTGCCGCATAGGGCCCGTCCTGGCCGAAGCCGAACACGCCGGCATAGACGAGGCGCGGGTTGATCTTGGAGACGACGTCGTAACCGAGCTGAAGCCGCGCCATTGCCTGCGGGCGGACATTGTAGACGAGAACGTCGGCATCCTTCAGCAGCCGCAGCACCGCCTCGCGTCCCGCGGGTTTCTTCAGGTCGAGGCAGATCGAGCGCTTGCTGCGGTTGGTGTTGAGGAACACCGGGCCCATGCCGGCATGGCGGGTCGGGCCGATCAGGCGGGTGACGTCGCCGTCGAGCGATTCCACCTTGATGACGTCGGCACCGTAGTCGCCGAGCATCTGGGTCGCATAGGGCCCCATCAGCACGGTGGTCATGTCGACGACCTTGATGCCCTTCAGCGGCCCCATTCGTTCGCTCCCGATTGCGCGGGCTCTCTGAAAGCGGCCCCGCGATTTCGGTCCAGCTAAAGGCAGCGACGCCGCGCGCGCAAGGGCGGCCGGCGTATGGCCGCATGCATAGGCCGACGCCGATGCTACTTCTTCTGGCGGGATTCGCGGATCTTGATGAGGCGGTCGAGCTCTTCGTTCTGCTGGTTGATGCGGTCGGCGATCCGCGACTCGTTCTGCTCGCCGGAGGCGGCCGCGGCCTGCTCGATCAGCTGGCGGATATTGTCCTCGATGATCGCGATGCGGTCGTTGAGTGCTTCAAGAGAAATTGAATCTTCGTAGCCATTGCTCATGATGCTTTTTCCGCAAATCAATCAGGAGCGTTAAGGTGGGCAAAGCGAAGCGTGCCCACCTTGATTTAGCGCAAGGAAACTGGTGGGCACGGCGCTTTCGCGCCTTTGCCCACCCTACGCGAGCTTACTTCAGCGGCTCCAGCACGGAGACGTAGTTGGCGACCGCCGCGCCGCCCATGTTGAAGATGCCGCCGAGCTTGGCGTTCTTGAGCTGCATGCCCTCGGGCGCCTGGCCGGCGAGCTGCATCGCGGTCATCACGTGCATGGAGACGCCGGTGGCGCCGATCGGGTGGCCCTTGGCCTTGAGGCCGCCGGACGGGTTGACCGGCAGCTTGCCGTCCTTGAGCGTCCAGCCCTCCTTGATGGCGCGGGCGCCCTGCCCCTTCGGCGTCAGGCCCATCGCTTCGTACTCGATCAGCTCGGCGACGGTGAAGCAGTCATGGGTCTCGACGAAGGAGAGATCGGACAGCTGCAGGCCCGCCTTCTCCAATGCACGCTGCCAAGCAATCGTGCAGCCCTCGAACTGGAGGATGTCGCGCTTGGACATCGGCAGGAAGTCCTGGGCATGCGCGGTGGCGCGGAAGCCGATCGACTTAGCCATGCCCTTGGCGGTCTCGGCATCGGCCAGAACCAGCGCCGCGGCGCCGTCGGACACCAGGGAGCAATCGGTACGCTTCAGGGGACCGGCGACGTAGGGGTTCTTCTCGCTCTCGGCGCGGCAGAAATCGAAGCCAAAGTCCTTGCGCATCTGGGCGAAGGGATTGGCGACGCCGTTCTTGTGGTTCTTGGCCGCGATCAGCGCCAGCGCATCGGACTGGTCGCCGTATTTCTGGAAATAGGAGCTGGCGATCTTGCCGAACACGCCGGCAAAGCCGCCGACCGTGTCGCCGTCCTCGGGCAGATAGGACGCCTTGAGCAGGTTCTTGCCGATCTCCGGTCCCGGCGTGCGCGTCATCTGCTCGACGCCGACGACCAGCACGATCTTGGCGGCCCCTGCGGCGATCGCGCGCAGACCCTGGTGCACGGCGGCAGAGCCGGTGGCGCAGGCGTTCTCGACGCGGGTCGCGGGCTTGAAGCGCAGCTTCGGGTCGGCCTGGAGCACCAGCGAGGCGGTAAAATCCTGCGGCGAGAAGCCGGCGTTGAAATGGCCGAGCACGATCTCGTCGACGTCGGAGGCGGAAATGCCGGCATCAGCCAGCGCCTCGTTGGCGACGCGGGTGACGAGGCTTTCGACGGTTTCGGTGTCGAACTTGCCGAACGGCGTATGCGCCCATCCGACGATGCTGGCGGTCATGGTCTCTTCTCCCTGGGGTCTCTTAGCCCTGAGCTAAGTCTTAGCCCAGGGATGGCAAGACTTCACGCAGGTTTAAGGGCCTGGAGGGTGCGCTGGCAGATGGCAGTTATGCCGGCCCAGTTCCCCGCCCTGATCTCGGCCGTCGGGCACAGCCAGGAACCGCCGACCGCAACCACATTGGGCTCGGCAAGCCAGCTCGCCGCATTGGCTTCGCCAACCCCGCCCGTCGGGCAGAACCGCACGTTCGGGAACGGCCCGCCGAGGGCGCGCAGGCCCTTGATGCCGCCGGCCTGCTCGGCGGGGAAGAATTTTGCCACGTCGAAGCCGTGCGACAGCGCCAGCATCAGCTCGGAGGCGGTGGCGATGCCCGGCGCGAACGGCAGGGAGCTGTGGGCGGCGGCCGCGAGGAGATCCGGGGTCAGGCCCGGGCTGATTCCGAAGGCGACGCCGAGCTTCTCGACGCGGGTGAAGTCGGCCGGATTGAGGATCGTGCCGATGCCGACGACCGCCTCGGGGACCTCGGCCATCATCGCCCGCGCCGCCTCGATCGCAACGGGGGTGCGCAGGGTCACCTCCAGGGTGCGGACGCCGCCGGCCACCAGCGCGCGCGCCAGCGGCACGGCGTCCTGGATACGCTCGATGGTGAGGACGGGAATGACGGTCGCGGCCTGGAACAGCGCGACGAGGTGGTTCTGTTGGGCAGTGGTGGGCATGTTGATCGCTTCTTTACTTGGTCGCCTGGCGCGAGGTCGCCGGCCGGAGCCGCTTCTTCGGCGGCATGGCATAGCCCGGAATGATGGCGCCGGGATAGCAGATCACGAGGCTGGCGAGGCGATGCCCGGCCTGGGCGGCCTCGACCGGTTCCGACCCGGCCAGCCGGGCGGCGATATAGGCCGCGGCGAAGCTGTCGCCGGCTGCGGTAGTGTCCACCACCGGCTTGGTCATGGGCTCGGCACGGACCTCGTGGGTCCCGCCGGGGAAACGCAGGCGGCTCACCGGCTCGGCCAGGCGGAACACCAGCTCAGGCGTCGGGATACGCGCCATCAGCTGCTCATGGCTCTCGCCGGGGTAGAGTGCCAGCAGATCCTCGGTCGAGGTCAGCACGATGTCGGCGGCTGAAAATGCCGTGGCGAACACCTCGCGCGCGACCTCGCGATCGGGCCAGCCGCGCGCGCGGAAGTTGGTGTCGAACACGAAGCGCGTGCCGAGCAGGCGCGCCCGCTTGATCGCCGCGAACAGGCGCTCGCGCCCCGGAGCATCGTAGATCGAGAGCGTAATCGCGGAGAGATAGACGATGTCGTAGCTCATCAGCGAGTTGAGCAGCTCGTCCGTCTCCGGCAGGCTCATCAGCTGGCGCGCCGCCGCACTGTCGCGCCAGTGGAAGAACTGGCGCTCGCCCTTGGCATCCGTCTGGATCATGTAGAGGCCGGGAAGCTTGCCCGGCAGCCGCGCGACGCGGCGGGTGCCGACGCCCTCTGCATTCCAGGCTGCGATCATCTCATCGCTCAGGGCGTCATCGCCGAGCGCGGTGAGATAGTCGACCTTGACCTCGAGCCGTGCCAGATACACGGCCGTGTTGAGGGTGTCGCCGCCGAAGCCGCGCGAGTACAGGCCGCCGCCCTGCCCGGCCTGCCCACCTTGGGCCTGCCGGAGCTCGACCATGCATTCACCGATGCAAGCAACGCTCGCCATCGTCATATCCACGCTGTTCATCGGTTAGATCAGGCGACGAAGTTGCCGCCGAGCTCGTCTTCGATGTGAATGCGGATGATGTCGTCGAAGGATTTTTCTTCGGTGGTGAAGCCGAGCTCGCGCGCGCGCTTGGCCTCGAAATTGCGCGGCCAGCCGCCGACGATGCCGACGATGAACGGATCGAGCTCGTGCTTGATGCGCGCGGCGACCTTGTCGCCGGCGACGCGCCGGAGCGCTGCGATCTGCTCGCCGACCGTGGCCGAGAAGCCGGGCATGGTCAGGTTGCGGCGCGGGCCGACCTTGGCGAGATCCATGGTGCCGGCATGGAGCAGGAAGCCGACCGCCGAGCGCGGCGTGGCGTGCCAGTGGCGGACGTCCTCGGACACCGGAAGGATCGCCTCCTTGCCGGCCAGCGGCTCGCGCAGGATGTTGGAGAAGAAGCCCGATGCCGCCTTGTTGGGCAGGCCGGGCCGGATGCAGATGGTCGGCAGGCGGATGCCGATGCCGTCGAGGAAGCCGCGGCGCGAATAGTCGGCGAGCAGCAATTCGCCGATCGCCTTCTGGGTGCCGTAGCTGAGCAGCGGGGTGTGGAAGAACTCGTCGCCGATCGCATCCGGGAACGGCGCGCCGAACACCGCGATGGAAGACGTGAACACGACGCGCGGCTTGTAGCCGCCGCCGGCGAGGCGGATGGCGTCGAGCAGCATCCGCGTGCCGTCGAGATTGATGCGGTAGCCCTTGTCGAAATCGAGCTCGGCCTCTCCCGACACGATCGCGGCGAGATGGAAGATCACGTCGGGGCGGCCGGCGATCAGCTTCTCGGCCGCGCCCGGGACCGCGAAATCGCCCGAGACGGTCTCGACGGGGAAGCCAGCCTTCTCCGGCTTCTTCGGCTCGACCACGTCATGCATGGTCAATTTGGTGATGTCGCCCTTGCCGAGCCGGCCGTCGCGCAGCAGCCGTTCACACAATTTACGGCCGACCATGCCGGCGGCGCCCAGAACCAGAATGTGCAAGAGCCTACTCCTTCTTATTGGCCGGAACGCGCCGCTACTGGCGCGCTCTCAAGGCGGGCCCCGCTGGTCATTCCTTCACGGCGCCGGTCATCGCCGAGACATAATGCTCCACGAAGAAGGCGTAAAGGATGACGAGCGGCAGCGAGCCGGCCAGGGCTCCCGCCATCAGCGACCCCCAGCGATAGATGTCACCGTCCACGAACTCGTTGACGATCGCGACCGGCACCGTCTTGTTGCTGGTCGACTGCAGGAAGGTCAACGCGTAGATGAACTCGTTCCAGCACAGCGTGAAGCAGAAGATGAAGGCCGAGATCAGGCCGGGAATCGCGAGCGGCAGCACGATCTTGATCAGGATCTGCCAGCGGCTCGCCCCGTCGATCAGCGCGCACTCCTCGAGCTCGAACGGGATGGTCTTGAAATAGCCCATCAACAGCCAGGTCGAGAACGGGATCAGGATCGTCGGATAGGTCAGGATCAGCGCCAGCGGCGAATCGAACAGGCCGTACTGGAACACGACGGTGGCGAGCGGAATGAACAGGATCGACGGCGGCACCAGATAGGCGAGGAAGATCAGCCCGCCGACCAGATTGGCGCCCTTGTAGCGCAAGCGCACAATGGCATAGGCCGCGAGTACAGATGCGATGATCGAAAGCACCGTCGCACAGACGGCCACGTACATCGTGTTCCAGAGCCAGTGCGGGTAGTAGCTCTCGAACAGCAGCTTGTGGAAGTGCTTGAACGTCGGATTCCAGGTCCAGAACGGATTGTACCTGTCGAGATCGAGCAGTTGATCGTCGGGTTTCACCGACGTCAGCGCCATCCAGTAGAACGGGAACAGCAGAACGATGACGATGATCGCGAGCGGCAGATAGAGCGTCACGAGCCGGCGCGGCACCGACTGCAGGTAGCTCATGCCCTCGCTGTGATCGGCCGTAGGCGCCGAGCCCGACAGCACATTCTTGAGATCGATGGATCTGGTGGGCAGGTCAGTCATTGCTCTCTCCCTGCTGCCATTTCCGACGCTGCAATCCGAACCATGAGACCATGATCGCGGCGAGCAGGAACGGAATCATGGCGCTGGAGATCGCGGCGCCCTCGCCCAGCTGCCCGGCGATGATCGCGCGCTGATAGGACAGGGTCGCCATCAGATGAGTGGCGTTGACCGGTCCGCCGCGGGTCATGGCCCAGATCAGCTGGAAGTCGGTGAAGGTGAACAGCACCGAGAAGGTCATCACGACAGCGATGATCGGCGTCAGCAGCGGATAGGTGATGTACCGGAAATTCTGCCAGCGCGTGGCGCCGTCGAGCGTTGCTGCTTCATAGAGCGACGGCGACACCGTCTGCAGGCCCGCGAGCAGCGTGATCGCCACGAACGGCACGCCGCGCCAGATATTGGCGAAGATCACGCAGATGCGTGCCCAGGTCGTGTCGCCGAGGAAATTGATGTTCTGGTTGATCAAGCCGAGGTGCTTCAGCGACCAGGAGATGATGGAGAATTGCGAATCGAAGATCCACCAGAACGCCAGCGCCGAGAGCACCGTTGGCACGATGAAGGGGATCAGGACCATCGCGCGCAACATCGCCTTGAACGGCATGTTCTCGTTCAGCAACAGCGCGAGATAAAGCCCGATCGCGAATTTGAGGGCGCTGGCGACGAAGGTGTAGAGCAGCGTGTTGAACACCGACAGCCAGAAGATGGAATCGTCCCACAGCCACTCATAGTTCTCGGTCGCGATGAAGTGCCCCACCCTGCCGATGCGGGTGTCCGTGAAGGACAGCCAGATGCCGAGCCCCAGCGGATAGGCCAGGAAGAAGATCAGGAACGCCATGGCCGGCACCATGAACCAGAAGCCGAGCCAGTTGCGATTGTGTTTGAGCTGGGTCCAGGCGCTGTCCTCGCTCATCTGAGGCTTGGCCCGGGGAATTGCGACATCAGCCATGCCCGATATCCCTGATCGAAATGTTGACGAGCGGGCGGCCGGAAGGCCGCCCGCCCCGTGACCGTCAGCGATAGATGCGCTTCAGCTGGCGCTCGGCTTCCGTCATCGCGCCCTTCGCATCCTTGGCGCCGGTGCAGTAGTTGGCGAACATGTCGACGACGATGAAGTCGGCGATCGCGGTCGCCGCCTTCTCACCGACCGTGCCGATGCCGGAGGCCGGCAGCGTGCGCTTGGAAGCCTGCGAGAACACGGCGTTCTTGGGATCGGCGGTCCAGATCGGTGCCGATTCATAGGCGTTCAGGGTCTGCGTGAGATAGCCCTGCGCGCCGTCCAGCCACTTCTCGTAGTTCTCCTTCTCCAGCATGAAGGCGATGAAGGCCTTCGACGCATTCGGATATTTGGTGAAGTTGAAGGCGAGGATCGGCAGCGCGAGCTGCAACTCGGTCGGCTTGCCGATCGGGCCGACCGGCCAGAGCGCGTGATAGGTATCCTCTGCCAGCTCTTTCTTGGACGCGTCGGTCTTGGCCGCCACGTAGATCGAGATGCCGTTCGCCGTGCAATAGAGCTCGCCGGCGAGGTACGCCTTGTTGTTGGAGGAATCGTTCCAGGACGGAGTGCCCGGAATGAAGCTCTCGTAGAGCGCCTTGCAATATTCCAGCGCCTTCGCCGTCTCCGGCGAATTGATGATGATCTTGTCGTTCTGGTCGACCGTGTAGGCCCCGTGGCCCCACAGCACCCAGTGCAGCCACGAATTGCCATCGCCCGAGGCATGTCCGAGCGCGAAGCCGGCCGGGGTGTTGTTGGCCTTGAGCGCCTTGCACATCTCGAGGAAGCCCGGGAAGTCCTTCGGGAATTCCTTGAAGCCGGCCTTGTCGAGCGCCGACTTGCGGTAGGTCATGTAACCGCCGTTGGTCGCGACGGGAATGCCGAGCCAGTCGTCACCGAGCTTGCAGGTCTTGGCCGCCGCATCGGTCCAGCCGCCATATTTCTTGCCGAGATAATCGGCGACGTCGTTCATCTTCAGCACTTTGGTCGGGAAAAGCTGCGGCAGCGTGTGCAGACCCCAGGCGAGATCGAGTCCCGAGCCGGTATTGGCCGCAACCGAGGCCTTCGGCTGCACGTCCTCGAAGGACTCGCTGAACACGTTCATCTCGGTGCCGGTCGCGGTCTTGAACGCCGCCACCATCGCGTTGAACGCATCGTCTTCCGCCGGCACGAAGCGCTTCCACCGCATCACGGTCAGCTTGGCGCCCGGCTCCGCCTTCCAGGGCGCGCTCTGCGCCCAGGCCTTGGCGAAGTCGAACAGTGCCGGACCGGTCAGCATGCCGGTCGCGGCCAGAGCCGTTCCGCCTTGAAGCAGAGTCCGGCGGGTAAAGTCTTGCATGTCGTCCTCCCTGTGATTCTTTTTTCTTGTCTTGGTCTTTTACGCGTTGAGGCGTTTGCCTGTCGCGTCGTCGAATAAATGAACCAGCGACGGATCTGGCTTCAGCCGGACCTTGTCGCCCGGGTTGAACTGGTGGCGCTCGCGGAACACCGCAACGACCTGCTCGCCGCCGACCTTGGCGAACACCTGCGTCTCCGAGCCGGTCGGCTCGACCACGATGATCTCGGCCTCGGCGCCGTCATCGGCGATGGTGAAGTGCTCGGGCCGCACGCCGTAGACCGCGGGACGGCCGTCGGACGCCGCCGGCGCGGTCTTGAGCGGCAGCTTGACGCCGTTCGGCCCCTCGAACGTCGCAACGCCGTTGACGCGCACATGACCCTTGAGGAAGTTCATGGCGGGCGAGCCGATGAAGCCGGCGACGAACTGGTTGTCGGGCTTGTCGTAGAGCTCGAGCGGCGTGCCCATCTGCTCGACGATGCCGTCATGCATGACGACGATCTTGTCGGCCATGGTCATGGCCTCGATCTGGTCGTGGGTGACGTAGACCGTGGTCGTCTTCAGCCGCTGGTGCAGCTCCTTGATCTCGGTGCGCATGGCGACGCGCAGCTTTGCGTCGAGGTTCGACAAGGGCTCGTCGAACAGGAAGACCTGCGGATCGCGCACGATGGCGCGGCCCATGGCGACGCGCTGGCGCTGACCGCCGGAGAGCTGGCGCGGATAGCGATCGAGCAGCGGCGACAGCGCGAGGATCTCGGCGGCGCGCTTGACGCGCTTGTTGATCTCGTCGGAGCTCGCGTTCCGCAACTTCAGCGAGAAGCCCATGTTGTCGGCGACCGTCATGTGCGGATAGAGCGCGTAGTTCTGGAACACCATCGCAATGTCCCGCTCCTTGGGCTGGACATTGTTCACGACGCGGTCGCCGATCGAGATCGTGCCGGAGGTGATGTTCTCGAGACCGGCGAGCATGCGCAGCAGCGTCGACTTGCCGCAACCGGAGGGGCCAACCAGGACGACGAATTGGCCGTCCTCGATCGGGATCGTCACGCCGTGCAGGACTTCAAAATTGCCGAACGATTTCCGCACGTCGCGGATTTGCACAGACGACATCTAGCTCCCTCCTCGAAAGTCCACGACGCCTCTAGCGCCGCGACCGTCTTGTTTTTCAGACTTCGCCAACCCGAAGCCCGAACCTAGCAGGCGACATTGTCGGCAGTTTGTGCGGTTTTGGCAATTTGTCTTTGGTTAGTCGCTGCTGGTAGCGCTGTCAACGATCCTTTGGTTTCGACATTGGCTATGCTAAAGAGCAGCAAATGGGTCGAAAACGCACCAAGTCAGGCAAAATCCGGCTGGCCGAAGTCGCCGAGCTTGCCGGCGTCAGCCCGATCACCGCGTCCCGCTTCTTCCGTAATCCGGAGGCGCTGTCGGTTGCCAAGCGGACGCGGGTCGAGAGCGCGGCCAAGGAGCTCGGCTACGTGCCGAACCTGGCGGCACGGGCGCTCGCCTCGCAGCGCACCGAAGTGATCGGCGTCTTGATCCCCTCGCTCACCAACAACGTGTTCTCGGACGTGCTGCGCGGCATCTATGACGCCTCCGAGGGCGGCCGCTACTCGATCCAGTTATCCAACACGCGCTACAGCATCCTCCAGGAGGAGAAGCTGCTGCGCCTGTTTCTGGCGCAGAAGCCGGCCGGGCTGATCGTGACCGGCATCGACCAGACCGCGGAATCGCGCGCGATGCTGGAGGCGGCCGACTGCCCGATCGTGCAGATCATGGAGATCGGGCCCAATCCGGTCGACATGATGATCGGCTTTTCGCACTATGATGCAGCCCGCGCCGCGGTCGCGCACCTGTTCGCGCAAGGCCACCGCAAGATCGGCTTCGTCGGCGCGCGCATGGATCCCAGGGTGCAACGGCGGCTGGACGGATATGTCTCGGCCATGAAGGATGCCGGCCTGTTCGAGCAGCGCCTCGTCGTCACCACGGCGACGCCGACCTCGGTGACGCTCGGCGGCGCCCTGTTCACCGATCTCTTGGCGCGGGAGCCCGGCCTCGATGCGGTGTTCTGCGCCAATGACGATCTCGCGCTCGGCGTGCTGTTCGAATGCCGGCGCCGGGAGATCGCGGTGCCCGAGCAGATCGCGATCGTCGGCTTCAACGATCTCGAATTCATGGCCTCCGCCGTCCCTACGCTCACCAGCGTGCGCACCAACCGCTACGAGATGGGCAAAACCGCCGCCACCATGCTGATCGATGCGATCGACGGACGGCGGCCGGAGCAGCCGGTGCTCGATCTCGGCTTCAAGGTGATCGAGCGGCAAAGCTCGTCGGCGCGGCATTCGGACAATCGGCCAGCCGCATCTGGCGGGGCCGCCGCGAACAAAATGGTAGCGTTACCAAGCGGCCATGACTAGTATCGGACTTGTGAGGAAACGACCCGCCAACGGGCAGGCCCATCGTCGCTCACACCGTTGGGCATCGCACAAGCCGACACCACAAGACGGACGCCAGTGCGTTTGCATTGCAGGAGAAACCAATGACAAAAAAGCCAACCAATGGGCACGCGGGCGCCGGTAACGGCACGCGCCGCCACCTCCGCTCGCAGGAATGGTTCAACAACCCGCATAATCCGGGCATGACCGCGCTCTATATGGAGCGCTACCTGAACTACGGCCTCACCCGCGCCGAGCTCCAGTCCGGCAAGCCGATCATCGGCATCGCCCAGACCGGCAATGACCTCTCCCCCTGCAACCGGCACCATATCGAGCTGGCGCACCGCGTCCGCGAAGGCATCCGCGAGGCCGGCGGCATCGCGATGGAATTCCCGACCCACCCGATCCAGGAGACCGGCAAGCGCCCGACCGCGGCGCTCGACCGCAATCTCGCCTATCTCGGCCTGGTCGAGATCCTCTACGGCTATCCGCTCGATGGCGTCGTGCTCACCACCGGCTGCGACAAGACCACGCCGGCCTGCATGATGGCCGCCGCAACCGTGAACCTGCCCGCGATCGTGCTGTCGGGCGGCCCGATGCTGAACGGCTGGCACGCCGGCGAGCGAACCGGCTCCGGCACCATCGTCTGGAAGTCGCGCGAGCGGCTTGCCGCCGGCGAGATCGACTATGAGGAGTTCATGGAGATCGTGGCCTCCTCGGCGCCGTCGGTCGGCCACTGCAACACCATGGGCACGGCTTCGACCATGAACGGCCTCGCCGAAGCGCTCGGCTTCTCGCTGCCGGGCTGCGCGGCGATCCCCGCCCCCTACCGCGAGCGCGGCCAGATCGCCTACGAGACCGGCAAGCGCATCGTAGAGATGGTCTGGGAAGACCTGAAGCCTTCGGACATCCTGACCCGCAAGGCGTTCGAGAACTGCATCGTGATCAATTCGGCGATCGGCGGCTCGACCAATGCGCCGATCCACATCAACGCGCTGGCCCGCCACATCGGCGTCGAGCTGTCGATCGACGACTGGCAGAAGCACGGTCATGACGTGCCGCTGCTGGTCAACATGCAGCCGGCCGGCTTCTATCTCGGCGAGGAATTCCACCGCGCCGGCGGCGTGCCGGCCGTGGTCCGCGAATTGATGAACCACAAGCGCATCCACGAGGACGCGCTCACCGTCAACGGCCGCGGCATCGGCGAGAACTGCAAGGATGCGCCCAAGCCCGACAACGACGTGATCCGGGCCTACGACAAGCCGCTGGTGAAGGACGCCGGCTTCCTGGTGCTCAAGGGCAACCTGTTCGATTCCGCGATCATGAAGACCTCCGTGATCTCCAAGGAATTCCGCGACCGCTATTTGAGCAACCCGAAGGACCTCAACGCCTTCGAAGGCCGCGCCATCGTGTTCGAGGGTCCGGAGGATTATCACGACCGGATCGACGACGCCTCGCTCGACATCGACGAGCACTGCGTGCTGTTCATCCGCGGCACCGGCCCGATCGGCTACCCCGGTGGCGCCGAGGTCGTGAACATGCAGCCGCCGGCGGCGCTGATCAAACGCGGCATCCTGTCCCTGCCCTGCATCGGCGACGGCCGCCAGTCCGGCACCTCGGGCTCGCCCTCGATCCTGAACGCCTCGCCGGAAGCCGCCGCCAATGGCGGGCTTGCGGTCCTCAAGACCGGCGACAAGGTGCGCATCGACCTCAACAAGGGCAGCGCCAACATCCTGATCTCGGACGAGGAGCTGAAGAAGCGCCACGCCGAGCTGAAGGCCAATGGCGGCTTCAAGCATCCGCCGAACCAGACGCCGTGGCAGGAGATCTATCGCAACACCGTCGGCCAGCAATCGACCGGTGCCTGCATGGAGCTCGCCACGCGCTACCAGAACGTCGCCGGCACCTTTGGCGTGGCGCGGGATAATCACTAGCAGCCACACCGTCATTGCGAGCGAAGCGAAGCAATCCAGAGATTTGTCCGCAGAGGCAGTCTGGATTGCTTCGTCGCTACAGTGCAAAATTGCTGCGCAATTTTGTCACGAGCTCGTCGCAATGACGTGGGGTTGGCATTCTAATGAACACAAGGGAGAACAAAATGGCAGATCGCCTCAAGGGAAAGCGCGCGGTCGTCACGGCTGCGGCAGCAGGCATCGGGCGTGCATGCGCCATCGCATTCGCGCGTGAAGGCGCAACCGTCATCGCCACCGACATCAACGAGGCCGGCATCGCTGGCCTGACCAAGGAAGGGATTGCCGAAGTCGCAAAGCTCGACGTCCGCAACACCGCCGACGTCAACGCGTTTGCCAAACGCGTCGGCAAGATCGACATCCTGCTCAACGCGGCTGGCTTCGTGCATCACGGCACCATCCTGGAGTGCTCGGAAGAAGACTTCGACTTCTCCTTCGACCTCAACGTCAAGTCGATGCACCGGACCATCAAGGCCTTCCTGCCCGACATGATCGCGGGCGGCGGCGGCAGCATCGTCAACATCTCGTCCTGCGCGGCCTTGAGGCCGCCGGCGAACCGTTATGTCTACAGCTCGTCGAAGGCCGCGGTGTCGCTGCTGTCGCGCGCGGTCGCGCTCGACTTCATCACCAAGGGCATCCGCTGCAACTCGATCTGCCCCGGCACCGTCGAGACGCCCTCGATGCTCGACCGCGCCGCCGCGCAAGGGCCCCAGGGCAAGGAGATGTTCATCTCGCGCCAGAAGATGGGCCGCCTCGGCACCGCCGAGGAGATCGCATCCATGGCCGTCTATCTCGGCAGCGACGAGAGCGCCTTCACCACCGGCGTCGATCTGGTCGTCGACGGCGGTTACATGCTCTGACGCCAGGGGCACCCGGCATGAACAAGATCGATCTCAATGGCCGTATCGCCGTCGTCACCGGCGGTGCGCAGGGCTTTGGCCGCGCCATCGCCGAGCGATTCGTTGCCTCCGGCGCCAAGGTCGCGATCTGGGATTTTGACGCGGCGCTGGCCGAGAAAACCGCGAAAGAGATCGGCGACAACGTCCGCGTCTTCAAGGTCGACGTCACCGACACCGCTGAAGTCGAGCAGGCCCGCGATGCGACGCTGGCCGCGTTCAGCAAGATCGATATCCTCGTCAACAATGCCGGCATCGCCGGCGTCAACAAGCCGGTCTGGGAGACCGATCTCGAGGAATGGCGGAAAGTCCTGCGGATCAACCTCGACGGCCCCTTCATCTGCTGCAAGGCCATCGTGCCTGAAATGCTCAAGCGGAAATACGGGCGGATCGTGAACATCGCCTCGATCGCCGGCAAGGAAGGCAATCCGAACGCCTCGCATTATTCGGCGTCCAAGGCCGGCTTGATCGCGCTGACCAAATCGCTCGGCAAGGAGCTCGCCGCGCATGACATCCTGGTGAATGCGGTGACGCCGGCCGCGGCGAAGACCGCGATCTTCGACCAGATGACGCAGCAGCATATCGACTTCATGCTGTCAAAGATCCCGAAAGCGCGCTTCGTGCAGGTGGAAGAGCTCGCCGCGATGGTGAGCTGGCTCGCATCCGAAGATTGTGCCTTCTCCACCGGCGCAGTGTTTGATATTTCGGGTGGACGGGCGACCTACTGAGGCATGGGCCGCCCGAGGGGGCGGACCATGCAATTTCGGCGACGGGACTTCGTGAAGCTCGCAGCGGGCGCGCTGCCGCTGCTGTCGTGCCCAGCGCTGGCGCAACTCGCGCCCAACCCGCCGAGCATCCGCCCGCCCTCGCCGGCCGAGCGCGGCGCCATGGCGCGGCTCGCGCGCAGCTTCATGGACAAATACGACGTGCCGGCGCTGTCCTTTGCGATCGGCTATGCCGGCACTGTCGTCCACGAGGATGCCTTCGGGCTTGCCGACCGCGAGCGCAACGAGACCGTGACGCCGCGACATCTGTTCCGGATCGCCAGCGTCAGCAAGATGATCACCTCGGTCGCGATTTTCCGCCTGATCGAGGAGAACCGTCTCAAGCTGACCGATCGCGTGTTCGGCCCAGGCGCTTTGCTGGGCACCGATTACGGGCAGCCGCCCTACTCTGCCGGCATCGACCAGATCACGCTCGAGCATCTGTTGACCCACACTGGCGGCGGCTGGAGCAACGACAACCGCGATCCCATGTTCACCCATCCGCGGATGGATCATGCCGAGCTGATCGCCTGGACGCTCGCCAACCGGCCGCTGGACCGGCCGCCGGGCCAGCATTACGCCTACTCCAATTTCGGCTATTGCGTGCTGGGGCGCGTGATCGAGAAGCTCACCGGCCAGCTCTATGCCGAGCACGTCCGCAGCGAGGTGCTGGCGCGCTGCGGCGTCACCGACATGACGATAGCGGGCAACACGCGCGACCAGCGCCAGGCCGGCGAAGTCGCCTATTACGGCCAGGGCGAAAGCCCCTACGACATGAAAGTGCGGCGGATGGATTCCCATGGCGGCTGGATCGCGACGCCGTCGGATCTCGTCCAGTTCCTGATGCATGTCGACGGCTACACCAGGCCCGCGAACATCCTGCGGCCGCACACCATCCAGGTCATGACCACCGCACCCAGCTATAGCCCGGACTATGCCAAGGGCTTCTGTGTCAACAAGTCAGGCAATTGGTGGCACAATGGCAGTCTGCCGGGCACGAGCACGATCGCCGTGCGCACCCATGGCGGCTTCTGCTGGGCTGCCTTCACCAACACCAGACGCGGGAATTCCAACATGGATGGCGATCTTGACGATCTCAACTGGAGCATGGCGCGCCAGGTCGGCGAATGGCGGGTGGCCTGAGCCATGATCCGGGAAGGTGGATGCCTGTGCGGCGCGGTGAGGTTCAAGGCGGAGGGCGAGCCGCTCAACGTCCGCATCTGCCATTGCCGCTTGTGCCAGAAGGCGATGGGCTCGCCGTTCTTCGCCCGCGCGCAGTTCGACCAGCGCGCACTGACGGTCGAGGGCGAGACCGAGCGCTATGCGTCGTCCGAGAACATCGACCGCGTCTTCTGCAAGCGCTGCGGCACGCGCCTGTTCGCCTGGCGGCGCAATGGCACGCTCGCCGGTGTCTCGCTTGCGACCTTCGATGATCGCAACGCCTTTACGCCGACCGAGCACATCTGGGTGAGCGAGAAGCTCGCCTGGCTGAAGCTCGATGACGGTCTGGTGCAATATCCGGGGACCATCCCGACGTGAGGTCGCGATCAGCCTGAGGCGCCGGCCGCTTCAACGCGCCGGCCCGTCGTGGTCGCAATCCAGATTCCGGCAAACACCGCGACGATGCCGGCCGCGAGATTCCACCGCAGCGGTTCGTGCAGCAACCAGGCGCCGACCAGCGAGGCCGTGATCGGGTTGACCGTCACCGAGATGGCGACGCGCGTCGGCGTCGTCCGCTCCAGCGCGAAGGCCCAGAGATAGAAGGTCAGCGCCGCGCCGAACGCGCCGAGATATGACGCCGCCAGCCATTGCGGCGCGCCGAAGCTTGCGACCGGCGCAAAACTGCCGCGGCCATACGAGAGCAGGATGAGGCAGGCCGCGCCCGCCGCCATGCTCATGGTGGTGAAAGCGATCGGGCTGGAGCGGCGGATCAGCGGCTTCGACCAGATGCCGTAGAGCGCCATGCATAGCGCAGCCGCCATCATCAGGAGATCGCCGCGCCAGGCACCCGGCGGCGCCGAGGTCAGGTCGGTGAGCAGCGCAACCGCAACGCCCAGCGTCGCGATCACGACACCGATCGATTTACGCCAGGTCAGGGCTTCGGCACCGAGTGCGGCTCCGATCACGAGCGACAGCAGGGGAAGCGTCGACAGTGCGAGCGCGCCACGCGCGGCCGTCGTGAAGATCAGCGAGGCGTTGAACAGGATCGGGAACACGGCGAAGAACAGAATGCCGAGGGCGAAGGCGGCCAGCCAGTCGCCACGCCCCGGCCAGCGATCACCGCGCAGCAACGTCAGCGGCAGCAGCAGGAGAACGCCGATGCCGAACCGGAACGAGCCGATCGCGAGCGGGTCGATGCTGCCCACGAGGTACCGCGTGGCGCCGATCGAGGTGCCGCCAAGGCCGCTCGACAGCACCGCGGCCAGAACGCCAAAAGTCTCGCCCACGCTCCCTCCCCCGACTGCTTTGCGGGCGAGCATATGAGACGCGCCGAAACAGGGAATGGAATTTCTGTCATGCCAGGATAAGTTTTCATCATGATCGCACCTGTTCTCGATCCCGACCTGCTGAAGGCGTTTGTCGCCGTTGCCGAACATCGCTCGTTCACACGCGCTGCCGCGACGCTCCACCGCACGCAATCGGCGGTGAGCGTCCAGATCAAGCGCCTGGAGGAGCGGCTTGGTGCAACGCTGTTTCAACGTACCAGGGCGGGCGTCGTGCTGACCACAGCAGGCGACGAACTCCTCGTCTATGCGAGGCGCCTTCTCGACCTCAATGCGGAAGCAATCGGCGCACTCCGCGCACGCAAGCACGAAGCCGTGGTCCGCCTCGGCGTGATGGACGATTACGGCACGATCGTCATTCCGCCCTTGCTCGCGCGCTTTGCCAAAAGCCATCCGGACGTCAGGGTCGAGATCGAGACCGGGTTGACCGCGACTATGCCAGCAAGGCTCGGCGAGGCCTATGACCTCGTCATCGCCATGCATCCGGAAGGACAAGGCGCTGGCGAGCTGCTGCGGCGCGAGCAGGCGGTGTGGGCGGCGGGCGCGTCCTATCCAGCCGGAGCGCGCGATACGCTGCCGGTCGCACTCTATCCGCCAGGCTGCCTGTTCCGGCAATGGGCCGCGGAGGCGCTGGATGCCGCCGGCCGGCCCTGGCGGCTCGCCTTTGTCAGCCGCACACTGGCGGCGGTGGAAGCGATTGCGGCGCAGGGCCTTGCGATTACGGTGGTGAAAGCCGGCACCCTGCCCGCCAGCCTGCATAGCCTGTCGGACGGCCTGCCGCCGTTGCCTGCGGCAGACATCCGCCTGCACCGCGCACGCAACCTGTCGCGTGCCGGCGGCCTGCTGGCGGATCATCTACAGCTTGGGATTTCGCAACCAGCGTCCCATATCCTGCCCTGACGCGTTGCCTCACCACCGGATTGGCCGGGTTGGCTGCAAGGCCACGAGGCGCAAACCGGGATCGACGAGCCGTGAACATTTCCTTTTATGACATTTCGGTTTGGGTGCTGCCGCTGGTGCTCGCCATCACCTTTCACGAGGCCGCGCACGCCTTCGTTGCGCACCGTCTCGGCGACAACACAGCCGCGCAGCTCGGCCGCGTCAGCTTCAACCCGATCCGGCACATCGACCCGTTCGGCACCCTGATCCTGCCGGCGATGCTGCTGTTTGCGCATTCGCCGTTCCTGTTCGGCTATGCCAAGCCGGTGCCGGTGAATTTCCGGAAGCTCAACCATCCGAGGCTCGACATGGTCTGGGTGGCGCTGGCTGGCCCTGCCACCAACATCCTGCTGGCGCTCGCGGCCGCGCTTGCCCTGCACGCCCTGCCATTCGCGCCTACCGGCGCGGCGCAATGGATCTTCGACAACCTCAAGAACGCGCTCCTGATCAACGCGGTCCTGGCGGTGTTCAACATGATGCCGATCCCGCCGCTCGACGGCGGCCGCGTCGCGGTCGGGCTGCTGCCGCGACCGCTCGCTTTGCCCTTGGCCCGACTCGAGCCGTTCGGCATGCTGATCCTGATCGGCCTCTTGATCCTGCTGCCGCTGGCGGGCTCGCAGTTCGGTCTAAATCTTGATGTTATTTCAGCAATACTGCGGACGTTGACCGGATATGTGATTCAGGCTGTTCTCTTCCTGACCGGCAATGCGTAGTTGACTGAACACCCGAATTCCAGCCGAAGGGCCAGAGGCCGACTTGGTCAAAGCTGCCGATATGCTGATCGCGCGACGCGCGGACACCCGTGCCCGCGCCGATTTTGCCACCTGGAAGATGATGGCCAAGCTCAACGGGGCGTCCGCGCTGCCTCCAGACGCCCAGGAGTTCCTCGCCAGCTACAAGAACCTGCTGGCGCGGATGAGCGAGGGTGAAGCCACCGAGGCCACCATCGGCGCGATCTACAAGGCGTACTATGCCGAGATGGGCGGTGCGGGAACCGCGCCTGACGTCCGCCCCCGCCAAGCCGAGCCGGCCGCGGACAATGTTACCGCGTTCCGGCGCCCGGCGCCGAAGCCGAAGAAGGTCAGCTTTTTCGGGGCGGCGACCGCAAGCGGAACCCAGAAGCGGCCGCTGCCGGTGGCGCTGATCTTCGCCTGCCTGGTGGTGGTCTATGTCGGGATCAGGCTCTACTGGCGCTGACGCGCCAAGACACGGGCCAAGATCCGAGCCAAGCTATTTCGCCGGCTTCTTGAAGTTCACGGGCAGGCTGAAGGCAAACTGATCGGCCGTGAGCTCGGCCGGCGGAACCGGTACCGGATCGGAGCGGCGGACCATCGAGACGGCCTCGCTATCGAAAGCCGGATCGCCTGAGGACTCCGTGACATCGACCGAGACCACGTTGCCGCGGCGGTTCAACACCAGGCTGAGCTTGACCGTCGTCGTCTTGCTCTTGTCCTTGGGATAGCGCTTGTGAAGCTCGAAATAGGCGCTGATCCGCTTGCCCCACTCCGCTGTCAGCTTCCGAATGTCCTTGCCGATGCCCTGATGAGGGGCCGCAGCCTTTTCGTCCTCGCGCGCGGTCTCGTTCAACGCCTGCTTGGCCGACTCGACCGAGTTCGGCGCTTCCTCGACGGCCTGGGTTTCGACCTTGGCGACCTTCGTCGTGTCCTCGACCGGCTTCTTGGAGTCGTTCTCGGTCACGAGCCGGTCGGGGTCCTCGGCCTCCTGCGGCATCTCCTTCGGGAGATCGGTCTCCTTGAGCTCGGCCTTCTGCTCCATCTGCTGCGGCTGAAACTGCGAGGCCTCGCTATCCGGGCCCGGCGGCAGATCCGTCTCCGGCAGCTTCGGCGAGGTCATTTCGACGGCGAATTCCGCACCGTTGGCCCCGAGGCCGTCGTCGCCGTCGTCCGCCCGCAAATTCGCCAGCGCCAGCGCGGCGCCGCCAACATGGAGGACGAGCGCTGCCACCGCGGCCAGAACCCAGAGCCGCCGCGGCGTTTTCACCTCGGTCACAGGATCGGACATCGCGCCGTACTCAGGGTTGGGGCGCCGCTTGCGACGGCCCAGCCGCCGCAGCAGGCGCTTCGAGTGCCACCAGCTTGACACGAGAATAGCCGCCGGCACGCAGGATTTCCATGACGGCCATCAACTCGCCGTAAGGCACGGCGCGGTCGGCGCGCAGGAACACGTATTTGTCCTTGCTCATCTCGGACATCCCGTCGAGAGAGCCGATCAGCTCGGTCCGCTTGACCGGGTTCTCCCCGATCGCCAGCGTCAGATCGGGCTTGATGCTGACATAGGTCGGCTTGTCCGGTTTCTTCTGCGGCATCGCGCTCGAGGTCGGCAGGTCGATCGGCAGATCGACGGTCGAGAGCGGCGCTGCGACCATGAAGATGATCAGCAGCACCAGGATGACGTCGATGAACGGCGTGACGTTGATGTCGTGCGTTTCCGCGAAATCGTCGTCGTCATCGTTGTCTGCGAGCGAAACGCCCATGGTTCACTCCGCCGCGCGTGAATGCGCGCTGCCGTGGCTGCGGTCGAGATCGCGTGACAATAGCCGCGCCGCCGCGCCCGAGGCACGGCTGACGAGCTCGAGATAGCCCTTCGTCATGCGCGAGAAGTGATTGTAGATGATGACGGCGGGAATGGCGGCGAAGAGGCCGATCGCGGTCGCGAGCAGCGCTTCGGCGATGCCGGGCGCGACGACGGCAAGGTTCGTGGTCTGCGACTTCGAGATGCCGATGAAGCTGTTCATGATGCCCCAGACCGTGCCGAACAGGCCGACGAAGGGCGATGTCGAGCCGATGGTCGCGAGCACGCCCATGCCGACGCGGATGCGCCGCGCCTCCGCGCGCACGATCTCCTGGAAGCTCGAGGCCGCGCGCTCCTTGATGCCGGCATCGCTGGACAGGCCGGCCGACATCCGCGCCTCGCGCAGCGCCGCCGCCAGGAAGGACGGCAGGATGCCCCCCTTGGCGCCAAGCGCCATCTGGGCTTCGGCGAGCGAGCGCGCCTCCGCGACCTTTTTCAGCGCCGAACGAAGCTTGCTTGATGCGACCGACAGCTCGATCGACTTGGCGATGAGGACGGTCCAGGTCATCAGGGAGGCAAAGGCGAGCCCGATCATCACCGCCTTCACGATGACGTCGGCCGACATGAACATCACCCAGGGCGACAATTCCTTCATGGCCGGCGCGATGCCAGCCGCCGTATCGGGCTTTACGACCGCCGGCGCGGTGGCTGAGGGGGCCGCGGGTGCCGTCGCCGCCGGAGCAGCCGCCGGGGCCGGAGCAGCCACTGGGGCCGGACTGGTCGCAGCCGGCTGGGCCGTCGCTTGTGCCGGGGCCGCCGGCGGGGTCTGGGCGGAAACAGGAGTTGCGAGCCAGGCGGCCGTCAGGACGACAGCTGCGGCAAGGCTTGCTTGGAAGGACATGATCTTCATACTTCGGCCCAGTAGCGAATGAGGTTGTGATAGATACCCGTCAATTTGACCGTTTCGGGATCGTCACGCCCGAGCCGTTCCACCAGCGCCTGTATCGCGGTGTCGAGGTCAAAGATCATGGTACGGGCTTGATCGTCCCGTATCATGCTCTGAAGCCAGAAGAAAGACGCAACCCGCGTCCCCCTCGTCACGGGCGTCACGAGATGCAGGCTGGTCGAGGGATAGAGCACGCAGTCGCCGGCTGGCAACTTGACTTCGTGCGAACCGTAGGTGTCCTCGATCACAAGTTCGCCACCGTCATACTCTTCCGGCTCGGCGAGAAACAGCGTGACCGACAGGTCGGTGCGGATGCGAAGGCCGGTCAGCCGGTCGCCGCGGATCGCATTGTCGACATGCAGCCCGAAATGATGGCCGCTGTTCGCCGCATAGCGGTTGAACAGCGGCGGGAAGATCTGGAGCGGGATGGCCGCCGCAATGAAGCGCGGGTTCGAGGTCAGCGCCGAGATGATGCGGTTGCCGAGCTTGCGCGCGACCTCGCTGTCCGGCGGCAATTGCTCGTTGCGCTTCACCATCGCCGACTGTGCGCCCGCGGTCGAGCGGCCGTCCTCCCACGCGCTGGCGTCCATGATGCGGCGGAAATCCGCCACATCATTTTTGCTGAGAACGTTTTCGATGCATGTCAGCATGAAACTCGTTGTTGCTCCGTCAGTAGCGGGCTGACAGCACCAGGTAAGCGGCACGCCCCGGTGCTTCCAGCACGAAGGGCGCAGCGCTCTGGTACAGCGCGTCGTAGTAGCGCTTGTCGAAGATGTTGTTCACGAACAGCTTGACCTGCCAGTTCTTGTTGATCTTGGCCTCCGCGAACATGTCGAAACGCCAATAGCTCGGAATCGACGTGCCCTGGTTGGCCGCGAGGAAGGTGCCACCATAGATCTTCGAGCGATAGACTGCCTGACCACCCAGCTCCCAGACGTCGTTGAACTGGTACTTGCTGAGCATGCTGAAGGATTGATGGGCGACGTTCGAAAGCGGCAGGCCCACGTTCGTCGTGTAGAGGGCCGTATTTGCAGGCGGGATCAGCGACTTCGTCACCTCGGATTGCATTAACACCAACCCGCCGAAGACACTCCATTTGTCGGTGATCTTGCCGCCGACGCCGAGATCTATGCCTCGAATACGGTAAGCAGCTCCGGCCGTGATACAGGAAACGGTTCCCGTAGTGCCTGCAGGATAAGGACAGGCTGCGGTCGCCGTGGCGGCCGTGATGTTGCGTGACTCGCGCGCATTGTCCTTCTCGGTCTGGAACAGAGCGGCTGTGAGCAGCAGGTGCCTGTCAAACAGCTCCCACTTCGTGCCGAGTTCGATTGCTCTGTTCTTTTCGGGACCAAAAATCTGCGTGGCATTACCGTTGAGCACCGGTGCAAGGCCGCCATACTGGACGCTGGTGCCGTCGAATTCCGCGCCGACCGGGTTCGACGACGTCGCGTAAGCTGCGTAGACGCTGCCGTTCGGCAGCGGCTTCAGCGTGAGACCGAGATTGAAGTTCGGCATTCCGTAGTCTTGCTGCTGCGTGCCGAACACGTTGGCGACCCCATTTACGGTGCCGTATCCGCTCGTCTTGATGTTGTAGTCGTCGTAGCGAACGCCACCATTCAGGATGACCAGATCGCGGTAGTTCGCGCTGTCCATCGCGTAGACGCTCTTGGTGTCGATCGTGATCTTGGTAGGCAGGCCCGACAAGCCGGCCGGTATTCCGAACGGAAGGTTCGTGAACTGCGGATTGAATACGCTCACCCCGGACAATGATCCGGTGCCGCTGAAACCGCCGGGAAGCGCTTCGGAGCTGAGACCGAGATACTTGTCGATGGACGACTTCTCGTGGTCGTATTCGAAGCCGGCAAGTGCCGTGTGTTTGAAGCCGACGCCGTCGTT
Source organism: Bradyrhizobium sp. B117 (assembly GCF_038969555.1). Classification (NCBI taxonomy): domain Bacteria; kingdom Pseudomonadati; phylum Pseudomonadota; class Alphaproteobacteria; order Hyphomicrobiales; family Nitrobacteraceae; genus Bradyrhizobium; species Bradyrhizobium sp. B117. The sequence goes on from NZ_CP152414.1 coordinate 6,003,488, forward strand.
GAATTTGTATGTCGCCTCCGTCTGGTTGGCGATCACACTGGTCTCCTGGAAGCGGCTCTGCGGATTGGCACTGAGTGTCGACGCCGAAAGCGGATTGGCCAAAACCGGCGCTTCCGGAAGCGTGCCGATGTAGTTCTGGGTGGAATACGAATCCCGGAACTTGTTGGTAATCAACAGGTCGGGTGTGATCTGCACTTCCGCGTTGAGTGTGCCAATGTCCTGGCCGGTCCGATAAAAGTCACGATTGACGAAGCCGTACCAGTTGTTGCGGTTGGAGCCGAAATCCGGGAACGGCCCGCCGGCCGTGCTCGCCGTGCTGGGCCGATAGTAAGGCACGCCGAAGTCGGGCAGACCGGTCAGCTCGGTATGGATGTAACCGGCCTGGATCTTGACCGCATCTACGGGCTTCCACGTCGTAGCGACAAACGCTCCGTCACGATTATCCTTCACATAATCGCGCCCGGCGACGCCTGCGTCCTGGAATAGGCCGCCAGCACGCACCGCCCAGGTCGGGTTGATCACCTGGTTGACGTCGAGCACCACGCGCTTGGTCTGGTCGGTGCCAAACGTCGTGTCCATGTTGTAGAAGCTCCCCGCCGTCGTCGCCTGCTTGGTGACGATGTTGATCGCACCACCGGCGATGCCGCGGCCGGCGAAGGTCGAGCCGGGGCCGCGCAGGATCTCGACCTGCTCGGTGAAGAAGTTCTCACGCACGCTGACGCCGGAATCGCGGACGCCATCGATGAAGACGTCGTTGCGGGCATCGAAGCCGCGGATGAAGAAGCGGTCGCCGAAAGCATTGCCGCCCTCGCCCGTTCCGAGCGTCACGCCGGCCGTGCTCAGGATCGCTTGCTTCAGGGTCGTGGCGTTCTTGTCCTCGAGCACTTCCCTCGTAAGCACGGTGATCGATTTTGGCGTGTTGAGGATTGGCTCAGGGAATTTGCCTGACGCTTGCACTCGGGTGGCCATGTAAGGCGCGGCGGGATTTGCGTATGGATCACGATCAGCAGCAAGACCGCCTGCATTAACCACCGGTGCCGTTGCAGCCTGCTGCCGCTGCGCCGCACGCCGCAGCGCGTTGCGTGCGCGGACCTGCTCGGCCGTCGGTTTCGAAGCGGTGGGACGCGGACGCTCGTGGGGCGCATCGACCGTGACGGGCGGCAGGTTGGACTGCTGCGCATGCGCGCCGCTCGACACCGACGCCACCGCGATCAGGCTCGCAACTGCCGAGACCGTCTTGCCAGAACCACCCGACGACTTCTCATCCATCGAATCGAACGCTGCGACCGAACGCAACGATTTCGGTGCGACCACCTGCCCCATTACCAAACGCCCCATCTTCTTGTTCGCTCATTCACTTCGATGAACGATGGGCTGTTGGTATCGGCGGCAAAATAGCGGGTCAATGCGGGCAAGCCGCCAGAACCCTTGAATACGTCAAGATCAAAACGATTCTAAACTGTAGTTTGAAACGGTTCTAAACGAAGATTGGAGTCGTTCTAAAACAAGCGCGAAAAGCACGTCGCTATCGGCATCGCGCGCACGCTTCAGTCGCTGCTCGGCGGCTTCATCAGCGAGAACAGTTCGTCGATGTTTTTCTGCGCGATCGCGCGCACGCGATCGGTGTTGTCCAGCCCGGCGATGTTGACGCCGTTGACGACGGCTTTGATCTCGTCGCGGAAGTCGGTGAGGAAGCGCAAGGGGTCGCGCTGCTCGTTGGCGACCCGCGCGATCAGTCCCGTGATCAAGATCTGACACGCGATCAGCTTGCCGTTCAATTCGTCCATCCTGCGCTCCCGTTGTGGCGGCGCCGATATGGACGATGCCGATTTTCCTGACAACCGAAACGGTCTGCGCAGAATTTAGAACCGTTCTTGGCTCGCCTGAGCCGGCCCTCCGCGCGGCGCATCTCGCTCTCGCGCACACCACTTCCGAGCATTGCACAAAGTTTGCCCGCTGATCGATCCTCGTGGGAAAATGCAGCACTGCACACCGTAGCGTCACGGTGCTGCCTAAGCCGTGCAAAGCTTTCCAATTGTTTAGGATTCTCCACCGATAGTGCTGTTTACACTGGAACTTGGCGTGTATTATACAAGCGCGCTGGAACCCTACGATTGCCCCATAATTCGTTACTTAGGGCATACGAGCCGACACGAGCCGATATGAAAAAAACACGGCCGATCCTCTGGATTCTGATCATCGCGGCCGTGGCCTCCGCGGGTTACTATGGTTGGCAGAAATACGGCTCGCCCGAGGCCGGAAAAGCCCAGACAGCGCAGAAAGGTCCGCCGCGTGCGCCCGCCGTTCCCGTCAGCGTCGCGCCGGTCCAGACGGCCGATTTCCCGGTTTACCTGACCGGTCTCGGCACGGTTCAGGGTTTCAACACCGTCCAGGTCCGCACCCGGGTCGACGGCCAGATAGACAAGCTCGAATTCAAAGAGGGCCAGATCGTCAAGGAAGGTGACATTCTGGTCTCGATCGATCCCCGTCCCTACCAGGCCGCGCTCGACCAGGCCAAGGCCAAGAAGGCGCAGGACGAGGCCAATCTGGCCAATGCCAATCTCGAGCTCCAGCGCGCCATGAAGCTCGGCGAATTCGCGACCGCGCAACGGGTCGACACCCAGCGCTCCACCGTCGCCCAGCTCACCGCGCAGATCGCTGCCGACGAGGCCGCGATCGACAACGCCCAGACCCAGCTCGACTACACCCAGGTCAAGTCGCCGATCACCGGCGTCGCGGGACTGCGCCAGGTCGACATCGGCAACATCGTCAACGCGTCCTCGCAGACCGGCATCGTCATGATCTCGCAGGTCGAGCCGATCTCGGTGATCTTCACCGCGCCGGAGGACCAGCTTCCCTATATCAGCGAGGGCCAGAAGGCCGGCGCGCTCAAGGTGATCGCCTTCACCACCGACGGCAAGAAGACGCTGGCCGAGGGCAAGCTCGCGGTCATCAACAACCAGGTCGACACGAGCAGCGGGACTATTCGGCTCAAGGCGGTGTTCGACAACAAGGACCACGCGCTGTGGCCGGGCCAGTCGGTGTCGACGCGCCTCTTGGTGCGGACGCTGAAGGATGCGACCGTGGTCCCGGATGACGCGGTTCAGCATTCCACCAACGGCCTCTACGCCTATACCGTCAACCAGGACAACAAGGCCGAAGTGCACAAGATCAAGGTCAGCTACGCCATCGACGGACGTTCGGTCGTGGACGAAGGCTTGAGCCCCGGCCAGCAGGTCATCACCGGCGGTCAATTCAAGGTGCAGCCCGGAAGCCTCGTCTCGACGACGGTGGCGAGCTCGGATCCGGCCCAGAACAAGGTACGACGGGAATGACCGAGGGCGGGATTTCGGCACCTTTCATCCGTTATCCCATCGGCACCTCGCTGCTGATGGCCGGCATTCTCTTTGTCGGTCTCGTTGCTTACCCCTTGCTGCCGGTCGCGCCGCTGCCGCAGGTGGACTTCCCGACCATCCAGATCACCGCCAATTTGCCGGGCGGCAGCCCCGAGACCATGGCCTCGTCGGTGGCCCAGCCGCTGGAGCGCCAGTTCGCGCAGATTCCCGGCATCGCCCAGATGACCTCGACGAGTTATCTCGGCACCGCCTCGATCACCATCCAGTTCGATCTCAATCGCAGCATCGACGGCGCCGCCAACGACGTGCAGGGCGCGATCAACGCCGCCAGCGGCCAGCTGCCGAAAAACCTGCCCTCGCCGCCGACCTACCGCAAGGTCAACCCGGCCGACGCGCCGATCCTGCTGCTGTCGGCAACGTCCGAGACGCTGCCCCTGACCACCGTCAGCGATGCCGTCGACGCCCAGCTCGCCCAGCAGATCAGCCAGCTCTCCGGCGTCGCCCAGGTCTTCATCGGCGGCCAGCAGAAACCCTCGATCCGCATCCAGGTCGATCCGGCAAAGCTGGTGGCCAAGGGCCTGTCGATGGAGGACGTGCGCAGCCAGATCGCGATCACCACGGTCGACAGCCCCAAGGGCAATATCGACGGCGAGAAGCGCGCCTACACGATCTACGCCAACGACCAGCTGACCCAGTCCAAGGACTGGAACGACGTCATCATCGCCTATCGCAACGGCGGTCCGTTGCGCATACGCGACATCGGCCAGGCGGTCAGCGGCGCCGAAGACGCCAAGCAGGCGGCCTGGGCCAACGGCAAGCGCGGCGTGTTCCTGGTGATCTTCAAGCAGCCGGGCGCCAATGTCATCGAGACCGTCGACCGGATCAAGGCGACCCTGCCCCGCCTCGTGGCGGCGATCCCGCCCGCGATCAAGATCGAGCTCATCAGCGACCGCACCACCACCATCCGCGCCGCGGTCGAGGACGTGCAGTTCACGCTGCTCCTGACCATCGCGCTCGTGGTCATGGTCATCTTCATCTTCCTGCGCAGCTTCTGGGCGACGGTCATTCCCACCGTCACGGTTCCGCTGGCGCTGCTGGGCGCCTGCGCCCTGATGTGGGTGTTCGGCTATTCGCTCGACAATCTGTCGCTGATGGCGCTCACCATCGCGGTCGGATTCGTCGTCGACGATGCCATCGTGATGCTGGAAAACATCACGCGCTACATCGAGGAAGGCGAATCGCCGATGGCGGCGGCCTTCCGCGGTTCCAAGGAAATCGGCTTCACCATCGTGTCGATCAGCGTCTCGCTGGTCGCGGTGCTGATCCCGCTGCTGCTGATGGGCGGCATCATCGGCCGCCTGTTCCGCGAATTCGCCGTCGTGCTGGCGATGACGATCTTCGTCTCGATGTTCGTGTCGCTGACGCTGACGCCGATGATGGCCTCGCGCTTCCTGCGCGCCCATGGCGAGGTGACCCACGGCAAGTTCTACCAATGGAGCGAGCGCGCCTTCGACGCCATGCTGCGCGGCTACGAATATGGGCTCGACCATGCGCTGGCCTGGCGGCGCACCACGCTCGTGATCTTCTTCGCCACGCTCGGCCTCTCGGTCTACCTGTTCGTGCTGATCCCGAAGGGCTTCTTCCCGCAGCAGGACGTCGGCCTGATCACCGCGACCTCCGAAGCCTCGCAGGACATTTCGTTCAAGGAGATGCAGCGGCGGCAGGTCGAGCTCGGCAAGATTGTGATGGAGGATCCCGACGTCGCCACCATCGCGATGAACATCGGCGGCAGCGGCCGCGCCGGCAACAACGGCAACATGTTCATCACCCTGAAGCCGCGCAACGAGCGCGAGGCCTCGGCGCAGCAGATCATCGCGCGGCTGCGTCCCAAGCTCGAGAAGGTGTCCGGCGCCCGCCTCTACATGCAGGCGGCGCAGGACGTCCGGCTCGGCGGCCGGCCGACGCGTACGCAGTTCGAGTTCACCCTGCAGGACGCCGATCTCGCCGAGCTCAACGACTGGGCGCCGAAAATCCTAGCCAAGATGCAGACGCTGCCGGAGTTGCGCGACGTCGCGACCGACCAGCAGACCCAGGGCACCACGGTCCAGCTCAAGATCAACCGCGACACCGCCTCTCGCTACGGCATCCAGCCGCAGCTGATCGACGACACGCTGTATGACGCGTTCGGACAGCGGCAGGTGACGCAGTATTTCACCCAGCTCAACACCTACAAGGTGATCCTCGAGATCCTGCCGGAGATGCAGGGCAGCCTCGACAGCCTGGACAAGCTGTACCTGAAATCGCCGCTGACCGGCGACCAGGTGCCGCTCTCGACGTTTGCGACCTGGACCACCGATCCGGTCCGTCCGCTCTCGATCAGCCACCAGGGCCAGTTCCCGGCGATCACGATCAGCTTCAACCTCGCCCAGGGCGTCGCGCTCGGCCAGGCCACCGAGGCCGTGCAGAAGGCGATGGCCGATCTCGGCGCGCCGCCGACGCTGAACTCGAGCTTCCAGGGCACCGCGCAGGCGTTCCAGCAGTCGCTCGGCACCGTGCCGCTCTTGATCCTCGCCGCGCTCGTCGTGGTCTATCTGATCCTCGGCATCCTCTACGAGAGCTACATCCATCCGATCACGATTCTGTCGACCCTGCCCTCGGCCGGCGTCGGCGCGCTCGCGATCCTGATGGCGGCCGGCTTCGACTTCAGCCTCATCGCGTTGATCGGCATCATCCTCCTGATCGGCATCGTGAAGAAGAACGGCATCATGATGGTCGACTTCGCCATCGCCGCCGAGCGCGACGAACACAAGACGCCGGCGGAATCGATCCGGCAGGCCGCGCTGCTCCGCTTCCGCCCGATCATGATGACGACGATGGCCGCGCTGCTCGGCGGCGTGCCCTTGATGCTCGGCCACGGCACCGGCGCCGAAATCCGCCAACCGCTCGGCTACGCCATGGTCGGCGGCCTGATCGTCAGCCAGGCGCTGACGCTGTTCACCACCCCGGTGGTCTATCTCTATCTCGATGAGCTCAACAACTGGTTCTCGGGCTGGGGCCGCACGGGTGACGGCGAAGGCCACGAGACGCCAGAGCACGGCAGCGTCAAGCAAGCCGCCGAGTAAGCTTGCGTCGCGGCTCCCGCGACGCTACAGCGAGACCCCTGGTTCACGCCAACGCGGTTTCGCCATGCTCATGCAATCCAGACTTGTCGCCCTCGCCGCTGCTGTCCTGTTGTCGACGGGTGCCGCGCATGCCCAGCAGGGCGCCAAGAAGAACGCAGCCCCTGCCCCAGCCGCCGCCGCACAGCCCGCCGCCGCACAGCCCGCTCCCGCCCCGACGCAGCAACCGGCAGAAGGCACCCCGGGACAGCCGGGCTGGATTGTCCGCTGCACCAGCGCCAGCCGCGATGCGCCGCTCGAATGCGCGATGGAGCAGAACGCGGTGCTGACCAAGACCGGCCAGACCGTCGTCCTCATCAACATCCGCATCGCACCCGACACCCGCACGCCGATCGCGCTGCTGCAATTGCCGCTCGGCCTCAACCTGCCCGTCGGCGCCAAGCTCCAGGTCGACGAGGGCAAGTCGTTCGACCTCCAGATCCAGACCTGCGAGAACCGCGGCTGCTACGCCTCGACGCCGATCGGGGCGGACCTGCTCGCGGCCCTGCGCTCGGGCAAGCAGCTCAAGGTCTCCTTCCAGAACATGGCCAAGGAGACGATCGCGATCCCGATGCCGCTGAACGATTTCGCGGCGGCCTACGACAAGATCAAGTAAGGGGCGCTGTCATCGCCCGCGAAGGCGGGCGATCCAGTACGCCGCGGCAGCTCGACTCTAGCCGCGCTGGCTCGGAGTACTGGATGCCCCGCCTCCGCGGGGCATGACACCGGTTTTCCCTCACTGCCGCGCCATCTGCGCATTGCCGACGGCATCGCCGTCGAGCTTCTGGTCGTGGTGCATGGTGACGGTGACGCGCTGCAGCCTTCCCTCGAATTCGAACGGCGCCTCGTAATGCGAGACCGGGCTGCCGCGGTCGCGGCCGATGTCGAGGCCGGACCACGAGATCAGCGTGTGGAAGCCGAGCTGGGTCTGGAGCGAGCCCGCCTTCTCGCCGTCGATCAAAAGCGTGTATTCGGTGACGCCAGTGCGCGAGCCCTTGGCGGGCGGCTCCTTGCGCACGAGGCGCTCGACGTGCACGCCGAGCCGGCGCGCGCCTGACGGCACCTTGCGATCCGACCGCACGATCTGGTGGCTGCCGCCGATGTTGAGGTCGTGCACGAGGTGTCCATCCTTGACGTAGAGGCTGTAGCCGGACGTCGCATCGCCATGCGAGATCAGCACGCCATCGGCCCCCCGCTCCTCGATCTCGACATGCGCCTCGATCGTGTAGCTGCGGCTGCGCACGTCGGGCGCGACGTCGGTCGGCACGTGGCCCATGCCGGCATGGAAGACAAAATGATGGCGCGCGCCGTGGAAGCGCGCGGCATTCTCGGCAAAGCGCGGCCCGAAGCGGTCGTCGAGCGGCAGCACCTTGTGCTTCTCGGCTTCGTCCCACCATGTCGCAATCATCTTTGCCAGCCGCTCCGGCTCTTTGAGCGCGAGGTCATTGGTCTCAGAGAAATCCTCGTCGAGATGGAAAAGCTCCCATTTGTCGTTCCCGAACGGTGTGCCTGATGGATGAAAGGCGACGGCCTTCCATCCGGCCTGCCAGAGACCGCGATGACCGAACATCTCGAAATATTGCGGCGAGCTTTTTGAGGGCGCGGCCGCATCATTGATCGAGCGCGCGAAGCTCTCGCCTTCCAGCGGCATCTGCCGGCAGCCCATGATCATGCTCGGCGACTCGATGCCGATCAGCTCCAGCAGCGTCGGCGTAAGATCGCAGGCGTGCACGAATTGGTGCCGCAGCTCGCCCTTCGCCGCGATGCGCTTCGGCCAGTTGATGACGAAGGGATCGCGGATGCCGCCGCCATGGGTGTTCTGCTTGTAGCGGCGCAGCGGCGTATTGGACGCCATCGCCCAGCCATGCGGGAAATTGCTGTGGGTGTCGGGCCCGCCGATGTCGTCGATGCGGGCGAGTTTTTCGGCGATCGGCTCCGGCTTGAAGTTGAACGGCCCCATCGCGTTGACAAAGCCGAGCGGCCCGCCCTCCTGGCTCGCGCCATTGTCGGACATCACGATGATGACCGTGTTGTCGCGGATGCCGGCTGTGTCCAGGAACGCGACGAGGCGTGCAAGATGCCGATCGGAATGGTCGAGCATGCCGGCGAAGGCCGCCTGCAGGCGGGTGAAGACGCGGCGCTCGTCGGCCGAATGCTCGTCCCATGCTTTCACCCCATCGTTGCGCGCCGGCATCCGCGTGTCCGGCGGCACCAGTCCCATCGCCTTCTGGCGCGCGAGACGCTGCTCGCGCTCGACGTCCCAGCCGTGCGCGAAGGCAGCATCATAGCTCCTGATGATATCAGCGGGCGCCTGATGCGGCGCGTGACAGGCGCCGAGCGCGATCCAGGTGAGCCAGGGAATCTCCGGCCGATCGGCCTGGTGGTCGCCGATGAAGCGGATGGCCTGGTCGATCAGGTCCTCGGTCAGATGATAGCCGTCGGCATAAGTGCCCGGCGGATCAATATGCGTGTTGTCGGAGACGAGCTCAGGCGCGTACTGATCGGTCTCGGCATCGAGAAAGCCGTAGAAGCGGTCGAACCCGCGCCCTAAAGGCCAGCCGTCGAACGGGCCGGTGGCGCCGCTCTCGGTCAGCGGCGTGACGTGCCATTTGCCGACCATGTAATTGCGATAGCCGTGCACGCGCAGCATCTCGGCGAGCGTTCCCGCCTCGCGCGCGATCTTGCCGCGGTACCCGGGATAGCCCGAGTCGAAATTGGCGAGACAACCGACGCCGACCGAATGATGGTTGCGCCCGGTCAGCAGCGCCGCGCGCGTGGTCGAGCACATCGCCGTGGTGTGGAAGCCGGAGTAACGCAGGCCCTCCGCGGCGAGCCTGTCAATGGTCGGCGTCCTGATCGCCGAGCCGTAGCAGCCGAAATCGGAGAAGCCGACGTCGTCGAACAACACGACGAGGATGTTCGGCGCGCCCTCGGGCGGCTTCACGGCCTCCGGCCACCAGGGTTTTGACTCCGCAACCGTCTTGCCGACGATGCCGCTGAACGGCGCGGTGCTGCCTGCGCTCATCTGCTCCTCCCTGACCCGGCTCTCGCGGTTGACCCGCAGCTTGGCCGTGGCTAAAACTATAATCCGAATTATGGTTATGATTTAGGCCGGATGCAAGCACGGATGAGGCCACGTTCAGAGCCCGAAGTTCGCGACTTCGACCTGCCCGGCGTCGCCCCGTCGCGCCAGAAGCGCAGCCGCGAGACCACGCTGGCGCTGCTGCGCGCCGGCGCCGACATGCTACGGACTCGCAGCCTTGCCGAGCTCTCGATCGAGGCGCTCTGCAGCGAAGTCGGCGCCACCGTCGGCGCCTTCTATAGCCGCTTCGAGAGCAAGGAAGCCTATTTCAACGCGCTGATGGCGCTTGCCGCGCGCGACGGCGAGCAGCGGCTTAGTGAAATCAGGCGACCGTCGCCCGATACGAGCCTCGACAAGCTCTGCCATCTGATCGTCGGTGGCATCATCGCCTGGATGCGCAACCATGAAGGCGTGCTGCGCGCCGCGCTCCAGCACGACGACACCCGCCCGGACAAGTGGACACCGTTCAAGGCCCTCGCCCAGGCGACGACCGCGCGCGCCACCCCTCTCCTGCTCCCGGCCATGGGCAGGGGTCGCAAGGCAGCAAAGACCCGCACCATCGCCTTCGGCTTCCAGGTCGTGCTGGGCACGCTGGTGAACGCGATCCTCAACGATCCCGGGCCGCTGTCGCTTGCATCGAAAGAGATGGAGACGCGGCTCGCCGGCTGCCTGTTGCTGCTGCTCCAGGCGGAGCTCGGTCAGTCCACCCCGAGATAGGCCTTCTGCACCTGCGGGTCCTCTGCAAGCGCGGCCGCCGTGCCGGACAGCACGCTCTTGCCGACCTGGAGCACGGTGGCAAAGTCCGAGACTTCCAGCGCGAGCTCGATCGACTGCTCGGCGAGCAGGATGGTCAGGCCCTCGCGATGCAGGCGGCCAAACGTCTCGTACATGGATTCGACCACCGCCGGCGCGAGGCCGAGCGAGGGCTCGTCGAGCATCAACAGCTTCGGGTCGCTCATCAACGCGCGGCCGACCGCGAGCATCTGCCGCTCGCCGCCGGACATGGTGCCGGCGCGCTGGTTGCGGCGCTCTTTCAGGCGCGGAAAGATTTCGTAGACGCGTTCGAGCAGCGTGGCCTGGCGCGACCTGTCGTGCAGCGGCGTCGCACCGAGCAGCAGATTGCTCTCGACGCTCTGCTGCACGAACAGCCGCCAGCCTTCCGGCGACAGCGCAAGCCCCTTGCGCACGATCGCAAAGGCCTTCTGGCCGGCGATCTCTTCGCCGCGAAAGCTGATCTTGCCGGAATGCACAGGAATGAGGCCGGCGATCGCATTCAGCGTCGTGGTCTTGCCGCCCCCATTGGAGCCGAGCAGCGCGACGACGCTGCCCTCGGGCACCTCCAGCGACACGTCGGAGACGCCGATGAGGTCGCCGTAGCGCACTTCGAGGTGCTCGATCCGCAGCAGCGCTCCGCTCATAGGTCCGGCCCGCCCATCAGCTCGACCGGCGTATGGCCTGCGGCAGCCTTGGCTGCGCGCGTGCCGAGATAGGCCGCGATCACCGCCGGGTTCGACGTGACCTCGCGCGGCGAGCCGCGGGCGATCTCCTTGCCCTGATGAAACACCATCACGCGGCTCGCCAGCGACATGATCACTTCCATGATGTGCTCGACGATGACGAGCGTGATGCCGGAGCGGTGGATGTCGCGGACGAGATCGATCGCGAGCTTCACCTCGTTCGCATTGAGACCGGCCATGGCCTCGTCGAGCAGCAGCACCTTCGGCTCGGTCGCAAGCGCGCGGGCAATCTCCAGCCGCTTGCGGCCGGGCGTGCCGAGCGAGCGCGCCGGCGCATCCGCAAGGCGGCTCATGCCGACGCGCTCCAGCACGGCCTGCGATTTCGCTTCGGCCTCCTTGCGATGCGAGGTGCGGAGGAACGCGCCGATCATGACGTTCTCGAGCACCGTCATGCCCTCGAATGTCTGCGGCACCTGGAAGGTACGGGCCAGACCGAGGCCGGCGCGCTGCTCCGGCGTGAAGCCGGTGATGTCGCTCCCCGCGAACAGCACGCGGCCGGAGGTGGCCTGGAGGTCGCCGGTGAGACAGTTGAAGAAGGTGGATTTTCCGGCGCCGTTCGGACCGATCAGGCCGAGAATGTCGCCCTGCTCCAGGGTCACGGAGGCATCGTCCACCGCCTTGAAGCTGCCGAATGCCTTTGTGATCCCGCGCGCTTCAAGGAGCATGGCCTGCTCCCTTGTCCGTCTTGTGTTTGCTCCGTCCCGTGAGCAGGCTGAGCAGACCGCCGGGCTGGAAGCGCGCGATCAGCACGATGATCGCGCCATAGACCACGAAGGTCAGGCCGGCGCCCTTGCCGCCGAGCCAGCTGTTCGAGATCTCCTCCAGCGGCACCAGGATCGCGGCGCCCACGAGCGGACCGAACAGCAGCCCTGCCCCGCCCAGCGCCGCCATGATCAGGATTTTCACCGAGATCAGGATGCCGAGGCCGGACTCGGGATCGACGAAGCCGAACATCATCGCGTAGAGCGCGCCGGCGACGCTCGTCAGCGCCGCGCTCAGCATGTAGGCGTAAAGTTTCGTGCGGCTGGCCGGCGCGCCGAGCGAGCGCGCGGCACGTTCGGAATCCTTGATTGCGCGCAGGTAAAATCCCATCCGGCTGTTGGTCATCCACCAGGTGATCAGCAGCGTGATCACGAGGACGGCGAGGAAGAGATAGTAATACGGCAGCGACGACAGGAAGGAGAGATCGAAGATATTGCGCGGCACGGCTGGCCCCGAGAGACCGACGGCCGCGCCCAGCCATTCGGTGTTGGTGACGATCAGCCGCATGGTCTCGGCGACGGCGATCGTCGCCATGCTGAAATAATGGCCCGACAGCCGCAGCGTCGGCACGCCGACGATGGCTGCGAGCCCGACCGCCAGCACGATGCCGCCGGGGATGCCGAACAGCGGCGACAGGCCGAATTTGGCGTACGACCCCATCGCGGCATAGGCGCCACAGCCGAAGAACACGACATGGCCGACCGAGACCTGCCCGGCATAGCCGCCGACGATGTTCCAGGCGGATGCCGCGATGGCATAGAGCAGCACCAGCGCGCCGAGGCGCTGCTGGAACGGCGAGGACAGCAGCAGCGGATAGGCGATCGCGAAGGCCGCGACGGCCGAGAGCCAGATCCAGCGCCGCATCACATCTTCCCCATCAGGACTTACCCATCAAGCCTTGCGGCCGGAACCAGAGGAAGAACAGGAACAGCACGTAGACGACGATGTCCTTGTAGACCGCGCCGATCAGATAGCCGGAGAGCGACTCGATCACTCCGATCAGGAGCCCCGCGACGAGCGCGCCCGGCACGCTGCCGAAGCCGCCGAGCGACACCGTGACGAAGGCGACGATGGCGAGGGTCTCGCCGACGGTCGGCACGATGTAGAAGAAGTTCGCGATCAGCGCGCCGGCGAGCCCCGTGGCGCCCGCCGCGATCGCCCAGGCGATCGCCTGCATGCTGTCGGGCCGGATGCCCATGAGTTGGGCCGCGGTCTGGTCCTCCGCCACCGCCAGCATCTTGGAGCCGAGCGAGGTGCGCGTCAGCAAGAGATGCAGGCCGAGCGTCACCAGCAGCGCGACGACACCGGCCAGCAGCCGCGAGGCCTCGATGCGCAGGCCCGCAAATGCATAGGTGCCGCCGACGATGTTCGGCGGCATCGACAGGAAATTGGCGCCGAACCACCAGAACACGGAATAGCGTAGCAACAGCGCAAGCCCGAAGGTGCCGAGGATCTGGGCCAGCATCGGCCCCTTCATGATGTCGCGGATCAGGCCGAAATAGACCACGACGCCCAAGGTCGCGAGCACGAGCATCGCCAGCGGCGCGCCGACGATGGGCCCTCCTCCCATCAACGTGTAGACGACATAGGCGACGTACATGCCGAGCATGACGAAGTCGCCATGCGCAAAATTGACGATGTTCATCATGCCCCACACCAGCGTGAGGCCGGACGAAAACAGGGCGTAGACGGCGCCAAGCAGAAGCCCGCCGACGATCACCTGCACGAGGACGAAGGACATGAGCCGCGTTGCTCTGATCAAATCATCTGGGAAACGGCGGGGCGTGCCCCGCCGTCAAAACAACTTCACCAGCCCTTGTAGGGCAGCACCGGCGGCTTCTCGGCATTGGCCTTCGGCCACACCGCAACGTAGTTCTCGCCGTCCTGGAGCTGGATGATGGCGCCGGAGGCGAGGATGTTCTGGCCCTTGTCGTCGAACTTGACGCCCTTGTAGCCGATCATGAGCTGCTCGGGCTTCAGGTCCGTCGCCTTCAGCGCGGCCTGGATCTTGGCAGGCTCGGTCGAGCCGGCGCGGTCGATGGCGTCGGCCAGCACGAAGAAGCCCTGCATCTGGCGGGCGACCGTGTCGTCCATGTCCTCGCCGCTCTTCTTCTTGTACATGTCGGCGATGATGGCGGACGGCGAGCCCGAGGGACCAACGACCCAGGACGAGCGGTTGAAGACGCCCTGCGAGATCTTGCCGACCGCCTTGGTGAAGGACGGATCGGAATAGCCGGCATCGTCGGCGAGCAGCACGGCCGGCTTGTAGTCGAGCGACTGCATGGTCTTGGCGAACAGGATCGCGTCCGACGTGTAACTGATCATGATGACGACGTCGGGCTTCTTGTCCTTGAGCTGGAGCACCTGGCCCTGCACGTCGGTCGCGTTGACGGGATAGGCGACGTCGAGCGCGATCGGCTGGCCCTTGTCCTTGAAGGCGCCGGCGATCGTGTTCGCGACCGAGGTGCCGTATTCGGTGTTGTCGTGGACGATCGCGACGCTCTCGGTCTTGGCCCCCTGCGCCTTGATGTCGGCGAGGAAGTCGACATAAATCTTGGCAAAGTCGGTGGCGATCGGCGTAGTCCGGAAGAACCATTTGAAGCCGCGCTCGGTGAGATTGGCGGCAACCGACTCGGAATTGAGGAATGGCACGCCGTATTTCTCGGCGATCGCGCTCGAGGTCAGCGTCACGCCGGACTGATAGGAGCCGAACACGGCCGCGACCTTCTCTTCGGTGATCAGACGCAGCGCCTGGTTCTGGCCGGTTGCCGGGTTGCCCTGGTTGTCGGCGATGATCACCTCGACCTTGGCGCCCCCGAGGCCGGCAAGGCCCGCGTTCTTCGCCAGCGGGAAATTGCCGAGCTCGGGATGAGCGTTGTTGATGATGTCGGTTGCGACATCGAGCGCCGCCTTGGCGTGCGCGCCGATCGAGGCGGTGCCGCCGGACATCGGCATGATCACGCCGATCTTGACGACCTTGTCCTGCGCCTGCGCGGCGGACGCCAGCGCAAGCGACATCGCGGCTACGCAAAGCAGCCCGGTGACATGCTTCAAATTCATGAAATCAGACCTCCCAAAGGGTTTCCCCGACCAAGGTTTTTTGGAAGCCGTGGCTAAGTGCCCGCTTCCGTTTGTTTATGCCTGGCCATGGGAGGATGGCATGGCGGCCGGACACCGGCAAGGTGCAACGGGGTGAGACGATGCTGCGCGCGGAGTAACCCGCATTCTATCTGGCGTCGCTCGATATTTCCCCGACAACCGTCACGTGAACGCGGCTATCGCCGTGGCAATCCCGGCGCCGTTGCTGCGGCACAAAACGCACCAAGCACCGTGGCGCCGGTTCGCTGGTAGCCCGTTCCGCAGCATGCGGGGCACGCCCCTGCGCCTCACCGAGACAAGGCTTTCCGAGACAAGTCGTCGCGCCAGTCTATCCGGCTGTAGCTTGAGTCCGCTCCGACGGCAATGTAAGGTTGTATTTTTCGGGAGGTTCATTTGAGCACAAGACTTTCATTGCTTTGCGTTCACGGCGTCGGCCATGCCGAGATCGACGCCGAGTTTCGAAAATCGTGGTCCGAGGCGATCATACGCGCGGTCCAGTCCGTCGATCAGAGCCTCAACCCGGCCATCGACTTCCTCTCCTATGACGAGCTGTTCGACAAGAACCCGCCGAACCTCGTCACCTACGGCGTCGCACTGGCCAAGCTGCTGGCGAGCGCGACCGTCCACGGGATCGGAGATCTCGTCGCGGGCACGCGCAGCCTCGAAGACGTTCCGACCCTGATCAGATGGACCGCGGGCATGGTCGCCCAGTGGTCGGTGGATGAGCAGTTGCAGACCACGCTTCGCAGCACCGTGCTCGACAAGTTGAAGAGCGGCAATTACGACGTCGTCCTCGCTCACAGCCTCGGCTCGCTGATCTGCTACGACACGTTCGTGCGCAATCCGAATGCGATCAGGGACAAGGTCTTCGTCACGTTCGGCTCGCAGATCGGCAATCCCGCGGTGCGCGACATCTTCGCCGGCCGCATCAAGGACCTTCCGTGCCGGAAATGGTACCACCTGTTCAACCGGGAGGATCGCGTCCTCACCTACCCGCTCGAGATCGCCGCGGACAATTTCCAGCAGGTGCTGACGCCGTTCGACGTCCCCAACGACGTCTTGAATCACAACGCGACCTGGTACCTTTCGCGTCCCGAGACCGTCGCCACCGTCTGGCACGACGTGGTCCCGGTGCCGACATCGCGCTCGATCGTCGGCGCCGTGCGCGAGGTCGCGCGCATCGATGCAAGGCCGACCCGCCGCGCCCTCTTGATCGGCATCAACGACTATCCCGATCCTGCCAACCGGCTCGAAGGCTGCGTCAACGACGTGTTCCTGATGAGCTCGGTGCTCCAGGAAAGCGGTTTCAAGGCCGACGAAATCCGCGTCGTGCTCAACGAGCGCGCGACGACGCAAGGCATCATGGAGCGGCTGCACTGGCTGCTCGACGGCGTGCGCAAGGACGACGAACGCATGCTGTTCTACTCGGGCCACGGCGCCCAGATGCCCAGATACAGTCCGGCCGGCACGCCGGATCGCGTCGACGAGTGCCTGGTGCCCTATGATTTCGACTGGACGCCCGAGCACGCCATCCTGGACCGCCAGTTCGCTCAGCTCTACTCGCAGCTGCCATATGACAGCTATTTCGTCGCCATGCTCGATTGCTGCCATTCCGGCGGCATGACGCGCGACGGCGGCCCGCGCATCCGTGGCCTCACGCCGCCCGACGATATCCGTCACCGGGCGCTGCGATGGGAGGCGAGCGAAGGCATGTGGGTGCCGCGCGACTTCAAGCCGCTGAACGAGAGCCTGAGCAAGCGCAGGAACGGCGCCGACTATGTCGGCCGCAACGGGGCGACGCAGCGGCTCGGGCGCGGCATGGCGCTCCGCACCAAACCCGACAAGGACTACAACAAGATAAGAGCCGAGCTCGGACATCACGGCCCTTATCTGCCGATCCTGCTCGAGGCCTGCCAGGAGGAGCAGCTCTCCTACGAATATCGCGACGGCGTGACGTCGTACGGCGCCTATACGTTCTGCATGGCAAAGGTGTTGCGGGAGCAGCGCGATGGCGGCACCAATCCGTCGTTCCAGGAATTGAGCGATCTGGTTGCGGCCAAGCTCCGCCGCCTCAAATACAGCCAGACCCCCAACCTCGTCGGCGCCAGGGAACAGCTCAAGGCGAAAATTCCATGGAGCGTAGCCGAGGCAGGTCGAGGCGAGCGGCGCGCGCCGAGAAAGCGCGCCGTCAAGCGCGGCCGGAAGCGGCGCGGCTGATCGCCCCGCGCCAGCCAGTCGAGGCATTGTGCCAATCGGGATCGCGAGGTTCGTCGGGCAAAGCCTGCCCGACAGCCGCCTCAACCGGCCGCCTTGCGCTACGGCGAGTGCGCCTGAAGCAGCGTCGTGAAGCCGCCATAGATCATGCGCTTGCCGTCGAACGGCATGTCGCCGCCCTTCAGCCGCGCATCCGCCATCACCTTCTTGTTGACGGCATCGCGGGTCTCGCGATCGCGGTAGATGATCCAGGAGAACACGACCACCTCGTCCTCCTTCGCCATCACCGCGCGCGGAAACGAGGTCAGCTCGCCATAGGGCACGTCGTCGCCGATGCACTCGATATAATCGAGTGCGCCGTGCTCCATCCAGACCGCGCAGGCCGTTCGCGCCAGCGCCTTGTAGGCCTCGATCTTGTCCTTGGGCACGGCTAGCACGAAACCATCGACATAGCGCATTTCGGATCTCCTTGGGTTGTGTGTCCCAAGGACGATGGAGCCGGCGGCGATCCGACCGGGCTCAGATGAGGCAAACCGTCGCGAGCGGCGGTGCGCGGAGCGAATTTCGCAACCGGGGAGCGGGGTCAAACAGAAGCTGGGAATGCGCCCGGAACTGGCTGGGGAACCTGGATTCGAACCAAGACAAACAGAGTCAGAGTCTGTTGTGCTACCGTTACACCATTCCCCAACGGAATAGTCGAACAAATTCAATGTCTTACTGATTTGTCCGACTGTGGCCGGAAGCGCGTTTGGCGCAAATCACGGCTCAGGCGTGGAAGCGTTCTAACCGCTCGCCTCTAGACTGGCAAGCGCTACGGTGCACCGGTCTGTTGACCTTCGGGTGGACCGGAAACGCCCTAGTCCGGCGCGAGGGTGGCGAGGCCGGCCTCGATGATCGTGATCTCCTCGCTGACCTGCGCGATGGCCTGCTTCGGATCGACGCCGGTGACCGAGACCAGCTGCCGCAGGAGATCCTGCCGGTGCGCCAGGATGTCGTGAAGCGCATCGCGGTCGTTCAGCCGCACATAGCCTTCGACGATCAATTCAAGGGAACGGGACATCGTACTCTCAAGACGCGGGTTACTGTTTAGGCCCTGAAAATATAGCGATCGGGCGCCTGCGATGTGAGCGCGATGTCGCGTCAACCTTGACCGGTAAGGCTAATGGCCCAGGCGCGAGGCCGCAGCGCGCCCGGATGGAGGCCTAGTTCGGGCGTCCGATGTTGACGACGATCTCGCCCCTGCCGTGCGCGATCATAACCTGGCCGTATTCGTCCTGCGGCGGGCTTTCCTCGTAGCGCAGCGGGATCGTGGTGATCCCCTCCAGCGCTTCGCCGCTCGGCTGCTGCGCGCTCACGTCGAGGATCAGGATCTTCGGATTGATGCCCTGCGGCGAGCGCTTGGTCAGGCGGGCCTGCCAGCCGTTGGTCGGCACCCTGACGTCGCCGACCATGACCAGCTTGGGCGGTGCACCCGGCGCACGGTCGATCCAGGCCTTGAAGGTGTTTCTCAGCAGGACAGTCATGACGCGTCCCTCCTATGCCAAGTTGCGCGATCCTTCGGTCAAGGGCGCAACATAGGCGGGCGAGGCGAAGCGGAACGTGAACGGCCCGTGAATTGAATATGACCCCCTGATACCGCGACGGTGGAGCTGCCTGCCGACCGTGCTCGCACCTCCCCACGGCACATCCGACCGACGGATCGCGGCTCGTCGCTCCCGAACAGGATCAATTCACGCTGGAATCACGTTGAAGGGATTGGGATTTCCGCCCCGCCCGATCTCCCTCGCCCCTAGTCCATCTTGATGTTCGCGGCCTCGATCACCTTCTTCCAACGCTCGGTCTCGGAGGCGATGTAGGCCTTGAAGGGCTCGGAATCGACCGCGACGGCGGTCGCGCCGAGCTCGGCCATCTTCTGCACCGTCTCCGGCTGCTGCATGAAGGCGCGGATCTCGGCGGAGAGCTTTTCGACGATCGGCTTCGGCGTGCCGGCCGGAACGAAGAAGCCATGCCAGGCGACGGCCTCGAAGCCGGGCAGGAATTCGGCGACCGCCGGCACTTGCGGATCGAAATCGGCGCGCTTGGGCGTTGCGGTCGCCAGCATCGCGAGCTGCCCGGTCTTCACCTGCGGCAGCAGCAGCGGCACGTTATCGAAGGCAAGATCGATCTGGCCGCTGAGCAGGTCCGTCAGCATCTGGCTCGAGCCCTTGTAGGGCACGTGCACCATCTTGGTGCCGGTCATCTGCTGAAACAGCTCGGCGGCGAGATGCTGCGATGTACCGACGCCGGCCGAGCCGAACGAGACCTTGTCCGGATTCGCCTTGAGATAGGCAATCAGCTCCGGCACGGTGCGCGCCTTGATCTTGTTGGGATTGACCACGAGGACGTTGGGCACGACGCTGATCTGCGCGACCGGCGTCAGATCCTTGTCCGGCTGGTAGCTCAGCTTCGGCCCGTACAGCGAGGGATTGATCGCGAGCGCGGAGGTGCTGGCAAGGCCGAGCGTGATGCCGTCGGGCGCCGATTTCGCCAGCCGCGTCACGCCGAGGATCGAGCCGGCGCCGCCGATATTCTCGACCACGAACGGCTTGCCGAGCTTCACTTGCAGATGGTTGGACACCATGCGCGCGAAGATGTCGGCGGTGCCGCCGGCGGCGAAGGGGACGATCACCGTCACCTGCTTGGACGGATAGCCGTCCTGCGCCTTCGCCGGTGACGTCGCCAGCAGCACTGCCGACACAAGACCAAGCCACATCGATCGCATCGAAGTTTCCTCTACTTTCACTGTGTTGTTGATTGGGTGCCGCGCGCCGCGAGCGTGTTAGAACGCGGCCTCGTACATGTTCAGGATCGCGTCCCGGCTGAGATCACGCGGGTTGTTGTCGAGCAGGCGGCGGATGGCGTGCGCCTCGTCGGCCATCACGCCGAGATCGCTCTTGGGCACGCCGAGCGCGGACAGCCGCATCTCGATGCCGAGATTCTTGCAGAACTGGTAGGTCGCATCGAAGGCGTGCTTTGCATCCCGCTGCTGCGGCAAGCCAAGCGCGGCCAGCACCGCGACCGTCTTCTCTTCCACCGCGGGCATGTTGAAAGCCAGCGTGTGCGGGAAGATCACGGCGCAGGCGAGGCCATGCGCCACATGATGACGCGTGCCGAGCGGATAGGCCACGGCGTGGCCCGCTGTCGTGTTCACCGGCCCGAGGCAATAGCCGCCATAGAGCGAGGCCAGGGACAGGCCCGCGCGCGCCTCGCGATCGCCACCATCGGCCACCGCGCGCTCGAGATAGCGTCCGACCAGCCGCGCGCCTTCGAGCGCGTAAAGGTCGATCGTGGGATGCGCCTTGCGGCTGGTATAGGCCTCGACGCAATGCGCCAGCGCATCGACGCCGGTCGCCGCGGTCACCTCCTTCGGCACGGTCATCGTCAGGTCCGGATCGACGATGGCGATGTCGGCCAGCATGAAGCGGCTCTGCACCGCCTGCTTGTTCTGGCTGACGGGATCGGTGACGAGCGCGCGGGTGCCGGCTTCGCTGCCGGTGCCCGAGGTGGTCGGGATCTGCATCAGCGCGACGCTGCGGCCGGCCACCTTCTCCGGCCCGACGATGTCGGCGAAGGCCACGTCTGACGTGCACATCACCGCGACCAGCTTGGCGAGATCCATCGCGCTGCCGCCGCCGAAGCCGACGACGAGATCCGGCTTCGCCTCCTTCGCCATCGCCACCGCCTTCTCGAGATTGGGCAGATCGGGCTCGGGCTTGACGTCGCCGAACACTTTGACGGCGCCGGGCAGCGCCAGCGTGTCGACGCGGCGCGCATTGAACGGATCGGAGATCACCAGCGGGCGCTTGGCGCCAATCCGCTCGGCAAAGCGCGCGGCAGCGGTGATCGTGCCGTTGCCGAACTCCAGGGTGGTGGGACGCTGGATTTCGATGGGCGTGAAGGCGTTGGTCATCGTGGGCTCGATCTCGTTACTTGGAAGCGCCGGCGGCCAGCCGTTCGGCATAGTCGATGGCCTCGATCAGGCTGTGCTCGTTGGCGATGCCTTTGCCGGCGATGTCGAAGGCAGTGCCGTGATCGACGGAGGTGCGGATGATCGGCAGGCCGAGCGTGATGTTGACGCCGGAGAGCTCCTGCCAGCGGCCGGTGGCGGGATCGACCTGGAAGCCGAGCAGCTTGACCGGGATGTGCCCCTGGTCGTGATACATCGCGACCGCCGCGTCGAACTGGCCGGCGCGCAGCTTGACGAAGATGGTATCGCCGGGCACGGGGCCGACGACGTCGAGCCCGTCGGCGACGGCTTTAGCGATCGTTGGTGCCGACACGTCGATATCCTGCCGGCCGAACAGGCCGCCCTCGCCCGCATGCGGATTGAGCGCGGCAATCGCGATCTTCGGCCTGGCAAAGCCGAGCCGGCGCAGCGCATCGTTGGTGAGGTCGATGACCATGCGCAGCCGCTCCGGCGTCAGGCGCTTCGGCACGTCCTCCAGCGCCACATGGGTCGAGACGTGGCTGACGCGCATGTTGCCATGGGCGAGCAGCATCACCGAGCCGCGCACGCCGGTGAGATGCGCCAGCATCTCGGTATGGCCGGGGAAGTGATAGCCGGCCTTGTTGAGCGCTTCCTTGTTCAGAGGCGCCGTGACGATCGCAGCGGTGCGGCCCGCCTGGGTCAGGCGCACGCCCTGCTCGATCGCCTTGTAGGCGAAGCGGCCGCCATCGGCGCTGAGTACGCCCGGCTTGATCGGGTCGCCTTCGGCGTCAGCCTGGAGATAGCAAAGGTTCGGCCAATCGCGATCGTCGGCCGTCACTTCCGGGATCGCGACGTCGGCACCGAGCGCGGCCTTCGCACCATCAAGCGCGGCGCCGCTGCCTATGACGAGCAGGCGCAGATCACCCTTGGCGATGCGGTCCTTCAGCCCGACGCAGGCCTTGACGATGATCTCCGGTCCGATCCCGGCGGGATCGCCCATGGTGATGGCAAGATGGCGAGAGGTCATGTCGGACTCCCCATGTTCAGCAGATGATTATCCCGGAGCAGATCGCGCCACAGCTCGCTGGGGCCGAATGCACCGGATTTCGATATGATGTCGACGCCGGCCCAGCGTCCGCCTTGCAGCACCGAGCGCGGCAATCCCGGCACGATGCGCCCGGTCACCTCAAGCGCATGCGCGCCGAGGGCAAGGCATGCGGCCTTCAAGGTCTCTCCGCCGGCAACGATCAGCGTGCCCGGCGGCTCGAGCGCCGCGATCAGCGCCGTCATTTCGCGGGCGATCCGCCGCGCCGCCTCGCCACGCGTCAAACCTTCGGCGAGCGCGAACTTGACCAGCACAACGCCGTCTTCAGTCAGCTTGCGCTGAACGGGGGCCGCGCCCTCGCCCTCCGCAAGCGCGATCGTCGCCTCGCCGCAGGCCGCCAGCTGGGATGCGGTGGTGGGCTGATCGGAGCCGAACAGTCCCAGCACCGGCCGCTTCAACTGGCTCGGCGCATCGGCACGATGGCTGCGGGCGAGCGCGCCGGCCAATCCGCCGCTTCCGCACCACAGCACCGGCCCCGGCATGTGCCGCGCCATCTCGACGATACGATCGAGATCGAGGTCGCTTTCGGCATCGAACACCTGAACGCCGCCCAGCGACAGCGTCTCGGGACCGCCCTGCCGCGCCTCGATACCCTCGAGCTGGAGTTGGTTCAGCAGATTGTCACCGACGCGATGCCACTCGCCCTGCACCGTGCGCGCAAATTGCTGGCCCTCGACGGTGCGGCGCCCCTGATAATCGAAGGCGGGCGCGACCACGCAGGAGGCCCAATGGCCGCTGCGCAGGCAGGCGCCAAGCTCGGCGGCCCACACCCCGCGCAGGAGGCTGTCGACCTTCTTGTAGGCGATCGTGGCGCCCTGAAGCAGCGGCGCCAGGCGGGCGACGATCTCGACGCTCTCCGCCTTCGAGCGCTCGCGGGTGCCGCTGTCGATGGCGAGGCTCCGGGAGCCGTGTGTCGCAAGTGCTTCCGGCCAGGTGACGTCGAATGGTCCGCACAGGCCGACGAACTCCGCCGCGGTGTCGAGCGCACCGGTGAGATCGTCGGCAAGCAGGCGGACGCTGGTCATCCCTGTACGCCTCCCACGGCGAAAATCTTGCCCGGATTCATCAGGCCGTTCGGATCGAGCAGCTTCTTGATATCGCGCATCAGCGCGATATCAAGGGGATCGGTGACGCGGGCGAGCCGGCCGCGATTGGTGATGCCGATGCCGTGCTCAGCGCTGATCGCCCCGCCTTGCGCCGCGGTCTCGTCGTCGACGATCTCGTTGATCTCGGCCACCAGCGCGGCCGTGGCGGCCGGATCCTGGCAATGCGCGCGATCGATCAAGGCCACGACGTGGATGTTGCCGTCGCCGATATGGCCGTGCATCACGACGTTCGCGTGCGGCACCGCCGCCTTGATCCGGGCCTCGACATTGTTGACAAAGACGGCCTGCCGCTCCAGCGGTACCACACTGTCGTGCGAAACTACATAGCCGCTGCGCTTGTTGCCCTCGGACACGCTATGCCTGACAGCCCAGATCGCCTTCGCTTGGGCCAGATTGGAAGCCAATATGACGTCCTCTGCAAGCCCGGCGTCCATCGCGTCCGCCAGCACCGTAGCCAGCGGCTCATTGAGGTCGACGTCTGCGAGCGTGTCCGTCAGCTCGACGATCAGATACCACGGCGTCGTCAGCGCGAAAGGAACGGTCACGTGCGGCACCGTTGCGGCGATCGCCTCGATCTGCGAGCGTGACATGATCTCGAGGCTGCCGAGCCGGTCGCCGACGGCGCCGCGCAGGCGCTGCATGATCTCGAGCGCCTGCTCGACGCCCTGCAATTTCAACAGCGCCAAGGCCGAGCTGCGCGGCGGCGCGAACAGTTTCAGCACCGCCGCCGTGACGATGCCGAGCGTGCCCTCCGCGCCGATGAAGAGCTGCTTGAGCGCATAGCCCGTGTTGTCCTTGCGCAGCGCCCGCAGGCCGTTGAAGATTCGCCCGTCGGGCAGCACCACCTCGAGCCCGAGCACGAGATCGCGCGTCGGTCCGTAGCGCAGCACGGCCGTGCCGCCGGCATTGGTCGAGATGTTGCCGCCGATTTGGCAGGAGCCCTCCGCGCCGAGGCTCAGGGGGAAATAGCGATCGACGGCCTTCGCCGCGCTCTGCACCTCGGCGAGGATGCAGCCGGCCTCGACCGTGATCGTGTTGGCGAGCGGACTGACGTCGCGCACGGCTCGCATGCGGTCGAGCCGGATCACGACATTGCCGGCGCGATCATCGGGCGTCGCCGCCCCGCACATGCCGGTGTTGCCGCCCTGCGGCACGATCGCAAGCCGCCTGTCCGCACAGAACTTGACGACGGCGGCGACCTCGGCGGTCGAGCCGGGCTTCACCACCGCAACGGCGCGGCCGTGATAGCGCCCGCGCCAGTCCACGACGTAAGGCTCCTGGTCGACTCCGGACGCAATGACGTGCTTGCCGCCAACGAGTGCGGCAAGACCCGAAAGCGCATCCCGGAAAGAGTCCGACATTGGATCGCCTCGTTGCTCGTGCTCGTGTTAGCCGGCGGCGGCGAATGTCGCGGCATTCGCAAGCAGCTCTTTCTCCTGCTCCGGCGGCAGGGACTGCAGCGGCGGCCGCAAGCGCTTCCATCCGGCATGGCCGGTCCGGTCGGCAGCCAACGCCTTCAGCGAGGCCATCTGCGGGAAGCGCGAGACCAGCTCCCGCGCCTTCACGATGCGCGCCTGCGCCGCCTTGAGCGCGGGATCGTCCTCGCTGTCGCCAAAGTGCTTAAAGACATAGGCGAGACTGCGCGCGACGATGTTGGAGGTCGCCGTAATGCAGCCTCCACCGCCCTTGCGCAGCAGCGGCAGCATCAACGGATCGGCGCCACCCAGGACCGAGAACCCGGGGAAGCGCTCGACCATCGCGGTCATGTTGGCGAAGTCGCCGGACGAATCCTTGATCCCGGTGAACGTCGCCGGATAAGCCTTGCGCAACCGCTCGATCAGCGCATGCGAGATCGGTTGCGCCGACATCTGCGGGTAGTGATAGAGGACGACTTTCAGGCGAGCATCGCCGATACGCTGCACCACTTCGCTATAGGCGGCATAGACGCCGTCATCGCTCACGTTCTTGTAGTAGAACGGCGGCAGCATCACCACAGTGTCGACCCCGACCGAAAGCGCGTGACGCGTCAGGACGACGGTGTCGGTGAACGCGGCAACGCCGGTGCCGGGCAGCAACTGGCTCGGCCTGATGCCGCCGGCGATCGCGGCTTCGAGCAACGCCGTGCGCTCGGCGATGGAGAAGGAGTTCGCCTCCCCCGTGGTGCCGAGCAGCGCGATGCCGTCGCAGCCTTCATCGAGGAGATAGCGGCAATGCGCGACGAACCGCGCATGATCCGGCGCAAGCTCGGCGTCAAGCGGTGTCAGCGCGGCGGAGAACACGCCATGGGGGTGCAGCGATGATGTCGACAAAACTTCCTCCGATCGCCAAATCGATGTTGTTCGGAATGCGAACATTTGTTATTAGATTGACCTGTCGTAAAATCAGCTGATCCTCGCGTCAAGGGCGATGGCTGTCATGGCGGGCATTCAGGCATGGCCAAGGTCGACAAGAAGACCATCAAGCGCGCATCGGAAACGAGCGCGAAAAATCCCAAGAACAATCCCAAGAACTACGTCGCCTCCGTCGGCAAGGCGTTTGCCGTGCTCAAGAGTTTCACGAGCGAGGCGTTCGAGCTCACCCTGAGCGAGATTGCCGCACGCGCCGATCTCGATCGCGGAACCGCGTTCCGGCTGATCCAGACCCTGGTCGAGCTCGGCTATCTCCAGGCCGTACCTCAGAGCCGACGGTTCCGCCTCGGCGTCGCCTGTCTCGACCTCGGCTACACCGTGCTGTCGCACGGATCCTTGCGCACCATCGTCGAGCCGCTGCTGCGCGACCTCGTGCCTGAGGTTGGCGATGCCGCCTCGCTCGGCATCCTCGACGGCGGCGACGTGGTCTATCTCGCCCGCGTCGGCGCCGGCCTCGACCGCCACAAGATGGACCGGCGGCCGGGCACGCGCATTCCCGCCTACAGCGCCGCGCTCGGCCACGTCATGCTGGCCCATCTGGCCCGCGACGAGCAGATCGCCCGGCTGGAATCGCGCCCTCGCCTCAAGCTGTCGGAGCGAACGCTGACCGATCTCGATGCCCTGCTCGCCCGGCTCGATCAGGTGAAGAAGAAGGGCCATGCCGTCTCCGATGGCGAGAACGCCTATGGCTTGCGCACGCTGGCGACGCCGATCTTCGATGCACAGGGCTTCGTGATCGGCGGATTGAGCGTCACGGTCGATGCCATGCGCATGGACATGGCCGCGTTTCGCGACCAGGCCCTGCCGCGACTGATGCAGGCGACGATCAAGGTTCAGGATCTCGCGATCAAGTCAGGGCTGTCGAGCTGAGCGCGATCGTTAGATCACAATGTGATCGAAATCGGCGGCGATCCGGCTGCTCGGGAAGATCCTTGCCGCTTCGGCCAGGATCTCGTCGTCCTCGTAGCGTCCCGACATATGGGTCAGCATGAGCTGGCCGACCTTGTTCGCGGCCGCGAAGGAAGCTGCCTCCGCCGCGGTGAGATGGCCGTAGTCGCGCGCGGTCGATGCATCGCGATCGAGGAACGTCGCCTCGATCACCAGCATGTCGGCATCTGCAACGTATTGCGACAGCCCCTCGGTGGTCTCGGTGTCGCCGATCACGACGAGCTTTTTGCCGCCGCTTGGAGGCCCCAGCACGTCTTCCGGATTGATCGTGCGGTCGTCGATCACGACCGACCGTCCCGCGGCGAGCTCGCCGCGCATGGGACCGTCGGGAACACCAAACGCTGCGAGGCGGTCGGACAAGAGATGGCGGCGTGCGGGGCTCTGGAAGCAAAAACCAAAACTGTCGGTGTCGCGGTGGCGGACCGGAAAACAGCTGATCGTAAAGTCGCCAGCGTCGAGCACCTCTCCTTCGGTGAGCGGCGCGAATTTGACCGGGATCGGCGCCCTGCCCGCGCCCCATAGCCCTGCGAGCATGCGGATGACAAGGTCGAGCGTGCCTTCCCCGCCGTGGATGGTCATCAGGTCGGAGGTCTGCCGCAAGCCCAACGTCGAGAACAGGCCCGGGATGCCGAGCACGTGATCGAGGTGAGCGTGCGTCAGCAGGATGCGATCGAGCCGCCGAAAGCCGGCACCGCTGCGCAGCAGCTGGCGCTGCGTGCCCTCACCACAATCGACCAGGATGCGCTTGCCGGCGGCTTCCACGAGGAGCGCGGGATGGTTGCGTTCTGCGGAGGGAACGCTGGCGGAAGTGCCGAGGAACGTCAGGGCGAACATGGGCGTGAATTGTCCAGCGGTCTGGAAGCCGCCTTCAATCGACCGGCGGCCTCACCGTCCCCAATGCCACGCGAGCAGCAGCGCGTACAGGCCCATCGAGCCGGCATAGAGCGCGGCGAGCAGCGCATAGCCTGCGATCTGGCGACTGATCGCGGCCTTCGGCGTGATCCACCAGTCCAGTGCCTTGAAGGCGGCGGGCACCAACCACCAGCCGAGCAGCTGGGTGCTGACGAGGTTGCCAATGAAAAGCGACAGCCAGACCGGCACGCCGTGGCTGTCGATCAGAGGCCTGCTGATGAAGTAGCCCCAGAGATACACCACGGGATAGAGCACCAGCAGCACGATGAGATTGCTCTTCCAGATGAAGCCCGGTCCCTGCGCCGGCGCCTCAACCTTGCCGGACGGGAACCAGAAATTGAAGCCGTAGCTCGCCCGCTTCACGTTCATGCCGGCGTTGAAGCGCTCGCCGTCCTTCAGCAGCGTCTGCCGCAACGGCGAGTCGAGCCAGGCATTGAGGTTGGCATCGCTGTCGAACGACAGGATGATGATCCACTCATCATGCAGGCCCGGAATCGGCTGCTCGATCTTGTGGCGCAGGAACCCTTTGAACTCGGCTTCCGCGGCCTGGATGCGCTGCTGCCACTTGAGGAACGCATCCTCGAGCCCGTCAGGCACCTTGAAGGAGATCACGGCTGAGACCGCGCTATCGCGCTGGACGCCGGTGTCGGGCAGGATATGGACATCCTCCGAACCGACGAAGAAGCGCTGCACCTCTGCAATCAGCTTCGCCCGCACCTCGCTCTGAAGCCAGGCGCGCGCCGCGGCCGGGCTTGCGAAACGCAGGATCGTCACCCAGTCCACATGCGCGGGCGGCTGCGGCGGCACCACCTCCTGGCTGAGGAAGCCGGGCCAGGTCTTGAGCACCTCGCCGACCTCGCCGTTCCAGCGCACGAACGCGGCAAAGCCGTCGTCCGCGATGCGGCGCTGGATGACGAGAGCGACCGGCTGGCCGGCTGTATCAGAAGATGCGCTCATCGCGGCGGCTTCAGCTCTTCTTGTAGAGACGCTTGCCCATCACCCAGGTCTCGTCGACGCAGCGATCGTCGCCGACCATCATGACGGCGAACAGCATGTTCGCGGCTTCATCGACCGTGCGCGGACCGGCTCCGTCGGCAACCAGCGACTGGTGCCAGGGCTGCGCCAGCTGGCCGGCATTCGGATCGAGCGCGACGAAATCGGCCTCCTTGCCGGGCTCGAAATTGCCGAGCTTGTCGTCGACATAGAGGCCTTCGGCGCCGCCGAGCGTGACCGACCAGAAGCCGCGATAGGGCGAGAGCTTGTTGCGCTCGGCTTCCGCGAGATCCTTGCGCGCCGGATCGATGCTGCCGTCGAGCATCGTGTTGTTGCACATGCCGACCTTGTAGGCATCGTCGAGCACGGCGATCATCGAGAAGCGATTGCCGCCGCCGACGTCGGTGCCGAACGACATCCTGACGCGATGCTCCGGATCGGTGGCACGGCCGAGACGGAACAGGCCGCTGCCGAGGAACAGGTTCGAGCACGGGCAGAACACCACCGCCGCGCCCTTCTTCGACATGCGTCGGAACTCGTTGTTGGAGAGATAGACGCCATGACCGCCGGAGAATTTCGGTCCGACCAGATCGAACTTCTCGTAGACGCCGAGATAGTCCTGGCAGTCCGGATGCTCGACCAGCACGCCGGTGCATTCGGCCGGGTTCTCGGAGATGTGGGTGTTGACCCAGCAGTCCGGATGCTCGTGCTTGAGGCGCTGGCACGCCTTGAGCAGCTCAGGCGAAGCGCCGAAGGCAAAGCGCGGCGTGATGGCGTAGAGGTTGCGGCCCTTGTTGTGGTACTCCGCGATCAGCCGCTTGCTGTCGCGATAGAAATTCTCGGGCGTGTCGATGAAATCGGCCGGCGCGTTGCGGTCGATCCCTGTGAGGCCCGCGATCACGCGCATGTTGCGTCGTGCCGCTTCCTCGAACAGCTCTTCGGTCGAGACCGGCGAGGAGCTGGTGAAGGCTTGGCAGGTCGTGGTGCCGGCGGCGAGCAGTGCGTCGAGAAAACGCTTCACGCCCTCGCGCGCATAGTTGCGATCCTTGTACTTGATTTCCTCGGGATAGATCGACTTCTGCAGCCACGGCAGCAGCTGCTCGCCATAGGCCCCTAGCACGCGGGTCTGCGGCAGATGGATGTGGCCGTCGATGAAGCCCGGCAGAATGATGCGGTCCTTGATGTGGGTGACCTCGACGCTCCGATGCGCGGCGGCGATCTTGTCATAGGGACCGAACGCCTTGATGACGCCGTCCGTGACGATCATGAGGCCGTCCTGATGAAAGCGCGCGGCGGCCTGCTCGTTGCCGATGTGCTTCCAGGGATCATCGACGAAGTCGAAGAACGTGCCGCGAATACCGACGGTGGTCATGAGGAGGTTCCTTCCTTAAGTCTGTGTGGCGTTGCGCGCCGAGGGCAGCGAGATCGCAAGCAGCGCGCCCGCGATGGCGCAGAGGCCGAGATAGAGCCAGCCGATCGGCGCCTGCGTCGTTTCGGGCAGCACCGCTGCGATCGCCATGGCGCCGCTGACGGCGAGATAGCAGAGCGCGCTGATGAGGCCGCCGATCAGGCCGTGGTCGCGCTCGAACAGGCCGAGCGCCATGCCGTACATCATCGGGCACAGCACGCCGCAGCCGCCGAGCACCAGCGCACCACCGATCGTGATCGACGTAAAATCGAGGCCCACGGTCATGCCGGTCGCAGTGAGGACCGCGGCGCCGGCAAGGAACAGCGCGAAGGCGCCAAACCCCATGACTCGGGCCGGCATGAGCTGCGCGAAATGCGCGCAGCCGAGCTCGCCGGCGAGATTGACGCCGCCAAGGCCGAGCGCGACGAGGCCGTAGATGGCCGCCGAATAACCGAGGCCGGTCTGGTAGAAGAACGGCGCAACGACGCCGAAGGCGAGCTGCGCGCTCGCGGCAGCCGCAAACACCAGCACGAAGGCGAGGAAGCCCGGACGGACAAGCGCGTCGCGCAAGATGCCGGCAGTGCGGCGTGGATCGAACGGCGCGCGGCGATCTGCCGGCAGCGTTTCGGGCAGAAGAAACACGACGATGGTAGCGACGATGGCCGCGGCGATCGCGATGACGATGAAGACGCCGCGCCAGGAGGTCAGCTCGACGATGAAGCCGCCGGCGGCGGGCGCAAGCACGGGCGCAAGGCCCCAGGCCGCCCCGAGCAGGCCGGAGATCGCGGTGAGCTCACGGCCGCGAAAGCAATCGGCGGCGACCGCATAGGCGACGACGAGGCAGGTGCAGCCGCCGATGCCTTGCAGGAAGCGCAAGCCCAGCAGCAGCGAGGCGCTGGTGGCGAGCGCGCAGGCGATGCTCATCGCGATCAGCACCGACAGCCCTGCGAGCAGGACGTTGCGGCGACCGAGCGTATCGGAGGCGATGCCAACAGGCACCAGCGCCAGACTCATGCCGAGCATGTAGGCGGTGACGGTGTTCTGCATCGCGGCGGAATCGGTTGCGAGGTCCACCACCATCTGCGGCAGGCCGGGCGTATAGGCATCGAGCGGAATCTGACTGAACGGCACGACGCACAGCAGGATCGGCACGATCCCACTTCTCGCGCGACCGGCGTCCGAAGCAAGTGCAGTCATGGCTTACGCCCCCTCGATGCCCGCGGGCCCCGTCTTTTCGTGCGCGCAATGAGACGCGACGATGCAGGTTGCGGATATTGACGCGCGGGAAGCTGCCAGAACTGTGTGTAAAAACTCTTAGGAGGTCCGCTTCAATGCGGACGGCAGCGAGGGCTCAAACTGAAAACGCGAAAACAACCCCATGCACAGTACAAATCATTGAGGAATTTCGCCTCGAACGGCGCCAGCCGAGCCGGCGCCGACATTCGACACGTCGGGCAAAACAGGAGCGTCATGCAACGCTCCCGATTTCGAAGTCGCCGCCGGGCCGAACCATTAACCGTTCGGAAGGCATGGGCGTTTCGAGCACCGGCCGGCTTTCTGCGAGGCGCCGGTCAGACCAGGAAACCCTCGAGTGCTTCGAGAAACTGTCGCGGCGATTGAAGCTGCGGCACATGCGCGCAACCCGGAATGATCTTGAGCTCGGCGCGCGGCAATCCGGCGGCGAGCTCCCGCGACATTGGCGGCGGTGTCGCTTGGTCGTGCTCACCGACCATCACGAGCACCGGGACCTTCACCGCGGCAAGTTCTCCGCGGAGATCGAGGCTTGCCAATGCAGTGCATGCGGCGCGAAACACATCAGGGTCCGTGCGCAAGAAGGCTGCGCGACGATCCTGCATCAGCTCCGGATGCTGCGCCTGAAACTCGGGCGCGAACAGGCGCCGCATCGCGACGTCGGTGATGGCTTCCAACCCTTTTTCCCGCGACACCTTCGCCATGTTGCGAAACGCCTCGCGGCCGGGTTCCGAAAACGCCGCGCCGCTGTCGGCGAGAACGAGCCTGCTGGCGATCGCCGGATGCCGGATCGCCATCTGCAGCGCGACGAACCCGCCATAGCCGTTGCCGAGCACGATCGCCGGCGCGCCGCCGGCGGCATCGCGCACAGCTTCGGCCATCCGGTCGGCAACCGCAGCAAGTCCGCCTTCCACTGCGCGTGAGCGGCCGAAGCCCGGCAGCTCCGGCACGATGGTGCGAAACGATGTCTCGAGCTCAGGCACGATCGCGTCAAAGCTCGCGCGGTCCGACAACAGCGAGTGGAAGAGGAACAGCGGCGGTCCTTCGCCCGAATGCGCGGCATTGACGGTTGCGTTGGCAAGAAGCCTGTCCATATCCGGTCTTTCCTTCACTTCGTCGGCAGTTCGCGTGCCTTTTTCGCGCACTTGGAGGCTCCGACTGATAATTCAACTGACAGGGAATTCAAGTATTTGGGCCTTGACGTGAAATATCACGACTGAGATATTAACGCCAAGGAGATCATAAAAATCATGCTTTTGCGCGAAAATATCTACGATCGGCTTAGGTCTGATATTTTAGCTTGCCGCTTAGCGCCAGGCGATGAAATGCGCGAGCAGGATTTGGCCGAGCGCTATGACGTGAGCCGGCAACCGGTCCGGGATGCGCTGCTGCGGCTGCAGCGCGAGCACCTCGTGACGG
Source organism: Bradyrhizobium sp. B117 (assembly GCF_038969555.1). Classification (NCBI taxonomy): domain Bacteria; kingdom Pseudomonadati; phylum Pseudomonadota; class Alphaproteobacteria; order Hyphomicrobiales; family Nitrobacteraceae; genus Bradyrhizobium; species Bradyrhizobium sp. B117. The sequence goes on from NZ_CP152414.1 coordinate 6,036,193, forward strand.
TGCAGCCGCGCCAGGGCTATCGGGTCACGCCGATCTCGCTGTCCGATGCCCGCGACCTCCTGCGCTTCCGTCTTGCGCTGGAGCCAGCCTGCGTCGCCGAGGCGATCGAAAGCGCGCCCGACAGCGTCTTGAAGTCGCTCGACCAATTCCGCCGCTTCTCCGGCAATCACGAGGACTTCATCGCCTACAATCGCGGCTTCCACACCGCGCTGGCGCATGCCTCCGGCAATCGCCGCATGGCCACGGCGCTCTGCGACCTGATCGGCCAGGCCGACCGGCTGGTCCGTGTCAGCATCTCCAATCTGAAAGGCCACGACCCGGCGAAGCTCGTTGCCGAGCATGTCGCCCTCATCAACGCCATGCAACGGCGCGAGACGCGAACCGCCGCGCGCATCATCAAGGCCCATATCGGGGCCACCGAAAAACGCGTTCTGCCGGCGCTCAAGCGTAACGCCGTCATCGTCGAAGAGAGGTCGTCATGAACATCCCGTCAAAACCCGCGTCGATCGACGTTGAAATCCACGGCAATTTCATCGATGGGCGTGAAGTCGAGGCCGGCGCCGGCGCGATGCTGGACATCCGCAATCCCGCGACCGGCGACGTCATCGCCCGCATTCCCAACTCCACCGCCGAAGACATCGACCGCGCCATGAAAAGCGCGCGCGCCGCGTTCGAAGGCAAGGCCTGGGGCGGCATGGACACGCGCGCGCGGGCGAGGCTCGTCAACAAGCTCGCCGACGCGTTCGAAGCCAATCTCGATAGCCTGTACCGGCTGGAGACCCTCAACAACGGCCGCCCGGTCAACGAGACCCGCGCCCAGCTCTCCCGCCTGCCCGACTTCTTTCGCTACTTTGCAGGCCTTGCGCTGTCGCGCCGCGACTCCGTGATCCCCGTCGAAGGCGCGTATCTGAACTACACGCTCCGCACGCCCATCGGCATCGTCGCCAACTGCACGCCGTTCAATCATCCGCTGATGATCCTGTGCAAGTCGCTCGCCGTGGTGCTGGCGACCGGCTGCGTCACCGTGGTCAAGCCGTCGGAATACACGCCGCTGACGACCTTGAAGCTCGCGCAGATCTTCACCGAAGCGGGCCTGCCGCCCGGCGTCTTCAATATCGTTCTCGGCCTCGGCCAGAGCGCCGGCAAGATGCTGGCCGAACACGGCGACATCGACAAGCTTGTCCTGACCGGCGGCACCGAGGCCGGCCGCATCGCCGGCAGCGCAGCCGCAAAGGTGTTTGCGCATCAGACCATGGAGCTCGGCGGCAAGACGCCGGTGATGGTGTTCGACGATTTCGACGTCGACCGCGCCGTCAACTACGCCGCGTTCGGCGCGTTCATCGGTGCAGGCCAGACCTGCGTCTGCGCCTCGCGCCATATCGTCCAGGCCTCGATCTACGACGAGTTCGTCGAGAAGCTGCAGGCCAAGACCCGCACGATCCGCGTCGGCGATCCCTTCGATCCCAGCACCCAGATGGGTCCCGTGATCTCGGCCAGGCAGCGCGACCGCGTTCTCAGCTATGTGGGCTATGGTCACGCCGACGGCGCGCGTCTCGTCACCGGCGGCGTTGCCGCCAAGGTGCCGGGCCACGACAACGGCTATTTCGTCGAGCCGACCGTGTTCGCCGACGTCAAATCCGACATGCGGATCTTCCAGGAGGAAGTGTTCGGTCCATTCACCTCGGTGACGCCGTTCAAGGACGAGGCCGATGCGCTGCGGCTCGCCAACGACTCGCCGTTTGGCCTGGCCGCCGCGATCCGCACCCGCGACGTTGCCCGCGCTCACCGCGTTGCCGCCTCCGTCAAGGCCGGCATCGTCTGGATCAACGATCATCACCGCCTCGACCCGGCCTCGCCCTGGGGCGGCGTCGACGATTCCGGCATCGGCCGCGAGTGCGGCACCGAGAGCTTCAACGACCATTTCAACACCAAGAGCGTGATGGTCGCGACCCACGAGCAGCCGTTCGACTGGTACCGCGACACGGCCAACCAGAAGCGATTGAACTAGCAGAGACCAGAACCGGCAGACCGCCCACAGAAGGCGGGCCGCATCAACCAGAACAACAGTCAAGGGAGAGCGTAAATGTCGACATCGGTGAACGCAGGCAGCCGTCTTGATCGGCTGCCGATCGGGCCATTCCACCGTCGCATCATGCTGCTGATCGGCATCGGCATGTTTTTCGACGGTTTCGACATCTACATTGCCGGAACCGTGCTCAGCGTGACGCTGAAGACCGGCTTTTCGACGCTCGGCCAGAACGCGGCGTTCATCTCGGCGACCTTCGTCGGCATGATGCTGGGATCGTTCGGCACCGGCTTCCTCGGCGATCGCTACGGACGCCGCTTCACCTATCAGTTCAATTTGCTCCTCTTCGGCCTTGCCTCCCTCGCCGCGGCGTTCTCGCCGAACATGGCCTTCCTGATCGCCTGCCGCTTCGTGATGGGCGTTGGCCTAGGTGCGGAGAACGTCGTCGGCTATTCGACGATGACGGAATTCGTGCCCGCGCGCACCCGCGGCAAATGGCTCGGTTTCACCACCGTGTGCGTCGTCACCGGCCTGCCCGTGGCATTGCTCGTCGCGTCCGTGCTGGTCCCGCAATTCGGCTGGCGCTCGATGTTCGTGCTCGGCGGTGTCGGTGCGCTCGTCGTCTGGTACATGCGCAAGTCGTTGCCGGAATCGCCGCGCTGGCTGGAAGCCGTCGGGCGCACCACCGAGGCGGAAGCGCTGATGCAGGCCATCGAGAAGGAGGCGGCGCAAGGCCAGCCTCTGCCTGCTCCCGCGCCCGTCACGTCAGCCCCGGTTGCAGCCGATCTCGGCACGTTGTTCACCGCGCCCCTGCTGTCGCGGATGATCGTCGGCTCGGTGTGCCTGATCACGATCAACACCCTGCTCTACGGCTTCGTGACCTGGCTGCCCGTCTTCTTCGTCAAGCAGGGCCTCTCGATTGCGACCTCGTTCGGCTATTCGCTGCTGATGGCGCTCGGCGCGCCCATCGGCTCGGCCATCGGCGCATTGACCGCCGACCGCTGGGGCCGCAAGCCGACCATCATCGGGGCCTCGCTGGTCTCGGTGGCGCTCGGCATCCTCTACCCCATGATCTCGGATCCGATCCTGCTGCCGGCCGTGGGCTTCGCGCTGACCGTGCCGATCTACGTCCTGGTCGCCCTTCTGTTCGGCATCTACATCCCCGAACTGTTTCCGACCGAGGTCCGCCTGCGCGCCTCCGGCATCGTCAACACGCTGGGGCGCGGCGCCACCATCGTCACGCCGTTCCTCGTGGTCTCGCTGTTCGAGACGCGCGGCGTTGCCGGCGTGATGGCGCTGATGATCGGCCTCCTGGTGGTGCAGATCATCACGGTCTGGTCGCTCGGCATCGAGCCCCGGCATCGCAGCCTCGAGGAGCTGAAGGCGGAGGACACGGCTTCGCCGGTGCTGAAGGAAGCGTCCTGACTTCATGGCTCGGCGTCCTGGTGGCGCTGCGCCTTCCCACATGAGGTCGTCATGCCCGGGCTTGTCCCGGGCATCCACGTCCTCCATGCGCGCGTCGCAAGACGTGGATGGCCGGGACAAGCCCGGCCATGACGCTATGGAGGTCGCCGGTGCCCCTTCGCGGCCCCGACCGGCGGACAGATCTGGTTCCCATTGTGCCGCCTCCTCATCTCCCTGCCAACATTGCATGTTCGATTCCCGGATCGGTTCGCCGAGACGACGAGATACAAGGGAGCGCGCGATGACCGCAGATGCCGCTAACCTCAACTACGGCTCGATCGGCGCGCTCCTCGGCGCCCTGCACGCGCGCAAGATCTCCGCATCGGAGCTGCTCGAACACACGATCGCGCGCATCGAGGCGCTGGACGGGCCGATCAACGCGATCATCGTCCGCGATTTCGATCGCGCAAGGGAGGCCGCGCGCGCAGCCGATGCCGCACTTGGGCGCGGCGAGCGGCTGCCGCTGCTCGGCATACCCGTGACTCTCAAAGAACCGTTCAACGTCGCCGGCCTGCCGACGACATGGGGCTTTCCGCATTTCAGGGATTTTAAGCCGGCCGAGGACGCTCTCGTCGTCTCGCGATTGAAGGCGGCGGGCGCCATCATCATCGGCAAGACCAACATCCCGATCGGTCTGCGGGACTTCCAGAGCTACAATGAGATCTACGGCGCGACCAACAATCCGTGGGACCTCGGCCGGTCGCCCGGCGGCTCCTCGGGCGGATGCGGCGCCGCGCTGGCCGCAGGGTTCGGTCCGCTCTCGATCGGCTCGGATATCGGCGGCTCGATCCGGGTGCCCTCGCATTTCTGCGGCGTGTTCGGACACAAGCCGAGCCTCGGCCTGGTGCCGCTGCGCGGATACAGCCTGCCGCCGGCGCGGCCCGTCCCCGGCCAGGGCGATCTCGCCGTCGTCGGGCCTATGGCGCGCACCGCCGCGGATCTCGCATTGTCGCTCGACGTGATTGCCGGCCCTGACGAGACCCGCGACGGGGTCGGCTACCGCCTTGCGCTGCCCGCCCCGCGCCACACCCAGCTCAGGGATTTCAGGATCCTCGTGATCGACACCCATCCGCTGATGCCGACGGGCGATGCCGTGCGCTCGGCCATCGGACGATTGGCCGAGCGGCTCGAACGATCAGGCGCGCATGTCGCGCGTGCGGGCGCATCGCTGCCCGATCTCGCCGAGTCCGCACGGCTCTACATGAAGCTGCTCAACGGCGCCCGAAGCCCGCGCCTGACACCGGCCGCCCTCGCCGAGGCCCAAGAAGCTGCCGCAGCACTTGCGCCCGACGACCGCAGCCTTCAGGCCGAGCGCGCCCGCGGCTGGGGCATGATCCATCGCGATTGGCTGGCGATTGATGCGGCTCGCCTGCAGCTCCAGGAAAAGTGGTACCAGCTCTTCCGCGAGTTCGATGCGGTGATCTATCCCGTCGCCGCCGTGCCGGCCTTTCCGCACGATCATTCCGAGCCGTTCGACGCGCGAAAGCTCGACATCGATGGCAAGCTCTACAACTATTCCGATGCATGCTTCATCTGGGCCGATCCCGCCTCGACCTGCGGACTGCCGGCGACCGCCGTTCCGATCGAGCGTACGCCGTCGGGCCTGCCGGTCGGCGTGCAGATCATCGGGCCTTATCTGGAGGACCGCACGACGATTGCGCTGGCCGGGCTGATCGAGCGCGAGTTCGGCGGCTTCGTCCCGCCGCCGGCGTTGCCGAGCTGAATCAGGTTCGGTCGGCCGACTGCGCCTCGACCGCCTGCACCGCGACATCAGCGACTTGCCGCAGCGCCTCGCGATCCGCGCCTGATGACGCCATCACGCCCATGCCGACGGAGACGGCCGAAACGTAGCGCGCGAGCGCGGCGGGATCTGACGTGTCCTTGAGATCGCCCTCAGCCTTGGCGCGGACAAAACGCTCGCGGAGCTGGTCTTCGTTCTGGGCGCGGCGGGCGGCGAGCTCGAAGGGGACGCTCTCGGAGCCGGTGCCGCAGGCGATGCCGCCCTGGACGAGCAGGCAGCCGGGCGGATTGGCGGGATCGGTCTGCTTGTCGGCGATGCCCATCAGCATCCGCTCGGCGACCGCGCGGGCGGTGGGCGCTGCGACGACCTCGTCCATCCAGACGCCGCGCAGTTTTGTGTAGCGGTCGAGCGCGGCCTTCAGCAGGCCTTCCTTGTTGCCGAAGCAGGCATAGAGGCTGGGGGGATTGATGCCCATGGCCTCTGTGAGCTGGGCAATGGTCGCGCCCTCATAACCATGGCGCCAAAACACTTCCATCGCCCGGTCCAACGCCGTCTCGGCGTCGAATTCGCGGGGGCGTCCCATGCCCATGTGCCTGTCTCCTCGGATTTCACGTTCTGCCTGAGGCTTAACGCCAAGTCCTATCTATTTGTTCTAGCTGTCTTTTCTCAGCGTCTTCCAATTGTCGCGGTATGCGGCTACAATTTTCTTAGTGAATGGTACATAAGTATCTTGCACTGCGACATCCAGCTCCACATTTGTAGTGAACACTACATATCTGGAGCGCGCAAATGCATCCCCCGCAAAGTTCTCCCCGCACCGGCCGTTTCCGCCGCCTTCTTGGCGGCGTCGCCGTCGTGGGCGCCCTCGCCGTAGCCGGCTCGATCGCGACCGGCCACTACTTCCACGCTGCGCAAGCAACCGCAACCGCGGCCGCGGCTGAGCAGGCCGTTTCCGTCACCGTCGCGATGATCGAACCGAAGCAGACCGTGCTTTGGGACGATTTCTCCGGCCGGCTCGAGGCCATCCAGCGCGTCGAGCTTCGCCCGCGCGTGGCCGGCGCGATCCTGTCGACCAACTTCACCGAGGGCGCGCTGGTGAAGGCCGGCGACCTGCTGTTCAAGATCGATCCGGCGCCCTACGCCGCCGAGGTCGACAAGGCCGCCGCCCAGCTCGAGGCCGCCAAGGCCCGCGTGGTGTTCACCCAGAGCGAGCTCGAACGCGGCGCCCAGCTGGTTGGGAACGCTGTGGTCACCCGGCGCGACTACGACCAGCGCGACAACGCCCATCGCGAAGCCATCGCCAATGTGAAGGCGGCCGAGGCGACCCTCCAGACCGCAAAGCTCAATCTCGACTACACCGAGGTGCGCGCGCCGGTGGACGGCCGCGTCGGCAAGATCGAGGTCACCGTCGGCAATCTCGTCGCCGCCGGCACCGCCTCGCCGGTGCTGACCTCGCTGGTCTCGGTCAATCCGATCTACGCCTCGTTCGATGCGGATGAAGAAGTGGTGCTGCGCGCACTGAACTCGATCGCGGACGGCTCGGGCCAGCGCGGCAAGCTCGACCAGATCCCGGTGGAGATGGCGACGTCAGGCGACCTCTCGGCGAAAGGCCACATCCAGCTGATCGACAACCAGGTCAACGGCCAGAGCGGCACCATCCGCGTCCGTGCGGTGTTCCCCAACGACGACGGGCGTCTGATCCCCGGCCAGTTCGCCCGCGTGCGCATGGGCCAGCCCAAGCAGCAGACGCTGGTGATGATCGACGAGCGGGCGATCGGCACCGACCAGGACAAGAAGTTCGTGATGGCGGTCGGTGACGACAGCCGCGCGGTCTACCGGCCGGTTACGCTTGGCGGCGCCGTCGATGGACTTCGCATCGTCACCGGGGGCCTGAAGCCCGGCGACCGCATCGTCGTCAATGGCTTGCAGCGCGTGCGTCCCGGCGCCCTCCTCAAGACGGAGATCGCGGCGATGGGGGCGCGGGGGCAGCAGGCTTCCAACCACAGCAACCAGGACGTGGTGCAACGCTAATTATCTGAGTCGTTCCGGGGCGCGACGAAGTCGCGAACTACGGTGCGCAATTGCGCACCTGAGAATCTCGAAGTTACGAAATTCCGATCACTTCACCTCTGGATTCCGGGTTCGCGGGCTTCGCCCACGCCCCGGAATGACGGGGGGAGCTGTCGGAGAACCGCAGGATATTGCCCAGGGGCAAAGCCATGAATCTCTCAAAGTTCTTCATTGATCGTCCGATTTTCGCCGGCGTGCTGTCGGTCCTGATCTTCCTCGCAGGGCTGATCTCGCTGTTCGCGATGCCGATCTCGGAATACCCCGACGTGGTGCCGCCCTCGGTTGTGGTGCGCGCGACCTATCCCGGCGCCAATCCCAAGGTGATCGCGGAGACGGTGGCTACTCCCATCGAGGAGCAGATCAACGGCGTCGAGAACATGCTGTACATGTCGAGCCAGGCGACCACCGATGGCGCAATGACGCTGACGGTGACGTTCCGCCTCGGCACCGACCCCGACAAGGCCACGCAGCTGGTGCAGAACCGCGTGCAGCAGGCCGAGCCGCGCCTGCCTGCCGTGGTGCGCCAGCTCGGCATCATCACCAAGAAGTCGTCGCCCGACCTCACCATGGTGGTGCATCTGTTGTCGCCGAACGGCCGCTACGACATGACGTATCTGCGCAACTACGCCGTGCTCAACGTCAAGGACCGCCTGGCGCGCATCGACGGCGTCGGCGACGTCCAGCTCTACGGTGCCGGCGACTATTCGATGCGGGTCTGGGTCGATCCGCAGAAGGCGGCCGAGCACGGGCTGACTGCCAGCGATATCGTGAAAGCGATCCAGGCGCAGAACGTCGAGGCTGCCGCCGGCGTGGTCGGCTCGTCCCCCAACGTTAGGGGTATCGACCTGCAATTGTCGGTCAATGCGGAAGGACGTCTCGCCAACGAGGAGCAGTTCGGCGACATCGTGGTCAAGACCGGCTCGCGCGGCGAAGTGGTTCGTCTTCGTGATGTCGCGCGCATCGAGCTTGGCGCCTCCGAATACGGCCTGCGCTCGCTGCTCGACAACAAGCAGGCGGTCGCAATCCCGATCTTCCAGGCGCCGGGCTCCAACGCGCTGCAGATCTCCGACAACGTCCGCGCCACCATGGCCGAGATCAAGAAGAACATGCCGGAGGGCGTGTCGTACCAGATCGTCTACGATCCCACCCAGTTCGTACGCTCCTCGATCGAGGCCGTCATCCACACGCTGCTTGAAGCGATCGCGCTGGTGGTTCTGGTCGTGATCCTGTTCCTGCAGACCTGGCGTGCTTCCATCATCCCCCTGCTCGCCGTGCCGGTCTCGATCGTCGGCACGTTCGCGGTGATGCATGTGTTCGGCTTCTCGATCAACGCGCTCAGCCTGTTCGGCCTCGTGCTGGCGATCGGCATCGTCGTCGACGACGCCATCGTCGTGGTCGAGAACGTCGAGCGCAACATCGAGGCCGGGCTGTCGCCGCGCGATGCCACCTACCAGGCGATGCGCGAGGTGTCGGGTCCGATCATCGCCATCGCGATGGTGCTGATCGCGGTGTTCGTGCCGCTGGCCTTCATCTCCGGCCTCACCGGGCAGTTCTACAAGCAGTTCGCGCTGACGATCGCGATCTCGACCGTGATCTCCGCCGTCAACTCGCTGACGCTGTCTCCGGCGCTCTCGGCGCTGCTGCTCAAAGGGCACAACGAGCCGAAGGACAAGCTGACGATCATCATGGAGAAGAGCCTTGGCTGGTTCTTCCGCCGCTTCAATCGGGCGTTCACCTACTCGTCGGAGAGCTACAGCGGCACCGTCACCAAGGTCATCTCCGGCAAGGCCGCGGTGATGGGGCTCTATGTGGTGCTGGTTGGCCTCACCGCCCTGCTCTTCCAGCAGGTGCCGAGCGGCTTCGTGCCGGGCCAGGACAAGCAGTACCTCGTCGGCTTCGCCCGCCTGCCCGACGGCGCCACGCTCGACCGCAGCGAAGAGGTGATCCGCAAGATGAGCGACATCGCGCTGACCCAGCCCGGTGTCGAGAGCTCCGTGGCCTTCCCCGGCCTGTCGATCTCCGGCTTCACCAACTCCTCCAACGCCGGCATCGTGTTCTCGACGTTGAAACCGTTCGACGAGCGCAAGGATCCCTCGCTCAGCGGACCCGCGATCGCGGCCGAGCTGAACAAGAAATATGCGGGCATCCAGGAAGCCTTCATCGCCATGTTCCCGCCCCCGCCGGTCAACGGCCTCGGCACCATCGGCGGCTTCAAGCTGCAGATCGAGGACCGTGCTGGTTTGGGCTATGAGGCGCTGAACGAGGCGACCAAGGCGTTCATGGCGGCGATGCAGAAGGCGCCGGAGATCGCCGGCGTGTTCTCGAGCTTCCAGGTCAACGTGCCCCAGCTGTTCGCGGACATCGACCGCACCAAGGCGCTGCAGCTCGGCGTGCCCGTGACCGAGGTGTTCAACACGCTGCAGATCTACCTGGGGTCCTACTACGTCAACGACTTCAACAAGTTTGGCCGCACCTATTCGGTCCGGGTCCAGGCCGACGCGCCGTTCCGCGCCCGCGCCGACGACATCAGGCAGTTGAAGGTGCGCTCGTCCTCGGGCGACATGGTGCCGCTGTCGGCGCTGCTCAAGATCCGCCAAAGCGCGGGGCCGGAGCGCGCGATCCGCTACAACGGCTTCCTGTCGTCCGACATCAACGCGGCGGCCGCGCCCGGCTTCTCCTCGGGCCAGGCGCAGGAGGCGGCGACGCGGATCGCGGCAGAGACGCTGCCGCCGGGCTTTGCCTTCGAATGGACCGACCTGACCTATCAGGAGTTCATCGCCGGCAATTCCGGCATCTGGGTGTTCCCGCTGGCGATCCTGCTGGTTTTCCTGGTGCTGGCTGCGCTCTATGAGAGCCTGACCCTGCCGCTCTCGATCATCATGATCGTGCCGATGGGCCTCTTGGCGGCGATGTTCGGCGTCTGGATCTCCAAGGGCGACAACAACGTCTTCACCCAGATCGGCTTGATCGTGCTGGTCGGCCTGTCCGCCAAGAACGCGATCCTGATCGTCGAATTCGCGCGCGAGCTCGAATTCGCAGGACGCACGCCGATCCGGGCCGCGATCGAGGCGAGCCGCTTGCGGCTTCGTCCGATCCTGATGACGTCGATGGCGTTCATCATGGGCGTCTTGCCGCTGGTGCTCTCGACCGGCGCGGGCTCAGAGATGCGGCGGGCGATGGGCGTTGCGGTGTTCTCCGGCATGATCGGCGTCACCGTGTTCGGCCTGTTCCTGACGCCGGTGTTTTATGTGCTGCTCAGAACCATCACCGGCGACAAGCCGCTGGTGCATCACAGCAGCGACATCAGTGCGGCGCCTGTGCAGGGCATGAGCCACGAGGTCGGTCACTAGATCAGGGAAATCCCTGAGACGAGCAACAGAACGAGCACGGTCTTGCGAAAGACCGTCTCGTTGACCCGGTGGAAGGCGATCACGCCCAGCGCCGAGCCGGCGAACAGCGCCGGCAGGCTGATCGCGAGATCGACGAAGACCTTTGACGACAGATCCTGGTGCCCGACCAGCAGCGCGATCGCGAACAGCTGCATCGCCGCGATGAAGGGCTGCACCAGGCCCCGCTGCTCGCTCTTGGGCATGCCGCGCATGTCGCACCAGATCGTCGGGATCGCGCCGGGCATCGCGGTGAGCCCGCCGACCAGCCCTCCCCCAAATCCGATCAGCGCGACCCAGTGGCGGCCGACCGCCTCGCCGGCCGTGACCAGCGTCGGCCGCAGCAGCATGTAGGCGGCATAGAGCGCGACGATGATGCCGAAACCGCGCCGGAGAAGGTGCGTGTCCGCGGTCTGCAACAGCGACACCGCAATGGGAACGCCGATCAGCCCGCCGACGATCAGCAGCAGACTGCCCTCCCAGCGGATGCTGCGCCGGAGCGCCCACAGATTGGTGGCCTGCACGCCGATACTGCACGCCATCATCAGCGGCACGGCTTCGAGCGGCTGAAATACCCGAAGCAGGATCGCACCCGCCACCGCCGAGAACGCGAAGCCCGAGAGACCCGAGACGAAGGCGCCGGCGAAGACGGCAACGCTGAGCAGCATCAAGGTCGTGACGTCAGGCACAAGCCGTCCTCCGGTCAATCGTAGTGAATCTGCGAAATAGGAATCTCGGCGCTCTCGGAACAAACGGCCTGTTCACGAGGCAACGACACTTGCATCGCGTGAGCGTGGGACCGCTCCAGCATTGCGAGCCCGATCAGCTGCAGCGTGACGAGTGCCGCGGTCAGGGCGATCGCGACGATATTGGCGTTACGCGCGCTCGAACGCGGGGGCGCGGGCGGCGTGCTCGCACGCATCAGATCCGTTGGCATTATCTGAGATATCCTCTTGATTGCTGACTGGAATGAATTGGTTCAAAGGCAATGTTTCGTGCACCGGCTCCAAGAGGCGGCGATAGCGCCGCAACGCGCGCCGCGCCTCGATCTCGCGCTGCTCGCGGAATGCTGCGCCGATGCGGGCGACGATGTCGCGGAACCTGCCGACCGAAAGCGGTGACGCCGTTCGCATGACAATCCCTCTCGACCAGCGCGACGTGAGTTGCTTCACACCGAGATCGCAGTGTCGAACAACAGATCGCGTGACATCTCGTAAGAGAGCGCGCGGAAAATCGCGTCACCCGAACGAATGAGGCACGATAACTTTCTCATGATGGTTGGGCTTTGAACCTGATGCGAGCTGCAGCGACTCGCGTTACGCACGGCTCATGTTTTGCGCGTCAGCGCACGAGCGGATTGGAGAATCCCGCCGCGAGCTTGACGAGATCGGCCTGACGCGAAACGCCGGTCTTGGCAAAGACACGATGCAGATGCGTCTTCACGGTGGTCTCGGCGATACCGAGCGCGGCCGCCGTCTCCGGCACGCCGCCGACCTGGACGATCGACTGCAGCACCCTGAGTTCCGCCGGCGTCAGATCGAACGTGCGGTCGATCAGGCCGGCAGACGAGCGGCCGTCGAGTTCCGCCTTCCAGACGAACAAGGCACCGATCGCCGTCGTGCGCCCCGTCACGCCCTCGCGCAGCAGCGACGGCAGCGCGATCACGTGCGCGACGTAGTACGATCCGTCATCCGACGTCAGGGGAATCTTTCGATCGGCCGCCGCCGCGACGGCAACCTCCCCGGCGTCGCGGAAGATGTTGCACAGGGCCCGATTGGCCTCGGACGATCTGGTCACGAGCCGGCCCGAGACGGTACGCAGGACATCGTCGGCGGCCAGGATCGTCTCGGCGGCCGGATTGCAGTGGACGATATTGCAGGCCGCATCCAGCAGGATCACGCCGGCATTGAGGCGGTCGACGACGTCGGCGAGCGCGGTCGCGTGCTGCTGCTTGCGCTCGATCGCGCGGTTGATCAGCAGCGCCCGGCTCGTGTGAGGGACGAGGAACTGCATGCGCGCGCGCTGCGCGGCATCGAGCATGTCCCTGCCCGGGATCACGGTCAGCAACATCGGACACGGAGATTTCGACTGCTCCAGCACCACGTTGGCGACGTCAACGCAGCCCTGCGGGCGCAGCCATTCCTGATAGAATCGTCCGCGGCGATATTTGTCGAAATTCACGAGATCGGGGATGTTGCGCACTTCGCCGAATTGTGGGAGCCGCGCAAGCGGATCGTATTGGGCGTAGGTCTCGGCATAGAGCTGGATGTAGTGCGGATCGACCCCGCAGTAATAATGCGTCGCGCCGGATTTGCTGACCGGGTCCTTGGAGATCAGACCGCAGGCCTGGCTGCCGATATATCCATTGAGCATGACCACGACATCGTTCCACAACTCCGGGTTGAGGCCGGCGTCATAGATGCTCTCGATCAGCTCGGATTGTTTCGGAAGTCGGGACATCGGAACAGCCAATGGTCATGAACTGAGAGAGCGGAATGTTCGGGATGCCCGGCGGCTTCTGTGAGTCCTGCGCGAGAGCAAAAGGTTCAACGCCGAGCCGCGATTGACTGGTCGGCTGACGAGCGGATTGAGACTGCCGCGGCGAGCCTGACGAGACCGGCCGATCGCGGCACGCGTTCATGGGCTGAAATGGCCCGGGTGATCAATATCCCCAGGCATAGCACAACCACAACATGCGGCATCCACCGATCGTAGGAGGCGCCGGCCGGGCGGATGGAGCCCGGCCGGCAGGGCGCCGCGTTCAGACCGCCAGGGCTGATGCCGGCTCAGAACGCGACGCGAACGCCACCCTTCGCCGTGCCGGTGCGGCTCTGGTCGGACATCATCATGCCCTCGACGGCGCCGAACACGGAGACGTTGCGCGTGGTGCGGTAGTCGAAGCCGAAGCCCGCGACTGCACCGACCGTAGAGCGGCTGCCGGGCGTGACGAAAGAGAGGTTTTGCCCGAGCAGCACCGTGTTGATGTTGGTGTCGCCGACGCGCTGGAGCGCGATCACGCCGCCATGGACATTGGCCTTGAGCTCGCCGCCGGCAAAGTCCGTCACGCGCGACAAATCCACCTCGCCCCGCTCCTCAAAGTCCTGCAGCGTTCGGCTGCCGACCGACAGCCCCTGCGTCGAGCCGGTCTCGCTATAGCCGTCGAAGCGGCCGGCGACGTAACGCAGCCGCGCCGTCGGCGTCAGCAGATAGCCGTTGCCGATCTCGAGCTTATAGCCGTAGGCGACCTCTGGACTGACGTACCAACCGCTGTAGTTTGCAGTGGCCGTCTCCATGCCGCCCACTGTGGCATTGTTCAGGACCAGGCGGCGTGATTTGTTGTCGGCATTGCCGCCCTGGATGGTGAAGTCGAAGAACTGCGCAGCCCATTCGAACCGGCTGTAGACACCACCGAAGACGTAGTTGGTATCGACCGATTGCGAGTTGAGATCGACCGAGAGGCCGCCCTGCCCGCCGCCGAGGAAGCCGCCGACCAGCCAGTTCGGCTGCACCCTGCGGTCGATGCCGATCGCACCACCCCACGCCGTCGAGGTCGCGCGCAAGGTCGAGACCGTCTCGTCCTGGATGCGCTGGCCACCGAAGGAGTTGGCCCAGACCGTGATCGGCGCCGAATCGGTCCAGAGGCTGCGCGGCGCCTTGGTGAAGGGACTGGCCTGCGCCGTCTCGGGCGCATAAGCCATCGCCATCATGTTGCTGCCGGCCGGCCCCGTGCCACCGTTCAGGCGCCCTTGCACCAGCGAGGATACGCCGCCGGTGAAATCCATCAGCGTGCGGTCGGTCTGCGCCAGCGCGGTGGGATCGAGCGTTGCCAGCGTGGTGCCGGACACGACTGACGGACCGTTGAAGGCGCCTGCCGACGTGACGGTATTGATGGTGCCTTCGAAATTGATGAAGGTCGGCAGACTGATCGTCGTTAGCGACGACACTCTGCTGCTGATCGGCGACAGATTGATGTTGATCACATCGGCGCCAAAGCCGAAATCGACCACGCCGTTGATCTTCGAGCCCGGCAGCAGTGTCAGCGTGTCAGCCCTGTTGGAAAGCTGAATCGCCTTCCCGGCGGCACCGGTGATCGTGCCAGAGTTCGTGATATTCGATCCATCGCTCGACTGAATGCCGATCCTGCCGATGATGGTGCCGGAATTGTTGACAGTCGCCTGGGTCGTCAGGATCCCGATGCCGTTGGTGGCCGAGGCCTGAAGCAAACCGGTGTTGGTCACGTTGGCGATGTTGGCGTTGACCGCCGTCTCCCTCCCGGTAATCGTGCCGGAATTGTTGACGTTACCGACGATCGCATTGATGCCGCGGTCACCTCCGTTGAGGGTTCCGGCATTGTCGAGATTGACCCTGCTACCGGACAAGCCGAAACCATTCGCCGAGATCTGTCCCGTGTTCGTCACGTTGACGGTTTCGGCAAATACGGCCGACGATCCGCCGGAGATGGTGCCGCTGTTGATCACGGTTGCCGTCTTGGCTGCGTGGATGGCGAACCCTGTGCCGGTGATCGTTCCGCTGTTGCGAACGGTCGCGTCTGCGGTATTCGCGACGATGGCATTGCCGCTCGACTGGATCAGCCCCGCATTGCCGACCATCACGGACTGGTCCGCGATCACCGCGTTGGCGCCGGTGATGGTACCAGAGGCGAGATTCGACAGGTTGACGTCCTGGCCGGATACGCCGAACGCGTGACCGGCGATATTGCCTGCGTTCACCACCGTCGCCAGACCGGAGGCCTGGATGGCGCCTCCGGTTGCCGCGATCTGGGTGATGACGCCGGAGCTGTCGTTGGTCAGGTTCAGGGTAATGCCGGTGACCCCGGCCGCATCGCCGGAGATCATTCCGGTGTTCGAGATCAGGTTCACCGTGTCGCCGTTGATGCCGACCGTGTCGGGCCCGACGCCGGAAATCGTGCCGGAATTTCTGATATTGGCGACAAACGCTTCGACGCCGCTGCCGCGTCCGCCCGCCTCGCTCGCGATGGTGCCTGCGTTGGTGAGGTTGAGGGTTGAAGCGGTGATTGCGTGAAAGCCGATGATCGTGGCTCCGCTGAGGTTCGAGATGGTCATGTCGCCACCTGTAATACCAGCCGAGAACGTTCCCTCGATCTTCCCGGCGTTGACAATGACAGCGCCCTCACCGGTCTGGAGGCCAAAGAACCTTCCATGGACGGTCACCCCCGATCGGACGTCATAGATATTGTTGTTGTCGCCGCGCGCGCCATAGCCCGTGCCGCCGCCCTGCTGGGTGTCGGTGTCAGTTGCGCACACCACCGTCGCATTGCTGACCGGCGCGGTCGGCGTACAGGCCGCTCTCGCGGGCTCGCTGATGAACACCGGCGCAGCCGGCAGCAAAAGCAGCAGCGATCGCCGCGCCAAACGCCATCGCGCAACACCGTCCCCACCCGTCTCAATCATTTTCAGTCCCTCAGCTCACAGGCACGTTGCCAGCGACCTCCTCCGATCGGACGAGGCCGCTCTTGCGAATTTGGATTCGCTGAACGCCAACGTAGAAAGGGACGCCGGTTTCGACTTGGACGGTGACGACCGGGTTTCGGGCCAGGACGAACTGAGGGCGTTTCGCGCCCCACTGGTGCAGCGTTGCTACACCGTCGCCCGCCTGCTCACGCCTGGTCCCATCCCGCTTTCTCCGCACTCTCGGCCCAGACCGCGGCGCGATAGATCTCGCGGCCGCCTTTGTCTCTGACACGGATCCAGGCGTCGCGGCCACGCAAATCATCACGCCAGACGAAGAGATGGCTTGCCATCTCGTCGGCCACCACGAATGTCGCCTCGGCGCATTCGAACACCATGCCGCCCGGGTCGATCTTCACGATATTGCCGACCAGAAGGTCGAAGAAGAAACGGCGCATCGACTTACTCCAGCGGGTCGCGCGAGCGTTGCCAGGTCATGACCCAGTCGGCGCGCAGAGGGCGGTCACGGCACTTCGCCGCTCCTGACGTCACTCGGCGTCGCGCCATAAGTCCGCCGGAAGCAGCGGTTGAAATAAGAGAGATCGCCGAAGCCGACATCGTAGGCGATCGAGCTCACCGTGCGTTCGGCGTATTCGGGCTCGCGCAGCATGCGATGGGCGCGCTTGACGCGCTGCTCGGTCAGGAAGGAGGAGAACGTCTTGCCGTCGGCCTCGAACAGGCGCTGGAGATAACGCGGCGTCACGCCGAGCTCCTGCGCCACCGCCGTTACCGACAGGTCCTGCCGCCAGCAATTGTTGGCGATCGAGACCTTCGCCTTCTGGAGCCTGGCCGCCTTGACGCCGCGCCGTCCGGCGAGCTCGCGCGTCTCGCCGGTGGCTCCGAGGACGAGCGCGAGAAGATCGTGCAGATGCCCGACCGCGAGCTGCCGTAGCGCGGGCGTGTCGAACGCCTTCTCCCGCACCAAGGTCACCGCGTAATCGACCAGCAAACGAAGCCCGGTGGAGCTTTCCGGCATGACACGCATCACGGCGTCATCGACGTCCACGATCATCGGTGCCAGCACGCGTCGCGGCACACGCAACGAGAAGCAGCTCCCGAGCGACAACCGCTCGAACGTCGTGACGTCCTCCGCGCTGGTCAGGACGGCTTGTCCGGCGCGAAGCGCCAGATCGTGTCCGCGCTCGGATATCCCGAGAACGCCCGACCTGTTCACGATCAAAGCGAGGCTGTCGTCGCCATCGGCAACCAGCTGCCTGGTGCGAATGACCCGGGCTCCGCACAATCCGCCCATCAGCAACTGGGCTTCCGACAAGATGTGCGAGGTGAAGCTCGCCGCGGCCGGCTTGCCGTTCCTTGCCTCGACCTCCGCCTTCAACACCCCGCGGCAGTAGAAATCGCGAAGCAGCGGGATTCGCTCGCCTTCAGGAATTTCGATTGTTGAAACATTGAGAACCGAAAAATCAATCTTGCTGCTCACTGCAATCTCTCCAACGACGGGCAGGCCCGGCCGCATGCCGTCATTTCCTCACCCGCGTTCCATGCCGTCGCGGCACGTTCGCGACGCTCGCTGCCCTTCATTCACGAGCGCGATATACGAAAGGCTTAGATGATACGCGTCCTGCAATCGGAGGACCCGCGGGCTTTGCTCATCACAATGGATTGAGATTGCGCCACGTCGGGGCCAATGATGTGAAATGGCTCACACGTCACCGCCGTTGGTGCGCCGACCGAACGGCACGGCAAAGCCGGCGGCGATCTTCACGAGATCGGCCTGCCTGCCGGCGCCGGTCTTCTCGAACAGGCGGCCGAGATGCGTCTTCACCGTCGTCTCGGCGATGCCGAGCTTGGCCGCGATGTCGGGCACGCCTCCGATCTCGATGATGGCCATCAACACGCGCAATTCGGACGGCGTCAGCCTGAAGGCCGCCGCGATCGCCTCGGTTGCGAGCAAAGGCACCATCGAGGCCTTTTGCACGAAGAGCACGGTGGCCGCGATATCGCGCGGCTGGTTGCGCTCGCGCTTCAGCGGAAAGGCATGGATCAGGTGATGCTGGCCATCGGCCGAAGTCACGAGCTCGATCTGGCGACGTCCGCTCGGTTCAGTTCCGCCATTGGTTGCGACGTCGAACAGACCGCGGAATATTTTGTCGGTCTGGGTGTTACGCGCGACGATCCGGTCGCCGACAATCGCCAGCAGATTGCCATCGGCGACCAGCTGCCGGCACGCGGCGTTGGCGTGGACGACACGCGCGTCGGCGTCGAGCAGGCAGATGGCGGTGCCAAGGCCGTCGAGGACATCGGCGAGGTCGTCCACGGTATGCAAGCGGGCCCCGATCTGCCGGCCCATGAGCCTGGAACGGTGGAGGTGCGGCGCAAGCAGCCGCATGCGCTCGCGCATGGTGTCGTCGACGGGTCCGCGGGATCGATGGCGCAGCACCTGCAAGATCGTGGTGCGCGTGCCCGACGTGTCGAGCGCGACTGCCGCGAGATCGATCGCATCCTGAGGCTCGAGCCATTCCCGGTAGAAGCTGGTCGCCACGAAATCCGAATGAGGCATGATGTCGGTCACGCCGGCGGTCTGCCCGACAGCGAGACCGGGATGGCGATCGAGCAGCGGGTCGAGTTCCACGTAGCGGTCACGATAGAGCTCACGGAACCGAAACTCCGTGCCGAAATGCTGATGGATCTCGATCGAGAGCCCGGCCACATCGCGCGACAGGATCGTCGCCGCGAACCCTCCGACGAATTCAGCAACCTGCTCCAGCACAGCGCTTCGCAGCGCAGGATCAATTGCCGCATCGTAGATGTCGCCGACCAGCGACGAGAACCGGCTCGCATGGACGACGGTCATCTGCCGGACGATGCGATCAGGGCACAGCCCCGGTGACGAAGGGGGCTCGCAATTCGGGAACCGGAGGAGCGAACGGGACGGTCAAGCGCCGCTCTCGACGAGGAAAAAGGATTGCAGCGAAATGCTGGAATATCGAACATCGTCCTTGCGTAACGTCAACCGCAGGATGCGGCTTGGACGTTTTCGCCAAAGACTAGGATTAATGCGAACAGCGATCGGGCTGTGTGCGATGAGTCACGCGCACGCTGCGCGCAGGCTTTGTATGCGATCAGGCCTCGACGCAATTTGCGTCACCATCGGCTCTCTTAGGGTGGGCAAAGGCGCGTGGCGCCGTGCCCACGATCTCGTGCCGAATGCAAAAATTGGTGGGCACGCTCGCGCTTTGCCCACCCTACGAGAGCGGTGCCTGACGCAATCTACTTCCGGTTCTCCTCACAGAATTTCAGCGCGGCGAGCGCTTCGCCGGCGCGTGGGATCTGCATCTCGATGCTGTCGTCGTCATCGTCCTCGAAATCGAGCGTGAGGCGCTTGGCTTTCGAGAGCCGGTCCATGATCGACTGGTCGTATTCGAAGATGCCGCGCACGGTGGTCTTGTCCATGACCTCCCACTTCGCCTTCTTCATGATGTCGGCATCATCGGTGCCGACATCGGCCCGCAGGATCTCGCCGACCTTGTCCCATTCCCAGCCGTCGTAGATCATCACCATCACGATGGCCTTGTCGGAATAGGTGATGACGATGACGTAGTCGCGGTTATCGTCGTCCTTGTCCTTGTAGCCGCGGCTCGCATTGCAATGCGTGTCCTGCGTGCGCTTCTCGATGGTCCAGTCGCCGACCTTGGATTGTTGTGCGAGCGCCGGGCTTGTGTTCAAGGCGGCTGCGCTCAGAACCCCTGCGAGCATTCCGGCCGCGAAAAGTAATCGTTTCATGTCAGCCTCCCAGCGTGTTCCCCGCAGGGAGATGACCATCTCTCCCGGCGGCCCGCAAGGGTCTGACGAGGCCCAACGGCGTTGGGGGCGGCCCTTACGCCCGCCGCGGCACGATCGCGATCGGGGTGAAGGTGTAAACCTCCTCGCCGTCCTGGTTGAACATCGTCCATTTCACCAGTGCGATGCCCTGCGGCTTCGACTTCGACGGCGTCAGGCTCATGACCTCGCCGACCAGATGCAGGCGGTCGTTGGGCCGCACCGGCATGGTCCAGCGCAGGCCGTCGACCCCTGCGCCGATCAGCGGATGCGGGCCGAAAGGGCGGATCTGAACCGCGAGGTTCATGGCGATCGCGGCGGTGTGCCACCCTGATGCAGCGAGGCCCTTGAACAGGGTGGCCTTGGCGGCCTCGTGGTCGAGGTGCATCGGCTGCGGATCGAACTCCGCCGCAAAACGCTTGATGTCGGCCTCGGTGACCTGAACTTCCGGCGATTTGAACCGCATTCCGATGGTGAGATCGTCGAACCACTCGACCTGCGCCATGATTTTGCCTCGCAATATGATGTGCCCGCCCGCTGGAGGCGCGCGATTGAAGGGATTGACCAGAAACGGGAAATAGCGGCTCCGCGCCGCACAAGCCAGCCCCGAGGTTCCCCGCGAAACCCGTTTCCCAAAACGACGAAACACCCCTGAAACAGATGGCCGGTTAAGTGGTTGTCAAAATAAATACAGGGACGGCCACCATGCAGTTCATCCTCGACCTGATCTACGATTACGCCTGCTGCCAGCACCTCGTCGCCCAGCCGCTGCGGGAGGACGAGCTATGATCGAGCTGATCTCCGCCCTCCTCGCCCTTTGCAGCATCGGCGTCTTTACGGCACATGCGGTGGATGCCTATCGCACCACGCATTACTGACCGCCGCGCCCTCGCGGCGCTGGAGCCGACGTCACCTAGACAACAACCTCAAGCGCGATGACGATCTATCCTGATCTCATCGCGCTTTAGAACGGCCGCCGGTAGAAGTGCTCCGAATGGGTCGCCGGCGGAAACCGGTTGGCGAGCGCCAGCGCGCCCCTCTCGTCCGTTTCAAGCGCGATCTTCTGTGCCAGCATCACGTCGCCCGGCACCAGGAAGCCTGACGGGACGAAGCACCATCCCATCGTCGCGTGCCCGTCGCCGTCGATCTCATGGACATTGGCGGCGGTGCCGTAATGGATGCGATAGGTCTTGCCGGTATCGCCGCCGATCACATCGAAATACCGGTGCTCCTCGAACTGCGCACGCTGCTCCGGCGACAGCCATTCGGCCAGCAGCCGGCGGCCGCGCGCATCCGGCGTGTTCTCGCCGAAGAAGCGCCGATAGAGCTCGCGCAGCGCATGCAAACGCGCACGCGCCGGCGCGCGAAGCCAAACTGCCGCGAACATGAGCAGCTCAGATCAACCGCCGACCAGGCGGGGATAGAACAGCGTTTCCTGCGCGGTCGGGTCGAACGATCGGATCCGGGTGACTTCGCCCGGCCCGGTGCGGAGGGCGGCGGTGAAGCCGGCTCCGGTCAGCTCCCGAAAGCGCCGTTCGGCTCGCGCCAGCGCTTCGGCATTGCCAGGATCAAACTCGTGGCGCGTATCGCCAGTCTGGTCCATCACGATCTGGGTTGCCATCGTTGAGTCTCCTCATGCCCAGCCCCGAACCTGATCAAAGCAAACGTCGTGCCGTCAGTTCCTGATGGCAACAACTTTCTCGCGCCGACACATCACGCCTTGCTGAGCAAGAGCGTCTTCGCGCGAAGCTTGACGCCGGTTCGCGTCAAGAAAACGCGTCAAAACAAGAATCTAGAGCCCCGTTCGAAACGACGGCTCTGGTCAGCGGGAGGCGGCCGCCCCGCCCTCGTCGATCTGCCGGCCCATCAGCGCGATCGCCTTCTGATAGACGCCCGCCGCATTCCAGGCCTCGATGGCGGCGAAATTCGGCTCGCCCGGCTGGTAACCGGCTCCCGCCCGCCAGCCATGGGCCCGGAGGAAATTCGCCGTCGAGTTCAGCGCGTTGGCGGCAACGTCGAGATTGCCGGTGCCATAGGCCAGGATGTTCTTGGGCATGAACTGGGTCTGGCCGACCTCACCATGCATGGAGCCGCGGGTTGCCCCCGACAGCGTGCCGCGGTCGATCAGCTTCAGCGCGGCATAGAGCTGGTCGGTGAAGAATTCGGGACGGCGGCAGTCATAGGCCAGGGTCGCGATCGACGACAGCATGTTCTGGTTACCGCGCTGGCTGCCGAAGCCGGTCTCCATGCCCCAGATCGCGATCAAGGGTCCCGGCGGGACGCCATAGCGCTGCTGGATCGAGGCGAACAAGGCGGCCTGCGATTGCTTGAGCTGCCGCCCCCTGGCGACGATGGTGGTGGCGCCGCGCTTGGCGAGGAACTGGTCGAGCGACAGCGAGAAGCTGCGTTGGCCGCGGTCGGCCGCGATGGTGGCGCTGGCGTAATTGGCCTGCATCAGCGCCGAGATCGCGGTCTGGCCGATGCCCTTGCCTTGGGCCTCGGCGCTGAACTCGCGCTTCCAGGCCTCGAAGCCCGCGGCAGAGCTACCGCATTGCGCGGCCTCGGCCACAGGCAGAGAGAGCAGCAGCGCGGTCGCGCCAATCACCGCCGTCGCGACTGTCCTGCCCTTGATCATTGCGCGTTCCTCTTGCTGCTGCGCGACCGGCTCGCGCAAGCGCATGATCCTACGTCAGTTGCAATCGCTCAAGTCCCGATGGCTACAATCAATCCAGGCAAAGCCCTTGACACCAGCGGTCACGCCTCGTCCGTTCCCAGCAGGAAATCCACCATGATGCCCTGGTGCTGCTGGTACATGTCCGTGCCGGTCCCGGTCACGCAGCCGATCCGGCGGGCCGCCGCGATGAAGGGCGAGACCTCGGGCTTGGTGATGACGCAGCCGCAATAGGACGTCGGCGCTAGCCGCGCGACATCGACCGGCAGCGGATCGCCGTCGTTCATCCCCGCCGGTGTCGCATTGGCGACAAAATCGAAGCCCGCCGGATCGGTGCTGCCGACCCGCACCGGCGCCTTGCCGAGGGCATTGAGCCGGCCGATCAGCGCGTCGCGGCGTTCGGCCGCGCTGTCGTGAATGGCAAGCTCGCGCACGCCGGCCTCGACCAGCGCGAGCGCGATCGCCGATCCCGCGCCGCCGGCGCCGACGAGCAGCGCCCGCATGCCCGCAGGGTTGATCCCCTTCGCCCGCGCCGCACCGACGAAGCCGAGACCGTCCACCATGTCGCCATGCCACGCACCGTCGGCGCGCCGGCGCATCAGGTTGACGGTGCGCAGGAAATGCGCGCGCTCGGTCGCGCCGGCGCAGGCCTGGTAGCAGGCGAATTTGTGCGGGATGGTCACCACGATGCCGTCGAGATTCTTCAGCCGCGCTGCGACCGAAAGGAAGTCGGGCAGATCGCTCGGGGTGACCTGAATGGGCATCAGGATGCCGTCGTGGCCGCGTGCGGCGAAGGCGGCGCTCACGCCTTCGGGCGAGCGCACCTGCGCGATGGGATCGCCGACGATGACGTAGAGCCGCGTGGCGCCTGTCGGGGCCGGGATCGTGTTGCTCAAGCCGCAACCTCGGATGTCAATTCCAGCCCGTCCAGATTGCCCTCCTTGCGCCACTTGTCGAGCAGCCGCAGGAAGGCCACCGGCCCGCGCCAATATTGGCTGTTTCGCGCCGCGATCGGATCGAACACGCCCTCGTTGTTGTAATAGCCGGGCGTGCATTCGGCGAGATAAGTCTGGCGGCCGAGCGCGGCCTTGACGACCTCCTCGACCCAGGCGTTCTCGGCCGCCAGCGTCGGCTCCAGCGTGCGCGCCTTGCGCTTGCGCGCTTCGGCGATGACATAGGCGATATGCTGCGACTGCTCGTCGATGATGTGCGGGAAATTGGCGCTCTGGCCGGCCTGCACCGTGACGATCAGGAAACAGTTCGGGAAGCCGCGGCTGTAGAAGCCGTGCAGCGTCTTGACGCCGCCCTGCCAGCGCTCTGACAGGCTGGTGCCGTCGCGGCCGTAAACTTCAAAACCCATGCGGCGGGCGTAATCGGTGCCGACCTCAAAACCGCTGGCATAGATCAGGCAATCGAGCTCATAGGCCTTGCCGCCAGCCACGACGGCATTCTCGGTGATGCGCTCGACGCCCCGCCCTTTGGTGTCGACGAGATGCACATTGAGACGATTAAAAGTGTCGAGATATTCGTCATGAAAGCACGGCCGCTTGCAGAACGCCTTGTACCAGGGCTTTAGCGCCGCCGCGGCCGCCTCGTCCTTCACGATCGCATCGACGCGGGCGCGGATCTCCTCCATCTTGCGATAGTCGGCCTGCTCGATGACCTTCAGCGCCTCCTCCATCGAGGTCACCGGCTGCGGCTGGCGGCGCGGCGCCAGCAGGATCTCGCCGAGCAGGCCGGTCCAGCCGTCCTGCACCAGATCGCGCTCGACCGGCAGGCCTGAGATCACCGCGGTGAAATTGTCCATGCGCTCACGCTGCCAGCCGGGCTCGAGGCTCTCCGCCCAGTCCTGATCCGTCGGCCGGTCGTCGCGCACGCCGATCGCCGATGGCGTACGCTGGAAGACGTAGAGCGCCTTTGCCGCGCGGCCGAGATGCGGCACGCATTGCACGGCGGTAGCGCCGGTGCCGATGATGCCGACGCGCTTGTCGGCAAGGCCGGTCAGGTCACCTTCGGCGGTGCCGCCGGTATATCCATAATCCCAGCGGCTGGTGTGGAAGCTGTGGCCCCTGAAGCTTTCGATGCCGGGAATGCCCGGCAGCTTGGGGCGGCTCAGCGGGCCGCCGGCGAGGATGACGAAGCGGGCGCGGATACGGTCACCACGATCGGTCTCGACCAGCCAGCGCGCCTCCTGCTCCTGCCATTCCATCCGCGAGATCACGGTCTGAAACAATGCCCGCTCGTAGAGCGAGAAGTGACGGCCGATGCGGCGGGAGTGCTCGTAGATCTCGGGCGCCCGCGCATATTTGCGGACCGGCATGTAGCCGGTCTGCTCCAGCAGCGGCAGATAGATGTAGCTCTCGGTGTCGCAGGCAGCTCCAGGGTAGCGATTCCAGTACCAGGTACCGCCGAAATCGGCGGCCTTTTCCACGATGCGAAAATCGTCGATGCCGGCCGAGCGCAAACGCGCGCCGCACAAGAGACCGCCGAAGCCGCCGCCGACGATCAGAACTTCGGTTTGTTCGCTGACAGGCGCGCGCGCAAAGCCGGGATCGGCCCAGGGATCGTCGAGGTAACGGCCGAACTCGCCGGTCACCTCGACATATTGCGCCTTGCCCTCGCTGCGCAGACGGCGGTCGCGCTCGTCGCGATAGCGGGCACGAAGTGCGGAAATGTCGACCGTAGACTCGCCGGCTGTACCGGTCTTGTGTCTTTCCGCTGACATTCATTTCCTCCACGGCGAGCGCTGCTTCGCAGGCACTCACAGCAGGTTAGCCCTGAAAAAGTGACGCATGCAATCACATCAGCGGTTTTTTGCGTGAACGCCGCGTGACGTTCCGCTAACTTTGCAGCGCCAATCACAAGCCTATGCCGTGCAACGACATGGCGCTCCGGAGGGAAACGATGCAGGGATTGATGATGGACATGCCGCTGCTGATCAGCGGCCTGATCCAGTACGCCGCCGACTATCACGGCGAAGCGGAGATCGTCGCGCGCGAGATCGAGGGCGACATCCATCGCTACACTTATGCAGACGCCCATCCGCGCATCAAGCGCATGGCGCTGGCGCTCAAGCGGCTCGGCATGCAGCGTGGCGACCGCGTCGGGACGCTGGCCTGGAATACCCACCGGCATTTCGAGATGTTCTATGCCGCGCCGGGCATGGGCTATGTGCTGCACACCGTCAACCCGCGCCTGTTTCCCGAGCAGCTGATCTACATCATCAACCACGCCGAAGACCGGCTGCTGTTCATCGACCGCGCCACGCTGCCGATCGTCGAGGCGATCGCGCCGCAGCTGAAGACGATCGAGGCCTTTGTCGTGATGTCCTCGCGCGAGCGCATGCCGGAGACGAAGCTCGCCAACGTGCATTGCTACGAGGAGCTGCTGGACAAGGAGAGCGATGCCGGCTTCACCTGGCCGGAGTTCGACGAAAAATCCGCCTCCACCATCTGCTATACCTCGGGCACGACCGGCAACCCCAAGGGCGTGATCTACTCGCACCGCGCCGCGATCCTGCAGACCATGACCTGCTGCAATTTCGACTTCCTGCCCGGCCATGTCGAGGGCGTGCGCGAGGTGATGATGCCGATGGCGCCGCTGTTCCATGGCAACGGCTGGAACATGCCGTTCACTGCGCCCTATACCGGATCGAAGCTGGTGCTGCCCGGCCGCAATTACGAGCCCGACAAGCTCTATGAATTGCTCGAGGGCGAGAAGGTGACACTGTCGGCGGGCGTGCCGAGCTTCTGGCTGATCCTGCTCGACTGGCTTGGGCGCACCGGCAACAAGTTCTCCACCTTGCGCGCGACGCTGTCGTCCGGCTCGGCACCGCCGCGCGCGATGGTCGAGAAGCTCAAGCGCGACTACAACGTCGACTATATCCAGGCCTGGGGCATGACCGAGGCGCTGGGCTGCTCGATGCCGGGCTTGCGACCGGGCTCGGAGTATCTCGGCGACAAGGAGAAGTTCGATCGCCGTCAGGTCTCCGGCCGCGCCTGCTTCGGCACGCATTTGCGCATCGTCGACGATGCCGGCAATGAGCTGCCGCGCGACGGCAAGACCGTCGGCCATTTGCGCGCCCGCGGTCCCTGGGTCGCTTCCGGCTACATGAAGCTCGACGAAGGCCTCGACCGCGACGGCTGGCTGATCACCGGCGACATGGCAGTGATCGACAGCCAGGGTCACGTCACCCTCACCGACCGCTCCAAGGACGTGATCAAGTCCGGCGGTGAGTGGATCTCCTCGATCCAGCTCGAGGACATCGCGCTGTCGCACCCCGACGTTCTGCAAGCTGCCGTCGTCGCCATCGCGCACGAGAAATGGCAGGAGCGTCCCCTGCTCCTTGTCGTCCGCAAGAAAGGCGCCACCGTCGACGGCAAGGCGCTGCTCGATCACATGCGCCCGAAGATCGCGAGCTGGTGGCTGCCCGACGCCGTCGAATTCCTCGACGAATTCCCGATGACGGGCACCGGCAAGGTGCTGAAATCGGCGCTGCGCGAGAAGTTCAAAGAGTATCGCGTCGCCTGACGCGACGTACAATTGCGCCGCACGCTGCGCCGTTCATCGATCAAGGAGACCTAAAATGCTCTACCCGATGTCGCCCAAAGTCGTCGAGCTCAAGCGCAAGCTGGAAAGCTTCATGGACCGACACATCTATCCGAACGAGGAACGCTTCTATCGCGAGGCGGAAGAGCTCGGGCCGTGGAAGGTCTATCCCGTCGTCGAGGAGCTGAAGCCGCTCGCACGCGCCGAAGGGCTGTGGAATCTGTTCCTGCCGGAGTCGCGCCACGGCGCCGGCCTCACCAATCTCGAATATGCTCCGCTCTGCGAAGTCATGGGCCGCTCGCATCTCGCGCCCGAAGTGTTCAACTGCTCCGCGCCCGACACCGGCAACATGGAGGTTCTGGAGCGCTACGGCAGCGAGAAGGACAAGGAGCGCTGGTTGAAGCCGCTGCTATCAGGCGAGATCCGCTCCTGCTTCGCCATGACCGAGCCGGCGGTCGCCTCGTCCGATGCGACCAACATCGAGAGCTCGATCGTGCGCGACGGCGACCATTACGTCATCAACGGCCGCAAATGGTACACCACGAACGCGACCGACCCGCGCTGCAAGATCTGCATCTTCATGGGCAAGACCGATCCCGACAATCCGGACCGCCACAAGCAGCAATCGATGATCCTGGTGCCGATGGACACGCCCGGCATCGAGGTCAAGCGTCCCCTGCCCGTGTTCGGCTTCTACGGCGTGCCCGATCGGGCCTCCGAGGTCGTCTTCACCAACGTGCGCGTGCCCAAGGAAAACATGCTGCTCGGCGAAGGCCGCGGTTTTGAGATCGCGCAGGGCCGCCTCGGCCCGGGCCGCATCCACCACTGCATGCGGCTGATCGGCCTTGCCGAGCGCACGCTGGAGAAGATGTGCCGCCGCGTGCGCAGCCGTATCGCCTTCGGCAAGCCGGTCTCCGAGCAGACCGTGACGCAGGAGCGTATCGCCGAAGCCCGCATCATGATCGAGCAGGCCCGGCTGCTGACGCTCAACGCCGCCTACGCCATGGACACCGTCGGCAACAAGGTCGCGAAAAGCGAGATCGCGATGATCAAGGTCGCGGTGCCCAACATGGCCTGTCAGATCATCGACTGGGCGATCCAGGCCCATGGCGGCGGCGGCACGTCGAACGATTTCGGCCTGACGCAGGCTTACGCGACGGCGCGTCTGCTGCGGCTTGCGGATGGGCCGGACGAGGTGCACCGCAACCAGATCGCACGGTTCGAACTGAAGAAATATTCGAACGCGTAAGCCGACGCTGGCGCGTCGGTACCAGAGAGTGCGCTAGAGGATCGTCGTCTAGTCGACTCTTGGCGGCTCCTGGATGGGCGAAGATACATTCTGATTCGAAATCGCTTCGAGGATCGCTCCGAAAATGATGATCGGCAAATAGAACGCAAGCATGATTTTATTCCTCCTGCTGTGACAACTTGGCCTGTAAGGCCAGGTTCCTTAAATTGACGCTCGCCCGCCTCGGAACATTGTCGGTGCTTACCAAGCTACCGACGAACCCGTGTCGCAGGCCGGATCAAGAGCGCATCGCGTCAATCGCATGGGCGATCAGAACGACTGCGCTTGCGGCAATGAGAAACACAAACAACCAGCTCACGTCCGCCTCCGATCCCGGAAGTGAACGCGTTCATCCGTGCACAGTCAAAAACCATCGGTCTGGAACCGTTATTCTGCTGCTCGCTGATGCTTCGCCGCAACAATTGCATCTGCTATCGGCGCTATCGGCAGAACGCCAAAAGGAGCAACGTGCCGACGACGCAGGCCGCTAGGATTAAAAACCAAACGCCCATGCAGTCCCCCGACTCAACACGCGAGTCAGGATTAGCCTTACGACTTGGCATTGAAATGCTTGTTGCCGGTTTTCCCCAGGGCCAAGCGCGATCATCTGCTCGCGCCGTTAGTCCAATACCTCCACCGTCGCCGAGCGGCCGGCCACCAGTGACAGGGCTTCAGGCACCGGGTCCAGCGCGATGCGCACCGGCACGCGCTGGGCGAGGCGCACCCAGCTGAAGGTGGGGTTCACGTTCGCAAGCAGATTTGCGCCCTCGGCGCGGTCGCGGTCCTCGATGCCGGCGGCGATGCTCTCGACGTGGCCGGTCAGCGTGGCCTTCTCGCCCATCAGGCGGACCTGGACCTTGTCGCCGACGCGGATGCGCGCGAGCTTTGTCTCCTCGAAATAACCCTCGACATGCAGCGTGTCGGTATCGACCAGGGCCATCACGCCCTTCCCGGCCGTGACGTAAGCGCCGGGGCGCAGATCCATGTTGGTGATCACGCCGTTGACGGAGGCGCGGACCTCGCTGCGGTCGAGGTTGAGCTGGGCGACGGCACGATCGGCGACGGCCTGATCGAACGCCGCCTTGGCCTGGAGCTGGGTCGCCAGCACCTGCTCCTGCTTCTGCTGCGAGACGGCATCGGTCGTCAGCGTGCTGTAGCGCTTCAGATCGGCATTGGCCTGGTCGAGCGTCGCCTGATGACCAGCGACCGACGCATCGGCCTGCCGCAGCGCCAATGCGAAGCGCTCGCGGTCGATCCGGAACAGCACGTCGCCGCGACGGACCTTCTGGTTGTCCTTGACCAGCACCTCGGTCACGAAGCCTGAGACATCAGGGGCAACCTGCACCACGTCGGCGCGCACGCGGCCGTCGCGGGTCCAGGGCGACTCCATGTAATAGACCCAGAGTTCGCGGCCGACGGCGAGCGCGGCGACAACGACGATGATCGTCAGCGCGAGGCGACCAAGCCCGGCAAGATTTCCTTTCATGAGAGATACTCCGAGAGATAGACGACGCCGCCGAGAAGGCAGACGAAAATCGCGAAATCGAACAGCGCGCGGTGCCAGACCAGCCGGTAGAGGTCGAAGCGTTGCATGAAGCGGCGCTGCATCGCGCTCAGCGCATAGGCGATGATGATCCACAGCAGCAACGCCGGCACCAGCACGCCGTAGATGTCGATCACATACCTCATGCCGCAACACTCTCGCCTGCGCGCGGCCGATAGGCCGGCGCGTCCGGAAACAGGCCGCGGCGGATACCGACGAGGCCGATCAAGGCGTCTTCGCGCGCTTTCTCATTGGGATCTTTCACCGCCTGTGCGAGCGCCCGATCGACGCTCGCCAGAAGCTCGAGCGGCATCCCCCCGCCGGCATAGCTGCGGCAGGCGGCGGCAAGCTGGTCGAGCATGTCGTCGATGACGGAGATGGTCGATATCGCGAGGCCATAGCGCGCGCGGCGAAGGTCGATGATGTTCAGCCCGATGCGGAGCTGAACCAGGCTGTCGGTGTCGCGGCGATCGCTTTCGGAGAGGAAGGCGATGCGCTGCACCAGCAATCCAAGGCGGTGCAGCATCAGGCCGGCGAACTCGGCACGGTCGCGCTTGCCGCGGCGCTCGGCGGCAAGCGCGATCGTCTTCCAGCTCGACAACACCAGGCGGTTGGCGATCCACTCCGCGCCGACCCCGCGCGCAATCCGCGTCACGATCTCTGCGATGACGACGCCAATGAAAAAGGCGACGGCCGAGTTGGCGTAGGAGGCGAAATCGGCGCTGTAGGTCGACTGGATCGCAAGCAGGGTCGCGGTGTTGGCCGCGAGCGCCATGCCGGCCCCCGCGGTGGCGGGACGGCCGATCAGGAAGCCATAGAGCAGGAACGTCGGCGCCAGCGCGACGATCAGGACCTCGAGATGGGAGATCGCCGGCACGATCGCAAACAGATAGACCGCGACGACGACGATGGCGACCAGCGACCACAGACCGAAGCTGCGGATGAAGCGCGCCGGCTCGTCCTGTGCGGCAAAGAACGAGCAGGCGACCGCCGCCATCATCGGCGCCGATGCGCCGTCCGGCCAGCCGGTGCCGATCCAGAACGCGCAGCAGATCAGGATCGCCGTCGCAGCACCTGCCGCCGACCACAGCGCGAGGCCGCGGTCCCTGTGGCGCACGGGCGCTGCGCCCGCCTCCGAATGGAAGGCGAGATCGAGCGTCGAGACATTGCGGCCATCGGCAATCGCCTCGGTCAGCGCGCGGCAGTCGCGCGAGAGGTCGACCAGCTCGCGCAGCCGCAACAACAGGCTGGTGGTGATGATCCGCTCCCAGGAGGCGCTGCCATCGAGCGCCGCCTGCCGCTCCGCGATCATGGCGCGGATGCGTTCCGCCGGCTGGCGCGCGCCGACGTCGCTCGTGATCCATTGCGCGAGATCCTCCAGCAGGCGCTTCAGCTCGGGCTGCCGGCGCAACGCCTCCTCGCCCAGCGCCGCGAGCCGATCCTCCAGCGAGGCGATCACGGGCAGCAGCATCAGCATGCGCAGCCGGATTTCACCAAGGCCGGTCACGGCATTGCGATCGGTCAGCCGGTCATAGGCGAGATGCGTGGAGAGCGTGTCGATCTCGACGATGTCGGTCGCGAGCTTGAGGCGTCTGCCGCGACGCGTTTCGCTCGTTCCCTGACGCAACAGCACCGCCTCGCTCAGGCCCTGCGCATCCGACAGCCAGGTGTCGACCCGATGGGCGACGGCCGGCGCGACGCTGCGCGGGAAGACGATGGTGGAGACGAGGCTGGCGCAGATGATGCCGAGCGAAATCTCCTCGACCCGCGCCACGGCGATGTCGAAGATGGCACCGGGCTCGGAGACCGAGGGAAAGCCGATCAAGGCGACCGTATATCCGGCCAGCATGAAGACGTAGCTGCGCGGCGTGCCGTCGAGCAGAGACAAATAGAGGCAGAGTCCCACCCAGAGCGCGATCGCAAGGCTCAGCAGTTCCGGCGCGTCGATCAGGTGCGGCACCAGCGCCACCGTCATGGTCGCGCCGACCAGCGTGCCGATCACGCGGAAGAAGGCCTTCGAGCTGGTCGCGCCCGCGAGCGGCTGCGAGGTGATGTAGACGGTTGCCATCGCCCAATAGGGCCGCGGCAGGTCCATGGCCAGCGCGATGACGAGCGCCAGCATCGACGCGGCGAACGTCTTCAAAGCAAAAATCAGGTCCGCGTGGCGGACCAGGAACGGCTCATCGGCGCGCATGGCTACTTCGCCTCTGGGCCTGTCTTAACGTCCTGCAGACGGCTGGCCCGCTGTTCGATGCGCTGAAGAGTCTCGAAGGTTATCGCAAGTTCCTCGGGCTCGATATCCCTCAGCAGGCTCGCGCGCACCCGGCGCAGCACCCGGTTGGTCTCCTCGACCTTGGCCGCGCCCGCTTTCGTGAGGTGGAGCGTTTTGGCACGGCGGTCGGTCGGGTCCTCCCGGCGTTCGACCAGGCCCTCGGCCTGAAGCAGATCGATCAGGCGCACCAGCGACGGCCCTTCGATGCCGAGTTCGTCCGCGAGAACACCCTGGCGGACGTTCTCGCCCTGGCGCGACAGCAACAGCAGCGGGATAGCGGTCGCATAGGACAAGCCGTGCTCGGACAGCGCAGAATCCGACTCGCGCCGCCACATCCGCCCCAAGCGCGTGATCAGCCGGCCGATCTCGGCATAGATGAAGCCTTGCGAGGGTGCCATGCAAATTAGATAGGACGCGAACTATTAGTTTGCAACTATATACTCCCCATCGCGGCGGCGATCACGCAGAAGCGAACGAGGACAGACGCCATGGGACCGGGTTCCCCGGCACATGCAGCCGAGACGATGGCCGGTCACAGCGCGCTGACGCTGGTCCCGACCTTCATCGTCGTGGCCGTGGACGCCACCGGCATGGGCATCATCCTGCCATTGCTGCCGTTCTATTCGCAGCGGCTCGGCGCTACGCCCTTCGTGCTCGGCGCGCTGATCTCGGTCTATGCGGTGTGCCAGCTCATTGCAGGGCCCGCGGTCGGGATACTCTCGGACCGTTACGGCCGGCGGAAGGTGCTCGTGGTGAGCCAGATCGGGACACTGATCGGATTCGTCCTGCTCGCGCTCGCCGGCAATCTGACGCTGGTGTTCCTGGCCCGCATCATCGACGGCCTGACATCAGGCAACATCTCGGTCGCCCACGCCTATGCCGCCGAGCACAGCGCGCCGGCGACGCGCAAACAGGCGCTCGGCATGACCAGCGGTGCGATCGGCACCGGGCTGCTCCTCGGCCCGGCGCTGTCGAGCTTCCTCGTGCACTACGGCCAGACCGCGCCCGTGTGGGCCGCGGCTGCGCTCTCGCTGATCAGCATCTTTGCGACCATCGCCCTGCTCCCGCCTGACCATCCCGCCGTCGAACCACTCTACCAGCACCGCGTGCCCGAGCCCACGCTGACCCGCAGCCTGCTCGGCATGCGCTACGCCTGGCGCCTGCTCGGCCTCCTCATCGTGTTCTTCTTCGTCAACTCGATGTTCCTGTCGCAGATCGGCCTGTTCCTGTCGGCGCGGTTCTCCTGGGAGGGACATGCCTTCGGCGCGCGCGAACTTGGATGGATCTTTGCCTATGCCGGCTTCATCAACATGGTGGTCCAGGGCCTCTTGATCACCCGCGCCAACATCATCGCCTCCGATCGCTCGATCGTCATGGCGGCGTTCGCCTGCATGGGGCTTGGCTTTGCAGGCCTTGGGGCCGAGAACAATGTCGGCCTGCTCGCGGTCAACCTGACGCTGATCATCGTCGGCACGATGTTCGCGCGGAGCACGCTGACAGCGGAGCTGTCGCGCTCGACCGCGATCAACCGCCAGGGCATGATCATGGGCCTCAATCAGTCGCTGATGTCAGGCGCGAACATCAGCGCCCCGCTGGTCAGCGGCGCGCTGATCGGTCACCGGCTGTTCGTGGCGTGGGCGCTTGTCATGGCCGCGATCGCGGCGATTGGCGCAGCGCTGGCTGGTCAGCTGCTCGAGACGCCGCGGACGCGATAGGATAGATCAAGCTAAGCGCGCGATGCTCACCTCTCCCTTCGGGAGAGGTGAAAGCAGCGCTCACCTCACTTCACCACGTAGACGTCCGGATCGGCGCTCGAGCTCGGGTTCTTGAAGGCATTGCGCAGGGCCGACGACATCGGGACGTTGTAGTTGATGCCGTTCGGCGGCGTCGGCGATTCCAGCCAGCGCTTATAGAGCGCTTCGATCTCCGGGCTGGCGTAGAGCTCCGCCGTGGCGCGATCGGCGAGCGCCTTGAACGGTGCATCCTCCCTCCGCAGCATGATCCCGAAGGGCTCGGCCTTCGCAAACGTCTCCTCGCTGATCATGAACAGGGCCGGCTCCTTCGAGCGCGCGATCGCGACCGCGAGCTGGACGTCGTCGAGCGCATAAGCCTGGGCGCGATCGGTTTCCAGCAGCAGGAACGCCTCGGCCTGGTCCACGGCCGGCATGATCTTGATGCCGAGATTGCGCTCGGTGTTGACCTTGGCGAGCTGGTTCAGGTTGACCGAGCCCGCCACCGCCGTGACCGCCTTGCCCTTGAGATCGTCGATGGTGTTGATCTTGGCGGCCTTCTTGGCCGCGAACCGCGTCGCGCTGAGGAAGTGCGTGTTGGTGAAGGCGACCTGCTTCTGGCGGTCGGCGTTGTTGGTGGTCGCCGAGCAGTGCAGGTCGAGCGTGCCGTTGACCATCAGCGGAATGCGGTTCGACGACGTCACGGCGACATAGTCGACGGCGATGTCGGGCATGGCGAGCTGCTTCTTCACCGCGTCGACGATCTTGAGGCAGATATCCATGGCGAAGCCGACCGGCTTCTGGTTGCCGTCGAGATAGCTGAACGGGACCGAGGCCTCCTGATAGCCCAGCGCGATCTTCTTGGTCTCCTTGATCTTCTGGAGCGTGCCGGTGAGGTCCTCGGCTGAGGCTGCGCCTGCAAGGCATGTCAGGGCGAGGACAAGGGTAGGAAGACGCATCGGGGGCTCCTCAAGGGGGTCATCGGCCGCGTCGGCGCGCAGCCGCGCGTGTGATAGCCCAGAGCCAGACCGATCACCAGACGAGGTTCCGCCTATCAGCTATCGCGGTTTTGTATCGGCCCGGCCGCGCGGAGCGCCCCCGCCCTAGTCGCAGGTGAGCTGCTGCTCGAACCAGCCGGATAGGCGCTCCGACAGCGGCGGCCACATCCGCTGGAAATTCGTGTAGCGGCCGACATTGGCGCGATACATCGCCCGCAACTCGTGCTCGATCGCGGGCAAGTCTACACCCGTGCAGACGCCATCCCTCACGATCGTTTGGCCGCCGACGACGACCTCGTTGACCAGCGATGCATTGCCGCGTGCAAACAGCAGCGCCATGGGATCGACGGGCATGATCCGGTCGCGATCGAGCCGGTCGAGATCGATCACGACATAGTCGGCGGGGTGACCGGCGACGAGCTCGCCGCTTCCGGGCGCACCGGTGGCGCGGCGACCATTGCGGATGGCGAGCGCAAACATCTCGGCTGGCGTCCAGGTCTGTTTGAAACCGACGCCGCCATGGACCAGCTGCACCAGCCGCATCTCGCGCAGGATGTCGTCGTCCTCGTCCAGCGCCAGCCCGTCCACGCCAACGGCGATGGCGCAGCCGCATGTGTGCGCGGCGGCGATCGGAGCGAGCCCCGAGCGCAGATGCATGTTCGAGCTGAAATTGGTGACGATGCGCGCACCTGACGCCGCGATCATCTCGATCTCGTCCGGGCGGGCGTGGATGCAGTGCGCCAGCGTCAGCCGGTCGGAGAGGAAGCCGATGTCACGCAGCCACCGCACCATGTCCGGAAAATTCTGGTCGGCCCAGGCGCGCTGGTACACGGTCTCCAAGAGATGCATGTGAATGCGGCGGCCGGTCAGTGCCGAATTCTCCGCCACCGCCTCCAGCAGCGGCTTCGAGCACCATTGCACGCCGGCGGGACCGAGCTGCACGTCCACCATCGGGCCCGCGATGGCGGCGGCGATGGCGTCGGTCAACTCGATATAGGCCTTCGGCGACATCGGCGCGCGGACGAAGAGGTCTTCGATGGTCTTGCGGTCGTCGCCGGGAAGAGACGAGAGCACCGGCCCGGCATCACCGTACACGATCGGATTCTGGTCGCGCACTGCGATCGCAAAGGCCATGCGGATGCCGACGTCCGATGCCGCTCTCGCAACTGCCCTGGCTTCATCGAGCAAAGGCATCGTCCCGCTCGGTCTCGTATAATGCACCATCATGGCGGCGCAGCCGGCCTTGGCCGAACGCGCCAGCGCGGACGCCGCGGTCAGATACGGATCGACCGGCGTGCCGAGTACCGTCCGCAATATCCAGCTTTCGAGGGGCATGCCGACCGCACCGAAGGACGACGCGGTGGCACGAGCGTGGTCGTGCGCGTTGACGAAGGCCGGAATGACGAAGGATCGTGGGCCGCTGGCAGGCCCCGCTCCTTCCGAGATGCCGGTGATGACGCCGCCGTCGTGCCGCAGCACGACATTGTCGCTGATAGCTTGGTCGGGGCCACGAAACAGGCTGGTTGCCGAAATCTCCGTGGCCATGACCGTCCCTCCGAAATTCAGTTGGCAGTATACACCAACTCCCGCTCCGCGCGCGGCGGCAGGAATTCGCGCGAGAAGACTTCCGCCGGGGTCGGGGCACGGGCGAGCTGATAGCCCTCGACCACGATGCCGATGGCGCGCGTCATGCGGTCGTCCTTGATATCGCCGATGCCGATCTCCTTCATCTCCGGCGAGACGATCAGCTTGTCGAAGGAATATTGCAGCCGGCGCTTCTCGACGGCGACGTCGATCAGATTGTCGTAGTTCAGCGCCGCCTTCATGCCGGCATTCTGGTCCTTGGCGACCGCGATCGCGCCCTTGTTGATAGCGCGCACGAGGCCGGCCACCGCCTTCGGGTTCGACGCGATCAGCTTCTTGGAGACCATGACGCCGTTGGAGTAGAGATCGAGGCCATACTCACCGAACGAGAACCATTTGAAGTCCTTGTCCGGGTCCTGGCGGTTGAGCACGAGGTTGAAGTAGCTGGTGATGTTGAACACGAGGGCGGCATCGATGTCGCCCTTGATCAGCATCGGCTCCTGCAGGTTCGGGGCCATGTTGGAGATCTTGATCTTCTCGCCGTCGAGCCCGTTCTTGCGGGTGAACACGGGCAAGAGCCGCGTGGTCGGCGTGCCCTGCGCGCCGCCGAGGGTGTGGCCCTCGAAATCCTTGATGGTGTTGATGCCGCTGGTCTTCTTGGCGACGATCGCGAATGGCGGCTGGTTCCACATCATGTAGACCATGACGGGCGCCTCCTGCGGCTTGGTCGAGGCGTTCTGGATGATGGCGTTGACGTCGCCGAAGCCGGCGTCGTAGGCGCCCGACATCACGCGCGTGACGGTGGCGCCGGAGCCCTCGCCCTGGTCGATGATGACGTTGAGGCCTTCCTCCTTGAAGAAGCCGTTGTCCTTGGCGTAGAAGAACGCGGCGTCGCTGCCTTGCGTCTTCCAGCCCAGCGTGAACTTGATGGTGGTTTCCTCGGCCGTGGCGGCGCCTGCGGACAGGGCCAATCCCAGCAGCGCGACAGTTACTTTTCTCAACATCGAGACCTCCTCAGCTTCGTTGCGTGACGGTTCGGGATTTCAGGTGGCGATGACGTCGTTCTTGCGCGTGGCCCAGCCGGTGACCTGCCCCTCGATCAGCGAGAACACCACGTAGAGCGCGACGCCGAGACCGGCGAGCACGAACAGGCCGGCGAACACCAGCGGCACGTTGAAATTCGAGGACGCGGTCATCATGACGTTGCCGATGCCGCGGTTGGAGGCGACGGTCTCCGACAGCACCGCGCCGACGAAGGCATAGGAGATCGCGACCTTCAGCGAAGCGAAGAAGAACGGCATGGTTCTGGGCAGACCGACATTCCAGAGAATGTCGAACTTGCTGGCGCCGAGGGCCTTCAAGACGTCCTCGAGCTCGGGCTCGGTGGTCGCAAGGCCCGTGGCGATGTTGACCACGATCGGGAAGAAGCAGATCGACAGCGCGGTCAGCACCGCCGGCACGGTGCCGGAGCCGAACCACAGCACGAAGATCGGCACCACCGCGACCTTGGGGATCGAGGAGAAACCGATCAGCAGCGGATAGCAGGTGTCATAGGCCATCTTCGAGACGCCGATGATGGCGCCGAGGGCGACACCGAGAGCGACGCCAAGGACGAAGCCGAACATGGTGGTGGCGAGCGTCTGCACGATGTGCGGCCACAGCACCGGGAAGCGCTGCACCAGCGTCACGAACACCTGCGAGGGCCGTGGCAGTACCAGGTCCGACATACCCGTCATCAGGCAGAACAATTCCCAGGCGACGAAGAACAGCACGATCAGTCCCGCCGACCACGCCTTCTGCCTGACATCGATCCCGAACATCAGCCTGCCCCCTGCTCAGCCGCGCTGCGCGCATCCTCGATGAAGGCGCGCAGCTTCTGGTTCAGCGCGACGAAATCCGGCTCGAACGTCATGGCGACGGTGCGCGGCCGCGCGAACTCGACGCGGCTGTCGTCGAGAATGCGGCCGGGACGCGCGCTCATCACGCAGATGCGGCTGGCAAGGAAGCCGGCCTCGCGCAAATCGTGCGTCACCAGCAGCACGGTCGGCTTGTGCGTCATCCAGAGGTTCTGGAGGATCGCCCACAGCTCCTCGCGTGTGAACTGATCGAGCGCGCCGAAAGGCTCATCGAGCAGCAGCATACGCGGCTCGTGGATCAGCGCGCGGCAGAGATTGGCGCGCTGGAGCATGCCGCCGGAGAGCTGCCAGGGATAACGGTTGCCGAAGCCCTTGAGGCCGACCTGCTCCAGCAGTGCGTTGGCCTTGTCGCGAAACTCGGTCTTGCGCAGCTTGCGGAAGTTCGAGCGGAACGGCTCGACGATCTTCAGCGGCAGCATGATGTTCCGCTCGATCGTCATCCACGGCAGCATGGTCGGGTTCTGGAAGGCCATGCCGACCCGCATCGCCCGCGCCGCCACCTCGCGGCCGCCAACGATGACGACGCCGCTGGTCGGCTGCACCAGGCCGCTGACGAGACGCAAAATGGTCGATTTGCCGCATCCGGACGGGCCGACCAGTGCGACAAACTCGCCATCGGCGATCCGCAAGCTGGTCTTCGACAGAGCGGGCACGGCGCGATCGCCGCGCCCGAAGGTCACGGAGGCCTCGGACAGCTCGATCGCGGTGACGGCGGTGCCTTCGGGAACGGGCCGGCCGTCAAACTGGTCGTTAGGTTGCATGCGCATCACAGCCAAAGTGCATGCAAGCTGGATGCCAGCCGTCCATTCCACCAAAATCAATGATTTGACCAATCGACGCGCCGATCGGCCGGATTCGGTTTGGGCAATCCAGGCACCAAACTGCATGCAATTGGTGCGCTGGATTGGCGCAGGTCTATGCTAAAGAGAGCCTTCGACCCTTCCCCTCAAGGATTCGCCGATGGCGGCGCGCCCCACCAGCAAGACTTCTGAATCGTCCGACAAGGTCAGCATGATCTGCCGCGCGCTCCGGCGTGCG
The DNA here is from genome assembly GCF_038969555.1 of Bradyrhizobium sp. B117. Lineage (NCBI taxonomy): Bacteria > Pseudomonadati > Pseudomonadota > Alphaproteobacteria > Hyphomicrobiales > Nitrobacteraceae > Bradyrhizobium > Bradyrhizobium sp. B117. Next base: position 6,075,734 of record NZ_CP152414.1, read on the forward strand.
ATCATCGAGCAGGCACTCGAGCCTGGCGCCAAGCTGCCGGAGGATTCGCTCGGCGAGCGTTTCGGCGTCAGCCGCACCATTGCCCGCCATGCACTGGGGCAGCTCGCCGCCGAAGGCCTGGTCGAGCTGCGCCGCAACCGCATCGCGGTGGTGGCAACGCCGAGCTGGCAGGAGGCCCGCGATGCCTTCGACATCCGCATCGAGCTCGAGCGCCTTGTCGTCCGCCAGCTCGCGGGCAAGCTGACCAAGCCCCAGATCGCCGAGCTGAACGCCCATGTCGATGCCGAGGACCGCGCGCGCGGCGGCACGGATGCGGTCTCGATCCGACTTGCCACCGAATTCCACATCCTGCTCGCGCAGATGACGAACAGCCCGATCCTGGTGCGCTATGTCAGCGAGGTCGCCTATCGCTGCTGCCTGACGCTGTCGCTCTACAGCCGGCCGCATTCGACCGAATGCGCCATCAACGAGCACCGCGCCATCATCGCGGCGCTCGCCAAGGGCGACGAGGCCAAGGTGATGGACTTGATGCATCATCACCTGGATTCCGTGGCCAATCGCGCGCTGGTCGCCCCCACTCCGCAGCGCGGCCGCGACCTGCTCGATATTCTCGCGCCCTATGCCGACGAGGTGACGAGCGACCGCGTCGTCAAGCTGCCGAAAGTCGCGCGAAGAGGTTAAGCTTCGATGCCGCGCTGGACGAGGATGCGCTCGGCGCTGTCGTTCCAGACATCCATCTTCACGATCTGCCCGCCCCTCACGACGAAGCGATCGACATAGCGATTGCCCTCGAACGGCGTGCCGTCCATCCACTCGCCATAGAGCGTGCCGACGCTGTAGACGACCGTTTCGTCGGCGCCGGGGCAGACGTCGAACCGGTCCATCTTCTTCTTGACCCAGCGATAGCGCTTCGCATTGAAGCCGGTCGGCCCGCGCGGATGATCGAACTCGCGCCCGCCGGTGAACGTGATCACCGTCCCCGGCTTCATATAGGCTGCCGCTGCGTCGGGATCGGGTATCATGGAGGCCGTCAGATAGGCCTCCACGATCTCGGCGTCGGTCATCGGGCGTTCGGCTTTGGCGGGGGTGGACATGACGGGTTCTCCGTGGTGCCGGTACTCTACAATTCAGACCTCAAAGTGCATGCATATTTTTTGGACAGTTTGATGCCTCCACTGCACACAATCTAGAGCTGCCCGCTCCTCCAGCTTCCGCTAGGCTATCACAGCTGAATCCGCCGCCATGACCACCCAAGCCGCCTTCGACCTGATCTTCCGCAACGCGCTGTTGCGCTCATCCGCCGCACCCGTCGATATCGGTGTGAAGAGCGGCCACATTGCCGCGATCGAGCCAAAGCTCGCCTGTGAGACCGTCGAAATCGATCTCGGCGGGCACCTGGCCCTGCCCGGCTTCGTCGACACCCACATTCATCTCGACAAGGCCTGCCTGCTCGGCCGCTGCGGGCACGATCACGGTAGCGTCTCGGAGGCGATCCGTGCCGTGGCCGGCATGAAGAAGGATTTTACCATCGAGGACGTCTACACGCGCGGGGCAAAAGTGCTCGAGCGAGCGATCGTGCACGGCACGACGCGGATGCGCACGCATGTCGAGATCGACCCGCGCATTGGCCTCCGCGGCTTTGAAGCGGTCAAGGCGCTGAAGCGCGACTATGCCTGGGCGATTGACCTGGAGCTCTGCGTCTTCCCGCAGGAAGGCCTGACCAACGATCCCGGGGCCGAGGAGCTGCTGGTCCAGGCGCTGCGCGATGGCGGCGAAGCGGTCGGCGGCTGCCCCTACATGGACACCGACCCGAACGCCCATCTCGCGCGCATCTTCGATCTTGCGCAGGAATTCGACGTCGACGTCGACCTCCATCTCGACTTCGACCTCGATCCCTCCTGGTGGCATCTCGACGAAGTCTGCCGACAAACCGAGCGGCGCAACTATGGCGGACGCGTCGCGATCGGCCATGCGACAAAGCTCTCGGCATTGCCGCCGGAGCGGCTGAAGGCCGCCACAGCGCAACTGGCGAAAGCGGGCGTTGCCGTCACCGTGTTGCCAGCGACCGATCTCTACCTCATGGGCCGCGAAGCCACCCACAACGCGCCGCGCGGGTTGACGCTGGCGCACAAGCTCGCCGGCGACGGCGTGCTGTGCTCGGTCGCGACCAACAACGTGCTCAATCCCTTCACGCCGTTCGGCGACGCCTCGCTGCTGCGCATGGCGAATTTCTACGCCAATGTCGCGCACGCCGCGGTCAGCGATTTCGACACCTGCCTCGATCTCGTGACCGAGCTGCCGGCCCGGCTGATGAATCTTGGCGACTACGGCATCAAGGTCGGCAACCCTGCCGATCTCGTCGTGCTCGACACCCAAGACAGCCGTTTTGCCATCGCCGAGCTGCCGGATCTCGTGATGGGGTTCAAGCGCGGCCGGCAGACGTTTGAACGGCAGCGCCCGGCACTGTTCCGGCCCGCGCACTGAACCACCGCCGCGCGGTTCCGACGGTAAGATGGTCGGGAGTCGCGCATCCTCATTGCGCTGCATCCATCCGCTTTCGGCTGCAATCGCTCACAAAATCCGAACCCGGTAGAATTCCGGACCGTAGCCGTGCGCATTGCACATTGGGCCTGCAGGATCATACTACAGGGCGCTCTGATCAGCGTTCTCTGAGGAAGTTATGGATTTGTTCAGCGCATTCGGCAGCATCGACTATCAGTCGATTCGGGCCAGCACGCCCGCCGAGACGGCCATCAAGCGATTGAACGGCATCGGCGAAGTACTGTCGGGCCTCGATGTCTCGGCGATCCGGACGGAGGGCGACATGGCTCACGCGCTCTTGGCGCTCGATACGGCCGACAAGTGCATTCGCGTGATCCTGACCGAGTTCCGCGCCGAGCACAGCACCGAGGTCGTCCGCAAGGCCAAGAGCCTGATCGGCTTGATCGAGCAAGCGCGCGACGAAATTTCCGGCTATGGCGACGGCGGCAACACCCTGAGCCGAACGCGCGCGGTCAGCGCCTGATCTTCGCGAGGATGCGGTCCGCCTCGGTGCGCCAATCGGCGCTGCGGGCGAACTCCTTCGTTCCCTTCGTGCCAAACAGCCCTTCATCGGCGAGATCGGCAACCCACGCCTGGCGCTCGGCCGTGCCCTGCGCCGACCACGGCGTCAGCCCCGCCTCGCGCACGGTCTCGGCGACCTCGCGCACCTCCTCGGCACGGCGGCGGCCGTGCTCGATCACGCGCTGGAAGAAATAGGCGCCCTGCTTCTCCCAATTGATGGCGGGAAACGTTTCCGCCAGCGAAGCCAGCACCGCATCCTCGACGCCATAGGCGCGTGCGGTCGTGAAGCTTTCGATGACCATGGCCTCGAGGCCCTTGATCATGATGCTGCGGCACATCTTGACGGCGGAGGACACGCCAAGCTTGTCGCTCGCGACCTTCGCCGCAAAGCCGATCGCATTCAGCAGCGGCTCCAGCTCCTTCGCGCCGGGACCGCCGAGCAGCAGCGGGACCTTGATGCGATAAGGCGGCACCGAGGTCATCACTGCGCCCTCGACATAGCGCCCGGCCGCGCCGTCGATCAGCGCAGCGGCGCGCTGCTTGGCGCCGGGCGAAGCCGAATTGAAATCGAGAAACCAGGTGCCCCGGTTGATCGCGGCCGCGCAAGCTTTTGCAACGGGTACGGCCTGGCTCGCCGTGACCGCAGAGATGATGAAATTGGACTTTGCGGTCAGCTCGGCGTGAGACGCCGCGAGCGTCACGCCGAACTTCGCCGCATGCTCCGTCAGCGGCGCGCCCTGCTCGCCTCCGAGCTTGATGTCATAGGCTGCGACCTTGATGTCCTGCTGGCGCAAATCCTCGGCCAAAATCCTGCCGACCTCGCCATAGCCGACCAGCCCGATCTGCCACCGTCTCGGATCCGCCATCAGTTCAATCCTCGTGTCGTCTCGTCGAACAGCTCCTCGACCGCATAGCGGCGCGGGATCAGCGCCTGCTGGAATGCGTAGTCGACGATCAGCTCCAACGGCTTTCGGTTCGCCTCGATCCCGAACGGTACGAGGTCGGGTGTCGTCGCAACGCCCATCTGCAGCTTGTTCCGCTTGAGCAGATCATAGACGCCCACGACCACATCGGGACGCGATTTCGCGAGGCTGGCGGTCACGACCACGAGATGATTGACCGGGACGACACCGCGCCGCGCGTACCATTTGGCGGCCTCCGCAGAGGGATCGGGGAAGAGCGGCTTCAGCTTGGGATTATCAGACGTCTCACCAAGGACGGCATCGAGCTCGCCGTCGATGAGCATCTGCAAGACCTTCTTGTCCTTTGACGCGCGCTCGGTGGTATCGACATATTCGGCGACGTGCGGATCCTCGAACGTCACCCATTTGATCTTGTCGAGGTTGACGCCGTAGTCGTTGGCGAGGATGCCCCTGATCCAAGCGCCGGTCGTCGTCGTGAAGGAGCGGATGCCGACGCGCTTGCCTTCGAGATCGGACGGCCCGAGCGGCCCCTTCGCGGGATTGTAGAGGGCGTAGGCATGCTGGAAGCGGCCGAGCATGGTCGCCGGCAGCAGCACCAGCGGCTTGCCGTGCGCCTTTGCCATCAGATAGGTGACGATCGCCATCTCGCAGACGTCGAAGGCCTGCTCGCGCACCATCGGCTTGAATGCCGTGTTGGTCGGCGTGTACTCGACAAAGTCGAGATCGAAAAGGTCGGAGCGGAGCGCGCCGCTCTTCACCGCCTGGACATGGGGGTGACTGCCGAGCACGGCCTTCAGCTTGAGACGATCCATCCGCCCGCTCCGCTTGCCTTACATGTCCTCGGGTTTGTCGACGTAGATCAGCCCGGCCTTCGCCAAGGCCTCGCGCATGCTGTACATGTCGAGCCCCAGCTCGCCCGAGGCGAGCCGCTTGCGCTTGCCGCCTTCGTCCGCGTTGCGCTTCCTGGCCTTCTCGGCGACCTCCGCGGCGTAACGCTTCGGCACGACGACGACGCCGTCGTCATCGGCGACAATGATGTCGCCGGGATCGACATTGACGCCGGCGCAAACCACGGGAACGTTGACCGAGCCGAGCGTCGCCTTGACCGTACCCTTGGCCGAAACCGCGCGCGACCACACCGGAAAGTTCATCTCGTGCAGCGCTTTGACGTCGCGGCAGCCGGCGTCGATGATCAATCCCTGCACGCCCCGCGCCTGGAGCGAGGTCGCCAGCAGCTCGCCGAACATGCCGTCGGTATTGTCGGTGGTGCAGCCGACGACGAGGATGTCGCCCTTTTTGCACTGCTCGACCGCGACATGGATCATCCAATTGTCGCCGGGCTGCGCCAGCACGGTGACCGCGGGGCCGGCAATCGACGCCCCCGCCCAGATCGGACGCAGATAGGGCTTCATCAGCCCGATACGGCCATAGGCCTCGTGCACAGTCGAGACGCCGTATTCCGCCATGCCGGCGGGATCGGCGCGCTCGATGTTGCGAACGACGACGGGCTTCATACGAGCTCCTCAGCAACGGTTGGGAACAGCCGCTGATAGGCTTCGCCATAGGTCATGGGCACGCCGGTATTGCGGCTGCCCTGGATGCCGCGGTTGAGCGCGACGCGCTCGTAATAGCCCCAGAGATGCTTCTGCGCCGCGAGGATCTGGAACGCCTCGTACTTCTGCGTCCAGACGTCGTCGATCTTGAGCAGCAGGTCCGGCTTGTAGTTGCACTGCTCGGGCTGGTGCGGCTCGAACAGGAACACGGGCGGCGCCGAATATTTGTACTGCGCGCCGGGCTTGTGGCCCATGGCCTGCGCGACCACGCGCGTCTCCTGGGCGAAATGCGCCGCGTTCGGATGGTCGAAATTATAGGGGTCTTCCAGTGCGTGAGTCAGCACGAAGCTCGGATTGAGCTCGCGGTAGATATCGACCATGCGGTCGAAATGCGCTTCGGTCAGCTTGAGCGGATAGTCGCCGCAATCGAAGAACTCGATCTCGGCACCTAACAGCTTGGCCGCCCGCTCCGCCTCGTCCTTGCGGCCGGCCTTGACCGATTCCAGCGTCGCACCCTTCTCCTTCCAGGCGAACTGGCTCTCGCCGCGCTCGCCGAAGGACATGCACACGATCTTCATGCGATAGCCCTTCTTCGCATGCAGCGCGATGGCGCCGCCGGCGCGCCAGACGAAATCGCCAGGATGGGCGGTGACGACAAGACCTGTTTTCATGGGACAAACTCCCCTCTTTCGTTCGTAGGCATTTCGGCTGCCTGCGTCATGCAGGAAGCCGGTTCATTCAAGTCGCGGCGGCAGGTTGCTCGCCGTCGAGCACGCGCTTCAACCGCTCGCCGTCGAGCGCGCCTTCCCATTTGGCAATCGCGATGGTCGCAACCGCGTTCCCGATCAGATTGGTCGGCGTCAGCCCCTGCGACATCAGGCGGTGAATGCCGAGCACCAGCGCGACGCTCGTCACCGGAATGGAGCCTGTCGCCGACAGCGTCGCCGCCAGCACGACGAAGGCGGCCCCTGCGATCCCGGCCGCACCCTTGGAGGTCACGAGCAGGATCAGCAAAAGCTCGATCTGCTCGGCGAGCCCGAACGGCGTGTTGGTCGCCTGCGCCAGGAACACCGAGGCGGCGGCAAGATAAAGACAGGTGCCGTCGAGATTGAAGGAATAGCCGGTCGGGATCACCAGCCCGACCACGCTCCGCTCGCAGCCGGCCTTCTCCAGCTTGGTCAGCATGCGCGGCAGCACCGTCTCGGACGACGTCGTGGCGATGCAGATCAGCAGCTCTTCCCAGATGTAGCGGATCAGCTTGAGCAGCGAGAAGCCGCAAAGCCGCGCGACGGGGCCGAGCGCCACGATGAAAAAGACCACGCAGGTGAGATAGAAGCCGCCGAGGAGCTTGCCGAGCGAGGCCAGCGAGCCAACGCCGAACTTGCCGACCGTAAAGGCGATGGCGCCGAACGCGCCGATCGGCGCCGCCCACATCACGAAGCCGACGACGGCGAACACCATTTTCGCCGCGATGTCGATCAAATGGACCAGCGGCGCGGCCCGCTCGCCGAGCTGCACCAGCGCGAAGCCGCACAGCACGGAGATGAACAGCACCTGGAGAATGTTTCCTTCCGCAAAGGCGCCCATGAAAGTCGCGGGCACGATGTTGAGGAGAAACGGCACGAAGCCGATCGCGCCGGTCTGCTTGACATAAGGCTCGATCGCGCTGGCATTGATGCTGGCGGGATCGATGTTCATGCCGACGCCGGGCCTCAGCAGATTCACCGCGACGAGACCGATGATCAGCGCAATCGTGGTCATGATCTCGAAATAGATGATCGCCTTCACCGCGACGCGCCCGACCCGCGCCATGTCGGCCATATGGGCAATGCCGTGCACGACGGTGCAGAAGATGATCGGCGCGATCAGCATCCGGATCGCTTTGATGAAGGCATCCCCCAGCGGCTGCATCTTCGCGCCCGCCTCGGGGCTGACGATCCCAAGCGCGATGCCGGCCGCCATGGCGATGAGCACCTGGATCCAGAGCTCCTTCCACCAGGCCCGGCCACGCGGCTTGTCGATCGCCATCGCGGTCATTGATCGAACTCGAACAGGCGCGCGGGATTGTCGACGAGGATTTTTTGCTGGAGCTCCGGCTCCGGCGCGAACAGCGGGATCAGATCGACGAGGTCGCCGTCATTCGGCATCACCTTGACGTTGGGATGCGGCCAGTCGGTGCCCCAGATGACGCGGTCCGGCGCGGTCTCGACGATTTTTCGCGCGAATCGCACCGCGTCGGTGAAGGGTGGACCGGCCGATGAGACCCGCTCCGAGCCGCAGATTTTGACCCAGCACTTCTCGTCGCGCTGCATCAGCTCGATCAAAATCCTGAACGGTAGTTGGTCGAGCCCTTCGGAAGCCTTCACCCGGCCCATATGGTCGATGGTGTAGCTCAGCGGCAGCCTGGTCAGCATGTCGGCATATTCAGGCAGATCGATCGCATCGAAGTGCAGGTCGATGTGCCAGCCGAGCGGCGCGACCATCGCGATGATGCGGTTGAACACGTTCTTGTCGGGAACGCCACCGAGATGGCGGACGAAATTGAAACGGCAACCGCGGAAGCCGCCCTCGTGCAGCACGCGAAGCCCGCGCTCGGTGAGCGTGTCGTCGATGTTGGCGACCGCCCGATAGGCGCCGTTGCTTTGCGCAATGGCATCGAGCGCCACCGTATTGTCGGTGCCGTGCACGCTGGCATTGACGATGACGGCCCGCTCGACACCGAGCTTGGCATGCAGTGCACGAAAATCCTCCAGCGGCGCATCCGGCGGCGTGTAGGACCGATCGGGCGCGTAAGGATATTTCGCGCCGGGCCCGAAGATGTGGCAATGCGCATCACAAGACAGCTTCGGCAGCTTGAACTTCGGCGTGCGCGTGTTTGGATCGGGCGGCGGAATGGTCGGCGTGTACATCATGGTCATCAGGTAAGCCGCCGAACGTGAGCGCTGCTTTCAAGTCTTGCTGCTGACGACCGCTCGCCGCCGTGCCGGCGCGGCCTGATCGAGCGCCGGCGCCTGGAACGCGGCAACGGTCGCCTGCACCAGTTGCTCGATCGCGCCCGCGGCATCGCTGCCGTCGGCCTCGCCGCGCGACAGGCGCGAGACGCGGTCCGGCGTCACCAGCGAATAATAGAGTGCGCCGAGCAGGAAGTGGCTGCGCCAGACGATGTCGGTGCGCGGAACGTGCGGCAGGCTCTCGTGGATCGCGTCGATGAAGGCATGGCTGGTGTCGTCGAAGGTCTGCGCGATGATTTTTCGCGCGACTTCGTTGCCCTCGGCGGACATCACGGCGCGCAGGCGCGTGAAGCGTGCGCCCCCGCCGGCGAGATCGCTGCCGGAGGTGAAGGCCGGCACAATATAGGCGCGAACGATCGCTTCCAGCCGGTCCTGGAGATCGCGCACGCGTTTTGCTGCGGCCAGCAGCTCGGAGCGGCGCAAATTCATCGGCCCGCAATGCCGCCGGTAGATCTCCAGCAACAGGCCGTCCTTGGTCTTGAAATGATAGGTGACGCTGCCCGGATTGGCTCCGGCGGCCTGCGCGATATCGCGCACCGAAACGGCGTTGAAGCCGTTGGTGGCGAACAGCTCTTCCGCCGCGGCGAGGATCGCCTCGCGCATGTTCGGCTTGCGGGCCGTTTCCTTGCTGGTGGGCTTGCGTACCATGTGATTTGTACTATCGTACAAAAGATCAGGTCTCGTCAACAAAAACCATGGGCGGCGTCCGGACGGCTCGGAGACCGCCGTTAGGCGCAAAGGCCCGTAAGGAGTGCTGGGAATGCTGGGTTTGAACAAGACAATCGGCGGTCTAATGCTGGGTGCCGGTCTGCTGCTGGCGGGCGCCGCCGCGCAGGGTGCCGACACTTATCCGAGCAAGCCCGTTCATATCCTGGTGCCATACGCCGCCGGCGGCGCGGTCGACGTCCTCGCCCGCACGTTGGGACAGGCGCTCGCAAAAACCTGGGGCCAGCAGCCCGTCATCGACAACCGTCCCGGCGCCGGCGGCATCGTCGCCTCGCAGGCGCTGACGCAGGCCGCGCCGGACGGCTACACGCTGATCCTGGTGGCCAGCGGCCATCCGCTCAACCAGTTCATCTATCCGAGCGTGCCCTACGACACGTTCAAGGATTTTACCGCGATCACCGAAGTCGCCTCCTCGCCGCTCGCGATCGTGGTGGCCAAGGACAGCCCCTACAAGACGCTCGGCGATCTCCTCACTGCTGCGAAGAAGGAGCCGGACAAGCTTTCCTACGGCATGTCCGGCAACGGCACTTCGGCGCATCTCGCCGGCGAGCTGCTCAAATACATGTCCGGCACCAGGATCGTCGCGATCCCCTACAAGGGCGGCGCGCCGGCGCTGACGGCCGTGATCGCCGGCGAGATCCCGCTCAGCATCAATCCTCTCGCGGAGGCGATCGGCCAGCTCGAAGGCGGCCCGGTGCGCGCGCTGGCGGTGACCTCGGCCGAGCGCTCCAAGGCGCTGCCGAACGTCCCGACCGTCGCGGAATCCGGCGTCCCCGGCTACGACGTCTCGGTTTGGTGGGGCGTGCTCGGCCCGGCCAAGATGCCGCCGGAGATCGTCGCAAAGCTCGAGACCGATCTGAAGGCAGCGCTGCAGGATGCGAACGTACTGTCGACGCTCGGCAAAATCGGTGCGGCCCCGGTCGGCTCCTCCGCCAAGGATTTTGACGCCTACATGCATGCCGAAGCGACCAAGTGGGAGCCGGTGCTGAAGGCCGCCGACATTCGCGCACAGTGAGGCACTTCCCATGAGGGCCTCTTCCGCTCACGTTGCGCGTATCGCTCTCCTAGCGGCGGCGATCATCGGCTTCATCGGCGCGCCCGCGCGCGCCGATGGCGAGGCAAAGCTGCTGGCGCCGAGCGGCACCTTGCGCGTCGGCATCTATCCGGGCAGCCCGACCTCGATGGTGACGGATGCCACCGGCAAGCCGCACGGCCTCGCCTACGATCTCGGCGGCGAGCTGGCCAAACGGCTCGGAGTTGGCGTCGACTATGTCCGCTTCCAGCGTGTCGCCGACATCGTCACTGCGATCCATGACGGCAAGGTCGATTTCACCGTGACCAACGCCACGCCGGCCCGCGCCAATGAGGTCAGCTTCAGCCAGCCGGTGCTCTCGATCGAGCTCGGCTATCTCGTTCCCGCGAATTCGCCGATCGGCAGCATCGAGGACATCGACAAGCCAGGCGTGAAGGTCGGCGTCACCAAGGGCTCGACCTCCGAGCGCACCCTGCCCGCCAGGTTCAGGAACGCCACCATCGTCCCCGCCGAAAGCGTCAAGGTCGCCATCGGCATGTTCGGTAGCGGTGAGATCGATCTCTACGCCACCAACAAGCCGACGCTGTTCGAGATGTCCGACCAGATGCCGGGCGCAAAGATCCTCGAGGGCAATTGGGGCGCCGAGCATATGGCGATCGCGATCCCCAAGGGGCGCGAAGATGCCCTCCCCCTGCTCAACCGCTTCGTGGCCGAAAAGCAGTCATCCGGCGCGCTCGACACGATCCAGCAACTGGCCGGCCTCCGCGGCGCGACCAAGGCTCAATAAGGAAGCCGCGCCAATCAATTGTGGGCGCTCGCCCGCATCTTTTCCGGCGCGGTGGGGTGCTTGACCAGTTCGATGTCGTCGCCACCGCTCTGCGGGATCAGGATCGCGCGTTCGCGCGGCAGGGCTTCCGGCATCTCGTCGCGGATGAAGGCGATCAGCTTCTCCCGCATCTCGCAGCGCAGGTCCCAGGATTGCGGCGCATTCCGCGCGCTGACCAGCGCGCGCAGCTCGATGGTGCGCGAATCCGCGTCGATCACCTGGAGATTGACCACCGCGCCATCCCACAGCTTGGATTCCTTTACCGCGCCCTCCAGCCAGCGCCGGATCCGCGGCACGTCGGCGCGATAGTCGACATGGAGCGCGATCACGCCGATCAGGGAGGCGGTGTCGCGGGTCCAGTTCTGGAACGGCTTTTCGATGAAATAGGACAGCGGCACCACCATGCGGCGCCAGTCCCACAGCCGGATCACCACATAGGTCGCGGCGATGTCCTCGACCCAGCCCCACTCGTTCTCGATGATGACGGCATCCTCGATGCGGATCGGCTGGGTGATGGCGATCTGAAGGCCCGCGATCAGATTGCTGAGCAGCGGCCGTGCGGCAAGGCCGACGATGATACCGGCGGCACCGGCGGAGGCGAACAGGCTGACGCCATATTGCCTGACCGAGTCGAACGTCATCAGCGCGGTCGAGACCGTGATGATGACGATGATGATGTCGGTGACGCGTTTGAAGACGCGCACCTGGGTGACGTGCTTGCGTGCGACGAAGTTTTCGGTGACGTCGCGATAGTTCTGCAAGTAGCGCGCCGCGCTCATGTCGACGATCCGGATCGAGATCCAGCCGATCAGCGCGATGAAGGCGACCACGAACAGCCGGGTCAACGGCGTGCGGAACGCGTCGTCGAGCGGCGCGAGCGGCAGGACCAATGCGACTGCGGCAAGGCAAAGGGCCAGTTGGGCGGGACCCGACGTGCGCTCGATGAAGACGCTGATGAGAGGCAGGCGAGTTCCGAAAGCGCGGTTGAGCAGCCAGGCCGCGAATCGATGGAGCGACAGCGCAAGCAGGATTGCCCCGGCAACCAGCCCGAGACCGACGATCCACGAGGGAATCCACCCGAACATCTTGTCGATGTCGGCCATGAGGGCCTGCCAATTCATTCGCGTCCCCGGATTTGCATTCGCTGCTCGGCAACGCGTTCCGCCGGGCTTCGCTCCCCTGCCTCACGCAACGCAGCATTCTCCTGGTGCAACCGTGCCGAATTGCGCTAATTTGAAGCGTACATGACCAGACGCACCGGCAGCGCCGATCTTCCTCTCCACACCGGGCGGGTTCCGCCTTGGCTTGCGAGTCGCATGGCCTCGCTCGGCGCGATCGTCACGCAGGCGATCGTGCTTCATTACGGACGCGATGCATTCCTCCAGCGGCTGTCGCACCCGTTCTGGTTCCAGTCGTTCGGCGCCGTGATGGGGATGGACTGGCACTCCTCCGGCATCACCACCTCGGTGATCGGTGCGCTGAAGCGCGGGCTCGGACCGCTCCAGGACGAGCTTGGCATCTATGTCTGCGGCGGCCGCGGCCAGCATTCGCGCAAGACGCCGGACGAGCTGTTGCAGCTCGGCGACCGCGTCGGCTTCGACGGCGCCAAGCTGACGCGCGCCAGCCGTCTGGTGGCGAAAGTCGACAGTGCCGCCGTCCAGGACGGCTTCGATCTCTATCTCCACGGCTTCTTCGTCACAGCCGACGGCAAGTGGACCGTCGTGCAGCAGGGCATGAACGGCGACAAGCGGCAGGCCCGCCGCTATCACTGGCATTCCGAGGCGCTGAAGAGTTTTGTCGATGCGCCACACAGCGCGATCGACGGCCCACAGCAGGGCGAGATCGTCAACCTGACCGACCATCGCGCCGATGTCTCGCGCACCGCTCAGCTCGAGCTGCTCTCCGATCTCGGCCCGGATCGCATCCTCACCGAATTCGAGCGGCTCAGCGGAACGGCGGCAGAACCTGCGCAGGCCATGCTGCCGCACCTCATCATGCCAGCGCATCACGATGTCCGGCCGAAGGACGTGTTCGCGCGACGCCTGCACGGCACCCTCGCCGCAGCCGCCGAGCGCGGCCCGGTCGATTTCCCGGAACTGTTGCTGACGCCCGGCGTCGGCGCGCGCACGGTGCGCTCGCTGGCGATGGTCGCCGAGGTCGTGCATGGCGCGCCCTATCGGTTCATCGATCCCGCGCGCTTCTCGCTCGCCCATGGCGGCAAGGACCGGCATCCCTATCCCGTCCCGATCAAGGTCTATGACGAGACCATCCGTGTGTTGAAGGGTGCGATCCAGAACGCAAAGCTCGGACGCGAGGAAGAGATGCAGGCGATCAAGCGCCTCGACGACCAGGCGCGGCGGCTCGAGCGCACCGCGCGCGGGCCGTCGGTCGAATCGTTCATCGCAGGTGAACGGGCCGCGTCGCCGGAACTCGACGGCCGCTCCGTGTTCGGATGGGAACGCGATCTCGTCGCGTCGCGTAAATCGACGGGATCCTGAGCGCGCCTAGTCTTCGGCCTCCTCGTCGTCGGTGAGCCGGTTGGCCGAATGATCCTGATATTGTTCGGTCTGGATGAATTTGCTGTCCATACCTCTGATGTCGGAGTGCTGCGCCTTGTCGCGGTTCGACAGGATCATGTTGTCGCCGATCTTGTCCTTGGGGATGTCCGTCAGCGCGCCGTTGCCCGCGCCCTTGCCATGCGCGCCTGAACCGATATGCGTCTTGCCGCCGTGGGGCATGGATTGCTCCATCATTGTTTCCACACCTGGCCAACGCCGACGCCGCGGAGTTTGTTTCGCGGTTGCATGCGGGAACGACGGTTCCCTCAGCTTGCGAGCAATGACTCGGCCTTGGCCGGGTCCGGATTGGCGCGGTGGCTCGCTCCGGCATCGGCGACGACGGGCAATTTTGCAATCGCGCGGATGCCCGGCCGCTTGCGCCAGTGAATCTGCGAAGCATCGACCGCGAGGCCGAGCCGCGGCCAGCGGGTGAACAGCGCCTGGAGCGCGCACGCGCCCTCGATCCGCGCGAGCTGATGTCCCAGGCAGAAATGGATTCCCGTGCCAAAGGAGATGTGCCGGTTTGGCTTGCGTTCGAGATCGAGCCGTTCGGGCTGCTCGTGTACCGCCGGATCCATGTTCGCCGCCGCGAGCATGACCATGACGCGATCGCCTTTCCTCAGCCGCACGCCTTCGAGCTCGACATCCCGCCGCACATAGCGCGGTTTTGAAAACTGCACCGGCGAGACGAAACGCAAGAACTCCTCGACCGCGAGCCCAGCGCGGCTCCAGTCCTGTTCCAGCCAGTCACGCAGGCGCGGATTTCTGAGCAGCTCGTAAACCGAGCCGCTAATCAGATGCGTGGTGGTCTCGGAGCCCGCCGCGAGCAGCAGGAACACCATCGAGACCATTTCGTCCGGCGTGATCTCGCCGCCTTCGCGTTCGACCTGAACCAACTCGGCAATCAGGCCCTCACCGCCCCGCTCGCGCGCGATCTGCAATTGCTGTTCGAGATAGAAGCGCATCTTGCGGAATGCGAACATGAGCCGAAAGAAGCTGAACACGTTCGTCAGCGAGGACATCGCATTGGCCCAGGCGATGAAGCGCGGGCGATCGGCCATGGGCAGGCCGAGTAGCTCCGAGATCACCGAGAGCGGCAGGATGCGCGCATAGCTCTGGACGAGATCAGCCGGGCTCCCCTTCGCAAACAGCTCATCGGCCAGGCCGTCCGCGATGGCGCGGATGCGCGGCTCCATCGCGACGATAGCGCGGCGGCGGAAGGCTTCGTCGACGATGCTGCGCAGCCTGGTGTGATCCGGCTCGTCCATCGTCAGCATGTTGTTGGCGATGGTCCTGACCAGCGCAGGCATCCACCAGCGCAGGCCCGCAACGTCGCCGTCTTCCTTGCGCAGCGTGAAGATCGTGCTGTCCTTCAGCACCTGCGCGGTCGCATCGTGGGTCGTGGTGATCCAGACGTCGCCGACAAGAGGGAAACGTGTTGCGATGACGGGGCCGGCCGTCCGCAGAGCCGCGATGGCCTTGGCCGGATCGCGAAAGAAGGTCTCGCTGGTGAAATCGAGGCGCGGTGCCATAGGATCACCGGAGTGGTTGGTGGCGCCTCAACCAGATGGTGAGTGGGGTCGCCGGCGCAAGGGCCGGAACCAGCGCTTCGCTATCCCCGCCCCGACGAGCGCTGGCCGGTCTTGCGCTGCTGCTGGTTGGTGTAGGAGTCCCAATGGCTCCAGCTGCCACTGCTCAGGCTTTGGAGGTCGGTGCCGAGCGGACGGCGCGTGCGCTTGTCGTGATCGGCGATGGCGCGCTCGGACTGCGCGATCTTGCGCTTGAGTTCCGCGATCGCCTTCTGGGTCTGCCCGTTCCGCTTCGAGGACGCGATCTCGCCCATCGTGAAGCGCGCGGTCTCGAGCGCCTTCAACTCGGCGCGGTTCTTCTTCAACTGAACCCGGTGCCAGGCGATGTTGCTGTCGCTGTCCGCAACCATGTGGGAACTCCGCTGATTCGTTCCCACAGTGTATCAAGCGCCGAATCGGCGGGGCAACGGGCGCCCCGCGGCAAAAATGCGGTGTTATTGTGCGGGAATTCCGGGCCCATAGCATTTTCAAGCGAAGTGGATACCGGTTCGCGTGAGGAAAACGCGCCAAATAAGACTCTAGAGCCTGTTCCGCTTCAGCGGAATTGGCTCTAGCGCTCGGCAAAGGCCTTTTCGACGACGAACTGGGCCGGCTCGCCGTGATTGCCCTCGACGAAGCCGCGCTCGCCGAGCAGCACGCGGGTGTCCGCCACCAGCGCCGGGCTGCCGCAGATCATGACGCGGTCATGCGCGGCTTCCAGCACCGGCAGGCCGATATCGCTGAACAGCTTGCCCGACGTGATGAGGTCGGTGATGCGGCCGCGGTTGCGGAAGGGGTCGCGCGTCACGGTCGGGTAGTAGATCAGCTGCTCGCGGATGTATTCGCCGAGCAGCTCGTCCTGCGGCAGGTGCTCGGTGATCATCTCGCCATAGGCGAGCTCCTTCACGTGCCGGCAGCCGTGCAGGAGCACCACCTTCTCGAACCGCTCGTAGGTCTCGGGGTCCTTGATCACGCTCAGGAACGGCGCGAGGCCGGTGCCGGTGCCGATGAGGTAGAGGTTGCGGCCCTCTTCCAGGTTATCGATCACAAGCGTGCCGGTGGCCTTGCGGCTGACGATGATCTCGTCGCCTTCCTTGAGGTGCTGAAGGCGCGAGGTCAGCGGACCGTCCGGCACCTTGATCGAGAAGAACTCCAGCGTGTCCTCGTAATTGGCGCTGGCGACGCTGTAGGCCCGCAGCAACGGCTTCTCGCCGACCTTGAGCCCGATCATGGTGAACTCGCCGTTGCGGAAACGGAAGGTCGGGCTGCGGGTGGTCTTGAAGGAGAACAGCGTGTCGGTCCAGTGGTGGACGCTCAAAACGCTTTCCTGATTGAAATTGCTCATCTCACCTTCCCTGTCGCGTCAATTGCGGTTCTCGAGGCGGGCAGCTATGCGTCGTTTGTACACGATCATTCGTATACTAATGAATAATCCTGCTTGATCCCGCGGTCAAGCCTGCCCAAGATCGAAAGCGTTGCAGTTAGGAATAAGGAGCCCTTCCATGGCGCATGACGCACCCCAGGCCACCGGACCCTCGAAGCTCGTGATCCGCAATATCGGCCTGATCCTGTCCGGCGCCCTGGAAAAGCCGATCCTGGACGGCGACACCATCGTCGCCGAGAACGGCAAGATCACCGCGATCGGCCGCTTCAAGGACTGCAACGTCGAGGGCGCGACCACCATCGTCGACGCCCAGGGCACCACGGTCGCGCCCGGCCTGATCGACAGCCATGTCCACCCCGTCGCGGGCGACTGGACGCCGCGGCAGAACCAGATCAACTGGATCGACAGCTACCTCCATGGCGGCGTCACCACCATGATCTCCGCCGGCGAAGTGCACATGCCCGGCCGGCCCCGCGACGTCGTCGGCCTCAAGGCCATGGCCGTGTTCGCCCAGCGCGCGTTCTGGACCCTGCGGCCGGGCGGAGTGAAGGTTCACGCCGGCGCGCCGGTAATCGAATGCGAGATGGTCGAGGAAGACTTCAAGGAAATGGCCGCCAACGGCGTCAAGCTGCTCGGCGAAGTGGGCCTCGGCGGCGTCAAGGACGGCCCGACCGCGCGCAAGATGGTCGGCTGGGCCCGCAAATACGGCATCCAGAGCACGATCCATACCGGCGGCCCCTCGATCCCCGGCTCCGGCCTGATCGACAAGGACGTGGTGCTGGAGGCCGACACCGACGTGGTCGGCCACATCAATGGCGGCCACACCGCCCTTCCCGACGACCAGATCCGTTGCATCTGCGAGGGCTGCAAGCGCGGCCTCGAGCTCGTTCACAACGGCAATGAGCGCTCGGCCCTGTTCACCCTGCGCACCGCGCGCGAGATGGGCGATCTGCACCGGGTGATCCTCGGCACCGACGCGCCCGCCGGCTCCGGCGTGCAGCCGCTCGGCATTTTGCGCATGGTCTCGATGCTGTCCTCGCTCGGCGAGTTGCCGGCCGAGATCGCGTTCTGCCTTGCCACGGGCAACACCGCGCGGATGCGACAGCTCGATTGCGGCCTCATTGAAGTGGGCCGCTCCGCCGATTTCGTCATCATGGACAAGGCGCAGCACTCGCCCGGCAAGAACATCCTGGAGAGCGTCCAACTCGGCGACCTCCCCGGCATCGGCATGACCATCATCGACGGCATCGTGCGCACCCAGCGCAGCCGTAATACGCCGCCGGCCGGCAAGGTGCCGGAGGTGGTGGCGAAGTAGCCAAGGAAATAGTGCCGTAGGGTGGGCAAAGCGACAGCGTGCCCACCAATACGTCGGCAAAGCAGTGAGAGATCGTGGGCACGGCGCAAGCGCGCCTTTGCCCACCCTACGAGACCTTCACCGCAGCTTGTTCAACAGCGCCATCAGCGTCTCACGCTCCTTGGCATCGAGCGGCGCCAGCGTCTCGCGCGTGATCGCGAGCGCGTTCGGCGCGAGCTTTTCCGCGAGCTGCTGGCCGGCGCGCGTGAGACTCACCAGCAGCCGCCGGCCGTCCTCGGGGTCCTGACTGGTCTCGGTCAGGCCGCGCGCGGTCAGGCGGTCGATCACGCCCTTGATGGTCGCGACGTCCATCGCCGTGAGCCGTCCAAGCTGGTTCTGCGAGCACGCGCCGGTCTCGGCGAGCTTCGACAACGCCGCCCATTGCGTCGGCGTCAGGTTGGTGCCGATGTCGCGGGAGAAGATCGCGCTGTGGCGCTGCCAGACCTGGCGCAGGATGAAGCCGACCTGCTCGTCGAGCACGTAAGGCGACCTGAAAGGCGATTTGGCCGGCTTGACGCCCTTCTTCACCGCGACGCTTCTCGCCATGCCTTCCCCACCCCTCACAACGACAGATGCGCGTCGCGGATATCCGGACGCGCATCGAGCTCGGCCATGGTGCCGCCGAAGCAGATGCGGCCGCGCTCGATGATGTAGGCGCGATCGGAGATCAACCGCGCGAAATGCAAATTCTGCTCGGAGACGACGATGCTGACGCCCTCCTTCTTCATGGTCAGGATGGCATCGACCATCTGCTCCACGATCTTCGGCGACAGGCCTTCCGAGGGCTCGTCCAGCAGCACCAGCGACGGATTGCCCATCAATGTGCGCGCAATCGTCAACATCTGCTGCTCGCCACCGCTCATGCGGCCGCCCGGGCGGTTCTTCATCTCGCCGAGATTGGGAAACAGCGCGAACAGCTTTTCGCGCGTCCAGTGCGGCGCATTCGGCCGCTTCGGCTGCCGGCCGACTTCGAGATTTTCCTCCACCGTCAAATCAGTGAAGATGCGCCGCTCCTCCGGCACATAGCCGAGGCCCTCGCGCACGATCTCGTGGGTCGGCTTCGCCGAAACGTCCTTGCCCTCGAACGTGATGCGGCCCGTTCGCTGCGCCACGAGCCCGACGATCGAGCGGAACGTCGTCGACTTGCCGGCGCCGTTGCGACCGAGCAGCGCGACGACTTCGCCCTCGCCGACCTCGAACCCGATGTCGAACAGGATATGCGCGGGGCCGTAATGGCTGTTGAGGTCCTGCACCGAGAGCTTCATGCCGAGGTCCCCTCGCGATGGCGGGCATCGTAGACGAGGCCTTCGCCGAGATAGACCGCCTGCACCTGCGGATTGCCGCGCACTTCGGCCGGCGAGCCCTCGGCGATCAGCGTGCCGCGGTTGAGCACGATGATGCGGTCGGCGTGCTCGAACACCACGTCCATGTCGTGCTCGGTGAAGAGCACACCGATCGATTTCTCCCTCGCGATTTGCGCGGTGAGCCGCATGAGGTCGACGCGCTCGCGCGGCGCCATGCCGGCGGTCGGCTCGTCCATCAACAAGAGCTTCGGCTGGTTGGCGAGCGCCACTGCAAGCTCGAGCCGCTTGAGGTCGCCATAGGCGAGCTCGCCGCAGGGCCGATCGGCATAGCCGCCCATGCCGACCAGCTCCAGCAGCCGGCCGGCCTCGCCGCGATCGAAATTCGGCGCCGAGCCGAACAGATTGAACAGTTGCTTGCCATGCGAGATCAGCGCGACCTGCACGTTCTCGCGCACGGTCATGGTGGCGAAGGTCGCCGTGATCTGGAAAGTGCGCCCGACGCCCATACGCCAGATATCGCGCGGCTTCTTGCCGGTGGTCTCCTCGCCGAGCAGCCGGACATGGCCGCTATCCGGCCTGTTCTGGCCGTTGAGCATGTCGAAGCAGGTGCTCTTGCCCGCGCCGTTCGGGCCGATCAGCGCAAGTATCTCACCGGCGCGCAGCGAGAACGAGACGCCGCGTACGGCGTGGATGCCGCCGTAGGATTTGGTCAGGCCTTCGACCGCGAGAAGTGGGGGTGCGACGCTCATTCGGCGGACTCGATCGGCTTGGCAAGCAAGGAGGATCCCGGCGGGGATGACTTCCGGCGGCGCTGCGCCAGCATCTCCAGCATGCCGACGATGCCCTTGGGGAAGACGACCACGATCAGCACGATGAAGCCGCCGAGCACGAGTTTTGACAGATCGGTCTGGCTCACCAGCCAGATGTTCAACGCCTTGTAGACGATCGCGCCGATCACCGCGCCCGACACGGTCTCGACGCCGCCGAGCAGCACCATGACCAGCGCATCGACCGACAGCGAGATGCCGAGATTGTCAGGGAAGACGCTGCCCTTCAGGTACGCGAACAGCGCGCCGCCAATGCCGGCGGTGGTGCCCGCGATCACGAAGGCGGTCCACTGGATGCGCTTGGCGTTGATGCCGACGGCTTCGCTGCGCAGCAGCGAGTCGCGGGTTGCACGTAGCGCGTAGCCGAACGGCGAGAACACCATGATCCGCAGCGCGATGGTGACGAGCGCGGCGACGCCGAGCGCCAGCCAGTAGAAATGCGACGGGCTCGCCGCCCACTTCTCGGGCCAGACGCCCAGAATGCCGTTGTCACCGCCCGTGACGCTCACCCATTGGAACGCGATCGACCAGACGATCTGGGCGAAGGCGAGCGTCAGCATGGCAAAATAGACGCCGGAGAGCTGCACGGCGAAGAAGCCGAACACGGCGGCACCCATGCAGCCGAGCAGCGGCCCGAGCAAGAGGCACACGATCATCGGCAGCCCCGCCATCTTGGCGAGGAAGGCGATGCCGTAGGCGCCGAGGCCAAAATAGGCGGCGTGGCCGAACGATGCGAGCCCGCCGACCGACATCAGGAAGTGCAAGGAGACGGCGAAGATCACGAAGATCGCGATCTCCGAGCCGACGGTGAGGAGATAATTGCCGGCAAACAGCGGCAGCATCGCCGCGAACACGACCGCGGCCAGCGCGGCCAGCCGCTCGTTCGAGGTCAGCGGCCGCCAGGGATTGACGGTGAGGCCCGGCGTCTTGCGCGCGGCCGCCTCCGGCTTGCCGAACAGGCCCCAGGGCCGGACGATCAGCACCACCGCCATCACCAGGAAGACAAGGATGATGGAGATTTTCGGAAAGATCAGGATGCCGAAGGCATTGAGCTCCGACACCAGCACGGCGGCGACGAACGCACCGACGATGCTGCCGAGGCCGCCAATCACGACCACCACGAAGACCTCGACGATGATGCGCAGGTCCATGGCGTGATGCACGGCATCGCGCGGGATCTGGAGCGCGCCGCCGAGGGCGGCGAGAAAGACGCCGACCGCGAACACTGACGTGAACAGCCATTTTTGGTTCACGCCAAGCGCGGCCACCATGTCGCGGTCCTGCGTCGCGGCGCGTACCAGCACACCCCAGCGCGTGCGCTGGAACAACAGCCAGAGAATGCCGAGCACGACCGGGCCGAGCACGATCAGGAACAGGTCATAGCTCGGGATGTTCTGGCCGAAGAAATCGATCGCACCCTTGAAGCCCGGCGCGCGGCGGCCGACGAGGTCGTCGGGGCCCCAGATCAGCACGACGAGATCCTCGACCATCAGGGTCAGGCCAAAGGTCGCGAGCAGCTGGAACAGTTCGGGCGCATGATAGATGCGGCGGAGCAAGACCATCTCGACCAGCACACCGATTAGCGCAACGGCCATCGCCGCCAGCACGATGCTGCCCCAGAAGCCGAACGCGCCCGACAGCCGCTCGGTCAGCGTGAAGGCGATATAGGCGCCGATCATGTAGAAGGCGCCATGCGCGAAATTCACGATCCGCGTCACGCCAAAGATGATCGACAGGCCCGAGGCCACCAGGAACAGCGACGCTGCGCTGGCAAGACCTGTCAGAAACTGTACGACGTAAAAGGCCATCGGCGGTCCGGGTTAGTTAAGTCTGAGAAGTCGTAGGGTGGGTTAGCGCAGCGTAACCCACCACTTTTTCTCGTATGGTACCGAAAGCGGTGGGTTACGCCTTCGGCTAACCCACCCTACGGCAGTGGAGATCAATCCTTCGGCCGCAGCTTCTCGACTTCGGCATCACCAGGCAGATAGTCCGAGCCCTTCTTGTAGGACGAATCCACCATCACGCCCTTGCCATCCTTCAGCGCGGTCTTGCCGACATAGGCGCCGAGCGTCGACTGATGGTCGATCTTGCGGAACGTGATCTCGCCGAACGGCGACGGCATCGACAGCCCTTCCGCCGCGGCAATCAGCTTCTCCGGATCGGTCGAGCCGGCCTTGGCCAGGATCGCCGCCGCCGCCTTGATGGTCTGGTAGCCGACGATCGAGCCGAGGCGCGGATAGTCGTTGTACTTGGCCTGGTACGCCTTCAGGAACGCGTCGTGCTCGGGCGTCTTGATCGAGTACCAGGGATAGCCGGTGACGATCCAGCCCTCGGGCGTCTCGTCCTTGAGCGGGTCGAGATATTCGGGCTCGCCGGTCAGGAACGACACGACCTCGCGGCCCTTGAACAGACCGCGGGTGTTGCCTTCACGCACGAGCTTGACGAGGTCGGCGCCGAAGGTGACGTTGAGGATGGCTTCGGGGTTGGCGGCGGCAACTGCCTGCACCACCGGGCCCGCGTCGATCTTGCCCTGCGGCGGCCACTGCTCGTCGACCCATTGGATGTCAGGGCGCTTCTCCGACATCAGCTTCTTGAACACCGATACCGCCGACTGGCCGTATTCATAGTTCGGTGCGATCGTCGCCCAGCGCTTGGCCGGCAGCTTGGCTGCGGCTTCCACCAGCATCGCGGCCTGCATGTAGTTGGAGGGGCGCAGGCGGAAGGTGTACTTGTTGCCCTTCGCCCAGGTCACGGCGTCCGTCAGCGGCTCGGCGGCGAGGAAGAACACCTTCTTCTGGTTGGCGAAGTCGCTGACCGCGAGGCCAATGTTCGACAGGAACGTACCCGTCAGCATCGCCACGCCTTCGCTGGAGACGAGCTCGTTGGCCGCGGTCTGCGCGTCGGCCGGCTTGCCGCCGTCGTCCTTGGAGATGACGACGAGCTTCTTGCCGTTGATGCCGCCGGCCGCGTTGATCTCCTCGACCGCGAGCTGCCAGCCCTTGCGATAGGGCTCGGTGAACGCCGGCAGCAGCGAATAGCTGTTGATCTCGCCGATCTTGATGTCCTGCGCCATGGCCGAATGGGCCATGCCGCCGGCCAGAAGCGCGAAGGCCGCGCCGACGAAGTAATTTCTTGCTCGCATCCCAACCTCCAGTTTTGAACTTTTTCGCCTCGAACATGTCCCGAGAGCTGTGCCCGCCCCCCGGATCATGCCTCATCTCAAACCGTCTTCGCCCTTCACTTCCGCAACCGTCAGCCCGCCGACGCGCGGCAGCGGACGGCCGCTGTCTGTGACGGCGACCGCGACCATGATCTCGTTGGCGCGCGGGGCGTCGTTGATCTGCACTTCCATGCCATCGAAATGACTGCGGACGAAGGCCGCGTCCTTGTGCCCGAGCGGGATGTCCAGCGTCGTGCCGGGACCGCTGCGCTTTTTCGACGACGGGATCAGCGCCGCGCCCTTGCTCAAAACTTTCCGCACCGGCGCGCCCATCTTCGGATGAAGGATCGCGGCGGCGTGCTCCAGCTCACCATTCTCGCCGACGGCCGCGGCCTTGCCGTAGCTCTGCGCCTTCGCGCCATCGATACCCAGCGCGGCCACCGCGCGCTTCGACAAGAGCTCACCGAGCTCCTCGCCGATCGCGATCAAGGGCGAGAGATCCTCGACATATTTTCCGGCAAAGGGATTTTCGATCACGGCGATCGCGGCGGCGCGCCGCGTCGGCGGCGAGACCTGGCGGCCCATCTCCATCTGCGTCTCTTCGACGACGGTGACGATCTTGCGAATGATCGCGCTCATGTCTCACTTCCCTGTTCAGGCACTGACCGCGTTCTCCAGCACAAGCGGGCGCGGCCGTTGCTCTTCTATATCCTTGGTTCCGATGACAAGCATATCACCACAAAGCCTGAGCATGGCACCTTCAATCAGTCCACGATCGAATAATTGCCGTGCACATTCCGCGCCAGATTCCAGCGCAGCCGTGATCTCGTCTTGCGACAATTCACCGACGTCGCGGGTGACGAGATGTGGGCCGAGATCGCTGTCGGGCTGAAGCTCGTTCGCAGGCGTGCGCGTGATGGCGGGATGCCCGGGCAGATCGACAGCATTGGCGATGATCGTCGCCGCCGCATCGGCCTGCGACGCCGTCGCCGCCAGCACCGTCACCGCATCGGCAATGCCGAGCGAGAAGCTGCGGCCGTGGCGTCCGCTGGTCGCAATGCCCCGCACGGGATCATCCGAATCGATCCGCATCGCCCGCATCACGCCGTTCCGGTCAGGCCGGTCCATCAGGCCGACCGAGAAATGTTCGCCCGCGCCGAGGTGCAGCGCGATGTCGCCACCATTGTTGACATAGGCCTGGTCGAGCGTCGCGACGTGAAGCATCGCGCCCAGAATTTCCTCGGCCACGCTGCCCGCCACCGCGGCCATCGGCGTGATGAAGCGATCCCAGGCGTAGGGAGTGACGGCAGCAAACATGCGCCGAGCCACCGTGCCTTCCAGCGAACACGCCGCCGGCAGCGCCGCCCGCCGTAATTCCGGCAGCTCCGCGCAGAGTTCGTCGAGAAGGCCCGTGAACCTTCGCGCCGCAGCTTCATAAGCTGCGCGCACCTCGTCCGCGCGCCCCCTCGCCTCGACGATCAGATCAATCGGTCCATCCTGCAAATGCAGCCGCCGGCCATCAGACAGCAATGCGATTTGCGGGAGCCGTGTCATGCCCGCGGTCCTGGAATCGGGTTCTGCCAGGGCAACTGACGGACGTCGTCACCGTTCTGCACCTCGGCGAGCGGCTTGACGTAATCCATGTGCCCGCCGAGCGCGGCATAGTCGGTCAGCTTCATCGTGAACTCGATCGGCGCGACCAGCGCCGGCGTCGGCACATAGCCGAACGCCCCCGCCGGCATCTGCGTGACGTCGACCATGTAGGTGATACCGCCGCCGGGCCAGACATAAACCGGTGCACCGCCGCTGGTGACACGCGTGAGTGCATCCTTCACCGAGCGCGTCAGCCGCACCGGATTGTCGGTGACACCGGCGCGCAACGAGCCGCCGGCCCCCGCCATGAACAGCACCGTGCACAGCGCCGGCTCGCAATTCTCCTGGATCCGCTCGACCGAGAATTTCAGGTCGGCCGGCATCTCGCTCTCGACCGGGTTCAAGGTCTCGTCGAGCACGTAATAGGACGAATGCTCGCCGGTCGTGGAGACCATCAGCATGGTCAACCCGGCCTTCGCCTCCTTCTTGTCGAACGGCCCGAGAATCGCCAGGGGATCGGAGATGTTGGTACCGCCCCAGCCCGTGCCGGGATCGGCGACCTGGAAATAGCGGCCGGGTGTCGAGCGGCGGCCCTTCATCTTGATGCCGGTGTCGGCGATGTCGAGCAGTTTGCCGGCCTGGTGCTCGCTGAGCACGCCGGTGATGTGGTCGTCGACCACGACGACCTCGTCAACTTTGCCATGCCACTGCTTGGCGAACATGCCGATCGTCGCCGAACCGCAGCCGACGCGCATGCGCTCTTCCCTGACGCCATTGACGATCGGCGGCTGGCCGGCCTGCACCACGACCGTGGCGCCGCCGTCGATGGTGAGCTCGACCGCCTTGCAATTGGCGAGGTCCATCAACGTGTCGCAGGTGACGCGGCCCTCCTTCTTGGAGCCGCCGGTGAGATGATGCACGCCGCCGAGCGACAGCATCTGCGAGCCGTATTCACTGGTGGTGACATGGCCGACCGCCTCGCCCTGTGCGCGCACGGTCGCGGTTTCAGGGCCTAAATAGCGGTCGGTGTCGATCTTCACCTTGATGCCGCAATAGGAGAAGATGCCCTCGGTGACGACGGTCACCATGTCGACGCCGTCGACCTCCGCGGAGACGATGAACGGCGCCGGCTTGTAGTCGGGATAGGTCGTGCCCGCGCCGATCGCGGTGACGAAAGTCGAGGGCTCGTGGACGATCTTGCCGTCCCAGTCTTCGGTGCGGCTGAACGGCACCAGCTTGCCGCCGTGCTCGACGGTGCGCTCCAGGATCACATGCGGATCGACGCGGACGAGCTTGCCATCATGGTTGGCATAGCGGTCGCAGGCGCCCGCCGCGCCCGGCTTGATATAGCACATCACCGGACAGGCATCGCAGCGGATCTTGTCGGTGGCAGCGCTCGTTGTTTCCATCACCATATGGGGCCAGGAGACGTTATCATTCGTATACGAACGATGTTGCGCGCGGTCCCCCGGCGCTGTCAAGCACCGGTGCAGCGCAAAAGATGCCGCTGCCGCATAAAACCTCATTTGCCTAGCCGCGCTGTCCACAAACAAGGCAACCGCGCTGCAGTGCGGCATGCACGGCTTGCACGTTTGTGTACAAACGGTATCGTCGCGACATAGATTTGGCAGCACTTCGCCGAGCGCTTGGAAACGAGGATGACGCAGACACCGATCCGCCTCACCGTGAACGGAGGGATCCACGAGGTCACTACGGCGCGGGACACGCCGCTGCTCTATGTGCTGCGCAACGATCTCGCGCTCAACGGTCCGAAGTACGGTTGCGGCCTCGGTGAATGCGGCACCTGTACTGTCCTGATCGACGGCGCCGCCGCGCGCTCCTGCGTGATTCCGGTCGGCGGCTGCACCGGGCGCGACATCGTGACGCTCGAAGGTCTCGGCACCCGCGACAAGCCTGACGTGGTGCAGCAGGCCTTCCTCGACGAGCAGGCCGCGCAATGCGGTTACTGCCTCAACGGCATGATCATGACCACCAAGGCGCTGCTCGCGATCAATCCGCGGCCGACCGAGCAGGAGGCGCTTGCCGCGCTGCGCTACAATCTCTGCCGTTGCGGCACCCATGTCGAAATTCTGCGCGCCGTGATGCGCGCCTCGGGCCAGCTCACCGAGGCCGCAGATTGATGGCCTTCCCTGCCTCGAACGGAGCTGAGCGGCCATCGGGTTCGCTCGTCGTCGTCCGCACCGTGGACGAGATCACATCCGAGACGTTCGTCCGGATCACCGCGGACGGCTCGGTCAGCGCCTATAACGGCCATGTCGATCTCGGCACCGGCATTCGCACCGCGCTCGGCCAGATCGTCGCCGAAGAGTTAGATGTGTCCTTTGCGCGCGTCGTCGTCGTGCTCGGCGACACCGCCGTGGTGCCGAACCAGGGCGCGACGATTGCCAGCGAAACCATC
Organism: Bradyrhizobium sp. B117; assembly: GCF_038969555.1. Taxonomy (NCBI): domain Bacteria; kingdom Pseudomonadati; phylum Pseudomonadota; class Alphaproteobacteria; order Hyphomicrobiales; family Nitrobacteraceae; genus Bradyrhizobium; species Bradyrhizobium sp. B117. Next base: position 6,103,036 of record NZ_CP152414.1, read on the forward strand.
CAGATCACCGCCGTGCCTCTGCGCAAGGCCGCAGCCCAGGCGCGGCAGTTCCTGATCGCGCGCGCGGCCGAGCGGCTGGAACTGCCGGCGGCTGAGCTGAAGATCGAGGACGGTCTCGTCCGCGGGCATAATCGCAGCGTCAGCTACGGGGAGTTGATCGGCGGCGAAGAGATCCGGCTCGAGCTTGCCGACGACGTTGAGGTCAAGCCTGTCGGTGATTACGCCATCGTCGGCCAATCCGTCCCGCGCGTCGACCTGCCCGCCAAGGCCACGGGCGAATTGACCTTCGTGCACGACATCCGCGTGCCCGGCATGCTGCACGGCCGTGTGGTGCGCCCGCCCTATGCCGGCGTCGATGCCGGCCCGTTCGTCGGCACCAGCCTGATCGCCGTCGATGAATCGTCCGTCCGAGATACTCCCGGCATCGTGGCCGTGGTGCACATCGGAGATTTCGTCGGCGTCGTTGCCGAGCGCGAGGAAAATGCGATCCGCGCAGCCGAGCAGCTCAAGGTGAGCTGGAGGCCGACGCCTGCCCTCACCGACCTTGCCGACGTCGAGACCGCGCTGCGGGCCAATCCGTCGACGCCCCGGACGCTGATCGACAAGGGCGACGTCGACAAGGCGCTATCAGGCGCGGCGAAGCCGATGCAGCGCACCTACGTCTGGCCGTATCAGATGCACGCCTCGATCGGCCCGTCCTGCGCGGTCGCCGATGTCCAGGACGGCAATATCCGGGTCTGGTCGGGCACGCAGAACCCGCACCTCCTCCGCGCCGATCTCGCGCTGCTGATCGAGCGTCCCGAGAGCGAGATCGAGGTCATCCGCCTCGAGGCCGCGGGCTGCTACGGCCGCAACTGCGCCGACGATGTCACCGCCGACGCGCTGCTGCTCTCGCGCGCGGTCGGCCGTCCCGTCCGTGTCCAGCTGACACGCGAGCAGGAGCACACCTGGGAGCCCAAGGGCACCGCGCAACTCATCGACGTCAATGGCGGCCTCGATGCCGGCGGCGGCATTGCCGGTTACGATCTCGCCACGCGCTATCCGTCGAATGCCGCACCGACGCTCGCACTCCTGCTGACCGGTCGCATTCCATCCGAGCCCGCCGTGCTCCAGATGGGCGACCGCACCGCGATCCCGCCTTACGACTACGACAATATGCGCGTCGTCGCCCACGACATGCCGCCGATCGTGCGCGCCTCGTGGTTTCGTGGAGTCTCGGCGCTGCCGAACACCTTTGCGCATGAATCCTATATCGACGAGGCCGCGACCGAGGCCGGCGTCGATCCCATCGAATACCGCCTGCGCTATCTGAAGGACCCGCGCGCGGTCGATCTCGTCAATGCGGTCGCCGAACGCGCGGGCTGGACGCCGCGCCCAATGCGCGAGGAGAAGGACGGCGAGATCGTGCACGGGCGCGGTTTTGCTTACGCGCTCTACGTCCACAGCAAGTTTCCCGGCTATGGCGCGGCGTGGTCGGCCTGGATCGCCGACGTCGCGGTGAACAAGACCACCGGCGATGTCAGCGTGACGCGCGTCGTCGCGGGACAGGACTCCGGACTGATGATCAATCCGGACGGCGTGCGCCACCAGATCCACGGCAACGTCATCCAGTCCACCAGCCGCGCGCTGATGGAGGAGGTCTCGTTCGAGCGCGGCGCGGTGGCGGCGCGCGAATGGGGCGCCTATCCGATCATCCCCTTCCCCGATGTTCCCAAGATCGACGTGTTGATGCTGCCGCGGCCGGACCAGCCGCCACTCGGCGTCGGCGAGTCCGCATCGGTGCCCAGCGCAGCCGCGATTGCGAACGCCATCTTCGATGCCACCGGCGTTCGCTTTCGCGAGCCGCCATTCACGCCGGAGCGCATCCTGAAGGGCTTGCACGGCGAGACATCGCCCGTGCCGCAGGCCCTGCCCGCGCCCGCTGCGCCGAAGCCGTCGCGCATCTGGGAAAATCCCTTCGCCAAAAGTGCCGGCATTGTCGCAACGATTGCGGCCGTCTGCACCGCCGCGATCGGCATCGGCGCGGCGCTGCTACCCGGCCGCGCCATCGCGCCGATCGCGCGGCCCGATGCATCGGTTTACTCCGCCGCGACCATCGCGCGCGGCCAGCAGCTTGCCGCGCTCGGCAATTGCGCGGAGTGCCACACCAGCCTCAATGGCGTGCTCAACGCCGGTGGCCGCGCGCTGGAAACGCCGTTCGGCACGATCTATTCGACCAACATCACACCCGACGTCGAGACCGGCATCGGCGCCTGGTCCTATCCCGCCTTCGAGCGCGCGATGCGCGACGGACTGCATCGCGACGGACGGCAGCTCTACCCCGCCTTCCCCTACACGCATTTTGCCAGGACCAACGATGCCGACATGCAGGCGCTCTACGCCTATCTGATGGCCCAGCCCGCAGTGCGCGCGACGCGGCCTGCGAACACGCTCGCCTTCCCATTCAATCTCCGCCCGCTGCTGGCCGGATGGAACGCGCTGTTCCATCAAGCAAATGAGTTCAAGCCTGATCCCGCCAAATCGGAGGCATGGAATCGCGGCGCCTATCTCGTCGAGAGCCTCGGCCATTGCAGCGGCTGCCATTCACCGCGCAATGCGCTCGGCGCCGAGCAGCGTGGTGCCTATCTCGCCGGCGGTTTTGCCGAGGGCTGGGAGGCGCCGCCGCTGACCTCGCTCTCGCACGCGCCGATCCCCTGGAGCGAGGACGAGCTGTTCGCTTATTTGCGCACCGGCCATTCGCGCTATCACGGCGTCGCGGCCGGCCCGATGGCGCCGATCGTGAAGGACCTCAAGGCCCTGCCCGACCAGGATATCCGCGCGATGGCGGTCTATCTCAACTCGTTCAACGACACCGCGGACGAAGTGCCCGCACTGGCGGCGAAGCTCGAGAGCGCGACACAAGTCACCGTCACCTCGTCCCCCGGCGCACGGCTTTACCAGGGCGCCTGCGCCGTCTGCCACGAGGTCGGCGGCCTGCCGCTGTTCGGCAGCCGGCCCTCGCTCGCGCTCAACAGCAACCTTCACAGTGCGAAGCCGGACAATCTCGTGCAGGTGATCCTGCACGGCATCATTGATCCCGTGTCGAGCGATCTCGGCTACATGCCCGCGTTCAGAAACAGCATGAGCGACACGCAGGTCGAGGAGCTCGTCAGCTTCCTGCGCGGGCAGTTTGCACCGGACAAACCGGCGTGGACGGGCGTGCGCGAGACGATCGCGCGGGTGCGGGCGTCGGTGCACTAGCGCCTGACTGGGATCAGCCCCGATGCCGCCTCAGCGGAGGTGTGTTCCCTCCCCCCCTTGTGTAGGGCAATCGCATGTGAATCTCACGAGGATTGTCTGCGGGCTTGCTCCGCCTCTCCCGCTTGCGGGAGAGGCCGACGCGCTCGCAGAGCGCGGCGGGTGAGGGCTCTTTCCTCTTGGGGATTATCCCGTTGCGGAGGCACCCTCTCCCCAACCCTCTCCCGCAAGCGGGAGAGGGAGCCCAGTGCCGATGCCGCCGCATCGTGCAACTCATATGCGATTGCCCTCCCCCCTTGTGGGGGAGGGCTAGGGAGAGGGGTGGCCCAGGAAAAGGCGCCAGTTGTTGACGATGCACCAAGTGCGGGTGCGCGACGGATAGAGTCCCCGTATGGTACCCCCCTCCCTGCCCCTCCCCCACAAGGGGGGAGGGAACGGATAGAGCGCCGCTGTCGGTCCGACTGAATTCGACATCAATCCGGTACGCTCAAATGCTCACCTGTGCTTCTTCATCTCCACCGGCGGGGTGCCGTGGGTGTGGAAGGACTCGATCGTCTTCAAGCCCCAGGCCTGGCCCTTCTTGCGCTCCTCTTCCGTCCACACGATCGGCTTCCAGTCGGGCGCAAGGATGAGGCGGGCGCCGGCGTTGGCGACCTCGACGCGGTTGCCGCCGGGCTCGTAGACATAGAGGAAGAAGGTCTGCTGGATCGCGTGCTTGTGCGGTCCGGTCTCGATATGCACGCCATTCTCCAGGAAGATGTCGGCGGCGCGAAGTATCTCCTCGCGGCTGTCGAGCGCGTAGGTGACGTGGTGAAAGCGGCCGGGCGTGCCGGAATGGTCGAGCGAATAGGCGAAGTCGTAGCTTTTGTTCGACATCGTCAGCCACATCGCGGCCTCGCGGCCATCATTGAGCACGATCTGCTCGGTCAGGCGGCAGCCGAGATAATTCTCGAAGAACTCGCGGTTGGCCTTGATGTCGACGGCGAGGCAGTTGAGATGATCGAGCCGGCGGACATTGACGCCGCGCGCGGGAAAACGTTGCGCCTGGTTCTTCAGCGCAGGCTTCAGCTCGGGCGGCGCCTGATACCATTCGGTCTCGTAATAGAGCTCGACGATGTGGCCGTCGGGGTCGCGGCAGCGGAAGGTCGGCCCCTGCCCCATGTCGCCGTCGATCCAGCCGATGTCGAAGCCAGAGCCCTTCAGCGCGGCGACGCGGCGCTCCAGCGCCTGCTGGCTGCGCGCGCGCAGCGCCATATGCTCCATGCCTGAGGTCTTCGATGCCGTGAGCTTGAGCGAGTAGCGCTCGTAATCGTCCCAGCCGCGCAAGTACACCGACTCGCCCTTTTGCCCGCTCACCGTCATGCCCATGACGTCGACGAAGAACTTCAGGCTCTCGTCGGGCTTCGGCGTCAGCAGTTCCATGTGGCCGAGATGGGCGAGATCGAGGATCGGTTCGGGCTGCATCTTGTCCTCCAGGTCAGCTGCGATCAGGTCAGCTGCGATCAGGTCAGCTGCGATCCGCGGCACCGGATCGCGCCATCGGGCGCGGCGCTGCAAGCGGCTCGCGCCGGGGCGGCACCGAGGCCGCGGGCTCATTTGTACTAATGTACAAATGATTAGGTCCCGTCAACAAATCAAACCGCGGAGCTTTTGATCGAGGGCCGCCCGTCCCCGATGACAACAATCCGTCAAACGACGGACCGACTGGCCGAATGGTAAAATCTTCCTTAAGCGTTTTCGGCCGCGCCGGCCCAGAAAAGCAGCATTTTCCAGCCGATTCCGCCGGCAAGTATGCATTGGGAACAAAGCGACGGGCCGAATTGTCGCGGATTTAACGAAGCGGGCGCGCCTGCCGTTTAACCGTTTGTCCAGCGACAGCCACGCATAGTTCGGACCAACCCCCTTGCTCTTGCCAGGTTCATTCATCGTGACATCCTTTGGACGCGTGATTTCGGTTCGCGGATCGCTCGCCCGGGTCGGGCTTCTGGCGGAAAGCCGGATGCCGATCTCGGAAGTTCGGGCGACAGTCGGCCGCTTCGTCAGCATTCGTTGCGCCAGCTCGGTCATCGTCGCCATGATCACCGAGGTCTCCTGCGAGAATTTGTCGAGCGCCGACAATTACATCGCCATCGCCTCGGTCGACCTGCTCGGCGAGATCCTCAACGCCGCCGACAAGGCCAAATTCCAGCGCGGCGTCACCAATTATCCGACCATCGGCGATGCCGTCGACCTGATCACCAGCCAGGAGCTGCGCACGATCTACGCGCCGACCGGCTCGGACCAGATCAATGTCGGCTTCCTCCAGCAGGACCGCTCCGTCGTCGCCTATGTCGACGTCGAGGAAATGCTGTCCAAGCATTTTGCCGTGCTGGGATCAACCGGCGTCGGTAAGTCCACCGGCGTGTCGCTGCTGCTCAACGAGATCCTCAAGGCGCGCCCGAACCTGCGCATCTTCCTGCTCGACGTCCACAACGAATATGGCCGCTGCTTCGGCGATCGCGCGCTGGTGCTGAACCCGCGGAACCTGAAGCTGCCGTTCTGGCTGTTCAATTTCGAGGAGATCGTCGACGTGCTGTTCGGCGGCCGCGCCGGCGTGCCCGACGAGCTCGACATCCTCGCCGAGGTGATCCCGCTCGCCAAAGGCGTCTACACTCAGTACCAGAACGCCGATCGCATCGGCCTCAAGCGCATCGATCCCAAGCAGATCGGCTACACCGTCGACACGCCGGTGCCGTACCGTCTCGTCGACCTGCTGTCGCTGATCGACGAGCGCATGGGCAAGCTGGAGAACCGCTCCTCGCGCATCATCTATCACAAGCTGATCTCGCGCATCGAAGCCGTACGCAATGATCCGCGCTACGCCTTCATGTTCGACAACGCCAATGTCGGCGGCGACACCATGGCCGAAGTGATCAGCCATCTGTTCCGCCTGCCGGCCAACGGCAAGCCGATGACGGTGATGCAGCTCGCCGGCTTCCCGGCCGAGGTCATCGATTCCGTCGTGTCCGTGCTCTGCCGCATGGCCTTCGACTTCGGCCTGTGGAGCGACGGCGTCTCGCCGCTGCTGTTCGTCTGCGAGGAGGCGCACCGCTACGCCTCCGCCGACCGCAACGTCGGCTTCGGCCCGACTCGCAAGGCGGTGTCGCGCATCGCCAAGGAAGGCCGCAAATACGGCGTCTATCTCGGCCTCATCACCCAGCGTCCGGCCGAGCTCGACGCCACCATCATCTCCCAGTGCAACACGCTGTTCACGATGCGTCTTGCCAACGACCGCGACCAGGCGCTGCTGCGCGCCGCGGTGTCGGATGCGGCCGCGAACCTGCTGTCCTTCGTGCCCTCGCTCGGCACCCGTGAGGTGCTGGCGTTCGGCGAAGGTGTCGCGCTGCCGACCCGCCTGCGTTTCAAGGAGGTGCCGCCGCACCAGCTGCCGCGCGGCGAAGCCACCATCTCGAGCGTGCCGTCGATGACCTCCGGTCACGACATGCATTTCGTCAGCGCCGTGCTCGAGCGCTGGCGCGGCGCCACCTCACAGCGCGACGTGCCGAACGACCCGGTGTTCTCGGCCCCGCCGGCCAAGACGATGTCGAGCCTCGAAGCGCCGATGCTGCAACCGTCGATGGGCCTCGACCCCGATCGCTTCTCGCTGCTGAAGAAGCCACTGCGGTAAGGACGCGCTTTTCCCACACCGTCATTGCGAGCGCAGCGAAGCAATCCAGAGTCTTTCCGCGGAGGGATTCTGGATTGCTTCGCTGCGCTCGCAATGACGGCGGACGGAGCGTGGCTCATAACTCGCACGTTCGTCGCGGCCAGTTCGGAAGGCCAGATTGAGCCCGCCGCCCGCATCGACTATGGTTGCCGGCCCCAAGCCGGAACCATGCCAATGACAAAGCCCGCCGCGCAACGCTTCCCCGCACCCGCGCTCGACACGCTGCCCGAGGACATCCGCACGCGCCTCCTCGCCGTGCAGGAGAAGAGCGGCTTCGTGCCGAACGTGTTCCTGACGCTGGCCTACCGTCCGGACGAGTTCCGCGCCTTCTTCGCCTATCACGACGCGCTGATGGAGAAGGACAGCGGGCTGACCAAGGCCGAGCGCGAGATGATCGTGGTCGCGACCTCCGCGGCCAACCAGTGCCAGTATTGCGTGATCGCGCATGGCGCGATCCTGCGCATCCGCGCCAAGAATCCGCTGATTGCCGACCAGGTCGCGGTGAACTACCGCAAGGCCGACATCACGCCCCGCCAGAAGGCGATGCTCGATTTTGCGATGAAGGTGTCTGCCGACGCACAGCGCGTCTCCGAGGATGATTTTGCCGCGCTTCAACCCCACGGCTTCAGCGACGACGACATCTGGGACATCGCCGCGATCTCCGCCTTCTTCGCGCTCTCGAACCGCCTCGCGAACTTCACCGGCATGCGTCCGAACGAGGAGTTCTACCTGATGGGACGGCTGCCGAAGACGTGACCGACAAGACATGACCGAGCTGGACTGGCCCGAAATCCTGCTGCGCCTCGGCACGGCGACGCTCGCCGCCGGCGCGATCGGCCTCGACCGCGACCTGCACGACAAGCCGATCGGGCTGAAGACGCTCGGCATCGTCGGGCTCTCCACCGCCACTGTCGTGCTGCTCGCCGTGCAGTTCGCCGAGCCCGGCAAGATCACCGATGCGGCCAGCCGCGTGATCCAGGGCATCCTCACCGGCATCGGCTTTCTCGGCGCCGGCGTCATCGTGCGCGAGGGCCATCGCTTCCGCGTCCATGGCTTGACCAGCGCAGCCTGCGCCTTCCTCGCCGCCTGCCTCGGCATCGCCTGCGGCGCCGGCGAATGGAAGATCGTCCTGGTCGCGGTGGTGATCGCAATTGTACTGCTCACGGTCGGCCGGCCCGTCGAACGCTGGCTGCACCGCCTGCTTGGCGGCAATGACAGTCACACCTAGGCCGGAAGCGACGCCATAAGTCTGATGCGTGCGCGCAGATGCAGATCGAGATTGCAGGGTTCCATTCGTCGTTCACGTCCAGGCACGATTATGTTCGAAATCGCCATCATCGCGCTTTAGACCGTTGTTCGCGCGTGGTCTTTTCGACAAGCGATTGCGTCATCGTCCGCGTCATGCGCGGACGCTCGCGCGCCGACATCCTGTTGGCGTAATCGCTTCGACGTGCACGTGTCACATGCGCGTCGTCGGCCGCACTCGATAATCGCTCCCCGTTGCAGACAACATCCGCGCAGATCGCGCAGTCAGCCTGGGGGCGATCACATGAACAAGAAGATTCTTCTTTCCCTGATTGCGGCGATGTCGCTCGCCACATCGCTGGCCGGTGTTGCGACGCCTGTGCGTGCGGGCGATGACGACCAGGACCGCGACTTCGGCAATTTCCGCAATCGCGATCACGGTGGCGGCCATCATGGCCACAAGTCGAAGCAGGTCGTGCTGATCTCGCTCGACGGCGCCAAGCCCAATTTCATCCAGCAATTCATCGAGGAAGGCGTGTTGCCGCGTGACGGCGGCCTGGCGCGGCTGAGCCGCCACGGCGCAGTGGCGCTGCAGAACGTGACGGCCTCGCCATCGCTCACGGCAGTGTCGCATATCGAGATCGCCACCGGCTCGAACGCGGTTCACAACGACATCCCCTCGAACACGTTCCAGGCCGCCGTCGCGCCGATCTCCTCGAGCATCAGCGGCTTCGCGGCCCCGATTGGCGGTTATCAGGAGAGCCCGCTCGGGCCTTCGCCGCACCCGACGGCCGAACCGCTGTGGGTGCAGCTCCGCCAGCAGGGCAAGAAAGTCGCCACCGCGACCTGGCCCGGCGGCGACGGCGCCGACATCTCCATTAACGGCACCGTGGTGCAACCGGCGCAGCCGACCCGTGTGACCAACTACACCGTGCCGTTCGGTGCGTTCGGCGGCCTCTCCGCCCAGGGCTTCTCGCTGACCCAATCCGACTTCGCGCCCGATGCCGGCGTCGTCGCAGGACTCCAGGCAGCCGGCCATTTCTCCTTCAGCCCGGTGCTGGTGACGACCAACCCGATCGAGTCGTTCTCGTGCTCCTCGGCGCAGACCTCGACCTGCTCCAGCAACGCGGCGACGTTCGACGTCAAATATTCGATCCGCGTCGCGGCGATCGACACCACCAACGACAACAAGGTGAACTACGACACGCTGGTGTTCTTCGATACCACGCAGGGCATCAAGCGAGGACCGTTCCACGCTCCCTCGACCGGACCTGCCTATGCCAAGTTCGGCGACGAGAACGCGCCGTTCTTCTTCGAGGGCAGCGGCGCCAAGGTCGGTGCCGCCTATTACGTCTCGCAGCTGTCGCCCGATCTCTCCGTGGTGCGCTTCGCCCGCTACGGTGCCAACTACATCCCGCGCAACACGCCGGTGCTGGCCGATGTCGACGACATCAACAACAACATCGGCTTCTGGCGTCCGCAGGCCGATTTCCGCATTCCGGAGCGGCTGAGCCCCGGCTTCACCAATTTCCCCGACATCGAGATCGAGGCGATGTTCGAGGACATGGTCAAGACCTTCGTGCGCTACCAGGCCGAGATCGGTGAGCGCGCGATCCAGAATCATCCCGACGCCGACCTCGTCATGGTCTATATCGAGCAGCCGGACGGCTCCGAGCATCAGTTCCTGCTCACCGATCCGCGCCAGGGCACCAACCCGAAGGATCCGAACTCGATCGGCGCCGGCCAGGATCCTGCCAAGGTCAAGCGCTACGCCTCCTACATCCGCTTCGCCTATCAGGTCGCCGACAAGGCGGTGAAGAAGATCGCCGATGCGGCGGGCTCCGACAGCAACGTCATCGTGGTCTCCGACCACGGCTTCGCCCCGTTCCACACCTCGGTCAGCATGACCAACATCCTGAAGAACGCCGGCATCGACACCACGAAGCTCGCGATCCGCACCTCGGGTCCGGCGGTCAACATCTACGTCAACCTCCAGAACCGCGAACAGGGCGGCACCGTCGATCTTTCGACCTATAAGGCGCTGGTCGCGCAGATCGCTGACGCAGTGAAGAACGCGGTCGATCCCAATCCGAAGTTGAACTACTCGCTCGACAGTGGACGCATCTTCAACGTAGTGGAGACCCGGCCGCTGCAATGCAACGCCGGAACCGGGCTGTGCACCAGCAAGACCATCGGCCAGGATTTCGGCGATGTGTTCGCGCTGATGGCGCCGGGTTACAATTTCGACGGCATCCAGAACCCCGGCGTCGCGCGCCTCGGCGACCCCGCGTTCAACGCGGCAACGACCATGCTGTCGATGCCGAACTTCTACGGCGCGCACGGCCATGATCCCGAGCTGCCGGTGATGAGCGCGACCTTCATCGCCGCAGGTCCCGATATCCGCAAGACCACGATCCGGCGCATGCGCAACCTCGACGTCGCGCCGACGATCATGCAGATCCTCGGCGTCAGGCCGCACCAGGTCGACGGCGAGGTGCTGCGCGAGATCCTGCGCTGAAGCAGGCCGCAGTGAAGACTCAGCCGATGGACGCCCAGCAGCGCCCATCGGCTTCTTGCGGCCGCGGGTTCCACTCCTGGATGCCGTCCTGTCTCGAATGGTCTTATCCGATCAACTAGAACCGAAGCCGGCGCGCCCAGAGCGGCTTCAGAAATTCCAGCGCTGTCAGCACCAGCAGTCCCGCACCAAGCGGGACCATCAGATCGTTCAGATGCAACGGTCCGAATCGAAACAGCGCGGTGACCGGAGGCCAGAACAGCGTGGTGGCGAGGATGAGGGCGATCGACAGGAATATCCAGAGCAGTGCGCGATTGGGACGGAAGAATGCCGACAGGAATGATGCGCTGAAAGACCGGTTGACCAGAACCAGTGCGACGACACAGACGACCAGCGCAACGAAGGCGAGCGCCCGCGCCTCGTCCGGGGGCACCCCGGAGCGAAGCGCGACGACGAAGATGACGGCAATCAGCGCAAGGGACAGCGCACCCTGCAGAACGCTCCAGCCGACCAATGGCCACGAGAACAGCTCGGAATCGGCCCGCCGCGGCGGACGCGACATCACATCGCGCTCTTCGCGCTCGGCCTCGAACACGAGTGAGCAGACCGGATCGATGATCAATTCCAGAAACGCGATGTGAACGGGCCCAAGAATCAGGGGAAGCCCTAGCACCAGTGGGAGCAGCGCAAGCCCCGCTATCGGGACGTGAACGGCGAAGATGAAGGCCATCGCCTTGCGCAGATTGTCGTAGATTCTGCGGCCCAGGCGAATGGCCGACACGATCGAGTCGAAATCGTCGTCGAGCAGGACGATCGAAGACGCCTCCCGCGCAACGTCAGTCCCGCGCCCTCCCATCGCGATGCCGATGTGGGCCGCTTTCAGCGAGGGAGCGTCGTTGACGCCGTCACCGGTCATCGCCACGATCTCGCCGTTGCGCTTCATGGCTTCGACGATGCGCAACTTCTGTTCCGGCAGCACCCGCGCGAACACGTTCACATGCCGGACGCGCTCCGCAAGCTCCAGATCGTCCGCCAGCTTGATCTGATCGCCAGTCATGACGTCCCGGACGTCGATCCCTGCCTGGCTCGCGATGGCAACAGCCGTCGCCGGATAGTCGCCCGTGATCATGACGACGCGAATCCCCGCCGCACGGCATTCACGAACCGCCTCGGGCACATGGGGGCGCAGCGGATCGGCAAGCCCGACCAGGCCGACAAAGCGAAACGCGAAAGCCTCCTGGGACGGCGGGAGTTCCGCGTCATCGCAGATGGCAATGGCCATTCCGAGCACGCGAAGTCCGTCCTTTGCCATTGCGCCGACGGCATCTCTCACCGTCTCTTGATCCGCGTCGCTGAGCCTGCACAGGCGCGCAATCGCCTCAGGCGCGCCTTTGGCGCAGACGAGGAGGTCCGCCCGGCCGGACGTCCGCCAGACCTGCGTCATGGCGAGCAGTTCAGGGCGCAGACCATAGGTGCGCACGAGCGCCCTCTCGCGATCCGGCGCCTCGTCGTGCCGCAACGCGTCGCGCGCAAACAGGTGCAGCGCCTTCTCCATCGGATCGAACGGGTCCAGCGAACTCGCCAGGGCGCCGCAGCGCGCCAACTCGACAAATTCGGGCCTGACGCGATCTGGTCGGGCTGCCGCCGGGCGCATGCGTGCTCCATCGAGCAGTCGTAGTTCTGCGACAGACATCCGATTTTGCGTCAGTGTTCCGGTCTTGTCGGTGCAGAGGACGCTCGCAGAACCGAGGACCTCGATGGCTGCGCCTCGCCGCGTCAGAACGCGGGCTTGCGAAATCCGCCATGCTCCCATCGCCATGAAGACCGTGAGCACGACGCCAAACTCTTCCGGAAGCATCGACATGCCGATGGCGACGCCCGCAAGCAATGCTTGCAGCCAATCCCCCCGCAAGACGCCGTAGAGCGCAATGGCGGCCAGACTGACCGCAAGCCCGCCGAGGAAGCAAAGCCGCACCAGTCTTGCGGTCTGCTGCTGAAGCCGGGGCGGCTCGGCCTGTAAGCCACGCAGCGACAGACCGATCTTCCCAATCTCGCTGCGCGGTCCGGTGGCCTCGACCAACGCCCGTCCCTCGCCGCGCACGACAAGCGAGCCGGAATACGCGAAGGGCTGATCCTCCCCGCCTGGCCGGTGCTCGACCACAGCGCCCTTGTCGAAGACCAGCTTGCTGACCGGCACCGACTCGCCCGTCAGCAGGGACTCGTCGATTTGCAAATCGCGCGCGTCAACAAGGACAGCGTCGGCTGGAATCCGGTCGCCTTCACCAAGGACGAGGAGGTCGCCGCGTACGACCTCACGGCCCGGGATTCGCTGAGCCGTGCCGTCCCGCACCACGAGCGCGCGCGGGCTGGTCAGGTCACGCAAGGCGTCGAGCACGCGCTCGGTCCGGGTCTCCTGCACCACCGTGATCACGATGGACATCGCACCGAATGCGAGGAGGATCAGCGCCTCCTTGAGGTCGCCGAGCACGAGGTAGATCAGCCCGCCGCAAAGGAGCAGCAAGAGCATCGGCTCGCGGAGCACTTCCACGACGATGCGCAAGGGGTTGCGTCGTTCGGGCCGAGGCAGCTCGTTGTAGCCGTCCTTTTCCAGCCGCGCCTGGGCCTCGGCCTGGCTCAGCCCGGATGGTCGCGTGCTCGCCGTGCCGCTCACGTCTTCCGCCGCAGGCTCCAAAGCGTTCCGGCGCCCAGAGCGGCGGTCACGAGCAGGATGGCGACGAAGGTCTGGATGATGGTGAAGTTGAGCGCGTCGCGCGCGACGAACAGCGCGGTAATGGCGCCGGCCGCGACAAAGAGAATGCGAAAGATCAGACTCATGGCCACGCCTCCAGGTTGGCATGACCTGGAGCCCGCGCCCTCGATATCGGGGCGCAGCGCGCCGTAGCCGATCGTGCGGGGCGTACCTTAACTGGACGCCACGGCCCGGATTTTGCGGCAGATCAAGCCTGCCCTGAAGCGGATACCGCTACTGCTTCGCCATCAGATCGAGCGCCGGAGCAAAGCGCTCGGCAAACGTCAAGGTCTTGGCGTGGTGTACCGCGGCGAACGACGCCGATATTCCTGCCGAGGCAACTGCGAGCAAGGCAACGGCGAAAACCAGACGGCGCATTACGGCCTCCTGTGTGAGCTCGACTACCCCCAACACATGGGGCGGCTCTGTTTCAGGACGGTTTCGTCGCTGCGGAAAATGATGTCGCTCAAGCGGCTGTGATGAGAGCCACCTTATCGGGCCGCGCGCCGTGACCAACTAACAAAGTATCGCGATTGTCTTGCGCGGACGCGGGCCGCATCGGGAATTTCGCACGCGCGATGACGATCGCGATTAGCAGGACCGCCGCGACAGGCGGCGTTTGCTGGAGTGCGGAGGTATCGAGGAATTACGCAGATGAAAATCGTCATCCGGAAGCTCAATGGCCTGTGGCACCTCTTCGTCGGATCGAGCCAGATCCGAACGCCCTTCCTGGACACCCAGGACCGCGCGCTGGTCGTCACTTACGCCCGTCGCGCCTATCCCGGCGCCAAGATCTTCCAACGCGATTGATATGGGCGCTGACGCCTAATCATCGTCCGCCGGCCCGCACCAGCCGGGCAGATAGATTGCATCCTTGCTCTTGGCCGATGACAATGCCTTTTCCAGCGCCTTGTCGAAATTGGCGTCCACCGCCTTGCGCGTCAGCTTCCGGCGCAGAAAGTCGGCCCACAGGAATTCCGAGAACGGCGTGGTGTCCTTGGCAAAGCCGCCCATGCGGCGGAGCTCGCCGGCAAGGCTGCGGAACGGGTCGTCCTTGAGATCGGCGACCGATTTCGGCAGATCGCGGAACGGACGCCGCTCGCCCTTGGCGTCGTAGGGATAGACCCAGCGCTTGTTGTCCATCACGCCCCAGAACGCCTCGCGCTCGACCATCCGGAGGTCGCCGACGACGGTCACCAGCACCTCCTTGATGCCCTCGTCATGCAGCGCGCGGCCGAGATGATGATGGTCGATCACGTAGTAGCGCAGGTCCGGCCCGTAGACGACGGGGATCATGTGCGTGCCGAGCAGATCGGACTGCTTCTTCTTGCCATGCTCGCGCCAGCGCTTGCGCTTCTCCTTGACCTCCCGCATGCCGACCGTCATCTGCGTCGGCCGCAACGACAGGATCGGCACCGGATGCACTCTCGGCTCGCGCGCGTTGGTGGTGGTCATGGTCGAAGATCCCTCGCATCGTTTCGCAACCGGTGGTCCCGGTTCCCGGATTATGACACGGGCCCGTTAGCGGGAAAATGCATTCGGTTCCGGCAGCGGGGTCACAAGCCGATGTATACGCGATAACGCCGTGGCCGTTGCTGCAGCGCAAACCGCACCTTCCTGACTCAGAGATGACAACCGGCTCCGCGCTCGTCCACAGGGTCCCGCCGAAATAGTGCGAACGCATAATGCACGCGTGCATTGAGAAGATTTTCTGCAACGCCTTCACCACGTGTGCTATCTAAAAATCGCTGCTTCGGAGTTGATCCTCACACATGAAGACCCAGCGGCCCATAAGCTCTGATGACGAGCACCGGGTGCTCCAGTTCAGGCCGCGCAATTCGCCCTCCCCGACGGTCCACCGGGGCAGCGGTACCGTGCAGCCGCTGCGCGTTACGCCCGAGCAGCTCGACCTGTCGCGCTACGAGCAGCCCCGCACCGAGCCGGACGATTTCCGCCACCGTATGCTCGCCAACATCGCCGCCCTCGCCTTCACCGTCGCGCTGACCGCGATCGGTATCTGGCTCGCGGTGAGCATCGCCGACCTCAGGCGGACCCAGGATTGCGTGCTGATGGGCCGCCGCGACTGCGTCAAGATCACGACGCCGCACATCTAGGCCCATCCCCCCGCCGGTCCCGGCCCGAAACGGCTCCGGCAAGCATCCCCAGCCCTGTCCGAGGGGCCCGTCCGGCTCCATTGAACTCGGGGCGGCGCTCCGATATACGGGCTTTCGACCCGGCCAGAGGGGGGTTTGAGGGCGTCATCTGGGGCGCGATGCCCGCCCACCGTGCCACTCTGGAAATCTGACAAATATCCGCAATATATCAAAGGCTTAGTGATGTCTTCCACATTCGATCAGGTCGCCACGATCATCGCTGAAACCTGCGACATCCCGCGCGACACGATCACGCCGGATAGCCATGCCATCGACGATCTCGGCATCGACAGCCTCGATTTTCTCGACATCGCGTTTGCGATCGACAAGCAGTTCGGCATCAAGCTGCCGCTGGAAAAGTGGACCCAGGAGGTCAACGACGGCAAGGCGACCACCGAGCAGTATTTCGTGCTGAAGAATCTGTGCGCCCGCATCGACGAACTGGTTGCGGCCAAGGGCGCGAGCGCCTAAGGGCGCAGTCATGCAACTCGAATACTTCCACATGATCGATCGCATCGTCGACCTCAAGGTCGACGAGAAGACGATCGTCGTCGAGGCCCAGGTTCCGAAGGAGAGCACCATCTTCGAGGGGCACTTCCCGGGCTATCCCCTGATGCCCGGCGTGCTCCTGATCGAATCGATGGCGCAGGCCTCGGGCTGGCTTCAACTCGGCGTGTTCAAGTTCGAGCGCATGCCGATCCTGGCCGCCGTCAAGGAGGCCAAGGTCCGCGGCTCGGTGTTCCCAGGCGACCTCATGAGCATCGAGGCCACGCTGGCCCATGAGGGTTCCGGCTACGCCATGACCGAGGCCAAGATCAGGGTTGGCGGCAAGCTGCGCGCGAATTCGACGCTCACTTTTACGCTGATCCCCTTCCCCAATGCGGATATGCGCGGATACATGGCGCAGGTCGCCCAGCGCGTCGGATTTCCGCAACAGGCCGTATCGCCATGACTGAGACTGCTTCGAAGCCCGGCCAGACGGAAGTCTGGATCACCGGCATTGGGCTTGCCACCTCGCTCGGCGAGGGCCTGGACGCCAACTGGGCCGCGCTTGAAGAGAAGCGCGTCAATGTCGACGAGAAGGGCTTTGCGCCAAACGTCGTGCATCCCTTGATGCCCGTCTCCTTCGACAGCCAGATCCCGAAGAAGGGCGACCAGCGCCAGATGGAAGCCTGGCAGCGCATCGGCACCTACGCTGCCGGCCTGGCGCTCGACTCCGCGGGAATCAAGGGCAACAAGGACATCCTGGCGAAGATCGACATGGTGGTCGCCGCCGGCGGCGGCGAGCGCGATCTCAACGTCGACAGCGGCGTGCTCTCGGCCGAGGCCAAGGGGGCGAACGCGCCCGGTTTCCTCAATGAGCGGCTGATGAGCGACCTCAGGCCGACGCTGTTCCTGGCGCAGCTCTCCAATTTGCTCGCCGGCAACATCGCCATCGTGCACGGCTTGGGCGGCACCTCGCGCACCTTCATGGGCGAAGAGGTCGCGGGCGCAGATGCGGCCCGCATTGCGCTTGCGCGCATCGCCTCGGGCGAGAGCGACATTGCGCTGGTCGGCGGCTCGCATAATGGCGAGCGCAAGGACCTGATGGTCCTCTACGAATTCGGCGACTTCAATTTGAAGGACAAGTTCGCCCCCGTCTGGGCGCGCAAGGACCACGCCGGCTTCGCGCTCGGCTCGGCCGGCGCCTTCCTGGTGCTGGAATCGAAGGCGCATGCACAAGCGCGCGGCGCAAAGCCGTTCGCAAAGCTGACGAGCGTCGTTGCCGACCTCGCCCGGCGCAAGCAGCCGGGCGACATGGCCGCGACCTTGGAGAAGCTTTGGGAAAAGCTGCCGAAGCGCGAGGGCAAGGGCGCGATCATCTCGGGCGCGACCGGCACCGAGCCAGCGACCAGCGAGGAGCGCAGCTTCCTGAAGAACCATACCGACTTCCCGGTCCGCGCGACCGGCACGATGTTCGGCCACACCATGGAAACGCAGTTCCCGCTCGGCATCGCGCTCGCCGCGCTGTCGATCTCGCGCGGCGCGCTGTTCCCGCCGAACGATTCGACCGGGACCGAGATTGAAATGCTGGGGGCGCCCACCCAGATTGTTGTCGTGGGAGCCGGACACTGGCGCGGTGAAGGCATGGCGCTGGTCGAGGCGGTGAGCTGAAGCGCGTTCGCGCTTTGGCTGGATGACGCTGTAGCTCTATCGGGGGAACGACATGACTGCACCACGCGACAAACTCGGGCGTCCCGTCGTCGTCGTCACCGGCATGGGCATCATGACCTCGCTCGGCGCCGGCAAGGCCGACAATTGGGCCAAGCTCGTGGCCGGCGAATCCGGCATCCGCACCATCACGCGCTTTCCGATCGAGGGCCTGAAGACCACGATGGCCGGTACCGTCGATTTTGTCAGCGTCGATCCGTTCTCCTCCACCGCCCTGTCCGAACGGATGGCCGAGATCGTGACGGAGGAAGCGCTCGAGCAGGCCGGCATCGGCGCCAAGGCCGATTTCCCGGGCCCCCTCTTCCTGGCGGTTGCGCCTGTCGAAGTCGAATGGCCGCAGCGCCGCGAGCTCGGCCGCGCCGTCGGCGCGCTCGACATCAACTATGACGATTTGCTGCGCATCTCCGGCGGCGGCAAGTACACAGCCTATCACCACCGCTTCATGTTCGGCTCGGTCGCAGCCCACCTCGCCGAGACCTTCGGCACCAAGGGCTCGCCGATCTCGCTGTCGACGGCGTGTGCGTCCGGAGCCACCTCGATCCAGCTCGGCGTCGAGGCGATTCGCCGCGGCGAGACCGATGCTGCACTGTGCGTTGCGACCGACGGCACCGTGAATCCGGAAGCGCTGGTGCGCTTCTCGCTGCTCTCGGCGCTGTCGACCCAGAACGATCCGCCGCAGGCGGCCTCCCGTCCCTTCTCCAAGAACCGCGACGGCTTCGTCATGGCCGAAGGCGCCGGCGCGCTCGTGCTGGAAAGCTATGAGGCGGCCACCGCGCGTGGCGCGAAGATCCTCGGCGTGATCGCCGGCTGCGGCGAGCTCACCGATTCCTTCCATCGCACCCGCTCCTCGCCCGACGGCAAGCCGATCATCGGCTGCATGAACAAGACGCTGGCCGATGCCGGCATGACGCCGGACCAGATCGACCACATCAACGCGCACGGCACCGCGACGCCCGAAAACGACAAGATGGAGTTCAACACGACATCGGCCGTGTTCGGCGATCTCGCGCAGAAGATTCCGGTCACCTCCAACAAGTCGATGGTCGGCCACACCATCTCGGCCGCAGGTGCAGTGGAGGCGATCTTCTCGCTGCTCACGCTCGAGCATCAGCGTATCCCGCCGACGATCAACTACGACAATCCGGATCCCACGATCCTGTTCGACGTCGTCGGCAACAAGGCGCGCGATGCCCGCGTCACCGCGGTGATGTCGAACTCGTTCGGCTTCGGCGGCCAGAACGCCTCGCTGATCCTCACGCGCGAACCGGCCTGAACCGGACGCATGGCGCTGATTTCTCTCGGCACGAAGATCCGCGCACGCAATGCTGCCAAATCGATCAGCGGAAGCCTGATCGGCGCTGCCACCGTCGGCATGCTGCGCACCACGCGCTATTTCGATCCGGTCAAGACCTCGAACTTTTTCGCGCGGATGACCAAGCTGATCGGCCCGCGTCTGCGCGAGCACCGCATCGGCCGCGCCAACCTCACCGCGGCCTTTCCGGAGAAGTCGCCCGAAGAGATCGAAAACATCCTGATGGGCGTGTGGGACAATCTCGGCCGCGTCGGCGCCGAATTCGCCCATATGGACCACGTCTGGGACTACGACCGCGACCATCCGGAGAAAAGCCGGATCGAAATCCCGGCGCGCAGCATCGAGCTGTTCAACCAGATCCGCGACGACGGCAAGCCAGCGCTGATCTTCGCCGCGCATCTGGCCAATTGGGAATTGCCGGCGCTCGCCGGCGTCGCGCACGGGCTGGACGCCGCGATCCTCTATCGCCGCCCGAACATCGCCTCCGCCGACCGCATCATCCAGGAGATGCGCCAGGTCAACATGGGCACGCTGATCCCGGCGGGCCGCGACGCCCCGTTCCGGCTCGGTCAGGCGCTGAAAGAGGGCAAGCACGTCGCGATGCTGATCGACCAGTATCTGACTGGCGGCGTCGAGGTCACCTTCTTCGGCCGCAAGACCCGCGCCAACCCGACGCTGGCCCGCCTGCTCCGCCAGGTCGAATGCCCCATCCACGGCGTCCGCATCATCCGCCTGCCCGACGGCCGCTTCACCGGCGAGCTGACCGAGGAAATTCCGCCGGTGCGCGATGCCGACGGCAAGATCGACATCCAGGGCACGATGCAGGCCGTGACAAGCGTGGTGGAGAGCTGGGTGCGCGAGCATCCCGAACAGTGGCTGTGGCTGCACAGAAGGTGGCGGTAGCCAGCACTGCTTTCTCCGTCATGGCCGGGCTTGTCCCGGCCATCCACGCGCTTCCAGAGGCGAGATCAAGGACGTGGATGCCCGGGACAAGCCCGAGCATGACGACTGAACGCGCCGCCTGCGCCGACCCTCACTGTTCCGGCAATCCTGCATCCACCTCGGCCTGCACGACACGCTCCCAGGCCGCGATACAAACCGGACTTGCGTTCTTCATCGGCGGCCAGACGCTTTGCCGCGTCGTGCCGGGCCGCAAGCGCAATCCCTCCGCAATCGCGGCCTTCGCCTCCTCGGCCCGGCCCGTTCTCTGATAGGCAGCAGCGAGCAGGAAATGCGAGCGGCCGGTTCCCGGCGTGATGGCGATCGAGCGCTGCAGCCACGGCAGCGCCTCCTCGTAGCGGCCCATCAAGGCATGCGCCGTGCCTGCGCCGAGCAACCAGGTCCAGCGCGAGGCCGGTGGCGTGTCGTAACGATCGGCTTGCTGGAATGTCGCGAGCGCATCGTCGAAGCGGCCGAGATAGATCTGGCCCAACCCGATCAGATAGAGCGCAGACCCGTTCCACGGATCGAAGCTCAAGGCCCTGGCGCAGGTGACGAGGCTTTCGACGAAATGGTTGGTCGCGCTGAGGAAGCGGCAATAGGCCTCGAGCACCGGAATCGAATTCGGCTTCGACCGCAATGCCTGTTCGAGCGTCGCATTGGCCCTCCCCTCGACCGCAGCAGCCTCCTCCGGGCCGAACCAGACCATCTGGATGCCGCGCATCTGCAGCGAGGCGAGCGCGACCGCGATGTCGAGATTGTCAGGATCGTCAGCGAGCGCCTTTTGCAGCATGGCCTGCGCCGCGCCAAAACGCTCGCGCGTGGTCTGGTTGATCGAGGCGAGCGCCTGCTCGACCGCCACCTTGTCGCCGCCGACCGAGGATTTGCGGCTCGCAGATGACGATACGCGCGGCTCCAGAATCTCGTTGAGACGGCGCGCGAGCACATGACCGACGCCGGCGACGAGCCGTGACTGCGCGAGTTGCGCGTCCGCATCGTCCGCGGCGACCGAAGCTGCAACGACCGACTGAACCTCGCCAGTCGCAGCCTTGATGATACGCGCGCGCAGCGTCCAGGATCGATCGCCATGCTGCAACTCACCATGCAGCTCGTAATCGGATGATCCGGCGGAGGAAGCTTTGCTCTCGCCGCCGGCGACCGTCAATCGTGGCGCAACCACGCTGATGTTCTGGATCTTGGCGAAACCATCCGTGAGGCGGGCGGTGACGTCTGCCGCCATCGCCGCGCCACGCGGGTCGTTGCTGTCATCAGCGATCGGCATCACGGCGAGCCGCGGCGGCGCTCGCCTGAACAGAAGGTCCGGCTTCAGCACGGGCGCGGCAACCGCAAGCCCCATGACGATCACGCAGAGCCCGGCCACGGCGGCGACCGTGGCCTGCCGGCTCAAGCCGAACATCGCGCGCCGCGGCCTCACGGGCGGCACAGCAACCTCGGCCGGCGGCAGGGGCGCGACCTCGTCGCCGGGGTCCGGCCGGGTCTCCTCGGCCTGCACCGGGCCGGATTCGGGCGCAGCCTCAACCTCCGCCGCCAGCAGATAGCCGCCGCCGGAGGCGAGCTTGATCAGCTGCCGCCGGTCGTCGCCGAGCGCGTTCCGAAGCTCTCGGATGCATTGAAACAGGCTGTCCTCGCCGACATGGACGTTCGGCCAGACCGCCTCCATCAGCTCCTGCTTGCTCAGCACGCGGCCGCCGCTGGTGGCAAAGAGCCGGAGCATCTCGAACGTCTTGGGCCGGAGCTTGATCGGAGCGCCATCGGCCCCGCGCAGCTCCGCGCGCTGCAGGTCCAGCTCGAAGCCGGCGAAACGAAGCAAGCTATCCCCCAACACGTCTCTCAAGGTGGCCCATATAGCGGAAGTCTGCCGAAAATGCCCGGAAATCGGGTCTGAAACTGAAATATCAGAAACTTTCAGAAACTAGCCAACCCCTTATCAGGACACCACTCCCGCCCGGTGCGAAGAATCCTGTCGAGGACTCGGGACGTGCGTGTTGGGGGAAGTGGTGAGGACGGGGAAACATTATTTCAAAGCGACGCGCCACCTGCGGGCCGCCCTGCTGACGTCGTCGGCGCTGGCCCTGGCCTGGACGCTGCCGGCCGGGCCGGCGCGCGCCGCGTTGAATGGCACCTGGCTCGCCTCGCCCGGCAGCAACGACTATGGCACCGGATCCAATTGGGACGGCCGCTTCGTGCCGGTCGGCACGGCCTCCTTCGGCACCTCCTTTACCACCAGCCTGGTGATCTCGAGCGCCAGCGTCGGCGGCTGGACGTTCAACGCCGGCGCCTCGAACTACACGTTTGACGTCAGCGGTCCATTGAATTTCACCGGCACCGGCATCACGGTCAACGGCGGCCGCGTTACGATCAACTACGCCAACAGCGGGGCCCTCAACACGTTCAGTGGTTCAAGCACCGCCGGCAGCGCCACCATCACCAACAACGGCACTCTGGAATTCCACGACACGAGCACGGCGGGCAGCGCCGCCATCACCAACAACGGCGGCGGCGCGCTGAATTTCTACCTGACCAGCACGGCTGGCAATGCCAGCATCACCAACAACGGCAGCGTGACTTTCTTCGAGGCCAGCACGGCTGGCAATGCCGCCATCACCAACAACAGCAACGGCACCCTGCAATTCTACGGCAGCAGCACGGCGGGTAGCGCCACCATCACCAACAACCACGTCGTGGATTTCCTTGGCACCAGCACGGCGGGCAACGCCACCATCACCAACAACAGCAACGGCACCCTGATTTTCTACAACTCCAGCACGGCGGGCAATGCCGCCCTCATCAACAATGCCGGAGGAGTGGTAGACTTCACCTATACTGCCGGGTTGAACAACGACAGCAAGGTGAGCGCGGGATCGATCGCGGGCGCCGGCTCCTACAACCTCGGCGCCAACGAACTGACGGTCGGCAGCAACAATTCCACGACCGAGGTCAGCGGCGTCATCTCCGGCAGCGGCTCGCTGGTCAAGACCGGCATGGGCATCTTGTACCTGACCGGCGCCAACACCTATACCGGCGGCACCACCGTCAATGGCCCCGGTAGCGAACTATGGCTTGGCAATAACACCGGTGGGGTTGGCTCCATTCTGGGGGCGGTCACCGTCGGTGGTGGAGGCATGTTCAGGATCCTCAACGCCGACACAAGCGGCATCACGACGATCACGAACAATGCCACCACGGCTTTCTACAAGACCAGCACGGCGGGCAGCGCCACCATCACCAACAACGGCGAGCTGCTTTTCCTTGGCACCAGCACGGCGGGCAGCGCCACCATCACCAACACCAACACCATGGAGTTCGTTGACACCAGCACGGCGGGCCACGCCGCCATCACCAACAACGGCACGCTGTATTTCTACGCCTCCAGCACGGCAGGCAGCGCGAGCATCACCAACAACAGCGGCCTGCAATTCTTAAACACCAGTACTGCCGGCAGCGCAAACATCACCAACACCAGTGGCGGCTCCACGACGTTCTACGGCACCAGCACCGCCGGCAACGCGACGATCAACAACGATGGCACAATCAATTTCAGCCAAACAAGCACGGCGGGAAGCGCCGGCATCACCAACAACGACACCTTGAACTTCAATGCTTCGAGCACGGCCGCAAGCGCAACCATCACCAACAACTTTTCGATGGCGTTCGTCGGCGTCAGCACGGCTGGCAGCGCGACCATCACCAACACCTATAATCTACTCTTCATGGGCTGGAGCACGGCCGGCAACGCGGTCATCACCAACAATGGCGGCGGTCCCTTCCACAATTCCATCGGAACGACCTATTTCCGGAACAACGCGACCGCGGGGAATGCGCAGCTGATCAACAACGACCCGGGCGCCGGCTTCGATTTTTCCGGCAGCACCGGCCCGAACGGCGACAACAAGCTCAGCGCCG
Source organism: Bradyrhizobium sp. B117 (assembly GCF_038969555.1). NCBI lineage: Bacteria > Pseudomonadati > Pseudomonadota > Alphaproteobacteria > Hyphomicrobiales > Nitrobacteraceae > Bradyrhizobium > Bradyrhizobium sp. B117. The sequence goes on from NZ_CP152414.1 coordinate 6,127,027, forward strand.
GCTCGATCGCCGGCAACGGCACCTTCTCACTCGGCGCCAACGAGCTGACGGTCGGCGGCAACAATCTGTCGACCACCGTCAGCGGCGTGATCGCCGATGGCGGCTACTTCGGCGGCACCGGCGGTTCGCTGGTGAAGACGGGCACCGGCACGCTGACGCTTTCGGGCACCAACACCTATATCGGCGGCACCACCTTCGCCGGCGGAACGGTCAGCGTCTCCTCGGACGCCAATCTCGGCGACCTCGCGGGCAGCCTGACCTTCAACGGCGGCACCCTGCAGATAGCAGGCACCGCTTTCAACGCCACCACGCGCAGCATCTCCTTCGGTGCCGGCGGCGGCACGCTGGAGATTGCAGCGGCAGCCAACAATTTCGTCATCAGCCAGAATCTCGGTGGCGGCGCGCTGACCAAGTCCGGCGCCGGCACGCTGACCTTGACCGGCGCGGACAATTTGTCCGCCCTGACGATTTCTGCCGGCACGCTGGTGTTCAGCGGCAATGCCACGGCCGGCGGCACTCAAATCACCAACAACGCGCAGCTGACCTTCGATACCAACGCCACGGCCGGGAGCGCCACCATCACCAACAACGGCAACGTACTGTTCGACGGCAACGCCACGGCCGGCAGCGCGCAGCTCATCAACGGCACGCCCAGCGCCGTCTTCGACTTCTCGATGAGCACCGGCCCGAACAGCGACAACAAGCTCAGCGCCGGCTCGCTCGCCGGTGGCGGCACCTTCGACCTCGGCGGCAAGGAGCTGACGGTCGGCAGCAACAACCTGTCGACCAATGTCACCGGCGTGCTTGCCGATGGCGGATCCGGCGGCGGCAGCGGCGCCTCGCTGGTGAAGGTCGGCACCGGCAGGCTGACCCTGTCGGGCGTCAACACCTACACCGGCGCGACCCAGATCGACGGCGGCACGCTGGCGGTGAACGGCTCGATCGCGTCCTCCAGCAGCGTCACCGTGAACAGCGGCGGCACGCTCGGTGGCACCGGCACCGTCGGCAACACGACGATCGCGAGCGGCGGCACGCTGGCGCCGGGCAATTCCGTCGGCACCCTCACCGTCAGCGGCAACCTGACCTTCAACGCCGGCAGCTTCTACACCGTCGAGGTCTCGCCGAGCGCCGCCGACCGCACCAATGTCACCGGCATTGCGACGCTCACCGGCGCCACCGTGCAGGCGGTCGCCCTGCCCGGCAGCTTTCGGCAGCAGACCTACACCATCCTGAACGCCAGCGGCGGCTTCGGTGGAACACATTTCGCCAGCCTCACCGGCAGCAGCTTCGCGCCCGGCGCCCGCAATCCGCATCTCACCTACGACCTCAACAACGTCTACCTCGTGCTCGATCCCGGCGCGATCGTGCTGCCGGCGGGCACCGGCGCCAACCAGAGCAACGTGGCCGGCGCCATCAACGGAGCCGTCGCGAGCGGCGGGACGCCGCCGGCCGGCTTCGATGCGTTGCTCAACATGGGCCAGCCGCAGCTCAACCGCGGGCTCAGCCAGGTCTCCGGCCAGCCCGGCGCCGCCGGCACGCAGGCCGCGTTCAATGCCACGCAGCAGTTCGTGGACATGCTTGATCCGTTCGGCGGCGGCTCGGACGGCGAGCGCGGCGGCACGGCCAGCGACGGCGGGACGCTGGGCTATGCTTCCACCGCACCAAACGACGCAAAAGTGCGCGAGGCCTACGCCGCCGTGACGCCGCGCGATGCAAGCGACGATGTCGTCGACCGCCGCTGGGGCGTGTGGGCCTCTGCCTATGGCGGCGCCAGCACGTTGAACGGCAACACTGCGGCCGGCTCGAGCACCACCACCAGCCGCATCTACGGCACCGTCGTCGGCGCCGACTACCGCGTCTCGCCGAACACGCTGGTCGGCTTCGCGCTCGGCGGCGCCGGCTACAACTTTGCGCTGTCCGACAGCCTCGGCAGCGGCCGCGCCGATCTGTTCCAGGCCGGCTTCTACGGCCGCCACAATTTCGGACCGGCCTATCTCTCGGCAGCGCTGGCCTATGGCTGGCAGGACGTCACCACCGACCGCACCGTGACGGTGTCAGGCACCGACAAGCTCACTGCCAACTTCAAGGCCAGCACCTTCTCGGGCCGCTTTGAGGCCGGCTGGCGCTTCGCACCGATCCCCGCCTCCAGCTTCGGCGTCACGCCCTACGCGGCCGTGCAGGCGACCACCTTCCATTTGCCCGGCTACGGCGAGACCGCGATCGTCGGCAGCAACCAGTTCGCGCTGTCCTACACCGCGCAGGACACGACGAATGTGCGCACCGAGCTCGGCGCCCGCACCGACCAGTGCTTCCTCGTCAACGACGGCGTGCTCACGCTGCGCGGCCGGCTCGCCTGGGCGCACGATTCCAACACCAACCGCCTCGTCAGCGCCGCCTTCCAGACGCTCCCCGGCGCGGCCTTCACGGTCAACGGCGCGCAACCGGCGGCCGACTCCGCGCTGGTCGGCGGCCGCGCCGAGATGAAATGGAGGAATGGCTTCTCGCTCGCTGGAACAGTCGAGGGCGAGTTCTCGCAGAGCACGCAGACGTACACGGGCAAGGGCACGGTGCGTTATGAGTGGTAAGCGGAAAGATCGTCTCGCAGCGACCCGCCACCTGCGGGCCGCGCTGCTGACGTCGTCGGCGCTGGCCCTGGCCTGGGCGCTGCCGGTCGGGCCGGCGCGCGCCGCGTCGGATGGCACCTGGCTCGCCTCCCCCGGCAGCAACGACTATGGCACCGGCTCCAACTGGGACGGCGTTTTCGTGCCGGTCGGCACGGCCTCCTTCGGCACCTCTGATACCACCAGCCTGGTGATCTCCAGCGCCAGCGTCGGCGGCTGGACCTTCAATGCCGGCGCCTCGAGCTACACGTTTGACGTCGGCACGCTGAACTTCACGGGTGCCGGCATCACGGTCAACGGCGGTAGTGTCACGATCAACTACAACTTCGCCATGTCGTCATCGTTCACCGGTTCAAGCACCGCCGGCGACGCTACCCTCAACATCAACTACCTCGCCGACCTTGTGTTCTCCGGCAACAGCACGGCCGGCAATGCCGCCATCAACAACTACGGTCAAATCGAGTTTGCCACGACCGGTCCCGTCACGGCCGGCTCGATCTCGGGCAGCGGGTACTTCGACCTCGCCGGCAACCAACTGACGGTCGGCTCCAACAATCTGTCGACCGCCGTGACCGGCGATATTCTAAACGGCTCGCTGGTCAAGATCGGCAGCGGCACGCTGACCTTGTTGGGCGCCAAGACCTATGCCGGCGGCACCACGATCAACGGCGGCACGTTACAGCTCGGCAGTGCCGCCGGCGGCGGCGCCATTCTGGGGCCCGTCACCGTTGGCGTCAGCGGCACGTTCAGCGTCTTCAACGGCGACACCAGCGGCATCACCAGCATCACCAACAGCGGAACCACGATCTTCCACAACGGAAGCGGCGCCAGCTCCGCCAATATCTCAAACAGCGGCGGCCTCTCGTTCTACGACGACAGCACGGCCGGGAGCGCAACCATCACCAACACGGCCGCCGGCACCGTCAACTTCTACGACCGCAGCACGGGCGGAAGCGCAACAATCGCCAACATCGGCACATTGACCTTCAACGGCTCAAGTACCGCCGGCAACGCGGCCATCACCAACAGCGGCTCCTTTGCCATGACGATTTTCGGCGAAAGCAGCACGGCTGGCAGCGCGACCATCACCAACAATATGTTGCTGAGTTTCGTCGACAACAGCACGGCTGGCAGCGCCACCATCGTCAATAACTACAATATGTATTTCGGCGGCTCGAGCACGGCCGGAAGCGCCAGCATCACCAACACCGGCACCATCACCTTCAACCAATCGAGCACGGCCGGTAGTTCGACGATCACCAACCACGCCATCATCCATTTCTTGGACAACAGCACGGCGGGCACCGCCACGATCGTCAGCGACGGCACTCTGTCGTTCAATGCGAACTCCACGGCTGGCAACGCCACGATCGCCAATAACCACCTCCTCATTTTCGACGACAATAGCACCGCTGGCAGCGCCAACATCAGCAACCGCGACCGTGTGGAATTCCACGGCAGCAGCTCGGCCGGCAACGCGGCCCTCACCAACGGTCAGTACTTGCGATTCTTTGATGGGAGCACGGCTGGTGCCGCGACCATCACCACTGTCGGCAGCGGCACTCTGGAATTCCGCGACACCAGCACGGCCGGTAACGCCACAATCGTGAGCACCGGCAGCGCCACGCTGACTTTCTTCAACACCAGCAGCGCCGGCAGCGCAACCATCACGAACGAATATTTCGGGCTCTTCAGGGACAACAGCACGGCGGGCAGCGCCACGATCTCCAACGTCGGCTCTGGCACCATGAATTTCCTCGACGCCAGCAGCGCCGGCGGCGCAACGATCACGAACGCGAATGCTCTGTACTTCCGGGACAGCAGCACGGCGGCGAGCGCTAATATCACCAACAATGGCGGCATCGCATTCTACGGCTCCGCCACTGGCGGCAACGCAACCATCACCAACAACGGCAGCATAACGTTCTTCGCCAACAGCACAGCCGGCAACGCGGTCATCATCAGTAATGCCAGCAGCTTGGTCGATTTCAGTCCCGCCGCGGGCCCCAACGGCGACAACAAAATCAGCGCCGGTTCCATCGCGGGCGCTGGCCTCTACCTGCTCGGTGCCAATGAGCTAACCGTCGGCTCGAACAATCTCTCGACCGAGGTGAGCGGCGATATCAACGGCGCCGGCGGCTCGCTGGTGAAGATCGGCTCCGGCACGCTGACCCTGTCGGGGACCAATGCGTATACCGGCGGCACCACAATCAATGCGGGCACGCTGAAGATCGCGGGCGCCGGCACGCTTGGCGCCAGCAGCGCCGGCACAACTGTTGCGGGTGGCACGCTCGATCTTGGCGGCACGGCCCAGACCCAGGACGGCGGCGTGACGGTGACGGGCGGTCGCATAACCAACGGCACGCTGTCATCGTCCGGCTTGTTCGACGTACGAGCCGGCATTATCGACGCCAGTCTCGCGGGCAACGGCGCGCTGACCAAGGGCGGCAGCGGCACGTTGACGCTGTCGGGCGCAAATACCTACACCGGTGCGACGATCGTGAACGACGGCACGCTGGCGGTGAACGGCTCGATCGCGTCCTCCAGCAGCGTCACCGTGAACAGCGGCGGCACGCTCGGTGGCACAGGCATCGTCGGCAATACGACGATCGCGAGCGGCGGCACGCTGTCGCCGGGCAATTCCGTCGGCACCCTCACCGTCAGCGGCAGCCTCGCCTTCGGTGCAGGCAGCTTCTACCGGGTCGAGGTCTCCACGACCGCCGCGGACCGGACCAACGTCTCGGGCACGGCGACGCTCACCGGCGCCACCGTGCAGGCGGTGGCGCTGCCCGGCAGCTTCCGCAGCCAGACCTACACCATCCTCAATGCGACCGGCGGCTTCGGCGGAACGAAGTTCGCCGGACTGAGCGTGAGCGGCAGCTTCAGCCCCACCCGCAACCCGCACCTCACCTACGATCCGAACAACGTCTACCTCGTGCTCGATCCCAGCGCGATCGTGCTACCGGCCGGCACCGGCGCCAACCAGAGCAACGTTGCCGGCGCCATCAACAAAGCGGTCGAAGGTGGTGCGACGCCTCCGGCCGGTTTCGATGCGCTGCTCAACATGGGCCAGCCGCAGCTCAACCACGGGCTCAGCCAAGTCTCCGGCCAGCCCGGCGCCGCCGGCACGCAAGCCGCGTTCAATGCCACGCAGCAGTTCGTGGGCATGCTCGATCCACTCGGTGGTGGCGGCACAGATGGCGAGCGTGGCGCGACCGCCGGCGATGGCGGAGCAATGGGCTACGCGTCCACCGGCAATGCCGACGCTAGGGTGCGCGAGGCCTACGCCGCGGTGACGCCGCGCGACGCGAGCGGCGATGTCGTCGACCGGCGCTGGGGCGTGTGGGCCTCTGCTTACGGCGGCGCCAGCACCTTGAACGGCAACACTGCGGCCGGTTCGAGCACCACCACCAGCCACATCTACGGCACCGTGGTCGGCGCCGACTATCGCGTCTCGCCGAACACGCTGCTCGGCTTCGCGCTCGGCGGCGCCGGCTACAATTTCGCGTTGTCTGACAGCCTCGGCGGCGGCCGCGCCGATCTGTTCCAGGCCGGCTTCTATGCCCGCCACAATTTTGGGCCGGCCTACCTCTCTGCCGCTCTCGCCTATGGTTGGCAGGACGTCACCACCGATCGCACCGTGACGGTGTCGGGCACCGACAAGCTGACCGCGAATTTCAAGGCCAGCACCTTCTCGGGCCGCCTCGAAGCCGGCTGGCGCTTCGCACCCATCCCCGCCTCCAGCTTCGGCGTCGCGCCCTACGCCGCCGTGCAGGCCACGACCTTCCATTTGCCCGGCTACGGCGAGACCGCGATCGTCGGCAGCAACCAGTTCGCGCTGTCCTACACCGCGCAGGACACGACGAATGTCCGCACCGAACTCGGCGCCCGCACTGACCAGCGATTCCTCGTCAATGACGGCGTGCTCACGCTGCGCGGCCGGCTCGCCTGGGCGCACGACACCAACACCAGCCGCCTCGTGAACGCCGCCTTCCAGACGCTCCCCGGCGCAGCGTTCACAGTCAACGGCGCGCAACCGGCAGCAGACTCCGCGCTGGTCGGCGGCCGCGCCGAGATGAAATGGCGGAACGGCCTGTCGCTCGCAGGCACCGTCGAGGGTGAGTTCTCCCAGAGCACGCAGACCTACACGGGCAAGGGCACGGTGCGTTATGAGTGGTAAGCGGAAAGATCGTCTCGCAGCGACCCGCCACCTGCGGGCCGCGCTGCTGACGTCGTCGGCGCTGGCCCTGGCCTGGGCGCTGCCGGCTGCACCCTCGCGCGCGGACGACGCCACCTGGCTCCCCTCTCCCCCCAGCAACGACTATAGCGCCGGCGCCAACTGGAGCACGCACTCGGTGCCGACAGGCACTGCGTATTTCGACGTGTCGAACACCACCAATCTGTTGAACACGTCCGACCAGACGATTGGCGGCTGGACATTCAACCTCGGCGCATCGGATTATACATTCACCAACAGTAATGCGATTTTCGGGTTCAACGGCGCCGGCATTGTCGTCAATGGCGGCAGCATCGCCATCACCAACAACTACAACCAGCTGAATTTCTACAACAGCAGCACGGCCGGCAGCGCCTCCATCACCAACGCCGGCGTCCCGGGCTTCAACGGCGTCCTGGGCTTCAACGACCACAGCACGGCCGGCAATGCGACGATCACCAACAATGGCAGCATCACCTTCCAAAACTTCAGTACGGCCGGCAGCGCAACCATCACCAACAACAGCAGTGCCCAGCTCAATTTCTACAACGCCAGCACCGCCGGCACAGCGACCATCACCAACCACAACATCATCAATTTCCGGGACACCAGCGCGGCTGGCAACGCGGCCATTTCCAATGACCATGGCCTGATGTTCTTCGACGCCAGCACCGCCGGCAGCGCCACCTTCACCAACAATGCCGGCGGCGAGATCATTTTCATGAACACCAGCGCCGCCGGCAGTTCGGTCATCACCAACAACGGCTACGGCGTCTCGTTCCTCGACACCACCACGGCCGGCAACGCCACCATCATCAACAACTCCATCCTGCAGTTTGCCGACAGCAGCACGGCCGGCAACGCCGCAATCACCAATAACGGCGTCCTCGGATTCTTCATCAACGGCACGGGCGGCAACGCCAGCATCCTCAACAACGCCGGCGGCAAGGTTGATGTCTCGCACAGCACCGGCCCTGCCGATGACGGCAAGCTCAGCATCGGCTCGATCGCGGGAGCCGGTGCTGTCTATCTGGGCGCACGGCAGCTCACCGTCGGCGGCAACAACCTGAGCACAACGGTCAGCGGCGTGATCAGCGACTGCGGCGCGAGCGGCACGGCGTGCTACGCGAGCCTGTTCGGCCTGAGCGCCACCGGTGGTTCGCTGGTGAAGGTCGGCACCGGCACGCTGACCCTGTCGGGCGTCAACACCTATACCGGCGCCACGACGATTGATGGCGGCACCCTGGCGGTGAACGGCTCGATCGCGTCCTCCAGCAGCCTCACCGTGAACAGCGGCGGCACGCTCGGCGGCACCGGCATCGTCGGCAACACGACGATTGCGAGCGGCGGCACGCTGGCGCCGGGCAATTCCGTGGGCACCCTCACCGTCAGCGGCAACCTCGCCTTCGGTGCCGGCAGCTTCTACAGGGTGGAAGTCTCCACGACCGCCGCCGACCGCACCAATGTCACGGGCACGGCGACGCTCACCGGCGCCACCGTGCAGGCGGTGGCGCTGCCCGGCAGCTTCCGCAGCCAGACCTACACCATCCTCAATGCGACCGGCGGCCTTGGCGGAACGAAGTTCGCCGGCTTGAGCGTCAGCGGCAGCTTCAGCCCCACGCGCAATCCGCACCTCACTTACGACGTCAACAACGTCTATCTCGTGCTCGATCCCGGCACGATCGTGCTGCCGGCGAGCACAGGCGCCAACCAGATCAGCGTGGCCGGCGGCATCAACAAGGCGGTCGAGGGCGGTGCGACGCCGCCTTCCGGCTTCGATGCACTGCTCAACATGAGCGGCGCGCCGCTCAACCACGGGCTCAGCCAGGTCTCCGGCCAGCCCGGCGCCGCCGGCACGCAGGCCTCCTTCAGCGCCACGCAGCAATTCGTCAACATGCTCGATCCGCTCGGTGGCGGCACGGACGGCGAGCGCGGCGGCACGGCCGGCGACAGCGGGACGCTGGGCTACGCTTCCACCGCACCAAACGACGCCCGTGTGCGCGAAGCCTACGCCGCGGTGACGCCGCGCGACGCCAGCGCCGAAATCATCGACCGGCGCTGGGGCGTCTGGGCCTCCGGCTATGGCGGCGCCAGCACGTTGAACGGCAACGCCGCATCAGGTTCGAGCACCACCACCAGCCACATCTACGGCACCGTGGTCGGCGCCGACTATCGCGTCTCGCCGAACACGCTGGTCGGCTTTGCGCTCGGCGGCGCCGGCTATAATTTCGCGTTGTCTGACAGCCTCGGCGGCGGCCGCGCCGATCTGTTCCAGGCCGGCTTCTACGGCCGCCACAATTTTGGGCCCGCCTATCTCTCGGCAGCGCTCGCCTATGGCTGGCAGGACGTCACCACCGATCGCACCGTGACGGTGTCGGGCACCGACAAGCTGACCGCGAATTTCAAGGCCAGCACCTTCTCGGGCCGCCTCGAAGCCGGCTGGCGCTTCGCACCCATCCCCGCCTCCAGCTTCGGCGTCGCGCCCTACGCCGCCGTGCAGGCCACGACCTTCCATTTGCCCGGCTACGGCGAGACCGCGATCGTCGGCAGCAACCAGTTCGCGCTGTCCTACACCGCGCAGGACACGACGAATGTCCGCACCGAACTCGGCGCCCGCACTGACCAGCGATTCCTCGTCAATGACGGCGTGCTCACGCTGCGCGGCCGGCTCGCCTGGGCGCACGACACCAACACCAGCCGCCTCGTGAACGCCGCCTTCCAGACGCTCCCCGGCGCAGCGTTCACAGTCAACGGCGCGCAACCGGCAGCAGACTCCGCGCTGGTCGGCGGCCGCGCCGAGATGAAATGGCGGAACGGCCTGTCGCTCGCAGGCACCATCGAGGGTGAGTTCTCCCAGAGCACGCAGACCTACACGGGCAAGGGCACGGTGCGTTATGAGTGGTAAGCAGGCATTTTTCGGAGCCTCTGACAGTTGGGACTCTCGGAAAGGTCCGGCAGCGTCGGTGTGTCGGGATCGTGGTTGGGATCGTACCTGACTTGCCAGAAGCGCTCGGGTATCTTGTCTGCTGCGATGCTCTTCATCTTCCACCGATCCGGAGAGCGTAATAGCGTGAGTGGGCCTCGCCGCCCGGGTCCCGTGAGGCCGTGAGCTGGAAGCCCATCCTTTCGTAAAGCCGATGCGAGGCCGTCAGCGCGTTGTTGCTGGACAAGCGTATACGATCGTATCCCGCATTCCCGGCAAAGCTGATGAGGCCATCGGCGATCGTCCGCGCGATGCCGCGGCCTCGGTAGATTGGGGCGACGAACATGCGAACCATTTCGCACTCCCGATCGTTGAAACCCTTGATTGCGCCGGTGCCGATGATTGCGCCTTCGGCAATCGCGCACAAAAAGAGAGCTCGATCGGCGTAGACCGTGTCCGCGTTGTCGACGTCCGACAGGCGCGAATAAATGAAGTCCCGAACGAAGGCGTCCGGGTGTTCGTGAAAATGCTCGCGCCAGACGGATTCGATGAGCCGCCGGACCGCTAGCGCGTCACCAGGCCGGAACGGCCGAATTGTCCAATTTGGCTCCATATGTGTTGGCGCCGCCATGCGCATCCCTCCCGAGATCATGAGCCCAGAAGTCATTTCCAAGACATTGGAGGGTGTCAGGCGCCGGCGATCTCGCCCTGGCATAATGCGAGGTCGGCGCGTCGAAGGCTGACCTGGACGCCGACCTGGTCTATCGCATGAGCAATCGGCGGACTGGATTTCGCAACGGCGACTGTCACGCTATCCATCCTGATGAAGCGCCGCAGCAGACCTGCAGCGATCGTCTCGCCCAGAGCCTCCAGAGTCTGGAACTTGCCTGACCCAGCAATTTGCACGGCTTCATCGACGACGGCGTCGTATCTCACTGAAGAATCCAGATCGTCACTGAGGTGCGTCCGGACCTCTTGCAGATCGGCGGAAATATCGAAACTGAATTTCTGTCCGAGCGTTCGCTCTTCCTCGAACAGGCCGTGATAGCCGTAAGTCTGAAGTCCGGTGATTTTGATCGACGTCAGCATGGGCAGCTCCGGATGAAGCATTTTGATTCGGGGTTTCCCCAAATCGCCCAGGCGCGCGGCAATTGCCCCGCGCTTCCCGATGGTGCTCCATCCGACGTCGCCAGTCACGCGAGGTCTAAACGATATCAGCTTTCCGCAATGCCCACAATGAACATCGTTCCTGCTCGGGAGGCGGCAGGATACTCTTCTGCTCCTGTTTTGCCCGACGAGTCAAACGACCGGAGCCTGATGACGTCAGGCGCGTCCAGCTGTTGATTCCTCGCCGCTCGGAAGCTGCCTCACGTCCTTGCGCCCGCGCATCGATTAGACCAGATCGCACCGCAACTTAAGCACGGCCACCGCCGGCAACGCCGCCGGTCGCAGTTCTACTGTGCATGGGGTTGTTTTGCAGGATTTGGTTTTGAGAGTGATCCCGGAGCGCCTACCGCCCGGTCTTCACCTTGGTCCAGAGCCGGTTGATGATGCGCTGGGTCGCCGGCTCGCGCGCCGTGATGACGAACAGCTTTGCGAGCGTCGCCTCGTCCGGATAGATGTTCTTGTCGTTCAGGATCTTCGGATCGACCAGCTTCTGGCTGGCGAGGTTGCCGCTCGCGTAGGACAGGAAGTCCGAGTTCTTGGCGGCGACATCCGGGCGGTAGAGATAGTTGATCAGCTCGTAGGCCTCCTTGACGTTCTTGGCATCCGCGGGAATCGCGAGATTGTCGAAGAACATCTGCGCGCCCTCCTTCGGAATGGTGTAGCCGATCTCGATGCCGCTCTTGGCCTCCGCCGCGCGGGCGCGGGCCTGCATGATGTCGCCGGACCAGCCGACCACGAAGCAGATCTCGCCGGTGGCAAGCGCGCTCAAATATTCCGACGAGTGAAACTTGCGCACCGACGGGCGGACCTTGGCGACGACGTCTGCGGCCTTCTCGAGGTCGGCCTGCTTGGTCGAGTTCGGATCGAGCCCGAGATAGTTCAGCGCCGCCGGAAAGATGTCGTCGGCGGAGTCGAGCATGTGCACGCCGCAATCCCTGAACTTGGCGAGGTTCTCCGGCTTGAAGACGATGTCCCAGCTGTCGATCTTGGCGTCGGGGCCGAGGATCTGCTTCACCTTGGCGACGTTGTAGCCGATGCCCGTCGTGCCCCACATGTAGTTCGCGGCAAAATCATTGCCGGGATCGTAGGTCGCAAGATGCCTGGTCACCATCGGCCAGGCATTGCCGAGGTTCGGCAGCTTCGACTTGTCGAGCTTCTGGAAGATGTTGGCCTTGATCTGGCGCTGCAGGAAATAGGCCGTGGGCACCACGACGTCATAGCCGGACTTGCCGGCCATCAGGCGCGTCTCCAGCGTCTCGTTGGCGTCAAAGGTGTCGTAGACCACCTTGATGCCCGTCTCCCTGGTGAAAGCCTCAAGGACGTCGGGCGCCATGTAGTTCGACCAGTTGTAGAAGTTGACGACGCGCTCCTCCGCCCTAACAGGGGCGGAGAGCAACGTCAGCACTGCGGCGATCGCAAGACCGAGGCGAAACCCGGAGCGGCTGACGTTCGTCATCTCTATCTACCTCTTGCGTCCACGCACCGCGTCCGACAGCCGCTCCAGCGCGGTGTCGAGGGTCTCGTCCTTCTTGGCAAAGCAGAAGCGCACCACCGAGGTCACCGGGTCCTGCTCGTAGAACGCCGAAACCGGGATCGCGGCGACCTTGTAGTCCTTCACGATACGCCAGCAGAACTCGGTGTCGCTCTCGTTCAGCCCGAGCGGCGACAGGTCGACGGTGAGGAAGTAGGTGCCTTGCGACTTCAGCACGGGGAAGCCGAGGCTTTCGAGGCCCTTGGTCAGACGGTCCCTGCTCCGCGTCAAATCCTTACGCATCGACAGGAAGTAGTCGTCGGACTTGCCGAGGCCGTAGGCGACGGCGGCCTGCAGGTTCGGGGCGGTGGTGAAGGTCAGGAACTGGTGCACCTTGGCGGCGACGCGCAACAGCTGTGGCGCGGCGCAGACGAAGCCGATCTTCCAGCCCGTCAGCGAGAAGATCTTGCCGGCCGAGCCGACCTTGATGGTGCGCTCGCGCATGCCGGGAATGGTGATCAGCGGGATGTGCTTGTGCTCGTCGAAGGTGACGTGCTCCCAGACCTCGTCGCAGATCGCGATGACGTCGAACTCCTGGCAGTAGCGCGCGAGCAGCTCGAGGTCTTCGCGCGGATAGACCACTGCGGAGGGATTCAAGGGGTTGTTGAACAACACCGCCTTGGTCTTTGAATTGAACACGCTTTTCAGCATGTCCTCATTCAGCCGCCAGTGCGGCGGCTCGAGCCGGACGAGGCGCGGAATGCCGCCAGCCTGGCGGATGATCGGCAGATAGGAATCATAGACCGGCTGGAAGCAGACCACCTCGTCGCCGGGCTGGACCACCGCGAGGATCGCCGAGGTCAAAGCCTCCGTGCCGCCGGAGGTCACCATCACCTCGCTCATCGGATCGAGCTTGAGCCCGTGCCAGTGGCCGTAATGGGTCGCGATCGCCTGGCGCAGCTCAGGCAAGCCCATCATCGACGGATACTGGTTGTAGCCGTTCAGCGACGCCTCGGCCGCGGCGCGGCGGATATCCTCCGGGCCGGGATCGTCAGGAAAGCCCTGGCCGAGATTGATGGCGGCATTGTCGCGCGCGGCCTGCGACATCGCCTCGAAGATGGTGACAGGAAGGTCGGCGAAGACCTTGTTCAGGGACGAGCTTTTCGACATCGGGCCGATCAGCCACCGACCTTGCTGGGAAGACCCGCCGCCTTCCAGCCGAGCATGCCGCCGGCCAGGTGCTTGTCGTAAGGCAGGCCCGCGGCCTGCGCCGCAAGCGAGGCCGTCACCGAGCGCTTGCCCGAACGGCAGGCGAACACGACCTCTTTGCCTTGCGGATCGGGGATCGCTTTGGGATCGAAGGTCGAGAGCGGCACGACGACGCCATAGGGATAGGCCTCGGCCTCGACCTCGTTCGGCTCGCGCACGTCGACGAGGAGATAGCGGCCTTCCGCGACACCCTTGGAGACCTCGTCCGGGGTCAGATCCTGTACTTGATTTGCCACATCATCCTCCAACGTCGCGGGGCCCTCGCCGGGGCGATCCCGGCGGGCGGCAACCTCGCCTCTCGGCAGACGAAAATCAAGCGCTACAAAGGCTTGAGCTGCCTTGCGCAAGTTAAGGCTAAATCGCAGCGACTTGAAGTGTGCTTTGAATCCTAGGCCGGGATGGCCGGCCTAGATCGTGACCTGCGTTCCGACCTCGACCACGCGGCCGCTCGGGATCTGGAAATAGTCGGTGGCGTCGTTGGCGGAGCGGCTCAGCGAGATGAACAGCCGGTCCTGCCAGCGCGGCATGCCGGAATGGGCGGCGGGCTTCAGCGCCCTACGCGACAGGAAGAACGAGGTCGACATGATGTCGAACTGCCAGCCCAGCTTGCGGGCGATGGCGAGGGCCTTCGGCACGTTGGGCGATTCCATGAAACCGAACTTCAGCGTCACCTTGGAGAAGGTCGGCGAGATCTGCTCCAGCCTGACGCGCTCGGCCGGATCGATGCGCGGGGTCTGGGCGGTCTCGATGGTGAGAATGACGTTCTTCTCGTGCAGCACCTTGTAGTGCTTCAGACTGTGCATCAGCGCGGTCGGCGCGCTGAGCGGATCCGAGGTCAGGAACACGGCGGTGCCTGACACACGCTGCGGCGGGCGCTTTTCGAGCATCGCAACGAGGTCGGCGAGCGGGAACTCGAGCTTGCGCGACTTCTCGAACAGCAGCCGGCTGCCGCGCCGCCAGGTGTACATCAGCAGGATCATGAGCGAGCCGAGCGCCAGCGGCACCCAGCCGCCCTCGAACACCTTGAGCAGATTGGCGGCAAGGAAGGTGAAGTCGAGGAACAGGAACGGGATGATCAGCGCCGCGGCGGCGACCGGCGACCAGCGCCAGGCCTTCCAGACCACGACGAAGCCCATCATCCCCGTAACCACCATCGTGCCGGTCACGGCGATGCCGTAGGCGGACGCCAGCGCGCTGGAGGAGCGGAACAGCAGCACCATCAGGATCACGGCGACCAGCAGCAGCTGGTTGATGCGCGGGATGAAGATCTGGCCGGAATGGGCCTCGGACGTATGGCGAATTTCGAATCGCGGCAGCAGACCGAGCTGGATCGCCTGGCGCGTCAGCGAATAGGCGCCGGTGATGACGGCCTGGCTTGCGATCACGGTCGCCATGGTGGCCAGCACGACCATGCTGCCGCGCAGCCAGCCTTGCGGAAACAGCTGGAAGAACGGGCTCACGATCGCGCCGGGATCGTCGAGGACGAGCGCGCCCTGCCCCAGATAGTTGAGCGCCAGCGACGGCAGCACGATGAACAGCCAGGCGGTCTGGATCGGCCGCTTGCCGAAATGGCCGAGGTCGGCATAGAGCGCCTCGGCGCCGGTCACCGCCAGAAACACCGCGCCCAGCGTGACGAAGCCGATGATACCGTGGTGGAGCATGAAGGACACCGCATAGAGCGGGTTCAGAGCGAACAGGATCTGCGGCTGCCGGATGATCGGGCCGATCGCCGCGATCGCAATCACGGCAAACCAGACGCACATCACCGGGCCGAAGAACGCCGCAACGCGCGCGGTGCCGCGCGACTGCACGGCGAACAGGCAGACCAGAATCACCACCGTCAGCGGAACGATATAGGGCTCGAAGGTCAGCGTGACGTCCTTCATGCCTTCGATCGCCGACAGCACCGAGACCGCCGGGGTGATCACGGCATCGCCGTAGAACAGCGCGCCGGAGATGATGCCGAGCAGGACGATGGTGGCCCCGCCGGTGCCGACCGCACGCTGGGCCAGCGCCATCAGGGCGAGCGTGCCGCCCTCGCCGTTGTTGTCGGCGCGCAGCAGGATCACGACGTATTTGAGCGTCACCACGACGATCAGCGCCCACAGGATGAGGGAGACCACGCCGAGCACGGCCGCCGTCGTCGGCGACCCTTCCGCGCCCGCGGCCACCGTCACCGCCTCGCGGAACGCGTAGAGCGGGCTGGTGCCGATGTCGCCATAGACGACGCCGATGCTGCCGAGCGTCAGCGCGCCGAAACCGGCGGTGGTGTGGGCGTCGCCATGCCCATTGGCCGCCGCCGTTTCCGGGGCGGGAACTGCTACGTCGCTTGTCATGGGAGAGCCCGATGGCCTCTAAAAATGCTTCACTGCACAACGGCGGAAGAGCGCGCGGCTTATAGTCCTGCGCTACCGGCATAGCCTAGCCCGATTTTGGGCCCTCGCCATGCGAATTTCGCATGGGTTCAGCAGTTGCGTTTTCAAATAGTCACTTGGGTTCCGACTTCAACCACCCGCCCGGTGGGAATCTGGAAATAGTCGGTGGCGTCGTTCGCGGACCGGCTCAAGGCGATGAACAGATGGTCCTGCCACAGCGGCATGCCCGACTGTGCCGACGCCTTCAGCGACCTCCGCGACACGAAGAACGACGTCGACATGATGTCGAACTGCCATCCCTGCTTGCGCGCGATCGCCAGCGCCTTCGGCACGTTCGGCTGCTCCATGAAGCCGAAGCGCAGGCGGACCTTCGAGAACTTGTCGCTGATCTTCTCCATCCGGAATCGCTCGGAGAGATCGACCCGCGGCGTATGCGCGGTCTCGATGGTCAGGATCACGTTGTGCTCGTGCAGCACCTTATTGTGCTTGAGATTGTGCAGCAGCGCGGTCGGCACGAAAGCGGGATCGCTGGTCAGGAACACCGCGGTGCCCTTGACGATGTGCGGAGGCCGCTTCTCCAGGCTGCGGATCAGGTCGTCGAGCGGCACCTCGATCCGGCGCGTCTTCTGGATCAGGATTCCCGAGCCCTTCCGCCAGGTCCAGATCGTGCCGGCCATGGCCGCACCGAACAGCAGCGGCACCCAGGCGCCTTCGAGCAGCTTGAGCAGGTTGGCGCTGAAGAAGGTCATGTCCACCATGACGAAGGGCAGGATCACGGCCGCGGCGGTCGCGGCGCGCCAATTCCACAGCTTCCAGATCACGACGAAGCCCATGATGCCGTCGGCCACCATGGTGGTGGAGACCGCGATGCCATAGGCCGAAGCCAGATTGCTCGGCGTGTGGAACAGCAGGACCAGCAGCATCACGCCGATCAGCAGCAGCCGGTTCACCCGCGGCAGATAGATCTGGCCGGCGTGTGTTTCGGAGGTGTAGCGCACCTCGAAGCGCGGCAGTAGGCCGAGCTGCACCGCCTGATAGACCAGCGAATAGGCGCCGGTGATCACCGCCTGGCTCGCGATCACCGTGGCCGCGGTCGCAAGGCCAACCAGCGGCAGCACGAGGTTCTCGGGCACCATGCGATAGAAGGAGTGCTCGATCGCGCTGGGATCGGACAGCACCAGGGCGCCTTGTCCAAAATAGTTGATCAGCAGCGAGGGCAGCACGAAGAACATCCAGGCCGACTGGATCGGCTTGCGGCCGAAATGGCCGAGGTCGGCGTAGAGCGCCTCGCCGCCGGTGACCGCCAGGAACACGGCGCCCAGCGTCACCAGGCCGATCGTGCCGTGCGACAACAGGAATTGCAGCGCGTAATAGGGATTGATCGCCGCCAGCACCGACGGATCGTCGGCGATGTGGACGGCGCCCATCACCGCAAGGCAGGTGAACCAGATCACCATCACCGGTCCGAACGCCGAGGCCACCAGCGCGGTGCCCTTGCTCTGGACGGCGAACAGCAGCGCCAGGATCAGAACCGTGAGCGGCACGACATAATGCTCGAACGCAGGCGTTGCGAGCTTCAGTCCGTCGACCGCCGACAGCACCGAGATCGCCGGCGTGATCATGGAATCGCCGATGAACATGGAGGCACCGACGACGCCCAGCGCAAGCAGGAACCAGCTCCGACGTCCGAGCGCGCGCTGGCCGAGCGCCATCAGCGAGAGCGTGCCGCCCTCCCCGTTGTTGTCGGCGCGCAAGAGCAGCAGGACGTATTTGGCGGTGACGACGATGAACAGCGCCCACAGGATCAGCGAGAGCACACCGAGCACGATGACCCGCGAGACCGGCTCGCCGCCGGCGGCGCCCCTGACAGCCTCGTGGAATGCGTAGAGCGGCGACGTGCCGATATCGCCGAAGACGACGCCGATGCTCCCGAGCGTGAGCGCCCAAAAGCCTGTTTTGACCGGCCCTTCCTGGGCCTCGGTCGATGTAATGCTCGCCGCCATGGAGGTGGAAAACGCTTCTTCCCTTGAATTGATCCGGCGCCTTTTGACGCTTCCTGCGCGCCTGTCAATTGGCACAACATAGCAGGCGCAGCCGCGGATGCTGTGACGGCGCGGCCACGCCATCGCCTGCGCGACGAGATGCCTCAGGTAGGATGGTAGCGCAAGGGGGTTACGGCTTCAGATTCGGCGGCAGCGGCGGATCTTCGCGCATCAGGGTGATGGTCACCCGTCGGTTGGCCGCGAGCGAGGGATCGTCCGGAAACAGCGGCTGGGTGTCCGCCTTGCCGGAGACGGCGAAGATGTGGGACGGCGGCAGGCCCTCGCGTTCGAGGATCTGACGCACCGCGTTGGCGCGATCGGCCGAGAGGTCGAACGCGCCGTAGTCGCTGCGGGTCGGCACGAACCCGGCCGCGGTGTGGCCGGCAATGGAGACACGGAGCGGCGTCGCCTTCAGCGGGACCGCGAGCTTCTCGATCAGGCGGCGGGTGCGGTCGTACGGCACCTTGGAGCCATCGGCGAACATCGAGCGGCCGTCCTGGTCGACGATCTCGAGGTTAAGACCCTGCTTGGTCTCCTCGAACATGATGTGCTTGGACATCTCGGTCAGTTCCGGCATGTCCTGCAAAGCCTGACGCAGCGAGGCCGCGGCGAGCGCAAAATTGCGGTCGACCTTGATCTTGGCACCGGAGGTCTTGTCGCGGTCCTCCTGATCAGGCGTCGGCGTGTTGGAGGCATCCTCGGGCTGGATGTGATCGACGTTCTTCAGGCGCGGACGCGTCGGCAGGCCATCGGATTCGACGATGCCGGCGTAGCGCGCTTCGCTCTGCACGCCGAAGGCATCGCGCATGGAGCCGGCGACGATCTTCAGCTTGTTGGCGTCCTGCGTCGAGAACGCGACGAGCATCACGAAGAAGCTCATCATCAGGCCCATCAGGTCGGCGAAGGTCACGAACCAGCCGTGACCGCCGCCGTGAGCATCGCCGCGCTTCTTCTTGGCCATCTCGCAAAATCCCGGCGGGCGTTACGCCGGCACCGGCTCGCCTTCGGCGTGACGATGCTTCTCCGGCAGATAGGCAAGCAGCATTTCGCGCACGAGCGTCGGGCTCTTGGAATCACGGATCATCAGGATGCCGTCGATGATCAGCGTGCGGTTGGTCTCTTCATCCAGCAGCTTGCCGTGCAGCTTGTCGGCGATCGGCAGACAGAACAGGTTGGCGACCAGCGCGCCGTAGAGCGTGGCAAGCAGCGCGGTCGCCATGAACGGGCCGAGCTTGGAAGGGTCGGTCATGTTGGCGAACATCTGCACCATGCCGATCAGGGTGCCGATCATGCCGAAGGCCGGGGCGCAGTCGCCGATGGCGCGGTAGATCTTGCTGCCCTCGTCGAGGTGCATCAGGAAGTTGTCGCGGTCGCGCTCGAGATTGTCGCGGATGAAGTCGAGGTCGTAGCCGTCGGCGACGTAGCGGATGCCCTTGGCCAGGAACGGCTCGTCGGTCTCGACCTTTTCGAGGCCGACCGGGCCCTGCTTGCGGGCGATCTCGGCGATGCGGGCGAGCTCGTCGACGAGGTCGTGGGCCGACAGCCGGCTCATGGTGAAGGCGAACTTGGCGCCGAGCGGAAGGCCATGCAGCAGCGCTGAGAGCGGAAAGCGGATCATGGTGGCGGAGATCGAGCCGCCGAAGATGATGATCATCGCATGTTCGGAGATGAACATGTGGAGGTCGCCGCCCATGAAGATCATCGCAGTGATGACGATGATGCCGGCCGTGAGCCCAACGCCCGTCATGATATCCATGGGAGACTCCAACGCGTCCGCAACAACGGCCGTCCTGGCCGATGGCGGCCCAACCCCGAACCGCATCGGAAACCCTAGAGCGCCGCCCTTAAAGCCACGTAAAGGTTAAGTTGAGCCGGCCCGCCCGACCGCTACAGCGTGCTGATAGACGCCCGCTTTGCCTGCAGCCGACATGAATCTCAACGCTTCGCTAACCATGATTGCGCGGCAGATGATAATGTCGCCGGCGTCGAGGCATGGGCTTGATAACGCGCCGTGACCGATTGCCTGATACAAAGCGCCGAGGTGAATCTGATGGGTTTCTGGATAGCGGGTGCGATTGGATTGGCGATCGCCTACCTCTTCGGTTCTCTGCCTACGGGCTACCTGGCGGGGAAGCTGCTTAGAGGCATAGACATTCGCGAGCACGGCTCCAGATCCACCGGCGCGACAAACGTGTTGCGCACCCTCGGGAAATGGCCTGCCCTGGTCGTGCTTTTTGTCGATGTGCTGAAGGGCGCCGCGGCGATCGTCTTCGCTCGCTGGTTTTATCGTTGGCTCTCCACATTGCCGTCTGTCACGCCGCCGACCGCGCTCGATCTGGAAACCTGGATCGCCTGGGCCGTGTGCCTCGCTGGACTTGCCGCGCTGTTGGGGCACAGCCTTTCGATCTGGCTGAACTTCACGGGCGGCAAATCCGCTGCGACCGGGCTCGGTGTCCTGCTGGCGATGTCCTGGCTAGTCGGTTTGGGGGCTGCAATCGCCTTTGGCATTGTGTTGGCTGCTTCTCGCATTGTGTCACTGAGCTCGATCGTGGCCGCGCTGACTGCGATCGCCCTCGTCTGCAGCCTGGAGCAGCCTTTGCCCTATCGGTTGCTCGTGATTGCAGGCGGCATCTACGTGATCGTCCGCCACCGCGCCAACATTCAACGGCTGCTCGCAGGGACAGAGCCGCGGTTCGGACAATTCAGTCCAGAACCCAGGTCGGGATCGTAAGGAACTGCCGAGACTTCAGTCGCTTCTATCGCGAAGCTGAATCCGAACTTCATGAGCCCGGGTGGTCTTCGTAGCGCGCCGGCCGGCGACTGCGGCCCCGCGCCACATCCGCGGCGAGAGACCATGCAGTATTCTGCAGCCGGGCGGCCTGCTCCATCACGGGAGCGATTTGCAATGCTGACGGTGTTCAGTCTTCTCACCGCGCTTCCCGCGGTGCTGGCGTTTCATCTGCTCGCGCCGGAGCTCGTTCTTCCGGCGTTCAGCGCGCTGCTCTTCGTCGAGGCCGCCTTCGCCGTGGTCGCGGCGCGCTTGCTCCACAGTCCCGACAGCACGGATGAGATCACGCTGTGGGATCTGGCGGGCGGCTTCACTTTGGTCGGATGCGCCGCCGCCGTGTTCGGCGAGCCGGATCAGGCCGCCCTGTTCCTGACGGAGCAAGGCAGCCCGCGGCCGGCGTCGCGGCCATAGGCTGCTCCGGCGCCCGCTCAGTGAATCTCCGCCGAGCGCTTCAGCGCGGCCTTGAGCTTCTCCAGCGAGAAGTCGGGGCTGCGCGCGATCTCCAGGATCGGCGTCTCGCGGCGGCCGCAGAGCTCGGCGGCCTCCGGCAGCTTTGCGGCGACGTCGAGCGGGATCACGATCGCGCCATGCTGGTCGGCGTGGATGAGGTCATCCGACTTCACCGTCATTCCAGCGACACGCACTTCGCCGCCAAAGCTTTCGGCATGCACCCAGGCATGCGACGGGCCGATCGAGCCGGCCAGCGCCTGGAAACCGGGGGCCCATTGCGGGATGTCGCGGATCGAGCCGTCGGTGATGACGCCGAGACAGCCGAGCGCCTTGTGCACGTTGCTCTGCACCTCGCCCCAGAAAGCGCCGTAGCCGACGTCGGGGCCGTCGATGTCCTGGATCACGGAGATGCGCGGACCGTGGCCGGTGCCGACATATTCGTAATATTCGATGCGGCGCTTCGACTGCTCTTCCGGAGGCAACGACGACTTCAGCACCGAGCGGATCGCGACCGTGCGGGCGTAGCCGACGATCGGCGGCAGGTCGGGGAACGGGCAGACCAGTTGCTTGGTGGTGTAGCCGATCAGGCGGCGCTCGGGCGCCACGATCTCCATGGCATTGCAGATCGTCGGCGTGTCATAGCGGCCCAGCGCTTCGAGGACGGAAGCGGGCAGCGGCCCGGTCGCGGTATCAGTCACGGCGTTCTCTCCCAGATTGGCGGCCGCTGTTGCCGCGGTGCCGCCGGCACTGGGCGATATAGCCGAGATCGGGCGTCAACCCAATCGGGACGTCCTCATGGCAGATATCCGCGCCTGATCGCTCAGTGCAGCCGGCCGGGCCGGTCGTCGTCGTGCGGCGGTTCCGACAGATTTGCCAGCGTCGGCGCCGACGGCGGCGACGGCACCTCGCCGCCCGCGGGCGCAGCGGCTTCCGTTGCCCGCGCCTGGTCGCGGTAGGATTTGTAGCCGAGCGGCAGGCAGAGCAGGTACAGCACCGTCCCGATCGAGAGCACGTGCCAGGGATAGGCGATCAGGATCGCGATGAAGACGATCACCGCGACGAAGGCCGGCAGCACCAGTTCGGGCGGCACGCGCATCCGCTTGGTCTTGCCGGAGAATACCGGCAGGCGCGACACCATCAGGAAGGCGATCAGCAGCGTGTAGGCCGCCGTCACCGCCGCTGGGATGCGGCCGAGATCGAGGAACGCGACATAGATCGGCAGCAATACCGTGATCGCGCCGGCCGGCGCCGGCACGCCGGTGAAGAAATTGGCGGCGAAGGCCGGCTTGTTCGGATCGTCCATGGTGGCGTTGAAGCGCGCAAGCCGCAGGCCGCCGGAGATCGCGAACACCATCGCGGCGATCCAGCCGGCATTGCCGAGCTCGTGGAGCTGCCAGAAATACAGCATCAGGCCCGGCGCGACGCCGAAATTGACGAAGTCGGCGAGGCTGTCGAGCTCGGCGCCGAATTTCGACTGGCCCTTGAGAATGCGCGCAACGCGGCCGTCGATGCCGTCGAGCGCGGCCGCGAACACGATGGCGTAGACCGCGAGCGACATCCGTCCTTCGATCGACAGACGAATCGAGGTCAGGCCGGCGCAGATCGCCAGCAGCGTGATGACGTTGGGCACCAGCATGCGCACCGGGATCGGGCGGAACCGCCGGCGGCGTACATCGGGATCTCTCAAATCATAGGGCGTCATGGCTGTCCTCACCTCAAGGCGAGATATAGCAAGCCGCATCCCCCTCCGCCATCGCGGCGAAAGGCCCCTTTTGGACTGGTTATTGGTTAATTGGCGCGGAAAGCGCGGCTCGGGTCGTCGCCGGTAAGGTCGGCCAAAATGGTCTCGCCCGCGATCGCGGTCTGGCCTTCCGACACCAGTGCCTTGGTGCCAACAGGCAGATAGACGTCGAGCCGCGAGCCGAAGCGGATCAGGCCAAAACGCTCGCCGGCGCCGATCGCCTGACCTTCCTTGACGAAGCAGACGATGCGCTTGGCGACGAGGCCTGCGATCTGGATCACGCCGATCCGCGCCGTCGGCGTCGAGATGACGAGCGAATTGCGCTCGTTGTCCTCGCTCGCCTTGTCGAGCTCGGCATTGATGAACAGGCCGGGCCGGTAGGCAATGCGGTCCACCCTGCCCGCGATCGGGCTGCGGTTCACGTGGCAGTTGAACACGCTCATGAACACCGAGATGCGCGGCAGCGGCCGGTCGCCGAGCCCGAGCTCGGCCGGCGGCAGCGCCATGGTGATCATCGAGACGCGGCCGTCGGCCGGCGACACCACGAGCCCCTCGCGCACCGGCGTCACGCGGACGGGGTCGCGGAAGAACAGCGCGCACCACACGGTCAGGATCGTGCCGATCCAGCCCAGCGGCGACCACAGCCAGAACAGGATCAGGCTTGCCAGCGCAAAGCCGCCGATGAAGGGATAGCCCTCCTTATGGATCGGCGGGATCTGACGCTGGATCGAATCGAGAATGGACATCGCTATTTGCCGCTCGAGGTTAATGGCACGGGTCGTTGCGCGGGCTTGTTTAGGCCAGAGTTGGGACCGGAGACAAGGTCACTCCGCGGCCGCCGGCGCCGCGAGGGCGTCCTCGACCGGCGGCGGCTCCCGGTTGGGCGCCTCGCTAGAGTCGGCCATCTGGGCCAGTTTCTCACGTGCGGCCTCGGCCTCGCGCTGCCTGTTCCACATGCTGGCATAGAGCCCGCCCTGCGCCAGCAGCTTGGCGTGGGTGCCGCGTTCGGCGATGCGGCCCTGGTCCAGCACGATGATCTCGTCGGCACCGACGATGGTCGAGAGCCGGTGCGCGATCACCAGCGAGGTACGGTTCTTGGCGACACGGTCGAGCGCGCCCTGAATCTCGTGCTCGGTATGGGTGTCGAGGGCCGAGGTCGCTTCGTCCAGCACCAGGATCGGCGGCGCCTTCAAGACGGTGCGCGCGATCGCGACACGCTGCTTCTCGCCGCCGGACAGTTTCAGGCCACGCTCGCCGACCTGGGTCTCGTAGCCCAGCGGCGCCATGCGGATGAAATGGTCGATCTGCGCGAGGCGTGCCGCCTCCTCGACGTCGGCGTCGCTGGCGTCCCAGCGGCCGTAGCGGATGTTGTAGCGGATGGTGTCGTTGAACAGCACGGTGTCCTGCGGCACCATGCCGATCGAGGCGCGCAAGCTGGCCTGCGTGACCTCGCGGATGTCCTGGCCGTCGATCATGATCTTGCCGCCCGAGACGTCGTACAGGCGGAACAAGAGGCGCGAGATCGTCGACTTGCCCGCGCCGGAGGGACCGACGATCGCAACCGTCTTGCCGGCCGGCACCTCGAAGCTGATGCCTTTGAGGATCGGCCGCGTCGGCTCATAGGCAAAGCGCACGTCCTCGAAGCGGACCGTGCCGGCGGACACGTTTAGCGGCGCCGCGCCCGGCACGTCCTTGATCTCGGCTTCGCGGCCGAGCACGCCGAACATCTTCTCGATGTCGATGATCGCCTGCTTGATCTCGCGATAGACCATGCCCATGAAATTCAGCGGCTGGTAAAGCTGGATCATCATGGCATTGACCAGCACGAAATCGCCGACCGTGTTGGTGCCGTTGCGCACGCCGATCGCGCACATCAGCATGGTCGCGGTCAATCCCAGCGTGAAGATCACGGCCTGGCCGGTGTTGAGCACGGCGAGCGAAGTATAGGTGTGGACGCTCGCCTCCTCGTAGCGCGCGACCGACTTGTCGTAGCGCTGCGCCTCGCGCATCTCGGCGCTGAAATACTTCACGGTCTCGTAGTTGAGCAGCGAGTCGATTGCCTTGGTGTTCGCCTCGGTGTCGGAATCGTTCATCTTGCGGCGGATGCCGATCCGCCACTCGGTCGCGATGTAAGTATAGTACATGTAGACCGTGACCGTGATCAGGGTTGCGACCACGTAGCGCCAGTCGAACTGCCAGAGCAGCACCGCCATCAGCAGCGAGACCTCGACGATGGTCGGGATCAGCTGCAGGATCACCATGCGCACGATCACCTCGATGCCCTCGCGGCCGCGCTCGAGCACGCGCGTCAGGCCGCCGGTCTTGCGCTCCAGGTGAAAGCGCAGCGACAATTCGTGCATGTGGACGAAGGTCATGGTGGCGAGCTTGCGCACCGCATGCATGGCGACGCGGGCGAAGATGCCGTCGCGCCACTGTGTCAGCACCGCCATCAGGATGCGCATGGCGCCGTAGCTCGCGGTGAGCAGCAGCGGCGAGGCGATCACCCAGAGATGCCAATTGTCGGCCGCGACCGGCGCGGTGTTGGCGCCGGTCAGCGCGTCGGTCGCCCATTTGAAGCTGAACGGCACCGCCAGCGTGATCAGCTTGGCCGCGAGCAGCAGCACCATCGACCAGACCACGCGCATCTTCAGGTCGAAGCGGTCGCCCGGCCAGATATAGGGCCACAGATGCGCCAGCGTGCCCATCAAGGTGGCCCCGGCCGGCGCTCCGCCGGCAGGTTCAGGAACGTCGGCGCCGTCGAACGATTGAGGTTGGTCCATCAAGAAGCCTGAAAGCCCGCCGGATGCGGACGTCGCTGCGATTAACGGTTTTCGCCCGTCATATAGAGCCTTCCAGATGCCAGCGCACCCCGCCAGATGGCGAATCTTCGATTGTTTGTCGCCATTTACCGGTAGATTCCCGGTCAGGTCGAATCACCGATTGGGCTTGACGCCCCTTCGCTGCAATGCATCATGACACCAATGAGCACCATTCAAACCGTCTGTGTCTATTGCGGCTCCGGCCCCGGAACCAATCCCCGCTTCACCGAAGGCGCCAAGGCGTTCGGCAAGGCCCTCGCCGAGAACAACATCCGCCTCGTCTATGGCGGCGGATCGCTCGGCCTGATGGGCTCGGTCGCGACCTCCGTGCTCGACCACGGCGGCACGGTCACTGGCATCATTCCCGAATTCCTCCGCAAGCGCGAGAACGCGCTGACGCGCGTGCAGGAGATGATCGTCACCCCCGACATGCACGAGCGCAAGCGGCTGATGTTCGAGCGCTCGGACGCCTTCGTGGCGCTGCCGGGCGGCGTCGGCACGCTGGAAGAGCTGGTCGAGCAACTGACCTGGAAGCAGCTCGGCCGTCACGCCAAGCCGGTGCTGCTCGCCAATATCGACAATTTCTGGGAGCCGCTGTTCTCGCTGCTGTCGCATATGCGCCAGACCGAGTTCATCCGCGCCGGCCTTTCGGTCGACATCCTCAAGGCCGATCGCGTCGAAGAGATCCTGCCGAAGCTGAAGGCGGCGGCAGCCCAGATCGCCGAGGCGGAAAAGCAGCTCGCCCCGGAAGTCGCGCGCAGGCTGTAAGAGCTACTCGCTCGGAAACGTCACCGCCTCGATCCGGTTACCATCGGGATCGAGGACAAAGGCTGCGTAATAGCGCACACGATCGTGTGGCCGCAGGCCTGGCGCGCCGTCGGAGACACCACCGGCGGACACCGCGGCGGCATGAAACGCATCGATCTCGGCCGTGGTCTTCGCCCGCAGGGAGATGTGCACACCGCTCTCGGCCGGTACGCGCGGCATGCCCTCGCGCAAATTGATCCAGAACTCCGGATAGGCCTTGCCGAAGCCGACCGTCCGCGGCCGCGTCACGAGACGCGCGAGGCCGAGGGCGCCGAGTGCCGCCTCGTAGAATGTCGCGGAGCGATCGAGATCGCTGACGCCGACGGAGATGTGGTCGATCATGCCCCTGCCCTCTCCTCCTCGTCATTGCGAGGAGCGAAGCGACGAAGCAATCCAGACTGCTTCGGCGGAAAGACTCTGGATTGCTTCGCTTCGCTCGCAATGACGGTGCTTGTGGCGCCGCCTTAGCCCTACGCCGGCGCGCCCGATTTCACGAGCTTGTAGATCACCGAATCCATCAGCGCCTGGAACGAGGCGTCGATGATGTTCGGGGACACCCCGACCGTGGTCCAGCGGTCGCCGTTCTCGTCCTCGCTCTCGATCAGCACGCGCGTGACCGCGCCGGTGCCGCCATTGAGGATACGCACGCGGTAGTCGATCAGCTTCAGGCCCTCGATGTATCTCTGGTACTTGCCGAGATCCTTGCGCAGCGCGACGTCGAGCGCGTTGACGGGGCCGTTGCCTTCGGCCGCCGAGATCAGGCGCTCACCGGCGACGTCGACCTTCACCACCGCGAGTGCCACGGTGACGCGCTCGCCATGCGAATTGTAGCGCTGCTCGACATTGACGTCGAACTGCTCGACCTCGAAATAATGCGGCACCTTGCCGAGCGTGCGGCGGGCCAGGAGATCGAACGAGGCGTTGGCGGATTCATAGGCGTAGCCCTGTGCCTCCCGCTCTTTCAACTCCTCGACCAGCCGCGTCAGCTTCGGATCGCTCTTCTCGTAAGCGATGCCGGCACGGTCGAGCTCGGCGATGACGTTGGAGCGGCCGGCCTGGTCCGACACCAGCACCTTGCGGTGGTTGCCGACCGTTTCGGGCAAGACGTGCTCGTAGGTCTGCGGATCCTTCAGCACCGCGGAGGCATGGATGCCGGTCTTGGTGACGAAGGCGCTCTCGCCGACGTAAGGAGCATGCCGATTCGGCACGCGGTTGAGCATGTCGTCGAGCGTGCGCGAGACTTTGACGAGCGTCGCAAGCTTCTCTGCGGTGACGCCGATCTCGAAGGCGTCGGAAAACTCCTTCTTCAATTTCAGCGTCGGGATCAGCGAGCAGAGATTGGCGTTGCCGCAGCGCTCGCCGAGGCCGTTGAGGGTGCCCTGGATCTGCCGCGCGCCGGCGCGCACCGCGGCGAGCGAATTCGCCACCGCCTGCTCGGTGTCGTTATGGGCGTGGATGCCGACATGGTCGCCGGGGATGTGCTTCGTCACCTCGGTGACGATGGCCTCGACCTCGTTCGGCATGGTGCCGCCATTGGTGTCGCACAGCACCACCCAGCGCGCACCGGCCTCATAAGCGGCCTTGGCGCAGGCGAGCGCGAAAGTGGCGTCTTCCTTGTAGCCGTCGAAGAAATGCTCGCAGTCGAGCATGACCTCGCGGCCCGCGGCCTTCGCCGCCGCGACGCTGTCGCGGATCGAGGCGAGGTTTTCCTCCTTCGTCGTCTCCAGCGCGACGCGCACCTGGTAGGCCGACGACTTTGCCACGAAGCAGATCGCATCGGCTTTCGCCTCGAGCAGCCCGGCAACGCCGGGATCGTTGGAGACCGAGCGCCCTGCCCGCCGCGTCATGCCGAAGGCGGTGAAGCGCGCATGATTAAGCTTGGGCCTCGTCGCGAAGAATTCGCTGTCGAGCGGATTGGCGCCGGGATAACCGCCCTCGACATAGTCGATGCCGAGATCATCGAGCATGGCCGCAATGATCTGCTTGTCGGTCAGCGTGAAATCGACGCCGTTGGTCTGCGCGCCGTCGCGCAGCGTGGTGTCGAAGAGATAGAGGCGCTCCCTGCTCATTGCGGTGCTCCGAGCGTCTTCTTCATGGTGGTGTTGGCCAGCCACTCGTCATTGACGGTGACGCTGTTGCGCCGCTGGGCAGTATAGCCGCGCTTGGCGAAGAAGTTCTGGGCGGTGTCGCTGGCATCGACGGTCAGCGCCGTTGCGCCGCGGCCGCCGGCGAGCTTCTCCAGCGCGTCGACCAGCATGGTCGCGATGCCCTGCCCGCTAACTGCCGGATGCACATAGAGCATGCGGATGTGATCGGTGCCGCGCAACGAGGCAAACCCGACGGGCGAGCCTTCCAGCGTCGCGATCAGCGTCAGGTCGGAGGCGAGCTGCTTGCCGAACTCCTCGTCCTCCGCGGCCTCCATCCAGGCCTGCTGCTGCGCCTCGCTATAGTCGTCGCCGGTCAGCTCCTCGATGCTGGCGGTGAAGATCGCGGCGAGCACCGGCACGTCATCCGGCAGGAACGGCCGCAGGCCGGGCTTTGGCAAACTCTGTCCCATCGTCGTCACCACATCCCATAGAGTTTCAGCGCGATCGCCACGGCGGCGCCGAGCAGCAGGATTTTTAGCGCGATGTAATAGAGCCAGTGCCGCGGGAACGGCGTGTCGGGCCGTTTCATCGCGCGATCTCCCAGGTCGTGCCGTCCTTGGAGTCCTTGATCGCAACGCCCATCGCCGCAAGCAGATCGCGGATGCGGTCGGACTCTTTGAAGTCCTTCCGACCACGCGCCGCCGTCCGCTCCGCGATCAGGCGCTCGACCTCCGCGGCATCGACGCCGCTCGCCTGCTGCTTGCGCCCTTCCCATTGCGCAGCGCTCTCGGAAAGGAAGCCAAGCAAGCGCAACGAACCCGACAACGCAGCCGCATCGCCGCGCAAGCCGTGCAGCGCCGCAATCGCGAGCGGCGTGTTGAGGTCGTCGAGCAGCGGCTCGACGACGGATGCCGCCGGCCTGCCGGGCGCAACGTCGGCCGCGACCCGATACCAGTCGTCGAGCGTCCTGGCGCTCTCCTCCAGCGACTTCATGGTCCAGTCGATCGGCGAGCGGTAATGCGTCTTCAGCATGTTCAGGCGCAGCACCTCGCCCGGCCAGTCCTGGAGCAGCTCGTGGATGGTGATGAAGTTGCCGAGGCTCTTCGACATCTTCTCGCTCTCGACCTGAAGGAAGCCGTTGTGCATCCAGTAGTTCGCCATGCGCTCCTGGTGGAAGGCGCAGCAGGTCTGCGCGACCTCGTTCTCGTGATGCGGAAACACGAGATCGATGCCGCCGCCGTGGATGTCGAAGTGCTCGCCGAGATGCTTCCAGGCCATCGCCGAGCACTCGATGTGCCAGCCAGGACGGCCCTCGGCCTTGATGCCGGCCGGCGACGGCCATGACGGCTCGCCCGGCTTGGACGGCTTCCACAGCACGAAGTCGGTATTGCCCTTCTTGTAGGGCGCAACGTCGACACGGGCGCCGGCAACCATCTCGTCCAGCGAGCGGTTGGACAATGCGCCGTAGCGCGGCAGGCCCGCATTGGCCGCGTTCATCGCCTGCGGCGAGAACAGCACGTGGTCCTCTGCGGCATAGGCGAAGCCGCCCTTGATCAGCCGTTCGATGATCTCGCGCATCTCGACGATGTGCTCGGTCGCGCGCGGCTCGACGCTCGGCCTGAGCGCACCCAGTGCATCGACGTCGGCGTGAAACTGCTCGCCGGTCTGCTCGGTGACCTTGCGGATCGCCTCGTTCAGCGGCAGGCCGGGAAAGTCGCGCGCGGCGCGGTCGTTGATCTTGTCGTCGACGTCGGTGATGTTGCGGACATATTTGACGTGCGCCTCGCCGTAGATGTGGCGCAGCAGCCGAAACAGCACGTCGAACACGATCACTGGCCGCGCATTGCCGATATGGGCGAAGTCATAGACGGTCGGTCCGCAGACATACATGCGGACGTTGTTCGCATCGAGCGGCACGAACGGCCGCTTTTCCTTCGTCAGCGTATCGTAAAGGCGCAATTCCATATGGATACCCGTCGGCTGTTGGCCGGGCGTCCAAGGCTCTCAATGTGTTTGAGAAAAGACGGCTCCAGCCAGCGAATCGCTAGCTCGTAATCTCGCGGCAAATGACGCAAATGGCGAGGAGACCGTTCATGCGGAACATATGGGCCATGAGGCGGCCCTGCGTCAAGAGAGCCGCGAAAATGCCGCTTTATTTCCGCAAAGCGCGGCCTCGCCGCCTTGATGGTTCGTCATCCTTAACCTTTTGAGACTATTCAGAAGCTGGCGGTTCCCAAAAGCCCCGGTATTTTCATGCGATCGATATTTGCGCTCATTTCCTTTGCCTCCATCCTTGCGGCATCCGGCGCTTTCGCCGAGACCCGCGTCTTCATCATCGCCAACCAGGCGGACGGCTACGGCATCGACCAGTGCCTGGCCAAGGGCGACAAATGCGGCGCACAGGTCGCGCGGACCTATTGCCAGTCACGGGATTTTGCCCAGGCATCGAGCTATCGCCGGGTCGATCCCGATGAAATTACCGGCTCTGTCCCCAAAACCGGCGCAAAATGCTCCCATGGGCATTGCGACGAATACGTCGCAATCACCTGCCAGCGCTGAATTCGCTCGGAGCTGGCGTACCTTAGGTCCGATCTTTGGCCCTTGAAACGACGTGACGATGCCGCAGGAAGCGGCTATGGGAGGGCGCGCTTCGGCCCCCAAACTCACTTGGAATGTCACATTGGGCCGTGACCTCGCTAGAATGGCGGATATGCCTGAATTTCTCTCTCTCTTCCGTGCCCGCTCCCTCCTTGCCTGCACCGTGCTCCTCGGCGCCGTCGTGCTTGCCAACGGCGCTCTCGCGCAGGCCGGCCCGCCCGGACCGCCGCCGCAGCCTGGCCAGAACGGGCTCGGGCCGAACCCGATGTGCTCGCGGCTGGAAGGCCAGCTCGCCGCACTCGATCGGGGCGGCGGCGGTGGCGACCCCGCGCGCGAAGACCAGATCCGCCGCTATCAGGAGTCCCAGAGCCGCCAGCAGGCCGAGCTCGACCGCGTCACCATGCAGGCCAAGCGCATGGGCTGCGATTCCTCCGGCTTCTTCTCGATGTTCAACGGCCAGTCAGCGCAATGCGGCCCGGTCAACACCCAGATCCAGCAGATGCGCGCCAATCTGGACCAGATCACCAGCAGTCTCGAACGCCTGCGCGGCGGCGGCCCCGGCGGCTTCAGCCCGGAGCGCGACAATCAACGCCGCTCGGTGCTGGCGGCGCTGGCGCAGAACAATTGCGGCCCGCAATATGCCAACGCCGCGCAGTCGCAAGGCGGCGGCAACTTCCTGAGCAATCTATTCGGCGGCGGCAACAACCCCAACAATCCGCAAGGCGTGCCGCCGGCCGATCTCGGCCCGCAGTCAGGCACCTATCGCACCGTGTGCGTGCGCACCTGCGACGGCGCTTATTTCCCGATCTCGTTTGCGACCGTGCCGGCGCGCTTTCCCGACGACGAGAAGACCTGCAAGGCGCTGTGCCCGGCCGCGGAAGCCGTGCTCTACACCCATCGCAATCCCGGCGAGGACATGAACTCGGCGGTCTCCACCGCCGGCCAGCCCTACACGGCGCTGCCGACCGCGTTCAAATTCCGCAGCGAGTTCAACCCGTCCTGCTCCTGCAAGGCCGCGGGCCAGACCTGGGCCGACGCGCTGAAATCGGCCGACGACAAGGCCGCCGCCGAGCAGCAGGGTGACATCATCGTCACCGAGGAGAGCGCCAAGAAGATGCAGCAGCAGCGGCTCAGCAAGGGCGCGCCGCAGCCTGCCAATGGCAAGAAGGGCGCAGCGCCCGCGCCGACGACGGCCACTGCACCTGCGGCAACGCCGCCGGCGGACACCGGCGCGGCGTCGACGTCCTCAGAGAACAAGCCGATCCGCTCGGTCGGCCCGACCTTCCTGCCGCAGCAGCAGAAGTAGGTCCTAATCCGTCATGCCCTGCGAAGGCGGTCACCAGGCGCGGCCGCTTCGCGATTACTGCTCACCCTCGCGACTCCACGGGAAGAGATTGGCCGGAAAGTCCGCTGCGTAGCGCTTTCCCTTCGGGGGCGGCGGCGGCTCATCCGGTGGATTTGGATTCGGCTCGACCACCCGCCGATAGAGGTGCCAGGTGGCGTGACCGAGCACCGGCAGGACGACAGCGAGACCGACGAAGAACGGCAGCGAGCCGATCACGAGCAGTGCCGCGACGATGAGGCCCCATCCGGCCATCGCAACCGGATTCGCCGCCACCGCTCGCAGCGACGTGCGGATCGCGTCGATCGCAGTCGCATGCCGGTCGAGCATCAACGGAAACGACACGACGCTGACGCACAAGGCCACAACCGCAAACAGGAAGCCGACACCGCAACCGACGATGATGAGCGACCAGCCTTCCGGCGTCGTCAGCACGCGCGTTGCGAAGTCGGGAATGCTTGCGGCCGCCGCGTGACCGAAGATCGTGACATAGATTGCGTTCGCGACACCGATCCAGGCCCCGAACAGGACCAGCAGGAGCACGCCGAGTTCGACCATTGCGCCGAACGACGGTGCGCGCAGCACCTTGATCGCATCCCATGCATCGACCTCCTCGCCGCGCTCGCGACGCCGGCTGAGTTCGTAGAGACCGATCGCGGCAAAGGGGCCGATCAAGGCAAAGCCGGCAGCCAGCGGAAACAGGAGCGGCAGCACCGAATAGCCGAGAACCATCCTGAACAGGACGAGACCGAGAACGGGATAAATCACGCACACGACGATTGCGTGGCTCGGCATCGCCTGGAAGTCCTCCCAACCCAGGCGTAAGGCCTCGGTCAGGTCAGACAAGCTGATCTTGCGAATGGGATAGGAGGCCGCTTCGCCGAAGACGTGCCGCCTGATGATGTCGTGGGAGTACAGAGTGGCCATGAACGGACCCTCCCGTGCTGAAAATCGCGGTTTCGATCACACGCGCTTTTCAACCACGCGTGTCCGCCTGACGAGCGAGAGACGCGATGGGCCGAGTACGGCAACCCAGGTTCAACGGAAACGAGCCTGGCCGGACGGAACCCGTCGCGACCTACTTCGCAAGCTTAGCCCGCACGGAGCACGGCTGCACTCACGGTTCGGTGAATATGCATCTGCACCGATTTGTGCGTTGCGTCGTCTGAGACGCTGCCACCTATGATCCACGCGCCGGGCGGCGGCAACGCCCACGCTACGTCAGCACTCTTACATGCTCTATTGACGCCGGATTAGGCTGGGACCATCTTAGAGCCAGACGCCTTAGTTCCGATGAAATTGATGGTCGCGAGCGTTCTCTTGATTTCGCGACCAGAGGAATGGGCGAGGCAACAGGCCGGCGATGGCATAGATGCCAGCTAAGAAAGGCCAGCCATCGCGACAGACATGAGCTCCGCCCTGGATTCGTATCCGTAGCCTTCGATGGCAAGGATGGATCAGGATGGCTGTCGCACTGATACTGCTTCTGGTCGCGATCGGCTCGGTGCTGTTTCACCTCTACAGCCCGTGGTGGTGGACGCCGATCGCCACGAACTGGGCCTATATCGACCAAACCATCAACATCACGTTCTGGATCACCGGCTTCGTTTTCGTCGCGGTCATCGCCTTCATGGCCTATTGCATCTTTCGCTTTCACCACAAAGAGGGAAGACGGGCCGACTACAATCCGGAAAACAAAAGGCTCGAATGGTGGCTGAGCGTCGGGACCGGCGTCGGAGTCGCGGCCATGCTGGCGCCTGGCCTCGTGGTCTGGCACCAGTTCGTGACGGTGCCTGCGGATGCCACCGAGGTCGAGGTCATGGGCCAGCAATGGCAGTGGAGCTTCCGCCTTCCGGGCAAGGATGGGCGGTTGGGCACATCCGATGTCCGCAACATCGCTGCCGACAATCCGATGGGCCTCAATCGGGACGACCCACACGCGCAGGACGACGTCGTGATCGAGAACGGCGACCTGCACCTTCAAATGGGAAAGCCGGTCAAGGTTCTCCTCCGCTCGGTTGATGTCCTGCACGATTTCTACGTGCCCGAATTCCGCGCCAAGATGGACATGGTTCCTGGCATGGTGACCTTTTTCTGGATAACGCCGATCCGAACCGGAACGTTCGATGTTCTGTGTGCGGAGCTTTGTGGCGCTGCCCATTATCAGATGCGGGCCAAGGTCATCGTCGACGAAGAGCGCGAATATCACGCTTGGCTGGAGCAACAAAAGACGTTTGCCGAATTGTCGCCGGCAAAAGCTGTCGTGAAGGCGACGTACCAATCCGGCGGCAAGTAGCAAGCTGCCGCTGCAAAGATGGATCGGGTGCACGAGGCCAGCGCCTCACCCCCGATGGAAACGACCGAGGAGGTTTCTATGGTCGATATTCCATATGAAGGGATCGCAGGCATCCCGCCTGCCGAAGTACCCGATGTCGAGCTCTATCATCCAAGGAGCTGGTGGACACGGTATGTCTTCTCGCAGGACGCCAAGGTGATCGCCATTCAGTATTCGCTGACGGCCACGGCCATCGGGCTGGTGGCCCTGGTGCTGTCGTGGCTGATGCGACTGCAACTGGGCTTCCCCGGCACCTTCTCTTTCATCGACGCCAACCAGTACCTGCAGTTCATCACCATGCACGGCATGATCATGGTGATCTATCTGCTCACCGCATTGTTCCTGGGCGGCTTCGGCAACTACCTGATCCCGCTGATGGTCGGCGCCCGGGACATGGTCTTCCCTTATGTGAACATGCTGAGCTACTGGGTCTACCTGCTCGCAGTCCTGGTGCTGGCCTCGACATTCTTCGTGCCCGGCGGCCCCACCGGCGCCGGCTGGACGCTATACCCGCCGCAAGCGATCCTCTCCGGAACGCCCGGGCAGGATTGGGGCATCATTCTCATGATGTCGTCCCTGATCCTGTTCATCATCGGCTTCACCATGGGCGGGCTGAATTACGTGGTCACGGTGCTCCAGGCGCGCACCCGCGGCATGACGCTGATGCGCCTGCCCCTGACGGTGTGGGGAATTTTCACGGCGACTGTGATGGCGCTCCTGGCATTCCCTGCGCTCTTCGTTGCCTCGGTCATGCTGCTGCTCGACCGTCTCCTGGGAACCAGCTTCTTCATGCCCTCCCTCGTCGAGATGGGACAGCTGTCGAAATATGGCGGCGGCAGCCCGCTGCTCTTCCAGCACCTGTTCTGGTTCTTCGGCCACCCCGAGGTCTACATCGTCGCCCTGCCCGCCTTCGGCATCGTCTCCGATCTGATCAGCACGCATGCGCGCAAGAACATCTTTGGTTACCGCATGATGGTCTGGGCGATCGTGGCCATCGGCGCGCTCAGCTTCATCGTATGGGCGCACCACATGTATGTGAGCGGCATGTTCCCGCAATTCGGGTACTTCTTCGCCACCACGACGCTCATCATCGCCATCCCCACCGCGATCAAGGTCTACAACTGGGTGCTGACCTTGTGGCGCGGCGACATTCATCTCAGGGTGCCGATGCTGTTCGCCCTCGGCTTCATCATCACCTTCGTGAATGGCGGCCTCACCGGCCTCTTCCTCGGCAACGTCGTCGTGGACGTGCCCCTCTCGGATACCATGTTCGTGGTCGCGCATTTCCACATGGTGATGGGCGTGGCGCCAATCATGGTCGTGCTCGGCGCGATCTATCATTGGTACCCCAAGGTCACGGGGCGGATGCTGAACGACGTCCTGGGCAAGTTTCACTTCTGGGTCACCTTCCTCGGCGCCTACCTGATCTTCTTCCCCATGCACTATCTTGGGCTGCTCGGAGTTCCGCGCCGGTATTTCGAACTCGGCGACACGGCGTTCATCCCGTCCTCGGCCCATTCACTGAATGCCTTCATCTCCGTGGTGGCCTTGACCGTCGGCTTCAGCCAGATGGTGTTCCTGTTCAATCTTGCCTGGAGCCTGTTCAAAGGTGAGGCCTCAGGCGGCAATCCGTGGCGGGCGACGACGCTGGAGTGGCAGACGCCGGAGACGCCCCCCGGACACGGCAACTGGGGCAAGGAGCTCCCGGTCGTGTACCGCTGGGCCTATGACTACAGTGTGCCCGGCGCCGCGGAGGACTTCATTCCGCAGAACCAGCCGCCACGCGCGACGCAGCTCGTTCAGGGAGCAGCTTCGTGAGCGCCATCATCCTGTTCCTGACTGTGCTTGCGATGATCGCCGGATGGTGGCTGTCGCAGCAGCGGCTCACGGCCAAGCCCTGGCTGGAGGAAGGCTCGGTCGGTGACTTCCCCGGCGGCGATAGCATGTCCTGGCCGGCAGCGAAGGTCGGACTTGGCGTGTTTCTCGCCGTCGCCAGCGCATTATTCGTCCTCTTCATCAGCGCCTACTCGATGCGCATGAGCGTGGTGGACTGGCGGCCGCTGCCGGTACCGCGGCTGCTGTGGGTCAACACGGGCGTCCTGGTCCTGAGCAGTATCGCGCTGCAATGGTCGTACGTGGCTGCCGGGCGACACGATATCGAGAACGTCAAGATCGGTCTGCTCGCCGGCGGAGCATCCGCCGTGATCTTCCTCGCCGGACAGCTCCTGGCTTGGCAACGGCTCGGGGCTGCCGGATACTTCGTGGCGTCCAATCCGGCGAATTCCTTCTTCTACCTGTTGACCGCGGTGCACGGGTTGCATCTGACGGGTGGCCTGGTGGCCCTCGGGCGAACCTCGGCCAAGGTGTGGCGTGGTGCCGAGATCGCCGAGATGCGATTGAGCGTGGAACTGTGCACCATCTACTGGCATTTCCTGCTGCTGGTCTGGCTTGTCCTGCTCGGGCTTCTCACGGGCTGGACCGACGATTTCGTCAACATCTGTCGCCAATTGCTGAGCTAGGGAGGCGAGACCAGATGGCCGAGACCGTACTGACACATTCGGGCCAATCGCCTGCGCGGCTTGAAGGCTGGCGCGGCATCGCCGCCGACTGGGCGTCCGATCAGCGCGCCTTCAAGAACGTGTCCTGGGGCAAGGCCATGATGTGGATCTTCCTCCTCAGCGACACCTTCATCTTCAGTTGCTTCCTGCTCTCCTACATGACGGCGCGCATGTCGACGACCGTGCCGTGGCCCAACCCGAGCGAAGTCTTCGCCCTCAACTTCGCCGGCAAGCAGATTCCGCTGATCCTGATCGCCATCATGACTTTTATCCTGATCAGCAGCAGCGGCACGATGGCGATGGCCGTCAATTTCGGCTACCGCCGCGATCGCGTCAGAACCGCGGCCTTGATGCTGGTCACGGCGGCCTTCGGCGCAACCTTCGTCGGAATGCAGGCCTTCGAATGGACCAAGCTGATCGTGGAGGGCGTCCGGCCCTGGGGCAATCCATGGGGTGCACCGCAGTTTGGTGCAAGCTTCTTCATGATCACCGGCTTCCACGGCACCCACGTGACGATCGGCGTGATCTTCCTGATCGCGATCGCGCGGAAGGTCTTGCGCGGCGACTTTGACGTCGAGAGGCGCGGCTTCTTCACGAGCCGCAAGGGCTATTACGAAATCGTCGAGATCATGGGCCTGTACTGGCACTTCGTCGATCTCGTGTGGGTGTTCATCTTTGCATTGTTCTATCTTTGGTGAGGTCGGCGCATGACAAACGCGGCGGTACACATGGAAGGCCAGCTCCACGCTCCGGCGCACGGCGCAGTCGCAACGGCAGCCGTTCACGCCAAGGGTCAACAGCACCCGATCAAGCTCTACCTCGTGGTCTGGGGCTGGCTGTTCGTCCTCAGCACGTGCTCCTACCTCGTCGACTACTTTGGCCTGCAGGGCTACCTCAGGTGGTCGCTGATCCTGCTGTTCATGGTGTTGAAGGCCGGCCTGATCGTCGCCGTCTTCATGCACATGGCCTGGGAGCGGCTGGCCCTCGCCTATGCCATCCTGCTGCCACCGATCGCGGTGCTGGTGTTCGTGACCATCATGGTCCTCGAATCCGAATACACCCATTTGCTTCGGGTGCTGTTCTTCGCAACCCCGTCATAGCAGCAAGCGAGCTGGCACCTCGCTCCACTGTCATGCCCCGCGAAGGCGGGGCATCCAGTACTCTGCGGCAGGAGTCAGTTTCTACAACGTCCGCCGCGGAGTACTGGATCATCCACCTTCGCGGATGATGACACTTGAGTACGTGGAAAGACCGCCCGCCTCTCGTGCTACCCCTCGAACGCGTCGATCGACGCCCGGCTGCCGCGCGACACCAGCGTCTCGTCCGGCGCGGGCAGCTTCTCGCCCTTGTCGCGAAAGCGGTTGGTGATGGGATAGCGGCGATCGCGGCCGAAATTCCTCGCCGTCACCTTCACGCCGGGCGCGGCCTGGCGGCGCTTGTATTCGGCGACGTTGAGGAGATGGTCGATGCGGGTGACCGTATCGCGGTCGAAGCCGGCGGCGATGATCGCCTCGAGCGGCTCCTCGCGCTCGATGAGGCGCTCCAGGATCGCATCGAGCGCGTCGTAAGGCGGCAATGAATCCTGGTCGGTCTGGTTCTCGCGCAGCTCTGCGGTCGGCGGACGCGTGATGATATCAGGCGGGATCACCTCGCCCGCCGGCCCGAGCGCGCCCTCAGGCTTCCAGCCGTTGCGCAAGCTCGCCAGGCGAAACACCTGCGTCTTGTAGATGTCCTTGATCGGATTGAAGCCGCCGTTCATGTCGCCATAGAGCGTGGCGTAGCCGACCGACATTTCCGACTTGTTGCCTGTCGTCACGACCATCAGCCCGGTCTTGTTGGAGATCGCCATCAGAAGGGTACCGCGGGCGCGGGCCTGGAGGTTCTCCTCAGTGATATCCGGCGGCAGGTTCTTGAAGATGCCGGACAGGATGGTCTCGAACCCGGTCACCGCTTCCGCGATCGGAAGCACCTCGTAGCGGATGCCGAGATGGCCGGCGAGCTCGCCGGCGTCGGCAATCGAATGTGCGGCCGTGTAGCGATAAGGCAGCATCACGCCATGCACCTGATCGGCGCCGAGGGCGTCGACAGCGATCGCCGCGCAAAGCGCAGAATCGATGCCGCCGGAGATCCCGAGCAGCACGCCGGGAAAGCCATTCTTGGTGACATAGTCGCGCAGGCCAAGCACGCAGGCGGCGTAGTCGGCCTTATCACCCTCGACCTGCTCCGCGATCAGACCGGTGCAGCGCCAGTCTTCGCCGTTACGCGTGAAGCGCAGCGTGGTGATGCTCTCGTCGAACGCCGGCAGTTGCGCGGCGAGCGAGAGATCGCCGTTGAGCGCGAAGGACGCGCCGTCGAACACCAGTTCGTCCTGGCCGCCAACCTGGTTGAGATAGACCAGCGGCAGGCCGCTTTCGGTCACCCGCGCCACCGCGACCGACAGGCGCACGTCGCTCTTGTCGCGGGCGTAAGGCGAGCCGTTCGGCACCAGGATGATCTCGGCGCCGGTCTCGGCCAACGTCTCGACCACGTTCTCGTAATCCTCGGATTCCTCCAGCCAGATGTCCTCGCAGATCGGCACGCCGATGCGCACGCCGCGCACGGTCACGGGGCCTGCGGCAGGCCCGCGCGAAAACAGCCGCTTCTCATCGAACACGCCGTAATTCGGCAGATTGCATTTGAAGCGAAGCGCGGCGATGCGGCCGCCGTCGAGCAGCGCGCAGGCATTATGAAGCCTGTCGTCCTCGACCCAGGGCGTGCCGACCAGCATCGCCGGACCGCCATCAGCGGTCTCGCGCGCCAGCGCTTCGATCGCGGCGCGGCAGGCGGCCTGGAAGGCGGGCTTCTGCACCAGATCTTCCGGCGGATAGCCGGCGATGAACAATTCCGGAAACAGCACGAGATCGGCACCGTCCGCGGCTGCCTGCGCGCGCGCGGCCCGTGCCTTGGCGGCGTTGCCCTCGATATCGCCCATGGCCGGATTGAGCTGGGCGAGCGTGACCGCGAATGCGTTGAGACGTTCGGTCATGGCGCGCTCTCCGTCACCTCTCCCGAAGGGAGAGGTCGGAGCGCATCGGGGATGCGATCCGGGTGAGGGGTTACGGTCTCTCTTGGGAGCCAAGCCCCCTCACCCGCTTTGCGCTCGACGATGCTCCGCATCGCGAGACGCAAACCGACCTCTCCCCGTTGGGGAGAGGTGAAGGGACCTCGGGCGCCTATGCGCAATGGATATTCTCCTCGCTAGAGGAACCCCAATCGCTCGACGATGGCAATGATCCAGAACGCGCCGGCCATCAGCAGCGCGACGCCGACCGCGGCCGAGCCCATGTCCTTGACCCGCCCGATCTGCTTGTCGTGATCCATGGTGAGGCGGTCGGCGAGCTTCTCGATCGCGGTGTTGAGCAGCTCAACCACCAGCACGAACGCGACCGAGCAGACCAGCTCGACCGCGCGCATCGCGGTCGCGGCGACGAGCCAGGCCAGCGGCAGCGACAACAGGAGCGCAAAGATCTCCTCGCGGACGGCCTGCTCCGAGCGGAACGCAAAGGCCAGACCGTTGCGCGAATTGATCGTGGCCTTCCAGATCCGCAGCAAGCTCTTAGAGCCCCGCTGCGGCCGGCATCGGCTTGACCTTGCCGGCGCGTTCCTGCTTGAGCAGCTCGGCGACCAGGAAAGCCATGTCGATGGATTGCTCGGCATTGAGGCGGGGATCGCAGACCGTGTGATAGCGGTCGTTGAGATCCTCGTCCGTGATCGCGCGGGCGCCGCCGAGGCATTCGGTGACGTCCTTGCCGGTCATCTCCAGATGCACGCCGCCGGCATGGGTGCCTTCGGCGGCGTGGATCGCGAAGAACGACTTCACCTCGGACAGGATGCGGTCGAACGGCCGCGTCTTGTAGCCGGTGGTGGAGGTGATGGTGTTGCCGTGCATGGGATCGCACGACCAGACCACCACCCTGCCCTCGCGCTGGACGGCGCGGATCTGGTTCGGCAGGTGCTCGCCGATCTTGTCGGAGCCGAAGCGGCCGATCAGCGTCAGCCGGCCCGGCTCGTTGTCGGGGTTGAGCACGTCGATCAGCTTCAACAGCTCGTCGGGCTTGAGCGAGGGGCCGCATTTCAGGCCGATCGGGTTCTTGATGCCGCGGAAATATTCGACATGGCCGTGGTCGAGCTGGCGGGTGCGGTCGCCGATCCAGATCATGTGGCCCGAGGTCGCGTACCAGTCGCCGGTGGTGGAATCGACCCGGGTCATGGCCTGCTCGTAGCCGAGCAGAAGCGCCTCGTGGCTGGTGTAGAAATCGGTGGCCCGCAGCTCGGGGTGGCTTTCGAGATCGAGGCCGCAGGCGCGCATGAAGTTGAGCGCATCCGAGATGCGGTCGGCCAATTCCTTGTAGCGACGTGACTGCGGCGAGTCCTTCAGGAAGCCGAGCATCCATTCATGCACGCTGCCGAGATTGGCGTAGCCGCCGG
This sequence comes from Bradyrhizobium sp. B117, assembly GCF_038969555.1. Classification (NCBI taxonomy): domain Bacteria; kingdom Pseudomonadati; phylum Pseudomonadota; class Alphaproteobacteria; order Hyphomicrobiales; family Nitrobacteraceae; genus Bradyrhizobium; species Bradyrhizobium sp. B117. The sequence continues at coordinate 6,169,103 of NZ_CP152414.1, forward strand.
TCGCGAAGGCGCGCAGCAGGTTCAGCGTCGCGGCCGACTGGCGATAGGCCATCAGCTGGCGCTGCGGATCCGGAACGCGCGCTTCCTTGGTGAAGGCGATGTCGTTGACGATGTCGCCGCGATAGCTCGGCAGCTCGATGCCGTTCAGCTTCTCGGTCGGCGACGAGCGGGGCTTTGCGAACTGGCCGGCGATGCGGCCGACCTTCACCACGGGGACGGCGCCGGCATAGGTCAGCACGACCGCCATCTGCAGGAGCACGCGGAAGAAGTCGCGGATGTTGTTGGCGCCGTGCTCGGCAAAGCTCTCGGCGCAGTCGCCGCCCTGGAGCAGGAAGGCCTCGCCGGCCGCCACGCGGCCCAAGGCCTTCTTCAGATTGCGCGCCTCGCCGGCGAACACCAGCGGCGGAAAGGTCGCAAGCTGCGCCTCGACGTCGGCCAGGGCCTTGGCGTCGGGATAATCGGGCACCTGTAGCACCGGCTTGCTGCGCCAGGACTCGGGCGTCCACCGCTCGGACATCGCAATCTCTCCGTGAAGCAAAAAAGTGCAACCTGATCTATGGGTTGCGAGGGCCGCCTTATACACAGGCTGGCACAACATCGCCAGTTGTAAATCCGTTTCGCATTGCAAACCCTTGCGGCCAAAGCCGAATTCGCATTTGCTAGGGATTGCAGAGGAAACCGGCAAGACACCTTCCGCCCATGGATGCGGCACTGGACGATGTTTTCATCGACGAGATCAGCTTCCCGGCGGCCGACGGGTATGGGCTGGCCGGCACCCTGTTTCTGCCGCGCGGCGCCAAGCGCCATGCCGTCCTGATCAATTCGGCCACCGCCGTGCCGCGCAAGATCTATCGCGGCCTTGCCTCCTATCTCGCCCATCGCGGCTGCGCGGTGCTCACTTACGACTACCGCGGCATCGGCGGCTCCCGCCTGCCGGCGATGGTCGGCTACAACCAGCCGAAATCGCTGGTCGGCTTCAAGGCCTCGATGTCGGACTGGGCCGCGCTCGACGTCACCGCCGCGGTGCGCTGGATGCGCGAGCGCTATCACACCCTGCCGCTCGCCTATGTCGGCCACTCCTTCGGCGGCCAGGCACTGGGGCTGCTCGCGAACAACAGCGAGATCTCCCGCGCCGCCCTCGTGGCCTCGCAGGCCGCGACGTGGCGGCTGATGACCTCGCCGGAGAAATACCGCGTGTTCGCCTTCATGAATTTCGTCGGCGTGCCGCTGGCGCATGCGCTCGGTTATGCGCCGGGCTGGGTGGGCATCGGCGAGGACCTGCCCAAGGGCGTCTTCCTGCAATGGGCCGAGTGGGTCTCGAGCCCGCGCTATCTCTTCGATTCAAAGCTGCCGGCGCTGGAGAATTTTGCGAAATTCAAGGGCGAGCTGCGCGCGCTGTGCTTCTCCGACGACCCCTGGGCGACGCGGTCCGCGGTCGAGCTGCTCACCAGCGGATTCACCGCGATCAAGCCGGAAGTGTTGACCGTAAAACCGTCAGACGTCGGCGCCAAGGCCATCGGCCATTTCGGCTTCTTCCGCCCTGACCACCGCGACACGCTGTGGCGCGGGGTGGCCGAATGGATCCAGGGCGAGTGAGGCGTCAGCGGATGATCGTCGTCAGCGCCGAGTAACGCCTGGTCGGCTTGGCTTCGCTCGGCGCAAACTGCGCGAACGCTTCGCTCACGCGCACCGCCGGCGGCGTGTCGCTTGCGAACCGAAACTCCTTCGGCTTCGGCGCGTAGAAGCTGGCGCTGTAATAGTCGTCGTCGAAACGCGTCTCGCCGACGCCGAACAATGCGTCGCAGGCGAACAGGAGCGCGTAGACTCCCGCAACCGCCACGACGGTCTCCTTGAGAATAGTCATGCTGATGCCCTGCCCTTTGCGGGCAGGATGCAGGCCGGTTCCAAACCTCTGGTTTAAGGCGCCGCGCTTCTTGTCGGGAGGGTTTGCGGCCGCTGAGCCGAATACGGACAATCTTATCGATCTCGAAAAAAGAGCCCGCCTGACCGGATCAGGCGGGCTCAGGATTTGCCGATCGGGAGGTGATCAGACGGCCAGATTCATCCAGACAGCCTTCGGCTCGGTGAAATTGTCGAGCGCGGCGGTGCCGTGCTCGCGGCCGAGGCCGGAGTCGCGCTCGCCGCCCCAGGGCAGGCGCACGTCGGTATAACCATAGGTGTTCATCCAGACCGTGCCGGCCCGCGCCCGCTTGGCGAAACGCTGGAGCCTGCCGATGTCGCGGCTCCAGACGCCGGCGGCGAGGCTATAGGCCGTGCCGTTGGCGATCCGCAAAGCATCGGCCTCGTCGGCGAACTTGATGACGCTGACGACGGGGCCAAAGATCTCCTCCTGCGAGATCCGCATCTCGTGCGCGACATCGGCGAACACGGTCGGGCTGATGAAATAGCCGCGCTCGCCGACCTTCTCGCCGCCGGTGACGAGACTTGCGCCTTCCTTCCGGCCGATGTCGACATAGTCGAGGATCGACTTCATCTGCTTCTCGGAGATGACAGGACCGAGCGCCGTCTTGCGGTCGAGCGGATCGCCGATCTTGATCGACTTCGCGCGCGCCGCGAGGCGCTCGACGACCTCGTCATAGGCCTTCTCCTGCACCAGCACGCGGGAGCCGGCCGAGCACACCTGACCGGCATTGAAGAAAATGCCGGAGGCTGCCGCCTTGCTGGCCGCTTCGAGATCGGCATCGTCGAAGATGACATTGGCCGACTTGCCGCCGAGCTCGAGCGAGACGCGCTTGAAGTTGCTCGCCGCGCCTTTCATGATTCCGCGGCCCACGCCGGGCGAGCCGGTGAAGGTGACCTTGTCGACATCAGGGTGATTGACCAGCGCGTCGCCGACGATGCGGCCCGGCCCGGTCACGACATTGAAGACGCCCGCCGGAAGACCCGCTTCGAGCGCGAGCTCGGCGATGCGCAGCGCCGACAGCGAAGTCAGCTCGGCCGGCTTCATCACGATCGTGCAACCGCAGGCCAGCGCCGGGGCGAGCTTCCACATGCCGATCATCAGCGGGAAATTCCACGGCACGATCGCCGCGACCACGCCGACCGGCTCGCGCATGGTGTAGGTCAGGGCATCGTCGCGCACCGGCACGACGTCGCCGCTGATCTTGTCGGCCCAGCCGGCGTAATAGGTCAGCGTGTCGACGGCAGCCGGAAAGTCCTGGCGCATCGTCGCGGAGATCGGCTTGCCGGCGTCGATCGACTCGAGCTCGATGATCTCTTCGGCGTTGCGCTTGAGCAGGTCGGCCCAGCGCAGCAGGATTTGGCCGCGCTCGGACGCCCGCATCGTGCGCCACGGGCCCTCGAACGCCCGGCGCGCGGCCGCGACCGCATGCTCGACATCGGCCTCGCCGCCCTCGGCGATGGTGGCGATGACCTGCCCGGTGGCGGGATTGAGGGATTTGAAGGTACGGCCGGAGCTCGCGGGGACGCGGCGGCCGTCGATGAGCAGATGCTGCGGCCGGGCCATGAACTCGATGGCCGGCGAATGCGCAAAGTCATATGCAACAGACATCATATTTCCTCCTGATCTGGTATGCCAGACTAGGCTCCTATTGACTGCAGTAAATATGATATCTTCTGCAAATGGACGCACTACATATGAAGCGCAGTTCATAAGGATATCAGATGCTTCAGATCGAGATCGAGGCCGTGTGGCGGTTTCGCCGCGAGGGCAGCCCGCGCACCGCCGTCGTCATGCTCGGCGTGCTCAACGAGATCCGGAAGACTGGGAAGATCACCAGCGCCGCCAGCGATGCGCACCTCTCCTACCGACATGTCTGGAATCTGATCGAGCAATGGTCGGAGTTCTTCGGCACGCCGCTGGTCGAGACCCAGCGCGGCAAGGGCTCGAAACTCACGCCATTCGGCGAGCGGCTGGTGTGGGCCGGCGAGCGCATGCAGGCGCGGCTCGGCCCTCAGCTCGAGAACCTCGCGCAGGAGCTCGCAAGCGAGATCAAGCCGTTCCTCGAGCAGCGCCCCTCCGTGATCCGCGTGCATGCCAGCCACGGCTTTGCGGTGGCCAAGCTGCGCGAATTCCTCGACCGCGAGCCCGGCATCGGCGTCGATCTGCGCTATGTCAGCAACCAGCATTCGCTGGTCTCGCTGGCACAGGGCGCGTGCGATCTCTCCGGCCTGCACCTGCCACACGGCGCGCTGCGCGCCCAGGGCATCAAGGCGGCACGCGAATGGCTCGATCCGCGCGAGGACCGCATCATCAGTTTCGTCACGCGCGAGATGGGCCTGATGGTCGCGCGCGGCAATCCGTTGCGGATCGCTTCGCTTCATGACCTGACCAAGCCAAATGTCCGCTTCGTCAATCGCGACCATGATTCCGGCACGCGCCTGTTGTTCGACCAGCTGCTCGCAGCGAACGGCATCGACGAGAGCCGCATCAACGGCGCGCAGCAGATCGAGTTCACCCACGCCGCGGTCGCCGCCTATGTCGCGAGCGGCATGGCGGATGCGAGCTTCGGCGTCGAAGCCGCCGCGCGCCACTTCGGCCTCGATTTCATCCGCATCCTCACCGAGGATTATTTCTTCGTCTGCAAGCGCGCCTTCCTCGATACCGCGCCGATGCAGCGCATTCTCGAAATCATCCGCAGCGCCGATTTTCGCGCCGCCGTCGCCACCCTGCCCGGCTACGTGCCGTCGGATACGGGCACTGTCACCGGCGTGAAGGCGTTTCTGGAGATGCATGCCGTGCGGTGATGTGGCCTGCCGCGCTCGCCTTGTCCGCGGCGAGCAAGAGTGGCAATCTGCGCTGCAATCATCAGAGACCCCGTCATGTCGCGCGTGAGCGCCAAATCGCTTCCCCAACTCAGCCTCCGCATCGACCTCGACAGCGAGGATCGGATCGGGCCCGGCAAGATCGAGCTGCTGGAGCAGATCCGCGAGCAGGGTTCGATCTCGGCGGCTGGCCGGGCCATGGACATGTCCTACAAGCGCGCCTGGGACCTCGTCGACGAGATCAATCGTATCTGCCGACATCCCGCGGTCGAGCCGCAGGCCGGCGGCAAGAACGGCGGCGGCGCCATGCTCACGCCGTTCGGCGAAAAGCTTGTCGCACGCTACCGGAAGATCGAGCGCGACGCTGCACGCGCGGTCCACAAGGACCTGGAAGCGCTCAAGAGCGACATCGCCCGTTCCCGCAAATCGTGAACGGATGGGCCGAGTTGACGGATCAGATAAAAATTATAGCCCTTCGTCGGATCGGCCGCACAGATCCGCAGAAGCTGGAGCGGCACTCATTTGATTTCGTCGTCAACGGTCTCTCTCTCTTCGAGGCCACCCGGGCCGTCGAATTCGATATGTGTGGCTCTCTCTCGAACCCGCAGTTCGAACGAGAGATAGCTCGGCGGGTCAACAAGAGGACCTCGGCTATGTTGACTTCAGATGTCCCTGCCGGCGGTCACCGTGTGGCTCTGTTTGTCTGCCCAGAATGCGGCGGCTTCGCTTGTGGCGCCATTACTGCTCATGTTTCGCGAACCGCACGCGGCGTGCAGTGGTCCGCTTTCGCGTATGAAAATGGATCTGATGCTGCTTCTCAGCTCGACCTCGGGCCCTTTGAATTTGAGTGGGCCGCTTATTTGAGTGAAATCGAGCGCTCGAAGGTCGATTAAGCCCTAGTTCGGCCGCACCGACATCTCCGGCATCGGCTGGGTCAGCGCTTCGCCAAGCAGGCTTTGCTCCGCCTTCGGGATCGAGAAGCGGACCTTGAAACCGTCCTCGGTCTGGAGCGTGATGATGCGCTGGGTCGTGTCGGTCGACTGTTCGAGCGCCCAGGACGCCAGCGGATAGGCGTAGCGCAGGCTCTGGTCGCCGTAGCGGGCCTTGAGCGCCGTCTCGAGCAGTCCGGGCAGTGTCATGATGAGGGCGCCGACCTGGTTGAGCGAGACGCTGACGGCGGCCGAATTGCCCGCCACATCCTCGAAGCCCAGCGAGATCGCGCCGCCGTCGGCCGCCACCGCGCAGGTCGTGAGCTGCCTCACCTTGATTTCCATCGTCAGTCCCGAAAGCACACCTCGCTATATCCGTTACGATATATCGATAAGTCCACCCGCGTCCAGCCCGCTTTTTCTGGAATTGATCGAGCCCGCCGCCATGGCCGGTCAGACGGATGCGTGATATATAGTTCGATATAACGAGGCCCCGAACGGCCCGTTTCTGCAAGGGAGCGCAAAGCCAATGAGTGACTTCAATCTTCTCATCGACGGCAAGATGGTGCCCGGCGACATGACCATGCCGGTTCTCAATCCCGCGACCGAAGAGGTGCTGGCGCAGTGCCCGCGCGCCTCCAAGTCCCAGTTAGATGCGGCCGTGGCCGCCGCGAAGGCCGCCTACCCCGCCTGGGCCGCAACGCCGATGGAAGACCGCCGCAAGGTCGTGATCAAGATGGCCGATGTGATCGAGGCCAATTCCGCCGAGCTCGCGCGCCTGCTCACCTCCGAGCAGGGCAAGCCGCTGGCGGATGCCACCGGCGAAGTGCTCGGCATGGCCGCCTTCTTCCGCTATCTCGGCTCGCTCGAACTGCCGATGAAGGTGATCGAGAATTCCGGCGACCGCAAGGTCGAGGCCTATCGCCGTCCGCTCGGCGTCGTCGGCGCCATCATCCCCTGGAACTATCCGCTCCTGATCCTCGCCTTCAAGCTCCCTTCCGCGCTGCTCGCCGGCAACACGCTGGTGGTCAAGCCGGCGCCGACCACGCCGCTGGCGACGCTGCGCTTCGCCGAGCTGATCAAGGACGTCGTGCCGAAGGGCGTGCTCAACTTCATCACCGACGCCAACGATCTCGGCGGCGAGATGACCAAGCACCCCGATATCCGCAAGATCTCCTTCACCGGCTCCACGGCCACGGGACAGAAGGTGATGGCGAGCGCGGCGCAGACGCTCAAGCGCATCACGCTCGAGCTCGGCGGCAACGATGCCGGCATCGTGCTCGACGACGTCGACCCGAAGAAGGTCGCGCCCGGCATTTTCGAAGGCGCGTTCCAGAATTCCGGGCAAGTCTGCCTTGCCATCAAGCGGCTGTATGTGCACGAATCCGTCTATGACGAGCTTTGCGACGAGCTGGTCGCCATCGCGAAGAATACCGTCGTGGACGATGGCTCCAAGCAAGGAACAAAACTCGGTCCTCTTCAGAACAAGATGCAGTACGAGAAGGTGAAGGCGTTCCTCGAGGACGCGCACAGGAACGGCAAGGTGGTGGCCGGGGGCGCTGCGATGGACCGCCCGGGCTATTTCATCGAGCCGACCATCGTGCGCGACATCCAGGAAGGCTCGAAGCTGGTCGACGAGGAGCAGTTCGGCCCGGTGCTGCCGCTGATCAAATATTCCGACAAGGACGACGTGATCCGCCGCGCCAATGCCACCACCTACGGCCTCGGCGCCTCGGTCTGGTCGTCCGACATCAAGCGCGCGCACGAGGTCGCGACCCAGCTCGAGTCCGGCACGGTCTGGATCAACAAGCATCTCGACATGGCCCCGCACATCCCGTTCGGCGGCGCCAAGCAGTCGGGCATCGGCACCGAATTCGCCGAGGAAGGCCTCGCCGAATTCACCCAGCTCCAGATCATCAACGGCCCGCCGGCGGCCTGAACCGACAACAGGGCCGCGGCGGAACCGCCGCGGCTCCCATTCATTGGCTGTGAAGCGAGATGCACCATGTTCGATGCGCAATGCGACCTCGGCGCCCTCGTCTACGAGCCGCATCAGGATCCCGACGCCGTCCTGCGCGACTTCGCCGCGGATTTGAGAGCACGCGGCCACCGCGTCGTCGGCATGGTGCAGGCCGGCCAATGCGCTGACTCCAGCCTTTCGGCGGTGCTGCTACACAGCGGCGAGAAGCTGCTGCTTGCCCAGGCTTTCGATCCGGCCGCGCAAGGTTGCCGCCTTGATCTTACGCGCCTTCAGAACACCGCCGAGCGTATCGCCGATGCCCTCACCCACGGCGCCGACCTCGTCATCATCAATCGCTTCGGCAAGCGCGAGCGCGACGGCAAGGGCCTCGCCTATCTGATCGAGCGCGCACTCAATGCCGACATTCCCGTCGTCATCGCCGTCGGCAAGGGCCATTTCGCCGACTGGATCAAGTTCGCCGGCGGCATGAGCGTCAGGCTCGGCTGCGACCGCGATGCGCTGGAGGCGTGGTGGCGGGGCGTCACGGCCGCAGGCGCGCAGTCGGACAGCGGATCACATCCGACCGTCTGCGAGATTCTCAAATAGCCGGTCAGACGAGCGGCTCGTCCTTCAGCGCCGACACCACCTGCGCGCCACGCTCGGTCAGGCGATAGGTCACGAGCGGGCGGCTCGACGGCGGCTTGCGCTCGATCTCGACGATGTAGCCGCGCACCATCAGCGCTTCAAAACTACCGTAGTAGCCGAACATGCTGATCTGGCTCTGCTTGAGCAGCTTGAACTCGCGAAGAAGCCGGATCTCGTTGCCCGAGAGCAGCGATCGGCGCACGCGCTGCACGAACCGTGCGCGCTGCTCGAACCAGGCCTGATCCGGCAATTCGTGCGAGGGCGCAGGATCGCGCTCGCAGGGACCCGCCTCCGGCGTGGCGTCGGCCGTGACGGGCGGCAGGCACGGCATGCTGCTGACGACCGCTTCCCTCGCGACGTCGAGCAAGGCGATCGGCCAGCGCCGCTTGCTGTCCACCATGACCGGCGGCGGCACGACATTGTCGCGCACCAATTGCTCGAAGCGCCCGGCAGTCACGCCGACATAAGCGGCCGCCCGTCGGCGATCGACCAGACGCGTATCCGGCCCGTGCTGCCGCTCGCAAGCAATGTTCTCGCCCACCCCAAGATCCCCTGACGCGTCGTTGCGCAAGGCCCGCGTCCCGCTTGGGGCCTGATCGAGCCGGCGGCGAACCTAGAGACGAGCAGCGCTCTCGAAAAGCAGAGAATGTCGTACATATTGATGCCGTTTCGGCAACGGCTATAGTCGACTGGGGATCCCATGCGCTTTCACTCACCGTCCATCCAGTATTTCCACGCCGTCCGCCGCACCGGCTCGATCCGCGCTGCGGCACGCGTCCTGAACGTTGCCTCCTCGGCCGTCAGCCGCCAGATTCTCAAGCTGGAGCAAGAGGTTGGATCGCCCTTGTTCGAGCGCAATGCGCGCGGGCTGACGCTGACGACGGTCGGCGAGATGCTGGCCCGGCACGTCATGAACGTACTCCAGGACCTCGACCGCTTCCGCTCGGACGTCGCCTCCCTGTCCGGCACCTGGCACGGCACCGTCAGCATCGCCTGCATCGAGTCGCTGACGGAATCGGTGCTGCCGGATCTGATCGCCGCGCATCGCGGCCGCGCCCGCCGCGTCAGCTTCACCCTTGAGGTGAAGGGATCGTCGGACGTGCTGGAGGCGCTCAGCCGCGGCGAAGCCGACATCGGCATCGCCATCGCGCTGAAACATCCGCCCGATCTGCGCCAGGTCGCCTTGAAGCGGTTTCGCCTTGGCGCCCTCGTCGGCCGCGAGCATCCGCTGGCGCGCCGCAAGACGGTGACGCTGGCGCAGTGCCTCGCCTTTCCCGTCATCCACGCGCTGCCGGAGCTGTCGATCTATCATCTGCTCCAGCCGCTGATCGCCCAGCTTCCGGAGACGCCGGAGCCGGCGATCCAGGCCAACTCGATCGACCTGATGCGCGAGCTCGCCGCGCGCGGCGTCGGCGTCGCGTTCCAGACCCAGCTCGGCATCAACAGGCTATCGCGCGACAGCCAGCTCGTGTTCCTGCCGCTCGACAATGCCGGCAGCCCGCTGTGGTCCGACCTCGGCATCTATGTCCGCGCCGAGCGTACCCTGCCCGACTACACCGAGTCCTTCCTCCAGGAGCTGGTGCGTGAGCTCGGCGAGCGCGAGCGGCGCGAGAACGCGGCCTATCCGCAGACCGCCTGACTCGCACGGGCTCAGCGGTGACGCGCCTCCTTGCGGTGCCCGTTCTCGCTGAGACGGTCGACCCAGGCTATGCCGATCGCGGAGATGATGAAGGTCAGGTGGATCAAGACCTGCCACATCACGCCGCCCTCGGTGAAATTGCTGCGCGTGGTGCCGAGATTGCCGGCCTCGATGAAGGTCCGCAGCAGCGAGATCGAGGAGATGCCGATGATCGCCATCGCAAGCTTGATCTTGAGCACGCTGGCATTGACGTGGCTGAGCCATTCCGGCTCGTCGGGATGGCCGTTCAGGTTCAGGCGCGAGACGAAGGTCTCATAACCGCCCACGATCACCATCACCAGGAGGTTCGAGATCATGACGACGTCGATCAGTCCGAGCACGACGAGCATGATCTGCTGCTCGCTGGCGTCGAACGAATGCACGACGAGGTGCCAGAGCTCCTTCAGGAACAGCAGCACGTAGACGCCCTGCGCGATGATGAGGCCGACATAGAGCGGCACCTGCAGCCAGCGCGAGCCGAAGATCAACTGGGCGAACGGGCCGATCTGCGGCCGCGGCGAAGGCATGGCCGAATGTGCTTTGGGTTCGGACGTCATTGATCACTCCGGATTGCAGGCAGGACGCGTCGGCTTAGAGACTCGCGATCACAGGCGCAAGCTCGAGCGAGCCGCGATAGATCATCTCGAAGGCGACGTAAACGATGATGGCGAGGCCGACATAGGCGATCCAGCGCTGCTTCTGAAGCACGCGGCCGAGCAAATCGGCCGCAACGCCCATCATCGCGACCGAGAGCAGCAGGCCGAAGGCGAGGATGTAGGGATGCTCGCGCGCGGCGCCGGCAACGGCGAGCACGTTATCGAGTGACATCGAGACGTCGGCTGCCACGATCTGCAACGCCGCCTGCCCGAAGGTTTTGCGCGGCACATCTGCGGTGCCGGCGTTACCGCCGCGACTGAACGCGAGCTGGCTCGCATGCGCGGACTGCTCGCGCAGCTCGCGCCACATCTTCCAGCACACCCACAAGAGCAGCACGCCGCCGGCGAGCAGGAGGCCGATCACCTGCAAGAGCTGGGTCGCGACGCCGGCAAAGACGATGCGCAAGGCGGTGGCGGCGACGATGCCGACGACGATGGCGCGCCGGCGCTGCTCGGCCGGCAGGCCGGCGGCGGCAAGGCCAATGACGACGGCATTGTCGCCGGCGAGCACGAGGTCGATCAGGACGACCTGAAGCAGAGCGGTCAGCGCGTCTGCGGTGATGAACTCAATCATGATTGATCATTTTTCGATGCGGACGGATCGAGCCATTGCGGCTTCTTCCGCTCGACCCAATCCAGGACCTTTGCGCGCGAGGAGCGCAGCGCGGGCACGTCTTCGGCGAGCAGTGCAAGGCCGAGCGGCAGCATCCAGACGCCGAGCACCGGCAGGAACGACAGCACGCCGCCGACGACGAGCAGCGCGCCGGAGGGAATCCTGACCCAGCGGCTGGACGGCTTGAGCAGATAGGTGACGGTGTCGCTCATGCGCGGCGGCAGGCGATGGACGAGCTTGTCGGACGCGGGTCACCGCCGGCCATCTGGCCGGTGGTGCCCTCGTTTACAGTCGTCGACTCGTCCGAAGCTGCGCTCATGCTCACTCCTGTTTGGCGGCGCTCGCCGCGCCCGGGCCGACCGGTTTTGCACGCGGCAACACCAGGGTCAGCAGGCGCAACAGCTTGATCGCCTGCACCTCATGCGGATGCACGTCCTCGTCGGCAGCCGCGACGCGCTCCGACAATTCCATCAGATGGGACGAGAGCGGCATGTTCGAAACCGGCCGCAACGTGTCGATCACCACATTGGCAAAGTCCGGCTCCTCCAATCGTTCCGCCAGCTCGTCGAACATCGACAACAGCCGCTCGTCGCTGATGTGCGGCGCCAAGCCGCGGTCCCGGATGAAACGGATCACCTCGTCGCGCTCGACCGGCGAGACCCGCCGGTCAGCCACGGCGACCAGCGCGCCGGCGATGACCAGCGCCACCGCCGCCTGCTCGTTCAGGCTGGACGGCTCGGTGATCTCGATTTCGATGGGTTTTGAAGTGGCGTCAGACATCGTTGCTCCTCAATCTTGCCAAATGGCCGCACGGAGCTGCGATGGGGACGATGGGTCGGAAGGAACTCGAGAAGGCCCGACGATCGGCCGATCCATCGCATTCGCGCGGGACAGGTCATCCGACATCGCGAGGTTTGCCGACATTCGTCGGCGTCCTCGCCAGAGGGGCCCGGATTCTTGTTCGCATCAGACATAAAGATGGGTCGGACGGAATCAAGGCGAGAGACATGCGACCAGCCGCCGCATCGGGTTCCGTCTTGCCGTACTTGGTTAAGCGGTCGTGCACAGCTCTCGTGTCCCGGACGCGCTGCAGCGTGCCAAGAGCGCGTTCACGCGCGTCTTCGACGCGCTATGGCTGCTGCGCAGAGCCGGGACCCAGAAGGCTCCGCGCTCCGCTGCCGCATGGGCCCCGGCTCTGCAGCGCACCGCTAAGGGGCGCTGCGCTGCGTCAGGGGCACGAGAGCATTGTTGAGTGCGCAACGGCATCAACATCGTCATTGCGAGCGCAGCGAAGCAATCCAGAGTGTCGCCGCGGAGGGATTCTGGATTGCTTCGCTGCGCTCGCAATGACGGGGTGAGCGGCTCGCAGCCTACCCCACAATCTCGAGATGCGCACGCGACGGTGACGGATCGAACCGGTCGCCGAAATACTGCGTCTCGTGCGCCACCAATCCCTCGCGGAATTCCATGATGCTGACGACGTAGGACGGCACGCCGTCATAGCTCAGGACGAACTCGCTCACCCAGAGATCGCCGCCACCGACGATCCGCCGGACCGTGAAGCGCTTCTTGTTCGGCTGCACGAAACGGCTTTCCTGGATCTTCCTGCGACCATGGATGCGCTCGCCGGATTGCGGATAGTCGAGCACGGCGTCCTCGCGATAGATGTCGTGCTCGGCCTCGAAATCGTTCGCGTCGGACGCAGCCCAATGACGCTGCAGCGCCGCCAGCTTCGCCTGATCATCCATCGCGACCTCCCGTCCTTGCGGTTTCCAGCCCTCAGATTGGCGCACAGTCGGGCGGGGGCAAGGCTCCCCTCGCAACGTCTAACAACGACTAACGCGCCAAAAATCCGACTTGGATGCAGATTGACAATGCCGCGATCTGGAACCCGCCGGGAAAACGCCCATGGCACGTTTGCTGTCCGTCAATGTCGGCTTGCCGCGCGACGTCGCCTGGCAAGGCAGGACCGTTCATACCGGCATCTGGAAAGCGCCCGTCACCGGCCCGCGCAGGGTGCGCCGGCTCAACATCGACGGCGACGGCCAGGGCGACACGGCCGGTCATGGCGGCGAGCAGCGTGCCGTGTTCGTCTACCAGGACGACTCCTATCGCTACTGGCAGAAACATCTGGGCCGATCGAACCTCGTTTATGGTCAGTTCGGCGAGAATTTTACCGTCGAGGGCCTCGCCGACACCGAGGTCTGCATCGGAGACCGCTACAAGATCGGCTCTGCCCTGTTCGAGGTGACGCAGCCGCGCGTCACTTGCTACCGGCTCGGCATTCGCATGGAGGAGCCGGACATGGCCGCGCTGCTCGTCAGGCACGGCCGCCCGGGTTTCTATTTCCGTGTGATCGAGGAAGGCGACGTCGAGGCCGGCGACGAGATCACGCAAGTCGCTGATGGCCCCGAGCGCATGAGCGTGTTCGAGATCAATGCGCTGCTTTACCTGCCCCCGCACCCGCGCGAACGTCTCGAACGCGCGTTGAAAATTCCGGCGCTGAGCCGCGGCTGGCGTCATTCATTCGGAGCGCTGCTCGACCAGCAGCACGCCGGCCATGCGGCAGGGGGAAACGCCGGACTTGGCCCGGCCGCAAGTCCGCCTCCGGCCTGGCGCGGCTTCCGGCCGTTTCGCGTCTCGCGCAAGATCGCCGAGAGCGGCAACGTGACGTCGCTGGTCCTCGATCCCCAGGACGGGCATGCCGTGGCGGCCGCCCTGCCCGGCCAATTCGTGATCGTGCGGCTCGGTCCTTCCGCCACGGCCGCGATGACGCGCAGCTATTCGCTGTCGCGCCGCGCCGATGCCGCATCCTATCGCATCAGCATCAAGCGGGAGGCACACGGAGCGGCCAGCCAATATATCGCCGATGAGCTCCGGATCGGCGACGTCGTGCAGCTCGGCGCGCCGCGTGGCAGCTTCACGCTGCGGCAGGATGCACGGCCCATTGCGTTGCTGAGTGCCGGGATCGGCGTGACGCCCGTGCTCGCAATGCTTCACGCGCTCGCCGCAGAAGGATCGACGCGAGAGGTCTGGTGGCTGCACGGCACCCGCAACGGCCGCGAGCATGCATTCGCCGCCGAGGTGCGCGGACTGCTGGCCGGACTGCCGCATCATCACAGCCATGTCTGCTACAGCGCGCCCGATCCTGACGATCGCGCCGAGGTGGATTACGACACGGCCGGGCGTCTGGATGCGCCTCTGCTGGAGCGGCTCGACGTGCCGCGCGACGGCGACTTCTATCTGTGCGGCCCGGCCGCTTTCATGAGCGATCTGACGACCGGCCTCGCCGCATTGGGCGTCACGCCCGATCGCATCCACACCGAGTTGTTCGGCTCCCAACCGTCGCTGACGCCCGGCATCGCGGCGGCGCCGAAAATGCCCGCGCATCTCCCGGCCGGGGCACCGGGCCCGGGGCCGATGGTGTCGTTCGCGCGCAGCGGCCTCAATGTCTGCTGGGGTCCAACCTATGCCAGCCTGCTCGAGCTCGCCGAGGCCTGCGACGTCCCCGTGCGCTGGTCGTGCCGGACCGGCGTGTGCCACAATTGCGAGAGCGGGCTCGTGGCGGGCACGGTGAGCTATGCGCCCAATCCGCTCGACGCACCGGCCGAGGGCAATGTCCTGATCTGCTGCGCGCAGCCGCAGGGCGACGTCGTGATCGATCTCTAGACATGGGAGAGTTTGATGCGGACTGACATGGTGCCGGGAGCAACCTTCCCGGATTACGAGCTCAGCGATCACACCGGCAAGCACCGCAAGCTCTCCGAGCTGCAGGGAGGCGATCCCATGATTGTCGTTCTCGGCCGCGGCGGCTTCTGTCCGAAAGATCGCCGCCAGACCGAAGGCCTGTTGCAGCTTCATCGCGAAATGGAGGTCGGCTATTGCCGGCTGGTCACAATCACCACCGACAACATCACCGAGACCAACGAATACCGCGGCGGCGCGGGCGCGCACTGGCCCTTTCTCTCCGATCCCAGGCGGATCGTTCAGAAGGACCTCGACATCGCCGAATACACCGATCCCGTCCACAATCCGATGATTCCGCATGTCATCGTGCTGGAGCCCCGCTTGCGCATTCACAAGATCTACAACGGCTACTGGTTCTTCGGACGTCCGACCGTCGAAGAGCTTCGCCAGGACCTGCGCGCAGTCACCATGACGTGCCGTCCGGATTGGGACATCACCGCGCCCGGGTTCAGGGCGCTCTGGGACCAGGGCCGCAAGGAACATTTTTACCCCTACGGCAAGCCTTTCGTCGCAACTCTCGGCGACCAGGGTTAGAAACACATTCCGACCTTGTCCATTCGGCCCGGAATGTGAATGACCCGGATGCAAACCAATCCCGGCGCGCGCGCCGGCCACATCGGCGCGCGCCAGATCTATGAGGCACTGCGCGATCAGATCATGGCGCGGGTGTATGGCACCGACGGCCAGCTGCCGTCCTCGCGCGCGCTCGCCGGCGAGATGGGCGTAGCGCGCTCGACCGTCACCGTCGCCTACGAGCAGCTTGCGGCCGAAGGCTTCATCGAGACACGCCATGGCGCCCGGCCGCGCGTCGCCCGCGCCGTCGTCGAGCGCGGACGCACGCGCCTCGCCTCGCATGCGCCGGCGCGCAAGGTGCACCTGTCGCGCTTCGGCGAGGGGCTGCGGCAGGACCCGCCGCGCTGGATCGAGCCGCCGCACGGGCTCGTTGCCAACTTCCGCTATGGCGAGCTCTCGCCATCGGACTTCCCGGTGCTGGCCTGGAAGAAGGCCGTGACCGCGGCGATGGCGCGCAGGCCCGCGCGGCTCGCCTATGATGACCCCTGCGGATCGCTCCGGCTGCGCACCGCGCTGCAGGGTTATCTGTGGCGATCACGCAGCGTCCGCTGCGAGGTCGAGCAGATCGTCGTCGTCAACGGCTCGCAGCAGGGCCTCGACATCTGCGCCCGTCTGCTGCTCGATGCCGGCGACCGCTTCGTGATGGAGGATCCCGGCTACCAGATGGCGCGCCACACCTTTGCGGCGACGGGCGCCGAGACGATGCCGATCCCCGTCGACGCGGATGGCCTCGAGACCGAGCGGCTCGACGCCGTCGCAGCCCGCCTCGCCTATGTGACGCCGTCGCATCAATATCCGCTCGGCGGCGTTATGCCGATCGGCCGCCGGCACCAATTGCTCGCCTGGGCGCGCAAGAATGATGCCTACGTGATCGAGGACGATTACGACAGCGAATATCGCTACGACACCAAGCCGATCCCGCCGCTGCATGTGCTCGAAGGCAGTGGCAACGTGATCTATCTCGGCACCGTCTCCAAGACGCTCTCGCCGACCTTGCGGATCGGCTATCTCGTGGTGCCCTCGGGGCTGCGATCCCTGTTCGCCGCCGCCAAGCAGGTCATGGACCGGCACACGCCGCTGATCGAGCAGGAGGCGCTTGCCGCGATGCTGGAGAGCGGCGCCTATGACAGCCATGTCAGGCGCGTGCGCCGGCGCAATGCCGAACGCCAGCAGGCGCTGGTCGGCGCACTGCGCCGCCGGTTCGGCGATCGTGTCCGTATCGACGGCGCGGCGGCCGGCCTGCACGTGGTGGCCTGGTTCGATGATCTGCCGCAGAAGCGCGAGGACGCGCTGATCGAGGCGGCCCGCGCCAGGGGCGTCGGCATCTATCCCGTCTCTGCGCTGCGCGTCGGCCCCCGCCGGTCGAAGACGGTCGGCCTCGTCATGGGCTATTCGGCGCTGGAGGTCGCGCAGATCGAGCGCGGCTGCAAGCTGCTGGCGCAGGCCGTCGCCGAACTGGACTGACGAAATCGTTCGAAACTGGCGTTTATCACAGGCCAGATTGCCGCTATCTCCGTGACCAGAACGGAGACACGCCATGTACATTCCCCCCGCCTTTCGCGACGACGACATCGAGAGCATTCGGGCGACCATTCGCCAAGCCCGCCTTGCGAGCCTCGTGACGGCCACCAGCGAGGGCCCGGTCGCAACGCCGCTGCCGCTGTTCCTCGACGAGACCGAGGGCGAGCACGGCGTTCTATACGGGCATGTTGCGAAGGCCAACCCGCAATGGCAGCTCGCCCCGATCGGCCACGCGCTCGCGATCTTCAATGGACCCGAAGCCTATGTGACGCCGTCCTGGTACGCGACCAAGCAGGAGACCGGCAAGGTCGTGCCGACCTGGAATTACGTCGCCGTGCACGCCTACGGGCCGGTGGAATTTTTCCAGGAGCCGGAGCGACTACTCGAGGTCGTGACGCGGCTGACTAGCAAGCACGAAGGCGCGCGCGCCAAGCCGTGGGCGGTGAGCGATGCGCCGGCCGATTTCATCGCCGCGCAATTGCGCGGGATCGTCGGCGTGCGCATTCCCGTCGTGCGGTTCGAGGGCAAGCGCAAGATGAGCCAGAACCGGCCGGAGGCCGATCGCATCGGTGTCGTGCAGGGGCTTTCGGCGAGCGACAACCCCCACGACCGCGAGGTCGCGGCCCTGATCCCGCTCCCGACCTAGTCTTCGATCTCGTTGCGTTGGCGCTGGGCAAACTCCGCCCCGAAACCGAGGCCGAGCGTCACGGAGATGAGCGACCCCAGCAGCACGCCGAGCTTCGCGGCGTCCAGCAGGTTGGCGTCGGCGAAGGCAAGCATGGCGATGAAGATCGACATGGTGAAGCCGATACCCGCCAAAAGCCCGATGAGGCAAATGCCGCCCCATGAGACGCCCGGCGCCAGGCGGCACCAGCCCGAGCGCACCGCAAGCCACGTCACCCCGATCACGCCGACGGGCTTGCCCGCACATAAGGCGAGTGCAACGCCGAGTGTCACGAACTGAGTGCCGCTTGATAACTCCATGCCCTTGAAGCTGACGCCCGCATTCGCCAGCGCGAAGACGGGCATGATGGCGTAGGCGACCCAGGGATACAGCGCCGTCTCCACACGGATGACAGGCGGCGCGATCTCGGGACTGGGTGAGCGCACCGGCGTGATCAGACCAAGCACGACGCCCGCTAGCGTCGGATGAACCCCGGCCACGAGGAAACCCGTCCAGACGACGAACGCCGGCACGATATAGGCATAGGCTGAGCCGAAACCGAGGCGCTGAAAGCCAAGCGCCATGACAACGCCGAGCGCCGCGACGGCGAAGCCGCTTGGATCGAGCCCGCTGGTGTAGAATAGCGCGATGATGAGCACCGCAATGGTGTCGTCGATGATGGCGAGCGCCAGCAGAAAGACTCTGACGTTGCCGTGAATGGATTTTCCGAGCAGTGCCAGTACGCCGACCGCGAACGCGATGTCGGTCGCCGTCGGGATCGCCCAGCCCTGATCGCGTCCCGCACCGACATTGAGGCTCAGATAGATCAGCGCGGGAACAACGACACCGCCTAACGCCGCGAGCACCGGCAGAATCGCCTGATCGAATTTGCTGAGCGCGCCCTCGTGGATCTCGCGCCGGATCTCCATGCCGACGACGAGAAAGAACACCGTCATCAACGCGTCGTTGATCCAGAAATGCAGCGATCTCTCGAAGGCGAATGCGCCGAGGCGAAGCGGAATCAGCTGGCTCCAGACGTCGCGATAGGAATGGGCTAAGGGCGAGTTGGCCCACAGCAATGCGGCTGCCGCTGCCACGAGCAGCACGATGCCGCTGATAGCCTCGACATGCAGGAACTGCTGGAAGGTCGCGAGCGCTCGCTCGGCAAAAGATTGGGATTTGGGCAGGTGCCTGCCGGGCAGCTGGTCGTTCATGGGTGCACACATCCTGCGTGGCGGCCCGACCATCGCTTGACCTGTCGCTGCACCAATGCAGCAAGCACCCGGACGCTGTTCTACACAACGGAGGCACTAACGCAACCCCACACGGCCGTGCTTCGCCGGGAACCATCGTCCCGTCAGCTGTGTTGATGCATCTCAGCACGCATCTTCTGCCTGACGGGAACACCCATGTGCCGCTGGATCGCATACCGGGGCGAGACCACCTCGTTCGAGCCTTACGTGACCGAGCCCGAGCATTCGCTGGTGGCGCAAAGCATCCGCTCGCTCCAGTCGACGGCGGGATCGAACGGCGACGGCTTTGGTCTCGGCTGGTACGGCGAGCATCCCGAGCCCGGCCTCTATCGCGAGACGCGGCCGGCCTGGTCCGATGAAAACCTGCGCTATCTCTGCCGCCACCTGCGCTCGCATCTGTTCTTCGCCCATGTGCGCGCCGCCACCGGCACGGCGGTGACGCGGCAGAATTGCCATCCCTTTGCCTGCGGCCACTGGATGTTCATGCACAACGGCTTCGTCGGCAGCTGGAACAGGCTGCGGCGCAAGGTCGAGGCGCTGATCCCCGACGCCTATTATCCGTCGCGCCTCGGCACGACCGATTCGGAAGCCGTGTTCCTCGCCATGATGGGCGCGGGTCTCGAGAACGATCCGCTTCGAGCGACGAAGGCCGTGCTGCAAGCGCTCGTCGGCCTCGTCAATGAAGGAACACTGCGCGAGCGACTGCGCTTCACCAGCGCCATCGCCAACGGCCGGGATCTCTATGCCTTCCGGATCGCGGTCAACGATGTCGCCAACACGCTCTACTTCCGCGAGGACGGCAGCCAGGTCATCGTCGTGTCCGAGCCGTTCGACAAGGAGACGGACTGGACGGAGGTGCCGCCGAACCACGCCCTCATCGCGCGCGCATCCGAAAGCGCGAGAATTGTTCCATTCGACCTTGCAATTTCCAGTGGGTCCGCGGAACCGGCTCCGGCCAGGCGGATTATAGCCCGCAGATAGAACTGCTGCCGGGCGGCATATGACAATTGCTTCGGACGTCTTGAAACTGCTGCGGCTGGATCCCTCCGACGGCGGGCAGCACCTCGTCATTCGCTCGGCCGGCGCGCGCGGCAAGGCGGCGGACTATTCGTTCGGCATCGAGGAGGAATATTTCCTCGCCGACCGCCGCACCCTCGAGGTCGCAATCCAGACTCCCAACGAGCTGTTCGAATCCGCGAACTGGTCGACCGGCGGCCAGGCCATGCGGGAGATGCTGCAATCCCAACTCGAGGTCGCCACCAACGTTCACGTCGACGTCAACGACGCGCGGGAAGAGCTCCGCTTCCTCCGCCGCGAGGTCGCGACCGTCGCCGCGCAGTATGGTTTCGTGATCATGGCCTGCGGCACGCATCCGACCGCGGTCTGGCGGATGTCGCAGCCGACCCCCAAGCCTCGCTACGAGGAGATGATCGAGGATCTGCGCAGCATCGGCCACCGCAACATGATGTGCGGCATGCATGTGCACGTGCAGCTGCCGGATCCCGAGAAGCGCATGGCGGTGATGCGGGCGATGCTGCCGCATCTGCCGCTGTTCATCGCGCTCTCCGCCTCCTCCCCCTTCTGGAATTCGCACAAGACGGGCCTGAAGGGCTACCGGCTCGCCGCCTATTCCGAGCTGCCGCGCACCGGCCTGCCCGAATTGTTCGAGAGCCGGCAGGACTATGACGAATACGTCGGCGCGCTGCGGCGCTCCGGCGTGATTCCCGACGAGAGCCACATCTGGTGGGCGATGCGCCCCTCGATGCGACATCCGACCCTCGAGCTTCGCGCGCCCGATACCTGCACCCTCATCGACGACGCCGTTGCCATCGCTTCGCTCTATCGCGGTTTGACGCGCCACCTCTATTTGCGGCCCGATCTGTCGAAACAGGTCACCGTGGTCGAACGCGCGATTGCGGTCGAGAACAAATGGCGCGCCCAGCGCTACGGCACCGACTGCATCTTCGCCTCCAGGGACGGGCCGGTCACGATCTCGGAGCAGCTCTCGCGCGTGATCGACGACACGGCCGAGGACGCAGCCGCGCTGAATTGCGCCGCCGAGGTCGAGCACTGCCGGACCATTGTCGAACGCGGCAGCTCGGCGGAGTTCCAGCTTCGCGCCTACCGCGATAGCGGCGACGACATCGCAGCCGTGTCACGTTGGATCGCTACATCTACGATCTCTGGAACGAGCGCGCCGATGGATCGCAGTCCCGCGCCGTCATAGCGCCCGCGCAAGCTTCGGCAGCCAAGGTGCCGCCCTCGAATTCGACGATCGTGGAGGACGACATGAATCGCATCACATCGTGCACCGGCTGCGGCCATGCACTTGTCCCGATGCTGACGGCGAAGGGCCGCGCGGAGCTAAGCTGTCTCTGGTGCGAAGGCATCGACGCGCGTACGCTGGAGATGGCGAAGTGGGCGGACAGCCCCTCCGGCAAGCCCGAGCGGTCCGCCCGTCCCTCGTTCGAATGAGCCATTTCCGCCGCCGGGCCGCCGGCGGTCGATGATCGCGGTGGCTTTGGCGGCTGCATGCCTTTGCAGGGCATGCCGACAAATTAGACAAGGTGCATCTCTTCACCGGGCTTGCGAGTCCCGTGAACAGAGCGAGGTAAGCCGGTGAAGCGGCTCATCTAACCTCAGGTGCAGCCTCGGCTTTTCTTGCCGCCGCGAGGGGCCGGAGAGCCCACGCGCGGGTAGCGCGCGCCGACTGGCCCAGAATTCGCAAGACAGCATCAGGCCTCAGTCCCTGCTCCTTTCACCGAGTGGAGCAGCAAGATGCGCGCGCCAGCTCCGGGATCGATGGCCCAGAATCGGAGAATGCCATGAACGTGCATGCCGCGGCCGATCTCAAATTCACCGGCCTCACCCGCCCGGATGGCTCACCCCTTCGCTTGAACGATCAGGATTTCGTCGCGATCGATCGCGACAAGAATGCGAAATTCGAGGCGACCTACCGGCCGCAAGCACTCTACAACCGCGCCAACGAGGGATTTCACGCCAACAACGAGACCTTCCTCCTGCACGAGGTCGCGACGAATCTGCCGATCTATCGCCCCGACACCGGCCCCACCGATTTCCATCTGCATCTGCCGCCGGGCGGCTTCCAGCTCGTGCTGGTCACATCGGGCGCGTTCACCTTCGACTATGATGGGCGCTTCTACAATGTCGGCCCCGGCGCGGTGATGCTGCAAAGCGCGATCGTGCACCGCCAGCTGTTCTACACCTGGTCCGGACTGTCGACCGAAGAAAACCTGAAGACGCCGCAGACGGTCGTGCCCGATCCGATCTCGATGGGCTACTCCGGCAAATTCCTCGAAGCCTTCGTGACCGACCCGACGACCTTCCCGAACCCGACCATCGTCGGTCCTGACCAGATCAACGAGGCCGAGACGCCGCGCGTGGCCTGGAGCCACCCTCTGCACAACCGTCCGGCCGGTGCAGGCTTCTGGCTTCAAGACCCGTTGGCGCTCGATGCGCTGTTCCGGCCGCTCACCGGCAGCTCCGTCAAATCCGCCATGCCGGTTTACGTCCGCGATATCGGCATCGAGATTCCGAGCGGCCACCTCGTCACCGGCCACATCATCGCGACCGACCCGCGCGGCCAGTCGCTGCTGCCGAAGAGTACAGCGGCCGCGGATGCAACCTGCTTTGCCAAGGGCGAGGTCGCGATCTACCGTGTCATCCGCGGCACCGCCGAGTTCAAGAAGAAGTCCGGCGAGAGCTTCGAGCTCTCTGCCGGCGATGTGGTGACGGCCGGCAAGGAGTCGATCAGCCTCGTTGGCCTCAGTGAAAACACCCAGGTCCTCCGCCTCGGTCTGCTCAAAGGCATGAACGAGCTTCGCAGCTGGACGCCGACCCAGCGCGACGAGATCGATGGCCTCGCCGGTCAGATCATTACGCAGAAGGACATCCGTCCCCTGCGCACGGAAGGAAAACCAGTCGGGTATTTGTACGGGTAGGCGCGTCGCAGCTAAGCGCTCGAGGTTCTTCCTTCTCCCCTTGTGGGAGAAGGTGGCGCGAAGCGCCGGATGAGGGGTTCTCTCCGCTCGCACGACCGCTTGTGAGGAGCGAGACCCCTCACCCGTCTCGCCGCTACGCGGCGAGCCACCCTCTCCCACAAGGGGAGAGGGTAAAGAAGAGCCGCTCGTGCCCCTACTCCGCCGCCTGCCTTACATGCCGCGCGGTCGGCGTGCGCATCGTCACCAGCTCTTCGGCCGCGGTCGGATGCAGCGCGATGGTCGCGTCGAAATCGGCTTTTGTCGCCTTCATCTTCACCGCGATCGCCACCACCTGGGTCACCTCGGCGGCGCAATCGCCGACGATGTGGCAGCCGAGCACGCGATCGGTCGAGCCGTCTACCACGAGCTTCATCAGCACGCGGGTGTCGCGGCCGGACATCGTCGCCTTGATCGGGCGGAACGTCGTCTTGTAGATGTCGACGTGGCTGAACTGCGCGCGCGCCTCGGTTTCCGTGAGGCCGACCGTGCCGACCTCCGGCTGCGAGAACACCGCGGTCGGGATATAGGAATGATCGACCTGCACCTCGCGCTTGCCGAACACGGTGTCGGCGAAGGCATGGCCCTCGCGGATCGCGACCGGCGTCAGGTTGAAGCGATGGGTGACGTCGCCGATCGCATAGATGCTGTCGACCGAGCTCTTCGAGAAATGGTCCACCGCGATGCCGCCATTCCGAGGGTTGATGGCGACGCCAGCGTTCTCGAGCCCGAGATTGGCAACGTTGGGGTGGCGGCCGATCGCGAACATCACCTGGTCGGAGGCAAGGCTCGACCCGTTCGACAGATGCGTGGTGAACTCCTCGCCGTGGCGATCGACCTTGGTCACCGTGCAGCCGGTGAGGATGGTGATGCCCTGTTTCTCCATCTCGCTGCGGACATGGGTGCGGACATCCTCGTCGAAGCCGCGCAAGATATTGTCGCCGCGATAGATCACGGTGACATCGGAGCCGTAGCCGGCGAAGATCCCGGCGAATTCCAGCGCGATATAGCCGCCGCCCTGGATCACGATCCGCCGCGGCAGCTTCTTCAAATGAAACGCCTCGTTGGAGGAGATCACGTGCTCGATGCCGGGGATCGCTGTACCATGGTTCGGCGCGCCGCCGGTGGCGATCAGGATGTACTTCGCGGTGATCTTCTTGTCGTCGGTGAGCAGGCGGACCGTGTGCTTGTCCTCGATCACCGCACGGCTCTTGACGACCTCTGCGCCCGACTTCTCGACATTGGTCGTGTAGGCCGCCTCCAGACGCGCGATCTCCTTGTCCTTGTTGGCGATCAGCGTCGGCCAGTCGAAGGTCGCGGGCGGAACGGTCCAGCCGAAGCCGGCGGCGTCCTCGAGCTCGTGTCGGACATGCGAGCCGATCACGAACAGCTTCTTCGGCACGCAGCCGCGGATCACGCAAGTGCCGCCCATGCGGTACTCTTCCGCGATCATCACGCGGGCACCATGGCCGGCCGCGATGCGGGCGGCACGCACACCACCCGAGCCGCCACCGATGACAAAGAGGTCGACGTCGAATTCAGCCATTGTCCACTCCGACCTCTTCTTTCAGCGCATGATCCGGAGAAGTGTGCAGCCGTTCTCCGACAGGATCATGCGCAAATACCGGGCCTAAAGCGCGATGACGCGCTTTAGGCCTTTCTGACTAGATAGGTGCTGTCAGATTTCCTTGCCACGCTTGCGCATCTCGGCGCGGAAGGCGCCCATCACGGTCTCGGAGAAGTTCTGGGCCCAGGAGTTCATGAAGGCCATGCTGAGACCGATGGCGCGCGGCTCGGCGTCGATCAGCTTCTTGCCCAGCGGCGACTTGTAGAAGGTGACGAGATCCTTCAGCTCCTGCTCGGTGAACTCGCTGGCGTAGATCTGCGCCATGCCCTCACCGATCTCGTTCTGGCGGCCCTGGAGCTGCTGGGCCACGATCGGAGCGACCTCGGCGAGGTCCTTCTGGTAGTTGAGGTTCTGCTGGGTCAGCGCGATCTTGGTCTTCTCGACGAGGCCGGGCACGGCGCCCTGATACATCGCCGTGGCGTTCTTGATCTGCAAGATCTCCTTGGCCGCCGCGATCGCCGCCGGCGAGGCCTTGGGCGGCGTGGCCTGCTGCGCGAGGGCCGGGGCAGCCGAAAGCGCCAGCCCCACAGCGAGGGTCGCGGCCGGCAAGAATTTCAAAACACTCTTCATTCCTAGTCTCCTTTCGGCTTACGCCGTTCAATCACGCGAATTCCCTCGCCACCCGCCAGAACGGCCGAGCTGGCCAAGCCGATGAACAACCCGTGCTCGACCACGCCGGGGATCGCGCTCAACGCCTTGGCGAGGCTGGGCGGATCCACAATACGTCCGAGCTGGGCATCGACGATCCAGTGGCCGCCATCGGTGATGAAAACGTGGCCATCTTTGGCCTTGCGGACCGCCATTTGCCCGGAAACGCCGCACGCCGCAAATGCCTTCTCGATCGCCCGGCGCGTCGCGCCAAGGCCGAACGGGATGACCTCGATCGGCAGCGGAAACTTGCCGAGCGTCGGCACCCATTTGCTGTCGTCGGCAATCACGATCATGCGATCCGAGGCGGCCGCCACGATCTTCTCGCGCAGCAGCGCGCCGCCGCCGCCCTTGATCAGGTTGAAGTCGGGATCGATCTCGTCGGCGCCGTCGACGGTCATGTCGAGATGGTCGATCTCGTCGAGCGTGGTCAGCTTCACGCCGCAGCGGATCGCATCGAGGCGCGTCGCCTCGGAGGTCGGCACGCCGATCACCTTGAGCCCGGCGGCGACGCGCTCGCCGAGCAGCTCGACGAAATGCTTCGCGGTCGAGCCGGTCCCGAGCCCGAGCTGCATGCCGTCACGCACCTCCTCGAGCGCACGCGCCGCAGCCTGCCGCTTCAACTGGTCCATGTCCAAAATGCGCCCGCCTCTCGATAAGGGTGTTTGCGGCGGCCTATGTAGCCTCGTTTTTCCCGCCAGAACAGGCCTCTGGGCCGATCTTATAAGGTGAACTTATGGCGTCGGCCCTTGCGCCGATCCGGCCGGCCCGATAGCGCTTGGACCATGGCCTCCCCTTACACCCTCGTCTTCGATCTCGACGGCACGCTTGTGGATACGGCGCCCGACCTGATCACCGCGCTCAATTACGTGCTCGACCGCGAAGGCCTGCCGCCGGTGCCGATGGCCTCGGCCCGCAACATGATCGGCGCCGGCGCCCGCAAGCTGATCGAGCGGGGGGTGGAGGCCGAGGGCCGCACCGTCACGCCCGCGGACATGGACCGGATGACGGCGGATTTCATCGCCTATTACGCCGACCATATCGCCGTCGAATCCCGGCCCTTCGAGGGGCTCGAGACCGCGCTCGACCAGTTTGCCGCCCAGGGCCATCGCCTCGCGGTCTGCACCAACAAGCTGGAATGGCTGTCCAAGCGCCTGCTGGACCAGCTCGACCTGACCCGCCGCTTCGCCGCGATCTGCGGCGCGGACACTTTTGGCGTCCAGAAGCCCGACCCGGCCATTTTCCGCGAGACCGTGGCCCGCGCCGGCGGAGAGGTGAAGGCGTCCATCATGGTCGGCGATGCCGGAACCGATGTCGGGGTGGCGCGCCGCGCCGGGGTGCCCGTGATCGGGGTCAGCTTCGGCTATACGGACGTGCCGATTGCCGAGCTGAAGCCGGACCGGCTGATCCATCACATGCGCGACCTGCCGGCCGCCGCGCACAGCCTGATGACGGCCTAGCGCCCGCAATTGCCTGATATCATTTGGCTATTCCGCGGAACTCTGCATTAACCATCTATTAACTATGCGTGGACCGCCGGTTGCTCGCCCAAAGCGACGCACCTAAGGTCCGGCCGGGGTATGTGGCGGTTCGTCGCACTGGAAGTGAATGGTCATGCGTCGTGTCATCGCGATTGCGCTAGCGGGAGCGAGCCTTGGCGGCTGTTCCTCGATGTCTTGGGACATGTTCAAATCGGCCCCGCCGACCGCCCAGGTCCGGCTTGAGTCCAATCCGCCGGGCGCCGACGCGAGCACGTCGCTCGGCCCGGGCTGCAAGACCCCCTGCTCCGTCTCGGTTCCCGCGCCCGACGCGCCGTTCACCGTCGCCTTCGCGCTGCCCAAATACCAGCCGGCCAGCGTGCCGGTGAACGTGATCAAGAATCCCGGCGATTTCACCACGCCCGCCACGGTCACGACCGATCCGAATCCGGTGTTCGCGGAGCTTCAACCCGCGGTGCCGCCCAAGCCGGTGAAGAAGAAGCCGCACCGGCCGAGGGCCAAACCGGCCGCAGCCGCGCCTGCTGCGGCACCGGCCGAGGCCACGCCGGCCGCGGCCTCGCCGTTCCCCGATCCGGGCACAGGCAAGCGCTGATCCAAGCGGTGATCACGTATACCACCCGATTGTCCTAGCCGCGTCCGATGCTTAGATTGCGTCCAAGGCACCGCCGAAGCAAAGGTGCCGCCCGTCGCCGTAAGTGACAAGGCATTGGTATGAACGGACCTTCCGCGAACCCCCGCGCTGCGCTGTCGAGCGCAATGACCGATCCGTTTGGGCGGACCATCTCGTATTTGCGCGTCTCCGTCACCGACCGCTGCGACCTGCGCTGCTTCTACTGCATGTCGGAAGACATGACGTTCCTGCCCAAGGCCGATCTGTTGACGCTGGAGGAACTCGACCGGCTCTGCTCGGCCTTCATCGCCAAGGGCGTGAAGAAGCTCCGGCTCACCGGCGGCGAGCCGCTGGTCCGCCGTAACGTGATGACGCTGGTCCGCTCGCTGTCGCGGCACCTGAAGAACGGCGCCCTGAACGAGCTGACGCTGACCACCAACGGCACCCAGCTTGCGAAACATGCGCAGGAGCTGGCCGATTGCGGCGTCCGCCGCATCAACGTCTCGCTCGACACGCTCGATCCCAAGAAGTTTCGCGAGATCACCCGCTGGGGCGAGATCGACAAGGTGATGGAAGGCATCGAGGCCGCGCGCGCCGCAGGCCTCGCCGTGAAGATCAACGCGGTGGCCCTGAAGAATCTCAACGAGGACGAGCTGCCCGAGCTGATGCGCTGGGCCCACGGCAAGGGCATGGGCCTGACGCTGATCGAGGTCATGCCGATGGGCGAGATCGGTTCGGGCCGGATCGACCAATATCTGCCGCTGTCCCTGGTGCGTGGCCGCCTCGCCCAGCAATTCACGCTGACGGATTTAGCCGAGAGCACCGGCGGCCCGGCGCGCTATGTCAGCGTCGCCGAGACCGGCGGCAAGCTCGGCTTCATCACGCCGATGACCCATAATTTCTGCGAATCCTGCAATCGGGTCCGCATCACCTGCACCGGCACGCTGCACACCTGCCTCGGCCACGAGGACGCCTCCGATTTGCGCAAACCTCTGCGTGCATCGGACGACGACATGCTGCTTGCGGATGCGATCGATCGCGCCATCGGGCTGAAGCCCAAGGGCCACGATTTCATCATCGATCGCCGCCACGACCGCCCCAGCGTCTCCCGGCACATGAGCGTCACCGGCGGCTAGGACTCAAGCCCGACCGCGTTAAGCTTTTGAGCGCGCGTCAATTTGTCCATTTTCCGATTGACGGCGCCTGAAGCCGCTGGTTTGGTGCGACCGCCTTTGCTTGCCCGGCAACAATAAGCCGGCCCGCCCGTTGGCGGTCGCGGTCAAGACGGCAAGGCACGAGGGGATGACTGACGCCGCAACGCTTTCGGAAAATCATCCGTGCGGTCGCGTGCTTTTTGCACGCCGGCCCAGCGATGCGTGCTGAAGCCTCCCGTGAAGTGTTAGGCCGCGACGGAGAAACAATAAGATGCGTCCATTGCTGGCGGTGAGCAACGCCATCGACCTTCTCAACGAGAAGATCGGCTACGTCTGTAACCTCCTGGTGCTTCTGTCATGCCTGGTCAGTGCGGCCAACGCCATGATCCGCTACGCCTTCAGCTACTCGTCGAACGGGTGGCTCGAGCTGCAATGGTACATGTTCGCGATCCTGGTGATGTTCGGCGCGTCCTACACCTTCAAGCGCAATGAGCATGTCCGGGTCGAGATTTTCTATCTGCTGCTCTCCGAGCGCGGCCAGCTCCTGCTCGATCTGATCGGCACGTTGTTCTTCCTGATTCCCGCCTGCCTCCTGCTCGCGTATCTGTCCTGGCCGTTCTTCATGCAGGCCTATGACGTCGGCGAGATGTCCGGCAATGCCGGCGGCCTGATCCGCTGGCCGATCAAGTTCGTGATTCCTGCCGGCTTCGTCCTGCTGGCGCTGCAGGGTGTTTCCGAGGTCATCAAGCGTATCGCGGCTCTCCAGGGCTATGTGACGATCGACGCCAAGTACGAGAGGCCGACCCAATGATTACGCTGGAAATGATGCCGCCGCTGATGTTCGGCGGCCTGGTTCTGGCGATGCTGATCGGCTTCCCGGTTGCGTTCACGCTCGCGGCGGTCGGCCTCTCCTTCGGCTTCCTCGCCATCCATCTCGGCTTCTTCGACCTCAACTTCCTCCAGGCGATTCCCGGCCGCGTGTTCGGCAGCGTGCTCTCCAACGAGCTCCTGCTCGCGATCCCGTTCTTCACCTTCATGGGCGCCATATTGGAAAGATGTGGCCTCGCCGAGGACATGCTGGATTCGATGGGCCAGCTGTTCGGCCCGGTCCGCGGCGGCCTCGGCTATTCCGTCATCATCGTCGGCTTCATCCTCGGCGCCATCACCGGCACGGTGGCGGCGCAGGTCATCGCCATGGCGCTGATCTCGATGCCGGTGATGATCCGCTACGGCTACAACATGCGCTACATCACCGGCGTGCTGGCGGCCTCGGGCACCATCACGCAGCTGGTGCCGCCCTCGCTGGTCCTGATCGTGCTCGCCGACCAGCTCGGCAAGTCGGTCGGCGACATGTATCTCGGCGCCTGGGGCCCCTCGGTGTTCCAGATCATGCTGTTCGCCGGCTACACCTTCGTCCTCGGCCTGATCAAGCCGGGCCACGTGCCGCCGGTGCCGCTGGAAGCGCGCACGTTGACCGGCTGGGCGCTGTGGAAGAAATGCCTGATGGGCATCATCCCCTCCGCCGTGCTGATCTTCGTCGTGCTCGGCACCATGATGATGGGCCTTGCAACCCCGACGGAGGCCGGCGCCATGGGCGCGGTCGGCGCCATCGTGCTCGCCGCGATCCACCACAAGGACTTCACCTCGACCGATCGCAAGGTGCTCGTCGTCGGCATCATCGCCGCCGGCATCGGCACCATCGTCGCGATGCTGTTCACCGAGAACCTGATCTTCAAGCTCGCCTTTGCCGTGACTTATCTCGCGGTGGCCTGGATCTGCCTCTCGGCCGCGCGCATCCCGGACCTGCGCGACCTCATCAAGCAGGGCTACGAGTCCACCATGCGCCTCACCTGCATGGTCACCTTCATCCTGATCGGCTCGACCTGCTTCTCGGTGGTGTTCCTCGGCGTCTCCGGCGGCGTCTGGCTCGAGCATCTCTTGACCTCGCTGCCCGGCGGCGTTTGGGGCTTCCTGATCTTCATCAACCTCTTCATCTTCTTCCTGGCGTTCTTCCTCGACTTCTTCGAGATCGCCTTCATCATCCTGCCGATGATCGCGCCGATCGCGCAGAAGATTTTGGGCCCCGTCGTCGGCGACGGCCCGGCGCTGATCTGGTTCGGCGTCATGCTGTGTGTGAACATGCAGACCTCGTTCTTGCATCCGCCGTTCGGCTTCGCCCTGTTCTATCTGCGCGGTGTCGCGCCGAAGGAAGTGAAGAGCTCCGACATCTATTGGGGAGCGATGCCCTGGATCGGGCTGCAGATGATCATGGTGCTGATCGTGATCGCCTTCCCGATCACGGTGACGGGCCTCCTGGACAAGCCGCTCAACGTCGATCTCGACAAGGTCAAGATCGAGGTTCCGCAGATCGACCTGCCCCCGCTGGATCTCGGCCCGCCGCAGAAGTAGCCGAGGCCAACGTAGCTGCGCTTTTCCTTCTCCCCTTGTGGGAGAAGGTGGCATAGGCGGCCTATGGCCGCCGTTCTTAAGAGACGCCGAAGCGAAGCTTCGGCTACAGCGCCGGATGAGGGGTTCTATCGGCAAACTCATAGCGAGATGAACCCGCGGAGAGAGACCCCTCACCCGTCTCGCCGCTCCGCGGCGAGCCACCCTCTCCCACAAGGGGAGAGGGTCAACAGACCGACGCGCGTGACACGTGCGGGAAACACGGGCATACCGGGCTATCCTCCAACTCATGGACAGCCGCTTATGCTCCGATCGCACCCTGCTCCATCGTTCATCGTTTCCTTGTTTGCTTCGCTCTGGCTGGCCTCTGCGGCGACCGTCGCGCACGCCGAGCCGGCGGCCGATGTTCAGGCGCTGGCGCAGAAGGAGCAGCAGCCGCTGCTCGACACGCTGCGCGATCTCGTCAACATCGAAACCGGCAGCAGGGACATCGAGGGCCTGAACGTGATCGCAGGCCGCGTCGCCGACCAGCTCAAGCAGCTCGGCGGCACGGTGGAGATCCTGCAACCGACCGACATCTATCGCCTCGACGACACGCCCGAAAAGATCGGCCCGGCCGTGCATGCCGTCTTCAAGGGGACCGGCACCAGGAAGATCATGCTGATCGCCCACATGGACACGGTGTACCTGAGGGGCATGCTGAAGGACCAGCCGTTCCGCATCGACGGCGACAAGGCTTACGGCCTCGGCATTGCCGACGACAAGCAGGGCGTCGCGCTCATTCTCCACACCGTGGCGATGCTGCAGAAGCTGAATTTCAAGGACTACGGCACGCTCACGGTGCTCACCAATGGCGATGAGGAAATCTCCTCGCCCGGCTGGCGCAGCACCATCACCAAGTTCGCTTCCGACCAGGACGTGGTGTTCTCGTTCGAAGGCGGCGGCACCGACGGCACGCTGCGGCTCGCCACCAGCGGCATCGGGTCGGCCTATCTCACGGTGACCGGACGATCGTCGCATGCGGGCGCAAGGCCCGAGGGCGGCATCAACGCGCTCTACGAGCTCTCGCACCAGGTGCTGCAGATGAAGGACCTGTCCAAACCCGAGCAGGGCCTGAAGCTGAACTGGACCGTTTCCAAGGCCGGCACCAACCGCAACGTGATCCCTGCGGAGGCCACCGCGCAAGCCGATGCACGCGCGCTGAAGGTGTCGGATTTCGACGAGCTGGAGAAGGCGCTCCAAGAGAAGATCAAAAATCACCTGCTGCCGGATTCCAAGGTCGAGCTGAAATTCGAGGTGCGCCGTCCGCCGCTCGAGGCCAACGACGCCTCGCGCCGGGTGGCGGCCTACGGCAAGACCATCTATGAGGAGATCGGATTGCCGCTGAAGGTCGACGAGAAGGCAACCGGCGGCGGGACGGATGCGGCCTTTGCCGCGCTCAAGACCAAGGGCGCCGTGGTCGAAGGCATGGGCCTGTCGGGCTTCGGCGCGCATTCCAACGACGCCGAATATGTGATGATCGGCAGCATCGTGCCGCGTCTTTACCTGACCACGCGCATGATCATGGATCTGTCCAACGGCAAGGTGAAGTAGCCGTCACTCCTTCTCCCCTTCCCTACCAGGAATAGTGCACGCCGAGGTTTCCCCTCACGCCGTCGCGCCTGCCGCCGTCGGTGCCGCTTACAGCGAACTGGTAGCCGGCCTGGGCGTAGAGGCTGAGGCCGGGAAGAAGCTTCGCGCTGAGGCCGCCGGCGAACTCCAGCCGCGTCGCCCGCTCGACCAGGGGCACCGCGTCGGGGCCGAACATCGTGATCGCCTTGGCGCCCCAGTCGCGCCAGACATTGGCTAGCACGTAAGGTTGCCACACCCGTCCGTCGAGGTCGTTGATGGTCCACTTGCCGCGCAAACCGAGCCGCCCGCTGGCGCCCGAAGTGGTGCCGAGTCCGACCGGGCCCAAGCCGTCGTTGGCGTCGTCGAAGGAAACCCGCTGCCAGATGATCTGGCCCTCGGGCTCCAACACGAGGCGCGGCCCGAACCACGACAGCGGGATCGGATAGCCCGCCTCCAGCGATGAGGTGAAGCCCGTGCCACCGATGGGCAAGTTGGCAAACTGGGTCGCTGCGTTACCTTTGTAGAACGAGCCCTGCAACACCGCGTCGATGTACCAGCCGGTGGGGCCATAATGGGTCCAGTAGCCCCCGAATGAATAGGCATTGAGATTCACCGAGCCGGTGTGTTGCAGCACATAGGCGGTCGCGGCCGCGTTGGTGACGACACCGTCCACGCTCACATTGCCGTTGCCATAGGCAAAGTAGAGGCCGACGGTGTCGCTGTGGCCCGGGATCAGGCTGCCGCGCCAGACATCGATGCCGGTCTGGATGCCTGCCACCTGGCCGGTCGCGCGTGGATCGGCGAAGGCCTGGTAGTGGTTGTCGATCTGCTGACCGAACAAGCGGCCCCAGACCGCCGACCGGCAGTTGTATGGAACAGGTGGGGCCTTGGTGATGGCGCCGCCGTCGGGCGTGGCATTCAGGCACGCCGCGTCCGCCGCCGCATCGCCGACGCGTTCATGCAGGGTGCCAAGTGTACTGAGCCCCATCTGCCGGGCGACAGGCTGCACCACGCCATAGGTCGCAAGCTCCGGTCCAATGGTCGGCCAGACGCCCGGCGGTGGTGGCTGTCCGTCGTCGGGTGCAGGATCAGTGGGCAGCACGCCCGGCGGCGTGACCGGCCCGTTGCCGCTGTCGCCATTGCCGTTACCTCCGTTAAAGGTCGAGCGCAGAAACCAGTCGTCCGGATTGGTGCCGTTAAAGCCGCCTCTGTAGAGACGGTAATCTATAAACCCGGCACGCGCCTCGCCGGCGAGCGTAAAAGCGTTCTCCGCCGTCGCGCCACTATTCGCCGCCTCCACCACAAGGATGCCGTTTGCACTCGTGTAGGCGCCGGGGCCGCTGGCGTTGGTAATGCGTACAAACGAGTTGCCGGTCGCGCTGCCGCCGTTGATCACTAGCCTGTCCGATGGCGACCCGTCGGTGCCGAGGAACGTGTTGAGCCCGATCGCGCCGCCCGCACCAACGTAGTTGACCACGGTCAGCGTCTTGTAGCTGGCAAGAAGCGTCGGATCGCCGGTCGGCGATGTGAACAGGATCAGACTAGGATCGTTGGTCAGAATGGTGACGTTCGAACTGCCGGTCATCGTCCATAGCGAGCCGTTCTGCAGCGTAACGTTGGAGGCGCTGAGGGCGTCGGTAAGCGCAACGCCCTGAACGGTTGAGGCCTTCAAAACCACGTTGCTCGTGGAGCCGCCGCTGACATTCAGCCATTGGCCATTGTTCACGGTCGCGATCGCGTTGCTGAGATAAATGTTGGCAGTAGCGCCCTGCACCGAGAAAGAGGCGTCGCTCGCCACAATCGTCGCATTGCTGTATTGCAACGTATTGGCGGCGCCAGCGTTGTTGAAAAGAAAGCCGAAGCCGCCATTCCCCGAAGCCGTCACGTTGGTGCCGGCCATTGTTACGTTCCCGCCGTTCTGCAGCAGAGCTCCCGCACCGTTGACGACGGAAACCCAGCCGCCAGTCGTCTCGATGCTGGCGGACCCGGTTGCGCGAAGTCCGCTCTCCCCGCCAGTGCCCACGACGGAAACGTCGCTCCTTGTCAGCTTTACGTGGCCACCCGAATCGGCGCTCACGCCGACATCACCGCCCGTGCCAGTGACGCTAATCGGCACATTGGTCGCCGTGATAGTGCTGCCAAGGCTTTGCGCCAGGACTCCCGTCTCACCGCCAGCGTTAAGGCCGGTCACGGTGATGGAGCCGCCGGTGAGCGAGATCGTGCTTGCCGAGAGCGCCTTGACCGCGGCATCGCCGCCGGTTCCGCTGACACTGATGGTCACCCTGTTAGCAGTAATCGTGCTGCCTGTTTCCGCCTCCACAGGCGTCTTGCCGCCGCTCGTGCCAGTAATGTTGATGGTGCTATTGCTAAGATCGATTTGCGCGGCCAACAGGGTATGCGCGGCAAAATCCCCGCCACCGAGCGGCCCTTGCACCGTGATGCTGTCTGCAATGATCTGGCTACCCGCGCCCGTCGCCAATAGACCCGTATTGCCGCCGCTGTTCAGGATGTTGAGGAGCGTGTTGTTGTCCAGCGTGATGACGCCGCCGTTTTCAGCCTTGACCAGGGTATTGCCGCCGCCACTCAGAATCACATTCAGGCCGCTGGCCAAGATATGGCTTTGCGCGCCGCTGGCGAGCAGGCCGATGATCCCACCGCCACCGGTCGGGTTGGCGATGCTCGATCCGCCCGCCGGCGCAGGCGCAATGCCGAAGGTAATGGTGGCTCCGCTCTGAGCCGTCACGGCGGTGCCGAATGGCACATTGATGCTGACACCATCCGCCGCGATCGCCGCGCTGTTTGCCGCGGTTACCCGAACAACCGTACTGGCTGGAGGGATGGTGCAGGAAGCCGCCGCACCGCTGACGCTGACCTCCTGCGAGCCGTTGACCGGGCAGTTCGCCGCCTGCGCGGTGGAGATGCTGCCGTGTACCATGGCGAAAAGCGGCACCGCGGACACGACGCACACCATGTCCTTCCCGATGGGGAGGGCCGGCAGCAACGCTCTGAACAACAAGCGCCTCATCATCGAGGGGCAATTGCCTTTTGCGCTCACGGCGAGGTTTTCCGTCGTGATTCACCCCAATCGGCACCACACTTAAAATTGCAAAACTCGCCACAACTGCGGCGTGAGACCGGGCGGCTCGGATTTCTCGATGGTTGTGGCTAACAAGTTACGTAGTGGACAGAGTTGCTGACCAATTCGGGAGTTCAACCGCGTCTTGCTCCGCGTCACACGCGCGAGCGTACCGTTGCTGGTCACGCTCCTGACGATAGAGCAGGATCAATCCGCTTGCGAGGTGGACCACCACATGGGGGATGAGGGGTCTCTCTCCGCGCATTCAGCTCGCAGTCGAACTCGCGGTGAGAACCCCTCACCCGTCTCGCCGCTATCGCGGCGAGCCACCCTCTCCCACAAGGGGAGAGGGTAAAGCGCCCTTCTCCGCCAGCCTGAACCGCAGCGTGAACTCGGCACCGCCGCCGGGAAGATTGTCCACCGCAACCGTGGCGTCGTGATCGTCGGCCACGCCGCGCACGATCGAAAGGCCGAGGCCCGCGCCGTCGCTGCGCTGGCGATCCCTCCGCCAGAAGCGCTGGAAGATCAGCTCACGCTCGCCATCGGCAACGCCTGGGCCGCAATCGCGCACGCGCACCGAGCCGTCGTCGCCGACCTCGACGTCCACGGCGGTATCCTTGGCCGTGAACTTGATGGCGTTTTCGGCGAGGTTGAAGATCGCGCGCTGGAGCATCTCGGCATTGCCGTGGATCAAAACCGGGCCCTCGCTGCCCTTGAGCGCGATCTCCTTGTGCTGGGCGATCGCAAGCGGCGCGATCGCGCCCACCACCTCGGCGCAGACGGCGCGCAGGTCCGCGGTCTCGCCGGGATCGAGCACCAAGGTGTCGAGCTCGGCGATCTCCAGCAGCTGGGCGACGATCCGGCTCATGCCCTCGATGTCGTCATGCAGCGCCTGCCGTGCAGCCTTGTCGCCGAGCGTCTCGATCCGCGTCCGCAGGATCGTCAGCGGCGTGCGCAATTGATGTGCGGCATCGGCGGTGAACTGCCGCTGCACCCGAAAGCCGTCCTCGAGGCGGTCGAGCGCCTGGTTGACGGCGGTGACCAGCGGCAGGATCTCGCGCGGGATCTGCTCCGTCGGCAGGCGGATGTCGGTGCGCGCCGGGCCGATATTGCTGGCCTCCTCCGACGCCTTCCACAGCGGTGCGATGGCGCGGCGGAAGATCACGATGTCGATGCCGAGCAGGATCAGCAGCACCGGAATGGTGATCCAGCCCACCCGCCGGAAGAAGTTCGAGATGATGTCGTCGATGATGACGTCGCGGTGCGCAAGGTCCTCGGCGACGCGGATGCGCACGACCTTGCCGTCGACGATGCGCGTGACGCTGGCGCCGGAGATCGTCTCCGATGGCGGCGGCGCCGACACTGCTGCGCCGGTCTTGCGGCGGGACGAGAACAGCAGGTGGCCGTCGGCATCGCGGATGTCGTAGAGATAGCGGCCGTAGGCTTCCGAATAGAGGCCCCTCAGGCTGTCTGGCAGATTGAACGTCAGGAGGCCGTCCGGCTGCGCGACGATGCGCTCGGCGAGTACTTCGGCCTGGGCGCGCATGGCATCGCGGTGCAGCTGGTCGACCTCGGAATTGAGCAGCCAGAACAGCACCAGCGGCAGGAAGATCGCGACCACCGCGACCGCGACGATGTGCATGAACACGATGCGCCAGATCAGCGATTTGAAGGTCGGCGATCGGCCGTAGGCCGGCGCGGCGGCCACGTTATTTCTCCTCAGCCATGAGGTAGCCGACGCCGCGGATGGTGTGGATCACGACCCGGGCGCCGTGCTCGGCGAGCTGCTTGCGCAGCCGCGAGACGTAGACCTCGACCGCATTGGAAGCGACCTCGCCTTCGAGGCCGAAGATGTGGTCCTCGACGTTCTTCTTCGGCACCACCCGCCCCTGCCGGCGCAGCAGGATCTCCAGCACCGAGGTCTCGCGCGCGGAGATGATCCGCGGCTGGTCGTCGACGAAGATCTGGCGGCTCTCGGTGTCGTAAACGAGGTTGGCGAGACTGAGCGAACGACCAAGCAGCTGACCCGGCCGGCGCAAGATCGCCTCCAGCCGCGCCACCAGCTCCTCCATCGCGAACGGCTTTGCCAAATAATCGTCGGCGCCGCTGCGCAGGCCGCTGACACGGTCCTGTAGGCCGCCGCGCGCGGTCAGCACCAGAACCGGCAGCGGCTCCATCTGGCGGCGCAGCTCGCGCAGCACCGACAGGCCGTCGCCGTCGGGCAGGCCGAGGTCGAGGATCATCGCGGCATAGCTGACGCTGCTGACCGCCTCGCGCGCCTCGGCGGCGCTGCCCACGATATCGCTCTCATAGCCGGCCGCCGCCAGCCCGCTGGCCACGAGCCGCGACAGCTCGGCATTGTCCTCGACGATCAGAAGGCGCATCGCAGTCCCGGCATCATCACACGGCTCGCGCCGTATCCCTGCTCTCTTCCACCATTCCCAACGCCTCGGCCAGCGAAAAGTGCCGCCTGGTCGGCCGTCCCGCCCCGTCAGGTTGGTGTAAGCCGATCTGGGCGCGCACCGGCGGATGACAGCTCCAGAGCAATGGCTCTGTCCGCCCATACGCCCCCGTCCGCGACGTGCAGTTTACTCGATCACCTCGTCTGCGCCGGCAACGATTGCGGATGAGAACGCATAACCGAGCAGTTTGGCCGCCTTCAAGTTGATGACGAGCTCTACTTTTGTGACGAGCTGGACAGGAAGATCAGAAGGCTTCTCGCCCAACAGGACCCGTCCGGCATAGATACCCGCGCGCCGGTGCGATTGCATGAAATCTCCTCCATAGCTCATCAAACCTCCGGCGGTGGGAAAGTCCCGGGTCTGTGTGATTGCGGGCACGCGATATTTCATCGCCAGAGCAGCGAGCCGCGAACTGCGAAATGCAAAATAAGGGTCGGAGGTAAACACAAGTCCACTTGCCCCGTCCTCGGCCGCCGCAGCGAACACAGATTCAAATTCATCCTCCTTGCTGGCGTTCAATGTCTCCAGTTGAACACGCATTGTATCCGCAGCAGCGCGAAGCTTCTGCAATTGCGATTCTGCGGTCGGACTTGTCGGGTTGGCGACGACCATCAATTTGGTCGCCGTGGGCAACAGGTCGCGCATCAACTCGAGCCGTTTTGGCGACACGTCGACGCTCAGGCTCGAAACTCCCGTGATGTTTCCGCCCGGCCGCGGCAAGCTATCCACCACGTGGAGCTGAACGGGATCGCCGCCCATCTCAAAAACGATTGTCTGGGTCGGGCTCGCAGCTTTCGCAGCAAGTGCCACGGGAGCGCCCCCGGGCGCCACGAGGATATCCACATTTCGGGCGACCAGTTCGGCGGCCAACGCAGGCAATCGGGAATATTGTCCGTTGGCCCACCGAAAGTCGATCTTCACGTTGCGGCCCTCGACAAAGCCCGCTTCTGCCAGTCCCTGGCGGAAAGCCTCAAGTCGACTGGCAAAGAGCTCGGGCGACTCCGGGCAAAGATAGCCAATGACGGGCATGGAGGACTTCTGCCCATACGCGTCGGCCGTCCACGTCGCGGCGCCCGCCATCAAAAGCAGAAAATCCCGCCGCCCGGCGCATCTTCGTAACGTTACTGCTCCCGAGTTGGCGCACCTCATGGCTACGAACCCGTTGCCGTCAGCCGATTGTCGAAGCATAGCCCCGGATGCTCCAACAGTCTTCAACTGGATTGTGCCGGGCATCCGGCGACCGGTCCCGGCTAGGGAGCGTTGAAGGCTATTCCGAAGACCGGAATAGCTTCGTCAAATCCCTTGATATTGCGATCCCCAAGGTCCTCGACGGGCCGCCGACCCTTGACGTCAGCGGCGACTTTCGCGTCGACCAGAATTTCCTTGTCTGCGGCAGATGCGCACAATCGGGCCGCGAGATTCACAACGCTGCCAATGGCGGTGTAGTCGAGCCGGTCCTTGTAGCCGATCCGGCCGACAGTCGCCGGCCCGCTGGCAAGGCCGATTCCGAAACCAACATGGTAGCCGCGCGATCGCCAGCCCGCGATAAGGACCTGCACGGTCCTCTGCATGTCGACGGCGAGATCGATGGCTCTCAACGCAGGCTCTTCGACCGGGACAGGTGCGTTCACCAGCACCATCAGCCCGTCTCCGGAGAAATTGATCAGCGTTGCCTCGAATTTCGCGATGACCCTGCCAAGGTCTTCATAGTACTCCGACAATACGCTCATGACGTCCTCAGGCGCAGCTCCCGCCGAAAAAGCGGTGAAACCCCTGAGATCGCAGAAGACAACGACGACTTCCGTGCGGCGACCATCCAGCATGCTGTCATCGCCGGCCCGATCGACGAGATCGGCGACCTGGGGAGCGAGGAATCGCTTGAGCCTCGCTATGCGCTCCTGGTGCTCCTGCGCCAGCGCCAGCTCGGAAGCCATCTTGTTGAAACTGTTTGCAAGGCGCTGGAACTCGTCCCCGGTGTGGATCAGGATTCGGTGGTCAAAGGACCCGGCACCAATCCTCTCCGTGCCCTCCTCGAGCAGTTTGATCGGCTCTGTCATCCGGTCAGCCAATGCGTAGGCAAAAATGCCTGCGAGCATAGTGCTGACTGCGAGGAGCATTGCCGTCCGCCATAGGGCGGCGTAGATCGGCGCGTAAGCCTCGGATAGTGGCTGCGCGACCACGACTGTCCAATCGGTGCCCTGTACGGGAGCCGCGCTGGCGGCGACAAATTGTCCTTGCGCATCCCGGCTCGTTGCGAAGCCCGCTTTCGGCCCTATCGCGTCCCGCACAGCCCGAAATGGCTTGGAGGTTGCTTCTTCCGCCCCGCGGAGGACCAGGCTGATGTCGGGATGGGCGATCAGGCGACCCGATCGGTCCAGGACGAAAGCAAAGCCGGTCCTTCCGACCTTGATCGCCGAGATCACGTCCCAGATCAGCTTGAGGTTGACCTCGGCTACGACTGCACCGAGGGCTGGTCGACTGCCGACAATCCCAACCGTCAGGTACGGTTCGGAGCCGCGATTGTAGTTGACGTCGCTGAACCAGATCTGAGTTGCCCGGGCCCCGACCAGGGCAGGATCAGCTGATCGGTCCGTACGGCTCTCAATTCGATTGAGTCCGATCCGTGAGACGTAGAGACGCTCCAGACCGCTGCCGTCGAGGAGTGTGAGACTGGCGATGGCGGGCGCTTGTCGAAGGAGGCGCAACGCGTCGGTCCGTCGGCGTTCGTCGGGCTCCTCGGTCCACGGAAGCTGTACCAGCCAGCCGAGCTGCGTTGTGATGCCGTGGATGAAATCGTGTATTTCGGCGGCCGCGGACGCTGACTGGAGGCCGAGCCACTGGTCCAGCCTCGCACGCTGATCGCGATAGCCGAACCACGCTTCAATAACGCCGTTGAATGCGAGTGGGACTGCGACCGCCACGAAAAGCGCGAGCAAATATTTATGAAAGAGGCCGCGAAACCGATCTTGAGGAATCATGATCCGGTCACCCGTACAATCGCACAGATACTACGGGCCCAGAATAACATGTCGCTTTGCCGTCAAGCGAAGTTCATTTGACGCGGGCGTTGCCCCTTCGCGCCTGCACGGCGGACCAGTCACGCGGTCCGGCGACAAGCTACCGGCCAGGAGCAGCCCGGCGTCATCGCCACTATTGATCTAGGTCAAACATCATCCATCCGCTGGCTTCACCCTTCCGGGGTCCTCCTCTTCCTTCCGATCCTGCAGAAGGCCTACTGAAGGTTCGACGACGAAAGTGAGGTTCGCTCATGATCACGATTCCAGAACTGACGTCCCAGGCGCTCGGTGCGTTCCTGATCTCGGAGACGAGCGGTCGCTTCGGCTCGTCTCGCGCCAGCTTGCCGGAATTGCTCCCCTACGCAGCAAAGCTGGCTCTGGAATGTATCGGTAATAGCGACGCACTCTACCACAACGTCGAGCACACCTTGTTGGTCACGCTGGTGGGGCACGACATTCTGATTGGGCGCTCGCTTCTGAGGCCGACGACGGCCAGCGATTATGCTCACTTCATTCTGGCGTGCCTGATCCACGACATCGGCTACGTCAGGGGGATAGTGCACGGAGACCAGGACGGAGCCTATGTTGTTGATGGGACCGGACGAACGATTGAGTTACCGATCGGCTCCTCCGATGCGGCGCTTGCGCCCTATCATGTCGACCGCTCAAAATTGTTCGCCGTGGAGCGTCTCGACGCAGTCGACCAGATCGACGCCACTCGCGTTGCCCAGGCCATCGAATACACTCGTTTTCCCTATGCAGACGCACCAGCGAACGAACTCAAGGACGATCTGGACGAAGAGGAAGGCATGTTGCTCCGCGCCGCCGATCTGATCGGTCAGCTCGGCGATCCGAACTACATGAAGAAATCAAACGCGCTCTTCTACGAATTCGAGGAGATCGGGCTCAACAAATCGCTCGGATACGCCACGCCTGCCGATGTGGTATACAAATATCCTCAATTCTACTGGACCAAGGTCTCACCGCAGATCCAAACTGCCATCCGCTATTTGAACGTGACCTCGAGCGGAAGACAGTGGATCAGCAGTCTGTATGGCAATGTCCTGCGCGCTGAGCGCGAGGTCCGACTATCTGGTCCGCAGCTGTAGACTGGCGTTTCCGAACTGTGATTTTCGCTTCTCTGGATCAAGTCAGGCGAAACGCCGCGTCCGTACCGGCAGCTTGATGATTGCTTTGTCCCGCCGAATTGCCTCGACCGGCGACACGCCGCCTGAATGACGCCGGCGCGACAACGGCTAACGAGCTCTCACAAACCATAACAGGCGCTCCCCGCGCTTTCGCGGGATGATCCGGGACGAAACACCAAGGCGAAATCACCCAAGGCAAAGGACAGGTTCCATGACAATGCTCATCAAACCGCCGGTCGCTGCTGCGGAGGCAATTTCGACCAGCGAGGCCGTCGATCACGACAGGCGCAGATTCCTGACCACCGTCGCCACAGGCATCGTGGCCGCCGGTACAGCGGCGCTGTTTCCCCTCCGCCCAGCGCCCGCCGCGACGAGCGAGGCGATCCGCCCCTTCAGGATCAACATCCCCGACAAGGCGCTCACCGATCTGCGTCGTCGCCTCGCCGCGACGCGCTGGCCCGACAAGGAGACCGTCGACGACGATTCGCAAGGCGTGCCGCTGGCGACGCAGCAGCAGCTCGTCCGCTATTGGCAGACCGACCACGACTGGCGAAAGATCGAGTCCCGGCTCAACGCGTTGCCGCAATATATGACCGGGATCGACGGCCTCGATATCCATTTCCTGCACGTTCGTTCGAAGCATGCCAACGCGCTGCCGATGATCGTGACGCACGGCTGGCCCGGCTCCGTGATCGAGCAGCTCAAGATCATCGATCCCCTGACCAATCCGACCGCACATGGCGGCAGCGCCGATGATGCTTTCCACCTCGTGATCCCGTCGATGCCCGGCTACGGATTCTCGGGCAAGCCGACCGCCACCGGCTGGGATCCGCAGCGCATCGCGCGGGCCTGGGTCGTGCTGATGAAGCGCCTCGGTTACACCAGGTTTGTCGCCCAGGGCGGCGATTGGGGCTCGCCGGTCTCGAATGAAATGGCC
Organism: Bradyrhizobium sp. B117; assembly: GCF_038969555.1. Lineage (NCBI taxonomy): Bacteria > Pseudomonadati > Pseudomonadota > Alphaproteobacteria > Hyphomicrobiales > Nitrobacteraceae > Bradyrhizobium > Bradyrhizobium sp. B117. Next base: position 6,212,281 of record NZ_CP152414.1, read on the forward strand.
AAGCTCGGGGCCCCGGAATTGATCGGCATTCACGTCAACCTGCCCGGCGTCGTTCCGCCGGAGATTTTCAAGGCCGTGGCTTCGGGCGAACCCGCACCCACCGACCTGTCCGACGAGGAGAAGCGCGTCTTCGCCCAGCTCAAGCTCCAGTTCACAAAGCGGCGCGCCTATGCCCAGATCATGGGGACGCGTCCGCAGACGATGTCGGCACTTGCGGATTCTCCGGCCGGCCTCGCCGCCTGGCTGCTCGATCACGGCGACGGCTACGCCCAGCCGGCCGCGGCGATGGCTTCGGCAGTCGCTGGGCATGCGGTCAACGGGCACTCCGCGGGCGCCCTGACGCGCGACGACGTGCTCGACAACATCACGCTGTACTGGCTGACCAACACCGCCGTCTCCTCGGCGCGGCTGTATTGGGAGAACAAGACCAATCTCTATCTGCCTGCCAACGTCACGATCCCGGCCGCCGTCACGGCATTCCCCGGTGAAAGTTTTGTAGCGCCACGGAGCTGGGCCGAGCGGGCCTATCACAAGCTGATCTATTTCCATCAGGCCGAGGCCGGCGGTCACTTCGCGGCGTGGGAGCAACCCGCGATCTTCAGCAGAGAGGTTCGCGACGCCTTCCGCTCGCTGCGCCGCTCGACCTGAACATTTTGGCGGCGCACGCCGCTTTCAAAACCGTCGCGAAGGCGACGCAACGGCAACGCCCCGGAGCCTTCGCTTCGGGGCGTTGCATTCGACGAGAGACTGCGATCAGCTCTGCGAGCGCCGCGCCATGAAGATGTCGTAGCCGACCTCGGCGACCTGGAACCAGGCGTAGCCGTCGCTGGAGAATTTTGCCAGGGAGTCATGCACTTTCTTGAAGTTGGCGTTGGTCGCGCCGACCTCGGCATGCAGCTCCTTGGCCGCCTTGTAGCAGGCATCCATGATCGCCGGCGAGAAGGCGTGCAGCTTGGTGCCGCTCGCGAGCAGCTTCTTCATGGCGAGCGGATTGGCGGTGTCGTAGCGCGCCATCATGTAGTTGTTGGCGGTGTGGCCGGCCTGCTCCAGTACGCTCTGGTAATATTTCGGCAGCGCGTTCCATTTGTCGAGATTGACGAAAGCGAGCAGCATCGGCCCGCCTTCCCACCAGCCGGGATAGTAGTAATGCGGCGCGATCTTGTAGAAGCCGAGCTTCTCGTCGTCATAGGGGCCGACCCATTCGGCGGCGTCGATCGTGCCCTTCTCCAGCGCCGGATAGATGTCGCCGCCGGCGAGCTGCTGCGGCACCACGCCGAGCTTCTGGAGCACCCGGCCGGCAAAACCGCCGATGCGGAATTTCATGCCGCTGAGATCCTGGGGCGTGTTGACCTCTTTCCTGAACCAGCCGCCCATCTGGCAGCCGGTGTTGCCCGCGAGCAGCGAGATGACGTTGTAGCTCTTGTAGAACTCGTTGAGCACCTCGCGCCCGCCGCCCTGCATGTACCAGGCCTGGTTGATGCGCATGTTGGGGCCGAACGGCACCGACGAGCCGAAGGTGAAGGTCGGGTCCTTGCCGAAATAATAGTAGGAGGCGGTGTGGCCGATCTCGCAGGTGGCGTTCTGCACGGCGTCGAGCACCTGGAGGCCCGGCACGATCTCGCCGGCCGCGAAGATCTGGATCTGGAATTTGTTATCGGTTGCCTCGGCAACCATCTTGCACATCATCTCGGCGCCGCCATAGAGCGTATCGAGCGATTTCGGCCAGCTCGTCGGCATGCGCCATTTGATTTCCGGCATCGACTGCGCGATCGCGGGCGCCGCGAGCGTGGCGGCACCCGCCGCACCAAGTCCTGTGACCTTGATGAAGTCTCTTCTCTTCATGATTTCCTGCCCTGATGGATCTGATTGTTGAGCCTTCTTGCCGAGGCTTGGAGACCAGCATGACGTAACGGCCAACGGAATTCCATCGTGATCGCACTGCGGCAAAGAAAAAGCCCGGCCGCCGCGGGGGCCGGGCTGCTCTGGCAGCCGTGATCGGTCTGCTATGACCGAAAGCGGCCTCATCCTGCATCAAGCCAACCAGGAGCAACGTCCCGACGTTCCGGCTTCAAAAGTGCCGCAAGCAACAGCGGCAAGCCAAAGAAGAAAGCCCAACCTCAGCGCCGCAAAGCCCAACTTGTAGGATGGGTAGAGCGCAGCGAAACCCATCGACAGCACCCGGCGTGAACGTGATGGGTTTCGCTGCGCTCTACCCATCCTACCCGCTGCGCCCCGGCGCGCTGCGGTTGACCCTGGAAAACCTCACCGATGCGCGCGTGCCGCCGGCGGTGTGGGTGGCGAACCAACAGCTCGAGGATCTCCTAACCCGGCGCAAGCCGAGCCTGACCGCACAAAGCGCCTCCTCACGAACCAGACTTTCCGCGATCTCTACCGCACCGCCCCATCGCGCCATTGCCGCTGCGATCCGCATGCGCGAGGCCATGAGCGAGCTAGGGCCCCAGCGCCAGCAGCAGGGCCTGTTGCTGAAGATGGGCATCCACGAGGGATCGTGCCTCGCGGTCACGCTCAACGGCCAGCAGGACTATTTTGGGCAGACCGGAACATCGCCTCGCGCGTTCAGGGCCTGGCTGCCTCGCGCTCGATCGTCGTGACGGAACCGGTGGTGGACCACGCCAGGACCCGCGACCTGCTGGAAGCCAGCGGCCTCAACCCGACCCGCCGCAGCGTCGCGCTCGACGGGATCGCGGAGAGAGTGTCGGTCTACGAGATACCGTGAGGCGGCGCGGCCCGGCGAAGTGCAGCCGTCAATTGCGCCTGCTACGCCTTCTTCACGAATTCCGATTTCAGGTTCATCGCGCCGATGCCGTCGATCTTGCAGGCGATGTTGTGGCCGTCGGTGGCGTCCTGGAGGCGGATGTTCCTGACCTTGGTGCCGCCCTTGACGACCGATGACGATCCCTTGACCTTGAGGTCCTTCATCACGACGACGCTGTCGCCATCAGTGAGGATGTTGCCATGGGCATCGCGCACCCCAGCCTCCTGCGGGACCGGCGCGGCCGCATCGCCCGCAGCGCTCCATTCATGGGCGCACTCCGGACAGACCCAGAGATCGCGGTCCTGATAGGCGTGCTCCGACTGGCAGTTCGGGCATTTTGTTGCGTCGTTCATGGCAGGTGTCGATCTCCGGAAAAAGCTGCGCGCTGTGTAGGCTGGAGGCGCGCAGGTTGGCAAGTAGCCGGGCTACATCTCGTCACCGAAACAGTGCGACAAAGATCACGTAGAGCCAGCCCAGGATCCCGTGGATGATCGCCCACAGGATCGAATGGTTGTTGGTGTAGGATATCGCGATGGCGAGCGCCGAGCCAAAGCCGACGCCGTATTTGGCGCCTTCGACGCGGACGCCGTAGTATCGATTGCCGTTCATGGTGATCCCTCTCGAGAGATTGCGCTGCATCCTTCCTACGGGCCTCGCGCCGATCTCTTGACGCAGATCAATTTTGCTCTGCGCGCGGCGCTTTGATGGGTGTCAGACAAAAATGTCGAAAACAATCCCATGCAAAGTAGAAACGGCCGCCCTGGACCGCATTTCTGAGATACCGAATAACGGTTGACGCGTCGAGGCTGGGCAAGAACGGTGCATTCCGGGAGTTGATGTAGTCCGTAGGATGGGTAGAGCGCAGCGAAACCCATCGGCGGCCTCGCCGAGGCGACGGTGATAACGATCACCCTGGGGCGGTATGATGGGTTTCGCTTCGCTCTACCCATCCTACGATCCGAGCTCGCACAATGAGGTTCGCTTCTGCGCTACCTATAGTTCTCTCTCAAAAGCGGCCCTGAGTTCAGCGAGTTGCTCGCCGGTTGCTCCCAACTCCGCATCGGCGCGATCCGTCGGAACGTCCATGTAAGCGATCGGCGCATCGAACTGGCTCGCCGTGAAGTCGTACCTCTTGCCTCCGATCCGGTTGTAGAAATGGTCGCCGGCGGGCAGCGGCGTCTTCAGCAGGTCACCGCCGAAGAGCTCGTGGATCAGCAGCGAAGTGACGTTGCATTGCCCCGCCGCCGGATTGTCCGCCGTCCATTTGCTGGCCGTCGACAGCGACCATGCCTTGAGCAGCGCGCGCTTGATGTCATCGGGATCGAAGTTCATCGTCGCTCCCCCGGCGATCGGGCGGCAGCCGAATTTCGGATTATACGATTATCGCTTTATGCCACTGTTTTGCCCGACGTGTCAAACCGCCTCGCCGGTCGGCTGGGGCCCCCACGCCCACCGCCGGTCATTGCGGTCACGGTCGCAAAAATCGGCGCGTCGGCACCGGCTGCTCCGTGATCGCAGTGTCCCGGTGAATTGCCCCGCCCCGTCAAGCTGTTGGCAGCATCGACGAGGCTACCCGCCCTCACCTCGTTTCTACTGTGCATGGGGTTGTTTTCGACATTTTTGTTTTGGCACCCATCCTCGAGCAAAGAAAAAGCCCGGCCTCGTCGGAGGCCGGGCTTTCCGATTGCGACGTGCTGGAACGATCAGCCGCGGGTGCGCGAGCGGATCATGAAGCTGTCGTAGGTGTATTCGGCGACCTGCCACCACAGATATTCGTCGGAGCGGTAGGCCTGCATGGCGTCGATCGACTTCTTGAAATCGGCGTTCTTGGCCGAGATCTCCGCCCACAGCTCGTTGGTCGACTTGAGGCAGGCCTCGAGCACCTCGTTGGTGAAGGGACGAAGCTGGGTGCCGCCGGCGACCAGACGCTTCAGCGCCGCCGGGTTCTGCATGTCGTAGCGCGCGGCCATCCAGCTGTTGGCATTGGCCGCCGCGTTGGAGAGGATCGCCTGGTAGTTCTTCGGAAGCGAATTCCACTTGTCCAGATTGGTGAAGGCATGGACCATCGGACCGCCTTCCCAGAAACCCGGATAATAATAGTACTTGGCGACCTTGGCGAAGCCGAGCTTCTCGTCATCGTAGGGACCGACCCACTCGGCGGCGTCGATGGTGCCCTTTTCCAGGGCCGGATAGATGTCGCCGCCGGCGAGCTGCTGCGGCACCACGCCCACCTTCTGAAGCACCTGGCCGGCGATGCCGCCGATGCGCATCTTGAGGCCGGAGAGATCGGCAACGGTCTTGATCTCCTTGCGGAACCAGCCGCCCATCTGGGTGCCGGTGTTGCCGCAGGGAAAACCGATCACGTTCGACTTCTTGAAGAACTCGTTGCCGAGCTGCTCGCCGCCGCCCTGGTACCACCAGGAGTTCTGCTGGCGCGCGTTGAGGCCGAACGGCACCGAGGCGTAGATCGCCCAGGTCGGGTCCTTGCCGACGTAGTAGTACGAGACCGTGTGGCACATCTCGACCGTGCCGTTCGAGGTCGCGTCGAGGGCCTGGAGACCCGGGACGACTTCGCCGGCGGCGAACACCTGGATCTGGAATTTGTTGTCAGTCATTTCGGCGACGTACTTCGCCAGCTGCTCGCCGCCGCCATAGATGGTGTCGAGCGACTTCGGGAAGCTCGACGTCAGGCGCCACTTGATCTCAGGCGAGGATTGCGCGATCGCCGGCGAGGCCACCGCGACGGTCGCCGCCGCGCCTGCTGCCGACACTTTCAGGAAATCACGACGCTTCATCTTCAGGTCTCTCCTTGCTGGGGCGTTTCCCCTCAACTTCTCTTTGTGCCGCCGCTCATTCCGGCGACGCGTTCAGGCCGCGTCGAACCGAAGGGGCTTGACTGCCGTGGGCGTTTAACACGGACGGGGCGCTTTCGGAACGCGACAATGGCATGATGGGGGTCTACGAAAGTCGCATCTCCCCGACGGATTGGCCTGACAGCCTCAGGCTGCGGCGATGACGCCCTTGAGCTGGTCCCGGACCTGTCCCGCAATGGCGCGGTAGATCGCCGCATGGGGGCCGTCCGGCTCGCTGTCGACGACGGGTTTGCCGGCGTCCGAGGTGGCGCGAATCGCCATGTGCAAGGGGATCTCGCCCAGGAACGGTACTCCGAGCTTCTCGGCCTCGTGACGGGCGCCGCCATGGCCGAAGATGTCGGATTTGGTGCCGCAATGCGGACACTGGAAATAGCTCATGTTCTCGACGATGCCGAGCACGGGCACGTTGACCTTCTTGAACATCGCAAGCCCCCGCCTTGCGTCGATCAGGGAGAGGTCCTGCGGGGTCGAGACGATCACCGCCCCCTTCAGCGGCACGTTCTGCGCCAGCGTGAGCTGGGCATCGCCGGTGCCCGGCGGCATGTCGACGACCAGCACGTCGAGCTGGCCCCATGCGACGTCGCGCAGCATCTGCGTCACCGCCGACATCACCATCGGGCCGCGCCAGATCATCGCGGTTTCTTCCTCCACCAGGAAGCCGATCGACATGATGGCGAGGCCGAAGCGGCGGAGCGGAATCATCTTGCGCTCGCCGTCCAGCTCCGGCTTGTCGCGCAGGCCCGTCAGGCGCGGCACCGAGGGGCCGTAGATGTCGGCGTCGAGCAGCCCGACCTTGAGGCCGAGGTCGCGCAGGCCGAGCGCGAGGTTGAGCGCGGTGGTCGACTTGCCGACACCGCCCTTGCCCGAGGCGACCGCGATCACCGCGGCAACGCCGGGAATCTCGGACTGCCGCGCCATCGGCGATTGGGCGCCGCCCTGTGGCGGCGGCTTGTGGGCATGGACCGGCTGCACGCCCGGCGTGCCGCGGCTCGGCTGCGGGGGTGGCGGCGCGGAGCCCGGCTTGCGCTCGGCGGTCAGCGCCACCATCACGGTGGTGACGCCGGGAATGGCGCGCACGGCGGCCTCGGCCTCGGCCCGGATGGATTCCCAGGCCCGCGCCTCGGCGGCATCGACATTGATCGAGAAGAACACCTTGCCATCCGAGGCGCTGATCGCGCTCAGCACATTGGCATTGGTGAGCGCGACCCCGCGCGGCGACTTGATCCGGGCGAGGCTGTCGAGAACCTGTTGCTGCGTCACGCTCAAAGCGCATCTCCTGAAGTTCAAGATGCCCCATTAGAGCGGAAACGCCCAAAAGGCTACTGCCTGCCGATATCGTCAGCCATCTCGGCGGGCGCGGCTCCCTGCTCGCTGGCCGCCTCGTAATTGAGCTCGATCATGACCCCGTTGGGGTCGTGGACGAAGATCTGCCAGAGCTCGCCGCCGGGCACCTGGCGGGAGTCGAATTTCATGCCTTTCGAGGCCAGCCGCTGCTTCATGCCGTCGAACCCGCGGCTGACGAAGGCGACATGGTGGACAACGCCGGAATCCGGCTTTTGTGGCTCGGCGGTCGGAGAAATATCGACGAGGTGCACCACCGCCTTGCCCTCGCTGTACATCCAGGCGCCGGGAAAGGCGAAATCCGGCCGCGGGCCTTTTTCCAGGCCCAGCACGTCCTCGTAGAAGCGGACCGTCTCGGCCAGATGCCGGGTCCGGATGTTGAAATGATCGAGCATGCCCACGCTCACGCCGCCCATCCCTCTGCTCCTTTTTTGAAGTCCTTGTTGAAGATCCCAGATCAGCCATCCTAGCACAGGGGGGCGTCAAACGAAGCCGTTGCCCTCTGCCATCAAGGGTTTATGGTGCGCCCGTTCCCCTTCATGTGGAACCTTAGGATCCCCCGGCTGGCGTCCCTCACCCGGCTGCAACCGTAAAACTCAAGCTGCGGACACACACATGGCTAAAGTCGCTTTCCTCGGTCTCGGCGTGATGGGCTTCCCCATGGCCGGACACCTCGTGAAAAAAGGGGGCCATGAGGTCACCGTCTACAACCGCACCGCGGCCAAGGCGAAGGAATGGGCGGACAAGTTCGGCGGCAAGACCGCGGCGACCCCGAAGGCCGCCGCCGAGGGCCAGGATTTCGTGATGTGCTGCGTCGGCAACGACAACGACCTGCGCGCGGTCACGATCGGCGCTGACGGCGCATTCGCCGGCATGAAGAAGGGCGCGACCTTCGTCGACCACACCACCGCCTCCGCCGAAGTCGCGCGCGAGCTGGACGCGGCCGCGACCAAGGCCGGCTTCAAGTTCGTCGACGCTCCCGTGTCCGGCGGCCAGGCCGGCGCCGAGAACGGCGTGCTGACGGTGATGTGCGGCGGTGCGCAGGATGCCTATGCCGGCGCCGAGCCGATCATCACGGGCGCCTATGCGCGGATGTGCAAGCTGCTCGGGCCCGCCGGAAGCGGCCAGCTGACCAAGATGGTCAACCAGATCTGCATTGCCGGCCTCGTGCAGGGCCTCTCCGAGGGCATCCACTTCGCCAAGAAGAGCGGCCTCGACGTCGCCGCGGTGATCGAGACCATCTCCAAGGGCGCGGCGCAGTCCTGGCAGATGGAGAACCGCTACAAGACCATGAACGACGACAAATACGATTTCGGCTTCGCGGTCGAATGGATGCGCAAGGACCTCTCGATCTCGCTGGCCGAAGCCCGCCGCAACGGCGCCACCCTGCCGGTGACCGCGCTGGTCGACCAGTTCTACGCCGAGGTCGAGAAGATGGGCGGCAAGCGCTGGGATACGTCGAGCCTGCTTGCGCGCCTGCAACGCTGACGTCTGAGGGACCGTTCCCGCTTTGCTGACCGCGATCGCCGTCATCTTCGTCGTCGCCTATGCGGCGATCGCGCTCGAGCATCCGCTCGGGATCAACAAGAGTGCCACGGCGCTGATCGGCGCCGCATTGCTCTGGACGGTCTACGCGGTCACCACGGGCGACCATGCGCTGGTCAACCATGCGCTCAACGAGTCCGTCGCCTCCACCGCACAGATCGTGTTCTTCCTCATCGGCGCGATGACCATCGTCGAGGTCATCGACGCCCATGACGGCTTCGAGGTCATCACCTCCCGCATCAGCACGACGAGCCAGGTCCGGCTGATGTGGCTGGTCGGCTTCGTGGCGTTCTTCCTCAGCGCGATCCTGGACAACCTGACGACCACCATCGTGATGGTCTCGCTGATCCAGCGGCTGATCGCCAAGCGCGAGGACCGGCTGCTGTTCGCCTCCCTCATCGTCATCGCCGCGAACGCCGGCGGCGCATGGACCGTGATCGGCGACGTCACCACGACCATGCTGTGGATCGGCGGGCAGATCACACCGCTCAACATCATGGGCGCGGTGTTCCTGCCCTCGCTGGTCAATCTGCTCGTCCCGCTCGCCTTCCTCAGCTTCCTGGTGAGGGGGAAGACCATTGCACCGCCGCCGAAGGAGGACGGCTTGCAGGTCATTGAGGCATTCGAGCGCAACCTGATGTTCTATCTCGGGCTCGGCACGCTGATCGCCGTGCCCGCCTTCAAGGCGGTCACGCATCTGCCGCCCTTCATGGGCGTGCTGCTCGGGCTCGGCATCGTCTGGCTGGTCGGCGAGGTCGTTCACCGCGGCAAGGACGAGCATGTCCGCCATCCCCTCACGCTGGCGCATGCGCTGACGCGGATCGACATGGGCTCGATCGTGTTCTTCGTGGGCATCCTGCTCGCGGTCGCCTGCCTCGAACATGCGGGCCTGCTCACGATGCTGGCGCGATGGCTGGAAGCGACCATCGGCCGCCAGGACATCATCGTCGTCGTGCTCGGCCTGCTCAGCGCCGTCATCGACAACGTCCCACTGGTCGCAGCGACCATGGGCATGTACGACCTCGGCCACTACCCGCCAGACAGCTTCATCTGGGAGTTCATCGCCTATTGCGCCGGCACCGGCGGCTCGATCCTGATCATCGGCTCGGCCGCAGGCGTCGCCGCCATGGGGCTCGAGCGGATCGAGTTCCTCTGGTACGCCCGCCGCATCGCCGGCCCCGCGCTCGCGGGCTATCTCGCAGGCGCCGTCGTCTACGTCGCGCAGCATGCTGCGCTGCACTGAACGGCCGCGCGGGCTGAAAATTAACGCGCGGTTAACGTAATTCTTTAGCTCCTTAAGTCACCTCTTAAGGATTTCTTGCCACAGATAGACAATGCAGAAGGCCCGCCTCGCGCGGGCCAGGAATCGTTGTTGTTGCGATGAGTAACCCCGCTGAAAAGCCAGAGGTAGTTCAGCTTCCGGCCGAGCCAGTCAGCGCTCCGTCGGCGAGCAGCCGAAGGGCCGCGGCGCAGCGGGTGCGCGAGGCCCGCGACAAGTTAACGTCGACCAGCGGAACCCGGCCGGCCTTCGACGCCGAGATGCTGCGCCAATATGCGCAGACCCGGTTGTCCGCCTCCTATGTCGTGCTGCTGTTGGTGGTTGCCACCGGTGTGTTGTTCGGGCTGTGGATGCAGCCGATCCCGGCCGCGGCCTGGACCTGCGGCATGATCTGCATTCACGCCGCGATGATCCGCAGCTGCCGGCGCTTTCTGGCGGAGCCCTCCTCGCCGACGTCAACGCGCGCCTGGCGGACACGCTTCGTCCTGCTCGACCTGCTCTACGGCCTGTGCTGGATGGCGATCCTGATCCATCCCGTGCTCGACATGGTCACGGAAACGCTGATGATGTTCCTGATGCTGCTGGTGATCGCAGTGTCGAGCATGCTCGCCGCCAATTTGCCGATCGCAGCCCTCGCCGCCACCGCGCCGGTCGCGGTCGCGATGGCCTTGAGCTTCGTGATGACCGGCTCGCTGGACAATTACATCCTGGCGGCGCTCGCGCTCGCGGCCGAAGGCTATTTCGTGCTGCTGGCGCACCGCCTGCATTCCTCGACCTTCGCAACCCTCGAGGCGCGCGCCGAGAAGGACGCGCTGATCGGCGAGCTGGAACAGGCGAAAGCAATCTCGGACGAGGCGCGTCACCGCGCCGAATCCGCCAATGTCGCCAAGTCGCGCTTCCTCGCGCAGATGAGCCACGAGCTGCGCACGCCGCTGAATGCGATCCTCGGCTTCTCCGAGGTGATGAAGAGCGAAATTTTCGGCGCGCATGCGGTGAGCGTGTACAAGGAATATTCCGCCGACATCCATAATTCCGGCGTGCACCTGCTCAACCTCATCAACGAGATCCTCGACCTGTCGCGGATCGAGGCGGGCCGCTACGAGCTGAACGAGGAAGCGGTGTCGCTGGTCGGCATCGTCGCCGACTGCCATCATCTGATGAAGCTGCGCGCGTCCAGCCGCGGCATCACGATCCACGAAGTGTTCGAGCAGGCGATGCCGCGGCTGTGGGCCGACGAGCGCGCGGTCCGCCAGGTCGTGCTCAATCTGCTCTCCAACTCGATCAAGTTCACCCCGCAAGGCGGCGAGATCTGGCTCAAGGCCGGCTGGACCGCCTCGGGCGGACAATATCTCTCGGTGAAGGATTCCGGCTCCGGCATTCCCGAGAACGAGATTCCCGTCGTGCTTGCCTCGTTCGGCCAGGGTTCCAACTCGATCAAGTCGGCCGAACAGGGCGCCGGGCTCGGCCTGCCGATCGCGAAAAATCTGATCGACCTTCACGGCGGCACGTTCACGCTGAAATCGAAGCTGCGCATCGGCACCGAGGTGATCGTCACCTTCCCGCCGGAGCGCGTGATGAGCGCGCTGGCACCGATGTCGGATGAGGCTCCGCCGCTCCAGCCGGAGAGTTCCGCAATTGCAGACGAGAAGCGGCGGCCGCGTCACAAGCCGATCATGAGCGCAGGCACGGGCTCCTAAACGAGATGCTTGCAGAAATGCCCGACCATCCCCCACTATGTCCGAATGAGCAAAGAAACGCCGTGCGTCGCCGTCTGCATGATCGATCCCAGGACCAAGCTGTGCTTCGGCTGCGGCCGCACCTTGCCGGAGATCGCACGCTGGCACGCCATGGAGAGCGCGGAGCGGCTCGCGGTCATGGCGCTGCTGCCGACGCGGATGACGGACGCCGGGCTGACGCCGATCGCGGGAACGCCGAAGCGCGCCTGATCGCCTCGCGTGCCCTCGGAGGCGCGCCATGATGCGCTTCCTGCTTGTCCTAGTCATGCTCGCCGGCACGGCCGGCGCCGTCGTCGCCTATGGCGATCCCAGCAAGATCGCCCGCGCCAGCAACAAGGTCTCGCATATTTTCCGCGCGCAGACCGCCTCCCCGCCGCCTGCCGTACAGATCCAGCGCGGCCAGGGCGGCGAATTCGCGCTGCGCGCCAAGATCAACGGCGTCGCCGCTCCGATGGTGATCGACACCGGCGCGACCTCGGTGGTGCTGACCTGGGAAACAGCAAAAGCGATCGGACTGCCGCTCGAGATGCTCGAATATGACGTCGATCTCGAAACCGCGGGCGGCCACACCAAGGCGGCCCGGCTCACGCTCGACCGCCTCGCCGTCGGCCACCTCGTCGAGAAATCGGTGCCGGCCCTCGTCGTGCAGCGCGGGCAGATGAAGACCAACCTGCTCGGCATGAGCTTCCTCGACCGCCTGGAGAGCTGGGGCGTTCGCGCCGACACGCTGATGCTCACCGGCTATCCGGAGCTGCAGAGCAGCCATCGCCGCACGCGCACGGCGGCCGATTAGGCAGACTTACGCCGCCGCTTCCGCCGGCGCGCGCGCACCGACGCGGGCGATCGCATCGCGCAGCACATCAAGGCCGGCGCCCGGCTTCACGCCCTGCTCGGCGAGATGCCGGCGGAACGCCCGCGCGCCGGGTACGGCGTGGAACGCGCCGACGAAATGCCGGGTGATGGCGTGCAGCCGCGTGCCGCGGGCGAGCTGCTGCTCGATATAGGGCATCATCGCCTCGAACGCGTCCTGCATGGTCGCATGCGGCGGCGCCTCGCCGAAGATGTCGCGATCGACGCTGAGCAGCCGCCACGGCTCCTGATAGGCGGCACGGCCGAGCATCACGCCATCGACGTGATCGAGATGTGCCTTCGCCTCGTCGATGCCAGGGACGCCGCCATTGATGATGATGGGCATATCAGGCATCGCGCGCTTGAGGCGATAAACGCGATCATAGTCGAGCGGCGGGATGTCGCGGTTCTCCTTCGGCGACAGACCATTGAGCCAGGCTTTGCGGGCGTGCACGATCAGCGCGTCGCAGCCGGAGGCGACCACCGCGCGCGCAAGCGTATCGAGCGCGACTTCCGGATCCTGCTCGTCGATGCCGATGCGGCACTTGACGGTGACGGGAACGCCGACCGCGCGCTTCATCGCCTCGACGCATCGCGCCACCAGCTCCGGCTCCGCCATCAGGCAGGCGCCGAAGCGGCCGTCCTTCACGCGGTCGGACGGACAGCCGACATTGAGATTGATCTCGTCATAGCCGAACTCCTCGCCGATCCGCGCAGCGAGCGCGAGCTCGCGCGGATCCGACCCGCCAAGCTGCAGCGCCACCGGATGCTCGCACGCGTCGAAGCCGAGCAGCCGCCCCCGATCGCCATGAACCACGGCGCCAGTGGTCAGCATCTCCGTATAGAGCAGCGCGCGCCGGGTCAGCTGACGGTGGAACACCCGACAGTGCCGGTCGGTCCAGTCCATCATGGGTGCCACGGAGAAGCGATAGTCTTGATATTTCAACAGTTTATCTTACTCTTCAATGGGATGAACCGCGAACGTGTGCACTCCAAACTAGACGAAATTGCACACGTTTGTACCCGTTTTGACCTCTCAGTGCACACATAGTGCACACGAAAGCTGGAGTGCACACGCGTGGCGACCTTCACACAAATGGCATCCGGAAACTGGCGCGTCCAGGGTCCGCCGCAAGACCCGCTATGTGGCCGAGACATTCCGACGACGCAAGGACGGCGAAGAATGGGCGCTCGAGATGGAGCGCAACATCGACCGCGACGGATCGTCCAAGCCACGCGCAGCGCGGAACGTCCGCACGTTTGGTGATCTGATCGACCTGCACGATGAAGACATGCACGAAGTTGGAAAGCCCCCTCGCCGATCAAAAGCAGCTGTAATGGCGTCGCTCAAGACTGCGCTCGGCAGCGTGAAGCTTTCCGCGCTCAATCGAGAACGGCTGATCGAGTTCGGAAGGAAGCGCGCCAAGGAAGGCGCTGGTCCCGCAACGTTGGCCATCGATTTGTCTTTCATTCGGACGATCATAACGCAGGCGGCCGCGGTGCACGGTATCGAGGTTTCGGCCGAGGAAGCTCGTTTGGCACGGGTCGCTCTAAGTCACCTCAATCTGATTGGAAAAAGCAATGAGCGTGACCGACGGCCCACGCAGGACGAGCTTGACGAACTGATCGAATATTTTGAGACGAACCCTCGGCAATTCATACCGATGGGACGAATCGTCAGGTACGCCGTCGCAACCACATTGCGCCAGGAAGAGATTTGCAAACCCGAGTGGCCGCTGGTTGATATGAAGAAACGACTGGTGGTCATTCAAGACAGAAAGGATCCGAGGAATAAAGACGGAAATGACCAGAAGGTACCCCTGCTCAATCTAACGGGCTATGACGCGTGGGAGGTCGTGCTTCAGCAGCGGATTGTGACTCGAGGCTATGGACGCATCTTTCAAAGCCGCCGTTTGTGCGCGACCGGCCGCCGCCCGAGACGATCTCGATGCAGTTTTCGAGTCCGGGAGGCGATGCAGTTGAATCGACCTGCGACGATGGGATTTTGCAGTGCTTTCCAAGCGTGTTCCTGGACCTGTACTTACGGGAATAATCCGCGAAGTTGCTTGCCGCCCCGTACACGTTCAACACCGATCGCGAGTGCAGCCATGCGCATGGAGATGCGATCCTTCGTTGCTCGGGTAATCACCTGCGCGAAGATACTGTCCAGCAGACGGCGCAGCTTTTCATTCACTTCGGATTCCGACCAGAACAACCGTTGCAGCCCCTGCACCCACTCGAAATACGAGACGATGACTCCCCCTGCATTGCAGAGAATGTCCGGAATGACGAAGACGTCGCCGCGCTGGGCGAGGATCGCGTCAGCCTCGGGAGTCGTCGGGCCGTTGGCGCCTTCGGCGAGGATAGCGCATTGCAGATGTCCCGCATTGGCGCCGGTGATGACCCGCTCAACCGCACAGGGGGCAAGGATGTCTGCCTTCTGCATGAGCAGCTCGGCGGGATCGATCCGCGCGGCTTCGGTGTAGCCAGCGAGCACACGGTTCTTTGCGGCATAGGCCGAAACCCGGGTTACATCGATGCCATGCGGATCGAAGAAGGCGGCCGTGTGGTCCGAGACGCCGACAATCTTCACGCCGTGCTCGGCCACCAGGCACTGGGCCGTGACGCTTCCGACATTGCCGAAGCCCTGCACGATGGCAGTGGCCCCGCTCGCCTTGATCGCGAGGCGTTCGCAGGCACGACCTACCAGGTGAGCCACACCGCGCCCTGTCGCCTCCCGCCGTCCTTCCGTACCGCCGAGGGCAACGGGCTTACCGGTGACGATCTCGTTCACCGAATGGCCCTGATGCATCGAGTAGGTGTCCATGAACCAGCCCATCACTTGCTCGTTCGTCCCCATATCGGGCGCCATGACGTCTGTGTGCGGCGAGACAAAGGGAATCATCTCCTGCATGTAACGCCGGCTGATGGCTTCGAGTTCTCGACGTGACAGCGCGCCCGGGTCGCAGGCGACGCCTCCCTTGGCACCGCCATAGGGCAAGCCGGCCAGGGCGCATTTCCAGCTCATCCAGATCGCCAACGCCGCCGTCTCGCCGACATCCAGCGAGGGCGCGAACCGCGTTCCGCCCTTGGTGGGACCGAGGGTGAGATGGTGCTGTACGCGATAGCCGGGAAACACCTCGGTGCGTCCATCGTCCATATGCACCGGGATCGATACAGCAAGCGCCCGCTTGGGATAGAGCAGCCGTGCCCGCTCGTCCTGCGGGATGCCGATGTGATCGGCAATTGCCGCAAACTGCGTCGCTGCCATATCGAAAACAGGTCCTGTATAGACGCTCATGCTGCGATCCCCTTATCCTGGGCCGATGATTGGACAGCGCCAAATCCGCCGCCACCCGGTGTTTCGATCACGATCATGTCGCCAGCATTGAGCTGAATGCTCGCCCGGCGCGGCAATTCCTCGACGCAGCCGCTAGCCCGCTCCACTCGCTGAGCCCCAAGCTGTCCCGGCGCGCCACCGGCCTGACCGAACGGCGCCTCATCGCGCCGGGAGGTCAACACCACTGCGGTCATCGGCGCCAGGAAGCGCAACGCACGGATCGCGCCGTCACCGCCACGCCAACGCCCGTCACCGCCGGAGCCGCGTCGGATCGCGAACTGATCGAGACGAACGGGGTAGCGCAGTTCAAGGACTTCAGGATCGGTGATGCGGGTGTTCGTCATGTGCGTATGCACGGCGGAACAGCCGTCGAAACCATCCCCGGCACCTGCGCCTCCGCAAATCGTCTCGTAACACTGGTGCTCGGCATCACCAAAGGTGAGATTGTTCATCGTCGCCTGCGAACAGGCGAGCGTCCCGACTGCACCGAGCACCGCATTGCATACGGCCTGGCTCACCTCGGTGTTGCCGGCCACCACTGCAGAGCCTGCCGGCGGATCGAGGAACGAGCCGGGCGGGATGATGACCTTGAGCGGACGTAAACAGCCCTCGTTGAGCGGAATGTCGTCTTGCACCAGACAGCGGAAGACATAGAGCACGCAGGCAAGCGTCACCGCGCGCGGCGCATTCAGGTTGCCGGGGCGGCACGGACCGGTGCCGGTGAAATCGATCTCCGCCGTGCGACCCGCCGCATCAACGCGGATGGCAACCTGCAGCGAAGTGCCATCGTCCATGCGGTAATTGAAGCTGCCACTCGGCAATCGAGCAATCAGCCGCCGGACGCTTTCCTCAGCGTTGTCCATCACGTGACGCATATAGGCTGCGACGACGTCCCAGCCGTATTCCGCAACGAGAGCCTCCAACTCCTCCACGCCGCGTGCATTGGCTGCAAGCTGGGCCTTGATATCGGCAACGTTCACATCGGGGCTGCGGGCCGGATAGGGACCAGAGGCGAGGACCGCGCGGAACGCCATCTCTCGAAACTGCCCTTGTTCGACCAGGAGAAAATCGTCGATGACGACCCCCTCTTCCGCGAGCGTTCTGGAATCGGGCGGCGTGGAGCCTGGCGTGATCCCGCCGATATCCGCATGATGCCCGCGCGAGGCGACGAAGAAGCGAATCGTCTTCCCACTCTCGTCGAATACCGGGGTAACCACGGTGATGTCAGGCAGATGTGTACCGCCGTTGGACGGATTGTTCAGCGCGACCGCATCGCCGGGACGCAGCGTCGCGCCCCGGTCGCGCAACACCGCGCGCACGCTTTCGCCCATCGCGCCCAGGTGAACTGGCACATGCGGCGCGTTGGCAACGAGACGACCCTCGGCGTCAAAGATGGCACACGAAAAGTCGAGCCGCTCTTTGATATTCACGCTCATCGCCGTGTTCTGCAGGACGATGCCGGCCTGCTCGGCGACGTGCATGAACAAGTTGTTGAACATCTCCAAGAGCACGGGATCGGGCCGCGTCAGATCTGTTGCGACCGGTACGGTGTTGGCCGCTGTCCGACGCAGCACCAGTCCACCCTGGGGGTCGACCTCGCCCAGCCAGCCCGGCTCCACCACCGTCGTCGCGTTCGGCTCGCGCAGCAGGGCGGGGCCTGTGATGCGCGCGCCTGGCTTCAGGCTCGGTCGGTCGAACACCGGCGCGAGATACGCCGCCCCCTTTGTCCAGATTTCCGCCGTGCCGAGAGGGACTGCCTCATGCGGCGTTGCCGTCTCGGCGGGACTCTGCAGTGCTGCGCCAGGCGCGATGGCTTCCACTGCAAGCGTCTCCGCCACCAGCGTGCGCCCAGGGAAGGCAAAGCCGAAGCGGGTGCGGTGGGTTTCGTGAAATTCGGCTAGCATCTCCTGCAACCCCGCCAACCGCACCGGCAGCGCTGCTTCAGTGCCGGCGTAGCGCAGATGCACGGAAGCGACGCAGCCGATACCATCTTCCGGATTTCCTTGCGCAATCAACTCGCGCCTCGCTGCCTCACCCATCGACTCCGCCAATGCCATGATGTCGCGCAGGCTATCGGCTGACAGCTCGCGCTCTAGCGCCTGCTCCCGCAGCACTCCCTGATCGGCCAATCCCATCCCGTAAGCGGAAAGAACGCCCGCGAGCGGATGAATGAAGACCGTTTCCATTCCAAGTGCTTCCGCGACCAGGCAGGCATGTTGTCCACCGGCGCCACCGAAGCACTGCAGCACGAAGCGCCGTGCTTCGTGGCCTTTGGCTACGGAGACCTGCTTGATTGCATTCGCCATGTTGGCAACCGCGATCCGCAGGAAGCCCTCGGCAACTTCGCGAGGGTCGCGCTCCTCACCTGTTGCCGCCGCGATCTCCTGCGCCAATCCGACAAAGCCGCTCCGTACCGCATCGACATCGAGCGGAAGATTGCCTTGCGGGCCGAAGATCGCGGGAAAATGTTCGGGGTGCAGCTTGCCGAGGCAGACATTGGCATCCGTGACTGTCAGTGGCCCGCCGCGACGGTAGCTCGCAGGGCCGGGATCGGCGCCCGCGCTTGCCGGTCCAACGCGCATGCGCGAACCGTCGAACCGCAAGATCGAACCGCCGCCCGCGGCCACCGTGCCAATCGCCATCATGGGCGTGCGCACCCGCACGCCTGCGATCTCGGTCTCGAAGCTGCGCTCATAAGCACCGGCATAGACAGCCACATCAGTCGAGGTGCCGCCCATGTCGAAGGTAATGATCTGGTCGAAGCCAGCCTGTTCGGCGGTGCGCGCGGCGCCGACGATACCCCCGGCTGGACCTGACAGGATGGCGTCCTTGCCGCGGAATTGCCGCGCCCCGGTCAACCCCCCGTTCGATTGCATGAACGACAGCCGCGTGTCGCCGAGATGACCAGTGACCTGAGCGACATAGCGGCGCAGGATCGGCGAGAGATAGGCATCGACGACAGTCGTATCGGCGCGAGGGACCAGGCGCAGCAGCGGGCTAACCTCGTGGCTCGCCGAGACCTGCGTGAAGCCGGCCTCGCGTGCCAGCTCGGCGAGGCGTCGCTCCATCGCCGGATATCGCCACGCATGGATCAGCGCGATGGCGCAGGCCGTTATGCCCTCGCGCCTCGCCTCCTGGAAAGCTTCTCGCGCACCCGCCTCGTCCAGCGGCTCTACCTCGGATCCATCTGCCCCGACGCGGCCGGCGATCTCCACGGCACGTTCGTGCAGCAATGCCGGCAGACGGATATCAAGGTCGAACAACCGTGGCCGGGCCTGGTTGCCGATGCGCAACAGATCGGCGAAGCCGCGATTGACGATCAGGAGGCAACGTTCGCCCTTTCGCTCGAGCAATGCATTGGTGGCCACCGTGGTGCCCATCTTCACTTGGTCGATGACGCCCTCGGGAAGCGCGTCATCGAGCTCGATCCCCATCAGCGTCTTGATGCCGGCAATCGCTGCATCGTCATGGCGTTGCGGGTTCTCGCTCAGCATCTTCTGTGTCACGAGGCGCCCATCCGGCGCACGGCCCACCAGATCCGTGAAGGTACCGCCGCGATCGATCCAAAACTCCCAACCCATGGCTCAGCCCTCCGCTTCGGCGAGACTGAACAGGCTTTGCCCCTGTGTCTCAGGCAGGAGCAGGGCCGCCACGATGACGAGACCGTAGGCGGCGGCGGCAAACATGCCGATCGCGATTCCCAGCGACATCGATGCGGAGGCAACGCCCACCAATGTCGGGAAGAACGCGGCGAGACCGCGGCCAACATTGTAGCAGAAGCCCTGCCCGGTACCGCGCACCTCGGTCGGAAACAGCTCGGTCATGACCGGGCCCATGCCGGAGAAAATTCCGGATGCAAAGAAGCCGAGCGGGAAGCCGAGCACGAGCATCAGTTCATTGGAGACGGAGATCTGCGTGTAGATGAGCACGATCGCCGCCGACCCGATGGCGAACAGCATGAAGTTCGTGCGACGCCCGATCGCGTCACCGAGATACGCTGAGGTCACGTAGCCGGTGAATGAGCCGGCGATCACCACAGAGATGTAGCCGAGGCTGTCGAGGATCGTGATGTGACGTTCGGCGGAAAGAAAACGCGGCAGCCAGGTCGTGATGGCGTAGTAGCCGCCCTGTGCACCGAGCGCCAGCAGCGATGCGCGAATTGTGGTCCAAAGCAAGGCAGGGCGAAAGATCTCGACCAGCGATGGCTTGGGCGCGCCGCTCGCCTTCGCGGTAGCGAACACCTCCGGTTCGGGAACCACGCGACGGATCCAGAACGTCACAAACGCAGGCGCAATGCCGATGAAGAACAGGATGCGCCAGCCCAGCGAGTTATCGAGCGTCGTGAACAGCAAGGTTGCGACCAGCGCCGCTGCGGCCCATCCAACGGACCAGCTGCCCTGTACGAAGCCGACCGCCTTGCCGCGATGGCGCGCGGCGATGACCTCACCGATCAGAACCGAGCCAGCCGCCCATTCACCGCCGAAGCCGAGACCCATCAGGCCGCGCGTCACCATCAACTGCTCGAAGTTCTGAGCGAAGCCCGAGAGAAAAGTGAAGAATGCAAACCAGATCACGGTGATCTGCAAGGTGCGCACCCTGCCGACCCGGTCAGACAGCATGCCGGCAAACCAACCACCGAAAGCGGACAGCACCAGCGTCGTGGTGGCCAGCAGTCCGGCCTCAGTCGCGTCGATGAACTTCAGTCCGATCAGGATCGGCAAAATAAAGCTGTAGATCTGCACGTCGAACGCATCCAGCGCATAGCCGCCAAAGCACGCCCAGAACGTCCGGCGCCCCGCAGGCGCCAGTTCTCGATACCACTCGAACATCGCATCGTTTCCTTGAGCTAGGTCCGGCGAAACCGGATCGTTGGATGAGGTCGAGGCCAGCCCGAAGAGACGGCCCCGTCGTAGGTTCGGTGCGGAAGATCCGTCACCAGCATGCAACCCGGCGCGTGCGCCAGGAACAGGGGTAGCCGAGCGTGCTGAAGCGCGGCCTGGCTTGTGACGCCGCAGGCCCAGAACAGCGGCACTTCGCCCTGTTCGATCGGCACGGCATCGCCGTAGTCGGGATTGCCGAGATCGGCGACGCCAATCGCTTCCGGCTCGCCGACGTGGACTGGCGCGCCGTGCATCTGCCCAAAACGGCTGGAGATCGCGATAGCACACGCGACATCGGCTTCCGCGAACGGCCGCATCGAGACGACCATCGGTCCACCAAACGGGCCGACGGGCGCAGTCTGGATCGACGTGCGATACATCGCCACGTTACGGCCCAACCGCACGTGGCGAAGGCTCAGACCTGCTTCAGACAGTGCGTGCTCGAAAGTGAAGGAACAACCGAGCGCGAATGTCACGAGATCGTCGCGCCACAGCGCATCGACATCATTCGCCTCACCGGCTAGCTCGCCATCGCGATAGATGCGGTAACACGGCAGGTCGTGGCGGATATCGATATCGCTCCCCAGCTCCGGAAGCGATGGGTCCCCTGGCTCGCTGATCGCCAACACTGGGCATGCCTTGGCGTTGAGCGCGCAATACTCGGCGAAGAGCTCTGCCTGTGCGGCAGGTACGATGGCGATATTGGCCTGGACGAAGCCGGGCGAGACGCCGCTGGTCTGGCCGCGATACTCCCCCCGGCGCGCTGCCTGGCGCACAATTGCGGCTGCCGTCTGGCTTTGTCCCCCGGACATCGTCGTTCTCCAACCCGTCCAATGACAGGATTGAGACACAGCGACGACGAGAACACCAAATTGTCATTGCGAATGCGAAGTCATAACGCCGCATTATGACCCGCGCAGTCCTGCGCGATGGAAGCCACCGCGGCGAGGTGCGCCGAATTGGGTGCTTCGACATAGGCGGCAACATAGTCCAGTGGCGGGACCGCGAGCGGCAATGAAACCTCTCGCAGATCGCCCCGCAACAGCTCGTCCGCAATCACCACGCGAGGCACGATGCACACGCCAATGCCGGCCAGAGCCATGCGCACCGTAGCGGCGAGCGAGCTGTTCGGATAAAGCCGTGGCGCCGGCAGACCGGCTTTTGCGAAGGCGTCGGCAATCACCCGGGTCGGCCGGGTAGCACGGGGGAAGGTGAGGATCGGTGAGGCGCCCAGGCCCGCAAGATCGGCAGCGACGATCAGATCCGGTTTTGCCGCCCACACGAGTTCGTACGAGCAGAGCGGGACTTCGCGCACGCGCGGCAGGTCGACGGGGCCGAGGAGGATTGCGAGATCGATCTCGCCCGCCAGCAATCCATCGCGGAGCACAGTGGAAATGTCGACGCTCACGTCGGGTGAGAGGTCGGGATGGTGTCGGTGCAACTCGCGCAGAAGATCGGCGAGCCAGGTCCGCGCTACCGTTTCCGAAACGCCGATGCGGATCGGGCCGCGCAGATTGAAGCGGCTGGTCAGTACGGCCTCAATGTCGCGGTCGAGTTCGAGCATCCGTTCGGCTAGCGCGTAGAGATCCTGTCCGCGTGGCGTTAGCTGTGGACGCTGGCCGACCGCTCGCTGAAATAGCTGGATGTCATATCGCTCTTCCAGCTGCCTGATCCGCACCGACACCGCAGGCTGCGTGGTGTGCAGCTTTTCCGCGGCCCTGCCGAAGCCACCAAGGCGAGCAACCCAGTAAAAGATCTCAAGAGTTCTTAGGTCGATCATGCATGCCCGTACAAACGAAAAGCCATTACCGCCTTCCCTCACTCTAGCCCAGTTTGCTCCCCAATCTCCCACTAATGAATGGGCTGACCGCGCTGGACCGCCTTCCAGCCCCAGCCCGGGAAGCAGGCGGCCCTACCGCGCCTACGGCCAGGCGGGGTCGCTGCAATGTGGAAACCTCAAATCACCACCATTCTCGGTTCTTCGATGGCTCCTTCCATTCCAACCTCCCGTATCTGTCTTTGTCGCGGGCATCGGGACGTTGCGTGCGCACAGGCCCCCGTGACGCTGCTCCGCACAAGAGGCTCACGAAGAAGGCCAGCGGGGGAGCGACTCGCCCCCCCGGCATCAATCTTCTTCACCGTTGCGCTAAACAACAGCCCTAACCCACCGACGAAATGACGGCAGCTCCGTCCGCCGTGCGACAAACGGGATCAGCTTCTCGCCCAACTCTAGTCAATTCGATCACGTTCAGCCCAATGCCCGCGTCACGCCTCGGGCTGCCTGCTCAGACTTGCCGTCGGTAGATTTTTCTGGATCCCCCCGGTGCACACGTCGTGCACACGAGCCCCTCTAACCGATTGAATAAATTGAGCTCTCGCTCCAATCCATCATGAGGACGTTTGAGCTAGCTCCAGCCAAATTGCGGCAAAGCGGGCAAGCTCAAAAATCGACTAGTGGTTCGCGTCTCGGGCCACTCACGAATCGGATAGTCAATCGAGGCCTTCGCAGTTCAGCTCGCGCAGCGCCCTGTCCACCCACGCCGCATCGTGCGTGCCCGTCGTTATGTTCGCGATCTGCTTCTGCTCGGCCTCGTACTTCATCGTGGCAGCTTTTAGCACCTCATCCACATCGTCAAATGGTACGCAGAGCATTCCGTCATCGTCTCCGATGATGAGATCGCCGGGCTCGATCACCATGCCATCAATCGCGATCGGAACATTGATCTCGCCGGGTCCATTCTTGTATGGCCCGCGATGGGTGACGCCGGCAGCGAAAACAGGAAATTCCTGGCCTCGGATAAAGCCGGCGTCCCGAACCGCACCATCGATGACGATGCCCGCAAGGCCACTCTTGATGATCCGCGTGAGCATCATTTCGCCGATCAGCGCATTGGTGAGATCACCCCCTGCATCGACAACGATGACATCGCCGGGTTCGGCGATTGCCATCGCCTTGTGGATCATCAGATTGTCGCCTGGCCGCGTCTTGACGGTGAGCGCCACGCCCGCCATCCCGCCGGTCCGATGCATAGGCCGAACCCGCGCTCCTGCAGCCGTCATCCGGGACATGCTGTCGCTGACGTTTGCGACCGGCAAGCGGGCAAAGCGTTCGGCGATTTCGCGAGCCACTTTTCTTTGCCGCTTCTGAATTCTGAACCCTACCGACATGCGTTACCCTTTTCGATGCTCTAAGAATGAAACCGTTGCGTTCTCGCTGTTTCCCCGAGGATCGAAGCCCTAGAAGCCGAACAGTTCGGTGGGATTTTCGACCAGGATGAGCCGGCGCGTCTTTTCGTCCGGCGCCCAGTCTGCAAGGAGATCGAGCAACAGGGCATCGTCCGGCTTGGTGCCGCGCTGGGTGGGATGCGGCCAGTCGGTGCCCCACAAGATGCGTTGCGGCGCAGCCTGCACATAGGCGCGCGCCACTTCGCTGGAATCTGCGTAAGGCGAACCGAGCTTGCTGTCCTCATAGGGCTCGGTGACTTTCACCCAAGTGCGTCCCTCGTCCAGCATGCGGCGGACCGCTGCGAACGCCGGATGCTTGAGACCGTCCGGCTGCGGGATGCGCCCGAGATGATCGATCACCACCTTGGTGGGGAGCGACCGGATGAGGCTCTCATGGGTGGCGATCTGATCACCCGTCATCAAGATCTGTACGTGCCAGCCGAGCGGACTCACACGTTTTGCGAGCGTGGTCAGCATTTCTGGTGTGGTCGTTCCCCATGTCTGGGGAGACACGAAATTGACGCGGATGGCGCGAACGCCAGCCTCGGCAAGCGTCCGCAATTCCGCATCCTTGACCTCGGTATCGATGACGGCAACGCCGCGCGACGCGGCGCCCAGTTGTCCAAGCGCATCCACGAGACATCGGTTGTCGATGCCATAGGTCGATGGCTGCACCACCACACTCCTGCTGGTTCCGAGCCGGCGCTGCAGCGATCGATAATCCGCAACGGTTGCACCGGGCGGAAAGCCCTGACGCCAATGCGGCGAGACGGGAAATCGTTCGTCGTAGATGTGATGGTGGCAGTCGCACGCGCCGGCGGGCGCATCTAGGCGCGGCGGCGCGGATCCGGTGCTGTTGGGGACCGCCTGGTCAACGCCGGCCGCCCACGCGCCCGTGCTCGCAGCCAGCATGCCGGCGAGAACCCCGCGTCGGGTGATGGTGTGCTTTGGCTTCTTGCGACGCGTGCTCATGACTTCACCGCCACCATGTCTGTTGCGCGTGCGGCGCTTCGCCCAAGCACGAGAACACAGACGGCGGCCACAGCGCAGAGCAGCGCGAGCGGCAGCATTCCGAGCACGAAGCTGCCCGTCCACTCCTTGGCGACGCCGACCACATTCACCATCAGGCCACCGCCGATCAAATTGGCGATCGCGTTGATGCCGGCGAGACCCGCCGCGAGCGTACTCGCCGATAGCCAGCTTGCCGAGAGCGCCCAGAACGGCCCCTTGAAGGCATACGCGCCCACCAGACAGCACGTGACCATGATGATCGTCGGCACGACCGCGGTTCCTGTCATCCCCAATGCCGTGAAACCGCCGGCAGCAAGCAAGAGGGGAACGGCCGTGTGCCAGCGGCGCTCACCCGTCTTGTCCGAATGGCGGCCCCACAAGACCATCAGCACGGTCGCGATGCCGTAGGGGATCGCGTTGACGAAGCCGGTCTGCAGGTTCGTGAGGCCGAACGACTTGAGCAGTTGCGGTTGCCAGACCGACAACACGCTGCCGGTAGCCGAGGCGCCGGAACAGACCAGGGCCATGACCAGGAAATACTTGTTGGTGGCGAGTTGCCAGAGCGAGAGATGCCCGACCGGCTTGCGCGCGGCCGCTTCCGCCTCCATCCGACCCGTCAGCCATTCCCGCTGCTCGACGGTGAGCCAGGACGCCTCCGCGGGCTTGTCAGTCAGGACGAACAGGCATGCAAAGCCCAGCAGAACGGTCGGCAGACCTTCAAGGATGAACAGCCACTGCCAGCCGCGCAGGCCAAGCGCGCCGTCGAGTTCGAGCAGTCCGACCGAGAGCGGTGAACCCAGGAAGGTCGCGAGCGGGATCGACACGGTGAACGTCGCCAGGATGCGCGCCCGATACTGCGACGGCAGCCAATAGGTCAAATAGAGGATTGCACCGGGAAAGAAACCGGCCTCCGCCGCGCCGAGGAGGAAGCGCATGGCATAGAGCGAGTACGGACCAACCACAAAGGCCATGCATGCGGTGATCAGTCCCCAGGTGATCATGATACGCGCGATCCAGCGCCGCGCGCCGACCTTTTGCAGCGCCAGATTGCTCGGCACTTCCACGAGGAAATAGGAGACGAAGAACAGGCTCGCAGCAAAGCCGAACATCGCCGGCGTGAGCCCGAGATCCTTGTTCATCTGCAGCGCAGCGAAGCCGACATTGACGCGGTCGAGTAGTGCGAAGAAGTAGCAGATCATCAGGAAAGGCACGAGGCGCAGGATCACCCTGCGCATCGTCGCCTTCTCGATGTCATCGATGTCGGTTCGAGCGGCCGTCACGTTTCTCTCCCTGTTCTGTTCTTCGCTGCCGTCTCTGTTGTCGTGGCTCTATTCCGCCGCTTTGGCTCCGGCCTGCATCTTGGCCACGATCGCGTCGATGGCGATCTTGTAGTTTTCGGGAACGACGCCCTTGAAGTGATCCTTCAGGCCGAGGCTGTCCTTCCAACGCAGGCGCGCGGCCGTCGCGCGCGCCATCAGCGGTTCGATCCCGGCATCCGCGACCGCCTCGGCGGCCATCTCGACCTCCTCGGTGCGCCGCTTGGCATGGATGACGCCGGAAGGCGTCAGGCTCTCGACCGTGTCCATGAAGGGACGGGTGAGCGTCTTCGACGACGATGCCAATACTGTTTCGTCCAAACCATAGGACCGGGCCGCCAGCAGCGTCTCGTCGATCAGGGCCTCGATCCCTTTGATCAGGACGGAGCGAAGGATCTTGATGCCCGACGCAGTGCCAAGCTTTTCGCCGGCGAATTCGATGCTCATGCCCCAGGGCACCAGCAGATCGACGACACGTTGTCCCGCGGGACCGCTCGACATCATGTGCATCGAATAGCCGTTCTTCGGCGTGCCCATGATAGAGCCGTCGCCGAGCGTCGCGCCCGTCCTGGCGAGCCGCTCAGCGACGCCGTACTTCACCTTCGGCGTAGCCGAGGCGAAGTCGAGGAAGGTGTGGCGGCCATCGAGCACCGGTGCAAACGCCGCTGCGCTTTCGAGCGAGGCGGAGCCGGGCGTGACGCTGAAGATCAGTTCGGCTGCATCAGCCAATTCCTGATTGGACTTGACCAACGTAACGCCTGCCGCCTTGGCGCGGCTTTGGATCAGATCCGCATAGGGACCATCGAAGGCGTATTTGTCGTAGCAGAAAATCTGCTGCAGGCCGGCTCCACGGAGCCCCTTGCCCAGCGTGCTGCCGATCTCGCCATAGCCGACCAGGCCGAGACGAAACTGCTGTTTGTTACTCATCTTCAAATTCCTTTCGAGAGGGATGCGATCGGACGTGTGCGGCCGTCAACCGCTCCGGCCTGTCGCTGCAGGCTGACTCCAACCAACCGGATCAGGATGGCAGCCAGGGTGAGAAATGCGGCCACCGAGATCAGGGCCCAGGAGAAGCTGTCGGTCGATTGCCGGATCACGCCGATGAGATAGGGACCGACGAAACCGCCGAGATTGCCGATCGACACGATCATCGCGAGGCCGCCGGCGGCCGCACTGCCGGTGAGGAAGCTCGACGGGATCGGCCAGAAGGTCGACTGGTAGCACATGATCCCGATCACCGCGCCGCACAGTGCCAGGATGGAGATCAGCGCCGACGATGTCGCGTAGCCGCAGACGATCAGCGACGCCGCGCCGACGAGCAGCCCTGATGCCACGAACCAGCTCCGTTCACCGCCCTTGTCCGACAGACGAGCCCACAGCATCATTGTGATGGCGCCGCAGATGTACGGCACGGCGGCGATGAAGCCGACGGCAACGACGCCGAAGCCGAGGCCCTTGATGATCTGCGGCATCCATAGGCCGAGGCCGACGGAGCCGATGATGGCGCAGAAGTTCACGGTCGCACAGACAAGGACCCGCCAATTGGTGAAGGCATCCCTGAGCGTAGAGGAGTGCTTGGCGGCTATCGCTTCGCGCTCCGCTGCCAGCACCTCGGCGAGCCAGCGCCGCTCGTCAGGGCTCAGCCACTTGGCCTGCTCCGGCTTGTCAGTGAGCGTGAAGAAGCAGACGAAGCCCAGCAAAGTTGCCGGCAGCCCCTCAAGGATCAGCAACCACTGCCAGCCGTGCAGGCCACCCAATCCATCGAGAGTCAGCAGCGAACTCGAGATCGGCGCTCCGATGATGTTCGCGATCGGGATGCCGAGCAGGAAGGCTGCGGTCGCCGTGCCGCGGATGCGCGCCGGGAACCAGTAGGTGAAATAGAGGAACACGCCGGGGGTGAAGCCGGCTTCGCCAAGCCCGAGCAGGAAGCGCATCACGCCAAAACTCACGGGGCCGACCACAAACGCCGTGGCGGCCGAGATCAGGCCCCAGGTGATCAGGATACGGGCGATCCATTTGCGGGCACCGATTGCCTGCAAGGCGAGATTGCTCGGCACTTCTGCAAGGAAGTAGCCGAAGAAGAAAAGCCCGGCACTCCAGCCGAATGCCGATGGTGAGAGGCCGAGATCGCCGTTCATCGTCAGGCTAGCGATGCCGACATTTACGCGGTCAAGATAAGCGACGATGTAGCAGAGCAGCAGGAACGGCACGATCCGCCACAGCACTTTGCTGAGGATCTTCTCCTGCTCGGGCGTGAAGCCCGCGCCGGCTGACGCGGCGGTCACATTGGCCATCGGTTCCCTCCAGAGCCGGTGTTTTCCCCGGCCAATGACGCCCTTAACAAAAATAGAACGCCGTTGCAATTTATTTTGAAACGGTGTTTCATTTTTCGAGGACGGACACCGGGGCGCTTGCGTCGCCCGCTCAGAGGCGCTCCCATGGAAAAATGGAGTGCCGGTCGCCGGTTACGGCGTCCGCAAGCCACGAGGAACCGAATGCTGCCACGCATTTGCGATATGCGGGTCCCTGCTCCGCTGCATGGCGAACTGGCGGCGGAACTCCGGCTGCGCGGGTTCGAAGGCGATTTGGCGCCGGCCTACGCTGACCGGATCGTCTCGGCAACCGACAACTCGATCTATCAGCTGCTGCCCCAGTTCGTGGTGTTTCCGCGCGGCGTCGACGACCTGGTTCGCCTCGCGCGTGTCGCGGCCGAACCCCGCTTCAAGGACGTCGTGTTCGCGCCTCGCGGCGGCGGCACCGGCACCAACGGTCAGTCGCTGACGGAAGGCCTCGTGGTGGACGTCTCGCGCCACATGAACCGAGTTCTGGAGATCAATCCGGCCGAACGCTGGGTGCGGGTGCAGGCCGGCGTGGTGAAGGACCAGCTCAATGCCGCGCTGGTCGAGCACGGCCTGTTCTTCCCGCCGGAACTCTCCACCTCCAATCGCGCCACGATCGGCGGGATGATCAGCACCGACGCCAGCGGCCAGGGCTCCTGCCTCTACGGCAAGACGCGCGATCATGTGCTGGAGCTGACGACCGTGCTACTGGACGGCACGGTGTGGACGTCCAGGCCGCTGGAGAACGCCGAGCTGCAGCAAGTCCAGCAGCGAACCGATCTCGTCGGCGCCGTTCACCGGCTGGTCGATGCGATCCAGCGCGAGCAGGCAGACTTGATCGCGGCGCATTTCCCGAAGCTGAACCGCTGCCTCACCGGCTACGACCTCGCTCACATCCGCGATGATCGCGGTCGCTTCAACCTGAACTCGATCCTGTGCGGCAGTGAAGGCACGCTGGCGCTGATCGCCGAAGCCAAGCTGAACGTGGTGCCGATCCCGAAGCACAGCACTCTGGTCAATGTACGCTATGGCAGCTTCGATGCCGCGTTGCGCGATGCGCAGGAGCTGATCCGGTTCGGCGCGGCGTCGATCGAGACTGTCGATTCCAGAGTGCTGAGCCTCGCGCAAGACGACGTGGTCTGGGACCAGGTCCGGGATTACTTCCCCGCCGACGACGGACAACCCGCGATGGGCGTGAATCTCGTCGAGTTCGTCGGCGACACCGAGAGGGAAGTCGAGGAGCCGGTCAGTCGCATGTCCGAGGCGCTCGCCTCGGCGGAAGCGACACGCGGCCGCCGCGGCTTCACGGTGGCGCGTGGCGAGGCCGAGGTGAATGCGATCTGGACAATGCGGAAGAAGTCGGTCGGCCTGCTGGGCAACATGCAGGGCGACAAGCGACCGATCCCCTTCGTGGAGGACACCGCCGTCCCATCGGAGCACCTGGCCGATTACATCGCGGAGTTCCGAGCGCTGCTCGACGCCCGCAAACTGACTTACGGCATGTTCGGCCATGTCGATGCCGGCGTGCTGCACGTCCGCCCGGCCATCGACATGAAGGACCCCGCGCAGGAGCGGCTGATCAGGGAGATCACCGAGGAAGTCGTTGGGATCACCAGGAAATATGGCGGGCTGCTGTGGGGTGAGCACGGCAAGGGCGTGCGCTCGGAATTCTCGCCACGCTTCTTCGGACCGCTCTACCCGATCCTGCAATCGATCAAGGCGGCATTCGATCCTCGAAATCAGCTCAATCCCGGAAAGATCGCCGCGCCCGAGGGCGGGCATTTGCTGACGATCGACGGGCTGGCCACACGCGGTCAGCTCGACCGGACGATTCCCCCTGCCGTCCGCGCCGGGTATGACGAAGCGCTCCACTGCAACGGCAATGGCGCATGCTTCTCCTGGGATTTTGATGAAGCGATGTGCCCGTCCTACAAGGCAACCCGCGATCGCCGTCATTCGCCGAAAGGCCGTGCCTCGCTCATCCGGGAATGGTTGCGGCAGCTGGCTGCACTTGGCGTCGACCCGGAGCGCGAAGCTGCCTCGCTTCGACAAGGTGCGCGCTGGCGCGATTTTCCTGCGAGACTTCGCAACACCTGGGCGCGCGAGCCGGATTTCTCGCATGCCGTGAAAGACGCGATGGACGGATGCCTGGCCTGCAAGTCCTGCAGCGGGCAGTGCCCGATCAAGGTCGACGTGCCAAGCTTCCGCGCGAAGTTTCTCGAGGTCTATCACGGCCGCTATCTGCGGCCGTTGCGCGACCACTTGGTCGGTTCGCTGGAGTCGATGCTGCCGGCGCTCGGCAAGATCGGCTGGCTGTACAATCTCTTGATCGACAGCCCGCCGGGCCGCTTGGCGATGCGGGCGGTCGGACTGGTGCACACGCCGAAATTTTCGCAGGTTTCGATGCGGCGGGAATTGGCGGCGCGCGGGATTGCGATCGCAACACCTGAACTGCTATCGGCGCTTTCGGTTGGGGAGCGCGCGCGCAGCGTGGTGCTGGTCCAGGACGCCTTCACGAGCTTCTACGAGTCGCATGTCGTGCTTGCCGTGCTCGAACTGATGCAGGCGATCGGCTTCCGGCCGTGCGTCGCGCCGTTCCGCCCCAACGGAAAGCCGCTGCATGTGCACGGCTTCCTGGGTGCCTTCACCCGCGCCGCGTCCCGCAACGCCGCCATGCTGCGTGAACTTGCCGCCACCGGCGTCGAACTGGTTGGCGTGGACGCGTCGATGACGCTGACCTATCGCTCCGAATACGACATGCTGCCGGACGCGGACCGGCCGCCGCCCGTGCTGTTGCCCGGCGAATGGCTGGCGCGTCACTGCGAAGCCATTCCAAAGACGTCAGGCGCCGACAGTGAATATTTGCTGCTGCCGCACTGCTCGGAGCGTTCGCTCGCGCTGTCGAGTCTCCGGGACTGGCAGGCGGCATTCGCGGCCGCGGGCGCGAGTTTGCGCGTGCTGCCGTCGGGATGCTGCGGGATGGCCGGCACCTACGGCCATGAGGCTGAACATCGCGCCACATCGGAGCAGATCTATGGAATGAGCTGGGCGCGCCACGTTGCCGAGTCGGCGCAGGGCGGACGCTTGCTCGCCACAGGCTATTCCTGCCGGTCGCAGGTCAAGATCATCGACGGGCAATCCCTGCTCCACCCGGCGCAGGCGTTGCTCGCCCGTTTGCGTGGCCGCTGAGCTAGTCCGTGTGCGAGAACATTGGCAGGCCCGGCGTTTCGAGCTCGGCGCAGCAGCGTTCCGGTGCGGCTTTCGGTGATGAAGAGGCTCTTTCGCTCCGGTCCGCCGAAGGCAAGGTTGGTGGTGCCGACGCCGGCGCAGGAGACGATGCGGTCGAGCGGTTCGGCCAGCGGCGACAGCCGCCAGATCGAGCCGAAGCCGGTGTGACAGACCAGCAGATTGCCGCCCTCGTCCAGCGCCAGGCCATCAGGACCGCCTGGGCCGCCATGCAGATGCGAAAAGATCCCGACCTTGGTGGTGAGGCCGCTCGCCGGCAGCGGCACGCGCCAGATCTGGTTGGCGCGCGTCACTGCGACGAGCAGAAAGCTCTCCTCGGCATCGACCACGATCCCGTTTGGACTTGGGATCGTGTTGATCAGGCAGGTGAGCCGGCCGTCAGGCGTCAGCTTCCAGACCCGGCCCGTGGGATCGTGCATCCCCGTCTGCCCCTGGTCGGTGAAATAAAGATTGCCTGACGGCGCGAAGACGAGGTCGTTCACGCCCTTGAAGCTCTCGCTCGCCGCCGTTTCCAGGAACGGCGTGACGGTGCCGCTGGCCGGATCAAGCAGCATGATGCCGCGCTTATAGTCAGTGATGAAGACGCGGCCATCGCGATGAATCTTCAGTCCGTTCGGCCATCCATCATATTCCGACACGAGCTCCCACTTTCCCTCTGGGCTGACCCGGAAGATACGCCCGTAGGGAATGTCAGTGATGTAGAGCTGGCCCTGCCGATCGAAGGATGGCCCTTCGAGGAACGAGTCGATCTCACGTCCGCCCTGATTGGCATCCGCCCAGGCAGTGCGGCGCGGCTTGCGGAACTGATCCGGAAGCCGCGTGAAGATGCTGGTCTCGATCCGCCGCGGCGGGCTGAAGAACGTCATGGGGCGACTTTCGGAAAGCCGTAGAGCTCTGCAGGGTTGTCGACGAGGATGCGCTTGAACGCGAGGTCGCTTCCTGCACATTGGGCGAAGAGATCGAACAGGCGCGCATCATCCGGCTTGCTGTCGCGCTCCGAAGGATGCGGCCAGTCACTGCCCCACACCATCCGCTCCGGTGCAGCCTTCACGTAGGCTGCCGCAACGGCCCCTGCGTCGGCGTAGTCCGGCGCGCCCTGCTTGCTGGACACGTAGGGACCCGACAGTTTCACCCAGGTCTTGCCGCGGTCGAGCAAGCCACGAATGATCTTGAAGGGAGCGCTCTCGACGCCACCCGGTTGCGGCACCTGCGCCAGATGATCAAACACGAGACGCCCCGGCAGGGAAGCCAGCAGGTCCGCATGGTCCTCGATCTGTTTGGGGCGCATGTTGATCTGGCAATGCCAGCCGAGATCGGCCAGCCGCGGCGCGAGCGGCTTGAGCGACTCCACCGTCAGCACGCCGGGAAATCCGAGGTTGAAGCGAACGCCGCGAACACCTTGCTCGTCGAGCCGTCGCAGGTCGGCATCCGATATATCCTCCGGCACGACCGCGACAACGCGAAAGTTCTCCGCGCCCAGCGCCTGACGTGAGGCGATCTGCAGCCGGTTGTCGGTACCGTAGGTGGAAGGCTGGACGATGACGCCCCGCGTCACGCCGATCCGGCGCTGCAGGGCGCGATAATCGTCAGGCAAGGCGTCCTCCGGCAGCAGGGTTGCACCCTTCACGGCCGGATAGGTCTTGTCATAAGTGTGAAAGTGGCAATCGGTGGCGCCGGCGGGCGGAACGATGCGCGGCTTTTCCGAGCCGCTCGACCAGCGCACGTTCTGCGCCTGCACCATTGCAACCCCTGGAAGAAAGGATGCGGCCAGCCCGGCCACGACCGTCCTCCGTGTGAGCGATGCTGCTGCCACGACGTTCGTCCTCCCCATCGATTGTTATGGGGAGGCATATAAGCCCGGCGCAGTGGCCGCCGCAAGAGAAAACGAAACGTCGTTTCGTTTTAGACGATTGCGTTGCCGCGCTTGCGGGAGCGTTTCACGGCGCCGGAGGTCAAGGTTCCCCCACATGCCGCGGTCAGCTTGTTCGCGGCCTCGACCAATGCATCCCTGACCTGCCCGACGCGCGCGGTCGTGAGCCGGCTGACGGGCCCGGAGATCGCGAGCGCCCCAATCAGGGAGTCGCCAATGCCGAACACCGGCATCGCAAGGGCTGCTGCGTGCGGATCTGTCACGCCGGACGTGAAGAGCGGCAACTCGTCGTCCGGCTCGGGCAGTCCGGACTCATAGCGCCGCAGCGTTTGAGCGATCGCAGACTTGTCCATCGGTCGGCTGTCGCCCGGCTGCACGGTCATGCGGACCCGATTCGAGCTCTCCACCCGGAACAAACAGAGCCGTTCCTCGCCATTGCGAACGTAGAACGATGTCGTCTCACCGGTGCTCGCAGCGAGTTGCTCGAGGACGGGCATGACGTGATCGGACAGGCGAAACGCCTGCTGATACGCAGTGCCGAGGCGCAAGGTCTCCGCATCAAGCCGGTAAGAGCCGTCCGGCAGACGCGCGAGCAACCGGAATTGCTGCAGCGACAACGCGAGCCGAAGGATCGTGCTCTTGACCAGACCGGTCCGCTCGGCCAATTCCGCCAAGGTTAATGCACCATCGCCCCGACGAAATGCTGTCAATACGGCCAACGCCCGTTCGGCAGCCGAGACCCCCTTGAGCGCCGGTGGCTTCTTTGTCTGCTTTGCCATCTCAAATCCTCTTCCCGGCCACTTCCTACGTCATTCTTGCTGCAGGTAGAAGGACCACGGTGCCCCCAAACGGATCGAGATGGCAAACTTATTGGAAGCGAGCCGCGGAGGAAGCAGTGTACTTTAGATGACCTTTTTCTGAATTTCCAAATCAGATGTTTCTAGGCGCAAGTGCCTCGTCTATCGCGAAGGTCGAGAGCTCCGGGCATTCGGTCTGCGCCGTTCAACCTGTCTTGTTGACGCTTTGTCTCGCATATCGCCGGCCCTCGCGCTCCCGAATTCAGATGGCCGCCCATTTTGGCCGTAACGGGACTTTTCTTGATCTCTCGGTGCACAAGTCGTGCACACGCAACCTTCTAAGCAATTGCAAATCTTAAACTCTCGCTCCAATCCATGATGAGCCAACTTGAGCTAGCTTCAGCGAAATAACGGCCTTACCAGCGAACTTTAGGAAGCTTCAGCGCGTGCCCTCGACACGGCATTGGGATCTTTGAATTGCTGCGGAGCAGCCGACGCGAGTTAGCGCCAGTGTTTTGGGCTGTGCCACTATGAGTGATCCGTCGGAGGTTCCAGTCACTGGTCCGCGACATCGCGAAACCCACTATTTTGGCAGCTCTGTTTTCTTATCGGCGAGCCGCCGTAACTGGCCAGCGACGCTTTGATCGTCAGCCAAGACCCGCCTTTCTGCGCGCCTGAGTGGCCTGGACGGTCATCCTGCCAGCAGTTAACTTCCATTCGGAATGACCGCGGTTGCTTCAATCTCGACCCGGGCCGACGGTTCGACGAGCCGGACGACCTGAACCAATGCCATGCAGGGATAGTGCTGGCCGATCACCTCGCGATAGGTAGGACCGAGCGCTTTCAAGCTCGAAAGATATTCGTCCATGTCGACGACGTACCAGGTCAAGCGAACCAGATGTTCGGGACCTGCTCCGCCCTCCGTCAAGATTTCGACGATGTTCTCCAGGGCGAGCCGCACCTGTCCGACGAAGTCCGAGGGAAATTCACCGGCCGTGTCCCAACCAACCACGCCACCCGTCACGACAAGCCGTCCCTCGGCCATCATGCCATTGGCATAGCCCTTCGGCCGTGGCCACCCGCTCGGCTGCAATTGCTGGGGACGGTTGGCATGACGCTGATCGCCGGCATCCAACATCGCGGGACCTTTCTCTTTGAGCGCAGTCATAGTGGCAATTCTCCTTTGGGGGGGTCCGCGGCAATTCAGCCGTTTGCAACCGGCCTGCGGCCGGCGGCTCGAACGTTAGCGTCAGCGCCAATGTCGTGCAGCATGAAGCGCTTCAGCTTACCGCTCGCAGTCTTCGGCAATTCGGAGACGAATTCGATCGCGCGCGGATATTTGTAAGGCGCGATCTCGCGCTTCACATGCTCTTGCAATGCGTTCACCAGGCTATCGGTGCCCGCGATCCCCTGGCGCAGCACGACGAAGGCCTTAACGATCATTCCGCGCGCCTCGTCCGGCACGCCGATGACGCCGCATTCGGCGACCGCATCGTGGCTCTGCAACGCGTCTTCCACGTCGGTGGCGGTGATGTTGTAGCCGGCCGACACGATCATGTCGTCCGACCGCGACTGGTACCAGAAGTACCCGTCCTCATCCATGACGTAAGTATCGCCCGTCAGATTCCATCCGTTGAGCACGTATTTGCGCTGCCGTTCGTCGGCGAGGTATCTGCACCCGGTGGGGCCGCGCACCGCAAGCCGTCCGATCGTTCCCGGTGGCACGTCGTTGCCGAGCTCATCGACGACCTTGGCCTCATATCCCGGCACAGGCCGGCCGGTCGAGCCGGGGCGGATCTCGTCTTCGGTCGCGCTGATGAAGATGTGCAGCAACTCGGTCGAACCGATGCCATCGATCAGCTTGAGGCCGGTCGCTTTCAGCCAGGCTTCGAACGTTGCCTTCGACAGTGCTTCGCCTGCCGAGACGCACTTCCGGAGCGACGTCATATCGCGCTTAGGGATCAGCGGCAGCATCGCGCGATAGGCAGTGGGCGCCGTGAAGCAGATCGTCACCTTGAATTGCTCGATGGCTGCCGCAAGATTGTCCGGCGTCGTCTTCTCGAACAGGACGAACGAGGCCCCGATGTGCAGCGGAAACAGAACGCCGCCGAAACCGAAGGTGAAGGCCAGCGGCGCCGTGCTGATGAATCGATCGGCAGCGCTCGCGCGCAGGATGTTGCGGGAGAAGCCATCGCACACCGCCAGCATGTCGCGGTGGAAATGCATGGTCCCCTTGGGATTACCCGTCGTTCCCGACGTGAATGCGATCAGGCAGACATCATCGGCCGCAGTATCCACCGCAGTGAAGTCAGGGCTCGCCTTGGCCATCATGGCATCTAGGGAGTCGGGACCCTGTGTTCCCCAGTAGAGCACACGCTTCAGGTCCGGCGATACGGCCTTCGCCTTCTCCATCTCGTCGGCCAATCCGTGCTCGCATAACGCAAGCGATATCTTGGCCTTCCCGATCGGATACGAGATCTCCTTGGCGCGCAGCAAGGGCATGGTCGCGACCGCAACGCCTCCCGCCTTCATCACAGCCAGATAAGCCGCAACCATCATCGGGCTGTTGGCGGATCGCAACAGGACGCGTACGCCAGGGACGAGGCCGAGCTCGTGAACCAGCACATTGGCGATGCGGTTCACCATGTCGTGCAGCTCGCGATAGCTGTAGTTCCTGTCCGCCGTGATGATGCAAGGCGCTTCCCCCTGCCCCTCCGCGGTCCAGCGATCCAAAAAGCTGGACACGCAGTTCAGCCGCTCGGGGTACTGATACTCCGGCCGCGCAAAGATCATGTCCGGCCAGAACTCTTTCGGCGGCAGATGATCGCGTGCAAACGTATCGACGTGAGCTGTCCTGGCCATCGGGCGTCCTTTCAAACTCGCTCGCACCGCTGCTGTCTCGTTTTCAAATGTCATCCGCCTTGAACGGCGCTTTTCAATTCGCGAAGGCTGCAATGCCAGTGACGCCCCGGCCGACGATCAGCGCATGGATGTCGTGGGTTCCCTCGTAGGTGTTGACCACCTCCAGATTGACGAGATGGCGCGCAACGGAGAATTCATCCGAGATGCCGTTGCCGCCCAGCATGTCGCGCGCGACGCGGGCGATCTCGAGCGCCTTGCCGCAGGAATTGCGCTTGAGCACCGAGGTCAGCTCGACCGGCGGATTGCCCTCTTCCTTCAGTCGCCCGAGCCGGAGACAGCCCTGCAAGCCGAGCGCGATCTCCGTCAGCATGTCCGTGAGCTTCTTCTGGATCAGCTGATTGGCGCCGAGCGGGCGACCGAACTGCTTGCGCTCCAGAACGTAGGTGCGGGCGACCGCATAACAATCCTCCGCGGCACCCAGTGCGCCCCAGGCGATGCCGAAGCGCGCCGAGTTGAGGCAGGTGAACGGCCCCTTCAGCCCACTCACTTCAGGCAGCATGTTCTCCTCGGGGACGAAGACATCATCGAGCACGATCTGGCCCGTGATCGAGGCGCGCAGGCCGACCTTGCCGTGAAGCGCCGGAGCATCCAGCCCTTTGGCTCCCTTCTCGATCAGGAAGCCGCGGATCAGACCGTCTTCCGTCTTCGCCCAGACCAGGAAGAGATCGGCGATTGGCGCATTGGTGATCCAGGTCTTGCTTCCGAACAGTCGATAGCCGCCCGCAGTCTTCCTTGCGCGCGTGACCATCGAGCCGGGATCGGACCCATGGTCGGGCTCTGTCAGCCCGAAGCAGCCGATATATTCGCCGCTGGCCAGCTTCGGCAGATATTTCTGCTTTTGCGCGATCGAGCCGAAGGCTTCGATCGGGACCATCACCAACGACGATTGCACGCTCATCATGGAGCGATAGCCGGAATCGACCCGTTCGACTTCGCGCGCGATCAGACCATAGGCCACGTAGCCGAGCCCCGCTCCGCCGAAATCCGACGAGACGGTGCAACCGAGCAAGCCCAGCTCGCCCATCTCGCGAAATATTTCGGGATGCGTCTTCTCCTCGCGGAAAGCCTGACGCACGCGCGGGGCGAGCCTGGCTTGCGCATAATCGCGCGCGGTCTTCTGCACCATCCGCTCGTCTTCGGTGAGCTGGCTATCGAGTGCAAAGGGATCGTCCCAGGCGAGTTGTGACATGTCGATTCCTCCTACTGCGCCTTGAGCAGTTCGCGCGCGACGATCAATTTTTGCACTTCGGTGGCGCCCTCGTAGATGCGAAGGGCGCGAACCTCCCGATAGAGGCTTTCGACGATCTCGCCCTTTCGGACACCGCGGCCGCCGAACATCTGCACTGCACGATCGACCACGCGCTGCGCGGTCTCGGTCGCTGCGAGTTTGGCCATGGCGGCCTGCCGGGTCGTCGGCAGCTTCTGCACGTCGCGGCGCCAGGCCGCGCCATAGGTCAGCAGTGCCGCAGCTTCCGTCTCGGTCGCCATGTCGCCGAGAGCGGCTTGTGTCAGCTGCAAATCGGCCAGCGCGCCGCCGAACATACGGCGGCTGCGAGCATGGGCGATCGCCTCATCGAGCGCCCGGCGCGCAAATCCGAGCGAGGCCGCCGCGACCGACGCGCGGAAGACGTCGAGAGTCTGCATGGCGATGCGGAAACCGCCGCCCGGCGCGCCCAGGCGGCGATCCGCCGGAATGCGGCAATTGTCGAAGCGGATAGTCGCCAGCGGATGCGGAGCAACGATGTCGATGCGATCTTTGATGGAGAATCCGGGATCGTCCGGGAAGACGACGAAGGCGGAGATGCCGCGCGCGCCCGGCGCCTCGCCGGTCCGCGCGAACAGCGTGTAGACGTCGGCGATCCCGCCATTGGAGATCCAGGTCTTCTCGCCGTCCAGAACGTAGTGGTCGCCGTCCGCTCGTGCCGCGCAGGTCATGGCAGCGACATCGGAGCCGGCCTCCTTCTCCGACAGGGCGAATGCCGCAAGCCATTCGCCGGCGCGAACCTTCGGCAGCACGTGGCTCTTGAGCGCCGGCGCCCCCGCAAGCGCGATCGTGCCGGATCCCAGGCCCTGCATGGCGAAGGCAAAGTCCGCGAGTCCGTCGGCATAGGCCAGGGATTCGCGGGAGATGCAGATGGAACGGGAATCGATATGCGTGAGATCGCCGTCCGGCGTGGCGACTGCGCAGTCGAGAAGCCCTGCGGAACCGAGCGCACGAACCAGCTTGCGGCAGGCACCGTCGACGTCGCTGTGATCGATGGCATCGATGGCACCCGAGATCACGAAGCGGTCGATCGCCTCGGAGAGAGTGCGATGCCTCGGCTCGAAGAACGGTTGATCGAGCCGGTCGCGCGAGATGGTTTTGGCGTTTGTGCTCATCATTCGCCCTCGAAAACCGGGTTACGCTTGTTGGCAAACGCTTCGAACGCACGGCGGAAATCGCCGGTCGCCATGCAGATGGCCTGGGCCTGGGCTTCCGACTCGATCATCTCGTCGATGCCCATGTTCCATTCCTGGTTCATCATGGTCTTGGTGATACCATGCGCAAACCATGGCCCGTCCGCGAGCGAGCGGGCGAGCTGGAAGGCCTCGCGTTCGAGATCGGCATTGGCATGGAGCCGGTTGAAGAAGCCCCAGGCATGCCCCTCCTCGGCCGTCATGACGCGGCCCGTGGCGAGCAGCTCCGCCGCGCGCCCTTGTCCGATGATGCGCGGCAGAATTCCGCAGGCGCCCATATCGGCGCCGGCAAGACCGACCCGCGTGAACAGGAAGGCCGTGCGCGCCTGGGGCGTCGCCAAGCGCAGATCGGAAGCCATCGAGAGAATCGCGCCTGCTCCGGCACAGACGCCGTCGACGGCCGCGACGATCTGCTGCGGGCATTTACGCATCGCCCGGACCAGATCGCCCGTCATCCGGGTAAACGCGAGCAGATCGTGCATCCGCATTTTGGTCAGCGGCTCGATGATCTCGAAGACGTCGCCGCCCGAGCAGAAATTTCCGCCCGATCCCGTAAGCACTACGGCGCGGATATCGGAGGCATAGACAAGGTCGCGAAACAGGTCGCGCAGCTCGGCATAGCTGCCGAAGGTGAGCGGGTTCTTCTTGTCGGGCCGATTGAGGCGGATGGTCGCCACGCGGGCGTCATCGCTGACCTCGAACCTAAAGTGCCGCGCCGCGTAGGACGCGAAGGGACGTCGCGCCGCCTGCATTGCCGATACCTCGTTCATGTCATCACCTCTCCGCCAGCAACAACGATGGCCTGACCATTGATCGACGACGCCCCGG
This sequence comes from Bradyrhizobium sp. B117, assembly GCF_038969555.1. NCBI lineage: Bacteria > Pseudomonadati > Pseudomonadota > Alphaproteobacteria > Hyphomicrobiales > Nitrobacteraceae > Bradyrhizobium > Bradyrhizobium sp. B117. Next base: position 6,252,911 of record NZ_CP152414.1, read on the forward strand.
GCGAAGCGAGCCAGAGCACCGCATCAGCGACCTCGCCCGGCGTGACCAGCCGCCCTTGCGGATTGGACTTTGCGAGCTCCGCGCGCGCGGCGCTGCTATCGCGTCCGGTCCTGGCGACGATGGTCGCGACCGCGCGTTCGATCAGTGGCGTTTCCGTGAAGCCCGGGCAGACCGCATTCACGGTGACACCGCTGCGAGCGAATTCGAGCGCGAGCGCGCGGGTCAAGCCGATGACGCCGTGCTTGGCCGCGCAATAGGCGGCAACATAGGGATAGCCGGTGAGCCCGGCCGTCGAAGCGACATTGATCAGACGCGCGCCGCTGCCGCGTTGCTTGAGATCGGGCACGACCGCCTGCGTGACGTGAAACGCGCCCGTCAGATTGATTGAGACGACACGGTCCCAAAGGGCGGCATCGGTCTTTTCGAACGGCGCGCTCGGCGCCTCACCGGCATTGTTGACCAGGATCGAGATCGGACCGAACGCCGCGCGAGCCAGACGTGCGCCACCAGAGATCGCCTCGGGATCGGTCACGTCGAACCCGTCGAGTACTTTCGTCGTGCCGGCAGGCAATGCCGCTGCGACTTCCTCAAGGGGCGCACGTCGCCGTCCCGCGAGGCTCACGCGCGCTCCGGCCAGCGCCAGGGCGCTTGCGATGGCAGCGCCGATCCCGCTACCCGCACCGGTGACGAGCGCATGATGACCGCTCAGAACGCCCGTGGTGCTCATCGGGCCACCGCCACGGCGGCGCGGGCCAGATTGGTCTCGTATTGCGCTTTGGCCGATCTGTATTGCTTCGGCCATTCAACCGCGTTGAATCCCACCTTGGCCGCCTCGTGCAGGGTCCAGGCAGGATCCGCCAGATGAGGCCGCGCAATCGCGCAGAGATCGGCGCGACCGGCCGCAATGATCGAATTGGCGTGGTCGGCCTCCGAGATCGCGCCTACGGCGATCGTGTCGATGCCGATCTCGTTTCGGATCAGATCGGAGAACGGTGTCTGGAACAGCCGGCCGTAGACAGGCCGCTCGTCCTTCCACACCTGTCCCGACGAGCAGTCGATCACATCGGCGCCCGAAGCCTTGAACATCGCGGCGAAGATCGCCGCATCCGCCGGCGTGTTGCCGCCCTCGGTCCAGTCATGGCACGAGAGCCGGACCGACATCGGCCGGTCTGAGGGCCATGCGGCCCGCACAGCGCGGAACACTTCGAGTGGGAATTTCGCGCGATTGGCGTGGTTGCCGCCATACTCGTCGGTCCGCTGATTGGTCAGCGGGGAGAGGAAGCTCGACAGGAGATAGCCGTGCGCGCAGTGGAGCTCGAGCCAATCCACTCCGGCTGCGGCGGCCCGGTGCGTCGCTGCAACGAAATCGTCGCGAACGCGATCCATGTCGCGGCGATCCATCGCCCGCGGCGCCTGGCTGTGAGGCAGATAGGGCAAAGGCGACGCCGAGATCAGCGGCCAGCTTTCGGAATCGAGCGGCTGGTCGATCCCCTCCCAGGCGAGCTTGGTTGCTCCCTTGCGTCCGGCGTGGCCGAGCTGAATGCCGACCTTGGCGTGACCGACGCCATGCAAGAGATCGACGAGGCGCCTCCACTGCGCCTGCTGAGCATCGTTCCAGAGGCCGAGGCAACCGGGCGTGATCCGCGCATCCGGCGAGACACAGGTCATTTCGGCGAACACAAGCCCCGCACCGCCCATGCCGCGCGCGGCGAGATGCGCGATATGGAAATCGTTGATGAGGCCGTCCTTCGCCGAATACATCGCCATTGGCGAGACCATGATGCGGTTGGCGAGCGTCAGGCCGCGCACGCGGTAGGGCGTGAGCATCGGCGGCGGCGCGCGTTCGTCGTCGCGCACCGCGATGCCGACACGGGCGGCGAGCCAACGTTCGTAGCCCTCCAGCCAGGTTCGATCGCGCAAGCGCAGGTTTTCGTGGCTGATGCGCTGTGAACGCGTCAGCATCGAATAGAAGAACTGCGGAGGCTCCAGCGTATCGCAATAGCGCTGCCCCACGACCTCGAACCACTCCATGGCATTGCGCGCAGCGTTCTGGATGCGCGCGACGTCGACGCGGCGGACTTCTTCGTAGGCCTTGAGTACGCCTTCGATGCGATCGCGGCCGTGGCCATGGCGATCGAACTGGTTCGCAAGCTCGATGGCGTCATCCAGCGCCAGCTTAGTCCCGGAGCCGATGGCGAAATGCGCGGTATGGGCGGCATCGCCCATCAAGACGACATGAGAGCGACCGTTGAATACGCTCCAGCGTTCGCAGATCAGGCGGCCGAAGCTGAGCCAAGCCGAACCGCGAAGATGACGCGCGTTGGTCATCAGGCTGGCGCCGTCGAGCGTCTCCGCGAACAACTTCTCGCAGAATTCGATCGATCCCTGCTGGTCCAGCTCACCGAGCCCGTGCCCGTTGAAGGCTTCCTCCGTGGTCTCGACGATGAAGGTCGAGGTGTCCTGGTCGAACTTGTAGATATGCGCCTGGAACCAGCCGTGCTCGGTCTTGCGGAAATCGAACGTGAAGGCATCGAACGCCTTCTTGGTGCCGAGCCAGATATAGCGGTTGGGGCGCACCACCATCTCGGGCCGGAAATGGTCGGCATAGCGCGCGCGGATCCTGGAATTCACGCCGTCGCAGGCGACCACGAGATCGGCATCGGGAAACTCCAAATCGGATTCGACCTCGCGTTCGAACGCCAGCTCGACACCCAGGGCCTCGCAGCGCTTTTGCAGGATGTTGAGCAGGTGCTTGCGGCCGATCCCGACGAAGCCGTGACCCGTCGTCCGTTGTCGCGTTCCCTTGAAGATGAGCTCGATGTCGTCCCAGTGATTGAACGCGTTCTCGATCTTCGGCGCTCTCGGGGTCGGCACCCTTCATGGCCTGCATCATGGCATCGGAGAAAACCACGCCCCAGCCGAACGTGTCGTAAGGCCTGTTGCGCTCCACCACCGTGACATGGTGCTGCGGATGCCGCCGCTTCATCAGGAGGCCGAAATAGAGGCCCGCCGGGCCTCCGCCGATACAGACGACTCGCATGTTCCCTCGCTTCGGCAAACCACGCCATTCTGCAACGCTTCTAAATTCCTTTAAGCTTAAAATATTTAAGTGTCAAACATCTCGCGGCCGACCTGACGGGCCCCCCGCTAAGCCGCTGACTTGATGCGGCTAAAACGAAGATAGGCGGAATTTGCGCGACCTTCGAAGGATGCAGCGCCGCAGGCCACGTCCAAAAAAATGCCGCGCGAGGCGCGGCACAAGTGACGTCCGGGAGGAGAACGACGTCAGAACTTCATGGTGATGCCGCTGTACAGGCTCGATTCGGTGCAGGTGTTGTTGCTCACGCCCGGCGATATCGTGCAGAGCTTGCTGACATTGTGATCGAGACCGTATTTGTTTTGCCAGTAGCGATAGGCCACCCAGACATCGACATAGTGCGAGAATTTCGGACCCCACATCGCCTTGGATGCATCGAAGGTCAGACGGATCGGCTCGGAGTTGAGGGAGACTTTCGTCATGGAGTTGGCCGGCGCCGCGACAGGCAGCGGATTATAGGGCAGCGGGCTGTTCTCCGGGCCGAGTTCGCCGAGCAACTGCGCGCGACCGCTGATGGAGAAATAGCGCACGCTCTCGGGCAGGAAGCCGAGATCCATGTAGTAGTTTGTCTCGATCGCCCAGGTTGGTTGGTACCGCCGGTTGCCGTCGGTCAAACAGCTCACACCGGGCACCGGAGGGGCAAAGCCGCCGCCGCACTGCAGGAAGCCCATGTGAGCCATGTAGATCCAGGTCGCGAGCGGCGCGACGTTGACATAACCCTTGTAGGGAAGATCGAACTGGAATTGCAGACCGGCCGAGACCGCCTGCGCGGCGGCAGCCCGATAGTAATTCGACGAACTCAGGTCGAGACCGGCCTCGAAGGAGATGTTGCGAAGCGGGCCGACCGTGAAAGCCTTGGTGTCGAAGATTTCATTCCAGCCAAATGTCGAACGGCTCTGGCCGGTGAAGACGAGTGCACCCGCGCAGTTGGCGGGAGTTGCGACACCGGTGCCCGGATTGAAGACAACGCCCGCGTTCGTGCAGGGGCTGGCGGGATCGTTATGATCCGCCTTGAACATCGAGATGTTCAGAAAGTTCGTACCGTACTGCCAGATGTCGAAATGCGTGAACGAGTAGACCTGCATCGCGGTCGTGCTGTTGAGCGACCCGTCCGGATTCCTCGAGAACACGCCGGGATCCGTCGCCTTGGGGATATACGAAAAGGTGACGCGGTTATCGATCACCGAGAAGAACGGCTGACTGGACGGCGCCGGCTTGGCCTTCACCGGCAAATCCCCGGCAAGAGCTGCCGTGCTTCCCAATGACGCCAAGGCCAATGCCATCAGTATCGACTGAATACGACTCTTCACTTCCCCCTCCAATGTTCTCTATGCTGCGGTCGAAGACACTCCAGGCCGTCGCGGTCCGGCGCGCTTCCCCTCGAACCGCCCGTTCAGTTCGGTGAAACAGCATAGGCAGTGGACACGGGACAAAAAGTCCGGCAATCGGTACAGTCACGTTCCAGGATTGGAACGATGCTGCGCTTGCTGAAGCGCCGCCGATGGCGGAAGGGCGCTTTCGATCGTCTCATCGAAGCCGGACTTCCTGTCTGAGGCGTCTGCGGGGATCACCTATGGGAACAGTCGATGACCTGACGCTTCTTGTCGAAATCATCGAAGCCGGCAGCCTGTCGGCGGCGAGCCGCAAGACCGGCATTCCGAAGTCGAGCCTGAGCCGAAGGATCGGTGACCTCGAAAGCCAGCTCGGCGTGCATCTCGTCCATCGCGGCCCGCGAAATTTCGCGCCGACCGAAATCGGCCTCTCGATCTACGAACGGAGCCAGAAGATCAGGGAGGAGCTGGTCGCCATCAGGGCGCTTGCGGAGGACCGCACCAACCGCCCGTCTGGCATGCTGCGCATCTCCTGTCCGGCCGTTCTCTCCGAGATTCTGGTCACGGATTTCGCCATCCAGTTCGCCGAGACCTATCCGGATGTGCGCCTGACCTTGGACAATACCAAGGGAACGTTCGACCCGAAGATCGATCATTATGATCTCGCAATCCATCCCGTGCGGGAAGATCTGGCCGACTCCGAATTGATCTGCCAGAAGCTGGCGACAACGCCTTACCGGTGGTCGCAGCGCCAGCCCTAATGGAGCGCATCGGCCCGTGCACGAGCCCCGCAGATCTCGAAGGTCTCCCCGGCGTCGGATGGGGCGCCGATGGCTTCATGGCGCGCTGGCGGCTGTTGGGCATGGACGGTGCGACGACGGAGATCAACGTCAAGCTCAACTTTTCCGCTAACAACCTCAACATCATTCGCCAGGCCGCGCTGCGGGGCCTCGGTCTCGCGCGACTCCCAATGCCGATGTGCGAGACGGACCTGCTCAGTGGAAGACTCGTTCTGCCGCTTCCGGACTGGTCGCCGCCGCCAGTGACGTTCTATGCGCTTTATCCCTCGCGCCGATCTCTGACGGTCGCCGGCAAGCTGTTCCTCACCGGTCTCGCCAAATTTCTTCAGGACAGGCTGCGATCGTCCGATGGTCGGCAGCAAACGGGTTCGGCGCCTGCCGTGAAGCCCAAATCCCAACGCGCTTCCAAGAAGCGCGGGCACAGGTCGGCCAGGCGTTGAGAGAACTCTCCCGGCCGTTCCCGGCGCGACAATCACCGGTCAGGCGATGTAACGCGATGGAGCGATGCGACGATCAAAATGCAGGACGGTCTGATCGGCTGTGTAAGCGGGCCATTCGGGGAGACCGCGAACGTTCGGGTCTCCCGCGGCCGCAAACGCGGCGATCGAGCCTCTGAAGAGCCGGCTCAGGTCCTGCACCTCGCGCCTGTCCGCGCCTTTGACCATCGCAGCCGCCTGCCAGACGTCGATGTTGCCGAACAAGAAGGGAAGATCGATGCAATGACAGGCCCCCAGTCCCGGAACCGGCGCCTGCCAGTCGAACAAATAGGTGAAGGCTTTTCGACCGAGCCCGGACTGCGTGGCGGCAATCTCCAGGCTCGGCCTCGTGAACATCCGCTCACTGTAGAAGTCGCCCAGGATCATACGAGGCGTCGTGGGCGCCCGCGCGGAACGCAGCCGTGCGAGCGTCGCGCTTGCGTCGTCTCCGCCGTGAGATCGGAGCAAGGACTCGAGTGCATCCTCGGACAGTTCGTCGAGTGACGGATTCGAGATCGAGAACGCGGCATACTCCTCGCGCGTCACGCCGATCATCATGTCGCACCAGTGCGCTCCACCCATGCGAATAGATTCGATGGGATCGCGTTGCACGAGCGTATCGTCCAGGACCGGCATGAAGGGCGGCGTGATGTCTCCCGGGGTCGGCGGCGGCCGGTGCCCGGCGTCACACCGGCACGCAACGCAGGAGTTACGCGCCGATCAGGCCACTGGTTGAGCGCGAGGATATCCTTGGTCACCTCGTTGAAATTCGGGACCGTCCCTTCCTTGAGAGAACCCGCCCCCTCGGTGATCTTGTCCAGCCGGAAATAGCGCGCATTCTTGACCCGCAGACGACCGACCTTCAACTCCGTCACCTTGAGGCTGATCATCCTGGCCTGCGCGTTCTGCTGCGGCACGGACACGCTGACGGTCTGATAACCCTTGTCGTGATACGCCTTCTCGAGGGCCGCCCGCGCCTTTTCGACGTCGTCGGCACTCTTGTTCGGTCCGAGATACGGATAGACCGCCTCTTCGATGTCGATCTGCGGAAGCGTCTCGGCGCCCTGGATCGCGAAATCGTCGATATCGAAACGTTGCACGATGGCTGCTGGCTTTTGCGCGGCAGCAGCTTCCGTTGCCGCGGGAGCGGACGGGTTGTCCGCCTTCGGCGCACCGGCCGCGGAAACCTTGGCCGCGTGGGCCGGCAGCGCGGCACGAGGCCACCGGCCAACATGCCCGCCGTCAGACAAAACAACGCCGTGCCCGCCGACGCACGCCGGCGGTGCTCGCAATCGATTCCACTTTTCACAGATGCCCCGCCCGACTCCGAACCAGCTAAACGAGGCCACGGCCGGACACCGTGATCACGTCCCTCGTTCTAAAGACGACTGGGCCGAATCTAACGTGCAAGACTTTTTTGCGAGATCGGAAAACGTTAGCGATTGTTTTACGGACAATGTCTGGCGTGGCGTGTCAGCACACGATTCGTGCAGCAACGAGAGCGTACGCGGCCAATGACCTGCGTATGCTCGAGCGGACCCGGATTGCGTTCAACCGAGCAGCACAACCCCGCCCGGCAGCGAGCGCGCCTGGGCTCCGAACAGCTGCTGAACCTGGGGCACGAAATCCCCGAGCTTGTTGATCTGAAACGTGCCGTTGACCATGCGCCGTTTCAGATCCGCATTGGTGATGATGATCTTGCCGGATCGATAGCGATTGACCTCTTCCACGACATCCACAAGCGGTCGATCGCGGAAAATCAGCAGTCCTGCCTGCCAGGCCGTCACCTGCCCCGGATCGACCTGTACGGAGGCTTCGATGCCACCCGGCGAATAGGACACCTGCTGCGCCCTGCCGAGCCGTACCGTTCTGTCACCTTGCGCAACATCCACGCTTCCGCTCAAGCAGGTCACCGAGACGGCACCATCGAGACAACGCGCGTTGAAATCCGCCTTCACTGCGGAGATCTGGCCATTCGCCGCCAGCAGGACAAAGGGAGTGACGGCCGATGTCGCCACCACGGAGGCTTCGCCTGAAATCAATTCAATCCGGGTTTCGTTTGACGCCGAACGCAACGCGATGCTGGTCTGCGTATTCAACTCCAGGGACACGTTCGGCGCCACGGCGATCTTGCGCAACTCGCCTTTTCCAGTCCGGTAATCGGCGGAGAGCTCTTCGAGCGAGGGCCAGAGGCCAAGCGGCGGGCGCACGATTGCGTAACCCGCAGCCGCCGCAGCCACGGCGGTCGCGCCGCCCAGAAAGGCGCGACGTCCAATGGCCCTGGGCATCGGTGTTGGCGAGGACCGTGCAACGCCGCCTACAGCCCGCCGATCGGCCAACTCAAGCGCAGCGACGCCCGCATGACGGAAAACCCGGGCCGCGTTCTTGAAGGCGGCCTCGTGCGCGCCGCTTTGCTGACGCCACGCTTGCAGCGCTTCGACGTCCGCTCTGGTCGGCTCACCCGTCTTGAGGCGAACGATCCAGTCCAGGGCTTCGCGCAGAAGCGCATCCGGCTCAGGTGTTTCGTTGGTGGCGGTCAAGATCCATAGCCCATCTATCGCAATCGCCAGACCGGTAGCCAAACCGGGCCAAAGGCAGTCACAGGCAAGATACTATCAATTCCCCTCAATTTCGAACAGCATCCCGCAGCCCGGGACATCGGCGGCAACGTTCCGGCAATCAACTGCAAGATACACCCGCGGTCAGGGAAGCGAACGGCCGCGACAGCCGCATTAGCGCACCCTGCAACCGCCGTCACTGCCACCGCCTGCGTCCTTCCCCCGGAATCCCCTGTTCAGCTTGCGGCGCGTGACGCCTGCTGCACGGTGTATCTACTCGATAGACGAATGGCGCCCGGCTATCCCGAAGAAAAACCGCACAAGGGCAGCCTATCGATCAAATTTTCCTGCCTGCGCCGGGCGAAACAAGACATCAGATGCTTCGGCTTGCAATATCGACGCACTCACGATCGCGGACGCGGGCCACCGAGACGGCGTCGCAATGTATGTTTGAGGCTGTCGGCACAATGGCCAAGCGCCAGCTTCAGGTCGCTCTCGACGGTCCGGATGCTGACCTTGAGCCGCGCGGCGACCTCGTGCGCCGGCTGCCCCTCGATCGCAATGCTCCGAAGGACCTCGCGGGGCCGTGGCGGCAACTCAGCAAGCGCGCGCTTGAAAGCCTCGATTTCCGAACGCGCCTCGACCACTCTGGCTGGATCCGGCCCTTCATCGCATATGTCGAGGAGTGCGTCTATCTCCGACGAACTGACGCGATAATTCTGTGCTTTCTGGCGATCCTTCGCGATGTTGATAGCGGTACGAAAGATGTAGTCGGCAGGACTGCGTACAGGCTCGACATCCGTCACCCTGTCCAGGCGCAGGAACGTCTCGTGCAAGGCTTCGTGGGCGAAATCGGCAGACCCTAAGCGACGCGTAAGCTTCCGGATCAGGCCTTCATAGTTCTCGACCAACTGCCCCCGCAGCCGTATTCGATTGCTATCAGCCACGTTTCACGTGCCCAACATACTCTGGTATTTCCGGCGCAAACATTGCCTACGCAACTACCGCAAAAGGTTGCGAAGGTCGTACCGTTGCCGCGCTACACATTTATGACACAAGGCGCAAGAGGGGAGCGACGACGTCGAGCCCGGCTCGCCATTGCACGGAGATCGTGCCCATCGGGCGAGCCCGGATCTCAAGGCGGATCAAAACTCGAGCTCCAGATGAATATTGAGCCGATCCGGCAACTCGGGTGGAATTGGCGGCAGCGGCTGGGCTCTCCGGATGGTCTCGATCGCCTCCTTGTCGAGCAGCAATTGACCCGAGCTTGTTCGCACCCAGACGCCGAGCAGCGTGCCATCCCTGGCCATGGCGAACTGCGTGTCGACGACCTTTCCTTCGAGATGCATTGCGCTCGCCGCGTTGGGATAACGCTGGTACCGCGAAACGTGCCGAAGCAAGGTCTGTTGAAATTTGACGGCCGCGCTGCTCTCAGGCCCGCTCACGGCCGCAGGCGTCGGCGGACTGTCTCCAGGCGAGAGAGTTCTCGCTCTCGGAGCCGGAACGGGATCGTCGGATGGTGTCGGATCCGGGTCCTTCAATGAAGTATCAGCGCGGCTGGCGAAATTCGCCGTCTCCGGTTGAGAAGCCGGAGCGACGGCTATCGGAACGGCATTGGGCCGCGGAAGCAGCTGAACCTGCACGACTGCAGCCGACTGTTGCCCCGGGGAGCCGGCTGGCAATTGCATCCTGATCCAGTAGACGCCACCCACGAAAAGGACGGCCGCCAGCGCCGGAATACCGAGCAGGCGATAGAACTCTCCCGACGACGAGGCGGCATCGAGGTCATCGTCCCGATAGGATCCAAGCACCGCCGCTCGTCCCTCCTCGTTTCCGCGGCGGATATCGCTGTCACTCATTGCAGAGACTTAACCACGATGGCGACACGGACAGGCTGCGGTGTATTCGCCGGCGCCGGCTTGCTGATCGTCAGTCCCCGAAGCGCCGCCGAAACCGCAAGGTCTCGTTCATGGTCGCCGGTCGAGCGGAAAAACTCGGTACGCTCGATTGTGCGTGCGGGATCGATCCAGATATCCAGCACCGCGCGATAATTGCCATCGCGCGTCCTTGCATTCTTTCGAAGTGCATTGTGAATGTCCATCTGCACTCTCTGGCTGTAGTCCTGTAACCGGGCCGCGTCGTCGGCATCGCCATTCCGACGCACGCGCAGCCGCCCCAGGGACAGATCCGATGTTGCGAGGGGCGCCGCCGGAGGTGCATAGCCGACGCCCTCGGCTCTGGGAAGAGCGAGCGTGATGGCATCGGGACGAATGTAGCGCACCTTAAGCTCCGTGCCCGTGAGCAGCAGGTTCAGTGCTTCGTCCGCGGCATACGTTCCTTCAACCGCGACCGACGTCCGGCCGAGGGCGGAGTTGCTTTCATAGAGCACTTGAATGCCGGTGGTCTGCCCATAGGCCTGCAACGCACCGGCCAGGGACTGTGCCGGAATGTGGAATGCAATCGGCCTTCCCGCACGAGCCAGCGGGCCTTCCTCCGCGGCATTGGCGACGAAGATGACCGCTATCAGCCAAGCGGCCAGGACCACCAGCAAGCGGAACGCCGCGCGGATACCGTCTCGAGGGCGGTCGGCATGTAAGGCCGTGGCGCCATGCAATGTAGCTGCTTTCATCGTGCTGCTCTCGTCGACCAGAAATCGCACTTCGGCCATCTGGATCGTTGAAGCTCGGGCGAAAGCCTCCTCTATATCGTTTGCGTGACAGTGATCTAACCGGCCGGCCGGATGGCGAGCCCATCCGGCCGGCCGACACGCACGGCACTAGCGGATGTCGGACCCGGATGCCTGCCCGGTATCCCGCCTCAGAGCGACGCCTTGCGGCCCAGCCGCTGCAGCAGCGCCGCTCGCTCATCCTCCGTCAGGTCCTTCGACTGCTCGGCCGTGAATTCGCCGTTGCCGAACACGCGGAACATGCCGTTCGGATCGTAGCTCTGCTTGTCGGGTGCCCGGCGCTTCTCGTCCTCGCCGGGGTCGGGCTGGCGCCGCTCGCCGTCGCCACCGCCGCGGCGCTCCTGCATCTACTGCGCCTCGAGCGCGCGCCGTTCATCCGGCGTCAGCTTCTGTGCCTGCTCTGCAGTGAGCTTCCCGATCCCGACGAGTTGAACCGGGTTTCCGGGATCGTAAGCCGGCGACCGGTCGCTGCGTTCGGGCTGCCGACGTGACCTGTTGTCATCGTCCTGCCGCGGCTCGCCGTCACCGCCGCCGTAGCCGAGAACCTCGACAATGATCAACGAAGGCCGATCCGAGGAGCTTTGCAGGGTCGCATCCTTGGCCGCATCGGCGGCCGCCTTGTCCTTGGTCTCGTTCGTCAGCGGCGCGAGCTTGGCACTCTCCTTGGGAACACCTTTGACCTCGCCCTTGACCTGGAGATTGTCGATGTTGAGAACGAAGCGGGCGGCGACGTTGAAATTACCCGAGACCCGGACACCGGCGTCGCCGAAATTGACCGTGCCGACCGGCGCGATCAGGTCGAGCTCACCCGGTTCGACCCCGGTGAAGGCGTCCACGGTGCCGATCCCTGATCCACTCATGTCGGCCCGCTCGATCACGCGGGTCACCGCGTTGACATCGGTGATGACGTCGGGTGCCGCCGGAATCTGTTGGGGGTTGTCGAGACCAACGGATTGTCACTGCGTCACGAGGGAACGGGCCGCCTTTTCGAGGCAGGACTGCCAATCGAAAAGGTCGCATTGGTCACCGGCCACAAAGATTGGCGGCAGCTCCAGCGCTACACCAACCTCAAGGTTGAAGATTTTCTCAAGCTGCAGTACGCGCAGCAGCCGTCGATGGAGGAGTTCATCCAAACCCTCACGAATGGCGAGCTTGCGGGGGCGCAGGAGCGCGCAAAAGCGAAGTGGATAACGTTATATGGAACGGTGATGAGTATTCGGTGAGGCGCGAACTGCTCAGTATCGACGCCAGTGGCGATTAAGACAGTCCTGAACACTCGCAAATTGCGCTGGCGTCAATCGGTGACGGGAGCTACGGCGTTCTCTAATGGCGCATTCGCATGGCGGGCTGCCTATGACGCGTCCCAGACCTGGTCGAAGGCGGTGTTCGACCATCCGCTTCGTCCCGACGGCATCGCCTATTACGCCCGCCACGACGATGAGGGCCTTTGCTACGGAAGCTTTGATCGCGCGCGCGGCTCGGCCCGAGAGATAGATCGGACGACCGATCTTGACCAGGATTGATTCTGGCAGCTTGCGCGGCGATACAAGGTCGGCTTGGCCCCTGGCTGACTCTCGTGCAAGCCCGGAGGAACCCTGAAACCAACCTCGAAGAGACTAGCACCTGTACTAAACGCTCGCGGCTTGGCTCCGCGTAGCGACGGAGGCGGACCGAGAGGGCGCCGGGTTCTCGACTTCGAAGGCTGCGCGACGCATGTGTAACGTATCCCGACACGCTGCGGGCGCTTCGCTCTGCATCTTCAACTAGACGTCGAAGATCTTCCAAATCTGAGACCTGAGTTCGCTAAATCGTTGGGCATAAAGCATTCCGCGAGAGCTTCGCATGAATGTCCCCCACAGTACAAAAAGCACGACAGGGACCGCTTCAGAGCAAAAGCGCGAACCTAAAGTAGCAGGATACCTTGGAACACTTAGGGTTTCAATATGACAGGCTTACTGCCTCAGCGAAAGATCCAACGTTGCAAAGCCTCGAGTTCGGCCTAACGGCGAGGTGCCGCCTCATGATCTGAAAGTGCTGACGTGTTTGCATCCGTCGCTTCTACGGCTGAGTGGAAGGCAATCACCACTTACGTCGCGAACTCCTCGCCTCCAGCAAAAGCTGGTTTCTGATGTCGCGCCGAAGAATGGATTCTTCCATTCTGGTGAGCGGCGCCGCGAAAGCGCGAAAACGGGCGAACGCAGAGGCGATGCGGTCAATTCCCGCCTAGGGCCGCGAGGCGAAGAGTCCGGCGCGTACCCTCGCAGATACGTCATGTCCAGACACCCGAATTCCGTTGAGCGACTCTCGGGCGCCCTCGAGCCGACGCCCTTTGCCGCAATCCCTTAATTTTTGGTCCAACAATGTGGCTCGGCTCCAAATACGATGCTAGGCTACCAAAGCGTCGCCCCAACTCGCGTATCCTTTGGGAGGGGACAGTTTGCATGCACATCGTGCTTATCTCCCCGAGAAACCCGCGGAGTTTCTGGACCTTGGACGGGTCGCTCCCCGTGCTGGGAAAGCCATGCGTACTACCTAATCTCGCGCTACCGACCATTGCCGCACTCACCCCCCAGCCGCACACTGTTGAGCTCGTGGACGAGAATGTCGAAGCCGTGGATTTTCGCGTCGATGCGGACCTGATTGGAATAACTGGGTTCATCGTTCACAAAGAGCGCATGTTCGAGCTGATTGCCGGATTCAAAGCGGAAGGCAAGCGCGTAGCTGTCGGCGGATCTTATGCGACGCTCTGTCCCGAAGACTTCGAAGGCAAAGTTGACGTGCTGTTCGCAGGGGAAGCGGAGGAAACGTGGCCGCGCTTTCTGGAAGACTTTTCGCGAGGGGATTTGAAGCCGATCTACCGCGCACCACAACTTCCCGACATCGCGTCCCGACCGATCCCGAGATTCGATCTGCTGCGCACGAAACGGTATCGCACGATGCTCATGCAGTTTGCGCGTGGGTGTCCGTTCGAGTGCGAGTTCTGCGACATCATCGTGATGTACGGGCGGAAGCCCCGGACGAAATCGGTGACCTCCGCCATGGCGGAGGTTGATGCGCTGTACCGGCTAGGTGCGAGCAGCGTGTTTCTCGTCGACGACAATTTCATCGGTAACCGCGCGCGGGCCAAGGATTTCCTGCGCGCCCTCGCCGAATGGCAACAGGAGCGCGGCTACCCGATCACGTTTCAGACCGAGGCCTCCATCAATTTGGCTCGCGATGACGAGTTGCTCGGGTTGATGCGTGCCGCCCACTTTAGGTCGGTCTTCATAGGGATCGAGAGTCCTCGCAAAGTCTCTCTCAAGGAGACCCGCAAAGTCCAGAACGCCCGCGAGGACATGGTCGTTGCGGTTCACAAGATCCAATCATTTGGCATTGAAGTCCAGGCCGGCATGATCGTCGGCTTCGATGCCGACGATCCGAGCATATTTGAGGAACACTTCCGATTCCTCGAAGAGGCACGAATACCGATCTCGATGACGGGCCTCCTCAACGCCCTTCCCAAGACCCCGCTTTACGAGCGGCTTGAGCGAGAAGGCAGGCTGCTCGGAACCACGACCGGTGATCAATTTGTGTTCACCAACATCATGCCTGCTGGGATGACCCGGCTGGAGCTCTATCGGGGTTACCGCGAGTTGTTGGAGGACCTCTACAACCACAAGCTCTTCCGGCGAAGGGCGCTGAAACTCATCCGCCACATCGGCGGAGGGGGCGCACGGTTTAGCTTGCGAGACGTCGACGTATTTTTTCGGTATCTCTGGTATTGCATTCTCGGAGCGGACAAGTCGCGCGCCGCCTTGAGCATTTCATTATTGGCAGCGGCGCTGATCTACAAACCCAGTCGCTTAGGCGTCGCCGTGTCCCTGGCGATCTGGCACGTCCATCTGCATGATTTCGTGCGCACGCTCTCGCCCCTGCTTTCGGAAATGCAGGAGGCTTTGGCGCGCAACCCGGCTAGCAACCACATTTTGCCTGCGCAGATTCTTAGCCAAGATCCTGATCCTTCTGCGTTTGAAGAGCCAGCAGTATGAGAAAAGATTGCGCAAGTCGCGAAAGGGAGACGCTGTAGGACGCTCGAGAAAAGATTGCGCGAGGAACTATGGCAAAAATGGCTGCGATTGTTGGCGTCGGCGAGACCGCCTACACCAGGGGCACCGACGATACACCGCTGGAGCTGATGCTCGCCGCGTCGAAACGGGCGGCCGAGGATGCCGGGCTTTCGCTCCGCGACATCGATGCGATCCTTCCGCCCCCGGCATTCGTGACCGCGGACGAACTCGCGGCAAATTTCGGTGTCGAGATGGGCTACACCGTCACGCACCAACAAGGCGGCGCGAGCCCCACCGCCGCGCTGGAAACGGCGGCCCTCATCGTGACGCATGGCGTGGCCCGAAACGTTCTGGTCGTGATGGGCTGGAACGGGTACTCGGCCATTCGTCCGAAGCAAGGCAGTAAAGCATCTCCGCTCAAGGTGGGCGAAGGCTTGGCAGCGCTCACCACCACACTTCGGGAGTACTATCATCCCCAGGGCGCAACCGCGCCGGCCCAGTGGTATGCGTTGCTCGCCATGCGTCACAAGCAGCTCTACGGAATTTCAGACGAGGCCACTGGCGCCGTCGCCATTGCCGCGCGCAAACACGCCCAGCAAAACAGCCGCGCTCTGATGCGGGGGCGGCCCCTCGATATGCAAACGTACCTCGCCTCCCGCTGGATCTCTGAGCCGTTCCGCCTGTTCGACTGCTGCTTGGAGACCGATGGGGCATGCGCGATCATCGTAAGCGCCGAGGAGCGCGCGCGCGACCTCCGTACCAGACCGGTGATCATTCTGGGGGCAGCGCAAGGACGCCCTACCCCCGCTGACGACATCGGATCCCGGGCAGATTTGCTGAACATCGGCCTTGCCTCCGCCGCGCCGCGCGCACTGGCAAAGTCGGGCGTGAAGGTGAGCGATATCGACGTGTTCGAGATCTACGATTGCTTCACGTACGTGGTGCTGCTCCAAATCGAGGCGCTCGGGTTGTGTGGCCCGGGCGAGTGCGGAGAATTCGTGAAGGGCGGCCGCATTGAACTCGGCGGACGCTGCCCGATCAATACTCACGGTGGTCTATTGTCTCAAGGTCACGCCTGGGGCCTCAACCATGTGGTTGAGGCCGTTCGCCAGCTTCGGCAGGAAGCAGGTGGCGCGCAGGTCTCAGACGCGCAGCTCGCGCTGGTGACGGGTTGGGGCGATTTCGGCGACGGCAGCGTGGCGGTCCTGGGAAACGGGTGAACCGCATGACCCTCCTCGCACGCCCAGTACCGGCCTTCGAAGACGCGATGTGGGTCGCCTTCTACGCGTATTGCGCGCGCGGGGAGCTTCGCTTCCAGCGCTGCCGGCAGTGCACCGGCTGGCGTCACCCACCGCGCCCGATGTGTCCGCTGTGCCATTCGGAGCGTTGGGAATGGTCAGCCGCGACTGGCCGTGGGCGCGTTCACAGCTGGACCATCGTCCACCAGGCGTTTCATCCGGGGTTCGCTGCCGACGTTCCTTACGCCATTGTTCTCGGCGAGATGGAGGAGGGTGTGAGATTGATAGCCCGCCTCTCCAAGATGGACGAGCCGGACGTCCTGGCTCTCGATATCCCTTTGCAGGTGCAATTCGAGCCTGTTTCAGATGAAATGGCTCTTCCGACGTTCTCTCTCGCGCGAGCCGGCGATTTCGCGCCAGGCACGGCGGTATCGTCCGAACCAAAGGTGTGAGGCATTCCAGAAAGCAGTCATTGCATCGACCAAATCAAAAGCAGCGAGGCGCCCGTGATCCGAAAAATTGTCTGCATTCAGATGAACGGCGAGTTTCCCGATTTCACGCATCGATTGGTGATGCCTGACTACGGTTTGCCCTTGATTGGAACGCTCCTCGCCAAGGAGGGCTACGATGTACGCATCTTTATCGAGCACGTACAGCCGCCGAATTGGGACGCCATCCGAGAGTCGGATCTGGTTTGCTTCTCCACTTTGAACGCTGGAGCCGACAAGGTTTACAAGCTGGCTGATAGAATCCGCGCGGAGTTGGGGATCCCTACGGTGCTGGGCGGGACGAACGCGAGCTATTACCCGGAAGCTGCATTAGAGCACTGCGACTATGTCGTCTTCGGAGAGGGCGATGAGACGATCATTGAACTGGTGGCGACGCTGAGCGCAAAGGGAGACCCTGCCGGCGTGCGCGGCATCGCCTTTCGCAATGGGGAGCGTACGCACCGCACGCCGAGCCGACCGGGACCCGAGCGATTCGACACCGGCCCCGACTTTCGGCTGATCGAAGGGTACAAACAAATGACGATGCTGGACATGCTGCGCCAGCGGCGACGGCCTCTGTTGACGGCGCAATCGTCTCGAGGGTGCCAATTCAAATGTACGTTTTGCATTGTAAACACGATGTTCCCGACCGGGTACCGGAAGCGAGACATCGAGAGTGTGATTGCGGACCTTCGGGACAAGCGGCGGTACGGCTCCAACTTGATGTTCGTAGACAACGATTTCACCATGAAGCGAAAAGCGACCAAGCAACTCTTGCGCCGCATCATCGAGGAACAGCTCGGATACAAATTCGTCGTTTTCGCGCGGACGGAAATCGCTCGCGACAAAGAGCTGCTCGAACTCATGCGGGAGGCAGGCGTTACCTGCGTCTATCAGGGTTACGAGTCCATCCGCGCCGACACGCTCGACGCTTACGATAAGCATCAAACGCTCGAGCAGATCGAGACGGCCATTTCTACTCTTCATGGCTACGGGTTTCAGATCCTCGGCTCCTTCGTCGTCGGAGCCGATACAGATACGCTCGAAAGCCTTCGTGAGACCCGCGAATTCGTGCGTCGTCAGAAGTTGACCTACGCATACTTCTTTCCGATTTGGGGGCACTACCCCGAGCAGATGAACGGATACCGAACAATCGTGCCGTGGTATCGCAGCATCTTTCACAGCTGGAAGCACAGCGACGGCAACTTCGTCACTCACTATCCGCTTCATATGTCCCCGTCCCGTCTGCAGCAGCTCGTGATCGACGCTTACGACGAACTGTATGGACCTATGGAGATCGCGCGGGCGATCAGGCGGAGTGATTTGCCTTCGGCACGAGGAAAATTTCTGCATTGGTACTCTTGGCAAAGGGTCAGAAAGGGGATGGTGGAGTATCTCCCATTTCTGCAAGAGATAGAGAGCGGCCTCTACGACGAGGATGGGACCCTGCGCGAAGAGGCGCTTCTGCAGCGAGTGAGCGCGGATCCGCGCTGGTCGTTCCGCGAGGGAAACCGAACGGTCGAAGCTCTCGGCCTCACCCCGCTCGAACTGCCCGTGCCGCGGTCGCGAAACATCACGTGTTTGCCCCCCAAATTCGACTCGACGGCAGTGCACGCGGACTCCGTCCAACCATGAGCGGCTTGTTCTGCACCGCCTGCGGAAGTGACGCGGAGCACGGAGCCCGGTTCTGCGAGCGATGCGGCGCGCAGTTGCACCAGAGGTGTTCTCAATGCGGACATGGATTGACTCGGACGGCGCTGTTTTGCTCTCGATGCGGGGCATCCGTCGACGTGGATCGTCAAAACGTGTCGCTCGAAGCTGTGAGGAACGACCCGGAAAGGCGTCAGCTGACCGTCATGTTTTGCGATCTCGTCGGGTCGACGGCGCTGTCCGCGCGGCTCGATCCCGAGGACATGCGTGCCATTATCGGTATCTACCGCAAGGCTGCCGCAAAGGCCGTTCAAGATCACGATGGGTTTATTGCAAGATTTATGGGAGATGGCATTCTCGTCTATTTCGGCTACCCACAGGCGCATGAGCATGACGCCGAAAATGCGGTGCGAGCTGGACTAGCCGTCACGGAAGTCGCGCCCACACTCGAGAATGCGTTCGGCGAAACGTTGCATGTGCGAGTTGGTATCGCAACCGGAATTGTGGTCGTCGGGGACATCACCGAGGCGGGCGAGTCGCGTGAGCGCGATGTTGTTGGCGACACGCCGAACTTGGCTGCTCGTCTGCAAGCCATAGCGAAACCGGACAGTGTCGTAATTGCTGCATCGACGCGCCGTCTGATCGGCAACCTCTTCCAGTTGAATGACTTGGGCTTGCAGGACCTGAAGGGTCTATCAGGAGGGACAAGAGCCTTTCAGGTAGTTCGCGCCCAGTCCGTCGAAAGTCGCTTCAAGGCGATGCGCGGGGCGCTGACCCCGCTTGTCGGACGCGACAGGGAGACCGAATTGCTCACCCACCTCTGGGAAAAAGCAAAAGAGGGTCAGGGTCAACTCGTGCTTCTCTCCGGTGAACCCGGCATCGGAAAGACTCGGCTGGTGGAAGTGCTGAAGCAGCGCGCGCGGGCGGAGGCTGCAGCGTGCAGCGAGTTTCAGTGCTCGCCCGAGCACCGAAGCACCGCACTCTACCCCGTTGTCGATTTTCTTCGGCGTCTCATGCGATTTCACGAGTGCAGTTCGCCGGAGGAGAGACTTGCGCGCCTGGAAGCCTCCTTGGCGGGTTACAAATTTTGCGAGCCCGAAGACGTATCTCTGATGGCAAATCTGCTGTCCCTGCCCGTCAGTGAGAAATACCCCACCCCCGCCGGGAGCCCCGCCCTGCTGAAGCGCCGCACTTTCGACGGGTTGGTTGCGTGGCTTTGCGAAAGAGCAGCGGAGGATCCGCTGCTGAGCATCTGGGAGGATCTCCACTGGGCTGATCCGTCGACCCTGGAGTTGCTCGGTTTGCTGATCGAGCGCCTTCCCAAGGCCTCGATTATGGCAGCCTTTACCTATCGCGGCACGTTTGCTCCCCCTTGGTCGAAACCGCCGCACGTCACCGAGCTTGTGGTGGATCGGCTCGACGACTCGGACGTGGAGTCGATGGTCCGTGTGCTCGCCCAGGTTCGCCATTTGCCGCCACTTGCGGTGAGGCGCATCGTCACGAAGACGGATGGCGTGCCCCTGTTCGTCGAGGAACTGACAAAGATGCTGCTGGAAACCGGGGCTCTGCAGCAAGCCACGGCCATTCATGAGGCGAGCGGTGACCTCGCGGATACTGACGTCCCATCGACTTTGCAAGACTCCCTCATGGCACGACTGGACCGGCTCGAGAGCGCGAAAACGGTCGCCCAGGTCGGCGCGACCATCGGTCGGGAATTTACCTATGCGCTTATCCGCGAGGTCGGCGAATACGACGATCCGACGCTCGAGCGCGAACTTAGGCGGCTCTGTGACACAGACCTACTCCGCGAACACGGGGTGCCGCCCTCATCGCGGTACACGTTCCGGCACGCGTTGATTCGAGACGCTGCCTACAACTCTCTGCTTAGAAGTCGCAAGCGCCTGGTGCACCGTAAGGTGGCCGAGGTTCTCAGGACCAGAGAGGGAGTCGAGCAGAGCCATCCTGAGCTGTTGGCGCATCACTTCGCAGAAGGCCAAATGCCAGAGATCGCGATCGACTATTGGCAAAAAGCAGGCGAGCAGGCCGTGCGCAGGTCGGCCAATGCTGAGGCGGTCAATCACCTGCAGGCAGGCCTGGAGCTGCTACGCAAGCTTCCTCCATCGGCGTCTCGCGATTCCAAAGAGCTTTCCCTCCAAGTGGCGCTTGGCGCGCCATTGATCGCGGCCAAGGGCTTCGCCTCGGCGGAAGTGCAAGGGATATTCACGCGCGCGAGAGAGCTGTGCGGTGTTCTACAGGCGACTGGCGACCTTTTCCCAGTCTTATTCAGGCTACGATCCTTTCACCTCGTGAAGGGAGACAGCCAGACCGCTTACGACCTCGGCAAAGAACTCGTAGAGCTCGCTGAACGTGTGAGCGACCCCGACCTGCTTATCGAGGCGTACTACGCGCTGGGTGCGGCCATTTACTACATAGGCGACTTTCCGTTGGCGCTTCAGGAGTTCCGGCGCATGGAAACGTTCTATGATGCCGATCGCCACGGTGCTCATGCCTATCTCTATGGACAGGAGCCTGGAATGGCCTGTTTGGCGTATCAGGCCTGCACTATGGCTTACATGGGACAACCGGCCGACGGTCAGCAAAAGCTGCGGGCCGCCCTGGCAATCGCCGAGAGGGCAAATCATCCCTTCAGCCTTGCATTCTCGTGGACGTTCGCTGCGTGGTTCTATAGCGTTTGCGGCCACGCGCCGCGCACGCAGTCTTGCGCCGAGACCGCGATCTCAGTCTCCACCAAATATGGTTTCCCATTTTGGCGCGCGATGGCCACCAACTTTCTTGGCGGAGCGCTCACCGAGCAAGGTCGTCCGTCGGAAGGCCTTGAACTGCTCCTGCAGGGCATCAACGGTGTTCGCGTGACCGGGTCCGAGCAGGGCAGCGTCCTATGGTTGCGGTTGCTGGCGCGCGCGTATGGCGCGCTGGGGCGCCAAGCCGATGCGCTGCGATCGATCGAGGAGAGCATCGCGATAAGCGAATCTCAGGGCGATAGAAATTTTGATTCAGCAAGTATCCACCGCGTGAAGGGAGAGCTGCTGCTGGCGCGACAAGAGCGCCCGGCAGACGCCGAGATTGCGGAGGCACTATTCGCCCGTTCCCTCGAGCTGGCGAAGCGTCAGGGAGCGCAGCTCGCCGCCCTGAGCGCGGCGACCTGCCTCGCGCGGCTCTGGAGCGCGCGAGGCGACACGGAAGCCGCGCAGCACGTCCTTTCGGAACAGCTAGAGGGCGTCGCCTCCGCGAAGGGGGCAGCCCGCCTGACGGTCGTTCAAGCGGCGACAGCTGCGCTCAAGGCGCTCGGGGAACCGTCCAGTAAGCGGGGATATATGAGCTGACGGCCCATCGCCTCGAAAATCCGCGCGAAGCCAGGCCTGTCGCGGCGAGCGGCGCAGCCACGATGGTCGTGATGTCCAGGACCTTCAGTCCTTCGAGCGGCCCGCTCATCTCAATTCCTCGAAAATTTGAACCTGCTTCTCACACCGCGTCCCGCAGCAGCAGGCGCGCGATGTTGAGCTGGTGGATCTGGCTGGTTCCTTCGTAAAGCCGGAACAGCCGGACGTCCCTGTACCAGCGCTCGATCGACGAGTGATCGGCGATATAGCCGGCGCCACCGAACATCTGCAGGCAGCGATCTGCCACGCGGCCGCACATCTCTGTTGCGAAATATTTGCACATCGATGCTTCGAGCGCGACGTCCTCGCCACGATCGCGTTTGCGCGCGGTCTCGAGGATCATCGACTGCGCCGCGAAGATCTCGGTCCGGCAGTCCGCGATCATCGCCTGCACCAGCTGGTAGTTCGCGACCGCCTCGCCGAACTGAACCCGGCTGGTGGTATGGCGGATGGCCATGTCGAGCATCCGGATCGCCGGCCCGGTCGACAAGGCGGCCAGATGAATGCGCTGCTTGTTCAGCACCTTCATGATGGTCTTGAAGCCCGCGCCTTCGCGGCCGCCGATGAGATTGGCCGCGGGCACGCGGCACTGGTTGAAATAGACCGCGCTCACGGGCGAGCCCGCCTGCCCCATCTTGCGATAGGGCGCGCCGGTCGCAAGGCCTGGGCTACTGCGCTCGACGATGAAGGCCGAGACGCCCGCAGCGCCTTTCGACTGCGGATCGGTTCGCGCGGTGACGGTGAAGACGTCGGCGACGGGTGCGTTGGTGATGAAGCACTTCTCGCCATCGAGAACGTAGTGATCGCCCTCGCGGCGAGCGATGGTCCGTACGTTCGAAGCCTCCGAGCCGGCATCCGGCTCGGTCAGCGCGAGGCAGCCGGTCCATTCCCCGCTGGCAAGGCGCGGCAGATAGGCCTGCTTCTGCTGCTCGGTGCCATCGGCGACAATTCCCTCCGAACCGATGCCTGTGTTGGTGCCGACGCGGGCGCGAAAGGCGACCGAACATTGCGACAGCTCGAACGCGGCAAGGACGAGCTCCTCCGTGGTGAGCCCGGCTCCGCCATAGGCCTCGGGGATGCTCCAGCCGAAGAAACCCTCCTCGCGCATGGTGGCGACAATGTCCGCTGGGACCTCATCGCCGCTTTCGACGCGCGCCTCGGCCGGAATGGCGATGTCCCGGACGAAGCGGCGGACACGCTCCAGCAGGGCTTCGAAGGCAGCAGGTTCGCGGATCACGGCAGAGATTTCCCGGGGCGTCTCATGCATCTCATTCCTGGAGCGCCTCCTCGCGCCGGGCACGGATCGTCGGCAGCATGATCAGAAGGACCGCGATGGCAGCGGCGGCCAGCAGGCTCGCCGAGAGCGGAGACGTGAGCAGCACGGTGGCATCGCCCCGCGACAGCACCATGGCGCGGCGGAAGTTCTCCTCGATGGCCGGACCCAGCACCAGGCCCAGCAGCAGCGGCGCCGCAGGCAGTTGCAGCTTGATCAGGATGTAGCCGAACACGCAGAACATTGCGGCCTCATAGACCTCGAACGTTCCGCTGTTGATGGAATAGACGCCGATCGAGCAGAACACCATGATCGCAGGAAAGAGAAAGCGATAGGGAATGGTGAGCAGCTTCACCCACAATCCGACCAGCGGAAGGTTGAGGATCAGCAGCATCAGATTGCCGACCCACATCGAGGCGATCAGGCCCCAGAACAGGGTCGGGTTCTTCGTCATCACCTCGGGGCCCGGATGGATGTTGTGGATGTTCATGGCACCGACCATCAGGGCCATCACGACGTTTGACGGCACGCCCAGCGTCAGCAGCGGAATGAACGAAGTCTGGGCTCCGGCATTGTTGGCGGATTCCGGGCCGGCAACGCCCTCGATGGCACCCTTGCCGAACTGCTCGGGATGGCGCGACAGCTTCTTCTCCAGCGTATAGGACGCAAAGGACGACAGCACCGCGCCACCGCCGGGCAGAACGCCGAGCAGCGTGCCGAGCGTCGTGCCGCGCAGCATCGCCGGCACCATGCGGCGGAAGTCGTCGCGGGTCGGAAACAGGTTTGTGATCTTCTGCGTCACCAGCGACAGCTTGTCATCCTGCTCGAGATTCTTGACGATCTCGGCGAAGCCGAAGATGCCCATCGCCAGCGGTACGAAATCGAGGCCGTCGAACAGCTGGGGAATGCCGAAGGCAAAGCGCTGGCTGCCGCTGTTGAGGTCAGTGCCGACGAGGCTGAGGAGCATGCCGAGCACGACCATGCCGATGCCCTCGATGAACGGTCCGCTCGACAGCACCGAGGCGAGGATGAGGCCCAGGATCATCAGCGCAAAGAATTCCTTGGGGCCGAACAGCAGCGCGGTCGCGGTCAGCGGGCCCGCGAGCGCCGCAAGAGCGAGCGTCGCCACACAGCCAGCGAAGAAGGAGCCGATCGCCGCGGTCGCGAGCGCCACGCCCGCGCGGCCTTGCTTCGCCATCTGGTAACCGTCGATCGTGGTGACAACGGAGGAGGACTCGCCGGGAAGATTGACCACGATGGCCGTGGTCGAGCCGCCATACTGCGCGCCGTAATAGATTCCGGCGAGCATGATCAGCGCGGCGTCCGGTTGCAGCGCATAGGTGATCGGCAGCAGCATCGCGATGGTCGCGAGCGGCCCAAGGCCCGGAAGCACGCCGATCAAAGTGCCGAGCAGGCAGCCAAGAAAAGCGTAGAGCAGATTGGCGGGCTGGGCTGCCGTCGCAAAGCCGATCGCCAGATTGTGGAAGAGATCCATCGTCCGGCTCGTTCAGTTGAGAAGGGATGGCCAGACGGGCAATGGCAGCCCGAGGCCGTAGACGAAGACGGCCAGGCACAGCGCGATCAGCACCGCCGCATTGGTCAGCGCGCCCGTCCAGGTGAATTCGGGACTGGCTTTGCTCGACACCATGATCAGGGCGAACAAGGCGCCGACCAGACCGAGCGGAAACAGCAGGGCTCCGAACAGCACCACCGATCCGGTGATCCAGGCGAGCCCTTTGAGATCCCATTGGCGCAGCGCCTCCCGGCTTGCACCCGGCTTGATCGCCCCGAGCATCACGACGAGGCCGATGGCGGCGAGCACGATCGCGAGCATGCGCGGGAAATAGCCCGGCCCCATCTTCGCGGCCGTGCCGGCGGGGTATTGCAGCGCGACCACGAAAAAAAAGATCGCAATGGCGAGGAACAGCGCGCCAGACGCGAACGCCCGCTGGTTGCGGATCGCCAATCCCTTCATTCCGCTCCTCCTGCGCCGGCCCTGGAGCGCTCGTCGAGGGCTTCCATCAGGACCGGCACGCCAACGGCGCAGGCGTGCACGCCGAGATGCGCGGTCATCTGGAGAACCTGCACGATCTCGCGCTGGTCGATGCCGAGCCGCAGGGCGCGCCTGATCTGCACACGCAGCCCGTGCGGATCGAGCGCCGTGAAACAGGCGTTCAATGCGATCGAGATCAGACATCGCGAGCGCTGGTCGAGACCACCTTCGGCGTGGCCGCCAGCAAGCAGATCCAACAGGACGGCGAAATAGCCGGGATCGCGCCGTAACCATTGCTCGCAGAAGTCAGGCCAATCTCCGAATTTCGCCATATAGGCACTCCGGAGTGCCCTCTGCTCGTCCGTCAGCTCGGGCTGATCGACCGCGAGGCCCGCGCTTGCCAATTCCTCGGCGAGGATATTGATGCCGACGTTGCTGCCGTCGAGCCCCTGCGCCGTTGCGAGCCGGAGCACGTCGATGATCTCCTGCGCCGACGCTCCCGTCTGAAGCGCAAGAACGAGATGCAGCGCGAGGCCGGAGCGGAACAGATGCGTTGCCGAGCCGTCGAGCGCGACGTAGATCAGCTCCCGCATCTTGGACGACAGCGGCCCGTTCTCCGCGGCATAGCCCGCATATCTGCCGTAGATCTGGAGAAACTCGGGATCGAGGCGCAACAGGCCTTCCGTCCAGGGCCGCCAATAGCCACGGGCCTTGACGTAGGCGTCCTTCAGCGCCTGCTGTTCCGGCGTCAGGTTGGACATCGCGATCGTCCCGTCAAGCAATGTTGGTCAGGGTGATGCCGCCGTCGACGGTGAGCACCTGCGCCGAGATGAAGCCGCTCTCGTCGCCGGCGAGGAAGCAGATCGCCTTGGCGATGTCGTCGACGGTGCCGAGCCGCCCGAGCGGCGTCCGCGCGACCCGGCGCGCATCGAGCTCGGCGTTGCGGTTGCGCATCGTGCCCTCGGTCGGAATCGCCGAGGGCGCGACCGCGTTGACGCGGATGTTGCGCGCGCCGAGCTCCGCCGCGGCAGCGCGCGTGATGCCCATGACACCGGCCTTGATGCCGCTGTAGACGATGCTGTTCTTGGCCGAGATCAGGCCGGCCACCGAGGCGACGTTGACGATGGCGCCGCCGCGCTCAGCTTCCATGACCTCCGCGGCGGCCTGAATTCCCCAGATAATCGCCTTGAAGCCGATGTTGAGCATGCGATCGACGGTTTCCGGAGCGATGTCCGGAACGGATTGATAGCGCACCCACGCCGCGTTGTTGACGAGGATGTCGAAACGCCTCTGACTCTCCGCCAATCCGAGAACCGCCTGCCGCATGCCGTCGCGGCTGGAGACGTCCTGCGTGACGGCAACCGCGTTGCCGCCCGCTGTCTTGATCGCATCGACCGTTCCGTTCACGAACTCCGGCTTCAGGTCGTTGACGCCGACGATCGCGCCGCGCGCGGCGAGCTTGAGCGCGGTCGCGCGGCCGATGCCGTTGCCGGCGCCGGTGACGAGCGCGACGCGGCCTGCGAGGGTTTGATCCTTGGTCTCGGTCATGACTATCTCCTCACGCTCCCGTCTCTGCGAACGGTGCAATTTCCGACACGTAACGGCGGCCGAATGCGCTGATCAGGCCGCTGGCATCACCCTGTGCCTGGAGCGTGCGGATGCGGCGCAGATGGCGATGCACCGGCACGTCCCATGTGAAGCCCATGCCACCATGGATCTGCAACGCGCCTTCGCTGATCGAGCTGCCATAGGTCGCCGCAGCCAGGAACGCCGCGTCGCGCTGAACCGGGCCACCGCCCTCGGACAGGCCGCGCGTGATCGCATGACGGATGCTCTCTAATCCGAGTTTCTGGCGCGCCAGCGCATGACGGATCGCCTGATTATAGGACAAGGCGTGACCGAACTGGCGGCGCGTCGAGGCATGCTCCTGCGCGAGCGCTAGGCACGCCTCGGCCGATCCCAGGATGGCGGCGGCGCGGAGCAAATTGGCGTCGGAGTTGAGCCCGTCCCATGTGCCGACCGGCAGGACGGAGCCGATGGGAACTTCGACTTTCTCGAGCCGCACCACATGCTCCGGCACCGTCAGGTCGAGGCCAGCCGCGTCCTCCACCAGGACGCCTTTGGCCTTGGCCGGGATCAGCGCCGCGGCACCGCCACCCATCCGTACCAGGATGTGGTCGACGGTCGCCGCGCACGGCGCGCGCGCGATCGTGCCGCTCAGCGTCAGCAATCCGCCCTCCCGGTCGGCGATCGCCTCGCCCTGCCAGGCGATCGTCGCCAGTTTCTCGCCGGACACGATCGCGGCGGCAAGACGCGTCAGCGACGACTGGAGCAGCCGGCTGACGAGAATGGTCTCCAGCAGCGGAAAGCCGAGCAATCCCGAATGCGCAGCCGCGATCACCGGCACTGCGAAGCCGAGCGGGAGGGCGAGCCCGCCCACCTCCTCATCCGCGATGACGCCGAGCAGACCGTCGCCGGCGAGATTGCGCGCCTGTTCGCGAACGTCCAGGCCCGCGCATGCGGTCACTGCGCGTGCCGCGGTTGCCGCGAACTCGGCGGGCTGAAGTCCTTCGGCCATGCTCATCGTCGTCCTCTTCTAGAAACCTTTCGACTACAATCGTTCACTAGGCGAGATACCCGCCGTCGACCGGCAGGATGACGCCGTTGACATAGGATGCCATCGCTGATGCCAGAAAGATCACGGGTCCTGCGATCTCGTCGGGCTGCCCTACGCGCTTCATCGGGGTGCGCGCCATCAGGCCGGAGAGCCGCGCCGGATTGTCGCGCGTACTTTCGCTCATCTCGGTCGCGATGATGCCGGGCGCAACGGCGTTGACCCGGATGCCGTCGGGCGCGAGATCGCGGGCAAGTGCCTGCGTGAACAGCCGCACCGCCCCCTTGGACGGCGAATAGCCGAGCGCACCATTCATGCCGCCAAAGGCCGCGACCGAGGCAACGTTAATGATGGACCCGTGCGTCTTGCGCAACGCGGGGATGAAGGCATGAACCACGTTGAAGGTGCCGTTGACGTTGACGTCGAAGACCTGGCGCCAGTTCTCATGAGCGCGCGGACTGTCGATCGGCTCGCGGATGATGATCCCGGCGTTGTTGACGACGACGTCGGCGGGGCCGATCTCCTCGTCCACACGCTTCGCCAACTCGCTGCAGGCCGCAGCATCGGTCACATCGAGCGCCCAGGCGAGCGCCTCCTTGCCTACGTCCCTGATGTCGCGCGCGGCGGACTCTGCCCGGTCCTGCCGCAGATCGGTCACGACCACCTTCGCGCCGGCAGCGGCGATGCCGAGCGCGATTGCACGTCCGATCCCCGCCCCCGCCCCCGTCACCACGACGCGGCGATCGTGCAGCAGGCCCGCGACCTGACCCTGCGCAGCCATTATTTGCCTCGCGACAGCTGGAGGATCCGGTCGGCGATGATACCGAGCTGAATCTCGGTGGTGCCGGCGTAGATCGTCTCGGCACGCGCCTGGAGATAGATGGTCTCGAAGCGTCGCCGTGCCACCTTGATCGCCGGGTTCTGCGGCAGTGAGGCCTGCGACAGCAGCTCGATCGCGAGCGCAGCGAAGCGCTGATGCGATTCACTCCAGTGCAGCTTCGCAAGACTGCCGCGCGCCCCGATCTTGTCGCCGCTCGCGAGCGCCTCGACGGCGGTCTCGACATGCGCCTTCAACACCTCGATCTCGACTGCGACCTCGCCGAGCCGGACCGCATAGTGCCGGTCCGCGACCATCGCCGACAGCGCCGGATCGGTCTTGCTGGCGGCGATCAAATGGCGCAGCTCGTTCTCAAATCGCCAAGCGCGATACATGCGGTTGGTCGCGCGCTCGATCTCGAGTACGCGGATGGCCGCAGCCCAGCCCTCGTCGGGCGCGCCGATCGCATCCGTCTGGGCAACTTCGACCTCGTCGAAGAACACCTCGCAAAAGCTCTCGCGGCCGTCGATCGATTTGATGGTACGCACGCGTACGCCCTTGGCATCGAGCGGCACCGCGAACATGGCAAGGCCGCGATGGCGGTCCTCCAGCGGTCCGGTGCGCGCGAGCACCAGGCAGCGCTGGGCGCGATAGGCGCCGCTGGTCCAGATCTTCTGGCCGTTGATGCGCCAACCGTCGCCATCCCGCGTCGCGCGCGTCCGCAGGCCCGCAAGGTCGGAGCCGGCCTCGGGCTCGGAGAAGCCTTGGCACCAGATGTTGCGCATCTCGAGGATCGCCGGCAGGAAGCGCCGCTTTTGCTCCTCGGTGCCGACGGCCAGGATAATCGGACCGGCAAGCTCCTTGCCGATCGAGTTGACGCTCTCCGGCATCGCAAGCCGGCCGATCTCCTGATTGGCGATGAGGTGTTCGCGCAAGGAGCGGCCGTGCCCGCCATAGGCCTGCGGCCAGGTGATGCCGGTGAGGCCGGCGCGGTACATCGCCGCCTCCCAGGCGACGGACTGCTGCAACGTGGGCGCCGCGAACGCAGCGCTGTCGCTGCGGAAGCTGGCGGGCAGATTGGCATGCAGCCAGCGATGCATCGCATCGCGATAGGCTTCGCCCGTCAGTTTCTCGCCTGCGACGGCTTGCATCGATACCGTTTCAATTACACTCATCGCCTGCTTCCCGCTTTCGCCATCCATGCCGGCCTGTCCGGCTGCCTATTGCTCACTGCGACTTGAGAAGGTCGCAGGCGCTCTCCGATGCCGGCCGCCACGCGTCCTCGGGCGCGATCGAGCCGGTGATCTCGTAATAATCGTAGGTGTATTTGGATTCCGCCGGCGTCTTGATCCGTGCGACATAGAGCGGGCGCATCACCTGGCCGTCGGCCCGGATGCTGACGTTCTTCATCTCGAAATCGTTGACCGGCGTGTTCTTCATCTGCCGCATCACGGCCTCGCCGTCGTCGGCGCCCGCGGCGGCGACCGCCTTCAGATAATGCGTGATGGCGCTGTAGGTGGCCGACTTGCCCTCGTTGAGCAGCTGGCCGCCCGTCGCCTCGGCGTAGCGCTTGGCAAAGGCCCGGCTCTCCGGCGTCATGTCCCAGTAGAACGGAGTCGTCAGCCGCACGTTCTGGAGGTCTTTCAGGCCAATCCCGTGAGTCTGGCTGATCATGAGGCCGAGCGGAACGAGCAGCTGCGACTTGGTCAACCCGAACTCCTGGGCCTGCTTGATCGCATTGGCGAAATCAGAGCCCGAATTGGCGAGTGCGATCGCCTTGGCGCCACTGGCCTGCGCCGTCAGCAGGAACGAGGAGAGATCCGACGCATTCAGCGGATGCAGCACCGAGCCGACCACCTTGCCGCCGCCGGCCTTGATGAAGTTGGTCGCGTCAGTCTGCCAGGCCTTGCCGAAAGCGTAGTCGACGGTCAGGAAGAACCAGCTGTCGACGCCCTGCGCGAGCAGCGCCTTCACTGTGGCCTTCGGCTGCGCGTAGGTATCGACCACCCATTGCGTGGTCATCGGCGAGCATTTGTCGTTGGTGAAGAACGAGCCCGCCGTGCCGGCCAGCATGTAGGGCCTCTTGCGGTTCTTCATGATCTCCTGCACCGCAAGCGCGATCGAGGAAGCCGAGCAGCCGACGATGGCATCGACGCCCTCATTGTCGACCCAGCGCATGGCGATGGCGACGCCGACGTCGGGCTTGTTCTGGTCGTCGGCGATCACGAGCTCGATCTTCTTGCCGCCGACCGTTCCGCCGAAATCGGCGACCGCGAGCTTGGCCGCCGCGACCGAACCAAGGCCGCAATTGTCGGCATAGGGACCGTTCTGGTCGTTCATGATGCCGATCTTGACGACATCGCCGGAAATGCCCTGCGCGTGCAGGGGCGCATTCGTGAACAGCAAGGCCATCATGCCGAGCGCAGTGATCGTCGATCTCTTCACCGTTTCCTCCTGCCTTTCGCGTTTCCTCTGGGCCGGCTTGTGCGGCCTCTTGTGGTCTTGAATTCAGTGCCGTGCCCGCGCGCCGGTCAGAATCAGCAGCGCGTCGAGCGCCACCGCCCCCTCGCCCTCGGTGCGGAGCAGCAGCGGGTTGACGTCGATCTCGGCGACGGTGTCGGCATGCGCTGCGGCAAAGCGCGACAGCGCGGCAACGGCCCGGGCCGCGGCGTCGAGGTCGGCGCGCGGCCGGCCGCGCGCGCCGTCGAGCACCGCGAATGCCTTGAGCGATTTCAGCATCGCCATCGCCTGCGCCTCGCTGACCGGAGCCATCTGCACCGCGGAATCCTGGAGAATCTCCGCAAAGATGCCGCCGAGGCCGACCATCACCACCGGACCGAACACCGGATCGATGCGGCTGCCGAGGATCAGCTCCGCAACGCCCTTGGCCATCGGCGCCACGATCACGCCGTCGATCGTTGCCTTGGGCGCGCGGGTGGCGACGCGATCGCGCATCTGGGCATAGGCGCGCCGGACATCGGCTTCCGAACCGACGCCCACCACAACGCCGCCGGCCTCCGTCTTGTGCGGCAGGTCGGGCGAGGCGATCTTCAGCACCACGGGATAACCGATCTCGGTGGCGGCGCGCACTGCTGCATCCGCATCCTGCACGAGATGTTCGACCAGCACCGGCACGCCGGCGTCGGCAAGCGCCCGCTTGGCGCCAAGCTCATGGCGGAAAGCGTCTGCCGGAAGCGGCTTCGCCTGCGCGATTGTCGCGGGCGCGTCCTGCGAACGTTGCGATGCGGCCTGCAACCGCACCAACGCGGCAACGGTTGCGCAGCAACCGTCGAAGCTCGCGATGGTCGGAAAACCCAGCGCGTGCAGCTCGGCCAGCGCATCATCCGGGCCGTCCACGCACAGGACGATCGGGCGGTGGGGAAATTGCGCGCGCATGTTGCGCAAGCTGTCCATGTAGATGGAGCGCAGGCGCGGCAGATGCAGCGAGAACGGCAGCGGCAGGATCACCGTGTCGGTCCGTTCGTCCGCCACGACGGCGGTCATGATCTTCTCCAGGAGATCAGGCCGGCTCGACATCTGCGCGGTGGCGTCGACCGGATTGCGGGCCGACGCAAAGGGCACCAGCTCCAGAATCTGGCGTTGCGTCTCCTCGCCGAGCTCCGGCAACGTCAGTCCGACCGACTGGGCGGCGTCCGCAAGCAGTACGCCGAAGCCGCCCGACGCCGTGAGGATCGCGATGTCCGGCCCCTTCGGCAGCCGGTCCGGCAGCAGGATCGACGCGGCATGGCCGAGATCGATCAGCTCATCGATGCTGCGCACCCGCACCGCGCCGCAACGGGCAAACAGCGCGTCGAACACAGCATCAGATCCCGCCATCGCGCCGGTGTGCGAGGCCGCGGCGGCCTGGCCTGCCGACGACGTCCCGATCTTCATGGCGATGACGGGTTTGCCGGCATCACGCGCCTGCTCCAGCGCGGAGATCAGGCGGCCGGCGTCGCGGCACGCTTCGAGACAGCACAGGATCACCTTGGTGGTGGGGTCACGTGCCATCCAGGCAATGCCATCGGCAATGTCGATGTCGCACTCGTTGCCGGTGGTGATGAAGCGGCTGACGCCGACGCCGCGCTCGCTGGCAAGGCGCATGGTGTAGCTGCCGAGATTACCGCTCTGCGACACGATGCCGAGCGAACCCGCAGCCGGCATGCCGTGCTCGAGCACGATCGAGAAGGTCGCGATGCTCCTCTCGGCGACGCTGACCGCGCCAAGGCAATTCGGCCCAAGCAGGCGCATGCCGCTGCCCCGGGCGGCGACGCGCAGCCGGTCCTGCATGGCGCGACCCTGCTCGCCGAGCTCGGCAAAGCCCGAGGAGAAGACGACGACGCTGCGGACGCCGCGGGCGGCGCACTGCTCGACCGCTTCGCCCGCGCGTTCCGCATCGACCGCGACGATGGCGAGGTCGGGCGCTTCCGGCAGGTCGGCGACGGAGCCGTAGGCTTGCAGCCCCTGCACCGTCGCAGCCTTGGGATTGACCGGATAGATCCGGCCCGCATAGCCGTGGCGGCGCAACAGATCGACCGGCCGCCCGCCGATCTTCGTCGCCTCCTGCGAAGCGCCGATGATCGCGATCGAGCGCGGCGACATCAGCGCGTCGAGACCCTGTCCCGGCCGCATCTCAGCGCCCCTTGAACACCGGCGCGCGCTTCTCGAGGAACGCCATGCGCGCCTCCTTGGCGTCCTCGGTCTTGGACAGGGCCATGGTGATGTTCTGCTCGAAGCGATAGGCATCGCGCGGCGGCATCAGCTCGACCATGTTCGCCGCGTTCTTGGCGTATTCCATCGCGATCGGGCTCTTCGAGGCGATCTCGCGTGCAAGCTTCATCGCCTCCGGAATCAGGTTTTCCTTGGTCGTGCAGGCCTCTATGATGCCGAGGCGGTAGAGCTCGGCAGCCGGCACGCGATAGCCGGTGAAGAACATCCGGCGCATCAGCGAGCGACCGAATATCGTGTTCAGCATCGCGGCACCGCCGGCGAGACCGACATTGATCTCAGGCATGCCAAAGACGGCCTCCTCGCAGGCGTAGAAGATGTCGCAGGAGGCCATCAGGCCGACACCCGCGCCGAGCGCAACGCCGTTGATCGCCGCGATGACGGGCTTGGCACATTCACGGATGCAATTGCCGGTCTCGCGCGTGATCCGGTTGTGACTGTGAAACGCGCCGATCTTCGCCGGATCCGGACGATCCTTCAGATCCGCGCCGCTGCAGAACACCTTGCCGGCGCCGGTCAGGATCGCGACCCTGACGTCCTGGCGCTCGGAAATCTCGTCGAACACCGCCACGATGCGGTCGCGCATGGCGCGATCGAGCGCGTTCACCGGAGGACGGTTCAGCGCCACCAGCGCGATGTTGTCAGACACTTCTAGGGTGACGATATCTCCTGACATGGGCTTCCTCCTGGCTTCTGTTCGTCTTGCTAGGGTCGCATCGCGACGCCTGACCGATCGGTCAGCTTTTCGTGCTGATAACACCAACCTCAGTTGCTTGCAATATCCTCTTGCGCCCCTATTGACCGACCGATCGGTCAGCCGCTAGCTTCACAGCAAGCAAGAACGACCTTGAGGAGGATTTCCGTGCCCAGGATCAGCCGACGCCAGGCGACAGCTCTGATCGCCGGCGCCCTCGCCGCGCCGCTCGGCGCGCCCGCAATCGTCAGGGCGCGTGCGTCGCAAATTTTCATCATCGTGCCCTATGCGCCCGGCGGTTCGATCGACAGCCTGATGCGCTCGATCGCAAAGGCGATGGCGGAAAACCTGGACCAGCCGGTTCTGGTCGACAACAAGCCCGGCGCCAACGGCATCGTCGGATCGCAATATGTGGCGCGCGCGCCGAAGGACGGATCCGTCCTGCTCGCCGGCGGCACGGGACCGATTTCGCTGAACGTCCTGCTACGCAAGAACCTGCCCTACAAGCTCGAGGACTTCGCCTCCGTCGCCATGCTCTGCAACGGACCGCTGTCGCTGACCGTGAATGCGCGCACGCCAGCCACCGACGTCAAGAGCTTCGTCGCCTACGCCAAGGGCCGCGACAAGCCGCTGTTCTACGCGACGCTAGGCCCGGGCAGCGTCACGCATCTGTTCGGGATCATGATGGGCAAGTCGATGGGATTTTCCGTCACCGAGGTTGCCTATCGCAACAATCCGGCCTCCATCATGGAGACGCTGTCGGGAGAGTGCGATCTCAATTTCGCAACGCCCGCCGCCGTCATCGAGCACGCTCGGGGCGGTCAGCTTCGCATCCTCGCGGTGTCCTCGGAAAAGCGCATGGCGAGCTTTCCCGAGATACCGACGCTGGCCGAATCCGGCCATCCCGACCTCACGGCCTCGTTCTGGACCGCGCTGCACGCGCCCGCCGGCACGCCGCGCGACGTCATCGCGCGGTTGAACGCGGCCGCGAACGCCGCAATGCAGAAGCCGGAGATCGCAAAGCAGCTCGATACCGACGGCCTGATGGTCGACACCGGCGCGGCGGAACGGCTCGACGCCCAACTGACCAAGGATGCCGCGCTCTGGGGACCGGTGATCAAGGCGCAGAACATCGTTCTGGAATGAGGCGCGGGCCGCCGCCCCGCCGGTCAGCGCGATTTGCGCCGGCCAGCCTTGGGCGGCTCCGCCGCCGGAAGTTCGACAAGCTCACCACTGCGCAGGCCGTTGAAGATCATGTCGAAGAAGGCGTCGGCGATCTGCTCGGGGGTCGCGGACTTGTTGGGATTGTACCAGCGATGCATCCAGTTGAGCGAGGACAGGATCAGCCGGCCGGTCATGGGAACATCAACCTTGCGAATCTCGCCGGCATCGATGGCTTCCTGGATCAGGCCGCGCAGAAAATTCTCGAAGCGGTCGCGGCGCGTCAGCCGTTCCTTGTGCCGCTGGCGATCGGGATCGTTCCAGAAGGCGGTCGTCGAGGCGATCCAGGCCCAGCGGTAGCGGCGGAAATATTCCGCCGTGGCGACCATGAAAGCGCGGATTTTTTGCGACGGCGGCCCGTCGGGAATGCGATCGCGCACGAACAGATAGAGCTCGAGCGTCGAGCCGACCGCGACGCGCGCGTAGATCTCGTCCTTGTTGGAGAAGTGATGATAGAGCAGCGACTTGGAGATGCCGCAGGCAAGCGCGATGTCGCGCATCGAGGTTCCCTCGAATCCCTTGCTGGCGAACAGCCGTCCGGCCTCGGCAAGGATCTGCAGCACGCGGTCCGAGGCCTCGGCTTGGTTCGCAACGCCATCCTTCATCGTTGACAGTTCAGTCATGAATTCCGCAATCCATTCGTCAGCCAGCGAGTCTCTAGAACGAAACTAGGTTTTCACCGACCGATCGGTCAAGCCCGGCGATTCCCGTGCGAGGAACCATGAGCATGGCACGGATCACGCGCGTCGGCACGACCAGGAACCAGCTCGGCGAGAGCCCGGTGTGGGACGAGCGCAGGCAGCGCCTGTTCTGGATCGACTCCCGCGCCGGACTGATCCACACGCTCGATCCCGTCACAGGTGCGGCCGACGAACTCAGCGTGCCCGCGCCAATCGGCTCATTGGCATTGCGAGGCGACGGTCGTGCGGTGCTGGCGCTGCGCCATGGATTTGCGCACCTTGATTTCGGCACGCGCGCGCTGACCGAAGGTCCCTCGATCGGGCTCGACCACACCAAGGTGCGGCTGAACGACGGCAAGGCCGATCCTCATGGACGCTTCCTGGCAGGCACGATGCATAGCGAGCGCGCCCCGGACGAGGCGCCGCTGGGCGGTCTCTATCGCCTGGACGCATCAGGCGCGCTGCAGCTGCTGGACACCGATCTCGCCGTCAGCAACGGACCGTGCTTCAGCCCGGACGGCCGGACCTTCTACCTCGCCGACAGCGCCAGGCGGATCATCTGGGCCTATGACTACAGTCGGGACGACCCGCTCGCGAACAAGCGCGTCTTCGTCGACACCGAGGCGCAAGGGTCGGGCTGCGACGGTGCAACCGTCGATGCGGAAGGCTGCCTCTGGTCGGTGCTGGTGCGCATCGGCAAGATCGCGCGGTTCGCACCTGACGGAACGATGGTGCGGACGATCGACATGCCGGTCCGTCATCCGACCAGCGTGGCCTTCGGCGGAGCCGAGCTCGACATTCTCTACGTGACGTCGATCTCGCGCAGCCACGCGCTCGGTGACGATCACCCCGATGCCGGCGGGCTGTTCGCGGTCGAAGGCCTCGGCGTCCGCGGCCTGCCGGCGCACAGGTTTGGTCCGTACGGAACCGACGCTTCCGCTACTGCGCCGATCTCTTGATCTGCTTCGGCACGTTCTCCACCATGTAGTCCACGAACACCCTGATCTTCTCCGGCAGATAGCTGCTCTGGAGAAACGTCGCATAAATCCCTTCGTCGAAGGTGGAATTCGTCACCCGGAAGCCGGGCAACAGACGGACCAGGCGCCTGCTCTTCAATTCCTCCGCCACCGTGTAGTCATCGAGCAGCGCGATACCGTGCCCGGTGACGGCGAGATCGCACAGCACCACGCCGTTGTTGCTGCTGAGCGACGACGGCACGACGATCTCGCGCAAATTGTTCCTGCGCATGAACTTCCACACCACATCATCCGGGCCCATCCAATAGGTCAGGCAATGATGGCGAGTGATGTCCTCCGGTTCGCGCAACTTCGGCATCCGGCCGACATAGTCCGGTGAGGCCACGAGGATCCGCTCGCTTCGCAGCAGCCTTCGCTGCATGAGGCCCGGGTCTTTCGCCGCCTGGATCTGGAAGTCGACGTCGAATTCATCTTCGCGAAGCTGAGGACGCCGCTCGGACAGACGCAGCTCCACCTTCAGCTCCGGATAGAGCTTTTGAAATCCCGGGATCAGGGGCGAGAGCACCTTGATGCCGAACAGCGTCCGCGAGTGCACGCGCAGCGTTCCGCGCGGCGCGGTCTGGAGCGAGAGCGCCGCAGCCTCGGCATCCTCGATGCCGTGCAGCACCTGCTCGGTGCGCTGGAAGAAAATCTTGCCGGCATCGGTCAAGCCGAGATGGCGCGTGCTCCGGTTCAAAAGCTGCACGCCGAGCTGTGCCTCGAGCTCGCCGATGTAGCGCGACACCGACGCCGGCGAGAGCCCGACGCGGCGCCCGGCCGCGGAAAAGCTGCCTTCGCGGACGGCGCTGACGAACAATTCCATGGCCTGGAGGCGATTCATCGATCTTTTCAGATTTTGCAAAGGACATGCTCAGATTACGCCAATTGTTCGAAAAAGCTCAAGGCCATAGCCTCATGAGAACGCGTCGCAAGAGCGACCGCGGCGGATCGCAAACGCGACCGCGATAGGGTGGAGGAAGCAACCGATGGAATTCGGCGTATTCATTCTGGCGCAGCAGCGCGGCTATCATCAGACCTCGCAGCAGGTGATCAACAACGCCGTCGAGCAGACCGTCGCCGCCGAGCAGGCCGGCTTCGACACGGCCTGGTATGCCGAGCACCATTTCAACAATTACAGCCTGTGTCCTTCGCCGCTGATGATGGTCGCGCATTGCGCCGGCCTGACCAAGCGGATCCGGCTCGGATCGGCCGTCTGCGTGCTGCCGCTGTACAACCCGGCGCGACTGCTTGGCGAGATCGGCTTTACCGACATTGTCTCGAACGGGCGCCTCGATCTCGGCATCGGCTCGGGCTACCAGAAGTTCGAGTTCGACCGCTTTGGCGTCGACCTTGACCAGTCGCACGCGCTGTTCGCCGAATTCTACGGTGTGCTCCACGCCGGCATGCGAGAGCGCATCTTCTCCTATTCCGGCGAGCATCTGAAGATGCCGCCGACTGCGATCGCGGTGCGCACGGTGCAGAAACCGATGCCGCCGATCTGGGTCACGTCCGGCCACGGCGAGACGCTCGGCCGCGCCATTCGCGACAATCATAACCTGTTCGTAACCGCGCTCTTGAACGGCCTCGACGCGATCAAGGCCCTGCGCGAACGCCTCGAGGGGATCGCAGCCAAGGAAGGTCGGTCCATCGACGATACGCATTTCGGCTTCCTGCGCTGTGCCTATGCCAGCGACAATGACAGCGAGATCCAGTCGTATCTCGATAACGCCCGCTTCCAGCGCCGGCTGTCCGAAAGCCTGAAGTTCCGGCGCGCCCAGAGCGATGACGGCTACCTGATCAAGGAAGAAGCCGGGCCGAACGACATGAGCCTGGAGACGATGCGGAGCAATCTGCCCGTCGGCAGCGTCAACCAGGTGATCGACCGCATGCTGGAGGAAATCAGCATCCTCAAGCCGACCCACATCGCGCTGCAGACTCAGCTCGGCGATTTCGATCAGCGCACGATGCTGCGCCAGATCGAACTGTGGGGCAGCAGGATCATCCCCGCGATCCGGAAAGAACTGAAATCCGGCCGCGGCAAGGTCGCAAGCGAAGCGGTCTCGGCTTAGCCCACCCGGCGAGGAGCGAGGTTCCGAGGTACGTCATGGGATGCCAGATGTCTCAAATGACCGATTTCCGCTCAGTCGATGCCGCCGAGTTTCGGCTAGCCATGCGCAATCTCGCAAGCGGCATCGCGATCGTAGCAACGGGATCGGAGAGCGCACGGCGTGGATTGACGGTCAGCTCCGTCACCTCGCTGTGCATCGATCCGCCCTGTCTCCTCGTCGGAGTCAATTCGAGCTCCGAAACGCATGCCGCCATCCTCGCCAACGGCCGCTTTGGAATCAGCCTGCTCGGCCGGGGGCAGGAGGATCTGGCACTTCGTTTCGCTGGCGGAGCGAAGGGCATGGACCGCTTCGCGACGGCACCATGGCAGCAAGGCGTCCTCGATGTGCCGATGCTCGAACCCGCGCTCGGCGGATTGGAGTGCGTACTGCATCATCACCAAATGGTCGGGACACACGGTCTCTTCATCGGCAGAATCGTGGCCACCCGCGGCGGCAACGGTGATCCTCTGGTCAACTTCCAGGGCGCGCTGCGCGCGCTTCCACAAGCCTAGGTGAGGCTTTAGCGCCTAAACTGACATCATCACCACACCGGCCGGATGCGTACGAGGGAGCGGCACTATGATCATCGAATGCCTGGACGGCGACACTGTCAGACTGACTGAGCCGTTTGACTTCTGCAGGTTCAAGCTGATCCTGCATGCCGAGGCGCGACCCGAAACGCAGCGCTGGAACGGGATCACACTTCTTGACGATCGCGATGCGCTCGTCTCGATCGATCTGATCCCTACCCTGCCGGGCCGTCCTGACGATGCGAACTGGGATCAATGCTACGCAGAGATGGTGACCAAAGCCCGGGAGCATGGCTGGATCGACACCGAGCGACACGCGATCCGGGCTCACGTTAAACGAATACCTTAGCCGCCACGGCCGGCGCTTGTGCGCGTTCTCGGACCGACCAACGCGATCGCCTTGGTTCGTACTCCCCAACCCGTTCAGTACTCAAACGCCGGCATCGCACCAAAGAACGACGGCCCAACTTGCCGACGACAGATTTCTCTTGATCCACCGGTGCACACGTCGTGCACACGCCGCCTTCTAACCGATTGAAACGCTTGAACGCTTGCTCCAATCACGGATGCGCCGGCGAACGCAGGCTGCGCCAGCAATAGCGTCGCTGCGGCCATCGCGATCATGCCGAGAGCGAAAGTCCCGAACATCTGCACCTCAGGCGTATCGCTTTGTCCTTCATTGTCGATTCTGCGTTCCCGTCCATCAGATGCCCCAGCGTAGCGCGGCGGTATGCACCGGTGCATCCCACAATTCCTTTGACTGGTTGTCCAGCACGGAGACGGTGATCGAAGCACCAGCCATATCGAGGGACGTCACGTAGGAACCGGTCAGGAAACGCGTGGCCGAGATCCCCGCTCCGTCCAGAATGCGCTTGGCGCTGTTGGCCATCAGATAGAGCTCGATCAGCGGCGTCGCGCCAAACCCGTTGATCAGAAGAAGCACTTCACTGCCCTTGCTCGGCGCGAGATCGCCCAAAATCGCGTTGAGCATCTCGGCGGCAATCGCATCGGCAGAGCCTAGCGGCACCCTGCGGCGTCCCGGCTCGCCATGAATGCCGACACCCATTTCCATTTCGTTGTCGGCCAGGGTGAAATTAGGCCGCCCCGCCGCCGGAACGGTGCACGGCAGCAGCGCCACGCCCATCGAGCGGGTGCGCCTGTTGACGCCATCGCCGAGCGTCTTGAGCGCGGCGAGCGGCATGCCCTGTTCGGCCGCAGCGCCGACCATCTTCTCCACGATCAACGTGCCCGCGACACCACGACGACCAGTGGTGTAGGTCGACTTCTCGACCGCGACGTCGTCGTTGGTTACGACGCTCGCGACTTCGCGCCCGGCCATCTCGGCGGCCATGGTGAAGTTCATCACATCGCCTTCGTAATTCTTGACGATGAAGAGCACGCCTGCTCCGGTATCGACGGCCTCCGCCGCCTCGATCATCTGATCCGGCGTCGGTGAGGTGAAGACCTGGCCCGGACAGGCGGCATCGAGCATGCCATGGCCGACGAAGCCGGCATGGAGCGGCTCATGGCCGGAGCCGCCGCCCGAGATCAGCGCGACCTTGCCCGGCTTCAGACTGCGGCGGCGCACGAATTTCCGCTCGGCGCCGAGCAGCAGAATATCGGCATGTGCAGCCGCCAATCCGTCGAGACTCTCTTCGAGCACCGTGTCGGCGCTGTTGATCAGCTTTTTCATCGCGTCCTCCCGGTTGTCATTTTTTTTCGTTTCGAATTGGTCAGCCGATGCTTTCGGCGTAGCGCGCGAGCTGGGCAGCGAAGTCGACGATGAGCTGCTCCAGCGCGCGATTTTTCTTGTCGTCGCCGAGATCGGGCACGGTCACAGTCACAACGCGCGTGCGCGCCTCGCGGTGGGCGCCGCGCAGCCGCCCCGGATGCGCGCGCCCATAGGCTTCGAGGAAAGCCGCACGCTCGGCACCTGCGAGATGGCAGACCTCGAAGATAATCGGGACATGCTTGGCCGGGATCGGCACCAGATAGGCCGGATTGGTGATCTGGCTGACGAATGACCGGTTCTTGCCGAGCGCCGCCGCAAGCTTCAACCGCGTCCCGGATGGCCGGTTGTCGAGCGCCCGTCGCAGGATGAGCTTGTAATCCGCAACATTGCTGTCGCCCGGCCGGCTTGTGTCTTCGCCTGCGTCGTCACTCATGCGGTCACCCTGGCAATGGCGGCCTTGAGCCGCGCCACCGCAATCGGCGAGACCGAGAGACTCGTCAAGCCTGTCGCCAGAAGCGCCTTCGTCAGGCGCGTGTCCGCCGCGGCATCGCCGCAGAGCGAGACCTCGACACCGCGCTTGCGCCCGGCCTCGACCGCCCGCGCGATCAGCGCCAGCACCGCCGGATGGCCGGCATCGTTGAGGTCGGCAACAGCGCCGATATCGCGTGCCGCAGCCATTGTGTATTGTGTCAGGTCGTTCGACCCGATGGAATAGAACGCCGCGCCGAAATCCTCGGCGCACAGCGCTGCGGCCGGGATCTCGACCATGATGCCGAGCGGCGGCCGGGCACAAGCGATGCCCTCTGCGCTGAGGGCCGCAAATTCGACGTCCAGCATAGCATTGGCCCGGTCGAGCTCCGAAGGGATAGCGACCATCGGCAGCATCACCTTCAGCGCCCCATGCACGGCCGCCCGGCACAGCGCCCGCAACTGCACGCGAAACACCTCCGGCCGCGCCAGCGAGAGCCGGATCCCGCGCACGCCCAGGAATGGATTGCGCTCACCATCGACCGTCACGCCGGGGATTGGCTTGTCGCCGCCAGCATCGAGGGTGCGGATCGTCACCGGCCGTCCTGCGGCCCACTCGAGGATGCGACGGTAGACGGCGTATTGCGCGTCCTCGCCGGGCAGGCCCCGCGATCCCTCGAACAGAAACTCGGTGCGCACGAGGCCGATGCCGTCGCAGATTGCGGGATCGAGACCCGCGAGCTCTTCGGGTGCGGCGACATTGAGAAGGACGGCGATGCGCCTTCCATCAGCCGTCAGCGCCGGCTTGAGGCGGCCCGCATCGGCAGCGATCTGTGCGGCACGCGCCGCCGCCATGCGCTGCTCGAACAGGCGGCGCGTTTCCGGCTTGGGATCGAAGATCACGCTGCCGGTATCGCCGTCGACCAGAGCCAATGAGGGCGGCTGTCCGTTCCACGGTAATGGACCCAGTCCAACCACCATGGGGGCGCCGCGCGATCGCGCGAGCATCGCGACATGCGACGATGGCGATCCACTAGCGAGCGCAATGGCACCGCCGCGGGTCCAGTCGACGGCGAGAAACGTCGACGGCGAAATATCGTCACCCGTGACGACGGAATCTCCGGAGATTGTTGCGATCGCGTTTGCGCCGTTCAGCCCGGCGAGCACTCGATCGCGAATGTCGACCAGATCGGCGGCTCGGGCGCGGAAATACTCCTCATCCGCCGCGCGATAGCCGGCGATCTCCGCGTCGAGTGCTGCGCGCCAGGCCTCATCGGCGGCCGTACCGCCCGCAATGGCTTCGTAGGCTCCCTCGGCAAGCGCATCGTCGCCGAGCATCGCGACCTGGAACTCCAGGATCTCCGCGGCCTCGCCGTGAACCGTCGCGATCAGGTCGGCGAGCTCCACCGCGGCCCCCTCGATCGCCGCCTTCAGCGCTGCCGCCTCCTGCGCCGAATCGCCCTTCGTCGCCCTGCTCGCGACTTTGGTCGTCAGCACAGCGACCGGGCCGATGGCGAGGCCTGGCGAAGCGGGATGGCCGGTGAGTTGGATCTCGCCCACGATTCTACGCCTCGCCGAAACCGTCATGCACGAGCGCCAGCATGGCCGCGAGCGCCGCCTCGCCATCAGGACCATTGACGCGGAAATGCAGCGTTGCGCCTTGCGGCGCTTTCACACGCATCACCTTCACCGGACTCTTGGCGTCGGTCCAGGGCCCCTCGGCTGCAAGCGCAATTTCGAT
Organism: Bradyrhizobium sp. B117; assembly: GCF_038969555.1. NCBI lineage: Bacteria > Pseudomonadati > Pseudomonadota > Alphaproteobacteria > Hyphomicrobiales > Nitrobacteraceae > Bradyrhizobium > Bradyrhizobium sp. B117. The sequence continues at coordinate 6,296,297 of NZ_CP152414.1, forward strand.
CTTGGCGACAAAGCCTTTCGCGCACTGCGTGAGCTTCACCGACGGCCGCGCGTGCAGGCCGACCGGATTGACGAGGACCGCCGAGGCGGTCAGCGGCACAAACGTCTGGGCCGCCCGGTTGGCGTTGGCATCATGCATAGAATTCCTCCGCACTGCGCTTGACGGCGGCAAGCGATGAGCCGCCCGAAGATTCGGTCGCAGCGATCACGGCCCCTTCGACCACCGGGGCATTACAGACGAGCACGCGTGCGCGCCGGTCTTCCGGGAGCATCTCGACCGCCATCTCCGAATTAGTCTCGGCACCGCCGAGATCGACGAGGATCGCAACACCCGCCGGTGACCAAGCCATCTCGATCGCCTCGAGGATTCCCGCAACATTCGTACCTAGGCCGCCATCGACATCGCCACCGGTCCAGGCCAGCGGCACTGCGTCCCCGACCATCTGGCGCACCATGTCGGCCGCGCCTTCCGCGATCTTCGGCGAATGCGACACGATGACAATTCCGACGTTGCTCATGTTTTGACCTCGAGCTCCAGTGTCTCAACTGCTGCGCCGATCAGAAGGGACGTCGAGCGCGAGCCCGGGTCCATATGACCGATGGAACGTTCGCCAAGGAACGACGCGCGGCCGCGGATGGCCTGCATGGGCGTGGTGCGATCGGCCGCTTGCACAGCCTCGGCCGCGATTGCCTTGGCATCACCGCCTCCCGCGAGAACCGCGTGCACCGGCACCAGGACATCCAGCAGCGTCTTCTGTCCCGCCTCCGAACGGCCGCGTGCCTTGACGGCCTCGATGGCCTTCTCCGTCGCAGCGACCAGATCGGCCCGGCTCGGCTGCTCCGGAAGGGCCTTGCCCAGTTCCATGAAGAAAGTTCCGACCAGCGGCCCCGACGCACCGCCGACCTTCATGACCAATGTCATTCCGATCGCCTTCAGCATTTCGGGGAGCGACTTGTCAGCAAGGCCCGGCAATGCGGCGAGCACAGCTTCGAAACCTCGTTTCATGTTCAGCCCGTGATCCCCATCGCCAATCGCCTGGTCGAGGCTCGTCAACTCGTCCGCATGCTCGATTACGGACGCTGCCAGCGCTCGCACCAATCTTTCCCTGGCTACGCGATCAAGGCTCATGCCGCTACCCTCCAGCCCTTCGCATCGAAAAACAGCGGTTTGTTCAAACGGAGCGACACGACGTCTCCGGCCCCAAAACCCGCCTCGGGATCTGCCAGGGTCACAACCGGCCGGCCCGCGAGATCGAGATGAAGGTGGCTCTGGTCGCCGAGGTGCTCGACCCGCTTGACAGTTGCCGATATGTCGCCGCCACCGCGAGCAATCGTCAGATGCTCGGTCCGCGCGCCAATCGTCTCGACGCCGACGGGCGCCCCCGCGAACAGCGCCGCCGGCAGCAGATTGATCGTCGGCTGGCCCAGCCTCGCCGCGACATGCGCGTTGATCGGGTTCTCGTAGATCTCCCGCGGCGTGCCGATCTGCATCAGCCGCCCGCCTTCGATCACGCCGATGCGCGACGCCATGGTCATCGCTTCGGTCTGATCGTGGGTAACATAGAGGATCGTCGCGCCGAGATCGACCTGGATGCGCTTGAGCTCGAGGCGGAGCTCGCCGCGAAGCTTGGCATCCAGCGAGGACAGCGGCTCGTCCATCAGATAGATCGAGGGCGAACGCACCAGCGCGCGACCAATCGCGACGCGCTGCATCTGCCCGCCCGAAAGCTGCGTCGCCTTGTTGTCCAGCTTGGTCTCGATATGCAGTAGACGCGCGACCTCCTGCACCTTCGTGCGGATATCGGCTTCGCCCACGCGGCGGGTCGGCGCACGCAACGCGAAGGCCATGTTCTCGAACACGGTGAGGTGCGGATACAGCGAATATTGCTGGAAGACAAAGGCAACATCGCGGTCCGCCGGCGCATCGCCGGTCACGCTGCGCCCGTCGATGCGGATCGAGCCAGAATCCGGCTGCTCCAATCCGGCGATCAAGCGCAATGCGGTGGTCTTGCCGGCACCGGTCGGCCCGAGCAATGCCACGAACTCACCGTCGTCGACGGTCAGCGATAGATCACTCAAGGCTTGAGTCTTTCCGAAGGCCTTGGAGACGGCATTGATCTCGACCTCAGCCATGCGCGCCTCCTTCATGCAGCGCGGTGCGAATTGCCCGGCCCGATGCCTTGTCGAAGATCGACAGCGTATCGGGCCGGAAATCGAGCCCGACGGTCTCGCCGGTCCGAAACGATCTGCTGCTGGGTGAGCGGGCCTTGAGCGCACCGTAATGCGTCGTCACGGTCACGATCTGCGTCGTGCCCAGATATTCCGTGCCATAGACTTCGCCGCGCACCATGCCACGGTCGGTAAAACGCACATGCTCGGGCCGTACGCCGAGCACGAGCTCGCTTTCCGCCATCGCCTCGCGCGCGGCAGGAATTGCAACGTCACGCTCGCCGAGCCGGATCGCCTCCGCGCCGGTCTGCAGACCGCCGCGGAACGGCAGGAAGTTCATGGGCGGCGAGCCGATGAAGTCGGCGACGAACAGCGACGCCGGCCGGTCATAGATGTCGCGCGGGCTCGCCACCTGCTCGACGACGCCGTTGTTCATCACCGCGATCCTGTCGGCCATCGCCATGGCCTCGAGCTGGTCATGGGTGACATAGACCGTCGTCGCGCCCAGCCGGTCATGCAGGGCCCGCAATTCATGAATCATGGCGTCCCGCATCTCGGTATCGAGCGCGCCGAGCGGCTCGTCCATCAGAAAACACTTTGGCTTGCGCACGATCGCCCGCCCCAGCGCGACACGCTGCCGGTCGCCGCCGGCAAGGCCGGAGACGGAGCGGTCGAGAAGGTGCGAGATCCGCAGGATGCGCGCAGCCTCGACGACCCGCCGATCACGCTCGGCCGCGCCGATGCCCTCGCATTTCAGGGGAAAGCCGATGTTGCGCCGGACGTTCATGTGCGGATAGAGCGCGAAGAGCTGGAACACGAAGGCAATGTCGCGCGCCGATGCGCGGTTCATCGTCACGTCCTCGCTATCGAGCCGGATCGTGCCCGCGGTCGGCAGCTCCAGGCCAGCGATCATGCGGAGCGTCGTGGTCTTGCCGCAGCCGGACGGTCCGAGCAAGCAAAGGAACTGGCCGTCCTCCACCGTGAAGCTGGCGGACCTGACCGCATGAAAGCTACCAAAGGATTTGTCGAGCGCCTCGACCTTGATCTGTGCCATCGCGCGCTACTCCCGGATTTTGGACACGATGGTGAACATCACCGTGCCAAATAGGGTCGTCGCAAACGACCAGGAGTACAGTGTCAGAGACAATGGCTGCATCAGCATCACGACGCCGGCGGCGATGATCGTCGTCGCGACGGCTTCGAGCGGGCCGCGGCGCAGAAGACGGTCCGCAACACCGCGACGCGCAATGGATGGGATGGCGTCGATGTTCATTTGCGGACAGCTCCAAAAGTGATGCCGCGCAGCAGATGCTTGCGAAGCAAGACCGTGAACACCACGATCGGCACCAGAAACAGAGTCGTGCCGGCGGCCACTGCGGGCCAGTCTTGCCCCCCCTCGCCGATGATGATCGGAATGAACGGCGGCGCCGTCTGTGCGTTACCCGAGGTGAGAAGCACCGCGAAGGCGTATTCGTTCCAGGCGAAGATCAGGCAGAAGATTGCGGTTGCCGCGATTCCCGTGGTGGCCTGCGGCAGCACCACCTTCACGAACGCCTGGAAGCGGGTGTATCCGTCGATCATCGCGGCCTCTTCGTACTCACGCGGGATTTCGTCGATGAAACCCTTGAGCAGCCAGACCGCCAGCGAGACATTGACCGAGGTGTAGAGCAGGATCATCCCGAGCCTGGTGTCCGACAAGCCGACGGTGCGGTACATCAGATAGATCGGGATCGCGACCGCGATCGGCGGCATCATCCGGGTCGACAGGATGAAGAACAGCAGGTCATCTTTCAGCGGCACGCGGAACCGGGAGAAGCCGTAGGCCGAGAGGGTACCCAAAGCAACGGCGAGCACGGTCGAACCAAACGCAATGATCAACGAATTGACGAAGCGCGGCACGTAGTTCGAGGGACCGGCGACGACCATGTTGCGGCTGCGCGCGATGTCATCGCACAGCCCTTGCGGCGGCCCCAGCGATCGGATGAATTCCGGTGTCTGGCGCGAGCGGGTCGTGAACAGGTTGCAGAAGCCTTCGAGCGACGGCTTGAACATCACCTTCGGCGGATAGGAGATCGCATCGTCAGGCGACTTGAATGCGGTGAGCATGATCCAGACCAGCGGGATCATGGTGATGATCGCGTAGAGCACGACGAGCGAGCCGGCAAAGCGCCGCGTCGTGGCCGACGGCTCGACGACTGAATGGGCCGTGGTGGCTGATGTCATCGGCTTTTCACCTTGTTCAGCGCCTTCACATAGATGTTGGCGAGGCCGAAGACCGTCACGAACAGGATGATCGCGAAGGCCGAGGAATAGCCGGTCCGCCAGCTCTCGAACGCCGCCCGCTTGAGCGTGATCGAGGCGACTTCCGTGGTCGATCCCGGCCCGCCGCCGGTGAGCAGATTGACCATGTCGAACATCTTGAAATTCTCGATGCCGCGAAAGAGCACCGCCAGCATGATGAACGGCAGCGCCATCGGGAGCGTGATCGACCAGAACTGCCGCCATTTCGACGCGCGGTCGACCTCGGCCGCCTCGTAGATGTAATCGGGGATCGAACGCAGGCCGGCGAGACAAATCAGCATCACATACGGCGTCCACATCCACGCATCGACGATGACGATGGCCCACGGGCTCAACGTGACGTCGCCCAGCATCTGGAAGGACGAGGCTGCGCGTCCGGTGAAGAAGGCGACGACGTAATTGAACAGGCCGATCTGGGGCTGGTACAGAAACGTCCAGAAATTGCCGACGACGGCCGGCGAGAGCATCATCGGCAGCAGGATGATCGTTGTCCACATGCCGTGGCCGCGGAATTTCTTGTCGATGAGGTAGGCCAGGCCGAATCCGAGGACGGTCTCGATCACCACGGTCCAGATCACGAAATGCGCGGTCACCTGCATCGCCGCCCAGATGTCAGGATCGGTCAGGATCGACTGGTACCAGTCAGCGCCCAGCCAGATCGTCGGCACGTTGGCCCTGTTCGCGCGGTAGTTCGTGAACGACAGATAGATCGTCCAGATCAGCGGGAAGATATTGATCGCCAACAGCAGCACGATCGTCGGCGTGATGAAGAGCCAGGCGAGCGTCCTGTCCGACAGGCCCCGGATACGGCGCGCCACGCCTGGCCGGACCATGACGGCCCGATAAGTGATCCGCGAAGAGGCACTCAATTCGTTCATTGCGTGAACCGATCCAGGCACCCGGCGTCGATACTGCGACGAATTCCGGTCATCTCGAAGGAAACCCGGAGCGCGAGCGCACGCGCTCCGGGCAGCTCGCATCAGAACTTCTTGCCTTCTTCCTTGAAGATCGCCTTCCAGTCCTTCACCAGACCGTCGAGCGCTTCCTGAGCGGTGCCCTTGTCGGCAACCACATAGTCATGCACGCGCTTCTGCTCGGCTTGCAGCAACTGGGCGTAGGAGGGCTCGGCCCAGAAGTCGACGACCATTCCCATCGACTGCAGGAACTCCTTGGCGAAGGGCGCGCTGTTCGGGAAGCCCGGGTCGTTCAGCACGGACTTGGCGCAGGAATAGCCGCCGAGCGCCCACCACTTCTTCTGGACGTCGCCGCCGGAGAACCACTTGATGTATTGCAGGGCCTCGGCCTGGTTCTTGGAGTAGGAGACCACCGAGATGCCCTGTCCGCCCAGCTGCGTCGCTTGCGCTGCGGGACCGGCCGGATTGACGAAGAAGCCGATCTTGTCGCCGCCGACATTCGGATCCTTGTAGAGGCCCGGGAAAAACGCGAAGAAATTCATCTGCAGCGCGACCTGGCCGGACTTGAAGGCATCAAGCCCTTCCGACATGTAGGAGTTGGAGGCGCCGGGCGGCGTGCAGCACTTGTAGAGCTCCTTGTAGGCCTCGAGCCCCTTCACCGCGCTGGCCGAGTTCACGAACCCATCCATCGCATAGGGCTTCTTCGGATCGTCGTATTTGAAGCCGTAGTCGTAGAGGTAGTTCGAGACGCCCATGGTGATGCCTTCCGAGCCGCGCTCGGTATAGATCGAGGCGCCGTAGACCTTCTTGCCGTCGATCTCGCGGCCCTGGAAGAACTGCGCGATGTCCTTGAGCTCATCGAGCGTCTTCGGCACGCCGATCTCGCGGCCGTACTTGGCCTTGAAGTCCTTCTGCACGTCCGGCCGCGCGAACCAGTCCTTGCGATAGGTCCAGCCCACCGCATCGCCCATTGCCGGCAGCGCCCAGTAGTTCGGTGTGTTCTTCGGCCACTCGGAATAGCCGACCACCGTGGCCGGCATGTAGTCGTCCATGCTGATTCCTTCCTTCTTGAAGAAATCGTTGAGCTTGACGTACTGGCCGTTCTCCGCAGCGCCGCCGATCCATTGTGAATCGCCGATGATGAGGTCGCACAGCGAGCCGTGCGAATTGAGTTCGTTCAGGAATCGATCGGCGTAATTGGTCCACGGCACGAATTCGAACTTCATACCGATACCCGATTTGGCGGTGAAGTCCTTCGACAATTCGACCAGCGCGTTGGCGGGATCCCATGCGGCCCAGCACAACGTGATGGTCTTGCCTTGCGCCTGCGCAGGCGTGGTGCCCGCTCCGACGCCGAACGCGGCGCCAACAGCCCCGCATGCCACTACAAGCGTCTTCATCGTTCGTTTCATTGCACGTTCCCTCCGAGTGGGCCGGCCATCGACATGGCGCGGCTTTCCTATCCGCTCGAATGCTTCGAGCAGAGCGACACAGTCCATGACGAGCTGAACAACTAAACTGGCGTTTCCTCGCGCCACCCGGATTCTATAGGCCCGGTAGGCTCGATTTGTTTAGTAATGCACGGTTTACTAAACATTGCAAGTGCAGTTTGGCTGGTCGTCCGCTCGGCCGATTGCAATTTTCTCGTCACGAGCTGATCGCTGTTGCGGACAAGGCGGAGCGTCGACGGAGCACGGGCGATCACCAGGTCCAGGTGATGATGGTGAGCATGATTGCTTTAGATGAATGGCATCAACCAGTGAGCAACGTGCTGGAGCAAGCGCTTGACTTGGGTGTGGCTGCGCTACGCCCACTGTTGCGTAGCCGCCGGCAAGCTCGGCGGCACAGGACACCGATGTGATGTACTTCGCGAGCAGCGAGAGAGGGCGCCGGAGATTGTAGCCACCGCTCCCGCATCGATGTTGGTGCAAACTTCGCTGAGATATCTACAGCGGGCAACGGCTGGCGATAGCCGCCGGCCCCATCAGGATCGGCCAAGAGCGGATTCGGGTCCAGCCTCGGCCGGATTGATCACCCCGATCGTGTGGTAGGCGCGGCCGAAATAGATCAGATTGTCGGCGCAGCCAGATCTTTGCAGCGCGACGACCCGGCAGAACAGCACATCGTGCGTGCCGACATTGACGACGTCCGCAATCCGGCAGTCGAACGCCGCGGCGCAGTCGGCCAGCACGGGCGCGCCGGTTGCGAGTGTCGACCACGCCGCAGCGGCAAAGCGTTCCTCCGCGGGCACCTTGCCGCCGAACAGGCGGGATAGTCGCTCGTGACGCGCCGAGAGCACGTTAACGCATACCACCTTATTGCGGGTCACGCTGTCATAGGCGGAGGAGCCGCGGTTGATGCAGACCAGAAGCGTCGGCGGATCGTCAGTGACGCTGCAGATCGCAGATGCGGTGAACCCGGCGCGGCCCGCAGCCCCGTCGGTCGCGACGATGGTGACGGCCGCGCCGAGACAGGCCATCGCGTCGCGGTACTCCCGAGGAGCCACATCTTGCATCGGTGTCCTCACGCCTCGATGGCAGGCGCGAAGGCGAGTTCGCGCAGCACCTGTGCCAGCACGGCGGTACCGGCCGCGACATGATCGGGTTCAGCCCATTCATGCTCCACATGGCTCGCGCCGTTGCGGCACGGGATGAAGATCATCGCAGCCGGGCAGACCTTGGCCAGATGACGGGCATCGTGACCCGCGGCAGAAAGGATCGCCATGGCGGAATGCCCCCGCTCCCGCGCAGCCTTCGCGATGCTCGCGCGCAGGCGCGGATCGAAGACGTTCGACGGCGCATCCACGAGCGGCGTCACCGTAACCGAGCACGGCGGGGCCTTCTCCTGGCATAGAGTTTTGATGCGCGCAGCCGCCGCATCGAGCACGACATTGTCAGGATGGCGCAGATCGATGCTGAAGCTGACGCGCGACGGCACCACGGACGGCGCGTTAGGCACGACGGCGACCCGGCCAATGGTGAACTTGATGTCGGCATCGATGGCGCCGATCTCGGCATGAAGTGCGCTCGCGACCTCCGCAAAGGCCGCGAGCGCATCGCGCCGTTCCTGCTGCGCCAGCGTGCCGGCATGGCCCTCGGCACCCTCGACCACCACCTGAAAGGTCTTCTTGCCCTGGATGCCGGTGACGACACCGATCATGCAGTCTGCCGTCTCCAGCAGCGGTCCCTGCTCGATGTGCAGTTCGAGATAGGCCCCGGCGGCAAAGCCGAGGGGCCTGTGCGGCATATCCGGGAAAGCCTGGTGGAGGCGGTCGAGCGCCTCGCCGACGCTGATGTCATCCGCGTCGCGCGCGGCGCGGATCGCGTCTATGCCCCGCTCGCCGGTAAAGGCCTCCGAGCCCATCATGCCCGGCGCAAAGCGCGAGCCCTCCTCGTTCATCCAGGCGACGACGATGATATCGCGCGCAGGCTTTTCGCCTTGCTCAGCGACCGAGACCGCCGCTTCGAGTGCCGCCATCACACCGGCCGCGCCGTCGAACTTGCCGCCGGTCGGCTGGCTGTCGAGATGACTGCCGAGCAGCAGCGGCGGCGCGGCGCGATCGCGGCCCGCCAGCGTCAGGAACAGATTTCCCGCGGCGTCCGTCGACGGCGTCAATCCTGCTTCCAGCGCCCAGCCGATGACACGGCGCCAGGCGGCGATCTCACCGTCGCTCAGCGCCTGGCGGTTGACACCACCGGCCGGCGTCGCACCGATCTCGGCGAGCGACATCAAGCGAGTCCAGAGCCGGTCGGCGTTGATCAGGGGCTCGCTCGTCATCGACTACTTCGTGCGCATGATCTGGCCCGGCAGCGCGCGCGGATCGCGCGGCAGCCAACGTCCCGCCTCGACCTGGGCGATGAACTCGGCGAGCAGCGCGTTGAACGTCGCCGGTTCTTCGAGATTGAGCGTGTGACCGGTCTTGGGGAAGACCGAGAGGCCGCAGGCGGGAATGGTCTTCTTCAGGAAGATGCCGGGCTGGAGACAGTGGTCGTCCTCGTCACCGACCACGACCAGCGTCGGCACCATCATCTTTTTCAGGCCGTCTTCGAGATCATAGAACGACGGCCGCCGCGCCTGCACGCCGCGCATGGTGTTGGCGGCGCCGCGATCGGAATGGGTGGCGAGGCGATCGGCAAATTCCTGCCAGCCGCGCGGATCCTTGTTCTGGAACTGCACCCGGCTCGCGCCGAGCGCATAGATCTTGGAAAACTCCTTCGCGCCCTGCTTCTCGAAATTGTCGGCGACTTCGAGCGAGACGCCGCGAAAATGCTCCTCGAATTCCTTCTCGCAGCCATAGCCGGCGCCAGCCACGGTGAGCGACAGCGCGCGCTCCGGCGTGCGCAGGCCGAAATGCACCGTGCAGAAGCCTCCCATGGAAAGGCCGACGATATGCGCCTTATCGATCTTCAGTGCGTCGAGCACCGCGACCGCATCATCGGCGGCGATCGCCTGCGAATAGGCCTCTACGCTGTCGGGCACGTCCGACGGCGAATAGCCGCGCGCGGCGTAAGTGACGCAGCGATGACGCCGGCTGAAATAGCGCAGCTGCGGCTCCCAGCTGTCGTGATTGCCGCCGAATTCGTGGATGAAGAGGATCGGCGTGCCCTCGCCCGCCTCTTCCACATGGAGCTTCACGCCGTCCTTCGTCGTAATCATCGTCATCGGTATCGTCCCTAAAATTGCGGCGGCAGGTCGTTGAGCGTGCGCGCCTGCGCGACCATGTCCGGCAGCAGCGTGCAGAGCTTTTCGACCCAGGCCTGCGGCACCGAGGTGCTGATCTTCACGAAACGGTCGCCGAAGCGCCGAGTGTGATAGGTGCCCTGGCGGACCATGATGCCCTGACGGCGATAGCATTCGACCAGCGCTTCGGGGCGGATGCCGGCCGCGATCGTTTCCAGTACGAGGAAGTTGCCGTGCGAGGGCATGATCGGCAGGGCCAGCCCGTCGATTGCGGCCGCCGCCTCCTGGACCATCGCCTTGTTGGCGCGGTCGATGCTGCGGACCTTCTTCATCCACTCGGCCTTGACCGACAGTCCCGCCTGCGCTGCGCGCTGGGCGATGACGCTCGCACCGAGCACGCTGGTGGAGGTCTGCGCCAGCTCCTCGAACAGATCAGGCGCTGCGACGAGCGCGCCGATCCGAAGGCCGGCAAGCCCGAGCCATTTGGAAAAGCTGGTCGAGACCACCGAGCCTTGCGGCGCTACGTGGAGCGCCGGCGTGTGGCCGTCGGCGAAATCGCGGTAGGTGCAGTCGTGCACCAGCAGCGCGCCGCAATCGCGCGCGATCGCGGCAAAGCTCTCGATCTCCTCTCTTGTGTAGCGGATGCCGAGCGGATTGTTGGGATCGACGAGGTAGATGATTGCGGTGCGCTCGTCGACATTCGCCTTCAAGGCTTCCGGCGTCAGGCGGTAATTGCAGGCGGGATCGTAGATGGGGATCTCGATCACCTCGGCGCCCTGCTGACGCGCGAACAGGCATGGCCATTTCCAGGTCGGATCGGTGGTGACAAGCGTGGTGCCGGGCTTGCAGCGTGCACGGCAGATCATCGCCAGTGCGTTGACACCGCCCTCGGTCACCAGCGCTTCCGCACCCGGTGTGCCGAGATCGGCGACGATCGCCTCGCGCAACGCCTCGAAGCCGAGCGGCGGGGCATAGGCGTTGAACTCGCCCGCCTCGATCGAGCGCAGCATCGCCTCGCGCACAGCGGGGTGGCTCTCGATATGGTTGGTGTTCTGGCCGAGCCAATAGAGTCCCGGCGTCGCCGAGAGCTCGTCGAAATAGCGGTTGCGGACCAGTGCGGTGGATTGAGGCTTCGACATCGACGCCTCAGATCACCGAGCCACGTGCGGCGATGCCGCCGTCGATCGTCACCACGGTGCCGGTAATGTAGCCGGACCGCGGCGACGACAGGAAGGCGACGAGATCGGCGACCTCTTCCGATGTCGCAGGCCGTTTGCCCGGATATTTGTCGAACAGCTCCTCCCAGCGGCTTTCGTCGCCGAGCATGTCGATCGCCTTGCGCTTCATGATCTTGAGCATACGGTCGGTGGCAACCGGCCCCGGATTGACCGCGACGACGCGCACGCCGTGGTCGAGGCTGCGGCCGCCGAGCGCCTTGGTGAAGGACATCAGCGCGGCATTGCCGGTCGAGCCTGCGATGTAGCTTGCGTCCCAGTTCTCGCCGGAATTACCGATGATGTTGATGATGACGCCGTCCTTACCCTTCATGCGCGGATAATAGAGACGCGACAGCGTGATGTAGCCGAACACCTTGAGATCGAAGCCGCGCCGCCAGGCGGCGTCGTCGAGAATTTCCAGCGAGCCTGCGGGGATGTCGCCGGCATTGTTGATCAGGATGTCGATGTCGCCGACCTCGGCCGCGAGCTTCTCCATCGCAGCCGTGCTCGACAGATCCAGCGCATGGATGGTGATCTTCACACCATGACGGGCCTCGAGCTGCTTCTTGGCCTCGAGCATCGCCTCGCCGTTGCGGGCGGCGAGATGCAAATGGCACCCCTCCGCGGCGAAGAGTTCGGCAACCGCAAGTCCAATTCCTTTCGACGCGCCGGTAATCAAGGCGATCTTCTTCGTCAGCTTCAGGTCCACTCCGGGTCTCCAGGATGCGAGCTAGATATACAATGTCTAGCAATTTGCATACCAAGAGGCCGAGAGGTCATTCGAAGGCGGCGAGGAAGTCCAAGAGGTTGTCGCCGAGCAGATTGACGTGGTCCCTCATGGCGCTGTGCGCCCGCTCGGGATCGTGGGCCAGGATCGCCTGCATGATCGCCTCATGCTCGCGGACGGTGTCGGCAATCCGGTTCGGCATGCGCGTCACCCGGCGGCGATAGGCAGCCACCTGATTGCGCAGCTTGCGGGTCTGATCGGCCAGGAAGCTGTTGCGCGAAGCCTCGTAGATCGCTTCGTGGAATTCCTGGTTGATGTCGTAGAAAACGTCTATGTCGCCAGTTTCACCCGCCGCCACAAGCCGCTGGTGAATCTCGTTAATTTCTGCGCCCCAAGCCTGAGAGACCCGCCGGGCGGCGAGCCTTGCACACAGCCCCTCCAGCTCCGCCATCACCTGAAACATCTCGATCAGCGCCTGCGCCTTGATGCTGCGGACCGTCGCGCCCTGTCGGCCGCGCAGCTCGACCAGATTGTTGGCGGCCATCAGGCGGAACGCCTCCCGCACCGGTGTGCGCGAGACGCCAAAACGCTGGGCGATCTCCTGCTCGTCGAGCCGGCTACCCGGCCCGAGATGGCCTGCCGCGATCGCCCCCTCGAGCTTCTGGCGCAGGCTCTCGGCGAGCGTCATTCCGGGGCTCGCGGCAAGCGTTTCGTGCCCATTTTTCACGCGTCTGCCTCCGCCATGTGCACCAATATCCGCCACTATGTTTCTCCGATGCCAATATAAGTATACATATTGACGCTCACATCTCAACGAAACGAGCTGTTTTCTCTCGGAGATGCGCGTGTCTCCGACAGATCCACCGTCCATCTCGCAAGTCTTATGCCTGATTTGCCCGGAAATCGCACTGGCACACGAGTTGCTAAGAGATTTTAACGCGGCCCGCTTTCGTATGCGAATGGCCGCCGCCATTATACAAGGACATGCTGGTGCAGGCCGCTCGCCTCCCCGATCCCGGACCGACTATCGAAGCCCCGCAGGCTCACCCGAAGCCCGAGCCGCTGCTCGAGCTGCGCGCGATCAGCAAGACCTTCGGTGCTGTCGCGGCCCTTTCGGGGCTTCAGGCGAGCATCGCCCCCGGCGAGTTCGTCACGGTCGTCGGTCCCAGCGGCTGCGGCAAGAGTACCCTTTTCAACATCGTCGCAGGCCTGGAAGAGCCGGATGCCGGTGGCATCCTGCGTTTCGAGGGCAAGAGCTGCCACGCCGCCGACCTGCTCGGCCGCGTCTCCTTCATGCCGCAGCGCGATTTGCTGTTTCCCTGGCGCAACGTCGTGGACAACGCCATCCTCGCGCTCGAGGTCGAGGGCATACCGCGCGATCAGGCGCGCGCCAAGGCGCTGAAGATGCTGCCCGAGTTCGGCCTCGCCGGCTTCGAGAAACAATATCCCAATCAATTGTCCGGCGGCATGCGCCAGCGCGTCGCCTTGATGCGCACCTTCCTGTTCGAGCGCGACCTGATGCTGCTCGACGAGCCGTTCGGCGCACTCGACGCGCTGACGCGAGCGATGATGCAGCGCTGGCTGCTCGATGTCTGGCAGAAATACCGCCGCACCATTCTCTTCATCACCCATGACGTCGATGAAGCGATCTTCCTCGGCGACCGTGTGCTGGTCATGACCGCGCGTCCCGGCTCGGTGAAGCTCGAACAAATCGTCGATCTGCCGCGACCGCGTAAGCCCGAGATCGTCACCTCTCCCGAATTCGTGCGGCTCAAGCGCACGCTGCTCGATGCGATCGAGGAGGAAAGCATGAAATCGTTCCAGTCCTCGATCGCTCAGGAGAAGTCGCAGTGAACGCGATGTCAGCCAGAGAGCACGCGCCACATGGCATCGAACCCGCCGAGTGGGATGCCCGCATCAAGCTCGCGGCCTGTTATCGCATGGTCGCCAAGCTCGGCATGGACGATCTGATCTACAATCACATCTCCCTGCGCGTGCCCGGTAACGACGATCAGTTCCTGATCAATCCCTACGGGCTGCTGTTCGACGAGATCACGGCGTCGAGCCTCGTCAAGATCGACACCAAGGGCAACAAGCTCGACGACAGTCCGCAGGCCGTCAACGTCGCGGCCTTCGTGATCCATGCTGCGATTCACACGTCGAACCATGACGCGGCCTGCGTGCTGCACACCCATTCCGACGCGAGCGTCGCAGTCTCCGGGCAGGAGAAGGGCCTGCTGCCACTTAGCCAGTTCGCCATGCGCTTCTACCACCGCCAGGCCTTCCACGACTACGAAGGCGTCGCCATCGACCTCGACGAGCAGACGCGCCTCGTGCGCGACCTCGGCCCGCACAAGGTGATGCTGATGCGCAATCACGGCATCCTCACCGTCGGCCGGACGCCGGGCGAGGCCTTCATGCTGCTCTATTATTTCGAGCGCGCCGCGCGGATCCAGCTTCAGATGCAGGCGGCGGCCGCAGCCGGCGCCACGCTGGTGATGCCGCCGCACGAGATCTGCGAAAAGGCCGCTCGCCAGTTCTGGCAATTGCAGGGCGACATCCTCGTGCCAGGCGAACGCGAATGGCCGGCGCTGATGCGCCAGCTCGACCGCACCGATCCGTCTTACCGCAATTGATTTTCACCGCCTGGAGTATGACCATGTTGAGCCGACGCCACGCCTTCGCCGTCCTCTCCGCCATCGCACTGGCGACCGGCTCCCTTGTCACGGCTGCGCCAGCAGCCGACTTGCAGAAGGCGAGCCTGCGCCTGAAATGGTTGCCGCAGGCGCAGTTTGCAGGTTTTTACGTCGCGGCCGCCAAAGGCTACTACAAGGCCGAAGGCATCGACCTCACCATCAATCCCGGCGGCCCCAATCTGCTCACCGAGAACCTGGTCGCGACCGGCGCCGACACATTTGGCTTGTCCGGCGGCACCGACAGCGTGTTCGCGGCGCGCGACAAGGGCCTGCCGATCGTCTGCATCGGCGTGTCGCACCAGATCACTCCCTTCATCTTCGTCACCCGCAAGGACGGGCCGGTGAAGACGATCCAGGACTTCAAAGGCAAGACCGTCACCACCTGGTTCACCGGCGCCAACCACGTGCTCAACGGCATGCTGGCCAAGGAAGGCGTCAAGCCGGACGAGCTGAAGATCCAGCCGCAACAGGTTTCGGTGACGCCCTTCGTCGACGGCAGCGTCGATGTGGTCACCGCAACCTATTACAACGAGTTTTACACAATCCAGTCGCGCATGCCGAAGGACAGCCTGAAGACCTTCGTCGCCGAGGATTACGGCATCACCTTCCCGCGCGACACGCTGATCGTCGCCGAGGCGACCGCCAAGGAGAAGCCGGAGCTCGTCAAGGCATTCCTGCGCGCTTCGCTGAAGGGCTGGAAGGACGCGTTCTCGGATCCCAAGGGCGCCGTCGACACCGTGATGGCCGCAGCCCCGACGCTCGACCGCGCGCAGCAGGAGTTCATGCTCACCGAGGTGAAGCGCTTGATGACATCTGGCGCGGCCGCCAAGAACGGCATGTTCTGGATCGACGCGGACGCGGTCAAGACCGCCCACGACTTCTTCCTGAAGTACGGCGTGATCTCCAAGCCGGTCGATCTCGCCGCGGCCTATGACGCCAGCTTCATCCAGAGCGTCCCGCAGGCGGACCGGCTGCCGTGAGCAGCCCTGCGGCGACATCGCTTGATGACGGGCGAGCGGCTGCACGGTCGATCACCATGCCGGATCCACTGCGCAAGGTGATCCGGCTGCTGCTCGGCCTTGCCATTGCGGCGGTGATCTGGGAAGGCGCGGTGCTGCTGTTCGGCATCCGCCCCTATTATCTGCCGCGCCTCAGCACGATCCTGATGGCCATGGCGGCGACGCCGCGCGCCTATGTTGACGGCTTCCTGCGGACGCTTGCCGAGACGCTGATCGGCTTCGCCTCCGGCGGCGCTTTCGGCGTGCTCATGGGCATCCTGTTCTTCCGTATCCGGGCGCTGCGCGAGATGATCTTCCCGATCTTCGTGGTGTCGCAGACCATTCCGGTCATCGCCTTCGGCGCGCTGGTGGTGCTCTGGTTCGGCAACACCTTACTCGCCAAGGCAATCATCGCATTCTACCTGACTTTCTTTCCGGTAACCGTGAACACGTTGCTGGGCCTCGAGACGGTCGACCCCAAGCAGGTGGCGCTGATGCGCAGCTTCGGCGCCTCCAACCGCCAGCTCCTGCTGCGCCTGCAGTTGCCAACCGCGCTGCCGCAAATCTTCGTGGCGTTGCGGCTCGCAGCGTCATTGAGCCTCGTCGGCGCCATCGTCGGCGAATGGTTCGGCGACACCACCGGCCTCGGCGTTCTGCTGCTCCAGGCCATGTTCACCGAGAACGTCGTGGCGATCTGGGGCGCTCTGCTCGCCGCGGCCCTGCTCGGCACGGGCTTCTATGCGGTGGTCGCCGCGGTCGAGCGGCGGCTGGTGTTCTGGAGCGCCGAGCAATGAGCCGCGCGATCGCCTCCCCCTCGCTCGCCGTTCAGCGCGGCTTTTTGGGCGCCGTCCTCCTGATCGCGTGCTGGGAAGGCACTGCGCGCGGACTGCATCTGCCGGCCTATGTGCTTCCCGCGGTCAGCGACATCCTCGTCGGCCTCTGGGCCAAGCGCGCAATCCTCATTGACGCCGCCGGCTACACGCTGCTCGAAGCGCTGGCCGGCTATGGGCTCGGCTGCCTGATCGGAATTGGCCTTGCCGTTGCCATCGCACTTGTGCCGGCGCTTCGCTCAGCAATACTTCCGCTCGCCACCGCGATCAATTCGGTGCCCGTGGTCGGCTATTCACCGCTGATCCTGCTGTGGTTCGGCATCGGCGTCAGCTCGAAGATCGTGATGGTGGCGATGGCGGTGAGCTTCACCATCCTGCTGTCGATGCTGGCCGGGCTCGACCGGGTCGATCGCCGCGCCGTCGACCTCATGAAGAGTTTTGGTGCCAGCCGCCTCAGCGTGCTCTGGCGATTGCGACTGCCAACCGCCCTGCCGCTGCTGCTCGCCGGCATGCGCGTCTCCACCGTACGCAGCGTCATCGTGGCGATCGTCACCGAGATGCTCGGCGCGCATGGCGGGCTCGGCTGGGTGATCTACCAGGCCGTGCTCCAGATCGATTTCGTCCAGGTCTGGTCGGCGATCTTCGTGGCGTCTGCGGCGAGCCTCGCCTTCTTCGGCCTGGTCGGCTTCCTTGAGCGAAAACTCTTGTTCTGGACATGACGCCATGAAACGACAGATGCATCTCGGCCTGTTCATCCTCGGCACCGGCAGTCATGTCGCGGGCTGGCGTTATCCCGGCGCAGTCGACAGTTTTCAAGACTTTACGGCGATCCAGGAGATCGGCCGCACTGCCGAGCGCGGCAAGTTCGACCTGATCTTCATGGGCGATAATCTCTATGCCGATGCGGCGGCCCATCCATCCTACACGCTGCGGCTGGAGCCGCTGACGATGCTGGCGGCGCTTTCGACATCCACCAGCCATATCGGCCTCGGCGCCACCGTCTCCACCACCTACAGCGATCCGTTCTCGGTCGCTCGCATCTTCGCGTCGCTCGATCACATCTCTAAGGGCCGCGCCGCGTGGAATGCCGTGACGACGGCCAATCCGGCCACGGCCGCGAATTTCGGCACCACCCATCCCGATCACGCCCGCCGCTACGAGATGGCCGGCGAATTCCTCGATGTGGTCAAGGGCCTGTGGGACGGCTGGGCCGATGACGCCATCGTCGCCGACCGCAGCAGCGGCCTCTACATCGATCCGGCAAAACTTCGCCCGATCGACCATGACGGCGCGTTCTTCAAGGTGAAAGGCCCGCTCAACATCGGCCGCAGCCCGCAAGGCCGTCCCGTCGTGCTGCAGGCCGGCGGGTCCGAGGCCGGTCAGGCGCTTGCCGCGCGCACCGCCGACATCGTGTTCTCGGTGGTACAGGATATCGAGGAAGCCAAGGCCGGCTACGCCTCGCTGAAGACCCGCCTGCCGGCGTTCGGCCGCGAGGCGGAGGATGTCACGGTGCTGCCGGGTGTGATGCCCGTCGTCGGCCGCACCGACAAGGAGGCCTTCGAGAAGCTCAACGTGCTCCAGAGCTTCGTCAGCGGCAGCAACGCGCTCGCGATTCTCTCCGACCGGTTCGGGCGTGACATGTCAGCCTACGATCTCGACGGGCCGATCCCCGACATCGCGCCATCAGACAGCTATCACAGCTTTGCCAGCGTCATGCTGGCCAAGGGCCGCCGCGAGAACATGACGCTGCGCGATCTCTACAATCTCACCGCCGCCGCCCGCGGCCATTGGGTGCTGTGCGGCTCGGCCGAGCGCATCGCCGACACGCTCCAGCAATGGTTCGAGGAGCACGCCGCCGACGGCTTCAACGTGATGCCGCCTTACTTCCACGAGGGCTTCGAGGACTTCGTTGAGCTCGTCGTGCCGATCCTGCAGGAGCGCGGGCTGTTCCGCAGCGATTATGAGGGCACGACCTTACGCGAACATCTCGGCCTAGCGCGGCCCGCCAATCCGTTCTTCACAGCTTAGAGCACGCGGGCGATCCGCAGTGCCACGGAAAACCGCAACAGTGGTGCGGACAAGCGCATCGGAGTGATTATGATTGAGAATGCTCATTCGACAGGTCGACCGCTCGATCCCCGTTCCGCATGGTCCGGGTTATCCCAGGCAGAACGCGACGCCGCCTACGACAACAACGCGGCCGTCAAGAACAGCACGGCCCTGATCGCCGAACGGAACGAAGCCTCCAGCCGGCTGCGAGGCACGCTGAAATCCCATCTCGATCTGGCTTACGGTCAGCGGGCGAACAACAAGATCGATCTCTACCCGGCCGCGAGGCCTGAGGCGCCCTGCCTGGTGTTCCTGCATGGCGGCTATTGGCAGCGCAATTCGCGCGAGTTGTTCGCCATGCTCGTCGAAGGCATCGCTGCCCATGGCTGGTCGGTTGCCATTCCCGGCTATTCGCTGGCGCCGGAGGTTTCCCTCACCGACATCGTCGCCGAAGTCCCGCGCGCGCTCGACTGGCTTGCCGCAAATGGCGCGTCCTATGGCGTTGCCGGACCGGTCGTCTTGTCGGGTTGGTCCGCCGGAGCCCATCTCGCAGCGATGGCGCTGAACCATCCGAGTGTCCATGCGGGACTGGCGATCTCAGGCGTGTACGAGCTCGCACCAATCCGCGATACCGGCCTCAACAACGCGCTGAAGCTGACGGACGAGGAAATCGCCGCGCTGTCGCCGCTGCGCCTGCCCGTCACACCGAAGCGGCTCGACATCGCCTATGGCAGCAACGAGCTGCCGGCGCTCGTGTACGATTCCATCAATCTCCACGACAAGCGCGCGGCGGCGAAGGCCCCCGGCAAGCTCATTCCGGTCGACGGCGCCGACCATTTCACCATTCTCGAGGCCCTGCGGCGGCCAGACGGGGTCCTCGTCGATGCCGTCCGCCAGTTGTTGGACTAAACGCGCGAAAACAACCCCATGCACAGTAGAGATGCCGTTGTTTTCAAAGACGAATTTTGCAGGCACGTCGACACCATCGATCATTTTGACTCGTCGGGCAAAACAGGGGCCTGACGCCGCGCTTGCTGCTGTCGCGCTTCCACGCAGATCTGGTCGCCCGTGATCCTTATCGGGTAAAGCCGCAACGGCGGGCTCGGCCATCCCGGATTGATCGCCCCGTCGCGCAAATCGAACGATGCCGCGTGACGCGGACAGAACAGCCGGCCGGCCCTCACCTGTCCGAAAGCCAGATCCGCCTGTTCATGCGGACACGCGCGCTCGCATGCGACGGCATCGCCGTCGTTCCAGATCACCAGCAGGTCGAGGCCTGCTATATGTACGCGAACGATCTTCTCCGCTCTCAGGCGGTCGAGATTGCAGACCGGCGTCCAGCCGAAGCCAGCCGAGCCGGCGGCATCGTCATCCACCGAGATAGGCCTTCCGCACATGCTCGTTCTCGATCAGCTCGGAGCCTGCGCCTGACAGCACGATGCGGCCATTCTCGAGCAGATAGGCGTGGTCGCACATCTCGAGCGCGGCGAACGCATTCTGCTCGACCAGCAGCACCGTGGTGCCGGCATCGCGGATAGCGCGGATGATCGCGAAGGTGCGCTCGACGATGTTGGGCGCAAGGCCGAGCGAGGGCTCGTCGAACATGATCAGCCGCGGTCGCGACATCAGCGCGCGCCCGATCGCCAGCATCTGCTGCTCGCCGCCCGACAGCGTGCCCGCCGCCTGCCGGCGCCGCTCGGCGAGCCGCGGAAATTCCGCGTAGATGCGGTCGCGGTCGGCCGCGATCTCGCCCGAACCACGGCGGAGGTAAGCCCCCATGTCGAGATTCTCCTCGACGCTCATGTGCGGAAACACGCGCCGGCCTTCCGGACAATGTGCAATTCCGCTGGCGAGCACGCGCGGAGGTCTCGCCCCGGTGATGTCGATGCCCTCGAACCGCATTTGCCCTGCGCGCGGCGGCACGAGGCCGGAAATCGCACGCAGCGTCGTGCTCTTGCCGGCGCCGTTGGCGCCAATCAGGGCGACGAGCTGGCCGGCCTTCACGTCGAGCGAGATGCCGCGCAGCGCCGTGACGCCGCCATAGCCGCACACCATGTCCCGGATCTCAAGCACGTCCCGCTCCATGTCCGAGATAGGCCTCGATCACGGCCGGATCGTTGCGGATCACATCCGGGGTCCCCTCGGCAATGATGCGGCCATAGTTCAGCACCACGATGCGGTCCGAAACGGTCATCACCATCGGCATGTCGTGCTCGACCAGCAGGATGGTGATGCCGCGGTCGCGGATGCTGCGGATCAGCTCGACGAAGCGGTGGGTTTCCGAGGCGTTCATGCCCGAGACGGGCTCGTCGAGCAGCAGCATCGAGGGCTCCGCCGCCAGCGCCAGCGCGACACCGACAAGGCGCTGCTCACCGTAGGACAGCGAGCCGGCCGCATCATGGGCGCGGCGTTCGAGGCCGACCCATTCGATCAACTCGCTGGCGCGCTGCCGCAGCCTGCGTTCCGAGGCGCGCGCGCCCGGCAGCCCGAGGATGGCATCGAGCAGCCGCACCCGGCCCTGACGATGCAGGCCGATCAGGAGGTTGTCGTAGACCGTGTCGTTGGGAAACACGCTGGTGCGCTGAAAGGTGCGTATCAGGCCGAGATCAGCGATCTGGTGCGGCTTCAACCCGGTCAGCGTCGTACCCTGATAGGTGATCTGGCCTGCGCTCGGCGTCAGGAAACCAGTCATGACGTTGAAGGCGGTGGTCTTGCCGGCGCCGTTCGGCCCGATCAGGCTGACGATCTCGCCCTCACCGACCGTAAAACTCATGTCGGAGATCGCGACCAGCCCGCCGAAGCGGACGGCGACCTGCTCGATGGTCATGGCAATGCTGCGGGCGGTCATCACGCCGGCTCCTTGGCACCGGTTTCGGTGAGCGCAACTGATGCCAACGGCGGCGCGCCGCTGCGCCGTCGGATGAAGCGCTGTGCGAGCGATGGCACGATGCCGCGGGGCAACACGAACAGGATTGCGATCAGCACGCCGCCATAGGCGATCCACTGCGCCTCCGGCGCCATGACCGGCCGCAGCGCGACCGGCAGCAGCCCGAAGATCAGGCCGCCGACCACGGGCCCGGCCAGCGAGCCCTTGCCGCCGCTGATCACCATGATGACCATGGTGACGGTGTTGATGAAGGCGAACACTTCGGGGTCGATGATCCGGATGTAGTGCGCATAGAGGCTGCCGGCCGCGCCCGCGATCGCGGCCGAGATCACGGCTGCAAGCGTCAGCGTCCTGGTGACGTCGATGCCGACAGAGACGGCAAGCGTCTCGTTCTCCATCAGCCCCCGCATCGCACGGCCGAAATGGGAATGAACGAGGCGGGCGATCAAGAGATAGGCGACCAGCGCCACGACCAGCACCAGATAGTAGTTCTGCATCTTGGTGCGCAGCGTCAGCTCACCAATCCAGGGCAAGGGCAGCGCGATGGATGGACTGTTGGTCAGTGCGAGCGGCCCCTGCGTCAGCTCGACCCAGTTCAGCGCGACCAGCCGGACGACCTCGGCAAAGGAGATGGTCACGATGACGAAATAGGCGCCGCGGACGCGGAAGGAGAGCAACCCGACGAAATAACCGCACAATCCGGCGACCAGGATTGCCAGCAAGAAGCCCGCAATCGGTGGCCAAGGCGCGTGAACCAGGCGGACGTCTCCGGGCAAACTGACGTCAAAGCCGAGCGACGTCAGCGCGCTGACATAGGCACCGATGCCGAAGAAAGCGATGTGGCCGAGGCTGAGCTGGCCTGTGAAGCCCAGCAGCAGATTGAGGCTCATCGCGCCGATGACGAAGATGCCGGTCGTGATCAGCGCGTTCAGGAGATAGGGATCGCGCAGCCAGAGCGGCACTGAGGCCAGGGCCGCGACGGCGAGAATGGTGACGGCGGCTCTCATCCAACCCGCTCCGCGCGCGCAAACAGGCCGGTCGGCCGGAAGATCAGGACTGCGATGATGATCACGAAACCCATGGCATCGCGGTAACCCGATGAGACGTAGCCCGCCCCCAATTCCTCGGCCAGCGCCAGGATGAAGCCACCGATCACTGCGCCCGTGATGTTGCCGAGGCCTCCAAGGATGACGATGGCGAAGGCCTTGACGGCGGCGAGATCGCCCATTTGCGGGAAGATCACGTAGACAGGCCCAAGCAGAGCGCCGGCGGCGGCGGCAAGGCTGGAGCCGATCGCGAAGGTCGAGGTGTAGATCATGTCCACGTTGACACCCATCAGCGACGCCGTGTCATGGTCCTGGAACGTCGCCCGCATCGCACGTCCCAGGCTGGTCTTGTTGATCAGCAGATAGGTGACCAAGATGAGCAGCGCTGCCGCAGCCAGAACAAACAGGCGCAACCAGGAGACCGACACCGGCCCGAGCACCAGCGGCGCCTCGGGGAATGGCGTGGCCACCGATTTGGCGACACCGCCCCAGATCCACAGCGTGCCGGACTGCATCGCGATCCAGGCGCCGATCATGACCAGCATCGTGGTATCGATGTCGGAGCCGCGCAGCGGTCGCAGCAATGTCAGTTCGATGGCTGCCCCGAGCAGCCACCCGGCAAGCACCGCAACGGGCAACGCCAGGAAGAAATTCAGCCCGAGCTGCTGCACCACGATGAACATGATGTAGGCGCCAAACGTGTAGAGCACGCCGTGCGTAAAGTTCACGACGTTCATGATGCCGAAGATCAAGGTCAGCCCGATGCCCAGCAGCGCGTAGGTGCCGCCGAGCACGAGCATATTGACCAGATGCTGAAGGAATTCGCTCAAAGCCGTTCCCGAATAAGTCGCACATGACGAGGGCGGTGATGCACCGCCCTCGTCGTCGACGAAGCGCGTTATTGTTTGAGCACGATCTTGCCGGAAAACCGTTTCACACTTTTCCGGATCATGCTCTAGATCTAGAGCGTCTTCAGCTCGACCTTGCCGTCGTTGA
Source organism: Bradyrhizobium sp. B117 (assembly GCF_038969555.1). Classification (NCBI taxonomy): domain Bacteria; kingdom Pseudomonadati; phylum Pseudomonadota; class Alphaproteobacteria; order Hyphomicrobiales; family Nitrobacteraceae; genus Bradyrhizobium; species Bradyrhizobium sp. B117. The sequence goes on from NZ_CP152414.1 coordinate 6,319,806, forward strand.
TCTCGATGAGATAGACGTTCGGCTGGCTCTGCCCGCTCTCCTTGCCCTCGGGACCGGACTTGCGGAACACGATATCGCCGTTCAGTCCCTTGATATTGATGTCCCAGAGCGCCGCCTTGATTGCGGCTGGATCAGCCTTGCCGGCCTTCTCGATCGCCGCCGCCGCAGTGCGGATGCCGTCATAGCCGCGAAAACTCTCGGTGCAGCCGGCGAACTCGAAACCGCGCTTCTTCCATTCCGTGATGAAATAATTGGTGGCTTCCGGATTAGGCGTCTTGTCCGGGAACCACGGCAGGAACGTGGTCAGATGCATGGTGCCATTGGCGGCGGCACCGGCCTGGGCGATGATCTGGTCCGGGTTCTGCGAGCCGCCGGTGGTGATGATGCGCTTCTTCAGGCCCAGCGCGGCCGCCTGCTTGAAGATCAGGGTGAGCTGATCGACCGCTGTCGTGACGATCACCGTCTCGGAATCCGAGCTCTTGATCTTGGAGAGCTGCGCGCTCATGTCCTGCGCGCCCTGGTCCATGGTCTCGACCAGGCCGATGCTGATGCCCTTGTCCTTCATCATCTTGCTGAAGTCCTCGGCCGTGCCGCGGCCCCAGTCGTTGTTGATGACGAGGAAATCGACCTTCTTGAGCGCTAGTTTGTCGACGATGCCCTTGAACGCGGCGGCCTCGACCGCCGAGGGCGGCGAGATCCGGAAGATGAAGGGATTGCCCGTCGTCGTGATCTTGCCGGAGGACGAGGTTTCCACCACCATCGGGGTCTCGTATTCCATCAGCTTGGGCATCACCGCCAGCGTCAGGCTCGAGCCCCAGGCACCCATCAGCACCGGCACCTTGTCGCTGGTGATGAGTTTTTCGGCGACGGCGGCAGCCTCCGTGGGGTTGCTCTTGTTGTCCTCGATGACGAGCTCGATCTTCTTGCCCAAGATGCCGCCCTTGGCATTGATCTCGTCGGCGGCGATCTTCGCGCCGTTGACGACATAGGTCCCGGAGGCCGCGAACGCGCCGGTGAGCGGCTCATTGACGCCGATCTTGATGGTCTGCGCCCCTGCCGTGCCGCCGAACAAGGCCGTCGCGAGCGCGATGGCCGGAACCAGTCCGAGTGCTCGTGTCATGTTGTCTCTCCAAATCCCACGCTGTTGATATCCAGGGTCGTCCAATCCAAGGTCGTTCAAGGCTTCGTCACTCCACGGCGCCGGCTCGCCGATCATTCCGCGTCACCTTTTCCAGTGAGGACGCGGCCAAACATGCGCGCCAGCCGGGCACGCAAAACGTCCGAGACAATCGACCAGCCACTGAGCTCTGCCGCGGCCGCTTGCACCGACGGCGCGCCGGACATGTGGCGGTCGAGATTGCCCGCGAACTCCGCAACGAGCCGCTTGGCAAGATCCCGCACCAGGCCGGGCCGGCCGACCTGCGCCAGCATTCCCGTGAGCGTGTAGCCGATCGAGAGCTCGACGGCGGTCGCAGCGCCGCCTTCGAGCGGAAGCAGGCGATAGCGGATCTCTCCTTGCGTGGCCGAATGGCTGCGCTGGTCGGTGCCGACGCCGACGATGCGTCCCGATAGTGTTGCGGGATCGCGTTCGACGCGCGCGGCGCCCTCGAAGGACGCCGCGATCGGTCCGAGCCTGACGCTGATCATGCCCTCCACGCGCGCCGGCGTCGGCGGCGCCGTCAGCGATACGCCGGGCAGGCAGGACGCAATACCGGCGATGTCATCGAACATCGCGAACACCTTTGTGGGTGGGTGCGGCAGCGTGAAGCTCTGATCGAGAACGGTCGCCGGAAGGAAATCGGCAATTCTGACCTGTGCGGCGCCGTCTGATGCCGGCACTGGGACCTGCCGCGCAGGCCTCGGCTCGTCGCCACTGAACGTGGCTCGCCCCGATCCGGCGGGGCCGAGACTGGTCCGGCCGCCATCGGCAAGCGGCGCGATGTTGCGCGCACGCCTCGCCTCGATGACGGACTGGACGGCCCGCACAATCCCGACATAGCCGGTACAGCGGCAGAGATTGCCGCTGAGGCCGACACGGATGCGCCGCTCATCGGCATCGGGCAGACGCAACACCAGGTCGCGCGCCGAGACCAGCATCCCCGGAGTGCAATAGCCGCACTGAAGCGCATGCTCGCGGGTGAAGGCTGCGCGCAACTCGGTCGTGACCTCGTCATCATCGAGCCCCTCGATGGTGGTGATGTCGGCGCCCGCACAGGCCACCGCATAGGTGATGCAGGAGCGCGCCGGCACGCCGTCGAGCAGCACGGTGCAGCCGCCGCAGACGCCGTGCTCGCAACCGAGATGGGTGCCGGTCAAGTCCAGTTCATCGCGGACGAAATCGGCCAAGCTGGTCCGCGGCTCGGCCGAGACTTCGACCGCACGGCGATTGACCTGTAGTGCGATCGTGGTCATGCCGCGGCCTCCAGGACGGCGCGCTTCAACACGCTGACATGGATATGACGCTGCGCGGTGTCGTCGATGCCGGCTTTGGTCAGAAGGCTATCCGCGACGCGAGCGTCGAAGCGCTGCTTGTAGTCGGCCGCGATCCGCCCGCCGAACAGCTCCGCGGCATCGGTGACGACGATCGGCGTCGTGTCAATCGCACCGATCACGACACGCGCCGAGGCCGCAACTGGGTCGATCAGCACCGCGCCGATCGCGTGGGCGAACTCGCCGGTCTTGCGGCAGCTCTTGGCATAACCCCAATGGGCCGAGGCCGCGCGTGACGGGACGTGAATCGCCTCGACGATTTCGCCCGCATGCAGCGCCGATTCCAGGGCGCCGACGACGAAGGCCTCGATCGCCATCGAGCGAGCGCCGGCAAGGCTGCGCAGCGTCACGCGCGCACCCAGGGCGGCGAGCGACGAGATCCAGTCAGCGGCGGGATCGGCATGACTGAGCGAGCCGCCGATCGTGCCGCGGTTGCGCACCGCACGGTATGCGATGTTGGCGGCGACGCCGCGCATAGCGCCGCGAGTCACGTCGGCCGTGCGCCCGTCCTCGATGTCGGCATGGGTGACCAAGGCGCCGAGCACGAGTTCGCCACGAGAAACCTCGGCCCGCTTGAGCTCGGCCAGGCCGGAGATGTCCACGATCAGCTCCGGCTGCACCAGCCGCAGATTGAGCATCGGTCCAAGCGACTGGCCGCCGGCGATGATCTTTGCCGAACCGCCGCTTGCGGCCAGCATCGACAGCGCGGCGTCGAGATCGCCCGGCCGCTCATAACTGAAGGGCGCCGGTTTCATGCCGCGCTCCTCTCAGTCGCACGTGCAGCCAGAACGGCTTCGACGACGCGATGCGGCGTGATCGGCGACTGCATCAGCTCGACGCCGAGCGGACGCAGCGCGTCGTTGACGGCGTTGGCGATGGCGGCCGGCGGCGCAATCGCACCGCCCTCCCCGATGCCCTTCACGCCGAACTGCGTATAGGGCGACGGCGTTTCCATGTGATCGAGCCGCGCGGCCGGAACCTCGGTCGGGCCCGGCAGCAGATAGTCGGCGAGCGTCGTCGCCAGCGGCTGGCCGGAGGCATCGAACGGCATCTCCTCGTAGAGCGCGGTGCCGATGCCTTGCGCCAGACCGCCATAGATCTGGCCGTCGACCACCAGCGGATTGACCAGCACGCCGCCGTCCTCGACGATCACATAGTCGAGGATTTCCACCTCGCCGAGATCGGGATCGACCGCGACCACGGCCGCGTGCGCGGCATAGCTGAAGGTCCCGCTGTCGCGGACAGGCTTGTAGCCTTGCGTCACCTCGAGCCCGCCGGGATCGACATCGGCCGGGAGATCCTGGGGGCGACGATACCAGGTGTGGGCGATCGCCCTTAGGCTGACATTGCCATTGACGCCGCGCACTTCGCCATTCTGCAACACCACGGCGGCCGGATCGTGCTGCAACAGCTTGGCGCCGATGCGTCTTGCGCGTTCGCCAAGCTCGCGGCAAGCCGTCGCCACCGCGCCGCCGGCCATCACCATCGAACGTGAGCCCCAGGTTCCCGTCGAATAGGGCGTCATCGCGGTGTCGCCGAGGATGATGCGGATCTTTGCAACGTCGACGCCGAGGATCTCGTGCGCGACCTGGGCAAGCGTCGTTTCCATGCCTTGCCCGTGCGAATGCACACCGACGCGCAATTCGAGGCCGCCGTCCGGCGTCAAGCGTGCCGAGGCCTGCTCATGACCCGGCACCATGGGGATGCCCCAGCCGGAATAGACCGAGGTGCCGTGCGCCGCCTGCTCGCAATAGATGGAGACGCCGACGCCGATGCGGCGACCGTCAACCTCGCCCAGGCTCTGTTTGGCACGAATGGACTCGATGTCGATGGCGGCGAGCGCGCGCCGCATCGCTTCCGGGTAATCGCCGCTGTCAAAGTGCTTCCTGGTGATGTTGTCGAACGGCATCTGCTCCGGCAGCACGAGGTTGCGCAGCCGCACCTCGCCGGGCTCAAGCCCGGCTTCGGCCGCCACGAGATCAAGCATCAGCTCCAGCGCGAAGCAGACGCCGGTGCGCGCAACGCCGCGATACGGCAGGATCGGGCATTTGTTGGTAGCAACCGAGAAGGTGCGGCAGCGATAGGCCGGCATCTTGTAAGGGCCGGGCAAAATGCTCGCGACCTGCGCGGCCTCGAGACAGGCCGAGAACGGATAGGACGAGTAGGCCCCGGAATCCACGGTAGCCTCGCAGTCGATGCCGCGCAGCGTACCGTCACGGTCCGCATAGACTGTGATCTTGTAATGATGCTCGCGGCAATTGGAGCTGGCGACGAGATGCTCGCGGCGATCTTCGAGCCAGCGCACGGGATGCCCATTACGCATGGTCAGCCAGGACAGGCAGACCTCTTCCGGCAGCAGAATGCCCTTGTGGCCAAAGCCGCCACCGACATCGGGCGAGATGACGCGGATCTGGCCTTCTTCCATGCCGAGGCATTCGGCAAGGCCGCTGCGGGTGATGTGTGGCATCTGCGCCGCGGAATGCAGCGTGAGCTGATCGAGCCGTCGGTCGAAGGTCGCAACCACGCCGCGGCCCTCCAGCGGCGACATGCATTGCCGTGCCGTCGAGATCTCGCGCGTCACCTTGATCGGCGCATCGAGCGCGGCGGAGATGTCGACCTCGTAATTGGTCTCGAGGAAGACGTTGTCGCCCCAATGCTCATGCACCAGCGCCGAGCCGGGCTCGCGCGCCTTCAACATGTCGTAGACGGCCGGCAACTCCTCCAGGTCGAGCGTCACGGAGGCCGCGATGTCCTCGGCCTCGGCGCGCGTCGGCGCAAGGCACATCGCAACGAGCTCGCCGACCTGGCGCCCCTTGCCGGTGGCCAGCACCGGTTGTTCGGAGATCTTGAAGCCCGGCAGGCCTGATACCGCGCGGATCGGCTTGATCCCGACGAGATCGGCCGCCGTGAACACGCTGCCGCGATAACGCTCGGGCACATGGATGCCGCGAATGCGCGCATGCGCCATCGGGCTGCGCACGAAGGCAACGTCCTGAAGGCCCGCGAGCCTGATGTCGGCGACGTATTGGCCGCGGCCGCGCATCAGGCGGTCATCCTCCTTCCGCGGCAGCCGTGCGCCAACGCCCTGCCCTGACTTGCCCGAAGGAAACTCTCGTTCGTTGCGCACGCCGGCGTTCTCCCTCACCGCGCGGACTTATGCCGCGACGGCCTGCGGCAGGATCGGTGCGACCGCGTCGAAGCGCGTGCCGGCGCGCAGGCAGAAGGCCGGCTGCAGCAGGCGCTCGGCGATGACCTCGTTCTTCTCGTTGTCCTTCAGCACGAACCGGCCGTTCTTCTCCGTGAGCACGGAGACGTCGGCACCCATGCCGACCTTGAGCGCGCCGATCTCTTCGCTGCGGCCGAGCATCTTTGCGGGATTGGAGGTGACCATCGGCACCACCTGCTCCAGCGACAGACCGAGCGCCATCATCGAGCTCATCGCCTGCACCAGGCTGAACTTGGCCTGTCCTGCGAACGGATGGTTCTCCTCGTCCTCGTGCTGGTCGGGCGTTCCGGCCGGCGCGGGCACATGCGTGTTGTAGCCGTGAATATCGGCGCCGAGCGTGGTCGGGATGATGCCGGCAGCAATCGCCTTCTTGGCGAGCCGGTAAGAGAAGTGGCTACCGTGACCGACATCGACCTTCAGGCCGCGGTCGAGCGCGGCCTGGATCACCGGATGCACCTCACCCTCCCGGTTGACGAAGCCGCCAGGATGACGCGTGAACGGATGAGCGAGAACATCGCCTTCACGCAAGAGCGGGATCACGCGCGTAAGAATGGTGTCGGCATCCTCGCCATTGGCGCCGCTCTCGGGCAGGCCCCAGAGCTGGCCGAAATGCACGTAGACCGGAAGATCGGCGCGCTTGCCGATCTCAGCCGCCATCTCGATGACGCGAATGCCCCAGCGCGCGAAACCACCGATCTCGGCATGCGCCTTGATGCCGCGTACAATGTCGAGATTGGCCGTCGCCGCCTTGACCGTGGCGTCGATGTCGACGCCATCGGGACTGTAGAGCTGCGGATAGAAGTGCCCTTCGAGGCCGCCGACGAGGTAGGCGGACAGAAAGGCATAAACTCGTGAGGCCGCAGGCTCCGCGATGAAGTGACGAAAGCCGGGCAGCGTCATGCAGGACGGGCCGCCCTGGTCGACCAGCGTCGTCACGCCCGACTGCACGCCGACCATGTCCGGATTCATGCCGAAGCGGCCGGAGACATATTGATAGACATGTGCGTGGGTGTCGATCAGCCCGGGCAGCACCAGCTTGCCGCTGACGTCGACGACCTCCTTGGCGCTGGTCGGCAGAATGTCGGGCGCGATGGCTGCAATCCTGCCGTTGCGAATGGCGATGTCCCTGATGCCATCAACGCCGGAGGCCGGACAGATCACGCGACCGCCTCGCAGCAGAAGGTCGAAGCTGGCAGTAACGGACATGGGCGCTTTCCTCTTCTTGAACGAGCGACGCATCGCCCGAATTACGAAGCATGCTTCGCATTTTGACAAAAGCAAGCTTCGTGCCATGATCCGGCGGTGGCGGGCGCACTCGAATCGAGCTAAGCGCGGCGGGGTTTTGGCTTGGGAGAGTGTGCATTGCGGCAGGCGAAGACACGTCGCAGCGGGGGCAAACATCGCCCCTGGCCATTATCGCAACGTCCCGGATATCTGATCCGCCGGCTGCACCAGATTCACGTCGCGCTGTTTCAGGAGGCCTGCGGCGCGTTCGAGGTCACGCCGCTGCAATACAGCCTCCTCTCGGCGTTGGCGGTGCGCGAAACCGCCGATCAGACCACTTTGGCGGCCGATATCGCCCTCGATCGCACCACCACGACCGGGGCATTGAAACGTCTCGCGGCACGAAACCTGGTCGAGCGCGCAGTCAACAAGGACGATCGTCGGGCGCGCCTGTGCCGATTGACCCCGGCGGGCGCAGCCTTGCTGATCAAGATCGAGGGCGCGGCGCGACGGGCACATCGCGCAACGCTGGGAGACCTCAGCGAGCGGGAACAGGCGCAGTTCATCGAAATGATGCAGCGCATCGTGGCCGGCCACCCCAGTCGCGACAGTGCCACTGCCTTATTCGACTAGACGGAGCTGCCGCGCTTTTGGGTTGGGCTGCCCAATTTATCATCGTACCGCTGCTCAGTCATGCAACGTCCCTTGCCTCTCGCCCACCGGCTCGCGGAGGGGTCGCCACCTCGTGGTTGCGGCGACCATTTCATGCGCGAGGTCGAAGCGCGCTTGAGAATCCAACAGCAATCCGACGCAAGCGAGGATGCATCCGGCATCGATGCAGACCCTGCTCCGGCCGGCCACAACCGATGGCACGATTTATGCTGCGATGATGCGAAGCGTGCTTCGTATTGGGGGATGTCATGACGGATTCCGAACTTCGCGCTGATCTTCACAGCATCGAGCCAATTCCCGATGCGGACCGGGACTCAACCGGGCCGCAGCAGATGTGGATCTGGGCCGGCGCCAACATCGCGCCGGTGAACTGGGCGCTCGGCGCGCTCGGCATCATCCTCAAGCTTGGCCTGATGGAGACGATCGCGGTCATCGTGCTCGGCAATATCGTCGGCTGCGCGATCTTCGCGACCTTCACGGTGATGGGGCACAAGACCGGCGTCAACCAGATGGTGCTGAGCCGGTCCGCGTTCGGGGTCCGCGGCGCCTACCTGCCGAGCATCCTGATGTTCGTGATGACGCTGGGCTGGATCGGGGTCAACACGTACTTCCCGGTCAAAGTCTCGATGGGCATCCTCGGGCAGTTCGGCGTTCCCGACACATGGCCGGTCGAGATCGCCGTCATCACGCTGGTGATGGCCGTGCAGGTGCTGATCGGAATCTACGGCTTCTACGCGATCCGCACCTTCGAGAAGTACACGGTGCCGCCGACCATCGCCATCATGGTGCTGATGAGCGTTTTGGCGTGGACGCGTCCCGGCGTCGTCAACTGGAACTTGACGACCTCGCTGCCGCCGGGCGCGCATCTGGCGATGCTGACGCTGCTGATGACCGCGATCGGGGTCGGCTGGGGCATTTCCTGGGTGACCTGGGCCTCCGACTATTCGCGCTTCGTGCCGAAGAGCGTGTCGTCGAAGTCCGTGTTCTGGTACAGCTATATCGGCATGTTCGTGCCGACGGTCTGGCTCGGCATCCTCGGCGCGACCATCGCCTCGACGACGCTGGATACCGATCCCGCCAAGATGGTGAGCGCGGTATTTGGAGGCCCCGTCAGCATCCTGGTCCTCCTGATGGTGCTGCACGGCCCGATCGCGACCAACATCCTCAACGTCTATTCGGCGACGCTGGCGGCGCTGAGCGCGGGGCTGAAGTTCTCGCGCTTCTGGCTCACCGTCATCGTCGGCGTCGCCGGCTATCTGGTCACGCTGTACTTCATCTTCGCGCCGTCTTTCGCGAAAGCGTTCGACAACTGGATGGTCAGCTTGCTCTTGTGGATGAGCCCGTGGGCCGGGGTGGTGCTGGCCGACTTCTTCATCAAGCGGAAAGGCAAGATCGACATCGCCGAGCTCTATCGCTCGCCGGAGACCAGCGCCTATGGCGACATCAACTGGGCCGGCATGATCGCCTTCTTTGCGGGCCTCGTCGCCGGATGGCTGGTCGAAGACGGTCTCGTCGGCGCGCTGCAGGGGCCGGTCTCGATCAACCTGCTCGGCGGTGCCGACCTGAGCTGGCTGTTCGGCATCGGGGTTGCGGGCCTTGTCTATCTCGGATTGGGCAAGCTCGTGACGTCGCCCTCCTCAATCGTTGCGAGCAGCGCAGGCAGCTAGCACGGCAGTGACGGTAGATCTATGGACCACGTTCTGCGATCCATTCCCGGAAACGTCCAGTGGGGACTCTGGGACGGACGATTGAAGCCGGTGCTCCGGATCGCATCCGGAGACCGGGTGACCATCGAGACGCTTTCGGGCGAGTCGGACGATCTGCCCGATCCGTCGCTCGGCTTTGACATCGTTCCCGGACATGCGGAGGTGCTGGCAAGCACCGTTCGCGGTCCGGGGCCGCACCTTCTCACCGGGCCGATCCACGTCGAGGGCGCCGAGCCCGGCGACGTGCTGGAAGTGCGCGTGCTGAGTATCGAACTACGCTGCAATTGGGGCTGGAACCTCCAGGTGCCGATGCTCGGCACGCTGCCCGAGGATTTTCCCGAATTCCGTCGCATCCACATTCCGCTCGACCGCGCGCGCAACGTGGCGCGCCTGCCGTGGGGACAGGAGCTGCCGCTATCCCCGTTCTTCGGCAATTTCGGCGTCGCGCCGCCGCTCGCCTGGGGCCGGCTGTCGTCGAAGGAGCCGCGGGCGTTCGGCGGCAACATGGACAACAAGGAGCTCGGCGCCGGCAGCACGATTTATTTTCCTGTCTTCGTGCCGGGCGCGTTGTTCTCCGCCGGCGACGGCCATGCGCTGCAGGGCGATGGCGAGGTCTGCCTGACGGCGATCGAGGCCGCGCTGGCCGGCACCTTCGAATTCCACGTCCGGCGCGACCTTCGCCTCGCCTCCCCGCGCGCGGAAACCGCGGTCGACTGGATCACGATGGGATTCGATGAAGACCTCGACGATGCGGCCAAGGCGGCGCTGCGCGACATGATCGCGCTGATCCGCGAGAGGAGCGGCCTCAGCGCGCAGGACGCCTATACGCTTTGCTCGATCGCCGCCGACCTCAGGGTTACGCAGATGGTCGACGGCAACAAGGGCGTCCACTGCGTCCTGGCAAAATCCCGCATGCCCTGACTGCGTCCTTCGCCAGACCAGGCGCCGCGCGAGCTGCGCCTGGTCAGATCAGGCTCGACTTGCCGCGGCTCAGCACCTCACCCGAGCCCTTGTCGCCGACGATCTCGCCCTGGTCGTATACGACCCGGCCGCGGGCAATGGTGGTGACGGGCCAACCGGTGACATCAAAGCCCTCCCAGGGCGTATAGTCCGAGCCGTGGTGCAGATCGGCCTGCTGAACCTTCTTCTTCAGCCTGGGGTCCCACAGCGCGATATCGGCATCGAAGCCGATGCCGATCGAGCCCTTGCGCGGATAGAGACCGTAGATCCTCGCGTGGTTGGTCGCGGTCAGCTCGACGAACTTTTGCAGGGTGATGCGGCCCTTCGAGACGCCCTCGGAGAACAGGATCGGCAGCCGCGTCTCGACGCCGGGAATGCCGTTCGGCACCCAGCGGAACGAGGTGCGAGCGTTCGGCGTCAGCTTACCCTTGGGATCATCGTAGCGGAACGGGCAGTGATCGGACGAGAAGGTCTGGAACACGCCTGACGTGATGCCTTCCCAGATCGCCTGCTGGCTCTCGACATCGCGTGGCGGCGGCGAGCAGACATACTTCGCGCCCGTGATGTCCATGTTCAGGCCCTTCATGTCATCGGCCGTGAGCGTGATGTATTGCGGGCAGGTCTCGGCATGAACAGGCAAGCCGCGCTGCTGGGCCCAGCGCACCTGCTCCATCGCCTCGCGCCCGGAGACGTGCACGATCATGATGGGAACACCGATCACCTCGGCATGGCTGATGGCGCGATGCGTCGCCTCGCGCTCGACCGCCTGGGGCCGCGACGTGCCGTGATAGTAGGGCGCGATGTGGCCCTCGCGCTCGAGCCTGTTGGTGAGGAAGCGAATGGCGTCGTAGCCCTCGCAATGGACCATCACCAGCGCCTCCTCGCGGCGCGCAACCTCGAACACCTCGAGCAGCTGCCTGTCGCTGAGCACGAGGTCGTCATAGGTCATGAACACCTTGAACGAGGTGTAGCCGTCCTTGACGAGCGCAGGCAGTTCCTGGCCGAGCACGACCGCAGTCGGATCGGAGATGATAAGGTGGAATGCCGTGTCGATATAGCACTCGCCCTCGGCGAGCTTGCGATAGTTCTCGACACAGGTGCGCAGCGAGGTGCCTTTCTCCTGCAGCGCGAAGGGCAGCACCATGGTGTTGCCGCCGGCCGCCGCCGCGCGCGTGGCCGAGGCGAAGTCGTCGGCCATCACCACGTCGGGGCCTGAAGCTTGCGAGATGTGGACGTGGCTGTCGATGCCGCCCGGCAGCGCCAGAAGGCCCGTCGCGTCGATCTCACGGGCCGCGCCCTCGATGCGGTCCGAGATGCTGACGATGCGGCCGCCGCGAATGCCGATATCGGCGCGAAACTCGTCGCTAGCCGTCACGATAGTTCCGCCGCGAATGGCGAGATCGAGCTGCGTCACGTGCGTCTCCGTCACTTGATGATCGCCGATGTCTGGAAAATGCGTCCCCACTGCGCGAGGGCTGCGGTGTCGCCGCCGGCCAGCTCCAGCGTTCGCCACAGCGTGACCGCCACCGAATCGAGCACGGCAATGTTCAATTCCCGCTCGAGCGAGGCCGCAAGCGCCGCTCCATCGAGATTGGTGCAGAGCACAATTGCGGCATCGGCCCCCTCCGCCGCGACGGCGCGGATCATGCCCGCTATCGCCGCGGGCGTGACCTCGCCGAAGGAAAAGTTGTCACGCAGGCCGAGATGCCGCTCGGCATGCGGCGCGATGCCTTCCGTCGCCCAGACGTCGGCGATCCGTCGCTGCACATCGTCCGTGTAGGGCGATACGAGGCCGACGCGCTTGGCGCCGAGCGCGCGGGCCGCATCGATGCAGGCGAGCGTCGACGTCGTCGCGGGCTTGCCGGTGCGTGCGGTGATCGCCTCGCAAAGACTTCGGTCGCGGCCGATGCCGAGCCAACTCGCCGAGGTGCCGTTCCAGGCGATGGCATCGACCTTGGCGTCGGCCAGCAGATCCGCCGCCGGCAGCATCGCCGAGGCGTCGAACTGGCTCAGCGCCGCGGCATCGAGCGCGATCTCGGTGACCCGGAAACGCGAGAAATGCGCGGTGACATCCGTCACACCACGCAGCATGGCACTGGTGACGGGCTCGAGCACCGAGTTGGACGACGGCGTGATCATGCCGAGACGCTTGCGCATGGCCATACCTTACGACGCCTGCGCAAGGCGCGTCGACTCCTCCCGGATCAAAGCCAGGATGTGGCGCTTGGCATCGTTGAATTCGGGGCTGGTGATGTCGCGCGGGCGCGCCAGGTCGAAATTGACGGCCTCGCGGATCCGGCCCGGTCGCTTGGTCATCACCACGATCTTGTTGCCGAGCACCAGCGCCTCGTCGACGCTGTGGGTGACGAACACGATGGTGCAGCGGCGCTTCTGCCAGATCGCGACCAGCTCCTCCTGCATTTCGAGCTTGGTCTGGGCGTCCAGCGCCGCGAACGGCTCGTCCATCAGGATGACGCTGGGGTTCATGAGCAGCGCGCGTGCGATGCCGACGCGCTGGTTCATGCCGCCGGACATTTCAGAGGGATGATGGTGCTCGAAGCCGCGCAGGCCCACGAGATCGATGAACTCCATGGCGCGGTCGTAGCGTTCGGCCTTGGCGACGCCCTTGAGCTTGAGATGGAAGGCGATGTTGTCGATCGCGGTCAGCCACGGCATCAGGGTCGGCTGCTGGAACACCACGCCGCGGTCCGAGCCGGGCCGCTCCACCTGCTTGCCGTCGACCAGCGTGCGGCCGGAGGTCGCCTGCTCGAAGCCGGCGATGATGTTCAGGAGTGTCGACTTGCCGCAGCCGGACGGGCCGAGCAGGCAGACGAAATCATTGGCCTCGATGTCGAGATTGATGTTGTCCAGCGTCAAGAGGTCACGGCCGCGCCGCTTGTCGGAGAACACCTTGACGATGTTGCGAAGCTCGATTGCCGCCATCAGCCCGCCCTGCCCTGCACGGTGGTTGCCTGCTGCCAGCGCAGCGTGCGCGCCATGATCGCCTTGAGGCCGAGGTCGGAGAGATAGCCGAGCAGCCCGATCGAGATCATCGCCGCGAGCACGATGTCATAGCGCAGGAAGTAATAGGAATCCCACAGCACGTAGCCGAGGCCGCTCTTCACCGCGACCATCTCGGCCGTGACCGTCAGCATCCAGGCCGAGCCGACGGCGATGCGCAGGCCGGCGAAGATCGAGGGCAGCGCCGCCGGCAGCACGATGTCGGTCAGCATTTGGCGGCTATTGGCGCCCATCATCGCGCCGGCGCGGACGAGATTATGATCCACGGTCTTTACGCCGTGGATGCTGTTCATCAGCACGGGAAAGAAGGCGCCGAGGAAGACGAGGAAGATCGCCGGCTTGTCGGCAATGCCGAACCAGATGATGGCCAGCGGAATCCAGGACACCGGTGGGATCGGACGCAGCATCTGCAGCGTCGGCTCCAGCGTCTTCTCGAACAGGCGCGACCAGCCGATCGCGACGCCGGCGAGAATGCCGAGCAGGCTTGCCAGCGCAAAGCCGCCGAACACGCGCAAGGCGCTTGCGAGCGCATCGCGCAGCCAGTGCCCGGAATAGGTTTGCGTGGTCTCGTCGAAGCCGAACACCCAGTCGCCGAGCGCATGCAGCACCGCGCTCGGCGCCGGAAGCAGCGCCGGCGGCAGCATGCCGCTGCGGGCAAAGGCTTCCCAGCCCGCAATCAGCAGCACGGGCACGATGAGGCGTTCGAGCCCCTGGAACGCCCGCGTCAGCCGAAACGCCGGCCTTGCGGGCGAAACGTCAGTAACCGAGGTCATTCTTGGCTTTTCCCGTGGCCTTCTCCAGGAACGAATAATCCATGTTCTTCTCCGCTTCCGCGGAGACGTCCTTCGAGATGTATTTGAGGTCGCGCATCATCGCGGCGATTGCGAGCGTCTGCGAACGATGGATCGCAGGATCGGGCGAAGCATTGTTCAGCGCTTCGGTCGCCACCGCCTTGTCGAGACCGGTGAGCTTGTTGATGACATCGATCCACGGGCCCTTGTCGGCGATCAGCTTGTTGTCGAGCTCGACCACAGCGCCGACGACACCCTGCACGCCGGCGCGCTGGCTGGCGATGACGTCGGAGCGGGTGACGATCAGGTTGGTGAGATTCCCAGCCGCCTGATCATACGGCAACACAAAGTGCTTGCCGGCGCCGGCGAGCCGGATCTGCGAGGCGAACGGCTCCACCGAGCAGATCATGTCGACCTCGCCGCGCTGGAGCGCTGCAAGATGGTCGGAAGGGTTGGGGATGTTGATGAACTGGATGTCCTTGTTGGGGTCGACGCCCTGCTTGAGGAACGCGCCGCGCATGTGGATGTCCTGCGCATTGCCGCGGGAGGCCGCGACCTTCAGCGGCTGGCCGTCGCTCTTCGCCTTTGCGACGGTCGCCTTGAATGCGGCCCAGTCTTCCGGGGGCAGGCTCAACTTCGCCGAGGACAGACATTCCGAGCCGCCATTGATCTGGCCGGAGACGGCGACGACATCGAAGCCCTTGTCGAGCGCGGTGATATAATGGAGGTAGGTGACCTGCGCGACGTCAATGCTCTTCGACACCAACGCGGTGAGCACGTCATTGCCGGAGTTGAAGCCGGTGGCCTCGACCTCGACGCCCTTCGCCATTCCTGGAATCAGCGACATCGGCAGGCAGTGCGCGCACTTGGCGTAGCCGAGCTTGATCTTCGCGGTCTGCGCCATGGCGAGATCGTCACTGCCGAACATCGCCGCCATCACCACGAGGCCCAGTCGCAAACTCGTCCGCATCGCCAACTCCGTTTCGGAAAGCGCGCGAGATCTCGCGCGTCGTGCGGTGATCATCCGTCGGCCCTCGCAGCAGTGCAATCTACTTTTTGCATGCTGCATACAATTTCCGCTCTATGCCATTGTTTTCAGCTACATGCGTCGGTATTTTGGGCAAGCCAAGGGGCCGGAAACGGCTAGGATGAACTGAAGCAACGAGGCGCGCGTGCAGCAGAAGCCGGACACCCCGAAGGGACGAAAGTCGCCCAAACTCAAGAGGATGGGGCTGCATGAGCGCGCCGCCGCGCGGATGCGGACGATGATCATTCGCGGCGAGCTCCCGCCGGGATCGCAGACCCAGGAAACAAAGCTGTCGAAGGAGCTCGGCGTGTCGCGCACCCCGCTGCGCGAGGCGATGAAGGTGCTCGCGGCCGAAGGACTGATCGAGCTTCGCCCCAATCGCAGCCCACGTATCGCCGACATCGCGGTCGAGGATATCTCGGAACTATTCGAGGCCCTCGCCGGCATCGAGCGGCTCGCGGCAGAGCTTGCCGCGGAGCGCGCCACCGAACGCGATCTCGCCCGCCTGCGCACCTTGCAGACCCGCATGGAAGGTCATCATCGCAACGGCAAGCTCGACGATTATTTTGCGATCAACGGCGAGATCCACAACACCATCGTCCGCATGGCCCGCAACACGCCGCTCCGCGAAGCGCACGAGACGTTGATCTCCCGCGCTGAGCGCGCGCGCTATCTCGCGCTGGGCGCCGCCAAGCGCTGGAGCAATTCGGTCGACGAGCACGCCAATATTCTCGCCGCGCTCGAAGCGCGGGACAGCGAGGCCGCGGGACGCCTGCTCGGCGCCCATGTCCGTCAGACCGGCATCGCATTGCTCGAGACCCTCGCCCTCAAGCCCAAGCTGACGGCGGCCTGACCATGAAGCTGCTGCTGCTCAACCCCAACACCAGCACCGCGGTCACGCAATTGATGACCGAGGTCGGGCAGCGCGCGGCCGCGCCCGGCACCGAGATCATCCCCTGCACCGCCACGCGCGGCGTGCCCTATATCGCAACGCGCACCGAGGCGCAGATCGGCGGCGCCATTGCGCTGGAGATGCTGGCCGAGCAACACACAAAGGTCGACGCTGCAATCATCGCAGCCTTCGGCGATCCTGGCCTGTTCGCCGCGCGCGAGACTTTTGACATTCCCGTGGTGGGCATGGCTGAAGCCGCGATGCTGACCGCCTGTATGGCCGGACGGCGCTTTGCCATTGTCACCTTCGCCCAGGCACTCGGGCCCTGGTACGAAGAGTGCGTCCGCGACCACGGGCTGCGGGAGCGCTGCGCCGGCATCCGCATGCTCGATACGCCATTCAAGGCGATTTCGGAGGTCGGCACCGAGAAGGAGGATCTGCTCGTCGACCTCGCGCAACGCGCCATCGTCGAAGACGAGGCTGATGTCCTGATCTTCGCAGGCGCGCCGCTCTCGGGCCTTGCCGAACGCGTCGCCGACCGGATCCCCGTACCCGTCGTCGATCAGGTCGTCGCCGCCGTGAAGCAGGCCGAGGCGCTGGTGGCACTGCGCCTGCGCAAGGCCACCGCAGGCACTTACCGCCGGCCCGCCGCCAAACCGACGATTGGTCTTCCCGACGTGCTCGCCGCCAGGCTTGAGCATCGCGACAACTGATCAGAGAGGCGGCCGGCGATGCGAAAAACCCAATTCGTTTTCGATGGCACGGCCAAAACCGACTAGCGACGATGAAGGTGACAGCGAGATAATCGATGGGCGTCTCCAGCGCCGTGCTGTCGATCGCGGTGACATCACTGATCTCGTTCGGCCAGGGGAAGACGGACGCACACGCCGCCCCAAATTCATTGATGATATTGAGCTTTCACTCCAATCCATCACTGGCCAATTGAGCAGGTTTCAGCAAAGCCGCACAAGTAAGCGGCATTCTAAGCCCACGACCGTGACAGCGGCACCTTGGCTACGGCCCACATTGGCCTGCCCCAAGCGTTTATTCGCGGTCAGACATCCTGTATAACGCCTGCAAGGAGGGATCGCGATGAAGGCTTTCATCCTTGCCTGTATTGCGACGATCGTCATCGCAATGGTTGGAGTTGCGGTGCTCAACAGCGTACAGCAACCGGTCGCAGAAGCGTTTGCGACGACGGGCGTACGTCTTTAGGCAACGATCCGTCAGCTCTATTCGGCTGCGGACGCAGCATGGCGAGGCTGCGGCCGAGAATCGTTCGGGCCGCTCCGCGCCAACTCCTGGTCGAGCCACAGGCTATGGTGCTCGCGCGCCCAGTTGACATCCACCTCGCCTGATCCCATCGCCTCGAAGGCCCCTTCCATCCCGATGGTGCCGATGTAGATGTGAGCGAGCATCGCGGCGATAAACAGTACGGCCACGATGGAGTGGATGATCTGGGCAATCTGCATGCCCTCGATCCCATTCAGGTAGAACGGGAACATGAGCAGATACCCGGTCGCCGCAACGATGCCACCGCCAATCACGACGATCCAGTAGATCCCCTTTTGACCGGCATTGAAGCGTCGTGCCGGCGGATGATCGTGGCCAATAAGGCCGCCACCGCGCTTGACCCACTCCACGTCCACCTTGTTCGGAATGTTGCCGGCGATCCACATCAGAAAGATCAGCACGACGCCAATCGTGAAGGGGAAGCTCAGGTAGTTGTGGGCAAATTTCGCCCATTGCGACCATTCCGAGAAAGCGTCGAATCCAATCAGCGGGAGCAGCAGCGGCCGCCCGAACGTGATGTTCAGACCCGAGATTGCCAGGATGACGAAGCAAGTCGCCGTCATCCAGTGCACGAAACGTTCAAATGCGTTGAACCGCACGATGGTGCGGCCCGATCGTCCGCTTTCGAGGCGGACCATGCCGCGCGCCAGATAGAAGATCACGAGCGCCGCCAGCATGCCGAGCACGGCAACGCCGCCGATCCACCGCAGCGCGACGTTGCGGAATTCACGCCACTCGCGGCCAGCCGGTTGCATCAGCACGCTGGAGCGCTGGTCGGGAATGCTGACGCGCCCCTGGATCCGATCCATCTCCTGGAGCAACTGGCGTTCGTTGACCGAACTCGCCGTCGGATTGACCTGCTGGGCCACTGACGGCGCCGGAACTGCCATGATCAACAGAAGCAACGCCCACGCGCCGACGGCTGGACGAATGAACCTTGCAAATGGGGACATGAACTCCTCCCGGCATTTGTACCGCGTCGCACGCGGCCTGTTTTCAGGACTCGATCGTCTCGCGATAGGCAGTCTTCCAGCCCCACGCGCCTGAGCCGTAGCCGCGCTTCAGCACGCGCTCCTTATAGATCTGGGCGATGATCTCGCCGTCGCCGGCGAGCAGCGACTTGGTCGAGCACATCTCGGCGCACAGCGGCAACTTGCCTTCGGCGAGGCGGTTCGCACCGTATTTCTCGTATTCCTCCTTGCTGCCATCGGCCTCGGGGCCACCGGCGCAATAGGTACATTTGTCCATCTTGCCGCGCGAGCCGAAATTGCCGACCTTCGGATATTGCGGCGCGCCGAACGGACAGGCGTAGAAGCAATAACCGCAGCCAATGCAGAGATCCTTGGAGTGCAGCACCACGCCGTCGGCGGTGGTGTAGAAGCAGTTCACCGGACACACTGCCGCACAGGGCGCATCCGTGCAGTGCATACAGGCCATCGAGACCGACCGTTCGCCCGGTTTGCCGTCGGCGATGGTGACGACCCGGCGCCGATTGATGCCCCAGGGCACCTCGTGCTCGTTCTTGCAGGCCGTGACGCAGGCGTTGCACTCGATGCAACGGTCGGCGTCGCAGAGAAATTTCATACGTGCCATCGTCGTTGCTCCTTATGCCGCCGCGATCTGGCAGAGAGTGACCTTCGGCTCCTGCATGCCCGTCGCGGGGTCGTATCCGTAGGTGGTGATCGTGTTCGCGCTTTCGCCGAGCACGATCGGGTCGGTGCCCTTGGGGTAGTTGCCGCGAAGATCCTTGCCCGCAAGCCAGCCACCGAAGTGGAAGGGCATCCAGGCAACACCTTTGCCGACCCGCTCGGTGACGAGCGCCTTCATCCTTGCCCTGGAATTGTTCTCGGCACCCGTGACCCAGACCCAGCCGCCGTCCTTGACACCGCGCTCGGCGGCGTCGGCGGGATTGATCTCGATGAACATGTCCTGCTGCAATTCGGCGAGCCACGGATTGGTGCGCGTCTCCTCGCCGCCCCCCTCATACTCGACCAGACGGCCGGACGACAGGATGAGCGGGAACTGTTTCGCAACGCCTTTCTCCACCGCAGCCTTCTGCACGGAGAACCCGATATTGGGCATCCGGAATTGCTTGGCGTCGGGCAGCGTCGGATATTTGGCGACGAGGTCGACGCGCGGCGTGTAGATCGGCTCACGATGGACCGGAATGGGATCGGGCAAGCCGAACGCATTCATGCGCGCCTTGCCGTTGCCGTAGGGAACACAGCCATGCGCCAGTGCAACGCGCTGGATGCCGCCCGACAGATCGAGCGACCACGACACTGTGTCCGGATTGGCGGGATTGACCTTGTTGATCACGGCCATTTCCGCTTCAGTGAGGTCGGTGTCCCAGCCCAGCTTCTTCAGGCTCGCCAGCGTGAATTCCGGGTAGCCGTCCTGGATTGCCGATCCCAGCGAGTACGAGCCGTCCGCGAGCAGACTGACTTTCCGCGTCGTGCCGTCCGGCAGCTTCTCCTCGCGCTCGATGCCAAACCGCGGCCGGAACGTGCCGCCGCCATCCATCACGTGCAGATTGGTGTTGTAGAGCAACGGCGTGCCGGGATGCTTGACCTCCGGTGATCCCCAGCACGGCCAGGGCAGACCGTAATAATCGCCGCCGACCTCGGGATCGTCCTTCGGCGCCCGCATCGTCAGCATGTCGAACTTCGCCTGGTTCTTCATGTGCGCCTTGAGGCGCTCGGGTGATTGCCCGCAATAGCCGGTCGACCAGCTGCCGCGGTTCATCTCGCGCAGTACATCCTCTGCTTCAGGAAGATTGTTCTCGACCTTGATATTCTTGAACATTTGGTCGGCGAAGCCGAACTTCTTCGCCAAGCGATAGATGATTTCGAGATCATCCTTCGACTCGAAGATCGGCTTCACGATCTGCTCGCCCCATTGCAGCGAGCGGTTGGAGGCGACGCGCGATCCCTTGCACTCGAACTGCGTGGCGACCGGCAGAATGTAGACGCCATCCTTGCGTCCTGCCTCAACGGAGAGCGAGGCCCAGGTCGTCGGATGCGGATCGGCGATGACGAGCAGCTCGAGCGCCTTCAAGCCATTGAGGGATTCAGGGATGCGGGTGATGCTGTTGGAGGCATGTCCCTGCACGAACACCGCCTTCACATTGTCTTTCTGCGCGACCTGATCCTTCGGCAGCGTCACCGCCTCGAACCAGCGGGTCAGCGGGATGCCGGGTGTTTCCATGATCTGCTTGGTATCGAAGCGCGACTTCAGGAATTCGTAGTCGACCTCCCATACCCGCGACCAGTGCTTCCAGGCGCCCTCGGCGAGGCCGTAGTAGAAGGGCAGCGTGACGATATCGAGCCCGACATCGGTCGCGCCCTGCACGTTGTCGTGGCCACGGAAGATGTTGGCGCCCATGCCCGCTCCGCCGACATTGCCGGTCATCAGAAGCGCGATGCAACTCGCCCGCACATTGGCGGTGCCGACGGTCTTCTGGGTCTGGCCCATGGCCCAGATCAACGTCGCCGGCTTCTCGGTGGCGAACATCTTGGCGACGCGCTTGAGCTGCTCGCCAGGAATGCCGGTGACGCGTTCGACCTCGTCCGGAGGCCATTTCTCAACCTCCTTCTTGAGGTCGTCGAACCCGTAGACGCGCTGCCGGATGAATTCCTTGTCCTCCCAACCGTTCTGGAGGATGTGCCACATCAGGCCGTAGAGCACCGGGATGTCGGTGCCCGGCCGCATGCGCACATAGTCGGTCGCGTGTGCGGCCGTGCGCGTCAGACGCGGGTCGATGACGACAAAGTTGGCCTTTTGCAGCTCCTTGCCCTCGAGCAGATGCTGCAACGAGACCGGATGAGCCTCGGCCGGATTGCCGCCCAAGATGACCTGTGTCTTCGCATTGCGGATATCATTGTAGCTGTTGGTCATCGCGCCGTAGCCCCAGGTATTGGCGACGCCGGTGACGGTCGTTGAATGGCAGATGCGGGCCTGGTGATCGGTGTTGTTGGTTCCCCAGAACGCCCCCAGCTTGCGGAACAGGTAGGCGCCTTCATTGGTCATCTTGGCCGAGCCGAGCCAATAAACGGAATCGGGGCCCGACTTCTCACGTACTGCTTGAAGTTTGTCGCCGATCTCGTTGATCGCAGTGTCCCAGGACACGCGGGTCCACTGCCCGTCCACCAGCTTCATCGGATAGCGCAGCCGCCGCTCGCTATGCACGAGTTCGCGCACGGAGGCGCCCTTGGCGCAATGCGAGCCGCGATTGATCGGGGAATCCCAGCTTGGCTCCTGGCCGATCCATACCCCGTTCAGGACCTCAGCCGTCACCGTGCACCCAACCGAGCAATGCGTGCAGATGGTCTTGCGCACGGTCGCGCCGGCAGTAAGCGGACCGGCCATCGCTGCCTCCGCCCTGCGCACGTTGCCGACCGGCAGGGTGCCAAGCGCTGCGAGCGCGCCGCCGGCAAGACCGGATTTGCGCAGGAAACTACGGCGGTCGAGACCGCCACCCTGACCTGCAAGGGACTCTGCGACGGAGCCGTGGCGCGGGGAATGCTGGTGTGTTCGCTTGATCAGCACGGTCAGCCTCCCTTAGCCGGATAGCGATTGACGCGGTAGAAGGCCTTGACGTGATCGGTCTCCTTGTAGCGCGCCTTGCGCTTCTCATCGTTGGTTTCGCTGTCGGCCTCGGCGGACCCGACCAGCGGTGTCGCGAGGGTCGCGCCGGCACCCACCGTGCCGATGCCGACCTTGCGCAGAAAGTCGCGGCGCCCGACCGTGGTTTTGCTGTCTTCACTCATCGCATCTCTCCCGGACCCGCGCGTGCGGGTCAGTTGGCGAATGTGAATGCTTCTGTCTCGATCTCCATAAAAGCGCGACCGAGCGCGCCGACCGCACGATAGAAGGTGGCGCCCCCAGCGCGCTCGATGTCGGCGAACAATCGCCCCATCCAGGGCGCGAGGTGCTTCTCGAAGAAGGCGCGCTGCGTATCTGATGACGCCGCGAAGCGCCCTGCCGCAAAGCCGGCCATGATCTCGCACAGGATCGCGGCGTGGTCCTCCGGCTCCGAATTGATCGCGACGCGCTCGATCCCGAGCGCTGCGAGGTCGGCGCGCAGGCGCGACAGTGGCCGCTCGTTGAGAAACCCAGTCAGGTAGTAGGAGGCATAGGGCAAGATCTCGCCGCGGCCGAGACCGACGAACAGGTCGAAATATTCGCGCTCGATCTTGGCTGCGACCGCACCGGCCGCCGCTTCGGCCAGCTCAACATGTGCGCGCCCGAGCGGCGTCGTATCGCCGGTCAATGCGGAGAGTTGATCGAGCAGCCTTCTTGACGGTGCTGCGGACAACAGCGTCGCGAGCAATAGATACTCCTGCGCACGCGCCGCATCGACGGGATCAATCGCCTCTTCGAGCAAAAGCGGCTCGCTGTAGAGATCCGGCCGCAGGTGATTGCGCGATACGCCTGTGACCGCTTCGACCGCAATCACCCGTTGTGCGGGCACTTTGTTCCAGTTCGAAACGGAGGGCTGGCTGATGCCGATTTTGCGCGCAAGCTCAGCAACGCCGCCAACGGCGTTAATGGCTCGCTCAAGGCCATCATCACGCACGTGGACCTCCCATCCAAGTCCCAGGTGCTGATTTTGCTTTTGTTACAAAGCGCTAGCGAAGCGTAGTCCCGGCCTGACGGGGGGTCAATTGCCCCATAGTCCGAGGCTATGGCCTTTCGTCGGGGGACCTAGCAGGGCAGCGCGCCGCCGTGCGCGCGGCGCCGAGCCGATGCCTGTTCGGTCTTAGTGCTTTCGGCGTCCGTTAGTTGCGTTGCAGCAGGAGCAGGTACGGGTTCGGTGGTCGCCGCCTTTTCGGCGACGAGGTCATCGCGCGGCGTCTCGGCTCGGCTCAATTCTGACGAAGAATCCGTGACTTCAACAGGAGCCTCAGACAGCGTCTCGGCCGACTTGCTGAGGCCACCGACGATCCTGTCCACGAGTGCGGCCAGTTCTCCCTCGGAACAATCCAGCGGGCCAAAACCCGGCATCGCAGAGGGATCGTTGAAATCCCAGGCGTTCTCCGCGAGCCCGACGAAGTCGCGAATGGCCGGATCGGCGCTCCAGGCGCGACGAAGCGCCGCACGCGTCAGCTCCCGCGGAATACCTTTGTGCAGAAAGGCCTTGATGTCAGTTGCCGACGTGATCGAGTCGATCGAGGGCAAGCTCGACAGGTCGAACTCCGCTTCGTCGGCTTTCGCGACGGACACCGGTGCCGACTGCATGTCGTCGCGCACTGCCGGGTCCGGCTGCGTGGCGTTCGCGCTTGCCTCGTGCTTACGACGGGACCAGCGCGCCAGGAACTTGTCATCACTCATTCGTGTCCGCCCTCGTGCTGCCGGCGCGCCAGCGCCTCTGGATCGGCCTGCCGCCGCTTGCGCTTGAAGAACTCACGTTCGACGTGGTGCTCGGCCACGAACCTTTCAATCGCCGCGCGCAGCACCTCCGGCATCGGCACCGCCTCGACGAGATTGGCGCCGGCCTCGGTGAACGCCTCGCCCTCCGCAGGATCGGCGGTGGCGGCCGCCACCGAATAAGGCCAGATGCCTTCCGCGGGTGACAGCACGGTCCAGATGCACGGCGCCCCCGAGGCGAGATTGTCGCGGTAGCGCGCAGTCTCGGATGGATAGAGATCAACCGCCGCGCTGCCGGCATAAAACAGGATTTTGCCGTCCTCTTCGCGGAGCACCGTCCAGGGCTTTGTCTCGGGCTCATCTGGCAGCACGGCGACGCAGCGCCAGACGAAGTCAGCCCACGGCGAGTCCGCCTTGCGCCGCTCGACCACGATGCCGACGGGAATGCACATAACCGGCAGCGCGGCGGGGGTCACGTTACCATCTCCAGGCGTTTGATCGGCAGCCCCGTGAGCAGATTCTGCGGCTTCATCCGGAGCTTCTGGTCCGGCGTCATCGCCAGGATGAGATGGACCGGCTCGCCCTGCATACTCGCTATGGCTGCACCGCTGTCCGCAAACGTCAGGCGAAACAACGCGAGCACGCGTCCGGCGCTGAGTTCGTCGAGCTGCTCGCCATGCCAGAGACGGTCGCCGAGAGCCGTGGCGTCCGTGTCCAGCCCCACATACCAGCTGAGTTGCTCATCCTGCAGCTCGCGCAACGGCTCGATGGCGACGTCGACCGCTAGCAGATGGGAAATCCAGCGTCGCATCGCCTGCGCCAGCGCATGCGGGCCGCGGTCACCCGCGGTGAGGTCGAACGCCATGTCGAAATGGTCGCTGCGCTGCCAATACTCGTCGGCATTCTCCTCGTTCAGCACGTCAAGCTGGGCGTCGGTTACGGCTCCCAGCATTGACATCAGCGAGAGCACTGGGGTCGGGCTCTGGCCGCCGACCACCTCTTCATCGCCGAGCAGCAAGGCCTGCTCGTGCGGCAGGACGCGCTGCGGCCGGAAGAACAGTTCGGCGGCACGCGGTACGAATGGATCATCGCAGCCATCCAGCGCATTGCGCAGAATCACGTGCACGAGCTGATTGACGAACAGCGGCGGCAGATCGTTGGTCCGCGACCGGACCGTAGCAAGGTAAGCAGCCTCGAGCGTCGGATGCCGCAGCAGGAGATCGCGAAAGGCGAGCACGAACCGCCAGTTTTCGCGTGCGTCCGCATCGGCGATCGCAGCGATCTCGTCAACGTCCACTGGCTGGCGCGGACCAGCGAGCAACTCGCGGTGCAGCCTTCGTTCGACCGGGCATGCGTCGTCCGGCGGCATCAGCTCGGGACGGGCAAAATAAGCCTTCAGGAATTCATCCGTGACGCAGAGTCCACCGCTCTCGTCGCGATCGAGCAGATGGTGACCACACGCGATCCAGAAATCCTTCATCGATTCCGCGGCTCCTGGCCCATATCGGCAGGGTGAAGATCATGGTCGTGCTCGACGTCGTCCTCCACCTCCATGAATGAGAATGCCTTGCCATGGCCCTGCCCTTCCCGCAGTTGCAGCCTCCGGAAGGACTCGCGGACCTCGCCGTCGCTCACCGAGCGGTGGACGGCAATGAGCGAACTAACTGGATGCGTGCAAAGGGCTTGCGCAAAGGCAACCTCCTCTTCCGCAGCCCCCCGCGCGGTTGCCAGATCCGGCGCGCCGAAACGATCCATGAGTTGCCCGGCGAGGAGCTCGATCAGCGTCCGGCAATCGTCCTCCGTTGCCGGCACAATCTGCACCAGCGTCGACCAGCCCCAGGATTGCACTCCAAGGAACCCGCCGCGGAACGCCGCGCGTGCCTTGCCGCTCAGCCTCGCCGGATCCAGATCGCAGAAGCGGAAGGCGCCGGATACGGCCCATTCGCCTGATACGGACGCCACGTCGAACACGAAGGTGTCGGAAGGATCGAGCGCGATGGTGCGCAAGAGTCTCACAGCCTTGGCCCTCCGAGCTTCGGATCGAGCCAAGACGGCGTGGCTAGCGCTTTGACGAGTTCGCTCCTCTCAGTCCGGTCAGTGTTGAGACGGCGTGTGAGGAGATCGCCGCAATCATCGATCCGCAATACCATTTTCCGCTCGCGGGCCATGCGACTGAGATAGTCCCGCGCAACGCTGTCGAAGCCATCGACCTGCCAACCATCGAAGACCCTCATCAGATGCCGCGCGAAGCTCTCGGTCACCTGCACCGCTCCGGCTTCGCCAAACCCCTCCTCGTCGAGCGCGGATGCGAGCGGATGAACGCCGGGCCCCTGGTCGGCCATTGCGACCGTCCGGATCATGGCGCCAAACACCAGCCAGGCGGGCGGCTCGTCCTCGCGCGCCGTCGACGGCCACCCCATCCGCCCACCGCCGACCAGCCCGCCGTCGATGTTGACCGCGTCGGGCCAGTCGATCGCCACTGTCTTGTTCGGCGGTGCATAGGCGCGGAGCGCGTCGGTGAGCGCGACCATGCCGGCGTAGAAGGCGCGTCGCGCGGTCCTCAAGGGTTCGCCCGGCTCGAGCACCACGGCGAACTCGGCAAGATCGAACCGCCCGACATAGACCAGCGTGCCAGCGCCGTTTTCGGGTGCAGTGCGGCAAGCGTGGGCAAAGGCGTCCCCGGCCTCGCGCAACCGGACGAGCGCGAACGGCGGCGGCAGATGGATCGGTTCCGCCAGGGAAACATGGCTGGTAGGGCGCGACGGCAAGGCCGTCCTCCACTTTCCTTTTCTTCCCGATAGTGAAAATCTATACGAGGCAAGGGAACGGCGCGAGTCCGCTAAGCCCGGGCCGCACTGACGGAGGGATTCACCTGGAGCAACCAGCGAAGACCGTCCTGATCTGCTCGTGTGAGGACACGATGCGCCTCGACACGGCGGCGATCCGGCGTGGCTGCCCCAATTGTGAGATCAAGAGCTTTCGACATCTCTGCGGTGCGGAGCTCGATCATTTCCGCACCGCCGCAAAAGTGGATGGCCCGCTGACGGTCGCCTGCACGCAGCAGGCGGCTCAGTTCTCCGATGAGGCCGGCGAACGCCCTAACGGGATCACTTACGTCAATATCCGCGAGACGGCGGGCTGGTCGCGCGATGGCGCGGATACGGGTGCCAAGATGTCCGCGCTGCTCGCGGCGGCTGCGATTCCGAGACCGGACTATCCGCTCGTCACGATGTCGAGCGACGGCGTCATCCTGATCTATGGACGCGACGAGGCCGCAATCGAGGCCGGACGGCTGCTTGCGGACCATCTTGATGTCACGGTCATGCTCAAGCAACCGACAGACATCACACCGCCTGCAGCGACGGTCTTCCCGATCGTGAAGGGAACCATCCGCGACGCGAAAGGACATTTCGGCGCCTTCGAGTTCACGATCGACGACTATGCGCGGCCCCGCCCCTCCTCGCGCGACCGCTTCGTGTTCGAACCCCCACGCAACGCCGCAACTTCGCGCTGCGATCTCATGCTTGACCTCTCCGGCGAGCCGCCGCTGTTTCCCGCGCATGATCTGCGCGACGGCTACTTGCGCGCAGATCCCAAGGATCCCGCCGCCGTGCTGCGCGCGGTACTTGCTGCGCGAGATCTCATCGGCAGCTTTGACAAGCCGAGATATGTCGACTTCACGCCCGGCCTTTGCGCACATTCGCGCTCGAAGCTGACCGGGTGCCATCGCTGCCTCGATTTGTGCCCGACCGGCGCGATCACGCCTGCTGGCGACCATGTCGCTGTCAACGCGGAAGTCTGCGCAGGCTGCGGGCAATGCGCTGCCGCCTGCCCCACGGGCGCCGTATCCTACGCGCTGCCGCCCGCCGATACCCAGTTACAGATCCTGCGCGCCATGTTGCTCACTTATCACGAGGCCGGCGGCGCGCATCCGGTGGTGATGCTGCATGACAGCCAGCACGGTACGCCGCTGATCGATGCGCTCGCCCGTCACGGCGACGGATTGCCGGCTAACGTGCTTCCCCTCGCCGTCAACGAGCTGACACAGGTCGGGCTCGAAGCGGTGATCGGCGCATTTGCCTATGGTGCGTCAGCCGTGCGTTTTCTGCTGCGCGCAAGACCGCGTCACGAGGTGACCGGACTATTGCAGACGATCGCGATGGCCGAAGCCATTCTTGCGGGCCTCGGATTCGATGGACACCGTGTCGCGACGATCGAAACGGACGATCCCGACGCGCTGGGTGCGCAACTGGGCGGAATCGAGATGCTTGCAACGGTCGAGCCGCCCGCGACCTTTAGGACTGTCGGAAAGCGGCGCGATCTGCTGCGATTTGCCCTCAGCGAATTGCACCGCCTGGCACCAAAGCCGGTCGATGTGATCGCTTTGCCGCAGGGCGCTCCGATTGGCGCGATCAGCGTCAAGACGGATGGCTGCACACTGTGCCTGTCCTGTGTTTCGGCGTGCCCGACCGGCGCGCTTCGCGACGATCCCGAGCGGCCTGTGCTCAAGTTCGTCGAAGACGCCTGCGTGCAATGCGGCCTGTGCCAGAGCACCTGCCCCGAAAAGGTCATCACGCTGAAGCCGCAGATCGATTTCCGCGCAGCGCGCGCGTCTACGGTCGTGATCAAGGAAGAAGAGCCCGCGCTGTGTATCCGTTGCGGCATCCCGTTCGGCGTGAAGAGCACGATCGATCGGATTGCGGCAAAGCTCGAGGGTCGGCACTGGATGTATCCTGCCGGCGACAAGAGGCTCGAGGCCTTGCGAATGTGCGCCGACTGTCGCGTCATCCTGATGAGCGAACAGCAGTTCGATCCGTTCCAGGGCGTGCCGGAACGCGCGCCGCCACGGACGACTGATGATTACCTGCGCCGACGCGAGAACAAGGATTAGCCGCATGCCACGTTTCATGATGCTCCTGCTGCCGTGCCTTGTCGCCACTGTCCTTGCCGCCGGTGCAGCAGAGGCTGCCGCCCTCACCAAGGCCGAGAAGATTGCGCTCAAGCAGGCGATCGTTGCCTGCAAGGCAGAGGCGAAGGGCAAGCAGATCAAGTGGCTGTCGCGCCGGAAATATGTCAATCAGTGTGTCGTGGAGGCGCTCAAGGAGCATCCCAGCGTCGACGTCGCCCGCATGTTTAGAGAGCGCCCGGAGTTAACGAACATTCCCGTGGAGCAATGGCCGGCGTATTAGCGCCCTACTTCGATGCCGCGCGGCCGAGAAAATCCGTGAGCGCCCGGCGATCCTCGGCCGAGCCGATGTGTTGTTCCGGCATCTTCGTGCCGGGCGTATAGGCGTTCGGCCCGATCTCGAACAGCTTGGAGACGGTCTCCGGCGTCCAGACGATGTCCATCGCCTTGAGCGCTTCGGAGAAGCGATAGCCCGGCAGCGAGGCGATCTTCCGACCGTAAAGTCGGGCAAGCGTCGGGCCGGCGCGCTGGACCTCCGTCTCCGACAACGTGTGGCAGGCGACGCAGGCCCTGAAGACTTCGGCGCCGTGATCGCCGGCATAGGCGGCAAGCGGATCCGCCGGCGTGCCCAGGAGGTTAGAGCCGGTGGCTTCGCCAGTTAGCACATTCCAGCGCCTGATCTTGCCGTCGGCGCCGCCGGTCAGCAACGTTGCGCCATCGGGCAGGAACGCAACTGACCAGACCGGCATTCCGGGCCCAACGAGCGTGCGCAGCACGCTGCGCGCCTTGCGATCGACGATCGCCACGGTTCCGCCAATTCCGGCCGCGGCGATCAAGACGCCGTCATGCGAAACCGCCAAGGACACGATCGGCGCAGCGGCGGCCATGACCTCGCCGCTCTCCCTGCCATCCGAGGTCATCATGCGCAGCTTGCCGTCTGCCGCGCCCGCGACGATTTCGCCATCCGGCGCTATCGCAACTGCGTTCAATGACGCCGGCAACGTTGCAATCTCCGATGTCCCATCCGCCAAATGCCAGACCCGCGCCGTCAGGTCGTAGCCGACACTCACGAGCGATAGTCGATCCGGCGTAAAGGCAACGGCATTGACGTTTTGCGAATGCCCCTCCAGCACGCGCGACGTACCATCCAAAAGAGACCATAGCCGCACGGTATGGTCCCACGAGGCCGATGCAAGCTCCGACGCATCGGGCGAAACGGCGAGCCCGACAATGGGCCCCGTATGGCCTTCGAGAACCCGGTCGGGCTGCGGCCGGCCTGGCGTCCAAATCGCAATCTGGCCGTCCGCGCCAGCCGTTGCCATTCTTCCATCTCCGAGGAAGGCAACCGCATTCACCGCATCCGAATGGAAGCGAAGGACCTGCTCGGCGGACTCGGTCGCCAGCGACCATCGGATCGCTGCAGTGTCGAAGCTACCCGACAAAACAGTCTTGCCATCGGCCGAGACGGCGATCGCACGGACAGGTCCGCCGTGTCCCGCCAACTGCGCTTGCGCGGGTTGCAGCGCCGGGAGCAGCGATGCTGTCAAAAGCAGGGTCGCGAGGCGCAAGGTCCCAATCCACTGCCGCCGGAGATGATCACAGCGAAACACCCGGCAGGCTCGGCTCCCGGGGAGAAAACCATCCCACTTGATCCAGCTCAACGAAGGGAGCTCATGTCCGGTTCCAGGCTGCGACAAGCGGCGCCTTGAATGGCGAGCTGCGTGGTCGCAGGCTTGCCAAAGGCCCCTCACCAATTGAGGCCGAACATGCAACTGCATCCGAAAGCATATCGGCAGCTTATCTCGCGGTTGTGGCACTTTCGCACTTTGCCGCGAAATCGCGATCCCGCCAGCCAGGCCGCGTCGCCCGTGCTCATCTACATCGTCGCCGCGCTCGGGTTACTATTGGCTGTCCTTGAGATCGACCTCCACCGTGCGGAGCTTCAATCCTTCGGACTGTCCGGGGATCCTGTTGGGATCAACCCGATCTTCATGAGTCCTTAGGAAGACACTTGAGATATTGCTGCTCTCGCAAGCGGACCAGCCGCCAGCCCCATCAAGCTGTTCGATAGCACGCGAGCTGCGCAACGCACGCTCGAACCGTGGTTGGTTCGAGATGCCATGGCAGCATTCTCTCTACCGCTGTGTTCCCCTTGGAAACACCAGTGATCGATCCTCGAAATCCTCAACTGGCAGTTTGCTTTGTTGCGCCATCTTTTGCATCTCTTGCACAGTGGGCATCTCTGTATGACTCACCGATGGCGGATGTGCTCGCGGAATGCTCGTTGCAGCCAAGAAGAGTGCGAGGGCGGTCAGGCCTGAGATCATCAGAAGTTTCATGTGAACCCCGATTGAGACTGTCTCAGTCCTGACTAGTGCAAGGCTCGGGGCCGCCGTGTGAAGTCCTTCACATCTCTCCTCTTCTTGATCACCGCTGGGCTCCGATCATCCGATGCGCTGATCCTGGCCGACAAGTCCTTTCCGGACGCAATGTGCGTATAATTGTCGTGCTTCTGGAAGCCCGGCGCACCGCAAGTCGCTCGACCGCTGCACGCTTTCCCGCGCGGATCTACGCATCCATGGCCTGAACGCGCGCGCCGTTCGACTAAAATGAGGTTCGTATCGCGCAAGGGACAGCAATGTCGATCCCGCAGCTCCAACCGGTTGCGGATCGAATCCGGGCTCGGCATGCCCGTATCCGGGCATGCACTCACCTTTCGAGTCAGAGTCGTCTAGGCTTTTGACCCGGACGGCTAGCACAGCATCAGAAGTGGACCTCGGTTCGCATGCCAAGGACCCAGGCATTGTCGGTCTTCACGCCGGCAGCATTAAACCCGCGCCCGCCAGGATTGATGACATACTGCGCATCGAACTTGAGGTTCATCCAGCCGGTTGCCTGCCAGCCGTACCAGACTTCGATCGGAACTTCGTTTCCGCCCGCATTAGGACTGAGGGCGGCCGTATTGACGTGGGTCGTGCCTACCGCGAACCCAACTTCGTCCTGGGGACGCCAGGAGAACGTTCCGGTGTGCCTGAAGCCCAAGGCGATCTGGTAGTCCTGGAACGCTGTCCTGTGATCGGCGACGGTCGTATTGAGGAAGGTATACCAACCCACCGCCCCGGGCCCGTCAACGGTCAAGCGCTGCAGGATCGACTCATAGACGCCGTAGCGGCCTCTTTGATCTCCCAGAAACTGGTCCGGGACACCACCGACGCCAGGGATGACCTGAATGACACCTGGAAGGCCACCATCGATCGTCGACGCGCTGTCATACCAGCCGCCCAATCTCCAGGTCCCGTTGAGGGGACCCTTCGGCGCCCAGACCAACTCCACCGGCACCATCACACCCGAGGCGCGGTTCGAGCCAGGGACGCCCGGCAAGAAGTAGATGCTGGGATCCGACGTGGTCAGATAAGTCGGATTGGCGTCGTAGACGCCGACCGACAATTGGAAATCCCTGGCGAAGTTGTAGTGGACGACACCGGCCCATTGGCTCACCGGCCAGTTATAGATGTAGCCGCCCTGGATGTTGCCGGGCTGGCCGCCGCAGAAGGTCAGGTTGATGAACTCGCACAGACCGAAGAAGAAGTCGGAGCCGACTGGAAGACGGCCGCCCTTGAGTTCAAGCTGATCATTGAAAAGCTTCTGCGAATAATAGAGTTGGGTCAGGCGAAAGATATTGCCGCGGCCGAAAACTTCGTTGGTCAGCTGCAAGGCCGGAATGCCAGCCTCGGTATTCAGGTTGTCGCCGAAACGCTGGACCAGCGTGAGGCCGACCGTGCCGCCCGGGATGCCGGCAAGCTTCGCCATATCGAGCTTGGCACCGAACCACAATTGTCCAGCATTGGCCGCGGTGTTCCTGTCTCCGCCCGACAGGTTGCCGACGGTTTCATTACCCAGCGTCAGGCCCAGATCGATGCCCTGCTCCTTGAGCCTGGTCCTGCCGAGATCGCCAAACAAGTATGGTCTTGTCCAGAAATCTTCGGTCTCAGCATAAGGAACAGGCGGCGCTTTCGTTGAAAAATCGGCCGCGTGTACCGCACCGCCAATCAGCGATGACAAAGCAATCCCCACACCCCACGCACATGCGGTGTTCACAAACCTGGGCAACATTTTTCTCCTCCCGCCGTCTCAGGCTTTGTCATTCGTGCCTCACGTTCCCGCCAAGCCCTCGAGCCTGGAACGCGCTCCTTCCCCAGCACACCGTCGCAGCCGCGCCCACGAAGCCGCTCTGTGTCAACTGGAGCCGAATCCCTCATGCTTGGTCGCCCGTTCTCGCCGGCAGCGCGTCCACGCCGCGCGGTGCTGCGCCCTGCTGTCGTTCAAGTGTCGATCTCGGCGCCATGCGGGCGAGGCCGGCCAGCGCCATGTTGCGCCGCCGTCGGGCCTGCAACTGATGATCCGCCAGCACGCCGATCAGAATCACCGTCCCCATCACCGCGAAGTTCAGGGAATTGGGAATGCCCAGGATATTCACGAGGTTCTGCAACACCTGCAGCAGCGCGGTCCCCAGGACGATGCCGAGAATGGAGCCTTCGCCGCCGCGCAGGCTGCACCCGCCGAGGACGGCGGCAGCGATCGCGTAGAGCTCATAGAAATTGCCGAATGAGCTCGGCGACACCGAGTTCGTGTAGAACACGAACAATACTGTGGAAACTCCGGCGAGCCCGCCGCTGATGATGTAGGCGGTTGCGATCACGAAATTCGTGTTGATGCCCGAGAAGCGAGCCGCTTCCTCGTTCTTGCCGACGGCATAGAGCCAGCGCCCGTAGACCGAGCGGTGCAGCACCACACCGAGGACGAGCGCAAGGATGATCAGAAGGATGAAGGTGTTCGGGATGCCCGCCACATTGCCGGAGGCAATGCTGCTCAGCGTTCCGGCCTCGTCGCCATAGCCGAAGCCGCGTGTCGAGTCGCTCGTGTAGTAGCGGGCGGCGCCGCGATAGATCAGCAACCCGCACAGCGTCACGATGAAGGGCTGCATCTTCAGCCGGGTGACGAGCAACCCCTGAATTGCGCCCAGCGCCAGACCGCCCAGCAACACGGCCAGCAGCGCCAAGGGCCAAGGGACCTGAAAAGTCGTCAGAAGGTCGATGAATACGACGCCGAGCAGCGCGAACATCGAGCCAAGCGAGAGGTCAATGCCGCCGGTGATGATCACCAGCCCCTCGCCAAGCGCAAATACACCGAACAGGCCGATCAGGTTGGCCATGTTCAGCAAGTTCACCAGCGACAGGAATGCCGGATTGATCGCGCCCGTCACGGCGGAGATCACCACGAGCAGCAGACCCAGGCCGAGTTCTTTCTTGTTCATGGCGCGGCCGCTTCCACGGTGTCCGGCGCCTGCCCGATTGCAAGCTGCAACACGTTGTATTCGCTGAACTGCGGGCGCTCGAGCACGCCGCTGACGCTCCCTTCATGCATCACCGCGATCCGATCGGAGACGCCTATGACTTCCTCCATGTCCGAAGAAATCATCACGATCGCAACGCCCTGGTCCGCAAGCTCGCGCATCAGCGCGTAGATCTCGCTCTTGGCACCGACATCGACGCCACGGGTCGGCTCGTCGAAGAACATCACGCGCGGCTGCATCGAAAGCCACTTGCCCAGGACGACCTTTTGCTGGTTGCCGCCGGAGAGCGTCACGGCCTCCATATCGATGCTCGGCACCTTGATGGAGAGGCGCCTCACCTGCTCTTTCGCGACCTTGCGCTCGGCCGGGCCACTGACCAGCCACATCCGCGCATAATTCAGCAGGCTGGCGAGCGTCACGTTCTCCCGGATCGGCAGCTCCAGCACGAGCCCGGATTTCTTGCGGTCCTCCGGCATCAGATAGATGCCTTGCCTGATCGCGTCCTGCGGCGATGCGACATCGACCGGCGCGTTGTCGATCCTGATCTCGCCACCGAGCGGCGGGTCAATGCCGAAAGCCGCACGAGCCAAGGAAGTGCGACCGGCACCGACGAGCCCTGCCAGCCCGAGGATCTCGCCATGCCGCACGGAAAGATCGATCTGCCGGTCGGGAAAGGCCGATGTCACGAGGCCGACGATGTCGCAGCCGCCCGGCTGCGGCGGCCGTTTCGGCGGCGAATGCAGCGCTTTGAGGTCGCGACCGATCATCAGCCGGATCATGGCGGCATGGCTCAGCCTGTCCCGCGGCAGCTCTCCCACCGTGCGCCCGTCGCGGAGCACCACGACGCGGTCGGCGCAGGTCATGATCTCGCAGAGCCGGTGAGAGATGTAGATCACCGAGATACCGTGCGCCTTAAGGTCGGCAATCACCTCGAGCAGCCGTTCAGTCTCCGAAATCGTCAGGCTGGAGGTCGGCTCGTCCATGATGATCACGCGGGCGTCGATCGAGAGCGCCTTGGCGATCTCCACCAGCTGACGCTCGGCGATCGACAGGTTGTCGACCAGCGTGTCCGGGGTGAAATCGGCGCCCAGCCGCTCCAGCAGCGGAGTGACGCGGGCGCGCATCTCCGCGTCGTCCACCAGCTTCAGCGGACCGCCAACAAGCCTCTCGCGTCCAATGAAGACGTTCGCGGCGACGTCGAGATTTTCGAAAAGGTTCAGCTCCTGATGCACGAAGGCGATGCCGGCCTGCGTCGCCTCGTTCACGGTCATGCGGGCGTGGTCGACGCCGCCAATGCGGATCACGCCCTTGCTCGGCGCGACCACGCCTCCCAGCACGCGCATCAGCGTCGATTTGCCGGCACCGTTCTCGCCGATCAAGCCCAACACCTCGCCGCGGTACACGCGCAGGCTGACGTCGTCGAGGGCCATGACCCCGGGATAGGACTTGCTGATTCCGGCGAGTTCGAACAGGATTTCCGCCATTCATTTCCTCCCGCCTCGACGCCCGGCGGCCGTGCCACCGGGCGTCGAAAGGCGCTGAAAGTCACTTCTTCAACAGGCCTTTCAGATTTGCGGTGAATTCCGCGACGTTGGATTTGCTGATCACTTGGGTTGGCACGATCAGCTTGCTGTCAGCCGGAATCCAGGACTTGTCGCCGTTCAGCGTCTTGATGATGTTGGTGGCGGAGAGGTACCCGAATTCGTACGGCTGCTGCACGACAGTGGATTCGATTGTGCCGTCGGATATTCCCCGCAGCGTGCGCTGGTCCTCGTCGAAGCCGACGATCTTCACCTTGCCGGCCTTGCCCGCCGCCTTGACCGCGTCATAGATCAGCGGTGTCTCGTAGCTCCAAAGGCCGGACAACAGCGCAATGTCGGGATATTTGACGAGCACGTTCTCGATGTTCGCCTTGGCCTTGGCGAAGTCCACCTGGTCGGTGAACACGTCGACCAGCTCGACCTTGGTGCCGGCGATCGCGTCCTTGATCCCCTGTACCCGCTCGCGGGCATTGTCCGCGTCCATCGTGCCGACGAACAGCGCGATCTTGCCGCCGTTCGGCAGCGCCTTCTTGATCTCTTCGCCTGCTTGTCGCCCGGCCGCGACGTTGTCGGTGCCGATATAGGCGAGACGATTGCTCTGCGGCGCGTCGCTATCGGTCGTGATCAAAACGGTCTTGGCCGCAACCTTGTTGAGCTGTTCGGTCGCATGCGGTGCATCGTCGACCGAGATGGAGATGCCGGCGACGCCGCGCACCAAGAGGTCGTCCAGCTCGCGCCGCTGGCCCGCGGCCGTGCCTTCGTTGGTGACGATCAGTTCGATATTGTATTCCGGGTGTTCTTTCTGCGCCTTTTCGAGCCCGCGGCCGGCGATGGTCCAGAAGTCGGCCGCAACGTTGGTGACCAGCGCGATGGTCTTCTTCTGCTGGGCCTGCGCCATCCCCGTCACCATCGCGAGCGCGGCGGTCGCGAGCAACGGGACTAGCAATTTCTTCATTGATCCGTTCATGTTCACCTCCCTTTGACACCCCGGATGAGGGCTTCAGGCTGCTTTTGCGCCTTATTTTATTTACGAAGCGAAGAAATGTCGCAGAGCAAAAACATCGGAATCGGGATGTACTGGCCCCTTCTTCAAGCGGAGATAGTACATGACGCTTTTTATTAGTAAATATCGCCAGGAGACGTCGCCTTCTTGTTGTGCTTTTTCGATCACATCCCCCACCGCCCCCATATTAACTTCACATAATGAATAAAAGAGACAACATGGCTGACCAAATTGAGCCGACGAGACGCATTTCAAGCACCGTCCGCGGCTCGAACCGCGGCCGCCTCGTCGAAGTCTTGCGACGCCAGGGGCCGTTGCCGCGTGTGGAGCTCGCTCGGAGCACGGGATTGAGCTTCCCTGCCGTTTCTGGCCTGACGTCGCGCCTGATCGCGGAAGAGTTGCTGTGCGAGACCGAGACAGCGGCAACCTCATGGCCCGACGACACGGACGAAGACGATGCGGACGGGCTGAACGGCCGCCGCCGTGGCCGGCCCGCCGTGCTGCTGACCCTGAACCCGGAGTTCGGCCGCATCATTGCGGTCTCGCTGCGCATGAATCTGATTGAAACGCTGATCGCGGATTTCAGCGGCTCCGGCCTGGCACAATCGCGGCTCGAAATCGCAACGCGAGCTCTCGATGCGGGTGCGCTGTGCGATCTCGTGATAGCGCAGATCGACGCGATGCTTGAGGCGACGGCCACACCGCGGCATCGCCTGTTGGGAATTGGGATTGCCCTGCAGGGGATCGTGAACGCGGATACTGGCCGGCACCTGTGGAGTCCGGCGCTCTCCGTCACCGATGTCGATCTGGTGAAGCCGGTGCGCGAGGCCTTCAACGCCGAAGTCGTGATGGCGAATGACGCTGTCGCGGTTGCGCTCGCCCTCACCGCCGCGGATCCATCACTGGCGCAGGGCCTCTCGGCCACGATCATGGTCGGCCACGGCGTCGGCATGGGCGTCGTTGTCGACGGCGAAGCGCGCTGGGGCGCCGGCGCCGGCAGCGAGATCGGCCATATCAAACTGGGATCGAACGGGCCGCAATGCCGCTGCGGCCAGCGCGGCTGTATCGAGGCCCATCTTGCAGACTACGCGCTCTACCGCGACGCTCGCACTTTCCTCGACCTGCCGCCGGCGGCGGCGCAACAGCCTTCCGAGGCGCAGATGGCCCTCCTGCGCGAGCGAGCGCGGGGCGGCGATCCCCGTCTCGAGCACGTATTCCAGCAGGCAGGTCGCGCGCTTGCCGAGGCGGTCGCGGCAACGATATCATTGCTGCGCCCACACCATGTGATCCTGGCGGGACCCGGCCTGCAGGCATTTGACATGATGCGCCGCGCCTATGAGGAGCGGCTCGAGCAAGCGGTGCTGCCATGGCTGCTCAAGTCCACGGCGATCTATCTGCGTCCAAGCGAGTCGGCAGCGATTGTCGAGGGCATGATGCGACGGACGCTGTGGGTGGTGGACCGAAACCGCATGGAGGCGACCGAGTGAACATGGGAGGCTGCGGCTCTTGCCTGAGCCGTCGCAAGGCAACCGAGGCTTGCCGCGATTGATGGGCGGCGCAATCGTTGCCGCCAAGCACCCTGCGGATCTCGGACGCGCTCGCCATTACGGCAGATTGTCGCGCAGAAAAATGTCGATGCGGATGCGCTCCTGGTCGGGGCTGATGGGCTCACCCGAGCAATGCGCCAGCAGGATGCGCGCCGCGGAGCGCGCCTCGTGGCCGGGATCCTGGTTGATGATGGCATCGAGCGTGCCGTGCACCAGAAAACGCCGCGTGTGCCGCGTCAGCTCATGGGTGATCCAGACCACCTCGCGCGCGCGGCCCGAGGCCTCGAGCGCGTCGGCGATG
Organism: Bradyrhizobium sp. B117; assembly: GCF_038969555.1. Lineage (NCBI taxonomy): Bacteria > Pseudomonadati > Pseudomonadota > Alphaproteobacteria > Hyphomicrobiales > Nitrobacteraceae > Bradyrhizobium > Bradyrhizobium sp. B117. Next base: position 6,358,128 of record NZ_CP152414.1, read on the forward strand.
CCGCGGTTCCCGGCACCGCAGCAATAGATGCCGCGGAGATCGGCATGACGCGCGAGCAGCGCGGCCGTGAGCTCCCGTGTGCGGTCGCTGTCGTCGCGGCCTTCGAGGACCGGGAGCGCGCGCAGCTTCGGATACTCGCTGGACAGAATCTGATGGAAGCCGAACTGCCGCTCGGTGTGATCTCGCAGCGACAACGATCCCGCGATCACCGCAACCGTCCCCTCGCCCCCGGCGAGAAAACGTCCCATCAGCGTTGCCGCAGTCCGGCCCGCGGCCGGATTGTCTATTCCGACATAATGGAGCCGGCGCGAGCTCGGTGCGTCCGACACAAGGGTCACCACGGCGACCCCGCGCGATGCGAGCTCGTCGATCGCGGCGCGCACCCTGGGATGGTCGAGCGCGATGACGGCCACCCCCTGATAGGCCGGCGACAAGGTCTCCAGCGCGCCGGCGAGCACGTCCGGATCGAACACATCGACATGGTGGATGTCGATGAAGCCGCGCTGGCCGGCGAGCCACTCTGCGGTGCGCTGGACCTGCTCGGTCAGGCTGGTCATGAAGCTGTTGCTGCCGCTCGGCAGCACGAAGGCGAAGCGAAAACTCTGCCCGCGCGCGAGCCGTGCCGCCGCGACGTCGGCGCGATAGCCGAGCTTGGCGACCGCGGCCTCGACACGCGCGACAGTCTTGGCGCGCACGCCCTCGCGCCGGTTGACGACGCGATCTACGGTGGCGAGCGAGACGCCCGCCGCACGCGCGACGTCCTCCAGCGTGGCGCGAACCGCCGGCTGCGTCGCGCCAGCTGTCATTCGCGCGCCGCCCACAGCATGCCGCGGGTCATCAACGTCCGGATTTCCGGCACGTCGAGTTCGTAGGCGCGGTGCCCGAGCGAAGAATAGAACACCTTCCCCGCGCCGTAACGCTTCTTCCAGACCACCGGCATCACCACGCCCTCGATCCAGGATGCGTGCTCGCCGGTGAAAGTGGTCGTCGCCAACACCTCGTTGGCGGGGTCGACATGCATATAGTATTGCTCGGACCGATGCTCGAAACTCTTCAGGCCTTTCATGATGGGGTCATCCGGCTTCGTCAAGTCGACCTTGTAGTCGATGATGTTGCCGGGATGCGCGACCCATTGCCCGCCGCACAGGAACTGGTACTCGACGGACTCGCGGAATGCATCGCACATGCCGCCATGATGGCCCGCGAGCCCAACGCCACCACGCACCGCGGCGCAGAGATTGAGCGCGTCCGCCTTCTCGATCTTCGACATGGTGTAGATCGGGATGATCAACGAGAGGTCATGGATCTTGGGATCGCCGAATGCCTCTGTCGTCGTTTCGATCCGCACCTCGAAACCTTCCGCCTTAAGCCAGCCGCGGATCGTCGAGGCACAGAGATCGGGATCGTGTCCTGGCCAGCCGCCCCATACAATCATTGCCTTGCGCATGCTTCTATCCTCAGTCGATCTGTCCGGTTTCACGTCCGGCCGGCAGCATCGCCGGCCGCTCGACGCGGCTCTCGATCTTGACGCGCCGCCCTTCGTCGGCAGAGGTCTGGAATGCCTCCATCACCTCCAACACGTGGAAGGCTAGCGCGCCGCTAGCGCGATGTGGCCGGTTGTTCAGGATCGCGGAAGCCATGTCGGCGACACCGATGGAACGGAACTCGCCTTCGACATGACCGTGCGTCGACGGCACCGTCTCAAATTCGCCGCCCGTCTTCGCGACCTGCACCTCGCCGCCGAAGCGGTTCGGGTCCGGCACCAGCATGCTGCCCTTGTCGCCATAGATCTCGATCGGCGCGTGCCGGTGCTTCGGCACATCGAAGCTCATCGCGATCGAGACGACGGCTCCGCTCTCGAACTCGAGCGTCCCTGCGACGTGGGTCGAGACTTCGACCGGAATCCAGGTGCCGTTCATCGGCTGGCTGGTGACCAGACGCTCCGATTTTGGGCGCGAGGTCGAGCCCATCACACTGGCGACCGGGCCCAGCAGCTGCACGAGATCGGTGATGTAGTACGGGCCCATGTCGAGCATCGGCCCGCCGCCGCGTAAATAATAGAAACCCGGCGCTGGATGCCAGCGCTCATGACCGGGGCAGCCGAAGAAGGCGCTCCCCGCCACGGGCGTGCCGATCGCGCCGTCGTCAATCAGCTTGCGCGCGGTCTGGTGCCCGCCGCCGAGGAACGTGTCGGGCGCGCAGCCGACGCGAAGGCCCTTCTGCGCGGCGAGATCCATCACTTTGCGGGCTTCCGCGACGTTGATGCCGAGCGGCTTCTCGGAGTGAACGTGCTTGCCCGCGTTCAACACCGCGAGGCTGATGTCGGTGTGGGCCAGCGGCACGGTGAGATTGACGACGATCTCGACGTCGTCGCGTTTGAGCAACTGGTCGACCCGCATCGCCGGTAGCCCAAAGGCAACGCCCTGCCTCTCCGCGACGTCGCTCCGCATGTCGGCCAACGCCCTGACCTCCATCACCGGGAAGCGCTGTGCCGCCTTGAGGTAGGCGGTGCTGATCACACCGCAGCCAATGATTCCGACGCCAACTTTTCTCATTTTCTGTCTCCGTGAGGTGTCGTTCATCCCTTGACCGCGCCCGCGGTGAGGCCGGCGACGATATGCTTCTGCGCCAGCAGGAACAGAATGATCGTCGGCAGGATGGTGAGCGTGATGAAGGCGAGGATCAGATGCCATTCGGACGAATATTCGCCCTGGTAAATCATGATGCCGAGCGGCCAGGGATAGAGCGCATCGGTGTTGAGCATCACCAGCGGCAGCAGATAGGCGTTCCAGCTGTTGACGAAAGTGATGGTTCCGACCGTCGCCAGGATCGGCCGTGACAGAGGCAACGTCACATAGCGGAAGAACTTGATGTAGGTGCACCCGTCGACCAGCGCTGCTTCCAGCAGCTCGTAAGGGATGTCCTTGAAGAAGCGCCGCAATAACAGAACGCTCATCGCCAGGCTGAAGGCCACCTGCGGCAGCGCGACGCCGAAATAGGTATCGAGCAGCCCGAGATCGCGCACCTTGATGAACAGCGGCAGCACGGCGGTCGCCGCCGGAAACAGCAGGCCGAGCGTCAGGTAGCTCAGCAGCATCGAGCTGCCGTAGAACCTGACATGGGCGAAGGTGAACGCCGCCATCGAGGCGGTGATCAGCGTCAACGTCACCGTGAGCGTCGAGATGATCAGCGAGTTGCGCAGGAGCTGCCAATAACGGGCAGAGAACAGGATGTCGGCATAATTCTGCCATTCCCAGTGCCGCGGCAGGCCGAACGGATTGACGCGCAATTCGCCGAGCGACTTGAAGCCGCCGAGCAAGGTCGCTAGCAGCGGCACCAGCACGAAGATGGCAACGACGGCGAGGAACGCCACCTTGAACAGCCCAGCGGGATCGAACGGCGCGCGGGTGGCATCGGCGTTACTCATCGCGCATGAACCATCGCTTGTAGGTGAACGCAAAGGTCACGCAGATCACGAATAGGATGACGCCGATGGCGCTGCCATAGCCGACCCGCATCCGAGAAATGCCGTTGTTGTAGAGGAAGCTCACCATTGTGTTCGAGGAATCCGCCGGTCCCCCGCGCGTCAGCGGCATCACCAGATCGAACAGCTGCAGCGAGCCGACGATGGCGAAGAATACGGAGAGCCGGATTGTCGGATAGAGCAAGGGGATGACGACATGGCGCAGCGCTTGCGAGCGCGTTGCCCCGTCGATGCGTGCTGCCTCGATCAGGCTTTTGTCGAGGCTCTGCAGCGCCGCGATGAACAGCATCATGTGGAAGCCAAAATACTTCCACACGATCACGATCAGCACGGCCAGCATCGCGGTGTCGGTCGAGGCCAAGAGATGCGGCGGCTCGGCGCCAAAGGTGCGCCAGATCGAGGCGACAAGACCGTAGTCGCCATCGTAGACGAAGCTGAAGATCAGCCCGGTCGCGATCTCGGCCAGGATGTAGGGCATGAAGAACAGCATGCGCAGCGCTACCGCACCGCGAAAGCGCTCGGCGAGCATCAGCGCCAGCGTGAGCGCGAGCGGCAGCTGGATCGCGAGCGAGACCGCGATGATCAGCCCGTTGTTGCGCAGCGCCAGCCAGAAGGCACGCGTTTCCAGCACGAAGCGATAATTATCAAAGCCGATCCAGTTGGTCGGCCTGCCGAAGCCGTTCCAGTTGAAGCCCGAGTACCACGCCGCCTCGCCGATCGGCAGCACCACGAACAGCGTGAACAGCAGCAGCGCCGGCGGCAGGAACAGGATCAGGACGGTGAAGCGGCCGTCCCAGCCCGGGCCACGCAGCGCCTGCGGAGCCGCCTCACGGGCAATGCCGATCGGCGAAGTGATCGCGATCCGTCGCGCCACCGTCAGTTACCTTGCTTGAAGGCCGCTTCGATCGCTTTCGCAGCGTCCTGCGGGCTCATGCTGCCACCGGCGATCTCCGCCGTGACGTCGTTGACGACGCGACCAACCGAGGGGCCGAGACTCTGATCGTAGAAGTTCTGGTGGTAGTTCGACTTTGCCAGATTGGCCGCGATCAGCTTCATGAAGGAATTGTTGAGGCCGGCGTCCGCGCCCTGCACCACGGGGATGATGTAGCTGCCCGCGGCGAGCCGCATTTGCACATCCTTGGAGATGAAGTACTTGAGGAAATCGACCGCTTCCTTCGGCGAGCCCTTGGTGACCAGCCAGCCAGTGATGCCGCCGAGCGTATCCGTGGGCGTGCCCTTGCCGCCGGGTACGACAGGGAAATCGAACCAGCAGATCTTGTCCTCACTCAATCCGACTTTGTCGGCAGCCAGCGCGCGCTGCAAATTATAGACTGAGCTGATCGCGAGCGTCATCGCGGCCTTGCCGTCGCCGAAATAGCCGACGGCCTGAGGGTTCTTGAAGCCGAGAAAGCCGTTCTGGAACGGCTGGAGATCGACGAGCTGCTTGAACAGTTCGCCGGATTTCTGGAAGGTCTCGCCGGCGAAGCCGCCATTCTCGCCGCGCAATGCAGCGTCGAAGGCCGCCTTGCCGCCGATGCGCACTGCAAGATGGGTCCAGTAGAAGTGCAGCGGCCATTTGTCGGCGCCGCCGACCACGATCGGCGTCACGCCTGCTGCTTTGATTGTCTTCACCGCGGCGAGCAGATCGTCCCAGGTCTTGATGGAAGCGGGATCGACCTTCGCCTTGGCCATCAGTTCCTTGTTGCAGAGGAAGCCGACCTGCGACAGCGCGATCGGCAGGCCGTAGACGCGGCCATCGCGCGTGAATGCAGCGAGCGCCGCCGGCGTGATGCTGTCGCTATAGCCCTTCACCTGGTCGGTGATGTCGTCGAGGACGCCGGCATCGATCTGCGTCTTCAAGACGCCGCCGGCCCAGCTATAGATGATGTTCGGCCGGTCCTTGGATTGCAGGATGGTCGGCAGCTTGGCCTTGTAGGCCTCGTTCTCGAGGAACTGCATCTCGACCTTCACACCGGGATGCGACGCCTCATAGCTGCGTGCGACCTCCTCCCAGATCTTCACCTGGGCCGGATTCACCTCGATGTGCAGCCATTTAACGATCGTGTCGGCGGACGCGGAATTGGCCCAAAGCAGGCATGCGGCGGCGGTGAGTCCCAGCTTGGCGAGCAGCCTCATCACGTCCTCCCAATCGGCTCTTGTTCTTTGGGCGCAATCCTGCCTTCAGTTTTTGAGGTACGCAACTAAAATTCTGACCTATGCACCTCACGAGCGAAATGGCTAAGGTCCACCAAAGAGTCGGGGCGGCCTTCGCCGCTCGTAACAAACTGAAAGGTTCCCATGGCCGCCATCTATTCCGACCTCGCCGGCAAGGTCGTGCTCGTCACCGGAGGCGCAGCGGGAATTGGCGCTGCGATCGTGCGGCGGTTCGCGGAGCAGAAATCGAAGGTCGTGTTCTTTGACATCAAGATCGACGAGGGCCAGCGCCTGGCGCGCGAGCTATCGGATCAAGGTTTGGCTGCGCATTTCCTGCACGTCGACCTGACCGACATCCCCGCGCTGCGCGCTGGCGTCGCGGAGGCACGCAAGGCGCACGGCGCGATCAACATCCTGATCAACAACGCCGCGCATGACGAACGGCACAAAACCGAGGAGATGACGCCGGAATATTGGGACGACCGCATCGCGGTGAATCTGAAGCACCAGTTCTTTGCCTCGCAAGCCGTGCTCCCCGACATGAAGGCCGCGAATGCGGGCGCCATCATCAATTTCGGCTCGGTGTCGTGGATCGCCGGACAAGGCGGCATGGCGGCCTACACCGCCAGCAAATCCGGCGTGATCGGCCTGACGCGCTCGCTGGCGCGCGACTACGGTCCCTACAACATCCGCGTGAACGCAATCGCCCCGGGTTGGATCATGACCGAACGCCAGCTCGAGAAATGGATGACGCCGGCCGGCGAGGTCGAACTGCAACAGCGGCAGTGCCTGAAGCGTCGGCTCGTACCGGACGAGGTCGCGAAATTCACCATCTTTCTCGCATCCGACGAGGCCTCCGCCTGCACCGCTCAACACTACATCGTCGATGGCGGCTGGGTGTGACACGCTCTGAGAATGGTCGCAGCACCTGGACCCAAACCAGGGGCTGCTGAATCCTTCGCCTGCTGCACCGCGAAACCATCTGCGCCGCAACATTCAAAAATGAGACTGCCCGTCAAGCCGGACGAGGCGTCCACGCATGCACCGCATTCGACTTCGGTTAGCTTCCTTCTAAAGCCGCGGGCCATCGAGAGCCACGGGCGTCACGCCGGTTCGGCGCGGCAACAAATCGACGACACAGGGAGGAGCACAATGTCGAAATGCAGTATCGGACTGCTCGCGCTGAGCAGCCTGTTTCTTTCAGGCGCGGCGATCGCCCAGGAAAAAATCAAGGTCGGCGTGACCGCGACCCTCGAAGGCACCTACACGGTGCTCGGCGAGGACGGTATGCGCGGCCATCAGACGGCGCTCAACGTGCTGGGCAAGAAGATCGGCGACAAGGAGCTCGAATTCATTGTCGCCTCGACCGACGCGACCCCGGACTCCGCGGTGCGCGCGGTCCGCAAGCTGATCGAACAGGACAAGGTGCAGATCCTGCTGTCGCCGCTCTCCGGCGACGAGGGCATCGCGGTGAAGAACTTCGCAAAGACCCACCCGGAGCTGACCTTCGTCAACGCGGCATCGGGCGCGCAGGAAACCACCTATGTCGATCCTGCCCCGAACTTCTTCCGCTACAACATGGACGGCGCGCAGTGGCAGGTGGGCCTTGGGAAATATGCCTATGACGAGAAGAAGTATCGCAAGATCGCAACCGTCGGCGAGGACTATTCCTTCATCTACACCCAGGTGTTCGGGCTGGTGCTCGAGTTCTGCGGCGCCGGCGGACAGGTCACCAACCGGCAGTGGGTGCCGCTCGGCACCAAGGATTTTGCCTCGGTGATCGCCGCCCTGCCCGACGACGTCGACGCGATCTATCTCGGGCTTGGCGGCGCGGACGCCGTCAACTTCCTCAACCAGTATCAGCAGGCCGGCGGCAAAGCGCATCTGATGGGTGGTTCCATCATGATCGACCAGACCATCCTGTCGTCAAAGGGCAATGCCAAGAACGCCCTCGTCGGCACCATCGCGGCGAGCGGCCAAGCCGACACCTGGGAGGATCCGGGCTGGCAAAAATTCGTGAAGGCCTATCAGGACGCGTTCCCGCCGAACAAGCGCTTCCCAAGCCCCTCGCTGCTGGCCACCAACTACTATGGCTCCACGATGGCCTTGATCCTCGCGCTGCGCGAGGTCAACGGCGATCTCAGCGACAACCAGTCGAAATTCAAGGCTGCGCTGGCGAAGATCGAGCTCGACGCGCCGAATGGCAAGATCAAGCTCGACTCCAACCGCCAGGCGATCGGCACCAACTTCGTCACCGAGGTCGTCGATGACGGCAAGGGCGCGCTGTTCAGCAAGGTCGTGAAGGTGATCCCGAACGTGAACCAGACGCTCGGCTATGATCCTGCGGTGTTCTCGAAGATCGGCCTGCCGAGCCGCACCGTGCCGGAATGTAAGAAGTACTGACGCATCACGTCGGCAAGACGCAATCGGGGAGCGACCAGCGGACGCGGTCGCTCTCTGCTCTTGCAATCTCGGCGGCGTTGTTGAACGCTGGCTGAAAAGAAAAAACATTCGGGAGGGGAAGGCATGAGCCGTGCGCTCGCCGTCTTCCACGGCCGGTTCGGCCGGGCGACGGTTTATCAGCTGAACCGGCCTTTCAATATCCACGCCCATCGCGAAGGTCATCTGATCTTCCATGTCGGCGGCCTGCCGGCATGCATCGATGTCTCCGACGGACATTATGATCTCACCGAGACCTCCGTCGTCGCCGTCAATCCCTGGGAGCCGCACAACTTCCTGCCGACCGATCTCGATGGCGGCGCCATCTTCTTCGTGCTCTACGTCAACGCCGAGTGGTTCGCGCCCGATACCCCGGGCACCGACCGCCTACGGTTCGGCCGCACCCAGTTCAGGCGCACGCCTGCACTCGACAAGCACATCCGACGGACCGCCGCGCTCGTGTGCGGCGCACCATCCCTCTCCAGTCTCGATTCCGAGCTGAGGCGGCTGATCGACATCTGCTACGACGAAAGCTGGCAACAGGCCGAGATCGCGCGCGATCCGCGCGCAAGCGGCTCCGTCACCGATTTCCGCGTACGCAAATGCATCAGGATGATGTCGGAAAGCCCCGGCGCCGAGATCGAGCTCGATACGATCGCCCGCGAGTCCGGCCTGTCGCGGCCGCACTTCTACCGATTGTTCCGCGTCCAGACCGGCGTCACCCCGAACCTCTACCTCAACACGCTGATCATGGAACAGGCGCTCGAAGCGCTGGTGGCCAGCGAGACGCCGATCGCCGACATCGGCTTCGATCTCGGCTTCTCCTCGCAGAGTGGTTTCACCCGCTTCTTCGCCGCCAATGTGGGGATGGCCCCGACCGATTATCGCCGCGCAGCCAAGGTTTTGCGCGCCTAACCGCTGCACGAAAAGATACTCACGATCAAACGTTGCCCTCGCCGCCCGGTTAGGATGCGGGCAACGCGATCCCGAGATGATCGCGACCGACGGGAGCGCACGTCCATGGCAAGGCCTGCAGCCGCTATAGGGCTGTCCGACCTGCATTCTATGAACTTTCGGCGTGTCGCCCGGACAAGCGGACGGCGCACATGAGCCGTTTCATCGAACGCCATCCCGCCTGGGCCCTGATCACGATCATCGCCATCGCCGTCGTGCTCTGGCTCATCTTCGCGGTCTGGCCGCCGGGTCTCGAAGAGGCGGTCGGCCGCAAGCGCGTCTTCCTCAACGCCGTCTTCAACGGCATCACGCTCGGGGGCCTCTACTTCCTCGTCGCCAGCGGCTTCACGCTGATCTTCGGCCTGATGCGCAACGTCAATCTTGCGCACGGCTCGCTCTATCTGTTCGGCGGCTATGTCGGCTACGCCATCAGCACGGCGACGGGCTCTTGGCTGCTCAGCTTCATCGTCGCCTTCGTCCTGACTGCCTTGGTCGGCGTGCTGCTGCAGGTGATCGTGTTCCGGCGTATGGAGGGTCAGGACCTCAGGCAGACCATGGTGACGATCGGGTTGTCGATCGTGTTTGCCGATCTCATGCTGTGGGCCTGCGGCGGCGATTTCTACCAGATCCAGACCCCGAGCTGGCTGATCGGACCCGTGGACCTGCCGCTGATCACAGCAGTGAAGTCCTCGGGCGAGCCGGTCTATCTCAGATATCCGATGGTCCGGCTCGTGATCTTCGCCGCGTCCGTGGTCATTGGCGTTGCGATGTGGCTCGCGCTCAACCGCACCCGGATCGGCATGATCATCCGCGCCGGCGTCGACGATCGCGATATCCTGGCTGCGACCGGCGTGCGCATCCAGCTCGTCTTCGTCCTGGTGTTCGCGTTCGGCGCGGCGCTTGCCGGTATCGCCGGCGTGGTCGGCGGCACGTTCCAGTCATTGTCGCCCGGCGAGGACATTCGCTTCCTGCTCGCCTCGCTCGTTGTCGTAATCGTCGGCGGCATGGGCTCGATCCCCGGTGCGGCGCTCGGCGCGCTGATCATCGGCCTCGCCGAGCAGCTCGGCTCGGTCTACATCCCGACCTACGCCATCGTCGTGACCTTCCTGATCATGGTGCTGGTGCTGGCGATCCGGCCGCAAGGCCTGTTGGCGAGGCGCTGACATGTCGCTCGCACACGACGCTCGCGTTGCCGTTCGTCCCGCTGCCCAAGCAGAGCGCCCCGCGCGGGCCTGGCCGGAGATCGACAATCCCGCCGCCTGGATCGTTGGGGCCATTCTTCTCATCATGCCGCTGATTGCCAACGGCTTCTTCCTGATCGAGATCTTCGCGACCACGCTGATCCTCGGCATCATGGCGCTGAGCCTGATGTTCCTCGCCGGCTATGGCGGCATGGTCAGCCTGATGCAGCTCACCATCGCGGGCTTCTCGGCCTACATGGTCGCCGTGTTCGGCGTCAGCGGCAACGCCAATATCAGCCTGGGCTGGCCGTGGTGGCTCGCTGTTCCGATGGCGCTGGCGCTGGCGACTGCCTTCGGCACGCTGGGCGGCGCACTCGCGGTGCGCACCGAAGGCATCTACACCATCATGATCACGCTCGCGATTGGAGCTGCCTTCTATTATTTCACCAACCAGAACTGGGCGATCTTCAACGGCCATACCGGCATCAACACCGTTGCGACGCCGCACTTCTGGGGCGTCAACTGGCGCGCCGACATCCCCTTCTATTATGTGGTGCTCGCGGTCGCCGCGCTCTGCTATTTCGCCGTCGAATATATCTCGCGCGCGCCCTTCGGCCTCGCGCTTCAGGGCGTGCGCGACAATCCGCGACGCATGGCCGCGCTGGGCTTCAACGTCAATGCGCACCGCATCGCCGCCTATGCTTTTGCGTCCTTCGTGGCCGCGCTCGCCGGCGTCCTCCAGGTCTGGAACTACCGGCAGATCTCGCCGGGCTCGGTCAGCGTCGGCGCCTGCATCGACGTGCTGATCATCGCCGTGGTTGGCGGCATTACGCGACCGATCGGTCCCTTCATCGGCGCGCTGATCTTCGTACTGCTCCGCACCTTCGCACTCGACTTCCTGGTCAGGCTCGGACTCGACGGCAACCGCTTCCGCCTGTTGATCGGACTCGGCTTCCTCGCCATCGTGTTCTGGTCGTCGGACGGCGTCGTCGGCCTATGGCAGCGCTGGCGCCAGAGTCAGCGTCCTCGCGCGGACCGCCCAGGCGGAGGGCACGGCCATGGATAGCGTCGCTCATCGCCTTTCCGCCGTCGGCGCCGGCGCCGCGCTGGAGCTGCGCGGGGTCACGCGGCTGTTCGGCGCGCTCGCGGCGCTGACCGACGTCACCATCACGGTAAAGCCGGGCGAGCGGCGTGCCGTGCTCGGCTCGAACGGCGCCGGCAAGACTACGCTGTTCAACTGTATCACCGGCGACTTCCCGCCATCCTCCGGCACCATCCGCTTCTTCGGCGAGGACGTCACGCACTTCCCGCCCTATGAACGCATCCGCCGTGGGCTGCGCCGGACCTACCAGATCTCGGCGCTGTTCCCGGGCCTCACCGTGCAGGACAACGTCTATCTCGCCTGCCGCGGCGTCTCGCGCGGACGTTTCTCGTTCCTGCGCCCCGGGCAGAACGACGCGCTGATGCATGCCGCCGACAACCTCGTCCAGGCCGTGCATCTGTCGGCCGTGAAGAACCAGCGCGTGGCCGAGCTCGCACACGGCCAGCAGCGCCAGCTCGAAATCGCACTCGCGCTCGCCGGTGCGCCGCGCTTCGTCCTGTTCGACGAGCCGGCCGCGGGCCTGTCGCCGACCGAGCGGGCCGAGCTGATCGAGATCCTGACCTCGCTGCCGGCCCATATCGGCTACATCATCATCGAGCACGACATGGACGTGGCGCTGCGCGTCGTCGAGAGCGTCACGATGATGCACAACGGCCGCGTCTTCAAGGAAGGCCTGCCGCAGGAGATCCAGTCCGATCCCGAGGTGCAGGAACTCTATCTCGGAGGCGGCCATGAATGAGGCCCGCCGAACTTCCGCCGCGCTCGAGGTCCGTGGCCTCGACGTCTATTACGGCCACTCGCACGCGCTACAAGGCGTCGATCTCACGCTGGAGAGCGGCGTGTTCTCGGTCGTCGGCCGCAACGGCATGGGCAAGACCACGCTGTGCAAGGCGATCATGGGGCTCGTCGGCGTGAGCGGCGGATCGATCCGGGTCCGCGGCGAGGATGTCACGCGGCGGCCGCCGGCCCAGATCGCCCGGCTCGGCGTCGGTTATGTGCCGCAAGGACGCCGTCTCTGGCGCTCGCTCAGCGTCGACGAGCATTTGCGGCTCGCCGGCGGGCTGCGCTCCGGCGCCTGGACCGTCGAGCGCATCTATGACACCTTCCCGCGGCTCGCCGAACGGAAGGACCACGGCGGTGGCCAGCTCTCCGGCGGCGAGCAGCAGATGCTGGCGATCTCGCGCGCGCTGCTCACCAATCCGCATCTCCTCATCATGGACGAGCCGACCGAGGGCCTTGCGCCCGTCATCGTCGCCCAGGTCGAGGAGATGCTGCTGCGGCTGGGCGAGGACAGTGACATGTCCGTGCTCGTGATCGAGCAGAACATCGGTGTTGCCACCGCGATCTCGCGCAACGTCGCGATCATGGTCAACGGCCGCGTCCACCGGATCATTGACTCCGCGCGGCTCGCCGCCGACCGCGAGCTGCAGCAGCGCCTGCTCGGCGTTGGGATTCATGCCGAGCTGGAACCAGATGTCGATCTATCTACGGCCGCCGCCGGCCCGAAACCGGCGCCTGCGCCACGCCGCGACGGTCCGGTGCGGATCTACATCTCCAACCCGGCGCTCCCGACGCGATGGTCGCAGCCGGTGCCGATCGCCCGCATCGAGGCGGCGGCCCGCACACGGTCGACAGAGGTCACGCGACTGGAGGAGACGACGCGGCGCAGGCGCGAGCCCGTGGCGGCGCAGACCGCCGGCCCGCCTGTCGTGCTGGTTGTCGGCACACTCGATACCAAAGGCCAGGAGCTGAGGTTCATTCGCGACATCATCGCAGCAACCGGCCTTCGCACCCGGCTGGTCGACGTCTCGACCAGCGGCAAGCACTCCAGCTGCGATGTCTCCGCGCAGGAGATCGCGCTGAACCACGGCCGGGGCGGTGCGGCCGTGTTCGGCGCTGACCGCGGCGCCGCCGTGACCGCGATGGCCGATGCGTTCGCGAACTGGCTGCGGCGCCAGGGCAATGTCGCCGGCGTGATCTCGGCCGGCGGCTCGGGCGCGGCGTCGCTGGTTGCGCCGGGGATGCGCACGCTTCCCGTCGGCGTGCCCAAGCTGATGATCTCCTCCATCGCCTCGGGCGATGTCGGGCCCTATGTCGGCCCCGCCGACATAACGATGATGTACTCGGTCACCGACGTGCAGGGACTGAACGCGATCTCGCGCGCTGTGCTCGCCAATGGCGCCAATGCGCTCGCCGGCATGGTCAAGGCGCGGCTCGATGATGCGCGTGCTGCGACGACGCGCGAGGCCAGCGCCCTACCCGCGGTCGGCATCACCATGTTCGGCGTCACCACGCCCGCCGTCCAGAAGATCGCCGCCGATTTGCACGACAGTTTCGAGTGCCTCGTCTTCCACGCCACCGGCGTCGGCGGCCGTTCCATGGAAAAGCTCGTCGAATCCGGCCAGCTCGCGGGCGTGATCGACCTCACCACGACCGAGATCTGCGACCTGCTGATGGGCGGCGTGTTTCCGGCGACTGAAGACCGCTTCGGTGCGATCATCCGCAGCCGGCTGCCTTTTGTCGGCTCGGTCGGCGCGCTCGATATGGTCAATTTCGGCGCGCCCGACACCATTCCCGAACGCTATCGCGGCCGCAAGTTCCACGTCCACAATCCTCAGGTCACGCTGATGCGGACGACGGCCGAGGAGAACGAGCGTATGGGCCGCTGGATCGCCGAACGGCTCAACCAGATGGACGGCCCTGTGCGCTTCTTCCTGCCCGAGGGCGGCGTCTCCGCGCTCGATGCGCGAGGCCAGCCGTTCTGGGATCCCGACGCCGACGCCGCGCTGTTCCGCGCGCTGGAGCGCGACGTGCGCCAGTCCGGCAACCGCCAGCTCATTCGCACGCCTAAGAACATCAACGATCCCGACTTCGCCGCCGCCATCGTCAGCGCGTTCCGAACGCTGTTCGGCCGCACCGGCGCGCGGCGGAGACTAGCGAGGTGACCGATGGCCAGGTTTGAACGCGCAGCCCTCCTGAAGAAGTTCCGCGGCATGGCGAAGCGCGGCGAGCCGATCGTCGGCGGCGGTGCCGGCACCGGCCTGTCGGCCAAATGCGAGGAGGCCGGCGGCGTCGACCTCATCGTCATCTACAATTCCGGCCGCTATCGCATGGCCGGGCGCGGCTCGCTCGCCGGCCTGATGGCCTATGGTGATGCCAATGCCATCGTGCTGGAGATGGCGAGCGAGGTGCTCCCGGTGGTCGACCAGACTCCGGTGCTTGCTGGCGTCAACGGCACCGATCCGTTCCGCGACATGGACGTCTTCCTCGACCAGCTCAAGGCACTCGGGTTTGCTGGCGTCCAGAACTTTCCGACGGTTGGGCTGATCGACGGCACCTTCCGCGCCAATCTCGAGGAGACCGGCATGTCCTATGCGCTCGAGATCGACATGATCGCGAAGGCGCACGACAAGGACATGCTGACCACCCCCTACGTGTTCAGCGAGAAGGAGGCCGCCGCGATGGCGATCGCCGGCGCCGACATCATTGTCTGCCACATGGGCCTGACGACGGGCGGCACGATCGGCGCTCAGACGGCCTTGAAGCTCAAGGACTGCCCTGCGCGGATCGATACCTGGGCCGCGGCCGCGCTCAGCATCAATCCGGACATCCTGGTGCTGGCCCATGGCGGCCCGATCGCGGATCCCGCCGATGCCGATTTCATCATGAAGAACACCCGCCATTGCCACGGCTTCTACGGCGCCTCCTCGATGGAGCGGCTTCCAGTGGAGCGGGCGCTGACGGAACAGGTGCGTCAATTCAAGGCGATCGGCGCGCGGTAACGCCGGAAGGTTCGAGGGAGAGAAAGATGTCAGGGATATTGGTCGGCGAATTGATCCTCTGGCTGATCATCGCGATCATCGTGATCGTGGTCGGCGTCTACATCGTGAACTGGCTGTACCACCGCTCCTCCAAGGAAACCTCGTTCGTCCGCACCGGCTTCCTCGGCGAGCGTGTGGTGATCAACGGCGGCGCCTTCGTGCTGCCGTTCATCCACGACTACACGCCGGTCAACATGAACGTGTTGCCGATGGGCATCGTACGTTCGAAGCAGGATGCTGTGATCACCCGCGACCGCATGCGCGTCGATATCGAAGCCGATTTTTATGTCCGGGTGCAGCCGACCCGGGAGGCCGTCTCGATCGCAGCGGCGACGCTCGGCCGCCGCACCATGGAGCCGGAGCAGCTGCACGCCCTGCTCGCCGGCAAGTTCATCTCGGCGATCCGTTCGGTCGCCTCCGAAATGACGATGGAGGAGATGCATGAGCGGCGCGGCGACTATGTCGCGCGGGTCAAGACAAATGCAGCCGAGGCGCTCGCGCAGAACGGCCTCGAGCTGGAATCGGTCGCGATCACCGATCTCGACCAGACCGACCTCGAATTCTTCAACCCCTCGAACAGGTTCGACGCCGAAGGTCTGACCCGGCTGATGGAGGATATCGAGGCGAAGCGGAAGCTGCGCAACGACATCGAGCAGGACTCGATGATCAAGATCCGCTCCCGCAACCTGGAAGCCGAGCGGCAGGCACTCGAGATCGAGCGCGAGAGCGAAACCGCGCGGCTGGAACAGGAGCGCGACATCGAAATGCGCCGCGCGCTTCAACGCACGGAAGTGGCTCGAGAGCGCGCGCTCCGCGAGACCGAGGCCGAGCAGGCGCAGATCTCGGCGCGCGAGGCCATCGAGCGCGCCCGCATCGCCAACGACCAGGCGATCGCCGAGGCCCGCATCGCCTCCGAACGCGAGACCCGCCAGAAAGAGATCGAGCGGACCCGGACGATCGAGGAGAAGGAGCTGCTGGCCCGGGAGGAAATCGAGAAAACCCGGATCGCCAACCAGCGCTCGATCGACACGACCCGCATTGCCTCCGAGCGTGAGGTCCGCCAGCGCGAGATCGAGCGCATGCGCACGGTCGAGGAAGCCGAGATCGCCGCCCGCGAAGCCATCGAGA
This sequence comes from Bradyrhizobium sp. B117, assembly GCF_038969555.1. Taxonomy (NCBI): domain Bacteria; kingdom Pseudomonadati; phylum Pseudomonadota; class Alphaproteobacteria; order Hyphomicrobiales; family Nitrobacteraceae; genus Bradyrhizobium; species Bradyrhizobium sp. B117. Next base: position 6,374,391 of record NZ_CP152414.1, read on the forward strand.
AGGCCCGCATCCAGCAGGATCGCGTCGTCACCGATGCCCGTATCGCCAATGAAGAGGAAACGCGGCGCCGTGAGATCGAGCGCACCCGTGCCGTCGACGAGGCCGAGATCGCCGCGCGCGAGGCCACCGAAAAGGCCCGCATCGCCCAGACGATGACGGTCAACGTCGAGCGCATCTCCTCGGATGAACGCACCCGCGCGCTGGAGATCCAGCAGGTGCGCACCATCCAGGAAGCCGAGATCGAGGCGCAGCGCGCAGTCGAGGCCGCCCGCATCGCCCGCGAGCGGACGCTGGCCGCAGAGCGCATTGCCGCCGAGCAGAACACCCGGCAGCTGGAGATCGAGCGCAACCAGACGCTGGACGTCGCCGGCATCACGGCGCGCGAAGCCACGGAAGCCAGCCGCATCGCGCAGGAGGAGCGCGTGCGTTCGCTCGAGATCGCCCGCAACCGCGCCGTCGAGGAAGCGGACATCGCCTCGCGCGAGGCGATCGAGGCGGCCCGCATCGCCCAGGAGAAGGCGGTCGCGGCCGAGCGTATCCAGGCCGACCGTGAGACCAGGGCGCTCGAGATCGAGCGGACCGGCACATTGGAGGCGGCCGAACTGAAGCGGCGCGACGCCATCGAGCGCCAGCGCATCACGGTCGATCTGGCGCTCGAGGCCGAGCGCATCAACTCCTCCAAGAAGCGCGAGGTGCTCAACATCGAGCAGAAGAAGGCCGTCGAGATCGCGGACGAAGACCGCGTCATCGCCCTCTCCACCAAGCGCTCCGAACGCATCGACGCCGACCGGCAGGTCAAGCAGGCCGAGATCGTCGCGCGCAAGGAGGTCGAAACCACGGACGTCTCGCGCGAACAGGCGCTCGAGGCGGCCCGCATCGAGCGGCGGCGTGCGATCGAGCAGCTCGAGGTCGCCCGCGTTCAATCGCTGCAGGAGGCCGAAATCGCCGCGCGCGAGGAGGTCGAGCGTGCCCGCATCGCCTCCGATCGCGGGCTGGACGAGGCCCGCGTCGGCCGCGAGCGCGAGCTGCGCAAGCTCGAGGTCAATCGCGAGAAGGATGTCGAGACGGTTCTGATGGAGAAGGCAATCGCCATCCATCAGAAATCGCTGGAGGAGTCGGCCGCGCGCGCCGCCGCCGAGGAGGCACGGATGCGTGCGACCGAAGCGGCCGAGCGCGTCGTCACCGCGCGCGAGAGCGAGATCGCCAAGCGCCGCAAGACCGTCGAGGTCCTGCTGGCCGAGAAACAGGCCGAGGAGACCCGGATCGCGGCCGAAGCCGAGCGTGTGCGCGCCGCTGTCGAGGCCGAGGCCCAGCGGATGCTCAACGAGGCCGAGAACGTGCTGACGGATCAGGCGCGCTACTCGCTGTTCCGCCGCAAGCTGCTCGACCGCATCGAGGGCATCGTGCGCGAGAGCGTCAAGCCGATGGAGAAAATCGAGGGCATTCGCATCCTCCAGGTCGACGGCCTCAACGGCAACGGACACGGCGGCGGCAATGGCGGCCGCAGCGCCACCGACGAGGTGATCGACTCTGCCCTGCGCTACCGCGTCCAGGCCCCGCTGATCGATTCCATCCTGTCAGACATCGGCGTCGAAGGCGGCAGCCTGGCAAAAATGCCCGGCCTGATCCGCGAGGCCCGCGATATGCAAGGCATCAAGGATGCCGCGCGCAAGGGTGGCGGTGGCGACAAGCCTGCGCCCTCCCCGCCCGCGGCTGAGGGCGGCGGCGAACCGCCGGCCGAGCGCGGTCCGCGGAAGAAGAGCTGAGGTCGCGCCATGGCCCGCGTCTACGTCTCCACCGTCGTCAATGCCCGCAACGACCGCGTCTGGGCGCGGGTTCGCGATTTCAATGGCATGCCGAACTGGCACCCGGCCATCGCCGAAAGCCGCATCGAGGGCGGCGAGCCCTCCGACAAGATCGGCTGCGTCAGAGACTTTCGCCTCCGCAACGGCGATCGCATCCGCGAGAAGCTGCTCGGGCTCTCCGACTACGACATGTTCTGCACCTATTCGATCCTGGAATCGCCGATGGGCGTCGAGAACTACGTCGCGACCCTGCGGCTCACGCCCGTCACCGATGGCGACCAGACCTTCATGGAATGGACCGCGGAATTCGACTGCGCGCCCGAACGCGAGACCGAGCTCGTCAACAATATCGGCGGCGGCGTGTTCCAGGGCGGCTTCGACGCGCTGAAGCGTGTGTTCGGAGGCTAGCCGTGCCGCATGTCGTCAAGAGCACGATTTTGAACGCGCCGACCGACGCGGTGTGGGACGTGCTGCGCGATTTCAACGGGCACGATCGCTGGCATCCGGCGGTCGCGACCTCCTCCATCGAACGCGCGCAGTCCGCCGACAAGATCGGCTGCGTCAGGCGGTTCAAGCTCAAGGATGGCTCCGAGCTGCGCGAACAGTTGCTGGCGCTGTCCGACCTCGAACAGACCTTCAGCTATTGTCTGCTGGATACGCCAATCCCGATGTTCAACTACGTCGCCCATGTCCGCCTGCTGCCCGTCACCGACGGCGATCGCACCTTCTGGCATTGGGAGTCGCGGTTCACCACGAAGCCGGAGGATCGCGATCGCATCACCCACATGGTCGCCGAAGACATTTACCAGGCCGGTTTCGAAGCGATCCGCCGGCACATGAAGGAGGCCGCTTAAGCCATGGCCGTGACGGTAAAGACCTTTGCGAATGCGAGCGAGGCGGCTGGGGTGCTGTCCTCGGACCGCAGCGCGCGCTATCTCGGCGGCGGCACGCTGGTGATGCGGGCGCTGAACGAGGGCGACGTCTCGATCTCGACGATCGTTCGCGCCAGCGACCAGGCGTTGAGCCGGATCGACGCTTCCGGCCCGCGCGTGACGCTGGGCGCCGGCGTCACCTTCGCGCGCGTCCTCGCCGAACGCGATCTCGCCTTCCTCCACGCTCCCGCCCGCTCGATCGGCGGCCCCGCCGTACGCAATATGGGGACCGTCGGCGGCAATCTATTCGCGCCAAGCCCCTACGGCGATTTCACCGTGGCGCTGCTCGCGCTCGACGCCACCGTCGCTGTCGCGGGCGGCTTCGGCGCGCGCGACATCCCGATCGAGGAGTTTCTGCAGGCGCGGGACCGGCAAGCCGGCACTCTGGTTCTCTCGGTCTCCTGCACCCGGCCGGCCAGCAGCGAGGCCTTCCGCTATCGCAAGATCGCGCGCATCAAGCCCAAAGGCGGCTCGGTGATCACGCTCGCCGCGCATCTGCCGATCTCTGGTGGCCGGATCGCGGGCGCCCGCATCGCGCTGGGCTCGATGGCGCCGACGCAGATCCGCGCCCGCGCCGCCGAGCGCGCACTGGAGGGCCGCTCGCTGGATGCCGCAACCATCGCGGCTGCCGCATCGGCGGCGAGCGAAGGAACATCGCCGTCGGACAACGCGCTCGGCAGCGCCTGGTACCGCCGCGAGATCGTCGGCGTGCATCTGCGGCGTCTGCTGTCGGGACAGGAATAGATCGCCATGTCGAAGATCCCCCTGCAATTTCGCCACAACGGCCGCGACGTCGCGATCTTCGTCGACGGTGGCACCAATCTCCTCGTGGCACTTCGCGAGCTGATCGGCGACATGACGCCGAAATTCGGCTGCGGCCAGGGCGGCTGCGGCACTTGCAGCGTGCTGATCGACGGCGAGCTGCACCTGTCCTGCCTGACGCTCGCCGAGACGGTCGCCGGCCGCTCGATCGAGACGCTCGACGGCATGAAGCAGGGCCCGAACCTGCATCCGCTGCAGCGCGCCTTCGCCGACCATTTTGCCGCCCAGTGCGGTTATTGCACGCCGGGCATGCTGATGGCGGCAAAAGCCCTGCTCGACCGCAACCCCTCGCCCAGCCGCGACGAGGTCGTCGAGGCGATCTCCGGCAACATCTGCCGCTGCACCGGCTACGAGCCGATCATCAATGCCATCCTCGCCGCCGCGGGCGGCCGGGTCAGCGCCTAAGGGAACGCGACCATGCTGGAACTGCGCAAGGACATCTTCGCCGACGAGCGCGACGATAATCTCAAGGAGATCGGCAAGGGCACCCAGCGCCAGGACATGCTCGGCCACGTCACGGGCACCTCGAGCTATTTCAATGACCACAAGCTGCAGGGCATGCTGCATCTGAAGGTCGTGCGCTCGACACATCCGCATGCAAAGCTGCGCCGCATCGACACCACGGAGGCCGAGCGGTCGGCCGGCGTGCGCCGCATCATTCGCGGGGCCGATGTGCCGGTCAATCTCAACACGCTGCTCAGCCTGATCAACTTCGGCAAGGACGACGAGCCGTCGCTGGCCGTCGACAAGGTCCGCTACAAGGGCGAGCCGATCGTCGCCATCGTCGCCGACAGCGAGCGCGAGGCGTTCGAGGCGGTGGCCAAGGTCAAGGTCGACTACGAACCGCTGCCGTCGGTGTTCGACGTCGAGGATGCGCTGAAGCCTGGTGCACCCGTGGTCAACGAGACCTATCCCAAGAACACCTTTACCTATCACGACGTTTACGACCACCAGAAGCTGCGCTTTGGCGATGCCGATGCGGCGCTCGCGACCGCCGACCACGTGCTCGAGCAGCGCTACCAGATGTCGCCGATCGAGCACGCGCCGACCGAGACCAACGGCGCGATCGCCGCGCCTGACACCAACGGCCGCTACGTCGTCTACACCTCGACCCAGGCGCTGTTCTTCTCGGTCGACACCTGCGCCAAGATCCTGGATGTGCCCTCCAACACCTTCCACTTCATCGGCGGCACCGTCGGCGGCGGCTTCGGCGGCAAGGTGGACACCTTGACCGAGCCGCTCGCGATCCTCGGCGCCATGCTGACGGGACGCCCCGTCCGCTACGTGTTCGGCCGCGAGGAGGAGATGCAATACGGCCCGCCGCGCGGCGCCGAACGCATCTACATCAAGGACGGCGTGATGCGCGACGGCCGCATCGTCGCGCGCAAGATCCGCGCCTATTTCGACAGCGGCGCCTATACGCGGCTGTCGAGCTATGCCGCGGTGAAATGCGCCGCGCATCTGCCGGGTCCGTATACGATCCCGAACGTCTATGGCGACGTCTATTGCGTCTTCACCAACCGCACGCCGGCCACCGCCATGCGCGGCTTCGGCGTCACCGCGATGGACTTCGCCATCGAGTGTCAGATGGACAAGCTGGCGAACCTCGTCGGCATGGACCCGATGGAGTTCCGCATCCTCAACGCCTACCGCGACGGCGACATGAAGGCCCACCGGCGCGAGGCCAAGAACACCGCCTTGATCGAGTGCGTGCAGGTCGCCGCGGAAAAAGCCAAATGGCCGATCCGCGAGGAGTTCAAGCGGGCCTCCTCGCGCAAGGACGGTGGCGGCAGCCGCGCCGTGATCCCGCCTACGCCGACGGATTCGCGCAGCCGGCCGGCCGCGCCAGTCCAACAGCGCACCAGCTATGACCGGCTCCCGCCCACCGTCACCCGCGAACCGCCGCGCGAGCCGCCACCACCAACTCCGCCGGCCCCCTCGCCACGGCCCACCGCGCCTTCGCATGGCGCGACTCGTTTCTCCTCCGTCTTCGGCACCAGGAGACGCTAAGATGACCTGGCATCGCGGACGCGGCATGGCGTCGATCAATTATCCCATCGGCATGAATCTCGGCGGCGACCCCAGCCAGGCGCTGGTGCATTCCAATCCCAGCGGCAAGTTCACAGTGGCGCTGTCGTCGATCGATCTTGGGCAGGGCATGAAATCGGTGACGCGGCAGATCTGCGCGGAGACACTGGGCGTGCCGGTCGAGGACGTCTATGTCGACACCGCCGATTCCGACACCGGTCCGCACTGCATGGGCTCGTTCGCCTCACGCGGCACCCACCGTGTCGGCAATGCGGTGATGGCCGCCGCCCGCGAGGCGCGCGGCGTGATGATGGAGGCGGCGGCCGAGGAGCTCGAGGTCAACGCCGCCGATCTCGACACCGACGGCCGTGGCAACATCCACGTCAAGGGTGCGCCGCATCGCTCGATCTCGACCAAGGATGTCGCGATTGCCGCCCAGTTCAAGCAGGGCAAGACCATCTCCGGTCGCGGCATCTTTCTCGTGCCGCTCTCCGACGTCGATCCCGAAACGGGCGAGATGTCGCCGGCGACCTGCTACGCCCACGCCTGCCTCGTCGCTGAAGTCGAGGTCGACGACGAGACCGGCGAGGTTGCGATGGTCCGCATGGACTCGGCCTATGAGCTCGGCCGCGCGCTCAACCCGCGCCTGGTGGAGCAGCAACTGGTTGGTGGCGCCTGGATGGGTGTCAGTCACGCGCTCTACGAGACGCCCGAGCCCTATTACCCCGAACCGGTTCACGGGCCCCGCGACTTCGTCGAATATCTGATGCCTGGCCCGGGCGACATCTGTCCGCACGACATCGCCGTGCTGGAACGCCCCGCGCCCGACGGCCCCTTCGGTGCCAAAGGCCCCGGCGAGATGTGTGCCAACCCGGTGCTGCCGGCCGTCGCGAATGCGATCTTCAACGCCGTCGGCGTACGCATCGACGATCTGCCGATCACGCCGGAAAAGGTGCTGCGGGCGATCAAAGCCCAAGGCGGCGCGCGGCCGCAGGCACGGCGCTGAGGGAGACACCGTGGCCGTTCGCAGCAACATCGTCGGCATCGACAGCCCGGAGGCGCTGGAGAAGGCGCTGCGGGCGGCCTATTACCTCGCCGACGAGGGGCTCGCGACCGCCGCTTATCTCGGGCTCGCCCTCGGCAAGCCGCTGCTGCTGGAAGGCGCGCCCGGTGTCGGCAAGACAGAAGCGGCGAAAGCCATCGCTGCCGTGCTCGGCCGGCAATTGATCCGCCTGCAGTGCTATGAGGGCATCGACGCATCTGCCGCGCTCTACGAATGGAACTACCCGCGCCAGATGCTCGCGATCCGCCAGGCCGGCGACGACAGCATCGACATCTACGGGGAAACCTTCCTGATCGAGCGACCGATGCTGGCAGCGCTGCGCGCGCCTGACTCCACCGTGCTCTTGATCGACGAAATCGACCGTGCCGACCAGGAGTTCGAGGCATTCCTGCTGGAATTCCTCTCCGACTTCCAGATCTCCATTCCCGAGCGCGGCACGGTCCGCGCCGCGGAGCGGCCGGTCGTCGTGCTCACCTCGAACCGGACGCGCGATCTGCACGAAGCCCTGCGGCGCCGCTGTGTCTACCACTGGATCGACTATCCCACCGCCGAGCGGGAGGCGCGGATCATCATGATGCGCGCGTCCAGCGTCGCCGATGCCACAGCCCGGGCCGTCGTTGCGGCCGTCGAGAAATTGCGGCGAGAACCGCTGAGCAAGGCGCCTGGCATCGCCGAAGCCGTCGATTGGGCCGAGGCCGCAACGCTCCTCCATAAAGGCGGCGCGCGCTGGCCCGATGCCTTCAAGCGTTCGATCGGCGTCGCGCTCAAGGACGAGGAGGATCTGCACTTCATCGCGCCCCGGCTCGATGCGATGCTCGCGGAGGCAACCGCATGAGCGAACAGCTCCAGCTTCCGCGCGCTGCCCGAATCTTCATCTCGTTCGCCGCACTGCTGCGCGCCAACAGTTTCGCCGTCGCGCCGGAACAGACCACTGCATTTCTCTCCGCGATCGAGTTGCTCGGTCCGCGCGACCTCGAGCATATCAGGCAGGCCGCACTGGCCACCCTCGCCCCGCCGCCCGAACGCCGCGCGACCTTCGACCGGCTGTTCGACCTCCACTTCCGCGGCAGCGATGCGATCGAACACGCCGACGACGGCGAGGACGATGAGACCGTCCGGCTCCAGGAGGAAGGACGCGGCGAGGAGGAGCCGCAGCTCTCAGACGACGCCAACGAATCCGGCCTCACCGCGACCCGCACCGAAGCGCTGGTCGAGCGCCGCTTCGCCCAGCTCTCCACCTCCGATCCGCTCCGCCGCTTGGCACGCGAGGCACCGCGGCGCCTGCCGCGGCGGCGTGGCCACCGCCGCATGCGGGCGCGCCGCGGCCCCTTCGCCGATCTGCGCCGCACCCTGCGCGACAGCGTCCGCAGTGATGGCGAGATCCTGCGGCTCGGCCACATGAAACGGCGCCAGCGCCTGCGCAAGATCCTGCTGCTGATCGACGTCTCCGGCTCGATGAAGAGCCGCACCGAGGAGAACATGAAGCTTGCGCATACGCTGGTGCAGGCTGCCCCCAATGTCGAGGTCTTCACCTTCGGTACCCGCCTGACCCGTGTCACCCGCGCACTACGGATGAAGCGCCGCGAGCAGGCCCTGAACGCCGCGGCGCATCTGGTCAGCGACTGGGACGGCGGCACACGCATTGGCGACGCGCTGCAGGCGTTCCTCGCGGTGCCGCGGTTCGCCGGTTATGCCCGCGGCGCCGCCGTAGTTGTCGTCTCGGACGGGCTCGAGCGCGGCGAACCCGATGCTCTTCGCGACGCTGTAGCGAAATTGTCGCGCCGGGCCTGGCGCCTGAGCTGGCTGACGCCGCTCGCGACAGGACCGGGCTTCCGCCCGCAGACCGAAGCGCTCGTCGCGATCGAACGCTTCGTCGACGATCTCGTCGACGGCGGATCGAGCGTCTCGATCGTAGCCCATGTACTGGCACTGGGACGAAGGAGAGCTGCGTGAACGATATTGTCGACGGCCATCATCACATCTGGCGGCAGGCCGACCTGCCTTGGCTGATCGGCCCCATGCAGCCGCGCATCTTCGGACCGTACGAGCCGATCCGCCGCGACTATCCGATCGAGGAGTATCTCGGCGATCTCAAGGGTGCCGGCGTCACCCGCTCGGTCTATGTGCAGACCAATTGGGCGCCTGAGCACTTCGAGGACGAAGCAGCCTGGGTGCAGCGGACCGCCGAAGAGCGCGGCTGGCCGCATGCCATCGTCGCCTACGCCAATTTCGCAGCCGACGACGTGCGCCCGCAGCTCGACCGCCTGAAGCGTTATTCCCTGGTGCGTGGCGTGCGGATGCAGCTGCACTGGCATGAGAACCCGCTCTACCGCTTCGCGTCCAAGCCCGATCTCTGCATCGATCCGACGCTTCGCCGTAACATTGCGCACCTCGCCGACTACGGCTGGAGCTTCGATCTCCAGGTCTTCACGCCGCAGATGCCGGATGCGGCGCAGCTCGCCGAGTCCTGCCCCAAGGTGACTTTCATCCTTCAGCATGCAGGCATGCTCGAAGACCTTTCCCCGGCCGGGCGCGCCGCTTGGCGCGCAGGGATGGCCCGGCTTGCGACTTGCCCGAACGTCGTCTCAAAGCTCTCCGGGCTCGGCACTTTCATCCATCGCAACGACCCCGCGCATATCGCCGCCGTGCTCACCGACACCGTCGCGATCTTTGGCGCCGATCGCTGCCTGTTCGGCTCCAATTTTCCGATCGAGAAATTGTGGACCAGCTATCGCGAGCTCATCGGTGCCTTTCGCGCCGCCGCCGCGTCGCTGCGCGCCGAGCAGCAGGATGCGATCTTCCGGGCAACGGCGACGCGCGTCTACCGGCTTTGACAGACGAGAAACGAGACAGGAGGGAAACGTATGGCGCTGGAGATCAAGATCCTGGACTATGGCGATATCGAGCTGGAATCGAGCTTCCTGGTGCTCGGCCGTGACTGCGGCCGCACCCGCCGCGTCCTCACCCTCGGCTTCCTGATCCTCGGCGGTCCCTATCCAGTCGTAGTCGACACCGGCTATCGCTCCAACCAGATCATGGAGACGCTGGGCATGCGGGGGCTTCAGTACCATGAGCACATGATCGAGAACCAACTCGCGCGCCACGGCGTGCGCATGGGCGACGTGCGCTTCGTCTGCCACACCCATCTGCACATCGACCATGCCGGCAAGGACGATCTGTTCCCGATGAACACGACCGTCGTCGTCAATCGGAAGGAGCTCGAATATTCCGTCTCCGGCCTGATGCATCCGCAATATCCGGCGCCCGACATCAAGCACCTGATCGACCGCCTGCACACCAAGAGCGCGCTGCGTTTCCTCGACCTCGAAATCACCGGCCCGATCGAGCTGATGCCCGGCGTCTATTGCGATGCCGCCAACGCCCACACCGAGGGATCGATGAACATCATCGTCCATACCGCCGACGGCATCGCGACCATCTGCGGCGACGTGATCTACGACTTCAACGACCAGATCGTCACGCCCTTCCACGAGATCCACGACTGGGAGCCGCGCACCACCGGCAACCACGGCACCAGCAAGCGCGCGGAAAAGGCGGCGATCAAGAAACTCTTGAGCAATTCGCGCTACCTGCTCCCGGTCCACGACCGGCCCGCCAAGATCGAAGGCGGCAACGTGGTCGGACGGCTGCACGATCAAGTTCCTGGCCCGATCGTGCAGTCCCTCCCCCAGCGCAACTGGTTCCCGGCGTGAGGCTTTTTTGCGCATGATCCTTTCGGAAAACCGCTCCACACTTTTCCGGATCATGCGTCCGAGGATCGACCGATGACGCATGTCACCCTGCGAAGCGAGTTCGAGAACCTGATTGATCCCTATGCGCCGATCGCACAGATCGGCACCGGCTTCGACTTCACGGAAGGGCCGATCTGGCATCCGGTCGATCATTATCTGCTGTTCTCGGACATGCCCGGCGATGTGCGCCGTCGCTGGGATGCGCGGCGCGGCGTGATCGAGGTCAAGCGTCCTTCGAACAAATGCAACGGCATGACCTATGACGCCGAGCTCAATTTGATCGTCTGCGAGCACGCGACATCGTCGCTGGTCCGCGAACGCCCGGACGGGCGGCGCGAGGTGCTGGCTTCGCACTTCGGGGGACAGGAGCTCAACAGCCCCAATGACGTCTGCGTGCACTCGTCAGGTGCGATCTATTTTTCCGATCCCTGGTATGGCCGCATGCCGGTCTATGGCGTCGAGCGGCCGCGCCAGCTCGGCTTTCAGGGCGTTTATCGCGTCATGCCCGGCGGCGAGCCGAAGCTCGTGGTGGACCGCAACCTGTTCGACCAGCCGAACGGACTGTGCTTCTCTCCGGACGAGAAGCTGCTCTATGTCAACGACACCGTGCAGGCGCTGATCCGCGTGTTCGACGTCAACGGCGACGGCTCGCTGTCCAGCGCGCGGGTGTTCACGAGCGGCATCAAGTCCGAGCTGGAGCCGGGCGTTCCGGACGGCATGAAGTGCGACCAGCACGGCAATGTCTGGGTCACCGCGCCCGGCGGCGTCTGGGTCTATTCGCCGCGCGGCGAGCTGCTCGGCAAGATCCGCGTGCCGGAGCTGGTCGCGAATCTCGCCTGGGGCGCCCCGGATTTCCGCACGCTCTATCTCACCTCGACCCATTCGGTGTACGCGATCCCGACCAGGGTCGGCCCGCGTCACGAGCCCTATATGAGCGGCCGGCACGCCGGCGGCGGAGCGGCCCCGAGCTCGTCACCGGCCTCGCCCGTACTCACCGAGGGCGAGATGCGGCTCGATCCACAGCGCTGCGCCATGATCATCCAGGACCTCCAGAACGACGTCATCATGGACGGCGGCGCTTTCGCCGAGTCCGGCGCGCCGGGGCACGCAAAACAACAGCATGTGGTGGAAAACGTACGCCGCGTTGCCGAGGCCGCGCGCTCCCGCGGCGTCGCCATCATCCATGTCTGGTTTGTCGTCGAACCCGGTGCGCCTGGCGTCACGCTGAACGCACCTTTGTTCGAGGGGCTGGTCGACAGCAAGGCAATGGTACGCGGGAGCTGGGGCGCCGCGCCCGTCTCCGGCCTCGAGCCCCGGCCCGGCGATTTCGTGGTCGAGAAGATGCGGATGAGCGCCTGGGAGGGCACGCGGCTGGAGACGATCCTGAAAGCCACCGGCCGCGACATGATCATCAACACGGGCGCATGGACCAACATGTCGGTCGAGCACACGGCGCGGACCGGCGCCGACAAGGGCTATTTCATGATCGTGCCAGAGGATTGCTGCTCAACCATGAACGCCGACTGGCACAACGCCTCGATCAATTTTGCCATGCAAAACGTCGCGGTCGTGACCAGGGCCGATACCGTCATCAGAGCGCTGGGATGAGATGTGGCAAAGCTCCTGCATCTGTCGTGCTCGCCTCGCGCCGAGTCCGCATCGACTGCCGGCGCGCGCGTCTTTCTTGACGGCTTCCGCCAGGCCCGGCCGGATTGGGATATCGATGTCGTTGACATTTGGCGAGAACGGATGCCGGAGTTCACGGGCCCCATCGTCGAGGCCAAATATGCACGCATGAAGGCTCAGACCTTCAACGAGGCACAACGCAACAGTTTTGCCGAGGCCGAGCGAATGGCGCTGCGCTTTTCGCTTGCCGATCGGGTGTTGATCTCGACCCCGATGTGGAACTTCGGCATTCCCTACAAGCTCAAGCAGTGGTTCGACATCATCGTCCAGCCCGGGCTCACCTTTCGGTTCGATCCGTCGCAAGGGTATTTCCCGCTGCTGCAGGACCGGCCGACGCTGGTCATCCTCGCCAGCGGCAGCGACTTCGCCACTGGCATGAACCGCGGCCGCATCGACATGGCAACGCCTTACCTGCGGGAAATCCTGCGCTTTGTTGGAATCAGCGATGTCCGCTTCTTGCTGATCGGTCCAACCACCGGACCGCAGCAGCCGATCGATGCTGCCCGTGAAAGGGCTTATCGACGCCTCGCGGCAATGGCCGCGACCTTCTAGCGCGGGGTGGTGTAAAGGAGAGAGCGATGCCGAGCTCCAACTACCGCTTGTTCGAACAAGCCATACGCAAGCGCAAGCCGGTCTTCTGCGTATATGACGGCTATCCCCGTGAACTCTGTCCCGTCATCCTCGGCCATTCGCAACAGCAGGAGAAAGCGCTCACCTATCAGTTCGGCGGCCAAAGCAAGTCGGGTCTCCCGCTGCAAGGCGAGTGGCGCTGTCTATGGCTTGCAAAGGTAAGCGCGGTCCAGCTTCGCGATGGGCCTTGGCGAACCGGCTCCAGCCATACCCAGCCACAAGGCTGCGTCGAGATCGTCGAGCTCGATGTGAACCCTCACAGCCCATATCGGCCGAAGCATCCGCTTTCCTAGCCGTCGCGCCAGCGGTAAGCGCGCCCCAGCCGTCTCTAGGACGGACGAAAGCCGGGCGGCATCGCTCGCCAGATTCTGTCGTTGCGACAATAGGCACGAGCGCCCTCGGGAATGTCTTCGCCGGCGCTTCCGTCGTATGGCTCGTACAGGAGCGCCGGGAACAGTTCGCCGTTAACAATTTTGACCATATCGCCACGTCGAATGTCGGCGCCGGCCGTTCTGGTCGAAACAGACATGAATCCTCGCGAAAGCGTACGCCTATGCCGAATGAGCCCGTCGACTGGACGGGCTCAATCTGAGGCTATCTCCACGCTGATCTGTGTTCCAATACACGAAAGGGCTACTCCCCCGACGAGCGGCCAACGCTTCCGCGCGATGCTGGATCGACCGATCCGAATGATTGCGCACATCGCGTTCGAGCCAAGAACTCTTTCGACACTCCGGCAGATCGTTCTGCGTCAACGGGGACCGCTGCTGGCCCTGGCTGGCTCCTGAGAAGCAGCGGCCCCGCCAACGCTCTTACAAGATGGCGGGGCCGCCCGGCGCCGCGGACTTCGGCGCTGAGCTTCGGTCCGAAGGCCGGAGGATTTTACGCAGAACGGCCCGGGATAAGGATTGCTCAAAAGAGGCACCCAGTCCGGAGCGCCCTGGCCTGTCACACCGGCATCATCGGACATCGTCCTGAAGTGCACGCGCAGAGACCGTGCGCCTGACGGCTCATTCCACGGTCACGGACTTCGCGAGATTGCGCGGCTGATCTACGTCGGTGCCGAGAGCGGCGGCGCTGTGATAAGCCAGGAGCTGTAGCGGCACGGCAAAAGCCAGCGGCGCCACGACCTCGGGCATCTCGGGCAAGCTCAACGTCGCGCAAGCACCGGATGCTCCGAGTGACGCGCCTCTCTGATCGGTCAACAGGATGATGCGACCGCCACGGGCGATGACCTCCTGCATGTTGGATATGGTCTTCTCGAACGTCGCGTCGCTCGGCGCTATGACGATGACAGGCAGGTCCTGATCTATTAGCGCGATGGGTCCATGTTTGAGCTCGCCCGCCGCATATCCCTCGGCGTGTATATAGGTTACCTCTTTGAGCTTGAGGGCGCCTTCCAGGGCCAGCGGATAATTGGTGCCCCGACCGATGAATAGAGCGTCGCTTGCCGAACAGAGCTTGCCCGCGATCTCGCGGACTTTCGGCTCCAATTCGAGCGCACGGGCCATATAGCTTGGGGCCTTGGCAAGATCTCGGACAAGCGAGCTCTCGTCTTCGGCTGAGAGCACGCCACGACTGCGGCCGGCCGCTATTGCAATGCAGATCAAGGTCGCAAGCTGACAGGTGAACGCCTTTGTGGATGCGACACCGATCTCGGGACCCGCCAGCGTCGGCAGTACCACATGGCTCGCACGGGCCATGGTTGAGGTTTGCACGTTGACGACCGAAAGAACACGCTGACCGCGGGTCTTGGCGAACTCCAACGAGGCGAGTGTATCGGCCGTTTCGCCCGACTGCGACACAAAGATCGCCAGATTGCCCGCACCAAGAGGTACATCGCGATAGCGGAACTCCGATGCAACATCGATTTCGACCGGGAGCTTGGCGTAGCGTTCAAACCAGTACTTCGCAACCAAACCGGCGTAGAAGGCGGTCCCGCAAGCAACGATCGAGACACGATCGACCTTCCTGAACTCGGCGTCCAAGCCGGCCGGCAGCCTGATTGAACCGTTGCGCTGGACATACTGTGCGAGCGTATGCGCGACCACCTTCGGCTGCTCGTGGATCTCCTTGGCCATGAAGTGGCGATGTCCACCTTTGCGAACAACGACCGCCGAGCTTGCGATCTTGGTCGATTCACGACGTAGAGGCGCGCCAGTTACGTCCAAGAACTCGATTTGCTCTCGCGTAACGATGGCTACATCGCCGTCCTCGAGGTAGGCCACGATATCCGTGAGAGGTGCGAGGGCGATCGCATCCGAGCCGAGGTACATTTCGCCCCGACCGTAGCCGACCGCAAGGGGGGAGCCCTTTCGGGCTCCTATCAGCAGATTCTCGTGCCCTTCGAACAGGAACACGAGTGCGAACGTTCCTTTCAAGCGCGGGAGCACCTTGCGTACCGCCGCGGCCGGCTCGCACCCGTTCTTCCGCTCGCGACTGACGAGATGCGCAACCACCTCGGAATCAGTGTCGGTCGCAAGGTAGGCGCCGGTCGCCTGGAGATGCTCGCGCAGCTCCCGATGATTTTCGATGATTCCATTGTGCACAATGGCAACCCCGTCAACCATGTGGGGATGCGCATTGTTCTCATCTGGACGGCCATGCGTTGCCCAGCGCGTGTGACCGATTCCAATCCGGCCCGAAAGCGGCTCCGAGGCGAGCAGATTGTTGAGGTTCGCGAGCTTTCCGACTGCACGACGCCGGGTCAACGAGCCGTTTTCGAGTGTCGCAATACCCGCGGAGTCATATCCACGATATTCAAGCCGTTTGAGCGCATCCAATAAAACAGCAGACGCCGGGCCCTGTCCGACAACACCAACAATTCCGCACATCATCTGTCTCCGAGCGATTACCGGACCCGCACACCGTAGACCAAGGTCACCGCCTCACGCCGCTGAGGCCGCCCACGCGCTTCTCGACCATCGTTGCACAACCAGTCGAAGCATCGCGGGTGCCAATGTTAGCAGACGCAGCCGTCCATTGAATGATCATGACGGAGTAGACCTCATGCTCACAATACGGCCGTCACTCCCACTACTTCAATTTGAAGCGCCGATAAGTCGATCGGCTCGCCTCGGCGCACCCGATAGCTCGGTGGCGACGCGGTTCAACAGATGAAGCTTCGGCGATTGCGTCAGGCGCAGCAGATTGAACGCTAGGTGCTCCTTCCGAAGCATCGAAAACAGCGCGACTCCTGCCGAATTTGTCGCAAGCGCATAGTCCACGACAAAGGCGACCACAACCTCGGCAGGGCTGCCTCGGTATCCCGCGTCATGAAGGTGCTTCAACAGGCATGGCGTTGCACTTACTTTTGCGACCAGCGGACCGACGCTCGCAAATGATCCATACGTCACAAACGTCGTCCGACGCCCGGAGCCATTTGACCTCTGCAGATTGGGTTCGAGCGGGTTGTTTGCGACCTGCATCAGTCGATATGGCAATGATTCATCGAGGCTCTCCGCTTCGATTTCGTTGTTGCCTGCAATCGAAATTGCCCGGGCCTTACCATCCTGGACGACGCGTTCAACCGCTCGGATGATATCTTCGCGAACGGCTTCCTCCCGAGTAGGACGGTGGAGCGCAAGCACATCCACATAATCCGTCCGAAGACGCCTCAGGCTGTCCTCCACGCTCGTCCTAATCAGCTCGGCGGTCAGTGGCACCTTGAACGGCTTCGGCTTGATCGCCGAGAGGCGAGGCTGAAGCCCGGGAAGTAGAGCCAGGGAGGCGCGCGCTATGGGCTTCAGGAAGCGCATGGTGGCGGAAGTCGCACCTGGGCGCATCCCAACCTTCGTGCAGATATGGACGCTGCCGCGCTTACTGGATGCGAACTGGCCGCAAATCGATTCTGCCATCCCATCGCCGTACGACGGCGCGACATCGTACCAGGTTATTCCGGCGTCGTAGGCGCGCTCCAGCGCTTCAACACCCGCGCGGGCGCCAACGCGGCCTCCGAGCGACGCGCAGCCAAAGCCAATGCTTGAAACCCTGGCCCCGAGGGCCTCAACGAAAACCGTCTTCATTGAAATCTTCGTTAAGCATGACGCTCCTGCTCATCCTACCCGTGCCGCGTTCACTGGCGCGCACGCCCGGACCGGCCGCCTCTATCGAGCGACTCTGCAGATTTGCGCGGCTTCATCGTCATGCAAATGGATGATGACGGGTTTGGTCGGACCCTCTACCCCCGTGGGCACTTCGGCATCGGACGAAGTGGTGAGGACGTGCGGCAGTCGGCCGTTCGACTAGTCATCGGCAACTCGGATCGATCGTAATGATCGGTAGCGCTCATTTGAGCGATGGAGACGCGGCGACCACAGAGCTTTCCTGCAGCGCTCAATGATGGCCGCTCGGCCGTCGAAATCGAGACTATAGAATGGCAGCACGCTCAGAATCAGTTGCAGACGAAGTTCTGGTAACGGGAGCGGCGGGATTCATAGGCTTTCATGTTGCGCGCCGGCTGCTCGATGAAGGACGCCGGGTCGTCGGATTGGACAACCTCAATCACTACTACGACCCCTCCCTGAAGCGCGCTCGTCTCGACATTTTGCGCCGCAATCCCGCATTTTCCTTCATGCAGATCGACCTCGGAGATCGATCGACGATGGCGGACTTGTTTGCGCGACATCGCTTTCCGAGAGTCATCCATCTTGCCGCTCAGGCCGGCGTTCGGCATTCAATCGACCATCCGCACGCCTATGTCGACGCCAATCTGGTGGGATTCTTGAACGTCCTTGAGGGATGCAGGCGTAACGGCTGTGAACATTTGATCTACGCGTCATCGTCGTCCGTCTATGGCGCCAATACGGAGTTTCCTTTCTCGACTCTGCATAGAACCGATTCCCCCATCAGCCTCTATGCCGCGACAAAGAAGGCAAATGAGCTGATGGCCCATTCTTACAGCCACCTGTATCGTCTCCCCGTCACCGGCCTGCGGTTCTTTACGATCTACGGTCCGTGGGGCCGACCCGACATGGCAATGTTTCTGTTCGCTGACGCGATCATGAAGGGCACGCCAATCAAGCTCTTCAACCACGGCAGGATGCGGCGCGACTTCACCTATATCGACGACGTCACTCGCGTTGTCTCGCGGCTGATCGACCGCGTCCCAGAAGACAGCGCCGGTGCGGCCACTGCACCGGCCAAACTCTATAATGTCGGCAATAACCGCCCGGAACCCTTGATGCACGTGGTCAGCTTGCTCGAGACAGAGCTCGGACGAACGGCCCACAAGGAGATGCTGGCGATGCAGCCCGGAGATGTTCCGGAAACCTTTGCCGACGTGGGCGACCTGATGCAGGATGCCGGCTTTTCCCCGTCCACGGCAATCGAAACGGGCGTTCGTCACTTCGCCCGCTGGTACCGCGAGCACTATGGAATATGACGGATCCCGATCTGCATGCTTCGAGCGCCAACATCACAGCCCCATATGTCGTCCGACCGAAAGACCATCAGACTACACGATCTGCGTGATGGTCGGCGGAAGGGCGATCAGGCATAACTCGCCGAAAGATCGCGGCCCCGGCGGGGGGCTAGGATTCGCAGGAGCCGGGGCCGCAACGCTGCGCCGAAGTGGGCTCCGTCGACGCAACACGATCGTAACGACAAACAAGCGACCATTCACCTTGGATTCGTGATCAATCGGGTCAACGTCGGGGTACCCATCAATGATGATGTATCCTCCTCTAATAACGGCTTGCTATCTGTTCATTGTGGTACGATGACCCAATTGTGACGCGTGGGGCTCGCTGCAGTCATCGGAATGGTTCGGGTGATCCGGAGACACCAATGCCGCGATATTTCTTCCATATCCACGATGGGAATTCAGTTCTCGACGACGTCGGGTTGGATCTCCCTGACATTATCGCCGCGCGTACCGCAGCGATCGAACTGAGCGGCGAGATCCTCAAGCATGACTTGACGGAACGGCTCTTGCCTCATGTCTTCTGGCAAGTGGAGGTCAGCGACAGCCCCGCTCTTGGCGGCCGGTCGCTATTCATTCTTCAGTTCTCGGTGGCAGAATAAGCTCCCCTTTTTCACTGGCCTGCGCTTCGAGGACGCTTCTGCCTGTCGCGTCGCAATCATCGCGGGATGATATCGTGGTGCGCCCGGCCAGCGGGATTGGTCCTACCTGCGCTGCCTGTCATTGGCGCCGTCATCCTGCGAGATGGCGAGCGCAGCAAGCGCCGTGCGATTGCCGACTTCGAGCTTTTGGAAAATCTTGTGGAGGTGCACCTTGATGGTGCCGTCAGCAATGTTGAGCCGGCGGCCAATCTCCTTGTTGGAGAGACCGCGAGAGACGAGGCGGATGATCTGCCGCTCCCGCTCGGTGAGCACAGCGAGTGCATTTTCGGGATTTGCGCTCTGCTCTTGAGGCGGGACCTGATCTGTAGGCGCTCCCGAAACGACAGTCGCGCCATGGATAATCTCACGCAAGCACTGCACCAGCGCCTGGCCCGTCATCTCCTTTGGAAGAACACTGTGCCCCGCCGGGAGTCCCGACGAGACAAGATCGCAGTCCTCGCTGGCTGTGAAGAACACCAGACGGGTCGATCGGTTTTCCGAGCGGTCGAGCGAGTCGTTCAGCAGCGCGATCAACTCCGGCATTGCCGCATCGATGATCGCAATGTCGGGAGCAAGATCCAGAACTGCCGTGATGCAGTTCCCGGCGTCGCCGCAGGACGCAATGACCTCGAAATCAGGTTCTGAGCCGAGTAGATTTGCGAGACCGTGCAAGACCACCGGATGTCGGTCCGCAATCACCACAGTCGCACGACGCATCGGGCGCTCCCTGGCCAGCCGCCCCCCATTTCTGTGATTGAAGCTACGGGCCCCCGCCCTGGCCGCTCCAATATTGCTTGAACACCAAAAACCTCATCAATATTCCGAAGTGTCAGTCACTAGAGCAAAGCGCGTAAACCATAAGGCAGATGACGTAAACCATAAGTCAGATGATCGCATGAGTCTGAAGCAGCAGTATACAGCAAGTTTGCCGCATAGAGGCCCGTAGGACTCCGGTGGTCAATACTTAAGACGGGCGCAAGTCTTCTCTCTATTTGCGAAGCTGGAATGACAGTGTGCTGCAGTGCATCGTAAACGCGCATTCGAGGTTGAAGGCGAACTCACCCGCCATCTCCGGCGGCGGCAACGCCGTGTCACTCGACCGCGTCGATGCCGGCCAGCCCTATAACCAAAGGTATATAGGCAAAACCGAAGATTCAAATCTAACCTTCAGCAAATCTTATCGAAACAAAATCGGGAGGCTTAGCACACTCAAGCTTTTTCCTACTTTGTCTTTTCACAAGCCTTGTTTGTTCAAGTTGTATCGTTGCGTTGACGTGGAGGGTGATATGAGGAGACGACAATCCTGCAAAGTCGTTTTGATTGGACGGCACATTCTACTACGAGAAGGTATTTCCCGAATCCTGCATGCCGCAGATTTCCACATCGTAATGTCGGTCTTGGGTACCGACGAATTGCCAAGCACACTCCAAGCACACCAGCTTCTGTTTGTGATTGTCCATGACACCGACGAATTCGATCTCGCGCTGAAGCACATCGGATTTGTAAGGGAGCATTATCCAGACGCCCGCGTGGCGATCGTTTCGGACCATTACCGGCCGGAAGAGTTGATTTCAGCCTACAAGGCAGGCGCCAGCGGCTACTTCGCCGACGTCAATTCATGCGACACCTTCACAAAGTCGATCGAGCTCGTGACAATGGGCGAAACGGTATTTCCGCCTGCATTTCTGTCGTTCGTGCTTGATCTCGAGCCTAGCCGCAAGGCTCTGCCGCCGGCGAGCGAAGAGCGATCGAGCGTCCTCATTCCTGCCGAGGGACCGATCGCCCCCCACCTCTCACCGCGCGAGCAGGCAATCCTCTCCTTCTTGGTTGAAGGCAATTCCAACAAATGCATTGCGCGAAAGATCGATATTGCCGAAGCGACGGTGAAGGTTCACGTCAAGGCGATCCTGCGCAAGATACGGGTCCAGAATAGAACGCAGGCCGCGATTTGGGGAATGAACAACGGACCACTGGTCCGGCCTTCCAATGGGCACGCGCTGGCGCTGTCAATCGATCGGGCGACAGCTCCTAACCAGGTCCCAAACGGGCACGGACATCAGGAGGCCGACATCTCCGACATCCACTAGACCAGGCAGTCAGTTCTAATGCGCGTCGATCGTTGAGACGCGCCCGCTGACTGCGCAGCGAAAATGACTTCGAGGTTGCGCGAAGATCGGCAACGCTCCGCGGGAGCATCCTGCGTTTGGATGATGTGCGCCAGGACGTAATGGACAAAAACATCATCGACATCCGTGGTCGCTGCAAGATCGTCGTGATCGGCAGGGACCCGAACGTCGGCCGTCTACCAACCCGAAACGCCCGAATCCCCTGGTTGTCGTGGAGCATGATACGATGTCTCCGTCCCTCAGCGCTCGAATTGCATTGGCCGGCGGCGCATTGGTCGTGCTCGCGTTGGCAGGCTTCGCCGCCGCACAGACGCTGACAAGAGCCAAACTTGCTGTGGCCAGCAGCCTGAACCTGCCCGACTATCTCGTTCCGGTCACCGACCCGGACACCGGCGCCACGATCATCCGGATAACGACTCCGGGGCCCCTGGGCGCAGGCTTGGCGTGTCAGCGCGCCTATTGCACCCACCGCTATTCGAGTGCGCAGGCGTGGAACGCCGATCAAACTCTGGTTTTGATCGCCAACGGCTGCAACGGCCTCTGCTTTCTTGACGGGAAGACGTTCGTTCCCTTGTTCCGTCGGCAAAGAGAGGACGAGTGCGAATGGCACCCGCGGGACCCCGAGCGCATGATATGCGTGATCGGGCGCAAGATCTCGCTCTGGCAGCCGCGAACCAATGCCGAGGAAATCATGTTGACGGCCGAGGGCTATCGCGGCCTTCAGTTCGGGCCAGGCAAGGGCAATCCCTCTCGAGACGGAAGCCGTATCGCCGTGCGAGGCACGCGTGCAGACGGTATGGTGGTTGCGTTCGCCTTTGATCTCGTGACCCGACAGAAGTTTCCGGACATCGAAGTGGGGAAATTGCCCGGTCGAGAGGGCGTCTGCGAGATATCGACCCTGGGCAGCTATATCAGGTGCAGCCGATGGGTCGACGGAAAGGATGAGGCATTCATCTTCAGCGTCGCTGGAGACCTGGTCCAAAGTTGGACCGAACATCATCGGCCGAGCCACGGCGACATGGCCGTTGATGCTGACGGACGCGAGGTCTACGTCGGAATCAGCAAATCGGATCCCGACATATATCAGGTGATCAAGCGCCGGCTGGATGACGGTAAGGTTACCGCCCTGGCTCCGCGCGGGGAGGCCTCACATGCGTCCACGCGCGCGATCGACCGGCCCGGCTGGGTGATCTTGAGCTATGGCGGCGATCCATCCGAAATTGCCCAACTTCCATCCTTTGCCCCGTTTGCTCGGGAAGTGATCGCTCTGCGAATTGACGGCAGCGGCGAATTTCGGCGTATTGCACACACGCGCAACGTCCCGTACGACTACTGGAACGAGACCCACGCTTCGCCATCGCCGGATGGATCGCAAATCATCTGGTCGAGCAATTGGGGGGTACCGGGCGGCCCGGTCTTCGACTTTGTAACCCGTCTCGATCAACCCGATCAGACCAGCGCCCTGTCCCGATGATGGCCTCGGCGGCTCTTCTCAGGCGTGCCCCACACGAACCAACGGGCTGTCCGCCGGCGTACGCGTTCGCGCCCGGAGCGCCTTGTTGGCCGCATTAATAACCGAGGGCCGCAGGATCTGGAGCGCGTCCTTGACCGTTGCCCACCAGGACTGGTAGCGGAATCTTCCGCGCAATCTTGCAACCCGCAATGCGCGTACGACCGTTTCGGGACCTGGAAGTCCTTGCTTGTCCTGGATGAGGCTCCAGGTCAGATGCTTCAGATCAAGTGTCTCCTGATCGATCTGGGAGAATGACTTCGAAGCTGTAATATTATCGTGGGACGTCATGTCATAGAAGATCAAGCCATCGTCGATCGCCACCATGTCGCCGAAACAGGCGAGGTCGACGAAGAACAGCTGGTCCACCCCCCACCTGATCGACTTGTAGTTTCGCATCCGACAGCCGGCCCGGATGACGTCGCTGTTGATCAGCAACGTCGACGGAACAATGCCCAGCACCCGCGTCTTGCCGACCAGGTAGAGGTCGGCCAGGCATTGCTGGCTCGAATACACCGTGATGCTCCCTCCCCGTCGACATCTCGTTCCGCTGTCCTGGACGAGATGAGATGTGGAGGTCATGAAGGCAGCGGTTGGATGCTTCCTCGCTATCTCCGCGAAAGTCTCGAGCGAACCTGGCGTCAGCCAGTCATCGTCATGCAACAATTTAATCCAGCTGCCACGGCATGCGAGCATCGCGTTGTTCGTGTTCTCGACTTGGCCCGATTCTCCGCGGTTCTCGACAATGCGAATACGCGGATCGTTCCGCGCGTACTCGGAAAGAATCCCCCATGTCGAGCCTTCCGGCCCTTCGTCGTCGCTGATCACCATTTCCCAATCGGAATACTGCTGCTGCAGCACGCTTTCGATCGTGCGGCGGATCAAATCCGGTCGGCGAAAGGTCGGAATCGCGACTGAAATGAACGGGCGGACGTCCCCATCTCGAATGCCGTCGGTCCCGCCGAGTTGCAACAAGTTCATCGCCTTCTTCCCTCAGGCCCAATTCATCAAGCTGTCCGGCCCGGACAAGCCTCGAGCGATGCCTTTTTGACTCTACGAAGCGGTCCGAACATGCCACGTGGCACGACGGGGCCAACGCTAGGAACCCGGGTCGGTCCGGTCATCCTGCATTCGCATGACGATGACCACGCGAGGCGCAACGTTTTCGAAGGTAGAGCTGATCAATCGATTCTTATCGTGCAAACGAAGGATGGCTGGACGCTTAGATCAGCCTACGCTCTGCCGACAAGCCAATCGCATAGGTGAAGAGTCCTTTGCACAGATTGCACCAACTTCTCGCTCGAATCCGGCAAGAGCCTGACAAGGTCCGGTTTCTGCTGTCGCGCGCACTGTGGGTGAGCGGGTTGTGCCGGTTCATCACCTTCAGCTTTCCTGCCGGATATAGAATGCGGTTCTATCCGAGCTCCATGTCTGCCGGGCTCTGGCGGAGGCGCGATTTTCGGGCCGATGACGCCGACTTCGTGGGAACCTACCTGCAACCCGGAGAAACCTTCGTCGACGTCGGTGCGAACGTAGGGCAGTTGAGCCTCGCCGCTGCCGTTCGGGTCACCCGATCTGGACGGGTCATCGCAATCGAAGCGCATCCGCGTATCTGCAGGTACCTGCAGGGCAACGTCCGTCTCAACGGATTGACGGTCGAGGTCCACAACACGGCAGTCGGCAGCAAGGACGGAGAGCTCGTCTTCACGGACTTTCGCAGCGATGACATGAACTTCGCATCCGTGACGCCGCCACCCAGCGGCGCAACGCTCCGGGTTCCGGTTCGCCCTCTGGACTCGATTATTGGAGATCGACGGGTGGATCTTCTGAAGGTCGACGTCGAAGGATTCGAAGTTGACCTTCTCAAGGGCGCGGCGAAGACCGTATCCAATTGTCGGTGTCTCTACATAGAGGACTCTGAGCTCAACCTTCGGAGAGCTGGCACCTCGCGTACGGAGCTATATGACCGCCTCATCGATCACGGATTTGAGCTCTTTCATCTCAGGCAGGGACGGCTCGAGCGGGCGTTTCCTGACATTCCGGGCCCGGACGATGACAACCTGATCGCCGTCAGACCACCTGCCCTGCCGGATCTGCTCGCGCGGACCGGCCTTCGGTTGGCACAGTCATCCCCGCGGCCGTTAGACGACCGTCTGCCCTCCGCGCGCCTTGCGTGACTCTCAGGCAGCTCATTTCCTTCATCGTATGCGATCACGCCAGCCTTTCTGGACCAGGCGCCAATGACGATCGATCATTAACTGTTCGGCAAGGCACAAGCTTCTTGTGCAAGCCTTCTCGCGAATTCGGCGCGACAGCTCGGTGACCGTCATGCGAACGAATGATGGCGCCCGCCGCCATCGGTTCTACGATCCAGCCAGAGTGGTTCGCTGCAGCATATGGTCTTGCGTTTTAGAAATGAATTCTGAACCGAGGAAGCGTGTCATGGCCGCCAAAACGGCTCCGGCTCCGACGCGGACAGGAGCCCTTGTTCGTATGGCGGCCGGCGTATCTGCCCTCGCGCTTACCGGCCAGCTCACGCTCGTTGCGGCCATTCCCGTCCTCACGCGGCTGTACTCGCCGGAGGATTTTGGAATCTTTACGATCTATCTCTCGATCGTGAACATCCTCGGTGCAATAGCCGGGCTTCGCTTCAGCACCTCCCTGTACGTCGTTGAGGACAGGGCCGGGGCGCTCATCGCGCTCAAGCTCGTGCTCCTCGCGGTCTGCGGTACCAGCCTGGTCGTGCTTACCGCCGGATACCTGCTCTCGGCCATGATGCCGCCGTCACTGCAACATCTGGTCTGCCTCGTACCGATCGGGATGGCGGCGGTCGGCGTTGCCGACGCAATGAACTGCTGGTGCTTGCGCTTCAATCACATACGCGACTTCGGCATGGGCCGCCTGATCCTACCGGCAACGATGGCGCTGCTCCAGGTGGGCTTTGGCCTCGCCGGCATCGGCGACGATGCAATGGTCCGAGCTCACATCCTGAGCCAGGTCGTGCTGATCGCATTTCTCTGCATCCGGCTCCTGAAATGGGAAGATATCCGCCACATCAAGCAGGCCTCGTGGCAATCGGTCGCGGCGACGGCACGGCGGGAGTACAAGTTTCCTCTGTTCGAGCTGCCCTCGGCCTTCGTGGGATTTGCCATCATCAATCTCCCCGCAATCTTCATAGGCTCGCTGTTCGGTACCGCATTCGCTGGTCATTTTGGTGTCGCCGCCCGCCTTGTGACCGGCCCAGTCACCCTGATCGCCTTGCCGCTCAGCAATGTCTTCGTGGCCGAGGCCAGCAAGGGTTTCGATCGCCAGCATCTGCTCAGCACCGCATTCGGCCTGCTGGCCGTTGCAGCCGTCCTGATCGCTCTGCCGGTACTCGGCCTGGGGTTTGTTTCACCCTTCGTCGTCGTTCCGCTGCTCGGGCCGTCCTGGATGCCTACGGGTCAAATCATGGCCGCCCTGGCGCTCATGTGCGCCGCGCAGGCCCTGTCGACGCCCATTCAAGAAGTCCCTACTCTTTTTCGTCGTCAAGAACTGCGCCTGGCCGTCGACGTGGTGCGGGCCATGTTTGTATTTGCGCCGCTCCTGATCGGCGCTCGCCTCGGCCAGGATCCGTTGCAGGTGATCTTCGCGATGGCTGCAGGAGGAGCTACCGGCTACACCCTGGGAATTGCCGTGGCGCTGATCCTTCTGAGCCGCCCAGGCGGAGCGCGGCCATCGGGTGCGCCCGTCAATGGGCCCGTATGAACCGGAAGGCCGAGGGCGTCTGCCCGGCCTTCACGTCGACTTGTGGAGGCATGACATGGACGAAAGATCTCGGGCGGAAGCCGCCGAGTCTCCCAGCGCGACCATATGCTTCATGCGAATGAATGATGAGAAGATCTCGCTCCTCTTCATACTGTGACATTGATACTCGGTCGGTTGCATTCCAATGACGTTACGGCCATTGATTGATACGGACCAGGATCCGGAATCTCCGCCTTTGCAGGCAGCAGCGGCGGCGCAACCAGTGCTTTTCCTGCTGCCCGGCTCGCTCGGCTACGGAGCCAGCCTCGCAGCCCTCGCCGCTTCGATCCGCGAGATGGCCCATGTTGTTCCGATCCGATACCCAGAACTCGGCAAGATATTACAGGGGCAGGACAGCGTTTGCGATATGGCTGCTGCCGCACTGGAGCAGATCAGTCGTGTCCAGCCTCGAGGGTCCGTCAGACTTCTCGGCCATTCGCTGGGTGGAGCGGTCGCCTTCGAGGTCGCAACGCGACTAGTTGCCTCCGGCCGGTCCGTGACGTTCTTTGGAATTCTCGACACCAGCCTCATGGGCGAGCGCAGCTCTGCATGGGAGACGTTGAGCCGCACGGTCCACCGTGTCCGCAGCAACCGTGTCACGGCGTCCCGTATGGTCTGTCGCGCCTTCGCCAAAGCAGCCGTCGCGATCGGCCGTGAAGCCGACCTCGCCCGGATGATCGATCGCCGTGCAAAGGGCCAGTTCAGCCTTACCACCTTCAGACTCAAGCAGGAGTTGCAGGAGGTCTTGCGAGCGAAGGCTTACTTCCGCTGGTTGGCGGAGCCGAAATCGACACTGCCGATATCCGCCGTTCTGTTCCGGTGCAAGCGGAAGAAAATGCCGCAAGCGCTGGGGTGGGACCGGGCGTTTACGCACGTCGACGTCGTCCCAACCGCAGGGACTCATACTGATCTCGTGATGCCTCCGTACCTTACGATGAACTTGCACCTCGTCCAGAATGCGTTGTCGCAAGCCTACTCACCAGCCGAGCTTCCCGACAGAGAGGGGGATTGTTCTCGTGTCCCTACAAGCAAGTCACAGCCGAACCGAACGAGCGTTCAGTAGCGACGCCCTGGTCGTTGACGCACCATTGGAGGTCGCGCGCATCGTCGCGTTTTTGCGCGACCAGGTTCTTGGCGTGCTTGGCCGGCGCGGAGCCATCGTCGGGCTTTCCGGTGGCATCGATAGCTCCGTGGTGGCCGCGCTCTGCGCGCGCGCCTTTGGAAACACGAAGGTCCTGGGGCTGCTCATGCCCGAACGCGATTCGTCCGACGATTCACTGCGGCTGGGTCGGGTCGTTGCCACGCAGCTGCGCTTGACCACGGTGGTCGAAGACATCGCTCCGGCCCTCGAAGCGTTGGGCGCATACGCACGGCAGCGAGAGGCGATCCAAGCCATCGTACCCGAGTACGGGGCCAACTGGAAATGCAAGCTGGTATTGGGATCCGTTTTGGAGCGTGACGGTATCAACTTCACGCGTCTGACCGTCCAGGACCCGAACGGCAACACTTCCACCGTACGTCTTCCGCCCGAGGTCTACCTACAGATCGTCGCCGCAACCAACTACAAGCAACGCGTTCGCAAAATGACGGAGTACTATCACGCCGACCGCCTGAAATACGCGGTCATCGGCACGCCAAACCGGCTCGAGCATGATCAAGGCTTCTTCGTGAAGCAGGGTGACGGTGATGCGGACGTCATGCCGATTGCGCATCTCTACAAGAGCCAAGTCTACCAGCTCGCCGAATACCTCGGCATCGATGAGGAAATCAGACGGCGCCCGCCAACATCCGACACCTTCTCGATGCCGCAGAGCCAGGAGGAATTCTATTTCGCCGCGCCGTATAAATTGACCGATGTTTGCATGTACGCCGTCAACCACGGCATTTCTGCCGACGAAGTCGCCGATGCCGTCGGCATGGCGGCAACGCAGGTGCAGAAGGTCTTCAAGGACATCGCTTCGAAGCGCCGGGCGACGCGCTATCTACACGCCCGGCCGCTGCTTGTGGATGCAGTGATCGAGGACTAAACGGCATGTGCGGCATCGCGGGAATCGTGGCGCTGAACGCGAACGCTCCGGGTCCTTCGCGGAAAGCGCTCTTGCGCATGCTGGGGACGCTTGCCCATCGCGGCCCGGACGAGCGGGGCCTCTACCGGGATGAACGCGCGGGTCTGGCGCACGCGCGGCTCTCGATCATCGACATCAAGAGCGGACAACAACCGCTCAATGATGCCGGCGGAGCCGCCTGGATCGTATTCAACGGCGAGATCTTCAACTATGTCGAGTTGCGCGCCCAGTTGATCTCACTCGGCCATCACTTCCACACCCGCAGTGACACGGAAGTGCTCTTGAAGGCCTATTGCGCCTGGGGCGAGGCGGCGTTCGAACGGATGAACGGACAATGGGCCGTTGCCATCTGGGACCCGTCCGCCCGCCGCCTCGTCTTGTCGCGCGACCGGAGCGGAATCTGCCCGCTCTATATCTGCGAGCATCAGGGCCAGCTGTACTTCGCCAGTGAAGTCAAGGCCATCTTCGCGGCAAATCCAGCCATCCCTCGGGCACTGGACCCAGTAGGCATCGACCAAACCTTCACCTTCTGGAGTACCGTGCCGCCCCAGACCGTGTTTCAGGGGGTCAGGGAGATTGAACCCGGACACGTCCGCAGTTACGCGCGGGGCGAGGTTCGGGATCACGCATTCTGGACCCCGCGCTATCCCACCTCTCCCGACGAACATTTCAGCTCAGACGTCGACAAGATCGATGCCGTGCGCAATGCACTGGAAACGGCCACGGCGTTCCGAATGGTGCGGGCCGACGTTCCCGTGGGAAGCTATCTCTCCGGCGGACTCGACAGCTCGCTTGTTGCCGCACTCGGGAGCCGCTTCGCAGAAGGCCGCTTTCAGACGTTCTCCCTGCGCTTCACCGACGCAGAATATGACGAGACGTCCTACCAGCGCCTGATGGCGCGCGCGATCGCAAGCGAGCACCACGAGCTGATGGTCTCGCGCCGGGACATTGCCGAGGCCTTTCCAAAAGTGATCTACCACACCGAGCGCCCTATCCTGAGGACCGCTCCTGTACCGTTGTTCCTGCTCTCAAAGCTCGTGCGCGAGCGCGGCATCAAGGTCGTCCTGACCGGCGAAGGGGCCGACGAAATGTTCGCCGGCTACGATCTGTTTCGCGAGGGCAAGATCCGCCGTTTCTGGGGCCGTCAGCCTTCGTCGACGCGGCGAGCAGCCCTCTTGAAGCGCCTCTATCCGTATATCTCCCGGTCGCCGGTCCACACGCAGGCCGTCGCTCTCAAGTTCTTCGGGCACGGCATTTCCGCGTTTGATGCACCTGGCTTCGCTCACCAGCCGCGCTGGCGAAGCACCAGTGCGATCAAACGCCTGTTCTCCGACGATATGCGTGGTGTTGCTTCGCGAGCGGACCCGGTGACCGAATTGCTCGATCGTCTGCCACCGGATTTCGCCCGCTGGACCTCGCTCGCACAGGATCAATACCTCGAGACCAAAACCCTCCTGGCTGGCTACCTGCTCTCCTCTCAGGGAGACAGGATGCTCATGGCACACTCGGTCGAGGGACGGTTTCCATTCCTCGACGACGATGTCGTCGAGCTCGCGAACTCGCTTCCCGACGCCTGCAAGCTTCGCATTCTCGATGAGAAGCATGTCCTAAAACGTGTCGCGCAGTCGCAGATGCCACCTGAGATCGTAAAGCGGAAGAAACAGCCCTACCGCGCTCCCAATGCGCTCTGCTTCGTCGACGGGGGTGGGTCCTCCTATGTCGACGAGGCGCTCTCGCGCAGGAGCATCCGCGCCGCCAACATCTTTGATCCGGTTGCGGTCGAGCGGCTCCACAGCAAGTGCCGGGCACACGCAGAAGCTGGCGCCGCCGACCTATCCAATTTCGACAACATGGCGCTCGTCGGCGTGCTGTCCACTCAGCTCCTATTCCAACAGTTCGTCACAGATCGCCCGGAGGGCGCGCACCGGATCGTGCTTGCCGTTGACGCCGACCACCAACACGCATCGGGAGCCTACGCATGATGAACGATCCCGTGCCGCTCCTGCATGATTACCTAGTCCACTCGACCCGCCGCAACGGCGCCAAGGTCGCACTCGTGTGTGACGGTCAGCGGGTGACCTACGACCAGCTCGAGGCGCGATCGAACTCGGTCGCACACCATCTGGTCGAAGCCGGCGTGGGGCGAGGCGATCGCGTAGTCATCTTCGCCGACAACACTGTCGAGGCCGCCGTCAGCTTCTGGGCCGTGCTCAAAGCCAATGCGATCGTGTGCCTCATCAATCCCCTCACGAAACGCGACAAGCTTTGCTATCTCCTGGACGACTGCCAGCCGGCTGCACTTATCGCGCAAGCGCGCCTTTACGAGACGTTCCACCAACCAGCAAACCATTGTCCCTCGTTGCACCGGGTCATCGTGTCCGGCACGATCGACGATACCGATCTGAACGCACTGCCGCATGCCGTCGGGTGGAGTGTCGCAACAGCCAGCACCCACAACACAGCTCCGGCGCGCCGCTGCATCGACATCGACCTCGCCGCGATCGTGTACACCTCGGGATCGACCGGTGAGCCCAAAGGGGTGATGCTGACGCACCGAAACATGATGACGGCGTGCACGTCCATAGCGTCATATCTGGATGTGCGCGAGGATGAGGTCATCCTCAACGCCCTGCCCCTCGCCTTCGATTACGGCCTGTACCAGATGATCATGGCTGTTCGTTCCGGAGCACGCCTCGTTCTGGAGCGCTCGTTCGCCTACCCTGCCGAGGTACTTCGGCATATCGCGGAAGAGAGAGTGACGGGCTTTCCCGGCGTGCCCACCATGTTCTCGACTCTGCTTCAGCTGGACCTGAAGAGTTGCGATCTTTCCAGCATTCGCTACGTGACCAGTACCGGCGCCGCGCTACCGGTCCAGCACCTGCGCCAATTGAGAGATACGTTTCCCGGCGCACGCATCTACTCCATGTACGGACTGACCGAATGCAAACGCTGCACCTATCTTCCGCCTGAAGATCTCGACCGGAAACCGTCGAGCGTCGGAATTGCGATCCCGAACACGGAAATGTGGATCGTCGACGAGCGCGGCCAGCGGGTGGGACCCGGCGTTGCCGGCCAGCTCGTCATTCGCGGTGCGACAGTCATGAAAGGCTACTGGCGAAAGCCAGAGGCTACCGCGAGGCGACTGAAGCCTGGGCCGCTTCCCGGCGAGCAAGTGCTGTATACCGGCGATTACTGCGAAATGGACGCGGAGGGATATCTCTACTTCATCAGCCGCAGCGACGAGATCATCAAATCGCGAGGCGAGAAGGTCGCGCCCAAGGAGGTCGAGAGCGCATTGCTGGACATTCCCGGAATACGGGAGGCGGCGGTCGTGGGCGTTCCCGACGAACTGCTCGGCCACGCCGTCAAGGCGTTTGTGGTCGTCGACGTCGACCAGGAGCAACCTATAAGCGAGAAGCAGATCAAGCAGGAGTGCCAGAAGCGCCTCGAGAGCTTCATGGTCCCCAAATACATCGTTATCGTACCGGAATTGGCGCGGACGAACGTAGGCAAGATCAACAAGAGAGAACTCATCACGGGATGATATTCAGACCAGGACTGAACGGCCCAAGAACTTCAGATGGAGCATGAATGCAATGACACTCGTCTCGCCGCTGGATCCCCTAAAGAAGCAAATTCGCGCATTCCTGACCGCCAATTTCTACATCAGCGACGTCGCCGCATTGAAGGACGATGCTTCCCTTCTCGACCAAGGGATCATCGACTCGACAGGGGTGCTCGAGGTCGTTGGATTCATCGAGACGACCTTCGGCATCGCGGTCGACGATAGCGAGATCCTGCCTGAGAACCTCGATACCATACAGGGCATGGCAAGCTACATCGACGGCAAAATCAGCGCCACCGTCGATACGTGAGCAGTCCGGCGATTTGAAGCAAGCGAGCGATCCGGTGGCTCGATAGCAGCTTGACACTCGGGCTCCGTTGGGCCTCGAGCGTACCGCGACGTCGCTGTTCGGAGACGGGTCTCCCACGTCAGTCGGTGGGCCAGGATCAAACGCTCGTTTTCGAAAGAGGTACGCAGCGAACGAATAATCTTCCGGCATATTCGCAGCGCGAGCGCGACGTTTTCATTCAAACGCACGAAGACGCAGGCACTGGTTTGCTCCTAGTTTTTCCTGGCGACGATGCCTCGGTCATTCTGCACAGTATCGAGTACAGGGAGGTGAAGATGAAAGCGGTAGTTCAGTGCGGCGGCAAAGGAACCCGGCTTCGCCCGCATACGTCCATTTTGCCAAAACCTTTGATGCCGATTGGCGCGCGTCCGGTCCTCGAACTCGTTCTCAAATGGCTGAGGCGAAACGGGATCGCCGACGTTTACGTCACGACCGGCTATCTCGGCCATTTGATCCGCAGCGTCTGCGGCGATGGCAACCAGTGGAATATGCGGATTACCTACACGCAAGAGCTCGAACCCCTCGGCACGATCGGTCCATTGTCATTGCTCCGAGAACAACTCGACGAGCCGTTCCTGGTCCTCAACGGCGATGTGCTGACTGACCTGAACTTGAGCCAGCTCATCCACAATCACCGAAAGTCCGACGCCCACATCACCATCGCCACTTCAGTTCGCCACACGAAGATGGACTTCGGCGTGATTGATGAAACGGACGGGCATGTGATCGGGTTTCGCGAGAAGCCGGAGCTGACGAATCTCGTCAGCATGGGGATCTACTGCATGAACCCCGTCGTTCTCGAGCGCATTCCGTCGGGCGTTCCGTTCGGATTCGACGACTTGATGTTCCAGATGCTCGAGGACGAGGCCCGAGTGAACGTCTTCAAGCACACTGGCCTTTGGCTCGACATCGGCCGGGTCGACGACTTCCTGAAAGCCCAGGACATTGCGTGGGACGAGCAGTCCGCGGCATTCGCAATTGCGGCTGCGTGATGTGCGGCATCACCTGCACAAGGAAATAACGGGAAGAGGAACACATGCTGTTGGTATCAGAACCGACCCTTGGACCTGATGAAAAGGAAGCTCTTGTCGCGGCGATCGATAGCGGCTGGATCACCATGGGAGATCGGGTGCGCGAATTCGAGCAAACATTTGCATCCATGCATGGTGCCGACGAAGCAGTTGCGGTCGGTTCGTGCACGGCCGCGCTTCACCTGATCCTGCATGCATTCGGGATCGGTCCGGGCGATGAGGTGCTCGTTCCGTCTCTCACGTTCGTTGCTACCGCCAATGCCGTGCTCTACGTCGGAGCACGGCCCGTGTTCGTCGATATCGAATCCGGAGCAGTCCCCCTGATGTCCGTGGCCGATGCGCAGCGAAAATGCACGTCGCGGACGAAGGCGGTGATCCTGATGCACTTTGCCGGCTATCTCGCCGATCGTGAGGAATGGCAAGCCTTCGCCCGCAGCAAGGGCCTGCTCCTGATCGAGGACGCCGCACATGCGCCCGGCGTGAAGGGCGTCGGCACGTTTGGCGATGCCGCCGCTTTCTCGTTCTACGGCAACAAGAACATGACGACCGCCGAAGGCGGCGCAATCATAACGCGACACCGGATCCTGAACGACATGATCAAGCGAGCCAGGTCGCACGGGATGACCAGCAACACGCGCCAACGTCTCGTCAGCCGCAGCCCCGAATACGATGTGACCATTCTCGGCTTCAACTACCGCATGGACGAATTGCGCGCCGCAGTCGGTCTGGTGCAACTGCGGAAGTTGCAGGGCTGGAACGACACGAGGCGCCGCCTGTCGTTGCATTATCGGCGGCGCCTTGCCGAGCGCTGTCCATCGGTTCTAGTACCATTCAAGGCATCGTGGACATCGGCTCACCATCTGCTCCCGGTCGTGCTTCCTGCGGCCAGCGCGAGGCAGCCGCTGATCGAGCACTTGAGCAAGCACGGCGTTCAGACGACCATTCACTATCCACCCGTGCACCGTTTGACGTTCTATCAGGATCTGTGCCCAGGCATCAGCCTGCCCAACACCGAGGATTTTTGCGGGCGTGAGCTCACTCTGCCGCTCCATCCTGCAATGACCACCGCCGATGTCGATCACGTGGCCGACAGCCTCGCGGATGGACTTCGTGCCAGCTGTCCCGCGGAGGTCGTACAGGCATGAGCGAACTGGCGAATACGGGGTGCGCACGAACAGCGGCTCCGGCACTGCGGTTGCGGCGCCTCGTCGATATCCTCTGTGCCGGAACGGCGATGGTGGTGTTCCTGCCGATCTTCTTGCTTACTGCGCTCGCAATCTGGACCGAAGGCGGGCGTCCGATCTTTTATTCCCAGTTGCGTCTTGGACTGAACGGATTGCCGTTCCGCATGTACAAGTTCAGGAAGTTCAGAGCCGATTGCGACGATCGCGGAAGTCCGCTTACGGCGATGAACGACGACCGCATGACAACGATCGGCAGAGTACTGGCTGCGTTCAAGCTGGACGAGTTTCCGCAGCTCTGGAACATCCTGCGGGGCGACATGTCATTCGTCGGTCCAAGGCCGGAAACGCTGGCATTTGCGGATTGTTTCCGAAACGGATTTGAAAAGATTCTCGAGCACAAGCCAGGCCTTGTCGGACCGTGCCAAATTCTGTTCCGACACGAAAATACGCTATTCCCTCAAGATGGCGATGTAGCTGACTACTATAGGAAGGTCTTGTTTCCCGCCAAGGCGAAGATCGACCTGGCATACTACCCCAATCGAACCATCATGTCCGATCTCTGGTGGGTTGTTCAAACCGCCTGGATCATTGTGGGAGAGCCGCTCCTCAGCTGCATACGAAAAGACCGGCCAGACGGCCGTGGCAGAAAGCCTACCGGATATATCGGTGGCACGCTCGTTTCAAAAGCCGATGGGTGTTCAAATGACGAATGAAAGGCGAACTGCGCTGCTCGTGGGTGGGGCCGGCTATGTGGGCTCAGTGATCACCGGTCATCTCCTTAGGAACGGCTGGCATGTTCGCTGCCTCGATCAGCTCATCTACAGGAACGAGAGCTGTGTCTGGCCTTATCTGAGCTATCCGCAATACGAATTCTTGCACGGCGATATTCGCGATCCGCGTCTCGCCGCCCAGGCCTTGAAGAACGTTGACGATGTCGTTCTGCTCGCCGGCCTCGTCGGCGACCCCATCACGAGCAAGTATCCTGACGAGAGCCACTCTATCAATCGAAACGGCGTCGGGTTCTTCATCGACGCCGTTCAACATCACCCTGTCGATCGGCTCGTCTTTGTGTCCACCTGCTCGAATTATGGCCTTGTGGAGGAGGACACCGCGGTCGACGAGAATTACCCGCTTGCGCCACTTTCCCTTTACGCCAAGCACAAGGTCGAGATGGAGCAGAAGATCCTAGGCCTCAAAGGAAAGGTTGATTTTCATCCAACGGTCCTGCGCTTTGCGACCGCTTTTGGTCTTTCCTCGCGAATGCGGTTCGATCTCACCGTCAACGAATTTGTGCGCGAACTCCATTTGGGGAACGAACTGCTGGTGTTCGACCCAAAGACCTGGCGCCCATACTGTCACGTTCGTGATTTTGCCCGCGCGATCGAACAAGTACTCCGCGCCCCCACCAGCAAAGTTGCTTTCGAAGTCTTCAACGTGGGCTGTGAGGAGAACAACTTCACCAAGCTGATGGTGGTCGAGGAGATCATGAGGCATATCCCGCGATCGAAAGTGACCTATCAGGAACGCGGCGCGGACCCCCGGAATTACCGGGTGAATTTCGACAAGATCCGGCGGGTGTTGAATTTCAGTCCTGAAATCAGCGTCCAGCAAGGCATCAGCGAGATTCTCGCGGCCTTGAGCCAGGGCCTGTTCGACAACGTCGAAGAGCAGAGACACTTCTTCGGGAACTACGAGATCTTCCTTCCCACCGCCCTCGCTGACCTGAAGAGGGCGGTCTAAGAAGGACCGTGGGTCTCCAAATCGCGAAGCAATAAGGGCTGGTTGCATTGGGAGTTCATCCATGAAGTGCAAAAAGCGGAGCAAGTGCTCTGCCGGCCTCCTGCTAGGTCCGTGCGCGGCAATTTTGCTCATCGCGACAAGTGGACAGTCCCTTGCCGCGCCTTACAAGCTCGAACCCGGCGATACCATCGAGATTTCGATCGGCGGCCTCCCGGACCAACGCAGCCGTACACAAATCCAGATGGACGGAACCATTCCCCTTCCGGGAGGGGGATCGGTTGAAGTTGCGGGCCTGACCCCCGCCCAGATGCAGAGCCGCATCGAGACGCTGCTGCAAGCAAGGATACTGCGTCAGCGGCTGACCGACGGACGCGACCAGGCATTCGTGGTCAAGCCGGGCGATGTCATGGCAACCGTAGCGGAATACCGGCCGGTCTACGTTTCCGGCGATGTACTCACACCTGGGCAGCAGGCCTATCGAGCTTCGATGACCGTGCGCCAGGCGGTGGCAGTCGCCGGCGGCTTCAGCCTGCTGCGATCACGCGGTGTGCAACCTGGCGCCGCCGACCCCGCGGATCTCGTGCGGGACTACCAGTCTCTCGCCACCGAATACACCAAGGAATACTTCCACATCGTCCGAACCGTTGCGGAGCTCGACGGCCGCGATACTTTCGATGCGACGCCCCCCACCGACATTTCGCTGCCTGCGAACGTGATCAGTTCGGTCGTTCAAGCCGAGAGCGACTCTCTGAAGACCTCCCAAAACGACTACCGCACGGAACGACGGTTCCTCGAGGACGCCGTCAAGCAAACGGACGCGCAGTTCGCCACCCTTAAGAAACAGCAGGAAGGTGAAGAGAAGGGCGTGCAGGCCGACGAAGAAGAGCTCGAACGGGTCATGAAGGCATTCGGCTCCGGACTGCTGGCCAGCCCTCGCGTCAGCGAGAGCCGGCGCGCTTTGTTGCTGTCCTCGACCCGGCGCCTGCAGACGAGCGTCGAACTCATGCGGCTCCAGCGCCAACGTGAGGACTTCCTGCGGCAGACCGAACGCGTGACCAGTCAGCGCACGATCAACCTGCTCAAGGAGCAGAAAGATTCGAATGTTCGATTGGCGGATCTGCGCGTCAGAATGCAGGCCCTCAGTCAAAAACTGCAACCGATCGGCGGCTCGGGTGCCATCCCGGTCAATGCAGGTGAACTCAATCCTGACGTGGTCGTCGTACGGCGGCAGGGTCAGAAATGGAGCAGGATTCCCGCATCCGTAGATTTTGACGTGGAGCCCGGTGACGTGATCGAAGTCGCATTGCGCCCAGCGGCGAGACTCTCCAATTGACGCGATAGGGGTACCCCTCCTGTACCCCTCATGGGTAAGCTCCACGTGCTCCTTCGGGAGTAGCGCGCGATTAACCCCCGGCTGCACGCGGGAAGCGTAGATCTGCCTCGCTACCCCTTACTTGATCAGGGTTAGGGTGGATGCCCTGCCCCGTCAGTAGCTGTCGGCCTCTCAGGCCGCAGTGGGGTACCCCCCATTCAGCGTTTACACGCTCCGCAGAGTTTGGAATCTCTGCGCCACATTCACTCCATGGCTGGGGGGATAAAAATGTTCAACTTGAGCCAAGCATTGCCAAGGACCATTGCCTTGCAAAGTCATTCATCGGAAGCGATATTCAATCCTACAAATCCCTTACCGTCTGTTCATTCTGGAGCCAACAACCACAAGCAGGATGGCCTGCGCGGGGTGCTGGCGCGGATCGGTTGCGGACAGGTCCTGCTCAGGCGCGGACGAGTCGTCGAACTCAGTCCAGCCGGACGCGCGATATTGGAACGTGAGTCTCGCGCCAATGCGACCCACGAAACGCTCTATGGCGCTGTCAAGGAGCTGGTCAATCGCGCAGGCGCACAATTTCCAGCGGGCTCGACATCCTGGCTGGCGACATCGACCAAGGAAGGGTTCACCGCTCTGATCAACCAGGTCGCAAACGCATGGTCCGACGAGACCATCGCGCTGATCCTGCTGGATCTCGACGCGCACCCGGAGCCTTCGCCACGAACGCTGCAGCGTCTGTTCGGATTCACTGCTGCGGAAACTCAGCTCGCAATCGAGTTGGCGAGAGGCAACAACCTGATCGATATTGCTCGTACGCGACGACTAAGTCGAACGACAGTACGCTCACAGCTTGCTTCCCTGTTCGCGAAAACGCAGACACGCCGGCAGGCCGACCTCATCGCGCTGTTGGGGCGTCTCGCCGTTTTGCCTTAGGCAGCAACGACGCACGGGGCAACCTTCGAATGTCGTGCCGCGGTCGCCCTGGTATTGCGCCCGCGTCACCCCACCTTTGCACGTTCTGCTCGAGCACGGGCCCGGCGCTATCCCTATCGCTCATTCGAACGAATGAAGACAACGCTCAAGCGCCTCCTAAGCTATTCTCGGCCTCCTTTCCGGGACGCAGATGACGTTCATGCAAACTAACACCTTGTCGAGCTTGTGAAGCCGAAAGGAACCAACATGGCGCCGCACTTGCTCTGCGTAGGAGGCGAGGATCACGCTCTGCGAATCCCTTTCCTGCTGGCTCTGCAGAACCGCGGCCTGCGGGTGAGCGCGGCGGGAACAGGTGCAGCAGGTGCATTCGCAGAGAATGGCATCTCCTATCATCAATATCAGTTCGACAGATTTGGCGTGGGTCTTTCCGACAGCGCTTCGATGGGACAGCTGGCGCAGGTCGTGAAGCGCGCCTGTCCCGACGTCATCCAGACGTTTGACACCAAGCCAAACCTGCTCGCACCATTGGCGCTTCGCGGCTCCGTGCCCGTTGTGCGTACGATTAACGGAATGGGATGGGTATTTTCCTCGACAGAACCGAGAGCTCTGGCCTTCCGTCCCTTCTATCTTGCCATGCAACGCCTGGCTGCTTGCTGGACCGCAGCAACGGTATTCCAGAACAAAGCCGACAAGAGCTTCTTCCACCGATACCGTCTTCTTGGAAAAAGCCTGTCAACGGTCATCGGAAGCTCGGGAATCGATACCGCCGCCTTCGAGACGGCTCAGGCGCGGATGGCTTCGCCTGCGGTGCTACGGGCCGAACTCGGGCTGGACGATGCCGAAATCGTGGTTACCGTAAGTCGCCTAACCGTACAGAAGGGCATCGCGACGCTGCTCGAAGCGGCGCAAATCGTTCATCAGGTCCGGCCAAAGGCTCGCTTCCTGCTGGTCGGTCCGCGCGAAAGTGAGGGCCCATTCGCCATAGACCAGGCACTGATTGAACGCCATGCACCCTATGTGGTCGCGACCGGTGCGAGATCCGATATCCCGGCGCTTCTGGGCATCGCCGACCTCTTTGCCTTTCCGACCGAATATCGCGAAGGCATTCCTCGCGTTCTACTGGAAGCAGGGCTGGCCGGCGTACCGATCGTCGCTTCCCGCATGCCTGGGTGCGATGATGTCGTCGTCGAGGACTGGAACGGCCGCCTTGTCCCCCCGCGCGACCCGCGCGCGCTCGCGGCAGCAATTCTCGATCTGCTCCAGGATTCCGCTCATGCCAGGATCATGGGTCGGCGCTCGATCGAGATGGTGCGGCAGGAGTTTGACCTGAACGTCGTGGCCGATCGCTATGCGGAGGTCTACAGCCACCTACTTTCTCTCAGCCGCTCATGTGACGAACGGGTGGCCGCCTACAGCAGCAGTGCAGTACAATGATCGGTAGTGCCCTTCTTGCGCTTGGCCTCGTGCTTGGGACAGCATCGCAGCTGCGCCTGCCCGGCGTCCCCCTGGGGATCGGCGAGGTGTGCCTCGTCCTCTGGCTCGGTCTCGCATCCCTGCATCTCCTGACCATTCCGAAAATCTGCAACGCTACAGCTCTGCTCTGCCTTCTTGCATTCTGGGCCTGTTTTGTCTGTATCCAGAGTTTCGGGGCATTCCTCGCGCTGCTGCGTCCGGAAATCGTCGATCCCGAGCTCGTGCTGCACGACATCTTCGCGTATCTCCTGGTGGCGGCCGTCACCTGCCTGGTTGCGGCGACGATGAAACCCGAAGGCGCTCTACGGCAATCGCTGTGGTTCCTGATCGGGTTCTGGATGATCGCGATGGCCGCCCAATTTGCGTTGGGCTGGAACTACCTCAGCATCTCTTCGGTCAATCCATGGTATTGGGATCGGTTTCGTGGATGGTCGGAGAATCCAAACCAGCTTGCAATCTACTGTGCGGTTTTCACGCCGCTGTCGCTCCACATGGCTCTCACAGCCAAGCGATTTGGCCGCCTCGTCGCAGTACTGAGCTGCATCGCAACGTTCGTCGTAGGCCGGCTGACGAAGAGCGACACCTTCCTCATCTCGATGTCGCTCTCGATTCCCCTCTTGCTTGCGCTGCGCCTGCGAAGCTGGCTCACGTCACCTGAACATCGCCGGAGCCTGCGTTTTGCAGCCGCAACGCTCGTCATGGTGGCCATGGTTCCCCTTTCACTCTCACTGCTGCCCTACGCAGCGGCGACGGCGAATGATGTCGAGGGGTTGGCGGCCGGCATGATGAAGGATCGCGGCGGCGAAGGAACGAAGGCGACCGCCAATCTGCGGCTGAGCCTTTGGCAGGACGCTTTGCAT
Source organism: Bradyrhizobium sp. B117 (assembly GCF_038969555.1). Lineage (NCBI taxonomy): Bacteria > Pseudomonadati > Pseudomonadota > Alphaproteobacteria > Hyphomicrobiales > Nitrobacteraceae > Bradyrhizobium > Bradyrhizobium sp. B117. Next base: position 6,415,122 of record NZ_CP152414.1, read on the forward strand.
GCCGGACTGGAGTCCGGATCGCTCGGCCTTGGGCCTGGACCGCACCTGGAGAAACCAACTGGCATCACGGACAAGGGTGTCGCACTCCCGGTGGAAGCTCACAGCACGATCCTGGACGTCTTCACCCAGGCCGGGCTGCCTGGCGTCATCGTCATCTTCAGCTTGCTCGCGGGCACGCTTGCCGTCCTGCTCCGCGCGCGCCTTGACGCTTTGTCCGTGCTCATCTTTGCGCTTGCCGTCTTCAGCATCAGCCATTTCATCCTGCGTCATCCGACCGTGTGGTTTGCCGTCACTCTTGGCCTCATCCTGGGCTTCGATCGGCGATCATGGGCGCATGCGCGCACTAAAGGTTAAGCCATGTGCGGGATAACCGGGATACTTCAGACGCAACATGCTGCTCGATCCGCGGATCTGACGGCGATCGGAACGATGACAGCTCGTCTACGTCACCGCGGTCCCGATGCGGACGGATTCTGGAGCGACCGGGATGCCGGGATTGCGTTCGGACATCGGAGGCTCGCCATCATCGATCTTTCCGATGCTGGCCGGCAACCGATGCTTTCGGGCAGCGGCCGCTTCGTCATTACATTCAACGGCGAGATCTACAACTACAAGTCATTGCGCGGAGAGCTTGAGCGCGAAGGCAAACAGTTCGTCGGCAATAGCGATACGGAGGTGTTGCTGGGACTGATCGAGAGATGGGGTCTCGAGAAGGCTCTCCAGCGCAGCAATGGCATGTTTGCGCTCGCCGTGTGGGACCGCCGGACCCGCATTCTCCATCTGGCGCGCGATCGAATGGGAAAGAAGCCGCTCTATATCGCGCGGACGCCGCATGCGCTGGTGTTCGCGTCGGAGCTCAAGGCCATTGCTGCATTTCCCGACTTTCATCAAGAGATCGACTCAGGAGCCGTCGCCGAGTTTCTCACCCGCGGCTGGTTGCCGGAAGACCAGTGTATTTGGCGGGGCGTCTTCAAACTGCCTCCCGGAACCATCCTTTCCGTCCGCGCAGCGGATCTCGCGGTCTCGCGCGACGCGGCAGCGCTACGAGAGAACGCGCGCTCCTGGTGGTCCTTGAGCGATGTCGCTCGCGCCGGTCGCGGAATGCTGGCGCCGGCGGACGACCGACAGCTGGTCTCGCAGGCTTCCCAGCTACTGGAGGCCGCAGTCGCCGACCGAATGGTTGCGGACGTGCCGGTCGGGTTGTTCCTATCGGGCGGAATAGACAGCTCCACCGTCGTGGCTCTGATGCAGGCCCAATCCAGTCGGCCGGTGCGAACGTATACGATCGGTTTCGGCGAGCGCGCCTTTGACGAGACGGACAACGCCGCGGCCGTGGCACGGCATCTCGGCACCAGCCATACCGAGCTACGCGTCACGCCCGCCGAAGCCAGAGCGGTTATTCCCGAGCTTCCAACGGTCTGGGACGAGCCGTTTGCCGATGAGTCGCAGATCCCGACGCTGCTTCTGTCACGGCTCGCACGGCGGGAAGTCACCGTTGCGCTTTCGGGCGACGGAGGCGACGAGTGCTTCGCCGGCTATTCCAGGCACGTTCTGTGCGCCCGCCTTGCGCCTCTGCTGAACTCCAGCCAGCCAATAAGGACGATGGCCGCATCAGGCGTGGCGCTGCTCGGACGCGGCATGCGCGAAAGCGTCGTGGAAGCCCTCCATCTTCCAGGTTGGTTGCAGCGGATGACGCACAGCGACCGGATCAATCGCCTGGCAAACCTCATTGGCAGCGAGGACGTCGCCGGCATGTACCGCAGGTCGACACAGCTCACCGAGCTGCAGTTGACACAGGCTCATCCGGGTGGAGATTCTGACTCGATTCCGCCGCTCGACGATCTTCTGTCCGAGTTTATCGTTCGGGACATGCTCGGATATCTTCCGAGCGATATTCTCGTGAAGCTCGATCGTGCCAGCATGGCGACGAGCCTGGAGGCGCGCTGCCCCCTTCTCGACCATCGCGTTGTCGAGTTCAGCTGGTCGCTGCCGAACTCCGCGAAGGTGCGTCATGGCCAAGGGAAATGGCTCTTGCGCCAAGTTCTTGGCCGCTATCTGCCCCAGCATCTGTTCGAGCGACCGAAACAGGGCTTTGACGTACCCATCGGTGCCTGGCTGAAGGGACCGCTTCGTTCATGGGCGTCGGACCTCCTGTCGGAGTCGCGTCTTCGCAACCAGCATCTGCTGGACGCCGCGCGCGTGCAGGACTGCTGGCTTCAACATCTTAGCGGCCGCCGGGATTTTTCGCGCGCGCTGTGGGCTGTCCTCATGCTGCAATCTTGGCTCGACACGCTGGTTGCCTGCGAGACGTCCCCACTGGCGGGCGCGATGGAACCGGCGCAGTAAAGGAGTACGCGATGGAAGCGTTCGCAGGTAAACGAATTCTGCCGGTCACCGTTCTGTCGCAGGACCGATCGAGAGCCGACGAGGCTCGTCCCGATGACACAATCGCCGCATTCAAGCATGTCTTCGAAAGCATCAGGCAGTACAAGCGATTCATTCTCGGAATGATCGGCGTAGGCGCGCTGCTCGCCGTTGTCGGCAGTCTGTTGATGTCCCCGTCCTATGTCGCGATGGCGCAGCTGGTCGTGAGCACCCGAGGCCCCGGGGTCGCCGAGATTACCGGCGCGCCTGGCCCCACGCCTACAGGCGGGTCGGAAGATCCGACCATCGACACCCATGTGACCGTTATGTCGTCCGATGCCTATCTGCGACGCCTCCTACCAGCGCTGAGGATGCTCGATGCGCCCGCGCAGGGCAACGCTCCGGATTCGTTACTCCGCACCGCATGGTCGAAAACGAGAGAACTCCTCTCGTTCCGCAAGGATCAACCAAGCGATGGCGCGGCGGTGGCAGCATTGAAAGGGCGATTGAAGGTAAGTCAGGAGCGACGGTCCAGAGTTATCAGTGTCATCGCCACCGCCCCCAATCCGCAGCGAGCCGCCGACATCGCGAACCTGGTCGCGCAGTCCTACGCCGACGAGCTGATCCGGCAGAGACGGTCGGCAGAGGAGCAGGCCCTGAACGGCCTCGCTACACAATCCGCAGCCGTTCAGCACGACCTGTCGGTGGCAAACGCGGAATTGGATCGCTCACGTCAGACTCAGACCTCGTCAGAACAGAGTGCCGCGTTGGAGTGGAAAATCACCACACTGGCGCAGCAGTATGAAACACTGATACGGAAGCGGCAGGACCTCACCACGAAGGGCGTCGTCGCCGACCCCGACGTGACCGTCATCGCGGATGCCTCTCCACCGGATTTCCCCAGTTCGTTGAATCCTTTCCTCCTCGTTCCTCCAATCACGATCGTTTTCGCTCTCGTGGCCTGCTTCGCCGCGGTGATCTTGAAGCGCCTCGATCGAACCCTGCACACGGAGGCAGAAGCCGCAGAGGCATTGGGTATCCCGTGCCTTGGGTTGGTACCATCGATTCCGCCAGAGTTAAGCACCTCGCCACGGCGGTTCGTGGCGGAATCCGCTATCTCGTACAACAAGGCCGTCCGCTCCACCGTGGTATCTCTGATGGCCGCGGATCCGGTCGCGCCACCGCAGCGGCATGTCGTCCTTGTGACATCCAGCTTGCATGGTGAAGGCAAGAGCGCCATCGCGTGGAGCTTTGGATTTTGCTCCGCGCAACTGGGACAGCGCGTGCTGTTCATGGATTTCGCTCAAGCGCCGCCCCGGCGTGCGGCCGGCGACACTCCAGATATTTTGAAGCTGCTGGCGAACGACGGCGCGGCAGCCAAGGCCGTCCAGCACATCCCTGAGCTCGGTATCGATTATATGTCGTCACGATTGTCCGAGGGCAACCACCTTGGGCCGCTGGCAGGGCCCAAGCTCGCGACGTTGTTCGAGCATTTCAGAAAGACCTATGATCTGATCGTCATCAACGCTCCTTCTTTGGACGAGGCGCCTGAAGTGCGACTGCTCGCTTATTGGGCGGATCATGTCTTGCTCGCAGTCCGGGCCGGAAGCACGAGCCGCGACGTCGTGCGGAGCACGTTGAATCGGTTCACGCGAACATCGGATCTCGAGCCCGGCCTCAAGCTCTGGTGCGTCCTGACGCACGGAGGATCGACCGAGCTCGCGTCGCCGGATGTGGAACGGCCATCGTTCTCGGGCTTCGAGCTGTCCTACCGCAGTCTCAAAGCAGTGGCAGCACGGTGGATGAATATTGCAGCGCTCGTCCATGCTCCCGGAACCGCCAAACCCGGTTGGAGGCAGCGGAAATGATCAACAGTCGGCTGGCCGTGTGCTGACCGCTCGGCCCGCTGGACGGCAACAATCCCATCGGCCTAGCAGGCCGCTCGGCGTGCGTACCGGACTTTGAATCAGATGCCGCTGGGGCCCGGCAAAAATCAGCACTCAACCGCATCCTTCATTCGAAGTATGCGAGCCCAGGCCGGACTAACGTACGTTGGACAGGAAATAGAACGGGTCCTGTGATGCAGCTTCAGACAACTGGCAGTACATGTCCGTCTGGTGGGTCATGCGACACCGTCGAGACGACCCCGTCCTCGTTCCCACAGCCATCTGCTGCGGCGCTGCGCTGGCTCAGGCCCGTGGAGGTACCGCTCGACCTGCATGGCCCGGTGGATCGATCGTTCGTCCCCTTGGGAGCCGGCTTCGCCTGCGTCTCCGCTATCGATCACCTCATTGCGGTGACCGCGAAGTTCGCCAACAAGGTCGCGATCAGCGACGGCAATCATACCTTCACGTACTCACAGCTGCTGTCCCGGGTATTGACCTTGGCCGAGGCGATCGAGGCGCTGACCCCTGAGGGGGAGGCCGTCGGATGGCTATTGCGCAGCTCGGCCTGGCAGCCAATTGTCATGCTTGCCTGCATGGCAGTCGGTCGAACCCTCATCCCGCTCAATCCGCGCGATCCGGTCCAGCGGCTCATGGGTATCGCCACGAGCGCACGGATTTCTGTACTGATCGGACATGGCAGCGGCGCTTCCGCCGACTGGATCGAGCAATGCGGCCTGCTCTGGCTTGACGTTGCAAGCGCCTGCGAAGCTCCGGCAGCAACCGCGCCGAACGCGCGCGTCTCGGTCGATGCGCCTTCGGTAGTGCTCTATACCTCCGGCAGCACTGGAACGCCGAAGGGCGTCGTGAACAGCCAACGCAATTTGCTCCAGCGCGTTCAGCAGTACGTGGATGCATGTCACACAAGCTCCGCTGATGTCTTCATGCCTCTGAGCGGCCCCACCACGATCGCCGGCTGCCGAGAAATGCTGTCGGCAGTATTGACGGGAGCAACACTTCACGTCGTCGACGTCGAGGCGCTCGGCTTGCGCGGCGTACTTCGTCAGATCGCCGCTCAACAGGTCACGATTACCTATGTCGTACCAGCCTTGGTTCGTGCACTGATCAACGCCAGCCGGCAAGGCGATTTCGATTCGCTTCGCATTCTTCGCATCGGCGGGGAGAAGGTGTTATGGACGGACATTGAGCTCGTCCGAAGAGCGGTGAAGCCCAGCTGCTTCATTCAAGTCAGCTATTTGTCGACGGAAACCACCGGCACACAGTGGTTTCTTCCCAGGGAATGGCCAGAGGATGGCGTCAGCGTCCCGGTCGGCTATCTTCTTCCCGGCATATCCTATGCTGTGGTCGACGAAAGTGGAAAATCGGTCCAGTGCGGCGAGGTCGGCGAACTCGTCATCAAGAGCAAGTACGTCATGCTGGGATACTGGGAAGGCGGGCAACTTTCGCCGGCGTTGCCTGCCCCGGATGACCCAAAGGCTCGCATTTACCGGACCGGCGACCTCGTGGTCGTGGATACCCACGGACTGGTGCGCATCGTCGGACGGAAGGGACGCCAGCTCAAGATCAATGGTCAGCGCGTCGAGCCCGCCGAGCTCGAGAGTGCGCTGCGCAAGCTTACCTATGTGAAGGACGCTGTCGCCGTCGTGACGGACGCGAACGAGCTGGTTCTATTCGCGTCGCCGGCCAAACCGCCCAGGCCGCAGTTCCAGGCCGACATTCGCGACACGATCCGGCAGGCTGTTCCCGCGGCCCTGCATCCCACCAGACTGCACGAGATACAAGAGATTCCCCGTCTTCCCGGAGGAAAGATCGACCACGCCAGGCTGAAGCTGCTCGATGCGGAGAGCAAAAAGACCTCGTCCATGCCTTTGCCGACCACGCAGAGAATGGCCGAGGCAAACAAGGTCGTGCAACAGGTGTGGAGCAGTATCCTCGGTGCACAGGAAGCTGCCGGCCGCTGGGACGAGGCCGGCGGAGATTCCCTGAAGCTCCTGCGCTGTGTCATGGATCTCGAAGAGCTGATCGGTCGTGAACTCAGCATGGAAGCATTCACGGTGGATATGACCGCTGACGACATGGTCCAAGCCGTCGCCGCCGTCGACCAACCAGCGCCGCAGCGTCTTGACCACCCGATTCTGCCAGGTCTTGTCATACTGCCTGGCTCCATGGGATACGGCCCGAGTATGGCCGCCTTCGGCGCTCAGCTGAGCAAGGTGGCGCGCGTCATCCCCATTCGCTATCCAGACCTGAGCTGGAGCCTCGCTGGCGGCGATTCTGTCCAAGAGATGGCCGCACTGGCTGTCGAACAAATCAATGCCGTCCAACCGCGTGGCGACGTTCGAATGATCGGCTATTCCCTGGGCGGCGGCGTCGCCTTCGAAGTTGCGGCGCGATTGATCGAACAGGGTCGTGCAATCAAGTTTCTGGGCATCCTCGACACCAATGTGGGCCCGCGCAGGGCAAATCACCGGGAAGCCTTGTCGCGCACGATGCAACGGATCCGATCCCACCGGGTGACCATCTACCGCATGCTTTGCCGCTCAGTGGCGAAGTTGGCCGCTCGAATGGGTCAAGAGGTTCGATTCTGCAGGCTCGTCGACGCCATTACGTGGTCTCGCCTGGCAAGCACCCGTTTCATGCTCAAGCTCGAACTCGAGGAACTCCTCCGGATGCGGGCATTCGGGCGCTGGGTTTCGGATACCAAAGCTCGTCTGCCCATCAAGGGAACGGTCTTCGCCTGCCATCGACCGGGAGTGACACCGCGCCTCGGATGGGACGCCCTGTTCGAAGAGCTGGATGTGATTCCGATCGCCGGCGGACATCTTGACCTGGTGGTCGAGCCACATCTCTCTGTCAACCGACCTGTCATCGAGCGCGCGATCGCGGCGTCCAGCTCTTGATGCGAGGTGCTTTCCAACGACCGGTCCTGTAAGACAGGACCGTACAGACCGATCGTGCCATCAGGGCCGCAAGTAGCTCCAACCTTGCTCCTGAAGCTCCATCAGGCGGACCACCCCGGACTTGGTGACCTTGGCTTGTGAAACAAGGGGAATGTCTTTGCCTTCGCTCTTCGTCATGTTCTCGCGCGTATTTCCACATGCCGAAAACGTCAGTCCGGGGGTGGTTTCGCTCATCGCTGCAACACGCCCTTTGACGGGGGACGTGTCATCGCGCAGCATGTGCAGTCCCGGTCCGTACGCGACCACTTCTATTTCGACTTTCTGATTGAGATCGCTGTAGTGCTGAGCCACGTTGCTGACATTGTTGAGAGCAAGGTTCATCACCGCCGGATCGTTGACGTCGACATGGATGACAAGTCGATGCGGACGCTGCGTCCGTAGCGTCGCATTCGAGATCTTGGCATTTGCGTTCCTGACCGAAACGCTGGGATTCTTGGTGGAGAACGGTGATTGCGCAGAACCGTGGGTTTCCATGCCGCTTGCGAGGATCAATCCGAAAGCCGCGACGCCGGCAAGAATGGCAAATGACCTGCTCATATTTTGCCTCCCGCGCGTGTAATGAGCTATGCACCTCGCAAACTATTTAAGCAGGGTCGACGGGGTCAAGACGCTTCGAGCAACCGTCCGTTCTGATCTACTTAATACCCATCGTCGCTCCTTCTACTCCGTTCTGGCTACCACGACTGCGATATCGACAGTGCGTTGGTGAACGCGGTGTCATGAACGCCAAACCATGATCCCTACCAAGCATTTGGGCTATCACGATGGGGGCGCACAGATTCGATTTGTCGACAAGAAGAGCTACCGCGATGATTGCTGCGCGCTGGTCTCGGTGCCAGCAACTTCCATTCCGCGGATGCGGATTGTTCGACCTCTCTTACCGCCCGCGCGGTCGCGCAAGAGCCCGTACGTCCATCGTGATCCCAGTCATCTGCCTTGTGCCGCTGCTGGTTGGAACGACTGCCGCTGCATCCTGGAACAAAGAAGAGGGTCACGCTCACCTCGTCGCAGCAGCGGCATTCAATCAATCGAGCGGCACGGGCGAACGAAAGCCACTCAACGAGGTCGAACGAACGCGGATCCTCGCTCAACGCGTGGACAAAACGCAATCTGCACCGCCGCAACCCGCTCCAAGGCCCGCAGCAGCCGCGCCACAAGGAACGATAACGGCAAAGGAGCAGCAACGCCCCCCTGCCGAGACCCCTGCGCACGATACGACGTCTTTACCGGCGGACCGTGGCGCAGCTCAGCCCGCGTCAGAAGCAGAGCGGGTCAACCAGCAGTTACTGCTGGATCAGGAGCGCCAGCGAAGGGAACAGCTTGCCCGCGAACTGGCTTCCGTCCGAGCGGAGCTAGACGCGGCGCGCCAGATCCAGACGCACACCGCCCGCGCCATCGAGATTGGAATCCAGCAAACGCAGGCGCTCGAACAGGAACGGGAAAAGGCGAGCAATTTATCGCGCGAACTCTCCTTTCTGAGGGCGGAGCTGGATGTCGCGCGGGTTGCGGCTTCGAAGGCGATGCAGGCGTCCGAAGTCGAGCTCAAGCAGGAATGTCCACTCGACCGACGGAACGGAGCCAAGCGTTTTTCGCTTCAGCTTGCCTCGCTTCGCTCGGAGCTCGACGGCGCACGGAACGCAGTATCCGAGGCCACGAATTCTGCCGCGACGGAGGCTGAACGGAGGCAGGCTCTGGAGCGAGAACTGAAGCAGGAACAGGATAAGACCGAGGCCCTCATCAACGAACTCGGCGCTCTCCGGACTTCGGCCTCCGAGACCGTCAAGATCAATGCTGCAGATTCCGCCGAAAAGCAGGCGCTGAGACGCGAGCTCGAGAAGCAGCGAGACAGGGCGGATAGCACGGTCCGCCAGCTGGACTCTTCTCAGGCCGAACTCCGTGCAGCGCAATCTGCGGCCTCAGAACTGACGGCCCACCGCGCCGCCGACGTCGAACAGCAACGGGTGCTGGAGCGTGATCTCGAGCAGCAGCGAAGCCGTGCTGACGCACTCGCGCGCGAGACGACATCGCTGAGGAATGAGCGCGACGCGGCGCGTGCTGAAGTGTCAGATGCGGCGCGCGCCGCCGAGGCTGTCGCAAAAGCGCAGGTCAAGCGTGAGAAGGAGCAAGCGAGCAGTGGCAAGCCGCCGCCTCCGACGTCTGCATCCGTCGGGGATCAGTTGGCCGCGTGGAGCGCATTCGCCGCTGTGATCGCCCCCTCGCGTAGCGACCAGAGCCGCGCCCCCACCCAAAGCGTCATCCAGTCCCCTGCTCCGCCTTCGCCCAAGCCTCCAACCCCGGCCGCAACGCCGCCGAACGTGCAGCTCACAACGGGCTCTGTCCCGTCCGGCGCGACGGAGCGAGCGGCCGCCGCGAGCGCAGCAGCGCGACCGCTTGCCAACGAGGAGAGACTACTCGCCCGTGCCAGCGCATTGCTCCGGCAAGCGGACATCAACGGCGCCCGCGGATTGCTCGAATACATCCTGGGGCATGGCAGCGCACAGGCTGCCTTCATGCTGGCCGAAACCTACGATCCTCACATGCTGCAATCCTGGGACGCCCGCGGCGTCGCCGGCGATTCGGCAAAGGCGCGCGAACTGTATGAACGAGCCCGGGCTGGCGGCATTCAGGACGCGGACGGACGGATCAAGGGACTCAGATAGCTGCCGAGTGGGCCTTAGGAAGGCAGCCCAAAGAGGAGAGCGATTCATGTTTTTGACCAAGCTCGCATTCACGGCAGCTATGGCGATGCTCGTCTTGCAGCCGGTCGCCAATGCCCAATCTCGCCCGCCACGCGATCCGCCGCCGGCACCGACCGCGCCACGAACCGCGGACGCGCTCGCGAAGGAACGCATCAACGCGTGGACGGTCGGGCTCGCCGGAGGACTTGTCGAAGGCGCGCCGCTTCGGCTCGCCGCGGAGATCGCCCGCGTCGTCAACGAAGAGGACAAGCTGCACGTCATTCCGATCGTCACGACGGGTGCGACCGAGAACGTCAATTCGCTGCTCTATCTCAGGGGCGTCGATGCGGCAATCATCAACACCGATGCGCTTGACGAGTACAAGGCACAGGTTCCGGGGATCGAACGGCGGATCGCTTATGTTCTCAACCTCTTCCCTGCCGAGCTGCACGTCTTCGTGCGTCCAGAGATCAAGTCGCTCGATGACCTCAAGGGAAAGAAGGTCAACTTCAATACTCAGGGTACGGCGGCCGCCTACTCTGGTCCTCTGATCTTCAGCCGGCTGGGATTGAATGTCGAAAAATTGTTCATTCCCCATCAGGTCGCATTGCAGCAGATGAAGAGCGGTGAAATTGCAGCGGTCGTCTTCATCACATCAAAGCCAGTCGACGCATTCCTAAAAGGTCGTTGGGACGACGGCTTCAAGTTCTTGCCGATCGAATATGACGTCCGATTTGAAGATTACTATCTTCCGTCGTTCCTCGATGCAAAGGATTATCCAAACCTGGTTCCGAACGGCACGCGGATTGCGACCATCGCCGTTCCTACAATTCTCGCCGCCTACAACTGGCAACCACAGACCGATCGCTATCGGCGGATGGCGCGCTTCGTGGATCACCTCTTCGGAAGGCTCGACCGGCTGCAATCCGCCGGCTTCGACTCGAAATGGAAGGACGTGAATCTCCGCGCGGGTGTCCCCACCTTGACCCGATTTGGCCCGGCGCAGGAGTGGCTCGATCATTCACCCAGCGCGACCGTTGGATTATCGCGATGAAGCGACTCTGTACCCTCGCAGCCTCCGTGCTCGTGGGTATGGTGCATCTAGACTGCGCGTCGGCCGACGATGCGACAGATCGCTTGAAGGCATGCGCGCAATTTCAGGGCATGGAGCACATGACGTGCGTCGACCAGCGGATCGGGGCGACCTCACCCGAGCGATTGGTCCAAGTGGCTCCTCAAAGTCCGAACTGGATTGTGAGCGAAACCACATCGCCGGTCGACTACAAGCCACAGATCGCCGCGCGAACGACCGCACGGTCCGGCTCGAAGGATGCACCCTCCTCGCTCGCTATCCATTGTCACGCCAATCGGACCGCGCTGTTGCTCTCCGCAGCGAGTCCCTGGACCCAAACTCCCTCGTCCGAGATCAGGGTCGTATTCCAGATCAATGATCAACCGTCTGTAGACCAACGATGGAAGGTCGCCGATGGCGGACGAAGTCTGGTCTTCCCTGGCGATGCCGCCCGCCTCATAGGCACCATGCCGGCGGCCGGTCGACTTCTGGTCAGGGTGTACACTGGAACGCCTCCCGTCTCCGAGAACGAGTTTGAGCTGGTGGGTCTGGACGCAGTCCGCCGGCGATTTGCAGAAGTCTGCACCCGGCCAGCGAGCTGAGCCGGACTGAACGATTGGCAGGAATGCGTCACACAGGGGTCTGACGGCAATGGCTGAAACAATCAATGTCGGCGAAGCCTACGGGCGTGGATCCACCCTGTTCATGGGAATCGAACTGCTGGTCGCTCCCGGCGCTTTGGTGCCGCGGCCGGAGACCGAGTTGCTTGCCAGAACCGCGATTGACGCTCTACGCCAAAAACACCTACCCACGCCGCGGGTCGTCGATATGTGCTGCGGCGCCGGCAATCTGGCATGCGCGATCGCGCTCAACATTCCCGGCACTCGCGTCTGGGCCAGCGACCTGACCGACGGGTGTGTCGAGCTCGCACGGCGCAATATTGCCCGCCACGGCCTCGAGTCACGCATGGCCGTGCTTCAGGGCGACCTGTTCGGAGCCCTATCGGCTCTGCCGCTGGAGCGGAGAATCGATATGATCGTCTGCAACCCGCCCTACATCTCGGAATCCAGGCTTAAGGGCGACCGCGCTTCCCTGCTCATAGACGAGCCGCGCGAAGCATTCGCTGCCGGGCCGTACGGACTGAGCATCCATATGCGCGTTGCCAAAGATGCACCTCGCTACCTGCGGCAGGGAGGACTGCTGCTGTTCGAGGTCGGCCGCGGCCAGGATCGCCAGGTGGCAACCCTGCTCGAACGCAACGAGGCTTACGGGAATGTCCGCGTGGTTATGGACGAGACCGGCACCGGTCGCGTCGTGATGGCGCACGCAAATTGATGCCGGCCTCGCCCACGTCGTTCCCGAACGATGGCCGGCTTCACAGTGTCCAGCGACCCGCGCGGGTCGGCGAGCGAAAGCCGACGAGTTGTCAGCTTTCCCTCATGCCGCGCCGGATCGCGTCCGTGATCGGTTGGGTCAGATACGCAAGGATTGTGCGTTCGCCGGTTGCGATCAGAACGTCAGCCATCATGCCAGGCTTGAGCTTTTCACGGACCGCCTCGGGAAACTGAGTGACCTGAACCGACACCTTCACCTCGTAATACGGTTGATGCGTGGCATCGTCGCGAGTGGCGTCGGCCGCGATCGAAAGCACCTCCCCGAGAGCGATCGGTGTCGTGCGCGCTTTGAACGACGGTAGCCGCACCTCGGTCGGTAGGCCAAGCTGGACGTGGTTGATGTCGAGCGCCGACACCTTCGCAGCCACCACGAGCACATCGTTGTCCGGCACGATCTCCATCAACACCTCGCCTGCCTTGATCACGGCACCGATCGTGTGAACCTTGAGGTTCACGATCCGCCCCGATCGCGGTGCGCGCACCTCCATCCGGGCCAGCACATCGACGGCGACGCGCAGCTTCTCGCGCGCGTCAGCAAGCTGGGCACGGGTGTCGGCGAGCTTGCCGGTTGCTTCTTCCAGCACCTTCTGCCCGACCTGATCGATCTGCAGCCGCGATTCGTCGATGATGCGACCGTAGCGAGCGATGTCCGCCTCATATGCGCCGATCTTGCCCTCGAGCTCGGCTTTGGTGCGCTCCAGCGTGGCGACGCGCGCGAACGGCACGATGCCCTGGTCAGCGAGCGGCTTGAGCTTGGTGTATTCCTGGCTCACGCTGTCGAATTGCGCGTGCGCGCCCTTGTTTTGCGCGGTGTTTCCCTGGATCTGCCGCTGCGCCTGCGCGATTCGCTCCTCGAGAATCGAGATCTCGATCTTTCGCGCCGCGCGACGTTCATCGAAGCGCCGCTTCTGGTCCCCCATTGCGCGCACCGCGCTCGGATCTGAGGTCTTCTGGAGCAGCTCGGCCGGAAACGTGATGCCATCCTTTCCTTCGGCTTCCGCCTGCAGGCGTGCCTCCTCGGCGACCGCCGAGTACACCGCCGAGCGGGCGATCTCCTCCTTGGCCCGCTCCTGCGTGGGATCAAGACGCAACAGGACCTGACCTTCCGCGACATGCGCATCGCCTGTCACCAGCAGATCCCGGACAATTCCACCCTCGAGATGCTGCACGACCTTGCGGTCGCTCTCGACAACGACGGAGCCGGTCGCCACCACGGCGCCGTCGATCGATGCGAGGGCGGTCCAGCCACCGAATACGCCAAAGGTGAGGAAGACGACCAGAAAGCCCCGCCGTGCGGGTGTCTTCCAATCGCCCGGCTGCCCCTCATTGCCGCCCAGTGAGGACCATTGGGACCACAGGACCGGAAGTTTTGTCTTTGCAAGATGGATCAGCGACTTTGTCATCGCTTCCGCCTTCGTAAGGAGTTGATTCGGAGCTTGCGGTTCCAGTTTTCCCGGGGCTTGCGGCGCTCGCGCCGCTTCGCCGGTTTTGTTGAACTGCTTCAGGAGTTCCGCCAGCTCGTTGTCGAGAGCGTCCGCTCCCCGTTGCAACATCTTGTCCATTATTGCCTCGTCGCGTGCGCCGGGCGCAGCTGATTTGAAAACTGCGCGGACCCGTGAATACCTTCAGCACGGTGGTGGCCCTCAGCATGGTGATGGCGGTCAGCGCGATGGTGTTCGGCAGGCCCGCGCACCTCGCGTCGCATCGGTGCAACCGTCTTGCCAAGCAGCGCAGGCAGCATTTCCTCGCGCGTCCCGATTCGTCCGAGCCGCCCCTCGTGCATGAACACGATCTTGTCTACGGCGGCGAGCAGGTTCGGTCGGTGATTGATGATCACGATCGTCACCTTGCTCTGCCGCAGTCTCTGGATCGCATCAGCCAGCGCGCGATCGCCGTCGCCGTCGAGATTGGCGTTCGGCTCATCGAGCACGACCAGCACCGGCTTGCCGAACAGTGCGCGCGCGAGCCCGATGCGCTGCCGCTGACCGCCCGAAAGACCTGCGCCGTTATCCCCGATCACGGTGTCATAGCCCTTGGGAAGACGCTGGATCATCTCGTGCGCCGAGGCCAACTGCGCTGCTTCCACAACCGCCTCGTCGGAGGCGTCGTCGCGGAAACGGGCAATATTGTCGCGCACGGTACCGGCGAACAGCTCGACGTCCTGAGGCAGGTAGCCGAGATTCCGCCCGAGGAAATTGGGGTCGAAATGCGTGACATCGTTACCGTCGATACGCACGCAGCCGTGCGCCAGCGGCCAGGCACCGACCAGAGCTCGCGCCAGCGACGATTTCCCGGAGCCGGACTGGCCGACGACGGCGACGACCTCGCCGGGCTCCAGGCGGAACGACACGTCGGCGATAGCCGGCAATTGCGATCCGGGAACGAGAACCGTCGCGGCCTCGAGCGAGACCTGGCCCACCAACGCCGGCAGCCTCGTGGGCCGCCCCTCAGTGGCACGCGCGTCGAGCGCGCGATTGAGGCGGGCATAGGAGGTCCGCGCGGCGACCAGCGCCTTCCATTGCGAGACCGCAGCCTCGACGGGCGCAAGAGCGCGCCCCATGATCAGCGAAGCGGCAAATAGCACACCTCCCGAAATTTCCTGCTGGATCGCGAGATATGCGCCCACTCCCATGATACTCACCTGAATCGCCATGCGCAGGAATTTGGAGATTGCAAGCAAGGTCCCGCCGCGCTCTCCCGCCGTCGCGCTTTCCGACAGCGCCTGTTCATGAGTTTGCGCCCAGGACGCACGGATCGCGGGTGCCATTCCAAGCGCGCGGATCGCTTCTGCGTTGCGGAGCGACGAGGTCAAACGATCAAGTGCGTGAAGATTCTTCGACGCGGCCGCATTCAGCGGCTTCTTCGTAAGACGCTCGTTGAGGAAGGCCAGCGTCAAGATGATGACCGCGCCGATCAGGGCGACCAAGCCGATCAGCGGATGGAGCAGAAAACAAATCGCGAGGAAAATCGGCGTCCACGGCACGTCCATTAGCGATGTGATGACGCCGCCCGACAGCACCTCTCGCAAGGTGTCGACGTCGCGCAGAAGCTGAACATGATGCGAGCTGCTTGTGCTCAGCGCCTGTCCGAGCGCGGTCTCGAACGTCTCCCCCGAGATGAGCTGATCGAAATGAAGCCCGGTTTGCACGAGAACCCGGCTGCGAAAATGCTCGAGCGCCGCGTAGCTGATGAAAAGCGCGAGCGCGATCACTGACAGCAGCAACAACGTCATCCCGTTGCGGCTCGTCAGCACCCGATCGTAGATCTGCATGGTGTAGAGCGGCGAGACGAACACCAGCAGATTGATGAAGATGGATAGTCCACCGGCCGCGATCAGGCCGGGACGTATCCGACGGAAAGCGCTCGCGAGCGCTGATTGTTTTGCCGAAGCGTGCATGTGCATATCCGGGCCGCCCTTGGCCGGGCGGCGGTAAGCGGGTTGAAAATTGCATGCAATCGAGCGTCAGGACGCCCGCATTTCAACATTCCGCCGTGCGCGGAATGGCACCCCTCCTCTCGACCACTGCGGTTGAGAGGACTTCCCCCATATTGAACATACGCGCGGGCGGACCGCGCGTATGCTCTTATTGCAAATTACGCTACTAGCTCACGAGTGCCAGGCGTGATGGTCGTTGTGGTGACTCATGAAGTCAGCCAGATGCCCGACGAAAGACCCCGTGTCCGAGGCATCGGTCTGGTCAGTGGTGGTTGCATCCGACGTCGCGGATGACGGAGTGGTCAGACCTCGCCATCCCCCATGACCTCCGAACGAAGACGACGTGGCGCCATTGATCCACTGCGAGAAATCGAAGCTCCCGCCCTGGTGATTGTGCCAGCCCGTATCGCCAGTCGTGGACGAAGGCGAGCTGGCCCACCAGTGACCATGGCCATTCCCGTGGCCGGTATCCGTCCCGCCTGTCGACGGGTCCGTCGTTCCGTCCGAACCGGGAACCGGTGTCGTCGGCGTGGAGCCTCCCGTTGAGCCACCGGTGCTTCCGCCGGCATCGCCAACAGGCGTCGTCGTGCCGCCGTCCGTCCCCGTGCTTCCGTTCGCGCCGGAAGTTGGAGGCGTGCTGCCGTCGGACGCCGAACTTCCGCTATGATCGGAAGGCGGCGTGTCGGTCGGCGTGTCGGTCGGCGTATCAGCCGGCGGAGCGCTGACGACCGGCGGGACGGGCGTCGACGAGCCCCCGCTCGTGTTGTGCGCGAGGAAGACCTGCTGCAATTCCGGCGAGTCCTCAAGCGCCGTATCGCCATTCTGCGAGCCCCAAGCATAAGCGTAGTCAAACGCCGGGTTGGGAACGAGGTCCGCCCAGTGATTGATCATCGCCTGCTCTTGCGCGGCAGTCGGCATGACGACCTGGCTACCGGTTTCGGTGCTCCAGCCGCCACCGCCGAATGCCTGGTACACCGGGACGATCGAGTCGAGCGGAATGCCCGCCTGCTCCGCAGCAGCGACATACTTGTCGATGGTGCTGAGATCGACGTTCGGACGATCCGACCAGACCGGATACCAATCGAGACCGAAGTAGTCGATGTGGGTATTCGCCTGGTTGTAGCTGTTCATGTAGCTCGGGTCGTCCGATGATCCCATGTTATTCAGGACCGTGAACGTCTTGGCGCCGGGATCGTGCTGGTGGATCCAGTCGGATTCCGCCTGCAAGTCCGCTGCGTTGGCCTGCGGGCCCCACTGTCCGGTGGGATCCGGCTCATCCACGAGGTAGAAGCCGAACACTTTCGGATTGTTGAGGAAAGGTGTGACCGCGTCGATGAACTCCTGAGTCACACCTTGATACTGATCAAGCCAGACCAGACCCTGCACGCCATCGGGCAATGCGTTCGCCTGATCGACATACTGGATATCCGCGAGATTGAATCCCGCTTCGGCCGGTGTGTAGTTACCGTTCGAGTCCAGACCCCCGCCAGCTGCGTAGTGTAAGGTAGTCAATGATATTCCCCTTGTGTGTTGAAACCCCCAGTGACCCTTTTGGGCCTGAGCGCCGACAACCGATCGTGCGTCCCACGGCGGCTAACGTATGTTTACGTTTGAGGCGGGAATTCCCGTTCCTTTGGGCGTAACCAAGGGATTGTTGTGCCTAAAGTTTGCACAGCAACACGACAGCAATCGCCCGCCAAATTCGGATTCGAACTGTTTCAAAAGGGGATTCAAATATCTGCGGACGATTGCGGCGAAGAAGAGCACCGAAGATCTGGCACAACGCCGACACAATTGCTTCCCTGCCAAGGACGGACGCCAAGCAACCGGACGAATCTTTTGCCGGGGGATTACTCCTGATGATGGAGGTTCTCATCAGCGGCTTTCCGTTGTTCAGTATCAAGTGGTGCCGTTCAGCGATTGACTTCATTGCAGGTCGGCTTCGCAAGCAATCGGTATTTTGGCACCGAAATCGAGTTCGCTGGCCCGAGCAAGTTGCGAAGTTGCCAGAAGAGAAGTTGCAGAAGAAAAGGAATTTTGTCTTAGGCGCCGGGCTGCGTTTGGTTCTTCAGTACCGTCGGTCGAAGAGCTCTTCGTGCCGAGCGCACAATCGAATTTGCCCGTTCAATGCGCCCGCCCGTCTGGTGCCACGCTGTTGCGACCGTTCGAGCAGAATTGGGCACTGCTGCCGAGGATTCTATGTCGCGATCGGCCGAAATCCAGCTCAAGTTTCCACCGGGCTCACGAATTCAGGTAAAGCCGGCCGCCGGTCCTCGTCTCGCTGGAAGGATCGGGACCGTGATTGGGGCCGGATACTACCCCAAGAGTCTCCGCGTGATCTTGGACGGATCGAAGGGTCCAATCACTCTTCATATGAACTTCGTGGCAATGATCGACACATGAAGCGATCGCATCTGCGGCTGCGGTGCTCTTCGACGGTCTGCAAGTTTGGAGTTACTCCAGAAGTATGGTTGGCCTCTCATCCAGAGAGAGGCCGCTTTTTTGGCGGATTTCAGCCAATCTGTTGACGGTTGTTCCTTGCTCGGGGCGGGGTCCTTCAATTTGGAGCCTGCAATGTTCAAACAAGTAATTTCTGCGTGTTGTTTCGTTGCGATCACCTCCCTCAATTCGGACGCGCGACCATATCGAATAGATCGCGCTTCCGAATGCAATATCACCATGCCCTGTGATTTCTCATACCAGTCGCAAGTCTCGAATCAGCGAACGGAGTTGCGCCACTCACTGCGGACACAGCGGTTAGAGCAACTCGCCGCACCCGATACTTCCATCAGCATTCAAATCGTCGGCGGCCGCCCCGCGGGCTGCCCCTTTTCGTTCTGCGGTTGTGGCGCGGCCCTACGCGTGTTTGGCCGTATCGTGCCGGAATTGAACCTCGGGGCAAACTGGCTGCGGTTTCCGCGCACCTCGCCGGCACCAGGGATGGTCGCTGCAAGGCGCGGACACGTTTTCGTCCTGGAGCAACATGTCGCCGGCGACGTTTGGATGGCATACGACGCCAACTCAGGTGGACACGCCACGCGGATACACGCGCGTTCATTGAGAGGGTACACGGTTGTGAACCCGCGCGGCACGGTGCTGTGAATAGAGCCCTTCACCGGCAACTCAGAAGAGTTGGTATGCTTCCGCTGGGAGTGAACAAAGACGTGCTTTCGTCGCCAAGTCGCTCAGACTGATGAGATTGGCTAAAGCTGCTGGCGGCACGATCGGTTCGCCGCCAGCAGGCACGCGGCGGGACCGCGGCACCGCCACTGAGGCTTTCCGAAAAGTCTCTTTCGTTGTCCTTGCCTGGGATCCGATGGAGATTGCGTTAGCCAGCAATTCCCGATCGGCCACTTCGGTCGGCCAAGCCCCCTCGGGATAGTCCAATCACCCTTTCTCTTGCACTCCTCTGGAGGTGGGGCTGCGAATCCATCTGAAGATCAGCGCTGAACACGGCCTGCGTCGAAAGTGTTGCTTTATTTCATGTTTGATGCATCTTCGTGAGTAATTGCCACGTTTTCCCTATTCGATTCGCATAAACAAATGCAGTGCTTGGAGCCTGATTGCTAGAAGCAGCCCCAGATTAGGAGCCCTTTTGGTGAATGACCGAACGCCATCGCAGAGCAGATTTTTTGTTCGAATGGGCGGCAGGGGCTGGATGGTATACGATCGAACAAGGAAAGGCCCGGCGGTGATTGGGACCGATCTGGCCGAGAATCTGACGAAAGAGCACGCAGAACGCGTCCACCGTTTGCTGATTTCGACAGGAACAGGCGGCGCTATTGCCCCGACGCGCTAGGAGCGGCGGCGGACTAGGCACGCGCGTACGATACTCGGGATCTTTCCTGAGTATTTGGATCGTGGGCGGCCACTAAGCTGATCTTCTCAATCGTGCTTCCGGATAAATCCGGCGTCCGGACCGCGGCAAGCACGCCGCGGCCCACCATGCTGGTACGTCCCTCAACCGAGACCTACCGCAAGATGATCTAGTAATTCGTCGCAGACTTCTCGTTCGGGATGCCGTCAATCGGGCATTCTTCGGTTCCGACCATCGGGCGGGTCATCGCCTCGACCATGTCGCGCGTGCCTTCGGGGTCGGCGATCCACTTCGAATAGAAATCGTAAGGACACGCCGCAAGGCCTTTCGCGCTTTCGCCGGAATTGATCATGCCGGTGTAGCCGCGATGCAAGAGCTTGAAGAGATGGTTCTGCGACTGGTTGTTGCGGCGGGCATCACGGATCAGGCTCTTCGAGAGGCCCGCGTATTGGATGCCGTATTCCTCTTCCCCAGTCTCGCCCAGAGTCCGGCCATCGAAGCCGACGATCGCGGAGTGGCCGAAATAGGAGTAGACGCCGTCAAAGCCCGCGGCGTTGGCCACCGCGACATAGACGTTGTTCGCCCAGGCCATCGCCTTGGAGATCATCACCTGCTGCTCGTTCGCCGGATACATATAGCCCTGGCAGCGCACGATCAGCTCCGCGCCCTTCATCGCGCAGTCGCGCCAGATCTCCGGATAGTTGCCGTCATCGCAGATGATCAGGCTGATCTTCAGCCCCTTCGGGCCTTCGGAGACATAGGTACATGTGCCGGGATACCAGCCCTCGATCGGCACCCAGGGCATGATCTTGCGGTATTTCTGCACGATCTCGCCCTTGTCGTTCATGAGGATCAGCGTGTTGTAGGGCGCCTTGCGCGGATGCTCCTCATGGCGCTCGCCGGTCAGCGAGAACACGCCCCACACCTTGGCCTTGCGGCAGGCTTCCGCAAAGATCGCGGTCTCCTCGCCCGGCACCTGCGAGGCGGTCTCGTACATCTCCTTGGCATCATACATGATGCCGTGGGTCGAATATTCCGGGAAGATGACGAGGTCCATGCCCGGCAAACCGAGCTTCATGCCGACGACCATGTCGGCGATCTTGCGGGCGTTGTCGAGCACCTCGGCCTTGGTGTGCAGCCGCGGCATCTTGTAATTGACGACCGCGACGCCGACCACGTCGTTGCTGGAAGAAATGTCACCGTGAAGCATTTGAAGCGCCCTTCTGTTGTTTGAGCTTGTCGACGACGCGATGGCCGCCCTGCGTTCAGTGGCTGATCATCCAGGGCCGCGCGGTCGGAAAGCCGACGGCGCCGCTCTTGCTTTTGGTGACGAGCCGCCCCGGTTTCTTCTTCGTGCCGGTCCCGCAGCAGCCGCAGCCCGGCCCGTGCGCTGCCTTGTACTGGTCGAGCGTCTTCGGCGCGTGCCTGGAGCGCTCGTTGGTGGCGTGCGCCTTGCGCTTCTCAGCGGGCATGCAGAAGAACGCCGGCGCGGTCAGGATCACGCGCGGCGATTCCATCTCGCAGCGTGGACAATCCTGAGGGTCGTCGCATTCGGCCATCGGCCGCATGTCGGTGAACGGACCGCAATCATTGCAGAGATAATCGTAGACAGGCATCCTCGCTCCCTTCGCTGTTGCGCGTCGGATGCGGGGCGCATCGCCCCGCATCCCTCGCGTGCAGGCATCACTTATCCGGCGAGATCGGCATCTGGATATCGCCCGTGATGTGCTTGATCGGCCCCGCCGACGACGGCATCACATCGAAGTCGAATATCTCGGTCGGCAGCCACAGCGTGGCGCAGGCGTTGGGCACGTCGACCACGCCGGAGATGTGGCCCTGGCATGGCGCGGTCCCGAGGATCGAATAGGCCTGGGCGCCGGAGTAGCCGAACTTCTTCAGGTACTCGATCGCGTTCAGGCATGCCTGGCGGTAGGCGATGTGGACGTCGAGGTAATGCTGCTTGCCGGCCTCGTCGACCGAGATGCCCTCAAAGATCAGATAGTCCTTGTAGTTCGGCGTGATCGGCGACGGCTTGAAAACGGGGTTCTTGATGCCGTATTTCGCCACGCCGTCCTTGATGACGTCGACCTTGATGTGCAGCCAGCCGGCCATCTCGATCGCGCCGCAGAAGGTGATCTCGCCGTCGCCCTGACTGAAATGCAGATCGCCCATCGAGAGGCCGCCGCCGGGCACGTAGACCGGGAAGTAGATCTTCGAGCCGCGCGACAGGTCCTTGATGTCGCAATTGCCGCCATGCTCGCGCGGTGGCACCGTCCGCGCGCCCTCGAGACCGATCTTGGCCTTGACGTCACCCTTGGCTTGGCCCGCATGGGCGGTCGGCGCGAACGGCGGATTGGCAAGGCCCGGCACCCGGGTCGGGTTGGTCGCGATCAGCTCGGCTTCGCGCGCGTTCCAGGCCGCGAGCATCTTGGCATCGGGCAGACAGCCGATCAGACCGGGATGGATCAGGCCGGCAAAGTTCACGCCGGGCACGTGGCGCGACGAGGTGTACAGACCCTTGATGTCCCAGATCGACTTCTGCGCCAGCGGGAAATGATCGGTCAGGAAGCCGCCGCCATTCTGCTTGGAAAAGAAGCCGTTGAAGCCCCACAGGCTCTCCTTGAGGGGACCGACGTCGAGCAGATCAACGACGAGAAGATCGCCGGGCTCGGCCCCCTTGACGCCGATCGGACCGGACAGGAAATGCACGATCGACAGATCGATGTCGCGGACGTCATCAGCCGAGTCGTTGTTCTTGATGAATCCGCCGGTCCAGTCGACGGTCTCGATGATGAAGTCGTCGCCGGGGCTGACCCACTCGACGATCGGAACCTCCGGATGCCAGCGGTTGTGGATCTTGTCGTTCTCATAGGCAGACTTGGTGAGGTCGACCTTGATCAGTGTGTCTGGCATCGAGATGCTCCCCTTGGTTTACTGATTAGACGGACAGGAATTTCGATATCTGCGCGGCATCGACGCTGTCGCGCGGTTCGTCACGGACGATCTCGCCATTCTCGATCACGAGCACGCGGTCGGCGATGTCGAGCGCGAAGCTCAGGACCTGCTCGGAGACGACGATCGACAGGCCCCGCTGGTCGCGGATACGCTTCAAGGTGCGCGCCATCTCCTTGATGATCGACGGCTGGATACCTTCGGTCGGCTCGTCCAGCAGCAGCACTTTCGGATTGGTCGCGAGCGCACGCGCGATCGCAAGCTGTTGCTGCTGGCCTCCAGAGAGATTGCCGCCGCGGCGACCCTTCATCTCCAGCAGCACCGGGAATAATTCGTAGATATCTTCCGGCACCTCGGAGCCGCCTGACACGACCAGGCCCGTCTCGATGTTCTCCTTCACCGTCATGGTCGAGAAGATCATCCGCCCCTGCGGTACATAAGCGAGCCCCTTGGCGACGCGATCATAGCTCGGCAGCGATCCGAGCTCGGCACCGTCCATGGTCACCGAACCGCTCTTGGTCGGCACGATCCCCATCAGAGACTTCATCAGCGTGGTCTTGCCCATGCCGTTGCGACCCATGATCGCGACGATCTCATTGGGCGCGACCGACACGTTGAGGCCGTGCAGCACCTCGCTCTGGCCGTAGGCGACGTGAAGATCATTGATTGCCAGCATCGACGCGCTCCCTAGTGTCCGAGGTAAACTTCGATCACTTTCGGATCGTTCTTCACCTTCTCCATGGTGCCCTCGGAGAGGATCTGGCCCTGGTGCAGCACCGTGACCTTGTGGGCGATGTCCTCGACGAATTTCATGTCATGCTCGATCACCAGCACCGACCGGTCCTTGATGATGCGATTGAGGAGTTCGGCGGTCTTGGCGCGCTCGGACACGCTCATGCCGGCGACGGGCTCGTCCAGCATCAGCAGATCCGGGTCCTGGATCAGCAGCATGCCGATCTCGAGCCATTGCTTCTGGCCGTGGCTAAGCAGCGCCGCGCTCATGTCGAGGCGGTCTTTCAGGAAGATCATTTCCGCCACTTCGTGGACGCGGTCGCGCACGGCAGCATCACGTGTGAAGGTCAGCGCGCCGAACACGGTGCGCCCGCGCGGAAAGGAGATCTCCAGATTCTCGAACACCGTGAGATCGTCGTAGATCGACGGCGTCTGGAACTTGCGGCCGACGCCGGCCTTGACGATCTGGTTCTCCTTCAGCTTGGTCAGATCCTTACCGCGGAACTCGATCGAGCCTGAGGTGGCCTTGGTCTTGCCGCAGATCAGGTCGAGCACGGTGGTCTTGCCGGCCCCGTTGGGGCCGATGATGACGCGGATCTCGTTCTCCTCGACGTAGAAGGAGAGATCGTTGACCGCCTTGAAGCCGTCGAAGGACACGGTGAGCCCTTCAACCGAGAGCAGGAAGGGTTTTGGCTGTTGACCGACGAGCATGATCTCCTCCTCACTCTGCCGGCGCGCCGTCGGCGACGGAGTTGTCGGTCCAGCCCGCCTTCGGCTTGCGCGCGGCGATCAGGCGGCTGATCCGCGGCTGGACGTAATCGCCCCAGATGCCGGCGAGGCCGTTCGGGAACGCCAGCACTACGGCGATGAACAGGCCGCCGAGGCCGAACAGCCACAGCTCAGGGAATGACTCGGAGAGGCTGGTCTTGGCGAAGTTGACGAGGATCGTTCCGTAGACCGCGCCCAGGATCGAGAGCCGGCCACCGACCGCGGTGTAGATCACCATCTCGATCGAGGGCACGATGCCGACAAAGGACGGTGACATGAAGCCGACATTGAGCGCGAACATCGCGCCGCCGATCGCGGCGAATACAGCGGCAATACAGAAGGCGAAGATCTTGAAGTTGGCGACGCTGTAGCCGGAGAACCTGACACGATCCTCCTGATCGCGCATTGCCACCAGGATGCGGCCGAGCTTGGAGTGCCGGACGAACTGCGCGATGAAGATGCAAGCGAACAGCAGGCCGACCTCGAAGAAGTAGAGCACGATCTTGGCGTGGTCGGGACGGATATCCCACCCCTTCAGCGTGCGGAGATCCGTCATGCCGTTGATGCCGCCGGTGTAGCCCTGCTGTCCCACGATCAGGATGGTCAGGATCGCAGCGACCGCCTGCGTGATGATCGCGAAGTAGGTGCCGCCGACGCGGCGCTTGAACATCGCAGCACCAATGATCAGGGCGAAGATGCCCGGCACCAGGATGACGGCGGCGATGGTAAAGGTCAGGCTGTGGAACGGCTTCCAGAAGAACGGCAGCGCGGTGATCTGATTCCAGTCCATGAAGTCGGGAATCCCCGGCGTCGACTGGATCTTGGTGTTCTCGACGCTCGACGCCTCGAGCTTGAGAAACATCGCCATGCAGTAGCCGCCGAGGCCGAAGAACACGCCCTGCCCCAGGCTCAGGATGCCGCCGTATCCCCAGCAGATCACCAACCCCAGCGCGACGAAGGCGTAGGTGAGATATTTGGCGACCAGGTTGAGGCGGAAGACATCGAGACAGAGCGGCAGGATTACGACCAGAAAGACCGCGAGCACAAGGATGCCGATCAACTCCGAACGCGTAGCAAAACGACTGTCGTTCATGGGTTCAGCCCCCTGCACTTTCGTTATTTGCGGACCTTGAGGGCGAACAGCCCCTGCGGCCGCAGCATCAGAATTCCGACCACCGCAAGCAGCGTCAGCACCTTCGCCATCGAGCCCGACATGAAGAACTCGAGCGTCGACTGGGTCTGCGAGATCGAGAAGGCCGAGGCGATGGTGCCGAGCAGGCTCGCGGCGCCGCCGAACACGACGACCAAGAACGTATCGACGATGTAGAGCTGGCCCGACGTCGGCCCGGTCGAGCCGATCATGGTGAAGGCCGAGCCAGCGACGCCGGCGATGCCGCAGCCGAGTGCGAAAGTGTAGCGGTCGACCTTGGCCGTGTTGATGCCGACGGCGCCCGCCATGATGCGGTTCTGCACGACGGCACGAACCTGGCGGCCCCAGCGCGAGCGGAACATGATGTAGGCGACGCCGATGGTGATCAGCACCGTCAGGCCCATCACGAAGACGCCGTTGATCGGAACTTCGATCGAGTCCGTGACATGCAGCGAGCCGAGCATCCACTGCGGCAGCTCGACGCCGACTTCACGCGCGCCGAAGATCGAACGATAGGCCTGCTGCAACATGAGGCTGAGCCCCCAGGTCGCAAGCAGAGTATCGAGCGGCCGCTTGTAGAGGTGCCGGATCAGCACCCATTCGACCAGCATCCCGAGCGCGCCGGAGGCCAGGAAGGCCAATATCATCGCGAGGAAGAAATAGCCGCTGAACAGGCTTGGAAGATAGGACTGGAAGAAATTCGACGTCATCCAGGTGACGTAGGCGCCCAGGATCATGAACTCGCCATGGGCCATGTTGATGACGCCCATCTGGCCGAAGATGATCGCGAGCCCCAGCGCCATCAGCACGTAGACGGAAAACAGGATCAGGCCGGCAAAGCCCTGCATGACGAAGATCGAGCCGAGGTCGCCAATCGAATAGTCGCCGAACATCTGATTTCTCCGTCGAGGACAGCGTCTTGCGTCCGAGGGACAGGGTCCCGCGTCGCGAGCGACGTCGCGACGCGGGGTCGTGAGGCGCGGATTGACCGTCCGCGCCAGGGAGCTCTTGCTCTGGGAAAGTTTGCGGAAGGCTTGCTTACTGGTAGCCCTTCGGAAATGGATCCGGCTCGACCAGATCCGCGGTCTCGTAGATCAGCTCGAACTGACCATCGAGCTTGGCGCGGCCGACGCGCGTTTTCGACCAGAGGTGATGGTTCTCGTGGATACGCACATAGCCCTCGGGCGCGCCCTTGAATTCCACGCCCGGCGAGGCGGCCGCGATCTTGTCGACGTCGAAGCTGCCGGCCTTTTCGACCGTCAATTTCCAGAGCCACGGGCCGAGATAGGCCGCCTGCGTCACGTCACCAATCACGGTCTTCTCGCCCCAGATCTTCTTGAAGGCGGCGACGAAGGCCTTGTTGTTGGCATTGTCGAGCGACTGGAAGTACTTCATGCAGGCGTAGGCACCCGCGATGTTCTCGCCGCCGATGCCGTCGATCTCGTCCTCGGTCACCGAGATTGTCAGCAGCGCCTGCTTGGAGAGATCGATGCCGGCTGCCTTGAGCTGCTTATAGAAAGCGACGTTCGAGCCGCCGACCACGTCGGTGAAGATCACGTCGGGCTTGGTCAGCTTGATCTTGTTGATCACCGAATTGAACTGGGTGCTGCCGAGCGCATAATACTCCTCGCCCACGACCTTGCCCTTCAGCACATTCTCGACGTGCTTGCGCGCGATCTTGTTCGAGGTGCGCGGCCAGATATAGTCCGAGCCGATGAAAAAGAACGACTTGGCGCCCTTCTCCTTGGCGATCCAGTTCAGGCCGGCGAGGATCTGCTGGGTGGCTTCCTGGCCGGTGTAGATCACGTTCTTGGACTGCTCGAGACCTTCGTAGAAGGTCGGGTAGTAGAGCATGCCATTGTACTGCTCGACGACCGGCAGCACCGCCTTGCGCGAGGCCGAGGTCCAGCAGCCCATGATGGCCGCGACCTTGTCGTTGACGAGGAGCTTCTTCGCCTTCTCCGCGAAGGTCGGCCAGTCGCTGGCGCCGTCTTCCTGGATGACCTTGATCTTGCGGCCGAGCACGCCGCCGGCGGCGTTGATCTGCTCGATTGCGAGCTTCTCGGCTTCGATCGAGCCGGTCTCCGAGATCGCCATCGTGCCGGTGGCCGAGTGCAGGATGCCGACTGTGACTTCGGTATCGGTTACCGCAAGACCCGTGGTGTTGACTGCCGAGGTCGCCGGAGCCTGCGCGAAGGACGCCTTCGGCAGCATCGTGATGGCCGGCACGGCAGCCATTCCCATCAATAGCTTGCGCCGAAGCGGCGACAATAGGCCCTTGTTTGTTTCGTCTGACATGAGCACCCCACTGTTTGTTCGAGGACACGCGATTGGTGCCGTGAGGATGGCTCGAATTTGTGCAGCGCAAGCATACGCAAGATCGCGTATACTGCACCGCAAAATGCCGACGTAGGCTTTTGGTACGGGATTTGCGTGGGATCCGGGTCCGTATCGGGAGTGGGGGTTAAGTGGCAGGGCGGCAGCGAATAGACCGCGTCAGGCGCCAGTACAACCAATGGGTTGCCAACCAGACGCTGGAAGACTACGCGCTGCGCTTCACCGCCAAGAGCGCGCGGCGCTGGTCCGCCGCCCGCGTCGCCAACACTGCGCTTGGCGCAATCTCCTTCCTCGCGCTTGAAGCCATCGGCGGCACCATCACGCTGAATTACGGCGCCAGCAACGCAACCGCAGCGATCCTGGTCGTCAGCGTCATCATCTTCCTGTGCGGGCTGCCGATTGCCTATTATGCCGCCAAATGCGGCATCGATATCGACCTGCTGACCCGCGGCGCCGGCTTCGGCTATATCGGCTCGACGATCACTTCGCTGATCTACGCCTCGTTCACCTTTATCTTCTTCGCCTTCGAGGCGGTCATTCTGGCAGCGGCGCTGGACATGTGCTTTGGCATTCCGCGACCGCTCGGTTATCTCATCAGCGCCATCGTCATCATCCCGCTGGTGACCTACGGCATCACCCTGATCAGCCGCTTCCAGCTATGGACGCAGCCACTATGGGTCGTCCTTCATCTCCTCCCCTTCCTGGCGATCGCCTGGGCGAATCCACATTCGTTTACGGAGTGGCGGAGATTCGCCGGCGAGCATGGCGATCCGAACGGACATCTCGATCTGCTGCTGTTCGGCACCGCGGCGTCGGTCGTGTTCTCGCTGGTGGCGCAGATCGGCGAGCAGGTCGACTTCCTGCGCTTCCTGCCGCGCGACCGCCGCACCTCCAAGACCTCATGGTGGATCGCCCTGCTCAGTGCCGGTCCCGGTTGGATCGTTTTCGGCGCGCTCAAACTGCTGGTCGGCTCCTTCCTGGCCTATTTCGCGCTGAGCCATGGCGTCGCGCTCGAACAGGCTGCCGAGCCGGCCAACATGTATCTCGAGGCGTTTCGATATGTGCTGTCGCAGCCGGATCTGGCGCTGGCGCTGACCGGCACTTTCGTGATCCTGTCGCAAGTCAAGATCAACGTCACCAACGCCTATGCCGGCTCGATCGCCTGGTCGAACTTCTTCTCGCGGCTGACCCACAGCCATCCCGGCCGTGTGGTCTGGCTGGTGTTCAACGTGATGGTGGCGCTGCTGTTGATGGAGATCGGCGTCTACAAAGCGCTGGAGCAGACGCTGGCGCTCTACTCCAACGTCGCGATCGCCTGGGTTGGCGCGCTGGTCGCCGATCTCGTGATCAACAAGCCGCTCGGCTTGCGCCCGCCGCAGATCGAGTTTAAGCGCGCACATCTCTACGACATCAACCCGGTCGGCGTCGGCGCCATGACCATCGCGACCATTGTTTCGATCAGCGCGTTCTATGGCCTGTTCGGCCCGACCGCGAAGGCGCTGTCGGCCTTCGTCGCGCTCGCTGCGGCCTTCATCGCGGCGCCGCTAATCGCGTGGGCCACCGACGGCAAGTACTATATCGCCCGCAAGCCGAAGCGAAGCTGGCAGAATGTCGAGGCGATCCAGTGCTGCATCTGCGAACATTCGTTCGAGCCGGAGGACATGGCCTCCTGCCCCGCCTACGCCGGACCGATCTGCTCGCTCTGCTGCTCGCTCGACGCCCGCTGCCATGATCTCTGCAAGCCGCACGCGCGGGCCGGCGCGCAGGTGTCAGAGGCGCTCGGCAGGATGTTGCCCGAGGCCATCCATACCAGGATCAACTCGCAGTTCGGCCAGTATATATGCGTGTTCGCCGTCTCGGCCGGCCTCGTCGGGCTCGTGCTCGGACTGATCTATCTGCAAACCTCGGCGACCGTGCACGCCGATGCGCTGCTGGCTGACGTGTTATGGAAGGTGTTCTTCGCGCTGATCATCATCATCGGCGTTGTCGCCTGGCTGTTCGTGCTGGCGCAGCAGAGCCGTCGCGCGGCGGAGGAAGAGACGCGGCGGCAGACCGCGCTCTTGATCCAGGAAATCGACGCGCACAAGCGCACCGACGCCGAGTTGCAGCGCGCCAAGGAGGTTGCGGAGTCCGCCAACCTCGCCAAGAGCCGCTATGTGGTTGGACTGAGCCATGAGCTCCGCTCGCCGCTGAACGCGATCTCCGGCTATGCGCAGCTCCTTGAGCAAGACAGCAGCTTGCAGACGCGGCCGCGCGATCAGGTGCGCGTGGTCCGCCGCAGCGCGGATCATCTGTCGGGATTGATCGACGGCATTCTCGACATCTCCAAGATCGAGGCCGGACGGCTCTATCTCTCCCGCGACGAGGTCCGCCTCAACGATTTTCTCGATCAGCTCGTCGGCATGTTCCGCCTGCAGGCTGCCGCCAAAGGCATCGACTTCGTATTCAAGCGGCCGGCTGTGCTGCCGGTCGTGGTCTATGCGGACGAAAAGCGGCTGCGTCAGATCCTGATCAACCTGCTGTCGAACGCAATCAAGTTCACGCAGACCGGCAGCGTCAAGTTCGTCGTGCATTATCGCAGCCCGGTCGCCGAGTTCGAGGTCGTTGATACGGGCCCCGGTATCCAGCCGAACGATCTCGAACGCATCTTCGCCCCCTTCGAGCGCGGCGCGCTCGGCGTGGCGCAGCCCCAGACCGGTACCGGCCTCGGCCTCACCATCAGCCGCCTGCTTGCGGGCGTCATGGGCGGCGACATCAAGGTGACGAGCACGGTCGGCGCCGGCGCGACCTTCCGCGTGAAACTCCTGCTCTCCGAGGTCACCAATCCCCGGCGTGATGCACCGGTGGAGGCGCCGATCTACGGCTATCTCGGCCCGCGCAAGACGATCCTGATCACCGATGACGACCCGACTCATCGCGATCTCCTGCGCGAGGTGCTGGCGCCGCTCGGCTTCATCCTGCTCAGCGCCCCCGACGGACCAGGCTGCCTGGCACTTGCGCAGCACTGCCGGCCGGACCTGTTCCTGCTCGACATCTCCATGGCCGGCATGGACGGCTGGACGGTGGCAGAGACCTTGCGAGCGGGCGGCCATCACACCGCGCGCATCCTGATGGTGTCGGCGAGCGCGCTCGAAGCGCATGGCGCGCCGCTGGCGCAGCCATTCCATGACGGCTATCTGATGAAGCCGATCGACATCCCGCGGCTGCTGGAAACCATCCGCCAATTGCTCAAGCTCGAATGGCAGTACGAGGCAGACCAGGTGCCGGTGCCGCTATGGAAGCCGGAGAGCGGCTCGCGGCCCCCGGTGAAATATGTCGAGGAGCTGATCGACCTCGGCCGGCTTGGCTATGTCCGGGCGATCCAGCTCAAGCTCGACGAAATCGGCACCGAGCTGCCGGAGCACGCCGACTTCGTCACCCATATGCGCGCACTGCTCGACCGCTTCGATCTCGACCAATACATGGCGACGCTGAAAACCTTGCACAGCTATGATCACTGACCCCAGAAAACGCGACGTCGCCCTCGTCGTCGACGACTCTCCCGAGACGCTGCGGCTCCTGACCGACGCGCTCGACGGCGCCGGCATGACCGTGATGGTCGCGCTCGATGGCGTATCCGCGATGCGGATCGTCGACCAGATCACGCCCGACATCGTGCTGCTCGATGCGGTGATGCCCGGCATGGACGGGTTTGAGACCTGCAAGCGGCTGAAGCGTGATGCCGGCCTCGACGGCGTACCGATCATCTTCATGACGGGCCTTGCCGAGACCGAACACATCGTGCGCGGGCTGGAAGCGGGCGGGGTCGACTATGTGACGAAGCCGATCGTTATCGAGGAGATGCTGGCGCGGATCCGCGTCCACCTCGCCAATGCCCGGATGACCCAGAGCGCGCGCGCCGCCCTCGATGTCTCCGGCCGCTATCTGCTCGCGGTCAACAGCAAGGGCAAGTTGTTATGGGCCACGCCACAGGCCCAGAGGCTTCTTGCCGATACGCTGGCCGACGACACCATCGACGAGTTCGTGCTGCCCGACCCGATGCCGCAATGGCTCGACCAGGTCCAGAAGGGCAAATCCGCGGCGAAGACCACGACCATGCCTACCCTCCCCGGCAACGAGCAATTGCGGTTGCAATATATGGGCAAGCTCGGTCCGAACGAATTCCTGCTTCGCCTCGCCAAGGATTCCGGCGCCGATACGCCGGTGGAGTTTTCAAAAGAGCTAGGCCTGACCACGCGCGAAGGGGAAGTGCTGTCCTGGCTGTCCAAAGGAAAGACCAACCGGGACATAGCCCAAATCTTGGGCCTCAGCCCGCGCACCGTCGACAAGCACCTTGAGCAAATCTATTCCAAGCTCGGCGTCGAGAATCGCACAGCGGCGGCCGCGATCGCCGTCAAAGCCAAAGACTTGAAATAAGACAGGCGGCTGAGGCCGGCGTTCGCAGGAACTGCGCCGAATGCGAAATCGCGGCCGACGCTACGTTTGGGGGACCGTTTCGTCGATCGACCGTCCCATCGACGTATAATGCGCGGCGCCTCCGACAATGATCCTGCAGACGTTTAGGGTGAAGCGTCCGTAGACGGCACCCGACTCGGGCGCCGAGGATGCGAAACGATAGGAGGCGCCGAGACCGCGAGCGATCTCGAACAATCCCATGATCTCGTGGTGCGCCAGCGCCGAGTGAATGCCGAGGAGCGGAAGCACCAGGGCTTGAATACCGACACTGTTCATGACGGCCTCGCCTCGATGCGCGGCATCGGCATAAATTGCGCGAGATGGGCGCTCCTCCATTGATATGGCGTATCACCGACGAAGCGCTTGAACACCGTCGTGAAATGAGCCTGGGTCTGGAACCCGACGGTCAAGGCGATGTCGACGAGCGAGACGTCGGCCCGCTGCAGCAATTCCTGGGCTCGCTCGATCCGCCTCTTCAGTAGATAGTCGTGCGGCCGCATGCCGACCGCTGCCCGGAACTGCGCGGCAAAATGCATCCGGCTCAGTCCGGCCACCGCGGCCAGATGCTGCAAGGTGACCTTAGCATCCAGGTTGTCGTCGATATACTGCGTGACGCGCTTGAGGCGCCATTTCTGCAGCGACCGCACCGTCCGGCAAGCTTGCCGTTCGCAGTCGCCCTCGGCCGACTCGGACTGGCCTCGTCCGACCACCGTCCGCCGGCTGGCCTTGCAGGTCAGCATCGCCAAATGCAACGCGTCGACAAGGATGGCGGAATGGGGATGGTGCATGGCTTTGGTGGCCGCGAGGGCATCCGAGAGACGCCGCATCACCGGGTCCGTGACCTCGCCGGCACCCGCCTCGCGATCGGCCTCTGCCGACGCGCACGCAAGACGTTTCGCGGACACCCGAAAGCTCGGCTCGCCGCCGGCAGATCCTCGCACGTCCGGAGCAGGCGGCTCGATGGCAAGCGCGACATCCAGATGCACGAGGGAGAGCGTCATCGCTTCCTCGCCGGAGCGCGGCGATCGTCTCGGTGACCGCAACTGCGAGACGTCGATTGCGGCGGCGACATGATCCTTGACATTTTGCGGGTATGACATCTGCAGCGACATCGTCGAACTCCTTGTCCCAGTTCGCAGCGGCAACACCTGGCAGGCTTGCCCGAATGCGATGGGAGCAGAGTAGTTCAGCGGTCCGCGCGCTCCATCCTACGCGCGGGTGCATGGATAAGGTCTCGGGTTAACCGCGTCATACCTAGGTATGATCGCAACGCGGTCCGAACGCCTCGTCTGCACCGACAGGCCTTCGAGCACGGTGACCCTGCGCACCTGCGGTAGTTTGACGCGCCCGTGATCGGCGAGATCCCCGAAAAGCCTTGTTCTGCCCGGGAATCTTCCTGTCGGAACCGGCGCGGATTCAACTTCCCACGAGGTCTTCCATGAGGGCACGAAAATCACCCGGCCGGATATTGTGGACGCGATGAAATCGCGGCATCAACGCGGCTGCGATGAGAAGAAAAACCGCCTGCGACGATGACGAAGCTTGATCGGCCCACGGGTTCCTCCATGAGCCCCGCCGGCTTGCGGTTCTGGTCCGCCGTCCTCGCCTTCGCGGTCTTCATGGTCGACGTGCTGACGCCGCTCGAGGGCGCGGTCGCGGTTCTCTATGTGGTCGCGATCCTGCTTGCGGCAAGGACGAACCGGCGCAATGACATCATCGTCGCCGCAGCCGGCTGCATTGCCCTGACCGTAATCGGTTATCTGACCTCGCACGATCTGCAGACGATCGCCTCGCCCGCCCTGCGCGCGCTGGTGAGCCTCGCGGCAATCGGGATCACGACACTGCTGGTCTTGCAGAATCACGCGGCGACAACGCGTCTTGCGGCGCAAGCGCGCCTGCTCAATCTCTCGCATGACATGATCTTCGTCAGGGATCGCGGCGGCATGATCACGTTCTGGAACAGGACCGCAGAAGAGACCTACGGCTGGTCGACTGAGGAGGCGCTTGGCCAACTCGCCGACAGGCTGCTGCGGACCAGCTATCCCGACCGGCGGGAAACCATTGAGGCCAGCCTGCTCGATACCGGACGATGGGAAGGCAAGGTGGTGCAACGGACGAAGGCCGGCGCCGTGCTCACCGTCGATGCGCGATGGGCCCTGCAGCACGACCATCTCGGCAAACCCGTCGGGGTGCTCGAAACGCATACTGACGTCACGGACCGCGTGGCGGCGCATAGCGCGCTGGTGCAGAGCGAGCAGCGATACCGCCGGATGTTCGACGCAAGCCGGATCGGCGTCGTCGAGGAAGACTGGAGCGGACTGCGGGCTGCGCTCGATTCGCTGCCGGCGCGCGGCGCGGACCTGCGCGACTATCTGGCACGACATCCCGATTTCGTCAGGAATGCCCGCCGGCTTGCCAGAATAACGGACGTCAATCCGGCCCTGCAGAAGATGGCGGGGGCAAGCAGCGCTGCGGCCTTCATCGAGAACATGGACAAGCTGCTGGGTGAGAACGATCGCAGCTTCCTCGATGCGCTGATCGCATTCGCGCAAGGAGAGCGGTTCCACGAAGGCGAGACCGAGCTCGTACGTCTCGACGGACGCAAGGTCCCCGTGCTGTTCACGATCACCTTTTCGCCTCGATCCGACGACGATCATGACGTGCTCGTCTTCGTCGTCGACATCACCGAGCGCAAGCAGGCGCAGGACGCGCTGCTCGCGGCGCAGGCCGAGCTCGCCCACGCTGCGCGCGTTGCCACCCTCGGCGAGCTCAGCGCGTCGATTGCGCACGAGGTGAACCAGCCGCTGGCGGCGATCGTCACCAGCGGCGAGGCCGGCTTGCGCTGGCTGCGGCGCGACGTTCCCGATCTCAAGGAGGTTGCGACGACGATCGGCCATGTTGTTGCCCAGGGCCGCCGCGCCAGCGAGATCGTGACCCGCATCCGGACCTTTCTGAAGAAGGCCCCGGCCCAGCAGGACTTGCTGCAAATCGGCGAGATCGTCGCGGAGGCGACGGCACTGGTCGCGCGCGAGCTCGCCAAGGACGACGTCACCCTCATCGTCGAGACGGAGCCGGAGCTGCCGCCGGTTCGCGGCGACCGGATCCAGCTGCAACAGGTCCTGGTCAATCTTCTGATCAATGCCGGCCAGGCCATGTCGGGCCGGCCCGGTTCCCGCACGATCACCCTGCGCGCCGGTACCGTGGACGGCGAAACGCTCGCGATCACGGTGCAGGACAGCGGCCCGGGCATCCAGCCTGAAGACCTGCCACGCCTGTTCGATCCCTTCTTCACGACGAAGGATGGCGGAATGGGCTTGGGCCTTGCGATCTGCCGAACGACGGTGGAAGCTCACGGCGGCCGCTTGTCGGTGGCGAGCACCCCGGGCTCGGGCGCGACATTCCACCTGACACTGCCATACAGCCAAGAACACGCCTCGCCATGACACGACCAAACCAGGCCCAGCCGCCGGCACCCCCCTCCAGCGCGATCGTCATCATCGTCGATGACGATGCCGGCATCCGCGCCTCGCTCGATAGCCTGTTCCGATCCGTCGGTCTCGAGACCCGGCTGTTCGGCTCGCCGGCCGAACTGCTTGGCAGCTCGCTGCCCGACTGCCCCGGCTGCATCGTGTTGGACGTCCGCCTTCCGGGCGTCAGCGGGCTCGATCTGCAGGGACAGCTGGTTCGGCAGGGCATCAGCTATCCGATCATCTTCATGACCGGGCATGGCGACATTCCGATGTCGGTGCGCGCCATGAAGGCCGGCGCGGTCGATTTCCTCTCCAAGCCGTTCCGCGACCAGGACATGCTCGATGCCGTGACGGCGGCGCTCGAGCGCGATGCGCAGCACCGGGCCGAGGCCGCGACCAAGGAGGACATCCGCGCCCAATACGAGACCTTGACGGCGCGCGAGCGCGAGGTCATGGGCCATGTCACCGCCGGGTTGATGAACAAGCAGGTTGCCGCGCTGGTCGGCCTCAGCGAGATCACGGTCAAGATCCATCGCGGGAACGTCATGCGCAAGATGGGGGTTAGGTCACTGGCCGACCTCGTTCGCAAGGCCGAGGCGCTCGGGGTTTCCCAAACCCGCAGGTCTACGGACCAAACCTGAGTATAATTTCGGCGGGCCCGCCCCCGGGTGCATAAGGCGTCATCGGCCGCGCAACGGGAGATATCCTCCCTGCCTTGCGGAACACCGCGGTCAGGATTGTGCGCGAATGGCCAAAAACCCCGTGATTGCGATTGTGGACGACGACGAAGGCGTTCGCGCTTCGCTCGCGAGCCTGGTGCGTTCGCTCGGCTACGAGGCGCTTGCCTACGAGTCCGGCGTCGACTTCCTGCAGCACGCGCCGGGAGACGATCCGGCATGCATGATCGCCGACGTCCAGATGCCTATGATCGCCGGCGACGAATTGCAGGCGCAATTGATAGCTTCCGGCCGCCGCTTCCCGATCATCTTCATGACGGCGTTTCCAAGCGAGGCCGTGCGTCAACGCGTGATGGCGGCCGGCGCGCATTGCTACCTTGGCAAGCCTTCCAGCGGTGATGAGATCATCCGCTGTCTCGAGAACGCGCTGGCAGGCCACGGCGCAACGCCCTGATCCCTCATCCGCCCTTCGCATAGCAACGTCGTTCCCAACCGGCCGTGCATTCCAGCAAGCGGGTTGGTGGACCGGAAATACCGGCGGGCGCGGCAAACCTCATAGTCGGTCTCGATTTTGTCGAGATCGGCAGGGCGGCACGCTCTGCCGAAACGGATGAGGCACGATGCCAGTAAACGCCGCCAGTGCTGCCGTGCCGCGTCCACTGGTCTTCGCCGGCTTCCCCGCGACCGCCTGGGCGTTCGCGCTGCGCGTTTGGCTGGCGATGCTCCTCGCGCTCTACGTCAGCTTCTGGCTCGAGCTGGACTCGTCGTCGTCGTCCGCCCTCACCGTGGCCGTCCTTGCCCTGCCGACACGCGGCCAGGGCTTGGAGAAGGCGGGTTACCGGCTGGTCGCAACAGCCATCGGCGTTGTGGCGTCCATCGCGATCGCGGGCGTGTTTTCCCAGACCGACGGTCTCCTGCTCGCGGTGCTCGGTATCTGGGTGGGGCTCTGCGTCTATGTCGCGGGGATGCTGGACGGCAATCGCGCCTATGCGGCTGCACTCTGCTGCATCACCGTCGCCCTCGTCGCCATCCAACAGATCGACACGCCGTTGCAGGTATTCCCGACCGGCGTCGCACGCGGCGCCGCCATCGGCATCGGCGTCCTAGCGGTGGCGCTCGTGAACGAGGTTCTGGCCGCTCCGAACTACCATCCGGTGCTGGCAAGGCGCATCGAGGCGTTGCACGGCCGGGTCACGGATCTCGCGCAAGCGGCCGGGCCAGTCTCCGCAACGGCTGCCGCGAGCCTGCTGCATGACATCGCGGCACTACGTCCGGAGATCGCGAGCCTTGTGACGGAATCGAGCATCGGCACGGCAAGGACAGAAGCTGCGCGCTCCGCGCTGGTCGACCTCGTCAGCGCGCTCTCGCTCGGCCGCATGCTCGCAGCGCTCCCCGCCGCTTCCCCGGATGATATAGCTGGGCTGATAGCGACGTCCCGATCCTGGCTCCAGGCCGAGATCAGCCGAAAGAACGCGCAGGTGTGCACCAGCCTCGAAGCCCTGCGTGAAGGGACACGCCCGGATCATGCATGGCGCGCGCCGCTCTACCGCTCGCGCCGCATCGCGGCAGAAACCGCCGCACGGGCCGCGATCTCGTTCATGCTGATCGCGCTCTTCTTCGTGCTGACGGGCTGGCCGAGCACCGAGCTCTGCCTCACGCTCGTCGCAGCGATCATCGGCCTCAGCTCGATCTCGCCCGCGCCACGAATCTTCGCGCTGGTGGCGGTGACGGCGATGCCGATCGCCTGCGCGCTGGCAGGCATGCTGAAATATCTCATCTTCAACGGCGTGTCCGAATTTCAATTGCTGGCGATCGGTCTTGCGCCTGTCGTCATCGGCCTCGCGCTGCTGATCTCATTGCCGAACCCGATGCTGTCGTCCCTCGGCCGACTCGTCCTGGTGTTCATGATCGCCGTCCTCGCACCGACCAATCCGCAGAGCTACGACCCCGAGGTATTCCTGGTGACCAGCCTCTTTGCCTGCCTGTCCGCGGTGCTCGTGTTTGCCGCGCAAATGCTGCTGCCGCCCCTATCCGGCGACCGGCGGGTACGGCTGCTGCTGGGAGAGGCCAGGCGCGAGCTGAACCATCTCGACCGCGGACGAACCCGACACTTCGCGCCGGAGGAAGCCGCGTTTCGCGACGCGGCTCGGATCGAACAGATCCTGACCGCAAACGGCGCCTTGCCTCTCGATGATCAGATCGCAGCCAACGCGACGCGCTATTTCGATCAGGCTGAGACCTTGCGGCGTTGCTGCGCCGAACTGGACGGGCTGCGACTGGGTCCCCTCGCCGGGGCAGCGCAGGACGCGCGAGAGGCTCTTGCCCAGCGCGACGGCGGTACCATCCTCGTTTCTGCCGAGGCGTTGCGCGAGGCGGCAGCGCGAAGCTACCCGTCCGCCAACTCTGCCATCGCCATGCTGGTTGCGGCGAGCAGCGCATTCGCACGGTCACGATCTTCAAGCCGGGGCGAACAGCCATGACGAACACCTATCGGGAGCTCGTCGTCGGCGGCGTGCTCATCGCCCCCATCGTCTCCTACGCGGCGGTTGCGTTGCTCGCGTTCCTGCTGCTCCGCCCGCTGCTGCGTTTCGTCGGATTCGCAAGCTGGTTCAGCAACCCCTCGCTGGCCGAGCTCAGTCTCTACGTCGCGATGTTCGGCCTGCTCGCACTGTTCTTCTAGGGAGAAAGAGTTATGGACGCCGCCTTTCCCCGGGATAACGCCGCGCGCCACGGCGAACAATCAGTTGAAGTCCAGGCCGATGCCGCCGACACCACAAACGGCCCGGGCATACCGGAGACCGTGGCGCGAGATACCCGCGATCGCGCTGCGGAGAACGACCGGCCGCAGGAACAGGCCATGTCCTCATCGAGGCTGCCGCGCAAAGCGGTGATCCGTTTCGTCCGCGCTGCTGGCAGGCATCTTGCGACCCTCGGCATCGCACTGATCGCGGTCCTGATCGCGGTTGCGACCTGGCAGCACTACGTCACCGCGCCCTGGACGCGGAACGGCAGCGTTCGTGTCCAGGTCGCCAACGTGGCGCCACAGGTCGCGGGCAAGATCGTGGAGCTGCGCGTGGCCGACAACCAGTTCGTCCACAAGGGCGACGTCCTCTACGTGATCGACCCCTTCGACTTCGAGGTGGCCGTCCGCGTCGACAAGGCGCTAATGGACCAGCGGGCCGCGGATCTCGTCGTGAAGCAGGCCGAGTTCGACCGGCGCCAGCATCTGTCGGATCTTGCGACGACACCCGAAGAGCAGCAGATCTTCGCGGGCAATGCGGCGCAGGCGAAAGCCGCCTACGAGGCGGCGGCGCACCAGCTCGCGCAGGCGGAGCTGAATCTGAAGCGCACCAGCGTGGTCAGTCCCGTCGACGGCTATGTCACCAACCTCCTGCTGCGCGCGGGCGACTATGCCGTCACCGGCGTCAGCAACGTTTCCGTCATCGATTCCAACAGCTTCTGGATCGACGGCTATTTCGAGGAAACCAAGATGGCGCGGGTCTGCATCGGCGATCGTGCCGAAGCGCAACTGGTCGGTTATCCCAGGCCGATATTCGGACATGTGACGACCGTGACGCGCGGCATCAGCGTGTCGAACGCCGCCACGGGCACGCAGGGCCTGCCCAACGTCGATCCGATCTACACCTGGGTGCGGCTGGCGCAGCGTGTACCGGTTCGCCTCGCCATCGATGCGGTTCCGCCGGATGTCCCGCTCGTCTCCGGCATGACAGCGACAGTGACGATCCGGCAGCCCCCAACGAGGGGGGCCCAAAGCTGGTTCGGGCGGTTCCGCACGAGCTTCGTCGATCCCGTCTCCGATCTGTTCGGCGCGGGGCTACCGCCCCGTCCGAACTGCCTGCAGGCGGCATCACAGCAGCGCCCCGAGGTGGACGTGCTCCCCTATACGCGCGAGCCCGCGGTTCCGCCGGCAGACAAGATCGCACCGGGCCTCACACCCGGCATCGACGCCTCGCCACGCCGGCCCTGAATCAGACGTGTACCCTCGCCGACAGGCTGTCCGCGGCAATATCCGACCTCACAATGCATCTATCTGATCGCATTGGTTCAATTGACCTTTTTGCGACATGCGGTCGCACCTCTCGCATTTGCAAAATCTAATACCGCTTAAGCATCCTTAACGGGCCCCGCGGTGAAATCGCACCTATCGTTGAGCATGGACCATTTGCATTCGGCCGCCGCCACGACGGCAGTCGAATCCAAGAGACGGGACAAACAATGCTCACCGATATGCAAGCGGCCGGTGCCTGGTCGACGTATCAACCCAACCGTCGCAACTCTGATCCCCAGCGGGACACTCGCGCATTTCCCCTCGAACGAAGATGGCGTCAGCCCGGCCAACGGACCGGCACTGCACCTGACGACATCACGATCTCGCGCTGGACCTGTGTGCAGACAGGCATAAGGCACGAAGAGGCTACGACGCCTGTCGACCGATATTTCTTCGCGATCGCCTTGAGGACGACCCGCGTCAAACTGACCAGAGGCCGTCACACCATCTTCGACGGTGTCATGCCGGCAGGCTCGCTGTATATCGGCGCGCCATCGCAGCAGCTCAGCGCGC
Organism: Bradyrhizobium sp. B117; assembly: GCF_038969555.1. Lineage (NCBI taxonomy): Bacteria > Pseudomonadati > Pseudomonadota > Alphaproteobacteria > Hyphomicrobiales > Nitrobacteraceae > Bradyrhizobium > Bradyrhizobium sp. B117. Next base: position 6,455,870 of record NZ_CP152414.1, read on the forward strand.
AGTTCCACGCACCGTGCGATTTCCTGCACTTCCATGTCTCCGCCAGCAGTTATTTTCCGCCTCTGCGGCCCGGAGCAGGATCTACCTCGCATGAGGGCCTCAATGACCTCATCCTGCTTCGCGATCCCTTCGCCGAGCAGCTTGCGAAAGCGCTGACCGAACGCGGCCATTCGGCCGACCGCGAATTCGCGCGCTGCATCGGCCAGACGCTGGCCATGCACATCGCCCGGCGTGAGCTGCCGCACACGAGAGTCAATGCCTTGCCGAAATGGCGGCTGCGGCGCGTCGAGGAATATGTCGGGACACACTTCGACCACTGCATCAGCCTCTCCGAGCTTGCCAAGGTCGCGGGGCTGTCCAGGATGCATTTCGCGGCCCAGTTCCGCGCCGCGACGGGATATCGGCCGCGCGAGTATCTGCTGCATCAGCGCATCGAGCGTGCGAAATCGCTGTTATCGAACACCGATACGACGTTGGCCGAGGTGGCGCTGATCGTCGGCTTCTGCACGCAGGCGCATTTCTCGACCGTCTTCAAGCGGATCACGGGTGATACTCCCGCGCGGTGGCGATGCACCAGCCGGAACGCGTCGGCTTCGTCCAGGCTCTCCGCCGCTGATCCGGCCTCGACATCGAAGACGATGTCTCACGTGTTGCCCGCGGACTTCGCGTGAATCATGCGAAATGGGAAATAGCCGGGTTCGTGAAATACTTCTGCTGCGGGATCGGCGATGTTGTGCATGTTAGGTGACTGAGACCCCGAAGTCACCGCTCGAGCCTCCCTCCTCCCTGGGCATCCGAGCATTTTAGGGCCGTCCTCCCCAAGGGACGGCCCCTTTTTTCGACCACGTAGCGAGATGGACGGCATCACCAATCCGAAACCGGCCGGCTCTAGGCGCCGAGTCGGTGCGCGATCCAGGCGCGCACGCCCTGCAGACTTCTGAAATCATCCAGCGAGCGCGCCGGCAGTCCGGTGTCGATGCCCGCGACCATCGCGCTCAGCGCGTGCCCCGGACCGAGCTCGAGAAATCCTGTCGCACCGGCTTCGACGCAGGCTTGCAGGCAATCGGCCCATTGCACAGTGTGCGATATCTGCGCGGCAAGCTTGTCGAGGCCGCTCTCGAGCGAGACGACCGGAGCGGCATCGATCCCGCTCAGAATGCGCCCGCCGGTCCTGGGCGGAAACGCCACCGGCACGCGACCCAAGGCTTCACGAAATACGGTGGACGCTCCGGCGAGCCGCGGGGTGTGGGAGGCGACCTCGACCGGCAACGCAACGATCCTCGCAGCGTGCATCGCCCGCGCGTCTGCCGCAATCCTGTCCAGCGCCTCGCGGCCGCCGCCGATGACGAAGGCGTCGCCCGGATTGACGATGGCGATGGCTGCGCCATGGCGCTCGCAAAGACGAGCGACCTGCTCTCGCGATAGCCCGCGGACGAAGATCAGCCTGTCGCCAGCGTGCGTCGCCGCATCCATGACCTCTGCGCGGCGCGCGACGAGGTCAAGCGTGAGGATCGCGTCGAACAGGCCTCCAACGCCCCAGGCCGCGACCTCGCCGACGCTGTAACCGGCAATGATCACACCGCGTGGAATGGCATCGCCGAGCGCGGCTGCCGCGGCGAGCGCCTGCAGGGTACACAGAATCTGGCCAGCGCGGTTGCGATGCAGGGCCTCGTCGGGCTCTGTGCGGACGAAATCGCGCGGATCCTTGCCGCCCAGCAATGTCGCGGCGTGTGCAAACAGGTGCGCGGCTTCCGGCGCATCGCCGGTGAGGGCGAACATCTCCCGGTGCTGCCTGCCTTGTCCCGAGCACAGAATCGCGAGCGACATAATCTCGGCCTAACGGGGAAAGAACGCTGCGATCGCAATCGCCAGGGTCACGACGCTGAACGCGGTGCTGGCGATGACCATGGAGCCGACCGTCGCGGAATCCAGCCGGTAATTGACGGCAAACAAAATGCCGAAGAAGCCCGAAGGCAATGCCGCGAGCAGAATTGCCGTCTTCGCGACATCGGGTGCGAGGTGAAAGCCGTAGACGATCGCGACGGCCAGCAGCGGACGCAGGACGTCCGCCGCTCCCGTTGCGGCAACCACTCTCCAATCCAGGCGGAGCGACTGGGCCGACAGAACGAGACCGGTCAGGAACAAGGCGACGCCTGCAGCCGCGCTCCCGATCAGAGTGAGACAGGAATGGACAAGGGGATCGAGAGTCATGCCGAACAACGAGAACACCACGCCGAGCGCGGGTGCCCACACCACCGGCTTGACGAGCGCGCGCCGGATGGCCGTGAGAAACGGCGACGCCGGAGCATCGGCGCCACGGGTCTTGCTGGCGCTCATTTCGGCGATCACGAGGGTCAGGGGACTGACGAGGACCGATCCGGTTGCCAGCGCGACGGCGACCGGAACGACGCCGGCCGGCCCCAGCACGGTCGACAGGATCGGCAGACCGACGCCGGCTAGATTTGGGAAACCAACCGTCAGGGCCTGCACCGCAGCGTCGGACCTCGTCACCACGAAGAAGGTGCGCTCGAACCAGTACCAAGCGAGATAGATGATCAGCATTGTCAGGCCGAACACGAGGAAGACCGGAGCCTGGTCGGTGATCCGGTCGCGCGGGGCCGATGCGGTCGCGGCGAACAGCGAGGCCGGCAGGGCGAAATCCATCACCAGCGCATTGAGACCTTCGACGTGACCGTTGTCGACAATACGGGCCTTGCCTGCAACGAAGCCCAGCAGCAGCACGAAGAAGACCGGCACCAGCGCCATCAGGATGACGTTCGACGTCATGAGCTCAGCCTCTCATGGGCATCGACGAAGAGCGTCATCGCGAGCAGGTCGGCCGACCCGCCCGGGCTGAGACGGCGGGCGACGAAGCTGTCGTGGATCGATTGCGCGCGTGCGCGCCAGCCGGGCGCGCGGACGCCGCCTGAAGCGATGAAGCGATGCGCTGCATCACGTGCAAAGCAAAGGCCGCCGAGCCCGCCGCGATGCAGAAGATTGGTGTCCTCGACGGATGCGATCAGGGCGAAGCACGCCTCGACCCGTGCGGCCTCAGTGTCTTCCGGCGCGACCGGCGCCGCTCTCCGCAGGGCCGGCAAACCGATCCGGTAGACACAGGGAAATCCGCTCGCGGCCTCGAGGCGCGCGCCGCCGGCGCGAAAGCGGCGGCGAGCCGCGCTGCCGTGGCTGTGCAGCAGCACCGGGCCGTCGAGAATGCTGTCGCCCCACAGCCGCGCGACGACATCGCCGAGTGGAAGTTCGGGATCCACCAATCCACCGGTCTTCGCGCCGGCCGCCGCGCAGAGCAGGCCGAGCCCGAAGATCGCGCCACGGTGCGTGTTGACACCCGAGGTCGCCGCTAGCATCGCCCGCTCCGCCTCCAGGCCGATGATCCGCAGCCGCCCCATGCCGCAGCCGAGCGCGCCCGCATCGGCGAGGCGCTGAAGATAAGGCCGGATCGCCGCGGCGCTACGACGGAACGTTCCGGCATCCATGTCGTCGTGACTACCATTGTCGACATGGCTCACGAGGCCCGGCTTCGGCCAGGTCTCCAGTTCCTTGAGGAGACAATCGGCAGCGAGATCGCCGATTGCGGAGACATCGGACCCAACTCGCGCCCGGCGCGGAGCAAGCGGTTCAGCGCCTCGCAAGGCCGCGGTGATCATGATCCCCCCGCTCCCGAAATGAAAAGGTCCCTGTCGAGCAGGGTCACACCCTCGATGCTCTTGACCAGAAGCTCGTGCGCACCCGCGTGGAATTCGCGCCAGTTCACCGCGGCACCATCGGCGCGCATCAGTTCGCCATCGAGCCGCATCGGTGCTTCGATCTCGATCGCAGCCAGATCGGCGACGAGACGATCCAGATCGCTTTCGGGGCGAATCTCGAACAGGAGGTCGAGATCCGAGCGGGCGGTTACGTAGTCAAGCCCGGTCAGCGCCTCCCAAGCGAGACTGCCGAACACGCGCGCGTGCACCGAATGGCGAAGCGCGAGCGCGTCGAGCCGATCGAGCGTCGGCCGCCAGCATTGCGGAGCGGATGCACGCGCATCCCTCAGCGACGGCGGCCTCGCAACCGCGACGATGTCGTCGAGGCCGGCAAGAAGGGAGAGCCGCTTCTTGCCGGCAGAGGGAGGCAAGGGCAGACCCAATGCGAGGCCGGTTGCCTCGCATGGCAGCGCCCGCCGCCTGATTGTCGGCCATCCCAGCTCCGCCCAGTGCAATACGAGGGGATCGCACACGAGTTCGCCATGCGGAACGAGCAGCGCGCGCCATCCCTCCGGGCGGACGAAGACGAGGTCGTGACGACCGGCGGGTCGATCAACGTGCTTGCAGGGCGAGGTCACGAACACGCTCCGCGATATCGGCAGCCTTCAGCCGGCCACCACGCGCCTTGCCCAACGCATCCCGCCCGTCCCGCGCGGCGGGAATGTCGGCCAGCAACGCTTCCAGCTGATCGGCGAGCGAGGTGGCATGGCTCCATGTCGCGTGGACGGCGCCCATCTGCGCGAGATTGGACAGGCCCGGAGCGAACACCGGCGTCGACTTCGCCTTCTCCTCCAGCGCTTCCATCGACAGCTTGGTAACCTTCGCCATCGACGGCAGGTCCATCACCGCAGGATCGGCGCCGGGAAGCCCCACCAGCACGCGGGTCGCAAGTCCGGTCGCAAGCAGCGCGCCCGCAGCCGAGTGACCGTAGAGTAGGCCGATGGTCGGGCGGCCGTTCATGTCCGCGTGGATCAATACCTTCGCCAGATGCGCGAGGAATTCGTTCAGGCCGAGCAATTCGTCGCGCTTGCTCATGCGCTGGCTGTCGCTGTCGACGAGCACCAGGATCGGTTCGCTGTCGCGGTCGATTGATGTGAGGACATGGCCGGACAATCTGATCGCTTCGTCGACGCCCAGCGCCGTCCGATCTGCAATACCCAGGACGAGCATGCTTGCGCCGGATCGCAGTGTCGCCGAACCGAGCAGGACGCCCTTGTCATTCCTGACCTGATGTCCGTCGGGGAAGAGTGCAGCAAGAATGTCATCGAGCGTCACGGCTGGTCCTCCCGATCCTGTCGGCGAGCGCAATGAACTGATCGGCCGGCAGCTCCGGAACCGTTTCGGCATGCGCGATGCCTTCCGCCGTCCAGATGTCGACGGCATCCGAGCAGGCGCCGTAGCGGCGCAACCGCTCGGCAAGCCGCTCCTGCTCGGCCTTCAGGCTGTCGAGGCCGAAGGGACCGACCAGACCCAGTAGCTCCAGCGCGGCCTCGCGAAAATCCTGCACATTGTCGTCGGCAAAGACGTCGGCGGCGCCGAGCAGCCGACGGTGCTTGCCGCCCATGGTGCGCCAGACCAGCGCGCGATCGCGGGAATCGAACTCCTCGACACCGCGATTGGTCTCGATCACTTCGGGACCCGACACCGCGATGCGCCCCTGCTCCGAAACGGCGAGCGCCGAGCAGCAGCCTGCGATCAGGCCGCCGCCGCCATAGCATCCGGACCTGCCGCCGATCAGGCCGATCACCTTCACGCCGGCGGCGCGCGCTTCCATCACCGACCGCATGATCTCGGCGATCGCGAGCTCGCCGGCATTGGCTTCCTGCAACCGGACACCGCCGGTATCGAACAGGATCAGGACGGGGATCGAGCCGATCTGGCGCGCCGCGCGGAGCAGCCCTGTCAGCTTGGCGCCATGCACCTCGCCAAAGGCGCCGCCCATGAAACGTCCCTCCTGCGCGGCGACGAACACCGGCGAGCCGTCAATGCGGCCGCGACCAACGATAATGCCATCGTCGAACTGCTCGGGAAGATCGAATATCTTCAAGTGCGGACTGACCTCGCGCTGCTCCGGTCCAATGAACTCGGCGAAGCTGCCGGCATCGAGCAGCAGCTCCAGCCGGGTGCGGGCCGACGCCTCGTAGAAGCTGGTGGTGCGGGCGCGTTCGGCCGGGGTGATGTCCTTGAGCGGCGCGGTCATTGGTCGTCCTCCGCGATCAATCGCACCGCCTGCGCCAGCCTAAGCGAGACCGTATCGGGGCGTGCGCCGCCGTCATTGATCGAGAATCTCAGCCCGCCGGGTGAATAGCGCTCGACGAAATCGCCAATCACGGCAGTCCACACCTCACCGAAGCCGATTGCCGCGGTCTTGATGTCGAGGGCGCATTCCGCATCCGGCAGGACGCGCTCCACCAGCACTTCCAGATTGCCCGAGGCGACCACGCCGACGATCGCGCTCTGCCTGGTGCCGCCGGCCCGTGCGCGAACCCTGTGCTGAAACTTGAGATCTTCCATGGACCGTCCTCACCAGTTCCTGAATTTCGACGGCGGCGCATAGAGTCCACCCGACCAGCGCACGAGATCCTTGATCGAGCGCGCCGCCAGCATGCTGCGATCCGCATCGAGCGGGTTGATGCCGAGATCCTCCGGGCGGCGGATCACCCCGCGCTCGCGCAGTCGCGCGACCATGCCGTGGTCTCGCCGACGGCCGACGTCGGTGTAGCCGGCGACACCGCGGATGGCCTGCTCGCGCTCCTGCGCGGTGCGGCACAGCAAGAGGTTCGCCACGCCCTCCTCGGTGACGATATGCGTGACGTCGTCGCCATAAATCATGATCGGCGCGAGCTCGAGGTTGAGCTTCTCCGCGAGCTCGATGGCGTCGAGCTTCTCGACGAACAGCGGCACGTTCTTGTCGCCGAACGTCTCGCCGATCTGCACGACCAGCTTGCGGCCGCGGCGCATCAGGGCCGCACCGTCGGGGTCGGCCTCGACTCCCGCCTTCAGCCAGGGCTCGCTCGGATGACGCCGCCCACGAGCATCTGCGCCCATGTTCGGCGCGCCACCGAACCCGGCGATGCGGGACGTCGTGACGGTCGACGAATTCCCCTGCAGGTCGATCTGCAAGGTGGAGCCTATGAACATGTCGCAGGCATAGAGACCGGCGGTCTGGCAAAAGGCGCGATTGGAGCGTAGCGAGCCGTCAGGGCCGGTGAAGTACACGTCGGATCGGGCGCGGATGTAGTCATCCATGCCCACTTCCGAGCCGAACGAGTGGATCTGCCGCACCCAGCCGGACTCGATCGCGGGAATCAACGCCGGATGCGGATTCAGAGCGAATTGGGTTGCGATCCTGCCCTTCAGTCCCAATCGTTCACCGAAAGTCGGCAGCAGCAGCTCGATTGCGGCGGTACTGAAGCCGATGCCGTGATTGAGCCGCTGCACGCCATAAGGCGCATAGATGCCCTTGATCGCGAGCATCGCGGTCAGGATCTGGCCCTCCGTGATCGCGGCCGGATCGCGCGTGAACAGCGGCTCGACGAAGAAGGGCTTGTCGGACTTGACGATGAAGTGGACCCGATCCGCCGGGATGTCGACCCGCGGCACCGTCTCGACGATCTCGTTGACCTGGGCGATCACGATGCCGTCCTTGAAGGCGGTGGCCTCCACCACCGTCGGCGTGTCCTCGGTGTTCGGACCGGTGTAGAGATTGCCCTCGTGGTCGGCGCTGACGGCAGCGATCAACGCGACGTGCGGCGTCAAATCGATGAAGTAGCGGGCGAACAATTCGAGATAGGTGTGAACCGCGCCAAGCTCGATCTTGCCGCCGAACAGCATGCGGGCGATGCGCGCCGATTGCGGCCCGGAATAGGCATAATCCAGGCGCTTTGCGACGCCGCGGTCGAACAGGTCCAAATGCTCGGGAAGAACCACGCCGGACTGCACCATGTGCAGATCGTTGACCTTCGCGAGATCGACGGCGAGCAGCGCGCGGCTGAGCAGATCGGCCTGCTTCTGGTTGTCACCCTCGAGGCAAACCCGGTCGCCCGGCTTGATCACGGCCTCCAGCAACTGTGTGGCATCGTGCGCCGCCACGAGCTTGCCGCGCGCGAGCCCGGCGCCGGCCGCGATGCGCGCATCGCGCGCGGCGCGGTTGTTCTGCCAGCTCGTCATGACTTCTGTTCCTTCGCGGCATTGGCTCCGCTCCAGAGCGACCCGGGATTGGCGCGATCGGGATAGAGCTCCAGCATCGCCTCATAGAGCTCGCGTGGCGATGCCGTCGCTTCGTCGAGGCGATTGAAATCGAGCAGATATTGCCGGGTTTCCGCAATGTTGCGCGGGTGATCGTCATTGTCCGGCTTCTTATGTCCGGCGATCACGAAACGCGGCTTCAGTGCCTCGAGCCGGTCGAGCGCGGCGATCCATTCCAGCCGGCTCGCAGTATCGGTTTCGGCAAGATAAGGATGGATGCCGTTATAGATGGTATCGCCCGCAACGATCAGGTCGAGAGATGGAACATGCAGCGCGGTGGACCTCGCCGTATCGGTTCGGCCCATATCGATGACGGCGAGCTTGTGTCCTTCCAGCATAAGCTCGCCCGCCAGCGGCTCGGCCGCGACCAGGCGCTCTGCGATCTCGCCCGGAAAGCGCTTACGCCAGAAACCATCGAGCGAGGTCGGCGAAAGCTGAGTCTTCATCTCGTCGACGACGTCGGGAACGGCCACGGCTCTGGCATTCGGAAAGCGGTCGAGCAGCGGCACGAGCCCGAAGAAGTGATCGCCGTGGCCATGCGTCACGTAGATCGCGGTCAGATTGCGGCCGCGCGACACGACCCAGTCAAGCAGCGTCTTCGACTGACCGGCGGTGAGGAACGTATCGACCAGCACCGCGTCTCGCTCGCCATAGATGAGGGTTGAGGAGTTCGCGACCCACATCAGGTCCGGATTGCCCGAGGGCAAGTCGCGACTGAGCCCTGCTCGCTTCACCGTCGTCACGCTCCAGTTCAAGACGGCGCTGCTATTCTCGATCACGCTCATGGGATTCTCCGGGATGGGCAGTCGGACCGGCGGGAGCGCTGTCGCTCCCGCCGTCCTTCCTTCTGCCGGCCGTGCGTCGGGACCGGCAAAACACGTCGTCAGCGCGTGGCCGGCTGCTGAATACTGCGCGCAGCGCGGGCAATCACGGCCGCCACTTCCTTCGGATGCGACTCGTAGACGGAGTGGCTGGCGCCCGGGATCACGGTGGTCTGGCTCTTGGCGCGCTCGTAGTACCAGCGTTCGAGATCCGGATTGATGATCTGGTCGGCGCCGGCAACGATGCCCCAGCTCGGCTTGGTCTTCCACGCGGCCGCGGTCAGCGGCGTGCTGAACACCTGAGTCGCGGCCAGAACCTGGGAGCGCGCAACGAACTCGGCGCGCTCGCGCGGCAGATCGGGCGCGAACAGTTTCGGGAATTGCACGGGATCGAGATAGGTGAACTTGTCGGGCGTGACCTTAATGACGCCTTCGGACTTGCCGAGCACGCTCGGCGTCTTCTTGCCGAGTGCCGATTCGTCCTCGCCGACGTCGGGCGCGTGAGCGGCGACGTAGACGAGACCCACGACGTTGGGATGGACGCCGGCTTCGGTGATGATCGAGCCGCCATAGCTGTGGCCGACGAGGAGCGTCGGACCGTCCTGGAGATCGAGAATCCGCTTCGCTGCCGTGACGTCGTCGGCAAATGTGGTTTCGGGCTCCTGCACCATCGTCACGCGGAAACCGTCCTTGGTCAGGATCTCGTAGACGGGCTTCCAGCCCGACGCATCCACCCAGGCGCCGTGCACCAGGACGATGTTCTTCAGGGGTTCCGCGCGAGCCGGGGCGACGGTCGCGAACAGGGAGAGAGCGGCGGCGAAGGCGAGGCCTGCGTTGAGGTGTTTCATGTCGGGATCACTCCGGGTTGGAATGACGCGACACTAGATTCGACGCCCGCTTGCGTATTTCGGCAAACAACGGCCGTTGCCACTTCGCACGCCGGCAAGTGTTTGCCGCAGCTCTTCCCGCTCGCGTCCGGTTTTTTCTAACGGCACGACCTCCTGCGCATGCGGAGCGGCAGGCGTTCGTAAGCGAAAGACGGCGTGCATCGGTTCTGTCATTCGAGACAGATGTTCAAGCACCGAGAGGATCGACAATGACATCGAATTCACTCATCCGGATTGCAGCTATCAATATAATCCTGCTGGAAGCGGCATCCCCGGTTCATGCGGCGTCCTGCAAGGATTCGATCTGGCGCGTCCAGGCGCAGTTGGACGCGGCCATCGAGAAGAATGCCGGCGCACATGGTTGGGGCCCGGAAAGTCTCAATGCGCTGCGCAGTCATCAGCCCACACCACGATCGCTGGCAGACGCCGAAGGCGCGAGCGGAGCGCATCTTCGGCTCGCGCTCGATGCCCTCGATCGCGCGCGCGCCGCGGACCGTTCCAAGGACATTGCGAAGTGCCGCCGGGAGCTGTCCGAGGCAACGCTGCTGCTTCAGAAGCAGCCACAATGAGGGAGATCCCACCCGACCGTGCGGCCAGACAGCCGGACGTGCGTTCAGGGAATACCGGTGCGCCGGCCGCTTCCTATCGTCCCGCGCAAGTGAAAGACTCCGGAGCAGCCCATGCGAGAACAGCTCTCATCGAACAGATCCAGATACCGCCCGTCTGCATCGATGCATCTGCGCATGGCGCTCGCAGCTAGCTGGATATGGCTGATCCCGGCTGCGGCAAATGCGCAAATGACGCCGCCGACGACGCAGCCCCCTGTCGGCATGTCCGCGACCTCGCCGCTCAACCTCGGCTCGACCCGGCCTGAAGGTATTCCGTTGGGCTCCACCGAAATCACAACGCCCGGCGTATCCCCGATCAATCCTTCGCTGGGCATGACGAACTGCCCCGTCTCAGGCAATACCGGATCATCGGGCGCCCCGTTCGATGGCGGCGGGCTCTCCGGAGGCTCGTCGCTCGCCTGCCAGAGCGGCACGACGACGCCATCGGCCCTGCCTGCCCCGACATCCACGATCGGTCGCGTCGGAATTCCGCTCGGGTCCACCGAGCTCGGCGGCGCAGGAACAAGTCCGTTTGTGCCGGTGCCCGGCCCCACGTCCACGGGCAGCACGCTCCCAATCGACGGCTCCAGCAATCCCTGAGATCACCCAGGAGCATCACCGTGAAGCGGACCCTCACCATTGCATCCGTTGCTCTCGCCGCGATCCTGATCGGCGGAGCCCTCTGGTTCTTCAGTAGCGATCAGAAGCCGGCCGTCGCGGCCGCGCCGGTACCCGTCGCCGTGCCGGTGGTTGCTGCCACCGTCACCGGCAAGGACGTCCCAATCTATCTGCGCGGCATCGGCACGGTGATTGCCTACAACACCGACATCGTGCGCAGCCAGATTCAGGGGCAGATCGTCAAGATCGCCTTCACCGAGGGACAGACCGTCAAGACCGGCGATCTGCTCGCCCAGATCGACCCACGGCCTTATGAGGCCCAGATCGAGCAGCTGACGGCCAATCGCGACAGGGACCAGGCGCAGCTCGTCAATGCCGAGGCCAACCTGTCCCGCTACAATCGGCTCGGCGACAAGGGCTATGCGACCCCGCAACTGATCGAGACGCAGACGGCGCAGGTGGCGCAGCTCAAGGCCGCCGTGAAGGCGGACCAGGCCCAGATCGACGAGGCCAATGTCCAGCTCAGCTACACGCGCCTGACGTCGGCGATTCCCGGCATCACCGGCGTTCGCCAGATCGATGTCGGCAACGTGATCCATCCGACCGACCCGAACGGTCTTGTCGTCGTCACGCAGATAGAGCCGATCTCGCTGCTGTTCACCCTGCCGCAGACCGACCTGCCCGTGATCCAGCAGCACGCAGCAAAGGGAGAGCTGAAGGTCATCGCCTACAGCCAAGACAACAAGATCAAGCTCGACGAAGGCACGCTGCTGCTGGTCAACAACGAGATCGCGGGCACGACCGGCACCGTCCAGCTGAAGGCGGTGTTTCCGAACCATGAGCATCGGCTGTGGCCGGGCCAGCTGGTGAACGCACGCCTGCTGCTTGAGATTCAGAAGAACGCGCTCACTGTTGCCGGCTCGGCCGTGCAGCAGGGGCCGAACGGCAGCTATGTCTATGTCGTATCTCCCGACCAGACCGCGGCCTTGCGCTCCGTTCACGTCGCGCAGATCAGCGATGGACAGGCCCTGATCGACAAGGGGCTGAAGTCGGGCGAGGTCGTCGTGGTCGACGGCCAGTATCGGTTGACTGAAGGCAGCCGCGTTCGCGAGCTGCACGGCAAGGCCGCGCAGGAAGCCGACCTGCAGAGCGCCGTGCAGGATGCGATCCCATGAACCTGTCCGCGCCCTTCATCCTGCGGCCGATCGCGACCGCCTTGCTGATGGCCGGCCTGCTGCTGTGCGGCCTTGCGGCTTATCCGCTGCTGCCGGTCGGCGCATTGCCGAACGTCAATTACCCGACCATCCAGATCTCGGCGCAATTGCCCGGCGCCGATCCGGGCACCATCGCCTCGTCGGTCGCTACGCCGCTCGAACAGCAGCTCAGCCAGATCCCAGGTGTCACCCAGCTCACCTCGTCCAGCGCGCTCGGCGTTGCCCAGCTCACGGTGCAGTTCGAGCTGTCGCGCACCGTGGACAGCGCTGCGGTCGACGTGCTCTCCGCGATCAATGCCGCCAGCCCGTTCCTGCCGCAGAACATCCCTTACCCGCCGACGATCAGGAAGGTGAATCCGGCCGAGACGCCGATCATGCTGATCGCGCTGACGTCGGACTCGCTGCCGCTGACCACGGTCGACGCCTATGCGGAAAACATCCTGCTGCCGAAGATCTCGCAGGTTCCCGGCGTCGGCCTCGTCGGCATCGGCGGCCAGCAGAAGCCGGCCATCCGCATCCGCGTCAATCCACAGGCGCTTGCCGCCCGCAGTCTCGGCCTCGAGGATGTCCGCAACGTGATCGCCGGCGCCAATGTCGACCTGCCCAAGGGCACGCTCAACAGCCCGCGCGTCACCTACACGCTGAACACCAACGACCAGCTGCTGAAGCCCTCCGCTTACGAAGACCTCATCATCGCCTATCGCAACGGCTCGCCGGTACGCCTGCGCGATATCGGCTCGGCGATCGAGGCGCCCGAAAACGACCTCCTGGCCGGCTGGTACGGCAAGGAGCCCGCCGTCATCCTCGCCGTCCAGCGCGTCCCTGGCGCCAACGTCATCGAGACTGTCGACCGTATCAAGAAGCTGCTGCCGCAGCTCCAGGCTTCCGTTCCGCCGGCGATCAAGGTGACGATCGCCGCCGATCGCACCGCCACCATCCGCGCCGCGGTCTCCGACGTTCAATTCACGCTGATGCTGACGGTCGCCCTGGTAGTGATGGTCATATTCCTGTTCTTGCGGAATTTCTGGGCCACCATCATCCCGGCGATCACCGTTCCTCTGGCGCTGGTCGGCACATTCGCGGTGCTTTACGTGCTCGGCTACAGCCTGGACAACCTCTCGCTGATGGCGCTGTCGATTGCAGTGGGCTTCGTGGTCGATGATGCCGTCGTCGTCATCGAGAACATCGTGCGCCATCTCGAGCAGGGCATGACGCCGATGGAGGCTGCGCTCAAGGGCTCCAGCGAAATCGGCTTCACGATCGTCTCCATCACCCTGTCGCTGATCGCGGTTTTCATCCCGCTGTTCCTGATGGGCGGCTATGTCGGCAAGCTATTCCAGGAATTCGCCGTCACGATCACCGCCTCGCTGCTGCTGTCGCTGGTCATCTCGCTCACACTCACGCCGATGATGTGCGCGCGGCTCCTGAAGGACGATTCGCGGAAGAAGCATGGCCGGCTCTATCTCGTCTTCGAGCGAGGCTTCGATGCCCTGCTTGCGCTCTATGCGCGAGGCCTGCGCGTCGTGCTACGCCATCGCTTCGTGACGCTGCTCGTGATGCTCTCGACCATCGCGCTGACCGGCTATCTCTACGTGATCATTCCGAAGGGTTTCTTCCCGCAGCAGGACACCGGACAGATCGTCGGCATCACCGAAGCAGCCCAGGACATCTCCTTCCCCGCGATGTCCGAACGCCAGCAGGCGATTGTCAACATCCTCTTGAAGGACCCGGCCATTCAATCGGTGGCAAGCTATATCGGCCCCGGCGGCCCGACCGCAACGCTCAACCAGGGGCGCATCTTCATCGTCCTGAAGCCGAAGCCCGAACGTAAGGCCAGCGCTGACCAGATCATCAACCGCCTGGGCCCCCAACTCGCCCACATCCAGGGCATCACGCTCTACATGCAGGCGGCGCAGGACATCACGATTGGCGCACGACTCTCGAAGACACAGTACCAGTATACGCTGACAGACGCCGATTCCAACGAGCTCAACCACTGGGCTGCGATCTTCCTGGAGAAGCTCCGCGCCCTCGACGGCATCACCGACGTCGCGAGCGACCAGGCCAATGCCGGTCCGCGGCTTGAGGTCACCGTCGATCGCGAAGTCGCCTCAAGTTTCGGCATCCTGCCCACGACGATCGACAACACGCTCGACGACGCCTTCGGCCAGCGCATCGTCTCCACCATGTTCACCTCGCTGAACCAGTATCACGTCGTGATGGAGGTCGATCCGCGCTTCCAGTACGGCCCCGAGGCGCTCAAGGACATCTACCTGAACTCGGCCACCGGCCAGCAGGTCCCGCTCAGCACGCTGGTTCACAGCGTGATCAAGCCCGCGCCGATCCTGATCAACCACCAGGGCCTGTTTCCGTCGGTGACGATCTCGTTCAACCTGAAGCCCGGCGTGGCGCTGGGCGATGCGGTGACGGCGATCCAGAAGATCGAGAAGGACACCGGCAAGCCCGCCTCGCTGTCGACCTCGTTCCAGGGCAACGCCCAGGCCTTCCAGTCCTCCCTGCGTGGGACGCCGCTCTTGATCGGGGCGGCGCTGATCGTGATCTACATCATCCTCGGCGTGCTCTATGAGAGCCTGATCCACCCCATTACGATCCTGTCGACGCTGCCTTCGGCCGGCATCGGCGCGCTGCTGCTGCTGCTGGCGGTCCACATGGACCTCAGCGTCATCGCCATCATCGGCATCATCCTCTTGATTGGCATCGTCAAGAAGAACGGCATCATGCTGGTCGACTTTGCTCTCGAGGTGGAGCGCCAGCATGGGCTCAGCCCGGAAGAAGCGATCTACCAGGCCTGCACGCTGCGCTTCCGCCCGATCCTGATGACGACGATGGCGGCGCTGCTCGGCGGCGTGCCGCTGATGATCGGCTCCGGCACCGGCGCGGAGCTGCGCCAGCCGCTTGGCTATACCATCGTCGGCGGCCTGATGCTGTCGCAGGTCCTGACGCTCTACACCACGCCGGTCGTCTATCTCTATCTCGACCGGCTCGGCAATTGGCTCACCGGGCGCAAGCCGCGGACCGAGACGTCCATCCCATCCACGACCGAGGCAGAGACGGGAATGAGCCATGAATCCGCTTGAGAAAGTGACGGCCGGCATGACGGCGGAAAAGCTGGTGAGCGTCACGAGCGAGATGACGGTCGGCCACGTGGTGCCGGGCATGCCCGCCGTCTACGGCACCCCCATGATGATCCTGCACATGGAGATGGCCGCCGGTTCGGCGGTTCAGCCCTTCCTGCCTGCAGGCCATGTCAGCGTCGGGATGATGGTCAATATCCGACACCTCGCGGCGACGCCGGTCGGCCGCACGGTGCGCGCGGTGGCACGGGTCATCGCGATCGAAGGCAGGAGCATTCTGTTCGAGGTCGAGGCCTGGGATGGCGACCGAAAGATCGGCGACGGCACCCACCGCCGTGGCGTCGTTGATGTCGCCGAATTCGAGCGGCGATTCGGCGTTACGACGCCTGTGGCGGAGATGGCCTAGGTCGCAGGCCGGCAACCCGAACGCGGGTTCGTGCGTTTTGACAAAGCGTCTGCGAAAACGCAAAAGACCACCCTTCGGCGGCCCGGTAGACCTTCCGCATGATGCTCGAACGCCTGGATGGCTCTAATCCCGTACAGCCCCAGCGATGGTGGCACCGTTTGCTACCGATCCAGACAATCCAGGATCGGATTCTGCTGTGGGCTTGGGGTAGCCTTGTTTTGACCCTGCTGTCCTTCGCCTGTTCACTGCTCGGGGACAATTTCACAGCGATCGCCTTCGCTGCTTTCCTCGCCGCTTCGCTGACGCTCGTCGGCGCCATCATGGATATCACGGCCCTGAAGAAGGCCCACGCCGAGCTGGAGCGGAGCGAGCTGCGCTACCGCCATTTGTTCAGCCGGATGCCGATCGCATTCCGGCAGCTCGACGCCAGCAGGCTGGTAGCGCTGTTTCGAAAGCTGCGCGCCGAGGGCGTCAAGGATCTCGGCGCCTATTTCGACAGCCATCCCGAGTTTCTGCGGACCTGCATGGACGCGCTCTCGTTTCAGGAGGCCAACGAACGCGCCATCCAGATGTTCGGGGGAGGCACGGAAGGCTATGTCGGACGTTCCCTGGCCGACAGCTGGAAGGAACGCCCCGACACGTTTCGGCGCGCGATGGAATCCCGCTATCGCGGCGAGACGAACTTCGAGGAAGAGACCAGGATGGTCACGTGGGACGGCCGTGTGATCGACGTTCTCTTCACGACCGCCCGCGTCGGCCCGATCAACGATCTCGAAGTCAGCCTGGTCGGTACGATCGACATCTCACAGCGCGTCCGCGCCCAGCAGAAGCTTCAGCAGGTGCAGGCCGAGTTCGCACATGCCGCGCGCGTCTCGATGCTCGGCGAGCTCACCGCCTCGATCGCCCACGAAGTCAATCAGCCCCTCGCCGCCATCGCCACCAACGGCGCCGCTGGGCTGCGATGGCTGAACCGACCGACTCCCGATATCGTCGAGATCCGCAAGACCATCGAAAACATCGTCGTGGATACCCAACGCGCCGCAAACATCGTGGCGCGCGTTCACGGCATGGCCTCGCGAAAAGCCCCCGAGCAGGCATGCCTGTCATTCGACGAGATCATTCGCGAAGCGCTTCTGTTCCTGCGGCACGAGCTCGAGTCCCACAACGTCACGATCCTGCACCGGCCGGCCCCGGCCGCGCCGCAGGTGTTCGGCGACCGCACCCAGCTCCAGCAGGTGATCGTCAATCTGGCCATCAACGCGATCCAGGCGATGAGACAAGCGGGAGGCGGCGATCGCAGGATCGTCATCAGCACAGTCACGCAAGACGCGACCATGATGTGCTGCTCCGTGGAGGACAACGGCCCGGGCATCGCCGGCGAACATGCTGGCCGGCTCTTTGAGAGCTTCTTCACGACCAAGGAGAGCGGCATGGGCATGGGACTTCCCATCTGCCGGTCGATCGTCGAAGCGCATGGCGGACGCATCGGTGCAGAGGGCAGTGCCGCGCATGGCGGCGCCCGTTTCTGGTTCACCCTGCCGATTTCCGTCGTGGCGGATTCGCCGCGGTCCGATCTCCATGCGGATGCCTGACCGCAGCCTTTCCGCGGTTACCCCTGCTGCTCCAGGCCGGCCGAACGCACCAGACGGATTGGGACACCCTTGTATGACGGCGTGAAGCTGAGGGGATCGCGGGCATAGAGCGGCACCAGCGGATTGGTCTCCGGGTAGTACGCTGCACAGCAGCCAGTCGGGAAGGAATAGGCCACGACGCGGAAGTTGCGCACGATCCGCGCGGCCCCGTCGGTCGAGGCGGTGATCAGGTCGACGCGATCGCCGTCAGCCAATCCCCTCCTCTTCAACTCGTATTCGTTGAGGAACACCACGTCGCGCTGGCCGAACACGCCCCGGTATCGATCCGACATCGAGTAGAGGGTGGTGTTGTACTGGTCGTGGCTTCGTATGGTCGTGAGCCACAGGGAATCGTCATCACTCTCCGGCGGGTCCTCGCCGCAACCCGGGAAGACCAGGAAGTTGGCCTTACCCGACGGTGTCGCCCAGATACGTTCGCGCGCCGTCGAGGTGAGATGGAAGCCGCCGGGAACGCGGATGCGAGCGTTGTAGCCCTGAAAGATCGGGAACACCGCCTCGATCGCATCGCGGATGCGGTCGTAATCGGCAACGAAACCGTCCCAGTCGACCACGCTGCGCTCCCCCAACGTCGCCTTGGCGACGCCGGCGATGATCGCGACCTCGCTGAGCAGATGCTCGGATGCCGGCTTGTTGCGGCCGCCGGACGCATGCACCATCGACATCGAGTCCTCCACCGTGATCGATTGCGGACCCGTCCCCTGGATATCTACCTCCGTGCGGCCGAGGCACGGCAGGATCAGGGCAGCGCTGCCATGGATCAGGTGGCTGCGGTTGAGCTTGGTCGAGACGTGGACGGTCAGATCGAGCTTGCCGAGGGCCGCCTGGGTCGCCTGCCAGTCCGGGATGGCAGCGGCGAAATTGCCGCCCATCGCGAAGAAGGCCTTCACCTCGCCGCGGATCATCGCTTCCAGCGCGGTCACTACATTGTGCCCCGGCGCGGACGGAGGCTTGAAACCGAAGTGTTGCTCCAGACGCTCGAGAAAGTCCGCCTTGGGGACTTCCGTGATCCCCACGGTCCGATCCCCCTGCACGTTGGAATGACCGCGAACCGGGCAGACACCGGCGCCTTCGCGCCCGACATTGCCGCGCAACAGCGCGAGATTGGCGATCTGCTGCACATTATTTGCGCCACGCCAGTGCTGGGTGATGCCCATGCCGTAGACGAGGATGGCGCGCTCCGCCTTCATGTAGGCGCCGGCTGCATATTCCATGTTTTCGCGCGTCAGGCCGGACTGGCGTTCGATGTCGGGCCATTGCGTGCGCTTGAGATCGTCGATCAGCGCCTCGATGCCGACGGTGTGCCCGCGGATGAAGTCCCAGTCCAGGATCTCAGGCTGCTCGGCGGCGCGGGCCGCCTCGTCGGTCTCCACCAGGACCTTCATGATCCCCTTGAGGACGGCGACGTCGCCGCCGACCCGCACCTGGAGCAGCTTCGAGCTGATCGTCGTCGACGACAGCGTGATCATCTCGACCGGACTTTGGGGCGCCTGGAAACGCTCCAGCGCCCGCTCGCGAAACGGATTGAAGGAGATGATGGAGGCGCCGCGGCGGGCCGCATTGCGCAGGCTGGTCATCATCCGCGGACTGTTGGTGCCGGGATTCTGGCCGAAGATGAAGATGCAATCGGCCTGGTCGAAATCCTCCAGCAGCACGGTGCCCTTGCCGACCCCGAGCGAGTGCGGCAGGCCGACGCTCGTCGCCTCATGGCACATGTTCGAGCAGTCGGGGAAATTGTTGGTGCCGTATTCACGCACGAACAGCTGATAGAGGAAGGCGGCCTCGTTCGAAGTCCGGCCGGACGTGTAGAACTCCGCCATGTTCGGATCCGGCAGCGCCTTAAGCTCACGGCCGATCATGTCGAACGCGTCACTCCATTCCACCGGGAGATAGCGGTCGGATGCGGCATCATAGGCCATCGGATGCGTGAGCCGCCCGACCATTTCGAGATCGTAGTCGCTCCAGGTCGATAGCTCCGTAACGGTATGCTCGGCAAAGAATTCGGGGGTACAGCGCTTCGACGTCGCCTCCCAGGCGATCGCCTTGCCGCCGTTCTCGCAGAATTCGAATGACGACGTGTGCTTCGGATCCGGCCAGGCACAGCCGGGGCAATCAAAGCCCTCCGGCTGGTTCATCCGGCGGAGCGTCGCCGCCCCCTTCAGCGGCACCCGCTGCGCCAGAAGCGCCTCGCTGAGCGCCTTGAGTGCGCCCCAGCCGCCGGCGGGTTCACGGTAGGGACGGACCGATTTCGTGGTCATCTGGATATCTCTCGGTATGGCAATTCTCCCGGCCAGTTAAGGATCGTGTAGGCAGAGCTGTCTTTTCAAAACGAAGCACAATTTCGCAATTGCCACGTTCGGCCCCGGCCTGCCGGCAGCAGCAGCCAGTGCATTCCGGCAAAAAGATCGCCGTTCACGGAAGCTGAAACGGGAAGCGGAAACTAGGGTCCGAGGTTGGAGCCCCATTGCGATGGAGGGCTTTCGACAGTTTCAGGAGCCATCCAAGATGTTTTCAAGACGTGATCTGCTGGCCATGTCCGCGGCGGGCGCCGCCATGGTCGGCTCCAGTGCGCAAGCCGCAACCTTCGGCAATCCGGACGAGCCGCCGCAAGGCGCCGTGAATGCCAGGAGCCCAGGAAGCCTGACCGATCCGGGTCCCCAGAACCCGGCCCTCGCCAAGCAATTCCCCTCCGCGCAAACCCCGCCGGCGACGGATGTCGGCGGGCTGCAGATGGATTGGGCCTCGTTCAACAACGCGCCAAGGCGCATCCAGGATGGCGGCTGGGCCCGTCAGGTCACCGTCGAGGACTTCGCCATCTCCAAGGAGATCTCCGGCGTCAACATGCGCCTGGCCGCCGGTGGCATCCGCGAGCTGCATTGGCACCAGGCCGCCGAATGGGCGATCATGACCTACGGCAGCTGTCGGATCACCGTGCTCGACACGCAGGGGCGCCCCTATGTCGGCGACCTCAAGGCCGGCGACCTCTGGTACTTTCCGCCAGGCGCGCCGCATTCGCTGCAGGGCCTGGGCCCCGACGGTTGCGAATTCGTGATCTGCTTCGATGATGGCCATGCCAATGAGTTCAACACGCTGCTGGTGACGGATTGGTTCGCCCACACCCCGCCCGAGGTGCTGGCGAAGAATTTCGGCGTGCCGGCGGAGGCCTTCGCCAAGATCCCGCTGCACAATCGCTGGATCTTCCAGGGCACTCTGCCCGGCGATCTCGCCGCCGATCGCGCCGCAGTGGCCAAGCATGCGGAGGCGCCGCCCTATCCTTTCATCCATTCGCTCGGCAGCTCGACCCCGGTCAAGGAGAGCTCGGCCGGCAGCATCCGTGTTGCCGACAGCAGCAACTTCAAGGTCGCGACCACGGTCGCCGCGGCGCTGGTCACGATGCCGCCAGGCGCGGTGCGGGAGATGCACTGGCATCCGAACGCCGACGAATGGCAGTACTACATCAAGGGCAAAGCGCGGATGACGGTGTTCGACACCGGTCCCAATGCGCTGACGACCGATTTTTCGGCCGGCGACATCGGCTATGTCCGGCGCAATCTCGGCCATTATGTCGAGAATGTCGGCGACACCGAGCTGCAGTTCGTCGGCGTATTCCGTGCACCGCGCTACGAGGAGGTCTCGCTCTCCAACTGGCTGACGCACACGCCGCCGAAGCTGGTCGCCCAGCATCTCAACATCGACGAGAAGCTGATCGCGCAATGGCCCGATAACGGCCCGGGCGTCATGCCCAAGTCCTGAAAGACTTCGTCCTGAAAGACTTCGTCCTGAAAGACTTGGGGTACTCAAATGAGAAAGGCGCCGAAACCGGCGCCTTTCTTTTTATCACAACTCACAGCAAGTTCGAGCTGTGCGGCCGTCAGTAGTGATCGGCCGCCGGCGCCGCCTTGCCGCGGAAGACGCGATAGCCGATCGCGACATAGAGTAGCATCAGCGGAAAGACGAACAGGCCGGCACCCCAGAACATGAATGCGAGACTTGAGTGAGGCGCCGCGGCCTCGTCGATTGTCACGACGAACGGGATCATGTAGGGCCAAAACGACAAGGCGAGCGTGCCGAACGCCGTGGCGAAGATCAACGAAACCATATGGAAGGGCCAATAGTCGTCGTGGCGGACGATGCTCGTGGCGAGCACCGCGGCGGCACCCGCGCCGACGAGGGGAAACACGAACAGATAAGGCCGTTCGATCCATCGGCGCAGAATTGGCAGATGTTCGATAAGGGCATGCGTGAAGACGACGACGAGGAAAGCCAGCACGGCGACCGCGAGCAACGGAACCAGATGCCGCGTCGCGTCGCGGACGGGACCATCGCACTTCCTCACGAGCCAGCACGCACCGAGCAACGTGTAACCGAAGCACAGGCCGATACCGCACAAGACCGAGAAGGTCGTCAGCCAGCCGAAGGTGCCTCCAGCATATTCGCCGTTCGAGAATTCAAGCCCCTCCACCAGCGCCCCCACCATCGCGCCCTGCATGAAGCTCGCGGCAAACGATCCCGCGATGAAGCTGACGTCCCAGATCCAGCGCGAGCGCGATGCCTTGCCGCGAAACTCGAATGCCACCCCACGCAGGATCAGTCCCAGAAGCATGACCAGGACAGGGATATAGAACGCGGACAGCAGCATGGAATAGACCAGGGGAAACGCGCCCCACATGATCACGCCCGTGACGATCAGCCAGGTTTCGTTGCCGTCCCAGACGGGAGCGATCGTGCGCAGCATCGCCTCACGATTCGCCTCGCTGCCGGCAAAGCCAAACAGCATCCCGACGCCGAGGTCGAAGCCGTCCAGGAGTAGATAGATCAGGATGCTGATGGCAAGAAGTGCAACCCAGAACATGACCATGGTTATTCTCCCGCCTCGGCGATCGCCGGCATCTCGTCGGCGAGCGACATCGGCCGGTTGGGCACCGGAACATGCAATGGCTCGCCGCCAAGCCCCGCCGGTCCGGCGCGGAGCAGCCGATAGATGTAGTAGGTCCCGAACGAGAAGATGAAGGCGTAGACGGCGACGAACAGGATCAGCGAGGTCATCGCGGCGGACGCCGTGAGGAACGGCGTCACGGCGTCGGCGGTCCGCAACGCGCCGTACACAGTCCACGGCTGGCGGCCGACCTCCGCGGTGTACCAGCCGGTCAGGATCGCGATCCAGGGCAATGGAAAGCTGAGGAAGATGCCCCAGAGCAGCAGGCGGCTGCGCTCGAGCCGGTGCTTGACGCCGAGCCAGCTCCCGAGCCAGGACAGTCCCAGCATCACGAAGCCGCAGCCGACCATGATGCGGAAGGCGAAGAACGGGATCGCCACCGGCGGGCGGTCCTGCGGCGCGAAGCTGGTGAGGCCAACCTCCTTCGAGGTCAGGCTCATGCTTGCGATGATGCTGCCGAGCACCGGAATCGATATGGCGTATCTGTTCGATTCGGTGCTCGAATCCGGGATCGCGATCAGCACCTCGGAGGCCGGCTGCTCGTCATGCCAGCGCGCCTCGATCGCGGCGAACTTGGCCGGCTGGTAGTCGTGGACGTAGTCGCCGACGAGATGCCCGATGAAGAGCTGCACCGGAAGCAGCACCGCCGCGAGCGCGAGGCCCATGCGCAGCATCACATGCGCCTCGGCCCGATAGGTCCGCCGCAGCAGATACCAGGCTCCGGTCGCCGCCACGCAGAACGCGCCGGTGAGATATGAGGCGAGCAGCATGTGCGGGAAGCGGACCCAGACCACTCGGTTGAAGAGGATCTGTACCCAGTCGTTCGGAACGAACTGGCCGTTCTGCAGGACATAGCCGGTCGGCACCTGCATCCAGCTGTTGTTGACCATGATCCAGAATGCCGACAGCGTGGTGCCGAGCGCGACCATCGCGGTGGAGAACAGGTAGAACCAGGGCGGCACCCGCGGCCGGCCGAAGATGAGGATGCCGAAGAAGCCGGCCTCCAGCATGAAAGCGGTGAACGTCTCGTAGGACAGCAGCGGCCCCTGGATCGGCCCCGACATCTTCGAGAGCACGCTCCAGTTCGTTCCGAACTGGAACGCCATCACCACGCCCGATACCACGCCCATGCCGAAGGCGACGCCGAAGATCTTGAGCCAGAACTCGAACAGGGTCCGGTAGACGGGCCTGCCGCTGTACTGGTGCATCGCTTCGAGCACGGTGAGCCAGGCGGCAAGCCCGATCGTGAATGCCGGGAAGATGATGTGGAATGAGATCGTGAAGGCGAACTGCAGCCGCGAGAGGAGAAGTGCCGTCGGGTCCATGACAAGCCCCCTCTCTTCTTACGCTCGCTTGGCAACCGCCGGTGCGCGTGCGGCCGGCGGCGGGATATTGTCGACCTTGAGCACCTCCGCCGTCGCGGCGCGGATCTGGCGGCAGAAAGCCGCATCCTCGATCAGCGACACGCCATAGGACGGGATGATCTGCTTCAGCTTCGGCAGCCAAGCGCTTGCCGTCAGCTCTCCGGCGAAGCACTTCTCCAGTACGCTGACCGCGATGAACGCCGCGGTGGAGGCACCCGGCGAAGCGCCGAGCAGCGCAACCAGCGAATGGTCGTCCGCGCCGACCAACTCGGTCCCGAACTCGAGCAGACCGCCCCGCTTCACGTCGGGCTTGATGATCTGGACGCGCTGACCCGCCACCTGCAGCCTCCAGTCCTTCGGATCGGCCTTCGGGAAGTATTCGTCGAGCGCTGCCAGACGGTGGCCCTCGGACTGCAGTACCTGCCCGACCAGATATTCGGTGAGGTCGAAATTGTCGCGCGCCACGGACAGCAGCGGCTTGACGTTCGCAGGACGAATGGACTCGAACAGGTCCAGCAGCGAGCCGTGCTTGAGGAATTTGCTCGAGAAGCCGGCATACGGACCGAACAGGAGCGAACGCTGGCCGCCGATCACGCGGGTGTCGAGATGCGGCACCGACATCGGCGGAGAGCCGACCGCGGCCTTGCCGTAGACCTTGGCATGGTGGCGCCGGTTGATCTCCGGATCGTCGCAGCGCAGCCAGATGCCGCTGACCGGGAAGCCGCCATAGCCGCGCCCCTCCGGGATGCCCGATTTCTCCAACAGCGGCAGCGCGCCGCCGCCGGCGCCGATGAAGACGAACTTCGCGCGAACCGACCGCGTCTCGCCGCTTGGGGTGTCGCGGACCTCGATCCGCCACCGACCGCCCTGCTCCCGGTCAAGTCCGGTGACGCAGCTGTTGTAGTGAACGGCACAGCCAGGCTGGCTGACGAGATGACTAACCAGCAGATGCGTCAGCGCACCGTAATCCACGTCGGTGCCGGTGATGATCCGGGTTGCTGCAACCGGCTCGTCGCCACTCCTTCCATCCATGACCAGCGGCGCCCATTCGGCAATCTTCTTGGGATCCTCGGTATGCTCCATGCCCTCATAGCAATGATGGGCCGACATCGCCTTGAACCGCTTCCGCAAGAATTCAACGTTCTCCGCGCCGTGCACGAAGCTCATATGCGGAACCGGGTGGATGAAGGCCCGCGGGTCCGCAATCGCCCCCCGCCCTACGAGGTAAGACCAGAATTGCCGCGATAGATCGAACTCGACATTGACCTGGAGCGCCTTGGAGATGTCGATGCTGCCGTCGGGGCGCTGCGGCGTATAGTTCATCTCGCAGTTCGCCGCGTGGCCAGTCCCGGCATTGTTCCAGGAATCGGAGCTTTCCTGCGCGCAATCGCCGAGCACTTCGAACATCTGGATCGACAGCGACGGCTCGAGCTCCTTAAGAAAGGAGCCGAGGGTCGCGCTCATGATGCCTGCGCCGATAAGGACAACGTCGATCTCGCGGTCAGAAGCTGCTGACATGGCTTTTTCCTTCATTGGGTGTTGTTATTCCGGATGGCTCGGTCAGGCCCGCACCGATTGCCGCGTCTTGGCGTGGAACGGCACCTCCACTCCGGGCCGCAGAATCACGTAGGCACGCCGCCAGGAGGAATCGTCGGTCAGCTTCCAGCTGTGGCCTGAACCCGCGGTGTCCTCGGCCAGCAGGACGTTACCGGGGTGGATCAGGAAGTGGTGACCGTCCCGCGTCTGGAAATCGAGCGTTCCGCTCAGCGTGATCACGAGCTGGCGGACCGGCGCGGTGTGCCAGGCGAAAGCGCCACCCGATTCCGTCTCCTGGAAGGAAACACTGGCGGCATCGATCTTGCCGGTGAGGAAGTCGCCACGCTGGCCCGGCTCTAGCTCGAGGTACCCTTCCTCGAAATGCGAGTTGTTGTCCTCTCCCGTCCATAGACGCACACAGCGGATCATGGTGTCTCTCCTTGCATTGACGTTGCTTTGCCTGCGCGGCGTCGTACAGGCCGGATCATGGTCCTCGCTCAACCGGCTTTCGCCCCGATAGCGAGCGGCACCTTGATCTCGGCAACGTAGGGCTTGACCATCTTGGCGGGATCCACGATGCGGTCGAACTCGGGTTCGGTCACGAAGCCGAGTTTCAGCGCCGCCGATTTCAAGGTGAGATCGTTGTCCATCGCGTAGTGCGCGATCCGCGATGCCTTGTCGTAGCCGATCACCGGCGCCAGCGCCGTCACGAGCATCAGCGACCTCTCGACATACTCCTGGATCTTCTTGCGGTTCGGCTCGGTCCCCTCGACAAGGAAGGTGCGGAAATTGGTGCAGCCGTCGGTGAGGATGGTGACGGACTGGGCGATGTTGTGGATGATCAGCGGCTTGTAGACGTTCATCTCCAGGTAGCCGCCGGCGCCGCCGAACCCGACGGCAACGTCGTTCGCCATCACCTGCACCGCGATCATTGTCAGCGCTTCCGCCTGGGTCGGATTGACCTTGCCCGGCATAATCGACGAGCCCGGCTCGTTCTCGGGAATGTGCAGCTCGGCAAAGCCCGCGCGCGGACCGCAGGACAAAAGGCGGATGTCGTTTGCGATCTTGTAGAGCGAGCCGGCAAGCGTACGCAGTGTACCCGAGAGCTGCACCAGCGCGTCGTGCGCGCCTTGCACGGCGAATTTGTTCGGTGCGCTGACGAAGGGCAAGCCGGTCAACCGCGCGATCTCGGCGGCGACAGCTTCAGCAAAACCCGGTGCTGCGTTGATGCCGGTGCCGACGGCCGTGCCGCCCAGCGCGAGTCGATAGACGCCCTTGAGCGCGTCATTGATGCGGGCCAGATTGTCGGCGAGCATGACGGCGTAGCCGGACCACTCCTGCCCGAGCGTCAGCGGGGTGGCATCCTGCATGTGGGTCCGACCGATCTTGACAATGTCGTCCCACTGGCTCGACTTCGCTGCGATCGCGTCGTGCAAAGCCGTGACCGCGGGAATGAGGCGCTCCGTCACGTTCAGCGCGGCCGCGACATACATGGCCGAGGGGAAGCTGTCGTTCGACGATTGCGACATGTTGACATGATCGTTCGGATGAACCGGCAGCTTGCTGCCGAGAGCGGTGCCAGCGAGCTGGCAGCACCGGTTCGAAATGACCTCGTTCACGTTCATGTTGAACTGCGTTCCGCTCCCCGTCATCCAGACGTGGAGGGGAAACATGTCGTGATGCTGCCCCGCGAGAATCTCGTCGCAGACATGGACGATCAGCTTGTGGACCTTGCCGCCGAGCCGGCCGCCGGCGACATTTGCGTTCGCGGCAGCCTTCTTCAGGATCGCGTAGGACTGGATCATCTCACGCGGCATCAGGTCGCTGCCGATGCTGAAATGCTCGAGTGAACGTTGCGTCTGCGCGCCCCAAAGCCTATCCGCGGGAACGTTCACCTCACCCAGGCTGTCTGTTTCTTTGCGAAAGTCGCTCATTCTTGCCTCTCGTGACAGTTCATGTCGGGTGCACCTGGTGGCGCTGGTGCAATTGTACGGGCCCGCACCGCGCGCACGCTTCCGCGAACGAACGTGCTTTTGCGGAATGGCATGGTGCGCACCGCGACATGCGAACGGGCCGGCTGCGAGTAAAAAAGGTTCGAAGCGTTGACGCAGATTCAGTGCCGATGGCCCGGATGCCGGCACAGCCAGAGGACGCATGCCGACAATGCGATCGGCAGAGCGAGGCTCCATGTTCCCAGCCACCTCGTCACACAACCCGCGAGGGCGGCCCCCATCAGGAACATCAGGCAAAGCGCGAGCATGGTTGCGGTACCGCGCGCTGCATCGCGATCGGACGTAGCAAAGCTCTGATCGATGGCGCGGAGCATGTTTCCGGTGACGGCGACCGAGAGATAGTTCAAGTCCCCAATCCGCCTGAAGCTCGCAGACTGCAATGCGACGCCAAAGGAGATGACGAGGATCACGATCTGATCGGGGACGTGATGAAACAACAGCATTGCCGCCGCCAGGCAGACGATCTCTCCGGCGAGACAGCGTAGCGGCGCCCGGGAGCGGACCGCCACGGCCGCGCCGAGGACGAAGGCCACGAGCGGAAGGGCATGGTGAAGCGCGCGGTGCCATTGCCCAAACTCGGCGTGGATCCCGAGGAAGACGACATTTCCGGTCTGCGAGCTCGCGAAAACGCCAAGCGACAGCCACGTAAAGGCGTCGAGGAAACCGCCCGACATGCTGAGCAGAGAGGCAACCAGCAGCGATCGTTCCGGAGCGACGGCTTCGACGCGTGTCTCGGCCAAGGGCTCGGTTGATGCGGCTTGCATCGCCATATTCGGAGGTCAGCAGCCGGCGCGCAGCGCGGCCTCTTCAGGCAGCAGAACGCGGCGCGGATGCGTGAATACGCCGTATCCGTCATCGCGGGCGACGGCGAGAAGCGTGATTCCCGCCTCATTCGCGGTCTGGATGGCGAGCGCGGTCGGCGCGGAGACGGCAACGACGACCGACGCGCCGATCATCGCGGCCTTCTGCACCATCTCTACCGAAACGCGGCTCGTCAGCAGAACGGCCCCGCCGCTGGCCGAGTTGCCATCGCGGACGATCGCACCGGCGAGCTTGTCGAGCGCGTTGTGCCGGCCAACATCCTCCCTGACCAGGGTAATGCCGCTGCGGGGATGCCAGAGGGCCGCCGCATGAACGGACCTCGTCTGTTGATTCAATGTCTGGAGAGGAGACAGCGCCTGCATGGCGTTCAGCAGGTCCCGCGCGTGGAAGGCAATACCGCGACCCTCAACCCGCGCGGGCGTACGGCGCGCCTGTTCGAGGCTTTCGATGCCGCATAGCCCGCACCCGACCGGTCCGCTGATGGTGCGGCGGCGCGCCGCCAGGGACGCGGCGCGATCGCCATCGAGCCACATCCGCACTTCCATTCCGAGCTCGTTCGAGATCAGCTCGATGCTCCTGATCTCGTTCGCGCGGTCGACGATGGCTTCGGTGAGGCTGAAGCCGACACCGAAGTCCTCCAGATCGGCCGGCGTTCCCATCATCACCGCATGGGTCGATCCGTTGTAAGTGAGCGCAATGGCGCTCTCCTCGGCAACCAGTCGCGACGTCGAGATCGTACGGCCGCCGCGCCAGGCGATCTCCTGGTGCCGGGTGAATGTCGAACCCGTCGTCATGGCTCACACAGTCGCCGGCTCGGTCGAATGCCGGGACGCCCGGTTTCTGAGCGCCAGCCCGAAAGCAATGAAGCCCCATCCCTGGAAAACCAGATCAACGACCAACATCGCACCGAGCAGCCACAAGCCGACGGCAGGCAAGACCGCAATCAGCATGACACCGACGCAGAACGTCACGACGCCGGCAGCCACGATCCAGCGCCAGCCCGCGGCAGGCCGCATATGGAAACCCGCCCAGATCCGCGTCGCGCCAGCGACGACCAGGAAAGCGCATACCACGAGCGACAACGTGAACGAAGCCAGCAGCGGATCGTAGAGGATGACGGCTCCGGCAGCGCCATAGACGATCCCGGCGAGCAGCCAGAACAGGAAGCCGCGCAGGCCGTGCACCGAAAACGCATGCACGATCTGGAAGACCCCGGCGACCGCCATGGAGGCCCCAATGACGAGCACGGAGGCGAGGCTTGCTGCCATCAGATTAGCTGAGGCAATGCCCCCAAGGATCAGTTCACCGACCCCCAGCGCAACGAACCAGCCCCATTTTCCGGTGATCGCGTGGATGGACCTTCCGAGCGACGCCTTCGAGTTCGACAAATCCGTCATGGCTTGACCCTTGTACGTATGGATGCGGTCAAGCGTACAGATATCTGCTCGGATTCATCTTTCGAGGATGCAGCAATATTGTTTGGTCCGCACGATACGGACGCGCGCGCAGCTTGATCGATCAATGACGATCAGCAAACAATAGACGGAGGCGAGGGTCGCCCTCGCCTCCGTGTCGTCGCAGCTATCGGCCGGGCTCGCATTCCGGCCGCATGACATGCCAGTGCTTACGATTCCGGGCCGCTTCGGCCGGTCTCGTAAAGGAACCAGATCCGCCGCTCGGTCTCATCGATCCAGTTCTCCAGCAGACTTGCGGTCGCGACGTCACCATATTCGTCACAGAGCTCGTGGACCCGACGCATTTCCCGCGTCAGCTGCTGATTATCGCTGCGCAGCTCGGCCAGCATATCCTGCGGATCGACATAGTCGGCGTCGTTGTCGAGAATGCGCTGCTCGCGCGAGATCTGGCCGATCGACCGGAGTGTCGTTCCGCCGATCTTGCGTGCCCGCTCGGCAATGTCGTCGGTCATGGCAAAGATCTGCTCGGCCTGCTCGTCGAGCAGGAGGTGATAGTCGCGGAAGTGCCGGCCCGATACGTGCCAGTGGAAGTTCTTGGTCTTCAGGTAAAGCGCGAAAACGTCAGCCAGCAGCGCCCTCAGCGCAGCTGGAATGTCCCGGTTCGCGTTGGCCCCGAGGTCCGTCGGGCTTTGGAGGTCTGCTTTGGTCATTGTCGTCATCCTTTGCGGTTGAAAAGCTTGAGCCGCGCGTTTCGCAGGCACGCGAAGCGCTCAATCTGCCGGCGTCGTCCTGTTGCGCCATGGAGCGAGCGCGATCGTCCCGAACACGCCGTCGCGGCGGATCAGCGCGTGGAACAGCGCTGCCGCCATGTGCAACAGCACGAGCGCAAAGAACGCGAAAGCCAGATAGTAGTGAGCATCCCACAGAAGCGTGTGCGCGCGGTCGCTCTGAGGCAGCAACGCCGGAATTCGAATTCCGCCATACAGGACAACCGGATAGGCCGCCGCCCAAAGCAAGCCGAGACCCAGCAGCGGCATGACGATCATGAGGCCATAAAGGGCTAGGTGCGACAATCTCGCTCCCAGCTTCATCGCCGGCGGAAGATCGGCCGGCAGTGGCGGTGCACCGTAACGGAGCCGCAGTGCCAGCCTGATCGCAACAAGGATCAGCAGAGTGACGCCGAGCGTCTTGTGGATCAGGATGAGCGGCAGATATGTCGGCGCCACGCTGGACACCATGCCAACGCCGATGAAGAGCATGGCAATGATGCACGCTGCCATCAGCCAGTGCAGGATCCGCTGGATCGGGGCGAAACGCCGGGGCGCGCTGTTCATGGCCTGGCCGCCTCGGTTCGCGGATAGTCGCCGGCTTCGGCCGCGCGCAAATCATAGGACTTGCGGTAGACCGACGAGCGCGCGGCCGGAAACGGATCGTCCGACACCCGGATTCCGCGCGGAAGCACGGTCGGATCGAAGTTGATGTCGCGGCAGGGCCCATCCCGCTCCGGTTCGATCCGCTGCACGACGAGCGTGCCGACCTGCACTGCGCGGCGGTCCGCGGGCCAGGCCTTGCTTGGATCCGCGGTCGGATCAGCGGGATCAGCGACAGTCGTGATCATGTTCCAGCGTTGCGGTCCGGCAACCCGGACCCGCTCCGTTATCTCCTGCTCGAGAAAATCGGGACCACGCTTTTCCAGCTCGGCTTGCGATATCGGAACGACCGCCGCGGTCGGCAGCAACGACCATCGCACCGCGTGCTCGGCGCCCTTCGCGTCCGTGAAGATGAAGCTGTTGAGCCCATGGTAAGGCTCCGCCGCATAGCTGGCGGTCCACGGCGCCGTCTTTGCCCAGGACGCGAAGGCAGCGAATTCCGGATTTGCCCCGATGAACGTTTTCATTGCCTCCGGATCCTTCTTGCCGGATGCAATCAGCAGGTCGTGAAACGCCTGCGGCGTCGACACTGCAAAGAACGGCGGATTGATCAGCGCCATTCGCCACTCTTCGCCGTCCGCCGCTGTGATCTGCAATCCCAGGCCCCGTACCCGCACTGTCGCGTCCACGGCATTCGGGTCAGCGGTGCCGAGATTGAAGCGGCCGAGCGCCGGATAGCTGCCTCGCTCGAACACCCTGGCGCGGGACAGTTCGGAGCCGTTTCCGTTGGCCTCGAACACGCCAGTAAAGCAGATTCCCTTGGCATGATTTCGCCGGTGTCCGAGCGGCGCGCCGCTCGGAGGCGTCAGCGCCGCGATCATCCGCTCCGGTGTCAGGCGCCCGGGCGAAAGCCAACCTGCCGTGTAGGCGAACGCGACAGCACCGCCTCCGAGGACGGCCGCAATCAACACGAGCGATCCCAGCCCCGAACGCGGCAGGTTACTTGACGGATTCATCACTTCTCCTTGCAGCGCGCGAACCGGTCCACCTCCGGCCACACGACCGTCCTGTCGAACGGCGCAGGTTTCTTGTAGCCGGCGGCCACAGCCGCGATCTTCTGAAATCCGCCGCCATTTTCGAGAAGGCACGCCCCGGCTTGTCCGGTCAGTACTGAGGCGAGCCCGCAGCCGCTTTCGGGCCTTCTTGAAATAATTCGTGCGAACTGAAAATCACCCACCGGGCGCGAAAGACCCGACTTGTGCCGGCGCCTATGTCAGATGCTCTTCGCGCAAGGACAGCGGTCGATCGGGGAATGATGAACGTGTCGCGCTGGCGCTCTCGCGGAAGCTGGAATGCGATTGGGAACCGAATGAGCAAAGTGATCGTCGTCACAGGAGCTTCAAACAGCATCGGACGAAACACCTGCAAGCAACTGGCACGGGCCGGCCACACGGTCTACGTGTCCATGCGGGAAATGGATCGCCACGAGGAGCGCGGCAGCGAGAAGATCAGCCAACACGGCATGGATCTCCGAGCCATCGCGCTCGATGTCGCTTCTGAAGCTTCCGTGAACTCGGCCATCGATGCCATCGTCGCCGAAAACAGCCGCCTCGACGTGATCGTGCACAATGCCCGGCAGGTCGTCTACGGTCCGGCGGAGGCCTTTACCCCAGACCAGCTCGCCGAGCTCTACGACACCAACGTGCTGGGTGCGCAACGGCTCAATCGGGCCGCGTTGCCACAGTTGCGCAAGCAGGGCCAGGGCCTGCTGATCTGGATCTCGTCGAGCAGCGCGCGTGGCGGCTCTGTTCCATTCCTGGGGGCCTACGCCTCGTCAAAGGCTGCCCTGGATGCGCTGGCGCTCGGCTATGCCGGCGAGCTCGCGCGTTGGGGCATCGAGACGACCATTGTCGTTCCGAGCGCACTCGGGCCCGGTCACTACATCCGCTCCGGCAGGCCGCTGGACACCATGCGGACCGAAGAATACGCGGATGGTCCGACGGCCGACGTGAGCGAAACCGCGCTATCGGGCCTTGCGGAGCTTCCGGCGAAGGATCAAACGCCGCGGGACGTTGCCGCCGCCATCGCCGATGTTGTCGATATGCCGTTCGGTCAGCGACCGCTGCGCGTCCATGTCGGTCCGGACGACGACGGAGCCGCAGCCGTCGACGCCGTCGCCGACAGCGTTCGCGCGGAACTGCTCCGGCGGATCGGACTGGAAGATATCCTCAAGCCCGCATCCATCGGATAGAAGGGCTTACCCTTCAAATCGAACATATCCGCGTACGAATGAGCGAGCAGCGCGAAGCGTCAGGGCGGCTCTCGCCTCGGAGACCCAGACGAAAGTGATACGGCCCAATCCTTTACCCTGATACAGCCGGATGCTACCTTTGAAGAGCCACTACGTTCACACGTCTTGGTGTGCTCCCAAGTCATCGAACGTGACGATTCGTGCGCTGGGTTGATATCTCGAATGGCCCTCCGCTGGCAAAGCAACAACATGACCGCCGTAGCTTGCCACTCCGCGCAAGACGAGTCCGCCCAGGAGATCTTCCTCTTTGGGCCGTTTCGGCTGGACCCTTCACAGCGGCGGATTGAAAGAGACGGGAGCCCGCTCCAACTGTCCAGCCGCGCATTCGACATCCTGCTCGCACTGGTGCGGCAGGCCGGCAACGTCGTCAGCAAGACGGATCTGATGGCCAAGACGTGGCCGGGCGCCGATGTCGAGGAAAACAGCCTGCGCGTCCATATCGCCGCACTCCGCAAGGCGCTCGGAGACGGCAACGGCGGCATCAGATATCTGAGCACGGTTTCCGGGCAAGGTTACTGCTTCGTCGCGGCAGTCTCGCGTCCGGATCAGAGGCCGTCTGCACCGGCGAGTCCCGCTTATGTCCACAATCTGCCAGCGCATCCCCGGCAGATGGTAGGACGCGAGCAAGCCATCCAGGACATCTCGGAAAAGCTGAGAGCCGAGCGCTTCGTCACGGTCGTCGGCCCGGGCGGCATCGGCAAGACCACGGTCGTCGTTTCCGCGGGCCATGCGCTGCTCGCGGAATTCGGCGGTCACGTCCATTTTGTCGGCCTCGGCGAGGCGGAGGACGACACTCTGGTGCCGGCGATCGTCGCATCTTCTTTCGGGCTGCAGGCGAGATCGAACGATCCCACCTACAGCCTCGCGACGTTCCTGCGCGACAGGCGCATGCTGCTCATTCTGGATTGCTGCGAGCGTGTCATCGAAGCCGCCGCGGCGCTGGCCGAACGGCTCTACCAGACAGCACCGGATCTGCACATCCTGGCAACGAGCCGGGAATTGCTGCGCGTCGAGGGCGAGTTCACATACCGTCTCCCGCCGTTGCCGAGCCCGCCGGAGAAGGTCGTTCTGACGGCTGCGAACGCCCTCGCTTTTCCTTCCGTGAAACTCTTCGTGGAGCGTGCGACCGCGGGAGGCGGCGAGTTCGCGCTGACAGATGCGAACGCATCTGATGTCGGCAACCTCTGCCGTCGGCTCGACGGCATCCCGCTTGCCATCGAGCTCACCGCCGGTCATGCGAGCACATATGGCGCGCGAGCGATGGCCCAACTCCTCGACCAGCACCTCAATTTGCTGTGGGAGGGGCGACGCACCGCACTGCCCCGGCACCGGACGCTGCGTGCTACCATCGAATGGAGCTACAATCTTCTATCCGACCCAGAACGTGAGATCCTCGGCCGGCTATCGGTGTTCGTCGGCAGCATGACGCTGGACGCCGCGCGGTCGATTGCCGCGGCCACGGAAGACGACGATACGATCCTGGCGGTCATCGACAGCCTCGTTGCCAAGTCGATGCTTGCGCTGAGCACCGGCTCGCAACCGACCCGCTACGGCCTTGCCGACTCGACCCGGGCATACGCGCAAGAGAAACTTGCCGCCAGCGGAGATACCGGCGCGATTGCGCGACGTCACGCCTGTTATTTTCTCGGTCTCCTCGAGAAAGTCGGCGATAGATCGGACCAGGACCTTGCGGCGGCGGCGGAGGAATTCGGCAACATACGCGCCGCATTGACGTGGTGCTTCTCGGATCAGGGCGACCGCAGGATCGGCGTAGCCCTCGCTGCAGCCTCGATACGGCTGTTCTTCAAGCTGTCGCTCCTGGCGGAGTGTGAACTCTGGGTGACCCGCGCGATCGATGCGCTCGACCAAACGAATGGAAGCATCAGGCACGAGCTCGCGCTTCATACAGCGCTGGGGGCCGCCCGCGTGCTCACAGGACAACTGGACGAGCTCGCTGCAAATCACCTCAACCGGGCGATCGAGCTGACAGAGGAGATCGGCGACATATCGGGACAAATCCGTCTGATCGACCAGTTGCACCTCCTGCAATTGTTCGCCGGCAAATACGACGACGCATTGCGCTCCGCCCAACGCGGCGAAGCCATTGCTCTCGCCATCAACGATTCCATGGCGGTGGCGCGCATGCGCCTGTTGCTCGGCATCTCCTGCCAGTATCTTGGCAAGTTTGGCGCTTCCCGCTCATACCTCGAAGCGGCGCTGCTGCAGCCGGGCCTGGAGGAAGAGTTCCGTGGCCGCCTCACCTTGGAATATCCCAAACGCGCTCAGATCAGCCTTGCCCGAGTCCTCTGGCTGCAGGGCTATCCCGATCAGGCGGCGCAAGTGGTGCGCCGGGCCATCTCGGACGTCATCGCGGCAAACCACCCGATCATGTTCTGCCGCGCCCTGCCATGGGCATTCGGCGTCTTCTTCTGGAATGGCGACATGGAGGATTGCGAAGACCATGTCGACAGGTTCATCGCGGAGGCTCGAAGGTACAACCTCGCCATCCTCCAGATGGTCGGCGAGGCCATGAAGGGAATTACGCTGCTGGCCCGGAACGAGACCGGTACCGGGCTCGCCATGCTGAGAGGCGCGATCGAGCAGCTGCAGAGCAAGAGCTTTGGTGCGGTGGTAGGGCTTCGCATGCCCCTTGCCGAGGCCCTGGCCGCGGCAGGTCAGAGTGAACAAGCGCTCGACACCATCGACCAGGCGATCGCCGAGGCCCGCCACCGCAACTTCATGATGGACATGCCCGACATGCTGCGCGCAAGAGCCGAAGTGCTGATGCAGCTGGACGATCCGGATCTTGCGCAAGCGGAGCTGAGCCTCATTCAGGCGCTCGACCTCGCCCGCCATCAGGGGGCGCTCGGTTATGAGCTTCGCGCGGCGATCGCGCTTGCAAGACTATGGCAGCGAGGCGATCGCCGCCAGGAGGCGCACGACATGCTTGCGTCCGTCTATCGGCGATTTAGCGAGGGCTTCCATACACGCAACCTCGTGACGGCAAGGGGCTTGCTCGCCGAGCTGAGCCTTCCGCGCTCGTGCTCTTTTGCGGCCAAATGACCGCCTACGCCGTGCAATTGCGATAGAGAGGGGCCGTCTCGAACGACGCGTGCGAACCGCCGGTCCATGCTGCGCTGGCAATGAGACGTCGGCGCGCGGCACAGGCGGCATCACGGGCGAAATTGCGGAACGTTCCAGGGCACGGGGATGCGGCGCTCACGAAGGCCGCGCCGGCATCCAATTGATGAAATCGGATGCCACTCCCCGGGGCATCCGTCGCCTACGATCCGACCTTGGTCATCATCGCGCGCGCACCGCGCAGGTCCGCTGTCTCGAAACCTTCGGTGAACTTGCCGTAGGCCGCGGCAAGAACATGGCGCGCCTCGACCGCGTGTCCTTCGCTCATCCTCAATCGCGCCACACTGATCGCAATCCTGAGCTCCCAGAACAAGGCGCCCTGGCTCCGTGCCACCTCGAACGCCCTGTCGAAGGCCTGTCCTGCGGCGATCGTCGAGCGATGCTCGCCAGGCAGCAGCAGCAATTCGCCCTTGATGCGCCAGAGCTCGGCGACATACCATCCCTCGTCCCTCGCCTCGCAACGCGCGAGCGTCTCGCCGGCGACCGCAAGCCCTTGCGACACCTCGCCCGCCTTTCCGAGACATGCCGCAAGTTCGCCGAGAGGAAGCAGAAAGCGCGGCAGGAAACGCGCCTCGCCCGCGAGCTCGAGCGCTTTGCGCAGCAGCGGCAATCCGGTCGCGAGGTCACCCTGGCGCGCGATCAGCAGGCCCCTGAAGGCGCGCGCCCATACGTTCCACAGGCGGATCGGGTGGCGCTCGGTGTGCTCGAGCAGCATCGTGCAATAGCGCTCGGCAGCATCGAGATCGCCGGCCAGGAACGCAATCGGACAGGCCCCCTGCCCGAGGACGCTGCAAAATGTGAGGGCGTGACCACTGGCCCGGCCTTCCTCTATGTTGTGCTCGACGACGCTCAAGGCCTGATCCGCCAGGCCAAGCAACCACAGGATCCGGGCCTGAAAGTAGCGGGACGAGACCCGCAGGTCGAAGCGGAAACGAATGACCTGGGGCCTTGCCGCGAGGTCCGAGAGACGAGACAGGGTTCGTCCGATGTGGTGATACGCCAGCCGCTGGTCGCCGAGAAAGTGCAGCGTGGTCGCAAGAAGCCGGTCAGCCATCATCCGGTCGACGGGATTGCCGGAATCGGCCACGAGGTCCGCGAAGCGGTGCGCGAATTCGAGCGCCCTGCGGAATTCGCCGTTGTTGAACTGATCGATGCAGAGACCCCAAAGCGCGCGCAGCAGGTAATCCCTGTCACCGAGCTGCTCGGCAAGCTGAAGGGTCTCGGCCCAGGCCGGGCCGGCCTCCCTCGCCCTGCCTACACCGTACATCAGCGACCAGCCGCGTGCGGCCGACAGCTGCATCCGAAGCCGCGGCGAGTCCGCGACCGTCGGATCGAGCCGTGAGAGGGCAAGTTCGGTCCGCTCGCGGCATTCAGCAAGGAGCGACAATTGTACCCAGAGCGGAACCGCGGCGGCGGTCAGGCCCGCCCCGACCTGCGAGTCTCCGTCGGGCGAGAAGGCCCAATCGAGGCTCGTTCGCACGTTGTCGATGTGTCGGCCGTAGAGGGTGAGCCACTCCGCCTGCGGCCTCACTTCGCTGTCGGCTTCGGCGCTGGCAAAGAACCCAGAATAGTACTTCGCCTGGCGGCCCGCCGCGGCGGGATATTCTCCGGCGGTGCGCAGCTTCTCCAATGCATAGGCGCGCGTGGTATCCAGCAGGCGATAGTGAGGGCTGTCGCCGCGAATATCCGCAAGAACGAGCGACTTTGCCACCAGCCTGGTGAGCTGGCCGGTCACGTCGCCGATGCCCGCGCCGGCGACGGCGATGACTGCGTCGAGCTGGAATTCGCCGGCGAATATGCCGAGCTGCCGGAGCAACCAGGCCTCGTCTTCCGGCAGGAGGTCATAGCTCCAGTCGAGCGTTGCACGAAGTGTTTGCTGTCTCGGCAACGCCGTGCGCCGGCCGGTGGTCAGAAATTTGAACCTGTCATCGAGCAGTGCCGCGATCTTCGGCGGGCTGAGCATGACTGCACGCGCCGCCGCAAACTCGATCGCGAGTGGAATGCCATCCAGCCGCCGGCAGATCGCTGCGATGGCGCCGATGTTCTCCTCGTCCGGCGCAAAGCGTGAACCCAGCGCCTTCGCTCTGCTCGTAAACAATTCCACCGCGCTGTACGCGGATGCGCCGGCGGGCTCTTGCCACGCTTCAGGCGGCACGCCCAAAGGAGGCACGCGATAGACATGCTCTCCCTCGATGCGCAGCGCCTCCCGGCTCGTTGCAAGGATAATCGTCCCCGAACAGCGGCCGACGACCAGTTCGGCTACCTGCGCCACGGCATCGATGACATGTTCGCAATTGTCGAGGATGAGCAACAATGGCCGAGAGCCGATCGCACGCGCGATCGCATCCGGCGAAATCTCCTCGCCCTCGAGCTTGGTGCCAAGCACGCCGGCGATAGCCGAACAGACGAGCCTGGGGTCCGACAGCGAAGCCAGTTCGACCAGCACTCGGTCAGCCGAGAAACCGGGCGGCGGCGTTCTGGCGGCTTCCAACGCCAGTGCGGTCTTTCCGATTCCGCCAGGGCCGACCAGGCTCACCACACGGTAGGCCGACAGCAGCCGCCACAAATGCGATATCGCGGTGGTCCGGCCGATCAGATCGAATGATGCGCTGGGAATGTTGATCGACGGCGGCAATTCGGTTGCGGCAGCCTGTAGCGGGGCATCCATATGCCGGTTCCGCCAAGCGCCGAGCAAACGATACCCGCGGCCAACAGTGGTTGACAGCATGTCGCGGTCAGCACCAAGCGCCTTTCGGATCGCGGCGATATGCACACGAAGTGCACTCTCCTCGACAAAGACGCCCCGCCAGACCCGCTCTGTCAGATCGTTCTTGGTGACGAGCTGGCCTTGCGCCTGAACCAATTCCGCAAGAATCTCAAAGGCGCGCCCCCCCAAAGGAATGAGTTCTCCGGCCGAGCGCAATTCGCGTCTGGCAAGATCGATTTCCCATTCCGCGCAAATATAGACGGGACGCTGGCCTGGCTCAGCCATGATTTGGACAGCCCCAAGCGGTTGCATCATTTTCTACCCAGCTTACCACCAACTCTTTCGAAAGACAGAGCTCACCGTGCCGCGCGGCCGCCGGCCTCCGTCCCGCAATGCGCGCTCTTCAGCAGCCGCGGCAGATCGATCCTTCCAGCATCTTTTCGAGTCGGGCGTCGTCCTTGTCGATGGTCGGGTCCGTGCCGAGCATCGGCCCCTTCATCGCGTGACCGCCAGTCTCCGATGAGGGAAGCGCGGTGCCCAGTGAGTTCGTTCCGGGCGTGGCGGCACTCGTACCGAACGTGCCGCCGCTCCCCATCGACATATGCGATCCCATGCCGCCTCGGGCAAACGCAGCGTCCGAGAGCACAACGCTGGCAAGGATACAAATTGCAGCAAATGATCTCATTGCTCACACTCCACATGTTCAAATGATCCGCCTCCAGAAACGGATACGAGGTGCGTTTGGCCACGCACAATCGCGCGAGGAGTCTAACAACGCTGACAGACTCTTCCCGCAAGAGTGATGCGGATTCGCCGGGACTTGCTGCACCGACGACCTACATGACTCTCATCAAAACAATCTTCGGGAACGCCATCAGCCGAGCAGCGATCGTCGCCGAGCGTCTCTCCGCACACGACAAGCAATGGAGAATCGCTATGAGTACATTCAAGATTCTGATCGCCGCCGCGCTGATCTCAACGGCAACGATTTCGTCCGCATCCGCCTCCTGGTCCTTCGCCGATCAGGAGCCGGCCGCCTTCGCATCGATGTATCCCGATCGCGACGTGCTGAATGGTGGTGCGCTGACGCCCGCCGGGCGAATGGGCCTCGAGCGGCCGGGCGGTGCCGCGCCCGTATTCGGCGCGGGTCACTTTCACAGCCGCAACTGGCATCGATGACGAACATCGCGACCCGGCATCTTGCGTCCTGTGAGGTGCAGCTGATAGCAGCGCCTTCGAACCCAAGAGTGCGACCGCGCCATGCCGCGCACCCCGCGGACCGCGAAACCCACCAATAGCCGATCCGCCAATTGCGGACCTTAACGGCGCTTCATCGGAAGTGCGTGACTGATCACGCGCTCGATCGCGTCGTGCCATCCACCGCGGCGATTTCGTGCAAAGACGAAAATGTTCGTTCGATCAACACTGCGGGTCCGACGCAGGCATGCACATGTCCGGTGAGCGGGCCGAGGCGTTCCCGGCATCGCTTTCTCAAGGAGACGTTCGATGACTACACTGAAGCTCTTGTCGGCCGGATTCGTGGTCGCAGCCATGATTGCCTCCCCCGCGATGGCTCGCGAAGGGAACGCGAAGCGCACCAATGTCGACGCCTACGCGTCGGCTCAGCGCGTCCCGGTTTCCTCCAAGCGCAGCTGCGCCCGTGCTCCCGACGTCGGCGCATACGCAACCGCTCCCTGGCGCCGGCCGCCGTGCGAGCCCACGTCGGGCTATTGAGTTCGCGGACCGGAGCAAAATTCGGTCAAGGCAAGACGGCGGCTCTCGATCGGGCCGCCGCTCTTGCGACGCGGATCGTCGGAAGCACGCGTGCTCAGGAATTCTTGCGTGGATGATGCCGAGCGATCTGCGCAAATGATGCTTCCGTTGATGGCATTAAGTTCCTACTCGTCCACTCTCATTGAGATACACGCCGAGCCGCGGTCACGAATTCGTGTGTCGAACACGCGCGCATCGGATGCCAGCATCGACGATGAACGATGCGCCGGCGACCGACCGGGCCTTCTTGACACGCCGACCAGCTCCCCTATACGACGCTTCAAGCGCATTCAGGCTTCCAAATTCTTGCCAGGGGTCGGTGATCTCAAGGACGGGCTCGTGATTTCCCTGAGATCACGGCTGCGACGTTGGTGCACGGATCTCTCTCTATGTCATCGCCGGTCGATCGAACCTACTCTTTCGGACGTTGGCTGATCGATTGCCAGCGAAGAGAGCTGCGATACAACGGCGTCACAGTGCCGATCGGAAGCCGCGCATTCGAAATTCTCGAGAAGCTGGTCGGCTCCGCCGGTCTCCTGGTCACCAAGGACGATTTGATCGGGAGCGTCTGGTCGGGCCTGACCGTCGAAGACAACACGCTTCAGGTTCATATTTCGGCGGTCCGCAAGGCGCTCGGCGAGGATCGCAATCTCCTCAAGACGGTTTCGGGACGTGGATATACGCTCGCGGGAGCCTGGCGAAGCGGGCCTTTGGATCACCCTGCAGCCGCACCTGTCACGGTGCCGGCCGAAGCGACCTTTTCCAACAACTTGCCGAGCATCCGCGCGCCTCTGATCGGTCGCGAAGATTCTCTGAGCCAATTGGCCGAATTGTTGTCCGCGTATCGGGCCGTGACCCTCGTCGGCCCCGGCGGCATCGGAAAGACGAAACTGGCAACCGAGCTCGCGCGCAGCGTCGCGGCCTCTTTCCACGATTCAGTGACCCTGGTCGAGCTCGCGACCCTACAGGATGCGTCCCTTGTCGCATCGGCGACCGCCCGCGCGCTCAAGCTGGCCTCGAATGACAAGGACGTTTCGGCCGCGAGCATAGCACAGGCGATCGGAACACGCCGTCTCCTCCTCGTCCTGGACAATTGCGAGCACGTGATCGAAGCCGCCGCGCAGATCGCGAGTGCCTTGCTGCGCTATTGCCCGAACGTCACCGTGCTTGCGACCAGCCGCGAAGGCCTCCGCATCGACGGCGAATATGTTGCGGCCGTTCCACCGCTGTCCGTCCCTCGTCCCGATATGGACGATACCGAGCTGCTGCTCCGGGAAAGCGCCGTGGAGCTGTTCGTCACGCGAATACGGGCGCTACGTACGAGCTTCGTTGCGGGCGCAGAGGAGCTTCGGAAAATAGCCGCCATCTGTCGTCGGCTCGACGGGATTCCGCTCGCATTGGAATTTGCCGCAGCCCGGGCCGCCAATCTCGGGGTCGACACCGTCTTGCTTCGGCTGGACAAGCGCTTCGAGCTCCTGAACGGCGGCCGCCGCGACCAGTTGCCGCGACACCAGACCCTGCGCGCGACACTGGATTGGAGCTATGACCTCTTGTCGCCGGGGGAGCAGAACCTGCTTTGCCGGCTCGCCGTGTTTCCGGCCGGATTCACGCTCGATGCGGCCATCGCGATGATGGACGACTCATCGTCGCGCTCGGACGTCATCGAGACCCTGTTCAATCTGGTTGGGAAATCGCTTGTGTCGCTGGACCCCTCCTTCGAGGGGCGATGGCGTCTGCTGGAGAGCACCCGTGCCTATGCCCTGGAGAAGCTGGCGGACGCGGGCGGCGTCGAGCAGGCCGCCAGACGCCATGCCGGCTTTCTCAGGCAGATCATCGCGCCGCTCGGCGACACCTCTCCCGCTCCCGACGACATCTCCCG
This sequence comes from Bradyrhizobium sp. B117, assembly GCF_038969555.1. Lineage (NCBI taxonomy): Bacteria > Pseudomonadati > Pseudomonadota > Alphaproteobacteria > Hyphomicrobiales > Nitrobacteraceae > Bradyrhizobium > Bradyrhizobium sp. B117. Next base: position 6,498,446 of record NZ_CP152414.1, read on the forward strand.
TTTTGCCCAGGAAATCGGAAACGTGCATGCGGCGCTCGATTGGGCGTTCTCGACCGATGGAGATACCGCGCTCGGCATCGAGCTGACGGCCGGCTTCGTCCCGGTATGGATGCAATTGCTGTCCTTCGTGGAATGCTCGACGCGGATCGAGCGCGCCCTTGCGCATTTCAGTCCCGAGTTCACCTGCGTTCCGAAACTCAAGGCGCAGCTCTATGTCGCCCTGGGATTCGCACTCCTGAACACGACGGGATCGGCTGATCGCATGAAGGCGGCGCTGAGCATCGGCCTTGGACTCGCCGAGGAATTGTCCGACCTCGAGCTTCAGCTGAAGGCGGTCTGGACGTTGTGGAGCTACAATCTCAATTCGGGCCAATATGCCGCGGCCAAGGAGGTCGGCGAACGCTACCTCGCGATCGCGCTGCGCACTGAAAATCCTGCCAACGAGACGGTGGGTCGCCGCCTGATCGGCGCCGCCGCGCATTTCTTCGGCGCGCAGGAGGATGCACGGCGCGAGCTGACCCTGTCGCTTGACCATACGGTTCGCGGATTGGACGGCAGCGCAAACCAGATGTGGTTTCTGCTGAACCAGAGCGTTCTGGCCAAGGCCATGCTCGCCCGCGTCCTGCTGCTGCAGGGAAAGATCGTCCAGAGCAGATCCCTCGCCGCCGAGTGCCTCCAGGACGCCGAGCGCGAGAAGGACAAGCTTGCGGTCGCCTACGCACTCCGGAATGCCGTCTGCCCGATCGCGCTAATGACGCATGACCTCGCCGCTGCCGATCAGGCGATATCCTCCCTCCTCGAGCTCGTCACACGCGAGGGAATAGCTTTCTGGACCAGCTGGACGTCCTGCCTGAAGGGACAATTGCTGGTGCTGCACGGCAAGCATGACGAGGGAATAGCGCTGCTGCGCAACGGCTTGAAAGCGCGGACCGAGAACGGATGGTTGATGCGGAACCCCGAGTTTCTTGGATCGCTCGCCGAAGGCCTGCTCGCGAGCGGCGAGGCTGCACAAGCTCTGGCCGCGGTCGAAGAGGCCTTATCCATGTCGCGACAAGGCCGCCAGTTGTGGTGCCTTGCGGACTTGTTGCGGATCAAGGGTGAGGTTCTCCTGGCCAATGCCCCATCCAATCTGTCTCGATCCGAACTGCTGTTCGCCGAGGGACTATCCGTCGCCAGAGAGCAGCAATGCCGCTTCTACGAGCTGAAGGTTGCGGCGGCATGGGCAAGGGTCATGGCGGGATCGAACCGTAAGCGGACTGCACTTGATCTCGTCGGACCGCTCAGCGCTCTGTTCGATCAGGAGATCGATCTTCCCGCACTCGCCCTTGCCCGCGCTCTGGCTGAAATGCCGGGCATATCGCCTTCGACAAGCAACAGCGACAGGCCCGCGTCGACCGCCTGCCACTAATGACCCGACGGCCTTGCAGCTTCGCTTCAGCATCCCGGCGGCAGGATCGGCGACACTCCGGGCGTTGGCGCCGCGCCTGAGGCGTTGGCCGGCAACACCGTCGCTGGCGACGCCAGACTCATCGAGACGCCTTCCATGCAAGCCGAGCTGTTCGGGCTGGGCACGACAGCAGCATTCGGATCTATGCCTGTGCCATCGCCGCTGTTGGTGTCCGCCATGATCGTGCCGGGCGCGGGGCTAGCCGGCACCTGCGGAATCGAAAGCGGCAGAGACGCAGCGCTTACCACCTGCCCTCCCGGCGTCGAGCTGCATGCCACCGTCGCACCTGTTCCCGCCGGCGCAGCCGCGGAGATTGTCCCAATGGCGCTGCTGTTCTGTCCTATGACCGGCAGGATCGGGACTGCGATGCCTGGTGTCGGAAGTCCAGTGGACGATACTGTCGGAGTCGCCGGCACCGGCGCCGGTGATGTCGATGGCGGCGCGCAGGTGACCACCGTCCCCGGCGTCGTCGGATCCGTGGCGAGCGGGACAGGCGCCAGCGTCGTATCCGGAGTGCCCGGCACGGTACTCGCGGAAAACGGCCCCGGACTGTTGAGCGGCGAGATCACGACGGCGCCCGGCACCGTCGGCAGATCCATTGCCGTAGTGCCAGTCGTTGCGACCTGTGCCCGAACGGGAGAGCCGCCGAGCAGGAGCGCCATCACGATGGCGAACACGATCCGCATCATCTTTCCTATCCCTAACTCACTTCGGTTTTGCGAACGCTGACCTTGCTGCCCTCCGCCAGATTGACCGCAGGATTGAGCACGACCTGATCACCGGGCTGCACGCCGTCGCGCACTTCCACCGTGGTGCCGAAATCCCTGGAGATCGAGACCCGTTGAAAATGAACCGTGCCGTTCCGCACGACCACGACATGAAGACCATTCTGATCGAAGACGAGCGCGTCAGACGGGATCGTCATCGACGGCGTCCTGCGCGGGATCGACAGCTCGACCGTGCAATAGATGCCCGGACTCAGCAAACCATCGGGATTGGGGACGTCGATCTCGGTCAGCAGTGTCCGGCTCCCCGGCTGCAGCGCGGTTGCGATCCGCGTGACCTTGCCTGCAAACGTGCGCCCCGGAATCTCGGGCACGCGGATATCCGCATCGACGCCCGGGCCGACGCCGAAAGCCTCGTCCTGCGGCACGAAGACTTGGGTTCGGATCACGTTGGAATGCATCAGCGTGAACATGAAGGTCGATCCGGCTTGCACCAGGCTGCCATTGTCCACGTTGCGTTGGGTGACGACGCCGTCGAACGGCGCCACCACACGCTGATAAGCCTTCTCCTGCTCCAGGACACGGATCTGCGCTTGCTGCGCCGTGATATTCGACTGGGCGACGCCCACCGCCCCCTGCTGCGCGCGCAGGGTAAGACGGTCATTGTCGCCCTGTTGTGCCGTCAGCCAGCCCTGCTTGACGAGATTGCTGTCGCGCGAATTGGTAACGTCGGCGAGCTCCCGGCTCGCCTGCGCCTGCTGAAGCGCAGCCTGGTCCTGCGCGAGCGTCGCCTGCGCCTGCGCGATCTGCTGGTCCAGTTCGGGCGCGGTGATTTCCGCGAGGAGATCGCCCTTTTTGACCCTGTCGCCGATGTCGACATAGCGCTTTTCGATATAGCCGCTGGTCCGGGCGAAGATGTTGGCCGCCTCGAACGCCGTCGTCGTCGCCGGCAAGGTCACCTTCATGAGCTCGCCGCTGGGCCGGACCGTCGCGACCCGAACCTCGGGAACGTTGGTTCGAACCCGCTCAGTCATTGCGGCAACGTCACGCGCGGCCTCATAATGCCGCCAGCCGCCAATGGCGAGACCGCCCGCAAGCAGCAGGAGCGCACCGGCGCCAAGCAGCGCGCCGCCGTAACGGCGTCCGGATCGTTCGCCCTTGCCCGGCAGCTCCACGATCCGCAGGCTTTCCGCCCCGGGGCGGTCTTTCGCCTCCTCGTCGTCGGTTCTTGCGCGAACATCACTCATTCCGGTTGCTCCTCGAATACGCCGTGGCGAGGCTTGCCGTCGTTGCCTTTGCGCAGCATCGCGAAGAGATACGGCACGATTAGCAAGGTGGTGGGGGTCGCAAACAGCAGTCCGCCGATGACCGCCCGCGCAAGTGCGGCATTCTGCTCCTCACCCGGTCCGCCGATCGCCATCGGGATCATGCCCACGATCATCGCCGCCGCGGTCATCAGCACGGGCCGGATCCTCGTCCGGCCGGCGCTCAACGCAGCCTGGAACGCCGAGTGTCCCTTCAACTGCTCGTCCCGCGCGAAGGTCACGAGCAGGATGGAGTTTGCGGAAGCAACGCCGATCGCCATGATGGCTCCCATCAGCGACGGCACGTTCAGGGTCGTGCCGGTGATGAACAGCATCGTCACGATGCCGCAGAACGTCGCCGGCAGCGCCAGGATGACGACGAAGGGATCGCCGAAATTCTGGTAGTTCACCACCATCAGCAGGTAGACGAGGATGGCCGCGAACACCAGACCCATCCCGAGATCCCGGAACGACTGATGCATGCTCTGGATCTGTCCCAGAACCTGAATCGAATTGCCCGGCTGCAACTGCTTCTGCAGGGTCGACGTCACCTTCTCGATGTCAGCCGCAACGCTACCGAGATCGCGACCCTGCACGCTCGCATAGACGTCATACACCGGCTGGACGTTGGCCTGGTTCGAATTGGTGGGAACGGTGCCGCGCTTGAACGTCGCGACATTGCTGAGGAGGCCGGGCACCGTCTGTCCGCTTGCGGCAAGCGAGGCCGACACCGGCGTGTTGCCCAGGGCGTTCAGCGAGTTGGCCCTGTATTCGGGTGTCTGCACCGCAAGGTAATAGGGAATTCCGGACGTCGGATCCGTCCAGAAATTCGGCGACACCTGAGCGGACGAACTGAGGCTGACATTGATATTGGTCGCCACCGTGCTGGCATTGAGGCCCAGCTGTGCGGCGCGGGTGCGGTCGATGTCGGCATAGAATGCGGGAGCATCGACTTCCTGCTGCAGATGCGCATCCACGACTCCGGGGATCGCCGCGAGATTCTTCTGCAGCTCCTTGGCCACCGCCAGGTTGTTGCTGCCGTAACCGACGGTGCGGACATCGATCTGTGCCGGAAGGCCGAAGTTCAGGATTTGCGTCACGATGTCCGCAGCCTGGAAATAGAAGGTGTCCTCCGGAAACGCCGATGGCAGCACCTGTCGCAACTTCCTGATGTAGTCCGCTGTCGGCTTGTGCCCCTCCTTCAGCGACACGAGGATGGTGCCGTCGTTCACCCCGATCGTGGAACCGTCGGTGAATGCGAGATTGTAGGGACGCGCGGGGAGGCCGATATTGTCGACGATCAGTGCCCGGTCACGCTCCGGAATGACTTCGCGGATCTTGTCCTCGACCGACTGGAAGATCGCCTCCGTTCGCTCGATGCGCGTCCCCGCCGGCGCGCGAACGTGCAGCTGAATCTGGCCGCCGTCGATCAGGGGATAGAAGTCCCTGCCGACATAGAGGAACATCGTAGCCCCGAGCGCCAAGACCGCTACGGCGACGACAGGGACGATGACCCGACGCCGCAGAAGCACCAGCAGGAGATTGGAATAGCCGTCGCGCAGACGCTCGAACCCGCGCTCGAACGCGGCAGAGGCGCGCGCAAAGATGCCCGACGGGCGCTCGCCCTCGCCATGACGTCGCTCGCCCTTCAACAGCAAGCCGATGGTGATCGGCGTGAGCGTTCGCGACAATCCGTATGACGCGAGCATCGCGAACACGACCGCGAGGCCCAGCGGCGTGAACAGATATTTGGCCGGCCCCTCGAGAAACACGACCGAGGTGAACACGCAACTAATCGCGAGCGTCGAGACCAGCGTTGGAATGGCGATTTCAGCGGCGCCGTGCAGGGTCGCGTCCGGCAGCGGCATGCCTTCCTCGGTCCAGAGCCGGTGGGTGTTCTCGATCGTCACCGTCGAATCGTCGACGAGGATGCCGACCGCGAGGGCAAGCCCGCCGAGCGTCATCGTGTTGAGGGTCTCGCCGAGGAAATACAGCACGATCAGCGACGACAACATCGCCAGCGGGATCGAGATCAGGACGACCAGCGTCGATCGCCACGACCCCAGGAACACCAAGATCATCAGCGCCGTGAGGCCCGCCGCGATCGCGCCTTCGCGCAGCACGCCATCGACGGAATGGGTGACGAATATCGACTGGTCGAACAGCTCGTTGATCTTCAGCCCCGCAGGTGCCGACGCGCGGATCGACGCCAACGCCGCCTTCACGCCATTGACGACGGCAAGCGTGGAGGCATTTCCGTTCTTGATGACGCTGAGCAGGACGGCGCGATGGCCGTCCTCGCGGACGATGTTCTGCTGGACCTGGGCCCCGTCGCGGACTTGGGCGACGTCCTTCAGGAAGATCGTCGCGCCGTTCGCGAACTTGACCGGGATCATGTTGAGATCCTGGATCGTGGCCGGCGTCGCGTTGGTGCGAACGGTGTACTGGGTGTCGCCGATCTTGGTCGTGCCGGTCGGCAATGTCAGGTTCTGGGTGTTCACCGCGTTGACGATGTCGAGCGGTGTCAATCCCCGCGACAAGAGCTTATTCGGATCGATGTCGACCATGATCTGGCGGTACTTGCCGCCGGCAGGCGTGGGCAAGGTCACACCCGGCACGGGTGCCAGTTGCTGGCGGACCCGGTAGATGCCGAAATCGTAGAGTTGCTGTTCGTTCAGGGTGTTCGACTCGAGGCTGAGCTGGAGCACCGGCACGCTCGAGGCATTGAACTGCACGATGATCGGCGGCTGGATGCCGGGTGGCATCAGGGCGCGGATGGCGTTGGTCGCAGAGACGATCTGCGAGATCGCGAGATCGAGATTGACGTCCGGCTGGAAGTAGATCTTCTGAACCGACAGACCGTTGAGGGTCTGCGCCTCGATATTCTTGATCCCGCTGACATTGGCACTGATCGAATATTGGCTATAGGTGCTGACTCGCTGCTCCATCTCCGGGGTCGAAAGCCCAGTGTAGCTCCAGATGACCGTGACGACCGGGATCCGGATCTCCGGAAAAATATCGGTTGGCATCGAGCGGATCGCGATGCCGCCGAGAAACAGGATCAGGGCCGCAAGCACGTAGAATGTATGCGGAAGCCGCAGCGCGAAGCGAACAATTCCCATGGTGGTCTGCCTGAAGCAAATGACGCGAGATCGTCGGACAGGTGAGGGCGGTCGGACCTCCGTTCAAATGAAAAGGAATTCAGACGCTGCATGCGGCAGCGTGCGATGCTTCCTGCGCGGCGAGCACGACGGCGTGCTTGACCTTGGCGAACGCGCGGATCTCGATCTGTCGAACCCGTTCGCTGGAGATGGACAATTCGCGGGCAAGTTGATCGCGCGGAACAGGACATTCCGTCAGCCGCCTCGCTTCGAAGATGCGACGTTCCCGCGCAGCAAGCCCGCTCAACGCAACGCGCAAAGCCTTGGTGCGCTGCTCCGCCTGCTCGTGATCGACGAGCACCGTCTCCGCGTCGACCGCCCCATCGACCAGAAGCGCCTCCAACTCGGTTCCATTGTCCTCGTCACCGACGCGCGCGTTCAGCGACATGTCGCCATTGAGCCGCGCGTCCATCTCGATCACCTCTCGCGCCGTCACCTCCAGCTTCCCGGCGATCACCTCGGCGAGGTCAGGTGTAAGCCCCGTCATCATGCCGCCTGAGGCCTTCCTGATCTCGCTGCGGAGCTTGAAGAACAGCTTCTTCTGCGCAGCCGTCGTTCCGATCTTCACCAGGGACCAAGACCGCAGGATGTATTCGTGAATGGCAGCCTTGATCCACCAGATTGCATAGGTTGAAAAGCGCGCGCCGCGGCCGGGTTCGAAGCGTGACGCCGCGACAACGAGGCCCAAATTCGCTTCGGCGATCAGATCGACCAGCGGCAGGCCGTATCCCTGGTAGCCGCGCGCCAGCTTCGCGGCGAGCCGAAGATGGCTGGTGACGAGTGCATCCGCCGCGCCGCGGTCCCGCGTTTCCTGCCAGCTACGCGCCAGCTGCTGCTCCTGCCCCGGCTCAAGCAGGTCGAAGCGCCTGATGGCCGCAGAATAGGCGCTGAGGAACGGCGTCAACATCGCTGCGCCCGGCGCGGCAACGGGATCGCGCCTCGCAATTTCGTGGCTAGTCTGCATTCGACACTCCCACACTCATGTCCGGCTGATTAATCGCGAAAGCATCGCGCATCGTTTGGCTCGTCCTATCTGGGTCGGCGTCTCCATGCCGTGACGTCCGCGACCGGCGGGTGACGGACTTGCCCGCTCCTCGGGTCCAGGCAAGGATCTCGACGCGCCCTCCGGGCGCCGGACCGATGATCAGCCGGAAGCCATGCAGCTTGACGATGGCCGCCACCAGGCTCAACCCTAGTCCGACGCCCGGCGTATTGCGCATCCTGTCGGAGCGGTAGAACCGCCGCAGCACCGCCTCGCGTTCCTGCTCGCTGATGCCCGGACCGGTGTCACTCACGCTGACGAGCGCGGTGTCGTCCTCCGCCTCCAGGGCGAGTTCCACCCGGCCGCCTGACGGCGTGAACTTGATGGCATTGTCGACGAGATTGGCGACCGCCTCGAACAGCAGGTCGCGGTCACCCCACACCCGCACATTGCGCTCGACGACGACACCGAGCCCAATGCGCTTGTCTTCGGCGATGGGCTCGTAGACGTCGAGGACCTCCCGCAGGATCTCGTCGAGCGCGACGTCGCCGAAGCCGGCCGTGCGGCGGTTGTTCTCGATCTCGGTCAGGCGCAGCAAGGCCGTGACGATCGCCAGCGCCTGGTCGATGCCGGCGATGGCGTTATCCGTAACCTCCTGGAGCTGCTCCAGCGTTGCCGCATGCGTTCGCCCGCGCTCCAGCGCCAGGCGGACGCGCGTGAGTGGAGTTCGCAGATCATGGGCGATATCGTTGCCGACGCTGGCAAGCGCACAGATCATCGTCTCCATCTCGTCGAGCATGCCGTTGACGATCCCGGCCAGCCGCGCAAAGGAGTCGTCCGTATCGCCCTCCGGAAGCCGCTCGCGCAGCTCGCCAGCCACGATGCGCTGGACCCGCTGGTTGACCTCCTCCACGCGTCTCTGAGCACGAAGGCTCAGCCACGCACCTGCGAGCAGGCAGAGGCTGAAGGCCGGCAGCAGGCCCAGGGCCAGGGCCTCGCCCACCACGCTCGATATCTCGCGCGTTTCATCGACGTTCCGACCCATCACCAGGACATCGCCGCCCTCAAGACGCGTGCCGACCGCCCTGACGACCGGAACGTGGCCCCCCGGCTTTTCGATCAGATCGAGCCGCACGCCCTGTACCGCTCCGTCGAGCCGGAGCCCGTGCGGCACACGATCGACGTTGCCGGCAAGGCGGGCGCCGGCAGCGTCGAACAGTCCCGCGTACTGCACGCCCCTGGAATCCTGCGCGAGATGATCCGCGATCGCGCTGAGGCGGCGCGCCGGCGGCAGGTCGGCCATGAAGCGAATCTGCGTGGTGATCATGCGATCGGATCGCGCAACCAGATAGTCGTCGAGCTTGAAGTAGACAAACGCAAACAGGGCGACCACGAACACCCCGAAGGCAGCCGCCACGGCCAGCGCCCAAAGGAACGTGCCCGAGCGTATCAACTGAATCTGGTGCATCGCCCCGCCCCTATTGCCGCGAACGCAGGACGAAGCCGGAGCCGCGTACGTTGTGGATGAGCTGCACCTCTCCGGGACCGTCGACCTTGTGGCGAAGCCTGCCCATATGGACGTCGATCAGGTTCGTGGTCGCCGGCACGAACTTGTAGTTCCAGACTTCCTCGAGCAGCATCGCGCGGGTCAGCAATTGGTCGTTCCGGCGCATCATGTATTCGAGCAAGCGGAATTCGCGCGGCAGCAGGTCGAGCTCGCGCTCGCCGCGTCGTGCGGTGCGCTCGATCAGATCGAGCTCGAGCGGCCCGACATGCAGAACGGTTACGCGGCAGTCGATCGGACGGCGCAGCAAGGCCTCGATCCGCGCGACCAGCTCGACCAGCGCGAACGGCTTTGTGAGATAGTCGTCTCCGCCCATGCGCAATCCGCGCACCCGATCGTCCACCGCACCGAGCGCGCTCAGCACGAGCACGGGGGTTCTGACCTGATCCTTGCGCAGCGCTTCGATGACCGTGAGCCCGTCCATCCCCGGCAGCATCCGATCGACGATCATGGCATCGGGGCTCGACGCGCGCGCCCGGTTGAGACCGTCAACGCCGTCGCCGGCCCACTGCACCTCGAAGCCGCGATCGGCGAGCTCGGCAACGATCGGCTCGGCGGTCTCGGCGTCATCCTCGATCAGGAGAATCCGGTTCATGATCCTCGCTCCACGATTCGCGCGGCGCTTCGGCGCGCCGCGGGGAAGCTCGGACTCGGCGGCGCGCGCTGCCATGTTCAGTGCCCGCGCACATCGGACGCACGGCGTCGAAGCCGCCTGATGCGGGCCGCCCGCTGCAGCAAGAGGTAATGCTGCGGCGCGCGCGGTGCCATTAAATTGCGGTTCATGTTGTCGGCTGTGCGTGTCGCCAACAACACGAGCGCACGAATTGCGCGTGTTACAATTGTAATGATCATCTTGCGGGCTCCGCTCTGAACTGCGCTGCGTCGAACATATGTTGTCAACGCGCAAGCGGTCGTCCGGGGGGCCACGGATGTTATGGATTCGCACGATCGTGCTCGCGACGCCGCATCGGCTCACAGGCGATTGAAATGCGGTGAGCAATTCGTGCATTTGAATCGCAGCCCATCGCTCACATCTCAATGGCGGGCCGGCTTGGTTCGGCCTGGCGTCATCAATGGAGAAAGCGAATGACCACGTCCAAACTGTTGTCGATGGGATTGATTGCCGCTGCAATGCTGGGCGGACCCGTCATGGCGCGCGAGCACCATCGCGTCGTGCGGCAACCCGCGGTGGAAGCCGATACGGTCGCGACCAACGCGCAGTTCTATTATCCGGGCGAGCGCGCCTGCGTTCCCGCGCCGCGCGTCGGAGCCTTCGCGACCGCGCCGTGGACCGGAAACAACGTACCGTGCGAGCCGGGCACGGGCTACTGATCGCGCCAATGCGGCCGGCCGCCTAACTCCGCCGGACACTGCTGATGGACAGGGAGCGGGCTGCAGGATTCAGCCCGCTCCTTTCGGTGCGTCGTGGGCACGGGTCGCGCGATCACCTGCGCGAGCGTCGCGCCTCATGTCTGACGCCGAATTCAGTTGGATTACCGCGCCCCGCGCCTACCTCTCTTTCATCACTCGCTCGATCATCCGCAGCCACGCGCGCAAGGCGCGACGCGGCAGCGGGCATCACGGATGGCCGGGCAGCTCAACACGAGAGGAGTTCTCCATGACACGTACGATCATGATTCTGGCGACGGCAGCACTCGCCTCCACCCTCGCCATCGGCGCAGCCAACGCGCACGGCGGCGGTGGCGGTGGCCACGGCGGCTTTGGCGGTGGCGGTTTTGGTGGCGGACATGCGGGCTTCGGCGGCGGCGCGCATTTCGGCGGCATGGGCCATGAGGGAGGATTTGGCGGCGGCGCCCGGTTCAGCGGCGAGCACCTCGGCTTCGGCGGACATGCCGGCGGCCTCCGCCAGCACGCGTTTCACCACTTCGGCCGCTTCCATTCCGGATATGGGCTCTACGGCGCCTATCCGGATTGCTATGACTGGTACGAGTTCCATCCCGGCCAGCCGTTACCGTTGAGCTGCAGCTAACCCCGCCCGCTCAACTCCCATCGGTCCGGACCGACCGCCGCCGGCGCCAGGCGTTTGTTGCTGCCATGCAGCACCCTGGCGCTGCCGGGGCTTTCACAAACTGCGGTGACGTGCAATCGAGGCCAGATCCGGTGCCAACCCAAGCCCCGGCTCTTCGCCGAGGCTGACCGTGCCGTCCGTCACATCGGCGACGGCACCGCAGAACAGGTCGCGCAGCGGATTGTCGTTGATGTCCACCTCGAGCCAGCCGTCGCCTCCGATACCGGCCAAAAGATGCGCCGAGGCAAGCAGCCCGATGCCGCCACCGAGATAATGCGGGCAGAACGTCTTGCCCGATTTCAGGACGTCGCGCGCGAGGCCGGCGCAGGCGCTGAGTCCGCCCCATTTCGCAATGTCGGGCTGAACCACGCCGAGCACGTCTTCTGCGAGGACCTCGTCGAAGTCTTCGACCCTCGAAATGTTCTCGCCCGCCGCGATCGGCATCTTCGCGGCTATCCGCAGTCTGCGCCACTCCTCGCGCGGCCGATCGGCGCGGATGGGCTCCTCCAGCCAGCGCAGATCGAATGCGGCCAAGCGCGGCAGCATTTCCAAGGCCTGCGCAACGGACCACCCCTGATTGGCATCCGTGGCGAGCATGCCCGCGCCGACGATGGCGCGCAGCGCAGAAAGGTTGGCGAGGTCGGTTTCGGCGCCGAAGCCGATCTTCAGCTTCAACGCGCGATGGCCGCGCTTGAGCGCAGCTTCGGCCGTCTGGGCGGCGCCGCCGGGATTGATGCCGCTGGCGTAGACCTTGATCGTGCTCGACTGTCCGCCGAGCAGCCGCCACAGCGGCAAGTTCCGACGTCGCGCGAAAAGATCCCATAGTGCGAGATCAATGCCCGAGATCGCCTGCGCGAACGGGCCGGGCTCGCCGCATTGGAGCGCCAGCACTTCGGTGCCCTTGGTCAGGATCTCGAAAATCTCAGCAGGACCGTCGAATTTGCGCCCGACGAGCCCCGGCGCAAGGACCTCGTTGATGAGCCGGGCGCGATGCTCCGCGCCCGGAGCCGGAAAGTTGGACCAGGCCTCGCCCCATCCCTCGACGCCGTCTTCGTCGACGGCGCGAACGAAGACGGCGGGCCGGTTGAGCATCTTGCCGAACGAGGTGACCACCGGCGTTGCCAGCGGATAGCGATAGCAGAACGCCTCGATCGAGCGGATGGTGAAGCTGTCGGTCATATTGCAGATCCTGCGAGATTACGCGGAGCCGCTACCATCTCAGTAAGCGCGCGCGAAGTCACCTTCCTGCTTGATATCGGTGAAGACGGGAAAGCGCGCCTTCCATGGCGTGCCCTTGGCCGTGGTCAACTGGTTGAGCCGCTCCAGCACGCCGAGGCCGTCCTTGCGCAGGCTGGCCGAGACTGCTGCGCGGTCCGGAAAATTCTTCAGGACGGCATCGAGCCAGATGGTGCGGCCCGCCAGGAACCCGCTTGCACCTGCGGCATAAGAATAGTCGAGGACGCGCTCGAACTTTTCGGGGGCAGCGCCGCCCGACAGCAGCACCCAGGGGATGCTGCGTTCGCGGCAGATGTCACCGATCGCGTCGAACTCTCTCTGCGCGGCCTTGGCCTCCGCGCTGTCGTCACGGGCTGGCAGACCGTTGGCTGCAAGCGGGCTCTCCAGCTTGAGGAGATCGACGCCGTATTCCGGTTTTGCAAATTCGCGGACGCTGTCGATGACGAGACCCGGCAGCTTGCCGGGCGATTCCACGTAATCGGCCGTGTGATTGGCGCTACCGAGGAACGGATAGACCAGCAGTTCGAGAACATAGGGAATGTCGTGGCGGGCGCAGTCTTTGCCGATCTCGCGCACGAACTTCTTCTGATGCTCGTTCACCGCGGCATCGGCGTCCGGCCGGTACCAGGCCAGCACCTTGACGGCGTCGCCGCCCATGGCGCGGATCTTTTCCACGCTCCAGTTGGTGATGGCGCGCGACTTCCGGCCGCCCACGGTTTCCTCGACGCGATGCTCTTCCAGCGTCATGATCAGGCCGCAGCGCGGCGGCAACAGGTCGATCGCGGCGGGCACCGCAAAGTTCGGATCGAACAGCATCGAGCTGCAATGCGGCGCGAGGTTCTCGACCAGGAGACGCTTGGCCGCAGTGACGTCGGAATACTCGACCTGCTCCCGCGTGATGCCTTTGGCTTTCGCGATCGCATCGAACAGTGGCGGCCGCTGATCCAGCGCGACCATGCGAAAGTGGCCGTCCGCGTCAGCAAGCCGGGCCAGGCCGCGGTTCTTTCCAATCGTTCTCATGGCTTCGTCCTCATGAATACAAGACACTCGTTGATATCGGGGATTCCGTTGCGGCCGCCGGCGTGGCGGCATTTCATGGCGGCCGTGGCCGCCGAAAACGTCATGGCGGCGCGCACGTCGAGGCCAGCGCCGATCGCCAGCGCATAGGCGCCATGGAAGACGTCGCCAGCGCCTGTGGTGTCGACGACGTCGACGGCGAAGGCTGCCTGCCGATGCTGCTGGCCGTTCTCATACCAGCTCACGCCGCTCTCGCCGCGCGTCACGGCAATGACGCGGCAGCCGAAGCGCCCGAGCGCCGCCAGGGATTGATCATCGGCCGAACCTGCAAAAGATGCGAGTGCAGGCTCGGAGAAGATCGCGTGATCAGTCAGCGGCAGCAACCGCTCGAACACCTCTGCATCGGCCATGTCGCCGTCTAGCACCGTCGGGATGCCACGCGCGCGCGCCTCGCGGAACAACGTGGCGGCGCCCTCGACCCAGCGCGGATCGGCCAGCACGGACGACGCACGCGCAACCGCTTCAAGCGGAAGCCAGTCCGCGGCCTCCGGATAGAGGCCGCGGAAATTGACGATCTGCCGCTCGCCCGAGCTGTCGACAATGATGCCGGAGACCGACGAGCGGCCATTGGGAAACAGCCGGAAATTCTCGACATCGACACCTTCGGCGATGAAGGCCGACTTCATTTCATGGCCAGCGGCATCATTCCCCGCCCGTCCCCAGAACGCGACGGACGCGCCGAGCCTTGCCACCGCCACGCTCGCATTGGCGGCCATACCGCCGCCAAGCGTGCCGTACGCGACGGCCTTGATCTTCTCGCTTCCACCCGCGAACGGCCGATCGACGCGCCAGATCTGGTCGAGCGCTGATAGCCCAAGGCAGATCACGTGCACGGGCTTCGCCCTGGACGCGACGTCCGCCAGCGCTGCGAGATCACCAATGTTGGCTGGCGCGCTCACCGAAGGACCAGTCCGTTGGCAGAGTCAAACAGATGTGTCTTGCCAGGCTGCGGACGCAAACTGATGCGATCGCCGACCTTCGGCCGCAGCGCTGGGTCGACCCGCACGATGGCGGAGGCGCCGGCAAGATCGAAATGAATCAGCGTGTCCGAGCCGAGCGGCTCGACCAGCTTGACGTCGATCGCAATACCATCGGCAGCGACGGCAAAATGTTCGGGGCGAATGCCCAACACGGCCTTGCCGGCCTTACTCAGGCGGCTTGCGGTCTCGCCGTCCAGCGGCACCACCGTTCCATCTTGCGAAAGGATCGCACGCTCCTGGCGCCACTCGACTGGGAAGAAGTTCATCGCGGGCGAACCGATGAAGCCGGCGACGAACTGGTTGGCCGGCCGCTCATAGACCGCCTCGGGCGTGTCATATTGCTGGATCGTGCCGCTCTGGAGCACCACGATCCGGTCGGCCATGGTCATGGCCTCGATCTGATCATGGGTGACGAAGACCATGGTGGTCTTCAGCTCCTGCGACAGCGCCTTGATCTCGGCGCGCACCTGCCCGCGGAGCTTGGCGTCGAGATTGGACAGTGGCTCGTCAAACAGGAACGCCTTGGGGTTACGCACGATGGCGCGGCCCATGGCGACGCGCTGGCGCTGGCCGCCGGAGAGCTCCTTCGGCTTGCGGTCGAGGTAAGGCTCGATGTGGAGCAACGCGGCGGCGCGCTTTACCCGGGCGTCGATCTCCGCCTTCGGCGTGCCGCGCAGCTCCAGCGCAAACGACATGTTGTCGTAGACCTTCATGTGCGGATAGAGCGCGTAGTCCTGGAACACCATGGCGATATCGCGCTGCGCGGCCTGCACGCCGTTGACGCGTTTATCGCCTATATAGAGGTCGCCTGACGAGATCGGCTCCAGGCCCGCGATGATACGCAGCAAGGTCGACTTGCCGCAGCCGGACGGGCCGACGAACACGACGAACTCGTGGTCCGCGATCTCCAGATTGAGATCGGGGATCACGGTGAAATTGCCGTAGCGTTTGACGAGGTTGCGGATCGAGATCGAGGCCATGATCGCTCAGTCCAGCGCCAGCACAGGCTTGATCAGCTCGCCCTTGGCGAAGCGGGCAAAATTTTCGGGCAAGGCCTGTAGGCCGAACTCGCCGTCGACCAGGACGCGGTATTCGTCCTTGTACTTGCGCAGCAGCTCGACATTCGGTTCGAAATCCGAGACGGGAAAATAGAAGGTCCGGATCATGTAGAAATCCTTGCGGCGGAAGACCTTGCCTTCCTCGATGGTCCAGGGCGCCGCGTTCTCGCCGACCAGCACCAGCGCACCACGCGGCAGGACCAGCTCGATGCCGAGATTGCGCGCCGCATGCGCGCCCGAGCACTCCATGATGAGGGCAAAGCGCTTGGAGGTATCGCCGACCGGGTGCGCCTTCGCGCCGAAGGACTGCGCGATCTTCAGCCTCGCCGCGTTGGGATCGGCGACGAAGATGTCGCTATAGCCGAGCGCGCGGAGCGCCAGCACCACGCCGAGGCCGACCGGCCCTGCCCCCATGACGAGGACCGGACCTGCCTCACGCGCTGGCACCACCCGACTGACGAAGCGCACGGCGTGGCCTGATGTGCCGATGGTGTCGAGCAGCAGCGGCGCAAGGCTGTCCTCGATATCATCGGGCACCGGCAGGAGGCAGTTTTCCGGCACCGGCACATATTCGGCGTAGCCGCCCGGCCTGTTCCAGCCGATCAGGCTGGAGACTTCCAGGCACATCTGGGTGTCGCCGCGCTCGCAGGCGGCGCAACGACCGCAATGAAGCGGGATATAAACGGCGCAGCGGCGGCCATGCAGCCGGTGACCGGGCTGCTCGACGACACCAAAAATCTCGTGACCTGCGGTGAACTCGGCACCCTTGTGCCAGAGCTTGAAGTCCGAGCCGCACAGCGCGGTGCGCGAGACCCGCACCAGCACCTCGCCGGTACCGATTTCGGGCATCGCGACACGCTCGATGGTGATGCGGTCATTGCCGTGGAAGACCGCGGCCAGCATGATCGAGTTCGGACGGGGAGATACGTTCATCAGATACCTAGCCTTTCACCGCGCCGAGCGTCAGTCCGGACACCAGCCAGCGCTGAACCAGGGCCGCCAGCACCAGCGGCGGCAACGCGATCAGCGTCGCCGCGGCCATGAGGGCGCCCCATTGCGTCGAGCCTTCGCCGATGAAGTTGAAGGCCGCCGCGATCAGCGTCTTGGTGTCGCCGTTGGAGAGCACCAGCGCAAACAGGAAATAGTTCCACGAGAACACGAAGGCGAGGATCGCAGACACAGCGACGCCAGACGCCACCAGCGGCAGCGCGATGCGCCAGAGGATGCGCGTGACGCTGCACCCATCCACCTGCGCCGCCTCGAACACGCTGCGCGGAATGCCGTCGAACGACGGCAGCAGAACCCAGATCACGATCGGCAGCGTGATCACGGCATGGCTGAGGATCAGCGCGGTGTAGGAGCCGATCATGCCGATTTGCCGGAACATGACGTACCACGGCAGCAGAAACAGTGTGCCCGGCGCCATGCGCGCGGCAAGCGTCAGGATCGCCGGCCACGAAATCCGCGTCCAGGAGACGGCGAAGGCGGCGGGAATTCCAAACAGCAGTCCCAGCGCGGTCGAGCCGACCGTGACGATGAGGCTGTTGAGCGCGTAGCTGAGGAACGGCGTGGTCTTGGTCAGCTCGACATAATTCTCCAGCGTCGGCGTGAAGATCAGCGTCGGCGGATAGGCGGTGACCTCGAAGGACGGCTTGAACGAGGACAGCACCATCCAGACCGTCGGCGCCATGATGAGCACGCCGGCGAGCACGAGCTGGATGGTGTTGAGCCAGCGGATCCAGCGATCGGTGGTGGCTGCGTCGGTCATGAGGTCACCACGCCACTGCGCCGCGCAGGCGGTTGAAGGCAAGCACGGCGCCGAACACGATCGCCGTCAGCGTCAGCATCAGGGCGCTGGCATAGCCGATGTTGAAGAATTCGAAGCCGACCCGGAAGCCGTAGATGTTGAGCGTGTTCGAGGCGTTGCCCGGGCCGCCCTGGGTCGTGATGTAGATGATGTCGAAGAAGCGCAGCAGATCGACGCTGCGCAGGATCGCCGCGGTGACGATGGTCGGCAGCAGCAGCGGCAGCGTGATGCGCTGGAAGGTCTTGAATGGGGATGCGCCGTCGATCTGCGCGGCCTCGTAGACGCTCGGCGGCAGCGACTGTAGCCCGCCCAGCACGATCAGGGCGACGTAAGGCGTCCACTGCCAGCTGTCGATCAGCGCGACGGTCGGAATGACCCATATCGGCGAGGCCAGCCAGTCCGACGGCGGCAGGCCGAACAACTGCAGGATGTAGTTGGCGGCGCCCAGCGACGGGTCGAGGATCACCAGCCACATCATGCCGGCCACAACAGGCGGCATCATGAAGGGCGAGATGAACAGCGAGCGCACGATGCCCGGCAGACGCTTGGCGTGGAACAGCACCAGCGCCAGCCAGACGCCGAAGACGAGCTGGAGCACCAGGGACAGGACGAACAGCGCGATCGTCACCAAAAGCCCGTGCCAGAACTCGACGTCGGAGATCAGCTTCGAATAGTTGGCGAGGCCCGCGAAGGATTGCTTGCCGGTCGAGGAAAACGTCTGGAAGCCAAGCCACATCGTGTAGATGACCGGAAACGCGATCATCGCAACCGTGAAGATCACGGCCGGCGCCGAGAGCGCCGCCAGCTCCAGTTTCTGCCGGTCCTGCGTGAGTGTCGCAGCCGTGTCCGACATGCGTTCGTGCCCTCGATCGAGTTAGGTGCCGGCAGGCGGCTCGCCTGCCGGCATGAGGCCGTTAGTTCAGTGCGATCAGCGCATCGAGCGCCTTGTCGGCATCCGCGCAGGCCTGGTCGATCGGCTTCTGCTTCAGGATCAGATCCTGCACGGCCTGACCGATGAACTCGCGCGATTGCGGATTGGCGACGATGGGATAGCCGACTTCGGACGAGCCCTTGGTGGCGAGCACGTCGAGCGCCGCCTGCCACTCCTTCCGCACCGGCTCTTCATCGATCCACTTGCGATACTCGGGATCGTTGGCGACGGACGGACGCGGCGGCGCAATGCCCTGGAGCGCCATCTTCTTCTGCACCTCGGGGCTGGTCGCCCACTGCACGAAGTACCAGGCCGCATCCGGCTGCTTGCTGTGGGAGGAAACTGCCATTCCCCAGCCGATCGTGGTCGGCACCTGACCGGCCTCGCCGGCCGGGAACGGCAGCAGGCCGGTGTCCTTCAGGCGCGCGCCGCCTTCCATCACCGTGCGCAGCTCGTTCGACGATTCGAACGCCATCGCGGCGCGGCCGCTGCGATAGAGCGCGGAAATCTGCTGGAAGCTGTAGTTGACGACGCCGGGAGGTCCGAAGTCGCGCAGCAGCCGGCTGTAGGTGTCGAGCGCCTCCTTGCCCTTGGCGGAGCAGAGGTTCGACTTGCCGCCAGCGATGTACGTGCCGCCGATGTTGTGCAGCATGTTGCTGAAGGTGTAGGCGACCGCCGGCTTGAGGCCGCGCGAGACGAACGGCGTCACCGCGCTGTCGCAAGCCTTGATCTTCTCGGCCGCAGCCTCGACGTCCTTGATCGTCTTCGGCGCATCGAGGCCGCACTTCTTGAAGATGTCGGTGCGGTAATAGAAGATCGGCCCTTCGAGATTCATGGGCATGCTGGTGAGCTTGCCGCCAAAGGTCGCGGCCTTGAGCAGGGCCTGGCTCAACCCGCTCGGATCATAGTCTTTGGCGACCTCGTTCTTGGCCATCACGGTGAGATCGGCATACCAGCCGGCGGCGGCGAACTGCTCGCCCTCGCGCGAGGGCAGCGTCATGAACACGTCGACCTCGTCGCTGTTCGCGTTCATGACGGTGACCAGGCGCTGACGCATCTGCTGTTCCTGATAGCCGTCGACCTTCAGCGTCATGCCGGTCAGCTTCTCGAAATCGGCCTTGTAGGTCAGCAACGCCTGCGAGACCGGATTGTTGTTGGCGAGAAAGGTGACGGTCTTGCCCTTGAACTTCATCCAGTCGAAATCGGCGGCGTGCGCCTGCGCACTGGCCGCAATCGCGAGAGCGGGCAACGCGACATGCGTCGCGAGCATCCTGGCTTTCATTGAATTCTCCTCCCGGCTGGCCGCCTTAAACTGGCAGACCCTTTTTGAATACGATCTGAAAACGGTTACAACTTAAGCCACACCATCGCCGTGTCAAGCAGTGGACAACCTATGCAATCTGCGGCAGATTTACGAGATTGTTGCTATCCAGCGGCGGCCTGAGCCGAAATGTAACGTTACATTCATGCGCCTGACCAACGCCAAGTCTGTGAAACAGGGCATCCGCGCCGTGGCGGCCCGCGCCGGCGTCTCGACGGCATCGGTCTCGCGCGCCCTCAACAATCCCGACGCGGTGAGCCCATCCTTGCGCGCGCGCATCGAGCAGGCGATCGACGCGCTCGGCTACATCCCGCATGCGCCGGCGCGCATTCTCTCGTCACGCCGCTCGCGCACGCTCGGCGCGATCGTGCCGACCATCGACAACACGATGTTCGCGCGCGGCATTGCCTCGCTTCAGCAATATCTGTCCTCGGTCGGATACATGCTGTTCCTCACCACCAGCGGCTACGATCTCGACGTCGAACTGCAGCAGGCGCGCAATCTGATCAGCCGCGGTGTCGACGGTCTCGTGCTGCGCGGCGACTGCCATCACGACGGATTGCGCAAGCTCCTCGCCGACAACGCGGTGCCCTTCATCAATGTCGGCATCTACCAGCCTGACCGGCCCTACCCTTGCGTCGGCACCGACAACGAAGCGGCCGCCCATCGCGCCGCCGCGCATGTCATCGAGCTCGGCCATCGCCGGATCGGGATCGTCTCGGCACTCCAGCGCAACAATGACCGCGCCAGCGCGCGCGTCGCCGGCTTCCGCCGCGCGCTCGCCGAGAACGGTCTCGAGCTTCCCCCGCAATGGCATGTCGAGGTGCCCTATACGCTGGACGACGCGCGTGAGGCGGCCCGCCATCTCCTCAATCTCAGGGATCGCCCGACCGCCGTAGTGTGCGGCAACGACGTCATCGCCTATGGCGTGCTGCTGGAGGCGGAGCGCGACGGGTTCTCCGTGCCGCGCGATCTGTCGGTCGTCGGCTTCGACGACCTCGACTGGAGCCGCCATTTGCGGCCGAGCCTGACCACGATCCACGTTCCGACCGGGGAAACCTGGCAGCGCGCCGGCGAATATCTGGTCCGCAGCCTCGCCGGCGAGCAGACCATCATGCACCGCGAGATCGACTTCTCGCTGGTGGTCCGCGAATCGACGCTCCGCCGCCGAAATCCCTGAAGTGAGACCCTTCCGATGAACTCGAACTTCTCTCTCGCAGCCGGCTTTCATGCCGTCGTGATCGGCGGCGCCGGCGACATCGGCGCCGCGATCAGCAACCAGTTTTGCGAGCTCGGCGCCACGGTCACGGCAACAGGCGCCAACGATGCCGATCTTGGCCGCACCCTGCTCAAGCCCCGCGCGGGCCTCACACTCGCGACGCTCGACGTCACCGATGATGACGCTGTGACGTCATTCGCCCGCCAGCACAAGCGCGTCGATGCGCTTGTCAACTGCGCCGGCATTCTCGTACGCGACAAGGAATTTGAGATCGAGACCTTCATGAAGGTGCTCGACGTCAATCTCACCGGCACGTTCCGGACCTGCATGGCGTTCCGTCCACTGCTCGCGGAGAGCAAGGGCTCGATCGTCAACATCGCCTCGATGAATGCGACGTTGGCGCTGCCGCGAATCCCTGCCTATTGCGCCAGCAAGGGCGGCGTCGTGATGCTGACCAAGGCACTCGCCCTCAAGTGGGCCGAGGAGGGTATCCGCGTCAATGCGGTGGCACCCGGCTACATCGAAACCGCGATCAACGCCGCCGGCCGCACCGATCGCGCACATCATCAGCGCATCGCCGACCGCACCGCCTTCAAGCGCTGGGGACAACCAAAAGACATCGCCGGCGCAGTCGCATTCCTCTGCATGCCAGCTTCGCAATATGCGACTGGTACGGTGGTCGCGGTGGACGGCGGATTTCTTGCGGGATGAGTCAGAACGATCCGAACATCGACCCCAGGATCAGGACGACCACGAGCGCAATGATGCAGCTGACGATCACGGTCATCACCATGTCGAGATAGCTTTCACGGTGGGTGAGACCGCTGATCTGCAACAGCAGGAGCACGGTGCCGTTGTGGGGAAGCGCGTCCAGTGTGCCGGCGCTCATCGTCGTGATGCGATGCAACAAGTCCGGAGCGAGGTGATGCTCGGTTGCCAGGCGCATGAAATCGTCGCCAAATGCATTGAGCACGATGGCCATGCCGCCGGAGGCGGTCCCGGTCAGCCCCGCCAGCACATTCATCGAGACGGCCAGCGAGACGAGCGGTCCGCCTTGAATCGAGAAGACCGCGTCGCGAACCGTCGCAAATGCCGGTAATGCGGCCACGACCGCGCCGAAGCCGACAAGGCTCGCGATCATCAGCATCGGCAGGGCTGCGGAATTCGCGCCGGCGTCGAGACTTTCACGCACGGATGGCAAGCGTCGCAGGTTGACGAGAAGGACGGTCAGGTTTGCCGCAATGAGCGCGACGATCACCGACCAGACGCCGGACACGGCCCCGATCGTCGTGCCGCCCCACTGCTCCTCGGACAGAAACGAAAAATCGAGCCGCGGAAACACAACAAGCGACATCAGGAAATTCGTGCCGATGACGACGACGAGCGGCAGCACGGCCAGCGCGAAGCTAGGCCCGCTTTCAGCCGGCTTGCCGTGCGGCAGCTCGGCCGGATCGAAGTCGCCTGCCGGCGCCGCCTGCTCGCGCACGATCTCGCTCACGACAGGAGTGAAGCTCGCCCCGCCGCCGTATCCCTCGCCGGCCTTGCGAGCGGCCGTCTCGGCCCGGCCAAGCCACCACATCCCGAAAACGAAGATGATAATGGATGCGATGATACTGAGCCCCGGGGCCGCGAAGGTGGTCGTGCCGAAGTACGGCATCGGAATGGCGTTGTTGACTGAGGGCGTTCCGGGCATCACCGACATCGTGAACGTGAATGCACCCAGCCCGATCGTTGCCGGCAGCAGACGGCGCGGGAGATCCGCGGCCCGAAACATCTCGTGGGCCATCGGTACCAGCACGAAGAATGCGACGAACACGCTCACGCCGCCGTAGGTCACGATCGCCGAGGCGATCACCACCGCCAATATCGTGCGGGTGGTTCCCAGTCTTTTCGTCAAACCCTGCGCGATGGCGCTGATCGAGCCGCTGTCCCCCATCAGCTTGCCGAACAATCCGCCCAGCATGAACATGGGAAACCATTGGGCGACGAACCGCGCCGCCCCGCTCATGAATGTTTGCGTCCACTGAGCTAGCAACGGTTCGCCCGAGAATGCGGCCGCGATGAGCGCCGCCAGCGGAGAGACCAGCAGCACGCTGACGCCCCGGTACGCGAGCCACATCAGCAGCGCTAGTCCGATCAACACCCCAAGCAATCCCATGGTGCACCTTCCAGCAATTTCGGAGCGATGATCGCCGCGTTGCGGATCAAGCTCCCGCGACAGGCTTTTCGACGTCGTTTGCGACAGGAGCGACCGTCTCCAACCGCTGTCGCGGCAACAGGAACAGCCACGTCACCAGCACGAACGGCGCGGTGAGCGCCGGGATGGCAAACGGGGTCAACGCCACGTTCAAGGCCGCCTGGGCGATCACCGTAAACACCGTCGCAAGGGCTGCGTAGGCCGCGACGCGCCAGCTCGGTCGATAGAAGACGGTCCCAAGCGCGATCGCCGTGAGAACCGGACTGAACCCAAGCAGACCACCGGTGATCAGATCGCTCTCGGCGCCGAAAAGATGGGCCGTCAACACAGCCAAGACCGCTCCCCCGAGTGCGAAGGCGGCTGCTGCGAGCGAGCTCACGGCGAGTCCCGCAAGCAGGAGCAGCGCCGCTATGCCGCTGGCTTTCAGAAACACCTGGGAGATGCTCAGGACCACGCCATTGGCGAGGTCGATCAGCTGGAGCGGGCTCGCCTTGTAGGGTTGGAAGGCGGCCACGACTGCGCCGGACGGCAGCGCCGTTCCCGCAAGCCCGGAAAACCCATACGTGGCCAGCAGGAGAAGCCACGTCGTGAGCACGAACGGAAATGTGAGCGCGCCTCCCCACGGCTTGACGACGTTCGTGGTGGCAAGCATCACGACCACGGAGACGGCCGCTCCCAGGATCACGTACACCCACAGCAGCGGTCCGGGCGCCAGGAACGTCGCCAGCGCGAGGCCGACGAGAATGCCGTTGAAACCATAGAGACCGGAATGAAGCGGCTCGCTTTCGACGTGAAGCCATAGCGCGGTCAGGTTCGAGACGATAACCGCGAGCACGCCGGCGATCGCGACCTGGGGCGTGCCGGCAGCGTAGGAGCCCCAGGCGATCGCGGCGAGGAAGAGCGCCCCGCTCAGCGGATTATCCTGGAACATGACCTGTCCAATGCCGCGCAGATTGGTGTCCAGGAACCGCAACGCGCCTGACGACACCGAGAGGCTTTCCCAGTTGGCCAAGATCTTTTCCATTGCTGCCTCCTCGAACTTGTCCGGCCGGCAAGCCGTCGGCAGCGCTCGCTACCGCCACAAATACGGCGGCGGCAGCGCGGCACCGACGACCTCCTCGCGGACTATCCCCCAGAATTCGCGTACCTTGGCCTTCACCTGCGCCGTTTCCCGGCCGAGCACCTTGAAGATCAGGCCGGCCTCATTCGGCAGGCGACACGCGCCGAAGGCGATGCCTTCCGCGAGGTCGACCGCCGCCTGCATGCGTTCGTGGATGCGCTCCGCCCTCTCCATCGGCGTGCACAGGATCACGTTGGCGAGTACGTCGAAGGAGTTCATCACACCCGTCTGCCGCATTTGGTAGCGCTGCGGCTCGATCACGAGCTTCTCCGCGAACAGGGATCGGCCATCGGGCCGCGCGGCCGAGGTCGATATCGACAACACCGTTGCGCCAAAGCACTCGTCGGGATGATGGTGCTTGCGGCCGGGCTGAATGATTTCCGAGAACAGCAAGGTCGCCGACGGCGCGATGCAGATCTGCGTGTCGCTGAGAAACCGCGAGTGCCGGTGCGGAATCACGGGATCGGGGAGAAACTCCAGATAGGCATCGTCGGCGAGCGTGATCGTCTGACTTTGCGCCGCGTAGTTGGCGTCCATCGCATGAATCTTGGTGGCCGACTGTGACGTCAGATGAACCTGCGCAGCTGGACCAAGGCTGATGTCGAGACCGAGCCGGTCTCCCTGCAACACGCAGCCGGTGGTGGTGATGAGGAACACGCTCGCCAGGCCTGGGATCGCTTCGTCGCAGTAGAGCGGCCGCTGCACCATATAGGGCGCGCGGCGTTGCAAATCGGTCAGGATGGTCTGGCCGGCGCGCTGCTCGAAGCCCAGGCGCAGGAACCCGGTCTTTCCGACAGTGCCGCTGCGCATCTGCGGCGGCTCGTCCTGAAAGGACGCAAATTCCGGCATCGATGCGCCGAGAGCCTCGGCCCGAGACCAGGGATGGAACGCTGCCGGTATCATGCCAACCGCCGTTCGCGCGGATTGATGTCGAACAGGAACTCCCGCTCGATCAGCCCCACCAGCTCCGGAATGCCTTCGCCCGTCTTGCAGTTGGTGAACAGGAACGGCTTTGCGCCGCGCATCAGCTGCGAATCCCGCCTCATCACCTCGAGGCTGGCTCCGACGTGAGGGGCAAGATCGGTCTTGTTGATGACGAGGATGTCGGAATAGGTGATCCCGGGCCCGTTCTTGCGCGGGATTTTGTCGCCCGCGGCGACGTCGATCACATAGATGAAATAGTCCACCAAGGCGGGCGAGAAGGTCAGGGTCAGATTGTCCCCTCCACTCTCGATCAGCACGACGTCGCTATCGGGGAAGCGCCGCTCCATATCCTCGACCGCGGCGAGGTTCATGCTCGGGTCTTCGCGCACGGCGGTGTGGGGGCAGGCGCCCGTCTCCACGCCGATGATGCGCTCGTGGAGCAGGATGCCCTTGAGTGTCCGCTGAACGTGCTTGGCGTCCTCGGTCGTCACCACGTCGTTGGTGATGATGAGCACCTTGATGCCGAGCTCGAGCAGGCGCGGTGTAATGGCTTCGACGATCGCCGTCTTTCCCGACCCCACCGGGCCGCCGATACCGATGCGCGTGATACTCTTCGACATGACGGGACTCCATTCGACGTCAGTTCATGAACAGGCGCACATGCGCTCTCGTGTGGACAGCGGCCAGAATCTCGGCGAGGGGCGCAAAGCCGGCCATGTCCGACAGCCGCGCCGTCGCGGCGATCGCGTACATCGCCTCCGCCTGCCCGGTGAGCTCGTAGAGAATCCGCTGCGTTTCGATGTGGCTGATCTTCATCAGCCGCAGCGCCGCACCGAGGATCGTCGTCGCCACCCCATACTGGTGCACGACGAACGCCTCATAAGCCGGCAACTCCTGCACCGCGAAATTGATCGCCAATGCGATCGGGTAGCAGCCCGGAGTGACCGCCTTCGCAATGCATTCACGCCAGGTGCAAAGCAGCGGCGCGCCGACCACCTCGACACCCATGTCCGTGAACTTCCGGCCCATGCGAACCGACATTACCCGCGCTTCGCCCGAGAGCTTGCGCGCATAGACCTGCGCGTCGATGCGCGCGAGGGTCTCGATGTCTCCGGCGAGGGCCGCGCGATGCGCAGCGATCAGGGCGACGCAGTCACCGCGCGCCGCCTGTTCCAGCGCCGTCAGCGCAAAGGCTCGCAGAGTGGCCACGTCAGTGACGACGCCCTGCTGAACGGCGGATTCCAGTCCGGACGAAAACGAGAACGCGCCGACGGGAAACATCGAGTCGCCAAACTGGAGCAGCCGCGAGAGCGATGCGGCGGTCCTCGGTGCGCCCGCATTGTCATTTGCGGTGATCACGCGCGGAGCCGGCCGTTACCGGCGAGGTTCGTTGGTGAGGAGCGGTGGCCGGGTGAGCGTGGACATGCGCCTGCGAATGTCCGTTGATCTGCCCAGCCTCCGCCGCGTCGTGGACGTGGCTCTCGTGCGCGTGAGAATGCACCGGCCCTTCGGCGCCGCCGAACAGCCGGCGGGATTCATGCGGAGCGAGGTAAGGAACGACTTCGCGTCCGGAGACGAATTCGTAATGGATGCCCTCAAAGTGGTGCGTCTTCATGACGGAGGCCATCACCTTGCGATCGACGGTGAGCGGGACATAGACGCACGTGCCCTTGACCAGGGCCGGCCAGTGCTGGTTGCCCATGGCGTGGCCGAGCTCGACGCAAGTCCGCATCGCGAGGTCGGGCACTACGGCAGTCAGCTCGTCCAGATGCACGATCATGACGTCCCGAAGCTCGATCCGCGCCACCAGCGCCGCATGCGTCCGCTCATCCCAGAGCAGGATATCCCCGTCGCAAAGATGCGTGTGGCGATCGAGAGAGACCGCCACCTGCGCGCCTTTGGCCGTGGTCTTGCGAAAACGGCTCTTCTGCGCCTCCCACTGGTCGATCTCGACCAGATCTATCTCGGCGTCCGACAGCCGCCCTGCCCACACCGGATCGGCGGAATTGCCCAGGACGCTTTCGATCATGATCATGGCCGATCCTCAGCTGAAGAAATATTTCTGGTTCAACGACACTGTCGTCAGCGGCGGAACGGTCGCGTGCTTGCCGTCCACGGTCACGGCGAAGGTCTCCGGACTGACCTCGATCTTCGGCGTGCCGGTATTGCGAACCATGTTCTGCTTTCCGATCTTGCGCACGTTCCGCACCGGCATCACCTGGCGGCGCAGACCCAGCCGTTCCTTGACGCCCGCGGCATGCGCGGCGCCGGAGACGAAGGTGATGCAATTGGCCGCCAGCGCATCGCCATAGGCGCCGAACATGGGCCGGTAATAGGTCGGTTGCGGCGTCGGCAGCGAGGCGTTCGGATCGCCCATCACCGCCCAACTGATGAAGCCGTTCTTGATCACGATCTTCGGCTTGGCGCCAAAGAAGGCCGGCTCCCACAGCACGAGATCGGCGATCTTGCCGACCTCGACCGAGCCGAGCACGTCTGCGATGCCATGCGCGATTGCGGGATTGATGGTGATCTTCGCGACGTAGCGCAGCACCCGGAAATTGTCGTTGCCCGGCGCGTCCTCCGGCAGCTTGCCCCGTCCGGTCTTCATCGCGTCCGCGGTCTGAATGCAGCGCAGCCAGCATTCCCCGATCCGTCCCATCGCCTGCGAGTCACTCGAGAACATCGAGATGACGCCGAGGTCCTGAAGGACGTTTTCCGCGGCGATGGTTTCAGCGCGGATGCGACTCTCGGTGAACGCGACATCCGAGGGGATGTCGGGGCTGAGGTGGTGACACACCATGATCATGTCGTAGAGCTCCGCCTGCGAATTGATGCCGTAGGGGAGCGTGGGATTGGTCGACGACGGCAGGACGTTGGGAAGCCCGGCGATCTTGATGATGTCGGGCGCGTGGCCGCCGCCGGATCCTTCGGTATGGAACGAATGAACCGTTCGCCCCTCGAACGCCGCGATCGAATCGTCGATGAAGCCGGATTCGTTCAGCGTGTCGGTGTGGATGCAGACCTGCGTATCGGTCTCATCGGCGACCGTGAGCGCGGAGCGAAGCACAGCCGGCGTGGTGCCCCAGTCCTCGTGGCATTTGACGCCGACCGCCCCCGCCTCGATCTGTTCAACCAAGGCCGCTTTGCCGTGGCCGTGTCCTTTGCCGAGAATGCCGACGTTGAGCGGCCAGTTCTCGAACGCGCGCAGCATCATGCTGATGTTGCCCGGCCCCGACGTGACCGTCGTGGCGTTGGATCCGTCCGAAGGACCGGTCCCGCCCCCGATCAAGGTGGTCGTGCCGTTCGAAAGCGCGGCCTCGGCCTGCTGCGGCGAGATGAAATGGATGTGCGTGTCGATGCCGGCGGCCGTCAGGATGAGATGCGAGCCCGAGATCGCGTCGGTCGCCAGACCCAGCTCCAGGCCGGGCGTGACGCGATCCATCGTCTGGGGATTGCCGGACTTCCCGATGGCACAGATGCGCCCATCCTTGATGCCGACATCGGCCTTCACGATGCCCAGCATCGCGTCGATGACGGTCACGTTGGTGATCACGAGGTCGGGTGCGCCGCCCGCCCGCGTCACCTGATTGTCCATGCCCATGCCTTCTCGCATGCTCTTGCCGCCGCCGAAGACGATTTCGTCGCCGTAGCCGCCGCGCAGGTCGCGCTCGATTTCAACGAACAGACCGGTATCGCCCAAGCGGATCCGGTCGCCTGTCGTCGGCCCGAACAGGCCGACATATTCCTGCCGGGAGATGGTCGCCATCACGGTCCTCGTTCAAGAAATTGCCACATCACGCCTTGGTCTGCGAGGAACGAAAGCCCCGTTCCGTGGCCAGCGCCACCGCCCTGGATTTCACCGTGGCGGCGTTCTTGCCGGCGGTCGGACCATCGACGAGATTGTTGAAGCCATAGACGGCGCGCTTGCCGCCGTAGGGAACGAGCTGAACCTCGCGCTCGTCGCCGGGCTCGAACCGCGTTGCGGTCGAGGACGGAATGTTCAGATGCAGGCCGAACGCCGCGGCGCGGTCGAATACCAGTGCGGGATTGACCTCGAAGAAATGGAAGTGCGAGCCGACCTGAATGGGGCGATCTCCGGCATTGCGCACCTTGAGCGCGGTCACCGGTCGATCGGCATCGAAGGTGATCGCCGCCGGGCTGCACACATAGCCGCCAACCGGTACACTCGACGTGGCCGGATCGACATCGGCGGCAATCTTGGGGCCCAGTTTTGGTCCGGCCATGTCGACCTCCTCCAAGCGTTCACTGGATCGGCGTATGCACCGTGACCAGGCGGCTGCCATCGGTGAACACGGCCTCGACCTGCACCATGGCGATGAGATCGGCGACGCCATCCATGACGTCGGCCTTGGTGAGAACGGTGCGCGCCTCGTTGGTGACGTCCTCGATCGTCTTGCCGGCGCGCGCGCCATCGAGGGCCGCCGCCGAAATCACGGCGACCGCTTCGGGATAGTTGAGCTTGAGGCCTTTGGCCCGTCGTTTCAGCGCCACGTCGGCCAACATGTGGACGAGCAGCTTGTCGAATTCTCGCGGGGTTAGCTGCATGGGATTCTCCCGAAGCCCGGCTCCCAAGGACCGCAATCACGTTGGAACAACTCTCCGGCAAGAATCATCCGGTGTTCTACTCAGTCGGAGATCGGGAAATACCAATGGGCCGATGTCGTCATGCTCGGCTCTTGCCTTGGTCAGTATGATGGCCTTTGATGAAGCTCACACCGAGGTGCGGCCATGGTGGCCCAGGCGACGAACCAGGCGACGAAGCGGTCTTTGCGAGGTTTCGAGCTCGGCACCGCCCTGCTGTTCGGCGGGCTCATCTTCGCCAATGCCGCGGCGTGGCTCTGGGCATTCGCGCTGTTCGCCGACCGTCCAGTGGTCATGGCCACCGCCCTGCTCGCCTGGGTGTTCGGCCTGCGTCACGCCGTCGACGCCGATCATATCGCCGCGATCGACAACGCGGTGCGCAAGTTGATCCAGGCGGGCGGTGCGCCGAAATGCGCCGGACTTTATTTCGCGCTCGGCCACTCCAGCGTGGTCGTGGCGGCGACCATGCTGCTGTCGGAAACCGCAATCGGCTTTTGGAGTGATGACAGCCCGGGCAGGCGCATTGGCGGCCTGATCGGCACTTCGGTTTCGGCCGGGTTTCTGCTGCTGATCGCGCTGATCAATCTTGCCATCTTCATCGGCCTGTGGCGCACCTTCCGATCTGTACACCGGAAGGCAAGCCACCATATGGAACACCTCGACGCTGCTCCCGGCGCGGGCGTACTTGCGCGCCTGCTCAACCCGGCGTTCCGCATCGTGACCAAGACCTGGCACATGTATCCGCTCGGCTTCCTGTTCGGGCTCGGCTTCGATACGGCAACCGCAATCGGCCTGATGAGCATCTCTGCAGCGGAAGCGGTTCGCGGCGGATCAGCCGGGAGCGTCCTGGTGTTTCCGGCATTGTTTGCCGCCGGCATGGCACTGGTCGACACTGCCGACAGTGTGTTGATGGTGAACGCCTATCGATGGGCCTTCGTCGATCCGCTGCGCAAGCTCTGGTACAATCTCACGATCACCGGGGCGTCGGTCGTCATCGCACTCTTCATCGGCGGGGTGGAGGCGCTCGGCCTGCTCGGCAGGCAGTTCGAGCTGTCAGGCCATTTGTGGTCGGCCATTGCCGGTCTCAACGAGAGCCTTGCGGATCTCGGCTTCATGGTGATCGGCCTGTTCGGGTTGGCTTGGCTCGTATCCGTCGCGCTGTACCGCGCATTCGTTGCAGATCGCGAGCCTCAGCGGAGCACGCGACGTCTCGCCTGTGCCGAGGCGCGCGACGTGGCGTGATGGCCTCAGGGCGCGACCAGCTTCTTGCGAATGGCATAACGGACGAGCTCGGCGGTGGATGACATCCTGAGCTTGCGCATGGCCGAGGCGCGGTGGGTCTCGACGGTCTTCACGCTCAGCTTCAGGATCGTGCTGATCGACTTGTTGGTATGCCCTTCCGCGATCAGCTGGACCACGCTCTGCTCGCGCGAGGTCAGCAGCATGTCGACCCGGTTCTGCTTGTTCATCTGGTAATCGTGAAGCAGCTTCTCCAGCAGGATGCTGGTGAAATAGGGCCTGCCGTCGAGCAGAGCCTCGATCGCGAAGATCAGGTGCTTGCGGGCGTCCGACTTGAACAGGAAACCGCGCACCCCCGCCAGGATGGCCTCGGTCAGAAGCTCCTCGCTCTCGTGCATCGTCAGGATCAGGACTTCGGCACGAAGATGGAGCGCCTTGAGGCGGCGACTGACCTCCAGGCCGTTCATGATCGGCATGGAATAGTCCACGATCAGGATATCCGGCCTGGTTTCGAGCGTCAGCGCAACCGCTTGCTCGCCGTTGGTCGCCTCTCCGCTCACGATCCAGTTGGAATGCGTTTCGACGATCGCGCGCAGACCGGAACGCACGACTTCATGATCGTCCGCAATCAAGATGCGCTTCACGGCATCGTTCCCGTTTTCCCGCTTTGCCCGCGAGGCCGTCAACGACGCTGGCGATCATAGGGGCAGCGGCCGCGGGCGTTATCCAGCAAAACCCTGATATTCCACGGCGAAGGTCCTGACGCCGGAACACCGCATCGATGTTCCAGTCTCAAGCCTCGACAAGTCCGGCCCGGACGGCGTAGCGAACCAGCCCTGCCGTCGAGTTCACCTCGAGCTTGCGCATCGCGGCCGCCCGGTGGGCTTCGGTCGTCTTGACCCTGAGGTTGAGGATCGCACTGATCCCCTTGTTGCTGTAGCCTTCGGCAACCAGCTTGACCACCAATTGCTCCCGCGCCGTGAGCTCGTCGTGGCGCTTGCCATCGGCTGCAGGCCCGCGATCGAGTTCCGCCGAGCAGCTTCTGTTGCAGAACGGCCTGTGCAGCAGCAGCGATTCGACTGCAGCAAGCAGCAGCTTGTTGGCATCGGACTTCACCAGGAATGCGCGCGCCCCGGCCTCGAACGCCTGCTGCGCCAGCAGGCCCGAATTGTGCACCGTGAAGATCAGCACCTCGGTCTGCAGCGGATAATCCCGGATCCGCCGCGCCACCTCGACGCCGGTCATGCGCGGCATGGAGAAGTCGACGATGGCGACATGGGGCCGGCTCTCGATCGCGGCGGCCACCGCCTTGCCGCCATCGTTCACCTCCGCCACCACCTCCCAATCCGCCCGCTGCTCGATCACCGCCCGTAATCCCGACCGTACCGCCTCGTGATCGTCGGCAATGAGAATTCGCTTCATGGCAGAACGCTCCGGTATCCTTTCACGGCGTTTCGGTCCGGACCCCGGACCTGGCACCGCGGGGGCTAGTGTTCTTTCCTCGACCGGGTCCCTGCGCGGGCCCTCGTCGTTGTCGTGTCTCTTCGCCGATTGTCCCCTGTCGCCAGGCCATAAGGAAACGCTGCGTACAAGACCGTGCCGGATTGCGGCGCTGCCCGATTGGGATGGATGTCGAGCGTGCCGCCAATCTCGTGCAGCCGTGCCCGCATCGCCGGAATTCCAACCCCGATCGATGCCGTCTTGGTGCCGCGCCGGCCGGGCTCTGCCGGGAGACCGCGTCCGTTGTCGCGGACCGTCATGTGGAACCAGTCGTCGGCCACATCGATGATGATCGCCACCTCCGTCGCCTTCGCGTGACGGAAAACGTTGGTCAGGGCCTCCTGGACGACGCGCAGCAACGAGCGCTTGGTTTCGTAGAGCAACCGATCGACCTCCGGCACGATGTCGACCGTCACCCGCAACGACGTGCGCGCCGCAAATCCTTCCGCGTATCGTTCAATGGTGGCCTTCAGGCCCTCTCCCGCCAGGTTCCGGGGGTGCAGCAGATAGGCAAAGGCGCGGATCTCCCGGAGCGCCTCATCAATCGACGCATCGATCTCGTCGCAAAGCTGCCCGGCCGAGGCCGTCTCGCCGAGATGGCTCCGGACCCGCATCAGGCCAAGGCTGGCGGCAATCAAATGCTGACAGGTCGAATCGTGAAGGTCCGACGCGATCCGTTGCTGGATGCCTTCCTGGATGGACAACAGGCCGACATCCATGGCGAGGCCGTCGTCGCATTCGATGACGCTCTCGCGGGAACCGTTGCGTATGGCACGATGGCTACCGATCAGTCTGACCACGCCGCCGACCGATGGATCGACGACCGGCATCACGATCGTTTCCATGTTCCGGGGCGAGCCGCCGAGCGCGAGACGCTGCCGGATGCGGATCTCGGCGCCTTCGGCGAGACACGCCCGAAGCGTCTCGCAGACGGCTCTGGCATCATCTCCGCTCATGCAGTCGAAGACATCCATGTTGCGGACGTCCTTCGACGAGAGGCCGAGATGAGATTCGAATTCAGGATTGATCGCCTCGTAGGCGAACCGCCCTTCAAAGGACGGGCGGACGACGAACAGAAGATCCGTCGAAAACTTCCAATGGAGCGCCTCGATCGACTCGTCAGAACCTATTCGCAGCCAGTTCCCGAGGCTGGTTCGAGGCAACTCGGTGGGGGGACGGCCATGCGGTTTCACGGTACGCGCTCACTCTATTCGGGCGCCTTTCGGCACCGAAAGTACGTCGAGGGCCCCCACCCGCAAAACATCCACAACCCGGCTCCGGAAAGCCCGCGCCCCCTGGAGCCAACTGACTATACACCCCGAACCGGGCTCACACCAACAGGTAGCATTGCGATGGGAATAAAATCTCGAATTCGTGACGCCCGCTCTGCGGGCGCACGACTATGCAGCTTGTGCCACGATCGCATGCGGCGCCCGGGTTCGGCCAGGAACGAGTAAAAGGCAGCAGATACGGATTTTTCGAACTGAGGTCCCTAAGCGAAATACGCGCCAGGCGCGAGCTCGCCCATCGGGACATTCATCCGCTGCCTCCAGGGTTTCATCCGATCCCGAAAGCGACGCTCGCGCGATAAGCTGAAAGGGGCTGTTCCGGTGCCTATCCTTCGACCCAACGGGAGGTGTCCATGTCGGATCTTGTCGCGATCGTGTATCCGTCCGAAGCGAAAGCCGAGGAAGTGCGTCAGCGACTGCTGAAGCTGCAAAAGGAATATCTGATCACCATCAGCGACGCCGTGATCGCGGTGAAGACGGATTCGGGCGGCATCAAGCTCAATCAGCTCGTCAACACGACCGCCATGGGCGCGATGACGGGCAGCTTCTGGGGTCTTCTCATCGGCGTCCTCTTTCTCAATCCGATCCTGGGGGTCGCGGTCGGCGCGGCGTCGGGCGCACTTGGCGGAGCGCTTTCCGACTTCGGCATCGATGATGCCTTCATGAAGAGCCTGTCCGCCAACCTCAAGTCCGGCAACGCGGCCCTTTTCGTGCTGATCAAGCACATGACCGCGGACAAGGTGATCAAGGAGATCAAGGACGCCGGCGGCGTGGTGCTCAAGACCTCGCTCGACGAGACCAAGGAAAAGATCCTGCGCGATGCCCTGGAGAGCGCTGTGGATCGGCCGGCGGCCTGAGCCGCCGTCCCTCCGCGTCTTTAGCGCCGGCCGCCGGCAAGGCGCAGCAGCATCAGGAACAGGTTCAGGAAGTTGAGATAGAGCGACAACGCGCCGATGACGGACTTGCGGCCTGCGGAGGTATGGTCATCGGCGCTGTCATACATCGCCTTGATCCGCTGCGTATCGTAGGCCGTAAGGCCGGCAAACACGCCGACGCCGACGATCGAGATCAGCCAATCGAGCGTGCTCGACGACAGGAACAGGTTGATCAGGCTCGCAATGATGATTCCGATCAGCCCCATGAACAGGAAGGTGCCGAGGCCGGAGAGATCGCGCCGCGTCGTGTAGCCGAAGATGCTGAGCGCGCCGAAACTCGCCGCGGCGACGAAGAAGACGCGGGCGATCGACGAGCTGGTATACATGTGCAGCAAGATCGAGAGCGATATGCCGATCAGGGCCGCATAGATGAAGAACAGCAGCCGCGCCGTCGGTACCGACAGCGTATTGATGCGCGAGCCGATGAAGAACACCAGCGCGAGCGGCGCCAAGATGAACAGCCACATCCATGGACTCTGGAGCAGCGCGGGACCGGTGATCTCGTAGGTCAGCCAGGCGACGAGCGCGGTCAGACCGACACCTCCAGCCATGTAGCCGTAAATCCGCAGCATGTAGTCGTGCAATCCGGCGTCCACCGCGCTCGCACTGCCGGCCGTCTGCGGAGTGGTCAGGTTCTGGTCGAGATTGGACATGGTTGGCCTCCTCTGGATCTTACAGAGGACAGCGACGCTATCGCTCGTGCCGGCCGAGCGACATCGGCCAATCACCCGAATGGTGCAGGCGGTAACCACCCGCGCGCTGCAACCGGCGAAGGGCCAAGCAGCCACCACCAGGCTCACGTTACCGATCCGCAAGACCATGGCGCCTAAGCCTTTCGGCGTAGGCGCCTTACGCCTTTGTCACTTGGAAGCCCGCGCCCGTCTGCCCTAATCCGGGGCATGCGCTTCTTCTTCCACATCGCTGACAAATACGGTGTCTGTCCCGATCGCATCGGACAGGACTGCATCGATCAGGATGCGGCCGTCCGGCATGCCCGGCATCTTGCCGCCGAACTCGCCAGGGCCGGCGAGTTCTTCCGCGGCAGCGTCGTGCTCGTTGCCGTGCGGCCGGCCTCCGCCTCCTGTTCGTGAGCGCCTGGGCGCCGCCTCTTTAGTCGCAGCGCCCTGACGGCGTTGCGCGTCGACTGCGCCTGCCGATTTCCTGCCCTCACCGCCTACAGAGAATCCCCGATGTGCGCACACCACACGCACTTCTAAGATTGCCTGCCGTCGGAGCCGTCTCGATCCGAGGCATGGTCCCCTGAGTGCATGGAGGCGGGCAATGAACATTCACGCCATTGGTCGCGGCCTGATCTTGGCCGGATTGGTGGCCACCGCCATCCCATCCCTCTCGATCGCGCAACCGAAGGACACTGGCGCGGCGGCACCAGCGCAGACAGGTGCGGCTGCGCCGGAGGAGGCAGTTCCCAACACCAACACCAATCCGTTCAAGCACCGCTACTGGCGTCATCGCGGCGGCCGACACCCGCATTATGGCAGCCGTCGCGTCCGTACCTGATGCCATTGCGGAGGCGCCCCACGGCCGGCAGCGGCATTGCGCCGGAGATGCCTGGCGATGGATCGACCGATGAGCGATTCCAGGATGGGACCAGATCGATTCCGCGAGGTCGTTCTGACCGCTGCCGAACGGCCGGACGGCGCCGAGCAACCAAGGAGCATGCTCGCCGTCGGCCTCTCCCTGCTCGCCGCGGGCGTTGCCCTGTTCCTGATATGGCAGACAGTCTCCAGCCTGCTCATCGTCTTCGCCGGCGTGCTGTTCGCGGCCTTGCTCGACGCCGCCGCGCGAGCGCTGGCTTCGATCGTTCCGATCAGCCGCGCCTGGCGTCTGACGCTCGTGCTTCTGCTGCTGTCCGCACTCTCAGGCTTTGGCATTGCCTGGGGCGCGGGCAAGTTGCCGGAACAGACGCGTTTGCTGCTGAAAGTCATGGATGCCCAAGTCGACGTGCTCCAGGAGCACTTGCTGTCATATGGCGTGGACCTGCTCGGCCCGGAATGGGGCCGCGACTTCGCTCAATGGCTGTTCGCCGATCAGGGCCGGTTCTTCAGCCACGCTCAATTTCTGCTCGGCGGGGCATCGAGCTTCCTGTCCGCCGTGCTCGTGATCCTGTTCCTCGGCATCCTCTTCGCCTTCGATCCCACCGGCCATCGCGAAAGCCTGGTCATGCTGGTCAAGCACTCATACCGCGCCCGTGCGCGCGCCGTGATGGATGAGATGGGCAGCATCATGCGGCTCTGGTTTGTCGGTCAGTTGATCCGCATTGCCCTGATGACGTTGTGCGTCTGGATCGCACTCTATCTCATTGGGCTGCCCGGGCCTTTCGTGCTGGGGCTTCAGGCAGGCCTGTCGAACTTCATTCCCTATCTCGGCCCGATCGTTGCCGCGATCCCGATCGCGCTCGTGGCAATGCCGCTCGGCGCATCGCTGCTGATCTGGGCCGTCGTGATCTACACCATCATCCAGTCGATCGAAGGGTATGTGATCGGTCCCCTGATCCAGCGCCAGGCGGTCGAGATTCCGCCGGCCTGGACATTGGTCGCGATCGTCCTCCTCGGCTCCCTGTTCGGCGTCCTCGGCATCGCGCTCGCGATGCCGCTCGTCGCCATCGGCCGGGTCGCGATCATCAGGTTCTATGTCGAGGACTATCTTGGCGACGATCCGAGGCCGGCAACGATTGCGAGCGATCAGTCATGAGCGGAATTGACGCGCAGCAAAGCGATCTCCCCGAGACCGCCCCGACGCGATCGGGGACGGCTCAATTCATGTGGCAGCAGCTTCCCTATCTGGTTGCGCTGCTGCTCGCCATCGCGGGCGTCGCCTATACCAACGTCTCGCACCAGCCTTTGACCGGCTATTGGGAATTTCTGGCGCTCGCCATCGGCGTCGTCTGCGTCGTGACCAAATGGCCGGAGACCGATGGCAGAGACAACCAGTTCCGCCTGATCTGGACACAGGCGCTGCACTGGATCGCAGTCCTGGTCACGATGAACATCATGCTGATTTCCGGCGTCCAGCAATTGCTGCCCACGCCGGCAACCGGCCTCGTCCTGCTGACCTTGCTTGCGCTCGGTACGTTCCTTGCGGGCGTAAGCCTGCTGTCGGTGCAGATCAGCTTTCTTGGCCTTGCGATGGGCGCGGCCGTGCCGGCGATCTCCTGGCTGAAGCAATCCATCTTCTTTTTCCTGCTCGGCGCCGTGCTGCTGATCGGGCTCGCCATCTCGTTCTGGCTGCGCCAGGACCGCAGGCGGCCGCACGTCGCCCCGCGAACGAGCAACCAGGCGGAGGATTGAATGCACAAGTTCCGGCATGTTGCAGCCATCGCTGCGTTGACATGGTTTTGCGGTGTCGCACCACCCGCGCAGGCCGAAACATTCCGGGTCGGCAGGCTGTTGTGCTGGTCGACGCCGCGCGTCGGACTGGTGCTCGGATCGGCGCAGTCGCTGCGCTGCACGTTCTACAGACGGCACCCGCAGCGGACATATATCTACGAGGGACGGATCAGGCGCGTCGGCCTCGACATCGGCGTAACCAGCGCCGGCACCCTGTCCTGGGTCGTGTTCGCCAAGAACTCGCGGATCGGTCCCGGTACCTTGCGCGGCCAATATGTCGGTGCAAGCGGCAATGTCGCGTTAGGTCCTGGCCTCGGCGCCAACGTTCTGATCGGCGGCTCTCGCCGGAGCGTCATGCTTCAGCCGCTGTCGATCGAACGGTCGATCGGACTGAACCTCGCCGCTGGCGTGACCAATCTGACGCTGGGACCGCGGGGGCGAGGATGAATCGCGCTCGCGATCCTGCGCGGGATCGACGGAGCGGATGCGGCTATTTCCACCCCGTTGCGCGACAAAGCGGCCCGGCTCATGACACCTAATCGAAAACGCTGGCTGATCGCCCTCGTTGCCGTCGCACTCTGCGTCGGCGGCTACTTCGCTTGGCAGGCGTTTAGGGGCGACAGTCTTCCAAGCGGATTCGCCAGTGGCAACGGCCGCATCGAGGCGGTCGAGATCGATATCGCCACCAAGACACCGGGGCGCATTCGCGACATCCTGGTGCGCGAAGGCGATCTGGTCTCGGCCGGACAGGCGCTGGCGCAGATGGATACGGTGCAACTCGAGGCGCAGGCCCGCCAGGCACAGGCCCAGCTGCGACGTGCCAAGATCGGAATCGAGACGGCCAAGAGCCTCGTCACCCAACGTGAGGCCGAGAAGAAAACGGCGACCGCGGTGATCGCGCAGCGCAGCGCGGAGTACGATGCAGCCGACCGGAGGCTCCAGCGCTCCGAACAGCTGATCAGGACCAGTGCCGTGTCCCAGCAGGTGCTCGACGACGACCGCGCGACCGCCAACGGCGCACGCGCAGCCGTCGCGGCGGCGGAAGCCCAGCTCGCCGGCTCGGAAGCCGCCATCGGTGCGGCCGAGGCGCAAGTGGTCGATGCGGAGGCTGCGGTCGAGGCGGCGAAAGCCTCGATCGAGAGCATCAAGGCCGATCTGAACGACTCGACGCTTCGCGCGCCACGTGACGGGCGTGTCCAGTTCCGCGTCGCCCAGCCTGGCGAGGTTCTCAGCGCCGGCGGACGCGTGCTCAATCTCGTCGATCTCGGCGATGTCTTCATGACCTTCTTCCTGCCGACGGCACAGGCTGGCCGTGTCGCGATCGGTTCGGAGGTCCGGCTCGTCCTCGACGCCGCGCCGCAATGGGTCATTCCCGCCAGAGCGACGTTCGTCGCCAGCGTCGCTCAATTCACGCCGAAGACGGTCGAAACCGAGGTGGAACGCGAGAAGCTGATGTTCCGGGTCAGGGCGCACATTGCGCCGGATCTGCTGCGGAGGAATATCGAGCAGGTCAAGACCGGCCTGCCGGGCCGCGCCTTCGTTCGCCTCGATCCCTCCGCCGAATGGCCGGCGCGGCTCACCGAAAATCTGGTCAAATGAGCGACAGGCCCGATCCACCGCCGGTGATACGGCTCGAGGCGGTCGGGCTGTCCTACGGCACGACGCGCGCGCTTGACGGCATCACGCTCGAGATTCCGCCGGCACGCATGGTCGGCTTGATCGGCCCCGACGGCGTCGGCAAGTCGAGCCTGCTGTCGATCGTCGCAGGGGCGCGCGCGATCCAGCAAGGCCGTGTTCTCGTGCTCGGCGGCGACATGGCCGATGCCGCTCACCGGCGACAGACCTGCCCGCAAATCGCCTACATGCCGCAAGGTCTCGGCAAGAACCTCTACCCGACGCTGTCCGTGTTCGAGAATGTCGATTTCTTCGGTCGTCTGTTCGGTCACGATCGGCACGAACGCGAGGAGCGAATAGGCCAGCTCCTGAGGGACACCGGCCTTGCGCCGTTCGCCGGCCGGCCGGCGGGCAAGCTGTCCGGCGGCATGAAGCAGAAGCTTGGCCTGTGCTGCGCGCTGATCCACGATCCAGACCTGCTGATCCTCGACGAGCCGACCACCGGCGTCGATCCGCTCTCGCGTCGCCAGTTCTGGGAGCTGATCGAGGGCATTCGGAAAGATCGCCCCGGCATGAGCGTCATCGTCGCCACCGCCTATATGGAGGAAGCGGCACGGTTCGACTGGCTCGTGGCGATGGACGATGGGCGGGTGCTCGCAACCGGCACGCCAGCAGAGCTGCTGCGGCAGACAGATACCGACAATCTCGATTCCGCCTTCATCGCCCTGCTCCCGGAGGAGCAACGTCGGGCCCACAGGGAGGTGGTCATCCCGCCTCGCGGAAGCGACCAGGGCGACGACGTCGCGATCGAAGCCGAGCGGCTCACGGTCAGGTTCGGCGACTTCACCGCTGTCGACCAGGTGAGCTTTCGCATCGCCCGCGGCGAGATCTTCGGCTTCCTCGGCTCCAACGGCTGCGGCAAGACCACGACGATGAAGGTGCTCACCGGGCTGCTGCCGGCCAGCGAGGGTGAAGCGCGCCTGTTCGGACACGAGGTCGACCCCAGAGACATGAATGTCCGCAGCCGCGTCGGCTACATGTCGCAGGCATTCTCGCTCTATAGCGAGCTGACCGTCCGTCAGAACCTGGAGCTGCATGCGCGCCTGTTCCGCCTTGCACCGGATACGATCGACAACCGGGTCCGCGAGATGGTCGAACGCTTCGATCTCGCTGGGGTCATCGACGCCCTGCCCGACGCTCTGCCGCTCGGCGTCCGCCAGCGCCTGTCGCTTGCGGTCGCCATGATCCACGCGCCCGATATCCTGATCCTGGACGAGCCGACCTCCGGCGTCGATCCGATCGCACGCGATGGCTTCTGGCAGATCCTGTCCGACCTCTCGCGGCACGACAACGTCACGATCTTCGTCTCCACCCATTTCATGAACGAGGCGGAACGCTGCGACCGCATCTCGCTGATGCACGCCGGCAAAGTGATGATCAGCGACACCCCGGCGGGAATTGCCGCCCGGCGCGGCGGCGGCAATCTCGAACAAGCCTTCGTGGCCTACCTGGAGGATGCAATCGCGGCAACGAATCCGGCCGGGGCATCGCCAGCGCCGCAAATCACGGGCGAGACGGCTGAGAAGGCGCACGGCGCCTTGCGCGTCTTCGATCCGCGCCGCATGTTCGCCTATACCCAGCGCGAGGCGCTCGAGCTCAGGCGCGATCCGATCCGCGCCACACTTGCGATCCTCGGCAGCCTGATCCTGATGTTCGTGATGGGCTACGGCATCAACATGGACGTCGAGAACCTTTCTTTCGCCGTCATAGACCGCGACGACAGCACGATCAGCCGCGACTACATGCTCCAGATCGCAGGTTCACGCTATTTCACCGAGCTTGCGCCGATCACCGACTATGACGATCTCGATCGCCGCATGCGCAACGGCGAGCTCAGTCTTGCGATCGAGATTCCGCCCGGATTCGGCCGCGACGTCGCGCGCGGCAGCAACGTCAAGATCGGCGCGTGGGTCGACGGCGCAATGCCGTCCCGTGCCGAGACGGTGCGCGGCTACGTGCAGGCGATGCACGCGACCTGGCTGGCACAGCGCGCCCGGCAGCTCCATGGCAGCGCCGCCGCCACCGGCGACTTCCAGATCGAGGTCCGTTTCCTCTACAATCCCGCCATCAGGAGCATCGTCGCGATGGCGCCGGCCGTGATCCCGATCCTGCTCCTGATCATTCCCGCCATCCTGGCGACGCTGAGCGTCGTGCGGGAGAAGGAGCTCGGATCGATCATCAACTTCTACGTCACCCCGGTGACGCGGCTCGAATTTCTCGTCGGCAAGCAGCTTCCCTATGTGGCGCTGGCGATGCTGAATTTCCTGCTCTTGA
The DNA here is from genome assembly GCF_038969555.1 of Bradyrhizobium sp. B117. Lineage (NCBI taxonomy): Bacteria > Pseudomonadati > Pseudomonadota > Alphaproteobacteria > Hyphomicrobiales > Nitrobacteraceae > Bradyrhizobium > Bradyrhizobium sp. B117. The sequence goes on from NZ_CP152414.1 coordinate 6,540,388, forward strand.
CCACCTTTGCCGTGTTCGTCTTTCGCGTCCCCTTCACGGGCAGCTTCGCCACCTTCGCCTCGGCCGCGCTGCTGTACGTCATCATCACGACTGCGATGGGCCTCGTGATCTCGTCGTTCATGGCGAGCCAGATTGCCGCGATTTTCGCGACGGCGCTGCTTACCATGATCCCGGCCACGCAATATTCGGGACTGGTCGATCCGGTCTCCTCGCTCCAGGGCGCGGGCGCCGTCATCGGACGAATCTATCCGACCTCCCACTTCGTCACCATTACGCGCGGCACCTTCTCGAAGGGTCTCGACTTCGGCGATCTGTCCGAACCCTTCCTCGCTCTTGCCGTCACGGTCCCGGTGCTGCTCGCGCTCGGCGTCGCGCTTCTCAAGAAGCAGGCAAGCTAGATGCAGATGGGCAATGTCATTCAGCTCGGCATCAAGGAGCTCCGCGGGCTCCTCCGCGATCCCATGATGCTCATACTGATCGTCTATGCCTTCACGATCTCGATCTATACCTCTTCCAGCGCACAACCGGAGACCCTCAACCAGGCCGCGATCGCCATCGTCGACGAGGACAGCTCGCCTGCCGCGTCGCGCATCATCACGGCGTTCAGCCCGCCCTATTTCACGATTCCCCGGCTGATCCCGCAATCCGAGATGATGGCCCGCATGGATTCGGGGCTCGACACCTTTGCGCTCAACATCCCGCCGAATTTCCAGCGCGACCTCCTCGCGCAAAGATCGCCCGCCGTCCAGCTCAATGTCGATGCAACCCGGATGTCGCAGGCCTTCACCGGAAGCGGCTACATCCAGTCCATCGTCACCGACGAGGTCAGCGAATTCCTGTCCCGCTATCGCTCGGCCGCGCCGCTGCCGATCGATCTGGCGCTCCGCGCACGCTTCAATCCCGAGCTCAACAGGACCTGGTTTGGAGCCGTCAACAACATCATCTCGTCGGTCACGATGCTGTCGATCATCCTGACCGGGGCAGCCCTGATCCGCGAGCGCGAGCACGGCACGATCGAGCATCTCATGGTCATGCCGGTGACCCCGTTCGAGGTCATGGCGAGCAAGATCTGGTCCATGGGGCTCGTCGTCTTCCTTGCAGCCAGCATGTCGCTCGTCTTCATCGTTCAGGGACTGCTGGCGGTCCGGATCGACGGCTCGATCCCATTGTTTCTGATCGGCACGGTGCTCTACCTCTTTGCGACCACCTGCATGGGCATCTTTCTCGCCACGTCCGCCGGCACGATGCCGCAGTTCGGTCTCCTGTTGATGCTGGTGCTGATGCCGCTGCAGATGCTGTCGGGGGCCACGACCCCGAGGGAGAGCATGCCTGAGATCATCCAGAACATCATGCTCGCCGCGCCGAACACCCATTTCGTGATCCTTGCCCAAGCCATCCTGTTTCGCGGCGCCGGTCTGACCGTGGTGTGGCCGCAGTTCGCTGCGTTGCTCGCGATCGGCGGAGTATTGTTCGTTCTGTCCCTTCGTCGCTTCAGGCAATTCCTGCAATGAGACTGGACGGTGCAGCCGTCTCCGAAGATCCGCACATTCCCGGCCCATGGCTCAGGGTTTCGTCGGATGTCGACAGCGCGGGTTCGCCACTAGCATCCGGAGCGTGCAGATCATCTCGGATCTGGAGGGATGGCGATGACGGTGTTTGACAGCCGCTCCCGCATCGAAGCTCTGGGGCCTCCGCCACTCTGGGTTTGCGCACTGCTCGGCATTGTCTTTATCGCGGCCGGCGCCCTCGCGCTCGGTGACGTCGTGTTCGCGACCATCATCAGCGTCAAGCTGATCGGGCTCACCGCCATCGCCGCCGGCGCGTTCGAGATCGCGCACGCGTTCTGGACCAAGGGATGGGGCGGATTCCTCTGGCAGGTCCTGCTCGGCGCGCTCTATCTCGCCTTCGGTCTGCTGCTGCTCACCCAGCCCGCCTCCGGCGCGCTGATCCTGACTAATTTGCTCGGCGCGGTGCTGTTCGCATCGGGCGTCATCCGATTCGTGCTGAGCTTTGCCCATTGGCGGCAGAACGGCTGGACGATGCTGATCTCCGGCGCTTTCGCGATCGTCGCGGGCGTGCTCATCCTGTTCGGCTTCCCGACCATCAGCGCCTGGGCGCTCGGATTCCTGCTCGGCGTCGACCTGATCGCGCACGGCCTGGCATGGCTGGTCTACGCGCTGCAATCGGCACGGACGACCGCATAACAAAGGAGAAGACGTAATGGACGTTTCCAGCCGCCGCGCCTTCCTCGGCTTCGCAACCAATGCACTTGCTGCCGCTGCGATCGGCGCTGCCGGCGCTCGCCTCGTCGGCGTCGCGAATGCGATGCCGGCCGATCCCGCTCCCGGGCGTGGCAGCGAGCCCTTGGATGACGTGACACCGGCACAGTGGGGGCCAGGATGGGGTCCGGGTCCAGGCCCGGGATGGGGGCCGGGTCCGGGATGGGGCCGCCCGCCGCCACCGCGCCGGCGGCGCCGCTGGGTTTGCTGGTGGCATCGCGGGCGCCGTCATTGCGGCTGGCGCTGGAGATAGACGCAAGGTGATGGAGGACATGGTGCGCAACAAGAGCCAATGGGTCCTCGCCGCCGTGCTGGCAGCGCTGCTGGTGGCGGCGAGCTGGTTTTGTCTCTCGGTCTGGCGAGCGACTCCGGCGATGCCGACCTACGGAAACGTCATCCTGGCCGTGGCGGCGATCCTCGTTCTGGTGTCCGGCTGCGGCCTGATCGCGCTGATGTTCTACAGTCAGCGCAAGGGCTACGACGAGCCGGCGCGCAGCAACCGCACCACGCGGGACTAACGCTGTCTCCTGGTCGATGATCGAGCCGACAGGCCTTAAGCCTGGAGCAAGGAGCGAGCATGAACCTTGCTGACGTCCCGACCAGGCTGCTGGCGGCAAGCCTCCTGATGCTGGCAGCCGCCGGAGCCGCGCGGACACAGCCTGCTCCGTCCGCGCCCGCCGTCGGCGTCGTCGAGGCAACGCAGCGGCCGATCACCGAGACCGCCGAGTTTCTCGGCCGGATCGAGGCGATCAATCGGGTCAACATCGCCGCCCGCGTCACCGCCTTCCTGGAGCAGCGCCTGTTCACCGAGGGCGCCGAGATCAAGAAGGGCGATGAGCTCTATCGCCTGGAGCGCGGCCCGTTCGAGGCAGACGTCGCCGCCAAGCAGGCGCAGGTCGCGCAGCTCGAGGCAACGCTGGAGAATGCCAGGCTGACGACCGAGCGCGCGCGCACCCTGCTCGGCGGGCCGGCCGGTCAGCAATCGACCTACGACGCCGCGATCGCGAACCAGCGCAGCCTGGAGGCCCAGGTCAAGGCCGCGCAGGCACAGGTCGAGGCCTCCCAGATCAACCTCGACTACACCGTGATCAGCGCGCCGATCGACGGCAAGATCGGACGCACGGCCGTGACCGAAGGCAATATCGTCAGTCCGAGCTCGGGTGTGTTGACCACGATCGTCAGCCAGGATCCGATGTATGTCACCTTTCCCGTACCGCTGCGTCAGGGGCTGGAGCTGCGCGAACGATACGGCCCGCAAGGCGGCCTCGAAGCGGTTGCCATCAGGCTGCGACTTCCCGACGGACGCATGTACGGGCAATCAGGCAAGCTGAATTTCGTCGACAACAGCATCGCGCAGAACACCGACACGATCACCGTACGCGGAGAGATCGCCAATCCGATCCTGCGCGCTCCATCAGCCGCAGGCGTGACGGTTCACGAGCTCACCGACGGCGAATTCGTCACCGTCGTGCTCGAAGGCGTCCAGCCGGTCGAGGTGCTGGCGATCCCACGCTCGGCAGTGCTGTCCGATCAGCGCGGCGATTACGTCCTCGTGGTCGGCGCCGACAACAAGGCCGAGCAACGCCGCATTCAGCTCGGACAGTCGACGCCGACGATCGCTTCCGTCATCAACGGGCTTGCAGCCGGCGAGAAGGTGATCGCCGAGGGCTTGCAGCGGGTCCGTCCGGGACAGGCGGTTGCGCCCGAGCCGGCAAGCGCGCTGATTCTGTCGAGCATGAAGGCTCCGGCGGGCGGCGCGGCTTCACCGGCCGATCATGGCACGTCCGCTCCAACGCGCCCCGGCGGCCGGCCATGATATCGAGCGTTTTCATCGACCGTCCCCGGCTTTCGATGGTGATCGCCTTTGTCATCACCATCGCCGGTGCGCTGGCGCTCACGCAGATTCCGGTGGCGCAGTTTCCGGACATCGTGCCGCCGCAGGTCACTGTCGCCGCGACGTTCCCCGGCGCCTCCGCTGAGGTCGTGGAGAGCAGCGTCGCGCAGCCGCTGGAAGCGCAGGTGATCGGCGTCGACCGCGCGCTCTACATGAAATCGACCAGCGGCAATGACGGCAGCTATACGCTCACGGTGTCCTTTGCGCTCGGCACCAATCCCGACATCAACACCGTCAACGTCAACAACCGCGTGCAGAGCGCCCAGTCGCAATTACCCACGGAAGTGCAGCAGCAGGGCGTGACGGTGCAGAAGCGATCCTCCTCGATCCTGCAGTTCCTGGTGCTCTACAGCGCGGACGGCCAGCAGGACCCGCTCTTCATCACCAACTACGCCATCATCAACGTGCTCGACGCGATTGCGAGCACGCCCGGCGTCGGTCAGGCGAACCTGTTCGCCAAGATGAATTATTCGATGCGGATCTGGTTCGACACGCAGCGGCTGACCAGTCTCAACCTGACCCCGTCGGACGTGATCGCCGCGATCCGCGCGCAGAGCGTCCAGGCTCCCGTCGGCCGCATCGGCGCGCGGCCGATCAGCGACGACCAGCAATTCCAGTTCAACGTCCAGACCCAGGGCCGGCTGGCAACCGTCGACCAGTTCGCGAGCATCGTGCTGCGCGCCAATCCGGACGGATCGTCACTGCTTGTGCGCGACGTCGCCCGTGTCGAGATGGGCGCGCAGAATCTCGATAGCGAAGCGCGGATCGACGGGCGCGCAGCCGTTCCGATCGCGATCTATCTCGCGCCGGGCGCCAATGCGGTGACGACCGCACGCGCCGTGGCGGACACCATGCAGCGTCTCTCCACCCGGTTTCCCCTGGGGCTCAGCTATCTCGTGCAATACGACTCCACGACCTTCGTGCGGGACACCATCGCCGAGGTGCTGCGGACCCTGGGCGAAGCGTTCGTCCTCGTGGTGGCCGTGGTCTATCTGTTCCTCGGAAGCCTGCGTGCGACGGCGATTCCGGCCGTCGCCGTCCCGGTGAGCCTTGTCGGCACCTTCGCCGTCCTACTCGTGTTCGGCTATTCCGCCAATACGGTGTCCCTGCTCGCAATGGTGCTCGCCATCGGCATCGTCGTGGATGACGCCATCGTCGTGGTGGAAAACGTCGAGCGCGTCATGGCGGAGGAGCCTCGGCTGTCTCCGGCCGAGGCCAGCAAGAAGGCCATGAGCCAGATCACCGCGCCGATCATCGCAATCACGCTGGTGCTGCTCTCGGTGTTCGTGCCGATCGCATTCATTCCCGGCATCTCGGGCACGCTGTTCCGCCAGTTCGCGGTGACGATCAGCGCCGCGATGATGATCTCGGCATTGAATGCTCTGACGCTGTCGCCGGCGCTCTGCGCGCTGCTGCTGCGGCACAGCGGTCCGCGCCGCGGCATCATGGGCCGCGTGCTCGGCGGAATCGACTGGGTGCGCGACCGTTACAGCGGCGCCGTTGGCCGGCTGGTGCGTGTGGCCGCCCTGTCGCTGCTGCTGGTGGCGGTCTTTGCCGGCGGGATCTTCGGCCTGTCGCTCGTGACCCCGACGGGGTTCCTGCCCGAGGAGGACCAGGGCGCCTTCTTCACCTCCGTGCAGCTGCCAGACGGCGCCTCGGTGGCGCGGACCAGCGAGGTCACCCAGCAGGTCGAGGCCATCCTGAAACAGATGCCGGCGGTCGACCACGTCCTTGCGGTGATCGGGTTTTCCCTGCTCGACGGCGCTTCCGAACCGAACAGTGCGCTCGTGGTGGCGCGGCTGAAGCCGTTCGCGGATCGCAACACGGCGGCGGATTCCGCACAGGCGCTCATCGCCAAGATGTTTGCAGCCGGCGCACAGATCCGGCAGGCCAACGTCCTGCCGTTCAACCTGCCGCCGATCATCGGGCTCTCCACCGGCGGCGGATTCGAATATCAGTTGCAGGCGCTGGAGGGACAGAGCCCGGCCGCGATCTCCAGCGTCACCAATGCGCTGATCGGCGCGGCCAATGCCGATCCCCGGCTCACGCGCGTGTTCTCCACGTTCACCGCGACAAATCCGTCGCTCTACCTCGACATCGACCGCCGCAAGGCGCAGGCGCTGGGCGTCACGATCAGCGACATCTTCACCGCCCTCCAGGCCACGCTCGGCGGAATCTACGTGAACAACTTCAACCTGTTCGGCCGGACCTGGCAGGTCAACCTCCAGGGCGCGGCGTTCGACCGGGCCGACATCTCCGACATCTGGCGGATCTATGTGCGCAACAGCACCGGCCAGATGGTCCCCTTGAGATCGCTGGCCGGGCTCAAGATCGTGACGGGCCCGCAAGTCATCACCCGCTACAACAACTATCGCTCGGTGACCGTCAACGGCAGCCCCGCGCCGAACATCTCATCGGGCACCGCGATCGCCGCGATGGCGCAGATCTCGGACAACGTCCTGCCGTCCGGCTACAGTTTCGCGTGGACCGGCACCGCCTATCAGGAGCAGCAGGCCGCCGGCCAGACCGGCATCGTGCTGATGCTCGCCGTGCTGTTCGCCTATCTGTTCCTGGTTGCGCTCTATGAGAGCACGGTGATCCCGATTCCCGTGCTGCTGTCGGTCGTGGTCGGCGTGCTCGGATCCTATCTCGGCATCAAGCTCGCGGGCCTCAATCTCGATCTCTACGGCCAGATCGGGCTCGTGGTCCTGATCGCCCTCGCCGCCAAGAATGGCATCCTGATCGTCGAATTCGCCAAGGAGCAGCGCGAGGCCGGCGTCGCGCTCGACGAAGCCGCCATCCAGGGCGCCCACATGCGCTTTCGCGCCGTCATGATGACGTCGGCCGCCTTCATCCTCGGCCTGTTGCCGCTCGTGATCGCGACCGGCGCCGCCGCGCTCAGCCGGCGCGCGGTGGGCACGGCCGTGTTCGCCGGCATGCTGGCCGCAAGCTCGATCGGGATCTTCCTGGTGCCGATGCTCTATGTCGTCTTTCAGCGCATGCGCGAGCGCGCGAAAGCGGCGCTCAAGCGCGCGCCGCTCCGACACGATCGCGACAGCAGAGCGACGACCGACAACTGAACCATCGTGAGCCGCCGGACCTCGCGTCTGGCGGCTCTGAGTAGATTGCCGCGGTCAAGTCCTTCGCCCCGCGCTGACCATAGGCGTGTCAACTCTTCGGGGCGAACAGGCCGCCGGCCGCCTTCATCGCCGACTCGCCCATCGTCCTCGCCTGATCTGTCAGGGCCCGCATCTGGTCCTGGAAGAAATCGGCCTGGAGCTTGAGTGCGTCCTGCATGTCCTTGGCTTGGATCAGCTTGTCGCCAAGGTCGAAGGTCGCGGAGACGTTGCGCTGCATGAAGCTGGAGAATTCCTTGGCCTGGTTCGCGATCGGCAGCGGGGAGGAGGCAAGTCCCTTCTCCAGCATCTCGAAATATTCCGCATTGGCCTTGCGCAGGCGGCCGAGCGCCTCGGCCAAAGCCGTACGGACACCTTCGGCGGAGGAATTGATCTCAGGCATGACGTCTCTCCCTTCGAGGAATTGGCGGTCAGGCGGCGAGTCCGCCGAACCAGGCTCCGAAATAACCGGCATAGAGCGCCGGTCGTTCCAGGTTCATCGAATGGCCGATGCCGGGGACCACCACCAGGCGGCAGTCCGGCATGGCTTCGGCCATGGCGCGCAGATCGGCCGGCGCAATCCAGCCGTCCCACTCGCCCCACAATACGAGGTGCGGATGCCGGATCTCCGGCATGCGCCGCTCCAGCTCGCGGCTCTCCTTCTCGCGCGTTAGGTTGACCGGCGTTCCGATCCAGATCCCCTCCGACACGCCGAAGGTCTGCTCGATGATCCGGTCGAACAGCGCCTGGATCTCGCCGAGCCCCTCGCGAAAGCGCGGGACCATGTTCGGCGCCATGCTCTCCGGGACGAACAACGAAGATGCGGCGGTCGCCATCACGGACCGCGTCAGCTCCTTGCTCGCCATCATCGCCCTGAACAGCCCGATCTGGTCGGCGTTGAACGCCATGCCGAGCGGCGTCACCGGATCGAGCGCGAAGACGCGGCCGAAGCGCTGCGGGTGCATCAACAGCATGCGCGCGGCGATGATGCCGCCGGTCGAATGGGTCGCAAGGTGGCAGTAGCGGACATCGAGCGCATCGAGCGCCGCCAGCATGTCCTCGGCATGCTGCTGCATGGAGTAGTTGGAATAGTCCGCAGTTGGCTTCGGCCGGTCGCTGTCACCGCAGCCGCGCCAGTCGATTGCGATGACGCGAAGGCCGGTCGGAAACAAGGGCGCGGCGAGCTCGATCCAGTCCTTGCTGGCGAGATTGCCGTGGATGAAGACGACGGTGACGTCGCCTCGCCCCCACTCCCGCCAGCCGAGCTGCACATCACCCGCCTGCACTCTCGGCATGGGCGGGCCCTACTTGTTGAGACCGGCCGTCGGCGCCGCGCCGGGCGGCGTCGGCGCCACCGGCAAGGCCGATACCACCGCGCCCTTGATCATGCGGTCGGTGCCTTGCGGCGACGAGGTGTCGACCGTTCCCTTGGTCACGAAGTCGACGACATCGGCGGAATACTCCACGGGGTTGTCGGTGTGGATGAAGTGCCCGGTCTCCGGATAGATCTTGAGCATCGGCCGATTGCCGGCATTCGTCATTCGCGTCATGAACGGCGTGATGACGTCGCGGCCGAGGTCGGTCAGCCCGTTGAACGCGGGTGTCGGAATGAACGGCTCCTTGTCGCCGAACGCGAGGAAGATCGGCGCCTTGATCTGGGTGACCCGCTCATAGAGGTTCTTCGGATCATCCTGCTGCAGCTCGGCGCCGATGGTGTAGATGTCGAAGATGAAGACGTTGCACCACTGGTCGAGCTCCTTCGGGTTGCCCTTGGTGAGCCCGACGCGCTGCTCGGTGTGAAGGCGGGCATATTCGCTGTCGCTGAAGAAGTAGCCGCTCTTCGCAGCCGACACCACGCCGGTGTTGGGGTCACGCTTCCTAAAGTAGAAGAAGTCGCGGATGTTCTGCTCGTCGCGCGCCTTTTCCGCGGCGAGAATGCCGGTCTGGTCCCAGACCTGCTTCCACTTGTCGAAGTCGCGGCCGAGGCCGTCCTGGAACAGCGGCGCCTTCTTGTCCTTGGCGATGGTGATCTCACGCGGATATTCCTCGAGGCCCGACGGCGCTTCCAAAGCGAGGCCCTGCACCGCATCCGGCCAGGTCAGCGCATAGCCCACGACGAACTGACCGCCGAGCGAGTGACCGAGATAATAGGCCTTCTTGACGCCGAGCTGGTTGACGACGAGGTCGTAGATCACCTCGCGCATGTCCTGCATCGTGCGCGCCGGGCTCTTGTCGAGATTGCCGGGCCCCGACATGCCGTAATGCGGCAGGTCCGGCACGATCACGCGCAGGCCGCTGCGTAGCGCGTATTGCATGATGTTGCCGTAGTGACCGCCGAACGCGCCCTTGCCGTGGATGATGACAAGCACCTTCGGATCCTTGCCGGTGCCGGCATACTCGTCCATGTAGCCGATTTCCCAGGAGTTGCCGCTCTTGTCCTTGGCGTTGGCGAATTTGACCGGATAGGGATAGGTCACATACGCCTTCCAGAACGACTTCTTGGGATCGATGTTCTGGGCGACGTCGGCCACGCGGTAATTCTTGTCGACGAATTTCTGGGCGCGGTCGAGCGCCGCCACGTCGTCCATGAAGGCGACGAACTTCGGATCGTTCTTGCGCTGGTTGATGATCGGGAACACGCCGTAATGCGCGACCGGGCTCTCCTGCGCGATCAGGTCCGCACCGGGCACGCGATCGACGGCCTTCTGCGCCAGCTTGAAGTTGAGCCAGAGATCGTTGGTGATGTGCATCACCAAGGTACGGGCCTGGATGCGGCCGAGATACGGGTTGATGTTGTGCGTCTCGCCGACCCGGTTGCGCCAGACGAGGTCGACTGCATCATAGAGCTTGGCGCGGTTGGTGACGTTCAATCCCGCCTTCTCGTTCGGCGGATCCCAATAGAAGATCTCCGGCTGCACCGCTGGCCAGTTCTGGGTCGTGCGGAAGGCAAAGTCGTAACCGGTCATGCCGAGGATCGACCAGCCGAATGCAACGCCGGGGACCGGATGCTTTTCCTTGGGCAGCTTGTAGTAGTCGCCATTGGTGGACTGCCAGACGGGATCGGACTCGATCGCCGCCGTCATCATCTGGAACGTCCAGTTGCCGACGGGGTCCTCGCCATCCGACTGCGTGGTGCCGCCGATCGGCATCAGGGCGTTGATGTATTCCGGATGCATCACGCCCCAGACGTAAGTCTGCGTGCCACCCATGGAGACGCCGGTCACCAGCGCGACGCGCGCGACCTTCAGCTCGTCACGCAGCAGGCGGTAATTCGCCTGCACCATGTCGTAGTAGCTGTACTGCGGAAACTTGATGCCGAGGCCGTCCGACGGCTTGCTGGCGCCCCAGGTGCCGAGCGGGTCGACCATGATGACGTAATAGCGATCGGTGTCGATCGGCCGGCCCGGACCGATGATCGGCACGCCGCCCGACAATGCGGCGCCTTTCACCCACTGCTCGTACATGTCGGTGGAATCGCCGGAATAATAGGAGTTGATCACGACGGCGTTGGTGATCTCGCCGGCCGCGTTGCGCCGGGCGTTGCCGATGGCGATGTAGGCGGTGCGCAGCTTGCCGGCGCCGAGCGACTCCAGCGTGACACCGCCCTCGCCGCCGTTCTCCCATTTCGAGGGATCAGACAGGTCATACTTGCCGCCAAGGCGGAAGTTGGCGATCTCGTAAGTTTTCTTCAAACCGTCATGCTGCACCTGCGACGAACGCCGCGTGAAGGGTTGTGCGATTGCGAGCGCCGTGCCGACCAGCAGCAGGACCAGACTGATCAAGCAGCGCTTGACGATATCTCTCGCGATCATGACGGAGTCCTCCCTCGCGCATTTTGGCGAGACGCTAGGCAAGGCAGCCGGGCGAGCTTTGATCTAACTCAATGGAATGTGCTTGCCGGGGTTGAGGATCGCGCAATCGAAACCGCCGCCGGCCAGCGCAATGCCCTTCCTCAGTCATGGCTCATACCGGATACGCTATGAGCTGGACGGGCCGGCGAATGCCCCCGTCTATGTGCTCGTGAACGGGCTTACGCAATATGCCGAACTCTGGTCGGCCTATCGCGAAGCGCTGCTGGCGCGCGGCTTTCGCGTTGCGACCTTCGACCTGCTCGGCCAGGGCGCATCCGACAAGCCGACGCTCTTCATCAGCCAGGACGACCAGGTCACAGCGCTACGCCTCCTGATTGACGAGCTCGGCGACGGCCCGGTCTTCCTGAGCGGTATCAGTTTCGGCGGCCTGATCGCGCTGCGCTATGCCATCGCGCATGGCGCGCGGCTGTCCGGGCTCGTGCCGATGAGCTGCTTTGCCGAGCTCACACCGCAGCTTCTGCTGCTCGGCAATGCCTTGCGGACCGGGCTGATCCTCGGCGGCACAAGCTACCTCCAGGACCTCTTGCTGCCGATGAACCTGTCGGACCAATGGCTGAAGCCGCTGCTGGACAAGCTCGACGGCGTCAAGCGCCAGGGCTGGCTGGTCAACGACGTCTACGCGCTCCAGAACCTGATGGAATCCTTCCTCGACTTCGAGCCGCTCACACCGCGCCTGTCCGCCATCACGGTTCCGACCATGATCCTCAACGGCGAGTTCGATTTCCTGACGCCGCGCAGCCTGCACGAGACCCTGCGCGTCGAAATTCCGAACAGCTCGCTGGTGATCATGCCGAAGGCCTATCACGCCTTCACGCTGGAGAAAGGCGCGCTGACGGCCGATCTGCTCGCGCGCTTTGCCGACGACGTGCTGGCCGGGCGCTGGCAAGGCAATCAAGCGGTCTGGATCGCACCGGATGAGCCCGGCGGCGAACTCACGCCGTTTCCCGCCGGCTACGATCATCTCCGCGCCATCCCGGTCAAGCGAGCGCCGTCATGAGCGGCTTCCTCGGTCCACTCGATTTCGACGGTCGCACTCCGCCGCGCCAGCAGACGCGGGTGGCGGCATTCCTGATCTCGGCGCATGGCGCCCTCGCCCGGCAATTCGCATTCACGCTGCCCATGAGACTCGACGCTGCCTGGCAGACCGAATTGAACGCGCAGTTCTATCGCGAGAGCGAGATCGTCTCGCTGCTGATGCGTGCCACCTCCTGGATCCCCGATCTTGCCCTGGGATACATGGCCGCATCCTGGGAGGCCGCCTGGTTGCCGGCGCCCATCGACGGGATCGCAGATCCTCGCCTCGCGCAGGCGGTCCACCTCGCAACACTTGCCCATGCCGTTCACGCCGGCATCCGACCGGCTGCGCTGCTGCCGGTCGAGGCCAATGCGCAGGATCCGTTTGTCATGGCATTGCGCCGCATCGAGTTCGAGAGCAGCCGGCTGTTGCAGGCGCAGATCCTGTTCCTTAAGGGAGCGGACCTTGCGCCATATCGGGACGCCGTGAGCGCGGCGCTCGAGCAGCGCCACGCCGGCGTTCGCAAGCTCTGGCGCGAGACGCTCGCGGGCATCGGCGTGGATGCACCCGGAACGGAATGACCGGAAGTCTTGATGCAGATCAAAGGAGGGCAACCGGCCGGCGCCAACATCCACGTACTGTAGCCTTTCTGCCCATCGCCGGCCGCCCGGGAGTTTCAATCATGAAGGCCGTCTCCGTCGAAGAAGCCGTTGCGATGATTCCGGCAGGCGCCAGCGTCATGGTCGGCGGGTTCATGAGTGTCGGCACGCCGGAGCGCCTGCTCGACGAGATCGTGCGGCAGAGGAAGACCGGGCTGACGCTGATCTGCAACGACGCAGCCACGCCCGGCAAGGGCGTCGGCAAGCTATTCGATGCATCGCTGGTCTCCCGTTTGATCGCGACGCATATCGGTCTCAATCCGAAAGCGCAGCAGCAGATGCTGGCGAACCAGATCGCCGTCGATCTCGTTCCGCAAGGCACCTTCGTCGAGCGCATTCGCGCGGGCGGATGCGGCCTCGGCGGCGTGCTCACGCCGACCGGCGTCGGCACGCTGGTTGCGGAGGGCAAGCGCCAGATCGAGGTCGACGGCAAACCCTTCCTGCTCGAGACCGCGCTGCGGGCGCAATTCGCGCTAGTGCACGCCTTCCTCGCCGACTATCTCGGCAACCTCGCCTACGCGCTGACCTCGCGCAACTTCAACCCGATCATGGCGATGGCCGCCGACACCGTCATCGTCACGACGGAGAACATCGTGCCGGTCGGCGTCATCGCGCCCGATCATGTCATGACACCGGCGCCGCTCGTCGACTATCTCATCACCAACGGGTGAGCCATGGATCCACAGACCATCATCGCCCGGCGCGTCGCCCAGGAGCTCCGCAACGGCAACCTCGTCAATCTCGGCATCGGCATCCCGACGCTGGTGGCCAATTACGTGCCGTCCGACCTCAAGGTCTTCTTCCAGTCGGAGAACGGCCTGATCGGCACCGGGCCGATCCCCGAGCAAGGGATGGCGCATCCCCTGCTGACGGATGCCGGCGGGCGCCCGATCAGCGCGCTGCCGGGCGCCTCTACCTTCGACAGCGCAATGTCGTTCGGATTGATCCGCGGCGGCCACGTCGATATCACCGTGCTCGGCGGCCTCCAGGTCGATGCGCACGGCCTTCTCGCCAACTGGATGATTCCCGGCAAGATGGTGCCGGGCATGGGCGGCGCGATGGACCTCGTGAGCGGCGCCAAGCGCGTCATCGTCGCCATGCAGCACGCCGCCAAGGGCAAGTCGAAGATCGTGACGAAATGCTCGCTGCCGCTGACCTCGGCGCGCCCTGTCAACCTGGTCGTGACCGACATGGCCGTGATCGGCTTCCCCGACGGCAAGGCAACGCTCCTGGAAACCGCGCCCGGCGTCAGCGTCGGCGAGGTCCTGGCGCTGACGGAAGCAGAATTGGCCATTCCCGATCACGTTCCGGAAATGAAGCTCTGAGCAGGGTGACCATGCGGATCTTCAGCGACTTCCACGAGATCAAATCCGCGGTCGGCACCGAGATCGGCGCGAGCGACTGGATCGAGATTACCCAGGAGCGCATCAACCTGTTCGCCGAGGCGACCTGCGACGAGCAATGGATCCATGTCGACCAGAAGCGCGCGAGCAAGGAGATGCCCGGCGGCAAGACTATCGCCCACGGTCTGCTCTCGCTCGCCCTGGCGCCGCTGTTCATCCGCTCGGTGATCGGCCTTAAGGGCCTGCGCAACACGCTGAACTACGGCGCCGACCGGATCAGATATCTCGCGCCCGTGCCGGCAGGCTCGAAACTGCGCGGCCGCGTCACGGTCGCCGAAGCCGAGGACGTGCCGCCCGACGGATTGCGCGTCAACTATCACCTCGTGATCGAGATCGAGGGCGGCAAGAAGCCCGCCTGCGTCGCCGAGCTGATCGCCCTGCACTACCGCTGAAACAGAAAAATTCGAAAACAACCCCATGCACAGTAGCCACGGGGTTGATCGCACAGCATTTTTCTGATTTAGCGAAATCATCATTGACCCGTCGGGCAAAACAGTGGCAATATGCCATGATCAGCCCGAGCGTCCAGACGGCCCAGCCCCGCGTGACGACGCGCGGATGCGCGATCAATCGATGATGTGATAGCCACCATCGATGTAGAGCACACCGCCAGTGATCAGCTTGGCGCCGTCAAGCGCGAGGAAGGCGGTGGCGTTGCCGACATCGTCGATGCTGACGAGGCTGCGCGAGGGCGCCTTGGATTGCGCCTTGTCCATCAGCTCGTCGAACTCCGGAATGCCCGAGGCCGCGCGGGTCGCAAGCGGTCCCGGCGAGATCGCGTGGACGCGGATGCCCTTCGGACCCAGTTCGGCGGCAGCATAGCGAACCGAGGCTTCGAGCGCGGCCTTGGCGACACCCATGATGTTGTAGTTCTCCACCACCATCTGACTGCCGTAATAGGTCATCGTGAACAGCGTTCCGCCGTTCTTCATCAGCGGCTCGGCGAGATGCGCCATGCGCAGGAACGACCAGCAGGAGACGTCCATGGTCTTGAGGAAGCCGTCGCGACCGACGTCGACAACGCGGCCATGCAGCGCTTCCTTCGGCGAGAAGGCGATGGAATGAAGCAGGAAATCGAGCTGGCCCCACTCCGACTTGATCCGCTCGAACACCGCTTCGGTCTGGCCTTCGACCATGACGTCGAGCGGCATGAAGATCGGCGCTTCCAGCGCCTGCGCCAGCGGCTCGACGTGCTTTTTCGCGCGGTCGTTCAGATAGGTGACGGCGAGATCGGCACCGAGCGCCCGAAACGCCCTGGCGCAGCCCCAGGCGATCGACTGATCGTTGGCGATGCCGACGACGAGGCCCTTCTTCCCCTTCAGGGCGACCTTGCTGTCCGGAAACACTGGGATCATGACACCCTCTCATGTCTGGGGTTTGGCGAGTGGCCGTTCATCAAGAGCGCCAGCGTGTGCTGCGCGATCATCAGCTCCTCGTCGGTCGGCACGACATAGACGGGGATGCGACTTGTCGCCGTCGAGATCAGCCGCGCGTGGCGCGCGTTCTCAGCCGCATCGAGCGTCACGCCGAGCCAGCCGAGCTGCTCCGCCACGCGGGCGCGGATGCTGCTCGAGTTCTCGCCGATGCCGGCGGTGAAGACGAAGGCGTCGAGGCCCTGGAGCGCGGCGGCGAGCATGCCGGCGTTGAGGCCGATGCGATAGACGAAATAGTCGACCGCCAGCCTCGCCTGCGGATCGGGGCTTGCCTCCAGCTCGCGCATGTCATTGCTGACGCCGGAGAGACCTTTCAAGCCGCAATCGCGGTAGAGGAAATCCTGCACCTTCGATGCCGCCATCCCCTTCTCGGAGATCAGGTACAGCACCACGCCCGGATCGAGCTGGCCGGGGCGCGTGCCCATTGGCAGCCCGTCGAGCGCGGTAAATCCCATGGTGCTCTCGACGCTCTGTCCGCCCTTCATCGCGCACATCGATGCGCCGCTTCCGAGATGAGCGACGATCACCCGGCGCTTTGCGATATCGGGCGCGATCTGCGGCAGGGTCCGGGAGATGTACTCATAGGACAGCCCGTGGAAACCGTAGCGCCGCACGCCTTCAGCGTGAAGCTGATGCGGGATGGCGTAATGATCGGCCAGCGGCCCATGCGTGCGGTGAAACGCGGTGTCGAAGCAGGCGACCTGCGGCACCTCAGGGAAATTGGCCAGGATCGAGCGGATCGGCGCCAGATTGTGCGGCTGATGGAGCGGCGCCAGGGCGACGAAGCGCTCAAGGCGCGCCACCACGCCATGGTCGACCAGGACCGGCCGCTCATAATCCGGCCCGCCATGGACGACGCGATGCCCGACCGCCAGCGGATGGATGCGAACCTCGTTCCGCAGCCATTCGCCGGCGACGTTCATCGCCGCCGGAACATCCGCAATTGCCTCGATCGGATAGGCACGGTCGGCCATGGGATCGCCGCCTGCCCCACTCGCGCGCAGACGCGGGCGGCTGCCGATGCCATCCACCTGCCCTTTGATCAGCCGGCGCAGCGTGCCCTCACCCTCGGCCGCGAAGACCTGGAACTTGACGCTCGACGAGCCGGCGTTGACGACGAGAATGCTGTCCATGGCGGTCACGCCGGTACTGTCGGCGCCTTCTGGCGCCTTGCGTGGGCATAGAGCGCAGCGACGGCGCAGGACGCCATCCGTGCCCGCGGAGTGTCGGCGCGCGAGGTCAGGACAATAGGCACGCGCGCGCCGAGCACGATGCCGGCGCCATCGGCCTTGGCGAAATAAGCAAGATTCTTGGCAAGCATGTTGCCGGCTTCGAGGTCGGGCACGACCAGGATCTGCGCGCGGCCGGCGACCTCGGATTTGATGCCCTTGATGCGTGCGGATTCGACGTCGATCGCGTTGTCGAAGGCCAGCGGCCCATCGAGCAGGCCGCCGGTGATCTGCCCGCGATCCGCCATCTTGCAGAGCGCGGCCGCCTCGATCGTGGAGGGGATTTTCGACGTGACCGTTTCCACCGCGGACAGGATGGCGACGCGCGGCGATTTGCCGAAGTTCGCCTGGGCGTACAGATCGATCGCGTTCTGGATGATGTCGCGCTTGGCGTCGAGATCGGGGAAGATGTTGATCGCAGCGTCGGTGACGAAGATGGTCTCGGCATAGGCCGGCACGTCCATGACGAAGACATGGCTGATGCGCCGATCGGTCCGCAGGCCCCCGACCTTCGCCGTCACGGCCCGCATCAGCTCGTCGGTGTGCAGGCTGCCCTTCATCAGCAGCTCGCCCCGCGCGGCGTGGATCAGTTCGACGCCCTTGGCTGCGGCATCGTCGCTGTGCGCGGCATCGACGACCTCATAGCCGGAAATGTCCAAGCCGAATTTCGCGGCCGTATCCCTGATCTTCCGCTCCGGCCCGACCAGCAGGGGCCGGATGATGCCGGCCACGGCGCTGTCCACGGCGCCCCGCAACGATGTCTCGTCGCAGGGATGCACGACGACGGTCGGCGTCGGCGGGATCGCCTTGGCAGCGGCGATCAGACGATCGTACTTGCTGGGAGACTGCGTGGCCGTCGCATCTGGTGACATGATGTTGCTCCCGGTCCCTGCAATTCTGGCTACGACGCCTTCGCCCTTGGATCAAAAGGGGCAACATTCGACGCCGTCTCGGAAGGCTCGCTGATGTCGAGGCCGAACAGGCCGGCGACCTGCCGCAGCCGTTTGGCCCGCTCGCCGGTGACGTCCTCGCTCGCGGACAGCACCTTCTCGATCGCCTCGAAAGCGCCGCGGCGAAGATTGACGTCGTCAGGCAGCATCTTCGGGATGGCGGCCAGCGCCGCGGCGCGATCGAGCAGCAGCATGAAGAACTGCTCCCGCACCAGCATCTTGAACTCTGGCAGGGTCATGCGCGCGCCGGCATGGTCGCGGCGGACCTGGCGCAACGCCTCGATGCTGCGTTCATCGACCATCCCGCGCGCCGAGCCGACATAGAGCAAAGCGCGCAGCGCAGCTTCCCGCAGACCGCCCTCGCCGATCCGCGATTTCAGTTCAGCGATGCGCCTCTCGAGCATGACGCGGTGCTCGGCGGTCATCTCACGCCGCTGGGATGGCGCAGAGGCGGGATCGATCCCGACCGCCGCCTGCAGCGCCGGCGAACCATAGACGCTGAGGAAGATCGCTTCGCTCAGCGCCTCCTGCGTGTCGCGCCAGCTGTCCAGGGCGTGAACGATCTGCTTCGAGATCTGCTCCTGGAACGCCAGGAACGGATTGTCCGCCGCGACCGGCTTGCGCTCCTCCTCGGCCTTCTCGGCCAACGATTTCACCGTCGCCATATAGGGATTCCGGCTGCTGAACAGCTCGTATTGCAGCCGCAGCGGATGCATGTTGTGGGCCCACTCGGCCATCTTGGGCGTCACCATGCCCTTGATCCAGGGCTGGAGGAATTTCTGATAGGCCTTGAGATTGATCTCCGAGACGCGCTTGGCGGTGGCAAAGCGCCGCTCGTCCTCGGGCGAATTGCCGCCCATGGCGCGGATGTCGTCGAGCGTCCGCGCCTCGCAGCGCATCACCCATTGCCCAACCACCAGCTCCGAGCTCGCGGTCTCCTTCCCCTTTGCCTCGAAGGTGGCCTCATAGAGCCCGGGCGGCAAAACGTCGATCAAATCGATATTGCCGGAGAACTCCGCATGCTCCTTCTTGGCGATGCCGCCGGAGACGAAGATGCCGAGATGACCGATGCTCTCGTGCACGGTGTAGACGATGGTCTGGCCATAGGCCCTGATCTCGTCGACATCGGCGTAGCAGTCCAGGATCCAGTCCAGCGCCTGCTGCGGCGGCGTGATGTTGTCGCCCTTGGAGCAGAACACCACGATCGGCGACCTGATGCTGCGCAGGTCGACCCTTTGGCCGTCCGACATCTCGATCTTGCCGGCCGCGAGATTGTTGCCGACGAACAGCTCGTCGACGATGAACTGGATCTCCTCGGCGTTGAGGTTGACGTGGCCCCCCCACCAGCGCTCGAATTCGAGATAGCGATCCGCCTCGGTGTCGACCTTGGAATAGACGTTGTATTGCTTGGTCCACAGCGTGTTCGACGGGTTCTGGTTTTCGAAGTTCTGCACCAGCCAGGCGCCATCGAACTTGCCGGCGCCGAGATCGCTGGTGAGCGCGGTGAGCCAGCTCCCGCCGAGCAGGCCGCCGGAATAGCGCATCGGATATTTTCCGTGCACGCCGGCCCAATAGGCAAGCGGTGCGCCGGCGATGATCAGCGGACCGAACAGCTCGGGACGCAGCGAGGCCAGGATCATGAGGGCCCATCCGGCCTGGCAATTGCCGATCACGCAGGGCTTGCCGTCGGCGTCGGGATGGCGCTCGATGACCTCTTCGATGAAGATGGCTTCGGCACGCGCGATGCGCTCGATGGTCTGCCCGGGCATCGGATCCGGCAGGAACCCGATGAAATAGCAGGGATGGCCTGCCTTCATGGCGACGCCGATTTCGCTGTCGGCCTTGAAGCCGCCGATGCCGGGGCCGTGGCCCGCACGCGGATCGATCACGACGAACGGCCGCCGGTTCATGTCGATCTCGACATTGGCGGGCGGAATGATGCGCACCAGCGCGTAGTTGACGGGATCGTCGAGCTTGCGCCCGTCCATGATCAACTCGGCGGAATATTGCAGGACATGCGGCGCGGTCTGCGCGACGTGTTCCCGGTACTGATCACCGCGGCGGCGCATGATGTCCAGGAACAGGACGCTGCGCTGTCCCGCATCGATCATGTATTCGACCGCCGAAGCGACGAGGCCCGACATCGGACCGCCCGGAATTTGCGCTTTTTCGATAGACATGTTTCGACCTCTCCGTCGCGTTCGCCAATTGACGGCGGTGGGCCAGGAGGAACGTTGATCTAGGTCAAGATGACCTGCACGCTTGAAAGGCTCTTGTCCTGTAACAGGCTTACGAGGCGCGGTTTGCTTGACGCGCCAATAGCTGCCGGGCGACATGGGCATGTCACAAATTGCTGATTACAGCGCGCAAGCCGCGCTGAAGGACGGCATTCCAGTCGAGATTCGTGCGCTTCGGCCGAGCGACGAGGCGGACATGCTCGCCGCGATCGAGCGCACCGGCCCGAGCTCGCTGCAGAGCCGGTTCTTCGTCATGAAGCGGCACTTCTCGGAGAAGGAGCGCGCCTATTTCATGGACGTCGATTTCAGCAATCACGTCGCACTGGCCGCTTGGGTCGAGGAACACGGTCGTCGGATCATCGTCGGCGGCGGCCGATATGTGGTCACACATCCCGGCGAGGCTGAGATGGCCTTCGTCGTGGTGGATGCCTGGCAAGGCCGCGGGATCGGTTCCCTGCTGCTGAAGCATCTCATCGACATCGCGCGGGAACAGGGGATGCGCGAGCTCACGGCCGAGGTTCTGGCCGACAACGCGTCGATGCGGCGGGTGTTCGCGAAGTCAGACTTCAGGCCTGGGCGAAGCGATGATCCGAGGACAGTGCGTCTGACCCTCGCCCTAGGGCCCGCTTGAGCCTCATTTCAAGGCGATCGTGATCTGACTGATATTGGCGGCGAGCTCGAGTCCCGCCTTCGGGCCTTGCAGCACGATGGTCACGCCCTTCTCGTTGCGGAGGTGAACGCCGTTGACGCCGCCGACCAGCGCGAAGCCCCCGCCGACGGAGCTGTAAGTGCCGGCGAAGTCACCGACATCGCGGATGCCCGAGGCCCAGCCGTCAAAACGGCCGATCGTCGCGCCGGCCGTGATGCCGAAGCTGAGACCGCTGATCCTGAACGGATAGGTCTTGCCGCGATAGGTCAGCACGCCGCTGCCGGCGCCGCCGCCGACCAGGAGGCCGGCCTTGACGATCTTGGCGCGGACGTGCCCGGCCGCCTGCGCAAAGGACGGCGTCGGCGCGGCGAGCCCGAGCGCCAGCAGCAGGAGCGCGATCAGGCGGGAACGATGCGTCCGCCGTTCAGGGTTTTGCTGCATCGACCTTCTTCCAGGTTTGGTCGGGATCGAACAGCGTGGTGCGCTCGGCAAGGAACTCGGTGCGCGGGCCGAGATCCTTCTGGTAGACGACACCGTCGTGATTGACGAGGAAGGTCATGACGCCGGAATTGCCGTATTCCGCCGGCCAGGCGATCAGACCGAAGCCGCCGATCATCTTGCCCTTGACGACATAATTGAGCGCGCCGCCGCGCGCATTCGGGCCCTGCCCCTTGAGGATGTGGAAGTAGTAGCCGTGATAGGGCGCGGGGCCGACATCGCCGGCGCGATAGCCTTCCTTCGACGCCTCCGCCGCCAGCGCGCCGAGCGGGCTCGGATCGCTGTCGTCGCGCCAGAACAGGCCGTCCTTCTTGCCGGGCGAGGAGACGATACGCTGCGCATAGACGCCGGCGCCCTCACCGCGATCCTTGTCGGCATATTCGTTCTGCGCATCGACATAGGCGAGCATGGTCTGAATCGCGTCGAGCTCGTTGCGGCCGATGCGGCGGCGGAGCACCTCGATCCGGCCCTCGTTGGTGTCGAACGCCCAACCGGTCTTGGTGTTGACCAGCGGAATCGGGAACGGGAAGTCGTCCGGCCCGAGCATCAGCGTCGCGGTCTTGTTGCCCTCCGCCTTGATGCCGTGCTTGGCGTCATACATCGAGGTGAAGCGCGCCCGGATGTCGTTGTCCGCGACCTCGTCACCGGAGGAGACGATGTCCTCGGCGTCCCTGCCGAGCACTTTCAAAATGTCTTTCGGGCCGCTCTTGACCGCGGCGGCAAGCGCGGCCGCGGCATCTTCCGGTGTCTTGTAGGATTCCTGCGCGAGTGATGCCGATCCGAACAGCGCGAGCGCGACGATGCCCGGCAGCACCGCACGATGGAACGATTTCAGACCGGTCATTGCGCCACCTCCGCAGGAATCTTCGCGCCGCCGGCGAGCCAGTCGCGGTAGGTGCGGAATGTCAGTCCGAGTTTCTCGTAATAGACGCGCAGATAGCCGTCGCTGCCGCGGGTGACGGCATCAGGCATCACCTGCGCGACCTCCTGCGCCATCACGCCGACATAGGCCTTGTCGCTGCCGACATAGCTGAAGCGATAATAGCCGAGGCCGTTCGAGAGATGGCCGAGCAGAACGATGTCGTGCTTGAGCGCGATGTCGGAGCGCCGGCCTCCGCCGCCACCGCCGCGGCCGCCTCCTCCAAAGCCACCTCCGCCGCCGCCACGCATCGCCATGCCGCCACCGCCGCCGCCACGACCGGCGAAGCTCGCTCCGCCGCCGCCACCGCGCGGCATGCTCGCCATGCTGGCGCGTCCGCGCGCGGATGCAGCGGCGGCCGAGCGGCCGGAGGAAACATTCATCGCGCCGCCGCGATTGCCGCCACCACGATTGGCCGCCGCACCGCCGCCGGCGCGGTTCGCGGCCTTGGCGCGATCGCCGCCGCCCTTGCCGGCGTTCTTGGCACGGTCACCGGCGCCGGCCCGATCGCCGCCGCCGGGCCGATCGCGCGTGCCTGCACTCGGGCGATCTCCGCCCGGACGATCGCCGCGATTGCCGGCGCGATCACCGGCTCCGCCACGATCACCAACGCGGTCTCCTGCGCGGTCTCCTGCGCGATCGCCGGCGCGGTCACCCGCACGGTCTCCTGCACGATCGCCTGCACGATCTCCTGCACGATCGCCTGCACCTTGGTTCGGACGCAGCACCTGGTTGCCGTCACGGCCGCGGAAATCCATCCGGTCCGAGGCGCCGGCCTTGATGTTGGTGTTGCCGAAGCGCTGCTGCACGTTGACGTTGTTGTAGCGCACGCCGCCGCGATGCGCCGGATTGTGCTGCCAGCCGTTGGCGATGTTGGTGGTGCGATGATTGACGTAGACGTTGCGGTTGCCCCAGTTGCAGCCGCCGCCCCAGTAATTGCCCCAGCGTCCGATCGCCCAGGCGGTGCCGAAGGCGAGGCCGGCCGCGACCACGCCCGCGCCGATATAGGACGGATAGCCCCAATAATACGGCGGATATTCCGCATAAGGCCAGGTGCCGTAGACCGTCGCCGGATCGTAATACGGCACGTACATCTCCGCGGGATTGGCCTGCTGGATCACGACGACCTGCTTGCCTTCCTGCGACTGGACGCTGACCTTCTGCTGCCTGGTGGTGGTGAGCTTCTTGTTGTCATAGGCCTTGTTGCGCAGGCGCTGGATCGCATCCATCACATCGGGCTGCTGCGCGAGGAAGGCATCGCCGAGCTTCTTGGTCCAGTCGAGCTGGTCGCTCATCATGGCCAGGACGTCGGGTGTGCTGGCGAGCGCCTTGACGCTGTCGTCCCAGCCCTGCTTCTCCACCTCGGTCCTCAGCGCATCGCCCTTCAGGCTCTTGCGCTCCTTCAACCAGCGATCGGCCTGCACCACTTCGAGCGGATAGGTCGAGGCGGCCAGCACGTTGGCGAGCAGCTCGTCGGGATAGAGCGCGATCGGTGCGACCAGAGCCTCTAACTGCTCGGGCTTCAGCAGCTCGGCCGACGGCGCCGGCGGCGTTGCAGGCTGTGCCTGCGTGCTGGGTGCTGTCGGCGCGTTCGGCGCCGCCGGTGTGGTGGCCTGCGCCATCGCAGCGGCGGGCATCGCCACCACCAGCGCAAGGACCATCAGGATCTTGCCGCAACGAACCATTGCAATCCTCCCAAGACTTCCGACCGCGACCATCGGGCCGAGCGATGGACATTTATTGATCGAGATCAACGAAACGGCGCCCTACGCCGTTGCGGCGCCGCGTCATTCGATCAGCTCGGCATCCAGCAGCAGCCGGTTCGGAACGGTCAGCGCGAGGGCATGGGCCGTCTTGATGTTGATGACGAGCTCGAACCTGGTGGCGAATTGCACCGGCAAGGTCCGTATCTCCGCGCCACGCAGGACGCGGTCGACATAGCCTGCGCCGTCGCGAAACTGCTGAGTGAGATCGGCGCCGTAGGACATCAGCCCGCCGTTCACCGCGTAGAAGCGGACGGCGAAGATCGCGGGCACGCGGCGCTGCGCCAGCAGCGCAATCGCCATCTGGCTCTGGGTTCCGAAGAAGCCGCCATCGGGCAGCACGACGAGGCCACCACCGCTGCGCGCCGCGGCGTCGATCACCGCTGCGATCTCAGGTCCGCTGCGAACGCTGGCGCCGGTGACCTGAAGGCCGAGACGGCCTTCCATCTGATGCGCGGCCTGAAGATAGAACGGCGCGTAAGGAGAGGAGTCCGGATTGAACAGGAGCGCGGCACTGGTCATGCCGGGCGCCATGTCTTTCAGCAGGCTCAGCCACTTCCCGCTCATCGAATGCTCATAGAGCGAGAAGCCGGTGAGATTGCCCGTCGGCCGCGCCAGATTGACGACGAGGCCTGTTCCGACGGGGTCGGAGAGCCCCACGAAGATGATGGGAATGTTCTGCGTGGCATCGCGCAGCGCGCGCGTCGTGCCGGTGCTGGTCGAGAGCAGCACGTCCGGCGCGCTGGCGATCAGTTCGCGCGCCTCTACCTGCTGCCGTGCCGGGCTCGGGCCCGGCCAGCGCACCTCGAGCCGGTAGTTCTGGTTGGCGATCCAGCCGCGATCGGCGAGCCCTTGCTGAAAGGCATCGACACGCATCTGCGCGCCCGGATCGCCCGGGACATTGCCGGTCAGGACACCGACGGACGGCATCCTGCCTTGCGCCCTCGCCAGCACCGGAAACGCGGCCGCTGCGCCGATCAGCGACATGAACTCACGGCGTCTCATGGCCACCCACCACCCCGATCCCTGCCCGCCCCCGCCCGGTCATGACGCAGCGGCGAAAGGAAACGGCCTCGCCGGACCCCAAGGCTTGATCGAGATCAAGGTAGCGGCTGTCAGTCGAGGAGCGGCAGGCGGATCGTGAACAGCGCGCCGCCCCATGGCTGGTTCTCGACGCTGATCGTGCCGTAATGGGCCTCGACGATGGTCTTGACGATCGCAAGCCCCATCCCCATGCCTTCCGGCTTGGTCGTGAAGAACGGGTTGAACACGCTGCCGAGATCGGCGGACGCGATCCCCGGACCGGTATCGGCAACCCTGATCTCGGCGTAGCTGCCGGCGCGCACCGTCCCCACGCTGACCTCGCGCTTCTTCATGCCGGCATCGGACACCGCATCCATCGCATTGATGATCAGGTTGAGGACGATCTGCTGGAGCTGCACAGCGTCGCCCCTGACGTGCAGATGGACCAGAGCAGGCGTATAGGTCAGCACGATCCGGCGTCCATCGGCGACGGCCGCGACCAGGCCGATCGCCTCGCGCACCGTGTCGTTGAGCTCGATGTCGCCGACCTCGAACGGCGTCTTCCTCAGCACCCTGCGCAGCCTGCGGATCACCTCGCTGGCCCGCTGATCGTCGCGCCTGATGTCGGCGAGGATCTGCCGGATCTCGTCCATGTCGGGCGACGGGTTCTTGAGCATGAGCTCCGCCGTCTCGGCATTGGTCAGGATCGAGCCGAGCGGCTGGTTCAATTCGTGGGCGATCGACGTCGTCAGCTCTCCGACAGCCGAATAGCGATTGGCGTGCGCGAGCTCGGCAAGGCGCTGGCGCGATTCCACTTCGGCGAGCCGGCGGCGGCGGCGCTCGTGCAGAAGGCCGCTGATGAGACCCGCCTGGACCAGGAAGACGGACGTGATCAACAACATCTGCCAGCGATAGCGCTCCCAGATGTTGGGCTCGCGAAACAGGATCTCGCTGCCGGCAGGCAAGCGGCTCTCGCTGATGCCCCAGCGCCGCAATTCCCGCCAATCATATCGCGGCGGCGCAAAGCCGATCGGCTCGTATTGGACGTTCTTGGGTTTCTCGCCGCCGAGAACCCGGATCGCCGCGTTCACGGTCCGGGAGCTGGTTTCCGCGACCAGATGCATCGGGCCCCCGACGGTGCTGCCGCCGAAGAACGGCTCCTGGTAGGAGAAGATCGGCGCATTCGCGACCGCATGCAGGCTGCGCAGGGCGATGTCGCTCTCGTGGACGATCCCGGCCGCGTCGACCGACATCAGGCCCCAGAAAAGCGCGGTGTGCGGCGGCAAATTCGATGCGCGCTTCAGGATCTCCTCGAACGGCAGGTCCGAATACCAGACGAGGTCGACCCGCTCGCCCAGAGGTTTCAGCTCCTGCTTGACCTCCTGGACCCAGAACTGCTCGAGCGGCGAGGCACCGATCACGATCGCGACTGTCCTGGTGTCCGGCAGGAGCTGCAGGATGTTGTCGAACGCGGCCATGAAATCGTTTCGGATCGCGATGACGATGTCGTTGTCGGTGAGATCGGCGCGATTGATCAGCCGGTACTCGACCGCGGAGAGAATCAACGGCGCGTCGGGGAACAGCCGCGCACGATATCGCTGCGCGAAGCGGGCGGCCGGCGCACCGATGCTGAGTACGATGTCGGGCATGGCACCCTGATAGAGCGAGTGCAGATACTCGACGAAGGGCGCCTCGGGACCGGGATTGTTGAAGCGCGCCGTGAGCAGCGCGTGCTCCTGGATGTCGAGTGGCCAGGGCGATTTCTGCTCGAGCTCCGCCTTGATGCTGCGCGCGAACTCGCTCCACGGCCGGAACTCGCGGCCGAAGGAATGCAGCACCAGCACGCGCTTGAGTTCGCCGCGCAGGCTCCGCTCGGCCGCACCGGCTGGCCCGGACGACATGCACGCGGCGACAAGCAGGACGAGACAGAGCAGCGAAGCCGCTGCGTGCCGCGGCCTGACCTCGTCAGTGCACATGCGCCAGCTCATGCTCCAATCCCCGCAGCGTCCGAACGGCTGCTTGCCGGGGAATTCTAGCGGGAATTGCGGGACACGGACAGGGTCGCACGCACCTTGTCGCTATTTCGTCGTACAGCGGTGATAGCGGATTTCGATGTCATCCATGCCCGGGAACAGCCGAATGAGGCTGTTGGCATCCAACTCCTTGAGACTGAACTGGACGTTCGACAGCATGATATCCGTCGCGCACGTCGCGACCATGTTGACGTATGGTCCGTTGTCCTTCCTGGCCTTGATCCGGCAGCGCGCGAACTTGCCGACGATCTGGTCGCCGTTGATGATGAATCCGCCGCCATAGACATCCGACTTGTCGGTGAATCCGACCTGGGCGCCGTTGAGTGCGAACACTTTTGTGCAATTGTCGGGATCACTGACCCATGCGCCGTTCAGGTCGAGTGCATTGGCGTGGCTTGACGTCTCAAGCAGCGAAGCCAGCAGGATTGCGCCAAACGCAATCATTTTGTGCAAGTTCATTTCGAGATCCCCTTCCGCGAGCTCAATGCCCGCTCAGCACCAGCGTCTGGATCGGCAGCAGCAAGGCCTGGATGCGCAGCAGCAGCGCGTGGACGAGGCCGGTGGCGTCGACGACGTGGAGCGCGAACTTCCGGCCGCTGGGGGTGTCCTTGGCGGAGATTTCTTCGTGATTGCTGGTATAGGCATTGACGACGCAGCTCGAGCCTGGCGTGACGCCGTCGAGCCCGCCCTTGTAGAGCGGCTCCAGGAACACGAGGATCGTGCCGGGCTTCACCGCGTTCTGGGCCTCGAGCAGTTGCTGTCCGCCTTGGAACTGACCGGCGGCGATATAATCCTGCACCGTTGTGATCACCATCGGGATGATAACCCACGGCTTGGAGATGCAGGTCGCCTCCGCGACCATACCCGGCTTCATCACCTGGGCCTCAATCTGACCGAAGCCGGCCTGCAGGACGTTTCTACCGGCACCATCCGGAATGAGCACCCCTGCCGGCCGCAACAATTGATTGACGACATCACCGGTGCGCAGCAGGAATTGCTCGACCCGCCCGTCAACGCCGGCGCGGACAATCGTCTGATCCAGATTCACCTGCGCCTCAGCCAGCGCTGCCTCGGCACTCGCCTTCTCGGCGGGCAAGAGCGTCGAGACGCGCAAGACCGCCGATTCCTTAACTGCATTTGCGGCGTCCACGCCAGATTGGCGCTGGTCTACGAGCACCTGCAGCTTTTCGATGTCCCGCTGCGGCACGATGCCGGGATTGCGACGCTGCAACTCGCTCTTGACGTCCAGCTCGTCCTTGGCCTGCTGAAGGTTGGCTTTGGCTTCGCCGATCTGCGCGTCGGCCTTCACGACGTCGGCTTTCGCTGACATCATCGTGGCATCGACCTCGGCTATCTTTCGCTTGGCAGTCTCAACAGCCGCCTCCTGCTTGGCACCGTCCAGCCTGAACAGCACGTCCCCCTTCTTCACCGCTGCGCTGACGCCGACATTCACCTCGGCCACGCGGCCGGCGACGCCGACCGGCATGACCGGCACGGTGCGGAAATAAAGCGTCGCGCTCGATGTCGACGGATGGAAATAGAAGATCATGGTGATCAGCGACACCGTCAGCATCAGGCATCCCGTGATGCCCCAGCGCAGCTCGTACCAGACCGAGAAGAAGGTGATCTCCTTTCCGAAACGCTTGCCCTGGACGTAGCGGCGATAGAGGTAATCGGGCAGGATCGTCACCAGGGAGCAAATCATGAGCTCAAGCATGGCTGTGCTCCTTCCTGGCGACGTCCGGCTTGTCCGCCGGAGCAGGCGCGGCACCGGCCTCCATCGGCGCTTCGTCCTGGCCCGGCGCCGCGTCGGCAATCTTTTCGACGGAATCGGCGATGCTGCGCAGCGGCGTTCCGAAATCGGGGAGATCGATCAGCGCAAGCAACAAACCTGCAACCCAGAAGATGTGCATGTGCGTGAACAGCGAGATCAGGCCGAGCACCGCCACGAATTCGAACTGCAGTTTCTGCGATTTGTGCGCCATTCGTTCGGGGAGGCTGTGCAGCTTCCAATAGAGCGTGCCGACCCAGAAGATGACGCCGATCAGGAAAATCCCCATCACCACCGTCAGGGTGTCGGTCCCGCTCCCCGGCGCGAGATAGAACGGCAGATGGTGCGGGGCCATCGGATGAAGCTGGTCGCTCAAACGTCTCTCCCGGTCAGCGGACGTGCACTTGCGGTACTGTGTTCAGGCGCCGTCGCAATTTGCTTGATTTGAATCAAGGGAATGCCGGCCGCCGGACCTAGCGTCCGCAAAACGCCGATTGCACAACGAAAGGGAGCCGCAGCCATGCCCGGCCTCGACGATCTCATTCCAAGCGCCACGCAGATCCGAAAAGAGACCGCTCTCAAGGAAGCCCAGAAGGCGGAGGAATATGTCCGCCTCGCCGCCGCGGCGGAGGCCGAGAAGCTTGCCCTGATCGAGCGCCTGAGCAAGCCGTCCGGCAAGACCGAGGAGGAGAAGATCAAGCTCGCCTCGACCATCATCCAGCGTGCGGTGCGAAGCGGTCTCACCGAAGTCATGGTGTACCGCTTCCCCAATACGCTCTGCACCGACAAGGGGCGCGCCATCAACCAGATGGAAAAGGGCTGGGAGAATACGCTGACCGGCATTCCCAAGGAGATCTTCCAGCTCTGGACCGACTATCTGAAGCCGCGCGGCTATCGCATCGCCTACCAGATCATCGATTTTCCGGGCGGAATGCCCGGTGACATCGGCGTGACCATTTCATGGGGCGAGGAGTAGCGCCCGCAAACAGCGAAAGGACGGGCATGGCCAAGGATGAAACTGCGGAGAAGATGAAGCGGAAGGACTACGAGAAGGAGCTCGAAAAGCTCCAGGTCGAGCTGTGTCACCTCCAGGAATGGGTCAGAGCCGAGAAACTGAAGGTGATCATCATCTTCGAGGGGCGCGATGCCGCCGGCAAGGGCGGAACCATCAAAGCCTTGACCGAAAAGGTCAGCCCGCGCGTGTTCCGTGTCTGCGCCCTGCCCGCGCCCTCTGACCGGCAGAAATCCCAGCTGTTCCTGCAACGCTACATCGAGCAATTCCCGGCCGGCGGCGAGATCGTGATCTTCGACCGCAGCTGGTACAACCGCGCCGGCGTCGAATATGTCATGGGCTTTTGTTCGTCGGCCGAGCACAAGCGCTTCCTCGAATTGTGTCCGCTGGTCGAGAAATTCGCCGTGGACGCCGGCATCATCCTGATCAAGCTCTGGCTCGAGGTCGGGATGGAGGAGCAGGAACGCCGCTTCATGGCGCGCATCGAGGATCCGCTGCGGCAGTGGAAGCTGAGCCCGATGGACACCGAGTCGTTCGGACGCTGGTACGATTATTCGCGTGCACGCGACATGATGTTCGAGGCGACCGATACCAAGCATGCGCCGTGGCGACTGATCCGCTCCGACGACAAGCGGCGCGCACGGCTCAACGTCATCTCGCACATCCTGAGTACGATCCCCTACAAGAAGGTCAAGCGCGAGAAGGTCAAACTGCCGCCGCGGTCGGACAAGGGACGCTACAACGACCAGGCGAGCCTGCGCGGACTGAAGTTCGTCGAGGAACGATACTGAAACATGCAGATTGAAATGCGAAACGGGCTGCGGTGACGCAGCCCGTCTGCTTGAGGATCCGCTCCGGACCTATTTCAGCTGGATCGTGACGCCGCCGACCGCGGCCGACACCTCCGCGCCGACCCGGGGACCGCTGAGCTGCAGGATCACGCCATTGGCGTTCTGCAACTGTACGGCACCGGCGCCCGCTGCGACGGCACCGCCGGCGCCGCCCACCGCATAAGAGCCTTGGATCGACGCCGGCCCGTTCAGGTTGAGCGCACGGCCGACGAACTTCGTGGTCGACGCCCCGACCGTGAAGCCGACGCTCATGCCGGAGACGGTGAAGGGATATTTCTTGCCTCTCAGGAGCAGAACGCCCTCGCCGCCGCCGACGCCGACGATGAATCCACCCTTGGTGAAGACGACGGCGACCTGGCCGGTCTCCGCACGCGCAGTGGAACTGAAACCGGCAACACTCGCCAGCGCGGCAACCAGGACGGCACCGAAGGTCAATTTTCTCATGACGTTTCTTTCTCCTATTGAGCCAGGATCATCGCGAAGTAACCGAACACCGTGAGCAGGATGCCCGAGACGGCATAGCCGACCGGGAAGCCGATCCACGGCACGGAGCTCTGGATCTCGACCGCGGCCTCGCGGCATGGGCCGGAATGCGAGCGCGCGCCCGCAACGCCGCCCATCAGCACGGCCG
Organism: Bradyrhizobium sp. B117; assembly: GCF_038969555.1. NCBI lineage: Bacteria > Pseudomonadati > Pseudomonadota > Alphaproteobacteria > Hyphomicrobiales > Nitrobacteraceae > Bradyrhizobium > Bradyrhizobium sp. B117. The sequence continues at coordinate 6,571,625 of NZ_CP152414.1, forward strand.
GGTTGATCTTGAAGACGTGATAGCCGATCGCCCAGACGATGAAGGGCGGGATGGTGCAGGCAATGAAGCCGACGAGGAAGATCTTCAGCGCCACCGCACCGGTGAGCTGCGCCAGCAGGCCTGCGCCGGCGTTGATGCCGACGATGGCGACGAAGACGATGAGGCCAAGATCCTCCAGCACGTTGCGGGCCGCGTTCGGCGTGTTGCCGAAGAAGCGAAGCCGCGACACCACCGAGGACACGATCACGCCCGACAGCAACAGGCCGCCGGCATTGCCGAGGCCGATCTTGGCCCCGAACGCCGGGAACTCGATCATGCCGATCAGGAAGCCGATGATCATGCCAACGGCAAGCGTGAGCAGATCGGTCGAGGTGTTGGCGCGCGCGATGCGGCCCCACATCTCGCCGAGCTCGTTGACGGCGGACTTCAGGCCGACCACCGAGACGATGTCCATGCGCTCCAGCTTGGTCTTGAGACCGGCCGGAATCTGCACGCCGCCGCGCTCGACCTTGGTGACCTGCAACTGGCCGGCGATCGCGGTGTCGCGGAAGGACTCGAAGGTGCGTCCCACCATCTCCTTGTTGGTGACAAGAATCTCCGCCTGGTCCATGGGGATGCCCAGCGTCTTGGCATCGGCGACCTCCGGACCGATCAGGCCCATCTTCTCGGTGAGGTGCTCGGTCGAACCGCCAAGAGCGACAACGTCGCCCTTTTGCAGCACGAATTCGGGATCGGCTCCTTGCGGCACGCCGTTGCGGCCCACATTGACGATCCGGTATTCCGGATTGATCGCGCGGAACTTGGCGATGCTCACGCCGACCGTCGCCGGATTTTCCAGCCGGTAGGCCCGCAGACCGAACTGGCGATAGCCGGTCAGGCCGCCGCCTTCGAGATCCTTGACGCCGAATTCCGTCTCATACTGCTTCGCGGCGGCCCTGGCATCGACGCCCCACCAGCGCGGCAGATATTTGCAGATCAGGATGATGCCGACGGTACCCCAGATGTAGGTGATGCCGTAGGACAGCGCGATCATGCCGGAGGCTTCCTCGGGCTTCATGCCCTCCGGCAATTTGACGACACCGGACGTAATCGCCTGCTCCGCGGAGCCGATCGCGGCCGACATGGTCTGCGATCCCGCAAGCATGCCGCCGGCCGCTCCGGTCGGCAGTGCGAACAGTTTCGCGCCGATGACGACAAGGGCGAGGCCGATCACACTCGACACCAAGGCCAGCAGACAGAATTTGAGGCCGTCGCCCCTCAGGCTGTTGATGAATGACGGTCCGACACGCAGGCCTACACCATACATGAAGAGATAGTAGAACAGGCTCTTGGCGAAATTGTTCAGCTCGAGCTTCACGCCGTAAGTAGAGGCCCACACCGACAGGCCGGCGCCGACCACGATGGCGCCGGCGACCATGCCGAGGCCGTAACCCTTGATGCTGGCCCGGCCGATATAGACGGCGAGACCGACGACGAAGAACAGCAGCAGATACGGGTTCTGCTGGAGGAACGTGAAAAACGCGTGCATGGTCGTCCCCTCCAAGTCCTATGACGCGGCCTTGAGCTTGGGCTGCGCACCAGGCTTCGGCCGGCCGAGCTTCGCCAAGGCTTCCGTGCGCACAAGCTTCAAGCCTTCCTTGGCGTCGTAGCCATGGATCTCCTTCACATCGAGCTTGCGCATGAAGTCGATGGTTTCCTGGGTGATCACCTGGCCGGGCACCATGATCGGGAAGCCCGGCGGATACGGGATCACGAAGTTCGCCGAGACGAGTTCGGGGCCGGCCTTCAGACGCCGATCGATCTCGGGATCGTTGAGGCGGATGTGCTCACAGCCGGCGACGTCATAGGCGGCATAGAAGCCGGTGCGGATATCGCCCTCGTTGGTCTTGCTGCCGGCATCGCCGCGGAAGCTCGGATGGAAATGCGAGAAGTTCGGCAGGTCGGGCACGTCGGTCATCAGGCTCTTGACCCGCGCCTCGAAGGTCTTCTTCGCGTTGGCGCCGCCCTGCGCGAGCCCGCGATCGACCTCGCCCGCGATCTCGGCGAGGACGCGCACGAGATGCGCGACGTCGCTGCGGGTGTTGTTGATGTTGGACTGGAGCAGAACCGAGTTGCGCGAGGTCTTGTTGACCTGGATGTTGTACTCGTTGGCCAGGATGCCCTTGAACTGGGTGCCGTCATAGCCGGCCATGCCGCACACCAGCGTCATGCGGGTCGGATCGAGGCAGAACTCGTCCTCGTCGAGGCTCTTCAGCGTATTGACCCAATTCACGCCGGCCGCGAGATAGTCCGTGAAGCCGCTCTGGCGATACTGCGCCGGCACCATGGCGTCGGCGCTGAGCACGCGGAAATATTTCGAGATCAGCGGATTGTTGTTGACCGCCTGGCGGATGGCGAAGGCGATCTCCATGGCATTGGCCACGAGGCCGTAACCCTCAAGCTCCATCTGCCGCCGCGAGATGTCGAGGCTGGCAATGAGCTGCTGGTTCGGGCTGGTGGAGGCGTGCGTGAACACGGCTTCCTTGAACTGCTGCTCGACGGTGTGGAATTCGACGTCCTTGACCGAGAGCATGGAGCCCTGCCGGATCGCCGACATCGACTTGTGGGTCGAGTTGGTCTGGTAGACGCGCAGCCGAATCTGCCTGGGATCGGGAATGAGCCGGGTCTTGAGCAGTACCTCGTCCGACGGGTTCTTGCCGAGCTCGGCCTGCTGCTTCTCATAGGCCGCGACCGATTTGGGATCGCGCATCCAGGCTTCGATCTCGTTGGCCGCACCCATCGCGGTGCGCCGGCGCAGGAACGGCGAGAAGCGCGCGAAGCCGAACCAGGCCTCGTCCCACAGGAAGATCAGGTCCGGCTTGATGGCGAGACATTCCTCCATCACCCGGCGGGTGTTGTAGATGTGGCCATCGAAGGTGCAATTGGTGAGATCGACCATCTTGACGCGGTCGAGCCGGCCGTCGGCCTTGGCGCCGAGCAGCGCCTGCTTGATCGTCTTCAGCGGCACCGCGCCGTACATCGAATATTCCGTCATCGGGAAGGCTTCGACGTAGAGCGGCTGCGCGCCGGCCAGCACCATGCCGTAATGGTGCGACTTGTGGCAGTTGCGATCGACGATCGCGATGTCGCCGGGCGCGAGCAACGCCTGCACCGCCATCTTGTTCGAGGTCGAGGTGCCGTTGGTGACGAAGAAGACGCGATCGGCGCCGAGCGCCCTCGCCGCCTTCTCCTGCGCCTTTTTGATGTTGCCGGTCGGCTCCAGCATGCTGTCGAGACCGCCGGTGGTGGCGCTGCTCTCGGCCAGGAACAGGTTCGGGCCGTAGAACTCGCCCATGTCGCGGATCCAGTCCGACTTGAAGATGGACTTGCCGCGGGCGATCGGCAGCGCGTGGAAGGTCCCGATCGGGCGCTGCGCATATTTCTTGAGATTGTCGAAGAACGGCGTGTCGTAACGATCCTGGATGCCTTCGAGGATCGACAGATGCAGCTCAAGCAATTCCTCAACCGAATAGAAGATGCGGCGGACGACGTTGGCTTCCGGATTGCCCGCAAGTTCTTCAACGTCGCGGTTCGAGATCATGTAAAGGTCGAGCTCGGGCCTGACGCGCTTGATAATCTGGGCGAGCCGCAGCGCGGACGCGTCGGTTTCCTCGTTGAGACCGGCGGCAGCCATGATCGAGCGCAGCACCGGCGCATCGTGCCGCGAGCGCAGGCCAAAGCCCTCGTTGATGATGACCGCGGCGATGTTGGGGTTGAGCATGGTCGCGCAGAAGGCATCTTCCAGGCTGCCGACGATGACGGGCTCATAGACGAAGGCGTCGACCGGCCGCCGCAGCTTGCGCCATTCGGCCGCCAGCGCCGGCCAATGGCTGGATGATACGCCCGTCACGATCAGGGTTTCGAAATAGGGCCGGCGTGTGGTGTGCGCGCCGAAGCTCGGCGGCACCAGTTCGGCGACGTCGCCATTGCCGTCGTCCTTCGCGCTCCAGTCGCCGGCATGCTGGCGGAAGGATCGCGTCGACAGCGCTTGGGCGATCCTTGTCGCGAGGGTGAACGAGGTTGCTCCATCGCCCGCGGCCGCGGCCTCCCGCAGCGCCGCCATCAACTGCATACCAGGATAACCGTGAAACTCCTCGGTGACCGAGAGATCGGCCAGCGCCGCGTCGAAGGCCGCGCGATTGCCCACCCGGGCCCAGGTCTTGGCGGCCTCGACCAGATCACGCCAATCGTCTGCCCGCGCGCCGGGTCCGGAAAAGAACTGGTCAATGCGCTTGTGCGCGGCCTTGGGCTCTTTGGACATGACTCTCTCCCGCTTCCTTTGGGGCAAAGGTGATGCGGGATCGTGAGTGCGGCTCCGCTCGCTCCATTGATCCAAGTCAACGGTCGCATGCATTCTGACGCGCAATGCCACGCCGTTCGCATCGCAACAGGACGGCGTCAGGCCGTGCGTTGCGCAGTTGCCGCCTGATCGTCGCCGAGCAAGCTGTCGAGCGACCGCAGCCATTGGCCGCTATCGGTCTTCTCCGCGAGCCCTTCGGAACGCAGGAGGTCGCGGAGCTGCGCATGCGCGCCGACGATGCAGAGGGTCACTTTGCGCGACGCAAGTTCGTCATGCAGCTCGTGCAGCATCCGCGCACCCGCCAGATCGATATAGGGCGAGGCCGAGAGATCGCAGGCCACCAGCCGGACGCCAGACGATTTTTCCAGCGCGACCCGGACGGTTTCCAGGATCGTCTCAGCATTGATGTAGAGCAGCGACGCCTCGGGGCGGAAAGCGATGATGCCGACCAGCGGCTCGACGTCTTCATGCCTTGCGCTGTCCGAATAACGGCCGCTGCCAGGCAAGCGGCCGAGGAAGGCAACGTTCGGCCGCGAGGCCCGCGCCAGCAGCAGGAAGATCGAGGCGATCGAGGCCAGCAGGACGCCCTGGAGGATGCCGAGCAGGAGCACGGAGACCAGGGCAATCGCCGCCGCGTAGAAATCGATCCGGCTGACCTGCCACATGCGCAGCAGCGCACGAACATCGACCAGCCTGTAGACGGCAGCGAAGACGATCGCCGCCAGCACCGCCTTGGGCAGATTGGTCAACAATCCCGTGAAGAAAAGCAGGCACAGCCCGAGCGCTACCGAGCAGATCACCAGCGCCAGCGGCGTGCGCGCGCCGGCATTGTCGTTGACCGCCGATTGCGACAAACCGCCGGCGACGGGATAGCCGTGACCAAAGGCCGCAGCGAGGTTCGCCGCGCCCAATCCCAAAAACTCCTGGCGAACGTCGAGCGGATAACCATGCTTGGCGGCGAAGCTGCGGGCCGCCGACACGCCTTCGATATAGGCCAGCAGCACGCAACCCGCCGCGAGCGGAAAGAGATCGTCGAACTCCAGCAGGCCGAATGTCGGGATGCCGAGCGCTGGCAGCCCCTCCGGTATCTTCCCAGTAACGGGCACACCGAGGGCGGGAAGGCCGAGGACTGTTGCCACAATGATCGCGAGCGCAACGATGGTGATGCCGACCGGCTTGCCCGGCAAACGCCGCTCGCCGACGAGAAGCAGCAGGAGCGCGACGGCGCCGATGCCGAGCACGAGCGGATGGATGGCGCCGACCTGCCCGGCCAGCTTGATGGCGCGATCGAAGAAATTGTGGCCGCCGCCGGGAACGCCCAGCAGGCTCGGCAGCTGGCTCATGATGATGGTGAGCCCGGCTCCGGCCTTGAAGCCGACCAGGATGCTGTCGCTGACGAGGCGGACCAGCACGCTGAGCTTGAACAGCCAGGCGATGAAGCACAGCACCGCCACGGCAAAGGCCGCAAGGCTTGCGATCTGCGCATAGCGCACCGCATCGCCTCCGGCGAGCGCGCCGACGGTTGCGGCGATCATCAGCGAGATTGCCGAGGTCGGCCCGATCGCGAGCTGGCGCGAGGCCCCGAGCAGGGCATAGCCGATACCGCCGAGCATGTAGCCGTAGACGCCGACCTGCGGCGGCAGCCCGGCGAGCGCCGCATAAGCGAGCGAGACCGGAATGGCGTAGGCGGCGAGCGTGATGCCGGCGATGGCATCGGACGGCAGCCATTCGCGCCGATAGGCTGCAAGCCATTCGGCCGGTGGAAAGAACCGCGTCCAGGCTGGGTCGGACGGTGCGTTCATCGCCCCTCCTCCGCACGTGGCATCGCTTCGCAGCGCAAGAGGACAACCAGCAGCGCGACCACGGGAATGCCGAGCGCGAGGTTGGGAAGGGTCTTGGTGGCGAAGGCACCCGCGGCCGCGCCGCAGCCGAACACCGCACACAGCGCGAAGAAGATGGCCGACTTGCGCAGCGTCCCGAGCGGCGCTCCGCCATGGACGACCGCAAAGAGGTTCTCGACGAACTGACGCATGTTGCCGGTGATCATCACCGTGCTGCAAACGGTTCCCTCGACCTTGACGAACATGGCCGCCTGTATCGCGGCGACCATGGAAATGCCGAGCGTTCCGGCGAGGTCCGGCAGGCGGTTGTGCAGGATGCCGATCGTGATCAAGAACAGGATCTCGACCAGGATGCCGAGTGCGCTGGCCCGATTCCCGGCAGCACGGCGCAGCCAGGCGGCGACCACGATACCGACGGTGAAGGCCAGGATCGGCGGCACGAAGTGCAAGGCCTCCGCCCAATTGCCGGCCATCGCATAGACCCAGAGGAAGATCACGTTCGCGGTCTGCGCATTCGCCATCACGCCATGGATGATCCAGGTATAGGCGTCGATATAGCCGCCGGTGAAGGCGAGCAGCATGACGATCTCGACCGTTTCATCGCGGCGCACTGCGCCGGCAGCGACGTCCAGAGTACTCATGTCGGCAATGAGGGCTGTCGCAAACACTTCATCATCTCATAGGCCTTGCCTCGCCCGAGCCGGGGCTTGATCTGGATCAAGCAATCCCGCCGCGCCGCCAATCAAATCGCGGCAAAGCGCCGGGGGAAATGCGACCATGGATACCGTCAGGTGGATCATCGCCACCGCACCGGAGATCTTCCTGCTGCTGGCCATTGCGATCGGCACCATTCTCGGCCGCATCAGGATTCGCGGCTTCTCGATCGGCACCACCGCCTGCGTCCTGATCGTCGCCGTCCTGATCGGACAGCTCGGCAGCTTCTCCTTCCCGCCGGTCCTGCGCGCGATCCTGTTCAGCCTCTTCGTCTTCACCATCGGCTACCGGTCAGGACCGGAATTCTTCGCCTCGCTGAGCGTGCGGACCCTGGCGCAGGTCGTGCTGGCGCTGGTGATCGGCGCGACGGGTCTCGTGCTCGTGCTGATCTTCGCCCATGCGTTCAAGCTCGATACCGGAACGGCCGCAGGTCTCACCGCCGGCGCGCTGACGCAATCCTCGGTGATCGGCACCGCCTCGGGCGCACTGGCGCAGCTCGGCCTGCCTGCCGACGTGCTCAAGCAGCAGGAAGCCAATATCGCGGCCGGCTATGCCGTGACCTATGTGCTCGGCTACATCCTGACGCTGCTGTTCGTTCCGTTCGTCGCGCCGCGGCTGATGCGGATCGATCTGAAGGCGGAGGCGAAGAAGCTCGAGGCGGAGCTTGCCGGCGGCGTGCCGGCGAAAACGGACAACCTCTCCTATCGCAAGTTCCAGGCCCGGGCCTATCGCGTCTCGGCCGCAGCGGGTCGCACAGTCGAGGCCATCGAGACGGAGATCGGCCGCCGTACCATCGTCGAGCGGATCGTCCGCCGCGGCGCCGACATCGCGCCGCACCGCGACACCTTGCTCGAGGCGAACGACGACATCGTCCTGACCGGCCCGACTGCGGCCATCGTCGCGGCGGAACCCGCAATCGGCGAGGAGATCGACGCCGACGCGCTGTTAGAGAGCCTGCCCGGCAACGTGATCGAGGTGCTCGTGGAGAACCGCAAGCTGCATGGCCGCTCGATCCGCGAGGTCGCCGAGATCGTCGGCGACAGCGCGCGCGGCGTGTTCCTGCGTGCTCTCACGCGGATGGGCCGCGAGGTGCCGCTCGGGCCCGACACGCGTGTCTATATCGGCGATGTCATGACGCTGGTCGGCAGCACCAACAACATCGCGCGGGCAACAGTGCAGGTCGGCCACGCATTGAACGCAAGCGATCGCACCGACATCGCCTTCCTTGCCACCGGCATCGCCGTCGGCCTTCTGGCCGGCCTTTCCAGCGTCAAGGTCGGCGGGGTCGCCTTGACGCTCGGTGGTGGCGGCGGCGCGCTGATCGCGGGCCTCGTCTGCGGCTGGCTGCGCTCGCGCAAGCCGACCATGGGCGCGATGCCGCCGGCGGCGCAGCAGACGTTGAGCGACATCGGCCTTGGCGGCTTCATCGCGGCGATCGGGCTTGGCAACGGCCTTGCCGCCTGGTCGGCGATCCAGGCCCATGGCATGCTGCTGGTGGGCATGGGCATCGTCGTCACGCTGATCCCGATGACGGTCGGAACGCTGGTCGCCTATTACCTGCTGCGCATGAACCCGGTCGTGACCTGCGGGGCGCTGGCCGGGGCCATGACGGTCGATGCCGCCGTCACCGGCGCCTGCGATGTCGCCGAGAGCCAGACGCCGGTGCTCGGCGTTGCCGTGCCCTATGCGATCGGCAATGTCGTGCTGACGGTGCTCGGCCCGATCGTCGTGGCCGCTACGTTTTCGAGATGAAGGAGGGCGCGATGCATCGCTTGCCTGCAATTCTGCGCTCGTTCGCGACGGCCCTCCTCGTCCTTCTCATCGCCGGATTGCCCGCGCGCGCCGAGGACGAGATCCGCATCCAGGAGGAGATCTGGGCGCTGCCGCTGCCGCTGCCGATGTTCGCCTACCTGGTGCGTCCGGTCGGCGACGGCCCGTTCCCGCTCGTGATCATGAATCACGGCGTGTCGCTCGTTCCGAGGGATCGCAGCTTCTTTCCGCTGGTGGAATTCCGCGATGCCGCCAAATGGTTCGCAAAGCGCGGCTATCTCGTGGTGGCGCCGGTCGGCAGCGGTTATGGCGCGCAGGCGATCGACGTTCCCGATCGCGCGCTGTTCGGCCCGTTCTTCTCCAAGGTCGGCAAATGCACCAATCCCAATTTCCATGATGCGGGCCTTGCCGTTGCCCAGGTCGATCTCTGGATCATCGACTTCCTGGCGGCCGAGAAGCGGATCATCCCGAAGGACGTGATCGTGGTCGGCCAGTCCGCCGGCGGCTGGGCCGCTATGGCGCTGTCGAGCGTGAACCCGCCGCAGGTGAAGGCGGTCATCACCTTCGCCGCCGGCCGCGGCGGCCGGGTCGGCGGCAAGCCGAACAACAACTGCGCACCCGACAAGCTGGTCGACGTGACCGCGGATTTCGGCCGCACCTCGCGCGTGCCGATGCTGTGGATCTACATCGAGAACGACACGTTCTTCGGGCCCGAGCTGTCCAAGCGCATGCATGCCGCCTTCACCGCCGCCGGCGGGCGCGCGGAATATCACCTGATGCCGCCATTCGGCCATGAGGGGCATTTCTTCATCGGCTCGCCGGATGCGATCCCGCTCTGGTCGCCGCTTGTGACAAAATTCCTCGATGCGCAAAAGTGAACCCTGAACTTCGGAGACGCGACCATGCCTCGCCCTCTTGATTGTCTTTCCGGCCTGTTGGCGATTGCGCTCATCTGCACCGCGACAAGCTCAGGCAGCGCCGCACCGAAGACGGCGCAAGCCGAAAAGCCCGCCGAGTTTGCAACGCGTGGTCAGCGCGAAGCGAAGGACATCACCTATGGCGACTGGCAAAAACTCTGCTTCAAGGCCGGCGGCGCGCCGACGCTGTGCCGGACCTCGATCACGGGCAAATTCCCGACCGGTCAGATCGCGGTGCGCGTCGACCTGATCGAGCGCGAGGACGCTCCCGCCGCCCGGCTGCAATTGTTCGTGCCTGTCGGCATGTACCTGCAACAGGCGCCCAAATTGACCATCGACCAGGGCACGCCGTTCCGCGTGCCCTATACCTGGTGCGCCACCAATCTCTGCATCGCGGCCGACGTGGCGGCGCCGAACACGGTCAAGGAGATGGCATCAGGCAAGGCGCTGACGCTCGAGCTCGTCGATGCGAACCTCCTCGCTCTCACCACCGCGGTGCCTCTGGGACAGTTCGCGTCTGCCCGCAGCGGCGCGCCGGCGAAGACGCTGGAGCAGTATGTCGACGAGTGAGCGCTCGCGGCCCTAAGCCGCAGCCGCGCGCGTCACCGACTCGATCAGGGACTCGGCGGAAAACGGCTTGGTCAGGTAGGCGACGCAGCCCGATGCGATCGCCGCGGTGCGGTTCGCCGGACTGTCGTTCCCGGTGATGTAGATGACCGGCGCGGTCACACCCTTCTCCGTCAAACGCAGGCGAAGTTCGATGCCGGATTTTCCGTCGAGATTGATGTCGAGCACGATGCACATCGCCCTTTCGAATCCGCCGTAATCGAGCAAGGCGCCCGCCGACTCGAACAGGGTGGCGACGAAACCGTGAGCGCGGAGCAGCCTGGACATGCTCGTCCGGACGGACGGATCGTCATCGACAATGAAGACGGACTGGCGCGTCGGCACGGCGACCTCTCAGGCGGCATCAACGGTGATGGCCCTGCGGGGAAGGCGATACGACCGGGCGTTCCCCCGCGCATCGGGCAACAAGCTGCAACTACCGCGCCTGCATCGCAGCACCGCGCCAACGCCTTTTCAATTGTCCCTTCGGGAAGTCACACCGGGAGAACTGTGCAGGGCGCGGCGACAACTCCGTTAATCGTCGTTCGCATCGAGCATTCCGAGCCGTTCAGCGATCGAAACGAGCTCCGCAAGCGAATGAACCTGCATCTTCTCCATCACCTGGTGGCGGTGCGCCTTCACGGTGCGTTCGGTGGTCCCGAGCTCGTACGCGATCTGCTTGTTGATCCGGCCGCGCACGATGAGATCGAACACCTGCCGCTCGCGCTGCGTCAGCGTTGCGAGGTGCATACGGAATGTCTCCAGTCGGCCGCGATGCGCGCGCGCGACGCTCTGGCGCGCCAGCGCGCGCTCGATCGCGTCGATCAACTGCTCCGAGGAGATCGGCTTGGTCAGGAAGTCTTCCGCGCCCGCCTTGATCGCCCGCACGGTGGTCGGCGTGTCGGCGAATCCGGTCAGGAAGATGATCGGCAGGGTCGAGCCCGATGCGACCAATTGAGTCTGCAAGTCGGGGCCGCTCAATCCCGGTATCCGCACGTCGAGCAGGATGCAGCTCGCCTGCTCGTCGTCCGGCCCGGCATCCAGCAGCTCCTTCGCCGACGCATAGGTCGCGACCTCATAGCCCGCCAGCTTCAGCCGACGCTCGATCGCCGTCCGAAAGGATTCATCGTCGTCGACCACGTGAACGAGGCCTGGCACCTACCACCTCTTGCATTGAGGACCGCTGATGGTCTTCTCACTCTACAAAGCCGTCTTCATCCGTTTGAGGATTGAAATGTCTGCTTCGCAATGAGTCAAATTCGAAGGACGCAATGCTTCTCATCCTGTGCACCGGGCAATCATGTTGTCCCTTGGTACAATGGACCTAGGGACAATGGATTGAAATACCGCCTTGGTCGAAAATCAACTTCAGCGGGAGTGGGATAGCGCGGCGCATTCCAGCTACAAAAATAGTTAGCCTCACAGACCAATTCGGCGATGAGGAGTTGGCCATGCTTGTTCGCATCACCACGGATTCCGTACCGCGCCCCAACTCCCTCCGCGACCTCGGCATGACCAGCGATTCAAATGCGCTGGTCAATTTAAGCGAATTTTCGTACCGAAAAGGCACCGAAATCTACGGCGAGAAGGAACCGGCCGAATACGTCTACCAGGTCAAGTCCGGTGCGGTGCGAAGTTACAAGCTGTTGTCGGACGGCCGCAGGCAGATCGGCGCGTTCCACCTCGTCGGCGACATCTTCGGGCTGGAGAACGGCCGTGAGCACCGCTTCACCACCGAAGCGATCGTCGACACCACGGTCCGCCTGGTCCGGCGCCAAAGCCTCGAAATGGTGGCCGAGAGCGACGCCATGGTCGCCAGGAACCTGCTCAGCATGACGACGACCAACCTCCAGCACGCCGAGGATCACATGCTGTTGCTCGGCCGCAAGACGTCGCTGGAGCGGGTGGCCGCGTTCCTGCTTGAGATGGACAAGCGCCTCTCCGCATGCGACGTCATGGCGCTGCCGATGTCGCGGCGCGATATCGCCGATTATCTGGGCCTGACGCTGGAAACCGTGTCCCGCGCCTTGTCGCGGCTGCACGAGATCGGCGTTCTCGGCTTTATCGGCAACACGCAGCGCCAGATCGTGCTGCTGGACCGGCACCTGCTCGCGCGCCTCGACCTGCAGTCCTGAACGGGTCCGCAGCGCCGGCGCATCAGTTCCGCGGTGAACCTGCGCCGGACGCTTCGGTCAGGCCGAGCTGCTCCAGCGTCTTGAGCAAGACCTCGAACAGGATGGCGGCCGACCAGCCGAACAGCAGCACGCCATTCATGGCCGTCAACGGCCCGATGAGCCGCCATTGCTGCACCGGCGTGATGTCGCCATAGCCGAGCGTGGTGTAGTTGACGAAAGCAAAATAGAGCAGATCGCTACCGGCCGCGGCGGCCTGGACGATGCCGTAGGTCGCGGCCCACACCAGGATCTCCAGCGTGTGCGCGATCTTCAGCACCACGGCGGTCGCGATCATCACGCCCATCAGGTGCAATCTCGGCCGTTCAGTATGCCGCCGACCCGCGCTGCGGGCGATCGCGACGGCGGCGACCGTGACCAGCGCATGAAGTCCGATATTGATTACGCTCACCAGGGTGCCGACGAGGATCTGCAGCATCATCGCGGGCGACCAGCCCTCAACTCGCGGCCCGACTGCGAAGCCATCTCCGCCGCGTCGCCCGTAGCCCTGTCGATCTCAACCGGCGCGGTGCGCTCGACGCGGATCCAGGCCGCCGCGAGTTCCCAGGCGACCGACAGGATGATCGGGCCGATGAAGAGGCCGAGGATCCCGTGGCTCAGCGTTCCCCCGATCACGCCGATCAGGATGACGAGCGTCGGCGTGGTCAGCCCCCGCCCCATCACCAGCGGTTTCAGGATATTGTCGAGCAGACCGACGACGGCGAGATAGAGCGTCAGAAGCAAGGCCGTGGTCACGTCCTTATCCGTCCAGATCCAGATGACGACGGGGAGGAGCACGAGGAAGGGGCCGATCTGCACGATCGACAGCAGGAGCACGATCACCGCGAGCAGGCCTGCGATCGAGAGCCCTGCGAGCTTGAAGCCGATCCCGGCGAAGAACGCCTGCACGATCGCCACGCCGATCACGCCCTGCGCTACCGCGCGAATGGTCGCGCCTGCGAGCTCCAGAAAATGCTCGCTCTGCTCCGGCACGACGCGGACCAGGAAGCCCCTGATGGCCGCGACGAGCTGCGGCCCGAACGGAAGCAGCAGCCCGGCGACGAAGACCGAGAGCAGGAACTGGAGCATGCCAATGCCGGTATCGCCGGCAAAGGACAGCATCATTCCCGCAATCGGCTTCAGATAGGGCGCCACCTCACGCAGCACCGCGCGGATATTGGTATAGGCCAGATTCCAGAACTCATAGAGCTGCGGACCGACCAGCGGCCAGCCTTTGATCTGCTCGGGCGCGGCGTGAAGCCTGAGCTCACCGCTGCCGATCTGCCCCGCGATGTCCTTGATCGCTTCGACGGCACCGAGGCCGAGCCAAGCCGCCGGACCGATGACGATGCCGAGCGCCACAAACGTCAGCAAGGCGGCAGCCGTGCGGGGCCGGCCGCCGAGGCATCTGGCGAGCCAGCTGAACGCCGGATAGAACGCCGCCGCGAGCACCGCGCTCCAGGTCAGGATCGGCACGAACGGCTTGATGATGATGAAGGTCCACAGAACCAGCAAGGCGAGCAATCCGAGCCGGATCACAAGCTGGATCACGTCCGGAAATACAAGCTGGCGCGGTTTCTTCAAGGTCGAAGCCTGTCTCTCGGGGCGGGCACACCCATGCGAAGAGTAGTGCCCTGCCCGCCGCGGCAAGCTTGATCCAGATCAAGGTGAATGTTGCGCCGCTTGTCCAGGCGCCGCCCGCGGCGGCCCTGCTCCCGTCAACGCGGCGGCGGAGATAAGGCGCGCAGGATGTCCGGCTTCCAGGCCTGACGAACGCTGTCGAAGGCCGCGAAGTCGTGGTCGAATTGCCAATAGGCCCAGGCCCAGCCGAGCTTCTCGGCACTCCTCGCCATGAACGACAGGTATCTCACGCGGCTGTCGGATGGCGCCCGCTCGTACACGCCGAACTCGCCGAGATAGACCGGGCGCTTCTCCTTCTCCGCCCAGAGCTTCATCTTGTCGAAATCGGCAGCAGCCTTGGCTTCGTCGTCCGGGCTGCCCCAATCGAGCGGCCCGATCCGCGAAAACGTCTGGGACCACGGCGCGCCCTGATGGGTGAATCGTATCGGCGCGTAGTAGTGAAACGTGACGATGAGGTTCCTGTCGTCGGTCGGCAGCGCCAGCTCGTCGACGCGGATGTCCTCGGTGTTGAGAATGGCGGCAACCACCTGCCGCTCGGGATTGGTGCGGCGGATGATGGCGAGACACTCATTGAGGAGCGTGTTCCAGCTCGCCGACGTCATCTGCCCACCGGGCTCGTTCAAGACCTCGAACACGAGTCCTGGATATTTTCCGGCATAGCGCTCGGCGAGCTGCCGCCAGAACGCCCTGAGCTTCTCGGCGCATCCGGAAACGTCGCTCTGGCAGACGTGAGTATCGTGCTCGTCGAGGACGGGGATGAGGCCCCTTGCGAAAACCTCCTCGATCACGGCATCGAGCCGCCGCAGGACGATCTCGTCCAGCACGTTCCCGGGTCCCATGAACTTGAAACCGAAGAAATTGATCCTGACGTGCGAGAAGCCCGCCTTCTTGATCGCCGTCAGATTCTCCAGGCGGAACGGCGCGTTCTGACCGCCTTCCCAGATTCCATCGTAGCCGAGAATGTTGATGCCACGGCCCAATCGCGGCATCTCACCGGCAGCGGCAGGCCCGACCAGCAGCGAGGCAAGGCAAAACGCGGTTGCTGCAACAGACGAAATTCTCGGCCAATGGGCCCGGATGGCGATCATCATGCTTGCCTTGGTGAGGGCTAAAAGTCGGTCTGCGGCACCGGTCTGCACGTTGCGAAGAAGAGCGCCAGGAGGAGCACCGACGTGAACATCGTCGAACGAAGGAACATCGTCTCGGTGAAATTGGACTGAAAGCTGAGGACGACAAATCCGATGATCAGGGCGCAGTGAGACCGGTCGATCGATCGCGTGGAGATCAGATGGAGAATCTTGGTCGAGAACAGGAAGACGCTCGTGGCAAAGAGCGCATATCCCAGAAATCCCGTTTCGATCAGGATCGCGATGTAGCCGCTGTGGTAATTGTCCAGGACCCAGCCGTGGTTCTGCTCGAAATAATCGTAGAGCGACGGGACCGTCCAGAACCCGTTGATGCCGAATCCAAGCAGCGGTGCGTTGTCGAGATGGCTGATGGCATACTGCCAGATGAAGGTTCGCTCGGTAAAATCGATGTTCGCATCGCCGATATGGATGGCGTCATAGCCGGTCACATAGAAATAGAGGATCAGGAAGCCGGCCAGGACGCACATGACGAACGGCAGCACCGCATAGATCTTCATGCAGCGGACCGACCACATCGAGGTCAGGAGCAGCGCGCAGGCGGCGAGCGCAACCGCACCAGCGCCTCGCGATTCCGACGCGAGGACGCAAATTGACGCCAGCAGGAACACGACGAGGAAGGAGATCCAGCCCTGCCCCGTCATCTTGCGATAGCAGGAAAAGAACATCAGGTAGGCGCCGACGAAGCCGAGCGTCTGCTTGGATTCATAGATGCCCTGCCACTGCCCCTCGTGCATCCAGGTGTGATCGATCCCGATATCGGGCACCGCGATCGCGAAGAAGGCCGATGCGGCGACCGATATGAAGAGCCCGAGGACCGTGGCCCCCACAATCTCGTCGATTTCGATACGCGTGATCAGACAGAACGCGCCGAATGTCGTCATCGCCAGCGCCGCACTCTTCATGAATGCCGCGGCGTTCAGGCTGGACCACGACACGGAGACGACGGCGAGGCCATAGAATGCGACCAGAACGATCAGATCGGGATTGAGCTGCAGCCGCAGGCGCGGACGCACGAATGCACTTGCGTAGATGAGGACGGCCCACATCAGGATCGCAATGGCCTGTTGCAGATTGCCCAGCTGCTCCGGCAGCAGCGCGGTGTTGAAATTGCCCATCGACGCGACCACGTTGACGGTGATCGAACCGAGGATGGCGGTCCTGGCAAGCTTCTCGACGCTGGCGCTGCGCGTCTTCCAGAACGCGCTCTCGAGTGCCTCGGAATCCACCTCGGTCTGCAGGCTGGCCATGAGACGACTTTCCTAAAGCGCGGTTAACAATCCGCTAGCGCGTCGCGATTCCCCGCGCCCGCGCGGCCCGGCGACTTAAGAGTTTGGTAACGATATGAATCCCGCCCGGCGCATTAATGCAAATTACACGCCTCCAGTGTCTCGCCCGTAACGACCTTGCTATAAAGCGCGGGTCCGGCTCGATCGACCGTCCCGATTTACCTGGTTTTCCGGTTGCGTATGAACAGGCCCAGCACCAATTTCAATATCGCCATCGAGCAGGCGTTCGACTTCCTGTCGCCGGACTACGCAGAGCTGTTCGACAGCTCCGCCGCCACCGCGTTCCAGCATCCGGTCTGGCTGCATAGCCTCTACACCGGGCTCGCCGCCCATGCGGGGGCAACTCCTCTGATCGTCGTGGCGCGCCATCGCGCAACGGGCGCGCTTGCGATGGTGCTGCCGATGCTGCGGGTCCGGCGTGGACCGATCCGGACCGTCGAATTCGCCGACCTGCGCGTCTCCGACTATCTGGCGCCGGTTTGCAGCCCCGAGGTATTTTCGCAGCTGCTCGCGGACGAGAGTGCATGCGCGGAGATCAGGTATCTCGTCCGTCCGTTCGATCTGCTCCGGATGACCAAGCTTCCGGACGGACGGCTTCCGATCGAAACGCTTCTGGCTACGCCGCGCCGCGTGTCGATGGAGACCAACGCCTACGCGACCGTTCTCGTCGCGCCGTTCGAACAATGGCGGGCCAGCGCGCTCGATCGCTCCTATCAGAAGGAGCTCGCAAAGAAATATCGCCAGCTCCAAAAGAAGGGCACGCTGAGCTTTTCATGCTGCAACGACAGCGCCTCCGTCCTCGAAGCGCTTGACGTGATGCGGAAGTTTCGCGGCCCGCGGTTTCAGTCGCAGGGCGACGGAGACCTGCTCCAGCGCCCCGAATATTACGCCTTCTATTCCGGCGTGGCGCTTCGCGGTCTCGGCTCTTTTGTGCGGCTCTATGCCATGAAGATGGACGGCGAGGTGATCGCCGCCGTGCTCGGACTGCACCATCAGGGCAGCTTCCTCGTCATCATGAGCGCCTTCGACATCGACGGATACAAGAGCCAGTCGCTGGGCGCGCTCATGTTCGAGCAGGTGGCGCGGGATTGCATCGAGCGCGGCGATCAGATGCTCGACTTCACCATCGGTGACGAGCCGTACAAGAAACTGTTTGGCGGGCAGCCTTCGCCGATGTGGGCGGTCACGCAGGCCGGCAGCACCGCGGGCGCCCTATCCCTGTTCGCGCTGAAGCAGGCCCCCTGGCTCAAGCTGGCCGCCAAGCGAATGTCGGAGTTCAGGCTCTTGCCGACTCGCACCTCGACGCCCACGCGCTGAACGAGGCGGGACGTCGAACGACGCAGAGCTCAGGCGCGCAGCGCGCTTCGGACCTGCGCGAGCCAGCCCGGCCGCATTTGATCGACGCGATGGGTGAAATTGCGCCGCAGGAAGTGCAGCCGCCGCCGCACATCCCAGCCGATATCGTCGCGGGACGTCAGCGCCTGGCGGAAGCGCGCCATCTTCAGCGATTGCTGGTCCGCCGCGACCTTGTCGCGATCGGAATAGAACTCCGATATATTCTCCTTGCTCATGCCTGCGGTCATGAGCCACCGCGGCGCATATTCGGTGCAAAGGCGCTCGACGTCGACCAGCAGGCGGGCAACGCCGGTGCCGGCCGCAGGACAGTTGGTCTGGAACGCATCGCCGATCAGCACGACGCCATCCTGGAGGTGTCCCTCGACGACGGACAGATCCATCACCCAATTCCGGACCCGGTCCGTCACGTGGAAATCGCCGAGATAGGGCCGCAGTCCCGGCAGCAAGCGCAGAAGCGTCGCTTCGGTATCGCGACGCAGATCGCGCATGACCGGATCGGCCGGGTCGCGGAACATGAAGAGATTGGCCCGCATGCCGGCCCGCACCGGAAACAGGCTGAGATAATCGACGCCGTCGGCGGTGCGCTCGCCGTAGCAGGTCAGCGCGTTGAAATCGAACGGCGTGCCGTCACGCCGGGCAATCGTGAAGCCGAACGAGACCGAGTGGCCCGCCGCCAGCACGCGCCGCTTGATGCCGAGCTTGTAGCCGAGAGCTCCCGCCATCCCCGTCGCCAAAACGACGAGGCGCGCCTTCAAGCGCCGTCCGGAGGCGAGCTCGAGCTGCTGCACGTCATCGCTGCAGCTGATTGCCGCGACCTCGTCGACGATCAGGCTGGACGGCTGGGGGATCTGGCCGCGCGCCATCGCGACGAGATCGGCATAAGGAAGCCCGTAGGCTTGCCCGACGCTGACGTCGACCAGCTTGCCCTCCCTGATATTGAGCACGCGATCGTATGGACACGCGACACTCTCGAGGCCACCGATGAAGCCCAGCTTCCGGAACATCTCGAGCTGGTGGCCGCCGATCTTCTCGACGCGGAATTCGTCCGGATAGACCGCGCGCTTGTCGATGAGGGCGACGCGATGCCCTGCCCGCGCGAGCACCGCCGCGGCGAGCGATCCCGCAAGGCCGCCGCCGACGATCGCAACGTCGAGCATCGTCGCAGCCCCGGTTGCTGCGGCCGGCTCGGTCACGCTTTGATCCGCCGTCATGGTTCAGGCTCCCACGGTTAACGGTGGTCCCATTTGTAATTCTCTCGTGCAATTCTCTCGCCTGATGTCGCATCGCGGGATCAAACGCGATCATTTCTGCCGATCGAGGTTAATGAACTGGCGCACTGATCCAGCTCCATGATGTCGCGGCACGCGCTTTGCTCGGGATATCAGGCAAAGCTCGGACTCGGCCTGAACGGCGCTCTTTCCGGCAACCATTTCCGCATCCAAACGGCTGATCTCGTCGTCAAGGCCGTCGATGCGGCGCTGTGGCGCCATTTCGGTCGGGTCAGGGCTTTGCGCGAACGGGACAATCGGGACGGCTGTGTTTCACGGTGGCGCAGCCGGCGTCGTCGCGACATCGTCACGGGCAGCAATATCCTGGAGGTCTCTCATTAACACTCGCGGTTTTTCGGCATGCTAGGCTATCTCCGCTATCGGACCACGTCTCTTCAGGGGAGAGTTGCCCCTCAGCTTCCATGATCGAATCCATCGTCCAGTTCATGCGGCGCGACGTGACGCGCGGTGTTGCCGGGACCATCCTGCTCAAGGTTGGTAGCGGCGCGCTGGCGTTTGCGTTGTTCTCGCTGGCGGCGCGGACGATGTCGCCCGACGGGTTCGGCATCTTCGCGACCTGGCTTTCGGTGGCGCAGATGGCATCGGTGGTGGGACTGGTCGGCCAGGAATCGCTGCTGGTGCGATTCCTCAACGAGTACCGGGTGGCAGATCGGCCCGGCCTCACCAAGGGCGTGCTGCTATCGAGCCTGAAGATCTCCTCCGCGGCGATGCTGATCGCGATCGGCGCAATCGCAATCGTCGCGAGCCTGCGCGGCGACGGGTGGCTGCTGATCCTCGCGGTGGCGGCCTACACCGCCGTGAATGCGGGGCTGATGCTCGGCAGCCAGATCGCACGCTCGCTGGTCAGCATCCTCATGGGCGAAGGAAACAGGGAGTTCTTCTGGCGGGTCAGCGTCGTGCTGTTTCTGATCGCCGTCCTGACCGGTCATCGCCAGCTCGATCCCGCCGAACTGATCGTCGTGATGACGATCGCGATGTCGATCGGCCTCGGCGCGCAGATCATCGCGATCAGGCGCGCGCTGCCGGATTTCCGCGGCACGGCGGCGCGTTCCGAGACATCGCGCTGGAGGTCGAGCGCGCTTCATTTCTGGATCGCGTCCATCCTCGAAGCCGCCAACCAGTATTTCGACGTCATCCTGGTCTACTGGATGCTGGATCCGGCGACCGCCGGCATCTATTTCGCCGCATCGCGCCTCGCCAACATCTTCGCCATGCTCTCGGCCGCGCTGTACAGCTTCGGCGCGCGCCGGCTGCCCTCGCTGTACTTCAGCAAGAACCATCAGGAGTTCGAGCGGACCTTGCGGCTGATGGCGGAAGTGACCGCGCTCTGCGTGATCAGCGGACTTCTGCTGATCTGGGTTGGCGGCCCCTATCTCCTCAACCTGTTCGGGCCTCATTTCGCCGCACAGCACTGGGTCCTGATCGTGCTTGCGATCGGAACGGCGTTCCAGGCAGCGGGCGGTCCATCGGCGGCGATCTTGCAGCTGACCGGCTATGAGCGCGAATATGTCCCCGTCGTCGCCGCGAACGTGGCGCTGCGGCTCGTGGGATTTCTCGTTCTCATTCCCTGGTTCGGCGTGCTCGGCGCTGCGATCTCGGCGACCGTGTCGCTGGCGCTCGCGACCATCGCCCTCAACATCCTCTGCCGCCGGCGGACCGGGGTCGATCCTTCGATTCTCGGATTGCTGCGCTTCTCTGCATCGAAGCGCGGCACTTACGCCGTCCGCGGTATAGACTCCGCCGAGTAGGCATCTATTCAGCCGGCCAGACCCAGCACTTCGCCCCGGCGCGGCGCCGAGGGATCGGCGGGCACGTGATTGACGACGATCCCGGTCGGCACACCGCCGAACCGGGAAAGCGCAGCCGTTGCCCTGCGCATCGCCGCTGAGTCCACAGCGTCCTCGCGCGCGACCAGAACGACGAGATCGGCATGCGCGGCCAGAGCTGCCGCCTCCGGCTGCAACGCCAGCGACGTCGCGTGAACGACGATCAGATCGAACTCGGAGCGAATATCGTCCGCGGGCGTCGCATTGGGCTGCTTGCCGGCGCCGAGAAGCTCGTCGACGCTGCGGACATCCGCCGTGGTGGTCATGCCGTCGGCTTGCGCTTTGGCGTTGGCAGGACGGGCACCGCCGAGATCCGGCTCGACCCGGATCAGGACGCTCAGCTTCCCGCGGTTCACCGCCCACCGGTTCAGCGAGCGCGCGACGGTGTTGCTGCCGGCGCGCTTGCCGACCGACATCACGAGCGCGACCTTGCCCCGCGGTCCCGGTGACTTCTCCAACCGCTCGAGCAGCGGCCGGAGATAGGGACCGAGGTCGAGTTCGGCGGTTGCGGACAGCGGACCTTGCCAGATGTTTCTGGGGCCTTCGCCCGACATCAGCGCGGGAACGCGGGCCCATACCGGCGGGCGTGACCAAGCCCCCGCCTGGCGCTCAGCCGGTTCGACCTCGCGCGCGCGAACGTCCGAAACGGGTTTGTCCGATCCGTGTGCCGTTGCGGCGACGATGGCCGTCGATGTCAGCAGCGAGCCGATCGCGAGCGCGGCGAGCAGCAAGGGCAGCGGCGGAAGCGTCGAGCGCAGCGGCGGAACGGCGGATGAGGCAATCTTGGTCTGCGAGCTCTGCAACAGGCGCTGCTCGTTCGTGGTCTTGGAGCGCGACAGAAACTGCTCGTAGATGTTCCTGTTGGCCTCGGCGTCGCGCTGCAGCTCCTGGAGCTTCACCAGCGCCTGACCGTCGACCAGCAGCTGCGACTCAGCCGCCTTCATCTGGCTTTCCAGGGCCTTCTGCTGATCGCGCTGCGCTTCATATTCCGACTTGGCGGTGTCGATGCCCTTGGCCCGCTCCACCTCGATCTGCCTGTTGAGATCGTTCAGCTGGCTGTACGACATCACGAGGTCGGGATGGCGGTCACCGAACACGGCCCGCTTCTGCGCAATCTGATCGTTGAGCGCCGAGCGCTGGGCGCGCAGCGCGCTCAGCAGATCCTGCTTCACGGGGCTTTCGACATTGCCCTTGAGGTCGCGCTGCGCCTGCTCAAAGCGCGCCTTGGCCTCTTCGGTCCGCGCGCGCGCAGCGGCAACCTGCTGCGACAGCTCGGTCACGCGCAGCTGCTGCGTCGTGGAATCCTTGCCGGCATTGACGATCCTGTGCTCGAGCTTGAAGGCGGCAACCGCGTCCTCCGACACCTTCAACCGGTCGTTCAACGTCTTGAGCCGGCTGCTCAGCCAGTCGGCGGCCTCGTCGGTCGCCTCGGTGCGGATGCTTTTTTGGCTCGCGACGAACGCCTCGGCGATGGCATTGGCGTAATAGGCCGCCCGGTCCGGCCGGTTCGAGGTGAAGCGGAAGGCGATGACGTAGGTCAGCCCGCGACGGGAAATATCGAGACGATTGCGGAATCGCTCGAGCAGGCGCGCGGGGTCGGTGTGTCCCCCGGAAATGTCCTCGTCGTCGCCAATCCTGAGCTGCTCGAGCAGCGGCTTGAGAAAGCCGTCGGACTTGGCGACTTCGACCAGGCTTTGCAGCGCGGCGCTGTCCTGTCCGATGCCCGGCAGGACGTCCTGCTCCGTGGTCACCCGCTGCTCGCGGGGATCGACCACGACCAGCGCGGTCGCGGCATATCGCACCGGAATCACGAGCAGAACGACGACGCCGAACGCGAAGATCGCGAGCGCAAGCGTCAGGATGCGGCGACCATTATCCCGGACGAAGGACAGCGCACCGGCGGTCGTGAGCATACCGCGCGCGGCGGCTCCGCGCCCCTCGCCATTCGACGAATTCCGGCTCTGCCACGACGCGGCGGTCGATCCGGAACTGGTCGGGTCTGCGCGGCGACCGAACGTCATGGAATTTACTCGGATTCAACTGGCAAACACTGGTTCAGTGGCCTGCCCCCAACGTAAATATCTATGGTTAATCCGCGGTTACCCGGCCCCGCGCGACCATGACCAATTGGTTAACGCGCTCGCGCCAATCTGCCTGAAAGGAGCCGGAATTCCCTTGTGAATGACGTGCTTTCGGCACGGCGCGCATTAACTCCGTTTGTTGCTAGTCGGTGTCTGGCCGATGCCCGCATGATAGGTACGGGATTAAGAAGGTGAAGATTTCATTAGCGGGTCGGGATCCGTGCTCCATTACCAGCCAGGCACAGAACTGGGCGAGGCACCGAGGCTGCCGTCGACCGCGGCAGCACTGGCAAGGCCGGACGGTGGCGCAGCGAAGCCGCGTGTGCTTCTCGTGCAGACCCAGGCCGAGAACGCGGGTGCGCAGGAGATCTCGAGGCTCCTCGGCGCCGGGCTGACCGCGCGCGGCTACCGCGTCACCAACCTGTTCTTCTTCCGCAAGTCGGATTCGTTCGACGAGCCCCCCGATACTGTCTATTGCGCCTCGCGCCGCCCCGGCGATCCGCTGGCGCTGCTGCACATGCTGTGGACGCTCGGCCGTCATATCAGGACCATCCGGCCCGATGCCGTCCTGACTTTCCAGCATTTCGGCAACGTCATCGGCGCGGGCGTGACGCGCCTCGTCAGCCGCGCACCCGTCGTCGCCAATCAGGTCTCATCCGCACTGTCGATGAGCTGGCCGGTTCGCACCGCCGACGTCGCCATGGGCAGCCTCGGCTTCTTCGACTGCATCACGCTCAACTCGAAGGACATGGAGCGCGAATATTCGCGCTACCCCGCGGCCTACCGGTCGCGCATGGTGCATGTCCCCCACGGCTTCGACGACAAGGCGCTCACCTTGTCAAAGCGGGCTGCGCGGCAGAAATTCAATTTGCCGCCGGACCGTACATTGCTCGGCTGCGCAGCGCGGCTGCATCCGCACAAACGGCTCGATGCGGCGATACGCCTCCTTCCCGATCAGCCATCCTGGCACCTCGCCCTCGCCGGCCAGGGCGCCGACGAGGCGCGGCTGAGGCAGCTCGCGGATGAGCTGAAAGTATCGGACCGGTTGCATCTGCTCGGCGAAATCCCGCCGCGCCGGATGGCAGAGTTCCTCGCTTGTCTCGACGTGTTCGTATTTCCGACGCAGGCCGAGACCTTCGGCCTTGCCGCGGTCGAGGCCGCGAATGCCGGTGTTCCCTCCGTCGTCACCGATCTTCCCGTGCTGCGCGAGGTGCTCTCCTTCGAAGGCAAGCCGACAGCCCTGTTCGTCGACGCCACCGATCATGCGCAGCTGTCGGCTGCCGTCTCCAGGCTCCTGAATGACCAGGCATTGAGCGACGAGCTGCGACACAACGGCAAGGGCCTGAAGTCCCGCTATTCGGTCGATGCGATGGTGGAAGAATACGTTCGAATTCTCGGCCAGGTCATCTGACCGGGCATTGGAAGAGATGGGCTCGACATGATCATCGAGTTTCGCTGTGAACGTGACTATGCGCGGCAGTGGATGGGCCACGAGGCGCTGTCGATCGACGGCCGCGACGTTCCGGTCCGGATCGCATGGACCGCGGCGGCACAGCCGCGGCCCGCGGGCCTCGATGCGCTGTTCGAGCTCGAGCGCCTGGTGCTCAACAAGGGCAAGCTAGGTGGCGCCGGCAGGCTGAAGATCACTCCGGAACGAGCGCAGGCGCGCACAGGCACGGCCGATGTGATCGTCGATTTCACGGGCGCGGCGCGGGATCCGAACTGTACGGCCCGGCTGTATCTCCGCCCCCTGTTCAATGGCTCTGCCGGCGAGAACGCCGCGCTCGCCGCGATTCTCGCCGGCGATCTGCCTGTCATCGAGATCGTCAACGAGGCCGACGGCGCCGTGCTCGATCGCGGTCATCCGTCCGCAGAGATCGCGGCCGGTCTGAGCGGCGGGCTCGAAACGGTCATGGCGCGAACGCTGACCATGGTGGCGGCGATCCTGTCGGGACGGCCGCGCATCGTGCCGCAGCTCGCGCGTCCCGCGCCTGATGGCAACGGCCGGCAGCCGGCGGCCTATGTGTTGCGCGGTCTCGCGGTGTCGATCGCCAAGGAGATCTATCGCCTCTGCTGCTATGCGCCGCACTGGCATGTCGGATGGCGCTTCAATGACGGCGCCGGCGTCTGGCAGACCGGAGATCTCTCCGGGCCGCGCTGGAACGTGCTCGGCGATCCCGGAAACCATTTCTACGCCGACCCCTTCCCAATCACCTGGCGCGGACGAACCTTCGTCTTCTTCGAGGACCTCGATCACCGCGTTGGAAAAGGCATCATCTCGGCGATCGAGTTCGGCGACGCCGGGCCGATCGGCGAGGTCGTGCCGGTGCTGGAGGAGCCCTGGCACCTCTCCTATCCGTTCCTGATCGAGGACGATGGCGAGCTGTGGATGATCCCCGAGAGCTCGCTCCACGGCGACGTCGCGCTCTACAAATGCGTCCGGTTTCCGGACAAATGGGAGCGGCACGCGACGCTGCTGTCGGGCCTCGAGCTCGCCGACGCGACGATCACGCGGCACAACGGACTGAACTATCTGTTCGGCGCCTGGCGCGACGGAGCCGGCGGCTATTCGGATTCGCTGGCGATCTATTACGCGGACCATCTGCTCGGGCCGTGGCTGCCCCATGCCAGCAACCCGGTGCTGATCGATCGCGCAAGCACGCGACCGGCGGGGAATTTCGTCACCATCGATGGCAAATTGTGGCGGCCGGTGCAGAACTGCGCCGATGGATATGGCGCTGCGCTCGCCCTCGCCGAGATCGTCGAGCTGTCGCCGACCACGTACAGGCAGGTCGTCCGCCACTCGCTCAAGCCGGGCCCGGCCTGGCCCGGCAGGAAGCTGCACACGCTGAACCGCCGCGGCCGGCTCGAGGTGATCGACGGATCGCGCGTCCAGCCCAAGACCCGCGCCTTCACGAGCAGACGTCCGGCGGCCGTTCTGCCCGCGCGAGCGAGCGCATCGACCGCCTGCTGAACCGCCGCCCGCTTGTTGCCGGCGGCGGCGCAGCCTGATGGCCTCAGCAGCCGCGACAGATGACCAGCTTCCTGTCGACTTCCGTGTCGAGGCGTCGCAGCTCGGCGTCCGCCGCCGACGGTCCCGCGCTCAGCGGAATATCACGCAGGCGGGGCTGCCGGTGACCTATCGGTGTCCGCAATCGCTCGGCCGATGCAACATCGTCGGCGGAGGCGATCCTGCGGATAACAGTGCCTGACGTGCCTTCGGCATCTGCGCCTTCGAGCGAGGAGCCGAACAGAAGCAAGGCGGCAACGACGGTCAGACCATATCGGTTGGACATCATCATTCTCCTATCGCGGTCGGATTGGGGCGCTCGGGAAACGAGCAACCTGACGCGATGGATAGGACGAACGAGCTACATGACGGCTTCCCGCCAGCGATATCGCGTTACCGGTGAAACTAGCCTGCGGAGGCGATCCGCTTGGCTCTCTTGCCGGCAGCCGATGCCGTGAGGCATCGCGACAGCGCCGCGGCGAGCTCGGCCGACATCAGCGGATGATGCACGAGCTCGGTCACGCCCGCGGTCGCAAGCAAGGGCGCAGCGAAATGATGCACGGAGGGGCTCGCGAGAATGATCGGCAGGCCCGGCGCCGCATCATGCAGCAGATAGGCGAGATCGAGCGAAGAGCCTCCCGGCACGTGGCACACCAGCGCCACGTCGAAGCGCGTGCGCGCGGCGCGGCAGGCCGCCTCGGCATCGTCCAGCCGCGAGAATCCGACCGGCTCGTAACCGAGCGCGGCGAGAATCTCCTCGTTGCGCAGCAGGCGCTTGCGGTCCGCTTCGAGCACGAGAACGGTTTCCCCGGCGCCACGAAGCGCGAGCGACGGCGCGAGCTGCACCGATATCGGCTCATCCGGCGATCCGCACGGCAGCCAGATGTCGAAGCGCGTTCCGGCGCCAAGCGTGCTCTGCACGACCACGGCGCCGCCGTGCTGCTCGACGATCTCCCGGACCGTCGCAAGCCCGAGACCGTTACCTTCCGACCGCGTCGTGAAGAATGGCTCGAATACCTGCTCGAGCGTCGCCTCGTCCATCCCCGGTCCCGGATCGGAGACCGAGATCACGGCGAAGCGGCCACGCCGCAATTCGGTTCGCCCGATCGACAACGGATGCATGATGTCCCGTTCGGCGATCTGCAGGTCGATGACGCCGGGTTCTTCCATCGCCTGGGCGGCGTTGTTGCAGAGATTGAGGATGACCTGCTGCAATTGCGCGGGCTCGCCCGAGACGGTGATGTTTTCGGCACGCTGGCTGACCACGAGTCTCACATGTGCAGGCAACGATGCAGCGAGCAGCGCCTCGGTTTCCGCCACCAGCGTTCCGATGCAGATACGCTCCTGTCGCCCCTGGCTGCGCCGGCCGAAGGTCAGGATCTGGCCGACGAGCTCGCGCGCCCGCTCGCCGGCCCGGCGGATCTCGGCGAGGCTCGCCGCGGACCGGCTCCCCGACTTGATGCCGTTGTCGGCCATCTCGACATAGCCGAGGATCGCCCCGACGATATTGTTGAAGTTGTGGGCAATACCGCTGGCGAAGGTGCCGATCGTCTCCATCCTCCGCGCCTGTTGCAGGCTCGCCTGCAGCCTCTCCTTCTCCTGCTCGAGAACCACGCGGCCCACGGCGTTGCGGATCGCATCGAACGCGGTACGGAAGAGCGCAAATTCGGCCCATTTGCTCAGCGCCGGCGCCCGTACCGCGTCGAAGCCGAGAATGGCGGCGTGTTCACGTCCTGATTGAGTCTTGATGCACAGCCAGCCGCGAATTCCGGCTTCGTCGAGCAGGTTCGCCAGATCGTCGGGATGCGATGGCCAGACCTTGGGAATGTAGATGATCGCTTCCTCGCGATCATCGAACCGTTGGGCCAGGTCGAGCGCCCGGCTCGGCCAGGTCGCATCGAAGCGAACACCTTCGCGGCCCCATCGGTAGACATTGTCCGTGGCGGCTGCCGACCATGCGAAGTAAGCCCTGTCCGCACCGATGAAGCCTGCAAGCTCCTCGAGCGCGCTCTCCACATGGCTGCGCAGCGCATCACGATGCGAATCGATGAAGCGCATCGAGATATTGGCGATCACGTGCTCGAAGGCGGCGCGACGGCGCAGGGCCTTGGCCCGCGCGCGCAACAGCAGGCCGAAATACACGAGAGCGCCGAGCAGCATCAGCGACGTGACATATTGCAGCAGGCGGTTCTTGCGCGCCGCCACCCGCGCGGAGATCTGGCGCTTGACGATCAGCGCGTGAACGGCATCCTGTTCGCGGTTGTTGGCCTCGGCGACCAGCGCTTTCAGGATGGCATCGACGTCCGGAAGCAGGTCGTGCAGCAGCTGGCCGTGCGCGACGGCCGCGTGCAGCAGCTCGTTGTCCTGGGACGCAATCTGCAAGCGTGCCAGATGGTCGAGCCGGGACTGCAACTCACCCGCGGTGACGTCGGACGTATCGAGCGTCAGTTGCAGCATCGCAGCGGACAGCGCCGAGACATCCGCCACCAGCGGCCGGTCGTCCGACGACGACAGGCGGGCGCTGAACAGACTGAAATAGGTGAACGAGTTTCGAAGCAGCGCGTTCTTGCTCTTGAATTGCTCGATCAATTCCTCTTGCCGCGTGGCGCGCGCAGACAGCACGTCGATCGCGGCAAGCTGCTCCTTGTCCGTACCGGCAGCCTCGCGAAGCCGCACCAGTGCGGCGTCGTAGGCGTCCACCATCGCGACGAGGCCATCGTAATTCCGTGACAGGCCGGCCCGTGACGTCAGCACCTCGCGGCTGATGCCGCGCTCGAAGCGGGTGAAGTCGGAAAGCGCCTGCGTCTGACGGTCGTAGCGGTCCGAATTCAGGTTCATACCGTTGAGCAGGAGCCAGGTCAACAGCGCAAGCAGGAACGCAACGCCGACCATTGCGGGCGCGAGCTTCATGGCGCGCCTCCGACCTGGGAGCGGTGATATTGTCCGGTCAGAGTGCGGAGGAAGGCGACGATTGCCTTCACCTGAGGATCAGTCAGCGTTGTGTTCAATTGTGCCTGCCCCATCTTGCGAACCGCGTCATCGAGCGTCGGTGCGCTGCCGTCGTGAAAATAAGGCGGGGTGGTCGCGACATTGCGCAGGCTCGGCACGCGCAGAATGGCCGGATCCGGCGAGGCCAACGGATGAAATATGCCGTGACGCTGAAACAGATTTCCGCCGATATTGACGCCCTGATGGCACGAGACGCAGCCCAGGGATTTGAACTCGTGGTATCCTTCCAACTCCTCGGAGTTCAACGCGGCGCTGTCGCCCTCGAGCCAGCGGTCGAACCGGCTGCCGGGCGTCACCAGCGTCTTTTCAAAATTCACGATGGCGTCGACGATGTCGTCGCCATCCGGACCGCGGCCGTAGGCGGCAAAGAAGCCGGCGCGCATCACGGGATCCTGATTGAGCCTCTGCGCGATCGTGTCGAGATCGCTGCCCATGATCCGCGGGTTGACGAGCGACGCCGCGACGTCTGCGCCGACGTTGCGATATCTTCCCTCCCAGCTCAAACGAAAGCTGTGCGTCGCGTTGAAGACGGTCAACGTGTTGAGCGGCAGCTCCGCGCCGCTCAGATCGACGTCGTGCGACTTCGTACTGGCGCCGTTGGAGTTGATGTCGTGGCACGACGTGCAGCTTCTCGAATTGTCGCGCGACAGACGATTGTCGCCGAACAGGCGCTCACCGAGCCTGACCTTTCGCGGATCGAGCACAGGAGCCGGCGGCATCGGCGTAATCGGCTCGTCCATGCCGCGCCAGGCAGGCGTTGCCGATGGCGCCACCTGCGGCGGCGCCGGAGAAGGCTGGAGGCCGCTGAGGACCAGCACACAAATCGCGACGAGAGCTCGCCGCCGCACCAATTTACGCAACAATCGATTCTGGGCAAATCCAAACACTGCCCGTCAGGTAGTTGTTGTCATACATTTCAGCAATCCACGGTTCTGGCCGAATTAGCCTGCAACCTTCAAGTCTTCTTGATCGATGCGGCCGCCCCTCGTCGCCGCGTAGACGAACTGTCTTGCCCAGCCGCACGGTATCCGGCCGGCCTCAAGGCCGCGCGCGATGAGGGCCAGGACGACCACGTGATAGTAGTCCAGGCCGGCGATCGCGCAGAAAATCGCATCAGCAATCACGGCAGTACCTCACCATCCGTTCGATGTCCGCCCGGCCCTGGATGCCTATATCCCGCAAGGTCCGGTCGTCGTATTCCGCCAGCGCCCTGACGGCCCGCCTGATCTCCTGTTCCCTGCGCCAGTGCGTCCACAACGCCACGATCTTCTCACCGAGCCCGGCTAGCCAGTCTCCGCGGTCGTGCTGCTCCATCCACGCGCCGAGCTCAGGTGCGATGACATTAGAACCGTTCAAATATTGAGAGGCGCGCTGTTCGTGCGCCACAGCGGGATCGCGACTGCCAGCGAAACGCGCCTGGTGCGCATTTACAGAAACCGACGCCTCGTCGACCGAGAAAGCCGCGCTCGGATGCAGCGCCGCGCCATAGACGGCAAAGCCTTCCATGAAGAACTCGATCGCCGTCGACCACCAGGTGGTGGCCGGACGATCCATCTCCACGAATGGTGCTACAGCCAGCGGCGCCGGGTCATTCGACATGGCCGGCAGCGTGGCGCGAACGCGCTTGCTGCCCCGATCGTTCGACAGATCAAGCGGCGCAATGCCGCCGATCTGCATGCGAGGCGGCCGAACGATCCGGTTCACGTTTGAAGAGAGCTGCGGATCCAGCATGGGACGATTCTCCTGCGCGATGTTTGCAGGAGTGACCTTGAAGCCGCCCTGTTACGCGACAGTCACCGTCACGGGGAAAAAGGTTACAGACGCAGCCTCGCGGCGCCGTTCGCGCCGCGATTAGAACGGTTCTACCGGAAGGGTGAAGACGTAACCGACGCCGCGCTCGGTCTGGATGATGCGCGGCGCGCTCGGATCGGTCTCGAGCTTGCGCCGCAGCCGCAGCACCTGAACATCGATGCTGCGGTCAAAAATGTCTTCGTGGATGCGGGTCGCCTGGAGCAGATGCTCG
This sequence comes from Bradyrhizobium sp. B117, assembly GCF_038969555.1. Classification (NCBI taxonomy): domain Bacteria; kingdom Pseudomonadati; phylum Pseudomonadota; class Alphaproteobacteria; order Hyphomicrobiales; family Nitrobacteraceae; genus Bradyrhizobium; species Bradyrhizobium sp. B117. The sequence goes on from NZ_CP152414.1 coordinate 6,602,652, forward strand.
CGGGTCAGCGGGCGCTGCGGTGCTTCGAGGAACGCCAGCAGCAGCGCATATTCGCCCTTGCTCAGGGGAACCTGATCGTTGTTTGCATCCAGCAGCCTGCGGCCGCGGCGTTCGAGCTTCCAGCCGTTGAAGCGATAGCCGCCGCGTTCCGGATCGCGGGCGCGCGCGGCCCGCCCCATCTCCTGACGGCGCAACACGGCGCGGACCCGCGCCAGCAGCTCCCTCAGGCTGAATGGCTTGATGATGTAGTCGTCGGCGCCGAGCTCGAGACCGACGATACGGTCGATTTCGTCGGGCCGGTGCCCGGTCGTGATGATGACCGGCACGTCGGACTGCGCACGAATTTCCCTGAGCATGTCCAGGCCGTCGTCCTGCCCCAGCCGCAGATCGAGAATGATCAAGCTGGGCTGCGCTCCTTCCAGATGTCGGTGCAGTTCGGCCCGGGTGGATGCGGCCCTGCTCGGGACGTTGTGCTCTTCCAGATATTTGATCACCATCTGCCGTAGGGTGGGGTCGTCATCGACGACTATGATATGGCCGACGTCTGCCAACATATTTGATCTCTCAAACTTGCCCCGGAACTTGCCTCGAGCCAATCGCGTTGGCTACGCAATGTCCCGGCTTGAACACGCAATCGACTGCTTGCTCCGGCTGAAGCGGAAAATCAGGCACTCTATCCGCCGACGACGATTTGGATCGTTCGAAAAGAAAGACCATTTGCCGACGACGTATCTAGATATGTACTGATGACGAACAATAACGTTCGCGATCCTTACCGCGAACTTGGTCATTTTTCCGTCGTATTCCGCGGAATCTCCTAGACGTGAAGACTTGTGATCCCAGCCATTTACTACTTTAGCGAACGCGTCGCCTCATCGATGCGATGCGGATTTTCCAGATCGCACGCCGAATTACAGCTTCGTTTCAGCACAGCCGGCGACAGTTACATTTGTAACATGGTGCGGCTCTCCGAGCCGCCCGCGTCGCTACAAAGCCACGATCCGTTGCTGCCGTAACCATTTCGCGCCCGCCACGAAGTTTTCCGGTAACGGCCGTCCCGACATTTCTCCTCTGCTCATCGAGCGGCATCAGACCGCCGATTGACAATCAGAGGATCGACCACATGAAAGTTCTCTTCGCTTCGACGCCTGCGACCGGCCATCTCAATCCGATGCTGGCGATCGCCAACATCCTCATCGCCGACGGACACGAGATCGCTTTCCTGACAGGGACGGTGTTTCGCGCCCGCGTCGAGGCCAGCGGCGCGAGATTCTTCGCCCTTCCCAAGGGCGCCGACTTCGACCTGCGCGACATTCTGTCGGTGGTCCCGGAGTTGAAGACCATCGCGCCGGGGCCCGAATGGCTGCGCCTCGCCTGCGAACGCATCTTCGTCGACGCCATCCCGGCGCAGAACCAGGGCCTCTACGAGTCGCTGGAGCACTTCCAGGCCGACATCATCGTCGGCGACGACATGTTCTTCGGCGTGCTGCCGATGCTGCTTGGCCCGCGTGAGGCGCGGCCGCCGATCGCGCTGTGCGGGACGTCGTTCCTGCACTGGACGCGAGACGACGGCGCGCCGAACTTTCTCGGCTTGCCGCCTGCGACGACCGAGGAGCAGCGCCGGCAATACGCCGTCATCGCAGACGAGTACGACGCCAACGTCGATCTGCCCGTGCTGCGCAGCCTGAACAGGGTATTGAAGCCCTTCGGCGTCCGGCCGGTGACGCGGCCGCTCTTCCATTCCGTCATCGAGCTCGCCGATACCTATATGCAGCTGTCGGTACCGAGCTTCGAGTTTCCGCGCAGGTTTCCGCCCACGGTCCATTTCGTCGGCACGCCGCCGATCATTCGAGACCAGGTTCCCTTGCCGGCATGGGCGGACGAACTCGACGGTTCGCGCAAGGTGGTGCTGGTGACCCAGGGCACGGTGGCCAATCACAATTTCGGCCTGCTGATCGTGCCGACGCTCAAAGCGCTGGCGAACGAGCCCGATGTGCTCGTTGTCGTGACCGCCGGCGGCCGCCCGGTTGACGCCATCCCCGGCCCCATCCCGTCCAATGCACGGGTCGCCAGCTATCTGCCGTTCGAATGGTTGCTGCCGCGCGTCGACGTGCTCGTCACCAACGGCGGCTATGGCAGCGTCAACCAGGCCATGAGCTTCGGCGTTCCGCTGGTCACGGCCGGCATGACGGAGGACAAGGCCGACGTCAATGCGCGCGTGGCGTGGTCCGGCGTCGGCATCAATCTGGCCACCAACGAGCCGACGCCCGAAGCGCTGCGCGAGGCGGTGCGCACCGTGCTCGATCGTCCCGCCTATCGCATGCGTGCCTCGCGCATGGCCGACGAGTTCACCAGCATCGGCACCCGATCGGCGGTCCTGCGGATCATCAAGCGCCTCGTCACCGATGAGGACGAGACGCAGCAGGCCGGCACGATCGAGGCAGGCCGGAGGTCGGCACATCGCCAGGTGAGCTGACGCGCGCTGACGTCATCTGACCTTTCGACCTCCGCCCGGGGAAGGAGGGGATCGTCCCCTCCCCTCCTTCCCACAACTCCATCGCATGTGAAGGGCCATGAAGATCCAGCCCGCTTCCGCCGCCTTTACGGTTCTGCTCGGCCTCCTCGCGGCCGTGCCCTATTCCGGCATCGACATCAACCTTCCGGCGCTGGCCGCGACCGGCGCTGCGCTGGGAGCAAGCCCCTCACATGTTGGCCTGACGATGAGCGCCTTCATGCTGAGCCTTGCGATGGCGCCGCTCATCTACGGACCGATCTCCGACCGGGTCGGCCGCAAGCCCGTCGTCGTGTTCGGCCTGGCGCTGTTCGTGATCGCAAGCCTCGCCTGCGCGGCAGCGCAATCGCTGCCGATGCTGCTGCTATGCCGCGCGGTCCAGGGCGTGGGCGCGGCCAGCACGACGACGACTTATGCGATCATCCGCGACCTGTTTGACGAGGCGTCCGCGCGCGCGAAGATCGGCGGTATCGTGGTCACCGTCAACGTGGTGACCGTGATTGCGCCGACCGCAGGTGCCGCGCTGCTCGCGATCGGCGGATGGCGGCTGATCTATGCATGTCAGGCTGCGGTCGGCGTCATGCTGATCGCCATCGTGCTGTGGGGAATGGCCGAAAGTGCGAAGACCGTCGCCGAACGTCGCCTTGGCGCTTCTGCGGTCTTCAAGGACTATCTCCGGATCGTCACGCACCCGGTTTCGCTCGCCTTCATCCTGATCGGCGCCGCTGCGGGCTCGGCCGTGTTTGCCTATGTCACGGGCTCTTCGCTGTACTTCATTGGCGTCGTCGGCTTGCAGCCGAAGCAATATGGCCTGATCTTCAGCGCCTGTTCGGCGGCGGTGATGTTGGGCGCGTTCCTTGACGGCCGGCTGGGCCGACAGGGTTTCGCGCCAGCGGACGTTCTGACGGTCGGTCTCGTGCTGTCGTTTGCCGCCGCAGGCACGATGCTCGTGACGACGCTGGCCGGCTGGAGCCCGCCTGCCCTCGTCGCCGCCCTGCTGATGGTCGTGGCGCTGTCCTTCGGGCTCAGCTTGCCCAACCTCATGAATGCGACGATGCAGCCCTTGCCCGACATCGCCGGCGCGGTCGGTGCCGCGGCTGGCACCGTTCAGATGACCGCCGGCGCGATCGCCAGCGGCTTGGTCGCACTGCTCTTTGACGGACGTACCGCGCTTGCGATGGCGGCCGTCATGGCCGCTTCCGCGCTGCTGGCGCTGACGCTCTATCTGCGATTTGGCAGGTCGGCCGGACGGCCGACCTGGGTGAGCAGCGTGTGAGCATCGATTTCCGTGGGGCCACAATCGGCCGAAACTGCCGCACTGCTTTCGTGCTTCGAGCAGTGTCGGCGGCGGGCGCTTACTGCGAGCGATCCGAGGTCCAGCCCTTGTACTCCGCGATGTTGTCCCTGGTCACGAGCTTAGACGGCAGGAGCTCGACGGTGGAGGCCGGCTTCTGGCCGTTGAGAATGCCGACGCCGACCTGCACGGCACGCCGCGCCATGAAGAACGGGTCCTGCGAGGCGGAGGCCTGGATCTGCGGCGACTGCGGATCTTTCAGCGCCACCTCGATATCGGGCGCGCCGTCCACCGCGGTGATGACAATGCCCGTGCGGTTCTGCTGGCGCGCGGCAAGGTCGGTGCCGATCGCCTGCGGGTCGTTGATGGCGAAGATGGCGTCGATCTTGGGGAAGCGCGTCAGATAGCCCTGCGCCACATTGAGACCGCCTTCGCGCGAGCCCTTGCCGTCCTGGTCGCTGGACAGCACCTTGATGCCGGGATTCTTCGAGAACACGTTCTTGCAGCCGACGACGCGGTCGATCACGGCGGAGACTTGCGGCCCGTTCTCGATGACGACGTCACCCTTGCCGCCCAGTTTGTCGACGATGTACTGGCAGGAGATCTCGCCGGCCTGCACGTTGTTCGTTGTCACGGTGGCATCGGCGCCTTCGGCCGCGGTGTCGACCGCGACGACCACGATACCTGCCGCCTGCGCCTTCTTGATCGCCGGCCCGATCGCTTTGGGATCGCCCGGGTTCAAGAGGATCAGATCCACGCCGGCGGCGATGAAATTGTCGATCTGGGTGACCTGCTTGCCGAGGTCGTATTCGAAGCCGACCGCTGTGATCTTCACATTGGGATTGGTCTTCTTGGCCTCGAACTCGGCGCCCTTCGACAGCGCGACGAAGAACGGGTTGCCCATCGAACCGAGCGAGACGCCGATCGACTTGAGCTCCTTGGCGAAGGACGGCGCGGTGCTTAGTGCGAGCGCCATGGCAGCGCCGGCGAGCGTGATCGTCTTCAACATTGGCTTCCTCCCTGGTCTGTCTTCATCCCCGGCACGGCAGACCAGTTGCCGCAACGGAACATCGCATCACGTTCTGGCCGACCCTTGCAGGCGGTAGCGGTCGAGCGCCACGGCGCCGATGATGACGAGGCCCTTGATCACATATTGCCAGATATCGGAGACGCCGATCAGGATCAGGCCGTTCGACAGCGCCGCGATGATCAACGCGCCGACCAGCGTGCCCCAGATCGAGCCGATGCCGCCGACGAACGAGGTGCCACCCAGAATCACGGCGGTGATGGCATCGAGCTCGTAGGACTGGCCGAGCTGCAGGCCATTGGCCGCATAGAGGCGCGCCGCCTGCATGGCGCCGCCGAGCCCCGCGAACAGTCCCGAGACGCCGTAGACGAAGATCAGCACGGCCCAGACCTTGATGCCGGCAAGCCGTGCCGCGCTTTCATTGCCACCGACCGCATAGATGTGCACGCCGAGCACGGTCCGGCGCAGCACCAGCCAGGAGACCAGGATGACGAGCAAGGCGATCACCGAGAGCCACGGGATCGACGCGACGCCGGGAATGAGCGTCAGCGAGCCGTTGCCGATGAACGCGTAGGGAATGGAGGGATTGAACACGGTGGTGTCGGCCCCGAGCAGTCGCGCCAGGCCGCGCACGGCGGTGAGCGAGCCGAGCGTGACGATGAAAGGCGGCAGTCGCAGGAGCGCAATCAGCGCGCCGTTGACGAGGCCGAAGCCAAGGCCGGTGACGAGCGCGGCCGGCAGCCACAACATGCCGAGCTCCGGCAGCTTGGAGAGCGTCAACCCGGCCATTGCGGAGGCCGCCAGGATCGAGCCGACCGAGAGATCGATGCCGCCGGTGAGGATGACGAAGGTCATGCCGGCGGCGAGCACGGTGTTCACCGCGGCCTGCTGCAGCACGATGCCGAGATTTTGCCCGGTGAAGAAGCGGCCCTCGGACAGCATGTGGAAGCCGATGCAGAGAATCAGCAGCACCGGAAGCATGCCGAGCGCGCTGATCAGCATCCGCATCCGCTGGCGCTTTGTCTCTGCGGCGGCGCCGTTTGTCGTCGCCGGGGCGGGACTGGCCTTCGAAGCACCATTGTCAGGCATCGAGATGCTCCATCCCCGTGGCAAGCGCCATGATGTCTTCCTGCGTCAGTGGCGAATTCGGGCCGCGCGTGACCTCCCCGGCGATGTGCCCGGCACGCATCACGACGACGCGGTCGCAGATGCCGATGATCTCAGGCAGATCGGACGAGATGACGAGGATCGCAGTGCCGGCCTTGGCCAGATTGTCGATGATCGAATAGATCTCCGACTTGGCGCCGACGTCGACGCCACGCGTCGGCTCGTCGAGGATCAGGACCCTCGGCGCAATGGCGAGAAGCCGCGACAGCAACACCTTCTGCTGGTTGCCGCCGGACAGGCCGCCGGCGGGAACGCCGACATTGGCAGCGCGAATGCTGAGCCCCGCGAAAGCCCGGTCGGCGCGTTCGCGCGCCTTGTCGCGATCCAGGACCCAGCCGAGCTTCGCATCGCGCCCGAGCACGGCGAGATTGATGTTGTCCAGGCACGACATGTCGAGAAACAGGCCGAGCGCCTTCCTGTCCTCCGTCAGATAGGCGATACCGGCCTCGAGCGCCGCGCCCGGCGTGCGGATATCGACCGGACGTCCCTCCAACTCGAGCCGGCCGGAGGTCTTGGGCGCCGCGCCGATGATGAGATGCGCAAGCTCGGTGCGGCCGGCGCCGATCAGGCCTGCGAGCCCGACCACCTCGCCTGCATGCACGGTCAGGGAGCATCCCTTGACGCGCAGGCCGTCGGCCATGTCGATTGCCGCAAGCACCGGATGTCCCCGCCCCGCCTCCGGATCATGATCCTTCTTGTAGAACGAGGAGACGTCGCGCCCGACCATCATGCGGACGATGGTGTCGGCGCGGATGTCCTGCTTGTCGAGCGAGCCGACCAGCCGGCCGTCGCGCAGCACGGTGACGCGGTCGCCGAGCGCGTAGACCTCGTCCATGCGATGCGAGATGTAGATGATGGCGAGCCCCTCGGCGCGAAGCTGGCGGATCAGCGCGAACAGCCGCTCGCTTTCGGCAGCCGACAACGAAGTGGTTGGCTCATCCATGATCAGGATTTTCGATCTGGCGTGCAGCGCTCGGGCGATCTCGACCAATTGCCGCTGACCCATGGACAGGTGCGCCACCAGCGTCGACGGCAGGAAGTCCGCGCCCAGCCGCTTCAGGATGGACCCGACGCCCTCACGCATCTCGCCGCGGGCCAGCAAACCTGCATGCGATAGCTCCCGTCCCAGATAGATGTTCTCGGCAACACTGAGATTGGGCGCCAGCGAAAGCTCCTGATAGATGATGGCAATGCCCGCCGCGCGGCCGCCGAGCGGACCTTCGATCCGGACCGGATGTCCTTCGATGCGGATCTCGCCGCCGGGATCAGGCCGGTAGGCGCCGGACAGGATCTTCATCAGCGTCGACTTGCCGGCACCGTTCTCACCCATCAAGGCATGGATTTCACCGGCATAGACGGTCAGATCGACCGTGCGGAGCGCCTTGATGCCGAAGAAGGTCTTTGAGACCCCGCGCATCTCGAGGATCGGATCGTTCATCGTGCCTCCCGGCGCACAATGCGTTTCCTACCCGCGTCTCCATCGTTTCGTCAGCGCGGTTCACGCATTAAACAAAACGCCGCAGCACAGGGCAATACCGAACACAGGGGGAATGCAACATCGCGGCCGAGCTAGTGGCGCGGCCGATACAGTTCACGCCAGGCGGGAAGCCGCTCGGCATAGGCATCGACCAGCTTTGCGTCGGGTTCAAACGTCTCGATGCGCTGCGGCCGCGTGCACACGGCGGCGACCGCCTCGCCTGTGACAGCAAGCCGCCCCAATCTCGCCGCACCGAACGCCGCGCCGGTTTCACCTGCGGCAAAACGATGGACCGGAACATTCAGCACGCTCGCCAGCACCGAGAGCCAGAACGGGGACCGCGAACCACCGCCAATGGCGTCGGCCTCCGCAATCGCGATGCCGGCATCGGCAAGCACGTCGCGGCAATCGGCCAACGCGAAGGCAACGCCCTCGAGCACGGCCTGCACGATCGTCCCACGATCGGTGCCATGGCTCAAGCCATCGAGCATGCCGCGGACGACGGGATCGTCGTGCGGCGTCCGCTCGCCGGCGAGATAAGGCAGGAAGGTCACCGGTGACGGCGCCCGCGGGTGGGACCCAAGCAGCGCCAGCAACTCGGCCTCGCTGGCGCCAAACAGGCGTGCGATCCAGGCGAGACAGGAGGCGGCCGAGAGAATCGCACCGGCCTGAATCCACATGCCGGGAATGGCGTGACAGAATGTATGCACCGCGCGGTCCGGGTTGGCGGCGATGGCGCTGGTCGGCGCCAGCAAGGCCCCCGAAGTTCCCAACGACACAAAGGCGGTTCCCGGCCGGATCGCGCCGATGCCGACGGCGCCCGCCGGATTGTCGCCCGCTCCGCCTGCGATCACTGGCTGCCTGCGCATGCCCCAACGCTGCGCGAGCTCGCTGCGCAGCGTCGATGCGGGCGCACATCCCTCGACCAGGCGCGGCATGTAAGCGCGCGACAGGCCGGTCGCTGCCAGTGCGGCGTCCGACCAGTCCCGGCGCGCGGCGTCGAGCCAGAGGGATCCCGATGCATCCGAGACGTCCTCGACGGCCTCGCCTGAGAGCACCAGGCGCAAATAGGCCTTTGGCAGCAGAACGAGCCTGGTCGCCGCAAATGTTTCGGGCTCGTGCGTTGCAATCCACAGCAGCTTCGGCGCGGTGAAGCCCGGCATCGCCTTGTTGCCCGTCGTCGCACGCAAGGCGGGCCAGCGTCGTTCCAGAATGCGACACTCCGCGGCCGCGCGTCCGTCGTTCCAGAGGATGCAGGGCCGCAGCGGCCTCAAGCTCGCATCGAGCAGCGTGGCACCATGCATCTGGCCGGACAGCCCGATGCCTTCGACCGCCGCCAACGCACCGGCATGGCTCGCCTTCAGAGCGTCCAGCGTGGCGAAGGTCGCATCGATCCATTGCGCGGGATCCTGCTCACAATAGCCTGGCTGTGGCGAGGCGGTCGCAAGCGGCCGGCTCTCGCTTGCGATCACGCGCTGGGCATCGTCGACGAGAACGGTCTTGACCGCCGAGGTGCCGAGATCAATGCCGAGATACATGGATGCTCTCCGCTCACTTGGTCGCGTCGATCCAGATCCCGGGCTCCGAATGCTCGCGGATGTGGCTGACGAGGAAGTCGGAAAAGACCCTGATCTTGGCCGGCAGCCTGACGCGGTTCTGATAGGCGATGTTCATGGTGAGCAGCGGCAGCTCCCAGCCCCTCAGGACGGGCACCAGCCGGCCGGCCGCGATATCGCTCTGCACGATGTAGAGCGGCTGGATCAGGATGCCGAGCCCTGCGCGCGCCGCGCCGCAGATGATCTGGCCGTCATTGCTGTCGAGCGTCGGCGAGATCCGCACTGTCTGCGTCGTGCTGCCCTTGCTCAGCCGCAGCGAATATGGGTCGTTGGCAAGATTGTAGATCAGCATGTTGTGGCGGGCGAGATCGGCCGGATGCTCCGGCCGGCCGTGCTTCTCCAGATAGGACGGCGCCGCCGCGAGCACGCGGTGCATCTGGCCGATGCGGCGGACGACGATGTTGGAATCCGGCTCGTGCTCGCGCGTGCGGATCGCCACGTCGATGCCTGCTTCGATGAAGTCCAGATAGCGGTTGGCGCTGATGATCTGCACGCTGAGATCCGGATAGAGCGCGCGGAAGGCCGGCAGCATCGGCGCAAGATAGATCATCGCGAAGGACAGCGAAGACGTCACGCGCAGCATGCCCTTCGGCGACAGCGCGCGGTCGGAGACGGCGTCCTCGGCTTCGGCGAGCTCGTTCAGCAGCGTACTGCAGCGCTGCAACAGCTCCTGCCCCGCCTCGGTCAGCCATTGCCGGCGCGTATTGCGCTCGATCAGGCGAACCGCGAGCCGCTCCTCCAGCGCGCTGAGATGACGGCTGGCAGCCGCGTTCGACATCCGCAGCATTTCGGCGGCCTTGGAAAGACTGCCGAGCTCGGCGGTTTTGGAGAAGACTTCGAGTTGGAGCAGCCGGTCCATTTTTGCGGAAAGAGGAAAAGAGACTTACGAAGATTGGCCTTTATTTCCATTTTCTGCAAGGCAAAATGACCCCAACAAAGCACAATGGCAGGCGAGGAAATCAGGAAATGTCGGGCCCGATCAGGCACATCGTGATGTGGCGGCTGCGCGGGGAGACCCCCGAGGAGCGTTCCGCCGCCCGGCTGAAGGTCAAGACCTTGTTCGAGGGCCTCAAGGGCCGGATCGACGGCCTCACCCACATCGAAGTCGGCGTGGACGTCAGCGCGGTCGACTACGCCTGCGACGTCGTGCTGTTCTCGGAGTTCACCAACCAGGCGGCGCTCAGCGCCTATGCCAACCACCCGGAGCACCTGCGCGTCCGCGAGGCTCTGGGCGACTTGCGGATCGGACGCTTCCAGGTCGATTATCCCATCAAAGGGACCGGCGCATGATCGGTTCGTTCACCTTTGAAAACCTGCCCTGCCGTGTCGTGTTCGGCAGCGGAACCCTGGCCTCGGCCAAAGCCGAGGTCGAACGGCTCGGCGGCAAGCGCGCGCTGGTGCTGACGACGCCGCAGCAGGAAGCGCAGGGCAAGAGTCTTGGTGCCGCGCTCGGCCCGCTCTATGCCGGCATCTTTCCTGGCGCCACCATGCATACGCCGGTCGAGGTCACGGAACGGGCGCTCGCAGCGATGAAGGCGTGCGAGGCCGATTGCGTCGTCTCGCTCGGCGGCGGCTCGACCACCGGCCTCGGCAAGGCGCTGGCCTTGCGCACCGGCGTCAACCAGCTCTGCATCCCCACGACTTATGCCGGCTCGGAGATGACGCCGATCGTCGGCCAGACCGAGAACGGCCTGAAGACCACGGTGCGCGATGCGGCAATACTGCCGGAGACGGTGATCTACGACGTCGATCTGACCCTGACGCTGCCGGTCGGCCTCGCGGCGACCTCAGGCATCAACGCCATCGCGCATGCCGTGGAAGCGCTGTACGCCCGCGATACCAATCCCGTGACTTCATTGATGGCGGAGGAAGGCATCCGCGCGCTCGCCCGCGCCCTTCCCGCTATCGCCGCCAGAAGCGACGATCGCGAGGCGCGGACCGAAGCACTCTATGGCGCCTGGCTGTGTGGCGTTTGTCTGGGCACCGTCGGCATGGCGCTGCATCACAAGCTCTGCCACACGCTCGGCGGCACCTTCGATCTGCCGCATGCGGAGACCCACACCATCGTGCTGCCGCATGCCCTCGCCTACAATGCGCCTGCCGTGCCCGAGGCGATGGCGCGCATCTCGCGCGCGATTGGTGCTGCCGACGCGTCGCAAGGACTCTACGACCTCGCCAAGCGGCTGGGTGCGAAGCTGGCGCTGCGCGATGTCGGCATGCCCGAAGGCGGTATCGACAAGGCGGCCGATCTCGCCGTCACCAATGCCTACTGGAACCCGCGCCCGCTCGAGCGCGATGCCATCCGCGACCTGATCGCACGCGCCTGGGCCGGCGATCCGCCCGTTACCATCAAAGCGGCGGCGTGAGGCCATGCGGCGCACCCTGATCAGATCGGCCACCGTCATCAGCATGGATGACGCGATTGGCGACCTCGGCACCGGCGACGTGCTGGTCGAGGGCAGCCGCATCGTCGATGTGCGACCATCGATCGAGGTCGCAGCCGACACGGAGATCGTCGACGGCAAGGGCCGCATCGTCATTCCCGGCCTGATCAACGCGCACATGCACACATGGCAGACCGGCTTGCGCGGCTTTGCCGCGAACTGGACGCTGCTGGAATATTTCCGCCGCATGCATGCCGGCCTTGCGACCGTGTTCCGGCCCGAGGACATCCATATCGCGACGCTTGTCGGCGCGCTGAACCAGATCAACCACGGCGTCACCACGCTGGTCGATTGGTGCCACAACAATCCGACGCCTGATCATACCGACGCGGCTGTGCGCGGCCTGATCGAGAGCGGCATCCGCGGCGCCTTCTTCCACGGCTCGCCGAAGCCGGAGCCGAAACCGGGCGAGCCGCATTTCTCGGAAGTTCCGCATCCGCGCCGCGAGGTCGAGCGGCTGCTGGCCGGCCCCCTCGCCGATCGCGACGGCCTCGTCACGCTTGGGCTCGCGATCCTCGGGCCGCATTATTCGACGCTCGACGTCGCCATACATGATTTCCGCCTGGCACGTGAGCTGAAGCTGATCGCCTCGATGCATCAGGGGGGCGGACCCGCCAAGACGCCCGGCGGCTGGGAGAAGCTGATCGAGGCTGGCCTCGTTGGTCCGGGCATCAACATCGTCCATGGCAATGATCTGCCTGACGAGTTGCTGGATCGGATGATCAATCTCGGCGTGTCGTTCTCGGTCACGCCGGAGAACGAGATGATCCAGGGGCACGGCTTTCCGATCACCGGCCGGCTGCTGAAGCACGGTGTGCGGCCGACCATTGGCATTGACCTCGAATCCGTCCTGGCCGGCGACCTCCTCTGCGTTGCGCGCGTCGCGCTGTCGATGCAGCGGGCGCTCGACAATGCGGAGTCGCGAAAAGTCAACGGCACCATTCCGGCGACGACCACGATTCCGGTGCGCGAGGCGCTGCGCTGGATCACGACGGAAGGCGCGCGCATGCTCGGCCGCGAGCACCGGATCGGCTCACTGACGCCGGGCAAGCTCGCGGACCTCGTCATCATCAACGCCTCCGATCTGAATCTCCATCCGGTGCACGATCCCGTCGCGACCGTCGTGATGCAGACGAGCCTTGCCAATATCGAGGCCGTCATGATCGGCGGCACCTGGAAGAAACGGAACGGCAAGCTGCTGGTCGAGGGGCTGGAGACGAAGAAGGAACTGCTGGCGCAATCCGGCCGGCGGCTGGTGCAGGACATCGAACGACAGGGACGCGCCGCCTGAAGGCGCCAACGGACAACAACAATGACAGACGCTACGAAGACTGTTGCTTTCATCGGGATCGGCAAGATGGGTCTGCCGATGTCGGTTCTCGTCGCCAGGGCAGGCTATGCGGTCACCGCATTCGACCAGAGCGCGGCACGGATCAGCGAGGCGCGTACGCAAGGCATATCTATCGCCGCTTCGCCCGCCGAGACCGTAGGCGGCAAAGCAGCGGTGATCACCTCCCTGCCCGATGACGCCGCCTTGCGCGGCGCGCTGCTCGGCCCAAGCGGCCTCATTGCCGCGATGGCGGCCGGATCTGTGCTGATCGAAACAAGCACCGTCAGCGTCGAGGCTTCTACTGAAGTCGCCGCCGCCGCGCAGGCACGCGGCGTTGCCTATCTGCGCTCGCCGGTCTCCGGCAATGCCAGCATCGTTCACACCGGCGCCCTCACCTGCTTCGTCTCCGGCCCGAAGGACGCTTTCGAGGGTGCAAAGCCGCTATTCGCCGCCTTCACCCGCGCCCAGACCTATCTCGGCCCCGCCGAGGAAGCGCGCTACGCAAAGCTCTCGGTCAACCTGATGATCGCGGTGTCCGCGGCGATGATGGCCGAAAGCCTGGCACTGGCGCGCAAGGGCGGCATTGCCTGGCAGGACATCCTGAAGGTGCTCGACGACAGCGCCGTTGCCTCGCCCATGGTGAAGTACAAGACGGCGCCGCTGCGGACGCGGGATTTCGAGTCCACTTTCTCCTGCAAGCAGATGGCCAAGGACCTCGATTTGATCCTTGGCGCCGGTCACGCCGTCGGCGTGCCGCTGCAGCTCGCAGCGCAGGTGCGCGAGACCTACGGCTCGCTGGTCGCGCAGGGCGATGGCGACACCGATTTCATCGCGACCGTCAAGCATCTCGAGCGGCTATCCGGCCTCGGCGAACCGAAACTCTGATCGCGGAGATACACATGCGTAACTTCAACGAGAACACGATCACGGATGCGGTGCTGGAGCGGATCACGGGCGCCATCGATCCACGGATCAAGCAGGTCAGCGAAGCGCTGGTGCGCCACCTGCACGCCTTCGTCCGCGAGGTGCGGCCGACCCAGAAGGAATGGGAGTACGGCATCGACTTCCTGACCCGCACCGGCCACATGTGCGACGACAAGCGCCAGGAGTTCATCCTGCTGTCGGACACGCTCGGCGTCTCCATGCTGGTCGACGCCATCAACCATCCGGTGCCGGAAGGCGCGACCGAGACCACGGTGCTCGGCCCGTTCTTCGTCCAGGCCGCGCCGGAGAAGGACATCGGCGCCGATATCTCCGGCCCGATGGAGGGTGATCCGATGCTGGTCACCGGCTCGGTCTCGACCGTCGACGGCAAGCCGCTTGCGGGCGCCGTCGTCGATGTCTGGCACTCCGACGATGACGGCTATTACGATGTGCAGCAGCTTGACGATATCGGCGATCTCGCGATGCGCGCGCGCTTCCACACCGACGCAGGCGGCCGCTTTTATTTCTGGTCGATCAAGCCGGCCGCCTATCCGATCCCGCATGACGGCCCGGTCGGCGAGATGCTGGAGGCGCAGGGCCGCCATCCCTGGCGTCCCGCGCATGTGCATTTCATGATCTCGGCGCCGGGCTTCGAGCAGCTCGTCACGCATGTGTTCGTCGCCGGCGACAAATATCTCGACTCTGACGTGGTGTTCGGCGTCAAGGACAGCCTGATCCACGAATTCGCCAAGCATCCTGCTGGCCGTGCGCCGGATGGTCGCATGGTGGAGAGCGAGTATTTTCACCTCAATTATGATTTCGGCCTGAAGCAGGTTGCGAGCAGCGCAAGAGCCGCCTAAGCCGATCGACGACGCAGCGGACCGACAAGAGTCCGGCAACAGGGAGCAGACGGGAGCGAAGGGATGGGACCGCGAGTCAGCACGAGCATATTGGCCGATCGCCTCACCGGCATGATCGGCCCGCGCGCGAGCGTCGCGCGCAGCGTGCTCGATCAGCATGGGCAGAGCGAGTCGCATTATCGCAATTTGCCGCCCGACATCGTCGTCTTCCCTGAGACGACGCAGGAGGTCGCCGAGATCGTCAAGCTGTGCGCTAGCGCGAGCATGCCGATCGTCCCGTTCGGCGCCGGCACCTCGCTCGAAGGCAATGCGGCCGCGGTCGCGGGCGGCGTCTGCTTCGACTTCGCGCGCATGAACAAGGTGCTCAGCGTGCACGACAGCGACATGGATGTCGTGGTGCAGCCCGGCATCACGCGCAAGCAGCTCAATGCGGAGCTGCGCAATACCGGACTTTTCTTCCCGATCGATCCCGGCGCCGACGCCTCGATCGGCGGAATGACCTCGACGCGCGCCTCCGGCACCATGGCGGTGCGCTACGGCACCATGAAAGACAACGTCATGGCGCTCGAGGTGGTGCTGGCCGACGGCCGTGTCATCCGCACCGCCAAGCGCGCACGGAAGTCTGCAGCGGGCTATGATTTGACGCGCATGTTCGTCGGCGCGGAAGGCACGCTCGGCGTCATCACCGAGATCACGCTGAAGGTGCAGCCCGTGCCGCAGGCGATCTCGGCTGCGGTTTGCAGCTTCGACACCCTGCACGATGCCGTCGACACCGCGATCTCCGTGATCCAGTCCGCGATCCCCGTGGCCCGGATCGAGCTGCTCGACGACGTCATGATGCGCGGCATCAACGCCTACGCCAAGCTGGGGTATCGCGAGGCCCCCACCCTGTTCTTCGAATTCCACGGCTCCGAGTCCTCGGTCGCCGAGCAGGCCGAGGCCGCACAGGCGATCGCCGCCGACAATGGCGGCCATGGTTTTGCCTGGGCCAAGGCGGCCGAAGACCGCAGCCGGCTCTGGCACGCCCGCGACAACACGCTCTATGCAGGCCTCGGCCTCCGCCCCGGCGCACGCGCCGTGATCACCGATGTCTGCGTGCCAATCTCGCGGCTTGCGGAATGCCTGACCGAGACGCGCCGCGATGCCGACGAGCACGGCTTCACGGCGCCGATCGTCGGCCATGTCGGCGACGGCAATTTCCACATGCTGATCCTGATCGATCCTTTGAAACCAGAGGAATCCGAGGGCGCGAAGGCCCTTCAGGCCCGCATGGTCGCCCGCGCCATTGCCATGGACGGCACCTGCACCGGCGAGCACGGCATCGGGCTCGGCAAGATCGATTATCTCGCCGACGAGCTCGGCGAAGCGGTCGACGTGATGCGGTCGATCAAGACCGCGCTCGATCCGAATGGACTAATGAACCCGGGTAAGATTTTCGCAGGCGGAGCCAAGGCATGAGCGACGCGCTCCCGATCGAGGTCACCTCGCCCACGCCGCTGCTGGAGCTGCGCGGCATCAGCAAGGAGTTTCCCGGCGTCAAGGCGCTGGATGACGTGTCCTTTGCCGTCTACCCTGGCGAAGTCCATATGTTATTGGGCGAGAACGGCGCAGGCAAATCGAGCCTGATGAAGGTGCTGTGCGGTGCCTACCGCGCCGATGCCGGCGAGTTCTACCACAAGGGCGAGAAGGTCGCGATCGCCTCGACCGCGGATGCACAGAAGCTCGGCATTGCCGTGATCTTCCAGGAATTCTCGCTGGTCCCCTATCTCGACATCGCCCAGAACATCTTCCTCGGCCGCGAGCCGAAGGGCCGCATCCCCGGCACCATCGATCGCCGCAGGATCCTGGCAGACGCCAAGCGCGTGCTCGACACGATCGGCTTCGATATCGATCCCTCCACCACCGTCGACAAGCTCGGCGTCGCACAGCAGCAGATGGTCGAGATCGCGAAAGCGATCAGCCAGAACGCCCGCATCCTCGTCATGGACGAGCCGACCGCGGCGCTGTCCGATCGAGAGACCGAGTTATTGTTTGCGCTGATCGCACGGCTGAAGGCCGACGGCGTCTCGATCGTCTACATCTCCCACCGCATGGCCGAGGTGTTCGCGCTCGGCGACCGCATCACCGTGCTGCGCGATGGCCGCCGCATCGACGGCGTCAAGCCCGCCGACGTCACGCCGGACCAGCTCGTGCGCATGATGGTCGGCCGCAACGTCGACATGACCTATCCGCGCAATTTTGCCGGCAAGCCCGGCGAGCTTCTGCTTCAGGTGAAGGGCCTCTCGGCGGCGACCGGCATCTCCGACATCAACATCGAGGTGCGCCGGGGCGAGATCGTCGGCCTGTGCGGGCTGGTCGGCTCCGGCCGCAGCGAGGTCGCGCGCGCCATCTTCGGTGCCGATCCCGTGACGTCAGGCGAGATCATCTTCGACGGCAAGAGCATTTCCGGCGAGCCTGACCTCGCCGCCCGTCGCGGCATCGCGCTGATCCCGGAGAGCCGCAAGAGCGAAGGCCTCGCGCTACTGCGCTCGGTCGCCGACAATCTCGTCGTGTCGGCGCTGAAAAAACTGTTCCCGAGCGGCCTGTTCGACCAGCGCAGCGCGCAGCGCACCTCCGACGGTCTGATCCGTCAGCTGCGCATCGCGACGCCCAGCGCGCGACAGACCGTCGGCCTACTCTCCGGCGGCAATCAGCAGAAGGTCGTGATCGGAAAATGGCTGGCGGCCGGCTCGAAGCTGTTCATCTTCGACGAGCCGACGCGCGGCATCGACATCGGCGCCAAGTCTGAAATCTTCGCCCTCATCGACCGCCTGGTGGCCGAAGGCGCCGCAGCACTCATGATCTCCTCCGAGCAGGTCGAGATCTGCCATGTCTGCGACCGCGCCTATGTGATGCGCGAGGGGCGCATCGCCGGGCATCTGACCCGCAACGAACTGACCGAGGAGAACATCGTGCGACTGGGGATGCATCATGCGTGAAGCCGCGGTCGTTTCTCAACCCAATCCACTGCAGCGGATTCCCGGCGTTGCCATCGTGCTGGTGCTGCTGATCGCGCTGTTCAGCGCCATCGCGCCCGGCTTCCTGTCGGCCGCCAACCTCTCCAACGTGCTGGTGCAGTCGACCATCCTGACCATGCTCGCGCTGCCGATGACCTTGATCATCATGACCGAGGGCCTGGACCTGTCGATGGGCGCCGTGCTGACGCTGACCTCGCTTTGCGTTGCGATTGTCTCGCTCGCGACCAAGTCGATGCTGCTCGGCCTTGGCGCCGGCCTGCTCGTCGGCACGGCCTTCGGCGTTGCCAACGGCTGGCTGATCGCAATCCTCGGCATCCCGCCCTTCGTCGCAACGCTGGGCACGCTCGGCATGGCGCAGGGCCTGTCGCTGATCGTCAGCGACGGCCAGAGCGTGGTCGGCATCCCCCACAGCGTGCGCGACATCTATTCGGCGACGCTGCTCGGCATTCCCGTGCCCATCGTGATGGCGCTGGTGACTTACGCGGCGTTCCACGGCCTGCTCTATCACACCCGCTTCGGCACCTACATCTTCGCGCTCGGCGGCAATCGCGAGGCGCTGCGCTATGCCGGCCTCTCGCCGAACAAGCTGCTGATCGTGGTCTACGCGATCGGCGGCGCCATGGCCGGCATCGCGGGCCTGTTGATGACCGCGCGGATGAATTCCGGCCACCCGACCGCCGGCCTTGGCCTCGAATTCGATGCCATCGCCGCCGTCGCGGTCGGCGGCACCTCGTTCGAGCGCGGCAATGGCTGGCTGCTCGGCACCCTGCTCGGGGTCCTCTCCGTCGGGGTGCTGCGCAACGGGCTGAACCTGATCTCGCTGCCGTCCTCGGTGCAGGTCGCAAGCGTCGGCGTCCTCGTCATCGTTGCCCTGTTCCTCGACGGCCTCAGGAGCCGCGCATGACCGACATCACCAAAGAGGCGATGATGCCGCCCCGCTCGTTACTGTCGCAGGACGCGATCCAGCTGTTCTATCGCCTGCTCGCGGCGCTCCTGATCTGCGCGGTGCTTGCCGTGCTCAGCGATTCCTTCCTGAGCCTCGGCAACATCCTCAATGTGCTCCGGCAGGCGAGCCTGACCTTCTTCATCGCCTCCGGCCTGACGCTGGTGGTGCTCACGGCAGGCCTCGACCTGTCCGTCGGCGCCAATGTCGCGCTGTCGGCCTGCATCGCCGGCACCGTGATTCACAAGACCGGCTCGCCGGCACTCGGCATCCTCACCGGCCTTGCCTGCGGCGGCATCGTCGGGCTCCTCAACGGCATCATGGTCACCGCGCTGCGCATCCCCTCCTTCATCGCCACCTACGGCATGCTCTGGGTGCTGAACGGCCTCACCTATTGGTACATGGCGGGCGAGACCCTGCACGGCTTCCCCGCGGGCTTCCGCCAGATCGGCAGCGGCTATCTGTTCGGCCTGCCGATCCCGGTCTATCTGCTGCTGGTGTTCCTCGGGATCGGGACGCTGTTTGCGCAGCGGACGATCTGGGGCCAGGAGATCTATGCGATCGGCGCCAATCCGGTCGCAGCCCGCCTCTCGGGCATTCCCGTCGCGCGCCGCCTGCTGCTGGTCTACGCGGTCTCCGGCACCATGGCCGGGCTCGCCTCGATCATCTTCCTGTCGCGGCTCAATTCGGCCGAGGCCGACATCGGCGAGAGCCTGACGCTGCCGGCGATCGCCGCCGTGCTGATCGGCGGCACCTCGCTGTTCGGCGGTGTCGGCACGGTGTTCGGCACCTTCATCGGCGCGCTGATCCTGACGCTGGTGCTGAACGGCATGAACTTGCTGTCGGTCAGCGCCAACTGGCAGCCGCTGGTGACGGGCATCATCGTCATTCTCGCGGTCTGGCTCGACATGAAGACCCGCCGCCGCGCGCAATGAGTTCTAGAAATCCAAAAATGAGGGATGGAGGCACTATGAAACTGACATTGGGCTACTCGACGTGTTCCTTTGCGCTGACGCTGCTGATGGCGGCCGCGTTCACGACTGGGGCGCGCGCCGATGGCGAGACCATTGCCGTCTTCACCAAGAACCAGACCAACCCGTTCTTCCAGACGGTACGCGTCGGCGCCGACAACATGGCGAAGTCGCTGAACGCGAAAACGCTGCAATACATCCCGACCAAGCCCGACTCGATCCCCGAGCAGCTCAGCCAGATCGAGGACGTCGTGGTGAAGAAGCCGAGCGCGATCGTGTTCACGCCGGTCGACTACAAGGCGATGGTGCCGGGCGTCGAGAAGATCAACGAAGCAAAAATCCCGGTCGTCAACATCACCGACCGCTCGGCGGGCGGCAAGTTCCTGTCCTTCGTCGGCGCCGACGATTACAGCCTTGGGCTCGAGACCGCACGCTTCCTGCTGAAGACGCTGGGCGGCAAGGGCAACATCGTCATCATCGAGGGCGTCAAGGGCTCGCTGACCAATGTCGACCGCGTCCGCGGCTTCAACGACGCGCTGAGGGAGGCCCCAGGCGCCAAGCTCCTGGCCTCGCAGCCCGGCAATTACCAGCGGCTCCAGGCGCTCCAGGTGATGGAGAATCTGATGCAGTCGAATTCGCAGATCGACGGCGTGCTGGCGGCCAACGACGCCATGGCGGTCGGCGCGATCGAGGCGCTCGACGGTGCCAATCGCAAGGCGCAGGTGATCGGCATCAACGGCACCAAGGAGGCGATCGACGCGATCAAGTCCGGCAAGCTGCTTGCCAGCGGCGACTACAACGGCTTTGCCCAAGGCTGCCTCGGCACCATGATGGCGGTGCGCTCGCTGCGCGGGCAGCCGGTCATCAGCGAGATCGTGCTGAAGCCGACCGTGATCACCAAGGACAACTACCAGCCATTCGACCTGCCGCTGGAGCAGCGCACCTGCCCGACCTTCGAGGACGCCGGCAAGCTCGGCGCCAAGTAGACAACCAATCACCGCAAATACGGACGGCCGCCTGGCGGCCGTCCTGAGAACACGGAGACACCATGCTGTTCGCCATCCACGCCGTCGATCGCGCCGGCGCGCTGCCGACCCGCCTCGCCAACTACGACGCGCACAAGGCCTTCCTGAGCGACACCTCGCGCTTCGGCGTCAAGATCGTGATGTCGGGACCGCTGGTGTCCGACGATGGCCAGACCATGATCGGCAGCCTGTTCCTGATCGAGGCACCGGGCCGCAGCGAGGTCGAAGCCTTCAACCGTGCCGATCCCTTTGCTGCGGCGGGCATCTGGGAAAAGGTCACGATCACCGGCTTCCTGCGCCGGCAGGGCTAAAGCCCCTCCACTTCCTCCGCAAGGTGACATGCCGCCCACTGCGCTGGTCCGGTCGCGCGCAGCGTCGGCTCCTCGACGCGGCAGCGGTCGAAGACGAGCGGGCAGCGGGTGTGGAAACGGCATCCCTTCGGCGGATTGATCGGGCTCGGCACGTCGCCGCCGAGGATGATGGGATTGCGCTTCGCGCCGGGCTCGGGCAGCGGCACCGCGGAGAGCAGCGCCCTCGTATAGGGATGTTTTGGCGCGGCAAAGATCTCGCGGCGCGGCGCCACCTCGACGATCTTGCCGAGATACATCACCGCGACGCGGTGGGTCATGTGCTCGACGATGGCGAGGTCATGACTGATGAACAGCAGTGCCAGACCGAATTTCTGCTGAAGGTCCTGGAGCAGGTTGACGATCTGCGCCTTGACCGAGACGTCGAGCGCGGAGACCGCCTCGTCGCAGACGATCAGCTCGGGCTCGGCCGCGAGCGCCCGGGCAATGCCGATGCGCTGGCGCTGGCCGCCCGAGAATTCGTGCGGCCGGCGGTTCAGCGCCTCGCGCGGCAGGCGCACCGTGTCCATCAGCGCGGTGACGCGGACCTCGAGATCCTCCGCGGATTTGGCCAAACCAAAATTACGGATCGGCTCGGCGAGAATGTCGCGCACGCGCATGCGCGGATTGAGGCTCGAGAACGGATCCTGGAACACCACCTGCACGCGGCGGCGCATCTGGCGCATCGTGCTCGGATGGGCGTCGTCGATGCGCTGGCCGTCGAGGATCACCTGCCCTGCGGTGATGTCGAACAGCCGCAGGATGGCGCGGCCGACCGTCGACTTGCCACAGCCGGACTCGCCGACCAGCGACAACGTCTCGCCGCGCGCGATCTCGAACGACACGCCGTCGACCGCATAGACGAATTCGGACTTGCGTCCGAACAAGCCCCTATTGATCGGAAAATGCTTCTTGAGGTCGTTGACCTGGAGCAACGGAACATTCATGCCGCAACCGCTCCCTTGGCGGCGTAATGGCAGGCCGCGATGTGGCGGGGACCTTTCTCTTCCAGCCCCGGCGCATATTGCCGGCACAGATCGGTCGCGAGCGCACAGCGGCCGGCAAAGACGCAGCCGATGATCGGCTTGCGGAGATCAGGCACCTGTCCGGGAATCTCGGCAAGCCGCGTCGCAGTGCCCGCGAGCGAGGAGCCGAGCTTCGGCACCGCACCTAACAGGCCTTGCGTATAGGGATGTCGCGGCGAGCGGAACAGCTCGGCGACCGGCGCCTCCTCGACCTTGCGGCCGGCATACATGACCATGACACGTTCGGCGATCTCGGCGACGACGCCGAGATCGTGGGTGATCAGGATGATGGCCGCGCCGACCCGGCGCTTCAAATCCAGCATCAGCTTGAGGATCTGCGCCTGGATCGTTACGTCGAGCGCGGTGGTCGGCTCATCCGCGATCAGGAGTTTTGGATTGCAGGCGAGCGCAATCGCGATCATGACACGCTGGCGCATGCCGCCGGAGAGCTGATGCGGATATTCGCGCACGCGCCGCTTCGGCTCGGGAATGCCGACCAGCGTCAGCATCTCGATCGCGTGCGCCTCGGCGGCCTGCTTGTCGAGGCCCTGATGGATCATCAAGGTCTCGCGGATCTGGCGGCCGACGGTCAGCACCGGATTGAGGCTCGTCATCGGCTCCTGGAAGATCATCGAGATGTCGTTGCCGCGGATGGCGCGCATCTCGCGATCGGAGAGCGCGAGGAGGTCCTTGCCGGCGAAGCGGATGGCGCCTGCGATTCTGCCGGGCGGCTCCGGAATCAGGCGCATCAGCGACATCGAGGTCACCGACTTGCCGCAGCCGGACTCGCCGACGATGGCCAGCGTCTCGCCCTCGTTGACGTGGAAGGACACCCCATCCACCGCGCGGTTGATGCCGCTCGGGGTGCGGAAGTGGGTCTGCAGATTCTCGACCTCTAGCAACGCCATCGCGGTCAGCCCATCTAGAGACGCTTGGCCATGCGCGGATCGAGCGCATCGCGAAGGCCGTCGCCGAGCAAATTCACCGCGAGCACGGTGACCGACAGGAACGCCGCCGGGAAGAACACGATGTAAGGCTTGACCTGCCACAGCGCGCGACCTTCCGCCATGATGTTGCCCCAGGACGGAATGGTGGGCGGCGTGCCCGCGCCGATGAAGGACAGGATCGCCTCGGTGATCATGGCGCTCGCGCAGATGTAGGTCGCCTGCACCAGCATCGGCGCAACCGTGTTGGGCAGGATGTGGCGCAGGATGATCATGGGCGTGCGCGTGCCGCAGGCGACCGCGGCATCCACATAGGGCTGCTCGCGCAGCGACAGCACCACACTACGGACAAGACGGGAAACTCGCGGGATCTCGGCGATGGTGATCGCGAGAATGACGTTGCCGACGCTGCCGCGCGTCAGCGCCATCAGCGCGATCGCAAGCAGGATCGGCGGGATCGACATCAACCCATCCATGAAGCGCATCAAAATGCCGTCGGCCCAGCGGATGAAACCCGAGACCATGCCGATGGCAAGACCCGCTGCGGATGCGAAGATCGCGACCGACAGGCCGACCGTGAGCGAGACCCGCGCGCCGAACAGCACGCGCGAATAGATGTCGCGGCCGAGCACATCGGTGCCGAACCAGAAATCGGCCGAAGGCGCCCGCGTGCGCTTGGCCGGCGCAAGCGCGGTCGGGTCGACCGTCCCGAGATAGGGCGCGAACACCGCGATTAGCACGAGCATCAAGAGCAGCGCGCCGCCGATGGCAACGGTGGGATGGCCGCGCATCAGGCCGATGAAACCGCGCCGGATCGTGACCGGCCGCAGGATCTCCGGCAGTTGCGGCGCGAGGACGAGGCCGGGTGGAAGCGATTGCGGACTGACGGTGGTGTCGGTCAATAGCGGATCCTCGGGTCAACGAGCGTATAAATGACGTCGATCATCAGGTTGACGAGGACGTAGACGAAGCTGAACAGCAGCACGATGCCCTGGATCACCGGATAGTCGCGGCGCAGGATCGCGTCGATCGTGAGGCGGCCGAGGCCGGGAATCGCGAACACGCTTTCGGTGACCACCGCGCCGCCGATCAGCAGCGCGATGCCGATTCCGATCACGGTCACGATCGGCACCGCCGCGTTCTTCAGCGCGTGAATGAACAGGATGCCGCCCTGCCCGAGGCCCTTGGCCTTGGCGGTGCGGATATAGTCCTGCTGCAACACTTCGAGCATGGCGGCGCGGGTGATGCGCGCGACCAGCGCGATGTAGACGCAGCCGAGCGCGACCGCCGGCAGGATCAGGTTCTCCAGCCAGGGCCAGAAGCCCTGGTTGAGCGGCGTGTAGCCCTGTACCGGGAGCCATTCCAGTTCGAGCGCGAAGATGTAGGCGAGCATGTAGCCGACCACGAACACCGGCAGCGAGAAGCCGAATACGGCAAAGCCCATGATCGCGCGGTCGATCAGGCTGCCGGCCTTCCATGCCGCCACCACGCCGAGCGGCACAGCGACCACGATGGTGAGCAGCAGCGTGACGATCATCAGCGACAGCGTCGGTCCGAGACGCTGCCCGATCATCGCCGAGACCGGCAGATTGGTGAAGATCGAGGTGCCGAGATCGCCGTGCAGGATGCGCCAGACCCAGCTTCCGAACTGGATCAGGAACGGACGGTCGAGGCCGAGGCTCTGGCGGATGCGCTCCACATCCTCCGGGCTCGCCTGGTCGCCCGCGATCACCACGGCGGGATCACCCGGCGCGATGTAAAGCAGGCTGAACACGAACAGTGCGACGATCGCCATCACCGGCAAGGTCGCGACGATGCGACGGAGGATGTAGGAGAGCATCTGGCCTCAGCGCGCGATCATGCAGACTTCGACACACCCCAGAAGAACGGCAGCGGCCCCTTGGTGATGCCGGAGACGTTCTTGCGCCAGGCCGTGTAGGTCAGGAAGAAGCCGGTCGGCGCGTAGACGACATCCTCGAGCGCGGCCTTGTTGACCTGCCCGATCGCGGCCTTCTCCTCCTCGAGATTCTTGGCGTCGAACCAGGCCGTGATCTCCTTCTCGGTATTCGGGCTGTTGGGCCAGCCGAACCAGGCCTTTTCGCCATTGGCGCGGATGGCGGTGTAGGCGGCCGGATTGATGCAATCGGCGCCGGCATGCCAGCTGTGGAACATGTTCCAGCCGCCTTGCCCCGGCGGCGTCTTCGCCGCACGGCGCGAGCCGACCGTGCCCCAGTCGGTCGCGACGAAATCGACATTCATGCCGAGCTTCTTGAGCAGGTCGGCCGTGACGTCTCCTTGCGCCTTCGTAATCGGCTGGTCCTGCGCCACGAGGCAGGTCACCGGCTGGCCGGAATAGCCGCTCTCGGCGAGCAGCTTCTTGGCGGCGTCGAAATCGCGCTTGCCCTTGAGGATCTCGCCGCCCAGCTCGCTGTAGAGCGGCGTGTCAGGCGTGAAGAAGCCAGGCAGCGTCTTCCATAGCGCGGTGTCGTCGCCGACGATGGCGCGCATATAGTCTTCCTGGCTCAGCGCCATCAGCACCGCCCGCCGCGCCCGCACGTCGTTGAACGGCGCGAACAGATGGTTCATCCGGAACGAGCCGATATTGCCGAGGGGATCGCCGATATCGACGCTGATGTTCTTGTTTTTCTTCAACACCGGCACGAGGTCGGAGATCGGGTTCTCCCACCAGTCCACTTCGCCGTTCTGCAAGGCGGCGGCAGCGGTGGCCGGATCCGGCATCACCAGCCACTCGACGCGATCGACCAAAATGCTCTTGCCGCCGGCGAGCCAGGACGCCTTCTCCTGCCTCGGCACGTAATCGGTGAACTTCTCAAACACCGACTTGGCGCCGGGCACCCATTCACTCTTGGCGAATTTCATCGGCCCGGAGCCGACATATTCGGTGATCTGCTTGAACGGATCGGTCTTCGCGATGCGCTCGGGCATGATGAAGGAGCACGGCGCATTGTTCTTGGCGAGCGCGTAGAGCATTTTCGGGAAGGGCTGCTTCAAGACCCATTTGAAGGTGCGGTCGTCGACAGCCGTCAGTTCCTGCTGGGTCGCGATGATCATCAGGCCCATTGGATCGCGCGCGGCCCAGCGCGCCAGGCTCGCGACGACGTCCTTGGCCAGCACCGGCTCGCCGTCGTGGAACTTGAGACCCGGGCGCAGCTTGAAGGTCCAGGTCTTGCCGTCGTCGGTGGTCTCCTCGGACTCGATCATCTGGCGCTGCGGCTGAAGCTGTGCATCGACGCCGTAGAGCGTGTCCCAGACCAGCGCGGCGGCATTGCGCACGACATATTGCGTGCCCCAGATCGGGTCGAAATTGGCGAGATTGGCCTGGGGCACGAAGCGCAGCGTGCGCGCCGCGGCGCCCTGGGCGATGGCCGGGGCCGACAGGCCCGTCAATGCCAGACCGCCTGCGCCAGCCAGTCCCTTCAATACGGTCCTGCGATCCATGAAGTCCTCCCGATAATGCCGTGATGCCAGCTTTTCATTGGCCAAGGGCAAGTCAAACCGAGCCCATTTGCAAGCAAATGGTATGCCACTAAATGCCCCTTCGCCAGCAGGATCTCACCGCCATTTGGGACGGTCCGAGCCTCAAAGGGCGGCCGCCAGCACCTTGCCGGTCTCGCTATGCGGGATCGCCTCGACCAACTTGCGAGTGTAGTCCGTCTTTGGATTATCGAACAGCGCCCGGCTCTCGCCTTGCTCCACGATGCCGCCATTGCGCAGCACGATGGTGCGGTCGCACAGCATGCGCACCACGTTGAGATCGTGGCTGACGAACAGCAGCGCGATGTCGTTCTCGCGCCTGAGGCGATCGAGCAGTTGCAGCACCACCGCCTGAACCGAGACGTCAAGCGCGGCGGTCGGCTCGTCCAGCACCAGGAGACGCGGTCGGCAGGCGATGGCGCGCGCGATCCCGACACGCGCCTTCTGGCCGCCCGAGAGTTGGTGCGGAAAGCGCGGCAAGAGATCGAGCGGCAATCCGACCCGCACCGCACATTCCTCCACCCGCTTGCGCAGCGCATCGCCGGCGCGCATGCCATCGAGCCGCATCAGGGGATGGGCGATGCAGTCGAACGCCGTAAAACGCGGGTTCAGGCTCTCGTTCGGGTCCTGGAACACCATCTGGATGTCTTTGCGCAGGGAAGAACGGTGGAAGTCGCGCGAGGCGACGTGGCCGATCGACTGCCCGTCGAACACGATGTCGCCTTCGCTCGGATCGATCAGCCGGCAAATCATCCGCGATGTCGTGCTCTTGCCGGAGCCGGACTCGCCGACGAGCCCGACGCTCTCGCCGCCGGCCATCGTCATCGAGAAGTCGGCGACCGCGGCGGAGCCCTGGTCGAACCGTTTTGCAAGTTTCCGTACATCGAGCAGCGGCGGCGTCCCGTGCGGCAACTCCGGTCTGGGCTTGCTGACGACGGAAGCGTACTGCTCCCGCTCCTCCACCGTCACGAGGTCTTCGATCCGGGAGGTCGCGGTTGGCGATGCCGCGACGAGGCGCCTGGTATAGGCATGCTGCGGCGCGGTGAAGAGGGTCTTCGGGCTCGCTTCCTCGACGATGCGGCCACGCTCCATCACGGCGATGCGGCGGCAATAGCGCGCCGCAAGGCCAAGATCGTGCGTGATCAGGATCGTCGCCATGCCGCGCGCGGCGGCGATGTCTGCGAGCAGGTCCATCACCACCTTCTGGGTGGTGACGTCGAGGCCCGTGGTCGGCTCGTCCGCGATCAGGAGCGCGGGATTGCAGGAGATCGCGATGGCGATCATCACGCGCTGGCACATGCCGCCCGAGAGCTCGTGCGGATAGGCGTTCATCCGCTTTTCGGGATCGCGGATCTGGACCGCGCGCAGCAACTCCAGCGCCTCGGTGCGCGCGGCGTCCTTCGAGATCCGTTTGTGGGTGAGGATCGCATCCGCGATCTGCAGGCCGATCGCGCGGATGGGATTGAGCGCCGCCCGCGGATTCTGGAAGATCATCGACATCGCCGCGCCCTGGAGCTGACGGAGATCATCGCCCCTGAGCTTTGTGACGTCCTGCCCGCGAAACAGGATCTTGCCGCCGGTGACGCGACCTGCGGCGTCGAGCAGCCGCGTGGTTGCGAAGCCCGTCACCGATTTGCCTGAGCCGCTCTCGCCGACGAGGCCGAGCATCTCGCCCTTTTCGACCATCAGCGAGACACCGCGCACGGCCTCGACCATGCCGCGCCGCGTCGAGAACGTGACGTGGAGGTCATCGATCCTGAGCAGTTCTTCGCTCATGTGCGCATCCGGGGATCGAGGATGTCCCGCATCCCGTCGCCGAGGAGATTGAAGCACAGCACGGCCATCATCAGCGCGAGGCCCGGAAAAGCCACCAGCCACCAACGCCCGGTCGAAATGAAGCGCGCGCCCTCCGCGACCATGATGCCCCATTCCGGCGTCGGCGGCTTGACGCCGAGGCCGATGAAGGACAGGCCGGCCGCATTGAGGATGGCCCAGCCGAGATTGAGCGAGATCTGCACCGCCATCGCCGGCAGGATGTTCGGCAGCAGGAAGCGCAGCACCACCGAGAAATGGCTCTCGCCGCAGGCGCGCGCGGCCTCGACCCAGCCGACATTGCGGCGGACGTTGACCTCGGCCCGCGCGAAGCGGATGTAGAAGGGAAGATTGATGATCGCGGTCGCGATCACGATGTTCTCGATCCGGTTGCCGAGCGCTGCGACCATCGCCATCGCCAGCACGAACAGCGGAAAGGCCATCATCACGTCGACGAAGCGGCCGACGCCGCGATCAAGCTTGCCGCCGGCATAGCCGCAGAACGAGCCGACCACGGCGCCGATCGCGAAGGAGATGCCGACCGCGGACACCGCAATGGCCAGATCGAGCCGCGCGGCGATGATGAGACGGCTGAAGACGTCGCGGCCGAGCTGGTCGGTGCCGGCAAGATGGGCCGCGCTCGGCGGCTGCAAAGCTTCCGAGACATTGGAGACCACGGGATCATAGGGCACGATCCAGGGACCGAAGATCGCGAGCAGGACGAACACCAGGACGCCGCTCGCGGCAACGGCCGTGAGCGGATTGCCGCGCAGGATCCAGACCGAATGGCGGAGCGTTGCACTGGTCATTCGATCGACACCCTGGGATCGGCGATGCCGTAGCAGATGTCGACCACGAGATTGACCAGCACGAACAGGCTGGCCATCAGCAGCACGAAACCCTGCACCGGCGCGTAGTCAGACGACAGCAGCGCATCGAGCGCATAGGAGGCGACGCCCGGCCAGGAGAACACTTTCTCCACCAGCACATTGGCGCCGAGCATGGTCGAGAACACGATGCCTGCAATGGTGATGACCGGCAGGATCGCATTGCGCAGCGCGTAGGTCACGACCACCTTGCGCCAGGACAATCCGACCGAGCGCGCGGTGCGCACGAAATCGCTACCGAGCGAGACCAGCATCGAGGCGCGGGTGATCCGCGCCAATGGCGCGATCACGAACAGCGCCATGCTCACCGCCGGCAGGATCAATTGCCTGGCGGCCGTCCACCAGCCCTCGAAGTCGCCGGCAAGCAGGAAATCGACCATCAGGAACCCGGTGCGCTGCGGCGGCAGCGAGGTGAAGACGTCGATCCGCCCTGTGGGATCGGGCGCAAGTCCGAGCAGATAGTAGAAGACGTAGATGAGCAGAAGGCCCGACACGAAAGTGGGCACGCAGACGCCGAGCGCGCAGAACAGCCGCACGCCGTGATCGACCACCGACCCCGGCCGCAGCGCCGCGATGACGCCGAGCGGCACCGCCGCGATCAGCGCGATCAGCAGCGCGGTGAAAGTGAGCTCCAGCGAGGCCGGCAACCGCTCGCGCAGATCCTTCAGCACGGGTTGTCCGGTCATCATGGAGCGGCCGAGATTGCCGTGGCCGATGTCGGAGAGATAGAACACGAGCTGCTCCGGCACCGACTTGTCCAATCCCATCTGCTTGCGGATCTGCTCGATCTCCTCCTTGCCGGCGTTGGGCCCAGAGGCGAAGAACACCGCGGGGTCGCCGGGCAGGACCCGCATCAGAAGGAAGGTGAAGACCAGCACGCCGAACAGCGCCGGGAGCGACGACAAGAGCCGCCTGCCCGCTCGCACCATCGTAGTGCCAAAACCCGTCATCACCTCTCAAAGCCCCTCTTGGCTGTGCATGTCACTTGCGGCTGACGTCGCGATAGTCGACTTGCCGGTGGAACTCGTAGGTATAGCCCTCGATCGAAGCTGCCATCACCGCGTCCTGGTTCGGCTGCCACAGCATGACCTGCGGCATCAGGTCGGCATGCATCGCATTGAGCTTGCGGCCGTCTTCTTCGTATTTGGCCTTATCCGGCTCGAAGCGTGCCTCCTGCGCGATCGCGGCCAGTTCGGGATTGTTGATCGAGCTATAGTTCCAGCGCTGATTGCCGGTGTAGAAGTTGCGGTAGAAATAATCGGTCGACGGCAGCCAGGCGACGATGCCCTCGGTGAAGAAGGGCAGCTTCTTCTCGTTGATCTGCGTCGACATCTGCGCATCCGGCAGCTTCTGGATGTCGACCTTGATCCCGATCTTGCCGAGCGACTCCTTGACCAGCGCCGCCATCGGCTCCGCGGTCGAGGCCTGGCCGACATTGAAGCTGAACGTTGTCGAGAATCCCTCAGGCAGGCCGGCGGCCTTGAGATATTCCCGCGCCTTGTCGAGATCGATCTTCACCGGTTGCTGGAACGGGTAGATACCGTTCAGCGGCTTGCCGTCCGGCCAGCTCGCGCCGAACAGCGGCGCGCCGCGGCCGAACAGCGCCGCCTTGAACATGTCGTCATAGGGCAGCGCGAAGGCGATGGCGCGGCGGACATTGACGTTGTCGAAGGGCGGGATCTGGTTGTTCATCGAGACGAAGGTGATCGAATTGTATTGCGGTGTCGAGATCACCTTGAGCTTGCCCTTGGCCTCGAGCGCCTGCACGTCACTGGCCTGGAGATCGACGACGAGATCGGCGTCGCCGCGCTCGACCAGGTTGGCACGGGTGGCCGGCTCCGGCACTGACTGGATGATGACGCGCTTGAAGTAGGCCGGCTTGCTGGGCGAGCCGCGGTTCCAGGCCTCGTTGCGCTTGATGATGGCCTGCTCGCCCGGCTTGAACGTCTCGAGCACATAGGCGCCGCTGCCGGCGGTGTGCTCCTTCAGCCAGGCGGTGGCCCAGGGATCATCCGCCGTCGCGTGCTCCTTTGCCACTTTCGAGTTGATGATCATCGGGTAAACGGTGGCGAGATTGGGCAGCGCGAGCTTGTCCGGTTTTGGCAGCGTCACCTCGATCGTCAGCGGATCGATCACCTTGAACTGGTCGGCCGACGTCAACGAGCCTGTCAGCAATTGCGCCTTGCCGAGGATCGGCGCCGTGACGCAGCGATCGAGCGACCATTTGACGTCCTCGGCGGTGACCGGCGAGCCGTCCTGGAATTTTGCGTCCTTGCGCAGGCGGAAGGTGAGCTTCAGCCCGTCCGGACTGACCTCGTAGGATTCGGCGAGCTCGCCCGTGATCGTATCGAGATCGAACACCCATTTGCCGTTGAGCTGCTTGCGGCCGAACGCGACCAGCCGGTCATAGGTGCTCATGCTCAGCGCGAAGGACTCGCGGGTCGAGCCGGGAATGTTGGGATCGAGCGTGTTGACCGATGCGCCGGTCACATAACGCAGCGTCTCCGCCCTGGTTTGCGCTTGCGACGGCGCAGTGGCGACGAGCAACAGCGCAGCGGTGGCGAGAACGCAGGCCGCGGGCCTGAAAGACACAAAACGCATTGGTTTTTCCCTGAATTTCGAACGAGAACGCCAGCAAGGCAGGTTAAGAAAGAAGCAAATTGCGCGCCAGTCTCGCAGAGGCGCTTCGTCGCGGCGGCGCATGAATGATCATTGCGATTGCTCCATTGTTCGCGCCGGCCGCGTGATCATGGCCTGCGGCACGTCATAGGCGCCGAGTGACGCCCAATGTCGCGCAATGTCGGCGCGGAACAGGCCGCGCGTCAGGCCATTCACGAGTTTTGGCACGGCCGTCGTCATCGCATTGATCGACGATCCCGACGGACCAAAGCTCATGGTCGAAGCGATGGCGAAGAGATGGATGTCGGAGATCCACGGCGTCTCGCCTGCCACGCGCTCGGTGAAGGCGTAATCATCGGAGAGATACGGGAAGCGGCCGAGTCGTTCGTTGCGTTCATGTTCCGGCGGCTGATAGCGGTCGGCCCAAGTGGCGATGTTGCCGGCAAAGCCGCCGAGCTCACCGCGCCCGGCAAAGTTCATGTCGATACCGGTGCCGCAGATGACAAAATCGGCATTGATAGCGCCGCGCGGTGTATGCAACTCAACGCCTTTGCCGATTTCACGCGCGGCTTCGACCGGCGCACCCTCGTGCAATGTGAAATTGGCATGTCGCGCGCAACGGTCATAGGTCGGCTGCGGAAATCCCTCGCGCATCTCGAGGATCTTGCGCATGAAGCGCCAGCGCCAGGCATCGTCGAGATCGCTGAGATGGCGCAGGAAGCCGCGAAAGGTCAGCCAGCGATAGGGTTGGATCAGCTGAATCTGCGCGCGGCGGCAGAGCAGATGCACTTCGGCGGCGCCGGCTTCGAGCGCGGTCGCCGCATTGTCGAAGGCGGAGGCGCCGGCGCCGATCACGGCGACGCGCTTGCCGCGCAAGCTTTCGAAATCGATATCGTCGGCGACGGTTGCGATCGAGCTCGCCGGCAGATGCGCCAGCTGCTCCGGAATCATCCAGTCGCCCATGCCCTCCTGCCCCGTCGCCAGCACGACCTTGCGGGCGTAGAGCGTCTCGATGCCGTCGGCGCGTTTGACGCGTGCGGCGAGCAGGCCGTCAGATGCAGGCGAGATCTCCAGGAGTTCGCTAGCGTTGTGCACGGGCAGGCCGATCGTGCGCCGCAGCCAGAGCAGATACTCGGCCCAGTGATCGCGTTCGATCAGGCCAAGCTGTTGCCAGCTCTCCTTGCCGAACCGGGCTTCATGCCAGGACTGATAGGTTAGGCTCGGAATATCGAGGTCAGGGCCGGTGTAGTCCTTCGGGCTGCGCAGCGTCGGCATGCGGGCATAGGTGAGCCATGGGCCCTCCTTCCCCTCCGCGGCCTTGTCGATCAGCAGGATGTTGCTGACGCGGGAGCGCATCAGACCGAAGCCGATGGCGATGCCGGACTGGCCTGCACCGATGATGAGCACATCCAGCGCCGGGTTGCCGTCGGGTCCCGTCTTCGGTTCGAGCCAGGCAGCGCCGGGATGCGCGATCCGGGCAAGATCGGCGCGCACGCCTGCCTCAAGTTCTGTCAGCGCGTCGCTCATGCCGCGAGCCAACCTCCGTCGACCACCATCACGGTCCCCGTCGTGAACGAGGACGCATCGCTGGCGAGATGCAGCGCGGCCTGCGCGATATCTTCAGCCGCGCCGAACCGCTTCATGGCGTGGCGGTTGCGGGAGGCTTCGCGCACCTCGTCCGGATTGGCGTGGCGGGCAAAGCTGCGGCGTAGCATCGGCGTATCGATCGCACCGGGCGCAATCGCGTTGACGCGGATGCCGTCGGTCGCAAAGTCCACCGCCATCGTCCGCGTCAGGCTGACGATCGCGCCCTTGGCGGCGATATAGGCACTGTTGCCCTTGCCGCCGGCGATAGCAAGCTGCGATGCCAGCGTGATGATCGAGCCGCTGTTCTGCCGCTGCATCTGCGGCACCGCGGCCCGCGCCCACAACCAGGTGCCTCCGACATTGGCGCGGAACACCGCGTCCCAGTCGTCCAGGCTCGTCGTCAGCACCGTGCCGCCTACGGAGAAGCCGGCGGCCGTCATCAGGATGTCGAGCCGGCCGTGGCGCGAAACGACCTCGCCGACAACGGTTTCGGCGAAGCCGGCATCACCGACGTCGCCGACATGCGTCGTTGCCTCGCCCACGAGGTTCAGCGTCTCCTCAAGGCCGACAGCATCGCGATCGACCAGCGCGAGGCGCGCCCCCTCCTCCGCGAACAGTTTTGCGCTGGCACGGCCGATGCCTGAGCCGGCGCCTGTGATGATGGCGGTGCGCCCCTGCAACCGCATGTTAAATCCCCTCCTTGTGCTGCATCCACCAGGCGCTCATCGCTGCCGCGGACTCGGCACAGCCGAACCGCGCGCGCCAGCCGAATTCATCGGCCATCCGCTTGACCGACATCGGCGCACGATCCCTGCCATGAAGCTTGATGAAGGTCTTCTCTCTCGGTGTCGCGAGCCGGCATTGCAGGCCGGGATGCAACGCGGCAAAAGCCTCGCCCCATTGCAGCGCCGACCAGGCCGCGCCGCTGGAGATATTGTAGAGCCGGTGGCGCGGCCGCTCGGCCTCGATCAGCACGGCAACGGCTTCGGCGACGTCCGGCGCGTAGGTCCAGTCCTTCATCCCGGGAGACGGCATGATCGCCGGCTCGCCTCGCGCGAACGCCGCCAGAATCTGGAATTGAAGACTGGGCGTGTCGCGCACCGAGCTGGCCTGCTCCCACGGACCGAACACCGCGCTCAGCCGCACGCTCAGGAAATCTCCGCCGAAGAGTTCGGCATAGCGGGCGACAGATCGTTCCGAGGTGAATTTGCTGATCGCGTAGAACGAGACGGGATCGCAAGGCGTCTCCTCGTCCAACACCGGACAGCGCTGGCCCGCGGCGCCATAGGCCGACCCCGACGACAGATTGACGACGCGACGAACGCCGTGGCGGATCGCCGACTGCAGGATCGGTATTTGGGCCATCACGTTGATCTCGAGAACGCGCGCGGGCGAGGCCCGCTCGAGATCATCGCCGGCCGTAACCGCCGCGCCGAGCACGATCGCATCGCAGCCCCGGGCAATGAGGGCGTCGATGGCTTCCGCGTCGGTAATGTCGCCCTGGACGACCTTGAACCGCTCGCGATAGTCGGCCAGCGACCGCTGCGCCGCCGGCGGCAGCAGCGCCCGATCATACAGCGTCACCTCATGCCCGCGCGCGAGCAGCACCTCGGCAAGATTGAGGCCGACAAAGCCGGTGCCGCCGAAGATGACGATCTTCATCGCACGCAATCCACAATCACAGCAGTTTTGCCCCAAAGTTCCGTTCCGGATCCATGTCGGCCACGAGCCGGCCGGTCGGCCTGGCCGCCTCGCCGCCGCTGCGCGCCAGGAATTTTCCACTGCCGGCACTCGCGAGGCACTTGTTGCCGTCGACGATGACGCGGCCGCGCGACAGCACCGACACCGGCCATCCCTTCAGCTTGCGGCCCGCGAACGGTGTGTAGCCGGCGAGGTCGTGCATCATCTCGTCCGCAATCACGGTCTCGCGGTTCGGATCCCAGATCGCGATATCAGCGTCGGCGCCGACCGCGATCGAGCCCTTGCGCGGATGCAGATTGTAGATTTTTGCCGGGGCTGTCGACGTGAGCTCGACGAATTTTTCCAGGCCCAGCCGGCCCTTCGACACCATCGCGTCGAACAGCAGCGGCAGCCGCAGCTCCAGTCCCGGAAGACCGTTGGCGACCTGCTTGAAATTCGGATTGGGACCCGCACGCAGCTTGCCGGTCTCGTCGTACCGATATGGCGCGTGATCCGACGAAATGGTCTGGAGATCGCCGAGCGACAGCGCCTGCCACAGCGCCTCCTGGTCGGCATGCGTGCGCGGCGGCGGGCTGCACATCCATTTAGCGCCCTCGGTGCCGGGCTTGTCGAGATCGTTCGCGGTGAGGAACAGATATTGCGGGCAAGTCTCTGCGAAGACCTTCAATCCCTGGCCGCGCGAGTCACGGATGACCTTGGCGCCTTCAGCGGTCGAGACATGGAAGATCATGATCGGCTGGTCGATCAGCGCGGCCATGCCGATCAGCCGGGTGAAGGCTTCGGCCTCCGAGACACGGGCGTGGCTGACGGCGTGATATTTCGGCATGGTGTAGCCACGCGCGAGCAGCCGCTTCACCATCCAGGTGATGATGCCGTGGTTCTCGGCATGAGCGCACAGCATCGCACCGGACTGGCGCGCCGCGAGGAGAATGTCGAGCAAGGGCTCGTCGTCGACCTTGAGGCGGTCGTAGGTCATGAAGATCTTGATCGACGCATGACCCTGCTTCACCAATGCCGGGATGTGCTCCTCGACCGTTTCCTTGGTGGCATCGGCGATGATCATGTGAAAGGCGTAGTCGATCACGGCGCCCTTCTTCGCCAGCGCGTGATAATCCTCCACCACCTGCGGCAGCTTCATGCCGACATGCTGGGCGGCGAACGGGATCACCGTGGTGGTGCCGCCGAAGGCCGCCGACACGGTCGCGCTCTCGAAGGTATCGGCGTTCATGATGCCGGCGGCGGACAATTGCTCGATGTGCGCGTGGCTGTCGACGCCGCCGGGCAGCACCAGCTTGCCGCGCGCGTCGATCTCGCGCTTGGCCGCCGGCAGCCCGCGGCCGATCGCCGCGATGGTCTCGCCTGTTATGGCGACGTCGGCCTCGAAGACGTCCGTGGTGGTGGCGACGCGGCCGCCGCGGATGATCAGGTCGTAAGCGGGTTCAGTCATGAGGCACTCCGTGATAGGCTCAAGGCACGTAATCGCAATTTCGCAGGAAGACCATCATGTCCCGGCCGCGCATCCTCGTCATCAATCCGAACTCCAATCCCGCGGTCACGCAAGGGCTGGAGGATGCGTTGAAGCCGCTCGGCTTCGAGGGCGGGCCGGAACTGGTCTGCCAGTCGCTGGCCGAGGGTCCGTTCGGCATTGAAAGCCAGGCCGATGTCGATAGCGTCGCGATGCCGCTGCGCCGCCTCGTCGAAGGCGACAACAGCTCGGCGGCCTTCGTCATCGCCTGCTACAGCGATCCCGGGCTTCAGGTCTGCCGCGAAGGCACGGAGCGGCCGGTGTTCGGCATCGCCGAGTGCGGAGTGCTGACCGCGCTCGCGCGCGCCGAAACCTTTGGCGTCATCGCGATCGCGCAGCGTTCGATCCCGCGGCATATGCGCTATCTCAGGCAGATGGGATTGACCGAGCGCCTCGCCGGCGAGCGGCCGCTCAACATGAGCGTTGCCGAGACTGCTTCGGGCGAAGGCACGCTGGCCAAGATGATCGAGGTTGGCCGCACGCTGCGGGACGAGGACGGCGCCCGCGCCATCGTGATGGGCTGCGCCGGCATGGCGCGTCACCGCCGCCCGCTGGAGGACGCGCTGGGCATTCCCGTGATCGACCCGACACAGGCGGCCGTGACCATGGCGCTGGGCGCGGTGCAGTTCTCGGCTCACTAGGCGTCCTTCAGCTCGTTTTGGTCCTGGCGCGCGAGCCATTGCGCATGGCTCTCGCGGACAAGCGCAAACGTGTCCCGCTGCGTGGTGTAGAGATTGCCGAACATGCGGCCGATCGGCCGGTACGCATCGAGATCGACATACATGTTGGCCTCATCGACGAGGCCCTCGCGGGCGTGAACCCTGAGCACCTCGCCGACCAGGAGCTCACGGTCGGGCGAGAAGGTCAACACGACGTGGCGCCGGCATTCCAGCGCGAAGGGTGCCGCAGCAAGGCGCGGCACTTTCACGTCGATGGAGGGAAGCGTGGCAAGCCCCGTCGCAGCAACCTCGCTGTCGCCGGAGGGGAAATCGACGGCGCAGTCGTTCATGGCGACCGACAGCGCCTCATCGACCATGTGCACCACGAACTCGCCGTCGCGATGGATGTTGCGGGTCGTGTCCTTCGGACTATGATCCGGCTTGTGCTGGAGCCCGAGCACGATCAGCGCCGGACTTTCCGAGAAGACGTTGAAGAAGCTGAACGGCGCGGCATTGACCGCCCCGTTCTCGTCCAGCGTCGTCACCAGCGCGATCGGCCGCGGCACGACCACGCCGCAGAGCAGCTTGTAGCGATCGCGCGGATCGAGCTCGCGCAGGGAGATGCCCTTGTCCGCCATCAGCCTCACGTCTCCGGCGGCGGCACGGCGCCCGTGCGACTGGTGATCAAGCCGTAATGCTCGATGCGGCGGTGCGCCGCGAAGTTGAAGATCGTGGTCTTGCCGAAGGTGGTGGCATCGAGGTCGCACGCGTGAACCAGAAGCTCGTCCTCGTCCGTCCTGGCCTCGGCGACGATCTCGCCATTGGGATCGACGATCAGGCTGCCGCCGAATAACGGATGGCCGTCCTCATTGCCGGCCTTGGCCACCGCGACCACCCAGGTCGCATTCTGATAAGCGCCGGCCTGCACGGAGAGGCGATTGTGGAACAGGCGCTTCTCGACGCCCTCCTCGCTCTTCTCGGCGTTCACCGATGGTGTGTTGTAGCCGATCAGCACCATCTCGACGCCCTGCAGGCCCATGACGCGATAGGTCTCGGGCCAGCGGCGGTCGTTGCAGATGGCCATGCCGATGACGCCGCCGAGTTCGCGCCAGACGTTGAAGCCGAGATCGCCCGGCTCGAAATAGCGCTTCTCCAGATGCTGGTGCGAGCGCTTGGTGTCGTAGTCCACATGGCCCGGCAGGTGGACCTTGCGATATTTGCCGACGATCTTGCCTGATTTGTCGGTCAGGATGGCGGTGTTGAAGTGGTGGCCATCCGGCGTCAGTTCGGCATAGCCAAAGTTCATGGCCATCTGATGCTGCGCTGCACGCTCGAACAGCGGCTTCGTCGCCGCATTCGGCATCTCGCGCTCGAACCAATTGTCGAACTCGGCCCGGTCCTCGACGTACCAGCGCGGGAAGAATGTCGTCAGCGCCAGTTCCGGATAGACGATCAGGTCGGCGCCTTTAGCTTTCGCCTCGTCCATCAGCGCGATCATGCGCTTGACCACGGCCTCACGACTGTCGGCTTTCTGGATCGGGCCCATCTGGGCGGCGGCGACGTTGACAATACGCATCAGCGATTTCCTGGTGAGTCTTGGCAGAAACTGCCATTTCGAGGATGTGCCGGCGCGCGCAGCTTAGCGCAGCCCCGCCGGACATTTCCAGCCGGAGGCCCGCGCGACGGCATGATGAGCATTGCATGCTTCGCATTCAGCCATGCTCCCTGTCGGCGATGTCGAGACCATGGTCGAGCGCATCCAGAAGCTGCCCGGCTTCGTGCTCTGAGATCACCAGCGGCGGCGCCAGGAACAGCGACGTCTGCTCGCCGCTGGTCCCGATCACTGCGCCGGCTTCCAGCGCCCGCTCGGCCACGCGCGAGGCGATCGGCACCTCGGTGGTGTCGGCGTGCCAGGTGCGCCAATCCGGACCGTGCAGCTCCACCGTCCAGTGCAACCCCTGCCCCGCCACGCGCTGCACGCTCGGATGTTTCTGCGCGATCTCCAGGAGACGTCGGATGAACAGCTTCTCCAGCTTCTGAACGTGTTCCAGAATCCTGTCGTCGGTAATGACCTTCAGATAGGCGCTGACGGCAGCCATGCTGATCGGATGACCGCGCAGCGTGCCGTAGTTCTGCCAGCTCGTCCCCTTGAGCCGTTCGACGATGTCCTTGGACACCACGACCGCGGCGACCGCTGCCGCGCCGCCGCCGAGCGACTTGCCGAGGGTCACGATATCGGGGCGGCTTTGCGCGCCCTGGAATGCGAACCAGCGGCCCGCGCGGCCTGCGCCGGTGACGACCTCGTCCGCGATCCAGTAAGAGCCTGCCTGCCGCGCACAGCGCGCCACCTCATCCTGATAGGCACCATCGTAATAAATCCCACCTTGTGTGTAGTCGATGATCATCGCTGCAGTGTCCGAGAGCAGGCGCGGGGCATCGGCGAGATATTCGCTCGGCGGGGTGTTGTTGGCCGGCGCGCCGTAGATCGCGCCATCGGGCGCCGGCAAAATCCGCACCGGCGCCATCGGCGCCGGCAGTTTTGAGCCGCCGGCGTGCACCGCGAGACCGCCGTGCCATTGCGGCTGCACCGTCATGCTGCGCGACAGCCCGGTGATGCCGTGATAGGCGCGTTCGCGCGTCGCCAGCGCGGAGCGTTGCGTCAGCGCCTGACAGAGCGACAGCGCCATGTCGTTGGCCTCGCTGCCGCTGATGCAGAAGCGCACCGCGCCGACCCAATCCTCTTCGCCCTTGAACGCCGTGGCCATCAGGTCGTCGGCAGCCTGCTCGCGGCCGACCCAGGTCCAGCCCTCGTTGACGACGGGGGTATCGGCCGCGCGGCGGATCGCTTCCACCATCGCAGGGTGGCGATGGCCGAGGCCGCCGCCGGTGTTACTGCCGTCGATCAGCTTGCGACCGTCCGACAAATGGAAGTAGACGCCCCCGCCGCCGACCACGGCCATCGGCGCGGCCTCGCCCGCATTCAGCCCGGTTCGCAACAATCTGCTCATCGCGGGTCCCCTCACTGCGCATCCACGGCGCCGTAGCCGCCGCCGCCGCACATCTCGATCGTGACGAGATCGTCTTGCTGCAACACCAGGTTCGACTTGCCGTCGATCGCGACGTTCGCGCCCTGCCTGACCAGCGAGATGCGGCAGGCCTTGCCGGACTCGCCGCCCTGTATGCCCCAGGGTGCGATGACCATGCGCTCGATGCAGGTGGTGAGGTGCATCGAAGGCGCCAGGATGCGGTAGGTGCGAACCGAGCCATCGCCGCCGCGATGCGCGCCCGCGCCGCCGGAATTCCGGCGGATGGCCTGCTGCTCAAGCCGGATCGCGTAATTCGCCTCGATCACCTCGACCGGCGTGTTCGAGGTGTTGGACAGATGCACCCGCGTCGCCGAGGTGCCGGCCCGGTCATGCCGCGCGCCTTCGCCGCCGCCGTGAACCTCATAGAGCATCTTCCATGAACCGTTCGGCCGCGGCTCTGCGAAGAACAGCACGCCCGCGGTGGTCGCGCCGCCCGCCGACAGGCGCTCGGGAATGGTGTCCTGCATCGCGCGAAAAATCGCATCGACGATGCGCATGGAGGTCTCGTGGTTGCCGGCCGCAACCGACGCGGTCCAGCCCGGCTCCAGGATCGAGCCCGGCCGCGTGATGATGGTCAGCGGCCGCAGCGCGCCCGCGTTCTGGTTCATGTCGCGCCCGCTCATGATGCGCGCGGCATAGGCAACGGCCGAGCGCGCCATGAACGGCGTCGTGTTGCAGAAATTGGTGACGCGGTCACAGCTCCCGGAGAGGTCGAAGGTCGCCTCGTCGCGGCGAATGGTGATCTTGACGTGAATGCGTGCCGGCGCGTTGTTCTCGCTGCCGTCGTCGAGGTAATCCTCGCCCTCATAGACACCGTCCGGCAGCTCGCGTAGGGCCTCGCGCATCTCGATTTCGGAGAGATCGTGCAGGCGCGACTGCGTCGAGGTGAATACCGCCTTGCCGTGCTCGCGGCACAGCTCGACGATGCGCTTCTCGCCAGCCTTGGTCGCCGCGATCTGGGCGAGCAGATCGCCCTCGCAGGACTCGGCATCGCGGACATTGGCCTTGAGCAGCTGCACGATCGGCGTGTTGACGCCGGCTGAGGTTGCGATCAGCACCGGCGGAATCCGCATCGCCTCCTGGAACGTGTCGACCGCCTTGGCGAAATGGCTGCCGGGCCAGGTGCCACCGATATCGGGCCAGTGGGCGAGGCTGATCGCGAACGCCACGATCTCGCCGTCGACGAAGACCGGGCGCACGACCTTGACGTCGTTGAGGTGATTGCCGCCGAGCGCGCCGACATTGTAGATCACGACGTCGCCGTCGTTCAGGCTCTCGCGCGGCAAGACCTTCAGCAGTTCGGGAATGGTGTAGGCCATGGCGCCGAGATGGATCGGGATGTCGCGGCCCTGCCCGACCAGGCCGCCATGACCATCCGTGATCGCCGACGACAGATCGCCAGCCTCGCGCAGCAGTGGCGAGCGCGCCGACCGGGTCATCACCAGGCTCATCTCCTCGGCCGCGGCCGAGAGCCCGTGCCTGATGACCTCGACGACGAACGGATCGAGCTTCATGCCGTCCTCCGCGTCAGGAACAGATTGCCGGCGGCGTCTGGTCTGGCCTGCCAGCCGGGCAGCACCACCACGGTGGACCATGCGTCTTCGATGATGGCGGGGCCGTGGACGATGTCGGTCAGCGAGGCGCGGTCGATAATCGCTGTCGCAATATCATGGAAGCCGTCGAACGAGCAGATGCGCTTGCCCGCGGACACCGCCCTCACCGCGGTCGCCGGCCGGCTGACCACAGTTGTCGATGGGCGGCGGGCCTGCACCCGCACGGATTCGATGACGCAAGGCTCGCCGGTCGCGTAACCGAAGAGCTCGTTGTGCCGCCCCAGGAAGTCCTTCTTGAGCTTGGCGACGTCGAGCGGCAGCGTGAAGGTTACCGGGATGGCGTCGTTCTGCGCCGCATAGCGCATCAACGCCACCAGCTCGACCTGGATCTCCGCCTTCGCAACGCCATTGGCGATCAGCGGCGCCGAGGCATCGTCGATCAGCGTTCCGATCCGCTCCGATACTCGCGCAAGATCGATGCCGTCGAGGGCAGCGCGAAGGGTCTGCTGCTGAAGGAAGCTGAAATCGGCGGTGAGGCAACCCAGCGCCGAGAATGCGCTGGAGGCGCTGGGCACGACGACCTCTGCAATGCCGTAGAGATCGGCAAGGCCTGCTGCGTGCATGGGACCGCCGCCGCCGAAGGCGAGCAGCGTGCAGTCGCGCCCATCGATGCCGCGCTCGACCGTGACGCGGCGGAGCGCGCGGGCCATGGTCGCGTTCGCGACCTTGATGATGCCGAGCGCCGTTTCGGTCAGGCTCAGTCCCAACGCGCTCGCGATCGGCGCAATGACGCGCTTGGCGGCCTCGATATCGATGCCGATGCGCTCTCCCAGCTTGGTTTCAGGATTGAGATAGCCGAGCACGGCATTGGCGTCGGTGATGGTGGGATCCGTGCCGCCGCGGCCATAGCAAGCCGGACCCGGCTCGGAGCCGGCGCTCTCGGGACCCACGGTCAGGCCGCCGGGACCGTTGCGCACGATCGATCCGCCGCCCGCGCCGATGGAATGAACCGCAAGCATCGGCTGGCGCAGCGGCTTGTCACCGAGCATGCGGCCGTCAGCCATCTCGGCCTGGCCATCGACGATCAGGCAAACGTCAGTCGTGGTACCGCCCATGTCGAAGGTCAGCACGCGCGAGGTTCCGAGCTGGCGCGCGATGCTGACGGAGGCCGAAACGCCGGCGGCGGGCCCCGACATCGCCATCACCAGCGGCCGCCGCTTCACCGCCGAAATCGGCACCATGGCGCCCGCGGAATGAAACACCTGCAGGCCCGCACCGATCGGCAGCCGCTGCTCCAGCTCGCTGAGATATTCCACCGCGATCGGCATCGCGGCCGCGTTGAACACGGTGGCCGAGGTCCGCTCATATTCGCGCGCCTCGGGATTGACCTCATGCGACAGCGAGACATGGGCGACGACGTCCTTGAGGCGTTCGCCCACCATCCTCTCATGCACCGGATTGGCATAGGCGTGCAGCAAGGCCACGGCGACACTCTGAACGCCGGTCTGCTTCAGCCAGGAGACGAGACGCTCGATCTCCGCCTCATCCAGCGCCTTCAGCACCCTGCCTTCGTGATCGAGGCGCTCGGCAAGGCCGAAACAACGTTCCGGCGGCACCAACGGCGGCGATTTCGGCGGAATGTCGAGACGATAGAGATCGCGGCGGCGATAGCGCGCGATCTCCAGCACATCGGCAAATCCTTCCGTCGCGACCAGCGCCACTTTCGGGAGCCGATTCTCGACAATGGCGTTGGTGACGCGCGTGGTACCGTGGACGAAGCGCCTGACCTCGCTCTTGCGCAGCCCCACCGCCTCGATCGCCTCCAGCATCGCCTGGACCGGCGCCTGGGGCCGCGACGGCACCTTTGCGATCCGCGTCTCCGCAGAGCCGCGCCTGATGGCAATGATGTCGGTGAAGGTGCCGCCGATATCGGTGCCGACTTCCCAGTGATGTTCGGAAGAGCTCATGTGCAGGGGTCAGCTACGCGTGACGTCCGGACCGGACCCCGGGTCCTTCCCATCCATCGCAACGTCGAATGCCGAACCGAGAGCGCTCATCATGCATCCCCTGTCATGCCACCGGACGCGAGCGTGCGACAGAGCGACGGCTTCGCGATAGGGCCAGGATTGTCGCAAACCGCTAGACCAGTACGTGGGCGGCATCGCGCGCTGCAACATCGGCTGCACGTTTTGGTGCAGCGGTGCACGCGCAAGGAGCACGCAAACGAGTGCCGTGCCGCGCCAGACGAGTGCGGCGCACCACGGAATTTACCGCGCAGAATCGTGGTGCCCGCTGCACTGCAATCGAAGCGCCCAAATCGGCTGTCTAATTTGCAGGCGATCGACCGGCACTGCGGGATCGCAACCTGCCTACG
This sequence comes from Bradyrhizobium sp. B117, assembly GCF_038969555.1. Lineage (NCBI taxonomy): Bacteria > Pseudomonadati > Pseudomonadota > Alphaproteobacteria > Hyphomicrobiales > Nitrobacteraceae > Bradyrhizobium > Bradyrhizobium sp. B117. The sequence goes on from NZ_CP152414.1 coordinate 6,646,873, forward strand.
AGCTATGCAAGACGGTCGGCTCAGCTACTCTTTATTGTACGAACAGTAAGTGAGGAAATCGCCGGCTCGGATGGTGCGTTGCGGGGGCCGGAACCGATGCAAGCCGCGATTCTCGCAAGCAGCGGAGAGGCATCTTCGACCTGCAGCCGCCCGTAGCCCAACACCAGGCCTTGCCGCGTCGGCGGCTCGAGAAAGTTTTGCGACAAGGGCTGCACGTGGATGCCGGCCTGCTTCAGGCTTGCAGCCGCCTCGCGATCGCTCATCCGCGCCCGCATCGCCGCGGTGAACTCGGCCACCAGATGCAAGCCCGTCACCGCCGCGGAGACGGTCAGATCATAGGGCATCAGCGCCGCGATCGCATCGATCAGCGCGCTCCGTCGCTCCGCATAGACCCGCCGCATCGCGCGCAGGTGCCGCAGCAGATGTCCTTCGCGCATGAACTCGGCCAGCGCGAGCTGCCCGATGCCGGAGGTGTGCACGTCGATCCGCGCGCGCCCTTTCGAAAAGCTTTCGATGAAACGCCTGTTGGCGACGATGTAGCCGAGCCGCAGGTTCGGCATCATGATTTTTGAGAAGGTGCCGAAATAGATCACCCGCCCCTCGCGATCGAGCGAGCGAAGGGAGGCGATCATGCTGTCCTGGTGCCTGAACTCGGAATTGTAGTCGTCCTCGATCACCCAGACGTCGTTCCTGTTGGCCCAGTCGAGCAGCTCGAGCCGCCGCTCCAGCCCCATGCTGACGCCAAGCGGATATTGATGCGACGGCGTGACCACGATCAGCTTCGCGCGCGGTGCGCGCCGGATTCCTTCGGAGACGACGAGGCCCTTGTCATCGACCGGAATCGGAACGAGTTTTGCGCCGGCCGCCGTGAGTGCCCAGCGCGCCTCGACGAAGCCGGGCTCCTCGACCCAGACCTCGTCGCCGGGATCAAGGATCATCCGGCTGCAGAAATCCAGCGCGCCCGATGTCCCTGAGGTGACGACGACCTCCTCCGGCGCGCAGACGAGCCCGCGCACGGAGCCGAGGAAGTTCGCGATCTCGCTGCGCAGCCGCGGATGACCTTCCGCGGGAAGATCGAGGCACTCCTGCTCCCTCGGATTCTGCCAGCTCTGGCGCAGCAGGCGCGACCATTTCTTGAACGGGAAGGTCGAGATGTCAGGCGCGCCGGGAGCGAACTCCGACGGCCAGTTGGTCTCGTAGTCGGAGGCCAGCAGCGATCGCCAGCGCTCCGACATGTGACCGGGCTTGGCGTCTGGCGATGTCGCGGACGGAGGCTCCACATGCGGCGTCGCGACGGCCGCCACCATGACGCTCCCCCGCGGCATCGAGGCAAGATAGCCTTCGGCGTAGAGCAGATCCCAGGCGGTCAGCACCACCGTGCGCGAACAGCCCAGTTCGCGCGCGATCTCGCGCGAGCCCAGGAATTGCGTTCCGGCGGGAAAGACGCCGCGCAGGATGCCGTCGCGAATATGGGCCGCGATCTGCAAATGCAGCGGCACGGCCGACGTGCGGTCGATATGCATCCCGGCGAGGGATACGCGCTTGCTCGGGTGACGGCTGTTGTCCATGTCCCGTCCGTGAGGCAACGCAGGTGCAATCCACCGTCATTCCGGGGCGCGCCACTTGGCGCGAGCCCGGAATCCATTTGTACGCGTAGCGTGCTGTGCGATGGATTCCGGGTTCGCGCTTCCGCCTTCGCTCTTCGAGCTTCGGCGGACAAGTCGCGCGCCCCGGAATGACACCGCGCCTGACTTTACGCGCTCGCCTGCGTGACGAACTTGGTGTTGAGGTAACCCTCGATCGCCTCGAGGCCGCCTTCCGAGCCATAGCCGGAATCCTTGATGCCGCCGAACGGCACTTCCGGCAGCGCGAGGCCATGATGGTTGATCGAGACCATGCCGCTCTCGATGTCGGCGCCGATTGCCTGCATCGTCTTGGTCGAGGTGGTGTAGGCGTAGGCCGCAAGGCCATACGGCAGGCGATTCGCCTCGGCCACCACCTCGTCATAGCTGCGGAAGGAGGTGATCGGCGCGAGCGGACCGAACGGCTCCTCGTTCATGATGCGAGCATCGCGCGGCACATCGGTGATGACGGTCGGCTCGAAGAAGAAGCCCTCGTTGCCGATGCGCTTGCCGCCGGCCTGCACCTTGGCGCCGCGCTGGACGGCGTCGGAGACCAAACCCTCCATGGCATCGACACGGCGCGGGTTCGCCAGCGGTCCCATGCGGGTGTCCTTGTCCAGGCCATTGCCGACCTTGAGGCTCTTGGCGGCTGCGACGAACTTGTCGACGAAGGGCTGGTAGACGCTTTCATGCACCAGGAAGCGCGTCGGCGAGACGCAGACCTGGCCGGCATTGCGGAACTTGTTGGCCGACAGAATCTTCGCGGCGTTGTCGAGGTCGGCGTCGGCGAAGACGATCGCCGGCGCGTGACCGCCGAGCTCCATGGTGACGCGCTTCATGTGCAGGCCGGCGAGCGCGGCCAGATGCTTGCCGACCGCGGTCGAGCCCGTAAAGCTGATCTTGCGGATGATCGGGTGCGGGATGAGATATTCCGACACTTCTGCCGGCACGCCGAACACCAGCTGGACGACGCCGGGCGGAATGCCGGCATCGGCATAGGCGCGCACCAGCTCCATGCAGCTCGCAGGCGTCTCTTCCGGCCCCTTCACGATGATCGAGCAGCCTGCGGCGAGCGCAGCCGAGATCTTGCGCACGGCCTGGTTGATCGGGAAATTCCAGGGCGTGAACGCCGCGACCGGGCCGACCGGCTCCTTGGTCACGAGCTGCGAGACGTTGCCCATCCGCGGCGGCACGATGCGGCCATAGGCGCGGCGGGCCTCCTCGGAGAACCAGTCGATGAGGTCGCCTGCCAGCATGGTCTCGCCCTGCGCTTCCACGACCGGCTTGCCCTGCTCCATGGTCATCACGGGGGCGATCTCGGCGGCGCGCGAACGGATGATGTCGGCGGCCTTCCGCATCAGCTTGTAGCGGTCGAACGGCGAGGTCTTGCGCCAGACCTCGAAGCCGGACCTGGCGGCCTCCAGCGCGCGGTCGAGGTCTGCCTTCGAGGCGTGCGGGGTCTTGCCGATCGGCTGGCCGGTCGCGGGATTGAGGATGTCCTCCGATTTGCCGGACGTGCCGTCGGTCCACTCGCCGGCGATGAACATTTGAACTTTCGGATACATCCTCGTTTGCCTCCATGATTTGGCGCATCAGCGGGCTTGGCGCCCGCCGTTTCAAGCCGGCGCAGAGCTACACCGAAAGGGGCCAAACGAAAAGGGATCAATGATGCCGCAGCAACGCATCGCTGATCTTCTCGGCGGCCATGATCACGGGGATGTTGGTATTGGCCGTCGGCAGCCGCGGCATGATCGAGGCGTCCGCCACGAAGACATTCTCGCTGCCGATCACCCTGCCCCCGGAATCGACCACCGCCATCCGGTCGGCGGGGTCGCCCATGCGGCAGGTGCCACCGGGATGCCAGACGCCGAACACGCTCTGCCGCACGAAAGCTTCCAGCGCGCGGTCGTCCGCGAGCGTCGCCTGGAAGGCCGTGCCGTTGAGCAACACCAGCCGGATCAGGAGCTGCCGCAGGCCTGCGGGCACGTCGAGCATCGGCCCAAGGATGGAGGCGACGATACGGTTGGCGGTGCCGTAGCGGCTCAGGCGCTTGATGCGCGGGGAATAGGAGGCGGGAAAGAAATCGCCGGCCTCGGGATTGAGCTGCGGATGCACCACGAGCCTTGCCAGCAACCGGACGGCTGCGACGAGCCGTTTGAGATCACGCTCGTCGGACAGCAGATTGAGATCGACGACTGGATAGGCCTTCGGATCCCGGCTCGCCAGGGTGAGCGAGCCGCTCGAATACGGCCGGTTGCACCAGAGGAAATAGAGCCCGAGTCGCGCGCCCAGCGCGTGCCAGCCGCCACGAGCCGAGGCGGTGATGTACATGTCGGAGGCATCGCACCCTGCAAGCCCCGACGAGAAGCGCATCGCCGCGAAATTGGGACGCCGCCGCGCCAGCGGCAGCCGCAGCGGGCGCGGCAGATATTGGCAGAAGGTCAACGCGGGATGATCGCGCAGATTGCTGCCGACGCCGGGCAGATCAATGATCACGGGAATGCCGAGCGCTTGCAACGCGGCCCCGGGGCCGATGCCCGCCCGCATCAGGATCGCCGGAGACTGCAGCGCGCCCGCCGTGAGGATCACGCGGCCGGCGGCGACGCCGAGCTTCTGACCGCCACGGGCGACCACCACGCCGGTCGCGCGGCGGCCCTCGAGCTTGATCTGCTCGACCTCGCTGTCGGCCCAGACAGTCAGGTTCGGCCGTGCGCGGGTTGCCGCGTCGAGATAGCCGGCAGCCGTCGAGACACGCCGGTCGTTGCGATTGGAGAAAGCCGGCGGAAAGATGCCGTCCTCGAAGTCGGCGTTCTGGTCCTTCCGGAACGGCAGACCGGTCGCCGACAGCGCCTCGCCCGCCGCGCGGCCAAATGCTGGCATCGCCTCGCGCGCGATACGGCGGATCGGAATCGGGCCGCTTCCGCCATGCAGCGGGCCGCCGAAATCCAGATCAGTCTCGAGCTTGAGGAAATATGGCAGCACATCGCTCCAGCCCCAGCCGCGCGCACCGAGCTCGTGCCATTCGTCGTAGTCGCGCGGCAGGCCGCGATTGGCCGACTGCACGTTGATGCTGGAGCCACCACCCATCACCCGCCCCTGCTCATAGGCGCGGACGACCGGCTTGCCCTCGGTGTTACGGCCCGCCGCCGCCGACAGGCCAGGCCAGATGTACTTGTCGCCATAGAATAGCGGCATCGGATAGCTGTCGAGGACTTCCGCAGGCGTCGCCTCCGGCGGCGTGTCCATTCCGGCTTCGATCAGCAGCACGTGACGGCGCCCATCGGCAGAAAGCCGCTTGGCGAGCACGCAGCCCGCCGACCCGCCGCCGACGATCACATCGTCGAAATGCAGTCCATCCATTCCAGTCTCGTTGCGCAGTTCGATAGGCCGGCGCGGCCGCTTGTGCAGCCGCGCCGAATTTGGCTCAGCGGAAGTTGCCTTTGGTCTCGGGGATCACGACGGCTCCGATCAGATAGATCACGAACACGCCGACCGCGAAGTAAGCCAGCGACATCGGAATCTGCGCCGGGCTGGCGCTCACCAGCGAGACGAAGGTCGGCATCATGCCGCCCAGCGCAAAGCCGATATTCCAGGACAGGCCCGTGCCGCTCGCGCGCAGCGCGGTCGGGAAGCGCTCGTTCAGGAAGATCAGCACCGGCGCGTAGCCGGCATTGCCGATGAAGGCGATGGCGAGCGCAAGGAGCGTGATCTGCGTCGTGTCCTTGGTGGCCGCGAGGTTGAGGTAGCACAGCGGCAGCAGCACGGCCGCGAGGACGCCGATCAGGAGGAACGTCTTCTTGCGGCCGATCCAGTCGCTGAGCGCGCCGACCAGCACCGCGGAGAAGAACGCCGACACGCTCGCACCCATCAGGATCAGCGACGAGGTCTGGTTCGGCACCGCGTTGATCACCTTCAGGAAGCTCGGCAGATAGCCCGAGGTCAGGTAATAGCCGGCGCCGCCGCCGAACGTGATCAGCAGGTTGACCAGCAGCACGCCGCGATACTCGCCGGAGAACACGTCCTTGACCGGCGCCTTCGAGACCTTCGCCTGCTTGTTGCCCTGCTGGCGCTTGAGCTCCTTGAAGTATGGGGACTCCTCGAGGTTGCGAAAGATGAACCAGCCGAGCAGCGAGCTGAGCAGTCCCGAAAAGAACATGAAGCGCCAACCCCACACCGCGAAGGCATCGCCGGGGAAGACCGAGGACGTGATCAGGAAGATGAAGGACGCGAGCAATGCGCCGATGCCGGCGCCGCCGCCGCCGACCAGGCCCGACATCGCGCCGCGCCAATGCGGTGGCACGGATTCGGTGCCGATCGTGTGAGTGGACGCCACGACGCCGCCGACGAACACGCCCTGCACCAGCCGCAGGATCAGGAACACGATCGGCGCGATCACGCCGACCTGCGCAATGGTCGGCAGCAGGCCGAACGCCGCGGTGCTGAGGCCGACGCCGATGATGGCGATCAGCATGGCCTGCTTGCGGCCGTGCACGTCGGCATAATGGCCGAACACCGCCGAGCCGAGCGGCCGCATCAGCAGCGTCACGGCGAACGAGCCGTAGACGGCCGCCAGCGACAGCGCCGCGTTGCTGGACGGAAAGAACAGCGCGCCGACGACCGGCGCGACGTAGAGCAGAATGAACAAATCGAACAGATCGAGCGCCCATCCGAGCACCGACGCGATGATCGCATTGACCATCTGCTTGTTATCTGCGGATGCTTGTGCACCCGCGACCGGCATATCCATCTCAGCCATGTTGTTTTACCTCCCCCGTTTGAGTAGCGCCGCGGTCCGCGCCATTGCGAACCGCGGCCGTTAGTCCAGTCGCGTATCAGCGACCGACGAATTTCGGCGGGCGCTTGGCATTGAAGGCCTCGACGCCCTCCTTGAAGTCTTCCGACTGGCGCAGGCGGCTGTAGCAATGGCCTTCGAGCTCGATGGCGATGGCGAGGGTCGAATCCTCGGTGTCGTTGAGGAGCTTCTTGGCGGTGCGCTGCGCCAGCGGCGAGAAGGTGCGGAGCTCGTCGACCAGCTTGTCGGTCGCCTTCTCCAGCTCGGCATCTGGCACGCATTCGGTGGCGATGCCCCACTCATAGGCCTGCTTGGCCGAGATGCGCTTGGAGCGCATCACGATGTCCTTGGTGCGGGTGATGCCGACCATCTTCTGCAGGCGAGCCGAGCCGCCCGAGCCCGGGATCTGGCCGAGCTTCTGCTCCGGCAGCGCGTATTGCGTGGTCTCCGACGCGATGCGGAAATCGCAGGCCAGCGACAGCTCGAAGCCGACACCGAAGCAATAGCCGCGGTTGGCGACGATCACGGGCTTGGCGCAGCGCGCCGGCGCGGCGATGTTCCAGGCGAGCTTCGACACGTGTTCCGGGCTCGCCTCCATGAAGCCGCCAATATTGCCGCCGCTGGAGAAATGCTCGCCCTCGCCGCGCACCACGATCACGCGCACGCGCACGCGCGGATCCTCGTCCAGCGTTTCGAAGGTCAAGCGCAGCTGGTCGCGCTGAGGCATCGCCACGACGTTGTAGGGCGGCCTCCCCAAGATGATGTCGGCGCGCTCATGCGCCTCGTCGATCTCGACCTTGAACCCGTCGAGTTTGGCGAGCCGGGGGTCGGTGAATGCATAGGGTGACGGCATCTGTGCTTCCTTCTGTTGATGGGTGATGTTCAGGCCGCGTCCGACGGCGGCAGGCGCTCGGCCTGGTACTCTCCGGCAACGAGCAGTCGCCGCAGCAGCTTGCCGACCGGAGATTTCGGGATCGCGTCGACGAAGACGTAGCGGCGCGGCCGCTTGAAATTGGCAAGGCCCGAGGTGCGGCAGAACTGCTCCAGCTCGACTTCCGAGACCGCGCGATTGCGCTTGACGAAGGCGGCGACGACCTTGCCCCACTTCTCATCGGCGACGCCGACCACCGCGACCTCGTCGACGGCGGGATGCAGCGACAGGCAGCTCTCGATCTCGACCGGAGAGACGTTCTCGCCGCCGGTGATGATCATGTCGTCGACGCGGCCGGTGACGAAAAGATCGCCGTCGGGATCAACGAAGCCGGTATCGCCCGTGAAGTACCAGCCCTCGCGCAGCGATTTTGCGTCAGCCTCGGGGCGACGCCAGTAGCCTTCAAAAGCTTCGTCGCCTTTGAGCGTGGCGATGATCTCGCCCTCCTCGCCGACCGCGGCGAGCTCTGCGACCGACTTCGCGCCGATGCGCACGACCTTGACGTGCTGGTTCAGCCCCGCTTTGCCGGCCGAGCCTGGCTTTGCGGCAGCATCCTGATCGATCGTGAAGGTGTAGATCTCCGAGCTGCCGTAGTGATTGACGAACAGGTTTGGTTTGAACGCCTCGTTCAGCTTCTTCAGCAGGCCATCGGTCATCGACGCGCCGGCAAAGCCGAGCTTGCGCACGCTGGAGACGTCGGTTTTGGCAAAGGCCTCGTGATGGACGAGATCGTGATAGAGCGTCGGCACCAGGTAGAGGTTGGTGATGCCTTCCTGCTCGATCAGGGCCAGCGCCTGGCGGCTGTCATAGCGCGGCAGGCAGATGAAGGTGCCGCCGATCAGCGACATCGCCAGCAGCGAGCGGACGCCCATGGTGTGATAGAGCGGCATCACGCCGAGCGTACGCTCGCCGCGGCCGTAGAGATTTTGCGCGACATGGGCGATCGCCGCGGCGCGCTCGGCACGGTGGCGGCGCGGCACGCCCTTCGGACGCGAGGTCGTGCCCGAGGTGTAAAGCATGATCGACCAGGCATCGGCGCCGACACGCGGCTCGGCATCGGGCGCAGCGTCCTTGATCAAATCGGCAAAGCTGGTGGCCTCGCCCGTCCCGGGATCGACGGACACGCGCAGCAGCTTGCCTGACAGCGCCGAGCCCTGCACCGCCTCGGCGGAGATGTCCTGATAGAAGACCGCGCGGGCCTCGGCATTCTCGATGCAGTAATCGAGCTCGTCGGCCTTGGCGCGCCAGTTGATCGGCGTGATCACGAGGCCCGCGAACTGGCAGGCACAGTGCAGCGTCGCCGCTTCCCAGCGGTTCTGCAGCAGCGTGACGACGTGATCGCCGGGCTTGAGCCCAAGGCGGTCGAACGAGACCACGAGTGCGGAAATCTTGTCGTACCATTGCCGGTAGGTCAGACGGAGATCGCCGTCGACCAATGCAATAACGTTGGGATCGCGCGCGGCGCTGGCCATGAAGCTGCTGGCGAGATCAAGCATCGGACGTCTCTTTTTTGGATGAAGCAAGCTCAGCGGCGGCTTCCAGCGCCGCCTGGATGATCGGGGTGTAGCCGGTGCAGCGGCAGATATGCCCGCTGAGGAGATCGCGGATCTCCGCTTCGGTCGGCGCCGGATGCTTCGCGAGATAATGGTCGAGCGACATCAAGATTCCGGCGGTGCAGAAGCCACACTGGAGGGCGTGGTTGCGGCGGAACGCTTGCTGCAGCACGCCGAGCCGGTCGGCCGAAGGCGCGAGCCCCTCGACCGTCTTGAGCTCGCAGCCATCGACCTGCGCCGCGAGCGTCAGGCAGGACCGCGTCAGCATGCCGTCGACGACGACGGTGCAAGCACCGCAGACACCGTGCTCGCAGCCGACATGGGTGCCGGTGGCACCGAGCTGATGACGCAGGAAGTCGGACAGCAGCACGCGCGGCTCGGCCTCGCCCTCGACCGGCTTGCCGTTCAGCGTGAAGCGGATTGCATGGCGGTGATCAGCCTTGAGACGGGTCATTGCACCACCTCGCCGATCAGATCGCGGCCAATCATGCGCACGAGGTCGCGGCGGTAGCGCGCGGTGGCGTGGACGTCGTCGCGCGCGCCGAGCTCATAGGCGAAGGCGTTGAGGGCATCGTCGAGCGCACTGCCCTCCAGCCGCGGCCAGTCGCGCGCGGTCGGCACGTCGGCGACGCCGCCGACGGCGAGGCGAACGCCGATGGGCGTCTTCATCGCGGCGCAGGCAACGATGGCGAAATCGCCATGCCGGCGCGCGACTTCGCGGAAGGCGAAGCGCGATCCCTTGACGATGGGGAGCGAGATGCCCTCGATCAGCTCGTCGTCGGCGCGCGCCGTCAGCATCATGCCGGCAAAGAAGTCTTTGGCGGCAACGCGTCGGCGTCGTTTGGCGCTGCGGAGCAGCACTTCGCCGCCGAGCGCGACCAGCGCGAGCGGCATCTCGGCGCTGGGATCGGCATGCGCGAGTGAGCCGCAGATGGTGCCACGGCTGCGGGTCTGCATATGTCCGACCCAGGGCAGCGCCAGCGCCACCAGCGGGAGCGCCTCAGCAAGATCAGGCCAGGCCAGGAGATCGGCCTGGCGCACACCGGCGCCGATCACGACGGCATCGCCCTTCCGCTCGATCTGGCGGAGCTCCCTGATGCGCATGATGTCGATCAGCAGATTCGGCTTGGCGAGGCGCATGTTCAGCATCGCCATCAGCGACTGACCGCCGGCGAGCACACGGGCGTCGCCGCCTTGCTGTGCGAGGCCGTCAAGCACATCGCCGACGGTTTCGGCGCGGAGATAATCGAATGCGGGCGGTTTCATCGGCGCCCCCCGAACAGGCTCGCGACCTTCGCCAGCGGCGCGAACAGCGAGAAGCCGCCCCTCTCCGCCCCGCCACCGCCCGCCTTGCGGGCGAGCGCGGTGAAGAACTGGCCGATGATCACGCGCGTCGCGCCATCCAGCAGCCGGCCGCCAATGCTCGCGACCTTGCCGCCGATGGCGGCGTCATAGCTGTAGGTGAGCTTCGTCCCGCCGTTGCCGTCGGGCGCGAGCGTGATGCGCCCCTCGGCGTTGCCGAAGCCGAGCGCGCCAGTGGCGCCGCCGCGCAAGGTGACGGCGTGCGGCGGATCGAGATCGAACAGTTCGACGTCGGCGCGATAGCGTCCGGTGACGGGGCCGATGCCGAGCGTGACGTCGGCGCGGAAATGGGTGTCGGTGATCTTGTCGACGCGCTGGCAGCCGGGAATGACCGATTGCAGCGTGGCGGGATCGAGCAGCATCGCCCAGACCTGCTCGGGCGCCCCCTTGACTGAGGCCTGCCCCTCGCCGCGCAGCCGCCGGTCGCCTTCGCGCGCAGGCGCCGCGGTCGCGCCACCAGCCGGCGGCGGCGGCTCGGCGCCGCGCACGAGGTCCGCAAGCCGCGCCGGCACCAGCGGCAAGGTGATGTCGGCAACGCCGAGCGCATCCGCGACCGCATTGGCGATGCAGACCGGCGTCGACATGCAATTGCCTTCGCCGACGCCCTTTGCGCCGAGCGGCGTGAACGGCGACGGCGTCTCCATGTGGAAGATCTCGGGCTCCGGCACCTCGGTCGTGGTCGGCAGCAGATAGTCGGCGAGCGTTCCCGTCAGGAAGCTGCCGTCCTCGGCATAGGCGTATTCCTCAAGAAGCGCGGCACCGAGCGCCTGGGTGAAACCGCCGCGGATCTGGCCGTTGACCATGCCGGGATGCAGGATCGTGCCGCAATCATGCATGGTGACGTAGCGATCGATCCGCGTCTCCAGCGTGGTCCGATCGACCTCGACGCCGCAGAAGTCGAAGATGAAACCGTGGCAGAGCGAGGAGTTGATGCGGTCGTCATCATCAGGCGGCGTCAATTCCGGCGGCGTCCAGAACACGGTCTCGCGAATGGTCTGGCCGGCATCGTCAGGCAGCGAGCCCGGCGACCAGTGGCTAAGCGCGGCGACGCGCGAGAACGCGATCCGGTTCTCCGGATTATGCTTCGAGGCGACGAAACCCTTTGCGAACACGATGTCGGCGGCCTCGACATTCAGCCGACTGGCGGCGATGCGCGCGAGCCGACCAGCGACGCGTTCGGCGGCGAGCTTGGCCGTGCCTGCCACGGCGGCGGCGAAACGGCTGGCGTAATTCCCTGAGGCGATCGACCAGGCATCCTTGGCGGTGTCGATCTCGGTGTTGACGCGGATATCCTTGGGCTGGAGGCCGAAGACATCGGCGACGACCTGGGACAGCACGGTGCGGTGGCCCTGCCCCTGCGGCACCGAAGCGACATGAACCGTGACGCTGCCGACCGGATCGAGCCCGACGGTGGCGGTCGCCTGCGCGCCGTTCTTCGGCCCAGCCTTGCGGCGCTCGGCCGCCGTCAGCACGGTGGTAATGTAGCCCATGTTGGAGACGCTGGGCTCGACCACCGCGGTGAAGCCGATCCCGTAGAGGCGCCCCTGCGCCCGCGCCGCGTCGCGCTTCGTCTTCAGCTCCGAAAGCCTGCCCTGCTCGACCGCGCGCGCGACGGCATCCTGGTAATTGCCGGAATCGAGCAAGGCGCCGGTCGCCGTTCGATAAGGGAAAGCGCCCGCATCGATCAGGTTGCGCTTGATGACATCGAGCGGATCGAGCCCAAGGCTTATTGCGATCCTCTGAACCAACCGCTCCAGCGCGAAATAGACCTGCGGGCCGCCAAAGCCGCGGTTGAGGCCGGTCGGCGTCTTGTTGGTGACGACGACACGATTGCGGATCTTGACGTGGCTTATGTCGTAGGCGCCGGTCAGATTGCCGTGCATGCGATACAGCGTTGCCGGTTCGGGCGCGCGTAAGTGAGCGCCGCAGTCCTCGACCTGGTCCCAGTCGAGCGCGAGGATCTTTCCATCGGCCGCGACCGCCGCTGCCAGCGTCGTCGCGCGATTGGTCGCCGACACCGATGCGGTGAGATGTTCGAGCCGGTCCTCGATCCACTTCACCGGCCGTCCCGTGAGGCGCGCGGCGGCGGCGATCAGCACGATGTAGGGAAACACGCCCTGCTTGACGCCAAAGCTGCCACCGGAATCCGGCGGCGTGCGCAGCCGCAGCCGGTTGCCCGGCACCTTTAGCGCACGCGCAATCACCGTGTGGATGCTGAACGGACCCTGGAAATTCGCGAGCACCTCATAGGCGTCCTCACCGGCGTCGTGCGAGGCGACGACGCCGTAGGTCTCGATCGGCGTGCAGGAATTGCGGGGATAGCGGATATCGATGGAGAAACGATGCGACGCATCCGCAAAGGCTTTTTCGGGATCGCCATAGCGGAATGAGCGATCGCTGGCGAGATTGCCGGGAAAGCCGTCATGCAGCACCGGCGCGCCGGGCGCGATCGCGCCGAGCGGATCGACGACGGCGCCGCGCGGGCGATATTCGACATTGATGAGCTCGGCCGCATCCTCGGCGCGCGCACGATCCGAGGCGACCACCACGGCGACCGGTTCGCCGACATAGCGCACGCGGTCCATCGCAATGGGCCAACACTCCACGGGCGCCTTCACGCCGACGACGAGGCTCGCGGTGACGGCCTTGACGTCGCTGCCGGTCAGAACCGCCGCGACGCCCGGCAGACGCTTTGCAGCTTCAGTATCGATGGAGAGAATATCGGCATGCGCATGCGGCGAGCGCAGGATCGTTGCGTGCAGCGTGCCGGGCTGGACGCCGAGATCGTCGATGAAGCGGCCGCGGCCAGAGAGCAGCGCGGCGTCCTCGACGCGCTCGATCGAACGCCCGACCCACGGCTCATCGCCTCGTCCTGGATTTGCGGATTTGACCGCCTGCAACATATCCCGGCATACCTCCCGACGCGTTCTTTGACGCGACGGTGACGTTTGTCAGGACTGGGGGTACGCGGGCCATACCGCCCGCTCTCACGACTTACCAAATCGTCTCATTCGAGAGCGTGCAGCGCAATATCAGCCTGCAAGAATTAACCCGCAAGGCGCGAGACGTTGCGAAACTCGCGCGGGCTGACGCCGGCGTGATCGCGGAAGAAGCGCGTGAAATGCGCCGGCTCCGGGAAACCAAACCGCTCGCTGAGCTCGCCGAGCGGCGTGTCCTCGCGCATCACGGCTTCCAGCGCGCGCTCCATGCGGACGACGTTGAGATAGATCTTCGGCGAGACGCCGAGCGAGGTCTCGAACAGCCGGAAGAACTGCGCGCGCGACAGGCCGGCGCCCCTCACGAACTGGTCGACGCTGGCATAGGAATCCTGAGCGCGCATCGCGTCCATCGCGCGGCGGATGCGCCAGTCGCAGCTCACCGCGCTCATGCCACGGATCGAGGTCGGGAAGCTGCGCCAGGGCGTGAAACGCTCGATCACCGCGATCATCAGGTCCGACAGCGTCTCCTCGTGCGTCCGCACCGCATCCGGATTCGCCATCATTTCGGCCGCCAAATGCAGCGTGAGCTGGCGGATGCGCGGCGACACCTCACCCGACGGCCGCTCGAAAAAGCCGGGAGCGCCACTCGCGGCCCAGCCGGGGCGGAACTCCTTCAGCCATTCCGGCTCGATATACAGCGCCATGATGAGCGTGCGCGGGCGATTGACGTCATGCACATAGGCATGCGGCTTCCAGCCGTCGACGAGCACAGCGGCGGTGTCCGTCAGCGGCGTGACCTGGTCGCCGACCATGAAATGCGTGTCGGCGCCCTCGACCTTGAGCAGGACGTGGCAATGATGATGGGCGTGGCGAACCAGCGAACGGTCCATGTCGAGCAGAGCGACCCTGCCGAAAGCGCCATGAGCGATGCGCAGGGCCGTCGACATCAGTTCCTTCCTCCCAGCATTGCGCTGCAAAATGATCGGTTTGTTGGCGCGGCACTATAGGCTGCACCCGCTTCATATTCCAACGGCGCAAACCGACGCAAGCCGGTCATGCCAGCACCTCCGCAAGGAGACGCGCGATGGCGGCGCTGGAGTCGGCCTGCAAGGCGGTGGCGAGATCGACATCCTCCTCGCCCTTGACGCGGATGCGCTTGAAGGCGAGCTCGGGCGCGCCGAGCGGCGCGGTCGCGTCCAGGCCCATCTTGGCGCTGATGCCATTGTCGGTGGTCGGATCGAGCTTCGAGCCGAGCGCGCCTGACACGACCATGAGGTCGCGATCGGCCTGGAAGCGCGTCGCCACCGCCCATTCGATCTCCTCGGACGAGGAGATGTCGACATCCTTGTCGACCACGACCACCTGCTTGATGTCGTAATGCGCGCCGAAGGCGCACATCATGATGTTCTTGGGCTCGCCGTCATTGGCCTTGTCGATCTTGATCGCGAGGTGATAGCGGCAGGTGCCGCCGCGCGTGAGGCGGACGTCGAGCACATTGGGGAAACTGCGGCGCAGATGCTGGAGCAGCGTCGCCTCGCGCGGCACGCCGCCGAGGATGAGATGCTCGAACCCGCCGCCGACGATGGTGTGGAAGATCGGCGCCTTGCGATGCGTGATCGCGTCGACCTCGATCACCTCGCGGTTGGCGCGCGGGCCGTAATACTGGGGGAATTCGCCGAACGGCCCTTCCGGCTCGCGCACGCCCTGCAGAATGCGTCCCTCGATGACGATCTCCGCATGCGCGGGCACGCGGACCGAATTGGTACGGCACTTCACCACATCGACCGGCGAGCCGAGCAGCGCTCCGGCAATGGCCATCTCGTCCTCATCAAGTGCGGCGATCGCCTGCGAGGCCAGCATCAATGCCGGATGCGCGCCGATTACGATGGCTATCTCTAGTGGCTGCCCCAGCTCTTCGGCGAGGCGATAATAGGAGAAGGTATGGCGCGGCAGCAGCAGGACACCGATACGGTTCTTGCCGGAGATCTGGCAACGGTGGATCGAGACGTTCTGCACGCCGGTCTTGGGATTGCGGGCGATCAGCAGGCCAGCCGTGATGTAAGGACCGCTGTCGCGCTCATTATGCTTGGGCACCGGAAGCCGGCGGAGCAGATCGACATCCCTGTGGACGACTTCCTGCACCGGGCCGCTCGCGACCTCATGCGTCGGCAGCGGATGGCTCGCGGCGGCCAGGAACCGCGGCAGCAGTTGGTCCACGGTCACACCGATGGACTCCGCGACCCAGTCACGGCCGGCAAAGAGGTTGGCGACAACCGGAATCTCGTGCCCGTCGGGGCGCGGAAACAGCACGGCGCTATCGCGCTCGAGCCGCTTGGCGATTGCGGCGAGCTCATCGGCGAGGCCAATGCCCTCGCGGGCAATCGCGAGCTTGCCACGCTCGGCGAGATAAGCGAGCCAGGCGCGCAGGTCGGACGGCCCCTTTGCAGCCGTTCTGTCCGGAGTTTCCATTTGCATGTGACGGGTCTTTCCTTAAGCCTTCAGATCAGGGCACGATCTTGCGCAGCGTCAGCGAGCGGCGCTTGAGCGCCTCGTCCTCGCCCCAGCGGCGCACCACGCCGATATCGATGTCGTAGAGGTCGAGCACACGGCCGACGGTGTGCTCGACCATGTCTTCGAGATTCTCGGGTTTCGCGTAGAAGGCCGGCACTGGCGGCGCGATGATCGCGCCCATCTCCGACAGCGCCGTCATCGTCCTGAGATGGCCAGTGTGCAGCGGGGTCTCGCGCACCATCAGCACCAGGCGCCGGCGCTCCTTCAGCACGACATCGGCGGCGCGGGTTAGCAGCGTCGTGGTCACTCCGGAGGCGATCTCGGACATCGAGCGCATCGAGCACGGCGCCACGATCATGCCAGCGGTGCGGAACGAGCCGCTGGAAATTGCCGAGGCCATGTCGTCGATGGCATGGCAGACATTGGCGAGCGCCCTCACCTCGGCAATCTTCAGGTCCGTCTCGTAGGCGAAGGTCTGTTCGGCGGTCTTCGACATCACCAGATGCGTCTCGACGCCGGCATTGCGCAGCAGCTGCAGCAGCCGCACGCCAAAGGTGACGCCCGAGGCGCCGGAAATGCCGATGATCATCCGCTTGGGCGTGGCGTCCTGCATCTTTGGTTTCGCTCCCGGAGGGCGCGCGCCCTTCAGCCGCAAGACTAGGCAATCCAAACCATCACCACAAATAATGATTGATTATATCGTTCATCATCTGGGATGATGGTAACGAGCAAGACCGACGAACGAAGGACAGCCCCGTGGAACTCAGGCAGATGCAATATTTCCTGTGCCTCGCCGAAGAGAAGAACGTCACCCGGGCCGCGCGCCAGCTCAACATCGTTCAGCCGGCGCTGAGCATGCAGATCGCCAAGCTGGAGGCCGAGCTCGGCCAAAAACTGTTCGACCGCAGCGTCCAGGGCATGACGCTGACCAGCGCCGGCGAGGCACTGGTGCGACTGACGGCGCCGATCGTGCGCGATGCCGAACATGCGCGGCAGGAGATGGCGCAGCTCGGCGGGCGCATCTCCGGCCGGGTCTCGGTCGGCCTCATCACCTCGGTCGCGCAAAGCACCATGGCGAGCGCGTCTGCGACGGTCGCCAGCCGCTATCCCGAGATCACGCTGTCGGTCTGCGAGGGCTACACCGAGACGCTGGTCGACTGGGTCTACACCGGCCAGCTCGATTTCGCGCTGATCAACGTGCCGCGGCGGCGGACGCCGCTGGCCGCGCATCACGTCATGGACGAGGAAATGGTGTTCGCCTGCCGCAAGGACAACGCGATGAGGCCGCCAGCGAAACTGCGTTTCGACCACATCGCAGGCTTCGACCTGGTGCTGCCTTCCAAGCGCCACGGCCTGCGGCTGATCCTGGACGAGCACGCCGCGGCGGTCGGCATCGACCTGCGCCCGCGCCTCGAGCTCGACACGCTGCCCGCGCTCTGCGACGTGATCGCGACCACCGATTTCGCGACGGTGCTGCCGACCATCGCGCTCCGGCAATCGCTGGCGGGCGGGACCATCCGCGCGCACCGCTTCGACACGCAGCGGATCGTGCGCTCGATTGCCTGGGTGCATCACCCCAGACGCGCGGTGTCGGTCGCCGCCAAGGCCGTGCTCGATGTCATTAGCCACGATCTCGCGCAAGCCGCCGCCGTGGCGCGCGAATTCGTGGAGCCTGCCTCCAGTGGCATAAGCTCGTCCTCCCGCAAGGCTCGCAGGAAGCCGCGGAGGCGAGCAGGTTAGAACCAATCGAGATTCAATCCGACTGCGTTGAAAGTTTCGATGGCGGCCCGATATTGTTTGACGCACGCCACCGCGTCCGGACCACTCACCGCCCGCCATGCCCTTCTTCCGGCTCAACGACGACCAATTCCTCCCCGATGATCTCGGGGACTTCGACCCCGAAGCCGTGCCGCGCGCCATCGCCGCTTTCGGCGGCCGCATGGTCACCAAGGGCATGGAGCTCGCGATGCACAGGCATCGCAAGGACGAGCTTGTCCTGGCCTTGCGGGGCATCGTCAGGCTGGAGGCCGGACATGGCGTCTGGATCGTACCACCGCATTGCGCTGTGTGGATTCCGGGCGATGTCCCGCACGGCGTGAGCGTCGCCGGCGATGTCGAGATGCATTGCCTGTTCATCGATCCGGATGCAGTCCCGACGCTGCCGCGTCAATGCTGCACGCTGTCGATCTCGCCTTTGCTGGCGAGCCTGCTGGTGCATGCCACCCACATGCCTGTCATGTACGACGTCGACGGGCCCGACGGCCGGATCGCCACGGTGCTGCTCGACCAGCTCGCTGCCGCTCCGATCGAGGAGTTGCGCTTCCCGATGCCTACGGATGCCAGGCTACGCCGGATCGCGAGCGCGATGATCGAAAATCCCTCGGACCGCGCGACGATCGACGATTGGGGCCGGCGCATCGCCGTCGCCCCGCGCACCCTCACTCGCATCCTGCAACGCGAGACCGGCATGAGCTTTGGCCGCTGGCGCCAGCAGCTCCACATCCTCATCGCGCTTCAGCGCCTCGATCAGGGCGCCTCGGTGCAGGCTGTCGCGCTCGATCTCGGCTATGAGGGCGCGAGCGCCTTCGTCACCATGTTCCGCAAGGCGCTCGGCAAGCCGCCGGCGCGATATCTCGCCGAACGCCGCATCAGCGCACACTGACCGGAAATCGCAATCGATTGTCCCGTTCGCGGAATGCGCACCAAGGGACGATTTCGTATCCAGGCTCCGACGCGCCGATGGGCGCATTGCAGGGAGCCGACCAACATGGATTCACTCAGCAGCGGCCTCGTCGCCGACGTCCTCCATCGTCTTCATCAGGAAGCGGAGATCGCCGACGCGCCGCTGATGCAGGCCTTTGTGAATGAGGGCACGAGCCGCGAAGAGATGATCAGCCAGGCGATCGCGGCCGAGAGCCGCGATCTCAATGAGGTCTACCAGAGATTTGCGAACAATTTCCTGAGCGTCTCACCGCGGTTCGGGCGCTTCCTCTACATGTGCGTTCGCGCCAGCAAGGCCAAGCGCATCGTCGAGTTCGGCTCCTCGATGGGGATTTCGGCGATCTACATGGCCGCGGGCTTGCGCGACATCGGCGGCGGCCGCCTGATCGGGACCGATCTCGAACCCGGCAAGGTCGAGCGCGCACGAGCGAACGTCGCCGCGGCGGGGTTGGCGGACCTGGTCTCGTTTCGGGTTGGCGACGCGCGGGAAACTCTCCAAGCCGATCTCGGCGGCGAGATCGACATGGTGATGCTCGATGGCGCCTTCACGCTCTACCTGCCCATCCTCAAGCTGCTGGAGCCGCACTTGAAGCCTGGCGCGCTCATCGTCGGCGAGAACGCGTTCGAGGAAGCCTCGGGCTATATCGACTACGTCCGCGATCCCGACAATGGCTACCTCTCGCTGTCGCTGCCGTTCGATCCCGGCCGCGGCAACGAACTCACGATCAAGACCAGATAATCCGGGAGCCAGGCCTTGAACGATCCCGGGCAGCAGCCGCAAATCTCATCGCAGGCGCCACGAGGAAGGGTCACGCAGATGTTGCGGCGATGGCTGATGCGGTCCGCGCGCATCGCCGCAATCGAGACGCTTTCGCCGCACTTCCGGCTCGTCGAGCTCGAAGGCGAAGCGCTCAAGACCGTCGCCTGGGCGGCCGGCCAGAAGATTCAGGTCGCGATGGGCGCAGGCCTGAGCGCGCGCACCTATACGCCGATGTCGTGGAACGCGGGTAGCGGCCGGACACGCCTGCTCGCCTTCGTCCATGGCGATGGCCCCGGCAGCCGATGGGCGGATGGTTTGCATGAAGGCGACACCTGCCAGTTCTTCGGCCCGCGCCGCTCGCTCGATCTCACCGGCTTCGAGGCGCCCATCGTCCTGTTCGGCGATGAGACCTCGTTCGGTCTTGCGGCGGCATTGCGCGACAATCTGCAAGCCGGCGGTGCGCTCCACATGTTCGAAACCACTGATGTCGCGGCGTCGCGGCAGGTGCTGGAGGCGATCAGCCTCGGTGAAGCACGATTGATTGCCCGCAGCGCGGACGATGTACATCTCGCAGCCGTCGAGGCGGAAATGCTGCGCCTTGCTGCAAACGGCGCGCAGTTCGTCCTGACAGGAAAAGCATCATCGATCCAGCGCATCAGCCGCGCGCTGAAAGCCGCTGGCGTCGCATCGTCGCGGATCAAGGCAAAAGCCTATTGGGCGCCGGGCAAGACCGGGCTGGATTAAAGCGTGTCGCTCAGGTTTTGGTCTGCCTGATCGCACGCTGATATCTCAGCGTCGTCATGGCCGGGCTTGTCCCGGCCATCCACGCCCCTCCACACCGCACAAAGAACGTGGATGCCCGGGACAAGCCCGGGCATGACGGTGGCACTCAGATCTCGCCATCCTATCGCTCGGACGAGATGTCGCGCCTGCCTTCAAAATGAGACGGGTTGGTAAGTTCTGAGACGAGCCGGCATGACGGTCGCATCAAGCGGATAACTACGGTCCAGGCGCAGAAAATCGCGGCCTGGCGCTGATCCCCGACGAATCCTGTCCCCGGGCGATCCCAGGGCGCGCAGAACAAGACAGTCGGGAGATCCAGTCGGAGATGACACGGTTCGGTCGCAGCAAGATCACGAACACCGCTTCCCAGCAGAGCGAGGGATTTCATCTTGACCGGAGATCACTGCTCTCGCTCGGTGGCGGCGCCTTGCTCGCAGCCGCCGGAATGCGGGCCGCGAACGCGCAAGACTATCCCGCCCGGCCGATCCAGGTGCTCGTGCCCTTTGCCGGCGGCAGCGCCAGCGATGTGATCACGCGCATCCTGCTCAACCGCATGTCTACGTCGCTCGGACAAGCGTTTGTGGTCGACAACCGCCCCGGCGCCGGCGGCAATATCGGCACCGCGGCCGCGGCACATGCGGCCCCGGATGGCTACACGCTGCTGATGAGCACATCGGGCCCGCTGGCCGCAAACAAGTCGCTCTACAAGGAGCTTCCTTACGACCCGCTGAAGGATCTCGCCCCGATCGGCCTGTTCGCGACGATGCCGAATGTCATCGTGATCAATTCGAGGCTGCCGCCAAAGTCGCTGCGTGAACTGATCGACTACGCCAAGGCGCATCCGCGCGAGCTGAACTACGGGACCGTCGGCGTCGGCTCGTCGCAGCATCTGTCGGCGGCCTATTTCGAGCAGCTCACGGGCACCGAGATCACCCACGTGCCCTACCGCAACATCGCCGCCTACACGCCGGACTTCATCGCCGGCCAGGTCCCGCTCGGCTTCCAGCTGTTGCCGAACGTTCTCGGCCTGATCAAGAGCGGCGATGCGCGCCCGCTCGCGGTTGCCAGCGACAAGCGCATGACGGCGCTGCCTGACGTGCCGACCGCGGCCGAGGCTGGCCTGAAGGACTACGAGAGCGCCGCCTGGCTCGCGCTGCTCGCGCCGGCGAATACCGACAAGGCCGTCGTCGACAAGCTTTATAAAACGATAGTCGAAGCGGTGAACGATCCGAAGGTGCGCGCCCTCTTCGTCGAACAGGGCGCCGAGCCGCTGGTAATGGACCCGCAAGGCCTGACGAGTTTCATGACCACCGAGACCACGAAATGGGCCGGCATCATCAAGAAGATCGGCATCGAGCCGATGTGAGGATCAGACCAGGCCAATCTTGCTGCGGCTGAGCACCTCGCCGTCGCCGACGGCGACATCAAGGCCCTCGCGTGTCGCCCGCATTCAAGCCGCGAGGGTCGACCGCAGACGGCGCCAGCCGATGACGATGCCGGTCACGGAGAAGACGAGCCCGAACCCACAAAGCCCGACAATCAGGACCTCGCGCAGGCGCGGATGCGCCATCAGGACCGGAAAATCGAGCGTGTGGAGCGCGCTGTAGAACCAGCGATAGGCGCGCCGCGAGGCATCCAACCTCTGCAGCACGCTGCCGTCGGCGCCGTCGATATCGAACCAGACCTCGCCGCATCGGACGCGGTAGACGGGCGCTCCGGGAACGACGGACTGCGCCGGATAGTCGTCAGGCTCAGTGAGAACGGATGGCAACCCGCAGTTCGCGGCAAGGCGCGCCGTGAATTCCTGAATGTCGCGCACACTCAAGACACCTGCTTGTCCATCGCGGGACACATTCCCTGCTCTGACCAACGTCTGGGACCCCTGAGCAAGGCGATCGCGACGATAGAGATTGCCGCCGACCCCGAACCATTCGACTTCGCGGACCGGTGACGCTGGCCGCAGCTGGTCGCGCGATGAAGCCGTCCAGTCCGGCGCGGCATCCGCCACACGCGCTTCGGCGGGCGTCAACTGCCCGCGCGAGAACAGCCGGCCGTGGTCCATGGACAGCCAGCCGCTGAAAATCCATGTCAGCACGAACAGCGTTGCTGCGAGGCCGATGAGATGATGCAGGGCGTGCCAGCCACGGTACGGCGTTGAGATCGCGCGTCCCCGCATCCTGATCCGCACGATCCCGAGCACCGCACCGAGCAAGGCCGCAATCGAGGCCAGCAGCGACAGCGTCCAGACCACGCCGTCCCACAACGCCCAATTTCTCCTCAGCACCGTCGGATAAATCCAATGCAGGACGCTGCCGACCCAATTCCACCCGCGCTCGCTTCGGGTCGTGTCGAGGACGACCTCGCCGGTGCGCGACGAGACGTAGACTTCCGTCCCCGCGATGTCGCCGAGGGCGACGCGAAACAAGGGCCGATGGCGGTCGAAGCCGTTCGGAACACTCCATTGGTCGTAATCCGCGCGTGCGACGATCGCAGCCGGCGCGGGATCGAGCCCTCGCCGGCTGGCGTGCGCCCGGGCAATGGCCAGCGCAATGTCGGCAGACGTCACACTCGCGTCCTGTCCATCGGAGGCGTGGACCGCGCCGAGGTGCGATCGCCCTGACACGACGTAGACCGGCCCATCGCTCCGCTGGATCACCCGCGCGCGCGTCGCATCCGCAACCCCGCTTGCCGCCACGGCTGCGGCGACCGTGATCCTCACCTCCGCAGGATCGACCGGCGCCAATCCGACAAACCGCTCCGCTTCCGTCAGCGACGGATACGGAACGAAGTGCATCACGATTCCGCTCGCGAACCACATCGCGAACAGCAGGCAGAACGCGACCCCGAGCCAGCGGTGCAGCAGGACGATCGCGCCCATCATGGGATCAGCGCCCTACCATTTGAACGCGGCGGAGAGTTCATAGGTGCGCGGCGCGCCCAGGAGGATCTGGTCGGGATAGAACGGATCACCCCAGATCGCGTACCGCTTGTCGGCGATGTTGCGCACGCGGAAGGTCAGGCGCGCCTGATCGACCGCGTTGAAGACCGTCTTCGGGATGTCCACGAAGGCATAGACGTCGGCAATGGTATAGGCCTTCAATGTCACGACATTGGCGTCGGTGTTGTAGCGGTCGCTGACATGGCGACCGGTGATGCCGAGCTCCACCGGCCAGGGCGTGAAGAACCGGTACGACGCGCCGGCATTGGCGACGATGCGCGGCACATTCGGCGGCGTATTGCCGGAGAACGAGCCGCCGACGAAATTGTAGTCGGCATAGCGCGCATCGACATAGGCGATGTTGCCCCAGAGACGCAGCGGCTCGATCGGGCGCACCGCGGCTGCAAGCTCCACACCCTTCGATTCCTGTCGTCCCGCAACGTTGAGCGTCTGGCCGCCGGCTGCCGCGTAGACGTTCTTGCGCAGGATGTCGTAGGCGGAGAACGACCACTCCGCCCTGTTGTCCCAGAACAGGTGCTTGACGCCGGTCTCATAGGTGCGTGCGGTGGTCAGGTCGAGCGGCTGGGCCGGCCCAAGCAGGAAGATGTTGTTGGCGGAAACGTCGGCGCCGGTGGCGTACTGGCTGAAGAAGGTCAGGCCGGGCACGGCATCCCAGGTGTAGCCGATGCGGCCCGTCGTCGGGACCCAGTCCTTCGTGAACGGGAAGCCAGCCTTCACCAGGCCGTTGACGTCGGTCCAGTTGCGGTCAAGCCCGATATGCTCGACGCGGAGGCCCCCGACCAGCGCAAAGCTGCGCGTCAGCTTCAAGCGGTCCTCGAACGACAGCGCCTCATTGTCGATGCGCGCGGTCTGTTGCTGGATCGTGAGCAGGCCGTAATAGCCGCGGGCGGGATCGACGAGCGAAACGGCGTCGCCGGGGAAGTTCGCAGCACCGGGCCTGACAAAATCCAGATAGCTTGACGACAGTGTCGTGACCAGCCGGTTGTCGAAGCCGGCGATGTTCGTGTCCCAGATCAGATCGGTGATGTTGCCGACCAAACGCTGGCTGTGCGCGACGTAAAAGCGCTCGCGATTGACGAGATTCGAGACAGAGTTGAATGCCTCGACCTCGTTGTTGAACCAGGTGCGCTCGGCGCCATAGCCATAGACCTGGCTCTTCAGTGTCAGGTCGGGCGCGAGCTTCAGCTCGAAGCCTCCGCGCAGCCACACTTCTTGCGCGACGTTGCGATTGTCGAAGACGTTGTAGTTGTTGGTATTGAAGGTGCGGTCATCGATGGTGACAGCGCCGAGGTTGGTTCCGTTGTAGTTGGAGACGTAATTGCCCGAAACGATGCCGCTCGTCGCATGCGAGCCGCTGAAGGCGATCGGCACCAGCGGCGCGCCCCAATAGGCCTTGCCGCGATCTTCGCGATACTCGATCGCGCCCCAGATCTTGAGGCTGTCGGAGATGCGGTAGTTGAGCTGGCCGGAGATATCGAGCATCTTGGTGTTGGTGTCGTCGGCAAAGCCGTTGAGCGAGGAACGGCTGATGTCGAAGCGGTAGTCGAGCCCCTGCACGTTGGTGCTGCCGCCCGAGCCGTAGTGGACGCCGAACGAGTTGAGCGAATCCCAAAAGAAGTCAGCCTCATTCCGGATCGGCCCGGTGTGCGGCTGCTTCGTGACCAGGTTGATTGCGCCACCGGCGGCACCTTCGCCGGACATCAGCGAGGCCGGACCTTTCAAAAATTCCACGGCTGCGAGATTGGCCGTATCCGTGATCCGCGAGGTCATGTTCTGCGGACCGATCTTGATGCCGTTGTAGAGCATGTTGATCTGGCTGTTGGTGAAGCCACGCATCGAGAAGGCCGCTGGCTCGGCCGGATTGTCGCCGGAGGTGACACCGACGGCGCCCTGGGCCACCTCCGACACGGTGTGATAGCCCTGCTCCTGCATTGTTTTCGCCGAGATGACCTCGACGGTCGCGGGCGTCTCCTGCACGGTCAGGCCGAGTCGCGAAGCGCTCTCGGCCACCACATTGGTGTTGAGTGGCGTCTGCGCTGCTGCGGCCGGCACGGCGGGCTTGGCCGCCGCCGATGCGGCCGCCGGCCTGCGCGCTGTTGCGCGGCGTGGGCTCTGCGCGTCCCGGCCGGCCGGCTTGGCCTGCTTGCGGGATTGGGCGGGGGAGACTTCAACGGGCGGCAGGGGTTCGCGGGCCTGCTGCGCCAGCGCGGCAGGCATATCGGCGGCAACAAGTGACACGAGCGACGCGGAGGCGAGCAGCAAGGCGCGCGGTCGTACGATACGGATGGAAGACACGGTTTTGGACCTCGGTATGACGTCAGTGGCACGTCACAGCGAACCAAGGTCCCATCATCAGGCTTTGAGCCTTCCGATGAAGCCGAATGTCTGTACTCCCCGACCGACATCTTCGCGTGTGACCACGGCTGACGGCAGGTCTCCTGGCTCGCGGGTCGTGACCGCTTCGTCGCCTTCCCGGGACCGAGGACCCAGTGGCTTCTGACGAAGGATTCACCGCTTACAGTTGCGGGGGCAGCTACGGCATTGGGGACAATGTCCCCGCACCGCATTCCCTTTTCATCCCCTCTCGGGGAAACCGTCAAAGGCATCTAGGATTACGACCAAGACAGAGTCAATGTGCAAGCTGCGGCGTTATTGCCACAGCACCCAATTTCCTTGGAGATGAGCATGGAAGGCGAGACCTTCCTCTGGCTGATCAGACATGCGCCCGTCGACGGCGTCAAAGGGACGATCCACGCCGCCGACGCGCCGGCCGATCTGCGCGATCGCGCACAACTCGAGGCGCTGCGGCAGCGTCTGCCGCGGGATGCTGCGAGCTATTCCAGCCCGTCGCGGCGCACGGCCGAGACCGCGCGGGCGCTGGGGCTGGAGCCGACGCTGGTGAGGGAGTTCAGCGAGCAGGATTTTGGCGACTGGACCGGCCATCGGCATGACGAGCTCGCCGCGACCGGCGGCGAGGCCTATGCGCAGTTCTGGAGCGATCCCGCGCGTGGAAAGCCGCCGGGCGGCGAGAGCTTCGAGGATCAGGTCGCGCGCGTCCGGCTGGGTCTCTCGCGGATTGGCACTGGGTCAGCAGCGCTTGTCGTCCATTCTGGCACGATCCGCGCTGCGCTCTGCATCGCGCTCGACCTGACGCCGCAGGCAGCCCTGCGCTTCGTCATCGATCCGCTGTCGCTGACCCGGATCGACCGGCTTGCCACAGGCTGGCGCGTCGTTTCCGTCAATCAGCGGATCAGCTATGCATGATCCGGAAAAGTGCGCAGCGGTTTTCCGAAAAGATCATGCTCAAACAACACCCTAAAGCGCGATGATCTCATCGCACTTTAGGCCGATCCGGCACGTTGGCCTGCGCGAACGTCGCCATGCCGTTGTGAAGTGCGCAGGCCGACCGAACCAGCGGCAGCGCGATGGCGGCGCCCGATCCCTCGCCGAGCCTCAGATCGAGGCTGATCAGCGGCTGCACGTTCAATGCACGCAGCACCAGTCGATGTCCCTGCTCCGCGGATTGATGCGAGGGCAGCAGGAACGGCTGGCAGGACGGATTGAGCCGCGCTGCCGTGAGCGCCGCGACTGACACGATGAAGCCGTCGATCAGCACGGGGATGCGGCGCTGCGCAGCCGCAATGATGGCGCCGCAAATCGCCGCGATCTCAAGCCCGCCGACGGCGCACAGGATTTTTTCGGGCGCCGCGCTCGCAACGCCGTGGCGTGCAATCGCAGCATCGATCACCCGCGCCTTGTGCGCGCGGCCCGCCGCATCGACACCGGTGCCGCTGCCTGCGATCTCCTCGGCGCTGACGGCGAGCAGGCTCGCGGCGATCGCCGCCGATGTCGTGGTGTTGCCGATGCCCATCTCGCCGAAGATCAGGAGATCGGGTTTGGTGGCCTCCGCGCGCGCGACCGCGCGCTGGCCGGCTTCGAACGCAAACGCCAGTTCGGCAGGCGCAAGCGCAGCCTCGACACTGAAATCGCGGGTGCCGCTGCGCGGCTTGTCGGTGACGACGCCTGCCATCGCCTCCTGCGCCAGCGTGCCCGCGTCAACCACTTCCAGAGTCGAGCCGAGCTCGCGCGCCAGCACCGAGATCGCCGCGCCGCCGGAGGCAAAATTCGCCATCATCGCGATGGTCACTCCTTGCGGATAGGCGGATACGCCCTGCGCGACGATGCCGTGGTCGCCGGCAAAAACGATGATCGGCACCCGCGCGGCGCGCGGCTGCTCGGTCGCCTGCAGGCCCGCAAGCTCGATCGCGAGCTGCTCGAGCCGGCCGAGCGCGCCGGTCGGTTTTGTCAGCTGCGCCTGACGCGCAACCGCCGCCTCGCGATGGACCGCGGAGACGTCAGGGCACTTTTGGTAGACCCACTCGGGGAGCATGCTGCCTCGCTTAACACCCGCGCTTGAGAATATAGCTGTCCATGATCCAGCCATGCCGCTCGCGCGCTTCCTGCCGCGCGGCGACGATGCGCGGGCCGATCTCGGCGAGCACACCGGACATGATGATTTGATCGGGCATGCCGAGATAGGCGCCCCAATAGATATGAAGCCCCGCCGGATCGAGCGACTGGAATGCCGTGCCGCCGTCGAGCATCACCACCACGGTATCGACGCCTTGCGGCCAGCCGCCTTCGCGCAGGCGGCGTCCCGTCGTCACAAGGAAAGGCTCGCCGATCTCGTTGAGCGGCAATGCATGGGCCGCGCACAGCGCCTGTATCGAGGTGATGCCGGGCACGACCTCGATATCAGGCAACGGATTGAGCCGGCGCGCGATGCGCAGCGAGGAATCGTAGAGCGAGGGATCGCCCCAGATCAGCAGCGCAACCTTGCCGTCACGCCCGAGATGATCCGCGATCGTCTGCGACCATGTCGCGGCGACCGCATCGTGCCAATCATCCACGCCCTTGCGGTAATCGGCTTCGCCCGCGTCGCGCACGGGGAGATCGAACTCGGCAATGCGGGTCTTGTCGCTGGTGAGCACATCCGCGCAGATCGTGCGCCTGAGATCGGCGAGATCGGATTTCGCGGTGCCCTTGCGCGGGATCAGGATCAGATCGGCGGCATTGATGGCTTGAATGGCGGCGCGCGTGAGCTGCCCGGGATCGCCGCAACCGATGCCTATCAGGGAGAGCGTGAGCATCGCGAGCGCGAGGGGCGGCCATGACGGCCGCCCCTTAATCTCTTACGCCGCGTTGTGCAGGCGCGGAGTGACGAGGCCCGGCGCCGTAACACCGCGCAGCGACTTCGCCAGCGCTAGCACCGCGAGATCGGCAAGCGGCTCGATCACGATGACCAGCGCATAGGACGCCGCGAACGTCGCGATATTGGCGAGGTTGCTCATCGCAAAGCCAGAGCCATAGAGCGCCCAGAATGCCACCCAGGCGATCACACCGGCCTGGTAGGTCGTCGAGAGCGCCAGCGCCTGGCGATACCTGAGGTCCACATAGGCGGTGTTGCGCGAGATGATCCGCGTGGCGATCGCCTGGATCCCGAACAGCGGCACCAGCAGCGTCGTGACGTTCATGCCGTATTGCGGCAGGTCGGCGGGCTCGAAGAACACGCCCTGGAGCAGCAGGCCGAGCGCGAGACCGAAGGCGGCGGGCGCAGCGCCGAACAACAGGAACAGGGTCGAACCGAGGATGAAGTGCACCTCGGAGACGCCGACCGGGAAGTGCGGCAGGATCTCGAAGAAGGTGAAGACGAGGCCGGTGGTGGCGAGCGTCCGCACCGCGAACGATACGACGCCCTGCTCGCGCACGGTCTCGGCCGCGAGCTTCAAGGCAACGCCGCCTGCGGCGATGCCGGTTGCGTAACTCAATACGAGCTTGGCGCCGGTCACGACGCCGGGTTCGATATGCATGGCTCAGTTCCTTCCTGCCGTCACACCCGACGGCCTTGGCCTCAAAACATGCACGGCCGGTCTCCTGGCTCGCGGTTCGCTGGGGTTCTCCGGCCTTCCCGGACCTTGCGGCCCAGTGGCTGATCGGAGCCCCTCACCGCTTACAGTCGCGGGGGCGGCTGGGGTTTTGGGCGCCGCAACTGGGTCCGCCCATCCCCATTCCCGATTATGCTCCGGCGCTTTGCGCCGCGTTGAGCACCATGCCTCTCCTGTGTGCCCCTTCCGCCAGCCGGGCGTCAAGGGCCGAGAGGCAGCCCGGGCCATCATGACGGATAATCCCCCGCCAGCGCGCCGAACAGGATAACGGCCGCCGTGGAAGCCGCCCCGCCCCGCGCAAGCTGCTCGGCAAGCTCGGCAATCGTGGTGCGTACCAGCCGCTCGTCGGCGCGGCCAAGGGATTCGGCGAACAGCGCGGGGGTATCAGGGGCGAGACCGTGCGCGATCAATTTTGCGGCAAGATCCGGGAAGGTGCGGCGGCCCATATAGACCACGGTCGTCGCTTCGGGGTCGGCCAGCGCCGTCCAGTTGAGATTTTGGGGCAGCTCGCCGGTGACGTCGGCCCCGGTGACGAACTGCACCCGGCGCGAGGTATGGCGCCGGGTCAGGGGAATGCCGGCTTGCGCGGCGGCGACGCAGGCCGAGGTGACGCCGGGAACGATCTCGTAGCCGATGCCGGCATCGCGCAGAGTCTCCAGCTCCTCCTCAAGCCGGCCGAAGATGCCGGCATCGCCGGACTTCAACCGCACCACGCGCGCTCCGGTTGCGGCGTAGTCGACCAGGAGTCGGTTGACGTGGTGCTGCCTGGTCGAGGGCCGCCCTGCCCGCTTCCCCACCGCAACGAGATTGGCGCCGGGCCGCGCCAGATCGAGGATCGCGCCGGAGGCAAGGTCGTCATAGAGCACGACGTCAGCCTCGCGCAGCCGCGCGGCGCCCTTCACGGTGAGGAGCTCGGGATCGCCGGGGCCGGCGGAGACGAAGGAGACAAAACCGCTCACCGGTCCTCCGCGATCAGATGAAAGAACGTGCCGGTGGCGTGGCCACGCCGCGAGCCGGTCTCGGCGATGACCGCGCCGGTTGCATCATGCACGACCGCCAAGGGCGTGTCAGGCTGCGCAAGGATCGTCGAATAGTGGAATTCGTGACCGCGCAAGCGCGCACCCGCCTGATGCCCCGGCATGGGCACTGCGAGCGCGGCGAGACGATAGCCGAGATGCATGCGGCGCCTGGCAAAGCTCGTCTCCAGGCCAAGCAGGCCCGTCATCTCGTGGCGGACGCCGTCGGCATCGGTCAAAGCGGTGCCCAGCACCATATAGCCTCCGCATTCGCCGTGCACCGGCCGTGTTTCGGCGAAGGCGCGCAAGCCGCTGCGAAACCGCGCACTGGCCGCGATCGTGCCGGCATGGAGCTCGGGATAGCCGCCGGGCAGCCAGCACACATCGGCGCTCATATCAGGGCCTTCATCGGCGAGCGGCGAGAATGTCGCAATCTCCGCGCCAGCCGCGCGCCATGCTTCCAGCATGTGCGGATAGACGAAGGAGAACGCGGCGTCGCGCGCCAGCGCAATGCGCTGGCCGGGCGGCGTCACGTTGAGGCCGTTCGACGCGGCTTGCGGCGACCAGCTCGCTGCCGATCGCAGCACCGCATCGAGATCGACATGCTCGGCGACGAAGCGCGCGGCCTCGTCGATCAGCTTGCCGATCTCGGCCTGCTCCTCGGCCTGAACCAGGCCGAGATGCCGCTTCGGCAGCGAGATCTCGGCGTGGCGCGGCAGCGCGCCGAACACGGCGATGCCGGCATCGTTGAGCGCACGGCGCACCAGGTCCTCGTGGCGCGGGCTGGCGACACGATTGAGCACGACACCGGCAAGCCGCACGCCGGGGCGATAGTCGCGCAGACCTGCGGCGATCGCCGCCGCCGTCTGCGCCTGGCCGGAGGGATCGATCACCAGCACGACCGGCCAGCCCAGCATCTCCGCGATGTCGGCGGTGGCGCCGGTGCCGGTGACGCCGCGCGCGGCGACGCCGTCGAACAGGCCCATCGAGCCCTCCGCGAGCACGACATCGGCATCCGCACCGCGGCTGACGAGATGGGCGATCGTGCCACGATCCATCGCCCAGCTATCGACATTGACGGAAGCGCGGCCCGTCGCGGCGGCATGAAAGGCGGGATCGATATAGTCGGGCCCGCTCTTGAAGCATTGCACGTTCAATCCGCGATGGCGCCAGGCGCGCGCGAGCGCCAGCGTCAGCGTGGTCTTGCCGACGCCGGAGGCCGGCGCAGAGATGACGAGGCCTGCGGCCATCACGACACCTCCGGAAAGCGCGGCTCGGCGCCGACGGGACGATAGCGGCGGTCGTAATCGACGGCATAAAGGCGGCTCTCGTCGAAATCCGCAGCACCAAGCGTCCTGCCGACCAGGATCAACGCGGTGCGCTCCATCTCGGCACCCACAGCAGCATCGAGGGTTGCGAGCGTGGCGCGCACGATGCGCTGGTCCGGCCAGCTCGCGCGCCAGACGATCGCGACCGGGCAGTCCGCGCCGTAGTGCGGCGAAAGCTCAGCGACGACCTTGTCGAGCAGATGGATCGACAGATGGATCGCGAGCACCGCGCCGGTCGCGGCGAACGCAGCGAGCTTCTCGCCTTCAGGCATGGCGCTGGCCCGGCCCGGCGTGCGCGTCAGCACCACGCTCTGGGCAAGGCCGGGCAGCGTCAGCTCGGCCTCCAGCGCCGCCGCGGCGGCCGAGAAGGACGGAACGCCCGGCGTGACCGTGAAGGGAATGCCGAGCGCGCGCAAGCGGCGGAGCTGCTCGCCCATCGCCGACCAGATCGAGAGATCGCCCGAATGCAGCCGCGCGACATCCTTGCCCTCGGCATGGGCCGCAGCGATCTCCGCGATGATCTCGTCGAGCGACAGTGGCGCGGTGTTGACGATGCGCGCGCCGGACGGGCAATGCGCCAAAACGCCTTCAGGCACCAGCGAGCCGGCATAGAGGCAGACCGGACAGGCCTCGATCAAATCGCGGCCGCGCAGCGTCAGCAAATCTGGCGCGCCCGGCCCGGCGCCGATGAAATGCACCGTCATGCGCCATCTCCTTCCGCGATCGCGGCGGTCGCGGTGCGATCCTGCGAGACTACGCGCGTCGCAACCAGGCGCGCGCAAGGGCCAGCGGCGGCGAGTGCAGCCGCCTCGGCAACCGAGCCCGTGCCAAACATTTCCCCGACGAGCTTCGACTGCGTTGGCGTGTCGATGCTCGTAAGCACATCAGCGGCGACGGCCTTGATCGGCACACCGCATTCCCGCGCGAGCTGCTTCAGGACCTCCGCGTCGGCCTTGTCGCTGACAGTTGCCACCGCCGCGAGGCCTTCAGTGCCGCCAGCGGCCAGCAACGCCTCGCGCAGCGAAGCCAGCGTGACATCCTTCTTGAATCCGAGCCCGGCGACCTTCATCGCACTGTACTCCACTGCACAACCGGCCGCGCTGCCTCCCAGGAGCGATAGCGGCCGAGCGGGGCTGCATGCGCGATCTCGACCCGCATCAGCTCGCCGCCATGGCGCTGATGCAGCTCGCCGAGCAGCGCTTCCGTCTCAAGCGTGACTGAATGCGCAACGAGCCGCGCACCCGGCGAGAGACGGGACCAGACAGCATCGAACAACGCGCGATCGAGACCACCGCCGATGAAGACGGCATCCGGCACCTCTTGGCCAGCAAGAGCTTCAGGCGCCTTCCCCGTAACGACGGTGATCCGATGCGCCAGTCCAAATGCGGCTGCATTGCTGCGGATGTTCGCCGCGCGGTCTTCGCGCGCCTCGATCGCGATCGCCGTTCCCCCGCACAGCGCCCACTCCACCGAGATCGAGCCCGAACCGGCGCCGACATCCCACAGCCGTTCCCCGGCACGCGGCGCCAGCGCCGAGAGCGCGAGCGCGCGCACCGGCCGCTTGGTGATCTGGCCGTCGTGGACGAAGAGATCGTCCGAAAGTCCGGAGCTGCGAGGAATGCCTCGCCCGCCTCTCGCCTCGACGGCAATTGCGACCAGATTTCCGGCGAGATCGCCCGCAAAGCCGTCGGCGCGATGTTCAACGATGCTTTCGCGCGGCCCACCGAGCGCGGCGAGCGTCCAAAACGCCGAGGCGCCCCATCCGCGCTCGCTGAGCCATTTCGCGAGGTCGCCGGGCGCCTTCCCGTCACGCACGAGGCAGAGGATGCGAGCATCATTCGCCAGATGCGGAATGAGACGCTCGAATGGTGCGGCGTGGAGGCCGAAACAGGCAGCAGTTTCGAGACGCCAGCCTAGCCGCGCGGCGGCAAGCGAGAAGGTCGACGGCGCGGAATGCGCGGTCCACTCTCCTGCATCGAGCTTTTCGGCAAGGCTTGCGCCGGCGCCGTGCCAGAACGGATCGCCCGAAGCGAGCACCGCCGTCGGCCGGCCGCGACAGCTCAGCACGACATCTGCATCGAACGGCACCGGCCAGGGGTGGCCGCGGCTGCCAACGTCTGCAAGCGAGAGGTGACGCTCGCCGCCAAAAACAGTTTCCGCTTTGGCAAGCGCGTTTCGGCTTGCCTCCGACAGCCCGTCAAGGCCATCTTCGCCGATACCGATGATGGTCAGCCAGGGATCAGCCATGATACGCGCCCTCATACTGGGCGGAACTGCCGATGCGAGCGTGCTCGCGGCGGAGATCGCGCGCACACAGATCGACGCCGTCTATTCCTACGGCGGCCGCACCCGCACGCCCGCCGATCAGCCGCTGCCGACCCGCATCGGCGGGTTCGGCGGCGTCAGCGGGCTCGCCGACTATATCCGCAGCGAGGCCATCACGCATGTGATCGACGCGACGCATCCCTTCGCCGCCGAGATGAGCCGCAACGCGGTTGCGGCGTGCGTCGAGACCGGCACGCCGCTGATTGCGCTCGAACGTCCACCCTGGACGAAAGTGCCCGGCGACAACTGGATCGAGATTCGCGACGTCAATGCGGCGGTCGCCGCGTTGCCCGACGCGCCGGCAAACGTGTTCCTTGCCATCGGCCGCCAGCACATCGCCCCGTTCGCGAGCAAGCCGCAGCATGCCTATACGCTGCGGTTCGTCGACCCGCCCGAAGCGCCCCTGCCCTTCGCAGCCGATGTGATCGTGTCGCGCGGACCGTTTACGCTCGAGGGCGAGCTCGAGATGCTGCGCGGTCGCGGCATCGCCTGGATCGTCGCCCGCAATTCCGGCGGCGACGGCGCCCGCGCCAAGATCGACGCCGCCCGCACGCTCGGCCTGCCCGTGATCATGATCTCGCGACCGCGCCTGCCTGAAAGGCCTTGTGTGGAGAGCGTGGCCGAGGTGATGGAGTGGCTCGGTCATTCTACACGCCTCGGTGCGTAGACCCAGCGGCCGACGCGGCGTGTCTGCGAATTGCCGATGATCACCAGCGTACGCATGTCAGCCATTTCAGGCGTCGCCTCGTTCAGCGTGACAGTCTCGATCTTCTCGTCGGCCGAGCTGATCGCGCGCGCGAAGATGACCAGGCGGTCGCTACAACCAGCATCCCTCAAAACTGCGAGCGCGCGACCAAATCCCTCCGGCCGGCTCGCCGAGCGCGGATTGTACATCGCAATCGAAAAGTCGGCTTCGGCCGCGAGCCGCAAGCGTTTCTCGATCACCGCCCAGGGCTTGAGATTGTCGGAGAGATTGATCGCACAGAAATCATGGCCGAGCGGCGCGCCGGCGCGCGCCGCCGCCGCCAGCATCGCGGTGATGCCGGGCAGCACGCGGATCGGCAGTTTTTGATATTGCGGCGCCTGCTCCAGTGCCTCGAACACGGCCGAGGCCATCGCGAACACGCCGGGGTCGCCGGAGGACACGACAACGACATGGCCGCCTTCGGCGGCAAGCCGCAAGGCGTCGCCGGCACGCTGCAACTCCTCGCGATTATCCGACGGATGCAGCGTAAGTCCCGGCCGCAGCGGCACGCGCGCGACATAGGGCGCATAGCCCAAAATATCGGTCGCGGCGGCAAGCGCGGCGGAGACCTCGGGCGTCACCAGCGCATCGCTGCCCGGCCCGAGGCCTGCGATGGTCAGCGTGCCCGTCATTCGGCCGCGTCCAGATGCCGGCCCTTGCCGTGCACCAGCACGATAGCAAAGTAAGGACAATCGGCGGCATCGATCTCGGCGAGCCGCACCACGCGCTCGCCGGGCATGGTGCCGCGCTCGACCAGCCAGGCATCATCGAGCCGCCCGGCGGATGCGAGCGCACGGCGCACCTTTGCGAGATTGCGCCCGGTCTTCATGATGACCAGCGCATCGGAATCGCGCATGCGGCGTTCGAGCTCATCCTCGGGAAGCGTGCCCATCAGCACCGTCGTCACGTCGTCGCCGAGCGCGATCGGCTGGCCCACGCCGTTCCAGCAGCCGACCATGCCGGGAATGCCCGCGATCACCTCGATCTCGACGCGCCCTTGCAGCCGCGAGTACAGGTGCATGAAGGAGCCGTAGAAGTAGGGATCGCCCTCGCAGAGCACCACGACGTCGACCGCGCGCGAAAGCCGCGCGAGGCGCTCGGCCCATTCGTCGTAGAAACCGCCCAGCAGCTGAACGTATTCACGGCTGTCGAACGCAATTTCTGTCGTGACCGGATATTCCATGGGATATTCGGTGACGTCGGCCGCCAGCATGCCCTCGACGATGCGCCGCGCCTGGCCGGGCCGGCCCTTCTTGCGGAAGTAGGCGACGTGCTTGGCGCCGCGCACCGTGCGATCAGCGCGCACGCTCATCAAATCAGGATCACCGGGGCCGAGACCGCAGCAGATGATGCGTCCCATCTCTATTCGCTCCGGCTCGCGAGCGCGTTCACGGCGGCAACCGTGATCGCGGAGCCGCCGAGGCGGCCCTCGACCGTCAGCGCCGGCACCGGCGGATCCGCCATCAGCGCCGCCTTGGACTCGGCCGCGCCGACAAAACCGACCGGGCAGCCGATGATCGCCGCGGGCCGCGGACAGCTTTGGTCCTCCAGCATGTTGAGCAGATGGAACAGCGCGGTCGGAGCATTGCCGATCGCAACGATCGCGCCTTCGAGATGCGGGCGCCAGAGCTCGAGCGCGGCGGCCGAGCGCGTGTTGCGCATGGACTGCGCCAGCGCGGGAACGGCCTCGTCGCCGAGCGTGCAGATCACGGCGTTCGCCGCAGGAAGTCTGGCGCGCGTAATCCCTTCCGAGACCATGCGCGCGTCGCACAGGATCGGCGCGCCCTTCTGCAAGGCGGCGCGCGCGGCGGTCGCCATGCCTGATGTGAAACGGATATGCGCTTCCAGCCCGACCATGCCCGCGGCATGGATCATCCGCACCACGACCTGCTCCTCGTCGGGTGTGAACCGCGCAAGATCGGCTTCGGCCCGGATGGTCGCAAAGGACTGCCGGTAGATCGCCGCGCCGTCGGTCTCGTAAATGTGCGGCATCAGTGCCCTCCGACCAGAATGGAGGGATCGCTGACGATGTCGGCACAGTTCAGACCGCGCAGGACCGGCTCGTCGCGGGTCGAGCCGTTCCGCACGAGATCGAAGCCGGCGCTGGTCGCAACCAGCGTCACCGGCGACGCTCCGGAGCGGGCGCAGCCCTTGGCGCAGCCGGAGACATGGAGCTTCGTGTCGAGGGCGATGCGCGGTGCCAGCGCGGCCGCCAGCGCGCGCGTGTCGGCATGCGCTTCGCGGCAGCGCGGCGCGCCGCTGCAGGCGATCACGCGCAGCGCCGGATCGTGAGGCTCGGTGATGAGGCCAGCCGCGGTCGGCATCTCGCGCTTGCCTTCGCTCAGCACCATCCGCCATGGCGTCATGCGTAGCGCATGACCGCAACCGGAAAACTGATGCAGCGTGGTGTGCAGCATCTGCCCGAACGCAACGCCGACCAGGGCGCCATGCGGATAATGGCCGGGCCGCGACGCCGCCATCACGGGCGCCGGCTCGGTCTCGCCGCGCAAGGCCGCGGGCAATGCCGCGCCGGCCGCGATGTGGGCGGCCATGCGCCCACGTCCGCCCTTCGCGCCGCCGGAGGCGATGAACCAGCCTGCGAGCGCAAGCGCCGCATTCACCGCCTCTCCGCGCGCGACGGAACAGCCAAACCTTGCGCCATCGGCCCGCACCAGCAGATGGCCGCCGTGATCGCGCTCGATCCGCACGTCGGCGGAATCGCCGGCGAGCACACGCGACTTGCCGTCGTCGATGGCGAAGCCGAATTTGGTGGGAAGATCGAGCGCGCTGTCGGCGAGCGCTTCTTCAAGCTCCGCGGCAAGCGCCTGCGTCTCGTCACCGGCAGTCCAGAACGGCGTCACCAGGATGTTGCGGCGGGCTTCGATGTCAGCGTCGGGATCGAGCAATTGCAACCGCGCAAGGCCGTCGATCAGCGGCCGATGGCTCTCCTCGCTCACACCCCTGATCTGGAGGTTGGCGCGGCTGGTCACGTCGATGAGACCGTTGCCGTGGCGCTCGGCGAGCTCGGCAAGCCCGGCGATCTGGTTTGCCTCGAGCCGTCCGCCGAACGGTCGCACGCGGACCACGAGCCCATCGCCCGATTGCATCGGGCGCAGCGCGCCGGGGCACCAGCCCTTGACCATCGATGCGCTCATGACGCCTCTCGCAGCGCAGCCGCGATCGAATTGCGGCGCGTTCGCCAGAGCGAGGCCTCGTGCAGGCGCGTGAAGCAGATCTCCATGGCGGCGAGCGCCGCCGGGTTTTCGTGGGCCATGAAGGCGCGAACGTCGGCATCGCCAAGCGTCGCGTCATAATAGAGATCGAACAGATGCGGCGGCACGGCGCCGGCCAGATGCGCGAAAGCCGCCATGTGCTCGAGTGTCGCGGCGATCTCGGCGGCCCCGCGAAAACCGTGACGCATCATGCCGGCGATCCAGGTTGGGTTAGCCGCGCGCGCGCGAACCACGCGCGAAATCTCTTCCGTCAGCGTGCGCGCATGCGGCTGCTCGGGGCGCGTCGTGTCGAGGTGATAGAGCGAAGGTCCGGCCTCGCCGAGATGCGCGGCAGCCGCCGCGACGCCGGCTTCGTGCGCGGCATAGTCGGCGGCGAGCAGCAGATCGGTCTCCGGCAAATCCTGGACGTGAACGAAGGCATCGGCGGATGCCAGTCGCTGCTCGATGCCGGCGCGATCGGGCTTGATCTCGCCATCGGCGGAGAATGCCCAGGA
Source organism: Bradyrhizobium sp. B117 (assembly GCF_038969555.1). Taxonomy (NCBI): domain Bacteria; kingdom Pseudomonadati; phylum Pseudomonadota; class Alphaproteobacteria; order Hyphomicrobiales; family Nitrobacteraceae; genus Bradyrhizobium; species Bradyrhizobium sp. B117. The sequence goes on from NZ_CP152414.1 coordinate 6,684,892, forward strand.
CGATGCCGACAGCCAGGCTTCGCCGGCGGAATCGCGCGTCTCTTGCGTGAAAGCATCGGGGATCGCCGAGAGGCCAACGCCGTATTGTCCGGGCCGCGGCGCGAACACGCGCGAGGCGCGCTGGCGGTACGGATTCTCGTCGCCCTCTTCGACGCGCGATGCGAGCGCCTCGGATGCCGCCTCGAACAATTGCGCGAGGCCCGAAAAGACATCACGGAAGAGTCCCGACACCCGCAGCGTGACGTCGATGCGGGGACGGCCGAGCTCAGCCGGCGCAATGATGTCGTAGCCGGTGACGCGGCCCGACGCATGATCCCAGCGCGGCGCGAGACCGGCCAGATGCAGCGCCATCGCAAACTCCTCGCCCGCGGTGCGCATCGTCGCCGAGCCCCAGAGATCGACGACGAGGCCTTTCGGCCAGTCGCCGTGATCCTGCAAATGGCGGCGGAGCAGTTCTTCAGCGAGTTTTACCCCCTGCGCATGTGCCGACGGGGTCGGCACCGCGCGCGGATCGACGGCGAACAGATTGCGCCCCGTCGGCAGCACGTCCTGACGTCCGCGATAGGGCGAACCCGACGGCCCCGGCGCGACGCGCTGCCCTGCGAGCGCGGCGCGCAGCGCGCCCCGTTCCGCCTCGCCGCAGGCGCCCCGACCAAACACATGCAGGCCATCGCCGAACTGGCTTTCCTTGAGATCGCAAACGAAGCGGTCGATGCGCGGAATGGCTTCCGCCGGTGCAGCCGATGCATCGAGACCGAGATCGTCTTCGAGGCCCGCTGCACGGGCCTCGTCACGGATCGCCGCGATCAGGCGCTGGCGACGGGCGGGATCGAGACCATCGGCGGTCGAATATTCGTCGAGCAGGCGTTCGAGCCGGCGCAAACCTTCCGGCACCGTGGATTGCTCGAGCGGCGGCGGCAGATGGCCGATGGTGACAGCACCTATGCGCCGTTTGGCCTGCGCAGCCTCGCCGGGATCGTTGACGATGAAGGGATAGATGACGGGGAGATCGCCGATCAACGCTTCCGGCCAGCATTGCGACGACAGCGCCACGGATTTCCCCGGCAACCATTCCAGCGTCCCGTGCGCGCCCATGTGCACGACGGCATCAATCCCCTGCTCGCGGAGCCAAAGATAGAACGCGACATAGCCGTGGCGCGGCGTACGGGCGAGATCGTGATAGTCGGTATCACGCGTGGTCACGTCGCCGCGTTCCGGCTGGACCGCGATGATCGATTGGCCGCAAGCGATGGCTGCGAAATGGAATGCGCCATCGCGACAGCCTGGATCACTCTCCGGCGCGCCCCAGGCTTGCGCGAGATCGTCCTGCAGGGTTTGCGGCAGGCGCACGAGTGCCGCGCGATAATCGGCGACACTCCAGGTCGAATGCTGTTTCAGCAGCGTCTCGGCGAGCAGATGGACCGGCGCAACATCGAAGCCGGCCGCCGCGAGGTCGGACACCAAGGCCTCGACCGAAGCCAGCGCATCGAGCCCAACCGCATGCGCGATCTGGTGCGGCCGGCCCGGATAGTTCGAGAGCACGATGGCGACGCGCTTCTCGGCAGCCGGCTTCTCCGCAAGATTCCGCCACGCCGCAACGCGCGCGGCGACTGCCTTCACGCGATCCTCGTCCGGCCGATGCGCCAGATGCGAGAATTGCAGATCCGGATCGCGCTCCGCCGCCGACTTGAAGCTCACCACGCCCGCGAACACGCGGCCATCGACCTCGGGCAGCACCACGTGCATCGCCAGGTCGCCGGGCGACAGGCCGCGCAGCGATTCCGACCAGTCCTCGCGCCGCGCGGTGGAGAGCGCGACCTGGAACACCGGACACGGCGCGGCATCGAACGGCGTCGTGCCGTCATCGCCGACGGCAGAGAACGCCGTCGCATTGAGGATCGCCGCCGGAGGATGCTGTGCGAGATGCTCCCGTAGCCAATCCGCGGCGCCCGGGGCCTTCAGTGAGGTGACGAACACGCCATAGACGTCAAAGCCCTTCTCGCGCAGCGCGGCGATCAGGGCATCGACCGGGCCGGTGTCAGCGGCAGTGAGGTAAGAGCGATAGAAGGTCACCAGCGCGAGCGGCTTCCCCTCGCCCGACGCCGGCGCGGCAATGACACCACGCGCGGGATCATAAAAGCCCATTTCGGGCACGGTCATCTCGCCGACGACTGGACCGGCATAAAGGCCCGAGGCCAGCGCGAGCTGAGCAATCGCGGCTTGGGCTGCAACGGGACCGCCGGTGTCACAGAGCACCTTCAGCCGCCGCAGTGTCGAGACCGGCAAAGTCGAGTAGGCATCGAGCCGCGTGTCGTCGCGGCCGTCGGCCGGCAGCACGGCCAGCACGATGCTGCGATCCTTGGCGAGTTGCTGGAGCGCCGCAAGGCCATAGGGCCAATAAGATTCCCCGCCGATCAGACGCACCAGAATGCCGCGCGCCTGCGACAGCGTGCGCTCGATATAGGTGTCGACCGAGAGCGGATGACGCAGCTCCGCGAGATTGGCGAGCCGCAGCGACGGCAGGCTGCTACGGCCGCGCCGCCAGCCCGCCGCGAACGCGGCAAGGTCGGAATCCGAGTACGAGAGCACCACGAGATCGGCCGGGTCCTGGCCGATGTCCCTTGGTGTCGCGGTCTCCTCGAGACCCCGGCTCTCGCGGAAGACGACGTGCATCAGACTCCCAATCCCGCCTTGATCGCGGCCTCGTCGATATCGCCATGCTCGCCGATCACGACGAGTTTTGACTGCCTGAGGCCCGCGCCCCAGGGCTTGTCGAACTGGTGGCGAACGCGCTCGCCGACGGCCTGCAACAGCAGGCGCATCGGCTTGCCCGCGACCGCGATATAGCCCTTGGCGCGCAGCACATTCTGTTCGCGCGCGAGCTTCTGCACTGACGCGACCAGCACATCGACATCCGCAACTTCCGGAAGGTCGATCACGACCGATGCGAAATCATCGTGCTCGTGCTCTTCCTCGCCGTCATGGTGCGAGGGGCGCGCGGCGAGATCGTTCTCGGCGGCAGCGCCGAGCCCGAGGATGACGCGCGCGTCGATCGCGCCGTCGGTGACGGGAAGCATCGGCACGCGGCGCGGCATCTCGGCGGCGATCGCGGCCTTGGCGGCTTCGATGCCGGCGCTACCGGCGAGATCGGCCTTGGTCAGCAGCACGATGTCGGCGCAGGCGATCTGGTCCTCGAACACTTCCGACAGCGGCGTCTCGTGATCGAGATTTTCGTCGGCGGCGCGCTGGGCTTCGACCGCATCCGGATCGGGCGCGAAGCGACCGGCGGCAACGGCCTCGGCATCGGCGAGCGCGATCACGCCGTCGACGGTGATGCGCGAGCGGATCTCCGGCCAATCGAATGCCTTCAGCAGCGGTTTTGGCAGCGCCAGGCCCGAGGTCTCGATCAGGATGTGATCGGGCCGCACCGGCCGCGCCAGCAGCTGCTCCATGGTCGGAATGAAATCATCGGCGACGGTGCAGCAGATGCAGCCATTGGCGAGCTCGACGATGTTCTCCTCCGGGCAATTGGCGTCGGCGCAGGACTTCAAAATCTCACCATCGACGCCCTCGCTGCCGAACTCGTTGACGAGCACGGCGAGCTTCTTGCCATTGGCATTGCTGAGCAGATGCTGGATCAGCGTCGTCTTGCCGGAGCCGAGGAAGCCCGTGACCACCGTCACAGGGACTTTTGCGAGCGAGTTCATTCGGCGGCCTCCGGCAACACGGCAATGGGGGGAATGCGGGCAAGCGACTGCTTGCGGAAGATTTCGGGCCGGCTGCGCCAGGGCACGAGGCCGTCGGGCGCGGCCGCATAGGCCGCAGCACCGGCGATCACGTCTTGCGCATTCGCATCCGACAGGCGGCCATAGACATAGGACCAGCGCCCCGGCGCGCTCAGCGCGACCGAGCAGCCCTGGCTGCATGCAGAGAGGCATTCGACGGGAACCACGCGGACGCCCTCGGGCACGCCGGCCTCGAGGATCGCGCCGTGCAGGCGCTTGCCGGGCGTCGTCTCGCCCTCGCCAAGCGTCTGGCCGGCGCGGCAGGTGATGCAGACGTGAAGTGTGACGGTCATCGCCTCTTCCAGAATAACAGCGGGAGGCGAAGAGGCACACGGACCATTCTCCTGAAGGCCCGTTCCCCCGTCGCGGAACACCCCGTCCGCCGGTCCAAAACTCGTCCGCGCTGGCAGGTCTCCCGGCTTGCGGAGCAGGGTTTTGGCCCTTCGATCCCCGCCTTCCCGATCCCGGGGGATCAGTGGCTTCGGGCATCTCTCCGGTCACGGTCGCGGGGGCGGCTGCATTTTGGACCCAAATCTTGCCGATTCGGACCCTATCGCATTCCCTCTTCGCCTGTCATAGGACAGGAACCAGTGCCGGGCCACCATTTGCCCCCGGCCGCCTCTTGTCAAGCCGAAGGACCGGGACCAATGACGCCTGAACCGGATACCCAACCAGCTGAGGAAACCGACGCCCGGCACGCCCAGAAAATGGCGAAGAAGAAGGCCGCCCGCGACAAGATCATGGCGACCAAGAGCGGCGAGAAGGGCCTCATCATCGTCCACACCGGCGCCGGCAAGGGCAAGTCGTCGTCGGCCTTCGGCATGATCGTGCGCTGCGTCGCCCATGGCTTCCCCTGCGCCGTGGTGCAGTTCATCAAGGGTGCCTGGGACACCGGCGAGCGGCGCCTGCTCACCGGCCATTTCGGTGAGCTCTGCCAGTTCCACGCCATGGGCGAAGGTTTTACGTGGGAAACGCAGGACCGCGCCCGTGACATCGCGGCGGCGCGCGCCGGCTGGGAGAAGGCCAAGGAGCTGATATCAGACGAGAACCTGCGCATGGTCGTGCTCGACGAGATCAACATCGCGCTGCGCTACGACTATCTCGATATCGCCGAGGTCGTCGAGTTCCTGACAACCTCGAAGCCGCCGATGACGCATGTCGTGCTCACCGGGCGCAACGCCAAGGACGAGCTGATCGAGATCGCCGATCTCGTCACCGAGATGACGCTGGTCAAGCATCCGTTCCGCTCCGGCATCAAGGCGCAGGCCGGCGTCGAGTTCTGAAGTCGATGGCACGCGCGCTGATGATCCAGGGGGCCGGCTCGGACGTGGGCAAGTCGCTCATCGTCGCCGGTCTCGCGCGCGCCTTCACACGGCGGGCCTTGCGCGTGCTTCCCTTCAAGCCGCAGAACATGTCGAACAACGCGGCCGTTACCGTCGATGGCGGCGAGATCGGCCGCGCGCAGGCATTGCAGGCGCTCGCCGCCGGCGTCGAGCCGCACACCGACATGAACCCGGTGCTGCTGAAGCCCGAGACCGACGTCGGCGCGCAAATCGTCGTGCATGGCAAACGCATCGCGACGGCGCGGGCGCGCGAATACGCCGCGATGAAGCCACAGCTGATGGGCGCCGTGCTGGAGAGCTTTGAGCGGCTCAAGGGGCGTGCTGATCTAGTGCTGGTCGAAGGCGCCGGCAGCCCGGCCGAGGTGAATTTGCGCAAGGCCGACATCGCCAATATGGGCTTTGCGCGCAAGGCCGATGTGCCGGTCGTGCTCGTTGGCGATATCGACCGCGGCGGCGTCATCGCCCAGCTCGTCGGCATCAAGACGGTGATCGACCCGGATGATGCCGCGATGATCCGGGGCTTTGTCATCAACAAGTTCCGCGGCGATCCCACGCTGTTCGACGACGGCTACAGGCTGATCGAACAGAAGACCGCGTGGCGCGGCCTCGGCGTGCTGCCCTGGTTCGCCCGTGCGGGCGAACTGCCGGCCGAGGATGCGCTGGGCCTCAGTGACGCGCGCAAGCCCGGCCAGTGCAAGATCGCCTGCCTTGCGCTCTCGCGCATCGCCAACTTCGACGATCTCGATCCGCTCAAGCTCGAGCCTGGCGTTGACTTGGTGATGGTACGCCCGGGCGAAGCGATCCCCGGCGATGTCAGGCTCGTGATCATCCCCGGCTCAAAGTCCACCCGCGGCGATCTCGCCTTTTTGCGCGCGCAGGGCTGGGACATCGATCTCTTGGCGCATCATCGCCGCGGCGGCCATGTGCTCGGCCTCTGCGGCGGCTATCAGATGCTGGGCCGCAGCGTTGCCGACCCCGATGGCATTGAAGGCCCCGCAGGCGACACGCCGGGCCTCGGGCTTCTCGATGTTGAGACGGTCATGAGCCCGCAGAAGACGTTGACGCGGGTTGTAGCCGTCCACGCTGCGACGGATCAGCCGATCGAAGCCTACGAGATCCACATCGGCCGTACCGAGGGGCCCGATCGTGCCCGGCCGTTCGCGAAACTGAACGGCGCGCCGGAAGGCGCGATCTCCCGGGATGGCCGCGTGCAGGGCAGCTATCTGCATGGCCTGTTCACGTCGGATGATTTTCGCAAGGCGTTTTTGACGAAGCTCGACATCCCCGCCGGAGACGAGCCATATCAAGCCCGCGTCGAAAGCGCGCTCGACGCCCTCGCCGATCACATCGAAAAACATCTCGATGTCGAGGGCCTGCTCGCGCTAGCGCGCTAGGATTTCGGCGAGGCGCATCCACTCGGCTTCGCTGCCGGGAAGCCCGAGCCGCAGCCATGTCGGCTCTTTCGCGAACACGCGCGACCAGACATGGCTACGCGCAAGTTTCTCCTGCGCCGCGAGTGCATCTGGCGTCTCGTAGAGACGAAACAACGGCGCGCCACCAACAAGCGTCCATCCTTGCCCGCGCGCCATCTCATCGAGACGGACACAATCGCGAACAAGCCGCGCCGATGTCGCCTCGGCCCACGCGTCGTCACGCAAGGCGCGGCTGCCGATCGCGATGGCTGCGCCCGACACCGGCCATGGACCTGATGCCGCCGCCAGCTTGCCGATGTCGGCCGCATTGCCGATCGCGAACCCAAGCCGCAGGCCGGCAAGACCATAGAACTTTCCGAACGAGCGCAGGATCAGCAATCCCGACCGATCCGCTTCCGGCGCCAGCGACAGATGCGGAACGGCGTCGACAAAGCTCTCGTCCACGATGAGACGGCCGACGCGCGGCAGCAAGGCCAGCAGATCCTCTGGCGCAAAGCTTCGGCCATCAGGATTATTGGGATTGACCACGATGGTAAGGTCCGCGCCCGCCAGCGCGTCGAGTTGCGCGACCTCCTGGACGTTCCAGCCCGCGGCCGACAGCACGCCGGCATATTCATTGTAGGTCGGCGTGAGGATACACGCGCGGCCGGGCACAGCGAGTTGTGGCAGCAATTGAATGGCGGCCTGCGCGCCGCCCATCGCGACGAGCGGTGCGCTCGTATGGTAGGCATGCCGCGCCGCCTGGTGCAACGTCTCGATCTCGGCCCGCGACGGCAGCGCACTCCACGCACGCGCGCTCACCTCGCCCACGGGATAAGGCAGCCGGTTGATCCCGGTCGACAGATCGATCCAGTCCTCGGCGCGGCCGCCGAACCGCTGCTGGGCCAGATCGAGATTTCCACCGTGCTCGCGCATGTCCCGTTCTTTCACGCGAAGGCGAGGATCGCAAGCAGGCCGGCGAGCAGCAGCATGGCGCGGCGGTAGACATTCAGTCCCTCGCCGATGTCCGCGGGACGCGGATCGCGCGCGCCTTCGTTGAGCCAGGGCTCGTTCGTGACGCTGCCATGGTAGATCCGGGGGCCGCTGAGCCGCACACCGAGCGCACCGGCCATCGCCGCTTCCGGCCAGCCGGCGTTGGGAGAACGGTGACGGCGCGCATCGCGCGTCATGCACGCCAGCGCCTCGGATCGGCGCTGTGAAAGCAGCACGAACAGAAACCCGGTCAGGCGCGCCGGAATGAAGTTGGCGACATCGTCGATGCGCGCCGCGGCCCAGCCGAAGGCCTCGTGCCGTTCGCTGCGATGACCGATCATGGAATCCAGCGTGTTGATCGCCTTGTAGCCCAAAATGCCGGGCAGGCCGAACAGTGCTCCCCAGAACACCGGCGCGACGATGCCGTCGGAGGCATTTTCCGCAAGACTCTCGATCGCCGCGCGCGCGATACCGGCTTCATCGAGCGCCGCTGGATCGCGACCGACGATGCGCGAGACCGCGTCGCGCGCAGCGGCGATGTCACCGGCCTGCAGCGGCTGCGCGACGGCGGCGACGTGATCATGCAACGAACGCAACGCGACCAGCGGCCAAGCCAGGATGCCCACTAACACGATCTGAATCCAGCTCGAGCGTACCAAGGATTGAAGTACCCAGCCGACCGCGACCGAGAGCGCAATCACCACGAGCGCGCCGGCAATACCCGCAGCGCGGCGGAGCGCCGGCGGGTCGGAATCGCGATTCCAGGCCGTGTCGATGGCACCGATCAGCCGGCCCAACCAGGTCACGGGATGGCCGATCCGCGCGAACAGCCATGACGGCCAGCCCGAAAGGGCATCCACCGCCATCGCCACCACCATCGCACCCGCAAAGCCCAAGCCTGCCTCCTGTCCCGCCCCTGTTGCGCAAAGCGAGCGGCGAGCGCAAGCCCCTGCCCGCCTGATTTCGGCTTTGTCTTTGGCCGCGTTTGGTGGTTAGTCAGGCCCAAGGAGAATTTGATGGCCGTCATCTTGATCACCGGCGGAGCGCGATCGGGCAAGAGCAAGCGTGCGGAAATGCGCACGCGCGCCTTTCCGGGGCAGCCCGTCTATGTCGCGACGGCCGAGGCGCTCGATGCGGAAATGGAGGCGCGCATCGCAAAACATCGCGAGCGGCGCGGAACAGACTGGATCGAGCGCGAGGTGCCGCTCGATCTCGTGCCCGCACTACTCGCAACCGATGGCAGCGGCGCAAGGCTGGTGGACTGCCTGACGCTGTGGCTCTCAAACCTGATGCACGCAGAGCGCGACTGGGAACGTGAAGTGAGAGAGCTCGCCGGCGCCCTGCCCCGCCTGAAAAGCCCCGCCGTCTTCGTCACCAACGAGGTCGGCCTCGGCATCGTCCCTGACAATGCGCTGGCGCGCAGCTATCGCGACGCCGCCGGGATCATGAACCAGACCATCGCCGCTGTCGCCGACGAGGTCGAGTTCGTCGTTGCCGGCCTGCCGATGAAACTGAAATGATTCCGCGCGCCGAATTGTTGAAAGACATCATCGCCGATCTCAGGATGGCGGCGTCATTCGTCACGATCCTGCCCGTGGCATCGTCAAAACCCGCGGGCGACGGGGCGGTCGCGCGCGCAACCTGGGCCCTCCCCGTCGCGGGACTGCTGGTCGGCCTTGCCGGCGCCTTGGTCTACAAGCTCGCCATCCGCTTCGGGCTGACACCGAACCTTGCCGCCCTGCTCGCGCTGGCTGCGACCACACTCATCACCGGCGCGCTGCACGAGGACGGGCTTGCCGATACCGCCGACGGGCTCGGCGGCGGCCGCACCCGCGAGCGCAAGCTCGAGATCATGCGCGACAGCCGGATCGGCACCTATGGTGTCTGCGCTCTCATCCTGTCGTTCGGCCTGCGCTGGAGCGCGCTCGCGGCGATCGCCAGTCCCGCGGCCGTCACGCTTGCGCTCTGCGCCGCGCATGCCGCGGCGCGCGCGGGCGTGCCGGCGTTCATGTCGCTGGTCCCGCCGGCGCGGGCGGACGGATTGTCGGCCAGCGCGGGAGTGCCGCCGGGCCGCAGCGTCGCTATCGCCTTCGCGTTTGGAACGCTCGCGCTTGCTCTGGCGTTGGGGCCGGGCAAGGCGCTGGTCGGCCTGATCCTGCTCTCGCTCGCCGGGCTGCTGCTGGCACGGCTTGCGATTCGCCAGATCGGCGGGCAGACCGGCGACATTCTCGGCGCGTTCGAGCAGATCGGCGAAATCCTGATCCTGCTGGTCGCCGCAGCCTTTCAGATCGGACGTTGAGGCGATGGTCGAGTTCGACGACACCTTCCGCCGGCAATTGCACGAGCTGTTTGTGTGGCGCCGCGACGTGCGCCGCTTTCGCAGCGATTCCTTGCCGGACGGCGCCATCGACCGCCTGATCGAGACCGCCTGCCTCTCGCCCTCTGTCGGCCTCAGCCAGCCCTGGCGCTTCGTCACCGTCGACGATGCCGCCCGGCGCGGCGCTGTGATCGACGATTTTAGGGCGTGCAACGCCGATGCGCTCGGTGCGTATGCCGGCGAACGCGCCGCGCGCTATGCCACGCTCAAACTGTCGGGGCTCGAACAGGCGCCCGGCCACCTCGCCGTGTTCGCCGACAAGGCCAGCGACATCGGCCACGGCCTCGGCCGCGCCACCATGCCCGAGACGACGGAATATTCCGTGGTCGCGGCGATCACCGCGATGTGGCTCGCCGCGCGCGCCGAAGGCATCGGCCTCGGCTGGGTATCGATCCTGAATCCCGATCGCATACACGCCATTCTCGACGTGCCGGACACGTGGAAATTCATCGCCTATCTCTGCGTCGGCTATCCGGAAGCTGAATGCGACCAGCCTGAGCTCGAGCAGGCGAAATGGGAGCATCGCCGCGGCGCGGGCGAGTTCACGCTGCGGCGCTAAGGCCGCACTCTCCGTCGTCATTGCGAGCGTAGCGAAGCAATCCAGAGTCCCTCCGCGGAGGGAATCTGGATTGCTTCGTCGCAAGAGCTCCTCGCAATGACGACGGAGAGAGACAATCTTTCGCTACGACTTGCTCTTGCCGGCCGCCACCGGCGCGGCGCTTTCCTGTTTCTGGAACATCAACAGCGGCCGCAAGATGACGCGGCCATAGGCCTCGTAATGGTTCTGGGTCGAGACGGCCATCCTCAGCGGCGTCGCGTAATTCGCTTCGAAGGTCATGAACGGCGCGTAGGTCCAGGAGAAGCCGACGCCGACCGAGGCCATTTCGGTGATGCCGGGGAAGGTCGAATACACTGCACCCCAATCGGTGAAGATGTAGGTGTCAAAACCGCTCAGCCATTGCGACCAATTGTAGTGCAACTCGGCGTTGAAATAATAGCCGCTGTCGCCGGACGCCGCGTTGGAGGGATAGCCGCGCACGGTGGTCGGGCCGCCGATCGAGAAAATCTGGTCGCCCGGCAGCAGCTTTTCCTGCGTGTATTGCCAGCTCGCCAGTGGCCGGTGTTCGATGTCGCCGCGATCAGGCTGGCGGATCCATGGGCATTGATCGATCCCCCCGCCAGCATGCCGGTAGCGGCGATGATGCCGACGGCGCCGGCATCGCTCGGCGCGCCGTCGGTGGTGAGCTGGCTGAACGTCACGTTCTGCCGGGCCTGCAAGGTCATGCTGCCGCCGCTATGGGCCGTATCGAGCGTGATGCTGCTGCCGCTCGAGGTCATCGCGAGCGAGGCTCCGGCGGCGAGCGTGTTCCAGTTCACGAGGCCACCGCCGGTGATCGCGCCGGAGCCGGTGGCTGCGGTCAGCACCCTGCCGGTGTTGGTCGTGCCGGCGCTCAGCGAGGCCGAGCCATTGGCCGCGACCGAGCCCTGCGTCGCCGTCCCGTTCACCAGGACCGTCTGCGCCAGGACGAACCCGTTGGTCGCCGTCACCGCGATATTGCCGGCGTCGGTGCTGGTGCCCGTTGCGGCCAGACTGTTGAAGGTGATGTTCTGGCCCGCCCGAATGGTCTGCGTGCCTGGCCGCGTAGGCTTACGGTATCGGGCTGCCAAAGGCTGCGAATGAGCATTCATAAACGCAGTTTTTCATCAATTGTGGTTGCTGGCCTTTCGGGATATGCACTGCGTCAGGGACAATTTTTGCGAAACATTTCATGATTGAGCGGCCCGCTTCTGCCCGCGCTGTGCCGGCGGTCGCCCGCCGCGATTTCCTTCGCCTCGCCGGCGCAACTGCCGCGGGCTTCTTCGCGCTCGGCGCAACGCCGGATCGCATGCGTATCGTCGCCACGCTGACGGCATTGGCGCTCGACGACGAACTGACGAGGCGCAGCATGACCGAAGCTGCGACCACCCGGCTCGGTGGTCTCATCGCAGGTCTGAGGCAACGCGGCTGGGTCGAAGGGATCAATTACCGCTTCGAGCTCCGCTCGAGCTTCGGCGGACCCGACAAGTTGAAGACGGCGATCCAGGAGCTCATCGATCTCAAGCCCGACGTCATCCTGACCGGCTCGACAGGTGAGACCGCGGCCGTGCTCGCGGCGACCAAGACGATCCCGATCGTGTTCGCCACCTCCAACGATCCCGTCGGCAACGGCTTCGTCGAGAGCCTCGCCCATCCCGGCGGCAACGTCACCGGCTTCACCAGCAGCACGCCCGAGATGGGCGGCAAATGGCTTCAGCTCATCAAGGAGGCCGTGCCCGACATCGCGCGTGTCGGCGTCCTGTTCAATCCGGCGACGACGCCGCGCGCCGGGCGCTACTATCTCGACTCCCTCGAGGCAGAGGCCGTGACATGCGGGGTCGAGGTGGTGCTCGTCCCCGTCGGCAAGGCCGCGGAGATCGAGAGCGCGATCAGCCGCTTTTCCGAGCCGCCCAGGGCCGCGATGATCTCGCTCGTCGACAGCTTCCTGGTGGTGAACCGCCAGGCGATCGTCGCGGCAACTTCAAAATATCGCGTCCCGATGATCTATCCGTTTCACTACTTCATGGACGCGGGCGGGCTGATGAGCTACGGGCCGACGCTCGAGGTGCGCTCGGCAGACTATGTCGATCTCATCCTGCGCGGCACCAAGGCTGGCGACCTGCCGGTCCAATCGCCGCGCAAATACGAGCTATTGATCAACCGCAGCGTTGCCAACACACTCGGATTGAGGATTCCATTCACGCTGCTGGCGCGTGCCGACGAGATCCGCGAGTGAACGATCAGGTCGACCAGGGACATTTGCGGACGCCTCCCGGCCGGCTGTTCCGCAAATATCTCGTCTCGATCGTCGCCCTCGCCTTCGCCGCGCTCGCCATCAACACCGGCTTCGACGTCTGGTTCTCCTATCGCGAGCAGAAGCAGCTGCTCGCGGCGATCCAGCGCGAGCAGGCCGCAAGCGCGGCGATCCAGATCGGCCAGTTCATCGGCCAGATCGAAAACCAGATCAGATGGCTCTCGCGCCTGCCGCCGGAACTGTCGACCAACGAAGACGATCGCCTCAACGCCATCCGCCTGCTGCGCCTCTCGCCCGCGATCGCGGAGATCGCCGAGCTCGATGCACAGGGCCGCGAGCAGGTGCGCGTGTCGCGTCGCATCGCCGACAGGATCGGCAGCAAGGCCGATCTCTCGACGTCACCCGCCTTCCGCGGCGCCAATGAAAGCCGGGCCTATTACGGGCCCGTCTACTTCTTCGGCGACACCGAGCCGTTCATGACGATCGCCACGCGCGGCACCGGCCGCAACCCCAATGTGGTCGTCGCCGAGGTCAATCTGCGCTTCATCTGGGACCTCGTCGCCGGAATCAGGGTCGGCAATACCGGCAAGGCCTATGTGGTCGACCGCGAGGGGGTCTTGATCGCGCATCCCGATCTGTGGCCAGCACTGCAACGCAGTGATCTCTCTCGGCATGCGGATGTGCGCACCGCGCTCGACGGAGTGGGACCGCCCTCGGGGGGCCTCGTCAAGGAGGACCTGTCGGGCCAGCGCGTGCTGTCGACTTATGCGACGGTCCCCTCGCTCGGCTGGCTGGTGTTCGTCGAGCTGCCGCTCAGCGAGGCCTATGCGCCGATCTATGCATCGATCGGGCGATCAACCTTTTTGCTTGTCATCCTGCTCGCCGGTGCGGTGCTGGTCTCTCTCTTCCTCAGCCGGCGCATGACCGTGCCGATCCAGATCCTGACGCAGGGCGCACGCCGGATCGGCAGCGGCGATCTCGGCCTGCGGCTCGCGATCAAGACCGGCGACGAGCTGGAAGCGCTCGGCGACCAGTTCAACCGCATGGCCGCGCATTTGCGCGAATCCTATGCGACGCTGGAGCGCAAGGTGATCGAGCGCACCTCCGAGCTGGAGAAGGCGCGCGATCAGGCCCTTGCCGAGCACGATGCCGCCGAGCGCGCGCGCAGCGCGGCGGTGGCGGCCAACGAGACCAAGTCGCGCTTCCTCGCCGTCGTCAGCCACGAGCTGCGCACGCCGCTGAACGGGGTCATGGGCGTGCTGCAACTGCTCGACGACGGCGGCCTCAGCGAAGCGCAGCGCCGCCAGCTCGCGACCGCGGCCGCATCGGGCGAAACGCTGATCGCGCTGGTCGATGCCATCCTGGAATATGCGCGCCTGGAGGCCAGCACCGAGACGCTGGAGACACGCGATTTTCGTCTGGACCAACTGATCGAAGCCGCGGCCGACCTGATGCGTCCGCAGGCCTTCGGCAAGGGCCTCGCCTTTGACCTCGCCTGCGGGGCCACGGCCGATATCTCGGTACACGGCGATCCCGTCAGGCTTAACCGCATCCTGCTCAACCTGATCGGCAACGCGATCAAGTTCACCCCGCACGGCGGGATCGCTGTCAGCGCAGCCGCCGAGCAGCACGACGATCATGTGCTGCTGCGCGTCACCGTCCGCGATACCGGCATCGGCATCGCCCCCGACATGCACGAGCGGATCTTTGAGGATTTCGTGCAGGCGGACGACAGCATCGCGCGCAGGTTCGGCGGCACCGGCCTCGGCCTTGCGATCGCACGGCGCCTCACGCGCCTGATGCGCGGCGAGCTGACGGTGGCGAGCACGCCGGGCGAAGGCAGCACGTTCACCCTCGAAGTGCCGCTCAGCCGCGCCGCGAGCGGTGTCGCGCAAGGTGCAATTCCGCCGCCGTCGCGGCAGCTCAGCGTGCTGCTGGTGGACGACGATCCCGTCAATCGCGAGGTCGGGGAAGCCATCCTGAACCGGCTCGGCCACCACCCCACCCTCGCCGACAACGGCGCCTCGGCCATCGCGCTTGCCCGCGATCAGGCCTTCGACGTCATCCTGATGGACCTGCACATGCCCGACATGGATGGCGTGGAGGCGGCATCAAAGATCGGCAAGCTGGCCTTGCCGAAGATGCCGCGCATCATCGCCGTGACCGCCGACGTCTCGCACAGCGCCCGCGAACGGCTTGCAGGCGCAGGAATCGCCAAGGTGGTCAGCAAGCCGATCCTGATCAATGCGCTGCGCGAGGCGATCGAGGACGATCTCGAGGCCGAGCCGGCGGAAGTGCAGCTCACCGCGGGCGCATTGATCGACCGGCATTTCCTTGACGATCAGAAAGAGCTGCTGGGCGCCGCGCAAATCGCAAAGCTCCACCATCTGCTGGAAGACACCAGCGCAGGGCTGATCGATGACATCGCCAAGGCCGCGGCGATTGGTGACCGCGCGCAGCTCGCGCGATCCACGCACCAGCTCGGCAGCGCCGCCGGCGCGCTCGGCCTTGTCCATCTGTTCGAGCGCTGCCGCGAGGTCGAGCTGGCAGCACCGTCGATGTCCCCGCCGGAGTGCCGGAGCGCAGCCCGCGATCTCGCCGCGCTTCGGAAGGCCTCGATGAGCGCGCTGGACGACTTGCTCCGGCCTGCAGAGCAAGGATCAGTCCGCTAGCGCGCCGCCTGCTGGATGGGGTTGCTATCCCATCCAATGTGGGGTGGGCAGATTCTTCTTGCGCAAAAATTCCGGGTTGAACAGCTTGGATTGATAGCGCTGTCCGCCATCGGCGAGGATGGTCACGATGGTCTTGCCGGGGCCGAGGTCGCGCGCAAGTCGCATCGCTCCGACGATGTTGATGGCACTCGATCCGCCAAGCACCAGCCCCTCATGCTCGATCAGATCGAACAGGACGGGCAACGCTTCCTGGTCCGTGATCTGATAGGCCGCATCAATTGGCGTGCCCTCCAGGTTCCTGGTCACACGCACTTGCCCTATTCCTTCGGTGATGGAGTCGCCTTCGCTCGTCAGCTCTCCCTTTGTGAACCAGTTGTAGAGCGCGGCTCCCATGGGGTCGCTGAGCGCAATCCTGACCGCTGGATTGCGCTCCTTGAGGGCGCGCGCAACCCCACCCAAGGTCCCGCCGCTGCCGACGGCACAGGTAAAGCCATCGATCTTTCCGCCCGTCTGCTCCCAAATCTCGGGCCCGGTCGTGCGGTAGTGGCCCTCGCGATTGGCAGTGTTGTCGAACTGGTTGGCCCAGAATGCACCGAGTTCTTCGGCAAGCTGACCCGAATAGCGCGCGTAATGACCGGGATTTGAATAGGGAACGGCGGGGACCAGTCGCAGGTCCGCACCACACAACCGCAACATGTCCTTCTTCTCCTGACTTTGTGTGTCAGGCATCACGATCACGCTGCGATAGCCGCGTGCATTCGCGACGAGCGCGATGCCGATACCGACATTTCCCGCCGTGCCTTCGACGATGACGCCGCCCGGCTTGAGCCTGCCGCTTCGCTCGGCATCGTTGACCATGGCGAGAGCCGCGCGATCCTTGATCGATCCGCCGGGATTGAGAAATTCGGCCTTGCCGTAGATCTCGCAGCCCGTGGCCTCCGACGCTCTTCGCAGCCTGATCAACGGCGTATTGCCGATGGAGTCCAAAAATCCCGTTCGGATAGCGTTCATCGCCCCCTCACTTTCGCTCCCCAACCTTAGGCTGCCGAGCGGACAATTTCGTTCTCTAGTTCAGGCGATACGGGCAACAACTTTGGCGTTCAACCGACCGGATCGGCAATTCCATTCCCTGCACTGTGCATCCACCGGCGAAGTTTCCGCCGATGATGGGAGCGCGCCGGTCTGGTCAGCGTCGGTGGCCTTCCCTAGACTGTCTATATCCGGTGGATCAAAGCGCGAGCAGTTCAGATGGCGATGGAGCAGAGGGGTGCGACAGGTGCGGGATTTGCGACCATTTCGGCCGACGGCCGCGTCCTGGATTCCTGGTTTCTTCAGTTGCGCCTGAGTGCGGAGGCAGGCCGAGCGGCGACGGCGCGGTTGACGGAGCAGGAGATCAGGGGATCATTGGGCGAGCCGGCAGGTGGATATGCGCGGCACGACGATATTCGCAACGTCGACATCGTTCCGATCCGTACCGAGATTGGGTCGCTCGCATCCGCGCCCGTTGACGTGCACGACGCGTACCTTCGGCTCCACCTGCTTAGCCATCGGCTTGTCGAGCCCAATCGCCTGAACCTCGAAGGGATTTTCGGCCTGCTGCCGAACGTTGCCTGGACCACTCTCGGTCCGTGCGAAAGCTCTCGTGTGCCGGAAGCGCGCATGGAGGCACGAAAGCGCGGCCTCAATTTCGAGGTGGCCGGCGTGGATAAATTTCCGCGCATGACCGACTATGTGACGCACGCGGACGTGAGAATTGCAGATGCGGATCGCGTGAGGCTTGGAGCCTATTTGGCACCGGGCACGACCGTCATGCATGAAGGCTTTTGCAATTTCAATGCAGGCACGCTTGGTCACTGCATGGTCGAAGGCCGGATCAGTGCCGGTGTGGTCGTGGGGAGCGGCAGCGACATTGGTGGCGGAGCGTCGATCATGGGGACGCTGTCAGGAGGAGGAAAAGAGAGGATTACAGTCGGCGAGCGCTGCCTGATCGGAGCCAATGCCGGCATCGGCATTTCACTGGGCGATGATTGTGTGGTCGAAGCAGGCTGTTATGTCACGGCAGGCGCCCGCATCCTTTTGGAGGACGGTCGAGTGGTGAAAGCCAGAGAGCTCTCGGGTCAGAAGGGCCTTCTTTTTCGTCGGAACTCGCAGAGCGGCGCTCTTGAGGCAACCAGACGCACACCCAATTGGAACGGCCTCAACTCGCAGCTTCACAGCTAAAGCCTGATCCGGACCCGGAGGGCCGCGTTAGCGCAAAGTGCGCAGCGGTCTCCCGAAAAGATCATGCACTTACAACAAGCTAAAGTGCGATGACGATTCATCCTGATCTCATCGCGCTTGAGGCGGATCGCGCGAAGAATTCGTCGGCGACCATTGTGGCGGGGTTAGCCCGCCTTCTCCTCGCGCCCAAAGCTCGGGAAATTCACTGCGAACTCTAAGGGTATGATCGGATCATCATTCGGAACGCTGAAGTTATAGTTGGTAACCCAAGGGAGCACAGGTGAGCACTCACCCAACGAGCAGTACAGGAGGACTCCGATGTACCGTATTCTGTTTGCTGCGGTCTCCACCATTTTGATCCTGGTCACGGTCGGATCACTCTCGCCCGCGGTCGCGGCCGCAGATCGCTACTGCCTGCAAGGCCGCCGCTGGGGCCATCCCGGCAACTGCCAGTTCGCGACCCTCCAGCAGTGCAGGGCGGCTGCCTCCGGCACCCATGCGTCCTGCGGGGTCAATCCGCGCCATGCATTCGGACGCTCGCAGCAGGGCAGACAGTGATTGAGCGCCGCGGGCGCAGCGGACGAGGCTCTCGCTTGAGTTCGGCTCCTGGCCCTTGGTCGACTTGCGTCAGTTTCGGCTGAGGCACGCGTGCGGCCTGATGATTGAGAAAATCGTCGACCTGGACGAAGTCCGTCTGCCTGACTTTCAAGGAATCAAATGGAGGGATGAGAATGTCGGTCCCCTGCAAGCTCGAACGCAGCCTCCTCAGCCACGAAGAATATGAGACGATCCGCCTCACGCACCATCCCGCCATCTATGACGTCGACATCGCTGAGCTTGAGACCATGCGACCCCGCTTGCGCAAGATGCGCGACAAGGAGCGAACGCTCGGCCGACAAAGGCAGCGAGAGGGGCGCGGAAAGGCCGAGGCTCGCGGAGCCAGCTTTCCGGGAACCGCCGCGCATGCATCAGAACGCAAGCAAGTCTTCGCCGCGGCGCTGAAGCGGTTGAACAACGAGCTTAGGCGTCTTCACAACCTGGCAGCTCGGACCGCGCATGTCGAAGCGGCGCGAAAGGCTCTCGCGCTGCATCGCGCCGCGAACTTCACGACCTATCCCCCAGCCGGAGCTAACGCGAACGAAGGCATGGTGCCGAAGGCAAGCACACGCCGAAGAAAGATCATTGCAGGCGCAAAGATCGGACGAGTGTCGCAGGCGACGAAAGTCGCGCAGGCAGTGCGCGACGCGCGAGGTGGATGAGCCCAAGGCATGATCCGGAAAGGTGCGCAGCGGTTTCCGGAAGGATCATGCTCAATGAACAACCTAAAGAGGATGACGATTCATCCGAATCTCATCGCGCTTTAGGCCGACCATCTGATCCGAACGTGGTTTCCGCTTGTGATCCCGTGTCTGACCTTAGCTCAGAGCGCGAGTTCTGCTTTCTGAAGGTGACCCGAACAGGGCAATGCGGGTGGGCCAAGGCAGCTCTTGATCATTGTTGGGCCGGCCGAGGGCGCGGACGAACGTGGCCGCGCTTTGAGCCGTCGCTTGCAATAACGCGATGACACGGGATCGATGGGTCGTCATTCGTGCGCATGATGGCACCAACCGCGCGTGCAGCTTTCGGATTGCCGGCTTTGGCAGCGACGGCTTTGAACGTCATGGTGTTCCCCTTTGGGATCTTGCGCACGATGTCGCGGACTTTATCCGAAAACGTTTTCATGGGCCCTCAATGTGCGGCCAGCTTTCTGTATGCCGCGATGGCGCGCTTGAGATCGTCATATTCCTGGCAAGGAAGAAGGAGGCAGAGATTTTCCAATGCAGCCAGATGTTGCTCAGCTTTGGTGGGCTCGCCGAGCACCAGATAAGCCTCGCCAAGATGCTCGTGCGCGCTGCGGTGACGCGGATTTAGCATGAGCGCCTGCTGATAGTGTCCAATAGCCGGCCCGAGTTGGCGCAAGCGTCGATAGGAATAACCGAGGTAGTTCTGGATATCGGCATTGAGCGGGTCACGCAGGGCGGCGCGCGTGAACGATACAATGGCCCCATTCCAGTCCGCAGCGGCAAGCGCCCTCTTGCCCGCCTTGAAATCGGGATCGAGCTCCACCCACTCGGCTTCCGCCGCCACCGGTACCATCGTGGTGCAGATCGGCCAGGCTTCGGGCGTGACTGCGGTCGCCCCTTTGCCGGTGGACCCGCTGACCAGCTGTATAATCCTCCATTCCGTCCGGTCATTCCCGTAGACGGCGAAATAGGCGACAAGCCCACCGAGCACCGTCGCGGCAGCAATTGCCGGGATCAGCCTTGTCATTCCTACATTGACGGCGCTCTTGGGCATGGTCGGACAGCCGAAGCATCATTGTCGTGAAGTACCCACGGTGTCGTTCCGCAGTTGTGCTTTGGCTTCACGGATTTCCTGCCGCTCCGTATCGGCGTTCCTGGCGAGCTCTATCAGCTTGCTATAATACTCGGTTGACTTCTGACGGTCGCCGGAGCGGTCGGCAGCGCGCGCGGCGCCCCAGAACGCGCGGAAGCGATTGGGAGTTTGCTTGAGTGCGGTCTCATACTCGTTCAGTGCGGCTGCGGGCTGTCCTGCCTCCAGGAGCAATTCCGCCAACAGTTCGCGCAACGGAAAGAGGCGGTTCTCCATGGCCACGTGTTTGACACTGCCGTCTTCGCTGTCGGCGGCTGCCCGCATTAACTTGAGGGCCCGATCGTGGTCGCCTTCCTTCAGTGCCACCCACGCGGAAACCGCAAGCATTTGCTCTTCGGTGCGTTCGGCCCAGTAGGATTGGTCAGCCCCCTGCAGCGTCGTGCGCAACACTTTCATCTCCTCGATCTCTTTATTGGCGCCGGCGATATCGCCGACACGCGCCATGCCGAGACCGCGCGTGAATCGGATCAACGAATCCGCCATGGGATATTTGGTCGGCGTCATCGCCAGGTTGGCAGCGCCGGCCCAGTCGGCACGCTCCAAGACATAGCGCGCCGGCATGGCGGCCTTGGCTGTGAAATTGACGAAGTTGATCGGTCGGTCGCCGCGATCGGCGGTGGCCAGCGACTTTTTGATCATCGCGTCGGCTTTGGCGTCTTGCGCGAGCTGCAGATGCGCATACACCGTGAAGTCCGATGCGTGATAGTAGTCGGGCTGAATCTCAAGCGCCAAGGCGTTTGAGGCGATGGATTCCTCCCAGAGCCCGACCATGGAATAGATGTGAGACGGCATGTGCCGCGCATGCGGCACCGCCGGAGCGATGCCGGCGTAGCGACGGGCTGATGCAATGCCCTTTTCGGCAAGCGGAGCAAAATCGTAGGCGTGAATGAGGTAATGCGTCACACCCGGATGTTGAGGGTTCTCTTCGAACAAGCCTTCCAGAAGTGCCGCGGATTTCAGCTGGTTGGTGTATGAGAGGTCGTTCTTCTTCGCGGAAGCTTGCAGCGTGAGAGCGTAGTACGCCTTCGCCTCGTAGTCGTCAGGATAGGTCTGCACCACGCGCTCCATCGCAGCATTGTAGGCCGTCAGACGGGCATCAACGGGAACCTTATTGTAGTCGCGAAAATATGCGCTCAGCGCCTCGATCCAGTCCCGCTCACGTTGAGTCTTCGCCCCGACCGATCGTGCCTTTTCAAGTGCATCCCAGGCTGCTTGTGCCTCGGCATTTGATGGCGTGGTCGCAAGCGTGTTGCCAAGGAGGTCCATCGCCACACCCCAATATGCCATGGCGCAGCCGGGATCTTGTTGCAGTATCGCTTCGAATTTTCGGCGGGCGATCAGGAACCAATATGAATGCAGCATGGCGACGCCGCGGTCGAACTCGGCTTGTACACCGGGATCGCAGGAGGTGGGGAACGTCACCTTACCGAGCTGTTGGTCTTGCTGACCAATTGCACCGCTCGTGATGGCAGCACCTAGCAGGGCTGTCGCAAAAGATATCCTTATCGAGTGAGTCCTCATCTAACTCTCCTCTCCAGAATGCACGCGGTGACGCGCGTGACCTGCCGCGTGCAAAGTTGCGACAAAGACCAAGCCCAGGGAGGCGTATTGCTGAATTGGTTGAACTCGATCGGAGCTTACTACACGCGCCACTTCCTTAATAGGACAGCGAAATTTCCGTTATTGAGCCCATCAGCGAAGTGGCGACACTTTCATTGAGGTCCGCTTGGTGGGGTAGAGCGGACTGACTTTGCTCACTCTATTCTTCGCATCTTGACCCGAGTCGGTCCTGCACGCGGATGGCGCGTTGTTGCTTGCGCCATCCGCTCCCACAATCGATCTCTTGCGAAGAAACGAGCGTTAAGCCTTCAGGTCGGTGATCCGCATAATCGCGACCACATTCCCGTCGTTGAACGCCTGTTCTTTTGTTTCCTTGTTGCAGGTCCAGACAAAATTCTTCTTGCCCGTAAAGGCTTTTCCCTCCTGCTCAAGCCGAAGCTCCCCTTCGGTGATATGGCAGACCATGGCATTCATCATCGGGGGCCCCATGGTCTTCGACCCCGGCTGCATAATGACATCGCGCATCGAGACGGTCTTAAAACCTGGGATCAGCGATGGTGTTTCGCCTTCATATTCACGCACCACGACACCTGGCCAAGGCGTCGTATCCTTGTAGCTTGTGGCTTGAGCGGCGGCTGGCTTGACCATGGCAGCCGAAACTGCAGCCAACCCGATTCCCAGTGCGGACCTTCGATCGACCTTGTCCATCGATTTCCTCCCGATATTACTCGCACGAGCCGCCGCAAACGCAGCGCGCAAAGTTCGTGATGAACGGTGATGCGAAACCGAAGAAAGAACGGTCTCTAAGAGGAGTGTGCCTGCCGATGGCACCAGTGCTGCTCGTTTGCCCGGACGGTGATTTCGGCACGTCCCGCTTCAAGGGGCAGCGGGTATTCTACATCACCTGACGCATCCGGGAAACAGGTGGCGTCACACCAAGACACTGCGGCCCCCTAAGCAATTTTCGGAACTGGGCCCAGAGGCGAAGTCCCCGCACGCCCCGTTTTTCGTCGCTGCTGGCGGCCGGCTCGATGTCGGAATGCCCGAGCGCCGCGCGCGAGCTCGCCGCGCTCCAGAAGGCCTCGATGAGCGCGCTGGACAGGTTGCTTCAGCCCGACGAGCAGCGTACGGACACTCCCTGAACTTCAGGACGATAGGAGTCGCCGGTGCGCGCAAAATGTCTCGCCATTCTTCTCATGCTGCTCGCACCTGCCGCGCACGCCGAAACGGAATCCTTCCCGTCCAGCTTCAAGACCAAAACCATCCCGGCCAACGGCACGCAGATTCATGTGCGCGTCGGCGGCCAGGGTCCCGCCGTGATCCTGATCCATGGCTTCGGCGACACCGGCGACATGTGGGCGAAGCTTGGCGTGGACCTTGCGCGCGATCACACCGTCGTTGTGCCTGATCTGCGCGGCATGGGCCTCTCGGACAAACCCGACAAGGGCTACGACAAATGGAGCCAGGCGGCCGACATGCGGGCTGTTCTCCAGGCGCTCGGCATCGAAAAGGCTACGGTCGTCGGGCATGATATCGGGACCATGGTGGCCTATGCCTACGCGGCCCGGTATCGCGACTTGACCGAGAAGCTGGTCGTCATGGATGCGCCGGTGCCCGGCGTGCCGCCGTGGGACGAGGTCGTGCGCAGCCCGCTTCTGTGGCACTTCGACTTCGGCGGCCCCGACATGGAGCGGCTGGTCAAGGGCCGCGAGCGCATCTATCTCGACCGCTTTTGGAATGAATTCGCCGGCACGCCCTCGAAGATCACCGAGGCTACGCGCCGCCATTACGCAGAGCTCTATGCGCGGCCGGGCGCGATGCGCGCTGCATTTGCCCAATTCAGGGCGATCCGCACCGACGCCGAAGTCAACAAGAAGGCGATCGCGACGAAGTTGACCATGCCGGTGCTTGCTGTCGGAGGTGCAAAATCGTTCGGAGCGATGGAAGCCGTTGTAATGCGGAATGCCGCGACCGATGTCACGGAGGTCGTCATTCCGGACTCCGGACACTGGCTGATGGAAGAACAGCCGGTGGCGACGGTGAAGGCGGTGCGCGAGTTTCTCGACGGCAAGAAGTAGAGCGGCGAGCCTGTAGGATGGGTTGAGCCCTTGCGAAACCCATCGCACTTGTCTCGTGATATCGTCGCGCCAAGACCATCTTGCGGAGCGCTATCCGTAAGATGATGGCCGCGATTGCGGCTATCGCGACGAGATGGGTTTCGCAAGGGCTCAACCCATCCTACGGGCTCGATCTTCCCTTCATGCACGCGAGCTACTACAGGCGCTGCACCGAGGCGATGAGCGGAGATGAAAACCTATCGACCCACTACGCTCTAACCAAGCTACTTAGCTGTCCCCGTCGTAACTCCGGGCGCCGTCGTAACTCCGCGCCGCACTTGGCGCGCTTCACGGCGACCCTCGCGGCGCACTTGGCGCGCGTCACGGCGATCCTCGCGGCGCTCGCGGCGCCCCTCACGTCGATCTTGACGCCTTTCCATGCCAGCGGTCTGCGCCTCCGCGTCAGGGACCATCAGCACGGTCGGGAAAGCGGCTATTGCAGTTGCCAAACCCAAAGAAGAGAGAAGCTTCCGTCGAGAGATCATGACTGCCTCCCTTGCGAAACTGCCCCAAGAATTAAAGTTTACTCCCTCTGCCCGTCCTCGTCTTGATCTATGTCATTGGACGGTTGCACTCACATCAGCCGTCCTGCGACGGTCGCGCCAGCGCACGAAGCCTACCGACAGTGGGCCATCAAGCAGCACGGCAACCTGTAAACGTCCGCTCCGGTCTCAGAGCTGACAAGTCAGCGACTTGCTTCCGATTTTACCGCCGTTGCGTGCGGCGCTTCCCAGCAAGGCCAAAAGAGGCGGCCCAACGGCCGCCTCGTGGAGTGACTTACTAACTTCGCTCGCGGCCGCCGTGAGCCGGGCCTTTCTTTTCCCGCTGGATGTCCGGGTTTGGCCCGGAGGCGAAGTCGCCGCACGCCTCGTTTTTCGTCGCTGCTCGGAGTCAAGCGAACATCCGCAAGCCCAGCGTTTAACATGAGTCCACATGGCCAGCCTCAGCGCGTCAGCCCGCCTCCTCCTCGCGCCCAAACCGCTCCACCAGAAAATCGATGAACAGCCGCACCTTCACCGAGAGGTGCCGTGTCGGCGGATAGACCGCGTAGAGCGCAAGCGGCGGCGCAAAATAGTCGTCCAGCACCATCCGCAGCTCGCCCGTCTTCAACGCATCCGCAGCGATGAACTCGGGAAGCAGCGCGAGCCCCCTACCCTTGATCGCGACATCGCGAAGCACCTCCGCATTGTTGACGCAGAGCGACCAGGCCGGCTGGATCCAGTGGTCGCCATCGCGGCCGGTGAGCTTCCACTGATTGCCTGTCAGCAGGAAGCCGTAGGTAAGCGAGGCGTGCTGGCGCAGATCCTGCGGATGCCTGGGCGTGCCGTGACGCGCGAGATAATCCGGCGAGGCGCAGATCATGCGAGCCACCGGCATGATTTTTCGCGCGATCAAGCTCGAAGATTCCAGTTCGGCAATCCGCAACGTGACGTCAAAGCCGTCCTGCACGGGATCGAGCAGATCGTCGCTGAGCACGATCTGGAGCTGAAGCTCGCCATGGCGCGCCATGAATTCGGCGAGCACGGGACCCAGCCGCATCGTCCCGAACGACATCGGCGCGTTGACGCGCAACAGACCGCGCGGCGCCGACTGGGCCTGCGTCACTGCCTGATCGGCGGCCTCGATCTCCGAGAGGATCACGACCGCCCGCTCGAAATAGCGCTGGCCGTTCTCGGTCGGGCTCGCATGCCGCGTGGTCCGGTTCAAGAGCTGGACGCCGAGGCTCTCCTCGAGGTCGGCGATGTATTTGCTGATCGCCGAACGCGACAGCCGCAGCTGCCGGCCCGCTTCGGCAAAGCTGCCGCTTTCGACCACCTTCACGAAGGCCCGGAGGCTGGCGACCTTATCCAAGGGCCGGCCCCCGCGATTGCTTCCAAATCGTAGACATAGCCGTCATATTTGCATGGATTGTCTCCAATCCAAAGCGGAACGATATTTCGCCCCAGAGCAAGACCGCTCCCCGCATCTGGAGGACGACAATGTCTGGACTGCACCATGTCACCGCGATCGCCGGCGATCCCATCCGCAATTTCGGCTTTTACACCCGGGATCTCGGCCTGCGCTTCGTCAAGAAGACGGTCAATTTCGACGATCCCGGCACCTATCACTTCTATTACGGCGACGAGACCGGCCGCCCCGGCACCATCCTGACCTTCTTCCCCTGGGCCGGCGTATCCCCCGGCCGCCGCGGCGTCGGCGAGACCCATCAGACCGCCTTCCGCGTGCCGCAGCGTTCGCTCGGCTACTGGACGCAGCGCTTCATCGAGAAGGGCATTGCCTACGAGGCGCTGGAGAAGCGTTTTGGCGAGTCCGTGCTGCCGTTCACCGACCCTGACGGCATGGCGCTCGCCCTCGTCGGCATCCCCGGCGCCGAGAACGAGCCCGGCTGGAGCAATGGCGACGTGCCGGCCGAGCACGCGATCCGCGGCTTCCACGGCGTGACCCTGCTGCTCGACAGCGCGGCGAAGACGGCTGCCGTCCTCACCGACGTGTTCGGCTTCAAGGAAACCAAGCGCGAAGGCTCCGTGATCCGCTTCAAGGCGCCGGGCGATACCGAAGGCAGCGTTGTCGACATCTACGAGGCCAAGGGTTTTCTGCGCGGGCATCAGGGCGGCGGCTCGGTGCATCACATCGCCTTCCGCGCGGCTGACGATGCCGAGCAGGGCAAGATGGCGGAAAAGCTGGTGAGCAATCACGGCCTGCATCCGACCGAGCAGCGGGATCGCAACTACTTCCGCTCGATCTACTTCCGCGAGCCCGGCGGCGTGCTGTTCGAGATCGCGACCGATATCCCCGGCTTCGCCGTCGACGAGCCCGTCGCGACGCTGGGACGAGACCTGAAGCTGCCGGCTTTCCTGGAGCAGCATCGCAAGCAGATCGAGGGCGTGCTGCCGAGCCTGGAGGAGAGCGTGTCGTGACCGAGTTCATCCATCGTTTCGAGCCCGCGACCACCGCGGGCTCCCCTCCACTTCTGCTGCTGCACGGCACCGGCGGTGACGAGAACGACCTGCTCGGGCTCGGCAAGATGATCTCGCCCGGCTCCGCTCTGCTCTCGCCGCGCGGCCGCGTGCTCGAGCACGGCATGCCGCGCTTCTTCCGCCGTCTCGCCGAGGGCGTATTCGACGAGGACGACGTGCGGCGACGCGCGATCGAGCTCGGCGAGTTCGTCGCGGATGTGCGGAAGCAACATGGCATCGCTGCGCCGGTTGCGGTCGGCTTCTCCAACGGCGCCAACATTGCCGCAGCGCTGTTGCTGCTGCAGCCGGACGCGCTGGCAGGCGCGATCCTGCTGCGGGCCATGGCGCCGCTGTCGGATCCGCCCAAGGTCGAGCTCGACGGCAAGCCGGTGCTGCTGCTGTCCGGGCAAGGCGACCCGATCGTGCCGGCGAGCAATTCGGGACAACTTGCAGCGCTGCTGCTGGAGGCGGGAGCGCGTGTCGACCACAGGGTGCTGCCGGCAGGCCATCAACTAACGCAGGCCGATGTGACGCTGGCCCGCAACTGGATCGGCAGCGTCGAGGCGAAAGCGGCATAACTCAGAAGCGGCGCATCGTTCCAGCGGCGCGCCGCTGCCATCATTCGAGCCCGTCGCGGATGCAATTCGGTCACCTCGTTGCTTACATTCTTCCGATCGTAAGCTATCCTGCCCGTTAGGTGTTCAGGCGAGGGAGAACGGATTGCGTTATCTCTTTGAAGACTGCACATTTGACACTGGCCGGCGCGAATTGCGCCGGGGGACGGAGCTGGTACCGGTTACGCCGCAACTCTTCGACCTGCTCGAGTTCTTGATCTGCAATCGTGATCGCGTCGTCAGCAAGGACGAGCTCGTGGCGACTGTCTGGAACGGGCGCATCGTTTCGGATGCCGCGTTGACGACTCGGCTTAATGCCGCGCGGACCGCCATCGGCGACTCGGGGCAGAAGCAAAGCCTGATCAAGACGCTGCCGCGCAAGGGCTTTCGCTTCGTTGGCGCTGTGCGGGAAATGTCCGAAATCGAATTGACTGGTTCGGCACCCCGGACATCGCCGGCCCACCTTTCCATTGTCGTGCTGCCTTTCGCCAATCTCAGTGCTGCCCCGGAACAGGACTACCTGGTCGACGGCATTACCGAGAGCCTGACCACGGACCTGTCACGCGTCAGGCGGTCGTTCGTCATCGGCAGACACACCGCATTCACCTACAAGGGCAAGGTGCTCGATCTCAGAGAGATCGGCCGTGAGTTGAATGTCCGTTATGTGGTCGAAGGTTCGGTCCAGCGCGCCGGAAACCGGCTTCGGGTGAACGTCAAACTCGTGAATGCTGAAGATAGCTCGCAACTATGGTCCGACCGTTTCGACAAGGCCGTTGCCGACCTGTTCGACCTGCAAGACGAGATTGTATCGCGGCTCGCCAATACGCTGAACGCGCAACTCATTGAAGCCGAAGCACGCAGGGCCGAAAACGTCCCGCATCCGGATTCAATGGACCTTTATCTTCAAGGTCGCTTTTGGTGGAACAAGGGGCTTACGTCCGAAAATTTGCGTCCGGCCCGCCACTTTTTTGAACGCGCGCTGTCGGTCGACCCCGGAAATGTCGATGCGATGGTGTGGATGGCGACGGTCGACACCCTAACCGCCTGCGCCATGTTGACCGATGACAGCCATTCCCTCCTTGTTGCAGCAGAAACCACCCTGCTAAAGGCACTGTCTGTTGCGCCAAATCATTCCTGGGCCCACGTCGCTTTGGGGGCCGTTCTCGTCTATACGAACCGCATCGCCGAAGGCGTGGCCGAGTGCGAGCGGGCGTTGGTGCTGGACCGCAATTTGGCTGTCGCGCATCCAGTCATCGGTATCGCCAAACTGTTCACTGGTTGCGGCGCGGAGACCGAAGGCCATGTCAACCAGGCCTTACGTCTGTCTCCTCATGATATCTTCGCTTTTGCCTGGATGGGCGACATCGCCTTCGCCAAAATGCAGCTTGAGGCGGATGCCGAAGCCGTCGCCTGGTTCCATCGCAGCATTGAAACCAATCGAAATTATGCCTTCGCACGTTTTGGACTGGGTTCCGCGCTCGCACATCTTGGCAGATTGCCCGAGGCCCAAGCTGCCGTGAGAGACGGACTTGCACTCAATCCCACCTTCACCATTCGTCGTTTCAAGAGCTTTTCAGTCAGCGACAATCCGGCCTTCCTGGCGGGCGCCAGGCGCATCCTGAAAGGGCTGCATCTAGCCGGTATGCCCGAGGGGTGAAATCGGCGTGACTGCCAGCGTAAGCTGACGAAGCAGCGGCGCATCGTTGCGAAACGGTGCGCCGCTTCCGTCACTCGAACCAGCCGCGTCGCTTGAACCAGATCAGCGGCAGCAAGGCGCTGGCGATGACCGCGAGCCAGGCCAGCGGATAACCAAACGTCCAGTCGAGCTCGGGCATGCGCTTGAAGTTCATGCCCCAGATGCCGACCAGGATGGTCGGCGGCACGCCGACGACCGAGACGATCGTCAGGATCTTGAACAGCTCGTTTTGCTGGATGTTGATGAAGCCGAGCACCGCATCGAGCAGAAGCTGAATCTTGTCGGTCAATCGCGTCTCGTAATCGCTGAGCGAGGCGACGTCCTTCGAGACGGCCTGAAGGCGCTTCTTCGATGCAGCCGTGATCCAGTCGCTCCCGACATCGTGGGCGAACGAGGCGACGCGGCCGACCCCGAGCAGGACGTCCCGCACCTTGGCGAGACGATCGGCGAGATCGCCGATGTTCTCCAGCGCTTCCCGCATCCTGCGGCTGGAGCGCACCGGCCGCTTGGTCCGGACGAGCCCGCCCTTGAAGACACCATGCGACAGTTTGTCGACCTTGGCGCCGAGATGCTCCAGAACATCTGCGCCGCGGTCGATCATGGCTTCCAGCAGGCTGGTGAACACGCACATGCCGTTCTCCAGGCTGTCGTCGGAGCCGATGCGCTTGCCGACGTCGTCGAAGGTCGGCAGTTGCGCGAAACGCACCGTCACCAGCACGTGCGGGCCGATGAGAAACCCCACCGGCGTGATCTCGGCCTCGTTGTCCTCGTTGTGCCGGACCGCAGGCGAGCTGAGATAGAGCGTGCCGTGGTCGAAGATCAGGCGGCTCGACGCCTCGATCTCGCTGAGCGACTCCTCCGATGGAATGCGTATCTTCAGCAAGCGTTCGACGAACTGCTTCTCCTCCGCGGTTGCATTCAAAAGATCAGCCCAGATGATCTCCGAGGGCATTTCCGTGTGGATGCTTTGCCAGTCGTCGGACGGCCACCTGTATAGTTTGAGCAATGAGCGAACTCCGCAAACCCTCGCGCCGGATCGCACAGCAAGCGACCATCCTGCGGGCTAACGCATCAGGGTTTCAATCGTTCAAGGTGGGGAAATCAACAGAGGCGGCGCTCAGGGGCAGCCTGCTTCGATGATGCCATCATGCCAGTGTTTTGCCCGACGGGTCAACCGGCACCGAGGATTTTGCGCATGGCATCGAGCGGATCGCGCAAGCCATTGAAATGACTACCCCCGGCTACTGTGCATGGGGTTGTTTTCAGATTTTTGTTTTGGAGGTTATTCCTTCTCCCCTTGTGGGAGAAGATGGCACAGGCGGCCAGCGGCCGCCGTTCTTAAGAACGCCGAAGCGCAGCTTCGGCTATGGCGCCGGATGAGGGGTTCTCTCCGCGGGTAAAGCTGTTGAGATTGAGAGAGAAGCATCCGCGGAGACAGACCCCTCACCCAAGTGAGTTCGCGTCTACCGGCGTCGATGCCCTCTCCCGCAAGGGGAGAGGGCGCAGTCACGGGCCGCCGTCCCTACTCCCAGGACCACGTCGAAAAGTCGTTTTCGAACTGCGGGACTTCCTTCCAGACGCCCTTGAGCTTCTTGTTGATGACGGTCGGCCATTGCGGCTGGAACAGGTAGGCGGAGACGGCGTCGGTCGCCAGCATGCGCTGGGCGTCGCCGAGCAGTTTTGCGCGCGCAGCTTCGTCCGGCGTCGAGACGATCTGCTTGTAGAGCGCGTTGAACGCCTCGTTGTTGTAGCCGAGATAGTAGTCCGGCTCGGTGATCTTGACGAGGTCGAACGGCTCGACATGGCTGACGATGGTGAGGTCGAAATTATGCGGGCTGTTCGGCGCGAACACCTGCGACAGCCACTGCGCCCATTCGACGTTCTCGATCTTGGCGATGATGCCGACCTTGGCGAGCTGGGCCGCGACGATCTCACCGCCCTGGCGCGCATAGGGTGGCGGCGGCAGCTTCAGCGACAATTCCAGCGGCGTGGTGACGCCGGCTTCAGTGAGCAGCTTCTTGGCCTTCTCAGGGTCGTAGGGATTGATGCCGGTGGCGTCGACATAGCCGAGCGATCCCGGCGTGTAGAAGCTGCCGATCGGCGTGCCGAAACCTTCGACCGCACCGTCGATCAACGCCTTGCGGTCGATCGCAGCGAGGATGGCGCGGCGAACGCGGACGTCATCGAGCGGCTTCTTCCGCTCGTTGATCGCGACGATGGTTTTCGCCTTGGAGCCGCCGATCAGGACCGTGAAGCGCGGGTCGCTTTTGAACTGGGCCACGACGCGGGTGGCGATGCGCGGAAATGCGTCGACGTCGCCCGAGAGCAGTGCCGCCGCCTGCGCTGCGGGATCGGAGATGAACCGGATCGTCACCTTCGAGAGCTTGACCGCGGAGGCGTTGCGGTAGTCGGCCCATTTGTTCAACGTGATCGAGGAGCCTTTGGCCCACGCCCCCAATTGATAGGGTCCAGTGCCGACCGGCTGCGTGACATTGGTGGGGGCGCTCTTCGGCTCGACGATCGAGCCGCTCGCCTGCCCGAGCAGGAACGGCAAGTTCGGCTCGCCATATTTCAGGGTGATCACCACCGTGTCGGCGTCGGGCGCATCGACCTTCTCGAACGCCTGGAACAGGCTCTTGTCCTTGTTGGTGCTAGCAGGCGCCGCGTTGCGCTCGAACGAGAACTTTACCGCGGCAGAGTCGAACGCCTCGCCGTTGTGGAATTTGACGCCCTTGCGCAGCTTGAACGTATAAGTCTTCAGATCAGGCGAAGCGGTCCAGCTCTCCGCCAGCAAGGGGGCGACGGAGCCGTCCTCGTTGATCTTGGTCAGGGTCTCATAGATGTTGTAGAGCGTGACCTCGGCGATCGCTGCCGCGGCCGCGTTGGTTGGATCGAGCCCGGGCGGCTCCAGCGTCATCGCCATGACGACGCTGTCCTTCTTGCTCTGCGCCAGCACCGGCAGCGGCGCCGCGGCGAACGCTGCAGCAATAGCGACGATCGATAGCTTCCTGAACATCTCGTAACTCCCCGGCCTGCTTTCTTTGAGCCTACGCCAATCCTGCGGCGGACACTAACCTTGTATAGCCGCCTGCGGCAACGCCATCACCGCCTCCGCCTTGTGGCAGGCGGCAAGGTGCCCCTCGCCCACCTTGCGTAGCAAGGGCGGAACCTCGCGGCAATGCTGGTCGGCAAGCGGACAGCGCGCCACATAGGGGCACCCCGTTGCAGCCGCCGATTGCGAGGCGATCACCTGCGCCCCGCGCCGCCGCCGGCCGCCCCCGGCACGCGCCCGGGGCACGGCATCCAGCAGCGCCCGCGTATAGGGATGGGCACAGCGCTCGAACAGATCCTCGGGACGTCCCTGCTCCACGATCCGGCCGAGATACATCACCGCGACCTCGTCGCAGAGATAATCGACGACGGCGAGGTCGTGGCTGATCAGGATGTAGCTGAGGCCGAACTGCTCCTGCAGATCCTGCATCAGGTTGAGCACCTGCGCCTGCACGGAGACGTCGAGCGCGGAGACCGGCTCGTCCGCGACGATCAGTTTTGGTTGCGTGATCAGTGCACGCGCGATCGCGATGCGCTGGCGCTGGCCGCCGGAGAATTCGTGGGGATATTTGTCCATGTCGGCATCGCGCAAGCCGACCTGCCGAAGCACCGTCGAAACGCGTGCGCGGAAGGTGGTGCGGTCGGCGCCTTCCAGCACGGTGAGCGGCTCGGCGACGATGCGGGCGATGGTCTGGCGCGGATCGAGCGAGCCGTACGGATCCTGGAACACCATCTGGAAGTCGCGGCGCGCGCGGCGCAGCTCGTCCGCTGGGATGCGGTTGAGATCGCGGCCGAGCAGCGTGACCGCTCCCGATGTCGGCCGCTCCAGCGCCATCACGACGCGCGCGAAGGTAGACTTGCCGGAGCCGGACTCGCCGACGATGCCGAGGCTCTTGCCGGCCGCGACCGTCACGCTGACGCCGTTGAGCGCGCGCACCTCGCCCGGCGGGCGGAACAGGCTTTCGCGCGGCAGCATGTAGCGCTGCTCGAGATCCCGGACGTCGAGAAGCGGCGCGGTGCTCATGCGGACAGCGCTCCGACATTCGCAGCCATGGAGACGTCGGTCCTGATGCAACGAACGCCATGTCCGGGTCCGACATCCACCACTGACGGCAGCGCAGCGCGGCAGGCATCGATCACGAGCGGACATCGATCGGCGAAGGTGCAGCCGGCCGGCAGATCGGCAAGCTCCGGCACGGTACCCGAGATCGTCGTCAGCCGCGTGCCCTTGCGCGCGCCGAGCTTGGGGCGGGCGCGGAACAGGCCCTGCGTGTAGGGATGTCCCATGCGGCGGAACACCTCGTTGGTCGGGCCGCTCTCGACCACGGTGCCGCCATACATCACCATCATGCGCTGCACGTTCTCGGCGATGACGCCGAGATCATGCGAGATCAGGATCATCGACATGCCGCGCTCCTCGACGAGATCGGCGATGAGATCGAGGATCTGGCCCTGGATGGTGACGTCGAGTGCGGTTGTGGGCTCGTCCGCGATCAAGAGATCAGGCTCGCAGGCGAGTGCCATGGCGATGGTGACGCGCTGGCGCTGGCCGCCGGAGAACTGATGCGGATAGGCATCAACGCGCCTCGCCGGATCGGGCAGCCCGACGCGGTCGAGCAAGGCGATCGCCTCCTTGCGCGCCTGTGCCGCCGAATATTTCTTGTGACGCCGCAGCGGCTCGGCAACCTGATGGCCGATCGTATGCATCGGATTGAGCGCGGTCATCGGCTCCTGAAAAATCATGCTGATGCGGTTGCCGCGCAGGCGGCAATACTCCGCATCCGACAGTCCCGCGAGCTCGCCGCCGTCCAGCTTGATGCTGCCGGTGACCACGGCACTGTCCGGCAACAACCCCATCAGCGACAGCGCGGTGACCGACTTGCCGCAGCCGGATTCGCCGACGAGCCCCAGCGTCTCGCCGCGCTTGAGCGCAAAGCTGACGCCGCGCACGGCCTGTGCCGGGCCGCGGCTGGTGTTGAGGCGGACGCCGAGATTGGCGACCTCGATCAGCGGCATGTTTGCGCCCTCGCCCATCGTCACCGCTCCCGCGCCAGTCTGGGATCGAGCAGATCGCGCAAGCCATCGCCGAGCAGATTGAGGCCGAGCACGGCGATCGCGATCGCCGCACCCGGATAGACCGCGAGCATCGGCGACTGGAACAGCAGCGTCTGCGCGTCGTTCAGCATGCGGCCCCAGGACGGTTGCGGCGGCTGCGTGCCGAGACCGAGATAGGAGAGCGCAGCCTCGGCAAGGATCGCGAGCGCGAACTGGATGGTCACCTGCACGATCAGGATCGACAGGATATTTGGCAGCACGTGCTCGATGGTGATGCGGAATTTACCCTTCCCCGAGGCGCGCGCGGCCAGCACGAACTCGCGCGCCCAGATCGCGTTGGCCGAGCCGCGCGTCAACCGCGTCAGCGTCGGGATCTGGAAGATGCCGATCGCCACGATCGAGGTCACCATGCCCGGCCCCGCGACCGCGGCGAGCATGATCGCCGACAGCACGGCCGGAAAGGCGAAGGTGAAGTCGGAGAAGCGCATGATGATCTCTTCGGTCCAGCCGCGCTTGGCCGACGCGATCAGGCCGAGGCAGACGCCGAAGGTGAGACCGATGCTGACAGCGATGATGCCGACCAGGATGGTCGAGCGGGCACCGGCGAGCAGCAGCGAGAGGATGTCGCGGCCGAAGGAATCGGTGCCGAGCCAGTGCGCCGCCGACGGCGGCCGCAGTTTCGAGGCAATATCGATCTCGTACGGAGACCATGGTGTCCACACCAGCGACAGCAGCGCGGAGGCCAGCACCAGCAGGCTGAGCGCACCACCCAGCACAAAGCTGCGATGGCGCAGTGCACGGCCCCAGAAGGTCTTGGCCGGCAGTCGGTGCGGCGGCGCGTCAATGGTCAGGGGCGCGCTCACAGGTCGTGGACCTTGATCCGGGGATCGATGAAGGCATAGAGCACGTCGACCACGAAGTTCACGACGACGACCATGGCCGCGAGCAGCATCACGCAATTGCGCACCACGATCAGGTCGCGGTTGGCGATCGACTGGAAGATCAGCCGGCCGAGGCCCGGCAGATAGAACACGTTCTCGATCACGATGGTGCCGGCGAGCAGATTGGCGAATTGCAGGCCCATCACCGTCATCACGGGGATCATGGCGTTGCGCAGCACGTGCCGCCACAGCACCTCGCGCTTGCCGAGCCCTTTTGCGCGCGCCGTCCGCACGAAATCCTCACGCAGCACTTCGAGCACGGCCGAGCGCGTCACCCGCGCTAGGATCGCGGCCTGCACCACCGCCAGCGAGATGGCCGGCAGCAGCAGCGACTTGATCCCCGGCCAGATGCCGTCCTCCCAGCCGGCAAAGCCGCCCGCCGAAAGCCATTGCAGCCGCACCGAGAACAACAACACCAGCAGAATCGCAAACCAGAAATTCGGCAGCGCGATGCCCACTTGCGTCAGCGACATCACGCCGACGTCACCGAGCTTGTTGTGGTTGGCGGCAGTGTAGATGCCGGCCGACAGCGCCAGCGTCACCGTGATCAGCATCGACATGATCGCGAGCGGGATGGTCAGCACCAGCCGCTCCGCGATCAGGCTCGCGACCGGCGTGCCGTAGACGTAGCTGTTGCCGAGATCGCCGACGAAGAGACCCTTGATCCATTGCAGATAGCGGACCGCCAGTGGCTGGTCGAGCCCGAGCTTGACGGTGAGCGCGCGCACTGCGTCGGCCGAGGCGTCGGCGCCCATCAGCATCTGCGCGGCATTGCCCGGCAGCGCGTCCAGCACCAGGAAAATGATCACGGATGCGCCGACCAGCGTCGCCAACAAGGTCAGGACACGTCGAAGGACAAATACGCTCATGCGCGTTCAGGTTCGGGGCTCATCCGGGGCACGATCAACATGTCCGGGCGGCCAACGCAAGTCCTTTGCGGCATGGTCCTCACCTCAGCCGGGCCGGCGGGACAGAAGGTCGGTTGAAGCCTCGAACAGCGCGCTGACGCGCAGCAATTCTGCGTCAGTGCGGAAGCGGCCGACGAGCTGGAGCCCGATCGGCAGGCCGTCACGGCCGAAGCCGCAGGGCAGACTGATCGCGGGGTGTCCGGTCATGTTGAACGGCATGGTCCAGGGGAACCAGTGCGGGCGGACGCTGTCGAAGAGCTTGCCGTCGATCTCGATGGTGCCGAACAGGTCCTGCTCGATCGGCAGCGCGGTGCGCGTCAGCGTCGGCATCGCCAGAAGATGCCCACGCGCAAGCAGCGATTGCACGCGGCGGAACAGCGCGGTGCGCGCGAACATTGCCTCCTGATAGTCGACGCCGCTGACATGGGTCGCAAGCGCGACCTGCTTGACGAAGGCCTCGCTCAACGCGTCGCCATGTTCGGCCACGAGCTTGGTGAAGCGCGTGCGCCAGACCGTGTGGTTGATCGCGCGCCAGATCGGCTCGATGTCAAATCCCTCGCCGGAGAATTCCTCGAGCTCGGCGCCAAGGCCCGCCAGCCGATCGAGGCTCGCCTTGAAGCTGGCCGCGACATCGGCGGACACCGGGCGGCCCGGCGGCGTCAGGCAGTATAGGATTTTTTGCTGGCGCAGGTCGCCGCGCGGCGCGGCCGTACCGACGAAATCGGGCACGGGCACGCCGATCGACCAGGGATCGCAGGCATCCTCACCCGCCATCGCCTGCATCATCAGCGCGGTGTCGGCGACGGAGCGCGTCGTCGGCGTGACATAGGTCTGGTTGCCGAAAGCGTCGAGCGCCTGGCTGTGCGCAATCACGCCGTTGCTTTGCTTCAGGCCTATCACGCCGTTACAGGCAGCGGGAATCCGCGTCGAACCGCCGCCATCGGTGGCGATCGCGAGCGGCGCGATGCCGCTCGCTACCGCCACCGCCGCGCCGCCGCTGGAGCCGCCGGAGGAACGCCGCGCGTCCCACGCATTGCGGGTGCGGCCGAACAGCGGCGAGTCGGTCAGGCACTTGCTGCCGAATTCCGGCGTCGTGGTCTTG
The DNA here is from genome assembly GCF_038969555.1 of Bradyrhizobium sp. B117. Classification (NCBI taxonomy): domain Bacteria; kingdom Pseudomonadati; phylum Pseudomonadota; class Alphaproteobacteria; order Hyphomicrobiales; family Nitrobacteraceae; genus Bradyrhizobium; species Bradyrhizobium sp. B117. The sequence goes on from NZ_CP152414.1 coordinate 6,721,959, forward strand.
CCGATCAGGATCGCGCCCTCACTGCGCAGCTTTGCGACCGCGGCGGCATCTTCCGTAGGCACATTGTCCTTGTAGGGAACGGCGCCGAAGGTGGTCTTCACGCCGCGCGTGTTGACGATGTCCTTGACGGTGACGGGGATGCCGTGGAGCAAGCCGAGCGGCTCGCCGGCCATTACCTTGCGCTCGGCCTCGCGCGCCGCCGCCATCGCCTCGTCGCCGCAGATCGTGATGAAGCAGTTCAGCTCCGGCTGAAGCGCCTCGGCGCGCGCGAGCACGGCACTGACGACCTCGACCGGCGAAATCTTCCTGGCGGCGATGAGGCCGCGCAGCTCGGTTGCGGACAGGAGACAGGGATCGCCGTTCATCGTCACATCACGCTCCGAAAGCCCGCCACCGTTGGCGGGCATTGACAGCGAGAATGACAGTTTTGTTAACTCGCCGTCCAATACGCTTTTGGACATCAACCCATACGTTTTCGGTATGCCAATGGATCTCCGCCGGCTTCGCTATTTCGTCGCGGTCGCCGAGGCGCGCAGCGTCGGCAAGGCCGCCGAGCGGCTGCGGATGGCGCAGCCGCCGCTCTCGGTGCAGATCCGCAAGCTCGAGGCCGAGGTCGGCGCGCCGCTGTTCCGCCGGGGCACGCACGGCATGGACCTGACCGAGGCCGGCCAGGCGCTGCTGGCGCGCGCCGGGGAAGCGCTGGCGCTGGCGGCCGACGGCATCGAAGCCGCGCGCGCGGTCGCCTCGGGGCGGCGCGGGCGGTTGTCGGTCGGCTACATGTTCGTGCTGGCCAATGCGATGCTGCCGCGGCTCATTCCCGAGCTGCGCCGCTCGATTCCCGGCGTCGACCTCGACTTTGCCGAGCTCAGCGCCTCGACCCGCGAGGCGCGGCTGCTCGACCGCAGCGTCACGGTCGCGTTGTGCATGCCCGCGATCAACCATCCCGAGATCCAGGTGGCGCGGATCGGCGCGCAGCGCTTCATGCTGGTCATGCCGACCACCTCGCCGCTCGCCCGCCTGAGCTCCGTGCCGATGGCGAGGTTGCAGGGCCGTCCGCTGATCGCGCTCCCGCATCCCGACCATGGCCCCGCCTCCTCGGCCGTCGTGGCCTTGCTGCGCCGGCACCAGGTGGTGATGCCGATCGCGAGCCGGGTGGAGACGGTGCATTCGGCGATGAGCCTCGTCCTCGCCGGCGAAGGTTTTGCGATCCTGCCGGCCTGCGCGCAGCTCGGCGCACCACGCGGCATCGTGTTCCGGCCGCTGCGGGATGCGACCGATTCCATCGACATTGCGGTCTGCTGGCGGCGCGACTCGCACAGTCCGCTGATCCGCACCTTTCTCAAATGTGCCGAAAAGGCCGTAGCGCGGCTGTGACGCGAGTTAGACGCTCCACGTCACCTCATGGCTCCAGGGCGGATCGGCGCCCGGACGGGTGCAAGTCAGCCCAGCGCAGTTGGCGGCGAAGGACAACGCGCGGCGAAGCTCGTCGGCACCGATGTCCTTCAGCCTGTCGCGGGCGATGCGGCCCTGCTTGTGCAGGGCAAACAGCAGCGCCGCCTGAAAACTGTCACCGGCGCCGATGGTGTCGGCGACCTCGACCTTGGGCGCTGCGACCTCGATCTGCCCTGCGCCCGCGTGCCAGGCGACCGCGCCATCCTTGCCGCGGGTGAGGACGACGAGACGCGTCCCCTGCCCGAGCAGCATCTCCGCGCGCTGCTGATAAGACTCCTCGCCGAACAGATAGGCGAAGTCGACATCCGACATCTTGATGAGATCGGCGCTGGCAGCGAACGCCATCATGCGCGCGACATAGGCCGGCTTGTCCTTGACGAGATTGGGCCGGCAGTTCGGATCGAAGGAGATGGTCGACGAGGCCTGCGCATCAGCGATCAACGCTTCGGTCTCGGCCGCGCCCTTGTCGTTGACCAGCGTCGTCGAGCCGACATGGACAGCCTCGATGTCCGCGAAGGGAATTGTGCCGCGCCGGTAGCTCCAGTTCCGCGTCGCGGTCCCGGCATCGTAGAAGGCGTAATGCGACTCGCCGGCGACGATGCGGACGAACGCAAGCGTGGTCTGGTGATCGCTGCGTGTGGCGAGATCGAGCTGGACGTTGGACGCCGCGGCATGATCTGCGATCATCTGTCCGAACAGATCTGTCGAGACGCCGCCGACAAAGCCGGTCGGCGCGCCCAGCCGCGCCATGCCGATCGCGACGTTGAGACAGGAGCCGCCGACGGCCGGCATCACCGCTTCGCGCCCGGCAGCGTTTCGCGTCGGGACGAAATCGATCAGCGCATCGCCGCAAGAAATCAACATCAGTTTCAACCTTTGGCGATATCGCGCATCGCGGCGCGGCTGCCGCGATCGACCTCGCGCAGCAGCTTGTAGACCTCGCGCTTGCGGGCGTGAAAGGCGGCCATGTCGGGCGTCGTCGGCTCGCTCTTGCCTCCGAGCGCCGACATCTTTGCCATGGTCTCGCCGATCGAGGCATAGGCGCCGCCGGCGACCGCGCCTAACATCGCCGCGCCCAGCAGCACCGGCTCTTTTGTCTGCGGCAGCGCGACGGCGAGACCTGTGGTGTCGGCCATGATCTGCCGCACCAGCGGGCTGCGACTGGCGCCGCCGCCCATGATCATCAGACTGGAATGAACGCCGTGCGCGGCAAAGGCCTCGATCACCTCGGCGAGGCCATAGGCGAGCCCGCACAGGCCGGCGATGAACAGCCGCTCCATCGAACCGATATCGGTGTCGAGATCGAGGCCGGCGATCACCGCGCGGGTGTCTGGGTCGGCGTAGGGCGAGCGATTGCCGATGAATTCAGGGAGGACATGGACGTCGCGGGCGAGCAGCGCGGCGCGACTGGCGCTGCCGGCGCGCGCGATGATGCGGCGCTCGAGGAAGTCGATGAGGTCGAGACCCTCGCTCCGCGCCGCCGCGTTCGCTTCGGCGTGGACGGGATGCGATTTGAGCAGATGGTCGATCGCAGCGCCCGCGGCCGACTGCCCACCCTCGTTGAGCCAGAAATCCGGCACCATGCCGGAATAATAAGGGCCCCACACGCCCGGCACGAAGCACGGCTGCTTCGTCGTCGCCATGATGCAGGCCGACGTTCCCATGATATAGGCGAGGCGATCGGTGACATCCGTCGTTCCGCCCGAGCCGTCGCGGCCGCCGATCGCGCCGATACCGCCGGCATGGGCGTCGATCAGGGACGCGCCGACCGGCGTGCCCGGCGACAGGCCGAGATCAGCCGCAGCGGCCGGGGTGAGCCCTTCGCCGAGGCGGGTGCCGGGCGCGACGATCTCGGTGCCGATGCGGGCGTATTTTTCGTTGACGAAATCCGCAAGCCCAATGCGCTTGAAGAACGACGCGCTCCAGCCGCCGCCGTCATGGGCAAGATAGTTCCACTTGCAGGTGACGGTACACGTGGAGCGCTGGAGCGAGCCGGTGGCGTGCCAGGTCAGATAATCCGCCAGATCGAAGAAGTGGCCGGCGCCATCAAAACTCGCGCGCAAATGCCGCTTCAGCCAGAGCAGCTTCGGCATCTCCATCTCGGGCGAGATCGAGCCGCCGACATAGCGCAGCACGACGTCCTCTGTCTCGTTGATCAGCCGTGCCTCGGCGATGGCGCGATGGTCCATCCAGACGATGACGTTGCGCTGCGCCTCACCGGAGGCGCTGACCGTGAGCGGCTCGCCCTGCTTATCGAGGACGACCAGGGAACAGGTGGCATCAAAGCCCATGCCGCCGACGCTGTCGGGCGCAATCGCGGCTTCCGCCATCGCCGCCCGCACCGATTTGACGCAGGCCTCCCAGATGTCCCGGGACGATTGCTCGACGATATCGCCGGCCTCGTGCCAGATCCGGATCGGATGCCGCGCGGTCGCAAGCAGCGTGCCGGCCTCGTCGAACACCCCTGCCCGCGTGCTCGTGGTTCCCACGTCGACGCCGATATACGCTCGCGGCATGGTCGCTCCCGGTCGCTTTCCGTCGGTTTTGACGGTGAGCCTACCAGCAAGTGTAGCCGCCATCCACCAGCACGATGCTGCCGGTCATCAGGCTCGCGGCCTCCGAGGAGAGGAACAGCACGACGGAGGCAATCTCCTCGACCTGCCCCATCCGCGCCATCGGGGTTCCACCGATCCAGGCGTCGTACATTTTGGGGTTACTCTTCACGAAGGCATTGAGCGGCGTCTCGATATAGGTTGGCGCTACCGCGTTGACGCGGATGCCGCGCGCTCCCCATTCGGCGGCGAGCGACTTTGTCAGGTGATGCACGCCGGCCTTGGAGGCATTGTAAAAGCACTGCTCCTGCGGCTTGTTGACGATGAAGCCGGACATCGAGCCGACATTGACGATAGCGCCGCTTTTCGCCTTCAGCATGTGCTTGCCGAACTCGCGGCAGCACCAGAAGGTGCCGTTGAGATTGACGTCGATGACGTTGAGCCAGTGCTCGTCGGTGACGGTCTCGGCCGGCGTCTCGCTGCGCGCGATGCCAGCATTGTTGACGAGGATGTCGATCTTGCCGTGGCGAGCGACCATGTCGTTCGCGACCTCCGCCACCCGCTTGGTGTCGGTGACGTCCATGATCGCGGTCTCGACGTCGAAACCCTTGGCCTTCAGGGCGGCTTTTGCGTCACTGGCGACCTTGCTGTCGCGGTCGCCGATGATCACCTTTGCGCCGGCTTCGGCCAGTGCCTCGGCGCAGCCGAGGCCGATGCCCTGCCCTCCGCCGGTGATGAACGCGGTCTTGCCGTTTAGCTTGAATTTTTCCAGGTACATGGTGGTCTTCCGTTTCTTGTTAGCCGCGAAGTGCGTTCCCGCTCTGGTCGAAGCGGTGGATGCGCGCGGGGTCCGGCACCAGCGACACGCGGTCGCCGGCATGCAGACTTAGTTCGCCGATGTAGCGTGCCGTCAGCATGCCGAGCGGGCCCGCATCGACATACAGGAAGGTGTCGCTGCCGAGATGTTCGGCGACCGAGATCGTTCCCTGCCAGCCGCCTCCGCCATCGCGCTCGATCTTCAGATGCTCCGGTCGCACGCCGATCGTTGCCGCCCCCTTCTGCAATGCAGGCTCACCGGTGACGAAGTTCATCTTGGGCGAGCCGATGAAGCCGGCGACGAAGAGATTGGCAGGCCGTTCATAGAGCTCCAGCGGCGAGCCGTATTGCTCGATCTTGCCCGCGTTGAGCACGACGATCTTATCGGCCATGGTCATGGCCTCGACCTGGTCGTGGGTGACGTAGATGGCGGTGGTGCCGAGCTGCTTCTGGAGCCGCGTCACCTCGATGCGCATCTGCACGCGCAGCGCGGCGTCGAGGTTGGAGAGCGGCTCGTCGAACAGGAACCCCTTGGGTTCGCGGACGATGGCACGGCCAATCGCAACGCGCTGGCGTTGGCCGCCGGAAAGCTCGCGCGGCTTACGGTCGAGATAGGGCGTCAGGTTCAGCGTCGCGGCCGCCGCCTCGACCTTGCGGTTGATCTCGTCCTTGGGCAATCCCGCCATCTTCAGGCCGAAGCCGATATTGCCGCGCACGCTCATATGCGGATAGAGCGCGTAGGACTGGAACACCATCGACAGCCCGCGCTTGGCCGGCGGCGTGTCGACGACGTTCTTGCCGTCAATCAGGATGGCGCCGCCGGTGACGTCTTCGAGCCCGGCGATGAGCCGCAGCAGCGTGGTCTTGCCGCAGCCGGAGGGACCGACAAAGACGACGAAGGAGCCGTCGGCGATGTCGAGATCGGCGCCCTTGATGATGTGCACGGGGCCGAAGGATTTCTGCACGCCCTGAAGTGTGATCTGACCCATCGCAGCCCCCTTACTTCACCGCGCCGAAGGTGAGCCCGCGCACGAGCTGCTTCTGGCTGAACCAACCGAGGACGAGAATGGGCGCGATCGCCAGCGTCGAAGCCGCCGACAGCTTTGCCCAGAACAGCCCTTCCGGGCTCGAATAGGAGGCGATGAATGTCGTGAGCGGCGCGGCATTCGAGGTCGACAGATTGAGCGTCCAGAACGCCTCGTTCCAGGCGAGGATCAGGTTGAGCAGCAGCGTCGAGGCGAGCCCCGGAATCGCCATCGGCGTCAGCACGTAGACCAGCTCGCGGCCAATCGTGGCGCCGTCCATGCGCGCGGCTTCGAGGATGTCGCGCGGGATCTCCTTGAAATAGGTGAACAGCATCCAGATCACGATCGGCAAGTTTCCGAGGCACAGGATGAAGACGAGGCCGATGCGGGAATCGAGCAGGCCGAAATTCTTGAAGATCAGGTAGATCGGTACGAGCACGCCGACCGGCGGCATCATCTTGGTCGAGAGCATCCAGAGCAGGGTGTCCTTGGTGCGCTTGGTCGGCGAGAACGCCATCGACCAGGCCGCGGGAATGGCGATCAACAGCGCGATCAAGGTCGAGCCGCCGGCGATGATGATCGAGTTCATCGCGTGGTGGAAATAGTCGCTGCGCTCCTGCACCGTTGCATAGTTCTCCGTGGTCCAGTGGAAGAACAGGAAGGACGGCGGAATGGCAAAAGCCTCGAGCTCGGTCTTGAAGCTTGTCAGCACCATCCACAGGATCGGGAAGAAGATCAGGAAGCCGAAGAACCACGCCCCGATCGTCGAGACCACCACCCGCTGCGTCGTCGCCATCCGTGCCATGTCAGGCCTCCAAATTGCGGCCGACGATGCGGACCAGGAAGAAAGCGACGATGTTGGCGATCACGACAGCAACGAGGCCGCCCGCCGAGGCGCTGCCGACGTCGAACTGGATCAGCGCCTGCGAATAGATCAGGAAGGCGATGTTGGTGGTCTGCAGGCCCGGCCCGCCGCCGGTGGTGACGTAGATCTCGGCGAACACCGTGAGCAGGAAGATCGTCTCGATCAGGATCACCACGGTGATGGGCCGCGCCAGATGCGGCAGCGTGATGTAGATGAAGGTCGAGACCGCGCTGGCGCCATCCATCTCGGCGGCTTCCTTCTGCTCCTCGTCGAGCGATTGCAACGCGGTCAGCAGGATCAGCGTCGCGAACGGCAGCCATTGCCACGCCACGATCAGGATCACCGAGAATAGCGGCACGTCGTTGAACCAGTCGATCGGCGTCAAATGGACCAGCGAGGCGAGCCAGGCGAACAGCCCGGAGACCGGGTGCATCAAGAGGTTCTTCCAGACCAGCGCGCTCACCGTCGGCATCACGAAGAACGGCGCGATCACCATCAGCCGCACGAAGTTGCGCCCCACTACGGGCTGGTCGAGCAGCAGCGCGAGCGGAATGCCGAGCAGGATGGTCAGCGCCAGTACCGAGCCGACCAGCACCAGGGTGTTCTGGAGCGAGGCGAGGAAGGCGGGATCGGTGAGGAAGTAGCGGAAATTTTCCAGCCCGACGAACGATTCCGAGCCCGGATCGAGCAGGCTGTAATGCAGGGTCGAGAAATAGATCGTCAGCGCGAGCGGAACGATCATCCAGATGAACAGCAGCCCGACGGCCGGGGTCAGGAGCGACCGCGCAAGGAATTGCGTCTGCCGGGTTGCCATTCCTGAGGTCTCCTCTGGGGGAAGAAGGCGGCCATCCAACCGGGGCTGGGCTGGTGGATGGCCGCTAGTTTGAGCTCAGGAGGAAGAGCTCGGGTTCACTTGATGTAGCCGGCGCGCTTCATCTCGCGCTCGGTGGAGGACTGCGCGGCGGAGAGCGCCGCATCGACGCTGGTCGAGCCCGCGAGCGCGGCGGAGAACTGCTGGCCGACCTGCGTGCCGATGCCCTGGAATTCAGGGATCGCGGCGTATTGCACGCCGACATAAGGCACCGGCTTCACCGTCGGCTTGTTCGGATCGGCCGCGTCGATGGAGGCCAGTGTCAGCTTGGCGAACGGCGCGACCTTCAGATACTCATCGTTCTGGTAGAGCGAGGTGCGCGTGCCCGGCGGCACGTTGGCCCAGCCCTCCTTCGATGCGACGAGTTTGGTGTAGTCCTTGCTGGTCGCCCAGGCGATGAACTTCTCGGCGGCTTCGGTTTTCTTCGAACCGGCGGGGATCGCGAGATTCCAGGCCCACAGCCAGTTGGCGTTCTTGCCGAGCCCGGTGTTGGGCGCGAGCGCGAAGCCGACCTTGTCGGCGACCCTGGAATCCTTGGGGTTGGTGACGAAGGACGCCGCGACCGTCGCGTCGATCCACATCGCGCACTTGCCGGCGTTGAACAGCGCGAGATTCTCGTTGAAGCCGTTCGAGCTCGCGCCGGGGGGGCCGGCCTCCTTCATCAGATTGACGTAGGTCGTGAGCGTCGTCTTCCATTCAGGCGTATTGAACTGCGGCTCCCACTTCTCGTCGAACCAGCGCGCCCCGTAGGAATTGGCCATCGCCGAGAGGAACGCCATGTTCTCGCCCCAGCCGGCCTTGCCACGCAGGCAGATGCCATAGACGCCGGCGCTCTTGTCGGTGAGCTTCTTGGCGGCGTCGATGACGAAGTCCCAAGTCGGCTTCTCCGGCATCTTCAGGCCGGCCTTCTCGAACAGGTCGGTGCGGTACATCACCATCGAGCTCTCGCCGTAGAACGGCGCGGCGTAGAGCTTGCCGTCGACGGAGACGGCATCCTTGATCCTGGGCAAGAGGTCGGCGACGTCATAATCCGCGCCGAGATTGGCGAGCGGCACCAGCCAGCCCTTCTTGGCCCAGATCGGCACCTCATAGGTGCCGATGGTCAGCACGTCGAACTGGCCGCCCTTGGTGGCGATGTCGGTGGTGACCCGCTGGCGCAGCACGTTCTCCTCCAGCGTCACCCATTTCACCGAGATGTCCGGGTTCTTCTTGGTGAACTCACCGGTCAACCCCTGCATGCGAATCATGTCGCCGTTGTTCACGGTGGCGATCGTCAGGGTGGTTTCGGCCATCGCGGGGACGGCCAGCAGGACAGACGCGCCGCAGACGGCGCCGAGGAATCGTTTCACGGTGACCTCCCTAAGCTCGCGCTTTTGAGCATATGCTCACGCGTTGGGCGTATGTTCAACCCAGGGGCGGCGGTTGTCAAGAAGGCGCGCGGGTGTTCGCGCAACTTATGAGTGCTGCGGTGCGGGAGTGGAGGGAGGTGATTTTCACATGAGGTCGTCATGCCCGGGCTTGTCCCGGGCATCCACGTTCTTAGTGCGGTAGGAAAGGCGTGGATGGCCGGGTCAAGCCCGGCCATGACGATGTGGAAACAGAGGAGCGCCGCTACCGCTCCAGGATCGCCCTTGCGGTCGCCTCGTCCGTGATCAGGCCGTTGATCAGCCGCCCGTCCAGCGCTGCCGCGATCGCCGGCACCTTGGCGGCCCCGACGGCGGCGCCGATGGTCGTGGTCTTGGTCGGCACTTCCGGCGGAATGCTGGTGAGGCGCTTGTTGGTGCCGGCCTTGAGCAGGCGGCCCTTGGCATCATAGGCCCAGCCGGTGATCTCGCCGATGGCACCTAACCGCATCATCTCGAACAACTCGTCGCGGGTGACGAAGCCGTCGATGTGGACCTGCGCCTTCTGGTCCATCTGGCCGATGCCGACGAGGCGCAAGTCGGCCTTGGCCGCGACCGCCTTCACCTTCGCGATCGGCTCGATCCGCACCATCTTGTTGCGCTCGTCCTCGGACGACATCAGGAACGGCAGCGGCATCGGATAATGCCGCGCGCCGGTACGGTCGGCGAGCCGGCCGACGGTGTCGTAGAAGCTCGCCGAGCCGTCGGCGGAGATGTTGCCGACCAGCGAGACGATCTGGTGATTGGGCCGGTCGATGGGTGTGACGCGCTCGACCGCGGCGCGCACCGCCCTCCCCGTGCCGAGCGCGACGATCACCGGCGTCTCCGAGCGCAGCGTGGAGTCCAGCAGATTGGCGCAACGCTCGGCGATGCCGGCGGTGGCCTGCGGCGCCGCGGGATCGGCCGGCACCACCTCGCAATGGACGAGATCGAATCGCTCCTTCAGCCGTGCGGCCAATTCCATGCAGGCCGCGATGGGATGTTCGAGCCGGAAGGTGATGAGACGTTCAGCGAGGCACAGCGAGACCAGCCGCTGCGCCGAGGCGCGCGAGACCTGGAGCATTTTTGCGATCTCGTCCTGGGTGTGGCCGGCAATGAAATAGAGCCAGCCGGCTCGCGCCGCATCGTCCAGCCTCGACTTGTCGTTCTCGCCAGCCAAGGCGTCACGCCTCCTTCCAAAAGTCGCTCATCTGCGCGAAGACCCGATCGGCTCCGGCGTCGGATAGTATAGCGCGGCCGTCCCGCTCCAGATAATGGCTGCCGCCGACAAATCCCCAGACTGTCATGCCGGCCGCCTTGCCTGCCTGCACGCCGCTGACGCTGTCCTCGATCACCAGCGTGCGCGCAGGCTCCGCGCCCATCTTGTCGGCCGCGTAGAGAAAGAGATCAGGCGCCGGCTTGCCACGTTCGACCATTTGCGCGGTGTAGATCTGGTTGCCGAAATACGGCGCGAGGTCCGTCACCTTCAGCGACAGCGCGACGCGATCGAGATCACTCGAGGAGGCCACGCAATGCGGCACGCGCAGGTCGGACAGGACGGTATCGACGTCCTGAACCGGACGGAGCGCCTTCGCGAAGGCGGTCAGCACGCGCGCCTTCAGCCGCAGCGGAAAGTCGACCGGCACCATCTGGCCGAGTTCGCGGTAATGCTGGGTGACCGCGCTGGTGCTTCGCCCGAGAAACAGCTCGAGCGCCTGCGCGAGCGTCAGCGATATCCCCGATACGGACAGCTCGTCGGACAGGCACTGACAGCTCAACAGCTCGCTGTCGACGAGCACGCCGTCGCAGTCGAAGATGATCAGATCGGGCTTCGGCCGGATGTAGTCCATCCGGCCATTCGATCATATACCCATCTCCTGAGCAATAGTTCACCCGGGAACATGGCGCGGCGGGGCTTGCCCTGGTCGTTCAATGGGCGACCTGCCGGTAGATCGCCGGCAGCGCCGCGGGCAGCCGTCTGATATTGCCGACGGTGGCATAGCCGCTGCGGCCAAACAGCGTCGGGAAATAGGATTGCGCGGCAGCATCGACCGTGACGCCGAAGGCCGCAATGCCGAGCCGCCGCGCCTCCTGCACGGATTTGCGGGTGTCTTCGACCGCGAAGCGTCCCTCGTAATGATCGACATCGTTCGGCTTGCCGTCGGTGAGGACGAGCAGCAGCTTCTTGCGCTGCGGCTGGCGTGCAAGCCCGGCGGAGGCATGGCGCACCGCGGCGCCAATCCGGGTGTAATAGCCCGGCCTGAGCGCACCGATGCGGCGCTCGACCGCGCCGCTCATCGGTTCGCCGAACGCCTTGACCGTTTCGAGCCGCACCCAGGAGCGCCGGCGCGAGGTGAAGGTCAGGATGCTGTGGTGATCGCCGCAGGCCGACAGGCCATGGGCGAGCACGAGCAGCGCCTCCTTCTCGACGTCGAGCACGCGATAGCCATTGACCCAGGCATCGGTCGAGAGCGAGACGTCGACCAGCAGCGTGACCGCGAGATCGTGGCCTTGCGGCCGCATCGCCATATGCACGCGATCAAGACCGGCACCATTGCCGCCGGCGCGCAGATCACAGCGCGCACGCACCAGCGCGTCGAGGTCGAGATCGTGGCCGTCGGCCTGCGCACGCATCAATTCGTGACGCGGCCGCAGGATTTCGAAGCGGCGGCGGACCTGGCGGATGTGCCGGCGTATGGTCTCGTCGGGCGTCCAGATTTCGCCTGTTTCGGAAGCTGGTGCGGCGAGCACGCGGCAATGATCGGGTAGATAGGAGCCGCTGCGATAATCCCATTCGGGATAGGAGAGGTCCGCGTTCAACCGCGAGGCATCGAGCGCTTCCGGCGGCAAATCGAGATCGAATTTGAGGCGGCTCGCCGGCTTACCGCTGCGGCGGGTGAGCGTGATCTCTTCCAGGTCGTCGGCTGCCTTCTGCGCATCCTCGTCCTCACTGTCGTCGGCCGGACGGTCGACATTGACCATCTCGGCCATGGCAAGGATCTTTTCGAAACGGTTGAGCACGAAGGGATCGCGGCGACTGGCGCCGTCCCCGCGCTCGCGCACGGCGAAACGCTTGCGATTGTCCTGGTCTGCCGGCACCGCGGCCGGCGCGCCCTCGTCCTCGCCCGCAGTGGCCGGCGACAGCGCGCGCGTCCAGCAATCGCCCCAGAGCGGACACGGCAGAATCGAGCGATAGCCCGGCGGCGCGCTGTCCGGCAGCGCTCCCGTCCCCATCATCGCCGGCCACAGCTTGCCCTCAGGTGGCACATCAGCGCCAAGCAGAGCGAGCACGATCTGCTCCATGTCCTGCTCGATCCGTGGCAACGGGCGATGCGGCCGCGCCATGGCGGTGGCCGCGGCCAGCCGGCCGTACTCTTGTGCAAGGCCCGGACATTCGGTGAGCACCAGCACCGCGATCTCGCTGGCGCGCCGCAGCATCAAGAGATCGCGCCGCAGCGGATCGGCCTCCACGATCGCCTCACTAGACGCAAACGCGAACCACGCCGCGAGCCAGCGGTACAGCGCGGCGTTCAGTTCGCGGTCGGCGAAGATCGCGATGCTGTCGGGCAGGAAGATCGTCGCGGCATCGCGCCCCGGCTGCTCCAGCCGCTCGTCGCCGAGCCCGATGCGCTGGCGCCAGCCGAGCCGATGCCCCGCCCTACGGGCAGTCGCGCTGGCGATCTGCACGCCGGTCTCGCCGCCGAGCGCGCGAAACATGATCGCGATCCGGCTGCGCACCTCCGCGAGCGACACGGCGTGCTCGGCATGAATAGGATAGCTCGCGGTCCCGCCGACCAGGCGATGCCAGGCCCGGCCGACCGTTTCTTCAAGCTCGAGGAAATCGAGCATCACATCACCTTCAGGAGATCACGGCGCGCGCAACGTCGAGCAGCGCGGTCTTGACGTCGGCGTCGTCGGTCAGCGGTTCGATCATGGCTGCCAACACGGCATCGGCAATCGAGGCCCCGGCTGCAATCATCGTGGCGCAATAGACGACGAGACGGGTCGAAACGCCCTCCTCCAGATCGTGGCCCTTCAGCGCGCGCAGCCGGCCGGCCAGCGCCACCAACGGCCGCACGTAATCAGGCGCGAGCCCACTCTCGGCCGCGACCACCGCGATCTCCTGCTCCGGCGGGAGGAAGCCGAACTCGATGGCGACGAAGCGCTGGCGCGTCGACGGCTTAAGCGCCTTCAGCAGCGTCTGGTAGCCGGGATTGTAGGAGACGACGAGCATGAAGCTGCTCGGCGCCGCGATCTCCTCGCCGGTGCGCTCCAGCGGCAGGATGCGGCGGTCGTCGGTCAGCGGATGCAGCACCACAGTGACATCCTTGCGCGCCTCCACCACTTCGTCGAGATAGCAGATGCCGCCATCGCGCACCGCGCGCGTCAGCGGACCGTCGGTCCATACGGTGTCGCCGCCCCTCAAGAGATAGCGGCCGGTGAGATCGGCGGCGGTGAGATCGTCGTGGCAGGCAACGGTGTGGAGCGGCAGCCCCAGCCGCGTCGCCATATGCGCGACAAAGCGGGTCTTGCCGCAGCCGGTCGGCCCCTTCAGCAACACCGGCAGCCGATGCCGCCAGGCGTGCTCGAACAGCGCGCATTCGTTGCCGCTTGCGACATAGGCCGGGAGCTCGGGCGCGGGGGCCGCCAGGGCGTGAAGAGCTGCTTTCATGATCCTTCTCCGAAAATCGGTTTGACAAGGCGGCCGCGACGTTCGCGGCCGCCTTCGCATTCACTCGGCCGGCTGCAACGCAGCCGGGATCGTCACCGGCTTCTCGCGGCCCGGCACCAGCACGGCCCAGACGAACATCAGCGCGGAGATCGCGACGAACACGCCGGAGCCGAGCCGCACCCAGTAAAAGAAAGCGAGCTGATCCTGCACGTCCATGTAGCTCTGGCCGAGCACGCGCTGGAGATGGACCTGGATCACGCCGGCAAAGGTCAGCGCGAAGGTCATGGTCATCATGGCCGTGCACATGATCCAGAAGCTCGCCATCGAGAGCCACTGGTTATAAGGCGCGCGTCCCTTGATCTGCGGGATCGCGTAAGCCATCACGGAAAGATTCAGCATCACATACGCGCCGAAGAAGGCGAGATGGCCGTGCGCGGCGGTGACCTGCGTGCCGTGGGTGTAATAGTTCACCGAGGACAGCGTGTGCAGAAAACCCCAGACGCCCGCTCCGAGGAACGCCATCACCGAGCAGCCGACCGACCACAACAGTGCGGCGCGGTTTGGATGCTTGCGGCCGGCCTTCCAGGTCATCTGCACGGTGAAGATCACCATGGTGAAGAAGGGTGCGACCTCGAGCGTGGAGAATAGCGAGCCGATCCACTGCCAGTAGCCGGGCGCGCCGATCCAATAGAAGTGGTGGCCGGTGCCGAGGATGCCGGAGAACAGCGCTAGCCCAATGATGACGTAAAGCCACTTCTCCACCACCTCGCGGTCGATGCCGTTGAGCTTGATCATCAAGAAGGCGAGCACGGAGGCCATGATCAGCTCCCAGACGCCCTCGACCCAGAGATGGACGACGTACCACCAGTACATCTTGTCGACGGCGAGGTTGGCCGGATTGTAGAAGGCGAACAGGAAAAAGATCGCAACGCCCCACAGGCCGAACAAAAGGATGTTGGTGACCGTGGTTTTGCGGCCCTTCAGCGCCGTCATGGTGACGTTGAACAGGAACATCAGGCAGACGACGACGATGCCGACCTTGATGATGAAGGGCTGTTCGAGGAATTCGCGGCCCTCATGGTAGTGGAAGAGATAGCCGACCACGGCCACGCCAGCGGCGCCAAAAAACATCCAGAACTGGATCTTTGCCAGCAGCGGGCTGTACAGCTCGGTCTCGGTCTCCTCGGGCAGCAGGAAGTAGGTCGCGCCCATGAAGCCAATCAGCGACCACACGATCAGCGCGTTGGTGTGGATCATCCGGACGATGTTGAACGGCAGGATGACCGACAGCGTGTTGGGCAGGACGTAGATGGTTCCGGCGAGCAGGCCGAACAGGACCTGGGCCAGGAACAGCGTCAACGCGCCGTAGAAATACAGCATCGCGACTTTCTGGGTCTGATATTTCATCTGGGGTTCTCTCTGTCTTGAAAGAGGCAAAGGTCTTGAAAGAGACAGGCGCGCTAGCCCGCCTTGTTCGGCGGCCATTCCTGGCGCTTGATCTTGCTGGTCCATTGCAGGAAGTCGGCGAGGTCGTTGAGCTCCTGGTCGGTGAGGTTGAACTGCGGCATCTGCCGCCGCCCCTCCGCGCCCGAAGGCTGCGATTGCATCCAGGCCTTTAGCGTCTCGCGCGCCGCGGCCGGATCCTCGTTGCCGCCCCAGCGGTCCCAGACGTTGCCGACTTCAGGTGCGAAATAGGCGCCCTCGCCGAGCAGCGTGTGGCAATTGATACAGGAGTTCTTCTCCCAGACATGCTTGCCGCGCGCGACCGACGACGTCAGCGTCGATGCATCCGTCGAGGTCGTGGCCATGTAGTAGTGGCTGTGCGCCGTCAGCCCTAAGAAGATGGCGAAGAAGAAGGCCGAGCCGCCGTAGAAGACGTTTCGAGCCGCCGACTTGGTCAGGCGTTCAGCCATTGCCAATCCTTTCCGTTGTGAATTCAGCCGTGAGGAAGCGGTGATGCTGTATCTTGCCTGTTAGCGCGGACGGGTCTTTGTCGGGGCGCAATGAACGCTCGCGTCGACCGCGTCAGATCAGGGAGACGAATGCGGAGGCGAGCCAGGCGAACAGCAGCACGATGACGATCCAGACGCTGACGAGGCCGCGCCACACCGCGGGCACCGCCCTGAGGTCCATGAACTCGAGCGCGATCCGGCGGCCCTTGACGGCGGCCAGCGACAGCAGCACGGCGTTGCCGAGCAGCGGACGCGGCATCAGCGGCGGCAGCAGGATGGTCGCGAGTGCGAGGCCGATCAGCACGATCCAGGTGATGTCGAGGCGATCCGGCATCGTCACTTCGCCAGATAAAGAATCGGGAACATGACGATCCAGACCAGATCGACCATGTGCCAGAAGGCGGCGCCCGTCTCGACGCCCACTGTCTCGGCGCGGCGGCAGACCACGGCGAGGATGATGATGCCGAGACCAACATGTAGGAGATGGAAGCCGGTCAGCAGGAAGTAGAGCGTGAAGAACGGGCTGGTCTCCAAGCCAATGCCGCGCCCGATCTCCTCGGCATATTCAGCCAGCTTGATCGCGATGAAGAAGCCGCCGAGCGCCATCGCGATCAGGAGCCAGCGGCGTGATGTCCGCTTCTCGCTCGCCCGCGCGGATTTCGTCGCCCGGGCCGCGGCCCAGCCGGTGGTCACCAGCACGATTGTATTGAGGCCCGCGAGATTCGAATCCAGCGCGGCCTGCCCCGCCGCGAACACCGCCGGGTGAATCGCACGAGCCACCACGAAGGCGCCGAGGAACAGGCCGAAGGCGACGAGCTCGCTGAAGATCAGCACCCAGATCATGGGATCGCCGGGGAGATCTTCCAAAATTCCCCAGCCAGTTTCCTGTTGTTCGCAATCGGCCGCAGACATCGTCTTTCCGGATCAGGACACCAGTCAGCCTTAGCTCAGCCGTGCTGTTCGGAATTTGTTGCAGAACAAACTGGGGATCGCCGGCGGAGATGTTTGCGCCGACGCAATGTCCGGTTCGCTCGATCGCGGTACGAACCGGCTCAGGATTCCCAGGGAGCGGCGAGCGACGACATGAGCGATGCACAGATCGGGCTGATGACCGCGACACCCATCATCATCGGCTTCGCCATCGCGCTCCGGCGCATGGGCGTGTTGTCGACGGTCGCGACGGTCTCGGCGGTGAGCCTTTCCGTCGCGATCGCGACGGTGCTGTTCACGACACAATAATTCGGACGCCGCGGATCGGGGGCGCGATCAGCTCGCGCCGGATCGCCGATTGGGCGCCGTTCTCGGCAGGACCAACTGAAACCGCGTGCCCTCGCCGGGCTGGCTTTCGAGCCGGAGTTGTCCGCCCAATCGATCCACGACGATGCTGTGCACGATGTGCAGGCCGAGGCCGCTCGCCCCGTCATGCCGGCGTGTGGTGAAGAAGGGATCGAACGCCCGCCGCTCCACGTCGGGCGCCATGCCGCAACCGTCGTCGGCAAACAGCAGCTCGATATGCCTGTGGCCTGCCGCGCGGAGCGAGACGTCGATCTTCCCTCCTCCGCTGCCGGAGAAGGCATGCGTCATCGCGTTGACGGCGAGATTGGTGAGCACCTGACCGAACGGACCGGGATAGCTGTCCATGGCCAAATTTGGCTCGCAGCTCAGGCCGAGCGTGATGTCGCGCGTGCGCAGCTGCCGCTCGAACTGGGAGAGAACCTGGCCGGTCAATTCGCCCGCATCGAAGCCGCGCCGGTGTGACTGGGTCTGATCGGCCGCCACCTGCTTGAAGGACTGCACCCGTTCGGCGGCGCGGCCGAGATTGGTGACCAGCTGCGCAGAGGCATCGCCCACCAGCTCCAGAAAGCCCGTCAGTGTCGAACGCTTGAGACTGCCTCGCGCGACCTCCGCGGCGAACTGCTCGGCCTTGCGCTGGAGCGTCGAGGCGACCGTCAGGCTGCTGCCGAGCGGTGTGTTGATCTCGTGCGCGACACCGGCGACCATGCGCCCGAGCGCCGCCAGCTTTTCCGCCTCGATTAGAGTGTCCTGGATATCACGCAAATGACGAAGCGCGGTCTCCGCGGCATCCCGGGCACTGCGGATCTCCCGCTCGGCGCGCTTGCGCTCGGTGATCTCCTCCGCTGCCACGTTGACCGCGACGATTTCGTCGTTCGGCATGCGCAGCGGATGCCAATAGGTGACCCAAGAGCGCTCCTCGACCTGGTCGGCCCGCTGCCCCGCCACCTCGATGCCGATCACGGGCTCGCCGGTCTCCATGATCGAACGGACGATCTGTTCGACGGACTCCGCCAAGGCTGGCACGCAATCCCTGACCGTATGCCCGAGATGGCCCTCGACGGATATGCCGCAGATTTCGGTCAGGCGCTGGTTGATCAGCAGGTAGCGGCAGTCCGGTGACAGACAGGCGAGCCCGATCGGGGCGGTGTCGTAGATCAGCTGCAACGCCGGCAACGTCGAGACCAGCATCACCTCCGAAGCCGGCGATGACCTCACTGTACGCGTCACTCAGGTTCCCCGCGATCCCTTGCGCCAACCGCATGAAATTCGAGCGAAACTGGTTGCCGGTTGATCTAGATCAAGAAGACGCGCCGGCACCTCTCGTTCCGAGGCTTTGACGTGAAGCGACTTTCAAAACAGAACAAAGGCCCCGATCAACAAACCTGCAGCAAAGGACCAGAGCCCCAGGGTGCAGACGGAAACGATGCGCACGAGGATGCGAAGCCGCCCCTCAAATTCGTCGTCCGTCATCTCGCGGATATGAGCCGCCACTGGTGCTGCCCTGCCCGTGCCCCCGCTCGGCCCCGGATCTAGACCCCAAATCATGGTCATCGCGAGGCATCGGACCCGGTCGCGATGCCGATCCCGTGATCGAAATCTGGCGCGGCCGGCGCCAGAATCTCACCTCCGCGACGTGATTTTGCGCCTACCGCCGCTGATTATACACATCGATGCACACCGCCCCGAGGAGCACCAGGCCCTTGATGACCTGCTGATAATCGATGCCGATGCCGAGAATGGACATGCCGTTGTTCATCACGCCCATGATCATGGCGCCGACCACGGCGCCGCCGACGCGCCCGACACCGCCATAGGCTGACGCACCGCCGATGAAGCAGGCGGCAATGACGTCGAGCTCGAAGCCGAGGCCGGCTTTCGGGGTCGCGGTGTTGAGGCGCGCGGCGAAGACGAGACCGGCGAGCGCGGCGAGCACACCCATGTTGACGAAGGTGAGGAAGGTCAGCCGTTCGGTCTTGATGCCGGACAGGCTGGCCGCCTTGGCATTGCCGCCGACCGCATAGATCTGGCGGCCGATCACGGTGCGGCGGGTGACGAAACCGTAGAGCGCGATCAGCGCGCTCATGATCACCAGCACGTTGGGCAGGCCGCGATAGGTCGCGATCAGATAGGTGAAATAGAGCACGGCGCAGGCGAGCACGACACTCTTGCCGAGGAAGAACGCATAAGGCTCGACCTCGATGCCGTGCGACACTTCGCGGGCGCGACTCTTGGCGCTGGCGTAGACCAGGCCGAGCGCAAGGACCGCGCCGATCAGCATGGAGGTCGGATGCAGCGTTCCGGCCTCGGGCAGCAGCTCCGGAATGAAGCCCGACGACAGTTTCTGGAAGGTCGACGGGAACGGTCCGAGCGACTGGCCCTGCAACACCGCGAGCGCCAATCCCTTGAACACGAGCATGCCCGCCAGCGTCACGATGAAGGACGGGATCTTGAAATAGGCCACCCAATAGCCCTGCGCGGCGCCGATGGCCGCGCCGACCGCGAGGCAGGCGATGAAAGCGAGCGTGTAGTCGACCTTGTAGGTCACCATGAGCAGGGCGGCGACGGCGCCGACAAAGCCCGCGACCGAGCCGACCGAGAGGTCGATGTGGCCGGTGACGATCACCAGGAGCATGCCCAGCGCCATGATGACGATATAGCTGTTCTGCAGCACCAGATTGGTCAGGTTGAGCGGCTGGAGCAGCGTACCGCCGGTCATGACCTGGAAGAACAGCATGATCGCAACCAGCGACATCAGCATGCCGTAGTTGCGCAAATTGTTCTTGATGAAGCTGCCGTGCCGGCGCTCCTCGGGCAGCGAAACCGTCTTGTCGGTCATGGCCGCTCACCTCCCATCTCCGCGGCCTCAGCCGCGCTGTTTCCATTGCTTCGTTCGTTGCGCATGATGGCGCGCATGATCTTTTCCTGTGTCGCATCCGCGCCCTTGAACTCGCCGACGAAGGCGCCGTCGTTCATGACGCAGATGCGGTCGCAGATGCCGAGCAGCTCGGGCATCTCCGAGGAGATCACCACGACGCCGCGGCCGGCTTCCGCGAGCTCGTCGATGATACAGTAAATCTCGTATTTGGCACCGACGTCGATACCCCTTGTCGGCTCGTCCAGGATCAGGACCTTCGGGTCGGTCATCAGCCATTTCGACAGCACCACCTTCTGCTGGTTCCCGCCGGAGAGCTGCCCGGTCTCCTGGTAGACGTCGGAGCAGCGGATGCGCATCCGGTTGCGGTAATCGCTGGCGACTTTCAGCTCGGCGATGTCGTCGATCACCTTCCCTGGCGCGACCTGCTCGAGGCTCGCCAGCGTGATGTTCTTGCGGACGTCGTCGGCGAGGATCAGGCCGAGCTGCTTGCGGTCCTCGGTGACATAGGCCAGACCGGCATCGATCGCCGCGGCGACGCTCGGCAGCGCAATCTCCCGGTCCTCAAGCCGGATGCGGCCGCTGATATTGGTGCCCCAGGAGCGGCCAAACAGGCTCATGGCGAACTCGGTGCGGCCCGCCCCCATCAGCCCGGCGATGCCGACGACCTCGCCGCGTTTGACGCCGAAATTGACGTTCTTGATCACCTGTCGCTCGGGATGGATGGGGTGATAGACCGACCAATTCTCGACGGTCAGTACGGGCTCGCCAATCTTCGCGCTACGCTCCGGGAAACGGTGAGCCATATCGCGGTTGACCATGCTGCGGATGATGCGGTCTTCCTGGATCGGTTCGGTCCGGCAGTCGATGCTGTCGACGGTGCGGCCGTCGCGCAGCACGGTGATGTGGTCGGCGACCTTGGCGACCTCGTTGAGCTTGTGCGAAATCAGGATCGAGCCGATGCCCTGCTTGCGGAACGCCATCAGGCGCTCGAGCAGCGCGGCACTGTCAGCCTCGTTGAGGCTCGCGGTCGGCTCGTCCAGGATCAGCATGCGGACGCGCTTGGAGAGCGCCTTGGCGATCTCGACCAGCTGCTGCTTGCCGACGCCGAGATCGGTGATCAGCGTATCCGGCGACTCCTTCAGGCCCACCTGCGCCAGCAACTCGCGCGTGCGCCGGTAGACCTCGTCGCGGTCGATCACGCCGAACTTCGACGGCGGATGCGACAGGAAAATGTTCTCAGCGATCGACATCAGCGGGATCAGCGCCAGCTCCTGGTGGATGATGATGATGCCGAGCGCCTCGGAATCGTTGATGTCGCGGAAGCGGCGCTCCTCGCCCTCGAAGACGATGGTGCCCTCGTAGCTGCCGGCGGGATAGACGCCGCTGAGAACCTTCATCAGGGTCGATTTGCCCGCGCCGTTCTCGCCGACGAGGGCGTGGATCTGGCCGGCCTCGACCGAGAAGTTGACGTCGCGCAGCGCCTGAACGCCGGCAAAGCTCTTGCTGACGTTGCGCATCTCCAGCATGGCGGTCATCGTGTCATGTCCCTAAATCACCGTCGTTCCGGGGCGCCCGAAGGGCGAACCCGGAACCTCGAGATTCCGGGCTCGATGCTACGCATCGCCCCGGAATGACGGAGAAGCAACTTTTACTGGAACTGCGACTTCTTGTAGTAGCCGCTGTCGACCAGCGTCTTCTCCCAGTTGTCCTTGTACACCACGACCGGCTTGAGCAGATAGGACGGCACGGTCTTGACGCCGTTCTCGTAGGTCTTGGTGTCGTTGACGGCGACCTGCTTGCCGGCGAGCGCGGCATCTACCATGTCCGCGGTCACCTTGGCGAGATCGCGGGTGTCCTTGAAGATGGTCGAATACTGGTCGCCGCGCAGCATCGCCTTGATCGAGGGCACCTCGGCATCCTGACCGGAGATAACAGGCATCGGCTGATCGGCGCTGCCATAGCCGACGCCCTTCAGCGAGGAGATGATGCCGATCGAGAGGCCGTCATAGGGCGACAGCACCGCGTGGACCTTCTTGTTGCCGTAGTAGGCGCTGAGCAGATTGTCCATGCGGGCCTGGGCCGTGGCGCCGTCCCAGCGCAAGGTCGCGACCTTGTCCATGCCCATCTGGCCGGAGACGACGACGAGCTTGCCGCTGTCGATATAGGGCTTCAGCACGCTCATCGCGCCATTGTAGAAGAAGTAGGCGTTGTTGTCGTCGGGCGAGCCGCCGAACAGCTCGATGTTGAACGGACCCTTGCCCTCCTTCAGGCCGAGCCCCTGCACGATCGACTCCGCCTGGAGCACGCCGACCTGGAAATTGTCGAAGGTCGCATAATAGTCGACGTTCGGCGTGCCGCGGATCAGGCGGTCATAGGCGATCACGGTGATGCCTTTTGCCTTCGCCTGCTTGAGCACGTCGGACAGCGTGGTGCCGTCGATCGCAGCGATCACCAGCGCCTTGGCACCCTTGGTCACCATGTTCTCGACCTGCGAGAGCTGGTTCGGGATGTCGTCCTCGGCATATTGCAGGTCGGTGTTGTAGCCGCGCTCCTTCAACACCTTGACCATGTTGTTGCCGTCATCGATCCAGCGCGCCGAGGACTTGGTCGGCATGGCGATGCCGACGGTTGCCTTCTCCTGTGCGGAGGCGGTGACGCCAGCTGCCAGCGTTGCAGCGCCGGCCAGCGCCAGCGCGAGAAATGTCGTCTTCAGTTTCAACATGCTTCACTCCCTTTGGGTGTCAGACTGGTTCTTCGTTTCGTCGAGAACTTGGGTGGATTGCCTCTGGCCTCCTATGCGAGCTTGACGTCGGGTTCCGCTCGGCCACGCGCGGATGCCTCCAAGAGAAAGGTGCAACCGGCTTGCGGATCGGCGGCGCGCGCTGTTGCGTCCATGTCCTGCCAGGCCGAAGTGACGAGCAGGCGCGACAGATCGGGGCCGACGAAGGCCGGGCAGCTAGACTGTTTTGCCGGCACGCTGAGCGTGCGCAGGCGTTCGCCCTGCGGCGAGTAGACGTCGATACGGCTCGCGCCCCAGCAGGCGTTCCAGATATTTCCATCGGCGTCGCACACCGAGCCATCGAGGCCGCCGACGCCGGTGTGGCGCAGCAGCACCTCCGGCTCACCGCGCGGCAGGCCGGTGGCCGGATTGAGCGGCACCGCGTAGAGCACGGCGCGCGCAGTGTCGGCGAAATAGCCGGTCGCGCCGTCAGGCGAGAAGCAGATCGAGTTCGGGATGCTGATGCCGGGAAACAGCGTCGAGATCTTGCCGCGATGGAACGCGTAGATCGCGCCGGCCCCGGCTTCCGCCTTGCGACCCATGGTGCCGATCCAGAACGTGCCGGACTGATGCACGCGGGCATCGTTGGAGCGCGTGGCGGGATTGTCGGCTTCGAGCGGACAGAGCGCGGTCATCGAGCCATCGGCGAGCTTGCGGATGTAGAGGCCATCTTCCGCGACGATCAGCTGACGCTCGGCGTCGATGCGCCCGAGCGCGCTCGCCATCCGGCCGAGATCATGAACGCGGATGCTGCGGCTCGCGAGATGCGCCTCAAACAGCCGTCCTTCGCGGATGTCGAACCACCACGCGGTGTCGGTGGTCACGTCATAGGTCGGCCCTTCGCCAAGGTGACACTGCTCGGCGGACAGGACGGAGGTCGGCACCTGTTCGATCATGGCGTCCTCACTGTGAAGCGATAGACGGTGTGATGCCGATAGACTTGGCCGGGATCGAGGCGCGGGCTTGGAAAATCCGGCCGGTTCGGCGAATTGGGCCACATATGCGGTTCGAGACATATGGCGTCCGATTGCCGAATGAGCTTGTCGCCCTTGCCCGAGATCGTGCCGTCGAGATAGTTGCCGGAATAGACCTGAAGCCCCGGCTGATTGGTGAAGAGCTCCATGATGCGCCCCGAGCGCGGCGCCTCCAGCCGCGCCGCGAGCGCCAGCTTGCCGTCACGTCCAAGGCAATAGGTATGGTCGTAGCCCCTGCCGTTGCGCAATTGCTCGTGGCTCTCACGGATGCGCGCACCAACGGCCTGCGCCTCGCGGAAGTCGAACGGCGTGCCCGCCACCGCACGTGGCGGCTCGGGCAGCGGAATGGCGGTGGGATCGATCGCGAGGAAGTGCTCGGCCGCGACCGTCAGCTTGTGATCGAGAATGGGCGTGCCCGAGGTCGCGCCTTCCAGGTTGAAGAAGCTGTGGTTGGTGAGGTTGACGATGGTCGGACGGTCCGTCCGTGCTTCCATCATCAGCGACAGCTCGGCCGGGCCAGTGACGCGATAGGTTAGGCGCACATCAAGCTTGCCAGGATAATTTTCCTCGCCGTGCGGGCTCGAGTAAGTGAGCGTCACCGCGGGCTCGGGGCCATCTTCGATCCCGGCAATGTCCCAGAGCTTGCGATCAAAACCGTCCAGCCCGCCGTGCAGGGCATTCGGCCCGTTGTTGACGGGGAGCTGGAAGGTCTCGCCATCGAGTGAAAACTGTCCCTTGGCGATGCGGTTGGCGTAGCGGCCGACGGTGGCGCCGAGAAACTTCCGCTCGGCGAGATAGCCGGCGAAGGCATCATGGCCGAGCACGACGTCGTCGGTACCGCCCTTGGCGTCCGGCGCGATGAGCGCCTGGAGCACCGCGCCATGGGTGATGATACGGGCTTCGAAACCACCCTCGCCGCGTAGCACGATACGCTCGACCTTGCGGCCGTCAGGCAGCGTTCCGAAGACGTCTCTTGTTGTTCTTGAGCCAGCCATGTTCAGTCCACGAACGGTTCGACCAGGGTGCGCTTGCCGAGCAGGAACGCGTCGGCGACGAGACGGAGCGGCGCCAGGTCGACGTCGCTCGTTCCGGTCGCGGTGAGTGCGACGAAGCGCCGATATAGCTCGCGATATTCCTCATCGGGCGCCTCGGCAACAACCTTGCCATCGACCGCCATGATCCTGCCGCCCCGGGACAGCGTCATTTGCCCCTCGTCGGTTTCGACCAGGATATCCCAGCTCTGCGGCCCGGTCTGGCGGAAATCGAACTCGGCGGTAACAGGCAGGCCATCGATGTCGGTCAGCGTCAGGTTCGCAGCGATCGGCGCCTGGCAATTGGCTGGAAATGCGAGCTCGGACGCGGTGACGAAGACCGGCTGCGGCAGGATCCGGGTCAGGATCGACAGCGCGTTGATGCCGGGGTCGAACACGCCAAGCCCGCCTGGTTCCCAGATCCAGGCCTGCCCGGGATGCCAGACGCGGACGTCCTCTTTCCAATTGATGTGCACCGATTTGAGCCGGCGCGTGGCGAGCCATTCGCGCGCAGGCTCGACCGCCGGTGCGTAGCGCGAATGCCAGGTCGCAAACAGCGTCCGCTTTGTCTCCGCCGCCATCGCGACAAGCGGATCGAGCTCGGCAACGCCGGTGCCCGGCGGCTTCTCCAGCATCACGTGCTTGCCGGCCGCGAGCGCCGCAGCGGCCTGGGCGCGCCGCACCTGCGGCGGCGTGCAGAGTGAGACCGCATCGATCGGCGGTCCCTGCTCCAGCAGTTCTTCGACGGTGGCGAAATGCGGCAGCCCCGGTAGCGAGGCGTTGCGGCTGGCGACGGCCGCGAGTGCCGCGCCCGGGACCGCGGCGATCGCACCGACATGCTGGTCGCGTGCGATCTTGCCGAAGCCGACGATGGCGATGCGAAGTTCGCTCACGCTTATTCTCCAGTATCTACCGATGGCAGCGGGTCCACCGGGGCGGTCTCGATCACCGTGCCCTCGTGACGGCGCATGCCGTTGTGAATGACGTAAATCATCGCCTCGGATGCTGCTTCCGCATCGCCCGCGGCGATCGCATCGACGATCTTCTGATGCCAGAGCAGCACGGTGTCGCGGTCCCCCGACTCGACCGGAGCACTGAGCAGGAACGAGGCGCGAAGCGCGGCCTCGATCACGTGCCCGATCGAGCGCATGAACAGGTTGCCGGACGCACGCGCCACGGCAACGTGGAGCGCGAGGTCGGCATCGGCGAAGCCGACCGAGTCGGAGGCTTCACGCCGCATGCGATCCATGCTGCGGCGAAGCTCGGCGATGTCCTCCTCGGACCGCTGCACTGCGGCGAGCATCGCCGCGCGCGGCTCGACCGCGAGACGGATCTCGGCGAGGTCGTTGAGGAAGCGCTTGTCGATACCGGCGTCGAGATGCCAGGCTAGCACGTCGGCATCGAACATATTCCAGGCGCCGCGCTCGCGCACGACGGTACCGACGCGCGCCTTGGTGCTGAGCAGCCCCTTGGCGACCAGAGTCTTGACGCTCTCGCGCAGCACCGGCCGCGACACGCCGAACATCGCAATCATCTCGGCATCGCCGGGCAGGCGCGTTCCCTCCGCATAGCGGCCGGCGATGATGTCGACGCCGATCGAACGCGCCACTTCCGCGTGGTTGGAATGGGCCCGCCGGGTCGGAATGACGACGATACGCGAGGTCATGAGACGGCTCCCGCACGCTTCGCCAGCGGCCGGCGCGCCAGCACGACCAGCCCCTGCTGCAACGCGATGAAAGCGAACAGTAGCACGCCGGTTGCGATCTTGGTCCACCAGCTCGACAGCGTGCCGTCGAAATTGATGTAGGTCTGGATCAGGCCCTGGATCAGCACGCCGAGGAAGGCGCCGATCACCGAGCCCTGCCCGCCCGTCAGCAGCGTGCCGCCGATCACGACCGCCGCGATGGTGTCGAGCTCGACGCCGACCGCCGAGAGTGAATAGCCGGCGCTGGTGTAGAACGAGAACACGATGCCGGCGATGCCTGCGAGCAGGCTCGACAGCATGTAGATCTTGATCGTCATCTTGCCGACCGCGACACCCATCAGGCTCGCCGTCGTGCGGCTGCCGCCGAGCGCATAGACATTGGCGCCGAACCTCGTCAGATGCAGCAGCAAGGCGCCGCCGATCACGATGACGAGCATGATGATCGCGATCGCCGTCAATCGTCCGCCGCCGGGCATGCGCAACGCGAAGTCAGACACGCGGCCATGGCGCTGGCCGCAAAGAGGGCTTTAGAGGTCATCAGGCGTGTCTCCCAAGAGTGATCTTGTGTTTATCTCGGGCGCCGATTGGTAGCATGACACCCGCAGGCCGGCCTTTTGGGGCGGCGGGAGGCACTATTTCATGGAAGATGGGTTCCGTATAGTCATATTATTTGACTATTAGGTGAAATGATCCGGGCTTGAGGGATGACCGCGCGGATAACACGCTAAGCGCGATTATGTTCCACAAATGCAACGCGGGGATGAAGGAAAATCTGTGGGGTGGTTTGCGTGCCCAGCAATGCGTCATGCCCGGGCTTGTCCCGGGCATCCACGTTCTTTGTGCCGCAAGCAAGACGTGGATGGCCGGGACGAGCCCGGCCATGACGAAGCCGCAAGCAGACGCAAGGAGAAGCGCTAAATCAGCTTCCGCTGCGCCAGGTTCTTCATCAGCGCGCCGATGCCGAACGTCCAGGGCTCGCACTCGTCGCTGGTGCGCATGCGGTTGACGAGCTTGCCGAGCTGGGGCGCGGCGATAGTGACGATGTCGTCGCGCTTGTGGGTGAACCCCTGCCCCGGCGCGTCGCGATCCTTCACGGGCGCGAACATCGTGCCGAGGAAGAGAACGAAGCCGTCAGGATATTGATGGATCTTGCCGATGGTCTGCGCGACGAGGTCGGTCGGATCGCGGCTGATCTTGCTGATCGAGGAATGGCCGTCGAGGATGAAGCCGTCCGAGCCCGTCACGTTCAGGCTGATGTCAAGCTTCCTCGCGTCGTCGAGCGTGAAGGTGTCGTCGAACAGGCGCAGCAGCGGGCCGATCGAACAGGACGCATTGTTGTCCTTGGCCTTCGACAGCAGCAGCGCCGAGCGGCCCTCGAAGTCGCGCAGGTTCACGTCATTGCCGAGCGCGCCGCCGACGATCTTGCCGCGGCTGGAGACGAACAGCACCAGCTCGGGCTCGGGGTTGTTCCAGGTCGACTTCGGATGCAGGCCGGCATCCATGCCGGTGCCGACCGAGGACAGCGTCGGCGCCTTGGTGAAGACCTCGGCATCGGGGCCGATGCCGACCTCGAGATACTGGCTCCAGGCGTTCTGATCGATCAGCACCTGCTTCAGGTGCATCGCCTGGTCCGAGCCCGGCTTGAGCTTCGACAGATCGTCACCGATCAGCCGCGTCACCTCTTTGCGGATCGCTTCGGCCGACGCGGGATTGCCCTTCGCGCGCTCCTCGATCACGCGCTCCAGCATCGAGATCGCGAAGGTGACGCCGGCCGCCTTCAGTGTCTGGAGATCGACCGGCGCGAGCAGCCACGGCTTCTTGGGATCGCGACCATCGGGCGCCGTGTTGGCAACGATGGCTTCGAGATCGCCGATGCGCTCGCCCTTGACGGCAGCGAGCGCCTTGGCCGGATCGTCCTCCTCGCAGAGCGCGCTGATGGTCGGGAATTTTGCCGTGACGTCGAACACGCCATCGCCGCGCACGGCGACCACGGCCGGACCATTGACCTGCGGCAGCCAAACGCGGCCGGCGAGCGTGCCGCGTGTTCCGTCCTCGGGGAGAAGGTCCTTTACCGTCAAAGTCGTCATGGCCGCGTCCTCGCTCTTGTCGGATCGGCCGCATTTACCCAACGGCCAACCAAGTTATCGAAAACCAATAACGGTCTGTCAGAGGAAGTCCACGGCCATTCGCTGGCGAATGTGATTTGATTTCGGTTTCGAATACGGGATGACGGTTTTGTAGAGTGGGCAAAGCGGAGCATGTCCACCACTCTTGGTCGAACGCTGAGACGAATGGTGGGCACGGCGCGTTCGCGCCTTTGCCCACCCTACGGCAGTCTCGCGTCCCTCACTTGAACCAATGCACCAGTGCGATGCTGATGCCGAGCAGCAGCATCAGCGACAGCGTCACGGCCGCCGTCACCCGGCCGCCGACATTGGCGAGCACACGGACGTCGACGCCCAGCCCCAGCGCCGCCATCGAGACCACAGTCAGGAAGCTCGTGATCTTCGTCACCGGACCGACCACCGTGGCCGGCACGATTTCGAGGGAACGCAGGGTCGCGAGCGCGAGGAAGCCGAGGATGAACCAGGGGACAAGACGGAAGAAACCGACATTGGTCTTCTTGGCGCCGCTCTGCCAGCGCGAGGCGACGAGCGACAGGCCGACGACCACGGGCCCGAGCATCAACACGCGCATCAGCTTCACAAGGGTGCCGATCTGCGTCGAGATGAGACCGGCCGGCACCGTCGCCGCCAGCACCTGTGGCACGGCGTAGACGGTGAGACCGGCGAGGATGCCGTATTGCGTGGCGGACAGTTGCAGCAGCGGGATCAGCAGCGGCAGGCCGAGCACCATCATCACGCCGAGGATCGCGGTGAAGGAAATCGACGAGGCGATCTCGTCATTGTTGGCACCGATGATCGGCGCCACCGCGGCGATCGCGGAATTGCCGCAGATCGAATTGCCGCAGGCGATCAGGATCGACAGCCGCGTCGACAGGCCGAGCATCCGGCTGATGCCGAAGGAGACGCAGAGCGCGACCACGACGACGGCCGCGATCGACGCCAGCAGCGCGATGCCCGAGGCGGCGATTGCGGCAAAGCTGATGGAGGCCCCGAGCAGCATGACCGCGACTTCGAGCAGCTGCTTGGCGCTGAAGGCGATGCCGGCCTGCCAGCGCGGCGCCGGCTTCCAGAAGCTGCGCAGCGCCATGCCGAGCAGGATCGCCATCACCAGCGCCTCGACATAGGGATGCTCGAAGACGCCGAGTTCCGCCCGCTCAAGCAGGGCCGAGACACCGGCCACGAGAATGCAGAGGAGAATGCCCGGAATCAGCGCCGCAATGCGGCTAACGGCGGTGGCCGGCTTGGAATCGGCCGGGTTGGATGCTTGATTCTGCGACACAAATTTCTCCCGGAGGAGAAGGATTTATACGCAGCGCGACCCGATTGGGAAATATGTTTTCAGCATAACAGGGCCGAGGGAAGTTCTGTCCTCGGCCCGGAATAATCCGGTTCAGAAGATCAGGCTTTTGGCCAGCGAGGCCACCCGGCTGAAGCCGTCATAGATGCCCGGCTCGAAGAAGGCGGCACGGGCGAGCACGATGCCGGCGACCAGCGACCAGAACAGCGTGGTGCCGGCCCGCAGCAGCATTTTTGACGCGCGCGACCGCGGCTGGGTGTCCGTTGCGGACACCAGTTGCTCGCCAAAGGGCTCAAATCCGGTGCGTTCCATGGCCGTCAATTCCATCAATCTCTGGCGGAAATGTCGTCGTTTCGGTCCAAAACAGCAATGGAAGTGATTGGCGTTTTTATCCTGCGGAGGGGAAACTCCTTCCTCCCGACGGCGGCAGGACAATAGTTTTCTTCTTTCGGCCTATTTGGACACCGGCGACGGGCCTAGAGGGCCAGATAGCGGCGACGGATGGCGTCGTTGGCCTTCAGCTCGTCGATTCCGGCGGCATAGACGATCTGGCCCTTGTCGATGACCGTGGCGTGGCTCGCCAGCCCCAGGCAGAAATGCATGTTCTGCTCGGCGATCAGCACCGTCGAGCCGAGCTGGCGGAGCTGGCGTAGCAGCTCGCCGATCCGCTGCACGATGATCGGCGCGAGCCCCTCGCTCGGCTCGTCCAGCAGCAGCAGCGCCGGATTGCCCATCAGCGTGCGCGCGATCGCGAGCATCTGTTGCTCGCCGCCAGAGAGGCGCCCGGCGATGCGATGGCGCAACGGCTCCAAGAGCGGGAAGACCTCGTAAATGCGCTTGATCGGCCATTCGTCCTGGCCTTCCGGACCCTTCTTGCGACCGATGACGAGATTGTCCTCGACCGTGTGCTCCGGAAAAATCTGGCGATCCTCCGGAACGAAGCCGAGGCCGGCGCGCGCGATATGGTGCGGCTTCCGGCCGGAGATCACCGCGCCGCGCAGGCTCACTTTGCCCCGCCGCGGCGGCGCCAGGCCCATGATCGCCTTCATGGTCGTCGACTTGCCGGCGCCGTTGCGGCCGAGCAGCGCCATGGTTTCGCCCTGCCGCACCGAGAGGCCGACGCCGAACAGGATCTGGCTGGTGCCGTAATAGACGTCGAGATCGGCGACTTCGATGACGACGGCGCTCATGCGGCAGCTCCCGCATGTTCGGTGCCGAGATAGGCCTCGATCACCGCGCCGTTGTTGCGGATCTCGTCCGGCGTGCCGGTCGCGAGGATGCGGCCGTAGCACAGCACGACGATCTTCGGCGCGATCCTGAACACGATGTCCATGTCGTGCTCGATGAAGACGACGGTGATCTTCTGGCTCTCCCAGAGCTCCCGCACCTTGTCGATCATGCGCCAGCGCTCTTCCGGCCCCATGCCGGCGGTCGGCTCGTCCAGCAGCAGCACCTTTGGTTCGAGCACCAGCGCCAGCGCGATATCGAGCAGCTTCTGATCGCCATGCGACAGCGTCGCGGCGGTGCGGTTGCGTTTGCTCGCCAGTCCCAGCAGCTCCATCACATGTTCGGCGCGGTCGCGCGTCTCGGGCAGCGGAAAGCGCTTGTGCAGCACCGCCGACGAGCGTTGATCGGCGCTGACGGCTGCTAACATTGTCTCCTGCACCGTCAGCGATTTGAAGATGCTCGCGACCTGGAAGGCACGGCCGATGCCGTGACGCACGATCTCCGGCGGCGAGCGGCCGGCGAGATCGACGCCGTCGAGCAGCACCTGGCCGGAATCCGGCCTCAGCGCGCCGGTGATCAGGTTGAAGAAGGTGCTCTTGCCGGCGCCGTTCGGACCGATCACGGCGGTGAGCGAGCCGTCGGGGAAATCGAGCGAGACGTCGTTGGTCGCCTTCACGCCGCCAAAGGACTTTGCGAGGTTGCGGATCTCCAACATGACTAGCGCCCCTCGCCCGCGTCACGCCGATGCGCGAACCATTCGGCAACGAAATCGAGCAGCCCTTTGCGCAGGCCCAGCGCGAAGAACAGAATGACGATCCCGAGCACGATGCCGTGGTACTCGGTGAAGCGCGTGACGGTGTCGTTGAGCAGCAGCAGCAGCACGGTGCCGACCATCGGCCCCAGGAAGGTCGAGACGCCTCCGAGCATGTTGATGAAAATGCCCTCGCCCGAGATGGTCCAATAAGCGAATTCCGGATAAGCGCCGGAGACGAACAGCGCCATCACCATGCCGCCCATCGACGCGAACAACGCCGCCAGGACGAAGACAGTGAGTTTTGCGCGCCAGACGTCGATGCCGAGGAAGCTCGCGCGCGCGGCGTTGTCGCGGATCATGCGCAGCGTGTAGCCGAACGGCGATTGCGCGATCTGGCGCATCGCGAGCAGACCGAGGATCAAGAGCGCACAGCTCGCGACATAGAGATGGACGTGGTTGGCGAGATCGATGCCGAGGAAGACCGGGCGCGGAATACCGCCGCGCAGACCCTGGTCGCCGCCGGTGAAGGACGCCCAGGAGAGGATCGTCGAATGGATCAGCATCTGGAACGCGAGCGTGACGAAGGCGAAGTAGATCTCCTTCAGCCGCACGCAGATCGCACCGATGATGGCTGCGATGACCGCGGTGATCGCCAGTGTCGCAACGAAGGCGACCGGCATGGGCACGCCGAGCTTCTGCATGATGAGGCCGAAGCTGTAGGCGCCAAGGCCGAAGAACATGCCGTGGCCGAACGAGGTCAGGCCGGTGTAGCCGACCAGCAGATTGAGCGAGGTCGCGAACAGGCCGTACGCCGAGCAGCGAATAACGAAATCGAGCAGCGCCTTGCTGCCCGTGAACAGCGGCAGGCTTGCCAACACCGCGAAGGCAATCAGCGCGATCAGCACGTCGCGATAACGATGAAGCGCCGCGCCGCTCCGCACCGGTGCCAGCGTTTCGGCGCGCCCGGCCTCCAGCTCGGTCATGCCGCCTCCTTGCCGAACAGGCCGGTGGGTTTGGAGACCAGCACGATCACCATGAAGAGATACATCAGGCCTTCCGTGAACAGCGGAAAGCCGAGCGAGCCGAACGAGCGGATCAGGCCGAGCAGCAGCGCACCGATCAGCGCCCCCAGGATCGAGCCCATGCCGCCGATCACGGTGACGATGAAAGATTCGATCAGCACCGAAAATCCCATGCCGGGGGTCAGCGAGCGCACGGGCGCGGCGAGTGCCCCGGCAAGCCCCGCCAGCATGCCGCCCAGCGCGAACACGCCGCCATAGATCAGGCCGGTATTGATGCCGAGCGCAGAGACCATGCCGGGATTATGTGCGGCGGCGCGGATCACCTTGCCGATGCGTGTGCGCGACAGGCCGGCACCAAGTACGACCGCCGCAAGCAGCGCGACGCCAATCAGCAGCAGATAATAAGGTGGCACCACGCCGCCGGCGATGAAGAGCGGCATCACCTGGAACGCCGACGGCATGCCCATCGACCTGAATTCAGGCCCCCAGATGATGCGCACGACATCGTCGAAGATCAGCACGAAGGCGTAGCAGACGAGGAGCTGCATCAGGACGTCGGCGCCATAGACGCGACTCATGAAGACGCGCTCGAAGATCAGGCCGAGGATGGCGGTGCCGGCCGCGCCGGCCAGCATCGCCAGCGCAAAGCTGCCGGTGAGCTGATAGGCCGTCATCGCAAAATAGGCGCCGAACATATAGAAGGCGCCGTGGCTGAAATTCACCACTTTCAGCACGCCGAAGATCAGGGTGAGCCCGACCGCGACCAGGAACAGCAGCATGCCGATGATGAGGCCGCTGGTGGTTTGCGTCACCAGGCAGGCGGAGCTGGCGAGACAGCCGGCAAGCGCATCGAGATCCACAGGAGCACCTTCTTTACGGCGCGGAAAACGAAACCAAGGCGGAGACGGTCATCCATCTCCGCCCTGCGCGTGATCAGGTGTAGCCCTTGCTCTTCTTCCACTCGGCTTCGAGCTCGAAGATGGTCTTCCAGTCGCCGGCCTTGACCTCGGGCACATAGGGCTCCTGCGGGATCGTGGTGCCCCAGCCGATGGCGTAGCCGACCAGGGTGTGGTCGTCACCGCGCATCGTCACGGTGCCGTCGGCGCCGAACGGGCACTTGATGGTGAGGCCCTTCAGGACTTCCGCGATCTTCTTGCCGTCGGCCGAGTTCGCCTTCTTCGCGGCTTCCGCCATCAGCATGATGGCGGTGGCGTTCTCCCACGACCAGTTGGTCGGGTACTCGTTGTACTTGGCCTTGTAGGCATCGCCCCAGGCCGCGTTCTCCGGCGTGGTCGGGAACGTCTTGATGTAGCGGTTGCCGGAGTGGATGCCCTTGGGCAGGTTCTTCACCACGGTGAGCGCGGTGTAGTCGGCCATGTTGACCGCGAACACCTCCATCTGGCCGAACATCGCGTAGATGTTGGCCTGGTCGATGTAGGAGGTGAGATCGCCGCCCCACAAGCAGGAATACAGCGCTTGCGGTTTGGCCAGCAGGATCTTGGTGACCACCTCGGTATAGTCAGGCTGAAACAACTTCGGCCAGGACTCGCTGATGATCTCGACCTCGGGCGCGAAGCGCTTCAGGTACAGCGTGAACTCCGCCGTGGTGTCGCGGCCATAGGCATAGTCGGGCGAGCAGGTCGCCCATTTCTTCAAGCCCTTCGCCTTGGCGATCGCTGCGGCATAACTGCCGCCGACGATGGAATCGTGCACGCCCTGGCGCGCGGTGCGGAACGCATTGGGAATGTGCTGCTTGGGGTCCGCGGTGAGCGACGAGGTCTCCGAATTGGTGTGGATGCAGAACACGCCGAGATCGCGCGCAACCTCGTGGACCGCGAAGGCGCCGGAGGAGGCTTCGGCGTCGATCATCAGCTCGCAGCCATCGGTGTTGACGAGCTCGCGCGCGACGCGGGCGGCTTCCTGCGGCTGGCCCTTGGAGTCGCGGATCACCATCTCGATCTGCCGGCCGGCAAGGCCGCCGGCGGCGTTGACTTTCTCGACCTCGAGCATCACCGCGTTGCGGGACGACGTGCCGAGCTGCGCGACACGACCTGACAGGATCGTCGGCATGCCGATCTTGATGGTCTTGGCTTGCGCACGCGCCACCCACGGCGCGGCAACACTCATCGCACCGGCGCCCATCAGCGCCAGTGTTGAACGGCGGCTGATGCCCGGCGTGCGGGTTCTCGTCATTTTCCCCTCCCTCTTTCGGGTCGGCGTTCCAGTCCCTTGTCGAAGATCGTCTCGTCTCCGTGTTCCCAAGGATTTCAGAGGCAGGGGGTGACGTCAAGCCAAAGATGAATTATGAGTCAGAATTCATCAAGGTAGGAAACGAGGCCGGCAATCGGCCCGAAACCGCAGAATGATCAACCTTTCGAGCTTCATCGCCTTTCATGCCCGGCGAACGCCGGACCGGCCCGCGCTGAAATATCGCGGCGAGGAGATCCCCTACGCGACGTTCGATGCGCGCATCCGGCAAGTGGCTGGCTGGCTCGCGTCGCAGGGCATCGGCGCCGGCGATGTCGTGGCGGTGCTGATGAAGAACAGCGCGGCGTTCCTGGAGCTGGTGTTCGCCACCAGCCATCTCGGCGCGGTGTTTCTGCCGATCAATTTTCGCCTCTCGCGCGACGAGGTCGGCTACATCGCCGGCAATGCCGGCGCGCGGCTATTGATCGTCGACGAGGAATTGGCTGCGAACGCAGCGGGCGCGAAGATCGTCGTGCTGAGCGAGGCCGCGCAGCAAAGCGTCACGCATCTCGCAGGCGATGCGTCGCCCGCGTCCATGCACGTCCGCGCGCGATCCGATCTGATGCGGCTGATGTACACGTCCGGCACGACCGACCGCCCCAAGGGCGTGGTGCTCTCGTACGATAATTTCTACTGGAAGTCGGCCGACCAGACGATCGCGCTCGGCCTCAGTGCCGAGACGCGCCTCCTCGTCGTCGGTCCGCTCTATCATGTCGGCGCCCTCGACCTGCCCGGCATCGCCGTGCTCTGGCATGGCGGCTTCATCCGCATCGAGCGCAACTTCGAACCTGAGACGGCGCTTGCGGCGATCGCCGAGGACAGGCTCAACGCCGCATGGTTCGCGCCTGTGATGACGACGGCAATGCTTACCTGCCCCACGCGCGATCGCTACGACGTCTCCAGCCTGAGATGGGCGATCGGCGGCGGCGAGAAGACGCCGGAGGTGCGCATCCGCGCGTTCTCGGAATTCTTCCGCAACGCGCGTTACATCGACGCCTATGGCCTCACCGAGACCGTCGGCGGCGACACTTTCATGGAGGCCGGTCGCGAGATCGAGAAGATCGGCTCGACCGGGCGCGCCATCGCCCATGTCGAGATCGAGATCCGCGACGAAGACGGCAAGGCGCTGCCGCCGAACGTCAATGGCGAGATCTGCCTGCGCGGCCCCAAGATCACGCGCGGCTATTGGAAGGATCCGGAGAAGACCACATCGGCCTTCTTCGGCGACTGGTTCCGCAGCGGCGATGTCGGCTATCTCGACGACGAGGGCTTCCTGTATCTGACCGACCGCAAGAAGGACATGATCATCTCCGGCGGCGAGAACATCGCCTCCTCCGAGGTCGAGCGCGTCATCTACGATCGGCCTGAGGTGCGCGAGGTCGCCGTCATCGGCCTGCGCGATCCGCGCTGGGGCGAGCGTCCGGTCGCGATCGTCGTGCTCGCTGAAGGCGCGAGCCTCGAGCTCCCTTCCCTCACCGAGCACTGCCGCGCGCGACTGGCGAGCTTCAAGGTACCGAAACAGCTGATCATCCGCGACAGCCTCCCCCGCAATCCCAGTGGCAAGATCCTCAAGCGCGTGCTGCGCGCCGAGCTGGAGACTCCTGAATGACGCAGACGAACGCGAACGCCAAGGTGACCAAGCTCAACCGCGTCGAG
Source organism: Bradyrhizobium sp. B117 (assembly GCF_038969555.1). NCBI lineage: Bacteria > Pseudomonadati > Pseudomonadota > Alphaproteobacteria > Hyphomicrobiales > Nitrobacteraceae > Bradyrhizobium > Bradyrhizobium sp. B117. Next base: position 6,758,535 of record NZ_CP152414.1, read on the forward strand.
CGCAACGCCTGGACCAAGCAGAAGATCTTTGACGCCGCGACCAAGATCGTCGGCAAATATGGCTATGCCGAAGCCTCCGTCGCTCGCATCACCGAAGAGGCCGGCGTCGCGCAGGGCACCTTCTACAACCATTTCGAGAACCGGCAGGAGCTGCTCGACCAGCTGCTGCCGAAGATCGGCCTCGACATGGTCGAGTTCATCCGCGCCCGCACCGGCACGGCGGATGCGGCGCTGCAGGAAATTTCGCGCTTCTCCGCCTTCTTCGACTTCATCCGCGAAGTGCCGGAATTCCTGCGCATCCTCAACGAGGCCGAGTTCTTCGCGCCCACCGGCTACCAGAAGCACCTCGACAACATCTCGACTGCCTATGTCCGCATTCTGCGTCGCGCGCGAACGGCGGGCGCGATTCACGATTACAGCGACGAGGAATTCGAGGCCATCGTCCACATGCTGATGGGCTCGCGCGGCTATCTCAGCCGCCGCTACTCCTATTCGGACGGCGGCGTCACCGCCGTGCCCGACCACGTCATCTCCGCCTATCGCAAGCTGATGACGCGCGGCCTCTTCACTGCATCCGGAGATCAGGATACGCCATGAACATCGCATCTCCACACAAGCCGCTCGACCTCGCCTCGGCGATTGCCGAAGCCGACATCCGCTGCCTGCTGATGGTGCTGGTGCACATGACGGGCGACGAGAAATGGCTCGAGCCGCCGTACCTGCCCAAGCGCGACATCCGCCTCATCCCCGACCCCGAGGCCGGCGTGCGCCGCGAGATCCAGGACGAGATCTGTGCCGCGGTGGTGACGCTCTTTGCCGGTGGCACGCCAAAACCTGTCATTACCGATCCCGGCGAGGAGCTGCTGCTCAGGATGATGCGCGCCTGCCTCGGCGAGAACGTCGCGCCGGAATATGCGCCGCTGATGCGCGAGGAGATGGGCTTTGTGCCGCGCGAGGCGCGCTGGACCAAGAGGCCTGCCGACGAGAAGCTTGCAGAGCGGCGCGTGCTGATCGTCGGCGGCGGCGTCTGCGCCATCGCGCTGGGCGTCGCGCTTGGCCATCTCAGCATCCCCTACACCATCGTCGAGAAAAACGGCGAGCTCGGCGGCACCTGGTGGATCAACCGCTATCCCGGCTGCGGCGTCGACACGCCGAACCACTCCTATTCCTACTCGTTCGGCTCGGGCAATGCATGGACGCGCTATTTCTGCCAGCGCGAGGAGCTGCTCGGCTATCTGCTCAAGGTGGCCGACGAATACGGCATCCGCAAGCATCTGCGCGTCAACACCGAGCTGACCTCGTCGCGCTGGGACGAGAGCAAGAAGCGCTGGATATCCACGCTGAAGACGAAAGACGGCGAAGAGATCTTCGAATCCACCGCGCTGGTCAGCGCGATCGGCCAGCTCAATGATCCCTCCCGTGCGCACTTCCAGGGCGAAGACACCTTCAAGGGCACGATCCTGCATTCGGCGCTGTGGTCCAGCGACATCAATGTCGACGGCAAGCATGTCGCCGTAATCGGCACCGGCGCGACCTCGATGCAGCTGGTGCCGTCGATCGCCGGCCGCGTCGCGTCAGTCACGGTCTATCAACGCAGCGCGCAATGGGCGCGGCCGGTGAAGGGCTATTCCGACCCGATCACCGAGGGCGCGCGCTGGCTGCTGGCGCATCTGCCGTTCTATGTGCAGTGGTATCGCTTCAACATGTTCTGGCGCTATGGCGACGGCCTGCTGCCGTTCCTGCGCAAGGACCCGGCCTGGCCGCATCCCGAGCGCGCCGTCAACAAGGGTAATGACCGGCACCGCCAGGAGCTGACCGATTTCATCCTGTCCGAACTGCAGGGACGGCCGGACCTGATCGAGAAATGCGTTCCGACCTATCCGCCCTACGGCAAACGCATCCTGCTCGACAACAACTGGTTCAAGACCTTGAGGCGGGACAATGTCGAGCTCGTCACCGATACGATCGACCGTTTCGACGAGAGCGGCATCATCACCGCCGACGGCAAGCACCGCCCCGCCGACATCATCGTCGTCGCCACCGGCTTCAAGGTGACGGAGATGGCCGCGCGCCTCAACATCAGCGGCCGCGGCGGCAAGGATTTGCGACAGGCCTGGGCCAACGACAATCCGACCGCGTTCCTCGGCCTCACCGTGCCTGATTTTCCCAACTTCTTCTGCATGCTCGGCCCGAACTCGGGTCCTGCCCATGGCGGCAGCGTCATCTTCCAGTCGGAATGCCAGAGCCGCTACATCTCCGCCTGTCTCGCCGAGATGATCGAGCGCGATATCGCCGCCATCGACGTTCGCCCCGACGTGCTCGGCGATTACGTCCGCAAGGTCGACGTCGAGCACGAGGCCATGATCTGGACCCATCCGGGCATGAGCACTTACTACCGCAACTCAAGTGGCCGCGTGTTTTCGGCCATGCCGTGGCGGTTCGTGGACTATTGGCGCATGACGCATGACCCCGATTTGGGGCAATATAGGCTGACGAAGGCGTAGACTGCAGGGAGTGCCCAATGCCGAAGCCGATCGTCCGCGTCTACACTGATTACAAGAGTCCCTACGCGTTCGTGGCCAACAAGCGCCTCTTCGAACTTGAACAGACGCATGGGGTCGAGCTCGAATGGCTGCCCTACACGCTGCGCATCGCCGAGTTCATGGGCAAGGTCGAGGAGCGCACGCCGCATTTCTGGCGCAAGGTGCGCTACGCCTATATGGACGCGCGGCGCTATGCCAATGCGCAAGGGCTCGTCATGAAGGGCCCGCGGCGAATCTACGACGCCTTCTATTCGAGTGTCGGCATGCTGTTCGCGCAACGGCACGGCTTCTTCCGCGCCTACCACGACACGGTATTCCGTAAATTCTGGAGCCATGAGCTCGAGATCGACGATCTCGCCGCAATTACCGAAATCATCACCTCGTGCGGTGGCTCGCCCAGCGAGTTCGAAGCCTACGTCAATGGCCCTGCCCGCGCCGAGCACGATCGCATCATCGACGAGGCCGAGGCACTTGGTGTGTTCGGCGTGCCGACCATGGTGTTCAACGGCGAGCTGTTCTGGGGCGGCGACCGCATCGACATGCTGATCGAACGCATCGAGAAGCCCGAGACGATCGCGGCCGCGCTCGGCAGCCGCCACCGCAAGCCAGATTGAGAGCTGCCCTAAGCCGCGAGCCCGCTCTCCACCGGAGCAAACTCGAGTCCGAGGCTCTCCGCCACCGCCTTGTTGGTGATGCGGCCGCGATGCACGTTCAGCCCATTGCGCAGATGCGGATTCTCCAGCACCGCGGCAAAGCCCTTGCTCGCGAGCATCAGGCCGAACGGCAGCGTCGCGTTGTTCAGCGCCTGGCTGGAGGTCACCGGCACCGCGCCCGGCATGTTGGCGACGCAGTAGTGCACGACGCCGTCGACCTCGTAGGTCGGATCGGTGTGCGTGGTCGGATGCGAGGTCTCGAAGCAGCCGCCCTGGTCGATCGCGACGTCGACCAGCACCGCACCCGGCTTCATGGATTTCAGCATCGCGCGCGTGACGAGCTTCGGCGCGCTGGCACCCGGCACCAGCACGGCGCCGATCACGACGTCGGCGGCGAACACCTCGTCCTCGACCGCCTCGATGGTCGAAAAGCGGGTGCGGACTCGCCCGAGAAAGACGTCATCCAGCTGGCGCAGGCGTGGAATTGAGCGATCGATCACCGTGACTTCGGCGCCAAGACCCGCAGCCATGCGCGCGGCCTGCGTTCCGACCACACCGCCGCCGAGCACGACGAGGCGCGCCGGCTGCACACCGGGCACGCCGCCCAGCAGCAGTCCGCGACCGCCCGCGGATCGCTTGAGCGCGGCGCCAGCGGCCTCGATCGCGAGGCGGCCGGCGACTTCGCTCATCGGCGCCAGCAAGGGGAGCTGACCGGCCGCGTCGGTGACGGTTTCATAGGCGATCGCGGTGCAACCGGAAGCGAGCAGCCCCTTGGCCTGCTCCGGATCCGGCGCGAGGTGGAGATAAGTAAACAGGATCTGGCCTTCGCGCAGCTGGGCCCATTCGCTCTTCTGCGGCTCCTTCACCTTCACGATCATGTCGCATGCGGCGAAGATGTCGCGCGCGCTCGCGGCGATGGTGGCCCCTGCCCGCTCATACACCTCGTCGGACGCGCCGATGCCGCTGCCGGCGCCGGTCTCGACCGTGACCTGATGTCCGGCCGCGACATATTCACGGACCGCGCCCGGGGTGAGCCCGACGCGATATTCCTGCACCTTGATCTCCTTGGGCACACCGACGCGCATCTTGAGCTCCTCGCCAACGCATTGATTCCGTTGTTGATCGTAGCGACGGGGCCGGTTTGGTTTCGTGCAAATATCCGCTAGGTTTGCCACATGCGCGCCGGTTTCCGGCGCGGAAGCGCCCTTTCACGCCGGAAACAAAACCTTGGCCCTCGACCGGAAAGATCTCGCCATCCTCGCGGAACTCACCACCAATGCGCGAGCCAGCCACACCGAGCTCGCCAACAAGGTCGGGCTATCCAGCACCGCGCTGGCGCGGCGGCAGAAGGCGCTGGAGGACGACGGCTACATCCAGGCCTACCAGGCCGCGCTCGATCTCAACCAGTTCGGCCTCACCACCACCGTGCTGGTCCGCATCGCACTGGAGAGCCAGAGCGACGAGGCGCTGAAGGCGTTCGAGGCCGAGGTGGTGAAATGCCCCTCCGTCGTGCGCTGCTTCCTGATGTCGGGCACCGACGACTACATCCTGATCGTGCTCGCCCGCGACATCCAGGATTTCGAGCGCATCCATCGCACCGAGTTGTCGCGCCTGCCGCGCGTCGCGCGGGTGCAATCGAGCTTTGCGCTCCGCGAAATCGTCAACCGCGCCGTGCCGACGGTGGTGTTCGGCGAGGCGAAGCGGTAGCTCTTTTCCCTTTCCCGTTCTTAGGGGCTGGCACGGCAGACGCAGTGAATTGGGGTTCGCGGAGAGTTTCCCCTCTACGCAATCCGCGCCGGCCCCCTCGCTGTCATAGAACTGTCATCGAATGTGCAGAGACCTGTCGGTCTCGCACATTCGGGACACGCCATGGACTATTTCAAGCGCTTCAACTTCCTGTTCGCCGCACCTGCGTTCGACGCCGACGACCTCGAGGGTCTCCGCTTCAACCAGATCATCGAGGAGATCCAGCGCTCCGGCTTCGAGGTGGTCCGGGCCCGCAAGCTGGAAGACGCCGAGATCGCGGTGCAGACCGACGCCGCGATCGGCTGCATGGTGGTGGACTGGGGCAAGAAGGGCCTGGAAGGCAGGACCTCGGCCCTGATCAACCTGATGCGGCGCCGCGGCCTCGACTTCCCGATCATCCTCCTGATCCGGCGCAAGCGCTTCGAGGACCTGCCGGTCGAGGTGCTCGACTTCATCGACGGCTATGTCTTTCTCTCCGAGGAGACGCCGACCTTCATCGCCAAGAACCTGATCAGCCGGCTCAAGCAATATGCCGAGACGCTGAAGACGCCCTTCTTCGGCGCCCTCGTCGACTATGCCGAGGAAGGCAACCAGCTCTGGACCTGCCCGGGTCACAACGGCGGCGTGTTCTACAACCGCAGCCCGATCGGCCGGGTCTTCGTCGAGCATCTCGGCGAATCCGTGTTCCGCGACGACCTCGACAATTCCGTGCTCGATCTCGGCGACCTCCTCACCCATGAGGGGCCGGCGCTGAAGGCGCAGAAGGAAGCCGCGCAGATCTTCGGCGCGGAGAAAACCTATTTCGTGCTCAACGGCACCTCGACCTCGAACAAGGTCGCGCTCGGCGCCCTCGTCACCGACGGCGACCTCGTGCTGTTCGACCGCAACAACCACAAGGCCGCCCATCACGGCGCACTGATGATCAATGGCGGCATCCCGGTCTATGTCCCGACCGTCCGCAACGCCTGGGGCCTGATCGGCCCGATGCGGTGGGACATGCTCGACGAGAAGGCCCTGCGCGAGGCGATCCGCAACCATCCACTGGTGACCGACAGGGACGCCTGGCGCAAGGAGCGGCCGTTCCGCGTCGCCGTGGTCGAGCAGTGCACCTATGACGGCTCGATCCACAGCGCCGAGATGATCCTGAAGCGCATCGGCCATCTCTGCGAATACATACTGTTCGACGAGGCCTGGGCCGGCTTCATGAAATTCCACCCGCTCTATGCCGGCCGATTCGCCATGGGCCTCACCAACCTTCCGCCCGAGGCGCCCGGCATCATCGCGACGCAGTCGACCCACAAGCAGCTCGCGAGCTTCTCGCAGGCCTCGCAGATCCACATCAAGGACCGCCACATCCGCGGCCAGAAGCGGCGCGTCGAGCACCGTCGTTTCAACGAAAGCTTCATGCAGCACGCCTCGACCTCGCCGTTCTACCCGCTGTTCGCCTCGCTCGACGTCGGCGCGCAGATGATGAAGGGTCGCTCCGGCGAGGTACTCTGGGACGACACGATCCGCCTCGGCATCGAGCTGCGCAAGAAAGTCCGCGCGATGCGCCGGGAGTTCGAGGAGAAGGAGCAGAATCCGGACCGGCGCTGGTTCTTCGAACCCTTCGTGCCGGATCGCGTGGCCATCCCCGACGTGAGCCGGCCCGGCGCCGCGCATAACGTCGCCTGGGAGTCCCTCTCCACCGACGAGCTCGCCACCAATCCCGCGCTCTGGCAGCTCTCGCCCGATACAAACTGGCACGGCTTCCCCAATCTCGCTGAAGGCTTCGCCATCACCGACCCGAACAAGCTGACGCTGCTGACCCCCGGCTTCGACCGCGCGACCGGTGCCTATGCCGAGCACGGCATCCCCGCGCCCGTCGTCGCGCAATATCTGCGCGAGAACCGCATCGTCCCCGAGAAGAACGACCTCAACTCCCTGCTCTTCCTGCTCACGCCCGGCGTCGAGGCGAGCAAGGCCGGCACCCTGATCTCCGGCCTTGTCGCCTTCAAGAAGCTGCATGACGACAATGCACTGCTGGCCGACGTCATCCCGGAGTTCTACCAGCGGCGGCAGGTGCGCTATTCCGGCGTGCGGCTGCGCGATCTCTGCGCCGACATGCACCGCTTCTTCCGCGCCGCCGACGTCAGCGCGCTCCAGGCCCGGCAGTTCATGCCCGAACACATGCCCGAGATCGCGATGTCGCCCCGCGATGCCGCGCGCTATCTGTTCAAGAACGACGTCGACTATCTGCCGATCGAGGCGATCGCGGGCCGCATCGCCACCACGCCCTTCGTGGTCTACCCGCCCGGCATCGCCACCATCGTGCCCGGCGAGCGGCTGACGGAACGGGCCAAACCCATGGTGGATTATCTCAAGATGTTCGAGACCTGCTTCAACACGTTTCCAGGCTTCGATGTGGAAATCCAGGGCGTCTACAAGGAGATCGATGCGCAGGGACGTATCGGGCTCTATACTTACGTCGTTGCCGAGTAGGTGCCGATGAACGAAACAGCTGTGCGCGCAAGTGACGAGCCTGTCCTGGTCAGGCCGTCACGCGAGAGCGATGTCGAGGCGATGCTGGCGATCTACCGCCATCACGTCCGCAACGGCGTGCCGCGCGACGTCGAGGGAACCGGCGCGCCGGAGCCGGACGATTTGCGCGACCGTCGCAAGAATTTGAAGCAGACCCGCCTGCCGCACCTGGTCGCGACCTGGCGCGGCGAGGTCGTCGGCTATGCCTATGCGGTGCTGTTTCGCAAGCGGCCGGCCTATCGCTACACCGCCAAGCACTCGATCTATGTCCACCACGAGCATCTCGGCCGCGGGGTCGGACGGCTCTTGCTCGGCGAATTGATCGACGCCTGCGCTGCCGCCGGCTTCCGCCAGATGATCGGCTATATCGATGCCGACAACGCGCCCTCGCTGGCGCTGCACGAAAAATTCGGCTTCGCGCGCGCCGGCCTGCTCTGCGGCGTCGCCTATCGCCACGGCCATTGGTCCGACACCGTCATGGTGCAGCGCTCGCTCGGCGCGGGCGCAACCTCTCCGCCGTCGCTCACGGCACCCGGACGCTAAACCTCAGGACGGATAGTCAGCCGGTCTGACCTGGATGCGGTCGGCATGCAGCGACCAGTGAAGCAACGCCTGGTCCTTGCAAAACTTTGCTTTCGCCCGTTCTTTGGCTTCGTTCTCATCGCAGGCGTCGACCTCGAGGGTGCCCTGGCAAACCTCGATTTCCCGGCCGTGGCCGAGCACGTCCTTCATGAACCTCACGACATAAGTGGACATGGAACCTCCTGCCTACCCCGGCGGCACTCTAATCCCATTTAGGCCGGATAGGGGAAGGAGATTTTGACGCGGATCAAGGTCGGCGACGGTTCCCGCCGCCAAAGGGAGGCTTCGAAACGATCCGTCAGCAATCACGTCTTGATATCGAGGAGCGTGTCTTCCGTCTCGGCGTAGGCTTGAATGACCTTCGCGTTGGCAATGAAGCTGTACTTTGCTGTCGCCAGCTGAGCGAACTCATTGGCGAGATCGACATTCGGTGCGGCGACCAGGCCATCCTGGTTAGCGAAGGGAGCGCTCGGGTCGGATTGCGCGGTATAGCTTGGCGAAACCGCCGACACGGTCGCGATCGTACCGCCGGGCGCCGAGCCGCTCGATTGGGAGACCTGATCGACGCGCAGCGGCACATAAGCGGTAGGATACGTCGGAGCAATGCCCGAGCTGGCCGCTGTGCTCGGTCCGCCTGATGCTGGAAGCGGCCCGGTCGTGTTGACGTTGGCGATATTGCTGGCGGCCACGTTCACGCGCAGGCTCGCCGCAGAAAGTCCGGATGTCGCAATCGAGAGTATGCTCATGCCCCCTGATCTACAGCACAAGTCATACGTGTTCATTCACCGCATCGGTAAAATCCGCCGCTTTCTGTTTTCAGCCTCGTAACCAACGATCGGAGCCCGATCAGACTTCGCGCGCGTTCCCTACCTCGGCGTCACGCCAAAAGCCTGCTTGAAGCGCTCGGCATAGCGCGGCCAGACTTCGGGATTGATGATGCGAGGCGGGCGCTTGCCGTCGAGCGTCTCGAGCACCTGCTCGGCGGCGATGCGGCCCATGTTCTGACGCGCCTCGATGGTGACGCCGGCGGTGTGCGGGCTTGCCAGCACATTGTCCAATTGGAGCAGAGGATGCTCCGGCGGCGGCGGCTCCTTGGACCAGACGTCGAGGCCGGCGCCGGCAATGCGCTTGTCGCGCAAGGCCTGGAGCAGCGCATCCTCATCGTGGATGAAGCCGCGCGCCGTGGTGATGAAATAGGCGTGCGGCTGCATCAGCGCGAATTCGCGCGTGCTGATCATGTTGCGGCTGCGCTTGTCCAGCGGGCAGGAGATCGAGACGAAATCGGCGCGGCGCAGGAGCTCGTCGAGCTCGACCTTCTCCCCGCCCCGCTCGGCCATCACCTCGGCCGATAAATACGGGTCGTAGGCCAGCACCTTCATGCCGAGCAGGCCCTTGCACAGCGCGGCAATCCTCTTGCCGACATTGCCGAGACCGATGATGCCGACGGTTTTGTGCTCGATCTCGTTGCCGACGAGCTCGTTGCGGTTGACGTTGGACTCCCTGCGGAGCCTGCGGTCGGACTGGATGATGCGCTTGGACAAGGTCAGCATCATCGCCAGCGCGTGCTCGGCAACGGAATGGGCGTTGCCGCCGGACTGGTTGACGACCAGGACACCCGCATCCGTGCAGGCCTCGACGTCGACCGGATCGAAGCCGGCGCCATTGCTGGAGACGAGCAGGAGGTTCGGCGTGCGCTTCAGGAGGGCGGCGTCGACATGGAAGTGCGGAGCCAGTTCGTCGCGGGCCGCGCCGATCTGGTAGACATGGGCTGCGCTCAGGATCGGCGCGTAAAAGTCCTCGGGGCTTTCGTTCTCGATGCGATCGAGCCGGACGTCGGGCCGCGCCTTCAGGATGTCGATATAGATCGGATTGGCCAGATACTTGACGTAGAAGACGCGCTTGCTGTTGACCGACATCGGTATCCTTCCGGCTCTCTCGTGGAGACCCGCAAGACCAGCGCAATCTGTGCCCCGTCCATGCGTCCCTCCCGTCTCTCATTGTCGCCGCTTATGCCATGGCGGTGCCGGCGACAGCAGGCCGTCTGGCGCAGATCACGGTGCCGACCCGGACATGTTGACAATCCCGCTGCCTGCGTCAAGTTCGGCAGACCGCCGCGACGGCCGGAACCAAGAAGCATGCGCGGCTCGAGGGAGAACGCAATGGCGACTGCAGAACAGCAGGCCCAGGCAGCACAGGGGTCCAGCGACAAGAGCTGGCACGGCATCATCCTGCAGACCCTGAAGCGGAACGAGATCAGCCTCATCCCTTACGTGCCCGACCGCGTGCTGACGCCGCTGATCAAGAATTTGCACGCCGATCCCTTCTTCACGACCTTCGCCACCGCCCGCGAGGAGGAGGCCGTCGGCATCGTCTCCGGTGCCTGGATGGGCGGACGACGCGGCGCGGTGCTGATGCAGACCTCAGGCTTCGCCACGCTCGCCAACGTACTCGCTTCGCTCGCGGTACCCTACCAGATCCCGCTGATCATGTTCGTGTCCGAGCGCGGCACGCTCGGCGAGTTCAATTACGGCCAGTCGCTGGTCTGCCGCACCATGCGCCCGGTTCTGGATTCGCTCGCGCTGGAGCACCACACCATCACCCGGCTCGACGAGCTCGAATTCATCGCCGACCGCTCGATCAAGCAGGCCGTCACGACGCAGGCGCCGGTGGCGCTGATCCTCAACCCGCTGCTCACCGGCGGCAAGGTTTTCGACAAGTGAGTGCGGCCATGGACAATCGCAATACCAAGGTCATGAACCGCTTCGACGTCACCTCGCGCCTGATCGCAAAGCTCAAGCGCGAGGAAGCCGTGATCGGCGGCATCGGCAACACCAATTTCGATCTCTGGGCCGCCGGCCATCGCCCGCAGAATTTCTACATGCTGGGCAGCATGGGCCTCGCCTTCCCGATCGCGCTTGGCGTCGCGCTGGCGCAGCCAGACCGCCGCGTCTTCGCACTCGAAGGCGACGGCTCGCTGTTGATGCAGCTCGGCGCGCTCTCGACCATTGCGGCGTTGAAGCCGAAGAACCTCATCATGATCGTGATGGATAACGGCATCTACCAGATCACCGGCGCGCAACCGACGCCGGCTGCGAGTGTGGCCGACATCGTCGGCATCGCCACCGCTTCGGGGCTAGCCAACAGCGCCTGGGCCGCAGACGAGGACGATTTCGAGCGCCTGGTCGACGAGGCAATGTCCCGCTCCGAGCCCAGCCTGATTGCGGTGCGCATCGACGACAAGCCGGGGGTTGGCACCACCCGGCGCGACCCCGTGCAGATCCGGGAGCGCTTCATGCACGGCCTCGGCGTGCGCGAGCCACTTTAACGTTCCGTCATTAACTACACGGCGATCTGATCCATATCCGGTAACAGGCCGTTGCAAATCCGTGCTATCGGCGCCGGATGTCCATCCTTGTTCGCCTGTTCGCCTGGCTTCTTGCGGCCGCCGTCGCCTTTGCGACCCTGGGACCGCCGCCCCTGCGGCCGCACTCCGACCTCGGGCAGGACGGCGAGCATGGCCTCGCCTTCGTCCTGGTCGGGCTGGCCTTTGGCGTCGGTTACAGGAACCGCCGCGGAGCCGTTACCGCTATCGCAGTGGCCCTGATCGGCGTGCTCGAACTGATGCAGTTGTGGGCACCGGGACGGCATGCACGGCTTGAAGATTTCCTGGTCGATGCCGGCGCGGCCTGCATCGGCTCTGCCCTCGCCGCCGCAGCCGATTGGGCGCTCGCGCGCCTTCGCGCTGGTCCCACCCTGACAAGCCAAGGCCCCGCGGAGTGATGCTCCGCAGGGCCCGATCTTCACAGCCTACGCTTTGATCAATCGATGATCTTGACCACGCGGCGCGTGCGCGGCTCGACGATCACGCGGCGATCGTTCACGACCGCGTAGCGATACTCGGTGTAGTTCGGCACCGGGCGCAGCACCACGGTCGGGGGCAGCGGTTCGCCGACCACGACGCGCTCATGGATCACGACAGAGTCATCGCGGGGGATTCCGCCCAGCACTGCATTCGGAATTTCGAGACCGGCGCCGACGGCCGCGCCGACGGTGCCGCCGACCATCGCGCCGACCGGTCCGCCGATGTCGCCGCCCGCACGCGCGCCGTCCCTGGCGCCCTGTTCGGTCGTCGACTGGGCAAAGGCTGCGCTAGACGCCAGCAGCGACGCGGCAGCCAACGAAATCGCAAGACGGGTCTTCATGTCCACACTCTCCAGTGTTGTTGTGCGCCTTCAACCGCGGGGCCGGAGCATTGTTCCGGTTCCGCCGCGACGAAAGAAGCATCAAATCTGCAGAGTGTTACCGCGTAACAGTTCAGGCCGCGGCGATCTCGTGGCCTGCCATCAGTTCCAGCGCCCGCACCATCGCGGAGTGATCCCAGGCCTTGCCGCCATGGGCGGTGCAGGACGAGAACAATTGCTGCGCCACCGCCGTGCTCGGCAGCGACAGGCCGAGCGAGCGCGCGCCTTCCAGCGCGAGGCTGAGATCCTTCTGATGCAGCTCGATGCGGAAGCCGGGCTCGAAATTGCGCTTCACCATGCGCTCGCCATGCACTTCGAGTATCCGCGACGAGGCGAAACCGCCCATCAGCGCCTTGCGCACCAGTGCCGGATCGGCACCGGCTTTCGATGCGAACAGCAGCGCCTCGCTCACCGCCTCGATCGTCAGCGCGACGATGATCTGGTTGGCGACCTTGGTGGTCTGGCCATCGCCATTGGCGCCGACATGGGTGACGTTCTTGCCCATCTTGTCGAACACGCCCTTCATGGTGTTGAAGGCGCGCTCGGGACCGCCGACCATGATGGTGAGGCTCGCAGCCTTCGCCCCGACCTCACCGCCCGACACCGGCGCGTCGAGATAGTCCGCGCCGAGCGCCTCGATCTTCTTCGCGAACTCCTTGGTCGCCAGCGGCGAGATCGAGCTCATGTCGACGACGATCTTGCCTTTGGAGATGCCAGCCGCGACGCCGTCCTTGCCGAACAGCACGGCCTCCACATGCGGCGTATCCGGCACCATGATGATGACCGCATCCGCCTCCTCCGCGACCTGCTTTGCTGATTTGCAGGCGACGCCGCCCGCAGAAATCAGCTCAGGCGCGACCGGCGCGACGTCGTGCAGCAGAACGCGATGACCCGCAGCCAGAAGGTGGCCGGCCATCGGCCGTCCCATGGTGCCAAGTCCGATAAAGCCGATGTCGATCATGTCCAGATTTCCTCAGGTCTCAAAAGTCTGCGCGGCGTGCCAGGACAGGCCTTCCAGCGTCGTGGTGCGCGGCTTGTATTCGCAGCCGATCCAGCCGCGATAGCCGATCGCGTCGAGGTGGCGGAACAGGAAGGGATAGTTGATCTCGCCGGTGCCGGGCTCGTGGCGGCCGGGATTGTCGGCGAGCTGGATGTGCGCGATCTGCGGCAGATATTCCTGCATGGTGCGGGCGAGATCGCCCTCCATGATCTGCATGTGATAGATGTCGTACTGGATGAACAGATTGTTCGACCGCACTTCTGAGATCAGCTGCACCGCCTGCTCGGTGCCGTTGAGATAGAAGCCGGGAATGTCGAGCGTATTGATCGGCTCGACCAGCAGCTTGATGTTCTCCCGCGCCAGCGTCGAGGCGGCGAAGCGCAGGTTTCCGACCAGCGTCTCCTGAAGCTCGCGCGGATCGGCGTCGACAGGCGCGATGCCGACGAGGCAGTTGAGCTGGTCGCAATCGAGCGCCTTGGCATAGTCGATGGCGCGGAACACGCCATCGCGGAATTCACTGACGCGATCGGGCAGGATTGCGATGCCGCGCTCGCCGGCCGCCCAATTGCCGGCGGGGAGATTGTGCAACACCTGGGTCAGACCATGCGCTTCGAGCTGCTCGCGGAGCTGCGCCTTGTCGAAATCATAGGGGAAGAGATATTCGACCCCGGCAAAGCCGGCCGCCTTCGCCGCGGCAAAGCGGTCGATGAACGGCATCTCGTTGAAGAGCATGGTGAGGTTGGCGGCAAATTTCGGCATGATGCTCTCCCCTATTCCGCCGGCTGCAACACGCCAGGCTGCTTGGTTCCGACCTCGTCGAGCGGCAGATCCAGCACCTCCTCGAACTCGACGATGTTGTCGATCTCGGTGCCCATCGCGATGTTGGTGACACGTTCGAGGATGAACTCGACCACCACGGGCACGCGGTGCTTCGCCATCAGCTCGCGCGCGGTCGCGAACGCAGCCTGCGTGTCCTTCGGGTCCGTGACGCGGATCGCCTTGCAGCCGAGGCCTTCGGCCACCGCGACATGGTCGACGCCGTAGACGCCGATCTCGGGCGCGTTGATGTTCTCGAACGAGAGCTGGACGTGATAGTCCATGTCGAAGCCACGCTGGGCCTGACGGATCAGGCCGAGATAGGAATTGTTCACGACGACGTGGATGTAGGGCAGATTGAACTGCGCCCCGACCGCGAGCTCCTCGATCAGGAACTGGAAGTCGTAATCGCCCGAGAGCGCGACGATCTCCCGCTCGGGGCACGCCGCACGCACGCCGAGTGCCGCCGGCAGCGTCCAGCCGAGCGGCCCCGCCTGTCCGGCATTGATCCAGTTGCGCGGCTTGTAGACGCCGAGGAACTGCGCGCCGGCGATCTGGGACAGGCCGATCACGGTGACATAGGTGGTATCGCGGCCGAACGCCTTGTTCATCTCCTCATAGACGCGCTGCGGCTTGATCGGCACGTTGTCGAAATGGCTCTTGCGCAGCATGGTCTTCTTGCGATCGCGGCAGGCCGCGGGCCACGCCTGGCGCTCGCGGAGCCTGCCTGACCGGCGCCACTCCCTGGCGACGGTGACGAAGAGTTCGAGCGCAGCCTTGGCGTCCGAGACGATGCCGAGATCGGGATTGAACACCCGCCCGATCTGGGTCGGCTCGATGTCGACATGCACGAATTTGCGGCCCTTGGTGTAGGTCTCGACCGAGCCGGTGTGACGGTTGGCCCAGCGATTGCCTATGCCGAGCACGAAGTCGGATTCGAGCAGCGTCGCATTGCCGTAGCGGTGGCTGGTCTGGAGGCCGACCATGCCGGCCATCAGCACGTGATCGTCGGGGATCGCGCCCCACCCCATCAGGGTCGGCACGACCGGCACGTTGGCGATCTCGGCGAACTCAACCAACAGGTCGGACGCGTCGGCATTAATGATGCCGCCGCCCGCCACGATCAGCGGCCGCTCGGCCGCGTTGAGCATCTCAAGCGCCTTCTCGACCTGCTTGCGGGTCGCGGTCGGCTTGTAGACCGGCAACGGCTCGTAGGTCTCGTCGTCGAACTCGATCTCGGCGAGCTGGACGTCGAGCGGCATGTCGATCAGCACCGGTCCCGGCCGGCCCGAGCGCATCACATGAAACGCCTGGCTGAACACGCGCGGCACCAGCGCCGGCTCGCGCACCGTCACAGCCCACTTCGTCACCGGCTTTGCGATCGACTCGATGTCGACGGCCTGAAAGTCTTCCTTGTAGAGCCGCGCGCGCGGCGCCTGGCCGGTGATGCAGAGGATCGGGATGGAATCGGCAATCGCCGAATAAAGCCCGGTGATCATGTCGGTGCCGGCCGGCCCCGAGGTGCCGATGCAGACGCCGATATTGCCGGCCTTGGCGCGGGTATAGCCCTCCGCCATGTGCGAGGCACCCTCGACATGGCGCGCCAGGATGTGGCGGATCGAGCCGCGCTTCTTCAGCGCCGAGTAAAGCGGATTGATCGCCGCCCCGGGAACACCGAAGGCAGTCGAGATGCCTTCCTTCTCCAGGATACGCACGGCAGCATCGACGGCTCGCATCTTCGCCATATCGGACCTCGCTTTGGCTTAAGTCAGCGAGCGAGATCATTGAGCGCGCAGAGGCCGATCTCAACGAGATCGATTTTATTTTCCACGATGCGGCAGCCGTGGGAAAAATGCGGCCGCCTCAAGCGCTTAGATCGAGAACTACATGAAAGAAATCACTCGAACAGCGGCGCCGGCTCCATCTGAGGCACCAGCACCAGGCCCTTGTCGGTGATGCGAATTTCCGGAATGACCGATAGCGGAATCAAATTGAAGCCCATGTAGGGAATGGTGCAGCCCGCCTCGGCCCATTCCTTCTTCAGCGCCTTCACCTCTTCGGCGACTTCCGTCACACGTTTGTCGGAGAGCAGGCCTGCGATCGGCAGCGGGACCAGTGCCCTCACCTTGCCGTCGGCGACCACACAGACGCCGCCCTGCTTTTCCTTGATGGCCGAGATCGCGACTTGCATGTCCGGTTCATTTGTTCCGGCGACGATGATGTTGTGACTGTCGTGCCCGACGCTGGAGGCGACCGCGCCACGCTTCAGGCCAAAGTCCTTCAGGAGGCCATGGGCGGCGTTGCCGGGCGACTTGCCATGGCGCTCGACCACCGTGACGAAGCAGAGGCCGTAGCGTTCGAACAGCGGCGGCCAGTCCTTTGCCGGCTCAATCCTGACCTTCTCGTGGATCAGCGTGATGCCCGGCAGCGCGGTCTTGATCGCGTTGACGGTGCAGGCCTTCGTCGGCAGTTCCGGCGTCAGCTTCATCTTCTCCGGCAGCTTCACGGTCGCATAAGCCGCCTTCGGATATTGATAGCGCTGCGACAGCGCCTGATCGAGAAGCTTGGTGATCTTGCCGTGCTCGACCACGAGCTCGCCGCCATACCAGGTGCATTGCGGCTTGAGCTGATCGTCCATCAGCACGAGATCGGCGCGGCGGCCGCCGCCGAGCCCGCCAATGTCACCCTCCATGCCGAAGCGCGTCGCCCCGTGCAGCGAGCCCATCGACCAGGCCTGCTCCGGCGACATCCCGGCCTTCACCGCCTCCCGCACCACCCAGTCGAGGCCGAACAGCAGCAAATCGTCGGCATCGCGGTCGTCGGTGCAGACGGCCGTGCGCTTGTGCGAGGCGCCGAGGTCGGTGATCGTCCGGATCGCCTGCGGCAGCGAGTGCCAGGGCGTGGTCGGCGGCCCGCCGCGCAGGAAGACCCAGACGCCGGCGTCGAGCAGGTCGTCGGCGATGTCGCGGTCGATCGCCTCATGGGTGTCGGTGACGCCGCTCGCCGCATACGCCGCGACGAATTCACGGCCGTAGACGTGGCCGGACACCGGCCGTCCCCGCTTCAAGGCAGCGGCGAGAATGGCGTGGCTGCGCTCGTCCCCCATCGTGACGGGCACGAAATCCATCTTCTCGCCGAGCGCGACCGCCTCGGGCCAGCGGTCGAACAGACCGGCGATCTTGTCCGGCGTGAGATCGCCGCCGGCGGTCTCAAGCTCAGCCGAGGTCGCCGGCACTGTGCTCGGCACCGTCAGGAAGATCGAGAGCGGCGCCTCGCGCGCGTCCTCCAGCATCGCCTCGACCCCGGCGACGTCCATGACGTTGCCGATCTCGTGGCTGTCGCAGAAGATCGTCGTGGTGCCGTTGAGCAGCGCGGCCTCGGCATAGGCGCAGGCCGTCACCATCGAGGACTCTATGTGGATGTGCGGATCGACGAGGCCCGGCGCGATGATGCCGCCGGCCGCGTCGTAAGTCGCGATGCCGCTCCAGACCTTCTTCGCCGCTCCGGCAGGCTTCACCGCCGCGATGCGGCCGCCGGTGATCCAGACCTCGCGGCCTTCGTGGATACGCTCCGAATAGGTCGAAAGCACCCGGGCGCCTGATATGACGAGATCGGGCGCGACGCGCGCCGAGGCGACATCGGCCAGACGCCGTGTCATCGAATGGAGCGGTGCGACGGCGAAGCGGGTAAGTTTGGTCATCGGGACCCTCGCGTGGCGTTACGGCCACGCGATGGTTACGCCCTGCGCCAAGCCGGGCAAGCGTAAATATATCGGCACGCCCTGCTTACGCCTTAGGCGGCGAACCGCCTGCCGTCCCCGACCTTGCAGGCCTGCGCGAGTTCCGCCGTCTCGGCGGTGCTGCGGCAGCGGGCTTGACCCGAATCCGCATCGACCGGCCCTTTGGCTCATCGATCTCGAACGAATTCGTCTTTCGCACCAGGTCACTCAGCTTGCGGAAACCGAACGTTCTCGGATCGAAATCCGAGGCGAGATTGGCGAGCTGCCGGCCGACGTCACCGAGCGTGACCCAACCGTCTTCACTCTCCATCTGGGTGATGACTTTCTTGATGATGGGTGTGGCGGCCTCGGGCGGCTGAAGCGGCGCCGGCCTCGAGGCGGCATCCTGGGTGGTCGCCGTGCCGGCAAGCAGGTTCTCCGTGTAGACGAACCTTCGGCAGGCCTGCCTGAAGCTTTCCGGTGTCTTCTGCTCGCCGAACCCGAAAACATCGATGCCCTGCTCCCGGATGCGGGCGGCCAGGCGGGTGAAGTCGCTGTCGGATGACACCAGGCAGAAGCCATCGAACCGGCCGCTGTGAAGCAGGTCCATGGCGTCAATGACCAGGGTTATGTCGGACGCGTTTTTCCCCGTCGTATAGGCGAACTGCTGCTGCGGGATGATGGCGTGCTTCGACAGAATGTCGGCCCACCCCCTGGATCGCGCATTGGAAAAGTCGCCGTAGATGCGGCGAACGCTCGCCTCGCCGATCTTGGCAATCTCCTCGAACAGTCCATCCGCGATCTTTGCGGAGGCGTTGTCGGCATCGATCAGGACAGCGAGACGGGGCGAGCGAAGTTCCGGCATTGGCGTTTCCTCAACGAGAGGGACGCAGCACTCGGAGACGCGCGCGTCGGGACGGCTAATCCTCGTTTGCCTTGAACCGCCCGAGACCCTTTAGCACGAAGGGCGCCAGCAGCGCGATCAGCGCGACGCCGAGCAGCGTCGCCGAGATCGGGCTTTGCAGCAGCGTCATGGGATCGCCGAGGCTGATCGCGAGCGCGCGGCGGAGCTGGCTCTCGGCGATCGGGCCGAGGATCAGGCCGACGACGACCGGCGCGATCGGGAAATCGAACCGGCGCATCAGGAAGCCGAGCACGCCGAAGCCGGCGAGCATCGACAGCTCGACCACGGACGGCTTTGCCGCGATGGTGCCCATGGTCGCGAAGACGAGGATGCCGGCATAAAGCCAGGGCTGCGGGATCGCGAGCAGCCGTACCCACAGGCCGACCAGCGGCAGGTTGAGCACCAGCAGCATCATGTTGGCGATGAATAGGCTGGCGATCAGGCCCCAGACCAGGTCAGGCCGCTCGGCGAACAGCAGCGGCCCCGGATTGAGGCCATATTGCTGGAAGCCCGCCAGCATCATCGCGGCCGTCGCCGAGGTCGGCAGGCCCAGCGTCAGGAGCGGCACCAACGTGCCCGCGGCGGAGGCGTTGTTGGCCGCTTCCGGTCCGGCGACACCTTCGATCGCGCCCTTGCCGAACTCCTCGGGGTGCTTCGTCAGCCGCTTCTCGGTCGAATAGGACAGGAAGGTCGGGATCTCGGCACCGCCCGCCGGTAGCGCGCCGATCGGGAAGCCGAACATGGTGCCGCGCAGCCACGGCTTCCACGACCGCTTCCAGTCCTCCTTTGTCATCCACAGCGAGCCGCGCACCGGCTCGAGCTTCTCCTCGGTGTGGTGGCGGCGCGATGCGACGTAGAGCGCCTCGCCCACCGCGAACAGGCCGACCGCGAGCGTCGTCACCTCGACGCCGTCGAGCAATTCAGGGACGCCGAACGCAAGCCGCGCCTGACCGGTCAGCTTGTCGATGCCGACGAGGCCGAGCGTCAGGCCGATGAACAGGCTGGTCAGGCCACGGACAGGAGAATCGCCGAAGGTCGCCGACACCGTGACGAATGCGACGCACATCAGCGCGAAATAATCCTCCGGGCCGAAGCGCACGGCGAAATCGACCAGCCATGGCGCGAGGAACGCAAGGCCAATGGTGGCGATGGTGCCGGCGACGAAGGAGCCGATCGCGGAGGTCGCGAGTGCCGGGCCGCCGCGGCCGGCCTTGGCCATCTTGTTGCCTTCGAGCGCGGTCGCCATCGAGGCGCTCTCGCCGGGCGTGTTGATGAGGATCGCGGTGGTCGATCCGCCATACATGCCACCGTAATAGATGCCGGCGAACATGATCAGCGAGCCGCCGGGGTCGAGCTTGTAGGTGACGGGCAAGAGCAGCGCGACCGTCAGCGCCGGGCCGATGCCGGGCAGCACGCCCACGGCCGTGCCGAGGAACACGCCGATCAGCGCATAAAGCAAATTCATCGGCTGGACGGCGACCGCCATGCCGTGGGCCAGCGCCGCAAACGTGTCCATCACAGCAGTCGCTCCAGCGGGCCGGTCGGAAGGCTCAGCGTCAACAGGCGGTCGAACGCCAGATAGATGAGGGTCGACATCACGAGCGCGATGATGCTGTCGACCAGGATGGCGCGGCGCCCGAACGCGGCCGACGTCGTCACGAACAGCGCCGAGGTCGCGAGGATAAAGCCGCCGCCGAAACCGATGATGGCGATCAGCAGCGCAAGGCCAACGAGGATCAAGACCACCGGCACGGGATCGGCGTTCTCGCGCGCCGGCAGGTTGCCGCGCAGCGCGTCGATGAAATTGCCGATCGCGAGCA
This sequence comes from Bradyrhizobium sp. B117, assembly GCF_038969555.1. Lineage (NCBI taxonomy): Bacteria > Pseudomonadati > Pseudomonadota > Alphaproteobacteria > Hyphomicrobiales > Nitrobacteraceae > Bradyrhizobium > Bradyrhizobium sp. B117. Next base: position 6,779,078 of record NZ_CP152414.1, read on the forward strand.
GCGCAAGGCCGCTGGCAACCACGACCGGCATCGCCTCCGGCCCCATGCCGTACATCGCGGCCGATTGCAGGCCGCGCGCGTCCCAGACCAGCACCGCGGCGAGACCTGCGAGCAGCGCAGCGATGACGATGCCGGCGCGATCGACGCGCCGCGGCGGCTGGGCGGGATCGCCTGAGCTCATGACTTGACGAGACCGACCGATTTCAGCACGTCGGTGACGCGGACGATTTCCTTCTTCAGGAAGTCGGCGAAGGCGTCACCGCCGAGATAGGCATCCTCCCAGCCCTTCTGCTTGAGGATTTCCTTCCAGGCGTCCGACTTGACCATCTTCTCGACCGCATCGCTGAGCGTCTTCTTCTGCTCCGGAGTGATGCCGGGAGGAGCGACCACCGAGCGCCAGTTGGCGATCACGAGGTCGATGCCTTGTTCCTTGAAGGTCGGAATGTCGCTGCCCGCGATGCGCTTCTCCGAGGTCACGCCGATCGCGCGCAGCTTGCCGGACTTGATCTGCCCTTCATATTCGCTCAGGCCCGAAATGCCCGCGGTGACCTTGCCGCCGAGAATCGCGGCGAGCGACTCGCCGCCGCCGGAGAACGGAATGTAGTTGATCTTCTTGGCGTCGGCGCCGGCGGCGCTCGCAAACAACGCGGCCATCACATGATCGACGCCGCCGGCCGAGCCGCCGGCGAAGGTCACCTTGGCGATGTCGGCCTTCACTGCGGCGGCGAGATCCTGCGCATTCTTGATCGGCGAGTTCGCGGGCACGACGATCACCTGGATTTCCTCGGTGAGCCGCGCGATCGGCGTCACCTGCTCAAGGGTCACCGGCGACTTGTTCATGGCGAGCGCGCCGACCATGACGAAGCCATTGACCATCAGCTGGTTGCCGTCGCCCTTGGCGCCGTTGACGAACTGCGCGATGCCGACGCTGCCGCCAGCACCGGGAACGTTGGTGACCTGCACGCTGCGCGCCACGCCGGAGGCGACCAGCGCCTGCTGCATCGAGCGCGCGGTCTGGTCCCATCCCCCGCCCGGAGCCGCCGGCGCCATCAGCTTGAGCTCGAGCTGCTGGGCAAAAGCCGGGGTTGCTGCCGCAAGGGTCAGCGCGACGGCTGCGCCGACAAGGCGCGCGGGGAATTGAAACATCAGGGCAGTCTCCAGGCTCATGCGGACGTGTTGATTGGGTGCCGCATTGTGTCGTTTGGTCGCATATCAACCAAAACGGCCGATGCTGTCCAGCGACAGCGCCCGGTTTCCTCGCTAGGCGGAGGTGGGCATCACCCCGCCGAGCGCGATGGTCAACTCACCGGCGACTTCGCGCACGATCTGGCCGATTTCCGGCAATCTGTCGTCGGTCAGGCGGCTGGTCATGCCCGAGACCGAAATCGCCGCGAGCGGCTCGGCACAGTCGTTATAGACTACTGCGGCAATACAGCGCAGGCCCATGCAGGCCTCCTCATCGTCGATCGCAAAGCCCTGCTTGCGGATCTTCTCGAGCTCCCTGAACAGATCGCTCGGCCGCACGATCGACTTCTCGGTCAGGCGAGGCATGCCGTGATGGCGGATCACCGCGCCGACGTCCTCGTCGGAATAGGTCGCGAGCACCGCCTTGCCGACACCCGAGGTCACCATGGGGACGCGTCCACCCATCTGGGTCAGCGACCGCATGATCTCGCGGCTCTCCATGCGGGTCAGCACGATGATGAACTCGTCGTCGACCACGGCAAGATTGGCGGTCTCGCGGGTGAGATCGCGCAGCTTGCGCAAATATGGAATCGCCTGCGTGGAGAAATTGCGCCGCCGCGCAAAGCTCGCGCCGACGGTGAAGCTACGCACACCGACATGCCATTTGGATTCGGCGCGGTCGAACTGCACGAAGCGACGGCTCTCCAGCGTCGCCAGCAGGCGGTGCACGGTCGAGGCGGACAGGCCGGTACGTACGGCGAGATCGCTGAGGCGATAGCCTTCGTCGTCCTCGGCCAGTGTCTCTAGGATCGAAAGCGCGCGATCGACGGACTGCACGCCGCCGTCACGCGCCTCGTGCTCGGCCTCCGATGGCGACCGAGGCTCGAGCGATTTGCGCCGGATCACGTTCTTGCTCATCGCGACCTGCATTTGCCAATCAGACAAGACGCGAGCCGCCTCTTCTCCCTCTCCCCGTTCTTACGGGGAGAGGGTTGGGGTGAGGGGCTATCTCCGCGAGTAGGGTGAGAGATGGACTTGCGGAGAGTCCCCCTCACCCGGAATTTGCTACGCAAATTCCCGCCTCTCCCCGCAAGCGGGGAGAGGCGAACGTCAACGCTCAGAGCAGCCCTGCCCCGCGCGCCCACTTGTACTTGGCGCCCAAGACCTCGACCGGCAGCTCGGTCGAATAGGCGTAGGCCGGGATGCCATGCTGGTAGAGATATTCGGCGGCCTCCTCGACCTCGACGTCGCCGGCGAGCGAGGCGACCATCGGCTTCACGAAGCCCTTGGCCTCCATCTCCTTCTTCACCTCGACCATGTTGCGGGCGAACACCATCGGGGGCGTGACGATGGTGTGCCAGTAACCGAGGATCAGCGCGTGGATGCGCTCATCCGACAGGCCGAGCTTTACCGTGTTGACGTAGGTGATCGGCGGCTCGCCGCCGGTGATATCCACAGGATTTCCGGCAGCTCCAAACGGCGGGATGAACTTGCGGAAGGCCGCGTCGAGATCCGGCGGCATCGACATCAGCGACAGGCCGTTGTCGACGCAGGAGTCCGACAGCAGCACGCCCGAGCCGCCGGCGCCGGTGATGATCAGCACGTTCTCGCCCTTCGGCGTCGGCAGCACCGGCACGCCGCGGGCGAATTCGAGCAGCTGGCGCAAGCTGCGGGCGCGGATCACGCCGGACTGCTTGAACACGTCCTCATAGATGCGGTCGTTGCCGGCGAGCGCGCCGGTGTGTGACGAGGCCGCCTTCGCACCGGCCGAGGTGCGGCCGGCCTTGAGCACAACGACCGGCTTCTTCTTGGAGACACGCTTGGCGGCTTCCGCGAAGGCGCGGCCGTCTTTCAGATCTTCGCAGTGCTGCGCGATCAGGTTGGTGTTCGGGTCCTGCTCGAAGAAGGCGAGCAGATCGTCCTCGTCGATGTCGGACTTATTGCCGAGGCCGACGATCGCCGACACACCCATTTTCGCCGAACGCGAAAAACCGATGATGGCCATGCCGATACCGCCCGACTGCGACGACAGCGCCGCGTGGCCCTTGACGTCGTAGGCGGTGCAGAAGGTCGCACAGAGATTGGCGGGCGTATAGTAGAAGCCGTAGATGTTCGGCCCCATCAGGCGGATGTCGTACTTCTTGCCGACCTCGACGATCTCGGCCTGCAGCTCCGGCGCGCCGGCTTCGGCAAAGCCCGACGGAATCAGCACCGCGCCCGGGATTTTCTTCTCGCCGCATTCGGTCAGCGCAGCGGCCACGAACTTGGCGGGGATCGCGAACACCGCGACGTCGATTACGCCCGGCACGTCCTTGACGCTCTTATAGGCCTTGTAGCCGAGGATCTCGGCGGCCTTGGGATGGATCGGATAGATCTCGCCCTTGTAGCCGCCGTTGATGAGGTTCTTCATCACGGAGTTGCCGATCTTGCCGTCCTCGGCAGAGGCGCCGACCACGGCGACCGCCTTCGGCTGCATGATGCGGTTCATGGCCGCGACGATCTCTTCGGTCGGACGCGGCTTCGGCTTCGGCTTGTAGGCGAAGTCGACGACGATGCGGACGTCCGCGGCGGTCGCGCCCTTCGGGGTCGCGAACACCGGGTTGAGGTCGAGCTCGACGATTTCAGGGAAATCGGTGACGAGCTGCGAGACCTTGACGATGACGTCGGCGAGCGCCGTGCGGTTCACCGGCTCGCCGCCGCGCACGCCCTTGAGGATCTCGTGCGCCTGGATGCCGTCGAGCATCGAGAGCGCGTCTTCCTTGGTCGCGGGCGCGAGGCGGAAGGTGATGTCCTTCAAGACTTCGACCAGCACGCCGCCGAGCCCGAAGGCCACCAGCTTGCCGAACGAGCCGTCGGTGATGGAGCCGACGATGACCTCGGTGCCGCCGGCCAGCATCTGCTGCACCTGGACGCCTTCGATCTTGGCATCGGACTTGTATTTCTTGGCGTTACCGAGGATGGTCTCGTAGGCCTTCTCGGCATCCTCGGCCGTCTTGAGGCCGACGATGACGCCGCCGGCTTCGGTCTTGTGGAGAATGTCCGGCGAGACGATCTTCATCACCACCGGGAAGCCCATCGCGGAGGCCATCTTGCCGGCCTCGCCCGCCGACTTGGCCACGCCCTCCTTCGGCACCGGAATGCCGTAGGCGTCGCAGACCAGCTTGCCTTCCGGGGCCGTCAGGCTGGTGCGGTTGTCCGCCTTGACCTGGTCAAGCACCTTGCGGACGGCATCTTTGGAATTGGACATATGGCTTCTCCCTTGACCTCAGTTCGTTCTTTTCAAAGCGCGCGCGCGTTGCGGCTGCCCGTGATGCTTGCCATTCGCCGCGCTTTGTTCCATGCGGCGGAACGGAGTGGCATAAAGCCAACAATACTCCGCCGGCTTGGATCAAAAATGGCTGGCGATGGCATTTGGTATGCCAGAAGCCAACTTGTCAAGCCGCCGCATGACAACGCCGCAAAAAATAGGCAGCTTGACATTCTGGCATGTGGTATGCCAAAAACTTTCCCGCTAATAATCCTGTAAAAGACGACTCCCACCTGGAGGAGATTCGTCGTGTCACTGCGGAAACCAACCAAGGCGTTGCCGAACATGGCCGAGGCAGATATCGCAATCGTTCGTATTGCCCCGGAGAGCAGCTTCAAAAACAAGGCGTATGACGCCTTGAAGGAAGCCATCCTCAAGATGGACATCTACTCGACGCCCGAGCCGGTGATGCTCGACGAGCGCGCGTTGTCCGAACGTCTGGGTGTCAGCCGCACGCCGATCCGCGAAGCCATCGCGATGCTCGAGCAGGACGGTTTCGTGAAGACCGTGCCACGCCGCGGCATCATGGTGGTGCGCAGGACCAAGAGCGAGATCGTCGACATGATCCGCGCCTGGGCGGCGCTGGAGAGCATGGCGGCTCGCCTCATCACCACCACCGCGCGCAAGAAGGACATCTCGGCGCTGCGCGACTTCTTCAAGGACTTCGGCAAGGACCGCCTGCCCGAGGATCACGTCGAGGAATATTCGCGCGCCAACATCGCCTTCCACCAGGCGCTGATCTCGCTGTCGGAATCCCCTGTTCTGGTCGATCTCACCAACGACCTGCTGCTGCACGTGCGCGGCTACCGCCAGCTCACGATCGGACGCAAGGACCGCACCGCGACCTCGCTGCCCGAGCATCTCGCGATGATCGAAGCACTCGAGGCGCGCGACACCGAGCTCGCCGAGAAGCGCGCCCGCGACCACACCCTCGGCCTTGCCGCTTACGTCGAAGCGCATGGCCAGGAACTGTTCACGTAACTGTTCACCTAGCAACCTTCACCAGAAGGGCGAAAAACTCGCCCCACTACTTGAGACCAGGGAGACAAGGCCCATGCTGAATACCGCGACCAAGTCCGAGGCACCGGGCACCGAGCAGGAACTGACGGATGGCTTCCATCTCGTCATCGACGCGCTCAAGCTGAACGGCATCAACACCATCTATAATGTGCCGGGCATCCCGATCACGGATTTGGGCCGCATGGCGCAGGCCGCGGGTATTCGCGTGATCTCCTTCCGCCACGAGCAGAACGCCGGCTACGCCGCGGGCATCGCCGGCTATCTCACCAAGAAGCCCGGCGTCTGCCTCACGGTCTCGGCGCCCGGCTTCCTCAACGGCCTCACCGCGCTCGCGCACGCCACCACCAACTGCTACCCGATGATCCTCGTGTCCGGCTCGTCCGAGCGCGAGATCGTCGACCTCCAGCAGGGCGACTACGAGGAAATGGACCAGCTCGCGATCGCAAAGCCGCTGTGCAAGGCGGCCTATCGCGTGCTGCACGCCCAGGACATCGGCATCGGCTTTGCCCGCGCCATCCGCGCCGCGGTTTCGGGCCGTCCGGGCGGCGTCTATCTCGACCTGCCGGCAAAGCTGTTCGGCCAGGTGATGAACGCCGACGCCGGCCAGAAGTCGCTGGTCAAGGTGATCGACGCAGCACCTGCGCAGATCCCCTCGCCCGCCTCCGTGAAGCGCGCGCTCGACGTGCTCAAGAGCGCGAAGCGCCCGCTCATCATCCTCGGCAAGGGCGCGGCCTATGCGCAGGCCGATGAAGAGATCAAAAGCTTCGTCGAGAAGAGCGGCGTGCCGTTCCTCCCGATGAGCATGGCCAAGGGCCTCCTCCCCGACACGCATCCGCAATGCGCTGGTGCTGCCCGCTCGACCGTGTTGAAGGACTCCGACGTCGTCATGCTGATCGGCGCGCGGCTGAACTGGCTGCTCTCGCACGGCAAGGGCAAGAGCTGGGGCGAGACGCCGAAGAAGTTCATCCAGGTCGACATCGAGCCCCGTGAGATGGACTCCAACGTCGAGATCGTCGCGCCCGTGGTTGGCGACATCGGCTCGGTCGTCTCCGCCTTCAACCAGGCCATCGGTGCGGGCTGGACCGCGCCGGCCGAATGGACCAAGGCCGTCTCGACCAAGCGTGAAGAGAACGTCGCCAAGATGGCGCCGAAGCTCATGAACAACAAGTCGCCGATGGACTATCACGGCGCGCTCGGCGTCTTGAAGAACGTCATCAAGGATCACCCCGAGGCGATCCTCGTCAACGAAGGCGCCAACACGCTCGACCTCGCCCGCGGCGTCATCGACATGTACAAGCCCCGCAAGCGTCTCGACGTCGGCACCTGGGGCGTGATGGGCATTGGCATGGGCCAGGCGATCGCGGCTGCGCTCGAGACCGGTCATCCCGTGCTCGCGGTGGAAGGCGACTCGGCGTTCGGCTTCTCCGGCATGGAGGTCGAGACCATCTGCCGCTACAACCTGCCGATCTGCGTCGTCATCTTCAACAATGACGGCATCTATCGCGGCACCGACGTCAACGGCGCGAACTCCGATCCGGCGACCACAGTGTTCGTCAAGGGCGCGCGCTACGACAAGATGATGGAAGCTTTCGGCGGCGTCGGCGTGAACGCCACCTCGCCCGACGAGCTCAAGCGCGCCGTCAACGAGGCCATGGCCTCGGGCAAGCCGACGCTGATCAACGCGGTGATCGATCCGGCCGCCGGCTCGGAGAGCGGCCGCATCGGCAACCTCAATCCGCAGAGCGTTCTGCAGAAGAAAAAGTAAGTCCACCCCTCAACCCTTATTCCCTGCGGTTTGCGGGGGCAGACAGAGTACGGAGCAATACGATGACCAAAGCGCTCGCGGGCGTTCGCATTCTCGACTTCACCCACGTCCAGTCCGGACCGACCTGCACGCAGCTGCTGGCCTGGTTCGGCGCCGACGTGATCAAGGTGGAACGCCCGGGCGTGGGTGACATCACCCGCGGCCAGCTGCAGGATATCCCGAACGTGGACAGCCTGTATTTCACCATGCTCAACCACAATAAGCGCTCGATCACGCTCGACACCAAGAACCCCAAGGGCAAGGAAGTCCTGACCGAGCTGATCAAGAAGTGCGACGTGCTGGTCGAGAATTTCGGCCCCGGCGTGCTCGACCGCATGGGCTTCCCCTGGGAGAAGATCCAGGCGATCAACCCGAAGATGATCGTCGCCTCGATCAAGGGCTTTGGCCCTGGCCCGTACGAAGACTGCAAGGTCTATGAGAACGTCGCGCAGTGCACCGGCGGCGCCGCCTCCACCACCGGCTTCCGCGACGGCCTGCCGCTCGTCACCGGCGCGCAGATCGGCGATTCCGGCACCGGCCTGCACCTGGCGCTCGGCATCGTCACCGCGCTCTACCAGCGCACGCATTCGGGCAAGGGCCAGCGCGTCACCGCCGCGATGCAGGACGGCGTGCTCAATCTCGCCCGCGTCAAGCTGCGCGACCAACAGCGCCTCGCCCACGGCCCGCTCAAGGAATACAGCCAGTTCGGCGAAGGCATTCCGTTCGGCGATGCCGTGCCGCGCGCCGGCAACGACTCCGGCGGCGGCCAGCCGGGCCGCATCCTGAAGTGCAAGGGCTTTGAGACCGATCCCAACGCCTACATCTACTTCATCACCCAGGCCCCGGTCTGGGAGAAGATCTGCGACGTGATCGGCGAGCCCACCTGGAAGACCGATCCGAACTACGCCAAGCCGGCGGCCCGCCTGCCGCGCCTCAACGAGATCTTCGCCCGCATCGAGCAGTGGACGATGACGAAGACCAAGTTCGAGGCGATGGAGATCCTCAACAAGGACGACATCCCCTGCGGCCCGATCCTGTCGATGAAGGAGATCGCCGAGGACCAGTCGCTGCGCGCGACCGGCACCGTGGTCGAGGTCGACCACCCCACCCGCGGCAAGTACATCTCGGTCGGCAACCCGATCAAGCTGTCGGAGAGCCCGAGCGAGGTCACCCGCTCCCCGCTGCTCGGCGAGCACACCGACGAGATCCTGCGCAGCGTGCTCGGCTTCTCGGACCACCAGGTCGCCGATATCCACAAGTCCGGCGCGCTCGATCCGCCGCAGAAGCAGGCCGCCGAGTAAGCGGAGCCACTTCAATCAAGACGAAAGGGCCGCCCTCGGGGCGGCCCTTTTTGCATCGGCAAGGTCGTGGGGTCGCAGGCTCAAACCAAAAAACTGAAAAACAACCCCATGCACAGTAGCCAACCCCTTTGTCTTGAACGTATTTCTGATTATACGAATTATTGCTTGACGCGTCGGGAAAAACAGGGGCAATATGGCATCATCCGAAAGAGTAAAACTCGGGTCGAGGCGACGCCGGTTTCGCATAAGAAAGCTGGAACCTGCCGAACGAGCTCAGCCTGCATGCTTCACTCGCAATGCGAAGCATCGTCCGGAGACGCACGCTTTGGCGGGCTCCTCACCATGAGGGTCTAAAATCTCGCCGCGAAATGCGACCTCATCCTAAGGGCCCGCCATAGGCTGGCGTCTCGAAGGATGCGCCGCAGAGAAGCTTGTAGGCCATGAATTCATAAATTAATCGGGCGGACGACTCGCCGGAGTCCGCTATGCACCGACAGCGCCTAGAGTTTGCAGCTCAGCTAACTGCCGCGATGGGCCAATAGGCGACATTCGCGAATGAAAGAGGCCGCCAACTGAGGCGGCCTAACTTCTTGTGCCAATCATTTGGAACGTTCTTCGGTGGCGGACAAAGTCAGGGTAAAGAAGGTGCGTCCGCGCCGAAGTTCTGGGTTGTCGCTGACCACCATCTCCCACGGTGTTCCCCGCCAGAAGTTGGGGAACAAGCCCTCGCTTAGCACTGCACCAGCCAACCTAACTGCCTCGATCTTGGCCGCTTCAATGTCGACAAACTCGGCGCCGTTGTCGTCGTTAAGATTCTTTCCGTTTTGAATATGGAAGTGAAAACGCGGCATATCACTCCTCCAGTTCTGGCGGGGAGCACGGTCGCGTCTCTCAGTCGCAGGTCGCCTTGGATGTCCCTGGCGATGCTGGGACAATGCCAGCCGTCGAGTCCTGTTCCTCGTTCAAATTAGGCACGGCGGCCTTACCTGTGGCTTCATTTCGAGGCCTGGTTCCGAAGTAGGGAAGCGTTGGACGATATAGCCCCGTTGTCTTGCGACGCCAGCAAGGCGCTCACGTTCCGCGCGCAGCTTCTCAGCTTCCTCAACAGCGCGTTGCGCTCGTTCCAGCAGTTCGATGATGTCAGGGCTAAATCCGCTCATGGATCGCCGATGTCCTGATCTCAAGGAGGTTCCTATTCCTCGGCATCTTCGGGTAGCGGGAACGCCGCGTGGGTCTGGCGACCTAGGAACGTATCCGGGAGAGGTCGCCCCAGAAGCTCGTGCGACTCTTTCATGGTCTGGCGGGTTTGCTTCACGATTTCCCTATCGATATCAATCGAGCGAAAAGTTGCCAAAAAACATTGCACGGCTATGCTCCCATTCCTTGTGCAGGCGAGAGCGCTATCGGTCTCTCAGCCACCGACGCCTATGGGCAGAGCCGTTGTCGGTGATAGGGGCAACGTATCAGGCGCGGCTTGGTTCAACGAGAACGAATTAGGTCACTGTTAAAACTAGGCCACTAGGCCGGAAACAGGCCAGTACCCCAGGTCGAAAAAGTACTGAGCCAGTGGCACTCAGCTTTACTTCGGCGGCCGCGGCCCCGGCGATCTTAGCCACTGGCTCATCTCCGCACCTATTTCCGCTTGCCGCGCCAAGCGGAGCAGGCGCTCACGCTCAATGCCGGGTGTCTTGCACTCGGCTTCTTTACGCAACCGCATTGCGTTTTCCCAAAGGTGTTCCCAATGGATATCGGACGGCTTGAAGCGGTGCTTCCACATGCGCTCCTCCCCTGTTCGAGTGGGCGGGAGCGCAACTGACGATCTCATCACCGATAGATGCCACGGGCCGGGCGGTGATACCCATCCAACTGCCTCGCAGTCGGCCGGTTTCCTAAAAAGGGGCGTCAACTGAGGCAGACTTACTTGGACGGCTCCAATTCCTTCGAGGCCATCCACTTCGCCATACGGGTTTCTTCATCGTATTGGGAAAATACCTCTTGCGTTCGTGCGGCCCCCGTCGCTGATTTAGATCAAAGGTTGGGAAAGGGGAGAACGCCGCTCGAGGCGACCTTACTGTTCCAATTCCCTAAGGATGCGGTCGCGGTGCTGAATGTGCTGCACTTGCGTCGCGTAGAAGTTGTCGAGCAGCTTCCGAGCTTCCGTCGTGTCGTGCCCCGAGCGGGCCAAGTCCGCAACTAGCTGCTCCTGATCCGCAATGTGCCGCTTGCCTAGCGCAACATGGCGCTCGGCCTCCTCAAGATGCCTCAAGAGCACATCTCGATCCATGAGGGCAGCTTACAGCAAAAAGTTGGGACGGTCCGGTCCCATATGTCCGTTGAGGGTCATTCACTGCAGAGTTGAAGCGGCCCCCAGGCGCCCCACGGCCGCAAGCCTCTGAAAGCAGACAAGATCTACGCGTCACAACGCATGCTCGATGCCCTCACAAACCGAGGAACACGATCATGCCTGACGACGACAGCCTGTCTACTTAAGCTCGCCGCGTACCCTGGAACAAGGGTAAGCTGATCGGAGCCAAACCTCCGCTGCGGCCAAACCAAGTCTGGTCGATCCGAACCCGGCTCCTAATCGAACGACGGACCCGCGACGTTGCCCTTTTCAACCTCACAATCGCCAGTAAGTTGCGTGGTTGCGACGTCGTCGCCTTAAAGGTCGAAGATGTCGCTCCGAATGGCTATGCGGTCGATCGCGCGACCGTCCAGCAGAAGAAGACCGGCAGACCCGTTAAGTTCGAGTTGACTGATGAAACCCGGCAAGCCGTTGACGACTTCTTGAAGGAAGCCGGCAAGAGGCCAGGTGAGTATTTGTTCACAGGGCGCCGTGGGTGCGATCGTGCGATGACAACTCGCCAATATGCTCGCCTTCTTGCCGACTGGATGGCAAGCATCGGGCTGGATCCGAGGGTGTTTGGCACCCACTCCCTGCGCCGGACCAAGGTGACGCTGATCTACCGTCGCCGCGGAATTTGCGAGCCGTTCAGCTCTTGCTCGGCCACACTAAGATCGAAAGCACGGTCCGCTATCTCGGCATCGAGGTTGACGACGCCCTCGCGATTGCCGAACACGTTGATGTCTGAATCACCAGGGCAGAGCGGACATGCTCTGCCCATCGGCCATCAGCCGCTTCTGGCCAACAACTGACCTTTGTTTTGATTTGCGTTAGCTTACGCTAGCCCCCCGATGATCTTGTCAACATCCGCTTCCGGGAACACCTTGACCGAAGTCGTCCGTACGTTCCCGATGGCGGCCAACGACAAGAGAAACTTGGCCATGGCCTCATCGTCGGTGGCCTCAGCGTGGATGATGAGGTCATATGTTCCCATGGCGAGATAGCCGGCCTTGATGTCAACGCCAAACTTTTTGCCCAACTCCCTGGCGGCCGCTCGACGCTGCGGCATTTCCTTGATGGTCCGAACACCTTGCTCGGTGAAATTGCAGAGAAGCATGTACGTGGACATGACGATTCTCCTTTGACAAAGAAGCAATGGACTTAACGGGTCCACGTCGTGGATTATGCCACACTGCCTGACCCCGCCCAACCACCAAGATCCCCTCAGGGCGGCTCGAAGCGGCTAGGGGTCACGAGCCGTAATAATTGCGGCGAGCAAATTAAGTCAGCTCTGCCTCCGACAGGAGACCACAGAGAGACCTGATAAATTCGTCGCGATGGGCCAGATCCAGACTCTGCGAATTTCACGAGGTGTGGTGGACAGGCGAGATCGCCACGCTTGCCTCACGAGGCATAACGCCGATAGAGCACGACGATAACAGCGAGCACCGTCCCGGCATAGACGAGCTGCGCTGCGTGATCCAGAGCGACAGCGGCGCGCTTTCGGCCGGCCTCCCGAAGTTTTTCATGTTTGTAGCCCGCCAATATCGCCATCAGACAGAGTACGAAGAAAATGTAGAACATCTCTTCGACCACCACCGTATATCCGACATCGCCGATCTGAGTGTTCACTGCCACGAGCAGCACCGCGCTCGCCAGGATCGAAGTCACTGGAATCGTCACGCGTTCACGAAACATGGTTTCGGGAAAGAATAGCGTGGCGAATACGACGAGCACGAGCAGAAACATCGGTAGCAGGTTCTTCAGCATGTAGATCGAGGAACTGCGGCGCAGCATGATGGTCGCATCGAAGCCTGCGAATTCCGTCATTGCCTCGGCACCAAACAAAGACGCCTTTCCGAGCGTCGATCCGCTGGACAGGGATTCGACGAAATAGTTCAGTCCGAGAAATCGCCATAGCTGAAGTCCGGAATAGGCCCCGTCCTCGGCCAGCGAGCTTCCGTCGTCGGCAAGGCGCAACCCGAACCGATCGATGACATAGGTGATAAGCTCCCGCCGCTGTTCCGTGTTCTGGAAATGCAGACGCAGTTCCTGCGTGTCGAACGGATAATCATGGAGATCGAAACGGGCCTTGAAATCGCCGTTGATGCGATAGAGCCGATAGCTCAGGCCGTCTTCTTTTCCAGCCTGAGTGGGCCGAGCTGGATCGAACGCCCCGCGATCCAGTAAAGCCGGAAATTCGACGTGTGTCTGCGCCTCATCGTCGCCAGCGAACCTCATCCAGAGATAGAAGTCGACGTTGAACGAATTTTGCTTCACGTCGATCCGGCTGACGCGGATGATGTCGATGCCGGTATAAACGACCCGCTGAATCCAGTAGCGCCGGTCCTCGAACGCGACGACATGGCTCTTGTCCTGCTCCGCAGCGAGATCAATTCCATCAGGCTGATCGATGCGCACGAGTTGCTGCGGTGCCGTGACGAAGCGGCCATAATGGAAGAAACCCATTCGGATCGGGCGGGGAATGTCGCGATTCGCATTGAAATAGAGCCGCCCCGTCAGCCCGACGACCGCCGATTTCGGACTGTCGATCGCGGCCAGTGCGACGCGTATCCGGTCGCGATCCGCAGCCTTGCTGTCGGATGGTTTCTGAATCCCCTGCGCCATGAACCGGCGATGGACCGCAGCTCGGTTCAGCGCATCTATCATCAGGCGCGCGGCGTCATATGAGCCGCCGCCAACCCAGCTTGGGGAAGTTCCCGCTTTCGCTTTGTAGTCGGCGGCAAAAACCTGCGCCGCCACGCTGGCGCTGTCGAAAATCAGCGACGATGCGGCGTACAGGTTCTCACTGAAGAAACCCGGATGCATCTTTTCCTCGGGCTCGTTGACGAAATTTTGCAAATAGCTTTCGCGCCCTGCGCCCTGGGTCGTGATGATCGTCCCCTTGATGCCGCGGCGACGCAGCGCCTTGACGATGTCTGCGATATAGTCGGCCGCCGCGCCGACGACGATGACACCGGGACCGGGCTCCTGCGCGGTAGCGTCCAGCGCCTTGTCCATCGATCCGATCTGACCGTCCGCAACGTCCAGTTCGAACACGTGCAACTGCTCCGGCGGATAGGCCGCCGCAAATCCACGCTCAAAACTCTTGCCATAGGAATCGCGCGTGTGAACGAGGCGGACTTTTGGCTCCTTCATCACGGCGCGCAGATGTTCCGCGATCGAGCGCGCCTGTGCGGAGACCGGCGACAGCGCACGAAAATAGTAATCATTGCCGGATGTCAGCTCGTCGGCAGCCGCACTTCCCGTGAGCGCCGGAATCCGCGCATCCTTATATACCGGAGCTGCCGCGAGCGACGCGGAGCTAAGATAATGGCCGAGCACAGCGACGCACGGGCTGTCGGCGATCGCCTGCGCATTCGCGCGCGCCACGGCTGGATTGCTCGCGTCATCAAACAGAACGAGTTCAATCGACCGTCCGTTGACGCCACCCTTGGCGTTCACATCGTCGATTGCAAGCTGCATCGCGGCCAGGCTTTCCATCCCGGCCGGGGCCGACGGGCCAGAGAGCGAATTGGCGAACGCGATGCGAATAGGCTCCGGGCGAGTCAAGAGGATGGCAGCCCAGGCGACGACGGCGAGCACCAGGGCAACGCCCGCAACAACGGCAAGCCACCTGATGAGCCGCTGCTTCATCTTCGATCCTTGCATCGATCGGCATAAGCCGAGATTCTCCAGATCGAGGTCTCAATCAGGCCGAGATTGCCGCCGCTGAGAGCGTTTTTCAAGCCCGTCCCATCGCCGCCGGCAAGACCTACGACCACTCAAAGCGGATGAAGGAAAAGTGCGTGATCGCGTTTGGGTCAAAATGCGAAAAACTCAGCGCGAGCAAATCCAGTCCGCTCCGCCCGGCTAAGCGGACCTCAATGAGCGGTGTCGTCACTTCGCTGATGGGCCATTTCCGGACATCGCGCAATCCTCGGTCGCCGACTCATGGATTCACCCAATTGGCCGCCAGCATTTTGGTCTTGTTAGGCAACGCTGCTTATTGCCAAAATCGAGCGTCTACAGTTGTTCTCATCATGCCATGCGCTTCTTGGTGGCGAAAATCCGTACTGACGCACCACCTTGGCAAGGTGGTCGAAGGCCGATGTCGGCGAATGGCTGCAAGCAAGACGTGCTATCCCGGAAACATTGGGATAACGTTTCTTCGCCGTGGGTCTGAAATTCGGCCAGCCGCCAACCCGATGTCAGTGGGGCCAATGCAGCAGATTGCGGAGTGGCTCGAGAAGCTTGGCTTGGGGCAATACGCGCAGCGCTTTGCCGAGAACGACATTGATCCGAGCGTTCTGCGCGATCTGACCGATCACGACCTCGAGAAAATCGGCGTCTCGCTCGGCCATCGCAGGAAGATTTTACGCGCGATTGCGGAGCTCGATGAGGCCGGACCGAGAGCCGGGCCTGCTCCTCGGACCGAGGCCGAGAAACGTCAGCTCACGGTGATGTTCGCCGATCTCGTTGGTTCGACAGCGCTTTCGACAAGGCTTGACCCTGAGGACTTGCGTGAAATCATTGGCGCGTACCACCGCTGCTGTGCCGAGCAAATCGAGAAATCTGGCGGGTTCGTTGCCAGATACATGGGCGACGGCGTGCTCGCTTATTTCGGCTATCCGCGGGCGGATGAAGACGATGCAGAGCGCGCGGTATACGCCGGGCTAACATTAGTCGCGGCAGTGGCCGGACTTGCTGTCGGTCCAGAGACAAGATTGCGAGCGCGAGTTGGCATTGCCACCGGTTTGGTGGTTGTCGGTGATCTCCTCGAGGAGGGCGCGTCGCGGCAGCATGAGGTGGTCGGTAAGGCCGCCAATCTGGCCTCGCGACTTCAGGCCTTGGCCGAGCCGGACACGGTGGTCATCGACGGTAGCACCCGCCGCCTCATCGGAGGGTTCTTCGAGTATCTCGCTCTCGGGAGCGTTTCCATCAAAGGCTTCAGCGATCCGGTGCCGATCTGGCAAGTCATCGGTGCGAGCGCGGTCGATAGTCGCTTCGAGGCCTTGCGCGTAGGCAGAACGCCACTGCTCGGCCGAGCTGAGGAGATCGGGCTGCTGATGCGCCTCTGGCAGGAGATAAAACGCGGCAATGGCTCGGTCGTGCTGATCTCGGGTGAGCCGGGCATAGGCAAATCGCGCCTCGCCGAGACGACGCTGGAACGGCTGAGCGATGATCCACACATCCGCTTGCGCCGCTTCTGCTCCCCGCACCACCAGGACACCGCGCTTTTCCCGACCATCTCACAGCTCGAGCGGGCAGCGGGATTCCGCCGTGACGATACGGACCAGCAACGGTTGGACAAGCTCGAGGCGTTGCTCGCGGAGGCAAACGCTGACCTTAGCGAGGCCGTCCCTCTGATCGCGGACCTGCTGTCCGTGCCGATCGGGAATCGCTATCTACCGCTCAACCTCAACCCGCAGAAGCGCAAGGAGAAGACGCTGCGGGCCCTCCTGGCCCAACTCGAGGGACTGGCAGCACGCCGGCCGGTGCTCATGGTGTTCGAGGATGTGCATTGGATCGACCCCACCTCGCTTGACCTGTTGGACCTCATCGTCGACAGGGTCTCCACTCTTCGGGTTTTGTTGATCATCACGTTCCGGCCGGAGTTCGTGCCGGCCTGGATTGGGCGCCCGCACGTGACATCGATCAGCCTCAGTCGTCTGCCGCGTCGACAACGTGCCGAAATGATCATGCGGGTGACCGGCGGCAAGGCGTTGCCTCAGGAGATCGCCGAACGGATCATCGATCGAACCGATGGCGTACCGCTGTTCATCGAGGAATTGACCAAGGCGGTAATCGAGAGCGGTATGCTGACCGACGCTGGCGATCGCTTTGATGCGAGTGGGCCCGTGCCTCCGCTTGCCATCCCTACCTCGCTCCAAGCGTCGCTCCTGGCACGGCTCGATCGCTTGGCACCCGTGCGCGAGATGGCGCAGATCGGAGCAACCCTTGGGCGGTCGTTCTCGCATGAGCTGATCAGCGCCGTCGCGGCCATGCCGCAGCAACAGGTGGACGGGGCCTTGGCGCAGCTCGTACGCGCCGAGTTGATCTTCCAGCGGGGCACCCCGCCGGATGCAGAGTACACGTTCAAGCACGCGCTGGTACAGGACGCAGCCTATAGCACCTTGCTGCGCGGTCGACGCCAGCAGATCCATGCCCGCGTTGCGACGACGCTGGAGAGCCAGTTTCCTGAAATCGTGACCGCTCAGCCGCAACTCATGGCCAACCATTGTGCCGAGGCCGGTTTCACCGAGAAGGCGGTCGGCTACCGGCTCAAGGCCGGCCAGCAGGCGGTCGCGC
This sequence comes from Bradyrhizobium sp. B117, assembly GCF_038969555.1. Classification (NCBI taxonomy): domain Bacteria; kingdom Pseudomonadati; phylum Pseudomonadota; class Alphaproteobacteria; order Hyphomicrobiales; family Nitrobacteraceae; genus Bradyrhizobium; species Bradyrhizobium sp. B117. The sequence goes on from NZ_CP152414.1 coordinate 6,796,351, forward strand.
GGTCGGCGATGGCGGAAGCGGTGGCGCAGTTGCAGCGGGGGCTGGAATTGGTGGCGAAAATGCCCGAGGAGTCCCGGCCCCTGCAGCACGAGCTTGACCTGCAAATCGCCCTCGGACGGGCCCTGATGGCAACTCATGGGTATTCGGCGCCCGTGGTGGCCGACACCCTCGTCAGGGCGCGAACACTCGCTGAGCGGTTCGATCGACCGGATCGTCTCGCTCCGCTGCTCTATTTCCAATGGGGTTTCCACATGGTTCGGGCCGAGCACGAGCTCGCGGTGTCGCTTGCCGAACAGTTGGAGACATTGGGCCAGACAAGAAAAGATCAAACCATTCGGTTGCTGGGTCACTATATCCATGGCGCCAGTTGCTACTTCCGCGGGGAATTTGTGACAGCGCGCGCCCTTCTTGAGCTGTGCGACGGCTTGAGAAATCCGGCCGCTCGCGCGACTTGCGCCGCCATAGCGGTGGCCGATCCGTACGCGGCGAGCCTGGGTCACCTGGCGTTGACTTTAGCGTTTCTGGGCTACATCGATCAGGGACGCGCGCGCGTGGACGAGGCGTTGTCGGAAGCCCGCGGGCTTGATCATCCGTTCACGGTGGCCTTCGTGTTGAGCAAGGTGTGTGCGGTGATGGCGGCCGCCGGCTTGTGGCATGACGCACGGCGGCACGCCGAGGAGCTGGTGGCCGTCTCGAACGAGCACGGTTTTCCACTCTGGTTGGGACTCGGACTTCTTCATCATGGGCGGTCATTGACGGAACTTGGACAGGCGCAAGATGGCCTTGCTGTGCTCAAGAGGGGGCTCTCGGTGCTTCGCGCTGCCGGAGCCGTGGTGCATACGCCGCACGCGCTCTGCTTTCTCGCCGCGGCTCGCACCAAGATCGGGCATCTGCAGGAGGGGCAGCATTGCCTTGTCGAGGCTGAGCAGCTCATCGAGACGACCCACGAGCGGTGCGGTGAGGTCGAGCTGCATCGGCTTCGAGGCGATGTGACGAATGCGAGAGGCGACCGAGCCGCTGCGGAGCAAAACTATCATCGAGCGCTCGCTGTGGCGGAGCGCCAGAGCGCGAAGACATTTGGGCTACGCGCTGCGACGAGCCTCGCCTGCCTGTGGCGCGACCAGGGCAAGCGCACGGAGGCTCGCGACCTCCTCGCGCTCGGGTATGGCCGGTTCACCGAAGGCTTCGACACGCCGGTCCTGCGGGACGCCAAGGCGCTACTCGACCAGCTGGCCTAATGCAGTTCACCTCTTACATGGCTGGATGGCTGCTCGTCGCCACCGGCGCCGAGTGTGAGGATGGGATGCGATTGCCACCGCATGCGCCCCAATGCCGTCGGAATGTCGGCATCGGGTCACAAGCGGCGGTCGCGGCAAGCAGGGCCCCGGGGCGGGTCTAGAGCCGATAGCCGACATCGCAATAGCTTCAGCCTTGTTCATCAAGGGCCAGTAGGTGCCATCCGGATCTGCCGGTCCTGTAGGCTGCCTGGTAGCGAGCCGCTCTATCGAAATTTGGCACGCAAACTTTTCTATGCGAACTCACACGATTTGACTTGCCTCAATGCGCAGCACGCCGAATCGGAGATTATTTCCATGCGAAAGCGGACAGCAGCGCTGGTTGTTACGGTCTAGGCGCCTTCCGCGCCGTGGCTCGCTTCTCAGTGCGCTTTCGATCGCTCGCATGCGGCTCGGGCCGGGAAGCTCTGATGTCGGTTGATGCGGATAACCTACAATCAACTGTGCGCTACGCCTTGTTGACGACGCGAGCTACCACTGTTTGTCCATTTCATCCGGATGTGATCATCCGCGTCGGTGACGATGGCGCCGAGACCCATGCTTATTATCGCGCCCGGAACGTCGCCAAAAGCGATGGCACGTGCTGGGAGCATGACGAACTGATAGACGAGATTGCGCGCCAACTTGTGCATGCGGCGGATGGCGAGTGCCCCCGGTGTAGACGACACCTCCGTCATCGTAACTGAAGGACCCTTCCCAAACGCCTGCACATCACTACCGGATCATTTCGAACAGTCCCCCATATGCCAGCGATTTTGCTGTCGCGATTGCGAAGGTCTTGGCAGATGCGGAAGGGAGAGCTTTGGCGCCGGAGGACCTTTGGCGGCTGGTTTACGAGCGCGCCCGCGATCTTCCTGCGACGGTTGACCTCTCTACTGTCAGAGGATGATCCGCAGATACTTGATGAGCTTCGGTATGTTTCGGCGTTTTCGGTATGTTTCGGCGTTAAGGAATATTTGAAAGAGCATAATTTGGTTCGTCGAACCTACGATCAAGTACCTGATGAGCTCGAGGCTGACGGGACGAACTTCCCCAAGTTCCTGGCAGGCAAAGCTTTGAACTAGCAAGCTCGCATGCTCGATAAAGGCCGATAGATACCACGTCCCTTGGTTTGTCGCCCTTGAGCGGCCGACGAGCACGCGAGTCTCACGATAGAAGGCCGCGAGATAGGATCCATAGCTGACAAGCCTTTGTTGCGGTATTCCAGGAACGGCAGAAAGAGGAGCGCAAAGCCACGTCGGACTGAATAACTTTATCGCGGTGTCCCTTAAGGCCAGCAACTAAAAATAGTATACTATCTTAAGGTGGCGGAACTATAAAAACAGTTCCACGTTGTAGTGAGTCTAGTCATCACTCCGGGGAGCCTAAAATGCGGGCGACAACGTACGTCGCGCGTCAGATCGCGGCCCTGCTGGGCTACGCCAAGTCCACAGTGATCGAGCGATCGAGAAGGCTGGTTAGACGACGCTCTGCTAGTAAGACGGCCCTCGACCGGGAAGCCGTCGCGGAGCTTATTAGCCTCACCGACAACTTGCTCCGGCAGTACGGCCGAGACGTCGAAGGGAACGATAAAGTCACCCGGTGCTTCGCTACCGACGAATTTTTCGTCTCTACGTACACGGTCGAACCGGGCCTCGCTCGCTACCAAATTTCGCAGCACGCTGACGGTGAGTATAGATCTCAAGTGTTTGTCGCGACGTGGCACTGCACTTCGGGCACACCAGACCTGCAACTCTACCGTGACGGACCTTGGCGAAGGCGATTTCGGAGTTTCGCTGACGACTCATTGGCCCCGGCTCCACCACGGCTTCTACATTGATAGCGCAAGGGCCCTGATCTCGTTTCACCCCGCCTTGAGCCGACTGCATCTACTCCCCGCAATATCACGCGGCCGTAGAGTAGGCTACGACCTCAACCAGCGCGTGTATAACTCCAAGGGCGAGCAGGGAGAGTCTGCTTCAGGTCATTCGCGCCTGGTTCAGCCAGCGGCAATTCCGGGCACAGTCCGCTATGTCGCCGAAAGCGGAAGTAAATTCAGAACATTGGCAGCAAGGCTATAAGTCATGAGGGTTGATGGCGGAGCCCAGGACGTGATTCAAGCTCCTTTACAGCCCATCAGCTCGGCGTCGGCCTGATGGCCTTTGCCGCTGGCGTCAGCAGAGATGCGCTGGGGACTTATGTGCCGGCGTTTGTTCTTGCCGGAATCCTCTGCCTGTCGGCTGCCGCGGCCTTTGCACTGGTGAAACGTCCCGCAGTGGCTGCTCCTGCATGACGGGCCGCTCGCAGAGGAAGGCCACCGGTTTTCGGCGGCCTTCCAGAACGATCCCCTCACAGCGCCTCCAGCCCGAGCCGGCCAAACAACTTGCGATCGGCTTCGTCCTGCGGATTGCCTGCCGTGAGCAGCGTGTCGCCGACGAAGATCGAGTTTGCGCCGGCAAAGAAGCACAGCGCCTGCATCTCGTCGGTCATGGCCGACCGGCCGGCCGAGAGTCGCACGAAGGAGGCCGGCATCATGATGCGCGCCAGCGCGACGATGCGCACGAACTCGATCGGACCGATCGGCGGCGCTTTCGCCAGCGGCGTTCCCGGAATCGGGATCAGCATGTTGATCGGTACGCTCTCCGGCGCTTCCGGGAGGTTGGCGAGCGTGACCAGCATGTCGACGCGGTCCTGTTCGCTCTCACCCATGCCGAGGATGCCGCCGCAGCACACTTTCATGCCGGCCTCGCGGACATGCTCCAGCGTATCGAGACGATCGGCGAATGTGCGGGTGGAGATGACGCTCGGATAATAACGCTCCGAGGTATCGATATTGTGATTGTAGTAATCGAGCCCGGCCGCGCTCAGCCGGTCGGCCTGATCGCGGTCGAGCATGCCGAGCGTCATGCAGGTCTCGAGCCCGAGCTGCTTCACGGCGCCGACGACCTCGACGATCGCATCCATGTCGCGCGGCTTCGGGTTACGCCAGGCCGCCCCCATGCAATACCGCGTCGCGCCGCTCGCCTTGGCCTTGCGGGCCTCGGCCACGATCTTCTCGACCTCCATCAGCTTGCTGGCCGCTACGCTTGTGGCGTGATGCGACGACTGGCTGCAATAGCCGCAGTCCTCCGGGCAACCGCCGGTCTTGATGTTCAAGAGCCTGCTCAACTGCACGCGATTGGGGTCAAAATGCTCGCGATGGACGGATTGCGCACGAAACAGCAGATCGTTGAAGGGAAGCTGGTAGACCGCCCAGGCATCCGCGCTGGTCCAGCTTTGCGTCGCTTCCTGAGCTCCTTGGGATTCTTCCAGTCGGGAGATTTTGTTGATCTCCCCTTCGTTCGCGCCGAGCATTCGCACACCTCCTGACAATGCGGCGGGACCATCGTGAACTTCGCGCCAGCCGCAGGGTCGATTTCAAGTGCAGTGGAACTGTCAGCGGAATCGGACCGGAGTGTGGCGACTTGATTTTGAGTGCCCACGGTGTCAGCGCGCTTTCGTTGGTCTCAACAATGGATCGGATCCGCAGATCGAGGCGCGCTAGGCCCGCATTCGCGTCCCCCCGCGCAGCGCGACGGTGACGCGGCTCGCGGCGGAATGAAGCTGGCGGTCGCGTCCCGCAGCAGGTAGGCCCGCTGAGCAACCGGGACGCGATCGACGCCGAATTAAGGCCGGCTTCAGGGAACAGACGAGATCCCTCCCCGTTATTTCCTACACGCCCGTGGAATCGCAGGCGGCCACCCGACGATGACAAAGTCGATCGCTACCAGCCCGCGGGCTGGAAACGCCAGATCCGGCGCGTCGAGATCGCGCGCCTGTCCACCCAATCGAGGTCAAGATGATGAGAGATCATCCCGCGTCCCGGGCTCTGCGGGAGGCCCATAAAGCGTTCAAGCCGGTCGAAACGAAGAAGCCGATGACCGACTACGCGAAGGCGCAACAATCCCTTCACGAAAATCGTGAGCGCCTGAAAGCAGAACGACTGGCCCGAGAGGCCAAGCAGGGAAACCGGACCAGATAAGGGAATGCCGGTGCCGCATTATTACTTCGACGTCAGGGACGGCAACGCACTCTCTGTGGACGAAGAGGGACTGACCCTGACGAACCAGAGGGCCGCCGAGATCGAGGCCGCGCTGTCGCTTGCCGATACCGCAAAGGACCTTCCGCCGTCCGCGAGCGGATGCGGTCTGGCCATCGAGGTGCGCGATGCCGACGGTCCGATCTTTCGCGCGACATTCTCGTCCCCTAAAGCGCGGTGAGATCGGATGAGTCGTCATGGCTTGAGGCGTTGTTTGAGCATGATCTTTTTCGGAAAGCCGCTGCGCATTATTCCGGATCATGTCTTAGAGCATCGAGAGAACCACGATACCGTCTTCGAGTTCGCCTGACTCCAGGCGCGCCCGTGCGATACGCTCAAACTCCGTCCGGTACTTATGAAGATAGCTGAAGGCCTGCTTCTGCGTCTGAAATGTCGTCGCGAGACGGCACATCTGTCGGCCGGCGCCGAGTGCGAGAAAGAAGGTGATTGTGCCGCCGCCATCCGGCTTTGTCCTAGGCACGAACTGCACTCATTGGCATGTCGAGCCCTCTCATCGCGCTGTTGAAATCGGCTATCGCGACAGCTTTGTCTTGCGCTTCTTCGATGCGGGTGCCGGTGACGACGATGCACGCAGATCTCCGTCGGCCGCGTCCCTCGCCTCGCGCAGCTCACGAAGCCGCGCCATGTTGTTGCGGACATCGATCGCCCGCCTTTCGGCATCCGCCATCGCCCGCGCGCCTTCTTCGGCGGCCATGCGGCGACGCTCGGACCGCGCGATGGACTCTGGGGACGGTTCGGCCGATTTCTTCGCGCTCATTTCTTGGCGCTCATCTTTCATCCTCTTCGGCAACGGACAAAACCCGCTCGATCCGAGATCGAGCGGGCCGCGTGCCGTTTCAGTACATCCGTGAAACGGCGTAGGAGAACTCAAGCCAGCGAGAGATTCTCAGCGCTGACCTTGCCTCGCATCTTGTCGGTCTTGGTCTCGAAGTTGACCTTCTGGCCCTCAGCGAGCCCTGCAAGACCGGCCCGTTCGACTGCGCTGACATGAACGAACACATCGTTGCCGCCGTCGTCGGGCTGAATGAATCCAAAGCCCTTCTGGCCGTTGAACCACTTCACAGTACCTGTTGCCATACTTCTTCTCCAAAAGCGCATAGACGCGCATTCCGCGTGACGGTCACGCAGATCGATTCAATTCGTCGATGTCTCTGGAAAAAGGAGCCCGCGGGCGCATTCAACAAGGCACAGCGGCTGAACGAATAAATTAAGGGTATACCTCGCCATTAGCATTAGCAAGGCTTCGGGCAGATTTAATCGCGCCCGTGGGCTTCCGTGGAACCTTTGCCCGTTTGGAGACTCAGACCTGAAGACATCTCGTGTGAGCGGCGAGATCTCCGCGAGATCCAATCATCCCTGCGCACGCGGCTGTCGCGCAGTCGTGGTCGACCAAGGCAGCCTCAATACAGGGACCGCCGATGCAGGTTTTCGTCCGCGACAACAATGTCGATCAAGCACTGCGCATATTGAAGAAGAAGATGCAGCGCGAAAGCGTCTTCAAGGAGATGCGTCGCGCGCGATTCTACGAGAAGCCGTCGGCCGCGACGGCGCGACGAAAATCCGACGCCGTGCGGCGCCTGCGAAAGCAGGCGCGTAAGCAGGCCATTCGCGACGGATTGATCGTGGTCAAGCCAAAAAAGTCGGTCGCAGCCGGCAACAAACGGGGCGCCGGCCTATCGGGCGTGCCATCGGGGCGGACTATGGAAGCAGCCCTGAGGTAGTTTGCGAGCAACCCAAGCTTGGCAGATTCCGCGTGAACAAAGTCCCTTTATGGACATACATGCTGCGGATCTATGGTATGGTTCGTGATCACCGCCCGGCCCGTGGCTTCTATCGGTGATGAGAACGCCGATTGCGCTCCCGCCCTGTCCGAACAAGGGAGCTTCGCCATGAAACGCGGTCACTTCGAACAAACCCGATCGCTCAGAGAGCGGCTCATCGACGAAATCAATTGCCTACGCGAAGAGGCGCGCCTGCTTCCTCCAAGCCATCGCCGCGAGATGTTGCTCCGCAGGGCGCAACAGGACGAAACAGCCATGCAGATCGATGCGTGGCTCAGCTCTCCCGGTCTGAGAGCGCCGACATAACGCTGCAATATCACGCTTATCTCGTCGGGCCGAACGGCATCCTCCAGTCCGCCGAGGCCTTCGAGGCAGCCTCCAATGCCGCCGCGTTCGTCGATGCGCAGCAGTTCGCGTTGCGCGGCAATGTCGAGGTGTAGCACCTCGGCCGGAAGATCGCGCGACTGAGGGCGACACTCGTCGAAGGCGCAGGCAAGATCTCCATCGAGCGTGCTTCACGTCGCATCGATCTCAGCCGAGGTCTGCAAAATGATTGCCCTCCTCAAGCCGGCATCACGCAAGCAGACCCGGTGAAACGCGCTTCCTCTCTCCGGAGCGGGCTGCTCGCTTTCCTTGATCGCGCGTATCCATCTTGTAACCGCAATTCCCGCGCAGATTGTGTCCTTAATTGCCGAAGGATACCCCAATGTTTGGGGACGCTTTCGATAGATCGCAGAGCGCTGCCGAGGTCACGATCATCGGAGCAGGTCCTGTAGGTCTCGCAATCGCGCTCGAGCTCGATCGGCTGGGAATTTCCAGTCAGGTCCTCGAAGCTGGAGGTCTGAGGCGACGCCGTTCAGTGGACCGCCTGTTCACCGCCCAACTCTGCACGCCGGCAACCCACGGTCCGCTCGAGGCCGTATCGGCAAAAATGTTCGGCGGAACATCCAATCTTTGGGCCGGAGCTTGCGTGACCTACGATCCGATCGACTTCAAGGAGCGGAAATTTGTAAGCGACGGAGCGTGGCCGATCACATACGAGGATGTATCGCCGTTCTTTGAACCGGCCAGTCGCTTTCTTGACACCGGCCCTGCGGAGTTCACTGCGGCCGACGTAGCTCATGAATCTGGCGATGAATTTTCGTGCACGAGTCTTGCGCGCTTCGCGTGCGAGAGGCGTAGCCAAGTCCGACACGGTGGAGCCGCCGTTCGATCCCCCCGCATCAGAGTGTGCCTGAACACGGTCGTGACCGCGGTTTTGCTCTCGGGAGATGGCGTCGTCACCGGACTTGCCGTGGCATCGTCGGATGGATCGAAACTATCCCAACTACCCGTTCGAATGCTCGTCGTTGCGGCCGGAGGGATCGAGACGACAAGGTTAGCTTTGAATATGCAGCGCGATCGACCCAGGCTGTTCGGCGGCGAAGCTGGCCCCCTCGGGCGATACTACATGAGCCATCTGATGGGCTCGATAGCGGACGTCAGATTTCTCAAGCCGCAATACGTAGACTTGTTCGACTTCCGGAAAGACGCGAACGGAACCTATACCCGCCGCCGATTCCAGCCGAGCGAAGCAACGCAGGAAAAATGGGGGCTGTCGAACACGGTTCTATGGCCGGAAGGCGCGATTGCAGATGCGAGGCATCAACGAGCGCTGCTCTCGCTGCTATTCTTGTTGTCCGGCGCGAACAGCCTCGGGCGAGCCATCTTGCCGGAAGTCATTCGGCGCCGATACAGCGAAAATATGCTCGGAAGCACTGCTGGAGCACATCTGCGAAACCTCACGCCGGCAGGCTTCAAGAGCATTCTGGCTGACGCGAATGCGCTTTTGGAACGGTGGTACGCAGACCCTCGGCCTCCCGGTTTCCTCATGCGCAACCAAGTCTCGCAGTACAGGCTCGCCTATCATGCCGAACATCTGCCCAATCGGGAGAGCCGGGTGACTTTGACAGGCGAGGTCGATCGGTTGGGCATGAACCGGATTGCGATCGACTTGCGCTTTGCAGATGCGGACGCAGCATCCCTCGAGAGAGTACACCAGCGGATGTCGGAATGGTTGAAGCGGGGAAGTCTCGCCCGGCTGGTGCTGCGGTGTAACCCATCCGATCAGCAACAGAGCGCTTTGCGGCAGGCCAAGGATGGCACGCATCAACTCGGCATGACCCGTATGGCTTCATCGGCAAACGACGGAGTCGCGGACAGGAACCTTCGCGCTTTTGGCATCGCCAACCTGTACCTGTGCAGCACGTCCGTGTTGCCAACGTCCAGTCAAGCAAATCCGACGCTGATCGTTGTGGCGCTCGCTCTGAGATTGTCGCATCACATAGCCCGCTCGCTCAGGGCTGAGGAGCGTCTCGCAAGCTTAGGCACGCACTCCGTAAGAGCCGCTCGTTCGCCTCCCTCAGGGAAGTAGATGGCCGTTGATCATCATTTTGAATAAGAGTGCGAGACATAGCCAAAGCAGCAGGCTCGGCCCCGCGGCAATCAGCAGGCCGCGGAAGAATCTTGCTCCATCGTCCTCGTCGACGTGGTTCGGGCGCACGTGACGGATCGACGATTGATGGCGACGGCGGATCGGCTCAATTTGCCCCATCCGCAATGCTATTCGGTACCAGGAGCGCTCTGACAAGTCCTTCAAGGGTGTGCTTGTTGGGCCTCTTTCGAGGTAACCCTCTCCGTCACGGATGCCGGCAGGCACCCCCCGGGGAGTTCGGCGACACCCTCAGTCTGCTAGGCGGGCTCCCGGTTTCACGCTCGCGCGCAGGCCCGCATTGCCTGACTATGTCGGCTGTTCGTCTCTCGTAAGCGCATCAAGGCGGTCCAATTGACCTGCCAAGCCGGACAGGCTTCTGGCGATGTTCTTCATCATGAAAGCGCGGTCTTTGGAGATGCCGGATGTCTGAGAGAGTGCTCTGTATCGATGTGCCAATTCCAAGCATTGTGCGGCAGTAATCATTTGGCCTCCAAGGCTTTATCTCGACCTAGGCGTCAATGAAAACAAGCCCTCAACCCTCGGTTTTGGTACCAGATACGCCTCGCGCGGGTCAAGCGGCACCACGCGCAGATCATCGCCGTTGAGCGAACGGTCCTTGTGATCCGCTCATCTGCCGCGCGCCGTCGCCGGACCTACGCCGCGGTTGCCTTGCTCCTCACGAAGCAATGTCTGCAACGAGGCACCAGCGGGCTTGCCGGCACTGTCCACCACTTAGCCGCTTGCGGCCAGAACGCCGGGTCGGCTCATCCCAAGCGAACCCGACCTCTCGACGACAAAACCAAGTGAGACCTACTTACGTGGCTCGGTCACCACTTTGGTTGATCCGTCCGGCGCTGCCTGCATTCCCGGTGGGCTTTGACCTTGCGGGCTTTCCGGCGGCGCGCCACCCGATTTCGTGTCCAGCGGTCCGGTCCAACCTTGTGGCTGCAATTGACCTTTCTCTTCTGGTGCCGAGCGTCCAGTTGGCATGTCCTTGGGGTCGGTCTGTGCTGCCGCAAATCCGAACGACAACGCCCAGCCAACCGCCGTTATCAGAATGATCCGCATTGCGAGACTCCGCTTGGCTGATCGAACCAACAGGCTGGTCCCGCTTCAGTTCCGAATCAAACTCCCCGCAAACGATGTCCGCCTCGGGTCAAAATGCGAAGAACTCAGCCAGATCAATTGTAGTCCGCTATACCTTAGTGAACGGCCTCCGTTGCCGAGGCGCCACTTTGCTGATGGGCCAAGAGCACCAGCTGCCGCCGGCAAGCGGAACGCCTTGGCATCGCGTGTTGCCGACAAAAAATCGTTCAGAAGTGTCTCGATCTTCCTCAGCGTGACGTGCGCAAGTCGCTCCTATCGCCGGCGTGCGATCCATGCTCCGACCAGGAAAGCGACAAGCAGCGATCGCAAAGGCGCCTTCGTCGTTACCTCGCGCAACTGCTCAGCCCATCGCATCGCAGCGTCCGACGAAGGCGAGTGGACCGGCCGACGGCTCTCCCCTGTGTTCTCTGTTGGCCTCCCGAAGCCCTGGTTCAGTCCTGAATTTCGCCCCATGCCCTCCTGCTCATTCGCCAATCCCGAGGCCTCCGTCATCGCCGAAGCTTCCTTCATATCCATACGCATTCTCCTTTCGATCAATCAGCCAGGCTTCAAACTCGCTCGGCTCACTGCTCCGGCGGCAAAACCCTTGATCCAACGGAACCGATCGGTTGAAGCAGCTATGGCGGCGGCATCCATGCGACCTATATGATCATGGAAGATCCCGCCGCACCGCTCCCTTGAAGAAACACTTGCTCATCTTTCTGTTCCTCCTGTTTGCGCCCCTCGCTGCGTCAGCGGCGAGATATTTCTTTTTGGGCGATGGCCGCGGGAATTGGCAAATGGCCGACCGGTCGAGCGCCGGTCTTCTACCCGCCGCGGCGGATCATCCCGAAGCAACGATACGGGTCTTCGCGGCAAGAACCGTCAGATGGCGCAGCATCTTTGCCGTTCACACCTGGATCGTCGTGAAGGAGAAGAATGCGGCGATTTACACAAGATATGACTACACGGCCTGGGGCGAGCCGATCCGCACCAACGGCTTCGCTCCAGATGGGCGGTGGTTCGGCGCTTTGCCCGAAACCATCGTCGCCGTGAATGGAGCGCGCGCCGAAGCGCTGATCCCAAAGATACGGTACGTGATCGAAAACTACAGGTTCCGGTCCTATGGGGATTATAGCGCCTGGCCGGGTCCCAACTCGAACACCTTCGTGCAGGCCGCACTCGACTCCGTCCCCGAGCTCCGCGCCGTCCTGCCGCCGACTGCGATCGGCAAGGACTTCCCGTACACCGGCAAATGGCTCGGCGTCACCGCGTCAGGCACCGGCATCTATGCTTCGCTTGCTGGATATTTCGGCTTCTCGATCGGCTGGGTCGAGGGCGTGGAGGTCAATCTCTTCGGTGCCGTGCTCGGTTTTGACATCCGGCGTCCGGCGCTGAAGCTACCTGGCCTTGGCCGATTTGGGATGGCCGCCGGCCTGTAAGATCCAGGATCCCGGCTTTCGGAGCCGCCACCAATTTAGGGCGTGTACTCACAATTCCAGCACGAGTCTGTTCCAAATCCCCTGAGAGATCACCGACATTGAGGAATGAGAGCCATCGCCCTTCACGGCGTTTGACGCGCGCGGCGGCGGAGATAGGCGCCTGTAACCGACGCAAGGCCCAACGCATAGAATGTCATCCAAAAAGCAGAGGCGCCGCGCCAGATCACGTTCGGTTCGTGGGGTTGCAATATGGCGAAGACGATACCGATCGCCCACGCATAAGCGAAACAGACCCAGAAGATATATTTCATCAACGAGGGGCACCCCGCAAACACCAGCTCCCAATGATCGATCTCCTCACCCACACTGCTACGCATCTTCCTTTCCTTTTCCGAGATGCTGATGAGGATGACCGACAAAAAGGCCGGGAAGATTCCCCACGTAAGCACTGGAAACAAGGCATTTCCGCCGAGTTGGATGCTGGTGAATGACACCGCGTTCGCAACGATGCTGAGTGCCAGCCCGCACGCGGCGTAGAGCATCGCAAACAGCAGTAGCAGGCTGATCATGGTGGTTCGATTAAGAAGTACGAGGCGAAGGATGGCGGCTTCGATGAACGTCTTGTGCAGTATTAGTCGCACCACCCATTCGTGCGGTTCGCCCGGTCCTCTGTCCGATGGGGCAAACAGCGAAGAACCCCGACTGAGCAAATATGGGCTGCTGTGTCCCTTCTCACTGACATAAAGAGGCCAAATCGGGCTTCGACGCGGAGTGTAGCCAAGCCAATTTAATTCAATTGAGTGCGTGGTCGTCAGACGGGCGTTTCCCGTCACAAAAAGTATCGAAGCGGATTCAGTCGCCCTTAATGACTGATGCTCGAAGTTGCGCCCATTAAAACGGGAGCATCAGCATGCGTCTCGCGTTCTTTGGATTGGTTGCCGCAGGTATTGCCGGCTTTGCCGCCTACGATCAGTACGACAAGAAGACGAATTTTCAGCGCGTCAATGCGCATGTCAGCACCGTGACCGAGCAGTGCTACCTGGAGAAAGTCGAGCGCGGCATTCTCTCCAAGACCACGTCGACCTCCGACATGCTGCGCTGTGAGCTCGCCGAGCTGCTGACGCGCGAGCATCCGAAATGGCAAGGCTACGAGATCAAGCACAAGATCGAGATCCAGTTCGCCTTCATCTCTCCGGTCGACGGCGCGACGCACACGTCGAGCCTCAGGATGTCCGCCTTCCCCGATGGCCGGGCGCTGCACATGGGGGATGTCTTTCAGGTCCTCGCGTCCAAGACCAAGGCGGACAAGACCCGTCAGGTGTGAGCTCAGCTCCCCTCGCCCGCTTCCCCATCGCTCTCCTCGCCCGCGACATATTCGAGGATGTCGCCGGGCTGACAGTCGAGCTCGCGGCAGATCGCGGCCAGGGTCGAGAAGCGCATCGCCCTCGCCTTGCCGGTCTTCAGGATCGACAGGTTCTGGATGGAGATGCCGATGGCGTCGGCGAGGTCCCCGAGGCGGCGCTTCCGCTTCGCAAGCATGACATCGAGGTTCACGACGATCGGCACCAGCATTCACCTCAGATCGTCAATTCGTTTTCGGACTGCAGCAGGATGGCGTGATCGATCACGAATTTCAGCGCCATCAGGAACACCCCACCCGCGATCGTTCCGATGTCCAGATTGTAGGACGGCAGGAAGAACTTGATGTCGCCGATCTCATGCAAGGCGTAAGCCACCGCGTTGCTGGTGGCGAGATCAATGAACGGCCAGATCACCAGAATGATCCCCATCCACCACACACCCTGGAGCGTCTCGGACACGAAGATCCGTCCGCGCGCGAATCGATGCACCATGCGGTGAAGGATGCCGGTGAACACGGCAAAGAACGACAGCTGAAACAAAAATAACGTCCAGAACAGCATCTGCCCCTTGCGCGACATGTCGAGCGGGTTGGTGACGATGCCCGCGCATTTCGCCTGCTCGGGACTGAGGCTGGCCGCAATCGACGCGGAGGCGGTCGTGTTGTGGCGATAGGCAAGCCATATCACCACCGGGAATGCCGCCCAGATCATCCAGAACGCAAGATCGAGGCGTCGAAACCAGCGCTGCCGGGCCTCGCGCACCGACGTCCTCACCGCATCCATCTCTAGGCACTCCGCAATGCAAGGGTCATCTATGGGGACCAGTATGCCTGTTCCATCCGCTTGACTCAACCTTAAGCGCGATATATTGATTGTTTATCATGAAATTATTCATGATAATTGATCCGACGGAGCCCCCATGCGTTCCACCCTCGTCCGGCACGTGCTCGCAGCCCTGTTGTCCATCTCGCCGCTTGGAGATGCCAAAGCCGCAACGGCCAGCGATCCCGGCGGCGTCTGGCTGACCCAGTCGGGCGATGCGAAGATCAAGGTGAGCCGTTGCGGCAACGCGCTGTGCGGGCGCGTAGTCTGGCTGAAGGAGCCGATCGACAAGAAGACAGGGAAGCCGCAGCTCGACGACCACAATTCCGATCCGGCGCTGCGTGGCCGGAAGATCGTCGGCATCTCCCTGTTCATCGACATGCAGGCGGCCGGCGCCAACAAATGGTCGGGCCGGATCTACAATGCCGACGACGGCAAGACCTATGCGAGCACGGTGACCTTGCTGCCGTCGGGCAATCTCAACGTCCAGGGCTGCATGGGAACGTTGTGCGCGGGTGAAGACTGGACGCGGTGAGCACGCAGGTCCGCGAGCGCGAGGTCAAAGCCGCCGGTTCCGGCGGCTCATTTATGTGCGATCTCTTTTATGCGGTGACGTGTCGGATCGGCAGCCCCTCGTTCGTCATCTAGACATCAACGGGCCTTAAAGCGCGATGAGATGTCGGCCCATCAATGCACATGCACGAGGAATGACGAACATGCCCAGCACTGTACGACTGCACCGCGTTCTGGCCACCAGCCCCGAGAAAATCTATCGCGCCTTCCTGGAGGCCGATGCAATGGCGAAGTGGCTGCCGCCGAACGGCTTCACCTGCACCGTGCATCATTTCGAGCCCAGGGTCGGAGGCACGTTCAAGATGTCGTTCCGGAATTTCACCACGGGCAACAGCCATTCGTTCGGCGGCGAATATCTCGAGCTCGTGCCCGGCGAGCGCCTGCGCTACACCGACAGGTTCGACGATCCCAACCTGCCCGGCGAAATCCAGGTAACCGTGATCCTGAAGAAGGTGTCGGTCGGCACCGAGGTCGACATCACGCAGGCCGGCATCCCCGACCTCATTCCGCCGGAGGCCTGCTATCTCGGCTGGCAGGAATCGCTGCGCAATCTGGCGCGGCTGGTCGATCCGGAGATCCATCAGTAGCAGTGACAGCAGTATCGTAGGGTGGGCAAAGCGCAGCGTGCCCACCAGTCTGTCTCAACCTCGGAAAGATGGTGGGCACGGCGCTCCGCGCCTTTGCCCACCCTACGGCACTGGTTGATCGCATCTGCAGATCGACCCACATCGTCATTACTCGCAATGACGACTGCTACTGGGCTACGTACCCTTCGGCTTGAGCCCGCCATCCGCGGTCCAGCGGTCCGGGTCGGGGCTGTGCCCGATCAGCGCCAGGCCGTAGGCGATCGACTCGAACTGGTCGCCCGACATCAGCCGCTCGTTGCCGAAGCGGTCGGCGAACAGCTTTCGCACCGCGGGCACGAAGGAGGTGCCACCGGTCAAGAACACCTTCTCCACCTCGCGCGCGGTGATGCGGGCTTCGGCCAGCACCTTGTCGACGGTGGCCCCTAACCGGGCGATGTCGTCGGCAATCCAGGCTTCAAAGTTCTTCCGCGTGATCGTCGAGCCGATGTCGACGCCGCCGCCTTTGAAGCGGAAGTCGACCTCATCGTGCCCCGACAGCGCGACCTTGGCGTCGGACACCGCGCGGTACAGCGAAAAGCCGAGGTCGAGATCGACGATGGTGATGAAATCCTCGAGCAGCTTCGGCTTCAGCGCGGTGCGCGCGAGCTCGCGGAGCTCGCGCAGATCGCCGTTGCTCTTCATCATCGCGAGCTGATGCCAGCGCGCAAGGTTGGTGTAGTGGCCGCTCGGAACCGGCAGCACCTTGTCGAACGAGCGGAAGCTCGAGCCCTTGCCAAGCCGCGGCGAGACGACGTGATCGACGATGCGGTAGTCGAAGGTGTCGCCGGCAATGCCGATGCCGGCGTGTCCCAGCGGCTCGGCGCGCAGCGTGCCGCCCGCGCGCGAAAAACGCATCACCGAGAAGTCGCTGGTGCCGCCGCCGAAATCCGCAACCAAGACGGTCGCATCGCGCTCCAACCGGCGGGCGAAGGAGAACGCGGCGCCCACGGGCTCGTAGACATAGCGCGCGTGGCCGGCGCCAAGACGCTCGAACGCGGCGCGATAGCGCTGCATCGCCAACGTCTCGTCGGGATTGCCGCCGGCAAAGCGCACGGGCCGGCCGACGGTGATGTTCGATGTCTCGAAGCCGAACTTCTCGCCGCCATGGCGCGCCAGCGTGCGCAGGAACGCCGCCAGAATGTCCTCGAACTTGAAGCGCTGCCGGAAGACCTGCGTGGTTTGGAAGCTGCTGCTCGCGGCAAAAGTCTTGAACGACTGGAGGAAGCGATAGACGTGGCGGCCTTCCAGGAAGGTCTCGATCGCCCACGGGCCGCCCTCGGCCTGGGCGCCGGCGCCCGGCCGGTCCTCCCAGAAGCACAGCGCCGAGACGTAGACGCTGTGGCGCTGGCCGCCATGGTCGAAGCGGATGGCCTCGACCCGGCGGTCGTCCGCCGCAAGCGCGACGACCGTGTTGCTGGTCCCAAAATCGATGCCGATCGAGACGGCGGCCGAGGCGCTCGACATGAACCACTCTGACAGTTGGTTGGAAAAGGGGGCAGACCACTAACGGCTTTGACCTGCCCTGCCAAGACCCGGATCCGCTGTAAGGCCGGTCAAATCCGCGCCAATGCGTCGTTTCGGCCGCCATTTGGCAATTTTAGGCCCGCAATGGCCGCTTTAACGCATCATTATGTTGCAATGCGAAAGGTTGCATGCTGCTATGCAAACAAGCGCATGGACACTGGCATCTGGTATACATAGATTGTCTTTCGAAATGAGGCAGCGATACTGACTGTCTCGAGAAAGGAATTCCGATGTCCAAGACCGCTTCCGTCGCTCTCGCTCCCTCCTCCTCGCTGTTCGCGCGCCTGATGGCTGCGATCGACCGCCTCCTGATGGCGAGCGCCGAGATCTCGAATCACAACGGCGACCTGCCGCGTTTCGGCCTGTAAGCGGGCTCTTTCCCGCGCGGCCCTGCCGCGCGACGGTTTCAGACCGATCCACATGCTACTTTTGATGAATGGCCCCGCACGACGGGGCCATTTCTACTTGTGCTGTCCCGAGTCACAGCCGCGACCGGACAAGGTCGCTGCGGCATTTGCGCACGGTGGCCGGACCAGCGCTTGAACCTTGGCATAATGAATACAAGAATGCCGCTCCAGCGCTCGCAGAAAAATTAGAGGCGCCACGGGAGGCTTTATGACGGACATGGTGCAGGCAACGGCCCCTACAGCCGCGCGCGTCAGCGACACGTATCGCTGGGCGCAATTGGCGATCGGTGTAGCGGCCATGGTGATGATCGCCAATTATCAGTACGGCTGGACGTTCTTCGTCCCAGACATCCAGAAAAAGTTCGGCTGGGATCGCGCGTCGATCCAATGGGCCTTTACGCTCTTTGTGTTGTTCGAGACCTGGCTCGTTCCGGTCGAAGGCTGGTTCGTCGACAAATACGGCCCGCGCATCGTCGTCCTCGTCGGCGGCGTGCTCTGCGCCATCGGCTGGGCGATCAACGCACAGGCCACCTCGCTCAACGGCTACTATCTCGGCATGATCATCGCGGGCATCGGCGCCGGCGGCGTCTACGGCACCTGCGTCGGCAACGCGCTGAAGTGGTTTCCGGACAAGCGCGGTCTTGCCGCCGGCATCACGGCGGCAGGCTTCGGTGCAGGCTCCGCCCTCACCGTCGCGCCGATCCAGTCCATGATCAAGGACAGTGGATTCCAGACCACCTTCCTCTATTTCGGCCTCGGACAAGGCATCATCATCTGCATCCTCGCCTTCTTTCTGCTCGCGCCGAAGCCGGGCCAGGTGCCGAGCGTGGTGGCGAATGCCAATATCATCCAGACCAGGCGCAACTATCAGCCGACCGAAGTGCTGCGCCAGCCGATCTTCTGGCTGATGTACTTCATGTTCGTGATCGTCGGCGCGGGTGGACTGATGGTCACCGCGAACCTGAAGCCGATCGCGGTTGACTGGAAGGTCGACAGCGTGCCGGTGACGCTGATGGCGGTGACGATGACCGCGGTGACCTTCGCAGCGACCATCGACCGCGTGCTCAACGGCCTGACGCGTCCGTTCTTCGGCTGGATCTCCGACATGATCGGCCGCGAGAACACGATGTTCATCGCCTTCGGCATGGAAGGCTTCGGCATCTGGATGCTCTACCTCTGGGGCCACGATCCGGTCTGGTTCGTGCTGCTCTCGGGCTTCGTGTTCTTCGCCTGGGGCGAGATCTACTCGCTGTTCCCCTCGACATGCACCGACACGTTCGGCGCCAAGTTCGCGACCACCAACGCCGGCCTGCTCTACACCGCGAAGGGCACCGCCGCGCTGCTCGTCCCGGTCGCAAACCTGATGCAGCAGTCGTCGGGCACCTGGGACAGCGTGTTCATCATCGCGGCTGGCGCCAACATCCTGGCTTCGCTGCTGGCGATCGCGGTGCTGAAACCCTGGCGCAAGGTCGTGGTCGCCAAATCGACGGTCTGAGGCGGCGCCTCAACAACTCGCTCGCGCACGACGCCCGGCCCTTGCGGCCGGGCGTTTTCGTTTGTCCGAAATTTTTCAGATTCCGATAATCCGAACGGAACCGCGCATTTTCTTGGCCCTCGACGCGAGATAGGACTTGCAATCTGGGATATGGTATACCAAGCTGCCCGCCGCGCTTGCGACGATAAGCCACAACATTTGCGACACCGGGTCATCTTGCAATCCCAGGTCGTAATCAATCAGGCGCGTTGGGAGGTTCTTGATGATTTCCAGCACTGACGGCGCCGTCACAGCTGCGCCTCTTCGCACCGGTTTCCGTTGGCTTCAGCTCGTGATGGGCATCGTCTGTATGGCGATGATCGCCAACCTGCAATATGGCTGGACGCTGTTCGTCGATCCGATCGACGCCGCCCACCATTGGGGACGCGCCGCGATCCAGCTCGCCTTCACCATCTTCGTCGTCACCGAGACCTGGCTGGTGCCGGTCGAGGCCTGGTTCGTCGACAAGTACGGCCCGCGCATCGTCATCATGTTCGGCGGCGTGATGATCGCGCTGTCCTGGGTGCTCAACTCCTACGCTGACTCGCTCACCTTGCTCTACGCGGCCGCAGTCGTCGGCGGCATGGGCGCCGGCGCTGTGTACGGCACCTGCGTCGGCAACGCGCTGAAATGGTTTCCTGACCGCCGCGGCCTCGCCGCCGGCGCGACCGCCGCAGGCTTCGGCGCGGGCGCCGCGCTCACCATCGTGCCGATCGCGACCATGATCGCATCGAGCGGCTACCAGCAGGCGTTCCTCACCTTCGGCATCGGCCAGGGCCTGATCGTATTCGTGCTCGCCTTCTTCATCCAGCCGCCGCGGATCTCGATCCCGCCGAGGAAGAAGCAGCTCAACCTGCCGCAGACCAAGATCGACTTCACCCCGCCGCAAGTGCTGCGCAGCCCTATCTTCTGGGTGATGTATCTCGTCTTCGTCATGGTCGCCTCCGGCGGCCTGATGACCGCGGCGCAGATCGGCCCGATCGCGCACGACTACAAGATCGCCAACACCCCGGTGACGCTCGCCGGCTTCCAGATGGCGGCGCTGACCTTCGCGATCTCGCTCGACCGCATCTTCGACGGCTTCGGACGCCCCTTCTTCGGCTGGGTCTCCGACACGATCGGCCGCGAGCACACCATGTTCATCGCCTTCGGCACCGCCGCGGTGATGCTCCTGACGTTGTCGGCCTATGGCCAGAATCCCATCGTGTTCGTGCTTGCGACCGCGGTGTATTTCGGCGTGTTCGGTGAGATCTACTCGCTGTTCCCCGCAACCTGCGGCGACACCTTCGGCTCGAAATTCGCAACGACCAACAACGGCATGCTCTACACCGCGAAGGGCACCGCCTCCCTGCTCGTCCCGCTCGCAAGCGTGATCTCGGCGACGTATGGCTGGAAGGCCGTGTTCGTGGTGGCGGTGGCGCTGAACGCGACGGCGGCGCTGATGGCGCTGTTCGTGATCAAGCCGCTGCGCCGCTCCTTCATCCTCGGCAAGGAAGCCGAGAGCGCCAGCACCGCAACCGGTAACGCCAAGACCGAGACGGCGTAGCGACCACACGTCTGTCACGTCGGTCAAAAAGGGGCGCAGCGATGCGCCCCTTTTCTTTTGGCGCGGCGACAAACGTCAGTAATGCTGCCGCAAGAATTTTCGGATCAGCCAAATCCAGCGCTTGACGATTGGCATTATGTATACCACACTTCCCCCATCAGTCACCCAGGGAGGTCGCCATGCTGGTCGGAGACATTCTGCGCAAGAAGACGCCGCGCGTTGTAACGGTGCGAATGAACGAAACGGTGGGTATCGCCGCCAAGCTGATGCGCGCCAACAACATCAGCGCGCTGGTGGTCAAGGACGTGGTCCGCTCTGAAGGCAACACCGCGGTCGGCATGTTCACCGAGCGCGACGTGGTGCGTGCGGTTGCCGAGCACGGCGCCAATGCCATCAACGTCAAGGTCTCTCAACTCGTCTCGGTGCAGCAGCTCGTCTCCTGCACCTCCTCGGACACGATCGAGCACGTGCGGCACCTGATGAACCGTCATCACATCCGTCACTTGCCGGTCATCGACGATTACAGCCTCGTCTCCGTCATCAGCATGCGCGACATCGCAGCTGCCGTTGACGAGGCCATCAACGGCACGCCGCAAGCGGCAGCCTAGAGCATGATCCGGAAAAGTGCGTAGCGGTTTTCCGACAAGATCATGCTCAAACAATAAACTAAAGCGCATCGCGCTTTAGAGCGGCAGCACTTCCCCTGCGACTACCGGCCCCGGCCCGGATCCATCCGAGCCGGACCGGATCTTTCGTCCCAAAATTCCGGTCTCTGCTCGCGAGGATTTCATGAAGATCTGCATCTACGGCGCCGGCGCGATCGGCGGATATCTCGGGGTTCAGCTCGCGCGCGCTGGCGCGGACGTCAGTCTCGTCGCCCGCGGTGCGCACCTCGCCGCGATGCGCGAGCGCGGCCTGACGCTGTTCGCGGGCGAGGAGACGCACACCGTGCATCCGCGCTGCACCGACAATCCCACTGAGCTCGGCGTGCAGGACTACATCATCATCACGCTGAAGGCGCATTCGATCACCGGCGTGATCGAGAAGATGCAGCCGCTGCTCGGACCGCACACCCGCATCGTCACCGCCGTCAACGGCATCCCCTATTGGTACTTCTACAAGCACGGCGGCCAATACGAGAATTCGACGCTGGAGAGCATCGATCCCGGCGGACGGCAGTGGCGCGAGATCGGCGCCGAGCGTGCCATCGGCTGCATCGTTTATCCCGCCACCGAGATCGAGGCGCCCGGCGTGATCCGTCACGTCTATGGCAACAATTTCCCGCTCGGCGAGCCCTCCGGCGAGATCACGAGCGACGTGCAGCGCCTTGCCGATCTCTTCGTCGCGGCTGGCCTCAAGGCACCGGTGCTCGACCGCATCCGCGACGAGATCTGGCTCAAGCTCTGGGGCAATGTCTGCTTCAATCCGATCAGCGCGCTGACCCATGCAACCCTCGACGTGATCTGCACCGATCCGTCCACGCGTG
This sequence comes from Bradyrhizobium sp. B117, assembly GCF_038969555.1. Taxonomy (NCBI): domain Bacteria; kingdom Pseudomonadati; phylum Pseudomonadota; class Alphaproteobacteria; order Hyphomicrobiales; family Nitrobacteraceae; genus Bradyrhizobium; species Bradyrhizobium sp. B117. Next base: position 6,818,385 of record NZ_CP152414.1, read on the forward strand.
CCCTGTCGCGCGCGATCATGGTGGAGACGCAGGCGATCGCCGAGACCTTCGGCGTCAAGTTCCGCGTCGACGTCGAGCGCCGTATCGAGGGCGCCCGCAAGGTCGGCGCGCACAAGACCTCGATGCTGCAGGATCTCGAGCGCGGCCGCCCGATGGAGATCGACCCGCTCGTCACCGTGGTGCAGGAGATGGGCCGCCTCACCGGCATCGCCACGCCTGCGCTGGACTCGGTGCTGGCGATGGTGACCCAGCGCGCCCGCATCGCCGGTCTCTATGACGGCGTCGCGGCACCCGGCGATCCCCGCGCACTGGCGGTGGCGTGATGGCGGGCGAGATGAAACACTGGCTGCGCTTCCGTCATAGCGGTGCGACCGGCTTCGGTACGCTGACCTCATCGGGTATCAGCGTCCATGAGGGCGAGATGTTCGGCCACCATGCGGCGACCGGCAAGACACTGGCGCTGTCCGAGGTCGAGCTGCTCGCGCCGTGCGCGCCCAGCAAGATCGTCGCGCTCTGGAATAATTTCCACGCGCTCGCGGCGAAGCTCAACCAGCCCGAGCCGCCGGAGCCGCTCTATCTGCTCAAGGCCACCACCACGATCGCCGCGCCCGGCGCGGTGATCCGCCGCCCCTCTTATTACGACGGCAAGACCACCTATGAGGGCGAGCTCGGCATCGTCATCGGCAAGACCTGCGCCCGCGTCTCGCCTGGCGAAGCCGACGGCTTCATCTTCGGCTACACCTGCGTCAACGACATCACCGCCAACGACATCCTGACCCGCGACCCCACCTTCCCGCAATGGGCCCGCGCCAAGGGTATCGACGATTACGGCCCGTTCGGCCCGGTCATCGCGACCGGCCTCGATCCGGCCAAGCTCGTGGTGCGCACCATCCTCAACGGCGCCGAGCGGCAGAACTATCCAATCTCGGACATGATCTTCTCCGCGCAGGAGCTGGTCAGCCGGATTTCGCACGACATGACGCTGCTGCCCGGCGACCTCATCGCGGTCGGGACATCGGTGGGCGTCGGCGTGATGAAGGAGCCGGTGAACAATGTGACCGTCGCGATCGAAGGCATCGGCGAGCTCACCAACGAATTCCGGCTGTAGCGCTCCTTCATTCCCGGGCGCAACTCCATCGCGATCTCGGAATGAAGGCTCGCCGGACCATTTCGCCGCAGCGCGGCAAAATTGATCCTGCGCAAATCGTGCCGTCGCGGCCGCCATTATCCTTCCCGGCAACGGTTCGATGTCTGATGCGAGGGAGGACGCCATGACGAATGCCACTTATGCACTTTTGTGGACGGCTCTGTACTTTGTCCTCGCGTTCGCTGCGATCTTCGTGGTCTGGTTCGCCGACAAGATGCGATCGAACTTCCTCGGGAAGAGATAGCGAGCACGACGCCGTAGCCGGATGAGCGGAGCGTAAACCTGGACAGACGTTGACGTGGTCCCGCATGGAGCTGCGCTACGATCCTCTCTCCGTCATTCCGGGGCGCGCGTAGCGCGAGCCCGGAATCCATAACCACGACGGCCGATTGGGTCAGGCACCGCGCGCCACGCCGATCTCGCGTCAGCACAGCCGCTTGTGGTTATGGATTCCGAGCTCGGCGCTACGCGCCGCCCCGGAATGACGGCGGAGGGTGTTGACCCCTATCGCTCCACCCATCGGGAAAACCCGGCACGGCTCGCCGCCGCTCCATTGATCCGCCGACGCAGCCGGCGGTGGATTCGCGCTGCTGGACATGTTCGGCAACCGCCGCACCCCTTGATCTCGGTTCCGCTCTCCAATAGCAACTATGGCGACATTGTGCCGGCGTGAGGAATTCACGATGTGGCTGTTTTTCCTGGTTGCCTGGTTTGTCCTGCTGGCCGCCGTCGCGTTTCTCGCCCAGCAGGCGTTCGGTTACGATATCGGCCACCTGCCCGCCTGGTTCGCGGGCCTGCCCATGTCGCAACGCATCGCGACGGGCACGATCCTGACGGCCGTCCTGGCCCTGATTGGTGCGACCGCCTGGCGGTTGTCGCGCCAGGATCGGAGGCTCTACGCCCTGCGCGACCGCCTCAAGAAGACCCGCGAGGACGTCGTCGTCGCCCACGCCCTGCAAAACCACCTCGACGCCACCGTCCAGCACCTGATCGAGAGCGACCCCAGGGAGGCGGTCTCGGCCCTCCACGCCAAGCTGAGCGAGACCGAGCAGCGCGCGCTGCTGCAGCAGGGCCGCAACGAATCCACCGACATGCATGACCAGCTCGCCGAGATCCGCCGCCGCCAGCAGGAGCTGCGCGAGATGGTCGGCAAGGTCGCCGATCAGCGCCGCGCGGTCGAGCCCGTCTTCACCGAGATCCGCGACCGCCAGAACCAGCTCGAACGATCCCTGCACGACCTCGAGACCGACGACCGCAAGAACAACCTCGGCGACCGGCTCAAGGACATCGCGCGCGACGTATCGACGCTCCTGACGCGGGTGAGCACGGTCCAGCACATTCACGCAACGCTGGACCGTTACAAGGACGATCTGGCGAAATCCCACGCCGAGCTGGTGCCGCTGCGTTCGGGTGACGCCGGCATCAATGCGCTGATCGGCGAGCTCGCCCTCAGCCATGACCGCCTCGCCAAAAGCATCGACGAGCTCGAGACCAGCGGTGAGGCGCCGCTCGCCAGCCGGGTCGAGACGCTCTCGAAGAACAAGATTGAGATCGAGCAGCGCCTCGCCCGCATCGACGACAGTTTCAACATCCTCAAGGGCGTCCGGCTCGACTTTGAGGAACTTGGTCAACGCCGGGCCCAGCTCGAGCGCTCGCTCGCCGAGGTCGAAACCGACCGCGACGGCAAGACCCTTGCCGACCGTCAGAACGCGCTGAACGATTTCGTGCTCCAGTCGCGCCAGCGCCTCGGCGCGTTGCAGGAGACGCTGGCGACGCTGAACGCCTTCAAGACCGAGCTGTCGAAGTCGCAGGCCGATCTCGTCCCGCTGAAGGCTCCGGTGTTCGGCATCGAGGGGATGATCGCCGAGGTCAGCACCACGCGCGACCTGCTCGCCAGAACCGTCGGCGAGATCGAGGCAAACGCGGGTGTGACGCTGGCCTCGCGTGTGGACGCACTGACCAAGAGCAAGCGCGAAGTCGAAGACCGCCTCGCCCGCATCTTCGACAATTTCAACGCCCTCGATGCCCTGCGCAAGGACATCGGCGGCATCTTCTCGACGATCAGGAACAGTTTGAACCGGATCGGGTGAGCTTCCGGCATCGCACCACTCCGAAACATCTGGACACATCACATCTGTGTACACCCGAGAGATGCCGCCAACATGTCCCGTGCGCGCCGCAACTTGGACGCATTCGGCCGCCCTTTTGTGAGGCGTGTCTGGGGGCACGGCATGGCCGTGTTTGGACCAACCTTCTAGGGGTATCACTGTGAAGAAGACTGTATTTGTTCTGGGTGCCACGCTTGCTCTGGTGACGGCTGCGAACGCTGCGGATCTGCCGCGCCGCCAGCCCGTGCCGGTCTATCCGGCGGAGCAGGCCCCGATCGGCAAGATGCCGATTGGCAAGAGCCCGGTCGGCAAGGCCCCGATCGGCAAGGCGCCCGGCCCGGTCGCGGCGCGCTACTGACGCACTAGCGGAATCTGCGTAAGCGGCTGGCAGTCGAGGGGGCACAGCGTGACCAACAAAGCTGATCGAACGGGATCCTGCATCATCGCGGGGGCCGCGCTCGCGGCCCTGCTGGCGTGCACGACGCCCTCGGCTTCGGCCCACGAAGCGAACAAGCGCATGGCGGACGCCAATGCGCTTGCTCCGGCCGACACCGCCTCACGGCCGGCACCGCAATCGCGGCGCCCGGTCGCACGCGCGGAGAAAGGTCCCTATTACGTCGACTTCCGTGCCCGCACGGCCGCGAGCTGGGGCCATGCCTTCGTCTGGTACGGCAAGACCAGCGAGCGCGCAGTCGAGGTCGCAGGGCTCACGCCCGCCGGCGACACCTGGGCCTATGTGCTCGGGCATCTCACCTGGGTGCCATCCGAGACCGGCGCCAGCTACGGCGATCTCGATCCGGAATATCTGACCGCGAGCTATCGCGTGTACCTCAACGAGGCCGACGCCAAGCGCGTGTTCGCCTACATCAAGAAATTGCAGACGAGCTCGCCGGTCTGGAATGCCGAGACCACCAACTGCACCGGCTTCATCGGCGACATCGCCGAGTTCATGGGCCTGGAGGTCCCCAACCGCTGGCAGCGCCCGGAAGCCTTCGTCAACCGCCTCAAGGAAATGAACGGCGGCCGACAGATGGTGCGGCTGTCGGCGGAATAGCCGGTATTCAGTGTCATTGCCCGCGAAGGCGGGCAATCCAGTATTCCAACAACAGCGAGGCTAGAGCCGACAAGCCGCGGCGTACTGGATACCCTGCCTTCGCGGGGTATGACGGTGGAGTTTGAGGAAAGAACTTGCCTCATCGGGCAACGGCGCGCCCCAATTATCCGCCCCGCGGAATCCCCTCATCCTCCGCATGAGCGCCCCGCCCTAACCACACTCCCGCGCAATAGACTTTTCCCGACCCCGGCGGCATCCTCGCAGCATCAAGCGATAACAGAGCGCCATACCGGCGGGGGAAACAGATCATGCTGCAGACACGGTTCACTGAGCTCGTCGGCGTCGAGCACCCGATCGTCCAGGGCGGCATGCAATGGGTCGGCCGGGCCGAACTGGTTGCCGCCGTCGCCAATGCCGGCGCGCTCGGCTTCATCACGGCGCTGACCCAGCCGACGCCGGAGGATCTCACCAAAGAGATCGCGCGCTGCCGCGACCTCACCGACAAGCCCTTTGGCGTCAACCTCACCATCCTGCCCGCGATCAAGCCGCCGCCTTACGCCGAATACCGCGCCGCCATCATCGAGAGCGGCATCAAGGTGGTCGAGACCGCCGGCAACAAGCCGCAAGAGCATGTCGACGAGTTCAGGAAGCACGGCGTCAAGGTCGTGCACAAATGCACCAGCGTCCGCCACGCCCTCTCGGCCGAGCGCATGGGCGTCGATGCCATCTCGATCGACGGGTTCGAATGCGCCGGCCACCCCGGCGAGGACGACACCCCCGGCCTGATCCTGATCCCGGCCGCCGCCAACAAGGTCAAGATCCCGATGATCGCCTCCGGCGGCTTTGCCGACGCCCGCGGCCTCGTCGCCGCGCTCGCGCTGGGCGCCGATGGCATCAACATGGGCACCCGCTTCATGGCGACCAAGGAGAGCCCGATCCACCAGCTCATCAAGGAGAAGATCGTCGCCAATGACGAGCGCGAGACCGAGCTGATCTTCCGCACCATGCGCAACACCTCGCGCGTCGCCAGGAACGAGATCTCGACCAGGGTCGTCGCCATGGAGAAGGAAGGCGCCAAGTTCGAGGACATCCGCGAGCTCGTTGCGGGGGCCCGCGGCAAGATGGTCTACGCGACCGGCAATTCCGACGAAGGCATCTGGTCGGCCGGCCAGGTCCAGGGCCTGATCCAGGACATCCCGAGCTGCGCCGAGCTGATCTCCCGCATCGTGCGCGAAGCGGAGGCGATCATCAGGAACAGGCTCGAAGGCATGATCGTTCATCCGAGCGCGCAAGCGGCGGAATAATCACTGTAAGAAGCGAGAGCAATTGATGAAGGCTTACGTCTACGGCCCTGAGGGCGCTCAGATTTCCGACGTTCCTCAACCTAAGCCTAAAGGCACGCAAGTGCTGGTCCGCGTGCGTGCCTGTGGGCTCAATCGCGCCGACACCGGCATGCGCAAGGGCCACGCCCATGGCGCGGCCGGCGGTGTCGGCACCGTGCTCGGCATGGAATGGGCGGGCGAGGTCGTCGAGCTCGGACCGGACGCCAAGGGCGTCAAGGTCGGCGACCGCATCATGGGATCGGGCGGCGCGGCGTTTGCCGAGTATACGCTGGCCGACCATGGCCGGCTGTTCCGCGCTCCCTCGAACATGAATTTCGAGGAGGCCGCCACCCTGCCCGTCGCGCTCGCGACCATGCACAATGCCGTCGTCACCGTCGGCGGCGTGCAGCCGGGCCAGGCCGTGCTGATCCAGGGCGCGAGCTCCGGCGTCGGCCTGATGGCGATGCAGATCGCCAAGCTGAAGGGCGCAAGGCTCGTGATCGGCTCCTCGACCGATGCCTATCGCCGCGGCCGGCTGAAGGAATATGGCGCCGACCTCGCGGTCGATTCCTCCGATCCCAAATGGGTCGAGGAGGTGCTGAAGGCGACCGGCGGCGAAGGCGTCGACCTCATCGTCGACCAGGTCTCCGGCAAGGTCGCGAGCCAGAACCTCGCCGCGACCAAGGTCCTGGGCCGCATCGTCAATGTCGGCCGGCTCGGCGGCACCCATGCCGATTTCAACTTCGACCTGCATGCCGCCCGCCGCATCTCCTATATCGGCGTCACCTTCCGCACCCGGACCATCGAGGAGGTCCGCGAGATCTTCGAGGAGGTCCGGAAGGACATCTGGGGCGCGGTGGAATCGCGAAAACTGCAGCTGCCGATCGACAAGGTCTATGGGTTCGACGACATCGACAAGGCGTTCGAGCACATGGAGGCGAACAAGCATCTGGGGAAGATCGTGGTGACCTTGTAGCGGTGGCAGTGGACCAGACCTGGAGTGCGCCGCTCTCTCCGTTCGTCATGGCCGGGCTTGGCCCGGCCATCCACGTCTTGGCGGCTTGGCACGAAGAACGTGGATGCCCGGGACAAGCCCGGGCATGACGGAGCAAGTCCCGTAGGGTGGGCAAAGCGGAGCGTGCCCACCATCCGTCACTGATCGGGGAAGAACGGTGGGCACGGCGCTATGCGCCTTTGCCCACCCTATGAGAGCTGAGCAAGGACAAGTCGCCACCATTCAATTCGGAAGCATTCGCAATAGCTTCGCTCCTGCAACTCACTTGCGACTATAGCTGTGGATCGTCGCTTGATGTTCGATCTCACCCTGCTACATCCCCCGCCATGACTTCCCAGCACAACAAGACCTCGGTCGCGGCCATCTCGATCTTCGCCAGCGGCGGCATGGCGGCGGCCAAGTTCGTGGTCGGCATCGCGATCGGCTCGCTCGCACTGATCTCCGAGGCCCTGCACTCCTCGATCGACCTGGTCGCGACCATCATCACCTGGGCGGTGGTGCGGGTCTCCGACAAGCCGGCGGACGAGGAGCACCATTACGGCCACGGCAAGCTGGAGAGCATCTCCGCGCTCGGCGTCACCGCCCTGCTCTACGTGCTCGCCGGCGGCATCCTGGTCGAGGCCTATAGCCGCTTGCGCGAGGGAACCCCGCCGCCGACCATCTCGGCCGTGCCGTTCGTGGTGCTGGTGATCGACGTCGTCGTCAATCTCTGGCGCGCCCGCGCCCTGCACCGGGCCGCCCGGGAAACCAGGAGCCAGGCGCTCGCCGCCGACGCGCTGCATTTCGCCTCCGACGTGATGGGCTCATTCGCCGTGATCGTCGGCCTGATCCTCGCCGCCCTCGGCTTCTGGTGGGGCGACGCCGCGGCCGCCGCCGCGGTCGCGGTGATGATCGCCCTGCTCGGCCTGCGCATGGCCGGCTCGACCGTGCAGACGCTGGTCGACCGCGCCCCCGAGGGCGCGCAGGAGAAGGCCACCGCCGCGATCCGCAGTGTGCCCGGCGTGATCGATGTCGAGCGGCTGCGCGTGCGCATGGTCGGGGCGACCACCTTCATCGACACCATCGCCAAGGTGCCGCGGACCTACCCGATCGACCGGATCGAGGAGATCAAGCGCGAGGCGCAGGCCGCCGTCGACAAGGCGTTCGGCGATGCCGACCTCACCTTCACCCCGGTCCCCGTCGCGCGCGACAACGAGACCGTGCGCGACCGCATCATGGTGATCGCGCACAATTCCGGCCTCGCCATCCACCACGTCACGGTGCACGATCTCGGCGCCAAGCTGATCGTCAGCATCGACCTCGAGGTCGACGCCGAGATGCAGCTCGAGGCCGCCCATGACATCGCCAACACGCTGGAGCGCAGCATCCAGGAGGAGTTCGGCGAGGACGTCGAGGTCGACGTCCATATCGAGCCGCTGGAGCCTGAACTGCCGTTCGGCGTCGACGCCGCGCCTGAGCGGGTGCAGACCATCGCCGCCGCGCTGGCCGAGTTCGCCGGCGAAGGCGAGATCCACGACATCCATAATGTGCGCGTCCGCAACACCGACGCCGGCGAGATCGTCAACTTCCACTGCCGCGCCGCGCCGTCGATGAGCGTCATCAAGGTGCACGAGCATGTCGACGCGATCGAGCGCGCGCTGCGCCGCGCGTTCCCGAGCGTGAAGCGCGTCATCAGTCACGCCGAACCGCCGCGCGCGTGACATGGAATGCGTGCGGAGTCACACGTTCTCGTTTCGGACTCCTCGCCCCCGTGAGTTTGCGCACCTACGATGCGCGAACTGCCCGTTGGATAAGAATAATTTCGCGTTAACGATTCGTTGACTCTCGACAGCCCGGCAAAACTGGATTCAAATCGATGTGATTCGGAAGCGACGTGGGGCCGCTTCCGAGCAGTTTTCAGGGGGCCGAAGGCATGTCGCGTGCAGACGCCGCGAACGCGTGCGTCCAATCCGATTCGATCAAGGGATTGGCGCAATCGATCGCGAAACCTGCCTACCACCGGCTGCTGATCGCGGAGCCGGCATTGCGCCGTGCCGTGCCGACGCTCATCATCGCCTTCCTGATCACCATCTGCCTCGGCGCGTTCGTGCAGGTCGTCGACCAGACGCGGCAGAAGCGGCTGGTGATCCGGCATGACATCTCGGCGCTCGCCGACCTGCTCGCCGAACGCATCGATCGCCTCACCGCCTCGCGTCAGGAGCGGCTGAAGAATATCGAGAACCTGCCGACGCTGCTGCCCGACCTCATTCCGTCCTGGGGCCTGGCCGCGGGCCGCCATGTCATCGTCACCTCGGCCGGCATCGACCGCCGCATCCTCGCCCGCATTCCGATCGACAGCGATCCCGCCGGCAACGACCGCCTGCTCGATGCGATCACCACTGCGCAGCTGCTCGCCGCCCCGCTGCGCGACAACAACGTCTCCGACATGACGCTGCCGAGCGGCAATGCCGCGATGGCGATCTCGCGCCAGATCAAGTCGCTGCCCGGCCTCGTCACAGTGATCCAGGAGCGCAACGAGCCGATCTGGGGCTCGGACGCCGCGCTCTCGGTGACGCTGTCGGCGACCACGGGCTTCGTCGTCCTGATCCTCGGCTTCGCCTTCCACTGGCAGTCCACCCGCGCCCGCGAGGGCGATCTCATCAACGACGCCGTGCGCGGCCGCATCGACACCGCGCTCAACCGCGGCCGCTGCGGATTGTGGGACTGGGACCTGTCGCGCGGCCGGATCTTCTGGTCGCAATCGATGTTCTCGATGCTCGGCCTCGACGGCCGCAACGAGCTCCTCACCTTCGGTGAGGTCAACGCCTTGGTGAAATCCGACGACATCGACCTGTTCGAGATCGCCGACCAGCTGATCTCCGAGAAGATCGACCACATCGACCAGACCTTCCGCATGCAGCATGTCGACGGTCACTGGATCTGGCTCCGCGTCCGCTGCGAGAAGACGCGCGGGGCGACCGATTCCAGCGTGCACCTGATCGGCATCGCCGTCGACATCACCGAGCAGAAGAGCCTCGCCGAGAAGACCGTGGAAGCCGATCTGCGCCTGCGCGACGCGATCGAGACGATCCCGGAAGCCTTCGTGCTGTGGGACGCCAGCGACCGCCTCGTGCTCTGCAACTCGCACTTCCAGCGCCTGCACAAGCTGCCCGACAGCGCCGTCATCCCCGGCACCTCCTACGAGACCGTGCTCGAGGTCGGCCGCATGCCGGAGGTGCGCACCCGCCACAACGAGACCGGTGCCCAAGGCCCGGGCGCCCGCACCTTCGAGGCGCAGCTCGACGACGGCAGCTGGCTGCACATCAGCGAGCGCCGCACCAAGGACGGCGGCTACGTCTCGGTCGGCACCGACATCACCCGCATCAAGGAGCACGAGCAGAAGCTGGTCGACAACGATCTGCGCCTGCGCGCCACCGTCATCGACCTCAAGCGCTCGCAGGCGGCGCTCGAGCGCCAGGCGGTCGAGCTCGCCGATCTCGCCGAGAAGTACCAGCGCGAGAAGACCCGCGCCGAGGAAGCCAACCAGACCAAGTCGAAATTCCTCGCCAATATGAGCCACGAGCTGCGCACGCCGCTCAACGCCATCATCGGCTTCTCCGAGATCATGGGCTCGGGCATGTTCGGCGAGCTCGGCAGCGAGAAGTACCAGGAATACTGCCAGGACATCCTGACCAGCGGCCACTACCTGCTCGAGGTCATCAACGACATCCTCGACATGTCCAAGATCGAGGCCGGGCGCATGAAGCTCGACATGGAAGAGCTCGATCTGGCGCAGACGTTGGCGGAATCCTTGCGCGTCGTCACCGGCCGTGCCCAGGACAAGCACCTGAAGCTGGACGCCGACATCGCGAAATCCATCTCCGTCGTCGCCGATCGCCGCGCCACCAAGCAGATCATCGTCAATCTCTTGTCCAACGCGGTGAAGTTCACGCCCGACGGCGGACGCGTCGTGGTGCGCAGCCGGCAGCTCGACGACAAGGTCGTGCTGATGATCGCCGACACCGGCATCGGCATCGCTGCGCATTCGCTGGCGCGGCTCGGCCGCCCGTTCGAGCAGGTCGAGAGCCAGCTCACCAAGACCTATCACGGCTCGGGCCTCGGCCTCGCTATCGCCCGCTCGCTGGCGCAGCTGCACGGCGGCTCGATGCGGCTGCGCTCGAAGATCGATGTCGGCACCGTCGTCCGCGTCACCCTGCCGCGCGACGCCGTCAAGGCCGCGTGCGGGATATCGGCGGCCGCCTAAAGCTGCAGCGAGGGCGCGACCTCACGCGCGACATTGACCAGCGCCGCGATCAGCGGCGTCATGGGATCGCGCTGGGGGATCACCATGCCGATGCTGTAATTGACCTCGGGATCGACGATCGGGATCGAACGCACCGTGTCGGAGAGGCCGAGCGTCTCGGCGAGCTTGGCCGGCATCACGCTCGCCCAGCGCCCCGTCTTCACATGCGTGAACAGCACCAGCAGCGAGTTCGAGGTCAGGGTCGGCGTCGCCTCGGCGCCGACCGAGCGCAGCGCGCGATCGATGATGCGGCGGTTCTGCATGTCGGGCGTGAGCAGGCACAGCGGCACCTGCCCGACCTCGGTCCACGTCACCGTCTCGCGGTCGCCGAACATCGCATCGGGCGCGGTCAACAAACGGTAGCTCTCGTTGTAGAGCGGGATGGTGCGCACCTTGCCGATCGGCTCGTTCTCGATATAGGTCAGCCCCGCATCGACCTCGAGATTTTCGAGCAGCCCCAGCACCTCAGATGACGTGGTGGACTGGATGCGGAAGCGCACCTCGGGATGCCGGGCGCGGAACGGCGTCGTCAGCGCGGCCACCATGCCGAGCACGGTCGGGATCGCCGCGATGCGGATCTCGCCGGAGAGCTGGTGCTTCAGCCCGTTGATCTCGTCGCGCATGGCGCGGGCATCGCCCACGATCCGCCGCGCCCAGTCCAGCGCCCGCTCGCCTTCAGGCGTGAAGCCCTGGAAGCGTGAGCCGCGCTGGACCAGCATCACGCCGAGGATCTCCTCGAGCTGCTTCAGCCCGGTCGACATCGTCGGCTGGGTCACGCCGCAGGCCTCTGCCGCGCGACCAAAATGCCGTTCCTTTGCCAGCGCCAGCAGCAGTTCAAGCTTGTCGATCAACCGGACGTCCCCTCGAATTCTGTCGTGGCATGCAAGCTAGCATGTCGGGCCTGCACCAACACGCAAAAACCGGCAGCCGATACAACTTTCATTACCATTTCGTATCGACCGATTGCGGTTGCAAATCGATCAGAATTCGCAATCGCAGCATGAGACAGCTTTATTGATCTTCGAATGATTCCAAATAGTTTGCGAGGGAGAAACGCTCTGGTTGAGAACGAATAATGACAACGCTTCACGAGCCTTGCTACGAGTCCTGGGACGAGACGCGCGGCGCCGAGATCATCGCCGAACATGCGAAGCAGGAGGGCGCAACGCTCGTCATCCTGCATGCGCTTCAGGAAGCGTTCGGCTACGTGCCGGAGGCGGCGATTCCCATGGTCGCGCAGGCGCTCAATCTGTCGCGCGCCGAGGTCCACGGCGTCTTCACCTTCTACCATGATTTCCGCCACAAGCCGGCCGGCCGCCATGTGCTGAAGCTGTGCCGCGCCGAAGCGTGCCAGGCTGCCGGCGGCGACGCGCTGGCCGCGCGCGCCGAGTCGAAGCTTGGCGTGTCGCTCGGCAATACGACCGCCGATGATCGCGTCACGCTGGAGCCGATCTACTGTCTCGGCCTGTGTGCGACTGCGCCGTCGGCGATGCTCGACGGCCGCCTCATCGGCCGGCTCGACGAGAAGCGCCTCGATGCACTCGTTGCGGAGGCCCAGCGATGAGCATGCGTCTCTTCGTCTCACGCGACGCAGGTGCGGTCGCCGTCGGCGCCGACGAGGTCGCGCTGGCGCTGGAACAGGCTGCCGCCAAGCGCAGCGTCGCGGTCGAGATCGTCAGGACCGGCTCGCGCGGCCTGTATTGGCTGGAGCCGCTGGTCGAGGTCGCGACGCCGCAGGGCCGGATCGCCTTCGGACCTGTGACCGAAGCCGACGTGCCCTCCCTGCTCGACGCGCTTGCCAACAACAAGCCGCATGTGCTGCGGCTCGGCGCCACCGACGAGATCCCCTGGCTGAAGCGCCAGACCCGCCTCACCTTCGCCCGCTGCGGCGTGATCGATCCGCGCTCGCTCGACGACTACCGCGCCCATGGTGGCTACAAGGGTTTTGAGCGCGCGCTCTCGCTCGGCCCTGACGCGATCCTGAACGAAGTCACGGCGTCCGGCCTGCGCGGCCGTGGCGGCGCGGGCTTCCCGACCGGCATCAAGTGGAAGACCGTCGCGCAGGCGAAGGCCGACCGCAAGTTCATAGTCTGCAACGCCGACGAAGGCGACAGCGGCACCTTCGCCGACCGCATGATCATGGAAGGCGATCCCTTCCTGGTGATCGAGGGCATGACCACCGCCGGCATCACGGTCGGCGCGACCAAGGGCTACATCTACATCCGCAGCGAATATCCGCATGCGGTCGAGGCGATGAACGCCGCCATCGTGGCGGCCAAGCGCGGCGGCTATCTCGGCGACAAGATCGACGGCTCGACGCACAGCTTCGATCTGGAAGTGCGCGTCGGCGCCGGCGCTTACGTTTGCGGCGAGGAGACCTCGCTGCTGGAGAGCCTCGAAGGCCGTCGCGGCATCGTGCGCGCAAAACCGCCGCTGCCGGCGCATCATGGCCTGTTCGGCAAACCGACCGTCATCAACAACGTGCTGTCGTTCGCCGCGATCCCCTTCATCCTCGCCGAAGGCGCCAAGGCCTATGCCGATTTCGGCATGGGCCGCTCGCGCGGCACGATGCCGATCCAGCTCGCCGGCAACATCCGCTACGGCGGCCTCTACGAGACCGCGTTCGGCGTGACGCTCGGCGAGCTCGTGGACGACATCGGCGGCGGCACTTTCACGGGCCGCCCGGTCCGCGCGGTGCAGGTCGGTGGCCCCTTGGGCGCCTATTTCCCCCGCGCACTGTTCGACACGCCGTTCGACTACGAGGCCTTCGCGGCGCGCGACGGCCTGATCGGCCATGGCGGCATCGTCGTGTTCGACGACAGCGTCGACATGCGCAGGCAGGCGCGCTTTGCGATGGAATTCTGCGCCGTCGAATCCTGCGGCAAGTGCACGCCGTGCCGGATCGGCTCGACCCGCGGCGTCGAGACCATCGAGAAGATCATCAATGGCGAGCGCGTCAGCGAAAACCTCGCGCTCGTCGAGGACCTCTGCAACACCATGAAATTCGGCTCGCTCTGCGCACTCGGCGGCTTCACGCCCTACCCCGTGCTCAGCGCATTGAAGCACTTCCGGGAGGATTTTGTCCCGGCCCCGACCACGCTTCAGGCCGCGGAATAGGAGAACGACAATGTCTCTGATCGAGGAAATCGACTACGGCACGCCGCGCTCCAAATCGGAAACGATGGTCACGCTGACCATCGACGGCAATCAGGTGACGGTGCCCGAGGGCACCTCGATCATGCGGGCCGCGATGGATGCCGGCCACCAGATCCCGAAGCTGTGCGCCACCGACATGGTCGATGCATTCGGCTCCTGCCGGCTCTGCCTCGTCGAAATCGAGGGCCGCGCCGGAACGCCGGCGTCCTGCACCACGCCGGTCATGAACGGTCTCGTGGTTCACACCCAGACCGAGCGGCTGAAGAAGCTGCGCAAGGGCGTGATGGAGCTCTACATCTCCGACCACCCGCTCGACTGCCTCACCTGCGGCGCCAACGGCGACTGCGAATTGCAGGACATGGCCGGCGCCGTCGGCCTGCGCGACGTGCGCTACGGCTATGAGGGCGAGAACCACGTCTTCGCCAAGACGAACGGCTGCAGCAACGACCACTGGATGCCGAAGGACGAGTCCAATCCGTACTTCACCTACGATCCCTCCAAGTGCATCGTCTGCTCGCGCTGCGTCCGCGCCTGCGAGGAGGTGCAAGGCACCTTCGCGCTGACCATCTCCGGCCGCGGCTTCGACAGCCGCGTCTCGCCGGGCATGAGCGAGAGCTTCCTCGGCTCCGAATGCGTCTCCTGCGGCGCCTGCGTGCAGGCCTGCCCGACCGCGACGCTGACGGAAAAGTCGGTGATCGAGATCGGCCAGCCCGAGCACTCCGTCGTCACCACCTGCGCCTATTGCGGCGTCGGCTGCGCCTTCAAGGCCGAGATGCGCGGCGAGGAAGTGGTGCGCATGGTGCCGTACAAAGACGGCAAGGCCAATCGCGGCCATTCCTGCGTCAAGGGCCGCTTTGCCTGGGGCTACACCAATCACAAGGAACGCATCCTCAAGCCGATGATCCGCGACCGGATCGAGGATCCCTGGAAGGAAGTGTCCTGGGACGAGGCGTTCACGTTTGCCGCCGCCAAGATGCGCGGCATCCAGAAGACGTATGGCCGTGACGCCATCGGCGGCATCACCTCCTCCCGCTGCACCAATGAAGAGACCTATCTGGTGCAGAAGCTGATCCGCGCCGGCTTCGGCAACAACAATGTCGACACCTGCGCCCGCGTCTGCCATTCACCGACCGGCTATGGCCTCGCCACCACCTTCGGCACCTCGGCCGGCACCCAGGATTTCGATTCGGTCGAGGACACCGACGTCGTCGTGGTGATCGGCGCCAATCCGGCCTCCGCGCACCCGGTGTTCGCCTCGCGCTTGAAGAAGCGGCTGCGCCAGGGCGCCAAGCTGATCGTGATCGATCCGCGCCGCACCGAGATGGTGGAATCGCCGCATGTGAAGGCGCTGCACCTGCCCCTGATGCCTGGCACCAACGTCGCTGTGATGACCGCGCTGGCGCATGTCATCGTCACCGAAGGCCTCGTCAACGAAGCCTTCGTGCGCGAGCGTTGCGACTGGGCCGAGTTCGAGGAATGGGCGGCCTTCGTCGCGCAGCCGAACAACAGCCCGGAAGCCACGGCCATCCTCACCGGCGTCAATCCGAAGGATCTGCGCGAAGCCGCCCGCATCTACGCCACCGGCGGCAACGGCGCGATCTATTACGGCCTCGGCGTCACCGAGCACAGCCAGGGCTCGACCACCGTGATCGCGATCGCCAACCTTGCGATGGCGACCGGAAATATCGGCCGTCCCGGCGTCGGCGTGAACCCGCTGCGCGGCCAGAACAACGTGCAGGGCTCCTGCGACATGGGCTCGTTCCCACACGAGCTGCCGGGCTACCGCCACATCTCGGGCGACGCCGTGCGCGACCAGTTCGAGGCGCTGTGGAACGTCAAGCTCAACCCTGAGCCGGGCCTGCGCATCCCCAACATGTTCGACGCCGCGGTCGAAGGCACGTTCATGGGCATCTACGTGCAGGGCGAGGACATCCTCCAGTCCGATCCCAACACCAGCCACGTGGTGGCGGCGCTGTCGGCGATGGAATGCGTCATCGTTCACGACCTCTTCCTGAACGAGACCGCGAACTACGCCCACGTCTTCCTGCCCGGCTCGAGCTTCCTCGAGAAGGACGGCACCTTCACCAACGCCGAGCGGCGCATCCAGCGCGTGCGCAAGGTGATGACGCCGAAGAACGGCCTGGCCGACTGGGAGGTCACCATTGGCCTTGCCAAGGCGATGGGCTTCGAGATGAACTACAGCCACCCCTCGGAGATCATGGACGAGATCGCGGCGCTGACCCCGACCTTCGCCGGCGTCTCCTACGCCAAGCTGGACGAGCTCGGCTCGGTGCAGTGGCCCTGCAACGAGAAGGCGCCCGAAGGCACGCCGGTGATGCATATCGACGGCTTCGTCCGCGGCAAGGGCAAGTTCGTCGTCACCGAATATGTCGCGACCGACGAGCGTACCGGCCCGCGCTACCCGCTGCTGCTGACCACGGGCCGCATCCTCAGCCAGTACAATGTCGGCGCGCAGACGAGGCGCACCGAGAACGTGGTCTGGCATGCCGAGGATCGCCTCGAGATCCATCCGCACGACGCCGAGCAGCGCGGCGTGCGCGACGGCGACTGGGTGCGGCTGAAGAGCCGCGCCGGCGAGACCACGCTGCGCGCGGAGATCACCGACCGCGTTGCGCCGGGTGTCGTCTACACCACCTTCCACCACCCGGACACGCAGGCCAACGTCATCACCACGGACTATTCGGACTGGGCGACCAACTGTCCCGAATACAAGGTCACCGCGGTGCAGATCTCGCCCTCGAACGGCCCGTCCGACTGGCAGAAGGCCTATGACGCGCAGGCGCGGCATTCCCGCCGCATCGCGCCGGCCGAAGCCGCGGAGTAGCGGCATGCACGTGCCGGTCCAGGCCATCGACCGCGAGATCTGGCGCGACGGTGTCACGTCCGAGGGCGCACGGCTGATCCCGGAGGAGACGCCGCTGGCGCTGACCTATAATGGCGGCACCTATGCCGTCATGATGGGCACGCCGCAGAACCTCGAGGATTTTGCCGTCGGCTTCAGCCTGGACGAAGGCATCATCAAGTCGGTCGACGACATCAAGTCGCTCGACGTGGTTCGCCTCGACGACGGTATCGAGCTGCGCATGTGGCTGGCGTCAGACGACGCCGCGCGGATCAGCGAGCGCCGCCGCCACATCGCGGGCCCGACCGGCTGCGGCATCTGCGGCATCGAGTCGATTGCCGAAGCGGTGCGGCCTGCGGCCGTGGTGCCGCAGGGGACCATCTTCACGCCGCAGCAGATCATGACCGCGATGCAGGCGATCGCTCCCCTGCAATCGATCAACATGCAGACCCGCGCGGTCCATGCCGCAGCGTTCTGGTCGCCGGCAAACGGCATTGCGGCCCTGCGCGAAGACGTCGGCCGCCACAATGCGCTGGACAAGCTCGCGGGATCGCTGGCGCGGAGCCGGACCGACGCCAGCGCCGGCATGGTGCTGATGACGAGCCGTGTCTCGGTCGAGATGGTGCAGAAGACGGCCGCCATCGGCGCGCCTGTCATGGTCGCGGTCTCCGCCCCCACTGCGCTTGCGGTGCGCACCGCGGAGGCTGCCGGCATCACGTTGATTGCGATTGCCCGCAGCGACGGGTTTGAAGTGTTCACGCACCAGAGCCGCATCGCGGCTCTTCGTGCCCAGGAGATTATCGATGTCGTCGCCTGACCGCCTCATCTACATGGCCAACCAGATCGGCAAGTTCTTCCAGAGCCAGGGCCACGACAAGGCCGTGCCGGGGATTGCCGAGCACATCAAGAAGTTCTGGGATCCCCGGATGAAGCGCGCGATCTTCGCTCATCTCGATGACGGCGGCATCGGGCTCGAGCCAAACGTGCGCGAGGCGATCATCGCGCTGAAGCAGACGACGTCCCTCCCAGCAGCGTCCTGAACACGCGCCGCACCTCGCTCTGCGTCTCCTTGACGCGAGCCTCCAGCGCGGAGAAATCCGGCGCATCGCCGGCGCGCGCCATCACGCGTTGAAGATCGGTGCCGGCGGTCTCCGGCTTGAATCGGTCACTGACGCAGAGCCGCAGGATCTGCGTCAGATCGTGATAGAGCCGCGCCGCGGCGCGCAGGATCTCGGTCTCCGATTGTGAGAGCACCCCGAGCCGGCAT
Organism: Bradyrhizobium sp. B117; assembly: GCF_038969555.1. Taxonomy (NCBI): domain Bacteria; kingdom Pseudomonadati; phylum Pseudomonadota; class Alphaproteobacteria; order Hyphomicrobiales; family Nitrobacteraceae; genus Bradyrhizobium; species Bradyrhizobium sp. B117. The sequence goes on from NZ_CP152414.1 coordinate 6,836,599, forward strand.
GCATTGTCCAGCACCTGCAAGGTACTGACGTCGAGTATCTCGGGCTTGTCGTGGGCGTGCACGAGCTGGAGATATTGCGCGATGAAGTCGATATCGACCATGCCACCGGCGGCATATTTGAGATCCCAATGGTCGCTCTCGCCCTTCTCCTGCGCGATGGCGTGGCGCATGTCGGCGACATCGTTGGCGGTGATCACGGGATCGCGGCGGCGGGTCAGGACATCGCGGATCACGCGCTCGATCCGCTCGCGGAATTCGCGCGAAGCCGACACCACGCGCGCGCGCGTCAGCGCCATATGCTCCCAGGTCCAGGCCTCGCTGGCCTGGTAGTCGGCGAAGGAGACGAGGCTCGAGGCCACCGGGCCAGCGCGCCCCGAGGGACGCAGCCGCATGTCGATCTCGTAGAGCACGCCGTAATTGGTGCGGGTCGTGAAGGCGCTGATCAGGCGTTGGGTGAAGCGGGCGAAATAATGCGCGCCCTGGAGCGACTTCGGTCCGTCCGAGTCCGGCTCGTCGCTGTCGAAATCGTAGAGCAGGATCAGGTCGAGATCGGACGAGGCCGTCATCTCGCGGCTGCCGAGCCGGCCCATCGCGATGATCGCGGTCTCCTGATCCTTGATGCGGCCGTGCTGGGCGGCGAAGCGGTCGGCGACGAGCCCGTGCACGGTATGGACGATGCCTTCGGCGACGTCGGCAAAGGCCGTGCTCGCCTGCTGCGCCGTGACTGTGCCGGACAGGATGCGCGTGCCGATCAGGAACAGGCTCTCCTGCCCGAACAGGCGCAGGCGATCGAGGAATTCCTCGTATGAGCCGGCGTCCTGCACGGTCGCCGCCAGCCGTCCCGACAATTCCTGCTTGTCCGGCATGGCGCCGAAGAAACGCGGATCGATCAGGCCGTCCATGAGCTGCGGCTTCCGCGCCAGCATCTCACCGAGCCGGGGCGCTGCGCCCAGCACCAGGGCCACGAGCGCGACGAGATCGCGGTTCTGGCCGAGCAGCGTGATCAGCCGGCCGCCGCGCTGGAGCGCCTGGAGGAATTGGTCGAACGCCACGACGGCGCGATCCGGCTCCTCGGCATGGGCGAGCCCCTCGATCAGGGCCGGCACGAACTCGACGAAAGCGCCTCGCGTCTGATCGTTGCGGAACACGCGATAATCGCCGGTAATCCAGTCGCGCACGGTCTGCGCGACGGCGGCAGGCGTCTTGAAGCCGAGCGAGGACAGATATTGCAGCAGGCGCGGATCATCGGGACCTGCGCTGTAGTCGAGCGCCGGCAGCTTTGCGGTGCCGGTCGGATCGTCGCCCTCGAACAGTTTTTCGTAATGCCCCTGCACGATCTCGAGCTGGCGTAGCAGATCGCGCGCGAAGGCTTCGCGATCCGGATAGCCGAAGAAGCGCGCAAAACGATCGACCGCCTCCTTGTCGTCGGGCAGCGCATGGGTCTGCTCGTCGGCGATCATCTGGAGGCGATGCTCGACCCGGCGCAGGAATTCGTAGGCCGTGGTCAGCTCGTCGCGCGCAGCCGACGTGATCCAGTTGCTGGAGGCGAGAATGTCGAGCGCGGCGAGCGTCGGCCGCACCCGCAATTCGCGATGGCGGCCGCCCGCGATCAGCTGCTGCGTCTGCGCGAAGAACTCGATCTCGCGGATGCCGCCGCGGCCGACCTTGACGTTGTGCCCCTCGACCGCGATCTCGCTCTGGCCGCGATAGGTCTGCATCTGCCGCTTCATGTCGTGCACGTCGGCAAGCGCGGCGAAGTCGAGATGCTTGCGCCAGACGAACGGCGAGATCTCGGCCAGCAGCGCCTCGCCCGCCTTGGGATCGCCGGCACAGGCGCGCGCCTTGATCATCGCGGCGCGCTCCCAGGTGCGCCCTTCCCGCTCGTAGTAATTCAGCGCGGCGTCGCGCGAGATCGCCACCTGGGTCGAGGACGGATCCGGGCGCAGGCGCAGATCGACGCGGAAGACGTAGCCGTCATAGGTGCGCTGCTGAAGGATGCGCGCCATGCCTTGCGTCACGCGGACGAAGAACGGCTGCGGCTCGATGTCCGGCGCGAGCGTCGTGGCTTCGGGATCGAAGAACACGATGAGATCGATGTCGCTGGAATAGTTCAGCTCGCCCGCCCCCATCTTGCCCATCGCGAGCACGATCAGGCCGCAGCCTTCCTCGGGAGCTTCCGGATTGGGTGGTGAGAGCTTGCCACGTGCGGCTTCCTGCCGCAGCAGGTACTGGAGCGCCGCCTGCACCGAGGACACGGCGACGTCGGTCAGCGCCGCCGTCACCCGCATCACCGGCCAGACCCCGCCGATGTCGCACAGCGCGGTCAGCAGAGCCGCTTCCGCCTTCATGCGGCGGAGCAGACGCATCACCTCGGCTTCGTCGCCCGCCGCGAGCACTGCGCCCCTCGCCTCCGCGATCAGCGCGGGAAGATGCGCATCCGGATCGCATCCGAGCAGGCGGATCAGGCGCGGTGCATCGGCGCGCACCAGATCGAACAGATAGGGCGAGAATTCCGCGATGCCGGCCAGGATATCCCGCGCGAAGGGATGGCTCAGCAAGCCCTCGATACGGGCCGATTGTGCCGGCTCAAGTTCCGCCAGCCAGCTCTCAAAACGTCGTTCGTCGGTTGCGGAAGCGGCAATATGGGGAGCCTCCGCGAAACGGGTCGCGAGGCTCACACCAGTCTTGTCCGCGTTTCCCGGCGCGGAGTGGTTCATGCCACCTTCTGTGGCACATCCGGCAGCGGAGGGGCAACCCTGTCGCCCGCGCCCGCGCGCGACGGCAGCACCAGCGTGGCGACGAGGCCGGGATTGGCATCGCCCAGCCGCAATTCGCCGCCATGAAGCGTCGCAACCGCGGCGGCGAGGCTGAGGCCGAGGCCGGAGCCCGGCAGCGTGCGACTGGCCTCCAGCCGCACGAATCGCTCGACGACATGCTTGCGGTCAGCCTCGGGGATGCCGGGGCCGCGATCGGTGACGCTGAGCAGCACCTGGTCGCCTTCGCGCTTCGCCTCGATCGTGATCTGCCGAGAATCCATGCTGACCACGGTTCCCGCCGCCTGCGCGACCGGCTTGCCATATTTGATCGCGTTCTCGACCAGATTGGCGAGCGCCTGACTGATCAGTTCGCGGTTGCCGTGAACCGGCGTCGGATCGGCCTTCACCTTCAGGGTCATGCCGTCGTCCTCGGCCAGCGGCTCGTAGAGCTCGTGGATGCCGCCGGCGACTTCGGCCGCGTCGAAATCATCCATGTTGCCGCGCGCCTGGCCGGACTCGGCGCGCGCGATCATCAGCAGCGCGTTGAAGGTGCGGATCAGCCCGTCGGATTCCTCGATGGTCCGCTCCAGCGCGGCGCGGTAATCGGCCTCGCAGCCCGATTTCGCCAGCGCCTCCTCAGCGCGATTGCGCATGCGCGTCAGCGGCGTCTTGAGGTCGTGGGCGATGTTGTCGGAGACTTCCTTCAGCCCCGCCATCAACGCCTCGATCCGCTCCAGCATCGCGTTGAGGTTTTCGGCCAGGCGATCGAGCTCGTCGCCGCTGCGTCCGACCGGCAGGCGCCCGCCGAGATCGCCGGTCATGATGCGCTGGGCCGTGCCGGTCATGGCGTCGATGCGGGTGAGCACGCGGCGCGCGACGAAAATGCCGCCGCCGAGGCCGAGCACGACCACGATCAGGATCGACCATTGCGCGGCCTTGGCGACGATGCCGAACAGGCGCCGCCGCTCGGCGAGATCGCGGCCGATCAGAAGCCGGAAGCCGTTTTCCAGCTCGGTGACGCGCACCAGCGCGCGATGATCGCGGTCATCGGCGTCCTCGATCCGCCGGTAGGCGGTCTCGGACCAGCCGATGGTCGCCATCACACCCGGCGCCAGCGAGCCGACATTGCCGGCGATCGCCTGGCCGGTGGGCGAGGTTACGAGGTAGAGATTGGCGCCAGGCCGCAACGCCCGGTACTCGATTGCACGCGCGACGTAGAACAGGCCGCGACGGCCGTAGATCTCGTTGATCTCCGAGGTCTCGGCATTCACCGTCTGCGTGATCTCTTCGGTGATCAGCCGCCGCGTGTTCCAGGCGAAATAGCCGAGCAGCGAGGCCGCGAACATCGCGAACAGCAGCAGATAGACCAGCGTCAGCCGGAACGCCGTGGTGCGGATGAGTTTACCGAATGCCGTCACGGATCATGTATCCGGCGCCGCGGATCGTGTGCAGCAGCGGCCGCTCAAAACCCTTGTCGATCTTGGAGCGCAACCGCGAGATGTGCACGTCGATCACGTTGGTCTGCGGATCGAAATGATAGTCCCAGACGTTCTCCAGCAGCATGGTGCGCGTCACCACCTGGCCGGCATGCTTCATCAGATATTCGAGCAGCCGGAACTCGCGCGGCTGGAGCGTCAGCTCGTCCTTGCCGCGGGCGACGCGGTGGGACAGCCGGTCGAGCTCGAGATCGCCGACACGATAGAGCGTGTCCTCGGCAGGTCCGCCGCGGCGGCGCGACAGCACCTCGACCCGGGCCAGCAGCTCGGCGAAGGAATAGGGCTTCGGCAGGTAGTCGTCGCCGCCGGCGCGCAGGCCCTTGATGCGATCGTCGACCTGTCCGAGCGCGGAGAGAATCAAGACCGGCGTGGTGTTGTCCTTGTCGCGCAGCGCGCCGATCACCGACAGGCCGTCGCGCTTGGGCAGCATGCGATCGACCACCAGCACGTCGTAATCGCCGTTCTCGGCCATGGCGAGGCCTTCCTCGCCGTCGGCGGCGTGATCGGCAATATGTCCGACTTCGCGAAACGCCTTCACGAGGTAATCGGCGGATTCGCGGTCGTCTTCGATGATGAGGAGGCGCATCGTGCGTTCGGCGGCGGTCAAGGAGGTCAACCTTCTCTAAACATGGCGCGAGCGGCAATCGCATGCAAGCCGAGTGGGACGGTCTCGAACCGAGAAAAAGGCGGGCGGTGAAGCTGGGGGGACTTCACCGCCCTAGGCCTTCCGACGGAGGGGGGCGTAATTCCACCGGAAGGTAGACAGGGGAAGCAAACGTTGCGCTGCTCCCCCGAAGGGCGCCGGCGGCGGGGGCGACCGATGCCGACGACACCCTTCATCTCGTAAGCCTCCTGAGGTCTCAGCCCTTGGCGATGGGCACGGCGACGAAGCGCGACTGGCCGCCGCTCTTCACGCGCATCAGGACGCTGTTCTTGTTGTCGGTCCGCGCCGCGTTGATGGCGTCGCGGACTTCGCCGGCGGTGGCCACGCTCTTGCCGCCGACCTCGAGGATCACGTCGCCTTCCTTGAAGCCGCGTTCGGCCGCGGCGCTCTTCGGGTCGACTTCGGTGACGACGACGCCTTCCTTGCCGGCGCCGGCTACGGAGTTGGCGGGGGCGACGGTCATGCCGAGCTTGGGCACGTCGGTACCCTTGGTCGCGCCCTTGCCGCTGTCATTGTCAATGTCGGCCTTGGCTTCGACCGTGTTCGGCAGCTGGCCGAGCGTGAGGTTCACGACCTTGTCCTGGCCCTTGTGCAGCACGTTGAGCTTCACGGTCGCGCCGGGCGCCATGCCGCCGATGGTGCGGGCAAGCTCACGGGCATCCTTGACGGACTCGCCGTTGACCGCGGTGATGACGTCGCCGGATTCGATGCCGGCCTTGGCCGCCGGACCGTTCGCCTGCGGCTCGGCCACCAGCGCGCCTTCGGCCTTCTTCATGCCGAGGCTGTCGGCGATGTCGGAGGTCACCGGCTGGATCTGCACGCCGATCCAGCCGCGGCTGACCGAGCCCTTGTCCTTGAGCTGGGCCACCACGCTCTTCACGGTGTTGGCGGGAATCGAGAACGCGATGCCGACGCTGCCGCCGGAGGGCGAGTAGATCGCGGTGTTGACGCCCATCACCTCGCCGTTGGTGTCGAACGCCGGACCGCCGGAATTGCCCTTGTTCACGGGCGCGTCGATCTGGATGAAATCGTCATAGGGACCGTTGCCGATGTCGCGCCCGCTGGCCGAGACGATGCCGGCGGTCACGGTGCCGCCGAGACCGAAGGGATTGCCGACCGCCAGCACCCAGTCGCCGATCCGCGGCTTGCTGTCGGCAAGCTTGGCGAACGGGAAGTTGGAGCCGCCCTCGACCTTGATCAGAGCGAGGTCGGTGCGCTGGTCGGTGCCGATCACCTTGGCGGTGTAGGTCTTGCCGTCATCGGTCGTGACCTCGACCTTGTCGGCGCCGTCGACGACGTGGTTGTTGGTCACGGCATAGCCGTCAGCCGAGATGAAGAAGCCGGAGCCCTGGCCCTGCACGACGCGGCCACGGCCGCCACCCTTCAGACCGGGAACGCCGTCCGGACCGCCGAAGCGGCGGAAGAAGCGCTCCATCGGCGAGCCCGGCTGGAACGGCGACTGTGCGTCGTCGCCATCATCGTTGCTCGCGGTCTTCTCCTTGATGTTGACCTTCACCGAGATCACCGAGGGCTTCACGCGCTCGACGATGTCGGCGAAGCCGACCGGACGCTCGACCTTCCGGACCTCGTTGTTGACCTGCGCATGCGCCGGGCTGGAGAACAGGTCGGCGGGCGACACCGACGGGCTGAAGCCGTAAACGGCAGCGCCGAGGCCGGCGACGACCGAGGCCATCAGCGCGATCTTGCGCGCGGAAAACACCGACCGGCGCGACTGCCGGTAGGACGGAAGGTTCGAGAGGTCGATACGGTCGTTCATGCAGAGATCTCCAGGGCCTTGAAATCCATCTGGTGCCGGATGTCGGCACCTTTACGGACCTGAAGATGGGGACTTCCGCCTTACCGTGCGCTGGCGGCGGGGTTAAACTTTTGTAATGGAGGGGCGAGCCGGATGCGGCAGTTTATCGCAGGCCGAAAGTCGTGGTTCTTTAGGAACTTAACGGCGGTTCCCGGACCAGCCGCAAGCGAGTTGTTCCCGGCGTTTTTCCAGCTCGCCCGGACGCGCCTCAGGGCGACTTCGCCTCGTCCGACATCAGGGCCGCTAGCCGCGCTTCTTCCTCGGGCGTGAGCGGCGGAGCTGGTAGATCCGCACCGCTCTTCGCGCGCCGGCGGATTTGCAGCCATAACGCAAGGCCACCGCCGATCAGCAGCAGCGGCGCGAGCAGCCAGAGCAGCAGGGTCTGTCGCTCGAAGCGCGGCTTGAGCAGCACGAACTCGCCGTAGCGCGCGACGAGAAAATCGAGCACCTGCGAATTGCTGTCGCCGGCCGCGATACGCTCGCGCACCAGCAGCCGCAGGTCGCGCGCGAGCGGCGCCTCGGAATCGTCGATCGACTGGTTCTGACAGACCATGCAGCGCAGCTCGCGCGACAATTCGCGCGCGCGGGCCTCCTTCGCGGGATCCGACATGATCTCGTCGGGCTGAACGGCATGCGCCGCCGGCACGGCCAGCAGCATCAAGGCGACGAACGCGGCCATCATCCGGCGCATCACAATCACTCCGCGGGCTGGAGGCGCTGCTTGGCCCGCGCCGGCTTCGGCGCGCCGACCCGCAGGCGCCGGTCGGACAGCGACAGCACGCCGCCGAACGCCATCAGCACCGGTCCCCACCAGATCAGCAGCACCAGCGGCTTGTGATAGATGCGCACGGCGATTGCGCCCTCGGCGGTGGCGTCGCCGAGCGAGACGTAGAGCTGGCTCGCGCCGCGCGTCAGCAGCGCCGCCTCGGTGGTCGAGGAGCCGCGCGTTGTAAAGCTGCGCTTCGACGGCGTCATGACGCTGATCGTCTCGCCGTCGCGGCTGACGTTGAACTCGGCGATCATCTCGCGGTAGTTCGGTCCCTGGCGCGAAAACAGGCCGTCGAGCTTGAGATCGTAGCCCGCGACATGGGCGACGTCGTTCTGCTTCATCGTCGCGATATATTCGCTGTTCCAGGTGGTCTCGCAAACGATTCCGATCAGCGCGACGCCGAGGCCGGCATGCGCGAATGCCGTACCCCAGGCCGAGCGTGGCAGCCCGCGGGCCCGGTGCAGCGCCGTTGCGAACGGCAACCGCACAAGACCGGTCCTCTCGACGATGTCGGTGACGGCGCCGGCGATGACGAAGATGCCGAGCCCGATCGCGATCGGCGCCAGCGTCGCGCCGCCGCTCGCCCAACCCCAGGCGATGGCGACAGCGACGAGGCCGGCAACACCAGCCGCGAGCAGACGCTGCGTCACGCCGAGCAGGTCGCCGCGCTTCCACGCCAGCATCGGCCCGAACGGCACGGCAAGCAGCAGCAGCGCGAATAGCGGGACGAAGGTGAGATTGTAGAAGGGCGCGCCGACCGAAAGCTTGAGGTCGAGCGCTTCCATCGCCAGCGGATAGAGCGTGCCGAACAGTACGACCGCGCAGGCCACGCTGAGTAGCAGATTGTTCAGCACCAGCGCGCCCTCGCGCGAGATCGGCGCGAACAGCCCGCCCTGCTTCAACGAGGTCGCGCGGGCTGCGAACAGCGACAGGCTGCCGCCGATGAACAGGCAGAGGATCAAGAGGATGAACACGCCGCGGGTCGGATCGGTGGCGAAAGCGTGCACGGAGGTGATGACGCCCGAGCGCACCAGGAAGGTGCCGAGCAGCGACAGCGAGAAGGTCAGGATCGACAGAAGGATGGTCCAGACCTTCAGCGCGTTGCGCTTCTCCATCACCAGCGCCGAATGCAGCAGCGCGGTGCCGGCGAGCCAGGGCATCAGCGAGGCGTTCTCGACCGGATCCCAGAACCACCAGCCGCCCCAGCCGAGCTCGTAATAGGCCCAGTAGGAGCCCATCGCGATGCCGAGCGTCAGGAAGATCCAGGCGACCAGCGTCCACGGCCGGACCCAGCGCGCCCAGGCTGCGTCGATCCGTCCTTCCATCAGCGCCGCAATGGCGAAGGAGAACGAGATCGAGAAGCCGACATAGCCGAGATAGAGCATCGGCGGATGCACGGCCAGACCGATGTCCTGCAGCACCGGATTGAGATCGCGTCCCTCGATCGGCGGATTGACGATGCGCAGGAACGGGTTCGAGGTCATCAGGATGAAGAGATAGAACGCGCTGGCGATCCAGGCCTGTACGGCCAGCACATGCGCGCGCAAAGACAGCGGCAGGTTGTTGCCGAAGGCCGCGACCAGTCCGCCAAACAGCGCCAGGATCGACACCCACAGCAGCATCGAGCCTTCATGATTTCCCCACACGCCGGTGATCTTGTAGAGCAGCGGCTTCATCGAGTGGGAATTCTCGTAGACGTTGGCGACGGAGAAATCCGACGTCACGTGCAGCATCACGAGCGCGATGAACGAGGCGCCGACGAACAGCAGCTGCGCCAGCGCGGTGGAACGCGCCACGTTCATCAGCGCGGCATCGCGCAGGCGCGCGCCGATCAGCGGCACGATGGACTGGATCAGCGCGAGGCCGAGCGCCAGCACCAGCGCGTAATGTCCTGACTCCGCGATCACCGCACCGCTCCCTGCAGGTTGCCCTGCGCGGTCGTGGCCGCAGGCTTGCCGCCGCCAGAGGCTTGCGCGCCGTAATCATCCTTCCAGTGGCCCTGCTTCTTCAGGGCATCGGCGACGTCCTTGGGCATGTAGGTCTCGTCATGCTTGGCGAGCACGGTGTCGGCCTTGAACACGCCGCTGGCGTCGAGCGCGCCCTCGGCAACGACGCCCTGCCCTTCGCGGAACAAATCGGGCAGGATGCCCTTGTAGGCGACCGGCAGCTTGGCGCTGCCGTCGGCGACCTCGAAGGTCACCGCGAGATTGTCGCCGCGCTGGAGCGAGCCGGGCTGCACCAGCCCGCCGAGGCGAAACCGCTTGCCCGGCGCGACATGCTTCTCGGCGACCATGGTCGGGGTCGAGAAGAACACGATGGAGTCGCGCAGTGCATTGAGCACCAGCGCGGCCGCGAGCGCGAGCACGGCGAGCGAGCCGCCGATGATGGTCATGCGTCGCTGCTTGCGGGTCATGGCGTATCCGTTCTCCCGTCTCGTCCCACTATGGTCATCCGTCGAGCCCGAGCGTCTTGAGGCCCTCGTTGAGCTGGCGCAGCCGCTCGGCGTCGTTGGCGACGGCCTGGCGCGCGTCGGTCGAGGCGCCCTTCGCCTTGTCGCGGTCGCCCATCACGAGATAGGCGCGCACCAGGCGCAGCCAGCCCTCGACGTCGTCGCCGTTCTGCTTGAGGCGCGTGGCGAGACGCTCGACCATGCCGCGGATCATCGCGTTGCGATCACCCTCATTCATGTCCTTCGACGCTGCGATCGTCTCGTCCGACAGCGTCGGCATCGTGCTGCCGCCGCCGACCCGCGCCAGCGAGGTTTGCACCAGGGGACGCCACGGCGCATCCGCGGGCGCTTTCGCCAGCAGCGCGCGCCAGATGTTGGCGGCATCGTCCTTGCGGCCGTCCTGCTCGGCGGCAAGGCCGAGGAAGTAGTTCGCCTTGGGATCGTCGGCGTTGAGCGCATGCGCGCGCTCGAACTCGCTCTTTGCCTCCGCAGTCACCACGCCACTCGCGGCAGCCGCGATCGCTTCGCCGAGGTCGGACCTTCGCTCCGCGCTCTCGCCGTTGTAGGTGATCGAGTTGCGATAGGCGCGCACCGCATCGTCGAAGCGGCCGAGCCGCTCCAGCACCGGCGCGAGCACGTTCCAGCCGCGGCCGTCGGTCGGATTCTTTTCCAGATGTTGCTCGACCTGCACGACGAGGTTCTCGAGCGACTGCGCCATGCCAGAGCCCGTCCCGCGCTCCCGCTGCGCCAGCGGAAAGTCGCGCAACAGCGGCGAGCCGAGCGGCATGTAGACGCCGATCGCAACCAGCGGCAGCCCGGCCAGCGCCAGTACGGCCGCCGCGCGGCGCCATTTGAGGTTCGATTTCGGCGCCAATGCGGGCTCGCTGCCGGCCGCGGCCAGCAGCCGGCGGCTGATCTCGATGCGCGCGGCTTCGGCTTCGGGCGCGGCGATCAGCCCCGCGGCGAGATCACGCTCGATCTCGGCCAGCTGGTCCTTGTAGACCGCGACCTCGCTACCCTGGTTTTGGCTATTCTGATCCTGCGCGCGTCCGCTGCGGCCGAGCGGCAGGAGCACGGCGAAAATCGCCGCGACCGTCATCAGCGCGAACACGAACCATAGCGTCATCAGGCAAGCTTCCGGCGGCGCGCCACCCGCGCCCATAGCTGGCTTTACACCACGGCCGGACGATGCGGCAATTGACAATTGTCAATTTGGCGCGAGCGCACGCAGTCCCGAAACGGTGGAAATCCAACGGCTTAGCCGATCTCGAAGTCCGCGCTCTGCGCGGCGTTCTCGCCGTGCCCGTCGAAGGCCCTCAGGAAGTATGTTCCCGGCTCGATGGCGTCAGGCAATCTGATGCGCAGCGCCCCGACGGGAACGGGCGATGCAACCCTGGTGACCGTCTCAGGCAGCTGCCGCCCGCTTGCCTTCTCGACCAGCACCACCTTCGCCCCGACCATCAGCCGTTGATATTTGGCAACAATGACGCGGTTCTCGATCTCGATGGAGCTGATGACGGGTTTCATGCGCCCACAGATAGAAATTTCAAATCTTGCACGGCGACCGTAGGGCTCGCCACCGGCAGCGTCAACCACAAATTGTGATCACAAAAATATGCGCTTGGATCAGCTTGCGCGCGACGATTTGCGCTCGCCAGTAGCTGCATTCTCCGCGGCGCGGCTCATCAGCGAGGCGTAATCGTCGCCGAACAGCACCTGGCAGAAGCGAATTGCTGCCTGCACCTGCTGCTGGCGGTAGGTACGGACCTTGTGATCGGCGGCGCGCAGCGATTGCACAAGCTGCTCGGTCGAGCGCTCGACATATTGCTGGAGGTCGGAATAGGTGCGCAGCGTCACTTCGTTGATCGCAAGCTCGCTGGCATAGTTGCGGCAAGTCGCGACGAAATCGATCAGCGCCGCCGTTTCCTCGACCTCGGTGCTGTCGATCCGCGCCCCCGGCGGGATGTCCTTCTCGGGCCGCTGGCGCAGGATGCGGCGGACCCGGCCCGGAACACTGTCGATCTCCGATTGCAGCGCATTGGAGATGTCGGCCCGGATCGAGGTCAGCTGCTTGCCCCAGGTCGAATCGTTGCGCAGGTCGAGCTCGGTGCGCAGCCCGCGCACGCCGTCATGCAGCGCCTTGAGATTGTCGGCGACGTTGTCGAAATGGCCGCGCTTGATGTCCATGCGCAGGATCGCGGCGACGCAGGACAGATCGTGCAGGGCCATCGTGACCGCGACACCATAAGGCGTCGCCGCGACGCGGATCTCGTCGTCGGACGCGGCCATCTTGATGGCGAGGCGGATGATCTGCCAGGGCGCGGTCATCCGCTGCGCCACCATCGACAGGGCGAAGGGCAGCATCTGCGGCGTCTGGAGCACGGGAATGTTGAGCGCCGCCGTCACCGAGGCGATCTGGGGCTCGCCGAAGGCGCGCAGGAAGCGCGGCAGCTTCTCGTTCAGGGTGGCGATGGCCTCCCGGACCTGGAGCACCGCCCCGATCGAATAGAGATCCTCGATGACGTTGGGCGGGCCGACACGGGCAAGCGCGCGCGATTTGTCGCCGCCGCCCGGACCCGTCAGCTCGAAGATGGCATCGGCGGCCACGGCCTGGAGCTTAAGCGCGAGCGCCTCGACCTGCCCTCCCGCCTCCGCCGGCATGCGCGCCAGCGCCGCCTCGAATTCGTTGACCTTGTCCGGCGCGCCGTCGCGGCCGAGCCATTGCCAGATCGGATGCAGCGAGGCGCGACGGATCTGGCCGACCCGAATCGGGGCGCCCGCCTCGACCAGGAACGGTTCCAGCGCCTGGAACAGCAGCCGCGACAAATCATCGGTGCGCGGCGGCGGGGCTTCGTCGGATTCGCTCTTGCGGACGATCTTGCGCAGCTGCTCGAGCACGAGGGTCGCCACGGCCGTGTCCTGGCCGCGCTCGAGCGCGCGCTCGAACTCCCGCATCAGCAGCGCCTGCGACTGCGGCGGGAGCTGCGCGAGATATTCCCTCAGCCGCTCGATCGATGTCTGGCTCATGCGCCCGGTAATGCACGGTAAAATGGCGGACGTGGATGCGTCCGGGCGCGATCATAGGAGGCTGCGCCTTAAGAAGCGGTTGAGGACGTTGGCGCGAATGCTCCCTTTGGCTCTGCGAATTGGTCGTCCTCAAGCCGAAAATTCCCGTGGGAACAAGGGATTATATTCCTGGGAGGACCAGCTCGGCGCGCAGGCCCCCGATCGGCGCGCCACTGAGGGACAGGCTGCCGCCATAGAGCGCGGCAAGGTCGGTCACGATGGACAGGCCAAGTCCCGAGCCGGGCTTGGACTCGTCCAGCCGCTGCCCGCGCCGGGAGACCTGGGCGCGCTCGGCCTCCGACAGGCCGCGGCCGTCGTCGTCGACGAGGATCCGCAGCCGGGGGCCGGTGTCCGCCTGACGCGCCGTCTCCACCAGGACCTCGATGAAGACCCGGGAGGCCGCCCATTTGCAGGCATTGTCGACGAGATTGCCGACCATCTCCTCCAGATCCTGCCGCTCGCCGCGAAACTTCGCCGACGGATCGGCCTTGGCCTCGACCAAGATGCCGCGGTCGCGGTGGATCTTCTCCATGGTCCGCCGCAGCGCCTCGATCGCAGGCGCAACCTCCGTCACGGTCGCGACCACCGAAACCCGCGCCGCGATACGGGCGCGCTCCAGGTGATGGGCGACCTGGTCGCGCATCACGTCGGCCTGCTCCATCACCTTGGCCGCGAACGGCTCGGCGGCGTGGGCGCCGGCCTCGTTGACGATGACCGAGAGCGGCGTCTTGATCGCGTGGGCGAGATTGCCGACATGGGTGCGTGCACGCTCGACGATCTCGCGATTGGCTTCGATCAGCGCGTTGGTCTCGCGCGCCAGCGGCGCGATCTCGACCGGGAATTCGCCTTCGAGCCGCTCCGCCCGCCCGGACCGGATGTCGGCGATCGATTCCGAGATGCGCTTGAGCGGCGCGAGGCCGAAGCGGACCTGGAACACCGTGGTCAGCAGCAGCACGATGCCGAGCGCGGTGAATGTGCCGCCGAGATAGTAGTCGAAGCTGCGTGTCTCGTCGAAAATCTCGGTATCGTCGCCGGCGACGCTGACGAGGAATTTGCCGTCGGCACCGAGATCGACCGGCCGCTCCACCATGCGCAGATTCTGCCCCTCGGGCCCGTCGACGTAGGCGAGGCGAATGCCGGCGGCGGTGAGCTCGGCGCCCTGCTCCTCCAGCTTCGGCAGCTTCTTGTCCCACAGCGAGCGCGAGGAGCGCACCTCCGGCTTCTCGGTGTCGGTGCGCGTGATCTGCCAGTACCAGCCGGACAGCGGCAGCTCGAACAAGGGCTCGCCCAGCGACTGGAACTGGCGGTCCGGCGGCTCGTCGGGGGTCGCGACCTCGGCGATGAGGGTGCGCAGATAGAGATTGAGCCGGCGGTCGAAGGCGCGCTCGGTGGCGTTCTTGTAGACCGACGACAGCACGACGCCGGTGATGGCCAGGATCACTACGAGCCACGCCGTCGCCGACAGGAACAGCCGGTTGGCAAGTGAGCTAGCGGCCATCGGAACGGTCCCGGCAGGCGCAGGATGTCAGGGCGTCAAACGTCATGACCGGACCAAGGCCCCTGTTCGGGCTGCCGTCAAGCCCGAGAGGGCCTCAGGCGGCCGGCGGCGTCAGGAGATAGCCGAGCCCGCGGACGGTCTGGATGATGTCGACGTCGAGCTTCTTGCGGATGCGGCCGACGAAGACCTCGATGGTGTTGGAGTCGCGGTCGAAATCCTGGTCGTAGAGATGCTCGACGAGCTCGGTGCGGGAGACGACGCGTCCGGAATGGTGCATCAGATAGGCCAGAAGCCGATATTCGTGCGAGGTCATCTTGACCGGGTTGCCCGATACGCTGACCCGGCCGGTCCTGGTGTCGAGCGTGACGGGGCCGCAAGAGAGCTCACTCTGGGCGTGGCCGGTGGAGCGGCGCAGCAGGGCGCGGATGCGCGCCAACACCTCCTCCAGATGGAACGGCTTTGCGACATAATCGTCGGCGCCGGCATCGAAGCCCTGGACCTTGTCGCTCCAGCGGTCGCGCGCGGTGAGGATCAGCACCGGCATGGTGCGGCCGTTGCGGCGCCATGCCTCCAGCACCGAGATGCCGTCTTTCTTCGGCAGGCCGATGTCGAGCACGACGGCGTCGTAGGGCTCGTTGTCGCCGAGATAATGCCCCTCCTCTCCGTCGAAGGCGCGATCGACGACGTAGCCGGCGTCGGTCAGCGCCTTGGTGAGCTGGCGATTGAGATCGGGGTCGTCCTCAACAACGAGCAGGCGCACGTTTCTCTCCAGAGATAGGCCGCATCAACTGCGCCAGAGATGAGCAATTCCGGCGTGAACTGAATATGAACGCGGGGAACTGCCTGCGTTACTTTTTAGTCATATACTAACAACGCGCCGACGCGACTGCGCCCGCCGGGCCACCGGATGAGCCGGGGCATGGCGAGCGCAATGTGCCGCTTTGCGCGGCGAGTCGGAAGGGTCTGAACGCCTCGACGTCGGCCGTCAGGTCCGGAAGAACACGAACCAGACGACGGCGAGGATCAGGATCGCCAGTCCGGTCGAGATGGCGAGCAGCGCGGCCACCGAAGGTCCGGGCTCGCCCTGGCGGGCCTCGGTCGGAGTTTCGACGATCCGGTTCTGCTCTCGCGTGGTTGCCATGATGCCCTCAATCTCTGGATGTCGCCTCCGATGGCCGGCGACCATGTCGCAGCCCCGTGTCCGGAGCCAACGCCCGATCCGATATGATGTTCCGGCTTTTGCCGCGGACTGAGGCAGCAACCGCGCGCTCAGCAGCCGGTTAACGCAGTTGCAAGATTCCGCGTCGTGCCTTGCTATGATTCGGTGTTCCCCGATGGTATCCTTGTCTGCTGTCCCCGTTGCGTTTGGAGTAGCCCATGGCCCCCCGCGCCAATTGGAAGGGTTTTCTGCGTCTGTCGCTCGTGACCTGCCCGGTCGCGCTGTATCCGGCCACTTCGGATACCGAGAAGGTCTCGTTCAACCAGATCAACCGCAAGACAGGCCACCGGATCAAGTATCTGAAGGTCGACGCCGAGACCGGTGACGAGGTGACCTCCGAGGACATCGTCAAGGGCTACAAGGTCGACACCGACACCTATATCGAGGTCACCAAGGACGAGCTCGACGACATTGCGCTCGATTCCACGCACACGATCGACATCGACGAGTTCGTGCCGAAGGCCGACATCGACAACCGCTATCTGATCCGCCCCTATTATCTCGTGCCCGACGGCAAGGTCGGCCACGACGCCTATGCGGTGATCCGCGAGACCATCCGCAGCATGGACAAGGTCGCGATCGGCCGCGTGGTGCTGACCAACCGCGAGCACATCATCGCGCTGGAGCCGCTCGAGAGCGGCCTGATGGGCACGCTGCTGCGCTATCCCTACGAGGTCCGCAGCGAGACCGAATATTTCGACGACATCCAGGACGTGAAGCTGACCAAGGACATGCTCGACCTTGCCAAGCACATCGTCGAGAAGAAGTCCGGCGCGTTCGAGCCCGAGCTGTTCGAGGACCATTACGAGAGCGCGCTGATCGACCTCATCAACAAGAAGCGCAGCGGCATGCCCATCGCCGCAAAGGCCACGCCAAAGACCAGCGGCAACGTCATCAGCCTGATGGACGCGCTGAAGAAGAGCATCGCGAACGAGAAGGATACAGCTCCCGCGGCGAAGGCCGCCAAGGAGGCGGTCAAGGGCAAGAAGCCGAAGAAGCGCGTCGAGGGCCAGCGCGAGATGCTGCTGCCGATATCAGGCAAGGGCGGCAAGGACGCTGCAGCGAAGACGGCGAAGGAGCCTGCGAGGAAGGCCGACAAGCCGGTGCGCGCGCCGGCGCGCGCGAAGAAGGCCGGCTAGCGGCATCACACCGTCGCATCGCGCCGTGATCTCTCCCCTCGCCGATCGGCCGGCCTGACATGCCCTGGTCGGCGGCGTTCGACGATCCCATTGCCTTGCGCGGCGGGCGCAAGCTGCGGACGCTGCAGGAGGCGGCCGATCACATCATGCGGCTGCCCGAGGACGCGCAGCACGCCCCTCATTGGCAGACCGCAATCGAGACGCTGATCCATGCGGCCGAGACCGGCGGCGGATGGATGATGTTCGCGCGCATCGCGATGTTGCGGGCGCTGAACGCGGACGCCGGCCGCAGCTAGGCGCTGTGTCGCGTGCAGGATGCTGCGCTCGCGTTCCTCGTGACCCGTCTCGCGAACAGCCTCAACAATCCGTTAAGCCCGCATTGTGGTTTTCGCCTGCTCTCGGACGACGCCACGTAATCCTACGGAAGACAAAATTAACCTTCGATTCCCGCTGCTCAGCGCATGGTCGCATCGTCGATTGAACCCGGGGGTTGCACCCGTGCCGCAGCAGGACGCCAGAAAGAACTACATCGGCCTCGTCAACGACACGGCCGAGGACGAGCGCCTCACCGGCGGGGCCGCGCAGTTGCAGCCGCGCGTCATGAGCTATCTGGTCGGGCGCCTTGCAGCGGTGCTGAAACGCTCCGGCAAGGCCGCGCCAGGGCGGTCGATCGCGTCCTGAACGGAGACAGCGTCAAATCCAGCCAAAGCCGGTGAGGAAACCTTAAGTCAACGAATGGCACGTATATGGCCGCAGGCAGGAAGCATCCCGCCTGCCCTTTTGCGCGCGCACGCGCCCCCGAAAGTTAGTGAATCAATTTACCATTCCGAAAACGGCGCCAGCCTACGTTGGACGGATGAACAGGAGTTGACGATGACTTTGCTCAGGTCATTTCTTGCCGATGAACATGGTGCCACCGCCATCGAGTATTGCCTGATCGCCGCCGGCATCGCGCTCGCGATCGTCACCATCGTCAACAACACCGGCAGCGCGCTCCTCAACAACAAGTTCAACTCGGTCAGCTCGGCGATAAAGTAACGGCCGCTGTGGCCTGACGCGACGCCCCCTGCACACTCGTCGGAGCCCGCCGGGTAGAGCGAAGCAAACTCCCCATTTCCGTCACCTTTGGCAGCCATTTGGGTGCTGATATTCTTCAGCACGGCATGACGCGAGCCGTCATGCTCTCGATCATTGAACCAAGGTTGTTTGAGGATGCCGATGAGACGCACGATGGTTCTGGCTGTCAGCCTCGCGTTTGTCGGCCTCTGGCCGCAGGACGGCGCGAAAGCACAGACCGCACCGCCGGTTTCGCTTGCTCCGCCGCAAGCGTCGCCGCCCCAAGCATCGCAGCCGCAGGCATCGCCACCGCCAGCAAGCGCCAGGAATTCCCGGCCCAAGCGCGATCCTGCCTTGGTGACCGCGCCCGGCGGAGCGGCTTCGAAGCCCGTGATTGGCGGTTTTCCGGCATCGCCCAATCCCGCCGCCGACTACGATGGCTTCAGCGTCGGCACTGAGGACAACGACACCCACGGTCAGGTGTCGCCGCCGCCCCGGTCACGCGGGGCAAGGAGCGGCTCCACGGACCCGGACTCGTTCGATCCGGAGGATGAGGCGTTGAAGCGAAAGCTGACGATCTGCAAAAACTGCAAATAGGTTGCTGACGCCGTTCACCGGCCCCCAACCTCGACCGCTTCCAAGACCACCGCCGTCCGATCAGCCAGCTCGGGAATTTTGGCCAGGTAGGCCTGGTAGTGCGGCGTGGTTCGGTGAGCTTCCACGGCCGCAACGTCCCGATACAGCTCGTCGAGAACGTAGCGATCTTCATTCGATATGTCGCGCCAGACATCCCAGTGCAAGTTGCCAGGTTCGGCCCTGGAATGCGGTGCCATGCCGACAAGCAGTGCCCTGAGTTCAGCGGACTTGCCCGGGCGAGCAACCAGGATAGCGGTGATCTTGGATGGCGATTGCGTCATTCGACAGCTCCTGATGCGAGGGCGGGCGCGGCTTGGGAGATGCCGAGCCCCCTCGCGAATTGCGTTCACTCCGAAATTTCAGATGTTCGCGTCACCGGTCCTGTCGCTTGAGGGCGGAGAGCAACTCTTTTCCCAGCGGTCCGGCCGAAGCGGGGTTCTGCCCCGTGATGAGCCGGCCGTCGACGACGACGTGAGGCTGCCAGTTGGCGGCAGACGAGTACTCGGCGCCCTCTGCCCTTAATGCGTCCTCGAGCTCGTAAGGCACATCCTCGCGGGCGTAATCGTACTCTTCCTTCCTTGAGAAGGACGTGAGCTTCTTGCCGCGCACGAAAGGGCTGCCGTCACCAAGGTCAACGCCAAGCAGCGCGCACGGCCCGTGACAGACAGCGCTGACGAGCTTGCCAGTGCTCCAGGCGCGCACGATGGCATTCTGGACCGCTGCGTTGCGCTGGATGTCCACCATGGGCCCGAGACCGCCGGGCACCAGAATGGCGTCGTAATCGGCGGCATCCACCTCGGACAATTTGCGACTGTGATTTAGGCGACGAAAGGCTTTACTCGCGAGGAAATCCTTCTGAGCGGGATCTTTCTCGTCGTACGCATCGTAAGGCGTCCATCCCCCGGCCGGGGACGCGAACTCCACCGCGACCCCGGCCTTGTCGAGCACCTCGAAAGGATGGGCGACCTCGGCGAAAAAGAAGCCGACCTTGCGATTATGCGGACCGAGCACGGCTGCGTTGGTGACGATGAAGAGGACATGTTGGGTCATGGGTTTCTCCTTTGGATAAGGCCTTGCATTCAGGCGGCCAGAGCACCATTGCTGGCCGACCAACAACTTTGCTGTCGGGATGCTGTCCCAACCATTGGGATCACGTTGACGCGACGCGGAGAACGCCTCACTCCGGACAGGGTTGCCCCGCGGCGCCCCACAGGGCCATGTCCTTGACGTGATCCTCGAAGGTGCCCGGCGGCGTGGAGCGGCCTGCGCCGGGCGACCAGCCGCGGGGAATGAAGCCGTTCAATGACGCATCGTGGCGCAAGTGATCGAGGA
The DNA here is from genome assembly GCF_038969555.1 of Bradyrhizobium sp. B117. Taxonomy (NCBI): domain Bacteria; kingdom Pseudomonadati; phylum Pseudomonadota; class Alphaproteobacteria; order Hyphomicrobiales; family Nitrobacteraceae; genus Bradyrhizobium; species Bradyrhizobium sp. B117. The sequence goes on from NZ_CP152414.1 coordinate 6,856,495, forward strand.
GACCTGCGGCATCGCGCCCGCCATTGCGCGTGGGATCCTTCAGCTGCGCGCAGATCTCGGCGCCGCTCTTGCCGAACCAGATGAAGGCGACCGGCGCGAGCTGCCAGTCGATGCCGGCGCGCGGCGGCGACGGTGCCGGCTCGTTCGCCTGGGTCGAGGTCATGTGGCAGGTCGAGCACGGGATCGCCTCCGCACCGATCCGGCTCTCGCCGCCATGGATGTTCATGCCATGCACGCGCGGTTTGGTTTCCCCTGCCGGCGTCCAGATCGGGATCGCCTTGGCGTCGACATGGCAATTGGCGCAGCGCGGATGCGTCACCACCGCCTCGATGCGCTTCCAGGCTAAAACCCCCTCAGCACGGCTGACGCTGCCCGCCGGCAGCACATCCTTGGCACCTTCCTTGGCACCTTCGTCCTTGGCCGCGACAATTCCGGTGAGAGCCGCGATCGTGGACGCGGCGAGGACGAGCGCAATCAGAGACGTCTTCATTGCTGATCCTCACACGAAATCGATGAACTTGTTGAAGGGCATTTCGCGGATCCGCAGTCCGGTCGCAGCGAAGATCGCGTTGGCGAGCGCGGGCGCGGCGGGAGGAACCGGCGGCTCTCCGACGCCTCGCACTTTCGGATCGTTCTCGAGCCCGCGCACCTCGATGACCGGACATTGGTAGATCCGCATCGCTTCGTGGTGGTTGTAGTTGGTCTGCTGCACCGCGCCCTTGGCGTAGGTGAGCTCGCAATTGATGGCGTGGCCGAGCCCCCACACGACGCCGCCCTGCACCTGGTTCTCGAAATTGACGGGATCGACGACCTTGCCGACGTCAACCGCGACCCAGACCTTGTCGATCCTGATGCCACGATCGGTCTTCGTCACTTCGACGACTTCGGCCACCGGCGTTCCGAAGGATTCAACGAACGCGACGCCCCGCCCTCTGCCGTTACCGAGCGGTCCCTTCCAGTCCGACATCTCCGCGACCGTCTCCAGCACCTTGCGATAGGTCGGCACAGTGCACATCGCGATGCGCGCCTTCATCGGATCGAGGCCCGCTGCATGGATCAGCTCGTCGATGAAGCTTTCAGTAAAGAACCCCGATGTCGAGGCGCCGACCGACCGCCACGTCGTGCTTGGCGAAAGTCCCTGCGCCTCGTAGCTCGTGGCGCGGAAATTGGGGATGTCGTAATAGACGTTCCACAAGCCGGCTGCCAATTGCCCGTCGGGATCCTTCGACGGCGTGCCCGAACGCTCGAGCAGCCCTTTGAGCGGAGTGGTCGAGGCCAGTTGCAGATCGGCCGCGACGATCTTGCCCTTGTCGACGGTCCCTGTGTGCCGGGCGATCGCAATCTGCCGCGGAATGTCCTGGAGGAAATCCTCCTCGCGCGAGAGCACGAGCTTGATCGGCGTTCCCTTCATCTGATTGGCGATCTCGGCGAGAACGCGGACGTTCTCGTATTCGAGACGGTGGCCAAAGCTTCCGCCAGTCCACTGATTGTGGAAAGTGACCTGCTCCGGCTTGAGGCCGATCGCCGTCGCCGCGACATACTGTACGAAGCGAGGGCTCTGATGGCCGACCCAGATCTCCATGCCCTTGTCGGTGACGAGACCGATCCCGTTGAGCGGCTCGAGCGGCTGATGCGCCACGTAAGGAGCGCGATACTCGGCCTCGACGCGCGCGCCCGTCTTCAGCCCGGTTTCAATATCGCCGATCTTCTTCCACTCCTTGCCAAGGAATTCCGGTTTGAACGAATTCTCCAGAACCTTCCAATGGTCGGCCTGCTCGGCGGGATAGGCCGAGGGTGCCCACTCGCAAACGATGGTGTCGACCGCCTTCATGGCGTACCAGCTGTTCGTCGCGATCACCGCGACGCCATTCCTGATTTCGAGGATCTTCTTGACCCCCGGCATCGCACGCGCCTTGCCGGCATCGTAGGATTTCAGCGGCTGCCCCTTGTTGGGGTTCAGCTTGACGGAGGCATGGAGCATGCCGTCCATTTTCATATCGATGCCGAACTTCAGCTCGCCCATCACTTTCGAGCAGACGTCGAGCCGCATCATCGGCTTGCCGAGCATGCGCCATTTGGACGGGTCGCGCGGCTGTGCATCGAGCACCGGCGGAATTTTTGAAGCGTCCGCGGCGAGATCGACATAGGCGATCTTCTTGCCATCGGGCAGGATCACATGGCCGGACTGGGTGCGGAGGTCGGCCATGGCCACGCCCGCGCGCTTGGCCGCAGCGGCCTTCAGCGTCTCGCGTGCCACCGCGCCGGCAACACGCAGCTTTTGATAGGTGTCCGGAATCGAGCTCGATCCACCCGTCATTTGCAAGCCGGCTTGTCGCAACCATTCGAGCGTCTTGGCACGCGCTTCCTCGGCGGCCGGGCTCTGGTCCGCGGCCACGAACGGCGCGAACTCGTCGGCGAAGCCCGTGTTGAAATAGGCGGGACTGGGACCAGCGAAGCGGATCTCGAACTGGCCGGGATCGAGGTCCATCTCCTCGGCGATCATGATCGACTGCACGGAGCCGACGCCCTGGCCGATGTCGGCGTGCTGTGCGATCAGCGTGATCTTGTCCGGGCTGATCTCGACCCAGGGATTGAAGGTCACCGAGTTCGGGGCGAGGCCCGCGGCCAGCGGATTGCTATCGGCGCTCGGCGCGGCCGCTTCGGCAGGACTATAGGCACCAAAGGCAATGCCGCCGGCGACGGTAGCGGAGCCGAAAACGAAAGCCCGACGCGAAAGGGTCTGCATGTGGCCCATCTCACTTCTCCGCAATCTTCTTGGCCGCCGCCGCATGGATCGCCGCGCGGATGCGCGGATAGGTGCCGCAGCGGCAGAGATTACCGGACATCACCTGATTGATCTGCTCGTCGGTCGGCTTGGAGATCCGCGCAAGAAGCGAGATCGCCTGCATGATCTGTCCGGTCTGGCAGTAGCCGCATTGCGGCACCTGATGCTCGATCCAGGCCTGCAGGACCGGGTGCTGGTCCTTGTTGTCCAGGCCTTCCAGCGTGACGACCGATTTGCCCGCGACCTCGCCGATATGCGACTGACAGGACCGCACCGCCTTGCCGTCGATGTGAACGGTGCAGGCCCCGCATTGCGCGACCCCGCAACCGTATTTGGCACTGGTGATGCCGAGCTCGTCGCGCAGCACCCAGAGCAGAGGCATCTCGGGAACGACGTCGACCTGGCGCTTGATCCCGTTCACCGTGAGTTCGATCATGTCGATATATCCCCTTGCGGATCTGGTCGGCACGCCAGCACTGCCCGATGCAGGCTGGGCAGTATTTCCGAATCCTGCGGGATCATGCACAATCCCTGCGGAATGCCGTATTGGCACGATCGGCTTTCACGTCAGCCTGGCCGCAGCACAATTCGCGATATTGCCCCGGCGTGAGGCTTGCGGCCTTGCGGAACACGCGCGTGAAATTGGCCTGCGAGCCGAAGCCGAACGCCAGCGCGATTTCGACCAGCGACAAGCGGTCGCGTGCGAGTTCGTGCCGCGCAGCCTGGACGCGGCGATCGGTCACATAACGGTGCGGTGACAACCCGGTCGCTTCGCGAAACAGCCGGGAGAAATGATAGGGACTGAGGCAGGCCTGGGCCGCCAGATCCTCGAGCCTGATATCGCTGCCGAGAGAAGCCTCGATATAGTCCAGCACGCGCTGGAGGCGCCGCGAGTCGAGCGACGGCGACTTGTCGGGCGCGCGCCAGCGGTCGATCGTATAGTTCCCCAGAAGGTGCGCTGCGAGCGCAACCTGGATTCCCTCCACGAAAAGCGCATCGGTCGGCTGGCGCGGGCGATGAAGCAGATCGCGAAGCGGCGAGCAGATGTGGAACAGCACCTGGTCCGTCAGACCGTGCGCGTAGGCGATCTCGACTTTCGCCGGATCGATATCGAAATCCGCGAGCGCACTCTGGTCCAGCAGCGCCGGCGGCAGATAGAGATGAAGGCATTCCATCCGATCCGACAGTTCGAGATGGCTCTCCTGCGTCCCCACAGGCACGAGGTAGCTCATGCCCGGCCGCGCGAGACTTTTCTGGACTTCACCATTGCCGATCCGGCACACCATGCCGCCACCTGACAGCACCATGACGATTTCGGTGCAGATGGGGACGGGCGTTGCCTGGCGTCCCGCCTCGAACCTGCGATGCTCGATGCTCAGTCCCGGCCAATCGCTCGCAGCCGCGAGCTTCTCGCTGTTCTTGTATTTATCATCTCCATGCGTCACGAGTGCCATCACGACCTCCGCAAGTTGCGGCGAATCCCGGCCCCATATCGCAAGCGAGCGATCATTCCATCCGGTGGTGAGTTGCAGCCCCGGCCGCTGCCACGCCGATCTGCGAATTTGTCACAAGCGGCGATGACGAAGTCCAGAGGCCGCGCGGTTAAAAGAGGTAAAAGGCAGGCAAAGCAAAGGCTTGGCGCGCGGCGCGCTTTCGCTTCGAAAGCGGATCTCTCCGCGAATGAGCAAGATGCGTCCGTCATCGCGCAGGAATCGGAAATATCGCAATTCTCGCCTGCGCTAGTGAAGGGGTGATCAACGGCAATGCCGCCGTATCAAGGATCGGAGCCTGGTATGAAGTCGCTTATCTTTACGCTTGCTGCAATGTCGATCGCAGCGGCCGCCCCCGCGGTCGCGGCCGAGAGGCCCGTCTCCATCGTCCTTGTCCACGGCGCCTTCGTCGATGGCTCGGGCTGGAAGGACACCTACGACATCCTCTCGAAGGCCGGCTATGAAGTGCTCGTCGTCCAGCAGCCGACGATCTCGCTTCGAGACGACGTCGCGGAAACCGAGCGCGTGATCGCCAAGGCGCGGCATCCGGTCATTCTCGTCGGGCATTCCTATGGTGGAATGGTCATCACGGAAGCCGGCGACAATCCGAAGGTTCGCAGCCTGGTCTATCTCGCGGCATATGCTCCCGATGTCGGGGAGTCGGTCAGCACGCTGTCGGAAGCACCCGTGCCGCCCGGCGAGCACAAGGGTCCGCTGGTCACTGAGGGCAATTATCTCTTCGTCGAGCGCGATAAATTCCCGAGCTCCTTCGCCGCCGGTGTCGACCCGGCCACGACCCGCTTCATGGCTGCGGCGCAATTGCCGTTTGGACTGCAGGCGGTGCAGACCAAGGTCGAGCGCGTGGCCTGGAAGACGAAGCCGACCTATTACATGGTGACGATGGAGGATCACATTATCCCTCCGAGCTTGCTGCGCACCATGGCCAAGCGCTCGGGCGCGAAGGTGACGGAGATCAAAAGCAGCCACGCGGTGATGCTGTCGCATCCGCGCGAGGTCGCGGCGTTCATCAGAAGCGCAGACACGTCCGCGGCCGACTGAGACCGGCCGCGCCGCAGGAATCGTATCGGCGGTCACAGAAGGACTCGCAACATGGCTCTCAAGGATATTCTGCCGGGGAAGCTGGGTTTCGGTGCGGCGCCGCTCGGCAACATGTTCCGCGACATCCCGGAGCAGGAAGCGCTCGCGACGGTGAATGCGGCCTGGGACGACGGCATCCGCTATTTCGACACCGCGCCCTTCTATGGCGCGGGTCTTGCCGAGATCCGCATGGGCACCGCGCTCGCCGGCCGGCCGCGAAGCGACTACGTCGTCAGTACCAAGGTCGGACGCCTGATCCTGGACGAGATCGAGGATGTCAGCGCCCGCGACCTCGGCGAAAAGGGTGGCGTGTTCAAATACGGGCGCCCGAACAGGATCGTGAACGACTATTCCGGGGACGCGACGCTGCGCTCGATCGAAGATAGTCTGAAGCGGCTCGCTACCTCCCACATCGACATCGCCTTCGTGCACGACGTCGCGCAGGATTTTTACGGCGACGAATGGCTTTCGGTCTTCGAAACCGCGCGCAAGGGCGCGTTCAAGGCGCTCGACCGGTTGCGCGACGAAGGCGTGATCAAAGCGTGGGGCCTCGGCGTCAACCGGGTCGAGCCGATCGAGCTGCTGCTCGCGCTCGAAGAGCCGCGCCCCGACGGCTTCCTGCTCGCAGGCCGCTACACGCTGCTCGATCATGCACGGGCGCTGCAACGGGTGATGCCGATGGTTGCCGAGCACGAGCTCGCGATCGTCGTCGGCGGCCCCTACAGTTCGGGCGCGCTCGTCGGCGGTCCGAACTTCGAATATGCGCCGGCGCCTGCGGAAATCCTCAACAAGGTGGCGCGGATCAAGGCCATTGCCGACCGCTACGGCATCAGCATGAAAGCGGCAGGCTTGCAGTTTGCGCTGGCCAACCCGGTGGTGGCGGCCGTGATTCCCGGCGCGAGCCGCCCGAGCCGCATCGCCGAGGATCGCGCCGCGCTTGAGGAAGCCATCCCCGCCGACTTCTGGCGCGAGCTCCGTTCGGAAGGGCTCGTCAATCCCGCAGCTCCGCTTCCCGTCGCCGATTGAGGCTCCGGGAGCGCAGCGGACTCAGCCCGGCCGAGCGCTATTCCGGCCGGAAGGACAACACACGCCAACCCACCTGATGATGACGGAGAGCGATATGACGGATGAAGCAGACAACGCCACTGACATGGGTCGCCGCACCCTGCTCCAGACAGCCGGCGCAGCCGTCGTCACCGGCCTCGTCGCCGGCACGGCGACCGACGCGCGGGCCGCAGCGCAGGACGCCGGCGGCGTGTCGTCAGCCGCGCGCGATGAGGCGCCGCTCGGCGCGCGGCTCCAGGGCGTCCAGCATTTCGGGTTGACGGTTCAGAACATGGAACGGGCCTATCAGTTCTATACGGAGGTGCTCGGCGGCACCGAAGTGTTCCGTCACGGCGACTTCCAGGGCGACGGCGTGCAGAACACGCTGCTGGCCGATCAGGAGATCGAGGCGAATGCGCGCGGGGTCAATCCCAGGACCATCGGCGTTCCCGACCTCAGAAGCGGTGCGCAGAGGCTCGATGTCCGCTTCATCCAGTTCGACAACATGGTGCTCGAACTGCTGCAATATCGCGAAGCCGATCAGCCGATGGGCAGCGCGAAGAGTTTTGCCGAGCCGGTGGAGCACATGAGCCCGGCGTTTCCGCGCATGATGCACATCTGCTTCTACGTTCGTGATGACGTCGACTTCAACAAGTTCATCGCCGACCTCGAAGCCGAGTCCGCGCGCCGTGGCATGACGCAGGTGAGAGCGAACCGCACCATCCGCGTCATGACGGAAGCAGACCGCAAGGCGGCGCCCCGCAGCGCCAACACCAACCGGGTCACCGCGGAACCCTCGAACGGCTGGGAGCTGATCTATTGCAAGGGGCCCGAAGGCGAGCAGCTCGAATTCGTCAAAGCGCTCGGCCCGGTCAAGCAGCGTTTCAGCGAGGCCCTGGCAAAGCGACAACAAACAATCGTGCGCTGACCCGTCAAACCTCGGGCGACCGGCTTCCGCCCGGCAAGGCGCCCCCGATCGCAATGTGAAGGACTTCATCATGCAAATCCTCATCCGCAATTCGCTCGGCGCCCTGCTCTTTGCTACCTCGATGGCCGTGACGGCGGCACCAATCGTCGCCCAGGAAGCTCCGCGCGTGCGCTACCAGGAAATTCCGGAAGGCGCCTATTCGGTGGTGGCCCAGATCCGCGCCAAGCCAGGGAAGGAAGAGGAACTGCGCACCGCCACACTGCCACTGATTGACCTCGTTCGCGGCGATCCCAAGAACCTGGTCTATTTTCTGCAGGAAGACCGCGCCAAACCCGGGCACTTCATCTTCTACGAGGTGTTCGCCAGCCAGGCCGATTTCGACGCGCATAACGCGATGCCTTATGTGCAGGCGTGGTTCGCCAGGCTTCCGGAACTTGCCGATGGCGGCGTCGAGGTCATGCGCATGGCAGTTCTTGGCAGGCCACCAAAATAGCCGAAACCCCGCGCGAGCGGTTTTGTCGCAGCCGTCCTGCGGGCAAGCGCCCGCAGGATTCGTGCGAATTCAGAACGGCTCACTTCAACAAGTTTGCAGCGCGTGATAATTGCAGGCGATCTGTTCGATCGATTGGCAATGATCAATGCGGGCTGCCACGGAGACACGGCAACGGGGCACACGCCGGCAGGAACTCACCTACTGCTTCGGCCCGTTTCGACTGGTTCCCAGCCGACAGCTCCTCCTGCTCGACGGGCGCCCCGTCAAACTGGGCGGACGCGCATTCGAGCTCTTGCAGCTGCTGGTGCAGCGCTGCGGCGAGCTGGTCAGCAAGAATGAGCTGATGGCGGCGGCCTGGCCGGGCACCTTCCTCCACGACAGCAATCTCAAGGTCAACATGTGGAGCTTGCGGCGTTCGCTGGGAGATACCCAGATCGAGCCCGCCTACATCGCGACCGTGGCGCGCCGCGGGTACAAGTTCATCGCCGACGTCCAAGCCAGCATCGGCGAGATCGAGGATGATCCGGCGCTGGCCGATCCGCTCCCCTTGCCCAACCCGCCATTGTTGCGCGACATCGTTGGCCGTGAAACGGAGATCGTCGAAATCGCCGACCTGTTGGCCGACAACAGGCACGTGACCCTTGCTGGCGCAGGCGGGATCGGCAAGACAACCGTGGCCGTCGCGGCCGCACGGACCTACGCGCCACGCTGCCGGGACGGAATCTGCTTCGTCGACCTCGCGACAATTTCCGATCCGACGCTGTTCGGCGCGGCGCTGGTAACGGCACTGGGCATCAGAGGCAATACCGACAATGGTCTGGCGGCGGCCCTCGATTATCTGAGGCCGCGGCAGATGCTGCTCATCCTGGACAATTGCGAGCATGTGCTGCCCGCTGCCACGATCTTTGCCGGCAAGTTCCTGACGGACACCTCGCCGTCCAGGCTGCTCGCGACCAGCCGCGAGCCGCTCGGCACCGCCACCGAGCATGTCGTGCGGCTTGGTTCCCTGGCCTCGCCGAAATCCGGCCTTGCCCTGACCGTCGATGAGGCCCTGAGATTCCCGGCGGTCCAGCTGTTCGTCCGCCGCGCCGCCGAGTGGTCGGACTATCAGTTCGCTGATGACGATTGCGAGGACGTCGCCTCGATCTGCCAATCGCTCGACGGCCTTCCGCTGGCGATCGAACTGGCGGCGGCCCAGATTGGCAGGTTCAATCCTCGCGAATTGGTGGCGCTGCTCGATCAAAAGCTGGGTTTCCGCGCCCCCAGCGCCGACGGTACGCCGCCGCGTCATGAAACCCTGATGGCGACGATCGACTGGAGCTTCCGTCTGCTGTCGCAGAAGGAAGCGAGACTGTTTTGCCTGCTGTCGGTGTTCAGTGACGCCTTTGACGCCGAGGACGCGGTTTTCGTCGCCGAGGCCGCGGGGCTCATCCCGATCGACGTCGTCACCGGCCTTGGCAGTCTCGTCGCCAAATCGCTGTTGAGCGCGCAGACGTGGGGCGCGAGCCTGCGCTATCGGCTGCTCGACAGCACACGGCGGTATGCCGCCGAGCGGCGCAAGGGCGATCCGGCCTGCGACCAGGCGCTGCGCCGCCATGCACAATGCGTCCTCGCGCTGTTCGAACGGTCCGAGGAGGAGTGGAACTGGCGTGAGCCGGCCGATTGGACCCAGCGCTACCTCGGTCGCATCGCCGACTTGCGAACTGCGCTGTCATGGGCATTTGGCGAGGCTGGCGATCCTGCCCTCGGAATCAGGCTTACGGTTGCGGCGATCACCTTGTGGTCGGAAACCTCCATCCTGTCGGAAGCGCAGGCACGGTTGGAGGACGCGCTCGCCTTGGCCAAGACGGTCGCGTGCGACGATCTGCCAAAGGCAAAGCTCGCCTGCGCCCTTGGATGGAGCCTGTTCTACGCGCGTAAAATGTCGAATGAGAACGAGGTTGCCTGGCTCGCCGCCATCGCCTTTGCGCGGCGGGCCGGCAACATCGAGTATCAGCAGCGCGCGCTGGTGGGTTTTTCCTTTTATCTGTTGCAGATCGGCCAGATCCCGCGCGCCATAACCCATCTCGAGGAGGCCACCGCGCTCGCCGACCGCGCCCGCGATTTGACGGCAACGTCCGAAGCGGATCGGGCCTTGGCCTGGGCCCGCGCCTTTGCCGGCGAGTTGAGCAAGAGCCGCCCGGTTCTGGATCGTCTTGCGGCAACCTATTCGCTGGCCGAGGGCCGTTCGCGCAAGGATGCGAACGAGGTCTACCGGTTCATCACCGTCCGCTTCAACCTGCCCTTCGTGGCGTGGATGCAAGGGCAACCCGACTATGCGGCAAGGCTAGCCCGCGACGCGGTCGACGCCGCGGACCGCGGCGGCCATTGGGTGTCGCAGTCGAACGCGCTGGGGCTTGCCGCGCTGCCTGTCGCCCTCGAAACCGGCAATCTGGATGCGCTCGAGGGCTTCACGATGCGGCTGCGTCGCAACCTGGAACGTGAGCGCATCTCGCGCTGGGTCCCGGTCGAGCGCTATTTCTCCGCCTGCCTTCGCGACTTGCGTGGCGATCCGCGCGCGGTGGACGACATTCGCGCCGCGATCGACGAACTGATCGAATCTCGCTTCCTGATGCGGATCGGCAGCTATCTCGCCGTTCTCGCCCGCGCCTATCTGCGGCAGGGGCGGATCGCGGAGGCGCGCGAGGTCATCACGCGGGCGATCGCCCATCAGGAACGTCAGGGCGAGCGCTGGTGCCGGTCGGAACTTCAACGGGTCGAGGCGGCGGTCCTTCTCCACGCCGGCGAGCCGCTGCGCGCCGAGCAGCGGCTACAGCAGGCACTCGCCGAAGCGCGCGCCATCGGCGCGATGACCTTCGCGTTGCGCATCTCCACAGACCTGGCCGCGCACTGGATTGCGACCGGCCGCAGGCCCAAGGCTGTTCGCCTGCTCGCCCCGATTTATGATGAGTTCACCGAGGGCTTCGAGACGCCGGATCTAGTGGCTGCTTCGCGCCTGCTGCAGCGCATGCGGTCGACGCCGGGCGGCTGCGGCCATTATCGCCAGCCGGGGCCGATGCACGCTCGCGGTGCATAGCTGGCCTACCGCCGCGTTCACCGCGCGTGCTTTACGCTTCCCGCATTTCCTGATCCTCTCTCTTCAACTAGCCGGGAGCAACCGGCCTCGCCAGGGAGAGAGAGAGACGCCATGAAGCTCGGCACCGCCATTGCGGAAATCATGAGGCGCGAGGGGATCGAGATCCTCTGCGGCTATCCCGTCAATCATCTGATCGAGCACGCGGCCAAGGCCGAGATCCGCCCGGTGATGGTGCGGCAGGAGCGCGTCGGTATCCACATGGCGGATGCGATCTCGCGGGTGACGTCGGGACGCATGATTGGCGCGTTCTGCATGCAGCATGGACCGGGCGCGGAGAATGCGATGGGCGGCGTCGCGCAGTGCTTCGGCGAGTCCGTGCCCGTGCTGGTGTTGCCGATGGGCTATCAGCGCCGGCTCTCGCATATCGAGCCGAACTTCAATTCCAGCGAGGCGATGAAGCCGTTCGCGAAATCATCCGAGCCGATCATCCTGGCCGCGGAGGTCGCCAACATCTTCCGCCGCGCCTTCACGAAACTCAAGAACGGCCGCGGCGGCCCTGTGATCGTCGAGATCCCTTCCGACATGTGGAACGAGGAGGTGCCGGAGCCGCTGAACTACACGCCGGTACTGCGCACCCGCTACGGCGCCGATCCTGTGCACGTGAAGGAGGCAGCAAACCTGCTCGTGACTGCGAAACGGCCGGTGATCTATGCCGGCCAGGGCGTGCATTACGCGCAGGCCTGGCCGCAATTGAAACGGCTCGCCGAGCGGCTCGCTATTCCCGTCACCACCAGCCTCGGCGGCAAGTCGTCGTTCCCGGAAACGCATCCGCTCTCGCTCGGCTCCGGTGGCCTCGCCGTGCCGCGCGCGGTCCCGAAATTCCTCGCCGAGGCCGACGTCATCTTCGGCATCGGCTGCTCCTTCACCGAGACCAATTTCGGCATCGCGATGCCGAAGGGCAAGACCATCATCCATTCGACGCTCGATCCGAACCATCTCAACAAGGATGTCGAGGCTCAAATCGGCCTCGTCGGCGATGCCGGGCTCGTGCTCGACGCGCTGCTGGAGGAGATCGGCAAGACCGTCACCGCGGATCGTGATGCGTCCGTGGTCGCGGCCGAGATCGCGGCCTCGCACAAGGAATGGCTGGCGAAATGGATGCCGAAGCTGACCAGCAATGACGCGCCGCTCAGCCCCTATCGCGTGCTCTGGGACCTGCAACACACCGTCGACATCAACAACACCATCATCACCCATGATGCCGGCAGCCCGCGCGACCAGCTCTCGCCGTTCTGGAGATCGGTCGAGCCCCTCACCTATCTCGGCTGGGGCAAGACGACCCAGCTCGGTTATGGCCTGGGTCTCGCGATGGGCGCCAAACTGGCAAAGCCCGACAAGCTCTGCATCAATGTCTGGGGTGACGCGGCCATCGGCTTCACCGGCATGGATTTCGAGACCGCGGTGCGCGAGCGCATCCCGATCATGTCGATCCTGCTGAATAATTTCTCGATGGCGATCGAACTGAAGGTGATGCCGGTCTCGACCGAGAAATATCGCTCGACCGACATCTCCGGCGACTACGCCGCGATGGCGCGCGCCTTCGGCGGCTATGGCGAGCGGGTAACGAAGCCCGAGGACATCATCCCCGCGATCAAGCGCGGCATCCAGAAGACGCAGGAGGGCATCCCCGTGCTGCTGGAGTTCATCACCAGCAAGGAGACCGAGGTGTCGCGGCCGGGTACGTGAGGCCGGGTCTCACTGCGGGCGCTGGCTCCGGCCGCAGAAGATGTGATAATCCGCCTTGGTGCCGCGCGGGCCGCGGCATCAGGCCGGATTGCGAATGACCAACCCTTCCAACGATGTCGCCGATGCGCTCGCTGCCGAGAACGCCCGGCTGCGCAGCGAGCTTGCGAGCGCGCGCGACCGCCAGAGCGCCAGCGCCGAGATCCTGCGCACCATCGCGGCCTCGCCCTCCGACGCCCGGCCGGTGTTCGAGGCGATCGCATCCAGCTCGAAACGCCTGCTCGGCGGCTTCTCCGCCACCGTGCTCCAATTCATCGGCGACGAGCTGCATCTCGTCGCCTATACGCCGACGAGCCCGGAGGCGGACGCGGGGCTGAAGGCCTCGTTCCCGCGGAAGATCACGGAGTTTCCGACCTTCGAGCTGGTGCGCGACGGCGAGACGATCCAGTTTCCCGACAGCGAAGCCGATGACGTCCCGCAGCTCAACCGCGATCTCGCGCGGCTGCGTGGCTTCCGCAGCGTGCTTTTCATGCCGCTGATGAACCGCGGCGCACCGGTCGGCATGATCAGCGTCACCCGCGCCGAGGTCGGCGCATTCGCGCCCGACCTCGTGCAGCTGCTCCAGACCTTCGCCGACCAGGCCGTGATCGCGATCGAGAATGCGCGGCTGTTCAACGAGACGCAGCAGACGCTGGAGCGGCAGACCGCCACGGCGGACATCTTGAAGGTGATGGCCGCCTCGCCCTCCGACGTGCAGCCGATATTCGACGCCATCGCCGCCAATGCCAACCGCCTGATCGGCGGCTTCTCCACCGCGGTGCTGCGCTATATCGACGGCGCGGCGCATCTTGCGGCGTTCACGCCGACCGATCCGGCCGGCGACCGCGTGCTCCAGGCGTCCTTTCCGGTGGCGTTCGCGCAGTTCCCGCCCTACCCGCTCGTGGCGGGCGGCAGCGCGGCGCAGCTACCCGACACCGAGCTCGAGCCGGCCGCACGCGACATCGCGCGGGCGCGCGGCTATCGCAGCATGCTGTTCACGCCGCTGATGAGCGAGGGCGAGGCGATCGGCGTCATCATCGCCACGCGCCGCGCGACGGGGACGTTCGATGATCATCATGTCAGGTTGCTCCAGACCTTCGCTGACCAGGCCGTGATCGCGATCAAGAATGTCAGCCTGTTCAACGCCACGAGGGAAGCGCTGGAACGGCAGACCGCGACCGCCGACATCCTCAAGGTGATCGCGGCCTCGCCGGCCGACGTCACGCCGGTGTTCCAGGCCATCTCCGACAGTGCCAAGGCGCTGGTCGGCGGGCATTCCACCGCCGTCACGCGCGTCATCGGCGGCATGCTGCATCTGGCCGCCTTCAGCACCGACAACGAAGCCGGCAATGAGGAATTGCTCAGCTCGTTCCCGGCGCCGCTGACCGCGTCAGGCATTCACAGCCGGGTGGCGGCGCGCGGCGAATACGCGTTCCGCAGCGACATGCAGAACGAGCCCGATCTCACGGAGGCCATGAAGGAGCTGGCGCGGACGCGAGGCTATCGCAGCATTCTCGTGGTGCCGATGCTGCGCGACGGCGTTGCGATCGGAACCATCGGCGTGACGCGGCCTGAGGCCGGTCATTTTCCGGAGAAGGCGATCAACCTGCTCAAGACTTTCGCCGACCAGGCCGTGATCGCGATCGAGAACACCCGCCTGTTCAACGAGGTGCAGGACCGCACGCAGGAGCTCGCCAAATCGCTTAACGATCTGCGCGCCGCGCAGGACCGGCTGATCCAGACCGAGAAGCTCGCCTCGCTCGGTCAGCTCACCGCCGGCATCGCGCACGAGATCAAGAACCCGCTCAACTTCGTCAACAATTTTGCATCGCTCTCGTCCGAGTTGACCGACGAGCTCAACGAGGTGCTGGCACCGGTCCGGCTCGCCGACGATGTCCGCAACGAGATTGACGAGCTGACCGGGCTCTTGAAGGACAACCTGCAAAAGGTCGTGCAGCACGGACGGCGCGCCGATTCCATCGTCAAGAACATGCTGCTGCATTCCCGTGAGGGCGGCGGCGAGCACCGCTTGAGCGACATCAACGCGCTGGTCGAGGAGAGCCTCGATCTCGCCTATCACGGCGCGCGCGCCGAGAAGCCGCAGTTCGACGTGACGGTGAAACGCGAGCTCGATCCGGCGGCCGGCTCCGCCGACGTCTTCCCGCAGGAGATCACGCGGGTGCTTTTGAACCTGGTCTCGAACGGATTTTACGCGGTCACGAGGCGCAAAGCGGACAACTGCGCTGCCGGTTACGAGCCGGTGGTGACTGCGACCACCCGCGACCGCGGCGACCGCATCGAGATCCGCATCCGCGACAACGGCATCGGCATCCCCGACGAGGTGAAGGCGAAGATGTTCAATCCGTTCTTCACCACCAAGCCGGCCGGCGAAGGCACCGGCCTCGGGCTGTCGATGAGCCACGACATCGTGGTGAAGCAGCATGGCGGCACGATCGACGTCGCCACCGAGCCGGGCCATTTCACGGAATTCACGATCCTGCTGCCGCGGAAGAGCAGCTTCCCGGACACGAACAGAGGTTAGCGGCGATCGGAAGGGGCCTTCATGACTCTGGCGCGGCTCATTCGGCGACAATTGCTCTCGCTGTCCGGCGTCGGGCTCATGCTGGGTGCGTTGTTCTTCGCGGCCGCGCTGACGCCGACGCTGGTGCCGCGCAGCTATCTCACGCAAGGCGCCCTCGCCGGCGGCTGCTTTGCGATCGGCTATCTCGCCGGCAACCTCTGGCGCTGGCTGTGGCACTATCTCGAGCTGCCCGAACCTTCGCCGCACCTGAGGTCAGGCGCCAATGCGCTGGTCGCGACCGGCTGCCTGATCGTCGTCGTCATCTATCTGTGGCGCGCCGCCGAATGGCAGAACTCGATCCGCACCGTGATGAAGATGCCGCCGGTCGAGACCGCGCATCCACTCAAGGTCTGCGCCGTGGCGCTGATCACGTTCGTGGTGCTGCTGGTGCTGGGGCGGCTGTTCGCGCTTGTCGCTCGCGTCCTCGCTGCGCGCACGGAGCGCGTCATCCCCCGGAAGGTCGCCAACGTCATCGGCGTGCTCGTCGCAGGCCTGCTGTTCTGGTTGATCGCCAACAATGTCCTGATCCGAACGGCGTTCAACGCGCTCGATTCATCCTTCCGCGAGTTCGACGCCTTGTTCGAGCCCGAGCGGCCGCAGCCGACCGATCCTGATCGAACGGGAGGTGCGGCATCGCTGGTGAAATGGAAAGAGCTCGGACGCACGGGGCGACGCTTCATCGCGTCGGGCCCGCGCGCGGCCGAGATCAGCGCCGCCACGGGACAGGCCGCACAGGAGCCCGTGCGGGTTTATGTCGGTCTCGGCGGCGCCGGCACGGCGCAAGCCCGCGCAAGGCTTGCGCTCGACGAGCTCAAGCGGCAGCACGGTTTTGACCGCGCCGTTCTCGTCGTCATCACGCCGACCGGCACCGGCTGGATCGATCCGTCGGCGATGGACACGGTCGAATATCTCCACCATGGCAATGTCGCCAGCGTCGCCATGCAGTATTCCTATCTCAATAGCCCGCTGTCGCTGCTGTTTCAGCCCGAATACGGCGCGGAGGCCGCGCGCGCTCTGTTTGCGGAAATCTACGGCTACTGGACGACACTGCCGAAAGACAAGCGGCCGAAGCTGTATCTGCACGGGCTCAGCCTCGGCGCCCTCAACTCGGAGAGATCCGCTGAGCTGTTCGAGACGATCGGCGATCCCATCGCCGGCGCGCTGTGGAGCGGTCCACCGTTCGAGAGCCGCATCTGGCGCTCGGTCACCGCAAACCGCAACCCTGGCTCGCCGGCGTGGCTCCCGGAATTCCGCGACAGCCGCATCGTGCGCTTCATGAACCAGAACGGGCCCACGGTGCCGCCGGATACGCCCTGGGGAGCGATGCGCATCGTCTACCTGCAATATGCCAGCGACGCGATCACGTTCTTCGCCTACCGCGATGCCTTTCGGGCCCCGGCCTGGATGAGCGCGCCGCGCGGGCCGGACGTCTCACCGGAGCTGCGATGGTATCCGATCGTGACGATGCTGCAGCTTGCCCTCGACATGGCGGTCGCAACCAATACGCCGATGGGATTTGGCCATGTCTATGCGCCCGAGCATTACGTCGATGCCTGGGTCGCGGTCACGGATGTCCATGATTGGTCCGCCGATGCGCTGGCACGGCTCAAGAGCCATCTTGCGGCAAGAGCACGGCAGGCCGCCGCGGGCAGTTCGGACGAAGACCCCTATGCCGATCGCGGCGGCTAAAGCATGATCCGGAAAAGTGCGAAGCGGTTTTCCGGAAAGATCATGCGCAAACAACAGCCTAAAGCGCGATGACGATTCATCCAAATCTAATCGCGCTTAGGTCTCCTACTCCGCCATCTCTACATGCTTGGTGACAGAGGGACCGGCGAGCGGCCGCTCCTCCATCATGATCAGGCAGAACGCGGCGCCGGCCATCAGCGCTGTAGCGGCGCCGAAGACGTAGCGGAACGCGTGCCGCATGTCCTCGGTGGGAATCACGACGCCGCCGGCGGCGTGGTGCTCTCCGGCGAGCGGAATGTCGGCGCCGAGCGCGATCAGCAGGATCGCCGCGAAGGCCGCGACCGTGAATGATGACATCAGCGAGCGGAAGAAGTTCAGCGCGCCGGTGATGGTGCCGACTTGCGGACGGGCGACCGAATTCTGCAGCGAGACCACGCAGACCGGGAAGGTCGTGCCGAGGCCGAGGGCGAACGCGGCCATCAGCGTCAGCAGAGCCCAGAGCGGCAAGGTCGTGAATGTGAGGCCGAGGCCGCACAGCGCGGCCCAGGACGTGCCGATGATGGCGACGCGCTTGTAGTGCTTGGCGCGCGCCATGGTGCGGCCGGCGATCGCCGCGCCGCAGGTCGAGACCGCCGCAAGCGGAATCAGCGCGAGGCCCGCCTCGCTGGCGCTGAGGTGATAGACGGACTCGTAATAGAGCGGCAGCTGAACCGTGAGCCCAGTGATCGCACCGAGCGCGCAGCCGCCGGCCGCCAACGCGTAAGGCGCGACCGATCCGCCGAGCAGCGGCAGCGGCAGGAACGGCTCGTCGGCGCGACGCGCGTGCCAGACGAAGGTGACGGCGAGCGCGACCGCACCGCCGACCATCGCGAGCACGGTCGGCGACAGCCACGGGTAGTGCGTGCCGCCCCAGGTCAGCACCAGCATGAAGACGACGGCGGAGGCCATCAGCAGCACGCCGCCGAGCCAGTCGACCTCGCGCTTGCGGTGGAACACCGGGATCTTCTTCATCTTCGGCAGCAGCAGCGCGAGCGCCGCCGCCGTGAGCGGCAGATTGATCCAGAAGATCATCGACCAGTGCAGATGCTCGGCGAACACGCCGCCGATCACCGGGCCCAAAATGCCGCCGACCATCCAGACGCTGGAGAAATAGGCCTGGTATTGGCCGCGCTCGCGCGGGCTCACGACGTCGGAGATCACGGTCTGCACGACCGGCATGATGCCGCCGCCGCCGAGGCCCTGCAGGCCGCGCGCGAGGATCAGCATCGGCATGTTCGGCGCGATCGCGCACAGGATCGAGCCTGCGACGAACAGGCTGAGCGAGGTGATGATCATGGCCTTGCGGCCGTAGATGTCGCTCAGCGTCCCGAACACCGGCGCAACCGCGGTCGAGGCGAGCAGATAGGCGGTGATGACCCAGGAAAGGTTCGAGACGTCCTGGAACTGACGCCCGATCGTCAGCAGCGCGGTCGCGACGATGGTCTGGTCGAGCGCGGCCAGAAACATCGTCAGCATCAGGCTGATGACGATGGTGCGGACCTCGTCCGAGGTCAGCGCCGCGGGCGGCGAGATGGACGGCGCGTCATCGACGCTGATGACCTCGCTCGGAAGGCGGGACAGCTCTTCGGCGATATCGTCGGGCAACGCCTGGATGTCGGCAGAACTGCTCTGCCGGTCGAACTTGTTCATCTCGATCGGACGTGATGGGGCGGCGCAACGCCGCGAAGGATTCGTTCTATGCAGGCAATGTAGAGAGCAAAATCCTTCCCAGGCAGGCACCGCTGCGCATGGGTGCATCCCGCACGGGGGCCATCCCGAACATGTGATCCCGCCTGCGGCGGATCAGTCCTTCGGCCGTCGCTTCAAGCGTGCCCGTTTCGGCAGCATAGCCGGCCATTGCACGATGTGGTCCTCGAGCTCCTCGTCCGGGATGTCCTCCTCGCTGCCCTCGACCCGGCCGCGCACGGAGACGCCGGCCTCGTGCACGGTATTGGGATCGCCGGAGACCAGCGGGTGCCACCAATAGAGGTCGCGCCCTTCGGCGACGAGCTTGTAGCCGCAGCTCGGCGGCAGCCAGTTCAGGGTGCGGACATTGGCCGGGGTCAGGCGGACGCAGTCGGGAACCATGTCGGAACGATTCGGGTAGTCCTTGCAGGCGCAGGTGCCGGCATCGAGCAGCTTGCAGCCGACATGGGTGAAATAGATCTGGCCGGTGTCCTCGTCCTCGAGCTTGTTCAGGCAGCAGCGGCCGCAGCCGTCGCACAGGCTTTCCCATTCCTCCCCAGACATCTCTTCCAACGTCTTGGTTTTCCAGAAGAATCCTTCCTGGCCGGAAGGTCGTTTGGGAGCTGCGGTCATGCGCCTCAACAAGGTTCGAAAGAGCTACGGCTAACGTCATCTAGGGCGTGCGGCCGGTCTGCTGCAAGCAAGCCCCTCTCAAGGCCCGTAATGACCCGGGGTCAATTAGGCCTGTTGTTCAAAATAGCGAGCCTGACCATTGGTTTATAGGCCCCGCTCGGCTAGAAGGAACAACAAGTCCCTCGGACGCTTGCCGGGCGCCTTGGGTTTGCCGCAACATTCCCTCAAGACGTCCCGGCGCCGCCCCGGCCGGGTGCTTGAACGCTATCGTACCGAGCCTCAAGGGTTCTAGGTGGTCCAGAACACACCATCCAACTGGAAGAGCAAGGTCCGGAATTTCTTCCTGGACCTCGATGCGCGCATCGACTCCTCGCTGTTCTCCTCGGCCAAGGGCATCCGCGAGCTCTATGAGCGCTACTCGACCTTCATGGACCGCTTCTATGTCGGGCGGTGGAAGCGCTGGGTGTTCATCGAGCCGCTGTCGGAAGCCGCGACCCTCGGGCTCGGCGGGCTCGTGCTGCTGCTCACGCTCGCCATCCCCGCCTTCCGCGAGACCGCCGACGAGGACTGGCTGAAGAAGTCCGACCTCGCGGTGTCGTTCCTCGACCGCTACGGCAACCCGATCGGCAGCCGCGGCATCAAGCACAACGATTCGATCCCGCTGGAAGATTTCCCCGACGTGCTGATCAAGGCGACGCTCGCAACCGAGGACCGCCGCTTCTACGACCATTTCGGCATCGACATCGCCGGCACCGCCCGCGCGCTCGTCACCAACGCGCAGGCCGGCGGCGTCCGCCAGGGCGGCTCCTCGATCACCCAGCAGCTCGCCAAGAACCTGTTCCTGAGCAACGAGCGAACCATCGAGCGCAAGATCAACGAAGCGTTCCTCGCGGTCTGGCTGGAATGGCGGCTGACCAAGAACGAGATCCTCAAGCTGTATCTGGACCGCGCCTATATGGGCGGCGGCACGTTCGGCGTCGACGGCGCAGCGCATTTCTATTTCAACAAGTCCGCGCGCGACGTGACGCTGGCGGAAGCCGCGATGCTCGCCGGCCTGTTCAAGGCGCCGACGAAATACGCCCCGCACATCAACCTGCCCGCCGCCCGCGCCCGCGCCAACGTCGTGCTCGACAACCTCGTCGATGCCGGCTTCATGACCGAGGGCCAGGTGTTCGGCGCCCGCCGCAACCCCGCCTTCGCCGTCGACCGCCGCGACGAGGCTTCGCCGAACTACTATCTCGACTACGCCTTCGACGAGATGCGCAAGTTGGTCGACACTTTCCCGAAATCCTACACCGAGCGCGTCTTCGTCGTTCGCCTCGCGATCGACGCCAACGTGCAGAAGGCCGCGGAAGACGCGATCGAGAACCAGCTGCGCCAGTTCGGCCGCGACTATCACGCGACGCAAGCTGCAACCGTCGTCGCCGATCTCGACGGCGGCATCCGCGCCATGGTCGGCGGCCGCGACTACGGCGCGAGCCAGTTCAACCGCGCCACCGACGCCTATCGCCAGCCCGGTTCGTCGTTCAAGCCCTACGTCTACACCACCGCCCTCCTGAACGGTTTCACACCGAACTCGGTCGTGGTCGACGGCCCGGTCTGCATCGGCAATTGGTGCCCGCAGAACTATGGCCATTCCTATTCAGGCTCGGTCACGCTGACACAGGCGATCACGCGCTCGATCAACGTCGTGCCGGTGAAACTGTCGATCGCGATCGGCCAGAAGGAACAGCCGAAGGCGCCGAACCCGGCCAAGATCGGCCGCGCCAAGATCGTCGAGGTCGCGCGCCGCTTCGGCCTCAAGGCTCCCCTGCCCGACACGCCGTCGCTGCCGATCGGCTCGGACGAAGTCACCGTGATCGAGCACGCCGTCGCCTACGCGACCTTCCCCAACCGCGGCAAGTCGGTGACGCCGCATTCGGTGCTGGAGGTGCGCACCGGCGCCGGCGACCTCGTCTGGCGCTGGGACCGCGACGGGCCGAAGCCGAAACAGGCCATTCCGCCGAACATCGCCGCCGACATGGCGGGCATGATGAGCCACGTCGTCAGCGAAGGCACCGCGCGCCGCGCGGCGCTCGACGGCATTCCGACCGCGGGCAAGACCGGCACGACCAATGCGTATCGCGACGCCTGGTTCGTCGGCTACACCGGCAATTTCACCTGCGCGGTCTGGTACGGCAATGACGACTACTCGCCGACCAACCGCATGACCGGCGGCTCGCTGCCGGCGCAGACCTGGCATGACATCATGGTCGCCGCGCATCAGGGCGTTGAGGTCCGGGAGATCCCCGGCATCGGCATGGGCCAGAAGCTGCCGCCGCAGCCGAAGGATGCGAACGCGCAGGCCAGCGCGGCGCCGAAAGTGCTGGAGACCAAGCCCGGTCCGCCGCCGGTGCTGACCAAGCGCGGCGCCGACATCCTGGTGCGCGTCGAGAAGCTGCTCGACGACGCCGCCAAGACAGCGAACAAATCTGCGGCCGACGACAGCAAGCAGGCCAGGCCGTCGCCGTCGACGAGCGCGCTCGCCTTCCCGCAGAACTATGCGGAAGAGAATGCGAACGCATCCGGCCCGCGCAAGAACTGATCGACGTCCGTGCGGCTGATCCTGATCACATTGACGGCGCTTCTGCTCGCAACCGTGGTTGGCCTGGGCGCGACCTGGATGACGACGACGCGCGGCACCGAGATTGGCGCGCTGACGATCGGCCCCTGGACCGCGCGCCCGCGCACCGGCACCGCCGACGTCGATCCCTATTCGCGCGCCACCATCGTGCGCAACGGCGAGCTGCCGATCGGCACCGGTGACGGCGTCGCCTTCACCGCGACCGCCGACGACAAGAAGAAGGCGCTCGACGGCCGCTGCGACGTCGTCGTCTCCGGCGTGACGCCGCCGGCTCGGTTCTGGACGCTGACGCTCTATGACCGCAAGGGCCATCTCGTCGCCAACTCGCTCCAGCGCTACGGCTTCACCAGCCAGGAGATCGTGCGGTCGTCCGACGGCTCGTTCGAGATCCGTATCGCCTCGCGCTCGCGCGCCGGCAACTGGCTGCCGACCGGCGGCATCGAGCGCTACGCATTGATGCTGCGCCTCTACGACACCCCGGTCGGCGTTGCCACGCGCACCCAGCGCGACGCGCCGATGCCCACCATCAAGACGGTGGGCTGCTCATGATCCGCCTCTTGTTCACGATCGTCGCGGGCGTGGTGCTGGGCCTCGTGGTCCATCTCGTCAGCGTGCTGGCGCTGCCGCGGATCGCGACGCAGGACGCCTATTCGCGGCTGACGCCGATGACCAAGCTCAACGGCGTCACCCAGCTTCCCATCGCCGATCCGCAGACCTCGCCGATGCCGTTCATGGACCCGGCGTTCGCGATCGCGATCTGCCGCTATGACCTCGCGGGCGGCCCGCTCAAGCTGACGGTGCCGGTGAGCCAGGCCTATACGTCGGTGTCGTTCTACACCCGCAACGAGATCGCCTATTACGCCATCAACGACCGCTCGGCCGGCAAGAAGGTGATCGAGCTCGACCTGATGACGGAAGCGCAGCACAACGAGCTGCCCGAGGACGAGGAGATCACCGCGGCCGACCGCCTGATCATCGACTCCCCCAGCACCACCGGCCTGATCGTGATGAAGGCGCTCGCCGCCGAGCCCGGCCTGATGCCGCAGGCGCAGGCCTCGCTCCAGACTGCGACCTGCGCGCCGCAGACCGAGCCGCCGGCCAAGGCCGAGGCCCCGCGCGGACGGCGCTGAGCAGGCCGTTTCGGCCAGCTCAAAACAAAAGTTTCGAAAACAACCCCATGCACAGTAGAAGGCCGCTTTCCGGCCCATGCCCTGTGCTTGCGGCGAAGCCGTTGACGTTTCGGTGCAAAACATCAGTTCGGCGCAACAGCTGAGGAACAGTCGCCTGGCTCCGCAGTTTCCTCAACTGGAGGAAACACCGATGAAAACCGCAACCCTTACTTTAGCGATCGTCCTGGCCTGCTCGACCGGCTATGCCTCGGCCCACAGCGCCAAACGCCATCATCATCACGGCTGGTTCAACTCAATGAACATGATGCACGGCCCCGGCCGGACTGCGGCCAGGACCGACCCGAACGGGACCGCAGGCGGGCCGACGAGCGTCAGCGGCACCGGCTCGTCGAAGTTCGGCGGACAGATCCCGGGAGCCAGCGGCGCGGCCCGACAGTAAGTCCGCACAGCTGCCCCCTCTAAAACTGAAAAGGCAGCGCCTTCCGGTCAGTTTGACACGTCGGGCAAAACACCGGCATAATGGCATCGTCGAGAGTTCGTCACACCCGCGTGGAGCAATCCGCCGCGGGTGTTTTCATGTCGGGGCAGTGCTCTTGCAATCAGGGCTGCTTCGCGTGTGCCATCCGCGCCCACAGCAGCGCGAACGGACCTAGCGCGACCCCAATTGCGAGAACGATGAACGCCAGCAGCCAACCGGTCGCGCTCTGTGGACCGCCGGCGATGTCGAGCGCTGCGCCGGTGCTCCATGCTCCAAGTGCAGACAGGCCGAAGCCGACTGTCGAGTGCAAAGCCAGGGTTGCACCGCGATGTTCGGACACAGCAGCCGCTGACATGCCCGCCGTCAGCGCGCCGGAATCCGCCGGCACCGTCAGGCCGTAGACGAGCAGCAGCAGCGCAAGTATCCATGCCGGAGCCGTAGAACTAAGTCCGATGACCAGCGCGACACAGGCAGATGCGATCATCACAATGGTGATCGCGCGGTGGCGGCCGAACTTCAGTGCGGCCTCGTTGCCGAGGATGCTGGCGGGCATCGAAATCACCGCAAAGCAAAAGCTCACCACGACGGGACTGAGCCACGAGGGCGCACCTTGATGAGCGACGACGAAGGTCCAGAACCCGACCAGCCAGGTGCGGATGCCGTACAGCTCGAAACAGTGGGCGCCATAGCCGAGGATATAGCCGAGCGCCTCGCGATTGGCGAAGACCGGCGCGAAGTTGAGCAAACGCCCCGCTTTCGGCGCGGGCTGCCGCGCGTCGATCAGCAGGCAGGCGAGGACCATTGCGAGAGGTCCGAACCCCGTCGCAAGGAAAGCAGCCCGCCATCCCCAGCTATCGGCGATCAGTTGCGCCACCAGGAACGAGATGCCGACACCGACCGAGAAGCTCGACGTGTACAGCGTGACGGCCCGCGAGGTATCGCCGGCGGGAAGCCGGTCGGTCAGCGCCTTCAGGCCCGGCATGTAGGCGCCGGCAAATCCAAGGCCTGCAAAGGACCAGATCGCCGTGCCCGACCAAAATCCTTGCGCGAAGATGCCGAAAGCTGCCGTGGCGAGCCCGCTCACGATCGAGCCCCAGAGAAGGACGAGCCGCGCATCGATGCGGTCGGTCAACGTGGTCAGCACCGGCACCGCGAGCATGTAGCCGAAGGCATAGCCGCTCGCCATCAAACCGCCTTCGGCTGCCGAAAGACCCCACGTCGGCATCAGATGCTGGGCCAGGTTTGCGGACAGCGTCACATGCGGCAGCAGATTGCCGACCTGGCCGATGCACATCACCGCAATCAGGGACCTGCCGCTCAGCTTAGGAATTTTGCTCTCCCACCTGGAGGGGCGCTGTTGCCTGCTCCGTACGAAGCAGCAAGAGCGCAAAGAAGGCCGAGAGCGAAACGAGCGCGCTGATCCACAGCGCACTGCTGCCGATGTGCTCGACCATCAGCCCCAGCGCGAGCGGTGCGGCGGCACCCGTTACTCTGGAAGGCAGCGCGATCATGCCGACGCGCTTGCCGAAACCCGCCGGCCCAAACAGCGCCAACGGCAGCGTACCACGGGCAATGGTGATGATGCCATTGCCCGCTCCGTACAGCAACGTGAACGTCGTCGCGAGCAACGGGCCGCCCGCGACCAGTGCAACGACACCGATCGGATTCATGAGCATGGCCAGCCTCGCCGAGAGCAGCGGATGAAACCGCGCGAGCCATCCGGCCTCCAGAACGCGCGCGCCGACCTGCGCAGGCCCGACCAACGCGCCCGCGAGCAAGGCCTGTGCCGGAGTCGCACCGAACGCAACCAGCATGGTCGGCAGAATGGCCGAGATTCCCGAGCTGACGAAGCTTGCCGCGGCAAACATGTAAGCCAGCAGCACCATCGCGAAGGTCTCGCTCTGGCGTCCAGGTCGTTGGCTCGCAGCCGTGCCCGGTCGCGGCTGCTGGTCCAATGGGACGGCGCGCGGCAGCGACAGATTGAGCGGCAAGGCGAGAGCGATATGGATGATCGCCCACACCTGGCACGCGACACGCCAGCCGTACTCGGAGGCCAGCCACGTCGTGAGCGGCCAGCCGAGCGTGCTGGCGAAGCCGGCGATCAGGGTGATGCCTGTGATGGTTCGCCGCGCATTGGTGCCGTAGATGCGGGCAAGCGTCGCGAAGGCCGCCTCATAGAGGCCCATGCACATGCCGATCCCGAGCAATATCCAGGCCGTGATCAGCACCGCTACGCCGTGGGCCACAGACAGGAGCAGCAAGCCTGCCACGAAGACGAGGTTCGAGATCGCGAGCAGGCTGCGCCCTCCGAACGTATCGATGGCATGCCCCACGCGTGGGCCGAGCAATCCGGAGATGACGAGCGCGCCCGACAGAGCGCCGAAGACGTAAGCCGGCGCGAGACCGAGGTCCCGCGCGATCGGCGCAGCCAGGATCGCAGGGAGATAGTAGCTCGACGCCCACGCAATCGTCTGCGCGGTGCCGAGCGCGAGCACGACGGCGAGCGGGCCTCGGGCCTGGCCCGCAGGGACTTGCCTCATGAGCAACCGCACCCCGCAGCTCCAGCCTTCTTGGCCGATTCATCAGCGGCACAACAGGCTGACGACTCCTCCTTCGCCGGGCCGCCGCAGCAACCCGTCGCGCTGGCTGTTTCGACACCGCCGCGCGTACAGACGCCGGTCTCCGGCAGCACAAGCTCGACCCTTGTCGCGGCTTCCTTGTCGCCAGCAAGCTCCGCCGCAATCGAGCGGACCTGCTCGTAGCCTGTCATCATCAGGAAGGTCGGCGCTCGGCCATAAGACTTCATGCCGGCCAGGTAGAAACCTGGCTCGTCATGGGAGAGTTCGCGCGCGCCGTGCGGCCGCACAGTGCCGCAGCTATGCTCGTTGGGGTCGATGAGCGGCGCGAGGGCGACCGGCGCCTCGATGGCCGGGTCGAGCCGCAGGCGCAGTTCGGAAAGAAACGAGAAGTCGGGACGGAAGCCCGTCGATACGATCAGCTCGTCCGCGACCACGCTGCGGCCACCGCAACAGGAGCCGGCCGCGATCTTGAGGCGACCTTCGGAGTCCGAGAGATGCGTGACGCCGAACTCTGTTTCGACCTTGATCCTGCCGGCGGCAACAAGTGCAGCGAAGGCGCTGCCAAGCTCGCCGCGCGCAGCGAGCTTGTCATTTCGACCACCACCGAAGGCCTTTGCGGGATCGGCGCCGCGCAGAAGCCAGAGGGCCTGCGTACCCGGCACTTCGTCGGCGAGATGAACGAGATCGATCAATGTGCCCACCGCCGAATGACCCGCGCCCAGGACAGCAACGGTCTTGCCGGCATATCGGGAGCGGCCCGCTCCCCGGACGTCCGGCATGCCATAGGCGATGCGGTCGCCGCGCTCTGGCTCGCCGATCGCGGGCAAGCCGTTGCGGCCGGCGGGATTGGGGGAGAACCATGTGCCTGAGGTGTCGATGACGGCGTCGGCACGCAGAACTTCGGGACCCTTGCCGTTCTGGTAGCGGATTTCGAAAGGCGCCTGCGCTCTGCCCCTGGTCTTCGCCTTGTCGAAGCCGACGCGGCTGATGGCGGTGACGCGGCTGGAGGTCCGGATCGCCTCACGCAGCGGCGTTCGCGTTGCGAGTGGCGCGAGGTATCGGTCAAGCAGCTCGCCGCCGGTCGGATAGGACTGAGGGTCCGGCGAATTCCATCCCGTCGGCGCCAGCATGCGCGCAGCGGCCTTGTCGACGTTGTACGCCCACGGCGAGAACAGCTGGACATGTTGCCACTGACGGACCGCGTGCCCCACTTCCGGGCCAGCCTCCAAAACGATGGGTGACATGCCGCGCTCCAGCACGTGCGCGGCCGCTGCGAGGCCGACAGGCCCTGCCCCGATGATGGCTACCGTCGTCATTTCGTTACTCCCATCATTCTAGAATCATCGAATAAGCCAGCAAAAAAATCAGGCCGCCGATTGAGCGCCCGCGCATCCGACTTCGTCCGCACAGCACTCCGCCGCCAGGAAATCCACCAGCCCCCGCATCGCGTCGAAGTTCGCGTGACAAACGAGGGTCGTGGATTCGCGGACCTGGCTGACGAGCCCGACCGCGACCAGAGACTTGATGTGGTGAGACAGCGTCGATGCCGGGATTTTCAGCTTCTCCTGCAAGCGACCGACGGGCATGCCCGAATGCCCGGCCCGGACCAGGGCGCGATAGATCTGAAGCCGGGTCTGATTACCCAGGGCTTCCAAACGTGCTGCTGCGTCGGCGATCTTCATGCCTCCACAATGCACCCGATCGCCCGCGCCGTCAACCGTATTTCTAGAATATTCGAAATAACAGCCTCTGCAGGCACTTCGGATTTCAGATTGACGGCCCCCCATATTTCCATAAATCTGGATATATGGAAACTGAAGAGGCGGTGCTGGCGCTTGCCGCCCTGTCCCAGTCGACCCGTCTGGAGGCATTCCGGACGCTGGTCAGGCACGAGCCCGACGGCCTTGCCGCCGGCGATCTCGCGCGTCAGCTGGAAGTCCCGCCGAATACGCTATCGGCTCATCTGTCGATCCTGACGCGCGCGCGCCTCGTCACCTCCGAGCGCCGCAGCCGCTCGATCGTCTACCGCGCCAACCTCGCCGAATTCCGCGATGTCGCGGTTTTCCTGCTGCGGGATTGCTGCGGCGGACGGCCGGAGGTCTGCGAGCCGGTGGTCGACAGCCTGCAAGCCTGCTGCTCTCCAAAGCGAAAGGGGAAAGCCCGTGTCTGATCGGATGTACAATGTGCTGTTCCTGTGCACCGGCAATTCGGCGCGCTCGATCCTCGCCGAGTCAATCCTTCGCAAGGACGGCGCCGGCCGCTTCCAGTCATTCTCCGCCGGCAGCGCCCCGAAGGGCCTGGTCCACCTCCCGCTGAGGAGCATCGACGAGCTCACGCTCGGCACCAAACTGCGCGAGATCGGCCGTGCCGATGGCGCGACAAATCCGACGCCGAAGGCCGGCTGATGGACAATTTCGATCTTCCGCGGCGCCTCGCGGCCGAAGCGCTCGGCACCGGCATTCTCGTCGCAACCGTCGTCGGCTCCGGCATCATGGCCGAGACGCTGACCAAGGACGTCGCGCTTGCGCTGCTCTGCAACACCCTGCCGACCGGCGCCATCCTGGTTGTCCTGATCACCGTGCTCGGTCCGATCTCCGGTGCGCATTTCAATCCGGCGGTGACGCTGGTCTTCACCGCCAAGCGCGAGCTGCCGGTGAACGAGGCCGTGCTCTACATCATCGCACAGATCGTCGGCGGCGCGATCGGAACGATCGCGGCACATTTGATGTTCGCGCATCCCCTGATCGACCTGTCGATGAAGGTCCGGACCGGCGGAGCGCAATGGTTCGCGGAAGCCGTCGCGGCGTTCGGACTGGTCGCCACCATCCTCGCCGGCATCCGCTTCCAGCGCACGGCCGTTCCCTGGCTGGTCGGCCTCTACATCACGGCCGCCTATTGGTTTACGGCATCGACATCGTTTGCAAATCCGGCAGTCGCGATTGCGCGTTCGCTGACGAACACCTTTTCCGGCATTCGGCCGGCCGACCTTCCCGGCTTCATCGTCGCGGAGCTGTGCGGGGCCATTGCAGGCATGCTGCTGATGAACTGGCTGCTCGGGCGCGCCGAGGCGCGCGGCCCGGTTGCCATCGCGGAGACCCGATCATGAGCGTCACGATCTATCACAACCCGGATTGCGGAACCTCGCGCAACACGCTCGCGATGATCCGGCAGAGCGGTGTCGAGCCCACCGTCATCGAATATCTCAAGACGCCGCCGTCCCGCGACACGCTCAAACAGTTGATCGCAGCGATGGGCATTCCGGTCCGCGCATTGCTGCGCGAGAAGGGCACCCCCTACAAGGAGCTCGGCCTTGCGGACCTCAAATGGACAGACGACGAGCTGCTCGACTTCATGATGGCGCATCCCATTCTCATCAACCGACCGATCGTGGTGACGGCGAAGGGCACGCGATTGTGCCGGCCTTCGGAAGCCGTCATCGACCTGTTGGACCATCCTGTCGGAAGGTTCGTGAAAGAGGATGGCGAGGTGGTCGAGGCAGGATAGGTTCGGATCGCTCCTCTGCACCTGAACATTTGTCTGCAATCCGACGCCGACCTGCCAGCCCTCGTCGTTCCTTCCCCGCATCAGTTCTTCGCGCTCGCGGTCTTGTCGAGCGCGGCGCGCAGGCCGCCCGCCAGCTTGACCGCGTCGTCGTTGGCCCAGAAGTGCATGAAGAAGAGACGCGGCTGCTCGTCCAGCATGTGACTGTGAAGCGCCGTCACGGCGATGCCGTGCGAGCGCAGCGCCGTGATCACGGGATTGACCTCGTCGCCGGCCAGCACGAAGTCGCCGGTGATCGCGGCCTTGCCGCCGCCGGTCGGCTGGAAGTTGATGCCGGTTGCGAGACCCAGCGGCGCGGCGGGGCTGAGCTGCATGCCTTCTTCCGCGACCGGATCGCGACGGGGAACGTTGAACTGGTAGACGCCGCCATTGGCCTGGCCCTTGACGCCGATGATCTGATCGAGCTGCGCCGTGTCGAGATCGACGGCGGGCGGAGGAGCCGCTGGAGGCGGTAGCGACAGCGGCGTCTTGCTTTCGGCGAGCGCGTCTTTCAGGGCGGCCGCGATCTTGAGGGGATCGCCATGCCCGGCCACGTGCATGTAGAACGTCGCCGGGCTCGCGCCGAGCAGATGGTTATGAACGGCCGTGATCGCGAGCCCGTTTCCGATCATCTTCAGCATCACCGGATTGATCTCGGATTCGAGCAGCACGAGATCACCCATCGCCATGACGCCGCCATGCGCGGGCTTGAACGCGACCCAGCCGCCGAGCGCCAGCGCGGGCTTGATGGTCACGCCATCGAGCGTCACTGCAAGATCGGTGCGCGGGAAGCCGTAGCGATGCACATCGCTGGTGACAGCCGCCTTGCGGCCGAGCGCTTCATCGACCTTCTGCCAGTCGACGTCCTGCGCATGAGCCGCCGCGATGAAGCAGGCGGCGATGCCGATCAGCGCAGCGCAGGCGCTGGCGCGCCGTGCCACATTGGTAAGCCGAGAGGATTTGCCGGATGAGATCGTAAAAAATGACATGCTACGCCCCTACTGAACATCAGGACGCGATGCTTGGGCATGTCGCCTCACGGGGAGATCGCACATCCCCGATGCCCCAACGTAGAAACCCGGACCGCCGGGCTGTCAACCGGAGCATCCCGCGAAACCGCCGGATGCGCGTCACGAAGAATTCACCACCCGGATGGAACCGACGCTCTCTTGAAATCCAGCGAGCAATT
Source organism: Bradyrhizobium sp. B117 (assembly GCF_038969555.1). Classification (NCBI taxonomy): domain Bacteria; kingdom Pseudomonadati; phylum Pseudomonadota; class Alphaproteobacteria; order Hyphomicrobiales; family Nitrobacteraceae; genus Bradyrhizobium; species Bradyrhizobium sp. B117. The sequence continues at coordinate 6,887,358 of NZ_CP152414.1, forward strand.
CTCGTAGACTGATCCGTGTGGGGACGATGCAGACTCCCCATGAGACCTCGGTCCAAGCTCTGCGCAGCACGCAAATTCGTGGAGCTTGCGCATGGACACCGAACGACACTTCTCTCCCCGTCAAACCGTCGCCATCCTCTCCCGCGGAGACGCTGCCGCGCGTCGCGACACGACAGCGCAGAACAGCCGCTTCGTTCGCGTCTTCGAGGCCCTCGCTGCGCTCGGCATCGAAGCGCATCCGGTGATCTACGACGAAACTTTCGCTGACGCGGTCCGCGATCGATTGCTCGCCGCCCGTGGCGTGCTGGTCTGGGTCGATCCGATCCATCAGGGCAAGACGCGCGCCGAGCTCGACGCCCTGCTACGCGACGTCGCAGCGCGCGGGCCATGGGTGAGCGCCCGCCCCGACGTGATCCTGAAAATGGGCGTCAAGGAGGTGCTCTACAGGACGCGTCATCTCGGCTGGGGCGCCGACACGCATCGCTACGACACGGCCGCCGGCTTCCGCGAAGAGTTTCCAGCGCGGCTTCGGGCTAGCGGCCCGCGCGTGCTGAAGCAGAACCGCGGCAATGGCGGTCAGGGCGTCTGGAAGGTGGAGGCGTTGCCCGGCACTCAAGACATGGTTCGCGTGCTCCATGCGCAGCGCGGCAGCATGCCTGAGGACATGCCGCTCGACGCCCTCCTCGCGCGCTGCGAGCCGTATTTCGGCTGGGGCGGCTGCATCATCGACCAGGCGTTTCAACCCCGCCTGCCCGACGGCATGATCCGCTGCTACATGAGCGGCGCCAGGGTCGCAGGCTTTGGGCACCAGAAGATCAAGGCCCTGATCCCGCCGCCGCCGGAGGGACCGGACTCGCCCGAAGCCCAGCCCGGCCCACGCATCATGCACGGGCCCGATGCGCCGCAATTCCAGGCGCTGCGGCGCGCGATGGAGGATGAATGGACGCCGCAGATGATGGCGACGCTCGGCATCGATGAGAGCTCGCTGCCGGTGATCTGGGACGCGGACTTCCTGTACGGACCGCGCGATGCGACAGGCGCCGATACCTACGTGCTGTGCGAGATCAACGCGAGCTCCTGCTTTGCAATCCCCGACGAGGCACCGGCCGCGATCGCGCGGACGGTGAGGGATCGCCTTTTGCTGAAGCAAAAAGCTGGCTCCGGCGGATAGAGACCGTGGCGAGCGCGCGCCCTGCAAGGCGCTCGCTCAATGCGCTCCACATCGGCAGCGCTCGTAATCGGCGGGATCGTGGCTATTGACGATCCTCACGCGATCACCGTGGTTGAGCTTGAGCGCGCGCAGCCGGGCCTGGTTGGCGATCCGCATCTTGCGGTCCATGTCGCCCTTACGCTGGAAGTAGCCGAGCATCAACGGCACGCGCGGCGATGCGTCGAGCTGGGCGTGATGGAAATAGCTGTCGCCGGCATGCAGCAGCCAATTGTCGCCCGAGCGCACTGCAATCCCGCAATGGCCGAGCGTGTGGCCCGCGAGCGGGATCATCAGCACGTCCGCGTCCTTGTCGCCGAGCGCGCGCACGCCCTTGAAGCCGAACCAGTCCTCGCCGGCTTCATCGTAAAACGCCCAGCGCGGACCATGACTCCACTGCCCCGTGACGTAGCGCCCTTGCGGCGGCGCCGGTTGGCGCAGCACCGCCATGTCGTATTCGGTACGGTGGACGTGGATGGCAGCATGGGGAAAGTCGGGCACGCCGCCGGCGTGATCGCGGTCGAGATGCGTCAGCAGCACGTGACGCACGTCGGCCGGTGAATAGCCCAACGCTTTCACCTGCTGCACCGCCGTCTCCACCGGATCGAGCTTCGGCGCGGTCTGCCGCAGCCATCGCCGTCCCAGCCGGGCGGGTGCGGCGATATCGCCAAGGCCGATGCCGGTGTCGACCAGAGCGAGCCCGTCATTGGTCTCGAGCAGGAGGCAATGGCAGACCAGACGCGCACGCTGGAACAGGCTGCCGGTGCCGTTCACGAGGCGACGGCCGACCGGGCACATCGTGCCGGTGTTGAGATGGTGGATTTTCATGGATGACCCTCGCCTGTTGTGACAGGCGCGTTCTTGCCACCACGTAATCCATAGGTAAAATATCGAATATTGATGCTATCTCTAGGCCAATCCTATGGATATCCGCGAGCTTCGCTACTTCGCCGCCGTCTATCGCGAGCGCAACCTGACCGCGGCGGCGCGCGCCTGCTTCGTGTCGCAGCCGTCGATCTCGACCGCGATCACGAATCTGGAGGCCGAGCTCGGCACCACCCTGTTCATCCGGCACAAGAAGGGCGTCGCGCCGACCGCCTCGGCGGAGCAGTTTCACGTCCTCGCGCGCCGCATCATCGACGAGGCCGATGCCGCGCGCAGCCTGTTCAAGAAACCTGCGTCAAGGACTACGGTGACGCTGGGCCTGATGCGCACGCTTGACGTGCCCCGGACGATCGCACTGCTGAAGCCGCTGACGGCGCGCAGCGACATCGCTCTTCGTCTCGTCGGCAGCGACGAGCGCGCCGACGCGCGGATCATCGCGAAGAGCATGCTGCGCGCTGACGAGCATTTCGTGTCGCTGTGGAGCGAGCGCTATGTCGCGGCCCTGCCGCCGTCGCATCCGCTGACGCTGAAGGACAAGCTCCGTGCCGCCGATCTCGCCGACGTCCCCCTGATCGACCGCTGCCATTGCGAGCAGAGCGCATTCTTCGGCCGCAATGCGCAGCGGCGCCAGACCGCGGCAATCGCGCAGTCGGAAGACTGGGCGATGGCGCTGGTCGCGGCCGGCGTCGGCATCGCCATCGTCCCGGAAGGCGTGGCACGCGGCAATCCTGATGTCGCCGTGCGCGAGATCGAGGTCAAGGTGAAGCGCGAGGTCGGCCTCGCCTATCGCGCATCGGCCCCGCTGTCGGACGCGCTGAAGGAGTTTGTGGGGAAGCTGCAGAAGCTGCGGCGAAAGCCTGATCGGGCCGGCGCGCGCAATGCGCCTAGCCCTTCACCACGACCGCGCGGCCGTAAGGCGGCTGGCTCATGACCGGCGGGTTGGCGGTCTGGGCGGCGAGCTCGCCGATCAGACGGTCGGCATCGGCGGCCATGCCGTCGGGCGCCTGGATCACCAGCCGCTCCAGCGCCCAACGATAGGACGAGACGCGCTGCTCCAGGCACTGCTGCACCCATTGCACGATCAGCGAGTTCTCCTGCATGCGCGCGACCGCATCGTCCCTCTCCCGCGGCGAGAGCGCGGAGACGCGCGGCATGGTGGCATCGCGCTTCCTGTCGAGGTCGATGACGCGGATCGCGGAGGCGAAGAACGGCTCGAAGCGGGTGATGTCGTTGCGGACGTCCTCGATCAGCTGCGCATAGCGCGAGGAGTGCGAGCGGTGCGGCTCGTCGATCAGCGTGCGACCGTACATGGTGCGGTCGAACACGATCTTCTGGCGCCAGGGCGAGGGCAGCGGCTTGTAGTCGCCGAACACGCTTTTCCACGCCGGGCGCGACAGCGGCGGCTCGATCATGGGATAGGCGAGATCGCGAAGCTGGCGTTCCTCGTCGGTGAGCTGGAATTGCGAAGCGTTCAGGCCGACGCTGCCGGTGGCCTCGACGCCGAGCCAGCGATGCATGTCGTCGCTGCGCATGTCGGCGCGGGTGCGGCCGAAATCGCCGCCACTGCAGGCAGCGAGGCTCGCGCCGACACCTGCGAGCAAGATGGGCAATAGGACTTTGCGGATCTGACGGGGGGCTTCCGGCATTGCAACAGCCGGATTAGCGGCGGCGACGACGGCGCCCCGGCGCTGTGCCCTGCTCCGGCCCGCGATCGCCACTGGTTTCGTCGCTCTCGCGCTCGATGCGGATCACGGGGAGAATCACGATCGTTCCCGTGTCCGTGCGCGGTGTGGCGTCCCCCGACGAGCCTACCCGGCGACCGGCCGGAAATTCGATGATGGTCCCCATGTCAGCTCTCTTCAATTGCCGCGCGACCGAACGCGCCCCTGCAACATGGCTTCATTAAGATCAGCTCATGGTTAACGGGATGTAAACATGCCCCTCGGGACCGTAACCACACGGCCCCGCCGCCGTCCCGTTGCGGCACGATAATGCCTTAAATTGCAGAGCGGGCTTCACGCCTCGTTTTCCTTAACGAGGCTTTAAACGAACCTGCGCTAGGTTCGCGCCAAGTGTCTCTTCCAAGTTGCGTACCTCTCCATGACCAAGTCGCTGTTTCCCGGATTCGACGGGCTGATGACCCTGTCACGTCGTGAAGGCGTCGATGTTCGTCCGACGCTGCTGCGCGTGCTGACCGACCTCTATGTTCAGGCAAGCACCCACAGCGGCGACGAGCAGCGGCAATTCGTCGAGCTCGCCACGCGGCTGATCGACCAGGTCGACGATGCGACGCGCGCGGCCATCAAGGCGAAGCTCGCGATCTACCCGCAGACGCCGGTTCCGGTCCTGCAGAAGCTCGGGCTGGTCGCAACCCAGGAAGGCCGCAGGGTTCCGCTCGCGCGCGAGATCCCCGCGCCGGCATCGGCGCCCTCACCCAGCCGCGCGCCGACCGATGCAGAAGCGCGCATGGCCACCAGCATGGCGATGCAGCCCAAGGAGGCGGCCGAGATCCATGACATGTTCTTCCGCGCCGGCGCCTCCGAGCGCGCGCTGATCCTGCACAATCTGGCGCAGACGCCGCTGAAAGCCGCGCCGCGAATCCCGACCGTGCGCGCCAAGCGCGCGATCCAGATCCTGGAGATGGCGGCAATCGCCAATGACGTCGAGAACTTCACCTATGAGCTCGGCGACAGCCTGATCCTGCCCTCGCGCGTTGCCGCGCAAATCGTCGATGATGCCGGCGGCGAGGCGCTCGCGGTCGCCGCGCGCGCGCTCGACATGCCGAGCCCGAACTTCCAGCGCATCCTCTTGTTCTTCAAGCCGGAGATCGGCAACTCCGTGAACGAGGTGTACCGGCTGTCGCGACTCTACGACCGCCTCAGCGACCGCTCGGCGCTGGTGATGCTGGCGGCCTGGCGCGGCTCCACGCTCGCCGTGACGCGCGCAAAATACCAGCCCGCGCTGCATGACGGCGAGCGCCAGCGCGCCCGTGCCGGCGCGAGCCAGACGCGCCCGGGCGTGCAGCCCGGCTCCGCGCCGGCGGTGCGGACGGGAACTGACGGGTCCGACCGCTAAAGCGCGATGAGATTAGGATGAATCGTCATCGCGCTTCAGGTTGTTGTTTGAACATGATCTTTTCGGAAAACCGCTGCGCACTTTTCCGGATCATGCTTTAGGTCTTCGCCAAATCCAGAAAATGCCGCCCGGCGCGGTCTTCGGTCTCGACGATCCAGGCGTCGGGATCGAAGCGGAGCTCCTTGGTCAGGCGCTCCTCGATCGTGTGCTCCGGCAGGGGCTGCTGCGCGACCGGCACGAAGAAGCGATCGACGGGGCGGCCGTCCTCATAGACGGTCTGCGGCGCCGGCACGTAGAGCATCGCGTTGCCGTCGAGCAGCGACACCTTGACGAACACTGCGCCCGCCTCCTCGGCGCCACGGCGGCGCACCGCGCCGAACACGCCCTCGTTTTGGCAGCGGCGCAGATAAGCGGAGACCCAGATGTTTGATTTCAGGCGCATGAGCTAACCCGCCGCGGAAGTACGCTTGCGCTTCACCACCTTGAGCAATTCTTTATCGATCCTGCTCTGCCACCCCGGACCTTCCGCCTTGAAATGGTCGACCACCACGGGACTTAGGCGCAAGGTCACCTGCCGCTTTGTCGGTGCTTTATTGGGACCGCGGCCCTTCCGCATACCTGGGAAAACCTCATCGAAAGTCTTGGCCCTGGCGAAGTCATCCTTGGTCCATTCCGGATTGTCGCTCACCGCACGCATGTCCCGCGCGGTGTAACCCTTCTTAGCGACGGTTTTCTTCATAGAGCCTCCTTTCTTTCTTGCTGGCAGGGCGCATGCTGACGATGCTTACGCCCTCAGCTCCGCGGGTCGCGAAGATGACTGAGACAACGCCACGAATGTTAATGCCGATCGCGCGCCAGCGGTTGCCATAGGTGGCCAAAACCAAGGCATTGTCGAAGAAGGTCTCGTTGAGATCCGCGAAATCCATCCCGTGCTTGTCGAGATTGGCCCGGCGCTTCGGTTCGTCCCAAACGATCTTCACAGATTATTTTGTAGCTACAAAATAATCCTAAGTCAATTGTGATGAAGTATCCGCCCGCGCAGCGGCAGCGAGGGCCGTCAGGAGCGTGGATATGCGCAACCCCGACAATTATTCGACGGGGTGGCCGATCACGGCGGCGAGCTCGCGCAGCAGGCGGTCGGACACCTGTCCCGTGACCGGCATCTTGTGCTCGCGCTCGAACTTCTGGATCGCGGACTGGGTCTCGCCGCCCATCGTGCCCGTGATCTTCAGATTGCCGTAGCCGTATTCGGACAGCGCGCGCTGCACGCCGGCGATGCGCCGCGCGGCCGGGCTCTGCGGCAGCGGGATCGGTGCCGGCGGCCGCATCGCGGACGACGGCGTCGCGGCCGTCGCCTTGACCAGATTGGTCATGGGATCGTTGCCCGCGCGCGCCGTCGATGCGGTTGCCTCGACCGGCTTCTCCACAGGCTTCTCGGCAACTCTTTCGGCGGGCTTGGGCTCGACGCGAAACTCCGTCGCCCTCGGCTCGAGCGGCGAGGTGTCGGCGCCGACGGGACGCGGACGCGGCAACGGATTCGACAGCGGCACCGACGAGGGCACGGGCAGATTGATCACGGTGCCGAACATCGGCGCCGGATGGCGGCCGGTCTGCAGGAACAGCGCATTGGCGACGATCGCGGCGATGGCGGCAACGGCGACGAGACCGGCCAGCGTGTCCTTCGGGCTGTGCAGCAGCACGCGCATCACGAGGTTGCGCTCGGTCTCGACGTCGATGACCGCAGCCTTGGCCCCACCCTTGGCGCCACGGCGGCGCGGAGCGGCTTCGTCCTTGGCAGACTTCTTAGGCACTTTTCTTCACCAGAGCGGGTTGGTCGTTGAGGTCTTCGTGAATTTCTTCGTGAATTTGGTCGTAGGCTTCCTGGCGCAACACCGGCGTCAAGGTCGTGACCTTGCTGTCAAACGGCTTGCCATCGAAGATCGTGGCTTGCGGCGGCGTGTAGACGAGCGGCAGCTTGACGGTGACGGCAGTGCCCTCGCCTAACCTGCTTTGTACCGTCAATTCGCCGAGATGCAACGCCACGAGACTCTTCACGATGGAAAGTCCAAGGCCGGTGCCTTCATGGCGGCGCTGATAGGTCTTGCCGGCCTGGAAAAACGGCGCGCCGATGCGCTTGAGGTCGTCGGGCGCAATGCCGACGCCGGTGTCGCTGATGCGCAGCGTGAGCTGCGAGCTTGATGCCGCGGCCGTCACGGTGACCTGGCCGTCGCGCTCGGTGAACTTGATGGCGTTGGCGACGAGGTTGAGCACGATCTGCTTGAAGGCGCGCGGATCGCCGGTGATCACGGGCAGATCCTGCGGCGCATCGGTGATGAGATCGATGCCGTTCTCGCGCGCCTTCAGCGCCAGAAGATTGCAGCAATGCATCAGCGAGGCGCGCGGCGCGAACGGCTCGGACGCGATCTCGAAATTGCCCGATTCCATCTTGGACATGTCGAGGATGCCGTTGACGACCGACAACAGATGCTGGCCGGACGCGTTGATGAGCTCTGCGTATTCCTTGCGCTGGGCCGCACCCAGCATCAGGGTCTGCTCCTGCGCGATCATCTCGGAGAAGCCGATGATGGCATTGAGCGGCGTGCGCAGCTCGTGGCTCATGGTGGCGAGGAAGCGCGTCTTGGCGGCATCGGCCGCCTCGGCGGCGCTGCGGGCCTGGTCGAGTGCCTGCTCGGACAGCTTGCGGTCGGTGACGTCGCGCATCACCGCGACGACCTCGGCCTCGCGCGTGACATCCCCGCTCATATCCTGATCGAGCGGCCGGCAGCGCATCTCGACCCAGATGAAATCGACGTGATAATTTCCTTGGCCGCGCTCGGCCCCATCGGGCTCGCGCCGCAGCCGGAACTCGACGCTGCGCACGTCGCCGCGCGCGGCATCCGACAGCGCGGTAAGATAGGCCGGACGATCGGCGACATGGACGCGGTCGAACAGGCCGTGACCGAGCAGCTGCGCGACCGGCATGCCGAGCATGGCCTCAACGGCCGGCGAGATGAACTGCACCGCGCCGTTGCGCTGATGCCGCGAGATGACGTCGCTCATGTTGCGCGCCAGCAGGCGATAGCGCTCCTCCTCGCGCGACAGCAGCGTCACGCTGGTGCGCGTGAGCGACTCGGCGCCGAACGCGAGGCCCGCGGAATAGAGCGTCGCGGATGCGACGCCGAAAGCCATCAGCACGCCGCGTTCGGCGGCGCTGATGTCGCCCGCCGGCAGCCAGCCGAGCTGGCTGAAGAGGATCAGCAGCGCCGCGCAGGAGAGCGCAAGCAGTGAGGCGAAGGCGGCGACGCGGCGCGAGGCCGAGAGCGCAGCTTCAAGGGGAACCACGACCAGCCAGATCGCGGCGAAGGATTCGATGCCGCCGGTGGTGCCCGCGATCGCCATGATCAGGCCGGCGAGCGCCAGCGACGACAGCACATGCGCGCCTTCGTAGCGGCCGGTGCGCGACAGGAACCAGGACAACAGGATGGGCGCGATCAGCCACGCGAAGGCGGCGACCTCGATCGCGCTCGGCGCACCGCGCATGGCAAGATAGACGGGAAATGCGGCGAAGGCGGCCAGGCTGCCGAGCAGCCGCGGCGCCATGAAGGCACGATGGCGCGCACGCGTCAGCGCATCGTAACGCGCGGAGGGATGCAGCAGCGCATCGAGACAATCGCGGATGATACTCAAAACTGTCACGGGTCTCGCGCTTCGGCTCACTCGTCAAAAGACGCGCCGGAACGCCTCCTTGTCGTTGAGCCACCGTGTCAGAGCGACCTTAAACGAGTGCTAAGGCAGCGCCGCGCGCGGCCGTACACGGTGTCAACACGGGGCTTTTTAGACGATTTGACGACGTCTTCAGCGGGGATGGTGAACACAGGGTTTCATTGTCCCGCTCATGGTTTCGAAATGGTGGATGCGGCAGCCCGAAAGATCGCTTCCGTCCCGGCATCAATCGAAATCGACGAGGCCGCGCCCTCGCGAAGTTTTTTGCGTCAATTTTCCGCGAATTAAGCTCGAAGCAATCACTTGCGATTTATCGAGAGTTGCTAGGTCGCAAGCCCGCGGACATCGCCGCGGCGGGATCTAACATACAGGTCGATCAGATGCGCTTTCTGCTCCGCATCACATTCTGGCTCGGGCTCGTGCTCGTGCTGCTGCCGCGGGACAAGACGCCCGAATCAGAGAAGCTGCCGCAGGTCGGCGCCGCCGATGCGGTGCAGGCCGCGACCGCGGCCGTGTCCGACATGAGCCAGTTCTGCAAGCGCCAGCCGGCGGCCTGCGAGGTCGGCGGACAGGCCGCGACCATCATCGGCCAGCGCGCCCAGGACGGCGCGAAGAAGATCTACCAGATCATCAACGACAAGAAAGAGCAGATCACCAACGACAAGAACGACGCCAAGAACGACAACAAGAGCTACAACAAGAAGGCGCCGGACCACACCGGCTCGATCGCGCTGGCCGGCGAAGGCGACATTGCGACGAGCGAGGCGCCGCGCGACACCCTGATCCAGGACGATCTCGCGCTGGAATGGCGCGGCCCGTCGCAGGCGAATTAGACCCCAAACCCTATCGATTTCGGCTCTTCGCGTCCCTATATTGGCTCGAACAGGAACTTTGGGCCGATATGACGACGATCGACGAAATCAGGGACAATTTCGAGCTTCTGGACGAGTGGGACGACCGCTACCGGTACGTCATCGAGCTCGGCCGCACCCTGGAACCGATGCCGGAGGCCGAGCACTCCGCCGCGAACAAGGTGAATGGCTGCGTCAGCCAGGTCTGGCTCCAGAAGCTGGTCGAGCGCGATGGTGGCGCGCCGGTCCTGAAATATCGCGGCGACAGCGACGCCCACATCGTGCGCGGCCTGGTCGCGATCGTGCTCGCGCTCTATTCGGGCCGCACGCCGCAGCAGATCCTCGATACCGACGCGATCGCCGTGTTCAACGAGTTCGGCTTCCGCGATCACCTGACCCCGCAGCGTTCCAACGGCCTTCGCTCGATGGTCGAGCGCATCAAGACCGACGCGAAAGAGGCACTGGCGGAAGCGTCGTAGGAAGTGCCGTAGGGTGGGCAAAGGCGCTCTTGCGCCGTGCCCACCAGTTGTCATTGATCACACTCGGAACGGTGGGCACGCTTCGCTTTGCCCACCCTACGAGGTCCGAGGCCGGACTACTTCCGCTTCCGCTGCTGCTGTCCGAGGCCCATCTGCTTGGCCAGTTGCGAGCGCGCCACCGCGTAGTTCGGGGCGACCATGGGATAGTCGGCCGGCAGGCCCCATTTCTCGCGGTATTGCTCCGGCGTCATGTTGTACTGCGTGCGCAGATGGCGCTTCAGCGACTTGAAGCGCTTGCCGTCCTCGAGGCACACCAGATAGTCCGGCGCGATCGACTTCTTCAGCGACACCGCCGGCTTGGCCGGCTCGAGCGGCACCCCCTCGGATCGGCCTGACGACACCCGCACGAGCGCGCCGTGCACCTGGCTGATCAGGTTCGGAATCTCGGCAGCCGGCGTCGGATTGTTGCCGACATAGGCCGACACGATGCTCGCCGTCAGCTCGATGAAATTCTTGGCCCCGGCATCCGACATGGGCTCGACCTTTCCCTAAATCTGGTCTCTGCGCAGAGACGCCACCAAAGTATTCCCTGTCAACAATACGTTCGGCTGAAATGAGACGACTGACGAATATGGGCTGATTACTGACGACGAGACAAGTACGGCAGTGCTTTACTTGGACGCGGCGGAGCTCAGCCCCGCTGGTCGAGATGGGCGCGCAGCTCGTCGATCGAGGCAAAACGCATCATGCCCTCCGGCATCTGCGCTTCGATCGAGCCGTCGGAATAGAGCGAATAGGCCATGCCGTCGACGACGCCGGATTTCAGCACCGTCACGGGCGCCTCCTCGGCCGGCGGCTCCGGCGCGGGCGGCGGCGGTGGTGGTGACGACGGAGCAGCTTCAGCAAAGCTCGATGGCGAGCGCGGTGGCGGCGGCGGGCGGCGCGGCGCGGCCGGCGGCTCGCCTGGCCGACCACGGTCCGGCCTCGGCCAGGCGTCGTCGAAGCTTGCGGGCGGCGTCTCCTGAGCCTCCGTGGGCGCTCCAGGCGGCTGCGGTGGCGCGCCCTCGGCGGCCTTCGCCTCCGCCCGCTCGCGCTCCTTGCGCGAGGTCGAGGCGAACAACAAATTGCGCCGGCGCGGCGCTTCGGGAACTGCGGGCGGAGCTTCCGGCTCCGGCGGCGATGGCTCGGCGCGCGGACGTTCGCGTGCGGCGGCTTCGCTCTGCCAGGGCGGCGGGCTTGCGGCTGGAGGTAGCGGCGGCGCGGGCTCGCTCCTTGCCGCCGGGGCAAGCGCCGGCTCGGGCGCGGGCGCGCCCGGGATCGCAAGGCCCGGCAGCACGGGCCTGACGCGAACCTCGGACGGCGCGGCCGATCCCGCCAGCCGGCGCGCGATGGCCCTCAGCTCGAGCACCACGAAATGCAGGCCGACCAGTAGCATTCCGGAGCAGACGCCAATGGTGCCCGAGATTATGAGGGTGCTGCCGAGGCTGAATTCCCTGACGGTGAAGCCAAAAGCGACCGCAAGGAGGCCCGCCACGACGGCGACGATGCCCGCGATCAACAATGCCAAGGTCATCGAACCTACCCCAGGTCGCGCATCCACACGCGACATCCTCTACGCCACGATACCGTCATACTATGTTCCACGCCAACGGCGAATTGTAGGCCGCGTTCCTAAAGGGAAGGAAATCAGGGACTTATTCACATTCCCTTCAGCTAGGATTCGCTACTGCTAGACTGCTTCATGTTCCCGGTTTTGCTGCGTCGCATCAGGAATTTAGCCATAATGCCCAATTACTTGGTAATGGAACTGCGCTATACGGAGTCCGGGGAACAGGCCCGCGCGCACCAGCAGGGCCGAGAGGGGATTCCGGGTCACCAATAGCCATGACATCCATCACGACTTCGGCGATCGACACGCCTCTGCGGCGCTCGGTCGAACGGACTTGCGACGATCTCGCCATGCTGGTGCTGGCCGCGGTCGCCGTCATCGCAGGCTTGACCTTCCGCGACTACGGGCTCGGCTGGGACGACTACACCCACGCTGAATATGCCGACCTGCTGCTGCGCATGTTCGGTTCCGGCTTCAAGGACACCGCGGCGCTCTCCTTCGCCAACCTCTATATGTATGGCGGCGGCTTCGATATGGTCGCGGCCCTCCTGCACAAGGTCATTCCGCTCGAGCTGTTCGAGACGCGACGCCTGGTCGGCGCGGTTGTCGGCGTAATCGGACTCGCGGTGACGTGGCGGCTCGGCCGCCGTATCGGCGGGCCCCTTGCAGGTCTTGCCTCACTCTTGCTGCTCGCGCTGTGCCCGATCTTCTACGGCCACATGTTCATGAACCCGAAGGATGCGCCCTTCGCGGTGGCCATGATCATCCTGATGCTCGGCCTCGTCCGGCTCGCGGAGGAATATCCGCAGCCTTCGCCGCGCACGATCCTGATCGTCGGCCTGGGGGCCGGCCTTGCGCTCGGCACGCGCATTCTCGGCGGCCTTTCGCTGGTTTACGCCATGGTCGGCTTCCTGCCGCTGTTCCTGGAGGAACTTCGCAACGAAGGCTTGCGCGAGGCGGTGCGCCGCTTCGCCCATGTGGTCTATGTGCTGTTGCCCGGCCTCGTGTTCGGCTATCTCGTGATGGGCCTGATCTGGCCGTGGTCGATCATGGAGCCCGGCAATCCTTTCGAGGCGCTGACCTATTTCTCGCACTTCTTCGAGAAGCCCTGGAAGGAGATGTTCGACGGCGCGATCGTGTCCGTGCCCGACATGCCCTGGTCCTATCTGCCGACGCTGTTCGCGCTGCAGCTGCCCGAGGTGATGCTGGTGCTGATGGGCGGCGCCGTGGTCAGCACCTTCGCGCTGCTGCCGCGCCGCGAGGTCCCGGCACGCCGCAAGACCATCCTGTTGATGCTGACGCTCGCTGCGACGCTGCCGCTCGCGATCGCGATGGTGAAGCGGCCGGCGCTGTACAACGGCATCCGCCATTTCGTGTTCGTGATCCCGCCGATGGCGGTGCTGGGCGGCATCGCCTTCGCCTGGACCATGGAACGCCTGCGCGCCAACCACCGCACCTGGCAGCCGGTCGTGCTCGCGACCTTCTGCTTTGGCCTTGCGCTCTCGCTCGCCGAGATGATCCGGCTGCATCCCTATCAATACACGCACTTCAACCACATCGCCGGCACCGTGCGCGGCGCCGACGACCGCTTCATGCTGGACTATTGGGGTCTCGCGCTCAAGCAGGCCTCCGACGAGCTGCGCGAGCAGCTGGTCGAGCGCCAGGAAGTGCCGCCGGTCAATCGCAAATGGAAGGTGGCGGTGTGCGGTCCGCAGCGTCCGGCGCAGGTCGCGCTCGGCCCCGACTTCACCATCGGCTGGGATTCCAACGCGGCCGACTTCGCCATGACGCTCGGCGAGTTCTACTGCAAGGGCCTCACCGCGCCCGTGATGGTCGAGATCAAGCGCGACGACGTCGTGTTCGCCCGCGTCTACGACATCCGCGGCCGCAGCATTTCCAGCCTGCTGTCGGTTCCGGCGCCGTAATAATCTTCTCCAGCGCAGCCCGCTCCATGCGGGCTACGCTGAACTGCCGCGCTCTTGACGCGCCTTGCTGCAAGCTCAGACCAAGACTACGCTCCCTCCCCGCAACAACGATGTTCGGAGAGATGACCATGTCACCAGCGGAAGCGCGCCTGAAGGAAGTGCCGTCGAACATGACGGAGGCCGAGTGGCAGCAACGGGTCAATCTCGCCGCCTGCTATCGCCTCGTCGCGCTGTACGGCTGGGACGATCTGGTCGACACCCACATCTCCGCGCGCGTGCCCGGCCCCGACCATCACTTCCTGATCAACCCCTACGGGCTGATGTTCGACGAGATCACGGCCTCGAGCCTCGTCAAGGTCGACCTGCACGGCAACCAGCTCACCGAGAGCGAATACAGCATCAACCCGGCGGGCTTCACCATCCATTCGGCGATCCACGAAGTGCGCGAGGACGCGATCTGCGTGTTGCATCTCCACACACTCGACGGCACCGCGGTGTCGAGCAGCGCCGAAGGCCTCTTGCCGCTCAACCAGACCGCCCAGCTCGTCACCCACGACCTCGCCTATCACGACTATGAAGGCATCGCGCTCGACCACGACGAACGGCCGCGGCTGCAGAAGGACCTCGGCGACCACAACCACATGCTGCTGCGCAATCACGGCACGCTGACCGTCGGCCGCTCGGTCGCTTCCGCCTTCGAGCGCATGTATCACCTCGAGCGCGCCTGCTCGATGCAGGTGCGCACGCGCGCGCTGGGCACGCCGGTCTATCCGGTCGAGGAAATCGCGATCGAGAAGAACACCGAGCTGCTCGCCAACCGCGACCGTGCCGAGCTACGCGCGACCAACCTCGTCTGGCCGCCGCTGCTGCGCAAGCTCGACCGCGAGCTTCCGGGCTACCGGTCTTGAGATTCTGCGGATCTGGTGTAGGATCGTTTTCGAACGACCTCTGCACGTTTTGGAATGAAACGCCGCCCAATCCCGGGCGGCGTTTTTATTTTGGGGCGGTCACCCGTGCCTCCGCCGTCATTGCGAGGAGCTCTTGCGACGAAGCAATCCAGAGTGTTCCCACGGAGGTATTCTGGATTGCTTCGCTTCGCTCGCAATGACGAGGAGAGAGTCTTCGTAGGCTGGAGGTCTCGTAGGGTGGGCAAAGCGGAGCGTGCCCACGTTCTTTCGTAATTATTGAGAGGTCGTGGGCACGGCGCGTTGCGCCTTTGCTCACCCTACGGCACCTCGTCTTATTTCACCTCCGCCAGTGCGGCGAGGATGCGGGCCCAGGAGCGGATGCCCTTCTGGAAGCTGCGGAGGTCGTACTTCTCGTTCGGCGAGTGGATGTTGTCGTCGTCGAGGCCGAAGCCGACCAGCAGCGAGTCGAGGCCAAGCGTGCGCTTGAAGTCGGCGACGATCGGGATCGAGGCGCCCGAGCCCATCAGTACGGTCTCCTTGCCCCATTCCTCCGCCAGCGCCTTGCTGGCCGCGGCGAGCGGCTTCATGTTCCAGTCGAGCGCGACCGCAGGCGCGGCGGAGTGGTCGCCGAACTCGACCTTGCAGTCGCCGGGAATCCGCGCGGTGACATAGTCGCGGAAGGCCTTGCGGATCTTCTGGGGATCCTGACCCTGGACCAGGCGGAACGAGACCTTGGCGGAGGCATGCGACGGGATCACGGTCTTCGAGCCCTCGCCGATATAGCCGCCCCAGATGCCGTTGACGTCGCAGGTCGGACGCGTGGAGGCCTGCTCGACCATCAGCCGCCCCTTCTCACCGGCGGGAAGCGACAGTCCGACCGGCTTGAGGAACGACTCCGGCGTGAAGTTGAGCTTCTTCCACTGCTCCAAGATCTCCGGCGGCGTATCCTTCACGCCGTCATAGAAGCCGGGAATGGTGATGCGGTTGTCGTCGTCGAACAGGCCGCCGAGGATCTTGGTCAACACCCGGATCGGATTCATCGCCGTGCCGCCGAACACGCCGGAATGCAGATCGCGATTGGCCGCCGTGATCTTCACCTCTTCATAGAGCAGGCCGCGCAGCGCCGTCGTGATCGCCGGCGTTTCCGGGTCCCACATGCCGGTATCGCAGACCAGCACGTAATCAGCCTTGAACTCGTCCTTGTTGGCCTCGACGAACGGCACGAAGTTCTTCGAGCCGACCTCCTCCTCGCCTTCGATCAGGAAAGTGACGTCGATCGGCAGCGAGCCCGTCACCTTCTTCCAGGCACGGCAGGCCTCGACGAAGGTCATGACCTGGCCCTTGTCGTCCTCGGCGCCGCGCGCGACGATGATCTTGCGGCCATCGGCATGGTTAGTGACCACGGGCTCGAACGGCGGGCTGTGCCAGAGGTCGATCGGATCGACCGGCTGCACGTCGTAATGGCCGTAGAAGATCACATGCGGCCGGCCGCCGGCTCCGGTCTTGCCGACGACGGCGGGATGGCCGGCGGTCGGCCTCACTTCGGTTGAGACACCGAGGCTTGCGATGTCCTTGGCGAGATGCTCGGCCGCGGCCTTGCAATCACCGGCAAAGGCCGGATCCGCCGAGATCGACTTGATCCGCAACAGCGAGAACAGACGCTCCAGGCTGTTGTCGAAATCCTTGTCGATGTGGTCGAGCACGGATTGAAGCTGCGCATTGGCCATGGTCGTCTTCCCTGCTTGCAAGTCCCGAGACATCGGGTGCTCGATATGCCTGTTCAAGATGGCTCTTCAAGATGGTTTGGCTTTTAGCTCCGACGCGGCGCCAGAGCCAGCCGCAACCGGCGGATGGCGGATGTGCCAAGCAAGGCTACCGGCGAGAATGCCGGTGGCGACGAGATTGTTGCCCCAGGCCTGGATGGCGTTGGGAAACCAGGGCAGCGCCAGCAGCAGGAGGATGCCAGCAGCGGCCAGCGCAAGCCAGGTTCCCAGCCGCACATTCGCCCGTTCGTCGAAGGCAGCACGATGCATGAGCACCGTCATCGGGAAGAACAGCCACATGAAGTAGTATTGCCGCGCCAGAGGCGAGGCAATCGTCATCAGGCAAAACAGGATGCCGAGCTCCTCGGCATCCGAGCGCGCCGTGCGCCGCGCTTGCCGTGGCATCACCGCGACGAAGCCGAGTCCGAGCAGAGCCGACACCGCCAGCACGATCCAGTTCGCCGTCTTGTAGTCGACGTCGATGACATTCATCGTGCGCGGAGGCTTGTTGGGATCCTCCTGATTGTAGTTGATCGGCCGGACCAGGCGATGCGTTACCGCAATGATGGACTGGTTGACCCACGACCAGTTCTGCTCGTCGCGCTGGCCAAAGCCCTTTTCCGAGCTGGAGCCGACCATGCCCTGATACCAGGTCGCAAGCTCGGCCGCGTTGCGCTCGAAGCCGCGGATCGGCGCCGGGACGACATAAAGGAGAATGCCGGTGAAGGCGACCATGGCGCCGACGGCCGCCCATTTCCGCCGCCAGACCAGATAAGGCAGCACCGCGATCGGAAACACCTTGATGGCGGCCGCGAGCGCGAACATGAAGCCCGCGAGCCAGGGACGCTGATGCTGCAAGTTCCAGAAGCCCCACAGCATCATCGCGAGCAGCACGAGGTTCGGCTGGCCGAGGTCGAACATGTCGAACGTGAAGGTCACGGTGACGATGACCGGCAGCGCCTCCAGCCAGGGGCCGGGCTTGCGGCCCGATCCGGTCATGACGTTGGAGAGGGTCCCGGTGTACCACCACGCCAGCGCGTTCAGGATCGACAGCACGGTGTAGAGCGCGATCTTGCCGAACCAGCTCGGGATCGCGAGCAAGATCGCGGACAGCGGCGGATAGATGAAGTCGAACTGGTAATGGACGTCGCTGGGATAGAGCGGCCCGCCATGCAGCACCTGCTGCCCGGCCCAATACCAGAGCGCATAATCCTTGGTCTTGCCGTTGCTGCCGAAGAGCTCGGGACCGAGGACGTCGGCTGTCAGGATGAAGCAGCAGAACAGAAACAACAGGTCCAGGGGCGAGCGCAGCGACAGGCGTCTCGGCGCATCAGGCTTGGGTAGCGGGTCGGTCGAGGTCACGGTGCGGTCCAGTCCGGCAAAAGGATAGGGCGTAGCAGACTGGGGCAGGCTTGGAGAGCCCCTTCACCCGAAATTGTGGACAGTGGCGGAGGCCAGTTTCCCCGCGGCCATCCTTTGAGATGCCCGCCTTTGGCGGGCTGCTCAGATGAGGACTTGTTTTGCCTCAAACCTAGCTTGCCTGCCTAGCGGCGCAGCAGTCCACCGAGCGCGCCGCGGACCAGCGTGCGGCCGATCGAGCCGCCGACCTGGCCGGCGACCGATTTGCCGATATTGGCTGCCATGCCGCCGATCACCTGGTTGGTCACCGATCGCGTCACGTCGCGCGCAATGACCTGACCAGTCGACAGCCGGCCGCGCTTGACATTGGTGCCGAAGATGGTGCCGACGATCGAGCCGATCTGGCCGAGGATGCCGCCACCTCCGCCGGCCGAACCGTCCGCCGTGGCCGCCGTGCCGGCGATGCGCTTCTGGATCATCTCATACGCCGATTCGGCATCGACGGCGGTGTCGTATTTGCCCTTCACCGGGCTTGCATCCATGATCGCCTTGCGCTCTTCCGGCGTGATCGGCCCGATGCGGGCCGATGGCGGCCGGATCATCACACGCTCGACCATCGCCGGCGTGCCATTGCCTTCGAGGAAGGACACTAGCGCCTCGCCCTTGCCGAGCTCCATGATCACCTTGGCGGTATCGAGCTTGGGGTTGGGCCGGAAGGTCTGGGCCGCTGCGACGACCGCTTTCTGATCGCGTGGGGTGAAGGCGCGCAGCGCATGCTGAACCCGGTTACCGAGCTGTCCCAGCACGCGATCAGGCACGTCGATCGGGTTCTGCGTCACGAAGTAGACGCCGACGCCCTTGGAGCGGATCAGGCGCACCACTTGCTCGATCTTATCCAACAGCGCCTTCGGCGCGTCGTTGAAGAGCAGATGCGCCTCGTCGAAAAAGAATACCAGTTTCGGCTTTGGCAGGTCACCCGCTTCAGGCAGCTCCTCGAACAGCTCCGACAGCATCCACAGCAGGAATGTCGCGTAAAGCCGTGGAGACTGGAGCAGCTTGTCGGCGACGAGGATGTTGACCATGCCGCGGCCGTCGCGATCAGTCTTCATGAAATCCTTCAGCGTTAGCGCCGGCTCGCCGAAGAATTTGGTGGCGCCCTGGTTCTCCAGCACGAGCAGCTGGCGCTGGATGGTGCCGACGGTGGCCTTGGTGACGTTGCCAAAACCCTGTGCCGCCTTCTTGATGTCGGCGAGCGGGCCTTCCTCGGCATCGGCGCTTTTCTTGCCGGCATCCGGCACGATGGCGTCGAGCAGCGCGCGCAGATCCTTCATGTCGATGAGGGTCAGGCCGGCGTCGTCGGCAACGCGGAAGGCGACGTTGAGCACGCCTTCCTGCACGTCGTTCAGGTCGAGCATGCGCGCGAGCAATAGCGGCCCCATTTCCGTGACCGTCGCGCGCACCGGATGGCCCTGTTCGCCGAACACGTCCCAGAACACCGTCGAGAACTGGTCGGGCTGGAACGTCAGCCCCATCTCGGTGGCGCGCTTGACGATGAAGTCCTTGGCCTCGCCGACCTCGGAGATGCCGGAGAGGTCGCCCTTGATGTCGGCCGCGAACACCGGAACACCGGCGCGCGCAAATCCTTCCGCCATGACCTGCAGTGTCACCGTCTTTCCGGTTCCGGTTGCGCCGGTGACGAGGCCGTGGCGATTGGCGAGCGCCAGCGTCAGCCATGCCTGCTCGTCTCCCTTGCCGACGAAGATTTTCTCGTCGGTGTCGCCGAGCTTGCTGTCCTGTGCCGTCATTATTCTCTCTGATCTCTCTGATCTCTCTGCCGGGTTTCGCGTATTGAAACCGAGCGAACCTGTTCCATAGTTTATCGCATGTCGCGAGCCATTTGAAACCGTTCAACGCGCCCCGCACATGCGGCATTGCCGGAAACATACCGGCGACCTCAGCCAAAAGTAGGAATGGTGCGTTCGCACCGCGGCATTTTTTCGCTGTTTCCGTCTCCGCACTTGCACCGTTGCAACACTTTTGGCGCCTTCGAGAGTGAATCGGAACGTCTCATGCGTTCATCGCTTGTATTTCACATCACACCGGCTCAAGATCATTTTCGAAAGCAATACTCCGGCGTGCAACCGGTTGAGGGGCGGGTCTAATGGACGAGCTGATCGGGCGGCTGGCGACAAACGCCAGCATAGATAGTGCTGTGGCTGAAAAGACCGTGGGCATTATCCTGGGTTTCCTTCGCAACGAGGGCCCTTCCGACAGCGTGCAGGCCCTGATTGATCAAATTCCCGGCGCGGAGGCCGCGATCGAGGCGTCCAGGAGCGGCGGCGGACTGTCGCGGCTGATGGGCGGCGGCCTGATGGCCGTCGGCACGCGCCTGATGGGCCTGGGACTTGGCATGTCCGAGATTCAAAATGTCGCCCGTGAACTTTTCCGCTACGGCCGAGACAAAATCGGAGCGGATCAGATGGGCAAGATCATTGCGGGGACGCCGGGCCTCAGCCAGTTCGCCTGAGCGACATTTTTCATATCGAATATCATGACATATCCGATTTCCGAGATTGAGGGCCTGCCTGCTTTTGCCGCCACCAAGCTGAAGGCGCAAGGCATCCGCACGACCGACGCTCTGCTCGAGGCCGCCTCGACTGTGAAGGGCCGCAAGGCGCTGTCCGCCAAGACCGGCATCAGCGAGCAGCAGTTGCTGGAGTGGGCCAACGTCTCCGACTACATGCGCATCCCCGGCATGGGCCGGGCCAAGGTCGGCCTCGTCCGCGCCGCCGGCGTCACCACCGTGCGCGAGCTCGCCTATCGCAATCCGGCAAGGCTCGCCCAGAGCATGCGCGACGCCAACGAGAAGAAGAAGCTCCTCCGCATCCTTCCTTCCGAGAAGTCGGTCGGCGACATCATCGCCAAGGCCAAGAAGCTGCCGCCGAAGATCACGTATTAGCCTGCTTACTCCGTCATCCTTCGAGGCTCGCCGAAGAGGCGAGCACGTCAGGATGACGGTGATAGAGCAACGCTGCATCCCCAACTCCGCCGTCATACCCCGCGAAGGCGGAATATCCAGTACGCCGCAGCTCCTCCGTATCACCGCACTGCCTCGGAATACTGGATTGCCCGCTTTCGCGGGCAATGACAGCGAGGGTGTATGAGCCGCGCGGCACGAAACCCGGATTTCGCTTCGCTCCACCCGGGCTACGAAGGCCCCCTCCCGTCTTGACACCCCCTTCCCGACCGCGCAAAGCGGGCGGCATGAATGCCTCGCCCTCCCCATCCGTCCCGCCGGCCGGCTCGGCCGGGCTCGATGCGCTGCGGACGCTCGTGGGCCGGCCCATTCCGGCGGTGATGGGCGTGCTCAACGTCACCCCGGATTCCTTCTCCGACGGCGGCGAGTTCATCGCACCCGAGCAGGCGCTGGAGCGGGCACGGGCGATGATCGCCGATGGCGTCGACATCATCGACATCGGCGCCGAATCCACCCGGCCCTACAAGGGCGCGAAGGCCGTCACGGCCGCGGACGAGCTGGCCCGGCTGAAGCCGGTGCTGGCAGGCGTCGTCGCCCTCGGCGTGCCCGTGTCGATCGACAGCATGAAGGCGGAGGTGGTGGCCTTCGCGCTCGATAAGGGCGCGGCGATCGCCAACGACGTCTGGGGCCTGCAACGCGATGCCGGCATGGCGCCGCTGATCGCCGCACGAGGCGTCCCCGTCATCGTCATGCACAACCGCGACAGCGTCGATCCCGCCATCGACATCGTCACGGACATGAAGGCGTTCTTCCTGCGCTCGCTGGATATCGCCGCAAAAGCCGGCATCGCGCGCGAAAAAATCGTGCTCGATCCCGGTATCGGCTTCGGCAAGACCGCCGAGCAGAGTATGACGGCGCTGGCGCGCCTCGGCGAGCTCGACATGTTCGGCCTGCCGATCCTCGTCGGTGCCTCGCGAAAACGCTTCATCGCCTCGGTCTCGCCCTCGGAGCCGAAAGAACGGCTCGCCGGCTCGATCGCCGCGCATCTCATCGCCGCGCAGAAGGGCGCGAAGATCATCCGGACCCATGACGTCGCCGAGACCTTGCAGGCCCTGCGGGTCGCCAATGCAATCGAGAGCAAGCAATGACCGACACGATCTTCGTCACCGGCCTGTCGATCCATGCCCGCCATGGCGTGATGGATCACGAGACCGAGGTCGGCCAGCGTTTCGTCATCGACCTCGAGCTCTACACCGACCTGTCGGAGCCTGCCCGCACCGACCGGCTCGCCGACACGGTGTCCTATGCCGAAGTCGTGGCGACAACGACGGCGGCGTTCAAGAACACCAATTACAAGCTGCTGGAAGGCGCGGCCGGCGCGGTCGCCGATGCCATCCTGTCGCACTTCCCGCGCATTCGCGCCGTGAAGATCACGGTACACAAGCCGCATGCGCCGATCGCGGCGATCTTCGATGACGTCGGCATCATGCTGACGCGCTCGCGGCATCCCTGACATGGCGAGCGTGTTGATTGCGCTTGGCGGCAATGTCGGCGATGTCCGCGCGACATTCAAAAAGGCGATCGCAAACATCTGCGGCATGGCGCAAGCGGCGGTGATCGCGCGGTCCTCGGACTACATGACGCCGCCCTGGGGCGACGAAGACCAAAATCCCTTCATCAATGCCTGCGTCGAGATCGAGACCGATCTCGATCCGCACGCGCTCTTGTTCGTGATGCAGAAGGTCGAGCAAAAATTCGGCCGCACGCGGGACAAGGAGCGGCGCTGGGGACCGCGCACGCTCGATCTCGACATGATCGCCTATGACGATGTCTCCCTGCAGAAGCCCGACCTGACCCTGCCGCATCCGCGCCTGTTCGAGCGTGCCTTCGTGCTGGTGCCGCTGGCCGAAATCGCGCCGGATCGCGTCATCGCAGGCATTCGTGTGCGTGACGGGCTTGCCGGCGTCTCGACGCAAGGCATTGAGCGGCTTCCGGATACCGGTTAACCAAAAACAACCGTTTGCAGGGACGGTTCGGCGTGGCAATTTCGCCTGCGAATAACAATACGTTTGGGAGCCCTTGGCCGTATGACCTCCGTGACCGACGACCTGCCGCTGGCGGCCGATTTTCCCAAGGCGACCGTCGAAGACTGGCGCAAGCTGGTCGATGGCGTGCTGAAGGGCGCGCCGTTCGAGAAGCTGGTCGGCAAAACCTATGACGGCCTCAAGATCGACCCGCTCTATCCGCGTGCCAAAGGTGTCGCACCCGTGGTCGGACGGCCGACGGCTGCGCCGTGGCAGATCATGCAGCGGATTGATCATTCCGATGCAGTCGCCGCGAATGCGCAAGGACTGACCGATCTGGAGAACGGCGCAACGGGACTTGCGCTGGTGTTCGCCGGCGCCAATGGCGCTCACGGCTTCGGCCTGGAGCCTTCGGCCGAGGCGATCGCAAAAGTGTTGAAGGACATTCATCTCGATGCCGGCATCGGCATCGAGCTCGAGATCGGACCGCAATCGCGGATGGCCGCGATCCATGTCGCGGAATATGTCAAGAGCAACGGCCTCGATCCCGGCGCCTGCAACATCCGCTTCGGCCTCGATCCGCTCGCGGCCGGCGCAGTGTGGGGCCATAGCCCCTATACATGGGACGAGATCGTTCCTGCCGTCACCGGCGCGATCAAGGGCCTCGCCGCACTCGGCTTCAAGGGACCGTTCGCATCCGCCGACGGACGCGTGATCCACGATGCCGGCGGCTCCGAGGTGCAGGAGCTCGCCTTCGTGCTCGCCTGCGGCGTCGCTTACTTACGCGCGATCGAAGGCGCCGGCATTCCGCTGGAGGCCGCGCAAGGCATGGTCTATGCGCGGCTTGCCGCCGATGCCGACCAGTTCCTGACCATGGCCAAATTCCGCGCGCTGCGGCTCTTGTGGGCGCGCATCGAGACCGCGTGCGGATTGACGCCAAAGCCGCTGTTCATTGCCGCCGATACGGCCTGGCGCATGCTGACGCAGCGCGATCCCTATGTGAACATGCTGCGCGCGACGATCGCGACATTCGCGGCGGGGCTCGCCGGCGCCAACGCGATCACCGTGCTGCCGCACACGCTGGCGCTCGGCCTGCCTGATGCCTTCGCGCGGCGCGTGGCGCGCAATACGCAGCTCCTGCTGCTGGAGGAAAGCAATCTCGCCAGGGTCAGCGATCCCGCCGCCGGCGCCGGCGGCATCGAGACGCTGACCGCACAGCTCTGCGAAGCGGCCTGGGCGCTGTTCCAGGAGAGCGAGAAAGCCGGCGGCGCCTTCGCCGCGCTTCAGCAGGGCTTGTTCCAGAGCAGGGTCGCGGCCGCGCGAAAGGCGCGCGATGCCAACATCGCAAAGCGCCGTGACGTCCTGACCGGCGCCAGCGAGTTTCCGAACCTGCATGAGAGCGAGACGGCGGTGCTGAAGGCTACGCCGGTCGCGCTCGCGCCCTACGGCGAGCAGAAATACAAGTTCGATCCGCTCACCCCGATCCGGCTGGCGGAACCGTTCGAGGCGCTGCGCGACAAATCCGATGCGGCGCTGAAGGCGCGCGGCGCGCGGCCGAAGGTGTTTCTGGCCAATCTCGGCACGCCCGCCGATTTCACCGCGCGTGCGACCTTTGCCAAGAGCTTCTTCGAGGCGGGCGGCATCGAGGCCCTCGACAGCGAGGGTTTTGCCGATCCGGCCAGGCTGGCGGCCGCGTTCAAGGCCTCCGGCGCCGAGCTTGCCTGTCTTTGTTCCGGCGACAAGGTCTATGCGGAACACGCCGAAGCCGCCGCGAAGGCCCTGCAAAGCGCAGGCTGCAGACATATGTATCTCGCAGGCCGCCCGACTGATGCCGAGGCGGCGCTGCGGGCTGCCGGCGTCACCGGCTTCATCTTTGCCGGGGCCGACGCGCTTGCCACGCTGCAGGACGCCTATCGACGGATGGAGCAGGCATGACCGAAGCAGGCAAACCAGTTCTCACCGGCGGCTGCCAGTGCGGCGCCGTGCGCTTTGGCGTCATGACGGCGCCGACCCGGGTTTCGATCTGTCATTGCCGGATGTGCCAGAAGGCCAGTGGCGCGCCGTTCGCCTCCTTCGCCGACGTGAACAGGACGGAGCTTGCCTGGACCAAGGGAAAGCCCTCGTTCTTCCGCTCCTCCTCGATCGCCGAACGCGGCTTTTGCCCGGCCTGCGGCACGCCGCTGAGCTTCGGCCGCATCGACGGCGACCGCATCGAGATCATGACCGGTGCGTTCGACCGCCCCGACCACGTGGTTCCGACGCGGCAGTTCGGCACGGAGTCGCGGCTTGGCTGGGTGGTCGGCATCTCCAATCTGCCGAGCCAGACCACGCAACAGAATTACGGACCGGAGAAGATGGCGACCATCGTCAGCCATCAACATCCGGATCATGATTGAGGATATGGTTGGAACCATGACCCGCATTCCCAATTTCGCCGATGTCGCCTTCGAGCGCGCCGCCACCGCGGCGCCGTCAGGCAGCGCCGAGCCGTGGCTGACGCCCGAGGGCATTCTGGTGAAGCCCGTCTATGGCGAGGCTGATCTCGCCGGTCTCGATTTCCTCGAGACCTATCCTGGCATCGCGCCCTATCTGCGCGGGCCCTACCCGACCATGTATGTCAACCAGCCCTGGACCGTCAGGCAATATGCCGGCTTCTCCACGGCGGAGGATTCCAACGCGTTCTACCGCCGCAACCTGGCTGCGGGACAGAAGGGCCTTTCGGTCGCCTTCGATCTGGCCACGCACCGCGGCTATGACTCTGATCATCCGCGTGTCGGCGGCGACGTCGGCATGGCCGGCGTGGCCATCGATTCCATCTACGACATGCGCACGCTGTTTGCGGGCATTCCGCTCGACCAGATGAGCGTGTCCATGACCATGAATGGCGCGGTGCTGCCGATCCTCGCGCTCTACGTCGCGGCCGCCGAGGAACAGGGGGTGCCACCGGAAAAGCTCTCGGGAACGATTCAGAACGACATCCTGAAAGAGTTCATGGTGCGCAACACCTATATCTATCCGCCCGCGCCATCGATGCGGATCATCTCGGACATCTTCGCCTATACCTCGCAAAAGATGCCGAAATACAATTCGATCTCGATCTCCGGCTATCACATGCAGGAGGCCGGGGCGACGCAGGACCTCGAGCTTGCCTATACGCTCGCCGACGGCGTCGAATATCTGCGCGCCGGCCTTGCCGCGGGTCTCGACGTCGACCGCTTCGCCCCGCGGCTGTCGTTCTTCTGGGCGATCGGCATGAACTTCTTCATGGAGGTTGCCAAGCTGCGCGCCGCGCGCCTGCTCTGGGCGAAGCTGCTAAAACCCTTCAATCCGAAAGACCCGCGCTCGCTCTCCTTGCGCACACACAGCCAGACCTCGGGCTGGTCGCTGACCGCGCAGGACGTGTTCAACAACGTGATGCGCACGACGGTGGAGGCGATGGCGGCGACGCAAGGCCACACCCAGTCGCTGCACACCAACGCGCTCGACGAGGCGTTGGCGCTGCCGACCGATTTCTCGGCGCGCATCGCCCGCAACACCCAGCTCTTCCTGCAGCAGGAGAGCGGCACCACCCGCATCATCGATCCCTGGGGCGGCTCGTATTACGTCGAGCGGCTCACGCGCGACCTCGCCGCGAAGGCCTGGAGCCACATCCAGGAGGTCGAGGAGCTCGGCGGCATGGCGAAAGCCATCGAAGCCGGCGTGCCGAAGCTGCGCATCGAAGAGGCCTCGGCCAAGACGCAGGCCCGCATCGATGCCGGCAAGCAGGCGGTGATCGGCGTCAACAAGTACAAGCCGACCGACGAGGCGCCGATCGACATTCTCAAGGTCGACAATACCAATGTCCGCCGCTTGCAGATCGACAAGCTGACGAGATTGAAGTCGGAACGTAACCAGAAGGACGTCGACGCCGCGCTTGCCGCGCTGACGCGCTCGGCCGGCGAAGGCAACGGCAATCTGCTCGCGCTCGCGATCGATGCGGCGCGGGCGAAAGCGACCGTCGGCGAAATCTCGGACGCGATGGAGAAAGTGTTCGGCCGGCACCGTGCCGAGATCAAATCCATCACCGGCGTCTACAAGCGGGAGGCGTCCAGCATGGGCAACCACGTCGAGAAGGTTCAGGCGCTGATCGACGCCTTCGAGGAGGCGGAAGGACGCCGCCCGCGCATCCTGGTCGCCAAGATCGGCCAGGACGGCCATGACCGCGGCCAGAAGGTGATCGCCTCGGCCTTTGCCGATATCGGCTTCGACGTCGACATCGGGCCGCTGTTCGCGACCGCGGACGAGGCCGCGCGGCAAGCGGTCGAGAACGACGTCCACATCCTCGGCGTCTCCTCGCTCGCCGCCGCCCATCTCACCGCCGTGCCGGAGCTCAAGGCCGCGCTGAAGAAGCAGGGCCGCGACGACATCATGATCATCGTCGGCGGCGTGGTGCCGCCGCAGGATTACGACGCGCTCTACGCGGCCGGCGCGGAAGGCATCTTCCCGCCCGGCACCGTGATCGCGGAGGCGGCCGAGGAGCTGATCCGCAAGCTGAATGCCCGGCTCGGGCATAGCGAGGCGGCGGAGTAGATGATAGGCTGGCCGGGTAACCGGCCAGGTTGTGTCCATGACACGTGATGAAATCGTCGCCGCGATACGCAGGAACGCTGATGCCATCAAAGGCAAGGGCGTGTCGAAGCTTGGCATCTTCGGCTCGCGGACTCGCGATGACTATCCGCCGGCCAGCGACATTGACGTCCTGGTCGAGGTTGAACCGGCGGTCTCTTTCTCGCTACTCAACCTGATCGATGTCGAGCAGATCATCGAGGAGGCGACCGGCTTGCAGGCGCAGGCAACCGTCCGGCGCTCCATCTCCCCCCACCTTGCGCACCAGATAGCCGACGACTTCCTCGAAATATTTTGACGCTCAGTTAGGGAGCACAATCCTTGAAGTTCATGAGCCGTTTGAGCGTCGCCATGGCGCTTAGCGCAACGTGCGTAATATCCGCCCTTGCCGCCGACCCCAAGCCCGACGCCGTCGTCAAGAACAAGAGCATCGAGGCGCGAATCTTCCTCGACGACAAGATCAAGGCCGATGCTGCGCTGGCAGCGGATTGTCTCGCCGAAGGCAGGAAGTGGCTCGACAAGAGCGCAGCCGAAGCTGCCGCATCGCGCAAGGAAGATCCGCAGTTCTTCAGGGACGGCGGCTGGGATTTCGAGCGCAAATATGCGATCCGCTCGGTCGTTGCCGATCGTTA
The DNA here is from genome assembly GCF_038969555.1 of Bradyrhizobium sp. B117. Taxonomy (NCBI): domain Bacteria; kingdom Pseudomonadati; phylum Pseudomonadota; class Alphaproteobacteria; order Hyphomicrobiales; family Nitrobacteraceae; genus Bradyrhizobium; species Bradyrhizobium sp. B117. Next base: position 6,915,380 of record NZ_CP152414.1, read on the forward strand.
TGTCGGCGTGCTGCGCAACGACTACATGGACACCCACGGCGCCCATCCCAACTCGGACGTGAACACGGTCCTGTGGGACAAGGCCGAGGGCAAGCGCATCTCGATCCGGCCCTTCTTCACCGAGACCGCCGACAAGGGGCCGACCATGAAAGCGATGGTGAAGACCATCATCGCCTCGCTCAAAGTCGAGAAGAAGAAGCGCGACACCAGCGAGACCGCAACCGACGAATGGTTCAAGAGCGTGGAGCCGAGCCTGCTCAAGATCGGCGCGGTGACGCTTGCGCCTTCAACCGAGGCAGGCAAGAGCTCCGGGCTCACTTTCCATTATCCGCCCTATGCGGTGGGCCCCTACGCCGAGGGCGAATATGTCGCCTTCGTGCCGTGGGAGACCCTGAAGCCGTATCTCACCGCGGAAGGCACGCGCATTTTCGGCGGCGACCGGCCGAAGGGCGACGGGGAGGAGCCGCAGTGAGCATGTTTTGAGCAGCGCCACGTTGCTCACAACGGGCTGGTAGCGCTACCTTGCGGCGGCGCCGCAAAGCCGACTAGAATGTCTTCATTGACAAGAGCGCCCGAGTTACGGGCGCCGCTGGGAGGCATTCATGTCCAAGATGACGCGCCGCACTTTTGCGGCTTCAAGCGCCGCAGTCGCGGCATCCGCCGCTTTCGGCTTCAAGCCCGCACTGGCGCAAGCCTATCCGGCACGGCCCGTCACCGTCATCGTGCCCTGGGGCGCGGGCGGCGGCACGGACGCAACCGCGCGCATCGTCGCAGCGCTGCTGGAAAAGGACCTTGGCCAGCCCTTCAACGTGGTCAACCGCACCGGCGGCTCCGGCGTGGTCGGCCATAGTGCCATCGCGACCGCGCAGCCCGACGGCTACACCATCGGCATGCTCACGGTCGAAATCTCGATGATGCACTGGCAGGGCCTCACCGATCTGACGCCCCGGAGCTACACGCCGCTGGCGCTGATGAACGAGGACCCGCCCGGCATCCAGGTGTCCTCCTCCTCGCCCTACAAGACGGTGAAAGAGCTCGCCGAGGCGATCAAGGCGGCGCCTCCCGGCAAGTTCAAGGCGTCGGGCACGGGCCAGGGCGGCATCTGGCACCTGGCGCTGGTCGGCTGGATGCAGGCGATGGGCCTGCCCGCCAATCAGGTCGCCTGGGTGCCGTCGAACGGCGCAGCTCCTGCGATGCAGGACCTCGCCGCCGGCGGCCTCGACCTCACCACCTGCTCGGTGCCGGAGGCGCGCGCCATCATCGAGGCCGGCAAGGCCAGGAGCCTCGCCATCATGGCGCCGGCGCGCAATCCGATCTTCAAGGACGTGCCGACCCTGAAGGAGGCGATGGGCATCGACTACGCGACCGGCGCCTGGCGCGGCATCGGCGCGTCGAAGAACCTGCCGCCGGAGATCGCAACCAAGCTCACCGCGGCCCTGAAGAAGGTCTACGACTCCGCCGAGTTCAAGGACTTCATGAGCAATCGCGGCTTTGGCACTGTCTGGGGCGATGCCGCCCATTTCGCCGGCTTCATGGACAAGGGCGATGCCCAGATGGGCGAAGCGATGAAGGCGGCCGGCCTGAGCAAGGCGTGATTGTTCACCTCTCCCCGCTTGCGGGGAGAGGTCGAATTCGAGCTTTGCTCGAATTCGGGTGAGGGGGAGTCTCCGCGAATCCAACTCTCACCGTCCGCGCGGAAAGTCCCCTCACCCCGACCCTCTCCCCGTAAGAACGGGGCGAGGGAGAAGAACACTCATAGGACTCCTCCCATGCGTCTTCCCGACTCCGTCACGGGATCGTTTCTCGTCGTGCTCGGCGCGGCTGCCGCCTATGGCGGCTACATCCTGCCGCCGGTGCCGGGGCAGCCGGTCGGCCCCAACGTGTTTCCGCTCGTGATCGGGACCGGCCTTGCGCTGTGCGGGCTCGCGATCGTGTTCGGGATCGGCCATTCCTTCGAGGAGGAGGAAGAGCTGGTCCCGCTCGAGGACGGACAGGCGGCCGCACCGCCGCCGCAGAGCAAGCTCTACGGCCTGCGCGCCCTGCTGCCGCCGGCGCTGCTGCTGTTCTACGTCTTCGCCGCCGACCGGCTCGGCTTCATCATCACCGCGGCGATCATGGTCTACGTCACCTCGACCGCGCTCGGGGCGAAGTGGAAGCTGGCGCTGCCGCTCGCAGCACTATCGCCCTTCGCCATCCACCTCATCTTCGGCAAGCTGCTGCGCGTGCCGCTTCCCGCCGGCCTGCTGCCGACGCCCTGGTGATCCCATGCTCAAGACCCTGATTGATGCCCTCGCGCTGATCTCCACCTGGGAGGTCATCATCGCGATGTTCGCCGCCTCCGTGTACGGGCTCGTGATCGGCTCGCTGCCCGGCCTGTCGGCGACGATGGCGACCGCCCTGCTCGTGCCCGTCACCTTCTATCTGTCGCCGATCGCGGCGATCGCGACCATCGTCGCGGCGTCCTCGATGGCGATCTTCTCCGGCGACATTCCCGGCGCGCTCTTGCGCATTCCCGGCACGCCCGCCTCCGCCGCCTATGCCGACGAGGCCTATGCCATGACGCGGAAGGGCCAGGCCGAGCTCGCGTTAGGTGCCGGCGTCTGGTTCTCCGCCGTCGGCGGCATCGCCGGCGTGCTGTCGCTGATGATTTTGGCGCCGCCGCTCGCCGAGATCGCGCTGTCGTTCTCGACCTTCGAATATTTCTGGCTGGCGCTGCTCGGCCTGATGTGCGCGACCTTGGTGGCGCGCTCCTCGCCGGTGAAGGCCATCGCCGGCATGTTCCTCGGCCTGCTCGTCTCCTGCATCGGCATCGAGAATCCCGGCGGTGTGCCGCGCTTCACCTTCGGCATCACCGATCTGTTCGGCGGCATCGAGCCGATCCCGGCCCTCGTCGGCGTGTTCGCGGTGGCGCAGGTGATGCGCGCGATGCTGACGCCGGAGCCACCGCCGCTGCCGCGGCGCAAATTCGGAAGCATCATGGCCGGCCAGTGGCTTCTGACGAAGAAGTACCATTGGCAGATGACGCGCGGGAACATCATCGGCATCATCATCGGCGTGCTGCCGGGCGCCGGCGCCGACATGGCCGCGTGGGTCTCCTACGCGATGTCGAAGCGCTTCTCCAAGGAGAAGGAAAAGTTCGGCACCGGCCATGTCGAGGGCTTGGTCGAGGCCGGCGCCAGCAACAATGCCAGCATCGCCTCGGGCTGGGTGCCCTCGCTGCTGTTCGGCATCCCCGGCGACACCATCGCCGCGATCGCGATCGGCGTGCTCTACATGAAGGGCCTCAATCCCGGCCCGACGCTGTTCACCGAGAAGGCGTCGAGCATGTACGCGATCTACCTGATGTTCATCATCGCGAACATCCTGATGATCCCGCTCGGCATCGCCATGATCCGGATTGCCGCCTACATCCTGCTGGCGCCGCGATCGACCGTGATGCCGATCATCATGCTGTGCTGCGCGGTCGGCTCGTTCGCGATCGGCAACAACATGTTCGGCGTCGTCACCGTCGCCGCCTTCGGCGTGATCGGCTACGTCATGGAAGCCAACGGCTATCCCGTCGCCGCCATGGTGCTCGGCATCGTCATGGGCACCATGGTCGAGCAGGCCTTTGTGACCTCGCTGATCAAGTCCGACGGAAGCATCCTGCCGTTCTTCGAACGGCCGGTCGCCGCCATCCTCGCCGCAATGGCCATCGGCGCGCTGCTCTGGCCGGTGATGGTGTGGGTGTGGCGCAAGGTGAAGCCGATGCAGACGGCGGCGGCAACGACCCGGTGATATCGGGCGGGCGGCCCTCGCCTGCCTCCCCTCGGCGTTGTAAAGCAGGGCATGACTGAGAAGAAGGCCTCGCTGGACATCAAATCCCTCGCCCGCGACCTCCGCTCCGGCAGCCGCGCGGCCCTCGCCCGGGCGATCACGCTGGTGGAGAGCCGGCGCGGCGATCACCAGGCGCTGGCGCGCGAGCTGGTGCAGATGCTGCTGCCCGACACCGGCAAGGCGTTCCGCGTCGGCATCACCGGCTCGCCCGGCGTCGGCAAGTCCACCACCATCGATGCGCTCGGGATCTATCTGATCGAGCAGGGCCACAAGGTCGCGGTGCTCGCGGTCGATCCGTCCTCGGCGCGCAGCGGCGGCTCGATCCTCGGCGACAAGACGCGGATGGCGCGGCTTTCGGCCTCCAACGATGCCTTCATCCGCCCCTCGCCATCCTCGGGCACGCTCGGCGGCGTCGCGGCCAAGACGCGCGAGGCGATGCTGCTATGCGAAGCGGCCGGCTTCGGTGTCGTGCTGGTCGAGACCGTCGGCATCGGCCAATCCGAGACCGCGGTCTGCGACATGACCGATTTCTTCCTCGCCTTGATGCTGCCGGGTGGCGGCGACGAATTGCAGGGCATCAAGAAGGGCCTGGTCGAGCTCGCCGACATGATCGCCATCAACAAGGCCGACGGCGACAATCTCAAGCGCGCCAACATCACCGCCGCCGACTATCGCGGCGCGCTGCATATTCTCAGCCCCCGGTCCGAGCATTGGCATCCGCCTGTCGTCACCTATTCGGCACTGGCCGGCACCGGCATCGCCGAGCTTTGGCAGAAAGTTCTCGACCACCGCAAGGCGATGAACGCGTCCGGCGATTTCGCAGGCCGGCGGCGCGAGCAGCAGGTGAAGTGGATGTGGTCGATGCTGGAGCAGCGCATGCTGGCGCGGCTGCGCAGCGAGGCGTCGGTGCGCACGAAGGTTCGGAAGATCGAGGCTGAAGTCGCCGATGGCCATCTCACGCCGGCGCTCGCCGCCGAGCAGATCCTGGAGTTGCTGCAATGAGCGAAAAGCTGCGCATTCTCCTGACCGGCTTCGGATCGTTTCCCGGCGCGCCCTATAATCCGACCCAGCCGCTGGTGGCACGGCTGACGCAGCTGCGCCGGCCGGCGCTCGACGATGTCACGATCGCGAGCCACATCTTCCCGGTCACTTACGCCGCGGTCGACCGGCAAATGCCGGAGGTGCTCGCAAAGGAAAAGCCCGATGCGCTGCTGATGTTCGGCCTCGCCGCGCGCACGCCCTATTTGCGCGTCGAGACTCGCGCGCGCAACGCCGTCACCATGCTCTGGCCCGATGCCGCCAACACCCGCTCGAGCAAGCGCGGCATCGCCGGTCATGCCGACGCGATGACGTTCGGCCCGCACACCGCAAGGCTGCTGCGCGCCGCGCGCCTCACCGGCATCGACGCCCGTGCCTCACGCGATGCCGGCGCCTATCTCTGCAATTATCTGAGCTGGCGCGCGATCGAGAATGTGCGGGCCGGCGGGCCCCGTCTTGCGGCGTTCATCCATATCCCGCTGCTGGCGCGCAGTGGCGCCGTGCGCCGCAAGGGCGCGCCGCGGATCACGCTGGAGGAGCTGGTGGATGCGGGGGAAGCGATGCTGATGGAGCTGGTAGGGCTGGCAAGGAAGACGCGCGCTTCGTAGGGTGGGCAAAGGCGCGTAGCGTCGTGCCCACCATGCATCTGAATCTGCGGTGACAATGGTGGGCACGCTTGCGCTTTGCGCACCCTACGGCACCGTCTTTGCGTAAACATTTAACCCTACTGCGAACAATCCTCACGGCTCCGCCCGCCCTGCGCTACCTAACCGCTGCGGACCCCCCGCGTCCGCCGGAGGACGCGTCATGGACCTCAATCGCCGTCATCTCATCGGAGCTTCCACCGCCGGCATCGCCGGCGCGCTCGCCATGCCGGCCGATGCCGCGCGCGCGGCGCCACTGACCTCCCTGCTCGGCCGCGATGCCACGCAATATGGCGTGCGACCCAACAGCAGCGAGGATCAGACGCGCGCGCTCCAGCGCGCCGTCGACGAGGCCGCGCGGGCGCAAATGCCGCTGGCGCTGCCCCCGGGCGTCTATCGCACCGGGCTGCTGCGGCTGCCGAACGGCTCGCAGCTGATCGGCGTGCGCGGCGCGACAAAGCTCGTGTTCACCGGCGGGGCCTCGGCGATCCAGAGCGACGGCTCTGATTCAATCGGCCTCACTGGCATCACCTTCGACGGCGGCGGCCTTCCGCTGCCGACGCGGCGCGGGCTGATCCACGTCCTCGGCGGGCGCGACGTCCGCATCACCAATTGCGAGATCACCGCCTCAGGGGGCAGCGGCATCTGGCTCGAGCAGGTCTCCGGCGACATCTCCGGCAACATCTTCACCAGCATCGCCGTGACCGCGGTGGTCTCGTTCGACGCCAAGGGCCTCAGCGTCTCCCGCAACACGATTCTCCGCACCAACGACAACGGCATCGAGATCCTGCGCACCGCGATCGGTGATGACGGCACGCTGGTTGCTGATAACCGCATCGAGGACATCAAGGCCGGGCCCGGCGGCTCCGGCCAGTACGGCAACGCCATCAACGCCTTCCGCGCCGGCAACGTGATCGTGCGTGGCAACCGCATCAAAAACTGCGACTACTCGGCGGTGCGCGGCAATTCGGCTTCCAACATCCACATAACAGGCAATAGCGTCAGCGACGTGCGCGAGGTCGCTCTTTATTCGGAGTTTTCGTTCGAGGCCGCCGTGATCGCCAACAACACGGTCGACGGCGCCGCCGTCGGCGTCTCCGTCTGCAATTTCAACGAGGGCGGCCGCATCGCGGTGGTCCAGGGCAACGTCATCCGCAATCTGATCCCGAAGCGGCCGATCGGCACCGCGCCTGATGACGACGCCGGCGTCGGCATCTACATCGAGGCGGATTCGTCGGTCACGGGCAACGTGATCGAGAACGCGCCGTCCTTCGGCATCGTCGCCGGCTGGGGTAAATATCTGCGCGACGTCGCGATATCAGGCAACGTGATCCGGAGGGCGCTGGCCGGCGTCGGCGTCTCCGTGGTGCCGGGCGCCGGCACCGCGCTGGTCAACAACAACATGATCTCCGAAACGCCGCGTGGCGCCGTGGTCGGGCTCGACCACGCGCGCACGGTGACGTCGGACCTGTCGGCCGACGGCGCGCAGCGGTTCGCACAGGTGATGATCGGCGGGAATGCGGTGCGGCGCTAGAACGCGTTCCGCAGCAGCGGGTACTTCGCTTGCAGGCCGTCGAGGCTGAAGGTGAATTCGACCACGCGCTCGGGGGCCGCGACGATCTCGGCGGCGGGCGGGGCGAACTGCGGCAGGAGCGCGGCCATTGCAGCAGGCTGGGCCAGCGGCGCCTTCACGGCAGGGGCAGCACGCGGCGGCAGGGCTGCGAGCGCCGCGACCGGCGGCTTTACAGGGGGGGGCGATGAACGGCGCCAAAGCGGCGGGCGTGGCCACCGGTGACTTCACGGCAGGTGCGGAGAGCGGCGCCCTCGCAGCGGGTGCCTTGAGCGGCGGCACCTCGGCAGGGGCGGTGAATGATGCGAACTTGGCAGCCGCCACGCGCGGCGAGACAGGAGCCTGCGGTACGAGCGGGGCTTCGGTGACTTCGGGGAGAACGTCCAGCTTGGGCGCGAGCCTGACCGGCGCGGCGGTCTCAGGCGCGATGTGGACGGCCTTCTGGACGGCCTTCGGCTGCATGGTCTGCGACGGTTGCTCGCGCGGAAACACGCGGGGCATGGTCGCCGGCGACCAGCCGAAGGCGGGCGAGACGCTCGCAGCCGCTGCGGCAACGTCACCACCGGTCGCGAGCGCGCGCCAGGTCTGGACGGCGAGTTTGGCTTCCTGGATGTTTTCGAGGAATGCGATCTCGGAGTGGTAGCGACGCCACCGTCCGGTCTCGAACATTTCGGAGAGGTGCTCCAGCCGCTGCTCGGCGAGAGCGCACCAGCGTGCCGCGATCTCGCGGCCGGCGGCCGCGCTTTGGCGATGTGTCATGAACCAGCCCGTCATGAGAAAAATACGGACGCGACGCAACGCACACGAATCAATTTAGACGCGACATGAATATTTTGTGGAAAAGTTTTGACTTGTCCAGCAACGACACGCCGTTCGTCATGAAAGACCGTAGTCGTGCGGACAATTGCTGTGATTTCGAGTCAAGCTTCGCACAAGCATGACGGCGTTGCGGCGTGCCGGTCGGCCGACGAGATGAACGTATGCGCGGTCGTTCAACCGCAAGCTGAATGGGGTGCCACGCCTCAAAGAAACAGACGCCACAAAAGAAAAGACCCGTCCGGGGGGACAACCGGACGGGTCGAGCCATATGGGCGCTTGGGGTGGATGGGCGCTCGCGCCTGATATGACTGATGGGGAGGGATGACCGCTCCCACATAATTTGGTCGTGGCAGCTGGCTGAACGTTCAACGCGGCGCTCGATTATTTAACCTTTGGCGGGCGCGCAATCTTGTCGCAGCCGCTATCGCGTCGCCGGCCTATCCGCCTGAGAAACCGTGGCTTTATCGGCCGCGCTCGACAGCGAGGGCTGCTCGATCGCGCGAATGCCTGGCTCATCGCGACGTGGCTGCGCATCTTCACGTTTTGTTGTACCGGACGCCGCCGCAACCGGCGTCGCGCTGGCGGCGGGAACAGCCGAGACCGCGGCAAACGCATCGGCCTCGCCGTCGCCGAACAGATCATCACGCCCGGGTGAACCGAGGTCGCGGGCGGTCTTCGCAAGCGTGATGCGCAGCGCTTCCGGCTTCAGCGTGTAATTGCGCTCGAGCAGCAGCGCCGCGACGCCGGAGACATAGGCCGCCGAGAACGAGGTTCCCGAGGTCATCTGGTACTTGCCGTCGGGCGCCGGCAGGAAGATATCGACGCCGGGCGCGGCCAGCGCGATGTAATTGCCGCGGTTGGAGGCCGAGAACAGCTTGTCCTGCTGGTCGGTGGCACTGACCGCGATCACGTTGGGATTGGCGGCCGGATAAAGCGGCGGCGACTTCGCGCCGGCATTGCCGGCGGCGGCGATCAGCACGAGGCCACGCGCGGCGGTCGCGGCAATGGCGCGCTCGATCACCGCGTCCTTCGGACCGGCAAAGCTCATATTGACGATCTGCGCGCCGTGCTCGGCGGCGTAATTCAGCGAGCGCAGGATGATGTAGGACGAGCTCTCCGCCCCTCCGCTGGTGCCGCCGAAGGCGCGGATCGCGATGATGCGCGCCTCGGGCGCGCTGCCCATCAGCTTGGCGTGCGCCACGATGGCGCCGGCGATGCCGGTGCCGTGGATGTGCGGGCCCTCGGCGCTGCCGAGCGCATCGAAATTGTCGGCGATGGAATCGGCGAGCTCGGGATGCCTCGCATCGATGCCGGAATCGATCACGGCAACGGTCACGTTGGCGCCATGCGCCAGCGTATGCGCCTGCGGCAGGCGGAGCTTTGCCAGGGCATATTGCGCGGGGTCGCCTTCGCTCAGCGTCGCCGGCTTCTGGTCCTGGAGCACGTAGCGGAAGTTCGGCTGCACCGACCGTACGCTGCCATCCGCGGCGAACTCGCGCCGTACCGTCTCGAACGGGCGGCCATCGGTGATGCGGAACAGGCCGAATGTCGCGCCGATCAGCGGGATGTTTTCCGACGATACGCGCGCAAGGCCATGGCGGCGCGCAAGCTCGTCGGCTTCGGTCAGCGTCAGCGCGCCGTCGATCTCGGCGACGAATTCATTGGCAAAGCTGCGCAGGTTCGCAGCCACCGGCGTGTTGTTGCCGCGCCCCTTGGCGGCGGTCTTCTTGCCCGACTTGCCGGTCCCCTCGCCGCCCGCGCTCGGCTGCCCAAGGCACTCGCCGTCGGCGTCGCGATAGGGTGCGGAGCAGGCCGGATAGAGGTTCGGGGAGTAGCGCGCATAGGGCAGCACCGGGGTCGGCCCCATCCGCGCCGAGAGCCGCGGCATCGCCATCGCGCGCGGGCCACGGTCGACCGCGACCACGCGCGCAGCCACGCCCGGATTGACGCGGGCGGCGACGTTGGGAGAGATGGTTGGCGTGCGCGAGGGCACGCTGATCGTCGGCGTGCGCATGATCGCCTGCGCCTCTGCAACCTCGACGCCGAGACAGGCGGCAAGCAGCAGCGCGGCACCGACCGATGAAGCGTAAGCCCCAGCGCGGATATTACTCTTGGACTTGCCTGTCATCGGTTGAAAGGCGCGCGTTTAAGGCGCTGCCACGGCGAGATTGACGAACTTCTCGCGCGACATCCTGGCCAGCAGCGCGGCGAGCTCGTCCTGGCTCATCGCCTTGTCGAACTGGAGGCGGAACATGCCACCCTTGGCATCGCCGATGATCGAGGCCTGGTAGCTGTCGAGCAGCGCGGTGATGTCGGCGACGCGTGCCTCGGGCGTGAAGCGCACCAGCGCCCGCGCCGGTGCGGCTCCGAGCTCGCGCGTGATCGGAGCGCCGATCGAGAGCGAGGCGGTCTGGAAGGTCGCGGTCTGGGTCTTCATCAGCACGGCGCCGATGATGCCGGCCTGCAGCAGCAGCGCGATGGCGCCAAGGCTCGCCGACCAGGCCAGCGTGCGCGGCGACAGGCTCGCAAAGAAGGTCGAGATCCGCGTGGAGAGCGGCAACGGCGCGGCTGCCCGCGCCGGCTCGGCGTCGATCGCCGCGAACAGCTTCTGCATCGCGCGCGCCGATGGAGCCCCCAGGCTCTCGTTCAGATGGATGGTCTCTTCGTACTCGCCGCGGATCGCGGCGTACTGCCTGGCGAGCTCGGGATCACGCGCCAGCGCTTCCTCGACACGACGCGCATCGCGCGTATTCAGCGTGCCGGCGGCGTGCCAGGGCAGCAGCAGTTCAATCTCACTGGGCTCTTGCTCCAGCATCTTCTTGCTCAACGCCATCATGGCCAGCCTCGCTCAACGCCGGCTGCCTTCAGCAGTTCGGCCAGTTTCTTGCGCGCATAGAACAAGCGCGTCTTCACAGTGTTCTCCGGTATCCCGACGATTTCGGCCACCTCTTCCACGGACTTCTCGTGGTAGTAGACGAGATCGACGATTTCCCGGTGTTCCGGCGAGAGGCCCGTCAGACACTCCCGCAACGCTTCACTGGTATCCTTCTTCTGCACCACCGTTTCCGGATCATCGGACTGGTCCTCGATCGCGTTCGCGGCGTCTTCGTCCAACTCAAAATCCTTCCTGCGCCGGAGCGCCGAGAGGGCCTTGAATCGGGTGATTGCCAGCAGCCAGGTGGAAACGGCGGATCGGCCCTCGAACTTTCCGGCTTGACGCCAGACGTCGAGAAACACCTCGCTGATGAGGTCTTCCGCCGCCTGCTCGTCCCGCACGAGCCTCAGCCCGAACCTGTAGACCCTGACATGGTGCCGCCCGTACAGCACCTGCATGGCGAGCCGGTCGCCTTGGGCGATCCTGGCGATCAGGACCTCGTCCGTAGCCGCCTGTGTCACGCTCAAAGGCCGTCTCGCAAAGTTGGTCGGGTCGATGCGGCGGAGGGTTCGACGGGCGGGACGAAATTCTTCAAGCTACCGCAGTCGTACGGGGGCCTGTGTGATCTACCCCACATACGTGCATTTTTCTCGTCCCACTTGCGGCGGTTGGCCGCCTCGATCGCTGTAGGTAACATAATACTGAGACACTTTCTTGCGGAATGTCTGCCCGGCACGGGCGGGCCGATCAATTCCGGTTCCATAGCAGTCCTGCACGACGTATGTCTCACGAACCCCCGTTTTGGCTCGACCGCATCGCAAACGATGCCTAATCGCCGGCAAATTCTCCCGCCGGCGAACACCATGCTGTTCTGCGCTGCATGGTTCGGATTCGGTTTCGAAGGATACCAAACCTAAAGGCTTGCCACGTAGATTTTTGGGCTGAACGGCACCATTGGCGGGACCATGAGCACGGCCGCGACGTCCTTTCCGGAGAGGAATGCCGCTGAGGCCGCGGATCTCGTCCTCGCGCCCGAGGCGGCCGCGCCCGTGGTGCGGGCGCGCAGGGCCCGGCAGCGCCGCCAGATGTATATCGGCCAGGTGGTGAGCTACTCGCTCGGCGCCTCGGTCCTGCTGCTCTACGCTTATGACGGCGCGATCTCGATCGACGTCGCCTCGCTGTTCTGGTTCGGCGGCCTCCTGATCATCGGCACGTTCGCCGTGCTGTCGGAAGCAGGCGTCGGCGACAGATTCACCGACCACTATCTCACCGTATTCCAGATCTCGGCGCACATGGCGCTGCAATTCGTGTTCCTGGTGTCGGTGCCGACCATCGGCGTCGCCTTCATCAGCGTGCTGTTCCTGATCTTCGCCTTCGGCACGCTGCGCATGACCTCGGCCCAGGCAATGCTGACCTGGGCGATCGCGACCAGCGGCCTTGCCGCCGTGTTCCTCGCCTCCGACCTGCCGATCGGCATGCCCGTTGCGACGCGGCTGCAGCGCACCGCCTCGATGCTATGCTTCGTGCTGGTGATCGGCCAGTGCGCCTTCCTCGGCCTGTTCGGCGCCACGCTGCGCAAGATCCTGTATCGGCGCAGCATCGAGCTGAAGGATGCCTATCGCCGCATCGAGGAGCTCGCCGAGCTCGACGAACTCACCGGCTCCTACAACCGCCGCTGTATCATGCGCCTTCTGGACGCGGAGATCGAAAAGTCGCGGCAGGCGTCCACGCCATGCGCGATCGCACTGATCGATCTCGACTGGTTCAAGCGCATCAACGACGCCCACGGCCATCCCGTCGGCGACGAGGTGCTGCGCACCTTTGCCATCACCGTATTCGCCAACATCCGCCCGGCCGACAGTTTTGGCCGCTACGGCGGCGAGGAATTTTTGCTGCTGCTGCCGGACACGGCAGCCGAGGCGGCCTCGCGCATGCTGGAGCGGCTGCGCGGCATCATCGCCGATCTCGACTGGAGCGCATTCTCGCCGGGCATGCGGGTGACGATTTCCGCGGGCGTCGTGACGCTGCGCGACACTGATACTGCCGACACGTTTCTCGCGCGCGCCGACAGCGCGCTCTATTCCGCCAAGGCGCAAGGGCGCAACCGAATTGCAACGAGTTGACCAATCCATTTTCTCCGGGGGCGACAGAAGCCGCCACCGGACCGAACGCTCCAGGACAGGGCAATGAGATCCAAACCCGCCAAACCATCCGAGAACCTGCTGGACGAATTGCAGGCTGCACTCTCGCACGGCACCGTCGCGCGCCGGGTCGAGACACTGCGCCGCGTCACCGATCTCTTCGTGGGCAACGCGGTGGACTATTCCGACGAGCATGTCCGCGTGTTCGACGACGTATTCCAGTGCCTGATCGAGCAGATCGAGACCTCGGCGCGAGCGCTGCTCGCCGAGCGCCTCGCACCGATCGCGGCCGCGCCGCCAAAAATCATCCGCACGCTCGCGCTCGACGAGGTCATCGAGGTCGCAGGCCCCGTGCTGTCGAAATCGGAACGGCTCGACGAGACCACCTTGCTCGAGATCGCGCGCACCAGGGGCCAGGCGCATCTCAAGGCGATCTCGCTCCGTCGCGTGCTGTCGGAAGCGTTGACCGACCTGCTGGTGACGCGCGGCAACGACGACGTGGTGCGGTCGACCGCCAGCAATCCCGGCGCGCAGCTTTCCGAGGGAAGCCTCATCGACCTCGTCACCCGTGCCGAGCGCGACGACGATCTCGCCACCTGCATCGGACTGCGGCCCGATTTGCCGCGCCATCACTATCTGAAGCTGGTCGCGAAAGCCTCCTTGAGCGTGCGCAGGAAGCTGGAGGCTGCCCATCCCGAGCTTGCGAACGAAGTCTCGAGCGTGGTGCAGGAAGCGGCCCAGCGGGTCCGCGCGGCCGCCATGACGAGGCAAACGGAGATGGCGCGCGCGCTGGTGAGGTCGCTGCACGAGGACGGCCGCCTCAGCGAATTCCAGGTCACCGCGTTCGCCGAGCAGGGCAAGTTCGACGAGACCAATGCCGGGCTCGCGGCGCTCGCGGGCGTCGCGGTCGAGACCGCCGAAAACATGATGATCGAGAGCCGCACCGAGGGCGTGATGATCCTCGCCAAGGTCGCCGGCATGCAATGGTCGAGCGTGCGCGCCATCATCGCCATGCGCGAGAAGCTCTCCGGCGGCTCGCAGACCGACATGCTGACGCTGCGCGACACCTACGAGGCGCTGCGCTCATCGACCGCGCAGCAGGTGCTGCGCTTCCACCGCATGCAGAGCACGACGCCGGCGGTGTGAAGCCGGTTCGTTTAGTATCGCAAGACTTTTGAACCGATGGCGGCGCCGATCGCGGTCACGAGCGCGGTCGCGATCGTGTACCAGGTCGCGACGAACATCGGCGAGTCGTCGGTGCAGTGCGAGGCATAGAGCGTGGCCGCAAGGCCGGCCGACACCAGGCCGGCGAGCGCACCGGCGAGCGCGGGACGCGACGGCGCGCCGTGGCGCAGGCCGAACAGCGCGCCTGCAAGCAGCGGCAGCGACATCGCGGGGATCGCGACCAGGCACACCCTGGAGTTCTTGCCCATCATGCGCATCGTCATCGGCATCGCCGGCGCCATCATCATCTCGCCGCCGATCGCGACCGCGAGCAGGCCGACGGGGAGCAGCAGCAGCCAGCCCCAGCCGCGCATCAGGGCCTCGGGCCGCGACAGATGCAGGCTGACGATGATCGCGGGGATCGCGAGCGACAGCGTGACCGCGAACTTCATGTCGAAGAACGGATTGTGCATGGCGGTCATGACGTCGGGCCGCACGCCGAGGAACGTCGCGAAGATCAGGATCGACAACGGCGCCGCCACCAGCAGCGCCATGGTCAGCACGGCGCCGACCTGCGGCGCGCGATGGGCGTTGTCGGCCGCGAGCGTGCGAATGAGTTGATCGGTATCCATGACTAATGGTCTCGCAGTTTGGCAGTCAGCGCCGCAAGTCCGCGATGCAGCGCGACCCGCACCGCACCTTCGCTCATCGAAAACTTCGCCGCCGTATCCTTGATCGAGGCGGCATCGACCGCGATCGACTGCAGCACCTCGCGCTGGCGCTGCGGCAGCGTGCCCAACTGCGCGGCGACCTCGCCCGCCGACGCCGTTTCCTGCGGCGCCTCGCCCGGCAAGGTCTCGGCGAAATCGTCGATGTTGACGAAGACGCGCCTGCCGCGCCGGCGCAGCGCGTCGATCAGCTTGTTGCGGCCGATCGCGAACAGCCAGGGCGCGAAGGGGGCTTCGCTGTCCCAGGTGTGCCGCTTCAGATGCACCGCCAACAGAATCTCCTGCACGATATCCTCGGCCTGGTCGGGGGGCTGCCCGGCCCGCGCCAAGCCCCGCCTCGCGGCGGCGCGCAGCACCGGCGTGACCGCCTTCAACAGGCGATGATACGCCGCATCATCGCCAGCCATGGCCGACCGCATCAGGTCGGTCCATTCGTCCTCACGTCCGCGCACGCGCCCTCACCATGCAATTCGGCCGCTCTTTCAATTTGTTACGCGGGCGCCTGCTTGATCACGAATTCGTGATCTGCACCCGACCGCGTTGCCGAAAGGGCCGAAAAAGTCTGCGACGGCTCATAACACCGATCGGCCCGTCCCGCATCCAGCGGCCGGCCGCGAGGAACCGGATTGCCCCGTTTTCGCCCGGTGTAGCCCGAAGATTCCCACTTTCTGCCCCGCTGTGGTCACGCCCCGGCGTCTCTGTTCGTCCCGGGATGGGTGGATTGGGGAGATCGTCAACATGATGAAAGCCAGCGGGCGCGCTGCCCTGATTCTTCTGGCCGGGCTTTTCCTGCTGTTCGGAGGCGTTGCGCAGGCGGCACCGAACGAGGCTGCGAGCAGCAAATCGGACAGCGCCGGCAAACAGGCCGACGCGGACAAGCCAAGCAAGCACCGGCGCCACTATTCTCGCCGCAGCAGCAGCAAGACGGCGGAGAAGTCCTCCGACGACAAGGCCGCCAAAACGGACGCGACGAAGACCGACGAGGCGAAGGCCAATGCCGACGTGCGGGCATCCAGCCAGATGCCGCAGCAGGTCGCCAACGCCCGTGCCCAGCTCGCCGCCGCCGACACGCCGACGGCAGCCGCGGCCACCGCGATGACGGGCCGCGCCAACGACAACGTCCAGGCCGCGGCCGACGCTCCCGCCGCCTCGGACGCCGAGAGCCAGGTCGTCGCACCCGACCAGCTCAACGATCTCGATCGCGCCCTGCCACAGGACAACCCGCCGGCGCAGAAGGCGGTGATTGCCGCAACCGACGCGCAGCCGCGGCCGGCGCCCGTGATGGCGAGCAGCCAGCAGACCTCGGCCTGGGACCAGAGCTCCCTGATCGGCAAGATCTTCATCGGCGTCGGCACGCTGCTGACGCTCGCCTCCGCCGCGCGCATGTTCATGGCTTAAGAAGAACCTCCGCGCCCGGGATACGCGTCTTGCGGCGTGTTCCGGGCGACCTTTGTTCGGGCGGCCTTCAGGCCCCTTGAAGGCATCCGCGCGAGCGGGCACATTGCCCGCCCAATCAAACGCGTGGGTGGAGCATGAGCACGTTCGAACACATCATCGTCGAAAGCCAGGGCGCGGTCGGCATCGTCAAGCTGAACCGGCCGAAGATGCTCAACGCGCTCTCCTTCGGCGTCTTCCGCGAGATTGCCGCGGCCGTCGACGATCTCGAGGCCGATGACGCCATCGGCTGTATCGTCGTGACCGGCAGCGAGAAGGCCTTTGCCGCCGGCGCCGACATCAAGGAGATGCAGCCGAAGGGCTTCATCGACATGTTCTCGGAAGACTTCGCCGCGATCGGCGGCGACCGCGTCGCGCGTTGCCGCAAGCCGACGATCGCCGCCGTCGCAGGCTATGCGCTCGGCGGCGGCTGCGAGCTCGCCATGATGTGCGACATCATCATCGCCGCCGACACCGCCAAATTCGGCCAGCCCGAAATCACGCTCGGCACCATTCCCGGCATCGGCGGCACCCAGCGCCTGACCCGGGCCATCGGCAAGTCCAAGGCGATGGATCTCTGCCTCACCGGCCGCATGATGGATGCGGCGGAAGCCGAGCGCTCAGGCCTCGTCAGCCGCATCGTGCCGGCCGACAAGCTGATGGACGAAGTCATGGCCGCCGCCGAGAAGATCGCCGCGATGTCGCGCCCTGCCGCCGCGATGGCCAAGGAAGCGGTGAACCGCGCCTTCGAGACCACGCTCGCGGAGGGCATGAGCGTCGAGCGCAACCTGTTCCACGCGACCTTCGCGCTGGAGGACCGCTCCGAGGGCATGGCCGCGTTCATTGAGAAGCGCAAGCCGGTGAACAAGAACCGGTAAGTGCAAGCGAACGGTCAGGCTGGTGTAAGCCTCTGGTGCTGATCCGCAAAAATGCTGTGACGCACCTGCAACAAGCACGGAATAGATGGGGGTTTCCCCCGCGGCAGTTTGCCTGCGGGACCTCGGCTGGTTAAACAGTTAAGAGGGCCGCCGTCGGCGGGGGCGGACAGCCGGGGTTTGCGGGATTTCATGATTGGGCGTGCCGCCAGAGCTGGTCGCGTGATGACGCGGCATCGATCGGGCGTGGGTCCTGTGCTTGCGACATGGACCGCGCTGGTGCTTTGCTGCGCCCTGCCCGCGGCTGCGTCGGCAGAAGCCCTGCCAGAGGCATTGGCAAAAGCCTACCAGACCAACCCGCAGCTCAACGCCGAGCGCGCCCGCCAGCGCGCGACCGACGAGAACGTGCCGCAGGCGCTGGCCGGGTACCGGCCGCAACTCGTGGCGAGCCTCAGCGCCGGCCTGCAATCGGTGCGCAATCTTCTGCCCAACAACACCATCCAGACCGCCGATCTGAAGCCGTGGACCATCGGCGTCACGGTGACGCAGACGCTGTTCAACGGCTTCCGCACCGCCAACAATGTGCGGGCCGCTGAACTCCAGGTGCAGTCGGGCCGCGAGGCGCTGCGCAATGTCGGCCAGGGCGTGCTGCTCGACGCCGTCACCGCCTACACCAACGTGCTGGCAAACCAGTCGCTGGTCGAGGCGCAGCGCTCCAACGTCGCTTTCCTGCGCGAGACGCTCGCGGTCACGCAGCGCCGTCTCAACGCCGGCGACGTCACGCCGACCGATACCGCGCAGGCCGAAGCCCGTCTCAACCGCGGCCTTGCCGATCTCAACGCCGCCGAAGTCGCGCTCGCGATCAGCCAGGCGACCTATGCCCAGGTGATCGGCAATCCGCCGTCGCAGCTGAAGCCCGCCGAAGTGGTCGATCGCTATCTGCCGAAGAGCCGCGAGGACTCGATGACGATGGCCATCCGCCAGCATCCGGCGGTGATGGCCGCTGGCTTCGACGTCGATGTCGCGTCCACCAACATCCGTGTCGCCGAGGGCGCGCTGCTGCCGAGCGCCAGCGTCCAGGGCAGCGCCAGCAAAAGCCGGGACAGCGACCCGACGCTCGGCACCTTCGCAACCGACCAAGCCTCGATCGTCGCCAATGTCACCGCGCCGATCTATGACGGCGGACAGGCCGCCTCGCAGACTCGGCAGGCCAAGGAGGTCTCGGCGCAGAGCCGGCTCGTGCTCGACCAGGTGCGCAACCAGGCGCGCACCGCCGCCGTCAGCGCGTGGGTTGCGAACGAAGGTGCCAAGATCGCGGTCTCCGCTTCGGAGTCCGAGGTGAAGGCGGCAACCGTCGCGCTCCAGGGCGTGCAGCGCGAGGCCGCCGGCGGACAGCGCACGACGGTCGACGTCTTGAACTCGCAGGCGGACCTGATCCAGGCCAAGGCCCGCCTGATCGGCGCGCAGCGCGACCGCGTGATCGCCTCCTACACCCTGCTCAGCGCCGTCGGCCATCTCGACGTCAAGACCTTGAGCCTGAACACGCCGGACTATCTGCCCGAGGTGCACTACCAGCAGGTCCGCGACGCCTGGCACGGCCTGCGCACGCCGTCGGGGCAGTAATCTCAATCTTCTCGCGGGTGCCATGAACAGCCGCCGCATCCATCTGATGGGAGCTTCGGGCTCCGGCGTGACGACGCTCGGTCGTGCTCTCGCGGGCCGGCTTGCGCTACCGCATCACGACAGCGATGACTATTTCTGGCTGCCGACCGTGCCGCCCTATCAGACGACGCGCCCGGCCGCCGAGCGCCTGCGCCTGATGCGCGAGATGTTCCTGCCGCGTCACGACTGGGTGCTGAGCGGGTCCATCACGGGCTGGGGCGAGGAGCTCGTCTCGTACTTTGATCTGGTCGTCTTCGTGACCACGCCGCGCGAGCTCCGGCTGAAGCGATTGCGCGCCCGCGAGGCCGCTCATTTTGGTGCCAATGCCGTCGCGCCGGGCGGCTGGCGCCATGCCGAGACTGAAGACTTCGTCGAATGGGCCTCGCACTACGAAGCCGGCGATCGCGAGGGCCGCAATCTCGCAAAGCATGAAGCGTGGCTCTCCGGCCTGCCCTGCCCGGTCGTGCGCGTTGACGGCTCACGCCCGCTTGCGGACCTCGTCGAGCAGCTATGCAGCGAAACGGAGCGGCTGCCGGGCTGATGTGATATTGTCTCGCACGGCCTCAAAAAAACAAATCAGGGAGAGAAACCGTGCTCAACCGACGCAGTGTCCTGCTTGCCTCCCTCGCCGCCGGAGTAGCCATGACCAACAGAGCCCACGCCCGGGCCGCGCAGCCCGCGACGCCGGTCAATTTCGACGTCCCGCCGCAGGCCTGCGACTGCCACACCCACATCCACGGCGATGTCGAGAAGTTTCCGTTCTTCGCCGGGCGCGTCTACACGCCCGAGCCGGCCTCGCCCGAGGAGATGGCCGCACTGCACAAAGCGCTGCATATCGAACGCGTGGTGATCGTCACCCCCAGCGTCTACGGCACCGACAATTCATCGACCCTGTTCGGCATGAAGGCACGCGGCGCGAATGCGCGCGGCGTCGCGGTGATCGACGACAAGACGCCGGAGAGCGCGCTCGACACGATGCATCAGGACGGCTTCCGCGGCGTCCGCCTCAATCTGGCGACCGGCGGCGTCAATGACCCCAATGTCGGCCGCCCCCGCTTCACCGCCGCAGTCGAGCGCATGAAGGCGCGCGGCTGGCACGTGCAGCTCTACACCACGCTGGCCATGATCTCGGCGATCAAGGACCTCGTCGAGACGGCGCCGGTGCCAGTCGTGTTCGACCATTTCGGCGGGCTCGAGGCCCCACTGGGCCTGGAGCAGCCGGGCTTCTCCGATCTCGTCGCGCTGGTGAGGTCCGGCAAGGCCTATGTCAAGATTTCGGGCGCCTACCGCTCGTCGAAGCTCGCGCCCGATTATCAGGACATGGTGCCATACGCGCAGGCGCTGATCGCCGCGAACGCGGATCGCATCGTCTGGGGCACCGACTGGCCGCATCCGGATTCGAGCCGCGTCGAGGGGCGCAAAGCCACCGACATCGCGCCGCTCTACCAGATCGACGACGGTGCCTTGCTCAACCAGCTCCCGGTGTGGGCGCCGGATGCGGGCGTGCGCAAGAAGATCCTGGTCGACAATCCGGCCCGGCTCTACGGGTTCTAGAGCATGATCCGGAAAAGTGCGCAGCGGTTTTCCGAAAAGATAATGCTCAAATAAAAACCTAAAGCGCGATGACGATTCATCGCAATCTCATCGCGCTTTAGTTCGTCGGCCTGATCTCAGCGCGCGCGGCGCGAGAAGAAGGAGATCAGCACCGGCAAGGTCACCAGGATCACGACGGGCGCCAGCATCATGCCGGTGACGACCACGACCGCGAGCGGCTTCTGCACCTGCGAGCCGATGCCCTCCGACAGCGCCGCCGGCAGCAGGCCGACGCCGGCGACGACGCAGGTCATCAGCACGGGCCGGAGCTGCAATTCGCCGGTGCGCACCACGGCGCTCAAGCGGTCCATGCCCTCTTCGATCAACTGGTTGAACTGCGACAGGATGATGATGCCGTCCATCACGGCGATGCCGAACAGTGCGATGAAGCCGATCGCCGCGGAGACGCTGAACGCCGTGCCGGTGATCAACAAGCCCAGCACGCCGCCGAAGATCGCCATCGGGATCACGCTCATCGCCAGCAACGTGTCGGTCATCGAGCCGAAATTGAACCAGAGCAGCACGCCGATCAGCGCCAGCGAGATC
This sequence comes from Bradyrhizobium sp. B117, assembly GCF_038969555.1. Classification (NCBI taxonomy): domain Bacteria; kingdom Pseudomonadati; phylum Pseudomonadota; class Alphaproteobacteria; order Hyphomicrobiales; family Nitrobacteraceae; genus Bradyrhizobium; species Bradyrhizobium sp. B117. The sequence continues at coordinate 6,936,285 of NZ_CP152414.1, forward strand.
GGCACCACGATCGACAGCCTCCGGATCGCATCCTGGAGGTTGCCGAACTCGCCGACCCATTCCATGTGCGAGCCGGGCGGCAGCTGCACCTGATCGGCGATCTTCTGCTGGGCCTCGCGGATCGCGCTGCCGAGGTCGCGCTCGCGCACCGAGAACTTGATCGGCAGATAGCGCTCCTGCTGCTCGCGATAGATGTAGGCCGCACCGGAGACGAGGCTGATGGTGGCGACCTCGCTCAAGGGGATCTGCGTGACGGTGCCGTTCGGCCCGGGCGCACCGATCCGCAAATTCTGGATCGCTTCCGCACTCCGGCGATATTCCGGCGCAAGGCGCACGATGATCGGGAAATGGCGGTCGCTTCCGGGCTCATAGAGATCGCCCGCGGAGTCGCCGCCGATCGCGACCTTGATCGTGGCGTTGATGTCGCCGGGCGCAAGGCCATAGCGCGCGGCTTTGGCACGGTCGATGTCTATCTGGATGGTCGGCTGCCCGAGCGAGGTGAACACCGCAAGGTCGGTGACGCCCTGCACGGTCGACAGCACCTGCTTGATCTTGTTGGCGGTGTCGGTGAGCGCCTGGAGATCGCTACCGAACAGCTTGATCGAGTTCTCGCCCTTCACGCCGGAGACGGCTTCGGAGACGTTGTCCTGGAGATATTGCGAGAAGTTGAACTCGACGCCAGGGAAGCGGTCGTCGAGTTGCTTGAGCAGCTGCGCGGTCAGCTCTTCCTTGTCATGCGTGCCCGGCCACTGGCTCGCGGGCTTGAGCGGGGCGAAGAACTCGGCGTTGAAGAAGCCGGCGGCGTCGGTGCCGTCGTCGGGACGGCCGTGCTGCGACACCACGGATTCGACCTCGGGCCGGGCGCGGATCACCTTGCGCATCTCGTTGACGTAGGAATTGCCTTCCTGGAGCGAGATGGTCGGCGGCAGCGTGGCGCGGATCCAGAGATTGCCTTCTTCCAGCTTCGGCAGGAATTCGAGACCGAGCAGCCGGCTCAGTGCCACCGTCATCAGCACGAGGCCGACCGCGGCGCCGAGGACGATGCTGCGGTTTGCGACCGCCCAATTCAGCACAGGCATGTAGAGCCGGTGCAGGATCTGCATGACCTTCGTCTCGGTTTCCTCGACATGTGCGGGCAGGATGATCGCTGACAGCGCCGGGGTGACGGTGAAGGTCGCAAGCAGGCCGCCGGCGAGCGCATAGGCATAAGTGCGCGCCATCGGCCCGAAGATGTTGCCTTCGACGCCTGACAGCGTGAACAGCGGGATGAACGCCGCGATGATGATCGCCGCGGCGAAGAAGATCGAGCGCGAGACGTCGGCGGCGGCGCTGAGGATGGCGTGGCTCTTCATGCCGAACAGCGTCTCGGACGACATGTGCTCGGTTTCCGACACCGGCGTCGTCTGCGTCAGGCGGCGGAAGATCGCCTCCACCATGATGACGGTGGCATCGACGATCAGGCCGAAATCGATGGCGCCGACCGAGAGCAGGTTCGCCGATTCCCCGCGCAGCACCAGGATGATCACCGCGAAGAACAGCGCGAACGGGATGGTGGCGCCGACGATCAGCGCGCTGCGGAGATCGCCGAGGAAGATCCATTGCAGCAGCACGATCAGCAGGATGCCGACCACCATGTTGTGCAGCACGGTGTGGGTGGTGAGCTCGATCAGGTCGCCGCGGTCGTAGATGCGCTCGATGCGCACGCCCGGCGGCAGGATGCTGGAGTTGTTGATGGTTTGAACGAGCTGATGGACGCGCTTGATGGTTGGCGAGCTCTGCTCGCCGCGGCGCATCAGGACGATGCCCTGCACGATGTCGTCGGAATCGTCGATGCCGGCGATGCCGAGGCGGGGCCTCTGCCCGACGGTGACGGTGGCGACGTCCTTGACCAGCACCGGATTGCCGTTGGTCTGGGCGATCATGGTGTTGGCGAGGTCGTCGATCGAGCGGATCAGGCCGACGCCGCGCACCACCGCCGATTGCTGGCCGATATTGACGGTGTTGCCGCCGACATTGACGTTGGAATTGCTGACCGCCTGGAGCACTTGCGGCAGCGTCAGGCCATTGGCGACCAGCTTGTTGTTGTCGACCTGGAGCTCGTAGGTCTTGCTCTTGCCGCCCCACCCCGTGACGTCGATCACGCCGGGCACGGCGCGGAAGCGGCGCTGGAGCACCCAGTCCTGGATGGTCTTGAGGTCGAGCACGCTGTAGTTCGGCGGGCCGACCAGGCGGTAGCGGAAGATTTCACCGATCGGGCTGAGCGGGGAGATCTGCGGCTGCACGTTGCCCGGCAGCGGCGCGAGCTGCGCCAGGCGGTTCAGGACCTGCTGCTGTGCCTCGTCATAGGTGTAGGCGAACGAGAACTGGAGTTTGACGTCGGAGAGGCCGTAGAGCGAGATGGTGCGGATGGTCGTGAGGTTCTTCAGACCCGCCACCTGGGTCTCGATCGGGATCGTGATGTAGCGCTCGATCTCCTCCGCCGACAGACCCGGGCTCTGCGTCACGATATCGACCATCGGCGGGGTCGGGTCGGGATAGGCCTCGATGTTGAGCTGGTTGAACGCGATCAGGCCGCCGATCAACACGGCGACGAACATGCCGACCATCAGGAAGCGCCGGTTGACGGCAAGGGCGACGAGGCGATCCATTTAGGTCTTCAGCTTGTCTTGTTTGTTAGATCGTCGATCAGCTGCCGGACGCCGCGCGGTCGATGAACAGGCTGCCCTTGACGACGATCTGCTCGCCGGGTTTCAGATTGCTGGTGACTTCGACGAGGTTGCCGTTGATGAGGCCGGTCTTGATCTCGCGCAGCTCCACCGACTTGTCCTCGCGCGCGACCCAGAGACGGACCTTGTCGGCTTCATAGATCAGCGCCTGCTTGGGCACCGCGGGCGCGGCACGGTCGCCGGCCGAATAGATCGTGACGTTGGCGAACATCTCCGGCTTGAGCAAGCCGTCCTTGTTGTCGATGGTGGCGCGGACCAGGAGACGGCGGGTGCTGGGATCGATCGCGGCGGCGACGTAGTTGATCTTGGCGGTGAGCGGACGGCCCGGCAGCGCCATCACGTTGACGGTGATATCCTGACCGGTGCACACCGCTGCCGCATCGCTCTCGCGCACGAAGGCGGTGAGCCAGACCGTGGAGAGGTCGCCGACCACGAACACCGGATCGCTGGCACCGGCGTTGACATACTGGCCGGGGCCGATCTTGCGCTGCACGACGGTGCCGGAGATCGGCGAGTAGATCGTGATCTCCCGATCGATGACACCCTTGTCCTGGAACGCCTTGATGGTCTCGTCGGTGAAGCCGAGGATGCGCAGCTTGTTGTGCGCGGCCTCCAGCGCCGTCACCGATGAGCGCATGTCGTTCTGCGCCTGGACCTGGTTTGCTTCCGCCTGCTGAAAATCCTTCAGCGGAATGGCGTGGCCTTCATAGAGATCCTTGGCACGCCTGAACTGGATGTCGGCAAGATCGATCGCCGACTTCGCCTTGTTCTGCGCGGTCATCGCCGCGATGAAATCGTTCTGGGCCTGCACGGTGTCGGCGGCCTCGATCGTGAACAGCGGTTGACCCTGCTTCAGGGTCTCGCCGGGCTTGGCCAGCAGCTTGGTGACCCGGCCCGCATAGGGCGAGAACACCGGCGTCGAGCGGTCCTCGTCGACCGCGACCTTGCCTTCGGTGACGTACTCGGCCCGGAAGGTCCTGGCCTTGACCGGCTCGATCGTCAGCGTGGCCCATTCGGACGGCGTCGGCGTGAAGTTCTGCGCATTCCTGCGCGACTGGCTGGAAATCTCGGAGTGGCTCTTCTCCTTGGCTCCCGCGCGGAGGAAGCCATAGGCGCCGGCACCGGCAAGGGCTAGTAAAACTACGGATGTGATCACCCGTTGTTTCGTAAGCACCTGCATTCGCTTGGTATTTTCAACTACCATGGGGCCCGGTCGTGTCTGCGACGATCTCGGCAGATGGCTGCCTTATCGGTCGCGCTAATAGTGCTGAATTGGGATTTCAAACAACCTAAAAAACGCAACGTGCCTTTCGGTTTGCGTTAAAATTTTGCGATGCGTCAGCTTCCCGTCAGCTTCGCCCCGGCCACTGTGCCGGATGGCTGCCGAGCGGCATCGCCGGACGGCTCCATTGTGCCGGCGTCCTCGAGAGCAGCGCAGAATGGCGCACCGCCTTCAACGTGCCAAAGCCAGATGGCACGGCTTCGATGAACGCAGGATGTACGGCCTCGCCCGTAAGATCCGGGGTATCCAGGCCGCCCTCGAGCCGGCCGAGATTCCACAACCAGCGGCCGGTCTGGGCCAGCGACACACGCACGTGCCAGCTGCCGCCTTCGCGGGCCTGGCGCACCTTCGCCATCATCGCGCCGAACGCCATCAGATAACCGGTGGCGTGGTCGAGCATTTGTGCCGGCAATTCCTTGGGGCCGTCGATGCCGGCGGCCTTCCCTTCCGCATCGTTGAAGCCGGTCGTGGTCTGCACCAGCGAGTCGAAGCCGCGCCGCTCGGCCCAGGGGCCGGCATGGCCGTAGGCGGACAACGTCACGTAGACGATGCCGGGATTGATCTCCGCTGCGTCCTCCGGCGCAAAGCCGAGAGCGGCGAGCGCACGCGGGCGATAACCTTGCGAGAAGATGTCGGCATCCTTGAGCAACGCGCGCATCTGCGCCCTGCCCGGCTCGCTCTTCAGCTCGATGAAGGTGGTGAGCTTGCCGCGGCCGGTGTCGATGGTGAGCCAGGGAATGGCCGGCAGCTCCGGCCCCGACACCAGCAGCACGTCGGCGCCGTGCGCGGCGAGCGTGCGCCCGGCGACCGGGCCTGCAATGACGCGGGAGAGATCGAGCACGCGAATGCCAGAGAGCGGACGGTCGCCTTTGGGCCACGGCTTTGGCGGAGCATCGCCGACCTTCTCGATCGAGATCAGCGGCAATTCGGCGAGCGCACGCGCCTGCGGCAGCGCGGACCATTCGTCGTAGCTCCGCATCAAGGCAACGACACCGCCCGCGGCGTAAGCGGCGGTTTCAAAATCCTCGCCCCTCCATTGCATCAATGCGGCCTGCACTTTCTCGCGCTCCGCCTCGCAGCCGAGCACCTTGCAGACGGCATCGCGATGATGCGGAAAGTTGGTGTGGCAGCGGACGAAGCTGTTATCGCCGGTCCTGTAGACGCCGGCGATGGCGTCCCAGGCCGGAGGCGGCGGTTTGTCGTCCAGGCGCAGATAACGCTCGGAGCGGCATTCGGCGACAGCGTGGCGCATGTCGACGGAGACGTCCTGCGCCTCGCCGCTGCGCAGCTGCCAGAGTTCGGCCGCAGCGAGGCCGGCGGCAGCAATCGTCGTCTGTCCGGCGACAGCGACGCGAAACGAGGACGGGATCTGCGGCTCTTCCCCGATCAGCCGCACGCGCGCGAGCGCGGCCGCATCGCCGCCGGCGGAGGTCCAGATATCCCTAAGAATATCGGCGGGGGTTTGCATGACCGCTCCTCTCCCGTTCAAGTCCAGCATGATCTTTTCGGAAAACCGCTGCGCACTTTTCCGGATCATGCTGTAATTTTCGCGACCATGTCATGATCGCAGAAAGGATTGCAATGGCCGCCATCGATCCCCTCACCGCAGGCGCCGTGTTCGTCGCAACGGCGGCCACCGACGCGGTCTACGTGATGTTCACCTCGGCCGTGGTCGCGCGCAAGCGCATGCCGGCGGCGACCTGGAGCGCGATCTGGTACCTGCTCTCGTCCTATGCCGTGATCAGCTACACCGAAAACGCCTTCTATGTGGCTTTCGCCGCGATCGGCTCCTGGGTCGGCGCGTATGCGTCCCTGACCTTCCTGCACCGCCCGCCCGGCGGCCCGCCGGTGGGGGCCTCGCCGGAGTGAGGGCGGCGCAGACGATGTCATGCGCGGTGTCATCATCCGCGAAGGCGGATGATCCGGTATTCCAGAGACGCCGGCGATCGAACCGAGACGTTACGGCGTACTGGATACCCGCCTGCGCGGGGTATTACACCGAGAACGAATTCGATATCTTCACTCAAACAAACAAGCTCCGCACGACCAGCAAGAAGGAAAACCAACAATGGATCTCGGTCTCAAGGGAAAGAACGCCGTGGTGCTCGGCGGCACGCGCGGCATCGGGCGCGCGATCGCGGACACGCTGGCCGCTGAAGGCGCCAATGTCGCGGTGTGTGCGCGCAACGCGGATCAGGTTGCGGCGACCGTCGCTGAACTGAAGGCGAGTGGCATCCGCGCTACCGGCGGCACCGTCGACGTCACCGACGGCGCGGCGCTGAGAGCCTGGATCGAGAGCGCGGCGAAAGAGCTTGGCGGCGTCGACCTGCTGTTCTCCAATGCCGGCGCAATGGCGCAAGGCCAGGACGCCGCGTCATGGGAACAGAATTTCCGGCTCGACGTGCTCGGCGCCGTGCATGCGTTCGACGCGGCGCGGCCGTTCCTGGAAGCCGGCGGCGGGCGCAGCGGCGATGCCGCCTTCGTCATCATCTCTTCTATCGCGGCGGCGCAGGCGGATGCGGCAAGCTCCTACGGCCCGATCAAGGCGGCGCTGATCCACATGGCCAAGGGACTGGCGCGGCAATACGCCAAGAAGAAAATCCGCGTCAACGTGGTCTCCCCGGGTACCGTCTATTTCAAGGGCGGCGTCTGGAACACGATCGAGCAGAACATGCCCGATCGCTACAACGACGCGATGAAGCGCAACCCGACCGGCCGCATGGCAACGCCGCAGGAGATCGCGAACGCCGCAGTGTTTCTGGCGAGCCCGGTGTCGGCGTTCACGACGGGATCCAATCTCGTCGTGGACGGCGCGATCTCGAACCGGGTGAATTTCTAGGAAAGCGGCGCACACCTCCCTGCGCCGTCATGGCCGGGCTTGACGACTGAGGGTATGGGCGCGCGCGATCGGTCAACAAACTCGTCATTGCTAGTGCAGAATCTGTAGGGTGGGCAAAGCGAAGCGTGCCCACCATCCGTCAGTGATCGCAAAAGAATGGTGGGCACGGCGCCTACGCGCCTTTGCCCACCCTACGGCAGCTGAGGGTGTGGCGGCATCCCGTGCCACATCTCAATGAAAATCCCGCGACGGCGGCAGGATGCGGACGTTGCGGGGATGGCGGTGTTTTTGCGCGGGCATGTCCGCAAGCGCGCGGGGGTCTTCGTTGAGGGGCTCGACCACCGTCGCGCCCGTCGGCACCGGATGCTTGCGGCTCAGGGCGTCGTTGGCCAATCCGACCAGATCGTGCGAACGGTCGATCATGCGCTGGGCGATCAGATGGGTGACCTTCTCAGGGCTGCTCTGGATGTAGCCCTGAACCTCGATGAGGCGCGCGCCCATCACCTCCTTGCGGTACTGCTCCATCACCTTGGGCCACACCACGACATTAGCGATGCCGGTCTCATCCTCCAGTGTCATGAACACGACGCCGCTGGCGCTGCCCGGCCGCTGCCGCACCAAGACCACGCCGGCGCAGCGGACGCGACGCCGATCGTTCTCGTGGCTGATCTCCTTGCAGGCGACGACCCGCTCGCGCGAAAACATCTCGCGCAAAAATTCCATCGGATGACCCTTCAGCGATAGCCGGATGGTCTGGTAATCGGCGACGACCTGCTCGGCGCGCGGCATCACCGGCAGCGGCTTTGCGTGCTCGTCCGGCTGCTCGCGTGCGGTCGCCGCCTCGAACAGCGGCAGCGGCACGTCGTCGGGCAGCCGCCGCACCTGCCACAGCGCCTCGCGGCGGTCGAGCCCGAGCGAGCGGAACGCATCGGCATCCGCCAGCAGGATCAGCGCGCGCTTGGGCAGGCCGGTGTCGCGAGCGAAGTCTTCCAGCGAGGTGAAGGGCCGGCGGTTGCGGGCGGCGACGATGCGGTCGGCCCAGTCGAGCTCAGCTTCTTCAACGCGCATCTGGGCCAAGGCCGCACGGGAGGTGGATGGGTTCCCTCCCCCCTTGCGGGGGAGGGGTAGGGAGAGGGGTAAGCCGCGCGGGCGGTGCTCGTGGCTTACCCCTCTCTCCAACTCTCCCCCGCAAGGGGGGAGAGAGCCCAACTGCTCGTGCGTCCCTGACTCAGGCGCATCGATATTTCGCATGCGGCGCAATGCCTGATCGCGCTTCAACGACTCCTCATCGGGATCGAGCCAGTGAAAACCATCGATCTGGCGAAAGCCGAGGCGTACGGCACAATAATTGTCCTTCGTATTCTCCAGCGTGTTCTGCGCAAAGCTGTAGGACACGTCGATGTCACGCACCTCGACGCCGTTCTTGCGGGCATCGCCGACGATCTGCGCCGGGGCGTAAAAGCCCATCGGCTGCGAGTTCAACAGGCCACAGCAGAAGGCATCGGGATGGTAGTGTTTGAGCCATGACGAGATGTAGACGAGCTGCGCGAAACTCGCGGCATGGCTCTCAGGGAAACCGTAGGAGCCAAAACCCTTGATCTGGTCGAAGCAGCTTTTGGCAAAGTTGGGATCGTAGCCGCGCGCGACCATATTGCCGATCAACTTCTCCTCGTACTGGCCGATGGTGCCGACATTGCGGAAGGTCGCCATCGAGCGGCGCAGGCCGTTGGCTTCTTCGGACGTAAAATGTGCGGCCTCGATCGCGATGCGCATCGCCTGCTCCTGGAACAGCGGCACGCCCAACGTTTTGTGCAGCACATTGTAAAGCTCGTCCTTGTCGCCGTGATCCGGCGACGGAGACGGATAGCTCACCTTTTCCAGACCATTCCGCCGCCGCAAGTAAGGATGGACCATGTCGCCCTGGATCGGTCCCGGCCGCACGATCGCGACCTCGATGACGAGATCGTAGAACGTCCGCGGCTTCAGGCGCGGCAGCATGTTCATCTGGGCGCGGCTCTCGACCTGGAAGACGCCGAGCGACTCGCCGTCGCACAGCATGTCGTAGACCTTGGGGTCGTCCTGCGGGACGGTCGCCAGAACCCAACGCTCGCCTTTGTGCTGATCGATCAGATCAAAACACTTGCGGATGCAGGTCAGCATGCCCAGCGCAAGCACGTCGACCTTCATCATGCTGAGCGCGTCGACGTCGTCCTTGTCCCATTCGATGAAGGTGCGGTCGTCCATCGCGGCGTTGCCGATCGGCACATAGGTGTCGAGCCGGTCCTGCGTCAGCACATAGCCGCCGACATGCTGGGACAGATGGCGCGGGAATTCGATCAGCTCTGTCGCGAGCTCGACCGCGAGGTTGATCATGGGATTTTGCGGATCGAGCCCGGCCTGCCGGACCTGCATGTCGTTGAGGCCCTTGCCCCAGCTGCCCCAGACGGTGTCGGCGAGCGCGGCGGTGACGTCCTCGGTCAGGCCCAACGCCTTGCCGACGTCGCGAATGGCGCTGCGCGGACGGTAATGGATGACGGTGGCGATGATCGCGGCGCGGTGGCGACCGTAGCGGCGATAAACATATTGCATCACCTCCTCGCGCCGCGAATGCTCGAAGTCGACGTCGATGTCGGGCGGCTCCAGCCGCTCCTTGGAGATGAAGCGCTCGAACAGCAGGTCAACCTTGGTCGGGTCGACCGAGGTGATGCCGAGCACGTAGCACACGGCCGAGTTCGCCGCCGAGCCCCGCCCCTGGCACAAAATGTTCTGGCTGCGCGCATAGTGCACGATGTCGTGCACGGTGAGGAAGTAATGCGCGTATTTCAGCTCGGCGATCAGCGCGAGCTCTTTCTTGAGAGTGGCACGCAGCTTGTCGTCGATCTTGCCGCCGAAATATTTGTCGACGCCCGCCCAGGTCAGATCCTCCAAATGCCCCTGCGCGGTCTTGCCGGGCGGCACCGGCTCATCCGGATATTGGTATTTGAGCTGGTCGAGCGAGAAGTCGATTCTGTCCGCAAAGCGCATGGTCTCCGTGATCGCCTCGGGGAAATCGCGAAACAGCCGCGCCATCTCGCGGGGCGTCTTCAGAAAGCGCTCGGCATTGGCTTCCAGCTTGCGTCCCACCGCCTCGATCGTGGTCTTTTCCCGGATGCAGGTCAGCACGTCCTGAAGCGGACGGCGCGCGGGATGGTGGTAGAGCACCTCGTTGGTCGCGAGCAGCGGCACTTTGGCTTTTGCGGCGAGATCGTCGAGCCGCGCCAGGCGGCGGCGGTCGTCGCCGCGATAGATCAGGCTCGCCGCCAGCCACACGCCCTCGGCACCCCTGTCCTTCAGCTTTGCAAGAATATCCAGCACCTGCGTCGGCTCGAAGCGATGCGGCAGCATCAGGACCAGGAGCTGCCCTTCGGCGAACTCGAGCAGGTCAGCAAACCTGAGATGGCATTCGCCCTTCTCGATCCGCGTGATGTCGTCGCCGCGCTTGCCTCGGGTGAGGAGCTGGCACAGCCGGCCATAAGCGGCGCGGTCGCGCGGGTACACGAGAATATCGGGCGTGCCGTCGATGAAGACGATGCGCGCGCCGATCAGCAGTTTCGGCTTGTGCAGCACCTTGTCATTGTCGAGCTCCTTGTAGGCGCGCACGACGCCGGCGAGCGTGTTGTGATCGGCAATGCCGATTGCGGGGATGCCGAGGATGCTGGCCTGATGCACATAGGCGCGCGGATCCGAGCCGCCGCGCAGGAAGGAGAAATTGGTGGTGATGCCGATCTCGGCATAGGCTGATGTCGTCATGCGAAGAGCCCGTGTACATACCAGTTGGGAGAGGCGGGCTCGCCGTCGCCGTCGAACACTTCCCCTTCGTAAAGACCGTCGCGAAAGATCCAGAAGCGCAGGCCCTCGGCATCCTCGATGCGGAAATAATCCCGCGTCAGCTGCTTGCCGTCCTGCCGCCACCATTCCATCGCGATGCGCTCGGGCCCTTCCACCCGCACCACCGCATGCAGCGCGCGGCGCCAGGTGAATTGATGCGGCGGACCGTCGGGCACCGTCGCGAACGGCACCTTGATCGGCTCGGGCTTCTCGAACAGACGCAACGGGCGCAGCGGCGGCTCGCTCTCGGCGCGGGCCGGCCATTCGGCCTGCATGGCGGCCGCGAGATGATGCTGGCCGGGCGCGGTCAGCACGGCGCATTCCGGGATATGGGTATCCTGCGGCAGATGCACGACGACGCGCTTTCCCCCGATCCGCGCGGCGATGCGGTCGATCAAGGCGGCAAGCTCGTCATTGTCGTGGACATGGGCATCGAGATCGCGCTGCTCCTGCACCACGATCTCGGTGCGGCTCGCCGACAGGCGCACCATGTCGAAGCCGAAGCCGGGATCGAGGGGATCGGCGAGCGCATCGAGGCGCTCGCGGAACAGGCGGTCGACAACCGCGCTTCGCGTCACCGGCCGCCCGGTCTCGACCATGATCGCGCGCACCACGCCGTCGGTGCGGAAGAACGCGGCTTCGAGGCGCCGTGCGCCCTTGCCCTGCTTCTCCATGGAGGCGATCAACGTATCGGCCAGCCGCGACAGCGTCATCGCGATCATGGTGTCGGTTGCGATCGGCTCGGCAAAGCGCTTCTCGACGATATAGTCGGGCAGCGGCTTGCGCGGATTGATCGGCGCATCGCCCTGCCCCAGCGCATGCGCGAGCAGCGTGGAGAACCGGGCGCCGAACCGCGCCGTGATCTCGCTCGGCGAACGCGAGGCGACATCGCCGATGGTCTTCAGACCGGCACGGCGCAGGCCGGTGGTGATGGCCTCGCCCGCGCCGAGCGCGGACACCGGAAACCGGTCGATCGCCGCCGCCTCGCCGCCGTCGGCGACGATGCCTGAAGTCTGCCGCGTCAGCGTGCGCGCGCAGACGGAGGTGCCGGCGATCGCCGCGCTGACGGCAAAGCCTTGCCGGGCGAGCGCACGGACCAGTGTCTGCAACAGCGCGGCCTCGCCGCCGAACAGATGCGCGCAGCCGGTGATATCGAGGAACAGCCCATGCGGGGCATCGAGCGCCACCAGCGGCGTGAAGCGGTCGCACCAGTCCGCGATGTCGCTGAGCGTCTTGGCATCGGCCACGACATCGGCGTCGAACACCTTCAAGTCCGGACACATCGCCCGCGCATTGGCGAGCGGCTGGCCGATGTACAGGCCGAGATGCTCGGCAACCTCGTCGAGCGCATGGATCACCAGCGCATTGTTGTCCTTGATGACGACGATGCTCGGTTCGTTATTGTTTTTACCCAGCCCGGCGCTGCCAAGAAACCGCTGGATCCGGTCGATGGGCAGGCGCGGCAGCCACAGGCTGAGAATGCGTCGACGGTTCACTGAACTGGCACTCATCACAATTCCATTCCATGATCCACCGGCCGCACGGGCCATGACGATTGCGCAAGAGCTCGGCATCGAAGCGCGGCGCGCCCCAGGCACTCCATACTGGCCCCGGCGGCGAATGCGCCGCGCGCAGCATCCATCGCGTCTCCGCGGTCGAAGGCAGCGGCTGCGCCGCCATGCGCAGCATCAGCCCGGTGACGCCTGAAGATTGCGCGGCGAGCGTCAGCTTGCGGCTCGCGACGAGATCGAACTGCCTGACATCGCCCCAGAGCTCGAGCACCACAGCGCCGAGCGCATCGCAGGCGAGCGCGTCGGCCGAGGTGCGCAGCGCGCTCTCGACATCGGCGGCGCGCACCATCACCACGCGGCGCGGATCGAGGCCAAGCTCGGCGAGCCCGCTCATCGACAGCGCGCCGGTCTCAAATTCCGAAAAATCCTGCCGCACCCACAGCAGCGGCCGCTGTGCCGAGACGCGCCCTGCGAGGCCCATGACAAAACCCGTCGCGGCTGTCCCCTGCCGACCCTCGCAAAACACCTCGTGGATCGCCGCGCGCGCGAGCCCGCCCTTCAGCGCGGCGTCGGCCTCGCCATGGCCGAGCGCGATCCGATCGTGATGATGCACGACCTCCGCCGTCTCGATGCGCTCGATCTGGCCGCGCAAGGTCGCAAGCGCGCTGATGCGTGCGCTGCTCATGCTCGCCGCTCCTTCAGAGGTGATTGCCGGTGGCTCTCAAAAAGAGAACCAGCGGCTGGCTCATTTGTTCATGGTATGTTCTAATATAAAGCTAACGGCGCCCGAAGAGTCAATCGAATTGGCGCGCCAAAGATTCATGAGTGGAATCAAAGAGATTCAAGCATGGACATACAACGCAAACTGGCAATTCTCGCGGATGCCGCCAAGTACGACGCGTCCTGCGCCTCCAGCGGCACCGAGAAGCGGGATTCCAGCGACGGCAAGGGCATGGGCTCGACCGCCCCAGGCATGGGCATCTGCCATTCCTACGCGCCGGATGGACGCTGCATCTCGCTGCTCAAGGTGCTGCTGACCAACGCCTGCAATTACGATTGCCTCTATTGCGTCAACCGCGCCTCCTCCAACGTGCCGCGCGCCCGCTTCACCATCGAAGAGGTGGTCAAGCTGACGCTCGACTTCTACCGGCGCAATTACATCGAGGGCCTGTTTCTCTCCTCCGGCATCATCCGCAGTCCCGACTACACCATGGAGCAAGTGGTGAGCGTCGCGCGAAAACTGCGCGAGGAGCATCACTTCCGCGGCTACATCCATCTGAAGACCATTCCCGAGGCCGACGACGCGTTGATCGCGGAGGCCGGCAAATATGCCGACCGTCTCTCCATCAACATCGAGATGCCGCAGGAGACGAGCCTGCAGCAATTCGCGCCGGAGAAAGATGTCCGAGCGATCCGCCGCACCATGGGCCGGCTGCGGCTGAAGCTCGACGAGGCCGAGGAAAGCCGCACCGCGAAGACGAAAGCAAAACCGCAGCGCTTCGCGCCGGCCGGCCAAAGCACGCAGATGATCGTCGGCGCCGACAACGCGAACGACCACACCATCCTCCACACCAGCGCCAATCTCTACGGCTCCTACCGGCTGCGGCGGGTCTACTACTCCGCCTTCAGCCCGATCCCCGACGCCAGCCGCGCCTTGCCTCTGGTGCAGCCGCCGCTGCTGCGCGAGCACCGGCTCTACCAGGCCGACTGGCTGATGCGGTTCTACGGATTCGACGTCGGCGAGATCGTCGACGACAGCGCGATGCTGCCGCTCGACATCGATCCGAAACTCGCCTGGGCGCTGCGCCATCGCGATCGCTTCCCGCTCGACGTCAACCGCGCCAGCCGCGAGGAGCTGCTGCGCGTGCCGGGCTTCGGCACCAAGGCGGTCGAGCGCATCATCGCGACGCGCCGCACCACCACGATCCGCCTCTCCGATCTCGCGCGCCTGCATGTGCCCCGCAACAAGGCGCTGCCGTTCATCGTCCTCAGCGATCACCGCCCCTCAGCGCACCGCCTCGATGCGGCCGGGCTGATCGAACGGTTCAAGCCGAAGGCAACGCAACTGGGGTTTGGCTTCTGATGCAGTACATCATCCTCGACACCGAAACCGATTTCGACGGCTGGCGCAAAGCGGCGCGTTCACTCGTGCTTCATCATGTGGAGCCCGCCGATGTCACCTGGGCCGTGCAGGGCGGCGAAGCCGATTTGTTCGCGCCACCCGCGCCGTCTCCGATCCTCGAGGTGAACGACGGCACCTTCAACGTTCCGGCAAAATTCGTCGAGCTCGCCCAGGCCGCGATCCTGCATCGCGATGGCGAGCGTTTTGCGATCCTCTATCGCCTGCTGTTCCGGCTGAAGGACGATCACGATCTCATCGAGGTCGCGACCGACTCCGATGTCGCGCAGGTCATTGCGATGGCGAGAGCGGTTCATCGCGACGAGCACAAGATGCATGCCTTCGTGCGCTTCCGCGAGATCGGCCGCGAGCGCGCCGCGCATTACGTCGCCTGGTTCGAGCCGGAGCATCACATCGTCGAGCTCGCCGCGCCGTTTTTCGCAAAACGCTTTGCCGACATGCCGTGGTCGATCCTGACGCCGGACCTCTGCGCGCATTGGGACGGCCACGCGCTCTCGTTCACGCCGGGCGTGAGCAAGAGCGAGGCACCTGGCGAAGACCGGCTGGAGGAAACCTGGCGGCGCTACTACGCCAGCATCTTCAATCCGGCCCGGCTGAAGGTGAAGGCGATGCAGACGGAGATGCCGAAGAAATACTGGAGGAACCTGCCCGAGGCTTCGATCATTAAACCCCTGATCGAGGACGCCGAGCGCATGACCGGCGCCATGATCGCCAATGCCGCAACCGATCCGCACAAGCCTCAGAAGCGGGCGGAGGCTCCGATGAAACGCAAACCTGCTGCCGACGATCTCGAAGCCCTCCGCGAGGAGGCCGCGCATTGCCGCGCCTGCCATCTCTACAAGGACGCGACACAGACCGTGTTCGGCGAGGGCCCGAAGAACGCCAACATCATGCTGGTCGGCGAGCAGCCCGGCGACAAGGAAGATCTCGCCGGCCATCCTTTCGTTGGACCCGCCGGGCAGATGCTCGACCGCGCGCTGGAGGAAGCCGGCGTCGACCGCAAGAAGGTCTACGTCACCAACGCGGTCAAGCACTTCAAATTCGTGCCGCGCGGCAAGATCCGCCTGCATCAGAAGCCGAACACACCTGAGATCCGGGCCTGCCGGCAATGGTATGAGCGGGAAGTTTCGGCAATCCAGCCTGATCTCATCGTCGCGATGGGCGCCACCGCCGCGCAGAGCGTGTTCGGCAAGATCACTCCGATCGGAAAGACCCGCGGCCGGCTCATAGACCTGCCCGATGGACGCAAGGCGCTGGTGACGGTGCATCCGTCCTATCTGCTGCGGCTGCCCGATCCGGAAGCGAAAGTACTGGAGTATCAGCGCTTTGTCGAAGACCTGAAGATCGCCGCCGCCTTGCAGAAGAAAGCTGCCCGCGCCGCTTAAATAGAAGAGGAAAGCGACGTTAGCACGCAGGTTGTCATCCAGCCTTCAAATCATTCGCGGACAATAGCCCTTCCAATAGGTTAAGGGGCGTTCAAACATGACCGATGTAGCATTTAACGGGACGGTAGCCGATGGCACGCCGATCCAGCCGGCTTCCCGGCCAAACCTCGACAAGGGCTTCAACCCTCTCACGATGATCCTGTTCTTCGGCATCCTCGCCGCGGGCCTGCTGTTCGTCGCCTACAGCATCTATGTCGACGTCAACGCGACCGGCACCAAGGTCACGACCTTCCTGCCCTATATCCTCCTGTTCGTCGCGCTCCTGATCGCGCTCGGCTTCGAGTTCGTCAACGGCTTCCACGATACCGCCAATGCAGTGGCGACGGTGATCTACACCCATTCGCTGCCCGCCGAATTCGCCGTGATGTGGTCGGGCTTCTTCAACTTCCTCGGCGTGCTGCTCTCCTCCGGTGCGGTCGCCTTCGGCATCGTCTCGCTGCTGCCGGTCGAGTTGATCCTCCAGGTCGGCTCCAGCGCCGGCTTCGCCATGGTGTTCGCGCTGCTGATCGCTGCGATCATCTGGAATCTCGGCACCTGGTTCTTCGGACTTCCCGCCTCCTCCTCGCACACGCTGATCGGCTCGATCATCGGCGTCGGCATCGCCAATGCCGTCATGCGCGGCCGCGACGGCACCTCGGGCGTGGACTGGAGCAAGGCCACCGAGATCGGCTACGCGCTGCTGCTGTCGCCGTTGTTCGGCTTCATCTGCGCCGCCGTGCTGCTGCTGGTTCTCAAATTCATCGTGCGCAACCCGGCACTCTATGCTGCGCCCGAAGGCCACAAGGCACCGCCGCTCTGGATCCGCGGCATCCTGATCGCGACCTGCACCGGCGTCAGCTTCGCGCATGGCTCGAACGACGGCCAGAAGGGCATGGGCCTGATCATGCTGATCCTGATCGGCACCGTCCCGACCGCTTACGCGCTCAACCGCGCGCTGCCGGAATCCCAGGTCGCCCAATTCCAGAAGACCTCGGAGGCCGCCTCCAAGGTGATCTCGGCCAAGGGCGCCGGCCACAGCATCATCGGCGATCCCCGTCCGGCGGTGACGCAGTACATCGCACTGCATCACATCAACGAGGGCACCTATCCTTCGCTCGCCGTGCTCGTGAAGGATGTCGGCGATCAGGTTGCCAAATACGGTTCGCTGAACAAGGTGCCGGCGGAAGCGGTCGGCAACACCCGCAACGACATGTACCTGACCTCGGAAGCGATCCGCTTCCTGATGAAGGACAAGGAAAACGATCTCAACAAGGACGAGGTCGCGACCTTAAACGCCTACAAGGGCTCACTCGACGCCGCCACGAAGTTCATCCCGAACTGGGTGAAGATCGCCGTCGCCATCGCGCTCGGCCTCGGCACCATGATCGGCTGGAAGCGCATCGTGATCACCGTCGGTGAGAAGATCGGCAAGACCCATCTCACCTACGCCCAAGGCGCCTCCGCCGAGCTCGTCGCCGCCGCCACGATCGGCGCCGCCGACGTGTTCGGCCTGCCGGTCTCGACCACCCACGTGCTGTCGTCCGGCGTCGCCGGCACCATGGCGGCCAATGGCTCGGGCCTGCAATTGGCGACGATCCGCAACCTGCTGATGGCATGGGTGCTGACGCTGCCCTGCGCGATCATGCTGTCGGCCACGCTCTACGTGATTTTCTCGCGCATGTTCTAAGCCGAGCAGATCCCGCAACGACAAAGGGCCCGTGCGATGCGCGGGCCCTTTCATTTTGTGCGTCGGACGTGAGCCTTACGACGCCGCGAGCTGTTCCTCGACCAGCTTGACCCAATAGGACGTGCCGTAGACGATCGCCTCGTCGTTGAAATTGTAGGCGGGGTGATGCAGGCCGGCACTGTCGCCGTTGCCGCAGAAGATGAAGGCGCCGGGGCGCGCTTCCAGCATATAGGCGAAATCCTCCCCGCCCATCAGCGGCGGCATCTCGAGCACGTTGGCTTCGCCCGCAACCTGCTTCGCAATGCGCGTCGCCACTTCAGTCTCCGCGGCGTGGTTGTTCACGACGGGATAGTTGCGTTTGTAGTGCAGATCGATCTTGGCGCCCGTAATCTGCGCCACGCCCGCCACCACCTCGTGCACGCGCTTCTCGACCAGCTTGCGCACCTCAGGTGTCAGCGTGCGGATGGTGCCGCGCAGCGTCGCCGTCTGCGGAATGACGTTGCGGGCGTTGCCGGCGTGGAACTCGCAGATCGAGATCACCGCCGATTCCAAGGGATCGACGCTGCGCGCGACGATCGATTGCAGCGCCGTGATTACCTGCGCGCCGACCAGCACCGAATCCACGCATTTGTGCGGACGCGCGGCATGACCGCCGAAGCCCTCGATCACGATATCGACCTCGTCGGTCGCCGCCATGATCGGGCCCGGCCGGATCGCGAACGAGCCGATCGGGATGCCGGGGCCGTTGTGCATGCCGTAGACCTGCTCGATGCCGAAGCGCTCCATCAGCCCGTCCTTGACCATGGCCGCACCACCGGCGCCGCCTTCCTCGGCCGGCTGGAAGATCACCACCGCATCGCCGGCGAAGTTACGGGTCTCGGCAAGGTAGCGCGCCGCGCCGAGCAGCATCGCAGTGTGGCCGTCATGGCCGCAGGCGTGCATCTTGCCGGGGGTCTTGGAGGCGTAAGGCAGGTTGGTCTCTTCGTCGACAGGCAGTGCATCCATGTCGGCGCGCATGCCGATCACCCTGAGCCCCTCGCCGGCCGGCTTGCTGCCCTTGATCACGCCGACCACGCCGGTCTGGCCGACACCGGTCACGACCGCGTCGCAGCCGAACTCGCGCAGGCGGTCCGCGACGAATGCTGCGGTGCGGTGGACATCGTACAGCAGCTCGGGATGCTCATGGATGTCCCGGCGCCAGGCCTGAATATCGGGTTGGAGGTCGGCGACGCGGTTCACAACTGGCATGGAGGGTCTCAAGCTTGGTTGAAAATACAGCACTGTCTACCATGCAAGCGCGAGTCCACCCAACTGCTTGGGGTCCGGGGTAGCTCTGTCTTCCCGTCATGGCCGGGCTTGTGGCCAGCTTGTCTTGCCCATCCACGTCTGAGTATTAGGACGGGAAGCGCGTGGAAGCCCGGGACAAGCCCGGGCATGACGCCTGTTTGGGTGGAAGCAGAATGCCAAGACGGCTCGAAGGTGAGTTTGACTATATCGTCGTCGGAGCCGGCACCGCCGGCTGCATCCTCGCCAACCGGCTGTCCGCCGAGCCAAAGAACCGTGTCCTGATTCTCGAAGCCGGCGGCGACGACAACTGGATCTGGTTCCATATCCCGGTCGGCTATCTCTTCGCGATCGGCAATCCGCGCTCGGACTGGATGTTCAAGACCGAGGCCGAGCCGGGCCTGAACGGCCGCGCGCTCGCCTATCCGCGCGGCAAGGTGATCGGCGGCTGCTCGGCGATCAACGCCATGATCTCGATGCGCGGCCAGGCCGCCGACTACGATCACTGGCGCCAGCTCGGCATGACCGGCTGGGGCTATGACGATGTGCTGCCGCTGTTCAAGCGGCTGGAAGACCACTTCCTCGGCGCGAGCGAGCATCACGGCGCCGGCGGCGGCTGGCGCATCGAGGCGCCGCGGCTGTCGTGGGCGGTGCTCGACGCCGTTGGAGACGCCGCCGAGGAGATGGGCATCAAGCGCATCCCGGATTTCAACACCGGCGACAACGAAGGCACCAGTTACTTCCATGTCAACCAGAAGCGCGGCCGCCGCTGGTCATCGGCACGCGGCTTCCTCAAGCCGGCCCTGAACCGCCCCAATCTGCGGCTCGAGAAGCATGTGCTAGTCGATCGTCTCATCATCGAGCAGGGCCGCGCCGTCGGCGTGCGTTTCATCCAGAACGGCGAGATCATCGAGGCGCGTGCCAAGCGCGAAGTCGTCCTCTCGGCCGGCTCCATCGGCTCGGTGCAGGTGCTGCATCGCTCCGGCATCGGGCCTGCCGACTGGCTATCACCGCTTGGCATCGACATCGTCATGGACAAGCCCGGTGTCGGCCGCAATTTGCAGGACCATCTCCAGCAGCGCGCGATCTACAAGGTCGAGGGCGTACGCACGCTGAACGAGACCTATTACAATCTGTTCCGACGCGGCCTGATGGGGCTCGATTACGCCTTCCGCCGCCGCGGTCCCTTGACGATGGCGCCATCGCAGCTCGGCATCTTCACGCGTTCCGACGCGACGCGCGCGCGGGCCAACATCCAGTTCCACGTGCAGCCGCTGTCGCTCGATAAGTTCGGCGATCCGCTGCACCGCTTCCCCGCGATCACGGTCAGCGCCTGCAATCTTCAGCCGACCTCGCGCGGCACCGTGCGCCTGCGCACGGCGACGCCCGACGAGAAGCCGATCATCGCGCCGAATTACCTCTCGACCGACGACGACCGCCAGGTCGCCGCCGACGCCATCCGCACCACCCGCCGCCTGATGCAGCAGAAGGCGCTGGCAAAGTACCACCCGAGCGAATATCTGCCCGGCCCGTCGGTCGGCGACGACGAAGCCTCCCTCGCCAAGGCCGCCGGCGATATCGGCACCACCATCTTCCATCCCGTCGGCACCGCCAAGATGGGCGCAGCGAACGATCCCATGGCGGTGGTCGATGAGCGCCTGCGCTTCTACGGCCTCGGTGGCCTGCGCATCGTCGACGCCTCGATCATGCCGACCATCACCTCGGGCAACACCAACACGCCGACGGCGATGATCGCGGAGAAGGGCGCGACGATGATCCTGGAGGATGCGAAGTAGCATCGCATCGCCATGGTCAATCCGCACCGCTTTTCAATTGGCCCCGCCGGCGCAGAGATCGCCATGTTGCAATGGGGCGAGAGCGGGAAACCGCCCGCCCTGCTCGTGCACGGCACCGGTTTCGTCGCCGACGTCTGGGACGAGGTCGCACGCGAGCTTGCATCGACCTACACCGTCTACGCCCTCGACCGCCGCGGCCACGGCGCCAGCCACAAGCCCAGCACCTATCACTTCCTGGACTTTGCCGACGACGTCTGCCGCGTCATCGATGCGCTCGGGCTGCGCGACGTCTACGGCATCGGCCACAGTGCGGGAGCGACCGACCTCCTGCTCGCAGCAAAGCTATTGCCCGGGCGTTTCACGCGCCTGTTCGTGATGGAGCCGACCATCATGGACCCGCGCGCGGCACACTCCGGCGGATTGGACGAAGGGGCCCTGTCCCGCGTGCAAGGCGCGCTGCGCCGGCAGGCGGAATTCGACAGCCACGATGCCGTCTTCAACCGCTACCGCGCGGCACCGGCATTCGCGGATTGGACCGAAACGTCACTGCGGGCCTATGTGCGTCACGGCTTTATGCCGCTCGAGGATGGCCGGGTCCAGCTCTGCTGCACGCCTGAGATCGAGTCGGCGATGCTGCGTCCGATCTACGAGGCGATGACACAGGTTTACGTGGGCGATTCCCGCGGCAATCCGTTTGCCTCGCTCGCCGAGATCGACTGCCCGGTGCGCATCACCACCGCCGCGAAGTCGGGGCCGATCTACAAGGTGATGGCGGCGCGTGCGGTCTCGCTGATTCCGCGCATCAGCACGCTGGTCTTTGAAGGCGCCGGGCACTGCGTGGCGCAGGAAACGCCGGCATCCGTGGTGGAAGCCGTGCGGGAGTTCGCGAACTAAGTCTCGTGCCCCGGACGCGCTGCGTCCGGGACACGAGAGCCGCCTCACGAAATCGTCATCGCGTCCGGGAATAAGCCTCCCCCTCCCGCAATCACCTCCCCGCAGCCCTATTCCGGGCGAAGCGGAGAGGTGCGATGAGCGGACACGATCACGGGGACGACGGCGTCAGCCGCCGCAAGGTGCTGGAATGCATGACCTGGGCCGGCACGGGGGTGCTCTGGACCGTCACGGGTGGCGTGCCGCGCTCGCTCGGCATCATCGATTCGGCTGAAGCCGCGACGGCGGCCACGCCCGGCATGACCTTCCTCCAGATCAGCGACAGCCATGTCGGCTTCGACAAGCCGGCCAATCCCAACGCGCTCGGCACGCTGGAGGAGGCCGTGAACAAGATCAACGCGATGCCGGCAAAACCGTCCTTCATGATCCACACCGGCGACATCACGCATCTGTCGAAGGCCGCCGAGTTCGACAATGCCGAGCGCATCATCTCGCAGAGCAAGCTCGACGTGCACTACGTTCCGGGCGAGCATGACTTCCTCGACGAGGAGGTGAAGTTCTATCGCGAGCGCTACGGCCGCGGCACCAAGGGCCAGGGCTGGTACTCCTTCGACGCCGGCGGCGTGCACTTCGTCGGCCTCGTCAACGTCGTCGACCTCAAGGCCGGCGGCCTCGGCAATCTCGGCGCCGAGCAACTCGCCTGGCTCGCGGACGATCTGCGCGGCAAGTCGAAATCGACGCCAGTCGTCTTGTTCGCCCACATCCCGCTCTGGACCGTCTATCCCGAATGGGGCTGGGGCACCGAGGACGGCGGCCGCGCGCTGGAGCTCGTGAAGGGCTTTGGCTCGGTGACCGTGCTCAACGGCCACATCCACCAGGTGATGCAGAAGGTCGAGGGCAACGTCACCTTCCACACCGCGCGCTCGACCGCCTTCCCGCAGCCGTCGCCGGGGGCCGCCCCCTCGCCCGGACCGATGAAGGTCGAGGACGCAAAACTCCGCTCCATGCTCGGCGTTGCCAGCGTCAACTTCAAGCAGAACGAGCAGCGGCTCGCGATCATCGACACGCCGCTCCAGGGTTGATCCAGGGCCAGACGGAAGCTGACAATGAAAACCCTCAACCGCCGCGACTTCGGTGTCGACCTCGGTCTCGCTTTGGCCGCGGCCATCCTGTTGCCCGCCACAAAAGCCCGTGCCGACAACGACTTGGAAGTGCATATCGACAATTTCGTGTTCCAGCCGGCCGAGCTCAAGATCAAGGTCGGCACCACCGTGACCTGGACCAACCGGGACGACATCCCGCACACCGTGGTGTCGGCCGGCAAGTTCAGGTCCAAGACCCTGGACACCGACGACAAGTTCTCGTTCACCTTCACCAATGCGGGCGACTACAAGTATTTTTGTTCGCTGCACCCGCACATGACGGGGATGATCAAGGTTGAGTAACGTCTCCAACCAAGGCATCAACGTCTTGCCCGGCCGGTGGTCCCACGCCGGCCGGGCTCACGCGTCTTCGGCCGCGACCAAAGCAGAAGCAAAGCAAGAGGCAAAGCGAGGAGCGATGCCCGCCAACGACGATTTGCAGAAGGCCCAGCGCTTCCGCGAGGCCGCGCTGCCCTATCTCGACGACGTCTATACGCTCGCGCGCTATCTCTTGCGCGACGCCTCCGACGCCGAGGATGCGGTGCAGGAGTGCTATCTGCGCGCGCTGAAGCACTTCGACAGCTACCGTGGGCCGGCGATGAAGCCTTGGCTGTTCGCGATCCTGCGCAATGTCTGCAACGCCGAATATGCACGGCGGGCGCACCGGCCGAGCGCGATCGAGGATACGCCCGGCGCCGCCGAGCAGACGCCGCTCTGGCAGGAAAGCGAGGCAAGCCCCGAGACCGAGGTGCTGCGTAGCCGAGATGCCGGCACCATCCGCAAGCTGATCGACGCGCTCGCCGATCCGTTCAAGGAAACATTCGTGCTGCGGGAGATCAACAACCTGTCCTATCGTGAAATCGCCGAGGCGGCCGGCGTGCCCGTCGGCACCGTGATGTCCCGCCTCGCCCGCGCCCGCGCCATGCTGCGCGCGGCCTGGACGGCGGAAGAGGAGCATTCGAAATGACTTGCGACGAAGCAAAGATCCTGCTTCACGCGCTGCTCGACAACGAGCTGGACGCCGGCCATGCGCGCGAGGTCGAAGCCCATATCGCAAGCTGCCCGGATTGCGCCGCCGAGTTTGCCGCTCAGCGCGAGATGCAGCGCGTGCTCGCCGACACCGATTTGCGCTACACCGCGCCGGCCAGCCTCCGCACCCGCATCGAGGCCTCGTTGCCGCAGCCGCAGCGCCAGCAACCCACCCGCCGCTCCGTGCTGCGCGGCTTTGCCATGGGCTCGGCGGTCTCCGCGCTCGCCGCCTCCGGCGTCGTCGCCGTGGTGCTGCGTCAGGACGACCAGCAGCGCATCCTGTCGGAGGTCGTCTCCGCGCATCTGCGCTCGCTCCAGGCCGGTCACCTCATCGACGTGGTCTCGACCGACCAGCACACCGTGAAGCCGTGGTTCAACGGCAAGCTCGACGTTGCGCCCCCCGTGATCGACCTCACCGCGCAAGGCTTCACGCTGGTCGGCGGCCGGCTCGACTACATCGACGCGCGCGCCATCGGCGCCGTCGTCTACAAGCGCCGGCAGCACGTGATCAACCTGTTCGTGTCGCAGACGTCGAACGCGGAATATCGCGCACCGAAGACCGCGACCATGCAGGGCTTCAACTGCCGCCGCTGGGGCAATCGCGGCCTGAACTTCTGGGCCGTCAGCGATATCGGCGCCGACGAGCTCGCCGAGTTCGTCGACAAGTTCGAGGCCGCGATGAAGGCGAATGTAGAGGGGTAGACTCAAGGTATGTATCACACACTGATACATTCTCCTTGTGTCTGTATCAGACTATGATACACTGCCTCGGTGATCAGAACGTTTCGGGACAAAACCACTGAAGCGGTCTTTAACGGCGAAAGTCCAAAGGGCTTTCCGGCCGACCTCGTGAAGGTTGCGCGGCGGAAGTTGCGCTATCTTCACGCGGCCGCCGAGCTCGGCGACTTAAGGGCGCCGCCCGGCAACCGCCTCGAAGCCTTGGCAGGCGATCGCAAGGGACAGCACTCGATCAGGATCAACGATCAATTCCGAGTGTGCTTCATCTGGACCGCGGAAGGTCCCGCTGAGGTCGAGATCGTGGACTATCACTAAGAGAGCGAGAAGATGGCGAGAAAGCTCAAGCCCATGCATCCTGGTGAGGTTCTGCGGGAAGAATTTCTGATCCCGCTGAACATGTCCGCCGGCGCGCTCGCCAAGACATGCGGCCTGCCGCGCACGCGCATTGAGCGGATTGCGAGTGAGCAGACCGGGATTACCGCCGACACGGCACTTCGGCTTGGCAAGGCGCTCGGCACGACCGCCGAACTTTGGCTCAATCTTCAGAACGATTTCGACATCCAGATCGCCAAACGCGATCTCGGCAAGGCGCTCGATCGCATCGAGACCGTCAACAAGCCCAAAGCGGCCTGAGCGATCGTACGGCGCCTGCGCGCGTTATTCGAGCGGGGGAAACCGTTCGAACACCGGCAATTCGTGCGCCCGCTCCATCCAGCCAATCCGCTCGGCGATCTGGATGTGCATCATGGCCGGAATGGCATCGGGGTCATCATAGGTGCCGCTCTGGATGTCGATGACGTCGGGCATCAGGTTTTCGTTGACGTAGAACAGCCCCGTGCCGCAATCGGCACAGAAGTGCCGGCGTCCATGCTCCGAGGAGTGGTAGATCTTCGGCTGGCCCCGCACCACTTTGACCGCTTCGCGCGAATACATCGCCCAGCCGACCATCGGCGCTCCCGAATGGCGACGGCAATCCGCGCAGTGGCAGAGCGCGTGCACCATCATGTCGCCGTTCACCTCGTAGCGGATCGCACCGCAATGACAGCCGCCAGTCACAGGCATCGCGCAACTCCTCTCCCGGTCAGGTCAATGCCGGGAAAGTAAGTGCCGATTTGGCGTTTCAGGAGGCAGACTGCTTCAGCAGGCCGCACGTCGCGACATCAGGCCGCGGCGGAGGCCTTACGCCGACCGCCGCACCGCGTTGTCCACCAGCGTCTTGCCGAGCGACCAGATCGCGCCGGGGACCTTGTGGCTGCCGGCGATGACGTCGTCGAAGGCGCGCTCGATCCAGTTGCAGTCTTCTTCGGTGATGGTGAGCGGCGGCAGCAGCTTGATGGTGTGGCTGCCGTGGCCGGCGACCTGGGTGAGGATCTTGTGGTCCTTGAACAGCGGCACGGTGATGAGCTGGCAGAACAAGCCCTTGTTGGCGGTCTCCAGCACGTTCCATGAGGCGCGCAGGCGCAGCGACTTCGGCGGGCCGAACTCGACGCCGATCATCAGGCCCTTGCCGCGCACTTCCTTCATCAGCTCGTAGCCGGGCACCATGCGCGTCAGCGCGAGGCGCAGCTCGGCGCCGCGCTTGGCGGCGGACTCGATCAGCTTCTCGGACTCCATGACATCGAGCGTGGCGATGCCCGCGGCCATCGCCAGGTCGTTCTTGGAGAAGGTCGAACCGTGCACCACCGCACGGTCCATCTGGTTGAAGATCTTGTCGAAGATGCTCTTGCGCGTCAGCACCGCGCCGACCGGCACGTGTCCGCCGGACAGCGACTTCGACAGCAGCACCATGTCGGGCTCGACGTTCCAGTGCTCGACTGCGAGGAAGCGGCCGGTACGGCCCATGCCGGTCTGGATCTCGTCGGCGACGAACAGGGTGCCGTATTTCTTGCAGAGCGCGGCCGCGCCCGGCAGGAACTCGTCGGTGGGCATGTTGACGCCCTTGCCCTGAATCGGCTCGACGACGAAGGCTGCGACCTCGCGCGAGGCCAGTGCCTTTTCCAGCGCGGCCAGGTCGTTGAACGGGATCGACGTGCAGCCCGGCAGCAGCGGCTCGAAGCCGGTGCGGAAGTTCGAATCACCCGTCAGCGACAGCGCGCCATAGGTCAGGCCGTGATAGCCGTGGGCGCAATAGACGATGCCGGGACGCCCTGTCGCGCCACGGGCGAACTTGATCGCCGCTTCGACGCATTCGGCGCCGGAATTGGCGAAAAACGCCTTGTCGAGATAGGGGACGTATTTCAGGAGGCGCTCGGCGAGCACGCCGGCGAGCGTCGAGACGTCGAACTGGACGAGATTGGGCAAATCGGCGTCCAGCACGCTCTTGAGCGCCTCGCGCATGACCGGATGATTGCGTCCGATCGCGAACACGCCGAATCCGGACAACAGGTCGAGATAGCGCGCCCCGTCGCGGTCGTAGAGGTACTGCCCCTGCCCCTTCTGGAAGCCGACATCGTAGCCGATGGTCTTCAGAACCCGGACGAACTGCTCGTTCAGGTACCGATTATGCAGAGCGCTGCGCTGGGCCTGACGGTCCGCGAACAGCTGAGACATGTCTGGATTTGGACTGTGCATCCGCTACATACTTCGGTTGAGGGCCGTCTCGTCAACTGAAAACGGACCGTTACTGAAAACGGCTGTGCGGCCTTTTGCCCTTTTTCGGACCATCTTCGCAAGCACAGCTTTAGACCATGTTGCACTGCCAAGGAACTCTCATGCGTTTAGCCCTTTACACCGGAATTATACTGGCTGGCGGTTACACCTGCCTGACCCCGGCGCTCGCCGCCGATCCCACCGGCGACTGGCGGGTCGCCGACGGCGTCGCCAACATCCGTGTCGCCCAATGCAATGGCAGCATGTGGGGCGCAGTTTCCTGGGAAAAACAGCCCGGCGGCCGCGACGAGAACAATCCGGATGTGTCAAAAAAGAACAGGCCGACGCTGGGCATGGCGACCCTGATCGACATGAAGAAGAAGCCCGGCGTCGATCAGTGGGAAGGACAGGTCTACAACGCCAAGGACGGCCAGCTCTACAGCGCGACCATCACGCCTGCCGGCACCGACCAGCTCGAAATCAAGGGCTGCGTGATGGGCTTCCTCTGCGGCGGCGAGACCTGGACCCGGGTCGGCCCGCCGATCCCCTTGAGCACAGCGAACGCCATGGCGAAGGGTGGACCGAAGTCCACGGCGCCGAAAGCCCAGAGCACGACGGGCGCCGCAGCGCCTGCAGCCCCCGCGCCCGCAGCCCCGAAGACCGCCGCTAAGCCCGGTCAGAAAGGCGCCGCCGACACGGTCGGCGACATCTGCCTACTCCCTGAGATTGCGGGGCTTGCCCATTAGGGCCGGCTGGAACAGCAGCACCGCGGCAAGCGTCGTCACCAGCGAGAGTGCGAGCAGCTTGCCCATGCTGGACGTGCCGGGATGGCTCGACAGCCACAGGCTGCCGAACGCAGTCGCCGTCGTCAGCGCACTGAAGAAGATTGCGCGCGTGAGGCTGGTCTGGAGCAGATTCGTTCTGCCCGAGCGCCAGGCCACGACATAATAGATCTTGAAGGCGACGCCGACGCCGAGCAGCAGCGGGAACGCGACGATGTTGGCGAAGTTGAGCGGCAGGCCGATCAACACGCAGATTTCGAGCGTCACCGCGCCGGCCACCAGCAGCGGCACCAGCGTCATCAGCACGTCGACGAACCGCCGCAGCGTGATCCACAGCAACAGGCTGATCACCAATAGCGCGTAGATGCCGGCGTGGATGAACGCCTTCACCACGGTGTCGCCGGACTTCAGGATCGAGACCGGCCCGCCGATCGCAGTCGGCTCGGCCGCGAGCACGGCGGCGGCAAATCTGCGCAGCGTGTCGTTGTCGTTGGGATCGCCCTTGGGCAGCGCCTCGACGCGGATGACGCCGTCCTTGCTCTTCCAGGCGCTGACGAGATCGGGCGGCAGCGAGGCCAGGGTTACGGGACCCGCCTGCATCGCGTTCCTGAGCTGGTCGAACACGATCTTCATCGGCGTGACGAACACGGCCTGCGCCTTGTTGCGCGTGGCCTCGTCGCCATTGGCGAGCTTCTCGAGCGCGTCCGCCAGCCGCCGCGAGGCGACCGCGCCAGGGCCCTTCGTATCACCGGCAGTCCGGCGCAGATTGTCGACCGAGGATTTCAGCGCCTCGACATTTTCCTGATCCGTCGGCGCCGCATCGATCTGGTCGGGGTTGAGCGCGGGGTTCAGCACCTTGGCGCCCTGCGCGATCAGCTTCAGCTTCGGCTGCTGGTCCTGCGGCACGAAGCTGTCGAGCGACATCACCCGCAGCACTTCCGGGACCTTCTCCAGCCTCGCC
The DNA here is from genome assembly GCF_038969555.1 of Bradyrhizobium sp. B117. Classification (NCBI taxonomy): domain Bacteria; kingdom Pseudomonadati; phylum Pseudomonadota; class Alphaproteobacteria; order Hyphomicrobiales; family Nitrobacteraceae; genus Bradyrhizobium; species Bradyrhizobium sp. B117. The sequence continues at coordinate 6,964,973 of NZ_CP152414.1, forward strand.
TCGACCTGCCTCGCCTGCTCCTCCGATGTGGTCATCACGTTGATGGCATTGGCGCCGGTGTTGGGATCCTTGCGCAGGTCGAGGAAGGTCGCGATCGATTCGGCATGCGGGTTGCGCAGGTTCATCGGGTTGAAGTCGAACTTCATGAAATAGAGCAGCGGCAGGCCGGCGAGCGCCAGCAGCAGCGTGCCGCCGACGACCAGCACACGGTGCTTCTCCAGGAAGTGATCGAGCGGCGCCAGGAAGGCGTAGCCGACCGGCTCCATCTCGCCGGGCGGGTTCAAGAGCTTCAGCAGTGCCGGCAGAACCGTGATCGAGGACAGGAATGCCACCAGCATGCCGACGCCTGCAATCTGGCCCAGCTCCGCGATGCCCTTGTAGTCGGTCGGCATGAAGCAGAGGAAGCCGGCCGCGGTCGCCATCGCCGCCAGCGACAGCGGGATCGCCGAACGCTTCGCCGCCAGCACCAGCGCACCCGTGAGGTCGTCGTGCTTGTAGCGCTCCGAGCGATAGCGGACGCTGTACTGGATGCCGAAATCGACGCCGAGGCCGACGAACAGCACCGCGAACGCGATCGACAGCAGATTGAACGAGCCCACCATCATCAGCCCGGCCGCGGTCGTGATCGCGAGTCCGACGAAGAGATTGATGAACACGGCGAAGATGATCTTGGCCGAATGCAGCGCCAGCCACAGGATCACCAGCACGACGAGGACCGTGCCGACGCCGTTCAAGACAGCACCTTCCTGCACGGTGGCGTATTCCTCGTTCGCGATCGGCACCGGGCCGGTCAGCCGCACCCGGGCCTGGAATTTGGTCGGGAAATCGAGCTCGGCGGCAGCCTTGCGGATCGCGTCGGTGGCGTCCTTGCCGGGCTCCAGCGCGTTGTAGTCGAGGATCGGCTTGAACTCGATGAAGGCGCGCCTGTCCGAATCCGACAGCGGCTGGTCGCTGACGAGCTCGCGCCAGGAGAAGGTCGCGTTGCCCTTGTTGACCACGGTCTCGACGGTCTGCGCGATCTGGTTGAAAGGCCGCTCGGTGCTGTCGAGCTTCACCTGCCCGCGCTTGACGCCGGCAAGCCCGGTCTCGAGCGCTCCCGTCAGGCCGCGGATCGAGGGATCGCCGGCCATGATCTCGATCAGGGGCGCTGCGGATTCGAACTGACTGGTCGCCTTGGCAACCTCTTCGGTCGGCAGGAACAACAGGCCGTTGCGCTCGAAGAACTCGCCGGTGCCGAGCTGCTGCATCGACACGAAATTGGTCTTGTCGTCTTTCAGCTTCGCATAGAGCGCGTCCGCCGCGGCGGTCGTCAGCTCGGGCGTCGCGGCCTCAACGACCGCGAGAATCGTCGCGTCGCGGTCGAAGGCGCGGTCGAACTGCTGGTCGCGCTGGCGCCAGTCGAGATTCTGGGAAATCAGCGAATTGATGTCGGTGTTGATGGCGAAGTGCCGCGCGGCGTAATAGCCCGCGCCGACCGACAGCAGGAGCCCGAGAATGACGACGAGGGAGGCAAACCGGGTGCAGGCCCTGACGATGGCAACGACTACGCTTTGCAGCACATCTTTTCTTTCTGGTGAACAGCTTGCCGAAAACGCCCGCTGTTTATCGGAGTTCCCGGGCGAAACCTATTGCTGTTTTGGGTGGCACTCGCCGCACCGAGGTTCGAGGTAAACGGCAAAGTCCGTCGCGAAATGCGGCGGTCGGTATAGCCGGGGAGTTAAGGCGGGAAAGTGGCGATGCGGTGAGCACAAAGGTCGCTTTGCCCACCGGGGGGTACCATATTATAGTACCGCATCGTTAGGGCAGCCGGGAACCCGGGTTCATTGACCTTTCCTTGCTGCCGATTTTTTGACACAAAGTATTGCGCCTCCATGCGCCGGAACCCCGATGGGGGTGGGTGGTTACCGCGTGCGCGAAACCAATGGTGCGGTTATTGCACCTGATTGGTCAGGGTCGGGGTGCCGCCGGGGACTTGAAGCGGATTGGTGCAACTTGCGTGATGGGCGTCCTATGGAAGTTTACCTAGCGCAGCCGCGCGGCTTCTGCGCCGGCGTGGTGCGTGCGATCGAGATCGTGGAACGGGCGCTGGAGAAGTACGGCCCGCCCGTCTACGTGCGCCACGAGATCGTGCACAACAAGTACGTGGTCGAGAGCCTGAAGAACAAAGGCGCGATCTTCGTCGAGGAGCTGTCCGAGGTTCCGCCGAAGGCCGTGACGGTGTTCAGCGCCCATGGCGTCGCCCGCAGCGTCGAGGAAGAGGCCGCCGCGCGCGACCTTCCGGTGCTCAATGCCACCTGCCCGCTGGTCACGAAAGTTCACAATCAGGGGAAGCGCTACATCACCAAGGGCCGGACCCTGATCCTGATCGGCCATGCCGGCCACCCCGAGGTCGAGGGCACGATGGGCCAGGTTCCCGGCCCCGTGCTGCTGGTCCAAAGCGTTGAAGAGGTTAACGCCCTGGCGCTGCCGGCAGATACGCCATTGGCCTACATCACCCAGACCACCCTGTCGGTCGACGACACCAGGGACATCATCGCGGCCCTCCAGGCCCGCTTTACAGATATTCAAGGTCCGGATATCCGGGATATCTGCTATGCGACACAGAACCGCCAATCTGCGGTAAGGGACTTGAGCAAGCTGGTCGACATGATCTTGGTGGTGGGCGCTGCCAATAGCTCGAATTCGAACCGGCTCCGCGAAATCGGCACTGAGGCCGGCGTCGCGAGTTATTTGATTGCCGACGGCAGCGAGCTCAATCCGGAGTGGTTGAAGGATGCCAGGACCGTCGGCGTCACGGCCGGCGCCTCGGCGCCCGAGGTACTCGTGGATGACGTGATCGAAGCGATGCGGCGGATCGGACCGGTGAAGGTTCAAGTGCTGCCGGGCCGCGAGGAAAACATCGAATTCAGGCTTCCGGCCGAACTGGCTGCGAGCTGACCTACCCCGAATTCCAATCCCAGAAAGAAACCTGCAATGGCTATCCCCTTCTTCAAGGAAATGCGTATCGGCGGCTATTTGCTCAAGCAGAAACTGCTTGGCCGCAAACGCTATCCGCTCGTGCTGATGCTGGAGCCGCTGTTCCGCTGCAACCTCGCCTGCGTCGGCTGCGGCAAGATCGATTATCCGGATGCGATCCTCAACCGCCGCATGACCGCGCAGGAGTGCTGGGACGCGGCCGACGAGTGCGGCGCGCCGATGGTCGCGATTCCCGGCGGCGAACCGCTGATCCACAAGGAGATCGGCGAGATCGTGCGCGGCCTCGTTGCGCGCAAGAAGTTCGTCTCGCTCTGCACGAACGCGCTGCTGCTCGAGAAGAAGCTCGACCTGTTCGAGCCCTCGCCCTACCTGTTCTTCTCGGTGCATCTCGACGGCCTGCGCGACCACCACGACAAGGCGGTGTCGCAGAAGGGCGTGTTCGACCGCGCCGTCTCCGCGATCAAGGCGGCCAAGGCGCGCGGCTTCACCGTCAACGTCAACGCCACCATCTTCGACGGCCATCCGGCCGAGGAGATCGCAAAATTCCTCGACCTCACCGTCGAGCTCGGTGTCGGCGTCTCGATGTCGCCGGGCTACGCCTATGAGCGCGCGCCGGACCAGGAGCACTTCCTCAACCGCACCAAGACCAAGAAGCTGTTCCGCGACGTCTTCGCGATGGGCAAGGGCAAGAAATGGAACTTCATGCATTCCGGCCTGTTCCTGGACTTCCTCGCCGGCAACCAGGAATACGAGTGCACGCCGTGGGGCATGCCCGCGCGCAACATCTTCGGCTGGCAGAAGCCCTGCTACCTGCTCGGTGAAGGCTACGCCAAAACCTTCAAGGAGCTGATGGACACCACCGACTGGGACACCTACGGCACCGGCAAGTACGAGAAGTGCGCCGACTGTATGGCCCATTGCGGCTACGAGCCGACGGCGGCGACCGCAGCGCTCAACAACCCGCTGAAGGCGATGTGGGTGTCGCTGCGCGGCATCAAGACCACTGGCCCGATGGTGCCGGAGATCGACATGTCCAAGCAGCGCCCGGCGCAGTACATCTTCTCGGAGCAGGTCCAGAAGAAGCTGTCGGAGATCCGCAAGGACGAAGCGCTCGCCGCCGAACAGAAGGCCGCGCGGAAGGCTTCGACCGCCGCGTAAGCGCGCGGACAACAGATACAAACAGAAAGGCCCGGTCGCGCGACCGGGCCTTTTCTTTTGCTCAGCGCGAAGACGTCGCTCAGGCCGCCTTGGACACCAGGACCTCGCTCTCGATGAGCTCCGTCCCGATCAGATAGTCGCGGCAGCCGCGAAGTGAGCGTAGCGCGCGATTGAAGTCGATGCCGGTCGAGACCAGCGCATGCAGCGTCGTCGGATTGCGCACGATGCCGCGCAGCACGGCCGGAAGGTCGATCTGGCCGTTCGGCTTGATCGCGGCACGGGCGAGCGCCGGCAGCGCACGGTGAGCGGGATCGCTGATGACGCGGACCGCGGCGAAGGGCAGCCCGGCCTCGGCGGCATAGGCAGCCGCGATGTGGCTTTCCATGTCGACGGCCGCAGCCCCGGTCTCGGAATGCAGCGCCGCCTTGCAGGACCGCTTCGTGACCACCTCCTCGGCGCCGGCGAGGCTGCCGCGCACCACGCGGCGGCGGCCCGAGGTCAGGCGGTCGATCAGGTCGTCGCCGAGCGACAGGCCTGCGGCCCAGCGGGTGTCGCCGGACAGCACCTCGGTCGCCAGCACGACGTCACCGGAGCGCAGCGTCGGATCGAGCCCGCCGGCCACGCCGAACGAGATCACGCCGCGAATCGTATCGGGATCGACCACCGTCAGCAGCGCGCGCAATTGGCTGGGGCTGCTGGACGAGCAGATGACGGCCATTCCAGGCCCGGCCGCGATACGGGCCTCCTGAACCAGTCCAGTCACGATCAAGATCGGCCGCGGATCAATGGCATTGCCCGCGGTAAAATAGTCCCCCGTCCCCAAAGTCACATTCCGACCCCTACCACCCTGCTGTTGGTGTTCCGCAAGTTCCGATACCGCGCCAGCGCCCACAGCGGAAAGAACTTTGGGTAACCATGATACCGTAGATAGAACACGCGGGGGAAGCCTGTGGCGGTGTACCGCAGCTCGTCCCACAGTCCTTTTTTGTTCTGTGTTGCAATCAGGTACTCCACCCCGCGGGCGACGGCCGGGTGATCAACCTCGCCTGCCGCCATCAGGGCAAGCAAGGCCCATGCCGTTTGCGAGGCGGTCGACGGGGCGGCCTCCCAGCCCTTGTAGTCCAGGCGGTAGCTGACCGCGTCCTCGCCCCAGCCGCCGTCCTTGTTCTGGATCGAGGCCAGCCAGGCGGCAGCCTTCCGCATCATCGGGTCCTTGTGGTCGACGCCCGCCATGTTGAGGGCGCAGAGCACGGACCAGGTTCCATAGATGAAGTTCAGGCCCCAGCGGCCATACCAGGAGCCCTCGGGATGCTGGGTCTTGCGGAGATAGGCCACGCCGTCGGCGACGTGCTTGCTGGTCTTCTCGGTCTCGCCGAGCTGGGCCAGCATGGAGATGCAGCGAGCGGTGACGTCCTCGGTCGGCGGATCGAGCAGCGCGCCGTGGTCCGAGAACGGAATGTTGTTCAGGTAGTATTCGAGGTTGTTGACGTCGAAGGCAGCCCAGCCGCCATCGTCGCTCTGCATGCCCTCGATCCACTCCCGGCCGCGGGCGATCGGGGCATCATAACCGGCGACGCCGTGCTCCCGGCGCATGCGGTCCATCGACATCACCACCACGGCGGTATCGTCGAGATCAGGATAATGGGCGTTGTTGTACTGGAAGGCCCAGCCGCCCGGACGCACGTCGGGCCGCTTCACCGCCCAGTCGCCCTTCACCTCGAGCTCCTGCTTCGGGATCAGCCAGTCGAGGCCCTGCCGGGCCGCGGGCACCGCCTTGTCGCCGCCGGCTTCCAGCAGCGCATGCGCGGTCAGCGTCGTGTCCCACACCGGCGAGACGCAGGGCTGGCAATAGGCTTCGTCGTCGCGGATCACCAGCAGCTTGTCGATGCCCCGGCGCGTCACCGCACGCGGCGGATAGTTCTCGTCCTTGCCGAGCGCGTCGTACATCATGACGATGTTGGCCATTGGCGGATAAATCGCGCCCATGCCGTCCTCGCCGTTCAGCCGCTCCTCGGTGAAGGCGAGCGCCGCATCGATCGCGCGCTGGCGCAGGCTCTTCGGAAACATCGGCTCGATGACACGCAGGATCGCATCGAGCGAACGGAATAGCAGGAACCAGGCCATGCTCTGATGCGGCGCCTTCGCCGTCATGCCGATCGAGCGCGGATCCTGCAAAAACAGCTCGTCGATGCCGACGCCCTTCGGATTCTTCGCGCGCGGCTTCAGCGCAGCGATCACCATCAGCGGCACCATGGTGGTGCGCGCCCAGTAGGAGATCTTGTTGAGGTGGAACGGCGACCAGAACGGCAGCAGCACGATCTCGATCGGCAGCACCGGCACCGCGCGCCAGGTCACGACGCCGAACGTCGCGAGCAGGAAGCGTGTGAAGACGTTGCTGTGAATCGCGCCGCCGCGGGCATGGATCGCCTCGCGCGCACGCACCATATGAAGCGCATCGACGGAGTCGCCGATCATCTTCAGCGCGAAGTACGCCTTCACGCTGGCGCTCATGTCGAACTCGCCGTCATGCACCAGCGGCCAGCCGCCATGGGCGCCCTGGACGCGGCGCAGATAATTGCCGATCTTGGCCTCGAGCACGGTGTCGACGGGCTCTGCGAGATAATGGCGGAGCAGGATGTACTCGGCCGGAATCGTGCAGTCGGCCTCGAGCTCGAACACCCAGTGGCCGTCCGGTTGCTGGAAGCCGAGGACGCCTTGCGTGGCCGACGCAATGCTCGAGTCCAAGGTCCTCGATTCCAAGGTCCTCGATTCCAGGACTTCGCGATTGGGCGCGTTCACGGAATCCATCTCGCTCGATTACTCCGATAGTTGATTGAAAATGACCGGGACATCCGCCCGTCAGGGCCGCTTTCAAGATCCTTTGGCGGCCAGAACCAGATCCGCGGCGCGGTCACCGGACCGGACCGATCCTTCGATCGTTGCAGGCAATCCCGTAGCAGTCCAATCGCCGGCAAGGAACAGGTTTTTCAGCGTAGTCGCCGGCCCTGGACGCAGGGCATTCTGGGCCGGCGTCGCCGCAAATGTGGCACGGCGCTCGCGCACGATCTGCCACGGCGGCAGCTCGCCGGACACGCCTGCGGCCTCGCAGACATCGTTCCAGATCGCCTGCGCCAGTTCCTCGCGCGGCATGTCGACCAGGCGGTCGCCATTGCTGATGGTGACTGAGAGCCGGTTCGGGAACGCGAACAGCCATTCCACGACGCCGCCGATCACACCGAGGATCGGCGCCGAACCGGGCGGCGGCTCAAAGCGGAAATGCGCGTTCACGATGGCGCGGAATTCGGTCGGCGTCTTCAGGCCAGGCAGCAGGCTCGCTGCCGCGCGCGGCGGCACCGCCATCACGATGACGTCGCCCTCGCCGAGCTGGACCACGTCCTCGCCGCCGAAATTCAGCGCGGTCACCTTGCCGTCGCTGCTGACGAACGAACGCAGCTCGTGGCCGAGCTGAACGGAATGGCCGCGCTCCTGCAGGAATTTCACCGCCGGCTCGATCAGCACGGCGCTGAGGCCGTCGCGCGCGATCAGCGGGCGGCAGGCCTGCCCGCCCGCAAGCAGCGTCTCGCGCACGATGGCGCCGGCAAGTCCGGCCGAGCCCTCGGGCGGATCGACGTTGAGCGCGGCAAGCAGCAGCGGCTGCACCAGGCGCTGATAGAGGATGCCTTCGCAAGGAATCGACTTGCCGACCAGCGTGTCTTCCGAGGCCCAGATCAGCGGCGCCAACTTGAGATAATCGGTGAGCCCGGTGTCGGGCACGCGGCGGCTTTCGTCGAGCACCCAGGTCGGCAGCCGGCCGTTGCCGAGATCGATCTGCCAGCGCTGCCCGGTCTTGATGTCGACGAAGGGAAACTGCGCGCTGTCAGGGCCGACGAGGCCGGCCTCGGTGCCGATCGAGCGCGCATAGGCGCGCGCATGGCCGTTGCCCGACAGCAGCAGGTGATTGCCGTTGTCGATGGTGAGATTGGTGGCGCCGTCGAAATAGGAGCGGCAGCGGCCGCCGGCCTGGTGCGTCGCCTCGTGCACGGCGACCTTGACGCCGGCATTGGCGAGCCGCACGGCGGCAGAGAGGCCGGAAATTCCGGCGCCGATGATGTGAGCTGTCTTTTGCATCAGATGAAAGCGTAGCGGAGCAGGATCAGCATGCGTGTGACCTTCGACACACGCACCGGTTCGCGCGGCGCGTTGAAACCGCGCGCGATCAGGAGGTCCAGAATGGAATGGTAGTACTTCGACATGATCCGCGGCGCACGCACGGCGCGGCGCTTGTTGCGGTTCATGATCTCGTCCGACTTTTCGAAATGCGCCTTGGCGCGCTGCGTCAGCGGCACGCAGACCTTCGGCAGCGCGCGCTCGGCGATCACGCGGTTCGGATCGTTGGAGGTGATCCCGGCATGCAGCAGCGCCTCACGCGGCAGATAGAGCCGGCCAAGGCCGGCGTCCTCGTCGATGTCGCGCAGGATGTTGGTGAGCTGGAGCGCGCGGCCGAGATGATGGGCGAGCAGGATGCCGTCCTCTTCCGGCAGGCCGAACACGCGCACCGACAATCGTCCGACAGCGCTCGCGACGCGATCGCAATAGAGATCGAGCGTCGCCATGTCGGGCGCGCGGATGTCCTGCGGCACGTCCATCTCCATGCCGTCGACGATGGCGAGGAAATCCTCCCGCTTCAGGCCGAAGGTCTTCACCGAGGCGACGTAGTCCTTCAGCCGCGGCGGCGGATTGCCCTGATAGAGCGCATCGATGTCGTTGCGCCACTCCTGCAGCGCGGCGAGCCGCTCGTCGCGCGGGCCGTCGGAATCGGCGATGTCGTCGACCTGGCGGCAGAAGCTGTAGATCTGGAACATCGCTTCGCGCTGGTCATGCGGCAGGATGCGCATCGCAGCGTAGAAGGAGCTGTTCGATGCGGTCGAGCCATAATTGGCGCCGGGCGAGGTCGCCTCAAGCGTCATGGGCAGTCCCCGGTCTGGAAATGGCCTTGCGCCCGATCGCGCGGCGGCCGACTTCGCCGATCATGCCGGCGAGGCTGAAGGTGAGCAGCTCGAACTTGTTCAGGTGCACGCGCTCGCGCAAGGGGTCGCGCACCTTCAGAAGGCGCACGATGCGGTCGGCATAGGCCTGGATCACCGCGACGTCGACGCCGAGGCGGAAATCCCGGATCTCCGCAGCTAGCGACCTGCCCTCGTCGAGCAGGGCCTCATTGCGCGCGGCAAGCGACTGAAGGCAGGCCAGCATGGCCGGCGGCGACTGCGCGAGCCCGAGCTGCTCGACCGAGGCGCCGCTCGCGGCCAGCGCATCGCGCGGCAGATAGACGCGGTTGAGCTCGCGGAAATCCTTGCCGCAATCCTGGAGATGATTGTTGATCTGAAGACCTGCGCAGAGCGCGTCCGACGCGGCCCAGGTCGAGGTGCTCTCACCGTGGACGTCGAGCATGAAGCGTCCGACCGGCATCGCCGAATAGCGGCAATAGTGGATCACTTCGTCCCAGGTCTCGTAACGCAGCTTGGTCACGTCCATGCGGAACGCGATCAGCACGTCGAGCGCATGGCGCGGCGTCATGCCGCGGTCAGCCAGCGCACGCCGCAGCGTGACAGCCTCGGCCTGGGTGTCGCCCTTGCCGAGCAGTTCCGCCTCGAGCAGGTCGAGATAAGCGAGCTTCTGGTCGGGGGGCAGCGTGGCGTGGTCGGCGATGTCGTCGGCGGTGCGGACGAAATTGTAATACGCCAGGATCAGGGCGCGATGACGCGGATGAATGATCCAGGACGCGACGGGAAAATTCTCGTCGCGGTCACCCTTGCCGGATCGCAATTCGCTCGCAGAGGTCATCGAGGGCTGATTTACAATCGTTTGGACAGGAAGGGGTTTTTCGCTCGCGCGGGCTCATGCCGGCGATGCCGCCGCGGCCCCCATATAGGGGAATACGGCCGCAAAACCAATCCTGTCTCTCGATGGCAGCCCTTCCAGATCCGCCCGAAAAGGCGGCTCCAGGGCCGCCTTTGTGGGCCAGTGGCCGAGCTTACTGGTTGTGGTTCTTCAGGACCTGGTCGCAGGCCTGCGAGATCTTGGCCCGGTTCTCCTTGAGGCAGGCCAGGATGGTGAAATCGCCCTGGTCGATGACCGGACGGCAGAACTTCTGCACGTCGCGCGTGCAGGCCTTCTGCTCGGCGTCCGTGCCGCGCCCACCTTGCTGCTGGGCGAATGCTGCCGTCGAAAGAGATGCGGACACCAGGGTGAGAGCGACGAGAAGCTTACGCATTGTATTCCTTCATTCTGACGGCAGAATCGCACCGATCCCGGACAGCACAGCGCGGAGACGGGAACGGATTGTTCTGATGGCAAGTCGCCGCGGAAGCAGCGGCCTCGGAGAAGGCACAAGCACTGGCAAATGCGGCCAAATTGGCGCCGCGCCTCCCAAATCAGGTCTTCCCTACGCTTTCATTGGCAGATGTAACAGGTTGATACTACGTCATAATTCTGGCACGTCGCGTTTTGCTTGGCACCTGTTGCACACCTGCATCTCTCCGCCCGGCTGTTTCGCCCAAAAACATGCGGAAATACGGGGAATCGCGATATCGGGGCGGCGCGAGCCGTCGTGAACCGCCATCTCTGGCGGCCGGGATTTGAACCTGAGACAGGCTCAAGGCACTAAACTTTCGATGTGGCGAGACGTTCTTCATCATAAGCGAACGTCGTTCCAAAACGGGATATTTGAGATGAAATTCTTTGGGCGATCTGGACTGGCAATCAAGGCGGCCGGCATCGGGGCTGCGCTGCTCTTCTCAGTTACGGCAAGCCATGCTCAGTCGTCCGGACCCTTTGCCGGTTTCGACGGCGCGTGGACCGGCACCGGCACGGTGTCGCTGTCAGACGGCTCCACCGAGCGCATCCGCTGCAAGGCCGACTACAAGGTCGCCGGCAGCGGCCTCGCGCTCAAGCAGGCGCTGCACTGCGCCTCCGACAGCTACAAGTTCGACCTGACCAGCGATGTCACGAGCCAGGGCGAGCGGATTTCCGGCAATTGGAGCGAGTCCAACCGCAACATCTTCGGCAATCTGCAAGGCACCGCCGGCGGCGGCCAGATCGACGTGTTCGTCGAGGCCAACGGCTTTGCCGCCAATTTGTCGCTGCGCACCAACGGGACCAAGCAGACGGTCCAGATCTCCTCCAAGGGTGAGATCCGCGGCGTCAACATCACGATGACGAAGGGCTGATTGCCCTTCTCGCGTTGGAAGGAACACGCCCCCGGTTCTCGCGAGCCGGGGGCTTTTTGCTGACATGAACGTGGCCGGATTGCTGAAATGGACCTAATCCGCAGACATCTTCTCAAGGCCGCCGGGCTCTTCGTGGCCAGCCGCGCCTTCGCCGACGATCAACCGCCAAATCGACAGGGAACGAACATGCAGCCATCCTCGGTGAAGCCGCGTTGCGTGCTCTGCTTTCTCGGCAAGGACGAGAACCTGCTGCATCCACCGAAGGCGGTGGCCAGTACGATCGCCGATTTCAACTTCGAGATCGACCGCACCTATTCGCAAGCCAAACCCGATCCGCATATGGAGCGATCGTTCGGCGTGTGCTGGGACCGCGTCTTCCCGAAAGCATGGTCGGCGGCCGACGAAGCCGCCGTGGCGAGCCACAAGGCGGTTCTCTACGTGCTGAGCCCGCCGCTGGAGCAGCAGAAGGCGGTCGCCTATTCGGCGGCAGCCTTGCGTATCGTCGAGGAAATGATCGAGGCCGGCGCCACCGCCGTGAAGGGCGAAAGCGCCGGCGTCGCCCATGGGCTTGCGCGGTGGCGCAGCCTCGCTGATCAGGCACGCACGGGCGCAAAGATCAGCCAGGGCCTTGGCATGACGCTCGCCCTCGCCAAGGCCTGTCGCCTTGCCTTCGCCAAGCGCCCGCTCGGCGGCGATCGCTATTTCGAGACCGTCGGCTATCACCTCGTCGGCCTGCCGGAGGTCTATGTCGCAAAATCGCGCGGCAACGAGTGGTCCGCGGTGATGCTGATGGAGGAAATCGCCAACGCGATGGCGGAGCACGGCATCGAGGCGACGCTGCGCGACCGCAAGCTCACGCTCTCGCGGGAGCAGGACTACGCGGAAGACGATTTCAAGTTCAATCCGTACGGGATCGTCCGCATCGAGACGTGAGCGCCGCACGCCGCCGGGTCAGTCCTTGCGCGCGACGCATTCGCACCGGCATCTGAAATAGACAGCGTCCGGATCGCGCCCCCAGGCGTCCCATCCGGTCAGCGCAGCCTGAATTTCAACATCCGTGGCGAGCCCCTTCCCGACAAGCTGCGGCCCGAGACCGAGCAAGCTCCGCCGCGCATCGGCGACGGCCTCGCTGCGGCTCACGGCATCGGCGCTATGATTGACATAGCTCGCACCGGCCCAGACCGGCGTAAAACCGTGAGCGCGAAGAATCGAACCCTGCCGCCGGCCGAAGCGAAGCGCGTCCGGATCACCGTGCTCGTACCAGCGCTGCCAGAGATCGAGCGCGAGGCGCACGCCATCGATGTCAGGATGAAGGACGTTGCCGCCGATATCGGCGTCACGCGTCGCGATGAGGCCACCGGGCTTCAGCAACCGCCGGGCTTCTGCCAGCGCTCGCGCCAGCACCGCATGGCTCTGATGGTAGAGCACCGCATGAAAGAACACCGCATCGAACGACTCGTTCTCGAAGGGAAGCGCGGTGATGTCGGCTTCGACAAAGGCCAGATTGGTCAAGCCTTCCGCTGCTGCCAGCCGATTGGCGGCAACGATCGCATTCGGCTCGATGTCGACGCCGACTGCCTTTGCGACGACGCCCGCGAGCGCCGCCGTGATGGTCCCGGGCCCACAGCCGGCATCGAGCAGGATCATGCCCGACGTCAGGAACGGGACGAGAAAGGCGGCGGAATCACCGCTCCGCTTCCGCTGAAACTCCACGATGGAACTGTCGTGCCGTATCGGCCGCATGAGCTATCCTCGGAACGAAAATCGGCGCAGTCGTTCAGACTGCGCCGATTCCATGTCCGGTGGATGAAGCCGCTCAGATCGCCGGCTTGTCGGGGCCCTGAAGCCTGGCGTGCAGGTTGATCAGCCACATCGCCGTCGGCCTGAGGATGAAGAGGTCGGCGACGAGCGCCATGACCATCGAGAAGGCACTGAGCCAGCCGAACAGCCGCAGCGACGGCAGGTCGGAGAACACGGTGACGACGAGGCCGCAGGCCAGCACCACCGTGGTCAGGATCAGCGCAGGTCCCACCAGCACGGTCGCCCGCTCCACCGCGAGCGCCGAGCCGACGCCGGGCTTACTCTCCAGGCGGAGGCGATTAAGGAAGTGGATGGTGGCACTGAGGCCGAGACCGAACGAGACGGTGAGCGCGACGACGCTGGCAAATTGCAATCCCTCGCCCATCGCCCACAGCACCGTTCCCGACATCACGACGGGGAAGATGCCCGGCAGGATGCAGGCGAACATCACGACCCATGAGCGGAAGGCAAGGCCGATGAAGAGCGCGACCAGCGCGAATTCAACCGTGAGGCCGCGGTTCAGCTTCTCGATCATGCTGGCGGAGTTGCGCGCGGCAATCGCGGCAAGACCGGTCACCGCGATCTCATAGCCGGGATGCTTCTTGCGAACGGCGTCGAGCTCGGTATCGAGCTTGTCGACGATCGGCAGCAGCTGGCTGGAATCCTTGTCCGGCACGCGGCCCGCGACCACGACGGCATCCTGCTCGGCGTCGATGAAACGCCGCACCAGATGCTCGGGGATGACGCTGACATATTCCTTCAACGTCGCGACGTCGGCGCTGCCGGCCTTTTCCGCGAGCCAGCGGCGCAGGGTCTCGAGCGACCAGACGTTGCCGACCCCGGCCGCCTTCTCCACCGTCGCGTGCACGTCCGCGATGGTCTGGAGCGTCTCCGGCGAATACAGCGTCTCACCCTTGGGGAACTGGATCAGCACGTTGACCGGGTTGGCGCCGGTCAGCTTGGCGTCGAGCCGGTCGCTGGCGGCGACCGCCTGGCGCTTGTCCGGGACCTGGTCGGCGAGCCGATAGCGCGGCTCCAGATTGGCGTAGATGACGCCGAGGCCGCCGACGAACAGCACCGCGATCAGGCTGAACAGGCCGGGCCGGCCGACCATGCGCACCGCGATCCAGTAGCAGAAATTGCGCAGCGCCTGCACGCCGGCATCGGCGCCCTGGAACTTGACCGCGAAGACCTTCTCGTTGCGCACGAACAGCACGCCGAACACCGGCACCAGCGACAGCACCGCGACCAGCGCGATGATGGTGGCGGCAAGGCCCGCCTCGCCGAACTTGCGGATCAGGTCGGAGTCGGAGAACTGGAGCGCGATGAAGGAAATGCCTGCGGTGCCGTGCGTCAGCACGCAGGCTGGCCCCACCACCAGCACCGCGTTCTTGAATGCGGTGAACTTGTCCTGCCCTGCGATCAGCCGGTCGCGCGCGGCGAAGGTGAGCTGCATCGAGTCCGAGAAGCTGATCACCATGATGAGCGGCGTCATCACGTTCAGGAACATGTTGAGATTGAAATTGGCCCAGCCGAGCGCGCCGAGTGCCAGCAGGATCGCGATCATCGGCGGGAACGCCGCCGCGATCATGAAGGAGATCTTGCGGAAGAAGATGATGGCGATGACGCAGCCGGCGAGAATGCCGAGGATGTTGTAGGTCAGCCCGTCGCGCTCGACCGCGTTGCGGATCTCGAGCTGCATCACCGGCACGCCGGAGAGCTGCACGTTCAGCCCGGTATCGCCGAGATCCTCCTTCATCAGCGCGCGGATGTCGCCGACGGTCTTGGTCAGCTTGCTGGAGGCGACCACCTCCGGATCGAGCGAGAGCACGATCAGCGCCAGTGTGCCGTCCTCCGAGAGCAGCTTGCCGCGGATGATCTCGTTGTTCTTGACGGTCTCGATGAACTTGTCATAGGCCGCGCCCTCGGGCAGCTCGGGCGGGAACAGCGCCGCCGGCAGCTTGCCCGGCGCCGGTGCCTGGCGCGCCGAGAACAGCGAGACGAGGCCGCGGGTGCCTTCGACCAGCTGCATGTCGGTGATGAAGTCGCGCAGCTTCTCGAGGTTGTTCCGCGCCAGGAGATTCTTGCCCTCGACCACGACGAGGACGTCGAATTCCTCGGCCGGGAACTTCTTGGTCACCTCTTCATACTGCCTGAATTCGCGGGTGTCGGAGCGGAACAGCTGCGACAGCGAATCGTCGATCTTGATCCGGTGGATGCCGAACACGGCGCCGACGATCAGCGCGAGCAGGATGATGCAGGAGACGATCGGCGCTCGGACCGCGATCAGGCCGATGCGTTCGAGCCCAAAGGCGATCGAGGACGCAGGTCCCTGCTCGACCTTGTCGACATGAACCTCACTCTCGCTGTGCTTTTCGAGCATGCCTTATCCAGTTCCTAAATCGGCTCAAGCTGTTGGCTTATGGCGTCCCGCGAACGGCTTGAAAATGCCATACCAATGGGAGGCTTGCCCTTTGAAATTGCGCGGAAAATCGCCGGCAGCGGTTTAGCAGGTCAAAAGGCCTTTTCGCAAGCAGGCGGAGGGCGGCCGAATCGATCAAGATGCGGCGATTTTGCCGGAATGCCCGTCATTCGGGCCGCGCCGTACCGATTCGACGCGGCGCGCGGTCGGCGCTCTCGTCCTTCAGCGCCACCCCGGTGACCTCCCGGGCCAGCCCCTCGCGGACCAGCCAGGCGATCTTGAAGGCGGCCTCGTCATAGCCCAACCCGGCCTTGTGGATGTTCGAGACGCAATTGCGCTCGGCATCGCTGCGGCCGGGCTTCGGCGCGAAGGTCAGATAGGCGCCGAGGCTGTCGGGCGCCGACAGGCCGGGCCGCTCGCCGATGAGCATCACGACCATGCCCGCACCGAGAATCGCGCCGATCTCGTCGCCAAGCGCCACGCGCGCGCCTGAGGCGACGACCAAACGGCCGATCGCGACATCCCCTTCCGCAAGCAACGGCTGCAGGCTGGCCACCAGCGCCGCCGCATGGGCGTGGACCGCCGCTGCCGACAGGCCATCGCCAATGACGATCGCGAGCGGGCACGGCGTGGAAGCACTTCGTGCCAGTAGCTCAGCCGAGCCGGCATCGAGCTGTCGTCCGAGATCCGGCCGGCGCAGATAGTCCCTGCGATCGACCGCCTGGCTGCTCGCCTCGGTGACGACGAGGCCGAGCGCGCGGAGATCGGCAGCGAGCCGCGGCGCATCGAACACCGCATGCACGGCGTCGCGCGCGCGGGCATGATCCAGCGTGAAATCGAGTAGGGGCTTGGTCGGCACGCTCGCGCCGCTGCGGCCGAGCGCAACGCGCGCGGGTGTGAGCGACCTGAGATCAAGGGTCGGACGGCGCGGAACGGCCGGATCAGACATGTCGCATCATTCTGCGGGAACGGCAGCCTCGCGCAGCCGCAGCGAATAGTTCGACGCATTCTGCTGGCCGCTGGAGGCCGCGCGCGCGAAGGTGATGAGATGGTGCGCGATCAGGGTGCAGCCGATCAGGCCTTCGAGATCGCCGCGCTTGATGCGGCCTAGCGCGAACTTCCAGAACACGCGCCTGTAGTTGCCGAGCACGCCGACTTTCCAGAAGATGTTGCGCATCATGACGAGACCGCGCCGGATGTTCGGCCAGGTCTTCATCTCGTCCGGCACCGGTATCTTGAGGCGGTGGGGATAGACGTGATCACACTGATACTGGAAGCGCGCGTAGACCTTCTCGGGCTCGTAGGCGACGGCCATGGCGTGCTTCCAGGACGCGACGACGTCGTCATAAGGCAGCAGGAAGTCGACGTTGGAGTCGCGCCCGTCATCGTCGATCAGGCGCCCTTCCCGCTCCAGCCGGTCCCACAGCGGCGTCTTCGGCAGCGCCTGAAGCAGGTTGATGGTGAGCAGCGGAATGCGCGATTCCTCGACGAAGGCGAGCAGCGCTTCGGATGTATTCGGCTTGTCCGTGTCCAGGCCCATGATGATGCCGGACACCACCTCCATGCCGTAGGAGTTGATGGTGCGCACACCCTCGAGGATCGGGACCATCATGTTGTGGTCCTTGTGCATCGCCTTCAGCGCGTCGGGATCGGGCGTCTCGATGCCGCAGAAGATGGTGATGAAATAGGCCTCGCGCATCTTCTCGAGGATCTCGGGCCGCTTGGCGATGTTGAGCGTGGCCTCGCAGGCGAGACGCACCACGTAGCCGGTCTTCTTCTGCCATTCGATCAGATGCGGCAGCAGGTCCATCGCCGCCTTGCGGTTGCCGATGAAATTGTCGTCGACGAAATAGACCGTGTCGGTCATGCCGCATTCGCGCAGGCGGTCTAGCTCGGCGATGATCTGCTCCGGCGTCTTGATGCGCGGGTTGCGGCCGTAGAGGCCGGGGATGTCGCAGAACTCGCACTGATAGGGACAGCCGCTGGAATACTGGATGCTGCCGAGGAAGTATTTCTTCACATCGGCGAGCTCATAGGCCGGGATCGGAAACTCCGTCATCGGCACGCGGTCTTTGGTGGTCAGCACCACCTGTTCGTCGGGACGCGAGGTGTCGCGCGAAAGAATCTCGATCAGCTGGTTGGTGGCGTCGCCAAGTTCGCCGACATGGAGATAGTCGAACGACGGATAATCATCCGGGCAGGCGCTGACGGAGGGACCACCGAGCGCGACCGGCAGATCGAACTCATGGGCGCGGCGGCAGATGTCGTTCATCTGCTGGCGCTGGATGTGCATGCCGCTGACGAAGACGGCTTCCGCCCATTCGAACTCGTCCTTCGTGGTGCGGCGGAGATTCTCGTCGACGAATTTGACCTGCCAGTCCTCAGGCAGATAGGCGGAGATCAGCAGCAGGCCCTGCGGCGGCATGAAGGCGCGGACGCCGTCGGTCAAGGGATAGGAGTGCTCGAACGTCCCGAACGACGAGGTGTATCGCGGAAACACGCAGAGAATCCGCCGGGCCGTACCGTTGCTTTCAACTCGCATCAAAGCTCCCCCAGCCACGCTCGACAGATGGTGCGGAAATTGCCAGCAGACACATAGCGTAACGCTGCCGCCGGAATTTCTCAATATTGTGGCAGCATCTTAATTCGCAAAGCCTGCCAATGGTTTCCTCTCGGGGATCTGGGCGCTTCAGCGCCCTCATGCGATCAGCCGCGAGGCAAAATCGGGCAGCAGGCCTGCATCGCCGGCAAGGCGGAAATCGGCGCCTGCAATGCCTGACTGCACCAGCCAGTCGTCGAATTCCGGGGCACGGCGCAATCCGAAGACGTCGCGGACATAGAGCGCGTCGTGAAAAGACGTGGACTGGTAATTCAGCATGACGTCGTCGGCGCCGGGGACGCCCATGATGAAGGTGACGCCGGCCGCCGCGAGCAGCGTCAGCAGATTGTCCATGTCGTCCTGGTCCGCCTCGGCATGGTTGGTGTAGCAGATGTCGATGCCGAGCGGCAGGCCGAGCAGCTTGCCGCAAAAATGATCCTCCAGCCCGGCGCGGATGATCTCCTTGCCGTCATAGAGATATTCCGGGCCGATGAAGCCGACCACGCTGTTGACCAGCAATGGCGCGAAGGCGCGGGCGACCGCATAGGCGCGCGCCTCGCAGGTCTGCTGGTCGACGCCGTGATGGGCGTTGGCCGACAGCGCCGAGCCTTGGCCCGTCTCGAAATACATCACGTTCTCGCCGACCGTGCCGCGCCGCTGCGACAGCCCGGCTTCTCGCGCCTCCTTCAGCAAGGCGAGGTCGATGCCAAAGCTGCGGTTGGCGGCCTCGGTGCCCGCGACCGACTGGAAGACGAGGTCGACAGGCACGCCCTGCCCGATCAGCGACAGCGTCGTCGTGACATGGGTGAGCACGCAGCCTTGCGTCGGGATCTTCAGCCGCGCGATGATCTCATCAAGCAGCCGGAGCAATTGCGCGATCACGGCAGGATCGTCGCTGGCCGGATTGATGCCGATGCAGGCATCGCCGGCCCCCAGCAAAATGCCGTCGAGGATCGAGGCGGTGATGCCCCTCGCATCGTCGAACGGATGGTTGGGCTGAAGCCGCGTGCTGATTCGGCCCTTGAGGCCGATGGTGTTGCGGAAGGCGGTGGTGACCTCGCATTTCCGTGCCGCCAGGATCAGGTCCTGGTTGCGCATCAGTTTTGAGACCGCAGCCGCCATTTCCGGGGTGATGCCGCCCGCCAGCTTGCGCAGGACCTCGGGCGTCGCGGCATCCGAAAGCAGCCAGTCGCGGAAGGCGCCGACCGTGAGCGAGGAGACCTGCGCAAACGCTTTTGCGTCGTGGCTGTCGATGACGAGGCGGGTGACCTCGTCGGCCTCATAGGGGATGACCGCTTCCTGCAAGAACTGCCCGAGCGGGACGTCGGCCAGCGCCATCCGTGCCGCGATCATCTGCTCGGCGCTGGCGGCGGCGATCCCGGCCAACCGGTCGCCGGAGCGCGGCGGGGTTGCCTTGGCGAGCAGGTCGCGCAGATCGGGGAAAGTATAGGTCGTGGCATCGATGGTGTGGCGGTAGACCAAGGGCCTCTCCGGGACTCGTCGGCCAGCGGCCGACTCCAGGGACTATCCTGAAACTATACCTTCTGATCAAGACGCTGAAATATCTTACCTTTCTTTCGACTAAGGGCGAAGGGGGCGACGGCGCATGTTAACGCTGCATCCACCTTCGTTCTGCATAGTTTTGCATCAATTCTAGACGACCGCACTCTCCGGCCGCTCCCGGCCATTCGGGCTCCGCACCATGACATCAGACCGATCTGGGAATGCCGCCGGGCTGGCAGGCCGTTTCACGCTGACCGCCAAGCTCTATGCGATCTTCGCGCTGTTTGCCCTGCTGACGGCGGCGATCGCGATGCTGTCCGACTACAACAGCCGCCGCAGCGCCGAGCTAACCAGCGCGATCGAGACCGCGAACGCCGCCGCGCTGAACGTCGAGCGGGTCAATTCGCTGGTCTACGCGGTCGTGATGGAGTCGCGCGGCGTCTACATGTCGACCGAGCCTGCCGTCGTGAAGAAATACGGCGATGGCCTGCTCAAGTTCAACGCGCAGATCCTCGAGGTCGTCAAGCGCTGGGAGACCATCGTCAAGGCGGACGATGCCGAGCAGTTCGCCACCTTCAAGAAGCGCATCGAGCAGTTCGTCGAGTTCCGCAAGGAGCTGGTGCGCCGCGGCGTCGAGATCAATGCAGCCGCCGGCCGCGAATGGGGCGACAACGACGCCAACCGCGCCGTGCGCTCGGCGTTGAACAAGGATCTCGAGGCGCTCTCCAAGGTCTATGCCGAGCGCGCCAAGCAGATCGCGCACGAGACCGAGACCAACCGCACCCTGTCCTTCGTCCTGACCTGCCTGGGCGGCGTGGCGCTGGTGCTGGTCGTGATCGGCATCGTCATCATCGCCCGCTCGATCGCGCGGCCGCTCTCGGCCATCACCGCGACCATCAAGCAGGTTGCCGACGGCGCCGAGGATGTCACGGTGCCGCACACCGAGCGCGCCGACGAGATCGGGGCGCTGGCCCGCGCGATCCAGGTCTTCCAGGAGGCCATGGACCGCAACCGCAATCTGGCCTCGCAGGTCTCGCAGGACTCCGCGACGCGCGAGGAGCGTGCCCGCCACATCGAGACATCCGTCGAGGCGTTCCGCGAGGCGATCGGAGCGATCATGCGCGGCCTCAGCGACAACGCCACCGTCATGCGCGAGACCGCGCAGACCATCACGCGCGCCACGGCGAACGCCAGCGGCCGCGCCGGCACGGCGGCCAGCGCCACCGAGCAGGCTTCAAACAACGTCACCGCGGTGGCGGGCGCGGCCGAGGAGCTGTCGGCGTCGGTGGAGGAGATCGGTCGTCAGGTGCGGCAGTCCGCGAGCGCCGTCGAGCAGACCGGCCAGCGCACCGAGAAATCGATCGCCGAGATCGAGAGCCTAGCTGCCGCCACCCAGCGCATCGACGGCGTGCTCAATCTCATCCAGGCGATCGCCGAGCAGACCAACCTGCTCGCGCTCAATGCCACCATCGAAGCCGCCCGCGCTGGCGATGCCGGCCGCGGCTTTGCCGTGGTCGCCCACGAGGTGAAGGCGCTGGCGGGCCAGACCGCCAAGGCCACCGCCGAGATCGGCGAGAACGTCTCGATGATCCAGAGCTCCACCCGCAACGCGGTCGACGCGGTGCGCGAGATCGGCGGCGCGGTGCGCGAGATCAACGAGGTCACCTCGGCGATCGCCGGCGCCATCGGCCAGCAGGACCAGGCCACGCGCGAGATCTCGTCCAACGCGCAAAGCGCGGCGCAGGGCAACGAGACGCTGGTCGCCAACATCACCTCGCTGCGCGACGCCATCGGCGAGACCGACACGGCGGCATCCTCCGTGCTGACCGCCGCGAGCAGCCTCACCGCAACGGCCGCAACGCTGTCGCGCGAGGTGGAGACGTTCTTCCAGAACCTGCGCTCGGGAGCGGCCGACAGCCGCATCGCCAAAGCGGGATGACAAGGCGGGATGACAGCGGTTCCGCCCGCTCCAACAAAATATCGAAAACAACCCCATGCACAGTAGCCGGGGTGAGCCTTATCAACGGCTTCGCTGCCCCGCGCAGCGGTTGTGCGGATTTTACGAATTCCTTTTGACACGTCGGGCAAAACACTGGCATGATGTCAGTATGCCGATCCTGCCCGTAGCCGCGCGATGCTTCCATTCCTCATCCCATCACTCCAGCGCTGGATATGCATTCCCCCTCGAAGAGTGCGTCAGGTCGAATGTCCAGCACTTCATCGAAACTTCTATCTGGCGACGTACTATACGGGCTAGTCACGCAGGCTGCCGCAAACGGCAAAAGACGATCATCGCCGAAAGCACAACTCAATGAACAAGAACAATCGCGTGCTGTTTCTCTGCACCGGCAATTACTACCGCAGCCGTTATGCCGAAGAGATCTTCAACCACCGCGCCAGGCGCGAAGGACTGGATTGGCTTTCCTTCTCGCGCGGCGTCGCCGAAGCACTTTCGCCGGAAAACGTGGGCCCCATCTCGATTCATACGCTGGACGCCCTGCAGGCGAAGGGCATCGCGCCTGATGGCGCTGCGCGGAATCCGGCGCTGTGCACGACCAGCGACTTCGCGGACGCGGCGCTTGTGATTGCGCTGAAGGATGCCGAGCATCGCCCGATGATCGAGCGCCGCTTTGCCGGCGTCGCCCATCGTGTCGAGTACTGGGACGTGGATGACATCGAGTATCTCGATGCGCCAACGGCGCTGGGCAAGATCGATGAGCTCGTTGGGCAGCTGATCGGGAGCCTGCAAAGCCGCTCCCGATAGACGGCGTTGCTCCGCCGTCACACCGTCAGCAACGTCTTGATCGCGCGGCGCTGGTCCATCGCGCGCGTAAGGAGCTTGCGCGCCGGTGGCAGCCCTAGAGCATCATGGAAGCGAGGACGATCAGGCCGATCGCGGTCAACCCCCAAGCCAGCGAATGCATTGCCCACGGCCGCATCGTTGTACTCCGTCCGGATCTCCTGCGCTCAGCATGAAACGCCCGGGCGACACGCACGGCTTGAGGTAGATCAATGATTGAAGATGAGCGCAGAGACGACGGCCACAGTGAAAGCACCGGCCGCAATGGCGATGACGCGCAGGAGAAGCTCGTTGCCCATGCCCAAGACTAACATGGGTTAAGCCGGGCAAATTATGCAGTTTGTGCCAGAATGGACCGTTCGGACAATGCGCCGCTTCGATAGGCCGGGTTAGTCCGCCGTTGCGCCTATTTCGGCAGACATTCCACATTGTAGGCGATGATGATCTGGCTGGGGTCGGCCTTTCCCAGGCTCTTCAAATCTTCTAGGCCACTCTTCAGCCTCTCGCCTGCGTGGCTCAGGCTGGACTCGAGCGTCGTCTTTGCCGCCCTGCATCGCTCTTCGTTCGAGAACTCCTGAAACACGACGGTCGGCAGCAGCCGCCATTCCGCCTTGTCGTTCGTTGCGGCCGGACTGACCGAATAGGAGAAGACGTACATCAGGACCCACATTGTGCGGCTCCAGTGAGATGCAGACGAAACCGTACGGGCCCTATCGCGCCACGCGGCGCCGTGTCCTGCTTGATCCAGATCAACGAATGATGGGTGGGTCTCGCGGCCTGCGCAGCCATTCCCGTGGCGCAGGCCTCGACAACGAAAAGCCTCGGCATGGGGACCGAGGCTTGCGATCTAGCCCACGTACATCCGGCGAACCGATCGTCGATGCAAAGGTTAGCCGCGAATTTTGAATAGATGATGACGGACTGGCATCGACAAAATGTCGCGCCGGGTCGGAACCGGATCGCGCATGGTGGGACTATCGTTCCGAAATCGCTTTTTGATCGACGAAGATCCGAACGCGGCCGATATCCTCGACCTCACGATAGTGGCTCAACTCGAGCTTGAGCTCGGGATCCGAACTGGCCCAGGCCAGCCAATCGAACGGAACCGAGCTCAGCATGTAGGTATCCACCAGAATCACGTCGGGGCGGCCGCTTCGCAGGTCAGCCAACAGTTGCCGCCGTTCGAAATCGATGATGCCGTCCAGCTTTGCCCGCTCGCTCTGACTGAGCTGCGGGTTTCTCTGCTGCATCATCGCGCCGGCCGCCAGCATTTGCACACAGGCATTGCCCGCCCAGGTCCCCTTGATCTTGCGGACGAGCGGATGCCCCAGAGCGATGTGATCGGTGATCGTGATCAGCCGCGGGTTTTTGACGAGGCCCGCGATACGCTCCTCCAACGGAGGAAAGTGCCGGACCGGCACGGACAGGCAGAAGCCGATGAACACGATGGCAGCGAGGCCGCCGATCATGACCGGCAGGCGCAACGTCCTCGCGCGAACATGCAGCAACGGCGCGGCGATCGCAAACATGCAAAGCGCGAATGCCGTGTAGGTCCAGCCCTTGCCTTGCAGAACGAAGCTCGCGGCGCCGCCAACGGCTGCGGCGAGCCACGGGGTTGCCTCGCCGTCCAGCTTGAAGTGTTGCGGAGCGACCAGGCGCAGAAACGCGATGGAGGCGAAAATCACGATGGCCGGAAAGTAAAGCAGATCGCCCAGATTCATCCTCAACGGCACATAGGTGGCCGCGACCATCGGAGCATAGGTGAACAGATACTCGGGAAAGGCGAGAGCGAGCACCGCGCCGTAGCAGATGACGACGGCTGCGGCTGCGCACGCTTCAGCGGTGAACAAGGGCCTGAGCGAGCGCTGGCGCAAGGCGGCAAGGATGATCGGAACGCCTGCCACGAGCGCGAGATGCGGCTTGATGCTCATGGCGAGCCCGGCCCCCAGCCCCGCCACGACCGCAACCGGTCCGGGGCCAAGGCCGCGCCAGCGGATCGCGGTAATCGCGACGAAAGGGGTCAGTGCAATGACGGCGATGTGCTCGCGCTGTCCGAACACGGCGCTGGGAAGGATTGCGAACAGGAAGGCGAGCAGGCACGTCGCAAGACTTCTCTCGCCAGCCTCCAGCCCTGCCGTCACGGCAGCGCGGTCGATCACGACGAGCGCGCCGACGATCTCGATCATCACCAGGATGATCACGAAGATCTCGGGCGCAAGGCCGGTCGCACGCGCCAGCATCAACGCGGGCATGTAGAGGTAGACCGAGAGCGGCGGATTCACCTCGAAGACGTTGACCCCGAGCTTGCCGCCGTCCAGGACCTTCTCGCCTCCGGTCAGCAGGCAGCCCAGATCCGCGTTGAGAACGACGGGCATCTGAACAAGCAAGGCCGTCAGCAGGATCGCGGCCACGATCATCCAACGGTGCTTCATGCTGAAATTGCTTCCTGACAGACCCGGGGCGCGGCCGCCTCTCGTGAGGCCGGCAGAAGCGCTCTCCGCGGGCGGGAGCAGTCTATTCTCTTCACCTGCGTGAACCTGCCGTAGAGCGCGCTCAGCGCCACTCTCAACAGTAGTCGTTACTATTGTGCTACAATGATCTGAAACAATGCTGCGATAGCCTCGAATAATGCCCGTGTCATTACCGGAGGCAGGGCACCGGCGGCCTTCTCATTCTCGCCGATAACATAAAAACATAACATATAACAACAACGTTGCGCCGGCGATCCTGCGGTGCCCGACTGCGCATCCGTCTCGGCCGGCGGCTAGCGGCCTACCTCATCACCCCGCCGCGCTTGATCAGCTCCTTGCCGACCGCGGCAAGGTGCACCTGATCCGGCCCGTCGCCGATGCGGATGAAGCGGGCGTAGACGTAAGCACGCGCGAGGAACGTATCCTGCGAGACCCCGGCGGCGCCGTGGATCTGGATGGCGCGGTCGATGACGCGCGCGGCCATGCTGGGCACCACGATCTTGGCCGCGGCGATCAGATCGCGCGCGGCCTTGTTGCCCTCGCGGTCCATCTTGTCGGCGGCCTGCAGCGTGAGCAGGCGCGCCTGCGCGATCTCGCAGAAGGAGTGCGCGATGTCCTCGCGCACCGAGCCCTGCTCGGCCAGCGGCTTGCCGAAAGCAACGCGGGAGACCGACCGCTGGCACATCAATTCCAGCGCGCGCTGGGCGCAGCCGATCAGCCGCATGCAGTGATGGATGCGGCCGGGGCCGAGCCGCCCCTGCGCGATCTCGAAGCCACGGCCCTCGCCGAGCAGCATGTTCTCGGCGGGCACGCGGACATTCTCATAGACGATCTCGGGATGGCCGACCGGGGCGTCGTCGTAGCCGTAGGCGAGCATGTCGCGAATGATGCGCACGCCGGGCGTCGCCTTCGGCACCAGGATCATGGATTGCTGGCGATGGCGGTCGGGATCATCGGGCGCGGTCTTGCCCATCACGATCAGGATCTCGCAATCCTCGTTCATCGCACCCGAGGTGAACCATTTGCGACCGTTGATGACGTAGTCGTCTCCGTCGCGTCTGATCTCGCACTGGATGTTGGTGGCATCGCTGGAGGCGACCTGCGGCTCTGTCATCGAGAAGCCGGAACGGATGCGTCCTTCCAAGAGCGGCTTCAGCCAGCGCTCCTGCTGCGCCTTGGTGCCGTAGTTTGCGAGCACCTCCATGTTGCCGACATCGGGGGCCGAGCAGTTGAAGACTTCGGGCGCCCAGAGGATGCGGCCCATGATCTCCTTCACCGGCGCATAGTCGAGATTGGAGAGACCCATGCTGTTAGGGTCTTGGCCGTGTTCGCCTGACAGAAACAGGTTCCAGAGCCCCTGCTCCCGCGCCAGCCGTTTCAGGTCCTGAAGCACAGGCGGCGTCTTGTAGCGCGCGGCCTCCGGCTTCACCTGCTCGTAATAGAGCTCCTCGACCGGCTCGACATGGGTCGCCATGAACCGGCGGACGCGCTGCTGGAGCTCCAGCGAACGGGCGGAGTGTTGAAAGTCCATGGTGGTCTCCTGTTCCCTTCTCCCCTTGTGGGAGAAGGTGGCGCGAAGCGCCGGATGAGGGGTCTGTCTCCGCAAATTCAAATGCGAGTCAGCTCGCTGAGAGAGACCCCTCACCCGGCTCGCCGCTTCGCGGCGATCCACCCTCTCCCACAAGGGGAGAGGGTGCACCGCCTCTGCGGCCGTTAGTCAGTCTCGTAGGGTGGACAAAGCGACCTGTCCGCCGTAGCTCGAAGAGCGAAGGCGGAAGCGTGCCCACCATGTCTCTTGAATCATTGATAGGTGGTGGGCACGGCGCAAGTGCGCCTTTGCCCACCCTACGGCACCGAACGAGTGGAGAGAGCCCGCTCACCCCACTCGTTGCCCCGCTTCACGTCCCGCGCAAGAGCTCGCTCGCGACGACCCAGTCGTTGCCGTCGAACTGGAGCATGTAGCCGTCCTTAATCGGGCGGAAATCCTGCGGCGTGGTGTTGAGGGTGATGCCAGGCATCAGCAGCGAGAGCGGCACGTTCTTCAGGTTGGCCGCCTGCGCCATGATGTTCTCGCGCGTCAGATTGTCCTTGCATTGCTTCAGCAGCACCACCAGCGCCTCGGCGACGGTGTAGCCGTAGAGCCCGGCGACGTTGTTGATGTCGGCATTGGGCAGGCGCTTCTTCATGAACTCGATATAGGCCGTCATCGCCGGATCGTCCTTCGGCTGCTCGACGAAGGGCTTGAGCGAGCCGAGCGACAGCACGCCCTTGCCGGCATCGAGGCCGGCAGGCGTCATCACCGTCGCCTTGTTGGCGCAGCCGCTCGCAAGGAAGCGCGTCGGCTGCCAGCCGACCTCATGCGCCTTGCGAATCGCCTGGGCGCAGGCGCGCGGTGTCACCGAATAGATCATGAAGACGTCGGCCTTGGTGTTGGCGAGCGTCAGCACCTGGGAATCGACGGTGGGATCGGTGACCTCGAAGCTCGACGCCATCGCGATCGCCTTGTCGGCGTCGGCGCCGAGCGCCTCCTTGACGCCGCGGAAATATTCCTTGCCGGCGTCGTCGTTCTGGTAGAGCACGGCGAAGCGCGCATTCGGGTTCTTGGCGCGGGCATAGGCGACGTCGATCGCAGCCTCGCTGGTGTAGTTGGGCGCCCAGGGCAGCGCCATCGACCACGGCATGTTGGCGGGATCGTTCCACTTCGAAGCCGAGCTGATCAAAAAGATCTGCGGCACCTTGTTGCTGTTGAGATATTTCGCGATCGCCGAGCTCGGCGCGGTGCCCATGGTCGCGAAGATGAAGGCGACCCCGTCGCCTTCGACGAGGCGCCGCGCGGCCTCCATGGTCTTGGGCGGCGAGAATGCGTCGTCGAGCGAGATCAGGTTGAGCTTGCGGCCGTTGACCCCGCCCTTCTCGTTGACCTCGTCGAAATAGGCGGAGATCACCCGGCCCGTGATGCCGAGCGGCGAAGCCGGCCCGCTATAGGGCATGGTGTTGCCGATCTTGATCTCGGTGTCGCTGACACCAGGACCGTAGGATTTCTGCGCGAACACGGGTGTGGACAGGCAGGCGGCAGCTAGCGCTGCGGCCAGGGCCCAAGCGGCTTTCATGGTTTCTCCCCGATGATTTTCGCCGCGCGAGGCGACACGCGGCGTGCTGCTTCTTGTCAGCGCGTCAGATCAGCGGAGTTCCGCAAGAGGGTCTTGCGTCGAGTTGCTGGTAGCTAGTGCCTCAGGTTGTTGCTTGAGCATGATCTTTTCGGAAAACCGCCGCGCACTTTGCGCCAACGCGGCCGTCCGGGTCCGGATCATGCTCTCCGCTTCAGGCTCAAGCCGAGGCCGATCCAGCCCGCGCCCGCCATGATCAGGTCGATGCCGAGGAACAGGCCGAGGATGTAGACGCTGTTCACCGGCCAGCGCGCCACGATCAGCAGACCAAGCAGCAGCGTGATGGCGGCCGAGAGTGCCACCCACACCCACGGGCTTTCGCGCTTCATGCTGAAGGCGAGAAACAGCCTGACGGCGCCGGAGGCGATCAGCGATATGCCGAGGAAAAGCGTCAGCAGGACTGCCGCGAATAGCGGGTTCTCGAAGGTGAGGAAGCCGGCGATGACGTAGAGCACGCCGAGCAAGGCCCAGATCAGGAACTTGCCCCAGCTCTTCATCTGGAACGCACCGATGATCTCGGTGGCGCCGGCGACGATCATCATGGCGCCGACCACGATCACGCTCGCCACCGTCGCCATCACCATGCTGCCGAGCGCGATGAAGCCGGCGATGAGATAGACGACGCCGAGCGCGACGATCCAGCCCCATTTGGCGTGAAGCGCCGTGATACCCGAGCCGAGGCTTGAAGGATGAGTCGTATCCGAAGCACTTGTCATGGCGGCCACTCCTGCATGCAAGCCCGGAGGCACACGCCAGGATAGCACGAGCCGAGCCGGGGCGACAGCATCAGAGCAGCCCTCAGCGACAGCAACATTGACGCAAATCAAGAAATGCGGCGCGTCAGGGGCGCGAGCGCTCCATCTCGAGCTCGGCCTTGAGGCTGTCGAGGTCGCGATAAATTGAAGCGACCGCCAGCACGCGGCCGCCCTTGCGGTACTTCAGCAGACAGTCCTTGCCGGAGATGCTGCCGTCGATCGCGATGTCGTCAAAACTCTCGGCGTGGCCGACATAGTTGATCGGCACGTCGTAATGCTGGCTCCAGAAGAACGGCACGGCCTCGAAGCGCTCGCGCCTGCCGAGCATGTTGCGCGCCGCGGTCTGGCCCTGGCGCTCCGCCACCACCCAGTGCTCGACGCGGATGGTGTGCCGCGAGTGCGGATCGGGCCAACGCGCGATGTCGCCGGCCGCGAAGATGCCGGCGATGCTGGTCTCCAAAAATTCGCTGACGCTGACGCCGCGATCGGCGGCAAGGCCCGCCTGCTCGGCCAGCGCCAGGCGCGGCTTGACGCCGATGCCGACCACGACGAGATCGGCCTCGATCACCCCGCCGCTCTTCAGGGTGGCGCGGGTGCCGTCGAGCTTCTCGACCGTGTCTTTCAAGTGAAAGTTGACGCCGTTCTCCTCGTGCAGCGAGCGGACGAAGTCGCCCATCTCGGGGCCGAGCACCTTCTGCATCGGCCGCTCCTCGGGGGCGACGACATGCACCTCGATCTTGCGCGCACGCAGTGATGCCGCGACCTCGAGGCCGATAAAACTGGCGCCGATCACCAGCGCGCGCTTGGCGCTGCTGGCCGCCTTGATGATGGCACGGCTGTCGGCGACGGAGCGCAGGGTGTGGACATGCGGCTGGTCCGCGCCTGGAATCTGGAGCTTGACCGGCTCGGCGCCGGTGGCGAGCAAGAGGCGGTCGAACGGGAGCTTGTCGCCATTGCCGAGCGTCACGCTGCGCGCCTTCGGATCGATCGCCGAGACGTCAGTGTTCAGCCTGAGGTCGATGCCGGCGTCCTGATAATAGTCCTCGCCCCGCAGCGGCAGCCAATCCTCCGGCGCATTGCCGGCGAGGTAATCCTTGGAGAGATTGGGACGGTCGACCGGCATCGCGCCGTCATTGCTGAGCATGGTGATGGCGCCGGCAAAACCCTCGCGCCGGAGTGTCTCGGCCGCCGCAAAGCCCGCCGCACCACCGCCGACGATAACGAATCTTTCCGGCGTCGGCGCGTTGCGATGAGCCGTTGATGGCTTCGGCGCCTCGCGCTTGCGCTTGACGATGATCCTGTCGCCATCGCGCAAGACGTCCCATACCGCGAGTGCATTCAGCGCCGGCGGGCGCGTGGTCTCGCCCGTGCGCAAGGAGAAGCAGGCGTGGTGCCAGGGGCAGCGGATGGTGTCGTCGACCACGAGGCCTTCCGCGAGCGGGCCGTGATAGTGGCTGCAAGACGGCTCGATCGCAAAAATCTCGCTGCCGGCCTGCACCAGGAGGACATCCTCTTCGCCGACATGGCCGAGCAATTTGCCGTCCTTGAATTCGGTCAGCGACACGCCGCTGGTGAGGTCGGGTCCGCTCGGCTTCTTGTCCTCGGTCATGGTCGTCTCCTTGGCGTCGTCTCCTTGCGGATCAATCGTCCGAATTTGCCAGCCCCAACAGCTCCTGGCGGGTCAGCGCATTGTCGCGGAACACGCCTAACATGCGGCTGGTGACGAGATCGGTGCCGGGCTTGTGCGCGCCGCGCGTCGTCATGCAGTGATGCGTCGCCTTGATGATGACACCGACGCCTTCGGGCTGCAGCACATCGTTGATCGTGTTGGCGATCTGCGCGGTCATCTTCTCCTGGATCTGGAGGCGTTTGGCGTAGATGTCGACGACGCGCGCAAGCTTGCTGATGCCGACGACGCGGCCCTGCGGGATATAGGCGACCCAGGCGCGGCCGACGATCGGCGCCATGTGGTGCTCGCAATGGCTTTCGAAGCGAACCCCGCGCAGCACGATCATCTCGTCATAGCCTTCGATCTCCTCGAAGGTCTTTTGCAGGATTTCGGTCGGATCCTGCGCATAGCCGGAAAAGTACTCCTCGAAGGCGCGCGCGACGCGGTCCGGCGTCTCGCGCAGGCCGTCGCGCGAGGGATCATCGCCGGCCCAGCGGATCATGGTCCGGATCGCCTGCTCGACCTCCGCCCTGTCAGGCCGGTCGCTCGGCGCCTGCGCCACCGCGACCCGTTCCAGCTTGCGCGCTTGCAACTTCATCCAAAACCTCCCCTGCAACGAGCCGCAGACAAAAGCGGCCCCACAGCTTGGACGGCCGCGATTGGAAAAGGTTCCCGGGATCGGGAAAAATCGCGAAGGATGGCGGTTCAACAGAGCCACGCCCCCTTTAGACCCTCATGGTGAGGAGCGCCACAGGCGCGTCTCCGGACGATGCTTCGCATCGCCGGGAGAACCATGCAGGCCCGGCTGTGGCCTTCATCCTTCGAGACGCCCGCTGCGCGGGCTCCTCAGGATGAGGAGCTGGGCTGTCTATGACGCAGCCGCCTTGCGCGCGTCGATCGCGGCCTGCGCCCATTCGGCCGGCCGCTCCTGCGGCAGGTTGTGACCGGCGCCCGCGAACACGCGGCGCTCGACGAAAGCTTCGAACTTGCGCGCGTGGTGCGCGGTGCCGGGATTGACGCCGTCGCTGTCGCCGTCGATCGCGATCGTGGGAACGCGGATCTGGGGCTGCGCGGCGAGCTTCGCCTCGATCCCCGCATAGGCCGGATCGCCCTCGACCAACGCGTAGCGGTGGCGGTAGGAGTGGATCACGACATCGACGAAATCAGGATTGTCGAAAGACGCGGCGCTCCTCTCGAACGTCGCGTCGTCGAAGGTCCATGTCGGCGACCACATCGACCAGAGCTGGCGCGCAAAGCCGCGCCGGTTGCGATCCAGCGCACGGCGGCCGCGCTCGTTGTGGAAGAGATATTGATACCAGAACGCCGCCTCCTCCGGCGGCGAGGCCGGCTCCATGGACCGCGCGATGTTCTGGATGTTGTAGGAATTGCCGGAGACGAGCGCGACGACGCGCTCGGGATGCAGCGCCGAGACCACGCAGGCCGCGCGGCCGCCCCAGTCGTAGCCGCCGACCACCGCGCGCTCGATGCGGAGCGCGTCCATGAAGGCGAGGAGATCGGCCCCGAGCGCGGCCTGCTCGCCGGAGCGCAAGGTCGACGCGGAGCGAAATCGCGTCGGCCCATAGCCGCGCAGCCAGGGCACCAGCACCCGCGCGCCCGCTGCCGCGATGAGCGGCGCGGTCTCGGCATAGGCGTGCACGTCGTAGGGAAAGCCGTGGCCCATGATGCAGGGCCAGCCATCCTCAG
This sequence comes from Bradyrhizobium sp. B117, assembly GCF_038969555.1. NCBI lineage: Bacteria > Pseudomonadati > Pseudomonadota > Alphaproteobacteria > Hyphomicrobiales > Nitrobacteraceae > Bradyrhizobium > Bradyrhizobium sp. B117. The sequence goes on from NZ_CP152414.1 coordinate 6,997,223, forward strand.
CGCCGTAATCGAGATAGGCGATGTCGAGAACGTCCGTGGTGATGGTTTTTTGTTGCATGGTTTGCTCACGGATTGGGGGACCTCGTAGCCCGGATGGAGCGCAGCGTAATCCGGGGTTCGCGGATGCAGGCGTCCCCGCATTCCGCTCCGCTCCATGCTGGCTACGAGAGCTACTTCTGCGGCCCGGACAGTGAGATGTCGCGCTCGGCGCGGAACACGTTGCTGTAGAGGTTGGCGATCCACTGCCGGCCAATCTCGGTCTTGTTGAGATAGCCGATCTCGGTCTGGATGTGCGGTGCGACGCTATTCCAATAGAATTGTGGATAGCGGTTCACGATGTCGGCCGGCGAGTCGTAGCCGAGCTGGCGATTCATGCCGACTTCCTCGAACTCGTAGTAGAGCGCATTGGCCTTGCGCAGATAGTTGGGATCGCCGAGCTGGCCGATGAAGTCGGCGGCGCGCAGGATCGAGGCCTCGTCGTCATATTCCTGCCCCTCACGTGCCGGGAAGCGCGTTCCCTCGATGGCACGGACAATGCGCTCAGAGTCGAGGCCACGGATCGGCGGCAGCCGCCGCCGCACAAACAGTTGCGAGCGATCGACGTGATACATCATCAGACTGGCATCCGAAGCGCCGCGCGGCAGCGACACCTTAGTCCCGGCTTCGTCGATTATGAAACCATCTTCGTCATCCTCCGGAAACAGGCCGCGGACATAGCCGATGTCGTGCGCAAGGCAGGCAATCAGGACATGAACGTAGTCGTCCGCCTCCAGGTGAGTGTGAAGGTACCGCCCGCTGAGAATGGAATGGCCCGCCAAAGTCACCAGCATCGTATGCTCGATGTTGTGGTAGAGCGCATCGCTGTTGCCGATGCATTCCATGGTGGTGCGGGTGGCGCTCTCGATGACGTTCGCCGACTCCTCGCCGTACCTGCGACGCATGAACGAGCCCAGCAACTTCTCCAGGGATTCAGCCGCCAGTCTCGGCAACGTCAACATGGATGCAGCCCCGCTTGTCGGTGGTGTCCCACGCCAGCTCCCGACGTTATTGTCCTCAACGCGAGAGCCAGCATAGCCCATCTTGGGCCGGGGGGCCAAATCCCGCGCCCCAAATCGGTAAATTAAGTTGCTCTTGTGCCCCGCGAGATCGTGGTTGCAGTCGCGGCGCGATGCAGCCGGGCCGACCGGTCGGAAGGCTCCGGCCGAGACGCGTAAATCAAATTCGCTTTATCGGACGTCGGCGCAAGGCTGGCGCAATGGACCGCAGCTGGGCGCATGCGCCTGCATCGTCTTCGCGGCCGGGACGGCGGAGCGCGCCGTCACTCCACCAGCAACACGTCGACGGCGACGCCGAGCTTCTGTTTCGGCGAACCGACGATGATGCCGTCGACCGGGGAGACGTCGGAGAAGTCGCGGGCGACCGCGAGCACGATATGGTCGTTGGCGACAAGGAGATCGTTGGTCGGATCGAAATCGACCCAGCCGAGCTCCGCCCCGCACCACAGCGACACCCAGGCATGAGTGGCATCGGCACCTTGCAGGCGCGGCTGGCCCGGCGGCGGAATGGTGCGCAAATAGCCGCTGACATAGGCCGCAGGCAGACCGAGCCCGCGCAGCCCTGCGATCATCACATGAGCGAAATCCTGACAGACGCCGTGGCGCTTGTCGAAGACCTCGTTGAGCGGCGTCGAGATCACGGTGGCCTTCGGATCGTAGCGGAATTCGGTGCGGATACGGTGCATGAGATCGACCGCGCCGGCGAGGATACCCCTGCCCGACGCAAAACTCTCTGCAGCATAGGCACTGACGGGACGCAGAACAGGCACCAGCGGGCTTGCAAAGACGTAGCCGACCGGCGAGGACGGTCCGAGGCTGGTTGCTTCGAACGCGATGTCGCGAACGCTCTCCCAGGGCGGGCTCGACGCATCGCGCGCCGGCGGCTGCCGCTCAACGGAGACACGCGAACGTGAATCGATCCGCAGGTTTCGATGCGCGGCCTCGATCACGATGCTCTCGGTCAGCGTGCCGAAGAAATCGCGCCGCACGTGACGCTCGGCCGGGCGCGGACGGATCTCGACGCGATGCGAGATCAGCTCCTGGCCGCTACCGCTCTTCGGCTCGAGCCGCAGCGTGCAGCGGGCGAAGCTGACCGGACTTTCATATTCGTAAGTGGTGACGTGACGGATGTCGTAGATCACGCCAGCCCCGTCAGCTTTTCCGGCCGGCTGGCATTGGGGCCGTGCGGGAAGTAGTGCAAGCCCACCGCCTCGGCGAGGCTGAGCAGATCCTGCTCCAATCCGAACAGCGTCTTGACCTCGAGCTTCTCGGCTTCCGCGGTGGCGAGCATCGCCTGCACGGCGACCGCAAGCCGCTGCGGCTGCTCGATCAGGCCGTGCTCCTTCAGGCTCGGCAGTGCCGCGATATGCTCATTCAAGGTCGCGACCTGGAACGCGACCGACCGCGGGTTGTACGTGTCGAGCACGGCGAGGTCGCGCACGGGCGCGAGGATCGGCGTCAGCAGATAGCGCGAGCGGTAGGTGATCTGGGAATCCACCAGCGTCAGCAGGATGTCGAGATCCTCGTCGCCAGCCTCGTCATATGCAAATTGACGCGCAAAGCGCGTGGTGTTGATGGCGCGCTCGGCGCGGCGGCCGATGTCGAGGAATCGCCAGCCGGCAGCGCGGTTCATGTTCTCCTGCGCAAGGCCGGCAAAGCTCGCGAGCTCCTGCAAGGTGAGCTCGGCCGCGCTCAGCACGTCGTCGTCGTCCTCGACCTCGAGAGCGAGGCGCTCGGCCATCTCGGTGATGACCTGCCAGGCATCGGGCGACAATCGCTCGCGCAAGGAGGTCGCGGTGCGCTGTGCCGCGCGCACCAGCGACAGCGCCGAGCCGAAACGCGCCTCGCTCTGCAACGCTTCGGCGACGATGCGCCCCGGCGCCGCGCGCGAGGCCTGCGAGATCGCGCCCCACGCCACCAGCAGGCGCTGGATGCGGTCGGCCGATTGCAGCGAGGCCGCGGTGCCCTTGTTGGGCCCGCTCGGCGAGCCCAGCGCGCGCACGAGACGCAGCGTCGCCTCGGCGCGTTCGAGATAGCGGCCGAGCCAGAACAGATTGTCGGCGGCGCGGCTCGGCAGCACGCCGGCGATGCGGCGGATGCGGACCTTGTCGGTCGCCGGCAGCAGCGTCGCGGTCGAGACCTTCTTCTCGGAGACCACCCAGACGTCGGCCGCGCGCGCGCCGTCGCCCATCGACACCGCGCGCGCATCGGCCTGCTCGGCGATCCGGCAGAAGCCGCCGGGCATGATGGCCCAGCCGTCCGGGGTTGCGGCCGCAAACACCCGCAGCACGAAGGGGCGCGGCGTGAGCTGGCCCTGTTCCCACACCGGCATGGTCGAGAGCCGCACCACCTCCTGGCCGACATAGTCCATGCCGCGCGCGCCGATGGCGTCGACCAGGCGCTGACGTCCAGATGCATCGAGCTCGCTCGCGAGCACCGGACCTTTGCTCTCGAAGCCGGGAACGCCGCGGCGATAGGCGCCCTCGATCGCGACCTCGTCGAGCCGCGACAGCACCTCATCGCGCGCGTTGCGCTGGCCGCACCACCAGGTCGCGATGTGCGGCATCTTCAGCTCTTCGCCGAGCAGTCGGCGGCTCAGCGCCGGCAGGAAGCCGAGCAGCGCGCGCGCTTCGAGGACGCCGGAGCCCGGCATGTTGGCGACGACGACGCCGTCCTTGCGCAGCACATCGATCAGGCCGGGCACGCCGAGATGCGAGGATGCATCGAGCTCGAGCGGATCGAGCGAGTTGGAATCGACCCGGCGCAGCAGCACGTCGAGCCGCTTCAGCCCGGCCACAGTGCGGATGTGGATGCGGTTGTCGCTGACGGCGAGATCGTCGCCTTCGACCAGCAGGAAGCCGAGATAGCGCGCCAGCGTGGCGTGCTCGAAATAGGTCTCGCTGAAGCTGCCCGGCGTCAGCACGCCGATGCGCGGCTCGTCGCGATCGGCGCGCGCGCGAAGACTGTCGCGGAACGCCTCGAAGAACGGGGCGACGCGCGGCACGTTCATCGACTTGTAGAGGTCGGAGAAGGCGCGCGATTGCACCAGGCGGTTCTCCAGCGCATAGCCCGCGCCCGACGGCGCCTGGGTGCGGTCGCCGAGCACCCACCAGCGGCCGTCCGGGCCGCGGCCGACATCGGCGGCATAGAGCGAGAGATAGCGCCCGCCGGGCGGCGGCACGCCGCAGACCGGGCGGAGATATTCGGGACTGCCGGCGATCGCGGCCGCCGGCAGTGCGCCTTCGGCGACCAGCCGGCCCTCGCCATAGATGTCGCGCAGCACGAGCTCCAGAAGCTCGGCGCGCTGGGTGATGCCGGCGGAGAGCTGCTGCCAGTCGGCTTCGTCGATCAGGAGCGGCAGATGGCTGAGCGACCACGGCCGGTCGGCGCCGTCGCCGGGCGCGCGGTAGGTGACGCCGGCCTCGCGGAGGTGACGGTCGGCCATGGCGAAGCGCCGCTCGGCCTCGTCGGGCGCCAGCGCGCCGAAGGCGTCGAAGAAGCGGCTCCAGACCGAGCGGGGCGCGCCGTCGGGCCCCAGAAACTCGTCGGGAATGCCGGGCAGATGGCTGTAGTCGCGGACCCATTGGGCGAGACGGCGCTGGCCTTCACGCTGGCCATCACGCTGGCCTTGCGCCTGCCCCGCTCTGTCGTCCTCGGCTGCGCCCTCGGCCATGCCCCTCTCCCTGCCCCACCATCATACTCATTGCAGGAGCGGGGTCCGCAAGTCGAGGGTCAGCGGAAACTCATTTGTGCGTTCCTCGGGCGGCGGCTGCATCGGACCCGGGGTGTGGCCGTGGTCCTGGAAGCGCGCCAGCCGCCGCGCCTCGGCCTCGTAGGTGTTGACCGGCTTGGTGTCGTAGTTGCGCCCGCCGGGGTGGGCGACGTGGTAGACGCAGCCGCCGAGCGAGCGGCCGTTCCAGGTGTCGATGAGATCGAAGGTCAGCGGTGCATGCACAGGGATGGTCGGGTGCAGGCCGGAGGCCGGCTGCCAGGCCTTGAAGCGAACGCCAGCCACGGCCTCGCCCGAGCGGCCGGTCGCGGTCATGGGCAGGCGGCGGCCATTGCAGGTGACGATGTGGCGGCCTTCGACGAAACCTTCAGCCTTTACTTGAAGACGTTCAACCGACGAGTCCACATAGCGCACGGTACCGCCGGCCGAGCCCTCCTCACCCAAAACATGCCAGGGCTCCAGCGCCTGACGCAATTCCAAGGTCACGCCGCCATGATGAACCCGGCCGAACGCGGGAAAGCGGAATTCGAGCTGGGCCAGATACCATTCCGGCTCAAAGGGATAGCCTGACTGCTTCAACTCAGAAAGCACTTCAACGAAATCTTCCCAGATGAAGTGAGGCAGCATGAAGCGGTCGTGCAGCGCGGTGCCCCAGCGCACAAACTTGCCGGCTTGCGGCTCGCGCCAGAACTTTGCGATCAGCGCGCGGATCAGGAGTTGCTGCGCCAATGACATGCGCGGATCAGGCGGCATTTCGAGCGCGCGGAATTCGACGAGGCCGAGGCGGCCGGTCGGCCCTTCCGGCGAATAGAGCTTGTCGATGCAGATCTCGGCGCGATGGGTGTTGCCGGTGATGTCGACAAGCAGATGCCGGAACAGCCGGTCCACCAGCCACAGCGGCGTCTGGTAGCCCGGCGGCGGCACGTGCGAGAGCGCGATCTCGAGCTCGTAGACACTGTCGTGACGGGCCTCGTCGATGCGCGGCGCCTGGCTGGTCGGACCGATGAACAGGCCGGAGAAGAAATAGGACAGCGACGGATGCCGCTGCCAGTACAGCACCAGGCTCTTGAGCAGATCGGGCCGGCGCAGGAACGGCGAGTCCTGCGGGCTCGAACCGCCGACCACGACGTGATTGCCGCCGCCGGTGCCGGTGTGGCGGCCGTCGACCAGGAAACGGTTGGCGCCGAGGCGCACCTTGCCGGCGTCCTCATAGAGGCCCGTGGTGATCTCGACCGCGTCGCGCCAGCTCTTCGCCGGCTGGATGTTGATCTCGATGACTCCAGGGTCGGGCGTCACCTTGATGACCTCGATGCGCGGGTCGAACGGCGGCGGATAGCCCTCGACATGCACCTGGAGCTGCATCTCCTCGGCGGTCGCTTCGAGCGCCGCGACCAGCTCGAGATAATCCTCGATGCGCTCGACCGGCGGCATGAAGGCGCAAAGCACGCCGTCGCGGACTTCGACCGACATCGCGGTGCGGACCGGGATGGAGGTGTTGAGATGCTCGGGAGCGACCCTTGGCGGCGCTTCCGGGCGCGCCGCGAGGGTGAACACCGGCAGCTTGCCGCGCGCCTCCATCGGGTCCCGCTCGATGACGTAGGGATATTGGTTGGGCGGGACGTAGCCGAGCGAACCGATCGGCAGGCGCAGGCCGAGCGGTGAATCGCCCGGCGTCAGGAACAGATGGTTGCGCCGGAGTTGCCAGCGCTCGCTGCGCCAGCGCGGCGGCGCATTCCAGCGCTGCACCGGCAGCACGAAGCCGCGCGGCGTATTGAGGCCCTGCTCGAACACCCGCGCGATGCGCGCACGCGCCTCCGGATCGGATAATTTGGAGTCGGTCGGATCGACGTTGACGGGAAGCTCGGCTTCCTTCTGAAGCCAGAGCGCGGTGTCCTCATAGGCCGGCATGATGTAGCCGGGATCAAGCCCGAGCCGCAGTGCCGCGCCCTCCATGAAGGCTTCGGCGTCCTTCGTCCCGGCGGGCCGCGGATTTTCGATCTTCGCGATGAGGTCGGCGTTCTTCCAGATCGGCACGCCGTCCTTGCGCCAATAGAGGCCGAAGGCCCAGCGCGGCAGGCTCTCGCCCGGATACCATTTGCCCTGGCCGTAATGCAGAAGGCCGCCGGGCGCAAAGCGCGTGCGCAGGCGTCGGATCAGATCGTCGCCGAGTGCGCGCTTGGTCGGGCCGACGGCCTCGGTGTTCCACTCCGCCGCTTCGAGATCATCCACGGAAACAAAGGTCGGCTCGCCGCCCATGGTGAGCCGGACGTCCTGCGCGGCGAGATCGCCGTCGACCTGCTCGCCGAGATCGTTGAGCCGCGCCCAGGATTCGTCGGAGAACGGCTTTGTGATGCGCGGCGCCTCGCGGATGCGCTTGACGCTCATGTCGAAGGCGAATTCGACTTCGGCAAAGCCGGCGCCGCCGGAGATCGGCGCGGCCGAGCGATAATGCGGCGTGGCGGCCACGGGGATGTGCCCCTCGCCCGCAAGCATGCCGGAGGTCGCGTCGAACCCTATCCAGCCTGCGCCGGGCAGATAGACCTCGGCCCAGGCATGCAGATCGGTGAAGTCGTTCTCGACTTCTGGCGGGCCCTCGATCGGATCGATGTCGGGACGGATCTGGACCAGGTAGCCGGAGACGAAGCGCGCGGCGAGACCGAGATGGCGCAGGGTCTGGATCAAGAGCCAGGCAGAGTCGCGGCACGAGCCGGCACCGGACGAGAGCGTCTCCTCCGGCGTCTGCACGCCGGGCTCCATCCGGATGATGTAGCGGACCTTGTTCTGGAGCTCGCGATTGAGCTCGACCAGGAAGTTGACCGTGTTCGGGGCTTCATGCGGAATCGTGTCGAGATATTTCGCGAACAGGCGATCGGGCTTGATGGTCTCAAGATAGGGCGCGAGTTCGGTCTTGAGATCCTTCGGATATTCGAACGGAAAGCTGTCGGCATAGGGCTCGACGAAGAAGTCGAACGGGTTGACCGTGGTCATCTGCGCCGTGAAGTCGACCTCGAATTTCAGCTCGGTGGTCTTCTCCGGGAAGACGTAGCGCGCGAGCCAGTTGCCTTGCGGGTCCTGCTGCCAGTTCACGAAGTGATTGGCCGGCGTGACCTTGAGCGAATAGCTCAGGATCGGCGTGCGCGTGTGCGGCGCCGGCCGCAGGCGGATGGTCTGCGGTCCGAGATCGATCGGGCGGTCGTATTTGTAGTGCGTGACGTGGTGTAATGCGACGTAGATCGACACGGGGTGCGGTGCTCCAGCAGCTTTTTTGAGCAGAACACCTGATGTCAGTGCGATCAAGCACTAACAACGGGCAGAGGCTGCCTATGCAAGGTGCGGGCCGAGTGCTTGTGGGGCGTTCTCGGCGCATGCTGCCCTCCCTTCTCCCCTTGTGGGAGAAGGTGGCGCGCGAATGCGCGCCGGATGAGGGGTATGTCTCCGCTGCGCAAGAACGCTCGTGAGGATAGAGACCCCTCACCCGTCTCGCGGTATCGCAGCGAGCCACCCTCTCCCACAAGGGGAGAGGGTAAGAAGACGCCCAGTCTTGGCGCAAATCTTACGCCGCCGACGTCAGCCGCTGCAGGAACTGCGTCACCTCGTGGCGGAGCGTTTCGACTTCGCCGTGGACACGTTCGGAGGCGCTGTTGACGCGGCTGGCGACGCGGCCGGTGTCGGCGGCGGCATCGCTGATGCCTGTCACGTTGGAGGAGACCTGCGAGGTGCCGGCGGAGGCTTCCTGGACGTTGCGGGCGATCTCGCGCGTTGCGAGGCCCTGCTGCTCGATCGAGGTCGCGATCGCGGCGGTGATGCCGTTGATCTCGGCGATGGTCTGCGCGATCGCCTCGACGGCCGCGACCGAATTGGTGGTCGATTGCTGCATCTCGCCGACCTTGGCGCTGATCTCTTCGGTCGCCTTCGCAGTCTGATTGGCGAGGCTCTTGACCTCGGAAGCCACCACCGCGAAGCCGCGGCCGGCCTCGCCTGCGCGCGCCGCCTCGATGGTGGCGTTGAGCGCGAGGAGATTGGTCTGCGAGGCGATCTCGCTGATCAGCTTGACGACGTCGCCGATCCGCATCGCCGCGTCCGCAAGCGCGCGGATCTCGCTGCCGGCACGATTGGCCTCGTTGACGGCGCGGCCCGTGCTCGCGGTCGAGCCGGTCACCTGGCGGCCGATATCGGCAATCGAGGATGCCAGCTGCTCCGCCGCGCTGGCGACGGTCGCGACATTGCGCGAGGCCTGGTCGGAGGCGCTGAGCACGCCGGAGGTCTGACGGCTGGTCTTCTCGGCCGCCGCCGCCATCTGGTGGGCGTCGGATTCGAGGTCGGTCGCAGCGCCCATCAGCGTGCCGGCGACGCCGTCGAGATGCGTGCCGAACTGCTTGGCGAGATCGGCGATTTCCACCACGCGACGGCCAAGGCTGTCGGTACCGGAATTGATGACGACAGCCGAACGGCGGAACGAGCCAGGCAAGCCGCGCGCCAGGATCTTGCGGAAATGCTTGCCGCGGCTGGCATAGTCCATCGATGCCGAAGCCTCGCGCAGGAATGCGTCGGTGATGTCGAGCATGTCGTTGACCGATTTCTGGATCGACCCGATGCGCCCGGCCTGGCGGTCGCTCAGGATGCGCGCTTCGAGATCGCCCTGCGAGGCCTTGCGACAGACATCGGCGACCTCATCGACGGCCGCGGCGGTGCGATGCTGGCACCAGACCGCATAGCCGAGCAGCGCGACCGTCGCGCCGAGCAACACCGCTCCGGAGATTCCAGTTACACCGAGAAGCGAGAGTCCGAAGGCAACGACGGCAAGAACACACGCGAGCGCGGTCGCTCCCTGCGCCTTAGAGAGAGAGCACAAATTCATCGTAACCGATACCCTGTTGCTTCAGTAATCCGACCATCGCATCAAAGCTCGCATGCATGCCGTCCTTGGCATTGGCGTGCCGAGCCTCTTCCGCGCACAACGTCTTGTAGATCGGCGTGATGCGCTCGATCTGCGCCGGATCGGGCTTGCGACGGTTGGAGTGATAGCCGACGATGTTGCCGCGTTCGTCGAACGTCGGAGTGACGTGGGCAAACACCCAGTAATGGCTGCCATCCTTGGCCAGATTGACGACATAGGCGAAGATCTCCCGCTTCGCCTGAAGCGTGTCCCAGAGCAGCTTGAAGACGGCGCGCGGCATGTCAGGGTGACGGATGATACTGTGGGGCGCGCCCATCAGCTCCGCGTAGCTGTATTTCGCCATGCGGACGAAGACGTCGTTGGCGTAGGTGATGCGGCCCTTGAGATCGGTCTTGGAGACGATCAGTTCCTCCTCACCGAGGAGATTTTCCACGCCGGTCGGCCGCATCGCACGCGTCATCGTTGACGAATCCTGTCGAAAGGCAGCGCCCCTCGAAGGAGTCGCCCGCATCACCTCACGATTACGGTGGGAAACATTAATCCCGAGTGACCGCGGGAACTGCTGCGATCATATGACACCTACGTATGACTACGTAGGTGTCCGCCGTTCCTTCTGTCATTCCAGCAGCGAGGTGCATCAGCACCGTTACATCGTCGCGCCCAGCACCCAGGGCGCGAACTCGGCGCCGCCGAAATCGAAGCTTTCGCTCTTGGTCGGCTGGCCGGATGCGGTCTTGAGGATGAGATCGAAGATGCGCTGGCCGCATTCCTGAACGCTCTCCTCACCTTCGAGGATGGTGCCGCAATTGACGTCCATGTCCTCTTCCATGCGCTTGTACATGGGCGTGTTGGTGGCGAGCTTGATCGAGGGCGCGGGCTTGCAGCCGAACACGCTGCCGCGGCCGGTGGTGAAGCAGACGAGATTGGCGCCGCCGGCGACCTGGCCGGTCGCAGCGACTGGGTCGTAGCCGGGCGTGTCCATGAAGACGAAGCCCTTCTTGGTAATGGGCTCGGCGTAGCGCAGCACCTCGACGAGGTTGGTGGTGCCGGCCTTGGCCATCGCGCCGAGCGACTTCTCCAGAATGGTGGTGAGGCCGCCGGCCTTGTTGCCGGGGCTCGGATTGGCGTTCATCTCGGCGCCTTCGCGCTCGGTGTATTCATCCCACCAGCGCATCAGATCGACCAGCTTCTCGCCGACCTCGCGGCTGACCGCGCGACGCGTCAAGAGATGCTCGGCGCCGTAGGTCTCCGGCGTCTCCGACAGGATCACGGTGCCGCCGTGGCGCACGATGAGATCGCTCGCAGCCCCCAGCGCCGGATTGGCTGATACGCCGGAATAGCCGTCCGAGCCGCCACATTGCAGCGCCACGGTGAGCTCGCTCGCGGGAACGCTCTCGCGCTTGACCTTGTTGGCGTCAGCCAGCGCCTCGCGCACGAAGGCGATGCCTGCTTCGACCGTCTTGCGGGTGCCGCCGACCTCCTGGATGTCCATCGCGCGCAGACGGCCGGCAAGTTTCTGCTCTTCCATCAGCCCGCCGATCTGGTTCACCTCGCAGCCCAGCCCGAGCACGATGACGTGGGAGAAATTGACGTGCCGCGCGTAGCCGCCGAGCGTGCGGCGGAGCAGCGCTAAGGGCTCGTTCTGCGTCATGCCGCAGCCGGTCTTGTGGGTCAGCGCGACCACGCCGTCGACGTTGGGGAAATCGGCCAGCGGATTGTCGCCGGTGAAGGGATTCTTCTTGAAGACGTCGGCGACGAGGCTTGCGACATGCGCGCTGCAATTCACCGAGGTGAGGATGCCGATATAGTTGCGCGTGGCGACGCGGCCGTCCGGTCGGCGGATGCCTTCAAAGGTTGCCGGCAGGTCGAAATTCGGCGTCGGCTTGACGTCGGCGCAATAGGCATAGTCCTTGGCGAAGTCGCCCATGCCGATGTTCTGCACGTGCACATGCTGGCCCGGCGCGATCGGTGCGGTCGCAAAGCCGATGATCTGGCCGTAGCGGATCACAGGCTCGCCCACGGCGAACGGCTTGATCGCGACCTTGTGGCCGGAGGGAATGCGATCGACCGTGGTGACGCCGTCGGCGACGACCGTTCCCGGCGGCAGGCTGGCGCGCGCGATCAGCACGCCATCATCGGGATGCAGGCGGATGACGGGGCTGATGGTCATGGCGAATCTCCTTCGGAGGCGAATAGCGAATGGTGAGTGGCGAATGGAAAAGGGGAGCAGCGCCATTCGCTACTCCCCATTCGCCATTCGCGAGTTCCTAGGCTTTGCCGCCCGACTCCTTGCGGGTCGCGTTGACCTGCATCTTGGCATAGGTCGTCATTAGGCCGACCTCGTTCGAGAGCGTCACCAGCTTGAAGCCCATGTTGATCGCACGTGCCGCGCCCTCGGCGCCGCTGCAATGGATGCCGGGGTTGAGGCCGCGCTTGCCGCACTCCTTGATGATCTTCTCGTAGATCGCGAGGATCTCGGGCTCGGTGCGGTCGAGCTTGGGCTCGAGGCCGTAGGAGAAGCCGAGATCGGACGGGCCGATATAGACGCCGTCGATGCCCTCGACGTCGAGGATCGCTTCCATGTTCTCGACCGCGGTCTTCGTCTCCATCATCGGCAGCAGGATGGTGTCGGCATTGGCGGTCTTCTGATAGGAGCCCGCGGTGCCGTACATGCCGGCGCGGATCGGGCCGTTGGAGCGCACGCCCTGCGGCGGATATTTCGAATAGGAGACGAGGTTCCTGGCTTCCTGCGGCGTGTTGACCATCGGGCAGATCACGCCATAGGCGCCGCCATCGAGCACCTTGCCGATGATGCCAGGCTCGTTCCAGGGAACACGCACCATCGGCGTGACCGGATGCTTGTCCATCGCCTGGAAGCACTGCACCATCGAGAGGTAATCCTGCACGCCGTGCTGCATGTCGACCGTGACGCTGTCGAAGCCGCATTGCGCGATCATCTCGGCCGAGAAACCGGACGGTATCGCGAGCCACGCATTGACGACGGCCTTGCCCGACTTCCAGATCTCTTTGACTTTATTCGCCACGTTGCCTTCCTTCTTTGTTGTTTGGACCGTCGTTGTTTGGACCGTCGTCACCATGACGAGTGCCGCGACAGGGCGGCGCCGTTATTACCGCGAACTCGATCGCCGCGCTACGCTCGCGATGACGCAAGATGTCTTGGCTGGCGCGCGTTATCCGTTCCGGCGCCGATTTTCGCGCGATCGGCTTGGGCGGCACTTTGAGCGAAAAAGAGCGGCCATGTCCATGGTTTGTCGTCGCGCGACGGCGCATATCAGCTTTCACTCCTCTGCACTTGCCTCCTCGCCGGCGCCGAGCCCTGCCAGACTCTGCTCGAGCTCGCCGAGCATGTCCTGCAATTCGGCGAGCTTGCGGGCGCCGAAGCGCCGCGTGATCTCCGCATAGATCGCTTCCGACGTCGGCGCCACCGAGGCCATCAGCTTCACGCCCTCCTTCGAGATCGAGACCATGCTGCGGCGCTGGTCATTCTTCGCGGTCTTGCGCTCGATCAGATGGCGCGCCTCGAGATCGCGCAGGATGCGCGACAGGCTCGGCCCGAGCAGGAACGCGGTGCGCGCGAGTTCCGTAACCTCGACCGCCTCGATGGCCGCGAGCGCGCGCAGGATGCGCCATTGCTGCTCGGTGAGGCCGTGCTCCCGCAGCGAGGGGCGAAACTGCCGCATCACGGCCTCGCGCGCCCTGAGCAGTGACATCGGCAGCGAACGCGAGAAGTCGCGCATCGGCACCTGCCGCGCGGCAGGCGCACCACCATTTGCCGGATCACCCGGTCTCTTCGTCATGGCGCCCTTTCAGCCCGCAAAAGTTTGCAGTGCAGCAAAGCCAGATTCCGTTTGACGCATTCACTTAACATGTTAAGTATCTCCGGGCACCACGATTTGTAAGATCACAAATGGCGCTTTCCAACGACGATATCCAAGCTTGCGCGAGCCGTCTGCATCAGGCGGAGAAGACCCGCACGCAGATCCGGCAGCTCTCGCAGGATTTTCCTGAAATCACTATCGCTGACGCCTACGCGATTCAGAAGGCCTGGGTCGACGTCAAGATCGCGGAGGGGCGTATGGTCAGGGGCCACAAGATCGGCCTGACCTCGAAGGCGATGCAAAGCGCGCTCAATATCGACGAGCCTGACTCCGGCGTGCTGCTCGACGACATGTTTTTCGCCGATGGCGGCTTGGTTCCGACCGAGCGCTTCATCGCGACGCGCGTCGAGGCCGAGCTCGCCTTCGTCATGAGCAAGCGCCTCTCGGGGCCCGATTGCACCATGTTCGACGTGCTCAACGCCACCGACTTCGTGGTGCCGGCGCTGGAGATCCTGGACACGCGGATCGAGCGCGTCGATCCCAAGACGAAAGCGACGCGCAAAATCTTCGACACCATCGCCGACAACGCAGCGAATGCCGGCATCGTGCTTGGCGGACGGCCGATCCGTCCGCTGGACGCGGACCTGCGCTGGATCGGCGCGCTGTGCTTCAAGAACGGCCAGTTAGAGGAGACCGGCCTTGCCGCCGGCGTGCTCAATCATCCCGCCACCGCCGTCGCCTGGCTCGCCAACAAGATCGCGCCGCTCGGTCTTGCGCTGGAGCCCGGACAGGTGGTGCTCGCCGGCTCCTTCATCCGCCCGATCGAGACCCGCAAGGGCGACACAATTCAGGCCGATTATGGCGCCTACGGCTCTGTCAGCTGCTACTTCGCCTGAGAAATAAAAATACAGGGAGTGAAACCGCGATGCCGCATTTCACGATCGAATATTCGGCCAATCTCGATCGCCGCCTCGACATCGCGACGGTCTGCGAGGTCGTGCGCAAGGCGGCGGTCGAGACCGGCATCTTCCCGCTCGGCGGCATCCGCGTCCGCGCCATCCGTTGCGAGCATTATGCGATTGCGGATGCGCGCAACGACTACGGCTTCCTCGACATGGTGCTGCGCATTGGCGAGGGCCGCGACCTGCCGACCCGCCAGAAAGCCGGCGAGCATGTCTTCCAGGCCCTGTCAAAACATCTCGATCCCGTCTTCGCCGCCAGCAAGTTCGCTTTGTCGTTCGACATGCAGATCAACGACAAGGACACCAGCTGGAAGCGCAACAACATCCACGATGCCCTGAAAGTGGAGGCCGCCCATGGATAAGCCCAGCCCGAAAGCCGATGTGTTCCAGGCTAACCGCGACCGCGTCGCGCCGCTCTTGAAGAAGCTGCGGGCCGACGGCATCGGCCACATGATCGACGGCAAGACCGTCGCCTCGATCTCGGGCGAGACCTTCGAGACGAAATCGCCTGTCGATGGCGCTGTGCTCGCCACCGTCGCACGCGGCAATGCCGAGGATATCGACGCCGCGGCAACGGCCGCTGCCCTCGCCTTCAAGTCCTGGCGCGACATGGGGCCGGCGATGCGGCGCAAGCTGCTGCACCGGGTCGCTGATGCGATCGAGGACAATGCCGAGGACATCGCGGTGCTCGAATGCATCGACACCGGCCAGGCCTACCGCTTCATGGCCAAGGCCGCGATCCGCGCCGCCGAGAATTTCCGCTTCTTCGCCGACAAATGCGCCGAGGCCCGCGACGGCCTCAACACGCCGAGCGAGGAGCACTGGAACATCTCGACCCGGGTGCCGATCGGCCCCGTCGGCGTGATCACGCCGTGGAACACGCCGTTCATGCTCTCGACCTGGAAGATCGCCCCGGCGCTGGCCGCCGGCTGCACCGTCGTGCACAAGCCGGCCGAATGGTCGCCGGTGACCGCCGCCATCCTGGCGAAGCTGGTCAAGGAAGCCGGCGTTCCCGACGGCGTGCTCAACACCGTGCACGGCTTTGGCGAGGAGGCCGGCAAGGCGCTGACCGAGCATCCCGCCATCAAGGCGATCGGCTTCGTCGGCGAGAGCGCGACGGGCTCCGCGATCATGGTTCAGGGCGCACCGAGCTTGAAGCGCGTGCATTTCGAGCTCGGCGGCAAGAACCCGGTGATCGTGTTCGACGATGCCGATCTCGATCGCGCGCTCGATGCCGTCGTGTTCATGATCTACTCGCTCAACGGCGAGCGCTGCACGTCTTCCAGCCGCCTGCTGATCCAGCAGAGCATCGCGGACAAGTTCGTGGAGAAGCTGACCGCGCGGGTGAAGGCGCTGAAGGTCGGCCATCCCCTCGATCCCACCACCGAAATCGGGCCGCTGATCCACGAACGTCACCTCGCAAAGGTGTGCTCCTATTTCGACGTCGCGCGCCAGGATGGCGCGACGATCGCGGTCGGCGGCAAGGCTTTTGATGGTCCCGGCGGCGGGCATTATGTCGAGCCGACGCTGGTGACCGGCGCGCACGGCAAGATGCGCGTGGCGCAGGAAGAGGTGTTCGGCCCCTTCCTCACCGTGCTGCCGTTCAAGGATGAGGCGGACGCCATCGAGATCGCCAACGACATCCGCTATGGCCTCACCGGCTATGTCTGGACCAACGACGTCGGCCGGAGCTTGCGCGTCGCCGACGCGCTCGAGGCCGGCATGATCTGGCTGAACTCGGAGAACGTCCGCCATCTGCCGACGCCGTTCGGCGGCATGAAGGCAAGCGGCATCGGCCGCGACGGCGGCGACTACTCGTTCGACTTCTACATGGAAACCAAGCACGTCTCGCTGGCGCGGGGCACGCACAAGATTCAGAAGCTGGGAATTTAGCTGTCATTCCGGAGCGCGCGAAGCGCGAGCTATGATGCGCAATTGCGCATCTGAGAATCCATATCCACCAGCCGGGGTTATGGATCCCGGGCCTGGCCCTTCGGGCCATCCCGGGATGACGAGCCGAAAGGGGAGCCGCACATGCCCGTACCGCAACACGTCTTCGAGCCGCCGTTCAACATCATCCGCTCCAGCCACGTCGTGCTCGACGTCACCGATCTGAAGCTGAGCCGCGAGTTCTACGAGACCACCGTCGGCCTGCATGTCGAGGATTCCGACGACAATGTCGTCTACCTGCGCGCCGCGGAAGAGCATCAGCATCACTCGCTGGTGCTGCGGAAGGCGGCCGTGCCGGCCTGCGCCCGGCTCGGCTTCAAGGTCGGCAACGACGGGGACCTCGACAAGGCCGCGGCCTTCCTCTCCGAGAACGGCCTGTCTTACGCCTTCGCCGACCAGCCCTTCCAGGGCCGCACGCTCCAGTTCACCGATCCCTTCGGCTTCCAGATCGAGCTCTACGCGTCGATGGACCGCCGGCCGCATCTCCTCCGCCGCTACGACCTCTACCGGGGCTGCCATCCGCAGCGGCTCGACCATTTCAACGTGTTCGCCGCCGAGGTGCAGGACACCGTCGACTTCTATGCGCGGCTCGGCTTTCGTCTCACCGAATATGCCGAGGAGGACGGGCCGAACGGCCGCATCGCCGCGGCCTGGATGCATCGCAAGGGCAACGTCCACGATTTCGCGATCACCAACGGCAAGGGCCCTCGCCTGCACCACTTCGCGTACTGGACGCCGACGGCGATGAACATCATCCATCTCTGCGACGTCATGGCCTCGCAAGGGTTCGTGAAGAACATCGAACGCGGCCCCGGACGCCACGGCATCTCGAACGCGTTCTTCCTCTACGTGCGCGATCCCGACGGACACCGCCTCGAGCTCTACACCAGCGACTATTTCACCGGCGATCACGACCATGAGCCGCTGCGCTGGTCGCTGCGCGATCCGCGCCGCCAGACGCTGTGGGGCGCACCGGCGCCGCGCTCGTGGTTCGAGCAGGGCTCGCCGTTCACGGGACAGGCCGTTCGTGAGCCGAAGTTTGTCGCCGATGTGCTGGTGGCGGACTAATGCCGGTGACCGGCAAAGCCTCTCTCCCCGTCGTCCCTGCGAAAGCAGGGACCCATAACCACAGGGAGAAGTTTGGCGAAGACCCGTTGTTCGGTACTCCTGCCTCATCCAATCGATAGATTCCGCGGTATGGGTCCCGGCGTTCACCGGGACGACAGGAAATACAGGAAATAGAGTCGCTAATGAAGCTTCCTCGCCTCGCCACCTATTCCGTCAAGGGTGATGTCAGCTACGGCGCCGTCCTGGCGGGCGGCATCGTCGATCTCTCCGCGCGCTATGCCAAGACCTATCCGACGCTGCGCGAGGTGATCGCGGCGGGAAAGCTCGTGAGCCTTGCCGAGGAAGCGGCAGGCCGCGCGCCGGATCATGCGCTCGCCGACATCACCTGGCTGCCGCCGGTGCCCGCGCCGGAAAAGATCATTTGCATCGGCGTCAACTATCCCGACCGCAATGCCGAGTACAAGGACGGCCAGGACGCGCCGAAATATCCGAGCATGTTCATGCGCTCGCCCCGCTCCTTCGTCGGGCATGACACGCCGCTGGTGCGGCCGCGCGCCTCACACCAGCTCGACTATGAAGGCGAGATCGTGCTGGTGATCGGCAAGCCCGGCCGGCACATTGCGGAAAGCGCCGCGCTCGACCACATCGCCGCGCTGACGCTCTGCAACGAAGGCTCGGTGCGCGACTGGCTGCGCCACGCCAAGTTCAACGTCACCCAGGGCAAGAACTTTGATTCCAGCGGCAGCCTTGGGCCGTGGCTGGTGCCGTACACGCGGGAATCCCAGATTGCGGACATCAGGCTCACCACGCATGTCAACGGCGAGCTGCGGCAGGACGACCGCACCAGCCGGCTGATGTTTCCGTTCCGCTACCTCATCAGCTATATCTCGACCTTCGCAACGCTGATCCCCGGTGACGTCATCGTGACGGGCACGCCGACCGGCGCCGGTGCGCGGTTCGATCCGCCGCGCTATCTCAAGCCGGGCGACGTGATCGAGGTCGTGGCCGAGGGCATCGGAACCTTGCGCAACGGTGTCGTCGACGAAGCCTGAACAACAATGGAAGTGGAATAGTGCAATGACCACCCTCACCGGCGGCGAAGCGATCGTCAGCGGCCTCGTCGCCCACGGGGTCGACACCGTGTTCGGCCTGCCCGGCGCGCAAATCTACGGCCTGTTCGATGCCTTCCATCAGGCCCAGCTCAAGGTGATCGGCGCGCGGCACGAGCAGGCCTGCGGCTACATGGCGTTCGGCTATGCGCGCGCGAGCGGCCGGCCCGGCGTGTTCAGCGTGGTGCCCGGCCCCGGCGTGCTCAATGCTAGCGCGGCGCTGCTCACCGCCTATGGCTGCAACGAGCCGGTGCTGTGCGTCACCGGCCAGGTGCCGACGCAATTCCTCGGCAAGGGCCGCGGTCATCTGCACGAGATGCCGGACCAGCTCGCCACCTTGCGCACCTATGTGAAATGGGCCGACCGCATCGAGACGCCCGGCAACGCGCCGACCACGGTCGCGCGCGCCTTCCAGGAGATGAGCTCGGGCCGGCGCGGCCCCGCCTCGGTCGAAATGCCCTGGGACGTCTTCACCCAGCGCGCAGACACCTGCGCCGCACGGGTGCTGGAGCCGCTGCCCGCGCCGTTGCCTGACCCCGACACGATCAAGCAGGCCGCCGCGCTGATCAAGGCCAGCAAGGCCCCGATGATCTTCGTCGGCAGCGGCGCGATCGAGGCAGGCGTGGAGATCCTCGAGCTCGCCGAGATGATCGATGCGCCCGTCGTCGCCTTCCGCAGCGGCCGCGGCATCGTCTCCAATGCGCACGAGCTCGGCCTCACCATGGCCGCCGCCTACAGACTATGGCCGAACACCGACCTCATGATCGGGATCGGCACGCGGCTGGAGCTGCCGACCATGTCGCGCTGGCCGTACCGTCCCGAGGGGTTGAAGAGCATCCGCATCGACATCGATCCCGTCGAGATGCGGCGCTTCATCTCCGACATCGCCATCGTCGCCGATGCCAGGACCGCCACTGCCGATCTCGCCGCGGCCGTCAGCAAGGCCGGCTACAGCAAGACGGTCGGCCGCCGCGCCGCCATCCGCGAAGCCACTGCCGCCGCGCAGGCCGATATCCAGCGCGTCCAGCCGCAGATGGCGTATCTCAACATCCTGCGCGAGGTGCTGCCGGCGAACGCGATCGTCACCGATGAATTGTCGCAGGTCGGCTTCGCTTCCTGGTACGGCTTTCCGATCTACGAGCCGCGCACCTTCATCACCTCGGGCTATCAGGGCACGCTCGGCTCGGGCTTCCCGACCGCGCTCGGCGCCAAGGTTGCCAATCCCGACAAGCCGGTGGTCGCGATCACCGGCGACGGCGGCTTCATGTTCGGCGTGCAGGAGCTCGCCACCGCCGTGCAGTTCAACATCGGCGTGGTGACGCTGGTGTTCAACAACAATGCCTATGGCAATGTCCGCCGCGACCAGCGCGAACGTTTTGACGGCCGCGTGGTGGCGTCGGATCTGGTCAATCCTGACTTTGTTAAGCTAGCGGAGTCCTTTGGCGTGGCTGCGGCACGCGTCACCGCGCCGGATCAGTTCAAGGCGGCGATGGAGAAGGCGCTTAGCCATGGCGGGCCGTATCTGATCTCGGTCGAGGTGACCAGGGATTCGGAAGTCAGTCCGTGGGCGTTCATTCATCCGCCGAAGCCCTAAAGCGAAACATCGCGGCCGGGTTTCTTCCCTTCTCCCCTTGTGGGAGAAGGTGGATCGCTGACGCGGAGCGGCAGCGAGACGGATGAGGGGTCTGTCTCCGCGGATGGAGACCCCTCATCCGCCTTCCCTTCGGGAAGGCACCTTCTCCGACAAGGGGAGAAGGAAGATCACCGCGTCCTTCGAAACGTCAGATTGATCCGCTTCCTTCCCAGCAGCGCGTGCTCGCCCTCGGCGAGCGGCGCGACGCCGTGATAGGCGAGCCTGGACGGGCCGCCCCAGACCACGACATCACCATGAACGAGGCGGAAGCGGCGCGGCTTATCGCTGCGCGCGAGACCGCCGAACAGGAAGGTCGCGGGCAAGCCGAGCGAGACCGAGACGATCGGCGCCGAATAATCCAGCTCGTCCTTGTCCTGATGCAGCGAGAGCCGCGTGCCGGGCTCGTAGCGATTGACGAGGCAGGCATCGGGCGCGAAGTTCTGGAAGCCGCCCTGCTCCGCCGCGTTGCGGGCGAGATCACGGAGCACTTGCGGCATCGCCGGCCAGGGCGCGCCGGTTCGCGGGTCGATCGGATCATAGCGATAGCCGGTGTGATCGGTAATCCAGCCGCGCTCGCCGCAATTGGTCATCGCCACCGACATCAGATGGCCGCCCGGCGTCGTCATCCGCCGGAACGGCGACTGCGCCACGATGGCACGCACCGCGTCGATCAGCTCGCGCTCGATCGGCTTGACGAAGCCGCGCAGCAGCACGGCGCCGTCGGCGATGTCCTCGCGCGACGGCTGCGCCTCGGCAACGTTGTCGAACAAGTCAGCCGTCAATCACAGCGCTCATTTGGCATCGTGAAAGATCACACCCAGTGTGTGGCGCTGACCAGAGCGAATCCGGCTGACGCCATGGCGCATGTTAACGCGGTAGGTGCCGCGTGTCCCCCGCACCGGGCGGTGATGCACGGCAAAGGCGACCGCATCACCCTGCATGAGCGGAACCACCTCGGCACGCGACTGCATGCGCGGCCGCTGCTCGGTCAGCACGAACTCGCCGCCGCTGAAGTCGCGGCCGGGCTCGGACAAGAGGATCGCGACCTGGACCGGGAACACATGCTCGCCATAGAGGTCCTGGTGCAGGCAATTGAAGTCGCCGGCTTCATATTGCAGCAGCAGCGGCGTCGGCCGTGACTGGCCCGCCTCATGGCAGCGCTTCAGGAACGCCGCGTGCGCCTGGGGATAACGGATGTCGATCCCCATCGCCTCGTTCCAGCGATTGGCGACGGCTTGAAGATGCGCGTAAAGCGCCGGACGCAGCTGCGCGATCAGATCGGGCAGCGGATAGGAGAAATATTTGTACTCGCCGCGGCCAAAGCCGTGGCGGCCCATGACGATGCGGCTGCGGAAGTGCGCGTCATCGGGATAGAGGGTGGCGATGGCGCGGCATTGGTCCGGCGTCAGCAGGCCCTTGAGGACGGCGCAGCCCTGGGCGTCGAGCTCGGCGGTGATTTGCGGCCAGTCGAGGGTGTCGACGTGGGCGGCTGGGTCGGCGGAGGGCGGCGAACGAGACGTTTTGCGTGCTGTTGCTGTCATGGCTGCGACTTTCGCAATGCGTCCCCTCTGCCGCCACCCGATTTCCGATTACTTTCCCGTCATTGCGAGCGAAGCGAAGCAATCCAGAGTGTCTCCGCGGAGGGAACCTGGATTGCTTCGTCGCTTCGCTCCTCGCAATGACGCGGAGAGAGTCCCGCTCGCAATGACGACGGAGAGAACTAGCCCCTCACCGGCAGCGTCACCACGTCGTAGCCGTGCCTGATCGTCCGCTTCAGCACGGGGTCTTCCAACTCGAAGTCGAAGCGGTCCGCCGGGCGGATGCCGCCCTTGGCGGCAAAGGTGCCGCCGAACATGGCGCAGCCGTCGGGGAACTTGCCGCCCTCGAAACCTCGCGCGATGAGATCAGTGACGGGCAGCATCGCGTCCAGCGTGCCCTCCTGGTAGAGCACGCGCTCGCCCTTGATCGTGGCGTAGGAGCGCAGGATCATCTTGTCCCAGTGACCGATGACATCCTCGAGCTCCCACAGCGTGGAGGCGACCGGCTTGTCGCACATCTGCTTGGACACCGTGACGTTGTAGGCCTCGACCTTGCGGTCGGTGTGGTCGGAACCGCAGCCGACGAAGATGCGGCCCTGCCAGCCGATCAGCACGAACTCGACCTCGCCGGAGGAGTCCCCGCCGCAGCATTCGATGCTGTCTTCCTGGGTCAGCCGGCGCGCGGAGGCGCGGTAGTAGATCGGCGTCGAGGCCGGCGGAGCGATGCCCATCTCTTGCAGCTCGGCGATGTGCTTGTCGCGCGCAACGGGGTCGCGGCCGGTCCAGCCGGCGATGACCATCTGGTCGATCGCGAGCGTCAGCGGCGTGGTGGTGTCCTGGGCATCGACGGTGAAAGTGAGATCAAACACGAATGACAGCCTCCATGCCGGCAGCAAGTTCAAAGATGCGGCGGTCCGAGCCGCCCGCCCCCGCGAGCATCAAGCCGACGGGAACGTCGCCCTCGCGGTGCGCGGGCAACGAGATGGCGCAGCCGTCGATCATGTTGATCAGGGTGCAATTGCGCAGCGCACGCAGATTTTGCGTGGTGAACGCCTTGTCGTCGGCCAAGTCGGAAATCTTCGGCGGCGTGTTGGCGGTGGTCGGCAGCACCAGGGCGTCATAGGGCGCGATGCGCCCGTTGACGCGGGCGATCAGCGAGCGGCGCTCGTTCAGGAGATCGATGTAGTCTGCCGCGCTCTGCGCCTCGCCGCGCATGATGCGCACCGACACGCGCGGATCGTAGACGTCGCCCTTGGCGGTGATGAGATAGCGATGCCAGGCGTAGCTTTCCGCGGCGGCAAAGCCGCCCTTCGCGTTCATCGGACCGATATCGTGGAACTCCGTCATCTCGATGCGCTCGATCGCGGCGCCGTGGTCGGCAAGCGTCTTCAGCGCGCGCTCGAAGGTCTCGGCGACCGCCGCATCGAGATCGTCGAGCGCGATCGTGGTGGGCACCGCGAGCCGCATGCCCTTCACGGGACGCGGCTTCAGCGGAACGATCGGCTCGTTCGCCAGCACCGCGTCGAGAATGGCACAGCAGCTGACCGATCGCGCCAAGGGCCCGATGCTGTCGAGCGAGAACGACAGCGGCACCGAGCCGTCGAGCGGCACGCGGCGCTGCGTCGGCTTGTAGCCGACGATGCCGTTATAGGCGGCCGGAATGCGGCAGGAGCCGCCGGTGTCGGTGCCGAGCGCGCCATGCGCCATGCCGTCGAGCACCGAGACCGCGGCGCCCGAGGACGAGCCGCCGGGCACATGGCCCTCGGCGCGGTTCCAGGCGCCTTTCGGCGTGCCGTAATGCGGATTGATGCCGATGCCGGAATAGGCGAACTCGGTCATGTTGGTCCGCCCGATCACGACGAAGCCGGCGTGGCGCAGCCGCGCAACCGCCGGCGCATCGTGCTCCGCTGGATCGGAATCGTCGAGCGCGCGAGAGCCGGCGCGCGTCGTCTGCCCCCTGATATCGAAGAGGTCCTTGATCGAGACCGGGATACCCGCATAGGGCGACGGCGCCGCCTTGACCCTGCGCAGGGCATCCATCGCATCCGCGGTCGCGAGCGCGGCGTCCTTGTCGACATGGATGAAGGCGCGCTGGCCTTCACCGGCGGGGTCGGCGATCCTGGCGATGCACGCCTCCACCAGCTTGCGGGAGGTGGTGCGGCCGCTTTCAAGGTCTTCGGCCAGTTTCGCCAGTGTCGGAAAATCGGGCATGTCTGTCTCACGGAATATTGGCGCGCGCAATCTATAGCGCTGCCTCAGTTCGACACAAGCATTGTGCGCATGATGGCATGCATGCGCAT
Source organism: Bradyrhizobium sp. B117 (assembly GCF_038969555.1). Lineage (NCBI taxonomy): Bacteria > Pseudomonadati > Pseudomonadota > Alphaproteobacteria > Hyphomicrobiales > Nitrobacteraceae > Bradyrhizobium > Bradyrhizobium sp. B117. The sequence continues at coordinate 7,021,304 of NZ_CP152414.1, forward strand.
TGCTGGACCGTTGACGCACGATGGTCGATTGTCGCATCAAGATCGAAACGGGCGGGCGTCAAGCCTGCCCCTTGTCAAAAGAAGTCCTGGGAGGGCGTTCCGAGATGGCCGAACCGCAGCGCGCGCGACCGAAACCGACGCCGGAAACCCAGCATTTCTGGGACGGCGCGAAAGCGGGCGAATTGCGGCTGCAGCGCTGCGATGCCTGCGCGCATGTCTACTTCCCGCCGCGCCCGTTCTGCCCCTCCTGCGCCTCGCGCAAGGTCAGCATCTTCAAGGCGAGTGGCAAGGGTTTCCTCTACAGCTACGTGATCAACCACCGGCCCGCCGCGCCCGGCTTCACGCCGCCCTACGCGATTGCGGTGGTCGAGCTCGACGAGGGCCCACGGATGATGAGCAACATCATCGACTGCCCGCAGACCCCGGAGGCGCTCGAGCTCGACATGAAGCTCGAAGTCGCTTTCCAGGAGCTCGACGACAAGATCACCCTCCCCGTCTTCCGTCCGGCGAAGGGGTAGACCATGCGCACGAACCAGGTTGCCGTCGTCGGCGCGGCCGAGACCACCGAGCTCGGAATCATCCCCAATGCCTCGCAGCTCCAGCTCCACGCGGATGCGGCGCTCAATGCCATCGCGGATGCCGGCCTGAAACTGTCCGACATCGACGGTTTCGCCACCGCGGTCGAAACACCGCAGCAGGTCTGCCACTATCTCGGCATCAAGCCGACCTGGGTGGACGGCACCTCGGTCGGCGGCTGCTCGTTCATGCTGCACGTCCGCCATGCCGCGGCGGCGATCGAGGCTGGTCTCTGCAAGACCGTGCTGATCACGCATGCGGAGAGCGGCAAGTCCATGATCGGTAAATTGCCGCGCTCGACGCCGGCGGACAGCCTCAATGGCCAGTTCGAGGTGCCCTATGGCGTCTACGGACCGCCCAGCATGTTCCCGATCCCCGTGCTGCGCTTCATGAAGACCTACGGCATCACGCATGAGCAGCTCGCCTCGGTGGCGGTGGTGCAGCGCGAATGGGCGGCGAAGAATCCGCGGGCGATGATGAAGGACCCGATCACGGTTGCCGACGTCCTCAATTCGCGCATGATCGCCTATCCGTTCCGCTTGCTTCAGTGCTGCCTCGTTACCGATGGCGGCGGCGCGCTGATCCTGACCTCGGCCGACCGCGCCAGGGATTTTCCGAGGAAGCCGGTCTACATCATGGGCACCGGCGAGAGCGTGGAAACGCCGATGGTCAGCCAGATGGAGACGTTCAACTCCTCCCGCGCGTTCAAGACCGCGGGTCCGCTGGCGTTCAGGGAGGCCGGCATCGCACACAAGGACGTCGATCATCTCATGATCTACGACGCGTTTGCGCATCTGCCGCTGTTCGGCCTCGGTGATCTCGGCTTCATGCCGTATGAGGAGACAGGCAGGTTCATCGCGGAGGGCAACACGCGGCCCGGCGGCAAGCTGCCGCTCAACACCAATGGCGGCGGCCTCTCCTACATGCATTCGGGCATGTACGGCATGTACGCGCTTCAGGAGAGCGTGCGGCAGATGCGCGGCATCGCGCCGGCACAGGTGCCGAATGCGAAGATTTCCGTGTGCCACGGCGTCGGCGGCATGTTCGCGGCGAGTGGCACGATCGTGTTTACGAACGAGAGGTAATTGCTGTCATTCCGGGGCGGCGCGAAGCGACGAGCTATGATGCGCAATTGCGCATCTGAGAATCCATACCCCCGATGGTGGTTATGGATTCCGGGCTCGCGCCAAGAGGCGCGCCCCGGAATGACGGCGGAATTTGGAACGCATAGCGGAGAACCCACATGAGCAAATCACTTCAGGACAAGGTCATCATCGTCACCGGCGCAGGCCGCGGCATCGGGCGCGAGATCGCGCTGCTCTGTGCTGCCGAAGGCGCCAAGGTCGTCGTCAACGATCCCGGCGGGGCCGCTGACGGCGCGGGCACCAGCGCCACGCCCGCGGAAGAAGTGGTGGAGGAGATCAAGAAGCGCGGCGGCACGGCCGTCGCCAATTTCGAGTCGGTGGCCGAAGCGATCCCTGCCAGCAAGATCGTGAAGACTGCGACCGATGCCTTCGGCAAGCTCGACGGCGTCGTCAACAATGCCGGCATTTTGCGCGACATGATCTTCCACAAGATGAGCGTGGAAGCGTTCGAGGCCGTCATCAAGGTGCATCTGATGGGCTCGTTCTACGTCAGCCACGCCGCGGCGCGCATCTTCCGCGAGCAGGAGAGCGGCTCCTTCGTCCACTTTACCTCGACCTCGGGCCTGATCGGCAACTTTGGCCAGGCGAATTACGCCGCCGCCAAGCTCGGCATCATCGGGCTATCGAAATCGATCGCGCTCGACATGGGGCGCTTCAACGTCCGCTCCAACTGCGTCTCGCCGTTCGCCTGGACGCGCATGATCGGCACCATCCCGACCGAGACCGAGGCCGAGAAGGCCCGTGTCGAGAAGATCAAGCAGATGGGGCCGGAGAAGATCGCGCCGATCTGCGCTTATCTGCTCTCCGACGCCGCCAAGGACGTCACCGGGCAGATCTTCGGCGCGCGCATGAACGAGCTGTTCCTGTTCAGCCAGAACCGCCCGCTGCGCTCGGTGCACCGGAGCGAGGGCTGGACGCCGCAGTCGATTGCGGAACACGGCATGCCGGCGCTGAAGGGATCGTTCTACAAGCTCGATCGTTCGGCCGACATCTTCCCCTGGGACCCCGTGTAGGGATTCCCGTCTAGCCACATTTTTGGCATCCCTGCGCTGCGGTCTCTGGTTGTCTGGTCCGGAGATCGCCCCGCTTTATGCCTGAATGCGGGCGAATGGTGTCCTCCCAACAAACTTTGGGAGGAAACCATGACAAGAATACTGACCAACTCCGACGCCACGACAGCAACCGGCGGTCTCGGCCGCCGTACGCTCCTCAAGGGCGCGGCAACTGTCGCCGCAATCAGCCTGCTCGCCACGAAGGCCGACGCCCGCGACTTCGGCGCCAATGCCGAGCCGCAGCGCTACCCCGACCCTGACATCCTCGTCATCGATCCCAAGCGCTTCAAGGCCAAGGTCGGCAACACCACGATCAAGCGGCTCTACACTGGCTGCCTGTGGGCGGAAGGACCGGCGTGGAATGCGCAGGGACAATATCTCGTCTGGAGCGACATTCCGGCCAATCGGCAGCTGCGCTATCTCGACGACGACGGCCATATCTCCGAGCAGTTCCACAAGCCGTCGAACGAGGCCAACGGCAACTCGTTCGACACCGAGGGACGCCAGATCACCGCCGAGCGGACCCGTCTCGTCCGCTACGAGCACGACGGCGCGGTGACGACGTTGGCCGAGCAGGCGGGCGGCAAGCCACTGAACGGGCCGAACGACATGGTCGTGCATCCCAACGACAAGGCGATCTGGTTCACTGATCCCGGCTATGGCGCGATCAGCATCTACGAGGGCAAGCTCGCCAACACAGGCTCGCTGCAGCCCTACCAGAAGGAAGCGGTCTACCGGCTGGACGCACAGACGGGACAGGTCGCGAAGGTCGCCGACGAGCCGTTCAAGCCGAACGGCATCGCGTTCTCTCACGACTACAAGAAGCTCTATGTCTGCGACACCGGCATCACGCATTATCCGCAAGCCGAGAACGTGGTGTGGTCCTACGACATCGACGGGCCGAAACTGTCGAACCCGAAGAAGCTGATCGACATGAAGCTCGAGGGCAAGTCAGGCTTCCCCGATGGATTGCGCGTCGACACCGAGGGCAATATCTGGGTTGGCGCCGGCTGGGTTGGCCCCGGCTATGACGGCGTGCAGGTGTTCTCGGGCGCCGACGGCGCGCGGATCGGGCAGATCCTGCTGCCGGAGACCTGCGCCAACCTCTGCTTCGGCGGCAAGAAGCGCAACCGCCTGTTCATGACCGCGAGCCAGTCGCTGTATTCGGTCTATGTGGAGACGCAGGGCGCGCATTTCTGTTGAGTGCTACGCTCTCACCACGCGTCATGGCCGGGCTTGACCCGGCCATCCACGTGGTAGCGCAAGCGAGGGAAGCCGTCATGGCCGGGACAAGCCCGGGCATGACGGCTGAGTGTGTGGCGGCAGCGTCGCCCCTACCCCGTATTCCTCAACCCCGCCGAGATGCCGTTGATCGTCAGCTGAATCCCGCGCAGCACCTGCTCGTCCGGGTTCTGCGCGCGGTGCTCTTTCAACAGCTCGACCTGCACGTGGTTGAGCGGATCGAGATAGGGGAAGCGGTGGCGCACCGAGCGCTCCAGCAGCGGATTGCCTTGCAGCAGGCGGTCCTGCCCCATGATGTCGAGCAGCGTCTCGATGCAGGAATGCCATTCGCGGCGGATGCGGCCGAAGATTTTTTCGCGCAAGGCCTCGTCCGGCACCAGCTCGGCATAGCGCGAGGCGATCGCAATCGAACTCTTGGCCAGCACCATGTCCATGTTCGACAGCAGCATGCGGAAGAACGGCCATTCCTTGTAGAGCTCTTTCAGGAACGGCATGCCCTGCTGCGGATGCGCCGCGATCCACTGCTCGACCGCGCTGCCAAAGCCGTACCAGCCCGGCAGCATCAGGCGGCATTGCGCCCAGGAAAACACCCAGGGAATGGCGCGCAGGTCTTCGATCGCGCGGGTCTTCTTGCGCGAGGCCGGACGGCTGCCGATGTTCAGCGTCGCGATCTCGTTGATGACCGTCGAGGCCCAGAAGTAATCGACGAAGCCGTCGGTCTCGTAGACGAGGCCGCGATAAGCCCTAAACGCAAGGTTGGACAGCTCGTCCATCGCGGCGAGATATTCGCGGCGCGGCGCGCTCTGGCGCGGCTGAAGCAGGCTCGCATCCAGCGTGGCGGCGGCGAGGATCTCCAGATTGTTGCGGCCGACCTCGGCGTTGGAATATTTCGACGAGATGATCTCGCCCTGCTCGGTGATGCGGATCTGGCCATTCACCGCGCCGCCAGGCTGCGCGATGATGGCGTCATAGCTCGGCCCGCCGCCGCGGCCGACCGAGCCGCCGCGGCCGTGGAACAGGCGCAGCCGTACGTGATGGCGCTCGAACACCTCGACGAGACCGATCTCGGCCTTGTAGAGCTCCCAGCCCGAGGTGACGAAGCCGCCGTCCTTGTTGCTGTCGGAGTAGCCGAGCATGACCTCCTGCACGCTGCCGCGGCTGTCGACGAGGCGGCGGTAATCGTGCAGCGACAGCATGCGGTCCATGATGCCGGATGAAGCCTGCAGATCCTCGATGGTCTCGAACAGCGGCACGATGTTGATGGCGCTGCGCCCGGACGGATGGACGAGCCCCACTTCCTTCAAGAGCACCGCCACCTCGAGCATGTCGGACATGCCCTTGCACATCGAGATGATGCACTGGGGGATCGCATCCGAGCCGAACTTCGCATGCGCTTCGGCTGCGGCATGGAAGACGTTGAGCTCGCCCATGGTCTCGTCGCTGTACTTCACGAACGGCGAGACCAGCGCGCGCGTCGAGCGCAGCTCGTTGGTGAGCAGCGAGATGCGCGCGTCCTCGCCGAGCGCGAGATAGGACATGCCGGGATTGGCGGCATCCATCAGCTCGGCGATGGTGCGCTCGTGCACCGCCGAATTCTGGCGGATGTCGAGCCGCGCCAGATGGAAGCCGAAGCAATCCACCGCGCGCCGCAACAGCCGCAGCCGGCCGCGGGCGATGACGCGGGCATTGTTGGAGATCAGCGAGCGGTGCAGCACGTCGAGATCGGCCTGCAATTCCCTGACGCTCTCGTAAGGCTTCCCCTTGCCGACCGGCCGGCGCGTGATCTCGACCTCGAGCTTTTCCGCCGTTGCGGTGAGACGGGCATAGATGCCGGAGACCGCGAGCCGATAAGGCTCGCCGCTCCGATGCGGCGAGGTGTCGGGCGATCGCTCCGCCAGCGTGCGCAGCTCCTCGGAGACGTCGGCGAGATGCGCCGCGATCGACAGCTCGGAGCCGAGCACGTGCAGCTCTTCGAGGTAAAACTGCATCACCCGGCTCGACTGCAGCCGCAACGTGCCGCGCATGACGTCGGCGGTGACGAAGGGATTGCCGTCGCGGTCGCCGCCGATCCAGCTGCCCATGCGCAGGAACGAGGCGAGCTCACTCGCGGCCGCCTCGCCGCCCTCCTCCAGCCGGTCCTCCAGCACGTTGACCAGCCGCGGCACCTCGCGCAGGAAGGTGTAGTCATAGAACGACAGGCCGTTGGCGACCTCGTCGAGCACGGTGAGCTTGGTGCGGCGGAGCAGATTGGTCTGCCACAGCGTCAGCACCTCGCGGCGCAGCTGCTCGTCGCTGGCGGCGGCCTCGTCCGCGGTCAGCGCGACGCGCTCGCGGCGGTCTAGCAGCGCGGCGACCTCCATCTCGCGGTCCATGGTGCTCTTGCGGCGGACCTCGGTCGGGTGCGCGGTCAGGACCGGGCTGACGAGCGCGCTCTTGAAGAAGCTGCGCAAGGTATCGGAGTTGATGCCCGCGGCCCTGGCATGGGCCAGCGTCTCCGCCAGTACACCGGAGCCGCCGCCCTTGCCGGCACGCATCTGGCGGATGTTGTTCTGGTCCTCGGCGATGTTGGCGAGGTGCGAGAAATAGCTGAAGGCGCGGACGATCCGCACCGTCTCGGAGATCGACATGCTGTCGAGGATCTGCTCGAGCTCGCGGCGGGCGAGCCGGTCCTCGTCGCGGTGGAACCGGATCGAGGTCTGCCGGATGCGCTCGACCAGGTCGAACACGTCGGCGCCCTCCTGGTCGCGCACGGTGTCGCCCAGAATGCGCCCGAGCAGGCGGATATCGTCGCGCAGCCGCGCTTCCGCTTCCGTGACCTGAACGTCCTCGGAACGGTTGGGGCGGTGATCAGGCGCGTCGGATGGTATGGTCTGGAGGGACATTGGCTCGCTCCCCTGAGTAGAGCTCCGTATGGCTCCCCGGCCGACCGAGTGTGCAAGTTTTTTGCCGCAGCGCAAGACGAAGTTGGGGGCGGCGCACACCCAGGGGGCTAGAGCGCGAAGACAATCGTCCTCGCGCTCTAGGTTGTTGTTTAGGCATGATCTTTTCGGAAAACCGCTTCGCACTTTTCCGGATCATGCCTATGCCGGCACGATCACCTTGCCGATCGGCCAGAGCGCGATGCCGGCGAGCTTCAGATGGGCCCAGGCGAAGGGGATGCCGATGATGGTGATCGCGAGCACCAGCGCGGTCACGAGGTGGCCGAGCGCCAGCCACCAGCCGGCGAGCACGAACCAGATGATGTTGCCGATCACCCCAAGCGGGCCGGTGCCGATATCGCTCTCGCCGGTGACGTCGTAGCGATTGACCGCGCGCGAGCCGAACGGCAGCAGCGTGTAGACCGCGATGTTGAACGCCGCCCGCGCCCAGGGCAGGCCGATGATGGTGACGGCCATGATGACCGCAGCCACCAGCCAGCCGAACGCCATCCAGGCGCCGCCGATGAGAATCCAGAGAATGTTAAGCAGGATGGAAACGGGGGACATGGGACGATCCGCGGGTCAGTGATCCCTCACTATAACACGATGCCCGAGGTCATAGTCCATGACGCCGGCTGCGTTCGGCCCGCAGCGACGTGCCGACAAACCCAACATCTTCGATCCCTCGCGAAATATCCTTCGCGCAGAGCCAAAGCGTCAGCGCGACAGCGCCAATCGCGCCCAATCCCGAGATGAGAAGCGGATTCGGGCAGAATATGACGAGAAAATTGTCGAGCGGAACGGATCCAGTTGGCCAGCGCGGTGTGCAAGAAAATGACAGTGCCCAACCGCAAATCATCACGGCGGCGGCGTTCGCTCCGGCCAGGGCCCCCACGACGATCGCGAGACCCTTCGTCATGGAGAGTGCGAGATCAACCAACTTCACGACGGCGCAACATGCGAGCACGACGATGATCGTCAGCCCCCATCCGGAAGCCCCCGCGGCGACGGTCTGGGCCTGACCGCTCCATGTCCACAGCGCAGTGACGCAGACGAGCAACGTCAGATTGACCTTCACGGCTTCGGGAAACTTGCAACGAAGCGCATAGGCATTCGCCTTCTCGACCAGGTCCAGCACCGCGCAGGCGATCAAACCGGCGGCAAAGCCACCGAGATGGACACCCCAGTCGATACGCGAGTTGCTGAAGGCGAACGCGATGTTCAAGCCGATGTTGATCGCGAAGAAGTCGAACCTGATGTCAAGCTTGCCGAGGATCCACAGGCAGAGCAGCGCACCAAGAATGCCAGACGTCGCGCCGGACGCTCCGACGGTCAAATAGGGGGTGGAATGGATGCCATTGCCGATGACGGCGCCGAACACCATCGCGCAGAGATAGATGATGAGGAAGTAGGCCGGCCCGATCCGTCTTTCGAGATGTCCTCCCCACAGCACAAGACACAGCATGTTCATCGTCAGATGAACGAAATTGACGTGCAGGAAGCCGTAGGCGACGAGCCGCCAATACTCATGCCGCGCGATTGCGGTCGAATACATGCCGCCGTAGCGATACAGCAGCTCCGCCGGCGCCGACGGGCCACCCGCCTGGATGAAGCAGATCCCCGATACGAGGACCGTCACGGTCATGACCGCGTAGACGGCGGCGTGCGGGATTTCGAAAAAGCCGGGGCTGCTGCGGTATGCGGGCATGAAAGAATCGCAATCGGATGCAAATGGAAATCGCAGCGTAGCGAACCCAATCGGCAATTGCCACTCTTGCGTGCACCGTCTCTCTTGCATATCATAGGGGTCGTGCAGCATCCTCGCTCATGGGCGGGACAGGCGAAGTCGATTGTCTCCGACGAGAGTTCGCGAGCCACTCATTGATCTCGGCGCGATTGCCTCGAACGGCCTCGCCGACTCTTGCGCGATCAAAACCGACGTTTCATCGAACTGACGTGCACACGGCCCAGAATGGCACGCCGCTTGAAACATTCGGCAGGCGTTGGCGTTGCCGTCGCGGCCATCGGGGCCTGGGGGTTCACATGTCCGATTTCATCATCGAGGAGGGCCTGCCCTATCCGCTGGGTGCCCATTGGAGCGGCAAGGGCACGAATTTCGCGGTGTTCTCCGCCAACGCCACCAAGGTCGAGGTCTGCCTGTTTGACGGCGAGCGAGAGACGCACCGCTTCGAGCTGCCGGAATATACCGACCAGGTCTTTCACGGCTACATCGCCGGGTGCGGTCCGGGCATCTTCTACGGCTACCGCGTCTACGGCCCCTATCAGCCCGACGCGGGTCATCGCTTCAATCCCAACAAGCTGCTGCTCGATCCCTATGCGCGGGCGCATGCCGGAAGCCTGACATGGGACCCGGCCGTGTTCGGCTACAAGATGGAGACCGGCGACGACCTCACCTTCGACGAGCGCGACAGCGCGCCCTTCATGCCGAAATGCGTGGTGGTCGATCCCGATTTCGACTGGCAGGCCGAGGCGGCGCGGCAGAACGTCCATTGGGACGAGACCATCGTCTACGAGACCCATGTCAAAGGCTTCACGAAGAAGCACCCGGCTGTTCCGGAGAACCTTCGCGGCACCTATGCCGGCTTCGCCGCGCCGGAGCTGATCGCCCATCTGACATCGCTCGGCGTGACCTCGATCGAGCTGCTGCCGATCCACTCATTCATCAACGACGACAATCTTCTGAAGAAGAACCTCGTCAATTACTGGGGCTACAACACCGTCGGCTTCTTCGCGCCCGATCCGCGCTACGCCTCCGACGTGCCGAACAGCCTGCGCGAGTTCAAGGAGATGGTGTCGAAGCTCCACGGCGCCGGGCTCGAAGTGATCCTCGACGTCGTCTACAACCACACCGCCGAAGGCAACGAGCTCGGACCGACGCTGTCCTTCAAGGGCATCGACAATGCGAGCTACTATCGCCTGCTGCCGGACCGGCGGCGCTATTACATCAACGACACCGGCACCGGAAACACCGTCAATCTCTCCCATCCGCGCGTGATCCAGATGGTGATGGACTCGCTGCGCTACTGGGCTGGCCATATGCATATCGACGGCTTCCGCTTCGATCTCGGCACCATTCTCGCCCGCGAGGTTTACGGCTTCGACGAGCAGAGCGGCTTCCTGAAGGCAATGGACCAGGATCCGCTGCTGTCGACGGTCAAGCTGATCGCCGAACCCTGGGATTGCGGCCCTGGCGGATACCAGGTCGGCGGCTTCCCGCCCGGCTGGGCGGAGTGGAACGACAGGTTTCGCGACACCGCGCGCGACTATTGGCGCGGCGAGGCGCCGCCGTCCGCGCTCGCATCGCGGCTGCTCGGCTCCGGCGACATCTTCGCCCGCTGGGGCGGCCGCCGCTCCTGGGCCAGCGTCAATTTCATCACCGCCCATGACGGTTTCACGCTGAACGACTGGGCGAGCTACAACGACAAGCACAATGAGGCCAATGGCGAGGGCAACCGCGACGGCAATTCCAACAACCGCTCCTGGAATTGCGGCGTCGAGGGCCCGACCGACGACAAGAACGTCATTGCGCTGCGCGAACGGCAGAAACGCAACATGCTGGCGACGCTGCTGCTCTCCCAGGGCACGCCGATGCTGCTCGGCGGCGACGAGTTCGGCCGCACCCAGCAAGGCAACAACAATGCCTATTGCCAGGACAGCGACATCTCCTGGTTCGACTGGAACATGGGCGAGAACGCGCAGAAGCTGCTCGCTTTCAGCAAGCGCGTGATCGAGCTCCGGCGCGACTACCCGATCCTGCGCCGCAGCCACTTCCTCACCGGCGCGCACGACACCAAGCTCGACATCCGCGACGTGGTCTGGCTCAATGCCAATGGCAGCGAGATGTCGAGCGCCGACTGGCAGACCGGCTGGCTGAAGTGCTTTGGCGTCGTCCTCGACGGCCGCGCGCGAAAAACCGCGATCCCGCGCCGCGGCGAGGACGACAGCGTGCTGATCGTCCTCAACAGTTTTGAGGGCGAGGTCGACTTCAAGCTGCCGCACACTTCGGCCGGCCCATGCTGGTCATTGCTGCTCGATACCAATGTCGGGGACGGCGGGTCAGGCGCCCGGTTCGAGTTCGACAGCATCTACAAGGTGCCGGGGCGGTCGTTCCTGCTGTTCGTCGGCGGGGAGCTGGTTTAGGAGCGCAGATCCGCTTTGCCTGTCCATGAAGGCTTTCATGGCACCTTGAGCGTGATGGTCGCGATGTGGTCCGCGACTGTGTAGAGAACTTCCTTCGCAGCGTCGCTCATGACAAATGTTTCCGCATCCGTTATCTCGTAGGGTGGGCAAAGGCGCGCTTGCGCCGTGCCCACCATTGTCTCCGTAATCGAATTTGGTGGGCACGCTTCGCTTTGCCCACCCTCCGGATTCTCGTCGAATGTCAAATCTTCCGTCCCGCCCGCTCCCAATAGGGATCGCGCAAGCGGCGCTTGAAGATTTTTCCGGAGTCTTCACGCGGCAGCCCGCTGCGGATCTCGATGTGCTTGGGCACCTTGTAATCGGCGAGCGAAGTCTTCAGCCTTGCGCGGACATCGCCGGCATCGAGCGTGATGCCCGCTTGCGGCTCGACCACCGCCATCAGCGCCTCGCCGAACTCGGCATCGGGGATGCCGAACACCGCGCAATCATGCACGCCCGGCACGGCATGCAGCACGGATTCGATCTCGGCCGGATAGATGTTGACGCCCCCTGATATCACCATGTCGCGCTTGCGGTCGCAGATGAAGACGTAGCCGTCCGCGTCGATATAGCCGACGTCGCCCGAGGTGATGAAACCGCCGCGGTCAATCTCGGCGCGCTTCTCCGGCTTGTTGTGGTAGGTGAAGTCGGCAAGCTCCGCCATGCGGGAATAGATCTCGCCGATCTCGCCGACGCCGAGCACGCGGCCGTCCTCGCCGATGAAGCGCAGCTCGGCGCCGGGCGAAATCTTGCCGACCGTACCCGGCTTCTTCAGCGCATCCTCGGAAGTTGCGAAGGTGACGGCGCTTGATTCCGTCGAACCGTAGAACTCGTAGATCACCGGCCCCCACCATTCGATCATGGCGCGCTTGACGTCGGCCGGGCACGGCGCGGCGGCATGGATGACGTGGCGGAGCGAGGAGACGTCGTACTTCCTGCGCACCTCTTCCGGCAGCTTCATCAGGCGAATGAACATGGTCGGCACCATGAAGATGGTGTCGATCTTGTAGCGCTGGATGAGCTCCAGAAATTCTTCGGCCTCGAAGCGCGGCATCAGCACCAGCGCGCCGCCGAGCTTGCCCGCGCGGATGCCGAACGAGTTCGGCGCGGAATGATAGAGCGGCCCCGGCAGCAGCGCGCGAGCACCGGGCTTAAGGCCATAGATCATCGCGCGCATGCGTTCGCCGGCGGCCTGCTGCCCCGGCGTCGGAGCATTGCGCCGCACGCCCTTGGGATGGCCCGTCGTGCCTGACGTGTAGATCATGTTCATCGGCTGCGGCACGACTGGGCCGTCATAGGGCTGGAATTGCGCGAGCCAGGGCTCGAAATCGATCGCGAAATCCGGCGTCTTCAGATGATCGGGATCGATCTTGTAGTTGGACAGGATCTCCGGCGGCGTCGGCACGCTGAGCGCGGTGACGCCTTTGGGAATCGCATCGCGCAGGGCATGCAGCATGTCGGCATGCCCGATCAGCACGGACGTGCCGGTGTCGTTCAGGATGTAGTTGATCTCCTCGGGCTTGAAGTGCCAGTTGATCGGCACGCCATAGCCCCCCAAACGCATCGCGGCGTAGGCCGCCTCCAGAAAGGCGATGTCGTTGCGCATCAGCATGCAGACGCAATCGCCCTGGCGGACGCCGATCTTGGCGAGGCCGGAGGCGATGCGATCGGCGCGATTGGTGACCTCGGCGTGGGAACGGCGGCGCTCGCCGGAGACGATGCCGAGGAATGGGGACGTTTCGCTCATTATTGTTTTTCTTTATTGTTGTGCGCCGATCTTAGTTAGTCGTCATCACCGGGCTTGTCCCGGTGATCCACGTTCTTGCTTCGCCGCCTGGATCAAGAACGTGGATGGCCGGGACATCTAGCGCGAAGACGCGCTTCGCGCTTTTGCCCGGCCATGACGGAGAGACTCAATCCGCAAACTTCGCCGCGCGCTTCTCCAGATTCGAGCGCACCGCCTCGGTCTGGTTCGCACTGCCGATCAGCTTCTGCTGCTCGACGGACTCCGCGAGCAGCGCAGGACCCGGATCGACCGAGAGGTTGTTGAGCAGACGCTTCGCCGCGCGGATCGCATCGGGGCTCTTGCCGGCGATCTCGCGCGCGGCTTCGAGTGCCGCAGCGCGTGGATCGTCACAGATGCGCGTGGCGAGACCATATGTCATCGCTTCCTGCGCGGAGAAGATGCGGCCGGTATAGGTGAGATCGCGCAGGATGTCGTCGCGCACGAGCGAGGCCAGGATCGGCGTGCCCGCCATGTCGGGGACGAGGCCCCATTTGATCTCCATGATCGACATCCGCGCATCTGCGCTGAGAAATCGCATGTCGGCGCCGAGCGAAAGCTGAAATCCGCCACCGAAGGCAACGCCATGGACCGCCGCGATCACTGGAACCGGAAGCTGACGCCATCCCCATACCGCCTGTTGCGGAAAGTTCGCCTGGCCATGCGTCCGCTTGGTGAGATCGCGATTTTCGCCACCCGGAATTCCGTTGCCGCCCTTCTCTTTCATGGCGGCAAAACGCCCCATGTCGAGGCCGGCGCAGAAGGCGCGGCCTTCGCCCGACAGCACGACGGCGCGCAGCCCTTTTTCCTTCGAAAGCCGCTCTGTTGCCGCGACAAGGGCCTCGAACATGGCCTGATCCAGCGCATTCATCTTGTCGGCGCGCACCAGCCGCACGTCGGCAACCCCTTCCGAGATCGAGATCGAGATGCGCTCTTCCATGGATCAATTCTCCCCTGTTCTTGTTCAGTGCCGCTTTACAGGAAGCTGGCGGCCAGATTTAGTCAATCGACCAATTAACTGACAATCCGTACGGGAGAAACAGCCATGTTCAAGGAAAATCTTCTGGCTGGGCGGCGCATTCTCGTGACCGGCGGCGGCACCGGGCTCGGCAAGTCGATGGCGGCGCGCTTCCTCCAGCTCGGCGCCGAAGTGCACATCTGCGGCCGGCGCAAGATCGTGTGCGACGAGACTGCGACGGAGTTGATGGATCAGTATGGCGGCCGCGTCACCAGCCACGGCGTCGACATCCGCAATGCGCTCGCGGTCGAAGAGATGATCGAGAATATCTTTCGGGACGGACCGCTGACTGATCTCATCAACAATGCCGCGGGCAATTTCATCTCGCGCAGCGAGGAACTGTCGCCGCGCGGATTTGATGCGGTCGCCAACATCGTCATGCACGGCACGTTTTACGTGACCCAAGCGGTCGGCAAGCGCTGGATCGCCCTGAAGCAGCCCGGCAACGTCGTCTCGATCACCGTGACCTGGGTGCGCAACGGCTCGCCCTATGTGGTGCCGTCGGCGATGAGCAAGTCGGCGATCCATGCCATGACGATGTCGCTTGCGACCGAATGGGGCCGCTACGGCATCCGCCTCAACACGATCGCGCCGGGCGAGATTCCGACTGAGGGCATGAGCAAGCGCATCAAGCCTGGCGACGAAGCCGGCGCGCGCACCAAGGCGATGAACCCGATGGGCCGCGTCGGCACCATGGAGGAATTGCAGAACCTCGCGGTGTTCCTGATCTCCGGCGGCTGCGACTGGATCAACGGCGAGACCATCGCCATGGACGGCGCGCAGGCGCTCGCCATGGGCGGCAATTTCTACCAGCTCCGCGACTGGAGCGACGACGACTGGAAAGCCGCGCGCGAGAGCATCATGGCGCAGAACGAGAAGGATCGGGCGAAACGGGGGTGATTGTGCGAAAGCTTGCAAGTGGCTGACACTTTCGCCCCACCCGCAATTGTCGTCCCTGCGAAAGCAGGGACCCATAACCACAGCGAAGAGTTGTAGGGCGAGACAGGCAACTCCGAGTCTTCGCCAAGCCACTCCCTGTGGTTATGGGTCCCGGATCTTCGCTTCGCTCGTCCGGGACGACAGTGGGGCTCCCATCTTGTCTTCACCCACAGATGACGCCACACTCCCAGCATAAAAACAAAACGCCACGGGAGAGACATGTCCACCACACAGCCATTGGCGAACCTCGCCGACATGGTGCGCGAGCGCGCGACGAGCCGCGGCGATGCCATCGCCTACGAGTTCGAGGGCCGCGTCACCAGCTTTGCCGAATTTGATATCAAGACCAACAAGGTCGCCAACGCGCTCCTCGCAATGGGCGTGAAGAAGGGTGACCGCATTGCCTATCTCGGCAAGAACAGCGACCTCTATTTCGAGCTGCTGATGGGCGCGATGAAGGCGGGCGTCGTGATGGCGCCGGTGAACTGGCGGCTCGCCGGACCTGAGGTCGCCTTCATCGTTTCCGATTGCAAGGCGCCGGTGCTGTTCGTCGGGCCGGAGTTCATCGCGCAGGTCCGGCAGATCAGGGACCAGATACCCGGCGTCCGCACCATCATCACCACCGAAGGCGGCGCACCGGAATGGCAGGATTTTACAGCCTGGCGCGATGCGCAGAGCGGCGACGACCCGAAGGTGCCGATCGACACCAAGGACATTGCGATCCAGCTCTACACCTCGGGCACCACAGGCAAGCCGAAGGGCGCGATGCTGTCGCACGCCAACTTCCTCAATCTCGTGCAGACGGGTAATGCCGAGGACAAGCCGGAGTGGAACCGGTGGTCGACCGACGACGTCTCGCTGGTGGCAATGCCGATCTTCCACATCGGCGGCTCCGGCTGGGGCGTGATGGGGCTCTATCATGGCGCCCGCGGCGTCATCGCGCGCGAGTTCGACCCGACCAAGGTGCTGGATTACTTCGAGCAGTCGGGTATCACGAAGCTGTTCATGGTGCCGGCGGCGATGCAGTTCGTGGTGCGGCAGCCGCGCGCCAAGGCGGTCGATTTCTCACGATTGAAATACATGCTCTACGGCGCTTCGCCTATACCGGCGGCGCTGCTGAAGGAATGCATCGAGGTCTTCAAATGCGGCTTCGTGCAGATGTACGGCATGACCGAGACGACGGGCACGATCGTCGCGCTGCCGCCGGAGGATCACGTCGAGGGGCTTGAACGCATGCGCTCGGCCGGCAAGGCACTGCCGGGCGTCGAGATCGCAATCCTCGACGTGGACGGCAAGCCGCTGCCGCCGCGTGAGGTCGGCGAGATCGCAACGCGCTCGGGCTCGAACATGGCCGGTTACTGGAATCTGCCTGAAGCCACCGCCGCAACGCTGCGAGGCGACGGCTGGCTACGCACGGGCGATGCCGGCTATATGGACGAGGACGGCTATCTCTACATCCACGACCGCATCAAGGACATGATCATCTCCGGCGGCGAGAACATCTACCCCGCCGAGGTCGAGAGCGCACTGTGCGATCACCCCGACGTCGCCGAGGCCGCGGTGATCGGCGTGCCCGACGACAAATGGGGCGAGGCGGTGAAGGCGGTGGTGGTGATGAAGCCGGGCAAACACGCCACCGCCACCGACATCATCAACTTCACCCGCGAGCGCATCGCCGGCTACAAGACGCCGAAGAGCGTGGAATTTCTGCCGGCCCTGCCGAGGAATCCGTCAGGCAAGATTTTGCGGCGGCAATTGCGCGAGCCGTATTGGGCGGGGAAGGATCGGCGGGTGAATTAGTCCCCGCAGTGCCGTACGTCCCGTAGGGTGGGCAAAGGCGCAAAGCGCCGTGCCCACCATCTCGTTCCGTATACAAAGGGGATGGTGGGCGCGCTTCGCTTTGCCCACCCCACGAGACCGGTGCAAGCCTCAGTGCTTGCCCGGCCCCATATAGCCGAACAAGAACCCCGCCACCTTGCGCATCTGGATCTCCTCGCTGCCCTCGGTGATGCGGTAGCGGCGGTGGTGACGATAGATGTGCTCGAACGGCTTGTGGCGTGAGTAGCCCATGCCGCCATGAACCTGCATGGCGCGGTCGGCGGATTCGCAGCAGAGGCGGTTTGCCCAGTAATTGCACATCGAGACGCGGTCGGACAGCGTGCGCTCGATCTGCTCCTCGGTAAGCTTGTCCATCTCCCAAGCCGTCTTGCGGATCAGAAGGCGCAGCATCTCGGCCTGCGTCGCGAGCTCGACCAGCGGGAACTGGATCGCCTGGTTCTCGGCGAGTGCCTTGCCGAACGGCTTTCGCTCGCGCGCGTATTTGACGCTTTCGTTGATGCAGTAGACGGCAGCGCCAAGCGAGCTCGCCGCCTGGCGGATGCGGTTCTGATGGACAAAGCACTGCGCCAACGACAGGCCGCGGCCGACCTCACCGAACTGCGCGTCTTCTGGCACGAACACGTCGGTGAAGCTGACGCGGGGATGGTCGGTCGGCATGTTGAAGGTCCACATGTACTCCTCGACCTTCACGCCGTGGCTCTTGGCCGGCACCAGGAAGCAGGTGATGCCGCGGGCATCGCCATCATTGCCCGAGGTGCGCGCGAACAGCGCGCAATGCGTGGCGACGTGCATGCCTGTGGTCCACATCTTCTCGCCGTTGATGATCCAGCCCTTGACGTTGTCGCGGGTCGCCGGCACCGCGCGCGTCTCCATGTGGGTGGCATCCGAGCCGTGATGCGGCTCGGTCAGTCCAAAGGTGATGCGATACTTGCCCTTGATCGAACCGTCGATCATCGCCTTCTGGTCGTCGCGGCCGTAGCGGTCGAGCATGGTGACGACCGGGAAGTTGCCGACGATGGAGTGCTCGTTCTGCAGATCGTTGTGCAGGCCGAGACCCTTGGCGGCAAAATGCTCGCGGATCACGGCCATCCAGAGATTGGAGCCGTCCTTGCCGCCATATTGCTTCGGCACCGGAAAGCGCAGATGACCGGCGGCATCCGCGAGATCTTTTGCCTTGCGCAGCAGCGCTTCCCATTCGTGGCGCGGCAGGCCGCCATTCTCGAAATCGGTGCGCGCCCATTCGCGACGATGGTCGAAGAAGCGGATGTTGTCGTCGGCCTCCTCCAGCGGCTTGATCTCGCGTTCGATGAAACGGTCGAGCTCTCCGAGATAGGCGACGAGATCGGCAGGCAATGAGAAATCCACAGGTTCTCTCCCGGATTGATTTTATCGTTTTGTGTTAAGGCGCTAGGCACGCTTTTGCTTCGTACGATTAAGGTGAGAAGAGCGCCGCCAAGTCAAGCAAGGCGAGACGTGCCGGATGCGCAAGGCGCGCCCGCGCAATTCGATGGTGCTCAGGCGCTGAGGCACGGTAGTATGACGCCAATATTCCTTCAGAAGAAAATGCGGGAGCGCACGATGGAGCTGAAGTTTTCGAAGGTGGAACGCAAGGGGCCGATCACGATCGTCACGCTGTCGCGGCCCGAGGTCTACAATGCGCTGCATATCGATGCGCATTTCGAGCTCAACAAGGTGTTTGACGATTTCTTCGCCGACCCTGCGCAGTGGGTCGCGGTCGTCACCGGCGCCGGCGACAAGGCGTTCTGCGCCGGCAACGATCTGAAGTGGCAGGCGGCGGGCGGCAAGCGCGGCTGGGACAAGGGCGGCTTTGCCGGCCTCACCTCGCGCTTCGACTGCGACAAGCCGATCGTCGCCGCCGTGAACGGCGTCGCGATGGGCGGCGGCTTCGAGATCGCGCTCGCCTGCGACCTGATCATCGCCGCGGAGAATGCGACCTTCGCTCTGCCCGAGCCGCGCGTCGGCCTTGCTGCGCTTGCCGGCGGCCTGCACCGGCTGCCGCGCCAGATCGGCCTGAAGCGCGCCATGGGCATGATCCTCACCGCCCGCCATGTCAGCGCCAAGGAGGGCCATGAGCTCGGCTTCGTCAACGAGGTGGTGCCGCAGGGCGAAGCGCTCGCGAGCGCACTGCGCTGGGCGGAGATGATCACCAAGAACTCGCCGATGTCGATCCGCGCGTCGAAGCAGGCCATCCAGCGAGGACTGGGCGTGTCGCTGGAGCAGGCCATCGCGGAGCAGCGGGACTATCCAGCCGTGCAGGCGATGGCGGCCTCACAGGATTACATCGAGGGCCCGAAGGCGTTCTCGGAGAAGCGGCCGCCGAAATGGGCGGGGAAGTAGGGTTCAATCCTCTCCGCGTCATGGCCGGGCTTGTCCCGGCCATCCACGTCGTGCCGCGCATTACGAAGAACGTGGATGCCCGGGACAAGCCCGGGCATGACGAGACGGAGGGAGCGCAACTCCCCAATACCGTCATTGCGAGCGTAGCGAAGCAATCCAGAATCGTTCCGCAGAAAGTGTCTGGATTGCTTCGTCGCAAGGGCTCCTCGCAATGACGAGAGAGAGGCCTACCCGCCTACCGCCCCAGCTCCCGCCTGTACGAGGCGTAATTCGGCTGATCGACGGCGAGCTTGTCCATCGTGGTCGCCCACAGGTGCTCGGCTAGCCCTGGCGTTGCGAGATCGACCTCGCCCTTTGCAATGCGCTCGGCAAGCGCGCGGTTGAGCTCGGTCACCGAACCATCGATGCCGAGCAGCGCACGCAGCCGCTCCACTTCCGCAGCATCGCTCCCCGCCTCCTGCGTCAGCTGCCGCGTGACGAGGTCGAGGATGTTGATGGCGACGCGCAGCTTGAAGGCCTGGTGGCCGGAGATCAGCGGCGTGATGTCGCTCCGGAGGAAATCGGCGACAGCCTTGGTCAGCTCGATCGGTGTCGGTTCGTCCTGCATGGGTCAGCTCCCGCGCGGCGCCAGCAGCCGCAACAGATCGATCTCGGTCTCGCTGGCGCGGCGGCCGATCATGGCGCGCTCCATGGAATGGTCCGGCCCCTCGCGAAAACGCTGCATCATGCCGCCGCACATGATGCCCCAGCGCAGCGTCCCCATCACTTCCCAGAATTTGACGCGCGCGGGATCGACCTTGCGGCCTGCCGCCTCATAGCCCGTGAACAGCTCCTCGCGTGAGCCAAAACCGCCGACGGGCTTGTCGATCTCGCCGAAGCGCCAGGAGTTGACGCACACCCAACCGAGATCCTCCATGGGATCGCCGAGATGGGCGAGCTCCCAGTCCAGGACCGCGCGGACGCCATCCGCGCCGATGATGAGATTGCCGTTACGAAAATCGCCATGCACCAGCGTGGTCTCGACCGAGGGGCCAGGATCGTGGTCGCGCAGCCAGCGCAGCGCCAGCTCGAATACGGGCTTGGGCCAGTTCAGGCTGCGATAGTCGCGCTCGAACTCCGAGATCTCCTGGGTCGCGCCGCGGCTGCGCAGCTCGGGCAATTTGTCCTGCGGCAGCTTGTGCAGGCCGGCCAGCACACCGCCGATCTGCCGCGCGAGCAGCGGCCTTGCCGCCGCGTATTCCTCATCACGCAGGATCTTGCGCGCGATGGTTTCGCCCTCGACGCGCTGCATGATGAAGCCGGTGCCGAGATCATCTTCCGGCACCAGCACATGCATCACGCGCGGCGACGGCACGCCGGCCTCGTAAGCGAGCTGCATCAACTGCGCCTCGGCGGCGAGCCCGGCCGCACGCGTCGGTGCTGCGCCATAGCCTTTCGGCGAGCGGCGCAGGATTGCACCGATCGGCCCGTCCGGATGCGTGATGTCGAAACGCCAGGTCTCCTGGCTGGCGCCGCCGGACAGTTTTGCCGCGCCGGCGACGCCGGTCGCGCCCTTGCACCAGCGCGCGACGCTGCGCGAAAGCTCCGCCTCGATCATTTGCCTTTGAACTGTGCGGGGCGCTTCTCCAGGAACGCGCCGACGCCCTCACGGAAATCCTGGGTGTCGCCAGCACGCAGCTGGCACTGGAATTCGAGATTGAGCTGGTCCTCGAAGGAATTTTCCGGGCTGTCCCAGTAGAGCTTGCGGATCAGCGATAGCGCCACTGTCGGCCCGCTGGCGAGATCGCGCGCGAGCTTCATCGCCTCCTCCATCAGCACGCCGTCGTCATAGACGCGGTTGACGAGGCCCCATTCCAGCGCCTTCTCGGCCGGCAGCCGCTCGCCCATCAGCGACAATTCGATCGAGCGCGCCCGGCCGACGAGGCGCGGCAGCAGCCAGGTCGAGCCGCAATCCGGCACGAGGCCGATACGGCGGAACGCTTGCAGGAAATAGGACGAGCGCGCGCAAAGGATCATGTCGCCGAGCAGGGCGAAGCTCATGCCGGCGCCTGCCGCCGGCCCGTTGACCGCGGTGATGATCGGGCAGTGCAGATTGCGGACGCGGCGCAGGAAGGGGTGAAAGCCAGTCTCGAGCGTCAGGCCGGCCTTGGTCTTCTTCGACTGGTTGTTGCGGCCTTGCAGATTAGCACCCGTGCAGAACGCGCGCCCCGCGCCGGTCAGCACCACGCAGCGCACCTCGTCCTTCCTCTCCTCGATCGCGTCCAGCGCCTCGGCAAGGCCGCCCAGCATGTCCACGGAGACCGCGTTCATCACCTCCTGATGGTCGAGCCTGAGGATCGCGACCGAGCCATCGAAATCGAGCGTGACGTGTTTGAACTGCATGGTTTCCTCGTCAGTTGCGGACCGCGTCAGTTTCGCAGACCGGAATTCGTTTTTGCCGGGCGCATATTTGATTTTTGTCGCGGCCTTGTCCATGGTGATCGGAGCATAGCAAGCAATCTTGTGCGCAGCGGCTGATGCGCCTCATATCAAGAACAGGAAACGCGCCATGAACATTTTCGACCTCACTGGCCGTGTCGCCGTGATCACCGGCGGCAATGGCGGCATCGGGCTCGGCATCGCACAGGCCCTCGCCGGCCAGGGCTGCAACGTCTCGATCTGGGGCCGCAATGCTGACAAGAACAAGGCTGCTGCCGCGAGCATGGCGGGGCTATCAGGCAAGGTCGACAGCCGCGTCTGCGACGTCACCGATTCCGGCTCGGTCAATGCCGCCATGAAGGCGACGCTCGACACGTTCGGCCGTGTCGACGGCTGCTTCGCCAATGCCGGCATCGGCGGCGGCGGGCGGCGTTCCTTCATCGAGCGCACCGAGGAGGAATGGCGAACGATGTTCGCGACCAATCTCGACGGTGTGTTCCACGCATTCCAGGCCGCCGCAAAGCACATGACCGATCGCGCCAATGCCGGCGATCCGTTCGGCCGGCTCGTTGCGACCTCGAGCCTCGCCTCGATCTTCGGCACCGCGCGCAACGAGCATTACGCCGCGACCAAGGCCGCTATCAACGCGCTGGTGCGCGCGCTCGGCGTCGAGCTCGCCCGCCACGGCGTCACCGCGAACGCGATCCTCCCGGGCTGGATCAAGAGCGACATGACCTCGGGTCTCATGGCCAACGAAAAATTCGTCGCCAATGTGATGCCGCGGATTCCGGTGCGGCGCTTCGGCGAGGCGTCCGATTTCGGCGGCATCGCCGTGTATCTGATGAGCAAGGCGTCGTCGTATCACACTGCGGATACGTTCGTGATCGATGGCGGCTATACCGCGTTTTGAGATTCGTAGCCCGGATGGAGCGAAGCGCAATCCGGGATTTCTAGAAGCAAGCAAGATCCGGATTTCGCTACGCTCCATCCGGGCTACACACTCTGAGGGGAATGGGCAATGTTCTCGCACATCATGATCGGCACCAACGATCTGGACAAGGCCAAGGCGTTCTATGACACGCTGCTCGGCACGCTCGAGGTGCGTCCGGCCAAGGTCGACGGCCATCGCATCTTCTACTTCACCAAGACCGGTGTGTTCTCGGTGACGAAGCCGATCAACGGCGAACCGGCGACCTGCGCGAATGGCGGCACGATCGGCTTTGCCGCCAACTCGCCCGAGCAGGTCGACAAGTGGCACGCCGCCGGCGTCGCCGCCGGCGGAACGCCGATCGAGAATCCGCCCGGCATCCGCGAGGGCGCGGGGAACAAGCTCTATATCGCTTACCTGCGTGACCTCGACGGCAACAAGATCTGCGCGATGCATCGGATGGCGAACTGATCGCTCTAGGACGCTGTCATTCCCCGCGAAAGCGGGGAATCTACCGTGATGTTCGTCAAGGGGGCGATCACGGGCGAGAGTGCGGCATCGTGCTCGCCGGTCAAGGCGACCGCTGCGCGGCGGCGATGCCGGCCTTGACCGGTTCCGCGCGTTGCCGCGTGAGCTTGGCGTGATCGACGGCTCATGCCGCAGGCTTGGCTGCGCGTCTCCAATCTGATCCGTCCCGGATCATGGCGTTGAGCGTCACGAGCATTTTGCGCATCACGGCGCTGAGCGCGACCTTGCCCGGACGGTGATTGTCGTCGACCAGGCGCTGGTAGAAGGCCTTCATGACCGGATTGTGCTGGATGGCGCTGCGGGCGCCGTTGAAGAGTACTTTGCGCACGCCTGGGCGACCATGACCGGTGGACGCATGGCCGCGCCGCTTGCCACTGTCGCGGGCGTGTGGGGCAAGGCCGCAAAGCGCGACAATTTTCTTGCCTGACAGATGTCCGAGCTCCGGCAGTTCGGCAATCAGGGTGTCCGCGATGGCGGGGCCGGCTCCGCAGAAGGTCTGCAGCCGTTGGCTGGTCTGGGCATGCGCCGAGCTTGCGATGTACTCGGCAATGGCCTTATCGACGGCAGCCAGCGAACGCTCAAGGATGGCAATGACCGCCTGCAGACTCTTGCGGACAATGGCGCTGTCCACCACGTCACAGCGGCAGGTCTCGGCATGCAGCAGAGCCTGCAATTGCCGGCGCCGCGCCGTGAGTTCACGTAAGACCTCATCGGCCTCCGGAACCGGCTCGAGTTCGCGGCGAGTGAGCTCCTCGGCGGCAAAGCCGGCCAGTAATCTGGCGTCGATGGGGTCCGTCTTGGCCTTGATGCCACGCCGCCTGCGATAGGCGACGACTTCGTTCGGATGCACTTGCTTAAAGGCAACCTTCGCCCGGCTGAGACAGCGGCGCAGATGCCGCTCATAGCCGCCTGTTGGTTCGAAAGCGACCAGCCCGATCGTGTCAGGGCCAATCTTGGCCAGCCAAGCGTCAATCGCGCGCTCATTGTTCGCGATCCGCTTCACCCGGCCATCGCCCGCGATGCCAATGTCGATCCATTCCTTGGCGACATCCATCCCCATCATCTTGCCCATGCTGCTGATCTCCGACAGAATATGGATCTGGTCGGCACGCCGGATTGCAATGCGGGCTCAGGCCCTCTCTACCGTGCGCGTGTCAGACCGTAACGCCGGCGGTCCCAAGATTCCCACGGTCTCACAGGACCCATCCAGTAACTCGAGGGTCCGCCGGCGCCCCATCCTGAGAGGATGGCCGCACATCATGCAATCCAGTACGCCGCGGCTTCTCCGTGACTCGCTGATGTCACGGCTTACTGGATCGCCCGCCTTCGCGGGCGATGACAACGGCGAGTACGGCGCGCGCCTGCCACTCACCCCCATTCAAACAACATTTCAAACGCCCTCGCTAAATTCCATCACGTGGCATGGCTCCGCGTGAAAAATACGCGCTCGCACTTTGGCGTCGCTGCGACTATTCTTGCGGCCAACACGATCTCAGCGCCCCTCGGGAGGAACAATGACAAAACACGCCTACATTCCCCGCACCACCAACTACACGCTCAATCCCGGCGACGAGCTGAACGATCTGCGCATGTCGGACCAGGTCCGGCCGCTCTATGATCACGTCAAGAAGTTCATCCGCGACACGGTCGAGCCGATGTCGATCGAATTTGCCAAGGCCGGTGAAGGCAAGGAGGATCGCTGGAGCTTTACGCCGAAGCAGCTCGAGGTGCTGGAGAAGGCCAAGAACAAGGCCAAGCAGGAAGGCCTGTGGAATTTCTTCCTGCCCGATGACGAGACCGGCCAGGGCCTGAAAAATCTCGACTACGCCTATATCGCCGCCGAGCTCGGCAAGAGCCCGCTGGCGTCCGAGACCATGAACTGCTCGGCGCCCGACACCGGCAATATGGAGGTGCTGGAGCGCGTCGGCACCAAGGAGCAGAAGGAGAAGTGGCTCAAGCCGCTGCTCAACGGCGAGATCCGCTCGGCCTATGTCATGACCGAGCCGAACGTCGCCTCCTCCGACGCCAAGAACATCTCGACGACGGCAAAGCTCGTCGGCGACGAATGGGTCATCAACGGCGAGAAGTATTACATCTCCGGCTTAGGTGATCCCCGCTGCAAGATCCTCATCGTGATGGTGAAGACCAACCCGGATGCGGCGCCGAGCAAGCAGCAATCGCAGATCCTGGTGCCGCGCGACACGCCCGGTGTCGAGGTGCTCGGGCCGATGTACGTGTTCGGCCAGGACCACGCGCCGCGCGGCCACATGCACATGCGCTTCGACAATGTGCGGGTGCCGAAGGAGAACATGCTGCTCGGCGAAGGCCGCGGCTTCGAGATCTCGCAGCTGCGTCTCGGGCCGGGGCGCATCCATCACTGCATGCGCACCATCGGCAAGGCCGAGAAGGCGCTCGACCTGATGGTGCAGCGTGGCCTCACCCGCGAAGCGTTCGGCAAGAAGATCGCCCATCTCGGCGGCAACATGCAGATCATCGCGCAGGCACGCTGCGAGATCGAGGCGATGCGGCTGATGGTGCTGAAGGCGGCGAAGGCGATGGACGTGCTCGGCAACAAGGAGGCCCGCGTCTGGGTCTCCATGGTCAAGGCCATGGTGCCGGAGCGTGCCTGCAAGATCATCGATCAGGCGATCCAGATGCACGGCGCCACCGGCATCTCGCACTGGACCCCGCTCGCCGAGATGTACCAGGACGTGCGCCACCTGCGCTTTGCGGATGGTCCGGACGAGGTGCACTGGATGGTGGTCGGTCGCCACGAGCTGAGCATGGCGTAAAGGTCTCTCCTCTTCCCACTCGGGAAGAGCCGTAGGGTGGGCAAAGGCGCGCCCTTCGCGCGCCGTGCCCACCATCTCGGGCGTCACAAAGAGTGGTGGGCACGCTTCGCTTTGCCCACCCTACGAGCCCCCCCTCTCCCCGCAAGCGGGGAGAGGCGAAGAAAGACCGCGCTACGTCGCCGGCTCGATCTTGTCCTGGGTCTTGGTCTCGAAATCACTCGCGTCGTGGCGCTCGTGGAGCTGGCTGGCAGGGTCGCCGGAGACGCGGTTGACCATGCGGCCGCGCTTCACCGCGGGGCGCTGCGCGATCTGGTCGGTCCAGCGCTGCACGTTCTTGTAGTCCTGCACCGACAAAAATTCGCCGGCGCCGTAGACCAGTCCCTTGGCGAGCGCGCCGTACCACGGCCACACCGCCATATCGGCAATGCTGTAATCCTTGCCCGCGAGGTACTCGTTGTCGGCAAGGCGCCGGTCGAGCACGTCGAGCTGGCGCTTCACCTCCATCGCGAAGCGATCGATGGCGTATTCGATCTTGGTCGGGGCGTAGGCGTAGAAATGGCCGAAGCCGCCGCCGAGATAGGGCGCGCTGCCCATCTGCCAGAACAGCCAGGACATCGCCTCGGTGCGGGCCTTGATGTCCTTGGGCAGGAAGGCGCCGAATTTCTCGGCGAGGTAGAACAGGATCGAGCCGGATTCGAAAATCCGGATCGGCTCCGGGCCGGAGCGGTCCATCAGGGCCGGGATTTTCGAGTTCGGATTGATGTCGACGAAGCCGCTGCCGAACTGGTCGCCATTGCCGATCCTGATCAGCCAGGCGTCGTATTCGGCGCCCTTGTGGCCGAGCGCCAGCAGCTCCTCCAGCATCACGGTGACCTTCACCCCGTTCGGGGTCGCCAGCGAATAGAGCTGGAAGGGGTGCTTGCCGACCGGCAGCTCCTTGTCGTGGGTCGGACCGGCGATCGGCCGGTTGATATTGGCGAACTGCCCGCCATTCTCCTTGTTCCAGGTCCAGACTTTGGGCGGCACGTAGGCGGGGGCGTCGGTCATGCAGGGGCTCCGGCAAAAAGATGCGCTTGCATTAATTAGCCCGCGCGCGGCCGATGACAAGGCCTCCGAAATGCATTGCCCGGCGGGGCAACTCACCGTTTCGTCATGGCAAGCCCCTCCCCACCGTCATTCCGGGGCGCGCACAGGGCGAGCCCAGGAATGACAGCCTCTATGACGCTGCCGCCTGCGGCTGCAGCTCGGCCTCCATCACAAAACCCTCATATCCCTTCGCCGCGACCCCGTCGCAGATGCGGCGATAGACGCCGACGCCGCCGATATAGGGCATGAAGATGCGCGGCTTGCCCGGGATGTTCGCCCCCATGTACCAGGAATTGGCCTGCGGATAGAGCGTGCCGTGGGCGACCTCGTTGACATGGGCGACCCATTTCTCCTCGGCGTCGCTGTCCGCCTCCATCGTCGCGAGGCCCTGCCCGCGCATATGGACAAGGCCATCGGCGATCCAATCGACATGCTGCTCGATCGAGACGATCATGTTCGAGAGCACGGACGGGCTGCCGGGACCGGTGATGATGAAGACGTTCGGAAAGCCCGCGCTCATCAGCCCGAGATAGGTCTTTGGGCCCTCCGCCCATTTCTGGCTCAGCCTCTGCCCGCCACGGCCCTGGATGTCGATCTTCGCGACCGACCCGGTCATGGCGTCAAAGCCGGTCGCCATCACCAGCGCGTCGACCTCGTGGTTCTTGCCTGCGACACGGACCGCGTTCGCGGTGATCTCCTCAATCGGGTTGGTCTTGATGTCGACCAGCGAGACGTTCGGCCGGTTGAAAGTCGCGAAATAATCCGTGTCGATGCAGATGCGCTTGGTGCCGATCGGATGGCTGTTTGGCTGGAGCAGTTTGGCGGTCGCGGGGTCCTTCACGATCTCGGCGATCTTGCCGCGGACGTAATTGGCGGCGGTGTCGTTCGCGGCCCGATCGAGGCCGAGATTGTTGTAGACGTACATGAAGGTGAGCCCGCCGCGATCCCATCGCGCCTTGTATTTGGCGCGCCTGACATCCTCGGCATCGTCGAGCGCGCCGCGGTCGGGCTGCTCGGCATAGATGCCGTTGCGGGCGACCTCGCGGGCGAAGCGGCGGATCTCCGGATAGTGCTTGCGGAACGCATCGCGCTCCTCGGCGGTGAGCGCTGCGTTGCGGGCGGGGATGGAGAAGTTCGCGGTGCGCTGGAACACGGTAAGATGTTTCGCTTGCTCCGCGATGATGGGTGCCGACTGGATGCCCGAGGAGCCCGTGCCGATCAGGCCGACGCGCAGGCCGGTGAAGTCGACGTCTTCATGCGGCCAGTTGCCGGTGTGATAGATGGGCCCCCTGAAATTTTCGAGGCCCTTGATGTCAGGCTTGCGCGCGTTCGAGAGACAGCCGGTGGCGAGCACGACGAACTGCGCCCGAACCGTCCTGCCGTCGGAAGTCGTAACCGACCAGACATTCGCACGCTCATCGAACACGGCGCGCTCGACGCGGGTGTTGAACTGGATGTCACGGCGAAGGTCAAAACGGTCGGCGACGTGATTGGCGTATTTCAGGATCTCCGTTTGCGGCGCGTAGCGTTCGCTCCAGTCCCATTCCTGCTGGAGCTCCTCGGAGAAGGAGTAGGAATATTGCATGCTCTCGACATCGCAGCGCGCGCCGGGATAGCGATTCCAGTACCAGGTACCGCCGACGCCGCCGCCCTGCTCGAAGACACGTGCCGAGAAGCCGAGCCCGCGCAACCGGTGCAGCATGTACAGGCCGGCAAAGCCCGCACCGACGACGACCACATCGTGGGCTTCCGTACCCTGAGCCGGATTCGCTTGCGCTGACGACATCTCTTGGCACTCCCTGATTTGTTTTCTGTTGTTGCGAGCCAGCATTCTCTGAAGGGTGCGAAAGCGCAAGAGGCTAATCGGACGGCCTTGGCCCGCTTATTTTGTAGAGCGGAATGGTGCGTTCTCTGCGCGGCGCCTGCACGCAAGATGCGGGGTCGAATCCGGCATGGCATCGCAGGCGACGATGGGGTAGCGTCGCGCAATCTTCGCACGCAAAGCAACAACAGCGACGAAGGCGGCCGCCGGGAGAGAACCATGAAATCGCCGATCTGCGACATGCTGGGCATCGAGTTCCCACTGCTCGCCTTCAGCCATTGCCGCGATGTCGTTGCCGCCGTCAGCCGCGCCGGTGGTTTTGGCGTGCTCGGTGCCACCGCGCACATGCCCGACACGCTCGAACGCGAGCTGAAATGGATCGACGAGCACGTCGACGGCAAGCCCTGCGGCATCGACGTGCTGATCCCCGAAAACATCTCGACCGCGGGCGAGAAGGACGTCACCTGGAAGAGCCTGGAAGCGCGCGTGCCGCAGGAGCATCGCGCCTACACGCGCGACCTGCTGAAAAAATACGATATCGAGCTGACGACAACTGATGTCGCCGACAACCGGCCGCAGCCGTTCGACGCCAAGACGGCGCTGGAGCTGCTCGAAGTCTCCTTCAATCATCCGATCCGCCTGATCGCCAATGCGCTGGGCGTGCCGCCGAAGGCGATGATCGAGATGGGCAAGACGCACGGCGTGCCTGTGGCCGCGCTCGTCGGCGCCAAGGAGCACGCGTTACGCCAGGTCGCGGCCGGCGTCGACATCCTCGTGGTGCAAGGCACCGAGGCCGGCGGCCATTGCGGCGAGGTCTCGACCATGGTGCTGGTGCCGGAGGTGATCAAGGCGATCAAAAAGGTCCGCGACGTGCCCGTGCTGGCGGCCGGCGGCATCATGACCGGGCGGCAGATGGCAGCCTGCATGGCGATGGGCGCGGCGGGCGCATGGACCGGCTCGGTGTGGCTCGCGACCGTCGAGGCAGAGACCAGCGAGATCTTTCGCGAGAAGATGATCGCCGCCTCGTCCCGCGATGCGATCCGCTCGAAGGGCCGCACCGGCAAGCCGGCGCGGCAGCTCCGCTCGGTCTGGACCGATGCCTGGGACCGCGCGCCGGAAAGCCCAGGTGCGCTGCCGATGCCGCTGCAAAGCATCATCAGCCGCGATGCCTTCCATTCGATCGATCGCGCCGCGGCAGCCGGTAACGCCAAGGCGCGCGATCTCGTCAGCTACTTCGTCGGCCAGGGCGTAGGACTGATCGACAGCGTGAAGTCCGCCGGGGCGGTGGTGCAGGAGTTCAAGGAAGATTTCGCCGAAGCCGTCGAGCACATGAATGCGCTGGTGGCGGAGTAGCATCCACATCGTCATTGCGAGCGAAGCGAAGCAATCCAGACTGCTTCTGCGGAAAGATTCTGGATTGCTTCGCTGCGCTCGCAATGACGAAACAACCGACATCGTGAATTGAAGCATGACAGATAAGACCAATACCCCTGAAGACCGCATTCCCGTCATCGTCGGCATCGGCGAAATCGTCGACCGCCCCAGGGAGATCACCGACGGCCTCGAGCCGCTCGATCTGCTCGAACAGGCATTGCGGCGCGCCGAAGCGGACGCGGGCGCAAAGCTGCTCGACGAGGTGCAGTCGCTCGACGTGGTCAATTTCCTGAGCTGGCGCTATCGCGATCCGGAAAAGCTGCTGGCGCAGCGGCTCGGCATCTCGCCGGCGCGTTGCTATTACGGCCCGGTCGGCGGCGAGAGCCCGATCCGTTACATCCACGAAGCGGCCAAGCGCATCGCGCGCGGCGAATGCACCGTGGCGGCGGTGTGCGGCGCGGAGGCGCAGTCGACCGCGACCAAGGCCGAGCGCGTGGGTGCAAAGCTGCCATGGACGCCGTTCGCGCATGACGTCGAGGAACCAAAACGCGGCGCGGCGTTCCAGAAGCCGCTGGCGGTGAAGCTCGGCGTGTTCCGGCCCGTCACCGTCTATCCGTTCTATGAGGCGGCCTCATCAGCGCATTGGGGCCAGACGCCGCGCGAGGCGATGGCCGAGTCAGGCACGCTGTGGTCACGCTATTCGGAAGCCGCCGCGCAAAATCCCAATGCCTGGCTGAAACGTCGCTATGCGCCTGAGGAGATCACGACGCCGACCGCTGACAACCGCCTGATCGCCTGGCCCTACAACAAGCTCATGGTCGCCAATCCCAGCGTCAACATGGGCGGCGCGCTGCTGCTCACCAGCCTTGCCAAGGCGCGTGCGCTTGGCATCGCGGAAGACAAGCTGGTCTATCCGCTCGGCGGCGCCTCGGCGGAAGAGCCGCGCGACTATCTGCTACGCGATCAGTTCTACGAGAGCCATCCGCAGAACGCGGTGCTCAGGAGCGTGATGGACCTCGCCGGCGGCGACGGCAAGAAGTTCGACGCGATCGAGCTCTACAGCTGCTTCCCCTGCGTGCCCAAGATGGCACGGCGGACGCTCGGCCTTTCCGACGACGTCCAGCCGACCGTGACCGGCGGCCTCACTTTCTTCGGTGCGCCGCTCAACACCTACATGACGCATGCCGCCTGCGCGATGGTACGGCGCCTGCGCGAGGGCGCAAAACTCGGACTGCTCTACGGACAGGGGGGCTTCGTCACCAAGCATCACGCGCTGGTGGTGGCGAGGACGCCGCCGCGCGAGGCGCTGGCGCAGGAGACGAGCGCGCAGGCGGAGGCGGATCGCAACAAACGCGCGGTGCCGGAGTTCGCTAACGAAGCCTCAGGCAAGGGAAAGGTCGAGAGCTTTACCGTGCTCTACGGCCGTGGCGGCGATGTCGAGCACGGTGTGGTGATGCTGCGGACGGAAGACGACCGACGCACGTTGGCGCGGATTCCGGCGGGTGATAGCGCGACGCTGGCGCATCTGCTGAACATGGATCGTACGCCGGTGGGTTCGCTTGGCGAGATCACCATGGCTGCGGATGGCGTGCCGGAGTGGCGGGTGGCGTGATCTCGTAGGGTGGGCAAAGGCGCTCTTGCGCCGTGCCCACCATTCTTTCCGCATCGCACGGAAGTGGTGGGCACGCTTCCGCCTACGCTCTTCGAGCTACGGCGGACAAGTCGCTTTGCCCACCCTACGAGTCTAGCGTCCGCGGCGCGAGATCGCGTCTCAGCCCTTCGGCGGCTGCTTCTCCGACGCCGTCGCCGGCTTGCCCTTGGCGCCGGCGCCAACCACACGCACCTGATCGCCATCGGAGAGACCATCCGGCGGAGCGGTGATGACGCGGTCATCAGGGGCGATGCCCGAGGCGAGCTCGATCTCGCGGCCGAGATCGCGGGCGATGGTCACGGTCTTGAACAGCACCTTGTCGTCGGCACCGACGGTCGCAACCCGCAGGCCGCTGCCGTTGAAGATCAGGGCGCTGGCGGGGATGCTGAGCGGCGCAGTGTCGCGCTGCAGGTTCAGCTTCACGCTGGCATAGCCGCCGGGCATCAGCTCGCCCGAGGAGTTGTCGAGGCCGAGCTGCATCCGCGTGGTGCCGGAGGCGACGTCGACAGCCTGCGAGGACGCCTCCACCGTGGCCTGGAAGGTACGGTTCGGATATTCCGGCAGCGTGATGATGGCCTTGGCGCCGATCTTGATCGCCGGCACGTAATTCTGGGGCACGTTGACGTAGACGCGCAGCTTGGTGATGTCGGACACCACGAACATCGCGGGGCCCGAGCCGCCGCCGGCATTGATCAGTGCGCCAACGTCGGTGTCGCGCGCGGTGACAACACCGTCGAACGGTGCGGTGATCTTCTTGTAGCCGGCCAGCGCCTCGAGCCGCTCGACATTGGCCTGTCCCGAATGGACGGCAGCGTTCTTGTTGGAGAGGTCGGCGGTGCGCTCGTCGATCTCCTGCGCGGAGACGAAGTTGGAGGCGACCAGCGTCTTGCGGCGGTTGAGCGTTGCTTCCGACAGCCTGGCGCTGGCCTGCTGGCTGGCGAGATCGGCGCGGGCCTGGAGCAGCTGCTGGTCGAGATCGGGCGCCTCGATCTCGGCAATCACCTGTCCGGCCTTGACGCGGGCGCCCATGTCGGCGCTCCAGCTCTTCAGGTAACCAGAGACGCGCGCGAAGATCGGGGCGCGGTAATAGGCCTCCAGCCGGCCCGGCAGATCGATGGTGGCATTAAGGGACTTGGCGTTGGGCAGGGTCACCGCGACGCTGGGAATAGCCTGGTCGTCGGTCCACTCCTTCAGCTTGGAGCCTTGCTCTTCGCGGGCCCGGATGCCGCTGCCGACGACGAGGCCCGCCGCGATCAGCGCCACCACGCCGAAGATGCCCAGTTTCCGGTGCGACACCGGGGAGCGAGGTTCAGTGGGCGACATGCGGTGTCTCCGATGAGGCGGCGGCTTTGGCGCCTTGTTTCTTGTGTACCATACTGAACACCACGGGAACAAACATCAGCGTGGCGAAAGTTGCAAAGATCAGGCCACCGATCACGGCGCGGCCAAGTGGCGCATTCTGCTCGCCGCCCTCACCCAATCCTAAGGCCATCGGCGCCATGCCGATGATCATGGCGAGCGCGGTCATCAGCACCGGGCGGAACCGGACGAAGCCGGCCTCCAGCGCAGCCGCGACGGGATCACCGAGTTCCTCGTAGCGCTCGCGGGCGAAGGAGATCACGAGCACGCTATTGGCGGTGGCAACGCCCATGCACATGATCGCACCTGTCAGCGCCGGCACCGACAGCGTCGTCTCGGTCATGAACAGCATCCAGACGATGCCGGCGAGCGCAGCCGGCAGCGCGGTGATGATCACGAACGGATCGGACCAGGATTGGAAGTTCACGACAATCAAGAAGTAGATCAGCACGACGGCGCCAAGCAGGCCGAACAACAGGCCGGTGAAAGCGCTGTTCATGGTCTGCACCTGGCCGAGCAGCACCACCGAGGAACCCTTCGGCACGTCCTTGGCGGTGTCGGCGATCACCTTTCGGATGTCGGCGGCGACGGCGCCGAGGTCGCGGCCCGAGGTCGTCGCGAAGATCTGCACCATCGACTGAATGTCGTATTGCGAGACCACCGCGCTCGAGGTCGAGCGCTTGATGTCGGCGATGCCGCCGAGGATCGGCGACTGCGCGTTGCCTGCTGCTGTGATCGGCAGGGTCTGCAGCGCGCCGAGCGAGTCGATCTGGTATTGCGGCGTCTGCATCACGATCGAGTAGGACACGCCGTTGTCGGGGTTGAGATAGTAGGTCGGCGCGACCTGCGAGGAGCCGGCGAGATTGACCACGAGGCTGTTGGTGACGTCGCGCTCGGTCAGGCCGACATATTGCGCGCGGGTGCGGTCGACATCGATGTTGAAAGTCGGGTTGTTCGGCGATTGCTGGATGCGCGCGTCCGCAACGCCCGGGATCTTGCGGACCTTGGCCAGCAGGTTGTTGGCGTAAGCGAAGTTGGCGTTGATGTTGGCGCCGCGGATCTGCAGGTCGATCGGCGCGGGCGCGCCGAAATTCAGGATCTGGCTGACGATGTCGGCGGGCAGGAACGCGAAGCTGACGCCGGGGAACAGGCGCGGCAGCTGCTCGCGCAGAACCTTCACATGCTCCTCGGTCGGCTTGTGGCCTTCCTTCAGCTTGATCTGAATGTCGCCGTCCTGCGGGCCGATCACGCCGGTGTTGTTGTAGGTCAT
Source organism: Bradyrhizobium sp. B117 (assembly GCF_038969555.1). NCBI lineage: Bacteria > Pseudomonadati > Pseudomonadota > Alphaproteobacteria > Hyphomicrobiales > Nitrobacteraceae > Bradyrhizobium > Bradyrhizobium sp. B117. The sequence goes on from NZ_CP152414.1 coordinate 7,055,602, forward strand.
GTTGATGCCGGAGATCGGCATGCCGATGTTGTCGGTCATGGTGTCGATCTCGCCCGGGATCAGCTTGCGCACCGCTTTCTGCACGTCGGCCAGCTGGTTGGCGGTCTCCTCGACACGGGTGCCCACTTGCGTGCGGACATGCATCAGGATGTTGCCGGCATCGACGGCCGGGAAGAAGTTGCGTCCGAGGAACGGCACCAGCGCGAAGGATGCGCCGACCACGCAGAGGAAGCCGACCACGAACACCGCACGATGCGCCAGCGCAAGGCCTAGCAGGCCGCGATACCCCGCGCGAATGTGCTCGAACCGCGCCTCGAAGCCGCGCTGGAACCAGACCAACGGATTGCGCGACTTCGGCGGGCCGCCCTCATGATGGACATGCGCCTGCAACAGGTAGTTCGCCATGGTCGGCACCAGCGTGCGCGACAGGATGAACGACCAGATCATCGCGAACATCACCGCTTCCGCCATCGGCACGAACAGGAAGCGCGCGACGCCGGTGAGGAAGAACATCGGCACGAACACGATGCAGATGCAGAGCAGCGAGACGAAGGCCGGCGTCACGATCTGGTTAGCGCCATCGAGGATCGACTGCTCGACCGGCTTGCCCTGCTCGAGATGGTAGTTGATGTTCTCGATCGTCACGGTCGCGTCGTCGACGAGGATGCCGACCGCGAGCGCAAGACCGCCGAGCGTCATGATGTTCAGCGTCTCGCCGATCGCCGATAGCATGATGATGGCGCCCAGCACGGAGAGCGGAATCGACACCGCGATGATGATGGTCGAGCGCCAGCTGCCGAGGAACAACAGGATCATGACGCTGGTCAGCAGCGCCGCGATCACGCCTTCGAAGGCGACGCCCTCGATCGCGCCACGGACGAACACCGACTGGTCGCCGATGAAGCCGATCTTCAGCGCGTCCGGCAGCTGGTCCTTGACCTCGATCACCTTCTGCTTGATGCCGGCGATGATGTCGAGCGTCGAGGTCGCGCCCGCCTTCAGCACCATCATCAGCACGGAGCGGTTGCCGTCGACATGGACGATATTGGTCTGCGGCGGATTGCCGTCGCGCACGGTCGCGACGTCGCGCACATAGACCATCGCGCCGTTGACGGTGCGGATCGGCAGATTGCCGAGCTCGTCGATCTTCAGCGGCGAGTTGTTGAGCTGGATGTTGTACTCGAACTGGCCGATCTTCTGGGTGCCGACCGGCGTGATCAGGTTCTGGGCTGCGAGCGCATTGGCGACGTCCTGGCCCGACAGGCCGCGGGCCTGGAGCGCGGTGGGATCGAGGTCGATCTGGACCTGGCGCTGCTTGCCGCCGAACGGATAGGGGATCGCCGCGCCCGGCACGGTGACCAGCGGCGTGCGCAGCTGGTTGATGCCGATGTCGGCGAGGTTCTGCTCGGTGAGGCCCTCGCCCGACAGCGCCACTTGGATGATCGGCACGGTCGAGGCCGAATAGTTCAGGATCAAGGGCGGCGTCGCGCCCGGCGGCATCTGCTTGAGCAGCGTCTGCGATATCGCGGTGACCTGCGCGTTGGCGGTGCGGATGTCGACGTTCGGCTGGAAGAAGATCTTGATGATGCCGAAGCCGTTATAGGAGTTGGCGGTAATGTGCTCGATGTCGTTGACAGTCGTCGTCAGCGCGCGCTGGAACGGCGTCGTGATGCGGCCGGACATCTGGTCCGGCGGCAGGCCGGTGTACTGCCAGACCACACCGATCACGGGGATGCGGATGTCAGGGAAGATGTCGGTCGGCGTCCGCAGCGCCGCCAGCGGTCCGATGATGAGCAGCAGGAGCGCGAGCACGACAAACGTGTAGGGTCGGCTCAGGGCAATACGGACCAGAGCAATCATTCGTCAGGCAATTCCAGGTCGAGCGAGGATTACGGAATCCGCCCCATGGGGACCCCTTTCCCGTTTACCCGAGCACCGCCGGAAACGCTAATCTCCGGCGGCCGTCCTGCATTCACTTCCCTGCTACCGCACTGCGAAATCTACATCGCAGCCATGCAGACGGACGCCTCAGGCGACGCGAACGTTGGTCAGGAACTTGCTGACCTCGGTCTTGAGCCGGTTGGAATCGCGCGACAGCATCTGCGCCGCCGACAGCACCTGTGAGGACGCCGAGCCGGTCTCGGAGGCGCCGCGCTGAACGTCGTTGACGTTGGAGGAAACCTGCTGGGTGCCGTGGGCCGCCTCCTGCACGTTGCGGGCGATCTCCTGGGTCGCCGCGCCCTGCTGCTCGACGGCCGCCGCGATGGTGGAAGATATCTCCGACAGCCGCGCAATGGTGCCGCTGATTTCACTGATGGCGCTGACCGATTCCTGGGTCGCCGCCTGGATCCCGCCGATCTGCTGGCCGATCTCGCCGGTCGCCTTGGCCGTCTGCTCGGCTAGCGCCTTGACCTCGGAAGCGACCACCGCGAAGCCGCGGCCGGCCTCGCCGGCACGCGCCGCCTCGATCGTGGCATTCAGTGCCAGGAGATTGGTCTGCCCTGCGATGGCATTGATGAGCTCGACGACGTCGCCGATCCGCGATGCGGCGCGCGACAATTCGCTGACCCGCTCGGTGGTGGCGTGCGCCTGGTTGACCGCCTCGCCGGCGATGCGCGCAGAATCCTGCACCTGGCGGCTGATCTCGCGCACCGAGGACGACATCTCCTCGGCCGCCGAGGCCACCGAATGGACGTTGGTGGAGGCCCGTTCGGAGCCGGAGGCGACGGCCGTCGCCAGATCCTGCGCGCGGCCCGCGGTCGAGGACAGCGTCGAGGCCGAAGCTTCGAGCTCGGTCGCGGCCGAGGATACGGTCTCGACGATCTCGCCGATCGCGGCCTCGAAGCCGTCGGCCAGCTTCGTCATGTCGGTCTTGCGCTGCGCCTCGGCACGGCGCTGCACCGCCTGCACCTCGTCGCGGCTGAAGCGGATGATGGTCTGGACGGTCTGGAGATTGCGCAGCGCCTCGCCGATCTCGTCGTCGCGCTCGATGTTGATGCGGTTGTCGAGCTTGTCCTGCACGAGGTTGACCAGCGTGTCGTTGAGATGCTGCATCGGCCCCTGGATTGCCCGCATCGTCGCAAGGCCGGCGAAGCCGGCGATGGCAGCGCCGATGACGGCCAGCAGCGACAGGATCAGGCTGGTCGAGCCGCCGGTGGAGAGCGCACCACCGGCGCCGAGCGCGAGCATGAACAGCGCCTGGAGCGCCATCGTCGTGACAAGACGCGCCTTCAGCGTGCCGGTGAAGACGCTGAAGCGGTCGAGCAGCGAGCGGCGGCGGATGATGCCGGCATCGATGCGATAGCCATGCGGCTTCTTCTCGCGGATCGCGGCGTAGACCTCTTCGGCGAGCTTGCGCTGGTCGTCCGGCAGCCTGGTGCGGATCGAGGTGTAACCCTTGACCTGCCCGTTCTCACGGATCGGAGATGCCGTCGCCAGCACCCAGTAGAAGTCGCCGTTCTTGCGGCGGTTCTTCACCGCGCCGAGCCATGGCTTGCCGGCCTTCAGCGTGTCCCAGAGATTGTCGAACGCCTCCGGCGGCATGTCGGGGTGACGGACGATGTTGTGCGGCTGGCCCATCAGCTCCGCCGACGTGAAGCCGGCGGCCGCGATGAAGTCCTCGTTGAAATAGGTGAGCTTGCCCTTGAGGTCGGTGCGCGAGACGATCAGCGTCTCGTCGCTGACCGGATATTCGGTGTCGGTGACAGGAAGATTCTTGCGCATCGGCCCCCCAGAGCAAGCTTCGGTATGGACTCATTCCAACCGGGGCTGCCGCCATGCGAGACCGCCCGCGCGCAACTCTCGTAAATCGAATTTAACCATCGATGAAGCGGCGCACCCGTACGATTACGGGTCATCCGACACGACGCCACCTTGAGACGACATCATGCGACCGCCCAAAGAAAACGGGCGGCGCTCGCGGCGCCGCCCGTTCGTCGATGGATGTCCGGCGCTGCGGCTTTAGGCTGCGCGGACGTTGGTCAGGAACTTGCTGACCTCGGTCTTGAGCCGGTTTGAATCGTTGGACAGCATCTGCGCCGCAGACAGCACCTGCGAGGAGGCGGTGCCGGTCTCGGTCGCGCCGCGCTGCACGTCGGTGATGTTCGACGAAACCTGCTGGGTGCCCTGCGCCGCCTGCTGGACGTTGCGGGCGATCTCCTGGGTCGCCGCGCCCTGCTCTTCCACCGCAGCCGCGATCGCCGACGAAATCTCCGAGAGGCGCTCGATGGTCGAGGAGATCTCCTTGATCGCGCCGACCGAGTCGTTGGTCGCCGCCTGGATGCCCGAAATCTGCTGGCCGATCTCGCCGGTCGCCTTCGCGGTCTGCTCGGCCAGCGCCTTCACCTCGGAGGCGACGACCGCGAAGCCGCGGCCGGCTTCGCCGGCACGCGCCGCCTCGATCGTGGCGTTGAGCGCCAGAAGGTTGGTCTGGCCGGCGATGGTGTTGATCAGCTCGACGACGTCGCCGATGCGGGATGCCGCCTTGGACAGCTCGCTGACGCGCTCGGTGGTGGCGCGGGCCTGACCGACGGCATCGCCCGCCATCCGCGCCGATTCCTGCACCTGACGGCTGATCTCGCCGACCGACGAGGCCATCTCCTCGGTGGCCGAGGCCACCGACTGCACGTTGGTCGAGGCTTCCTCTGAAGCTCCGGCAACCGTGGTCGCGAGCCGCTGGGAGCGATCGGCAGTCGAGGTCAGTGTCGAGGCGGAGGCTTCCAGCTGGGTGGAGGCCGACGACACGGTCTGGACGATCTCGCCGATCATCGATTCGAATTCGCGGGTAATGTTGTCGACGCGGCGGCCGCGCTCGATCTTGGCCTCGGCGTCGGCGGCGGCAGCCTCGTCGGCGGCCTTCTTGGCGATGAGGGCCTCCTTGAAGATCTGGAGCACGTCGGCCATGGCGCCGATCTCGGTCTTCTCGCCGCGATGCGGGACCTCGGCGGAGAGGTCACCCTTGCCCAGCGCCTGCATCGGCAGGGTGATCGAGTTGATGCCGCTGGAGACGTCGTGGACGAGATAGAAACCGACGCCGATACCGACGATGACGGCGGCGCCGAGGATGATCGAAAGCAGCATGAACGCAAAGGAATAGCTGCTGTCCGCGTCCCGGGCAGCCTGATCGCCACCTTTGGTGTTGAGATCGATGTCCTTGCGCAGAACCTCGTCGGACTGGATACCGATCTTGTTGGCGGTCTTGACGTTCAGCTCATGCGACTCGTGCGGAACCTTGCCGACCTCCTTGCGCGACAATGCAAAAACCTCGTCGGCGCCCTTCTTGTAGTCGTCCCACAGCTTGGACCATTCGGTGTAGAGCGCCCGCTCCTCCGGCGAGGTGATCATGGTCTCGTAGGTCTGGCGGGCCTTGGCCAGGGCCTCGCTGGTTGTGACCGCGATCTTTTCCATCGCGAGCTTTTCTTCCATGGTCTCGGCCAGCATGTGCTCGCGGACCACGCTGCGATAGGTGATGACCGAGGCCCGAAGCTCGCCCAGCACCCGCACGCTCGGCATCCAGCTCGTCGTGATATCGACCGTGTTGGCGTTCATCGACCGCATCTTCATGACGGCGAGCAGGCCCATGCCGGCCATCGCGACCAGCAGGAACGCCACGACACTGATGATCTTGGCGCGAATGGAAATCTTGGCGAGCATAAGCGGTCTCTTTGCGTTGGCGCGGCGGCGCGTCCGGAAATGATCATCAACCAAACGATGCGGCGCCGATATCCAACAACAAAGCGACTGAGCAGTTGTTAACTACGACTCCGCACAAGTACGGAAGCCGAAAGAAATGAATGAGGGGCTAAGAATGCTCTGCACTCAGCGCATGAGCCTAAGCGCATCCGAGAAAAACTCCGCGCCGCCGAAATTTCCGGACTTCAGCGCGAGCAGCATGTCGCCACCAGCACCGACCGCGCGCAGCACCGGAACGCCCGCGGCAATTTCCACTCCTACGAGAAACCCGGGAATCTTCAACCGGTCGACGACCGCGCCGGATGTCTCGCCACCGGCAACCACCAAGCGCCGTACACCTGATTTCACAAGGCTTTCGGCGATGTCGGCCATCGTCTGCTCGATGGCATGGCCCGCCGCGTCGCGGCCGTGACGCGCCTGAAGCGCGGCGACCTGATCCGGTGTCGAGCTCGATGCGATCAGCACCGGACCTTCGGCCAGTCGCGGCCTTGCCCAGTCCAGCGCACGCTGGGCTTCACCCGCTCCCGTAAGAATACGGTCCGGATCGAGATGCAACACCGGCATGACACGTTCGGCATTCGCGATCTGCTGAAGCGTCGCCTGCGAGCAGCTTCCGGCAAGACATGCTGCCGGTCCGCCGACAGCCGCGCCGGTCTCTGCGCCCGTCGCCGCCGATTTGACCTTGCCCGTCGACACCAGCGCCCGCGCCAACCCAAGGCCGATGCCGGAGGCGCCGACCGACAGCCGATGTCCGGCGGCGACGAGACCGATGGTCTCGAGATCGCGGTCGAACACGGCGTCGATGATCGCAGCGCCGATGCCCTTGCCCGCGAGCTCGGCCAGCCGCGCCCGCACAGCGTCCGCGCCGCGCGTGACGGTGGCGAGATCGACCAGGCCGATTTGCGTCCGGCTCTGGCGCGCCAGCACGCGCACCAGGTTGGAATCGTGCATCGGGTTGAGCGGATGGTCCTTCAGCGGGCTCTCGTTCAGCGGCACCGCGCCGACGAAGAGGTTGCCCTGATAGACGGTGCGGCCGGTCTCGGGGAATGCCGGCGTCACCAGCACGACGGCCTCGCCACTATCGGCACGGAGTGCATCCATCACCGGGCCGATATTGCCGGCGTCGGTGGAATCGAAGGTCGAGCAGATCTTGAACAGCACATGGCTCGCGCCGCGGCTCCGCAGCCATGTCTCCGCCGCGCGCGAGCGCGCTACGGCAAGGCCGGCCTCGATCGAGCGGCTCTTCAGCGACACCACGACGGCATCGACATCGGGGAGCGCGAGGTCGTCGGCGGGCACGCCGATGGTCTGCACCGTGCGCAGGCCCGCGCGCGTCAGCGTGTTGGCAAGATCGGACGCGCCGGTATAGTCGTCGGCGATGCAGCCAAGCGAAAGCGTCACGGCTTCCCTCCAACGTAAGGCTTGAACCAGGCGAGCCCATCGGTGGTCTTGCCGCGCGGATTGTATTCGCAGCCGACGAAGCCGGGATAGCCGAGCCGGTCGAGCTCCTCGAACAGGAACGGATAGTTCAGCTCCTCGCCGTCGGGCTCGTTGCGCGAGGGGATGCTGGCGATCTGGACGTGGCCGATGATCGGCATCATCTCGCGCAGCCGCATGGTGACGTCGCCATGGATGATCTGGCAGTGATAGATGTCGAACTGGAGTTTCAGGTTCGGAAGCCTCAGCTCCTGGATCAGGTCGCGGGCGAAGCCGAAATCGTTGAGGAAGTAGCCGGGCACGTTGCGGGCGTTGATCGGCTCGATCACGACGTCGATGCCATGCGGTGCGAAGAACTCCGCGGCCCAGGCCACCGATTTGTAGAAGGCCTCGATCGCGACCCGCTCGCCGCGATTGGCGATGCCGGCCATCAGGTGCAGACGCTTCACGCCGGTTGCCTTGGCGTAAGGCAGCGCGGTCTCCAGGCCCGCCTTGAGATCATTGAACCGCGCCGGCAGCGCCGCAAAGCCCTTCTCGCCCGCATTCCAGTCGCCCGGCGGCAGGTTGAACAGCGCCTGGGTCAGGCCGTTGCGCTTGAGCCGCTCGCCGACGGCCTCGGCCGGATGCTCGTAGGGAAACAGGAACTCGACCGCGGTGAAGCCTGCTTGCGCGGCGGCGTCGAAGCGATCGAGGAACGGCACCTCGGTGAACATCATCGAGAGGTTGGCGGCGAAACGGGGCATTGGAGATCCTCTTACTTGTCGCCGGGAAGCTTCACGCCGGTGACCTGCGCATACATCCGCGCCACCGAGGCGTCGTCGTCGCGGCCCATGCCGGCGGCTGCCGTCATCAGGAACATCTGGAGCGCGGCGGCGGAGACCGGCACCGGGAACCTGGCACTGCGCGCCATGTCCTGGATGATGCCGAGGTCCTTCACGAAAATCTCGACGGCGCTGCGCGGCGTGTAATCGCCATCGAGCACGTGCGGCATACGGTTCTCGAACATCCAGGAATTGCCGGCGGAAGCCGTGATCACCTCGTAGACCTTGCGGATGTCGAGACCCTGCTTGGCGGCGAACGCCATCGCCTCGCTGGCAGCGGCAATGTGCACGCCAGCGAGCAACTGGTTGATCATCTTGAATGCAGCGCCCTGCCCCGCGGCATCGCCAAGCTCGTAGAGTTTTGCCGCCATGGCATCGAGCGCCGGTCGCGCCTTCGCGAAGGCGGCGGCGCTGCCGGAGGCGAGGATCGTCAATTCGCCTTGCGCGGCGCGCTGCGCACCGCCCGAGATCGGCGCATCGAGATAATGCCGGCCGGTCGCCTCGAGCTGTTTTGCAAGACGCCGCGCCACGTCGGGATCCATGGTGGCGGAGGAGATGAAGACGCCGTCCCTCGGCAGGGTCTCGGCGACGCCATCCTTGCCGAACAGGATCGCTTCGGTCTGGGCGGCATTGACGACGACGCTGACGACGATGTCCGCGCCCTTCGCCGCCTCGGCCGGCGTTTTAGCACCGGCGCCGCCGTCCTTCACGAACCGCGCCACCGCATCAGCCGAGACATCGCAGCCGGTCACGGCATGGCCGGCGCGCTTCAGCGAGGTCGCCATGCCGTACCCCATCGAGCCGAGCCCGATGACGGCGATGCGCTGATTTTGTGACGTGGAGGCGGACATGCAACTGACCCTTGCGAACGTTTCCTGGACGGCCGCCCTTTGCGGCGGCTTGGCAACCGAATAACACGGCTTGGCCGCGCTGCCAAAGCGTGAGACAAGCGGGCATGACGGCCATGAGCACCGAAACGAGCAACGAGACAAGGCTGCGTGAGGATATCTGCCGGTTCGGACGGTCCCTGTTCGAGCGCGGGCTGACGCCGGGCTCCTCCGGCAATATCAGCGTCAGGCTGGACGGTGGTGGCTGGCTGGTGACCCCGACCAATGCCTCGCTCGGCTTCCTCGATCCGGCAAAGCTGTCGCGGCTGGACGAACAGGGGCGGCTGGTCTCGGGTGATGCGCCGACCAAGGAAGTTCCGCTGCACACCGCGCTCTACGACACGCGCGGCAGTGCCCGCGCGATCGTGCATCTGCACTCCACCCATTCGGTCGCGCTCTCGATGCTGCCCGAGATCGACCCGCGCGCCGCGCTGCCGCCGATGACCGCCTATTATCTCATGAAGTGCGGCGCCACCGCGCTCGTGCCCTATTACCGCCCCGGCGATCCCGCGGTCGCGGATGCGATCAAGGGACTGGCGGGGAAATATTCATCCGTGCTGCTCGCCAATCACGGCCCGGTCGTCGCGGGCGACACGCTCGAAGCCGCGGTGTTCGCGACGGAAGAGCTGGAGGAGACCGCGAAGCTGTACCTGCTGCTGCGGGGGATGAACCCGCGGTATCTGTCGCCGGAGCAGGTGACGGATCTGGTGAACGTGTTTGGGGTGAGCCTGCCGGAGCATGGGCACGAGCATTAGTGTTCGCCGCTGTCATTCCCCGCCACCGGGTCTCGCCTTCGGCGAGCCCGATGACAGGCTCCGGCGGGGAATCCAGTACGCCACGGCTTATCCGTATCCCGCTGACATCTCGGAATACTGGATCGCCCGCCTTCGCGGGCGATGACACCGAACATGTTGCCCGAGCGCGCGCAATACTTTGCGTCTACAGCCCCAGATACGCCTTGCGCACGTCGGGGTTGCCCTTGATCTCCGCTGATGGGCCCTGCATCAGCACGCGGCCGGTTTGCAGGATGTAGGCGCGATCGGCGATCTCGAGGCACTCGGCCATGCGCTGCTCGACGATCAGGACGGTCATGCCGGCGTCGCGGATGCGCTTCACCGCCTGGAAGATCTCGTCGACCAGTTTCGGCATGATGCCCTGCGAGGGCTCGTCCAGCATCAAGAGCCGCGGACGCGTCATCAGGGCGCGACCGATCGCGAGCATCTGCTGCTCGCCGCCGGAGAGTGTCTCGGCGCGCTGCTCCAAACGCTCGGACAAACGCGGAAACAGGTTGAAGACGAGATCGAGCGGCCCCTCGCGATTCGCCTCGCCGCGGTAGAGGTAGCTGCCGAGACGGAGATTGTCGCGCACCGACAGGCGCGGGAACAGGCGGCGATTCTCCGGCACATACGCGATGCCGGTGGCAGTGATGTGGTGCTGCGCCATGCCGTCGAGGCGCTTGCCGTCGAACGTCACCGTGCCCGAGCGCGGACGCTCCGCACCGGCGATGGATTTCAGCAGCGTCGACTTGCCCGCGCCGTTGGCGCCGGCAACGCAAACGATCTCGCCCTTCTGGACCTCGATCGAGACCGCGGAGATCGCGACCAGGCCCTGATAGGCGGTCGTGACTTCATGCACGCTGAGCATGACGATCTCCCAGATATGCGCTGATCACCTTGGGATCGCGGACGACGTCGGCGGGCTTGCCCTCGACCAGCACCTTGCCGAGGTCGAGCACGATGGCGCGGTCGACCAGCGGCATCACGATCTCCATGACGTGCTCGACCATCAACACGGTGATGCCGGCATCGCGCACCTTGCGCACCAGGGCAACGCCGGTCTGGGCCTCGGTTGGCGTGAGGCCGGTGAGGACTTCGTCGAGCAGCAGTAGTTTCGGTTCGGTCGCGAGCGCACGGGCGACTTCGAGGCGGCGCTTCTCGGCCGGCACGAGATCGCTCGCGAGCACGTCGGCGCGCGCGGCCAAACCAGTGAACTCCAGCACCTCATGCGCCTTGCGGCGCGCCTCACGCATCACGGTGTTGCGGACCAAGGCACCGACGATGACGTTGTCGATGACGCTCATGGTCTCGAAACTCTTGACCACCTGGAAGGTGCGTCCGACGCCGCGCTGGCAGCGCGCGGCCGCCGGCATGTGGGTGACGTCCTCGCCGTCGAACCAGATCGAGCCTTGCGTCGGCGGCAGGACGCCGGCGATGAGATTGAACAGCGTCGACTTGCCGGCTCCGTTGGGGCCGATCAGGCCGACGATCTCGCCGCGCCCGACCGAGATCGAGACATCGCTGTTGGCAACGAGGCCACCGAACCGCTGCCAGACGCCGCGGGTTTCAAGGAGCGCGGTCATCGCGTGGCTCCTTTCGCCTTCGAACGGGAGAACAGGCTCACCAGGCCTTGTGGCAGCGCCAGCGAGATCGCCACGATCAGCGCACCATAGACGATGAGATCGACGCCGCGGCCGGAGCCACCGATGTAGGAGCGCGTCAGCTCCGTCATCGGGATCAGGATGGCGGCGCCAAGCACGGGGCCCCAGAGGGTGCCGATGCCGCCGAGCACGGCCGGCAGCGCCATCAGCAGCGAGAATTGGAAGCCCATCACGCTCTCAGGATCGATATAGGCCAGGAACTGCGCATAGAACGCGCCGCCGATGGCGACGAGGAAAGCGGAGACCGCGGCCGCGCCCATCTTGGAGTTGAACACGACCACGCCGAGACTCTCGGCCGCTTCCGGATTGTCCTTCACCGCGCGCCACCAAAAACCCCATTTGGAGTCTTCCAGCCACCAGGTGACGAACCAGGCAAGGCTGCACAGCGCCAGCGCGAAATAGAAGTAAGGCAGCTTGCTGCGCAGGAATTGGAATTTCAGCCAGCTGTCGCCGCGCACGGGAATGGTGATTCCCATCGCGGCGCCCGCCCACTCCCAGTTCTGGAACAGCAGCAGGCCGATCTCGGCGATGACGATGGTCGCGATCACGAAGTAATGGCCGCGCAGGCGGAAGAAGGGATAGCCGAGCCCCATCGCGATGACCGCCGCGATCGCGCCGCCGGCGAGCATGCCGAACCAGGGCAGCACGCCGAACTTGGTGAACAAGAGCTCGGTGGTGTAGGCGCCGATGCCGAAATACAGCGCATGCCCGAGCGAGATCTGGCCGCAATAGCCGGACAGGATGTTCCAGCTCTGCGACAGCGCCGCATACATCAGGGTCAGGATCAGAATGTTCTGGACGTAGACGTCCTTGATGAACAGCGGCGCGAGCGCGGCGAGGACTGCCAGCACCGCGGCGATGATGAGGTCGCGGCGGCGCCGCGCGGCAAAATTCTTGTCCATCACATCGACCCGAACAGGCCGCGCGGCCGGATGAAGACGACGAGCAGATAGACCGCGTAGATGCCGACCGATTTCAGCGAGGGCGGCAACACCAGGGCGGTCGTGGCCTCGACGAGGCCGACGATGATGCCGCCGGCAAAGGCGCCGAACACGCTGCCGAAGCCGCCGAGCGCCACCGTGACATAGGCGATCAGCGCGAAGGACGCGCCGACATCGGGATAGATGTAGAAGAACACCGCCATGATCGCGCCGGCGAGGCCGACCAACGCGGCGCCGAGGCCCCAGCCGAGCGCAAACACGCGGTTCTTGTCGATGCCGACCAGCGCGACCGCGCCGGGATCTTCACGCGTCGCTTCCAGCGCGCGGCCGAAATCGGTGCGGTGGATGAAGAAATAGAGGCCGGCGAAAGCGGCGATCGACACCAGCGCGCCGATCAGCTGCGGCTCCGGCAGGAAGATGCCGGCGATAGACACCGTCTTGCCGCCGAGCCATGACTGCGGAATGCTGCGATAGTCCGGCGTGAAGAAGAACTGAGCGAGGCCGCGCATGACGATGGCAAGGCCGAAGGTCGAGAAGATCTGCACCATGCCGGCATTGGCCTTGGCCCGCATGGCGAAGCGTACAATCAAGAGGTAGACCACCGCCCCGAACACGAACAGCGCCGCGGCGACCAGCGGCGCCGACAGCAAGGGGTCGATGGCGAAGAACGCGAACAGGAAGAAGCTCGCATACATCGCGATCATCAGGAACTCGCCATGGGCGAAGTTCACGACGTCCATCAGGCCGAAGATCAGCGCGAGGCCGACCGCGATCAGTCCATAGAGCAGGCCCATGAGAAGGCCGCTCGCGAGACTCTGGATAATGGCTTGGGCTGTCAACTCTGGTCCCCCGTTCGAAACGTCATCGTTTGCTCCGTCATTGCGAGCGAAGCGAAGCAATCCAGACTGCCTCTGCGGCAATAGCCTGGATTGCTTCGTCGCTTCGCTCCTCGCAATGACGAGGCTCGCGCGACGATCTCGACTTGCTCCCCTGCTCCCGCAGCGCTTACTTCATCGGCCAGGTCGCCTCGGCGATCGCGGCCTGCGGCGGGAAGATGGTGACGAACTTGCCGCCGATATATTGCAGCAGCACCGGGTCGGCGTCGTTGTTCTGGCCCGTCTCGTCGAACTTGACGCGCTTCCACGGCATGATGGTCTGCTCGCCCGGGATGTCGGTCGCCGCCAGCGCATCGCGGATCTTCTCGCCGTCGGTCGACTTGGCGCGGCTGATGGCGTCGGCGAGGATGATCAGGCCCATGAACTGGCGCGAGGTGAGGTCGTTGAAGTCCTTGCCCGAGCGCGCCTTGAACATCTCGTTGATCTTGCCGACCATCGGGCGCTTCTGCGCGAGGTCGAGCGAGAAGGTGCCGCGCGAGATCACGCCTTCGAGCTTGTCGCCGACGGCGTCGTACAGCGCCTTCTCGGAGAACCCGGCGTCCTGCGCCACGATCGCGTTCGGCTTGTAGCCGAGCTCGGCCATGGTCTTGACCAGCAAGATGCCGTCGGTGGTGTAGCTCGACGGCATCAGCACGTCGGCATTGGCAGTCTTGAGCTGCTGGACCTCGGCCGAGAGCGAGGGCGAGTTGGCGCGATACTTGATGTCGGAGACGATCTTGTAGCCGCGCTCGCCGGCGATCTTGGCCTGGGCGTTGCCGGAATCGGTGCCAAAGATGGTGTCCTCGTGGAACAGCGCCAGCGTCTCGATCTTGGTGCCCTTCTTCTTCATGGCGTCGAAGAAGTCGAACATCGCGGCCGAGTACATCTCGTCGTGCGGGGCAGCGCGGAAATAGTACTTGAGGCCGCGGCGATGCAGGCTCGGCGAGGAATTGTCGGCGGAGACGAACGGGACCTGGTAGCGTTCGCAGATCTGGCTGACGGTGACGGCAACCGCGCTCTGGTAGGTGCCGATGATGGCGCAGACCTTCTCCTGTGTGATCAGGCGCTCGGCCTCGGCGCGGCCCTTCTGCGGATCGGCCTGGTGGTCGGCAAACACGAGCCGCACCTTGGCGCCGCCGAGGCCCGACAGGCCCTCGCCCTTGGCCAGCGGCAGATCGAAATCGGTATCCTTGTTGATGACCTCGAGCGCGGTTTCATAGGCCTTCTGCGCGTCGACGCCCTGCTGCGCGCTGCCGCCAGAGAACGGATAGATGACGCCGATCACGACTTCCGAGGTCTGGGCGCGTGCGGCGAGCGGCATCAGCGCAGCTGTCGCAGTGGCTCCCAGCAGCACGTCGCGGCGAGTGATCGTCATGGCAAAGTCCCCTGTTACGAATTTCGACTGTTCGAATGAAGCGATTGGCGGTTAGCGTAAAGCCCGAAGAAGCAGCAAACGCTGCCTCCTAAATCACGGCCATAGTCCTGTTCTTCAGATCCGTCACCAGCATCAGGCCAGGCGAATGCGTGATCGCGAACGGGAGCTTCGCGGCGTTGATCACCGATTGCGGCGTCACGCCGCAGGCCCAGAACACCGGGATCTCGTCGTCGGCAACGGGCACGGGATCACCATAGTCGGGCTTGGCGATGTCCTTGATGCCGATCAGGTGCGGATGGCCGAGATGCACGGGCGCGCCGTGCACGGCGGGATAGCGCGAGGTGATCTGCACCGCGCGGATCGCATCCGCCGGCTTGAACGGGCGCATCGACACCACCATGGGACCGGCGAACGGACCGGACACGCCGCAGGCGATGTTGGTGCGGTACATCGGGACACGCACATTGTGCTCGATATGGCGGATCGGCATACCCTCATCGAGCAGCGCCTCTTCGAACGAGAAGGAGCAGCCGAGCACGAAGGTCACGAGGTCGTCGCGCCAGTAGCTGGTCACGTCGGTCGGCTCGTCCGCTACCTCGCCGTCGCGCCAGACGCGGTAGCGCGGAACGTCGGTGCGGATGTCGAGATCGGCGCCGAGCGCCGGAATATACGGGCTGCCGACATCGGACATGCCGATGATCGGGCACGGCTTCGGATTGAGCTGGCAGAAGCGGTGAAAGGCGCTGGCGTATTCGGCCGGCAGGATCGCCAGATTGCCCTGGACGAAGCCGGGGGCGATTCCCGCGGTGGAAGCGACCAGCCCGTCGCGGTAGGCGAGCCGGGCCTTGCGGCTCTGGAGCGTGTCGGGCGTTTCAGTTTGCTGCGCTGCCACTAAAACAGTCATTTGATCGACCTGCCTATGAACTCGACAAGCACAGCCAACATCAAGCATACTATAAAGTCTAATCGTCCTTTTTAATCGATATCGATAAACTTGCTTTATCGATCAGGAAAATCCTTCCAATGCTCGACTTCAGGTCGATCGAGACCTTCCTCTGGGTTGTGAAGCTCGGCAGCTTCCGCGGCGCCGCAGCACGGCTCAATACGACCCAACCGGCGATCTCCCAGCGCATCGCGCAGCTCGAACGCGAGATGGGCGTCAAGCTCCTCAACCGCGACCATCGCGTCGCCTCGCCGACGCCGAGCGGCCGGCAGATGATGGTCTATGCCGAGAAGCTGATCGGCCTGCGCGCCCAGATGATGGCGGAGATTGGCGATCGCTCCGCGATGCGAGGCGTGATGCGTCTCGGCGTCGCCGAGACCATCGTTCACACGTGGCTGCCGCGCCTTGTGAAGAGCGTGAACGAGATCTATCCGAACCTGTCGCTGGAGATCGAGGTCGACATCACGCCGAACCTCACCGCGCGCCTGCTCGCGCAGGAGATCGAGCTGGCCTTCGTTGTCGGCCCGTTGTCGGCCTCGGGCGTGCACAACCGCGTGCTTGCGGACTATCCGATCGGCTTTCTCGCAAGCCCCTCGCTCGGCCTTGGCAAGGGCCCGGTCACGCCGGCGGAGCTCGCGCGGTTTCCGATCATCACCTTCCCGCGCAAGACCAAGCCGTACGAGGTCGTGCGTGAGGTGTTCGACCGGCCGGAGCTGCCGCCGATCCGGCTGCACGCGTCCGCCTCGCTCGCGACCGTCATCCACATGGCGGTCGAGGGGCTCGGCATCGCCGTGATCCCCGACGCCATCGTCGAGAACGAGCTTGCCGACGGGCGGCTGCAACTGCTCGACACCGATCTCGCGATCGCGCCGCTGACCTTTACCGCGAGCTGGCTCGCCTCGCCCGACGTGGTCGCGGTGGAGCGCGTCGCCGAGCTGGCACGGCAGATTGCGCAGAGGAGCCTTGCGGTTGACGCGCCCGCGCTGGCGGGTCATTGAAAAAGGCGCCGGACAAAAGAGAGAACGACCGCATGAGCCGAGCCGCCACCAATCTGCAAATCGATTCCACCCGTCTCTGGGGCTCCATCCACGAGACCGCGCAATTCGGCGCGACGGCCAAGGGCGGTGTGAAGCGGCTGACGCTGAGCAGCGAAGACAAGCAGGTGCGCGACTGGTTCCGCAAGGCCTGCGAAGAGGCAGGCCTGGAAGTGCACACCGATGCGCTCGGATCGCAGTTCGGCCTGCGCAAGGGCCGCGACATGTCGAAGCTGCCCGTCGGCATCGGTTCGCATCTCGACACCCAGCCGACCGGCGGCAAGTATGACGGCATTTTGGGAACGCTCGGCGCGCTGGAAGTGATCCGCACGCTGAACGATGCCGGCATCGAGACCGAGGCGCCGATCTGCGTGGTCAACTGGACCAACGAGGAAGGCTCGCGCTTTGCGCCGGCGATGATGGCATCCGCCGCCTATGTCGGCGATTTCACCACCGACGACATCCTGTCGCGCAAGGATATCGAGGGCACCACCGTCGGCCAGGCGCTCGACAGCATCGGCTATCGCGGCGACAAGCCGGTCGGCTTCCAGAAGCTCGGTTGCTTTGTCGAGCTGCACATCGAGCAGGGCCCGATCCTGGAGGCCGAGGGCAAGACCATCGGCGTGGTCGATTCCGGCCAGGGCGTGCTCTGGTACGACGGCAAGATCTCCGGCTTCGAGAGCCATGCGGGATCGACGCCGATGCCGCTGCGGCGCGATGCGCTGGCCACGCTCTCCGAGATCGTGCTGGCGATGGAGGCCATCGCCAAGAAGCACGGGCCGAACGCCGTCGGCACCATCGGCGAAGCCGTGATCGCAAACCCCTCGCGCAATGTCATTCCCGGCGAAATCGCCTTCACCATGGATTGCCGCAGCGCCGATGGCGCGATCATGGATGCGCTCGACCGCGACCTGCGCGCCGCCATTGCCGAGATCGCCGCGCGCCGCAAGGTCGAGGTCAAGATTGATCTCGTCTGGCGCAAGCCGCCGACGCATTTCGATCCCAAGCTCATTGTAGCCGTCGAGAACGCGGCCAAGACACTCGGCTATTCCTCCCGCCGCATCACCTCCGGCGCCGGCCACGATGCCTGCAATCTCAACACCGTGATGCCGGCGGCGATGGTGTTCGTGCCCTGCAAGGACGGCATCAGCCACAACGAGCTGGAAGATGCCACCCAGCCCGATTGTGCCGCGGGCACCAACGTGCTCATGCATACCGTGCTGGCGATCGCCGGCGTCGCGTCCTGATCGGAGGGAGCCATGCGCGGAGTTTTCGTCGACGCCAACGAAGCCCTCGCCGTGATCATGGAGCGGCTGGAAAAGCCCGGTGATCCCAAGGTGCGGATCCACCGGGACCCTGATATCAAGCCTGAGCAATATCCGGAAGTTCTCGACGGCGCCGAGATCGCGATCGTCGACCACACGGCGCTGCCGACCGAAGTCGCGAAGAAATGCACGGGGCTCAAGCACGTCGTCTTCCTCGGCACCGGCGCGCGCAGCTACATGAACCCGGAGGAGCTCGCCGAGCTCGGCATCTCCGTGCATCTGATCAAGGGCTATGGCGACACGGCGGTCGCCGAATCCGCGATCGCGCTGATGTGGTCCTCCGCCCGCGTCATCGCGATGATGGACCGCGAGATGCGCGCCGGCAATTGGCTGCGCGAGGACGGCATGCAGCTCACCGGCAAGACGCTCGGCCTGATCGGCTTCGGCGGCATCGCCGCTGAAGTTGCGCGCATCGCGTCCGGCTCAGGCATGAAGGTCATCGCCTGGAACCGCTCGCCAAAGAGCCATCCCGGCGTCGAGTTCACCGATCTCGACAGCGTCTTGGCGCGAAGCGACGTCGTATCGTTGCATCTGCTGCTCAACGACGAGACGCGCGGCATGATCACGCGCGAAAAGATCTTTGCGATGAAGCCTGGTGTCATCCTCGTCAACACCGCCCGCGCCGCGATCGTCGATGAAGCCGCCATGATCGACGCGTTGAAGTCGGGGCATATCCGCCATGCCGGCCTCGACGTCTTCAACACCGAGCCGCTGCCGGCGGACCATCCGCTGACCAGGATTCCGAACGTGACGCTGTCGGCGCATTCGGCCTTCCGCACGCCGGAGGCGAGCGAGAACCTGATTGAAGCGGCCTGGGTCCACTGCCGCCGCATCGTGAAAGGATAAGAGCAACAACAATGGCCGACTACCGCACCATCAAGGCAGAGCCGCTTACCAACGCCATCCACGCCATCGTCAAGGCCGGCGGCTCCTCGGACCGCGAAGCCGAGCTCGTCTCCACCAACCTCGTCGAGGCCAATCTGAAGGGACACGACTCCCACGGCGTCGGCATGATCCCGCGCTATGTCCAGAGCGTCACCAATGGCGGCCTCGCCGTGAACCAGCACGTCAAGATCGTGCTCGACACCGGTCCGCTTCTCACCCTCGACGGCCTCACCGGCTACGGCCAGGTGATCGGCCATGAAGCGATGGAGCTGGCGGCCGAGCGCGCCAGGCGCAACGGCGTGTGTCTCGTCGGCCTCTCCAACTCGCATCACATCGGCCGCATCGGCCACTGGGCCGAGCAGTGCATCGACCACGGGCTGGTCTCGATTCACTTCGTCAACGTGATCTCGCGCCCAATCGTGGCGCCCTGGGGCGGCAGCGATGCGCGCCACGGCACCAACCCGTTCTGCGTCGGCATCCCGCGCAGGGGCAAGGACCCGATTGTGCTCGACTTCGCCACCAGCAGGATCGCGCAAGGCAAGACCCGCGTCGCCCACAACAAGGGCGTCGAGCTCGAGCCCGGCACCATCATCGACAATGAGGGCAAGCCGACCACCAATCCGCGCTACACCGTGATCCCGCCGCACGGCGCCATCCTGCCGTTCGGCGAGCACAAGGGCTCGGGCCTCGCGCTGGTGTGCGAAATCCTCGGCGGCGCGCTCTCCGGCGGACAGGTGGTCAAGGGCCCGTCGGACGGCAAGTACAACGTCCTCAACGGCATGCTCTCGATCGTCATCGACCCGGACAAGCTCGGCACCGGCGAAAACCTCGCACGCGAAGTCGAGAGTTTTGTCGCCTGGCACACCGGCTCGCCTCCCGGCCCCGGCGTCGACAAGGTCAAGATCGCCGGCGAGCCCGAGCGCGAGACCAAGACAAAGCGCCTCGCCGACGGCATTCCGGTCGATCCGACCACCTGGCAGGAGATTCTCGACGCCGGGAAGAAGTTCGGGCTGGATCAGGCGACGATCGAGAAGATCGCGGGCTGATCGCGACGGAGCCCAATGCTCGGAAGAGTTCCGGCCGAATGCACAATTGCGCAACAGAGGCTGGACCAGGGCGAAACATTGGCGCACCTGCGGGATGGATTTGAACCGGTCCGCGTTGCCTTACGACAACGCGGATATCCCTGCTCACATCCGCCCCAGAGGTTCACATGCTCTCCCGTCTCGCAAAGTTCATGTCCGGCTCAGATCGGCCGTCAGGCTCGGCCGACCTCTATCGGCATCGGCTCGCGATCTATGAGAGCGAGCTTGGCGAGCCCGAGCACAGCTTCACCGACAGCGCCGAGCGCCGCCTCGACATTCACGCCTTTGGCCGCGATTTCGTGCCGGTCTGCCAAGAGGGATCTGACGAAGGTTATGTCCTTCTCACCAACGGCATGAGCGAGCAACGCATGTCGGGCGTGCATGGGGAGGCAAAACCGCGTGCCGAGCTGATGTGGTACGTCCGCGAGCCGACAGAGGAGATCTGCGCCAATCTGCGCTGGCTGGCCAATCTGCCGTTCATCGACACGACCTGGTTCGGCTTCGGTCACCGCGTCGCGCTGCCCTGGCCGCCGGTTGCGGGAACGGACTTCCAGACGTTCCTGTTTCTCACGCCGATCATCGGCCCGGATAAGAGCATCGCCGAGGCACTGGAGATCGCAGGCGATCCGGTGGAGATTTTGACGGTAAACCTGATCTCGCAGCAGGAGCTCGGGCTGATCAAGTCCAGGGGGCTCGATCCGTTTCTCGACCTGCTCGACGAGAACGACTATCCGCCGATCTTCGATCCGGCGCGGAAGTCGTATGTGTAGGGTGCGCGCCAAACCACCGCTGTCCTTCCCTTCTCCCCTTGTGGGAGAAGGTGGCATAGGCGGCCTTCGGCCGCCGTTCTTAAGAACGCCGATGCTTCGCATCGGCTATGGCGCCGGATGAGGGGTTCTCTCCGCGAGCAATTCTACGACTGATAGGTCTGCATCTGCGGAGACAGACCCTCACCCGTCTCGCCGCTATGCGGCGAGACACCCTCTCCCACAAGGGGAGAGGGGAAAACTGGCCGTCTCAATCCACCATGTCCGCGACTGCCTTGCCGCAGGCCGTGGTGTCGGCATTGCCGCCGAGGTCCTTGGTCCGCAACGTGCGTTCGGCCAGCGTCCGCTCGATCGCCTCGACGATCGATTTGCCGGCGACCTTCTCGCCGAGATGCTCGAGCATCATTGCGCCCGACCAGATCATGCCGATCGGGTTGGCGATGCCCTGCCCTGCGATGTCGGGCGCCGAGCCGTGCACCGGCTCGAACACCGACGGGAAATCGCCCTCGGGATTGATGTTGCCCGACGGCGCGATGCCGATGGTGCCGGTGCAGGCCGGGCCGAGGTCGGAGAGGATGTCGCCGAACAGGTTCGAGCCGACCACGACGTCGAACCAGTCCGGATGCAGCACGAAGTTCGCGGTGAGAATGTCGATGTGGTACTTGTCCCACTTCACGCCCGGGAACTTCTTGGCCATCGCCTCCACGCGCTCGTCCCAATAGGGCATGGTGATGGAGATGCCGTTCGACTTGGTCGCCGACGTCAGGTGCTTCTTCGCCCGCGACTGCGCGAGCTCGAAAGCAAATTTCAGGATGCGGTCGACGCCGGTGCGGGTCATCACCGTCTGCTGCGTCACGAATTCGCGGTCGGTGTCCGGGAACATGCGGCCGCCGACCGAGGAATACTCGCCTTCGGTATTCTCGCGCACCACCCAGAAATCGATGTCGCCGGGCTTGCGGTTCGCCAGCGGCGACGGCACGCCGGGCATCAGCCGCACCGGGCGCAAATTCACATACTGGTCGAACTCGCGGCGGAATTTGATCAGCGAGCCCCACAGCGAGACGTGATCCGGAATCTTGGCCGGCCAGCCGACCGCGCCGAAATAGATCGCATCGTGCTTGCCGATCTTCTCCTTCCAGTCGTCGGGCATCATCTGGCCGTGCTTCTCGTAATAGTCCCAGGACGAGAAGTCGAAATGGTCGAAATGCAATGAGACGCCGTGCTTCTTTGCCGCTGCCTCCAGAACGCGCAGGCCTTCGGGCATCACTTCCTTGCCGATGCCGTCGCCGGGAATGACTGCGATCCGGTATTGTTTCTTGCTCATCGAGAACGTCCTTCGTTGGTCCGGCAGCCGCCGCGTTTTGACCGCACTGCAATGGACCAAAGTCGCGGGCAGCGCAACGCTGCACTGCAATGTTGACCATGGCGCGGCCGAGCGCCTACTGGTTTCATCCTGTTCCCATCCTTGCGAGTACCTCTCATGGATCTGCATCTGCGTGGCAAGCGCGTCCTGATCACAGGCGCGTCCAAGGGCATTGGCGCCGCCGCCGCCGAGGCTTTCGCTGAAGAAGGCGCGCATCTCCTGCTCGCCGCCCGCAGCGGCGACCAGCTCAAGGTGCTGGCCGAGCGCCTGCGCTCCGCGCACCAGATCGATGCCGCAACCAGCATCGTGGATTTGCGCAAGGCCGAGGACATTGCGCGGCTCGCCAGGGAGGCGGCCGAGATCGATGTCCTTGTCAACAACGCCGGCGACATTCCCGGCGGCTCGATCGACAAGATCGACGAGGCGACCTGGCGACACGCCTGGGAATTGAAAGTGTTCGGCTACATCAACCTGACGCGGCAGATCTATGCGCAGATGAAGGCCAGGGGCGGCGGCGTGATCGTCAATGACATTGGTGCTGCCGGCGAGAAATTCGATGCCAACTATATCTGCGGCAGCGCCGGCAATGCCGCGCTGATGGCCTTCACCCGCGCGCTCGGGGGAAAAAGCCTCGCCGACAACATTCGCGTGGTCGGCATCAATCCCGGGCCCGTCGGCACCGACCGTCACGTCACCCTGCTCAAGACCCGCGCAAAGCACCAGTTCGGTGACGAGAGCCGCTACAAGGAATTCCAGAAGAGCCTGCCGCTCGGCCGGCCTGCGCATGCGCGCGAGATCGGCGACCTCATGGCGTTCCTGGCGTCGGATCGCGCGGGCTATACGTCCGGCGTGATCTATACGGTGGACGGCGGCATCAGCGCGGGATGGGGTTGACTCTATCCTCGTCATTGCGAGCGAAGCGAAGCAATCCAGGAATGTGGCCGCGGTGACAGAGTGGATTGCTTCGCTGCGCTCGCAATGACGACCAAAGAATAAGCACAGGAGTAAGATAATTGTCTCAAGACCTGATCCGCGACACCGCCTGCACCGTCGTCGACAAGCTGCGCTCCGGCGACGTCTCGCCGCTCGAACTGCTGGATGTGGTGGAGAAGCGCGTCAAGGAGGTCGACGGCAAGGTCAACGCGCTGCCGACGCTGTGCTTCGATCGCGCGCGCGACCATGCCAAGGCGCTGATGCAGAAGCCGGCCGGCGCGCGCGGCCTGCTCGCGGGCCTGCCGGTTCCGATCAAGGACCTGACTGACGTCGCGGGCGTCCTGAACACCCAGGGCTCGCCGATCTTCAGGGATAACATCCCAGCAACGTCCGACCTCATGGTCGAGAACCTCGAGGCCAACGGCGCGGTGGTCTACGCCAAATCCAACACGCCGGAATTCGGTGCCGGCGCCAACACCTTCAACGAGGTGTTCGGCGCGACGCTCAATCCCTGGGATACGTCAAAGTCGGCGGCTGGCTCGTCGGGCGGCGCCGCAGTGGCGCTCGCCACCGGCATAGCCTGGCTCGCCCAGGGCTCCGACATGGGCGGCTCCCTGCGCAGCCCCGCGGCGTTCTGCGGCGTCGTCGGCATGCGGCCGAGCATCGGCCGCGTCGCGCATACACCGAAATCGGCGATCGACCGCAATCTCGGCGTGGTCGGCCCGATGGCGCGCAATGTCGAGGATCTCGCGCTGCTGCTCGATGCCATGAGCGGCGACTATGCCGCCGACCCGTTGTCGCTGCCCGCGCCTCTGACCTCGTTCCTGTCGGCCGCGCAATCCGGCAAGAGGCCGAAGCGCATCGCCTATTCGCCCGATCTCGGCATTACGCCGGTTGATCCCGAGGTGAAGGCGATCACGCGCAAGGCGGCGGAGCGTTTTGCGGAAGCCGGCGCCATCGTCGAGGAGGCGCATCCGGATTGGCGCGAGGCGCATGAATGTTTCCACGTGTTGCGCGCTTTCGATTTTGCGATCACCAAGGCCAACCTACTGCGCACCAAGCGCGACCTGCTCAAGCCCGAGGTGATCTGGAACATCGAGGAAGGCCTCAAGCTCACGGTCGAGCAACTCGCGCGCGCCGAAGCGCAGCGCGTCGGCATGACCGCGCGCGCGATCGAGTTCTTCAAGACCTATGATCTGTTGCTGACGCCGACGACCATCGTGCCGCCGTTCCCGATCGAGCACCGCTATGTCGCCGAATGCGCTGGCAAGAAATTCGAGAACTACGTCGAATGGCTCGGCATCGTCTACGCGATCACCCTCGCCTGCTGCCCGTCGCTGTCACTGCCTTGCGGCTTCACAGCCTCGGGCCTGCCGGTCGGCGTGCAGGTGGTCGGCGCCCCGCGCGCGGATGCGCAGGTGCTCGCGGGCGCAAAGGTGCTGGAGGATATTCTGGGCCTGCGCGGGACGACGCCGATCGAACCGAAGGTCAAGGCATGATGCGGGCCGCGCCGGGGGACCTTAGCTGTCCCCCGGTGCCGGCATCCGCGTGCCCTAGTCGTCTGCTTTCGGGCCGCCATGATACTGATGCGCGTCGTAGCCCGCATCCTCCGACATTGCAGTGTAAGCCATGGAGCCCGGATGGACCTGTGACATCCGGACAGCCGCTTCCGAAGCCATGGTTGGATGGTGCGCCACATCGCGGGCGTCGGCAGCGGAGCAAAGCGCGACCAGAACGGCCGACGCGGCGAGAACAGATTTCATCATGATTTGACGTGCCTCGTGTTGAAGCCCACCAGCAAACCAAAGGTGGGTTTCGCAACGTAGGATTCCCAGTCTGAATCGATGCTCCTGCTATAGGCGCGGCATAAACATTTCGTGCTCCTGGATTTACCTCGCGGCGGTGTGAGCCTCCAGGCTCCGACTGTAGCGCGACATCGCAAAGCAAAACACAAAATAGATCGCGGCGACGAAGATATAGACCTCGACCGAAAACTGCTGCCAGGCCGGATCGATGATCGCGGTTTTGGCTGTCGTCAGCAGATCGAAGATGCCGATGATCAGGACGAGGCTGGTGTCCTTGAAGAAGGCAATGAAGGTGTTGACCAGCGGCGGAATGACGTGGCGGATCGCCTGCGGCAGGATGATCAGCCGGTGCTTGCGCCAATAGGACAACCCCAGCGCATCCGCCGCTTCATACTGCCCACGCGGCACGGCCTGGAGGCCACCGCGGATGACCTCGGCAAGATAGGCCCCGGCAAACAGGATGATCGCGATCTGGGCCCGCAAGAGCTTGTCAATGTTGAAGCCGGCGGGCATGAACAGCGGAAACATCACGCTCGCCATGAACAAGAGGCTCACCAGCGGCACGCCGCGGATCAGCTCGACATAGAGCACGCTGAGCGAGCGGATCGCCGGCAGTTTTGAGCGCCGGCCGAGCGCGACGAGAATGCCGAGCGGGAAGCCGAAGGCGAGACCGAACGTCGCCAGGATCAGCGTCACCGGCAGGCCGCCCCAGCGATCCTGCGAGACGAAGGACAGGCCGAACACGCCGCCCCACATCAGCACGCTGATCAGCGCCAGTGCGCCGATCCAGAGATAGACCAGCTCGCGCCGCCACAGGGCGCGACGGGTCGAGACATAATACAGCGCGATGAACAGCACGACCGACAGCGCCGGCCGCCACTGCTCGTCGAACGGATAGGTGCCGAACAGGATGAAGCGGTATTTTTCGGGGATGATCGCCCAGCAGGCACCGATGCCACGCGCGGCACGACAGGCGCTGGAGTCGTTCGCGGGCGTCACCCAGACCGCATTTGCGATGCCCCATTGCACGAAGCTGAAGATGCCCTTGGCGAGCAGCGCCAGCAGCACGACCGTGAGGATGCCGTTCGGGATCGACGAGAACAGGTTCGTGCGCAGCCAGCGCAGCACCGGATTGCCTGCCTGCGGGCGGCGCGCGGCACGCGGTGCATCGGGGATGTCGGTGATCGCGGTCATGCTCAGCGCTCCACCAGCGCGATGCGCGCATTGTACCAGTTCATGAAGAAGCTGATGGACAGGCTGATGGTCAGGAACACCGCCATGATCAACGCGATCGCCTCGATCGCCTGGCCGGTCTGGTTCAGCGTGGTGTTGGCGACCGAGACAACGTCCTGGTAACCGATCGCGACCGCGAGCGAGGAGTTCTTGGTGAGATTGAGATATTGGCTCGTCATCGGTGGCACGATGACGCGCAGTGCCTGCGGCAGGATGATCTGCCGCAGCATGAAGCTGCGGCGGAGGCCAAGCGCATTGGCGGCATCCCACTGCCCGCGCGGCACCGACTGGATGCCGCTGCGCACGATCTCGGCGATGAAGGCCGAGGTGTAGGTGACGAGCGCGATCAGCAGCGCGAAATATTCCGGCGCGAGCGTGAGCCCGCCGACGAAGTTGAAGCCGCGCAGCTGCGGCCACTCGATTGTCCAGGATACGCCGAGCAAAAGCGAGACTGCCACCGGAAGCACGACAATGAGACCAAGCGCAAAGGGCCAGGCTGGCCGCGGTTTGCCGTCGCGCATCTGCTCCGCGATCAACCGTCGCCGGATGAGATAGAATAGGGCAAGCCCAAGCACGGCCGTGCCGAGCACCCAGAGCTGCGGCAGGCCAATCGGGACCGCCGGCAGGATCAGGCCGCGATTGGACAGGAACACGCCCTCGACCGGCCGCCACGCCGCGCGAGCGGCCGGCAGCGCCTGCATGAGCACGTACCAGAACAGAAGCTGGAGCAGCAGCGGGATGTCGCGGAGCGTCTCGACATAGACGGCGGCGAGCCGTGACAGCAGCCAGTTGGTGGACAGCCTGGAGATGCCGATCAGCGTACCCAGGACGGTGGCTAGCACGATGCCGATCACCGCGACGCGCAAGGTGTTGGCGACGCCGACGACGAACGCCCAGAGATACGTATCCCTCGGACTATAGGCGAGCAGGCTGTCGGCGATGGGCATGCCGGCCTCGCGGCCGAGGAAGGCAAAGCCGGTCGTGATGCGGCGGGCGGTGAGATTGGTGACGGTGTTGGACCAGAGGAAGGCGATGATCGCAACCGCGATCCCGACCACCAGCACCTGCCAGAACAGGCCCTTCAGCTCGCGGGGGCCCCATGCGCCGAACAAGCGGCGACGCGGCGGCGGTCTTGGCGCGTCTGATGTCACAGCACAAAAATCCTTCTCAAAAGCAACGATTTCCGGCGGCGCACGTCAACTGTTGCACCAATTCCAGATTCATGCAACAAATGTTTCATGGCCGAGCCCGCGAAATCCTCGCCTTTGAGCGAACTGCGCATCGCATTGCCATCGCTTCCCCTGCGCCTGCAGGAGGTCGGCCGCTTCGTCGCCGCCAATGATTACGACGCCACCACCCGCTCGATGCGCGACCTCGCCGCGGAAGCCGGCGCCGATCCCGCCGCGTTCACACGGCTTGCCAAGGCGATCGGCTATTCCGGCTGGGACGATCTCCGCGCGGCGCTGACCGAAGCGCGGCGGCCGTCGCAGACCTCGCCTTTCTCCGCCAGGGCGAAGGGCCGGCGTCATGGCCCCAACGCCGATGTCGCGCTCGTCATCGACAAGCTCGCGGCCGAAGGCGCCGGCCTGCCACGTATTCCGGCGCAACCCATCGCGGAAGCGGCCCGTGCGCTGCACGAGGCCAAGCGAATCTGGATCGCCGGCTACCGCAGCTGCCGCAGCGTCGCGGAGCTCTTGAACTACGAGCTGCGGCTGTTCCGCCCGGAACAGGTGCAGCTCGTCGGCGCATCCGGCCCCGACGATCTCGATCTCGGCGCCTTCCGTCCCGGCGAAGCCGTCATCGTCGTCGGCTTCCTGCCCTACACGAACGCGAGCGTGCGGGTCGCGCAAGCTGCTCATCGCGCCGGCGCAACGTTGATCGCGATCGCGGACAGCCTCTCGGCACCGATGGCCGAGGGCGCCGACCAGGTGCTGCTGTTCGAGGCAGCCTCGTCCCCCGGCTTCTTCCCCAGCCTCACCGGCGCCATCGCGATCGCGCAGTCGCTTGCTGCGGTGACGTTCTCGCTCGGCGGCACCGCCGCGAAGAAGCGCCTGGAACATACCGAAGCGCGGCTCGCCGCGGCCTCCACCTACGTCTCAGAGAAAGGTTGACCCATGAGCACCCGCACCAGCCGCGTGCTGCACCGCTCGCTCCGCGAAACGCCGCCCAAGGCGATCGGCGGCGAAGCCGTCTATCTCTTCGCCGAGGACGGGCGCCGGGTGATCGATGCGTCCGGTGGCGCCGCGGTGTCCTGCCTCGGGCACCAGCATCCGCGCGTGATCGCGGCGATTGCCAAGCAGGCCTCGACGCTGGCCTATGCCCATACCGCCTTTTTCTCGTCCGAGCCGGCCGAGGCGCTCGCCGAAAGGCTGGTCGGGCACGAGCCGGGCGGCCTCGGTTACGCCTATTTCGTCAGCGGCGGGTCGGAGGCGATCGAGGCCAGCATCAAGCTGGCGCGGCAATATTTCATCGAACGCGGCGAGCCGCAGCGGCAGCATTTCATCGCGCGGCGGCAGAGCTATCACGGCAACACGCTCGGCGCGCTCGCCGCCGGCGGCAATGCCTGGCGCCGCGCACCCTATGCGCCGCTGCTCTCGGCCGCGTTCAGCCATGTGACGCCGGCCTTCGCCTATCACGAGAAGCACGACGGCGAGACCGATGCACAGTTCGTCGCGCGCCTTGCCGCCGAACTCGAGGCCGAGTTCCAGCGACTTGGTCCCGACACGGTCGCAGCATTCCTCGCAGAGCCCGTTGTCGGCGCCACCGCCGGCGCGGTGACGGCGCCCGACGGCTATTTCAAGGCGATGCGCGAGATCTGCGACCGGCATGGCGCGCTGCTCATTCTCGACGAGGTCATGAGCGGCATGGGCCGCACCGGCACGACGCACGCCTGGGAGCAGGAAGGCATCGCGCCTGACATCCAGGCGATCGCGAAGGGTCTTGGCGGCGGCTACCAGCCGATCGGCGCGATGCTCGCGAGCAGAGAGATCATCGACACCATCCGGTCAGGCTCCGGCGCGTTCCAGCACGGCCACACTTATCTCGCCCATCCCCTCGCCTGCGCAGCCGCGCTCGCGGTGCAGGATGTGATCCGCGAGGACCACCTGCTCGACCGCGTGAAGGAGCGCGGCAAGCAGCTCGAGCAGAGGCTGACCGAGCGCTTCGGCAATCACCGCCATGTCGGCGACATCAGGGGGCGCGGCCTGTTCTGGGCGATCGAGCTCGTCGCCGATCGCGCCAGCCGCACCTCGTTCGACCCGGCGCTCAAGCTGCACCAGAAGATCAAGGCGGAAGCCTTTGCCGGCGGGCTCGGCTGCTATCCCGGCGGCGGCACCGTGGACGGCGTCCGCGGCGATCATGTGCTGCTGGCGCCGCCCTATATCGCCTCGGCAGACGAGATCGATCAGATCGTCGACAAGCTCGGCACGGCCGTCGACAATGTGTTGCGTAGTGTCAATCACTGAGGGGAGAGTAGAATGAGGAAAGTGGTTATCGCAGCGGGCGTGCTCGCGGCATCGACGGTTGTCGCATCCGCGGCGACGCTGGACACGGTGAAGAGCCGCGGCACGCTGGTATGCGGCGTCAGCGCCGGCTTTGCCGGCTTCTCCGCACCTGACTCGCAAGGCAATTACAAGGGTCTCGACGTCGACTATTGCCGCGCGCTCGCGGCCGGCGTGCTCGGTGATGCCAGCAAGGTGCGCTACGTCTCGCTGACGGCGCAGAACCGCTTCACGGCGCTGCAATCGGGCGAGATCGACGTGCTCTACCGCAACTCGACCCAGACCTATTTGCGCGGCGTGACGCTGGGCCTGCGCCAGGGTCCGATCAATTTCTACGATGGCCAGGGCTTTGTCGTGAAGAAGGACCTCGGCGTGAAGGAGCTGAAGGACCTCAAGGGCGCCACCGTCTGCGTCGCGCAGGGCACCACGCATGAGGTCACGCTCGGCGACTACGGCCGCGCCAACGGCATCGACTGGAAGCCGCTGGTGTTCGACCGCGTCGACACCATGTACCAGACCTTCTTCGGCGGCCGCTGCGATGCCATGACCCAGGACGCCTCCGCGCTTGCCGGCGCCGTGACGACCGCCGCGCCGAACCCGGCCGATTACGTCGTGCTGCCGCAGACCATCAGCAAGGAGCCGCTCGGCCCCTTCACGCGCAACGGCGACGAAGTCTGGAGCGACATCATCACCTGGCTGCATTACGGCCTGATCGAGGCTGAAGAGCTCGGCGTCACGCAAGCCAATGTCGAGGAGATGACGAAGTCGCAGACCCCCGCGATCCAGCGCCTGCTGGGCGCCACCGGCGATCTCGGCTCGCGGCTCGGGCTGGACAACAAATGGCTGGTCATCGCGATCAAGGCCACCGGCAATTACGGCGAGATCTACGAGCGCAATGTCGGCAAGGCGAGCCCGCTCAAGCTCGAGCGCGGCCTCAACGGCCTCTGGAGCAAGGGCGGCTTGATGTACGCCGTGCCGTTCAAGTAAGGAAGCTCTCACCCCACCCCTCTCCCCGTAAGAACGGGGAGAGGGAGACGAGACATACGATGCGTATCGCCCTGATCCACGCCCTCAAGCACTCCATCGCCCCGATCGAGGCGGCATTCGCGCAGGCGTGGCCGGAGGCGCGGCTGATGAATCTGCTCGACGACAGCCTGTCGGCGGATCTGGCCCGCGACGGCGCACTCAACGATGCCATGACCGAGCGCTTCCTCGCGCTCGGCGACTATGCGGCGGCGACCGGAGCAAATGCGATCCTGTTCACCTGCTCGGCCTTTGGCCCCTGCATCGAAGCGGTGGCGCGGGCGCATGCGCCGATGCCGGTCCTCAAGCCCAATGAAGCGATGATCGAGCGTGCCGTGACGATGGGCAAGCGGATCGGGCTGCTCTCGACCTTCCCGCCGACGCTGGTGTCGATGCCGCCGGAGTTTCCCGCCTCCGTCCAGATCGTGCCGAAGCTCGCCGAGGGCGCGCTGGCGGCGCTCGACCGCGGGGACCGCGCCACGCACGACCGGCTGATTGTCGAAGCATCAAAAGACCTGCGCGATTGCGACGTCATTGCGCTGGCGCAGTTCAGTATCGCGTCGACGGCCGCGCTGGTCGCGGAGGCCACCGGCCGTCCCGTGGTGACAACGCCAGACAGTGCAGTCGAGAAGCTCATGAGGCTGCTGAAGGCGAAAGCCTAAGCGCCGGCCTTCTTCTGGCGCCGCGCGTCCTTGATCGCGACCGCGAGCGCCGCCTTCGTCTCGTTGACAAAATCCTCGACCAGCTCCTCGCGCGTCGCGTGCGCCGACTCGCCGGTGAACAGGCCCTGCTCGGCCAGCATCACCACTCCGTGCAGCGCGGCCCAGATCTTCAGGGCCTGCCGCTCGCGCAAATAGCCGACGGCGGGCGATTCCAGCGCTTCGATCACGAGCCCGAACGTCTCGCGCGTCGCCGCGTGCAGCTCGCTGTCCTTGGCCGCGCATGACACGATGCGGGATGCGAACATCAACCGGTAGATGCCGTTGCGGCGCAGGCCGAAATCGAGCGTCGCCTGCGCCAGGCGCGACAGCTTCGATTGCTTCGACGGTTTCGCCATCGCCTCGCGCAGGATCGCGCTGAGCTGCCGGAACGCTTCGGCCGTCGCCGCCGCAAGCAGCGCCTCGCGATCGGCAAAGTGCCGGTATGGCGCCGGCTGCGAGACGCCGAGCTGCTTTGCCAGCGCCTTGATGCTGATTGCTTCCACCCCGCCCTGCTCCGCCTCGCGCAACGCGGCCTTGATCAGAGCGTCGCGGAGATCGCCGTGATGGTAGGTCTTCTCGGGCTTGCGAGCGAGTTGTGAGCGCATGTTGCGGTCAAGCCTATAAGTTTGCGCTTGACAGGGGAAGCCTGTCGCGAATGTAATAGCATATAACTTAGAATAAGCCGCAAATGTCGCGGACAAGATAGACACGAGGAACGCGCCGCCCTTCCGGCCCCGCGCATACGACCGAGGAAGCCGCCATGACAGAGCGACTGAGGGTTCACGTCGATCCCGACAAGTGCCAGGGCCACGCACGGTGCAAGGCGCTCGCGCCGGAGCTGTTCGAGCTCGACGAATACGGCAACGCCCATGAGGCTGGCGATGGCGTCGTTCCACCGGGCCTCGAAGACAAGGCCTGGCTTGCCAAATCCAACTGCCCGGAAATCGCAATCGATGTGATCGAAGAGTAGCGGGGAGCTCCCCGCGCCCCGCGAGTTGCCAACGAACGCGAGCTACAAGGGATTTTCGAGATGTCCGACGTCAGCCAGCCCGCCGCCCATCCGCCCGTGACCGACTGGGTCCATGATTTCGACCACACCGACCCGCAATGGACCGACGACCCCTTCCCGATCTGGGAAGAACTGCGCGCCGCCAGTCCCGTCGTACATACCGAGCGGTTCCTCGGCTGCTACATGCCGACGACCTACGAAGCTGTGCGCGCGATCGCCAATGACACCGAGCATTTCTCGTCCCGCCGCATCATCGTCCGCGACGTGCGGCCGGAGATCACCAGCAGGAATGCCGCCCCGCCGATCACGTCCGACCCGCCCGTGCACAAGCCGGCCAAGCAGCTGCTGCTGCCGCCTTTCACACCGGACGCGATGAAAAAGCTCGAGCCGCGGGTGCGCGCCATCTGCAACGAGCTGATCGACGGATTCATCGCCGAGGGCCGGATCGATGCGGCGGACCGCTACACCAAGCACATCCCGGTGCGCGCAATCGCGCACATGCTCGGCATTCCCGAGACCGACAGCGACCTCTTCATCAACTGGATCCACATGATCCTCGAGCTCGGCATCAAGGACGAGAACGTGCTGCTCCAGGCGGTGCAGGAGATGAGCGCCTATTTCAGCGGACACATCGAGGAGCGCAAGAACAAGCCGACCAACGACCTGATCTCCTATTTGATGAATGCGAAGGACAAGGAGGGCAATCCGCTCGAGGATTCCCACGTGCTGGGCTCGCTGCGGCTGCTCCTGATCGCCGGCATCGACACCACCTGGAGCGCGATCGGCTCCTCGCTCTGGCATCTGGCCAAAACGCCTGTTGACCGCGAGCGGCTGATCGCCCAGCCCGGGCTGATCCCGACCGCGGTGGAGGAATTGTTGCGCGCCTATTCGCCCGTCACGATGGCCCGCGAGGTGGTCAAGGAGACCACGATCTCGGGCTGCCCGGTCAAGACGGGCAACATGGTGCTGCTGTCCTTCCCGGCCGCCAACCGGGATCCAAAGATGTTTCCGGACGCTGACAAAGTCGTGATCGACCGCCGCGAGAACCGCCACGCCGCCTTCGGCCTCGGCATCCACCGCTGCGTCGGTTCCAATCTTGCACGCATGGAGATGCAGGTGGCGCTGGAGGAATGGCTGAAGCGGATTCCGGACTTCGCCCTGGATCCGGCAGGCACCGTGACCTGGTCCCAGGGCACGGTGAGAGGCCCCCGCCAGTTGCCATTTTTGCTGGAAAAGGCGATGTAGACCTTTCCGACAGAGATACTGAGAGGCCGGACGTGACTGAGCAAGCAATCCAACCGGCCTCCGACCACATTGACCTCGCCGACGCCGAACGCCGGATCAAGGCGATCTTCATCGGCTCGATCGGCAATCTCGTCGAGTGGTACGACTTCTACGCCTACACCGCGTTTGCGCTCTATTTCGCCCCGGCGTTCTTCCCCGGCAATGACCCCGTCGTACAGCAATTGAATGTCGCCGTGGTGTTCGCGGCGACCTTCCTGATGCGCCCGCTGGGCGGCTGGTTCTTCGGCTACCTCGCCGACCATTTCGGCCGGCGCATCTCGCTGACCCTGTCGGTCGTCTTCATGTGCTTCGGCTCGCTGATCATCGCGCTGACGCCGACCTATGCGACGATCGGATTCGCAGCGCCGGTGATCCTGGCGCTCGCCCGCATCATCGAGGGCCTCAGCCTCGGCGGCGAATACGGCGCCAGCGCCACTTACCTCAGCGAAGTTGCCGACCCCAGGCATCGCGGCTTCTATTCGAGCTTCCAGTACGTCACGCTGATCGGCGGCCAACTCACCGCGATCATCGTGCTCCTGCTCCTGCAAAAGGTCTTCCTCACGCCGGAGGAACTGAAGGCCTGGGGCTGGCGCATCCCGTTCGCGATCGGTGCGGCGCTCGCGATTTTTGCCGCAGTGATGCGGCGCAATCTGCACGAGACCGAGGCCTTCGAGGAAGCCAAGAAGGTCGTGAAGCCGACCGGCTCGCTCGCCAATCTGCTGCGCTATCCGCGCGAGCTGCTGCTGGTGGTCGGCCTCACCGCCGGCGGCACCGCGGCGTTCTACACTTTCACCACCTACATGCAGACCTTCGTCAAGCTCTCGGTCGGATTGACCGAGGACCAGACGACTTTCGTGATCTTCGGCACGCTGATCTTCGCCACCATCCTGCAGCCGATCTACGGCGCGATCTCCGACAAGATCGGCCGCAAGCCGCTTTTGATCTTCTTCGGTGTCGCCGGCACGCTCGCGACCGTGCCGCTGCTGATGACGTTGAAGGAGACCAAGTCGCCGTTCATGGCCTTCATCCTGATCTGCTGCGCCTGGCTGTTCGTCGCCGGCTACACCTCGATCAACGCGGTGGTGAAGGCCGAGCTGTTCCCGACCAATGTCCGGGCGCTCGGCGTCGGCCTGCCCTATGCGATCACGGTCTCCATTTTCGGCGGCACCGCGCCGGCGATCGCGCTCTATTTCAAGAGCATCGGGCACGAGGACTGGTTCTATTACTATCTCGCGGGCATTATCTGCCTGTCGCTGATCATCTATTCCACCATGCGCGACACCAAGCACGCCTCCGCGATGCATCGCCACGAGTAGCCCATTCACGAGTAGCCTATGGCTGACGAGACGCCATCCGACAGCAAGCTGACGCGCACCAAGGAGAAATGGGCGCGCGAGGGCCGCTTCCTCACCGGCAAGGTCACGCGTCCGGAGGACCAGCGTCTGCCGCCGGGCCAGCATCTGACAAACGACTGGCCGGTGCTCGATCTCGGCGTCGTGCCGCCGGTGTCGCGCGAGCGCTGGCGGCTCGACGTCTACGGCGCGGTCGACAATCCCGTGTTCTGGAGCTTCGCCGAATTCGCTGCGCAGAAGCAGGCGCAATTCACCTCCGACATCCACTGCGTGACCACCTGGTCGCGCTATGACAATCAATGGGAAGGGCTCGCGACGCGCGAGCTGCTAGAAGCCTGCCGGCCGCGCGAGGATGCACGCTTCGTCGTGCTGCATTCCTATGACGGCTACACCACCAACCTTGCGCTGGACGATTTTGCCGCCGAGGACGCGCTGCTCGCCCATAGCTGGTCAGGCCAGCCGCTGTCCGACGAGCATGGCGGCCCGGTGCGGCTCGTGGTGCCGCATCTGTATTTCTGGAAGAGCGCCAAATGGCTTCAGGCCATCGAATTCCTGACCGAGGACGCGCCGGGTTTCTGGGAAGTCCGCGGCTATCATAACCGCGGCGATCCCTGGGCCGAGCAGCGCTATTCGGGCGACTAGACTTCGAACAAGAGCGGGGAAGAACCATGGCAACGGAGCGCTTTCAATTCACCGGCGAAGATGGCCATCAGCTCGCGGCCGCGCTGGAATTGCCGGACGGTGAGCCCGCGGCTTACGTGCTGTTCGCGCACTGTTTCACCTGCGGCAAGGACACGCTCGCGGCCAAGCGCATCTCGGTTGCGCTCGCCGCCAGAGGCATCGCCGTGCTCCGCTTCGACTTCACCGGGCTCGGCTCCAGCGAAGGCGATTTTGCCAATTCGACGTTCTCCTCCAACGTCGCCGATCTCGTGCACGCCGCCGATCATTTGCGCAGCGTCCGCAAGGCGCCGTCGATCCTGATCGGCCACAGCCTCGGCGGCGCCGCGATCCTCGCGGCAGCCGGAAAGATTCCTGAAGCCAGGGCGGTCGCGACCATCGCGGCACCGTCCGATCCGGCTCATGTCACGGGTCTCTTCAAGGAGCATCTCGACAACATCCGCGCGCAGGGCGAGGTCGAGGTTTCGCTCGCAGGGCGCCCGTTCCGGATCAAGCGCGAATTCCTCGACGATATCATCGAGCACGAGCTGATGAAGGACGTCACCGGCTTGCACAAGGCGCTGCTGGTGATGCATTCGCCTGTCGACGACACCGTCGGCATCGACAACGCCACAAAGATTTTCCTTGCGGCAAAGCACCCCAAGAGCTTCGTCTCGCTGGATCACGCCGATCATCTGCTGACCAAGCCGGCCGACGCGCTCTACGCAGCCGATGTGATCGTCGCCTGGGCAAGCCGCTACATCGACATGGCAAAACCTGCGAAGGCGATGGACCTCCCCGAAGAGCCGCGCAGGGTCGTGGTTCAGGAGACCCGCAAGAGCAAGTTCGACCAGATCATCACCGTGGGCCCGCATCACCTGATCGCGGACGAGCCGAAGGCTGCCGGCGGCGAGGATGCCGGCCCCGGCCCCTACGACTTCCTGCTCGCCGGTCTCGGCGCCTGCACCTCCATGACCATGCGCCTCTATGCCGACCGCAAGTCGCTGCCGCTCGATCGCGTCACGGTGACGCTGAAACATTCAAAAATCTACGCCAAGGACTGCGCGGAGTGCGAGACGCGCGACGGCATGCTCGACCAGATCGAGCGCGATATCGCGATGGACGGCGCGCTCGATGCAGAGCAGCGCAAGAAGCTGATGGAGATCGCCGACAAGTGCCCGGTGCACCGGACGCTGACCTCGGAAATCCGCATCGTGACAAAGGCCGTGGAGTGAACTGGCGCGCTAGAAGCACGACGCCATCGTCCGCAGCGCCGCGCTGATCTCGCTCTCGCGCCAGGCCGCAAAGCCGAGCAGCAGGCCGTGATCGCGCGGCCGGCCAAGCGCAAGACTCGATAGAGCGCGCGTCTCAACGCCTGCTGCGACCAGCCGCTTCACGGCCGCCTGATCGGCCCGGCCGCGCTTGAGGCGCGCGACGAGCTGGATCCCGCCCGAGGGCACCTCGACCGAAAGCACCTCGCCAAATTGGCGCTCCAGTCCCTCGGCGAGATGATCGCGGCGCGCATGATAGAGCCGGCGCATCCGGCGCAGATGCGCGAGGAAGTGCCCGTCGGCGATGAACTCGGCCAGCGCTTCCTGGATGTGGCTGGACGCGATCAGCCCGATGTGCCGCTGCGCGATCTCGAGGGTGCTGACCAGCGCGGGCGGCGCGACGAGATAGCCGAGCCGGATATCCGCCGTCATCGCCTTGGCGAAGGTGCCGACATAGAAGACACGGCCATGGGCATCGAGCCCTTGCAGGGCCGGCACCGGGCGGCTGTCGTAGTGAAATTCGCCGTCGTAATCGTCCTCGACGATCCAGGTCTTGCCGGGCATGCTTGACCTAAGAAATTCGGTGCGGCGCGCCAGCGACATCAGCCGTCCGGTCGGATGCTGATGCGATGGCGTCATGAAGATGAGCTTTGGCGCCGCCAGTCCCGGCATCCGCTGCATGCCCTGCTCGTCCAGCCTGATGCCGGTCACGCGCGCGCCGGAGGCGCGGAAGGCGGCAGCCGCGCCGGGATAGCCGGGATCCTCGACCCAGACCTCGTCACCGGGCGAAATCAGCGCAGCCGCGATCAAGGTCAGCGCGGCCTGCGCGCTCGGCAGGATCAGGATCTGGTCTGCCGTAGCGCGAACGCCTCTGCTGGTCGCGAGATAATGCGCCAGCAACTCGCGCAGGCGTGGCCGGTTGATCGGTCCGAGCTCACGCCTCGCCGCACGCACGGCACTGCGGCGCAGGCAGCGCGCCCAGACCTCGTTCGGAAACTCCCTGGAATCGCCATGGCCCGGACGCAACGGTTTCAGCGACGCCTGATAGGACATCGGCCAGTCGGTCTGCTTGAGCTTTGCGGCCCACGGCGAGAGCCGCGGCTTGGCGGCACGCGCACCCGCGGCGCTCGTCGCCTTGCCAGGCTCGCCGCCATCGACCGTGACGACCGGACGGCGTCCGTGCGAAGCCTCGAGATATCCCTCTGCGGCGAGCTGCTCGAACGCATAGGTGACAGTGTTGCGCGAGACGCCGAGATCGCTGGCAAGGCGGCGGCTCGACGGCAGCACGCGGCCTTTGCCGAGACGGCCACCCGCGATCAGGCTGCGGAGCTGGCTGGTGAGCTGCGCCATCAGCCCCTGGTCGTCGGCCCGGTTCAGGTCGATCAGGGCGGAGATCATACCGTCTGAAACTGGCACCTTATTATTCTCCGATCTGGCACTGTTTCAGGTGCCAATGACGATGCTATCCGGCGCACTGGACTGCTTCAAGGACCTCCGAGATGAACTCTCTGTCACCCCGTGCGGCCATCGGCCTGTTCCTGATCGTCGTCGTGGCCTGGGGCGTGAACTGGTCGGTGACGAAGCAGCTCGTCCAGTTCTTTCCGCCGCTGTGGACGTCAGCGATCCGGAGTTGGATCGCGCTGGCCGGATTGTTCGTGATCCTCGGACTGAGCAACAATCTGGTGATCCCGGAGCGGCGCGACATGCCGGTGGTGCTGAGCGTGGCGCTGCTGCACATGACGATATTCTCGGTCCTGGTTGCGGCCGGTGTGCGCTTCCTGCCCGCGGGCAAGGCCATCGTGCTCGGCTACACCACCCCGCTCTGGGTCGCGATCGCCGCGCCGTTGCTGGGGAAGGATACCTTGACTGCGCCAAAGCTCGCCGGCGCGCTGCTTGGATTGATCGGCCTCGCCGTGATCCTGAACCCGACCTCGATCGACTGGACCAACATCAACGTCCTCATCGGTGCCGGCATGGTCATCCTGGCCGCGATCTCCTGGGCGGCGAACATCATCTATATCCGCGCGCATCGCTGGATCGCCTCCCCGCTCCAGCTTCTGATCTGGCAGGTGCTCGTCGCGACGATCGTGCTGACAGTCAGCGCGACGGTCGCCGATGGGCTGCCGCACGCGGAATGGTCGTGGAAGCTCGTGCTGCTATTTCTGTATTCCGGTCTGATCGGGACAGCGCTGGCCTATTGGGCGATGTCGATGGTCAACAAGAGCATCTCGGCGTTGACGACCTCGCTCGGCACCACTGGCACGCCGCTCGTCGGCATCGCCGCCGCCGCGATCCTGCTGGGTGAGCCGATCGACACCAGCCTTGCGATCGCCGCCGGACTGATCGTGACTGGCATCGCTCTCGCAACGCTCGGCGACCGGCTGCTGCGCGGTCAGGCCACCGCGAGCGGCTGAACGCGCAAGCTCCCGCGCAGACCTGCCGTGGTGCCGAGCACGATGCCGGCAACGGCGACGAACGAGCCCAGCGCGAGCGTCGATAGGCCGGTGAGCCCCTGCCCGATCGAACAGCCGAACGCCATCACGCCGCCGATGCCCATCAGTGCACCGCCGCCGCCTGAACGCAGCATGTGGCGCGGCGAGGAATAGCCTTCGAGATGGAAGCGGCCGGTGGCGAGTGCAGTGACCAAGCTACCGGTGAAGACGCCGGCGACCGTCGCGATGCCGAAATTGAGCGTCAGGCCGGTCGAGAGCATCGCGTATTGCAGGCTATCGGCGATCGGCGCAATGAAGGTCAGCGACGTCACCGGCACGGGGTTGAAGTCGTCGGCACCGAGATAGCCGGTGACGTACCAGCCACCGGCGACGAGAAGACCGACGATGATTCCCGCCGCGATCTGGCCCGGCGAGCGGCGGAACGGCGGATGGGCGAAGGCGAACAGGACCAGCGCAAGAACGATCGCGGCAGCGGCCAGCGCGCGCGCAACCGCCTCCGTGAAACCGAGCGTCGCCAGCAGCGACGGCAGCGAGTTCGCATTGACGGTCATCTGCGAAGCCTGAACCATCGCGATGCGCGCAGGTGCGACCAAGCCCTTCAGCGTCATCTGCGCGGCGATCCCCAGCACGATCACGACGACGAAGGAGCGGAGATTGCCGCGGCCGAGCAGCACCAGCGCGCGCGAGCCGCAGCCATTCGACAGCACCATGCCGTAGCCGAACAGCAGGCCGCCGAGGAACAGCACGGGCACCGAAAAGGTTGGTTGCAGATAGATCGACTTGCCGAGATCGACCATGCCGTTGCCGGCAAGGAGCTGGCTCGCCGCGATCGCGACCGCGATCGCCAATGCATAAGAGCGCACCAGCCGCCCGTCTCCCTTCGTCAGCCAGCCGCGCATGCTGCTCATCAGGCAGAAGCCGCTAAGGAGGCCGACGGCGCCGTAGACGAGGCCGATGACGAGACCGGCGA
Source organism: Bradyrhizobium sp. B117 (assembly GCF_038969555.1). Lineage (NCBI taxonomy): Bacteria > Pseudomonadati > Pseudomonadota > Alphaproteobacteria > Hyphomicrobiales > Nitrobacteraceae > Bradyrhizobium > Bradyrhizobium sp. B117. Next base: position 7,095,659 of record NZ_CP152414.1, read on the forward strand.
GGACGACGAGTTGGGTGGGTTCCATCGTTACGGCTTCAGGATCACACGGTCGCGCGACGAGCCGGCGACGGCAACGTATGCTTCCTTCACGCGCTCCAGCGGATAGATCGCGTTCGCCTTGATCGGGAATGGCTTGAGGTGGCCGCTGGCAAAGCCCGGGCCGAGATCGCGCAGCACCGCACCTGTCGTGGCCGAGGACAGCCCAAGCGTGTCGATGCCGACATAGGTGTGCTGCCCGCGATAGAATTCGAGGATGTTGAACTGCACGATGCGGTCGATCGCGGCGATCAGGATTTGGCGGCCGCGAAGAGCAAGCGACTTGTGTGCGGCCTGGAAGTAGGGATCGCCGACCGTGTTGAAGACGACGTCCGCACCCTTGCCGCCGGTCAGTTCGCGCACGCGCGTGGCGACATCGGTCGCGGAGGCGTCGATCACTTCGATGGGCGCGTTGGCGTGACCTTCGTAAGCTTCCGCCTTGCGCACCACGCCGATGACGCGCGCGCCCTGCCAGGTCGCGATCTGCACGGCGGCCTGGCCGACCTTGCCGTTGACGCCGAACACCAGCACGGTGTCGCCGCTCTTCGGCACGCCGGCGCGGCGAAAGCCCTCCATCGCGGTCACGAAGGGCACGCCGATGCCGGCGGCCTCCTCCCAGGACACCGTCTTGGGCTTCTCCACGACCGCATCGGCCTCGACGACGAGATGGCTTGCGTGGGTACCGTCGCGGCGGATGCCGAGATCGCCGGAGGAGCCGAACACTTCGCGTCCCATCGTGCCGGCCGGTCCGTCGATCACCACGCCGGCATAGTCGCGGCCCGGTGTGCGCGGGAACACGGCATAGGGCATCAGCCCGGTCGCAGCCTTGACGTCGGACGGGTTGACGGCAGCAGCCTTCACCTCGATCAGGAGATCATTGGGACCGCGCGCCAGCGTATGGTGCTCGACCACCGGCGCAAGCGCGCCGGCATTCTCGGCCTTGGCATTGAGGCGCACGCAGCGCGCTTCGATGGCTTTGGGATCGGCTGATGACATGGAAAGACCCGCGATTTCTCGCGGGCCTTGTCGCCCCTGGGGGCGGTCAAGTCAATCCGTCAAGTCAGTCCTTGGGCCGCTTGTCGTAGAGGCGCTTGGCCTTGCCGAGCGAACGCTCCAGCGTGGCCGGCGCGACCACCTGGACCCTGGAGCTGATGCCGATCGTATTCTTGATATGGGTCGAGACCCGGTCGGCATGGTCGACGAGGCCCCGGCCGTCCCAGCTCTCGGGCCGCGCCTCGGCGATGATGGTCAGCTCGTCCATGCGGCCCTCGCGGGTCAGCTCCAGGATGAAGTGGCCGCCGCACCAGTCCGTCGCGAGCAGCACCTCCTCGATCTGGGTCGGGAACAGATTGACCCCGCGCAGGATGATCATGTCGTCGGAGCGGCCCGTCACCTTCTCCATGCGCCGCATGCCCGGCCGCGCCGTGCCCGGCAGCAGCCGCGTCAGGTCGCGGGTGCGATAGCGGATCACCGGAAAGGCCTCCTTGGTCAGCGAGGTGAAGACGAGCTCGCCCTTCTCGCCATCGGGCAGCACCGCACCGGTCTCGGGATCGATCACCTCCGGATAGAAATGGTCCTCCCAGATGTGCAGACCGTCCTTGGTCTCGATGCATTCCTGCGCGACGCCGGGACCGATCACCTCGGACAGGCCATAGATGTCGGTCGCGTCCATGTCGAAGGCGTCCTCGATCTCGCCGCGCATCGCGTTGGTCCAGGGCTCGGCACCGAAGATGCCGACTTTGAGCGAGCACTGGCGCGGATCGAGCTTCTGACGCTTGAACTCGTCGAGGATCGCGAGCATGTAGCTCGGCGTCACCGTGATGATGTCGGGCCGAAAGTCGTTGATGAGCTGCACCTGCCGCTCGGTCATGCCGCCGGAGATCGGCACCACCGTGCAGCCGAGCTTTTCGGCGCCGTAGTGAACGCCGAGACCGCCGGTGAAGAGGCCGTAGCCATAGGCGTTGTGGATGATCATGCCGGTGCGGCCGCCGGCGGCGCGGATCGAGCGCGCCATCACCTCGGACCAGGTGTCGATGTCGCGCTGGGTGTAGCCGACAACGATCGGCTTGCCCGTGGTGCCCGAAGAGGCATGCACGCGCACCAGTTTTTCACGCGGCACCGCGAACATGTTGAAGGGGTAGTTGTCGCGAAGGTCCGTCTTCACGGTGGACGGAAATTTCGCGAGATCAGGGAGCTCGCGAAAATCGGACGGATGCACGCCGGCCTTGTCGAACGCCTTGCGGTAATGCGCGACGTTGTCGTAGGCGTGCTTCAGCGACCAGGCTAGGCGCTGCGTCTGCAACGCCATGATCTCGTCGCGTGACGCACGCTCATGCGCGTCCATCTCGGCACTATAGGCGTTGCCGCCTTCCTTGAGCCTCGTCAGAGCCATCCTCGTTTCCCCACATGGATTTGTTCTTTTCTTTATTGATCTTGCGTCGGCAGCCACGTGCCGGGAATGACACGCGAATGCCCGCGGAATTCCGCGATGACGGTATCGCCAGCGGTGACGCGCACGTCGTAGATGCCGGAGCGGCCGCCACGGGTCACCTCGCGCGCCTTCGCGACGAGGCGGTCGCCGAGCCTGCCGGGCTTGATGAAGGTGATCTGCCCCTGCGCCGCCACCACGCGCTCGTTGTGCGAGTTGCAGGCGAACGCAAAGGCAGAATCGGCGAGCGTGAAGATGAAGCCGCCATGGGCGATGCGCTGGCCGTTGACCATGTCCGGCCGCACCGTCATTGCGAGCGTCGCAAAGCCCGGGCCGATTTCGACGATCTCCATGCCGAGACCTTTGGACGCATCGTCCTCCGCCCACATCGCATCAGCGCAGGCGCGCGCAATATCCTGAGGTGACAGGGCGGCTTTGACGTTCACGCGCTTCTCCCGGTCAATCGTTTGCTCATGATGTTCTGCTGCCTGGTCAAAACTGTCAAACGTGGTCGTAGTCGACCACGACGCGCGCGGAGGCTGGCTTGGCCTGGCAGGTCAGGACAAAGCCGGCCTTCAGCTCCCATGGTTCCAGCGAATAGTTGAGGTCCATCGGCGCCTCACCCTCGACCAGCTTGGCGCGGCAGGTCGAGCACATGCCGCCCTTGCAGGCGAAGGGCAGATCGACGCCGGCGCGCAACGCGGCATCGAGGATCGCTTCGTCCTCGGCGACCGGCACGTCGCGGCGCTTGCCGTCGATGATCAGGGAGGCGATCGCCTTCGGCGGCGCATCGGGCGCAACGGCCTTCTTCGGCCGCGGCTTGCCGCCGAACTCGGAGACGAAACGCTCGACGTGGATGCGCTCATCCGCGATGCCGAGATCGCGGCAGGTCACTTCGATCTCCTCGCTCATGCCGAGGGGACCGCAGATGAAGACGTGGTCAACGCTTGTTGCCGGCACCAGCGAGCGCAGCAGCACCCTCACCTTGTCGCCATCGAGCCGGCCATGCAGGATCGGGATGTCCTGCTCCTCGCCGGAGATGACGTGGAAGAGCGAGAGACGATCGATGAAACGATCCTTGAGCTCCTCGAGCGCCTCGAGGAACATGATGTTGTCGGTGGCGCGGTTGCCATAGAACAGGAAGAAGCGGCTATACGGCTCGCGCGCGAGGATGCCCTTGACGATCGACAGGATCGGCGTGATGCCGGAGCCCGCGGCGAAGCCGACATGGATGCGCCCCGCTTCGGCAGGCGGGACCACGCCAAATCGCCCCGTGGGCGTCATGACGTCGAGCTGGTCGCCGCATTTCAGCTCATCCGCGGCCCAGCTCGAAAACGCGCCGCCGTCGATCTTCTTCACGGCGATACGGATCTCGCCGTCATCAGGGCCGGAGCAGATCGAATAGGAGCGGCGCACCTCTTCGCCGTCGAGCATGGTGCGGAGGGTGAGGTACTGGCCGGGCGTGAAGGCGTAGTCGTCGGCGAGTTCACCGGGGATGGTGAAGGTCATTGAAACCGCATCCGACGCCTCGCGGCGGAGATCGGCGACGGCCAGGCGATGGAAGCGTGGTGCGGCTGCGGACATGGTCAATGACACTTGAAATAATCGAAGGGTTCGCGGCAGGCCTTGCAGCGCCACAGCGCCTTGCACGAGGTCGAGCCGAACTCGGACAGCAGCTCGGTCTTGCTGGAGCCGCATTGCGGGCACGCCACCGCCTGCCCGCCGAACAGCGCGCGGCGTGAACTTGAAGCTTGCGGCGGCGCGATGCCGTAGGCACGCAGCTTCTCGCGTCCCTCCTCGCTCATCCAGTCGGTGGTCCAGGCCGGCGACAGCACCGTGCGCACCTTCGGACGACGAAAGCCGGCACGCTCCAGCGCGACCTCGATTTCGAGTGCGATCATGTTCATGGCCGGGCAGCCTGAATAGGTCGGCGTGATCGCGACCTCGACGTGGTCGCCGTCGATGACGACATCGCGGAGCACGCCGAGATCGGCGATGGTCAGCACAGGAATTTCGGGATCAACCACGCTCGCCGCGGTATCCCAGGCGCGCTGGCGCAGCTCGCTGTCACGGTCCAGCACCGTCACCATGTGAGCCCCGGAAACGTTCGCTGCATCGATTGCAGCTCGGACAGGAGATGGCCGAGATGCTCGCTGTGCCGGCCGGCGCGGCCGCCCTGCTGCGTCCAGTCGTTCTGCGGCAGCGCGAGCGTGGCTTCGCCGACGACATCAGAGAGAATTGTCAGCCAGCGGCCGCGCAAGGTCCCGGGCTCGATGGCGATACCGGCATGAATCAGCGCGCGCTCGCCATCATCGACGGCGAACATCTCGCCGGTGAAGGCCCAGAGGTGATCGATCGCAGCCTGCGCACGTCGATGGCTTTCGTCGGTGCCGTCGCCGAGCCGGATGATCCATTCCGAGGCATGGCGCAGATGATAGGCGCTCTCCTTCTCCGACTTGGCGGCAATCGCCGCCAGCGTCGCATCGCGCGAAGTCATCATCGCGCGCCAATAGAGATCGGCGAAGGCGGAATAGAAGAACTGCCGCACCAGGGTCTGGGCGAAGTCGCCATTGGGCTGCTCGACCAGCAGCAGGTTGCGGTACTGCCTGACGTCACGCAGGTAAGCGAGCTTGTCCTCGTCGTTGTCCCTGCCTTCGACCTTGGCGGCATAAGTGTACAGCTCGCGAGCCTGGCCGATCAGGTCGAGCGCGATGTTGGAGAGCGCCATGTCCTCTTCCAGCATCGGCGCATGCCCGCACCATTCCGATAGCCGGTGACCGAGGATCAAAGCGTCGTCGGCGCGGCGCAGCGCGTAGAGCACCAGCGGCGTTTCAGAGACCTGGATGTTGGCGCTCGCCATCACATGTGCCCCACTTCTTCCGGCACCTCATAGAATGTGGGGTGCCGGTAGATCTTCGATTCCGCCGGCTCGAACATCATGCCCTTCTCCGCGGGATCGCTCGCGGTGATCGCGGTGGACGGCACGACCCAGATCGACAGGCCCTCGCCGCGGCGGGTGTAGATGTCGCGCGCGGCCTGCAAGGCCATTGTCGCATCGCTCGCGTGCAGCGAGCCGACATGCTTGTGCGCGAGCCCGTTGCGGCTGCGAATGAAGACTTCCCACAGCGGCGTGTTCGGCGTGGCCATATTGATCTCCTATTCCGCGGCTTGCGCGGTCCGACGCTGCGCGCGCTTGGCCGCGTAAGCGGCTGCCGCCTCGCGCACCCAGGCGCCCTCGTCGTGCGCCTTGCGGCGCGCGGCCATGCGGTCGCGATTGCAGGGGCCGTTCCCGGCGAGCACCTGCTTGAACTCGGTCCAGTCGATCTCGCTGTAGCGCCAGTGCCCTTCCGCATCCTGCGTCATGCCGGGATCGGGAATGGTGAGGCCGAGATATTGCGCCTGCGGCACGGTGGCATCGACGAATTTCTGGCGCAGCTCGTCGTTGGAGAAGCGCTTGATCTTCCACTTGGTCGAGGTGTCGCTGTGCTGGCTCGTGGCATCGGGCGGGCCGAACATCATCAGCACCGGCCACCACCACCTGTTCAACGCGTCCTGCGCCATCGCCTTCTGCTCGTCCGAGCCGCGGCACAGCGTCAGCATGATCTCGTAGCCCTGGCGCTGATGGAACGACTCCTCCTTGCAGACGCGGATCATCGCGCGCGCATAGGGGCCATAGGAGCAGCGGCACAGCGGGATCTGGTTCATGATCGCGGCGCCGTCGACCAGCCAGCCGATGGTGCCGATATCGGCCCAGGTCAGCGTCGGATAGTTGAAGATCGAGGAATACTTGGCTTTCCCTGCGAGCATCGCATCGACCAGCTCCTCGCGCGAAGTGCCGAGCGTCTCGGCGGCGGCGTAGAGATAAAGCCCGTGGCCGCATTCGTCCTGCACCTTGGCGAGCAGCGCGGCCTTGCGGCGCAGTGTCGGCGCGCGCGTGATCCAGTTGCCTTCGGGCAGCATGCCGACGATTTCGGAATGAGCGTGCTGGGAGATCTGGCGGGTCAGCGTCTTGCGATAGGCCGCCGGCATCCAGTCGTTCGGCTCGATGCGCTCCTCGGCATCGATGCGGGCCTGGAACTGCGCGGCTTTGCCTGCGTCCTCCAGACCGCGATCGTCGGTCTCGGCCGTGTTCAGCGCCTGGGTATACATGCGCGTCCTCCCGTTTTATTGGGAGGCAATATATAACAGAAATTACGTCATGCAAGATATTTCTGTAACATATAAATCAGGCCTCGAACCTCCTTTCCAGGAGCTTTCGGGCGGGCGGCAGCGGCCCCTTTTCGTTGGTTCCGTGGCCATCAAGCCATTGTTCGGACGGGGCAAGCAGCGCGCGATAGATCTCGCCGCAGAGCGCGCGGGCCGCCCTGCCCGGCCAGTCCGTCGGCAGCAGGCTCTCGGGCAGCAGCGGATCGCGCAGCACGACACGGCGGTAGTAGTGGATCAAGAGGATGCGCGCGGTGAACGCTTCAGGCTCGGACAAATCCGCGCCGCGTGATATCGCGGCGCGGAGCGGCTCAAAGGTCTTCATGAATTTCAGATAGGCGTCCGCGGTGCGCTCCAGCGGCCAGCTCGCGCTGAGCAGACGGCGGCCATTGTCGTCCTCGGCGGAGACTTCGAGACGGATCGCACCCGCGGCTTCGTCCGGCACCGGCACGCCTGATGGCGCCACCCACACGCCCGGCAGCGGGCTGCCGAAACCGGCATTGCGCAGCGCTTCGCGCGAGGCGTCGCGGTCCTCGCCGTTGCCGATCAGCAGCAGCTCGAAGCGCCCGGTCCAGTCGGACGGCGGCGGATCGTAGATGTGGCGCGTCGCGGCTTCAAACGTTTGGCGGCCCTTGTCGGCGAGACGATAAAAACTGTTGCGGCCGACCTTTTCGCGCGTCAGCCAGCCGTCGGCCGCAAGGCGCGACATCGCGGTGCGCACCACGCCGCTGTCGATATCGAGGCTCTCGAAGAATTCCAGGAGCGTGCCGAGCCACACCGAACCGCCGCGCGGCACGATGGCGTCGCCGAACACGGTGATGACGATGGAGCCGGTGCGCGACGGCTCGCGCTTGAGCTGGTCGATGATGCGGGACAACGGATGCGCCATGCGCGAGGCATAGCGCGTTTGGTGCGGGCGCGACAATGGACGGCAGCGACGCTTCCTCTTCTCCTTCGCCCCGCTTGCGGGGAGAAGGTCGGGATGAGGGGGACCCTCCGCACGTTCGGTGAGAGTTGGACTTGCGGAGACGCCCCCTCACCCGGATCGCATCTCCGAAGCGATCCGACCTCTCCCCGCAAGCGGGGCGAGGTGAAGAGAAGCACTACCGATGCGGATCGGGATAGGCCAGGCTGCGCCAGCCGCTGCGATCGAACGGGCGCCACTGGCCTTCCTTCTGCGCGAGGCGGTCGGCGACGGCATAGACCGCGGCGGGATGGTGGCCCATGCCGCAATGGCTGCTCTCGACTTCGATGCTCTCGGTCTGCGCGCCCGACTTCTCCATGCAGCCTTGCCAGGCGCAGACGCCGTCGGTGCGGCTGAAGATGGCAGTGGTCGGCACCGGCGGCGGCACGGCGAGCTCGCCGCCGAAACGTGGATCGACCTCGTCAGCGCGGCGGCCGCTCGCCCATTCATAGACGCGCCAGGCATTGGTCGATCGGGGGTTACCGGCGAAGGGGCTGCCGAGCGTGATCACCTGGCGCACGCGCTCCGGCATCATCTTGGCGAGCTGGCGCGCGTAGAGGCCGCCGAGGCTCCAGCCGACGAGGCTGATCTTGCGGCCGTGCTTGTCGTTGAGCTCCTCGACCAGATCGACCATCGCATGCTGCACACCCGGCCGCAGGCCGTAATTGCGGCCCTGGCGCCAGCCGCTCACCGCATAGCCCTTGCTGGTCAGGAACGTGCGTAGCGCGCGCGTGGACGCGTCGGAGGCCACGAGGCCCGGCAGCACCAGCACCGGATGCCCATCGCCGCGCGGCGCGAGGCTTAGGAGCGGCAGCGCGCCGAGGAATGCGCCGAACTCGTGGATCGCGCGCCCTTCCAAGAACATCAGAGTACGGGACGGTGGACGCAGCGTCTGGGCAGTAGCGGTCATCAATGGATCCCCTGGAGAAGGCGCCGGTCGCGATGCCGGCAATGGGCATGAATTCCAATACGCCGGCTTCTTGAACGTTCCGCAGCGCAACATGAATCAGCTAGGCGGCCGGTTCCGGATATTCAAGCGGGAGAGACGCGAAGCGACAATAGGTCCGCACGTTAATGCTAACGGCCGTGACGCAAAAGTCACAGCAATCGAAGCAGGAATTCTACGGAGTATAGCGCAAGACCGGCGAGGCCGCCGATCAGCGAGCCGTTGAAGCGGATGTATTGCAGGTCGCGGCCGATGTTGATTTCGATCAGCGAAATCAGCTGCGTCATATTCCACGCCTTGACCTGGTCGGAGATGAAGGTCGAGACGCCGCTCTTCTGGTCGGCGACGAAGCTGCGCAGCACCGTCACGAGACCCTGGTTGATCTCGCCGCGCAGCTCGGCATCGCCGGCGAGCGCCTCGCCAGCCGAAACGAACATGCCGGCAAGATGATGCTGCAAAACCTGCGTCTCGCCACTCGCGCTGCGCTCGATGAAGGAGCGCGTGTTGGCCCAGACAGTGCGGGCGAGATCTGCAAGCTCGGGGCGCGCGAGCAGGTCACGCTTCAAGCCGTCGATGCGGTCGATATAGGCCTGGTCGGTGCCTAGGCGATCGACGAAGCTGAGCACCATGCGGTCGAACTCACCGCGGAACGGATGCTTGGGATCGCTGCGCACCTCGTTGAAGAACGCGGTGGCGGACGACACGATCTTGTTCACCAGAAACTTGTCGGCGCGATAGAGATTGAGCAGGGTCGGCAGCTCCGCGCGCACCTTGTCGCGGATCATCGCCATCGTCTCTTTCTGGTTCAGCGTCTCGTGCATCACCCGCAGGAGATCGTCGAACAGGATCTGATGCCGCCCCTCCGCCACGAAGCCGCGCAACGTGCCGGCCGCGAGCGGCGCAAGGTCGATGGCCTGGAGCTGCGAGGACATGCGGCGGACGATGAAGGTCATCAGGCCGGAGCTTTCCGTCGCGGAGACGGCTTCCGGCAGCAGGCGCAGCGCGAAACGCGCAAGGTCATCGCTGCGCTTGCGGTCGCGCAGCCAGTCGGCGACGAAGGAGCCGAAATCGATCTCCTTCAGCTTGGCCTCGACGGGACCCGCCTCGAGGAAATGCACCTGGATGAACTCGCCGAGCTTGTCGGCGATGCGGGCCTGGTTGCTCTGGATGATTGCGGTATGCGGGATCGGCAGGCCGAGCGGCCGCTTGAACAGTGCGACCACCGCATACCAGTCGGCGAGCCCGCCGATGGTCGCGGCCTCCGCGAAGGCGGCGATGAAGCCGAACACGGGATGCACGGGCAGCAGCCATTTTGCGACGATGAACAGCGCCAGCGTCGAGGCCAGCACCAGCGTCGCCAAGGCCTTGACGCGGCGCAGCTCGGCAGCGCGTTCGGCATCGCCGGGAGTGTCGAAGGAGAAGGTGGCGGGTGCGTTCATGGCTGCATCACAGTACTCGTCATTGCGAGCGAAGCGAAGCAATCCAGCCCGCCTCCGTGGAAAGACTCTGGATTGCTTCGTCGCAGCAGCGCAAAATTGCTTTGCAATTTTGTCGCGGGCTCCTCGCAATGACGGCGGCGCAAAACAAAAAACAAAAGGCCCGCCGAAGCGGGCCTCAAATTCAGTTGCTACTCAGGCGGCCAAATCAGGCGGTCTTGGTGTAGACCTTGGCAAAGTTGTCCTGAGCGGACTTCGCACCATTGGCGGCGAGCTTGCCGAGATAGTCGGCGGTCGCCTTGGCGCGCGAGACGAACACTTCGCCGCGGGCGCGGAGCAGGCTCGACTGGATCTCGACGGCTTCGCTGACCGACTTGGCGGACGCGAGCTTGTCGATACCCGAGAAGAACGCCTCGGCGTCCTCGTAGATCGCATGCTGAATGTTGCGGCTGATCTTGCCGGCCTCAGTGACGGACTCGGTCACCGCGTTCTCGACGGCGGCGGTCACGCGCTCGGAGCCAGCGAACACCTCGGCAGCACGGTCCTTGGCGGTGTTGGCGGTCTTCTTGACGAATTCGCGGGCGGCCTCGGGAACTTCCAGGTTCTGGATGTTCTTGAAAGCGTCCTTGAAGCCCTCAAAAGCAGTGTTGGTTTCAGTGGTCATGGGGTTCTCTCCATCCTCATTGGGTTGAGCTATGGGCTCACCCCGTCCGCATTGGCCCGGGGCACGACCTATATGGCATAGTTAATTGTGCGATGCAATATTCCTATTGCACTGCGATATCACGAGATCGTGAACAGCCTTAACAGAAGGCATCCTGATGCCTCCCTGCCCAATCGGGGTTCCCAAGAGGCCGGGCGGTGCTGCGAGTACTGGACGCCCCCTTTCAGTGCTGGACGGCGCCCGGCAGACCATAGGCCTCCATCTGGGCCTGGACCTGCGCAATGTTGTGGCCGAGCACCACGATGTCGTGGGTCTTGCCGTCGACGTCCCGGACATGGTCGCGCAGAAGAGCCTCGGCCTTGAAGCCGAGGCTCTCGAACAGCGCGATCGCCGCCTGCTGGTCCACGGTCATCTGGACGGAGAGTTTTTCGAGGCCCGCGCCTAGAGCGAGCGCAAAGGTCTCCTGCGAGACCGCCTTCCCTACCCCCTTCCCGCGCACGTCGGGCGAGACCACCATGCGGATCTCTCCGACATGCGGCGACCAGGAGTGGGGATCGCGCACCAAGGTGCCGCAGCCGACGACCCTGCCGTCCTTGACGGCGAGCAGGCTCTGAATCGCGCCGCGCTCGATCTCCTTGACCCAGGCCGACAGCACCTTCGGCTCGCTGATGTTGCGTGGCAGGAACAACAGGTCATGGGTCGGCAGGCCCTTGCCGAAGGCCAGCACCGCGGCTTCATCCGCAGGCGACATCAGGCGGATCTCGATGTCGCCGGCGTCGGTCTTGACGTGACGCGGATAGGAACGCTGCTCGCTCATGTCGATCTCTTCCCCAGCCAGGAGTCCAGTTTCGGCCACAGCCGCTTCACCGCATTGGCACCCGCAACGAGCGAGACGTGACCGCCTTTCAGCATCACCTCTTCCTTGTCCTCGGACCCGATCTTCGCGATCAGGTGCTTTGCGGCGTCATAGGGCACGATGTGATCGTGCTCGGCGACCGCATGCAGGATCGGCACCTTGATGTCTTCGAGCTTCGCCGCACGGCCGCCCACCGACATGGTGTCGTTGAACAGCTTGTTGTCCCACATCAGATCCTTGGTGATGGTACGGAAATATTCGCCCGCCAGCGGCAGCGTGTCGGTCGCCCAGCGGTCGAACATCCGGTACGACTTCACGAACTCGTCGTTCCAGATGTTTTCCCAGAGCTGGATCTGGCTCACCGTGCGCGAGGCCGGACGCAGCATCTCGAACGAGGACAGGATCATCTCCGGCGGCACATTGCCGACGCTGTCGACGAGGCGGTCGACGTCGAAATAGCGGCGGTCGGAGAAGTTCGAGAACAGCTTCATTTCGCGGAAGTCGATCGGCGTGGTGAAGCAGATCAAATTCTTCATCGGCCCGTCCTTGAAGATCGAGCCGTAAAGCAGCGACAGCACGCCGCCGAAGCAATAGCCGACGACGGAGACATCCTGCTCGCCGGAATCGGCCTGCACGCGGCGGACGCAGTCCGGGATGAAGTCGAGGACATAGTCCTCCATGCGCAGGCTCTTCTCCTCCGGCCGCGGCGCACTCCAGTCGAGCATGTAGACGTCATAGCCCCGCTTCAGCAGGAACTCGATGAAGCTCTGGCCGGGCACGAGGTCGAGAATGTAGCCGCGGTTGGTGGTCGCCATCACGATCAGCACCGGCACGCGGTAGATCTCGTCCGACATCGGCCGGTAATGATAGAGGCTCATGGTGCCGCGCGAATGCAGCACGTCCTTCGGCGTCGAGCCGAGCGTCGGACCGGAGGTGGAGAAATATTCGACGCCCTTGATGCTGCGCATGATGGCGCGCTGCACTTCGGACTGGATGCGCTCCGGAATCCCTGCGAAATCAAGTCCCGTCGGCGCGTTCATTTTTGCTCTCCGCCTTCGGACGGCGGACGTTTCGTGCGCGGCGGCCGCGGCACGGCGCCAACCTGCTCTGCGCCCGAATTGGCCGACATCTGGCTCAGCATCGACTTGATTTCGCCGATCTGACCTTCGATCGACTGGAGCCGCTCGGCGATACCGGTCATCTGCTCCCGGCTCGGCAGGTTCATGGAAAGCAGGTACTTCTCCATGAGATCGCCGAATTGCTTCTGAGCACCTGCAGCAACGCCGCCGGCGCGGTTCATGGCCTGCGAGAATTCGGGCGTCTCCATCGCCTTGGTCGCGAAGGAGTTGAAACCCTTCTCCATCTCGCCAACCATCTTCTGCCACAAGGCGACCGGATCGGTGATCTTGTCGGTCATCAGCGTCCTCCCAATGTGGAGGGCTTTGCACCCTTCTTGTCTCGCCATACCACACCGTTGCGCGGTGCCGGTCAACCGGCAAGCCGCGGATGCGATCTCGCGCACGCGGCTTCTTCGCGGAACAAAACCGTGCGATACAGCATCGATCAGCAGGAGGGACCGCGCCCGTGACCACCCATCAGCCGCCCCACACCGTCCGCGCCAACGGCATCGACATCTGCTACGAGATCTTCGGCAACGACAACGCCGAACCGCTGCTGCTGATCATGGGGCTCGGCGCGCAGATGATCCATTGGGACGACGGGTTCTGCGAGCAGCTCGCCGCACGCGGCTTTCGCGTGATCCGCTTCGACAATCGCGACATCGGCAAGTCGAGCCATCTCACCGGCGGCAAGCGCCTCACGCCACTCGAGCTGCTGAAACTGCGCTTGCTCAGGATCCCCGTCGCCGCGCCCTACAGACTGATCGACATGGCCAGGGACACGGTCGGGCTGATGGACGCGCTCGGCATCAAGTCGGCGCATCTCGTCGGTGCCTCCATGGGCGGCATGATCGCGCAGGAGGTGACGCTGTCGTTTCCGCAGCGCGTGCGCTCGCTGACCTCGATCATGTCGACGACGGGCAATCCGCGCGTGCCGCCGCCGACGCGCGAGGCCGCCGCCATGCTGATGGCGCCGCCGCCGCGCAGCAAGGAGGAGTTCATGGTCCGCTTCGGCGAGACCTGGAAGGTGTTGCGCGCCGGGTCCTTTCCGGAAGAGGAAGCGCTCGATCCCGGCCGCGCCGAGCGCGTGTTTGCACGCGGTCTCAATCCGGCCGGCGTCGGCCGCCAGCTCCGCGCGGTGCTGGCCTCCGGCAGCCGCAAGGAGCGGCTGCACAGCGTCAAGGCGCCGACGCTGGTGATCCATGGCACGGTCGATCCGCTGGTGCGGCCCGAAGGCGGCAAGGATACGGCAGCGTCCATTCCCGGTGCCAAGCTGCTGATGATCGAGGGCATGGGCCACGCTTTGCCGATGCGATTCTGGCCGGAGATCATCGGCGCCATCGACAAGCACGCTCACGGGGCGGCGGCGAAGGCGGCGTAGACCGGTCAGTCTCCTCTCGGTGACCATGTGAGCTGCCGGTTACTCTCTTAACGCACGCCGGCGCGAAAGCTATACAGGCCCTCCCTCAGTCGCAAGATAAAGAGGCTGCGGCCTCTCGGAGCTCACATGCATCCCATCGTCCGGCCCGTCGCAATGATAGCGGCCTCCATTCTCATGCTGTCTTTCGCTGGCGGCGCCGCGATTGCCGGCAGCCCGCAGGAAGAAGCCAACCGCGCCGCCGTGCTTGCCTTCTACGAGAAAGGCCTCAACCAGAAGGACGTCGATGCCGCCCTCGCCTATGTCGGCAACCGCTATGTGCAGCACAATCCCAATGCGGCCGATGGTCCGGAAGGCTTCCGGAAGTTCATCGGTTTCCTCGGTGAGAAGTTTCCGAACTCGCACAGCGAGATCAAGCGTAGCTTCGTGGATGGGGACTACGTCATCCTGCACGTTCACTCCGTTCGCGAGCCCGGGACCAGGGGACGCGCGATCGTGGACATCTTCAAGCTGGAGAACGGCAAGATCGTCGAGCACTGGGACGTCGTTCAGGAGATTCCCGAGAATCCGGCCAACGGCAACACGATGTTCTAGCCCGCGGTTCGTAGGGTGGGCAAAGGCGCGCACTTCGCGCGCCGTGCCCACCATCCCTCCACATCGACGATAGGAATCGCGGGCACGCTTCCGCCTTCGCTCTTCGAGCTACTGCGGACAAGTCGCTTTGCCCACCCTACGGTTTCTTCGCCATCCAGATCACGTGGCGCGCACCGCCGCCTCGGCCGGTGGCGCGGACGTTGACTTCGTTGACCTCGAAGCCGGCGCTGCGAACGCGCTTGGTGAATGCGGGGTTGGGCCCCGACGACCAGACCGCGAGCACGCCGCCGGACCGCAGCGCAGCCTTTGCAGCTTTGAGCCCGCTCGCACTGTAGAGCGCGTCATTGCCTTTCCGGGTCAGCCCTTCCGGCCCGTTGTCCACATCCAGCAGAATGGCGTCGAAGGCCGAGCTCTTCGCCCGGATGATTTCGCCGACGTCGGTCTCGCGGATGCTCACCCTGGCATCATCGAGGCTGTCACCAAAAACCTCCGCCATCGGGCCTCGCGCCCAGGCGACGACCGACGGGACGAGCTCGGAGACGACGATCTTCGCCTTGGCGCCGAGCACGGCGAGCGCCGCGCGCAGCGTGAAGCCCATGCCGAGACCGCCGATCAGAACGACGGGCTTGGCGACCTTCTCGATTCTCTTCGCCGCGAGCGTCGCGAGCGCGGCCTCGGAGCCCGACAGACGGCTGTTCATCAGCTCGTTGGTGCCGAGCTTGATCGAAAACTCCTTGCCACGCCGCATCAGGCGAAGCTCCTCGTCGGAGCCGGGGATTTTGGCTGTGTCGAGTTTTTCCCAGGGAATCATGCCTGACGTTTAGCACGATTACTTCGTAGCCCGGATGGAGCGAAGCGCAATCCGGGGCGGTTTCTCCTGCGAGAGGCTGTCCCGGATTTTTCGCGGAGCCTGTCATCGGGCGGCGCTTTGCGCCGACCCGTTGGCTCCATCCGGGCTACGGCAACGGGGCTCGCCTTATCCCCCCGCCCAGACGTCCAGCACGTAGCGATTCTTCGTGCCCATCTCCTCGATCCACCGCGCGCTGGCGGCGGCATCGCTGCCGGTCTTCTCGCGATGGATCGCGACGAGCGCGGCCTTGACATCGGGCTCCATCTTGCCGCCATCGCCGCAGACATAGATGATCGCGCCCTGCTCGATCAGCGGCCAGACCCTGTCCTTTTGAGCGGCGAGCACGTGCTGCACATAGGTCTTCGGCCCGTCCGCGCGCGAGAACGCCGTGAACAGCTCGGTGATGCCGCCGGCCGCCAGTGCCTTCAGCTCCTCCGCATAGAGAAAGTCCTGGTCGGGATGGCGGCAGCCGAAGAACAGCATGGCCGGACCGAGCGTGGCCCCTTTCGCCTTGCGGGCGGCACGCTCCTGGAGGAAGCCGCGGAACGGCGCGAGGCCCGTGCCCGGGCCGATCATGATGATCGGCACGGATGGATCATCCGGCAGGCGGAAGCCGGCCTTGGTCTCACGCACGGTGGCGTAGATCGTATCGCCCGTGCGCCGATTGGAGAGATAATTCGAGCAGATGCCTTTGTAGACGCCGCGCCCGGAGGCCGCGGGCCCTTCGACCACGCCGACGGTGACGCTGCATCGCGCCGGATCCACTGACGGCGAGGACGAGATCGAGTAATAGCGCGGCGCCAGCAGCGAGAGCATTTCGAGATAAACGTGGAACGGCAAGTCGCAGGCGGGATATTCGAGCAGGAGGTCGAACACCGATTTGCGCCTGGACAGGATCTCGGTGCGGTAACGCTCGAGCGGTTCAGCCTCCTCGCCGACGAAGGCCAGCAGCTTCGGCTTGGTGACGGGGCAACGGGTGTGATCCGCCATGATCTGGATTTGCTTGCGCGTTGCGACCTGCTGCAGCTCGACGAACTCGCTGAGCAGGCGGCCGACTGATACGGCATCCCCCACCGGCAATTGTGCGCGGCGGCCTTCTGCGACCTGAAGCCTGATCTGATCGGCCGGCAGGAAGCCGAAGCGGCGGGCAACCGAATCCACCAGCGTTGGATCGTTGCGCGGGACCACGCTCAAATGGTCGCCGACGCGATAGGCGATGCTGGCAGGTAGCTGCACCTCGATGTGGCGCGTCGAGCGTTCGGAGGGATTCGGCCCGCTCTTGTTCTGAAGCTCGTCGTTGACCAGCACCTTCATCGCCACCGCGCCGCCCTGGGCGACGATGGTGTTGACGGCGGTCACCGCGACTGGCTGGATCGCGTAGAGCGGATCGTCTTCCGCCGTGCGGGTGAAATTCCAGTCGATGCCGAATTCCTTGGTCGCGACTTGCGCGGCCGCCGGGAACCATTTCTGGAATTGGCCGTCAAGGTCGCTGCGCGCATCGCCCTCGCCGCGCGGATAGACCGCGCGGGCGCCATGCGTCGACAATTGCTCGTCGATGAAGCGCGGCACTGACTGATAGGTCGCCGCCCAATCGCTGTTGCCGCAGCCGAACACGGCGTAGCGCACATTGGCGAAGGCATCCTTTGGCAGGTCCTCGCCGAGCCATTTGACGAACTGCGTCGCATTGTCAGGCGGCGCGCCGTTATAGGAGGCGCAGATGATCAGCACGCCGCCCTCCCGCGGCAGCTTGCCGACATAGTCGTCGAGCGCTCCGAGATGTACGGCAAAGCCGTTGATCTCGGCAAGATCCGCCATGCGGGTCGCAAGCTCTTCGGCGGTGCCGAGATTGGAGCCGTACAGCACCAGCATCGGCGTGTTGTGGCCGGGGCGCGTGGTCGGCTGGCGCTGCGCCTTCGGCACTGAGGATGCGGCCGCGATCGGCCCGCCATAGGCGCCGCGCTCGCGATCGGCCCGCGGCCGCACCTTGATCTTGAAGCCTTCCGGCTTCATCGTCAGCGTTTCCTTCAGATGCATCTGGTAGCGCTGGTGGTCAATCAGCTTGAAGCGTTGCAGGATCATGCCGAGCGCAAGTGCGGCCTCGTGCATGGCAAAGCCGCGGCCGATACAGGCGCGCTGGCCGTTGCCGAACGGCTTCCAGGCATTGACCGGCCGCTTGGCCTCGGCCTCGCGGCTGAAATTCTCGGGATCGAAGGCATCGGGATTCGGACCCCAGACGGTGGGATCGCGATGCAACGCCGTCACCAGGATGGTGATGAAGGTGCCCTTCCGGAGCTTGTACTTACCGCCGCCGATGGTCTCGTCGGCGAGCGGCGAGATGCCGTAGGCCGGCGCCGGCGGCCACAGCCGCAGCGCCTCCTTGAGGATCTGCGTGATGTAGGTGAGCTGCGTCACCTGCTGGTAGGTCGGCTTCGCGTTGACGTCTGGACCGAAGACGCGGTCGACCTCGTCATAGGCCTTCTTGAGAATGTCCGGATGCTTGAGCAGCGCATAGAGCGTGTAGGACAGCAGGCCGCTGGTCGTCTCGTGGCCCGCGATCAGGAACGTATTGATCTGGTAGCGGATGTTGACGTCGTCGAGCTGCTCGCCGGTGGAGCGATCGACACCGGTCATCATCGCGGCGAGCATATCCTTCTTGTCGTCGATTCCTTCCGAACTCTTGCGGCGCTCGGCGATGATCTCGTCGACCATCTTGTTCATGAAGGCGACGTCTTCGGCGAGCGTCTTGCGCCGCTTCTGCATCCAAAGCTGCTCGAACGGCAGGCCGCGCGTCATCATGATGGTTTCGAGCGAGCGCACCAGCGACTCGACGAAGGGATGGTAGTCGCGCCGGTAGAATGAGTTGAAGCGGTAATCGAAGCCGCACAGACCGATCGTGTCCAGCGTCAGCGCCGTCATGTCGTGGACGACGTCGATCTCGTCGTCGGCGTTGAGCCGTTCCCATTTCTGCACCAGCTGCTCGGCGATATCGACCATGCTCGGATGATAGGACTGCATGGCGCGGTTGCCGAACGGCTGCAGCAGGATGTTGTGCGCCTTGCTCCAGTTCGGCTCCCAGGTGTCGGCCGTGAACAGGCCGTCGCCGCCGACCGCGCGCACGCGACGCAGCGCGCCGCGCACCGTCTTGTCGAAACGCTTCTCGTCGGAGAGCTCGTCGACGAGATCGTGGCCGGAAACGACGACGATCGGCGCGCCCATCATGTCCAGCCAGAAGATCGGGCCCAGCTCCTTGGCCAGCCGCGTCAGATGCTGCACGGGGGCAGCGGAATCCAACGACAGCATGTTGCCGACCACCGGCTTGGTCGGCGGCTGCGGGATCGGGTTCAGTCGGTTCTTGGATGACATTTAACTGCGCTTCCCCCTGGTCGCGTCGTTCCGGGACGATGCGCAGCATCGAACCCGGAATCTCGAGGTTCCGGGCCTGGTCCTTCGGACCATCCCGGAACGACGTCTAAAACTCACATCGGCGGCTGGGCCATTACCCAAACCGCCTTCTACGCCATTCGATCAGCTTGGCACTGACCTCTTGCGGCTTCTCCTGCTGCGTCCAATGGCCGCTGTCCTTCACCAGATACTTCTCGAGGTCGGCGATCAGCTTCTCCATGCCGTCCGCCGCAGACGGCGGCAGCACGGCGTCGTTCTCGGCCATGATCATCAGCGACGGCACGCTGATGTGGTGGTCGAGCCCCTTCGACCGCTCCCAATTGCGGGTGAAGTTGCGATACCAGTTGATGCCGCCGGTGAAGCCGGTTTTCGTGAAGGTGTCGACGAACACCTTCTTCTCCTCCGCCGACAGGATCGGCGTGCGCGGATCATGTTTGGCGTCGTAATTCGCGATCATCTGCGGGAACGCCAGGTTGATGCGGGGCGAAGCACCAATGCCGGCAATCGGCTGTTCCTCGGGCGCATCCGGAGGGCGCGCGGCCGGCTTGCGCATGAAGGCATCGAAGGTCTCTTCGACGCGGCTGCCGAAGATCTTGTCCGGCCCACGCGCGGGGTCCTGGAATTGGACGATATACATCTGCTCGCCGAAGCGCTGGCGAAACAGCGCGATCGGATCCATCGGTGCGCGATCCCAATGCGGGGTGTTGACGCCGACGACGCCGGCGACGCGCGTGGGATGCCGCAGCGGCATCTGCCAGACGACAAAGCCGCCCCAGTCGTGGCCGACGAAGATCGCCTTGTCGATCCCGAGATGATCGAGCAGCCCGACGAGGTCGCCGGTCAAATGCTCCATGTCATAGGCTTCAACGGGCTCGGGCCGGTCGGTCGCGCCATAGCCGCGCTGGTCCGGTGCGATCACGCGGATGCCGGCCTCGCTCAGCGCCTTGATCTGGTGGCGCCAGGAAAAGGCGAGCTCGGGCCAGCCGTGGCACAGCACGACCGGCGGTTTGTCGCTCTTCGGGCCTGCATCGTAATAGCCCATGCGGATTCCGTTCGTCTGCGCGAACGCAAGCTGCGGCATTTCAATCATTGCAAGCTTCCTATTCGGCTGCGCCCTTGACGTCTGCGGCCGGCGGCGCGTAGGCCGCCTCCAGCGCGGCAAACTCCTCCGGCAGCATGTCGCACATCACCTGCACATGCGGAATGATGTTGGCGCCGACGATGAAGCCGAAATCGAGCTGGTCGCGATAGCTCTGCACGGTGATGTTGAGCGCCTGCCCATGCGTCGAGATCGACACCGGGAAGATATGCAGCAGCTCGGCGCCGGCCGCATAGAGCGTCTGCCGCGGCCCCGGCACGTTTGACACCGTGATGTTGGCTGCCGGCGGCAGCACGTCCGACAAATTGGTGCGGCTGTAGAGCAGCGCCAGGATCTGCACCATGATCGGTGCGCCCAGCATCGAGATGTTGGAGACCTGCGGCATCAGGGCGCGCAACGGGTGCGACATCTCCTTGGACTTGGTCGACTGCGCGATGATGGCCTCCAGCCGCGCCTTGGGATCGTCGATGTTGGTCGCGATCGCGCAGATCATGCCGAACACCTGGTTGTTGGCCTCGGTGTTGCCCTCCTCGCGCAGCGAGATCGGCACCGCCGCCGTCAAGGATTTTGCCGGCAGCATGCCATATTGCTGGAGGTAGCGGCGAACCACGCCGGAGGCGAGTGCCAGCACGACGTCGTTGAGCTTGCCGCCGGCCTGCTTGGCCAGCGCCTTCGCCCGCGACAGCGAGATCGACACGCCCGCGAAGCTGCGCTCCGACGAGATCGTCTTGTTGAGCATGGTCGGCGGCGAGACCATGCTGACGAGGCTCTCGCGCGACTTGGGATCAGAGACCTTGCCGAGCACGTCGGAGACGCTCTTGAGCACGGTCGGGATGTTGCCGGCAAAGCGCACCGCGCTCTCGATCTGGTACATCGCATTGTCGAACAGGATCGAGCCGATGTCGCTCTTGCCGGTGCGAGGCAGCTGCAGGTTCTTTGCCGCTTGCGAGGCATCGAGCGGCTGGCTGAACAGCTGCTGATAGGAATCGAGCAGGTTCGCCGCGATGTCGCGCGGCTCCTGTCCGGGCTTCGATCCGCCCGTCGGCGGATCAACCTGCCGCGGGATCGGCGAGATGTCGTAGATCATGTTGGTCAGCGCCGCACCGGCGCCGCCGTCGATGGCGGCATGGTGCATCTTGGAATAGAGACCGACCTCGTTGTCCTTCATGCCCTCGAACACGTAGAACTCCCAGAGCGGGCGGGCGCGATTCAACAGCTTGGCATGCATCCAGCCGACGATGCGCTCGAGCGTGGCGCGGTCGCGCGGCTGCGGCAGGCTGGCGCGGAAGATGTGGCGGTCGATGTCGAACTGGTCGTCCTCGACCCAGGAGGGATGGTCGATGTCGAGCGGGGCTTTCTCCAGCCGCGCCTTCAGGATCGGCGCGATGTGCAGGCGCGAGACGATCATCGCCTTGAAGTCTTCGAAGAAGTCGCCCTTGTAGTCGTCGGGCAGGCGAAAGATCGCCATGCTGCCGACATGCATCGGCATTTCCGGCGTTTCGAGATACAGAAACGACGCATCCAGCGACGACAGCTTCTTACCGTCAGCCATAGTTCCCTCCACTCATATTCGACGGGCGCCTTTGCCGGCGCTTCTCGTCAGGCCGATACTGCCCGCTCCGGCGGGGCATATGCAATGGCAAAGGGCCCTGCCCGGTCAAATGGCCAGAACTCTCCCTCCGGTTGCGCCAGCCGGTCCGCCACGGCCCACAATGCGGCGGGGTTCACCCCGAGGCCGATGTGGCTCGCCAGGTGGACCTCGATGTTCTCGGCGCGGTCGGACGGGCGGAGCAGACAGGTCCGCCAGTTCACGACGCCGTCGGCACGCGAATAGATCGACGTCGCGGGCACCGGAAGATCGCCGGCGATCGCCGCGCGCGCTTCGGCGAAATCCTCGACCCGGTCGCCGGACAGCGCCTCGTAGAGCCGCGTGGCGTTGGTCGCGCGTACGTCGTTCGCAAACGGGCTGCCGAGCGTGATCACGTAGCGGACCTTGTCGGGCGCCCAGAGCGCGAGATCGCGGGCATAGACGCCGCCGAGGCTCCATCCGACCAGGCTGACTTTGCGCCCGGTCGCGCCATGGATCTCGGCCAGGCGGGCGCGCAGCGACTCCCGCATCCGCCCGAGACCGCCGAGATTGCGGCCCATCCGCCAGGCATGTGCCTCATAGCCGAGCTCGCTGAGATAGCGTCGCATCGGTACCATCGAAAGATCGCTGGCGAGAAAGCCCGGCAGGGCCAGCACCGGATGGCCGTCGCCCCTGGGCGCGCGCATCAGCACGGGCGACAGCATGAGGCTCGCATTCAATTCGAACAGCCCGCGCGCTTCGGCGAGCAGCAGGCCGAGAGCCGGCGGACGAAGCCGGTCCGTCTCCAGCGGCGCGTCCCGCCCGGGCGCCACTACTTCTTCTTGTCGCCGCTGCGCGGGCCGCCGAGGCCGGCCATCGCGACGAACATGTCCTGAAACCGCTCGGCGATCTTGGGATCGAAGGTGAACCAGCTCTGGACCAGCGATTCCGGCGAGATCTTCTCGATGTTGCTCAGGACTTGCTGCTGCAGCTTGTCCATCACCGCCGTCTGCATCGGCGCCACGTCGGGCAATCCGAAGAACTGGCGGGCCTCAAGGGGGGTGCAGTCGATTTCGATGTTAACCTTCATGTCCCCTCCGGATCAGATTCGAGCGGCCTGTTGCAGTATCGCCGCGACACGGTGTGCAACGCAAGCGACCTGAGACGGCCGGCTGGGCGCCGCCCTGCGCAAATGGCGGGTATGGTCAATCAAATCGCGAAGGCGCCGCACCGGCGGCCGGGCACGACCGTCCTGCCCCCGGAGGATTTCATAGGTCGAAAGTCGATATCGTCCACGGCCCGCTCGCTCCAAAATTACCGGTCAGCATTGCTGCACAGCGGTGCAACTTGGCGCGTTCCTTGCTGGAATGCCGCTTGCACGGGTCGAGAACTCTGGGCAACATGGATAAGTCAGCCCCGCCGAACAATCAAAAATCACCGGCGCGGGCGAGTGGAGAGGGTCAAGAATGTCAGTCGGACGAAGTCTGTTTGCGGCGACGCTCGCCGGTGTGCTTGCGCTGGCGGTTTCGCCGGCGTCGAGCCAGACGCTGCGCTACGCCAACCAGGGTGAGCTGAAATCGCTCGACCCCTACACGCTGAACGAGTCGACCACGAGTGCGCATCTCGGCCATGTCTATGAGGGCCTTGTCGCCCGCGGCAAGGACCTGAAGATCATCCCGGCGCTCGCCGAAAGCTGGGAGACGCCGGAGCCGACGCGCTGGCGCTTTCACCTGCGCAAGGACGTGAAATTCCATAACGGCGACCCCTTCACCGCGGACGACGTCGTATTCTCGGCCGAGCGCGTGCGGGCGAAGGGCTCGAATTTCCAGAGCCGCGTTCCCGCCGATGCCAAGGTCGTCAAGGTCGACGACTACACCGTCGATTTCATCCTGACCTCGCCCAATCCCATCCTGACGGCGCTGTGGGCGACCTGGTACATCATGGACAAGAAATGGGCAGAGGCGAACGATGCGGTGGCACCGACGCCGGCCGCGGCCACGACCCCGAGCTATGCCTCGCTCCATGAAAACGGCACCGGCGCCTTTACCATCGAGAGCCATCAGCCGGGCGTGAAGACCGTCTTCAAGGCCAATCCGAACTGGTGGCGCAAGCCGGAGCATAATCTGAAGGAGATCGTCTTCACGCCGATCGCAAACCCGGCCACGCGTGTCGCGGCGCTGCTGTCGGGCGAGGTCGACGTGATCGAGCCGGTTCCGGTCCAGGACATCGAGCGCGTCAAAGCGAGCCCCAACGCCACCGCGCTGACGGGACCCGAGCTCCGCACCCTCTTCGTCGGCATGGATCAGGCACGTGACGAACTCCTGTACTCCAACGTCAAGGGCAAGAACCCGTTCAAGGACGTTCGCGTCCGCGAAGCCGTCTACCGGGCGATCGACGTTGATCTGATCAAGAATCGCGTCATGCGCGGGCTCTCCACGCCGTCCGCACTGATGGTCGCACCGGAGATCTTTGCGATTTCGAAGGACTTCACGCGACCGAAGCTCGATCCTGACGCCGCCAAGAAGCTTCTGGCGGACGCTGGCTATGCGGACGGTTTCGAGGTGACGATGGACTGCCCGAACGATCGCTACGTCAATGACGCCGCGATCTGTCAGGCCATCGTCGGCATGCTCGCCCGCATCAATATCAAGGTGGACCTGCTGACCCAACCCAAGGCCCAGTATTTCGCCAAGGTGCTGAAGCCCGGCGGCTACAAGACCTCGCTGTACATGCTGGGCTGGACCCCGGATACGCTCGATTCCCAGAACGTGCTCCACGACATCATGGGCTGCCGGGACGATCCCAAGGATCCCAACCGCGGTGAGGCCAATCTCGCAGGCTATTGCAACAAGCAGTTCGACGAGCTCGCCGACAAGGTTCTCGTGGAATCCGATACGACCAAGCGCGATCTCCTGATCAAGCAGGCCTTCGAGGTCTCGATGAAGGACTGGGCCTACGTTCCGCTGCACCAGCAGGCGCTCGCCTGGGGCGTGTCGAAGAAGGTGAAGCTGACCCAGCGTGCTGACAACATGGTCATGCTCTACTGGGCGACCAAGCAGGACGAGTAAGTGTCGACATCTTGTGAAGTCCCGGAAGCCATCGCTTTCAAGATCTGGCTTCCGGGACTTGCTATTTCGAGCTAACGCAATGATGCGTGCTGTTAAAGAGATGTGAAAGGAACAGATGCTCGCTTTCACACTGCGCCGAGCCATCCAGGCCATCGGTGTCATGATCGCCGTCGGGGTCATAGCGTTCTCGATGTTCCGCTTCGCGGGCGATCCCGTGAACCAGATGGTCGGGATGGATACGTCGGGCGCCGAACGCGCAGCGATCCGCAAATCGCTCGGTCTCGATGATCCCGTACTCGTGCAGTTCGGCCGCTATATCGGCAATGCCGCGCAATTCAAGTTCGGCGTGTCCTATCAGTTCCGCCTGCCCGTCACCAACCTGCTGGTAGAGCGGATGCCCGCGACGCTGGAGCTCGCCATCTGCGCCACCATCTTCGCGATGATCAGCGGCATCCTGATGGGGGTCTATTCGGCGCTTCGCCGCGACAGCTGGCTCGCGCACATATTCCAGGCCGTCTCGCTGATCGGTATTTCGCTGCCGACCTTCCTGATCGGCATTCTCATGATCTACCTGTTCTCGGTAACGCTCGGCTGGCTGCCCTCGTTCGGCCGTGGCGACGTCGTGCATATCGGCTGGTGGACGACCGGGCTCCTGACGCTGTCGGGCCTGAAGGCGCTGATCATGCCATCGATCACGCTTGGCCTGTTCCAGATGACGCTGATCATGCGCCTCGTTCGCGCCGAGATGCTGGAAGTGCTGCGGACCGACTATATTCGCTTCGCCCGCGCCCGCGGGCTCACCACGCGCGCGATCCATTTCGGCCATGCGCTGCGCAACACGCTTGTTCCCGTCATCACCGTCGCCGGCCTGCAATTTGGCTCGGTCATTGCATTCGCGATCATCACCGAAACCGTGTTCCAGTGGCCGGGCATGGGCCTCCTGTTCGTGCAGGCCATTCAGAACGTCGATATCCCGATCATGGCAGCCTATCTCATGATGGTCGCCCTGATCTTCGTCACCATCAATCTCGTGGTTGATATCCTCTACACCATCGTCGATCCGCGGCTGCGCTCGACGGTCAGCCGGGCGCATTGAGATGAGCGAAGCCGTCGTTCCGCATACAACCGAGAAGCGCGCTGCGGAGGCCCCCGGCTGGTTCAGGCGCGCGCTCGACAGCGACCTGTTCTATTCGTTCCGCCGCTCCAAGATCACCATGATCGCGGCAGGGGTAACGCTGCTGTTCTTCCTGGTCGCGATTTTCGCCTCCGTGCTGTCGGTGCAGAATCCGTTCGACCCGGCGCAGCTCCAGCTGATGAATTCGCGCATCTCGCCGCTCTGGACGGCCGACGGCCAGAGCCCGTTCCTGCTCGGCACTGACGAGCAGGGCCGCGACGTGCTGTCGGCGATCCTCTACGGCCTGCGCATCTCACTGCTCGTCGGCGTGCTCGGCGTCGTCTTGTCCGGCGCGATCGGCATCCTGCTCGGGTTGACGGCCGGCTATTTCGGCGGCGCCGTCGACGGGCTGATCATGCGCATCGCCGACGTGCAGCTTTCCTTCCCGGCCATCCTGATCGCGCTTTTGATCAACGGCATCGCCAAATCGGTCTTTGGCAACAAGCTTGACGAGATGAGTATGTTGGCGGTCCTGGTCTTCGCGATCGGTCTGAGTTTTTGGGTACAATATGCGCGCACGGTGCGCGGCTCGGTGCTGGTCGAGAAGAACAAGGATTATGTCGCGGCTGCGCAATTGATCGGCCTGCCCGCCCCCGTGATCATGCTCCGCCACGTGCTGCCGAACACCACGGGGCCGATCCTCGTGATCGCCACCATCAACCTGGCGCTCGCCATCATCACCGAGGCAACGCTCTCGTTCCTCGGCTCGGGCATGCCCGAGACCATGCCCTCGCTCGGCACGCTGATCCGCATCGGCAACGGCTATCTGTTCGCAGGCGAATGGTGGATCGTCGCCTTCCCTGGGATCGCACTCGCGGGGTTGATCCTGTCGATCAACTTGCTCGGCGACTGGCTGCGCGACGCCCTTAACCCGAAACTCCGATGAGTATGCAGCGTTCATGACCGAACCCGTTCTCTCCGTCCGCAATCTCAAGGTTGAGTTCGCCTCGCGTCGCGGCACGCTGCGCGCCATCGATGGCGTCTCCTTCGACATCGCCAAGGGCGAGGTGCTGGGCGTGGTCGGCGAATCCGGCGCCGGCAAGTCCGTCACCGGCTTGTCTGTGATCGGCCTGATCGATCCGCCTGGCCGCATCGCCGGCGGCGAGATCCGTCTCGCAGGGCTGCGGATCGACAACCTGCCGCCGGAGGAGATGCGCCGCGTCCGCGGCAAGCGCATCGGCATGATCTTCCAGGATCCCCTCACCTCGCTCAATCCGCTGTACAAGGTCGGCGACCAGATCGTCGAGACGATCCGGACTCACCTGAACTTGTCCGAGACCGCCGCCCGCCGCCGCGCCATCGACCTCTTGGCCGAAGTCGGCATCCCCGCACCGGAAAAGCGCATCGACGGCTATCCGCATGAATTCTCCGGCGGCATGCGCCAGCGCGTCGTCATTGCGCTAGCGATCTGTGCCGAGCCGGAGCTGATCATCGCGGACGAGCCGACCACCGCGCTCGATGTCTCCGTGCAGGCGCAGATCATCTCGCTGATCAAGCGGCTCGGCCGCGACCACGGCACCGCCGTGATGCTGGTGACGCACGACATGGGCGTGATCGCCGAAACTTCGGACCGCGTCGCGGTGATGTATGCCGGGCGCGTTGCCGAGATCGGCCCGGTGCAGGACGTCGTCAGGAATCCTCTGCACCCTTACGCCAAGGGCCTGATGGGCGCGATCCCGACGCTTGCAGGTGACGACAAGCGCCTCGTGCAGATCCCCGGCTCGATGCCGCGCCTGTCGGCGATCCCGCGCGGCTGTTCGTTCAATCCGCGCTGTGCCTTTGCCTTCGACCGCTGCCGCGTGGAGCGGCCGGAGCCGCTGCCGCGCGGCGCGCAATCTGTCGCGTGCCATCTCTATGACACCGTCCCGGCGGAGAGCGCAGCATGAGCACGCCCTTCGTTCAGGCCAAAAATCTGCGCCGCGTCTTCGACGTCTCGAAGCCATGGCTCAACCGCGTGCTCGAAGGCGGGCATCTCGAATATCTTAGGGCGGTCGACGGCGTCACCTTCGACATCCGGAAGGGTGAGACCTTCGCGCTGGTCGGCGAGTCCGGCTCGGGCAAGACTACGGTGGCGCGGATGGTGGTGGGCCTGTTGCCGCCAAGTTCCGGCGACGTGCTGATCGACGGCGTCTCGATGACCGATCCGCGGCAGGCACCGGCACGTCGAAAACTGCGCCGCCGCATCCAGATGATCTTCCAGGATCCCTATGCGAGCCTTAACCCGCGTTTCCGCGTCGATGCCATCATTTCCGAGCCGATCCGCGCCTTCGACCTGATCCAGGGCGAGCGCGACATCCAGGCCCGCGTCGGCGAATTGCTCAGCCTTGTCGGCCTGCATCCGGACGACCGGCTGAAATTCCCGCACGAATTTTCCGGCGGCCAGCGCCAGCGCATCGCGATCGCGCGGGCGCTCGCCTCCGACGCCGAGTTCATCGTCTGCGACGAGCCGACCTCGGCGCTCGACGTCTCCGTGCAGGCCCAGATCCTGAACCTGATGCGCGACCTCCAGGACAAGTTTGGCCTGACCTACATGTTCATCAGCCACAACCTCGCCGTGGTCCGTCACATGGCGAGCCGGGTCGGCGTGATGTATCTCGGCCGCATCGTCGAGATCGCGGAAGGACGCGAGCTGTTTTCCCGGCCGCGCATGCCCTACACCAAGATGCTGCTGGGCGCCGTGCCTGACCTTGCCATGAGCGGCCGCCAGCGCATTCCGGTCAAGGGCGAGATCCCGAACCCGATCAATCCGCCCTCGGGCTGCGCCTTCAATCCGCGCTGCCCGCTGGCGTTCGATCTCTGCCGCAGGGAAACGCCGGAACTGATCGACGGTGTCGCCTGCCACGCGGTGAACACCGCACCGGTCCCAGCGTGACGCGCGCGTGCCATGCGGCCTGCGCATTTGGCATCCCAGCACCGGCTGTGATCAATTGCGCGCGCCGCAAATGAGGTAGCCCATGGCCAGCAACATCAATCCCGATCCGTTCACGACGCGCCCCGAGATCGAGGGCACGTTCGGGGTCGTCGCCTCCACGCACTGGATCGCGACCGCCGTCGGCATGGGCATCCTGGAAAAGGGCGGCAACGCCTTCGATGCCGGCGTCGCCACCGCCTTCACGCTCCAGGTGGTCGAGCCGCATCTGAACGGTCCCGGTGGCGATGTTCCGATCATCGTCCACGACGTCAAGCGCGGCCGCACCGAGGTGATCTGCGGCCAGGGCCCAGCGCCGGCCCGCGCCACCATCGCGCATTACAAGAGCGAAGGCCTCGACATGGTGCCCGGCACCGGCCTGCTCGCCGCCTGCGTCCCCGGCACGTTCGAATCCTGGATGATGCTTTTGCGCGACTACGGCACGATGCGCGTGCGCGACGTGCTGGAGCCCGCGATCTCCTATGCGCGCGACGGCTATCCGCTGGTCGAGCGCGCCTGCGCCACGATCCAGACCGTCGAGCAATTGTTCCGCAAGCACTGGCCGACCTCGGCCGCGGTCTATTTGCCAAATGGCGAGGTGCCGAGGCCCGGCACGCTCTTCACCAACAAGACGCTGGCCGAGACCTACACCCGCATTCTGGGCGAAGCCGAGAGTGGCGGCGGTGGCCGCGATGCCGAGATCGAGCGCGCGCGAAAGGCCTGGTCGCAAGGTTTCGTCGCGGAGGCCATCGAAAAATTCTGTCGGACGCAAGAGGTGATGGACGTCAGCGGCTCGCCGCATCGCGGCGTGCTCTCCGCTGACGACATGGCGCGCTGGCAGCCGACGGTCGAGGCGCCGCTGACCTACGATTATGGCCGCTACACCGTCTGCAAGGCCGGCGTCTGGAGCCAGGGTCCGGTGACGCTGCAACAGCTCGCGCTGCTCAAGGGCTTTGCGCTCGACGGGCTCGACCCGACCGGGCCGGAATTCATCCATCTCCAGATCGAATGCGCAAAGCTCGCTTTCGCCGATCGTGAGAAGTTCTACGGCGATCCCAAGTTCACGGAGATCCCGATCGCGACGCTGCTGTCGGATGCCTACAACGACGAGCGCCGCAAGCTCGTCACCGACAAGGCCTCGCTCGATTTCATTCCTGGTTCGGTCGAGGGCTTTGGCGGCGTCGTCAAGCTGCGCCGCGCGGAAGGCCAGCGCGAGGCGGTCGGCGCGCTCGGCGCCGGCGAGCCGACCGTCGGCCGCTTCGGCGAGGTGCGCGGCGACACCGTGCATTTCGACATCATCGACAAGGCCGGCAACATGGTGTCCTCGACGCCGTCGGGCGGCTGGCTGCAATCCTCGCCGATCATTCCGGAACTCGGCTTCTGCCTCGGCAGCCGTGCCCAGATGTTCTGGCTGGAGGAAGACCATCCCGCCGCGCTCGCGCCGGGCAAGCGGCCGCGCACGACGCTGTCGCCGACCATGGCGCTGCGCGACGGTGAGCCGTATCTGGCCTGGGGCTCGCCCGGCGGCGACCAGCAGGACCAATGGATCACGCAGTTCTTCCTGCGCCACGTTCACTGCAACCTCAATCTCCAGGAGGCCATCGACGCGCCGGCCTGGCATTCCGAACATTTTCCGATCTCGTTCTGGCCGCGCACCGCACGCCCCGGCGTGCTCGTGGTCGAGAACCGCGTGCCGAAGGCGACGATCGAGAACCTGCGCGAGCGCGGGCATATCGTCGAGGTCGGCCCGGACTGGTCGGAAGGCCGCCTCACTGCGGCTTCGCGCGTCGGCGTGCGCCGGCGCGCCGCCGCCAATCCGCGCGGCATGCAGGGTTACGCCGCGGGACGCTGAAGGTAGCACATGACCTGGTCGATCATCGCGCGAGACCCTGCCACCAGCCAGTTCGGCATCGCGGTTGCGACCCGCTTCTTCGCCGTCGGCGCGCGCGTGCCCTATATCGCTGCGGGCCTCGGCGCGATCGCAACGCAGGCCTTCGTCAATCCCTATTACGGCATCGACGGCTTGAAGCTGCTGCGCGAAGGTTTGAACGCCCACGACGTGCTCGCCGCGCTGCTGGTGACCGATGACGGACGCGAGAGCCGCCAGGTCCACATCATGGATGCGAGTGGCGAGATTGCCGCGCATACCGGGCGCGACTGCATCGACTGGTGCGGCCACGTCGCAGGCAGCGGCTTTTCCATTGCCGGCAACATGCTGACAGGCGCCGACGTGCTCGACGAGACCGCAAAAACCTACATTGCCAATGACAGCCTGCCCTTCCCGCGCCGCCTGCTCGCCGCGATGCGCGCGGGCGAGGCCGCCGGCGGCGACAAGCGCGGCAAGCAGTCCGCAGCGCTGCTGATCCACGGTGAGGAGGAATGGCCGGCGCTCGACATCCGCGCCGACGATCATCCCGATCCGCTCGGCGAGCTCGAACGGCTCGAACGTGTCAGCCAGGAGCTCTGGGTTCACTTCCGCAGCTCGCTGCCGACGCGGCAGAACCCGGCCGGCAACACCGATCGCAGCGTCATCGACGCCAGCATCGCAGCCGCGCGCGCAAGGACGTCATGAGCGCGAGCCCCCTCATCGAAATCAGGGACCTGCGCATCCGTTTCCACGGCGACGACGGCCGCGTCACCCATGCGGTCGACAGCGTCGATCTCAGCGTCGCCAAGGGCGCCACGCTCGGCCTCGTCGGCGAATCCGGCTGCGGCAAGAGCGTGACGTCGCTGGCGATCATGGGCCTGCTGCCGAAGCAAAGCGCCGAGATATCAGGCGCGATCCGCTTCGACGGCTTCGACCTGCTGCATACGTCCGATCAGACCCTGCGTGACTTGCGCGGCAACCGGCTCGCGATGATCTTCCAGGAGCCGATGACCTCGCTCAATCCGAGCTTTACGATCGGCGACCAGATCATCGAGACGATCCTGCGCCACCGCGGCGGCTCGCGGAAGAGCGCGCGCGAGCGAGCGGTCGAACTCTTGCGTCGTGTCCACATTCCCTCGCCGGAACGGCGGATCGACGAGTATCCGCACAAGCTCTCCGGCGGCATGCGCCAGCGCGTGATGATCGCGATGGCGCTTGCGTGCGATCCGCAGCTCCTGATCGCGGACGAGCCGACCACGGCGCTCGACGTCACCCTGCAGGCGCAGATCTTGGAGCTGATGCGCGAGCTGAAAGCGGCGAGCGGCGCCGCGATCATCCTGATCACCCACGATCTCGGCGTGGTCGCCGAGGTCTGCGACGAGGTCGCGGTGATGTATGCCGGCGAGATCGTCGAGCGCGCGCCGGTGGATGAATTGTTCTCAGCGCCGCAGCATCCCTACACCGTCGGCCTGCTCGGCTCGATCCCGCGTCTGGATCATCGTGCCGAACAGCTCGCCACCATCGAAGGCATGGTGCCGAACATGGCGCAGCCGCCCGCCGGCTGCCGCTTCGCCGCGCGCTGCCCGTTCGTGCTGGACGCCTGCACCAAGGCGCCGCCGCCGCTGGTCGAAGTCAACCCCGGCCACCTCTCGCGCTGCATCCGCGCGCCGCTTGAGCTGTTGGTGTCGTGATGGCCTTGCTCACCTCTCTCGTGCCCCGGGCGCAGCGCAGCACGAGCGAAGCGCCGTGGTGCGCTGCTGAACCGGGGCCCATGCGGCAACAGACTGGGTCCCGGTTCAGCGTCGCAACACTTCGCGTTGCGCCGCGCCCGGGACACGATATCGGATTTCGCGGGGAGCACCGACGATGACCGCGCTCCTCGAAGTCCAAGGCCTGGTCAAGCATTTCGTCGCGCAGCGTTCGCTGTTCGGCCGCGCGCTGGCGCATGTCAAAGCCGTTGATGGCGTTTCCTTCTCTCTCGAAGCCGGCAAGACGCTGGCGCTGGTCGGCGAA
This sequence comes from Bradyrhizobium sp. B117, assembly GCF_038969555.1. Lineage (NCBI taxonomy): Bacteria > Pseudomonadati > Pseudomonadota > Alphaproteobacteria > Hyphomicrobiales > Nitrobacteraceae > Bradyrhizobium > Bradyrhizobium sp. B117. The sequence goes on from NZ_CP152414.1 coordinate 7,128,230, forward strand.
TCCGGCTGCGGCAAATCCACCGTCAGCCGCCTGGTGCTGCGGCTGATCGAGCCGGATGCGGGCACTGTGCGTTTCGACGGCCGCGACCTGCTCTCCCTCGACGCCGACGCGCTGCGAAAATTCCGCCGCGAGGCGCAGATCATCTTCCAGGACCCCTACGCCTCGCTCAATCCGCGCATGACGGTCGGCCAGATCCTGACCGAGCCGCTGGCCCTGCATGATCTGGTACCGCCGGCGCAGCGGCGCGAGCGCGTCGCAGAGATCTTGCGCCTGGTCGGCCTCGAGCCACGGCTCGAGCGGCGCTATCCGCACGAATTCTCCGGCGGCCAGCGCCAGCGCATCGCCATTGCCCGCGCGCTCGCGGTCGAGCCGAAGCTGATCATCTGCGACGAGCCGGTCTCGGCGCTCGACGTCTCGATCCGCTCACAGATCCTGAACCTGCTGCGCGAGCTCCAGGACCGGCTTGGCCTCGCCTACATCTTCGTCTCGCACGATCTTGCGGTGGTCAAGCACATCGCTGACCGAGTCGCGGTGATGAATCTCGGCCAGATCGTCGAGACCGCCGATGCGGACGCGCTGTTCGCCCAGCCACGCCATCCCTATAGCCGCGCGCTGTTGTCCGCGATCCCCGTGCCTAAACCGCGGGCAAAGAGCAGCCGGATTGTGCTCCAGGGCGAGATCCCGAGCGCCCTCAATCCCCCCGCCGGATGCCGCTTCCATACCCGCTGCCCCTACGTGATCGACCGCTGCCGCAGCGAAATGCCTCAGCTGGTGTCGGATGGCACCGGACATGCAACGGCTTGCCACCGAACGTCGGAACTGCCGTCCTCCGCGGCGATCGTGCCGATGGACGGCGGCTTCTCGCCGGTCCTTGAAAAATTGGTCGCCGCCTTCAGCGGCAGCCCGGAAGCAGCGCGCGTGAGCGGGGTTAGTCCATTGGGGACCGATCCCGCATAGCCGCAAAACAGAGGTTGAGAGCGATGAGTTTCATGCGTTTGGCAATCCTGGCGTCGGCCCTGCTGACGTCACTCGTGGGCGCGGCCCAAGCCCAAGTTCAAGCCCAGACTACGCTCCGCATCGGCATCGCCGAGGACCCCGACATCCTCGATCCCAGCATCGGCCGCACCTATGTCGGCCGCATCGTGTTCTCCGCCTTCTGCGACAAGCTGTTCGACATCGACGAGAAGCTCAACATCGTTCCGCAGCTCGCGCTGTCGCACGAGACCTCGGCCGACGGCAAGGAGATGACGATCAAGCTGCGGCCTGGCGTCAAATTCCATGACGGCGAGCCGCTCGACGCCGAGGCCGCCAAATTCTCCCTCGAGCGTCACATGACATTGCCCGGCTCGTTCCGGAAATCCGAGCTGGCAAGCGTGGATCATGTCGAGGTCGTCGATCCCCTCACCATCAAGCTGGTGTTCAAGACCCCCTACTCGCCGTTGATCGCCCAGCTCACGGACCGCTCCGGCATGATGGTCTCGCCGAAAGCTGCGAAGGAAGCCGGCGACAAGTTCGGCCTGCATCCGGTCTGCGCCGGCCCCTACAAATTCGTCGAGCGCGTCCAGCAGGATCGCATGGTGTTCGAAAGGTTCGCCGACTACTGGAACAAGGACAACATCCACATCGACCGCGTCGTGTTCCTGCCGATCGTCGATGCCACCGTCCGCCTCGCCAATCTGAAATCCGGCGGACTCGACCTGATCGAGCGCGTGCTCGCCACCGACATCAAGGACGTGCGCGCCGATTCCCGCCTCGTGCTGTCGACCGCGCCGGAGCTCGGCTATCTCGGCCTGACCGTCAACATCGGCAACGAGAAGAACAAGGGGCCGCTGAGCCAGTCGGCGAAAGTGCGCCAGGCGCTCGATCTGTCGATCGACCGCGAAGCGCTCAACCAGGTCGTCTTCAACGGCGAGTTCACACCGGGCAACCAATGGGTCAGCCAGACGCATCCCTATTACCAGAAGGCATTCCCGGTTCACGGCCGCGACATCGCGAAGGCGAAGGCACTGTTGAAGGAAGCCGGCGTCACCACGCCGGTGACGGTGGACTACATGATCCCCAAGGGCGCGGAGAACGAGGCCGTCGCCCAGGTCGTGCAGTCGATGGCCGCGGAAGCGGGCTTCGACATCAAGATCCGCGCCGTCGAGTTCGCGACGACCTTCAAGCAGGCCCAGGCCGGCGAGTTCCAGGTGTTCCAGATCAACTGGAGCGGCCGCATCGACCCCGACGGCAATTCCTACATCTTCATGCGCAGCAAGGCGCCGCAGAACGACGGCGTGTACTCGAACCCCGAGGCCGACAAGCTGATGGAAGATGGGCGAGCGACCTCCAACGTCGAGGAGCGCAAGGCGATCTACCAGAAGCTGACGAAAATCCTGCTCGATGACCTGCCGATCATCTACATCTACCACCGCACGCTCCTGATCGCGCATACCAAGAAGCTCGAGGGCTACAGGCAGATGCCGGACGGGCTGGTCCGCGTGGTCGGACTGAAGTTCAAGTGATGACGACATCGCATACGAAGCGATCGGCACCATGCTGAACTTCCTCGCCCGCCGCCTTGCGCAGATCGTGCCGACGCTGTTCTTCGTGTCGGTGCTGATCTTCTCGCTCCAGCAATTGCTGCCGGGCGATCCCGCGCTGGTCATGGCCGGCGAGGAACGCGATCCCGCCGTGATCGAGCAGATCCGCCAGCAGTACAAGCTCGATCAGCCGATCCCCGTGCAATACGTCTATTGGCTCAAGGGCGTTCTGACAGGCAATTTCGGCGAGTCCTTGCGCAACAAGATGCCGGTGCGCGAGCTGATCGCGCAGAAGCTGCCGGTGACGCTCCAGCTCGGCTCGATGGCGATCGTCATCGCATTCTGCATCGGTATTCCCGCTGGCATCGTCTCGGCCGTGAAGAAGGGCACGGCCTGGGACTATGGCGCAAATCTGTTCGCGCTGTGGGGCATCTCGACGCCGAACTTCTGGCTCGGAATTCTCCTCATCTTCCTGTTCTCGATCAAGCTGGGCTGGCTGCCGGCCTCCGGCTATGTGCCGCTCACCGAGAACTGGCGCGCGAGCTTGGCTGCCACCATCATGCCGGCCTTCGTGCTCGGCAACGCGATCTCCGCGATCCTGATGCGGCATACCCGCAGCGCGATGCTTCAGGTGCTGGAAAGCGATTATGTTCGCACCGCACGCGCCAAGGGCCTTTCCGAGCGCTCGGTGATCCTGAAGCACGCGATGCGCAATGCGCTCACGCCCATCATCACGCTCGGTGCGCTCGAGCTCGGTACGCTGCTCTCAGGTGCCGTGCTGACCGAGCAGATCTTCTCCATTCCCGGCTTCGGCAAACTGATCGTGGATGCCGTGTTCAACCGCGACTACGCCGTCGTGCAGGGCGTCGTGCTGGTGACGGCCACGGTCTATATCACGCTCAACCTGGTTGCCGACATCGCCTATGTCCTCGTCAATCCCAGGCTGAGGGGCTAGGCAAATGGCCGACGCCGCGCTTTCAGCCAGTCCCGCCACGCAAGCCTACGAGCTCGACAGCCCGGCCCGCCGGGCGCGGAGGCGCCTGTTCAAGCGCAAGGCCGCCGTGTTCGGGCTTGTCGTGATCGTTGCGTTCATCCTGCTTGCGGCTCTCGCACCGCTCGTCGTCCCCTATGATCCCATCGCCACGAGCTGGAGCCTGGTGCGCAAACCGCCGACGGCAGCGCACTGGTTCGGCACCGACGAGCTCGGCCGCGATATCCTCAGCCGCGTCGTCTACGGCGCGCGGGCATCCCTGATGGCGGGTCTGATCTCCGTCGCGATCGCGCTCGGCATCGGCGTGCCGCTGGGCCTTCTCGCCGGCTATCGCGGCGGATTTGTCGATGCCCTGATCAGCCGGATCACCGATGCGATGCTGGCCTGCCCGTTCCTGATCCTGGCGATCGCGCTCGCCGCATTCCTCGGGCCGAGCCTCGGCAACGCCATGATCGCGATCGGCATCTCGGCGACGCCAATCTTCATCCGCCTGACCCGCGGCCAGGTGCTGAGCGTCAAGGCCGAGGACTATGTCGAGGCCGCGCGCGCGCTCGGCAACCCGCCGTGGCGGATCGCGTTCTCGCACATCCTGCCGAACATCCTGCCGGCGCTGCTGGTGCAGGCCACGTTGTCGATCGCCGCCGCCATCATCGCGGAAGCTGCGCTGTCCTTCCTCGGCCTCGGCCAGCAGCCGCCGGTGCCGTCCTGGGGCAGCATGCTCAACGCGGCGCAGCGTTTCCTGACCCAGGCGCCATGGATGGCGATCTGGCCGGGCTTAGCGATCTTCCTCGTGGTGCTCTCACTGAACCTGCTCGGCGACGGCCTGCGCGACGCACTCGATCCGAGGCAGCGCTAAGGCCCGATGAGACCCGACTAGAGCTCCGACGTAGGTGCGTTCCCTCCCCCCTTGCGGGGGAGGGCTAGGGAGAGGGGTAGCCCAGGAAACGGCGCCCGTTGTTGATGATGCGCTGAAGATGGTGCACGAAGGATGGAATCCCCGTGTGACACCCCTCTCCCTGCCCCTCCCCCGCAAGGGGGGAGGGAACGGACAGAGCGGTGTTGAGGAGCTTCAAATTACGGTTTCCCGCATCACGCGTCGGCAATCCATCTCGTATTCGAGATCGACCACCGGCGGGCGAGCGAAATGCCAGGTCAGGCCGGAGCGTAGCGCGCCGCGGCGGACCAGCTCGTCCACCAGCGCGTGGTGGAAGTCGTGCACGGAATAGGCCTGCACGCCGGTCGTGTCCTTCCAGCCAAAGTCGAACGCCGTCATCCGGTTCTCCATCTGCGACGTCGTGGTGAAGCGCACCTTTTCGCGCAGGCCCTCCGGGCTGAGATCGCGGTAGCGCACCGTGCGCTCGACATAGGTGCCGCCGCCCTCGCGCGCCTCGGCGCCGCCGGCAATCACGAAAGACGGCGCCTTCGACGTCGTCGGCCGCGTGAACGAGAACGCATAAAACGACGGCTCGGACGGCGGATCGATCTCCGGACAGACATTGCTGCGCGCCACTGGATTGGTGGTGCCGTCGAAGATGCCCCATTCCGACAGCGTCTTCACATAATGCAGATTGAACGCGCGAAAGCCCTCTTCGCTGAACGCTGCCGGCGAGCGCAGCTCGCAGGCGCAGAAGGCGGTCAATGGCCGGCCCGCCTCCTGAATATACTTTGCGGCCAGTGCAAATCCCTCTGCCAGCGGCACCAGACGATCAAACCGGACGCGCTCGATCTCGTAACCGTCGTTTGCGGCCGCGCCGGCCGAATACTGGAACACGGACGGGATGAAACGATAATTGCCGGCAGAGAAGTCACTGACCATGTCGAACTCCTAGTCCAGTTGCATGCGGATGCCCTTGGCGCCGTTGAGTAGGCGCTTCAGGTGAAAGCTTGCCAGCGGATCCTCGGCATGCATCCCCACCAGCGCGGCGAAGGCCGGCATGGCGGCGACGTCGCCGGCCTCCATCTTGGCGAAGGCCTCGGAATAGAGCGCCGTCTCCGGCGCTTCGAATTTGGTCTGCGGCAGCGGCTCGAAGGCGCGCAACGGCTCGCTGCGTCCGCGCAGCATCAGCTCGCCCACGGGGCGGCCCTGAAAATTCTGCGCCGCCTTGGCAACGCTGGCGCTGACGCAGATGCGCGTGCCGAGATGCTTGTTGGCGGCTTCCAGCCGCGCCGCGATGTTGATGGAATCGCCATAGGCGGTGTAGTCGAAGAAGCGGTTGCCGCCGAAATTGCCGACCAGGGCTGGACCTGCGTGAATACCGATGCGCGTGGCGCCGAAGTTCACGCCCTTGGCGCTCTGGCGCGCACAAAAATCCTGCGCCCAGGCGTCGAGATCATGGGCGCAGGCGACCGCGCGCGTCGCATAGTCAGGCTGATCGCCCGGCGCGTTGAACAGCACCTGGAGCGCATCGCCGATGATCTTGGCGACCGTGCCCTCATGCGCGAAGACGACCTCGGTCATCCCGCCGACATACTCGTTGAGGAGCTCGCCCAGCGTCTCTGGCGGCGCGCTCTCGACCAGCGAGGTGAAGCCGGTGATGTCGGTGAAGATGGTGGCGACCTCGCGCCACTGCACCTCGATCCCCTCGCCCTCGCCGCTTGCCGCCAGACGCTTGGCAAGCTCCGGCGAGAAATGGCGCGACAATGCGGCATGGGCCCGCTCCGCCACCATCTGGCGGCGCCGCACCTCGCGCAGCATCTCGATGTGACGGATGGTCTTGTCGATCGTGGCTTCGAGGTCGGCGAAGTCGATCGGCTTGGTCAGGAAGTCGAACGCACCGCGGTTCATCGCGGTGCGGATGTTGCTCATGTCGCCATAGGCCGAGACGATGATGGTCGACTTCTTGTCCTCGGCCTCCTGGAGCTTTTGCAGCAGCGACAGCCCGTCCATGCGCGGCATGTTGATGTCGGAGACCACCATGTCGACCTGCGGATTCTGCTCGAGCGATTGCAGCGCCTCCAGGCCGTCGCGGGCGAACATGATGGCGAGCATCCCGTCGCGGATTTGCCTGCGGAATTTCTGCAGGACCAGCGCCTCGAGATCCGGCTCGTCGTCGACGAAGAGGATGGTCGCAGTCATGCTGCCTGCTCGAGCCTCGTGTCGATCTCCTGGCGCAGCAGCGCAAAGTCGATCGGCTTGGTCAAAAGCCCGACGGCGCCGCGCTCGATCGCCTTGCGGCGCGTCTCGGCATCACCATAGGCCGTGATCATGATGACGGGAACGTCGGGATGCTCGGCACGCACCTTGGGCAGCATGTCGAGCCCGCTCATGCCGGGCATGTTGATGTCCGACAGGATCAGGATCAGCGAGGGATCGCGCACCTCGGCGGCGAGCTTCAGCGCATCGGGCGCGGACGGCGCGAATTCCATCTGGAAACGGCCGGCGCGCAGGTCGCGCCGGAACTGCTGCCGGAACAGCGCCTCGACGTCGGGCTCGTCATCGACGACCAGGATGTAGACGTTCAACTCTTGCCTCCGGAAGTGCCGCCCGCCGCCATGATGCGCGGCAGGGTGATGATGAATTCGGTGAATACACCGGGTTCGGTGTTCACGTCGATTGTGCCGCCGTGCTGCTTCACGACGATGTCATGGCTCATGGACAGGCCGAGCCCGGTGCCCTCGCCGGCCGGCTTGGTGGTGAAGAAGGGATTGAACATCTTCTCCTTCACCTCCGCCGGAATTCCGGTGCCGTTGTCGCGGATCCGGATCTCGACCCCGCCGCCGAGATCTTTCGTGGCGGCGCTCAAGGTGGGCTCGAAGCCGTCTTGCGCGCTCTCCTTGCGCTTGGCGGACGCATAGAAGCCGTTCGAGATCAGATTGAGCAGGACCCGGGTGATCTCCTGCGGGTAGACATCGATCATGCCGGCGGCGGGGTCGAAGTCGCGCTTCAGCGTGACGTTGAAGGCCGGCTTTTCGGCACGCGCGCCGTGATAGGCGAGATTGAGGCTCTCCTCCACGATCGCGTTGATGTCCCTGGGGCGATGCTCGCCGGAGCCTTCGCGCGAATGCAGCAGCATGTTCCTGACGATGGAATCGGCGCGCTTGCCGTGCTGCACCACCTTTTCCAGATTGCTCTTGAGCATGCCGGTCAGTTCGTCGATGTCCTCCTTCGTCTTGGCATCGAGCGATACGGCTTGCAGCGTCTCGTTGAGCTCGTCGATCAACTCGGTCGACACCGACGAGAAGTTATTGACGAAGTTCAGCGGGTTCTTGATCTCGTGCGCGATCCCGGCGGTGAGCTGGCCGAGGGAGGCAAGCTTCTCGGTCTGGATCAGGCGGTCCTGGGCGGCGCGCAGATCGTCGAGGGATCGCGACAGCTCCCTTGTGCGCTCCTGCACTTCCTCGAACAATCGGACATTCTCGATCGCGATAAGGGCCTGATCTGCAAACGTCGTGGCGAGTTCGATCTGCTTCTCGCTGAAGGGCCGCACGACATGCCGCGTCAAGACGAACACGCCGATGGGTAACCCCTCGCGAAGCAGGGGCACACCCAGCATCGTACGAACGTTGGAGCGTCTTCGCGCGGACGAAGGCGCATAGTCCGGGTCCGCCTGCACGTCCGGAACATGGACTGTCTTGCAATCGAGCAAGGTCCGGCCGACGACGCTTCCCCGCTCCGGTACGGAGGCAAACGTCCGAAGCTTGGTCTCCTGCTCAGCGTCAAGACCGCAGCTCGCCGCCAGATAAAACACGCCATCGCGGGGCCGGAAGATCGTTCCTTCGTCCGCATCACACAAGCGGGCCGCCGATGCGACGAGCGTGTCCAGCACGGTTTGCAAATCGAACGTCGAGCGGCTGATCACCTTCAGCACATCGGCGGTTGCGGTCTGCTGCTGCAATGCTTCCCGCAATTCGGCAGTTCGCTGCTCGACCTTGTTCTCGAGGTCGGCATAGGATTCCTGCAGGCGCTCGCCCATGTGGTTGAACTGGTCCGCAAGACCCTCGAGCTCATCGCCGGTCTTGATCGAGATGCGCTGGGCGAAATCACCGCCGCCGATGCGCTCGGCGCCGACGCGCAGCGCCTGGATCGGTCCGACCATGCGGCGCGCCAGGAAAATCCCGGCAAGCACCGCGAAGATGGAGGCGACGAGCAGCACGAGCGCGAGACGCTCCAGCGCGGCATAGAGCGCCGCATAGGCCTCCTCGACCGGCAGCTCGACGAACATGGTCCAGTGCAGCGGCTCGATCGGGGCCGACGCGGTCAGCACTCTCTGTCCCTGGATGTTTCGCGCTTCGGCAAGCACGCCCATGGTGTCGCCGCCGGCGAGCGCAGCACGCACCTGCGCGAGGTTCGACATGTCGGTGTTGCGCAGGACAAGGCTGATATCGGGATGGGCGATCAGGCGCCCCTCCGGGCCGACGACGTAGGCGTGCCCGTGCTGGCCGACCTTGATCTGGGACACGACGTCCCAGATCAGCTTGAGATTGACTTCCGCGATGCTGACGCCGGCGTCCTTGCGCGACCCGGCCTGCGCCAGCGTCATGTAGGGCTCGGAATCCCTGCGGAAGTAGACCGGTCCGTAAAAGACCTTGCGCGCGACCGCCTGGGTGAACTTGGGGTCATCGGACAAATCGATCCCGCTGTCGATCGCGTCCATCGCGAGCCGCGACACGCGCAGCCGCTCTCTGCCGGTCGCGTCGACCTGGGCGAGCTCGGTGATCGCGGGCACCTGGCGCAGCAGCCGCAGCGCGTCGAACCGGCGCTGCTCGACCGAGCTTGCCGACCACGGCAGCTGCGTGGTCCAGCCGAGCTGGCTCTCGATCTCCTTGACGAACTGGCCGATCTTGGCCGCGGCCGCCTCGGCCTGCTCATGCTGGACGCGGATCAGCGAGGCCTTGTGTTCGCGATAATAAAAGAAGACCTCGAACAGCCCGTTGGCCAGCAGCGCGATGGCGACCACGGCCACGAACAGCGCCACATATTTGGTGAACAGCCGGGTCCTGATCCCTCGCCCCGCCGCCTCGCCGGACACAACGCCGTCCGCGGCCGCGCTCGGCAGCGTCCTGGCTTGCGGGGTGTCGGGATGGAGGGAGAGAGTCATATCCCGCCGAACCTAGCAAGAAGGCCCGACCTTGTCTCTCGTGCTCGCCCTAAGCCTTAGGGCGGACGCGGGCACCGGGACATAAAAAGGGCGGCAACGGACCCGCCGTTGCCGCCCTTCTCTCTTCGTTCGATTGTCCGCCGCCTCAGGTCGGCCGCAGCGCCTTGGCGTCGAGGTCGAGCGCGTTGACCTGCTTGTTCCGCTCGGAATCGGCCGCCGCGCGGTGGTCGGTCGCCAGCACCACATAGACGGCGGGCAGCACGAACAGCGTGAACAGCGTGCCGATCGACATGCCGGCGACGACGACCAGGCCGATCGAGAAACGGCTGGCCGCGCCCGCGCCGGAGGCGGTCAGAAGCGGGATCAGGCCGGTCACCATCGCGGCCGTGGTCATCAGGATCGGACGGAGGCGGATGCGGGCCGCCATCTCGATCGCCGAGCGGCGGTCGAGCCGCTCGTTGACCTGGAGTTCGTTGGCGAACTCCACCATCAGGATGCCGTGCTTGGTGATCAGGCCGACCAGGGTCAACAGGCCGACTTGGGTGTAGATGTTCATGGTCGCAGCGCCGAAGAACAGCGGGATCAGCGCGCCGACGATCGCCATCGGCACCGAGATCATGATCACGAACGGGTCACGCAAGCTCTCGAACTGCGCCGCCAGCACCAGGAAGATGATGATCAGCGCAAAGCCGAAGGTGATCGCGAGCTGGTTGCCTTCCTGCACGTACTGACGCGAGTCCGCCAGATAGTCGTGGCTGAACCCCTGCGGCAGCTTCTTGGCTTCGCCTTCGAGGAAGTCGACCGCGGCACCGACGGTCACGCCGGGCATCGGCACCGCCGAGAACGTCGCCGAATTGAGCTGGTTGTAGTGAGTCAGCGAGTTCGGGTCGGTCCTGGTCTTGATCGAGACCACGGTCGACAGCGGCAGCTGCTGTCCGGTGTTGGTGGTCACATAATAACCGCCGAGCGATTCCGGCGAGAGCCGCTTGCCGCGCGGCACCTGCGGGATCACCTGGTAGGAGCGACCCTCGAGGTTGAAGCGGTTGATGTAGTTGCCGCCGAGCAGGACCGCGAGCGTAGAGCCGAGGTTCTGCATGTTGACACCGAGATCCTGCGCCTTGGTGCGGTCGATCGTGACCTCCACGCTCGGCTGGTTGTAGGCAAGATCGCTGTCGGAGACGATGAACATGCCGCTCTTGCGCGCGGCGTCCTTCAGCTTCTCCATCTGCTCATAGACCGTCTGGAAGCTCGCGGTGGAGTTGATCACCATCTGCACCGGCAAGCCGCCCGGCCCGCCCGGCAGCGGCGGCAGGTTGAACGCGAACGCCTGCACGCCCTCGATCTTGGAGAGCTCGGCCTGCACCAGCGGCTTCAGCGCAATCGACGAGCGCTTGCGCTCCTCCCAGGGCTTGAGCAGCATGCCGGCGATGCCGCCCTGCGGGCCGTTGATGCCATTCAGCACGAAGCGAAGATCGGTCTCGGGGAACTTCTGGAATTCCTTGTCGAGCTTCTCGCCGTAGTAATCGACATAGTCGATGTTGGCGTATTTCGGCGCCTTGGTCACCGCGAACACGATGCCCTGATCTTCCTCGGGCGCCAGCTCCTTCGAGGTGTGCATGTAGAGGAAGCCGACGAGGCCGAGGATCGTCACCGCGAACAGGCCGGTGATGGCCTTGTAGTCGAGCGAGCGGTCGAGCCTGCGGCCGTACCAGCGCGTCATCGCGCCGAACACCTTGTTGACCAGCTTGGCGAAGCGGCCCTCTTCGGTGTTCTTCAGCAGCACCGAGCACATCATCGGCGACAGCGTCAGGGCGATCACGCCCGACACGATCACCGAGCCCGCGAGCGTGAAGGCAAACTCGCGGAACAGCGAGCCGGTGAGGCCACCGAGGAAGCCGATCGGGGCATACACCGCGGCCAGCGTGATCGTCATCGAGATGACGGGACCGACGATTTCGCGCGCGCCTTGCAGCGAGGCCTGGACCGGTGTCTTCCCCTCTTCCAGATGGCGGTGGATGTTCTCCACCACGACGATGGCGTCGTCGACCACGAGGCCGATCGCGAGCACCATCGCGAGCAGCGTCAGCAGGTTGAAGCTGAAGCCCAGCGCCAGCATCAGGGTGCAGACGCCGATCATCGACAGGGGAATGGTGACGACCGGGATGATGACCGAGCGCAGCGAAGCCAGGAACAGGAAGATCACCACGATCACGATGATCACGGCTTCGCCCAGCGTCTTCTCCACCTCGTCGATCGAGGACTGGATGAACTTGGTCGAGTCGTAGGCGACCTTCATCTTCATCGACGGCGGCAGGTTGCGTTCCAGTTCGGGGAACAGCGCGCGCACGCCCTTGACCAGCGTCAGCGGGTTGCCCTGCGGCGTGGCCTGCACGCCGATGAAGATCGCGTGCTCGCCGTTGAAGGCGACGCTCGCGTCCGTGCTCTGGGCGGCAAGCTCGATGGTGGCGATGTCCTCCATCCGCACGAAGCCGCCGTCCTTGGCCTTGACGATCATCTTCTTGAACTGGTTGACGTCGGTCAGGCCGGTATTCGTCGAGACGTTCGAGACGATCAGATAGCCCTTGGTCTGGCCCGCCGCGGACTGGAAGTTGTTGGCCTGGATGGCAGCGGCAACGTCCGCCGGCGACACGTTGCGCCCGGCCATCTTCACCGGATCAAGCCACAGCCGCATCGCAAAGGTCTGACCGCCGAGAATGTCGGCCGAGGCGACGCCGTCGACGGTCGACAGCACCGGCTGCACCACGCGCGTCAGATAGTCGGAGATTGCCGAGCCCGATAGCTCCTCGGACGAGAAGCCGAGATACATCACGGCCGTGGTCTGGCCCGTGGTCTTGGTGACGATCGGGTCGTTGGATTCCTTCGGGATCAGGTATTTGACCGAGTTGGTCTTCGCCAGCACCTCGGTGAGCGCCTGGTTCGGGTCGAAGTTCAGCTTGATGTAGACCTGGATCGTCGAGGTGCCGAGCACCGAGGACGAGGTGATGTAGTCGACGCCCTCGGCCGAGGCGACCGCCTGCTCGATCGGCGTGGTGATGAAGCCCTGGATCAGGTCCGCGGACGCGCCGGGATAGACGGTCGTGATGTTGATGACCGTGTTCGACAGCTTCGGATATTGCCGGATCGGTAGCACCATCGCCGCGCGCAAGCCGATCAGCAGGATCAGCAGACTGACGACGACCGACAGAACCGGGCGCTTGATGAAAATATCGGTAAAGGCCATCGCGGCGATCTCGATTTCTTTGTCTCAAGAAACGTGATCCGGCCGGGCCGGATCACGCGAGGATGTTGTCAGTAGCGGGGCGGCTGCGCCGGGATCGCCGGAGCCGGATCGGTCGAAATCGACACCGGCGCGCCCGTTTGCAGCTTGAGCTGGCCGACGGCGACGACCTTGTCGCCCGGCTTCACGCCCTTGATGATCTCGACGCGACCATCGACCCGGTTGCCGGTCTGCACGAAGGTGCGCACCGCGGAGAGGCTGGTCTTGCCGTCCTCTGCCTTCTTCTCGGTGATCACGAACACCGAGTCGCCGTACAGCGTGTAGTCGACCGCCGTCTCCGGCACGGTGATCACCGCCGGCTTGTCCGGCAGCACCACCGTGGTGGTCACGAACATGCCAGGCTTGAGGATCTTCTCGGGATTGGCGATCGTCGCCTGCACGCGGATGTTGCGGGTGTCGGTGGCGATCTGCGGCTCGATCGTGGTGATCTTGCCCTCGAAGCTGCGGCCCGGATAGGCGTCGACCTTCAGCCGAACGGTCTGGCCGACCTTGAGGCTGCCGGAATCCTTTTCGGTCACCGTGAAGTTGGCCCACAGTTCCGACAGATCGGTCAGCGACACGATCGCCGTGCCGGCCGTCAGATACTGGCCGACTTCGACCTTGCGCATGCCGAGATCGCCGGAGAACGGCGCGCGCACCAGCTTCTGCGAGATCAGCGCTTCGGTCTTGGCGATGCCGGCCATCGCCTGATCGTAAGCGGCCTGCGCGGTATCGACCGTCGCCTGCGGACCGAATTGGCGCGAGGCCAGCTGCTTGGCGCGGTCGAGCGACAGCTGCGCGACGGTCGCCTGCGCCTTGTAATTGGCGAGGTCGCCCTGCTCCGGCGTGTCGAACATTTGCACCAGCGGCGTGCCGGCTTCGATATGCGCGCCCGGCTCGAACTTGATCTCGGTGACGCGGCCATTGACGTCGGCGCTGACGTCGACCTGGTGCACGGCGACAAGGCTGCCGACCGCGGTGAGCAGGTTCGGCACGACCTCCGACTTCGCCTCGGCGGCGCTCACGGCGACCGGTGGCGGCTTGTTGTTGGCGAAGAACTGCTTGATCATCTGGCCGCGGAAATAGTTGAACCAGACGAGCCCCCCGACCAGCAAGCTCAGCAGCAGGCCGACGATGATGAACCAGCGGACCGGTTTCACGGGCCGCTTCGGCGCCTTGTCGATCGGTTCGCCCGATATCTTGTGTTCAGCTACGATGTTCATGTCATGCACTTTCTGCAATCGCCGCCTTGCCGGCACCCGGCGCCAAAGCGCGGCCCAGATGCAAAGCAATTGCGGCGTCGTTAAGTCCGATACCTCTCAGGAGAAACTCACAGAGCTGGCGCTCGAGATCACCAGCCTTGCCGTAGGCGAGACAGGGCGTGGCTGGCAGCCTGGTCAGCGCCGCCATCATCACCGTGTGATGTGCGAACCAGAACAGGTTGAGCGGATCGCCGCTGAATGGCCGCGCGTCCCCGGCGCCCACCGCGCGCTCGAGCGAGGTGACGAACACCGCGCCGATCAGCGTCTCGATCTTGGCATATAGCAAACGGGCGAATTCGCCGTCATCCAGATGGCTCGTGGCCATCAGTCGCAGGCGCTGCGCCTCTTCCTGGTCGGGCCCGTCGGCGGTCTCGAGGAAATGCTCAACCATGCCGCGGATCAGCTCGACCAGGGTCGCCGTCGACGGCTGCCGTTCGAGCAGATCGATCAGCGCCGGATCCGCTTCGCATTCGTCGCTGAGGATTTCCGCGTAGAGCGCCGCCTTGGACGGGAAATGCTTGAACAGCAGCGCTTCGGAAATGGCAGCGGCGGCCGCCACGCTCTTGGTCGTGGTGCCGTTATACCCATGTCGTGCAAAGCAGCGTTTTGCGGCACCGAGGATCAATTGACGCCTCAGGTCGCTCGTCATTCGCAATGAGCTCATGTTAGTGAGTAAGCACTCACCCACGCAAAAGTCAAGCAGAATGCTGCGTCGCAACCTAGATGCGTTATAAATTCAGTGGAAATCGACGCGGCCTGCACGGGGCGCGTGCAGGCCGGCGATGGCAGCGGAATCAGGAGGTCCGGCCTAGATGGGCTGGAAGCCGAGGTCGCCGCGGATTCGGTTGAGGATGTAGGTCCCGTCCCGGGTCGGCAGGATCCGCTCGAGGCTGGCGTTGTCGATCTTCACATTGGCGAAGCGCGGCCCGGCGGAGACGTCGTGGACGGCTTTGGCGAAGGCCTCGACCTCGGCCATGGTGGTCACGGCCCGGCTGTCGGCAATGCCGCAGGCCCTGGCGACCCCGACGAGGTCAGCGGCGGCCGAGGTGTGGCTGGTCTGGCCGCCGGTCTCGCCATAGGCCTCGTTGTCGAGCACTGCGATCGACAGGTTGGACGGTTTCTGCAGGCCGATGGTGGCAAGGCTGCCCATCCCCATCAGCATCTCGCCGTCGCCGGTGATGACCAGCACCGGCAATTTGGGCTGCGCCAGCGCAAGGCCCAGCCCGATCATGGCGGCGCCGCCCATGCCGCCCCACAGATAGAAATTGCGGGCGTGGTCGCCGGCCGCGCAGATGTCGTTGGTGGAGGCACCTAGCCCGCCGATCGCGACGACGTCCTTGCGGTTCGCCAGCAGCGCGGCGACAACCTGGCGGCGGTCGAGGAGATTGGCTTTGGTCATTTGGTGAACACCTTGGCGCCGATCAGGCGCTGCGACAGCAGGACGGCGCTGGGCGTGAGCGCGTTGTAGGCCTGCGCGGCGGCCGCCTCCATCACGGCCGGCACTTCGGCCGCGTTCGCGGCGCGCAGCACCTGGACGCCGGAGAGCTCGAACACGCCCTGCGTGGTCGACCCCATCGGCACCTGCCACGGATTGAACTCGCCCCACTCGCCGCGCATGGTCACGAGCGTGAGGAACGGAAAGCGCAGGATCGGGATCAGCGAGAGCATGTTGATGCAATTGCCGATGCCGCTCGATTGCATCAGCAGGACGCCGCGCTGTCCGCCGGCCCAGGCGCCGGCGAGTAGCGCCACGCCCTCCTCCTCCGTCGTCAGCGGAATGCCGCGCATGGTGGACGAAGCCAACACGCGCTGGATCAGCTTCGAATGGCCGGCGTCGGGCACGTAAGGCACCTGCCGGACGTCGAAGCGTTGCAAGGTCGCGAAAATATCGTCCGGCCAGTTCGGGGCCGTGTCGGCAGCGTCAGTGCGGGCGTGCATTTTCCTGTCCGGTCGGCTTGCAAATCACGGCACGACTGTAGACGGTGCGCCGAGCCGCTCGAAAGAGCGAAAACAGCATAACGGTCTCAACCGGCGAGTATGGCGGATGAACGCAAGTGCGAAAGAACTGGCGGCCAACTTCGATCTGGAGAAGCTGACGGCGGAATTCTACGAGGATCCCTATCCGACCTATCGTGCACTGCGGGAGAACGAGCCGGTCAAGCGCCTGCGCAACGGCACCGTATTCCTGACCCGCTATGACGATCTCGTCACCACCTACAAGAACACGAAGTCCTTCAGCTCGGACAAGAAGCGCGAGTTCGCGCCGAAATACGGCGACACGCCGCTCTACGAGCACCACACCACCAGCCTCGTCTTCAACGACCCGCCCGCGCATACCCGCGTGCGCCGCCTGATCATGGGCGCGCTGTCGCCGCGCGCGATCGCCGGCATGGAGGGCGACATCGTCAAGCTGGTCGACGGCCTGCTCGATGCCATCGCCGCCAAGGGCCATTGCGAGATCATCGACGACTTCGCCGCTTCCATTCCGATCGAGGTGATCGGCAATCTGCTCGATGTTCCCCATGACGAACGCGGGCCGCTGCGCGACTGGTCGCTTGCGATCCTTGGCGCGCTCGAACCCGTGGTGTCGCCTGAAGTCGCCGCGCGCGGCAACAAGGCGGTGACCGATTTCCTCGCCTATCTGGAAACACTGGTGGCGCGCCGGCGCGCGAAGCCCGGCAATCCCGAGCGCGACGTGCTGACGCGGCTGATCCAAGGAGAAGGTAACGGTGAGGAGAACGGCGAGCGGCTGACCGAGAAGGAGCTGCTGCACAATTGCATCTTCCTGCTCAATGCCGGCCACGAGACCACGACCAACCTGATCGGCAACGGCCTCGTCGCGCTGGACCGGAATCCGGACCAGAAGCAGCGGCTGATCGACAACCCCGACCTGATCAAGACCGCGGTCGAGGAGATGTTGCGCTATGAGAGCTCGAACCAGCTCGGCAACCGCATGACGACCGAACCGGTCGAGCTCGGCGGCGTCATGCTCGAGGCCGGCACGTCGGTGACGCTGTGCATTGGCGCTGCCAACCGCGACCCCGCGCAGTTTACCGACCCCGAGCGCTTCGACGTTGCCCGCACGCCGAACCGGCATCTCGCCTTCGCCACCGGCGCGCATCAATGCGCCGGCATGGCGCTGGCGCGGCTGGAGGGGGCGATTGCGATCTCGCGCTTCCTGGCGCGCTTCCCGAACTATGCCGTCAACGGCCAGCCGGTGCGGGGCGGACGGGTGCGGTTCCGCGGGTTCTTGAGCGTGCCCTGTGCGATGGGGTGAGGCCTCGAAACAAAAAGGTCGAAAACAACCCCATGCACAGTAGAGTGTGGATCGGCGAGCGATGCCCTGTGGCCACGCAGAAGCATCTGACATTTCGGGCAAATCAGGCCGCGCCGCGCCACCGGGCGCATCAAGGCTTCCGAGCGGGCAGGCTGCTACCCACATCAGTTTGAGCGCAGCCGGGCCGTCGGTTGACACCGGCGCAGCAAGGGAGTGACGACAGATGAGCTCCTCGGTCATTGATTTCGTCGCAACAGAAGCACGCTTTGGCGCCCGTAATTACGAGCCGATCGGGGTCGTCCTGTCGCGCGGCGAAGGCGTCTGGGTCTGGGATACCGAAGGCAACCGCTATCTCGATTGCCTCTCGGCCTATTCGGCGGTCAGCCAGGGCCACTGCCACCCCAAGATCCTGGCGGCGATGGTCGAACAGGCACACAGGCTGACGCTCACCTCGCGCGCCTTCCACAACGACCAGCTCGCCTTGTTCTACGAGGAGATCGCGGCGCTCACCGGCTCCCACAAGGTGCTGCCGATGAACAGCGGCGCCGAGGCGGTCGAAAGCGCGATCAAGTCGGTGCGCAAATGGGGCTACGAGGTGAAGGGCGTGCCCGACGGTCAGGCCGAGATCATCGTCTGCGCCAACAATTTCCACGGACGCACGCTGGGCATCGTCGGCTTTTCAACCGACCCCGAGACACGCACACATTTCGGACCGTTCGCGCCGGGCTTCAAGATCATCCCGTTCGGCGACGCCGCGGCGCTGGAGGAGGCAATCACTCCAAACACCGTCGCCTTTCTGGTCGAGCCGATCCAGGGCGAAGCCGGCGTCATCATTCCTCCAGCCGGCTATTTCACGAAGGTGCGAGAGCTCTGCACCGCCAACAATGTGATGCTGGTGCTGGACGAGATCCAGACCGGGCTCGGCCGCACCGGCAAGCTGCTCGCCGAACAGCACGAGGGAATCGAGGCGGACGTGACGCTGCTCGGCAAGGCCCTGTCCGGCGGCTTCTATCCGGTGTCGGCCGTGCTCTCGAACAACGACGTGCTCGGGACATTGAGGCCCGGCCAGCATGGTTCGACCTTCGGCGGCAACCCGCTCGCCTGCGCGGTCGCGCGCGCGGCGCTGCGCGTGCTGGTCGAGGAAGGCATGATCGAGAACGCGGCCAGGCAGGGCGCGCGCTTTCTGGAAGGCCTGAAAGACATTCGTGCCAACACGATCCGCGACGTGCGCGGGCGCGGCTTGATGCTGGCGGTCGAGCTGCATCCCGAGGCCGGGCGCGCACGCCGCTACTGCGAGGCACTCCAGGGCAAGGGCATCCTCGCCAAGGATACCCACGAGCACACGATCCGGATCGCCCCGCCGCTGGTGATCACCAGTGATGAGGTCGACTGGGCGCTGGAGCGGCTCGCCACCACCCTGACGCAGGATTTCGCTTGAGGCTGGCCTGCGTCGGACGAGGATGGCCGCCAGATCCGGAAAGAGCCTGGAAGCAGCCGCTTTCACATTTTCAGTTTGAGCAATCGCTGAACTCGCACAACTTTTTCTTGATCACGGATAGAACCCGCTCGGCGAACGGCAGCCCGCCCATCGCGCGGTAATCGGCGAAATTCGCGCCGACCGTTATTCTTGGTGTAATTCGAGCGTAGTAAGCGCAGAACAATGTCGGCCGCGGTGGCTCGCCACCGCTCACTTTGCACCCGCTGATCTTGTAAAGGCCGTTCGGCGACTCCACCCTCACAATTCCATCTTCATCGACCGGCATTCCTGGCTTCCAGGCCTCCGGCCGCGGAGGAGGCTTCTCATATTGAGTGAATCCTGGCTCGCGCTTCGTCGGAGCGTAATAAACGTTGAAGTAGGCGTATAATCGCCGGTCAACGTCATCCGGGTCGGAGTTGGCAATCCGGCGTTCGGCGATCGGCAGCGGCTCGCCTGTGTCGTGCGCGAGAAAGAGCACCAGAGCATCTACATCGGTCGCCACATCCGGCATCGTTTTCGGTGTCGGCCATTTGTAAGGCAACGCGAATTTGATATAGGCGCGCGGAATCACCATGTCCGGCGGGAGTTTGACTCCGGGCACCGGCTCCATTCGCTTGAAGGTGATCTTCACGGGAGTCATGTCCGTGCTCCAATAACTCCAAAGACCCTGGCCGCGCGGCGCTGGTGGCCTTTCGCAGGACGCAAGCGCGAAGACGATCGCGCATGCCGTGAACACCCGCGTCATGGCGCCGGCGAATTTCATTTACGGGTCTCCTCGGCTGTCTTCCCCTCCGCCTCCCCCACCGGCCGCACCTTGCACCGCACTCTCTCTGCGATGAGCAGTCGCGCCGTGATCCGAGCCGCTCCCGGCTTGATCGGAGTAGTCAACCTGAAACATCGGCCTTCCCACGACAGGATTACCCAGGGATTTTCAGGCATGGACCAATAAAATGGCGGTTACGACAATTGCAGTTTCAGGTTGTTGCCTAACGATTGCTTGCCCAGCACTGAAGAAAATGAGGGGAATTCCTTCTGCCGCGTTAGCCCCCTCGGGTAGCACGAACGCCGTGTCCGCCTTGGGGCCAGAAGCTGACGTTATGGGGGGTGCCTGCTACAATGGGCAATCCAGACGGCACGGTTGATGGTTTGATGATCGTGAAGCAGGGCGATGTGTGGACAGAAATCTCAAGAGCGTCGTTCATTACTATTCCGATAGTCGGAATATTATCCGCGCTGCTATGCATGCGAACGGCCTATTCGACGTATAAGTTGGTTGGAAGTCGTTTCGACGGCGCGAATTTTCCTTGGTTCTACACGGCGCTGCAAAGCCCCTGGTACGCAAAACAATTTTGGGGACAGGACGATATTGCTCTGGCGCTCCCTGACGACTTGAAAACGATGGTCACTCGCGCGAGAAACCGGATTAAATACGGAATAGCGACAATCATTTTGTGGACCATCTTTGCTCTCTCCGTCGGAGTCATAGCAGCCCATTTTCAGAGCGGCAGATAGCCGACCCTCATCGTAGCTCCGGATCCTTTCGACGACCCACATAGCGAAATGTACCGCCCGCTAAGCAGCGAGCAGAAGGCGCGCCTTCAACACGCTGCAACAGGTCGCAAGCCCGTGAGGGTAGCGCGCGTGGGACCTACACCACCGTCCGATACCGTTCGATGCAGGTGCGCAGCATCTCGTCCACCGACCTGCCCCACCAGTCGTTGCAGAAGATCGCGATCTCCGAGAAGCCGGCATAGCCCTGCCAGGTCTTCCGACGTCAGCACCCTGTCCGCAATTGGGCTCAAGCTGGATAGCCGCTCGAGATCGACCGGGCGCTCGAGCGGTTCGCCACGACCCTGACGCGGGACTTCTCTTGAGGCTGCCTGCTCTTGAGCCTGCCTGCGTCGGAAGACCGCAATACCGGCTGCGGCCAACAACGAGTTAGCGACCCGGCTAGAACCGGACTCGTGCGGCGCAGCGAATAGTGAGGCATGGTCCCAAGCAAAACTCTGCATGATCCCGGCAACCGGATGAATGGGGTGCGTGGAACCTATCGGAGCGATGGGCGTTTTGTCCGCGAATGAGCAGCGCCGTGCCCGGCGCAGCAAGCGCCGAGCGGAGGCGCTGAGCTGCGCGGATCGGAGTAATGCTCATGAGACTCACTCTTTCAGTCATCAAAGCTGACGTTGGCTCCGTTGGCGGCCATACGAAACCGTCTTCACGCATGATCGCGGCTGTCGAGGGCGAGGTTGCCAAGGCGATCTGCAATGGTCTGCTGATCGACGGTTTCATCTGCCACACCGGCGACGACATTGCGATCATCATGACGCACACACGGGGCGAAGGAAGCCCCGAGGTCCATCAACTGGCCTGGAAGGCGTTCCTCGCGGCCACCTCGGTCGCGAAAACCTCCGGGCTCTATGGCGCTGGCCAGGATCTTCTCGCCGACGCGCCTTCCGGGAACATTCGCGGCGCCGGCCCAGGCGTCGCCGAGCTCAGCTTCGACCACAGCCTCTCCGGCGTGCGACCCGCGGAGTCGTTCATGGTGTTCGCGGCCGACAAATGCGGCCCCGGCGCCTACAACCTGCCGCTCTATCTCGCCTTTGCCGACCCCATGTACTGCGCCGGGCTGATGCTGCCTCCGATGATCAAGGGCTTCCGTTTCCATGTCATCGACATGGACAACACAGCCGGCGACAGCCTACTCGAGCTCGACGCACCCGCCGACAGCTACCACATTGCCGCCCTGCTTCGCGACAACGAGCGCTTCGGCATCGATCGCATCATTTCTCGAACTCATGGCGAGGTCGTCGTGGCCGTTTCGGCACAGCGCCTCCACGCGATCGCAGGCAAGTACACCGGCAAGGATGATCCAGTCGCGATCGTCAGGAACCAGGGGATTTTCCCAGCTCCGGAGGAAATAGTCTCGCCGTTCGCCAAAGCGCACTTCGTGGGCGGCGATGCACGCGGCTCGCATGTGATGCCGCTCATGCCGGTGCCACTCAACACGTCCGTTACGGGCATGTACTGCCTGCCGATCGTTTCTTGCGTCGGCTTTTCGATCGACAGGGAAGGCCGCTTTGCCGAGTCCTACACCGATTTCTTCGACAACCCGGCATGGGATGAGGTCCGCCGGCGCGCCCAGCGCAAGGCCATCGAGATGCGCAGCCAAGGCTGGTCTGGCGCCGCCATGCTACCCTATTCCGAACTGGAATATGGCGGCTTCCGCGACACCGTGTCCGGACTGCTGAAGCGCTTTCGACTGCGCGACGACCGCAAGCCGGAAGCGGCCGAGTAGCGACCGCCTCCAACCAGAAACCGGAGCGACGTTCACCGTTCAATCGACAGATGCAGGCGCTATGACGACATGCCGATCCGGGAGGTGGATATGGCCAAAAAACGCATCGGCATTCTCACGGGCGGCGGCGACGTCGCCGGCCTCAATGCAGTCATCAAGAGCGTGACTTATCGCGGCAGTGAGGACGACATCGAGGTTGTCGGCCTGCGCCGTGGTTGGGAGGCCCTCACGCACCTGAACCTCGACGACCCAAACAGCAGGTCCCACTACGTCATCCCGCTGAATCGTGAAAACACTCGAACCATCGACCGGCGCGGCGGCACCGTGCTGCACTCGAGCCGCCTCAATCCCTCCAAAATACAAAAGCTGCCCGATCATCTCGTCGGCAACGATGTTCCGGTCTCGCTGAGCACCAACGGCGGCATCGCGACAAAGACGTGGGACCTCACCAGCCGGGTGCTCGCTAACCTTTCGGGACTTGGCATCGAACACCTGATCGCCATCGGCGGCGACGACACGCTCAGTTATGCGGCCAAGCTCAACGAACTCGGCGTCAAGATCATCGCCATCCCGAAGACGATGGACAATGACGTCCGCAACACCGAGTACTGCATCGGCTTCTCGACCGCGATCACCCGCGCCAGCGATGCCATCCAGCGGCAGCGCACCACCGTCGGCTCGCACGAGCGAATTGGCATTTTCCGCGTCTTTGGCCGGGATGCCGGATTTACGGCACTCTACACCGCGTATGCCACCTCGATACGATGCGTCATACCGGAGTATAAGGTCGACCTCGACAAGCTGATCCAGTTGCTCATCGAGGACAAGCGCGCCAATCCAAGCAACTACGCGCTGATCGTGCTCAGCGAGGGAGCTCAGTGGCAAGGCTACAAGCTGCGGGAATACGGCGAGCCTGACGCCTACGGTCACCGCAAGAAGGCCAACGTGGCGGAATCGCTTGCCGACGAGATCAAGCAGCGCACCGGCGAGGAGACGATCACCTCCGATCTCACCTACGATTTGCGATCAGGCGATCCGGATTTCATCGACAAGCTTGTGGCCCTGACTTTCGGTAACATGGCCTACGATGCCATGCTGGAAGGCAAGACCGGCCTCATGTCGGCGCTGGTCGAGGGCCGCTACGACCTCGTGCCCATCCCTGACGCCAAGCGCGGTCCGCGCAAATTGGACGTTGCGAGCAGCTACAACACGGAGCGCTACCGCCCCATCTACGCCAACAAGCAGGGGCTGCCGATCTTTCTCAACCGCGCGTCTTAGCGTGCCGGACCGGGCGAGCCAGCAGCAAGTCCGACCAATGTCCGTTCTGCCGCTGAAAGCGGACGTCAATGCAGAGGGCTCACGCTGACGGCCGTCTGAAATCGACTGGGCGCTGGAGCGGCTTGCTGCCACCCTGACGCAGGATTTCGCTTGAGGCTGGCCTGCGTCGGAAGACCGCATGCCGGCGGCGGCCGACAACGAACGATTCCGCCACCCGCCCGTTGAAAGTCGTGGGCGATTACGAGCTGGGAGCGACGATCATGCTTCCGCGTGGCGTTGGCCTGACGGCTGTCTTGGTTGGTGTCTCGATGCTGGCGACGGGCGTCGGCGCGTTCGCCCAAGGACCCGGCCAGGGACATGGAAGGGGCGGGCCAGCCGCGGGGCCGGCAGCACGGCCAGCAGCACCGCCGGCCATGGCCCGTCCGGCAGCCCCACCGCCGATGGCACGTCCCGCCGCGCCGGCATTCCATCCCCCGGCCATGCCGCAGCGACCGGCCATGGCGCCACATCCTGTGCCGCATATCGCCTCGCCGCCGCGTCCGGCTCCCCACTTCGCTGCACCACCGCCGCGGGCGGCCCCGCACATCGCAGCGCCGCGGCCTGAATTTCATCGGACACCGGCAGCTCCGCAACGTCCGGCCATGACAGCGCGGCCGGCGCCGCATATCGCCGCCCCTTCACGTCCCAGCGCACCCGCCGCCGCGGGCGAGCAACTGTCGCGACGGGACCAGATCGATCAGCGCGCGCAACGGCATCAGCAGCAGATCGAGCAGCGCCAGCAGATGGTGCAGCAGCGGCAGCGCGAGATGCTGTCGCGCCAGACAACGGAACGCCAGACCCGCATTGATCGCCTGCAGCAGCGCGTGCAGCAACTCCAGTCGCAGAAACCGGAAGGCGCCCGGGCGCTGCGCGAGCAGCAACGGACACTCCAGACGCAGAACCGCTTGCTTGACCGTGAGCAGCGCGCTCAGCAAACCGATCTGGCACGCCAGCAGCGACTTGGACTGCAAGCTCCGACCGGGCGGGCGCCGGCGATTGCGGCCGCTGCGCAGGCCGCCCAGCGCGGGCGGTTTGCCGAGCGCTTCCGCGACCAGGCGCCTGCGCAAGCCCAGGCGGCGCTCACCACCCGCCAGAGCGGCTGGGCTCCCCGGCAGGCCTGGCGACATCGCCATCCCGCGGTGTTCGTCGCTTGGCTTGGGCCCGTGTTCTGGCCTTATGCCTATTCCGACATCTTCGACTACACGTTCTGGTCCTATGCCTACGAGCCCGGCTATTGGGCGTACGCGTATGACGACTTCGTCGACACCGTGTTCTGGGGTGGTGACGACCCCTATTCCGCCTATGCCAGCATCAATCCGCAGGACTACCCGCCAGCCGGCGGCGGCGGCCGCGTTCGCCAGCGCGCCAGCGTGAGCCCGCAAACGCTACAGCAATTGTGCGGCACACCGGACAAGGGCGTGACCGCCTGGCCGCTTGCCGACATCGCGCGGGCCGTGCGCCCGACACCGGAGCAACGCGCACTGCTCGACGAGCTGAAGACCGCGGCGGCCAAGGCCGCCGGTGTGTTCAAGGACTCCTGCGCGGAGACCTATGCACTGACGCCGCCTGGCCGCCTGCGCGCGATGATGAACCGCGTCAGCGCGACGCTGGAAGCCGTCCAGATCGTGCGGCCGGCACTGGAGACTTTCTACAACTCGCTCAGTGACGAGCAGCAGGCCAGCTTCAACGCGCTCGGTCCCAATGTCGGCGAGCGCTCGCCGCAACAGCAAGCCAACGCCGAGGGCTGCGGCGATCCGAAATCCGGCCTGACCCAGTTGCCAATCCAAAGGATCGAGGCTGTGCTCCACCCCGCCGGCAAACAGAAGGAGGCGCTCGACCGCCTCAGTGACGCGACAGCCAAGGGCGTTGAAGGCCTGCAGGCGGCCTGCCCAAACGATGTACCGCTGACGCCGGTCGGACGGCTGGAGGCGATGCAGCGCCGGCTCGAGGCCATGCTGACGGCCGCCAAGCTGGTCGAACCTGCCCTCGACGAGTTCTATGCCACGCTGAGCAGCGAGCAGAAGGCGCGCTTCAACACGCTGCAACAGGTCGCAGGTCAATGAAGGGACGCGTTCACTCGTTGTAATTTGCTCAGCGC
Organism: Bradyrhizobium sp. B117; assembly: GCF_038969555.1. Classification (NCBI taxonomy): domain Bacteria; kingdom Pseudomonadati; phylum Pseudomonadota; class Alphaproteobacteria; order Hyphomicrobiales; family Nitrobacteraceae; genus Bradyrhizobium; species Bradyrhizobium sp. B117. The sequence goes on from NZ_CP152414.1 coordinate 7,153,784, forward strand.
CCGAACAACGCCGGGTGACGTAATCGTTCTGCTTCAACGCTCAACGAGACCAGGTTTATCCCCGCCGCGGCCTCTGTGAGAGTGCAGCCGCCTCGTTCTGATCCCACGCGGAAATCGTTTTCCGCCGGGCATCATTGGTGCTTGTGATCGCTTGAGGCTGCTCTAAGGCGCGATGAGATCAGGATGAATCGTCATCGCGCTTTGGGATATTGTTTGAGCATGATCTTCTCGGAAAACCGCTGCGCACCTTGCGCTAACGCGGCCCTCCGGGTCCCGATCATGCTCTGTCTCATTCGAGCCAATGAGGTTGCGTCGTTGCAAGTGAGTTGCATTGCTGGAAGTGAGACGACAACTCGAGATCGGCCAGGTGATCCCAGTATTCTGCTTCGGCGAGCAGCTTCCATTTGTTCATGCTGTTGTACGCGGCCTGTTGGCGGCACAGTGAGCTCATCGCACGCAAGCGTCGCACCTTCTCCACTGCGGACCTCCTCCCTTCGCGCTTGCTTGTTTGCAAGCGCATTTGTGTTGTCACAGCTTCGCAGATCAAATTGACGAGTGATAGTCCGGTGTTTGACGGTAAATCTATGATAGCGCAATCGTCTGACTTTTAAGTCGCGCGGCCCGGACTTGAAACTATTTAGGCCCGACGCATTGAATTCCACGATCGTCCTTGGCGCTCCTTTCGCTGCAATAAAGCGCGCGGAGGCTCGGCAGAGGTCCCCAGCCCTTTCGCGCCGATCACAACAATGGCCCCGACGATTGCGCGCCGGGGCCATTCGAGATCAACAGGCAAGGGTACATCCGCCGCGTCTGCTGATCGTTGATGCCACTGATCACCACATCCAATCTGGCGCAGACTGTGACGAGGCTGCGGCATCGAGATGACGATATTCTGCCTGGGACTGATCGCCGTCCACCGCATCATTGGTGGTACTCCGACCGGCTAGCTGCTTCGCCAGCTAGAGGGGCCGTGCCGCCGGCGGCCAAGCCGGTCGAAGGCGCGCTGCAACAGGTCGCAAGCCCGCAGGCCGGGCGCACTTGTGGTAACCAGGGGCGTGAACTCACAAACACTGCCGCGGATCAGCGCGCCGATATCTGCTCTACGCCCGACAGCGGCGGAATAGCCAACATCCCTCAACCGGCGCTTGGGGCCAGCAGCTGACATGGCGCGCCACGCGATGTTCGACGGATTTCGCTGGACACCGGCACGCCAACGTCCGGCCAGACCCCGAGGAAAGGACGCCCGGCCGGATTGCTGAGGCATCAGTTGTTCGCGCCGGCGCGCGCGTGCCGAATGACCTGATGCTCGTCGCTGGTGAGCTGCACCGGCCCGACCTTGAAGGTGAGCTTGTCGAGCTTGCCGGTGAAGCGGAACGGCACCTGATAGTCCTTGTCGTCAACGGGGGTACGGGTATCGACACCCACGTCGAAGGTTTCCTCGATGGCAATGATGAACGGAATGGTGTGCGGGATTTTGTTGTTGGCGACCTCCTTACCGTCCACCTTCAGAACGCCCGTGCCGCCCTTGCCGAAGCCGGGTCCATCGTATCTGAAGTCGAACACGATGGTGTGCTTGCCGGGTGCGAGCGCATTCGGGCCTTCCCACCGAAAGCGTTCCAGGTCGAGGAAGTTGTAGAGAAATACTGGCTTGCCCTTGAGCAGATACAGGCCGTAGCCACCGAAGCGTCCCCCTTCAGTGACGATCATCCCTTCGCTGCCGTCCTGTGAGCCCGCACGCCCAACGGTCGAACCAGCACTGCCCGGAATGTCCACTTCGGCGGTGATCGTATAAGACCTGTTCAGGATGCTGGGCGCATCGCTCTCGGGCAAGCCTGATAACTCGCCCGAGTAAGTGAAGGCGTTCCGACCGGCGGTCGCACTTGGCCTTGGTGCGATGATGCGCGGAAGCACCGAGTTGTCCAGCGGAAACACATTGTACTTCGTCGCCTCGACCATAAACAGCTCCTGCAGCTCGCGCAGCTTGTCTGGCATCTTCGCCGCAAGGTCGTTGCTCTCCGAGTAATCCTCGGCAATGTTGTAGAGCTCCCACTTGTAGCCATTGACCACGTCCGTGGGCAGCTTGGCGGTGCCCAGGAGCCATGGCGGTGCAGGTGGCGTTGTCGCCGCGATCCAACCGTCGTGATAGATCGCGCGATTGGCGAACATCTCGAAATACTGCGTTGTTCGCGCCGACGGCACGTTGGCGCTCGACTTGTCGAAGGTGTAGCTCATGCTGACACCTTCAATGGGCTTCTGCGCGATGCCGTTGACCATCACCGGCGCGGGAATGCCGGTTGCCTCAAGGATCGTCGGTACGATGTCGATCATGTGGTGGAACTGGGTGCGGATGCCGCCCGTATCCTTGATGCGGTTCGGCCAACAGATCGCCATGCCCTGACGGGTGCCACCGAAATGCGACGCCACTTGTTTCGTCCATTTGAACGGAGTGTCGAAGGCCCATGACCAGGCCACCGACATGTGCGGATAGGTGGCGGCTGACCCCCAAGCGTCGTATGCCTTCAATTGATCGGCGATCGGCAGGTCCAAGATACCATTGTAGGCGGTGTATTGGTTGGGTGTGCCGACCGTTGTGCCTTCTGCACTCGTGCCATTGTCACCGCTGATATATATGATCAGCGTGTCGTCCAGCTTGCCTTGGTCCTGGACTTCCTGGATCACGCGGCCGATCTCATGGTCGGTGTAGGCAGCGTAACCGGCGAATACCTCCGCTTGCCGCGCGAACAGCTTTTTTTCGTCGGCTGTCAGCGTGTCCCACTTTTTCAGATCATCCGGCCAAGGCGTGAGTTGGGTGTTCGCCGGGATGACGCCAAGCCGCTTTTGATTGGCAAAGATCTGCTCGCGAAGTTCGTTCCAGCCCATGTCGAACTTGCCCTTGAACTTGTCGATCCATTCCTTGGTCGGCTGATGCGGCGAATGGGTGCCGCCGGGCACGTAATAGAGGAAGAACGGCTGATCCGGATTGGCCGCATTGAGCTGTCGCAGGTGGGCGATCGCATCGTCGGCCATGTCCGTGGTCAGATTGTAGGTGGAGTTTCCGACCCAGGGGAAAACCTGGGTGGTGTTCCGGAACAGATATGGCGTCCACTGGTTGCTCTCGCCGCCCATGAAGCCATAGAAGTAGTCGAAGCCCATGCCGATGGGCCATTGATCGAACGGCCCCGTCACACCGTACTGATAACTCGGCGTGTTGTGGTTCTTGCCAAACCAGGACGTGGCGTAGCCGTTCTGTTTGAGGATCGTGCCAATGGTGGCACTCTCAGGTCCGATGATGCTGTCGTAACCCGGATAGCCCGTCGATTGCTCCGAGATGATGCCGAACCCCACGGAGTGGTGATTGCGGCCGGTGATCAGCGCCGCCCGCGTCGGCGAGCAAAGGGCCGTGGAGTGGAACTGAGTGTAGCGCAGCCCCATTTGCGCAATGCGATCCATTGCAGGTGTCGGGACGACGCCACCAAACGTCCCCGAAACGCCGTAGCCTTGGTCATCGGTCATGATCAGGAGAACGTTGGGCGCACCCTTGGGCGGCACCACGCGGGCGGGCCAATACGGTTTTGACTGGCTGGCTTGAAGGTTGATGTCGCCGCCGAACTTCGGTGGCGGTGGCGGAAGATACTTTCCGTCTATCGTCGTGGTGGCCCCGGGTGAGCCCGGCGTGCCGGTGGTTTGCTGCGCGAGGCTGATTGTTCCCAGTGCGCACAGCAAATAAGCGGCGCTGAGTGTGGTGCCGCAAAGCAGTAAGTTGCGGCGGTTTAGTAAACAGCTTTCTGGCTTTGAGTTATCGTCATCCTGACGGGTACGGGTCATTGGAAGCTCCCTTTCGGAAACGTCAGAACCCTGGGGACGCCTAACCGAGACACAATGCCGCAAAGCTTCTGTTGATTCAGATCAACCTTCCGCCCACGGGTCCGAAACGTCGGCTTCGGCCATTTGCAGCGGTCAGCCTATCAGTCGGGCGGCGTCCGGCTTCCCTCAGACAGCACCCGCAATCTACCAGTTTAGCGAACCGGCGGAACTTTCCCGATCGACTGCGTCCCCGCTGACTTCCGCTCGCGCGGGATGTTGATCGCGTTCAGTAACCGCGCGACGCAGATCATCATCAGCACTCCGGCAACACTAACCACGATCTGCATCGCAAGCCCCTCCGAGAGCTCGAGCAGCGTAAGCTGGCTGGCGAGCACCAGAAGGACGCCGAGACAATAGATCGGCAGCGAGTTCTCGCCACAGCACTTCGCGCAGCTCAGCACCGGCGTCGATAGCCTCTCCCAATTCCGCGGAATGAATCGTAGCGCCACAATTGCAAGAGCCATAAAATGCAGCAGCCGTATCGGACTGAGATTCGATTTATCCGGTGGAAATAGCAGGTCCCTCAAACTTTGCGAGACCAGCGGCTCGATGCTCCAACTCTGCGCAAGGACTAGGCCCAAAACCAGATAGAGAACAGCCAGAACAAGCGTCAAGCGCGACATCAGCCACGGCCGGAATTTCGTTCCCTCAATGACGCACCATGCGCCCAGCACGATCAGAAACTGCCAAGCCAGCGGATTGAAGAACCAGACGCCGTTCGGCCAGGCGGAAACTCTCCAACCAAAGACGTGCACCAGCGCGTAGAGCAACAAGGACAACCCAAGCGTGACGTTCGGCGCTCGCAGCAGCAGCCATAGCAGCGGCGCGAACAGCACGTGAAAAATCACGAAAACCGGCAGGACGTCAGTGTTGACAGGCCGGTATTGCAGGATTGCGGCGTGCGCAAGCGTCGCGCCCGGACGTTCGAGCAGAATGCGCGTATTGCTCCCGTCGGCCAGATCATCGCTGCCCGCAAGGTAGACCAGGATGGCGCAAGCGAGCGTAAGCAGTAGAAACGCCGCGTAGATGTCCCATCCCCGGCGCAGCGAACGGCCGATCATGCCGCTCCAGCCCTCGCGCTCACGCGTCCTGCCATAGGCCAGCGCACAGGTCACGCCCGAGAGGAACATGAAGATCTCGGCGGCATCGCAGAGACCGTAGTTGCGCGGTGTCAGCCAGCTCCCGATGTTATTGGGAACATGATCGAGAAAGATCCACCATAACGCGATCCCGCGGCAGACATCGATACGCAGATCGCGGCCGTCCGCTCTGAACACCGGCGGAGCTTCGCCGAACAATCGCGTCGAGGTTTGAGTTCGATCGTCCATCTGTTGGCCCGCGCTCGCGCCTCATAAGGTCGATAACGCGCTCCAGCTACCCGATGGATGATGGGGGCTCCTTCGTCGCCCAGCTACTCCCTAGAGCGCCAGGGTCGGGAGGATCATCGTCCTCCCAAGGCGCTTCCAGGATTTTGTCGCCAACGCCCCGTATCAAAAGTTGCTTTCGCATTTCGGTGAGGCGGGCCCGGCAGTACTCGCGATAAAGCATGTCGAGTATGGTGGACATGATCGAACCTCTTCCTGATCACCACGGTTGACGTCCCATGTGACAGATCTGGACCATTTCATCCGGCAGCTAAAAGGAACAGTGCCGGGAAGTGATTTGGGTCCGACGAACCTTAAAGGTGATGCAGCGATCAAGGCACGATAGGAAACCGGATCAGAGGACAGTGTTGTTCTGCGGAACTTCTGCCCGCGGGCCGATCAGCCCGATCAGTCGCGAGCAGTGCGATAAAGTTGGATCTGGTCTTGCAGCCAGGGATGTTCAAATTGGATCCGATGGCAGCAATTTGAAATAGAGCCATTACAATCATCTCCTCTTAAAGGAGATATTTGCACGCGGCATTTGCAATCAAAAATTGCCGTAATTTTCTGGTCGCCACGTGAGCCAGTTCACATCAGCATCAATCACAGGTGAATGAGACTAGCAGACAAATGAAGTAGCTTCTTGGAATCCTGCGCACCTGAGGAGACAGTCGGTGCGCGAATTGCAAAATACGGATACCGGCAGCTGGCCTGCCGCAGCATTTTGACGCAGTGGCTTATCAAGGCTGGAGGTCCCCATGTCTACGGACGCAGCCAATTTCGTATCGCATCGATTCTCGACGCGCGAGCATCCGGAGCGGATGCGACTTCCACTATGGCGCGAGAGGTTTGTACGGGGAATAGTTCACGTCGATATCGAACCTCTAACGAACGGTCCGTTTCAAGCCGACGCAACATTGCAAGCGCTCCGGGGTCTACGCACGCTCGCACTGAAAGGCTCTCCCATGCGCTTCAAGCGCTTGCGGGCAAGCGTTGCTGACGGCGACGACTCGATCGGCCTCATCGTCTGTTTACCCGGCAAAAGCCGTTTGTCGCAGCGCGGCCGGGACATCGAGCTTTGCGCCGGCGACGCAACCTCGATTCTGCATTCGGAGCCCGCTACCGTCACCTATATCGACGGAATGCTATTTGGTCTGGCGGTACCCCGCGAGGCGCTTGCGCAGCGCGTGACAGACATCGAGAGCCTCGCCATGCGGCCCATTCCTCAGCGAAATGAACCACTCCGCCTCCTCATGGCCTATCTGAAGTCAGCATTTAAGGAGGGTGCTCTGGCCGCCCCCAAGCTGCGTGATGTGGTCGCAGCTCACACCTGTGATCTTGTTGCGCTCGCGGTCAGCGAGTGCGCTCCCTTGGGCGAGAGCGATGCGAGTGCGGTCGTGGCCGCGCGCCACAGCGCCGTACTCGACTACATCGCGGCACACTTTCAGAAGCCTGGGCTTAGCGTCGAGGAGGTCGCTCATCGCCAAGGCATTTCACCTCGCTATCTGCAGCGCCTGATGGCGTCATCAGGATCATCGTTCACCGGGCACGTGAATGAGCTACGTCTCCAACTTGCGTTCAAACTGTTAACCGAGGCGCGCGTCAACGCGCAGCTAATTTCCGATATCGCGCTGGAGGTAGGCTTCTCGGATGTTTCGCATTTCAATCGCCTGTTCCGAGCTCGCTTCGGCGATTCGCCGCGTGGGGTCCGTTACACCGGCAGGGATGCCGGCCGAGCCACCTGCCCCTGATCGGCGCGTGCGCGAGATCCCGCTAGCGAATGTCCGCATTTGGGTCAAAACCAGTAACGCTCAACCCGAGCAGATGCTTCCGCTCGGCCATCAGCTGCTGACGTTGCCTTGATGAGTACACGCGCTAGACCACCGTCTTGTGCCGCGCGATGCAGGTGCGCAGCACCTCGTCCATCGGCTTGCCCCACCAGTCGTTGGAGAAGATTTCGATCTCCGAATAGCCGGCAAACCCGTGCGCTTCGACGGCGGTGCGGGCCGATTTGATGTCGATGACGCCATCGCCCATCATGCCGCGGTCGTTGAGGATGTCCTTGGTCGGCACCAGCCAGTCGCAGACATGGAAGGCGAGCAGGCGATCCTTGCCGGCGCGCGCGATCTGGCCCATCAGCTCCGGGTCCCACCAGATGTGATAGACGTCGAGCGCGACGCCGAGCATGCCGCTGCGGCCGGGATCGAGCCGGTCGCAGATGTCGAGCGCCTGCTTTGTCGTGTTCACGCAGGCCCGGTCGGCGGCATAGGCCGGATGCAAGGGCTCGATCGCCAGCGGCAGCTTTGCCTGCCGGGCGTAGTCGAGCATATCGGCAAGAGCTTCCTCGACCTGCCCGCGCGCGGCCACGATGTCCTTCGAGGCCTCGCTGCCCGGCCGCGAATATTGCGGCAGGCCGCCGACGACGAGGACGATGCAGGAGGCACCCAGCGCCTTGGCTTCATCGACGCAGCGCCGGTTGTCGTCACGCACCTCGCCCCGGCGCGAGGCGTCCGAGGTGAACATGCCGCCCCGGCAATAGCCTGAGAGATCGAGGCCGGCATCGCGCACCGCGCGCGCGGCGCGGTCGAGACCAACGGCAGCGACCTGGTCGCGCCAGGGATCGATGGCGCGAATGCCATGCCTGGCACAGGCATCGATGATCTCGACGAGATTACCCTGCTTGCGGACGGTCGCCGTGTTCAGCGACAGCCAGCGATGGTCGGACGAGAAATCACGCATCAGGATTCGATACCGTGGGTAGCGAGCACGGTCTTCATCCGCTGCGTCGCGAGTTCGGGATTGGCGAGCAGGCCGGCCTTGTCGGCGAGACGGAACAGCTCGGCCAGATGCAACGTGGAGCGCGTGCTCTCCTGACCGCCGACCATGGTGAAATGATCCTGGTGGCCGTTGAGATACGCCATGAACACGACGCCGGTCTTGTAGAAGCGCGTCGGCGCCTTGAAGATGTGGCGTGACAGCGGCACCGTCGGGCCCAGCACATCGTGGAAGCCGGCTTCGTCGCCGGCCGCGAGCCGCGACAGCGCGTAGGATGCCGCCGGCGCGATGGCATCGAAGATGCCGAGCAGCGCGTGCGAAAAACCTTGGCTGTCGCCGGCGATCAGCTCCGCGTAGTTGAAGTCGTCGCCGGTATACATCTTGATGCGCTTGTCCAGGCGCCGGCGCATGTCGATCTCGCGCTGCTTGTCGAGCAGCGAGACCTTGACGCCGTCGACCTTGGCGGCGTTGTTGTTGATGATGGCCACCGCAATGTCCATCGCCTTGTCGAGATCCCCGGTGCCCCAATATCCGGTCAGCGCTGGATCGAACATGTCACCGAGCCAGTGGATGATCACGGGTTCGCGGACCTGCGACAGTACGCGGTTGTAGACCTTGGCGTAGTCATCGGCGCTGCGGCCGAGTTTTGCCAGCGCCCGCGAGGCCATCAGAATGATGCGGCCGCCGACCTTCTCGACCGCCGAGAGCTGCTGCTCATAGGCGCGGATCACGTCGTCGAGGCTCTTGGCATCCTCCACTGCAAGGTGATCGGTGCCGGCGCCGGAGAACACCAGCGCATTGCGCCGCTTGGCGGCCGCGACCGAGCGCGTGATCAGTTCCAGCGAGGTCGGCCAGTCCAGGCCCATCCCACGCTGCGCGGTGTCCATGGCTTCGGCGACGCCGAGGCCGAGGTCCCAGACGTGCTCGCGGAAGGCGATGGTCTTGTCCCAGTCGACGGCGACGGAGAGCCAGGGATCGTTGTCGGCGAAGGGATCGGCCACCGTATGCACGGCCGAGAAGGCGATGCGGTTCAGCGGGCCCTCGAGCTTTGCGGGAAACGTGCGCGAGGCCGCGAGCCGGTAGGTCTCGATCGAGCGATCGGCCTTCGGCAGCTTGAGCGACAGGGATGACATTGGCTGGACGGGCTTGTTCATGATTTCAGACCTCTCCCCGTCATTGCGAGGAGCGAAGCGACGAAGCAATCCAGACTGCCTCTGAGGAAAGACTCTGGATTGCTTCGCTTCGCTCGCAATGACGGCTCAACAGACACTTATCCAATCAACCTCAGGCCTTGATCGGGGCGACGTCGATCCAGCGCCGCTCCTTCCAGCTCTTCAGCGCGCATTCGGCGAGCTGAACACCCTTGGCGCCTTCGAGCAGCGTGAACTTGTAGGACGCATCCTCATAGACGTGGCGGATGAACATCTCCCACTGCTCCTTGAAGCCGTTGTCGTAGCTGACGTTGTCGGGCATCTTCTGCCAGTCGCCGTAGAAATCGTGCAGCCGCTTCTCGTCGGGATTCCACACCGGCCGCGGGGTAGCCTGCCGCGCCTGGATCATGCAGTCGGTGAGGCCCGCAACTGCCGAGCCCAGCGTGCCATCGACCTGGAAGGTGACGAGGTCGTCGCGATAGACGCGTGTCACCCAGGACATGTTGATGTGGGCGATGACGCCGCCCTTGAGCTGGAACGTCGCGTAGGCGGAATCGTCCGCGGTCGCCTTGTACTTCTTGCCCTGCTCGTCGTAGCGCTCGGGAATGTCGGTGTTGCCGATGCACATCACGCTCTCGACCTCGCCGAAGAGATTGTCGAGCACGTAGCGCCAGTGGCAGACCATGTCGAGGATGATGCCGCCGCCGTCCTCGCTGCGGTAGTTCCAGGACGGCCGCTGCGCCTCCTGCCAGCCACCTTCGAACACCCAATAGCCGAACTCGCCGCGCACCGAGAGGATGCGGCCGAAGAAACCGGAGTCGCGCAGGAAGGCGATCTTCTTCAACCCCGGCAGGAACAGCTTGTCCTGCACCGTGCCGTGCTTGACGCCCTTGGCATTGGCGAGCTTCACGACCTCGACGGCTTCCTCGAAATTCGTCGCGATCGGCTTCTCGCAATAGACGTGCTTGCCGGCGTTGATGGCCTGGGTCAGCAGGCCCGGACGCGCCTGCGTGGTCGCGGCGTCGAAGAACATGGTATCGTTCTTGTCGGCGAGCGCCGCATCGAGGTCGGTGGTCCAGCGCGTGATGTTGTAGCGCTTCGCGAGTGCCTCGACCTTGTCGGCGCTGCGGCCGACCAGGATCGGATCGGGCATCACGCGATCGCCGTTCTTCAGGCGGACGCCGCCCCGGTCGCGGATCGCGACGATCGAGCGGATCAGATGCTGGTTGAGCCCCATGCGGCCGGTGACGCCGTTCATGATGAGGCCGAGGCGTTGGGTGGTCATGCCAATTGCTCCTGAAGTGATCTTGGCTGTTCGAGCGGACGGAGCGCCGACCAGTCCGGATGGACCGACGTCGCAAAGCCCGTTGCATGAAGCGATCCCGTCAGGAGATCGCCGTCGTGAATCTTGAGCCGAATGCCGTGCCCGGCATCGGCATAGAGATCGGAATGCGCAGCGGCGAAGGCTTGCGCTTCGGCGGCGGGCGTCTCGCCAAAGCCGTCGACATAATGATGGCCGTTGCGCTCGGTATGGCTCACGCCAATGAAGGCACCGAGCGCGAGGTCCTGCTGCACGGCAAGGCCGGCCTGGCAGGTCAGGTCTTCGCCGGTGACGAAGAACCGCGCCCCACCCGCACTCCATTTCGCCGCGCGCGTCGCATTGACGATGGACTTGTAGAGCCCTTTGCAGGACTTTGAGGAAATGCCGCAATAGCCCAGCGCGCGCGCCGCCGGGAAGGCATCGTAGGAATCGTCGGCCTCGTCGATGATGAAACCGTATGCGGCGAGCGACCCCAACGGCGATTGCCGCGTGATGTCGCGCGGCATCGGCTGTTCGACATAGAGCAGGTGCGAGGCGATCGGCCGCAATGCGGAATCACGATCGAGCCGGTCCATCAGCGCCCGCAGCGCTGCCAGGTCAGCGTATTGCTCGTTGGCGTCGAGCGTCACCTTGTATCCGCGCCCGAGCGTATCGAGTTCCTTGCCGATCCGCGCCAGCCGCGCCGCATCGGCCCCGGGATCGCCCGACAGCTTGAGCTTGAAATAACTCGCACCGGCATTCTCATGTGCGTCGGCGACACCGCCCGCGCCTTCGACGGTATCGTCGAGGCCGACGGTATGCCTGATGGCAACGCGCGGCAGCGGCTTGCGGCCGGCAAGGAACGTCGTGATATCCGCGTCCTTCAGGTCAGGCGAAAGCCGCGCATCGATGCCGGCGATGTTGCCGGCCATCCCGTCGAAGACGCTGGTCTCGGACGCACGCAAGAGCGCATCGAGAATCGCCTTGTCGATCTCGGCGGGACCATAAGTTGCGGCAAGCGGCGGAATGTTCTCTTTCGCGCACGCCGCAACCTGGGCACCGATGCACGAGGCATGCAGGCCGAACGCCGTCTGGAAACCGGTTTGCGCCAGATAAAGATCACGCGCGATCTGAAGCGATCTGCGCAAGCCGTCGACCGTCTGCGCCGGCGACCGCTCCGGCCGCTTGTCGAACCACTTTGGCACCAGCAGCTCGGCGCTGGCGCCGACCGCGACGCCCCTGCCCTCGACTTCGATCTCGGCCCGCACGAACAGCTGCGGCGTCGCGTTGATGGTAACAGCGCCAAAGCGGAACGGCCGCGCGAACTGCACGGGACGTTCGAAGAAGGCGATCTCTCGCAGCTTCAGGCGCGGCGACATGGTGCTACTGGGCCCCAGAAATCTGGCGGCAGGGACGGTCACCTCTCCCGCTTGCGGGAGAGGTCGTCGCGCGAAGCGCGGCGGGTGAGGGTTTTCTCCTCTGGGGGGTTCTCGCGAGTGGAGACACCCTCTCCCCAGCCCTCCCCCGCAGGCGGGGGAGGGAGCGCACCGGCTCCATGGTTGCAGCGAGACTCAATCCCATCGCCCTAATCCAACGCCCCCTGCGAGAAGAAATGCTTGCGGATGCGTTGCACGAGCTCGGTGAAGACGGGGTCGGCCATCACGTCGAGCGAGCGCGGGCGCGGCAGTGGCACGTCGTAGATCGCGGCGACCGCACCGGGCCGTTCGGTCATGACCAGCACGCGGTCGGCGAGGAACACGGCTTCCGGAATTGAATGCGTGATCAGCAGCACCGTCTTCTTGGTCTCGCGCTGGATCCGCATCAATTCGACATTCATGCGCTCGCGCGTCAGCGCGTCGAGCGCGCCGAACGGCTCGTCCATCAGCATGATCCTGGGATCGTGCACCAGTGCGCGGCAGATCGAGGCGCGCTGCTGCATGCCGCCGGAGAGCTGCCAGGGCAGCTTCTTCTCGAAGCCTTCGAGGCCGACCAGCTTCAGAAGCGACCTGGCGCGATCGAGATATTCCTGCCGCGGCAGCCGCTTCATGTCGATCGGCAGCATCACGTTGTTGAGGATGTTGCGCCAGGGCAGCAGCAGCGCGTTCTGGAAGACGATGCCGACATTGCCGTGCGGCTTCGTCACCCTTTCGCCCTCGACTAGCACCTCGCCCGTGGTCGGCGGTAGCAGCCCCGAGATCAGCTTGAGCAGCGTGGATTTGCCGCAGCCGGAGGGACCGACCACGACAAAGAACTCGCCGTCATTGATGTGGAAGTCGAGCGGCCGCAGCGACGGCACGTCGCCGTCGCGCGTCCGGTAGGTCTTCGATACGCCTGACAGTTGGATGCCCGACGCATCGCCGGCCCGGTCGTGCACCAGTCTCAGATGCGCGGCCGGCTGCACGGCGTCACTCACGACCGTCGCTGGTTTCACGAGCCACTCTTCGGCAGATAGTCGTTGGTGTAGAAGGCCTTCGGGTTCTCCTTGGCCTTGGCGTCGAGGCCGCCATATTCGACCATCAGGTTGACCGAGTCGGTCATGTTCTGATCGGTGACCTGGAACGGCCGCTTGCTTTTGGTCTCCGCGGTCCGATACAGCGGAATGGTCAGCTCAAAGCCCTGCGTCAGCGTATCGATCTTGCCGCCCTTGGGGTTGGCATCGAGGATCGACTGCGCCGCCGCCTTCGGCTCCTTCTCGGCGGCTTCGACCGCCTTGGTCGTTGCCGACATGAAGCGGCGGACGAGATCGGCATTGGCCTTCACATAGTCGGAGTTGGCGATGATACCGGAGGAGACCATGTTGATGCCGTAGTCGGCGAACTTGATCGGGAACACGTCCTTGCCGGTCGCGTCCTTGATCTTCATCGACTGGTCCATGACGTAGCCGAGCAAGAGGTCAGCCTGGCCGTTGATGACGGCGTTGAGCTTGGTCTGGCCGTCGCCGGCGACGGTCTTGAAATCGCTTTCCTTGAGGCCAGTCTTCTTCAGGAACAGCGGCCAGATCTGGGTCATGGAGTCCGCCGGCGTGATCGCTACCGTCTTGCCCTTGATGTCCTCGGGCTTCCTAATGTTCTTGTCGGCGAAACCCATGGCGGACATCGGCGAGGTCTGGAGCAGCACGCCGGTCGCGACCACGGGCGCACCCTTGATCGCGGCGCGCATCATGGTGGGGACGTCGACATAGCCGAAGTCAGCGGTCTTGGCGGCGACGGCCTGCGTGGTCGCAGCCGAGCCGCGGCCTTCCTGGATCTCGAGGTCGATGCCCTCGGCGGCATAGATGCCCTTGGCCTTGCCGTAATAGAACGGCGCGTGCTCGCCATAGACGTACCAGTTGAGCATCAGCACGACCTTGTCGGCCGCCTGCGCCGGCGCAACTGCAAACGCCATCAGCGCCACCGAGACAGCCCCAATCCACCGCTTCATCGTCACTCTCCCTGTCGTTGTTGTTTCGGCCGTTGGTGGCCGTTCGTTGCGAGTTAAGAGGCGAAAATAGTTAGGACGCAAAGATCACGTCCTCGCGCTGGCTGACATGCCAGGGAATGACCAGCTTCTCGATGCGGTCCACGATCCAGAACAGGATCACGCCGAGCAGCGCCAGGATCACGAGCGCCGCGAACATGGTCGGCAGGTCGAAGGTGCCGATCGAGCGCTGCATCACGTAGCCGATGCCGGAATTGGAGCCGACGAACTCGCCGACGACGGCGCCGACCACGGCCAGCGTCACCGAGACTTTCAGGCCGGAGAAGATCGCCGGCAGCGCATGCGGCAGGTTCACCGCACGGAACACCTGGAAGCGGCTGCCCTGCATGGCGCGGGCGAGATCGACCATGTCGGGATCGACCGACTTGAAACCCTGCACGGCGGAGACCACCACCGGGAAGAAGCCGAGCAAGAAGGCCGAGATCACCTTCGGCAGGATGCCGAAGCCGAACCAGACCACGAACAGCGGCGCGATCGCGATCTTCGGCACGGACTGAGAGAACACCAGCAGCGGATAGACGTAGCTCTCCACCGTCTTAGATCCCGCAATCAGCATCGCCACGGGGATGCCGAACAGCGCGGAAAGCACGAAACCCCAGATGGTCGCGTATGTGGTTGGCCAGGACTGGCGCAGCAGTTCCGGCCAGTCGGTGCGGAGCACGGCGACCACGTCGGCCGGCGACGGGATCTGATAGGCCGGGATCTTGAACAGCCGGATCGAAAGGTCCCAGGCGACGACGATGAACACCAGGAACAACAGCGGCCGTACCCAGGCCGCGTTCAGCATCTTGGACACCGCACCCTGCGGCTTCACTTCAGCCACGTCTCACTCCCGGCATTCTTCTTCGTTCGGGCGCGAAATTAACCCGTTGGATAAATACTGTCCAGAGGATTCCCTGTGACGTTTTGTGCCGGGGTTCCGGAAGGTGAAACGTAACAGGTGGCCCGCGGCTTCTCCGTACCCACCGGCGGTCTCTGGAATACTGGATCGCCCGATCAAGTCGGGCGATGACAGCGGAGAGTTTGGTTACACCGTCTGCGCCACCGCGCTGCGCGACTTCGGCGCCTTCGCGATCTCGAACAGCGCGGCCGACTGGCCCGTCAGCGCGGCCAGCACCAGGCCGACCATGTGCGAAAGCCGCTCGTCCTTGGCGCCCTTGGCGAGCAGGTCGCGGCCGAAGATCACGCTGAGAGTCGCCGAGTTGGAGAGGTAGAAGAAGCAGAGGCCCGCGATCGAGATGTAGAGCTGCACCGGATCGACCGCGACCTGGAACTCGCCGCTCTCGACGCCGCGCCGCACCACCGTGCGGATCATCTCGACGAAGGGCGAGTGCATCGACTTGACCTTGGTCGATTTCTTCAGGTGCTTGGCGCGCGCGAGATTCTCGGTCTGGAGCAGCGACAGGAATTCGGGATTGCGCAGGAAGTAATTCCAGGTGAACTCGATCAGCCGCCGGATCGCCTCGGATGGATCGAGATGTTCGAGATCGAGTCCCCGCTCCTCGCTGCGGATCTTGTCATAGGCGCCTTCGAGCACCGCCAGATAGAGCTCGTCCTTGTTGCCGACGTGGTAGTACAGCATGCGCTTGTTGGCGCCGGCTTTCGCCGCGATGCGGTCGACGCGCGCGCCGGCAAGCCCATGGGCGGAAAACTCCTGCTTGGCGGCTTCGAGAATGCGCAGCCGCATCCCCTCGGGGTCGCGCTGCCATTTCAGAGTTCGCTTTGCCTTTGTCGCCAAACCGGATGCTCGCTGGGTGGTCGTCCAGATCGCATGTATCATGCGCGCGAACGTTTGAGAACGATCTCGTGCCCAGGAGGCGGTTTCGTAGGGTGGGCAAAGGCGCACTTGCGCCGTGCCCACGTCTTCCCATCAAATAGGCAAGACGTGGGCACGCTTCGCTTCGCTTTGCCCACCCTACGGGACTCTTCGAACGGAGAAAGCGGCGCGCCTCACTCCACCGGCTTCGGCGAGCGCTCCAGCAGCACGGTCTGGATGCCGCAGGTGCCGCTGCGCACCGTCATGATCCGCGTGCCGGGCTTGCGGCCGTTGCGGACCTCGCTGACGTCGAGGCCGGCGGCGATCAGGCGGGCGCGGGTGGCGTCGATGTCGGCGACGCGCCAGCTCAGGCCCCAGAGGCGGTCATGCTGTAAATCCCCGCCCGCCACGGGGCGGCGCACCACCTCGACGATGAGATCGCCGCAGCGGAAGAACATCAGCTGGCCCCAGTCGTGGTGCGAGCGATCGAGCGCGAGATCGAGCCCGAGCCGCGCGCCGTAGAGCGCGGCGGCGCGATCGGAATCCTCGGTCGTGACCACGACATGGTCGAGTCCGTCAATCGGCGCGAAGTCCGTCGCGACCGACTTCGGCCGCTCCTCGGCAAGCTCGAGGAAGAACATGCGCACCCCGCGCGTGAGCTCGGTCGCCGCGCGCGCGCGCTTCCAGTGCAGGACGGCGCCTGACGCCTCGTCGCTGCTCTCGACCTCGGCGACGGGATCGGGCCTGAGCGCCACACGCTCCAGCCGCCGGTGCATCTTGCCCATGTCTGCGACACGGAAGCACAGGCTGGCGAGCACGCCTTCATGGTCGTCGAGCAGCGCACGCATCCGGTCGGCGGTCGCGGTGAAGCCGCTCGGCGCCATCAATTCGATGGTCATGTTCTCGAGCGTGAACAGCACCCGGTCGGCGCCCTCGCCGGAATTCTGCCAGGCCGGCGCGCGTCCGAGGAGCGTCTGATAGGCCGCCTTGGCCGCGCCGATGTCCCTGACCAGAGCGACGACGTGATCGAGGCCGGTGATCATATGTCCCCCTTTTGATCGACCAGGAATTGAACGACCTGGAACCGCGCGCCGAAAAGACGGCGTTTGTCCGGGCTTGGCATGGGCCTGACATGGTCGTATTCCGGCCGACCTCAAGCACCTCGGGGCGGTTTTGCGAATAATTTCAGCGTCCCAGACGCGGAACCGGTGCTAGAGTAAGTGCGCCGGCCGGGACCACAAGCGCATCACGGACAAGCAATGCAGGCTCTCTTCATCGGACAGACCTATATCGACGTCGTCTTCATCACCGACCACATGCCGACCGGCGACGAAAAGCACGTGGCCAAGGACTACGCGGTCTCCTTCGGCGGCAACGCGGTGACGGCGGCGTTCTGCTGCGCCAAGCTCGGCATCGTGCCCGACCTGATCGCGACCGCGGCCAATGACTGGCTGGGGCGCATGTTCCAGGACATGTGCGCGAAATACGCGATCTCGCTGCACGGGCGGAAGGTGAACCAGTCCTCGCTGTCCTTCATCATGCCCAAGGACGGCAAGCGCGCCATCGTCCGCTGCCGCGACGACGAGCACATCCACCCTTTTCCGATGCTCAATCTCGGCGGCTGCCGCGCGCTGCATGTCGACGGCCATCAGCCGGACGCCGCGATCCACTACGCCAAGGTGTGCCGCGAGGCAGGCATCCTGACGTCGCTCGACGGCGGCGGCCTGCGCACCAACACGCATGAGCTGCTGGAGTTCATCGACGTCGCGATCGTCGCTGAACGTCTCTGCGAGCAGATGGATCTGACGCCGGAGAAGATGCTCGATTATCTCAAGAGCCGCGGCTGCAAGATCGGCGGCGTCACCATGGGTGAGAAGGGCCTGCTCTGGTACGACGAGACCGGGACGGTTCAGGTGATGCCGGCAATGCCGATCCCGCGCGAGCGCGTGATCGACACCAACGGCGCCGGCGACGTCTTCCATGGCGCCTATGTCTATTCTTATCTGGCCCATCCGGGCAAAAGCTGGCGCGAGCATTTCGATTTTGCCCGCGCCGCCTCGACCTACAAAATCCAGCGCCTCGGCAACGAGGCCGGCCTGCCGACACTTGTCGACATCGCAAAAGTCCGGCACGAGTTCGAGGTCAGGGTCTAGCGTTCGCTGGGGGGAACATGGGGCGCGTCTTCGTCGCCGGCAGCATCAACATGGATGTGGTGGCGACGGCCGATCGCCATCCACGCGTCGGCGAGACCGTCGCGGGAAAACAGGTGCTGTATTTTCCGGGCGGCAAGGGCGCGAACCAAGCGGTCGCGGCATCGCGGCTCGGCGCCAGGACCACGCTGATCGGAAGGCTGGGACAGGATTCGTTCGGGGCCGAGCTGAGGACGTTCCTCGGCGCCCAGGGCGTCGATCTCGCCTCCGTCCGCGAGGCCGACACGCACACCGGCACCGCGATCATCACCGTCGCGGCTTCCGACAACACCATCGTCGTCATTCCCGGCAGCAATGCCCTGGTCAGCGCGGAAGACGTCAGCGTCGTGCCGCTGCTCAAGGGCGACGTCGCGGTCAGCCAGTTCGAGATCCCGCTGCCAACGATTGCCGCGTTCTTCCGGCGCGCGCGTAGCGCTGGTGCCACGACTGTGCTCAACCCGGCGCCGGCGCAGAAGATGTCCGTTGAGCTGCTCGCGCTGGTCGACATCCTCGTGCTGAACGAGACCGAGCTCGGTTTCCTTGCGGGCACCGAGCTCTCCGACAGCGACGAGGCGGCGCGGATCATCGAGGTCGCGCGAAACCTTCGGGCGCGCGAGGACCAGACCATCTGCGTCACGCTCGGCAAGCGCGGCGTGCTCGCGCTGGCGGGGCGCGAGGAGATTGCGGTGCAGGGACGCGCAGTAAAGGCGGTCGACACGACAGGCGCCGGCGACTGTTTCGTGGGCGCACTCGCCTCGCAACTGGCCGAGGGCGCCGCTTTGCGCGCCGCCCTCGCCTTCGCCAACGCCGCCGCCTCGATCAGCGTGCAGCGCATGGGCGCCGGGCCGTCGATGCCGACGGCGGCGGAAGTGGCGGCAGTGCTTTAGAGCCCGGTGCGGCTTCTTTCGCCTCTCCCCGCGTGCGGGGAGAGGCCGGAATTTGCGAAGGCAAATTCCGGGTGAGGGGGAGTCTCCGCGAGTCCAACTCTCACCGTCCGCGCGGAGAGTCCCCCTCACCCCAACCCTCTCCCCGTAAGAACGGGGAGAGGGAGAGACACTCACGCCAGCGCGCTCTTCAGGTCGAAGCTCTCATCGGCGGCCTGCTCCGGCGTGATCGAGCGGTCCATGGCCTGCAATCTCCGGCCGAACATGTGATCGCCGGCGCGATTGATCGATTCGATGCCGAGCAGCCTGTCGCCGTGATAGCAGAAAGCAGAGAACGCCTTTTTCGCGGGATCGCCGCGCAGCACGACGCGGTCGTAGCCGGTGGTGAGTCCGGCGATCTGGAGCTTGTCGTCGCCCTGGTCGCTCCAGAACCAGGGATGGCTGTCGTACGGTTTTCGGTCGCCGGTCAGGCGCGCGGCCAAGCAGCGGGCGTGATCGGTCGCGTTCTGCACCGATTCCAGCCGCAACGATCCGCCGAAGCGCGGGCTTGCGAACAGCGCGCAGTCGCCGATCGCGGAAATGTCGGGATCGGCCGTCGACAGATATTCGTCGACGATGATGCCGGCGGCAACCGGCAGCCCCGCTTCGGCCGCGAGCTCGATATTCGGCAGCACGCCGACGCCGACCACGACGAGATCCGCGGGCAGATGCCGTCCGTCGCTCAGGGAGACGCCGGTG
This sequence comes from Bradyrhizobium sp. B117, assembly GCF_038969555.1. Classification (NCBI taxonomy): domain Bacteria; kingdom Pseudomonadati; phylum Pseudomonadota; class Alphaproteobacteria; order Hyphomicrobiales; family Nitrobacteraceae; genus Bradyrhizobium; species Bradyrhizobium sp. B117. The sequence continues at coordinate 7,173,282 of NZ_CP152414.1, forward strand.
ACCTTGCCGTTCTCGGCCTCGATGGCGGTTGCCTGCACGCCAAGATGGATGCGGATGCCGGCCTCGCGATGGCGGTCCTGAAAATATTCCGAGACCTCGGATGTCACCGCGCGCGCCATCACGCGCGGGGCGAGCTCGAGCACGTCGACCTCGAGGCCCTTGATCCGCGCGGTGGCAGCGAATTCGAGGCCGATGAAGCCGGCGCCGATGATCACGGCGCGCTTCTTCGACGGCATGATCTGCCTGAGCGACTCGCTGTCATCGAGGATGCGCAGATACTTCACGTCGGGCAGATTCGCATTCGGCAAGTCAAGCAGCCGGTTGCGCGCGCCTGTCGCCAGCACGAGATGGCCGTAAGGCAGCGTTTCGCCGGATGTGAGGAGGACCTTGCGCGCCGCGCGATCGATCGAGACCGCGCGGCCCGCGATAAGCTCGATCTTCTGGTCCTGGTAAAATTTTTCGGGGCGGAACATGAGGCTCTCAGGCCCCGCGGAACCCTTGATATAGCCCTTGGACAGCGGCGGCCGCTGATAGGGCAGATGCGCCTCGTCATTGATCAGGCTGATAGGCTCGGAAAAACCCGCCTGGCGCAGCGAAGCCGCGACCTGGTAGCCGCCATGGCCGGCGCCGACGATGATCACCGGACCGGTCATTGGGCAGCCCATTTCTTCAAGACACGAGCGTGACCCATGTCGTCTCCTCTCTCTAAAGATGGCTTGGCTAGCCTAGGAGGAGCCGGCGCTCGTGTCCGTCCCTAAACGAAGGCGGCCCCATTTGAGCCTATCATTCCGCCCGACGCAAGGGTGGCTCGCGGGGCACTGGCGGCTGGGGATTGTCTCCCCCCGCCTTCTGCGATTTAGTTGCAGCAACGAACCTCTAGCCGAGGATTTCAAAAATGCCAGCTCCCGTCTCAAAGCCCGACGATCCCGCGCTGCTGCGGATCGACGGTGCGATCGCGACCATCACGCTCAACCGCCCCGCCGCGTTCAACTCGATCAACCTCGCGATTGCGCAGAAGCTCGAGCAGCTCGCGGCCTATATCGAAGGTGACAGCGCAATCAGGGTGCTGGTGATCGAGGGTGAGGGCCGCGCCTTCTCGGCCGGCGGGGATTTGCAGACGATCGGCGCTGCGGCGGAAGCGGGCACGGTGACGCCGGTCGTCGGCGAGCTCCTGAAGCACTATCATTCCTTCATCGAGATCATCAGGCGCATGCCGAAGATCTCGCTGTCGAGCGTGCACGGCTCGGCCGCCGGCGCCGGCATGGGCCTCGCTTTCGTCACCGATCTCTGCATCGCCGCCGACGATGCCAAGTTCACGCCGGCCTATGCCAAGATCGGGGTGTCGCCGGACGGCGGCTCCACGGTCGGCATCGTCGGCACGGTCGGCTCCCGCCGCGCACTGCAGATCTTTCTCGCCGAGGACAATTTCACCGCGCAGCAGGCCCATGAATGGGGCCTCGTCGCCAAGACCGTTCCTGCGACCGAGCTGAAGGCGGCGACGCGACAACTCGCCGAGCGGCTGGCGCTGAACCCGCCGGCGGCGATATCGGGCACCAAGCAGCTGGTTTATTCCGCCGCGACCACGCCGGTGAAGCAGCAGCTCGACGCCGAGGAGCACAAGATCATCATGGCGATGAACACGGAGGAGTTCCGTGTCGCCGTGAAGAAATTCACCAGCAAGGGCAAGTAGCGCGTCACTGCGGACAGATATAGCCCGTCCCCGCCGGCGACTTGAAGCAGCCGACCGACTCCGGGAGCACGTGCCGCGGCAGCCACAGCACGACGCTCGGGAAGTAGATCGCGAACGCGATGGTGGTGAAGAACACGAGGTAGATCGGCAGCGCCGCGCGCAGCGCCTTTGCAAAGCTGATGCCGACGAATTTCGAGGCCATCAGCAGCACCAGCCCGTAAGGCGGCGTGATCAGGCCGAAGGCGAGCGTCGCGATCAGCACCACGCCCATGTGGACGCCGTTGATCTCACCGGCCTCGGTGAGCGCATTGACCAGCGGCATGAAGATGATGATGGTCGGCACCGGCTCGATGAAATCGCCGACCACCGTGAACAGCAACACCATCAACAGCATGATCAGATGCGGATCGTTGCCGGCGATCGAAGTGATCATGTCGGCAATGTAACTGGCGCCGCGCAAATAGGCGAGCATCCAGCCGAAGGCATTGGCGGCGCCGATGGTGATCAGCGGCAGCGAGAAGATCAGGCCGGCGAGGCAGAAATCATACGGGATCTTCCTGATGTGGCCACGGTTGAGCGCGGGGATCACGACCAGGATGATCCAGACCACGGCGACGACGCCGGCTTCCGTCGGCGTGAACCAACCGGTGAGGATGCCGCCCAGCAGGATCACCGGAATCATCAGCGGCAGCGCCGCATCTCCGGCCGCGAACACCACCTGGCGCAGCGGCGCGCGCGGTTTGCGCAAGCCCGAGGGACCGAAGAAATAGCAGTAGATCATCAGGCCGAAGCCGATCATCAGGCCGGGCACCACGCCCGCCATGAACAGGCCGGCGATGGAGACGTTGCCGACCGCGCCGTAGACCACCGCCGTGATGCTCGGCGGCACCAGCGCCGCGATAGTGGAAGCCGATGCGATGATGGCGGCGATGAAGGCGGGCTCATAGCCCTCGCGCTTCATTGGGCCGCCGAGCGCGCGGCTCATCACCGCGACATCGGCTGTGGTCGAACCCGACATTTCCGAGAAGAACATGCTGAAGACGACCACGACCTGCGACAGCCCACCTCTGATATGGCCGACCAGCGACACCGACAGGTTGGCTATTCGCACCACCACATTGGCCGAGCTCATGAGCTCGCCGACCAGAAGGAAGAACGGGATCGCCAGCAGCGCCTCGGAATCGACGCCGTCGAAGATCTTCTGGATGATCGCGGCGAGCGAGACGTCCGAGAGGATCGCGCCGATGAACACGCCGGCCATCAGCGAGAACGGCACGGGCACGCCGAGATAGCCGAACGACAGGAAGCAGATCGACATCAAGGCGAGGACAACAGGTGCGCTCACGGCTGCGCCCTCATCTGCGCGTCGGTGACGACGGGCGCCCCATCCTCCTCCGGCGGCTCGGGATGGTCAAAACCGTTGCGCAGGCCGTTGACGAGCTGCTCGATGGTGAACAGCCCGATCAGCACGCCCGACAGCGGGATGATCGCGTAGAGCGAGGCGATCGGCGTGCCCGACGGCAGGCGGAAGCTGCCGAAGCCGCGCAGATAATTCTGGTAGCCGTACCAGATCAGGCAGAAGGCAACGCCGAGCACGACGAGGCGGATGAGGACCTCGACGATCAGCCGCGATGTGCCGTGCATCGCCTCGGAGATCGCGGTGAGATAGAGATGGTCGTTGCGCCGGGTCGCCGCCGCGGTCCCGATGAAGATCGCGTAGATGAACAGTGTCGACGTGACCTCCTGCAGCCACAGCCAGGGATGGCCGATGGTGCGGGTGACGATGTCGGCGGTCACGGACAGCGAGAAGCCGAAGCAGAGCAGGCCGCAGAGGATCATCAGGCTGAGCTCGAGCCAGTCGAACGCGCGCCATTTCAGGTGGCGCTGGCGGCGAACGAGCAGTTTGTCGGCGATGGGCATTGTTGTCCCCGGCTGCGGCTTTCCGTCATGGCCGGGCTTGTCCCGACCATCCACGCCCTTGGCGCGGGCTCGAAGGAAGAACGTGGATGCCCGGGACATCTAGCGCGAAGACGCGCTTCGCGCTTCTGCCCGGGCATGACGACCTTGTTTGTGGTCAATTGATCGACCGGATCAAATTCTTGATCTTCTCGGCGTGCGGGCCGAGCTCCTTGGCGAGCTTGTCGAGGTAGGGGTCGGCGATCGCCGTAAAGCTCTTCTTGTCGACGTTGTCGACGACCTTGACGCCCATCTTCTTCAGCTTCTCGGCCGCGGTGCGTTCGAGCTCGAACGCCTTGGCCGGCTCCTTGGAGCTGATCTCGTTGGCCGCGGTCTGCACCCATCCCTTCTGCTCGGGCGTGAGACTCTGCCAGAGCTTGTCGGAGATGAACACCAGCGCGTTGTTGGCCTCGTGCTCCGTGATGTTGAGGACGGGCGCGACCTCGTAATGCTTGTTGACGAGGTAGACGTTGATGCTGTTCTCGGCAACGTCGACGACGCCGGTCTGCAAAGACGTGTAGACGCTGCCGAACGGCATGTGCACGGTCTGGGCGCCGTAGGCCGGGAACATGGTGTCCTCCGTCGCGGTCGCCTGCACGCGGACCTTCAGCCCCTTGATATCAGCTACATTGTGGATCTCGCGCTTCGAATACATGTGGCGCACGCCTTGCGAGCCCGTCGCGATCACGTGCAGACCCTGCGTGGTCTCGTCGATCATGGTCTTGAGCGCTTCGAACACGCGGGGATCGGCGAGGCCCTTGATGACGTGGTTCTCGTCGCGGAACAGGAAGTGCAGCGACATCACGCCGGCCTGCGGCGAGATGGTCGCGGTGTTGGCGGAGGAGATGATGGCGAATTCGACGTCGCCGGCCTTCACGAGCTGGAGCACCTGCGGCTCCTGTCCGAGCTGCGCGCCGGGATACTGGTCGATGATCATGGTGCCCTTGCTCAATTCCTTGAGCTTGTCGGCAAACAGGTCGCCCGCGATCGAATAGCCGGTGTTGCGCGGCTGGTCATAGGCGAAGCGATAATGCTTCACCTCCTGCGCTCCGGCGCCCGTGACGAAAAGCATGGCGGCCGCGGCCACGAGCCCATGTAAGAATCTTGGCATGGATCGCGCAATCATCGTTTCCCCCTGTTTTATCGCCCGCCGCTTGTGCGGTCTGAGCGCTCGTGCGAGTCGTTAATCCGTCTTTGGTCCAGTCCTCTGCATAAAGTCGAAGTCGCAGCCCTCGTCGGCCTGCAAGATGGTCTTGTCGAACAGCCAGGCGTAACCTCGCTTGGGTTCATCCGGCGCGGCTGCGGGCTTCAACGCCGCGCGACGCCGCTCCAGCTCGGCGGCATCGACCAGCAGCTCGATGCTGCGCTTTGCAACGTCCAGGCTGATCATGTCGCCGTTCTTCACCAGGGCCAGCGGCCCGCCGACGGCGGATTCCGGCGTGATGTGCAGAACGATGGTGCCGAACGCGGTGCCGCTCATGCGCGCGTCGGAAATGCGCACCATATCCTTGGTGCCGCCGCGCGCGAGCTTCTTCGGGATCGGCAAGTATCCTGCTTCGGGCATGCCCGGCGCGCCCTTCGGGCCGGCATTGCGCAGCACCAGCACGTCGTCGGAATTCACGTCGAGATCGGGATCGTCGACCCGCAGGGTCATGTCCTCGACGGATTCGAACACCACGGCACGCCCGGTATGCTTCAACAGTTTTGGGCTCGCGGCCGACTGCTTGATGACCGCGCCACGCGGCGCGAGATTGCCGTGCAGGATGGCAAGACCGCCCTCTTTCTTGATCGGATTGTCGCGCGAACGGATCGCGTCCTGGCCGGGCACGTCCTCGGCATTGGCGACGACATCGCGCAGCGTCTGACCACTGATGGTCTTGGCGTCGAGATCGATGAGGTCGCCGAGCTGCGCCAGCAGCTTCGGCACGCCGCCGGCATGGTGGAAATGCTCCATGTAATGCTCGCCGGACGGCTTGAGGTCGACCAGCACCGGGACTTCGCGGCCGATCTGGTCGAACGCCTCGAGATCGAGCCGGTGCGGCGAGCGATGCGCCATCGCGGTCAGATGGATCAGGCCGTTGGTCGAGCCGCCGATCGCCTGGAGCACGACCTGCGCGTTCTTGAAGGAGGCCGGCGTCAACAGTTCGCTCGGCTTCGGGCCCTTGGTCTTGGCCATCTCGGCGGCGACCTTGCCGCTGGCTTCGGCCAGACGGAAGCGCTCGGCATGGGGCGCGGGGATAGTCGCGCTCATCGGCAGCGACAGGCCCATGGCTTCGATCATGCAGGCCATGGTCGAGGCCGTACCCATCACCATGCAGGTGCCGACGGATGGTGCGAGGCGCCCGTTGACCGCCTCGATCTCGGCATCGTCCATGTCGCCGGCGCGATATTTCGCCCAGAGCCGGCGACAGTCGGTGCAGGCGCCCAGCACCTCGCCCTTGTGATGGCCGACCACCATGGGACCGACGGGAATGACCACGGTCGGCAAATCGGCGCTGATCGCCGCCATCACCTGTGCAGGAAGAGTCTTGTCGCAGCCGCCGATCACGATCACGGAATCCATCGGCTGGGCCCGGATCATCTCCTCAGTGTCCATCGCCATCAGATTGCGCAGATACATCGAGGTCGGATGCGCAAAGCTCTCGGCGATCGAGATGGTCGGGAACACGAACGGCATCGCGCCCGACAGCATCACGCCGCGCTTGGCGGCCTCGATGATCTCAGGAACGTTGCCGTGGCAGGGATTGTAGTCGCTATAGGTGTTGGTGATGCCGACGATCGGGCGCTCCAGCGCGTCGTCGGAATAGCCCATGGCCTTGATGAACGCCTTGCGCAGGAACAGCGAGAAGCCGGCATCGCCATAGCTCGTCAGACCCTTGCGCAGACCACTCGTCATCATGCCACTCCCTAGTTTGGCATTGTGGTACAGCCTGCCCCCTGATTGTCAATAAGACTGGTCCATATTGTCGCGCTTTCTGATCGGAAGCGCCACCTGAGGCACGAATTATTGACAATCTGTCCCTTCCCTGCTCCACAGGACGGACCGGCGAGAGGCCGGAGGCTGAGGGCATGTCCGACATACGCACTGCTGAGACAATGCCGGTCCGGCGTGACGATCCGGATGACGTGGTCGCGCGGCTGGAGGAGGACATCATCTTCGGACGGCTGCCGCCCGGCGCGCGCCTGACCGAAGACGCGCTGATGTCGCGCTACGGCACCTCGCGCCATTTCGTGCGCCAGGCGCTGGTCGATGCCGAGCGCCGCGGCATCGTCCGCCGCGAGAAGAATGTCGGCGCCACCGTGCGGTTCTATTCGGCCGAGGAGGTGCGGCAGATCTACGAGGTTCGGGAGATGCTGACGCGGCAGGCCGCGCTGATGATCCCTCTGCCCGCGCCGCAACCTCTCATCGACGAACTGACCGCCTTGCAGAAGCAGTATTGCGCGAAGGCAGACATACGGGATCTCCGGGGCATCCACGAGGCCAACGACGCGTTCCACGTCGCCCTGTTCTCGGCCTGCCGCAATCCCTATCTGGTGCGCTCGCTCCAGGACTACATGAACCTGACGCTGCCGATGCGCGCCAAAAACCTCGCCGACCGCGAGGGCCTGGCGCAATCGCGCCGCCAGCATGAATTGATGATCGAGCTGTTGAAGGGCCGCGACAGCTGGGCGCTGGCGCAGCTGTGCGTGGATCATATGCAGTTCAGCAAGTCGGATTATCTGGCAAGGATTGCGGGGGAGGCGGCGCGGCGGTAGGGCTTCGCTTCGACGTCTCAGGAGCTCGCGACCGGCCGGCGCGCGACGAGAACTGTGCCAATGCACTGCAGCACGATTTCACGCTTTTGATTGCGGAGATGGATTTGGTTGCGGACGACACCCCTGTCGGAATGCGACTTGGTTTCGCGCTTCTCTAGGATCGTCACCTCAAGACCAAGCTCATCTCCCGGGCGCACCGGCGCGGGCAACCTGAGTTCATCAAAACCGAGCCCGGCCAAAACACGAAGCGAAAAGGGCTGCGTCTTGCTCAACAATGAAATCAGGATCGCGAAGGTGTGAGCACTTGATGCCGTCAGCCCCGCAAAGACCGAGCGCGCGGCAGCTTCCTCATCGACATGAAAGGGCTGCGGGTCGAACTTCCTGGCAAATTCGATGATCTCGTCCTTCGATACCTGATACGGGCCCGCCGTCCGCAATTTGCCGACCTCAGCCTCGTCGAAATACAGCATGACCATCAACGTCTCCCAAGTGCCGGCTGGCCAAAGCTGCCGAATAGGCCTCTGATGTTCAGTACCGCCTCAACAACCCGCGATCCACACCGGCATCGCCATAGGCGGCGCAGGCCCGTTTCGGGTCTTTGATCAAGTCCGCGCGGACGCGGCGGAACGTTCTGCCGGCCGCGTCGGACACTTCGGAGCGGAATTTGCCGGGATCGTAGCTCTCGCCGTCGCGGGCCTTGATGGCCGCGGCATAGGCGTCGATCATCGCCATCGCGGCCTCGGGGCTGCCGAGCAGCCGGGCGCCGAGTTGAACGCCGCCGGCACCGTCGACCTCGTAACCGTCGCATCTCTGCTCCAGCACCACGGATGCGGTGACGAGCTGGTCGAGAAACGTCGCCTCGGTGTCGCTGAGCGCTGCGGCTCGCGCCTGTCCTGACACGAACAACGCGAGCATCGCGACAGCCGGCAGATTGATCTTCATGCTCAGCCGATCAAGTGGATCGATCAGGCGCGCCCCTGACGACCCATGACGAGCCCGTACAGAAACAGGAGGATGATGGCACCGACCACGCTTCCGATGAAGCCGGCACCCTCCCCGAACTTATACCATCCCACGGCCTGGCCGAGCCAGGTCGCGACGAACGCGCCGACAACCCCCAGGATCGTCGTCAAAATGAACCCCTTGGGCTCGGATTTGTCGCCGGGCATGATGAACTTCGCGACAACGCCAACGATGAATCCGATGATGATCGTCCAAATGATACCCATTCGATCGCTCCAATCGGTCAGTTTGCAGATCAACGTCTGAAACGAATGCCTGATCGCTTGATGGGCCAGACGATCCCTGGAGCGACGTTGATCTAGATCAATGGACAGACGCGACCAGACCGAAAGCTGGTACCTGCGCTTTCTTGCGCGGAAAGGTGCTCAACGCGCTCCACTGCGCGACGCGGATCAGTGCATGGCGATCATCGGCGAGATCACGCACACCACGACCTACCGCTATGCCAAGCCGGTGACGTTCGGCACGCATCGGGCCATGTTCCTGCCGCGGCGCGGCGCCTCGACCCGGCTGCTTCGCTGGTCCGCTTCGACCAACGTGCCGTCGAAGGTCCATTGGGTCACTGATTCCCGCTCCAATGCCGTCACGGTGATGGAGTTCAGCGAGCCCGGCAGCGAGCTGACATTCACCTTCAAGGTTCGCGGCATCTATTTCGGCATCAAGGGCCTGGAATCGTTTCCGCTGGAGCCCCGGGCCGAGGAAGTCCCCGTGCAGTATACGCCGGACGAGTGGACCGACCTTGCGGGCTATCTGCGTCCGCACGCCGACGATCCGGACGGCAGCCATGCGGCCTGGACCAAGAGCTTCGTTGCCGGCGATCAGGACCGGACCGCCGACGTGCTGCGACGAATACTTGGGATGTTTCGCAGCGAGTTCAGCTATCGTGGGCGAGATGCGGAAGGCACCCAGTCCCCTGGCGAGACACTGCGCACGAGATCGGGGACGTGCCGGGATTTCGCCTGGTTGATGATCGAGACGTTGCGCAGGCTCGGCTTTGCTGCGCGCTTCGTCAGCGGTTATCTCTATGACGCCGCGCTCGACGGCGGCGCCGTGGGCATGACCGGCTCCGGCGCGACCCACGCATGGGTGCAGGTGTTTCTGCCTGGTGCCGGCTGGCTGGACTACGATCCAACCAACAGCCTGAGCGCCGGCTTCGATCTCATCCCGGTCGCGATTGCGCGGCATCCGGGCCAGGCCGTGCCGCTGGCCGGCTCGTGGTTCGGCGATCCCGGCGACTATCTGGGCATGTCGATCAATGTCGCCGTTCACAAGATCGGCGAAGTGCTCGATCCTTCGGAAGGATAGACTACCGGCACAGGCGCGGCGGTCGCTGACCATGGTGTTTGTTCGCAACAACACGAAGGAACACGGGCCGCTCGGCGCCGTCGCCGCCCCGTTTGAGGGCCTGAAAGACCGGATCAGGCAACTCTACGAAGGCGACACGTTCGGCTGCATCAGATTCCGTTACGCTTTGCTCGCGCTCGACATCGTCACGGTCCTGTTCATCATTGCGACGTCGTTCCTGCCGCGCAACAGGGTGATCGAGTCGCTCGATGTCGTGTTCGGTGTCCTGATCCTTGCTGACTTCTCGGCACGGATGATCATCAGCCGTCAGCCGCTGCATGACCTCGCGCGACTTTCCACCTGGACCGACATCGTCGTGATCATTTCCTTCCTGGCGCCGCTCGCCGGAGAAGCCGGCGGCTTCCTACGCGCATTTCGAACGCTGCGGCTGCTGCGCGACTATCAGATGGTGGCGCGGCTCCGGGTCGACAGCGCCTTCTTCCGCCGAAACGAGGAAGTCGTCTTCGCGGTCGCGAACCTGGGCGTGTTCATCTTCGTGATGACGGGGATCGTCTATGAGACCCAGAAATCCCATAACCACCAGATCGCCAATTATGCCGACGCGCTCTACTTCACGGTCACCGCACTGACCACGACCGGCTTCGGCGACATCACCTTGCCCGGCACCGTCGGGCGCCTGATCACCGTCGTCATCATGATCTTCGGCGTGACCCTGTTCCTGAATCTCGCCAAAGCCCTGCTCGCGCCCTCCAAGGTGCGCTTTCCCTGCCCGGTCTGTGCCCTCCAGCGCCATGACGTCGACGCGGTGCATTGCAAGGCGTGCGGGACGATATTGAACATTCCCGACGAGGGTGCGGACTAGGCTGCAGCCCGTGCCACGAAGGGCTTCCCCTCACCCCGCAGCGGGAGCGAGGGGCCCATCATGTTCTACCGCTTATTCCAATCGATGATCCGGCTCGGGTCGGCGTCGAACTCCATGCTGCAGAACGTGCCGCCCTGGAAATAATCGCCGACCGGATCCGGCTTCAGCTTGGCCTGCTCGGCCATCGCGTGCTCGCGGAAATCCTCCGCGCGCCCCGTGGGGCGATAGCCGAACTCGTAGGCGCGGTGGTTGTCCCACCAGGCGCGCTCGTTCAGCGAAGCGCCGTAGAAGACCTCGAAATGGATGTCCGGATGTTCGAGCCCGATGCGGCAGAGCTGCACGAGGTCGTCGGGCTTGAGCCAGATCGAGAGCCGGCGCTGGTCGAGCGGCATGTCGCCGAAATTGCCGATGCGCAGGCACGTCACCTTCAGCCCATGCTTGTCGGCATAGAGCGCGCCGACCGCCTCGCCGAACACCTTGCTGACGCCATAGCGGCCGTCGGGGCGCGGGGTGACGTCGGTGCCGATCTTGTGGTGGCGCGGATAGAAGCCGACGGCATGGTTCGACGAGGCGAACACCACGCGCTTGACGCCCTTGCGGTAGGCCGCCTCGAACAGATTGTAGCCGCCGATGATGTTGGCCTGGAGGATCTGGTCCCAGGTGCCTTCGACCGAATAGCCGCCGAAATGGATGATGCCGTCGACGCCCTCGCAGATCGCCTCGCACTGCGCGAGATCGGCAAGATCGGCCGCCTTGAACTTCTCGCTCGCGCCAAGATCGGCGGGCGGCTTGATGTCGGAGAGCAGGAGATCTGGATAGATCGGCGGCAGCAGTTTTCGCAGGCTCGTGCCGATTCCGCCCGAAGCTCCCGTCATCAAAATACGCGGCATGTTGTCCCTCGCCTGTGGTGACCGATTTGCGGTCACATGTCTCTAATGATAGCAGGATTGTCCAGAGGGAACGAAACGAGAGAACCGACATGAATGAGGCATCGTCCCACACCCAGGAGCGGCCAGGCTGGCGGCCGGCGACCTATTACCCCGATCCGGCCATTCACGCCCTTGATCCCCGTTTCGAAAAATACTGGCTGAAACTGTCGGCGGTGGAGCGGCTCGCGACCGGCCTGCGCTGGGCCGAAGGGCCGGTGTGGTTCGGCGACGGGCGCTATCTCTTGTGCAGCGACATCCCGAACCAGCGCATCATCAAATGGGAGGAGGAGACCGGCGCGGTTTCGGTGTTCCGAAAGCCCTCCAACTTCGCGAACGGCAATACGCGCGACCGCCAGGGCCGGCTCGTCACCTGCGAGCATGGCGGGCGCCGTGTGACCCGAACCGAATATGACGGCACCATCACGGTGCTGATGGATCAATTCAACGGCAAGCGGTTGAACTCGCCGAACGATGTCGTTGTTAAATCGGACGGCTCGATCTGGTTCACCGATCCGACCTTCGGCCTGCTCGGCAATTACGAGGGCTACAAGGCCGAGAGCGAGATCGAGCCGAACGTCTATCGGCTCGACCCCGCAACCGGCAAGGCGACCATTGTCGCCGAAGGCGTGCTCGGTCCGAACGGGCTGTGCTTCTCGCCGGACGAGAAGATTTTGTATGTCGTGGAATCGCGCGGCGTGCCGAACCGCAAGATCCATGCCTATGACGTTTCGCCTGAGGGCACTGCGATTTCCAACAAGCGCGTCCATATCGATGCGGGGCCTGGCACGCCCGACGGCATGCGCTGCGACATCGACGGCAATCTCTGGTGCGGCTGGGGCATGGGCGATCCCGAGCTCGACGGCGTCGTGGTGTTCGCGCCCGACGGCGTCATGATAGGCCGCATCGCGTTGCCCGAGCGCTGTGCGAACGTCTGCTTCGGCGGCGTCAAGCGCAACCGCCTGTTCATGGCGGCGAGCCAGTCGATCTACGCGCTGTATGTGAACACGCAGGGGGCGATGGGGGGATAGGCACTCGGCAAGCGACGGTCCCGTAGGGTGGGCAAAGCGAAGTGTGCCCACCATCTCTCGTTCGTCGCGCAGTGGTGGGCACGTCGCTACGCTCCTTTGCCCACGCTACGGCACTGTCTTCCGTCATTGCGAGCGAAGCGAAGCAATCCAGACTGCCTCCGCGGCAAGATTCTGGATTGCTTCGTCGCTCGCGCTCCTCGCAATGACGACGGAGCGAAAAGAAAAACGCCGGAGCGGTTGCCCGCTCCGGCGTCATTCTTTTCACGCGCTAAAACTTACGCCGCGTTGAAGCCGGCCACCGCCTTCACCTCGAGGAAATCCTCGAGGCCGTACTTGCCCCACTCGCGGCCGTTGCCGGACTGCTTGTAGCCGCCGAACGGAGCGGTGCGGTCGTTGGGCACGCCCTGGAGGTTGACGTTGCCGGCGCGGATCTGGCGGCCGACGCGCTTGGCGTCCTCGACCGTCGCGCCCGAGACGTAGCCGGCAAGGCCATACGGCGTGTCGTTGGCGATCTGCACGGCGTCGGCTTCGTCCTTGGCGCCGAGGATGGTCAGCACCGGTCCGAAGATTTCCTCGCGGGCGATCGTCATCTCGGGGGTGACGTCGGCGAAGATGGTCGGACGGACATAGAAGCCCTTGTTGACGCCTTCGGGCAGGCCCGGGCCACCGGCGACGAGCGTTGCGCCCTCGTCGATGCCCTTCTTGATCAGCGCCTGGATCTTGTCCCACTGGCCGCGGTTGACGACCGGACCAATGGTGGTGCCTTCGCCGCGCGGATCACCCGCCTTGGTCTTGTCGGCGACGGCCTTCGCGATCGCGGCGACTTCCTTCATCTTCGAGAGCGGCACGATCATGCGCGAGGGCGCGTTGCAGGACTGGCCGGAGTTGTTGAACATGTGCATCACGCCGCCGGTCACCGCCTTCGTGAGGTCGGCGCCTTCGAGGATGACGTTCGGCGACTTGCCACCGAGCTCCTGGCTGACGCGCTTCACGGTCGGCGCGGCGCGCTTGGCAACGTCGATGCCGGCGCGGGTCGAGCCGGTGAAGGAGATCATGTCGATGTCGGGATGCTCGCTCATGGCGGCGCCGACCTCGGGGCCGAGGCCGTTGACGAGGTTGAACACGCCCTTCGGCACACCGGCTTCATGGAGGATTTCCGCGAAGATCAGCGCCGAGGTCGGGGTGAACTCCGACGGCTTCAGGATCATGGTGCAGCCGGCGGCAAGCGCAGGCGCGACCTTGCAGGCGATCTGGTTGAGCGGCCAGTTCCAGGGCGTGATCATGCCGACCACGCCGATCGGCTCACGCAGCACCATGGCGGTGCCGACCGGTTCCTCGAAATGATAGTTCTTGAGCACGTCGAGCGTGGTCATGAGATGGCCGAGACCGGCGCCGGCCTGGAGCTTTTCGGCCATCGGCAGCGGCGCGCCCATCTCGTCGGAGACGGCGGCGCCAATCTCCTTGAGGCGGCCCTTGTAGATTTCGATCACTTTGGTGAGCAGCGCGACGCGCTCTTCACGGCTGGTCTGGGAGAAGGTTGCGAAGGCGCGCTTGGCGGCGGCAACCGCCTTGTCCACGTCAGCCTTGGAGCCCAGCGCAACCTCGTACATCGCCTCTTCCGTCGCGGGATTGACCACGGCGGTGGACTTCTTGACGGCGGGATCGACCCAGGCGCCGTCGATGTAGAATTGCATGCGATTGACCATTTTGACCTCTTCTTGGGAGCTTGGAGGGGGCGTTTCGGCAGGCATCCTTGCACGAAAGCGCCGGCAGTTGAACCCGCCATATGCGGGGCCAGCGTTGCGGCGGACGGAGGGATATAGGGTGATGGACGTGCCCGAGGCAAGCGTGGGTCCCGGCTCAGCGTCGCGACATTTCATGTCGCGCCGCGTCCGGGACACGAGACTGGAACGAGTCGAAACAGCTCTCGTGCCCCGGATGCAGCGCAGCGCTCCCTAGCGGTGCGCTGCTAAGCCGGGGCCCATGTCGACGGTTACCTTGACTACACCGCCATCTTCCGATGTAGCACCGGCGCGCCGGTGGTGAGGCTTTCGGCCGCATCGATGATCGCATTCGCGTCGATGCCGTAGTGGCAATAGAGGTCGGCGATGCTGCCGGTCTGGCCGAACTGCTCGACGCCGAGCGCCTCGACGCGATGGCCGCGGACGCTGCCGAGCCAGCCGAGCGCGGACGGATGGCCGTCGATCACGGTCACGATGCCGCAGTCGCGCGGCAGCGGCGCCAGCAGCTTTTCGATGTGGCTGAGATGCTGCACGCCGCGCCGGTCGCGCCGCAATTTTCGCGCGGCGGTCCAACCCGCATGGAGACGGTCGGCCGACGTGATCGCAAGCAAACCGATGTCGCGCCGGCTCTCGCCGATGAAGCCGGTGGCCTCGATCGCCTCAGGGGCGACCGCGCCGGTATAGGCGATCACGACCTCGGCATTCGGGCCCGGCTTGCGCAGCCAATAGGCGCCATCGGTGATGCCCTGTTGAAGCTCCGGCGTCATGATGCGCTGCGCCTGCTCGATGCTGCGCGTCGAGAGCCGCAAATACACCGAGCCGCCCTCGCCCGGCTCCCGCTGCATGTGCTGGAATCCGAAAGCCATGATCACGGCGAGCTCGTCGACGAAGGCCGGCTCGAACGAGGCGAGCCCATCCTGCGCCATGCCGATCAAGGGCGTTGCGATCGACTGGTGCGCACCGCCTTCCGGCGCGAGCGTGATGCCCGAGGGCGTCGCCACCACCATGAAGCGCGCATCCTGGTAGCAGGCATAGTTCAACGCATCGAGGCCGCGCTCGATGAAGGGATCGTAGAGCGTGCCGACCGGCAGCAGCCGCTCGCCGTTGATCTGGTGCGACAGGCCGAGCGCCGAGAGCATGATGAACAGGTTCATCTCGGCAATCCCGAGCTCGAGATGCTGGCCCTTCGGTGAGAAGTCCCAGTTGAAGGTGGATGGAATTTTCTCGCTGCGGAATAAGTCCGCCTTCTCCGCGCGCGCGAACAGGCCGCGGCGGTTCACCCAGGGGCCGAGATTGGTCGAGACGGTCACGTCGGGCGAGGTCGTGACGATGCGGCTGGCGAGCTCGCTGTCGCCGCGCGCGATCTCGTTCAGCACGAGGCCAAAGCCCTGCTGGGTCGACATCTGCGGCGACGGCTTGAAGGCGAGCTGCGCGGGCACCTCGACTGCAGGCGCGGTGAGCCTTCGGCCATCCTGGTTGAACGGCACGCGCGCCAGGAACGCATCGAGCTCGGCCGCGTCTTGCGTCAGGCCCTCGTACTTGTCCCACTCATGGCCCGGACGGATGTTCTGGCTCTCGCGATATTTCTCCATCTGCGCGACCGTCATCAGGCCGGCATGGTTGTCCTTGTGGCCCTGGAACGGCAGGCCGACGCCCTTGATGGTGTAGGCGATGAAGCAGACCGGGCGGTCGTGATCGATGGATTCGAACGCCTCGAGCATGCTCGCCATGTCGTGGCCGCCGAGGTTCGACATCAGCGCCAGCAGCTCCTCGTCGCTGCGCCTGTCGATCAGCTTGGTGATCGGCCCCTGGTCGCCGATCTCGTCATGCAGGTGCTTGCGGAAGGCGCCGCCGCCCTGGAAGCACAGCGCGGCGTAGAGCGCGTTCGGGCAATTGTCGATCCAGCGCTTCAGCGCCTCGCCGCCGGGCTCGGCGAAAGCTTCGCGCATCAGCCGGCCGTATTTGACGATGACGACGTCCCAGCCGAAATTGCGGAACATGGTCTCGAACTTTTCCCAGAGCCCTTCGCGCACGACGGCGTCGAGCGACTGGCGGTTATAGTCGACCACCCACCATGTGTTGCGCAGGCCGTGCTTCCAGCCCTCGGCGAGCGCCTCCCAGATATTGCCTTCGTCCATCTCGGCGTCGCCGACGAGGGCAATCATCCGCCCCTCGCGGCGATCCTTCGCCCAGCCATGCGCCTTGACGTAGTCCTGCACCAGCGAGGAGAACAGCGTCTGCGCGACGCCGAGGCCGACCGAGCCGGTGGAGAAATCGACGTCGTCGACGTCCTTGGTGCGCGAGGGATAGGACTGCGCGCCCTTGAAGCCGCGGAAATTCTCCAGCTTCTCGCGGCTCTGCCGGCCGAACAGGTACTGGATGGCGTGGAATACCGGGCTCGCATGCGGCTTCACCGCGACGCGGTCCTCGGGGCGCAGCACACTAAAGTACAGCGCCGACATGATGGTCGCGAGCGAGGCGGATGAAGCCTGGTGGCCGCCGACCTTGAGGCCGTCTGCATTTGGGCGGATGTGGTTGGCGTGGTGGATGGTCCATGACGACAGCCACAGCGCCTTGCGGCTGAGGGCGGTCAACATGTCGAGACGGGCGGAATCAACGGGCATAGGCAATGCTCCCGAACATCAGTCCCTCATGATACGCCTGGGGGCGGCGCCAAACTTCTCAATTTTTCGCGCCATACCCGACGATATTGGGATATTTTACCAATCAATCACCTCCAGAAGCAGGTTTCATCCCAATGCCCGACCTCGACGCCATCGACCGCAAGATCCTCGCGCTGCTGCAGACCGACAGCCGGCTGACCATGCAGGAGCTTGCCGACAAGGTCGGGCTCTCGGTCTCGCCCTGCCACCGCCGGGTCAAGCTCTTGGAGGAACGCGGCGTCATCTCGCGCTATATCGCGACCGTGGACCAGAAGGCGCTGGGGCTGCATGTCAGCGTATTCATCTCGATCAAGCTGGCCCGGCAGAAGGAGGAGGACCTCAACCGCTTCGCCCGCGCCATCTCGAAATGGGACGAGGTGCTGGAGTGCTATCTGATGACCGGCAACCGCGACTACCTGCTGCGGGTGGTGGCGGCCGACCTCGCCTCCTACGAGACGTTCCTCAAGACCAAGCTGACCCGGCTCGACGGCATCGCCTCGATCGAGTCCAGCTTTGCGCTCAGCCAGGTGAAATATTCGATCGCGCTGCCGGTGTGACAGACTGTCATTGCGAGGAGCCCTTGCGACGAAGCAATCCAGACTGCCTCCGCGGACGGATGCTGGATTGCTTCGCTGCGCTCGCAATGACGGTGGAGGAGCGGCTCCGGGCAATTCCGAAGCAGCAAAAGGCGACGTTGTCACATGGATGAAACAAAGGGCACCGATGGTCATTTGACAACCGTCCCCACCCGAGAACCGCAACCATGACTGCATCCGACCGCACCTCCGAAACCGCCAAGCGCGAGCGCATCATTCAGGAGATGGCCGACGATCTCGACGAGGAGCTGGAGATGGAGATGGATGATGCCCGTCTCGACGAGCTCCTGGACGAGACCGACGCGCTGAACCCGACGGTCGACCGCAAGCTCTATTTCCGGGAGCTGCTGCGGCTCCAGGGCGAGCTGGTCAAGCTCCAGGACTGGGTGCACAGCGAGAAGAAGAAGGTCGTGGTGCTGTTCGAGGGCCGCGATTCCGCCGGCAAGGGCGGCGTCATCAAGCGCATCACCCAGCGCCTCAATCCCCGCATCTGCCGCGTCGCGGCGCTTCCCGCCCCGAGCGAGCGCGAGCGCACGCAGTGGTACTTCCAGCGCTACGTGTCCCACCTGCCGGCCGGCGGCGAGATCGTGCTGTTCGACCGCAGCTGGTACAACCGCGCTGGCGTCGAACGCGTGATGGGCTTCTGCACCGACGAGCAGTACCAGGAGTTCTTCAAGACCGTGCCGGAGTTCGAGCGAATGCTGATCCGCTCCGGCATCATCCTGGTCAAATACTGGTTCTCGATCACCGACGACACGCAGCAGTTCCGCTTCACCATGCGCATCCGCGACCCGCTGAAGCAATGGAAGCTGAGCCCGATGGACGTCGAAGCCCGCACCCGTTGGGAGGCCTACACCAAGGCCAAGGAGACCATGCTGGAGCACACGCATCTGCCGGACTCTCCGTGGTGGATCGTCGATGCCGTGGACAAGAAGCGCGCCCGGCTCAACTGTATCTCGCATCTGCTCAGCCAGATCCCATACCAGGAAGTGGCGCACGTGCCGGTGGTGCTGCCGGAGCGCGTGCGCAATCCCGACTATCACCGCGGCCCGATTCCGCCGGAGATGTACGTGCCGGCGAAATACTGACGGCGCCTGCCGCTAGCGGCAGGCCAGCCCGGACGAGGACAGCGCGATGCCCGTGCTGAGCGATCTGAGCGTGACCAGGGACTCGACCCGCCGCCGTAATCGCCTCAGCCCGTGGCTCGCGCTGGCGAGCGCGCTGTCGGTGCTGACGGTTGCGCTCGCGCTGTCTTATTGGGCCTGGCAGCCGGCCACGCTGCGCATCGCCGTGGGACCTGCCGGCAGCGACGACCAGACGCTTATCGCGGGGCTGGCGAAGGCGTTAGAGACCAAGGGCGGCGCGATACGCCTTGTCCCGATCGAGACCGACGGCACGCTGCAAAGTCTCAATCTGCTCGGCATCGGCAAGGCGGACCTTGCGGTGGCGCGCGGCGATCTCGCGATGCCGCCCGAGACCAATTCGGTCGCGATCCTGCGGCGGAATTTCGTGGTGCTGTGGGCGCCGACGGGGCGCAAGGGCGCAGCCCGGTCCAAAGTCACGGAGATCGCATCGCTCAGCGGACGCCGCGTCGGCGTCGTCGGCCTCGGCGATGCCAATCCCGACCTGCTGCGCGTCATCCTGGCCGAGTCCGGCGTCAATCCGCAGAAGGTGACGATCACCCAGTTCGGCACCGACCGCATCTCCGAGATGACCCAGGATGTCGCGCTCGACGCCTTCATGATGGTGGGCGCGCTCGACGACAAGGTCATCGCCAGCACGATCGCCACGACCGCGCGGCTGCGCGGCGAGCCCAAATTCCTCTCCGTCGACGTCTCCGACGCCATCGCCGAGCGGCATCCGCTCTACGAGTCCGAGGAGATTCCGGCGAGCGCGTTTGCCACGACGCCGCAGCGGCCCGACGACAAGATCGACACCATCGCCGTCAACCAGCTGATCGTCGCGCCCGCGTCATTGTCCGAGGACACGGTCGCGGCCTTCACCCGCGAGCTGTTCGCGGTCCGCCCGTCGCTCGCGAAGGATTTGCCCGGCGCCAGCCATATCCAGAAGCCCGACACCGACAAGGACGCCGCGCTGCCGGCCCATCCCGGAGCTGCCGCCTATATCGACGGCAACGAGCGCAGCTTCATGGACAAGTACAGCGACTACATCTGGGGCGTGGTGCTGCTGCTCTCCGGTCTCGGCTCGGTCGCCGCGTGGCTGCGGCATTATCTCCGGCGCGAGGAGCGCAGCCTCAACGCGCTGCATCGCGACCGGCTGCTGACGGCGATCTCCAGCGTGCGCGAGGCGACCTCGCTCGACGAGCTTGCGGCCATGCAGGGCGCCGCCGACGAGATCCTGCGCGAGACGCTGGCCTGTCACGAGGACGGCGCCATCGAGGACGGCGACCTCGCCGCCTTCGGTCTGGTGCTGGCGCAGTTCCACCAGGCGATCGTCGACCGCCGCGCCGTGATCGCGGAGGCGCCCGCAAAGCCGGGCGGCGGCGCGCTTCAGCCGGTGCCTATCTCCACGGCTGCACGATGATCTTGGTATGCGCCTCGGGATTGGCGAGGTCGGCAAACGCCTTGGCGACGCCGTCGATACCGACCTCCGCCGTCACCATCGCCGCGGCATCCACCTGCCCCTCCGCGATCAGGCGCAGCGACGCTGCGAACTCGTCCGGTGTGTAGCCGAGCACGTACTGGACGCTCAGCTCCTTCATGATGCCGAGCATGGGCTCGTTTCTGTCGGCCTCCATGCAGACGCCGACCACGACGATGCGCGCATCGCGCGGTGCGCCTTCGAACACCTGCTGGAGCAAGCCGGGCACGCCGACGCATTCGAAGATGATCGC
The DNA here is from genome assembly GCF_038969555.1 of Bradyrhizobium sp. B117. Classification (NCBI taxonomy): domain Bacteria; kingdom Pseudomonadati; phylum Pseudomonadota; class Alphaproteobacteria; order Hyphomicrobiales; family Nitrobacteraceae; genus Bradyrhizobium; species Bradyrhizobium sp. B117. The sequence goes on from NZ_CP152414.1 coordinate 7,193,686, forward strand.
AGGCTTGAGCGCCGGCAGCATGGCCTGGAACGGCGGCCGCGCCGCCTTCTCGGTGTCCGACATCTGGGCGTGCTCGGCCCAGGTCGCATAAGGCTGCGACACCCTGGGATCGACCACGACGTCCGCACCGAGCTTTGCGGCGAGCGCCCGGCGGGCCGGCGAATAGTCGGCGGCGACGATCGGATGCAGGCCCTTGATCTTCAGCGCCGCGATCACCGCGAGCCCGACCGGGCCGCAACCGATCACGAGGGGCACTTCGTCGCCCCCGATATTCGCCTTCGCCGCGGCGTGGACACCGACCGCGAGCGGCTCGGTCAGCGCCGCATGTTCCGGCGCAAGACCGTTGGGCACTTCGAGCAGGAGCGGCTCGCTCAAGATCATTCTCTCCGCATAGCCGCCGCTGAAGTCGTTGGAATAGCCGATGCCCTTGATGCCCTCCGCTGTCAGCAGCGCGGGCAGCGAGCAGACGTGCGTGCCCGGCTTGAGCCGACGTTCGGTGCCGGGGCCGTAGTCGACGATCTCGCAGCAGAACTCGTGGCCGAACACGACATCGCGCGACAGATCCATCGGCGTTAGCCCGGTTTTCTTCGCCATCTCCACCATTCGTGGCGCGTGCTGGCGGGCGTGCAAATCGGAGCCGCAGATGCCGCAGGCGAGCGTCCTGACCAGCACCTGGCCGGGACCGGGCGTCGGCTCCGCCATCTGGCCGACGACAATCTCACCGTTCCTGAAAATCGCAGCACGCATCCGGCTCCTCCCCTGTCGTTGGAGCCGTTGATAGCACGTATCAGGGTACGCGGACTTGCGTCAGGGGTTCGGGGAACGCTCTTCCAGCACCAGGAGCTGGGCGCGGCGGATGCGCTCGCGATGGGCGATATAGAGACCGCTGGCGACGATGAAGGCGGCACCAGTGATCGTCCAGATATCCGGCAGCTCACCGAAGATGAAGAAGCCGAGAATGCTGACCCAGAGCAATTGCGTGTAGGAGAACGGCGCCAACACCGAGGCATCGCCATAACGGTAGGCGAGCACGACGATCCACTGCCCCACGGTGGAGGCAACGCCGACGACGATGCCGAGACCAATCGCGGTCCAGCTGGGCGTCACCCAGGCGAACGGCACCATCACGGACATGATGGCAACACCCGTGAGCGCGGAATAGGCCATCGTGGTGAGAACCGCCTCGCGCCCGCTCATCATGCGGGTCATGATCAGCGCGGCAGCCCAGCAGAACGCCGAGACGATCGGAAAGAACGCCGCGACATGGAAAGCAGCCGAGCCCGGGCGAATGATGATCATCACGCCCATCAGGCCGATCGCGGTCGCGATCCAGCGGCGCATGCCGACCTTCTCGCTCAGGAAGATGATCGACAGCGCGGTGACGAACAGCGGCGAAACGAATCCGGTCGCGGAAGCTTCCGCAATGGGAAGGTAACTCACGCCGGTGATGAAGAAGAGCGAGGAGCCGAGCAGCGCCGTGCCGCGCATGATCTGCAAGCCCAATCGCTCGGTCCGCATCGCATGGAGCGGCGAACCCGGCAGCATCACCGGCAGGAACATCAGCGCGAACGTGACGAAGCGGATCCAGGTGATCTCGATCGAAGGCAGGCTCGACGACAGATACTTCGAGGTGACGTCGGAGCAGCCGAGAAACACCGTCGACAGCAGCACCAGCGCAATGCCCTTGAAGGGATGATCGACGCGCGCAGGCGCGCGGCGAGCCTCCTGCTTCTTCTCGGGCACGGAAGGCATGGGAATACTGTCGAGCCTTGCGGCTGCGGCGGGCGGCGGGGTCACGGCTGGAACCTGGGAAAACGACGATTCGGGAACGATCATAAAAAACGACAAAAGCGCCGCTTTCACAACTTCCGAAAACAGGATGCCGATATGCGCTCACGTCCGCGCGCGTCAATACTCCATTAATAATGGAGGTTTGTGCACTACAACATGGGCAGGCTGCGCGGCTTCGGACCGCGCGGAAACGCCGCATCGAGCGCCGAAATCTCCTCTTTCGTCAGCACGAGATCGCCGGCGGCCGCATTTTCGCCGGCATGTTCCGCGGACGACGCCTTCGGAATCGCGAACACCGTAGTCGCACGGGTGAGGAAGCTCAGCGCGACCTGACGCGGTGTCGCACGACGCGCTTCCGCGATCTGCGCGAGCACAGCGCCACCCTTGCTGCGCGCGTCAGGGAAATCATCATGGCCGAACGGCGAATAGGCGACCACGGCGACGCCGTGCTGCTCGCACCACGGGATCACCGCATGCTCGATCGCGCGCTCCTTGAGGTGATAGAGCACCTGATTGCAGGCGATCTTCCCTTCGCCGGCGACATCGAGGATGTCGCCGAGATCGTCGGCGTCGAAATTGGACACGCCCCAGGATTTGATCTTGCCCGATGTCACCAGCTCCTCGAATGCGGCGACGGTGTCCTCCAGCGGATAGGAGCCACGCCAGTGCAGGAGATAGCAGTCGAGGCGATCGGTCTTCAGCCGCTTCAGCGAGCGCTCGCAGGCCGTGATGGTGCCGCGACGCGAGGCATTGCTCGGCAGCACTTTTGACACCAGAAACACCTCGTCGCGCCGGCCCGCGATCGCGTCCGCAATCACGAGCTCGGCATCGCCATACATCTCGGCGGTGTCGATATGCGTCATGCCGAGATCGAGCCCGCGCTGCAGCGCCGCGATCGCGCGCTTGCGATCGCCATGGTCGAGATACCATGTGCCCTGCCCGATGACGGAGACATTGGCGCCGGTCTTGCCGAAAGGTTTTGTGTTCATGTTTGTCTCCGAACTCCGATGTTTCTTCCCCTCTCCCCGTTCTTACGGGGAGAGGGTTGGGGTGAGGGGCTGCTTCCGCAATCAAGGTAGCAGTTGGACTCGTGGAGAGTCCCCCTCACCCGCATTTGCGCTTCGCGCAACTGCGGCCTCTCCCCGCACGCGGGGAGAGGCGAAAAGCCGCGCGCTCAAGAGTTCAATCCGCCGATGTCAGCGACCAGCACGCTGCCGGTCGCTGACTCCGTGATATAGAGCCGATCCCTGTTCGCGCCACCGATTGCGACATTGGTGCAGTTCGGCCCGGCGCACGACTTGATCCGCGCAATCAACTCGCCATTCGGCGCGAACACGAAGACGTGGCCGAGCGAAGCGTGGCCGACGAACAGGCGGCCCTTCGCGTCCATGGTCATGCCGTCAGGGCCGCTGGTACCGAACAGTGAGCAGAAGCGGCCGACCTTCGACACGCTGCCGTCCTTCATGAACGGCAGCCGCCACACCGCGTTGTCGCGCGTCATTGCGACGAACAGCACGGTCTCGCTGGGATCGAGCACCAGACCGTTGGGGCTGATGCCGGTGTCGATCAGGTAGTCGAGCCGCCCGTTCGGTGCGAGCCGGTAGACGCGACCACTCGGATCATGCAGGCCGGTCTGGCCCTGATCGGTGAAGAAGATGTCGCCGTTCGACGCAAGATGCAGATCGTTGCAGCCGCGGAAAGACTCAGAGTTACGCGCGGTCAGCACCGGCGTGATGCGGCCGGCCTTGGCGTCGAGCTCCATGATGCCGTGCATGTAGTCGGCCACCAGGATGCGGCCGTCGGCGGCGATCTTCAATCCGTTCGGCCAGCCGTCATACTCGATCACAAGCGACCACTCGCCGCCGGGCGCGATCCGGAAGATGCGGCCGAACGGAATGTCGACGATGTAGAGATTGCCGTCCTTGTCGAACGAGGGGCCTTCGATGAAGCTGTCGGTCGGCACACCCGGCCGGTTGGCATCGGCCCAATCCGTCCGCACACCCTTGCGGCGGAATGTGTCGGGCATGGCCGAGAAGAGTCTTGTTTCGATCAGGCGCGGCGGCGTTTCCAGGTACATCATGATTGTTATGATTGCTGAGAGGGAGAGCGCAGCAACATAAGGCACAATCGCGGGCGCGTCGATTGGGGCAACGAGCATGGCTGCGTTGGCGAGCGGTACCGGCCCGCGCGACTCTCGTGTCTCGGACGCGCTGCAACGCGTCAGCGTTGCTGCGCAGAGCCGGGACCCATAAGTCCGTAGGGTGGGCAAAGGCGCGAAGCGCCGTGCCCACGATCTCTTCGTTATTTCGGGTGATGGTGGGCACGCTCCGCTTTGCCCACCCTACGGCAGTCTTCGCTCGCCCGTCTCAGGCCGCGCGCACCGTGGCCAGGAACTGATCGACCTCGCTGCCGAGACGCTTGCTTTCGTCGAGCAGCGCGAGCGCTGCGCCGTGCACCTGGCCGGCGGCGGCGCCGGTTTCGGACGCGCCGCGCCTGACATCCTCGACGCTGGTGGAGACTTCGGATGCGCCCTGCGCCGCCTGCTGCACGTCGCGCGCGATCGCCTGTGCGGCGGCGCCCTGTTGTTCGACCGCAGCGGCGATCGAGGATGCAATGTCCGCCATGGATTCGATGGTGCCGCCGATCTCCTTGATCGAGTCCACCGACTGCCGCGTCGCCAACTGGATCTGCGCGACCTGACGGCCGATCTCGTCGGTCGCCTTCGCGGTCTGGCCAGCGAGCGCCTTCACCTCCGAGGCGACGACCGCGAAGCCCTTGCCCGCCTCGCCGGCGCGCGCCGCTTCGATCGTTGCATTCAGCGCCAACAGATTGGTCTGCCCGGCCACCGCCGAGATCATGCGCACGACCTCGTCGATGCGGTCGGCGGTCTGCGAGAGCGCATCGATCTGGCTGTTGGTCCGGTTGGCCTGCGCGACGGCCGCGAGCGCCACCTCGTGTGACTGCGCGACCCGCCGGCCGACCTCGCCGACCGACGTCACCATCTCCTGGCATGCGGCGGCCGCCGACTGGACGCTCGCCGACGATTGTCCGGATGCGGCAGCGACCGTTGCGGACAAGGCATTGGTCCCCTCCGCCGTATTGGTCAATCCATTGGCGGCCAGCTCGATTTCGGACGACGCCGCGGTGACGGCATTGACGATGCTGCCGACCGCCGCCTCGAACCGGTCGGCAATCTCGAACATGGCCTGCTTGCGCTGGGCTTCCGCATCGTGCTTGGCCTGCTCGCGGGCATCGGCCATGTGCCGGTTCTCGAGCAGCTTGTGGTGGAAGACGGCGAGCGACGTCGAGATCTTGCCGATCTCGTCGTGGCGCGCGACCTGCTCGATCGGACGGTCGAGATCGCCATTCGCCAGATGCTCCATCGCCAGGACCATGCGGGTGAGCGGCGCAGTCAGCCGGCGGCCGAACCAGAATGCGATGACGATCATCACGGCGATGGTAATGGCGATGGACCAGACCACATAGCGATGCACGACCACGAGCTCATCGCTGACGGCCTCGAGGCGCTTGCCGGCCGCGGTCCTGACGGTCTCCAGATTTGGCCGCAGCCGATCGTAGATCTGGGCGAGATCCTCGGCCTCCTCATTGAGCGTGCTCTGGCCGGCCATGAAGGCGAGGAAGCTCGTCTTGTAGCTGTCGATCAGCTTCTTGATCTCGGCCTTGGCCTCATCGGGCAGATCGGATTTGCCAAGCTCGGTCAGGAATTCTCCGGCGCGCTTGGTCAACTCGTCGCCGTATTTCTCGTCGCCGCGCAGCATGAAATCCTTCTCGTGCCGCCGCATCATCAGCATGAGGACGGACAGCCGCGGCCGGTCGAATGTCCTAAGCTTGCTCTCGACCGAATGCACGGCCGCGCGCAGCTTGCCCTGCAGCCCGTCATTCTCGTTGAAGCCGACGAGCTTCTGAGCGGAGACCACATTGGCGAAGCGGGTGTTGTAGCTGGCGATGACGGGGCGGAACGACAGCGCCTTGCGCAGCGGATCGTCTTCCGCAAGGGCACCGGCGATCTCCTCGACTGCCGCCAGATGGCCGGTGGCCGCACGCAACGTCTCGTCATGCGCGGCGACCTTCTTGTCGGTCGGCTTCTGCAGGAAATTGGTGGCGAGTTCGCGCCCCTGCAACAGGCTCTCGGACAGGCGCGCGGTTTCGGATTCCAGCTTCGTGAAGCGGTCGGCGGTTGCACGGCTGCGATCCTCGATCTGCCGGCCGGCAAGATAGATCACGCCCACCATGAGGACGCCGGTCACGCCCAGCAAAAGCACCTGCGTGCGCAGGCCAAGGTGAAAGCTCCGCAGTTGGAGGCGGCGCGCCGACCGAAGTCTGCTCAACATGTGTTCCCAGCCTCGACGAGTATCAATTCGTAAAATTGATACATTCTGGCTGGAATTGCTTAACATTCCGGCAACCACCGGGGCTGGCCGGCGCCCGGCGCATGGCTCGGGCCGGGGTTCGCCCGGAAAGCGGCCGGATTAGCCCGCCGCCCCCGCCAGCTTGGCCTGCTTCGCCGGCGCCTCGGTCGTCGCGATCAGGCGCTTCAGCTCGGGGATGCAGGAGCCGCAATTGGTGCCGGCCTTGAGCTTTGCGCCGATCTCGGCCGCCGTGCGTGCGCCGGATGAGATAGCGTCGCAGATGGTGCCGCGGCCAACGCCGAAGCAGGCGCAGACGATCGGGCCGGTCGAGGCGCCGCCCTCGCTGGACTTGCCTGACAACAGCATGCGGCGCTGCTCGTCGGTGACGTGATCGGCGACGAACAGGCTCTTCACCACCTCCCAGTCGCCGGCGTCGTGCGCGGGTCCGACGAACAGGCAGGTCTCGATGCGGTCGCCCGCGAACGAGGCTGCCCGATAGACGCCGCCGCCGAAGTCGCGATACTCGGCCACGTCCTCGCCGGCGACGCCATCGAGCCAAGCCGGCCAGCGCGACAGATCGGCATTGTCGGCGAACAGATAGCCGAAGCCGTCTGAAACCGTGACGCGGGTCCACAACAGGTTTTGCGGCAGCTCAAGCTGCTTGCGCGACAACGCGAAGCCGCGGAAGACGTACTCATAGGGCGTGATCGCGGCAGGCGTCGCCTTGGACTCCGGCTGACCCGAGAACGGATCGGTGAACGACTGTACCAGCGCGCCGACGCGGCCGTGCGAGGCGTTCATCGCACTCCAGTGGATCGGCGCGAACAGCGTGCCGCGCTGCTGGCGTTCGCTGACGACCACTTTAAGGATGCACTGGCCGTAATCGGTGGTGATGCGGGCATAGCCGTCATGGACGATGCCGTATTTGCCGGCATCGTCAGGATGGATCTCGACGAAAGGCTCGGGCAGATGCGCGCCGAGCCGTTGGCTGAGGCCGGTGCGCGTCATGGTGTGCCACTGGTCGCGGATACGGCCGGTGTTGAGCCTTAAAGGACGCGACGGACCGGTCTCGCCGCGCAGCGACGGCACCTCGGGTGCGACGAAGCGGCCCTTGCCGTCATTGGTGAAGAAGCCGCCTTGCGCGAAGAAGCGCTCGCCGGGCAGCCCGCCTTCGCGCACCGGCCACTGCACCGGCTGCAAGGCATCGAAGCTCTCGTCGGAGAGCGACGTCAGCGCGCCGATGTCGAAATCGCGGCTGCCATCGTTCTCGAAGGCCGAGAGCGCGGCATGCTCGCGGAAAATATCGGCGGCGGATTTGTAATGAAAACTGTCGCCGAAGCCGAGACGCTTGGCGGTCTCGCTGAGGATCCACCAATCCGGCCGCGCCTCGCCCGGCGCCGGCAGGAACGAGCGCTGGCGCGAGATGCGCCGTTCCGAATTGGTCACCGTGCCCGACTTCTCGCCCCAGGCGAGCGCCGGCAGCAGCACATGCGGGCCGGCCTCGACGGTGTCGTTGGAGAGCACGTTCTCGGAGACCACGAACAGCTCGAGCTTCTTCAGCGCCTCGCGCACGAAATCCGCATCGGGCAGCGACACCGCAGGATTGGTGCCCATCACCCACAGCGCCTTGACCTCGCCGCGGTTGATCGCCTCGAACAGCTGCACCGCCTTCAGCCCCTCATGGGTGGCGATGCGCGGCGCCTTCCAGAACCGCCTGACCCGGTCGATGTCCGGCGGCGTGAAGCCCATATGGGCGGCGAGCATGTTGGCGAGCCCACCGACCTCGCGGCCGCCCATCGCATTGGGCTGGCCGGTGAGCGAGAACGGCGAGGCGCCCGGCTTGCCGATCCGGCCCGTGGCGAGATGGCAGTTCAGGATCGCGTTGACCTTGTCGGTGCCCTGCGCCGACTGGTTGACGCCCTGCGAATAGAGCGTGACGACCTTCTCGGTGTCGCGGAACATCCTGAAGAAGGTGGCAACGTCCGCCTCGGAGAGTCCCGTGGCCAGCGCGGTCGCGGTGACGCTGCCGGCGATGTTGCGTGCGCGCGCAAGCGCATCGTCAAAACCGCTGGTGTTCTGCGCGATGTAGTCCTTGTCGAGCGCGCCATTGTCGGCGAGATGGACGAACAGGCCGGAGAACAGCGCAGTGTCGGTGCCGGGCTTGAGGCCGAGGAACAGGTCGACGTCGCTTGCAGTGTCCGTGCGGCGCGGATCGATCACGATCATCCGCGCGCCGCGCTCCTGCCTGTTCTTCAACATGCGCTGGAACAGCACAGGGTGGCACCAGGCGGCGTTCGAGCCGACGAACACCAGCAGATCGGCCTGGTCGAGATCCTCGTAGCAGCCGGGCACGGTGTCGGCGCCAAAGGCGCGGCGGTGGCCGGCGACCGACGACGACATGCAGAGCCGCGAATTGGTGTCGACATTGGCGGTGCCGACAAAGCCCTTCATCAGCTTGTTGGCGACGTAATAATCCTCGGTGAGGAGCTGGCCGGAGAGATAGAAGGCGACCGCATCTGCGCCATCGCGCGCCACGATATGCTGCATGCGGTGGGCGACGTGATCGAGCGCATCGCTCCAGGCGACGCGCTCCAGCACGCCCTTGCAGCGGATCATCGGGTAGAGCAGCCGGCTCTCGAGCCCGACGGTCTCGCCGAGCGCGGAGCCCTTCGAGCACAGCCGGCCGAAATTGGCGGGATGATCAGGATCGCCCGCGATCGCCGCGCCGCCCTTGCCGTCCGGCGTTGCCAGCACGCCGCAGCCGACGCCGCAATAGGGGCAGGTCGTTCGGGTGGCTCGAAGGTTTGGGTCGATCGCCGTCATGTCAGGCTGCCTTGGACGGAAGGGCAAGCGTGCGGCCGAACATCATGTCGGCGCGGATCGCAGCGACCTTCTCGCGATTGCGAATCAGCTCGAGATACCAGAGCGCATCGACGGTATCGCCGATCAGCACCGCGCCGGTCAGCCGGCCGTCCGCGATGACGAGCTTCTTGTAGGTGCCGCGTCTGCGGTCGGTCAGCACGAGGCTCTCGCTGCCCTCGCCGCCCATGAAATCGCCGGCGGAGAACACGCTGACGCCGGAGACCTTCAGATTGGTCGAGACCACACTGCCTTGATAGGCGGCGGGCTTGCCGGCGAGATGCCGCGCCAGCACCCGCGCCTGCTCGTAAGCGGGCTCGACCAGGCCATAGCAGGTGCCGCGATGCTCGGCGCATTCGCCGAGCGCGTAGATGTCGGGCGAAGCCGTCTGCATCTCGTCGTTGACGACGATGCCGCGGTTGACGGCGATACCGGCCTCCTTGGCCAGCGCGATGTTCGGCTTGATGCCGGCCGCGAAGATCACGGCATCGGCCTCGATGCGGCTGCCGTCGGCGAGCTCGACGGCTTCGACATGGCCCTCGCCGTGGATGCGCGCCGTGGAGGCATTGAGCAGGATGCGGATGCCCTTGCGCTCGACCAGCGTCTTGAGGAGGTCAGCGGCCGTTCCATCGAGCTGGCGCTCCATCAGCCGGTCCATCAGATGCAGCAGCGTCACCGGCGCGCCGGCCTTGGCGAGGCCGTAGGCCGCCTCGAGTCCGAGCAGACCGCCGCCGACCACGACGACGCGCTTTTTCGCGGCCGCCAAAGTCAGCAGCAGGTCGACGTCGCGCGTGTCGCGAAAGGTGTGCACGCCGGCAAGGTCGGCGCCCGGCACGTTGAGCCGTAGCGGCGTCGAGCCCGTGGCGAGCACAAGCTTGGAATATTCCATGCTCTCTTCGCCTGCGATCTTGAGCTCGCGGCGGCCGGTGTCGATCTCGGTGACGCGATAGCCGTAGCGCACCGTGACGCCGCGTTCACGCCACCAGTCGGCCGGCCTGAGCTCGATCTCGTGCGAGCCGGTCTCGCCGGCCAGCACGGAGGAGAGCAGCACGCGATTGTAAGCGAGCCGCGGCTCATCGCCGATGACGGCAACCGCGTAGCGGCCGAGTGCGGTCTTGGCGAGTTCATCGACAAGCCGCGCGGCCGCCATACCGTTACCGACGATGACCAGCGGTTCACTCACAAGGCATCTCCTATTCGGCGGCCTGCGCCTGCGCGCCATAGGCCTCGGAAATCATGTAGCCGGACAAGACGCCGTAAGCGTCGGTCCAGGCGGTTGCGAGCTCGGGCGTCCAGGCCTCGCCAAGACCCTTCTCCAGGGTCCACAGCAAGGTCGCGCCGACCACGGGATAGTGCTCGGCCTTGGCGCCGTAGGCGACGTGGCGCTTGGCGAGCGCGGAGGCCGCGGGAAGAATCGTCTCGAGATTCGACAGGCCGCCAACGACGGCGGCGAGCATGGCCATCAGCTTCTTGCGCTGCTCGGTCATGTCCTCGGGAAACATCGCGCGCACGGACGGCGCCACTTCGAACAAGCGGTCGTAGAACAGTTTTGAGGCTGCTTCCGAAATCGGCGCGACCTTGGAAAAGCTTTGCTGCACGAGGGCGATCTGCTGAGGCGTCATGATGGTCTCCTGTCTGTTTCGGTCTGCCTTTGTCCGCGCCGTTGCGAACAAGGTTCATGGGTCAAACGTCATCAGAGCGGCTTCTCCCCGCGTACGGAGAGAAGCGATTTTCATACCAAGTACTAGACACGCGCTTCGGCAAGGCTTGGCGCGCCTTCGCCCTGCGGGCTGCGACGCAAATAGAACCACCAGGTCAAAGCCAGGCACGAGGCGTAGAAGGCGAGATAGATCGCGAGCGCGAGCTGCGGACCGCCGGTCATGGCAATCGACTTGCCGAAACCGCTCGGGATCAGATAGCCGCCGACAGCACCGACCGCGCCTATGAAGCCGACCGCCGCACCGCTCTCGATGCTCGCGGTCTTCAAGGCAGCCGCACGCGCGACATCGCCCTTGCCGCGCACCCTGAACAGGTTCTGCTCGCGGAAGATCGACGGGATCATGCGGTAGGTCGAGCCGTTGCCGATGCCCGTGGTCACGAACAGGATCAGGAACATCGACAGGAAGCCGACGAAATCCTTCTGTCCGACGAAATAGACCACGCCGACCGTGGCGCCCGCCATCACGATGAAATTCCAGAACGTGATGATGGAGCCGCCGATCCTGTCGGCAAGCCAGCCGCCGAGCGGACGCGATAGCGAGCCGACCAGCGGGCCGAGGAAGGCAATCGAGATCGTCACCGTCGGAAACAGCGTCTTGAGCAGGAGCGGGAACGCCGCGGAGTAGCCGATGAAGGACCCGAACGTGCCGATATAGAGATAGGCCATGATCCAGGTGTGCTTGCGCTTGACCACCGCGAGCTGGTTCTTGATCGACGATTTCGCCGTGGTGAGGTTGTTCATGAAGAACACCGCGCCGAACACCGCGATCGCGATCGGCAGCACCCACATCAGCCCGGCGTTCTGGAGGAAGATGCCGTCGACGGGGGAGGCCTGGAACAGGTTGATGACGGCGAGCGTCATCAGGATCGGGGTCAGGAGCTGCACACTGGAGACGCCGATATTGCCGCCGGCGGCATTGAGGCCGAGCGCCCACCCCTTCATCCGGTCAGGGAAGAAGAAGGAGATGTTGGTCATGCTGGAGGCGAAGTTGCCGCCGCCGAGACCGGCGGTTGAGGCGACCAGCAGCATCAGCCAGAACGGCGTGTCGGGATGGCTGACGAAATAGGCGAGCGACAGCGTCGGAATGAATAGGATCGCCGCACTGAAGATGGTCCAGTTGCGGCCGCCGAAGGTCGTCACCGCAAAAGTGTAGGGAAAGCGCATGAATGCGCCGATCAGGCCCGGCACGGCGACGAGCTGGAACAGCTGGTCGGTGGTGTAGTGGAAACCCGCCTGCGGCAGCTTGGTGGTGACGATGCTCCAGATCAGCCAGACCGAGAAGCCGATATGCTCGGCCACGATCGACCAGATCAGGTTGCGGCGCGCGATAGTCTTGCCAGTCGCATTCCAGAACGCCTCGTCTTCGGGGCGCCAATCTGAAATCCAAGTCGGATTCTTCGTCATTGAGTATCCCTTCCAGGCTCACCGCTGCGTCGTTGCAGGCTCAGCCTCCGGTCACGGAGGCACGCTCCGGGGCTTCTCCCCGGTGGCGAGTCACGATGCTGATTGATGATGTTGAGGGACGTCGTCGTTGGCGTCGGAAAAGGTGCTTCAATTTCCGTGCCAATTGCGCTCACGCTGGAAATGCAGGGATTTCCGGGCGTTATTCGCATTGCCCGAAATCTTCGCAGCGCTAATCCGCACGCTAAATTTGCGATTCGCTCAATCCTTGTGCGGCGCACAAGGATTGAGCTTGATGTCAAATATTTAGGCGCGCTCGTCTCGCGCATTAACCTTTGGTTTATGCGGCCTCTACGAAGCGATGACGCTCATAGAGGAATTCGAGCACGCGCTGGCGGCACTTCAGATACGTCGCGTTGGTGGCGAGCTCGAGTCGCTTGCGAGGCCGCGCCAGCGGCACCTCCAGCACCTCACCGATCCGCGCGCTCGGCCCATTCGTCATCATCACGATGCGGTCGGAGAGCAGCACGGCCTCGTCGACGTCGTGGGTGATCATCAAGATGGTGTTGCCGAGCTTCTGATGCAGCGCCATCACCGAGTCCTGCAAATGCGCCCGCGTCAGCGCGTCGAGCGCGCCGAACGGCTCGTCCAGCAGCAGCACCTTCGGTTCCATCGCGAGCGCTCGCGCGATGCCGACACGCTGCTTCATGCCGCCGGAGATTTCGGACGGACGCTTGTCCCTGGCATGCGCCATCTGCACGAGATTCAGATTGTGCATCACCCAAGCGTCGCGCTCGGCCCTGGTCTTGGTCCTGGCGAAGACCTTGTCGACGCCGAGCTTGACGTTCTCGTAGACGGTGAGCCACGGCAGCAGGCTGTGGTTCTGGAACACCACGGCACGATCGGGCCCCGGCGAGTTGACCTCGCGGTTCTCCAGCAGCACGCCGCCGGTGGTGGCATTGGTCAAGCCAGCGATGATGTTGAGCAGGGTCGACTTGCCACAGCCGGAATGGCCGATGATCGAGACGTATTCGCCCTTCTCGATGGTGAGATTGATGTCCTTCAGCACCTCGGTCGTCGCAGCGCCGCGGGTAAAGATCTTGTCGATGTGATCGAGCTTCAGATAGGCGGTCATGTGCCCTTCTCCCTCAGTTCTGCGCCGTGCCGCGGGTGACGATCTTGCCGAGGCCCGCGATCAGGCGGTCGAGCACGAAGCCGACGATGCCGACATAGAACAGCGCCAGGATGATCTCGCTGATATGCGAGGAGTTCCAGGCGTCCCAGATGAAGAAGCCGATGCCGACGCCGCCGATCAGCATTTCCGCGGCGATGATGGCGAGCCAGGACAGGCCGATGCCGATGCGAAGGCCCGTGAAGATGTAGGGCGCCGCCGCCGGGATCATGATCTTGGCGAAGAACTCGAGCGGATTGAGCTGCACCACCGCGGCGACGTTGCGATAATCCTGCGGGATGTTGCGGATGCCGACCGCGGTGTTGATGATGATCGGCCAGATCGACGTGATGAAGATGACGAAGATCGCCGAGGGCTGGCCGTCGCGGAACGCGGCGAGCGAGAGCGGCAGCCAGGCCAGCGGTGGAATGGTGCGCAAGACCTGGAACAGCGGATCGAGCCCGCGCATCGCCCAGACCGACTGCCCGACCAGCACGCCGAGCGCGATGCCGGCGATCGCCGAGAGCGAATAGCCGAGCGCGACGCGCTGGAGGCTGGCGGACAGATGCCAGAACAGGCCCTTGTCGATGCCGCCATGGTCGAAGAACGGATCAAAGATTAGTTCCCTGGTGTCCTTGAACACTTTTGACGGCGGCGGCAGCGCAGAGCCGGCACGGCGGCAGACCAGCTCCCAGACCAGCGTCAGCAGCACGATCACGACCAGGGGCGGGATCACGCGCACAGCAAGCTCCCGCGCCACGCGTGCGTAGCTCTCCCCGCGCGGCGGACGCTTTGGCGTCATCGCGACGACTGGCGCGACGCTCGCGGCAGGCGTTGCGGTCTCAACCTCAATCTTCGTAGCAGGCATGTTCATCGAAATCCCTCTCCGGCTTTCCGCAAGGACGATGCGGCCGCCCGGAGGCGGCCGCAGGGCTCCATCAGACTTCGACGCGCTTGATCGCGAGCGACTTCAGATAGGCAGCCGGATTTTCAGGATCGAACACCTTGCCGTCGAAGAAGGTCTCCTTGCCGCGCGACGTGGAGGCCGGGATGTCGGAGGCCGCGACACCGAGCGTCTTGGCCGCGTCCTTCCAGAGGTCCTCGCGGTTGACCTTGGCGATCAGCGCCTTGGTGTCGAAGCCGGGCTCGTACTTGCCCCAGCGGATGTCCTCGGTGAGGAACCAGAGATCATGGCTCTGGAACGGGTAGGAGGCCTGATCCTTCCAGAACCGCATCTGCTGCGGCGAGTTGTCGACGACGCGGCCGGTGCCGTAGTCGAACTTGCCCTTCATGCGATCGGTGATGTCCTCGACCGGGCAGTTGATCCACTGGCGCTTGGCGCAGATCACCGCGGCTTCCTCGCGGTTCTCCGCCTTCTCCGCCCATTGCTGGGCTTCCATCACCGCCATCAGCAGCGCCTTCGCCGCCTTCGGATATTTGTCGACCCAGGCCGCGCGCATGCCGAACGACTTTTCGGGATGCTTGTCCCAGAGCTCGCCGGTGGTGATCGCGGTGTAGCCGATTTCCTGATGGATGAGCTGGAGATTCCAGGGCTCGCAAACGCAGAAGCAATCCATGGTGCCAACCTTCATGTTGGCGACCATCTGCGGCGGCGGCACCACGATGGTTTCGATGTCCTTGTCCGGATCGATGCCGCCGGCGGCGAGCCAGTAGCGGATCCACAGATCGTGCGTGCCGCCCGGGAAGGTCATCGCCGCCTTCACGGCCTTGCCGCCGGCCTTCTTCTTCTCAAGCGCGGTCTTGAAGGGTGCGGTGTCGATGCCGACCTTGAGATCGGCATATTCCTTGGCGACCGAGATGCACTGACCGTTCAGGTTCAACCGCGCCAGGATGTACATCGGCGTCGGCTGGTTGTTTTGCGTCACCTTGCCGGCGGAGATCAAATACGGCATCGGGGAGAGGATATGCGCGCCGTCGATGCCGTTGCCTTCGGAGCCGAGCACGAGATTGTCGCGCGTCGTGCCCCAGGAGGCCTGCTTCTGCACCTCGACATCGGGCATGCCATATTTGGCGAAGATGCCCTTCTCTTTCGCCACGAACAGCGGGGTCGCGTCGGTCAGTGCAATGAAGCCGAGCTTGGCACCCTTGACCTCGGGGCCTGCGTCCTGCGCGAAGGCGCCGGCGGGGAAATTGAGCTTGGCGGCGGCGAGAAGAGCGGCGGTCGAGCCGGTGGCCTTCAACAATTGCCGGCGGCTGAGGCCCGTCTCCGAGGGCCCACGGGTGCGCTTGGTCATGAGTCGTGTCGTCCTTTTGCGTCGTTGCAGAATTGATGGCGTCTGTGCTCACGAGCAGCCCGTCCGTCCGGCGGCGCCGTCTTTGGCGCATGCGAACGCACGGCGGGGAGACCCCCGCCTGGTGGCGTCGGCAAGTCGGATGAGAAGTCTCGCGGGACGGCTTCAATGGCGTCGACATGGAACTATTCAAGCTTCATGCCAAGCCCGCGATAGCAAAAAGACTAACCTATTTAATGGGTTAGAGGCTCTGCGCCAGCCTGCCGCAGGTCAGATCCGCTCGCCGAATTTGCGGCTTGCTCAATCTTTGTGCGGCGCACAAGTCTTGTGCAGTCGCTTATGCAAGAGGCCGACGGGCGTCCAAAGGCCCGATCCAATGGGGCGCGATCGCGCTGATATCACTCAGCTTTCAGGACTGCCGCGCTCGGCACGCAACTTGCTTATCCCTTGATGTCAACGAAGACTGCGGCTTGCCGCATTGCTGCGGCCTCTGGCGGCCGCAAGAGGAAGCTCAACTGCTTCGCGGCCGTTCTCGGCTCAGTCGTCGTGACGCGATTCCCAGGGCTTCCAAATCTCCCAACTCTCGTGCGCGGCAGGCCACCCGCACGCCAATGACGTTCAGCCGCTCTCTTGCGAGAGCGTCGATCTCACTTACGAAGCAAAAGGAACCATTGATGTCGTATCTCGCGCCTTCGGAATTCGTCACCAAGATGGTGGATGCGGGCGAGTCCAAGATCTTCATGTCCACCCGGGATACGGTCATCCGCGCCTATATGGCTGGTGCCATTCTCGCCCTCGCCGCCTGGTTCGCCGTCACCATCAACGTCAACACCGGCCAGCCGCTGGTCGGCGCGCTGTTGTTTCCGGTTGGCTTCGTCATGCTCTATCTGCTGGGCTTCGACCTTCTCACCGGCGTGTTCGTGCTCTCGCCGCTCGCCCTGATCGACAAGCGCCCGGGCGTCACGCTCAGTGGCGTGCTACGCAACTGGGGCCTGGTCTTCCTCGGCAATTTCGCCGGCGCCTTCACGGTGGCCTTCATGATGGCGTTCGTCACGACCTTCGGCTTCACGCAGGACCCCGACAAGATCGGCACCGCCATCGGCAATATCGGCGAAGGCCGGACGCTGGGCTACGCCGCGCATGGCGCGGCCGGCATGGCGACGCTGTTCATGCGCGGCATGCTCTGCAACTGGATGGTCTCGACCGGCGTCGTCGGCGCCATGATCTCGACGTCCGTCCCCGGCAAGGTCATCGCGATGTGGATGCCGATCCTGGTGTTCTTCTACATGGTGTTCGAGCATTCCGTCGTGAACATGTTCCTGTTCCCGTCGGGCCTGATGCTGCACGCAAAGTTCTCGATCATGGACTATCTGATCTGGAACGAGATCCCGACCGTGCTCGGCAACCTCGTCGGCGGCCTCGCCTTCACCGGCATGACCCTTTACGCCACGCATGTCATGACCCTGCCCAAGCGCCAGCCCGGCAAGGTGACGCCGCCCCGCGTTGCGGCCTGATCGCACGCACCTCAACAAGAGAGCCTCGCCCGGCTAGGGTGAGGCTCTCTTCGCCTTGGTGACGACGATGACCCGCGGACTCCTGATTTCGATCGGCCAGCACTCCGACAGGGGCCGCAAGCCCGTCAACCAGGACTTTCACGGTATCCTCATTCCGGACGAGCCGCTGCTCAGCCTGAAGGGCATTTCAGCCGTCCTCGCCGACGGCATCTCCAGCAGCACGGTGAGCCAGATCGCCAGCGAGTCGGCGGTCAAGAGCTTCCTGATGGACTATTACTGCACGTCGCAATCCTGGACGGTGAAGACCTCCGCCCGCCGCGTGCTGGACGCCACCAATTCCTGGCTGCACGCGCAGACGCGCAAGAGCCAATATGCCTATGACCGCGACAAGGGCTATGTCTGCACGCTGAGTGCCATGGTCATCAAGGCGACCACCGCGCACATCTTCCATGTCGGCGACTGCCGTATCTACCGCGTCGCCGGCAAGGCGCTCGAGCAGCTGACCGACGATCACCGGATCATCGTTTCGTCGGAGCAGACCTATCTCGGCCGCGCGCTCGGCATCAATCCGCAGCTCGAGATCGACTACCAGGCGCTGGAGATCGAGGCCGGCGACACCTTCCTGCTCGCGACCGACGGCGCCTATGAATTCGTTGACCCGCGCTTCGTCACGAGCGCCATCAACGAGCATGCAGCCGAGCTCGACGCCGCGGCGAAGGCGATCGTCGAGGAAGCCTACCGGCGCGGCAGCGACGACAACATCACCGTGCAGATCCTGCGCATCGACGCGGTGCCGCAGCGCGAGCCCTCGGGCATCTTCAACCAGACCGCGGAGCTGCCGCTTCCGCCATTGCCGGAGCCGCGGGCGATCTTCGACGGTTACCGCATCGTTCGCGAGATCCACGGCAGCAGCCGCAGCCACATCTATCTTGCCGTCGACACCGAGACCGAGCAGCCGGTCGCGCTCAAGCTGCCGTCGATCGACCTGCGCGACAACGCCGCTTACCTGAAGCGCTTCCTGATGGAGGAGTGGATCGCGCGCCGGATCGACAGCCCGCATGTGCTCAAACCGTTGTCACAGTCGCGGCGACGCAGCTATCTCTACGTCGCGACCGAATTCGTCGAGGGGCAGACCCTGAAGCAGTGGATGACCGACAATCCGCGGCCCGATCTCGAAACCGTCCGCGGCCTCGTCGAGCAGATCGCCGCGGGCCTGCGCGCCTTCCACCGCATGGAGATGCTGCATCAGGACCTCAGGCCCGACAACATCCTGATCGACAAGACCGGCACCGCGAAGATCATCGACTTCGGCTCGGTCAGGGTCGCCGGCGTCGCCGAGGCCGCGCCGCCGGACGAGACCGACGACATCCTGGGAACGGTCCAGTACACCGCGCCGGAGTATTTTCTCGGGCAAGGCGGCTCGCCGCGCTCCGACATGTTTTCGCTGGCCGTGATCTGCTACCAGATGCTGACCGGCAAGCTCCCCTATGGCACTCAGGTCGCGAGGATCCGGCGCAAGGCGGACGTGCGGCGGCTCAAATATCGCCCGGCGGACGACGACCGCAACGTACCGGCCTGGGTCGACGGCGCGCTCCGTCGCGCGCTGCATCCCGATCCCTACAAGCGGCATGAGGATCTCTCCGAATTCGTCTTCGAGCTGCGCACGCCCAATCCGGCCTATCTCGACACGCGGATCACGCCGCTCCTGGAGCGCAGCCCGCTGATGTTCTGGAAGCTGACCTCGGCGGTGCTTGCCTGCGCGGTGATCGTGCTGCTGGCGCTGCTGCACGCGCGGTAACGCCTCTGTCCACCGTGGCCCAGACGACAGGGGTCTATCGTGCTGACGCGCCGCGTCAGGCGGCGCGCTGGCTGCGTCGCGAGGAGAGATCCGGGCAAAGCACGAGCTTGCCCTCGAGACCGCCAGCCTCGAGGCGACGGTGGGCATCGGCGACCTCCTCGAAGGAAATTCGCTCGGCGATGCGCGGCCGGATGGCGCCGGTTGCCAGAAGCCCGAACAGTTGCTCCAAGTCCTCCTTGAACCAGGCGGGATGTCGCGCCCGCATGGCATTGACCGAGTAAAAGCGGGCTCGCTTGCCGCCGGGCAACAGTCTCCACAGGTAGAGGCGCGCGATTTCCATCAAGATAGGGAGCATTCGACGCTGTGCCTGCACGCTTGCCGAAAATCCGATGGCACAAAGCAGGCCACCTGGCTTGAGCGCTGCGTATGAGCGGCGATAGCCGTCTTCGCCAACGCCGTCGACGATGACGTCGAACCCACCCGGCACAATCCGCGTGAAGTCCTCGTGCTGGTAGTCGATCGGCGTTGCCCCGAGATCTTGCACGAGCGCAATGTGCTCGCGGCGTACAGTGCCCCACAGCTCGAGACCGGCCAATCTCCCGAGCACGAGTAGCGCCTGGCCGACTGCGCCGGCGGCGCCGTGCACGAGCACACGTTGGCCTCGCTGGACCTTGGCCGCGCGGTGCAGAAGCTGGTGCGCGGTCGTCCAGCTCAAGATCAGCGCAGCCGCTTCAGCCGGATCGACACCCATCGGCACGCGAGCCACGTCGTTCGCTCGAAGCGTCCGATAGTCGGCGTTTGACCCGACCACCGTCATGTCGGCCACGCGGTCGCCAATCCGAAAGTCGTGCACGCCTTCGCCGAGCTGATCAATTGTCCCCACCACGTCGTAACCCATCACGAATGGCGGCCGGAGGCGCATCGTTTGCGGATAGAGATGCCGCCTGATCAACACCTCGGTGTAGTTGAGGCTCGACGCGATGACGCGAACGCGTACCTCGCCCGGGCCGGCGGTCGGCAGGGGAGCCTCGACAACCTTTAGTTTCTCGGGATCACCGAAGCGGCTGACCTGAACAACTCGATTGCGCTGCTCGATCATGGCCATCTCCATGCAGTGCCGTCATTCAGCGCAAGGACGGGCAGCCTGCCGCCGGGCTGGAGACATGGAGTTGATCCAGATCAAGCTTGAGGCTGCACGCTTTGGAATTCTCCTCCAGCCAAATGACCAAACCGGTTGTCTGGCGCCATCATTGCTCATTGGAGGGGAAAATGCCTGCAGTCGTCATGCAGTTCGTTTCGCATCCAAGACCCGGTAGTGATCTTGCGACCGTCTTGCAGCTGGCAAAGGAGGCCGCGTCACTCTGGAAGAAGCACGGAGCCGATGTCAGCTATTGGTCGGTGATCGGTGGTGAGATCGGCAACTATGCCTTTGTCGCCCGCTTCGATAGTGTAGAAGCTTATGGGCGCACCTTGTCGTCACTGGGTGCCGATCCTGCTTTCGTTGAATTTCAAGCCAAGCGGCTGAAGGCCGGGCAATCGGATTGGGTACGCTCCAACGTTGCCATCCAAGTCGATCTTTAACGGGCGTCTTCTCGCCCAAATGCGAGACCGCCCTCGGGCGGTCTCTTGCTACGCAGCCAATGTCGACTTGAGCGCCGAGTGTCACGCCGGCTCCGCCGCCTTCACCCCGAGCGGCTTCGGCGCCATGCCGCCGCCGGGCTTGAGGTGGAATTCGTAGTTCATCAGATGCCACCGCCCGCTCGCCTTGGTGCCGTCGGGCATTTCAGGGTCGTTGCGCGGCTCGACCTTGGCGACGAGGTCGTCCTTGACGCCGAACACCACGTCGGAATCGAGATATTTGTCGCCTTCCATGAAGACGTGGGTGATCAGCGGCTCATAGCCTTTCGCGTTCACCAGGAAGTGCACATGCGCCGGACGCATCGGATGACGCTTGGTCTGCACGATCATCTCGCCGACCGGCCCATCGGTCGGGATCGGGTAGCTGCACGGCAAAATGGTGCGGAAGAAGAAGCGGCCGTCGCCATCGGTGATGAAGCGCGCCCGAGCGGAGGCGCCGACCTCGTCGTAGTTCGCCTTCTGTGAATCGTAGAAACCGTCGTCGTCGGCATGCCAGACGTCGACGGGAACGCCCGCGAGCGGGTTGCCCTTCAGATCAGTGACGCGGTTCTGCACGAACATCCGCTCGCCGGTGTGATTGTTCGGCGAGATGTCGGTGCCGTGCGCGGTCACCTTGTGCTCGCCGACATAGAACGGGCCGAGCACGGTGGTCTGGGTGGCGCCGGCGCGATCCCTGTGGTTCACCGCATCGACCAGCATGGAAACGCCGAGCACGTCGGACAGCAGGATGAACTCCTGGCGGGTGTCGGTGCATTTCTGCCCCGTCCGGGTCAGGAAATCGATGGCATATTCCCATTCTTCGAAGGTGAGACCGGTCTTGCTCACGTAATCGTGCAGCGACTTCACCAATTCCTGGAGCAGGAATTTTGCCCGCGTATCAGGTGTGTTGTCGAAGCTCTCGACGACGGCTTCGGTGAGTTCGGTCTCGTTGAACTGGGTCATGGTGCGTTTGCCCTGGCGTTTTCTCGTTGGCCCGGATGGGCTCCTTGGAGGCGTTCCAGAGTGCAGCCTACACCAGTCGGCGGGGCCGCGTTAAGCGCAACCGGCTTGGAATGGGCCCCGCATTTCGCTATCAACTTTCCGACAAAACGCCCCGGAGGAACTGATGCTCGCGCCCACCCCCGCCTCGCCCGAATCCGTCGGCATGTCCAAGGCCGCGCTCGACCGCGTCGATGCGCATCTGAAGCGCCGCTACATCGATGCCGGACGCTTCCCCGGCACGCATCTCTTGGTCTACCGCCGCGGCAAGGTCGCGCACTCCTCGGTTCAGGGCTTTGCCGATCTCGAGCGCAAGCTGCCGGTCAAGGACGACACCATCTACCGCATCTATTCCATGACCAAGCCGCTCACCAGCATCGCCTTCATGATGCTGGTCGAGGAAGGCCTCGTCGCGATCGACGAGCCCGTCGCAAAGTACATTCCGGAATGGAAGGACCTCGGCGTGTTCGTCGCCGGCACCGCACCGGCGTTCCTGACCCGGCCGCCGTCCCGGCCGATGCTGATCGTCGACCTGTTGCGCCACACCGCCGGCCTCACCTACGGCTTCCAGCAGCGCTCCAATGTCGATGCTGCCTATCGCGCCGAGAAGATCGGCGAGGTCGAGAAATCAGGCACGCTGCAGACCATGATCGAGGGCCTGGCAAAGATCCCGCTGGAGTTCTCGCCGGGCGAGTCCTGGAACTACTCGGTCGCAACCGACGTGATCGGCTACCTCATCGGCAAGATCTCGGGCATTCCGTTCGAGCAGTTCCTGAAGCAACGCATCCTCGATCCGCTCGGGATGACCGACACCGACTTCCACGTGCCGGCCTCGAAGGCGCATCGTTTTGCGGCCTGCTACTCGGCCGATCCCGGCGGCGGCATGACCTTCCATGCCGGTCAGCGCCGCGAAGGGCTGACGCTCCAGGACGATCCGGCGACGAGCTCGTTCCTCACCCCGCCTTCCTTCATCTCCGGCGGCGGCGGACTGTGCTCGACGGTCGCCGACTATCTCACCTTCTGCCGCGCGCTGCTCAATGGCGGCGAGCTCGGCGGTGTCAGGCTGATCGGGCCGAAGACGCTGGCGCTGATGACGACCAACCACATTCCGGGCGGCCGCGCGCTGCCGGAGGTGTCACGCTCGCTGTTCTCGGAGGCCACCTATAACGGCATCGGCTTCGGCCTCGGCTTTGCCGTCACCATGCGCCCGGCCGAGACGCTGATCGCCGGCAGCCCGGGCGAATACAATTGGGGTGGCGCGGCCACGACCTCGTTCTGGATCGACCCGGCCGAGGAGCTGATCACGATCTTCATGACGCAGGTGCTGCCGTCGAGCGCCTATCCGCTCCGGCGCGAGCTGCGCAGCATGGTCTATGCCGCGATCACCGAGAGCAATCTCTGACGTAACGAACGCCTGCCGAACTTTAGAGATCGTCATGGCCGGGCCTGTCCCGGCCATCCACGTCTTGGCCACGACGAACGAAGAACGTGGATGCCCGGGACAAGCCCGGGCATGACGCTTCGTAGTTCGTTCTCAGTGGAAATGGCCGATCAGATAAATGCCACCGCCGATCACCAACACAGCCGGCACGGCCCACAAAATCAGAACTGGCATGTGTCGTCCTCCTCAGTTCGACGTGCAGACCTTGACGGTCTTCATGCCGCTTTCAGCTTCGGTGCGCGACTTGTAGATCGTGCCCGAGGGGCTGACGACGGTCATTGACGACTCCGTCGGCTTCTTGTCGACGACGGTGCACTTCTTGGTCTTGACGTCCTGGACGACATAGAACTCGTCGGCCGCGAACGCCGGCAGGGACATTGCAGCAACCATCAGCGCTGCAGTTGCAATCTTCAGCTTCATTCTTCTCTCCTCCTCCAATCCCGGGCACTCCGGCCCGGTCGAGTCACAAACGGGAAAAAGCGGCAGTTTGTTCCTGGAGGTGGGAACGCCATGCACGGTGGGATGTTGTTGCGGCGCTTATTCCCATGAGGAGGACAAGATGAAGAAGCTGTTCCTGCTATCCGCTGCAGTGGTAATGATCTCGACCGGTGCGTTCGCGCAATCCACCGTGGTGACCACCACCGGAACCGGCCACGCGGCCGCCGTGCAGATCGAGCCGCAATACCGCACCAAGATCAAATCCTACGTCACCGAGCATCGCATTCGCCCCGTGACGACGAAGGAGAAGATCATCGTCGGCGCGACGGTTCCAAGCGATGTCGAGCTCGAAGCCGTTCCGGCGGACTGGGGTCCGTCGCTGACGAAATATCGCTACGTCTATTCCGGCGATCGCGTGATGCTGGTCGATCCCGGCTCGCGCACCGTCGTTCAGGAAATCGACTAAGGCGTAACGGACGGGCGGCGGCCGCGACGGCAGCCGCCCTTTCCGGAGTTCAGCGCATGAGATCGCATCGAGAGGCCCGGATTGCCGGGCTCAGCCTGGCGGCTGTTTACGCCATGTGTCTACTATTGACCGCAATCAGCATGACCTGAAGCGCAGGGCGTCCCGCAACTGCGCCGCAATATCGCTCTCCAAGACCGCTTGCCGCATGCGAAAATCGTGGCGCCGCGCAAAGCCCGCTCGTATGGTCTGTTCAAAATCATAATCCGGCGCCGTTGCGCCGGAACCGGGACGCCCGCGTTTTGTCAAAGCTCACCCTGCCGGTCCGGCTTGCCCTTCTGGTCACGGGGACGATGTTGCCGCTGATCGTCTTCGCGGTCGGCCTTGCCTATTCCAACTACCGCCAGGACCGCAGCGACGCGACGCAGCGCGTACTGGAAACGGTGCGAAGCATGCGCCTCGTGCTCGATTCCGAGGTGCAGCGGATGACCGGCGGCTTGCAGGTGCTTGCGCTGACGAATGCGCTGCGCGACGACGATTTCCCGAACTTCCGTCGCATCGCGCTCGGCTTCCTCGATCAGTACGGCAAGGGCGGACTGCTGCTGATCTCCGACCGCAAGGGCCGGCTGCTGTTCTCCTCGGCGACGGAGGACACCGCAAGCCTGCCGCGGCGCGGCCATCTGCAGACCGTCGAGAAGGTGTTTGCGACCAAGGCGCCGCAATATTCCGACCTGTTCACCGGCGCTATCAACGGGCGACAGGTGTTGACCGTCGAAGTGCCGGTCTTGCGCGACGGCGAAGTGATCTACGATCTCTGCTTCTCTCCGCCGGTCAGCATCTTCCAGCAGCTGGTCGAGAAGCAGCGGCCCGACCAGCTGTGGACCGTCTCGCTGCTCGACACCACCGGCACGGTGTTCGCGCGCGTGCCCAATCCCGGTGAGACCTTCGGCAAGCGCGCCTCGCCCTCGCTGTTTGCGGAATTGTTTCGCACGCCCGAGGCGAGCCTCTCCTCGATCTCGCTCGACGGCGTTGCGCTCGCGTCCGCCTACACGCGATCGCGACTGACGGGATGGACGGTCGCCGCGGGCGTGCCGGAAAGCTCGTTGATCGCACCGCTGTGGCGCAACATCGCGATCTCCAGCCTGATCGGCGGCGTGCTGCTGCTGATTGGCCTGACCTTCGCGGTGCGGATGGCGACCACGATCGCGCGCGGCGAGATGCTGCACAATCTGCTGATCGAGGAGCTCAATCATCGCGTCAAGAACACGCTGGCCCTGATGCAGGCGATCGCGGTGCAGACCTTCCGCAGCGCCAGCCGCGACGAGCGGACCAAGTTCGAGGGACGGCTCGGCGCGCTCGCCGAGGCGCACAATCTGCTCAGCCAGGAGAAATGGGCCGGCTCGGAGCTGCGCGACGTGGTCGCCCGCGCGCTCCAGCCGTTCCTGCTGAGCAATCCCGACCGTATCCGCATGGCCGGGCCCGACGTGCCGCTGTCGCCGCGGCTCGCCGTGGTGCTGTCGATGATCGTGCACGAGATCGCCACCAACGCCGCGAAATACGGCGCGCTGTCCAACGAGACCGGCCGGGTGACGCTGGACTGGGAGGTCATCGCCGATACACCGAAGCCGCGGCTGCGGTTGATCTGGACCGAGATCGGCGGGCCGCCGGTGACGGAGCCGGTGCGGCGCGGCTTCGGCTCGCGCCTGATCGAGCGCAGCGCCCGCGACCAGCTCGGCGGCGAGGCGACCGTCGACTTCCTGCCGCGCGGCGTGGTCTGCACGATCACCTGCGCGCTGGACGAGACGCGGTGAACGGGGTCGTGCGCGTGCCGGACGGGCCAGGACTAGGCATCGAGGTCGCCGCGAGGCGCTTGCGCGCTTTGCTGCGAGTTCTTACCCGATCGTCTGCAGCGCCGGGAACGTCTCCAGCAGCCAGATGCTCACATTCGAGACCGCGCCGGTGAGGAAGCCGATCCCGGTGATCACCATGAGGACGCCCATGGCACGCTCGACATTGACGAGCTGGCCCTTCATGCGTGCGAACAGTTTCGAGAACTGCTCGATCATCAGTGCGGCGATCAGGAAAGGAATGCCGAGGCCCGCGGAATAGACCGCGAGCAGCCCTGCGCCCTTTGTCACCGTCGCTTCCGCCGCGGCGATCGAGAGGATCGCAGCGAGGATCGGGCCGATGCAAGGCGTCCAGCCGAAGGCGAAGGCAAGGCCCATGACATAGGCGCCCCAGAGGCCAACAGGCTTGGGTGCGGTCAGGCGCCCCTCGCGCATCAGCAGGCCGATGCGGGTCAGCCCCAGGAAGTGCAGGCCCATGACGATGATGACGACGCCGGCAAGGATCGACAGCTCGGCCGACCAGGCGCGGATCAGGGAGCCGACCAGCGAGGCGCTGGCCCCCAGCGCCACGAACACGGTGGAGAAGCCGAGCACGAACAGCAGCGCCGCCATCATGATCGCGCGCTTGGAGGCCGAGGCCGGCTCCTCGCTCTCCACATGCTCGATCGTCGCGCCCGTCAGATAGATCAGATAGGGCGGAACCAGAGGCAGGACGCAAGGGGAGAGGAAGCTGACGAGGCCGGCAATCAGCGCCGCCGGGATCGAAACATTTTGCATGATGCAGTCGGAGCCATCTCAGGCTCTTTGGCCGCGCGCGGGGGATGCGCGCGCACCGGAGCCGAACGGCTCTGGTGTAGCCGATGCGGCATAATGCGCAACAGAGGCGCGATCAAACCAGGGCTCCTCCCGATGCCGCCTGCGATCACAGATGCGGCATCGGGACGCGCACAAACCTCGCCAAAAAGCGAGATCCGGCGGCGCGGCTACTTCACCACGCGGAGCAGCGGACGCCGGGGCTGGTCCTGCGTCTGCTTGGAAGGGGGCGGCGGTTCGCTTCCGGCGTTCCGCAGCATTTCGTCGCACAGCGCCTTGAGATCGGCGCTGTCAATTCCTTTGAGTTTCATCCGCACGTCGAGAATGACGATGGACAGAAGTTCGGCCGACTCACGGCTGTTGATCTCGTTGAGGACCTTGCGGCACTCCTCAAGTGTTTCCAGCACCGACTGCAACTGTTCGTCTGAATGCGACACCGGCGTTCTTTCCGTTAATTCGGCCTGTGAGACGTGTTTGTGACCACCCCTTCGGCCCCCATGGGTAACCGAGGATAGCATGAGGCCGTGGCGCCTCCGAACATGATTTCAGTGTGTTTCTGACTTGAAACCGCGGCATCTGCGAATATTGCGCGGCTGCGCTGCCGGCTGGTCCCGAAGCGGTCCATGGTCAAACGCTCTGCGCGCCGCGATTGATCCATCCCGGAGGGCTGCGCCGGCTCTTGCGCAAGGACCACCATTGTGGGCAGCGCCGACAATCCCGCAGCCATGTCTCGGCTCGCAACGGAACTCACGCTACACCCCTCATCCGGGCGATGGTCTGCCCGATTCCCAGCCTTTGTCCCAGCTCCCGGCAGCACTCCAATACCTCCCATTAGGTAGTAAGGATGACGTTCAAAACTCGTCATTCCCCAACCCGTCGTGGTTGTGGTTCGCGCCAGATTCTGCCAGTTTAGCGGACCGAAGGGACTTGTATGCACTCCTTGGCGGAAAGGGGCGTTCCTCTGGAGGAACGCCCGAAGGCAAATCTCAGCGGGCTCTCGGATTGGGATGCGGCCCGCATATTTCTGGAAGTCGTCCGTTGCGGCAGTTTCCGTTCGGCGGCCGAACGCTTGTCGCTGTCGATCAACGCAGTGCGCCGCCGGATCGATGATTTCGAACGCCAGACCGGCGCGACCCTGTTCACCCGCGACGTCCACGGCACTCATCTGACCGACGAAGGCGCGCTGGTGGTGTCCGCCGTGGAGCGGATGGAGGCGGCCACCTTCGACGTGCTGCGCGCCAGCGATTCGATGGCCAACGTCCTGTCCGGCGAGGTCCGGGTCGCCGTCACCGAAGGGCTCGGCACATTCTGGCTCGCTCCGCGCCTCGTCGAATTCCAGCAGGCCTATCCCAAGATCCTGGTCGATTTGCATTGCGCGATGCGCTCGGCCGACGTCTCCCGCCACGAGGCCGACGTCGCCATCCACCTGTCGCGTCCTTCGGCGCTCGACATCAAGCTGGTGCGGCTCGGCCGCATGCACCTGATGTTCTGGGCTTCGGAAAAATACCTTGAGAAATACGGCACGCCACGCTCAGCGGCGGAATTGATCAAGCACCGCCTGGTGCTGCAATTCGCCGATCAGCTCGCTGCCAAGGAAACATTCGAGAGCTTCTTTCCGGGCGTTCAGGAACGTGACCTTCTGGTCATGAAGACCAACGTCTCGAGCGCAAACTATTGGGCAGTCGCGAATGGCGCCGGAATCGGCGTATTCCCGAGCTACGCCATTGCGCTCGGCGGGAAGTTGATTCCACTGGAGGTCGAATTGAACCGACCGCTGGATATCTGGTTGTCCTACCATCCCGGTAGCGGCCGGATTCCACGCGTGCGGCACATGATTGACTGGCTGATCGAGGCTTTCAGTCCGGCTCGCTTCCCGTGGTTTAAGGAAGAGTTCGTGCATCCGCATGAATTCAAGGACTCGTATATGGGCGAACCCCTGACCCAGCTCTTCGGGGGATTTTCAACCGAAGAACAAAGGTGAAGACTAAAATGAAAGCAGCGGCGAAGAGAATGAAGCAGCGCAGTGCCGGCAAGCCGGACATCGAGCTTGGCAAGCGGATTCGTTTGCGGCGCGTCGAGATGAAGATCTCGCAGGCCGAGCTCGGCGAAAAGCTCGGCGTCAGCTTCCAGCAGGTCCAGAAATACGAGAAGGGCGTCAATCGCGTCGGCGCGGCTCGGCTTCAGCAGATCGCCTCCGCCCTCGACGTGCCCGTGACCTTCTTCTATGACGGCGACAACAAGGCGCGCGAGGTCGAGAGCCTGCTCTTCCTCGACAGCGCCTTCAGCCTCCGGCTGCTGCGCGCCTACAGCAAGATCAAGGACCAGACGGTGCAGCGTCAGCTCGTTTCGCTGATGGAATCGATTGCAGCGAACGAAGGCTGAGATCGGATCTGGCTGCTACGGCCGATGTTCAATCCGCCGCGTCGCGGGGGCGTGGCCGGATTGAACGAGACCACGGATTTGGGCTCGCGCGCATGCGCGCGGCCTTTCTCAGGGCGGCTTGGCCGCCTTTTTCTCGGCTATTGAGCCGCCATTCGTCGCGGATATCGCGAACCCATCCCACCCCTGGCGCGACCCAATCGAGAAGCCCGCATCGGACGCGCGGGGTTTTTGCCTGCCGTGCTTAATGGGACCTCAACTCTGGTGCCGTAATTTCCCGCCGGTTTGACCAATCGGCGCACGCGGCGCGGCGGGCCTTGGAATTGCCAATGCGAGCGCCCGTTGCGGGCCTCGTTCTCAAGGGGAAGACGGGACACATGTCGAAACGCGTTGCGATGATCATTGCCCTCGGCGTGCTCACGAGCGTCTCCGCGCTGGCGCAGACGGAGACCATTGGACAGGCCGGTCCCAAGCCGGCAACATCAGGTACGATGCCGGCCGCGGCGAACCCGGCCCATTCGGCCGCGCCGAAAGCGGCCGCGTCGACGCCCGCCTCGACGCCGGAGAGCCGCTCGGCCGCAGCCCTCGCGATGACGCATGAGCCGACCTATGACGAGGGTTCTGCCCAGCGCATCAAGGACGCGGCGCTGAGCTATTCGGACCTCGCGGTGCGCGGCGGCTGGCCGACGATTCCGGCGGATGCCAAATTCGGTGTCGGCGTCCAGGGTGCCAACGATGATCTGTTGCGCAAGCGGCTGATCGTCTCCGGCGATCCGGCGCCTTCGACCAGGATCTCGCGGGCGCCGTGAAGCGTTTTCAGGCCCGCCATGGCCTCGCCCCGACCGGCATGATGACGCCGCGCACGATCGCGGCGATGAACGTGCCGGTGCAGAAGCGGATCCGGCAGCTGGAGGCATCGCTGCAGCGGCTCGAGAACATGAATTTCGACTTCGGCCAGCGCTATGTCGTGGTCAATATTCCCGCCGCCTTTGCCGAAGCGGTCGAGAACGACGTCGTGGTGCGGCGTTATCGCGTCATCGTCGGCAAGACCGAAAAACCCTCGCCGACGCTGACGGCGCAGATCACCAGTGTCGTGCTCAATCCGACCTGGACGGTGCCGGCCTCGATCGCCAAGACCGAGATCTCCGCGCATATGCGGAAAGATCCGACTTATCTTTCGCGCATGCACATGGAAGTGCTCGACGCCCATGACAATCCGATCGATCCGCATTCGGTCGACTGGTCGGGCACGCACACGCCGAACTTCACCGTGCGCCAGCAAAACGGCACGTTCAACGCGCTCGGCGCGGTCAAGATCGACATGCCGAATTCCTATTCGGTCTACATGCACGACACCAACCAGCGCAATCTGTTCAGCGACGATTATCGCTTCGATTCCCATGGCTGCTCGCGCGTCGACAATGTGCGCGATCTCGCCGCCTGGCTGCTCAAGGACCAGCCGAAATGGAGCCGCGCCGCGATCGATGCGGAGATCGCCACAGGGCAGCATCTTGACGTCGCCATGGCGAAGAAGGTGCCGGTGGCCTGGATCTATCTGACGGCGTGGATGACGAAGGACCAGACCGTCCAGTTCCGCAACGACGTCTATAACCAGGACGAGCAGCTCCTGGAGGCCACTGCCGAAGAGGCGGCGTTCTTCAGCAATGCCGGCGGCCATCCGCTCACCGCGCACATGCATGTGACGCAATAAGCGCCTCTCGCGCCATGCAATCGCGGCACAGGCGGGTGCAAGGCCGCATGCCTTGCCGCGGTTGACCCGGGCCCGGCCGGGGCCGCACATTGCGCTCGGCCCATGACGAGCGAGCGCGCGATGCCCGACACTTTCAACCCGACCGAAACACCTTACGCCGACGGCAAGATCCTCAAGCGGGTCACTGACGGTGTCGGCGTCATCGTTTTCAACAATCCCGACAAGCGCAACGCGATGTCGCTGGAGATGTGGGAGGGATTTGGCGAGGCGCTGACGGCCTTGCGCGACGACGATGCAGTCCGCGTCGTGATCCTGCGCGGCGCCGGCGGCAAGGCGTTCGTCTCGGGAGCCGATATCAGCCAGTTCGAGAAGACGCGCCACAACGCGGCAGCGTCGGAGGAAACCGGCAAGCGCAGCGCCGCCCAGCGCGCATTGCTGGCCGATTACCCCAAGCCGACCATCGCCTGCATCCAGGGCTTCTGCCTCGGCGGCGGCATGCAGGTCGCGATGCTCGCCGACATCCGCATCGCCGCGCATGACAGCCAGTTCGGCATTCCCGCCGCGAAGCTCGGCATCGCCTATGGCTTTGACGGCTTGAAGCACCTGGTCTCGCTGGTCGGCCCGTCCTGGGCGCGGCTGTTGATGTATACGGGCATGCGGATCGATTCCGCCGAGGCGCTGCGCATCGGCCTCATCGAACGGGTGTTCCCCGACGATCAGCTCTGGGGCGAGACCATGGCGATCGCCGAGACGATCGCGCACAACGCCCCGCTCGCGATCAAGGCCGCGAAGATCACCATCGCACAGGTGCTGAAGGACGAAAGCCGGCGCGACATGAACGCCATCAAGGCGATCGGAAATGCCTGCATGGACTCGGCGGATTTTCGTGAGGGCCGGCAGGCCTTCATGGAGAAGCGCAAGCCGAAATTCTCGGGGAAGTGACGATCCAGTCGTTGCGAGCGCACACCTCTCACCACCGTCATTGCGAGGAGCTCTTGCGACGAAGCAATCCAGAATCTTTCCATGGAGGGATTCTGGATTGCTTCGCTGTGCTCGCAATGACGACGAGGAAAGACCCCCAACGCATTTGGAACCACGAGCCAGGGTGAATAGACATTCACCAAGATTAAATTCCTCTGCTTCCCGCATCGCGATAGCAACTACTTGATCCGCCGCAAGTTCTCTCGCCACTAACGAGGGAGATCGCGATGAAACTGAAATTTGCTGTTCTTGGTCTGGCTGCCCTGGGCGGAGCTGCGCTGGCGTCGGGACAAGCGCTCGCGGCGATGCCGAACGGCATTCCGCAGGCCGACAAGGTCGCAAGCGGCCCGGCGGCGAATGTCGACCAGGTACGGATGGTCTGCAATGCCTGGGGCCGCTGCTGGTGGCGTCCGAACTACTACGGCGCCTATGGTTACTACGGCGGCCCGCGCCGCTTCTACGGTCCCCGTCCGTGGGGCTACGGCCATCGCCACTGGCGCCGCTGGTGAGCAACGAAGGGGCCACAAGGCCCCTTTTCCTTTGCTCCGACTACAGCGCTCCCAGCACCGCCTTCGTGATATCCGCCGTGCCGTTGCTGCCGCCGAACTCCATCGGCTTGATGCCGCCGGCATAGACCTGGTCCACCGCGCGCTCGATCTGCTCGCCGGCTTCCGCCGCGCTCTCGACGCCGTGCTTGTCGGCGAGCCAGTCCAGCATCATAGCCGCGGACAGGATCATGCCGGTGGGATTGGCCTTGCCCTGCCCCATGATATCGGGGGCGGTGCCGTGGCACGGCTGGAACACGGCGTATTTGTCGCCGATGTCCGCCGACGGCGCCATGCCGAGACCGCCGATCAAACTCGCGGTGATGTCGGAGACGATGTCGCCGAACATGTTCTCCATCACCATCACGTCGAAATCCCAGGGCCGCTTCACCAGCATCGCGGAGCAGGCATCGACATAGAGCCGGTCGGTCTTCACATCGGGATGCTTCTTCTCGATCTCGTCGAAGATGCCGCGGAAGAATGCAAAGGCCTTGAACACGTTCGCCTTGTCGACGCAGGTGAGCGCACCCGGCTTGCCGCGCGCCTTGCGCCGCTCGGCGAGGCGAAACGAGAACTCGAACAGGCGCTCGGAGGTCTTGCGCGTGATCACCATGGTCTCGCGCGCGTCCTCATGGGTGACGACGCCCTTGCCCATCGAGGCGAACAGGCCTTCGGTGGACTCGCGGATCACGACGAGATCGATGCCGCGCTTGTCGGCACCGACGATCGGGCTCGGCACGCCGGGAATGAGTCGCGCCGGACGCACGCCGGCATAGAGATCGAAGATGAAGCGCAGCTCGATCTGCGGCGCGATCTCGGTGTTGTCGGGGTAGCGCACCGACGGCAGGCCGCAGGCGCCCAGCAGGATCGCGTCCGCCTCCTCGCACAGCTTGATCGTGGAGTCGGGCATCGACTTGCCGGTCGCGAGATAATTGTTGGCACCGGCCGGCGCCTCGGTGAAGCGGAAGCGCAAGTCCGATGTCTGCTCGATCTTGCGCAGCACCTCGATGGCCGGTGCCATGACTTCGGGACCGATGCCGTCACCGGCGAGCACGGCAATGTGGAAGGCGTTGTTTGCGGACATTTAGCGAGTTCCTGCGCAAAGGAAGAAGTGGTTCGTCATTGCGAGGAGCGAAGCGACGAAGCAATCCAGACTGTCTCCGCGGAAAGACTCTGGATTGCTTCGCTTCGCTCGCAATGACGAAGAAGAGAGCGTGGGACTACGGCGTCAGCACCGTGCGGCCGACCACCGCGCCCTGCTGCAACTGCAGCAGCGCATCGTTGGCCTTGGCGAGCGGTGCCGTCGTCACCGGGATCGGCGGCACCTTCTTGGTGCGGACCAGATCGAGCAGCTCCTGCGTCTCGCGCAAGTTTCCGACATAGCTGCCCTGGATCGTCACCGCCTTGATCGGGATCAGCGGCAGCGCCCAGGTCGCACCGCCGCCGAACAAGCCGACGATGACGAGCTTGCCGCCCTTGGTCAGGCAGTCGAAGCCGAGCTGCGTGGTCGCAGCGTTGCCGACGAGATCGATCACGGCGCGGATCGGTCCGCCCGCTTTCTTCGCGAGCTGCTCGAGCGCGTCAGGTGCCTTGGGATCGACGGTGGCGAGAGCGCCAGCCTTTTCCGCCGCTTCGCGCTTCCTGGCGTCGATGTCGACCATGATCGCGCCCTTGCCGCCCATCGCCTTCAAGAGCGACAGCGCCATCAGGCCGAGACCGCCGGCGCCGAACATCACGATCGGCGTGTCGAAATGCTGCTCGACCTTCTTCAGCGCGCTGTAGGTGGTCACGCCCGAGCACGCATAGGGCGCGGTCGTTGCGGGATCGAGGCCCTTGAGATTGAGCAGATAGCGCGGATGCGGCACCAGCATGTGGTCGGAATAGCCGCCGTCGCAATAGACGCCGAGCGAGCGCGGCGTCAGGCACATGTTCTCGTCGCCGGCAAGGCAGGTCGCGCATTTGCCGCAGCCGATCCAGGGATAGACGAGGCCGACATCGCCGAGCTTGAGGTCGCCCTGGTCGGTTGGCTTGACGTCGGGACCGAAGGCGAGGACTTCGCCGACGGTCTCGTGGCCCATGGTCAGCGGCAGATTGATGCCGCGATCCTTCAGCGACAGCGGCTTGCGGCCGTGGCCGAGATCGTAGCCGCCTTCCCAGATGTGGAGGTCGCTGTGGCAGACACCGGCGGCCTTCACCTTGATCAGCACCTGCGTGCCCGACGGCTGCGGCGTGGCTTCGTCGAACTCCTGCAGCGGCGCCTTGAAATCGGCAACCTTGAAACTCTTCATCGGCGTCCTCCCGCATACTTCTTGTTGTCCCGCCAGCATGCCATGGCAGGCCGGGCGAGACAAACCTGGACCTGTCTAGTTGACACCGGTGGACCGTGGCAAGCCGAGCACATGCAGGGCCGGATTGCTTGCCGCAGGACGATGTTCGTCAGCCACGCGCGGCGGTCTTGCCGGGCGGAATGGACGCGTCATCGGTGAGTCCGACCTCGCCGCGCAATTCGCGCGTGTGCTCGCCGAGCACGGCCATCGTCCTGCCCGGCGTGGTATCGGCGCCCGACATCCGGAACGGCAGATTGAGCACCTGGAACGAGCCGCCTTCGTCCTCGACGGGCGAGAGCGCCTGGCGGTGCGCGAGCTGCGGATCGGCCAGCGCCTCGGCCACGGTGCGATAGGCCGACGCCGGCACGCCGGCCGCGGCAAGCGCGGCGAGACAGGCCTCGGTCGACAGCTGCCGCGACCAGGCTTCGACACCGTCCATCAGGTCCGCCCAATTGCCGCGGCGCGCGCCATAGCTGGCGAAGCGGGCATCGGTGATCCATTCGGGACGGCCGATCACGCCCATCAGCAACTGGAACGTCTTCTCGCTGGCGATCGTGATCATGACATAGCCGTTCGCGGTCTCGGTCGGCCCGAACATCGGCCGCGGCGGCGGCTTGACCGCAAATTGCGAGCTCTGCAATTCGATCACCGTCAGGCTCAGAATCGACTCCAGCATGGAGACATCGATGTGCTGGCCCTGCCCGGTGACGGTGCGCTGATAGAGCGCAGAGGCAATCGCGCCGAAGCCATAGGTGCCGGTGACGACGTCGGCATGATAGATGCCGCAATAATCGGGGCGATTGCGGCCGGGCTGGTAGGCGAGATGCGCCATGTCGTAGCCGGAGGCCGCATGGATCACCGGCGCATAGGCCGGCAGCTCGGCCGACGGCCCGGTCTGGCCATAACCCGAGATCGAGCAATAGATCAGCCTCTCGTTGACCGGACGCAGGCTGTCGTAGTCGAGCCGCAGCCGGCGCATCACACCGGGGCGAAAATTCTCGACCAGGATGTCCGCGGTCGCGGCCAGCCGGCGCACCGCCTCCCTGCCGTCCTCGGATTTGAGGTCGAGCACGACGCTCTTCTTGCCGACATTGAGCTGGCCGAACACGGTGCTGCAGCCCTTGCGCAGCGGCGGCCGGGTCCGCATCGTCTCACCGCCGTCGGTCTCGATCTTGATGACCTCCGCCCCCATGTCGGCGAGCATCCGCGCGCAATGCGGGCCGGCGATGGTGGTCGAAAAATCCAGGACCCTGAGGCCGGCGAACGCCTTTGTCGTCGTCCCCTCATGCTTATCTGCTAACTGCATGCTTGCCGCGTCCTCGCCTGTGTCCTTGGGTCGCTTAGGAACAACCAATGTTCTCTTTTGTTGGTGCGTCGACCCTAGAGGGCAGCGGCTGAGTAGGAAAGTCTTTACCGAACGGACGCGACTTGTAGGCGGGCTTGGGAATTCCGGGACAACTGGACCCGTTCTTGCATAGCAGCAAACGGGATCGGAAGAGGGCAGCTGTTCTTGAGGGTCTTGTTCGTCACGACAGAGATGGACGACTTCGTCCGCGTCGGCGGGCTTGGGGCCGTTTCCGCCGCCTTGCCCCGAGCGCTCCGCCCCTTTGCCGATATCCGGGTGATGCTGCCCGGCTACCGCGACATCATCGAACAACTCACGCATATTCAGATCGTTGGCCGCTGTCCGGCCTTCGCCGAGATGCCGGCCTGCTCGCTGGGACGGGCCGCGACCAAGGACGGCCTGCCGGTCTATGTGCTGTTGTGCTCACAACTCTACGACCGGCCCGGCAACCCCTATGGCGACGAGTCCGGGCGCGACTGGCCTGACAACGACATCCGCTTCGCGCGGTTTGCCTCGGCCGCCGCTGAGCTGGCCATGGGCAAGCTGGACAAGAATTGGGCAGCCGACCTGATCCATGCCAACGACTGGCAGGCGTCGCTGGTGCCGGCCTATCTCGCCTGGCGCGGCGCCAAGCTGCCGTCGATCTTGACCATCCACAACCTCGCCTATCAGGGCCTCTTCCCGAAGGACTCGCTGCGGCGGATCGGCGCACCGGAGAGTTCCTTCCACATCGACGGCGTCGAATTCTACGATCAGCTCTCCTTCCTGAAAGCGGGCCTGGTCTACGCCTCGCACCTCACCACGGTCAGCGGCACCTATGCGCGCGAGATCACCACGGAGGAATTCGGCTGCGGCCTCGAAGGCCTGCTGCGCGTCCGCTCGGACGCGTCCGAGCTCACCGGCATCCTCAACGGCATCGACGAGAGCTGGGACCCGCGCTATTGCGCCCAGCTCGCCCAGCAGTTCGGCGCCGGCGACTGGGTCGGCAAGAAGGCCAATGCGGATTATGTGCGCAAGCAGTTCGGCCTTGCGGTCTCGCGCGGACCGATGTTCGCGATCGTCGCGCGCCTCGTGCACCAGAAGGGCATCGACCTCGTGCTGTCGGCCGCCGACGAGATCGTCGATGCCGGCGGGCAGATCGTGGTCACCGGCTCCGGCGAACCGGCGCTCGAGCAGGCCTTGATCAACGCGCATCGCCGCCGTCCCGACGCTATCGGCGTCACCATCGGCTTCAACGACGCCCAGGCGCGCCGCATTTTTGCGGGCAGCGATTTCACCTTGATGCCGTCGCGGTTCGAGCCGTGCGGCCTCAGCCAGATGTACGCCCAGCGCTTCGGCTCGCTGCCGATCGGCCACCAGACCGGCGGCCTTGCCGAGACCATCTCCGACGGCGAGACCGGATTCCTGTTCTCAAGACCCTCGCACGAATCCTTCCTCGGCGGCGTCCGGAGGGCCTTCGAGGCCTTCATGGCCCATGACCAGCTCGACACCATGCGCCGCAGCGCCATGGGGCGCTCGTTCTCCTGGAGCATCTCGGCCGGCAGCTACAGCGCGTTGTACAGGAAGCTGGCGTCGGCGTGAGGCCGAGGCGTTGTGAGGCGCGACCGCGCTGCCCCATCCTCCGTCATTGCGAGCGCAGCGAAGCAATCCAGAGTCTTTCCGCGGAGAGATTCTGGATTGCTTCGCTGCGCTCGCAATGACGATGTGGATAGAATGCGCACCTCACTCTCCTCTCGTGCCCCGGACGCAGCGCAGCGCGTCGCCCTTTGCGACGTGGTGCGCTGCTGAGCCGGGGCCCGAGAGATTGGGCCTCAGCCCTTCCCGCGCTGATCCATCTGCGGCCGGCCGATCCAGGCGCGGTTGAGGCAGCGGATCATCCAGTCGGGCTGAGCCTCGCCCCGCAACCGCGCCTGCGCTTCCTGGTAGGGGCTGGCATAGCGCAGCCGGCCAGGCAGTTTCGGATAGACGCGCCGGATCCATCGCAGCGCGCGGTCGGCAGACCTGACGTCCCGTTCGTCGAGCGCAAGGGCGAAGCCGGCGCGCAGGTGCTCCGGCAGCATCCCGGCGGTGAGCGCACGATACCAGCGCGGCGGCCGCAACCACGGTCGCGCACCGCCAAGGATCTTCGCGGCGATCTCGCGCGCGGCCGGGCTGACGGTCAGCGTCTCCGACTGCGCCATTGCCGCGGTATAGGCTGCAAAGCCAGCCCAGTCCGCCGGCAGATCATCGCCCGTCAGCCCGAACAGCGCGCCAAAGGTCCGGCTCTCCGTCCAGTAGCGCTCACGCTCCTCGATCGAGAGTGGCGGCAGAACCAAATCGTGCGCCATCAGCGCGGACTCGGTCAGCGTGGCATGAACCCAACGCAGCGACGGGATGTCGTTGGCGCAGTAGCGCGAGCCGGCCGCGAAGGGGCCGACGGTCTCGGGCATCTCGCCGACGATCATGGTGTGGCGCCGGTGCAGTTGCCGGGCCGACAGCAAGGCACGGTCGAGCGAGCCGAACACCATGGCGAAGACGACGTCGAAGGTGCGATGGAAGCGGCCGATCGGATCGGCAAGGGTCGTCGAGTGCTCGGCGATGGCGGCAGCGACCCAGGGATGCGCCAGTTGAAGCAGCAGCGCGCGGCCGGCACCGAGAAAGACGGCGGCTTCGCGGTCGATCCGCCAGGTCAGCGTGTCAGGACCGAACACGCCCGCAACCGGTCCCGCGGCGTCAGCACGGACCTTGTCGAGAGCCAATTCCAGATCGTTCGCGGACACCAATTGCAGGACCTTTCGAGGTCGAACCAAGGCCGACGATCCGCAAGGCCTGTGGCAATTCGATGAAGCGCGCGATCGCTTATACCCTATTCCGCAGCCATCGGCATCTCGTCCGCATGCTCGTGCAGCACCACGCCGGCGAGCGGATCGAATTCGCCGATCCACGGCCTGCGCGTGAGCACCGACTTCGTGTGAGCATAGCCGGCATGCCAGCGCCGCGTGATGCCGGACGGGCTGAAGTCGATGTCCTTGGTGTGGGTCTCGCGCTCGAGCTGCGGCGCCAGCAGCCGCACCACATGCATGCGGGTCGGACAGCCGTAGCTCATCAGCTCCATCACCGCGGGATCGTTGCGCTCGCTCTCGGGCAACCGCGCAGCAAGCTGGTTGATGACGTGGCGCAGGCGATGGGCCTGCTGCTGGCGCACGATCTGGCTGGCGATGCGGCTGGAATATTGCACGTCCTTATGCCGGTTCAGCACCTCCGCCATCGTGGTCGGCTCGGGGCCGACGGGATTCCACAGATGCACGGAGAAGATCAGCGAATCCCTGCGCGGGTTGTCGTCGAACACCGCTTCCGTCGGCGTGTTCGACAGGATGCCTCCGTCCCAATAGAGTTCGCCGTCGATGCGCACGGCCGGGAAAGCCGGCGGCAGCGCGCCTGAAGCCATCACATGCTTCACCGTCAGCTCGCCGTCGCGGCTGTCGAAATAACGCATCTCGCTGGTGCCGACATGGGCCGCACCGACCGTCAGTCGCGGCGCGCAGCGATTGGCGAGGTCGAAGTCGACCAGATCGGTCAGCGTCGTCTCCAGCGGCGCGGTCGAATAGTAGCCGGCGTGATCGGCGCCCAGCGGATAGGAATCCCCGGCATGCGCCAGCGGATTGGGGCGGAAGAAACCCGCGATGCCGTGGGTCACGGTCGACCAATAGGCCAGCTTCTCGTTGAAACCGGGAAACGCGGCGCGCCAGTCCCAGACCGGCTGCTGCTCCATCCGCTTCCAGAATTCCCTCAAGCGCGCGAGCCGGTTCTGCGGCGCGTTGCCCGCAATAAGGCTGGCGTTGATGGCCCCGATCGAGGTACCGATGATCCAGTCCGGCTCGATGCCGGCCTCGTGGAGCGCCTGGTAGACCCCGGCCTGGTACGAGCCGAGCGCGCCGCCGCCCTGAAGCACGAGAACGACCTGACCCGGCAGGTCCATACTCTTTCGTTGCGGGTTGTCCTGCATGCCGTTCATGTCTCGCTCCTGTCGAGTCTATGGTTATCATTCGCCCGGCGTAAGGAAATTGTTACGTCCTGCCGTTGTCGGCGATAGTCGGGCTTTTTGGAAATGCCGGCTGGCTTCCGAAACCATACGCGCGTGCTATAGCAGCCAGCATATCATTCCCCGCCCCGATCGGTTAGATTTCCGGCCGATCTCGCTGGGAGCCGATCCATGGAAATGCACCAGGTCCGCTATTTCCTCGCGGTTGCGCAGCTGTTGAATTTTACGCGCGCCGCCGAGGAGTGCAACGTCACGCAGCCCTCGCTGACGCGCGCGATCAAGCAGCTCGAGGCCGAACTCGGCGGCGATCTGTTCCGCCGCGAACGGCCGGCGGCACAACTGACCGAGCTCGGCCAGCGCATGCATCCGCTGCTCAAGCAGTGCTACGACGCAGCGGCCGGCGCGCGCTCGCTCGCCTCTTCATTCAAGGGCGGAGAGATCGGCGCACTTCGTATCGCGCTCACCCATTCGATCGACCTTGCGCTTCTGATTCCGCATCTCAGCGAGATCAAACGGCAGTTCAACCGGCTCGAACTCCGCTTCCTGCGCGGCTCGAGCCGCGATGTCGCCGAGTTTCTGAAGAAAGGCGAAGCCGAGCTTGGCATCGCCGCCGAGATCGACGAGTCCTGGGAACGGCTCGACGTGTGGCCGCTGTTCACGGAGGGTTTCGAGCTCGTCGTCAGCAGCGGACACCGGCTGGCCGGCCGCAGCAACGTCGAACTCGACGATCTGCGCGCGGAGCAGTTGCTGGGGCGGACGTTCTGCGAGCACTCCAGCCGCATCGCTGCAAGCCTGCGCGAGCACGGCATCGAGCATGGACATGAGATTTCGAGCGAGCGCGATCTGATCGAGCTGGTCGAAGCCGACGTCGGCGTCGCCATGGTGCCACATACCTCGCAGGTGCCGGAGAGCCTCAAACGCGCCGCTGTCACCGGGCTCGATGCGCGCCGCACCGTCAGTCTTTACGGCGTGGCCGGCCGGCAGCGCACGGCGGTGGCCAACGCCGTGATGCGGATGCTGCGCGGCGCGGACTGGCGGCAGATTGCTGGGTAGCTGCGATAACTATCGCTGCTGCTCTTCTCCTTCTCCCCTTGTGGGAGAAGGTGGCGCGAAGCGCCGGATGAGGGGTTTGCATCCGCGCACTCGACGCGAAATATTCACTCGTGGAGAGAGAGACCCCTCACCCGTCTCGCCGCTACGCGGCGAGCCACCCTCTCCCACAAGGGGAGAGGGAAAGACTATTCGGCGCTATTGATCGACGCCCG
Source organism: Bradyrhizobium sp. B117 (assembly GCF_038969555.1). Taxonomy (NCBI): domain Bacteria; kingdom Pseudomonadati; phylum Pseudomonadota; class Alphaproteobacteria; order Hyphomicrobiales; family Nitrobacteraceae; genus Bradyrhizobium; species Bradyrhizobium sp. B117. The sequence goes on from NZ_CP152414.1 coordinate 7,234,754, forward strand.
CATCTTCCAGCGCTGCGAGCAGATCGTCGATCTCCATGCGCTTGCGGAAATCGGGGTCGACAAAGCGGGCCTTCACGATCCCGTCGCGACCGACGACGAACACGGCCGGGATCGGCAGCATCCAGCCGTCATTGCCGTGGAATTTCGCCATGTCCTGATAAGACAGCAGGCTCTGGATTTCGGCGCCGAGCCAGATCGCGAGATTGAGCGACAGCGCATAGCCGTTGTCGAGATCGGTCAGGACCGGAAATGGCGCGCCGGATTCGGCCTTGAGCTGCCGCGCATATTCCTGCGTCTCCGGCATGATCGCGACGACGCGCGTGCCCATGGCCTCGATGCGGCCCAGCGCCTGGACGACCGCGCGGACGTTGAGCCGGCAATAGGGGCACCAATGGCCACGGAAGAACATCACCGCGACCGGGCCGCTCTCCAGCAGCGCAGTCAGCGTGACGAGACGCCCGCCGTCGTCCGGCAGCATGAATGGCGGCATCGCATCGCCCGGGCGTGGCGCGGTCTCGCCTCCGCCGTTTCCGCCCAATCGCCTCACCAGGCGGTCGACCGCCTCGCCATAGGCCGGGAAGACCTCGCGGCTGGCATCGGCATAGGCGCGGAGCTGTTCGTTCAGCGTGCCGTCCATGTCGCGGCAGCGCAGGAAGGCAGATCTGAGCCGCTCGGCGTCGGCTGGCAAGAGAGACGTCATCTTCCGCTCCGGCGTTCGTGAGATGAATATTAGTTTCCTGGTTCGGCCGCCCGCAAGGGGGCGGCCGCAATGCCGGGACCGGTTCAGTTCACGTAGAAATTGCCGGTCGGATCCAGCCGGCCCCAGGTCGAGTACAGCGTGCCGTTGTCCATGAAGAAGACGGTGTTCTCCGGCACCTTCTTCGCGTTCTTCATCATGGCCTCGTGGTTCTTCTCGGCAGGGGCCATGGCCATCGCCGACATCTTGCCGGGTCCGCCATAGATATAGGCCATGCCGGCCTTGAAATCCCAGGCCGCCTCCGAGAAAGCCGATGTCGCGATGACCGCGAAGGCGGCGGTGAAAATCAGGGTTTTGGACACTTTCGTCATGAGATGCTGCTCCGGATTGACATGCACGCCCGCCAATCGGGCGCACTGCCATCGGACGCCAGACACAGGAGAAGCGGAAATGCCGATGCCCAATCGGTTCGATAGCCGCCGCGCATCAACATAGCGCGCAGCTATCGCATCGAGAGCAAGCCGGCATTTCAGAATCGAGACGGTCTCGACGAAGCTCCTGCCATCGCCGGCGACCAGCGAGGTCGCGGCCAACTCAGGAGACCTCCCATGTTCACGAGCCACACCTTCTCTCGCCTGCTCTGGCCGGGCCTTGCCGCTATCGGGGCACTGACGGTCTCGGCGCAGTCAGTCCTCGCCGGCGAATGTCCGGCCGACAAGGTCAAGCCGAACGCGCAGCAGATGGTCGACTACAAGCCTGTCGGCGTCACCGACGTCACGCTCGGCGCAATCGACCTCGGCAAGCAGCCAGCCCATATCGAGGGCCGCGAACTCCGCTTCCGCAAGCTGACCATCGAGCCCGGCGGCATCGTGCCCTGGCACAGCCATGACGATCGCCCTGCCCTGATCTTCGTGCAGCAGGGCGAAATCGTTGAACACGCCTCCAACTGCATCGATCCGATCGTGCATAAGGCCGGCGACATTCGTCCCGAAGTCTACGGCACCTCGCATTGGTGGAAGAACCTCGGCAAGGAGACCGTCATTCTCTATGTCGGCGACGTCCGCAAGGATCCCAACGACCATCACATGTAACGAGCGCACCCAGCCCCAGCGCACTCGTTACCGGATGTGGCGCCCGGAATCCCCCATGCCATCCGCATGCCGGGCGTCACATTCTTCAAGGACAATCACGCCATGACCGATCTTTCCGCGTCGATCAAACCGGCCGCGATGACGATGGAGGCGCACTCGCCTGGTTTCGCGCTGCGCTCGCTCGTGATCGGCCTCACCGCATTCCTGACCGTCGTCGACCTTTTCGCGACGCAGGCGATCCTGCCCTCGTTGACGCGGCACTACGGCGTCACCCCCGCAGCAATGGGCTTTGCCGTCAACGCCAGCACCTTCGGGATGGCCATTGCGAGCCTCGTCATCGGTTTCTTCAGCCCGCGCATCAACCGCCGGGCCGGCATCCTGGTGAGCCTCCTGCTGCTGGCAATCCCCACCAGCCTGCTGGCGTCCGCACCCGATCTTGCCGTCTTCACGATCTTGCGGGTCGCCCAGGGCCTGTGCATGGCGTCTGCCTTCGCACTCACCCTCGCCTATCTCGGCGAGCAATGCAGCGCGATGGATGCCGGCGGCGCGTTCGCCGCCTACATCACCGGCAATGTCGCGAGCAACCTCTTTGGCCGGCTGATCTCGGCGGCGCTCGCTGACGGCCTCGGCCTTGCCTGGAATTTCTATGTCTTCGCAGCGCTCAATCTGGCCGGCGCGGTGCTGGTCTATTTCACCATCGGACGCGTGCGGCCGATGCATGCGATGATGCCGGCGGCTTCGCCGCTCGCCGCCACCATCGCGCATTGGCGCAATCCGCGGATGCGCGCCACCTTCGGCGTCGGCTTCTGCATCCTGTTTGCGTTCATCGGCACCTTCACATTCGTCAATTTCGTGCTGGTACGGCCGCCGCTGTCGCTGGGCATGATGGACCTCGGCCTCGTCTATTTCGTCTTCCTGCCGTCGGTCGTCACGACGCTGCTCGCCGGCAAGGTGGCCGCACGGCTGGGAACGCGGCCTGCGATCTGGTTATCGCTCGCTACCGCTGGACTGGGCCTGCCCTTGATGCTGGCGCCGCATCTCGGTGAAGTGCTCGCCGGCATGGTGATGGCCGGCATCGGCACGTTCTTCGCGCAGGCCGCAGCGACAGGCTTCGTCGGACAGGCCGCAACCGACAACCGCGGCATTGCCAGCGGGACCTATCTTGCGTGTTACTTCTGCGGCGGGCTGGTTGGTACCGCCGTGCTCGGACGATTGTTCGACAAGTTCGGCTGGCACGCCTGCGTCGCGGGTGTCGGCGTGTCGCTCGCGCTGGCGGCCCTGCTCACCTTCGCCCTGAAGCGCTAGCGTCTCGCCGGGGTTTCCTGCGGCGGCTCGTCGTCGGCGATGGCGCGCCAGGCGGCGCCGTCGAGGTCGTCGTACTGGCCGCTTTTCAGCGACCAGAGGAAGGCAACGAGACCGGCACCTCCGAGCATCAAGGCCAGCGGCACCAGGATGACCAGGATCTCCATTACCCAATCTCCCGCGAGGTGTTCCGGGCGCGCAGCGAGTTCAGCATCACCAGGATCGATGATCCGCTCATGGCCGCTGCCGCAATCAGCGGCGTGACGATGCCGCTGATCGCGACCGGCACGGCGAGCACATTGTAGCCGATCGCCAGCCAGAGATTTTGTCGCATCAGATGTAACGCTTTGCGCGAGGCATCGATGGCGGCGACGACGGGAGCGAGCGGCCGGCCAAGGAAGACGAGATCGGCGGTGGCCTGGCTGAGATGCGCGGCCGAGATCGGCGACATCGAGACATGAGCGGCCGCCAGCGAGGGCGCGTCGTTCATGCCGTCGCCGACCATCAGCACTTTTGTGCCGCGCCGCTTCAGCTCCTCGATCCGCGCGATCTTGTCGGCCGGCGTCACGCCAGCGCGCCACTCGGGAATGCCGAGCGCATGCGCCGCCGCGATCACCGCCGGCTCACGGTCGCCGGAGAGAATCTCGATGCCGATGTTGCGCGCCTTCAGCGCCGTAATCACGGCCTGGGCGTCCGGTCGCAGCCCCTGGCGCACCGAGAGGATGAACTTTTCGCTCCCCTTGCTGAACGCGACGATGGAGGCCTTGGGATCGAGATCGTCGGTCAAGCCGACGAGTGCCTCGGCGCCGCAGAAGGACGGACGGCCAAGACGAAGCTCGACACCGTCCACCGTGGCGCGCACGCCCTGGCCGGCCTCCTCGACAGCTCCGACGATCGGCGACTTCGCGCCGGCGGCCTGCGCCACCGCGGCGGCCACCGGATGATGGCTCGACAGCGCCAGCCGGCCGGCGAGTTCAAAGACATCGGCAGGGATGTCGGCCGCGTTGGTCACTTCGAGATCAGGCAGCGTCAACGTGCCGGTCTTGTCGAAGATGATGTGGTCGGCCTCGGCGAGGCGTTCGATCGCGTCGCCGGCATTGAGTAGAACGCCGGACTTGAACATGGCGCCCGCCGCGACGGTCTGCACGGTGGGGATCGCAAGACCCAGCGCACAGGGACAGGTGATGATCAGCACGGCGACGCCGGTCACGATCGCATCGTGCCACGACGCGCCGGCGACGACCCAGCCGAGGATCGTGATCAGCGCCGTCGCATGCACCACCGGCGCATAAAGCCTCGAGGCCCGGTCGGCGAGCCGCATGTAGCGAGAGCGTGCGGCCAGCGCGTGGTCGAGCAGCCGCGTGATCTCGGCGAGCAATGTCGCTTCCGACGCCGCCGAGACCCGCACCCGCAGCGTGCCGGAGATGTTCATCGATCCCGCATAGACCGGCGTACCCTGCTCCGCGGTGACATAGAGCGTCTCGCCGGTGATCAGGCTCTGGTCGATCTCGGAGCGTCCCTCGATCACGGTGCCGTCGACCGCGCAGCGCTCGCCGGGCCGCAGCAGCACGATATCGCCGGGATGGATCGCTGCGACCGGCACCTGGGAGATTTCATCAGCCCCGATGAACTTCGCCGCGGTCTCCGCCTTGAGCGCGGCGAGATTGCCGGCGACCGCGCGGGTGCGCCGTCGCATGTTCTGGTCGAGGAAGCGGCCGACCAAGAGGAAAGTCAGCAGCATGATCGCCGCGTCGAAATAGGCGTGCTCGGCATGGTGGATGGTCTCCACCACGGACATGCCGAGCGCCAGGCACACGCCGATCGAGATCGGCACGTCCATGTTGGTGGTCTTGTTCGACAGCGCGCGCCAGGCCGAGCGGAAGAACGGCTGGCCGGCATAGGCCGCCGCCGGCAGCGCGATCAGCGCCGACAGCCAGTGGAAGAAGTCGCGCTGCTCAGGCAGCATGTCCGAGACGTTTCCGGACCACACCGGGATCGACAGCATCATCACGTTCATGGTGGCGAACGCCGCGACGCCGAGACAGCGCAGCAGGAAACGGGATTCGGCGACCTCGGCCTCTTCCGCGCTTTCAGTCTCGTAAGGATAGGCCTTGTAGCCCAGCTCCTCGAGCCTATCGATGAAGCGAGCCGGATCGAGCGTGCCGGCCTTCCACTCCAGCGCGACGCGCCGGTCAGTGAGGTTCACGCGCGCCAGCGTGACGTCGGGAATGGCGGAGAGACCGCGCTCGATCTTGGCCATGCAGCCGGCGCAGTGAACGCCCTCGACGGCGAGATCGATATGCTTGATCCCCTCGCCCGCGGCGCGGACATAGTGCGAAAAATCCCGCGTGACCTGCATGACCATGTCCCTCAATTCAGGATCACGCGGTTGCGCGACATGAACACGCGCGTGCCGCGCGCTTCCCCTTCGATCACGAGATCCCACTGGCCGGGCGCGACGGCAGCGGCATTGCCGCGATAGGTGCCGATGCCGGCCTCAGTAAGCGCGACGGCGAGGTCGGCGCGCTTGTCGGTCGGCCGCTCCAGGCGGCCGCCGAACTTCAGCCCGCTCACCGGCTGGCCCTTGGCGTCACGCGCGTCGACCTGAAGCGTGGCACCGCCATCGGCGCGGCGCTCGATATGGGCGCTGACCTGCCAATTTCGCGCGGCTTGGTCGTGAGCTGCCGATATCTCGCGGTCATAGTTGAGGCCCGCGGCGTAGGGACTGTCGACGTCGGTGCCGGGCAGCGTCGCGATCGCGAGCTTCATCATGGTGACGTTGACGCCGATCACGAGCCCGAAGAAGGCGACCAGCATCAGGAACACCTTCGTTCCGGTCAGCGGCTTGGTTGCCATGGCAGTCTCCTCGTCTTACGGCGCGACAAAGTTGTCGGTGGTGGTCGCGACCTCGCCGAGGCCGATGTCGGTGACGTGGAAGCGCACCGGGATCGACTTCTCCGGATTGCTCTCCGCCGGCGCGGTGATCAGCAGGCGCAGCTCGCTGGTGGAGTCGCGCGGAATCACGATCATCGGCCGATCAGGCGTCACCGAATCGATGCCGACGACATGCGTGGTCAGATTGGCCGGGCCGTCCGCGTCGATCGCGACGACGCGGTCGTAGCCGCTCTTGTTGAGCAGACGCACCGTGTAGGCGTTGCGGATCGAGCCGTCGCTGAGCCTGACCGCGACCGGATTACGGTCGTGCAACACGTTGACGTCGAGCAGGCTGCGGGTCGCAAGCGTGTAGATCATGATGCCGCCGACCGCCGCGATGATCGCGCTGTAGACGATGGTCCGCGGCCGGACGATGCGATAGACCGGCGCCTTGCCTTCCTGGCGGCGCTGGATGTTGATGTCGTTGTCGTAGCCGATCAGCCGCTTCGGCCGGCCGATCTTGGTCATCACGTTGTCGCAGGCGTCGATGCAGAGCCCGCACTGGATGCATTCGAGCTGCGGCCCGTTGCGGATGTCGATCCCGGTCGGACAGACCGCGACGCATTGATAGCAGTCGACGCAGTCGCCGACATGCTCGCCGAGCGCGCGCAGCTCGGCCGCCTTCTTCACCGAGGTGCGCTTCTCGCCACGGTCGTAGCGGTAGGTGACGTTGAGCGCCCATTCGTCGGTCAGCGCGGCCTGGATGCGCGGCCATGGGCACATATAGGTGCAGACCTGCTCGCGCATGAAGCCGGCGAGCACGTAGGTCGTCGCGGTCAGGATGGCGATCCAGATATAGGCGATCATCGGCGCCTGGAAGGTGACGAGCTCCTTCACCAGCGTCGGCGCGTCGTTGAAATAGAGCACCCAGGCGCCGCCGGTCCACCAGGCGATCAGCAGCCAGATCGAATGCTTGAGCACGATCTCGGAGATGCGCTCGAGCTTCATCGGATCGGACGACTTGTCCTTCTTCATCCGCTCGCGCCGGTCACCCTCGACGAGGCGCTCGACCGCGTAGAACAGGTCGGTCCACACCGTCTGCGGGCAGAGATAGCCGCACCAGATGCGGCCGCCGACGGAGTTCATCAGGAACAGCGCCACCGCGGCGACGATCAGAAGGCCGGTGAAGTAATAGACCTCCTGCGGCCACAGCTCGATGAAGAAGAAGTAGAAGCGGCTGTTGGGCAGGTCGATCAGCACCGCCTGGCTGGGCGCGCCGAGACCGCGATTCCAGCGCACGAACGGCAGGAAGTAGTAGACGCCGAGGCAGAATGCCATCAGGCCCCACTTGATCCGGCGGAAGGTGCCGTGGACGCTCTGGGGATAGACCTTCTTGCGGGCTGCGTAGAGCGGCCCGTAGTCGTCGTCCGATGTGAGCTCGTTCGGGTTCACGGTCTTGTTCATCGCGAAGTTTGTCTCGAAAAGGTGCGATTAAACCTAGACCCGGCGTCGCAGCGCCGATTGATCCAGCTCAAGCGGGGGCATTTTGTCCACCCCCGCCTGTTCTCCTTTGGCTACTTGCCGCCGCCCAGCGAGTGGACGTAGACCGCCATCGCCTTGAGGGTGGCGGGGTCGAGCCGGCCTTCCCAGGCCGGCATGACGCCGGCGCGCCCCTGGCTGATGGTCTCGATCAGGGTCGCCTCGTCCGAGCCGTAGAGCCAGATCTTGTCGGTCAGGTTCGGCGCGCCCATCTCCGGATTGCCCTTGCCGCCGTCGCCATGGCAGGCGACGCAATTCTCGGCAAAGATCTTCTCGCCCTTGGCGGCGTCGAAACCCTTGCGGGTCGACAGGCCCGACAGCGACCGCACGTAATTGGCGACCGTGACGATCTCGTCCGGCTTGAGCACGCCGTCCTTGCCGAAGGCGAGCATCTGGCCCTCATGCGTCTTGGCATGGCCGGAGCGCGCGCCGAACTGGATGGTCTGCATGATCTGCTCGAGCGTGCCGCCCCACAGCCAGTCGTCGTCGTTCAGGTTCGGAAAGCCCTTGGCGCCGGCGCCGCCTGAGCCGTGACACGGCGCGCAATTGTCGCCGAACACGGTCCTGCCCTTGGCGCGCGCGAGTGCGAGCAATGCCGGATTTTTCTCGATGTCGGCGAGCGGCGCCGCCGCCAGTGCCGCCATCTTCTCGCCGCGCAGCGTCTCGAGATTGGCGAGCTCCACCGCGAGGCTCGCGCGGGTCGAGTAGCCGAGCAGCCCGGTGGTGTTACTGGAGATCAGCGGCCAGGCCGGATAGACGATCCAGTAGCCGATCGACCAGATGATGGTGAGGTAGAAGGAGATCACCCACCAGCGCGGCAGCGGCGTGTTGAGCTCCTTGATGCCGTCCCACTCATGTCCGGTCGTGGACTTGCCGGTGACGGAATCGATGTCGCCATGATGATCGGTCATGATTTCTTACTCCTCCCGCAACGGCAGGCGTGCCGCTTCGTCGAACGCGGCCTTGTTGCGGGGCCAGAATGCGTAGGCGATGATCGCGAGAAAGATCGCGACGAACACCGGCGTCCAGATCGTGGTGACGAGGCTGGAGGCGAGATTGTCGAGTGTCAGGATGGCTTTCATCGGTGATGCCTTCTCAGCGAAGATTGGCTTTCTCGTTGTAGAGCTTGAAGTCGACCAGCGTGCCGAGCATCTGCAAGTAAGCGATCAGCGCGTCCATCTCGGTCGGCGTGCCCGCCTTGCCGTCGAAATTGCGCACGGCGGCCTTGGCGTAGCGCTTGGTGAAGGCGTCGGTGCCGGCATTGTCAGGATCGGCCTGGGCCTTCAGGTCGGCGCCTGCGTTCGCGATCTGCTCATCGGTGTAGGGCGTGCCGACGGCCTTGAGCGTCTTCATGTGGTCGGCGATCGTATCAGGGTCGACCTCGGTCTGACTGAGGAACGGATAGCCCGGCATCACCGACTGCGGCACGATCGCGCGCGGGTTGGTCAGATGGGTGACGTGCCAGTCGTCGGAATATTTTGCGCCGACGCGGGCAAGGTCGGGGCCGGTGCGCTTCGAGCCCCACTGGAACGGGTGGTCGTACATGCTCTCGGCGGCGAGCGAGAAGTGGCCGTAGCGCTCGACCTCATCGCGCAAGGGGCGGATCATCTGCGAATGGCAGAGATAGCAGCCCTCGCGCACGTAGACGTTGCGGCCCGCGAGTTCCAGCGGCGTGTACGGCCTGACGCCGTCGACCGCCTCGATCGTGCTCTTGAGGTAGAACAGCGGGGTGATCTCGACGAGGCCGCCGATCGCGATCACCACGAGGATGCCGACGATCAGGACGATCGAGTTCTTTTCGAAGATTTGGTGGCGTGTCCAGAACGACATGGAAAGCTCCTCATTGCGCCGGCTGGAGCGCGACGGGCATCTGGACTTCCTGTTCGCCGACGCGAACGGTCATCCAGAGATTGTAGGCCATGATCAGCGCGCCGATCAGAAACAGCCCACCGCCGGCGGCGCGGATGATGTAGAAGGGATGCATCGCCTCGACGGTCTCGATGAAGGAATATTCGAGGAAGCCGAGCGAGGTGTAGGCGCGCCACATCAGGCCCTGGAGGATGCCGGACACCCACATCGCCGAGATGTAGAGAACGATGCCGAGGGTGGCGATCCAGAAGTGCCAGTTGACGAGCTTGAGGCTGTAGAGGCCCTTGCGATTCCAGGCCCACGGAACCAGGCAATACAGCGCGCCGAAGGAGACGAAGCCGACCCAGCCGAGCGCGCCGGAATGCACGTGACCGATGGTCCAGTCGGTGTAGTGGCTGAGCGAGTTCACCACCTTGATCGACATCATCGGGCCTTCGAAGGTCGACATGCCGTAGAAGGCGACGGACACGACCAGCATGCGCAGCACTGGGTCGGTGCGCAGCTTGTCCCAGGCGCCCGACAGCGTCATCAGGCCGTTGATCATGCCGCCCCAGGAGGGCATCCACAGCATGATCGAGAAAGTCATGCCGAGCGTCTGCGTCCAGTCGGGCAGCGCCGTGTAGTGCAGATGGTGGGGACCGGCCCAGATGTAGAGGAAGATCAGTGCCCAGAAGTGGATGATCGAGAGCCGGTAGGAATAGATCGGCCGCTCGGCGCGCTTGGGAATGAAGTAATACATGATGGCGAGGAAGCCGGCGGTCAGGAAGAAGCCGACCGCGTTGTGGCCGTACCACCACTGGAACATGGCATCCTGGATGCCGCCCCAGGCGACGTACGACTTCGAGCCGAACACAGAGACCGGAAGCGCCGGATTGTTGCCGAGATGCAGCACGGCGATCGTCACGATGAAGGCGAGATAGAACCAGTTCGCGACGAAGATGTGCGGCTCCTTGCGCTTCATGATGGTGACAAGGAACACCAGCAGATAGACCACCCAGACGATGGTCAGCCAGAGATCGGCGTACCATTCCGGCTCGGCATATTCCTTCGACTGGGTGACGCCGAGCAGATAGCCGGTGCCGGCGACCAGGATGAAATAATTGTAGCCGAGCACAACGAACCAGGGCGCGAGATCGCCGGCAAGGCGCACGCGGCAGGACTTCTGCACGACGTAGAAGGACGTGCCTATCAGCACGTTGCCGCCGAAGGCGAAGATTACTGCGGAGGTATGCAGCGGCCGCAGGCGGCCGAAGCTGGTCCAGGGCAGGTCGAAATTCAGCGCCGGCCAGGCCAACTGCGAGGCGATGATGAGGCCGACCAGGAAGCCGGCGATGCCCCAGAACATCGCCATGACGGCGGTGAACTTGATCGGGCCCATGTTGTAGTTGGGGCGGCCGTTGGTCTCGGCCGGCGGCAACTCCGCCGGGCGATCGAAGTAGCGATTGATGATGCCGAACACCACAGCCAGGCTCGCGATCGCGCTGAGACCGGCATGGAAGGCGAAGGGCGAATCGAGCGCCTTGGCCGAGGCGATCACGCAAAGGAAGGCGGTGACTGCGAACACGGCAGCCAGTCCGCTTTCACCTGATGTCATGGATTTGGAGATGGAGGGCTGGCTCATCGCGGATTCTCTTTCGAAAGAACACGGAGCCAGAAACCACATTCACCCTCGCGGGGAATTGATTGAAATCAAGATATGCGGTTTGGTTCTGCCTCGGGGGCGAACATTTTTGGGGGAGCTCCCGTATTTCTGCGGAGCCGCCAGTTGAGGCGCCGAGGCTGCGAGGACCGCGCGGCAGACTCACTTGGGCGAAGGGTCGGCTCCGAGAGAACAGAACCGTAGGGTGAGCAAAGGCGCACTTGCGCCGTGCCCACGATTTGTCTCGAACACGCGACAGAAATGGTGGGCACGCTTCGCTTTGCCCACCCTACGACATTCCCCGAGGGAGGGGAATCACTCCATCGCCGTCGCCTTCAGCGCCGCAATGACGTCCTCGCGGGCGATGATTCCGGCGAGCTTCTGCGCACCGTCGAGCACGATGATGCTCCTGATGCGATGCTCGACCATGATCTGGAGCACGCGCGTCAGCCGCGTGTCGGGGCTGACATAGATGAACTCCGGCGTCATGACGTCGCCGATGCTGCGGCTCATCAGGTCGTGATAGCGCGGCAGCATCTGGTTTGGGGTGAACGCAAAGCATTTCAGGATGTCGAACTTGGTGACGATGCCGACCACCTGCCCGTCGTCCTCGACCGGATAGGAGTTGAAGTCGTCGGTCTCGAACATCTCGCTGAGCGCGAGCAGGTCCTGGTCGCGCCGCACTGTCCTGACCTTGCGCGTCATGTAGCGATCGACGGTCTCCTCGAGAAACTTGTACACGGCGCGTCCTCCTCGAATGGTTCAGTCAGTGCGACAGCAGCACGCAGCGCACCGACTGCGTGACCAGGTGCTCCGTAACGCCGCCGAGGATCAGCTCGCGAAAGCGCGAATGACCATAGGCGCCCGCAACGATGAGGCCGGCGCCGACGTCGCCTGCGACCTGCTCCAGTTGCGCGGCGGCGGTTTCGCTATCTGCGGCCTCCGAGATGCGCGCGCTCGCGGTGATGCCGTGACGGGCGAGCCAGGCGGCGACGTCGGTGACGCCGGCCATCACCATCTCCCGGTCGTCGTCCTGCTCCGGAATCTCGACAATGGTGACGTCCCTCGCCTTGTGCAGCATCGGCAGCGCGTTGGCCACTGCACGGCGAGACTCCGGCGTGTCCTTCCAGGCCACCAGCACGCTGCGCAAGTCGAGCCAGTTGACCTTGTCGGGGACGACGAGAAGCGGGCGGCCCGCCTGCATCACCAGATCCTTGGGGCTCGCCAGCGCGAACGCGTCGGGGAAGGCCGGGCCGTACCCGCCGCTGACGATGATGTCGGCGCAGCGCGCCTGCGCCAGCACGAAGCGGGCCGGAAAATCCATGGCGCTGCGCCATTCCGCCCGGCCGCCGCGCGCTTTCGTGGCGCTGCGGAACTGGGCTTCCAGATCGGCAAGGCGCTTCTTGATGGAGGCTTCCTCCTGATCGATCAGGTTCTGGGCTTCAACGCCGTCGGCGAAATAGAGCGGCGGCGCGAACCGCGCCGCGGCGACGCCGATGATGGCGGCCTCGAATCGCTCGGCGAGCTCGCCCGCGACCTGAAGACGCGCCTCATTGGACTGATCGAGCGCCAAGCTGACCATCACGGTCGCGTATGTCATGGGGGGTCTCCGCACAGCCAAAGAACTGGCGCGGAATCTAGCCGCGCCGGCGCGCCGCATGATGAGGTAGATCAAACCGCCCGGGCCGGCTTGCGGCAAATCCGCCAATGGAATCAGACATCCGAACTTGCCTCTCGCCCGCTCATGGGCGAAATTGCGGCCATGTTCGCGGCATCGCCGGCCGCACCAGAATGGGAGCCATCGATTGTCGCCGACCCGTGTAACGCACCCGCCAGACGACAGTCGCGGCGAGCATTTCCGGGTCCGAATCGAGGGGTTCGGAGTCGGCACCTGGGATCTCGACCTCACGACGCGGGAGCTGGAGTGGTCCGAAACCGCGCGGATGCTGCTGGGTATCGAGCGCGGCGAGCAGGCCAGCTACGAGCTTTTCCTCTCCCGCCTCGAGCCCGAGGACCGCGCCCGCGTCGAGGACGCGATCAGGCAGGTCACCGAGCATGGCGGCGGCTTCGACGTCTCCTTCAAGATTTCCGGCAATGCCGACCGCGGCAAATGGCTCAGGGCCCGCGCCGGCCTGATCCGGGACGATGCCGGCGTCGCCCGCCATCTCAGCGGCATCCTGCTCGACATCGACGAGGAGAAGCAGGTCGAGGAAGCCTTGCGCACGCGCGAGACTCACCTCCGCTCCATCCTGCATACCATTCCCGATGCCATGATCGTGATCGACGGCCACGGCATCATGCAGCTGTTCAGCACGGCCGCGGAACGCCTGTTCGGCTGGTCGGAGCAGGAGGCGATCGGCCAGAACGTCAGCATCCTGATGCCGGAGCCGGACCGCACCCGTCACGACAGCTACATCGCGCGCTATCGCTCGACCAATGATCCGCACATCATCGGCATCGGCCGCATCGTCACCGGCAAGCGCCGCGACGGCACGACGTTCCCGATGCATCTGTCGATCGGCGAGATGCAGTCCGGCGGCGAGCCCTATTTCACCGGCTTCGTCCGCGACCTCACCGAGCACCAGAAGACCCAGGCGCGGCTGCAGGAGTTGCAGTCCGAGCTCGTCCACGTCTCGCGGCTGACCGCGATGGGCGAGATGGCCTCCGCGCTCGCGCACGAGATCAACCAACCACTGGCGGCGATCAGCAATTACATGAAGGGATCGCGGCGGCTGCTCGCCGGCAGCGCGGATCCCAACACGCCGAAGATCGAGAGCGCGCTGGACCGCGCCTCGGAGCAGGCCTTGCGCGCCGGCCAGATCATCCGGCGGCTGCGCGACTTCGTCTCCCGCGGCGAATCCGAGAAGCGGGTCGAGAGCCTGTCCAAGCTGATCGAGGAAGCCGGCGCGCTCGGGCTAGCCGGCGCGCGCGAGCAGAACGTGCAGCTCCGCTTCAGCCTCGATCCCGATGCCGATCTCGTCCTCGCCGACCGCGTGCAGATCCAGCAGGTGCTGGTCAATCTGTTCCGCAACGCGCTGGAGGCGATGGCGCAATCCGAGCGGCGCGATCTCGTCGTCGCCAACAAACGCGCCAATGACGACATGATCGAAGTGGACGTCTCCGACACCGGCTCCGGCTTCCAGGACGACGTCATTCCAAACCTGTTCCAGACCTTCTTCACCACCAAAGACACCGGCATGGGCGTGGGACTGTCCATCAGCCGCTCGATCATCGAGGCTCACGGCGGGCGCATGTGGGCCGAGAGCAATGCATCGGGCGGCGCGACATTCCGCTTCACCCTGCCGGCAGCCGACGAGACCTGAGCAATGACGACCAAGGGACATGTCTACGTCATCGACGACGACGCCGCGATGCGGGACTCGCTGAGCTTCCTGCTTGACTCCTCCGGCTTCGGCGTCACGCTGTTCGAGGACGCGCAGAGCTTCCTCGACGCCCTGCCCGGCCTTGCCTTCGGCTGCGTCGTCTCCGACGTGCGCATGCCTGGGCTCGACGGCATCGAGCTGCTCAAGCGGATGAAGGCGCAGGCCAGCCCGTTCCCGGTCCTGATCATGACCGGCCATGGCGACGTGCCGCTCGCGGTCGAGGCGATGAAGCTCGGGGCCGTCGACTTCCTGGAAAAGCCGTTCGAGGACGATCGCCTCACCACGATGATCGAGACGGCGATCCGCCAGGCAGCGCCGGCGGCCAAGACCGAAGCGATCGCACACGACATCGCCGCTCGCGTCGCTTCCCTCAGCCCCAGGGAGCGCCAGGTCATGGAAGGCCTGATCGCCGGGCTCTCCAACAAGCTGATTGCCAGGGAATACGACATCAGCCCGCGCACCATCGAGGTCTACCGCGCCAACGTCATGACCAAGATGCAGGCGGGCAGCTTGTCGGAGCTGGTCCGCCTGGCGATGCGCGCCGGCATGCTGAAGGATTGACGCAAGTCGGATTGAGCCAAGTCAATCCGGGCCGCTCCGTCTGTGCTAGCCAGATGCGATGATCGAGATCGGCTCGCACCCTCAGCGGCTTCCCATGGCGCCTTCGGCAAAGCCCGTCGTCTATGTCGTCGACGACGATGCCGCCGTGCTGGGATCGCTGCGTTTCCTGCTCGAAACCGACGGCTTCGACGTGCGGACCTTCAGGAACGCCACGGCGCTGCTGAATGCCGCCAGCCAGCCCGGCGCCGACTGCTACGTGATCGACTACAAGATGCCCGACATCAACGGCATCGAGCTCGCCGGCCGCCTCCGCCAGTCCGACGGCGAGACCCCGGTGATCCTCATCACCGGCTATCCCGACGGGAATATCTCGGCGCGCGCGGCGGCTGCAGGCGTCAAGGACGTGATTCTGAAGCCTCTTTTGGACGAAAACCTGGTCAAGCGCATCCGTGGTGCGATCCAGGAAAGGCGCCGGAATTGACCTACGGGATTCTACGTAGGTAAACCTCCTTAAGATAACGCGCGAAATTTCCGGATTGCGCAAACCCGCGTAGCAATGCTCCATCACAACGGAGATGGCGCAGATGCTGACCCAGACGCTCGACACCCACGCGATCAACACGCAACTTCGTGGCAAGATTGCCCCCGCCCATCCCGTCACCGACCAGTTCGGCGCGATCACCGGCCATGTCGGGCTGGTCGCCACCGAGTTCTCCTATCGCAAGGACGAAGAGATCTACGGCGAAGACGAGCCGGCCGAATATGTCTACCAGGTCGTTTCGGGCGCCGTGCGCAGCTACAAGCTCCTCTCCGACGGCCGCCGCCAGATCGGCGCCTTCCATCTTCCCGGCGACGTGTTCGGCCTTGAATCCGGCCCCACCCATCGCCTCGCCGCGGAAGCCATCATCGACACCAATGTTCGCCTCGTGAAGCGCGCCAGCCTGGAGAAGGCCGCCGGCACCGACGTGCAGGTCGCGCGCAAGCTCTGGGCCATGACAGCGAGCGAGCTGCGCCACGCCGAAGATCACATGCTGCTGCTCGGCCGCAAGACCGCAATGGAGCGCGTTGCGACCTTCCTGCTCGAAATGGACCGCCGCCTCGCGGTCGCCGGCATGATGGCGCTGCCGATGTGCCGTCGCGACATCGGCGACTATCTCGGCCTGACGCTGGAGACCGTCTCGCGCGCGCTGTCCCAGCTCCACGCCCAGGGCATCCTCGGTTTCTCCGGCGCCCGCCAGATCGTGCTGCGCAACCGGGCGCGCCTGCACAATCTCGACGCCTGATTTTTCCTCCCCACTGACTTGGCCGGCTTGATGTCGTTCAGCCGGCCTTTTCTTTTGGCGCAAGGCGCCTGGTTTCCGGCATCACCAGCAGGATCAGCAACAGCCCCGTCGCCGCGATGCCGGACAGCCCGATGAACGCGGTGGCATTGCCGAACTTGTCGCTGACATAGCCGCCCAGCGCCGTGCTGAGCGACGCGCCGATGCCGGTCGCGGTGCCGACGATGCCCTGCGCCAGGTTGAAATGCCCGCTGCCGAAGGCGACGTCGGCGACGATCAGCGGGATCATCACCGCGAACACCGCCGCGGTGATGCCGTCGAACACTTGCACCGCGACCAGCAGATACGGATCGCGCACCGTGGCGAACAACAGGCCCCGGATCGTCAGCGCACCGAAGCCGATCAGCAGCAGCGGGCGGCGGCCCCACGCTTGCGCCTTGCGCCCGACCGTCGGCGACAGCAGCGCCACGATCGCCTGGGGCACGACGATGCAGAAAGCCACCAGCACCGTCGCCCACTGGCTCGACCGCGCCGTCACCGCGCTCGCCATCAGCGGCATCATCGCGGCGTTCGCCAATTGCAGCAGCAACACGCTGAGCGCGAAGACGATGAGCGGCCGCTGCCGGATCAGATGCCAGACATTGGTGTCGCCCGGGACCGGCGCCTCGCGCGGCATCTCGCCGTGGCAGCGCGCGATGTCCACTTCCTCCTCGCGGATCCGCGACAGCGCGATCAGGGTCGGGATCGCCAGCAGGAAAGTGACCAGGAACACCGAGCGGCTCGACAGCAGATAGCCGGCGGTGCCCATCACGGCCGCCGCGACGCCATTGCCGAGCGAGGCAAAGCGTGCGTTGCGGCCGAGCCGCTCGCCGATCGCGAGCGGGCCGACGAGGCCGAGGCTGATCGCCGCGATCGCAGGCCCCAGCACGCAGCTCGCCGCCGCATGCAGCGTCGCCGCCGTCACCACCACGGGGAAGATCGGCATCGCGGCATAGGCGAGCGCGCAGAAGCCGATGGTCACGATCGCAAGGGCTGCGACCAGCCGCTCGGATTTTGCGGCATCGATGATGGCGCCGCCCGGCATCTGCCCGATCAGCGCGACGATGCCGCCGATCGACAGCACGAGGCCGATCTCGACCTGGGTCCATTTCTGTGTCGTCAGGTAAACCGCGATGAAGGGACCGAACCCGGTCTGCACGTCGGCGAGGAAGAAGATGAACCAGTCGAGGCCGCGCAGGCTCTGGCGCGATGGCGTCGGAATGGGCGCAAGCCGCAGCGCGGCGGCGTTGTTCTGTTCAACGTGGCCGCCGCGATCCGCATGGTTCGGCTTCCTCGACAACAGCACAGGCAGTCAGCCCTCCCCGCGCCTCACTGGATGGCTTGCAGTGGTTGAAGACTGCCGGACGCGCCGAGCACGACCATCGGCGTGTCTTCCTTGTACTCCGGCGCGGCGGCGACCTGCGCCTTGGTCAGTTCCAGCGTGATGCTGTCCTTCTTGTTGGTGATCTTGCCGAAGCGAAGCGCATTCCAGTCCACCACGATCTTGCGGCTGCCGACGCCGAGGAAGCCGCCGAAATCGATCACGGCAGCCCGCACATGGCCGGTGCGGTCGACGATGATGTCGACGATGCGGCCCATGTCCTCGTCGGCGGCGCTGCGCACGTCGCGACCGAGCACGCCATGGGCGTCGCTCGCGCCGATGATGGTCACCGAGGGCGGCGGCGCGGCGTCCTTCGGGGTCACCGGCACGGTCGAGGCCGGCGGCTGTGCGGTCGCCGGCGCATTCGCTTCACTTGGCGGCGAGGTTGGGGCCGCCGCAGGCGGCTCCTCCGCGGCACGCGACATTGCGACCGTCAGGCCGGCGACGATCGCCACGCTCAAGACCAGCCATCGGACAGCACGCATGGACCCTCCTCGCGCGCCTAGCGCGCCAGCACGATCGAGACCTGGATCTGGCCGCGCGTGCGCAACACCTCCAGCGCCACGTCGTCGCCGTGGCGGCTGACGCGCAAATCGACGCTGGACTCGCCGAGGCGCAGATCGCGCAGGATCACCTCGTTCAGGAACGCCGGCAGATGCGGATTGCGCAAACGGATCTCGCCGCGCGCCACATCGAACTCGATGCCGAGCGCCGCCTCGAGCAGCGTGAACGGCGTCGCGCTGGCCCAGGCCTGCGGCGCGCAGGCGACCGGATAGAGCGTCGGGCCGCGCCGCTTCTCGCGCCGGAAGCCACAGAACAGTTCCGGCAGCCGGCGCAAATCCATGTAGGTCGCGGCGTCGAACAGGCCCTTGAAGACATGTGCGACCGAATGCTTGAGCCCGTAGCGCGCGAGCCCGAGCGCGATCAGCGCGTTGTCGTGCGGCCAGACCGAGCCGTCATGATAGGACATCGGGTTATAGCGCACCTCGCCTTGCGCGACGGTGCGGATGCCCCAGCCGGAGAAGAAGTGCGGCCGCATCAGATCGGCGGCGACGAGGCGCGCGCGGTCCTCGCGGATCATGCCGCTGAACAGCACCTGCCCGGCATTCGAGGTGCGCACCTTGCACGGCCGCTTCTTGCCGTCGAGCGCGAGTGCGTAGGTGCCGAGCTCCTCGCACCAGAACGCCTTTTCGAAGCGCTCGGCCAGCGCCTTGGCTTCGGTCTCGAGCTTGCGCACCCGGTCCGGCTTGCCGAGCCGCAGCGCGCAACGCGCGGCGAGCTGCTTGGCCGCGTAGACGTAGCCCTGGACTTCGGCGAGCGCGATATTGCCTTCCGCGAGCTGGCCGTCGGCATGGAAGATCGCGTCGTAGGAATCCTTCCAGCCCTGGTTGGCTAGCCCCTTCTCCGTCGCGCGCTGGTATTCGACGAAGCCGTCCTGGTCGGGATCACCCGGACCGTCGATCCAGGCCAGCCCCGCCTCGATCGCCGGCCACAGCTCGATTAGCGTCGCGGCATCGCCGGTGCGCTCGAAATAGCTTCCGGCGAGTAGGATGAACAAGGCGGTCGAATCGACGCTGCCGTAATATTGCGAGAACGGCACCTCGCGCAGCGCCGCCATCTCGCCGCCGCGCATCTCGTGCAGGATCTTTCCAGGCGCCGCATCGGCGAGCGGATCGACCGTCTTGGCCTGGAAATGGGCGAGCCGCCTGAGGACGCCCTTGGCGACGCGCGGATCGACCCACAGCATCTGTAGCGCGGTGATCAGCCCGTCGCGGCCGAAGGTCGTCGAATACCAGGGAATGCCGGCATAGGGATAACGCCCCTGCGGCGTCTCCGTCATCAGCATGTTGAGGTCGGCCATGGCCTGGCACAGCACCTCGTTGAAGATGTTGTTCGAGGTTTCGATGCTGGCCGCACCCATCGTGGAGTGCCGCATCTCGCGGCGATGGGCGAGCAAGCCCCGGAAGAACCGCGCCGGCTTTTCCGACGCCGGCCTGTTGCAGGACACCGCGACGAACAGCGATTTGGCCTGGTGCGGATCGAGGTCGATCTGCCAGGCCGCGGCGTTGACGGAGAGCCGCGTCGGCCGCGGGTCGAAATGCAGGCCGGTGGTGCGCTCGGCATCGTCGAGGCCGTGATAGTCGAATAGCACGTCGGTCGGCCCGAGCAACTTGCTCGTGCCGGTTCCGCGGCGCGGCCGCCGCTCGCCGCGGACCTCGAACAGGTCGGCGAAATCGTTGTCGAACAGCAGCATCAGCTCGAAGCTGGCCGGCCGCTCGCCGTGATTCTGCACGCCGATGCGCTGATAGGCCGAGCCGCGCCACAGGAAGATCGTGCGCACGATGTGCAGCAGGTCCTTCTGCAGCACGAGGGCGCCCTCGCGGTAGATGTCGGGATTGGTGAGATCGACCGTCAGCGCCGAATTGTCGTCGCGTAAGTTGGAGCCGAGCAGCAGCGGCTGGAGGTCGTTGAGCACGAGCTCCAGCCGCGCCAGGTAGCGCGTGTCATGGTGGAACAGGCCGTCCGGCCCGCCGGCCGAGGCGCCGATGTCGCCGTGACTGTCGAGCACGATGAAGGTGTCGTCGTGCTTGAGCGAGCGACGGGGCCGCGCCGACGGTCCCGTCATCGGGATGTAGAAGGGCTGCTCCGCGACTTGCTCCACGGTCCGCGCCACGGAGACGAATTTGGTGACGACTTCGGCTGCCATAAGCTGCTCCCCTGCCCCTGTTTCGAAACGCAACCAGCGCGGACGCGACTCTTGAGGTTACGCGGCGAACTTCGCGAGCCGGCTCATCTCCTGCGTCACCAGCTCCCGGTACGGACCGTGACCCTGCATCAGGCGGTCGGGCGCGCCGTCCTCGATGATCTTGCCGTTCTTGAGCACGATCACACGGTCGAAATTGCGCAGCGTCGCGAGCCGATGCGCGATCGCGATCACGGTGCGGCCGCGCATCAGGCGCGACAGCGCCTCGCGGATGGCCTCCTCGGATTCGCTGTCCAGCGCCGCGGTCGCCTCGTCCAGCAGCAGGATCGGCGCATCCTTCAGGAAGGCGCGCGCGATCGCGATGCGCTGACGCTGGCCGCCGGACATCTTCACACCGCGGTCGCCGACCATGGTGTCGAGACCATCAGGCAGATTCTCGACGAAATCGCAGCGGGCCGCAATAGCCGCGCGCAGCACCTCGTCGTCGGTCGCATTCGGGCGGCCGTAGCGGATGTTCTCGCGGATGGAACGGTGGAACAGCGAGATATCCTGCGGGACCACCGAGATCGCCTCGCGCAGGCTGAGCTGTGTCACCATCGAGATGTCCTGGCCGTCGACCGTGATGCCGCCTTCGTCGACGTCGTAGAAGCGCTGAAGCAGCGTGAACAGGGTCGACTTGCCGCCGCCGGACTGGCCGACCAGGCCGACACGTTGGCCGGGCTGCAGCCGCAGGCTGAACCGCTCGAAGATCTTCTCGCCGCCGGGATAGCCGAAGGTCACGTTGTTGAACGCGATCGCCGCGCCGCTCTTCACCAGCGGCTCCGCCTCGGGGTGATCGCGCAGCTCATGCGGCACCAGCAGCGTCGCGATGGCCTCGGTCAACCGCGCGACATGCTGGGTGACGTCGACCAGCGCCACCGCGAGATCGCGGGTGGCGTTGAGGATGGACAGGCCGAGGGTGCAGACCAGCACGACGTCGCCGGTGGTCGCCTCGCCCTGCTGCCAGAGCGTGATCGCCCAGGCCATCAGCGCAACGGTCAGGACGACTGTCACACCGGCATGGGTGAGCCGCAGCTTTTCGAGATAGCGCAGGCTGCGGCCGCGCGCGGTGAGCTCGCGATTGACGGTAGCGTCGAACCGCTCGTGCTCATGGCCGATGCCGCAGAAGGCGCGGACCAGCGGCATGTTGCTGATGACGTCGATCATCTCGCCGTCGACCACGGCCGCCTTGTCGGCGAAATCGTCGTGCAGTGGCTTGCCGGCGGCCGCCAGGTGGAACATCGCGATCACCATGCCGCCCGCGACCACGATCAGGCCGAGCGCCATATAGGGACTGACGGTTCCGATCAGCATGATCGCCGCAATTGTGGCAATGCACGGCGGCAACACATTCCAGACGAACATGTTCTCGACCGTGAACACCGCGTTCGAGGTCGCGGTGACACGGCTCGTCAGCATGCCCGGCATGCGGTCCGAGAAGTAGCTCGGCGCATGTCCGGTCAGATGGCGAAATATGTCACGGCGTAGATCGCCCGTGACACGAACGAAGGTAAAACTTGCTGTCCAGCTCGCGATCCGCCACAGGAAGTTGTCGGCAGCGATCAGCGACATGAGCAGAATGAATGCCAGCCATACGCTGCCACCATGCGATGTTCCCGCCGACAGACTGTCGACAAGGGATTTGACGCCGTACTGCGTGCCTACGGAGCAGGCAACGGCGGCGACGACAGCAGTCAGGATCACGAGATGCGACGCGAGACGACGTCGGAGATAGCGCAAGACAAAGGCAAATGGCCTGCGCGCGTATCCAGAAAGCTGATCCATGTGACACTCTACCCCGCGTGATGGTTTTAATTTTCGTAGCTGACCGACTGAACATCGACCAGCTCGCCTCGGTTCCCGGGCAAGCTCATCACGACATGCGGATGCGGACGATCTGCGAAGACGAGATGGCAGCATCGAGACAGGTGCGAGATGTGTCCAATAAGTAACGTTTGTTGAGAGGAACTTCGCAACTGCGGAAACGTTCCCTTTGCTGGCATTGCCGGTGCCGTACGCGCTGGGGGTTTTCAATATTCATGATCGCAAAGGAGAAGGTGAGATGCGCATCGCGCAGGTAGCTCCGTTGACGGAGGCTGTTCCACCCAAGCTGTATGGCGGCACCGAGCGGGTGGTGCATTGGTTGACGGAAGAGCTGGTTGCCCTTGGACACGACGTCACACTGTTCGCCAGCGGCGACTCGCAGACGTCGGCGAAGCTGGATGCCTTATGGCCGCGGGCGCTGCGCCTCGACGGTTCCGTGCGCGATCCGAACGCGTTGCACATGGTGCTCTTGGAGCGGGTGCGGCAGAAATGTGACGACGAGGAGTTCGACTTCCTCCACTTCCATCTCGACTATTATCCCTGGTCGCTGTTCCATCGGCAGCCGACGCCTTTCGTGACCACGCTGCATGGCCGGCTCGACCTGCCGGAGCATCAGCCGGTGTTCGAGACCTTCTCCAAGATGCCCGTGATCTCGATCTCGAATGCGCAGCGGCGGCCGGTGCCGCAGGCGAACTGGGTGACGACGATCCATCACGGCCTGCCCGAGACTTTGCTGACGCCGAAGCCGGCGAAACAGGAATATCTCGCCGTGCTCGGCCGCATCGCTCCGGAGAAAGGCGTCGACCGCGCCATCAAGATCGCGACCCATTGCGGCATCCCGCTGAAGATCGCGGCCAAGGTCGATCGCGCCGACCAGGATTATTACGACGAACTGATCAAGCCGATGATCGTGAACAATCCGCTGGTGGAATTCATCGGCGAGATCAGCGACCACGAGAAGTCGGACTTCCTGAGCGGCGCGCTGGGACTTCTGCTGCCGATCGACTGGCCGGAGCCGTTCGGCCTCGTGATGATCGAGGCCATGGCCTGCGGCACGCCGGTCGTCGCCTTCAACCGCGGCTCTGTGCCGGAGATCATCGACGAGGGCCTCACCGGCTTCGTCGTCGAGGACATCCTCAGCGCCGCCGGCGTCGTCAACCGTCTTCCGAGACTGGACCGCTCCGCGATCCGCAAGCAGTTCGAGACGCGCTTCACGGCGCGGCGGATGGCGCTCGACTATCTTGCGGCCTATCGCAGCCTGACCGAGGAGCAAGCACCGCGGATCAAGCTGGTGAGCAGCGCGGAGTAGTTGCCTCACCCACAGCTGTCGTCCCGGACAAGCGAAGCGCGGATCCGGGACCCATAACCACAGGATAGTGTTTGGCGAAGACTCGGAGTGACCGTCTCGTCCAAAACGTCTCCCTGGGGTTATGGTCCCGCGTTCGCGGGGACGACACCGAATACGTTGCTGCGGTGGTGGCTACACCACCACCGCCCGCTTCGGCTCCACGATCTCGAACATCCGCGGAAACTCATCCATCAGGCCCATCAGCTCGGCGAGCTTCATCGGGTTGCCTGACAGCTTGATCTTGCCGGCCGCCACCGCCTCCGGAAAACTCGTCAGCTTCGCGATCACCTCATCGAGCGTCGATCGCGCCAGCGTGAAGCTGGCATCGGCGCCTTCGGCCTGCACGCCCGCGGTATAGGTCAGCGCGCAGTTCTCCAGATTGAGCACGAAGGTCTCGCCGGTGTCCGAAAAGCTCCAGTTCAGCACGATGTGCTTTCCTTCCGCCTTCGGACCGTTGAGGCGAATGCCGAGCACGTCCCAGAGCTGCTCCGTGCGCAGCGCGGCCACCGTCTCGCGCGGCATCGGCGGACGCGGCGGGGTCTTCGGCATGCCCTGGCGTAATTCCTGCGCGCCGAACAGATAGGCGTTGCGCCAGGTCGCGCTTTCGGCGGCATAGCCCAGCTGCTCCAGCGTGTCCGCCAACAGCGCGCGCGCCGCCTGATTGTCCGGCTCGGCGAAGACGAGATGGCCGAGCGCCTGCGCGACGAAGCGGAATTCACCCTTGTCGAAATCCGCGCGCGCCCGCGTCAGGATCGCGTCGGCGCCACCCATATACGCGACGTATTTCTTGCCGGACTCGACCGGCGGCAGTGGATCGAGATTGACCGGGTTGGCGTCGTACCAACCGAGATACTTTTGGTAGATCGCCTTCACATTGTGCCGGATGTGACCGTAATATCCGCGGCCGTGCCAGGCGCCTTCGAGGCTCTTCGGCAACTGGATGGTCTCCGCGATCTCCGTCGCCGTGAGGCCGTGGTTCATCAGACGGATGGTCTGGTCATGCGCGAACTTGTAGAGATCGCGCTGCTGCCGGATCATGGTGCCGATGCGCTCAGTACCCCACACTGGCCAGTGGTGCTGGCCGCACATCGCCTCCGCCTTGCCGTCCCACAGCTGCAAGGCCTCGTTGAGGTACTTCGACCACGCCAGCGCATCGCGCACGTCGGCGCCGCGGAACGGCAAGAGATTGTGGAAATTGTGGGTGCAGTTCTCGGCAAGGTTCAACAGCTTGTAGCGCGGGATGAAGAAGTGCATCTCCGCCGGCGCCTCGCTGTTCGGCGCCATCTGGAATTCGAATGCGACGCCGTCGATCACGCGCCTGTCGCCGGTCGCCATGATCAGATCGGTCGGCCGCAGCAACGCGACCGAGCCCGCGGCCATCGACTTGCCGAGGCCGCAATCGACCTGGCCTCGTGCCCCCTTGGCCAGGAACGGCCCGAATTGGTACTGCGCCCGCCGCAGCATCGCAGGGCCCGCGATGATGTTCTCGGAAACCGCGTGCTCCATGAACAGGTTCGGCGCGATGATCGGCACGCGGCCGGTCGCCAGCGCATCCTCCTCCAGCACGCCGCGCGCGCCGCCCCAATGGTCGGTGTGGGTGTGGGTGAAGATCAAGGCCGCAACCGGCTTCTGGCCGCGATGCGCAAAATAGAGATCGAGCGCGGCACGCGCGCCTTCGATCGAGGTCAGCGTGTCCACGACGATGACGCCGCTGTCGCCCTCGATCAGCGTCATGTTGGCGATGTCGAGCCCGCGCACCTGGTAGACGCCGGGCACGACCTCGAACAGCCCATGCTGCATGTTGAGCCGCGACTGCCGCCACAGGCTGGGATTGACCGTCGGCGGCGCCTGCTCGGCGGAGAGGAAGCCGTAAGGCTCGAGGCTCCAGACCGTGCGCCCTTGCAGATTTGTCACCTTGGCATTGTCGATCGTGCCGAGGAAGCCCCGCGCAGCATCGTCGAAATCCCGCGTGTCGGAAAACGGCAGTGCGTTGAGCATCGCCGTCTGCTGCGCGATGACGGACGGCGTTGCGTCCTTGGGCTCGCTGCTGAACTCAGTCATTTTGCGTCCTCCCGGCCTGGCGGCATCTAACCGCATCTCGCGGATGATTGCCATCGCCGGTGGAGGCAGCACAGGTGCCCTTCCCTTCTCCCCTTGCGGGAGAAGGTGGCGCGAAGCGCCGGATGAGGGGTATATCTCCGCTCGTACGACTGCTCGTGAGGATAGATACCCCTCGCCCGTCTCGCCGCTTTGCGGCGAGCCCCCCTCTCCCGCAAGGGGAGAGGGTGCATCGTCTACGCGGCCAGTCCTTCGGCGACGGGTTGATTCGACGCATCAGTCTTGTCCGCCATCCTCAACTCCCGCGCCAGCACATAGCCGCCGCGGCTTTGCTTGGCCTGATAGAGCGCCTTGTCGGAGCGCGACAACAGCGCTTCCGCGGTGCGCCCGTCGTGCGGCGCCACGGCGACGCCGACGCTCACGCCGAGCTCGATCATCTGTCCGTCGACATCATAGGGCGCACTGATCGACTGCACGATACGCCGGGCCATCTCTTCCGCGTCTGCGGTCGCACGCTGCACCAGGACGAACTCGTCGCCGCCCATGCGGACCACGAGATCCTCGGCCGCGGCGATCGCCCTGAGCCGGCCGGCGACCTGCCTCAGCAGCGCATCGCCGACAGGATGGCCGAAGCGGTCGTTCGCTTCCTTGAAGCGGTCGAGATCGAGCGTATGGACGGCAACCATCCCGGCCGCGAGCATGGCGGGCAAATCCGTCGCCAGCACCGAACGATTGGACACGCCGGTCATCGGATCGATGCGCGACAGCTGCTCGAACTGCCGCTTGAGCGTGATCTGGCTGATCGAGGCATTGAAGCTCAGCCGCACCATCTCGAAGCTCGCGACCACATACATCAAGATCAGCAGCCCGAGTCCGACATGGCGCAGATCGGGCTGCATGAAGGTGACGATCGCGGCGGGCGCGGCGATGGCGGCCAGATCGAGCAGCGCCGCGACGGGGCGCAGCGCCAGCCGCGCCACCACGCCGGCACCAAAGCCGAAGCCGATGCCGATCGCCATCACGGAGCAGAGCGCATCGCCGAGCACAATGCTGCGCGCGGCAAACAGGCCAAGAATGAGAGCTGTCACGACGGTGCCGGCCACATAGCACCGCTCCCAGCGGACGGCCTCGGCCCGGCCGAGCTGTGGCGCACGCGCAAGGCGGCGGCGGAATGCAAAGACCTCGAACAGACGGACAATGGCCACCAACACGCCGGCGGCCGTCAGGGCGGCCGTGACCATGTCACCGGTCTCATAGGTCGTGATGGCGCCGACCATCGCCAGGCAAGCGGCCGCGAGAATGTTGGGCATCGTCGTGCCGTGAAGGCCCGTGATGACTTCCAGATAGACGGCGTCGGAAATCGACGCCCGCCCAGATTCCATTCTGTTGAACAACATGCCAGCCCCTATCCCGCTGGCACGTTCTTACCGCAGACCCGTAAAATCGGCTCCTTTCGGAGTGATGGCATTTGAGCGAGCGGGTTTACCGCTCGTTAGCCATCTCCGCCGGCGCATCGGCTAGTGCATTCCCAGCACCCTCGGCAGCCACAGCGTCAGGTCCGGCCAATACGTCACGATGACGAGGAAGCCGAGCATGGTGATCAGCCACGGCATCACCGCGACCGCAAGATCGGTGATCCGCATTCGCGCGATCATCGAGGCGACGTACAGGTTCAGGCCGACAGGCGGATGGCAGAGACCGACCTCCATGTTGACGTCCATCACGATGCCGAAATGGACGAGGTCGATGCCGAGCTTCTTGGCGGCCGGCGCCAGGATCGGCGCCATGATCAGGATGATCGAGTTTGGCTCCATGAAGTTGCCGGCGAGCAGCAGCAGGATGTTGACCACCAGCAGGAAGCCGACCCAGCCGAGATTCTGCGCCGCGATCCAGTCGGCGAGCGTCGCCGGCAGGTTCTCGTTGGAGAGCACGAAGGAGAACAGCACCGCGTTGGTGACGATGTAGAGCAGCATCGCGCTGGTGTTGGCGGCGCGCAACAGCACGCGCGGCACGTCCGCCATCTTGATCGCCTTGTAGACGAACACCGCGATGATGAAGGAATAGACCGCCGCCATGGCGGCGGCTTCGGTCGCCGTGAACAGGCCGCTATAGATGCCGCCGATAATGATGACGACCAGCATCAATCCCCAGATGCTCTCGCGGAAGGTGCGGACGGTTTCGCCCCAGGTCGCCTTCGGCAGCCGCGGATAGTCGCGATTGCGGGCGAGCCACCAGGTGACGATGCAGAGCATCGTCGTCAGCAGGATGCCGGGGAGCAGGCCTGCGACAAACAGCGCGCCGATCGAGGTGTTGGTTGAGACCGCGTAGACGATCTTCGGGATCGACGGCAGCATCAGGATTCCGAGCGAGCCGGCGACGGTGATGATGCCGGCGCCGAAACGCATGGGATAACCGTGCCGGACCATCTCGGGCAGCACGATGGCGCCGATCGCCGCCACCGTCGCAACGCTCGAGCCGCAGACCAGTGCGAACATCGCGCAGGCGACGATGCCGGCAAGGCCGAGGCCACCATACCAGTGACCGATCAGCGAGGTCGCGAAGTTGATCATGCGGCGCGCGACGCCGCCATGGGTGAGGAAATTGCCGGCGAGGATGAAGAACGGGATCGCCATGATCTCGAAGCCCTCGATGCCCGTGAAGAGCTTCATCGAGACCGCCTCGATCGGCACCGTGGTCAGCGTGAACAGGAACGTCATCACGGTGAGACCGAGCGCGATCGAGACCGGGATACCGGTCAGCATCAGCGCGATCAAGAGCGCGAACACGGTCGCGGCGCGCATCCAGTGCGGCAGCACCACCACGCCGAACTTCTCGGCAAGGCACATCATGAAGATCAGGACCGGCGCCATGATCAGGATGACGCCGAGCGGCGAGACTTTTCGCGCAGCCGCGCGGGTTGCGGCGCCGGCGGGCTGCGGATGCAGCGCCGGCGAGGCGTCGGCTTCGACGCCCTCGACATGGGTCTCGTCGTGATGCGGCAGCTCGCCGGTCCAATAGTAGTGCCAGGAAACCTGGAGGAAGCGGAAGCACATCAGGCCCGAGCCGAGCGGGATCGCGAGATAGACGAACCACATCGGCGCTTCCAGATCGTTGGACTGCTGGCCGGTGTGGAACATCTCGCGCACGAAGGAGGCGCCGAAGGCGGCAATCATGCCGGTGAACAGCGCGCCGCACAGCATCGCGAACAGGATCACGTGCTTGCGCGAATGCTCCGGCAGGCGGTTGACGAGCAGGTCGACGCCGACATGGATGCCGGTCCGCACGCCATAGGCCGCGCCGAACTTCGCCATCCAGATGAACATGTAGATGCAGAGCTCCTGCGCCCAGGACAGATCGAGCTCGGACAGGAAGGTGAACACCGCCATCGACAGCGACGCGAGCCAACTCATCCCGTGTGCGGCCGCCCATCTGGAGAGGGCGATCGATTCGCCGGCGCCGTAACGGTGCACAACGGCGATGAAGATCAGGCCGGTTGCAGCCGCAATGAGCGTCGCGATCAACCATTCTTCGAGATGGTTGAGCGCCGAATTGAGCACGCGAAGCAAATCGAGATCCCCCTATCGATACGAAACGGCCGGAAGTGCTTGCACTCCCGACCGTTGGTATTGTTCTCCAGGAAACGCGTCAGTTCATCTTGACGTCGAGTTCCTTGGCGACGAGATCGAGCACTTCCTGCCCGACCCGGCCCTTGGCCCATTTATAAGTCGGCTGCATCGCCTCCTGCCATGCCTTGCGGTCGGCGTCGCTGAGATAATGCAGCGTGGTCTTGCCGGTCTTCTTGATCTCGGCGAGCGCATCCTCGTTTTCCTGATGCGCGATCAGATTGGTGTAGTCGGTCGCCTCGTTCATCGCCTTCTCGAGCTGGGCGCGGGTGTCGGGCGGCAGGCCGGACCAGAATTTCGAGTTGACGATGACGGCGTATTGCAAATGCGCGTGATAGGACACGGTGATGTCCTTCTGCACCTCGTAGAACTTCTGCGTCAGATAGTTGGACGCGGTGTTCTCGCAGCCGTCGACGACGCCGGTCTGGAGCGCCTGGTAGACTTCGGAGAACGCCATGATCTGCGGGATCGAGCCGAGAAGACGGAAATACTGGTCGGCGATCTTCGAGCCGGAGATGCGGAACTTCAGGCCCTTGAAATCCTCCGGCTTCATCAGCGGACGGTTCGACGACACCATGTGGAAGCCGTTGTCCCAATAAGCGAGCCCGGTGATGCCCTTGGCTTCCAGCTTCTGGAACAGCCATTTGCCGACCGTGCCTTTCATCGCGCTGGAATAGGTCGCATCGTCCTTGAACAGCCAGGGCAGGTCGAGCGCCTCGAACTCCTTGATGCCGAGCGGGGCGAATTTCGCGGTCGAGGGCGCCAGCATCTGCACCGAGCCGAGCTGGAGCGCCTCGATCTCCTCCTTGTCCTTGTAGAGCGAGGAGTTCGGATAGACCTCGATCTTGACCTTGCCGTCGGTATACTTCTCGGCGAGTTCCTTGAACTTCAGCGCGCCCTTCCCCTTCGGGGTGTCGTTGGCGACGACGTGGCTGAACTTGATGATGATCGGGCTCTGGGCGAAGGCGGGGGGCGCAAGGAAGGTGGCGAAAGCGAGCGTCGCCGCTGCGACCGCAGGAAGCAGTTTGCGCATGAAGGACCTCCCCAATAACCCCAGCAAACCGGGTCTTTTTTGTTTTGCGTCCCCAGTAGTGGCAGCAATCCGCCACCCTGCCAACTAGACCTAAGCCCAATTTGCCGTAGGCAAGCTATCTTGACGGCTGCCGCATGCGCAACCCGGCACCGGCTCCGGCCCAATGGAGCGAGCGCTTATGTCGCATTGCGGCAAGGCGATCAGCCCTTGCGCTGCGCGACCATGAACAGACGGCGGAACGGAAACAGCGTCTGCCCCGCGGCGTTCTTGGGATAGGCTTTTGCGACCCGCTCCCCGTAGGCCGCTTCGAACGCCGCCTTCTCCTCGCCCTGCAAGACGTCGAGATAGCGCGTCAGCCAGGTCCCCTTGGTCCACTCCTTCACGGAGTTCTCGCCCTCGAGCACCTGAAGATATTCGGTCTCCCAGATGTCGATATTGGCTGACATCGGAGCAAGGAGGTCGTGATAGAACGCCGGTCCCTCGACTGGTGGCGGCGTGACGAGGTGCTCGACCTTGGACCGCCATGGGCCGCTCAATGCAGTCTCGCCGATCAGCACATGCGAGGGCGCCAGAAAGTTGCGCGGCATCTGCACCGCGAGGATGCCGCCGGGCTTCACCTTCTCCATCACCGACGGAAACAGTGCCGCATGATTGGGCAGCCAGTGGAGTGCGGCATTGGAATAGACGACGTCGTATTGCCTCAAGGGACGCCACTGGCCGAGGTCCTCATGTGACCATTCCACGTCAGGTGCCGCCTTGCGGCCTGCGGCGACCATCTCCGCCGAGCCCTCGACACCGGTCACGGCCGCGTCCGGCCAGCGCTCCTTAATCAGTTTCGTCACGTTACCGGCACCGGCGCCGAGATCGGCGACCGTGCGCGGGCCGACATCCGGAATCCGCATCAACAGGTCGACGGCGGGCCGCAAGCGGTGGCCGGAGAATTTCAGATATTGCTGCGGATCCCAGACCATTACATGCGCCTTTTCTTTTTCGTGTTTCCTTCGCTGCCGCTCTTGGTTACCACTGCTCGTCCCGATCAGGCAATTCGCAAAGCCGGCGGGACGGGCAGGAAACGAACAGCAACACGCAAAAAACAAGAGAGCGTTGTTATGGACCTCGGGCTCAAATCGAAAACCGCAGTCGTGACGGGAGCGAGCATCGGCATCGGCCGCGCCATCGCCAAGGGCCTCGCTGCCGAAGGCGTGCGCGTCGTCGGCGTGGCGCGCCGCACCGACCTGCTCGCCGAGCTGGTGAAGGAGGTCGGCGGCGGGCTGATCACGCCGCTCGCGCAGGACGTAATGGAGAAGGACGCGGCGGAGAAGATCGCGGCCTTCGCGCTGAAGGAGCTCGGCCATGTCGACATCCTCATCAACAATGCCGGCGGCAGCCGTCCCCTCCCCGTCGATGCGCCCGACAGCAAATGGGACGAGGCGATCGCGTTGAACTTCACCAGCTACCGCCGCATCGCCCATGCGCTCTTGCCGCAGATGATCGAGCGCAAATGGGGCCGCATCGTCAACATCACCGGCAAATCCGAGCCGGAAGGCCTCAACGCCGCCTTCGCGGCGAAAGCCGCCGTGCACGCCTGGGCCAAGGGCCTGTCGCGCGAGATCGGCGAGCACGGCATCACCATCAACTGCATCCCGCCCGGCCGCATCATGAGCGAGCAGATCCGCCG
The DNA here is from genome assembly GCF_038969555.1 of Bradyrhizobium sp. B117. Classification (NCBI taxonomy): domain Bacteria; kingdom Pseudomonadati; phylum Pseudomonadota; class Alphaproteobacteria; order Hyphomicrobiales; family Nitrobacteraceae; genus Bradyrhizobium; species Bradyrhizobium sp. B117. Next base: position 7,266,716 of record NZ_CP152414.1, read on the forward strand.
CAACTATCCGCCGGAGTATCGCGAGCGCTTTGCCGAGGAAGAGATTCCGGTCGGCTATTGGGGCGAGCCGGAAGACCTCGCAGCCCTCGCGGTGTTCCTGGCCTCGCCGGTGGCGCGCTACATCACGGGCACGGTGATCCCAGTGGATGGGGGCTTGCGGCGGTATCAGTTCTAAAAGATCATGCTCAAATAACAACCTAAAGTGCGATGACGATTCGTCCTCATCTCATCGTGCTTTAGAGTCATTGCGTTGACCGGCTTGCCGTTGCTCTTGAAGTCGATCACGATCTGATCGCAGCCGTCGCGCTCAAGTCGCGACGCTGCTCTTGGCGGCGCGGCAGTGCTTTTCGCAGAGCGCATCCAGCCTGACCCGATCCGGCACGCTTCGAAGATCGTCATTCTGATGGAGCAGCTGCTCCAGCTCGAAGGTCTCGTCCGGGGAAAGTCCGGGAAGGATGATCATGCCTTTGGCATTCGTGGTGAACTCGAAATAGCGAGCGCTCATCTGGAATTCCGAAAATGACTTAGGATCAATATCGGCGATCCTAGCGATGGGACGACAATCCGCCAAGGGGTGACAAGAGGCGATAACGGGCGACCATGCGACAGGTGCAGGACTTGCACGACGGAATGTGCGGTCAGACCGATGTGATCTTGCGCAATTGCGCGGCAGGCGCATCGTGGAGGTCGTCCGGTGCGGCGAGATAGGCTGGCCAATCGATCGGCCGGCAGAACAGACCGCGGCGGCCGATCTCGCGAAACAGGCGGTCCGCGCGCTGCTTTGCAGGCACGCCTACGAGGGGGGTGCCGGCCAAGGCATCGGCTTGCACTTCGTTGCGGATGAACTCGTACATCCGCAAGATGAAATGGTCGGAGAGGCCTTCAAAGTCGTCCATGGAGATCCCAGGCTCGTGTCAAGACAACGTCCATTCGAGGACACGCCAGCTGACCCAGGCGATCGCGCCGATCCAGGCGATCATCGCGCCGCCGACCGCGCCAAAGAACGCAAGCGCGACCAGATAGTCGCTGGTCGGCCGGCGCTGAACGCCGACAGGCACTTCTTGCGTGGCGGTTCTATCAAGCATTCTGGTCCCTGACGGATGACAGGGATAACGAGCTCAATGCGGATCGACAAATAGACGACGATATTAACCTCACCAGTCAACCTTAAGACGGAAACCGCGCCTCCTCGCGCGAGGCGTCCGACCGGGCGCGAACCGCTGGCTGATGACAAACCAGCCAGGGATCACAGCCAAGGGCCACAGCTAAGGGCCGTGAGGCGACATCGGCGGCTTGGCTGCGGCCGTGTCGCCCAGCATCTCGAGCTGGCTCGCCAGTGCGCTGAGGCTGCGTGATATGCTCTTCAGGATGGTGGCAGTCCTGGCGGGCAGACCTGCTTCGGTCGCCTTTCCGTTGAAAGCCCTCGCGAGTGCGCGGCACTCTGCGGCGGAGGGCAGACTTCTATGCACGGTCGCTTTGACTCCAGCTGACACATTCGCGTTTTCTGGGCGTTTTGCAAACGAACATGCGCGCGCTAAACACAAATGCAAGCAAAAACGAGAGTGGCGAAAATGGCCGGAAAAATCCCAGACAATTCAGATCCAGCCTTGGCGAAGCGTCACAAGCAATCGGCGATCATCGGCCGCCTGACTGTGGCCTGCTTCGTGGCGATGCGCAGCGGCTACGCGCGCAAGCATCTCGGGGCGGTGTTCGAAGAGCTGCTGACGGCGCTGGCGATCCGCGTCGCCGACGATCTCGGCGCACCGCCATTGACGGCGTCCGATCTGTCCAGGCATCTGGGATTGCCGCGCTCCAACGTCCGCCGCTGCCTCGACGCCCTGATCGAGGAAGGCGTTGTCCGCAAGGAGAATGAGCACGGCTACAGGGGAGAGTTGGACTGGCTCGCCTCCCGGATCGATGCGGAGTATTTCCTGACGATCCGCAATGCGATCATCTCCGCGGCTGACGAGTTGAAGGCGCTGGACGCGCCCGCGTAAGGAGGCCTGCGCAGGCGGCGCCTGGCGCCGGATACTTGATCTAGATCAAGCTTGCCACGGCACCGTCATTCCGGAATGGTTGTCGATGGCCGCGCAGAAGCGCCGCCCCATAGCCAAGGAGATGATCGATCATGACCTCCTCGAACTCCCTGCGTCGCCTGATGCTCGCTGCGGCAAGCACCTTGCTTCTCGGCACGGGCGCCCAGGCCGGGCCGATCCCCACACATCTGTCGGCGATCAAAGCAATGGTCGAGCCGACCACGACCGAAGTGCGCTGGGTCGGCGGCTGGCGCGGCGGCTATGGCTATCGCGGCGGCGGCTGGGGCTACCGCGGTTGGGGCTATCGCGGCTACGGCTATCGCGGCCTCGGTTATGGCGTCGCCGGCGCCGTGGTCGGCGGCGCGATTGCGCGGAGCGTCTATTACGGAGGCTATGGCGGCTATCCCGCCTACAGCTACGGCTACAGCTACCCGCCCGCAGCGTATTATGGCTATGGCGGCGACTACGGCTATGGTGGCGATTATTGCGCCCCCTCCGGCAGCTACTGGGCCTACTAGAGCGTAGGATGGGTAGAGCGCAGCGAAACCCATCAACCGCCATTTAACCTGAAACGTGATGGGTTTCGCAAGCGCTCTACCCATCCTACGGACTTCATCCCTCGCCCGCCGGCGGGATCACATACAGCGTCAGCACGCGCGGGACGACGATGAAGCCGACGAAGGCCGACGCCGCGTTCACATAAAGTTGCTGCCGTGATGCGATGACGTGACAAGGCGGGGTATCGCCCGGCGACGAAAAATCGGCACACTTAAACTCCCAACAATGATGACCCACGCTGCAGTCGCACGGGACTGCAAATGGACGACGTTCATCGCCTGGGTGAGCACCACCGGGGCCTGCCCTTGCCAATTCGTCACGAGAGCCACGCAACATGAACACGTTGGATCGGACATCACGAGAGCATCACTCCTGCCCTTCCTGTTGCGGCCCGTCCTGGTCGCGGCGCGGCTTTCTTGCAGGAGCCGGTGCGCTTGGCCTGGCCTCGGCCATCCCGACCGTTGCGGCATACGGACAGACAAGGCCAGCGCTGATCGATACCCACCTTCATTTCTATCCGCCCGAATATCAAAAGCTCTGGCTCGGCTACGAAGACGCACGCAAGCAGCCGCACTTTCCCGGTCAAGTCGCCTGGACCCGCGAGAAGCTCGTTGAGGACATGGACCGCAATGGCGTACGGACCGGCATCCTGTCGATCGCCTCCACGCCGGGCGTATGGTTCGACCTCGGGCCGGCGGAGGCCGGCCGGCTCGTCCGCATCTGCAACGAGTACGCGGCGGAGATGATCCGCGACCATCCTGGCCGTTTCGGCCTGTTCGCGACCTTGTCGATGCTGGATGTCGATGCCACGCTCAAGGAGATCGAATATGCCTTCGACACGCTGAAGGCGGACGGAATCGGACTGCAAAGCAGCTATGGCGACAAATGGCTCGGCAATGCCGCCTACAGGCCAGTGCTCGAAGAGCTGAACCGCCGCAAGGCGGTCGTTTATGTGCATCCGCTGGTCGCGAGTTGCTGTAGCGCGCTCAGCGTCGGCACGTTTCCGGCGGTGATCGAGGTCCCGCACGACACCACACGCACGGTGACGAGCCTGCTGCTTAGCGGCGCCTTTGCCCGCCACCGCGACATCAAGTGGCTGTTCTCGCATGCCGGCGGCACGATTCCGATGATGGCCGGGCGGATCAATTCGTTCTATGGGGCGCGGCCCGACCTGAAGGAGTTTGCGCCGGACGGGATCGAAGGCGAGCTGCGCCGGCTTCATTACGACACTGCGAACGCGACCTTCGCGCCATCGATGGCGGCGCTGCTCAAGCTCGTGCCCGCCTCCCAGATCACCTACGGCACCGACTATCCGTACTTCGGCTTCAACCAGTTCGCGCAGCTGGAAAAACTTGGCCTCTCGACCAGGGATCTCGATGCAATCGGCCACGAGAATGCGGTGCGCCTCGTTCCCCGGCTGCAGTCATAGAGCATCCTCGTGAAAACGTGGCGCGGGTTTCGCCCGGGCCCGGTGGCGCGGTACGTCACGGGCACGGTGACCCGGTAGATGGGGCTGCGGAGGTATCGGTTTTGCGGCGGGGCTCCTGAATCCGATCAGCTCCTCCACTCGCTCTCAATAGCGGACGTGGCAGCTCGCCTTACCAGCCGGCCGACGGCCAGAAGCAGCCATCAGGGGGACTTCGAAAGTGAAGCAGATCACACAATGTCTGGACCAGGTGCGCTAGGTTGTGGGATGGCGGCACAGCTCGTCGGGTCAGGGAACAGCACCTGAACACCGGCCCACGCGAGCATTGCAGCGCAACACATTGTACCTGCACGGGTCCTTTGTTACTTGCACCACCGTTGCCGCGTATGCGTAGGAGAGTTCAATGAAACATATTCGCGCATTTGCTTTTGGAATCGGGTTGCTGGCTCTGGCCGGCCTGGCGGTGGGTACATGCCTGGTCGTAAACCCGACGGTTGCCGTCGCAGGCTGCAGCGGACGGTGTTAAGCCGGACCTGCCGTATCCATGTGAATAGTGGTCAATTCGACTCCTTGCTCAATTTGGCGGCGAGTTGCGCCCTGAATGCGTCCTTTATGTAGTCACGCAGAAGGTAGAGTTCGTGGCTGGGCACGTAGTTGCGACCCTTAAGTGACTTCTCGAGATAGGTTTCTGCCTTCTGATCAAGCCGCCGCCTTTCGTCATCGCTCTTTTCCAGCGTCGCGAGCGCGTGCAATGCGATGGCATATTTGAATAGCAAATCACCCCGTGAAAGGGCCTCATCCCTCTCGAGCCCCCCGAACAAATCTACAGCATCTTTCGGCTTATCTAGCTGCAACAGAATATAAGCCTTCGTATCTGTGAAGTTCGCCCGACTATCGGCTAGCCACTCCTTCGATGCTCCCTTGATTTTCTTAAGTTCATCCAAGGCGTCATTTACGCTTTTCAGCGCGCTCGGCAGATCAGCTCCGTAGATGGCGTAAGTCCACGCGACTTCGTTCAGCGCCCGTGCGTGGTTTTCCGGCCCGCCCGCACCAGCGAGGTTCTTCTTTCTTGCGTCGATATCCTTATTGAATATCTTGGCGTCCTCGATTTTGATCTTGCCATATTGCGCGGCGAATTTTTCGATCTGCGGCAGGGTCCAGCCAAAGGCAAGCCACCACGCAGTTCCGGTGAAAGTGAGATCACCATTTATCGTGACGTTTCTAAACGAGGTAGACCGGAGGTCGGTGTTCGAGAAATCGTTGACGTCGTTGAATTGCGCGTAGTCGAAAATGGCGCGATACAGCGTTGCCCCGGAGAAATTTGTCTTGGTGATGATCGCTTCGTCGAAGCGCGCCGACGACAATTCGGCACCCGAGAAGTTGACGTTCTGAATATTGCTTTGACTGAATGAAGCGTATGGAAGAGTCGCACCGCTCAAATTTACTTTCACGATCGCCGATTGGAAGAATTCCGAGATCACAGCCGTGTTGGTGCCGGTATACAGTCCTTCCAGGTCGAGATCCTGCAGAAGCTGCGATTGCAGGTTAAGCGGCTTGCGATATTGGGCGAGCTTCCGAATGGTTTGTTCTTTCAGTTGCGTATTGTTCGTCGTGACCGCCACGAGCACGAGCTTGGCTATCTCGGCTTCCTCCTTCGCCGCTGCCCAGCGGTCATAGAGATGCTTCGAGACAACCCCTAGAGCTGGGAACGCCACAGCGCAGACAAGCGACATGGCAATGACCATGTTGCGGCCATACGACGATCTGGCTGCTATATACTCCCGCTCCAACGCGTTCAGGTCAGCATAGTCTGTCAGCGCCCTATTGGCTTGCCCGGCGGATCCCAGCGCACGAATGCTGCGCGCCCGCCGATCCCAAATTAACGCTGTACCGCGAAAGTCAGCGCGCTCAGCGATCATTGATCGAAGTGCATCCCACTCTCGGGTCAGCGCATCATACCGCAGCGAGACCATATCTCCCGTCTCGTTGGATTCGACGTGCAAAACGCCCGACGCGACAAGGGCATCAAACACTTCTTTCGATCGCTTGAGATCACCCAACGAAAGAAGATCGTTGCGCTTTACTGTGACCGCCTCGCACGTTTCCTCACCTTCCGACAGACGAATGGCGCGCAACAGCATCCGTCGCGCGAGATCCTGGTAGCTGGCGGCATCTTTGCCAAGCCAGGGAGCGAAGCGTGGCACAATTTGGCGCAGAAAGCTCCTGGGCTCTTCCTCGTCTTTCCGGCTGAGCGAGGCCAGTACCCTGTCGCCCTTGGCGGCCGTAGCCGTAACCGCCGCGAGATCAAAGGGCCACAGCAAAGTGCTGGCCTTTGCCGACGACCGTTGCTTGGTGTGAGCTTCGCTGGCGATCGCGTAGCTTTTCGCCAGCCAGAAATCGACAAGCGCCTGTGCGGCCCTTCGATCGTCCGGTGCATCCAGGACGGTACCGGCCATGGTGGCTTGATCGATGAACTGCCCTATCCGCTCGCAGAGAGCATCGCGCTCCGAGTCGGAAATCGGAATTTCATCTTCGGGGAGGCTTGCGATCAAGGCATCGCTTGCATTCTTGAGAACCGTCAGCGACGCGTAAGCCTGAGATTCATTCGCTGTCATGGTCATTGCGGTCAGATCCAGTTATGCGCTCAGGAGAGCGTCAAGCGGTATCTCAAACGACGCGATCTTCTTGCAAAGCTCGTTCAGCTCGTGGTCGACCTCTATGAAGCGATCGACGCATTGCTTGTAGAAAGTTTGAAAATCTTCCTCGAGCTTCCTGATGTTGGCCGGTATTTGCGGTTCGGGCGGCGGTTCGTCCGCCATCCACGGCTTCATCATTGTCTTCAAATCTATCGACCACTCTTCCTGGGGAAACGCATCGCACAATGCGATGAGTTTGGCTTTGAACTGCGGCCATGACGAAAACTTGGCCTGGGGCTGAATCTTCTTTTGGGTCTTGGTGTATTCGAGGTCAGTATTGAGGGATTGCCACTCGTCGTGCTCGGAAACCAAGCCAGCAAGCCGTGCCCGCAGCCTGCCGACTGAAAGCGTACCCTCGCGCAGACGGCTCAAGGAGTTCTCCGGCATGGCTGCGCCAAGCTGCTGCTCGACCAGGCGCATTGTTTCGGCGAAGTTATTGAGGCCAACATCCTTTGCCGTGCCGACCAGCTCCTTGTTGATGTGCGAAGCTTTGGGCAAAAGATGCGCGAGGCGCTCGGGCACGAGCAGAACTTTTTCGTCGATGACGGATACTGCGAGACTCGCGGCCTTCATGTCTTCGGCGCAGGCATCGAGCTCATTGATCCAGCCCTGCTCGTCTTCCGCCGTCGGAAGATTCACGGTCTGGTTGCGAGCCTTTCTGGCCAAGTTTCGCAGGAAATTTGCATCATCCTTCAAGTATAACCCAACATTGTCACCCGATTTGAGGCGTCCGACGTTGTTGTCTATCTGATTGAGCCGCTTCTGCAGCTCGTGCAGGCAGTTGTGCAGCTCCTTGTACTTGGCGAGGACGACGATCTGCTGGCGTGTCTTTTCGAAGTCGGGCCGGTAGCTGGCCATGATGTGATGGAGGTCCCGCGCCTGCCTGATACGATTCAGGTCTATCAGCGCGCGTTCAATCTTGCTTTCCAACTCGCGATCATGGGCTTCCTGAACGTCGCGATCATCGCTCAGCGGCTGCAGCGAATAAGGTGATACCTGCGGTGAAACCTGTTGCGCGAAGGCGCGCAGATCCTGGTTCTCTGGACGTGCAGTAATGGCACTGCGCAGGAGCACGCTGATCATGCCGGGTCCTTGTTGAGCCAGCGCGGGCAGCAGCGTGGCTATGAACTCGTCGACGTCCTTGGCCGGTGTCGCGCTGCGCTCCACCTGGGCGCCAAGCGAAAATCTCACGATGCGGCGCAGACCGTTGAGATTGTCCGCGAAGGCCGTAGCCAGAAGTCCCGCCAATTGCGCCATCTGCTCCGGCGTCAGGAGGACGGTTGGCGCGAGCGGCGGCCGCAAGCTCAACCGTTCCGGGTCGAGCGCAACAATGTCCCGGGCGCTGCAGCCGTAAAGGGTGCCGGCGACTGCGCGACCGTCCTGCATCAGGGCGAAGCGCATCAATCCGATCGCCGCGGTGCCGACAATGATGGGAGCGCCCGAGAGCCCCTTCGGCGGTGCGCCGCTGCCGGCACCAGCCTCCTCGCAGAAGAGTTGCAGGACCGGCTGGTATGCAGATCGCCGCTGCGCATAGAAGTTGGTCAGTTGCGCCCCGTAATCCCTGACCTTGCCGGCCCAGGTCATACCGTCGACCGGCTGCGCGTCGGGATAGCCTCGGGTCTTGAACAGATCATCCGACTGATCCAGTTCGCCTGGCGCAATCGTCTCGCGCAGCGGAATCGTCGGATAGGCGGCCAACTGCCCTGGCTCGAGGCATCGCAGCAGAACGCAGTCCGCGTCCTGATTCCATTTATTGGGTATCACCTCGGCGGCGGTCTTGTGGCCACCACGGAATTCGAGATGGATCGTGCCGGCGAAAAAAGCGGGTGGTTCGACCTTCCGGTCGGCGACGACGTGAAGCGCGGTTGCCACGATGTCGGGCGCCACGAGGAAACCCGTGCCGCGCCCGTTTTCACCATCGATGGTGATCCTGGCGATCGCGTCGCGAAATTCATCCATGGCGGCTGTCCGGCAAGCGCCGGGCGCCGGAGTGCCAAGACGCGCTGGGAACGCAGGGGTTCATGACGTTGCGGCCTCCGAGAAGTTCAGAAGTTCAGCCTTCGAAACCTTTCCATCGTCACCGACCTCAAAATGGACATAGGTGGGACGAAACAACGTCCAGGCGGAAAAATCGCCGGCTTTCATCTGCGCCACGAAAGCCTGCAAGGCGGGCAGCGCGTCGGCCTCGGACTTCAGAATCTCATTGGGAAACCGGAGGACATCGGCCCATGTACCGGTGTTCAAATAGAACCGGCCGTCGCCCAGAGATACGCGCTTGGCTTGATGGGTGTGGCCGAACACGACATAGCGGAAGCCGCCGCGATCGCAGAGCATTTGCGCGGCGTCCAGATATTCCTTCGCGCTTTCCGTGCCGAGCTCGAACGTATCGGTGTCCTGCAGGCCACGCATGGCCTTCAGCAGCGCGGGCATTCGCCTCTCGAAGGGTTGGGACGTGCGCCCGAAGAGGAGCGCCGCGAAGCCGTAGATCCGGCTGACAGTGTCGGACGCGGTGACCTCGTCTCCAAGCTGGCCAAGCGGATCGGCTTCGGCAATTTCGGTGTCGAGGTCCCGGAGAAACCGTTCGGCCTGGTTTCCCAACGCAGCCTGCAGCGCCTCCTTCAGTGCCGCGCTCTTCTCGGACCGATCCGTATCTGTCTTCACGTTTCCATCGGAAGAAATCTCTTCGCCAAATCCCTCCGGGGCGGGGTCGGTGCGGCCTCCAATATCCTCGCCGGGAATGATGCTGATATCCTGCTCGGACCGAATGTCGCCGCCGAACCTGGGGGTCACCGGATTCGAGAGACCGTGGCTGCGGGTTCGCTTGTAGAGGAGGGCGATCGTGGCAAGGCGCGAACGAAAGCCCGGCTCGAGGGCGAGCAGCATCGGCACCACGGCGGCCGTCTCGGGCTTCAGCAAATCCACGAACGGATAGTCGAGCTTGATCGTATTGATGACTTCGGTCACCATCTCGCTGCCGGCGGGCGGGGTGAACACATGCTCATCGGGTACATCCAGCCGGCGCGACTGAACCGAGCGAACATGACGAAGTGCGTCGTAATCGACCTGGTTCCAGCTGTCGTAGCGATTGCCATGCTCGATCAGCGCGTCGCCGACAATGTAAGCCTCGCCGTCGTAGAGAAATTCGAAATCATGACCTGCCTTGATGCCGAGCGCGCGGCGGAACGCTGCGCGCACCGTAGGCAGGCTCAGTTCGATATCGTGATTTCCGAGCAGCACCACGAGACGGCCTCCCTTGTCGAGAAACCGCCCCATGGCGTCGAACACGGCCTGGTCCCGTTCGACGATCGATTGAAGTTTCTTGACTGCCAGGCCCGGATCTCTCGTGAAGGGAGACCATGCATTCGGCTTTTCATCGTGCTCTGCTAGAAAGTCGACCGTATCGCCGTTCAGGATCAGCTCGCTCGGACCTTGCTGTGCGAACTTCTGAGTGATGCCATCGATGAACTGTGCCACTGCATCGGCGCGGGTGCACAGCCGGAAGCCGCGCTTGCCCGATCCGCGCGGGTGCGCGTAATCACCACCGAGATGCAAGTCAGAAATGATATGCGTACTACGCACTTGGCCCTCTCACACATAGCGACCAAGAAGCTGAAAAACGATCAAGACGCAGATTCGTCTTGGGTTACCAAGATGCCGAAAATCACACCTGGCCGTTGTTGCGACCGGAAGCCTCGAAGACGTTGAAATGGAGGCCTGCGCCGTTCAGCTCGCCCTGAACGGCTTGCGGGCGCTCTCGAGTGGCAGAGTGCAGAAAGGCAAGTTCGAAGGATTGTCGGTCCTTGCCGGCCATTGACCACTCCAACAGTGCTGAAGCAGGCGTCGCAAGGCTCGGTCAGGCGGAGCACTCGCTACCGCTGCATATTGACACGATCTATTCTTGTACGGGAAACACGCCTCGACAAGTGATCTACTTCACACGCTCGTCGAGCGTGTCATTTTGTCGCGACTCTTCGATGTGCGCTGCTGTGACCGGGCCTCGCTCGATCGGCGGCACGATAGCAGCGTGGCCGGTGTTTTGCCCGACGTGTCAAACGTCGTCACGGCAGGACATGCCGTCGCGGCGCGGGCCGAAAATCCCTTATCGATCAAGGCCCCTTCTACTGTGCATGGGGTTGTTTTCGACACTTTTGTTGTGAGCCTCGGAGAAAAGAAAGAACGCACAGTGCCGGCTCACTCCGCCTGCAGGATCTCCGCGATCGCAGCGCCTGCCGCGATGGTGCCGAGCTTGCCACCGACGTCGCGCGTCGCCCTGCCCTCGCGAAGCGCCTTCGCCACCGCGCCCTCGATCGCACGCGCCGCTTCCTCATAGCGCACCGCGCCGCTTCTCTCGCTGTGCCAGGCCAGCAGCAGTGCCGTCGACAGGATCAGCGAGACCGGATTGGCGACGTCCTGTCCGGCGATGTCGGGCGCCGAACCATGCGCGGCCTGTGCCATGGCATAGCGGTCGCCGACATTGAGCGAGCCGCCGAGGCCGAGGCTGCCGGAGAGCTCCGCGGTGAGATCAGACAGGATGTCGCCGAACATGTTGGTGGAGACGATCACGTCGAAGCGATCGGGATTGCGCACCACATGCGCCATCATCGCGTCGACCAGGATGTCGTCGACTTCGAGACCCGGATAGCTCTTCGCCGCCGCGCGGCAGATGTCGAGGAACATGCCGTCGCCGATCTTGAGCACATTGGCCTTGTGCACGATGGTGAGATGCTTGCGCCGCTTCATCGCGAGACGGCAGGCGGCGTGCGCGATGCGCTCGCAGCACAGGCGCGTGATCCGGCGCAGCGAGATCGCGACGTCAGGCGTGACCAGCATCTCGCCGTTGCCCTGCTCCATGTTGCGGTCGGCATAAAACCCTTCGGTGTTCTCGCGCACCACGACGAGGTCGAAATCACCGATGCGGCCGGGCCGCCCGGCATAAGTGCGCGCCGGCCTGACATTGGCGTAGAGGTCGAGGCTCTTGCGGAAGTGGCGTGAAGGGTTGATCTCGCCATGCGCCTCGTCCTTGAAGTCGAAGGTCGCGGTCGGGCCCAGGATCAGGCCGTCCGCGGCGTGGACGACGTCGAGAAGCTCGGGGCGCACCGTCGTGCCGAACTGCTTCAGGCTCGCATGCCCGACCGCGTGCTCCTCGAGCCGCAGATTGAGCTGGAAGCGCTCGGAGGCCGCGCGCAGCACGCCCGATGTCGCGGTCGTGATCTCGGGCCCGATGCCGTCACCGGGCAGAACGACGATTTGCATGGCGTTTCCCTATCATTGCGGCAGCCGGCGCGATCATACGCCGGCGCGAGGCGACATCGCCTCACCTTCGCGCATACACAGCATGCAAGCATATGCCTGTGGAAGCCGCCTTCGGCGTAGTACATGCCAAAAGTCCCTTTCAGCCACGCCGCCGGAGCAACGCGCTCACGCAATGACAATCACGTTACCTGCCGCAGCGCGCGAGCCCGACCATCCCATTGCCGACGGCCTTCCGGTCACGCAGCGGCGCTGGGCGATTGCCGCGATCTTCACCGCGCTGGCGATGGCCTCGCTCGACACCGCGATTGCCAACATCGCACTGCCCGCCATTGCCGCCGACCTGCACGTCACGCCGGAGCAGTCGGTCTGGGTCGTCAACGTCTACCAGATCGCGCTGGTCGCGACGCTGCTGCCGCTCGGGGCGCTCGGCGAGATCGTCGGGCACCAGCGCATCTATCTCGGCGGCCTGATCCTGTTCACCATCGCTTCGCTGTTCTGCGCGGTGGCGTGGTCGCTCGACAGCCTGCTGGTCGCACGCGCGCTGCAGGGCCTCGGCGCGAGCGGCATCATGAGCGTCAACACGGCGCTGGTGCGCTTCGTCTATCCCGGACGGATGCAGGGCCGCGGCTTCGGTCACAACGCGCTGGTGGTCGCGACCGCCTTCACCTTCGGACCGTCGATCGCCTCCGCCATCCTCGCGGTCGGGCCATGGCCGTGGCTGTTCGCCGTCAACATCCCGTTCGGCCTGGTTGCGACCGGCATCGGCTTTGCGATGCTGCCGAAGACGCCGCGGGCCGATCACGGCTTCGACTTCCTCGGCGCGCTGCTCGCCGCCGCCTGCCTCGGCCTGTTCATCACCGGCATCGGCAGCGCCGCGCATAATCTGTCGCCGGTCGTCGTCGGCATCGAGCTGATTGCGGCCATCGCGCTCGGCTTCATCCTGACGCGCCGGCATGCCGATCATCCAGCGCCGATGCTGCCGATCGACTTGTTCGGCCGGCCGATGTTCGCGCTGTCGGCGGCGACGGCCGTGTGCTCCTTTGCCGTACAGGGCCTCGCCTTCGTTTCGCTGCCGTTCTATTTCGAGGACGTGCTGGGACGTTCGCAGGTCGAGACCGGCTTCTTCATGACGCCGTGGCCGCTGGTGGTCGGCATCATGGCGCCGATCGCGGGCCGCCTGTCCGACCGCCATCCGGTGGGCCTATTGGGCGGCATCGGCCTCGTGCTGCTCGGCATCGGCATGGCGCTGCTCGCGCTGCTTCCGGCAAGCCCGAGCATCCCCGATATCGTCTGGCGCATCATGATCTGCGGCATGGGCTTCGGCTTCTTCCAGGCACCGAACATGAAGGCGCTGATGGGAAGCGCGCCGCCACATCGCAGCGGTAGCGCCTCGGGCATCGTCGCCACCGCCCGCCTGACCGGACAGACGACCGGTGCCGCGCTCGCCGCGGCCTGCTTCGCCATCGCCGGACACAACGGCGCAACCGTCGCGCTGGCGCTCGGCGCCGGCTTTGCCGCGCTCGGCGCCGTGATGAGCTTCCTGCGGCTCGCGGTGAAGTAGGCTCTCAGGCCAGGTGCCGGGCGGCCGTCGTGTCGATCGCCGCTGCCGCCGGCACGACCGGCCCATCGTCGATCGCAGCGAGGCGCCCATCGATGGCCTCGATCACCTTGTGCGAGAACGGGCCGAGATGCGCATAGGCCGCAATCAACTGCACCGCGATGCGCGCCGATGAGGTGTCGCGCTTGGCGCAGTTCATGAAGGTCTGCCACAACGGCCCGCGCGCCTCCGGAATGGCGGTGACCACGCGGTGCACCGTCTCCATCGCGCCGACCCGCGAGCGGATGTCGCCCTCGGCGAGCTCGTGGCGCTGCCTCGAGCGGTCGAGCAGGCTCATCAGCTTGTCGACACGGCCGGCATAGGCGGCCGGGCTGTAGATATGCTCCAGCACCCGCTTATAATCGGTCAGGATGTCGCGCAACGGGCGGACCGGATCGAAGTTGATGCCGGCCGTGCACTGATCGGCACCGATCGTCGGCGCCACATCGTGGCCCGGATGCAGCCGGCCTTCGCGCTCGAGCCGGCGCGTGAGCTGCGTGTTCGGCAAGGCATAGAGCAGGCCGACCATGGCGACGGGAATCGCCGCCTCCTCGATGAAATCGATCATCGCCTCGGCCATCGAGACCTTCTCGTTGTCGAAGCCGACGATGAAGCCGGCGGTGACCAGGATGCCGGCGGCGTAGATCTTGTGGATGCTCTCGGCGATGTTGCGCCGTGTGTTCTGCTTCTTGCGCATCGCGACCAGAGTTGCCGGATCGGGGCTCTCGATGCCGACGAAGATGCCGAAGAAGTTTGCGGCGCCCATCAGCTCCAGCAATTCAGGATCGTCGGCGAGATTGACCGAGGCCTCGGTCGATAGCTCGAAGGGGTAGTTGTGGGCGCGCTGCCATTCGGCGAGCCGGGGCAGGAACTGCCGCAGCGACTTCTTGTTGCCGATGAAATTGTCGTCGACGAAGTCGAGATGGCCGCGGTAGCCCATGTTGTAGAGCGTCTCGAGCTCGACGAACATCTGCTCGGTCGTCTTGGTCCTGGGCACGCGGCCGTAGAGCTCGATGATGTCGCAGAACTCGCAGGTGAACGGGCAGCCGCGTGAATACTGCACACCGAGATAGAGGTAGTCCTCGAACTTCAGGAGGTCGAAGCGCGGCACCGGCGTCTTGGTGACGTCGGCCTGGAATTTCGGCGCGGTGAAGACGCCGGAGCGCTGCCCGCTCTCCCAGGCCGCGAGGAATTCGTCGATGACGCCCTCGGCCTCGCCGAGCACCCGGAAGTCGGCCTTCTCATAGATGTGCGGGCTGGAGGTCGGATCGGGACCGCCGACGACCACCGGCTTGCCGGCCGCGCGGCAGAGTTCGATCAGGCGCAGCGTGTCGGCCTGCTGCGGCAGCATGCCGCCGGTGAAGACCACATCGGCCCAGGCGAGATCCTCGTCACCGAAGGCTTGCGTGTTGCAATCGACCAGCCGGACGCTCCAGTCCTTGGGCAACATCGCGGCGACCGTGATCAAGCCCAGAGGCGCGGCGGGACGCCGCACGCCCATTAGCTTGCAGGATTCGCCAAAACTCCAGAACGACTCCGCCGTGAACAGCGGATAGAGCATCAGTACGTTGCAGGGGCTTGGCACGTCGACGGAACTCCTTTTGACTCGGGCGCAGTGTAGCAAAGAGCCATCGTCTTGCACCCCGGCAAATGGACCAAACTATGGTCGGTGCCATGCGAGGGAACCTGCAAACGTCGCTCCAAGCCGGAGAATTGGCGCACCCGGAAAGGTAGCTTACCCGCCCACCGGGGGCGAGGCAAAACACCGCGGGTGCCCCAATCTTCCCGCAGGCGCGAGAATCTTCGATAGTTGCCCCTCGGACTATTGATTTGAACAGTTCCAATTTGCCGGACACATTGCGCCCCTGAGTCCAATCGGTGGATTGGGCCAATCAGGGGACTGCGATGGCAAACCTAACAATCAACGGAAAATCCTTCACGCTCGACGTGGAGCCGGATACCCCGCTGCTCTGGGCGATCCGCGAAAATGCCGGCCTGACCGGCACCAAATATGGTTGCGGCATTGCACAATGCGGTGCCTGCACGGTTCACATGGACGGCGTCGCGACCCGCTCCTGCGGGATTTCGGTCGCCGAGGCCGAGGGCAAGAAGATCACCACGATCGAGGGGCTCGCCTCCGGAGCCACGCTGCACAAGGTGCAGGAGGCCTGGATCGCCCAGGACGTGCCGCAATGCGGCTATTGCCAGAGCGGCATGATCATGGCGGTGGCGGCGCTCCTGAACGAGAAGCCGAAGCCGACCGACGCCGACATCGACGAGGCCATCACCAATATCTGCCGCTGCGGCACCTTCCAGCAGGTGCGCGAGGCGATCCACACGATCGCAAGCGCCTAAAGGAGCCGCCCATGAACAAGCACGTCTCTCCCAAGATGAACCGCCGCGCCTTCGTCATCGGCACCGCCGCTATCGGCGCCGGCCTTGCGATCGGCCTCGATCTCCCGTTCGGTGGCCCCACTGTGGTCCGCGCGGCCGATGGCTCGCCGGAGGTCAACGCCTGGGTCGTGGTCCGGCCCGACGACACCGTGGTGATCCGCATCGCCCGCTCCGAGATGGGCCAGGGCTCGCTGACGGGCCTTGCCCAGCTCGTCGCCGAGGAGCTGGAATGCGACTGGACCAAGGTCACCACCGAATATCCGACGCCGGGCCAGAGCGTCGCCCGCAAGCGCGTCTGGGGCGATTTCTCGACCGGCGGCAGCCGCGGCATCCGCTCGTCGCAGGACTATGTCCGCAAGGGCGGCGCCACCGCGCGCGTGATGCTGATCGAGGCCGCCGCCAATGAGTGGAAAGTGCCGGCCTCCGAATGCACCGTCGCCAACGGCGTCATCACCCATACGCCATCGGGCAGGACCACGACCTACGGCAAGGTCGCCGAAGCTGCGGCGAAGCTGACGCCGCCGGCCGACGTCAAGCTGAAGGATCCGAAGGACTGGCGGCTGGTCGGCAAGGGCGTCAAGCGGCTCGACACCGCCGACAAGACCACCGGCACCATGATCTACGGCATCGACGTCAAGCTGCCGGGCATGCTCAACGCCGCGATCAAGGACTGCCCGGTGTTCGGCGGCAAGCTGAAGAGCTACGACGAGTCCAAGATCGCCGGCATGAAAGGCGTCAAGAAGGTCGTCAGGGTCGGCGATACCGCGGTCGCGGTCGTGGCCGACACCTGGTGGCACGCCAAGACCGCGCTGGAAGCGCTGCCGATCGTCTGGGACGAAGGCGAGAACGCAAAAGTCTCCAGCGAGTCCATTGCAAAGTGGCTGGCCGAAGGCCTGAACAACGACCAGCCGGCCTATGTCGGCAACAAGAACGGCGACGCCAAGTCCGCGATCGCCGGCGCCGCCAAGAAGGTCGAGGCCGTCTACAGCTATCCCTACCAGAACCACGCCACCATGGAGCCGATGAACGCCACCGCGCTCTACACGGCGGACAAGTGCGAGGTCTGGTGCGGCACGCAGAACGGTGAAGCTGCCTTCGCGGCGGTGCTGGAGGCCTCCGGCCTGCCGGCGGAGAAGTGCGACGTGCACAAGGTGATGCCCGGCGGCGGCTTCGGCCGGCGCGGCCAGACCGACTATGTCCGTCAGGCGGTCATGGTCGCCAAGCAGATGCCGGGCACGCCGATCAAGCTGCTGTGGTCGCGCGAGGAGGACATGGCGCACGGCCGGTATCACCCGATCACCCAGTGCAAGATGACCGGCGCGTTCGACGCCAACAACAATCTGGTCGCGCTGCACTACCGCCTGTCCGGCCAGTCGATCCTGTTCTCGCTGCGCCCCGAAGCACTGCAGAACGGCATGGACCCGGCCGCCTTCCAGGGCGTCGCCCAGTCCGGCGAGGCCGCGTTCGGCTATTCGGTGCCGAACCTCTTGATCGAGCATGCGATGCGCAACCCGCACGTTCCGCCCGGCTTCTGGCGCGGCGTCAACGTCAATCACAACGCGATCTACATGGAATGCTTCATGGACGAGCTGGCCCAGGCCGCAGGCCAGGACCCGCTCGAATTCCGCCGCAAGCTGATGGGCAGTCACCCCAAGCATCTGGCCGTGCTCAATGCCGTGGCCGAGAAGATCGGCTGGACCACGCCGGCGCCGCAGGGCGTCTATCGCGGCATTGCGCAGGTGATGGGCTATGGCAGCTATGTCGCCGGCGCCGCCGAGATCTCGGTGACCGACGGCAGCAAGATCAAGGTGCATCGCATCGTCGCCTCCACCGATCCCGGCTACATCGTCAATCCGGCGCAGGTGGAGCGGCAGATCGCTGGCTCCTTCGTCTATGGCCTCTCCGCCCTGTTCTACGGCGGCTGCACCGTCAAGGACGGCAAGATCGAGCAAACCAACTTCGACACCTACAATTCGATGCGCATCAACGAGATGCCGAAGGTGGAATCGGTGATGGTGCCGAGCGGCGGATTCTGGGGCGGCGTCGGCGAGCCGACCATCGGCGTTGCGGCGCCGGCAGTGCTCAACGCCTATTTCGCCGCGACGGGCAAGCGGGTCCGCTCGTTCCCGCTGCGCGACCAGAACATCACCTTCGCTTAAAGCAACATGCTGCGGCGGCGCGAGATCGCCGCCGCAGCCTTATTCAGATGCCCCTGATGACCACGCGCCCGGTGACACGGCGCAATGCCGTGTTCGGCATCACCATGGCGGCCGCGACGCTGGCGCGGCCATCGATCTTGCGCGCGCAATCCACGGGACGTGTCGTCGTGGTCGGCGGCGGTTTCGGCGGCGCCGCTTGCGCCCGCGCGCTGAAGCGTGCGCAGGACAATCTGCAGATCATCCTGATCGAATCAAACGCGGTCTTCACCTCCTGCCCCTTCAGCAACGAGGTGATCGCGGGCCTGCGCGAGATCGACGTGCAGCAGTTCGGGTACGGCAAGCTTGCCGCCGAGGGCGTCACCGTGGTCGGCCAGGCCGTGACCGCGATCGAACCGGAGCGGCGCAGCGTCATGACGAGCGATGGCGTCGCGCTGCCCTATGACCGCCTCGTACTCTCGCCAGGGATCGACTTCCATTTCGAAGCACTGCCCGGCTATGACAATGCGGCATCGGAAAAGATGCCGCACGCCTGGAAGGCCGGCGCACAGACGCTGCTGCTGCGCAGGCAGTTGGAGGCGATGGAGGACGGCGGCACGGTTGCCATTGCGGTCCCCGCCAATCCCTCGCGTTGCCCGCCGGCGCCCTACGAGCGTGCCAGCCTGATCGCGCATTACCTGAAGACGAAGAAGCCGCGCTCCAAAGTGCTGGTCCTCGATGCCAAGGACAATTTTTCGCAGCAGCGCCTGTTCGAGAAGGCGTGGAAGGAGCTTTACGGCGACATGATCGAGCGCATCGCGCTGTCGCAAGGCGGCCGGGTGACCTCGGTCGATCCCGTGACCAAAACCATCGTCACCGAATTCGGCAACTACACGCCTGATGTCGCCAACGTCATCCCGCCGCAGCGCGCCGGCCGCATTGCCGAGATCGCGGGCGCTACGGATGCGACCGGGTGGTGTCCGATCGATCCCCTGACGTTCGAATCGAAGCTCGTCAAGAACATCCATGTCATCGGAGACGCCAGCCTCGGCGGCGGCATCCCCAAATCGGCATCGGCCGCGAGCGCGCAGGGCAAGGCCTGCGCCGCGGCGATCGTCGCCCTGCTCGCCGGCCGCACGCCTGAGACACCCCGGCTGACCGGCGTCTGCTACAACACCGTCGCGCCCGGTTACGGCTTCTCGCTCGCCGGCAACTACCAGCCGAGAGGCGACATCTTTGCCGAAGTTGAGGGCGGCGCGACCAGCCCGGTCGACGCCCCGCGCGAACTGCGTGCCCGCGAGGCCGGGGAAGCGGAGCGCTGGTTTCAAACCATCACGGCGGACACGTTTGGCTAGAGCATTCCACCATATCGCGACGATGATCGCCGCCGGCCTTGCCTTCGCCTGTCCTGCGAAAGCGGCCGAGCTCGCGCCCTACAAGATCACCGGCGACGGCATCGCGGAATCCCTCACCGGCTCGCTCGGCGACGCCGCACGCGGCCGAGCGCTGGTGCTGGCGCGCACGACCACCTGCATCCTCTGCCATTCCGGCCCGTTCCTGGAAACGCGGTTCCAGGGCGACCTCGCGCCTGACCTCACAGGTGCCGGGAACCGCTGGACAGCGAGCCAGTTGCGGCTTCGACTGGTCGATGCGGCGCGCTTCAACCCGGAGACCATAATGCCGTCCTATTACCGCAACGATGGCCTCGTGCGCGTCGGGCGCAATTTTGCCGGCAAGCCGATCTTGTCGGCTGCAGAGATCGAGGACATCGTGGCCTTTCTTGCAACGCTTCGGGACTAGGTTCATGCCGACCACGCGACGAAAATTCTTGGGCCTTGCCGGAGGCGTGACAGTCGCCGGGACGATCCCGATCGTCACGTTACGGCCGCTCGAGGCAACGCCGGCGATGCTCAGCACCGCGATCCGCAATGTCGTCGGCGAAGCGCCGGTGCGCTTCGGCAAGGTGAAGCTCGACATCCCGCCGCTGGTCGAGAACGGCAACACCGTGCCGATGACGGTGAGCGTCGCAAGCCCGATGACGGCGACCGACTACGTCAAGAGCATCCATGTCTTCAACGAAAAGAACCCGCAGCCGAACATCGGCAATTTCTATCTCAACTCCTCCTCCGGCCGTGCCCAGGTCTCGACCCGCATCCGCCTCGCCGACACCCAGAAGGTGGTCGCGATCGCCCGCCTGTCCGACGACAGCTTCTGGCAGGCTGCCGCGGACGTCGTCGTGACGCTGGCGGCCTGCACCGAGGAGCTGAACTGATGGCCGCGCTCATCAACGTTCCCGCGAAGGCCAGACGCGGCGACATCATCGAGATCCGCACGCTGACCTCGCACATCATGGAAACCGGCTTCCGCCATACCGCCGACGGCGCGCTGGTGCCGCGCGACATCATCACCAGCTTCACCTGCCGCTACAACGGCACCGAGGTCTTTCGCGCCGACCTGTTTCCGGCGATCGCCGCCAATCCGTATCTGTCCTTCTTCACCGTCGTGAAGGAGAGCGGCAAGTTCGAGTTCGAATGGATCGGCGACAACGGCTATGCGTCCACCGCGTCGGCATCGATTACCGTCGAATGAGACTCTGGCGCGCGATAGCGGCAGCGATACTGCTCGCTGCGGCCCCTGCTCTGCTCGCCGGTGAAATCCCGCCCGATGCGCGCCGGTCCGGCTACGCCTTCATGGGGCCTGATACCCGTGCGATGCAGGACGACGACACGTCCAATCCGGGCATGCTGTTCGTGCTCGACGGCGAGGGGCTCTGGAGCAAGAAGTCGGGCAGCGCCGACAAGGCCTGTGCGGATTGCCATGGCGATGCACGCAGCAGCATGAAGGGCGTCGCGGCGCGCTACCCCGCCTTCGACAAGGCGCTCGGCCGTCCCATCACGCTGGACCAGCGCATCAATCTCTGCCGCGCCAATCATCAGCAGGCGACCGCGCTGCCTTACGAGAGCCGCGACCTGCTGGCACTGTCCGCCTTCGTCGCCCACCAGTCCCGCGGCGTGGCGATCACGGCCGGCGATGATCCGCAACTCGAGCCCTTCGTCGAGCAGGGCCGCGATCTCTTCATGCAGCGCGAGGGCCAGCTCAACCTCGCCTGCACCAATTGCCACGACGACAATTTCGACAAGCGTCTTGCGGGCGCGCCGATCACGCAAGCGCAGCCGACCGGCTATCCGCTCTACCGCCTAGAGTGGCAGACGCTGGGGTCGATCGAGCGCCGGTTGCGCAGTTGCATGACCGGCGTACGCGCCCAGGCTTATGACTACGGCTCGCCCGAGCTGGTCGCGCTTGAGCTCTATCTGATGTCGCGGGCGCGCGGCCTGCCGATGGAGACGCCTGCCGTGCGTCCCTGAGGCGCCAGATTAGGACTAGGCAGGCGTGGCACGGCCGTTAGTATCTCTCCCAAAGAAAATGAATCAAAGGGAGGGATTCGACGTGGCCAACCAGAATATCTCGCGCCGCACGCTGTTGACGGGCACCGCCGCGGCTGGCGCGCTCAGCCTGACCGGGCTCCCGGCGCGCGCCGAGGTCAACTGGAAGAAGTATGCCGGGACCAAGCTGGAGGTGATCCTCGCCAAGGGTCCGCGCGGCGACAACCTGCAAAAAAACATCAAGGAGTTCACCGAGCTCACCGGCATCCAGGTGGAATCCGAACAGATCCCCGAGCAGCAGCAGCGGCAGAAGGTCGTGATCGAGCTGACCTCGGGCCGGCCGAGCTTCGACGTCGTCCATCTCAGCTATCACGTCCAGAAGCGGCAGTTCGAGAAAGCCGGCTGGCTCACCGACATGACGCCCTTCATGAAGGATCCGACGCTGACGGCCCCGGATCTCGTCGAGAGCGATTTCTCGGCCGCCGGCCTGCAATACGCCAAGAACGACAAGGGCCAGATGCTGTCTCTGCCCTGGTCGGTCGATTACTTCATCCTCTACTACAACAAGGAGCTGTTCCAGAAGAAGGGCGTCGCCGTCCCCAAGACCCTCGACGAGATGGTCGCGGCGGCCGAAAAACTGACCGACACCAAGGAAGGCACCTACGGCTTCGTCGGACGGGGCCTGCGCAACGCCAACATGACATTGTGGACCAACTTCTTCCTCAACTATGGCGGCGAATTCCTCGACGCCAAGGGCAACATCCTGACCGACGGCCCGGAAGCGATCGCGGCGACGAAGCTCTATCAGACGCTGCTGACCAAGGTCGCCCCACCCGGTGTCGCCGGCTTCAACTGGATGGAGTCGATGGCCTCGTTCACGCAAGGACGTTCGGCGATGTGGATCGATGGCGTCGGCTGGGCGCCGCCGCTGGAGGACCCCGCCGCCTCGCGCGTCGTCGGCAAGGTCGGCTACACCGTCGTGCCGGCCGGACCGAAGGGGCAATATTCGGCCACCTATGGCGACGGCATCGGCATTGCCGCGGCGAGCAAGAACAAGGAAGCTGCCTATCTGCTCTGCCAATGGGTGGTCTCGAAGAAGCAGGGCGCACGGCTGTTGCAGGCCGGCGGCGGCGTGCCGTTCCGTAACTCGATCCTGAACGACACCGAGGTCCAGAGCGGCGTGAAGATGCCCAAGGAATGGCTGCAATCGGTGATCGATTCCGCCAAGATCAGCAAGCTCGGCCTCCCCGTCGTGATTCCGGTCGCCGAGTTCCGCGATCTCGTCGGCGCGGCGCTCACCTCGACACTCTCCGGAGCCGATCCCGCAGCCGAGTTGAAGAAGGCTCACGATCAGTTCCGGCCGATCCTGGAGCGCAGCGAAAAGGCGTGAGCGCGTTGACACAATCGACTCCGGCCGCGGCACGGTCCGATGCCGCGCCGGAGAAGGAGCTGCGGCCGCCGTCCTACTGGCCGTTCGTGGTGCCGGCACTGGTCGTCGTGCTCGCCATCATCATCTTCCCGTGGGTCTTCACCATCTGGATGAGCCTGAACGAGTGGAAGGTCGGCTCGCCCACCACCTTCGTCGGGTTCTCCAACTATCTGCGGCTCACGAACGATCCGCGTTTTCTCGAGGCGGTCGGTCACACGCTGGTCTACACCGTGCTGTCGGTGGCGCTGCCGCTGATCCTCGGCACGCTCTCGGCCGTGGTGTTTCACCAGAACTTCGCCGGCCGCGGATTTTTGCGCGGCGTCTTCATCATGCCGATGATGGCGACGCCGGTGGCGATCGCGCTGGTGTGGACCATGATGTTCCACCCGCAGCTCGGCGTGCTGAACTACCTGTTGTCGCTGGTCGGCATCCCCGCGCAGCTCTGGGTCTTCCACCCCGCAACCGTGATTCCCTCGCTGGTCCTGGTCGAGACCTGGCAATGGACGCCGCTGGTGATGCTGATCGTGCTCGGCGGCCTCGCCGCAATCCCGACCGAGCCTTACGAGAGCGCGCAGATCGACGGCGCCAGCTTCTGGCAGGTGTTCCGCTTCATCACGCTGCCATTGATCATGCCGTTCCTGTTCATCGCCGGCATGATCCGCATGATCGACGCGGTGAAGAGTTTCGACATCATCTTCGCGATCACGCAGGGCGGACCGGGCTCGGCGTCGGAGACGATCAACATCTATCTCTACAGCGTCGCCTTCACCTATTACGACCTCGGCTACGGCTCGGCAATCGCGGTCGTGTTCTTCCTGCTGATTGTCCTGCTCGCGGCGGTGATGCTCTACGCCCGCCAGCGCATGCTGTGGACCGAAATCGCGAGCGGCGCATGACACCTCGTCAGATCATCGGCAAAATCGGCCTGTGGCTCTCCGTGTTCGTCATCGTCTCGCCGGCGATCCTGTTCTTCCTCTGGATGATCTCGCTGTCGCTCAAGTTCGAGGTCGACAATGCCGCCTACCCGCCGGTGTTCTTTCCGGATCGCATCGCCTGGAAGAACTATGCCGACGTGCTCGCTTCCAACCGCTTCCTGACCTACTTCATGAACAGCCTGATCGTTACCGGCAGCTCGACCGTGCTGGCGCTGCTCGTCGGTGTCCCCGCCGGCTACGGCATTGCGCGCATGGCCGCGCATAAATCCGCGGTCGTGATCCTGATCGCCCGCATCACGCCGGGCCTGTCCTATCTGATCCCGCTGTTCCTGCTGTTCCAGTGGCTCGGTCTGCTCGGCACGCTGGTACCGCAGATCATCATCCATCTCGTCGTGACCGTGCCGATCGTGATCTGGATCATGATCGGCTATTTCGAGACGACTCCGATGGAGTTGGAAGAAGCGGCCCTCATCGATGGTGCCGGCCGCTGGCAGGTGTTCCGCCACGTCGCGCTGCCGATCGCCAAGCCCGGAATCGCGGTCGCCTTCATTCTCGCGGTGATCTTCTCCTGGAACAATTTTGTGTTCGGCATCGTGCTGGCCGGGCGCGAGACACGCACCCTGCCGGTCGCGGTCTACAACATGATCTCGTTCGACCAGCTGAGCTGGGGCCCACTGGCCGCCGCCGCGCTGATCGTCACCTTCCCGGTGCTGCTGCTGACGGTGCTGGCGCAGCGGCAGATCGTCGCCGGGCTGACGGCGGGGGCCGTCAAGGGCGGGTGATCGCCCGCCCTCACGGCAGTTCGGACTACCGCTTTGAGGCATCTGCCTGCGGCGGGACGGGTTGAGCAGCGGCGGGCGTGGCGACCGAAAGTCCATAGAGCCTCCAACTGCCGCCGACGTTCTGAAACAGCAAATCGAAATCGATCTGCAATGGTCTCGTCGGAATATTGCCGCTCAGCCGCAGCATGCCGTTGGCATTGACGCTGGGCGGCACCGACAATCGCGGCGCGAGAAGCGCCGCTCCAAACAGGTCGAACTTGCGCGACCGCAGGTCGGAGAAGGCGAGCGCGAGGTCGGCCGCACTGTTTCTGGCCTGGAATTCAGGCGCGGCAAGGTCGCGCAACACCGAATAGTTGCCCGAGCGATTGGCATCATTCAACGTCAGGAGCGAGGAGCGGATCAGATAGAGCGCCTGCTCGATGGCGACCTGAGGCCCGCCCTGCTTTGTCGGTGCTGTGGCTGGCTGAACCGCCCAACGATCCGCGAAGCCGGAAGGCGATGGCTGCGTCTCCGCTCGCACGGGCGCGCAAGCCGCGACGAAGAGAAGGCACGCGGCCAATCGCGAGGATACGATCATGCGCTCACCAGCCCATGCGCAGGCCGACGCGCCCGCCGGCGACTTTCTCGTCCGGCCCGTAGCCGATGCCGCCATTGAACTGCATGTTGCCATTGAGGCGAAGTGCCGCGTTGAACGCGAGACCGTTGGCTCGCTCGAAGGTCCCGTAGTTCATCGTCATGGCAAAGCTCTCGTTCGGCAGCAGCGTCGGTACACCGGCCATGGCAAACGCCATGGCGACGCCGCTGGTCGCCTTGTTGGTGCGGCTATTGAGGTCGTCGAGCCGCCCGTTGATGGTGGCGAGCTGGCCATTGATGGCGCCGAGATCGGCCGTCGAGGCTATGCCTAGGGCGCCGAGGGTGGTCGTTGCGAGATTGCCGGCACCGTCGGCCGTCACGAGCTGTGTCGCGCCGCTTTGCGCGGCCTTGCTTGCGGACGAGGTGATGCCGGCCATGGTGTAGGTATTGCTTGCCGTGCCGAACGTCTGCTGGTTGGCGCGCGTCACCGTGGCGCCGTTGCCGAAGGCGGACGAGTTGGCGAAACCGGCGCTGGTGTTGTTACCGACGGCGACCGCGTTGGCGCCGGCAACCGACACGGTGTTGCCGATCGCAATGCCGCCCGATCCGCTGACGGTCGCCGTGTTCGCCATCACCAGCGCATTGGGCGCATTGACGGCGTTGCCGGAGCCGAACACAGAGGAGCCGGCAGCACTCGCCGTGCCGGCCACGGCATTGTTGGAGCCGACCACGTTGACGCTGTCGCCCCAGCCGGTCTGGTTGGTGCCGTTGATCGTGTTGTTGTCGCCCAGCACGAAGCTGCCATTACCGTTCAGAATATTCGGATCACCGATAGCGTAGCTGCCATTGCCGCGGACGGTCTGCCCGGTGCCGAACGCGCCGCTGTTGTTGCCGGTGACGCTGTTGCTGGCGCCAACCGCGGCGCTGTTGGCTCCATTCACCCCGATATTGTAGCCGACCGCCGTGCCGTTCGTGCCCGCGGCATAAACGTTGGCGCTGGCACCTATCGCCAAGGCGTTGTCGGCGAACGCCCGACTGGCGTTGCCAACCGCGGTGCTGGCAATGCCGCCTGCTGCCGCTCCATAGCCTACGGCCGTACTGGCAAAGGCGCCAGCGGCCGCCTGGTAGCCGATCGCCGTGCCGGCAAAGCCTAACGCGGAGCTCTGGTAGCCGAAAGCCGAAGCGTTGGCGCCGCTGGCCGAACTGGAGGCGCCGGTCGCCGTGCTCCAGAAGCCGCCCGCATAGCTGTGATAGCCCAGCGCCGTGCTCATGCCGCCTGCGGCGAGGCTTCCGGCACCAAAGGCCGAGGCCTCCGAACCGGCAGCGCTCGAAGCGCCGTATGCGGCACCCTCGGTCGTCGCGCTCGCATTGGCTCCGCAAGCGACGCTCGAAAACGAGCCTGCGGTTGCACCGGCGGCGCTGTTGCTGGCATCGACGCAGACGAACTGCGCCCGCGCGGATGGGGCATCCAGCCAGGCGACGGCGAGCGCGATTGCCGCAGCCGCGAGATTCCCGAGCAAGGGCCGATTGCACCCGCAACGCGCGGCCGTCCTCGCGGCCAGCGTCTTTCTCTCGACGATCCGGCCCTCAGCCGGCTTTAACGCAAACGCAATCCCCTGCTCGCTCATCGCTCACCTTCACGTCATTGCAAATTGCGCGGGCCGGCAAACACACAGGTCTAGCCCGCGCGCAATAATATGAATATTCATGTCCGAAGACTGCGGTTCGGCGGTGCGGAAACTTGCCTGTTCGTCCCAATTTGCAGACCAACTGCCCGAGGGAGCGGCCTGGCATGACCAAAATTCCGTATCTGCGCTTTGACAGCGCGGAATTGCCCGCCGGCGAGCGCCTCGACCGCTACCGCGCGATTCTCACGCATTATGAGGTGTCGCTCCCCGACGGCACCGACCACGACACGTTCCAGGTCCACGCCGAAGCGTGGCTGCTCGGCGGCCTGGTCGCCGCATCGACCCGGATGGGGCCGGTGCGCTTCACGCGCTCCGCCGCACTGGCAAAGGCCGATGGCCGCAACTCATTCGCGCTGCTGCTCCGTCGCGGCGCCTGGAGCGGCGAGGTCGAGGGCGAGCCGATCTCCGCCGGCCCCGGCCAGGTGCTGGTTCTGGATCTGACCCGCCCCTTCGATGGCATCGCGACGACGACCGATACCATCAGCCTGGATGTCGAGCGCGATCCCATCGTCAGCGCCGCGCCCGACGGGCTCGACCTGCACGGGCTGGTCCTTGACGGCGCCGCCGGCCGGGTGCTCGCCGATCAGATGGCGCTGTTGCGGAGAAGGCTCCCGGCGATGGACGAGACCGACGCGTCCGAGGCGGTGCAGACAACGCTCGGGCTGCTGCGCGGATGTTTTGGCGTGGCTGCGCGGCCGCGCGAGCAAGGGCTTGCGCGGCGTGACATCGGCATCCTTCATCGCGCCAGCCGTTTCATCGACCAGAATCTGGGCCACCCCAACCTCTCGGTGGCGACGATCTGCCGCGAGATCGGCGTATCACGCTCGGTGCTCTATCGCGTCTTTGAGCCGCTCGCAGGCGTCGCGGATTACATCCGCGGGCGGCGGCTCGAGGCGATCCACGTACTGCTCGACGACGCGGGCGAGGAGCGCTGGAATGCAGAGATCGCCGCTGAATTCGGCTTTGTGAGCCAGGCGCATTTCAGCCGTAGCTTCCGGCAACGCTTCGGCTACTCGCCACGCGCAGCGCGCGACGCCCGCCTGCACGATCTTGCAGCCGTGGTCGAAGCCGGCCCCGAGCTGTTTCGCGAATGGATTGGCCGGCTCGGCTGAATCGCCGCAGTAGGCAGGACCAAATGAAACGGCCGGGCAACTCATCGCCGCCCGACCGCAGTCGATGTCTCGCTTCCCTACTCCGCCGGCGCGGCGTGCATCTCCGGATGCGCGGCGTAGTGCTCGCTGGTGCCGAGCTTGCTGGCCGCGAACAGACCGGCCGACACCACGGCATAGGCGAGCGCGACCGCCGGCGTCACGCCAAAGCCGCCGCCGATGCCGACGGCTTCGCCGTGCATGAAGCCGAAGTAGGTCAGGATGGCACCGACCAGCGCGAAGGCGGCGGCCTTCTCGAAATCGCGCTCGATGATGAAGACACCGATCGCACCCAGGATGAGGCCGCCGAGGATGGAGCCGCCGCCCATCACCTCCAGGCCGTGATAGAACACGCCCTGCTGCGGCAGCGCGGCGATCGCGGCAGCCTTGACCGCGTCGGCCTTGTCGGCTGCCATTCCGCCGACCGTCGCCGCAGCCGTCATCGTCGAGCCAAGCATGGTGTCGATCTGGAGCTTGGCCCAGGCGGCGAGATGCGGCGTCAACGCCAGCACGATCGCGGGCGCGTGCTTGACCGGCGTGGTCTGGAATGCCTGCGCGCCGATGAGCATGCCGATGTAGAGCAGGATCGGCGAGATCGCGACGACGGGCACCAGTGCCAGCAGCACCGAGATGATGCCGAACCAGGCCAGCACCACGACCATGATGCCGGTCGCAGCCGAATAGCCGATGCGGCCGCCCATCGCCTTCCAGCCGGGATGGCCGATATAGACCGCGTTGATGAAAGGATTGCCCATCAGGCAGCCGATCAGGCTGACGACGCCGTCGGCGGTCAACACGCGCGTGGTCGGATATTCGTCGCCGGCCGCTTCCGCGCTCTCGACATTGTCCATGGCCTCGACGAGGTCGTAGATGCCGAACGGAACGGCGGTGACCAGGATAATTCCGAGGAATTCGAAGCCGGAGAAGACGTAGCCCACGGCCGGGATCGGCACCGAGAAGCCGAAGTTCGCGAAAGCGGCTCCAACACCCGCGATGCTCAATCCGCCAAGGCCGAGCCCGAACAGGTTGGAGCCCCAGGCGATGATCATGCCGGCCGCGATCGCAACCAGACCAGCGGGAATGCCGCGCCAATATTTCACGCCGCCGAACCAGCTCACCAGGATGATGGCGAAGCAGACGAGGCCAATCTGCGGCGTCATGTACATCTCGAGCGCAGGCCGCATCGAGATGAAGGTGACGGAGACGCCGGCGAGCGTGCCGAGCAGCGCTGCGCGTGGCGTGATCTTGCGGATGAACGGTGCGATGAAGCCGCCGATCATCAGGATGAAGCTCTGGAAGAACACCCAGACGAGGCCGGCCGACCAGCCCTTGAGCGGATCACCGGTCTTCAGCGTGATCGGCAGCATGATCACGAAGGTGACGATGAACATGTGCGGCACGCTGACGCCCGACGGAAGCGCGCAGACGTCGCTGCGGCCGGTCTTCTGCGCCAGGCGATAGGCGAGATACGCGTAATAGAAGGTGGAGAGGCACATCATCAGCCCGAGCGCCGGCAGGATGCGGCCGAACACGAGGCTGTCAGGCATCTTCAGGACGAAGCGAAGCAGGCCCGTGAGCACCAGCATGTTGACGAGGATGTTGGTGCCGAAGCCGAAAAACGCGTTCCAGTCGCCGGATGTCCATAGTGCCGGCTTGAAGCTGGACTTGCCGGCCGTCCCCGTCAATGTGCTCATGATAATACCCCTATGTGGTCGAAACCTTCATTGCCTCCAGGACTGCGGCCGAGTCCGCGACCCAGCCGAAGATGCCGCCTTGGGCCTTGATCATCCTCAGGCCCATCTCGTGAAACTCGGGGAAGTAGGACGCGCAGCCGTCGGAGATGACGACGCAGCGATAGCCGCGGTCATTGGCCTCGCGCACGGTGGTGTTGACGCACACTTCGGTGGTGACGCCGCACACCAGCAAGTTCTCGATGCCGTATTTCTCCAGAACGTCGGTGAGCTCGGTGGCGTAGAACGCGCCCTTGCCGGGCTTGTCGATCACGACCTCGCTGTCGAGCGGATAGAGTTCCGGGATGATGTCGTGGCCGGCTTCGCCGCGAATGAGGATGCGGCCCATCGGGCCGGGATCGCCGATGCGCAAGGACGGCGCGCCGCGCTCGACCTTTGCCGGCGGCGCGTCGGACAGATCGGGCAGATGGCCCTCGCGGGTGTGGATCACCAGCATGCCGGTGTCGCGCG
This sequence comes from Bradyrhizobium sp. B117, assembly GCF_038969555.1. Taxonomy (NCBI): domain Bacteria; kingdom Pseudomonadati; phylum Pseudomonadota; class Alphaproteobacteria; order Hyphomicrobiales; family Nitrobacteraceae; genus Bradyrhizobium; species Bradyrhizobium sp. B117. Next base: position 7,296,950 of record NZ_CP152414.1, read on the forward strand.
CAGCTTTCAGCAGCGCGCCGATCGGCTTCACCGCGCGCGCAAGCTGGCTGACGTCATTGCCGAGCGTCTCGCCAAAGCCGCCGGGCTCCATGAAGTCACGCTGCATGTCGATGATGACGAGCGCCGTACTCGACCAGTCGAGCTTGATCGGCTCGGGCTCGGCGCTGATGACGCCCAGTGTCGGCTTGGGTGAGTTCAACATGACGCCCCTCGCGAGAACTCTCTTTACGGAGAGTTCTGCAAGCGCCGTGCCATTGTGTACAATTGCGATAGGACGTGAGCCGCGAGCGAATTCGTTGTGCGGTCAGAAGGTTACGTCAGAGATCGACGTCTGCTTATTCCCTGTGCGACGGCTTTGCGACGTGCATTTGCTTAAGAGATGGGCGGCGCACGACGCACTCTCCGCCGTCATTCCGGGGCGACGCGTCAGCGTCGAGCCCGGAATCCATCGGGCCGCAGTACGCGAGGTGAAATGGATTCCGGGCTCGCGCTACGCGCGCCCCGGAATGACCGAGCAGAGTATGTGGCGACGCCTAGCGCCTACCGCCCTGCCCCATACAGCTGCCGATACTCATTCTCATACGGCGCATAAGAGTCCTTCAGCGTCGCCATGTTGAGCAACATCGTCGCGACCATCGTGCCGGCCTTATCGAACACCCGCGTTTTCACCCAAGCACTCTCAGTGCGGCGGCTGCCGGAGAGCGCGACCACCTCACGCTCGACCTCGTACTGTTCGTCGACGAAGAGCGGGCCCTTCACCAGGCGGATCTCCTGATCGGCGAACAGGCCGACCGCCGGGCCCTTGGCCAGCAGCGGATCCTCCTTGGAGCGGTACTGGAACAACACACTCAGCATCTCCATCGGAATGATGGGCCTGCGCCACGGATTGTCGGCGGTCGCGTAGTAAGGCGAGTTCTCGGTGATGACGGAGAGCTTCTGCCGCAGCGAAAACGGATAGAGGTCGCCCATGTTCTGGTCGAACGCCATCCGCACGCTCTGCCGCTTGCTTGTCTGCGCCACCTTCACGTCGCGCAGGATCACGGGATCGGTGAGCGGCTTGAGCTCCGTAAGACGCGTCTCCAGCGCAGTCTGGGCGTGCGGCTCACCGATCGAGGCCGTGCCGCGCAGTACCTCGGTGCCGTCGCGCTTCACCATCTGGACCTGGCACTGACTCGTCCCCGGCAGCGGCTTCGACAGGATCGCCTGCACCTCCTCACCCTCGTAGCAGACGCTGCGATAATGCGCCGAGAGGCAACCGGTCTCGAACCAAGCGCGCCCCCACAAGCGCTCGCCGAGCGGAGCGAACTGGCTGAAATGCGTCGGACCCTCGATGGTGCCGCCCTTGAAGCCGAGCTTCTGCGCGGTGGCGTCGTCGTGGATCGAGGCATGCGCGTCGTAGGTTTGCGCCTGCAACATCTGGCGCGGCCGGCGCCACGGGCCGGTCAGGGCCTCGGCCGTCTCGGTGATCTCGGTGTCGAATGCGTTTGCAGCCATGGTGCTCTCCACTGGAAGCCATGACTAGCAGGAGCGCCACGGATGCGGCCAGCGATATTGACTTCGCGGCCCCATGCCTTTGACTGTCACAATTCGCGTCGCGCAGCCGCAACCCCTCCCGCAGCGCAAACCCCACGCCGAACGAGACACGAGGACTCCTGAAATGACGCTGATGCAGGTCGAGCTGGACGATAAATACCGGCTCGAATCGAAGCGGATCTTCCTGTCCGGCACGCAGGCCCTGGTCCGCCTGCCCATGTTGCAGCGCGAACGCGACCGGCTCCAGGGGCTCAACACCGGCGGCTTCATCTCGGGCTATCGCGGTTCCCCGCTCGGCATGTACGACCACGCGCTGTGGCGCGCGAAGTCTTTCCTCCAGCAGCACGACATCGCCTTCGTCCCCGGGCTGAACGAGGATCTGGCGGCGACCGCGGTCTGGGGCAGCCAGCAGGTCGGCCTATTCCCCGGCGCCAAGGTCGATGGCGTGTTCGGCATCTGGTACGGCAAGGGTCCCGGCGTCGACCGCTCGGTCGACGCGCTCAAGCATGCCAATGCGGCCGGAACCTCGCTCAACGGCGGCGTGCTCGCGCTGGCCGGCGACGACCATGGCTGCCAGTCCTCGACGCTGGCGCATCAGAGCGAGCAGGTGTTCGCGGCGGCGCTGATCCCCGTGATCAATCCGGCAACGCTGCAGGACTATCTCGATCTCGGTCTCTACGGCTTTGCACTGTCGCGCTTCTCCGGCTGCTGGGTCGGCTTCAAGGCGATCAGCGAGACGGTCGAGAGTTCGGCCTCCATCTACAGCGATCCCGAACGCATCAAGATCGTGCTTCCCGATGATTTCGAGATGCCGCCCGGCGGCCTCAACATCCGCTGGCCCGATCCGCCGCTGGAGGCCGAGCGGCGCCTGTTCGGCCCGAAGATGGCCGCGGTGCAGGCTTTTGCCCGCGCCAACCAGCTCGATCGCATTGTTCTGGATTCGAAGCCGGCCCGGCTCGGCATCGTCGCGACCGGCAAGGCCTATCTCGATCTGCGCCAGGCGCTCGCTGACCTCGGCATCACCGACAAGGACGCGCAGGATCTGGGCTTGCGCATCTACAAGGTCGCGCTGACCTGGCCGCTGGAGGAAAGCGGAGCAAGGCGCTTCGCCGAAGGCCTTCAAGATGTGCTGGTGGTCGAGGAGAAGCGCGGCTTCATCGAAGACCAGCTGATGCGCATCCTTTACAACATCGATGCGTCCAGGCGCCCGACCGTGACAGGCAAGCGCGACGAGCGTGGCGCACCGCTGCTGCCGAGCGAGGGCGAGCTGACGCCGACCATCGTCGCCGGCGCGCTGGTGGCGCGCTTGCGCAAGCTCGGCCATCACAGCCCGGTGCTGGAGCAGCGCCTCGCCCGGCTCGAGGCATTCGACAATCCCGTCACATCAAGCTCCCAGATCAAGCTCGCGCGCACGCCGTTCTTCTGCTCGGGCTGCCCGCATAACTCCTCGACGCGCGTGCCCGAAGGCAGCCGCGCCATGGCCGGCATCGGCTGCCACGGCATGGCCCTGAGCATGCCGACCCGCCGCACCGACCTGATCTCGCACATGGGCGCCGAGGGCGTGAACTGGATCGGCCAGTCACCGTTCACCACCGAGAAGCACATTTTCCAGAATCTCGGCGACGGCACCTATACCCATTCCGGCCTGCTGGCATTGCGCGCCGCCTCCGCCGCCGGCATCAACATCACCTACAAGATCCTCTACAACGACGCCGTCGCGATGACCGGCGGCCAGCCCGCCGAAGGCGCCTTCAATGTCGCGCAGATCGCGCACCAGGTCTGGGCCGAAGGCGTCAAGCGGCTCGCGATCGTCTCGGACGATCCCAGCAAATATCCGCAAGGTGACTACTTCCCGCAAGGCGCGACCATCCATCACCGCCGCGAACTGGACGCCGTGCAGCGCGAGCTGCGCGACATCAAGGGTCTTACCGTCGTGATCTACGACCAGACCTGCGCGGCGGAAAAGCGCCGTCGCCGCAAGCGCGGGCTCTATCCCGATCCGGCAAAACGCGCCTTCATCAACGAGCTCGTCTGCGAAGGCTGCGGCGATTGCTCGCAGGCCTCCAACTGCGTCTCGGTGCAACCGCTGGAGACCGAGTTCGGCCGCAAGCGCCAGATCGACCAGTCGAACTGCAACAAGGACTTTTCCTGCGTCGAAGGCTTCTGCCCGAGCTTTGTCACCGTGCATGGAGGCACGCTGAAGCGGATGAAGACCTCGGCCGTGGACTCCGGCCAGCTGTTCGCCGATCTGCCGCTGCCGCCGGCGCGCGAGCTCGACGGACCCTACAACATCCTCGTCACCGGCATCGGCGGCACCGGCGTCATCACCATCGGCGCCCTGCTCGGCATGGCCGCCCATGTCGACGGCCGCGGCTGCTCGGCGCTGGATTTTACAGGCCTGTCGCAGAAGAACGGCGCGGTGATGAGCCATGTCCGCATCGCGCCGAGGCCGGAGGACATCTCCGCGGTCCGCATCACCACCGGCGGCGCCGACGTCATCCTCGGCTGCGACATGATCGTCTCGGCTGGCCCGACTGCGCTCAGCCGCGCCGAGCGCGGCGTGACCAAGGCCTATATCAACGCCGACCTGCAGCCGACCGCGAGCTTCGTGCAAAACCCCGATCTCGATTTCGAGCTGGGCACGATGCAGACCGTGCTGCGCGATGCCGTCGGCGACAAGAACCTCGACATCATCGACGCCACCGGCATTGCCGCCGCGCTGATGGGCGACAGCATCGCGACCAATCCCTTCATGCTCGGCTTCGCGTTCCAGAAGGGCGCGATCCCGCTGTCGCTGCAGGCCCTGCTCCGCGCCATCGAGATCAACGGCGCCGCAATCGAGATGAACAAGCTCGCCTTCACCTGGGGCCGCCTCGCCGCCCACGACATGTCGCGGGTGCGCAGCGTGCTCCAGTTCAAGAACAGGGCGTCCGCGCCGACAAAATCGCTGGATGACATCATCGCGACCCGGGCGGAGTTTCTGACCAATTATCAGGACAAGGCCTATGCCGACCGCTACCTCGCGGCCGTCGCCAAGGTGCGCAAGGCGGAAACGGCAGCTTCGCCCGCCTCCACTGAGCTGACCGACGCCGTGGCAAAAAACCTGTTCAAGCTGATGTCCTACAAGGACGAGTACGAGGTCGCCCGCCTCTATACCGATGGCAGCTTTGCGAAGAAGGTGTCCGAAAAGTTCGACGGCGACTTCACGCTGAAGTATCACCTCGCTCCGCCGATCTTCGCCAAGCGCGACAAGGCGACGGGCCGGCTTCAGAAGCAGGAGTTCGGCGGCTGGATGATCCACGCCTTCCGCGTGCTGGCGAAGCTCAAATTCCTGCGCGGCGGCGCGTTCGATCCGTTCGGCCGCACCGACGAGCGCCGGACCGAGCGGAAGCTGATCGCGGATTATGTTGCGATGATCGACCAGCGGATGGCCGGGCTGACGGCGGAGCAGATCCCACTGCTGGCGCGGCTCGCGAGGGTGCCGGAGAGCATCCGCGGCTTCGGGCATGTCAAGGAAGCCAACGTCAAGCTGGCGGCGGCCGAGGCGGCGCGGCTGGAAGCGGAGCTCGAGAACAGCCGCTTTGCGGCGGCGGCGGAGTAAGGGTTAGGCGCGAGCTCTCTCCGCGCGTCATTGCGAGGAGCGAAGCGACGAAGCAATCCAGGATCTTTCCGCGGAGGCGGCCTGGATTGCTTCGCTGCGCTCGCAATGACGAGATTGTGGAGTGCGCTTGCCACATGCTTGGTGTCATCGCCCGCGAAGCGGGCGATCCAGTACGCCGCGGCAGTTATTGTTGATCTCGCCGTCTCTGGAATACTGGATGCCCCGCTTTCGCGGAGCATGACAGCGGTGGAGATGGCTAGACCGGCGCTGCGGCCGCACCCGCTGCGACTGCCCCACTCCCCTCCGCCAGATGCCGTCCCGCGATGTACCCGAACGTCAGCGCCGGCCCGAGCGTGACGCCCGGCCCGGGACAATTGCCATTCATGATCGAGCCCATGTCGTTGCCGCAGGCGTAGAGGCCAGCGACCGGCGTGCCGTCCCCGCGCAGCACGCGGGCCTGCGGATCCACCTTCATGCCGATGGCGGTGCCGAGATCGGCCGGATAGATGCGCATCGCGAAGAACGGCGCGCGGAGGATCGGCGCGACGCAGGGGTTGGGCTAGTGAGCGGCATCGCCGAGATGACGCTGATAGATCGTGCTGCCGCGGCCGAATTCGGGATCGCGGCCTTCCTTGGCGCCGGCGTTGTAGCTCGCAATCGTCGCCGTGAGCGTGGTTGGCTTGATGCCGATCTTCGCCGCCAGCTGCGCGATGTCAGGTGCCTCGACCAACTCGCCGTTCGCCACATAGCGCCGCAACCTGCGCGTGAACGGCTTGATGCGGCCGAGGCCGTAGGCCCACAAGAACGCGCGGTCGCAGATCAGATAGAACGGCCGGTCCGGCTCGCCATTGCCATCGCGCAGCATTGCGAGCACGAACTCATGGTACGACAACGCCTCGTTGACGAAGCGACGGCCGGCGGCGTTGACCGCGATCACGCCGGGCTTGGCGCGGTCGGTCGCCGTGTGCGGAAAGACTCCGCGGCTGCCATCGGCGCGACGGAACAACGAGGCCGGCACCCAATAGGCCGGGCTCGTCGCGTCCGTATTGAGCGCGGCGCCGACCGTGGCCGCGAGCCGAAGCCCATCGCCTGTGCTTGATGTATTGGTCGCCGAGACGAAGCCGGCCCCAGGCGGGAAAAAGCGCTTGCGCAAGGTCGCGTCGTGCGAAAAGCCGCCGGTCGCCAGCACCACGCCGCGTCGCGCGGCGATCGGGCGATCACGGGCGCCATGGCGGATGATGACGCCATCGACGCGATCGCCGTGCATCGACAAATCCTCGACATCCGCGCTGAACAGAATCTCGACCTGCCGGGCCAGCAACGAGGCGTAGAGCCGCGCCGCGAGCGCGTTGCCGAGATGCAGCGTCGTGCCGCGCGGGCTGTGCAGCCGCCGCAGCGCGTATGCGGAAACCAGCCGCGTAGCGCGCAACGTCGAACGCAGCGATTTTCCGGCACGCCGCAGATGCGGGATATCGAGCGGATCGACCATCATCCCGCCGAACAGCGTGAACTCCGGCAGTGGCGGCCGCAGGCGCGCAAAAGCCTGGCCGAGCCGTGTGCCGTCGAAAGCGACCGGCTCCAGCACGCGTCCGCCTGATGTTGCGCCCAATCGTTCCGGATAACAATCCGGATAGACGTTCACGGGCTGGAGCCGCACCTCGGTATTGGCTTCGAGCCATGCGACCGCCTCCGGGCCACGCGTCAGGAAAGCAGCGCGCAGGCCCGCATTGGCAGGCTCGGGAACCGTGCTCGACAGATATTGAACTGCATCCGTGATGCTGTCGGAGAGTCCTGCCTCTTTCATCCTGGCATTGGCGGGGATCCAGACCATGCCGCCGGACCGCGCCGTGGTGCCGCCGACGAAGGCGGTCTTCTCGATCACCAGCACGCGCAGACCTTCAGCGGCAGCCACTGCCGCGGCGGTCATGCCACCGGCACCGGCGCCGATGACAATGACATCGTAGGTCTCATGCGCCGGCATCATGCGGCAAGGGTCCGAGGGCGAGGCATGACAGCGTCATACCCCGCCCGAGCAGAGATAGGCCATAGTCTGATGCCGGCGCTTCACCTCTCCCCAGCGGGGAGAGGTCGGATTGCGCAGCAATCCGGGTGAGGGGCCGCGGCGACCAGCGAGAGTGTAACCCCTCACCCGGATCGCATCTGTCGATGCGATCCGACCTCTCCCTACGGGAGAGGTAACACCGCGTCCTCGGCTTGGACCAAAGCCTTTTAGCGCGCCGGCTTCCGCTCGATCGGGTCGATGTCGATCGCCCGCAGGCGGCCGAGCCGCAGCACGTCCATGGCGAGCCGTCGGCCGATCCGGTCGCGGTCGAGCACGCGGATCAGATCGTCGACGCCGTTGATCTCGACGCCGTCGAGCCTGATCACGACGTCGCCGGGCAGCAGGCCCGCCTTGGCCGCCGGGCCGTCAGGCTCGATCTGCATCAACAGCGCGCCCATCTTGTTCTCGACGCCGGCCAGCACCGCATGCCGCCGCGGGACCGGCGCGGTCTGCCCGGCCACGCCGATATAGGCGCGACGGACATAGCCGTGGCGGATGATCTCCGACAGCACGAATTGCGCGGTGTTGCTGGCGACCGCAAAGCAGATGCCTTGCGCGCCGTTGATGATGGCCGTGTTGATGCCGATCACCTCGGCATTCGACGACACCAGCGGCCCGCCGGAATTGCCGGGATTGAGCGCGGCATCGGTCTGGATCACGTCCTCGATGGTGCGCCCGCTCACCGAACGGATCGAGCGTCCGAGCGCCGAGACCACGCCGGCCGTGACGGTCGATTCGAAGCCGAGCGGATTGCCGATCGCGATCACCAGCTGGCCGCGCTTGAGGCTCTTGGAATTGCCGAGCGCGGCATAGGGCAGATCGCGCACGCCGTTGGCGCGGAGCAGCGCAAGATCGGTGTCGGGATCGACGCCGAGCACCCGGGCATCGCCGACATGGCCTTCAACATCCCGCAGCCGGATCTCCTTGGAGGAACCGACCACGTGACTGTTGGTGAGCACGAGTCCGTCAGGCGAGATCACGATGCCCGAGCCGAGCCCGCCGCGCTCGCGGCCATTCGGCACCTTTGGCCCGGTCTCGACCCGCACGACCGCTGGGCCGACGCGATCGGTCACGTCGATCACGGCATTGGAATAGGCGTCCAGCAGCGCCCGGTCATTGGCCGGGGCAGCCGCCGTCGTCCGCGATGACGAGGCGTCATCGGCGATATCTGAGGTGAAATCCAGCATGACAAGAGTCCTTGAGGCTCACACAGATGGTGGCCTGTTCCCTCCTATGCAAGGGACCCGCCCGGGGGCGCAGGGCTGGACTGCCAGTGCTTGACTACCCAGGTGGCTAGGGCACCCGCCGCAGCGTGCCCGCCCTCGCCTTGACCGGATCGAGCAACGACCAGTCGCCATCCGGGAGCACATGGCCCTTGGGGAACGGCGCGCGCAGCTCGAGCCCGAGCGAGCGCAGCACGCGGTCGTCGCGGTAGTAACATTGCAGCACGACGCGAACGAGCGTTGCGGCAGGCGCGCCGCCGTGCTTGCGAAACTCCTGCGCCACCGCATCGCGCGCGGCAGGTTCGAGATCAGCGAGCGGCATCCCCGCAAGCCGCGCCAGATGGTCGAGCGCTGCCGCGACAGGTCTGGTGTCGCGGCCGAGCGTTGCAAGGATGTCGGCCTGGATGATCTCGTCGTCGGCGCCGGGGGCGCGATATTCCTCGCTCGGAGGAATGATCATCGCGGCGATGGTGCGCAAGTCCTGGCGCTGCCGCGGCGTGAGGGTCGGCTGATCAGTCATGGCGTACTCTCGTTAGTTCATTCCCGCCGCAAAGACGGTGCGCTCCCTCCGCCGCTCGCGGGGGAGGGTTGGGGGGAGGGTGTCTCCACAGAGGGATTCCCCCAGAGGAGAAAGCCCACACCCGGCACTTCGCACCGACCTCTCCCGCAATCGGGAGAGGTACACGGAGGTCGCGGCTCGCTTCGATCCACATCATCTCAATCGAACAAATTGGCGAGGCGCTGCTTCATCTGATCCGCGATGTAGAGCGCGAGGGCCTGGATGGTCGAAGTCGGGTTCACCCCGCCCGAGGTGACGAAGATGCTGCCGTCGACGATGAACAGGTTCTTCACGTCGTGCGTGCGGCCCCATTCGTTGACCACGGAGCGCGCGGGATCGGTGCCCATGCGCGCGGTGCCGAGCAGATGCCAGCCGCCCCAGGGGATCGGCGAGTTGACGCAGATGTCAGTCGCCCCCGCCGTCTCGAGAAACTCCCGGCCGCGCGCCAGCCCATGCTCCATCATCTTCCGGCTGTTCTCGCTGATCGTGTAGTCGACCTTCGGCGCGGGAATGCCGTGGCTGTCCTTCAGCACCGGATCGAGCGTGACCTGGTTGTGCTCCTCCGGCAGATCCTCGCAGATCGCGGAGAAGCCGAGCCGGTGCCCGTTGAGCTTGCGGAAGACGCGGTGATGATCTTCGCCCCAGGGCAGAATGCCCTTCTGCTCGCTGACCACGGCCTCGAACACCGGACCTGCGCCGCGCACGAACTGCACGCCATAGCCGCGCACGAAGCCGCGCGACAGGTCGGTGTCGTACCACTCCTTGCTCCACAGGCAGGTTGGCGGCGCGCGATTGCTGTCGGTCGGCTCCTTCACATAGCCGTAGATCTGCGCATAGGGGTGGAACATCAGGTTCTTGCCGACGAGGCCGGACGAATTGGCAAGGCCGTTCGGGAAGCGGCTGGATTTCGAGTTGAGCAGCAGCCGCGGCGTGCCGACGCCATTGCAGGCGATGATGACGACATGCGCCGGCTGGAACTGCTCGACGCCGTCCTTGTCGTAATAGACCACGCCCGAGGCCATGCCGTTCTCGTCGGTGGTGATCTCGCGCACCCGGCAATGGGTGCGCAGCTCGACGCCGGCGCGGATGGCGTGAGGCCAATAGGTGATGTCGGTCGAGGACTTTGCGCCTTGCGCGCAGGCCGGCGTGCAATGGCCGAGATTGATGCAGCGTGCCCGGCCCTCATAGTCCATGGTCGCGACCGTGGTGTCCGACGGCCACCAGTGCCAGCCGAGCTTGTTCATGGCCTTGCCGATGATCACGCCGGACAATCCCATCGGCTGCTGCGGCATCGGCGGATGCGTCAGCGGCGACAGCGGATCGCCCGACATCCCCGACGTTCCCATCATCCGGTCGTTCTCTTCGAAGAACGGCGTGAGCGCGTCGTAGTCGATCGGCCAGTCGTCGGCGACACCGTCGAGCGTCTTCACCTTGAAATCGGAAGGATGCAGCCGCGGCCAGTGCGCGGTGTACATCACGGTGGAGCCGCCGACCGCGTTGTAGTTGACGACCTTGATCGGCGAATTGTCGTCGTTGATCGGATAGTCCTCGGGCCGGCCGCGCACGTTGGGGCTCGACGACCACTCGCCGTAGAACTTGGCCTCCCAGTCCCGCCCCGTGCTCGGATATTCCGCCGGGTTCATCCAGCCGCCCTGCTCCAGGCAGAGGATGTGCATCTTGGTCTCGGCCAGCGACCACGCCACCGCCGCGCCCGACGCGCCGGCACCGATGATCAGGACGTCCACGGGATCTTTCATCGCAACCTTGCCCTCCCCTCGCCGCTTCCCGGGCGATTCGGCCTCCGCAGTCCGGAAGGCTGCGCAAACGATAGGGGCAGAGCGACGGCCGAGTAAAGCCGCGAGGCCGGAATGTCGCACTTCGCAGGGCGCAGACCATTGGTAACGCCTCGTCCGGATGCTAGGAACAATGCGCCAGAGCAATCGATAGCGAGACCGTATGTCCTTCCGAAATTTCTTTGCCGCCGCCCGCGCTTTTGCGCTCGTTTCGTTTTTCGCTCTGCCCGGATTTCTGGTCCCGTCCGAACCGGCCGCCGCGCTGACCGCCGCCGCGACGGTCCGGGACGGCAACTCCATCCAACTCGGCGACGTGACCTATCGGCTCGACGGCGTCGACGCGCCCGAGCTGGACCAGGTCTGCATCGACGACCACGCCGATCCCTGGACCTGCGGCATCGAGGCCCGCGAGCAGCTGAGCAAGCTGATCAACAAGCGCTCGGTGCGCTGCGACGACGTCGGCCCGGAAAAGAGCTTTGGCAAGCGGCACCGCGCGATCTGCACCGCCGAGGGCGACAAGGCGAGCTTGAACGAGCAGCTGGTCAAGCTCGGCTATGCCATCGCGCGCGAGCCGATCAAGGCGAACGTCAAGCCAGCGGCGACCGACGCCAAATCCGCATCGGCCGGGATCTGGAAGGGCTGCTTTGTTGCACCGCAAGATTTCCGGACCGGCAAGAAGGACGGCACGCTGCTGGGCGCCGCCTGCCGCGCCGACCGCGACAAGGAAATCCGCGCGGTTCTGTTTCCGGAGGATCTGGCGATGCCGCCGAGCTGCAGCATCAAAGGCAAGCTTGCGGTGCGCGCACGCGTCACCGGCAATATCGGCATCTACCATTTGCGGGGTTGCCCGAGCTACCCGGCGACCACCAAGCCCGACCGCTGGTTCTGCTCGGAGGACGACGCCCAGGCCGCGGGCTTCCGCAAGGCCTACAACTGCCGCCGGCCAAGGTGAAAAATTGGTTCACGCAGCCATGAGTGGTACTCCAAGACAGTATTGATCCGGAATTGAACTCCAGCGCGAATTGCGACACCTATATGTGTACGCAAGCGCTTTGCGCGGGCGTTTCCTTGGCAGCAATCCGGCTTCGGCCGATTGTCTTTGCTCGGGCGTTTCCTCCCTAGACTTGGGCCGCTTGTCACAAACAAGCGGCTCTTCTTTTTTGCATCGATACAAGCATAGGCCGTCATGCTCGGGCTTGTCCCGCCTGCGCGGCCGAAGCCGCTTCGGCGAGGCGAAGGCCCGGGTATCCACGTTCTTCATGCGGCGAAGCAAGACGTGGATGGCCGGGTCAAGCCCGGCCACGACGATGTGGAGACGTTAGCGGATCAAACCGTCTTGCTCTGCCGCCGTCAGCGGCCTACTGCATCCTCATGATCTGATCCATCGGCGGCATGTTCTGGTTGAGATGGGACATGATCCAGACGGTGCCGCCAACCACCAGGAAGACGACCAGCAGCCCGAACGCCAGCGCCAGCACGTTGTTGGTGTTGTCGGGGCCCGTGGTGATGTGCAGGAAGAACACGAGATGCACGCCCATCTGCGCGATCGCGAGCACGATCAGCGCGACCGGAATTGAAGGCTGCCAGACAAGGTCGGTTCCGGCGATGAAGAACGACATCGCCGTGAGCACCAGCGCCAGGGCAAGGCCGACGACGTAGCCGAGGATCCGTTCGCCGACACTGTGTTGCTCTTCCTCGCCCGGTGCGAGGCCATGTTCGGCATTCATGTGCGTCTGATCGCTCATACGGCACTCCCAAGCAGGTAGACGACGGAGAAGACCCCGACCCAGATGATGTCGAGCGCGTGCCAGAACAGCGCAAAGCACATCATCCGCCGCAGGACGTCGGCGCGAAAGCCCTTGGCGAAGACCTGGGCCATCATGGTGAGCAGCCACAGCACGCCGGCCGAGACGTGCAGGCCGTGGCAACCGACCAGCGAGAAGAACGATGACAGGAAGGCGCTCCGCGACGGGCCGTAGCCGCGCGCAACGAGATCGGCGAATTCGCGGAATTCGATGACGAGGAAGATCAGGCCGAGCACACATGTCACGGTCATGCCGAGGTAGAACCAGAAGCGGTTGCGCACATCGGCTGCGATGCTGGCCATGCCGCAGGTGAAGCTCGACAGCAGCAGGCAGACCGTCTCGATCGCGACATTTCGCTGCTCGAAGATCTCCGAGCCCTTCGGTCCGTCCGCGGTCTGATGGACAAGCACTGCATAGGCAGCGAAGAAGCAGGAGAACATCACGATATCGGAGAGCAGGAAGACCCAGAAACCGTACGCGGTGACGATCCGCTTCGACGCGGGCCCGGGATGCTCGATGACGACGCCGATGTGATGGGGATCGGCATGGGCGTGGCCGGCGGTCGCGGTCATCGACATCAGATTGCTCCCGCCATGCTGACGAGGCTGCGCCGCTCCTCGAGATTGACGCGGTCGATGCGGGCGACCTCGGCGGCCGGAATGACGTATTCATCATGGTCGCGCCAGGCGAACACGACGAAGGTCGCGAACGCACCGACACCACCCACAATCACCATCCACCAGATGTGCCAGATCAGCGCAAAGCCCATGATGGTGGCGAAGAAGGCGCAGACGAAACCGGTCGGCGAGTTCCGGGGCATCTCGATGTCCTGATACTCTGGCACGTCATGTTCGAGCGATTGCTGCTGGGCTTTGGCCTTCATGTCCCAATAGGCGTCCTCGCCGCGCACGTCCGGATTGAAAGCGAAATTGAACACGGGCGGCGGCGACGAGGTCGCCCATTCCAGCGAGCGCCCGTCCCAGGGATCGCCGGTGCGGTCACGCAGCGCCTCGCGGTTGCGGATGCTGACGACGAGCTGCATGATCTGGCAGATCACCCCGACGCTCAGTACGGCCATGCCGATCGCTGCCACGATCATCCATGGCCGCCACGCCGCGACCTCGTAGTGCTGCAGGCGCCGCGTCATGCCGAGCATGCCGGCGATGTAGAGCGGCATGAAGGTAATGTAGAATCCGACGAAGGTGAACCAGAACGCGGCCTTGCCCCAGCGCTCGTCGAGGCGGAAGCCGAACGCCTTCGGAAACCAGTATTCGAAGCCGGCGAAGGCGCCGAACAGCACGCCGCCGATGATGACGTTGTGGAAATGCGCAACCAGGAACATGCTGTTGTGGAGCATGAAGTCGGCCGGCGGCACCGCGACCAGCACGCCGGTCAGGCCGCCGATGATGAAGGTGACCATGAAGCCGACCGCCCACAGCATCGGCGTCGCAAAGCGGATGCGGCCGCCATACATCGTGAACAGCCAGTTGTAGATCTTCACCCCTGTCGGTATCGCGATGATCATGCTGGCGATGCCGAAGATGGCGTTGACGTCGGGGCCGGCGCCCATCGTGAAGAAATGATGCAGCCAGACCATGAAGGAGATGACGCAGATCGCCATGGTGGCGAGCACCATGGAGCGGTAGCCGAACAATGCCTTGCCCGAGAAGGTCGACACCACCTCGGAGAAGATGCCGAACGCCGGCAGCACCAGGATGTAGACCTCCGGATGTCCCCACGCCCAAATCAAGTTCATGAACATCATGACATTGCCGCCGGCTTCATTGGTGAAGAAGTGGAAGCCGAGGTAACGGTCGAGCAGCAGCATCGCGAGCGTGGCGGTCAAGATCGGGAACGCCGAGACGATCAGGAGGTTCGAGGCGAGCGTGGTCCAGCAGAACATCGGCATGCGCAGATAGTTCATGCCCTTCGTGCGCAGCTTCAGCACCGTCGTGACGAGATTGATGCCGGCCACCAGCGTGCCGACGCCGGAGATCTGGAGCGACCAGGCGTAATAATCGACGCCGACGCCCGGCGAATAGGACAGTCCCGACAGCGGTGGAAAGGCGAGCCAGCCGGTGCGTGCGAACTCGCCGATCACCAGCGAGAGATTGACCAGCAGCGCGCCGGTCGCGGTCAGCCAGAAGCCGACGGAATTCAGCGTCGGAAAAGCGACGTCGCGCACGCCGAGCTGGAGCGGCACGACGAGGTTCATCAGACCGATCACGAAGGGCATCGCCACGAAGAAGATCATGATGGTGCCGTGAGCCGAAAAAATCTGGTTGTAGTGCTCGGGCGGCAGATAGCCCTGCGACTGGTAGGCGACTGCCTGCTGGATCCGCATCATGATGGCGTCGCTGCCGCCGCGCAGCAGCATCACGGACGCGAGCAGGATGTACATGACGCCGATGCGCTTGTGGTCGACGCTGGTGATCCATTCGTGCCAGAGATAGGGCAGATGTCCCTTCACCACGACCCAGGCCAGCACGCCCAGGATCGCCACCAGCACGATTCCGCCTGCGACGAGCGGAATGGGCTGATCGAACGGGATCGCCGACCAGTCGAGCTTACCGAGCATCGTGGCCTCCCATGTGCGACCGGCCGGCCTCGGATGCGAGCTCCGGTCCGGGCCCCGGCGGGATGTGCTGGGTCGCGATCAGATCGAACAGGCGCGGGTCTTCGAGACGGTAGGTCGGCCGGCCCCGCTCGATGCTCTGCTGCATCAACTTCTTGTAGCTGTCCTCGTTCAGCACGGCGTCGGTCTTCGCGGTGTTCGCCACCCAATCAGGGAAGTCGAGCGGCGAGACCACGTTGACGTCGAACAACATGTCGGGAAAGCCGTCGCCGGAGAAATGCGCCGACAGGCCCTGGAGCTTGCCCTCATTGTCGGCACGCAGATTCAGCCGCGTCACCATGCCGTTCATGGTGTAGATCATGCTACCGAGCTGCGGGATGAAGAACACGTTCATCACGCTCGACGACGTCAGCCGGAAATTCAGTTCCGCACCGGCCGGCACCGTCAGCGTGTTGACGGTGGCGATGCGCTGGTCGGGATAGATGAACAGCCATTTCCAGTCGAGCGAGACGGCCTGGATCCGCAGCGGGCTACCGGTACCCGGCACGGGCGCCGCGGGATCGAGCTGATGCGAGCCGATCCAGGCAACACCGCCGAGCAGGATGACGGTGAGCGCCGGGATCGACCACACCACCATTTCGACGCGGCCAGAATAGACGAAGCCCGGCTGGAAGCGCGCTTTGGTATTGGAGGCGCGAAACCAGAACGCGAACGCCAGGATCGCGAAAATGGTCGGCACCACGATCACGAGCATGATGAAGACGGAATCGACCAAAATGGTGCTGTTGGCCACAGCTACGGGCCCTTGTGGATCAAGCAGATTCATCGGCAAGCCACTGGCGGTTGGGAAGCCCCGGGACAGAGCCTAGCGCGCGAAAGGCTCGGCAACAAACGCGATCGTGTGGGGTCGGTTCCTTCGGATCGTCCGCTCCGCCCCGCGCAATCTCGCGCGGCGGCATGCAATTCCGTGCGATGTCAATGACATGAGCGTGGGACGGTCGGCCTTCTCACCCCTGCACTCCATTGCTAACTTGCACGAAAATATCAGGATGAAGCGACATGCAGGACCCTGACGATGATGCCGGCCACGCCGGCAAGGTCGCGCTGATCAGCGGCGGCGGCGCCGCGGACGATGGCGCGGGCAATGGTCGCGCCGCAGCAATCCTGCTGGCGCGCGCCGGCGCGAAGGTGCTGGTGGTCGACGGCGGCGTGAGGTTGCAGGCGCCCGAACCCGAGTCACAAGAACACTAGAGGAAACACAGCAATGGCCCACCTGCCCTATCTCGAGGCCGACCAGGTCGCGCCGGAATATCGCGACATGCTCCAGCGCAACACCAATCTGCATAAGCTGCTGGTCAACTCTCCGGAGATGGCGCGCGCCTTCAACGGCATCGGCGGCTATATCCGCTTCAAGAGCAAGCTCGATCCGCGCCTGCGCGAGCTTGCGATCCTCCAGGTCGGCTGGATGGAGAAGTCGGAATATGAATTCACACACCACGTGAAGATCGGCAAGGAGTTCGGCGTCACCGACGAGGACATCGCCGGCCTGATGGCCGAGACCGAAGGCAAACCATCGAAGCTGGAGCCGCTCGCCAAGGCAATCCTGAAGGGCGCCCGCGAAATGGTGCGCGAGCTCGCGATGTCGGATGCGACCTTCGCCGAGATCAAGCAGCACCTGTCCGACGAGCACATGATCGACCTCGTGCTGACCATCGCCTTCTATTGCGGCGTGGTGCGCGTGCTCGCCACCATGAAGATCGACAACGAGCCCTATTACAGAGAGGTACTCCAGCAGTACCCGATCCCGGGAGTGAATTGAGATGCGCTTGAAGGACAAGGTTGCGATCGTGGTCGGCGCCGGCCAGAGCCCCGGCGAAGGCATGGGCAATGGCCGCGCCACCGCGCTCACCTTCGCGCGCGAGGGCGCGAAGGTCTTGTGCGTCGACCACCATCTGGACTCGGCGCAGGAGACGGTTGCGATGATCGCCGCCGCGCACGGCACCGCCGCGGCCTGCAAGGCCGACGTGACCAAAGCTACCGACATCAAGACGATGGTGGCGGACGCGCAATCGCGCTGGGGCCGCATCGACGTGCTGCACAACAATGTCGGCGTCAGTCTCGCCGGCGGCGACGCCGAGCTGCTTCAAATCACCGAGGAGGCGTTCGACCGCGTCGTCGCCATCAATCTGAAGAGCTGCATTCTCGCTGCGAAGGAGGTGATCCCGATCATGCGTGCGCAGCGAAGCGGCGCCATCATCAACATCTCCTCCATGGCGGCGATCACGACCTATCCTTACGTCGCCTACAAGGCGACGAAGTCGGCGATGATCGCCTTCACCGAGCAGCTCGCCTACCAGAACGCCGAATACGGCATCCGCGCCAACGTCATCCTGCCTGGCCTGATGAACACGCCGATGGCCGTCGACACCCGCGCCCGCGAATGGCACAAGACCCGCGCCGAGGTCGAGGCAGAACGCGACAGCAAGGTGCCGCTGCGCCGGAAGATGGGAACGGGTTGGGACGTCGCGAATGCCGCGCTGTTCCTGGCGTCGGACGAAGCGAGTTTCATCACGGGGGTGACTCTGCCGGTTGACGGCGGGGCGAGCGTGAGACGGGGGTGAGTCGAAACGACCTCAGTGCCCTTCCCTTCTCCCCTTGTGGGAGAAGGTGGCGCGAAGCGCCGGATGAGGGGTTCTCTCCAATCGCACGACCGTTCGTGAGGATGGAGACCCCTCACCCGCCTCGCCGCTTCGCGGCGAGCCACCCTCTCCCGCAAGGGGAGAGGGGGCACCGTCACCGCGGCACGCTTGTCACCCGCCAGATCGTGCCGTTGCCATCCTCCGACACCAGCAGCGATCCATCCTTCGCCACGGCAACGCCGACCGGCCTGCCCCACACCTCCTTGTCGCTCACCACGAACCCCGTGACGAAATCCTCGTACTCGCCGGTCGGCTTGCCGTCCTTCATCCGGATGCGGATCACCTTGTAGCCGGTGCGCTTCGATCTGTTCCACGAACCGTGCTCGGCAGCGAAGGCGTCGCCCTGATACTCGGACGGAAACTGCGTGCCCTGATAGAAGGTCATGCCGAGCGAGGCCGAGTGCGGTTGGATCAGCACATCAGGCACCGTCACCTTGTCCTTGAGGTCCAGCCGCGCGCCGGCATGGCGCGGGTCTTCGTTGCCGCCGATATAGAACCAGGGCCAACCGTAGAACGCGCCCTCCTTCACGCTCGTCACGTAATCAGGCACGAGATCGTCGCCGAGACCGTCGCGCTCGTTGGTCGAGCACCAGGGCAAGCTGGTCTCCGGCTGGACCGCAAGGCCGACGCAATTGCGGATGCCGGTGGCATAGATCTTCCGATCCTTGCCATCGGGATTGAAGGCCAGCACCGCGGCACGCTCGAGCTCGCTCGCCCAGGCTGCACCGAGCGGCTGCGCTTTCGCCCACGCCTCCATCCCGCCCGGCGGCGTGCCCATGCCCTCGGCGACGTTGCTGAGCGAGCCGACCGACACGAACATGCGCTTGTTGTCGGGCGTGAAGACGACATCACGCGTGGAATGACCGCCGTCATGCGGCAGGCTCGCCACGATCGTCTCCGCCTTGCCGCGCGCCTTGAGATCGCCGGCCTGATACGGGAAGCGGATGACACTACCGGTGTTGGCGACGTAGACCCATTGCGGATTGTCGCCGTTCGGGAAGAAGGCGATGCCGAACGGCTGCCTCAGGCCGCTGACAAACACCTCGTTGGCAGCGAGCTTGCCGCCCTCGCCGGTGCGCAGCACGCGAATGGCGCCGACCCGCGTCTCCGCGACGAAGACGTCACCGTTCGGTGCGACCCTGATGATGCGCGGCCCACGCAAACCGTCCGCGAGCAACTCGATCTTGAAACCGGCCGGCACCTGGGGCGCGGCTTCGGATGGGCGCGACACCACGCGCGCGGAGCTCGCAAACGAGCGCGTGGCGCCGGGCCGCACGAGATCCTCCGCCCGGATCAACCGGACTGTACCGGGCTTGTCCGCCCGCCAATCGCCGTAGGCATCCCTGCCTTGCAGCACTGGCTCGGCTTGCGCAGCGGTCGCAACCACGACCGCAGCCATCGCGATGGAAATCCTGTTTCTCACCTCGGTCTGCCTCCCGGCCTGCATGTCCCGGCATCAATGCCGTTCAACCCGCAAACGTTCTGCGACAGGTCAAACGCCTGCCGAATCGCACGTCACGTCCTGCCCGCACGATGTGCATCAGCTATGACCTAGCATACTGGAAAACAGCACGGATCGGTGCGACACATTGTAGGGGTTGAGCCGCCGGTTGCGGTCATCAAAGCTGCGGCATCGGCGCCGCAATTGACGGGACGATCATGTGGGGATCCATCATATCGGAATGGGCGAGCCTGCTGCTCCGCTGGCTGCACATGGTCGCCGCGATCGCCTGGATCGGCAGCTCCTTCTATTTCATCGCGCTCGATCTCAGCCTCAGGCCGAGAGCCGACTTGCCCGGTGGCGTGCAGGGCGAAGCCTGGCAGGTCCATGGCGGCGGCTTCTACCGGATCATGAAATATCTGGTGGCGCCGAGCCAGATGCCGGACGAGCTGACCTGGTTCAAATGGGAGGCCTACACCACCTGGCTGTCCGGCTTCGCGCTGATGGTGGTGGTGTATTATCTCGATGCCGATCTGTTCCTGGTCGATAAGTCGATCCTCGACCTCACGCCGTTCCAGGCCGGCCTGTTCAGCTTCGGCAGCCTTGCCCTGGCGTGGCTGCTCTACGAGGCCGCCTGCCGCACCGGGCTGGCGCAGCGCGAGCTGCCCTTTGCCATCGGCGGCTACCTGTTCCTGGTCGCGCTGACCTACGCCTTCACGCACGTGCTGAGCGGTCGCGGCGCCTTCAACCAGATCGGCGCGATCATCGGCACCATCATGGTCGCCAATGTCTTCGCGCTGATCATCCCGAACCAGAAGAAGATCGTCGCGTCGCTTATCGCCGGACAGGCGCCCGACCCGAAGCTCGGCAAGGCCAGCAAGGAGCGCTCGGTCCACAACAACTACCTGACGCTCCCCGTGGTCGTGCTGATGATCAGCAACCACTATCCCCTGCTCTACGCCACGCGCTTCAACTGGATCATCGTCGCGATCGTGCTGGCGCTCGGGCCGGTGATCCGCCACTTCTTCAACGAGCGCCATGCCGGGCGAAAATCGCCGTGGTGGGTGTGGGGCGTTGCGGCGGCGGGTGCGATCGCGATCTGCCTGCTCTCCGCGGCAGGTCCGCGCGAGGTGAAGACGAGCGCGCTGCCGGCACAGCCCACGCTCGCCAACGTCGAGGAGATCGTGATGTCCCGTTGCAGCATGTGCCACGCGGCCGAGCCGGTCTGGGCCGGCATCGTGACCGCGCCGAAGGGCATTTTGCTCGATGCGCCCGAGCACATCCATCGCAACATCCGCCTGATCGGCCGTGTCGCGGCCTGGTCCAACGCGATGCCGCCGGGCAACGTCACCGAGATGACTGGCGAGGAGCGCGCCATGCTCGCCGCGTATCTCGAGCAGGCGCGCTGACGTCGGGTCCGCTTTTGGCGGAATGAAATTCCGCATCTGCCGCCGATTAGAAAATGACTTGACCGCCTATCCGGCGTAGACAAGGCCGATGGCTGCTGCCGCGGCCGAAAATCAGTTTGCATGCGGGGAAAAGAACAGTGGCCCTCAAGAACATCATCGGTATCGACCACGCCGTGGTCATGGTGAAGGACCTCGACAAGGCCGCCGAGAACTATCGGCAGCTCGGCTTCACCGTCTCGCCGCGCGGCACCCACAGCGCGCATATGGGCACCGGCAACTACACCATCATGTTCGACCCTGACTACATGGAGCTGCTCGGCGTGCTGACTGCAACCGAGCACAACGCGCCGGCCCGCGCCTTCGTCGACAAGCACGGCGAAGGCATCGAGCGCATCGCCTTCACCGCGGTCGATTCGGCCGCCGGCGCCGAGGAGATCCGCGCACGCGGCCTCACGCCGATCGGCCCGACCGATTTCGAACGGCCGGTGACGCTGCCTGATGGCACGGTCTCGGCGGCGAAATTCCGCACCTTCATGTGGCCGACCGCGGAGGCGCCGGGCGGCGTGCGCATCTTCGCCTGCCAGCACAAGACCCGCGAGACCGTGTGGATCCCTGAACTGATGAAGCACGCCAATGCGGCCAAGCGGATCAAGCAGACGCTGATCACAACGCCGGAGCCGGCAAAGGAGGCCGCACATCTCGGCCGACTGATCGACCGCGAACCGAAGGCCGAGACCGATGGTGCCGTCACGGTGCCCTCCGGCGGCGAGCGTGCCGACTTCGTCTATCTGACCTTGGAGCAGCTCGACAAACGCTATCCGAGCGTGCCGCTCGCAGGGCTCTCCGAGCGCGGCGGTGCGGCGCTCGTTCTCGTCAGCGGCGATCTCGCGGCGACGGAGAAGGCGCTGGGCTCGGCCGCCGTGCGCAGCGGGGCCGCGATCTGCGTGCCGCCGGCCAAGGCCAACGGCACCCTGCTCGCCTTCGTTGCCGGCTGATTTGAACTAATTCTTTAACGAGCGTTTACCCGGCGGGCTCTAGGATTTCGGGCGTTTCACACCGCCCGAGGCCAAGCGCATGTTCAAAGAGGAATCGCCGATCGCCTATGACGCGCCGGCCGAACTGAAGAAGTGGCCGTCGCTGAAGGGTGAGCGACAGAAGGACAGAGGGCCGCCCTATCTCGTCTACAACGGCACGCTCGCCGAATGCGTCCGCGAGCTGATGGGCAAGCCCATCAAGGGCATCTCGCTCTACGATATCATGACGAGGCCGCAGGCGGCGTTCGACCAGACCGTGCTGTCGCCCGGCGATGCCGCCGAGATCGCGATGCGCAAGGACTTTCCCAAGATGTAGCCGCCGCTCTACCGGTTGCACGTACGCATTTGTTGGTGGTTCCCGGTTCTGCGGCGGGAACACCCGTACTAACACCGACCCACGCTGTGGAATCGCAGCTTCGCCGCAATTACGGTTAATGAAGTCCTCGTCGCCGGCGCACGCCGGATGTTCCCCACAGTTCGAGGACTCTTACCGAGATGCGATTTCTCGTCGCGGCTTGCGCTGCGTTCCTGATCGTGATGTGCGACGTCGGCTCGACGACGTCCCGGCAAGCGGAAAACACCGACAACGCCCTTCTCAAAACCGATCGCGGGCCCTCGCTGGTTCCCCTCGTCGAGATCTTCCTCTCCAGCGTGCAGGCCATTGAGCTGGCGAATGCGCGCGCTGCCTATGAGGAGACGATCGAGCCGGCGCGCACGGTTGAAACCGTCGCTCCCGCCCCGCTTTCGCCGACTGAAAAATTCTGCCACGCGCTACGCGAGGCCGCGGAAGCCAGCGGCATTCCGGTGCCGTTCTTCGCGCGCCTGATCTGGCAGGAGAGCCGCTTCAAGTCCAACGAGGTCAGCCAGGCCGGCGCACAGGGCGTTGCGCAATTCATGCCGGAGACGGCCGCCGAGGTCGGCCTCGACGATCCCTTCGATCCGATGAAGGCGCTGCCCGCATCGGCGAAATTCCTGGGCAGGCTGCGCGACGATTTCGGCAATCTCGGTCTTGCCGCGGCCGCCTATAACGCCGGCCCCGGCCGCATCCAGAAATGGCTCGCCAGGGAGAGCGAGCTGCCGCGCGAGACTCGCGATTATGTCCGCATCATCACCGGCACCAAGGCCGAAGACTGGACCGCACGGGCCGAAGCGCTCGCGATCCGGATCGACCTGCCGCGTGAAGCACCTTGCGAAGGCATCGGCAGTCTGTCCAAGATCAAGGACGTCGCCTGGGTTCCGGTGAACCTGACGCCCTCGGTCGCCACCATCATGCGCAAGGCCGAGCAACTGGCGGCGCGTTTGACCGCCAACCGTGCGCGCAAGCGGCTCGCCTCGGTGATTCGGAAGACCACCAAGGCACGCAGCATGATCGCGGCGCGTGCGGCCGGCAAGAGTGCCAAGGCCCGCGCCATCCGCCTTGCCGCACGCGAACGGTCTTCAAGCTGATGCGCGGACCGGAAGCCGTTCGTGGAAGCGGCGTTGGACGACGTTGAGAGGCTCGGTTTCAGCCGAGCCGTGAAGGCGAGATGAGGAACCAGCGATGCCAACGAGAAGCGCCGGGATCGTCGCTTATCGCGTGCGATCGGAGATCGAGGTTCTGCTGGTCCATCCCGGCGGCCCGTTCTGGCGCAACAAGGATCTCGGCGCGTGGTCGATCCCGAAGGGCGAATATGAAGACGGGCAAGATGCCGAGCAAGCTGCGCGGCGCGAATTCGCCGAGGAGCTCGGCGTCGAGGTGACCGAGCCCCTCATTGCGCTGGGCGAGGTGAAGCAGCGCGGCGGCAAGATCGTGACCGCCTTCGCCATCGAGCTCGATGTCGATACGCACAATATTCGCAGCAACACGTTCGAGATCGAATGGCCGCCGCGCAGCGGCAAGCGGCAGGCGTTTCCCGAGATCGACCGCGCCGCGTTCTTCACGCTCGAGGAAGCGGCCGGGAAGATAAATGAGGGCCAGCGTCCGCTGCTCGAGCGGCTGGCGCGACTGGTCGGCGGCGCGGGCTAGCTCGCCGCGGTGCGGTCCCTCACCCGGAGGTCTTACTCCGCCTTGATGTTCGCGGCCGCGACGACCTCGGCGAGATCCTTCGTCTCCTTCGCGATCTTGGCGGCATAGTCGGCCGGGCTCAGCACGCTGACGACGCCCTGCGTCTCCAGCCGCTCCTGCAACACCGGGTCCTTGGCGGCGGCGACGATCTCACGATGCAGCGTCTCCAGGATCGGCGCGGGCGTCGCCTTCGGCATGAAGAAGCCGACCCAGAACGAGATGTCGAAGCCGGGATAGCCGGCCTCCGCGACGGTCGGCACATCCGGCAGCGATGGCAGCCGCTCGGCCGAGGACACCGCGAGCGCGCGCAGCTTGCCGGCCTTCACCAGCGGCACCGCGGAGAGCGGATCGAACACGGCGAGCACCTCCTGCGCGAGGATGCCGACCTCGGACGCAGCCCCACCGCGATAGGGCACGTGGATCAGCTTGATGCCGGCCTTCTGGCTCAGCAGCTCCATGGCGAGATGGGCGAGGTTGCCGTTGCCGCCGGAGCCGTAGGCAAGCTCGCCCGGCTTGGCCTTTGCGGCTGCGACGAGATCAGCGACGGTCTTGATGTCAGCGGTCTTGGGATTCTCGGGATTGACCACCAGCACCAGCGGCGCCGAGACGACCGTGGTGAGCGGCGCGAAATCGCCGATCGGATCGTAGCGGGCATCCTTGAACAGCGTCTTGTTGAGCGTGATGGTGGAGGAGTTGCAGGCGAGGATGGTGTAGCCGTCCGCATCCGCACGCGCCACGCCCTCTGCGGCGATCATGCCGTTGGCACCCGCCCGGTTCTCGACCACGAAGGGCTGCCCGAGCTTGTTGCCGAGGCGGTCGGCGACGATGCGCGCGACGACATCGACCGGGCCGCCGGCGCTGAAGCCGACCATGATCTTGGCCGGATGCGCCGGATATTTTTGCGCGAGGACCTCTGTCGACGCGCACAGTGCGGCGACAAGCGCCAGCAGGCGAAGCGTTCGTTGCATTGGTCTCTCTCCCCACCTTCGCCGCCGCTTGTGTGTGATGCGGGTGCATTCGTGCACCATGATTAGCGGCCGCGCGCGATTGCGCAATCGCGGTTCCATGCCGGCATTCCGCCGCGCGGCAGGTCAGAGCCGATTGCAAACAAAAAATTTGAAAACAACCCCATGCACAGTAGCCGGCGCCTGCGAGAACAAGGACTTGCGCATCGCGCGAGAGGATTTGACACGTCGGGCAAAACACCGGCAGAATGGCACCATCGCAACAATCGGCAGCATCCATACCGGACCGGCCGCGGCCGTGCCGACGCAGTTGCGCGTAAGCCCTTCATCGACATCCCGAAATTCGCATCCGCGCGCAACGAGCGAACGGTCGCTCGCGCGCGCCTGCGTCAGCAAAGGACACAGCATATGACGACGGCTCCGACCCTCCAGGCCACGCCGCCGGTTGCGGCAAACGATCGCAGCGGCTCCATCGCGAACCCGCGCATCCGGCTCTACAAGAAACGCATCGCGATCAAGCATCCCGATCCGCAAGCCGGCGAAAGGCTACTGGCCGAGGCGCTCGGCGCCGTCGACCGCGACGCGCTGCACGGCATTCTCAAGCAGTTGGCGAAGGCGAGCGCGATTGGGCATAGACCCGACGAAGCCAATCTCGCCTTCATGATTTCGACGATCAAGCGCATCGCCCCCAGCGATTCCATCGAGTCCATGCTCGCGGCGCAGATGGTATGCGTCCACATGGCGGCGATGCGCTCCGCCTGTCGCCTCGCCTGCACCGACAATCTTGCGCAGCAGGAGAGCATCACGCGCGCATTGACTCGGCTGACACGCACCTTTGCAGCCCAGATAGAGGCGCTCGGCCGCCATCGCGGCAACGATGAGCGCGCCATCACGGTGCGGAATCTGTCGGTGCAGGACGGCGGCAAGGCGATCGTGGGCCATGTCACGCAGCACGCCAACGTGCTTGTTGCTGAGGCAGGCCCGAGCGAGGCGAGGCAAGAGGCGGGCCGATGACCGGCCGTCACGATCGGAACACCGGCCCGATGCTGACCAGTCCCCGCTGCGGCGCCAGAACCCGCGACGGCGATGCGTGCCGCGCACCGGCGTCGAGCGGCAAATCCCGCTGCCGTATGCACGGCGGCGGACGCAGATGCGGCGCGCCGAAGGGAAACCAGAATGCGCGGAAGCACGGAGGGTTCACGCGAGAAGCCGTGGCCGAGCGGGTACAGGTGCGACTGCTGCTCGACGAGGCGCAAGGACTGCTGCAGAAGTTGAAGTGACCCGCCGGTGAATCGAGCCGCCTCTCCCGGAATCGATGGATTTCGCTTCCGCCTTCGCTCTTTCCCACCAAGCTTTGACAATTTATACGTGCTTGTGAACTATCTCACACGCGCGCTGTTCCCGCTGTCGCTAGCTTGGTCCTGTCTCGGTGAAACAGGGGAGAGGTGTCGTGGGGGCATTGAACCTTTCGCAGGTGCTTTGGGAGGAGCGGCGGGCGCTTGCCGGCGCACCTCTGGAATTCCCGCCGAAAGACAAAGATCCGGCAACCGGCGGCTCGGCCAAGCTGGCACCCGCTCAGCCGGCGTCCGAGGCGCCGCCCACACCGGCGCCACCGCCCTCGGCGACATCGGCTCAAGCTTCGCAGCGCTCCTCCCTGTCCTCGCAGGGCCCATCGCTGCCGCCAACGGCTCCCGTCCCTGAGCAACTCCTTGAAGTCTACCGGGCGCTCAACGCCGACGATCGGTGGGCGCTCTGCCTGTCCGGTGGCGGAATCCGCAGCGCGTCGTTCGCGCTCGGCATCCTGCAGAGGATTGCAGCCCTCAAGGTCAGGTCGAAGCGTCCAGATGAGGAGCCGGGCTCGGCTCTCGCGCAGTTTGAGTATCTGTCGACCGTGTCGGGAGGCGGATATATCGGCAGCTGGCTGTCAGCCTGGCTCTATCAGGAGCGCCGGCGTGAGAAGGTGCGCGAAAAATCGTCTGCCGCGGCAGCCGCAGGTGCACACAAGACCAATCGGAGCTCCGCGCCGGACCCGGTCGGTTTGCTCAACCGGCGCGACAGCCGCGGTCGACTCGGAGATCACGAAGAGGCGGAGCCGATTTCGAACCTCCGGCGCAATTCGCACTTTCTCGCGCCGAGCTTCTCGTCGATCTCCCCTGACCTGTGGAGCGACGTTGCCAGCGTGCTGCGCAATCTGTTCCTGAACTGGGTCCTGCTCGTCCCGCCGATGATCCTCGCGGTGCTCATCACCAAGGCCCTCTACTTTGCCGTTATTGATGCCCAAAGCATCAAGGACGAGAGGATGTGGTTCCTGGGTTTGATGATCGTACCCACCTTGTGCTTCCTGGTCTCCCTGTCGTTCTCCTTTGCAAACCGCCCCGCCCGCGGCTGGATCAATGTCTCGCAATCCTGGTTTCTCGTGTGCGACCTCGCGCCATTCCTTGTCGGAGCCGCACTGCTGGTTTTCGTGCTGCAAAGCCCTTATGGCCTGGCGACGCTCACGGACGTGACCGACAAGCTCGGGTTCAAGCCCGGAGAGGCCGAGGGACTTCGATTCTACGTCAACGTCGTCATTCGCGGCGCCCTCCTTGGAGTCGTCTTCTATCTCGCCTCCTCGTTGCTGGCGCGCGTATGGAGGCGTGTCTTCGGCCATTCAGCGCGCTCGCCGCGCACGGGCACGGTCAGTCCCTGGCAGCGCTGGATCGATCTCGCCGCCTGGTGCGTCGCCGGCGGGGCTTTCGGGCTGCTGAGCGCCGCGGGACTGGCCTTGCTCTGGTATCTGAACCAGCATGGCTCCAACGCCACGACAGCAATCTTTGCCTGCGTCCTCGGCCTGCCCTGGTTCGTGATGGCGCGCATCGTCGCCGACGTCATCTACATCGCGTTTGCCGAATTTCTGTCCGAGGTGGACGTCGGGCTCGAATTCCAGGCGCGATCGAGCGGAATATTCACGTTGGCTTATATCGGCTGGCTGTTGTGGTTCGGGCTCGTGCTTGGCGCGCCCGCGGCTGCAAAATGGATCGAGAGCAGCGCCTTCGTTCCCTCGCTCGCCGCTGGCGGGGGTATCTCAGGCCTGCTTTCGGTCATCCTGGGCGCGAGTACGAAGACCAAGGCCGCCGCCGAGCAGGTATCAGGCTTTCGCCAGTACCTCGGACTCAACACGATCGCCGCGATCGCGGCTGCGCTTTTCGCGATCATCCTGGTCGCCCTGCTGTCCATTGGCTGGGATGCTGCTTTCAGATCCTTCGAGCCCGACGCGAGCAGCCATATGCCCTGGACAATCGTGCTCCTGGCCGGCTTCACGCTTTCGGTGCTGATCATCGCGGCCTCACTCGTCCTCAGCATCAACCGCTACTCTCTCCATAGCCTCTACCGGAACCGCCTGGTGCGCGCGTTTCTCGGCGCATCGCGCGACGAGAAAGACCGCGACAAGACCAAGAATGCCTTTACGGATTTCGACGGCCGCGACAGCCCGTATCTGCAAGACC
Source organism: Bradyrhizobium sp. B117 (assembly GCF_038969555.1). Classification (NCBI taxonomy): domain Bacteria; kingdom Pseudomonadati; phylum Pseudomonadota; class Alphaproteobacteria; order Hyphomicrobiales; family Nitrobacteraceae; genus Bradyrhizobium; species Bradyrhizobium sp. B117. Next base: position 7,325,178 of record NZ_CP152414.1, read on the forward strand.
TCTGGGAGCCTGGCGTCGTCCCGCGAGGGGCCCGTTGGAGGCCGTTCCACGTGATCAGCGCGGCGCTCAACCTCGTGTCGTCCAAGAACCTCGCCTGGCAAGAACGAATGGCAGCGCCCTTTACGTTCTCGCCACTCCATTGCGGCAGCGGCAGCGCGGCATTTTCGGACGGCGCTTATCGGACGACCTACGCTCGAGCCGAACAGGAGCGGCCTTACGGCGGAGCACCGCTCGGCCTTGCGCTCGGGACCGCAATGGCGATTTCGGGCGCTGCCGTAAGCCCGAGCATGGGTTACAACTCCTCGCCGGGTGTCGCCTTCCTGATGGCGCTCTTCAACGTGCGCCTCGGCTGGTGGCTGGCCAACCCGCGTGGCGACAATCCCGAATACGCGAACGTCAAGCCACCCTTTGCGCTGTGGCCGTTCTTCATGGAGATGTTCGGCCTGACCAGCGAAACCCGGCGCTGGGTCTATCTCACCGACGGCGGGCACTTTGAGAATCTCGGCCTCTACGAAATGGTTCGCCGGCGTTGCCGGGTTATCGTCGTTAGCGACGCCGGCTGCGATCCCGATTATTCCTTCGAGGATCTCGGCAATGCGCTGCGCAAGATCTGGATCGATCTCGGCGTGCGCATCGACTTGCACGGCCTCGACCTTCTCAAGAAGCGCTTCAAGGAACGTCCCACCCCTGCAGAGCAGGCGCCCTACTGGGCGATTGGCGATATTCGCTATCACGAGGCCGATGGCGGCAAATCACAAGACGGAGTGCTGTTGTATTTCAAGTCCGGCCTGCACGGCACGGAGCCCATGGGCGTCCTGAGCTATGCGATAGCCCACGCGACCTTTCCACACGAGACGACGCTGAACCAGTTCTTCTCGGAATCTCAATTCGAAAGCTACCGCACGCTCGGCTATGAGATCGCAGAACGCGCATTCGCCTCCGGCGGCGGTCTTTCGGCGACCGCGACGACCGGGGCGCCCCCCACTTTCCTTTCAATCGTCGAGAAGCTCAAAGGCGACATCAGAAAAGGCCAAGATGGGGAAGTCGCCGACCGCGTCATCCCGGCCCTGGCCTGATCGGCGTCACATCGCATTGCACGCGACGAACTGCGCCGGCCATGCACGGCCGGCGCCGCGATAGCTCGCTCCGCCTGTCCACTTCGAAGCTCCCACTTCCAAAGGCCGTCAATCCGACGCCGTCTTGGCCGAGATATCGTGGCTGGTGCGAGTTCCTTCGCCATTGTCCAGACGATAGAGCGCGGTCGCACCGCCGGCCAGGACACACACGATGACAAGGATGGCAATGACGTTCTTTGTGCTCACGGACGCCTCCTCCTGGTGACGCGATCAAGTGTCGCGATGACGTCAGTCAATCGAGCGTTCTCAGGCGGAGTTCCGTGAATTTTCGATGACGCCTGCGGCGGGATCGGTTGCCGGATCATCGGGATTCGAAATGTCCGTTGCCGCCGGAACTTCTCGCGGTGGCGCCACTTTGAATGGGCAACGGAAGCACGCCGATGAATGCCGAAACGGAACTCAAATTCCGCCTTGCGCCGCGAAAGCTGTCATCCGTCTTGCGCGCTGCCGCTTCAAACGGGCGACTCGGCGACCGCTCGGAGCAGGCGCTTGTGTCAACCTATTACGACACGAGCAATCAGAAGCTCAGGCGGCATGGCCTCACGCTCCGCGTCCGCAAGGTTGGCGATCGCTACGTGCAGACCGTGAAGGCGGGCGGCTCCGGAACCGTCACGCGCGGCGAATGGGAACATGAGGTCGCAGGCGCAAAGCCCGACTTCAAGAAGATCAAGAACACGCCTCTCGACGACCTCGCGTCCAAAAAACTTCCGCGCAAGCTGCGGCCGGTGTTTCAGACCGAGATCCATCGCACGACCGAAGCAAGGCGAGTGCGAAAAAGCCAGATCGAGCTCGCCGTCGACCGCGGCCACGTCGCTGCCGGGCGGCGCTCGCGGCCGGTTGCCGAGCTCGAGCTGGAATTGAAATCGGGGCAGGTCACTGATCTGTTCCGGCTGGCGCGCAATCTCGAACGCAAGACGGGCGCCGAGCTCGATCTGCGGTCGAAAGCCGAGCGAGGCTTTCAACTCGTCGCGGGACACGACGCGGGCGCGCAGCACGCCGAGCCGATCGCGCTGAAAGGCGAGCTCTCGCCGCGCGATGCCTTCGGCGTGATCGCACATTCGACGCTGCGCCAGATCACGGCGAACGCCGATCCGGTGCGCGACATGGATTCGGAAGGCGTCCACCAGATGCGTGTCGGCCTGCGGCGCTTGCGGGCCGCGATCTCGCTGTTCTCCGACATCCTGCCGCGCGCCAGCACGGAGCGGATCAAGGCCGAGCTCAAATGGCTCACGGGCGAGCTGGCGCCGGCGCGCGAGATCGACGTATTCCTCGAGGAAAGTATTCGGCCGATCGCCGACCAGGGCGTCCCGAAACGCGGCGCTCGCGCGATCGCCAAGAGATTTTCCGCGGAACGAAGCGCAGCCTTCGCACGCGCCCGCGAGGCGGTCGGCTCCGCCCGCTACCGCCGCCTGCTGATCGACGTGATCGAGTGGATCGAGACCGGACAGTCCCGCGCCGGCGACGACCGGTCGATTGCCACCTACGCCGCTGCATTGCTCGACCGGCGGATCAGGAAGGCGCGCAAGCAGGGCAAGCATCTGGACGATCTCGACCCGACGCAGCGCCACAAGCTGCGGATCAAGGTGAAGAAGATCCGCTATGCCGTCGACTTCTTTGGGAGCCTCTACAGCGATCGCGACCGCAAGCAGCTCGGAAGCCTCGCCAGCCGGCTGAAGCAGATTCAATCCGCGCTGGGATCGCTCAACGACTTCATGACGCATCGCGAGCTGGCGACCGAGGCGGCGCTGGCGGCGCCGCCGGCGAACCGGCGCGCCCAGGCGTTCGCATCGGGATTCATCGTCGGCCGGGAGCGCGAGGCGGCGAACGGCCTGATGAAGGACGCCGCAAAAGAGCTGCATCGACTGCACCGGCTGCGCGTCGCGCCGGGCAAGTGAACGGGGGAGAACCGGCATGTCATGGGTCGGCAGTTGGCGAAACCAGTTCGGCTCCATCCTGCGCATCATCAGCGATGCCGAGGGACGCATCGAGGGCACGTTCGAGACCGCGCTTGAAGACAGCGGTTTCTATGGGCAGACGGTGCAGGTCACCGGGTTTCATCGGGGCAATTGCATCGGCTTTGTCGCCGTCGGCTCGTCCGCGACAGGGGACCGCGTCGTCTCGTACACGGGCTTGTTGCGCCACGGGAAGATGGAGACCGCCTGGTTCGTGGTCGCCGACCAGGCGCTGAGCGCCGCCAGCGAAGGCGATCCCGCAAAACTCAAGCCGCTGAACTGGTGGCGCGCCGTGACAACCAATGTCGACACGTTCGAGCGCACCTAGCGCCCGGCCTTCGTCTGCTCCCATCAATGCCATTGCCGACAACCTCGGCAAGCAGCATCTGCCCCTGTATCTGATCTTCCGCGCCGCGATCTAGCCAAGGCAATCCGGAATGAGGGGGCTGCCCTCGCCCGCCATTGGCACCCTCCCCCCGATCGTGTAACCCGGCCAAAACCCTTGCCGGGACGGGACGCTATGAGTGCGGTTGCCACGGATGAAGCGGGACATGGCACCCGCGCGCTGATCTTTGCGCTGCTTGCGCTCGCCTGCGGGCACATGCTCTCGACCTTGCTGCGCACCATCCCCGCCGTCAGCCTCGATCTGATGGCGGCGGATTTCCGCATCGAACCGCAGGCGCTGGCGAGCCTCACCTCGGTCTATCCCTTCGCCTTTGCCGCCGCGCAGATTCCGGTCGGCGCGGCGATGGACCGGTTCGGCGTGCGGCCGGTGTCGCTGAGCCTGCTCGCGGGAACCGTGGTCGGCGCCATCGCGTCGGGCTTTGCGACGGGACCTTCGAGCTTTGCCTTCGGGCAGGTGCTGCTCGGCGTCGCGACCTCGGGCATGCTGATGTGCCCGATGACGCTCGCCGCGAAGCAATTGTCGGCGGCGCGGTTCGGGCTGTGGTCGGGCGCGATCCTCTCGATCGGCAATATCGGCATGCTGCTGTCGTCGAGCCCGCTTGCCTTCGTGGTCGACACTTACGGCTGGCGCGCCGGGTTCTGGATCTCGGCAGCTGGCGGCCTGCTGGTGGCGCTCGCGGTGTTCCTGCTGGTGCCGAGCCAGCCGGCCGAGCACAAGGACGATTCCTCGCCGCTGTCGCAGATGACCGAGGTGCTCAGGCTCGGCTTCTCGCGGCAGCTGCGCGGCCTGATCGCGCTGGCGCTGGTGTCGCTGGCGACCTCGCTGGTGCTGCGCGGCCTGTGGGGCGGGCCGTGGCTGATGGAGGTCAAGGGACTGACCCGGGTCGAGGCGGGCAACCAGCTCGGCGCGTTCACGCTGGCGATGATCGCGGGACCGCTGTGCATCGGCGTGATCGACCGCAGGCTCGGCCGCCGCCGCGCGCTGGTGGCCGGCTCGCATCTGGCCGGCGCGCTGCTGCTGGCGCTGATGGCGCTCGGGGCACCGCATTATCCGGTCTCCGCGCTGCTGGGCCTGCCGGTGATGCCGCCGCAATACGACCTCGTGCTGTTCGTGCTCATCGGGCTTGCGACCTCGGCGCAGCCGCTGGTGTTCGGCATGTCCAGGCAGCTGGTCGACGCGCAAACCGCAGGCAAGGCGCTCGCGGCCGTGAACCTCGCCTTCTTCCTCGGCGCGGCGCTGATGCAGTCGATCACCGGCGCGGTCGCGGCGGTCGCGGGCTTGCCGGCGGTGCTGCTGTTCATGGCTGCGGCGCTGTTCCTGGGGGTGCTGATCTTTTTGACTTACACCTCGCCGCATTCGTAGGATGGGTAGAGCGCAGCGAAACCCATCATCTTGAGGCGATGGGTTTCGCTTCGCTCTACCCATCCTACGAGTCAAGGAATTCAGCTCATGCCCGTCGACACCAAGGCCGCCACCGACCGTCTCATGCGCTTCCTCGCCGTCGAGGGCGTCACAGGACAGGAGGCGGCGATCGGGCGTGAGCTCACGGCCGCATTGAAGCAGGCCGGCGTGCCGGCCAAGGCGATCCGGCTCGACGATGCCAACACGCGCATTCCGGTGCCGACCGAGACCGGCAATCTCATCGTCGACCTGCCCGGCCGCGGCGCGCTGCACAACCAGCCGCGCATCATGTTCATGACCCATATGGACACCGTGCCGCTCTGCGCCGGTGCCAAGCCCAAGAAATCCGGCCGCAAGATCGTCAACGAAGCCAAGACCGCGCTCGGCGGCGACAATCGCTGCGGCTGCGGCGTGCTGGTGACGCTTGCGGCGGAGCTCGCCAAGCAGAAGCTCGACCATCCGCCGATCACCCTGCTGTTCTGCGTGCGCGAGGAGAGCGGGCTCTATGGCGCGCGCCACGTCAAGCTGGAGGAGCTCGGCAAGCCGGTGATGGCGTTCAACTATGACGGCGGCGCGGCCTCCAATGTCGTGATCGGCGCGGTCGGCGCCGATCGCTGGACCGTCGAAATTCTTGGTCGCGCCTCGCATGCCGGCGTCGCGCCGGAGCGCGGCATCTCCTCGACCATGATCATGGCGCTGGCGCTTGCCGAGGTGAAGGCCGGTGGCTGGTTCGGCAAGGTGGTGAAGGGCAAGCGTCAAGGCACCAGCAATGTCGGCCCCGTCACCGGCGGCGAAGGCCGCCCCGCGGGCGATGCCACCAACGTCGTCACCGACTACGTCCATGTGCGCGGCGAAAGCCGCAGCCACGACGGAAAGTTCTTCAAGGAGATCACCAAGGCCTACAAGGCCGCGTTCGAGAAGGCGGCCAAGAAGGTCACGAACGCGCAAGGCAAGTCCGGCAAGGTCAAGTTCAAGGCGGAGACCGATTATTATCCGTTCCGCATGAAGGAGAGCCTGCCCGTGGTGAAACGCGCCATTGAGGCGGTGGCCGCGGTCGGCGGCACGCCGAATGTCCGCGCCGCCAATGGCGGCCTGGATGCCAACTGGATGGTGCGCCATGGCGTTCCCACCGTGACTTTCGGTGCCGGGCAGAACGAAGCGCACACCATCGACGAGTGGATCAATCTCGACGAATACGACCGCGCCTGCGCGCTGGCTGTGCAGCTCGCGACGATGCGGTGATTGGCGTGGTTCGGTTCGCGCTCGCAGGATTTGCGCTGCTGGCGCTTGCGGGCGCGGCTGGTGCGGAAGGGGACAACGGCGCCTTGCTGGTTGATCTCTTCGCAAAGATCTGCGCGCCCAAGCCGGCGAGGCCAAGCCAGGTCGAGCGTATCGCAGCGGACCTGGGTTTTGTCAGCGACGGCGGCCCGATCACGGCCGAGATGGAGCGTGGGCCAAAAATCGACCTTCTCTACTCGGCCAAGCTGATCAGGCGGGGCGAGAGGCTCGGCAGCATGACAGCCTATTTCGCAGGACCTGACGATGGTCCGAGCGTGACCTGCACGGTGTCGGCCGTCGGCGTCTCGGCCGATGCGCTGCCCGGGCTGATCGAGACATCTTTGAAGGCCCGTGAGCGGACCGACAAGCCGTCCAACAACGACAATCATCGTCTGGCGAGCTGGCGTGTCGGTGCCGGCAGCGGCGACACGCTCGAGATGTCGGTGTGGCGAACCTCGCCGCAGCGGGCCTCGATCAGCATCAATTATTACGCCACCAAGCGGTAAGCGGGATCGCCCGCGCCTTGTTGCGCGTTGCAGTGCGTAGGATGGGTAGAGCGTAGCCAAACCCATCGCCCTACGTTGAAGATGATGGGTTTCGCTGCGCTCTACCCATCCTACGACAAGAAAAAACCGGGAGGCTACATGCCACGCATCGCAAATCTCGAATCCGCTCTCTACCGGATCCCCCTGCCCGTCACGCTCTCCGACTCAACCCATGGCGAGATCGCGGCGTTCGAGCTGATCACCTGCCGAGTGCGCGATGCCGATGGCGCCGAGGGCGTCGGCTACACCTACACCGTGGGGCGCAATGGCGGCGCGGTCGCCGATATTCTCAAGCGCGAGATTCCGCCGCTGGTCGAAGGGCGCGAGGCGGACGACACGGAAGCCGTCTGGCATCATGTCTGGTGGGGCCTGCATTATGGCGGGCGCGGCGGGCCGGCGGTGCTGGCGCTGTCCGCGCTCGACATCGCGCTGTGGGACCTGAAGGCGCGGCGCGCAAGGCTGCCGCTGTACCAATTGCTCGGCGGCTTCGATGCGCGCGTGCCGTGCTATGCCGGCGGCATCGACCTCGACCTCTCGGTCGAGGCGCTCTTGAAGCAGACCGACGGCAATCTCGCGAAAGGCTTTCGCGCCATCAAGATGAAGGTCGGCCGGCCTGATCTGAAATCCGACGTCGCGCGCGTTTCCGCGATGCGACAGCATCTCGGCGACGGCTTTCCGCTGATGGCGGATGCCAACATGAAGTGGACGGTCGAGGAAGCGATCCGCGCCGCGCGCGCCTTCGTTCCCTACGATCTCACCTGGCTGGAAGAGCCTGTTATCCCCGACGACGTCGCGGGCCACGCCCGCATCCTGCAGGCCGGCGGGGTGCCGATCGCGGCGGGGGAGAATCTGCGCTCGCTGTGGGAGTTCAAGAACTACATCGTCGCGGGCGCGGTGTCCTATCCCGAGCCCGACGTCACCAATTGCGGCGGCGTCTCGAGCTTCATGAAGATCGCGCGGCTGGCGGAAGCCTTCAACCTGCCCGTCACCAGCCACGGCGCGCACGACATCACCGTGCACCTGCTCGCGGCCTGCCCGAACCGGTCGTATCTGGAGGCGCACGGCTTCGGGCTGGACAAATATATCGAGCACCCGCTGGTGCTTGAGGACGGCAAGGCGCTGGCGCCGGACCGCGCCGGCCATGGCATCAGCTTTGACTGGACAGGGTTGGCGAAATTGGCGGCGTAGGGCTGATCGCCGCTGCGAGCGAGGTGCGCCCCTCTCCCGCTTGCGGGAGAGGGTTGGGGAGAGGGTGTCTCCGCAGTGAGATCCCCAATGACGATCGAGCCCTCTCCCGGCCTCTCCCGCAAGCGGGAGAGGTGAAGCGGAGCGCGCGGCGCGGTTGGTCTACCCAGCAGGCACGGAGTTCATTGCTGCACGCGAGGCATTCCAAGGGGCTTGATGTGGGACGCCAATAATCGGCTATGGTGGCAACAGCCGACACCATCCGAAAGTCTCCCGCCTTGACCCCCGATCTGCACAAGAAACTGACCGAATGGCGCCAGCATCTGCACGCGCATCCCGAGCTGTCGCTCCAGGAGAAGGCCACCGCCGCCTTCGTGCAGGAGAAGCTGACCGAGCTCGGCATTCCCTTCAAAGCCGGCATCGGCGGCCACGGCGTCGTCGCGACCTTGAGGCGCGGGTCTGCGGAGGGCCGCGTCGGCCTGCGCGCCGACATGGATGCGCTGCCGATCACCGAGGATACCGGGCTTGCCTACGCCTCGACCACGCCGGGCGTGATGCATGCCTGCGGCCACGACGGGCACACCGCCTCCCTGCTCGGCGCCGCCGCGCTGCTCGCCGCCGACACCAACTGGAGCGGCACGGTCGATTTCATCTTCCAGCCGGCCGAGGAAGGCTATGGCGGCTCGCGTGCGATGGTCGCGGCCGGGCTGTTCGAGCGCTTTCCGATGGACCGGGTCTTCGGCTTCCACAACTGGCCGGGCTTGGAGGCCGGCACCATCGCGGTCCATGACGGGGTCGTCATGGCCTCCGGCGGGCGCATCACCATCACCATCGACGGCCATGCCGGCCACGCCGGCATGCCGCATCTGACGCGCGATCCAGTGATGGCGGCGGGCCATCTCATCGTGGCGCTGCAGACGATCGTGTCGCGCAGCGTCGATCCGCTCGACACTGCCGTGCTCTCGCTCTGCACCATCGAAGGCGGCACCGCGCCGAACCAGATCGCAGGCCGCGTCACCATCCGCGGCACGCTGCGCTACCACCGCGACGGCGTCAAGGACACCATCCTCGACGGTATCGAGCGCACTTGCGCCGGGATTGCGACGAGCTTCGGCGTCAAGGTGACGCCCGAGATCGTCATGGGCGTTGGCGTCGTGATCAACACGCCGGCGGAGGCGGACCTTGCCCGCATCGCCGCCGACAAGGCGCAGGCGCCCGTGCGCCGCGACCTCGCGCCCAGCATGGCGGGCGAGGACTTCGCCTTCTACCTGCAGAAACGGCCCGGCGCGTTCGTCTGGATCGGTAACGGCGAGTTGCGCGACGGCGCCGAGTTGCACGGCCCGCGCTACGATTTCAACGACGCGATCCTGCCGGTGGCATCGACCTGGATGGCCGAGGTCGCCAAGACGGCGCTGGCGTCGAACTAGCTGATCTCGTGCGGCAGCTTCCACTCCGGCCGGGGCTCGCAGACCTCGGCCTGCTCCACACGCGCGACGTGATATCCCTCGGGCAGAAGCCGGCCGCCTTCCTCGTCCGCGACCGGCACGTCGGTCACCAATCCCTCGATCAGGGCGGCTTCCCATACCTCCTTCTCGGAAGGAAAGGGATCGCCGATCTGCTTGTTGCCTTCGAACAGCGCATACATCAGTTCCGGCCCTCCCGTTGACCAAGCTCACGAGAAACGTATCGATAGCACGGACGTTCCTTCCGGCAGGCGCGGCTTCCGCCATGGAGCGAGCCGCGTCCGGCGATGGCAAGGGATGTCACGTGAATGGCGCGCGTTCTGATCGGAACCTCCGGCTGGCACTACGCCTCCTGGCGCGGTCCGTTCTTTCCTGAAGGCGTGAAGCTGAAGGATCAGCTTCGCTACTATGCCGGGCAATTCGAGACGACGGAGCTGAACGGCGTGTTCTACCGCACGCCGACGCCCGAAGCCGTCGAGGCCTGGCGCGCGCAGACCGGGCGCGATTTCGTGTTCGCCTGGAAGGCGTCCAAATTCATCACGCACTGGAAGCGCCTGTCCGATCGCTCGGTGAACAGCCTCGAGCTGCTGGAGGACCGCATCTCGCGGCTCGGCGGCAAGGTCGGGCCGATCCTGTTCCAGCTGCCGCCGCAATTCGAGGCGAATGCCGACCGGCTTGCGTCCTTCTTCAAGCTGCTGTCCAGGAAGCGGCGCTACAGCTTCGAATTCCGCCATCCGAGCTGGTACCAACCGCGCATCCTGCGGATGCTCGCTGACGAAAACATCTCGCTGTGTCTGTCCGACCATCATGATGCGCCGGCGCCGTGGAGGCGCACGGCGGATTTCGTCTATGTGCGCGGACACGGGCCGGGCGGGCGCTATCACGGGCACTACAGCAAGGCCGCGCTGGCGCAATGGGCCCGCCGCATCAAGTCGTGGAAGCGGCAGGACTGCGACGTCTACGTCTATTTCGACAACGACCAGAAGAGCGCGGCGCCCGCCGATGCCAAGGCGTTGAAACAATTGCTAGGGTAAGCCCGTGGCTCCCCCGGCTCCGTTGCGCTAGGATCAAGGCTGGTTCGAGCCAGCGAGATCCGGATGAACCGGCGCGAATTCGTCTCAAGGTTGACGGCCGCAGCCGCGTTTGCGGGCGTGGCGCCTTTGGCTGAAGCCGCGGAAGGCCGGCGGGTCGCGCTTGTCATCGGCAACGGAGCGTACAGGAACGTGCCCGCGCTGCCCAATCCGCCGAACGACGCGAGCGACATCGCCGCGGCGCTGAAGCGACTTGGCTTCGCTGTCTCCCTCGCCACAAACGCCAGTTTCGATGCCATGCGCCGCGGCCTGATCGCGTTGGGACGCGACGCCGCCGGCGCCGACATGGCGGCGGTTTATTTCGCCGGCCATGGCATGGAGATCAATGGCGAGAACTGGCTGATCCCTGTTGACGCAGAGCTGAAGCGGGATACGGACGCGGCGAACGAAGCCGTCAACCTGCAAAGCGTGATGTTGCAGGTGTCGAGCACCACGAGCCTTGGTCTCGTCATCCTCGACGCCTGCCGCAACAATCCGTTTGCCGCCAAGATGAGTAGATCGATCGCCACGCGTGCGGCCACCACGAGCGGGCTCGGCCGCATCGAGCCCGTCGGTAACGTTCTCGTCGCCTATGCCGCACGCGACGGTACCACGGCGCTCGACGGCGATGCGCGCAACAGCCCGTTTGCCGCGGCACTCCTGCGCAACATCGAGGTGCCCGGCGTCGAGGTGACATTCATGTTCCGCAACGTCCGCGACGACGTCATGGAGGCGACCCGCAACGAGCAGCAGCCGTTCGTCTACGGCTCGCTGTCGCGCAAGGCGATCTACCTCGCCGGCCGGCCGCCCGCCGGCGCCGAAGGCGCGGCGCCGCCGAGCCCACTTCCGGCCGCCGTCTCCCCTGCTCCACCACCCACGCCGGCATCGCCAACGATCGACCCCGCGCTGGTCGGCACCTGGGAGATCATGGTGCCGAGCGGCCGCGGGCAGTCGCGCTGGATCTGGCAGATCATGGGCGACGGCACCTACAAATTCCACGCCGAGCCGCAGCGCTCGGCGCGTTCGCATGAAGGCACGATCACCGCCGCGAACGGCCGCTGGACCCTGCACGCAAGCAGGGGCCTGTCAGGCTACAGTGACGGCGGCGCCTACGAGATCCGCGATGCGCTGGCGGTGATCACGGGCAAGCTCGGCACCGGCGCCTGGAAGCGCAGCGCCGACTAAAGCGCGATGAGATTAGGATGACGCGCCACAGCAGGGGGTCCTCGTTTGCGGAGACACCCTCTCCCCAACCCTCTCCCGCAAGCGGGAGAGGGAGCGTATCTCCCATGGTGCTTCAGACACGGCTGGACCGATCAGGCGGCAACGTCCTGCTGCCAGCCGCCGTGGAGCTCGCTGATCAGCTTCTCCTCCCGCTCGATCCGGCGCCGGTAGAGCTCGCGCTCCGTCTCGGTTTTCGCGCCGGCCAACAGCAGGCGATAATGCCCTATGACCTTCTCGCTGCCCCGGATCAGCAGGGTTCGGACGTCCGTCATGGCGCGCCCCCCGCGTTCTCAGACACGGTGGCGCCCTTCGGCCAGGTGAGTTCGACAGGGAACGTGTTGGAGGCGAGCGCCGCGAGGGCCGTCTGTTCCTCCGAGAGGCGCCGTTCGATGAACTGACGCTCGAGGTCCGACAGCCGCGTCTTCAGCAGGCGTCGATAGCGGGAGATGTTGTTTCGGTGCGCGCGAATGCGGGGCAGATCTTCATCGAGCATCATCGTCGGCTCCTGACGGTCTTTCACGATCCTTTTCGGTTGTCGGGTGCTGCAAGAGCAGCCTTCCGGCGGGAAAAATATTCGCGCTTCTTACGCTGTCAAGATGCTCCCTTGCCGCTTCCTGCTCGCCGGAACGACCGGCCGGCCGCGCCTTCAAAAAAAATTTTCGTCACCCTCTTGCAACGACTTCACTCCGCTCTAAGTCGTTTTTCGCCGCGAGAGCGGTGTGCCGGATGCCCGATCGGGTCCGGCGCGGGCGCCGGGCCGGGGTCTTCGGACCCGTTCCGATTCCCTGTCTTGCGCTCCTTCGTATCCATCTTGCTCTTTGGAGGACTTGGTTATGAGGACCACCTTTGACTTCGCGCCCCTGTGGCGCTCCACCATCGGCTTCGACCATCTGGCCGACCTCGTCGACAGCACGCTTCGCCAGGCGGGCGAGGACAACTATCCCCCCTACAACATCGAGCGCTCCGGCGAAGACCAATACCGGATCACGCTTGCCGTGGCGGGCTTCGGCGTCAACGACATCACCGTGACCGCCGAGCAGAACGCGCTCGCGATAGAGGGCAGAAAGCCCGACGGCGCCTCGCGCGAATATCTCTATCAGGGTATTGCGGCGCGCCCCTTCCGCCGTGTCTTCAACCTCGCCGACTACGTCCAGGTCAAGCAGGCCGCCTTCCAGGACGGACTGTTGATCATCGATCTGCTGCGCGAGATTCCGGAGGCCATGAAGCCGCGGCGCATCCCGATCGCAGGCGCCCTGTCACCGCAGATCGAGAAGAAGGCGGCCTAGACGCGCCGAGCGCGTTCGCGCCTTGCCAGCAACCGCATCGGCGGATTGCGACCTCATCGCCATCCGCCGACTGGACAACCATTCCCTTCGAAAGGAGTGTAGAGGGAGACGACCGATGACTAATGCCAATACGACTGCCGGCGGTCTCGACCCGCTGTTTCATCCTGCCGCACATTATTCATCTCCGGACGCCGTTCTCGACGACCGCAAGCTCTCAACACCGGAGAAGCGGATCATATTGTCGTCCTGGGCCTCGGACATGTACGCCGTCGAATCCCAACCTGCACTGCGCGAGCTTCCCGGCATGGATCATCCGGTCCGGCTTGCGGACATTCTCGCCGCACTGCGCAAGCTCGATGACGACGACGACCCGCCGCCCGGTGGCGGCGTCCCGATGCGGCTGCGGCGGCCCTGGAAGCGGACTTGGGCCGCCGCGACAGAGCCTTATCCGTGATCGTTCAGCAAGATCCGTGATTGGTTTCGGCTAGATGATCCCGCCCTGCCGGAGCGCTGCGATCGCAGCCTTGTCATAGCCGAGCTCGGCCAAAACGAGATCGGTATGCTCGCCGAGCGTCGGCGGACGGCTCGCGATTGCGCCTGGTGTTTCCGACAGGCGGACCGCGGCGCGGGCGACCGGGGCCTGTTTCGGCAGACCCGGATAATCGACGTCCTGCAGGAAGCCCGCGGCGCGGATGTGCGGATGATCCAGCGCCTGTTGCGGGCTCAGCACCGGCCCGGTCGGGATCATCGCCTCACCCAACGCGTCGACCGCCTCCTGCGTGGTGCGCATCGCGCACCAGCGCGCCATCCGCTCGCTGATGACAGGCCCGTTATTGCCGCGGCTGATGTCGTCGGCAAAGCGCGGATCGTTCAGCCAAAGCTCCTCCTCGCCCATTAGCCTCGCCCAGCGCTTGAACAGCGGCTGGCCGGTGACCTGGCACAGCACCCAGCCGTCCTCGGTGCGGTAGATGTCGGCGGGCGCGGCGGTCTGGCCGAGATTGCCTGATGGCACGCGGTTGACGTTGATGACGGCCTGCTCGATCAGCGTGGCATTGGTGAAGGACAAGGCGGTTGCGAGCAGCGCCCCCTCGACGATTTGCCCGCGTCCGGACTTGCCGCGCTCGATCAGCGCGGCGAGCGTGCCAAAGGCGCAATGCAATGCGGTGCCGAAATCGACCCAGTTCACCGCGGCGCGATAAGGCGGATCGCCCGCGCCAGTCATATAGACCGAGCCCGACATGACCTGCCCGACACCGTCGAAGCCGACCCGATCGGACCACGGCCCCGGCCCGCCGAACGCGGTCGCCGTGGTCAGGATGATGTCGGGCTTGATCGCCTTGAGCGAATCGTAATCGAGCTTCATCGCGCGCAGCGTCTGCGGCGGCAGATTGGCGACGACGACGTCCGCGGTCGCAATCAGCCGGCGCATCACCTCCTGCCCTTCAGCCTTCATCGGATCGAGCGTGATGCACTTCTTGTTGCGGTTGACCTGGAGGAACAGCGCGCCCTCGCCGTTTTCGCCGACCGGCGCGACGAAGCGATCCTCGCTGCCGTCGCGCTTCTCCACGCGGATGACCTCGGCGCCGAATTCGGCCAGCAAGGTCGCGCAGTAGGGCCCTGCGATATAGCGCCCGAAATCGAGGACGCGCACGCCCGCCAAAACTCCTCCCATCGATCCCTTCCCTTATCTTTATGTTCTCGCAGCTTACAGGGACTGGCTGCCACGGCAAGGCGGCGACGGGCATGCTGCCTTACGCCGAAGATGTGATCGGCGACCCGTTTCGGCTGGCGGAAATTCTGCTCTAGAATGAGCTGCCCGTCCCCCGAAGCGAGAAGCGCCCGGCCATGCCGCAACAATTCGACCGATCCGCAGAAGATCTCGGCAACGCGATCCATTTCGAGCACGTCAACATCCAGGTCCCCGACCAGCGCCTCGCCACGCTGTTCTACGTCACCGGGCTCGGGCTCACCCGCGATCCCTATCTGATGGTGTCCGACACCAACATGTGGATCAATGCCGGACGCAGCCAGTTTCATCTGCCAAGCGGCAAGGCGCAGGTCCTGCGCGGCCATACCGGGCTGGTGATCGAGGGCCGCGAGGCGCTGCTGACGCGCCTGGCATCGGTTGCGAAGAAGCTCGAAGGCACCGCGTTCGCGTTCACCGAGCGCAATGATCACATCGAGGCGATCTGTCCGTGGGGCAATCGAATGCGCTGCTACGAGCCGGATGCGGCGCGCTTCGGCCGCATCGCGCTCGGCATTCCCTATGTCGAGTTCGACGTGCCCGTGGGCACCGCGAAGGCGATCTGCGCCTTCTACCCCGAGATCATGGGCATGCCCGCCAGCTTGCGGAACGGCGACGGCACTGTTGCCGCCGTGCAGACCGGCCGTGACCAGCATCTGCTGTTTCGCGAGACCGACCGGCCGCAGGGCGGCTATGACGGCCACCATGTGCAGATGTACATCACCGACTTCTCCGGCCCCTACCGCAAGCTGCTGGCGCGCGACCTGATTTCGCGCGAGGACAACCAGTACCAGTACCGGTTCTGCGACATCGTCGACCTCGACAACGGCAAGCACCTGTTCACGGTCGAGCACGAGGTGCGCTCGGCGACCCACCCGATGTTCATGCGCCCGATGGTCAACCGCAACCCGGCGGTGAACAACCGCAATTATGCCTACGGACACGATCAGACGTCATGGGCGATGGGACTGGATCAATACGAGGGGTAGAGGGCGTGCCGGCTGGCCTCGATGATTTCGAGACGCATTTGGAAAAAGCACGACGCTCGCGGGCCGTGCTCTTTGAACGATCGAAAGAGCTGCTATCTTGTCGCAGCGCAAATGCAGCATAGGCTCGTGGCCGCCGTGCCGGACAGCCACAGCCCGGAGACATCGCGATGAAGAAGTGCGTCTATTGGGCCGCGGCGGCGGTCTGTCTCGCCGCCTCCAGCTCCGGAGCTGAGGCTCGCTCGGCTTATGACGGCGCCTGGGATCTCGTCTTCGTAACCCAGCGCGGTGAATGCGATGCGAGCTACAGTTTCTCCGTCAACATCACC
The DNA here is from genome assembly GCF_038969555.1 of Bradyrhizobium sp. B117. Lineage (NCBI taxonomy): Bacteria > Pseudomonadati > Pseudomonadota > Alphaproteobacteria > Hyphomicrobiales > Nitrobacteraceae > Bradyrhizobium > Bradyrhizobium sp. B117. The sequence continues at coordinate 7,341,183 of NZ_CP152414.1, forward strand.
GACGGGATCGTGACGCATCCGAACCTGGTCCGGTTCAGGGGCTACGTCGCAAGATCCGGGGCGGTTCGCGCCTCGGTCGCCGTTCAGGACAAATTTGCCTCAGGCAGCGGCCGGCTTTCGGGTAACGCCGGCCAGGGACGGTGGAGCGGTTATTCCGGGACCGCGCGTTGCTCCGGATATTGGACCGCACGGCGAAATTGATCGTCGGCCCTGCCGAGAGGATTCGAGGCAGCGCAACGCGGCGGACGAGACTTTACAAGCACGACATGGAAAGCCGCTATCCCGGTCGAGCGCCAAGGGGATCAGTTCATGGACACGCCGACCTCCGACAAGGACAGTCAGGCCAAGGACATTCTAGCCAAGCCTGACGCACCAGGCGACGATCACAAGCCGGGCCCGCGCAGCGCGACGCGCACGCCTGCCATCATCGTCGCCATCGTGGCAGCCGTCGTCGCCGGGCTGTCGATCTTCTATCTGCTGCGGCCGGAGCCGCTGCTGGTCCAGGGCGAGGTCGATGCGACGCGGCTGGACATCGCGGCGCGCGTTGACGGCCGGGTCAAGGAAATCCCCGTCCAGCGCGGCCAGAACGTTGCTGCGCAGGCGGTGCTGGTGCGGATCGACAATCCGGAGACGATCGCGAAGCACGACCAGATGAAGGCGGCCAAGGCCGTCGCCGACGCCCAGCTCGCCAACATCATGGTCGGAACGCGCGTCGAAACCATCACCGCGCGCAAGGCCGAGATGGAGCGCGCGCAAGCGGCCGTGGTGCTGGCGCAGAAGACATTCGACCGCACGCGGACCCTGACCGAGCAGGGCAACGCGCCGCAGGCCCGCCTCGACCAGGTCACCGACGCCCTGCACGAAAGCGAGCGCGCGGTCGATCAGGCCAAATCGGCCTATGAGCAGGCCGTCAACGGCTACACCAAGGAAGAACGGGCGATCGCGAAGGCCAATGTCGAGAAGGCCGATGCCGACATCCAGAGCGTCCAGTCCATCATCGACCAGCTCGTGGTCTACGCGCCGGTCGCCTCCCAGATCTACCAGCGCAATGTCGAGCCGGGCGAATACGTGTCGCCGGGCGTGCCGCTGGTCACGCTGATCGACCTCGGCGATGTCTGGGTTCACTTCGACCTGCGCGAGGATCTGGTCAAGAGCCTCAAGGTCGGCGATCGTTTCGACGTCCGCATTCCCGCGCTCGACGACCGCAGCGTCACCGTCGAGGTCAAGCTGATCGCGACCAAGGGCGAATATGCCAGCTGGCGCGCCACGCGCGCCTCGGGCGATTTCGACCTGCGCACGTTCTCGATCCGCGCCTATCCCGTGAAGCCGGTGCCTGAGCTGCGGCCCGGGATGAGCGCCTATCTCGACTGGCGGTCGCGGCAATGACGTTTGCCACAAAGCCCGGGTTCTGGCTGGTCGCGCGGCGCGAATGCCGCTGGCTGTTTCATGACCGGGTTGCGCTGCTGCTGATCTTCGGCGTGCCGCTGTTCGCATTCGTGGTGCTGACCACCGTCTTCAGCCATCCGGTCATTCGCGGCCTCGGGGTCACGGTCGTCGACGAGGACAAGTCGGATGCTTCGCGCGCCCTCGTGGAGTATGTCGCGGCGTCGCCGAGCCTGAGGATCGTAGACCGATCCGGCACGCTGTCCACGGCCGTCGAGGACATCCGCTCGGGCAAGTCGATCTCGGCGGTCTTTATCCCGCCGGATTTCGAGCGCGACCTGAAGGCGGCGTGCCGCCCGCAGGTCGTCGGATTCTACAACCAGCAGTTCTTGACGCCTTCCGGCATCGCCTCCTCGGGACTCAGCGACTCGCTCTCCGCCGCGGCGGCCGTGGCCGCGCCAGCCAGCCGCGCGGCGCCCGCGCCATCGTCTTTGGGAACGCTCAAGGCGGAGACCATGGCGCTGGTCAATCCGCAGAAGAACTATGCGCAGTTTCTACTGCGCGCGCTGCTGCCGACCATCATCCATGTGGTGATCACGCTGGCCGCCGGCTATTCCGTCGGCTCCGAGTTCCGCCGCAGGGACGCGCGAACCTGGCTCGCAAGCGCCGGCGGCGATCCGCTCGTCGCGCTGGCCGGCAAGCTCGCGCCGCTGTTCTGCATCTTCTTCCTGGTCATGCTGGCCGAGCCGCTGTTCCTGGAGGGCGTGCTGGATATTCCGTTCAGGGGCGACCTGCCGTTGATGATCGCGGCGGCCTCGCTGCTGATCATCGCCTATCTGTCAATCGGCGCCCTGCTCCAGCTTCTGGTCGGCGATCTCGCCACCGGGCTCGGGCTTGCGGGTCTCATCGCCTCCCCCGCATTCGGCTATGCCGGCGTCGGCTTTCCTACCATCGCCATGAATAGCTTTGCGCAAGTCTGGAGCGCGATCCTGCCGCTGCGCTGGTACATGGCCGTTCTGCTCGGGCAAGCGGCGCGCGGATTGCCCGTCGCCGATTCCGCCATTCCCTTCGCGGCGCTGGCGGGCCTGGCGCTGCTCTTTGCCGGCCTTGCGCTGCTGCGCATGGCGAGCCTCACGCGCCGAGGCTGGTTTGCAGCCGCGCGACCGGCCGAGCCTGCCGAGGCCAGCGAGGCGCCGCGCGGCGTCGGCGGCGCCTTCATCGCGGAGTGGCGGCGGGTACTGGGCACGCGGAGCGCCTTCAGCCTTTTGTTTCTCGCGCCCCTCGTCTACGGCATTTATTATCCGCAGCCCTATCTGAACCAGATCCTTCGCAAGCTTCCGATCGCCGTCGTCGACAATGATCTCAGCGATCTCAGCCGCCGGATCGTCGAGACGCTGGATGCGAGCGGCGCATTGAGCGTCACGGTTCGCGCCCGGACGCTTGCCGAAGCGCGCAGCGCGATCGATCGCGGACGGGCCTTCGCCGCCGTCGAGATTCCGCCCAACACCGAGCGCGACGTGCTCAAGGGCATCACCGCGCACATCCCGGTCTACGCCGATGCGACCTATCTGTTCATCTTCCGAACGAGCGCGAGCGGGATCGCCACCGCCGTCGGCGCGCTGACGTCCGAGCTCGTCTCGCGCGGCGCGCGCGCCGATGGCAGCCTCGTCAAGGCGAAGCTTGCGAGTTCGAGCCCGGCCGACGTCCTGCTGCAGCCGATCTTCAACCCGGTGGGCGGCTATGCGAGCTACATTGTTCCGGCAGCGTTCATCCTGATTCTGCAGCAGACCCTCTTGATCGGCGCGGCGATGCTGACCGGCACGGCGCTCGCGGCCGGAGGCGGAGCCTTTGCCGGCGTGCTCGGTCGCGGCATCGCCCATCTGACCGTCTATCTTCCCGCGCTCGCGCTCTATGTCGTCGTGCTGCCGCGCATCTACGGTTTTTCGACGCTCGGCCATCTCCCGCAGATCCTCGCGCTCGGAACCGTCTTCCTGCTGGCGACGAGCTTCATGGGACAGGCGGTCGGCGCCTGGTTCACGCGGCCGGAGAATCCGACGATCCTGCTGCTGGCGACCAGCCTGCCGCAGTTCTTCATGGCCGGCTTTGCCTGGCCGCGCGAAGCGATTCCGGACGTGGCGCTCGCGTTCGGACGGATTTTCCCGGCGGACTCGGCGATCGACGGCCTCGTGCGCATCAATCAGATGGGCGCCAGCATCTGGGAGGTCGCGCATGACTGGCGCGTGCTGTGGGGCCTGGCGCTCGGCTATTTCTTGCTTGCGGTGATCTCGGCATTTGCCTTCAGGAGAGGACAGCGACATGCGCAACCTTAGAGCTGCCGCCTTCCTCGCAATTCCGCTCGCCCTCGTCGCGGCCGCACTGATCTATGCCACGCGTCACTCCGAACTTCCCGCGGCCATCGTCGGCATCGTACGCGCGACCGAGGTCAGGGTGGAGCCGGAGGTGAGCGGTCAGCTCGCCGCGATCGCGGTCGAGAAAGGCGCCCACGTGAAGGAAGGCGACGTGGTGGCGCGGCTGTCGGCGGTGGAGCTGACGGCGCAGGCGGACCAGGCGCGTGCCGCGCTCGCCTCCGCCGTCGCCAACCGCAACAACGTCTATGCCGGCGTCCGCCGCGAACAGGTCGAATCCCTGAAGGCCGCCATCGCCAAGGCGCGCGCCCGCCTCGACTATGTGGAGGCACAGCTCACCCGCACCAGCACGCTCGCGCGGCAGAGCTTCGAAACGCAGCAGGCGCTCGACCAGGCCCAGAACGACGTCGCGGCCGCGCGCGCCGACGTCGCGGAGGCCCAGGCCAATTACGATGCGGCGGTGGCGGGTCCGACACGCGAGGAGCGCGCCATTGCCGATACGCAGGTGCAGGCCGCCGCCGCGGCCGTCACCGTGCTCGAACGCCGTCTCGACAAGATGGTGCTGCGCGCTCCCGCCGACGGCACGGTCAGCGTCATCGCCGCGGAGGTCGGCGAGAACGTCCGCGCCGGCCAGCCGATCCTGATGGTCGCGGCCGCGGGCCGGCAATGGCTCTCATTCAACGTGCGCGAAGATCATCTCGGCCGGGTCGCAATGGGGAGCACGGTGAAGGTGGCGCGGACCGGGAGCAACGCCGCGACGACGGCGGTCGTGACCGAGCTGCGGCCGCTGGGCGTGTTCGCCACCTGGCAGGCCGAACGGGTCATCGGCGATCACGACCGCAACACGCTGCGCCTCCGCCTCGATCCCGCGCGCGAGACGGCGGACCTCGAACCAGGCATGACGGTCTGGATCGCGCGTTGACGGCACGCGCTTGCGTCCCCTGCCAGAGCCTCATGATGCGAGACCCGCGCGATAGGCGTCGCTCTGCAGCGCCTCCTCGCTCCGTCTCTGCAATACTTTCCTTGGCCTGACGGCCTATTTCTCCGGCGCGGTACTGTCCGCTCAGCGGGACAACATGCGCGCCATGACGCGATCTCGATAATACATCAGATGAACAAGGGCGGCGGCTACGTGTGCACCGACCAAAATCAAAAGAAACCATTCAGTAGCCTGGTGCAGACCATCGATCGCTTTGCCTGCTGCCGGATTGTTGGAGAAGAGCATCGGAAACGGAAACAAGTAGAAGAAGGAGATCGACCAGCCACGGAATGAAGCGAACAGCCAACCGGTGACAGTCGTCAGCAGCACCATCAAGTACAGCATCCAGTGCAGGACCTCGGAAGTCACCTTCTGCCACCCTGGCAACGAGCTCTCGGGCGCGACTGGATGAGTGAGGCGCCACGCCAAACGCAGCACGATAAGGATCAGCAAGACCAATCCGATCGAAACGTGCAGGGTCATACCCACGCCGGGCTGCATGCCACGATGGATATCCGGCATCAGCCAACCGACGGGATATTGGATGAGCAGAAGGGCGACGATGGTCCAATGAAGGACCTTCGCGGTGGTCCCATAGTTCAGTTGAGGCAGCATCGATTCTTTTCTCGGTTCAAGATTGAACGGTGCGGCCGACGCGTTGGCCACGGGCCTGATGAACCCTTCGCAATGGCCGGTTCCGAGCAGCAGATAGACCAACCCGGAATGCGCGTTGAGCGTTTCGCAAACCACCCGCACTTCCCGCGGAACCGCAATATATCATCTGTCTCGCGCCTGGCCTTGATCAGGCTCAATGCATGCTTTCGCGCCGAGGTGCAAAATAGGGCCGGTCCCGCGATGTCGGCTACGACCAACCTTTCGCGATCCAGTACGTTGCAGATGCGCAGAGGGCAAGCCATGGACAAAAACTATCCGGACATCACCCGGCAAATCTCCGCAAACCTGCGCAAGCTGTGCAACGACATCCCCGATACGATGAAAGGATTTGCCGTGCTCGCGCAGGCTGCCACGCGGAACGGCGCGCTCGACAAAAAGACCAAGGAACTGATTGCGCTCGCGCTCGGCGTCGCTGCGCATTGCGACGGCTGCATTGGCTTCCACATCGAAGCGCTCGTCAAGCTCGGGGCGACGCGCCAGGAGATCGAAGAGGCGCTCGGCATGGCCGTCTACATGGGCGGCGGGCCATCCCTGATGTACGCTGCCGATGCAATCGCCGCTTACGAACAATTCGCGGCGCAGCCCGCATCATGACTTTGTATTTGCGGCTCCCTCCTGGCCGAACAGCCTGGCGGAGCCGGTGCGGCTTGCGATGCGCGCGGGCCGGCTCAACGATTGAGCCACGTCAAGGCCCTTCTCACACCCTGCGGGAAGTCGCATGTTGCGCCCGCGTAGCGAACGGCGCACACTGACTTCAGCTCCGGCGAGACAAGACCGGACAACGCATTACGAGCCGTACCATGTACGCGATGGTGCTTTCCGCGCGCGGCGCGCCGTTGACATTCCAGCAACGACCCGACCCGGTCCCCGGCCCCGGCGAGGTTCGCGTCAAGGTCAGCGCGTGCGGCGTGTGCCGGACTGACCTGCACGTGGTGGATGGCGAGCTGCCCGATATCTCCTATCCAATCATCCCGGGGCATGAAGTCGTGGGCCGCATCGATGCACTCGGCGCAGGCGTCGATGAGTTGGAGTTGGGCATTCGCGTAGGTGTTCCATGGCTCGGCTTCACGTGTGGCGAGTGCTCTTATTGCCGCACCGACAAGGAAAATCTCTGCGATCGTCCCGAATTCACCGGCTACACGCGCGACGGCGGCTTTGCCAGCCACCTTATCGCCAATGTCCGATATTGCTTTCCGCTCGGCGAGCACGGCGAGGACGCAGCTCTTGCACCGCTGCTTTGCGCCGGCCTGATCGGCTGGCGATCCCTGGTGATGGCCGGCGACGGCAAGACGCTTGGCATTTTTGGCTTTGGCGCGGCGGGCCATATCGTCGCGCAGGTGGCCCACTCACAGGGGCGGAAAGTCTACGCCTTCACCCGTGACGGCGACAAGGAAGCACAGCAACTTGCGCTTGCGCTCGGCGCTGACTGGGCCGGCGCTTCAGGGGACATTCCGCCGACCGAACTCGATGCCGCCATCATATACGCGCCGGTCGGAGCATTGGTGCCGCTTGCCCTGCGCTCGGTGCGCAAGGGCGGACGCGTTGTGTGCGCCGGCATTCACATGTCCGACATCCCATCGTTCCCCTATCGTATTCTTTGGGGCGAGCGGCAGATCGTATCGGTTGCGAACCTCACGCGAAAGGACGGCATCGATTTTCTCGCCGCCGCCGCAAAGGCCAATATCCAGACACACACGACGGTATTTCCGCTCGTCGAGGCCAATGAAGCGCTCTCCCGTCTGAGGGACGGCAAGCTCATTGGCGCAGCCGTGTTGCGTCCCTGACCGCAGCGTCTGGAGGCGACATGGTGAACTCCTTTGGCCCGTGCAACCAAACCATCTTGTCCGAGGCCGAATTGAGCTGCATCAACCCGAAGATCGAGCTGGCTCTTACGTTGCTGGTCAAGAGACCAACAGGCCGGCGAGCCCTTCGATGATCGAGCAGCCTAGCGCGGCCAAGGCATGGGCCGCTGCCGACTTCTGGCGAACACCAAAAGACGCCCTCTACCGCGCGCTCGGCTCCGGCCCCAACGGCCTATCACAGGTCGAAGCGGACCGGCGCCTCGTGATCTTCGGAGCAAACCACGCTGACGCCTCTCAAAGCCGATCGGTCTTGCGCAAGCTCGGGCAACGCGTTTGGAACCCCTTGATTGCGATGCTCCTGGTGGCCGCCCTCCTATCCGGATTAAGCGGCGACGTTGGCAGTTTCGTGATTATCGCGGCCGTGCTGTCTCTGTCCATCACGCTGGACATCGTTCAGGAACATCGCGCCGAGGCGCTGCGCGAATCGGTGGCCATTCGGGCTGACGCCGTCCGCGATGGCAAGGACGTTACGGTACCGGTGACGGAGCTCGTCCCCGGAGACATCGTGAAGCTCCGTGTCGGCGACCTCATACCTGCCGATGGCATCGTTCTTGATGCCCAGGAATTGCAGGTCAATGAGGCCTTGATGACGGGTGAGCCGTTTCCGGCTTTCAAGACGGACGCTCCCTGCTCCGCGGCATCGCCGGCGGAGGCGACGAATGCCCTGTTCGCCGGAACCAGTACCGTCGGCGGAAGCGGCAGGATGTTGGTGGTGAAAACCGGAGGTCAGACCCGGTTTGGCGCGATCGCTGCGGCACTCGCGGCCAATGCTCCGCCAACGGCTCTCGAACAGGGTGTGCACAAGCTTGGGCTCCTGATCCTTCGGCTTACGCTCTTTCTGACCCTCTTCGTGTTGTTGGCTCATCTCGTCGCGCAACGCGCCGCACTGGAGTCCTTCCTGTTCGCGGTCGCACTCGCCGTCGGCCTGACGCCTGAGCTGCTGCCCATGGTGATGACGGTGACGCTCGCCCGCGGCGCGCTGCGCATGGCGGACCGAAAGGTCATCGTCAAGCGACTGTCCGCAATCCATGATCTGGGTGCCATGGACACGCTTTGCGTGGACAAGACCGGCACGCTGACGGAAGCCAAAATCACGCTCGAAGCGCATGTCGATCCGAAGGGGCGACCCAGCGATCGCGTTCTGAGCCTCGCGTACCTCAACAGCATCTTCCAGGCCGGCGTCAGAAGTCCCCTCGACGATGCGATACTCTCCGCGCGGAACGGCGCCACAGATGGCTGGGTTCGGGTCTCGGAAGTGCCGTTCGACTTCGAGCGAAGGTGCCTGTCGGTGCTGGTGGCACGGAACGACGAACGCATCTTGATCGCAAAAGGCGCTCCGGAATCCATCCTGGCCCGCTGCGTCGCCGTGGACATCGATGGTCTGGCCCATCCGCTCGACGCCGCCTGGCAGCAAAAAATGAGGGACATCCAGGATCAATTTGCCCGCGACGGTCTTCGGCTTCTTGCCGTCGCCGTCAGGTCTGTTCCGCCTGAGCAGCAGACGATTGCGGTCGGCGACGAGGCGGGTCTGACCATGATTGGGTACTGTGTCTTCGCTGATCCTCCGAAGCAGGATGCAGCCTCGGCCATTGAAGCCCTTACCTCGCTCGGCATAACGGTAAAGATTCTCTCGGGTGACCACGGCGCAGTGGTCTCGCATGTCGCGCGATCGGTCGGTCTTCAGTCGGATCGTATCATGACCGGTGCCGAGATCTCGGAGCTCAGCGACGCCGCGCTCACGGCCCGTGTCGATAACATCGATCTGTTTGCCCGCATCGATCCTGATCAGAAACGACGGATCATTGCTGCACTCCGGCATCGCAACCACGTGGTCGGCTTCATGGGGGACGGCGTCAACGATGCCCCGGCCATCCATGCAGCCCATGTCGGCATATCCGTCACGGGTGCAACCGAAGTCGCCCGCGCGGCCGCCGACATGATCCTGCTGGCTCCCGATCTTTCAGTCCTTGCGGCCGGCGTGCGCGAAGGCCGCAGAACTTTTGCCAACATCCTGAAGTATGTCCGAATGGGAACGAGCTCGAACTTCGGCAACATGCTCTCGATGGCCCTGGCCTCGATCGTTCTTCCGTTCCTGCCGTTGCTCCCGCTGCAGATCCTGCTGAACAACCTGATCTACGACCTCTCCGAAATCGGCATCCCTTTCGATGAAGTCGACCGCGAAGACCTTGCGCAACCGGAAGCCTGGAACATGGCAAGCATCCTTCGTTTCACGATCATCATGGGAATTGTTTCTTCCGTGTTTGACGTGATTACCTTCGCCGTCCTTCTGAAGCTATTTGAAGCGAATGCGGCGCAGTTCCAGACCGGGTGGTTCGTGGAATCAATATCGACGCAGATCCTGGTGATTTTCGTAATCAGATCTCGCCGGATGCCCTGGCGCGCAAACCACCCCCATATTGTCCTGATCGCAAAGTCTCTGGGCGCTCTCGCTGCCGGCGTGGCGCTTGCGCTCGGGCCATGGGGAGGACTGTTCGGCTTTACCCCACCTTCCGCGGCACTGCTGGCGACGATCATCGCTATCGCGGCTGCTTATCTCTTCTCTGCGGAGATTGCCAAGCGCCTAGCGGTTTCGGGTCCGTAACCCCCGGGTGTCTGCCGCTTTGACGTGCGTCAAATCTCTCGATGACGACATGTGCTGTTCTGAAGCTCAGATCGGAGCGGGAGGTACGCATGTTCAGAGACCTGCTGGTGCACATTCCAACGGAGCGGTCACCGCGACCCGCCATCGATGCGTCCGTTTCCATGGCGATCAAGACCGGCGCGCACTTGGATGCTATTGCCACGGGATATGCGTCGACGAATCTGCCCTTTGTTGCGGAAGGCGGCGCAGCCATCGCATCATCGCTGCAATTCGAGTATGAACGTGCGCTGGAACGTGCCGATGCAGCACTTCGCATTTTTGAAGTCGAGGCGAAGAACGCTCGAATCAACTACGGAAAATGCGCACTGAGCGGGGCTATCGCCGAGACCGTTTCAAAAGTCGGGGCGACGGCGCGCCTTTATGATCTCACGATCGTGTCACAAGGCGACCCGGATATCGAGACGTTCGACAACCGGCTTCCACAGGAACTCCTCTTGCAGGCGGGCGGGCCGGTGCTATTCATCCCCTATACTTTCCGCGGCGACTTCAAGGCGGCGCGCGTCGGCATCTGCTGGGACGGCAGCCGCCTTGCCGCCCGCGCCTTGCGGGATGCAATGCCTTTCATCACCAACGCAGACGCCCTAACAACCATAACCCTCAATGCATCCGAGGTACCGCCCGACGCATCGCCCGACCGCCTCCTGACACACCTCGCGCGGAAGGGCTTGCCGGCGAAGACCGTTTCGCTTCAGTCCGACCGTGGCAATCTGCAGGCGAGCATCCTGTCGATTGCCGCGGATGAAAGCCTCGACCTACTGGTCATGGGCGGTTACGGCCATTCTCGACTTCAGGAAACGGTGTTCGGCGGCGTCACGCGAGAGATGTTCCGCAGCATGACGGTTCCCGTCCTGATGTCGCACTGATGGAGCGCGACGTGATGGTGCTTTTCCGAGCTGAGCAAGCTATCGCAGGCGGCATCGTCGCTGCAGCTTTGCTTCTCTTCTCAAACCCAACTGCGGCTTCAAGCGTCGAACAAGGCCGACGTCTTGCGCTGCAGTATTGTGCAAAGTGCCACTCGACGGACAAGGTCAGCCCCAGCCCGCTCAAGATCGCTCCCCCGTTCAGGACGTTACACGAACGATACCCAATCGAGATGCTGCAAGAGGCCCTGGCCGAAGGCATCGTCACCGGACATCCCACGATGCCGGAATTTCGTTTCGATTCCGACCAGGTCGGCGACTTCATTGCGTTCCTGAAGACGTTAGAGCAATGAGGGCTCGTGGCGCTGCCTCCACAAGGCTCTGATTGACCTAGAAAGTTGAGTCGCTCCGTCCTAGCCTTCAGATGCATCCCTTTCGACTACTAGAACAATCAACTCGCGCGGTCTTTGGATTTTTCGGCGTGCTTCCCGGCCTTCGGATTGCGGCCATCGCGGTTCATCGAAAGTCGACCCGCAGAGCGCCGATCGCAAAGCCCGCCGCTGTTATTGCGCGGAGCTGACTGTCTGCGAGGCATGAATGTATCGTCGATCCCTGCGAGCTCGTACGCGCAGCGACGCTGGCCGCGAACAGCCACAACACGCAGCCGTGGCGGTTCATCCTTTCCGACAACGTAATCACCATCCGTCCGGATCTCGTACGTCGTTGCCCCGTGGTCGATCCCGACGATCATCACCTCTTTGCTTCACTTGGCTGCGCGGCTGAGAACATCGTGCAGGCTGCCCCCATGCTCGGCTTGAATGCCAATGTTGCGGTCGACACCGCCGATCCGGGTTCGGTTTCCATCGCTCTCGACCGCACTGCGCCGTCGCACCACGCGCTCGCAGATGCGATCACGCAGCGGCAATGCACGCGCGCAAAGTATGATGGCCGTGCCGTCAGCTCAGAGGACCTGCGCACGGTCGAGACCGCCGGCGCGCTATGTGGCGTCGAGTGTTTCATTGTGACCGAGCGATCGCGCATGGAGGCAATTCTCGACTACATCATTCAGGGTAACACGATGCAGATGCGCGATCCCGCGTTCATGGCAGAGCTCATTTCCTGGATCCGCTTCAACGATTCCATGGCGATCGAGCGGTTGGACGGGCTCGCCGCGCGGAGCTCCGGCAATCCGGCACTGCCGGCTTGGCTTGCGCGTCGCCTCCTGCAGTTCGTGCTCACCGAGAAGGGAGAGAACGACAAGTATGCCGAGCATGTCCGCTCGTCCGCGGGCATTGCCGTCTTCATCAGTCCGCGTAGCGACAAGGCAGGCTGGGTTGCTGCCGGACGCGCCTACCAGCGTTTCGCGCTGCAAGCGACGATGCTCGGAATTCGGAATGCTCTTCTCAATCAGCCGGTCGAGGTCTCTTCCCTGCGTCCGCAGATTGCAGACTATCTGGGGCTTGGCGTCCGGCGCCCGGATCTGATCGTGCGATTTGGCCGCGGCGCATCACTGCCACCCTCGCTGCGTCGGCCGGTGACCGCTGTGATCGATGCCTCCTGAAGCCCGAGCGAAACTTTCACTTGGGTTCATACTGGCTGCCCTCATTTGTGCGGACGCTTTGGTCTATTGAGGCGGCGCCTAAAAATCACCTCCGTCGTGGTCGTCCTCAAGGCGACCTTCGACCGCTTGTTGCGAAATCCCCAATCACGTGAAGCCGAGATTGCGGACCAGCATATAGATCGCCACCGCAAATATCAGGGCCGCGAATACGGTGTTCAATGCGCCTTTGCGCGCGGCGAGCGAGCTGGCCGAGCCGGCGCCGAGCATCCCGCCAAGAACTCCGCCGGAGATAAACAACGCGGCGAGATACCAATCCACGAAACCGGACAGGGCGTAGTTGGCCGCCGTCGTCAGCCCGAAGGCTGTCACCGCCACAAGGGAGGAACCGACCGCATAGAGGATAGGCATGCCGGTGGCCGCAATCAGCGCCGGTACGACTAGAAAGCCACCGCCGATCCCGAAGAAGCCGGACAAGGCTCCCGTGAGACCTCCCAGCGCGAAGAGTTTCGGCAGGTTCTCTCGGTTGAGCCGGACCGATGGCTCGCCCGCGCCGGCGCGGCCCTTCAGCATCAGCGCGCCCACCGCCATCATGACGATAGCGAACAGCGCCAGCAACTTCTGTCCTTCGATGACCTTGCCAAGGGTAGAGCCGAGAAAGGCGCCGGCCATGCCTGCGAGCGCGAACACGGAGGCGCAACGCCACTTCACATTGCCAGCCCGAGCGTGGTTGACGAGGTTCACTGCAGCGTTTGCCGCAACTGCGATCGCACTGGTGCCGATCGCCACGTGCGGATCCGACACCCCGACGAGATAGACGAGAAGCGGCACGGCCAAGATCGAACCGCCTCCTCCGACCAGCCCGAGCGAAAAGCCGACCAACGAGCCAGAGGCGAGACCGAGCGCACCTTGGGTCAGCGACAGCATAGTGGGCAACTCCTCATTTTAAGGCACTGTCACGTGGCCCGCGTGGGCGGGGCGTAGACGCTGCGGTTCCAAGGCGCGCGCATGAGAATCCGGGCCATGCCGCAAAAGCCCGTGACACCAGCCGCGAACAGCCCCGCACCGACGAAGGCCGGCACAGCAAAGAACCACGGCGATACGAAGAGCCCGAGCAGCGTGCCCACGACAGCAAGACTGCCGGCCCCGATCTGCACTTGGCGCTGAAGCTCCAGCGGTTGGCGCCGGTCGTTCACGACCGGTAGGCCGGCCTTGCGCCAGGCGTCGAGCCCGCCTTCGACGATAAAGGCTTCGCAGGGTTCGCTCAGCTTCGTCGCGAGCCGTGGCGCGTTGGCCTGAGTGCGGGCGCCGCTTTTGCAATGAAAGATGACCGGCTTGCCCTGATGCAAGGCGAAGTCGGCCTCGTCGAGCTTCGACAGGGGAAGGTGCCGCGCGCCCGGAATTTTCGCGCGGGCGTGCTCATCAGCTTCGCGGATGTCGATCAGGAGGGCACCACTGTCGAGAAGGCGGCGTGCCTCGGTCGGCTTGATTGTGGGTAGTGACATGATTAGCTCCTCTACTCTCCTAAATCAGCTCTTCGCCTTGACGGGCTTGCAATAGAGCTGGTGCAGCGTCGCAAAGAGTTGCTCGATGCGCGGATCGGCGATCCGGTACCAGAGCGTCTGGCTTTCGCGCCGAAAGGTGACGAGGCCCTCGTCGCGCATCCTCGCGAGGTGCTGCGACAGCGCCGATTGCGACAGCCCCACGGCTTCCGCGAGGGCATTCACGTTGCTCTCGCCGCATTCGACGAGGTTGCACAGGATCATCAGGCGACGCTCGTTGGCGAGCGCGCGCAGGATTCCGGCGACCTCAACGGCCTTCTTTTCGAATGTCTCCAGATCGAAGGCCCGGGAGGCCATTGGTCAACTCCATATATTAGATATTGCTTATTTAGGACTTACTAATATATATGTCAAGTTCAAACGAACCGGTGACATCAGGAGATTCAAGCCATGTCAGGACAACCCATCATCCGAGCGTTCTTCGACGAGCCGACCAACACGGTGAGCTATCTGGTCGCCGATCCGGCGACCAAGAAGGCCGCTATCATCGACCCCGTATTTGACTACGACCACAATTCGGGCGAGGTGGACACGCGATCGGTTGCGTCCATGCTGAAGAGCGCCGTAGAGGCGGGCTACACGATCGAATGGGTGCTCGAGACGCATGCCCATGCCGACCATCTCTCGGGCGCCCCCTTCATCAAGGCGAAGACAGGTGCCCAAATCGGCATCGGCGAGCACATCAAGGACGTGCAGCGCATCTTCCGGCCGATCTTCAATGCCACCGACCTGAAGACGGACGGCAGCGACTTCGATCGCCTCTTCCGGGACGACGAGCGCTTCAAGGTCGGCGAACTCGACGTGGAGGTGATCTTCACGCCCGGGCACACGCCCGCCGACGTTTCTTACAAGATCGAGGATGCCCTGTTCGTCGGCGATACCCTGTTCATGCCGGACTACGGCACGGCGCGGGCCGACTTCCCAGGCGGCGACGCGCACAAGCTCTACCGGTCGATCAAGCGCCTCCTGGCGCTGCCGCCCGAGACACGGCTATTCATGTGTCACGACTACAAGGCGCCGGGCCGCGACACATACGCCTGGGAGACCACGGTGCACGAACAGCGCGAGAAGAATGTCCAGGCCAAGGAGGGCGTCACGGAGGCTGAGTTCGTGGCCATGCGCCAGGCGCGAGATGCCACGCTCTCGGCGCCCAGGCTGCTGCTGCCGTCTATCCAGGTCAACATCCGCGCCGGCAAATTTCCGCCTGCCGAAGCCAACGGAGTACGCTATCTCACCATTCCCGTGACGCTGAAAGGAGGAGCGGAGACCTGCGTTTGAGGCAGGCCAGCCGCTATCGTCAGTGATGTCGTCTTCTGGACCCAGAGCTGACGAAAGTGAAGCAAGATTACAGAATGCTACCGCTCATCGTCAGGGGGCTGGCGCCAACCTCTGGTCGCGGCGAGCGAGCAAAGCGGCTGATACGATTCCACTCACGAGCAGCCCCCAGTCCTGCGGCACGTGCAGCAGGATTGCCGCGCTGCCGCCGATGAGCGACCAGAGGACAGGAATGATCAGCAGCACGCGGGGAATCGGCCGGATTGCGAGCAGCAGCATCCCGAACGTGAAGATCGTGACGGGGCATGGCGTTACACCGAGTTCCGCAAGGTCATGACCGGTCGCCACGCCAAGAAGCGAGTAGATGGCTGCCGCATAGAGAACGAATGCAATGCCAATCCATGCTACCGGACCGTTGCTCCGGCCGAAAGTCATTCGCCCCTGTATGACACCAACGTATCCAAACGCCATGGCCTGAACTGCGAACAATGCACCGAATGCATAGGCCATCTTGTTGATGGGCGCGAAAAATATCAAATGATAGATGAGCCCCGTCCACGCCCACATCACAGCAAGGACACCGGCGATGATCTCGTCGGACCGCTTGCACCTGCGGAATACCAGTGCGAACGCCAGGCCCCCTATCATCAAGGCAACGATCTGTGCCGGCCAAATCGCTCTGTTGTAGCTTGCGAAGACCCCGAAAAATTGCTCGACAGAAAACGGCAACATAATCCTGTTCCGCTGGCGATTTAACGTTAGCTGCTTCCGATGCCTGTCATTTGACGCGGATCAAGTCGGAGGACCTGTTGAGGAGCCCGCCAGCCCCCGTTCGACCTGCCGCGTACCCGGAGACATTACGAGCGCATCGATCTCACTGAGGCGGCCGCATCGCCGGCGCCCCACGACCTCTCCATGCTTGAGGACCGGCGACGGGTTGATCTGTCGCAAATCGGGCTCCTCGGCGAGCCCTATCCTCGCTTCGCCGCGACAAAGAAGTTTTCATCGATGAACGCCATTCCACCCGCCCGCGCCCAGCTCAGATCCCGCCGTGTCAATCTCGACACCGGCCGGGAAAACGTCGTTGTAATCTCCCGCCGCTCAACGGCGCTGCGGCCGGACCTGTTTCGAGGATTTTCGAGAGTCGAGCTGCGTAGCGGCTCGAAGACGCAGCTGGCGACGGTCCTTCTCACCGATGACGACAGCCTGGTCGGGCCCGACGAGCTTGGCATGGCCGAGCCTGCTTTTCGCCGCTTTGGCCAGCCGGCAGGCAGCTACATTGCGGTCACCCCTGCTCCTTCGCCAGCAAGTCTGGACGCGGTTCGCTCCAAGATTCAGGGCAAGACCCTCGAGGCTTCCGAGATCGGCGCCGTCATCGACGATCTCGTGCACTATCGCTATTCGGATATGGAAATCGCCGCGTTCCTCGTCAGCTCCGCCAATTTCATGACATCCGGTGAGTTGATCGCTCTTACGGAGGCCATGGCGAGAGCCGGAACGCAGCTCAGATGGAATGCCAGGACCGTCGTCGACAAGCATTGCATTGGCGGCATTCCCGGCAATCGCACGTCCATGATCGTGGTCCCGATTGTGGCTGCGCACGGACTGACAATCCCGAAGACGTCGTCGCGCGCGATCACGTCGCCTGCCGGAACGGCCGATACCATGGAGGTACTGGCCCGGGTCGACCTCAGCGTCGAAGCGATGAAGGAGGTCGTTGCCTCCTGCAATGGCTGCCTTGCCTGGGGCGGACACGTCAATCTGTCGCCGGCAGATGACATCCTGATCGGCGTCGAGCGGCCGCTGGCGCTGGATACGCACGAACAGATGGTTGCATCCATTGTGTCGAAGAAGCTGGCCGCCGGCTCGACGCATCTTCTCATCGACCTTCCCGTCGGGCCTAACGCCAAGCTTACGACTGCATCGCAGGCTATGCGGCTCCGCAAGCTGTTTCAGTTCGTCGGCGATCGGTTTGGCCTCGAAGTGGAGGTCGTGACCACCGATGGACGGCAGCCCATCGGCAACGGTATCGGCCCGGCGCTTGAGGCCCAGGACGTGATGGCAGTCCTCGCCAATGAGCCCCAGGCCCCGCGCGATCTTCGAGAGAAGTCGCTACGCCTTGCCGCACACCTTCTGGAACACGACCCTGACTTGCGCGGAGGCGCTGGCTATGCACGTGCAAGCGAGCTCCTGGAGAGCGGGGCGGCGCTTCGACAGATGGTGAAGATCATCGAGGCCCAGGGCCCAGCGCCTTCCGCCAGCGAAATCGGTAGTCTTACCCTCGACATTCACGCCGCAAGAGACGGTGTCGTCTCCGCGATCGATTGCTTGCGCCTCAACCGGCTGGCGCGGACGGCAGGCGCCCCGCTCGACAAGGGCGCAGGCATCAAGTTGTTCAAGAAGATTGGCAATCGGGTCGAGCAAGGGGAGCCGCTCTATCGCATTCACGCGTTCGAGCCCTCGGGGTTTGACCTCGCTGTCGGCATGGCCCAGCTGGACTCTGCTTACCGGATCGAACCGCAAGCCGGGGCAGCGCCATGATCAGGAGTGCAGCTCAATGGCTGCCCACCTCCACCCATTTCGGGCCTCGGCTTGCTGAAATTCTGGGTATTGTCGGCCATGAAATCCTCTTGCATCGATTTCCCGATGGGGAGCTGCGGGCAACCGTCGGCCCAGCGGCGACCACCACGATAGTCTGTTGCTCGCTCAATCAACCTAATGAAAAGCTGATTGCGCTGCTGTTTGCTGCGGAGGCCTTGCGGCGCGATGGAGCCAAGCGTCTCGTGCTCGTTTCGCCATATCTCGGCTACATGCGCCAGGACGCGGCGTTCCATCCGGGTGAGGCGATTAGTCAGCGCGCAATCGGCACCCTTCTGGCGAACACCTTCGATTGCGTCATCACGTTTGATGCGCATCTCCATCGGACGCCGAACCTCGCCGAGGTCTTTCCTGGTATTGAAGCGCACAACCTGTCGGCGGCTCCTGCGATCGAAGCTGTGCTTCGTGCCGAGACAGTCGCGCCCACGACCGTTGTGGTCGGTCCCGATGAAGAATCGCGATCTTGGGTGGCCGACATTGCCGGCCGTCTCGGACTTGCGTACAGCGTGGCGCGAAAAGTACGCCGGAGTGATCAGTCGGTGCAGATCGCCTTCACAGACGCGTCGCTGTTCGCCGGCCGTCCCGTGCTCTTCATCGACGACATCGTGTCGTCCGGTGGGACCCTTACCGCCTGTGCGGAAGCTCTTGCCGCGTCAGGAGCCTCTTCTATCGAGGCCATCATCGTTCACGCACTATTTCCGCGCGCACTGATGACAGCGTTCGGTCGCGCCGGCATTCGTTCCGTCCGATCCACCAACAGCGTGCCACATCCAACCAACGCCATCCGCCTCGACGAACTTCTCGCTCGCGCGTTGCGGCGGGAAGTTGTTGGCATGCCGGAGACTGGGAGCCCCCCGTGAGCGTCACCATCCAGTTTTGCGGCGCCGCCCGCACCGTTACCGGCTCCTGCTATCTCTTTGCTACGCCGAAAGGACAATTCCTGGTCGATTGCGGGCTGTTCCAGGGACCGAAAACGTTGAAAGCGCTGAACTATGGTGCATTCCCGTTTCGCCCCGCGGATGTCGATGCCGTTTTGCTGACGCATGCCCACATCGACCACAGCGGGCTCCTGCCGAAGCTCAAGCGTGAGGGCTTTTCAGGCCCGATCGTGGCGACGCGCGGCACCATCGACCTCTGCTCCTACATGCTTCCCGACGCAGGCAACATCCAGGAAACGGAGGTTGCCGCCTTGAACCGCCGAAACGCCGCCCGAGGGCGGGCCGCCGTCACGCCCATCTACAGCCAGGCCGATGCGATTGCGACGCTCGATGCCTTCCGCCCGGTCGAATACCAGACGTGGCACACGGTGGTGCCGGGCGTACGCGCCCGCTATTGGAATGCCGGCCATTTGCTCGGCTCGGCTTCGATAGAGCTGGAATTCGCCGATCAAGGCAAAAACGGAGGGCCGTTGCGTGTCTTGATGTCGGGTGACATCGGCCCAGACGCCAAATTGCTGGAGCCGGATCCGGAGGCACCGACCAACTTCGATTACGTATTTTGCGAGTCGACCTACGGCGATAGCGACCGCCCGTCCACAACTCACGCGCTGCGGCGCGCGCATCTCGCCCAGGAGGTGCGCGATGCCGCCAGCGGACGCGGCGCGCTGCTAATCCCCGCTTTTGCGGTAGAACGCACCCAGGAGCTGATCGTCGACCTGGCCGACTTGATGGCCCGCGGCGAGATTCCGACCGCACCGATCTTCCTCGATTCGCCTTTGGCGATCCGTGCGACGGAAGTCTTCCGGAATAACGCGGCCAGCCTCGATCCGAGCGTCGGTCTGGACCGGCTTCTGACCTCCAGTCAGTTGCACTTCACGGAAACCGTTGATGAAAGCAAGTCGATCGCCAGGCTCTCCGGCTTTCACATCATCATTGCCGCAAGCGGAATGTGCGACGCCGGCCGCATCCGCCATCATCTGAAGCGATGGTTGTGGCGCAGGGAGTGCACGGTCCTGCTTGCGGGATTCCAGGCTCAAGGCACCCTAGGCCGCTTCCTGCGAGATGGCGCGAAAGCGGTGAGGATTCAGGGCGAAGAGATCAAAGTCGCTGCGAGGATTCGATATATCGACGAATACTCCGGGCACGCCGACGGTCCGGAACTCGCGCGCTGGATTGCCGCTCGGCGTCCCATTCATCGTGGTCTGTTGATCGTGCATGGGGAAGAGCACGCGCTCGGAGGCCTTCTGCACCGGGTCGCCGAACGGACCGTGCCAACAGCGCAGATTTTCACGCCGATGCTGGACGACGTCTACGAATTATCGACAGCCGCGCCGACACCGATCGACGTTGCTCGCCGCCGCAGGCTCGCTCCCGATGCAGTCGTCAACCTCGATTGGCACAACGATATGTCCAAACTGCTTCTCGATATCAACGACCAGATCGAAGCGGCCGCAGACGATCGATCACGGGGCGTGATCATCCGAAAATTGCGCAGAGCGCTCGAAGAGATGTGAACGGCCCGAAATGTCGAAGATGCACTTGATCAAAGTAGCCTTATTCGAGGCGCGGCAAGGCCAGTGAACCAGGTCAGCAAGGTGGCAAAGACGGTAAGAAGGGCGATGCCCGTGCCGCTGACTATGACTTGAGCGAGCACGCCGTCAAATACGGTTCTCAGAAAGATATATGCCGCAAGGGACAACAAGACGCCCACACAGTAGATCTCAAGCGAATTCTCTCCGCAACGAACGGCTCCCAGCAGCGCGCTCGACCGCAAAGCGGCCCAATGCGCCGGCACGAGATTGGTGATACAGATCGACAGCGCAAGGAAATGCAGAAGTCGCAGCGGATCAAGGTCCGGCTTGTTTATCGGGTAGATCAAGCCTTTCAGGAACTGCGGAACTGCGAGCTCAAGAGCCGGACTGATCCAGCTCATTGCAACAGCTAGCGACCAAATCAGGTATGCGGCCGACAGTGCGAACACCGGACGTGACGTCACGAGTGGCATTAGCCGCCAGCGCCCCACCACCACCCACCATCCACCCAGCGTGACGAGAAACTGCCAGGCGAGCGGGTTGAAGTACCAGTCGTTCGTCGGCCATCCCCGAAAATTCCAGCCGTATATCTGAACCAGGCCATACAACAGGGCCGAAGCGGCCAAAACGGCATTTGGCCATCTGAGCAAAAGCAAAAGCCACGGTGCAAACAGCAAATGGAAGAGCACGAAGGTCGGCAGCACATCCGTATTGACGGGCCGGTATTGCAGGATTGCCGCACGCGACAGCGCTTCTCCCGGCTTCTGCAAGACGATCGCCACATTTGCCTCGTCTGCGAGGTCGGCATCCATCCAATGAACGGCCACGACCAGAAATAGCGTCAACAGCAGAAATGCCGAATAAATCTCCCAGCTCCGTCGAACCGTATGACAGATCGTCGCCCAAGTCCCAGCGCTTCTGAACACGTGTCCATATGCCATCGTACACGTCAACCCCGAGACAAACATGAAGACTTCCGTGGTGTCGCTGAATCCATAGTGGCTCAAGGTGAGCCAACTGCAGATATTCCCCGGGATGTGGTTGATGAAGACGAACCAGAGTGCAATGCCTCTGCAGGCATCGAGCCGAATGTCTCGGTCTGGCATATCGTCGAGCGGGCCCATCGCAATTGTTCAGAATATCTCTGCCCGGCCAATCCTACTCCCTTAAGGCTCGCCCAGGCTCCCTAAGACAGCTCTCCAGCGCTGTAAGCATCTGCATTCGGCCAACGATACCCACGACCTTTCTCTTGCGGAGCACCGGCACCTGCGAGATCTGGTAGACATCCATTTCCTTGACGACCGCATCGATCGTCGCATTCTCGTCGACGCAAACGGGGTGACGGCTCATGACCGCTTCGACCCGCAGTCCCCTGGTTCGCTCACGAGCGAGCTCGCCTTCCTGCTTCCCCAGTAGCCATTCGAGCCAACACCCCTCGGGATAGGTGACGCCTAGCTCATGACGATGGAGGAAATCGCCTTCGGCAATGATGCCGACCAAGGCCCCTTCATTATCGAGGACCGGCAGGCCGCGTTGATTGGTCTCGAGCAGGAGATGGAGGGCCTCCAGCAACGGCGCTTCCGGCTTCACGGTTGCGAACGAGGTCCGCATGATATCTGACGCCCTCATTGCTTCTCTCCCATCGGAACCGTGTCTCGACCCTCATGATCGCGGCATTGAGCAGCCATTAATTGACCCGAATAGAAGGGGCGTTGCGCGCCTAGTGGGCCATCAGCAGGCAGACTCGCGCCTGTTGGAGGAGGCTATGCGTCATGCCGCCAAATATCCATTCGCCCAACCTGCTATGTCCATAGCCTCCAGTAACGATGAGGTCGGCACCGACGCCCGCGGCAAGGCGAATGAGATAGTCAGCATCCGGCTCCGCCGTATGCACACGAACTTCGTGCTCGCAGCTCACGCCATGTTTTTTGAGATAGTTGGCCACATCCCGGCCCCCGCCATGTGCCGCATCCTGTTCGTCCGGTGTGCAGATTTCGGCGATCGTGACCTTCGACGCCCGTATCAAGAACGGCAGCGCTTCGCGAACGGCGAGACGCGCTTCCCGAGTATCCTTCCAGCCGATCACGATGCGATCGCCGGCCAGTTCCGTCACACCGTCCGGCACCGAAAGCGTGGGACGGCCCATTCGCAACATGGCGCCGGCGGAATCGAGATACCGGGGGGTCATTGGCCTTAAGCTGTTTCGCTTGACGACAACAAGGTCAGCAGCCCTGGCTTGCTCAGCAAGAAACTCAGTCGGGAATCCGATTGCCGAGCGCCATTCAACCTTTTCGCTTGGAAGGCGGACAATTCGCCTGAACCACATCTCTTTGGCCGACAGCGTTGCCCGTATGCGCTCGAGATCCTCGGCTGTCGTCTCCTGGATTATCACGCCCTCGGCAGCTATCGTGGGTTCTGTCGCGATCGCCGCGACACCGAGGATGGACGCCTCAAATCCACGCGCGATGCCTTCCGCGACGGCAATCTGCCCTTCTTCCTGCTGCTCCGGATGGACGTAGACCATGACGCTGGCGAAAGACATGTCGGCACTCCGATGGACTAGAATTAGTGGTCAATAATCGCGCGTCGGGCCGCCTCACGGCTTGATGCACGTCAAGCGCGAAAATGTGCTCTCGCAGCACAGGCTGCCCCCCTGCGAGCAACCTGCCCTACTCGTCCAGCAAATGCCTTTCGATGTCACCGACCGGATGCCTGGTGAGGTCTTTGGCAAGCTCCGCCACGATCCGTCGCTTTACATCAGGATGAAAATCCGACCGAAGCGCCGCCAGAGTGCGCGGCGGTGCGACGATGATCAGCGCCGTCGACGGCTCGCCGCGTACAATGCGCTCCACGGCAACCGCCACCTGCTTCACAAAGCGGCGCTCCTCGAGCTCATGCCAATCGGTGGCCTCCAAGGCGCTTCTCTGCCCGCTATGCGAGGCTTTGCTCACCCGGCCAGGCCGATCGCTTCCCTGGTCATGAGCCGGCGGGTTCTGATCCTCGAAGGCGGCTTCTACCTTCAAATGCGGGAACTTCTCGTCGCCTTCGTTCCGGAAGAATAGCGCCTTTCGCCCGTCGCCGACGAACACTACGGCACGATGCGGTATCTTGGTCATGCGAATTTCCTCCCTAGAAGGTCGACAATTCTGACCGCTCGGCAGGCCCCCTCGCTTGATCCCGATCAATCTCGACCGCTCTCAATCCGGCAAGATGCCGACAAACTGAAGCTGAGCGATTGATACGGAGGTTGTCATGCAGGCACGCACCGTCCGTGGCCGAACGAACGGCCATCCGCGTAGCGGCCGAAGCTATTCCTGGCGTCGTGACGGTGAATGATCACCTGCTTGAGACACCGACCTTCGTGTATTGACGCGAAGCAGAACGCCGGATTTGCGTCAGGAGGTATGCATGGCACATTTTGTCGTCCGCTTTATCAAAGATATAGTCGGCGACCAGGGCCAGCCTTGCGAGGCGTGCCAGCACACGATCGACGTCGATGCGCGGGACGAGACGGAAGCGGCTCGCCTGGCGAAGCAGAAATTCTGCGAGGGGCGCGCGATTCGGGACTGGTCATTTCACGCCGATCGGATCGACGTGGAGCCGGCCGACTTTCCGTCTTAACGGATCGGCAACGCGCTGTGGCGATCGATCGAGCAACGTGCCGGCCAAGAGATGCAGCGCCGCGACGATCTGCTCGCTGTTCGCCGCGGATCCTATAGCCGCGGCTCTCGCTTCTCATCAATCGACGAGCAGTCAGTGGATCGTGCTCAGTTGATGCAAATCAACCCACCAAGGCGCTGGGGGAGTAAGCAGACTCTGCAATCACGGGACGCTTCGGCTGCTCGGTGACAGAGGACATCCGTCATGCAACGCCGGCAGGCGCCTTTCCGTCCGAATCCAATTCGGAGCGGGACCTACGCTCTTCTTGCGCTCGCACTTAGTTTTCTGCCTTCAGTGTCGATGGCGGAAGACGAGGTGAAGCTAAGCGCCGCGCAGGCTCAGAATCTCGGAGTCCGGGTGACGCATCCGGTATCGAGCCGTACCGACCAGACGTTGCCCTACCCGGCACAGATCGTGATCCCAACGCCGCAATTATGGGTCGTCAGCGCTCCCGTTGCGGGGATGGTCTCCAATCTGGCTGTCGCTCGCGGAGATCGTGTCAACGCCGGCCAGCCGCTCGTCACGCTGGAAAGCCCAAGCTTCGTTTCGCAGCAACGCGAGTATCTGCAAGCGGTCGCGCAAGAAGTTCTGGCTGCCCAGCAGCTCAAGCGCAACGCCGACCTGTTTGAAGGCAAGGCGGTGCCGCAGCGTGTGCTGGAGGCGAGCCAGACCGAGGCGCGGCAAGCGAGCATCACGGTCGCAGAGCGACGCCAGATGTTGCGCCTGAGCGGATTGTCCGATGAAGCCGTCTCGCGGCTGACCAACGAGGCGGCGATCAGCGCGAGGCTGACCGTCCAGGCACCGCAGGCGGCTTCCGTCGTTGATATCGCGGTTTCGCCAGGCCAGCGGCTCGAGCAGTCCGCGCCGCTCGTCAAGCTCGCGCAGCTATCGTCACTCTGGGCAGAGATCGCGATTCCAGCGGCCAACATCCGTGCGATCCGCACCGGTGCGAAGATTGAAATCGAAGGCTATGCCATACCGGGCACCGTCGTGCTGGTCTCCGAGACCACGGATGCGGCAACTCAGACCATTTTGGTGCGCGCGGAAATCCCCAACAATGGTGAGCTGCATCCTGGCCAGACAGCTGCGGCACGCATCGGCTTCCTCTCCGCCGGCGAAAGCGCTTGGGAGATTCCCTATAGCGGGCTGGTCCGCCGCGGCGAACAGACTTCTGTCTTCGTGGCCATCGACGGCGGCTTCCGCGTCGTTCCAGTCACTCTGCTCGCGGAAGATCAGGACCACGTCGTGGTCTCCGGCCCTATCACGGACAAGAACGAGATCGCGATCGGTGGCATCTCGGCGCTTCGCGGTATTCTCTCTGGGTTGGGGCCATAGATGCTCCAGCGCCTCGTCGCATTTGCACTTTCGCAGCGACTGTTCGTCGTCCTGAGCGCGCTGCTGTTGATTGGTGCCGGCGCCGTGTTTCTGCCAAGCCTGCCGATCGACGCCTTTCCGGACGTATCACCGGTTCAGGTGAAGATCATCATGAAGGCGCCGGGCCTCACCCCCGAGGAGGTCGAACAGCGCATCACGGTTCCCATCGAGCTTGAGCTTCTCGGACTCCCCAACAAGAAGATTCTGCGCTCGACCACCAAATATGCGCTGGCCGACATTACCGTCGATTTCGAGGACGGCACCGACATTTACTGGGCGCGCAACCAGGTCTCGGAACGCCTGTCAAACATTTCACGCGATTTTCCGGACGGCGTGAGCGGTGGGCTTGCGCCGATCACGAGTCCGTTGGGCGAGATGTTCATGTTCACCATCGACAGCCCCGAGCTCTCACTCGCGGAGCGGAGGACCCTGCTCGACTGGGTGATCCGCCCGGCCTTGCGCACCGTTCCCGGCGTTGCTGATGTCAACGCGCTCGGCGGCTATGTGCGTGCCTTCGAGATCGTTCCGCGGAACGACGCACTTGCCGCCCGCGGCATCTCCTACGACCTGTTCCGCCGGGCCATCGAGGCCAACAGCCGCAATGACGGCGCGGGCCGCGTGAACCAGGGCGAAGACAGCGCGCTGGTTCGCATCGAAGGCAGCATTCGCGGCGTCGAAGATATCCGTTCCATCGTCGTCGATACCCGCGACGGCATTCCGATCCGGGTCAATGACGTGGCACGCGTCAAGGTCGGCGCGCTGACCCGCTACGGGGCGGTCACGACCGACGGCCGCGGCGAGACCGTCGAAGGGCTGGTGCTCGGCCTGCGTGGCGCCAATGCCGGCCAACTCGTCCGCGACGTCCGGGCGCGGATTGCGGAACTGCAGCCGTCGCTGCCAAAGAGCGTCTCGATCAACGTGTTCTACGACCGCAGCCATCTGGTCAACCGTGCCGTCGGCACCGTGGTGCGGGCGCTCGGCGAAGCCACTGTACTTGTGATCGTGCTTCTGCTGCTGTTCCTAGGTAACTGGCGTGCCTCGCTCGTGATCGCACTCAGCCTGCCGCTCGCCATCGTGATCGCGCTGCTCGTCATGCGTGCGGTCGGGATGTCGGCCAATCTGATGAGTCTCGGCGGCCTTGCGATCGCGATCGGAATGCTGATCGATGCACTTGTGGTCGTAGTCGAGAACATCGTCGGCAATCTCAGCAAGCACGATCCCGGCAGAGCCACGCCGCTGATCCACATCGTATTCCGCTCGGTTTGCGAAGTCCTGCAACCCGTCGCTTCCGGCGTCCTGATCATTATCATCGTGTTCGTGCCGCTCTTGACGCTGCAGGGACTGGAGGGAAAGCTCTTCATTCCCGTAGCGCTCGCAATCATTTTCGCCCTGGCCGGCTCGCTTCTGCTTGCACTCACCATCGTGCCAGTCGCGACCTCCTTCGTGCTCAAGTCCGCCTCGCATGGCGATCCCCTCCTGATCCGGGCCGCGCAGCGCGCCTACGCGCCTGCCCTGGGCTGGGCGTTGAACAACGAGCGCAAGGTCGTCGCGGCAGCGCTGATCGGCCTGATCGCCGCAGGCTTTGCCTACACAAGACTCGGCAAGACCTTCATGCCGACCATGGACGAGGGCGACGTCATCGTCAGCGTGGAAACACTCCCTTCCGTTAACCTGGACGAATCGCTCGCCATCAATGCCAGGCTGCAATCCGCGCTGTTGAAGGTGCCGGACATTGGCGGCATCATCGCCCGGACCGGGTCGGACGAGCTCGGCCTCGATCCCATGGGTCCCAATCAAACCGATACGTTTCTCGTGCTCAAGCCGGCGGCAGAGCGGCAGACTACGGACAGGGAGGCCCTGCTGCAGAAGCTTCGCGAGGTTCTGGCCGGCTTTCCCGGCATCTCGCTCAGCTTCACCCAGCCGATCGACATGCGTGTGCAGGAGATGATCAGCGGCGTACGCGGCGACGTCGCGGTCAAGATCTTCGGCCCGGACATCGTCAGGCTCAATGAGATCGCGGCGAAGCTGTCCTCCACCCTGTCCGGCATCGATGGTGCCGAGGACGTCTACACCACGCTCAACGAAGGCGCCCAATACTACACTGTAGCCGTGAATCGGATGGAGGCCGGCCGCCTCGGCCTGACGGTCGATTCCATTGCGAACTCGCTGCGCACGCAGATCGAGGGCCGCACGATCGGGACGGCGCTCGAGGAGGGACGCCGCACGCCCATCCTGGTCCGCGGCAGCGAGACGACTCGGGAGGCGCCGACCCTGCTCGCCAGCCTGCCATTGACGCTCGCGTCCGGGCAGCACGTCGCGCTGTCGCAGGTCGCCCGTATCCAGCGCGTCGATGGACCCGTGAAGATCGACCGCGAAAACGGCAATCGCATGAGCGTAGTTCGCGCCAACGTCCGCGGCCGCGACATGGTCGGATTCGTCCAGGCAGCTCAGCAGAAGGTTGCCGCCGAGCTTCCGCTGCCAGACGGCTATCGGCTGACCTGGGGCGGCCAGTTCGAGAACCAGCAGCGCGCCGCCGCCCGGCTCTCAGTCGTGGTTCCGGTCGCCATCGGCCTGATCTTCGTGCTGCTGTTCACCACATTCGGCTCGGTCCGCCACGCCCTGCTGGTGCTGGTCAACATCCCCTTCGCCCTGATCGGCGGCGTATTCGCGCTGGTCTCGAGCGGCGAATATCTGTCCGTTCCGGCGTCGGTCGGATTCATCGCACTGCTCGGCATAGCCGTGCTCAACGGCGTCGTGCTGGTCTCCTACTTCAACCAGCTGCGCGCTCATGGGCTGAGCGAGGGGCGCATCGTCGTCGAAGGCGCCATGCGAAGACTGCGGCCCGTTCTAATGACGGCCAGTATCACGGCCCTCGGATTGATCCCGCTGTTGTTCGCCTCGGGTCCTGGATCCGAAGTGCAGCGACCGCTGGCCATCGTCGTCATCGGGGGTTTGGTCTCGTCCACACTGCTGACGCTGATCCTGCTGCCGATCCTGTACCGCCGCTACGGCGGCGCTGCGAAGGGGGCCAAATGACGAGCGATTCCGTCTGCCTCACGCTGATCCTTCCGAGCTCGCTTCGCGATGAGCTGTTCGACTATCTCGGCGAGCAAACCGATCTGGTGAGGGGTTTCACGGCCTCCGATGCTGCCGGACACGGCGCCGGCGTGCGGCTCCAAAGCCCGGCCGAACGCGTCAAAGGGCACGCCGATCAGGTCATTGTATGGATTATCCTGCCAGGGAGCGATGCCGAGCGCCTGCTGGACCGGGTGCGGACTTCGTTTACCGGCACCAATCTCGTCTATTGGATCCTGCCCGTGGCAGAATTCGGCACCATCGACTAATCAACGGGCTTTGTCGCCTGGCGCTTAGACTGCGTAAAGCTCGCCCCTGATTACTGCGCGGACACCGCTTCGTAAATGTCCTCCTCTTGAGCAGTATGCATGCGCACCAGCGTTTCGATCGCCTCGATAACACGTTGGGCGTCCCGTATAAGATAACGATCGATCTTTTCTGACGGTAGGTCCGCCGCGATCCGCGCGAGCAGCCGCGCAAGGTGTAGGATCTCGCGGTGCGCGCGGCTCATGGCCGAGAGGCCGTGGCGTTCTCGCAGCACCTCTGCAATTTTGGGATAGACGCTGCCCTCGTCCTCGCGCTCGTGCGTCACAACGCTGCCCTGGACCAGGCGATGGGCCTCTTCGATCAAGGTCGCCGCGGTGTCTGGGGTCGCATCGTCAATCGCATCGACGATCTTGCGCAGCCGGTCGAGATCCCTGAATAGCGCCTGATGCTCGTGATGCAGCGCCAGCCCCTGCTCTGCTGATATCCGGCGACTGGTAGTCCCATGGGCTGGAGTGAGCGCCCGAAGCGCGTTCAGGATGACGGCAACATCGATCACCTCTTGCACGATCGCTGCCGGGACGGGATTCAGCCAGCCGACGGTGGCGGCCACCATGGCCGCCATCGACAATCCCATACCAATAATGATGCTCTGGAGGGCGATTCGCCGTGCTCGCTGCGCAATTAGGATCGCTTCGCCCACGCGATCAAGCCGATCGGTCAGGATCACCACATCTGCCGCCTCGGACGAGGCGCTCGCGCCGCGCGCGCCGAGCGCGACTCCGATATCGGCCACGGCCAATGCCGGGGCATCATTGATGCCATCGCCGACCATGATGGTCGGATGCAGCCGCTGTTCCGTGCGCACGGCCTCGACCTTGTCAGCGGGAACGCGATCGGCCAGCACGGCATCGAGGTCGAGCGCTGCTCCGATAGCCTGCGCCGCTGCAGCGCGATCGCCCGTGACCATCACCATTCGCGCAATGCCCGCATCGCGAAGTAACCGGATCGCTCTCGGCGTATCAGCCCTGAGCTCGTCGGCCAGCAGCAGCGCACCGACCGGGCGGCCGTCCACGGCAACAAAGACGATCAGCGCCGAGCGCCAAGATGCGCGCCGGATTGCCCGCAGCTCCCACGGCGACAGCTCGGCATGTGAGCGAACTAGCTCTCGCGAGCCGGCGGCGACATGGCGGCCGTCGATCAGGCCGGACAAGCCGGTGCCCATGGTCTCCTTGACCTGTTCGGGCGTTTTCAGCTTGAGGCCGCGATCGACAGCGGCAGCGACGACAGTCTTGGCGAGGACGTGATGCGAGGCCTGCTCAAGCGATGCCCCGAGGGCGAGGATCTCGTCCGGATTTTCCCCTGGGGCGACTTCAACCGAAAGCAGCCGGGCACCTCCCACCGTCAGCGTACCGGTCTTGTCGAACAGCACGGTGTGCGCGCGAGCCAGCGCCTCCAGCGCGCCTCCACCCTTGGCCAAGATTCCACGGCGGGCCGCTTGCGCCACGCCTGCGATGAAGGCGACCGGTGCGGCCAGAATCAGGGGACAAGGTGTCGCCGCCACCAGCACGGCGAGGCTGCGGGTCAGATCGCCGGAGATCTGCCACGCCAGGAAGGCGATGGCGAGAGTCACCGGGAGAAAGATCAGCGCATAGCGGTCGGCCAAGCGCACAAAAGGCGCCTTCGCCGTTTGCGCCGCCGTTACCATGCGCACAATACCAGCGTAGGTGCTCTCGCCGGCCGGTGCGGTAACGATCAACTCGAATGTCTCACCCGCATTCAGCGAACCAGAAAGAACGGCACTGCCCCGCGTCTTCTCGACTGGTATCGGCTCTCCCGTAACGGCGGACTCGTCGATGGTCGCCCCGGCCGAATGGACGATGCCGTCGACCGGAACGATCTCGCCGGCGTGTACCAGCAGCTCATCGCCGACGGAGACCACCTCGACCGACACCTCCTCGACCCGCTCGCCGGTCTTGCGATGTGCCTGGCGCGGCGCACGGTCGACCAGCGACCGCAAGTCGTGCTCCGCTCGTGCGATCGCGATATCCTCCAGCACGTTGCCGCCGGAATACATCAGCGCGACCACGGCGCCGGCAAGCGGCTGGCCGAGAGCCAATGCCGCGCTCATCGACAGGAGAGCGATCGCGTCCACCCCCAGGCGGCCGCCCAGCAAGTCCCTGACGATCGAGACCGCCAGTCCTCCTATCACGGGTGCCGTGCCGATTGCCCATGCGAGATCGGCCAGATCAGGCCGGCCCACGGCCCGCGCAACAATGCCCGCGGTCAATCCCACGATTGCGATCGCAACCAGGGTCCACGGCAAAACCCGCTCAAACGAGATGGTTTGGTTCGGCATTTTCACATGCAGATCGCTCTCTTCCGAAGCCAGCCTCCTTGCTTGAGCGGAATCAACAACATTGGGAATGCTACGACCCTAGAGACGGCCACCCTGCAGAGATCGTTTCGGCTTCGGTGATTCCTGGACTGACTTCATGTAGTTTAGGACTGCCTCGGCATCATCCCTGTTGAAGCGAAAGGTCGGCATTGCAGGATGAATGCTGCTATAGCCATCCTGAAGTCGCTGCAGAAAGTCGCTGTCGTAGAGCTTGGTTTCGCTAAAGCTGCGAAAAGGTGGCGCCTGCCTGTTCGGACTCGCGCCGGTCCTGCCAACTGAGTGACAGCGGGCACACATTTTTTTCAGCAGCTCCCTGCCATGTCGATGTTCCTCGTCGAACGCGTGGGCGCCGGTGCTCGACCAGAGAGTGATTGTCGAAAGTATAAGCAAGCATCGCATCATCGCAGTCGTTCCCGCGAAATAGTTCACCAGCGCGAGGTCGCCTTCTCACACGATGTCACCGCCGCTGAAGGCCAGCTTGATGCAGCTCAAAGGATGCGCTCGGTTGGCGATAGGACTCGCAATAGCGGCAAGCATGACCACCAAATGGCACCGCGCCGCCCAAAGCGATTGGCGCAACTGCTCTCAGGGGTATAGACAGGCCAGTTGCGCCCAGGGTTGACGGCCGGCTGCTCCGATACTTGACCTGCCTCAAAACGTGCAAGCCACTTCGGGGCTACACTGGTCCAAATCGGAGGCGACCAATGGACGAAACGTTCAGGCGGAAAATCCTTCGGCTCCTGGATCAGCACCGGACCACGAGGATCGCGACGTTGCGATCTGACGGCTGGCCCCAGGTGACCACTGTCGGCTACGCCAATGACGGGCTCGTCATCTATTTCCTTTGTGGAGCGGACAGCCAGAAGGCAGCTAACCTGGCGAGGGACGATCGAGTCTCGCTAACGGTGGACGACGATCCCGCCCAAGTGATGGAGATCGCCGGCCTATCGATGGCGGCACACGCGAAGCTTGTGACCGATCCCGCCGAATTTGAAAAAGCCTTGCGGCTCCTGATCTCGCGATATCCGAACCAAAAGGGCCTCGATCTTCCCATGCCGAAAACTTCGGATGTCTGCGTCTTTCGCCTGACACCGACGATCGTCTCCCTGCTCGACTACTCAAAGGGATTTGGACATACCGACCTGATCGCGTGCTAAGGAGCCGCGGCTTCCGCCAAGGCGCGGTTGCGCTCGGCCATTTTGCCTGCGTCCGCCGGAACCGCTGATCGGCAGGCGGTTTTGGCGATGAGGGTGCCCGCAGGCGCTCGCGCGATTTTGCTGTGAGTGCCCGACCGTGAGTTGAGACAGAACATGTTCCGCACCATACGCGTCGATATCAGTCTCGCGATCCTGATCGCACTAGCAGGGTTGTTTCTCGTCCGCGTGCACAAGGCTGACGGATCCAAACTTGCTGCAGATGGGGCGTCGGAAGGACGTCGCCTCGCGGAAGCATGGTGCAAGCCATGCCATGCAATCGAACCGCACATGGCGGGGATATCGGATCAGGCACCGGGCTTTGCGGCAATCGCAAACAGGCATGGAACGACAGCTCTTTCGCTGAAAGTGTTCCTGAAGACCAGCCACCAGAACATGCCGAACCTGGTCATCGCACCCGATCAGGCCGACGCTCTCGCGAACTATATCCTTAGCCTAAAGACTCAGGACTAGGGCGTGGACTCATAACGCGCGGCCAACCATAGCCTGATGGACGCGAGTTGAACGAAGGCCAGATAGTTGGCAGCAAGCCTGTCGTAGCGCGTCGCCACCCGACGACATTGTTTGATCCTGTTGAAGAACCGCTCGACCCTGTTGCGGGCGCGGTAGAGATAGGGGCTGAAGCAGATCGGATCGCTGCGGTTGCTTTTCGGCGGGATATTGGCGCACGCGCCCTTCTTCAGGGCAAGCTCTCTGATCCAGTCTGCGTCATAGCCACGGTTAGCAAGCAGCATTGCCACCGATTTGAGACGAGACAACATTCTTCCTGCAAGTCGAACATCATGGGCCTCACCGGGACTCAGCGCCAACCGCACCGGCAAACCATTGCTATCGACCACCGCATGGATTTTGCTCATCAAGCCGCCGCGGGACCTTCCCATCGATTGGCGTCGGTTCCTTGTGATACAGGATCCATGCTGATGCACGCGGACAATTGAGGTATCGATCATCTGGACGGCGGCGTCATGCGCAGCGGCAAGCGCCTCTATGATGCGCCCCCAGACACCAGCCCGCCGCCAGCGGACGAACCGGTTGTAGCAAGTGGTGTATGGGCCAAACGCCGCCGGCAGATCACGCCAGGGTGCTCCTGATCGAAGCACCCAGAAGATACCATTGAGGACACGTCGGTCGTTCACCCGAGGAACGCCACGCGGCTTGTTCGGCAGCATCGGCCTTATGGCAGACCATTCACAGTCGGCGAGTTCGTAGCGCATGATTCGACCCCCAATTTGGGAGTTTGAATCACAAGCCTTCGGCCTAACGCAACGCTCCCGGTTCAGTCGCCGTTGGGTGTTAACGATGGACGTCAGCGCGACGAGCAACCACTAAGGCTGCATGTGCGGACGCACGGATTGTTCCGCCTTCGTCAACGCTTCGGCGCACAAGTCGCTTCTCTCGCAACGAGTAAACGTTACACTCGCGCCATCATTCGTGACTCGCCTTCCACGACTACCGCGTGTATTTAGTGCGCGCCGCTCGGGAGGCGGCGGGGGCTGGGGCCGCACATGCACGACGAGACGTCACTGCGTTACGCCGGCTGGCGGGTCGTGCTTGCCTGCTTCTTGCTGGCGCTGTCGATTTTCGGCTTTGCTCTGTACGCGCAGGGTATCTACCTGGTCGAGCTGGAGCGTCTGAACGGCTGGCCGGCCTCGCTGATCTCGGGCGCCAGCACGCTGTCGCTCTTGATCGGCAATGTCATCGTCATCTTCACCGATGAGATCGTGCGGCACCTCGGCCTGAAGCGCTTGGCGCTGGCAGGGATTGCGTGCCTCGCCACCTCAATGGTGCTGCTCCCCTTCGCGGCCGCGCCGTGGACCATCTATGCGGCATTCGCGTTGATGTCGCTCGGCTGGGTCGGCATGGGCACCGTAATCATTCCGGCGGTGGTCGGCGCTTGGTTCGTGCGACGCCGAGGTCTTGCAATTAGCCTAGCCTTCCTCGGTGCTAGCTCCGGCGGCATCATCGTCACGCCACTACTGATGGTCCTGGTGGGCCACCTTGGATTTCAGACCGCAATGGTGGCCGCAAGCGCAGTCCTGCTGATCTTTCTACTTCCGACCACGTTCGCCTGGATCGGCCCGCCGCCGAATGTGTGCGCGACGACCGCAAGCGCTGACCAATTTTCGCCGGCGCCCGGTACTAGCATCTGCCGTGGCGAGATAGTGCGCCGGCCGGCGTTCTGGACAATCGTTTGCGCTCGGGATCATCGCTCAGGTCGGCTTCATCGTGCATCAGATCGCTATACTTGAACCGAAAATCGGGGCTCTTAAGGCGGGGCTCGCAGTCAGTGTAATGACTTCGATGGCGATTGTAGGAAGGGTCTCACTCAGCCTCGTCGCAGACCACCTCGATCCTCGGCTTGTTGCCGCCATCTCGCTGGTGAGCCAGGCCGTGGCGGTGTTCACCATCCACCTGAGCGACAACGTCCATCTCGTGCTGCTGGCCTCCGCGGTGTTCGGCTTTTCGATCGGAAACCTCATCACACTGCCGCCGCTGATCATCCATCGCGAGTTCGAAGTCCAAAATTTCACAGTGGTGATGGGGCTGTTCACCTCGATCAGCGGCACGGTCGGCGCCTTCGGTGTCTCCCTCCGGTGAGGGCCGCCTTGTCGGGTTAATACCAGTGCTGTGTAACAGCCCTTATGGACAGCAATAAGTTCAGTGCTCAGATTGAACGGTTCGAGGTTGTCGAGACTGGCCGTCGCCGTCGCTGGACCGATGATGAGAAACTCAAGATCGTTCTGGAGAGTTTGCAGGCCCCGCGCGCGGTCTCGTCGACAGCACGACGATACGGCATCTCGCGCTCGCTCCTGTTGACTTGGCGACGATCGTTTGGGACGCGGACGAGCAATACTGAACAACCTCAGCCAGCGTTTGTGCCAGCGATGGTGATGCCGGACCAACCGCCGGCGCCGCCAGTAACTTTAGCGGGGCCAGCGAGCGGACGCATGGAGATTGTCGTCGGCAAGGCCTGTCGGGTGATCGTGGACGCCGGCGTTGATATGACCGCGTTGTCTCGCGTATTGGATCTGCTGGAGCGGCGATGATCCCGATCGCGGCAGGGGCGAGGATCTGGATCGCAACCGGTCACACTGACATGCGCAAAGGCATGCAGGGTCTGGCATTGCTGGTGCAGGAGGGGCTGGGGCGGGATCCTTTTGCCGGCGACGTCTTTGTGTTCCGTGGTCGTGCTGGCACCCTGATCAAAGCCCTTTGGCACGACGGGATCGGGCTGTCGCTCTACGCCAAGCGACTGGACCGTGGCCGCTTCATCTGGCCGGCGACGGTGGATGGCGTGGTATCGCTGACCGCAGCTCAGATGGGCTATTTGCTGGAGGCGATCGACTGGCGCAATCCCCAACACAGCTGGCGGCCGCAGAGCGCAGGATAGGTTGCGCAATAGTCCCGTGAGATTGCAAAAAGCGCACGCCAAATCGTCGCTTTTGTGATTCCATCGGTGCATGGGTGACGGTCCCCAGAAGCTGCCGGAAGACATTGAGGCGCTGCAAGCGGCGTTGCTGGCGACGCGCGCCGAACTCGCCAGCGTTCGCGCCCAGCAGTCCGACGACCATGCTCTGATCGCTCACCTGAAGCTGCAGATCGAAAAGCTGAACCGTGATCGTTATGGCCCTCGCTCGGAGCGTACCGCAAGGCTGCTGGATCAGCTCGAACTGACGCTGGAGGAGCTCGAGGCCTCAGCGACTGAGGACGAACTCGCTGCCGAAATGGCCGCGGCCAAGACGACGAAGGTGGCCTCGTTCACGCGCAAGAGGCCGTCGCGCCAGCCGTTCCCGGACCATCTGCCTCGCGAGCGGGTGCTCGTGCCGGGACCTGTGGCGTGCGCCTGCTGCGGCGGAGCGAGGTTGTCCAAGCTCGGGGAGGACATCACCGAGACGCTGGAGGTGATCCCGAAGTCCTGGAAGGTGATCCAGCACGTCCGGGAGAAGTTCAGCTGCCGTGATTGCGAGAAGATCAGCCAGTCCCCGGCGCCGTTCCACGTCATCGACCGTGGTTGGGCCGGCCCCAGCTTACTGGCGATGGTGCTGTTCGAGAAGTTCGGCCAGCACCAGCCGCTGAACCGTCAGGCCGAACGCTATGGCAAGGAAGGCGTGCCGATCAGCCTGTCGACCCTCGCCGACCAGGTTGGTGGCTGCACTGTTGCGCTGACGCCCTTGTTCCGGCGCCTCGAGGCCCATGTGCTGAGTGCCGAGCGATTGCACGGGGATGACACGACGGTGCCGGTCCTGGCCAAAGGCAAGACCGACACCGGCCGCATCTGGGTCTATGTACGCGACGACAAGCCTTTTGGCGGGCAGGCCCCGCCGGGAGCAGTGTTTTATTACTCGCGCGATCGCGCGGGCGAGCATCCCCAGGCCCATCTGGCCGGCTACAACGGCATCTTCCAGGCCGATGCCTATGGCGGCTATGGCAAGCTTTACGACCCGAGCCGCAACGTAGGTCCGATCCTGGAAGCGGCGTGTTGGGTCCATGCCCGACGACCGTTCTTCGTGATGGCTGATCTGGCGGAGAATGCGCGCCGCAAGGTACAAGGCAAAAAGCCAGCGGTGATCTCGCCTCTGGCACTGGAAGCAGTCCGTCGGATCGACGCCTTGTTCGAGATCGAGCGAGGCATCAACGGCGAGACGCCCGAACGGCGCCGGGCCGTCCGCCAGGAGCTGAGCGCGCCGCTGATGGCCGATCTGAAAGTCTGGATGCGTGAACAACGCGCCAAGCTCTCCCGGCGCAACGACGTTGCCAAGGCGATGGACTACATGCTCAAGCGCTGGGATGCGTTTACCCGCTTCCTCGACGATGGCCGCATCTGCCTGTCGAACAACGCCGCCGAGCGAGCCCTGCGCGGCATCGCCCTGGGGCGGAAGTCTTGGCTGTTCTGTGGCTCCGACCGCGGCGGCGACCGTGCCGCGATGATGTACAGCCTGATCGTCACAGCCAAAATGAACGACGTGGATCCACAAGCTTGGCTCGCCGACGTCCTGGCACGCATCGCTGCACATCCCGTACAACGGCTCGACGAACTTTTGCCCTGGAATTGGCGCGACCGAAATAAGCAAGTCAACCAAGCAGCCTGAGTGACCGCTACGCGGTCCTCACCGGATGCTTACCCTTCGGTCCCGGATTGATCGGTCTAATCCGCGGCTGGAGAGGCGATTACGGCGCTGCGCTGCTGTTGACCATTGCGCTGGAAGTGATCGCCGCCGCGATTGTCCTAGCGCGTGCCGGAGATCCAAGAGTGGCCAAGGAGCTCGATTGTGCGCGAAGGTAAGCCATGCTGTTTGAACGAGATCGCGTAGCTGCGGCGTTACTGCATTCTTGGTCCGTGCAAACCAGCGGACAATGGCTGGCCAGCAATCCAGCGCGCGGTCAGTGCAGTGTAACAGCATTGCTTATCAATGAGCTCTTCGGCGGCGAAATCCTAAAGACACCGCTTGCCGAGGGGGACCACTTTTACAACCGAATCAATGGGCGGCGAATCGACCTGACCGATAGCCAGTTTGAGGCCCCTCTGAACTACCTGGATCTTAGATCAGGTCGAGATGAAGCTCTGGCTGGCACGTCGACCGCCAAGTACGAGTTCTTCAGAGCTGCCTTCTCTTGCTACTACAAAATTGAACTGTAGGAGTCCGCTACCTTCAGATCCTCTGCCGACTTTTCCATTCGTCTCTCGCGCGACAGATCTCCGACCGCTGGTTGCTGCAAGGTCGAAATTCACGGATGCTTGTCAATGATCCCAAAGCCCCTTAAGGCCGTCGTTTTCGATATGGACGGATTGCTGCTCGACACCGAGGCGCTCTACCGTGGGGCAATTTTCGCCGCGTGTGCGGCTCAAGGGCACCAAATGGTTGATCATGTGCATCTCAGCTTGATCGGCGCGCCGAAGGATCTAGGTGACGAAAAGCTTATTGGCTATTTTGGACGGGCGTTTGATCTTGATCGCTACCATTTAGACTGCGAGGAACATTTTGACGGCCTGTGCGCAATTGAAGTCCCACTTCGCCCTGGCGTTATTGATCTCCTCAAAGTTCTGCGCGACGCCGCGATCCCCATGGCCGTTGCAACGTCAACCGCACGACCGAAATCTGAAGCGCAGCTGAAGAAGGCAGACATCTTCCACAATTTTGATGTGCTAGTCACGCGAAGCGACGTTGAGATAGGCAAGCCCCATCCCGAGACTTTCCTAAAGGCGGCCACACTCCTCAGTGTCGATCCACCAAGTTGCTTAGCACTCGAAGACTCGCACAATGGAGTTCGTGCGGCAGCGGCGGCGGGAATGTCTACGATTATGATCCCCGATCTCCTCCAACCGACGCCGGAGATCGCGGGTCTATGCGTCGGCGTGTTGCGGAGCCTGAATGACGTTCGGATCAGGATTTCTCAGCAGTTATAACGGAGGCAGCTTCTTGGCTGCCCCTTTTTGGCACGCTACCTGTTCGTCATCAATCTAAAGACTGTGAAGTCGTTTGGGCTCGAAATTCCATCGACACTGGCGGCGCTCACGGACGAGGTAATCGAATAGGCCAGCGACTTCCGTTCGTGGTTCGCTGCTGACTTCATGCGAACCACCGCAGCGTCCGCCATCCGGCGTAGACCGGACCAGCCCTGAAACGGGGTTGAAGTCGCAGTTTGGACCCATAGCGGACATGCGGAAAGCGGATGCCGCAATTCACCAGTCTCGCGGCGCGATGCTGGGGCACAATTTTTTGAACCAGTCGTGGATTTCGGCGTAGCTGCATGCGCCACAATCATCGACAAGTCTGTTATTCTTCACGTCAAGCACAGCCCACTTCGCATACGCCACGTCGCCGCTGTCAACGAACTGGCTCCGATCCACCGTCTCGATACGACCTAGAAGGCGGTAGCGTAAGCCATTCAAGCCGGTCCATTCTTTTGCTTGACAATCAGCCGTGATCGTCCTGTTTCGACTTTGGGCGCGTTCCTGATATGCCTCTTCTGCGGCTGTCTGCGAGTAGCTTTCGCCCATCGTTTGGCCAATGGTATAGTACAAGGCAGCCCGTCGGCTTGGTTTCGTGTGGATCACAGCGTGGCTTGTATCCAGCCCGACGGCGCTCTCGATTTCATCGTCCATGCCATCCCTCTCGCCGTAAGCAACGAACAACTTCTTGTCACGAGGGCCAAGATAGATGCCTTGGTCGAGAGACCAAGCGCAAACATACGTTGTGCGGTCGCTCCAACATCCGGCCGCCTGTCTCAGCTTCCCAAGCGGCCAGTCACGAGGTGTTTTATGTGGGCCTGTCCAGCTCGCAATGCCTTCGTCCGGAGCGGTCACCTTAACCTCGGCTTCAATACCTGATCCACTGGTGTTCGCAATGCGAAAGGAGCCCTTCTTGTCTATGGGCGTAAACTCGCATGGCGAACCAATATAGTGCGCCCCATCAATTTCAAAGAGGCACTTCGCCTGCCTTGCTTTCGCGGGTGTTGCGAAAGCATGCACGGCGATGAGCAAAAGCAGTAGGGACAGCGTGTGTCTCATCGCGATCCAATTCATCAGAACCACATCAGATCAAGCTGGCCTCCGTATATCTCTACGCAACAGCGAGCGGAAGAGTTCGCTGATACTTGATACGTCGGCTTCTAGCCCTTCTCGGACCTCATGCAATGCCCGTTTCAACGCCCCTGTTGGGAGATAAGCGGACATCGCGGATTTATGAGTACACGCCCTAGCACTACTTTGGCAGATTATCGCTTTTGCCGCGTTTTTTAGGATTCCCGAATCGATTTTTCAATGATTCATGGGTGGTCGGCTCTTGGAGGGCTGACCAATGGCGGAATGGGAAGACGAACTCGAACGCTGGCTGAAGCCGTTCCTGGACCGATTAGGTCATAAGACCCGGCAGCGGATGTGCCCCCTGTACGTTGCGGGATTGATCGGCCCTGGCGATCGCAAAAGCGTTCAGCCGATGGCAGAACGCCTTGCAACCGGCAACTACGATCAGCTGCACCATTTCATCGCCGATGGCG
Source organism: Bradyrhizobium sp. B117 (assembly GCF_038969555.1). NCBI lineage: Bacteria > Pseudomonadati > Pseudomonadota > Alphaproteobacteria > Hyphomicrobiales > Nitrobacteraceae > Bradyrhizobium > Bradyrhizobium sp. B117. Next base: position 7,381,416 of record NZ_CP152414.1, read on the forward strand.
TCTGGGACGCGACACCGTTGGAATCCGAACTGCTCAACCAGGCGGACCGGCTTGTCGGCGGCAAGGATGCGGTGCTGGTTATTGACGACACGGCAATGCCGAAGAAGGGCGAACGCTCGGTTGGTGTCGCGGCTCAATATGCGTCCTCTCTTGGCAAAACGGCAAATTGCCAAACGCTGGTGTCGCTGACACTTGCGCGCGGCGAAGTGCCCGTGATGGTCGCATTGCGTCTCTTTCTGCCCGAGAGTTGGACAGGCAGTGTGTCTCGTTTGAAGCGTGCTCGCGTGCCGATCGAACACCGAACGGCACGATCCAAGCCGGAAATTGCTTTGGCCGAGGTTGACCGAGCGATGGCAGCCAACGTGCGCTTTGGATGCGTGCTGGCGGATGCAGGATACGGGCTCAGCGCACCGTTTCGACAAGGGCTAACAGACCGCGGCCTGGCCTGGGCCGTTGGCATCCCTCGGCATCTCAAGGTGTATCCGGTTGATGTACAGCTCATTTGGCCGATTACCAAAGTCCGCGGGAAGCCACGAAAGCACCACGTACCAGATATCTTGTCGATTGCGGCGGAACAAATGCTGGCCAGCGCCAAATGGAAAACCGTGAGTTGGCGCAGCGGGACGAAAGGTCGCCTGAAAGCGCGATTTGCTGCTCTCCGTGTCCGCACCGCCGACGGCCCTCCGCAGCGGATATGGGATAAAGGTCAGCAGCATCTCCCGGGCGACGAAGCTTGGCTCATTGGCGAGCAACGTGCCTCCGGGGAGAGGAAATACTATCTCGCCAACCTCCCTGCGGCGACGGATCTGCGCACACTGGCCGCCACCATCAAGGCACGATGGATTTGTGAGCAGGCGCATCAGCAGTTGAAGGAGGAGCTTGGACTTGATCACTTCGAAGGGCGATCATGGCAAGGTCTTCATCGCCATGCCCTGATGACAATGATTGCCTACGCCTTCCTGCAACATCGTCGCCTCGCATACGCGGGGCGGAAAAAAAAGAATCAACGGGCCTCCGCCTCAGCCAACCATGCCCGCCGTACGTCACGCCATCGTCGATCTCATCCTTCGACCGCCGTCGCAGCGGTGTCCATACTGCAGAAAACAAATCCTTGAAAAACAGTGGCGCAACCACATTCTGCCAAAGTAGTGCTAGAACGCTGATCGCCGCGACAGTATCGTAGGCTGGGCTCTTAACGAGCCCGGTCGGCCCGCAAGGTCTCGAAGAACGCCACGATCGCGTCAATCTGGTATTCGACAAGTTTTGGCTTGAGCATTGCTTCGTTCGGGCCTACTCGACGGTGGCTTGACGCCAACAACAGTCGGAGATCGTTGGCTGAGAAAGATGGTCGACTGGCAATTTCGCTGAAGCTTGGCGCGGGGAAGCGAAAGGCTGGTGTCTCCTTTGAAGAATCCGAGATGACGTGACAGAGGCCGCAGGTCCCGCGAGCCAGCGCACGCCCCTCCGCGATCTGATCCGCGAACAACTGATCGCCGAACGGCGAATTGACCGGCACCTGGATGGTGATCGAACCGAATCCGCTCGCGCGGTGGCAGGTATTGCATCCGCTCGTGAAATCCGCGTAAGCCTTCGCGAAAGCTGCACTATCCTTCAGTTCAATCGCACGATCCAAGGCTTGTAACTGTTCGGTAGTTTGAGACAATCGCGAGCTTTCGGATGGATAGAGCATTGCCTTCCGCAAGCCGGCTTCGATCTGTCGAAGCTCGTAATTCGCCAAGCTCCAGTTGCCGAGCTTTCCGGCGAACCACAGTTTGATGTGTTGGAATTGGAGCGCGACCATAAGGTCGGATAGTTGCGTTGACGTATTGCCAGCAGGCTGGTTCTCTGCCCCCGCATTGAATAGTGGAAGCATGGCGACGATCCCGGCGATCATCAGCGTCCGACACTTCATACCAGCGCTCGAAAAGATGAGGCAAGGCCAGCCTCGGCGCCGATTCCGATCAACACCTTTCCAAATGACTGACGTCATGCGCGCGCACCAAAGCGATTTCTCGACGCACCGACCGAGCGCATCAAACGAATTTCCCTGTCGATCGGCCCAGGCGTCGTTGATTAGACAAGCAGGTTCGTAAAGAACGGCTCGGCAATCTCAGCGACTGATGGCTCTATCCCGTCAGATGCGACGGCGGTGATAAATTCGCGCTTGCAGTTCCAGCAGCGCCAGAGCTCTTGGGCTTCCTGAGGATTGATACGTTCACGCCACTCGAGATCGACCAACCCGGAACCACAGCGAGGGCATTTTTCGTTATGTGGTGCTGAGACCGATGCCATATGGGCTTTCCTCGTATTCGACGCGTAGCATGCGTTCTTGGCAGTATAGCGAAATGATCTAGATCAACGATCTGCTCGCTCTTCCCCCATAGCTGACTTGAGGTGTAAGCCATCGTCCGCAATTTTCGCCGAGGCCACTGCGGTATCTGCCATTGGGACGCTCATCAACTGGCTAACCCCACAGCACGCTTCTAACGCCGTTCGACTTCGGACTCTTGCTCCATCTGCAAGATGCGCGCTCGTAGCGCGTCGAAGGTTTCTTCGGCGGCCTCGCTGAACAGCGGATCCTCATGATTGACTGTGGCCGAGGCGATCTCAGTCCAATCTGCCGGCTTGAGAGCCTTGAGGGCGGCGGGGAAGAAATCGCGGTCTTCGATCATGATGTGACGCCGCTCGCTCTCTATGAAATCGCGAACGATGTTGTCCACATTCTGCCGAAGAATCTCTCGATCCGCCAAAACACTGTCGATCGCCTGAGCGACGCGGCGCAAACGCTGGGTCCCTTTTTGGTGTTCGAGCGTCAGATCGCCGATCCTTGCCGCCGCAGCTGGATCTCGAAGCTTTAGCTTGGAAAAGACCAATTCTTCTTGGGGATGATGATACAGTTCCGGATAGAGCTCAAAGTAGCTGATAATCGCGCGGATGACCTCATAGTCGGGATGGTCCCCGCGATCGAAAATCTCAAGCTCGCGATCGAGTACGGCGAGTAGCGTCTCGATGTTGCGATGTTCCCGGGATAGACGCTCAATGATCATTGCGACCTCCAATGAACCATTGAATGATGGAAGCTATCTTGAAAGCGATCCCAGTTTCTTGCGCTAGATCAAACACGGAGGATCGGTCGCGACGTCGACGGGGACGACATACTGCTGTCTGGAAGGTCGAGGTGGCGCCGGTGCGGGTTCCCCCGAACGTCAGCTTTGCGCCAGAAGCAGTCGCTTCGAAGGTCTGAGGCGTCTCTATCTTCCTCGCTGCGCAATCCTGCTTTGGTCAACAATTCGGTCGCTCGGACTGCGGGAGCGAATCGCGAAGCTTGTCGTTTCGTCACGCCTCTGCAAGGTGGCGCGCGATCAACTGAACTGCGAATTTGAGGAAATCGCGTTGGTCGAGGGCGGCGGGATCTTCGGCGACGCTTGCCAACAAAGCTTCTCCTGACATCGCGGCATGCATGTGGGCCGCGCTCAGGATAGCGATGGCGTATTGCGTGTCGGAAATCCGCGGTGCGCGCCGCCTCGCCTTCCGCGCTGCTTGGATCCGCGCTCGATGAACTCGCTCGACCAGCGACTTGAGCATGCCTGATCCCTTTGGCCGCCAGCCAGCGAGACTAAGCCAGAGGGCGAGTCTCGCGGCCCGTTCGTCGGCATAGGCGCGCTGAAAGAGCCGCCCTAGGGCAGCGACGTCGATTTGATCGGGCGCCCAGCTTTCGATGGTCGCTTCAATGTCATCTACCAGCCGGCGCCCTATGCGCCGCAGGAGCGCGTCCATCAGCGCTTCGCGGGTGCCGAAGTGGTAGTGGATAGCCGCGTCCGTAATGCCCAGATCTGCGGCGATGCGCTGGATGCGCACGCCTTCGGGGCCCTCGTCGTGCAGTCGCCGCTCCGCGGCATCCAGGATCGCGAATTTCGCCGCTTGTGGTGTTCGACGTTGTCGCATGGCCATTGACATACCTGCGTTCGTGGGTCTTACTTAGGATACCCTAAGTAAGGGGCTGTCGGTGAACGATTGGCATCCCGAGGCGCTGGCGACAATAGCCGATCGGCTCGGTATTGCCTTTACCGACCTCGCGCCGCCGCGCTCAACGCGTTTCCGCACGCATGGCGGACCCACTATCCACGTCCTCGATTGGGGCGGCCAAGGACCTCCGGCGGTGCTGCTGCACGGCGGCGCGCTGACCGCCCGCACCTGGGATTATGTCGCCGTTGCCCTGCGGTCTGATTTCCGGCTCTTGGCACTCGACATGCGTGGCCACGGCGCCAGCGATTGGGCCGACGACTATTCAATCGAAAGCTGTGCGACGGACCTCGTGGCAGTTATCGACGGCCTCGGGATCGAACGCGCGCGCATCGTTGGCATGTCGTTGGGAGGAATGGTGGCCTGCGAGTTCGCGCTGCGCCACCCGGACCGGACCGAAAGTCTCGCGATGGTCGATGTGACCTCACGACCGGTGTTTGCTGCAACGGCGCGGATGCGCACCTTCATGACGGACTTTCGTGGCGCAGCGACAGTGAATGAAGTGGTCGAGATGGCGCTTGCAGTCAGTCCCAGGAGCAATCCAGAGCGCCTCCACTATCGAATGCGCACCCTTCTGAAGCGTGGCGACGATGGGCGCCTCGTATGGAAAAGCGACCGCCGTCGTCCGGCGGACTATCGCATGATCCTTAGCCATCTCGCAGGCTTCGAGGCTCGCATCCCGGACATGGCCGCGCCTTTCCTGCTGGCCAGGGGTGGTGAAAGCCTCATCGTCTCCAAGGATGCCGCCCATGACTTCACCGCGCGCTTTCCTGACGGGCGGTGGATCAACATCAAGGGCGCGGGCCACAACGTCCAGGAAGACAATCCGCGCGATCTGGCCGACGCGCTGAGAGCCTTCTGGGGCGGACGTCTGCGGAGTATGACGCAGAAAGGCATTCAATGAAGACTTGCCAGGTCTTTGCCGCATATGATCGCGACGCGACTACGCAACATGGCTGGGCCTACTGCCCTATGTGCGGCTCCGGCCTGGTCCGACCACAAGGGGAGAACCGGAAAGGACATGTGAAAACCCGGCCTGTGCTTTCGTGCTGTACTGAAATCCAAACGCCGATCATCGCCGTTCTCATCGTCGACGGCGACCGGTTTTTGTTGTGCAGGCGGAAGCGAGAGACGTTCGAGGGGGCAAGTGGTGCCTGCCGTTACATCGAATTTCACGAGGATTATCTGACGGCAGGCAGGCGCGAGGTGAAAGAGGAGACCGGCCTTGAGGTAGAGATTACTGCCCTGCTCAGTGTCGCTTCCAACTTCCTTCGCCCGGACATCCACACGCTGGCAGTTGCCGTGCTCGCCAAGCCGGTGGGCGGAGCAGCCTGTCCCGGCGACGACGTCGACGAATTGGGATGGTTTTCCCTTGGAGACAAATTGCCGAGCTTTGCATTCTCAGCCGATCGTCACATGGTGGAGCGCTACTTTGCGACGCGCCTGTCGGGCGCGCCCGTCGATCTCGCCTACGCCCGGCAGGTGTGAATTGGACGTGGCTCGAATTCGCCGGACACACGAAGCCGGTTAATTCTCAACGGCGCTTGAGAATTTCTATTTCCAAACGCGGTAAGAATTTTGACCGCAACAGAGTTTGTTCATCCAACGAACTCCGCAACTTAACTGCTGGCTGGGGAGGGATCGAACCTCCGAATGGCGGAATCAAAACCTGCTTGATTATTCAATGATTTCATCGCGCATTTGGAAAAAATGGTCAAAATGCGCTTCAGTAATTTCAATAGCTTGGCTGCCATTTCCAAATGAAAACGCTCTGAAGCTTGAAAGCGATCGACTGAGCAGCTCAGCTAAGTTGAAACTCGCTTGGCCGTGGGCTGGCGATATCACGCATGCAACCGTTTACGCGTAGGCACCCTGAAATCCTGACCGAGCTAATTAAGAGACAGCCCCGGGGTCGTGTCCCCAGTGATGGTGTAGCTCGGTAGAGCGAAGCCGTCCGCGCGCGCGCCCTCAGATAGCGCCGTAGCGGGCGGACGGCTTTGCGGTGGTCACCGGCAGTTCGCCGGTAGGGTCGGGTTGCTGACACCAACCTGATTCGAGGAACCACCGATGACCGACGAGATGATGAACCTTCGCGCGCTCGTGGAGAAGGCCCCAGACGCCGATCTGCTTCGCGAGATGATTGGCTTTGCCGCCCAGCGATTGATGGAGCTGGAGGTCGCCGGGCTGACCGGAGCGGCCTACGGCGAGAAGAATGCCGAGCGCCTTGCCCAGCGTAACGGCTACCGTGACCGGACCTGGGAGACGCGCGCCGGCGCGGTCGAGCTGCGCATTCCCAAGCTGCGCAAAGGAAGCTACTTCCCGGGCTTCCTGGAGCCGCGTCGGATGGCCGAAAAGGCGCTCACCGCGGTGGTGCAGGAAGCCTATGTGCAGGGCGTCTCGACCCGATCCGTCGATGATCTGGTCCAGGCTATGGGCATGACTGGCATCTCCAAGAGCCAGGTGAGCCGACTGTGTGCCGAGATCGACGACAAGGTGAAGGCCTTCCTCGCCCGACCGATCGAGGGTGACTGGCCGTATCTGTGGATCGACGCCACCTACGTGAAGGTCCGCCAGAATGGCCGGATTGTCTCGGTCGCGGTGATCATCGCGGTCGGCGTCAACAGCGACGGCCGGCGTGAAGTTCTCGGCATGGACATCGGTCCCTCGGAGGCCGAGACGTTCTGGACCGCGTTCTTGCGCAAGCTCGCTCGGCGCGGGCTTCGTGGCGTCAAGCTCGTGATCTCCGATGCGCATGAGGGCATCAAGGCCGCCGTCAGCAAGGTGCTCAACACCGCCTGGCAACGCTGCCGCGTCCACTTCATGCGCAACGTCCTGGCCCATGCCGGCAAGAGCGGAAGACGCGTCGTCTCCGCCTTCATCGCCACCGCCTTTGCCCAGGACGATGCCGAAGCGGCCAGGGCTCAGTGGCGCAAGGTCGCCGACCAGCTCCGTCCCAAACTGCCAAAGCTCGCCGCCTTCATGGATGAGGCCGAGCCAGACGTGCTCGCCTATATGAGCTTCCCGCCTCAGCACCGTGCCAAGCTGCATTCGACCAATCCGATCGAGCGCCTCAACGGCGAGATCAAGCGGCGGACCGAGGTGGTTGGCATCTTCCCAAATGAAGACGCCATCGTTCGCCTGGTCGGCGCGATCCTGCTCGAGCAGAACGACGAGTGGGCGGTTCAGCGGGCCCGCTACATGACGCTGGAAACCATCGCGCCGTTGAGCGATGATCCCATCGTCGGCTTGCCCGCCGTGGCAGGCTGATGCCTTCCGACCCGCCGGAAAATCGGCGGTGACCTGCCGTCAGCTACACCACGCCATGGGACACGATCCAGCCCCGGCCTGAGAAAAATCAATGACTTACGGATCGCATCACTGGACTTAACCGGCCGAAGCTGGGCATTCGTCGCACGATCATGGTGTTGCACTGCCTGATATCCGAACCCGCGCTACTTGGACTTTACCGGGTCAACTGGGACGACCAAACCATCGGTCGATAGGTTCAAATCGAGGAGGCGCAGCCTCCGATACCGACATCCGCTTCAAATATTGGTTCGACGAAAGTACCCCATTTTCCCGGCGCAACTGTGAGACAGAACGGAGTGATGACCGCTCTCAAGGCCTCCCGTTGATACGCTTTTCAAGCTGCAACGTTCGCTCGACCAAATCATCCAATTCAAAAAGACTGCGAGTCGAGGAACGCAATGGACCCATTGTTGGGGTCAGCAGCCAGACGGTGGATCTCGCTCAAATGATGTTTGAGCCAGGTCCTGGTACAAGCGCGTCAGCGAGCCGGACACAGCGAACGAATCCTTAGAAAGCGATGCTTCGGCGAACGCACGTAGAGATGTTTTCGCATCTGGTTCATTAGCTAAGTGACAGTGCGTCATTGACGCGCATTCGCTTAGGCATGGCGGACCAAGACGTTTAGTTCGTTTCGACCCTAAGCTGACTTCCTCTCTTGGCCTCGCACGGTCCGCTTCCGGGGGCTGAGCGGAAAGCCATCGTGGACACGCCGAGGGCAGCCTTTGACCCCAAGCGGACATCGTTGCGTCGCGAGAGCCGCACTGCGCGGGGACAGTCGTGCCACCAATGGTGCAGCAGTCAAGGCCATTCAAGCTGTGCCACGCGCGGCTGCCGCCTGTCGCGCCGCTTTCTCTTGTGCGAGAGTTGATTCCAGCCGCGAGATGTTTTCCTGGAGGCGCTGGTTGTTTTCCAGGAGACGCTGGCTGATCAGGACGAGGATATAGTAGCCGAATTGCTGATCACTTTGAAAATAGATTTCAAGTAACCTTTCATAAGTTATGGTCAGGACTTGGCCGTCTTCTATGCACTCGATCGTTCCGGTTCGTCGGTTATTGGGCGTAAGGAAGCCAAGTTCTCCCATGAAACACCCCGGCGGAAGCTCGACGCCGATTTCTTTGACGAGAAACTTCCCGGTGACGGTGAGGAACATTTCCGTAGCGGGATCACCCTTCCTGAATAGTCTGTCGCCCCGGCGATATCTACGTTCGGTCATGAATGGTTTGAGCCATTCCATCGACCTGTCACCCTGCGTCGCGTTACGTGCCTTCTTAACGAGCTTGAGCAGTTGACGGAGGCGAACGGCATTGACTGGCAACAGCAGCAGATAAAGCAGAAAGGTGGCGACACTTCCGGAAAGCGCGCCAGAAATTGTGAAGAATGTACAGCCAACCATATTCGCGACCCGCAGCGGCACCATTCTCTGCATCAGCAAGGTAGCGACAAGGAAGATGGCGCCAACCAAGGCGAACATGTTGGCGAGCGTGATATTGGCCAACACAATTTCAAACAGCCGATTAAACAGTGCGTCGTAGGTGATGTTGTTGGGATCAAGTCCCATTTGAACGAGAATCTTTGCGATCCTGAGATTATCCGCGGCCGCATCAAGGATGCGGTTTAGAATTGTCGAAAGATCTGCACTGGAATTCATCGGATCACCCCTATGCAAACAGTCGGTTATGTCGGAACTCGCGGATACCCGACAATCGAAGTCTGACAAGCACAAGCGGTATTGGATCAATTTTACCCGGCGCTGTTGTTTTCGGCAATCGCAGGCGCGTGGCCAGTAGCGTACTCGCGCTCACATCGGAAATGGCTCCCGCTCGCTTCGACCCGCGATGCATGAGTCCGCTCCTGGCCTTAACCGCCTGAATGTCGGCTTTCCGACCGCGAGCGGACTATAGGCAAATGGAGCCACCACGCCCGCTTGTGACTCACAAGAGACATCGGAGCGAAACCAACCGACGGCACCTTGTAGAACGGCTTACGCCGATGCTTTCGCGTCCGGTCGCCTTGCAACGAGGATGGTGCCGATGCATTGCAAGGCGATTTCGTTTCTTTGATTACATAATCGGATTTGATTGCGCACGATACCGCGATCAGGTTTCGATTTTGATTCCAGCTTCTCCAGGATAGTCGCTTCGAGACTAAGTTCATCTCCTGGGCGTACCGGGTTCGGCAACCTCAGCTCATCCCAGCCCATTCCGGCGAGGACATGGAGAGGCCGAGGCTGGAGCTTGGGCGTGAGCGAGATGAAGACTGCAAACGTGTGGGCGCTCGATGCGGTCAATCCACCAAAAATCGAACGTGCTGCTGCCTCCTCATCGATGTGGCGCGGTATCGGATCGTATTGCTTGGCGAACTGAATAATCTCTTCCTTCGAGACCAAATAAGGACCCGCCTTTCTGGCGGTACCAATTTCGGCATCTTCGAAATATATACGGGTCATTGGTCAATCCTTTGCGAGCGGACAAACTACAGGGATGGCAAACGCCACTATAGTTCGGTGATCGCGGAACCGTTGACTTGGCTCAACGGGCGGACAATCGCCCGGGCCGACCATCCTGACATGGCCGAGTCCGAGAAACTGAGCGACGTGAAAGAGCCAAAGCCATCCCGGCAGGAGGACGCGTGGCGGATCATCGAGGAATACGCCGCCAGCCTCCGAGAGATCATCAAGCAGCTCCACCGTCCCGGTGGTCGAATGAGGACATCAGATGGTGGACGTCCGCGTTTTGGGTCCATCGAAAAGCTTTCTTCAGGAATCGCTTGTGGGGGATCCGCACCCGCGCACACAACAAGGCGGCGATGACGTCATGTTCGATCTCTCCAAAAGGGTACGGCACGCCGTCACGTCGGATGACGTCGGGGACGCTTCGCGGCTATGGACCCGTCCTAAAGTGCGCCCAGGAAGCACTGCCATTTCAAAAGTTTGACGCAGAATGCGCTGTACGACTGCGAGCACATGGTATTCAATCCGTGGAACTGTCTGCCTGGGCACGGGCCGCTCGGCAGCGTCAACTGGATGCGGCTCGCCGTCTATCTTGCCTCGCGGCAGGTACGGCGGAAAGTGAACTTGGTGGGTCATGAGCAGCGAGCCGAAGCCCGATCGTTTGGGCGGACTTCAGCGGACACAGGGGCCGCCGAACGTCGAGAATGAGGCTCCGCATGCCGAACGCCGCCAGCTCACCGTGACATTTATCGATATCGTCGGTTCGACACCCCTGAGCGAGCGGATCGATCCCGAGGAGTTCTTCGCGATTATCAGAACTTACCGCGATATCTGCGACGAGCAGATTCGCCGCTACGGCGGTCATATCGCCAGAATGATTGGTGACGGGTTGCTCGCATTCTTTGGCGTCCCGCAAGCCCATGAAAATGATCCTGAGCGCGCGGTCCGCGCCTCTCTGGCGATTGCCGCGGCGATCAAGGAACACAAGTTCTTGCTGTCGGACGGCAGCTTCGTTCGCCTGGGCGTGCGCATCGGGGTCAACACCGGGGTCGTCGTCGTCGGCAGCGTGCCCGGCGAGCCTCCCGATCGACGGGAAGTGTTCGGCAGTACGGCGCATGTCGCTGCCCGCCTCCAAGGACTCGCGAGTGAGAACGGTATCGTAGTCGGCTCGAGCACTTACGATCTGACCCGCAGAACCTTCAGCTATGCGCCGCTTGGCCGACAAGCTCTCAAGGGCGTGGAGGAGCCGGTCGAGGCTTGGCGTGCAGAGGCGCTTGGGTCAAACGAAAGCAGGTTCGACCGCGCGCGGAGGTCGCCTCTTGCCCCGATGATAAACCGAACCAGCGAAAGTGCGTTGCTTGCCGAGATGTGGCAGCAGACTCTCGCCGGCTCGGGGCAAGTTGGCGTCATTTCCGGCGAGCCCGGCATCGGCAAGTCACGTTTGATCCGCCAGTTCCGCAGTTCGCTCGGTGCGTCTCCGCGTGATGTTCTATCGCTGCAATGTTCACCGTTCCACATCAACACGCCGCTTGCCCCGGAAATCGAGCGCCTCATGCGCGCGACCGGCATCCACGAGACCGACAACGCGGAACTCGCGCTGGCAAAACTGCAATCGCTGTTGGCGAGCACCGTCACCGATCTCAAGCACGCGCTTCGTTACTACGGGGCGGTGCTATCGATCCCCGCATGCGCGGGATACGAGCCCGCGGATTTCGGATCTCCCCTGGAGCGCGAGCGTGCGTTTCAGGTGTTCGTCGACGCTCTTGTCGCCGCCTCGCGCAAGCAGCCGATCCTCGGGATCGTCGAGGACGTCCAGTGGATGGACCCGACCACCATCGAACTGCTGGTACGCGTGATGGCTCGCTGTCCTGGCGAGCGGATCATGGTCCTGATCACGCATCGCGATGATTACAAGGCCGACTGGTTGTCAAGCACGGCAATTAGACGGGTCCCCCTCCGGAAGCTGGCAGCGCATGAATGCGAGCAGATGGTCGCAGCCGTCGCGGGCAGCGATTTCGTGCCGCGCCAGATTACCAGCCAGATCGTGGAAAGGACCGACGGCGTGCCACTCTTTGTCGAGGAGTTCACGCGGGCCGTCGTCGATGCCGGTGCGGTCCCGCCGGCCGCCGAAAGCCCTGTGCCGAAGTTGCCGGAACCCCTGGTGCCGTCAAGTATTCACGATTCCCTGATGGAGCGCCTTGATCGTCTCGGTCCTGCCAAGCGCGTCGCCCAGATCGCCTCCGTTTTCGGAAGGCGTTTCGATTATGAAGGCATTTTCAACGTGTTTCCGGATAAGAGCCAAACGCTGCCACAGGCGTTGCGAGCTCTCGAGAGAGCGGGGATCGTGTATCGCAGCAAGGAACCTCAAGGCGAGGTCTTCACGTTCAAACATGCGATGATACAGGAAGTCGCCTACTCCTCGTTGCTCATGGAGGAAAGGCGTGAACTCCATGCGCGCGTGGCATCGTGGCTGCTCCAGGAAGCCTCCATCGAAGAAAGCGGCCAGCCGGCGGTATTAGGCTATCATTATGCGCGCGCAGGCAGCATTCCGGAGGCGATCGAGGCCTGGCTCCAGGCTGGCAAATCCGCGCTGCGCAGATCTGCCACCAAGGAAGCCGTGGCTCACCTTCGCGAAGGCCTCTCGCTGATATCCAAGATGCCGGCGTCGCCACGCCGCTTCGAGGCTGAAATCGGACTGCAATCCAATCTGGCGATGGCGTACACGGCCAACGCCGGATGGTCCGACCCGAACGTCTATGGCCCCTACAGTCGTGCACTCGAGCTTTGCGCGAGCCATGGCACCATTCGCGAGAAGGCGACGGTGCTGTGGGGAAGTACCATAGCCAAGCTGGTCAACTGCGAGCTCACCAAGGGCCTCGAACACGCGGAAAATTTCGTCCGGCGGGCAGAAGAGTGGCGCAACGAAGAGGCCGCCCTCATGGCCTACACCGCCGCCGTGATCGCCAATTTCTTCCTCGGTCGTTTGCAGCAGGCGAGTGAGCTCGCAGCTCTGGTCAGCGCTCGCTACAATCCGCGCGAGCACGGCAAGCTGGTCCAGATCTATCAGCATGATCCATTAATTGTATCGCTCGTCTATTCCGGACACATTGAATGGCTGTTGGGCCGGCCCGGCCGGGCCAGAGAGTGCTGCGTGACGGCGCGGCAGCTTGCGAACGAGATCGGACATCCGTTCATGGTCGCTTTTGCCTCCATTCTCGGCGTCGCCGATCACTGGTACGAGGGTGACCTTGCGGAGAACCTTGCCAGCGTGAAGCGTGGTCTGAAGGTCGCTGACGAGTATGGCTATCCGATGTACCGGGTCATCGGTCCATTGTGGGCAACCGCAGCGTTGGCGGCACGAGGCCCCGCGCCGGACGTGCTCGAGCAGCTATGCGGCCTGCTTGATAAGCTGCCCGCCGAGAACCGGTGCATCCAGATGCCGCTCTATCGAATTCTGCTTGCCACGGAATTCGGACGGATCGGGCAGATGGGCAGGGCTCGAAACTTCGCTGCCTCGGCTGAGGCCCTGGTGAAGCAAACCGGCGAGCGCTGGGCTGCTCCCGAGATTTACCGGATCCACGGCTCGCTGCTCTGTCGCGATCCATCGCGGGACGACCGGGCCGCCATGCGCTTGTTCAAGCGCTCGCTTGCCTCTGCCAGGAAGCTCGGGGCGGTCGGTTGGGAATTGCGCACGGCGATCAGCATCGCGCGCCTGGTCAGCGCAGGCGAGAGCGCATCCGGACGCACCGAGGCACGAGACCTGCTAATATCGACCCGGACGAAATTCGCATCCGCGGAAACTTCCCGCGATCTGCGCGAGGCTGACGATCTGGTGAGAGTGTTGAACTAGTGTTGGCGCCTGAGATCGGACCGTTGGAGCCGGTGACGCGCAGAGCCCGGAGGCCAAGATTCAGCCAATCGCAGGACATAGCCTCGAACTTGGCGCTAGAGACGTCAGCCATGATGGCCTCCTCAATTAGTGAGGCGGGCCATTTTGGAGCCGGTAAACTCCTGAATGTAGGTCGGCTCTTGGACCGTTTGAGACTTAGTTTGGATGGGATCAACCGACCAAGCGACACTTTTGACCAAAGGCGACCTTGACGGTTTGCGCCGTCAAGCGCCACCTCAGGCGTCATGTTTGCCAATCAATCAGGCATTGGTCCCGCCATCGACCGTCAAATTTGCTCCAGTGATGTATGACGAGTCGTCGCTGGCTACGAATGCCACGAGCGCAGCTACTTCTTCTACCTCACCGTAGCGATTGAGGGCCGTGACCGCCCTCTGCGGGGTGGCCCCTCATGCTGGTTGCTTACTCGACGATTCCGGACGTGCGCGCCAACCGACCGCAATGAGCCACTCCTCATAGTCGTGCTCGAACCGTTCACGGTCGGCCGGCACTGGCTGCGGTTTTGCGCGCGCAAGTACTTGGGCGAGAGGTTCGAGACCAACCGCGCGGCGTCGTTCGTCCACTCCCTCTGCATCCTTGATCGCGTGTGGCCGCATGTTGCCGTGCTCATCGGGCTCGAGCTGTGTGCCGTAGAGCTGCGGCCTACCTTCGAATACACGGATCCTGTCGTCTAGCATGGCCGGCTGCCAGGCCGGGACCAGGTGCTCGCGCGCGGCCATAGCAAGGAACTCAAGGCACGAGCGCTGGAATTGCGGGAGCGCGATGGCATGCTGAGCGATCAGCCAGGCTGCCTCCGCGGCTCGTTCGCCGACGAGGCGCTCCGTCGGCCATCCGATCTGGGCCATGATCTCCCGGAGCCGCAGCGCATTCTTTTCGTGAACTGCGGCCATACGTGGATCATAGCCCTCGTACAGCGCCCCCGACGCCGCCAGCTCATCACTGACTTTACGGTCGTATGACGTTGATGACATTGCTCGCCGACGGGGTGAGAGGAAGTGCGCGGAATTGCGCGGTGGGTGCCGTCGGCGAAGCGGCGTTGCGTCCGTGGGATGAATTATGACTCTGGAGTAGTGAGCGAATAATTACTTGCGATAGTCCGGTCCTGTTGAACCTATCGGATGAGAAAACCCGCAGCCGTCCCCATTCTCATTCGGCTGTGCATGATACCCACGCCTTCCGTTTCTGCGCTGCACGATGCCCGGCAATGCAATGCAACGACTCTACTCCCCGCGTTGCACCTTTGGGCTTTTGCCCCCAAGATCGGCCAGCATCGGTATGAAGTCACCGCTTTTCCGAATTAAGCGCCAATGTGCAGGAACGCGCCTCAAAGGATCGCATTGTTTCCATGCTCTACTTTTGAGGTCGACGATGCGTACTCTTTGCAGAATAGCCGCGATTGCAGCCGTACCAGCGTGGATGTGCACTTATGCAAACTCTGCCGCTGCACAAGACTTCAATGAAAGGTGGTCTATCATTCCAAAGGCACATGCCGAGCCCGCTCCTGAGCCGCCGGAGCAGACCAACCAGAGTCCACAGAAACAACCTCGTATCGAACAGGAGCCGACGCGCAAATCGGGAGATCCTTCAGCTCCTCAATCTCTCAATCGAGTGTTTTCCGGGAAAGCTTCCTACTACTCTTATTCGAAACGGAAAACAGCGAGCGGCGCCACGTTCGATAGGAATTCGTTTACTGCTGCTCATCGCAACCTGCCATTCGGCACGCTCGTTCGCGTCACGGACCTTAAGAGCAGCAAATCGGTGGTCGTCCGCATCACCGATCGCGGACCATGGGTCCCCAGTCGTGTCATCGACCTCTCACTTGGCGCAGCTCGCAGCTTGGGAATCACCGATCGTGGCATCGCCCAAGTTCGCGGTGTGGTGCTTTAGCTGGCGACCGATCAAGGCAGATCTATAAACTGCCTGTTCCCATGATACTTGCGCAGCTCCGCGCAGAGCTCCTCGAAGCGAGCATCGCGGTCGGCGCTCCCCCCATTGATGGGCCACCCGGGTGCAATTTTTCTGATGACAGCTCACACTGTTTCCCTGTCACCCGAGTTTGCCGCTCCGCCAGCGAGCTGCGCTTCCAAGTTTATAGGTGAATGGCGGCATTCCGGAGGGAATAAGGAGACGCTCACGCTGACTGCAGGCGATCTGTAGGGAGCACGCGGCGTATCAGGATGACGGCACCTGGACCTGCTTTGGAAACGATTGACCTACAAGACCAGCCTGGGCTCGTGAGTCTGCACGCTGTAGCCCGAAGGCGCGATTACGACCAGCGTATCGACCGTACCGTGCGGATCGGCGGAGCGCCCACGACCGCAGTCAGGCCGCTCAGATTGTAGCAAAGCACCTGCTTTCGGTGACCAAAACTCACAACTGCTAAGCCGACGAAGAAGTAGCGGCGTCAGTGGAAAGGTGAACGGCGTCGAACTGAAGTTAATGAAGGCGATGAAGCACCGCCGAAGGCCGCGGCACAGACGCCGGCGCCGACAACTCAGCCCGCCAAGCCACCGCAGGCCACCTCCGACGCGGTGTCCGGATCGAAGCGCGCCCGGGATGCCATTGCGGATGTTTCGCGGGACTTCAGATGGCCCTCGAGAACGCATCGCTACTTTAGTAAATGCGAAGATTAACCCTTCACGCCTGAGCCGGTTGTCGAAGAACCCGCGCGCGCCTAGGCAAAGTAGAAGCAAACAGAAACCCCAGTGGAGCGCGAATTCTGAACGATCCGGAATCCAAAAATTAGCGGAGCGTCTTTGCGGAATTGCGCGGTGGGTGCCGTCGGCGAAGCGGCGTTGCGTCCGTGAGGCGAAATGTAACTCAGACGCGGTTGTTGAGAAGTTTATGGGCTGTGGCGAAGCCCTCTGGCGCAAACTCGCTCCGCGTCCCTCCGGAATGAAGCGTTATCGTCGATTCAAAGCGGACATTGGAGACGCGGCATCATTTCCCAGCTTGCACACGAGCGTAAGGATGAGTGCTCCTAGCCGCATGGTCTTGTGCTAAATCAACCGAGTTTCGCGACGGTTTTGAGCAGCGATTACCGTCAACGCAAAGGGCAAGGGATGATGGGCAACCAAGGAGACTAGACCTTTCGCGGGCGAGGCATGGAGCGTGCCCGGGATCGCGAGATGCGCTCTCGCTCCGGTCATGCATCCGCTTTCGACGACAGACTTGGTCAGCTCCTCGATGAACAATGGCACGCCATCAGTGCGATCGATTTTTCTTCAATTAGCACTAGCTGCACGATAGCGGCTTTCTTAGCACATTCCCAAGGTCGCCTGGGGAAGTAGTTTCGTGCATGGATGGCTTGTGAAAGTATGATCTTGCAAGCCAAACCGTTGACAAAGCAACGGGCCGAAGATCCGGCAGGGCGTCTGTTCGCTAAGCAGGACGGGTCAAAGATCACTACGCTCATTGACCAGCTCAATGCTGCGTTCAGGGAAGCAGGTATCGAGCGGAGCACTGGCGAGAAGTACTCAGTGTATAGTTTGCGCCACTTCTATGCAGTGAATGCGCTGCGGAATGGCGTTGGTGTGTTTGAGGTGGCCCGCAATATGGGCACTTCAGTGCAGATGATTCAGGAGTACTACGGGAAGCAAGCTACGGCGGCCGTGTTTGCGACGACATTAGGCGACTAGATGGAAGTCATCGTGATGTAATTGTGCCGACGTGACACCAAAGAGCGTGACACTGTCGCCATGCCCATCCGTTATAACAGCTCCACTAGGGCTGTCAGCAGTGTGAGCCAGAATGTCCCGCAGCCCGTGGAATATGCCGTCATCGAACTGCAACGTGTCCTGATGGGTATTGAAATTCTTGATCGTGTCGGTCCCGAAATCCGGGCGAAACAAGAAGGTGTCTTCCCCCTTTCCCGCAATGAGCGTATCGTCAGGGCCGCCAATTAGAACGCTGCCGCTCTTCCCTGCGATGAGCGTGTCACCACCGGCTGAACCATCTAGAACGTAATGGCCTTTCCCTGCTGTCAGCGTCGTGTTGGTGCCGGAGAGGTACGTCGTGCCTCGATCAAAGACCACGATGGTAAGCGTAGCACTTGACGTACCACCTTGCCCATCTGAGACCGTATAAGTGAACACATCTTGCGCTATGCCCTGCTGTTGCTCAAAGCCGTGATAATGATCGTCCTGGGAATGATGATCATGGGCATGATGGTCCGCTACATAGGTGTAACTACCGTCAATGTTGAGGGCAAGTGAGCCGTATTCGCCTTTGATCGCATGGCCCACGGCAGACGCCTTGCCGGAGACCGCTAACACGGCCAAGTGATCGTTTGAATCGGGGTCGGTATCGTTGGCCAGTACTCCCTTTGCCGCTGAGATAGAAATCGTTGCACCTTTGGCGACGCCATTTGTATCAGAATGTGCCACTGGTGGATTATTGAGTCCGAGACTGAGGGTGTAGCCCAAGACATCCAGTACCTTCAGATCAGTGTCGCTTATCGGCAATACTTCGCCCGAATAACCGTATCCAAAGGAATCCGGAATGCCGTCATCCGACCAGTCAGCCGAATCTTGCGCAGTATCGAAGTTCTTCAGATCGGTAAGGCCGCCATCGATCGAAAAGTATGCCGGTTGATGGTCGACGAGTTGGAGTTGGCCCGCAGCTTGGTACCGAAAAAGATCCAACGACTCGTACCAACCTGGAGCATATTGAAGCCCGGCGATACGACCAAGCGCATGCGTAAGTTCGTGAAGCGCTACCCCATTGAAATCAATCTGGCCTGAACCGATGCCATTGGTTGGATCAAAATCCCAGTTCTGCGTGGCACCAAAACCTATTGTTCCGTCTATTTCGGTGCTGTTTGCCGCTAATAATCCGAGCGCCTTTTCCTGCGCTCCTCCAACATAAAATTGCCCGCCATTGGTCGGGTCGATAGTTGGAAGGTAGCTGTAGGCTAAATTGTCAACCGACGTTGTCGCGTGCGATCTCAGCGCATTCACAAGGTCATTATACGAATATCCCATCCCTCCGCGCGGAGCTCCGTTTGCAATGATGGAGCCAAGCGCCACTCCCTCATTTTCGCCCCAACCGATCTGAAATGTGACTGCGATCGAACTTGTGATGAGACTGTCGAGGTAACTTACAGCAGCATCCAGAGCGATTTTGAACTGCGCTGGTGCGGCGTTGACGCTACTGTCGTAATCAAGATTGATTATCATCGCACTCTACTCTTTGCTGTAATGTTGACACCTGCGAGCTGCGATCACCGCCCCATCGCTTAAGGGCAACTATGCAATTAGGTGGAAGCCCTGGTGATGCAGTTGAGCAGATGTGATGCCGAGAAGCGTAGCCATCGAGGCCCCCGTTCTCTAAGGGTCCTAACTAACTACGTCGTCTGAACGAAAGTGAATGTCCGTCGCAGCATGTAAAGTCGGCGACGTCTCCTTCTCGATTCACATGAACGATGCGAGATGCCACAACCGGAGCCCCGCTTTCCCAGTGCGCAGAAAGGAGCTTTCCGCCACCGGCGTCGATCGGCGCCCGCAACGCTTGTCGCATCGTGATGGATTGTCAATTGCGCAATCGGAGTAGTGCATCTGAATGATGCGCACGCTCGGAAGCAACCATTGCGCGATGGGCTGCCGATCAGGGTGTCATCGAAAACGACCTGGTAATATCGGCGGCGTTCAAAGAAGAGGTGGTACGAAGAGATGCAATCCCCCGGTCAGTCGCTGCTAACGATCCTGGCGGCAGCTTTTCGTTGTCCCGACGGATCTTACCGTCATCGATCAGCTAAATGCGGCGTTGCGGGAAGCAGCCCAAGACGATGCCCGATGATGCGTTTGGACTAGCTGCGGGGTCCGAGACTGGGTCGAACTCGAAATGCATCAGAGACTCTGGGAGAGCTAAGGCGCGACGTCAGCCCACGATGCACAGGAGAAGAGACATGGTTCTCGACAAAAGACCGACACCGCAAATTTCAGGGCTGCAAGCTGCTGAAACAATTCCGCAATTTGACTTCCACTACAAGTACAAGCACTGGCATCCCATCCTTCTTCAAGCAGAGGATTCAGCTATGCGCGACCTTCGCGATGCCAAGACTATGGCGCAAACACTACGCGCTTCTCTTACCGAAAAAGGTCTCAAGACCTCGATTTGACAGAGCCTCGAAATGGTCGCCGAGCTGTTTGGCGTGGCGGATTGGAACACGCGCGGCAATTCGACGTGAAGCCGCCCGTGCCGCATATCGGCAGCAGCTTGGCCAGTACCTTCATGCAACCGGCGCACGACGCCGCACCAACGGTGCATGAGTCCGGTTATGGGCCTTCGCTGCTTATTGCAGCGCCGCGTGATCTCGGTCGTGAACGGGGAATAGCGGAAGCCGACGAGCGGCCCTCTATCGCAGAGGGCAACGCTCCTGACGCATAGCGGTCCTTGACACGCAGCCGATCGAAGGTGGCCCGTCTGAAGAGGGGCCGCTCTGCCTTTTGCTCCGGCGCCACTATTCAGCCAATGGACTCTCGTACGGATTGGCGCAATCCTGCAATCGCAAGTGGTCCAAGCGCAGGGGGCTAACTATTTAGTCAACCACCAGATATCGGGAGGACAACAACATGAGGACGCAGGGCAAGACGCTAGTGGCCTCCATCCTGGCTGCCGTGATATTCACGGCAACAGCCAGCGCTCAACAGGCGCCATCCCCACCTCCGATAACGCCTTATGGAGCGCCACTTGGGCTTGAGGCGGCCAAGAAAGTGATGGCTGCCGCGGAAGCGGAGGCCGTAAAGAACAACTGGGCAATGGCCATCGTCGTCCTCGACAGCACGGGCCACATGGTGATGTTGCACAAGCTCGACAATACCCAATACGGCTCTCTCATGGCTGCCGAGGACAAGGCACAGAGCGCGATTAACTACAGGCGCCCCAGCAAGGTGTTCGAGGATCTCGTGGCTCAGGGCGGCATCGGTTTGCGTTCCTTGGCACTCCGTGGGGCATCCCCGCTAGAAGGCGGCATTCCCATTAATGTGGATGGCAAGATTGTCGGGGCGATCGGCGTCTCTGGCGGGACGTCAGTTCAGGATGGCCAAGTTGCAAAGGCGGGTGCCGACGCAGCGAAGTGAAACCCGCCGCTTGCTCGCAATCACCGAGGCCATCCCGTCGGGCGGCCTCAACGCGTGCTCTATGTCGCTTAGTCCTCACGCAATTGGCCCACGTCCGTTGTTGGCCCGAAGCCGCCCATCGCAGCAACTCCCGCTTGGCTGCTCTTCCGAGCAGAGCGGACGTACGACAGAACTGACCCCCACAGCCCGTTTTGACCCAGACCCGACATTGCCCCTACGGACATCATGATGGCGGCCGCGTGCGGTGGTCGTAGGAAAAAGCCAACGCTAGGCTGTTCCAGCCTGATCATTTTCATCCGGAAGCGCGTTCCAAGGGCGACGCCGTCGGATAAAATCATTGGGCCGGGCGAACCCGGCCCTCGCAAAAACGGTCCCAGGAGGAGCGTCATGTTTAGATGGAAAATACTGGCAACGACGGCGCTGGCCTCGATGCTGGTCACTGCAACAGCGGTACTGCCGGTCTCGGCGCGCGAGCTCCAGCCTCTCGCTACGGCAACGCCTGAACAGGTCGGCATGTCGGTGGAGCGCCTTGGGCGCATCACCACCATGCTCAAAAAGGAGATTGCCGACGGCAAGCTGCCGGGTGCGGTGGTCATGGTCGCCCGCAAGGGGAAGATCGTCTATTCGGACGCCATCGGCTTCCAAGACAAGGGTTCGGAAGCGCCGATGAAGCTCGATTCGATCTTCCGCATCTATTCAATGACCAAGCCGCTTGTCTCGGTAGCTGCTATGATGCTGGTCGAAGATGGCGCTATTCAGCTCACAGATCCCATCTCCAAATTCCTGCCGGCCTTCAAAGACATGCAAGTGAGCGTGGCGGGCACAGGCACCGACGGCAAGGCCACCTATACGAATGTTCCGGCGGCCAAGCCAATCACCGTGCAGGATCTTCTGCGGCATAGTGCAGGTATCGCCTATGCCGAGATCACCAAGAACGAACCGGTGAAGTCAGCCTACGTCGAGGCCAAGTTCTCCCAGCCGGGCGTGCATGAGTACGACTCTCGGGATATGACGCCGGCCGATCAAGTCGCGCGCATGGCAAAAATACCCCTCATTCAGCAGCCGGGCACGATGTGGGAGTACAGCATGGCCGTCGATATTCTCGGCCGCGTGATTGAGGCAGCGTCGGGTAAGCGGCTTGCCGTGTTCTTGGACGAACGACTGTTTACGCCGCTCAAAATGGTGGATTCGGGCTTCTGGGTGCCGTCGTCGAAGATCTCGCGCCTCGCGCAGCCGCTGCCGGTCGACATGGCGTCAGGCATGAAGACGAGCGTCCTCGATGTGTCGGCAGAACCGAAGAATGATTCCGGCGGCGCCGGCGCAGTTTCGACCGCCACGGACTATTTGCGATTCGGCCAGATGCTCCTGAATGGCGGCGAGCTGGACGGCGTACGCATCTTGAGCCGCTCGACCATAAAGCTGATGACGTCAGACCATCTCGGCACGCGCGTCGCGGCGCCGATCCAGCCGGGTGAGCTCCTGCTGGGAACTCCCGGTTATACGTTCGGCCTAGGCTTTGCAGTGCGTCAGGGCGACGGCGTAGCTGGTGTGCCCGGCTCGGCGGGCGAGTTCATGTGGGCAGGTTACGCCGGGACCTTTTTCTGGGTCGATCCCCAGGAAGAGATCGTCGGTGTCTACATGACACAGGCCCCGAGCCCAATACGCGCCTACTACCGCAAGATGTTCAAGGCGCTCGTCTATCAGGCGCTCGTGGACTGAAGCCGTCACGCTGCCCTCGATCGCATTCCGAATGCGAGGCAACGATCTCTCGCTGCCTCGCTGTTCGACTGCCCCTTTTCGCGGACAGAAAAACCTTATGCCCTAGCGAGATAAGGCAGGCAGTCAAGACAGTAACGGTACGCCGTCGAAGCCCGTGAACTAAGCCGTGCCCTGAGCCGACCTGCGGCACGCCGTTGGCGCCTAAACCGGCAACAACTGCGCTTATCGAGGTCGCTTCAATGGCCATCTCGTGTTTGATGCTGGCCCTCCATTTCAGAGCTCTGTCTGCTTGTGGCTCGTGGCTGACCTCAGCCCAGAGCGCGGCGATGTCGGCTTCCGAGAGATGACCCGACCAAGGGTAGGCTGGCTGCAGAGGGCAGCCTTTGACCCATTGCAGAAATGTCCTGTCTTGGCCATCGGCCGCTGCGGTGGATTTTTCCCCCTCCCTGACGGCTCGCCAATTTGATATAAAATACCGGCCCGCAGTGAGTGGATAACATCGCGCTTCGTCCGTGGAAGTTTGGCTCCACTGGGAGGAGAGCATCATGGGACATCGCAAATCCAAGGGCGTGACGATTGACGCCGACGTGGTCGCCGGAAACGGATTGCTTGATCGACGCGTTTTCCTGGGCGGCGCCGCCATGGCGGCAGCAACCGGAGGCATTACGTTCCCGGACACGGCAGCGGGCGGTCCGTTGCCGGTTGAATCTTGGATGAAGACGCCGGGCGCGCCATTCGTCCCCTATGGGCAACCGTCTGAATACGAAAATAAGGTCGTGCGAACCTTCACGACGGCCCCGGGCACCACCGGCACCGGCGCGTCGCGAACACCTCATCATCTGCTCGATGGGATGATCACGCCGAACGGCTTGCATTTCGAACGCCACCACAGCGGAATTCCCGACATCAACCCCGATGCCCACAGATTGGTCATCCACGGCCTGGTCAAGCGCTCACTCGTCTTCACGCTCGATGAGCTCACGCGTTATCCAATGGAGTCACGGATCGCCTTCATCGAATGCGGCGGCAACGGCCAACTGCTTTATCAGAAGGAGCCCGCGCAAGTCGGAGTCCAGCAGATGCAGGGTCAAGTCTCTTGCGCCGAGTGGACGGGTGTCAAGCTGGCGGCCCTGCTGCAGGAAGCTGGCGTAGACCCGAAAGCGAAGTGGATTCTGGCGGAAGGTGCCGATGCCGCCGGCATGAGCCGCAGCCTGCCGCTCGCAGAGATCATGCAGGATGCATTGATTGCGTTATACCAGAACGGCGAGCGCGTGCGGCCGGCGAATGGCTATCCCATCCGGCTGCTGCTCCCGGGATTCGAAGGCAACATGAACGTGAAATGGCTTCGACGCATCAAGCTGACCGAAGGCCCAACAATGACCAAGGACGAGACGTCGAAATACACGATCACGATGCCTGACGGCAAATCGCTCCAATTCGTTTTTCCGCAGGAAGGCAAGTCGGTGATCACGCGTCCGTCGCCGGGACTCACGATGAAGGAACCGGGCGTCTACGAGATTACAGGGCTCGCCTGGTCGGGCTACGGGAAGATCGCCAAGGTCGAAATTTCGGCCGATGGCGGCAAGAGTTGGGCTCCCGCAGCTCTGCAGGAGCCGGTGCTGTCGAAGGCGTTGACGCGTTTCCGCATGGCGTGGCGCTGGAGCGGCGGCCCCGCTGTCCTGCAAAGCCGCGCGACCGACGACATAGGCTACGTCCAGCCGACGCGCGAGAAAATGATCGCTGATCGTGGGAGCAGGACGATCTACCACTCCAATGCGGTCACGACGTGGGGCGTGTCCGAGAACGGAGAGGTGAAGCATGTCTACGCATAACTCTGCCCTGGCTGCCGCTTGCGCACTTGGCTTACTTTCATCTGCGGCGCTGGCCGACAGCCCGAACCTCGGCAAGGTCATAACTCCCGAGCAAGTCGCCCCGTGGGACATCAGCATAAGTCCTGACGGCGCCGGTCTGCCGCCCGGCAGCGGGACACCAAAGCAGGGTGAGGCCGTGTACGCGTCGAAATGCCTCGCCTGTCACGGCGATAAGGGAGCGGGCAAACCGAACGATGCACTGGTGGGAGGGATCGGGTCGCTTGTCGGAGACAAACCTGCCATAAAGACGGTCGGAAGCTTCTGGCCCTATGCCACAACAATTTTCGATTACGTTCGGCGAGCAATGCCCTACAACGAATCGAAAACGCTGACCAATGAGGAACTCTACGCAGTGGCCGCCTATATCCTGCAGCTCAACGGCATCATCGGAGAGAACGAGACGATGAATGCCCAGACGCTGCCGAGGGTACGTATGCCGAATCGGGATGGCTTTGTGACATTCGTCCCGGCAAAGCCGAAGTAGGTGATCGCAGTAGTTTCTTCAATGCACCTGCGGCGGTCCACCATGAGGACGTATGCCGCCTTTGATGTCGTGGGATTCTGCGCGCGGTTCTCGCTGCCGCAGCCGAGGTGATCGCGTGAGGCATTGCAGCCCGCGTGCTTCTTTTGCTGCGGCGCATGAGTCCGTTTGTGGCCCATCAGCGAAGTCGCGGCACAAGTCACTAGGGTCCGCTTTGTAGAGCGGAGCGGACTGGATTTGCCCACTCTGAGGTCTTCGCATTTTGCCCCAACTCCGACACGACGACCTGCGTCGTCGTGCAGCCGACTAACTCGACTTCGCCGAATGAAGCCTCCGAGCTGACGCTCCAGACAGCGATCACGCGGCAACCGCCAATCCTACCTGCTGAGCATACTTCCAGCGACCCGGCGCTATCAGCCACGGCGGAGTTCCCGCGCGTCACCGCGTGCTGCCCGTCGTAATCTCTTGCGAGTGCACCGGGATCATCAGGTGCTCGTTGGGTTTGCCGGGGTACATGACGAAAGGCTGCGTCGCGTCTTTGACATCCACATCGCGCGGATAGGGACTGAGCATCTCGTGTGCTGCGCCGCCGACGATCATCACATGTGGCCCGGTCTGGACCCAATGCTGGTGGGTGTGCCGTTCGGTGGAATCATGATTGCTCGTGCCAGTGTCCCCGGCCAGCATGAAGATGAAGCCAATCTTGTTCGGCGGGGCTTGATTGGCCTGCAGAGCTTTGCGCCATTCCATGGCGTTCTGGTCATCGCATTCGGGCGTTCCGTCCTTGCCGATAAAACACGTGAAACCGTTCGATCCGGCTTGGACGGTCTTAGAAGATCCATCCGGCTGCGGCATGGTGATCGTCGCGTTGTTCACGACCGACGCCGGGGCGGCGGTCTTCGCCTTGGCGATGTACTCTGGTTCGCTCTTCGGGACTTCCTCGCTTGGAAATGCCGATGCGGACGTGATGAGGGCTGCCGAAGCTACGCAGAACCCAGCCGAAGCGAGAGCGTAGAGCCTGTTCATGGCTTACCTCCTATAGTGGTCGACCAGCATGAAATTGTACCCCAGAAGCAAGTGGGTGCATCCTCCAAAAGGCATCTCAGGCGGACATCCTCGGCGAGGTGCCGCCGCCGCCAAGGCGGAAGGAACGGGCTACCGTTGGCCTAATGGAGAACCGCGGTGAGCGAGTGCGGGCGCCGTTGCCGGCGCACAACACGCGGTAACTAAATCGCTAAAGCCCTCGTCCCTGCGCCCCGGCATTGTCAGTTGCCTCGACCACGGCCCCACCTTGGGCTAGCCTGTGGCGCATGGTGGACCGATGCGTCGAGGACTAGAACGATTTCTTCCCATCGTCCTGCTCGCGCTGGTGATGCAGATCCTGGCGCCAATTGCGGCGTGCTGGGCTACCACCGTCGCGATAGTCGATCCGCTGCAAACGGCCAGCATTTGCCACGGCAGCGCCGGCAACCGTTCGGGCGACCAGGACCGCGGAAGTTTTGCGCACGATGGACTTTGCGCGGTGTGCGTGTCGCATGCAGGAGGAGCCGTCGATGCGCCAAGAGCGCACACCGTCGCGGCTCATCCAGAGCAGGTCCTGATTGTTCAATGGCCGGCACAGGCAGCGCCCGCATGGGCCCGGATCGCCTCGAACATTCAAGCGCGTGGGCCTCCGGCGTTGGCGTGAGCATGGCGGCCTGCGCTGCTGCATCTGCACGTCGACACTTGTGGAGACCTTTCATGTCCATCTTTCGTGCGCAAGCGGGCCTTTGGGGTGCCGCAATCGCGCTTGTTCCCCTTTCCGGAAGCCTGGCCCACGAGATTGTGGGCAACCGCTTCTTCCCGGCAACCCTCAGCATCGATGATCCCGGCGTGAACGATGAACTGTCGATTCCCACGGTCGATAGTTTCAAGACCGGCGACGTTCCGCCAGTTCGACAACGGGATGTGTCCGGCGAGTTTTCCAAACGGATCACCGAGGACTTCGCGATCGCGCTTGGCTCGACCTACACCTTTCTCAGTCCAACAGATCCGACCATTCCCGGCGCCAACGGATTTCAGAACCTGGAGACCACGTTCAAATACCGCGTGTTCAGGGACCCTGCGCATGAGTTCGTCATGTCGGTCGGCCTCAGTATCGAATGGGGCGGCACCGGCTCTCAGAACGTCGGGGCCGATCCGTTCAACACCTACACGCCGATGCTGTGGTTTGGCAAAGGCTTCGGCGACCTGCCGGACACGTTTTCATGGCTGCGCCCGGTGGCTGTCACCGGCCAGGTCGGCTACGCGATTCCGGCCAGGAACTTCACGACGACGTTTGGGATCGACCCCGATACCGGCGAGCTTACTGCCGATACCGAATTCCACCCGCGCGTGCTGAACTGGGGCGGAACGATCCAGTACAGCATGCCCTATCTCAAATCCTCGGTCGTGGATCTGGGCTTGTCCGAGTTCGTCAATCACCTGATCCCGCTGGTCGAAGTAAATTTGCAGACCCCGGTGGCGAACACGCTCACCTCGGGCACGACAACGACGGGTACAATCAACCCCGGCGTGCTCTGGGTCGGCAACAAGTTTCAGGTGGGCATCGAGGCGCTGATCCCGATCAACCGACAAAGCGGGACCAACGTCGGCGTGATTGCTCAATTGCACCTCTACCTCGACGACATCGATCCGCGCGGTATTGGCAAGCCGATCTTTGGCGGGCCGGTGCAGCCGGCGAGCCCCTTCGCAAGGTAACAATCCATGCAACCCTCACGTCTGATTCCCGTCGCCTCGCTGCTGCTCCTGGTCACGGCCGCTGAAGTCAGAGCACATGCGTTTCTCGACCACGCCGAGCCGCGCGTCGGCAACAAGGTCGCGACGCCGCCGCGTCAGGTGACGCTCTGGTTCACTCAAAAGCTGGAGCCCGCTTTCAGCAGCGTCACCGTCACCGGGCCGGGTGGCCAGCGGGTCGATACTGGCAAGGCTCGTGTCAGCGGCGAGCAGATGTCGGTCTCGTTGAAGCCGAGTGGCACCGGAACGTATCACGTGAACTGGCGCGTGCTGTCGGTTGACACACATACGACCGATGGCAGCTTTACCTTCCAGGTCGGCCAATAGGAGATCGGCGCTGCCGATGGACTGGTCCGCGACAGGCGTAGCAATGGTCGCGGCGCGTGCGATCCACTTCGCCGCGACTGCGGTGATAGTCGGAACCCTGGTCTTCCGGACCAACATCGCGAAGGCGGCATTGCGCTCGAAAGAAAACGTCGCAATTCCGTTCTGGACACAAACGCTGCACCTGCTGTGGGCTTGTCTTGCCGTCGGGGTGATCTCCGGGCTCGTCTGGCTATTGCTGCAAGCAGTCTCGATGAGCGGGCTGCCATTCGGCGAGGCGGTAAGCGCGGACGTCCTGTCGACGGTATTGAACGAAACCCAGTTCGGGCGACTCATGGAGGTCCGCGCTGGCCTGGCAGTCGCTCTGGCGGCCTGCCTCGCGTTTGATCGCGCGGCACTCGCGGAGTGGCTTGCGCTCGCGGCGGGGCTCGGCCTCGCCGCCAGCCTTGCCTGGACCGGCCATGCCGGCTCGACCCTTGGGGCAATGGGCGACGTGCATCTCGCTGCAGATGCACTGCATTTGATCGCCGCCGCGACCTGGATCGGTGGTCTCGTGTCGCTGGTTCTTTTCTTCGCTGCAGCCCGGAATCAGGCGACCGCCTGGGCACCGGTTGCGGGCGATGCGGCCGAACGCTTTTCGATCTTGGGCATGGTCAGCGTGGCCACGCTTTCCGTCACCGGCATTGTCAACGCCTGGATCCTGGTCGGCTCGTTTCGTGGGCTGTTTACAACCGAATATGGCCGGGTGTTGATGCTCAAGCTCGGCATATTCGCCGCCATGCTCGCAGTTGCCGCGATTAACCGATTCTACCTGATGCCGCGGCTCGCCCTGCCATCCGCCACCGGAGTGCAGTCGGACTCACTCCGGCAACTCACGCGCAACAGCGTTATCGAGATCGCGCTCGGACTGACGATCCTCGCCATTGTCGGAATGCTCGGCATGATGCATCCCGCCGTCCATCTGGTCTCGACCTAACCATTTCTATAGAACATGTCGGGTTTTGGCCCATCAGCGAAGTTGCGCCTCATCTGGCGGAGGCCCGCTGCTTGCGGCTAAACCAACCTTTACGGGATCAAAGTCGCCGCCGAGCCAGAATTTTTTTGTTCGTTCTGCAGCCGGCATCAGCATCTCGTACAGGTTGGGCACCGAGCCGTTGTGCATGAAGGGCGGCGTCGCCCACACGCCATCACGGGGCGCTTTGCTCTTGATCGGGTCGAATTGTTGGTCGCCCAGTTCGTTCAAGCCGAAGCACACTCCGCGCGAGCGATGTTGATCCGGGCGCGGGTCGCATCGATGGCGCGCCGCGGACATCCGTGCTGGCAGATCAGGTCACTGGCCTAGTTCGCTTGCCATATCGCCAGCGACCCGGCGCCAGATGCATGGTGAGCTTGGGCTGGCGGATCCTTCGGCCTCAACTCAGCCCGCCAGCGAGTTGGGGCCCCTTTTTGCGACGACGGTGCTTCGTTCATCGTGGTTCAACTCGCGAAGAAGCAAAGATCCATCGGGATTGGGGAACGGTGCAATGTGCGTTGTCATTTCAGGCGCCAACGATCTTTCTCTCTGGCACGTGCCGCAGGACCAAGTAGGGAGCTCTATGGCTCCACGCCGCGGCGCTTCAATTCAGTCTTTAACGCGTCAAAGAGGATCTCGGTTGGCACCATTGCAAGGCTCGTCCAGAAGATGATCGCGGCGCGTGAGGCGATTAGGTAATAGGTCATGCGGAGGCTCCTCCTAATGCGAGATGCGGGTTAGTCGAGAGATTGGAATGTGACACCGAGCAGTCAGCAGAACCTTGCTTCCTCTTGATGCTGCTTAGAATGCCAGAGGCAGCTTTGACTATCTTGTCCATTGCTGATCCATTTAGACGGTTGGGTTGGTTCAGATTGGTCGAGAGCAGTAGTCTTGGCCGGTAACTTTGAGTTATTCGCGCGGGTTGTGACTGGACTGACTTGCGCCAGCAGCCGCTTCCAGAGGCGCGTCAGGCGTCAGCGATCAATGAGGCGATGTCCTCGAGCGGCCGCCGGCTGAAGTCCTTCGCGAACTCGCCCATGATCTTGCCTCTCAGGTCGCGGTGGAAGTGCTTGCGCATCTCCCCCAGGGTCCTGGGGTCGGAGATGACGACTAGGTGTTTTATGGTCCCGTCCAGGCTGCGCTTGTTAAGGTACGCGGCCGTAGCTGCCGCGAAGTCGTCCTCGTCAAGCCGCCTGCCATCGGGGTTGGCGGAGCCGGCGTGATGGCGCGCACCCGAGCCTGAGCGGGCGGGTGCAGGCGGAGCCGCCGTGATCTCGACCAGATGCACCCCAGGTTTCACACCCGTATTGCGGAACAGGCGGACCGTCTCGCCGTCAGCGACTGCTACTGTCGTACCGGTAGGTAGAATCATCGAAAAACCTCCTGTTCACGATCCTGCGTAAACGCCGGCCGGCTATGACACTTGCGTGCTGACGCATTGCGTCGCCTCTTCGATAAGCTCCTGACGCGAAGCTCCCCAGAGCAGGGCAGTCCCAACAAGGGCCGAAAGAATCGACGCGGCGAACACGGCGATCTTGGCGGCCGAAAAGTCGGGAGCGCTTGGAAACGCCTGCCCGGCGATAAAGAGCGACATCGTGAAGCCGATGCCAGCGAGGGCTCCCGCCCCGGCCAACTGCCGCCACGTGTACTCTGCCGGCTTGACAGCTATGCCTGCGCGCACGGCCGCAGCAGCCATGAGAAAGACGCCGAGCGGCTTTCCTATGACGAGGCCAGCAACGATCGCGGCCATGAGCCGGCCATGCCCAACAAAGACGCCCGGATTGATCGCCACCCCCGCATTCGCCAGTGTGAAGATCGGGAGGACAGCGTAGCTCGATCGTGCGCCGGCGTGCCGCAGCAGCCGGTCGGCCGGCGATTCAAGTCTGTCGAAGATTGCATCGAGCGCGTGCAGCGCCGGGGTGGAGGGGCCGTGCCTGAGAACCTCACCCTCGTGCCGGGCCTCGGAGGCGATGATGGTGCTGGCCTGCGTCATCAGGGCAGCTAGGTTGGCGGGCGGGCGCGTGGGAACGAACAGCGCCAGTACCACGCCGGCCAGCGTCGCGTGGAGACCGCCCGCGTAGACGAATGTCCACAACGCGATGCCCAACAGGATGTAAGGCGAGAGAAGGTAGACTCTCGACCGGCTCAGCAGCGCCAGCGCTACGACGACCGAGGCGGCGGCGGCCAGGAACCCCGGATGAATATCGCCGGAGTAGAACACAGCGACGACGACGATCGCACCGATGTCGTCGACGATGGCCGCCGCGGTGAGGAAGATGCGCAGCTCGACGGGAACGCGGGCGCCCATCACGGCGATCAAGGCAATCGCGAATGCAGTGTCGGTCGCCATCGGAACGCCCCACCCGTGCGACCACGGCCCCGCAGGGATGACCAGCGCATACAGAAGCGGCGGCACGACCATGCCACCGAGTGCGGCGGCGATCGGAAGCGCTGCGGAGCGGCGGCTTGCGAGGTGACCAACTGTCATCTCGCGCTTCACTTCCAATCCCACGACGAGGAAGAACACCGTCAGCAGGCCGTCGTTGACCCAATGGAGGATGGACATCTGAAAGGCTGCGTCACCCAAGCTCACGCCGAGCTTCTGGCGCCAGAGCGCCTCGATCGACGCCCCGATCGGCGAGTTCGTCAAGACCATCGCCGCCACGGTCGCGAGGACCAGCAAAATGCCAGCGGACGGCCCCCAGCTCGCGAAATCCAGGGCTGCCGTACGGACGCGGTGGCCGAGCGTGCCAAGCATCGCGTCGACGAGAGAGCTCTCGTCCCACGGTCCGTCGTAGCGCCGGCCGTTGATGTAGAAGGTCGGCGTGAATCTCACCCCGCTTGCGCGTGAGCTTGCGACGTCCGCCTCCACCCTCGCTCTCGCGCGCCGCATGGCGTCGCTGTCGCCGAGCGCGAAGTTGGCGTTCACGCCAAGATCGGCGGCCACCGCGACGAGGTCATGCTCTGTGAGCTGCATCGACCTCGTCATCAGCTTGATGTGCGCGGACCAGAACGCCTCGGGCGTCTGGGCAAGCTCGGCGAGCTCGGCGGCCCGAAACGAAAGGCTGTTGTCCGTGAGCGGTCTATGGCGGAAGGCGTAGCAGACGCGGTCGCCAAGTTGGTCGCGTGCTTGCGCGATGCGCTCGTTGGCAGCCCTGCAGTGCGGGCACGCGTAGCTGCCGTACTCGACGAGCGTGATCTCGGCATCGGTGGGACCGAGCACGTGATCCCTCTCCTGGTCGACCGGACGGTCGAGGTGGCCGGGCGGGATCATGAGCTGCATCGCTGAACCAATCTCAGGTGTTCGCGCCGGCTACGAAGTCGGCGCAGCCGCCGCTGGGTTGACGACGTGGAATACGCCGCCGTTGGGTGACGGCGTGTACGCGATCGACGCGCCGACGATGCGGCCGGGGAGCCCAGCTGCGCGCGCGCGCGGGAGGAAGAGGCGCACCAGCGTGCCGTTACCCTGCTCGCTCTCTATACACACCGCGCCGCCTCGTCCTTCGGCGAAGCGCTGGACCTGGAGGAGCCCTATACCGGTGCCGGTGCCCGCGGCCTTTGTCGTGAAGTACGGGGTGAACGCCTGCGAGAGAACCTCGTCGGGCATGCCCTCCCCGTCGTCGGCGACGACGATCTCGATGAATCCCCGAGCCGCGCCAGCGGAAGCTTCGACGTTCCGCGCTGCGACGCTGATCGCACCGCCACTTGGCATAGCATCGGCCGAGTTTCGGCAGAGGTTCAGCAGCGCGAAGTACAGTTCCTCCGGGTCAGCGTCGAAGTCCCATAAATCGCGGGCGATATCGGCGCGGATCGTGATGTCGGGGCGCAACGCCTGGTCCAGCGTGCCTACCAGCGCCACGAGGCGGCCGCCTGCGACAAACCTGCCGATCGACTCGGGCCATGGTCGCACAGCGTCGAGGAGCTGACGGCTGAGCAACGCTGCTCGCGTGATCGCGTGCTGCATCTTGCTGACGATGGCCGTTCGGTATGTGGCGTCGCCCTGGCACGCGAGCAGCCGCAGCTCGCTGCCGATCACAGCGAGAAGGTTGTTGATGTCGTGGACCACGATCTGCGCCACGTCTCCGATCGCCTTCGCCTCCCCCGACCCGTGGGAGGAGAACACGCCGCGCGTGTCGGATCGCGGGAGGGGCCGGCGCAGGACCCCGGAGATCTCGCCATCCCGCCCGACGAGCGGAATCTCGACGCATCTGGACGCGATGAGATCACTTCCGTCATCGCGGACGCTCCACACCCTTGCGCTGAATGCGCGCTGCACTCCAAGCGCGACGCCGGCGCTGTTCGCGAGCACGACGACATCCTCCAGCGGAGGGCTCTTGACCACGCCGAAGAAGGAAACGTTGGATGTCTCTTTGATCTGCATGTCGGACCTCCTGGCTTGCGATCGTTCAAGGGAACGCCGACTTCGGCCCCTACACGAGGGCGGGCGACGACAGCTCGAAGTTTGAGTCTATGACGGTCTAAAGGAAAATCACCTCTCGCCATGGAGTCGATAGCCGACCGTTATCGGAATGGCTGAGAGACGGCTGGCGCGCTGCGGGGAATCTCCATCAATCTCGCGCTCGACGACCGGGCTTCCCACACTCGTCGATTCAAGTGCCCCATGCCTGACCGATCCAGCGCCGTTGCCCGACGGCCCCTGAGGAGGAGCGGCCGGTCCCCGGGAGGGAAGGACCGGCCGCGGGCGAACCGCGGCGAAGGGGGATTCGCCGCGCGCCGAGCACTTGGGAAGCTGTCCGCCTCCGTGAGGCAAATTGGTATCCGACGAGGAACGTCCGTGCGAGTGAAACAATCCAAATCTCGGCAAATCGTGCCGAATGCGTATGCCATTGGGTCGACCGCATTCGCTATGAGAAGTTGCCTGCGAGCGGCCTAATAGAACGCGATATCGCTGATGTCGATCGAGAGCCTTTTGGTTGCGGCGCGCCAATTGAAAGCGCCACTGCCAACCGTCCGCAAGGTCTTCGAGCTCGCGTCCTGCGGACGAAACTGTTCAACCGGACCAGCCGGAAGGACCTACCCACGAAACGATCTTCCGAAACTCGACGCCATGATACATTACGCTCAGAGTTTGCGAGCTGGTCGACATTTCATCCTAAGTACCCCGGCCATCCTTTTGACCGATCACGCAGCGCCATGCCGCAAGACGCTCAGTCGGATGCTGATTCATCCAGTCGGCGAGCTGCGGTGCGCCCATCAGGCAGGACTGCATCGAGACGTCAGCGAAGTCCGAGGTGGTGACGGTCTGCTCGTGGCAATTGTCCGGAGAAGACAAACTGCAGAGCACGGCGATGATCGCGACCATGATAGGCCCCTCCCGAGAGAACTGAGGGTCAGCTATCGCATTTCGTGCCGAACACGTCTTTGAAAGCCTTAATCACAGACTGGACTGCAGTTAACACCAGCGCGCCGTCGGCCCGACCGGCAGCGATTTGCCGCAGCACCGCGGACTCATAATAGGAGGCCGCGTAGGCGCGACAAGTCTTCTCGCTATCGGCCGCGTTATCAGGTTTGCTGTGTACACTCGCCGAGACACCGCGAGCAACAAAAACATCCTTGTTTAACGTGGGTGCCGCAAGCCCAGGAATTGTAGATGCATTGATCAGAGCAGAAGCAATGAGAACAGTAATTCTCCTCATGGGCAGACTCCAGAATGCGAGTTGTTGCGAGGAGATTTGCACTTCTGTCGGTCTATCTTCTATTGCACGTGGGGCTGATCAGGATACGGCTGTAGTTGCGCCAGATAAGCCTTGGCTTAGAAAACGAATGACGGTTTCGGATGCCGGCGGAGGGTCCACCGCCCTCGTCCCTGAAAATTGACGAACAACGCCAAACTTGTAGCCAGCCAAATGCGGTTCGCGAAGCTCCAGGAGCTGACCGAATATTCGCTACAGAAAACGGCTGCCCGCTATTGTCGCGACCACGGTAATGCCTCACCGAATTTTCCCATGCTTCGCCAGTTGCGCTCAATTCTCGTGAGCCGACATAGCGACTGAGGCGACGAAACAGTAGCCGCGTCCGGGGATGTTGACGATGAAGCGATTCCCACCCTGACCGTCACGCAATGCGCGACGTAGCGCTGACATATGAACCGTGAGGTTGGCGGCCTCAACGAAAACGTTAGGCCAAACGCGAGCCATCAGATCCTGCTTGCTGACCAACTCTCCGTGGCATTCGAGCAAAGCAATCAAAATTTCCAATGGCCTGACGATCGACTTTGTTCTCGTGTCCGATCGCGCCCAACTGAGTGAGATCGTCCAGCGAGTGCGCGACGGACGACTGCGGACGAACATCGGCAACATCGCGACCCTCGACGATGCCGTCGCCGCTTTCAATCCGACCAAGCGGATCAACGGGAAGACGATCATCCGCGTTCGTCCGTGAGCGACATGCGCCTGTCACAGCGACATTTCCACCAAAGAGACAAATAACCAAGGAGACAATTCACATGAAGGCGATCGTTGTGACGGACCAGGCTGCGGGAACGGCCGGGATGAAGCTGGCGGAGCGGGCCGAGCCGCAGGCAGCGATAAATGACGTCGTCGTTCAGATTCATGCGTCGGGATTCGTCCCGACTGAGCTGACGTGGCCCCCTACCTGGACCGATCGCCACGACCGTGACCGAACACCGTCGATCCCCGGCCACGAGCTGGCCGGAGTGGTCACCTCTCTCGGCTACGGCACGACGGGACTGTCGGTAGGTCAGCGGGTGTTCGGCCTCGCCGACTGGTATCGCGACGGCACCCTGGCGGAGTATGTCGCCATCGAGGCACGCAACCTCGCGCCGCTGCCGGGCGACATCGACTTCACGGTGGGCGCGAGCCTGCCGATCTCAGGGCTAACCGCGTGGCAGGGACTGTTCGAGCACGGCCGTCTTCAGGCGGGGCAGAGCGTCCTCGCGCACGGCGCGGCCGGCGCAGTCGGGTCGATGGTGACGCAACTCGCACGAGAGGCCGGCGCCCACGTCATCGGCACCGGACGCGCCGCCGACCGTCAGAAGGCGCTCGACTTCGGCGCAAAAGAGTTCGTCGACCTCGAGGACGACGCCCTGGAAGACGTCGGCAGAGTCGATCTGGTGTTTGATGTCATCGGCGGCGACATCCAGAAGCGGTCCGCAGGCCTGATTCGAGCCGGAGGAACGCTGGTGACCGTCGTCGGACCGGCCGAGGCGCGGCCCGCCGACGGCCTTGCGGTCGACTTCGTTGTCGAGTCCGATCGTGCCCAACTAACTGAGATCGTCCAGCGAGTGCGGGACGGACGACTGCGGACGAACATCGGCACCGTCTCGAGCCTCGACGATGCGGTCGCCACCTTCAACGCGACCGAGCGACGCGCGGGAAAGACGGTCATCCGTGTTCGTCCGTGAGCGACATGCGCCCATTGATCCGTGCAGCCGGACGAAATTTCCCGCGCGCAGTCCCACACATACGTGCGCGGGTGGTTCGGCAGCGAGGCCGGGCACGGCACGCGGCACGGGCCGAGGCCTTCAAGACGACAAAGCAGGTTTGGAGGATCCCGATAGTGAGCGAGTTGCGAGAGGTCATTGGCGCGCTGCAAAGCGAAGTTGAATTCGAGGCTGTTCTAAGTGAGTTGGGAAACCGCGGGGATCGACCGCGCTCGCATAAGCTTCCTGGCGCAGGAGGATATTGCAGCGTCCTGCGCCGGCGCCGTCGGTTGCGATATCAAGCAGCTGCGCCGCGTCGAGATCAGCTTGAGCGACGACCGGCAGCAGGTTCGCACACTTGCGACCTCGCTCGCAGCCACCGTCGCGTCGTTCGCCGGAGCCGGCGCCGTCCTTGCGGCGACTGGCGGAGCGGCCGCGCCGGCTCTACTGGCGGGGTTGGCTTCCGGCGGTAGTGCGGGCGGGCTGGCAGCTTTGTTCGGGCAGCGACACGAAGGCCACGTGCACGAGTGGGCTGAAAGCCAGATCCTCAACGGTGGCATCGTGTTAATCGTCCACCCCGCCAGCGTAGAGCAGTTCGAGGCCGCCACCGCTATTATGCGCCGGCACTGCGGAGCCGACGTCTTCGCGTCGCTGTCAGCCTAGCGAGCCTCGCCCCTCCCTCACTCATCATCGGCGTTAGCGGGCGGACCAGTTCTTCGCTCCACGGCGGTCCGCGGACTCTGGAACGCAGAGGCCGACGGCACCCGCTATTTTGGCGAAATGAAATGGCAGCTGGCCTCAGCGGTGTCGAGCGCCGCCGACTTCGAACTGGGGAGCGTCGTGGCGCCGAACTCTAAGGTCCGACAAAATGAAGCCGGCCGGTTCGCCGAGCCAGTGAGTGAACTCCGGCCATGAAATGGACACTGTGCAATATGCCTCACTTCCTGAGAAGGTCGAGATGGGCTGTCGGCGGCTTTCCCGGGCTCTCGCGCAACGAGGCGGTTCGATTGAAGACCAGCTTCTCTGGGCAGGAATCGTCGTCGTGAGTGAAGTAGCCTTGGCGCTCAAACTGTAATGCTTGGCCATGGGGATCAGAGCCGGTTGCACGCTCGACGAGGCAGCCGCTTAGCGTTTGCAGGGAATGCGGGTCGAGGTCCGCTGCGAGGTCCGTCGGGCTCGGACTCGCTGCTGAGAAGAGCCGGCCGTAGAGCCTGACCTCTGCTGGCAACGCATCTACAGCGCTGACCCAGTGGATTGTCGCCCCGACCTTTCGCCCACCGGCGCCACTCCTGCTGTCGGGGTCGTAGGTGCAGCGTAGCTCGACCACACGGCCTGCTGCGTCCTTCACGACATCACGGCAAGTGACGAGGTAGGCGTAGCGGAGCCTCACCTCGCGGCCCGGCGCGAGGCGCCGGAAACCATGTGGTGGTGCCTCGTGGAAGTCGTCTTGCTCGATGTACACCTCGCGGGAGAACCGGACGACTCTCGTCCCGAAGGCCGGGTCCGCCGGGTGGTTTGGAGCAATTAACTCCTCTATCCGGCCGACATAGTAGTTCTCAATTGTCACCTTGAGCGGCTTGAGCACCGCCAGTCGTCGGGGAGCCCGCTCATTAAGGACATCCCGGATCGCTGCGTCCAGGACACCGTCGTCGACCGTGCTGTTGGCCTTCGAAACTCCGATGCCGCGTATGAACCGACGCACCGCCTCGGGAGGCACGCCCCGTCGGCGCAGGCCTGCAAGCGTCGGCATCCTCGGGTCATCCCAGCCCGCCACGCGGTCGTCGCGCACTAGCTCCGTCAGCACGCGTTTTGAGAGGACGGTATGTGTAATACCCAGGCGAGCGAACTCATATTGTCGGGGTCGCGATGGCACCGGGAGGTTATCGAGGAACCAGTCGTAGAGAGGTCGGTGATCCTCGAACTCGAGGGTGCACAGCGAGTGGCTCACCCCTTCGATGGCGTCGCACTGGCCGTGCGCGAAGTCATAGCTCGGGTAGATGTGCCAGGCCGTGCCGGTGCGCGGATGGCTGACGTTGAGAACACGGTAGATGACGGGATCACGCAGGTTGAGGTTCGCTGACGCCATGTCGATTTTCGCGCGGAGAACCCGCTCGCCGTTCCTGAACTCGCCGGCGCGCATCCGCGCGAACAACTCAACATTTTCCTTCACGCTGCGGTCGCGGAACGGGCTGTTCCGGCCAGGGCTCGTCAATGTCCCCCTGCCCTCTCTGATATCGTGTGCGGACTGGTCGTCCACGTAGGCCTTGCCGATGCGAACGAGATGGCAGGCCCACGCGTAGAGCTGCTCGAAATAGTCGGAGGCGAAGTGGAGGCCCTGCGCCCAATCGAATCCGAGCCACTGGACGTCGCGCTTGATCGCGTCGATGTACTCCACCCTCTCCTTTGCCGGGTTCGTATCGTCGAGGCGCAAGTTGCAGCGGCCGCCGAATTCCTTCGCAAGCTCGTAATTCAGCACGATCGACTTCGCGTGTCCCAGGTGGAGGAAGCCGTTCGGCTCGGGTGGAAAGCGCGTGACCACGACACGCGTGCGGCCGGTCTCGACGTCAGACGCTATGATGCCGCGGATGAAATTGCTGGCGCTCGCGCCCGCTTCCCCGACGTCGTTCTGTTGAGCCACCTTCCGCCTCACGCCCGGAGTTCGTCGGGCGGGTGCGCGCCAAAGCCATGCATCCTGAGCGCCCATTGCAGCGCCACGACGGCACCCTTGACCGGCTGCAGGAGAACTATCGAGGCCAAGGCCGTAATCGGAAGATAGATGCCAAGCTGAAACGCCAGCGACGGTGCATAGTCCACCTCGATCCAGAGAATCACGGGGACCACGACGTGTCCGACGATGACAATCACTAAGTAGGCCGGCAGGTCGTCGGCTCGGTGGCCGGTGAAATCGAGGCGGCAGACAGAGCAGTGGTCGTCGACTTTGAGAAACGCGCAGAACAGGCGACCGTGCCCGCAGCGCGGGCACCTTCCTCGAACGCCTCTCCAAAGGGAGAGGCTAACGTTACGCCCCGCGGCAGTCTCTGCAGACGTCCAGTCGTTGTCGTGACTTCCAACATTGCATTCAACTGTCGTGGCCATCGCCCGTTCTCCTGCCTCACACGGCAGCATGAGTTATTCCGGCTTCATCGCGCATCGGCGTCACCGCAACTCACTCCGATGCAGCCGCCGTCGTCCGGGTCGCCTTGCGCTCGTTCTTGCCTTCCGCGAGGTCGCGCACCACCATGTAGAAGATCGGCGTGAGATCAGGCCGAACAGCGTGACGCCGAGCATGCCGAAGAAGACGGCGACGCCGACCGCCTGGCGCATCTCCGATCCGGAGCCGGTGGAGATCACCGGCGGTTGCACGCCGAGGATGAAGGCGAACGAGGTCATCAGGATCGGCCGCAGTCGCAACCGGCAAGCCTCGATCACCGCCTCCAGGCGCGGTTTGCCCTCGAATCTGGCATCGTGTTCCGCGTGTCCATTTCGGCACTGAAAGTTTCGGTACGACGATGTTTTGGAGAGTGACCTTGCAACGCCGGCAAGGGAAATCACCAGTCGCCATAGAATCGATAGACGATCGTAATTGCCGCTTGCCGCGCGGCGTGATACGCGAAGGCACGTTTTCAAGCCTGTCCTGGAAGTCGTCTCGTACACCGGTTTCTTCGTTGTGGCTTTATGGGTCTATGATGGAAGCACTCGTTCGCCGGAAGAACCGCCGAAGGTTGCTTGAGAAGCCTTTTGACTGTTTGGCTCTGGTTCCCGCGGCGGCGGCGATTTGTTATCCATTTCTGCTCAATGCTTTTCATGCCATCGTCGGCACGCAGGCCCTAAGCCCGCCGCCGCTCGCAATCGTCAGCGCGACCTTCATCCTGGTCGTGGCGTTCGTCGTGCCGTTTCTTGGGATCGCTCTGGCTTGTCGTCCGACGTCCAATCCCGGTTCAAGACGCCTCGCCTATGCCAGCGTGGTGTCGCCAACGCTTTATGTCTTTCTCGGCGTTGTCCAGACCTTGATCAAAAGCCCTATTCCCGACGAGGTCGTCTGGTGCGCGATTTGGCTCGCAATCGCGATCTGGTCGCAGTCTGCCCGAGACCCGGTCGCCGCAGCTGCGCCTGCAGCCGGGGGCTGGCGGGTGGCCCACGGGGTGACGGCCGCGGTCCTGTCCCTATATGTGGTGTGTCATCTCACCAATCATCTGTTCGGCTTGATAGGGCCGGATGCGCATGCGGCCGTTATGAAGATCGGGCGCGTGGTTTATCGCTCTGCCGTAGGTGAACCGCTGTTAGTGGCGGCCATGCTTTTCCAGGTCGGCACCGGCCTCTTTCTGGCCTGGCGCTGGAGCGCCGCAGCGCATGACTTCCAGCGGACCTATCAGGTCGCTTCGGGAGCCTATCTCTCAGTGTACATTCTCGGCCACATGAACTCGGTCTTTGTCTACGCGCGAAGCTTTCTCGGCATACCGACAGATTGGAATTTCGCGATCGGAGCCCCAACTGGACTCATTCATGACGCATGGAATATCCGTCTGCTGCCTCACTACGCGCTCGGCGCCTTCTTCGTCCTGAGCCACCTTGCTTCGGGGCTGAGAGTGGTGCTGATCGCGCACGGTGTCGATCAACGTAATGCCAATCGCCTTTGGAGTGTCTGCGTCGTGATGAGCGCCATCGTCGCGGCCGCGATCATCGCGGGAATGTGCGGCGTCAGGATCGGTGCATTGGCTTCGTGACTTGTGAACGAGATTATCGCGGTCGCATACGCCGTTCTGCGCAAGGCGCGCTGGAACCCCGACTTGGGTGGCCTGCCGACGCCCCACGTGGTGATTGACCTCTCCGATTCGCTGTCATTTGACCTCAAGGCGGTGTTGTACGGCGTCCTCGACGGTTAATCGAAGACGGACGGCGCGCACGCGTACAGCGCTTTTAGGCAATGATACCCCATGCTTATCGAATGCATGTCCAAACGGAATTTCTAATTTCGCCGGCTGCGTCCGATCCTGAGGTCCACGGGGTCGGCCGAACACGCGGCTGCCTCGACATTGATTGAAGCCATCGTGACGAGCCGCCGTGCCGTGCGCGGACAGCAAAGGAGCGCCTAATGAAATTATCGAGGACTGTCGGCCTGGCTGTCGCCATTTCCCTGGTCGCCGGCACCGTGGCGGCGCTCGCTCAGATCAGCGGAGCGGCTCCGGCCGGCCCAACCGCGAACGTGGTGGACGCCTCCGGGCACCTGCGCGTGCCGGCAGACTACCGAACCGTCTACCAAACGCTGGGGAGCTGGGCGATTGCCGCCGACAGCGGCCAGGGCTCGAAGGAAATGCACACCGTCTACGCATCCCCCGGGGCGATCGACGCCTACCAAAAGACGGGACACTTCCCGGACGGCGCCGTTCTGGTGAAAGAGGTCTTCGCGACCTCGACGAACGAGATGACCACCGGCACAGTAAGCCACGCCGACAAGCTCAAGGGCTGGTTCGTCATGGTGAAAGACAGCAAGGGAACGCATCCCGACAACCCGTTGTGGGGCGACGGGTGGGGATGGTCGTGGTTCGACGCGGACAAGCCGCTCAAGACTACCTCTACCGACTACCACACCGACTGCCAGGGGTGCCATGTGCCCGCCAAGGCCACCGACTGGATTTACGTGAACGGATATCCCGTCCTGCGTCACTAGGCGGCCGCATGCGTAGGCGCTCTCCTCCTGCTGCTGTTTCGCGAAGGCCACTGTCGGGTCCGGCGAGCTGGTGTAGCAAGCCGTGAGATAGGAGGAGTCATTGTGACCATCCACTTCGGTTATCGACCTGTCGGGTCGGACCGACTTTCAGACTACAAACGAGCGCATGGAGTTCGGCGTGTCCTTCTCGGTCTATGACATCACAGTCCCTGTCATGGTGCATGGACTGAACGTAATGGACGACTATCTCGACCACGCCCAAGCACTCGAACGGACCAAGGCGTTTGAGCCTGGGAGGATTCTTGGCGAGCGGCTCGCGCCCAACATGCTTACTTTCGGAGAACAGTTCTCCGTAAGCTGCAATAAGGTCGAGGCGCATGTGGCGAAGTTGATGCAGCATGATCCGCCAGCACCCAGTAACACCCCGATGATGTATCCGGCGTTGAAAGAACGGCTCCTTGAGACTCGCGGTTTCCTTCAAAACGTGCAGCCCGACGAGATTTCCGGCGCGCAGTCCCACACATACGAACTGACGCCGCCTATCGTGCGCGGGTGGTTCGGCGGCGAAGACTACATCCGGCACCTGGTGCTGCCCGACTTCTTCTTCCACATCTCGATCGCGCACGCGATCCTCCGGCACCTTGGAGCGACGATCGGGAAGCGTGACTACCTCGGCAACCTCACTCAGCAAAGCGGCGGTGACTACTCGTAAGAGGCGCGCTTCCATGGCGCGGGGCGAGTGGAATGGAAACCATAACGACCGGACATTTCCAAAGGTTAGCGTGCCGGCATAGCTTTTCTGTGCATCTAAC
The DNA here is from genome assembly GCF_038969555.1 of Bradyrhizobium sp. B117. Taxonomy (NCBI): domain Bacteria; kingdom Pseudomonadati; phylum Pseudomonadota; class Alphaproteobacteria; order Hyphomicrobiales; family Nitrobacteraceae; genus Bradyrhizobium; species Bradyrhizobium sp. B117. Next base: position 7,424,247 of record NZ_CP152414.1, read on the forward strand.
CGGGCTGACCTGTGACGTTGTGCGGGGTGCCTGCCAGCATAAGGCGGTGATCATCCTCTTGCCTGGATGCACTCTCCGCGTCGCAACGACCCGGTCGAGCAACCAACAACGTAGGAGTCACTGATGTCGTTCCGCTTCATCACCAAGTCTATCCACGCCTACCTAATCGATTATCCCGTCGCGATCGTCTTGATCGGAGCGCCGTTCGCGCTGAAGCTCGGCCAGAGCGGACCGGTCGCAATGTGGCTTTCAGTTGTCGTCGGTGTCGCGGCGCTACTCTTGGCCGCCCTGACCGACCATCCCACCGGGCTCGTCCGCATCATTCCCTACTGGCTCCACCTTTGGGTCGATCGCGCCGTCGGGGTCGTGTTTATCATCGCTCCGTTTGCCTTCAAATTCGTTGGGCTCGACGCCTGGTACTACTGGGTCCTCGCCGCCGCCGTCCTGCTCACGACGTCAGTCCTTAACGCGCCGGAGAAGCCCGTCGCGGCGCGTTCGCGATTGGACACGCGCACGGCGGGTTGAACGGCTGTGCCGGCGTCGAGCTCGTCGGCTTCGAGCTCGCGCCGCGCAGCGCTCGACCCAACCTGAGGATTAGGTCGTGAGCAGCACGTCCCTGATCGTGACCGACCGCAGCCTGGCGCTCACCGAGCCTAAGGCTGTTGGCGCACAGGGCAGCACGAAGGTGCTCGCCGCGTCGAGCCTGGGTAGCGGCCTCGTGTTCGTCAGCAGCGCCGTCGTCACCGTCGCGCTCGCGGCGATTGGCCGAGACATGCGCCTGTCGCCACTCGACTTGCAGTGGGTGTTGAACGCCGAGCTCCTGCCGCTCGCAGCCTTGACCTTGGTCGCCGGCGCCCTGGGTGACCGGTTCGGACAGAAGCGGATCTTCCTCGCCGGGATCGCTCTCTATGGCCTGGGCGCTACCGCGATCGGGTTCGCGCCGAGTTTCGCCCCACTCATCGTCGGCCGCTTCCTGCAAGGCTTGGGCGAAGCCTTGATTTTGCCCAACGGCCTGTCCGTGCTTGGGCAGGCCTTTCCCGCCGACAAAAAAGCACGTGCGGTCGGCATCTGGTCCGCCGCCGCGGCTGTCGCCAGCGGCATCGCGCCCGCAATCGCCGGCGCGATCCTCGATCACGGCTCCTGGCGGACGACCTTTTTGATGCTCCTGCCCGTCGTCGCCGGCGCGCTGGCTATCGGTACCGCGTGGATACCCAAGGACTCCCTGACCAGCCACGCCCGGATCGACATCGGTGGCGCGGTCTTTTCGACAGTCGGGCTCGGCGGGCTGGGCGCGGGGCTGACCAGCCTGACCAACGGTTCCGGTGTGAATTTTTGGGTGCTCGTCACCCTAATCGTCGGTCTGGGCGGCTTAGCCTGCCTCATCGTGACCGAACGGCGATTAGGCGACAACGCCATGCTGCCCCCGTCCCTCTTCGCCTCGCGGTCGGTCATCGGCGCAAACCTGTTCACCGCGCTCCTCTACGGAGCGTTCACGGTCGTGCTAACCTTGATCCCGTTCGTGATGATCCGGGGCGCGCACCTGCCGACGCTGGTGGCGGGCCTGGCCTTCATTCCCCTGCAAGTGCTGATCACGGTCATCTCACCGCTTGCCGGCATGCTCTGCCGCGGATTCGGCCGGCGCTTGCCATTGTTCGCCGGCGGCGCCGTCGTCGCCTTGGGATGCGCCATGGCGCTCCGTGTCAGTTCAAACGCGACCTATTGGGCGGATATCTTCCCCCCCATCCTGTTGCTGGCGCTGGGCATGAGCCTGACGATCGCGCCGTTGACGACCCTCGTCCTCACCTCCGTCGAGTCCGATCGCGCCGGAACCGCATCTGGCGTCAACAGCGCAGTTTCGCGCGCCGGGTCCCTCTTCGCCATCGCCCTGCTCGGCGGCGTCCTGCAGCAAGGCGGTCCTCGGCTGTTCTCAGGATTCCACATGGCGATGGCTGTCGCCGCGGTCGCGTGCGTTCTTGCCACGCTCGCGGTGTTCATTATCGAGCCGGGGCGCCACGTCGACTTCATCCCGCGAGACTGACCCGTTCGGTGTTCGTAATCAGCAGGCCGGCAAGGCCGGGATGAGAAAAAATGAAGAACGAAGACCAACCTATAGGCAGAAGGAGAAAGCCCATGAAGATCCGAATCATCATCGCCGCCACCTGCACCGCCCTCGCTTTCTCGATGGCCGGCCCCACCAACGCCCATGATAGCGAAGCGCAAACCGTCACGAAGAACTTCGAGGCGGCTATTCCCAATGTCCCTGGCAAGTCGCTGATCGCCGTGGAAGTCGATTACGCGCCCGGCGCGGCCTCCCTGCCCCACACCCACGCGAAGTCGGCTTTCATCTACGCCTATGTGATTTCGGGCGCGATCGAGTCGAAGGTGAATGACGGCGAGACGCGAATCTATCGGGCAGGCGAGAGCTGGTCCGAACCGCCGGGCGCTATCCATTCAACCAGCCGCAACGCGAGCAACACCGAGTCAGCAAAGCTGCTCGCTGTCTTCGTCCTCGATACCTACGACGGCCCTCTGACCACGCCCATCAAATGAACCTTTAGGCGCATTGAGATGAACAAGGGCCGTCTTCGCATGCGGCTGGCCTGCGACCTTCCCATCAGTCGCAGGACCCTCGTGCGCAGGGCCTAAGCCTTGGTGTGCTCTTCTCAGCCAAAGGTCAGGGGAGGATCAACCTCTGTGCAATGGCTTGGCCCATCTCTCGGAGCCTACGCTTGGGCCTAACGGCCGATGTGTTTAGCTGCGAGAGAAATAGGAGAGGTTCATCGATGATAACAATGGGTGCAACCGCATTTTCATGTTTTGCTCGTAGGATGACTGAGTTTGCTTCCGACTTCGCCAGTGTCATTCACAACCTGATTATGGACGTGCGCGACAGCTACCGACCCGAGCTGCACTACATGCGTGGCCCCGGCCCGAAATGGCGCGCCAAACATCAGTCCCGGCTAAGATTCGATTCTGGATCTGTACCGACCAACCCGGCGGCACCAGGTGTCGCCGCTGTACCCAAGCCGTTGTGACGCGGCTCATTCCACCCGATAGCTAGCCCAGGAAAGAGATTCATGCTCGCTCGCCGAGCGACTACCCGAGCTTGGACGTTGCTCAGCGTCGCCACCTGTTGCATCGCATTGCTCGGCCTTGTGGCCATTCCGGGCCGCTCGGCGTACGCCGGCGCCGCCCTCGAGGAACGCCAATTGCCCATGAAGTTCAGCTGGGTCGCTTGCCAGCCGAATTGCCGAGGCTGGATCAGCGCAGTCGGCATCGTCACCTCCGAGACCCCAGGCGATTTCGATGCATTCGCACGCGATTATCGGCTCAAGGGCGAAACCGTCGTGCTGGATTCCGGCGGCGGCTCGGTCAACGACGCGATTGCGCTCGGACGGCGGTTCCGGGCGCTCGAAATGTTCACGACCGTCGGAGTAAGCGTGCTTACCCCCAGCGCACGTGACGAGCGCGCCCACGTGTCGCCGGAGGCCTACTGCGAATCAATGTGCGTTTTTCTGCTGCTGTCGGGCAAGTCGCGTTCCGTGCCTGAACAAGCGCATGTCCGCGTGCATCAGATCTGGATGGGCGACCGCGCCGACAATGCTCGAGCCGCGAGCTACAGCGCATATGATCTCATGACCGTTGAGCGCGATATCGGACGTCTCGCCAAATATACCTTCGACATGGGAGGCGCGGGTGATTTGTTGTCACTGTCGCTCAACGTTCCGCCGTGGGAAGATTTACATGAACTCTCTCGGGAGGAATTGCGAGCGACTAATCTTATCACTACCGACAAAGTTGCTCGGCTGGGCAGCACCAACGCAGCGGTGGTCGAGCTGGCGCCCAAATCGCTACAGAGAATCTTCGTGAGCACGGCGGCGGCCTCTGCTGGGCAAGAGTAGCGAGTAGCCTCCAGAAATGTTGAGGGCTATCGCAAAGGGCACCACCTTTCCTGACATCCGCCGCCTCCGCAACGACCGAATGTCCGTCCTCATCGATGATCTCGACCAGCATCATTCGAATTGACGCGACCGCATTCGAAGAGCTTGCGGTCAATGACGATGACTCGCCGTTTGAGGCTCCCACGATTCGGAGGCGCAAGCTATGCAGTCAATTTCGACAATCGGTCTGGATATCGCGAATTCCGATATACTACGCGATCCGGCCAAGGTAGCGAGATCTTATGTCCCAAATCGATTGGCTTAGCCATCTCCTGCAACTGATCACCGTCACCGGCCAGCTCGAGGTCCGCTGCGCGTACGGTGCGCCGTGGCGTCTTACCTGGGGCCGGGCAGCGGCGAACGAGATCCCTTACCACGTCATAGTGAAGGGCCGGGCCATTTTAGAGAATCCGGAGACGAGAACGGCGCGGGAGCTGGTGAGCGGGGATATCGTGCTACTTCCTCATGGTGCGGCGCATGTGCTGCACGACGGGAGTGGGCAGACGCCAATCCGTACACACGAAAGCGTAGGCTCCGCCGGATGGATGTTGAGCGAGAACGACGGGCAGGGCGAGCAACTGGATCTGATGTGTGGGCGATTTTTCATTGCGCCACCCCATGATCGGCTGATCCGCAACTACATGCCCGCCGAACTGGTCGCGCGGGCCATGAACAGCAATGGAGAAGACGAAACCGGTCCCGCATCCAGCCAACTGGCCAGCTTGGTGAGGCTGATGCGAATGGAGTCCGCCGGTGACAGAGCGGGAGGACGCGCTATTCTCGACGCACTTTCTTCAGCCCTGTTCACCCTGGTATTGCGCTCGGCGAGCGAAGCCGAGAAAGCACCCGAAGGCCTCTTGGCCCTCGCCGGTCATCCGCGACTGGCTCCAGCCATTGCGGCGATGTTTGCCGATCCAGCGCGGTCCTGGAAACTGCCTGATCTGGCGGAGATGTGCGGCATGTCGCGCGCTACGTTCATGAGGCACTTTCAAGACAGGCTAGGTTGCTCCGCCCTCGACCTGTTGACCGATCTCCGCATGAGCCTGGCCGCCAACGAGTTGAAAAAACCTGCCATCAGCACCGAGGCTGTGGCCGAGACAGTTGGGTATCAATCCGTTTCGGCATTCCGGCGTGTATTTGCCGAGAGAATGGGGATGACACCGGGGGAGTGGCGCCGAGTGGCGCACAAGGATGAATAGACCTGCGACTTGGGTCGGACGCGCGCCAGTTTGATCCTTTCGCGCATCGAATCGGGCTGATTCAGTCTCGAAGTTTCCACGACCAACCGTAAATTGGGCTCCGTCATCACTTGATGAAGGAGCCACCTAATGAACTGCACCACCACAGTCGCCGCCGATCCCGCAACCAGCGCAACCACTGAGATCTTCCCGCAGGCCAAGACGAGCGGAAATACTCCCGCATCCCGACCTTCCCATTCGCTCGCCCAGCCGATGCCGACGAACGTCGTCATTGAAACCATTCTGAGCCGCAGTGCCGCCAAGTACTACGACCCTACCGCCATTCTGCGCGACGATCAGATCCGCGAGTTGGTGCGGATCGGCACGTCCGCGCCGACATCCTTCCACCTGCAGAACTGGCGGTTCATCGCCGTCCGTACGCCCGAGGCCAAGGCTCGGCTCCATCCGATTGCCTGGAAGCAGCCCGCGATCCTCGACGCTGCCGTTACCTTTATCATCATCGGGCAACTGGCCGATGCCAGCACCGTTCCCGATCGTCTGGCGTCTGTCGTGGAAGCCGGAATCATGCCGGCGCACCTAGTGCCGGATTGGGAAATCCCTGCGCGCGGACTGTATGACGATCAGCCCCAGCGGCAGCGCGATGAGGCGGTACGCTCCGCGACCTTCGGCGCCGCGGCGATCATCTATGCGGCTCGCTCTTTGGACTTGGGTTCGACGCCGATGATCGGCTTCGACGCCGAAGCCGTGCACCGCGAGTTCGGTCTGGCCGAAGACGAAGTGCCGGTCATGCTGCTGACCGTCGGGCCGGAGCGAGCAGGCAACTGGCCGCAGAAGCCCCGCATGCCGGTGGCTGACGTGCTCGACTTCGCATAGTTCCAAATCAACTCGAGAACCTATGGAGACTACGATGGCAAGGACTGTTGCCCTGAAGCAAGAACAGGTGCCGGTTGAATCGAAATCGACCCTTGATGCGTTCACCAAGAACATCGGGTTCACCCCAAATATGATGGCGGCCTTCGCGCAGAGCCCAATCGCATTCAACTCCTGGGCCACTCTGCTCGGCTCCCTGAGCAAAGCGCTCGACGTGAAGACACGCGACAGTATCGGACTCGCGGTCTCCGAGGTGAATGGTTGCAACTATTGCCTGACGGTTCACAGCTTCACAGCCGAACGCATGGCGAAGCTATCGGCCGATGACATCATTCTTGCCCGAAAGGGCCATGCCAACGACCCGAAGCGGGACGCCGCCGTCCAGTTCGCACGCAAAGTCATCGGGACGCGCGGGCACGTCAGCGATGCCGATCTGAAAGCGGTCCGCGAGGTTGGCTACACCGATGCGAACATCATCGAGATCGTAGCATTGGTGGCCATGTACTCGCTGACGAACTTCTTCAACAACGTTTTCGATCACGAGAAGGACTTTCCGGCCGTCGCCCCGGCCGGCTCGATCTGAGCTTGGTCGCGTCGCAATCTCACGAAGCAATTGGAATCGATCGCATGAACATCCTCCATATTGATTGCAGTCCGCGTCAGGATTCGCATAGCCGCCAGCTTTCGGCGGCGATCGTCGAAGAGCTTCTCGAGGTTGCGCCCGGGGCGAGCATCACTCGGCGTGATTTGGGGACTGAACCCTTGCCTCACGCCGTGGCGGATTACGCGGTCACGCTGTCTTCGCTGGCCACGTTGGCGGCTCCGCTGAAGGGTGCTCTGGACGTTTCCGAAGCGCTTATTCAGGAAGTCGAGGCGGCCGATGTGATCGTCATGGGAACGCCGATGCACAACTTCACCATTCCCTCGGTCCTCAAGGCCTGGATCGATCAAATTCTGCGCGTCGGTCGCACGATGAAGTCGACGCCGTCCGGAAAGGTGGGAATGCTCCGGGATCGTCCGGTTTTCATCGGCGTCGCTTCCGGTGCCGTCTTTTCTGGCGAGCGAGCCAATCAGCCGGATTTCCTCACGCCGTACCTGACGCTGGCGCTGAACTCCATTGGGCTGAAAACCCTGCAATTCCTCCCGGTACAGGCCACTGCGTTTCTTGACGGGGACAAGGCCACCTCAGCGAGGGACAACGCTCTTGCCGCCATCGACCTTACGCTCATGGGAGAGCTTCGAGGCGTCCTCGAGCGGCCTGCAGTGCTCTCGTGATGCCCTCCTGCTCTGGGGACGGTCGCACCAGCAGCATTCAAGAGCGCGCCTCTTGGTACGCTCGCATCATAACCCGCCGGCCTCCGCCGGACTATGAACACGAGGTCTTTCGATGATTTTACCTGCCGGTACGCTTCCCCAGGTCGGCGACAGGATCACCGACAAATCAGCATCGCCCGATGACAGCGCCGTACGCAAATGGCTCGGACCAGATGCGTTCGCGCATTGGGCTGAGCTGCGGAACTGGATCGACGAATTCTACCCTGGAATTTTCGCGCCGGACTGGCTCTACGGTGGCAAGAATCGCGGTTGGTCTCTGCGCTACAAGAAAACCAAGGCGTTCTGCACCTTGGCGCCGGAATACCGAAGGTTTTCGGCTGTGGTGGTGATGGGTGGCGCGGAACGAGAGAAGTTTGAGGAGCGGCGCTATGTCTGGCGGCCGCAATTGGTCAAGCTCTACGATGAAGCCAAAACATACATCGACGGGAAATGGCTGACGGTTGCTATCTCATCGGCAGATGATCTGCATGATGTGACGAAGCTTCTGACTATGAAGCGCCCGCCAGATGTATCGTCGGCATCACACAGCAATTCAACATCACGGTCGTCGCGGAAGGCGTCGAACCGATAGCTAACTGCGTGAAAGATCTAAAAGACTTGATCAGCTTCTTCTTGCCGTCAATCGATGTCCCGACCGAGGTAACATCTGCAACGAAGACGGCGGAACGGTCGATCTTGTCGAAGATGGTACGGGCGAGATCGGGGCTGCCCGAGACACCTTGCCGATCATGGTCCAGGTGAATGCCTTCGCGCGTCTCGGCGGCCGTGGGCTCCTCAACATCGCGCGCCTGCTTTAGCTCCTCAATGACGAGCTTTAGCGCGTCGCGCACGAAGTGGCGGCCAATCCTACCCGGCGTATCGGACTGCCAAGACCAGAAGATTTTCATTTGGCAGCTCTCTTAGCCCATTTGGAGCTGAAATTTGGGCTGAATTTACACACTCTCTGACACACTCACCTGCAGCGCTGAGTTTCATGGCGTAATATCAGATAGTTACCTTAGCCATACGGGACACAGGGCGCTCTCATTAATCGCGCCTAGTCGGACGAGGGCTATGGCGCGGGGGATAGCACGCCAACACAATTGTAAGCACGCCGCGCTGTCTTTTTCTACGATTTGCCTGCTGGGGCCGTTTCAAGCGTGGCTGGTGATTGGCATCATCGGCCGTCGCCAGACGAGCAAAATGCTCGATCCGATTCCTATAGCTCCCGTTGACCCTTTGCGATGGTACGTTCTGCCATAATTCCAGCAGGTTCTTGGCCGCGTCGTATGCCAGCCGCAATCGCAGCCGGGTATTGCGGCGAAACAACTGTAGAGGCCTTTCTCAAACGAGTCGGTAAGGAGTATCCTCGACCACGTGTGAAAGAAGGGAGGCGTCAGCTGTGGTTGAGAGACGATCTGGACCGAGCTATCGCCCCGGACATAGTGCCGGGCGACCTCGCCGAGGATTTGTGACGTTGGAGCGGCCGCTTCCACGCTTTGTGGAGGTGCGTCGGCTTGCCCGCGGTTCGGTCGCATTCTATTTCCGGATTCCCACCTATTACCGCAAACTCGGCTGCGAGATGGCAAATGAGCCACTTGGGACGAGCTACGAAACTGCATGCGGCGACGACGGAAAAGGCGGACGCGCCGCCACACTCAATGCCTTGTTCGATGAATGGAACAACCAGCGCAGAGGCCAGCCGGGTGAGCAGGGAAAGATCGCGCGCTATGGCACGATCGATTGGCTGTTCCGACAATACAAGACGGAGAAGGCGTATACTGAGAAGGTCTCAGCTCGGTCGCGCCCCGACTACGAACGGATCATGCAAATGATCTACGACACCGTCGGTAAGAGCGGACGGCGGATCGGCGAACGGCAGATCATGGAAGTTACGCCACGAGCCGCCGATAAGATCTACGACAAAATCATCAACGGCCCGAACGGCATCAGACTGCGGCAGGGAGAAAAGGTGGTTGGGCTCTGCCGAAAGGTATGGCGGATCATGCGTCGGCTACACCCGGAGCTGTTCGATAAGAAGCACCCGAACCCCTGGGACGATTTCACCCTCAAGAGCCGCACCAAGACCAAGAAGCACGCGGTCACTCGAGAAGAGGTCTATAAATTTGCATGGGGCTGCATCAAAGAAGGGCGGCCTGAACCAGCGGCCGTCGCGGTGATCTGCTTTGAATGGCTACAACGACCGGAGAACGTGGTGGCCGGGTTTTTGACTTGGCCCGACTATCGCAGCAAGAACTGGCCACACGCCGTGCGCATCGAGCACCACAAGAACAAGGCGTTGGTCTGGCATCCGCTCGAAGAGACTCTCGACGGAGAGACCATCAAGTTTTACGCCGAAGCGGAGGACGTCTTGAGCCATCTGCCCAAGCTCGGCGTCCCGATGATCATGCGTCGGATCCAAAAGGGTGAACGCAAGGGCGATGCCAAGGTGTGGTCCTACCCTGGCATGGAAAAGTGGTGCAGCAGATGCGCAAGAAGATCGACGGCGTGTCAAAGCTGTTCACGCTTGATGCCTGTCGACACGGCGGCATGACCGAACTCGAGGAAGCCGAACTGACGGACGGCCAGGGTCGTGCACTCTCGGGCCACAAGACCGCACAGGCCTATCGCGGCTATGCTAAGGAAACGATGATGCGAGCGTTGGCTGCGACCCGTAAGCGGCATGCACATCTCTTGGCGCAGAAGGAGCTCGATCAGCAGAATGCTGATGGAGCAGCATCACCGCGAGACGAAATGCAGACCTCCCCAACTTCGAAGACTAGCGTCCGATCCCAAGGATAGACTTGGCGCTTCGTTGAACGCTGCAAAAGGCGGCGGGCTTCTGCAACTGTCGATCCCGCACGCGACGTCAACGGCAGCGGTCGGAAACTTGCAACGCGTAGACAGCGTTCATCCGCTCAATTCGTATTTTGATAAGTTGAGCGGCGTTCAACCCACGACGACTTCGCATCGGTCGTCGACCAAAAACGAAACCAGCACAGAATTTCCAAATGCGAGGCAAACGGAATTTCCAAATGCGCTGGAAATTCTGCTTTGAGCAGGACCGTTTTCATAACAAGATCAGCGCGTTGGCTTTGGCTGGGGCGGGAGGGATCGAACCTCCGAATGGCGGAATCAAAATCCGCTGCCTTACCGCTTGGCTACGCCCCAACTGGCGACCGGAACTGGCGGAAGCGCGGGCTACCGCAGATTCCCTTCGGTCGCAGCCGGTCTATAGGGAGCGGCGCGGCATTTCAACCGCCTGGAGGGGCAAAATACCACCGGTCCGGGGGCGGCCGCGCCCCACTCTATTATAGGACCGGGCGCCCCGTTCCGTCCCCGCCTCCCGCCCATTGAGACCTCCGCCGTTTCATGGGAATACGGCGCCAATGATGTCCACGGGGAGTGAGCCATGACCTACCGCGCGCCGATTTCTGACATGCTGCTGTCGCTCAACCATGGCGCCGGCCTGAAGGCTGCGGTGGAAGCCGGCCATTACGGGGATTTCGACGCCGACATCGCCGCGGCCGTGCTGGAGGAAGCCGGCAAGTTCGCAACCGACGTGCTGGCGCCGCTCAACAAGGTCGGCGACGAGCACGGCATCAAGCTCGATGACGGCAAGGTCACGACCGCGCCGGGCTGGCCGGACGCCTACAAGCGCTGGACCGATGGCGGCTGGAACGCGGTCTCGGGCCCGGAAGGTTTCGGCGGCCAGGGCCTGCCGCTCGCGATCAACGCGGCCTGCACCGAGATCTGGAGCGCCTCCAACGTCGCCTTCGGCCTCTGCCCGCTGCTGACGGCCTCCGCGATCGAGGCGCTGGAGGCGCATGGCAGCGACGAGCTGAAGACAATCTATCTCGAGAAGCTCGTCACCGGCGAATGGACCGGCACGATGCAGCTCACCGAGCCGCAGGCCGGCTCCGACGTCGGCGCGCTGCGCACCCGCGCGGAGAAGCAGGCCGACGGCACCTATCGCATCAAGGGGACGAAGATCTTCATCACCTATGGCGAGCACGACATGACCGACAACATCGTGCATTTCGTGCTGGCGCGCCTGCCCGATGCGCCCGCCGGTACCAAGGGGATCTCGCTGTTCCTGGTGCCGAAGTTCATGGTCAATTCCGACGGCTCGCTCGGCGCACGCAATGACATCTTCGCCAGCGGCGTCGAGCACAAGCTCGGCATGCATGCCTCGCCGACCTGCACCATGACCATGGGCGATCATGGCGGCGCGATCGGCTTCCTGATCGGCGAAGAGAACCAGGGCATGCGCTGCATGTTCACGATGATGAACCAGGCCCGCCTCGGCGTTGGCCTCGAGGGCGTCGGCGTTGCCGACCGCGCCTATCAGCAGGCCCTCGCCTATGCCCAGGAGCGCAAGCAGGGCCGCGCCGTCGGCAAGAAGGGCGACGGCTCGGACCCGATCTTCGTGCATCCCGACGTCAAGCGCATGCTGATGCGGATGCGGGCGCAGACGGCGGCCGCGCGCACCATCTGCTATGCCACCGCCGTGGCACTGGACGTCTCCATTCGCGCCAGGGATCCCAAGGTTCGTGCCGATGCTGCCGCGCGCGCAGCGCTGCTGACGCCGATGGCAAAGGGCTATTCCACCGACATCGGCAACGAGGTCGCCTATCTCGGCGTGCAGGTGCATGGCGGCATGGGCTTCATCGAGGAAACTGGCGCCGCGCAGCACTATCGCGATGCGCGCATCACCGCGATCTACGAGGGCACCAACGGCATCCAGGCGATCGATCTCGTGACGCGCAAGCTCGCGGCCAATGGCGGCGCTGCGGTGTGGGCGCTGCTCGACGAACTCGCAGCGACCGTCAAGCAGGTGGAGACGTCCAACGATCCCGCCTTCGGCACCACCGGCGTGAAATTGCGCGAGGCGCTGGAGGCCTTGACGCGCACCAGCAAGTGGCTGCTCGAGCGCGTAACGTCCGCGCCGAACGAGGCGCTCGCCGGCGCAACGCCGTATCTGCAGCAGTTCGGCGCGACGCTCGGCGGCTGCATGCTGGCGTCCGAAGCACTTGCCGCGAAGGCCGATGGCCTTGGCGATGCGCCACGCTACGTCTCGCTCGCACGCTTCTTCGCCGAGAACATCGCGGTGCAAGCCGGCGCGCTCGAGCGCACCGTGACGGAAAGCGCGGACTCGGTCGCGGCGGCGGATGCGGTGCTGTTGTAGGCGACGTTCCGCTTTGACTGCGATGTAACGGGAGGCATCTCCACTCCCCGCTGTCATTCCCCGCCACCGGGTCTCGCCTTCGGCGAGCCCGATGACAGGCTCCGGCGGGGAATCCAGTACGCCGTGGCTTCTCGGTCAATCACTGATGTCTCGGAGTACTGGATCGCCCGACCAAGTCGGGCGATGACATCGCGTGTGTGCTATGCGCCTGCCACAAGCGAAGCTTTCCCGGATCGCGCTTCGCTCCATCCGGGCTACGAAGCCACGACCTTCACGCGTCTCCCCGGCCGCCACAGCACGATGCCCGCGGCCACCAGATCCAGCATCACGCACATCGAAAACGCCGTCGTGTAATTGCCGGTAAAACTGTGCACGAGGCCGACGATGCCGGGGCCGAAGGCGCTGACGATACCGCTGATCGAGGTGCCCAATCCCATCGCCGCCGCGAAGGCGGTGGAGCCGATCTCGCGCTGGATGATCAGCGGTGGGAACGTGATCATGTTGCCGATCGAGAAGCCATAGACGGCGCAGCACAGCAGCAGCACCGTCGGGCTGGTGGTCTGCAGGAGCACGAACAGCGCCGCCGCCTGGCTCGTCATCGACGCCGCGCAAGCGAGCCGGGGATCGAGCCGGTCCACGAACAGGCCGAGCGATAGGCGGCCGACCACCGCCATCGCCGCCATGATGGTGACCGCAAGGCCGGCGGCGTGACGGCCGATCAGCGGCTCGAGGAACGCCACCTGGTGGATGATGAATCCCATCTGCGCCAGCAGCGCGATGGCGATCGGCAGCACCATGGTCCAGAACGCCGCGTTGGCGAGCAGGGTCCTGCGCGAATGCGCCGGCGCGGTCACACCGCCCGCGGCCGCACGCCCGCCGGAGACCGGCGACATCCCTGCGGGCCAGCCGATGAAGCCCACGACCACCGGCAGCACCAGCCCGACCATCACGATCGTCGCCGTGAGCATTGCCGAGCGGAAGCCGATGCTGCTCGTCAGCGACAGCAGCAGCGGCACGAGGATGATGCCGCCGCAGGTAGCGCCGTTGAACGCGAGACTGAGTGCGAGCCCGCGGCGCCGCTCGAACCAGGCGTTCAGCACCGTCGCGATCACCACGGTGCCCATGCCGGCCCAGCCGACCGCCATCAGCGCATAGGCGAGATAGAGCTGCCACGGCGTCTGCATCAGCGCCAGCAGCGCGGTTGAAGCGCCGAGCGCCGACAGGCCGCACAGGATCAGCGCGCGCAGCCCGATGCGGGCGAGCAGATCGTCGGTGAAGATGACGAGGACGGAGGTCAGCAGGAACGAGAAGGTGCTGGCGGCGGAGACCAGCGTGCCCGGCCAGCCATGAGCGCGCTGCAGCTCGGCAAGATAGACGCCCTGGCCGTAAAGGCCGAAGCCGAACATGAAGAAGGCCATCAGGAAGCAGGCCAGCACCACGCGCCAGCCGCGATAACGCAGCGAGGATTCGTCAACTCCCGTTGCAGCAATCATCGGTCGAGCGATCGGCCAAGATGAACGACATGCGCAACCCTGCCCCACAACCAACGGTTTTTCAAATGAAACATTGTAGCCAATTGTTGCAATGCGCAACGGCTCGTGAGACACCATGCGGCGAGCGCCATACGCCCGCCTCACGGGGTCGTTCCCGAAAAGGTCGAGCTGCCGCATTGGCACGCCTGCAAGATCATGTAGGCTGAGGCTTGCGAGACTCGCCAGCAGCGGCGCGGCGGGTGCAGGGGGTTGTTATGGCGAATGGCAATATCGTCGTCACCGAAGAGCGCGGAACCCGCGTGATCACCCTGCGCCGCCCCGGCAAGAAGAACGCGATCACGCAGGACATGTACCGCGAGATGAGCCGCGCGATCGACACCGCGCAGAACAATCCCGACATCCGCTGCATGATCATCACCGGCGGCTCGGGCGTGTTCACCGCGGGCGACGACATCGACGACTTCCTGAAAGCCGACGCGGCGCGCCCGGAGACGCTGTCGAACGGCGCGAAATTTCTCTATTCGCTCGCGCTCAACGTCAAGCCGATCATCGCGGCGGTCGACGGTGCCTCGATCGGCATGGGCACCGTGATGCTGTTCCATTGCGATTACGTGCTGGCCTCCACTGCAGCGACCTTTTCGGCGCCCTACATCAATCTCGGGCTCGTGCCGGTCGGCGCAGCCAGCCTGTTGATGCCGAACACGATGGGCTACCAGCGCGCCTTCGCCATGCTGATCATGGGCCGGACCTTCACCGCCGAGCAGGCCGAAGCCGCAGGCTTCGTCAACACCGTGGTCTCGCCGGGACATACCGAGGTCGAGGCCCGCAAGGTGGCGCGCGAGATCTGCAGGCTGCCGGCCGAGGCGGTCGCGACCTCGCGCAAATTGCTGCGCGCGGCCCCGGAAGCGCTCACCCGCCGCATCGACCAGGAAGCCCATCTGTTCGGCGAGCGGCTCAAGTCGGACGAAGCCGTCGCCGCGTTCAACGCGTTCGCGAACAGGAAGAAGCGCTGAGGAGCTTGTCCCCTCTCCCCTTGTGGGAGAGGGTGGATCGCCGCGGAGCGGCGAGACGGGTGAGGGGTTGTCTCCGCAGGCTCCTCTCTCAACGTAATTCGCGGAGACAACCCCTCATCCGGCGCTTCGCGCCACCTTCTCCCACAAGGGGAGAAGGAAGAAAGCAGAGCGCGTTCACGACAATGCTTCGTGAAATCTTCGCCCGGACCGACTAGTCTGGTTCCATGCGATACCGATCCATCCTTGCCGCGCTCGCGCTCATCTCCGCCCTGCCCACCTCGGCCCAAACCACAGCGCCGGTCGAGCTGCGCATTCTCGCGATCAACGATTTTCACGGCAATCTACGGCCGCCGCCGGGTGGCATCCGCATTGGCGATCCCGAGGACAAGAGCAAGAAGGTCATGGTCGCCGCCGGCGGGGCCGAGTACATGGCGACGCTGGTCAAGCAGCTGCGCGAGGGGCACAAGAACACGATCTTCGTCGCCGCCGGCGATCTGATCGGCGCGAGCCCGTTCCTGTCGGCGATGTTTCATGACGAGCCCACGGTCGAAGCGCTGTCGATGATGGGGCTCGCGATCACCTCCGTCGGCAATCACGAGTTCGACGAGGGCAAGACCGAGCTCCTGCGGATGCAAAACGGCGGCTGCCATCCGCTCGACGGCTGCCAGGGGCCGCATCCGTTCACCGGCGCCAAATTCCACTATCTCGCGGCCTCCACCGTGGAGACCGCGACCGGCAAGAGCGTGCTGCCGCCTTACGAGATCCGGGAATTCGACGGCATTCCCGTCGCCTTCATCGGCCTCACCTTGAGAGAGACCGCGGGCATCGTCTCGCCGTCAGGCATTGCCGGGCTCGAATTCCGCGACGAGGCCGAGACGGTGAACGCGCTGGTGCCGCAGCTGAAGGCGCGCGGCGTCGAGGCGATCGTGGTGCTGGTCCACCAGGGCGGCGAGCCCTCGGGCGACTACAATGAATGCCCGGCGATCACGGGCCCGATCGTCGACATCGTCAAGAAATTCGACCGCGCCGTCGACGTCGTCGTCAGCGGCCACACCCACCGCGCCTATGTCTGCGACATCGACGGACGGCTCGTCACCAGCGGCGACAAATACGGCACGCTGGTCACCGCGATCGATCTCAAGCTCGATCCTGTTACCCGCGACATCGTCGGCGCGAAAGCCGAGAACGTCATCGTCGCCAACGCCTCGCTGGCGAAAGACCCCGAGCAGACCGCGCTGATCGAGTCCTACGACAAGCTCGCAGCGCCGATCGCCAATCGCCCGGCCGGCTCGGTCACGCAGACGCTGTCGCGCGTGCCGAACGAGGCCGGCGAGAGCGCGCTCGGCGACGTCATCGCCGATGCGCAGCTCGCCGCAACCAAGGACACCAAGGACGGCAGCGCAGTCATCGCGCTCACCAATCCCGGCGGCATCCGCACCGATATCGTGCCAAAGGAGAACGGCGCGATCACCTTCGGCGACGTGTTCTCCAGCCAGCCGTTCCGCAACCGTCTCGTCACCATGACGCTGACCGGGAGCCAGCTCAAGGACATGCTCGAGCAGCAATGGCTCGATCCGAAGCGGCCGCGGATCCTCCAGGTCTCGAACGGGTTCAGCTACACCTGGGACGCATCGAAGCCGTTCGGCGAGCGCGTCAGCCTCGACAAGATGACGCTCAACGGCACGCCGATCGAAGCCGGCAGCACCTACCGCGTCACCCTCAACGATTACCTCGCCGTCGGCGGCGACGGCTTTACCGTCGCCAAGCAGGGCACCACGCCGCAATATGGCGGCTATGACGCGGACGCGCTGTTCGCCTTCTTCCGGGCGCACGGACCGATAGGTCCGCTGCCGCCAACCCGCATCCTCCGGGTGAATTGATCCGGATCAAACGGGGCCCACAGTTTGCCATTCCCCGGGGAACGCCTAGATTGGGTTTTGCATTGCGTTTTGGCGCCGGATGCGTCAACGACGTCGAGAGCCCGTATTCTGTGAGGCCGACCTGATGAGCACGCTTCTCCTCTCCCACAAGGCCTGCCTCGACCACGTCACGCCGCCGGGACATCCTGAACGGCCCGACCGCCTGCGCGCGGTGGAGGAAGCGCTGTCGCATGAGCGCTTCCAGTTCCTGGTGCGCGACCAGGCGCCGGAGGGCGATCTCGATCTCGTGACGTTGTGCCACAACGAGCATTACGTCACCGAGCTGCGTCACATCGCGCCGACCAGTGGCCAGGTCTATATCGACGGCGACACCTCGATGTCCCCCGGCACGTGGGAAGCGGTAATGCGCGGCGTCGGCGGCGCGGTGGCGGCGACTGAAGCTGTCATGAACGGCGAGCACCGCAATGCCTTCGTCGCAGTGCGCCCACCCGGCCATCATGCCGAGATCGGCAAGCCGATGGGCTTCTGCTTCTTCGACAATGTCGCGATCGCGGCGCGCCATGCGCAGCGCAAATACGGCATCAAGCGCGCGGCGATCGTTGATTTCGACGTGCATCACGGCAACGGCACGCAGGACATCTTCTGGTCGGACCCGACCGTGATGTACTGCTCGACGCACCAGATGCCGCTGTTTCCGGGCACCGGCGCCAAGGGTGAACGCGGCGATCACGACACCATCGTCAATGCACCGCTCGCTTCCGAGGACGGCGGCCCTGAATTCCGCTCCGCGTTCGAGAGTCTGATCCTGCCGCGGCTGGAAAAGTTCAGCCCCGAGCTGCTGATCATCTCCGCCGGCTTCGATGCGCATTACCGCGATCCGCTGGCGTCCCTGAATTTGCGCGCCGAGGACTACACCTGGGTCACGCGCAAGCTGATGGACCTTGCCGACAAGTCCGCAGGCGGGCGCGTTGTCTCCGTGCTCGAAGGCGGCTATGACCTGCAAGGATTGAAAGAATCTGTTACGGCGCATGTCGGCGCCCTCATGGGCGCCTGACGACAATCGCCACATTAAGCCCGCAAAACCTGCCTTCACTCCAAGGAAAGCGAATAGGGCAATCGGAAACGGATATGGCCGAAAACACCCAAGTCGACGTCTCCAGGCTCACCTTCGAGCGCGCGATCGAGGAACTCGAAACGATCGTCAAGCGGCTCGAGGACGGCAAGGTGCCGCTCGAGGAATCCGTGACGATTTACGAGCGTGGCGAAGCCTTGAAGCGCCGCTGCGAGGACCTGCTGCGCCAGGCCGAGGCCCGCGTCGACAAGATCACCACCGATGCCAGCGGCCAGGCCACAGGCACCACGCCGCTCGACGTGCAGTAAGGCCGACACGCCCAATTCCATTCTGCCCGGCGCCGCCTGCGTGAAAGGCTTCATGCGGGAGTTCCGTCCGTATTTTCCGTGGCGGGGTAGTTCCGCGAGCGTTCCGGCTGCGGAACCGGTCAAATCCAACGCCTCCGCAGGCCGGAACCAGGCCACAAGCGGGCAAAAAGTACATATTTTCACCGAAAAGCGCTGCCAACGAAGCAGTTGGGGAGGAACCGCCGGTCCCTGCCCAAGGTTAACCAATCTGGCCCGCCGGTTGCAGCTGCATGACCGTAATCGGCGGGGCGGGTTGGCTTTGGCCCAAGCTTTGGTGTAAAGCTGCGCGGAGTGTGGCTTTTTGCAAGCCTTGCGTGGGCACTGATTACCGACGACAAGCGCTTCAAACTGCTGGTGAATTGGCTGGGACGGACGAAGCCGATCTAAGTGACAGGGATCACAGAGACTGAACCGGAGCGCACCTAAGCTCACCTAAGCTTGAAGACGGGGCCGTGCCCCAGGCAGGTGGCTCCGACGGTTTTAGGATTCGCGCTGCGCCGATATTGTGCAAACCCATCGCGCACCGGAACGACCTTCCGGCGCTGACAAATTGGAAATCGCCGTGAACGCATACAGTAAGACGCCGCTTCTCGACACCATCCGGACCCCGGACGACCTGCGCAAGCTCAAGATCGAGCAGGTTCGCCAGGTCGCCGACGAGCTACGGCAGGAGACCATCGATGCCGTCTCGGTGACCGGCGGTCACTTCGGCGCGGGCCTCGGCGTGGTCGAGCTCACCACCGCGATCCACTACGTCTTCGACACGCCGCGCGACCGGCTGATCTGGGACGTCGGCCATCAGGCCTATCCGCACAAGATCCTCACCGGCCGCCGCGACCGCATCCGCACGCTGCGCACCGGCGGCGGCCTCTCCGGCTTCACCAAGCGCAGCGAGAGCGATTACGATCCGTTCGGCGCCGCGCATTCCTCGACCTCGATCTCGGCCGGTCTCGGCATGGCCGTCGCGCGCGACCTCTCCGGCGGCAAGAACAACGTTATCGCAGTGATCGGTGACGGTGCGATGTCGGCGGGCATGGCTTATGAGGCCATGAACAACGCCGGCGCCATGAACTCGCGCCTGATCGTCATCCTCAACGACAACGACATGTCGATCGCGCCGCCGGTCGGCGCCATGAGCGCCTATCTGTCGCGCCTCTACTCCGGCAAGACCTATCGCACGCTGCGCGACGCGGCCAAGCAGATCAACAAGCGCCTGCCCAAGATCATCGCCAACCGCGCCAACCGCGTCGAGGAATATTCCCGCGGCTTCATGATGGACGGCGGCACGCTGTTCGAGGAGCTCGGCTTCTATTACGTCGGCCCGATCGACGGCCATAACCTCGACCATCTGCTGCCCGTGCTGAAGAACGTGCGCGACATGGAGGAAGGCCCGATCCTGGTCCACGTCGTGACGCAGAAGGGCAAGGGCTACGGCCCGGCGGAAGCCTCCGCCGACAAGTACCACGCCGTCGTCAAGTTCGACGTCGCGACGGGCACGCAAGCCAAGGCCAAGCCGAACGCGCCGGCCTACCAGAACGTGTTCGGCCAGAGCCTCGTCAAGGAAGCCCAGAAAGACGACAAGATCGTCGCCATCACCGCGGCGATGCCGTCCGGCACCGGTGTCGACATCTTCAACAAGGCGTTCCCGGACCGCACCTTCGACGTCGGCATCGCCGAGCAGCACGCGGTGACCTTCGCCGCCGGTCTTGCCAGCGAAGGCTACAAGCCGTTCTGTGCGATCTACTCGACCTTCCTGCAGCGCGGCTACGACCAGATCGTGCATGACGTCGCGATCCAGAACCTGCCCGTCCGCTTCGCCATCGACCGCGCCGGCCTCGTCGGCGCCGACGGTGCGACCCATGCCGGCTCGTTCGACAACGCCTATCTCGGCTGTCTGCCCAACATGGTGATCATGGCGGCGGCGGACGAGGCCGAGCTGGTGCACATGGTCGCGACCCAGGTCGCGATCGACGACCGTCCGAGCTCGCTGCGCTATCCGCGCGGCGAAGGCCGCGGCATCGAGATGCCGGACGTCGGCGTTCCGCTCGATGTCGGCAAGGGTCGCATGATCCGCCAGGGCAGCAAGATCGCCCTGCTCTCCTTCGGCACCCGCCTCGCCGAATGCGAGAAGGCCGCCGACGAGCTCGCCGCCCTCGGCCTCTCCACCTCGATCGCGGACGCGCGCTTCATGAAGCCGCTCGACACCGAGCTGGTGCTCAAGCTCGCCCGCGACCACGAGATCCTGATCACGATCGAGGAAGGCTCGGTCGGCGGCTTCGGCTCGCATGTCGCGCAGTTCCTGACCGACCAGGGCGTGCTCGACAGCGGAATGGTCAAGTTCCGCTCGATGGTGCTGCCTGACGTGTTCCAGGACCACGACACGCCGGCGGCGATGTACGGCCGCGCCGGTCTCGACGCCAAGGGCATCGTCGCCAAGGTGTTCGAGGCGCTCGGCAAGGACGTGAAGACCGAGACGGTCAAGCTGGCCTAAGCCATCGCGACAGACGCTGGACCCCACCTCTCCCATCGGGAGAGGTCGGATTGCGCAAGTAATCCGGGTGAGGCGTTCAGGTCCCACGTGAGAGCGTAACCCCTCACCCGGCGCTTCGCGCCGACCTCTCCCGATGGGAGAGGTGTGGCACCGCGCTTCGCATCGGCAGACCTCACCCATGAAAATCTATCTGGCAGGCCCCGACGTGTTCCTGCCGGATGCGGTTGAGATCGGCCGGCGCAAGGTCGAGATCTGCGCGGCGCACGGGCTCACCGGCCTCTATCCGCTCGACAATGCCGTCGACCTCGACGCACCCGACGCCGCGCGGCAGATTTTCTGCGGCAACGAGGCGATGATGGACGAGGCCGACGCCATCATTGCCAATCTCATCCCGTTCCGCGGCGCCGGCGCCGATCCCGGCACCGTCTACGAGCTCGGCTACATGGCCGGCCGCCGCAAGTTCTGTCTCGCCTATTCCAACGATCCCGCCACCTATGCCGACCGTCTCGGCCGCCTCGCGCACGTCACCTCCGAGGACGGGCGGCTGGTCGATGCGCAGGGGCTGACGGTCGAGGACTTCGGCCTCGTCGACAACCTCATGATGATCCATGCGCTGGAGCTGCACGGCTGCCCCTTGGTAACGCCGGTGCAGATGCCTAACGACGTCTGGAACGACCTCGCCGCGTTCGAGACTTGCGTCCGGATGGCGGCCGCGCAATTGATCGCTACATAAGCGCTCAGTCGCTTCCGGAGAGAACGATGTCCCCTGCCCGCAAGCGTGCGGATGTTCTGCTGGTCGAGCGCGGCCTGTTCGAGAGCCGGGCGCGGGCGCGCGCGGCGATCGAGGCCGGCCTCGTCACGGCCGACGACAAGCAGGTTGCAAAACCGTCGGAGACGATCGCCGAGGATGCCGTGATCCAGGCCGAACCCGCGCACCCCTACGTCTCGCGCGGCGGCGTCAAGCTCGCCGGCGCGCTGGAGCGCTACCCGATCGAGATCGAGGACCATGTCTGCCTCGACGTCGGCGCTTCCACCGGTGGTTTTACAGAAGTGCTGCTGGCGAACGGCGCGGGCCTCGTCTTTGCCGTCGATGTCGGCACCAGCCAGCTGCATCCCTCGCTGCGCGGTCATCCCAAGATCGTGTCGATGGAGGAAACGGACATTCGCAGCTACGACGGCAAGCGCCTGCCGGCGCGGCCCGATGTCGTCGTCATCGACGTCAGCTTCATCTCGCTGAAAACCGTGCTGCCGGTGGCGCTGTCGCTGGCGGCAGCGCCGATGAGCCTGCTCGCGCTGATCAAGCCGCAATTCGAGGCGGAGCGGAAGCACAACAAGAAAGGCATCATCCGCGACACCGCCGTGCATCAGGAGATCTGCGACGACATCGCCGCCTTCGCCGCTTCGCTCGGCTGCACCGACATCGAAATCTTCCCCTCGCCGATTACGGGCGGCGACGGCAACATCGAATTCTTCCTGGGCGCGCGCCGTGGTTGAACGCTTGAGGATCGATCACGTCGGCCATCGCGGCGACGGCGTCTGCCTCGACGCCGGCGAAGCGATCTATGTGCCTTACACGCTTGGCGGCGAGACCGTCGAGGTCGATCACGTCGCGGGCAACCATCCTGATCGCCGCAAGCTTCTGGCGGTCGATGTCGCCAGCCCCGAGCGCATCGAACCGTTCTGCCCGCATTTCGGCATCTGCGGCGGCTGCGCGATCCAGCACTGGGCAGCCGAGCCGTACCGCGCCTGGAAGCGCAGCATCGTGGTCGAGACGCTGGCGCAGGCCGGCATCGATTGCGAGGTGGCGCCGCTGGTCGATGCCCACGGCGCCGGCCGCCGTCGCGTCACGCTGCATGGAAGATTTGGCACACATGACGTGCTCAAGGTCGGCTTCTCGGCGGCGAGCTCGCACGACGTCATCCCGATCCATCGCTGCCCGATCCTCGATCCCGGCCTCGAAGGTGCACTCGACGCCGCCTGGGCGCTGGCTGAGCCGTTGACATCGAAAATGCTGGTGACGAAACCGCTCGACATCCAGGTCACCGCGACCGTCAACGGCCTCGATGTCGACGTGCGCGGCTCCGGCCCGCTGCCGACACCGATCGTCACCGCGCTGTCGCGCGTCGCCGAGCAGCACCGCCTGGCGCGGCTGACGCGGCATGGCGAGCTGGTGCTGCAACGTCTGCTACCGATCGTGAAGATGGGTCGCGCTGACGTGACGTTGCCGCCCGGCTCGTTCTTGCAGGCGACGGTTGCGGGCGAAGAGACGCTGGCCGCGCTCGTCGCCGAGCGCGTCGGCAAGGCCAAGGAGGTTCTCGACCTCTTCTGCGGCGTCGGCCCGTTCGCGCTTAGGCTTGCTGAGAAGGCGCGCCTCACCGCCTATGACAACGATGCCGGCGCGATCGCCGCACTCGCGAAAGCCGCGCGCACGCCCGGCCTGAAGCCGATCAGGTGCGAGCCGCGCGATTTGTTCCGCCGCCCGCTGGTGCCGCAGGAGCTGCGCGATTTCGACGCGGTCGTGTTCGATCCGCCGCGCCAGGGCGCGCAGGCGCAGGCGCTGAAGCTTGCCGCGAGCAAGGTGCCTGTGGTGATCGCAGTGTCCTGCAACAGCGCAACGTTTGCCCGCGATGCGCGGCTCTTGATCGATGGTGGTTACAAGATCGAGAACGTGGTGCCGGTGGACCAGTTCCGCCATACGCCGCATGTGGAGCTGGTGGCGCGATTTACGCGGTAGTCTTTTTGTTTGAGCATGACCTTTCGGGAAACCGCTGCACACTTTCCCGGGTCATGCTCTAGCGCCGCAACCCGCTCAACGCCGGCGACTCGCCGGGCAGCATGTTCGATCGGATATCGCTGTCCATGCGGCCCGAATCCTGCTGGACGACACCGGCGCCGAACGACAGGCTGAGATTGGAGGTCGGCTTGAACTCGACCCCCGCGAACGCGCTATAGCCGGGAGAGGCACCAGAGGTGAGCGGCGCAAGCGAGCTGCCGATGCCGTCGCCATATTTCAGCGAGTTGAAACCGGCAAAGAACGTGACCGGCATGCCGCCCGCAGTCTTGGTGTTGTAACCGAACTGCGTGCTGTCATAGGACAGCGCGCTGAAATTGCCGGCCGGGACGGACTGGCTGAGGCCGCTCAAACCAAGATTGCCGCGCGCGCCGCCGACAAAGAAACCGGGACGAAAATCATAGCCGCCATTGGCATCGGCCGCATTGAAGCTCGGAAAATTGCCGTAAGCGTCGGCGCTCTGGACGGCGCTGCCGCCGAAGCCGAAAGGCCCGCCCGGAATCCAATATTGCAGCGGGGCCGCCTGCGCATGGGCCGGCGCATCGCCGAGGCAGAGCACCGCGAACAGAGTTGCAAGAGCGCAGGACCGAGTGAAGCTGGACATTCAGGTGACCGTCAGAAACCTCGCAGATTATATGCCCATGATCGTGCAAATGCCAGCGACGCAATGCCTGGGCTCACGCGATCCGGTTCCGGCCATCACCTTTTCCTGACGCCATGAACCTCCCCTCCGACGCGCGGACCCATTTACAGGGCATGCAGCGCGCTCCCGACAGTGGATGTGCGCGGACCCTCGAAATGTCCGCCATCGCATGGAGGCTATCATGGACGTCGATACCGACAGGTTGAATGCCTTTATGGGCAAGATGATCACCGAGGTCGGGGCGGCGATGAACGCATCGCTGGTCCTGCTGGGCGACAAGCTCGGCCTTTACCGCACCCTCGCCGCCAAGGGACCGATGAACTCCGTCGAGCTGGCGAGCGCCACCGGAACGACTGAGCGTTATGTCCGTGAATGGCTCTCGAGCCAGGCGGCGTCCGGGTACGTCGAATTTGACTCAGCATCCGGAAAATTCTCGATGCTGCCAGAGCAGGCGATGGCGCTTGCCGACCCGGACAGCCCGGTGTTCCTCGGCGCCGTCGGCAACGTCATTGCCGCAGCGTTTCTCGACGAGCCGAAGATCACGGACGCGTTCAAGACCGGCAAGGGTGTCGGCTGGAATCGGCGCAGCGAGTGCCTGTTCTGCGGCACCGCCCGTTTCTTCCGCACCGGCTACATGCATCATCTGGTGCAGGAGTGGCTGCCGGCGCTGGACGGCGTCGTGGACAAGCTCAAGCGCGGTGCCAAGGTCGCCGACGTCGGCTGCGGTCACGGCGTCTCGACGCGGCTGATGGCGGAGGCCTTCCCCAATTCGCGCTTCTACGGCTTCGACTATCACGAGGGCTCGATCGAGGCGGCGCGAAAGGCTGCAGCCGAAGCAAAGCTCGGCGATCGCGTCAGCTTCGCGGTGCACTCGGCCAAGTCCTATCCGGCCGAGGGCTACGATCTCGTCTGCTTCTTCGATTGCCTGCACGACATGGGCGATCCGGTCGGCGCCATCCGCCACGTGCGCGAAAGCATGGCCAAGGACGGCACCTGCATGCTGGTCGAGCCGTTCGCGGGCGACCGCCTCGAGGACAACCTCAACCCGGTCGGGCGCGTCTATTACGCGGCGTCGACCATGATCTGCACGCCGGCCTCGCTCGATCAGGAGGTGGGCCTGGCGCTCGGCGCCCAAGCCGGCGAGGCGAGGCTGCGCAAGGTCGCGGGCGAAGGCGGCCTGTCGCGCTTCCGCCGCGCCGCCGAGACCCCGTTCAACCTGATCCTGGAGGCACGGATCTGAACGCGCGCAAGCGCCGCGGCCGACGATGTCAGGCCGCGTCGCCCACGCCCATTCCGAACGTGATCTGGTTGCCGTCGGCATCGACGACGTCGAAATCGCGCATGCCGTAATCGCGGTCCTCCGGCCGGTTGAGCAGCCTGGCACCGCGCCGCGAGACTTCGGCACAAATCTCGTCGACGTCGCGGACGAAAACGCAGAGACCGCCATGTCCGGGCAGCCGTTTCGTTGCGGCCGCCGCGAGCAGATGCAGGCCGACCTCGTCCCGGCAGAGGCAGGCATAGGACGGAGGCTGGCCATATTCGAAAGTGACCTCGAAGCCGAGCACGTCGCGGTAATAGGCAAGGCTGGCGGCGATATCGGAGACGACGAAGACGGTGGCTGAGCCGGCCATCATCACGGGTTCGTCGGTCATTGGTCCCTCTCCATCGCAAGCAATCTCCAGCGCGCAGTGTAGCATGCGCGCCCGAGGTCTTGCACGGGCCAGGCTGCAACGTAAGCTGGCGATCGAACAAGGCGGCATGAGTCCGCCAACATGGGAGGATGACGATGAAATATTCCGGCCTGGCGCTGGTTGTGCTGCTTGCCGTGACGATCTCCCGCGCGGGCCACGCGGCCGAGCCGACGCGCTTCACACCGCTCAAGCCGGACGAACTCACGCCGCCGCAGAAGGAATGGGCCGATGCGATCGCGGTGCCGCCGCGCAACGCCAAGTTCACCAACCCGCCCTATCGCGCCTATATCCGCAACCCCGAGTTGGCGCCAAAGCTCTCGGCGATGTCTGACTATCTGCGCTGGAATTCGTCGCTGCCGGCGCGCCTCAGCGAATTCGCGATCCTGATCACGGCACGGCAATGGACGGCGCAGTACGAATGGTTCGCGCATTATCCGCTGGCGATGAAAGCCGGCCTCGATCCGCAGGTCGCCAAGGACGTCGCAAACGGCGTGCGGCCGCAGACGATGAAGGATGATGAAGCCGCGCTCTATGATCTCGCGATGGCGCTCTACCGCGACAAGAAGGTGTCCGATGAGGTCTATCGCGCCGCCCAGCAGAAATTCGGCGAGCGCGGCATCATGGATATCATCGGCCTGATCGGCTATTACG
Organism: Bradyrhizobium sp. B117; assembly: GCF_038969555.1. Classification (NCBI taxonomy): domain Bacteria; kingdom Pseudomonadati; phylum Pseudomonadota; class Alphaproteobacteria; order Hyphomicrobiales; family Nitrobacteraceae; genus Bradyrhizobium; species Bradyrhizobium sp. B117. The sequence continues at coordinate 7,450,831 of NZ_CP152414.1, forward strand.
ACCTGGTCTCGATGACGCTGATCACGATGCAGGCGGAAGCGCCGAAGGACAGCGTCCCGCCCTTGCCGCCGCTGGCTGCGAAGTAGCATCAGCAAAATTGCCCTCCATGCCGCACGATCCCCTGCTCACGCGCCTGACATCCGCTCTCGCCGAAGTGCCGGGCATCGCGGCCATCGTGCTCGGCGGCTCGCGTGCGCGGGGCAGTGCACATCCGGCGTCGGACTACGACATCGGGCTCTACTTCACGGCGGCGAGCCCGCTGGACACGGAACGGCTCCTGGCGGCGGCGAAGACGATCGCTGACGACCCGGCCACTACGTCGGTGACGCCGATCGGAGAATGGGGACCGTGGATCGTCGGCGGCGCCTGGCTGTCGGTCGAAGGAAACAAGGTCGATCTGCTCTACCGCAACATCGATGCGGTCGAGGCCGTGATGGCATCCTGCCAAGCAGGCGTCGTCACCATGGATTACCAGCCCGGCCATCCACATGGCTTCTGCTCGGCGATCTGGATGGGCGAGATCGCCTGTTGCCAGCCGCTGCACGATCCAGAGGCCCTGATCGCCCGGCTGAAGTCTGCCGCGCTGCCCTACCCGCAGCCGTTGCGGTGCGCTCTGATCCGGCGCTTCCAGTGGGAAGTGCTGTTCGCCATCGAGAACGCAGAGCTGGCCATCGCGCGCGACGAATGGACCCATGTCGCCGGATGCGCCTACCAGTCGCTGGCTTGCGTCGCACAGGTTCTGTTTGCGTTGAACGAACGCTATCTCATCAACGAAAAAGGCGCACTGGGGGAAGCCGCGCGCCTGACGCTGACGATTTCGCATCTGAACGAGCAGACGAAAGAGGTCTGGCGATTGATCGGCGATGGTGCCTTTGCGTCCGCCTGCGATGTCTTGCGTGAAATCGACCGGCAATTGAAAGCGCTGACGCAGTCCGCGACAACGAGCCGTAGCGGCTAGGCCGTCTTGTCCACCGAGGACGAACCGTTCGTCGGCGGGTACTTCGTCACCGGCACCATGAAGGACTTGGTGCCGACCTGGTAGATGATCTTGCCGTTCTTGCCGTCGTCGGTCGCGATCTGCGACTGGCCGAACGTGATCACGTTCTTGTAGACGTAGCCGGTGCCCTGGCGGGTGATGCCGTCGGTGGTGACGCTGACCGTGGCTTCCTTGCCGTTGATGGCAAGGACGCGAAAGCTTGCGCTCTTGCCATTGTCGGCCGAATAGCCGCCCCAGGTTCCCATGAGGTTGCTGTCGGAACCGGGAGGCGCCTGCTTTGCGAGAGTGGCGGTCGCCTGGCCGCCGCCGGCGGAGAACACCAGCGCGAGATTCTTGCCATCCTTGGTGCCGACAGTGACGTTGCCGTAGGTGATGGTCGCACCATTGACCTGGCCGAAACCGCGCTCGGTATGCCCATTATGGGTATACTCGATCTGGGCTCGGGCTCCCCGGATGTTCACGACCTTGAAGCCGACTTGCTGGTTGTTGCCCGCCCAATTGCCTTTCCAGTCACCGACCAGGTTGCTCTGGTGATACATCCGCTCGTTGGCGGGCGATATCTGGTTGGTGCTGGACGAGATGACGGCCATTGGATTGCTCGGCGGACGATCCTGACAAGGACGCTTTCGTTCGCGTGTCGGCACACAGTATCAGGACATGATCCTGAAACAGCTGGAAACAATTGGATTAAGACCACGCGCTGGTTAACGAGCCGTTAAATTCAACCGCTGCGCGAGTGAGGCAAACGGTCCCATTCGACAGGTCGCGCGGCTCAGCGGCCCCAGCGGTCCGACCAGATCTTCTCGCCGATCATGCAATTGACCCGCGGCTCCTTGTCCTTGTCGGCAACGGGCACCACGGGTCGCTCCGGCGTGCGGCCCGCCACCTCCATCAGGAGTTTCGTGCGGATCGCTTCCTTGAACTTCTCGCGATCCTTGATCGAGATCACGAAGGAGCCGGGACCGCCGATGACGCAGTCTTCGTAATAGTAGTCGAGATTGTCGATATCCATGGTCGAGTAGGACGGCTCCTTGACCATGATCGGCAGGCCGTTGATGACGATGCCCTTCTCGAGCGCGGCGTCGCGCGCCACCGTCACGGGGCCGCCATTGTTGTTGGGACCGTCGCCCGAGATGTCGATCACGCGGCGCAGGCCGCGATAGGGATCCTCCTCGAACAGCGGCATCGCGAAATTGATCGCACCGGAAATCGACGTGCGCGAGGCGCGCCGGATCGGCGTCTTCATGATTTCGGCCGCGACCGCATCGGCAGTCTCCGGTCCGTCGATCAGCCGCCAGGGGATGATGACCTTCTGGTCGCTGGAGGCCGCCCATTCGAAATAGGTCACCGCGATCCGGCCGTTCGGACCGAGCTTCAGCGCCTGGAGGAATTCCTTCGACTGGATCGCCTGCGCATAACCTTCGCGCTGCACCGCGAGTTCGTCCATGTCCATGGAGTAGGAGACGTCGACCGCGAGGATCAGCTCGACGTCGACGGTCTGCGCATCCTTGTCGGCTGCAAGGCGTTGCGGCTGATGTCTGGACGGCTCAAATTTGGGTCCTGGTGCCGCGATTCCCGCGACCTCCCCTCCGGCCAACATGCCGGCCACCAGCACAGCCCCGATCGAGAACAGCAAGCGCATCGCAGTCTCCCGTCGTATGACGCGATGGTGACATGCAATCGCCTTGCCGCAAAGCGCGAAGATCGCTTCCGCTTCACATTCGAGTTAGGAATTTCGCGCTTTACGCAAAGCCGCCGCGGTGTTGCCGCGCTTGCGTCATCGGAACGCGTGCGACCACGGGCTCCGTCATTCCGGGGCGGCTCGAAGAGCCGAACCCGGAATCTCGAGATTCTCTGGCGCGCAAGGGCGCGCCAGAGTTCTCGCTTCGCGAGGCCCGGAATGACGGCGTTAGTGGAGCTACTCCCCCGCCCACTTGTCCGGCGCGATTTCCATGCTAGGCTGGACGCACAGATGGGGATGGAGTCCCCCGACAACCGCCCGGCGGCTCAGATTGTACCTGGACCGTAATGGGCTGATGACTCCTGCTTGAGGTGGGGCAATCATTGAGCCTCCGCCTTTGGCGGGAGCATGGACAAACCCGCCGATGGCGGGTTTTTTGTTGCCTGAAGCCGGACGAAGGAGAAGGCGTGACGACGACACCGAATGCTGCGCGCAGCACGTTGCCCAGGGGGATCTGGGTGCTCGGCTTCGTCTCGATGCTGATGGACGTCTCCTCCGAGATGATCCACGCGCTGCTGCCGGTCTATCTCGTCACCGTGCTCGGCGCCTCCACGCTCACCGTCGGCTTCATCGAGGGCGTCGCGGAGGCGACCGCCTCGATCACCAAGATCTTTTCGGGCGCACTGTCCGACTGGCTCGGCCGCCGCAAGCTGCTCGCCGCCCTCGGCTATGGGCTGGCCGCGATGACGAAGCCGCTCTTCCCGCTCGCCCCCAGCGTCGGATGGCTGGTCGCAGCGCGCTTCATCGACCGGGTCGGCAAGGGCATTCGCGGTGCACCGCGGGATGCGCTGATCGCCGACATAGCGCCTGCAGGCCTGCGCGGCGCGAGCTTCGGCCTGCGGCAGTCGCTCGACACCATCGGCGCCTTCGTCGGGCCGCTCGCGGCGATCGGCTTGATGTGGTGGACGGCGGATAATTTCACCCTCGTGTTCTGGATGGCCGTGCTGCCGGCCTTCCTGTCCTTCGCCCTGATCGCGCTCGCGGTCCACGAGCCGGAGCCGGACCCGAGCCGGGAGCCCGCGACCAATCCGCTGAATCTGACGGCGATGCGGCAGCTCGGATCGGTGTACTGGCGCGTCGTCGCGGTCGGCGTCGTCTTCACGCTGGCCCGCTTCAGCGAGGCCTTCCTGATCCTGCGCGCGCAGAACATTGGGCTCAATGCGATGTGGGTGCCGGCGGTGCTGGTGCTGATGAACATCACCTACGCGCTGTCGGCCTATCCGGCCGGCGTGCTCTCCGACCGGATCAACCGGACCGCCCTGCTCGCGCTCGGCCTCCTCTTTCTCGCCGGCGCCGACCTCGCGCTCGCCTTGCTGCCGAGTCTTGGGGGCCTCGCGCTCGGCGTCGTGCTGTGGGGGCTGCACTTGGGATTGACGCAAGGCCTGCTCTCGGCCCAGGTCGCCGACGCTGCGCCGCCGAGCCTGCGCGGCACCGCCTTCGGCTATTTCAACCTATTCACGGGGATTGCCTTGCTCGCCGCCAGCGTGATCGCCGGCGCATTGTGGGATGCCTATGGTCCTGCGGGCACATTCCTCGCCGGGCTCGGCTTCGCACTGGTGGCGCTCGTGGGGCTGCTCACTGTGGGCAACGGCCCCGTCGCGGAGGACAAGTGATGCTGAGCGGAGTGATCGCGATCGCGATCGGCAGCGTGCTCGGCGGCTGCGCGCGCTATTTCGTCTCCGGCGCGATCGCCCGGCGGATGGGCGAGACGTTTCCGTGGGGCACCATGACCATCAACGTCACCGGCGCCTTCCTGATCGGCATCTTCGGCGCGCTGGCAACGCATCCCGGCTCGGTGTTCGCCGCGCCCAATCCCTGGCTATTCGCGGTGACCGGCTTCCTCGGCTGCTACACCACGGTGTCCTCGTTCAGCCTGCAAACGCTGACGCTCGCCCGCAACGGCGAGCCGATGCACGCGCTCGGCAATGTCGTGTTCTCGGTCGGGCTCTGCCTCGCCGCCGTCAGTTGCGGCTTCCTGCTCGCGGACAGTTTTGGAGGCTAACGGCAGATGAAGTCCCCCTCCTCCGCCGAGCGCTGGCGCACCGCGACGCTCTATGCCTGGGTGGCCGCCGGCAGCATCATTGGCGGGCTGACGCGCTACCTGGTCGGGCTCGCGCTCGACACCGGGCCCGGCTTCCCCATCGCGACGCTGTTCATCAACGCCACGGGCTCGCTGATCATCGGCTTCTACGCGGCGCTGACCGGCCCCGACGGCCGCGTGCTGGCGCGGCCCGAGCACCGGCAATTCGTGATGACCGGGTTCTGCGGCGGCTACACCACTTTCTCCACTTTCAGCCTGGAAACCTTCCGCCTGTTCCACGGCGGCATGAAATATACGGCGCTGGCCTATATCGCCGCGTCGGTCGTCTGCTGGCTGGTGTCGGTTTGGCTCGGCCATATGCTGGCGAGCCGCTATAATCGCCTGAAAAGGAGCTGACTATGCAGATTCCCAATCAGGCGGTTTCGCTCCGGATCTTCATCGGCGAGAGCGACCATTATGACGGCAAGCCGCTTTATGAAGCGATCGTGACGACGGCGCGCGAGCGGCACCTCGCCGGCGCGACCGTGCTGCGCGGCCCGATGGGCTTCGGTAAATCGAGCCGGCTGCACACTTCCAAAATCCTGCGGCTGTCCGAGGACCTGCCGCTCCTGATCGAGATCGTCGACAGCGAGGACAACATCAACGCATTCCTGCCCATCCTGGATGGCATGATGTCGAGCGGCCTGATCACCTTGGAGAAGGTGCAGGTCCTGCAATATGGTGCGAAGGCCGCGAGCTGATCGCTCCGGCAGGAACCCGAGCCCGCCCTGTCGGGGAGGCGGAATGAACGACACCGTCACGACGCCGAAAACCAAAACCAAGACCAAGACCAAGGTCGAGCGGCCGCGGCTGCACAAGGTCATCCTGATCAACGACGACTACACGCCGCGCGAATTCGTGACCATGGTCCTGAAGGCCGAATTCCGCATGACCGAGGATCAGGCCTACAAGGTGATGATCACCGCCCACAAACTCGGCACCTGCGTGGTCGCCGTGTTCACCAAGGACGTCGCCGAGACCAAGGCGACACGCGCCACCGATGCCGGCCGCGCCAAGGGCTATCCGCTGCTGTTCACGACCGAACCGGAGGAATAGGCCATCCGCGCTTTCCGACTTTGCATTCCCGCCAGAGATCGCCGACAATGCCGCAAAACCGGGGCAGGCCGGACAACAAGCAGGGCGGGAAACGACGGAAGTGGGCAAATCAAGAAGAAGCTTCGTGACAAGAGGCCGACTGATTCTGACGCTGGCGGCGATCACCTTCCTCACTAGCAGCATGGCGCAAGCGGCCGAACGGGTCCGCATCGGGCTGCTGAAACTCTCCTCGGCCGCCCCGTTGTTCCTCGCCAAGGAGCGTGGCTATTTCGAGCAAGAAGGGATCGAGGCCGATCTAAAGTTCTTCGACGCCGCCGTGCCGATCGCGGTAGCGAGCGTCTCCGGCGATATCGATATCGGCTTCACCGGCTTCACGGCCGCTTTCTACAACCTCGCGGGCAAGGGCGGACTGAAGGTGATTGCCGGCACGGCGCGCGAGGCACCCGGCTTCCAGAATACCGCTTACGTCGCCTCCAAGCGCGCGTATGATTCGGGCCTGAAGGCGCTGAAGGATTTTCCGGGCCATTCCGTCGGCATCACGCAAATCGGCTCGACTTTCCATTATTCGCTCGGCCTGATCTCCGACAAGCTGAAATTCGACGTGACCTCCGTCCGGGTCGTTCCGCTCCAATCGTTGCCGAATGTCGCCGCTGCCATCAAGGGCGGCCAGCTCGACGCGGCGCTTACCGCCACGACCACGATCAGCCCGGTGGTCGCCTCTGGCGACGCGATCATTCTCGGCTTCGTCGGTGACGAGACGCCTTGGATGCTCGGCTGCGTCGTGGCTTCGAACGCGACGATCGAGAAGAACCGCAAGCTGGTCGAGAAGGTGCTGGCCGCCTATCGCCGCGGCGCCGACGACTATGCGCGCGTGCTGTTGAAACGCGATGCGGACGGCAAGTTCGTCCGCAGCGAGGAAGGCGACGCGATGCTTGCGATCATCTCCAAATACACAGAGCAGAAGGTCGAGCAGCTCCGCATCGGGCTCTCGGTCGTCGATCCCGCGCTCGACAGCGCCGACATCGCCCGTCAGATCGCCTGGTTCAAGCGCCAGAAGATGATCGAACCCGACATCGATGCCGAGAAGATCATCGACAAATCCTTCGTCCCGGACCGGCCGACGACGCCGAGATGACTGACGACAACGACAACAAGAACACGGAGCGAGCCATGAGCACGAGCGAAGTCACCGCGGGCACCAAAATCGTCCGGCGTGCCGCAAACCAGAAGCCGTCGCGCGTCGTCGCCGACATCTGCGTGGTCGGTTCGGGCGCAGCCGGCATGTCTGCGGCAATCGAGGGCGCGCGCGCCGGGCGCAAGGTGGTGCTGGTCGATAGCCTGCCCGCGCTCGGCGGCCAGGCGGTCAACTCCATCATCGGCACCTTCTGCGGCCTGTTCTCGAACGGCAGCGACGGCTACCAGTTCACCCACGGTATCGCCGACGATCTGCTGGGCGACCTCGGTGCGCAGGAGAACGCGCTGTTCTACCGCCGCGGGCCGCACACCACCGTCGTCTATTACGACGAGGTCGCGCTCGGACGCTGGGTCGAGAAGGCGATGCTTGCGGCCGGCGTCACCGTGATCGTCGGCGCCGTCATGCGCAACGTCCGCGTCGCCGGCCGGCGTGTGACCGGGATCGATCTCTCCACCCGCTACGGCGACGTCGAGGTCGAGGCAAACGGCTTCGTCGACGCCTCCGGCGACGCCGCGCTGGTGTGGCAGGCGGGTTTTGCCTGCCGCGAGCCGGACGACGGCCCGATCTACGGCACGCAAATGCTGATCGTGGAGAATATCGACGAGAGCAAGGTGCCGAGCCGAGAGGAATTGCCGGCGCGCATGCGAGAGAAGGCCGGCGACTACGGCCTGTTGCGGCGCGAGGGCCTGTCCTTCGTCATTCCCGGGCGCGGCGTTGCCGCCATGAACATGACCCATGTCGAAACGCCGCTGGAGCCGCTGGAGGCGAGCCGCAAGGGCATCGAGGGCAAGGACCAGGCCGACCGCGCCTTCGCCTTCCTCAGGAACGAATTCCCCGCCTGCTTCGGCAAAGCGCGCATCCGCGCCTATGGCTTTCCGGGGATCCGCCAGACGCGCTGGATCGTCGGCCGCCAGCAATTGTCGGTCGATGACGTCAGCGCCGGCACCAAATTCGAAGACGCGATCGGCCGTACGGCGTGGCCGATCGAACTGCACGACCACGGCTCCGGCCATCACTGGCACGTCTTCGACAAGGACCACGTCCACTATGTGCCGTTCGGCAGCCTGGCGCCGCAGGAGGCCGACAACATCGTCGCGGCCGGCCGCTGCATCGATGCCGACAAGGCCGCACTCTCCAGCGTTCGGGTGATGGGACCCTGCATGGCGATGGGCGCCGCCGCAGCGCACGCGCTCGACCTCGCCGGCAGCGGCAGCGTGCATCAGATCGACATCGACGCACTGAAGTGGCGCGTGCGCGACAATCTGGAGCGGACGGACTGAGGCGCGCGGCAGCCGAGAGCGGCGGCCGCAGTGCTCTGCTCAGCCGATCCGCGCGATCGTCGGCCTGAACGCGCTCACGCCATCACCACCGGCGTCTCCTCGCCAAGCCCGTAGACGCGCTGGGCTTTCGAAAATCCCGCGATCGGAAAATCGCCGAGCGCGCGCCAGTCGTGGCGGCAGACATTGGCAAAACCTTCCGAGGCGACGACGGTGCGACCGAGCCGGCCGGCGATCTTCTCCAGCCGCGCGGCGAGATTGACGGCGGGGCCGATGCAGGTGAAGTCGAGGCGGTTGCCGCCGCCAATGTTGCCATAGAGGATGTTGCCGACGTGGAGCGCGACGCCGAAGCGGAAACGCTCGACGACGTCGCCGACCGGAAAGGCGAGCGCCTCGACGCTGGCGCGGGATTCGCGCGCGGCCTCGAGCACGCGGGAGCAGACATGCTGGGCATCGCCGACATATTCGTCGATCGGGAACACCGCGAGCAGGCCGTCGCCCATGAATTTCAGCACCTCCCCACCATGGCCGCGGATCGCGGTGACCTGGCAGTCGAAATACTGGTTGAGGATCTCGACCACGGTCTCGGCCGGCAGCCGGTCCGACAGCGCGGTGAAGCCGCGCAGATCGGAGAGCCAGATCGCGGCCTGCATGGTGTCGTTGTGGCCGCGGCGGATTTGGCCGCCGAGGATGCGCGCGCCGGCGCGGTTGCCGACATAGGTGTCGAGCAGCATCTCGGCGGTGCGGCGCAGGCTGATGATCTCGGCGACGCGCGCAAGCGGCGTCACGATGGAGCGGATGGCCGCGACGTGGTCGTCGCTGAAGCCGCCGGGATGTCGTGTCACCCAGCTCGTCGCATGCACCGAGCCGTCGAGAAACGGTAGCGGCACCGCGATATAGTCGGTCGCCCCTTCGGCCCGCATGTCGTCGAGAAACGGAAACCGCTTGCTGTCCGGATCGTCCATCCGTCCGCGGACCTCCAGGCCCTGCTCGAACACGATCCGGAGCGGGCTCTTGGCGAATTCGGGCGTCTCCAGGATCTCGAAATCGACGGTGCCGATCTCGACCTCCTCGCCCTGCCGCCAGATGAAGTTGCGGCCGAATATCTCCGGATGCAGCGTGCGGATGAAGACGCCGAACCGCCACAATGGCAGCCCGGCCTCGACCAGATGTTCGCAGATGTCGGCGATCATCTCGGCCGGGGTCCTGGACGACCGCGCGCCGTCGATCAGCCAGTTGGTGATGCGCTGGAGCTCGGAGGTTTCCATGCGCGCATTTGCGGACGAAGTTGTGCTGACGTCAAGCTGCGCGGTGGGCTGGTACCGCGAGATGAGAGCGTCACCGCGGTGTCTTCACCTCTCCAGAGCGGGGAGAGGTGAAGAACTAGCGGCCGACCTGCCCGCGATCCCGGATGAAATGATCCGCCAGCACGCAGGCCATCATGGCCTCGCCGACGGGGACGGCGCGGATGCCGACGCAGGGATCGTGGCGGCCCTTCGTAAAAATCTCGGTGTCGGCGCCCTTGCGGTCGACGGTGAGGCGCGGCTGCAGGATCGACGAGGTCGGCTTCACCGCAAAACGCACCACCACCGGCTGTCCCGTCGAGATGCCGCCCAGAATGCCGCCGGCATGATTGGAGAGGAAGCGCGTGCCGTCATTGCCGGTGCGCATCTCGTCGGCATTCTCCTCGCCAGTGAGCTCGGCGGCGCCAAAGCCGGCGCCGATCTCGACGCCCTTCACGGCGTTGATGGTCATCATCGCGCCCGCGAGATCGGAATCGAGTTTTGCGTAGATCGGCGCACCTAAGCCGGCCGGCACGCCCTCGGCGACGATCTCCAGCACCGCGCCGATCGAGGAGCCGCTCTTGCGGATGCCGTCGAGATAGGTCTCGAAGAAGGCGGCCTTGTCCTTGTCCGGACAGAAGAACGGATTTTTGGCGATCTCGTCCCAGTCCCATTTCGCGCGGTCGATCTTGTGCGGGCCGATCTGCACCAGCGCGCCGCGCACCTTCACGTCGGGCAGCACTTTTCGCGCGATGGCGCCGGCAGCGACCCGCATCGCGGTCTCGCGCGCCGAGGAGCGGCCGCCGCCGCGATAGTCGCGCAGGCCGTACTTGGCCTCATAGGTGAAGTCGGCATGACCCGGGCGAAACTTGTCCTTGATCTCCGAATAGTCCTTCGAGCGCTGGTCGGTGTTCTCGATCAGCAGGCCGATCGGCGTGCCGGTCGTCACCTGCACGCCGGTCTCCGGATGCGCCATTACGCCGGACAGGATTTTGACCTGGTCCGGCTCCTGGCGCTGGGTGGTGAAGCGCGACTGGCCGGGCCGGCGGCGGTCGAGATCCTTTTGGATATCGGCTTCGGTCAGCGGGATCATCGGCGGGCAGCCGTCGACCACGCAGCCGATCGCCACCCCATGGCTCTCGCCAAAGGTGGTGACGCGGAACATGTGGCCGAAGGTGTTGAAGGACATACCGAACTGCTGCCTAACGTTGGATGACAACGCTTTTGCTGAACGTGACGTAACGCGATCTGGATGGGGGGTCAAATGGTCGCCAAGCTCGTCATGGCCAGGCTTGTCCCGGCCATCCACGTTCTTGGTCACGGCAAGCAAGAAAACACGTGGATGCCCGGGACAAGCCCGGGCATGACGGCGGGGGGGCGGGGCGGCGAGCCGGGCTTAACTAAACTTTTCCAGCCGGCCGTCGCGGAACACGTAGACGGCGCCCTGCTCGATATAGAGCTCAGCGGCGCTGGCGGGGGTCTCGAGCCCCAAGGCCACCATCAGGGCCCGGCAGGTGCCGCCATGGGCGACCGCGACAGTGTCGGTCCGGAGCTCGTCGTACCAGGCGCGAACGCGGACCTGCACGTCGGCATAGGTCTCCCCGCCCGCGGGGCCGACGGTCCATTTGTCGGCAAGGCGCCTCGCATAGATGTCTGGATCCTTCGCCTCGCTCTCGGCCAGCGTCAGCCCCTCCCAGCTGCCGTAGCCGATCTCGCGCAGACGGTCATCGAGCCCATAGTCGGCAGGCGGCAATTCGAGCTTGCCGCGCGCGAGCTCCATGGTCTGGCGCGCGCGGCCGAGCGGGCTGGATACATAGGGCAGCGCGGCCTTGTCACGGCCGTCACGCCTGAACAGATCGGCCAGCACGCTGCCGGCCTGCACGGCCTGAGCGCGGCCGCGCGCGTTCAGCGGAACGTCCTTGGTGCCCTGAAGCCTGCCGAGCGCATTCCACTCGGTCTCGCCGTGGCGAAGGTAGTAGATCGTAGGCACGGGCATTCCAGCTAAAGACTAGTTCTCTTGTTTGAGCATGATCTGATCGGAAAACCGGTTGCCACTTTTCCGGATCATGCTCTAGCCACCGAGCGAAATGTCCGGCGCGTCCGGCCGCTTCATGCCGAGCACGTGATAGCCGGAATCGACGTGATGCACCTCGCCGGTGACGCCGCGCGAGAGATCGGAGAGGAAATACAGCGCGCTGCCGCCGACGTCCTCGGTCGACACGTTGCGCCGCATCGGCGCGTTGTACTCGTTCCATTTCAGGATATAGCGGAAGTCGCCGATGCCGGACGCGGCGAGCGTCTTGATCGGCCCTGCCGAGATCGCGTTGACGCGGATGTTCTTCTCGCCGAGATCGGCAGCGAGATAGCGCACGCTGGCTTCCAGCGCCGCCTTGGCGACGCCCATCACGTTGTAATGCGGCATCCACTTCTCGGCGCCGTAATAAGAGAGCGTGATCAGCGAGCCGCCGTCCGTCATCAGCTTCTCGGCGCGCTGCGCCACCGCCGTGAACGAATAGCAGGAGATCAGCATCGACTTCGAAAAATTCTCCTGCGTGGTGTCGACATAGCGGCCGTCGAGCTGCTCGCCGTAGGCGATCGCGTGCACCAGGAAGTCGATCTTGCCCCACTTCTCCTTCAGCACCGCGAACGCCGCGTCGATGGTCGCCGCGTCGGTGACGTCGCAATGGCCGAGCACGAGGCCGCCGATCTCGGCGGCGAGCGGCTCGACGCGCTTCTTCAGCGCATCGCCCTGATAGGTGAAGGCGAGCTCGGCGCCGGCGGCGTGGCATGCCTTGGCAATGCCCCAGGCGATCGAGCGGTTGTTGGCGACGCCGAGGATCACTCCGCGCTTGCCTTGCATCAGACCTGAATTCTGCGCCATTTCTTCACGTCCCATCGAGCGGGTTGAGGTTTGGAGGTACACCAGCCCTCCCCTGCGGTACAGCCCTAATACGCGGCGTTAACGCTGTTTCGAGCGCCGGAATAGCCGTTCCATTCGGGTGTTATGATGATCGAGGCGTTCGCGCCTGATGTGAGGGACGTCAAGACGGCAATGAGTGCGTTTCGCCAGAGTGTGGAAGCCATGATTCCGGCGCTGCGCCGCTACGCCCGCGCGTTGACGCGCGATGCGGATGCGGCCGACGATCTGGTGCAGGACACCTTGGTGCGGGCGCTGCGTTCGGAGCGCCTGTTCCTCGGAGGCGACGTCAGGAGCTGGCTCTACACGATCCTGACCAACCTCAACAAGAACCGGCGGCGCTCGCTGGCAAGGCGGCCGCAATTCATGCAACTGACGGAGAACAACCCGGATGCCAGCGGGACCGAAGCCGAAGGGCGCGACATCGAGAAGGCGCTGGCGACGCTGGTCGAGGAGCAACGCTCGGTGCTGCTGCTGGTGATGCTGGAAGGCATGAGCTACCGCGAAGTCGCCGACATCCAGGGCGTGCCGATCGGCACCGTGATGTCGCGCCTCGCACGTGCCCGCGCCCACGTCAAAGCCTCACTGGAGGGCGAGCGCCCGGCGCTCAGGCGGGTGAAATGATGGCAGAGTTGATGCATCGCGTTTTGTCCCGCCTGCCGATGAGGCGAGCAAAGTTGAGTCACGAAGAACATTTTGGGCCGCAGAGCCAGAGACGAACGATATGAACGACCGCAATATCCCAGTGACCGAGGACGAACTGCACGCCTATGTCGACGGCGAACTGCCGGCCGAGCGCCGCGCCGATGTCGAGGCCTGGCTCGCCGCCCACCCTGAAGATGCCGAGCGCGTGCAGACCTGGCGCGCCATGGCCGAGATGCTGCACGCCCGCTACGACGCCGTCGCCCTGGAGCCGGTGCCGGCGCGGCTGGAGCTCGAGCGCCTGGAGCGCCGCCCCCGGCAATGGATGTATGGCGCCGCAGCGGCTGTGCTGGTGGCTTTCGTCGCCGGCGGCTCCGCCGGCTGGCTCGCGCATGGCGCCGCCAACGCCCCCTCGACCTTCCAGAGCCTCACCGCGGACGCGCTCGACGCCCACCGCCTCTATGTCGTCGAGGTCCGGCATCCGGTCGAGGTCGGGGGCAACGAGCGCGACCATCTCCAGGCCTGGCTGACCAGGCGCTGCGGCTGGACGGTGTTCGCGCCGAACCTGGAGGCGAGCGGGCTGAAGCTCGTCGGCGGCCGGCTCCTGCCGGGGCCGAACGGGCCGGCCTCGTTCCTGATGTATGAGGGCGCCTCGGGCGAACGCTACACAATCTACAGCGCCAAGACCGAAAATGGTGCAACGCAGATGCGCTACGCCAGGACGGACAAGGACGGGGCGCTGTTCTGGGCCGAGCGCGGCGTCGGCTACGTCGTCAGCGGCGTCGGCGGCGACCGCGACAGGCTGAACAAGGTGGCGCAAGCCGTTTACGACCAGGCAGAGAAAAACGGCGGCTGAACAACTGCACGAGCGCGGTGCCTAGATTCCGTCATCGAAAATTTCGAATCAAGACATGTGTGCGTCTCATTATCGCACCGGGTGATCACGCGATTATGAGTGGCGTTCGATCCGCCGATCGACGCGGGCGGCCTCGATTGGGGTTTTTGGTACCGCGCTGGTCCCCCTCTCGAGGCCGCACCTTATTATCGGCTGCCCCGCCGGACAGCCGACACGTCTTAGACGTCAGCGTCGAAGCGCGGCCCGCGCTTCAGGCGTGTGTTGAGCATCATCCTTGTGGGGAAGAGAATGCTCCGATCGTCGACGCGGTCTCGGACAGCGCCCTAGTTCTTGGGCATGATTTTTTCGGAAAACCGCTACGCACTTTTCCGAATCATGCCTTAGCCGAGCCCGCTACGCGGATTGTACGGATGTTGGTCCCGCCACTTCTCCATCAATGCTTCAAGCTCGGCGTCGTTCCCGTCTGGTAGCATAATCCTGATGGTGACAAAGAGGTCGCCGGTTCCGCCGGCCTTCGGCAGGCCTTTGCCCTTGAGGCGGAAGGTCCGGCCGCTGGAGGTGTTTTTCGGGACCGACAGCTCAACGGCATTGCCGAGGGTGGGCACGCGGACCTTGCCGCCGAGCACCGCCTCATAGAGCGTGACCGGCAGATCGATCCGCAGGTCCGCGCCCTCGACCTTGAAGTAGGGATGCGGCGCGATGTTGATGGTGAGCAGCAGGTCGCCGGGCGGATGGCCCTGCGCGCTCTCGCCCTGCCCACGCAGCCGGATCTGCTGGCCCTCGGTGACGCCGGCCGGAATCTTGACGTTGAGCTCCTTGCCGTTCGGCAGCCGGACCCGCTTCTCGCCGCCCTTGACCGCCTCTTCCAGAGAGACGGACATCGCGACATTCACGTCGAGATCGAGCCCGATCCCGCCAGTGTCGAACTCGAACTGGGCGCCGCCGCCGGCGCCGGGCCGCGCGCCGCGCACCCCGCCTCCGAACATGCTGTTGAGGATGTCCTCGAACGCACCGCCGCCCGGGCCGCCACCCGCACCACCGCTGCGGAACGTGTAGCTCTCAAAGCCGCCGGGGCCGGCGCGACCGCGCGGACCGCCGCCGGGAAAGCCCTGGAAGCGCGGCTTGCCCTCGGCGTCGATCTCGCCGCGGTCGAACTGCTTGCGCTTGTCCTCGTCGCCGAGGATCTCGTTGGCCGAGTTGATCTCGGCGAAGCGCTCGGCGGCCTTGGGATCGCCTTTGTTGCTGTCGGGATGGTGCTTCTTGGCAAGCTTGCGATAGGCGCTCTTGATCGCGGCAGCATTGGCGCCCCGCGGCACCCCCAAGACCTCATAGGGGTCGCGCATCCGTCACGTCTCCTTCAAGAATTCGAATTTGTTCAAAGGGCTCCCCACCCCAGCTGTGATCCATGTGGGGGCGGAGTGGCATTTTTGCAACTAGTCGGGTGAAGCGGACCGCTTCGATTCGAGCACGATCTTATCGGAAAACCGGTTCACACTCTTTGCGAACCGTCCTTCCGGGTCAGGATCCTGCTCAGCTCCGCCATGGCTTTAGCGTATGAATCTCCCAACGGCCATGGCTGCTTTGGCAGCCGGCGCCCTGGAGCCAGCTTTCGGTGCTGCCGTTGACGTAGCTCGCCAGGAAATCGCGGCACTTGCGGCCGCCCTCGGCGGCATAGGACTGCGCGATCGGCGTCACCGAGCCGCGCGCCCCGGTCTCCGGGTTCTCCCAGTGCTGGCTCGAATCCTTGTCACCCTTGCTGAGGACATCGGAGGCGGCGTTGCGCGCGAAAGCGAGATCGGTCTCGGTCGGCGGGGCATCCTTCCGCGCGATCGAACCGGTGAGGTCGCTATCGTCGGCCTTGGCATAGGCGGTCTTGTCATTGCGGGAAAAGCTGCAGCCGCCCGCACCGAGCCCGATCAGGATGATCGTCAAGACAAGGCCCGACGGACGGATCGCCGATAGGCCAACGCGTCCCCATGCCCTATATAGGGTGGGAGCGGACAACAGCGCGTTTTGGGCCGCGGGACGCAACTCGGACTCCGGACATGACCGACACGACCTCGATGAAACACCAGACACCCTTAACATCCGGTGATTTCACCGCCGCCGACGAGCCCTTTGCGCTGTTCGAGGCCTGGCTCAACGAGGCGATCAAGAGCGAGCCGAACGATCCGAACGCGATGGCGCTCGCAACCGTCGATCCCGACGGGCTGCCTGATGTGCGCATGGTGCTGATGAAGGGCTTCGACACCGAGGGTTTTGTCTTCTACAGCCACATCGCAAGCCAGAAGGGCCGCGAACTCGCCGCAAATCCTAAGGCCGCTTTACTTTTTCACTGGAAGTCGCTGCGCCGCCAGGTCCGCATCCGCGGCAACGTGACGCCGGTGACCGACGCCGAAGCCGACGCCTATTTCGCGACACGGCCGAAGCAGGCGCAGATCGGCGCCTGGGCCAGCAAGCAGTCCGAGGCGCTGGAGAGCCGCTTCGCCTTCGAGCAGGCGATCGCGAAAGTCGCGGCCCGATACGTCATCGGCGAAGTCCCCCGGCCGCCGGGCTGGAGCGGCTGGCGCATCACGCCGGTGCGCATCGAGTTCTGGCACGACCGCCCATTCCGCCTGCACGACCGCATCGAATTTCGCCGTGACGCGGCCGGCCAGCCGTGGTCCAAGACGCGGATGTACCCCTGAGCTCGGGCCGACCTGAAAGATGTCCATGCCGCATTCGTCGAACGCGCCGCGCCGCACGCTGCTCCTGACCGGAGCGAGCCGCGGCATCGGCCACGCCACCGTGATCCGCTTCTCGTCGGCGGGCTGGCGCGTCATCACCTGCTCGCGGCATCCCTTCCCGGAAGACTGTCCGTGGGACGCAGGGCCGGAGGATCACATCCAGGTCGACCTCGGCAACCCTGAAGACACAGCGCGCGCCATCACCGAGATCCGAAATCGTCTCGAGGGCGGCACGCTGCACGCGCTGGTCAACAACGCCGCGATCTCGCCGAAGGGCCCCGGCGGCGGACGGCTCGGCTCGGTCGACACCGATCTCGACACCTGGACCCACGTCTTCCACGTCAATTTCTTCGCGCCGATCATGATGGCGCGCGGATTGATCGCGGAATTGAAGGCGGCGAAGGGCTCGGTGGTGAACGTCACCTCGATCGCGGGCTCGCGCGTGCATCCCTTCGCGGGCGCCGCCTACGCCACCTCGAAGGCCGCGCTCGCCGCGCTGACGCGCGAGATGGCCTCCGATTTCGGCCGCGTCGGCGTGCGCGTCAACGCCATCGCGCCGGGCGAGATCGACACCTCGATCCTGTCGCCGGGCACCGAGAAGATCGTCGACCAGCAGATCCCGATGCACCGGCTCGGCACGCCCGACGAGGTCGCCAAGATCATCTACGTGCTGTGCACGGACACCTCGTCCTACGTCAACGGCGCAGAGATCCACATCAACGGCGGCCAGCACGTCTAGGCCGAAGATGTGAGGTGAAGGATGGGCCGGTTCGCGAGCACGGCCTCGCTCTACGAGCATTTGCGGCCGCCCTACCCGCGCGAGTTCTTTCGCGCCGTCGCGCACAAGCTCGGCGTCACCGAGCAGAGCAGCCTGATCGACCTCGGCACCGGACCCGGCCTCCTGGCGCTCGGCTTTGCGCCCTATGTCGGCCGGCTCGTCGGCGTCGACCCCGAGCCTGCCATGCTCGATGCGGCGCGCCGCGCGGCTGCGAGCGCGGGTCACACAGTTGCGTTGATCGAGGGCAAGGCCGAGACGCTTGCTGACGACATCGCCAGCTTCGACGTCGTGACGATCGGCCGCGCGCTGCACTGGATGGATCGCGAGGCAACGCTTGCGCGGCTCGACCGGCTGGTCGAGCGCGACGGTGCGATTGCGATCTGCGCCTCGTTCCCGGCCGCCGACGGCCGCAACCCATGGCTCGACGGTTACAACGAGATCCGCCGCCGCTGGTCGCCGGCCAAGCTCTGGGAAGAGGCCGGCCGTGGCTCGCGGACCCATCGCGACCTGCCTGCGTTCTTTCGCGGCAGTGCGTTTCGGCCGGCCGAGCTCGTCGCGGTCGAGACCAGCCACAACGTGAGCGTGGAGGACCTGACACGCCGCACCCTCACCTACTCGTCGTCCTCGCCGGATGCGTTGGGCGAGAATGTCGAATCAATGCTACGCGATATCGGAGAATTGCTGGCAGGCTTCAGCCGCGACGGCATGATTGCCGAGAGCCTCGTCTCGACGGCAGAAATTGTGAAGCGCTAGGTGATTTGCCGAAACACGGAAGCAGGCGATCCAGACAACGCCGCCGCAAGACCTGGATCGCCCTTGCCTTCCGTTCCTCAATCGAGTCGAATCCGACGTGACCTCTCGCGCGGCCGCGGAGCCGCCGTGCTGAACGCAGTCGAGCAGTCGTCGTCGTTCTCGCCGTCGAGCAGCGGAGCACCACAGTGCCGGCACATGCGTGCCGACATCGACGACGCCTTGCCGCTCGCCACGGACTGACGATAGTTCGCCAGATCGATGACGTTGCGGGGCGACGTTATGTGTTTTTCAACCATGGCTGTTCCTCGCGGCTACGCACTGCTTATCGCAGACAAGTTTCGCGCAAACGTTCAGCCCACCGCTCAAATTTTACCGGAGGAATTGGGGCGGCGCGCACACATCACCGCGCAGCCGCAATCCCGCTCTATTCTGCGACACGATACACCGTCTCTCGGCGAACGGCGTAAGGTATCGGTAGGTATCTTTGCCTGACGATCCTGTATCGCTACGAACGTCAGGCTGACGTTTCCAGCATGATCTCAGCGCAAGCGAGTTCCGGCTTTACAGCCACTTCTTCAACTTGAAGATCCAGTACGGAACAATCGCGGCGATCAGCATCATCACCAGCGCCATCGGATAGCCGTGGACCCATTCGAGCTCCGGCATCACCTTGAAGTTCATGCCGTAGATCGAGGCGATCAGCGTCGGCGGCATCAGGACAACGGCCATGACCGAAAACAGCTTGATGATGTTGTTCTGCTCGAGATTGACGACGCCGAGCATGGCGTCGAGCACGAAGGTGATCTTGTTGGAGAGATAGGAGGCGTGGTCGGTCAGTGACGCCACGTCGCGCTGCATGGTCTTGAGCTGCTCGCGCATGTCCTTGGACCATTTCACGCCCTCAACCACCGCAGAGAGGAAGGTGACGACGCGGCCGATCGAGACCAGGCTCTCGCGAACCTTCGAGGTCAGGTCGCCCTTGCGGCCGATCGAGATCAGGATCTGGGAATATTGCTTGGCGTGGCCGTGGCGCTCGCTCTCCGGCTCGAAGATGTCGTGCGAGACCTGGTCGATGTCGGAACCGCAGCGCTCAAGGATGTCGGCGCAGCGGTCGATCACGGCGTCCAGCAGCTCCATCAGCACCATCTCGCCGGTGATGGAAGGGGTGCAGGAGCGGGCGAGCTTGGCCTCGACCAGGGCGAAGGGCTTCGGCAGGTCGTAACGCACCGTCACCAGGCGGTGGTCGCCGAGGATGAAGGTCACCGCCGTGGTCCGGGGCATGTCGGTATCGGAGTGGCACATCAGCGTCGCCGTCATGTAGCGCGCGCTGTTCTCGATATAGAGACGGCTGGAGATCTCGATCTCCTGCATGTCTTCCCGGGTCGGGATGGCGATGCCCAGGAGCCGCTCCACGGCCTTGTCCTCGGCCGCGGTCGGGCTGACCAGGTCGACCCACACCGCATTCTCCGGCACGGCCGCCAGATCCTCGACCACGGCCCTTTTGAGGGTGCCCTCGGAGGGAACGAAAACAGAAAACATGCACCAACTCCAGCAGGGGCCTGCGACAGAATGGCAGCCCTTAGCGCGATTCTGACAAGTTCATGATGACAAGCACATTAATGGAGCGTTTGCATTTGTGGCGGCGCCGTGACCCAACCGTGGCACGGAATCGACAGTTCGGCATTCCTCGCCCAAAAACCAACCCAAGACCGCAAAAATTGCGGCAAAAAAGCCACAGCTTGGGTCTTGCAGCGCGGGAAAAGGTCCGAAACGCTGGAATTGTGGCAGATTTCAACCATAATGGGCCCAACGGAGTCGTGGTTTGAGCTTGGCTCAAGCCCCGGGAAAGCTTGTTGTTGTCGATTGGAACCAAATCATGTCGTCGCTGAAAGTTACGCTGGGTATTTTGGCTGCGGGCCTGATGCTGTCGGGCTGCATGCAGGCCACACATTTTGAGGCGACCGATACCAAGGCCTTCAAGCCGAAGGACAAGGAACTTCTCGCCAAGGTCCGGTACGAGAACACCCCCGTCGCCGAGCCGTTCCGCCGCGCCATCGTCGATTACCACCGCAAGGAATCGCCGGGCTCGATCGTGGTCGATTCCGACAACCATTATCTCTACTGGGTCATGGATGGCGGCAAGGCGATCCGCTACGGCATCACCGTCGGCGAAGAGGCCATGGCCTGGTCGGGCATCGCCAAGGTCGGCAGCATGACCGAGTGGCCGGCCTGGCATCCGACCCCGGGTGAGATTTCGCGCCTGGGCGTTCCGACCTATGTCGCGCCGGGTCCGGACAATCCGATGGGCTCCCGCGCGATGTATCTCTACTCGGGCGGCAAGGACACGCTGTTCCGCATCCACGGCACCAACCAGCCGGAATATATCGGCGCCTCGATCTCGTCGGGCTGCATCCGCCTGACCAACGAGGACGCGATCGACCTCTACAATCGCGTCAAGGTCGGCACCATCGTCGTGGTGCTCGAGCCGAAGCACGGCGACTCGCCGTACAACTCGCGCCTCGCGCTCGGCAGCAGCCAGACCGGTCAGGCCGGCAGCTACTGATCGCTTCCTGATCTGACGAATCCAAAAGCGCCGGTTTCACCGGCGCTTTTTTGTTGCCGGCTTGTGCTGCCAGGCTTTGCCGCCATCGGCCGTCGGCTTGTCCGCAGGCGCCGGAGATTTCTCCGCCGCCTCGTCATCAGCCGCACCCTTATCCTCCGGCTTGGCCGCGACCTCGCGCGGCGGCGCGTCCTCGGGCCGTTCCGCCGGCAGAAGCGGAGCGACCTGCGGCATGGGATCCCAGACGTTCCACTGGCAGATCCGGTAGTCGTTGCGACGCTGCGCCAGATCGAGATGGATGTGGTCCTCGTGGTACCAGTCCGAGCCCGGACCGAGCACGGTGGAGAACCGCGAACAGACCGAATGCAGCACGCGCTCGCGCACGTCGCGCGACATGGTGCGGTCGGTGAGGCCGATCGACTGCCCGCTGGCGAGCTTGATGGCGCGGACGTCGAGCGCATTGGCCTTGCCGTGCTCGGACAGCATTGCGCCGACCACGCGGTTACGACCGCGGCACTCAAAACTGTCGAAATTGTCGAGATCGCTGATGGTCGAGCCGAGGCTCGCCGCCAGCGGCACCATGTCCTTGCGCACCCAGTCGGCGATCGCGGAGGCCATGGTGCAGCGGAGGATCGCCGCCGGCTTGACCGAAACCTTGCGCTTGTCCGGCAGCACGATGGCCTCGAGCCGCACCAGATCCTCGCCGCCGCAGGCGCCGGGACCGCGGATGTCGGGAATGGAGGGCGCGATCGCGATCTCCTCGGTCAGCGCCAGCCGGCACGCCGAGAGCTGCTTCTCGGGCGGCGCGGCCTCGGCGGGCTTGTTGGCGCCGGGCTTGTCGGGAGAAGCCTTGTCCGGGGAAGGCCTGCCATCGGGCTCCGGCGCGGCCTCGTCCGTCGCCTCGGGGGCTTCGTCAGGGCGAGGTTTGGGTAGCGGTATCTTCACCGAATGAACCGCCGCGCGCGGCCGTGGTGTACCAAGACCAAAGATATCGAGCGGCGCAGCATATTTGCGCGCCTCTGCCCGCTCAGTCAGCACGAGCGACAATCCGACTACAGCGGTAACCATTGCCGCGCGGGCGGACATATAGCCGCGACAAGACCATTTGCGGCGAAAGTCCGGCAGGCTAAAACTCATGACAATTCTTTGGCCCAACGCTGAGAGCTATAATCCGCCCAGCGAATTCTCGGAGGAACTTCGGAATGCTCGGTTTGATGCAAGATTGGCCCCTGCTCTGCCACCGGATCATCGAACACGCCGCCAGGATTCATGGCAAGCAGGAGGTGGTTACCCGATCGGTCGAGGGACCGATCCATCGCACCAACTATGGCGAAATCCACAAGCGCGCGCTGAAGGTCTCGCAGATGCTGGAGCGCGACGGCATCAAGCTCGGCGACCGCGTCGCAACGATCGCCTGGAACACCTGGCGCCATCTCGAAGTCTGGTACGGCATCATGGGGATCGGCGCCATCTGCCATACCGTCAATCCCCGTCTTTTCCCCGAGCAGATCGCCTGGATCATCAACCATGCGCAGGACCGCATCGTGATGACCGACATCACCTTCGTTCCAATCCTGGAGAAGATCGCCGACAAGCTCCCGAGCGTCGAGCGCTACATCGTGCTCACCGACAAGGCGCACATGCCGCAGACCACGCTGAAGAACGCGATGGCCTACGAGGACTGGATCGCGCAGGCCGACGGCAAATTCAAATGGAAGGACTTTGACGAGAACACGGCCGCGGCGATGTGCTACACTTCTGGCACCACGGGCGACCCGAAGGGCGTGCTGTACTCGCACCGCTCCAACGTGCTGCACGCGCTGATGGCCAACAATGTCGACGCGCTCGGCACCAGCGCCTCCGAGACGATGCTGCCGGTGGTGCCGCTGTTCCACGCCAACAGCTGGGGGATCGCCTTCTCCGCGCCCTCGCAGGGCACCAAGCTGGTGATGCCCGGCGCCAAGCTCGACGGCGCCTCGGTCTACGAGCTGCTCTCCACCGAGAAGGTCACGCACACCGCCGGCGTGCCCACGGTGTGGCTGATGCTGCTCCAGCACATGGCCGCCAACAATCTGAAGCTGCCGGAACTGAAGATGGTGATCTGCGGCGGCTCGGCGATGCCGCGCTCGATGATCAAGGCCTTCCTCGACATGGGCTCGAACGTCCGCCACGCCTGGGGCATGACCGAGATGAGCCCGATCGGCAGCGTCGCAGCGCTGAAGCCGCCGTTCCAGAACGCGACCGGCGATGCCAAGCTCGACGTGCTCCAGATGCAGGGCTATGCTCCCTTCGCCGTGCAGATGAAGATCACCGACGATGCCGGCAAGGAGCTGCCCTGGGACGGCAAGACCTTCGGCCGCCTCAAGGTCTCCGGGCCCGCCGTCGCCAAGGCCTATTACCGGGTCGACGCCAACATCCTCGACGAGGAAGGCTTCTTCGACACCGGCGACGTCTCGACCATCGACGAGGCCGGCTACATGCGGATCACCGACCGCTCCAAGGACGTGATCAAGTCCGGCGGCGAGTGGATCTCCTCGATCGACCTGGAAAACCTCGCAATCGGCCATCCCGCCGTGGCGGAGGCCGCGGTGATCGGCGTGTTCCACCCGAAATGGGACGAGCGGCCGCTCCTGATCGTGCAGCTCAAGCAGGGCCAGCAGGCTACGCGCGAGGACATCCTGAAATACATGGACGGCAAGATCGCCAAATGGTGGATGCCCGATGACGTCGCCTTCGTCGACGGCATCCCGCATACGGCGACGGGCAAGATCCTGAAGACGGCGCTCCGCGACCAGTTCAAGGACTACCGCTTCCCGAATGCGGCGGCGTGAGCGGACCGGAATAGCTTGCCCCAAGACCTTCTTGCCCCAAGACCTGGTCGGTCCTGCGGTTGCGAATTCGCTTCATCTCCCCCGCTTGCGGGGGAGCTCGGTTTCATCACGAACGCAAATCGATCCAATCTCGTGAGGGCCTCTGGCCCTCCGGGAAGTATCAAGGTCGGGCAGAGTGATCATGATCTGATGCGACCTTCGGCGGATCATGCTCTAAAGCGCGATGAGATTAGGATTGATCGTCATCGCGCTTTAGGTCGTTGTTTGAGCATGATCTTTTCGGAAAACCGCTGCGCACTTTTCCGGATCATGCTCTAACGCTTTGCCTCCGCCTGGCCGGTGCTCTTCTGCCATTTCAGGAATTGTTGATAGAGCGCCTCGTCCTGTTCCGGCGTTCGCGCGCCCTGCTGGCCGGTTTCGCGGGTCTGTGCGGCAAGGAACTGGTCGAATCTCGCGCGTGTGTCGGAGGCTGGACCGGAATGCTGGTCGAGCCACTCCTGCGCCGGCGGGAAGCGATTCCATCCCTTCAGTGGCGCGCTCAACACCACCTCCTTCCACTTCGGATGGAAGGGCGACCGCTGCAGGTCTTTCAGACGGTCGAAGAAGACCTGAACGAAATGCTCCACCTTACCGTATCGCTCGGTCTTTGCGGGCCAGTTGTAAGCCGCAAGGATGGCGGGCACAGCGATCGTGTCAACGCGGCCGCCAGGTGGGATCAGTGAAGGATAGTCCTCCGCCTTGAGGACGGATGGAAGATAGTCGCTCTGCAAGGGCCCGCTATATGGGATCGGCACGAAATGCAGGTCTTCTCCCTTCACCTGGCTCACGGCCTTGGAGGGACTTCCCTGCACCGCGATCACCGCGTCGAGTTCGCCGTTCTTCAGTTTTTCATAGGCGATGCGCTGCTCGATATAGGCGTAGACCGGCTTGACGCCGAGCCTCTCGAAGATCGTAATTGCGGTGACGAAAGTGCCTCCGTTCGGCAAGTCGACGGCAACACGCCGGCCGTTCAGGTCGGCAAGGCTGCGGATCGACGACCGCGCGACGACGTGCATCTCCTCATTGTAGAGCTTCGTGATATAGACGAACTGGTTGCGGATGTTGCCGGTGTAGCCCTTCCTTTCCAGGTAATCGAGCGTGTCGGCGCGCACGATGCCTAGATCGACCCCCTTGAGGAAAAGGATGTCCGCGATGCTCTGGACAGAGCCCCTCCCGATGATCGGCAGCACCCGCATCCGGTCGCCGTCATCCAGCGCGGAGGCAAGATCGGCGCCGAACTGGACATAGGTTCCGCCGATCGTGCCTGACATCAGCGTCACGGTGTTGGCGTTGAGCCGCTCGCGCGTGCTCTTGCTGGTGCTGGAATAGCTGAAAACCGCCTTCAGGCCCTCGCTTACTGCGGCCGGGTCGACCTCGCCTCCCCTGTCTTGGGAAAAGGCCGGCGTCGCCAGCAGCACCGCGACCCCGGCCGCGCAGCCGAATGCCAGGTCGGTCAAACGTCGGATGATCATGTCGTGAAACTCCGAATGGTCGAGATTGACAGGCGCGCGCGACGCACGCGGCCGGGATCAGCGGGCGGGCGTGAGCGTATCAAGCTGTCGCTGCGCCTCGGGGTCGCCCCATTCTTTTGCCCTCTGGTACCAGTTGCGGGCCTGCGCGAGGTCCGCGAGCGGTCCGCTGGCGCCCAACTGCTTGAGCACGTTCGGATCGTAGGTCCTGGCCACCAGCAGCGCGGCGCGCGCGTCTCCTGCTTCGGCCGCACGCAGCAGCAGGAGCCTCGCCGCCGAGACGTCGCCGCTGGTGAGCAAATCCTGTCCACGTTTGACGAGGCCAGAAATTTCCTTCGGATCCAGGCTACGCACGGCGTCCGTCTGCGGCGGTGGGGTGGCCACCAAGGAGCGCGCGGGCGGTACGGCCGTGACGGCTGTCGACGGCTGCGGAGCGTCTCTGGCGGCGGGTTTCCAGGAAAGTCGGCTCGAGCCAACCACGAGCACGGCGCCGTTGTTGTCACGCAATTCTGCCATCGCGACCATCTGGCCGACGAAACCGTCTGGCGGAATGACCGACACGGCGGAAACTTCCGACGCCGGCACGCGCCACTCGTTGGCGACGCGCTTGCCAGACGTCAACCGTGCGTCGGCTGGCAGTCCGTTGATGGCAACGATAGCGCCGGAAGGGGGAGCACCCACGCGCATCCCGAGCGGCAAGGGGGCGT
Source organism: Bradyrhizobium sp. B117 (assembly GCF_038969555.1). Lineage (NCBI taxonomy): Bacteria > Pseudomonadati > Pseudomonadota > Alphaproteobacteria > Hyphomicrobiales > Nitrobacteraceae > Bradyrhizobium > Bradyrhizobium sp. B117. Next base: position 7,476,738 of record NZ_CP152414.1, read on the forward strand.
CGGCAAGCCCGCTGCTGTCCTCCACCGCAAGGGTCGCGACCTGCTTGCGTTGCGGTGCCGGACCGATCGCGGCTTTCACCGATTGCCAAAGCGACGAGATCGATGTGGCGTCGTTCGATTGAACTCCAGGCCTTTGCGATGCCGGAATGACGATGACGAGAATCAGCGCGATGCCTCCCGCAACTGCTGCCGCGATCGCGAACCTGACCACTACGCTGAGCAGCGCGCTCCTTCCCGAGTTACGAAGGGCGGCCGGCACCTCCATGGGCTCCATCGCCTCGTGCATGGCTTGGGCGACGGCTTTGGAGAACACGTCCGAATGGTCACGACGTCGCGGGTTGCCGGGCGATTGCAGGGGCGCTCCACCGGCAGTCGACTCCGTGGATCGTCTTGGCGCCGCCGTCGGCTGCACCGTCCGCTCGCGCAAGTCGCGCGGCGCGTAGTACATCGGATCTTGCGGATCGATATCGCTTTCGTGCCGTCCACCACTCATACTGAACACTCGCCCTGATGGGGCGGCCCACCAGCCGCGCTGGTCGGCACCGGCTACGCTGTTTGCGATCCTTGCAGCTCATGAGGCGCAACCGCGCACATCCGGTCAGCCTTTGCGGCACGACCGGGAGCTGAGGTCACTCTTAACGTGTCCGGCTGACGCCCGCCGTTGTTCCTTGCCGTTGTTCTTTTTTGACCTTTCGCCGGACGGTCCCTCGCCTCGGCGGTTCCGACAACCTGCAGTAGAGCCTTGGGGCGAAACTGCGACCAAGTCAATCTACAACTAAAGATCATTTAGATTGAATGGTTAATCAATGAAGTTGCAAAATCCCGTCTGTTCTCTGTGCCGTATCGTCCGCAAACCTTGAAATTGCCGGGCCGCCGTGGTCTCAAGCAGCCAGTTTTCAATCGGCCCCCCTGGCGGCGGGCCAAGCCCCAACCCGGCAGTTTTCATCAATGGCCCGCAGGTTTTCCGCTCCCTATCAGTCGGAGCCCGTGTCCAGTCTCGCGAGCTGGGCGCGCAATCTGGCCGTGTTCGCGGTGGTGGCGGTGCTGGTGTCGATCCTCATCGTCCGCTTCGGCTTTCTGGAGCCGAAGCCGGCGCTCGTCACCTTCTTGGGGGGCCTTGCGATCGCCGGGCTCTCCATCCTGTTCGGTCTCGCCGGCTTTGCCGCGATCTGGCAGAACGGCTCGCGCGGCATGGCGCGCATCCTGCTCGCCTTCCTGATCGACGGCGCGATCCTCGCCTACCCCGCCTATCTCGGCCTGCAATACCGCAAGCTGCCAGCGATCCACGACATCACCACCGACCCGATCGACCCGCCGCGCTTCGAGGCGCTGGCGCCCCTGCGCGCCGTCGAAGGCGCCAACACCGCGGTTTATGCCGGTCTCTACTCGGCCGAACAGCAGCGCCAGTTCTATCCCGATATCGAGCCGATCGAGCTCGAGATCCCCGTCGACCGCGCCTATGCGATCGCGCGCCAGCTCGTCCTCAAGCGCAAATGGCTCGTCATCGACGAACGTGAGCCGAGGCCGCCGCGCCGCATCGGCCGCATCGAGGCGGTGGCGCGCACGCCGATCATGGGCTTGCGCGAGGACATTTCCATCAGGGTCGTGCCCGATGGTGACGATTCCCGCGTCGACATCCGCTCCGCCTCGCGCCATTTCGACAGCGACCTCGGCAGCAACGCCGCGCGCGTGACCAAGTTCATCGAGGACCTCAACACGGCCGCCGATGCCGACGCGCTGAAGCCGGTGAAGAAGACGCCGGTGACGCCGCCGAAGACGGTGAAGAAGTGAGATTGGCGAATGGAGAGTAGCGAATAGCGAGTGGAAGACCGCCTATTCGCTACTCCCCATTCGCTATTCGCCCTCAGGCCATCCGGTACGATCCCGTGATCACGGGATCGCCATCAGTGGCCACCACGCCGCGGGCGACGAGATCCTCCAGATGCGCCAGCACGGAATAGCCGGCGGCCGTCGTCAGGCGCGGGTCGATGCCGATATAGATCGCGCGCACCATGGTCGGGATGTCGGTCTCGCCCTTGGCGAGGCGATGCAGGATCGAGGCCTCGCGCGCCTTGCGGTGCCTGATCAGGAAACGCACGAAGCGCTGTCCGTCCGGGATCTCAGGGCCATGGCCGGAGAAATACAAATCCTCATCGCGCGCGGCGAGACGGTCGAGCGATTCCATGTAGTCGATCATCGAACCGTCGGGCGGCGCCACGATCGAGGTCGACCAGCCCATGACGTGATCGCCGACGAAGTTGAACTTCCGCTCGGGCCAGGCAAACGCCAGATGGTTGGCGGTGTGGCCGGGCGTTGCCACCGCCTCCAGCCGCCAGCCGTCGCCCTCGACGACGTTACCATGGGCGATCCTGATATCCGGCGCGAAATCGCGGTCGGCACCGGATTCCGGATTGTGCTTCTCGCTCTCGAAACGCGGACGCGAGGCGCGGTGCGGGCCCTCGGCATAGACCGGCGCGCCGGTCGCCTGCTTGATCCGCGCCGTGTTCGGCGAATGGTCACGGTGGGTGTGGGTGACGAAGATGTGGCTCACGGTCTCGCCGCGCACGGCATCGAGCAGCGCGGCCGCATGCGCCGCATCGTCAGGACCGGGATCGATGATCGCGACGTTGCCCTTGCCGACGATGTAGCTGACGGTGCCCGTGAAGGTAAACGGGCTCGGATTGTTACAAAGCACGCGCCGCACGCCGGGGCGGACTTCCTCGACGATTCCGGGCTTCAGCGGAAAGTTGCGGTTGAACGGGACGTCGTCGTTGTCGGACATGAGACTTCCTGTGCACTCCTGCCCCACCCCCGCCGTCATACCCCGCGAAGGCGGGGTATCCAGTACGCCGTGGCGTCAGTGGCGAAGGCGAGGTCTCTGGGATACTGGATCGTCCGCTTTCGCGGACGATGACAGCTGAGCAAAAACAACGACCACGGAATTCGTGGCGCTCAGAAAAACGCCTGAATGCCCGTAATCGCGCGACCCAGGATCAGCGCGTGGACGTCGTGGGTGCCCTCGTAGGTGTTGACCGTCTCGAGGTTATGGACGTGGCGCATCACGTGGTATTCGATCGAGATGCCGTTGCCACCGTGCATGTCGCGCGCGGTGCGGGCGATGTCGAGCGCCTTGCCGCAATTGTTGCGCTTCATGATCGAGATCATCTCGGGCGCGAACTTGCCCTCGTCCATCAGGCGGCCGACGCGAAGCGAGCCCTGGAGGCCGAGCGCGATCTCGGTCTCCATGTCGGCGAGCTTCTTCTGCACCAGCTGCGTTGCGGCGAGCGGCTTGCCGAACTGCTTGCGGTCGAGCGTGTACTGACGCGCGCGGTGCATGCAGTCCTCGGCGGCGCCGAGCGCGCCCCAGGAGATGCCGTAGCGGGCGCGGTTGAGGCAGCCGAACGGGCCCTTCAGACCGGAGACGTTCGGCAGCAGCGCGCCCTCGGGAACCACGACGCCGTCCATCACGACCTCGCCGGTGATCGAGGCGCGAAGCGACAGCTTGCCGCCGATCTTCGGCGCGGACAGGCCCTTCATGCCCTTCTCCAGCACGAAGCCGCGGATCTGGTTGTCATGCTCGGCCGACTTGGCCCAGACCACGAACACGTCGGCGATCGGCGCGTTCGAGATCCACATCTTGCTGCCGGTCAGGCGATAACCGTCCGAGACCTTCTCGGCGCGAGTCTTCATGCCGGCCGGGTCGGAGCCGGCGTCGGGCTCGGTCAGGCCGAAGCAGCCGACCCACTCGCCGCTGGCAAGCTTCGGCAGGTACTTCTTGCGCTGGTTCTCATCGCCATAGGCGTAGATCGGGTACATCACCAGCGAGGACTGCACCGAGTTCATCGAGCGATAGCCGGAGTCGACACGCTCGATCTCGCGCGCGACGAGGCCGTAGGCCACGTAGCTCGCATTGGCGCAGCCATATTCCTCGGGCAGCGTGATGCCGATCAGGCCGAGCTCGCCCATCTCGTTGAAGATCTCGCGGTCGGTCTTCTCTTCGAGATAGGCCTTGGAAACGCGCGGCAGCAGCTTGTCCTGGGCGTAGGCGCGGGCGGTGTCGCGCACCATGCGCTCGTCTTCGGTGAGTTGCTCGTCGAGCAGGAACGGATCGTCCCACTGGAAGGAAGCCGCAGCCGGCTTGTCCTTGGTTTGAGGGCGCACGCTCATGAAACGTCCTTTCGCGTCTGGTTCCGTCAAATAATTGCCCGACAAATTAAAGCGCCGCGGCAACAAGTGCAATTGCATCCTGGTTTCGGTCATTCCGGGCCGTTACGAAGCGTCAGACCCGGAATCCCTTTGCTCGCCGCTTCGAGATTCCGGGTCTGGCGCTTTCAGCGCCATCCCGGAACGACACTGCGTGTCAACTCTCGAGCTGCTCGTTGGCGACGATCTCGATGCCAAAGCCCGACAGGCCCTTGTAGTCGTGCACCGAGGAAGTGAGATGGCGGATCGAGGTGACGCCGAGATCGCGCAGGATCTGCGCGCCGACGCCGACTTCGCGCCACTGGCGGTTGCGGTCGGCCTCCGTCGAAGACTCGTCCGGCAGCGGCGACACGGGAACACCGGCCGCACCGTCGCGCAGATAGACCAGCACGCCGCGGCCGGATTTCTTGAAATGCTCGAGCACCGCCGCCATGCGCTTGTGGCCGGTAAAGGTGTCCTTGACGATGTTCGGCTTGTGGAAGCGCGTCAGCACGTTCTTGCCGTCGCCGACGCCGTTGTAGACGAAGGCGACATGGGCGATGGAGTCGAACGGCGAGCGGTAGGCGTAGCCCTGCAAGGGGCCGATCGGGCTCTCGGTGACGAAGGTCGAGACCCGCTCGATCAGCTTCTCGCGCGCCTGGCGGTAGGCGATCATGTCGGCGATGGTGACGTGCTTGAGCTTGTGCCTGGCCGCGAACTGCGCGACCTGCTCGCCCTTCATCACGCTGCCGTCGTCGTTCATCAGTTCGCTGATGACGCCGACCGGCGGCAGGCCGGAGAGCTTGCAGAGATCGACGGCGGCCTCGGTATGGCCGGACCGCAGCAGCACGCCACCATCCTTGGCGATCAGCGGGAAGATATGACCCGGACGGGCGAAGTCGTGGGCGCCGACATTGGGATTGGACAGCGCACGGCAGCACGAGGCGCGCTCCTCGGCCGAGATGCCGGTGCCGCCGTCGGGCTTGTAGTCGATCGAAACCGTGAAGGCGGTGGTGTGCGCGGAATCGTTGTGGGCGACCATCGGATCGAGCCGCAGGCGACGGGCGTCCTCGGTGGTCACGGGGGCGCAGACGATGCCGGAGGTGTGGCGGATGATGAACGCCATCTTCTCGGCGGTGCAGAGCGAGGCGGCGACGATCAGATCGCCCTCGCCCTCGCGGTCTTCGTCGTCGGTGACGACCACGAGCTCGCCCCGGGCAAAGGCTTGCAATACTTCCTGAACGCTATCGGGCATGTCCCAATCTCTATCGGTTATGAGCGGGAGGCTTAGCCGGACTTCGGCCGGGGCGCTAGTGTCCTGGACGCAACCGCATATTCCGGCTCGCGGGCCTGCCCGCGGCTTTCAGGCTTGCACCGCGGATACCAGCGATATAGGCGCGGATGGCCCAGGGGGAAGACCGCCGTCAGGGCAGCACTTCGCGCCGCTCGCCGAGCCGCAGGTCAAGCTCGGCGCGCTTGTCGGCCAGAAGCCCGGCCTGGGCGGCTTCGATCACGGTAAACAGCTCATGAGCGTCGCTGAGGCGGGTCACGGTGACGTAGCTGGCACCGGCCTCGTAGAGCTCGCCGACATCGGCCAGGAGGTCGGCGGTGGCCACGATCAGGGCGGTCGGGTTGAGGGCGCGGACGTGGCGGACCAGTTTTTCGTTGGTGGCGCCCTTGAGCAGCGAGTCCGGCACGCTGAGGATGATCATCTCGGACTTGGCGATGCCGGCATGGAGCAGCGTGTCGACATTGCTGATGTCGCCATAGATCACGTGCAGGCGGCGCGACAGCAGCGTCTGGTACACATTGGGGTTGAAATCAACCACCGTGATCTGCTCGAGCAGCACTGGTGTCTGCCGTTCGATCTCGGCCAGCAGCGCGCTCGCCGCGCGGAAAAAGCCGAGGATGACGATGCGGCGGGCCTCGCCATGGCCGCCCTCGTGGCCCTCCTCGCCGCGCGTCTGGCCGTCGTCGAGGTCCTTCAGGCCGATCCGCTTCAGGGGGCCGATCGCCCAGCGGGTGATCTCGTCGCTGCGGCTCATCGCGAAGGTCGAGAGCACCGCCAGCACCACGAAGGCGAACGAGGCCGCATTCGCCGTCTCGGGCGCGATGTGGTGGTCGGTGACGCCGGTCTGGATCACCACCAGCGAGAACTCGGAGATCTGCGCGAGGTTGAGTGCCGGCAGCAGGCTGGCGCGCAGGCCCTGCTTCATCAGATAGAGCGGGGTGAAGGTGGTGACGAGCCGGCTCACCACCGTGAACGCCGCGATCATCAGCGCGAGCCCAATCACGGAGAGACCGGGCACGGGAATGGTCATGCCGAGCGCGACGAAGAACAGCGTGATGAAGAAGTCCCGGAGCGTCGTGACCTTGGCGGTGACGTCGAGTGCGTAGGGAAAGGTCGAGAGCGAGACGCCGGCGATCAGCGCGCCCATCTCGCGCGACAGCGACAGCCGCTCGGCGGTCTCGGCGACGAGAAAGCACCAGGCCAGCGCGCCGAGCAGGATCAGCTCGGGCCGGCGGGCGATCTGGTGGAACAGACGCGGCAGCACGTAGCGGCTGACCAGGAGCGCAGCGGCGACCAGCACCGCGACGCGGCCGATCGAGAGCAGGATGACGCTGAATTCCAGGTTTGCGAGGCTCGGCTGCACCGCCAGGAACAGGATGGCGAAGATGTCCTGGAGCACCAGCACGCCGAGGGTGATGCGGCCCGGCAGCGTGTCGAGCTCGCGCTTCTCGTAGAGCACCTTGACGATGATGACCGTGCTCGACAGCGCGCAGGCGACGCAGAGATAGAGCGCATCGAAATGGCCGCCGCCGAGCGACAGGCCGATGCCGACGAAGAACAGCATCCCGAGCAGGCAGCCGCCGAGCAGTTGGCCCCCCGCCGCGAACAGGATCACCTTGCCCGCCCGCACGATCTTCTTCAGGTCGATCTCGAGCCCGATCATGAACAGCATGAAGATCAGGCCGAGCTCGGAGATGACGCTGATCGATTCCTGCGACTTGACCCAGCCGGCGCCGAATGGACCTATGCAGAAGCCGGCGATAAGGTAGGCCAGGATCAGCGGTTGCCGGGAGAAATGGGCCAAAAGGCCCAGCATCCAGGCAAACAGGATACAAAGAGTGATGTCGCGAATGAGCTCGTGCATGCCAAATCGGTCCGTTTTGCCGCACCCTAGTGACCGAGTGCAGCGCGGCAAGCGAGCAATTCGTCACATGCGGATCGTGCTCTGGCTGATAGCCTTACTAGGTTCGTTCGCGCCTGCAATCGCTCAGCCCAAGGTCAATATCGAGCAGGCCTTTGCCGATTCGCTCACCGCATTGCCGAAGGAGGACCTGGCCGTCTCCGGCGGGTTCTACGTGCCGGCCTATTCCAGCGTTGCGATGAGCCAGGGCAAGCTGCGTGTCGACTTCTCGGTGACCCTGAGCGTACACAACGCCTCCGAGACGCAAGCACTCGTGGTCAAACGCATCGCCTATTTCGACACCGCGGGCAAGCAGGTCGAGACCTATCTGAAGGCGCCAGTCGCGCTCAAGCCCCTCGCCACCGTCTCGATCTTCATTGCGACCGACGACGTGCGCGGCGGGACCGGGGCCAATTTCCTCGTCGACTGGGCCGCAACGGGCGAGATCGCCGAGCCGGTGGTCGAGGCCTTGATGGTTGGCGGCGTCGCCAATGCGCATTACGCTTTCATCAGCCAGGGCCGTCCGACCAGGACGGCCGGCAAGAAGTAAGGCCGCCTCTCCCGGGCGACCGGCAAGAAGAAACAAGGCTGGCCGGCGCAATGCCGGCTGCTCAACAAGAACAGAAACGAGGAACGCCCCATGACGTCCAGCTTCGATTTCGCCCCCCTGTTTCCCGCAGGGCTGCCGGCCCCTTCTGCGCGCTGGACGGGCCTTGCCAAATACAGTTTTGTCGGCGGCAATAACGATTCCGAGCAACTGCCACTCGATGGCCTGATCGAGGCGACGAACTCGGCCCTGCAACGCGAGGGCCGCTCGCTCGCCACCTACGGACTGGCGCATGGCCCGCAAGGCTATTTGCCCCTGCGCGAGTTCCTCGTGACGAAACTCAAGCGCGATGCCGGCATCAACTGCACCGTCGACGATCTCCTGATCGTGTCCGGCTCGCTGCAGGCGCTCGACCTCGTCAACAACACGCTCCTGGCGCGCGGCGACACCGTCATCTTCGAGCAGGATAGCTACCAGGGCTCGTTGACCCGCCTGGCGCGGCTCGGTGTCAACGTGGTCGGCATCCCGCTCGACAAGGACGGCATGCGCATGGACGTGCTGGCCTCGACGCTGGCCGATCTGAAAAGCCGCGGCATTCGTCCCAAATACATCTACACCATCCCCACCGTGCAGAACCCGACCGGCACCATCATGCCGGAGAGCCGCCGCGCCGAGCTGGTACGGCTCGCGACCGAGTACGGCGTGCCGATCTTTGAGGACGATTGCTATGCCGACCTCGTCTGGTCGGGACAGCGGCCGCCCGCGATCCACGCGATGAGCCCGAACGGCGGCGTGATCCATATCGGCTCGTTCTCGAAGTCGATCGCGCCGGCGCTGCGCGTCGGCTTCATCGTGGCGCCCTGGGATGTGATGTCACGGATGCTGGCGCTGAAGACGGATGCCGGCTCCGGCGCGCTGGAGCAGATGGTGCTCGCGGCCTATTGCAAGCCGCATTTTGCGAGCCACGTGCCGGCGCTGACGAAGGCGCTGCGCACCAAGCTCGATACGTTGATGGAGGCCTTGAACGAGCAGTTCGGCACGGCGGCCGAATTCGAGGAGCCGAAGGGCGGCATCTTCCTCTGGGTCAAGCTGCCCGATCAGGTCGATACGCTAAAACTGTATCAGGCTGCGCTCGCCGCCGGCGTCTCGATCAATCCGGGGCCGGAATGGTCGACCAACAAGAGCCATTCCAGCTCGCGGCTGCGGCTGTGCTTTGCAAGCCCCTCGCATCAGCAGATCCGCGAGGGCGTCGCCGTGCTGGCCGAGGTCTGCCGCAAGGAGTTCGGCGTGCCGGCCCGCAGCGCCAATGTGGAGAAGCGGGCCTAAGCTGGAGCGTTAGGCGGCCTGGGGCTGGCTGCCGTGGATCGCGGCGGCCAGCCGCAGCAGCAGCACGATCGAGACGTTGCCCTTGCCGGCCTCGATCTGGGCGATGTAGCGCTCGGAAATGCCGGAGCGGCGGGCCAGCTCCCGGCGCGACAGCTCGCAACGCGTGCGCGAGGTTCTCAAGCGCTCGCCGAGCTCGGCCAGAAACGCGGCCTCGGAATAAGGCGGCACGGCGCAGCTGCCCGGCAGCACCTCGCCCGCGAAATCCATGACTTGATTCAGCATCGCTCTCACCACGCATCGCCTTCGGGAGCGCCATCCTACGCCCGACGCGACCGGCCTCATTGACGCGGATCAAATTCGCGCGCGATCGGCAGCCGGCGTGGACGATCGCGCCCGGGATGCTACACTTTGGAACTATTCGAGGCGGGGTTTTCCAGGATATGACGCGTTGTCTCAGCCGCTGGACCACGGCGGCGGTGCTATGGATTGCGTTCGCGTCCACGGCCGGCGCAGAGACGCTGGCGGTAACGGTCGAGCAATGGGGCCTGCTCGGCTCATGGGCTGTCGATTGCGCAGCAAGGCCCGACCGAGAGAAGGGCGCGCGACTCACTTACGAAATCCGGAAGGACGGCCGGGTGATGTACCGGCGCAATTTTGGCGAAGCCAAGGACGAGAACGAGGTCGTGTCGGCGACGATCAACGCCGAAGGCCTGCTCAATGTGATGGTGTACTTCCCTTCGATGCAGCAGACGCGCGAGTTCGGCCTGCTGCTGTTGAAGGACGGCGGCTTGCGCGCGATCTACAATCGCAGCGAGCGAGGGGTGTACACGATCAGGGACGGCAAATACGTCGGCACGGGCGAGCCGACGCCGGCGCAGCAGCACTGCGATTAACCATTGCGTCCGAACATGATCTTCTCGAATCACTCTGTCTGAATATCCATTCAGAAATCTCTTCCCGTTCCTCCGGAACGTTCATGCGAATGCGCGGTTTAGATTTGCATTCGATTGGAGGAGGACATCATGAAGAAGCTTGGTTATGTGGTTGCGGCCCTCGGTGCGCTCGTGATCGCGGCGCCGACGCTGGCCAGCGCCGAGACGGTGGTGGTCAAGCGCGGTCATCATAACGGCCTGTACGGCGCGCGCGCCGAATACGGCATGCATCGCGACCACGGCTGGCATCGCGGCTGGCACCATCGCGACCGGGTCGTCGTGATCAAGCGCGGCCATCGTCATCACTGGGACTAATGCGCAACGCAACGAGGAAATGGCCCCTCACGGGGCCATTTCTTTGTGTGCTTTCTTCCTTCTCCCCTTGCGGGAGAAGGTGGCGCAAAGCGCCGGATGAGGGGTTGCCTCAGCGAAACTCCAACGCAAGAGATTCATGCGCGGAGAGATACCCCTCACCCGTCTCGCCGCTTCGCGGCGAGCCACCCTCTCCCGCAAGGGGAGAGGGTAAACAGTGGCTGCCTCGGCCTACTAATCCCAGGCAGGCGCAAAGCCCGGATTGACGCAGCGCCTGTCCTTCGGCAGCGCGGCGATCTTCTTGCGGTCGGCATCGTCGAGCGTGATCTTCAGCGCGTCGAGATTGGCCTGCTGGCTCTCGCGGCGCGAGGCTTTCGGAATTGCGGCGACGCCGTTCTGGTCGAGCAGCCATTTCAGCGCGACCTGGGCTGCGGTCGCATCGTGCTTGGCGCCGATCTCTGCCAGCACCGGATCCGAGGCGATGCGCCCCTGCGCGAGCGGGCAATAGGCGACCAGCGGGATCGACTTGCCGTTGAGATAGGCCAGCACCTTCGATTGATCGAGCATCGCGTGATATTCGATCTGGTTGCAGGCGATCGGCGCCTTGATGTCCTCGACCGCGATCTTGAGCAGCGCCGTGGTGAAATTGGCAACGCCAATCGCCCGCGTGCGCCCCTCCTCTTTCAGCTTCATCAGGGTCTCGAATACCGCGCCCCAGTTCGCGGACTTCGATGGCCAGTGCACGAGGTAGAGGTCGACGTGATCGAGCCGAAGCTTGGTCAGGCTGGCGTCGAAAGCCCGGCGGATGGCGTCGGGGCTGAGATTTTCGTGCCAGACCTTGGTGGTGACGTGCAGCTCGCCACGCGGCAGCCGGGCCGCGGCAAGCGCGGCACCGATGGCTTCCTCGTTGGCATACATCTCGGCGGTGTCGATGTGGCGATAGCCGATCGCAACCGCGCTCTCGACCGCGGCGCGGCAGACGTCGCCTTGCATGCGGAAGGTGCCGAGGCCGAGCTTGGGCATGCTGATGCCCTGTGTCTTCAGATGATCCATGAGCTAACTCCTGACGTCTTTCATGCCGCCAGACACGCGGTGGGACCGCGGGGGACAGACTCTTCGGTGATGGAAAAGAAGTGGCGGGAGCGGGCAGTGTAGCGCGTGAGGCGCGCGCCAGCCAATCAAGATCGGGTTAGGCCTCGGGGCGCGCAGTGCCTCCCCAACGTCATGGCCGGGCTTGTCCCGGCCATCCACGCCTCGCCGCGCGAAGAACGTGGATGCCCGGGACAGGCCCGGGCATGACGACCGGGGCGCAGAGCCGCCCCCCTCACGAATGCTGCGCCACCACAGCAGGGCGCGCCTGGGGTTGCGGCACGATGTCGACCGACCAGAGGTGGCGGTTGTCGACGTCCTTCAAGGTCACGGTCATCACGCCGCTGGCGCCGTCGATGTCGACGCGGCCGAAGAACTGGAGGCCGAAGCACGGCGCTAGGTTGTTGCCCTGCGCCGCGCTGCATCCGTTCTGGTACATCGCGACCGGGCCAAAGGTGTTGTCGAGCTCGCCCGGGCCCCAGCTGCCGGCATGCAGCGGGCCGGAGACGAACTCCCAGAACGGCTCGAAATCTTGGAACTGCGCCTTGTTCGGATCGTAATAGTGCGCCGCCGTGTAGTGCATGTCGGCGGTGAGCCAGACGATGTTGCGCACGCCGGCGCGCTTGATCGCACTGAGCAGATCGGCAATCTCGTGCTCGCGCCGGTCGGGCGCGCCGTCGCCAAGCGCGACGGCATCGAGACTGACGAGGCCGATGGGCAGGTCGGCCGCGATCACCTTCCAGGTCGCACGCGAGGCGGCGAGCTCCCGCTTCAGCCAGGCGAGCTGCTCGGCGCCGAGAATCCAGCCGCGATGATCGTCGCCCTTGTTCCAGCTCTCGTCGCGATAGCTGCGCATGTCGATCATGAAGACGTCGAGCAGCGGGCCGTAGCCGATCTTGCGATAGACCCGGCCCTTGCTCGTGCCGATGTCGCGGATCGGCATGAAGTCGAAGAAGGCGCGGCGAGCGCGTGCGACGAGGCGCGGGGTGCCGTCGTCCTCGAAGCCGGCGTCATCGTAGCTGCCGATGGGCGACCAGTCGTTGGTGACCTCGTGATCGTCCCACTGCGCGAACATCGGCACGTGCGCATGGAAGGCTCGAAAGTGCTCGTCGAGATGGTTGTATTTGTAGTTGCCGCGGAACTGCGCCAGCGTGTGTGCGACCTCGGCTTTCTCCTCGGTCACCACATTGCGCCAGATCTCGCCGTTCGGCAGCCTCTGCTCGGAGGGAATCGTGCAATCGGCGTAGATGTGATCGCCGGAATGGATGAAGAAATCCGGGTGGTTGTCGAGCATGGTACGATAGCTGCGATAGCCGCCGCGCGAGACGTCGATGCCCCAGCCCTGCCCGGCGACGTCACCGGACCACACGAACGAGATCGACTGGCCGGCCGCCGGCGCGGTGCGGAAATGGCCGATGCGGCTTTCGCCGGCGATGCCTGTCGCGATGTCGTCGAAGCGCACGCGATAGAAGATGTCCTGCCCCGCCGGCAGATCGTCGAGCTGCAGCTTTGCTGTGAAGTCGGCATCGGGCAGCGCGTCGCGCGAGGCGGATGCAATGATTGTCCTGAAGCTTTCGACAGTGGAGCACTCCACCTGCATGCGCGCAGGCCGATCCGCGCGCCCCCAGATCACGGCGGAGCCATCGCAGACATCGCCCGACTGGATGCCGCCCGCGATCTGCGGGCGATCGGCGGCGCGACTGATCGAGGGCTTCGCAAGCGCGGCGATGGCGAGGCTGGAGGCGGAGCGGACCAGGAATTGCCGCCGGGTCCATGCGCGCGAGGCGCGGAGCGATGCCATTCAGGAGACCTTCGTCGAATCGCGACGGAAGGTGCCTGCGCTCCTTGACTCCAAGCTTACGGTTTCTTGACTCCACGCCTACGGTTTTGCGACGCGGAGATGACGCATTGAACGGGAGCCGCAGCGGCGGTCCACTCCTCGCCCCGTTCTTACGGGGAGAGGGTTGGGGTGAGGGGCTCCATCCACACGTGCGATCGTCGCGGGACCTGTACCCCCTCACCCGGAATCCGCGCTACGCGCGAACTCCGACCTCTCCCCGCAAGCGGGGCGAGGTAAAGACACAGCGACAGCGCGCCTAATGCTTCCAGTTGCAGATGCCGCCGGAGCGGCACGGCCAGGTCTGGATGCGGGTGTCCATCGCCTGCGCGTCGAGCGGATTGCCGCGGCGATGTGCTAGCTTGGTGCGCGCTGCACCGCGCGGCTGGGCGCTCCTGGCATGCGCGACCTTCGGCTCGGGGACGTGCACACGCTCGGCGGCGACCTTCTTCGGCACATCCATCGGCTCGACACGGGCCTGCGCCTCGTTGCCGCCCTTGGCCTGGAGCGCCACTGGCGCGAACTGCGTCTCGGGTCCGAGCCGCTTCGGCGACAGCACGGCTTTGGAGAGGTCGAGGCTGAGATATTCGTCGGGCTTGTAGTCGTCAGCGCGTGCGAGACCGCCCCATGCGAGCACGAGGACAATGGCTGCAAAAGGCACGCTTTTCAGGACCACGGACGCCTCCTGAAATTGAATGATTAGAGGGGTAATTTACCCCTATTTAGGAGGCGTCTCGCGCAATTCCAGCGGCCAATTGCCGCCGTGGTTAAGAAGTTTGACGGTCTCAAGCGACCTTTCGCGTCGCACCTGTCCCGTCCAGGAACCCCATCAGGCGGCTGCGGATGATGGTTTCCGCCTCGCTCATGATGCGATCGACGAGTTCCTTGCAGGTGGGAATGTCGCGGATGAGCCCTGCGACCATGCCGCAGCTCCAGGCGCCCGCGTCCATCTGCCCGTCCAGCATGATTCTGGGGTAGACGCCCGCGACTTGGTCGTGGATGTCATCGATGGTGAGCTTGGCGCCCTTCTCGCGCTCGATCTCGAGCAGGCGGTCGACATTGGCGTTCTTGAGGACGCGCTCGGTGTTGCGCAGTGCGCGCATGATCAGGCGGGTGTCGAGTTCGGTGGCGGCGACCAGCGCGTTCTTCACGTTCTGATGCACCGGCGCTTCCTTGGTGGCGATGAAGCGCGTGCCCATGTTCATGCCGGCCGCACCGAGCGAGAGCGCCGCGACGAGGCTGCGCCCATCGGCCATGCCGCCGGAGGCGCAAACGGGATCTTCAATTCCTCGGCCGCGCGCGGCAGCAGAATCATGTTCGGAATGTCGTCCTCGCCGGGATGGCCACCGCACTCGAAACCATCGACGCTGACGGCGTCGCAGCCGATCTTCTCGGCCTTCAGCGAATGCCGCACCGAGGTGCATTTGTGGATGACCTTGATGCCGGCGGCTTTCAGCGCGGGCATGTATTGTTCGGGGCTGCGGCCCGCGGTCTCCACGGCCTTGATGCCGCCTTCGACGATGGCTGCGATGTATTCCGGATAAGGCGGCGCCGAGAAGGTCGGCAGGAAGGTGAGGTTCACACCGAACGGCTTGTCGGTCATGTCGCGGCAGCGCGCGATCTCCTTCGCGAGCAATTCCGGCGTCTTTTGCGTGAGACCGGTGATGATGCCGAGCCCGCCGGCATTGGAGACGGCGGCAGCCAGCTCGGCAAAGCCGACGAAATGCATGCCGCCCTGGATGATCGGGTGCTCGACGCCGAACAGTTCGGTAATCGCGGTCTTCACGTAAGTCCTCCTCCCGGAATTTGATCAGGTTGATTTCAGTCTAGCCGGACTTTTGCGCCGCGGTCACCATTTCTCTCCGAACGGGCGGATCTCCATCTCGAAGGTCCAGGCGCTCTTCGGCTGCCGGTAGAGCTGCCAATAGGAGTCGGCGACGGCCGACGGCGGCATCAGCAGATCGGGATTGTCGAGCGCATTGGGGCCAAGCGCTTCGAGCCGGCGCTGCCGCACCCATTCGGTGTCGACACCGGAATCGATGATGAGATGGGCGACGTGAATGTTCTTCGGGCCAAGCTCGCGCGCCATCGCCTGCGCCACTGCGCGCAGACCGAACTTCGCGCTGGCGAAAGCAGCAAAGCCGCTACCGCCGCGCAAGCTCGCGGTCGCCCCGGTGAAGAAGATGTTGCCGCCGCCGCGCGGCAGCATCAGCCGCGCCGCTTCACGGCCGGCGAGGAAGCCGGAATAGCAGGCCATCTCCCAGACCTTGCGGAAGACGCGTTCGGTGGTATCGAGGATCGGAAAGTTGACGTTGGCGCCGACATTGAAGATGCAGACTTCGAGCGGTGCAAGCTTGTCGGCATCCTCGAGGAATGAAATGACCTCCTCCTCCTTGCGCGCATCGAGCGAGCGCGCGTGAATCTCGCCGCCGGCAGCTTCGATATCCTTCACCAGCGGCGCGAGCTTGTCGCCGTTGCGGCGGCCGGCGAAAATCGAAAAGCCCTCTGCGGCGAATTTCTTGGCGATCTCCGAACCGATGAAATCGCCGGCGCCGATCACGGCCGCTGTCGCGTTTCGCTTGGGCAAGGTCGCCTCCTCCTCCGAAGACACGTGATTGGGCCGGAGGCTATAATCCCAGCATAAAGCCGTCAAATACCCACGAACTCAATGCCCCCGCGCCGGCGCATGCAGATCGATCGGCCGCAGCACCGCCGCGGTGGGGATCATCAGCACCGCGACGATCGCAAGCGTCCAGAACACGTCGATATAGGCGAGGAAATCGACCTGCTGCTGCAAGGTGCGGCCGACCCAGGCCACCGCCTGTGACGCCGCATCGCTCGCATTCGAGCCCTGCGCCTGGAAGTAGCGCGTCATGGCGTCGATGGTCTGCTGGTAACCGAGGTCGGACGGTGCGGCGTGCTCGATCAGACGGCTCTGATGGAATTGCTGGCGCTGCGCCAGAATGGACTGCGCCAGCGCAACGCCCATGGATCCCCCGATGTTGCGCGCGACGTTGATCAAGGCAGAAGCCTGGTTGGTCTTGTCCGGCGGCACGCCGTCATATGAGGCGGTCGTCACCGGCAGGAACAGGAAGGGAAGACCTATCGCGAGGAAGATGCGCGAGAGGGCCGCATAGCCGTAGGTGATGTCGCCGCTGAGCCCGGTGAGATGCCACATCGAGAACGCGACAATCGCGGCGCCGAACATGATGAGATATTTCGGCTGCACGGTGCTGACGAGACGGCCGACCACGGGCATCAGCACCAGCGTCGCCATGCCGCCGGGGGACAGCGCGAGACCGGCCAGCGTGGCCGTGTAGTTCAGCTCGGTCTGGAGCAGTTGCGGCAAAAGCTGCGTGGTCGAGATCAGCACCGCGCCAGTGCCGAGCATGACCAGGAAGCAGGCGCCGAACTGGCGGCGGCCGAGCAGGCGGAGGTCGACAATGGGGTCCTCGCGCGTCAGCTCCCACGGGATCAGCGCAAGCAGGGAGACCGCCGCGAGCACCGCGAAGACGATGATCATGTTCGAGCCGAACCAGTCGTTGCGCTGGCCTTCGTCGAGCACGAATTCGAGCGAGCCGAGACCGATCGCGACCAGCAGGAAGCCGACATAGTCGACCCGCAGCCCGCTGCTCAGCAGTTTCTGCCTCTCCTCCTCCGCGCCCGAGGGCTCCTTGACCAGCGTGCCCACCAGGAACAGCGAGAGCAGGCCCATCGGCACGTTGATCAGGAAGACCCAGTGCCAGCTGTAGGTGTCGGTGATCCAGCCGCCGAGCGTCGGACCGATCACCGGCGCGACCACGACGGCAACGCCGTAGATCGCAAAGGCCTGGCCGCGCTTGTGCGGCGGGAAGGAGTCGGCGAGGATCGCCTGCTCGCTGGTCGCCATGCCGCCGCCACCGAGACCCTGGAGAATCCGGAACAGCACCAGGGCCTCCAGATTCCAGGCAAAGCCGCACAGCAGCGATGCCACCGTGAACGTTGCCACGCACATCATGTAGAAGCGCTTGCGGCCGATCACGGTCGAGAGCCAGCCCGAGATCGACAGCACGATGGCATTCGCAACGAGATAGCTGGTGATGACGTAGGTGCTCTCGTCGAGGCCCACCGCGAGCCCGCCGGCGATGTGACGCAGCGCGACATTGGCGATGGTGGTGTCGAGCACCTCCATGAAGGTCGCGATCGAGACCACGAAGGCGATCAGATAGGGATTGTGCCCGCCGGCCGCCGAGCGCTCCGGCGACCAGCCTCCGGCGCCCGCTTGCGTGGCGTCCGTCATCGCACCCTGGTCCAGGGCACGACCGACATGCCGGGACCGACAGGCAGATCGGCCGGCCAGTTGTCGACCACGATCTTCACCGGCACGCGCTGCACCACCTTGACGTAATTGCCGGTGGCGTTCTCCGCCGGCAGCAGGCTGAACGCGGTGCCGGAGCCTGGCTGCACGGAATCGACATGGCCAGTCAGCTTGCGGCCGGGATAGGCGTCGATGCGGACCTCGACCGGCTGGCCCGGACGCATGTCGTTGAGCTGCGTCTCCTTGTAGTTGGCGACGATCCAGACCTCGTCCGGCACGAACATCATCAGGCTCTGGCCTGCGGTGACGAAGGTGCCTTTGGCGCCTGACAGCTTCACCACGCGGCCGGACTGCGCAGCGACGACATTGGTGTACTGCAAATTCAATTTGGCCTGATCGAGCTGCGCCTGCGATTGCTCCAGCTGTGCCTTGGCGCCTGCGAGCTGGGCTTGCAGCGTCTTGATGCCGACCTGTGCGGTCGTGACCGCGGTCTTGGCGCGCTCGGTGTTGGCCTGCTGCGCCTGAAGGTCGGAGCGTGTCTGCTGCTGGCGCTGCACGGTGCCGGCGCCCTTCTCGACGAGATCTTCTGCGCGCTTGAACTCCTCCTGCGCGAACTGGAGCTGGGCCTGCGCCTGATCGAGCTGCGCCTGGGCCTGCTTGATCTGCTCCTCCTGTGAGACGATCTGCGCCTCGACGTTGCCGATGTTGGCCCTGGAGACTTCAACCTGAGCCGTGGCCTGATCGACTGCGATCCGGTAGTCGCGCTCGTCGATCTTCGCCAGCAGATCGCCGGCACTGACATGCTGGTTGTCGCTGACCGGCACGTCGGTCACGTAGCCGCCGACCTTCGAGGCCACGGAAAAGCTGCGCGCCGCGACGAAGGCGTCGTCGGTGGACTCGTAGTGGCGGACCTCGAGCCAATAGAGCGCGCCGCCGATGAGGGCCGCGATCAGCACGACGGTGCCGACGGTTGCCAGCAGCCAATGCTCACGCAGCCGGTCGCGCAACGACGGTGTCTTCGCCGACTTCTGGCCGTCGGCGTCGCGGGTCTGATCAGGAGGGGTTTTCGGAGCCTCCTTTGCCCTCTGCGGCTGCTCCGCGGACGGATCGCGCTGCCGTGTCTGAGCATCCACGGTGAACACCTTTCTTGCGAATCTTGCGAACTAAACCGGCGGGAGAGCAGAGAAGAGCAACTCGCGCGCTGCGAGCCTAACCGCAGCACTGAGGCATGGTTCCGGCTTGAAGAAGCTCACTGTCATTCGTGATTGCACGGCTCAAAGAACAAGCGCGGCACTCTCGGTGCCGCGCTTGCCTGAAGTGCCGGTGTGGCGCACTTGGTTCAGTGCGCCTTGGTTCAGTGAGTCTTGGTCTCGTGCCATTTCTCGAGATCGGGCTTCACCTTGCCCGACCCCTGCTCCTTCTCCGGAGTGCCCTTCCAGGGCGTGTCCGTCTGACTGTGCGAACCCCAATCGTTCTGCTGCCGGGGATCGTCGTTGGGTCGTTCCTTGCTCATCGCAGGCTCCTTCGCTGGCTCCTACGCGAAGGGAACGCCGTAATAGGAGTTGATGCCGCGAACCGCGGCGTCATCACCCCAGTTCCAGTCGCTCCTATCGCCGTATTTCGGCGCGCCTTCCAGTTCCTTGGTGGTGATGCCGGTGACATAGCCGCCGAGCTCCGTGTCGTATTTGAGCGACTGCCAGGGTAACGGATAGTGATCATTGCCGAGCCCCAGGAAGCCTCCGAAGCCGAGCACGGCGTAGGACACCTTGCCGCTGACCTTGTCGATCATCACGCGCTCGATCGAGCCGATCCGGTTGCGATCCGCGCCATAGACCGATGTTCCCTCGACCTTGTCGCTGCCGATCAACCGGCCCATCTCGCTGCGGTCCAGTTCGCCTTGATTCAGCATGTCAATTCTCCACTCAGCCAATGTGTGAATCAACCGCACAGGCAAGCGATCGTTCCGGCACGCAACCTGCGCAACATCAGGAACATCGCCGGAAACGCGCGGTTCTCTAACGTCACCGCGAAGGAAACCGGGAGCCGCCTCGATGTCCCAGACCGTCTCCGACTTCATCATCCAGCGCCTGCAACAATGGGGCGTGCGGCACTTGTTCGGTTATCCCGGCGACGGCATCAACGGAGTGTTCGGCGCGCTGAACCGGGCGGACGGCAAGATCGGCTTCGTGCAGGCGCGGCACGAGGAGATGGCCGCGTTCATGGCAACCGCCTATGCGAAGTTCTCGGGCGAGCTCGGCGTCTGCATCGCGACCTCCGGCCCCGGCGCCTCGCATCTCATTACCGGCCTCTACGATGCGCTGCTCGATCATCAGCCGGTGCTGGCGATCGTCGGCCAGCAGGCGCGCGATGCGCTCGGCGGGAACTACCAGCAGGAACTCGACCTGGTCTCGATGTTCAAGGATGTCGCCGGCGCCTATGTCATGCAGGCGTCCTCGCCCGCGCAGGTGCGGCACCTGATCGATCGCGCGGTGCGGACCGCACTGGCTCGACGCGCCCCCACAGCGATCATCCTCCCCAACGATCTCCAGGAGGAACCCTACGAAACGCCGCCCCGTGCGCACGGGACACTGCATTCCGGCATCGGCTACAATTCGCCCAGCATCATGCCGCGCGACGCCGACCTCGACCGCGCCGCGGAGGTGCTCAACGCCGGCAGGAAGGTCGCGATGCTGATCGGCGCCGGCGCGCTCCATGCGACCGACGAGGTCATCGCGGTCGCCGACCGCTTGTCGGCCGGCTGCGCCAAAGCGCTGCTCGGCAAGGCCGCGCTGCCGGACGACCTTCCATGGGTGACCGGCTCGATCGGCCTGCTCGGCACCGAGCCCAGCTACAACATGATGATGGGCTGCGAC
This sequence comes from Bradyrhizobium sp. B117, assembly GCF_038969555.1. NCBI lineage: Bacteria > Pseudomonadati > Pseudomonadota > Alphaproteobacteria > Hyphomicrobiales > Nitrobacteraceae > Bradyrhizobium > Bradyrhizobium sp. B117. The sequence goes on from NZ_CP152414.1 coordinate 7,497,324, forward strand.
ACGCTGCTGATGGTCGGCTCCGCCTTTCCCTATGCCGAATTCCTGCCGAAAGAAGGCGCCGCGCGCGGCGTGCAGATCGACATCGACGCCAGCATGATGTCGATCCGCTTTCCCATGGAGGTCGGCCTCGTCGGCGATGCCGCCGAGACGCTGCGTGCGCTGCTGCCGAGGCTCGCACCCAAGACCGATGCCGCCTGGCGCAAGGGCATCGAGGACGACGTCGCGAAATGGTGGAAGACGCTGGACGACCGCGCGCATCAGCCGGCCGCGCCGGTCAATCCGCAACTGGTCGCCTGGGAATTGTCCCCGCGCCTGCCCGACCGCGCCATCGTCACCAGCGATTCCGGATCCTGCGCCAACTGGTTCGCGCGCGATCTGAAGATGCGCCGCGGCATGATCGCCTCGCTCTCCGGCGGCCTCGCCTCGATGGGCGCCGCAGTGCCTTATGCGCTCGCCGCGAAATATGCTCATCCGGACCGGCCGGTGATCGCGCTGGTCGGCGACGGCGCGATGCAGATGAACAACATGGCCGAGCTGATCACGGCCGCCAAATACTGGCGCTCCTGGCGCGACCCGCGCTTCATCGTCTGCGTCTTCAACAACGAGGATCTCAACCAGGTCACCTGGGAGCAGCGCATCATCAACGGTGATCCCAAGTTCGAGGCCTCGCAGCGCATTCCCGACGTGTCCTATTCCCGCTTCGCCGAGATGATCGGCCTCACCGGCATCTTCGTGGATAGTCCGCAGCTGATCGGCTCGGCCTGGGATCAGGCGCTGGCGAGCGAGAGGCCCGTCGTGCTGGAGGTGAAGACCGATCCCGAGGTGCCGCCGCTGCCGCCGCACATCACGCTGCAGCAGGCCAAGAACTTCTCGCTCGCGCTGATGAAGGGCGATCCGAACGAGAGCAGCGTCATCAAGGGCGCGGCACGGCAGGTGCTCGAAACCATCCTGCCCGGAAAGGAGTGAACCATGAGCGACTTCCGCGATATCCAGCATGGCGTCAACGATCCCGTCGATGGCGTCGACGTGAAGCAGCACTTCAACGACAACAAGACGCCCCACGAGCGCGCACAACACCATGCCGACGTGCGTGCGGAGCCTTCGGCCTCGCCAAGCGAGCCGTTTCTGCCCGAGCGACTGCGGCGCAAGCCGACCGATCCGATCAATCCGCGCACCGGCCGCAACCCCACCGATTAGCCGTTAGGAACCTCGGTCCCTGCGGTGTGTTGGTCGACGCAACGTCGCGCGGCGGGAGGCTGCGCGCCCACATTGGAGGGATCGGACCATGAAACGGACCATCATCGCGATTGCCTGCGTGCTGCTTGCAGGCCCCGCGCTCGCCCAGTCGCTGGGCGAGAAGACCGGGGTCAATTCGGCACTCGGCGTCGCGCCCACCACAGCCGACTTTGCCAAGGAGGTCGCGATCAGCGACATGTTCGAGATCGAATCGAGCAAGCTCGCCGAGCAGAAGGGCAACGCACAGGAGAAGGCCTTCGCCCAGCAGATGGTGACCGACCACACCAAGACCAGCGGCGAGCTGAAGGGCTTGGTCAGCGACGGCAAAGTGCAGGCGACGCTGCCGACGGCGCTCGACAGCTCGCATCAGAGCAAGCTCGACAAGCTCAAGGGCGCGACGGGCAAGGATTTCAGCTCTGACTACAATTCCTACCAGGTCAGTGCCCACGAGGACGCCGTGTCGCTGTTTGAACGCTACGCCAAGGGCGGCGACAATTCCGCGCTGAAGGACTGGGCCGGCAAGACGCTGCCGGCGCTCAAGCACCATCGCGACATGGCCAAGGAGCTCGGCAAGGCGCCGAGTGTCGGTCAGTCGAAGTAACCATCTTCTGATGGACGCCGGCCCTTCCGGCGTCCTCCCGGTTAGCAACGATGCCCGTCTCCGCGGATTGATCTCAAAATCGCGGAGATCATCGTGACACAGCAAGACAAGACCTCATTCACCCGCCGGCACGTCGTCCACGCCGCGAGCGCAACGCTCGCGGCGGCTTCGCTGGCGTCTTCGTCAGCGAAAGGAGATACATCCATGTCCGAGCAGAAGCTGATCGACCCCGTCGGCCGCTATCCGAAGCCGCCGTTCAAGAAGCAGTCACAGCCCTGGCCGGGTCTTGCCGGCAAGATGGAGCCGCGCCCCGATCATGGCGAGACCAGCTACAAGGGCTCCGGCCGCCTCGCCGGCCGCAAGGCGCTGATCACCGGCGGCGATTCCGGCATGGGCCGCGCCGCCGCAATTGCCTATGCGCGCGAGGGCGCCGACATCGCCATCAACTATTTCCCGACCGAGGAGGCGGACGCACAGGACGTGATCGCGCTGATCAAGAAAGAAGGGCGCAGCGGCGTTGCCATCCCTGGCGATCTCCGCGACGAGGCATTCTGCGAGACGCTGGTCGAGCAGGCCGTGCAGCAGCTGGGCGGGCTCGATATCGTCGTCTGCAACGCCGCGCGCCAGCAGAGCCGCGAGTCGATCCTCGACGTTTCGTCGGAGGATTTCGACGCGACCATGAAAACGAACATCTACGCGCCGTTCTGGATCATCAAGGCGGCGCTGCCGCATCTCAAGCCGGGCTCGTGCATCATCGGCACGACATCCGAGCAGGCTTACGATCCGTCTCCGGAGCTCTATGATTACGCGCAGACCAAGGCGGCGACGATGAACTACGTGAAGTCGCTGGCCAAGCAACTCGCCTCGAAGGGCATCCGCGTCAACGGCGTCGCGCCGGGCCCGATCTGGACGCCGCTCCAGGTCTCCGGCGGCGCATCGATGGAGAAGCTCGAGAAGTTCGGCGGCATGACACCGCTCGGGCGCCCCGGCCAACCTGCCGAGCTCGCCTCCATCTACGTGCAACTGGCCGCGGCGGATGCAAGCTACGCGACCGGTCAGGTGTATGGATCCGCCGGCGGATCAGGTCAGCCATAGCCTCGGCGCCGCGGGCCGACGACAGGGTAAAGTCCAGGAACCATCGCCGTCTTCCGGCTTTACACAACTGACATAGAGGAACCACCGCCTGCGGACCGATGGCGCTCGTAACAGTCAAACCCACCCGGATCGATACGGCGATCGCGAACGAGATCGCGGACCACACCAACCCAGGGCTTGAGCACACCGCCGAGACATTGACGTGGGGAGCCGACGAGCACGTGCTGCTCGCGCTCGCCGCGGCAGGATGGCTCTACACAAGGCTGCGGCAGCCGCAGACGCGCCAACTTGCCGATCACGTGCTGATAGTGTCGCTGGCGGCAACCGCGCTGCCGCACGTCCTGAAGTCGGTGTTCAATCAGACAAGGCCGGACCGGCTGACGGTGCGCGGCCATTGGCGCGGCATTCCCTTCTCCGGACGATCCCGGGACGCATTTCCCTCAGGTCACGCCGTGCATATGGGCGCACTCGCCTCCGCCGCCGGCCTGTTGCCGCCGGCGCGACGCCAGGTGGCGCGCGCACTCGCGGTGGCGCTGTCGTTGACGCGCGTGGCACTGCTTGCGCATTGGACCAGCGACGTGGTGGCAGGTTTCACGCTCGGCGTCCTCGTCGAGCGACTGCTCAGGCCGTTCACACTTGGAAAGTCACGGCAGCCGCGGCCTTCAGGTTCACGAGTCCGACCATGACGGAATATCTCCTGCGTTTCATCGCCGGCGGTCTGATCGTCTCCGTGTTCGCGATCTGCGGCGACATGCTGCGGCCGAAAAGCTTTGCCGGGCTTCTCGGCGCAGCACCCTCGGTCGCGCTGGCGACCCTTGGCATCGCCATGGTCCAGCATGGCCCGCAATATGCTGCGGCCGAGAGCTGGACGATGATCTACGGTGCGACTGCCCTTGCCTGCTACAGTCTCGCGGTCTGCCATTTGCTGATGAGGCTTCGTCTCGCCGCGCTGCCGGCCACCATTGCCGCCTTCGCGGTATGGCTCGTGGTCGCCTTCGGCCTGCTCGCGGGCTTCGGAGGTGCGGCCTGATGCTGGTCAAGCTGTCGTCATCGGCGCTGAAACAGGCGCGTTGGTATGAATACGCCGTTCGCTTCCTGCTCGGCGGCCTTGCGACGGTGCTTGCGGGATTCATCGGCTCGCGTTTCGGTGTCTCCGTCGGCGGGCTCTTCCTCGCGCTTCCCGCCATCTTCTGTGCCAGCGCGACCCTGATCGAAAGCCACGAGCGTCAGGCCAAGGAGAAGGCCGGGCTGAGCGGGGGGCGGCGCGGACAGAAGGCGGCGGCGCTCGATGCGGCAGGTGCGGCGCTGGGCAGTATCGGCCTTGCGGCATTCGCCCTGGTGTTCCATCTCGCGGTCGGGTCAAGCGCTGCGGCGGCTTTCATCGCCGCGCTGACGGTTTGGGCTATTGTTTCCGTGGCGGCCTGGTGGCTCAGGCGCAAGCTTCGCATCGTCTCCCGCCACCCTCGGCGATCAGCGCATCCGGCAAAGAGCCACGGCCTTTCCTCGTGAAGGCTTAACCCGCTTTCGCCCGCGACGGCTGCGATGTCGGCGGCTGAAGACCGGGGCTGTTGGCCCAGCGCTCCACTTGCTCGATGATCTTCTGGTGGCTTGGTCGCACCGGCTTGAAGGCATCGGCCTCTTCGGAAAGCTTGCGGGGCAGTCGGACTTCGTCCGTCATCACATCTCTCCCGTTTCTGCCCTTTGGCCGAAGATGCGCCTTCTCCGAGCGAGATGCAATAACCTATCTTATTGATTTTGCTTTTATTTTTTTACTCATTTGGAGTCTTTATCGCCACCTGCGGAACTCTTGCCAAGTTGGTTTGTTGAGTAAACTACTCAAACTGCTCATTTGGTGTGGTTTGCTATGAATGATCTTCGCGCCGAGCGACTTCAGGTAATGCTCTCGCCGGAGGAGCTGTCCGCTCTCGACGATTTCCGGTTCAAGCATCGAATGCCGACGCGCGCGGCGGCCGTCCGCGAACTGCTCAAGCTTGGGCTCGCGGCTGCGGGCGTCGATGCCCGCGCCGGCATCAAGTCCAGCGATTACGGAGTGTTCGGCCGCGGGCCGGAGGGGCACACGCAGACCAACGGCGAGCACGACGCCGAGGATTGACCGGCCTTACCGGAGCTCACAAGCAAAACGGCCCCGGCACGGGGGTGCCAGGGCCGTCCTTGGAGATTGCTTCCGGCGCACCGGGGGCATGACAGCCGAAAGCACTCCGTCGACTCTTCGCGCTGGGATTCGTTCCTCGCGCTATTCTGGGAGCATGATCTCTTCGGAAAACCGCTTCACACTTTTGCCGATCATGCCTAGCCGCTCGGTGCGGAGCCGGAATCATCCGGCGTCATGCCCGAGCCCGGTGTCTTGCTGTTGTCGTTGAGCTTGGGATCGCGCGTCGCTTCACGCGACGGCGAGCCCTTCGGGTTCGTTGTTTGGGGATCCGTCTTGTGCACGGTCTGTGCGCGCTGCTTGTCGCGGGGCTGCTCTTCAGCGCGCTTGTCCCTGACGATGCCGTGGTCAGAATGCGCCATGATGTCCTCTCGCTTCTCCGATGTCTCGAAGCGCTTACGCACCGCGGCGCCGAATGTTCCGGCGTGACACTAACTGTGCGCGGCGTGGACCGCGACCGATGCCTTCTCCAGATGCACCTGCCGGACGGTCGTCACGGCCGCGAACGCGACCGAGACGCCGAAGGCGAGAATGAGTGAAAGCAGAGCCAGACGTGGAGCCATCGCAAAACCTCCTTCCGGAATCGGAAAAATCAGCGCGATCGACTGTTGCTCAATGATCCCAAATTGGTCGCTTGCATTCCGTGAGCGGTCTCACACGCGGGTTTACGAAGCGAGAGTTGCTTACGCACTCCGCGTTTGAGGGGTCCGGATCGTAACGGGCGGGATTTCGCCATCAAGCCAATCCTGCTCGTTGGCGAGCGCCGTCCAGGCGTCCGCCATGCGCGAGTAGCGCTTGTGGGCAGGTAGTCCTCCCGCCCGCTCGGCGAGCTGAAGACAGTTGTCGGCGTTATCCCTGAAAATGTCGGACTGTTTCATCACCAAGATCTGGGGATGGAACTCCCGGGTCGCAACCGGCCCTTACTCGATCGTAACGTCCAGGGAACTTCGCACGCCACCAGTTATTGGAGCTGCATGAGGATTCTTGTCGCGATTGTCCTGACCTTCATCAGCACCGCGGCGCTCGCCGACAATACGGGTGAGCGAACCGCCGGCGACCGCACGCCGACCGCGACCGATGTCATCAGCGGCCTCTACAGCTTCAGCCGTTTCCAGCAGGGCCTTCTGGAGAGTACCGATCTGAAGGGCAACGCGGAGGTCAAGAACCTCGCCGCCTTGCGCGCCGAAGAGGCGGCCAAGCGCGACAAGGCGCTGAAGCAGATCCAGGAGGCGATCGGTACGGAGCCGCGCGCCGGCAAGACGACGTCGGTGAGCGCAGGTCTCGTCGAACCCGAGAATTCCGACGGTCCGACTTACGTCAGAAGCTTCTATGCCGCGCAGATTCCCGAGTATGAATCCGCCATCAGCCTGCTCGAGCACTATCTGAAGGGACCGGACAATGCGGCACTAGCCGCCTTCGCGCGCGAGCAGCTCCCGAGGCTGCGCGCGCAGGTCAGGGACGCCGAGCGCACCATGGCGGACAAGTAGCCGCTCCTACTTGTCGTTCGGATGATGTTGCTGGCTTTCCGGCCGCACGGTGCGGTCGCTGTCCGGCATCCTGTCCCGGCCCGCATCGCCATTGTCATCCTTGCCGCCCGAGGTCGAGGTGCCGCTGCCGCTCGGGTTCGACCTGGTCGACAGACCTGTGGTTGACGTGTCCGCATGCGGGGTGGCGGAGCTGGCGGCAGGATCGCCGGTCTCGGCCCCCCGCCCGCTGGGCGTACCCTGGGCAAACGCCGATCCGGCGGCGAACGATAGGACGATGATCGCGGCAATTCCTGCTCTCATATGCTCTCTCCCTCTGTCGGGCTAACCGCAGGATCGACGCTCCGTTCCGAGGCATTGCCGGTGTTGGAGGGGCACCCGCCTATGGCAATTTATTCCGAAGCCGCGTGGAACCAATCCGATGGATCGCGGTTAAATCGGCCGGGCTGAGCAAAGCAGGTTCCATTTCCCGGCGTCGCAACCTTGGCGCTTGATTTCGAATTTGGCTGACGCTCTATTTTGACCAAACGCGTCGTGCCAGGATTCGGCCGATGCTTGCGGGGGAATCAGTATGAGCGACCTCGATCCCGGAACTGCATCACGCTCCGGTCGTCGCGTCCCAAAACCAAAAACCAACGGTATGTCAGAGCCGGATTCCCGCGCGGAACTGCTACTCGCCTTACAGGCCATGCGCAGCGGCGATTTCTCCGTGCGGATGAGCGGCGACTATCTCGGCATCGACGGCAAGATTGCCGACACTTTTAACGAAATCATCGCCGCCAACCAGCGCATGGCGCAGCAGCTCGAGCTGGTCGGCCAAGTGGTCGGCCGCGAGGGCAAGACCCGCCAGCGCGTGAAATTCGGCCTCGCCTCGGGCTCCTGGGCCGACATGGAAGGCTCGGTCAACACGCTGATCGACGATTTGCTCTGGCCGACGCGCGAGGTGACCCGCGCGGTCGCCGCCGTCGCCCAAGGCGACCTGCTCCAGACCGTCAAGCTCGACGTCGACGGCCGGCCGCTCCGCGGCGAATTCCTGCAGTCGGCAACCATCGTCAACACCATGATCAAGCAGCTCGGCGTGTTCACCTCCGAGGTGACGCGCGTCGCGCGCGAGGTCGGCACCGAGGGCAAGCTCGGCGGTCAGGCCCAGGTGCCCGAGGTGACCGGCGTCTGGAAGGACCTCACCGAGAGCGTCAACTCGATGGCGAACAACCTGACCAACCAGGTTCGCAACATCGCCGAGGTGACTATCGCGGTCGCCAACGGCGACTTGTCGAAGAAGATCACGGTCGACGTGCGCGGCGAGATCCTTCAGCTCAAGGAAGCCATCAACACGATGGTGGACCAGCTGCGCTCCTTCGCCTCCGAAGTGACGCGCGTCGCGCGCGAGGTCGGCACCGACGGCAAGCTCGGCGGCCAGGCGATCGTGCCTGGCGTCGCCGGCACCTGGAAGGACCTGACCGACTCCGTCAACGCGATGTGCGGCAACCTCACCGCACAGGTCCGCAACATCGCCAACGTCACCACGGCCGTGGCGCGCGGCGACCTCTCGCGCAAGATCACGGTGGACGTGCGCGGCGAGATCCTGGAGCTGAAGGACACCATCAACACCATGGTGGACCAGCTCAACTCCTTTGCCTCGGAGGTGACGCGCGTCGCGCGCGAGGTCGGCACCGAAGGCAAGCTCGGCGGCCAGGCCCAGGTGCCCGGTGTGGCCGGCACCTGGAAGGATCTCACCGACAACGTCAACTTCATGGCGTCGAACCTGACCGCGCAGGTCCGCAACATCGCCGACGTCGCCACAGCGATCGCGAGCGGCGACCTTTCGAAGAAGATCACGGTGAGCGTCTCGGGCGAGATCCTTCAGCTGAAGGAAACGCTCAACACCATGGTCGACCAGCTCAACGCCTTCGCCGGCGAAGTGACGCGTGTCGCGCGCGAGGTCGGCACCGAAGGCCGGCTCGGCGGCCAGGCCAACGTGCTCGGCGTCGCCGGCACCTGGAAGGACTTGACGGAAAGCGTCAACTCGATGGCGTCGAACCTGACCGCACAGGTCCGCAACATCGCCGAGGTGACGACGGCGGTCGCCGGCGGCGACCTGTCGAAGAAGATCACCGTGGACGTTCGCGGCGAGATCCTGGAGCTCAAGGACACCATCAACACCATGGTGGACCAGCTCAACGCGTTTGCCGGCGAAGTCACGCGCGTCGCGCGCGAGGTCGGTACCGAGGGCAAGCTCGGCGGGCAGGCCCAGGTGCGCGGCGTCGCCGGAACCTGGAAGGACTTGACGGACAGCGTCAACTCGATGGCCTCGAACCTGACCGGCCAGGTCCGCAACATCGCCGAAGTCGCGACCGCGGTCGCCAAGGGTGACCTTTCGAAGAAGATCACCGTGAACGTGTCGGGCGAAATCCTTCAGCTGAAGGAGACGCTCAACACCATGGTCGACCAGCTCAACGCCTTCGCCGGCGAAGTCACGCGCGTCGCGCGCGAAGTCGGCACCGAAGGCAAGCTCGGCGGCCAGGCCCAGGTAACCGGCGTCGCCGGAACCTGGAAAGACCTCACCGATAACGTCAACTCGATGGCGGGCAACCTCACCGCCCAGGTCCGTAACATCGCCGAGGTCGCGACCGCCATCGCCGGCGGCGACCTGTCGCGCAAGATCACGGTGGACGTGCGCGGCGAGATCCTTCAGCTCAAGGACACGCTGAATACGATGGTCGACCAGCTCAACCGCTTCGCGGGCGAGGTGACGCGCGTCGCGCGCGAGGTCGGCACCGAAGGCCGTCTCGGCGGCCAAGCCAATGTGCCCGGCGTCGCCGGCACCTGGAAGGATCTGACCGACTCCGTGAACTCGATGGCGGGCAACCTCACCGCCCAGGTCCGCAACATCGCCGAAGTCACCACCGCCGTGGCGCGCGGCGACTTGTCCCGCAAGATCACCGTGGACGTGAAGGGCGAAATCCTCGAGCTCAAGAACACCATCAACACCATGGTGGATCAGCTCAACGGCTTCGCTGGCGAAGTGACGCGCGTCGCGCGCGAGGTCGGCACCGAAGGCAAGCTCGGCGGTCAGGCCGAGGTGCCCGGCGTCGCCGGCACCTGGAAGGACCTCACCGACAACGTCAACTTCATGGCCTCGAACCTGACGGCCCAGGTCCGCAACATCGCCGAGGTCGCGACCGCGATCGCCGGCGGCGACCTGTCGAAGAAGATCACGGTGGACGTGCGCGGCGAGATCCTGCTGCTCAAGGACACCTTGAATACCATGGTCGAGCAGCTGCGCTCCTTCGCCGCCGAAGTGACGCGCGTGGCGCGCGAGGTCGGCACCGAAGGCCGGCTCGGCGGTCAGGCCGTCGTGCCCGGCGTCGGCGGCACCTGGAAGGACCTCACCGACAACGTCAACCTGCTCGCCGCGAACCTCACGACGCAAGTCCGCAACATCGCCGAAGTCACCACCGCCGTGGCGCGCGGCGACTTGTCCCGCAAGATCACCGTGGACGTCAAGGGCGAAATCCTCGAGCTGAAAAACACCATCAACACCATGGTGGACCAGCTCAATGCCTTCGCCGGCGAAGTGACGCGCGTGGCGCGCGAAGTCGGCACCGAAGGCGAGCTCGGCGGACAGGCCCAGGTGCCTGGCGTCGCCGGCACCTGGAAGGATCTCACCGACACCGTCAACTTCATGGCGGCGAACCTTACCGAGCAAGTCCGCGGCATCGTCAAGGTGGTGACGGCGGTCGCCAACGGCGATCTCAAGCAGAACCTCACCGTGAAGTCGAAGGGCGAGGTCGCAGCGCTCGCCGACACCATCAACAACATGACCGAGACGCTCGCGACCTTCGCCGACCAGGTGACGTCGGTGGCGCGCGAGGTCGGCGTCGAGGGCCGTCTCGGCGGTCAGGCCGACGTGCCCGGCGCCGCCGGCACCTGGAAGGACCTCACGGGTAACGTCAACCTTCTGGCGGCCAACCTCACCTCGCAGGTGCGCGCGATCGCGGAGGTGGCGACCGCCGTGACCAAGGGCGACCTGACGCGGTCGATCCAGGTCGACGCCCGCGGTGAAGTGGCCGAGCTGAAAGACAACATCAACACGATGATCACGAATCTCCGTCTCACGACGGACGTGAACACCGAGCAGGACTGGCTGAAGACCAACCTCGCCAAATTCACCAACATGCTGCAGGGCCAGCGCGACCTCGCCACCGTCGGCCGGCTTCTGCTCACCGAGCTGTCGCCGCTGGTGAACGCCCATACCGGCGTGATCTACCAGGTCGAGAGCGAGGACAATCCGCAGCTCCTGCTGCTGGCCTCCTACGCCAGCGACGGAGTCTATCCCTATCAGCGCGTGCTCCAGTTCGGCGAAGGCCTGATCGGCCAGTGCGGCCTCGACAAGCGGCCGCGCGTGGTGGCCGACATTCCGTCCGACGTCGTGCCGATCAACTCCGCGCTGTTCCGTGTCGCACCGAAGAACCTCGTCGTGCTGCCGGTGCTGTTCGAGGGCCAGGTCAAGGCCGTCATCGAGCTAGCTTCGCTGGTCTCGTTCACGACCTCACAGATGACGTTCCTGGAGCAGCTCACTGACTCCATCGGCATCGTGCTCAACTCGATCGAAGCGACGATGCAGACCGAAGGCCTGCTCAAGCAGTCGCAGCAGCTGGCTGGCGAGCTCCAGACCCAGCAGCGTGAATTGCAGCAGACCAACGACCAGCTCGAGCAGAAGGCGCAGCAGCTCGCCGAGCGCAACGTCGAGGTCGAGCGCAAGAACCAGGAGATCGAGCAGGCCCGCCGCGCGCTGGAGGAAAAGGCGACCGAGCTCGCGCTGACCTCGAAGTACAAGTCCGAATTCCTCGCCAACATGAGCCACGAGCTGCGCACGCCGCTGAACTCGATCCTGATCCTGGGGCAGCAGCTCACCGACAACCCGGACGGCAACCTCACCCCCAAGCAGGTCGAATTCGCCCGCACCATTCATGGCGCCGGCACCGACCTGCTCAATCTCATCAGCGACATTCTCGATCTCTCCAAGATCGAGTCCGGCACGGTGACGGTCGACGCCGAGGAGATTCTGACTGCGAACCTTCTCGAGACCGTCGGCCGGCCGTTCCGGCACGAGGCGGAGAACCGCAATCTGTCGTTCAAGATCGACGTCGATCCGAACCTTGCGCGCAGCATCGTCACCGATTCCAAGCGGCTGCAACAGGTCCTGAAGAACCTGCTCTCCAACGCCTTCAAGTTCACCGCCGAAGGCGAGGTGCGTCTGACGGTCGCCGGCGCAGTCGGCGGCTGGGGCACGGATCACCCGGTGCTGAACTCCGCGCCGGCCGTGATCGCGTTCGAAGTGTCCGATACCGGCATCGGCATTCCCCTGGAGAAGCAGAAGCTGATCTTCGAGGCGTTCCAGCAGGCCGACGCCGGCACCAGCCGCAAATACGGCGGCACCGGCCTCGGTCTAGCCATCAGCCGCGAGCTTGCAAGCCTGCTCGGCGGCGAAATCCATCTGCGCAGCGCGCCGGGCAAGGGCTCGACCTTCACGCTCTATCTGCCGCTGAAATATTCCGGCCCGACGCTGGCGCCGCGCGCGTCCGCGCCGCAGGCCTACAGCCAGCCGCCCGCACTCCAGCCGTCCGCGCCCGAGCAGCAGCGCGTCATCGAGCAATTGCCCGACGACCGTCTCAACCTCGAACCCGGCGACACCATTCTGCTCATCGTCGAGGACGATCCTCACTACGCGCGCGTGCTGGTCGATCTCGCCCGCGACAAGGGCTTCAAGGTCCTGGTCGCCGCGCGTGGCGCGGAGGCGCTGGAGCTTGCCAAGCAGTATCAGCCACGGGCCGTCTCGCTCGACGTGTTCCTGCCCGACATGCTCGGATGGACGGTGCTGAGCCAGCTCAAGCACAATCCGCTGACCCGCCACATCCCCGTTCAGATCATCACGCTCGACGAGGACCGCCAGCACGCACTGGCTCGCGGCGCCTTCTCCTTCGTCAACAAGCCGACCACGACGGAAGGCGTGGCGGCCGCGCTGTCGCAGATCAAGGAATATGCGCGGCCGCGGCGTAAGCGGCTGCTGATCGTCGAAGACAACGAGGCCGAGCAGCTCTCGATCCGCGAGCTGCTGCATCATGACGACATCGAGATCGTGGCGACCGACACCGGAGCCGGCGCGCTCTCGACGCTGCGCGAGGCGCCCTGTGATTGTGTCGTGCTCGACCTCAGGCTGCCCGACATGAGCGGCTTCGAGGTGCTCGACCAGATCCGCAAGGACGAGGCGCTGTCGAACATTCCGGTCGTGGTCTTCACCGGCCGCGAGCTCTCCGCGGAGGAAGACGCGGAACTTCACACCATGGCGCGCAGCATCGTGGTCAAGGGCGTGGAATCGCCGGAGCGCCTGCTCGACGAGACCGCTTTGTTCCTGCACCGCGTGATCACGGAACTGCCGGTCGAGAAGCAGCGCATGCTGGAGAAGCTGAACAGTTCCGACGAGGATTTGATCGGCAAGACCGCCCTATTGGTCGACGACGACGCCCGCAACATCTTCGCGCTGTCGAGCGTGCTGGAACGGCGCGGCATGAAGGTGCTGACGGCGACGACCGGCAGCGAGGCGGTCACGCTGGTCGAATCCAACCCGGAAATCGCCATCGTGCTGATGGACATCATGATGCCGCAGATGGATGGCTATCAGACCATCGGCGTCATTCGCGAAAACCCGGCCTTCGCCCGGCTTCCGATCATCGCGCTGACCGCCAAGGCGATGAAGGGCGACCGTGAAAAATGCCTGGAAGCCGGCGCGTCCGACTACCTCGCCAAACCCGTCAACACCGATCAATTGCTGCTTGCGATCCGCATGTGGCTGCATCGTTGAGCTGGATCCGCGAATGGACCACGAAAAGGTCAACATCCTCCTCGTCGACGACCAGCCGGCCAAGCTGCTCGCCTACGAGGTGATCTTGAAGGATCTCGGCGAGAACCTCGTAATCGCTTCGTCCGGTCGCGAGGCGCTGGAGGTGCTGCTCAAGACCGAGATCGCGGTGATCCTGGTCGACGTCTGCATGCCCGAGCTCGACGGTTTCGAGCTCGCCGCGATGATCCGCGAGCATCCACGCTTCCAGAAGACCGCGATGATCTTCATCTCGGCGATCCAGGTCAGCGACATCGACCGGCTGCGTGGCTACGAGATGGGCGCGGTCGACTACGTCCCCGTGCCTGTCGTGCCCGAGGTGCTGCGCGCGAAGGTCAAGGTATTTGCTGAGCTCTATCGCAAGACGCGGGAGCTCGAGCGGCTGAACCAGGACCTCGAGGACCGCGTCCGCGCCCGTACCGCGGAACTGGAGAACTCCACCGCGAAGCTGCGCGAGAGCGAAGAGCGGCGCAGCATGGCGATTGCCGCCGGCAAGATGGGCTCCTGGGACTGGGACTGGGTCACCGGCGACTGGATGTGGGACGAGGGCCAGTACCGCATCTTCGGCGTGAGCCCCGAGAGTTTCGACGTCAACCCCGCCAACGTTCAGGCCCTGTTGCATCCCGACGACGTCGATCAGCTGCGCAATGCCGTCGCCGAATTCAACAAAGGCACGCGCGCTTACGAGACGGAGTTCCGGATCGTGCGGCCCGACGGCGAAGTGCGCTGGTGCGTCGGCACGGCCGCCGCGACGGCGGACAATAGCGGCCGTGTCGTGCGCGTGAGTGGTGTCACGGTTGATATCACCGAACGCAAGCGGGCCGAGGAGCGGCAGAATCTGCTGGCGCGGGAGGTCGATCATCGCGCCAAGAATGCGCTGGCGCTGGCGCAATCGATCGTGCGTCTGACCCGCGCCGACGAGGTCAAGGCCTATGTCAACGCCGTCGAGGGCCGCATCAACGCGCTGGCGCGCGTGCATACGATTCTGTCGCTGTCGAGCTGGCAGGGCGCCGAGCTCTCCAGGCTGATCGACGAAGAGCTAGCGCCCTACTCGCTCGGCGGCCAGATCAAGCTCGCAGGTCCCGAAGTTCAGTTGCTGCCGGCCACCGCCCAGACGCTGGCGCTGGCGCTGCACGAGCTTTTCACCAATTCGGCAAAGTATGGCGCGCTCTCGACGCGGTCGGGGCGGCTGATGATCGGCTGGCAGGTCGAGGACGACCTGCTCAAGCTGACCTGGGAGGAATCCGGCGGCCCGCTGGTCAGGACGCCGAAATCGCGCGGCTTCGGCACGCGGAGCCTGCTTGCCAGCGTCGAGTCCCAGCTCGGCGGACAGGCGCAATTCGATTGGCGGGCCGAGGGCCTGTTGTGCCGCCTGGACGTGCCGCTGACACGCAAGTCAGCAGCAACGACGACACCCGGCAAGTTCGAGGCGCCCAGCTCCGTCGAATTGCAGCGCGCATCCGGTTAGCCTGACGCCGCGCTGGTCCTGCGCTGCGCCGTCCGCGGTTCGCGCGCGACGCGCCCCTCGAGCCAGGCTTCCGTTCGGGCGAGATCGCGTAGCGCCTTCGCATAGCGGCGGGCCGCGCTTCGCTCCGCGCCGCGCGGCAGCTTGCGTGCTTTGCGCAGGATGTCCGCAGCGGCATTGCGATAAGCCAGCGAGCGGTAAAGAAAAACTACCTTACCCATATCGAATGTTCCCGTGTTGCTGGCCCATATCCTCGCAAGCCCGGCATGAACGTCGGATGAAGCGCGCGACGAAATTCCTTGATCCGGAGGGAACCAAAGAACGTGTCGCGCATTTGTCTGCTGGATTCGGGACGCGGTTCCATGCGCACGAAAAAGTCGTCGGATCTGATTTCTCCCACTGGCCTCATCAAGCTGATGACGCATGCGATGATGGGCGCAGCCCTCGGCCTCGCCTTCAGCCTTGCGCTCATCCTGTCCAATCCAGCCGTCGCCAACCTCGTGAATGACGGCGGACGTCAGGCGGTTCTCGTCTTCACCCTCACGCTCGTGACGACCTTCGCGATCGGCGCGACGCTCACCGGCGTCGTGTTCATCCTCGCGGAGGACAAGCAATCTTGAAGTTTGCCTGACACCTGGGACATCTTTGTTGGGAACTCCTGCGGCCAACGGCGGTTGGCAGCCTGCGTCATTTTAACCCAGGGAGTTCCCCCGCATGAAGACAACCAAGCTCGCTCTCGCCGTGATGCTGGCAACCGGCCTTGCAGCCGCTCCGTTCGCCGCGCAGGCCAAGTCGCACAAGGCCAAGCATGGATCCTCGATGTCATCGTCGCAGACTACCGGCGCGAACACCAAGCCCTCGAAAGGCCCCGACGCCTCCGGCCAGGGCGGTTCTGGCCCGGGCTCCGATCAGGGCGGCACGATGACGAACAGCAAGGGCGGCATGAGCAAGTAAGCTCACATAGCTTCGGCCGCATCTCAAACAAAAGCCCCGCGGCAATGCGGGGCTTTTCGTCGAAGCGGTGCAGCAAAGGTCACGCAGCGCTGCGCTGGACGTGACGGCCTTCCTTCACCTCTTCGATGATCTTGGCGCTGAAGGCGTCGAGGTCGCCGGGGTTGCGCGAGGTGATGACGCCTTGGTCGACGACGACTTGTGAGTCTTGCCATGTCGCGCCGGCGTTGATGACGTCGGTCTTGATCGACTTGTATGACGTCATCTTGCGACCCTTGGCGATGCCGGTCTCGATCAGGAGCCAGAGCGCGTGGCAAACGGCGGCGACGATCTTCCTGGCGTTGAAGATCTCCTTGATGAAGGACAGCGCCTTCGGCTCGACGCGCAAGAGGTGTGCGGCTTCGCGCAGCGGCATGATGGCGGTCAAATCACCACGCCGAGCGCTAGCGCCACATCGTCGGTGCGCGGACCAGAGCATCTCGCGCAGCCTGCTTTAGATCCTCGATCGAGCGGCGTCCTGTTTGCGCGGCGTCACGCAGCCGCGTGGCGACACGCTCGCGCGTCGCGAGTTCGGAGAGAGGAAGCCCGGCGCAGACGTCGTCCAGCACGGCCTGTATCAAAGCGGCCATTTCGGCATCGTGCATCGGCGAGCTCCAGCGTGTCGCGTAGCGCGCTCGCTTTAGCTGCGTCGGATGTCAGGGATGTTAAAGGCGCCCCGGAGCGTTGGCTTTCACGAGCTGCTCGAGCTGCGCTCGCTTGCGTGCAATCAGGAGCTGGGCCGCAGCATCATCGAGCCCCTCGCGCTGCAATTGCCGGATCGCGGAGCCGAGCTCGAGGATTTCGGCGCGCAGTCTTAGAATCCGGTACGTGTCCGGGTCTTCCTCCACCGCGCGCCTCCGGAACTATCAGCGGCGCGCGATGGCGCGCACCGGATTGACGGCTGTCTTCATGGGACGAAGGCGCACCCGGTCGCGGACTTCAGGCAGGACGTCGCCACCGCCGGCGGCTTTCCATTCGCCGATCAGCAGATTGATCCTCCGGCGCAGATCCATCTGCGCCAGGGCCTTTTCGGTGCAGTCGCGATCGCGATTGACGAGGTCGCGGACGGACGCCTCGATATCGGCCATCTCTCGCCTCAAGGCACTGATTTTACGTCGAATTTCATTAATTCTGTTGTCCATGGCTTGTTAGAACAAAATAAGAACATATAGTCAAGTCACGATTTCAGGACGGAGCAGCGACATGCAGGTTCAGGGTAAATACGACGCCAAGGCTTTTCTCATGGAGCAGATGACCCGCGCGCAAGGCTTGAGGTTGAAGCGGCTCAGCGAGGAGACCTACCAGCCGGCACAATACGATCGGGATCTGTCCTTCGCTGAAGCTGCGCGCCGCATCCGCGCGCTGGAGGCGGAGATCGAGCTCGCGAATTCTTTCTAGGCAGGCGGAACGCTCCGCACGCTCAGGGAACCATGCTTGTGTCCAATGGTTTTTCCCCGGCCAAGGGAGAAAATGCATGGCACGCAAGGCAAAGAAACGCCGCTACTCGCGCAGCTCCGGCAGCGACGTCGAAAGCGAGATGCGGCGCTACAAGAAGGGCACCGCGAAGAGCGGACGTGGCGGTCGTGGCGGACGCGTGAAGAGCCGCAAGCAGGCGATCGCGATCGGACTGTCGAAGGCGCGCAAGAAGGGCAAGAAAGTCCCGAAGAAGGCGTCGAAGCGCAAGACGTCCAAGAAAAAGACGTCCAAGAAGTCATCCAGGAAATCATCCAAGAGGTCGTCGAAGCGCAAATCCTCCTAGCGCTCGCGCCGGTCCGTGTCAGATCATGCTGCCCGGCATGAAGCAGCGGATCGAAATCCCGAACGCCGTCTTCACCGGCCACACCATGGTGCGGCCGGCCCGGTTCGGCTCGGTAATAACGGCTTCATCCGGCACCTCGACCCATTGCCCGTCGAGCCGCACCCGATAATGCCCGTTGTGCGACTCCCAGTCGGGATCGGCAACGGCAAAACCATCCGCATCCGAACAGCACGGGCCAAGATGGCTGCGCAGGCTGTCGAACCATGGCTTGAGCGGGGAGTCGGCGTAACGGCCGTCATCACGCCCGAGGGCGTTTCCGCTCCACAGCACCAATGGCGCCACAAGCAACGCACGCCTCAGCGAGAGCTTCAATCGATCCATGTTCGGCACCGATCAAATGCGAACCACCGACCGGTTCCAAAAAGCGGCGGCAGTTCGAAGGTCCACGCTTGCAACCGTCTCGGCGGCTCCGTTGCCGCCAGTCAGATATACGACTCGGAACAGTGATCAGCGAACACGGCTTTTTCGGACGAACCGCGTCATCGTCCCTGCCGTTAACGAGAATGTTATCGGATATCCCGGGTACTTCTCAAGGCGAACAGAAAAGGCGGCCCCAAGGGCCGCCTTTGGATTTGGTCCGGTCGACGTTCGCCTTACGCGAGCGGCACCGCGACGAACCGGGTCGCCTCCGCGCTCTTGACCTGCAACAGCACGCTGCGCTTACCGGACGACTTCGCCTGCGCCAGCTCCGAGCGGACGTCGCCGACATTGGCAACGGCCTTGCCGCCGACATTGAGGATGACGTCGCCGGTCTGGATGCCGCGCTGTGCCGCCGGCCCTTGCGGATCGACCTCGGTGACGACGACGCCTTTCTGGCCGGCGCCCTGCACCTCGCCGGCCGGAGCCAGGCTCAGCCCGAGGCGCGGCGTGCCGGAATCAGGCTGCACCTTGCCCTCGCCGGTCTTGCCTTGGGCCTGCCGCTCGTTCGGCAGCTCGCCGAGCGCGAGCGTCACCGTCTTGGCTGCGCCCTTGTGCAAGACGTCGAGCTTCACGGAGGTGCCGGGCGCCAGCGTGGCGATGGTGCGGGCGAGATCGCGGGAGTCCTTGATCGCGGTGCCGTTGACGGCGGTGATGACGTCGCCGGCCTCGATGCCGGCCTTCGCCGCCGGGCTGCCGTCCTGCGGATTGTCGACGATCGCGCCGCGCGCTTCCTTGAGGCCGAGGCTGTCGGCGATCTCCGAGGTCACCGGCTGCACCTGCACGCCGAGCCAGCCGCGCGTCACCGCACCCTTGTCCTTGAGCTGCGCGACGACGAGCTTCGCGGTCGAGGCCGGAATGTCGAAGCCGATGCCGACTGAGCCGCCGGAGGGCGAGAAGATGGCGGTGTTCACGCCGATCACGTTGCCGCTCATGTCGAAGGCCGGACCGCCGGAATTGCCCTTGTTGATGGGCGCGTCGATCTGGATGAAGTCGTCATAGGGTCCGTTGCCGATGTCGCGGCCGCTGGCCGAGACGATGCCGGCCGTGACGGTGCCGCCGAGGCCGAAGGGATTGCCGACAGCGACCACCCAGTCGCCGATACGCGGCTTCTGGTCGGAGAACTTGACGAACGGGAAGTCCTTCTTGCCGTCGACCTTGATCAGCGCAAGATCGGTCTTCGGATCGGTGCCGACCACCTTCGCGGTGTAGACCGTGCCGTCATCCATCGTCACCTGCACGGACTCGGCATGATCGACGACGTGGTTGTTGGTCACGGCATAGCCGTCGGCGGAGATGAAGAAGCCGGAGCCTTCGCCGGTGATGACCTGATGGCGCTGGCGCGGCATGCCGTTCATGCCGGGGCCGCGGAAACCGAACTGCCGCGAGAACTGGTCGAACGGCGAATCCTCGTCCGAATCCATCCGGTTCTGCTGCATCATCGCGCTCTTGTCGTTGTCCTGGTCGATCTTGACCCGCACCGAGATGACGGCGGGTTTGACCTTGGCAACGAGATCACCGAAGCCCTGCGGGGTCGCGGCGCCTTCCGCGGCCTGGGCCGGCGCGACGAAGGAGGTGATGCCGAATTGCGAGGAAGCAGGAGAGGCTGCGAGCACGGCCACGCCGAGCGCGGCCACGGTGCCGAGCAGCGCGAGCCGGCGCGGCTTCAGGATCGTGCGGGGGGTGTCGGAATTGACGCGATCGTTCATGTCGAAATGTCCATGTTGGGTAAGTCGCCTTGAACCCAACATGGACATCGTCACCTTACGACGTCCCGTCCACGCGATTAAATCTTGGCAAAGAAAGGCGCAGCCGAAATCGACGACGGACGCCCGAATCGCTCGGCCTGCTGCCCGCCCCTTCTAACGAGGCGGTGCCAACAAGCTCTTCACGCGGCGACGTGAGTCTCCCACGCTGCGGCCGCGGCGGCGTCCTCGTCGCGTTGTGCGTTGCAGGCGTCGAAATGCGCCTTCAGCTCGGTCTCGGCGAGATGTTCGAAATGCTCGGCCTGGCCGAGGAGTTCCCAGTTCTGGAGCGGCCGATAGGCCGCCTGCTGACGACAGAGGGACGCCAGTGCCCGGTAGCGACGTACGTTCTCCATGAGACCCTCCCTCGCATTCACTGGGCTTATTGCCCTGATTTGCGTCAGGCCGATGGCGGCCGTGCAACAGATTTGCTGCACGCACGGCCGGCCGGATCAAAGTTAACTTTTCAGAAATGCGCAAGCGAAGATTGGTTCCTAGCGCAGAACCAGGGTGGAACTCGCAAGGCCTCAGGCGTAGCGGCGGCGCTCGACGGTAATGCCGATCAGATCGAGATACCGTTCGATCGGTTCGGGCCGGCCGATGAGGTAGCCCTGCATCTCGTCGCAAGCCTCCCCCGCCAGGAAGGCACGCTGGGCTTCCGTCTCCACCCCTTCGGCGACGACAGGAATGTTCAGGGCGCGCGCAAGGCTGAGGACCGCGCGGACGATCTCGGCCGATTGCGGACTCGCCTCGAGATTGGAGATGAAGCTGCGGTCGATCTTGATCTTGTCGAACGGAAACGACTGGAGATAGGACAACGACGAATAGCCGGTGCCGAAATCGTCCATGGCGATGCGGATGCCGAGCGCCTTCAAACGCCGCAGCAGATTCAGCGCGCGCGTGAAATCGCCGATCAGCACGCCCTCGGTGATCTCGACCTCGAGCCGGCCTGGCGCGAGGCCCGTCTCCACTGGTGGATCGAGCGCTCGAGGTCGCCGGCCTGGAACTGGACCGGCGACAAATTGACCGCGACCGGCAGCGGCCGCGGCCAGGACGCCGCCTCGCGGCACGCTTCGCGCAGGACCCATTCGCCGATCTGGATGATCAGCCCGTTCTCCTCGGCGAGCGGAATGAACTGGTCCGGCGGCACGAAGCCGCGCGTCGGATGGTTCCAGCGCAGCAACGCCTCGAAGCCGACGACCTCGCCATTCATCCGGGCCTGCGGCTGGAAGTAGACGAGGAGCTGGTTCTGCTCCAGCGCCTGACGCAGATCGTGCTGCAACAGCCTGCGGTCGCGCAGCTCCTGGTCCATCTCGGATTCGAAGAAGCGGACCCGGCCCCTGCCCTCGCGCTTGGCGCGATAGAGCGCGGAATCGGCGTTGGCGAGCAGTGTCGCCGCGTCCACTCCGTCATCGGGGTAGACCGCGATGCCGACGCTGAGGCCGACATGGGAGAGATAATCGTCGACCTCGAGCTCGGTGCCGATCGCCTCGACCAGACGCTCGCCGAGCGCCAGCACCGCGTCACGGCGGGCACCGTCCGGCATCAGGATCATGAATTCGTCGCCGCCGACGCGGGCGATGAAGGCGCCGTCGGCCTCCGCTGCAAGACGGTCCGCCGCCGCCCGCATCAGCATGTCGCCGACGGGGTGGCCGAATACGTCGTTGACATCCTTGAAGCGATCGAGATCGAGGCTCAGCACCGCAAAACTGGTCGAGGCCTCCTGCGCCCGTTCCAGCCGCTCCGCCAGCGCGACATTGAATGCACTGCGGTTGGGCAGATCGGTCAGCACGTCGTGATGTGCGAGATGGCTGATGCGTTCCTGCGTGTTGACGCGCTCGGTGACGTCCTCGATCACGCCGACCAGATATTGCGGCTCACCCGCGCCGTCCGTGATCAGCATCTTGCGCGAATTGACGACGCGGTCGTGGCCCTTGACGCCGACTTCGAGCAGGTGCTCCTCCAGGAACATCGGCATCCCGCTGGCGACCACCCGGCGGTCCTGCTCGTTGACCATGCGGGCGACGTCGGCCGGGAAGATCTCCTCGGGAGTCCTGCCCAGCATCTGCTCACGCGGCACGCCGTAATAGTCTTCGCCGGCGCGGTTGAGCAGGATGTAGCGCGAATCCTTCGCGCACTTCGCGAACACGGCGATGGGAATGTTCTCGACGATGGTGTCGAGGAATTCCTGGGTCCGCAGCAGATCCTGCTCGACCTCGTCATGGGTGTGCCCGCGCACGTCCGTCAATCTCTGACGGCCGCGATCGCTAGCCTCATAGGCCGCGCTGACGAGCTCGCCCAATTTGACGAGATCGACCTGTCCGGCGGCATCGGTGGCGCAGCGGAGCTGCTCGGCGAACAAGCGGTGCATCATGCCATCGCTCCGCGCCGCGTGCAGGCCTCATGCCTGCAAATATCTGCGTTCCGCATCCCCGCGCTCTCATAGCGTTCCTGAACCGCAGATTGAGGCGCTCAGCATTGCGTGGGCGTTAATCGAACTCGCGTCCCGGCCGCGTTGGTTACCCCGGCCTGAAAGGAATCGGTCGGTTTGCGCGGCATCCTCCGTAGAACCCCGGAGAAAGATGGCGCGCTTGGGCACGATCGGAACCGCGACGACATCGCCGCGCGTCTGATCCGTCGTCTACCGGATGAGCGCGCCCTCTCCGGCCCGCATCGGCTGGGCGGAAATTTCCTGCAATTTCGGAACCCGCCCGACTTCCGCAGCAGCGCGAATGGCGGCAATGTTGGTGGCATAATCGGCGCGGCTCCTGCCGCGGAACACCGCCGATCCCGCGACCAGCGTATCGGCGCCCGCGGCGGCGACGGCACCAGCATTGTCGCGCGTGACGCCGCCATCGACCTCGAGCCGTATCGGCCGGTCGCCGATCATGCTGCGAACCCGCCTGATCTTCTCGATCTGGGAGCCGATGAAGGACTGGCCGCCGAAGCCGGGATTGACCGTCATCACCAGCACCAGGTCGAGCCGATCGAGCACATATTCGATCACGCTTTCTGGTGTCGCCGGACACAGGCTGACGCCGGCCTTCTTGCCGAGCGCGCGGATTGCCTGGAGCGAGCGGTCGAGATGCGGGCCGGCCTCGGCGTGGATCGTGATGACGTCGGCGCCTGCCTTTGCGAATGCCTCGAGGTAGGGATCAGTCGGTGCGATCATCAGATGCACGTCGAAGATCTTCGACGTCACCGGCCGGATCGCCTTGATGACGTCGGCGCCAAAGCTGATGTTCGGCACGAAATGTCCGTCCATCACGTCGCAATGGATCCAGTCGGCACCGGCTGCGTCGATCGCTGCGATCTCCTCGCCGAGACGGGCGAAATCCGCCGCCAGGATCGAGGGGGCGATGATGATCTCCCTGCTCATGGCTTTGCACTCCGCGCATCTGCTCCACCGGTGAACACGCGGCTTGCAAGGACATCCATAGGATCGATGGTTTCGAGATCGGCGACATCGAGCATGCGGTCGAGATCGGACACCAGTCGATCGGCCTGGCGCAGGCGGATGCGGTCCACAGCGTTGCGGATCGAGCGCGCATTGGAGAAGAACGGCTGGGTCCGGCGCAGCGCGATGTATTTTTCGAACGCTTCCCGCGCTGCCGCCGAGAAGCGATAGCCGCGCTCCTTCAGCATCAGCTCGGCGATGACGAGCAGCTCAGATTCGGCATAATCCGGGAATTCGATGTGGTGGGCGATGCGCGAACGGAAGCCAGGATTGGAGGCGAAAAAGCTCGTCATCCGCTCGCCATAACCGGCGAGGATCACGACGAGATCCTCGCGCTGGTTCTCCATCACCTGGAGCAGGATCTCGATCGCCTCCTGGCCATAGTCGCGCTCGTTGTCTGGCCGGTGCAGATAATAGGCCTCGTCGATGAACAGCACGCCGCCCATCGCCTTCTTCAGGATCTCCTTGGTCTTCGGCGCGGTGTGGCCGATATATTGGCCGACGAGATCGTCGCGCGTCACCGAGATCACCTGCCCGCGCCGCACGAAGCCGAGCCCGTGCAGAATCTTCGCCATGCGCAGCGCCACGGTGGTCTTGCCGGTACCGGGATTGCCGGTAAACGACATGTGCAGCGTCGGCGGCGCGGCGGCAAGGCCCGCGCGCTGCCGGATGCGCTCGATCAGCAGCAGTGAAGCGATCTGGCGTACGCGGTTCTTCACCGGCTTGAGCCCGATCAACTCCTGCTCGAGCTGTTGCAGCGTGTCGGTGACTCCGGCGGCTTCAGCTTCCTTGCGTAAAACGAAACTGGTCTCGCCGGGTTCGGTTGTCGTGGCGTGGGGGACATCCAGCATGGCTACCCTCGAAGAAAAGAGCTTCGCCGCGGGGGGATGCGGCGAAGCAGTGGTCCGCCAAGGAAACGGAGCAGCGAGTGCTCCGCGCGGAGGGAGAATGGCTATTGAGAAGCGTGCGCGGCGAGCTTCCGCACGGTGGTGTAGCGGATGGCGCGTCCGCCCACCTCCTGCCGCACCAGCTCGAACTCCGCCTCTTTCGGAGGCCGGTTGACGATGAACGAGATCCGCACCGATTCCCAGCCATGACTGGAATCGAAGCCGCTGATGCGGATGTAGCGGTCACCATACACCCTGCGGCATTCGGCGAGCTCCATCATCACGCCGGCAGCGTCCTGGAGGTCGAACATCGGCAGGCCCCACATCTCCCAATAGGTGCTGCGGGGATGCGGGTCGTCGGTGAACTCGATGTTCACCGCCCAGCCGTTCGTGAGGCAATACTGCACCTGCTTGTAGATCTGGTCGTCGGTGAGATCAGGCAGGAACGAGAAGCAGCCCTGGGTCAGTTTCATCTCAAAACTCCTCAGACGGTTTCCAGCGCCGTCGGCACGAAGTCCGGCGTGTCGGTGGATTGATAGTTGAACGTGACGTCCTTCCAGACCTCGAGCGCGGACTTCAGCGGCGTGCAGGTCTGCGCAGCCTTCGCCAGGATCTCCGGGCCTTCATGGACGTAGTCGCGGCCCTCGTTGCGGGCGAGGATCATCGCCTCAAGCGCAACGCGGTTGGCGATCGCACCGGCGGCGATGCCCATGGGGTGGCCGATGGTGCCGCCGCCGAATTGCAGCACGACGTCCTCACCGAGGAGATCGAGCAGCTGATGCATCTGGCCGGCATGGATGCCGCCGGAGGCCACCGGCATCATCTTGTTCAGGCTCGCCCACGACTGGTCGAAGAACAGCCCGTGTTCGAGCTTCATCGGGTTGAAGTCCTCACGGCAGACGTCGTAATAGCCGCGCGTGGTGTTGGGATCGCCTTCGAGCTTGCCGACCACGGTGCCGGCATGGATGTGGTCGACGCCGGCGAGCCGCATCCATTTGGCGATGACGCGGAACGACACGCCATGGCTCTTCTGCCGCGTATAGGTCGAGTGACCGGCGCGGTGCAGATGCAGGATCATGTCGTTGCGGCGCGCCCATTTCGCCATCGACTGGATTGCGGTGTAGCCGATCACGAGGTCGATCATGACGATCACCGAGCCGAGCTCCTTGGCGAATTCCGCGCGCTCGTACATGTCCTCCATGGTCGCCGCGGTGACGTTCAGATACGTCCCCTTCACCTCGCCCGAGGCGGCCTGCGCGCGGTTCACCGCCTCCATGCAATAGAGGAAGCGGTCACGCCAGTGCATGAAGGGCTGCGAGTTGATGTTCTCGTCGTCCTTGGTGAAGTCGAGTCCGCCCTTCAGCGCCTCGTAGACGACGCGGCCGTAGTTGCGCCCGGAGAGTCCGAGCTTCGGCTTCACTGTTGCACCGAGCAGCGGCCGGCCGAACTTGTCGAGCCGCTCGCGCTCGACCACGATGCCGGTCGCCGGCCCCTGGAACGTCTTCACATAGGCGACCGGGAAGCGAATGTCCTCCAGACGCAGCGCCTTGAGCGGCTTGAAGCCGAACACGTTGCCGATGATCGACGCCGAGAGATTGGCGATCGAGCCGGGCTCGAACAGGTCGAGGTCATAGGCGATGTAGGCGAAATAGGAGCCCGGCGAGCCCGGCACCGGATCGACGCGGTAGCACTTCGCGCGGTATTTCTCCGCAGCGGTCAGGCGATCCGTCCACACCACCGTCCAGGTCGCGGTCGAGGATTCGCCCGCGACTGCGGCGGATGCCTCGATCGGATCGACGCCCTCCTGCGGCGTGACGCGGAACAGAGCGATGACATCGGTGTCCTTTTGCGTGTAGTCGGGCTCCCAGTAGCCCATGCGCTTGTATTCCATCACGCCCGAGCGATATCTCTCCTTGCCGCGGACGGTTCCTGCGTGTGCATTCATGGCTCTCTCCTGCTCTTCTCTCTCTGAATGATTAGGCTGCGACCGGCTCGCGGGCGCCGATGCGCGGATCGAGCTCGCCGGCGCGGTAGCGCCGCGCCATCTCGCTCAGGGGAATGACCTTGATCTTGCTGGCATGGCCCGCGGTTCCGAACTGCTCGAAGCGGTCGCGGCAGAGCTCGCGCATCGCGTCCATCGCGGGCTTGAGGAACTTGCGCGGATCGAACTCCGAGCGCGCCTCAGTCGCGACTTTGCGAAACACGGCGGTCATGGCCAGGCGACAGTCGGTGTCGATATTGACCTTGCGCACGCCACTCTTGATGCCGCGGACGATCTCCTCCACCGGCACGCCCCAGGTCTGCGGCATCTCGCCACCGAACTGGTTGAACATGTCCTGGAGCGGCTGCGGCACCGAGGAGGAGCCGTGCATGACGAGATGCGTGTTCGGCAGCCGGCGATGAATCTCCTCGACCACCCGCATCGCCAGGATGTCGCCATCCGGCTTGCGGCTGAACTTGTAGGCGCCGTGCGAGGTGCCCATCGCGATGGCGAGCGCATCGACCTTGGTGGCGCGGACGAAGTCGACGGCCTGGTCGGGATCGGTCAACAGCTGATCGTGGCTGACCTTGCCTTCGACGCCGTGACCATCCTCCTGCTCGCCGCCGCCATGTTCGAGCGAGCCGAGCACGCCGAGCTCGCCCTCGACGGAGGCGCCGGTCCAATGGGCGAGATCGACGACGCGGCGGGTGATCGCGACGTTATAGTCGTAATCAGCCGCGGTCTTGGCATCGGCCTTGAGCGAGCCGTCCATCATCACAGAGGTGAAGCCATAGGCGATCGCGGAGGCGCAGGTCGCCTCGTCATTGCCGTGATCCTGGTGCATGCACAGCGGGATGTCCGGATAGGTGCGCTCCAGCGCGTCGATCATGTGCGACAGCATGAGATCGCCGGCATAGCTGCGCGCGCCGCGCGAGGCCTGCATGATCACGGGCGCGTCGACCTCGGCCGCCGCCTGCATGATCGCGATGCCCTGCTCCATGTTGTTGATGTTGAACGCCGGCACGGCGTAGCCGTGATTGGCGGCATGATCGAGCAATTGGCGAAGGGTGATACGGGCCACGGGCAGTTCTCCTTATTGCTTCTTGCGTGCGATCGCCCGGCGGGCGGCTTCGGCAACGCTTTGCGGCGTGATGCCGAATTCGCGGTAGAGCACCGGTGCCGGTGCCGAGGCGCCGAAGCCGCGCATGCCGACGAACTCGCCGTCAGCGCCGATCCAGCGATGCCAATCGCCGGCCACCGCCGCTTCGACGCCGACGCGCGGCGCGGTGCCCAGCACGGCAGCGCGGTAATCGTCCGGCTGCTCCTCGAACAACGCCAAGCACGGTGCGGAGACCACGGCCGCACGCACGTGCTCGGTCGCCAGCAACCTGGCCGCTTCCAACGCGATCGACACTTCCGAGCCGGTCGCCATCAGCGTGACGTCGCGGCCACCATCGGGCGAGACGATGAGATAGGCGCCGCGGGCGACGCGGTTCCGGCCGCGGACATCGCTGCGGAAAGTCGGCAACGCCTGCCGCGACAGGCAGAGCACGGAGGGACGATCCTCCTCTTCAAGTGCGCAGTCCCAGGCCTCCAGCGTTTCCACCGCATCGGCCGGCCGGAACACCAGAAGATTCGGAATCACCCGCAGCGCGGCGAGATGCTCGACCGGCTGATGCGTCGGTCCGTCCTCGCCGAGGCCGATGGAGTCGTGCGTCATGACATGGATGACGCGCAGCCGCATCAGAGCCGCAAGGCGGATCGCGGGCCGGCTGTAATCGGAGAAGGCGAGGAAGGTGCCGCCATAGGGAATGAACCCACCATGCAGCGCGAGGCCGTTCATCGCAGCCGCCATGCCGTGCTCGCGGATACCGTAATGGATGTAGTCGCCGGCGAATGCGCCACTCTTGACCGGGACTTGCGCCTTGGCGTGCGTCAGGTTCGAATGCGTCAGGTCGGCGGAGCCTCCGATCAGCCCGGGAATCGTTCCGGCGACGGCCTCGAGCACCTGTTGCGAGGCCTGCCGCGTCGCGAGCTTCGGCCGCTCGCTGGCAAAGCGTTCGCGCAATTTCGCCGAGGCCTGGGCATAGGCGTTCGGCAGGGCAACGGCCTTGCTCTCGACGAACAGATCGCGCTGCTCCGGCGTCGCGCCTTCGTAGCGATCGAGCCAGGCGAGACGCTCGACCTGCCCGCGCTGCCCGATCATCCGCCACGCCTTCGCGATGGGAATCGGCACCACGAAGGGCTGATAGTCCCAACCAAGAGTTCGGCGCGCTGCCGCGATCTGCTCGGTGCCGAGCGGCGCGCCATGCGCTTTCTCGGTCCCCTGCCTATCCGGCGCGCCGTAGCCGATGATGGTGCGGCAGGCGATCAGCGACGGTTCTGCAGTTTCGCGCTCCTCCGCAATCGCCCGCGCAACGGCCTCAGAATCGTGCCCGTCGACGCGGCGCACCGACCAGCCGGAGGCAGCGAAGCGTGCGAGTTGATCGTCCGAGGTCGCAAGCGACGTCGGCCCATCGATGGAGATGCCGTTGTCGTCAAACAGCACGATCAGGCGGCCGAGCTTGAGATGACCGGCAAGCGAGATCGCCTCCTGGCTGATGCCCTCCATCAGGCAGCCGTCGCCGGCGATGACATAGGTGAAGTGATCGACGAGGCCGTCGCCATGCCGCGCATTGGCCATGCGCTCGGCGAGCGCCATGCCGACCGCGGTCGCAATGCCCTGTCCCAGCGGACCCGTCGTGGTCTCGACGCCGGGCGTGTGGCCATATTCGGGATGGCCCGGCGTCTTCGAGCCCCATTGCCGGAAGGCCTTGATATCGTCGAGGCTGACCGCGCCGCCGGTGAGATGCAGCAGCGCATAGAGTAGCATCGAGCCGTGCCCCGCCGACAGCACGAAGCGGTCGCGGTCCGGCCAGTTGGGATGGGCCGAGTCGAACTTCAGGAAGCGCGAGAACAGCACGGTCGCGACATCGGCCATGCCCATGGGCAGGCCGGGATGGCCGGACTGCGAGGTCTCGATGGCATCCACCGCGAGAAAACGGACGGCGTTGGCGAGATCGTTGTGCGTGACCGCGGTGAGGTCGGCTTCGGCGTGGACGGAGATGTTCATCGGGTTGTCTCCTCGTTCACTTCAGGCTGCGCTTGCGCTCGATCAGCTGCATGATCAGCGGCGTCAGGATGAGCTGCATCGCGAGATCGAGCTTCGCGCCCGGACACACGATGGAGTTCGCGCGGGACATCCAGCTGTGCGGCAGCATCGAGAGCAGATAGGGAAAGTCGATGCCGCGCGGATTCTTGAAGCGGATCACGACCATCGATTCGTCCGGCGTCGGGATCCAGCGCGCGATGAACGGATTTGACGTGTCCACCGTCGGCACGCGCTGGAAGTTGATGTCGGTCTCGGTGAATTGCGGGCAGATGTAGTGGATGTAGTCCGGCATCCGGCGCAGAATGGTGTCGGTGACGGCCTCGGTCGAATAGCCGCGCGCACTGCGGTCGCGATGCAGCTTCTGGATCCATTCGAGATTGATGACGGGCACGACACCGATCTTCAGATCTGCATAGCGCGCGACATTGACCTTGTCGGTGACCACGGCGCCATGCAGGCCTTCGTAGAACAACAGGTCCGAACTCTCCGGCAGCCGTTCCCATTCGGTGAAGGTGCCGGGCGCAGCGCCGTGCAGCGCGGACTCCTCTGCGTCGTGCACGTAATGCCGCGTCGTCGCCGTGCCGGTCTCGCCATAGTCGCGGAACGCGCGCTCCAGCTCCTCGAACAGATTGGTCTCGGGGCTGAAATGGCTGAAATGCTTGTTGCCGCGCTCGGCCTCCGTGGCCATCTTCGTGCGCATCTCGGCGCGGTCGTAACGATGGAAGGCGTCGCCCTCGATGTAGACGGCGTTGACCTTCTCGCGGAAGAAGATCTGCTCGAACGTCTTCTTGACCGAGGTGGTGCCGGCGCCGGAGGAGCCGGTGATGGAGATGATCGGATGCTTCCTGGACATGGGACGCCCTCCTACAGCCGGAAGAAACCGCGTCGCGCGAACAGCGGCGCGGCGACGCTGGCAACCAAAAGCGGATCGCAATGCAGCTCCTCGACGCGCCGCACCTCGTTGCTCGAGCCCATGATCAGCGGCACGCGCTGATGCAGGCTTTGCGCCGACAGATCGAGGATACGCTCGCGCCCGGTCGAGGCCGAGCCGCCGGCCTGCTCGATGATCATGGCCATCGGATGCGCCTCATAGGTGAGGCGCAGGCGGCCGTCGCCATAGCCGGGACGCGCATCTGACGGATACAGGAACACGCCGCCGCGGGTGAGGATGCGATAGGCCTCCGCCACCAGCGAGCCGATCCAGCGCATGTTGAAATTGTGGTTCGCGGGCCCCTCGACGCCGGCAAGGCACTCGTCGATGAAGGCGCGCACCGGCGGATCCCAGTGCCGGCGGTTCGACGCGTTGATCGCGAACTCCTCGCACGCCTCGGAGATCTGCACGGCGCTGCGTGCGAAGCGGAAGCAGCCAGCCTTGCGGTCGAGCGTGAAGATGTCGACGCCGTCGCCGAGCGTCAGCACCAGCGAGGTCTGCGGGCCGTAGGTGACAAACCCCGCGGCAAGCTGCGCCGAGCCACGCTGATGGAAGGCAAGGCTCAGATCGTCGGGCGCGGGCAGGATCGAGAAGATCGTGCCGACCGTCATGTTGATGTCGATGTTGGAGGAGCCGTCGAGCGGATCAATCGCGACACAGACGCGGCCTTCGCGATCACCGATCTGCGGCTCGCGCATTTCCTCCGACGCCAGCGCCGCGATCGGGAGCTTGCCGAGGCAGCGTCGCAGGATCGCATCGGCCTGGACGTCGAGATCGCGCTGGACGTCGCCATCGCTGTTGCGGCCGGTGGTCAGGCCGGAGGCGTCGGCGAGATCGCCGGTCGCGATGAGGTCGGCGATCTCGATCGCCGCCGCCGCGATGGCGTCGACTGCGGCCGCAACCGCGAGCGCATGCGGCGTCGTCTCGGAATACCGTTGAAGGTGGTCGTCCAGCCTGAGTTGCCCGGTCATCTGCGTCCATCCCCTTGCTGGCGCCGCATCCAGTTCCCTCCCCGCTGGAGGTCGGTGCGGTCAGTCCCAGCACGATGAGATTGACAGGGCCGGCTTAATAAGGAAAATTTCTATTCATAATGAGCGCCAAAGAATTTTCTTATAATGGCCCTGGCCATCCGGCGGCCCAGCTCCGGCATCTGACGATCCGGCAGCTTCGCTCGCTCGCGGCGCTCTCCGCCAAGGGCAGCGTGACGGCGGCATCGAGCCAGCTCGGCCTGACCCAGCCGGCCGTGACCCAGCAGCTGCGGCAGCTTCAGGACCTTGCAGGGTTGCCGCTGGTGCAGCGGACTGGCGACGGCATGCTGCTGACGGAGGCCGGCCGGGAAGTGCTGGCGCTCGCCGAGCGAGTCGAGGCCGCGATCATGGACTGCCAGGGCGCGCTCGACCTGCTGGCCGGCCGCACCGGCGGCACCGTCCATCTCGGCGCCGTCTCGACGGCGAAATATTTCGTACCGCATGCGATCGCGACGTTCTCCAAGCGCTATCCGAAGATCGAGATCAAGCTCACCATCGGCAATCGCGAGGATATCCGCGAGGCCATGCACGGCTACGACCTCGATTTCGCGGTGATGGGTCGGCCACCGGCCGACGTCAGCGTCGACGTGCGTCAGCTCGGGCGCAATCCGCACATCATCGTCGCGCGCAAGGGGCACTGGCTGGAGAAGGATTCCGGCCTCAGCCTGACCGACCTCGTGCACGAGACCTTCCTCACCCGCGAGCCGGGCTCCGGCACGCGCACGCTGATGGAGGGCATGTTTCAGAAGTCGGATCTCGAGCCGATCATCGGCATGGAGATGAGCAGCAACGAGACGATCAAGCAGGCCGTCATTGCCGGGCTCGGCATCGCCTTCATCTCGGCCCACACCGTGGCGCACGAGCTCGCCGAAGGCCGCCTCATCGTGCTCGACGTCGCTGGTCTTCCGATCGTCCGGCAATGGTACGTGATCCGCCGCAGCGACAAGGTGCTGCTGCCGCCGGCGCAGGCGATGTTCGATTTTCTCGGCTCGGAAGGTTCGAACTATCTGCCCGACGTGCCCGAATTCGGCGGACGATAATTCGCCGGCGCTCAGCTCATCAGCTTCATGGCGATGGTCGCCGCCAGCACGACGATGATCTGGAGCAGACGCTCCGTCGTGAAGATGCGGTTGAAGGTGGTCATCGCTTGCCCCCGGCCGATTTGAAGATGATCTCGGTCGGCCGTTGCTAGCACAGGCGGCCAGCGAGAGAACTCCGTAGTCGCCACGGGCCGCCCCCCTGACCGGACCGATCGCGCCGCGCCTGGCGCGGCTAACGATCAGGCCGCAAGCGGAGCGGCGTAATCCACGCGCGTGGCAAAATAGGCTTCCAGCTCCGACAGCGCCCGCGCTTCCCAGTCCCGCGCCTGCTCCAGCAGCGACCAGCTCTGGCCCGGGCGGAATGCAGCGGTCTGGCGATAGAGCGATGCGATGCCGCGATAGCGACGCACGTTCTCCAAAATGGCGTGACCGTTTATTTGGCCGTTCATCGAAAACTCCCTCGTCATTCCCGGGGGAGAAATTGCGGCCAAATCTTTTTCGAAAAGTTAGCGGCGCGCAGCAAGCTCGCGGATGGTTGCCAGACTGTTGCGCACGCGCAACGCGCGCGATCCGGCACCGCTGATTTATTGCGAATTCGTTGCCGCGCTTTCGCCCGAGGGTTTTAGCCCGCCGCGGCTGATGATCGCCATCGTCTCGCGGCAGAGATCGGCAAGGCCAATCAGGAGCACCGCGAGCAGGCAAAACAGGTTGATGGAATCCGCATTCGCGCTGGTCAGCGGCATGAACTCGAAGAAGGGGGGTATAAACGCCCACCACACCAGCGGCACCGTGAGCAGCGCCGCGAACACAGCCGCCGGCGCGCCTGCGACGATGCCGAGCACGAACAGGCTGGGCAAGAATGCCGCGAAATAGAGCTTTGCGCCGAGCGCGACGCAGATGCCTTGAATCGCAGCCGACGCTGCGACGACGCCGAATCCAAGCAGGAACGCCTGCCACGACCATGGCCGTACTCGCGGTACGCCAAACAGTCCCGCACGCTTCATCAGCCTCCCCCTGCCGCCCGTTAACCAAGGCCGCTTGCGACCAAAGTACTACAGCGCTCCGGAAATCGCGAGATCGAAATTCGGCCGCCGGCCGCAGCTTGGTAAACGCCCGCATCGCACAATCGCGGCCCTACTCGGTGGCGGCATAGAGCAGGCCCGCGACTGGCAAAGCAAGGCCAATGGCCGATGCGACCGTCCAGCCTCCTTGCGCGAAGGCCCAGGCGCCGACCGCCGAGCCGGCAGCGCCGGCGGCGAAGAACGTCGCCATGTAGAGGCCGTTGAGGCGGCTGCGGTGCTCGTGCCCGAGCACGAAGATGGCGCGAAAGCCGAGCACGACGTTGCCCTGCACGCCGATATCGATGGCGATCGCGGCCACGACGAGGCAGGCGAGGTTCAGCATCGAGCCGGGCGCGCCGAGATAGGTCACGAGGAAGCCGGCGGCGGCGAGCAGCATGGCGACCCGCGTCGCGATGCGGCTGTGGCCGCGATCGGCGAGCCGGCCCGCGATCGGAGCTGCGAACACGCCGGCGACACCGGCGAGCGCGAACAGTGCGATGCCGCGCTGGGTGAAGCCGAATTCACTCGCGAGCTGGAGCGGTGCCACGGTCCAGAACAGCGTGAAGCAGCCGAACAGGCTCGCCTGGTACAGGGCGCGGCGCCGGAGCAGCGGCGTGGTCAGGGCCAGATGCGGCATCGACAGCAGCAGCGTACCGTAATGCATGCGCACGACTGGCTTCCGCTTCGGCAGCGTCATCCACAGCACCGCCGCGAGCACGATCATCAGCGCGGCCGAGCAGAAGAACACCGCATGCCATGAGGCGGCTGCGGTGACAAAGCTCGACACCGGCCGCGCCAGCATGATGCCGAGCATCAGGCCGGTCGAGACGTTGCCGACGACGCGGCCGCGGATCGCCTCCGGCGCCATATGCGCGGCATAGGGAATGATGATCTGGACCGCGACCGAGCCGAGGCCGATGAACAGCGCCGCGATGAGGAACGGCAACGCGTGGGTGGCGAACGCGGCCGCGATCAGCGCGGCGGCGCCGAGCGTGATGACGGAGCAGATCAGCGTGCGGTTCTCGACGAGGTCGCCGAGCGGCACGATGAACAGCAGGCCGACGCCGTAGCCGACCTGCGTCATGGTGACGATCAGCCCCGCCGCCTCGTGCGACAGGCCGAGCGCGGCGCTGATCGGGGCGATCAGCGGCTGGGCGTAGTAGATGTTGGCGGCGACCATGCCACAGGCCGCGGCCAGCACGAAGGTCAGTCGCTGCGACACCGCATCCGGCCTGGGCGCGGTCTCGATCGTGGCATTCATCGTCATTTCACGTGGTCTCCAAACAATCGGGAACGATCATTCCCTAATAGGACATGAATTCAGGCGAACAGCTTCATCGCGATGCCGACGAGGCGCATGCCGTCGAGCGGCAGGCGTGCCTTGCCGACGACGCGCATGCCTTGCGTGATGCAGATCATCAGCCGCGCGGTGTCGTCCGCCTCGACATGGCCGGGAATCGAGCCGTCGGCCTGGCCCTCGCGGATCAGGCCGGCGATGAAGCTTTCGTTGGTCTCGAGCTGGGCGCGAACGCGGGCGGCGACGGCGGAATCGACCGCCGACAGCTC
Source organism: Bradyrhizobium sp. B117 (assembly GCF_038969555.1). Lineage (NCBI taxonomy): Bacteria > Pseudomonadati > Pseudomonadota > Alphaproteobacteria > Hyphomicrobiales > Nitrobacteraceae > Bradyrhizobium > Bradyrhizobium sp. B117. The sequence continues at coordinate 7,532,349 of NZ_CP152414.1, forward strand.
GACCGCGCTGCCGACCACGAGGCAGCCGCGCCGCCCCTCGATGCCTTGCGAATGCGCGACATAGGACAGCAGCACATTGCGCAGCCGCTCGCGGCCGTTGTCGGCGCGCGCCGCGGCGCTGCGGGTCTGCTCCTGGCGCAGCGCCGTGTAGCGCTCGAAGGCGGCGAGGAACACCGCATGCTTGTCGCGAAACGCCTTGTAGACGCTGCCGGTGGCGAGCCGCATTGCCGCGGTGAGGTCGCCGATCGAGGTAGCATGATAGCCGCGCTCCCGAAACACGCGCACGGCGCGGTCGAGCGCGGTATCCATGTCGAACTCCCGGGGACGGCCGGGCGGACGGGCTGCGGGCTGGGATCGGCGGGCGGCTTTTTGCATTGCGGAATAATAGGGAATGATTGTTCCCGAATAAAGACACGTGGCTGTGATGGGGGCATTGGCTGTTTAGCGGAGCCCTGCAACTCTCGTAAGGGGCGCGGGCTTCGTTCTCCCAACTCCGCTGTCATTCCCCCGAAGGCGGGGAATCCAGTACGCCGCGGCCTATCGGTTCAATCACGACAGCCTCGGAATACTGGATCGCCCGGTCAAGCCGGGCGATGACAGCGAGTGTGTGGTTGCAGACATGCGTATTCGCCCTCGCGGCGCAATTCGCCCGAGCTTTGCTTGATTGCTCCGCCCTCGAAGCCAAGAGGGCGCAGGGAAGGCCGGGTGCCAGCTCGCACCCGCGGTCCGCTGCGCGAAAGGTAGCGCAAGGAGACCGCACAGCAGCATACAGGTGAAGCCCAACACACGGCCTTCCCTGCGCGATGGTCGGACGGCTTATGCCGTGCTCTCCCGGGAGCCGAGTTCGTTCTGGCCTCCCTCGCCCCAGCGAAAGTCGCCGGCAGCGCGCCGGTTGACGCGACTGCCGCATCCGCAAGGGCTTGACCGTAGCAACGACGGCCAGGACCACACGTCTATATTTTGGCATTCGGTGAAACACGCCGAAACTAACAAAACCCTTCAAAACAAGCACTTTTCGACTACGCTGATGCGGGCTGTTTCAGCGGGCTTCACCAAAACAAGGGCCCGGCCCTAAGCCTTTCAGCGTCCGCACGACAGACTGAAAGCCCCAAAGCCGAGCCCTTTGGTCCCAAGCCTTAGGAGCCGAAACCACATGGATACTACCACTGTCCCCTCCCCCGCCCGCAAGCGGGGCCGCAACAGCAGCGTCATTCTGACCGACCGACTGTGCGAGAAGCGGGTCGCAAAGCGGTCCAAGTTCTACGACCGCAAGTGCCGTGGCCTGTACGTCAGCATCACGACCGCCGGGGTTGCGACCTTCTCCTTCAAGTTCACCGACAGGCAGACCGGCAAGCAGCGGACCGGCTGGCTCGGGGTCTATAACCCCGAGACCTTCACGGTCGAGGACGCCCGCAGCAGGGTCTACGGCCTCAAGGCCATGGGCGGCGAGGCACTCGTCGAGACTTTCCCCGACCAGAAGGTCGCGAAGGCCAAGCGCGGCAGGACCGTCGGCGAGATCATCGACGAGCGCATCAAGTGGATGAAGACGCCGGTCAAAAAGCCGGACGGCGAGATGCGGCCCCGGCTGGAAAGCTGGGATAACACCGCCAGCCACCTCAACCGCTTCATCCGGCCGCGGCTCGGCAAGAAGCTGGCCATGGAGGTCACCAAGCACGACATCGCCACACTGTCGAACGACATCATCGCAGGCAAGTTCGGTAGGCCATCCGTCAGCAACGCGCGTCATATGCGCAAGGCCGCCTCGGGCCTGTTCAATTGGGCAGCCGAAGCCGGCCGCGACTATGTGACGGCCAGTCCCTGCGTCAATCTGCCGAAGCTCGATCCGGAGCACCCCCGCACCCGGGTCCTATCCGAGGACGAGATCAAGGTGTTCTGGCATGGGCTCGATGACGATGTTCTGCTGGCGTCATGGGACCGCCGCACGCGGCTTGCCTTGAAGTTCGAGCTTGTGACCATGCTGCGGTCGCGCGAACTGCTCGGCGCGCGCCGCGACGAACTGGCCGACCTCGATGGCGACATCCCGCGTCTGGACGTCCCGTTGAAGCGGGTAAAGAAGCGGCGCGTCATCCAGCAGCCCTTGTCCGATTTGGCGGTCGAGATCGTCAGGGAAGCTCTGCGGGGGTCGAACAAGCAATTCGTCTTCGCCTCCCCGCTCGGCGATCAGCCGCTGCATCGGAAGGCCATGGCGGACGCGCTGCGTGGCGACAAGCGCAAGGGCAAGGTGAGGACGCCCGGCATCTGCGCGCTGCTTGGCCTCAAGCCGTTCACCCCTCACGATCTGCGCCGGACGGCGGCCACCTTGGCGGGCGATCTCGGCTTTGACGATGCATGGATCGCGAAGTGCCTCGATCACGCTGCGAGCAAAAAGTCCGAGGTCGTCGTGCCGAGCGTCACCGGCAAGGTCTACAATCACAGCAAGCGCATGAAGGAGAAACGCGCGGTGCTGGATGGGATCGCCGCCGAGCTGCGACGGATCGTCGGTGCGTCTGCACCTGGCATAGATCCAGAAAAGCACCAGCCGAGGCTCGCGGCCTGAATGCGTCGCCCATTGGGATCTCAATCAGATCCCTCAGGTGGGCCTTCGCTTGCACTCCCCTGCGCAGGGAGTTCTTGGCGAGGAAAAGCCAAGTAAAATCACCATCCTGTGCGAGTCGTATCCTCCCTTGTGTCGCGATTTCATCGCGGTTGTAGAAGATGTGGATAATATCGGCCTCCCCCCGGCGCCCGTACCCAAGCCGAGCCCCCTTGATGCGCACGAAAATCCTTGGGGATCGACCTGCCCTCCGACCGAAGTCGTACTCGCGCATAACGCGAGTCCGCGCATAAGATCGCCCGATGGGGTGGAATGGCATCGGTTGGTTCATCGCACTAGGACTCGGCGCACTTGGAAGCGCAGTCACTTACCTTTGGCCGAGCTTCCGCGAGTTCGGCTACTTCCTCGTGGCAGTGGGAGTCCTCGCCCTAGTGGTGGCGATCCAAACGCGCCGGGAAAAATTCTTGGAGTCGACGCTAAAACGTTCTTAGAAAGTTGGCGAAAGGGAATGCCGCGCACCGCGCACACGACCTCTCATTCTTCCGGCCGCTCTGTAACTTGTTTAAGAGTGCAGAGTTCCCCTATTTTGGCGCTTGGTAGCCAAAGCGGTTGCGATAGAATCTCGCCGTCCCTGAGGCGAAGACGCAGCGCGCTTTCTTTCCTGGAGCATAAATCCGGAAGGAGCGGCGAGGGCGAAACGTGAGCGGAACTGACTTCTTCATAGCGTCCGCTGCGTCTTTTTTGCCGGAAGCCGCGACGGATTTGCGGGTGGATTTAGGTTTTTTGTTTCTCGCCCGCGCTTTTTCCATCGGAGCTCTTAGAGTGCTCTTCGAAACGATCAGCACCCTTAGCTAGATCGTGCCCCATCTTGCTTTCGTTTTTTGCTTCCTCGTTGGAAGCTGCTTCGCGCAAGCCTTCAGCGGCCCGTTTCCCCGCTTTTGATGATTTTCGTTCGTCGCCCATTGTAGCTCCTCCCTCATCAAGATGCTTCCAGCGAACTGCTCGTCCTCAGCTGGGATGGGCAGAGTTCCAATTAGATCGCCTGAACATTGTTCCAAGTTTTCTCAAGCAGAATCTGGCCCGACCTATGGAAGTGCAAAAGCCAATTTAGGCAGACCGACGCTGCGACTTCGTGGCTACTGGCCTTTTCGCTTTTGTCTCTTTGGCCTGCTTCTTACCGGCTATGGGCATCAGCATTTCCTTCTGGCCGGCGAAAGCCTTCTTCGACTTCTTGGCGGGCTTCTTTTGCTCGGCTGCCGCACCGCCCACGCTTTTGCGCAACGCATCCATCAGATCGACGACGTTCTCACCCTTCGGCCGCTCCTTCGGACGGATCACCTTCCCTGCCCGCTTCTCGTTGATCAGTTCGACCAGTGCGCTCTCATAGTGGTCCTCGAACTTTTCAGGATCGAAATTGCCTGCCTTCTGGATCACGATGTGCTTGGCAAGGTCGAGCATGTCTTTGGTGACTTTAACGTCCTGGATCTCGTCGAAGTACTCCTGCTCGCTGCGAACCTCATAGGGGTATCGTAGCAACGTTCCTACGAGCCCCTTGTCCATAGGCTCAAGCGCGATGATGTGCTCGCGATTGGTCAATACCACGCGACCGATGGCGACCTTGTTCATCTCGCGAATGGTCTCTCGGATCACTGCGAAGGCGTCGTGGCCGACCTTGCCATCAGGTCGCAGATAGTAAGGACGGATCAGATAGCGCGGATCGATGTCGCTCTTGTCGACAAATTCGTCGATCTCGATTGTGCGAGTGGACTCCAGCGCGATCTCTTCGAGCTCTTCCTTGGTGACCTCGATGAATTGGCCCTTCTCCAGTTCATAGCCTTTCACGATGTCTTCGTTGGGCACCTCATCGCCTGTGTCCGCATCGACCTTGAGGTACTTGATCCGGTGACCCGTCTGCCGGTTGAGCTGGTTGAAGGAGATTTTCTCGGACTCAGATGTCGCCGGGTAAAGCGCCACCGGACAGGTCACGAGTGATAAACGCAGGAAGCCTTTCCAGTTGGCGCGCGGGGCCATGTACGCAGTACTCCGTTCCGAGGCGGCCTGGATTCAAGACGATCCAAAGCAGCTGGTTCCGACACCTCCGGCGCCAAATTTTTCAGCCAGCCTCCTTTGGTCGGACTCGACTTTTGTTCCCTTTATGTTCTAATTCGCAGCATGAGCGATCGACCTGCGAGTTGGCGGATGCCCACCCCAAAACAGATGGAAAAGCTAGCAAGCTCAATGGGTCATCGGGCCGGACAGGTGCGCCCGCTTGGTCCGCAGGACGAGATGCCGGAGGAATATTGGCGCTCCATCCTTGATGATTGCCCGGCTGACGCCGAGCCCGTGGGACGGAGCGCAGGGCTCCGTCTGTCCGAGCTCCCGCAGCACGTTCTGCGGGTTTCCTGCCGCAGGTGCGGGCGCATTGTCGAGATCCAGAAAGCGGACGCGGTTCGCCTGTACGGGCAACACGCCACCTGGAAGGAGGTCGGGCAACGGCTGCTGAACAACACCTGCCAGAGCCGGACGGGGCGCTATGAGGAGGACGGCTGCTGGCCGGCCTTCGAGCCTGTCTGAATTGATAAGCCGCGTCCCGGATGGCTCCGAAGCATCACCCGACGCCACTCTCCGGTGGCGACCGAAAGGCTTTAGGCAAGGAGCTCGGCAAGGCACGCGCGATGACCACCATTCTGGCCGCGCAGTCCGCAGCGGCTCGCGCCCAAGGCGAAGTGCTGATCAAACAGGCCGATCGCCTTCTCTGCGAGAGCTGGAACGAACGGATGTGGGCGAACGGCGAGCCCATCGATCCCTCACCTACGGTCGATCAGGCGATCAACGGCGGCTACCCGTGGCTCGAGATCCAATGCTCCCGCTGCAAGACCCGTCGCGATGTTGATCTGGCAGCATTGCCGCACGCCGCGACAACTTTTGTGCACGATCTGGCCGGCAGGCTCCGCTGCAACAAATGTGCTAAGGCGGGTCGTCGCCCTTCCGCAACGCTGCTGCAACTCGCGCACCACCCCCGCTCCTCTTCCTCCGAGACCTGACGATGTGCAATCTCTACTCGATGACGAAGAACGTTGACGCAATCCGTCAGTTGTTTCGAGCGCTGAACAGCCACGTCGGAAATCTGCCGAGCATGCCCGGCATCTTTCCCGACTACCCTGCCCCTATCGTCCGCAATGCTGCAGACGGGCGCGAGATCGTGAAGGCGCGGTGGGGAATGCCTTCGTCGCCGAAGGTCTTGATGGAAGCAACGAAGAAGCGCGCGCAGAAGCTCGAGGCCAAGGGCAAGACGGTTGAGTTCAAGGAATTGCTCCGGCTAGAGCCGGACAGCGGCATCACCAACATCCGTAACACCAGCAGCAGCCACTGGAAGCGCTGGCTGGAGCCTGACAATCGCTGCCTGGTGCCCCTTACATCGTTTTCCGAGTACGACACGATCGAGGGCAAAAAGGTCCCTGTGTGGTTCGCTCTTAATGAATCTCGTCCTCTCGCCGCCTTCGCCGGCATCTGGACGAACTGGACGAGCGTGCGCAAGGCGAAGGAAGGCGAGGTCAGCATCGACGTCTTCGGATTCCTGACGTGCGAGCCCAACGCCGAGGTTAAGCGCGTGCATCCCAAGGCTATGCCGGTGATCCTGACCACGACCCAGGAGTACGAGGTGTGGATGCGGGCGCCGTGGGACGAAGCCAAGGTGCTGCAGCGACCGCTGCCGGATGGCGCTTTGAAGATCGTGGCGACTGGCGAGAAGGAAGACCCCACGCCGCCAGCGTAGCGTTCTGCATAGGCGGTGCGGAACAGGTGGACAAGTCGCAGCCCTGACGATTGCGAATCCCTGCCCCGTGCTAACCGCCTGGAACGGGCACGGGGCCGAAGGGATTCGGCCCGGCAGGAGCCAACGCGATGCTGATGACCACGCAAAGACGGAGTGCCATACGGACACTGAGAGGGTGGGCAATTAGCGTGCTTCAGGAGGCGGGCGCTATCCACGAATGCGAGGAGCATGGCTGGGCGATGGATCGCGCTGACCCGCACGCGCGCGACCGCGCCCTCAAGATTGCGGAGCAGGATCCGCCCTCGGACGTCTCTCCTGACGACGCCGTCGCAGAAATTTGCGATGTCCTGGATTCGTTCGGCGACACCTGTCCGGAGTGTTCGCCCCGCTAATTGCCCACAGCGCCTGGTCCGATCGCGAGTCGATCAGGGCAACAATGGCGCCGCCGCCGTACCGAGGTGACCCGCAGCGGCCCGCATGCGCGCAAGGAGCCTGCCCACGCTTCTCGCGGCTTCGTTCATCGTTCGGCGAAGCAGCGCGGTCGGCCATCGTGGTGTGCGCATGTTGGCCTCAATGCGGCTTGCCGAGTACGAAGATAAAGGGAACGACGAACAGCTCATCGCCCCGGTCGTCGCTGACATGCAGAACCCAGTCACGCCAATCCTCGAGGCTGTGCTCGCTGACGAAGGATTGCACGAGACGGGTCGCATGATCGCGTGCCTCGGCGAGATCGTTCACCACGGCGCCGTGGTGATCGAGAAAAACCTTCTTCGTGGTGGAGCGGTGAAAATAGACCTGGGTCATCTCCGGCTTCCTTCAAGCGGCGCTGCGGCATCGGCGGCGGCACGAGCCCGGTTATGCAGGATTTCCCTGGTCGCGGCTTTGCTATGGTTGCCGCGGTTTTGTCATGGATTGCTGCCGACGCTGGCCGGCGCATCCGGCTGATGGGCCCGTGACATTCGCTACGGGCGAGGGTTCCTCCACCGGACAGGCGCGACGGTGCCCCTCAACGGCGACACTGCCGGAAGACGTGTCCTCAATGCTCGCGTCCGCCGTCACAGTTGCCGGTCGCGCATTTCCTCGAATTCCTCGCGACAGGCCTCGCTGAATTCGCGCAGCAGATCGATGGATCCGCATTTTGCCATGTCACGCAGTTCGCCGAAACTCTTGTCCGGTTCCAAATAAGTATCCATGATCGTTTGGGCGATGTGCTCGGCGCTCCGCACAACCGGCTGCGAGGACAGCACTCGCATCCTGTTGAGCTTTGCGTACAGGGCAACCAGTCCCGGGGCGCCGTCGCTGACCTCATGATGCTGAAGCGCATCGATGTGACATCTCGCGGCTTCCTCGATGAAATCCCTGTAGAGGATCTGCCGCCGGCTCTTCTCATGAAGCAGCCATTGCGCGCGGACCTGGCTACGATGGTTCAGCCAATTGGCCACCCCGCTCGTCAAGCCGCCAATAGTTGCGCCGGAGAGGGCCGCGAGTGCAGAGATGATGGAAGCGTCCATGTGGCTCAGCGCTGCATTTGCAACTTCATTATCTCGCCATGTGCCATCATGTTCTCGTTCAAGTTGGCCATGATCACAAGGGAACCCGCCAGGACCAAGAATACGATGAGCACGCCAAATGCCAGCGCCAGGACATTGTGCGTGCTGTCCGGTCCCGTGGTGATATGAAGAAAGAAGACCAGGTGCACTCCCATCTGAGCGATGGCCAGGACAGCGAGCCCGGCCGGCACACCGGGCGCCCAGATCGCCGAGGTGTTGGCCACCCAGAAGGATGTGACGGTCAGGATTGCCGCCAGCAGCAAGCCGATCGTGTACACGAGAACGCCGGAAGACGCGGCCCGCTCTGCGGTCGGAATCGCCGGCCTGTCTCCCGGTGCAATAACATCCCAACGCGTTTCAGTCATGGAAGGACTCCCATCAGGTAGACAATCGTGAATATCAGGACCCAGATGATGTCGAGCGCGTGCCAGAACAGGGAGAAGCAGTGCAAGCGGCGAACCACGACCGCTTGAAATCCCCTCAGCGACAGTTGAACCATCATGAGAACGAGCCAGGCCAGCCCGATCGCCACGTGCAGTCCGTGACAACCGACCAGCGTGAAGAAGGCAGACAGAAAAGCACTGCGCTGCGGGGATGCCCCCACCGCAATCATGTCCTGGAATTCGCTGAATTCGAGATTGAGAAATGCTGCACCCAGGAGGATCGTCACCACGGCACCAATGAAGGTGCCGAGTTGATGGCGCGAAATGATGGCCAGGGACATCAGTCCGCAGCTGTAGCTGGAGAGCAGCAGAAGAGCAGTCTCTATCGCGGCGTTGCGTTGATCGAACAACTGGGCGCCGGTCGGGCCGCCCGCACTCGCCTTTGCGAGCACGGCATAGCTCGCAAACAGCGCCGAGAACATCACGATGTCGCTCAGCAGGAAGATCCAGAACCCGAAGCCGGCGACGATTCGTTTGGATGCGGGACCCGCCTCGCTGACGTCAAGCAGTTCGCTTGCGCGGACTGCATTTGCATCGACCAGGACGTTCATTACGAGACCTCCACCTGATGTGCCCGATCGAACCGGACAAGTTGATCTGCCGGGATCTCGACCTCGTCCTCGACACGGAACATGAAGGCAAGCCACGTCACGGTCGCGCCGAGCAGTCCGACACCTGCAATCCACCAGATATGCCAGATCAGGGCGAAGCCAGTGACCGCTGCAAAGAACGCAGTCGCAAAGCCGGCCGGACTGTTCTTGGGCATTTCGATCGGCTCGTACCTGCGCTGCCGCCCCGCGGCGTCCTGTTTCGCGAGCACGCGCTGCTTCCTGGTCCAGAAGGCATCGATGTCATCGACGCGCGGCAGGACCGCAAAATTCCACGCCGGCGGCGGCGATGCGGTGGCCCATTCCAGGGTGCGGCCGTTCCACGGATCGCCTGTCGTGTCGCGCAGCTGTTCACAGCGGCGAATGGACACCACGAGCTGCACGACCTGGCAGATGATTCCGGCCATCACGATGACCGCGCCCGCCTCGGCGACCAGCAGCCAGGGTTGCCAGGCGAGGACGTCGTAGTGCTGGAGACGGCGGGTCATCCCCATCAGCCCGGTCACGTAGAGCGGCATGAAGGCGAAATGGAAGCCGATGAACCAGCACCAGAAGGCCGCGATACCCCAGCGCTCATCCAGCCTGAAACCGAATGCCTTGGGAAACCAGTAATTGTAGCCGGCGATGGCCCCGAACAGCACGCCCGGGACGATGACGTGATGGAAATGGGCAACCAGGAAGACACTGTTGTGCACCTGCCAATCAACCGCCGGTAACGCCAGCAGGACCCCGGTCAGGCCGCCGAACACGAACGTCACCATGAAGCCGATCGTCCAAAGTACCGGCACCGTGAACCGAACGCGACCGCCATACATCGTGAACAGCCAATTGAAGACTTTGACGCCCGTGGGCACGCCGATGATCATGCTTGTGATGCCGAAGAAGGCATTCACACCCGCGCTTGCGCCCATGGTGAAGAAATGATGCAGCCATACGGTGTAGGAGAGCACGCAGATCGCCAGGGTCGCACCGACCATCGACCGGTAGCCGAACAGCGTCTTTTCGGAGAATGTCGCGCTCACCTCCGAATAGATGCCGAAGGCCGGCAGGACCAGGATGTAGACTTCGGGATGACCCCAGACCCAGAACAGGTTCACGTACATCATCGCGTTACCGCCGGCGTCCAGCGTGAAAAAGTGAAAGTCGAGGTAACGGTCGAGCAGCAGCATCGCGAACAGGGCGGTGAGCACCGGAAAGGCGGCCACGATCAGAAGATTCGAGGCAAGCGCAGTCCAGCAGAACACCGGCATGCGCATAAGGTTCATGCCAGGCGCCCGCAACTTCAGGATCGTCGTGACGAAATTGACGCCGCTCAACAGGGTCCCGATGCCCGAGATCTGCAGGGACCAGAGATAGTAGTCGACGCCGACCCCTGGCGAGAACTGCAGCTCGCTGAGCGGGGGATAGGCAACCCAGCCGGTCTTTGCGAACTCACCGACGAAGAGCGAGACGTTGATCAGCAGGACGCCTGTCGCGGTCAGCCAGAGGCTCGCGGAATTCATCGTCGGGAACGCCACGTCGCGGACGCCGAGCTGTAGCGGCACGGCAAAATTCATCAGTCCGATGACAAAAGGCATGGCCACGAAGAAGATCATGATCGTGCCGTGCGCCGAAAAGATCTGGTCGAAATGCTCGGGCGGCAAATATCCCTGCGCGCCGCCGGCGGCGACCGCCTGCTGCGTCCGCATCATGATTCCGTCCGCGAAGCCGCGCACAAGCATGAGCAGTGCAAGGACGATATACATCACGCCGATACGCTTATGATCGACCGATGTGATCCACTCCCGCCAGAGGTATGGCCAGTATCCATTGACGGTGACCCATGCGAGAACCGCCAGAATGACGGCGGCGACGCTCGCCACCGTTCCCATGATGATCGGCTCATGAAATGGAATGGCGGCCCAGTCGAGTTTGCCCAACAGGTTCATCGTTCTGCCCTCATGGATTTAGGATAAGCGACGCAGAGACCCGCGGCCGGCTGCATCGCGGCATTCGCTATGTCGACGAAAAGGCCGCCCGCAACCGATCGATAGGTAAAGGGCGCAACCGCCTTGCTCGGCTTGGCCAGCGCGGCATAGGATTGTGCGTCGAGCACCGGTCCGACGCTGCGCGTCGCATCGGCCCATTGCGCAAAGCTGTCGGGCGCCACCGCGTCGACCTTGAAGACCATGTCGGAGAAGCCGGCGCCGCTGTAATTTGCCGACATCCCGCGATATGTGCCGGGATGGTCAGCCACCAGGTTTAGGCGTGTCACCATTCCGGCCATGGTGTAGATCTGGCCTGCGAGCTGCGGCACGAAGAAGCTGTTCATGACGCCTGAGGACGTCAGTTCGAAGTTGACCGGCGTGCCGGCCGGGATCGTCAGATGATTGACGCTCGCGACGCCCTGCTCCGGATAGATGAACAGCCATTTCCAGTCGAGCGCGACGACCTGGATCTTGAGCGGCCTAGTGGAAGAGGCAATCGGCTTGGGTGGATCGAGATCGTAGGCGCCGATCCAGGCCACGGTGCCGACCAGGAGCACGGTCATCAGCGGGATCGACCAGATCAGCATCTCGATGCGACCGGAATAGACAAAATCCGGCCGATAGCGTGCCCGCTCGTTCGAGGCCCGGAACCAGAAGGCAACACCAAGCGTCGCAAGGGCCACCGGGATCACGATCGCGAGCATGATGCCGGTCGCATTGAACAGGATCTGCCGCTCGGCAAGCGCAATGGGCCCCTTGGGATCCAGCACGCCATCGCAGCCACCGAGTGTCGCGGCCGCCAGCAGGAGCGGAGTAAGCGAACCGTACCGCATCTCACGCCTCCCGAACCCAGAAGGTGCGCGCACTGTGCGTGGTGCCAGGCTGTTGCGCGGTCAACGAAGATACATTCGATCGGCTATCCAGCGCCTGACGTGTCGGCGCCGGCGCATTGTTGTTGTGGTCAGCCAGAAGGCTTGCAAACAGCAGGAACAGGTAGGCGATGGAGAAGACGAACAGCCTGTAAGCGACGTGGCGATCCGTTGCAGCGCTACTGTTCAGTTTCAATGCAAGTAAGAGGAAGATCGCACCACCTAAGGCGACGACCGTCCCGTAGAACATGCCTGCAGACCCAATAGCTACGGGCAGCTCCGAAGCGAGAATGAGGAGACCGCTGTAGATCAGAATTTGTCGCGTTGTTGCCTCACGTCCGGCAACGACCGGCAGCATGGGAACGCCGGCACGTGCATAGTCCTCCGTGCGATTGAGCGCGAGCGCCCAGAAATGCGGCGGCGTCCAAAGGAAGATGATGAGGAAGAGCGCCAGCGGCTCGAGCCCGATCTGACCGGCAGCCGCGGCCCATCCGATCACGGGTGGAAGGGCGCCGGCAGCGCCGCCGATGACGATGTTCTGAGACGTGACCCGCTTTAGCCACGCCGTGTAGACGACGACATAGAAGAGGATCGTGCAGGCCAGCAGCGCGGACGCCGCTAGATTCGTCACCAAGGCGAGAGCCGTGACGGCGACAACGCCAAGGACCAGTCCGAAGACAAGCGCCTCGCCTTTCGAGACTTTACCGCGAGGAATTGGCCGCATCGCAGTGCGAGCCATGACCGCGTCAATATCGGCGTCGTACCACATATTCAATGCGCCGGCGGCTCCGGCTCCGGCCGCAATCGCCAGAATGGCGATGAAGCCAGGGAGCGGTTCGGGGCGTATCGGCGCAATCATCAGTCCGACGAATGCGGTGAACAGCGCGAGCGCCATAACGCGCGGCTTGGCCAAACTGGTGAAATCGGGCAGTCGCTCTACCCAGCCTGACCGCGAAGTCAACCGAAGGCGTGAGATCGACATCGCAATGCCATTCACCATGTCGGTTCCGTCGGCGACCCGGGCAGTGCGGCTATGGCCGCCCTGATCATGGGCGATGGCGCGGTTGCCATGATTGAGGATGAACCGCCCGTGCGGGTCGTCCCAATCGTCGGATGACAGCGGCGATCCACCGCTGAACACGACCGGCTGCCCTCTGCCGCGGTCCTTAGAGACGAACTCGATGCGGTCCTTCGCTGCGATGGTGGGCACGGTCGTATCTCCGTTGTCTTGCTTCGGCTACTCGTCTGTGATGCGCGGCCAGCGCGCGAAAGGCGCCGGCCGCGGCGATCAGCCGCTATGTCTGCTTCAGCCTGGTAATCGTTGTCCCGGGAACGCCCGCGAAGTTGTTGCCCAACAAGTAACGCGGACTGGATTTCACCCATTTGGTGAGGTCGATCTCTTCGAACTTGCCGTTGTCCCAGGTCTGCACGATCTCAAGATCATCGTCCCCGACGTTCTTGATCGCATGTCCATAGCCCTGCGGAATGTACGCAACATCGCCCGGCTTGAACTCCGCCACCTTGCTTCGCCCGCCCGAGCCGAACAGCACCACTTGCGCCTTGCCTCGCAGATAGTAGTGCCATTCGTTGGCGTTCACATTCCAGTGCAGCTCCTTCATGGCCCCCGGCTTGATGGTCATCACGCCGCCCGACATGGTCTTCGAGATGGGCCACTCATCCACCGTCGCGAGACGGAAAGTGCCACCGTCGAACTCGCGCACAGCACGATTGTCGTGCAGGAGGCTGAACTTGTGCGTCGATTCCCCGGGCCAGGGCGCGTCGAGGGCCTCCGAGGCCGGCAGCACCGGTCCCGCCTGGATGTAGGTTTCCCCCTTTGGGAAAGCGTCGAAGAGATCCTTCGGCACGCCGAAATTGAGCGCCAGCAGATCCTTGGGCGTTACGTCGATCCAATCCGTGATCGAGAAGGTGCCGTGCTCCGAAAAGGCGCCATTATCGAAGGACAGGATGAAGTGACACGGTTTGTCGCCGATGGTCTGGATCGAGTGACCGTGGCCCTTCGGGAAATACCAGAGATCACCGGGGCCGTAGTTGTTGATCTCGCTCGCACCCGACGGATCGAGAACCACCGTCTGGCAACGGCCATCGATGATGAACGCCCATTCCGCCGCGATGGCGTGCCAGTGCAGTTCGCGCGACGCACCGGGCTCGAGGAACATGTGGACGCCCGCGATCCCCTTGCTGATGGGGAACTGGTGGACGGTCGCCTCCTTCGCCCAGCCGCCTGACGTCACCTTTGGGACGGTGCCATCGAGCGAGAAGTGAAAATCAGAGAGTTCCGCCACGTCCTTCGGATCGTGGTAAGCGACCTTCTCGCCCGGGGGCAGCTCGACCGCCTGGCGCGCGAATCCGCCGTTGCCCGGCTTGAACTTCAAGGGTCCGGCGGCTTGCGCATTGGCAAGTGCGGTTGTCGTCAAAAGACCGCCGGCAGTGGCGGCCAGCATGTGCCGTCGTGAAAAGTTGTTCATGGTATCTCCTGTGGAATCGGTCCTTAGGTGCGGGACTTTGAGGCAGTGTTTGCCCTGGCAGCGGTCCTCATCAAAGCAAAGGCGAAGCGCCGAATCGGTCGTTGCGATCCGAATCTTCGACTGGTGCGTCAATCGGTGCGATTTCGAATGCAGCGACTATCTTCGAACGGCCGGCGCGTAGCTCAAGGAGACCGAGAAGAGTTTCATCTCTCTCGGCTTCGAGCTCTTCGATGGTGCGCGATCCGACCTCGGCATGAACACCGTCGATGAGCTTCTTCTGGATCTCGGGCGTGAGCTCGGGCGAGCCGAGGGTCTTCCACGATGCGCTCAGCGGACCGGCAAACTGATGAAGGAAATGCTCGATGCCGCCCGGACCGCCTCCAAGATGATTGAGCATCATGTTGCCCATGATGCCCCAGCGCAGACCTGGACCCCAGGACAAGGCGTCATCGACGTCGGCAGCACTCAGCACGTCCTCGGCAACGAGGTAGTAGACCTCCCGCGCCAGCGCGCCCTGCAGGCGGTTGGCGACATGGCCCGGCATTTCCTTGTTGAGCCGAACGGCCTTCTTCCCAATCGACTTGTAGAACGCGATCGCACGCTGGATCGTCTGCTCCGAGGTCTTGGCCCCGCCGACGACTTCAACAAGAGGGATCAGGTGCGGCGGATTGAAGGGGTGACCGATGACGCAGCGTTCAGGATGCAACGCTGCGCCCGACTGAATGTCGCTCATCTTGATCCCGGATGAGCTCGACGCGATGATCACATCCGCCGGCAGCAGCTCATCGAGCTGCCTGTATAGCTTCTGTTTGAACTCCAGCCGCTCAGGCCCGTTCTCCTGGACGAGGTCGACACCGGCGAGCGCCTCGGCAAGGTCGGCGGTGAACTTCAGGTTCGCCTGCGATGCGCCAGGTGACAGCCCCAGCCGTTCGAGGGCGGGCCAGGCCGACTTCACGAACTTTCGCAGCGCTGTTTCCGCGTCAGGCGCGATGTCCGTCGCGACGACTTCGAGCCCCTTTGCGAGGTACAGCGCGGCCCAGCTCGCACCGATCACGCCGGTGCCGATGATTGCGACGCGGCGAATGGATTTGGTTTTGGTCATGGGAATTCTCCGATGCGTTTGTCAGACTTCGACGTATGTGATGCCGGTGAGATTTCCTTGGGCGGCAAGAAGCATCCGCTTCTCCGTCCCGTCGAGCTTCGCCGCATAGAGCGAGCCGGCGAAGTCGGTTACGAACATGCGGTTGCCGGGGACGTCCAGCGCGATGCCGATGCCTTCCATCAGGTCCGAGACCACGATCTGCGGCACGTTTTGCGCGGGCCTCGCGTCGATCGGCGCACGGTTCACCGTATTGCCGCGCGGGGGATTGCCGCGGTCGGTCCAGTAAAGGATGCGATGTTTCAGATCGATTTCGAGATCGATCGGCTCGGGGAGTCCGTTGAAGAAGACCTCGATGTCGCTGCGATCAGCCGCCGTCTGGCCCTTCGGGATCTCGATCCCGGCGCGCAGGATACGTCCGACTTCGGCGTTGTCCCCGCCCTTCTGCGTCCAATAGATCTGCCCGCGTGCGGGATCGACGGCGATCCCGACGCACCATCTTGCCTGATCGCGCCGGTCATTCTCGCCCTGGCCGGTCTGGACGAGCGTCTCGATCTGCGAGCCGTCGAGATTGGCGCGCATGACTCGCATCCCTTCGCGATCGGACCAGTAGAGCTTGCCGTTCACCTTATCGAGATGAAGCTGCTTCGGCGTGAACGTGCCACCGGGGGCAACGATGAACCTGCGATTGCCGCCATCGAGGTCGGCGCGTTCGATCGAGCCGTCGTTCCGGCTGGGAACGCCCATATTGGTCCAGTAGACGTGACCAGCCGCCACGTCGACGACGATCCCGTCTGGATGCGGACAGTCGGTCGCGATGACGTGGGGATGCGAGCCGTCCGAATCCATCGACAGGACGCGCCCGCCGCTCAGGTCGAGAAGAAACAACCGGCCGGGTCGGGTCGCGCCCGGTACGGCTTTTGTCTGCGTGGCATGGAGTACGGTCATGGGTCTGTCCTTTTGTGTCGCTTCGCTGGCGCCGACTATTCGGCTGCCTGCGGCTTCGGCAGGTTGTCGAAATTAGGCGCGCGCTTTTCCCGGAACGCCGTGAAGGCTTCCGTGGCTTCCGGGGAATGGATCCGCTCGCTGAACTCCCGGCTTTCGGATTTCGCAGCCGCTCTGACCTGATCGATCCAGGCCTGCTTGATGAGCCGCTTGGAGGCGCGCAGCGCGCCGGCCGGCTTTGCAGCAAGCTTCTGCGCCGTGCCGGTGGCGGTGGCGAGCAGATCGCGATCAGGCACCACGCGGGTCACGAGGCCGAGCTCTGCCGCCCGCACGGCCGGGAACGGTTCGCCGAGCAGAAACATTTCTGCAGCCCGGAGATGCCCGACTCGCGCCGGGATCGAAAAGCCCGAACCGAACTCCGGCACCAGCGCAAGATCAATGAACGGCAGCTTGAACTTCGCGCTCTCGCCCGCGTAGACGAAATCGCAGTGCGTCAGCATGGTGGTCCCGCCACCGACAGCGGCGCCCTGCACGGCCGCGACGATTGGCTTTTCGAACGCGATGAACGCATTGATCAGGATGGATTGCGGGGATTCGCCTGGCCCGGGCGGATTTTTCAGGAAGTCCCCGATGTCGTTGCCGGCGCAGAACGCGTTGCCGGCGCCGTGCCAGAGCACGACACGGACCGCCTCGTCCTTGTCGGCTTCACTGAAGATGCCGGCGAGGCTCGCGTACATGCCGGCCGTCATCGCATTCTTCTGCGCCGGGCGATTGAGCTCGACCCGAAGAATGCCGCCGGAGATTTCCGTGATAATGTCGCTCATTGCGTGCTTACCTTTTCGATGGTCCGCCGTCTATCAGACTGCGCTTTCCCGCTTGCTCGGTGGCGCCGCCTTCGCGATGGCGCCGTTTTCGCGCAGGTTGATGATACTGTTTGCGTCGAAGCCGAGTTCACCGAGGATCTGCTCAGTGTGCTCGCCGAGGTCGGGCGCGCGCCGGGCCGGAGCCTTGGTGACGCCATGCACCGTGATCGGGCTCGAGATCGTCGAGGTCAGCTTGCCGCCGGCGCCGTTGAGCGGAACGACGATATCGTTGGCCGCGAGCTGCGGGTCGTTGACGACCTCCTGCGGCCCGCGCACTTCGCCAAAAGTGACGTTCACGCCGGAAAACACTTCATGCCAGTGCGCCATCGGCTTGGCGCCGAAAACCTCGTCGAAGATCGCCGTCAGCTGCGGCATGTTCGCGACCAGCTGCGCAGGATCGGAAAAGCGCGAATCGGTCAGCAGGTCATGGCGGCCTATTGCATTCACGACTGGGACAAGCTTGTCCGGCGTGACGATAAGGACGAACCACGTGCCGTCGGAGGAACGATAGATGTTCGCCGCGGCGTTGGCCGGATGCGTGCGATCGTGCATCGGCGGAAACTTGGCGCCGGCGAGAGCTGCCTGAATGGAAACGCTTGCAGACCACACGCCCTGGGCCAGCAGCGAGGTCGTGACATATGAGCCTTTTCCGGTGCGCTCACGCCAGTACAGGGCGGTGACGATCGCGGCATAGAGGCCGACGGCCGTGGCATTGTCGCCGCTGCCGCCCACCGGCCAGGTCGGCGGCGCACCGGCATCGCGCGTCAGCGACAAGAGACCACTGCGTGCCCAGTAGGAGGTGATGTCGAAGCCGGGCAGTTCGGCGTCCGGCCCGCGCTCGCCAAAGCCGGTAAGATCGGCATAGATCAGGCGCGGATTCCATCCCGCGACGTCCTCATATTCGAGCTTCAGCTTCTTGCGAGCATGGTGCGGCGTGTTGACGATGAACACGTCGGCCCAGTTGGCAAGCTCGAAGATGATCTGCTGCGCGCTCGGTGACTTGAGATCGAGCGCGATGCTGCGCTTGTTGCGGTTGGCGAGATGCCACTGATAGGGATCGTGGGCGTTCGGCTGGAACGGCACCTTGTGCCCATTGCGCCAGGGGTCGCCGTGCGGCGGCTCGACCTTGACGACATCGGCGCCGAAGTCGGAGAGAATCACGGCCGCGCCTGGTGCGGCGACGAAGCTCGAGAAGTCCACGACCTTTAAGCCCGAGAAGATGTTTTCGTTTGCCATTGGTAGCTCCTGAATTCGATTTGGTTTCTGGTTTGCAATCTCAGCGACCATGAAACTGCGGCGCGCGCTTCTCGAGGAAGGCCGACGTGCCCTCCTTCTTGTCTTCCGTGCCCGCGCACAGCCCGAAATAGGAAGCTTCGAGGACCAGGCCTTCGCTCTGGCTCGTCTCCATTCCCTTGTTGGTGGCATCCAGCGCGAACTTGACGGCGAGCGGTGCGTTGGCCGCGATCTCGTTCAGGATCGCCTCGGCGCGCTGGATCAAGTCGGATGCGGGGATGATCTCGTTGACGAGCCCGATGCGGTACGCCTCCTGCGCACTGATCAGTCCGCCTGACAGAATGAGCTGGAGCGCCCGGCCCTTGCCGACGAGACGTGGCAGCCGCTGCGTGCCGCCACCACCCGGAAGCAATCCGAGCTTCACCTCCGGCTGGCCAAACTTCGCGTGCTCCACCGCGATGCGGATGGTGCAGGCCATCGCGGTCTCGCAGCCGCCGCCGAGTGCAAAGCCGTTGATCGCCGCGACTACTGGCTTGCCGAGATTCTCAATCAGATCGAGGACCTGCTGTCCAAAGCGGCTGGACCGCTCGGCCTCGATCGCGCCCGCTTGCGCCAAACCGCTGATATCGGCGCCGGCGATGAAGGACTTGTCGCCTGCTCCCGTCAGGATGACGCCGCGCACGGTCGGGTCGCTTTTCGCATTCTCGAATGCGGTCGACAGGTCCTGCCAGGTTGCTACGTTGAGAGCGTTGAGCACCTTGGGCCGATTGACCGTTACATAGGCGATCGCGCCTCGTGTCTCGTAGAGGACATTCGCCAGCGGCGGCGCGGCAACTGCTGATGTTAACATGTTGATCGATCCTGGCTGAGGGATGGGCCGGCAGCCGAGTGCCGGCCCGTTCGTGACATCAGACGAAAGCACTGAACCCGGTGATCGCCTTGCCGACGATCAGGTTCTGCATCTGGTAGGTGCCTTCGTAGGAGTAGATCGCTTCCGTGTCGGCGAAGAAGCGCGCGACGTTGTAGTCGACCACGATCCCGTTGCCGCCCAGCACCTCGCGGGCCCAGGCGACGGTTTCCCGCGCCTTGCTCGTGCAGAACGCCTTGACGATCGCTGCCTGCGCGTCCGTAAGCTTGCCCTGCGTTTCGAGCTGCACCGCGCGGGCCAGCATGGATTGACAGGCCACGATGTTGCCCAGCATCTTCGCCAGCAGTTCCTGGATGAGCTGGAACGAGGCGATCGGCTTGCCGAACTGCAGGCGCTCCTGGGCATACTTGAGGGCGTTCTCGTAGGCGCCCATCTGCGCCCCGGTGATCTCCCAGCCGACGCCATGCCGGGTGCCGCGCAGCACCAGCGCGGGATCGCGGAACGTCCCTTTGCCTCCCTGAAGACGGTTTGCATCCGGCACGCGACAGTCGGACATCGTGATCTGGCCGTTCTGCACGACCTTCAGCGCGATCTTGTTCTCGATCTTCTCGACGCTGAACCCGGGCGTCGTCTTGTTCTCGACGATGAACCCCTTGACCTGGTTGTCGGCCACGTCGCGCGCCCAGACGATCGATATATCGCACCACGGCGCGTTGCCGATCCAGCGCTTCTGGCCGTTGAGGACCCAGGTATCGCCCTCGCGCTTCGCAGTGGTCATGAGACCTGCGCCGGTGCCCGAGCCCACCAGCGGTTCGGTCAGCGCGAAGCATCCGACCTTTTCCATGCGCGCCATCGGCGGCAACCACTTCTGCTTCTGCTCCTCGGTGCCCGCGAGGTAGATGGATTCCATGGCGAGGCCGGTGTGGACACCATGGAAGGTGCAGAACGAAACGTCGGTGCGCGCGATCTCCAGGGCGACCAGGGCGACCAGCAGCGGGCTTCCGCCGGGGCAGCCGTAGCCGTTGATGCCGAGGCCGGCGATGTTCAGTTCCTTGTAGGACGGGAGCAGCTCGAACGGGAACGTGTCATCAACCCAGTGCTTGTTGATGATGGGCGCGACCTTCGTATCCATGTAGGCGCGCACCTTCTTGACGATCGCCCTCTCCTCCTCGCTCAGCGTGTCGGCGAATTGAAAGAAGTCGGCGTTCGGCGGCGGAAGCTGTTTCGGTTCCGAAAGCTTCAGTGCAGCAGCGGTGGCCATTTCGATCTCCGTTTTGATGCGGGGCCTGCGACTGCAGCAGGCGTCTCGTTCCAGTGCATCGAACATAGGGAAGCAACTGGCTGACGGCTTTGCATCTCATGCTGTCGTTTTGTCATTTGTTGCTGGCGAGCGAGACGGCAGATGCAATGCGGGATAATGGCCGCGCCCTACTCAAGACTGTCTGACGTATGGGGGTTACAAATGCCGAAGTCGCGCGTGCTGCCCAGAGCAAGGAGCGCAAGTGTTCCAGCCCCCGTCAGGTGACGAAGCTCTTGCACCAGATGACGAGGCTGACGGAGGCAAGCACGCTTCAGCGCCCAGCGCAGGTCGAACCGCTAGCAAGTGGGATTATACGGTCTCCCGAACAACGCGACCAACGACGCGCGTATGGCGCGGAACGGGAAGCCTTTGGCAGCTCCTCAGCTAGGGTGCTACCTGCTACTCTTGCCTACGCGGAGTCATCTCCTTGCGGCTCGTAGCTTCGGCCGACTTGACAGGTTTTGCCGGCTCCGGAGAGGTCGCAACCACGCTGCTTACGAAGCGACCCTGCACCGGTTTTGGCGTCAGCTCGACCGTTGCTGTATTGGGGCCGCTTGCCTGAACAACCATATCGGTGGTGACGAGATTGGTCAGTCGCAACTCATCCCGAGACAGTTCATGCAGATCTTCCCACGGTGGTACGTTCAGCGACAGCGACAACAGATCGCCCGCGCCGCCCATATCGAAGGTGTACTTGGCGAGACGCCCGATATCGCGTTCCACGATCATCAGATCATCTGCGCTGTAGGTTGCGCCCTTGGCGTCATTGGCACGGTCGCCAAGCCAGATCTGATGTACCCGAACATGGGCACTCTCGGGCACGTAACGCGTCTTGCCCGACAGCAGAAGAAACACGCACATCGATTCGCAATAGGCTACGGGCGCCATATTGGCAGGAGCACTTTGGGCGGTATTGGTCTGGACGCTGACGCCAACGGTGGTCAGTGCACCAAGCTCGCGGAAACGCCTTCCAAGCGCGATTGAGGCGTTGACCGAACCGCCGCTGGAATCCAGCACGATGGTCGCGCCGCCGAGTTGTCGGCCATGGGCGAATTCATCAAAGTCCCTTGGACTGTCGGCGGTCACGATCCCGGCTGCACGGACCCAGCCCCGGCAATTCGGGTGACAGTCGACCCAAGTGAACTTCATCGGCAGTTTGCGGTCTTCGAGGGCGACGCCGGCATGGACCGAACCGCTCAGCACAGCCATCAATGCGATGCAAAGGAAGGCGCCAACGAGCAGCATCCATCCCCGGATTTCCGCCCAGCGAGTGCGATTATTGGCTTCGCCGGAGATGCGAATGCGCTCCGAGGATTCGACTCTTGAAATTGTCGCCAGGTTGAGGAGGAGCGAGACCGAAAGCAGGTACACGGCTATCACGAACATGATTGCATGACCTCGACCGGCTATCGGGTAGGGTTGGCCGTCCCGAGGCGGTGTACATACACTGGCGACAGCTGATGGTGTCCGGCAGACGGTGCCGCTTCAGAACCGGAGCTTTGCCAGGGTTGATGCTTGGCCCGCCATTTTGGGCCGGGACCGCGCATGTAGTGAAGTTCGGGCCGGTAGCTGTCGCGCACATCCATGATCAGATTGTGAACGACCCTGCTGAAGTCGTATGCCGTCTTGCGAACAAAACCTGACAATGCGCTTGCATCAATGATGCTCATCACAGAACTCCTCGGTCGACTTGCCGTTCGATGTCGGCGCTAGGCAATCGCTGGACGTTTCGTGCGCCTTGCTTCGTCGCGATCGACCATAGTTAAGGGACCGGGCGATTTCTTTGCGTCGCATGCTTTCGTTTTGTCATTTGTTGCTGGCCAAAGAAGACAAATGCAGATGCAATAATGGCCGCGGGTATTTCAGAGCGGTGATGACGCGACCTCCGGATTCACGCCAGCATCGGAAGAGCCTGCCTGATATCAGCCGGCGACGAATCGTGTTGCCGCGATCCAAACTCGCGGCGATATTGGCCGGGCGCCCGGCCTGTTGCTTGCCTGAATGCGCGGGTGAAACTGGCTTGGTCGGAAAAGCTGAGCGCCAGCGCAATATCCGCCAATGATCGCTCACCTTGCACCAACAAGGCTTTCGCACGGTCAAGGCGCTTGGCGCTAACGTAGCGATGAGGTGGGTGCCCGACAGCTTGCTTGAACGCACGGGCAAAGTGATATCTGCTCAGACAAGCAATGGATGCCATGAGATCGAGGGTGAGATCGCCTTCCAGGTTCGCCTCAATGTAATCCAGCACACGCTGTAGTCTGCGGCGATCAAGCGCTCCACTAGCAAAAGAGACAATGGACTTGCCGCTTGATGCCCTAATGCACTTTTGAATCAACCTCGCCGCCAGACTGGATGCAAGGCCTTCAATGAGCAAACTGCCGACAGAGGTTTCGGCCTGCAGCTCCGATGCGATTGCACATCCGATTTCGGCCAGCAGCGGATCTTCGAAAGCGCTCTCGTAGCTCAGCGCGCGGACTGCGGCCGGATCGATATTTATGTCGGAATTTCCGGGCGAGAAGTGGCTGAGTGGAAGATAAATATGTAGAATTCCCGACATATCCTCGGCGATGTCAACCGAACCTTCCTGCAAACCGGGAGGAGACAGCCAAACCGTGCCTCGCCGTGCGATGATCCGGCTCTCGACGCCTGGCGCCCGCCGGGTAACCAGCGACTCGTTGCCGCGAGTATCGACGCAAATCCTGATATCAGATTGTGGAGTTCGCCATGGGATCACCCCTTTGCGAACTGTCCCACACAGCTGGGCCGACAGGCCGGACCACCCTCGATCCGGCGCAGATGAGAAAATCCCCTCGAATCCGTAGTGCTCCAATCTAGATCGAGTTGCAGTCGCCGCCTGATCATGTCGGATGTCCAAGACACGCTCCTCGCGAGTTAGAGCTTCAACGTCGTTCCGCCCGCGATTCGGGGACCACGGTCCTGACACGAGCGGCGTCTCTCATGATGGTCTGTTTTCCAAGCTAAGCTTCCTCACGCAGCGACTTTGCGCAGAACAACGAGCTTGGCCTTCTGAATCAAAACAACGTCTCCCCGTTGGTTCATCGTCCGACTGAGCAGGACTATCGTTCCTCGGTCTGGCCGCGAGCGTGATGGCGTGACCTCAACGACTTCGCTCTCGACATGGAGCACGTCGCCGGGACGGACCGGTGCCGCCCAGCTCACCTCGCCCCCGGCGCCGACGAAGCCGCCGGCGAGCGGCGGACCGCTCTCGACGTTCAGACGCATCGTGATCGCGGCGGTGTGCCAACCGCTCGCCGCCAGGCCCTTGAAGAATGTCCGCTCGGCGGCGTGTTCGTCCGTATGAAAGGGTTGCGGATCGAACTGAAGAGCGAATGCCTTGATCTGCGCTTCGTCGAGCCTGTGCGTTCTGGTGGTGAAGCGTTGTCCGACCTGAAGGTCGTCGAGATAGAGCTGTTCTGCTGGGATTTGTCTTGCAGCCTCGCGGCTCACTTGGACCATGGTCATGTCGGCCTCCTCAGGCTGCGATGCTTGAGCGGCCTGCATTCGCGCGACCCGCCTTGTTCCGGGCTTCGATGGCCCTGACGGAGTTTTCAAACGCCTTATCCAGAACCCGCCTCCCGATCGTCCCGAGCACGAAGCCGAGCAGCCGCCCCGTCAGGTGCTTGCCGTCGCGTGTAACGACCACATCAATGTCCGTCGTGCCGTCGGGCTGACGCGTGAAGGTGTAGACGTGACCCGACGCCCCTCCCCACACGTTGGAGTCGATCGTCGTGAGGACGACGCGGGCTGGATTGGACCAGTCGTAGTGCAGGCGCTCCCAGATTCCGCCGGAGCCCTCCGTGATATCCGCATGCGAACCGCTCTGATGATGCACCTTGAGATACGCATCGCTGCTGTTGTCAAAGAGCTTCGAGCGGCCGGGCCCGAAATCGGTAAGGCCGGCGACGTATTGTTCGGGCGTCGCGGTGGTCCTCCGATGAAAGTGAATGGTGGACAATGTAGTTTCCTTTGCTGTATTCCGCTCAACGAGCGCAACCGTTCAGGTCGAGGTTCAGTTCGAGGTTGTGTTCAGTTTGCGAACGAGCACACTGTCCCCTTCCCGGCTGATCTCGATGACGCCCGCCGGTTGCGGTGTCGAGAGAAGCACGCGCTGACCAGGTGTAAGAACAGACACGACGCGGATCGGTGTTCCTGTCTCGCCCTGTGCCAGGGTGGCAACCACGCGGAATCCGTCGCGCTCGACGGTGTAGTAGGCGACCCCCGATATCGCGCCGAGGTCGATGCTCCTGGCCTCGATCGGACGCAGCCCTTCTGCCTGGGCGGCCGTGAGGGAGGCGATGCCGAATGCAGCGGCGAAAAGCGTGTTGCGGATTGACATGACGATTTCTCCTAATGGTTGACGGTCGGGCACTGCGAAGTCGTTGATCACGACAACGGTTCGCCGCCCCGATGAATCCAGGATCCGTTGACGACGATCGGTTTGCTGTCGGGCTGCCCGTTGACCGGATCGGCCGGCGGGAAGACGCTGTCGTAGATCGCGCGGGCTTCTCGTATCAGGCGGAGCCGTTCGCGCTCGGCCTTCGGGATAAATTGGATGACTTCACCCATGTTCGCCTCCAGTTCGTGCCGCCGTTTCCGGCAGGTCATGCCTGGGAGGTGGGGCGAAAGGCCTGGGTCAACAGGCCGGAAAACCGGGAGTCATCCTTCCGGATTTTGGAAGCCCGACAGCTGAGCGAGTACCGCTTCGGTTTACTCCGCGAAAACCCGCTTCAGCCGCGGTGCTGCAAAGTCCAGGAACGCTCTGACCTTGATCGGCAGAAACCGGTTGGCCGTGTAGACGAGATTAACCGGCATTGACGGTGGCTGGAATTCATCCAGCACGGTCGTCAATGCTCCCGCTTCCGGACCGGCCTCGAGTTGGTAGGCAAAGGCGATGGAAATTCCCACGCCGGCGCGGGCGGCCGTGCAAGCCGCTTCCGCGCTGCCGACGGTGAGCCGCGTACGCACCGGCGCTGCGATGGTCGCCTTGCCTTTGAGGAATGTCCAGACATCGGGGGGCGAAAAGCCGGGATAGCTGATACAATCATGCCCGGCCAAATCTTCCGGCGTGCGCGGCGTTCCGCGCGCCGCCAGATAGGCGGGACTGGCGCACACCACCCGGCGCGTCCTGCCGAGCCGCAGTGCGACCAGGCTCGAATCCGGCAACTCGCCGATGCGCACCGCGACGTCGATTTGCTCCTGGGCCAGGCTCAGCTTCTGATCGGTGGGGATCATCCTCACCTTGATGTCCGGATAGGTCTTGAGGAAGTCCGCGATGATCGGCATCAGAATGATGCGCCCAAGGCCCAATGGGGTCGTCACGGCCAGCTCGCCCGTCGGCGTGGTATACTCGCCGGACGCCGTACGCTCCGCTTCGAGCACATCAGTGAGGATGCGCTTGCAGGCCGCAACGTAGGAGGTGCCTGCATCCGTCAGCACCAGCTGCCGGCTCGATCGGTTGAAGAGCTTGGTCCGCAGGTGAGCCTCGAGCTCGGATACGTTGCGACTGACTGTTGTGAGTGGCGTTTTCAATCGCCTCGCCGCCGCCGACAAGCTGCCCTGCTCGACCACGGTCAGAAAGGTCGACATCGCTTCCAGGCGATCCATCGGATCCCCTTCCATAATTCGGGAGGACACCTCCCGATTTTGCCATATCGCCCCAGACTGCGGAAGAAGGCGTTGCTTAGAGAGAGCGGCTTGGCTGTCGAACCTTCCGCTGCCTGGAAGGACGCTTTCCACGCAGGGACCTGTCCAAAGCGGGTCCTTCAAGCGATCTCCTTGAATGATGGCATGAGAAACGCCGTCCTCAGCACCGACAAGGAGACTTCAATGACAAGGCCTCTCGAATCCTACCGGTACGAAATCCAGCACGGCGATGACGCCGACTTCATCGCCTATCAGCGCAGGTCGAGCGACGGCGTGTGGCAGACGGTTTCGGCGTGGATGATTCCGAATTCGACGGATTACTGAGTGCCGGCCGGCAGTTGCGCGGCCCACCGCCTTTCGCCCCGTTCCCCAACCCCATTCGGACGAGGCCTCAACACATTGTCCTCAGTGCAATGACGGCGCTGAAGCTGCTGTGGGACGGGGTCTCCGGCTATCTCGTGTGAGCCGATGTTGGTGATGTGTGAGCCTCGCAAACCCTAACAGCCTCTAACAATCGATAACGAGCAAATTGCGCTGCCCGTCTTAAGTTGATCTCATAGGCAATGACGAATGCGATCCGGAGGGCCGCATGCAGGTTCAATCAGTGCAGTCGGCCGCTGGCCGGTATGAAGCGTGGCCGCATCGCGGGGCATGGGAGCGGGACTGTCCCGGGCAGCTCCTGCTATCTTCGGCGAATCGGAGCTGGTTCGGCCTGTCCGCCGAACTGTGCACAGCTAGAAGAGGCGAGTTCCCGTGGAGGACCCCACACTCCGATATCAGGATCTGCGTCGCCACCCGCAGCAGCCACACGATTGTCACTCGGCAAGCGCCAGGCATCGAAAGTCAGATCATCGCCGGGCGCGGCACGGTTTGGCTTTCGCCTCCTGGTCTGCGAACCGGCTCGGTCGATTTCGATCAAGAACTGCCGGAATTCCTGCACATCTATCTACCAGTCAGCCAGTTCTCGTCGAGCAAATCCAATAACGACACCGCCAGATCCATAATCGAGACTCTACACTACGAAACGGCTTGCGAAGACCCGCTGCTGGCCGAGATCGGCTACGCCGTCGCCTCTGAGCTGAAGACCGAAACTTCCACCGGCGGCATGCTCGTCGAATCGCTCGCATCCAGTCTGGCGGCCAGGTTGCTTCAGAAGCGGACCGACGCGTCAGGCGCTCAGCCCGTTTCTTGTCGCACGCACCAGGGGCTCGATCAGCGCAGGCTCGACCGCGTGCTAGATTATATCGACGCAAACCTCGAAAGCGACCTCAGCCTCGAAAGCATCGCAACAATCGCGTGCCTGAGCAAATACCATTTTGCGCGCGCCTTTCGCCAGGCCGTAGGAGACCCTCCCCATCGCTACGTC
The DNA here is from genome assembly GCF_038969555.1 of Bradyrhizobium sp. B117. Lineage (NCBI taxonomy): Bacteria > Pseudomonadati > Pseudomonadota > Alphaproteobacteria > Hyphomicrobiales > Nitrobacteraceae > Bradyrhizobium > Bradyrhizobium sp. B117. Next base: position 7,559,939 of record NZ_CP152414.1, read on the forward strand.
AGTGCTAGGCGCCTCGAGCGCGCGAAAGCCTTGCTGATCCGTGGCGACCGCTCGCTGGTCGACATTGCGCTCTCGCTCCGCTTCTCCAGCCAGGCCAATTTTACCCGGGCCTTCAGGCAGGCGACCGGCCAGGCGCCTGGTCGATATCGTCAAGCAGGCGGATCTATCCACTCGCATTCTCTCTGAGCGATCTCTGGCAGTTGCTTCCGGCTCCGGTTTGAAATTGCGGTTCACGCTTCGGCGGACAGCAACAGAGGACAAGACAAGAGCACGCGATGCAAAGCCCGTGGGCCGTCGTCCGCTTATCTTCGCCGGGCTAGTCATTCACTGAAAGGCCGCTCGACGTGCCTATACGTCAATACTTCGTGTGGGTGGGAGGCGCCCTCCTCGTGTTGCTGTTTGTGGCCGACTGGCTGCTTCCGGCGCCCCCTGCCTATTCATATTCCGCGATCACTCCGAGCGAACGGGCCAATCTGCGCATCCGTTCGGACCAAAAATGGCCGGAGCGGGTGGTGTTCGACACCGCTCACCCGCCAGTGACGCACATTGCCGAGTCTGGCCTCGAGCCGGACCTCGTGCACGAGGACCTTATCCAGGCCGCGCGGCGCAGCCCACACGATGCGTTCGCTGCAGTGGAAGAAGCTGCGGCCGCCGCTCCGACAGCAAGAAATGAAAATGCATCGGCAATCCGCGCAAAGCCGCAGCAGCCCAGAACTCGTATGACGAGTGCAGCCAAGATCCATTGATCGAGAGCCGACATGAAAGACGCTCTGTGCCTGGCGGTGTTCGCTGGCAAAATCCTGTGCCTCATGATGTTCGTCGCGTTTCTGAAACCGGACTTCGTCGGCGTCGTCGAGACGTCGACGACGCCCGTCGACTGCAGGATGAATCGCTCGGGATTGCAGGAATGCGTTTCGAACGGATTAGCAACAGCTTCGCTGGCCGACGCGAAGTCCTGCATCGCACATCGACTCCTCGCTCACTGCTGACGCAACGGTCCGCCGACGCCATGACCCAATCTGCCTCATTCCGGGACCGACATACCGCCGTGGTATTCGCGCTGCGGACCTTCGCAGCGGCTATGCTGGCATTCTCGATCGCGCTGCTGCTGGACATGCCGCGTCCCTATTGGGCAATGGCGTCGGTCTACATCACTTCGAACCTGTTCACGGGCGCCACCAACTCCAAGGCCGTCTATCGCATTCTGGGCACGCTGATTGGCGGGGCAGGAACGATCGCGCTGGTCCCGAACCTCGTTAATGCGCCGGAGCTGCTCAGCCTGTGCATCGCGCTGTGGGTCGGCATCTTTCTATATCTGTCGCTGATCGACGGCACACCACGCAGCTACGTCTTCCTGCTGGCCGCCTATACCGTGGCCCTGCTCGGATTCCCCATCGTCTCGACGCCGCAGTCGACCTTCGACATCGTGGTTTCCCGCGTGCAGGAGATCATGCTCGGAATCGTCTGCGCGAGCGTCGTCGCGATGCTCGTGCTACCGCGCAGCGTCGCCTCCGCAGTCGCCGCACAAACCGATGCATGGCTCGCCGGCGCGCGCCGGCTTGCCGCGGACGTCCTGACGGGCCGTGGCAGCGATCAGGAGCGTGACAGCGAACGCATGCGTCTTGCCGCTGCGGCCTCCGAAATCGACCAGCTTGGGCGCCATCTCGGCTATGAGGCGACCACTTCTGCAAATACCGGGCGAGCGCTGCAGCGCCTCCGGCAGCATATGCTCTCGCTGCTTCCGCTGCTCGGATCGATCGAAGACCGCAAGCTGCCTCTCAGCTGGCATGAGGAGGCGGCTGCACGCGTTGCCTGCATGTGCACAAAGACAGCGGCATGGCTCGAAGCGGGCGGGCGCGATGGACAGGAAGCAAGCGCGCTGCGCACAGCACTCGATGAAATCCGCCCGGTGCTGGACGTAGATGCCGACTGGACCGACATTGCGATCTCCGGTCTCGTGGTCCGGCTGCGCAACCTTGTCAACGTCATGCAGGATTGCCAGCTGCTGCGCGAGGCTGTCTCCGAGGGGCGCAATCCCGAATCGCTTCCTCTCGTCTTCTCTCATGGCGCCGCGACGGTTGCCCTCCCGCATCGCGACCACTGGTCTGCGCTCCTGGCGGCCGGCTCCGTAGCCCTTGCGGTGCTTTGCTGCAGTTGCTTCTCCATTGCGACCGGCTGGTCGGACGGGGTTGCCGCCCCGCTCTTCGCCGCCGTCGTCGGCAGCGTTCTGGCCGGCGTGGACGATCCGCTTCCGGCGTTCCGCAATTTCTACGGCGTCTTCCTCATCGTTATCGCCGTTCATGGCATTTACCTGTTTGGCGTGTTGCCGCGGATTACGACTCTCGAGATGCTCATCGTCGCTTTGATGCCGACTTTCGTGCTGTTCGGATGGATGGCTGCGCGGCCCTTGACCGCACGCCTCGGCGCCATACTCGCCATCTATCTCTCGGTGCAACTGGCCTTGACTGAGACCTATTCGGCCGACTTTACCTCCTATGCCAACTCCAGCATTGCGCTGATGCTGGGCGTGGCGCTGACCGGCTTGACTTGCGGCATCGTTCGCCTGGTCGGGGCTGACTGGATCGCTAGACGGTTGCTGCGAAGCAATTGGGCCACGCTTGCGTCAGTCGCCGAGCGCACGTCCGATCAGGATCCTTTCGCGCTTGCCAGTCTCATGCAGCATCGCCTTGCCCTGCTTGCCGCGCGTATCACCGTCGTTCCTGCCGATGCAAAGAGCGGCGCCGCCAATCTTCGGCAGCTTCGGACGGCGCTCAACATTCTTGGCGTGAGGCGAGCGAGCCTCGGCCTGTCACGCCGCACAAGAGCGGCAACCGAAGCGTTCTTCGCTCGTCTCGCTCCGATTTGCAGGACCTACGCGGCGGGGCCACTCCCCGATGACCTAGTGGGGCAGCTCGACAGCACAATTGCATTGACGTTGCAGGAACCCAGGAGCGAAGCCCGCGATCACGTGCTGGTCGGTCTCACCGGCGTTCGTTCCGGGCTCTTTCCGGAGTCGCCGGCCTATCAACCTCAGCAAAGCGAACCTGGGACGATCGCCGCATGAGATACGAACTCGACCTTTTCGGCGTGCTCGTTCCGACGCTCCTGCTCTGGAGCGTCGTTGCCTACGTGCTTGGGCGCCTCGCCAGCAAGCTGATTGCCCGGATCGGTCTCTATCGATGGATCTGGCATCCCGCACTGTTCGATTTCGCGCTTTTCATCTGCCTCGTCACCGGTCTGGTCCTCGGCTCCACGGAGTTATTCTCATGACGGCACCCGTTTCGCTTCAGAAAGCCTTATGGCGCGGGTTCACGATGAAGTGCCCGAACTGCGGTCAGGGCCATTTGTTCGGCCGCTTTCTCAAGGTGGTCGACAACTGCGAGGTCTGCGGCGAAGATTACACGCCGCAACGCGCTGACGACCTTCCGGCCTATCTCGTGATCGCCATCGTCGGCCACCTCGTCGTGCCGGCGCTTCTTGCCGTCGAGATCGCCTATTCACCTCCGGCCTGGCTTCAATTGCTGATCTGGCTCCCCGTCACCGGGCTTTCCGCACTCTTTCTGCTGCAGCCCGTGAAGGGGACAATCGTCGGCCTGCAATGGCAGACCGGCATGCACGACTTCGAGGCCACCAAGCGCCGGCGGGATCGAGAGACCTCCGATCGCGTCACGCCCGTTCCCCACCTCGCCTCAAAGGAGTTGGTGTCATGAAAACCGTCGTGAATTCGCTCCGTCGCTTTGGGCTGACCGGTGCCGTTGTGTTGGTCGCACTTTGGGCCGGCTACAAGCTGTGGGATTACTACTTTGATGCGCCCTGGACCCGCGACGGACACGTACGGGCCGACGTGGTGCCCGTGGCCCCCGACGTTGCCGGCTTTGTAAGCGAGGTTCTGGTTCGGGACAATCAGCAAGTCCAAAAGGGCGACGTGCTCTTCCGGATCGACCGGGCGCGCTATGAGATCGCGCTCAAGCAAGCAGAGGCGGTACTGGAAGGCAAGCGCTCCATGCTCGACAATGCCAATGCCGATCTGAAGCGCTACAGTGCGCTGACGCCCGGCGTCGTGGTGTCGACGCAGCGGATGGACCAGGTCGTCGCCATCCAAGGCTCGGCCCAGGCGGCCTATGACCAGGCCGTCGCCGACGTTGCCCTCGCGAAGCTCAACATCGAACGCAGCGAGGTGCGGGCTTCGGTCAGCGGCATCGTTACCAACAACGAGCTGCGTCCTGGCGCCTATCTCGCCCCCGGAAAGGGCGTGATGGCGCTCCTCGACAGCGACACGCTGCACATCCAGGGCTACTTTGAAGAAACCAAGCTGCGGCGCATCCACGTCGGCGATCCCGTCAGCGTGCGGCTAATGGGAAGCAGCGGCGCGTTGCTCGGCAAGGTCGAGAGCGTTGCAGCTGGTATCGAGGATCGCGATCGCAGCAACGGCTCGACCCTGCTTGCCAACGTCAACCCGACCTTCAACTGGGTGCGGCTGGCGCAACGTGTGCCGGTCCGAATCACGCTGGACGGCACCGACCGAAACGAACTCGTTGCGGGGGCCACCGCGACCGTCGAGGTCCTTGAACCGGCTCGGCGCGGCCACTCCGAGGAAGCTGGCGTCGGGATGGACGATGCAATGGCATCGGCGCATTCGGCCTCTCACCATGCAGAGCACAATAGGTTCGACTCGCTGCGCCCGGGCTCCTTCTAAAGGGTCAGCTTCATGAACATCCTGATCGCACTTCTGGCCTCAATGAGCGCGGCTATTTTTGCGGTCCATACCGTCGACGCGCTCCGCACCCCCGGCACGCGAACGCCCGCAGCACGGCTATAGCATCGAGGCCGAGTACTGCGAGAAGACCGGCAAGGGCACGCCTTCGCTCGAGTTCGCGTCTGCCACCATTCGTAGATGATTATTCCCCACCGCCACAATTGGTTCGCGGTTCACCCCGCAAAAACCAGCTTCGGCCCGGAGAAGGATTTTTCCAAAAGCGAACATGCCGCGAACGGCAGATGCAGATTGATTAATTGCTGTTGCTTGGCTCTCGCGAGCATCTATTGCGGCATTCTAGGTTGGCGACCAGCCGAACCAATCAGTCCATGCCGGCCCTCTCCCGCGCCTACCAACGGATCGTGACATTGGACATGATCCAGTCCTTCAGTTTTCGGAAGCGAGTTTGATACCGCCGCTTCAACCTACTTGATCGTCGCGTGGACCGTGATTATCGACGTACCGGACGCCTTCGGCCCCTTGCCCGTTGCCTTAATGACAAAGGTATCGGTCCCTTTATATCTCGCCTTCGTGCTATATTCGTAAGTTGCTGCGTTGAGCTTCTTCAGCTTGCCGTGCACAGGCTTCAACGAGATCTCCGAGCTACTAGCAGCGCCGCGTACCGTGATCGGGAAAACGCAACTGCCCCCAGACGTGACGCTGATGTCAGCGGTCGAGTTCTCACCCCAATCTGCCAGTTCCATTGATCTCGAACATTCCGAAGCTGCCAGCGCCACAGAAATGCAAGTTGAGCCGGAAGCCCCCAGGATAAGCGCTGGAACAGCAAGGATAGACAACCGCATCCCGCGCCTCCCCAAATAGTGTGAACCACTGCCCGTCGCGTTGGCGTGTACTCAGAAATTAACAGGTGGGCCAGCGATTAATCCGCGTGTGCCTCGGTAGCGGCCTAAAAGCTGGCCTGCCGGGACGTCCATTCCATAAGCGGACTTGGTCTACCCAGCTGGGTCTGCTTCTCCATGGCGGCTAAAGGCAATGCAAGCCGACAACGGAACTATTGGCTTGCCGCCCCAGCGGCGGTCGCCACATTTTTCGTATAGAACTCGGCGACCCGGCCGCGCCACATGCCGACGAACGCCTCTGACGTCACGTTGTCCACCGACTTCCAGGTGCGTTTGTAGGCCGGAAGTGCATTGCCCCAAATCGCGCGTTTGCACCATCTCTCGCCCTTCTCCTTGCCTTCGCTGGTGGCGCACATGGACTTCCAGGCGATGCGACCGGGCCGGCTGATGTGCTGAGCGGCGCCTTCCCAGCCCTGCTGGTGGATCAGGTAAAGATCGCTCATGTCCGGCGCCCGGTGCGTGATCCACTCGAACTGGACGCCTTCGGTAATGATTTTGTAGGCGGCCGCTACGGCATTGTCCCGCGGGCTGCGAATCTGTCCGAAGCCGAACTTCCCGAACTCATACTGGCTCAGCTGAAAAAGGCCGATATACGATCCGGTGCGCTGATTAGGGTTGAAACCGGATTCGATCTTGGCAACCGCCATCATGAAATTGAAATCGAGACCAAACGCGTCGGAGGCGCGCTTGATCTCTTCGGCCGGCGTTCCGAGCGGGATGTCCTTGAATGCACGCAAGACGGTCTCCGCCGGTTTCTCGGCGGGCGGCACTTCGGACCAGATGTAATAGGTCAGATAGCGGAAATCCGGCGTCGACGCCGCTTTGGGCGTATCGTCCGGCGCATCGCGCGCTGCCGGCAGCGACTGGACGATATCCTCTCCCAACGACGCCAATTTTGGCGCGGCGGGAGCATCGGTGATTTCGGCTCCGGTGCTCAACGGCACGGAACCTGATGACGTCACCGAGCCAAGCTCTGCTCTTTCCGCCTGAAGAGCTGCCGCAAGCCTGGCGGATGCCTCAGCGTAAAGCGCGGGCGTCACGATGTTCGCAGGAGCCGTCATGTTCGCGGGAGCCGCTATGTTCGCTGCAGCTTCCGGCATGACATCCGGCACCGTCGCGCCCGGTCTGTTACCCGCGGCCAGATAAAGTCCCAACGATGCGATCGCAGCCGCGAGGCAGCTGGACTGCCAAACCTTCATTGCCCGAAGTCCTCGGGTGACTTCCTCACAAATGGTGTTCGCATGGTCCTGCCGCCTGTGGGGTGACCCCTCTTCGTAAAATCTTAAGGTTTAAATGTGGTGAACGAGAACGCACTCTCTGCCTCGCCAATCATCGGATGTGGCCCGATTTAGGTCATAAGCGGCCATGGCGAGAGACGCTGGTGGGTCGCTATGGGTCAGAAACTGCCTTCAATACCTTGCACTGGCTTGGTCGGCTCACCTCTCAGAAGCGGACGTCGGGTTCATTCGCGGGCTTTCGAGCAGCCTTCCCTACCCCTCACGGATCAGCGTTGATCACCGTGAACCTGCCCATCGCGCGCCGTCTAGACTGCCAAGCCTCCGCGTCAGACTTCCGACGCATGTGAAGTTGGCGCTCCGGCGTGAGCACGAAGACATCATCGCCCCAATCTTCACCAACCGCACAGAGGCCGACAGCGGCCTGACGCATAAGTTGCGGTGTCAGCAATCTGGGCAAGGCTATCCGATAGCAAGTACCATCGTGGATAAAGAAACCGAGGCGGACCATGAGCCCGAACTCGCGGCTGAACATCCCGCAGCCATCTGCGTAGAGCTCGAGCGCCGCAGCACAACTTTGTCCCTTCAACTCATCGAGGGTTTCGCGAGCGAAGGCCTCCAGATCCGGAATGCCGTCTGCATCGAGCAGATCCACGCGATCATGGAACTCTCTGTCCACTTGCGCGCCCGACCATAGAGCTTCGGCCTCAATCGCCTTGGCGAGCCAAGCCGCTTCAAACTCGGGTTTTTCTCTCGGCATCTCTAAGAGGACGTGCGTGGCAGAAAGCGACATTTTTGGCTCTCTCATCAGATCCCTCTGGAGGGTAGGAAAACTGTGCTTGCGCCTCGCTATCCTGCAGACTATCGCAGCAAAATGCTAAGCGAAATGCCTCGCCAAGTCGGAGGCAGAAAAATTTTGCCGCGCGGTGTTGCGAACGTTCTTGTTGCCTCGTTTGGGGGGCGCCAGGGGGCGGTCGTCGGCCAGCAGCCCTGCCCACACCGACACTGCTTCGCGGATTCAGTCCTCTTCGATGCTTCCACTCCCTTTCACACGCGACTCTTGCGGAGATTCACGTCTTGTAACATACTGACGTTCGTTTGCATGTTACGAGAATGACGATGTTGCAGCCGATTGTCGCCTATTATCGAGTATCGCGCGAGAAGCAAGGTCGATCGGGGCTCGGTCTCGATGGCCAGCGGCGCCTCATCTCGTCCTTCGCCGCCAATGAGGCCATGGAAATCGCAGGTGAGTTCACGGAGGTCGAGACCGGCAAAGGAGCAGATGCGCTAGACCGGCGTCCACAGCTTGCGGCGGCCTTGCGTAAAGCCAAGCAGCTCAAGTGCCCGGTCGTTGTGGCCAAGTTGGATAGGCTTTCCCGCGATGTGGCCTTCATCGCTGGTTTGATGGCAAAAAGAGTGCCGTTCATCGTTTCGGAGTTAGGCAAGGGCGTTGATCCCTTCATGTTGCACATCTACGCGGCCGTGGCAGAGAAAGAACGCAACGTCATCGCGGAACGGACCCGCCTCGCCCTTGCGGAGGCCAGGCATCGCGGCAAGCGGCTTGGCAATCAACGACAGGCCGACATCAACAAAGCCGCTGCAGCGACTCGGGACGCCCGTATAGAGCCCATCCTGAAGGAGATGTGGGAGTTGCCCTACCGTGAGATTGCACAGGAGCTGACCGAGCGAGGCATTCCTTCGCCCCGAGGCGGCGCGTGGAATGCGATGACGGTGATGCGCGTCATGAAGCGGCTTGGGATCGACGGCGACTGACCCTGCATCGCAAGCGGCTTTGGCCGCTCGTCATTGCGCCGCGTCGCTTACCCCTCCTCATTGCAGAGGCATACCTTTGGCAGGCCGCTTTCTTTTGGTGAACATTTTCCGAGAGAGTACGTATTTCGCCTCCCTGTTTCTTTTGATGATCTGCAGCCCACGGCCACCATGCTTGAGGCACGTCGGTACACCTTTCAGAGCGATGTTGCGACAGCGCTGGCCCGTACATCGCGCGATAGCTTCGCAAAGACGCCTGTTCGCACGTCGAGGCTTGATGGCGGACTGCACCCTCGAAGCTCTCCATGCTGCATTGCCACTTCCCGGGCTCCTCCCCATCGCGGCATCCTCTGGATCAGGCTAAGACCCAGAGGAGTTGGTGCCACGAGGTTTGATCCGCAAGAGTCACGTCTGTGGGACCGATGAAGAGAGGTAGGCCCATTGCTTTCAGTCCCGGCCCGTCCAGTGACCTTCCGACCTGCTGGTCAGCGCATTTGCGCATTTGGTGCTCCTGTGGGGAAAAGCCAAAGCGCGCCCCTTTGCGCTTTTGCTTTTCCCTTAGGGCACCGGTTAATAACGCGCAGACTTGGTTGCGCGTTTGCTGCGCCATTAGATTTGGTCAAATGAGCAGGTCGTTCCGGGCCGCTTGGCGTCGTCAACGTAGAGGCCCGTCGCGGACTTTCTGGCCACCTCATTGTAATACTCGCACTCGATCAGCACCCCCGTTTTGAGCCAAGTCTGGATCATCTCTCGGGCCTGCTCCTCAGTTTTCTCGGGAGCAGCCCTACAAATGACCTTCCACGCCGCCCTCGCCCGTGCATTGGGCGCCGCGCTGTAGAGGGTCTTATCCGGCATGCCATCATTGATCTCGGTTAGGATGCGATTGAGAAGGGCATTATCCATGCCCGCCCAGGTCTCGGGCGGCGTCCATAGCTCTACAGTCTGAACTTCATCCCCGTTTGGGTAGAGATCGCTTCCATTGGCCAGATTGACACCGACCAGCTTGAACCATGTCGCCGGGCCACTTGTAGGCGCCGTATTGACCTTGGCACGATCAAGCCGAATGTAACGGCGGCGTTCATTTACAGGGATGCCGAATGTCTGTGCATCCAACTCCCCCATCACCGTCAGCGTGTAGGTGAGCCTCGCAGCGTCGATTAGGGCACTCGCACCCCGACCTCGGTGGGCATCGCCGGGTTTGTCACTGCCTTTGGATGTATGATGCGGCACGTCAACGGCGATGTTATAGCCAATAGCAAGATCTGTTAGGGCCTGAGCCACATCATCTATGGCGCTATTAGAGTTCTTCTCCACCCCATGCGTCTTCACCAAGGGATCGATAATTACGCAGTCGATCGCGTTGGTCCTGATCGCCGCTTCAAGGTTGGCCTTGAGCTGCCCGTCTTCGGTTTGGCCGCGAGCGTTCATGATCTTCAATTTTCCTGCCTGCCGCCCTGGAGCTGCCAAATATAGCCAACCTTCGACTTCTGACGGTTGAATGTTGTAGTGCAACCGCGCGGCCAGCACGCGACGACGCAGCTCTTCGCGATCGTCCTCGAGGCTAACGATCAGCACGCGGCAGCGCTGAAACACATGTTCACCGGTCAAAGGGCGGCCCGTAGCGAGTGCTAATCCCTGAGCGACACGCAATGCCGTTTTGCCGGTCCCACCGTCGGCAAGCACCGAGCTTACGTACTTGCGACAGAAACTGTTGCCGAGCAGCCACTCGCGCGGCGGCGGCGGCATGACATCCTTCCCCGCGTTCCATTCGCCTAGCCCAACCGATTTCTCGCCGGTCTCCGTATCGGCGTGCTCACGGTACTTCTCCGCACTCTGAACAAGGCGGGGGATTTCATCGTATCGAGCCCGCCACCTCTCATCACGCGGCGCGGACGACGCATGCATTAGTGCGCGCAACTGGTTGCATACGGCGCCCGAAGTGGCACCAGCGCGGATCATTTTGGCGGCCAAATTGCGCAAGGCGTCGTGCAGGCCACAACCCGATAGGATGTCCCGGAACAGACTCTGCCAATCGGACGCTCCGTCAGCATCCACATCTCCACCACTCGGCTTCGGGCGCGGTGCCACCCGCTCGTAACCAAAATCGCGGACCAACAGATCTGCGCTGTCGTTCACGAGCTGGCGCGCCTCGCCCTCGGCCAGACATGGCAATTCGTCTCGTCGGATGTCGCCTGGCTGCCCTCCAAACCATAAGTAGGGCCTGTTTGTTTCAGGATGGCTGCCAAAGCAGAGAACCTGCTGACCGTCCGCTAACAGTTCGATCTTTTCAGCCGTCCCGCCATTCGGGGCGATCAATTTTGCCTCGATCTTTTTGAACGGCCGCTCTGTACGAAACGGAATTGCGCGCTTCGGAGCACGTCCTATGCGAACGAGTACGCGCCCCCTGTCCTCATATCGTTTGCGCACTAGGTCCTCGACCGCTTCAGCCGCCTCTTCGTTGAGGATGTCAATGTCGAGGGTGGGAGCAAGAGAAGTTAAGATGCCAGTACTGCGCGCACTTGGATAAATTTGATCCCACAGCATGATCTCGTCGACATTGACGTCATGCTTTGTCTCCCATTTTTCCATCGGCGGTCGCTTGCCAACAATCGGCAGCGGCGAGAAGCCAGCAGTGCGTAGCTTCTTCCGGACCTCTGAGGGCAATAAGATTGCTTCTGCCATCTCTAGCGCCGTAAAAAGCCCCCGGCAGCTTCGACTACCGGGGGCAAGCATCAGAACGGGACGCGATCCTTGTCGATCTCCGGCGGCGAAATCGGCCTCACGAGCACGCTCTGTTGCGCCTGCTTTTCAAAAGTCGTCTCGCCGGCATAAAGCTCCACGATCTTTCCGATCCAATTGTCGGACTCCCAACCGTAGGCCCGAGCTAATGTCCGGGCGTTGGTCTTGTTGAGCGAAAACAGGTCCCCGCTCTCGAACTCAAGGACCTTGGAGTCAAAGTTGCCATCTTCAATCGCCGTGATCTTTTCCCTGCGCGGCGCGTCCACAACATCAGGGTACTTGATATACGACGGGCCGATGTAGTCGCGCATATCCATGATATTCCTCCTTTCCGTCATCAGACTCCTCCCCCGCTCGCCCGGCGGCAGATGGGGGATATGAAAACCTTCTGTGCATTTTTTCTGGGAAGATGAGCGGTCGGCGCATCTTGTACGCCTTGGCTCGACGCCAACATTGCTTGAGCTTCAGCCGCAACGGACAGCCAAACCGGCTCGATGATAGCCACGCGTGAGGAGCCCGGCTTGAGCGCACCCACGAGTTTAAGCGGCTGACGAACCGGCTATGCCGGCTGATCGGAATAGTCTTGCTGCGGTCCGGCCCCACGCTGCGAGCATGACCGATCCCTGGACGCCGGAGTTGCACGTCCGGTCCTTTCCTAGCCTCTTGGCCAATTTGCGGACCGGGTGTAAAAGGCGGGTCGTTTCCGTTTCGCCGCCAATTTCCGGTCGGTTGAGAAGATGGCGCCGCCCCAGACGGGGCGGCGTTCTCTTATGCGGCAGTCTGCTCTTCGACTTCCCCACTTGGACGTTCGCGTCGATCCGCAGCGATGAGCGCTGCTTTCTCTTCTCGCTTGGCGATCCACTCATTCACGGCTTCATCCGCGATCCGAATGCCCGTGCGACCGAGTACCATCTCGCGCGGCCCCCACCCCTCACGCTTTGCCCGTTCGTACGTGGATCTCGAAATGCCGACGGAAGAGCAGAACTCATCGACGGTCCACGATGCGCGCGGCACCGGATTGCGTCGGCTATTCTCTTCGCGCGATAGACACGCCATGACATCCTCCTCTTGTTGATAGCGAGCGCCTTCACTCGCCTTGTCGACGAACAGTGTGCGCTCGACTTTCGCACATGAAAAGAAATTTTTCTGAAAAGCGGCAGCTTACTTTTGGTTAGCTTCAAACTCTATAAATTCAAAAAACCGCTGCCGCACAGGCACTTCTTCAATAGGTTTCTTTAGGTTAGTCCCAAACTCGTGATCCGGGGGGCGCTCGACTTGAATTTGCATCGCGCTATCGTGGGCGAGCTGTTTCAAGGAGCATCGAGGTGACGCATGGTGACCACCTCCAAACGAAGCGATGGTCGTGAACTCCGGCCCATGCTCACTGAACAAATGGTTCTTGAGCTTGTCCCGATCTCACGCACCACGCTTTTCCGACTCGAGCGCGCCGGCAAATTCCCGCGCTCGGTCTACGTCAGCCCCAACAGGCGATTTTGGTTTCGCGACCAGGTCATCGCGTGGCAGACCGCCATCAACGACAACGACGAGCGCAATCTAAAGCGCGGACGCGGTAAGGGACGACGGCGGCGCAGTGACAGATTTTGAGTTCTGCCGCGCGCGAGACCGGACGGGCCGAGCATCGTTACCTGAATGAGGGGCAGACTTCGTCGATCATGCGAAGAAGAAAACGCGCCTGGGGGAGCGTCACGAGCCTCGCATGCCAACATCAATCAGCCGATCTAATTCGACCTCATCCAAATCGTCGTGACGCTCGAGTTGCTTTGCAACACGGCGGATCGCAGACCACCATCGCTCCACGGGCGCCGCCGTTTCCCCTAAAAGCCGCCAGTACTCTTCGTCCATTCGGCGACGGGTGTCCGGATCAAGCTCGAGGGAAACAGTCGGGTCCGGTACCAATTTTCGAGCCTTTAGGGCTACAATGCGATAGACATGGCTCCTCGCATTGGTCGTGTCCTCGTCTCCGTCTTCGAACAGCGAACACTCGGAGTTCTGGGAGATCGTGTCGGTTCGCAGCTCATGAGGCACTGGGGCTCCAGCATCAACGCGATGGCCGGGAGTATAGGTGAGCTGGTGAAGTGGACTGTCAGGGACACAGAGACCGAAGGTCCTCGCTTCGTGACGTATCGACCGTTCGACGCCAATGCCCTCTTGCCGCCGCGACGGTCGAGCGACAGGTTCAATGCGCGCCTAAGCCTTCTTGGCCTTCTTTGTTCGGGCTGGATAGCGGTCAATCCGCTTGGCGGTGTCAGGGTCAAACGAGCCATATTGGTGAAGATGTCGGGGTATCTCCAGACGGCGCATGAAACCATAAAATGGTCCGTTGGCTGCTGAAAAGGGAGCGTAGACGTGTACACCTTCGAAAAGATCGTCGCCAACCTCGTCGATCGCAACTATGTCTCGCAACCTGATAGCGCCGAAAATTTTGAGCCACGCTCGGTTTCTCTCCGGCAACTCATCCCACACTGCACGCGCCATTTGCTCCAGTTTATCCAAACGCGCATCCTCAACGCGCCAATGATGATGGCGGCGCATGGCTGGTACGGCGTCGGCAGCATCCCATTCCCCCGTATCGGGATCGAGGAATGCAAAAAACCAAGAGATGTCCATTTCGAGGCCGTAGTGGCTTAGGGCTTCAGGTCTATAGACTCCCCATTTGGTTGGCCGTTCGCCTTCTTTGACGCTGGGATATTCATCGGCCGACGGATCGCGGACAAGCACATCGGCGGAGCTTAGGAGGATCGTCTTTTTTAGCTTCCGCTTTGTGGCAATCTCTGCTCGTATCTGCGTGGCTTGGCTACGGCGGCGGATGGTCAGGGAAATGCCGAAGTAAGCAAACAGCAGATTGTCGTTTTTGGGCTGGTATAACTGGTCCTCTAATTCGCCTTTGCCCCAGATCACCGCCTCAGTGATACCTTTATCCCGACACCAAGCATAAAAGGCATCGCGGGAAGCTTTGGAGAAATCGCAAGCGGCAGCAAAGATGATCCCGTGCAGCGTTTCCTCCGACGTGAGGTTGATTTGACCAAGGTAGCCTTTGAGCTTGGCCGGGCTGATAGTCCGCTCCCTTTTGCACTGGATCAGCCATAACTGATCCGGTGCGCCATCGGCCGCCGTCTCATCGTAGGGTTCATCCTGTTCCGTCTCAGCGATCGCCTCCGGCGCTCCGACAATCTCCAGGCCGCGCGCATCGAAACCATCATCTGAGCCAGATCGGCCGGTCGCCTCAAGTCGCCGCCACGGGCGAAATTCATAGACAAGCTGCCGCACCAAATCCTCAAACCGCTTGGGTTCGAGGTCGGTGAACGGAAGGGGGTTAAATGTGCGGGTCGGAGTTGCGTTCATGGGGGGATAAGGCTCATCGGTCAGGCTAGCGGCCTTCTAATCGCAGTGACCCTATTTCGGCTTGACGAAGCACAAGGTCTGCTCAGACGGACGATTGTCGATTATACAGCCGTTCGCCGTCGCGAAGGCTAAAGCCGAGCCTCTAGCACGGTCGTCTGGTTCGCCGGGTGGAAATAGTTCGGCAAAAGTGTCGTGGTGAATGCAGCACGCCGCTCCCGGTGCCAGAGCTTTGAGTTCGGCTTCTAGATCCGGCAGTGTAAAGGCCATCGATGATCCTCCAATAAGGGCAGGTGCAGGGACATCGCGTTAGCCGATGGCATAACGCTTGAAGAACTCAACCCAATAGTCACGAGCCCGACTGAATAGGCCAATATCGGAGTAGTGGTGATCGCCGTCTAGGACAAACGCGCCGTGACCGGGCACCACATGGCTCTGACCGTCCTTAGAAACATATAGATGCACGGCGGCGGATCTGTATGTCGAGATTTCTTCGTCAATGTGATCGCGGAGGACAAAATGTTTCGAGCCGTTGGCCAGTTGCTGGCAAATCGCGAGTTCGCGGCTTTGGTCTCGGAGGAGCGCGGCTAGGGGCTCAGAATTCGAAGCGCTTGGCTTCGGACTTTCTTTTCGAAACCGCTTTCTTAAGCCGTTGGATGCGGAGTTCCAAGTCCAGTCGCAGAGGCTCCAAGCAGTGACCGCGCAGTTGAAGGCGCGATAAGATGCGATAGCCTCTTGATCCATCGGCTGACCCAACTGCATGATTTCCCAATTCAGCTTCAACAGAAGGTCAGACGGCCCATCAAGTCCGAAGCGCTTCCTATCCGGCATCTAACTTCCCTGCTCTGCGCTCTATGACTGCTGCCATGCAATCTTCCTTGTCAGCACCGCGAGCGACGATCCTCAACTCGTTATCCGGCAGGGGTCGCTGCAGGTCTCTCGCTTCATCCACGGCGCACGTATCCAGAGATCGCGCTCCTCGTCAGTAGTTAGGATCAACGGCATCGCCTTCGGATGTATAGGCTCGACTACTGTGTTCGGGCTGGTCGTCAGGAAGCCGTAGACCTGATGCGGCCCCCGGCACCGGCCTAGACTTCGTGCCGCGATCACCATTGAAGATCGTCCAGATGCCAGCGAAGGCGAACAGCGGCCGGTTCTTGTTCAGCGCGAACCAGACTACGTCCTTCTTCTTCGTCTCAGGGTTCGGCTCCGGCGCGTACTCGGCGAAGCTGTTGGCCGGGACCAGGCAGCGGTTTTCCGGCTTCAGCCAACCTCGCCAGTGCGGCGACGACGTGTTGCGGATGTTGGTGACCGGAGGGCCACCTGTGCGCGGTGGCGGCGGCATGCCCCAGCGCATCAGCAGCATCTCGCTCCCGGTATCGGTGTTGCGGATCACCGGAGCCGGATAGTCTGGAAACACACCCGGCATCGGTGCGAGGTTGCCGACGTAGCGGTTGACTACGCGAAACAGGTTGATGATCGCGGCTTGGTTCGTCGTGATGCTGTAGAGGTTGCACATATGGGCGACGATTAAGTGCTCGGATGAAGTATGTAATCCAGCCTCATGTCGAATGAGCCCGGCTCTTTTTGCGCTTCGTCGGACAGCGTCTTATAGATGGCGAAGTAGAGCTTTCGAAGAAGCTCGTTGGCATCGATCAGCAGATCACCTAACAGGGTGATGCCCTCATCGAAAACGGAATGGATCAGCACGAACCCCTTTCCATCCTCATCGTTTTCGTCGTGAGGTATCTTGATCGTCTTGGTTGTCATGCGCATCAGTTCGCGATCCGAATGGGCAACGATCTTGTTGCGCATTCGGACAAGCCGCTGATGCAATGCCCTCTCTTGCTCGCTTAACTTCGCGCCTGCCATTTTTAGTGTCAGAGGCGGAAAGCCACCGTCAGACTGCGAGAACGGCCTAGCGTAGGCAGTGATCAGAGTAGTTTCGAAACAGCGGAAACGCCGCAGATCAGCTCTTGAATATCGTTCCTCCGGATCACACTCGTAGAGGAATTCACATGCGCTCAACGCGAGTTGAAGGTCGCCAAGCGAATACAAGAGGCGAATTCGACGGCGCTCTATGCTCTGCCGCCTTAATTCCGAGGGTGAGAGGCCCGCTGCTTTACCTTTGCGAATTGTCAAGTAAGGCTACTCCTCATCGCTCGCCCGGCCACCATGTTGACGGCGGATCGTTCGCACACTTTCATCTTTCACTCGGATAGCAGCTCCACAGCGTATGGTGCCGGTTCTCTTGGCTTGTGAAGCGGCGCTCTTTATCATCCCCATCCTCTAAAAGAAGATCGAAAACTGACTTGCGTTCGAACTTGTCGATCAGCGAAGCGTATGCAGCTGCCTGCCGGTATGACAGCTGGTCGATGCTTCTGCGATAAGCGTCGGTCGGTGCGGTAAGGAGGCGAAAGCCATAGTCCGCAAGCCAGGCGAGCGTATCTAGCTCCTCTTTCGGCAGGGATACCGTTACCTCGTTTGGCTTTCTCTGCTCGCCCTTTGGGACCGCTGGAGGCCGCTTGGCGTACCGTTGGAGCGCATCCTCGATCGCCATGCGCATTTGTATTGCAAGCTGATGCTGGCCCGCGACCGAGATGCCAGCGAGAGCGCCCAATTCGCGCGCCGCCTTTATGCGCATCTCGCATGCTTCGCTCTTGTTCTCAACAATCTCTGAGTAGTAGTCGTCCGGCCCGGAAATGAAGGCAGGCGGCTTTGGGAAATTGTCACGAGCCAGCACATCCTCGACGTGGCTGCTCATGAACGCGCGGTTGGTCAGCCAGAACAACAGCCAGCTCCACGCACTCCGCTTGATCCAAAGCGCCAGATACACGGCTTGCAACGCAATCAGCGTTCCAAAGAATACCTCTGCGCCACTGTCCATGAGCCGCATCGCAGCCCATGCTATCAGCAGGTCAGGAATGGCTGAGAGAGCTACATTCTTCCAATAGCTCCGCTCCACCTTGCTCTTGATCACAGTCACCGGCCCGCCCCCTTTGCGCCCAGCCTAAGATTGCACACAACGGCTGGGTGTTACAGTAGCCACCCACAGCCGCCAGCGGCCCTCCGTACGGTCGTCCGGGTCCCCTGGGGCCGGGCCCAAACGCGGGGTACGCGCGACCGCGCTCTGTCAGGATATTTGCAGTTTTTGATTTCGCGCTTTCGTTTTGTACCAACTCGCACAGAAATGCGGTGCGCGGAGTGGCTTACGCAAGCCGTGATCTTCACGGTTGGAACGCGGAGACCGACATAAGGTTTACTTTTTGCGTATTATCGCGCTGCGCTGACGGACGCGCGCTGTATTGGAGGCGCTGCATGAAAGTCATCGTTGATGAAACCGGCGAGGTCATCGCCATAGCAACGGATGATCATATTCTGCTCGGGGGCCACCATCGCCTGGCGGTGGCGGGCAGCATGGGCAAAAGATTGTTCTGGCGAGATACCGGCGAGCCTGTGAAGCTTGATCTCTTCTTCAAGCACCATCCGCATGGAAAATCCCGCCGGTCAGCCTGAGCCGTTCGCCCTGGTACCTTTGAGTGGGTGAAGAACGCAAGCATCCGGCCTGTCGGCGCGTGCAGGATCAGAGATGGTCAGCTTTTGACCCAAGCGGACCTGTGGCGCCTATTAGGTTGGGATGACGACAGCGCTCGCCGCTTTCCCTTCAAAATGGCTGCACAGCAATGATATATCTTTTGAGGAAACGGATTTCCGAAAGAACCGGCATTTGAACTGGTTATCACTTGCCGATCCACTTTCGGACAAAAATATGCACGCGCTGCAAATGTCGGCGTGATGGCGGCCCCGAACAACGTCATGTCGAGACAGAACATGTCGGAGCGTGTCACGCAATCGGGATCGATCGTCAACAGCGAGGGCCGCAATCTGATCTCTGAGTACATTTACTGGATCGCGCTCAAGCAATTTCTTGCCTTGAGATGTAACGCGCAAAATTATTGACCGCTTGTCTTCCGGGGATGGCTCACGGGTCACCAACCCCTTACTCTCTAGAACTGCGGCGATTTGCGATGCTCGGCCACGGTTCGTATCGAGAAACCCGGCGAGAGCAGATGGTGTCCTTGAGAACCTGTTAGCACGCCCCAGGAAACGCAGCGCCATCCATTCGCGGTCGCTGAGACCCGAATGCTGACCCTCAAACAGCCAAGCGTTGGCCGTTTGCAGCAGCAACTCCACAACCTCAGTTTCTATTTTCATTGATGGCGGGAAGTCCTTAGCCCGGACCACCACCATTGAAGCGGGTCGGCCCGGGCATGGTGGCTGAAAGGCTACTGTCGGGACTTCGTTGCTTCCGGCATACCGTGCCGTGGAGGGCGTGCGGGGGGCATGAAGCTCCATGCCTGCGCAGCGCCGCAATCTCCGCCCGAACTGCCGAATTTCGATAGCCCTACCGTTCCCAGCGAGGAACACCGTAGTAATACGGCTGTGAACAAACGAGAGATTGGCGCGGCACGTAATCGAATACGTCGGTCATTGGCCATAGCGGACACCGCGCGAATGATGGCGGCCGTTACGATCCGGTCATGCCTCATCTTGCTCCACCGAACCGCCCCCGATACATCGATTGCCATATCGCCAGACTGTCCGAGCCGGATGCATGTTGGGAGCTGGGCAGCTTGATGCTGGTGGCTCGGCCAGCATCATGCCCTTGGCTTTCGCGGCCCCAACTTTGCCCGCCAGCGAGTTAGGGCCGCCTTTTGGGACAAAGCGATGCGACGTGCTTGGAATTGCAGTTCCAAGTCCCGACGCAAGCCGGTCGCGCCACCCCATACATCGGTTGCCATATCGCTAGAACGCCCGAGCCCTGTGCACGTTGGGCCATGGGCCAGCATGACTCCCATCGGCTTGGCCCCTGCGTAGTATCGGCCCCAACTCAGCCCCCCGAGTTGGGGCCGCTTTTTGCGAGGCGCAATCCATAGAGAGGGAATGGACAGGGCGGTGGCGTTTGAGGCCGGGGAACGCTTCATCAGTTCCGGGGTTTCGAGGAAATGCCTCGATACTACTTCGACTTTCGCGATGACGCCGGGCTCACCATCGACGACACTGGTGAGGATTTGCCCGATCTTGATACTGCCCGGGATGCGGCGCTTAGGGCACTTGCCGAAGCCATCCGCGGCAAAAGCGAGATCCACGCGGAAATGGGGCAGATGTTCGTTGAGGTGAGAACCCAGGCCGGGTCAGCTATGACAGTGTCGGCGTCGGTTGAGGTCATTATGAAGTCGTAAGATGGTCGGCCGTGATCAGAATGACCTCCTCGAACGCGCGGCTCGCGCGATTGCCGAGAGCAACAGGCTTGTCGAGGAAGCCGACCAGATCCGTTGGCAGGCCGAGCAAAGACACGCATGGCTTAGACACCATCGAGAGATTTTGGAACGGACTGGCCCCCGTCGCCTGTCCTCAGAGAAGCAAGCGGCATGCGCTAGACCCTTGAGAAGCTCGCAGCCTTGAGAGCACTCGGCGAAGGCCCTGAAGTTCTCTTTGTGCGCTGCACGCAGCGGAGGTTTCGCAGCCACCTGCATTTTGCTAAGTAATTGTCGGTGCTGAACCATGCGGATTAGGACCCGCAAGCGCGAGGGAGACTTTCATGCAAGATCGCCAACTAGCCCATTCCCCCAATGAACCGAATTATCGCTTCGTGGCACGGCAAGAGATCAGAGCGGCGAAGCTGGCCTATGAACGAGCGCAGCGAGCGTTTGAGCAGACCCGTGCTACCCTTAAACAGTCCCAAATCGTCTTGGAGCAGTCGTTCAAAGTCCTCGGCTCCTTTTCGGAGCAAGGGCAGGACGGGACGCAAGAGTAAGCTGCCTCAGTTGGGTGATCCTTTCATCGTGTTGGCAATTAATGGCCGCACGAGGTCGCGTGCTCTCAGTCGTGTCAATTAGCGCGCGTCTCACGCAAAGCCCGTTCGCCGCCGCCTGGATTAAATGTGCCCCCACGACGGAAATAAGCCGCGAACTGGGGTATCATTTCGTACATCACGGACAAAGGCTCGGCTCGTAGGCGTCGGTGGCTGAGAGACAGCTTGTGCTCTCGCGAGGAGCCGATGGAACGATCCCGCCAACTTCAACATCTAGAACAAGCCGAGCGTTATGTGTTGCGTGGCGAGCAGAACGTGTCCGACCAAGAGCAGCGTATCGAAGACCTTGAAAATCACGGGTATGACGTAACTCTGGCCCGCGAACTATTGGAGACGTTCCTCCGCACTCAAGCGCAATTCCTCACGCACCGCGATCTGATCCTCAGAGAACTGGACCGCGCTTGAACCACGGCCGATCACTGACGGCACTTTGAGTTGCCTCGCTTCAAGCTAGGAACTACCTGTCGCTGGCGCTTACTCCGGTTGCCCATTCCCAGCACATTTCTCGGCGACAAACTCCACCCGCCGCCTAAGACGGAAGGGGACGAGTAAGGCCGACGTGCAAACTGTCAGCATCAACGTCGCCTTGAGCACAAAGTGGATGCGCGACTTACAAGAGTTCCTTCACCTTGATCTAGGGATACATCCGAACGGGCAATAGCCGAAGATCGCTTCGCGCTGAAGAGTGAGGTCGCTGCTGCTGGGGGCCAAACGGAGATGTCCGATGGGTGCGGCAGGCTTGCGCTTCGCGCATATGAAAAGAACTCTCCGCTTCCGGGCGGTCTTTATCAGCGTGCTGGAAGAGTTGCCCTTTATCTGCCCGGTGGCGGTCGCAATCGGCTCGCTGATCATGATCGGCATCACTCTCTGCAAGGATTGGCCGCAGTGAGGCCTCGATCATCTACCGAATGATCCGCAATCTTCTCGTAGCCGTCACGCGGAAATCTTTTCGTGCCGTTACGGCATTTCGCGCATCATCGCAACCTCGATGCGAACCGTGTCAGCATCGAAAGTTTGACGGGAAATTCCTCGTCATTTTCTTGAAGTCCTCCCTTGTAATCCACCTCACACCCGCACCGAAGCGCAGTCCGATATAGTCCAGTCGTTCTTGCGGGGTCGGGCGCCGAAACAGGAGGCCGGCATGTCAAACTCATCTGCGCTTTTGCGATGGTCGACCGAGATGCTGCCGGAGCACGTTCGGTTCTCCGCATTCCGTGAGGAGTTTGCGCGGCTGAACCTCGCCTTGGACGTGATAGATCACAGCGGCGGCCGCCCGCGTATTGACGTCACCTACTTGTCGCTCGGCGCGGTTGGCGTTTGTAGTATTGTCACCACGCCGGTGGAGTTTATCCGGCACAAACACCACCTCAAGGATAGCCGCGACCAATTCGGACTGAACATCGTCGAGGCTGGACCCGTCCAATTTGCAAATGCTGGCCGGGAACATGTTTATGATGCCGGCTCCGCTTGTTTGGTTGACCGGGGAAAGCCACTGCGAGTATTTGGCCCGCGTGGCGGCAGCGTCAAATTCGTGACCGTGCAGGCTCCCGCCCTTAGGTCCCTGGTTGCGCAGCCGGAAGATCTTTCAGGTCGGCCGGTGCATCGCGGACCGGCGCTTAGATTGCTCGGTCGTTACGTGCGGTCGCTCGCATCCTTCAAAGAACCTCCGTCATCAAAACTGGCGTCCACCGTCGGCGTTCATCTCCTCGATCTCGTGGCCGCGACGCTCGGGCCGACCGCCGAAGCTGCAGACATGGTTACGGAGCGTGGTGTGAAAGCGGCCAAGCTTCAGGCGATCCTGGCGGAGGTCGCGCAACGCTCCGGTGATCCCAATTTCGATCTGGACAATGTTGCCGGCACGCTCGGTATGTCGCGGCGATACGTGCAAAAATTACTCGAAGGGACCGGGAAGTCGTTCACCGAGCACCTTGCAGGGTGTCGGCTTGAGCGCGCCTTCGCGATGCTGGCTGACCCGCACCATCTGCATTTGGCTATCATTGATATCGCGTTTGCAGTCGGCTTTGGTGACCTTTCTCATTTCAATCGCTCGTTCCGCCGACGCTTCGGCGAGACGCCGTCAGGCGTACGCGCCACATCAATCGTGCGGCAGAAGTCATCCAGCGCCCCCGCACAATGCGCTGGCGACGGCCGCTGAAGTGCGGATACGCACCGGGAGGGCGCAAGGCATCATGAGCGAGGCCGCAGTAAGGCCGTACAGGAGCCCAGGCGCGCGCGGGCTACCGGACACCGGACCACGCCAGCGCATAGGAGAGCCCGCAAAGGGCCGTAGAGCGCCAGCTACTTGCTCCAAGGGCACCCCGACCGGCCGCGCGAGCGCCATGTAAAACTAGGGCCTATTAGGGCCCAGCCGGTTCGGACAGACTTCTCGCCCGCCCGGCAACAACAGAAATATGCCTTTATCTTCAAGCGCTTCCGTCGATTTCAACAAGCCGAAAAAATCGCTTGCAGCAAGGACCACACGGTTTTGCCGTACGCGCGGTTCATTGGCGCCACAGCGGCCGACGGCGTTGTGCACGTTGCCTCGACATGTTGACACGACGAACCTGACAGCGCCGCTCGTCCACGCGCGGCTTCGGGCTCACGGAGAGCAATCCGCCCTGCCCTAACCTCTCGCGCCCGACGCTGCCGCGTCCACCGCAAGCCCGGCTCGCGAAACATGACGACCTCACGATCGCCCCTCAAGGATGAGCCGGGACGGGCGACACATACGACAAATCCGAATTTCGGTAAAGCGGAATATTTTTCCGCTATGGGGTTGACGGGCGGCGACACAGGCCGCTCGTGTGTTCTTCCGGCTTCATTGTCTCTCCGGCGGCGCGACCGCCAAGCAACTTACCCGGCGTGCCCATCCTGACGCTTGCGAAATTTGTCGATGAACTCGCGCTGCTGATCGGCATATTCTTGCGCGACCTCGCGAGCTTCTTCCTCGCGCGATTTTGCTGGTTCCGTAGGCTTCTTGGACTTCTTGTCCTGCGACATGCTGGCTCCGAAGCAATTTCAGGCTGTCGGCCAACGGTCGCTGTGTCGGGTCGTTCCTCGCTCCAAGAATGAATTGTGCATTTGTGAACTTTGGAACGTGGCCGCGCATCCCGCCTATGCGCGCCAAAGGGATCAGCGCGATTTTCGCTTGTGTGTTTGTTTGCGGCTGAGCCGTTTGGCGTTGGCCGCAACCTTCCTTCGATACTGCGCGACAATCTTGTCTCCGGATGCCCCGGCCATCAGGCTTTTACCGGCCTTCGCCGCCGCAAAGAATTTCTCACTCACCATGAGTTGGGCTTCACGTTGAGCGGCTTTGCCGCCGCGCATCAGCTTCGCCATTCGCAGGGCGATCACACGGTTGCTTTCCAGCCCGAGCATCATCCAGTTCCACATGCGGCGATGTTCCTAGCCAAGCAATAGCCTTATCACATGAACAACTCCGGTGTGCGCGGTGTCCAATCAAAGCCGCGTGGCTTCCCACCACGGCAATCGGTGCGGATCATTCTGCCGGTAATGCGCGTCCCTACGAGCTAAGGGTTCCTTCACCTTGCTTTAGGGAACACCCGAACTGGTAATGGCTCGGCCCCATTTCACGCTGAATATCAGACCGCTGCTGCTGGGGGCCAAACGGAGATGTCCGATGGGTGCGGCAGGCTTGCGCTTCGCGCGTATGAAAAGAACTCTCCGCTTCCGGGCGGTCTTTATCAGCGTGCTGGAAGAGTTGCCCTTTATCTGCCCGGTGGCGGTCGCAATCGGCTCGCTGATCATGATCGGCATCACTCTCTGCAAGGATTGGCCGCAGTGAGGCCTCGATCATCTACCGAATGATCCGCAATCTTCTCGTAGCCGTCACGCGGAAATCTTTTCGTGCCGTTACGGCATTTCGCGCATCATCGCAACCTCGATGCGAACCGTGTCAGCATCGAAAGTTTGACGGGAAATTCCTCGTCATTTTCTTGAAGTCCTCCCTTGTAATCCACCTCACACCCGCACCGAAGCGCAGTCCGATATAGTCCAGTCGTTCTTGCGGGGTTGGGCGCCGAAACAGGAGGCCGGCATGTCAAACTCATCTGCGCTTTTGCGATGGTCGACCGAGATGCTGCCGGAGCACGTTCGGTTCTCCGCATTCCGTGAGGAGTTTGCGCGGCTGAACCTCGCCTTGGACGTGATAGATCACAGCGGCGGCCGCCCGCGTATTGACGTCACCTACTTGTCGCTCGGCGCGGTTGGCGTTTGTAGTATTGTCACCACGCCGGTGGAGTTTATCCGGCACAAACACCACCTCAAGGATAGCCGCGACCAATTCGGACTGAACATCGTCGAGGCTGGACCCGTCCAATTTGCAAATGCTGGCCGGGAACATGTTTATGATGCCGGCTCCGCTTGTTTGGTTGACCGGGGAAAGCCACTGCGAGTATTTGGCCCGCGTGGCGGCAGCGTCAAATTCGTGACCGTGCAGGCTCCCGCCCTTAGGTCCCTGGTTGCGCAGCCGGAAGATCTTTCAGGTCGGCCGGTGCATCGTGGACCGGCGCTTAGATTGCTCGGTCGTTACCTGCGGTCGCTCGCATCCTTCAAAGAACCTCCGTCATCAAAACTGGCGTCCACCGTCGGCGTACATCTCCTCGATCTCGTGGCCGCGACGCTCGGGTCGACCGCCGAAGCTGCAGACATGGTTACCGAGCGTGGTGTGAAAGCGGCCAAGCTTCAGGCGATCCTGGCGGAGGTCGCGCAACGCTTTGGCGATCCCAATTTCGATCTGGACAATGTTGCCGGCACGCTCGGTATGTCGCGGCGATACGTGCAAAAATTACTCGAAGGGACCGGAAAGTCGTTCACCGAGCACCTTGCAGGGTGTCGGCTTGAGCGTGCCTTCGCGATGTTGGCTGACCCGCACTATCTGCATTTGGCTATCATTGATATCGCGTTTGCAGTCGGCTTTGGTGACCTTTCTCATTTCAATCGCTCGTTCCGCCGACGCTTCGGCGAGACGCCATCAGGCGTGCGCGCCGCATCAATCGTGCTGCAGAAGTCGTCCAGCGCCCCCGCACAATGCGCTGGCGACGGCCGCTGAAGTGCGGATACGCATCGGGAGGGCGCAAGGCTGAGCGAAGCGACATCCGGAGATCTGCGCCAGCGCATTCCCCGAGTTTCACCCACTCACCGGCTGGATGGGAACTTTCGTTGCCAATCTGCAACGGTTCCCCGCGATCTGAAGCCGGACAAAACAAACTCCCATTCCGGCCACGAACCGCTCTCACAACGCCGTGAGACGACAGGGGAATTACGATGCGTGCACAACGCGTTTGGAAAGTGAACGGGGCTGCCAGCATCGGGCAGCTCCAGTCGAGACTGGACGATCTCAACAAGCGCCTCAGCCAGCTCGAAGGCCAGAATCCGGAGAGCTGGAAGCTCGACGAGCTGAGATCGAGCGCGCTCAGGCTGTCGCGCGAGATCGACGACATCCGCTGCGCCGAGGCGACGGCAGCGCTGAGCGAGCTGCTGCGGAAGTAGCCGGCGCCAGAGAGCCGCCGGTACGTCGGATGGGGAGAGCGACTTGTCCGCCGTAGCTTGAAAAGCGAAGGCGGAAGCGAAATCCATCGATCCCTTTGGGGGGAAGAAGGTGATGGGTTTCGCTTCGCTCTACCCATCCGACCCAGCTCGACGAATCGCTCGCCGCTCAGGGAACCAACGCGTCCCGCCGCCATTTCCATGACAGCATGGAGCAAGATCATGACCAGGCACCTGACGCGAGCCGGTCTCGCGCGCGGCGTGGCCGGCGCGGTATCCACGCTGGTCCTGTGCGCGACGGCGGCATTCACCATCGCGCGCCATTTCGCGCTGTGAGGGATTTCGCATGACATCCGACCCCGAGGAGTCGGTGAGGCTGCAAGGCTTTGGCGAGATGACGTTGCGCACGGCGATCGCGACGCTGATGGCGCTTGCGCTGCGCGAGCGAACCGACGCCGCCATCTTCCGCATCCGCGACGGCTCGCGTTTGGCGTCGAGCGAGATCACCGAGCTCGCCTCCGACTGGGGCATGACGCCGATGGCTGAGGTCAGGTCGCCACGACTGGCACCGGATCAGCACTGGACGGACATCGTTCGCGGCATGGTGCGCGAGGCGCCGCTGCCGTCGCTGATGGTGGCGTTCCTGGTGGGCGTGCTGGTGGCACGGCGGTAGGCGCAAACACAACTCGCGCGGCCTCGGCCGCCGCTGCAAGCCATGCCGCGCGCTCAGGCGCCCCTGCCCGGCCAAATCGGCCGTGGACCCGCCCCGAAAATCGTTGCAGAAAGGTATCCTGAGGCGTCGGCGGCCGGTCCGCCAAGCCTCTGGAAAACGTCAACTTTTGGAAGAATGGTCGGAGTGGCAGGATTCGAACCTGCGACCCCTGCGTCCCGAACGCAGTGCTCTACCGGGCTGAGCCACACTCCGACAAGAAGGCGGCTTATAGCGTCGGGTTTGACGCACTGCAAGCGGCCGAGCCGAGGAATTTTGTCCCTGTGAAAACGGGTCTTGAGACACTGATTTTGCCGGCCGGCGAGGCCGGCGCGGAAGCCGCCGCCCGGACACTTGCGGCCGGCGGGCTGGTCGCGTTTCCGACCGAGACGGTCTACGGCCTCGGCGCGGACGCCGCCAATGCCACCGCGGTGGCCCATATCTACAGCGCCAAGGGGCGGCCGGCCTTCAATCCGCTGATCGCACATGTGCCGGACATCGCCGCCGCGCGCCGGATCGGCGGGTTCGACGGCCGCGCGCTGAAGCTGGCGGAGGCGTTCTGGCCGGGGCCGCTGACGCTGGTGGTGCCGAAGACCGACGGTTGCCCGGTGGCGGATCTCGCCACGGCGGGCCTCGACACCGTCGCGATCCGCATTCCCGCCCACCCGGTGGCCGAGGCGATCCTGCGCGCCTTCGGCGGAGCGGTGGTGGCGCCGTCCGCAAACATCTCCGGCCACGTCTCGCCGACATTGGCGGCTCATGTCGAGAGCGACCTTGCCGGGCGCATCGACCTGATCATCGACGGCGGGCCGGTCGCGGTCGGCGTCGAATCGACCATTGTCGGCTGCTTCGACGCGCCGATGCTGCTGCGGCCCGGCGGGCTGTCGCGCGAGCGGATCGAGGCGGTGCTGGGCATGCCGCTGGCACGGCCGCCGGCGGCAGCCGAGAGCGACGACAGCCAGCCGCTGGCGCCGGGCATGCTGGCCTCGCATTATGCGCCGCGCGCCCAGGTGCGGCTCGGCGCGCTGGACGTTGCGCCTGATGAAGCGCTGCTTGCGTTCGGGCCTGCGCGTCTGCCTGGACTCGATGCTGCCGCGGCCGTCATGAATCTGTCGCCCACCGGTGATCTCGATGAAGCCGCCACCAATCTGTTCGGTTATCTTCGCAGCCTGGATGCGAAGGCGCCGAAGACGATCGCGGTGATGGCGATCCCCGAGGAAGGCTTGGGCGAAGCGATCAATGACCGGCTGCGGCGCGCGGCAGTTGCGCGCTAGAACGCGGAATGAAAGAAGACGACATGAACATCAACCAATCTGCCCCCCCTCCGCTTGCACCCGAGCTGATCGACCAATTCCGCAAGATTGTCGGCGACAAGCACGCCATCACCGACGCGGCAGACATCGAGGCTTACGTCACCGAGGAGCGCAACCTGTTCCACGGCCGCACGCCGCTGGTGCTGCGTCCGGGCTCGACCGCGGAAGTCTCTGCGATCTGCAAGCTCGCCTCCGCGCACAGGATCGCGCTGGTGCCGCAGGGCGGCAATACCGGGCTCGTCGGCGGACAGACGCCGCATAATGGCGAGGTCGTGGTGTCGCTGCGCCGGCTCGACAAGATCCGCGAGGTCGACACCGCCTCCAACACCATGACCTGCGAGGCCGGCGTCGTCCTGCAGATCGCGCAGCAGAAAGCGTCCGACGTGGACCGGCTATTTCCGCTGTCGCTCGGCGCCGAAGGCAGCTGCACCATCGGCGGCAATCTCTCGACCAATGCCGGCGGCACCGCCGCGCTCGCTTATGGCGTGGCGCGCGAGATGGCGCTGGGACTGGAAGTGGTGCTCGCCGACGGGCGGGTGCTCAACGTGCTGTCCAAGCTGAAGAAGGACAATACCGGCTACAATCTGCACAACCTCTTCATCGGCGCGGAAGGCACGCTCGGCATCATCACCGCGGCGACGCTCAAGCTGTTTCCGAAGCCACGGGCGGTCGAGACCGCCTATGTCGGGCTGAAGTCGCCGGCGGCGGCGCTAAAACTGCTGACGATCGCGCAGAGCGAGGCCGCGAACGCGCTGACGAGCTTCGAGCTGCTGTCGGAGATGGCGGTGGACTTCTCGGTGTGCCATGGCATCGACGTGCGCGATCCGCTTGCGGAAAAACATCCGTGGTATGTGCTGATGGAATTGTCCTCGCCGAGCGACGACGCCCGCACGCCGCTGGAGACGATCCTCGGCCGCGCCATGGAAGAGGAAATCGTCGACGATGCCGTAATCGCGGCCAGCCTCGCCCAGCGCAACGCCTTCTGGAAGTTGCGCGAGGAAATGTCGTCGGCGCAGAAGCCGGAGGGCGGCTCGATCAAGCACGATATCTCGGTCCCAGTCGCTGCCGTTCCTGAATTCATCGAGGAAGCCAACGCCGCCGTCGTAAAACTGATCCCGGGCGCGCGGCCGGTGCCGTTCGGCCATCTCGG
The DNA here is from genome assembly GCF_038969555.1 of Bradyrhizobium sp. B117. Lineage (NCBI taxonomy): Bacteria > Pseudomonadati > Pseudomonadota > Alphaproteobacteria > Hyphomicrobiales > Nitrobacteraceae > Bradyrhizobium > Bradyrhizobium sp. B117. The sequence goes on from NZ_CP152414.1 coordinate 7,589,214, forward strand.
CGACGGTAATCTCCACTACAATGTCAGCCAGCCGATCGGCGCCGACACCGCGGACTTCCTCGCGCGCTGGCACGAGATGAATGCGGTCGTGTTCGAGATCGTGCTGCGCATGGGCGGCTCGATCTCGGCCGAGCACGGCATCGGCGTGCTCAAGCGCGACGAGCTGCCTGAGGTGAAGGACAAGACCGCGATCGAGCTGATGCGGTCGATCAAGGCGATGCTCGACCCGCTCGGCATCATGAATCCGGGGAAGGTGCTGTGAGTGCTCTTGCGATCGATGCGATTGGGGATGCCGATGTCGAGAACGTTGTGGCGCTGTGGCAGCGCTGCGGCCTGACGCGGCCGTGGAACGATCCGCATGCCGACCTCGCGCTGGCGCGGCGGCGTGGAAATTCCACCGTGCTGATCGGCCGGGATAATGGTGCGATCGTGGCGACCGTCATGGTTGGCCATGACGGCCATCGCGGCTGGGTCTATTACGTCGCCGTCGACCCCGGCTGCCAGAAGCGCGGCTATGGCCGGGCGATCATGGCGGCGGCCGAGAACTGGCTGCGGCAGGCCGGGATTTCGAAGCTTCAGCTGCTCGTCCGGCGCGAGAATGCACAGGCGACTGCGTTCTATGGCTCGCTCGGCTTCGAGCTGTCCACCTCCGTGATGTTCCAGAAGTGGCTCGACGGCCGCGCGACCACGCAAAGCAATTGAGATCCAGCCATGACCATTTCCGACCGCGTCCGCATCAAGGACGTCCGCGTGCTCTCGGACAACTGGACGCCCCTGAAGACCACGACGTTCGAGTACCGCCGCGCCAATGGCGAATGGCAGACGCAGCACCGCGAGACCTATGAGCGCGACAACGCCGCCGCCGTGCTGCCCTACAATCTCGGCCAGCGCACTGTGATCCTGGTGCGGCAGTTCCGCCTGCCGGCGTTCATCCGCGGCTACGACGATCTCCTGATCGAGGCGGCCGCCGGCGTGCTGGAGAACGCTTCGCCGGAAGAGCGCATCCGCGCCGAGGCGGAGGAAGAGACCGGCTATCGCCTGCACCATGTGCACAAGGTGTTCGAGGCGTTCATGAGCCCTGGCGCCGTCACCGAAAAACTGCACTTCTTCGTCGCCGAATACGAACCTTCGATGCGCGTCAGCGACGGCGGCGGCCTCGAGCACGAGGGCGAAGACATCGAGGTGCTGGAGCTCGACATCGACGAGGCGCTGGCGATGATCGCCGACGGCCGCATCATCGACGCCAAGGCGATCATGCTGCTGCAATACGCAGCGCTGCATGTTTTCAGGTGAGAGCTCTCTTCACCTCGCCCCGCTTGCGGGGAGAGGTTGGATTGCATCGAAGATGCAATCCGGGTGAGGGGGAGCCTCCGCGAGTCCAACCCTCACCGTCCTCGCGGAGACTCCCCCTCACCCCAACCCTCTCCCCGCAAGCGGGGCGAGGGAGCGCACCTGCCGCGCGGCGAGCCATCGCGGTAAGCAATTCAGACCTGCGCCCCCCCGCCCCCCGTTGAGCAACCTCAAAACTATCTCTAGTCTGGCTTCAACCAAGAACCAGGAGACGCGCCCATGTCCGCTCCGCGCGACGACGAATTCGGCTTTGCGCCCGACTATGACTCCCCTGTCCCCTATATGCAGCGCACGCGGGACTATTACACCGCGATCGGCTACACCACGCCGTATCGTTGGGCGCATTGCACCGAGGCGCCGTTCCAGCCGCTGAAGAAGCCGCTGGCGCAATCGCGGGTGACCCTCATCACTACCGCTGCGCCGTACGATCCGACCAAGGGCGACCAGGGGCCGGGCGCGGCGTATAATGGCAGTGCCAAATTCTACCAAGTCTACGACGGCGACACGTCGCAGCAGCACGATTTGCGCATCTCCCACATCGGCTACGACCGCAAGCACACCACGGCGACCGACAGCGGCACCTGGTTTCCGCTGCCGCAGTTGCTGAAGGCTAGCGCCGCCGGACGCATCGGCGAAGTCGCCCCGCGCTTCTTCGGCGCGCCGACCAACCGCAGCCATCGCGTCACGATCGACACCGACGCGCCGGAGATTCTGGCGCGCTGTCTTGCCGACAAGGTCGACGTCGCCGTGCTGGTGCCGAACTGCCCGGTCTGTCACCAGACCACCGCGCTGGTGGCGCGGCACCTGGAGCGCAACGGCATCCCGACCGTGATCATGGGCTGCGCCAAGGACATCATCGAGCACGCCGCCGTGCCGCGGTTCCTGTTCTCCGACTTCCCGCTCGGCAACTCCGCCGGCAAGCCGCACGACGTCGCCTCGCAGGCACAGACGCTGGAGCTGGCCTTGAGGTTGCTGGAGACCGCGAGCGGTCCGCAGACCACGATGCAGTCGCCATTGCGCTGGAGCGAGGACGCCTCCTGGAAGCTCGACTACAACAACGTCGCGCAGCTGACGCCGGAAGAGCTGGCGCGCCGCCGCGCCGAATTCGACAAGCAGAAGGAGATCGCGCGCGGCAACCGCGCTGCCTGACGTCCTCCAACAAAAACAAACCAAGGGGAGAGCGACGTGACGCGACCGTTCGAGGGCGTGAAGATCCTGGACTTCACGCAAGTGCTGGCCGGCCCCTATGCGAGCTACCAGCTCGCGCTGCTGGGGGCCGACGTCATCAAGGTCGAGCGGCGCGAGGGCGAGGACATGCGCCGCACGCCGCTCTCCCGCGAATGGGCCGAACGTGGCCTCGCGCCGGCCTTCCAGGCCATCAACGGCAACAAGCGCAGCCTGACGCTGGACTTGCAAAAGCCTGACGCGATCGCGATCGTGAAGAAGCTCGCCGCGACCGTCGACGTCGTCATGGAGAATTTCCGCCCCGGCGTGATGGACAAGCTCGGCATCGGCTATGAAGCACTCTCCGCGATCAATCCGAAGCTGATCTATTGCGCGGTGTCAGGTTTTGGCCAGACCGGCCCGGACCGCTTGCGGCCCGGCTATGACGGCAAGATGCAGGCGCTGTCGGGCATCATGGCGATCACTGGCCATCCCGAGACCGGGCCGACGCGCGCGGGCTTTGCGGTGTGCGACGTGCTCTCGGGCGCGACCGCCGCGTTCGGCGTGTCGAGCGCGCTCTACCAGCGCGACCGCACCGGCAAGGGGCAGCTGATCGACGTCTCCATGCTGGAGGCGACGATGGCGTTCCTCTCCGGCCAGATCGCGGACTGGTCGGTCGCCGGCCATCGCCAGCAGCTGTCGGGCAACCAGGCGGTGAGCCGCAGGACGACGGCGAATTTGTTCAGATGCGGCGACGGCCACATCCTGCTCGCCGTCAACAACGAGAAGCAGTATCGCGCGCTGATGACGACGCTCGGCCGCGCGGACACGCTGTCCGATCCGCGCTTCGCCGACTGGTTTTCGCGCAACGAGAACGAGCCAGCCCTGCGTGCCATCATCGAGGAGGCGCTCGCGGCAAGGCCGGCGCGCGAATGGGAGAAAATTCTCGAGGACGCCGGCGCGCCCTGCGCCAGCATCTGGAAAGTCGAGGAGGTCATCGACCATCCGCAGATTGCCGCGCGGGGCGCCATCCAGGAATTGGACACGCCCTACGGCCACCTGCGCTTTGCCGGCAGCGGCTTCAAGCTCGCGCATGGCGGCGGACGGCTGGACCGGATGGCGCCGGAGCTGGGGGCGGATACGGATGCGGTGCTGGGTGAGCTGGGATTTGATGCTACGGAGATCGCGGCGTTGAGGGCTTGGGAGATCGTTTAAAACTCCGCTGCCGTAGGGTGGGCAAAGGCGCAACGCGCCGTGCCCACGATCTATCTGTTTCTACGACATGCAATGGTGGGCACGCTTCGCTTTGCCCACCCTACGGCAGCGCAGCTAGAACAACGACCCCTGCCCGTCATCGGCCGAGCTCGCTGCAACCTTCCGCGCCGCCTTCTTCGGCTTCGGCGCCTCCGCCTCCATCTCCTCCGCACTGATCGGCAACAGCAACTGCTCGTCGTCATTGGCGACGCGGTTGACGCGGGTGGAGACGGGGTGCCAGGCGAATTCGCCGATGCGTGGCGCCGTCATCAGCGGCAACACATGATCGACCTCGTCACCGCGGATCTCGAGCCAGCGCTCGAAATCGCGCGGGCTGATGGTGACGGGCACGCGGTCATGCAGCGCGGCCAGATTCTCGCCCGCCGCGGCGGTGACGATCGCGACCGTGTCGAGCTCCTCGCCGTTCGGCCCGACCCAGGTCTCGAACACCGCCGCGAAACCAAGCGGCTCACCGTCGGCGCGGTGGATGAAGAAGGGCTGCTTGCGGCCCTCGATGGTTTTCCACTCGTAATAGCCGTCGGCCGGAATCAGCCCGCGGCGGCGGCGTATAGCCTTCTTGAACGCGGGCTTCTCGAGCACCGTCTCCGAGCGGGCGTTGATCAGCAACGTGAATCCCTTGGGATCCTTGACCCAGCTCGGCAGCAGTCCCCAGCGCATCAGGCGGAAATGGCGTGCGCCATTCTCGACCAAAACGACCGGAATCGGTTGTGTCGGGGCGACATTGTACCGTGGCGGGAAATTCGGCTGCTCGATATAGCCGAACAGTTGCCGTAAAGCCGCGGGGGCTGAAGTTATGACGAAGCGTCCACACATCCTTGGGCGTCTATATAGGGTCCGTTCAGGTCCTTTTAACCCCGAACGTTAACACTGCCGCCGATGAGCTCAATGGCCTCCCAACCCGCGCGGACGCATGTACAGACGGGCCTCGAGGCCGCCGCCTGGGCCGAACGGCTGCGCGTGGCCAACATCAACCCGCGGACCGGGCTTGCCACCGACTATCTCAACCATTTCAATGAAGCCGTGATGCTGCTGGAAATGGTCCCCGACATGCCCGAATGCGCGGAAGATTTTCTGACCTGGTCGCCGCTGTCCTATGCCGAGCATTTCACGGCATCGAATTTCAAGGCACGGGATCTCGCCATCGAGGCCTATGAGAAGGCCGATCCGAATGTGCGCGCCCAGTTCGATCACATCACCGACACCATGACCTCGATCCTGACCGCGGTCGGCTCGGCCATGCGCGAGGTCGAGAAGGATACGACCCGCGTCCGGCTCGCCGAGCAGGCCACACTCTGGGTCAAGCCGCTGATCGCGGCCTGCGGCGGCATCATCAATGGCGGCGCGGAGGCCGACGTCGACACCATCATGGCCAACTGAGCCAAGTCCTTTAAGAACCGGTCCTTTAAGAAAATGTCGGCGGTCGTTCAGCCCACCCATCCCCAGATCGCGGTCAGTGCCGCGATTTTTCGCAACAGTAAGGTGCTGCTGACCCGCCGCGCCCGTTCGCCCGCCAAAGGCTTCTATTCGCTCCCGGGTGGCCGGGTCGAGTTCGGCGAATCGCTACACCAGGCGCTCAAGCGCGAGGTCGACGAGGAGACCGGGCTGGACATCGAGATCATCGGCCTTGCCGGCTGGCGCGAGGTGCTGCCCAGCGCGCCCGGCGCCGGGCACTACCTGATCATGTCCTTTGCCGCCCGCTGGGTAGCCAGGGAACCAGCCCTCAACGACGAGCTCGACGATTACCGCTGGATCGCCCCGGACGCCTTGGCGAGCCTGGGCGACCTCAAGCTGACCGGGGGGCTCGAGGAGGTCATCCAGTCCGCTGCGCGCCTGGTTGGCCCCTGACCGAGCCGCGAGCTCTGACGCCTCTCCCGCTTGCGGGAGAGGTCGCTTCGCATCGTAGATGCGAGGCGGGTGAGGGCTTTCGCCTCTAGGGGGTTCTCGCCCGCGGAGATACCCTCTCCCCGACCCTCCCCCGCAGGCGGGGGAGGGAGCGCACCACCCGCGCGGCTCCGCCTTGCGCCCGTCGCCCCGAGGGGGCATACAGCCGCCGATGTCCACGCGATTTCTGGCCATTTTTGCCCTGCTTCTCGCCTGCGCCTCCGTGCCCGCGAGGGCCCAGGACGTGGCGGCGCCATTTGACGCCGATTTGCAGCGGCTGGCGGAGATCCTGGGCGGCCTGCACTATCTGCGCGGCATCTGCGGCTCCAACGAGGGCAACAAATGGCGCAGCGAGATGCAGGCGCTGATCGATGCCGAAACCCCCTCCGGCGAGCGCCGAACCCGCATGATCGCCGGCTTCAACCGCGGCTATAACGGCTTCCAGCAGACCTACCGGAGCTGCACGCCGGCGGCGACGGTGGCGATCCGCCGTTATATCGAGGAAGGCTCGAAGATCTCGCGCGATCTCACGGCGCGCTACGCGAACTGAGGTCTCTCCCCTTGTCATTCCGGGGCGCGCGCAGCGCGAGCTATGGTGCGCAATTGCGCACCTGAGAATCCATCCCACCACCGACTCTGCGGCCCGATGGATTCCGGGTTCGCACTTCGTGCGTCCCGGAATGACAGTGACGGGAACCTGTCATCACTTTGTTCACAGCCGTTAACCGTTCCTAAAGATGTGCCCTAGCGGTCGTTAACACCCGTGCTACACCTCTCTCACAGCGCATCGCCGTGGATCGCGCCCCAGCCCTGACCGAGTTGCATGAGCCAGCCGATTTCCTACGCCCCCGCCCGCGCGCCGCTGCCCGATCACGAGCAGAAGCAGGCTGCCTTGAGCTATCTCAACGAGGCCTGGGCCGAGGCGCGCCATGACGGCGTCGACGGCGATTGCCTGGCGCAGGCAAGCCTGTTCGCCGCCTTCGCCGAGCTGGTCGGCACCTATGGCGAGGATGCGGTGGCGAAATTCGTCGAGGGCCTTCCCGGCCGCGTGCGCAACGGCGAATTCTCGGTCGGCGTCTCCAGGCAGTAGGCGCTACGGCTCGATTTTGAGCGTCGCTTTCATGTTGGGATGATAGCGGCAGTAATACTCGACCGTTCCCGCTTTCTTCAGGACGAACGACACCGACTTCTTCGGCGGCAGCGTCACGTCGAAATCGCCGTTCTTCGCGGTGGCGGTATGGGCGAAGACGTCCTTGTTGATCCAGTTGATGGTGTCGCCCACCTTCGCCGACACCTCAGCCGGTGAGACCACGAGATTCTCCATCGCGATCTCGATCGTCGCGGCGTGTGCCGGGACAACCATCGACATGAAGATGGCCGCAAGCGCGATCGATGCGAGGCGTCCCGGCTTCATCTCACACGCTCCTACTTCAGCTCGGTTGCGACGTGCTCGGCGTGCTGCTGATGGCCCTGAAAGATCTTCAGGCCGGTCTGCAACAGGCTTTTGAGCTCGGCGTTGCTCGCCGACGGGATCAGCTGGGTCTCGAGCGCGCCGTTGACCGTCTTGTGGTAGGCGACCTCGTTGGCGACATAAGCCTTGTCGAAGGCTGTGCCGCTCAGCTTGTCGAGCTCGGCCAGCTTGTCGCTCGCCTGCTTCGACAGCGCCTTGCTGGTGTCGTTGTCCTCGGGCGTGACATTCAGCTTCTTGACCAGCGCGAGCGCCTGCTTGTTGACCGTCTCATGGTCGCGCAGCATGTCGTCGGCAAATGCCTTGACGTCCTTGTTCTTGGACTTCTTCTGCGCCTGCTTGGCCGCGTTGATGTCGATCACGCCGGCAGTGTAGGCGATGTGCGCGATCTGCGGATCGGTGAGCTTGTCGGCAGCGCGCGCGCCTTGCAGCAGCACGGGGCTGGACAACAGAATGGCTGCGGCGGCCGCCGCGCTCCAACGGATGAACATGGTTTGACACTCCTGTGCTGCCGGACGGTTTGCCGGCGTTGCGTCACAGGTGTTGGATGGACGTTTGGCGCAAACGTTCCCGAAAAATTTCAGCCGCCGATGCCGAGCCGCTTCAGCACGGCCTCCGTCAGCCGCTCACAACGCCAGCCGGCGAACGGGAACGCATCCATCATCACCGGGCCGATCTCCCTCTCCACATTCTCGCGCAGCATGGCCCGGGCGCGATGCAGCCGCGTCTTCACGGTCTCGGGCTTGACGCCGAGCAGATCGGCGGTCTCCTCGATGTTCATGCCCTCCATGACCCGCGCGACGAACACCATGCGGAAGACATCCGGCAACTCGTCGATGGCGCGTTCGACGACGCGCTGGATTTCACGTTGGGCCATGGTCCTTTCCGGATCGCCTGCGGGAGAAACGGGAAATTTGATGATCTGCGCCTCGAGCGCCGCTTCCGGCACCGCGCCAAGCTCGACATGCGGCCTGGCGCTACGCGCACGGCCAAGCGCCTCGTTGATGGCGATGCGGGACAGCCAGGTCGACAGCCCGGATTCGCCCCTGAAGCCGTCGAGATGGGTGAAGGCGCGGACATAGGTTTCCTGCACCACGTCCTCGGCTTCGCTGTCGCTGCGCAGGATGCCGCGCGCGAGGCGGTAGAGCCTGCGGTTGTTGGCCTGCATGATCTCGCGCAGCGCAGCCTCGTCCCGGCCCCGGGCCCGGTCGATCAGTTCGGCTTCCGATGTCCTGATTTCTGGGGTTTTTGCGCCGGCGGACAGGCCGGCTGCGGTCCGTTGCATGGCGGTCACCTGCTTGTTTCGCGTCGTTCCGGACATTGGATGCAGGCCAAGGGAAAAGGTTCCCAACTTTCTTACCCTCCCCTGGAGGGTAAGACCTAATCCGTCTCGATCGGCAGGGACGGGTCCCTCGCCCATTCGCCCATCGAGGCATCGTAGAGCGTGAGCTTGTCGTAGCCGAGCTGCGTCAGCATCAGCAGGTCGATCGTCGCCGAGATTCCGCCGCCGCAATACACGATCACATTCTTGTCCCGCGTGACGCCTGCCGCGGCGAATTTCGCTTCGGCATCGGCGAGGCTCGTTAGCGTCTTGTCGGCATTGGCGAGCGTCGCCGCGGGAACGTTGACACTGCCAGGCACGCGACCGGGCCGGCCGTAGCGGCTCGGCTCGAGTCCTGAAACTGCGGTCCGAGTGCATTGACGATCACGGTCGAGGGATCGCCGATCCGCGCCTTCACGGTGTTCTTGTCAACGAAGAAGCCCGCGCGCGGCGACGCCTTGAAGGTCGTAGCCGGATAGCCCTTTGGTGCGCCGGTCTCAATCGGCCGCCCCTCGTCCTTCCATTTGTCGAGGCCGCCGTCGAGCACGCGCGCATCGACACCGAGCGAGCGCAGCATCCACCAGAACCGCGTCGACCACATCATGCTGCCGATGCTGTAGAGCACGATGGTCTTGCTTGCATCGGCGCCGTGACGGCCGAAGGCGGCCTCGAGCTCGGGCACCTCGGCCATCATGAAGAGCGGACCTGCGGAGGTGTCGGAGAACTCGCCTTGCAGGTCGAGGAAATCGGCGCCGGGGATGTGGCCGGCCGCGAAGGTCTTGTCGCCGGGCACGGCACGATACGGCACGTCGCTGCCGGGCGGCACGGGCTCGTTGTAGGTCGTGCAATCGTAGAGGCGCAAATTGGGATCGCCGAGGATGGCGGCGAGTTGCTCGGTGGTGATGAGGGGCGTCGGTTGGGACATTGTCACCTCGCGCTGCAAAGCTGTAGCCCGGGTGAGCGTAGCGAAACCCGGGAACCTCGCAAAGTGAAAACCCGCATGTCGCTGCGCTCATGCGGGCTACGGCCCCTCCACTCGTCATTGCGAGCGAAGCGAAGCAATCCAGACTGCCGCCGCGGAGGGATTCTGGATTGCTTCGCTACGCTCGCAATGACGAGTGGGGAGGCACTATGCGTCCCCACGACACATCACGTTACTGCTTCAGCGTCTCCAGAAACCGCACCGGCTCGCCTTGCGAGGCCGCTACCAGCTCGCCCTGCCACATCACGCGGCGGCCGCGGATGAAGGTGCCGACGGGCCAGCCCGTGACACGCACGCCGTCATACGGCGTCCAGCAGGCTTTCGACGCCACCCATTTGTTGGTGATGGTCTCGCTGCGTTTCAAATCGACCACAGTGAAATCGGCGTCGTAGCCGGCGGCGATGCGGCCCTTGCTGGCCATGTTGTAGAGGCGCGCGGGGCCGGCGCTGGTAAGATCGACCAACCTTGCGAGCGACAGGCGGCCGGCATTGACGTGATCGAGCATCAGCGGCACCAGCGTCTGCACGCCGGTCATGCCGGAGGGCGAAGCGGGATAGGTCTTCTGCTTCTCTTCCAGCGTATGCGGGGCGTGGTCGGAGCCGAGCACGTCGATGATGCCCTGCTCGATGCCGCGCCAGATGCCGGCGCGGTGATCGGCGCCGCGCACCGGCGGGTTCATCTGCGCGAGCGTGCCGAGCCGCTCGTAGCATTCGGGCGCGACCAGCGTCAGATGATGCGGCGTCGCCTCGCAGGAGGCGACGTCCTTGTGGTCGCGCAAGAATTCGATCTCTTCCTTGGTCGAGATGTGCAGTACGTGGATGCGCTTGCCGGTCTCGTGCGCGAGCTTGACCAGGCGCTGCGTCGCCATCAGCGCCGCGGTCTCGTCACGCCAGACCGGATGCGAGCGCGGATCGCCCTCGATGCGCAGCGATTTCCGATCGTTGAGGCGGTACTCGTCCTCGGCGTGGAAGGCGGCGCGGCGGCAGATCACCTGGAAGATGCGGCGCAGGCTCTCGTCGTCCTCGACCAGCAGCGCGCCGGTGGACGAGCCGATGAACACCTTGACGCCCGCGCAGCCCGGCGCGCGTTCGAGCACCGGCAGGTCCTGCACGTTCTCGCGGGTGCCGCCGATGAAGAAGGCGAAATCGCAATGCATGCGGTGATGGGCGCGCTTCACCTTGTCGGTGAAGGTGGCTTCCGTCACGGTCAGCGGCGAGGTGTTCGGCATCTCGAACACGGCGGTGACGCCGCCCATCACGGCGCTGCGCGAGCCGGTCTCGAGGTCTTCCTTGTGCTCCAGCCCGGGCTCGCGGAAATGCACCTGCGTGTCCATGACGCCGGGCAGGATGTGCAGGCCCTTGCAGTCGATCACCTCCGCGGCGGAGCCTTGCGACAGCGCCCCCAGCGCGGCGATACGACCGCCCATGATGCCGATGTCGCGAACACCCTCGCCGTCCTGGTTGACGACGGTGCCGCCCTTCAAGATCACATCGAAACGCTGGGTCATGGGGCCTCTCTCATCCCCAAGCGCAGGGCTCGAGGTCTTGTCGTTTATGCCTTGCGGGCTTACGTTCCGGAGCAACATGTCGCAAGAGATTTTCGCATGAAATCAGCGTTTCTTCCCGACCGGGGCGTGGTCAAGGTCGCGGGCGAGGATGCGCGCAACTTCCTCAACGGCCTCATCACCACCGATGTCGACAGGCTCAAGCCGGGCCTGGGGCGATTCGGCGCGCTGCTGACGCCGCAGGGCAAGATCATCGTGGACTTCCTGATCACGGAGGTGCCCGCGGGCCATGGCGGCGGGTTCCTGATCGACTGCCCGAAGCCGCTGGCCGAGGGACTCGCCACCAAGCTGAAATTCTACAAGCTGCGCGCCAAGGTCACGGTGGAGAACCTCGATCTCGGCGTGCTCGCGGCCTGGGGCGGCCAGCCTGCGGCGCAGCCGGACCTCGCCTTCGCCGATCCGCGCAATGCCGAGCTCGGCATCCGCATACTGATCCCCGAGGATCTCAAGCAAAAGCTGTCCGACCTGATCGGCGCCGAGCTGGTCGATGCCGCCGACTACGAGGCGCATCGCATCGCGCTTGGCGTGCCGCGCGGCGGGCTCGATTTCATGTACAGCGACGCGTTTCCGCACGAGACCAACATGGACCGCCTCGCCGGCGTCGATTTCGACAAGGGCTGCTATGTCGGCCAGGAGGTCGTCTCGCGCATGCAGCATCGCGGCACCGCGCGCACCCGCAGCGTCAAGGTGCTGCTCGACAATCTCTCGCCGGAGGTTGGCGTCAGTGTCATGGCCGGGGACAAGCAAGTCGGCACCATGGGTTCGTCGGCGCAAGGCAAGGGCATTGCGCTCGTGCGCATCGACCGCGTCGCCGACGCGCTCGATGCCGGTCAGCCGCTCACCGCCGGCGGCCTGCCCTTGACGCTCGCCGAGCCTGAGATCGTGCGTATTCCAACCAAGCAGCCGACCGCATGAGCCGAGCCCCCCGCCTGCATCCTGACGGAAAGACCCGCTGCCCCTGGCCCGGCGAAGATCCGCTCTATGTCGCCTATCACGACACCGAATGGGGTGTACCGGAGTATGACGACCGCGCGCTCTACGAAAAGCTGATCCTCGACGGTTTTCAGGCCGGCCTGTCCTGGATCACGATCCTGCGCAAGCGCGACAATTTCCGCAAAGCCTTCGACGATTTCCAGCCGGAGAAGATCGCGCGCTACAACGAGAAGAAAGTTCATGCGCTGATGCAGGACGTCGGCATCGTGCGCAACCGCGCCAAGATCGAAGGCACGATTTTGAGCGCGAAGTCGTATCTCGACATCATGGAGAAGGGCGCGGGCTTCTCGAAGCTGTTGTGGGGCTTCATGGACGGACGGCCCAAGGTCAACCATTTCAAGACCACCGCGAGCGTGCCGGCCTCGACGCCGCTGTCGGTGCAGATCTCGAAAGAGCTGTCGTCACGCGGCTTCAAGTTCGTCGGCCCGACCATCGTCTACGCCTTCATGCAGGCGACCGGCATGGTCAACGACCATCTCGTCGACTGCCATTGCCACGCGACCTGCGGCAAGACGCAGCGCAAGCCGCGCCTCAAGGCCAAATGACCGCGAAGAAGACGGCGCACGATGCGCAATCCCGCGCCTGGCAGCGCATGCTGTCGGGCCGGCGGCTCGACCTGCTCGATCCCTCGCCGCTCGATGTCGAGATCGCCGACATCGCGCATGGGCTGGCACGCGTGGCGCGCTGGAACGGGCAGACGACAGGTGCGCACATCTTCTCGGTCGCGCAGCACACGCTGCTGGTGGAGACCGTGATGCGGCACGAGATGCCGCGCGTCGACCAGCGCATGCGGCTCGCGGCGCTGCTGCACGATGCGCCCGAATATGTCATCGGCGACATGATCTCGCCGTTCAAGGCCGTGCTCGACGGGCATTACAAGGCGGTGGAGAAGCGCCTGCTCGGCGCCATCCACATCCGCTTCGGCCTGCCGCCGGTGCTGCCGGACGAGATCACGCAGGCGATCAAGGCCGCCGATCGCGGCGCGGCTTATCTCGAGGCGACCGAGCTTGCCGGCTTCAGCGAAAGCGAAGCCAGGCGCCTGTTCGGCAAGGACCCGGGCCTCTCCGACGGCGTCCGGCGCGACTATCTCACGCCCTGGACCGCGGCGCGGGCCGAGAAGCAGTTTCTGGAGCGGTTCGGCGCGGTGTTTGCGTAAGTCATTGTCTTGGTTTGGTGGCGCCTGTAACTCCGGTGTCGTCCCTGCGAAAGCAGGGACCCATAACCACAGGAAACGGTTGCGGCGCAAAACTGGCAACCACGAGTCTTCGCAAAACTCAATCCTGTGGTTATGGGTCCCGGATCTGCGCGCGCTTTAGGCGCGCTTGTCCGGGACGACGAAAGTAGATGCAGGGACACCATGGGCTTCGCTTTGCCCACCCTACGGCCGCGGCTATAATCAAGAAAAAGGTCCACCATGATCCACGTCTGTTCCCTCGCCGCGCTTCCCGAAACCGTTCGCCTCACCAAGGCCAGCCATGTGCTGACGGTGATGGCCAATGTCGAGCAGGTCGCGCGTCCGGTGTCCGTGCTGCCGGCCAACCATCTCAAGGTGTCGATGGACGACATCACCGAGGAGATGGACGGTTTCGTCGCGCCGTCGGAGGCGCATATCGACCAGGTGCTGGCTTTCGTGCGCGGCTGGGACCGCGCTGCGCCGCTGGTGGTGCATTGCTATGCCGGCATCAGCCGCTCCACAGCGAGCGCGTTTGCGGCCGTGTGCGCGCTCAATCCCGAGCGCGACGAGATCGAGATCGCCAAGAAGATCCGCGCGGCTTCGCCGATCGCCTCGCCGAACCGGCGCATCGTCAGCCTCGCCGACCGCGCGCTCGGGCGCAACGGCCGCATGCTGCGTGCGCTCGACGAGATGGGCCCGGGCGCGATGATGGTCGAAAGCCGCCCCTTCGTGATCGAGCTCGCATGAGGCGAGAGTCGAATAGCAGCCGCGCCAGGACTGCGCCCCTTCTAATGCCCGGATGCATCCGCACCGTCATAGCCGGGCATGACGTGCCACCACGCGCGATCATCATCGCATGAGCGACAAGCTGCTGACGCCGATCGAGATCGGGCTGACTGCGGCGATCGTCGCGATCGCGGATCATGAGCCGCTGGTCCTCACCGCGCGCGGCAGCGACGGGCTGGCCGGACTGCCGTTCGGGCCGTTCGACGCGCTCAGCCACCGCACCTTCGAGATCGGCTTGCGCGCCTGGGTCGAGGAACAGGCGGCCTTGCGGCTCGGCTATGTCGAGCAGCTCTACACCTTCGGCGACCGCGGCCGCCATGCCGAGGCCGGCGACACCGGCGCGCATATGGTGTCGATCGGCTATCTCGCGCTGACGCGCGCGGTGGACGGCGAGCTTGCTGCGACCGGCGCGAGCTTCGAGCCCTGGTATCGCTTCTTCCCCTGGGAGGATTGGCGCGAGCAGCCGCCCGCGATCATCGCCCGCGACATCATCCCGGCGCTCGCCAAATGGGCCGAGGAAGAGACGCCGGAGACGACGCGCGCACTGCCGCGAAAAGATCGCGTGCGGTTCTATTTCGGCCTCGACGGCGCGCCCTGGGACGAGGAGCGCGTGCTCGACCGCTACGAGCTGCTGTACGAGGCTGGCCTGATCGAGGAGGCACGGCGCGACGGCCGCCCTGCGGCATTAGCGCGCAAGGCGCTGCCCGCGCTCGGCACCTCCATGCGGTTCGACCACCGCCGGATTCTCGCCACGGCAATCGCGCGGCTGCGCGCGAAATTGAAGTATCGCCCTGTGGTGTTTGAACTTTTGCCCGCCGAGTTCACACTTACGGAATTGCAGCATACGGTGGAGGCGATCTCCGGCCGGCACCTGCACAAGCAGAATTTCCGCCGCCTGGTCGAAACCGAAGCCCTGGTCGAACCGACCGGCGTGATGTCGACACAGACCGGCGGACGGCCGGCAGCGCTCTACCGCTTCCGCCGCGAGGTGCTCCAGGAGCGGCCCGCGCCGGGCTTGCGCGTCCGCTCCCGGCGCTAGGGCATGATCCGGAAAAGTGCGTAGCGGTTTTCCGAGAAGATCATGCTGAGATTCGTGTGATCGGCCCCTGCGCGCCGGTTGCCAGGAGGCTTCATGTTCGACGGCCCGTTTGACGTCTTCGCGCTGATCATTGCGATCATCGCCTTCCTGATCGCGATCAAGGCTTCCAGCCAGGCGACCGAGCTGCGCCGCCGGCTGAGCTCGCTCGAAGAGAAATTTTATGCGCAGCGGCAGGTGCAGCCGCCGCCGCTCCTGCCCGCCCAAGTGCAGCCCGAGGCGCCCGCGACGGCTGCCGCCGCCGAACCGCCGCCGCTTGCGCCGGAAGCCGAGGCGGCGCCGCCTCCGCTCGTCACCGAAGAGGCCTCGCCGCCGTCGCTCGAAGCGAGCACCGCCGGCGATGCACCGCCGCCGTTGCCCACACCGGCGCCTGTTTCCAGAGAACCTGGCTTCGAGGAACGGCTCGGCACGCGCTGGGTGGTGTGGATCGGCGGCCTTGCGCTCGCGCTCGGCGGCTTCTTCATGGTGCGCTATTCGATCGAGGCCGGCCTGGTCGGCCCCGGCGTGCGCGTGTTCCTCGGCGGCCTGTTTGCGGCTGCGCTGCTCGCGGCCGGCGAATGGACGCGG
Organism: Bradyrhizobium sp. B117; assembly: GCF_038969555.1. Lineage (NCBI taxonomy): Bacteria > Pseudomonadati > Pseudomonadota > Alphaproteobacteria > Hyphomicrobiales > Nitrobacteraceae > Bradyrhizobium > Bradyrhizobium sp. B117. The sequence continues at coordinate 7,604,835 of NZ_CP152414.1, forward strand.
CGCAAGGAGAGCATCTCCAACATCGCGGCGCTGCCGATCGCCAACATCCCCGCCATCCTCACCGCGGCCGGAACGGCGGTGGCGTTTGCCACCATCTACGCCGCCTACGCGCTCTACGGCTTCCTCGTGCCCGCAACCGCCTTCGTGCTGCTCGGCATCGTCGCGATGGGCACGCTCGCCGCCGCATTGCTGCATGGCCCTGCGCTCGCCGGGCTCGGCGTGGTCGGCGCGTTTGCGACGCCGGTCCTCGTCTCCAGCGGCAAACCGGACTATTGGGCGCTCTACATTTATCTCGCCATCGTTACCGCCGCGAGCTTTGGTCTCGCCCGCATCCGGCTGTGGCGCTGGCTTGCGGTGACCACCATCGTGTTCGCCGTGCTCTGGGTCTTCCCGGGGCTCGACACCAGTGATCTGCAGGTCGCGCCGCACGCTTTCCATGTCATCGCCGGCTTCGTGCTCGCCGCACTGCTCGTGGTCTGCGGCTTCATGTTCGGACCAACCATCGAGGACGGCGAGATCGAGCCGGTGTCGTCGAGCTCGCTCGGCGCCTATCTGTTCGGCGCGATGCTGATCGTGCTCTCAAGCGCGCATGCGGACCTTGCGCTGATCGCGTTCACGCTGCTAGTCGGCGGCACGCTGTTCGTCGCCTGGCGGGCGCCGGCGGCGACTGGCGCGCTGGGCGCAGCCGCTGCGACCGTCTTCATCGTGTTCGCGGAATGGGCGGTGCGCGCCAATCCGGATATGCTGGTGCTGCCGGGCGGCCCGATGCCCGGCGTCGGACCGGTCGCGACCGACAGCTCCGTGACGCTGCATCTCGTGATGGCCGCGATCTTCGCCGCCGGCTTCGGCGTCGCGGGCTTCCTCTCCCAGGGCCGCTCCAATTCGGCGATCATTCCGGTGGTGTGGTCGGCGGCTGGCGTCGCGACGCCGATCGCGATCCTGGTTGCGCTCTATGCGCGGATCGCCCATCTCGACCGCTCCATTCCGTTCGCGATCCTCGCAGTGCTGCTCGCTGCGGCCTTCGGCGCTGCGACCGAAGCGCTGATGCGTCGCGAAGAACGACCGGGCGTGGCAACCTCGATCGCACTGTTCGCGACCGGCACGCTCGGCGCGCTGGCGCTGGCGCTGACCTTCGCGCTGGAGAAGGGCTGGCTCACCATTGCGCTCGCACTGATGTCGCTTGGCACCGCCTGGATCTCGTTGCAGCGGCCAATTCCAGTGCTGCGCCGGTTAGCTGCGATCTTCGCCGCGATCGTCACCGCACGCATCGCCTATGATCCGCGCATCGTCGGCGATGCCGTCGGCACGACGCCGATCTTCAACTGGCTGCTCTGGGGTTACGGCCTGCCGGCGGCCTCGTTCTGGGGTGCGAGCATCTTCCTGCGCCGCCACGGCGATGACGCCCCGCTGCGCGTTGTCGAAGCGGCTGCGATCCTGTTCACCGCGCTGCTCGCCTTCATGGAGATCCGTCACCTTGCGACCGGCGGCGACATGATCTCGCCGCCGTCACTGCTCGAATTCGCGCTGCAGGTCTGCGTCTCGCTCGCGATGGCCATCGGCCTGGAACGGCTGCGGCTGCGCAGCGGCAGCATCGTGCACAATGTCGGCGCGGTCGTGCTCACCGTGATCGCCGGCCTCATCAGCGTGTTCGGCCTCTTCATCCTGGAGAACCCGCTGATCTGGCGCATCGACGTCGGCGGCGCGGTGTTCAACCTGTTGCTGCTCGGCTACGCGCTGCCGGCGGTGCTGATGCTGCCGCTCTCTTATGCCGTGGTCGGCGCGCGCGGCAAGGTCTACGCCAACACCATCGCAGGCGGTGCGCTGCTGTTCGCGCTCGCCTATGTCACGCTGGAGATCCGCCGCTTCTATCACGGCCCGATCCTCTCCACGGGACCCACGACGGGCGCGGAGCAGTACACCTATTCGATCGGCTGGCTCGCCTTCGGCGTGGTGCTGCTCGGTGTCGGCATCCTCGTCAACTCCGAGCGCGCGCGGCTGGCCTCGGCAGTCGTGATCGCGCTCACGATCCTGAAGGCCTTCGTGATCGACATGTCGACGCTGACGGGTGTCTACCGCGCACTGTCGTTCATGTGCCTCGGTATCGTGCTGGTGGCGATCGGCTGGCTCTACCAGCGCATCCTGTTCCGGCGGCAGGTCACATCGCCGCCGGCTCCGCAAACGAGCCCGTAGAGCTCCAGGGGAGGTGCCCACCTCTCCCCAGCGGGGAGAGGTCGGATTGCGCCGGGCGATGCGGAGCATCGTCCCCAGCAATCCGGGTGAGGGGCCGCAGCGCATCGTGAGACTGTAACCCCTCACCCGGATCGCATCTTCGATGCGATCCGACCTCTCCCTGCGGGAGAGGTGAATAACGACCGTGTGCGACGTCTAGGCCGCGCGGACCGATTCCAGGAACTGCGCGACCTCGACCTTGAGGCGCGTGCTGTCCGTCGCCAGCGACTTCGCCGCCGACAGCACCTCGACCGAGGCCTCGCCTGTCTCGATCGCGCCGCGCTGCACGTCGGTGATGTTCGAGGAAACCTCCTGCGTGCCGACCGAGGCCTGCTGGACGTTGCGCGAGATCTCCTGTGTCGCCGCACCCTGCTCCTCGACGGCCGCGGCGATCGCCGCAGACACTTCGGACAGCCGCTCGATGGTGCCGCCGATCTCCTGGATGGCGGTGACGGATTCCTGCGTCGCGGCCTGGATGCCGGAGACCTGCGCCCCGATCTCGCCGGTGGCCTTCGCGGTCTGATCGGCCAGGGCCTTGACCTCGGAGGCGACGACGGCGAAGCCGCGGCCGGCTTCGCCGGCGCGCGCCGCCTCGATGGTGGCGTTCAGCGCCAAGAGGTTGGTCTGGCCCGCGATGGTGTTGATGAGCTCGACGACATCGCCGATGCGGGACGCCGCCTGCGACAGCGCATTGACGCGCTCGTTGGTGCGCGCCGCCTGCTCGACCGCTTCCGCCGCCATCCGCGACGAATCCTGCACGCGGCGGCTGATCTCGGTGATGGAGGACGACAGCTCTTCCGAGGCGGAGGCCACCGCCTGGACGTTTGTGGAGGCTTCCTCGGACGCGGCGGCAACCACGGTTGCCAGCTCCTGCCCGCGCTGCGCGGTGCTGGTCAGCGTCGAGGCCGAGGCCTCGAGCTCGGTCGAGGCCGAGGACACGGTGCCGACGACCTCGCCGATCATGGCCTCGAACCTGCCGGTGATGGCGTCGACGCGGCGGCCGCGTTCGATCTTGGCTTCGGCATCGGCCGCGGCAGCCTCGTCGGCGGCCTTCTTGGCGATCAGGGCTTCCTTGAAGATCTGGAGCGCATCCGCCATCGAGCCGATCTCGGTCTTCTCGCCGCGATGCGGCACCTCGGCCGAAAGGTCGCCCTCGCCGAGCGACTGCATCGGCTTGATGATCGAAGCAATGCCACGCGAGACATCGCGCACGAGATAATAGGCGGCGCTGATCGCGATCACGACCGAAAGCACGATGATGCCGACCAGCACGCGGAAGATCATGGCGTAGCTGTCGGCCGCCTGCTTCGTCTCCAGCTCGGCGCCGCGATTGTTGAGCTCGATGCCCTTCTGAAGCAGCGGGTCGGCCGCCTGTGCCATCTTCGCGACCTTGGTCTGCAGCATCTCGTTGGCCTCAGTCGGGAACTTGCCGACGCTCTTGCGCGACAGCGCCATCACCTCCTGCACGCCGTTCAGATACTCGCCCCAGGCCGTGGCCCATTGCTGATAGAGCGAGCGCTCTTCCGATGAGGTGATCAGGGGCTCGTAGACCTTGCGGGTCTGCTCAATGCGGTCGCGCAGCGAAGCGAGGCGCTTCTCGGCGGCCTCCTTGCCCTCGGCGCTCTCCTGCATCAGGTGCAGCCGCAGCGCGACGCGCAGCTCGTTGATGTCGGCCCGGAGCGAGCCGAGCGCACGCACGCTCGGCAGCCAGCTGTCCGCGATCTCGACGGTATGGGCGTTGATGTTCTGCATCGTGCCGATCGCCGTCACGCCGACGCCGGCGAGCGAGAGCACGAGGACCGACAGCACGGTCAGAAGCTTGAACACGATCGACAACTTCGACATCACCACACCCCCTGATACCAGGCAACGCACAAGTCACCCGCGCCGCAATCGTCGCATCGGACGATAGGGCCGGCTTCCTTCCAACAATGCTGGCTGGTTCTTATCCGGTAAGATAGCGCCCATAATTGCAAACAGGCGTTAACAAGAACCTAGTGGAACTACTGGTTCACCGATTCTCGATACTTAACGTCCACGCAATCATTTTGCGGTTGCGGCGGCATCCCGCTGCACACGCGAATGTGCCTCACGTGAGGCCGTGCATCATCCAAGCTGCAACCGGTTCGTATGAAGGCGACAACGGCCGCGCAAGCAAGCGCGGCCGTCGGAGCTACTCCCTGCCCGGCGACGCCTGGATCAGGCCGCGCGCACTGTCTCGAGAAATCTCCCGACCTCGAGCTTGAGACGGTTGCTGTCGCCCGACAGCATCTGCGCGGCGGACAGCACCTGCGAGGAGGCCGAACCGGTCTCGCTCGCACCGCGCTGCACGTCGGTGATGTTGGACGAGACCTGATGCGTGCCCTGCGCGGCCTGCTGCACGTTGCGGGAGATTTCCTGCGTCGCCGCGCCCTGCTCTTCGACCGCCGCCGCGATGGTCGAGGAGATCTCGGACAGCTTTTCGATGGTATCGCTGATGTCCTTGATGGCACCGACCGATTCCTGCGTCGCGGCCTGGATGCTGGAGATCTGCTGACCGATCTCGCCGGTGGCCTTCGCGGTCTGCTCGGCGAGCGCCTTGACCTCGGAGGCGACGACCGCAAACCCCTTGCCGGCCTCGCCGGCCCGCGCCGCCTCGATCGTGGCATTGAGCGCCAGAAGATTGGTCTGGCCCGCGATCGTGTTGATCAGCTCGACGACATCGCCGATACGTGTCGCCGCCTTGGACAGTTCGCTGACGCGTTCGGTCGTGGTGCGAGCCTGGCCGACGGCTTCGCTCGCGACACGCGCGGATTCCTGCACCTGGCGGCTGATCTCCGTGATCGAGGACGACAGTTCCTCGGTGGCGGAGGCCACCGACTGCACGTTGGTGGAGGCCTCTTCCGAAGCGGCCGCAACCACCGTGGTCAACTGTTGCGTACGCTCCGCGGTCGAGGTGAGCGTCGTGGCGGACGCTTCGAGCTCGGTCGAGGCCGACGACACCGTGCCGACGATTTCGCCGACGGCGCCTTCGAAACTGTCGGCGAGCCTGCGCATCTCCGCTTTGCGTTGCTCGGCTGCGATCTGATCCTGCCGCATCTTGGCTTCCGCTTCCGCGCGCGCTTTCTGCTCGGACACGACCTTGAATTTCTCGACGGCACCGGCGACCTCGCCGACCTCGTCCTTGCGGCCGAGCCCGGGCAGCACCACCGAGAAATCGCCACCGGCGAGCTTCTCCATCGCCAGCGTCAGCGCACGCATGGGCCGCGCGATGCTGAAGACCGAGAAGATGCACGCGCCGACGAGAACCAGCGCGACCAGCACACCGACGACGAGCGAGGTCCGCGCAACCGACGCCGCCTCCGCTTCAGCCTCGGCACGGGCCTCAAGGCTTCTCTGCTTGGCGAACTCGGTGATCTGGTTGGACAGATCCGAAATCTCTTCGTTGATCGGCACCAGCGTCCCCTTGCGGACGCGATCGATCTCGGCCGTGAGCTTTGCGAATTGCGCCGCCGCCTCGCCGTCCTTCTTGCCCTCGAGCGCGAGCTCCTGCTTGCGGATGGCTTCGATCTGCTGAGCGCCTTTGCCGAAATCGCCGATCAGCACCGTCAGTCGATCGATCCGCTTGCGGTTCTCGGGGGAGCGCGAGAGCTTCGCCATCTCACCGGCGAATTTCAGGGCCGCCGTCTGGCGGTCGTTGAAATAGGTGACGGCTTTCTGCATCTCGGCCGGCGAGGATGAGGTCAGGATGTCGCGAATGCCGATCTGCATGCCGCGGACCGAAGCCTTCGCTTCGGCGGCGTTCTGCGCGATCGCCTGCTGTCCGGCCGCGCTCATGCCGAGCTTCTGAACCTCGGCGTCGCCACTCCTCTGAAGGAAAATCATCAGCGCGACGAGCCCGATGGTCAGCGCGGAGGTGACGGCGAGCTTGGTGCCAATTCGCAGATTTTGAATGAAGGACATCGATACTCCCGGCTACGCATGGCCGCGCGGACGCGCGTGAACAGTCGGGAAAAACTAGCAGAGAGGTTCCTCATTAACGTTAAACGGGGCGCACCGCGGGGTAGGTAGAAATACTGAAAACGCTGCTTAAGTTGCCGGACTTACGCACTTTTCGCGTGCAGCGAATCTGCACTTCGCGAATTTGCATGCCTTGGCGTTCGTTAACGCCTGTCGCGCTATTCGCGGTCGTCAGCCCACCTTCTCGCCGACGAGGCTGACGCGGAAGACCGGCTTCTTGTTCTCGTCGAGCAGCTCCATGCGCCACTCGGCATTCGGCTTCAGGCCGCGCGCGATGCCGCCGAGTAGATTGGCGCAGACCTCGGTCATCTCGGTCCAGGCGGCCGCCCGGTCCTCGAACTCGTACGGCTGGTCGGCGGCGCCGGAATAGCGGCCGGTGCTGATGCGAAAGAAATACAGCGACATGTAGAACCCTTGCGCCCCCCGGCCCTGCGCAAACTGGGACGCGACTAGCTACCAACGCATGAAAACCGCCGTCCGTATGATTACGGCGCAGCGGCTTCGTGCTCGATGGGGCTCTTCAAGGACAAAGTACGCGGTGGGATCCCGCGGCCAGCTCACTGGGTCGAGCGGCGTAGCTCCAGCGGGGCGTCGTTCCTGGCGGGTTCGGCCTTCACCGGCTCAAGCCGGCCGCTCTCGACGCGGGGCGTCTCCACGCGCGCGGCGACCTCGGTGTTGGAGGCGCCGACCGATCCGGTGCGCTCGGAGCGCAGCGAGCGCGGACGCGCCGCGGCACGCGCCATCAGCATCTGGTTGCCGCCCTGGTGATGGAAGTCGCAATAGGCGAAGCCCATACCCGACACCGAGCCGCGGAAGCTGCGCTCGTCGGTCTTTTCCAGGTTGAAACAGGGCTCAAACGGGATGCCCTTTATCGACGCGCAGACGTTCTGGCCGCGGATCTGGAGCGTGTTGCCGGGCAGGCGGAGATGTTTCACCGGGCCAGAGCCCGAGAATTGCACGGCCCCGGCGGCGCCGAGATCGTCGAGAATGCGGCCTGCGCCGCGCGTGCCGTCGAAACAGGTGAAGGCGAACACCTTGCCAGCCACAAAGCGGCGTGCCTCGTCGGCATTCATGCTACCTGCAACGGCCGGCGCAAACGTCGCTGCCGCCGTGACAGCCCCCAACACAATACGCGCAAGCATGCTCAACTCCGAACCAACCCCCGCAGCGGGCGATGCCTTATCTCTTTACCCGCTGCTTACCATACTAACCAAGGCAACATTGAAGCAGCTTGGTTGGTAAAGTCTGAACGCCGTTAGACAATTTTTACCACGACGCGACCGCGGACCTGGCCGGCCAGGATTTTCGCGCCCCATTCCGGGACTTCGCCGAGCGAAATTTCCCGAGTGATTTCAGATAGTTTCGTCCGATCCAGATCCGACGCGAGACGCTGCCAGGCGGCCTTCCGCGGCTCAATCGGGCACATCACGGAATCGATGCCGAGAAGGCACACTCCGCGCAAAATGAAGGGTGCGACGGAAGACGGCAGGTCCATGCCGGCCGCCAGGCCGCAGGCCGCGATCGCCCCGCCGTATTTCGTCATCGACAGGAGATTCGCGAGCGTCGTCGAGCCAACGCTGTCGACGCCGCCCGCCCAGCGCTCCTTGGCCAGGGGTTTTGCCGCCGCCGACAATTCATTGCGGTCGATCACCTCGGCGGCGCCGATCTCTTTCAGGTAGTCCGCTTCCGAGACGCGGCCGGTCGAGGCGATGACGTGATAGCCGAGCTTCGAAAGCACGGCCGTTGCGACCGAGCCGACGCCCCCTGCGGCGCCCGTCACCACCACGGGTCCGCTCTTTGGCGACAGGCCATGCTTCTCCAGCGCCAGCACCGAGAGCATCGCGGTGAAGCCCGCGGTGCCGATCGCCATGGCGTCGCGCGCCGAGAGCCCTTGCGGCAACGCGACCAGCCAGTCGCCCTTCACCCGCGCCTTCTCGGCATAGGCGCCGAGATGATTCTCGCCCATGCCCCAGCCGGTGCAGACGACCTTGTCGCCCGCCTTCCACTGCGGATGCGAGGAGGCTTCCACCGTGCCGGCGAAGTCGATGCCGGCGATCATCGGGAAGCGGCGCACCACCGGCGCCTTGCCGGTGAGCGCGAGACCGTCCTTGTAGTTCAAGGTCGACCATTCCACGCGGACGGTGACATCGCCATCCATCAGCTCGGCTTCGTCGAACTGCGCAAGCTGTGCGGTGGTGCCCTTGTCCGCCTTGTCGATCCGGATCGCCTTGAATGTGGCCACGGCTGAACTCCCTGACTTGTTTGTCGGGATTGTTTAGCCGATCAGGCAGGCTGCGCAACCACCCGCTGAACCGGTTTCTCCACGATCGGAAGATTGATCAGCGCCGACAGCACGCCAAACAGGATCGAGAGCCACCAGATCGGCGTGTAGGAACCGAATTTCTCGAACACGATGCCGCCCAGCCAGACGCCGAGGAAGCCGCCGACCTGATGGCTGACGAACGCAAAGCCATAGAGCGTCGCGAGCCAGCGCGTGCCGAACATCAGGGCCACCAGCGCCGAGGTCGGCGGCACCGTCGACAGCCAGGTCAGACCGGAGACCGCGCCGAATGCGATCGCCGAGAACGGCGTGATCGGGAACGAGATGAAGGCGAGCGTCGCGAGCGCGCGGGTGAAATAGATGGTCGAGAGGATGTAGCGCTTGGGCAAGCTGTTCTGGAGATAGCCGACGCTGAGCGATCCCATGATGTTGAACAGGCCGATCGCCGCGATCACCCAGCCACCGGTTTGCGTCGAGATGCCGCGATCGACCAGGAACGCCGGCAGATGCACGGTGATGAAGGCAAGCTGGAAGCCGCAGGTGAAGAAGCCGAGCACCAGCAGCACATAGGAGCGGTGGCCAAACGCTTCGGCGAGCGCCTTCGTAAAAGTCTGCTCATCCGCGGGCGCCGCATTTGCCGTGCTCGCGACCGGTGGCGTCGAGAGCGCCAGCGCCAGCGGGATGATCAGCAGCATCAGGAAGCCGAACACGGAGAGCGCCTGCTGCCAGCCGAAATTGTCGATCAGCGCGACACCGATCGGCGCGAACAGGAACTGGCCGAACGAGCCCGCTGCAGTGCCGGCGCCGAGCGCGAGGCCGCGCTTCTCCGCCGGCAGCAGTTTTGTGAACGCCGACAGCACCAGGTTGAACGAGCAGCCGGCAAGACCGAAGCCGATCATCACGCCTGCGCCGATATTGAGCGACAGCGGCGTCGAGGAATAGCGCATCAGCAAGAGGCCGCCGGCATAGAGCAGCGCGCCGACGCACATCACCCGAAACAGGCCGAAGCGATCGGCGACCGCGCCGGCGAAGGGCTGGCCCAATCCCCAGAGAAGATTCTGCACGGCGATGGCGAGGCCGAACACGTCGCGGCCCCAGGCAAATTCGTGGCTCATCGGCTGCACGAAGAAGCCGAGCGCCGAGCGCGGGCCGAAGCCGAGCATGCCGATGGCGCAGCCGCAGAGAATGATGATCGCCGGCGTGCGCCAAGAGGAACGGGAGGCCGGACCGAGCTCGCCCACTTGTGTCGACATGCACTTCCTCATGTGTCGTTGGCGGATCCGGAATAGGCAGCCGCGCCATAGCGTTTAATGCAGGTGCATGAAAATCCCAAGTCAAAAACGATTGCGTTCCACGAAGGGCTGCCGCGAGAGCATTGCGTTTCGTCGCGGGCTCGCCTGACGCGGTAAGGGGCGACTTGACGGGAATGTGTGCGGCTTACCCTAGCGGCCGGCCGCAGGGCGTGTTATCTTCGATTTACTCAAGTTGAGTATATGTGAGCTCTGGCGAAGCGCCCCGGCCTCTTGGCCGGATTTCTCAGGCTCCATATATACTCATATAGAGCATAATTGGCATGCACGGGAGGTTTTGATGCCGATCACTGGAATTTACGGCCCCGACGATCTCGCAGGCCGGCCGCAGGGCCAAACCGCCATCGCTCCCCGCGCCGCGCCGGCGCGCACGGGGCCTGCGCTGCCGATGCCCTCGCTGGAATGGACGGATGAGGTCGAGCGCGCCACCGCTCCGCTCTACGAGCGCGTGAAGCACGTGATCCCGCCGATCGAGTGGCCGCTGATGGCGCCAACCATCAAGGCCATCAACGAGCTGAAGGCGGCGCGCGGCGCGGTGATCCTCGCGCACAACTACCAGGCGCCGGAGATCTTCCACTGCGTCGCCGACATCGGCGGCGACTCGCTCCAGCTCGCGGTCGAAGCCACCAAGGTGAAGGCCGGCATCATCGTCCAGTGCGGCGTGCACTTCATGGCGGAGACGTCAAAACTGCTCAACCCGGACAAGACGGTGCTGATCCCGGATTCACGCGCTGGGTGCTCGCTCGCCGCCAGCATCACCGGCGCCGACGTGCGGCTGTTGCGCGAAAAATTCCCCGGCGTGCCCGTCGTCGCCTATGTCAACACATCGGCGGAAGTGAAGGCCGAGGTCGATATCTGCTGCACCTCGTCCAATGCGGTGCAGGTGGTGGAGAGCCTCAACGCGCCGACCGTGATCTTCCTGCCCGACCGCTACCTCGCGACCTACGTGGCCTCGAAGACCGACGTGAAGATCATCGCCTGGAAGGGCGCCTGCGAGGTGCATGAGCGTTTCAAGGGCGAAGAGCTGCGCGCGTTTCGCGAGGCCGACCCGTCGGTGCAGATCATCGCGCACCCCGAGTGCCCGCCGGACGTGCTGGCCGAAGCCGACTTCACCGGCTCGACCGCGCACATGATCAACTGGGTGCGCGAGCGGCGGCCGCGGCGCCTCGTGATGATCACGGAATGCTCGATGGCCGACAATGTCCGCGCCGAGCTGCCCGATGTGGAGATGCTGCGCCCCTGCAATCTCTGCCCGCACATGAAGCGCATCACCCTCGCCAACATCCTGGAGAGCCTGCTGACGCTGCGCGAGGAGGTCACGATCGATCCCGCGCTCGCAGAGCGAGCCCGGCGTTCGGTCGAGCGGATGATCAATCTGAAGAACTGAAGGCGAGAAGCAGCAACACCCACGGTGTCGTCCCGGACAAGCGAAGCGCAGATCCGGGACCCATAACCACGGGGAGACGTGGTTGCGAAGAACGACGTTGCAGAGCTTCGCAAGACAACTTCCGCCGCGGAGTATGGGTCCCTGCTTTCGCAGGGACGACAGCGAAGCAAGAGGAACAACCATGACAAACATCCACAATCTCACCCGCACCACCGACGACGTCGTCATCGTCGGCGGCGGCCTTGCCGGATTGTTCTGCGCGCTCAAGCTCGCGCCGCGGCCGGTGACCTTGATCTCGGCAGCGCCGCTTGGCCAAGGCGCATCCTCCGCCTGGGCGCAAGGCGGCATCGCCGCGGCGGTGGCCGAGGGCGATACGCCGGAAGCGCATGCCGCCGACACCATTGCCGTCGGCGGCGGCATCGTCGACGAGGCCGTCGCGCTCGGCATCGCGCGTGAGGCGGCGCCGCGAATCCACGATCTGCTCGCCTATGGCGTGCCGTTCGATCGCGACCTCGAAGGCCGGCTCGCCGTCGGTCGGGAAGCTGCGCATTCGGCGCGGCGCATCGTGCATGTGCGCGGCGATCATCGCGGCCTTGAGCGAGGCCGTGCGCCGCACGCCCTCGATCCGGCTGATCGAGGGATTCGTCGCCGAGGCGCTGTTGACGGAGGACGGCACGGTCAGCGGTCTTCAATTGCGCGAGGCCGGCAATCCCGCCGCGCGGCCGATCATGCTCGCCTCGCGTGCGGTCGTGCTCGCCACCGGGGGCATCGGCCATCTCTATGCCGTCACCACCAATCCGGTCGAGGCCAGCGGCTCCGGCCTTGCGATCGCCGCGCGTGCCGGCGCGGTCATCGCCGACCCCGAATTCGTGCAGTTCCACCCGACCGCCATCATGGTGGGGCGCGATCCCGCACCGCTCGCGACCGAAGCGCTGCGCGGCGAAGGCGCGATATTGATCAACGGCGATGGCGAGCGCTTCATGCTGGCCCACCATCCGCTCGCCGAGCTCGCGCCGCGCGACATCGTCGCTCGCGGCGTGTTCGCGGAGATCGCGGCCGGGCGCGGAGCCTTCCTCGACGCGCGGACGGCGCTGGGCGCGCGCTTCGCCGAAAAATTTCCGACCGTGCACGCAAGCTGCATCGCCGCCGGCATCGATCCCGCGACGCAAGCCATCCCGATCGCGCCGGCCGCGCACTACCACATGGGCGGCATCGCGGTCGATGCATGCGGGCGCAGCTCGATCGACGGGCTCTGGGCCGGCGGCGAAGTCTCGTCCACCGGCGCGCATGGCGCCAACCGCCTCGCCTCCAATTCGCTGCTCGAAGCCGTGGTCTATGCCGCGCGCATCGCCGACGACATCACCGGCCGCCCGATCCCCTCGCCGGCCCGGCTTCCGGAGGCGCTGGTGACACAGCGCAGCAGCGCGCCGGATGCAGCCAGCGTGACGCGGCTGCGGGCGATGATGAGCACGCATGTCGGCGTGATCCGCGATGGTGACGGGCTTGCGGAGGCCGTGCGCAGCTTCGCCGCGCTGGAACACGAGGCCACGGGCATTACCGTCCGCAACATGGCAACAACGGCCCTGCTCGTCGCGGCTTCCGCCTGGACCCGACGCGAGAGCCGCGGCGCACATTTCCGCTTCGACCATCCGGCGGATGTTCCCGCGCTGGCGCAGCGGACAATGACCACACTCGCCGCTGCACGCGAAGTCGCGGAAAGCCTGAGCGAACGCCCGCTGCCGCGCACCGCCCAACCCATGATCGCCTGAAGGAAGCTCATGATGACCCCGACCTCCCTGCTCTATCCCGACGCCTTCCTCTCGCCGCTCGCCATCGACGAGGCCGTGCAGCGCGCACTGGCGGAAGACCTCGGCCGCGCCGGCGACATCACCTCGCTCGCGACCATTCCCGAAGCGACAAGAGCGCAGGCCATCCTGGTCGCGCGCCAGTCCGGCGTGATCGCCGGATTGCCGCTGGCGCTGGCGACGCTGCAAAAGCTCTCGTCCGACATCGAGGTGCGCGCGCATGTCCGCGACGGCGCGCGCGTTGCCCGCGGACAGCACGTGCTGACGATCTCAGGCCCCGCCCGCGGCGTTCTCACGGCGGAGCGGACCGCGCTGAATTTCGTCGGCCGGCTGTCGGGTGTTGCGACGCTCACGGCCGATTACGTCGCGCGCACCGAGGGCACGAAAATGCGGATCTGCTGCACGCGAAAGACCACGCCGGGATTGCGGGCGCTGGAGAAATACGCGGTGCGCTGCGGCGGCGGCTTCAACCACCGTTTCGGGCTCGATGATGCAATCCTGATCAAGGACAACCACATCGCGGTCGCCGGCGGCCTCCGCCCGGTGCTGGAGCGCGCCCGTGCGCATGCCGGCCATCTCGTCAAGATCGAGATCGAGGTCGATACGCTGGCGCAATTGCGCGAGGTGCTCGATACGGGCCTCGCCGATGCCGTGCTGCTCGACAACATGGATTTTGCAACGCTGCGCGAGGCGGTGCGGATGAACGAGGGGCGCCTCAAGCTGGAGGCATCCGGCGGCGTCACGCTGGACTCGATCGCCGCGATTGCGGCGACCGGCGTCGACTATGCGTCATCCGGCGCCCTGACGCATTCGGCGCCGAACTTCGACTGTGCGCTGGATATCGAGGCGTGATTGAAGCGCTAAAAGCCCTCCACAACGTCATGGCCGGGCTTGTCCCGGCCATCCACGCGTTGCCACATAGCACAGAGAACGTGGATGCCCGGGACGAGCCCGGGCATGACGACCTCTTGTGAATGCCTACCTCCGTTCGCTCACGCCCATCTCGGCGGAGCTCTTGGCTTCCTGCGCGAGCTCGGCGGAGAGCGCGGCGGTCTGCGCCGGGGTGCCCCAGCTCGGCTCCTCGCTTCCGTCGCCCCAGGCGCGCGGGCGGTAGAAGGTGTGCACGCCGGTCTTGTACATCTTCTTCATCTCGGCGACCCAGGACGGGCGCACCCAGTAGGCGTGGTAATGCGTGGACTTACCGACCTCTGGCAGCCAGATCTGGCCGTCGAGCATCGCCTTCGAGATCTTCTTGGCACGCTCCCACATCTCCGGCTCGCGGATCACGTCGGGATTGTTGTCGCAGGCGAAGGTGAACTGGCAGGCGAAGTGGCGATATTTGTTCTGGTAGACCACGCCGCACACCGTATCAGGATATTTGCCGGAGAACACGCGGTTCATCACCACCTGCGCCACCGCCATCTGGCCGCGCACGGCTTCGCCGCGGGATTCGAAGTAGATCGCCTCGGCGAGACATTTTTCCGACTTCGCGCGCGACTTGTCGTCGAGTGCGAGCCGCTCCGCTGGCGATCTGGCGCGCTGGTTGTCGACGTTGACCTCGCCCTTCGGCGCGACGCTCTCGCCGCTTTCGATATCCCTGGCGATCTCTTCGGTCGGCGGCGTCAGCGAGGCCGTCACCTTCATGTCGGGATCGGGCATCACGATCAGCGGCTCGGCGCCAGGCTGCCAGCTTTCGATGCTCTCGAGATTGCCGCCGAGCGAGGAGCTGCCGAAGAACAGGTTCGAGGTCTTGACGCTGAAGGGATCGCGCGGCGGTGCCGCCGGAAGTGTCGCCTGCTTCAATGCCTCCAGCGGCTGCACCGCGAACGAGCGCGCGAGGTCGCTGGCCTTTGGCGGATTGGCATATTGCGGCAGCGGCGGCGCCCGCAGCGCTTCGGCGAGCTCGGGATCGAGCGCGGCTGCGGACTCGGGCGACATTGCTTGCGACATCGCTTGCGGCAAGGAGGCGGTCTTCGCGCCGAACACGGAGCTGTTCGACGTCGCGGGATCTTCCTGCGCGGGCGTCACGGCCGGTGCTGTCGTCTCTGGCGCCTGCGTAGGCACGACGGTTGCGAGACGATCGCCCTTCAGCGAGCGATCGACCTTGGGAAAATCGGCGGCCTGGTAACGCGGCGGCGCCTGCAGCGCCGGATTGCGGCTGATTGCGCCGGTGACGTCGCGACTGTCGAGGCTCGCGAGCCGAACCATCGCGCTCTGCGGCGCCGACGTGCCGATGGGACGGGAGAAACTGTAGGTGGCCAGCTGGATCGAGGACGCCGCGGAAAACACCTGCTTCTGCCAACGCTCGGCGACGCCGGGCTGTCGCGCCAGCAGAGAGGCAATGTCCTGATAGCCGGTCTCTCTCGGCATCAATGCGAAGATGCAGAGACCGATGCCGAAGGACGCGAACCGCGCGCCCTTCGGATGGTTACGCAACACTGACATCGATACGCTCACGCAACGCTTACGCCCGTTCCGATCGAACTCAGTACATCCGTGCAATTCGATCTTTTTCGTAAGTATCTAATTTAGGTTGCCGGGGCGTTAATCGGCGTTGCGCGCGCGGCACACTCAAGCGAACACAGGTGTTTTCACGGGGCGATTGCGTGCGTGGTAAATGCCGCCTCATCTGAAGCGGTAAACAATCGGTCAATGCGAATGGTGAAGGAACTCTTGCACGCGCGTATCATTACGGGACGCGTGATGGGTTCCCGGCATAAGCACGAGATGCTTCTACACAACGGGTGTCATGCCCCGCGAAGGCGGGGCATCCAGTACGCCGCGGCTTCTCGCTTCAATCACTGGCATCACGGAGTACTGGATCGCCCGCCTTCGCGGGCGATGACAGTGAGTGCGTGGTGACTGCTCGCAACAACTCCGCGCAAAATGAAAAAAGGCGGGGTTTGGCCCCCGCCTCTTTCACATCTCGCAATCAGTCTTCCTCTTACGCCTGGCTCGCAATCGCCTTGCCGAGCGCGGCCTGCGCCGCGGCAAGCCGCGCGATCGGCACGCGGTAGGGCGAGCAGGAGACGTAGTCGAGGCCGATATTGTGGCAGAAGGCGACGGAAGCGGGATCGCCGCCGTGCTCGCCGCAGATGCCGACCTTGAGCTTCGCGCGCGTCTTGCGGCCGCGCGCGACGCCGATCTTGACCAGCTCGCCGACACCTTCCTGGTCGAGCGCGACGAAGGGATCGACCGAAAGGATACCCTTCGTCACATAGGGGCCGAGGAAGCTCGCCGCGTCGTCGCGGCTGATGCCGTAGGTCGTCTGCGTGAGATCGTTGGTGCCGAACGAGAAGAACTCGGCGCTCTCGGCGATCTCGGCCGCAAGCAGGCACGCGCGCGGCAGCTCGATCATGGTGCCGACCTGATAGGCGATCTTGGTGTTGTTGTCGCGCATCACCGACTGCGCGGTGGCATCGATCCGCGCCTTGACGAGATCGAGCTCGGCCTTGGTCGCGATCAGCGGCACCATCACCTCGAGGCCGATGGCCTTGCCGGTGCGCTTCTGCGCCTCGACCGCCGCCTCGAAGATCGCACGCGCCTGCATCTCGGCGATCTCAGGATAGGCGATCGCGATGCGGCAGCCGCGGAAGCCGAGCATCGGATTGAACTCCGAGAGCTCGCGCGCGCGGTCGGCGAGGCGCCGCGGGTCGGTGTTCATGGCACGCGCCACTTCCTCGACCTCGGCGTGGGTGTGCGGCAGGAATTCATGGAGGGGAGGATCCAAAAGCCGGATCGTGACGGGCAGGCCCTTCATGATCTCGAACAGCTCGACGAAGTCGGCGCGCTGCATCGGCAGCAGCTTTGCGAGCGCCGCGCGGCGCGACTGCTCGTCCTCGGAAAGGATCATCTCGCGCACGGTGCGGATGCGCGTCTCCTCGAAGAACATGTGCTCGGTGCGGCATAGGCCAATGCCTTCCGCGCCGAACTTGAGCGCGGTGCGCGCATCCTCCGGTGTGTCGGCATTGACGCGCACGCCGATCTTGCGGACCTGGTCGGCCCAGTTCATCAGCGTGCCGAACTCGCCGGACAGCTCCGGCTCGATCATCGGCATGCGGCCGGCGAGCACCTGGCCGAGCGAACCGTCGATGGTGATGACGTCGCCGGTCTTGAAGGTGCGCGAGCCGATGCTCATGGTGCCGCGGCCGTAATCGACGCGGATGGTGCCGCAGCCGGAGACGCAGGGCTTGCCCATGCCGCGCGCGACCACCGCCGCGTGCGAGGTCATGCCGCCGCGCGTGGTCAGGATGCCTTCGGCGGCGTGCATGCCGTGGATGTCTTCCGGGCTGGTCTCGATGCGGACCAGGATCACCTTGCGACCGTCGGCCTGAAGCTTGGCCGCTTCATCCGAGGAGAACACGATCTCGCCGGAGGCCGCGCCCGGCGAAGCCGGCAGGCCGGTCGCGATCACGTCGCGCTTGGCGTTGGGATCGATGGTCGGATGCAGGAGCTGATCGAGCGAGGCCGGATCGATCCGCGTCACCGCTTCCTTCTTGGAGATCAGGCCTTCGTTGGCGAGTTCGACCGCGATGCGCAGCGCCGCCTTCGCGGTGCGTTTGCCGCCGCGGGTCTGGAGCATCCACAGCTTGCCCTGCTCGACCGTGAACTCCATGTCCTGCATGTCGCGGTAGTGCTTCTCGAGCAGCGTGTAGATCCGCGTCAGCTCCTTGAAGGCCTCCGGCATCGCCGATTCCATCGACGCCTTGTCGGAGCCGGACTCCTTGCGCGCTTCCTCGGTGATGTCCTGCGGCGTGCGGATGCCCGCCACCACGTCCTCGCCTTGCGCGTTGATCAGGAACTCGCCGTAGAGCTTGCTCTCGCCGGTCGAGGGATTGCGCGTGAACGCAACGCCGGTCGCCGAGGTCTCGCCCATGTTGCCGAACACCATCGCCTGCACGTTGACCGCGGTGCCCCAGGATTCCGGAATGTCGTGCAGCTTGCGATAGGTCATCGCGCGCGCGTTCATCCAGGATGAGAACACCGCGCCGATCGCGCCCCAGAGCTGGTCGTGCGGATCCTGCGGGAATTCCTTGCCGGTCTCGCGGGCGACGGCGTCCTTGTACTTGCCGACCAGCTCGACCCAGTCCTCGGCCGACAGATCGGTGTCGAGCGTGTAGCCCTGGCTGTCCTTGAAGGTGTCGAGGATCTCCTCGAAGTGATGATGCTCGAAGCCGAGCACCACGTCGGAATACATGGTGATGAAGCGGCGATAGCTGTCATAGGCGAAGCGGCGGTCGCCCGAGAGCTCGGCCAGCGCTTCGACGGTCTCGTCGTTGAGGCCGAGATTGAGCACGGTGTCCATCATGCCCGGCATCGAGGCGCGCGCGCCGGAGCGCACGGAGACGAGCAGCGGGTTCTTGGTGTCGCCAAACACCTTGCCGGTCAACTTGCCGACATAGTCCAGCGCCTTCTCAACCTGCGGCTTCAGCTCCTTCGGGTACGTCTTGCCGTGCTCGTAGAAATAGGTGCAGACCGAGGTCGGGATGGTGAAGCCGGGAGGCACCGGGAGGCCAAGATTGGCCATCTCGGCGAGGTTGGCGCCCTTGCCGCCGAGCAGGTCGCGCATCTCCGAGCGGCCCTCGGCCTTGCCGTCACCGAATGTGAACACCCATTTGCCCGCCTTGGCGGCTGGCGCGGCTTTGGCGGGTGCAGCCTTCTTCGGCGCAACCGGCTTGGTCACAGCCTTTGCAGCAGCTTTAGCGGCAGGCTTTGCAGCCGGCTTGGCTGCAGGCTTGGTCGCCGCTTTTGCAGCCGCCTTGGCGACCGGCTTCGGGGCGCTCTTGGCCAGCGCCTTGCGGGCTGGCGGCGCGGCTTTCGCGGCGGCTGAAGACTTTGATTTCGCTGAAGTTTTATTAGGCTTCGAGGCGGCTTTGGCCATAGCTTGCACACAACCTGCGAGAGGGAGGGGAAATCGCGGGCCTTACACCATTTTGGGCGGGCCCGCGCAAGTCGGACTGTTCCGGAAAGTGAACCCCTAGAGGTGGAGCCACTTCAGGAGCCCAAGCCCGATCGCGCCGTTGACGATGAGGAAGATCGCGACGATCAGGTTGAGCAGCCGCGGCATGATCAGGATGAGCACGCCCGCAATCAACGACAGGATCGGCGAAATGTGGGCGACGGTGATGTGCATGAACTATCTTTCCATGAGGTGAGGCGAATCGCGGGCGGATCATAGCGGCCTTGGTTCGGCGAGTAGAGACGCGCAGGCGGCGAGCCGGTTCCCGCCACTCACGAAAACTGCCCGAAATTGCCCCTGATGCGGCGGGGCTTTTCCCGGAACATTGCGAAGAGGCCCGCATTGGCAAGCGGTTGCGCTACTCGCGCTTCCCGAAGAATCACGTCGAAGGAGTTTTCCATGCGGAACAGGATTCTTGCTCTTGCAGCGCTTGCGGCCGCGATCGGTTCGCCCTTGGCGGCGCAGGCGCAAAGCGGGGCCACAGTCGGACGCGCGCCCGTCGTGGTCGACTCTGGCCCGACCATCGCGGTCGAACAGCGACCGGCCTTCCGCGAATATGTCGTCGAACAACGTGTGCCGGCCTTCCGGATTCCGGATCGCGTGGTGGTCGGAGCCACCTTACCGGAGACCGGCATCACCTATTATGACGTGCCGCAACGTTTCGGCGCCACCACCTATCGCTACACCGTCGTGAACGGCGAGACCGTGCTGGTCGAGCCGCGCTCGCGCCGCATCGTCGAGGTGATGGACTAAAGCATGATCCGGAAAAGTGCGCAGCGGTTTTCCGAAAAGATCATGCGCAAACAACAATCCGAAGCGCGATGACGATTCATCCTGATCTCATCGCGCTTTAGTTCAGCTCTGCTCGAGCTCTACTCGATGTCCGGCGCGTCACTTCAATCAGGCTGGCGCGAAGCAGTGTTAAATCGGACATCAGGCCCTGCCCGGTCCTCCCCCCGCCGGGCGGGGCTTTTTTGTATCCGTCATTCCGGGGCGCGCCACTTGGCGCGAGCCCGGAATCCATACTCACGATCGTGGTTATGGATTCCGGGCTCGTGCTTCGCACGCCCCGGAATGACAGCGTCAATTGTTGCGCGCCTCAATCCTGGATCTTCGAGAAATCCGCGACCGCTCGCGTGGCGCTGCGGATCTCGTTCAGCAGCTTCAGACGGTTCTCGCGCACCTTCGCATCGTCGTCGTTGACACGCACCTTGTCGAAGAACGCATCGACCGGCGGACGCAGCTTGGCCATCGCGCTCATCGCAGCCGCAAAGTCTTCCTTGGCGACGGCGGCGCTTGCCTCAGCCTTCACCTCGCCGATTGCCTTCGCCAGTGCCTTCTCCTCGGCGAGGCTGTAGAGCGAAGCATCCGGCGTACCGTCGAAGCTGCGCTTGTCCTTCTTCTCCTCGATCGAGAGGATGTTGCTGGCGCGCTTGGTGCCGGCGAGCAGGTTCTTGCCGTCGTCGCTGTCGAGGAATTTTCCAAGCGCCTCGACGCGGCGGATGATCATGAGGAGATCATCCTGGCCGCCGAGCGCGAACACGGCATCGACGAGATCGTGCCGCGCGCCCTGCTCGCGAAGCTGGACTTTCAGGCGGTCAGCGAAGAAGGCGAGCAAATCGCTCGGGAGCTTCTGCGCATCCGCAGGCTGCACCGATAAGCCGGCGAGCGCGGACGCCGCCACCTTCATCAGCGACAAGCGCAGCGCATTCTCGGCGATCAACCGGATCACACCGAGCGCCGCACGACGCAGTGCATACGGATCCTTAGATCCCGTCGGCTTTTCGTCAATCGCCCAGAAGCCAACGAGCGTGTCGAGCTTGTCCGCAAGCGCGACGGCAACACTGACCGGGTCGGTCGGCACGCGATCAGTCGGCCCTTGCGGCTTGTAGTGCTCCTCGCAGGCGGCAGCGACGGACGCATCCTCGCCCTGAGCCAGCGCGTAGTACTTGCCCATCAGGCCCTGCACCTCGGGGAATTCGCCGACGACTTCCGTCAGCAAATCGGCCTTGGCGAGATGTGCGGCGCGCGTCGCCTTGGCGACATCGGCGCCGACCAGCGGCGCGATCTCGGCGGCGAGACGCTCGATGCGCTTGATGCGCGCGGCCTGGGTGCCGAGCTTCTCGTGGAACACGATCTGCTCGAACTTCGGCAGGCGATCCTCGAGCTTCGTCTTCAGATCGGTCTCATAGAAAAACTTCGCATCCGACAGGCGCGGACGGATCACGCGCTCATTGCCTGATACGATGACCTTGCCGCCGTCGGTCGCCTCGATATTGGCGGTAAGGACGAACTTGTTGGTCAGCTTGCCCGTCTTGGGATCCTTGACGACAAAGCACTTCTGGTTGTTGCGGATGGTGGCGCGGATCACCTCGTCCGGGATCGCGAGATATTCTTCCTCGAACGATCCCATCATGACGACGGGCCATTCGACGAGGCCCGAGACCTCGTCGAGCAGCACATGGTCCTCGACCAGCTCAAAACCTTGCGCGAAGGTCAGCTCCTTGGCGTCTTCGAAGATGATGTCCTTGCGCGCCTGCGGATCGAGGATGACCTTTGCCGCCTTCAGCTTGGCTTCGTAGTCCTCGAAGCGGCGCACGGAGATCGCGCCGGGGGCCATGAAGCGATGGCCGTAGGTGGTCTGGCCGGTTTCGATGCCGTCGACCTCGAACTTCACGATATCGGGATCTTCGGTCTCGGGCCCGAAGGTCGCGGTGATCGCGTGCAGCGGACGCACCCAGCTCAGCGAGCCCGGCTTGCCGGAGCGCGCGCCCCAGCGCATTGATTTCGGCCAGGGGAAGGTGCGGATGATGACGGGCAGGATTTCCGCGAGCACGTCGATCGCATCGCGGCCGGGCTTCTCGATCAGGCCGATGTAGAAATCGCCCTTGGGATCGCGCTGGATCTTGGCTTCATCCAGCGATTTCAGACCCGTCGCCTTCAAAAAGCCTTGCACCGCCGCATCGGGCGCGCCGACCTTCGGGCCGCGGCGTTCGGTCTTCAGATCAGGCTGGCGCGCGGGGATGCCGTGCACGGTGAGCGCGAGGCGGCGGGGCGTCGCGAACGCTTTCGCGCCCTCATAGACGAGGCCTTCGGCGACGAGCTTGTCGGTGACCATGCGGCGCAGATCGTCGGCCGCCTTGGCCTGCATGCGCGCGGGGATTTCTTCCGAGAACAGTTCAAGCAAAAGTTCGGGCATCAGGCCGCTCCGCCCGCTTCAGTGTGGATCCAGGCCTCGCCGCAGGCTTTTGCCAATTCGCGCACGCGCAAGATGTAGCTCTGCCGCTCCGTCACCGAGATCACGCCGCGTGCGTCCAAGAGGTTGAAGACGTGACTGGCCTTGATGCACTGGTCATAGGCCGGCAGCGCCATCAGATGCTGCTTCCTGTTGCCGCCTTCGCGCCAGCCGGCGTCGAGATACTTTCGGCAGGCCGCTTCCGCCATCTTGAACTGCTCGAACAGCATCGCGGTGTCGGCATATTCGAAGTTGTGCCGGGAATATTCCTGCTCGGCCTGCAGGAAGACGTCGCCATAGGTGACCTTGGCGTCGCCCTCGCGGCCGTTGAAATTGAGATCGTAGACGCGGTCGACGCCCTGCACATACATCGCGAGGCGCTCGAGCCCGTAGGTGAGCTCGCCCGCGACCGGCGCGCATTCGAAGCCGGCGACCTGCTGGAAGTAAGTGAACTGACTGACTTCCATGCCGTCGCACCAGCACTCCCAGCCAAGACCCCAGGCGCCCAGCGTCGGGCTCTCCCAATCGTCCTCGACGAAGCGGATGTCGTGCACGGCGGAATCGATGCCGATCGCGGCGAGCGACTTCAGGTACAGCTCCTGAAGATTCGGCGGCGACGGCTTCATGATCACCTGGAACTGGTAATAGTGCTGCATCCGGTTCGGGTTCTCGCCGTAGCGGCCGTCCTTGGGCCGGCGCGAGGGCTGCACATAGGCCGCGTTCCAGGGTTTTGGCCCGAGCGCGCGCAGGGTCGTCGCCGGATGGAAGGTGCCCGCGCCCATCTCCATGTCGTAGGGCTGCAGGATCACGCAGCCCTGCTCGGCCCAGAATCGCTGGAGCGCGAGGATAAAGCCCTGGAACGAACGTTCCGGGCGCATATGGGCGGGCAATGAGGCGTCCATCGTCAGATCAGGCTCTCGCGGGGGGTTTTGAATCGCGCGGGACCGTATCGACGGCGGGGGTGGGAATCAAGGCAAAGGGGGCCGATTCGGGCCCAGTTCTCCGTCATGGCCGGGCTTGTCCCGGCCATCCACGACCTTTCTCGCGGCACGAAGAACGTGGATGCCCGGGACAAGCCCGGGCATGACGAGTGGCGCGGTTAACCCGGCCGATAAGCTCCGGTCACGGGGTCACGCTTCAGCGTCTGGATATCCCCCATGCGGGCGGTCTCAGCGACGCGCGACAGGCGCATCTCCTCCAGCTCCTGGTTGATCCGGACGGCGGTCTTGTAGGCCCAGCGGACCACGGCAAGCCCGCCCAGGACGCCCGCGAAAGCGACGAACGGCGGCATCTGTCGATCCTTGTCTAGTGCTCAGCCCCCACGCGCATTCTCGCGCAGACCGGGCCGCGCCGCAATTGGCTCGCCCCGGACCAAATGGCGCGGGAGCGCGCCGCCTAGAACCCGAATTTCGCCCAAATCGCGCGCGTCTCGACCGCCGAGATCAGCTCGTCCGGCAGCCCGGCCATTGATTCCATGGCCAAAAGCTGCCCCGCGCCGGGCGCTTTCCGCCCGAACAGGCCGGACAAAAGTCCTGTCGGCTGCGCAATCACGGGGGTGAGAACCTTCTCGCCATAGCGGGCACGAAGAGTTGAGCGGAGATCGCCGATGCCGTCGGCGAGCCCCAGCGCGATCGCACTCTCGCCGGCCCAGTACTCTCCCGTGAAGAGCGTGTCGTCATTGCCGTTCAGCCGTGCGCCGCGGCTGTCCTTCACCAGCGAGATGAAGATCTGGTGGATCTCGCGCTGGATCGCCTTCAGCTTGGCCACATCATCCGGGTTTTCCGGGAGGAACGGATCGAGCATCGCCTTGTGCGCACCGGCGGTGTAGAGCCGCCGCTCGATGCCGAGCCGCCTGATCGCGTCCTGGAAACCGAAGCTGCCGCCGACCACGCCGATCGAGCCGAGGATGGAGGACGGATCGCAAATGATCTCGTCGCCCGCGCAGGCGATCATGTAGCCGCCGGAGGCCGCGACGTCCTCGACGAAGACAAGCACCGGCAGCTTCTTCTCCGCCGCGAGCTGCTTGATGCGCAGGTAGATCTGGCGCGACTGCACCGGCGAGCCGCCGGGCGAATTGATCACCAGCGCCACCGCCTTGGCGTTCCGATACGAAAACGCCCGCTCCAGGATTCGCGCGACCCCGGCGAGCGTCATGCCCGGCCGCAGCGGCGTCACCGCGCCGATCACGCCCGAGAGCCGCACCACCGGCACCACCGCCGTGCCGGGACGGAAGCGCGCCGGCAGATATTCCATGAGCTTGTCGGCCAGGCCGGAACTCTCTCGATCGTTCAATTGTTCGGCCATGCCGTTACCTCTGATTAACCATTTCTTATCACGCGAGTGTCATTGGAAGTGCCTGGAACGTGTTTTGCAGATTTCCCGTTGGGAGGCTGCAATGGGGCAGCGGAGAACACCATGAAAATCTATCTGCTGATGCTGCTGATCGGTGCGCTGTTCATGGCGATCCGCCTGACGTCCCCGCAGGAACAGCAATCGGAATCGCTTCCCCAGTAAGCGATCACGGCTCCGCCAGCGGCAAGGCCGCCCTCCCTTCCAGGATATCGCTCACCTCTTTTTTAGGCACGCGTGACTCATCATTGAGCACGAGGCCCGATAGCAGGCGTGTCGGGGCTCGACCGCCCTTGACCGCGCGCACCAGCACGCGGATCGCGGGCCGCCCCGCCTCGCCGTGAACCGGCAGGATCGCGAGGCTCCCGAAGCCGCGTGACAGCGCTGCCAGGACATCGCCGATTCCATCTGCACGCCAAATGAAGGTGAGCGCGCCATTCGATCGAAGGATGCGCCGTGCTGCATGCACCCAGGCATGCAGCGTCTCGTCGGTCGCGACATGCGCGATCTGACGCGCCTGATCGGGCGAGCCGCGGTGGCGCGCGGGGTCGTTGAAGGGCGGATTCATCAGCACCACGTCGACGCTGTCGGGCACGAGCCCGTGTGCCGCAAAGACCTGCGCGTCAGCCGTGGCGTCGAGCACGATCGTCTCCGCGGCAATCCCGTTCGCCGCCGCATTGGCGCACGCAAGCTCAGCCAGTTCCGGATTGATCTCGATGAGGCCAAGCCTGATCCCCGCGACGCGACGCGCCAGCGCCAGCCCGGCCGTGCCGATGCCGGCGCCGAGATCGACCACGCGGTCGCCTGCGTGGGCTTCGGTCGCCGCCGCAAGCAATATGGCGTCGTGCCCGGCGCGATGGCCGGATCGTTTCTGCTTGAGGCGCAACTGCCCACCGAGAAAGGCGTCCTCAGTGATATCCGTGACGACGTCAATCATCGCCGCGCAGTTCGTGGCTGAGGCCGGCCTCGATCAGGAGCGCCCGCGCCTCCTGCGCGTCGTCCTCATGGACCAGGATCCGCCGCGGCAGGATGCCGAGCGAGCCCTCGATGATGCTCATATTCTGGTCCAGCACCAGATGATGGATATTGGCGCCGTCGAGCAGCGCGCCGATTGCCGACACCAGCACCATGTCGTTGGTCCGAACCAGTTCACGCAAAACGCAGGACTCCTGCCTGAAAGGGGCTAAAAGGGACAAATGTCAATGGTTCCGCGGGCCTTGCCGCATCCGCTGCCAGTTTCTATTGTCTTTCCATCAGAATAGCCCCTTCGGGGCAAATATTGGAGACCGGCGTGGCCGTCATCGTACCTTTCGAAACTCCCGGCGCGTCGATCGAAGAGCTGGTGGCCCTTGTCGCTGGTGACATGGAACGCGTCAACGCCACGATCCTGTCGCGGACCGGTTCCGACGTGACCATGATCCCGGAGGTCGCCAACCACCTCATCTCCTCAGGCGGCAAGCGTCTGCGCCCGATGCTGACGCTCGCCATGGCCAACCTCGCCGGCTACACCGGCGACGGCCATATCAAGCTCGCGGCCAGCGTCGAGTTCATGCACACCGCCACGCTGCTTCACGACGACGTCGTCGACGAGAGCGAGATGCGCCGCGGCAAGCTGTCGGCGCGCATGCTCTGGGGCAACGAGGCCAGCGTGCTGGTCGGCGACTTCCTGCTCGGACAGGCGTTCCGCATGATGGTCGAGGTCGGCTCGCTCCGCGCGCTCGACATCCTCTCCGCGGCCGCCGCCACCATCGCCGAGGGCGAGGTGATGCAGCTTGCCGCCGCCAAGAACACCGCGACCACCGAGGACGAATATCTCGCCGTGATCCGCGGCAAGACCGCCGAGCTGTTTGCTGCGGCCTGCGAGGTCGGCCCCGTGATCGCCAACCGCCCCAAGGCCGAGCAGACCGCCTGCCGCTCGGTCGGCATGAATCTCGGCATTGCCTTCCAGCTCGTCGACGACGTGCTCGATTATGGCGGCAAGAGCGCTAAGCTCGGCAAGAACACCGGCGATGATTTCCGCGAGGGCAAGATCACGCTTCCGGTCGTGCTCGCCTTCCGCCGCGGCAACGACACCGAGCGCGCCTTCTGGATCCGCGCGCTCGAGCGCGGCGAGATCGGCGATAACGATCTCGATCACGCCATCGGGTTGATGAACAAGCACCGCGCGCTCGAGGACACGCTGAGCCGCGCCCAGCACTACGGCGCCATGGCCGTCGACGCGCTGGCGCTGTTCCCGCCCTCGCCGATGAAGAGCGCGCTGGAGCAGGTGGTGGCGTTCTGCCTGGCGCGGTCGCACTGAGCGACTGCCTCTCTTTCCTCGCAATTTGCTCCGTCATCCTGAGGCGCGAGCGGCGCGATGCGAAGCATCGCGCCGGGAGCACCTCAGGGTGACGGCGATAGATTTGTGCGTGATGCCTCCACGCCGTCATTGCGAGCGGAGCGAAGCAATCCAGAATCCCTCGGCGGAAACGGTCTGGATTGCTTCGCTCCGCTCGCAATGACGGAGTTTGGAGCAACAGCACACCCACTCTCGTGTCCCGGACGCGCCGCAGCGTGAAACGCTGCTGCGCTGAGCCGGGACCAACGTAGCACCGAGCGATCAGCAACACGGGCCCGGGTCTGCAGCGCACCGCTGAAGAAGCGCTGCGCTGCGCCCGGGGCACGAGAGGGGTTATCCAGCAACCACCGACATCTCACCATTGGGCCCGTGGCCACATACATCACTCTCCCATCCCACCTCACCGGCGAACTACCTCCAAATTCTCACCGCTCCCTCCACCCGCACGACCGTTGTCCCAGTCACTTGCATTTTGCAAGTCACTACCCTACCTTCCGCCGCATGCAGCCCAAATCCCCTTCCATTCTGGAATGCCCAGTCGGCCGCGCCGTGGAGACGGTCGGCGAGTGGTGGAGCATCCTGATCCTGCGCGATGCATTTCAGGGCGCGACCAAGTTCGACGAATTCCAGCAGGGCCTCGGGATTGCGCCGAACATCCTGTCGCGGCGGCTTGCGCATCTCACCGCGAGCGGCATGTTCGTGCGCCGCCGCTATCATGAGCGGCCGCCGCGCTACGAATATGTGCTGACCGACAAGGCGCGCGACTTCTTCCCCGTGGTCGCCGCGCTGCTCGCCTGGGGCAACAAGCATCTCGCGCCGAAGGGCGAATCCATCCTGCTGGCGAGGCACGCTGGCATCCGTCCGCTCGATCCGGTTGTTGTCGATGCCGCCGACATGCAGCCGATCACGCTCGCCAATACGGTCGCCATTCCCGGGCCCCGCGCCAGCCGCGGCATGCGCGCGCGGCTCGCTTCGCTCAAAGCCATGAACCCGGCCGTCGCGCCGGCCGGAGACTGACATGCGTCGTATCGTCGTGACAGGCATGGGCGCGGTGTCGCCGCTCGGCTGCGGTGTCGAATTGTCGTGGCGCCGGCTGCTTGCCGGCCAAAGCGGGCTGCGCCCGCTGCCCGAATGGGCGCAATCATTACCCGCGCGCATCGCCGGCCTCGTGCTCGACAAGGCCGACGATGCCGAAGGCGGTTTCGATCCGGCAGAGGCCGCTGCGCCCAAAGACCAGCGCAAGATGGACCGCTTCATCCTGTTCGCGCTGCTCGCCACCGCCGAAGCGGTCGCGCAAGCCAAATGGACGCCGCAGGACGCATCTGCACTGGAACGGACCGCGACGATCATCGCCTCCGGCGTCGGCGGCTTTCCGGCGATGGCCGAAGCCGTGCGCATCACCGAGCAGCGCGGCGCGCGCCGGCTGTCGCCGTTCACGATCCCCTCCTTCCTCGCCAATCTCGCCGCCGGCCACGTCTCGATCAAATACGGCTACAAGGGTGCGCTGGGCACGCCGGTCACGGCCTGCGCCGCCGGCGTGCAGGCGATCGGTGATGCCGCGCGCATGATCCGCGCGGGCGAAGCCGATGTCGCGATCTGCGGCGGCGCGGAGGCCTGCATCGACATCGTCAGCCTCGGCGGCTTTGCCGCGGCGCGCGCGCTGTCGAGCTCCTTCAACGACGAGCCCGCACGGGCCTCGCGCCCGTTCGATCGCGACCGCGAAGGTTTTGTCATGGGCGAAGGCGCCGGCATCCTCGTGATCGAGGAGCTCGAGCATGCACTGGCGCGCGGCGCGACGCCGATCGCCGAGATCGTCGGCTATGGTACGACTGCGGACGCCTATCATATGACGTCGGGGCCGCCTGATGGGGACGGTGCCCGCCGTGCCATGGAGATCGCGCTTCGGCAGGCGAAGCTTGCGCCCGCAGATCTGCAGCACCTCAACGCACATGCGACCTCGACGCCAGCCGGCGACGAAAGCGAGCTCGGCGCGATCGGCGCGCTGTTCGGCCGTAACCGCGGCATCGCGGTGAGCGCGACCAAATCGGCGACCGGCCATCTGCTCGGCGCGGCCGGCGGCCTGGAGTCTATTTTCACCATCCTCGCCTTGCGCGACCAGATCGCGCCGCCGACGCTCAATCTCGAAAACCCTGATCCGGGCGCAGAAGGCATCGACATCGTCGCCGGCACCGCGCGGCCGATGCCGATGCAGCATGCCATCTCCAACGGATTTGGCTTTGGCGGGGTGAATGCGAGCGCAATCTTCCGCCGCATGGGCTGAACGAGAGGCCTTGAAATCGCGGCGGCCTGCGCTACGAAAACAGGATGACCGAAACCAATTTCTGGCTGTTCCTGGCCGCTGCCTGTCTAATCGCCGCCATTCCGGGCCCCGGCATTTTCTACGTCGCGGCCCGGACCTTGTCCGAGGGACGCGCAAGCGGCTTCGCCTCGACCGCGGGCACGGCGCTGGGCGGGATGGTCCATGTCGTGGCCGGCAGTCTCGGCATCTCCGCCATCATCCTCGCCAGTGCGGAACTGTTCGCTGCGGTCAAATTCGTCGGCGCGCTCTATCTGGTCTGGCTCGGCATCAAGACGTTTTGCAGCGCCGGCCGCGCGCTGTCGCTCGATCGTGAAGCCGTCGGCGACACGCGCGCGTTCCGCGACGGCGTGCTGGTCGAGACGCTGAATCCGAAGACCGCCGCGTTCTTTCTCGCCTTCATTCCGCAATTCCTCGATCCCGCGGGAGCGAGCCCCACGCTGCAATTCATCATGCTGGGCACGATCTCGGTGACGCTGAACACGCTCGCCGATGTCGTCGTGGTGCTGATGGCCTCCGCGACGCGCGCGCAGCTGATCGGACGGCCGCAGCTGATGCGGCGTCTCACCCAAGGCTCCGGCGTCTTCATCGTGGGCCTCGGCCTCTCGCTTGCGCTGGCGCGGCGGCCGGCAAATGGCTAGCGCGCCGCAAAGCCGTTTCTATGAGTCGCACGGCCTGCGGCTGCATTATGCCGATTGGGGCAACGACGGCGCGCCGCCCCTCATCCTGGTCCATGGTGGCCGCGATCATTGCCGCAGCTGGGACGTCATCGCGCGATCGCTGCAGCCGCATTTTCACGTCATCGCGCCCGATCTGCGCGGCCACGGCGATTCCGACTGGACCCGTGGCGGCAGCTACGCGTTGACGGAGTATGTCTACGATCTCGCGCAGCTCGTTCGGACGATTGCGGCGCCTCAAGTGACTCTCATCGGCCATTCCATGGGCGGCATGGTGAGCCTGATCTTTTCCGGGTCGTTTCCCGAGTTGGTCACAAAGCTCGTCGTGCTCGACGGCGTCACCATGCTGCCGGATTCACCGAAGCCGCCGGTGCATGAGCGCATCGGCAAATGGGTCAGCCAGCTCGACAGGCTGCACGACCGCACGCCGCGCCGGTACGCCACTCTCGCAGACGCCGCCGCGCAGATGGTGCTGCACAACAAGCGGCTGTCGCGCGAGCTCGCGCTGCATCTCGCCACCCACGGCGCGCGGCGGAACGAGGACGGCACCTTTAGCTGGAAGTTCGATCCCTACCAGCGCGCCAGTGCGCCGCACCGGCTCTGGCCGGACGATCACGTCGCGCTGTGGTCGCGCATCGCCTGCCCGACGCTGCTGCTCAATGCCGGCGAAAGCTTTCTGGCGGGGGCCAGGGGAGCGGGCCTGGAACGTTATTTCCCGAATGCGCGCGTTGAGACGATAGCCGGTGCCGGGCACTGGCTGCAGCACGACAAGCCGCAGGAGGTGCTGGGTGAGATCCGGCGTTTCTTGGGATTGGCCGAGGACGGCGCAGGTTAGCCCCGCCGCCGTAGGGTGGGCAAAGGCGCGACAGCGCCGTGCCCACCGATCGAGATTTGGACAGATAGATTGGTGGGCACGCTTCGCTTTGCCCACCCTACGGCACCGTCGCCGGGGAAGTACCTAACTCAACGTCCCCGCATGCACCCACCAGCCGGGATGGTCGCGGCGAATCCGTTCGGCAGCGGCATGCGCGTCGTTTGCCCCGCCATAGATCGCAAAGCACGTCGCACCGGAGCCGGACATGCGGGCAAGCTTGACGCCGGCGGAAGAGCGCAAGGCTTCCAGCACCTTGCCAATCACGGGCTCGATGCGCAGCGCCGGCGCTTCGAGATCGTTGGCGACGGTTTCGAGAACATCGACCCAGTCGGCGATGGAGCCGGCCGCTTCGGGCCAGGCTGGCGCTTCCAGGACGGAGGTGGCGCCGACCAGAAGCTCGCCGTTGCGCAAGCCCAGCGCCTGGAACACGTCCTTGGTGGCGACCGGCACGCGCGGATTGACCATCACGCAGGGCATGCTCGGCAGCGCGAGCGGCAGCAACTGCTCGCCGACGCCGGTCATGTCACAGGCGCGCGACAGCAGGCACACCGGCACGTCGGCGCCGGTCGCCAGCGCGACTTTCTGCAAACGGGGATCGTCGAGCGAGAGATTGTTGAGGCGCGCCAAGAGCCGCAGCGCCGCCGCGGCATCCGCCGAGCCGCCGCCGATACCGGCGGCAACGGGCAGCACCTTGTCGAGCGCGAAGGCGCCGAGCTTCAGGTCCGGCACGGCCTCGGCCAACAGCTTGGCCGCCTTGAACACGAGATTGTCTGATGTCTCGCCGCAAGCCGCAGCGAGCGGCCCGGTGGTGGTGAGCTTCAGCTCGCCGCCCGGCTCCAGCGTCAGCCGGTCGGCGCAGTCGGCAAACGCGACCACGCTTTCGAGATCATGATAGCCGTCAGCACGACGGCCAACCACGCGAAGGCTCAGATTGACCTTCGCGCGCCCTTCTTCAACCAACGCCGGCATCGGCGATACGCCCCCAGTTACTTGGATCAACCGCCCTTGCCGTCGTCCTTCTTCTTTTCCGCCTGCGCGGCCGAAGAGTTCGAATTGTCGTCCACCATCCCGTTTGCGATCTTGGCCTCGATCTTCGGAAGGTCATCCGGCTCTGGCTTGAGATCACGGGCGTGCGACCACTGGAATTTGGCCTCCAGCGTGCGGCCGACGCGCCAATAGGCATCGCCAAGGTGATCGTTGATGGTGGGATCCTCGGGCTTGAGGTCGATCGCGCGCTCGAGGTTCTTCACCGCCTCCTCGTAATTGCCGATGCGGTAATAGGCCCAGCCGAGGGAATCGACGATGTAGCCGTCGTCGGGACGCTGCTCGACGGCGCGCTTGATCATCTTCATGCCGTCGTCGAGGTTCACGCCCTGGTCGATCCAGGAATAGCCGAGATAGTTGAGGACATGCGGCTGGTCGGGCTGGAGCTCGAGCGCCTTCTTCATGTCGGCTTCGGCCTTGCCCCACTGCTTGGAGCGCTCCTCGCAGATGCCGCGATAATAGTACCAGACGCTGTTAACCTTGTCGTTGCCGGCCGGCAGCACGTCGATGCCCTGCGAATAGGTCGCGCCGCAATCGCCGAACTTCTTGCGGCCGCGCTCGATGTTGCCGAGCGCCATGATGGCTTCGAGATCCTTGGAATCCTCAGTAGTGACGCCCTTGAGGATCTTGATCGCTTCGTCGGTGCGGTCGGCGGAATCAAGGTCGATCGCGAGTTGGATCTGCGCGTTGCGCTTGAGCGGCGAGGACGCCGGCACGCGCTCGTAGACCTTGATCGCCATCTGCGGCCGCTTCACCGATTCATAGAGATCGGCGAGCGAGAGCAGCGCCAGCGGATGGCTGGGCTGGAGGTAGAGCGAGAGCTGGAGATAGACCAGCGCCAGATCCTCGCCGCCGCGGCGGGTCAGCGTCGCGCCGATGCCGTAGAGCGCTTCGGCCGCGCCGGCCTGCGCGGAATCGACCAGCGGCGGCAGCTTCTTGCCGGCCTTGGTGTCGCGCAAACCTTCCACGATCAGCGGATGACGGGCGAGCTTCTTGTCGAACGCCTGGTAGACATTGGTCGCCGCAGCCGAATCCTTGTTACGCGACAGCCAGCGCGCATAGGCTTCGGTGACGCGCAGCATGGAATCGTCGAGCTTGTAGGCGCGCTCGAAGCGGGTGCCGGCGTCCTTCTCCTTGCCGGAGAGCTCGAGGATCATGCCGGCGTGGAGATCCTTGAACAGCGGATACCATTCCGGACCGGCGAGCTTGTCGATGGCGGCGACACCGCCCTTGGCATCGCCGGCGCCATAGGCGGCCCAGCCCGACAGCAGCGTCGCGACGAGATCGGTGATCGGACCGCGGATCGACTGGTTGATGTTGCTCTGCGCGGTCGCGTATTTCTTCACCTTGAGATCATGCACGCCGACAACAAGACGCGCGACACGGTTGGTCTTGTCGATGGTGAGGATGCGCTCGGCGAGCTTGACCGCTTCGTCGATGTCGCCGTCGGCGACCGAGGAGATGAAGGCGCGGTCGAGCAGCTCGTTGTTCTTCGGATCGGTGCGCAGGGCCGAGCGGTAGAACGCAGCCGCCGAGGCCGCATCGCGCTCGACGCTGGCATGGCGGGCGGCGAGATAGCTGCCTGCGGTAGTGAGCGACTTCAGATCGTTTCGGGTCGGAAACTGCGCCGCCGTGTCGGACGGATGGTCCGGCGTCTGCGCCAGGACCGCGCCGGGGACCGTCGCGATCGCTGTGCCCATGAGGGCGATGGCGGCAACAGTCCAGCGGTTGAAACGATATGAAAACATCAGGGCTCGCCTTGGGTTGGTAGTGCCTGGGTTTGCAGCAGAAGGCCGTCTCGCATGCGAACGCGGCCGGTGGCATCGGGACCCGGAACCGTCGGGCCGACAATGCCGCTTTTGGCGCTTCACCGCAAGGATTCGGGCATGCGATCCCCCTCCGCACGCCCCAAATCGGCCGACAACGCCCCAAGACGCTGCCAGTATGGCCTTATCGTGGCCGCGGGCCGCCGTGGCAGCCCGGTTCTCACGTGAACGTGCGTCACAATGCCGGGGGCACCTAACCTGGCTCACATCGGCCGTGGCTGCCCCCCTGGATTACATCGCCTCGTAGTTCGGCCCGCCGCCGCCCTCCGGGGGAACCCAGGTGATGTTGCCGTTGGGGTCCTTCACGTCGCAGGTTTTGCAGTGGACGCAGTTCTGGGCGTTGATCTGGAAGCGCGGGCCTGCCCCCTCCTCGATCCACTCATAGACGCCGGCCGGGCAATAGCGGTTCGAGGGGCCGGCGAACACGTCGTGCTCAGACGTCTTCTGGAGGTTCATGTCCGCGACCTTCAGATGGACTGGCTGGTCCTCTTCATGATTGGTGTTGGACAGGAACACCGAGGACAGCTTGTCGAAGGAGATCTTGCCGTCCGGCTTCGGGTAGTTCTTCGGTGCGTGGCTCTTGGCCGGATCCAGCGTGGCGCGATCGGGCTTGGCGTGCGGCAGCGTACCGAACAGCGAGATGCCGAACAGCTGGTTGGTCCACATGTCGAGTGCGCCGAGGGGAACGCCGAGCAAGGTGCCGAACTTCGACCACAGCGGCTTGACGTTGCGGATCCTGAAGAGGTCCTTGCCGACAGCGGACTCGCGCCAGGCGTTCTCGTAGGCGACGACCTCGTCATTGGCGCGGCCTTCGGCAAGCGCGGCCGCGACATGTTCGGCGGCGAGCATGCCGGTGCCCATCGCGTTGTGGACGCCCTTGATGCGGGGAACGTTGACGAAGCCCGCGGCGCAGCCGACCAGCGCACCGCCCGGGAAGGTCAGGCGCGGCACCGACTGGTAGCCGCCTTCGGTGATGGCGCGCGCGCCGTAGGCGAGACGCTTGCCGCCCTCGAACACGTCGCGGATCGAGGGATGGGTCTTGAAGCGCTGGAATTCATCGAACGGCGACAGATACGGATCGTCGTAGTTGAGATGCACGACGAAGCCGACCGCGACGCGGTTGTCGTCGTAGTGGTAGAGGAACGAGCCGCCGCCGGTGGAATTGTTGAGCGGCCAGCCGAACGAGTGCTGGATCAAGCCCTTCTTGTGCTTGGCCGGATCGATCTGCCAGACTTCCTTCAGGCCGATGCCGAACTTCGGCGGTTCGCTCTTGGCGTCCAGTGCGAACTTCGCGATCAACTGCTTCGACAGCGAGCCGCGCGCGCCTTCGGCAAACAGCGTGTACTTGCCGAGCAGCTCCATGCCGCGGGTGTAGGAATCCTTGTGGGTGCCGTCCCTGGCGATGCCCATGTCGCCGGTCGCGATGCCCCGCACCGCGCCCTTGTCGTCATAGAGCACTTCAGTCGCGGCGAAGCCCGGATAGATCTCGACGCCGAGCGCCTCCGCCTTCGGCGCCAGCCAGCGGCAGACATTGCCGAGCGAGCCGATGTAGCAGTGATGATTGTCCATCAGCGAGGGCATCGCGAAGCCCGGGAGCTTGATGCGGTTGTCGCCGAACATCCAGTAGAAGTGGTCGTCCTTGACCTGCGTTTTCAGCGGACAGTCGGGATCCTCACGCCAGTCGGGGATCAGCTTGTCGAGCGAGATCGGATCGATCACCGCACCGGACAGAATGTGCGCGCCGACCTCGGAGCCCTTCTCCACGACGACGATGTTGAGATCGGCGTTGAGCTGCTTCAGCCGGATCGCCGCGGCCAGGCCGGAGGGGCCGGCGCCGACGATGACGACATCGAATTCCATGGATTCGCGCGGGGGAAGTTCTTCGGTGCTCATCTGATCTCAGCCCTTGAGACGGTTCCTTGTCATTTGCGCCCCCTTGTTTCCGATTTTTCCGGGTAGGACAACCACGGAAATGCGTTCCGCTGGGATGCAAGGCGGCCTAAACTGAACTAATAGTCAGACTTTCCGATGATACCCGAACCCGCACCCACCGTCCGCGAGCTCTTAGCCTTCTATCTGGAGGCCGGAGTCGACTGCGCGCTCGCGGAGGAGCCGATCGACCGCCTGGCGGAATTGGACGCCCCGCCTCCGGCCCCGCGCGCGGCACCGCCGATCGAGGCGCCGCGGCCGGTCGCCGCGCCTGCGGTGATGCGCGGCGAGGCCGCACCTGCGCCCGACGTCGCCATCGCGTCCGCGCGCGAGGCCGCGCGCACCGCGCCGACGCTCGAGGCGCTGCGCGAGCTGATGCAAAACTTCGAGGGCTGCGCACTGAAGCACACGGCGACGCGGCTGGTGTTCGCCGACGGCAATCCGCAGGCGCGCATCATGTTCGTCGGCGAGGCGCCGGGCCGTGACGAGGACATCGAGGGACTGCCGTTCGTCGGGCGCAGCGGCAAGCTGCTCGACCTCATGATCGGCGCCATAGGCCTCAACCGCACCACCGCCTACATCGCCAACGTTATTCCCTGGCGGCCGCCCGGCAACCGCACGCCGACGCCGCAGGAGACGCAGATCTGCCTGCCCTTCATCCAGCGCCAGATCGAACTGGTGAATCCCGACGTGCTGGTGACGCTCGGCAATCCCTCGACACAGACGCTGCTGTCGACGCGCGAGGGCATCATGCGCACGCGCGGCCGCTGGTTCGAGTACGAGACCGGCCAGCGCACCATCCGCGCGTTGCCGACGTTCCACCCGGCCTACCTCTTGCGCTCGCCGGCGTACAAACGCCTGGCCTGGCAGGATCTGCGCGCGATCGCGAAGGTGCTGGCGGGGTAGCGAGCTCTTGTAGGGTGGGCAAAGCGAAGCGTGCCCACCAGCTTTATCGTGGCTACGGATAGACTGACGTGGGCACGGCGCTTTGCGCCTTTGCCCACCCTACGATGTCAGCGGCCGGAGCACGCGGGTCAGTTTCCCTTCGGCCGCACGATGGCCCAGCCGATGCGCAGCAATCCCTGTCGACCATTAACCAGCCATTCGAACGCGCGCGGCACCTCCGGCACGATGCCGGGAAAGCGCGCGAGGATTTCCGGCGGCGGGGTGCCGGCCGTGTCGGAGGTGCGCCAGACCACGACGCCGCCGGTCTCGCTGAACTTGGCCTGGCTCATCCACGGCGTCCGCCCGGGCTGAGCGT
This sequence comes from Bradyrhizobium sp. B117, assembly GCF_038969555.1. Classification (NCBI taxonomy): domain Bacteria; kingdom Pseudomonadati; phylum Pseudomonadota; class Alphaproteobacteria; order Hyphomicrobiales; family Nitrobacteraceae; genus Bradyrhizobium; species Bradyrhizobium sp. B117. Next base: position 7,641,655 of record NZ_CP152414.1, read on the forward strand.
CGATGAACAGATGCGGCCGGCCGGAATGCAGCGTGATCAGGCTGGCGAGCTGGGTGTCGCCGGCGACCGCGCGCAGGCGATGATTGGTGCGGCGAGCGAAGCTCTCGTCGAAGAAATCAGAGATCGCACGCGCCGGCATCGAGGTCGCGATTTCATTGGTGCCGGTCCAGGGCAGGAACAGCACGGCGAGCACGACGCCGGCGGCCGGCGCGGCGACGGCGGCAGCCCACACCGTCCGCAGCATCCGCGCGCGGCGCATTGCGATGAGGTCGCCGGCCGCGACCACCACGGCAAGCCCGGACATCACCAGCACGACTCCGGCGCCGCCGACGACGGAGTTGAGCCCGAGCAGGCCCGAGATCAGCACCGCGCCGAGTGCCGGCGCCAGCGCAAAGAAGTAAACGAAGTTGCGCCCGAGCGGCTCGACTGGTGGGCGGAAAATGATCGGCGCTTCCTCGCCCTTGGTGACGAACAGGCCGGTGTTGAGGAAGGTCAGCGCCGGGATCGTCGCCGCGCCGAGCACGAGCCCGCCAAGCAGCCAGGCCGCATGGAGCGCGCGGGCGCTGAGCTCCGTGACTTGCGGCAAGGCCGGCATCACAAACGTCTCCGCGCGCATCAGCCAGACCGCATAGGGCAGCGCCAGCACCGCGACGACGATCAGCGCGAACAAGGGATCGAGCGAGCGCAGGGTGCGACGGCCGCCGGCGGTCGAGAGTGCGAAGACGACGATCAGCAGCAGCAGGAAGATCGCGGCAGGCGTGGTCAGCAGCAGCAGGCCGGCCTCGATCGACCAGGCGAACCAGGCATTGCCGCGGCGCTGGCCGATGATCTGCCAGGAATGCAGCAGCAACAGCGCCCAGAGCGGCCGCGCCAGCACCAGCGGGCCGAAATCGAGCGCGGGCGAAGAGAAGGCCAGCACCGTCATGGTCAGGAGCACGGCGAGCACCGCCTGCTGCGAGCCGACCACGGCGCGGGAGAGATGATAGAGCGCGATGAAGGTCGCGATCTCGCAGAGCTGGGCCAGCACGTAGACGCCGAACACGTGGCCGCCGGCGGCGCGATAGGCGATATCGGCGAGCCAGATCGGCAGCGGCGGCCCCAGATCCGTACCGACCTGATATTCGCGGCCGAACGCCAGCAGCGTCGCGAGGCTCCCGGGCGGGCTGCGATAGAACGCCAGCGCCACGAACAGCCACATCAAAGCCTGGAGCAGCACGGCGATCCACACAATCAGCCGCGGCCGGGCGCGAATGAGCTCGATGACCAGGGAGGTAAACCGCATGCAACGTCCGAAAGATGCAGCCAACCCGTCCAGCCGGCCCTATTCGCTCACACCTGTTTTGATAATGGGCGCAGCGCGCTGTGGCAACGACGGTCTGCTCCCTCTCCCCGTTCTTACGGAGTTAGGCGCGAGGGCACACGCACAACACGTCGTCATGCCCGGGCTTGTCCCGGCCATGACGATTCGGAGGCTGCGGGCCAGGCCCCTAGAGATTCGCGGAGATATCGACTTCCACACTCGCTTCCACCTGCACCTCGACCTCGGCCACCGTGAACAGATCCTGCACCGGCTCGACGGTCCAGGGCATGTGCTTGGCACGGGCCGCCGCGACGGGGGCGAAGAAGCTGCGGTGGTGGATGGAGGGGCCAAGGCGATCGAGGGCGTCGAGATGCTCGGGGACGGCATAGCCCTTGTGCTGCTCGAAGCCGTAGCCGGGGCAGTCCTGCGCCAGCGCGCACATCAGGCGGTCGCGCGTCACCTTGGCGATGATCGAGGCGGCTGCGATCGACAGCACGATGCCGTCACCGCCGATCACGGCCTCGCAGTCGCAAGGCGTGTCGAGGCGGTCGCGGCCGTCGACGAAGACGTGGCGGGGCGCTTCCGGCAGCGCCACCACGGCGCGCTTCAAGGCCCACAGCGAGGCGCGCAAAATGTTGTCGCGGTCGATTCGCGACGGCGAGGCGACGGCGACCGAGACCTGTGCGGTGGCGCAGATCTTGTCGAACAGTCTTTCGCGCTCCTCGGCGGTCAGGCGCTTGGAATCGTCGATGCCGCGCGGGATGCGGTCGGGATCGAGAATCACCGCGGCCGCCACCACGGGACCGGCCAGCGGCCCGCGGCCGGCCTCGTCGCAGCCCGCGACCGGCCAGATGCCGCGCTTGATCAGCGCGCGCTCGCGGCGGAAGCTCGGCGGCGCGATCGCGATGATGCCTTTCTTGCCGGGCAGGACCGGCGCGGCCTTGACGGCAGGCGCCTTGACGGCAGAGGTCTTGCCCGCCTTGCCGGGCGCGGCCTTCTTCGCAGCGGCGCTCGGCTTGGGCGCGTCTTTGGCCGGCTTCTTGGCGGACTTGTCCCGAATCATGGCCGGGATCGTGCGCAAGCGATCCGGCGAGCGCAACCGGGAACCCCACGCAATTCCCGTTATTCAGACCCGTCCTACTCCGCCAGATGCACCCGCCGATCCTCGCCGACCTCGATGCCGGGCGCGACGACCACTTCCCAGGGATGGCCGTCGGGATCGGCGAAATAGCCGGAATAGCCGCCGTAATCGGTCTCATGCGCCGCTTTCAGCGGAGCCGCGCCCTTGCCAAGGGCGAAAGCCAGCACGGCATCGACCTCCTCGCGTGTCCGGCAGTTCCAGGCAAGCGTCGTGCCGCGGAAGGTCGATGGCCTCGGATCGTCAGGTAACTTGGCGTCGGCTGCGAGCTGATCCCAGGGATACAGCGCGAGCACCGGACCGCCCGTATCGTAGAATGCGACCGCCTCGCCGGTTGCCTTCAGACGGCGCGCAAAGCCGAGCGCATCGTAAAAGGCGATGCTGGCGCGGATGTCGCTGACGCCCAGCGTGATAACGGTAAGCCGCGGCACCGGCGGAGGGAGATCTTTGCTCATGCGACGCGTCTTCCCTTTCCCGATCAGAACAGGCTGAGCTGCTCGCCGTTCTGCTTCGGCTTGGCAAAGTGATCCGTCGTCAGCTTCGAGCGCCGCTTGTTGAGGCCAAGCCTGTCGCAGGCGATCTCGAAGCGTCGGCCGATGGTCCAGGCCATCGGTCCGGTGCCCTTCATCCGCTCGCCCCATTTCGCATCGTAATCGCGGCCGCCGCGCATGTCGCGGATCAGCGTGAAGACGTGACGATAGCGGTCCGGATAGTTGGCCATCAGCCATTCCCGAAAGAGATCGCGCACCTCCAGCGGCAGCCGCAACAGCACATAGGAGGCCTCCTTGACGCCGGCATGGGCGGCGGCATCGAGGATGCGCTCGATCTCGGAATCGTTCAGCGCGGGGATCACGGGCGCGACCATCACGGTGGTGGGAATGCCGGCGTCCGAGAGCTGCTTCAGCGCCTCCAGCCGCTTCGGCGGCGTCGAGGCCCGCGGCTCCATGGTGCGCGCCAGCTTCGGATCGAGCGAGGTGACCGATATCGCGACCTTGGCAAGGTTGCGCCTCGCCATGCGCGAGAGAATGTCGATGTCGCGCACCACCAGCGCCGATTTGGTGACGATGCCGACGGGATGGCCGGTGCGCTCCAGCACTTCGAGAATGCCGCGCATGATTTTGCGCTCGCGCTCGATCGGCTGATAGGGATCGGTGTTGGTGCCGATCGCGATCATCCGCGGCTCGTAGCCGGGCGCGGCGAGTTCCTTCTCGAGCAGCGCCGGCGCCTCGGGCTTCACGAACAGCTTCGACTCGAAGTCGAGCCCCGGCGACAGGCCGAGATAGGCATGCGTCGGCCGCGCGAAGCAATAGACGCAGCCATGCTCGCAGCCGCGATAGGGATTGATCGAGCGGTCGAAGCCGATGTCGGGTGAATCGTTGCGGGTGATCACCTTGCGCGAGGTGTCGACCGCGACCGAGGTCTTGAACGGCGGCAGATCTTCCAGGCTCTGCCAGCCATCGTCGAAGGCGACGCGGGCCTCGGCCTCATAACGGCCGCTGGCATTGGACTGGGCGCCCCGCCCTCGCCTGCGCGCACGGTCGATGGCGGCGCCAAGCTGGGGAAAATCAGAGTCCGCACCCGCCGGCTCGGAGGGCGCCGTGACCGGCGGGTGCTTGAGAGCATGAGAGGATGCTGGACTCATGCAGCCAAGATAGCACGACATAGGAACAAATCAAGAACACAAACAAAAAACTCGAAAACAACCCCATGCACAGTAGCCGCCCAAACTTCGGGCGCGCGGCTTTGACCTCGCGCAACACGCTTGTCGAGGCGATCCCGTTTGATGCCGCCCAGGGATCGATCGCGCCGGAACAAAGTTGGTGACGATCCCTGGGTGAAGGTCGGCATGAACATGACAAATCAACAACAATCGGCCGCCGCAAGCAGCGACCTCGATCTGCTCGATCGCTATTGGCGCGCCGCGAACTACCTCTCCGTCGGGCAAATCTATCTCTTGGACAACCCGCTGCTGCGAGAGCCCCTGCGGCCCGAGCACATCAAGCCGCGTTTGCTCGGCCATTGGGGCACGACGCCAGGGCTGAACTTCATCTACGCCCATCTCAACCGCGTCATCCGCGCGCTTGATCTCAGCATCATCTATGTCTGCGGGCCCGGGCATGGCGGCCCGGGCATGGTCGCCAACACCTATCTCGAAGGCAGCTACAGCGAGATCTATCCGGATATCGCGCGCGATGCGGAGGGATTGCGAAAACTTTTCAGACAGTTCTCCTTCCCCGGCGGCATTCCGAGCCATGCGGCGCCGGAAACGCCGGGCTCGATCCACGAAGGCGGCGAGCTCGGTTATGCGCTGGTGCACGCCTACGGCGCGGCCTTCGACAATCCCGATCTGATCGTCGCCTGCGTAGTCGGTGACGGCGAGGCCGAGACCGGCCCGCTCGCAGCGTCCTGGCATTCGAACAAGTTCCTGAACCCCGCCCACGACGGCGCGGTGCTGCCGATCCTGCATCTCAACGGCTACAAGATCGCCAACCCGACCGTACTCGGGCGGATGCCCGACAGCGAGATCCGCGATCTCTTCCGCGGGCTCGGCCACGAGCCGCTGTTCGTCGAGGGCGACGACCCCAAATTGATGCACCAGGCCATGGCGGACGCGCTCGACGTCGCGCTCGCCAGCATCCGCTCGATCCAGCAGCGCGCCCGCGACGGTCGCAAGACGATTGAACGGCCGCGCTGGCCGATGATCGTGCTGCGCAGCCCGAAGGGCTGGACCGGGCCGAAGGAGGTCGACGGCAAGAAGGTCGAAGGTTTTTGGCGCGCGCATCAGGTGCCCGTTGCGAGCTGTCGCGAGAACCCGGCGCATCTGAAGATTCTCGAAGAGTGGATGCGCAGCTACGAGCCGGAAAAACTGTTCGACAAGAACGGCGCGCTCATCGCCGAGCTTCAGGCGCTGGCGCCCGAAGGCAACAGGCGCATGGGCGCCAACCCGCACGCCAATGGCGGGCTGCTCAAGAAGGAGCTGAAGCTGCCGGAGTTCCGCAGTTTTGCCGTGGACGTGCCGCAACCCGGTGGCGTCACTGCAGAGGCGACGCGTGAGCTCGGCAAATTCTTGCGGGACGTCGTCCGCCTCAACGCGCAAGAGCGCAATTTCCGCATCATGGGCCCGGACGAAACCGCGTCAAACCGGCTGGACGCGGTGTTCGAAGCCACAGAACGCGTCTGGATGGAGCCGATCGAGCCTTACGATGTGCATCTCGCGCAGGACGGCCGCGTCATGGAAGTCTTGAGCGAGCATCTCTGCCAGGGCTGGCTCGAAGGCTATCTGCTCACCGGCCGCCACGGCTTCTTCTCCTGCTACGAGGCCTTCATCCACATCGTGGATTCCATGTTCAACCAGCACGCCAAATGGCTGAAGGTGACGCGGCATCTGCCATGGCGGCGCCCGATCGCCTCGCTCAATTATCTCCTGACCTCGCATGTCTGGCGTCAGGACCATAACGGCTTCAGCCATCAGGACCCCGGCTTCGTCGACCTCGTCGCCAACAAGAAGGCCGACATCGTCCGCATCTATCTCCCGCCGGATGCCAACACGCTGCTGTGGATCGCCGATCACTGCCTGCGCACTTACAATCGCATCAACGTCATCGTCGCCGGCAAGCAGCCGGCACCGCAATGGCTGTCGATGCAGGAGGCCGCCACACATTGCGATGCCGGCATCGGCATCTGGACCTGGGCCGGCAATGAGGGCGCCGACAGCGAACCCGACGTCGTGATGGCCTGCGCCGGTGACGTGCCGACACTCGAGACGCTTGCCGCCGTCGACCTCCTCCGCAAGGCGCTGCCGGACCTGAAGATCCGCGTCGTCAACGTCGTCGACCTGATGACGCTGCAACCGAGCGAGCAGCATCCGCACGGCCTGTCCGACCGCGACTTCGACAGCCTGTTCACGCGCGACAAGCCTGTGATCTTCGCCTATCACGGCTATCCGTATCTGATCCACCGCCTCACCTATAACCGCACCAACCATGCCGGCATGCATGTGCGCGGCTTTGCCGAGGAGGGCACCACGACGACGCCGTTCGACATGGTCGTGCTCAACGGGCTCGACCGCTATCACCTCGCCATCGAGGCGATCGAACGCGTGCCGGGCCTGGCGACCAAGGCCGCGCAGGTGAAGCAGCAGTTCCGTGACAGACTGATCAAGCATTCGCGTTACGTGCGCGAGCACGGCGAGGACATGCCTGAGGTGCGCGACTGGGTCTGGCCCGACCGCGCCGGCGGCAACACGCCGGCCGAGGCCGGCGATTGACGCCCCATGTCCGATGCGGTTCTCGTTCTCAACTCGGGCTCGTCGAGCATCAAGTTCGGCCTGTTCGATATCTCCGCGGCCGAGCCCACCCTGCTCTGCAACGGCCTGCTCGACGAACACGAGGCAAAGCCCCGGCTCGCCGTGAAGAGCCCTGCGGGCGAAGACCTGTTCGAGACGCACAAGGAGGCGTCTGAGGCGAACAGCGGCGATCTGTTCACCGATGTGCTGGGCTTCGTCGAGGATCGTTTTGGCGGTCATCGCTTACGCGCTGTCGGTCACCGCATCGTTCATGGCGGGCCGGATTATTCAGGCCCGGTCGAATTGACGGATGGTGTCTATGCAAGGCTGGAGGCGTTGACGCCGCTCGCGCCGCTGCATCAGCCACGATGCCTGGAGCCGATCCGCACCATCGCAGCGATCAGGCCCGGCCTCGCGCAGATCGCCTGCTTCGACACCGCCTTCCATCACAGCATGGCGCCGCCGGCGAGCCGCTTTGCCATTCCAAGGCGCTTCGAGGCGCGCGGCATCCGCCGCTACGGCTTCCACGGCCTGTCGTTCGAATATGTCGCCGGCCGCCTCGCGGAAATCGCGCCGGAGCTCGCGACGAGGCGCATCGTCATCGCGCATCTCGGCAATGGCGCGAGCCTCTGCGCATTGCGCGATGGCCGCAGCGTCGATACCACGATGGGGCTGACGCCGCTCGACGGCCTCGTGATGGGCACGCGAAGCGGCACGATCGATCCCGGCCTGCTGCTCTATCTGCAGCAGCACGAGAAGATGTCCGGCGAAGACGTCCAGCACCTGCTCTATCACCAGTCGGGTCTGCTCGGCGTCTCCGGCATCTCGGCCGACATGCGCACGCTGCTCGCGAGCCACGAGGCGGCGGCGCGGGAAGCGGTCGATCTCTTCACGCTTCGTGCGGCGCAGCAGGTCGCAATGATGACGGCCACGCTCGGCGGGCTGGATTGCCTGGTCTTCACCGGCGGCATCGGCGAGCATGCGAGCGATATCCGCAGCGCGATCGGCGAGCGTCTTGCGTGGCTCGGCGTGCGCATCGACGCGGCGGCGAATGACGCGGGCCGCGGGCGGATCAATGCCGGCGCCTCGGCGGTGGATGTCTTCGTCATCCCGACTAACGAAGAACTGACGATCGCACGGCATTGCGTCTCGGTGCTGCAAGCTACCGGGACAGTATCGTAGGGTGGGCAAAGCGACCTGTCCGCCGTAGCTCGAAGAGCGAAGGCGGAAGCGTGCCCACCAATTCTCGGTGGTGGGCACGGCGCGAGCGCGCCTTTGCCCACCCTACGATACTGCGAACGACGGCGAATCCAGCCAAATAGAGCGTGATGAGATGCGTTCTTCCCTTCTCCCCTTGTGGGAGAAGGTGGCGCGAAGCGCCGGATGAGGGGTCTCTATCCGCGGTCACATCTGCGAATGAACATGCGGAGACAGACCCCTCACCCCAGTGAGTTTGTGTCTCCCAGCGGTGCTGCCCTCTCCCACAAGGGGAGAGGGCGCAGTAACGCGCAGCTCGCTGTTAGTGAATACCCGCGAAAATCTGGATGCATCCGATCGCGACCTCGATCAGGATCAGCACGACCACCGCGATTTCGAGGCGGAGTGAGCGCTGGGTGTCGATGATGTCGGTCAATGCATCGGCGGTCTCCGCGACGACCGTGAGCTTGCGCTCGAGCGTGTCGAGACGCTCCTTCAATTCGTACTCATCTTCGAGACGCGCATAGAGCCGGTCGAGCTGCGGTTTTTCCCAGAGCGCGTCGGGCTTTTCAGCGACCGCGACGCGGCCGGCGACACGCTGCTGGACGAGCAGCGCGTTGCCGATGAGCTGCAGGATGCCCCTGCGTCGCCGCGACGTACGGCCTTTCTCGGCAAGCTCCCGCGCAAAAGGCTCGATGACGTCGAAGACCGCAGCGACGCGCCGCTCGTCGCGTGCCAGCGACGTGCTTTTGGCGAGTGCGTCCGCGATCAGCAGCAGCCGTTCGTCGGAAAATTTCGAGAGATTGATCGGGCCGCCCGGCTGGATCGCTTCGGCATTTTCATCCTTGCAGAGCTGGGCCTGCGCGGTCTCCTCCTCATGGGGGCTGAGCTCGCCGATCACGCGGGACTTGAGGCTATCGAGCAGCACCTTCTCCTCCGAAGGGAGGAGCCCGATCAGCACCACGACGCCGTAGCGGAAGATCACGGCGAGGCCGGCATGGACGCGGAAGGCGGCGGGCGTCGAGGAGACGGGTGCGCCGAGCTCGAGCCCGGACGGATTGATGCGTTCGCCGAGCATGACGGCGCGGATCCGCAAGGTCGGCGCGGCGTCCGACTTCGGCGATGCTGGCGTGGTGCCAATGGGAAGTTGATCGGCGGTCACTCGACTATCTCACTCTCGGCACCGGCGGTTGCGGGTTTTCCCGTCGTAGGGTCCATGTCAGACCGCCGATGCAGGCTTGCGGACCGGAGGCGTCCTCACCTCGATCATATCGGCGGAGACAGCCCCGTTTGAAGCTCACGAAGCCGAGATTCGCCGAAACATTCGGCAATATTGTCACCCCGCGCGAGACACATTTGGCTGCGATGGGCGGGCGTGGTTTACCATCACATCCCGGGACGCCGCCAAAAAGTTGCACTCGGTGACGCCGCAGGTTTATGACAAAGTCATAACAAGCTACGCTTCTCCCGAATTGCGGACATCGAAGCTTCAGTCATGCTGAGCGTCATCATCCCGACCGAAGGCGTCGAACAGACGGCGGTCGCAACTCTGGCCGCGCTGGTGCCCGGTGCCGCCGCGGGCGTCATCCGCGAAGTGCTGCTGGTCGACGGCACCCGGAACGGCGTCATCGAGCGCGTTGCCGACGTCGCAGGCTGCCGTTTCATCGGTTTCGAGGGATCCTCGCAAGGCGCGGCGCTCGCCGCCGGCGCGCTTCAGGCCCGTTCGCCCTGGCTGATGTTCCTGCCCGCCGGCGCCGTGCTGGAAACGGGCTGGATCGAGGAGACCACCCAGTTCATCCAGGCCGTCTCCAGCAGCGGACGGGATCGCGCGGCGGTGTTCCGCTATGCCCGCTCGCCCTACGCCGATACCGGTCTGCGCGACGTGCTCCGCGCCGTGGCGCGCAAGCTGGTCGGCCCGCTGGGCGACCAGGGACTTTTGATCGCGCGCGACCATTACGAACGGGTCGGCGGCTATCCGCCCCAGGCTCGCCGTTCCGAGGCGCAGCTGCTCCGCCGGCTCGGCCGCTCGTCCCGGACCATGCTGCGCAGCCGGATCGTCATGGTCGGCTGAGGCACCTGATACTTGCCAAAGTCAAATAATTATTTGACAATGGCAATTATTGAGGTGTCCCGATGTCATTCAACGGTACCGACCACCAGATCGCAGCGGTCCGCGCCTTCAACCGCTTCTACACCCGCAAGCTCGGCGTGCTCGACCAGCACCTGGGACAGAGCCCGTTCTCGCTCAGCGAGGCCCGGGTGCTCTACGAGCTCGCGCATCGCGACGACCTTTCGGCAAAAGAAATCGGCAACGAGCTTGGTCTCGACCCCGGCTATCTCAGCCGCATCGTGCAGAGTTTTGACGAGAAGGGACTGATCACGCGAAAGCCCCTGCCCGCGGATCGCAGGCAATATCAGCTCAGCCTCACCGCCAAGGGCCGCCAGACCTTCGCCCAGCTGAATCTCGGCTCGCAAAACGAGGTTGCCGCCATGCTGGCGCAGCTTTCGGCCGGCGATGCAGCGCGGCTCACGCAGGCCATGGCGACCATCGAGGCCGTGCTGGAGCAACGGCGAAGCCAGCCCGCTTCGTTCATGCTGCGCAGCCATCGCGTCGGCGATATGGGCTGGGTCATCTCCAGCCAAGGCGCCGCCTATGCCGCGGACTACGGCTGGGACATCAGCTATGAGGCGCTGGTCGCCGAGATCTGCGCACAGTTCATCAGGAATTACGACGCCGCGCGCGAACATTGCTGGATGGCGGAGGTCGGCGGCGAGCCGGTCGGCTCGATCTTCCTGGTCAAGGCCACGGACGAGATCGCCAAGCTGCGCCTGTTGCAGGTGGAGAAGAAAGCGCGCGGGCTCGGCGTCGGCCGCGCGCTGGTCGAGCAATGCATCCAGGGCGCCCGCGAGCGCGACTACCGCAGGATGACGCTATGGACGCAAAGCATTCTGGTGGCCGCGCGCGGCATTTATAAGAGCGCCGGCTTCGAGCTGGTCGCGACGAAGCCGCATCATAGCTTCGGGCACGATCTGATTGGTGAGACGTGGGAGCGGGATCTCTAGCTGCGCGAGACGCGGCGCGGACTACGGAGCGATGCGCATTGTTGTGCCCTCTCCCCTTGCGGGAGAGGGCAGCGACGCAAGGAGACACAAGCTCACTGGGGTGAGGGGTATGCCTCCTCGCATTCCGTGCCGATAGATACCCCTCATCCGGCGCTTCGCGCCACCTTCCCCCGCAAGGGGGGAAGGGAAGAAAGAACAGACTACACTGTCGCGCCCTGCGCTTTCGGCCGGCGCAGATGCTCGTCCAGCCGCGGCATGATCTCGACGAAATTGCAGGGGCGTGTGCGGTAGTCGAGCTGGCTTGCGAGGATGCCGTCCCAGCCGTCGCGGCAGGCGCCGGGCGAGCCCGGCAGGCAGAAGATGTAGGTCGCGCCAGCAACGCCCGCGGTGGCGCGGCTCTGGATCGTCGACGTGCCGATCTTGGCGTGGCTCAGCATGTGGAAGGCGATCGAGAAGCCGTCCATGCGCTTCTCGAACAGCGGCTCGATCGCCTCCGGCGTGACGTCGCGCCCGGTAAAGCCGGTGCCGCCGGTGGTGATGACGACGTCGATGCCGGCATCCGCAATCCAGCGACGGATGACCGTGCGGATCGCCTCGACGTCGTCGGTGACGATCTCGCGCGCGGCGAGATGGTGACCGGCTGAGGTCAGGCGGTCGGAGAGCGTCTGGCCCGACTTGTCATCGGCGAGCGCGCGCGTGTCGGAGACGGTGAGCACCGCGATGTTGAGCGGGATGAACTGTTTGGATTCGTCGATCGAGGCCATTGGTACTTCCTCTCGTGTCCCGGACGCGATGCAGCGCGTGAGCGATGCATCGCAGAGCCGGGACCCATGTCAGAGGCTTGGGAGACCGGCGTTGTGGGCCCCGGCTCAGCAGCGCAGCATTACATGCTGCGCCGCGTCCGGGGCACGAGACCGTCGCTACTGCCCGCCGCCGAACGTGTTGCAGGCCTGGACCGTGCCCTGCTGATAGCCGGTCATGAACCACTGCTTGCGTTGCGCGGCCGAGCCATGGGTGAAGGAGTCGGGCACGACGCGGCCCGTCGCCTGGCGCTGCAGCGTGTCGTCGCCGATGGCGCTCGCCGTGGTCAGCGCGGCGTCGATGTCGCCGGGCTCGAGGAAATTCGGACGCTTCTTGGCCTCGCGGTTGACCCAGACGCCGGAGAGACAATCCGCCTGCAACTCCACCTTGACCTGGAGCGCGTTGGCCTCGGCCTTGCTGCCGGCCTGCTGCTGCAGGCGCGTCACGCGCGGGATGATGCCGAGCAGGTTCTGGATGTGATGGCCGGCCTCGTGCGCGATGATGTAGGCGGTGGTGAAGTTGCACGCCGACTTGCCGGAGCAGCCGCGGAAGCGCGTCTCGACCTCGCGGAAGAAGCTGGTGTCGAGGAAGATGGTGCGGTCCGGCGGGCAGTAGAACGGGCCCATCGCCGACTGCGCCATGCCGCAGCGGCCGCCATTGGTGGCGTTGCGGAACAGCACGACCTTCGGACCGGTATAATTCTGGCCGCTGGCCTGGAAGATCTCGCTCCAGCGATCGTCAATCTCGCCGAGGATGCCTGATATCATGCTGCCGACCTCGTCGGTCGGCGCGCCGCGCTTGGCCGAGGTCGACTGCCGATCGGTCTGGTAGCTCGGCACCTGGCCGCCGCCGGAGAGGATCTCGGCGCCGCCGATCAGGACGCGCGGATCGATGCCGAAGGCATAGCCGATCAGGCCGAGCACGATGATGGTACCGATGCCGAGTCCGCCGCCGCCCATCGGCAGGCCGAACCCGCCTCCTCCACCGCCGCCGCCAAAGCCACCACCTTCGTCGCGACGATCCTCGACGTCGTCGCTGCGGCGGAAGTCATCGTAACGCATGGCGGTTGTCCCTCGGGGGTCCATGATTCAGTCTCGTCGGCGCACAGATACGCAAAAGCTCAACGCGCCACACAGGTAAAATTTCCATTGCGTTAATCAATATCCCGGTCGGCAAAAATTGCCTAGTGCGACAGCACGCCCGCACCAGCAATTTTTTCCGGTCCGCGTGCAATTTTTTCCGAGAGAAATTTGCAGTCGCGGCAGCCGCCGCTCCGCAGATGAATGCGAAATATACCGTAAAACACAGCGATTGTGCGCATCACGCGGCATATCGCGGGCGATGCGACGCCTGCTCAGAAAAGCAGCGGGTTAAGTCGTTTTTTACTTTGCCGCTGCAATGTAACGGCCAGTCGGTTGTTTGGTCCCGCGTCGCCGACAGCGTCGCCTGAGTCAGAGTTCTTGAGTCATGGTAGAGTCGCGTCGCGGGGCGTCTGCAAGGGCGCCCCGCACAAATTTTGAGTCCGCCTCGCATCGCATCATCGTCGGCGATTGCGTCGCCGAGATGTCGAAGCTTCAGGCCGGCAGCGTCGATCTGGTGTTCGCAGATCCGCCGTACAACCTGCAGCTCAAGGGCGATCTCAAGCGCCCCGACGAATCCCATGTCGATGCCGTCAACGACGAGTGGGACAAGTTCGATTCGTTTTCCGCCTATGACGATTTCACCCGCGCGTGGCTCTTGGCCGCGCGCCGCGCGATGAAGCCGTCGGCGACGATCTGGGTGATCGGCTCCTATCACAACATCTTCCGCGTCGGCGCGATCATGCAGGACCTCGGCTTCTGGCTCCTGAACGACATCGTCTGGCGCAAGACCAATCCGATGCCGAACTTCCGCGGTCGCCGCTTCACCAACGCGCACGAGACGATGATCTGGGCCGCGCGTGACGAAAAAGCCAAGGGCTACACGTTCAACTACGAAACGCTGAAGGCCGCCAACGAGGACGTACAGGCGCGCTCGGACTGGCTGATCCCGCTCTGCACCGGCGAGGAGCGCCTCAAGGGCGCCGACGGCAAGAAGGTGCACCCAACGCAGAAGCCGGAGGGCCTGCTCGCGCGCGTGCTGCTGTCGTCGTCGAAGCCCGGCGATCTCGTGATCGATCCGTTCAACGGCACCGGCACCACCGGCGCCGTCGCCAAGCGCCTCGGCCGCTCCTATATCGGCTTCGAGCGCGACAAGACCTATGCCAAGGCCGCCGAAGCGCGCATCGCCAAGGTCGAGCCGCTGCCGGAAGAGAGCCTCGCCCCGTTCATGACCGCGCGCGAAGCTCCGCGCGTCGCGTTCTCCGAGCTGATCGAGCGTGGCATGATCATGCCCGGCACCAAACTGTTCGACGCCAAGAAGAAGCTCGGCGCCCTCGTCCGCGCCGACGGCGCCATCATGCTCGGCGACAAGGTCGGCTCGATCCACCGCATCGGCGCCGTGGCGCAAGGGGCGCAGGCCTGCAACGGCTGGACCTTCTGGCACGTCGAGACCAAGAAGGGCCTCAAGCTGATCGACGAGCTGCGTGCGGAGATCCGCGCAGGTATGGCGGCGGAGTAGCTGCTGCCGCACGTCGTGACCTTGTAGGGTGGGCAAAGGCGCAAAGCGCCGTGCCCACGAATCCTTCGCCGTAGATACAGAACGTGGGCACGCTTCGCTTTGCCCACCCTACGGAGGGTTGAACGCGGCCACAGCCGGGACTACATTCTTGCGATCAGCCCCGCCCCGACGGGTGGCCCCCATGCGACGACAGTCCGAGACTTTGCTGCTGGTGCCGCTGCTGCCGATCTTCCTGCTCGGCATGTTTCCGATGTTCCTGATCGCACTGCTCGGCTTCTTCGGCCTCGCGCTGTTCGGCGTGCTCGTGGTCTGCGTCGGGCTCGCCAGCAGCAACGAAGCGCACGACAATTTCAATCACGACGTCATCGTGCACGGCTATGCCCGCGGATCCGAACGCGCGGCGCGCGCGTCCGACATGCATCTCGCCGCCAAGCTCGGGCTGAGGCTGGAAGCGATCGGCGCGGCGATGGTCGTTACGGCGGCGATCGGGCTTTGTTACGCCGGCTGATCTGCGTGGCGCACAGATACCGCCCGGCAAACTCGCCGGTTGCGCGTCCGGCCCCGGGTTTGGCAAGAGAGGGCGCCACGCGTTCGCTCTCGGCAACACACTGGGGAGATGCTCAATGCTCAAATTCTATTTCAACGGATCGCCGAACCCAACCAAGGTCGCGCTCTTCCTCGAGGAGTCCGGACTGCCGTTCGAGCCTGTCGCGGTCGACACCCGCAAGGGCGAGCAGTTCTCGCCGGACTATCTGAAGATCAATCCGAATGCCAAGGTGCCGGCGATCGACGACAACGGCACGATCGTGTTCGATTCCAACGCCATCCTGCTCTATCTCGCCGAGAAAACCGGCAAGTTCCTGCCCGCCAATCGCGCCGAATTGCTGTCATGGCTGATGTTCGTGGCGACCGGCGTCGGCCCGTATTCGGGTCAGGCGGTGCACTTCAAGCATTTCGCGCCGAAGGACCAGAACCACGACTACGCCCATAACCGCTACCAATACGAGACCGACCGCCACTACACGATCCTCGACGGTCACCTCAAAGGCCGCAGCTACATGGTCGGCGATGCGTATTCGATCGTCGACATGGCGCTGTGGGGCTGGGCGCGGATGGTGCCGTTCAAGCTCGGCGACGGCGCCTTTGCGCGCTACCCGAACGTGAAGCGGCTCGTCGACGAGATCTCGGCCCGTCCCGCCGCGGCACGCGCGATCGCGCTGAAGGACAAGTTCACCTTCAAGGCCGAGATGGACGACGAGGCGCGTCGCAACATGTTCAGGCACATGACGACCAAGGTCGCCTGATCGCACGACACAGCTCTTCGAGGCCACGCGCTTGCGCGTGGCCTTTTGCTTCTAAGGTTCAGGCGGCGTGGACGGAGCTCAGGAACTTGGCGACTTCCTGCTTCAGCCGGTTGCTGTCTGAAGACAGCGAGCGTGCCGCCGACAGCACCTGCGATGAGGCCGAGCCGGTCTCGGATGCCCCTCGCTGCACGTCGCCGATATTGGTCGAGACGCGCTGGGTGCCGTGAGCCGCCTGCTGGACGTTGCGGGAAATCTCCTGCGTCGCCGCGCCCTGCTCTTCCACGGCGGCCGCGACCGTCGAGGATATCTCCGACAGCCGCTCGATGGTGCCGCTGATCTCCCTGATCGAGCCTACCGATTCCTCGGTGGCAGCCTGGATGCCCGAGACCTGCTGGGCGATCTCACCGGTTGCCTTCGCGGTCTGCTCGGCGAGTGCCTTGACCTCGGAGGCGACCACGGCAAAGCCGCGACCGGCCTCGCCCGCGCGCGCCGCCTCGATCGTGGCATTGAGCGCGAGGAGATTGGTCTGGCCGGCGATGGTGCTGATCAACTCGACCACGTCGCCGATGCGGGCGGCGGCCTTGGACAGCTCGCCGACGCGCTCGTTGGTCTTGGTCGCCTGCCCCACCGCCTCGCTGGCGATGCGGGCGGATTCCTGCACCTGGCGGGCGATCTCGCTGACCGAGGAGGAGAGCTCTTCCGTCGCCGAGGCGACGGCCTGAACATTGGCCGAGGCCTCCTGGGCGGCGCTGGCGACTTCCGTCGACAGGTCCTGGGCGCGCGAGGCCGTCGTCGTCAGCGTGCCGGCCGAGGCTTCCAGCTCGTTCGATGCCGAGGACACGGTGTCGACGATCTCGCCGACCGCACGTTCGAACTGATTGGCCAGATTTCTCATGTCGGCCTTGCGGCTCTCGGCCTGCCGCGCCTCGACCGCGACCTGCTCGTGGCGCAGGCGCTCGGTCTCGACCATGCTCTCCTTGAACACCTGGATCGCCTTGGCCATGTCTCCGATCTCGTCGCTGTTACCACGGCCGGGGACCTCGACCTTGAGATCACCGCCGGCGAGCAACCCCATCGCCCGGGTCATCGTGGTCAGCGGTCCGACGATGCTGCGCGCGATCAGGAAGGCGACGAGGCCGCCGAACAGGACCGCAAGGCCGCCGGCGACTTCCTGAATCCAGGTCGTGCTGGCAACGACGCCATCGGCGGCCGCGCGCGACTTCTGATAGTCCGCCTTCAGTCCGGTCTCCGCCACCTTGAGCTTGTCGACGCTTTCGGTGATCAGGGGCGCGATCTCGTTGCGGTAGATTTCATCGGCCTGGAGGATTGCGGCGGAGGTCGTCTCGAAGGCCGCCTTGTAGGTCGAAAGCGAGCTCTTGATCGGCCCGAACGCGGCCTTGACCTCGTCCGGCAGACCGGCCCCCTCCAGGGACTTGAGCGCTTGCTGCGCCCGATCGACATTGGTCCTGAAGGTCGCCGGCCCCTTTGCGTCCCGGACCGCGAGGAAGCGCCAGTTCGCGACACGAACCAGCAGGACCTTGGATTCAAGATCGGCGACGGGGGCGACCACGCTGGTATCGCCGGTTGCACGCGCGGCCTCGACCAGCTTGCCGGTGTTGGCGGTCAGTTCGTCGCCACCGGCGAGCAGAACGGCCTTGCCCTTGGTCGTCTCGTTGACGGCGGCGCCCATGCGCTCGCGCAGAGACTTCATCTTCTCGATGTCGGCAAGCAGGCCATTGTAGATCTTGAGCCGCTCCTCGGAGAGCGTCGACTTGGCCGCAGCCTTCAACAGCTCGGCCGTCGCGGCCTCCCGCTCCGCAGCCTCCTTGAAGACCGGCTCGTTGGCGTCATAGATGTAGCGGAGATTGGCGCGCCGCAGCGCCTGGAGGTTGATCGAGATTTCCTGCACGCGCGCCGTGTTGTCCGACAGCGCGGACAGCCGCGTCATCTGGGCCTGAACGGCCCACAGATTCCAAACGGCGACCGCGGCCATCACCAGGCCAAGGACCACGAGAACCGAAAATCCGGCGTAAAGACGCCCCCGAATTCCTAAACGCAAGCTCGGCATCACTGTCCACCCATCAAGGAAGAAAAGAGAAGCAGCCGACGGCCTTCTTACGATTGCAATGGCGATCCATTGCAACCGCGCCCCAGGAATCGTGCTGCACCGCCGCCGCACATTGCGGAACAATTGTTAATTGAGGCTGTATTTTACCGGCGTCGACTACGGAGAAGCCGACGAAGACATCGCTATCGTCTGTTCCGATAAACAAGAGTTGGGCACCGGTGGCGCACAGAATTGTGGACGGATCACGTAGTGCCTCGCTTCGGATCCACGCACACGCGCGTGGATCCTTAGCTCTTGAGACGTCTGCTTTCGATGTCAGCCCCGCTCAGGCGGCGTGGACCGAGCTCAGGAACTTGGCGACCTCCTGCTTCAGCCGGTTGCTGTCTGAAGACAGCGAGCGCGCCGCCGAGAGCACCTGCGAGGAGGCCGAGCCGGTCTCTGACGCGCCGCGCTGCACCTCGCCGATATTGGTCGAGACGCGCTGGGTGCCGTGCGCCGCCTGCTGGACGTTGCGGGAAATTTCGCGCGTCGCCGCGCCCTGCTGTACCACGGCGGCCGCCACCGTCGAGGAGATTTCCGACAGCCGCTCGATGGTGCCGCTGATCTCCCTGATCGAGCCGACCGACTCTTCCGTGGCAGCCTGGATGCCGGAGACCTGCTGGGCGATCTCGTCGGTCGCCTTCGCGGTCTGCTGGGCAAGCGCCTTGACCTCGGAGGCGACCACGGCAAAGCCGCGCCCGGCATCGCCGGCGCGCGCCGCCTCGATGGTGGCGTTCAGCGCAAGGAGATTGGTCTGGCCGGCGATGGTGGTGATCAGCTCGACCACGTCGCCGATGCGGGCGGCGGCCTTGGAGAGCTCGCCGACGCGCGCATTGGTCCGGCTCGCCTGACCGACGGCTTCGGTGGCGATGCGGGCGGATTCCTGAACCTGGCGGGCGATCTCGCTCACCGAGGAGGATAGCTCTTCCGTCGCCGAGGCGACGGCCTGCACGTTGGCCGTGGCCTCCTGCGAGGCGGAGGCCACTTCAGTCGACCGGTTCTGGGCGCGCGAGGCGGTCGCGGTGAGCGTGCCGGCCGAGGCTTCCAGCTCGCTCGATGCCGATGACACGGTGTCCACGATCTCGCCGACCGCCTGCTCGAACTGATCGGCGAGCCGGACCATGTCTTTCTTGCGGCTCTCGGCCTGCCGCGCCTCGACAGCGACCTGCTCGGCGCGAAGGCGCTCGGTTTCGACCATGTTGTCCTTGAACACCTGGATCGCCTTGGCCATGTCGCCGATCTCATCGGCGTTGCCGCGACCGGGAATCTCGACCTCGAGATTGCCGCCGGCCAGCAGCCCCATCGCCCGGGTCATCGAGGTCAGGGGACCGACGAGGCTGCGGGCGGTCAGGAAGGCGACGATCAGGCCGAACAGGATGGCGATGCCGCCCGCAGTCTCCTGCACGGTCGTCGTGCCGCTGATGACGGCTTCGGTCTGGTCGCGGGATTCCTTGTAATCCTTCTTCAGGGTGGTTTCCGCGGCCCTGAGCTTGCCGATGCTGTCGACGATGAGCGGCGCGAGGTTCTTGTGATAGATCTCGTCGGCCTGGAGCATCGCCGCCGACGTGGTCTCGAACGCGGATTTGTAGATTCCGAGCGAGGTCTTCACCGGAGCGAGCGTGGTGCGGAGCTCGCTCGCCTGCGGGCTCTTTTCGAGCGCCGAAAGCCGCTGCATCGCCCGGTCCACATTGGTCCTGAAGTTGGCCGGCCCCTTGGTGTCGCGCAGGGCCAGGAAACGCCAATTTGCGATCTGCACCACGAGCAGCCTGGATTCGAGATCCGCGACCAGCGCCGCGGTGTCCTCGTCGACGGCCGCACGGGCCATGTCGACCAGCTTGCTCGTCTTGACGGTCAGCTCGTCGCCGCTCGGGAGCAGCGTCGCCTTGCCCGTCCGCGCCTCGTTGACGGCGTCGCCGAGATTGTCACGCAGGCTTCGCATCTTGGCGATGTCGGCGATCAGATCGCTGTAGAGCTTCCGCCGCTCCTCGGAGCCCGTCCCCTTCGCGCCGACCTGCAACAGCTCGGTCGCCGCGGTCTCCCGCTCGGCGGCCTCCTTCATCGCGGATTCATTGGCATCGTAGATGTAGCGCAGATTGGCCCGCTGGATCGCCTGGAGATGGGTCGAGATCTCCAGCACCCGCGCCGTGCTGTCCGAGAACGCCGAGGCCTTCGCGACCTGCTCCTGCACCGACCGCAAGTTCCAGATGGCAACCACCGCCATCACGAGACCGACCGCCACCAGGGCCATGAAGCCTGCGTACAGGCGTCCCCTGATCCGCAAACGAAACTTCGGCATTCCCACTGTCCACCCAGATGCATGTGAATTCGAGCGGACCGAACGAATCCGGCAATCGTCACGGCCACCCTGGCAGCCGCACGTCGCGCTTGAGGCGACTCACGCTGCACTGCGACACAATGGGGGACACTCGTTAATTGAACCTTCCAATATTTCGCGCAAACCTGCGGCGAAGCGCGCAACGCCTGCTGATTTTGTAGCCAGCTATGCATGAATCGGCGCGCTCACCATCACGGGTCGCGAAGATGAGGGCGCGCCGATGTCCGCTCTGTCATTTTACTTTCGCCGACCGGGCTTCTCCAGCTCGTACGCAATCTCCGACCGGGTCATGCCGCAGTCCTGAAGCTCCCGTTCGGTCATGGCGGCGAGCTGGTACCGGGCCCGGGAACGCTCCCGCCGAACCCGCATGATGTCCACCAGCATCCGCCATGCGCGCACGACAATCGACGGCTGTGGCGGATGGGACCGGCTGGCGGACGCGACGCGGCTCAGTCCGGTCAGCTCGCGGCCCTCACACCCGTCTGCGGAAAAGGACCCAGCGCCTTCTCGGTCAGGACGGAGTCGCAGTATTCTCGGATCTCCCTGATCTTGCCCTCCTCGAACTGAAACACGAGACAATAATCGTTGTCGTAGCGCACGCCCTCGGGCGTGACGTTGTCGCCCTTGGCTTCCACCACGACGACGTCGCCATCGGCGATGAAGCGGTGCGCCACGGTGCGCGTGCGGTCGCGCAGGCGGGTGCGCACATAGCCGTGCAGATCGTTGAGGATCGCCTCCTTGCCGGTGAAGGTGCGCGACCAGGAATACTGGCCGGTCACGACCCATCTGGCATCGTCGGCAAGGCTTGCGGTGAACAGGGCGCGATCGCGCGCGGCCGGATCGGGATTGGCGGCGGCGGCGAAAATATCCTGCATCAGTTTCTTGTTGGCGCTCGCGCTCATGGCGGCATCTCCTTTGGTAAGAACCACGGAGATCATCGTGCGCCGATCGAAATTCTTCAAATCGATAGCAGATATGATATCTATTCACCTCATGAATTTGAACTCGCTTGACCTCAATCTCCTGACCGCGCTCGACGCGCTGCTGCGCGAGGCCAATGTCAGCCGCGCCGCGATGAGGATGGGCCTGTCGCAGCCGGCGGCGAGCCACGCACTGCAGCGCCTGCGTGACATCTTCGGCGATCCGCTGCTGGTGCGGACCGGCGCGCGGATGGAGCTGACGCCGCGGGCGCAAGCGCTCCGCGCGCCACTGGCGCAGGCGCTCGACCAGGTCCGCGGGCTGTTCCTGCCTGAGGACTTCGATGCTGCGCGCAGCGAGCGGCAATTCCGCCTGATGATGCCGGATCTTGCGGTCGAGCTGTTGATGCCGCCTTTGATGGAGAAGGTGACGCGCCTTGCGCCCAACGTCCGCATCGACGTCGTGCCGTGGCGGGGGCCGGCGATCTTCCACGCCGAATTCGCCCGCACCATTGACCTCGTGATCTCGATCGGCAACGCCTTCAAAGGATTTCACCGTCAGCTGCTCTACACCGACAGCGATGCCCTGGCGGTGCGGCGCGGCCATCCCGTCGGCACCAAGCTGAAGCGACGCGAGACGTTCCTGGCCGCGCGCCATGTCGGCGTGATCATCCGCGGCAATGCCGAGGATCTCATCGACACCTGGCTGCACAGCAAAGGCATCGAGCGGCATATCTCGCTGGTGGTGTCGGGCTATCTCGAAGCGCTGCACGTCGCCGCGCGAACCGACCTCGTCGCCTTCGTGCCGCGACGGCTGATCGCGGCGCTGTCTAAGCAGCTCGGCCTCGTCACGGTGACGCCGCCGCTCGATCCTGGGATCGACCAGCAGTTCATGTTCTATCCGACGCGGGCGCAGATGGACCCGGGCTCGATCTGGCTGCGGCGGCTGATGCTGGAGACGGGACGGGAGCTGGAGCAAGCCAAGCGCAAACTGCCGTAGGGTGGGATGCTCTCTCAACACACTCGGCGTCGTCCCGGACAAGCGCAGCGAAGCGGAGCGCTGATCCGGGACCCATAACCACAGGATGTGGTTTGGCGAAGACTCGTGGTTGTCAGCTCGGGCCGAAACTTCTCCCTGTGGTTATGGGTCCCGGGTCTGCGCTTCGCTTGCCCGGGACGACAGGGGAATATGCGGCCGCGCAGTGCTCCTACGCCTTCTGCGCGTCCATCACCTTGCGGATCGCCGGGCGATCGGACATGCGCTTGAAATGATCGGCGATCTTCGGCGTCGCGTTGATGTCGACGCTGTCGCCTTCGAGCCAGTGCGAGAGCGTATGGAGGTAGGGATCGCAGATCGTGAACTGATCGCCCATCACCCACGGGCCTTTGAACATCTTCTGCTCGATGAGCTTGAAGCAGGCGGCCATGGTCTTCGGCACCATCGCCTTCATGTCCGCAAGCGAGGTCTCCTGCGTCGCCCAGCGCGCGCCACGCATCTTGTGGGCGTGGTTGATATGCACGGTCGAGCAGAGATAGGAGTTGAACGACTGCACTTGCGCGAAGTCGAAGGGATCGTCGAGCGGCGCGAGCTTCGCCTTGGGGAAGGTTTGCGCGATATAGGCCAGCATCGCCGGCGTCTCGGTGAGGACGCCGCGATCGGTCACCAGCGCGGGCACGCGGCCCTTCGGATTGATCGCGAGATAGTCCGGGCTGTTCTGCTGGTTGTCCTTGAAGCTCAGCCGTTCAGCCGTGTAGTCGGCGCCGGCCTCCTCCAGGGTCATATAGGTGGCGAGCGCGCAGGTGCCGGTGGCGTAGTAGAGCTTGAGCATGTCGGACCTCATGGGAAAATTGGAAATTAGCCGCTGCCGGAGCCCAGGTCCATAGCAAGACATCCTCTTCGCAGTTGCCCACCGCGGCCCGCCTGTGCCAAGACGCCGATGATCGGAGGGGCTTTCTCATGACCGTACTCATCGCCGGTGGCGGCATCGGCGGGCTGACGCTGGCGCTCAGCCTGCATCAAATCGGCGTTCCCGTAAAAGTGTTCGAGAGCGTCGCGGAACTGAAGCCGCTCGGCGTCGGCATCAACGTGCTGCCGCATGCGGTGCGCGAGCTGATCGAGCTCGACCTGCTGGACAAGCTGGATGCCAGCGGCGTGCGCACCCGCGAGCTCGCCTATTTCTCCAAGCACGGCAAGCCGATCTGGAGCGAGCCGCGCGGGCTGGAAGCCGGCTACAAATGGCCGCAATTCTCGATCCACCGCGGCACGCTCCAGCAAATCCTGCTCGACACCGCGGTCGAGCGGCTCGGCCGCGAGAACATCCTGACCAGCCACCACCTGACGGGCTGGAGCGAAACGGCGAACGGCGTGCGCGCCGACTTCATCGACCGGGCGACCGGCAAGGCTGCCGGCAGTTACGATGGCGCGATCATGATCGCCGCCGACGGCATCCATTCCGCCGTGCGAGAAAAGCTCTATCCGAAAGAAGGTCCGCCGATCTGGAACGGCCGCATCCTCTGGCGCGGCGTCACGCCGGCAAAGGCCTTCCTCACCGGCCGCACCATGATCATGGCCGGCCACGAGATTCTGAAATTCGTCTGCTATCCCATTTCGAAAGAGCCGGACGTATCAGGCAACCACCTGATCAACTGGGTCGCCGAGCGTCACATGCCGCCGACCTATCAATGGCGACGCGAGGACTATAACCGCGCTGCGCGGCTCGAAGAATTCCTGCCCTGGTTCGAGAGCTGGACATTCGACTGGCTCGACGTGCCCGGCCTCATCAGGAACTGCCCGCACGCCTACGAATATCCCCTGGTGGACCGCGATCCGGTGTCGCAATGGACCTTCGGCAAGGTCACGCTGATGGGCGATGCCGCACACCCGATGTATCCGATCGGCTCGAACGGCGCCTCGCAGGCGATCCTCGACGCCCGCGTCATCACCCGCGAGATCCTGGCCCACGGCCCGACACAGGCCGCGCTGCTCGCCTATGAGGCCGAGCGCAGACCCGCAACCACCGACCTCGTCCTGCTCAACCGCAAGAACGGCCCCGAGCAGGTGATGCAGCTGGTCGAGGAGCGCGCGCCGGACGGTTACAAGGTGGTCACCGACGTGCTGTCGCAAAAGGAGCTGGAAGACATCGCCGCCAACTACAAGCGCGTCGCGGGATTCCAGGTCGAGGCGTTGAACGCGAAGCCGCCGATCGTGAGCAAGGACGCAAGGGCAAGGGCGTGATGTGCTCGCTCAAAGCGAGATGCGCATGAATGTGCCCTCGCCCCTTGTGGGAGAGGGCAACGACGCTCGTAGACGCAGGCTCACTTGGGTGAGGGGTCTGTCCCCGCACACTCATCTCGCTGTTAGAATTCGCGGAGACAACCCCTCATCCGGCGCTTCGCGCCACCTTCTCCCACAAGGGGAGAAGGGAAGTGGAGCGCGCGGCTGGACTATTTGCCCACCACCCTCGCCGCCTCCAACAACCTCTCGCTTGCGCTCGCCGTCGCCAGCACCGTGCCATCCTCCGCCATCAGCTTCGCCTCGACGAACGCAATCGTCTTGCCGAGCTGCGTCACCTTGGCTTCGCCAATGATCGGTCCGGGTTTTGCCGGCGCCAAAAAGTTCACCGTCATGCTGATCGTCGTGGTGTAGAGCCGGCCCTCGCTCATCACCAGCACCGCGGGCCCCATGGTGTCGTCGAGCATGGCCGAGAGCATGCCGCCCTGGATGAAACCGGCCGGATTGCAGAATTCCGGCTTGCCGTCGAAGGCGAGCTTGATCCAGCCCTCCTCGGGCTTTGCGTCGAGCAGGCGCCAGCCGAGCAGCTTCGCGCAGGGTGGTCTTGGAAAGTCGTCGAGCGCGGTCTTGACAATGCGGCTCCTCCGTTGCTTACCGACAGATAAGCTAGCCCTGCTGACACCATGGTGGCAGCAGGACAATCGGCTAGAGATCCAGCGCGTGCACGATCACCTTGCGCATGACATTGGGCAGCGCCTCGCCGGCAAGGGTTGCGATCGGCACCCAGCGCATGCCCTCGGGCGCGCGCGTGCGCGCCTCCGCCTTTGCCGTGTAGACCACCAGCTCCAACGGAAAATGCGTGAAGACGTGGGTAACGACGCCCACCTTGCGCTGCCAGCGCGACAGCCCCTTCAATTCCGGCGCCTGCTGCTTCGCCGTCGCATCCTCTTGCTCTGCGAGCCAGTCCGACCCCGGCACTTCGGTCATGCCGCCGAGCAGGCCCTTTTCGGGCCTCGAGCGGACCAGCAGCTCGTCGCCGCGCGTGACGACAAAGGCCGCGCCACGCCGCAACGTCCCGCTCTTCTTCGGCGCCTTGCGCGGAAACGTTTCTTGCGTTCCCTGCGCACGCGCCGTGCAGTCCTCAGTGAACGGACACAGCGAGCAGGCCGGCTTCTTCGGCGTGCAGATCGAGGCGCCCAGATCCATCAGCGCCTGCGCACTGTCGCCGGCGCGCGTGTCGGCAAGCAATGTCGCCGCCAATTGCTGGATCAGCGGCTTGGCTTGCGGCAGCTCCTCCGCGACCGCGAACAGGCGCGACACCACACGCTCGATATTGCCGTCGACCGGCATGGTGCGGCGGTCGAACGCGATCGCTGCGATCGCGGCCGCGGTGTAGGGCCCAATGCCCGGCAGTGTCCGCAGCCCCTCCTCCGTGTCCGGAAACACACCACCGTGCTCGCGCGTCACCGCGACCGCGCAGGCGTAGAGATTTCGTGCGCGCGAATAATAGCCGAGCCCGGCCCACATCCGCAGCACGTCGTCCTGCGAAGCGCTCCCCAGCGCAGTGACGTCAGGCCAGCGCGCGACGAATTTTTCGAAGTAAGGCCCGACCGCCTTCACGGTGGTCTGCTGCAGCATGATCTCCGACAGCCAGACGCGGTAAGGGTCCGACGCCTCGCCGGGCGCGGCGCGCCAGGGCAGCCGGCGGCGATGGCGATCGTACCATTGGAGCAGCGCGAGCGGGCGCGATG
This sequence comes from Bradyrhizobium sp. B117, assembly GCF_038969555.1. NCBI lineage: Bacteria > Pseudomonadati > Pseudomonadota > Alphaproteobacteria > Hyphomicrobiales > Nitrobacteraceae > Bradyrhizobium > Bradyrhizobium sp. B117. Next base: position 7,667,683 of record NZ_CP152414.1, read on the forward strand.
TGGTCTCCGGCAGGGAAGGTTCCGGCTTCGGCTTGCGGACGGATCTGGAGCTCATGCCTCACTGTAACGGCAAATGCACCGGCCTCTCTACGTCATGCCCGCGCACGTCGCGGGCATCCACGTCTTTCTTCTAGGGAAGAACGTGGATGGCCGGACATAGGCGAGCGGAAGCGACGCCGTCCTCCGGACGGCTATGCCCGGCCATGACGAGCCGCGGGCCTGTGGTCCACCCGCCGAAGTGCTATAAAGCGCCCATGTCCAAATCCGGCCCCATCTTCAAACCCGGCCCCATCAGCGCAAAGCCGCTGTCGATCCTGCTCAACGACGTCTTTGCCGAGGCCTATGCCAAGCAGGGCTTTGCGGCGCGCGAGCTGGTGACGCGGTGGGCACAGATAGCGGGGCCGGAGATCGCGGCGCATGCCGAGCCGCTCAAGATGCAATGGCCGCGGCCGGTCGAGGGGCAGCCGCAGGAGCCGGCGACGCTGGTGCTGCGGGTCGAGGGGCCGATGGCGCTGGAGATCCAGCACTCCGCCGACATCATTCTGGAGCGGGTCAACCGCTTCTTCGGCTGGAGCGCGGTCGGCAAGCTGGCCTTCCGCCAGGCCCCCCTGTCGCGGCCCCGCGTCCGGAAGCGCCCGGGTCCGCCGGACCCCAAGAGCGTCGCCAAGGTGGCGGAGAGCCTGGGGGCCATCGAAGATGAAGATTTGAAGACGGCGCTGGCGCGGCTCGGGGCCGCCATCAAGCGAAATTGAGCCTCATTTTGCGGCCAATCTGGACCTGTCCGTGTCCCTCGCCATTGCCTCAAACGACGTTTCAAGCTAGCGACAGGCCGCCCAACGGGAACTTTGATAAGGACCTTGGGGCAGACCATCCAATTCGGGAGCCTACCTTGATCATCACCCGCCGCGCCTTCACCACGATGCTGTCGCTGACCGGGCTCGCCGCGGTCGCCGGGCTCTCGCCGCTGCGGTTCATCAGCGAGGCTATGGCGCAGTCGGCCGCTGATGTGGCGAAGCCGGTGTCGCTGCCCGACATGGCGCTCGGCCCGAAGGACGCCCCCGTCACCATCACCGAATTCGCCTCGATGACATGCCCGCATTGCGCGGCCTTCAACGAGCAGGTGTTCCCCAAGATCAAGTCGGAATACATCGACACCGGCAAGATCCGCTACATCTTCCGCGAGTTCCCGCTCGACATCAAAGCCGCCGCCGGCTCGATGCTGTCGCGCTGCATCGCCAATGGCGACGCGACGAAATACTTCGCGGTCACCGACATGCTGTTCCGCCAGCAGAGCGACTGGGTGATGAAGAACACCACCGAGACCCTGACGCGGATCGGCAAGCAGGCCGGCCTCACCCAGCAGCAGGTCGAAGCCTGCCTGAAGGACCAGGCGCTGCTCGACAAGATCGCCGCCGACCAGAAATATGCCAGCGACATCTTGAAGGTGGATTCGACGCCGACCTTCTTCATCAATGGCGAGAAGATCAAGGGCGAGGCCTCGTTCGAGGAGTTCGCCAAGAAGATCAACCCGCTGCTCAAGAGCTGATTCGCTCGTCAAGATCCTGATTCGCATCTCGAAAGCCGTATCATTCCCGTCATAAATCCCTTGGGAAAAGCGGCTTTCGCCGGTTGCCCTCGCGGCGCACCGCGGCCATTGTCCAGCCGCATGAGGCGCCTCGCGCGACTCGCCCGGATAGCGACATTGCCTTCCATGGTATTGTCCCGGCAGGGGGATTCGCGCCTGCCAACAGAGATGCGTGCTTATGAAAATCACCCGCCTGCGCCTTCACGGCTTCAAGTCCTTCGTTGAGCCCACGGACTTCGTCATCGAGCCCGGCCTGACCGGCGTGGTCGGCCCCAACGGTTGCGGCAAGTCGAATCTCGTCGAAGCGCTGCGCTGGGCGATGGGCGAGACCTCGTACAAGAGCCTACGCGCCGCCGACATGGACGCGGTGATCTTCGCCGGCTCCGGCAACCGTCCGGCGCGCAACCACGCCGAAGTGACGATGACGATCGACAATGCCGATCGCACCGCGCCGGCGGCGATGAACGACAGCCAGCTGCTCGAAATCTCCCGCCGCATCGAGCGCGAGGCCGGCTCGGTCTATCGCATCAACGGCCGCGATGTGCGCGCCCGCGACGTGCAGATCCTGTTTGCGGATGCCGCCACCGGCGCGCGTTCGCCCGCCCTCGTCCACCAGGGCAAGATCGGCGAGATCATTCAGGCCAAGCCCGAGCAGCGCCGCCGCGTGCTGGAAGACGCCGCCGGCGTCGCCGGCCTGCACGCCCGCCGCCACGAAGCCGAGCTGCGGCTGAAGGCCGCCGAAACCAACCTCACCCGCGTCGAGGACGTGATCGGCCAGCTCTCCGGCCAGATGGAAGGCCTGAAGAAGCAGGCGCGCCAGGCCGTGCGCTACCGCGAGGTCGCCGCCAAGGTCCGCAAGGCCGAGGCCACGCTGTTCCATTTGCGCTGGATCGGCGCCCATGCCGACGTCAACGAATCCGGCCAGACCCACGATCTCGCCGTGCGCGAGATGGCCGAGCGCACCCAGCACCAGGCCGAGGCCGCCCGCATCCAGGCGATCCGCGCCGCCGAAATGCCGGCGCTGCGCGATGCCGAAGCGCGCGCCGCAGCCGGCCTGCAGCGCCTGACCAATGCCCGCGAGCTGCTCGACCGCGAAGAGGAGCGCGCCAAGGAGCGCGTCGCCGAGCTCGAGCGCCGCCTTGCGCAGTTCGAAGGCGACATTTCCCGTGCTCAACAACAAACCATGGACGCCGACGTCGCGCTGCAGCGGCTCGACACCGAGGACGCCGAGCTGAAGGAAGAGATCAAGTCGCGCGTCGAGAAGCGTTCCGGTGTCGACGAGCGCGTCGCCGAGGCCGAGGCGGTGCTGACCGAGACCGAGCAGCAATTCGCCGAGCTGACCACCGCGCTCGCCGACCTCACCGCCAAGCGCAATCAACTGGAAGCCAATGTCCGCACCCACCGCGACAAGCTCGCCCGGCTCGACCAGGAGATCGCGAACGTCACCGCGGAAGAGCAGAAGCTCGCGCAGGAGACCGGCGGCTTCGGCGATCTCGACGAGCTGACCGCTCTGGTCGAGACCGCGGAGCAGACGCTGGCAGCTTCCGAAGCTGCGGCGCAGGCGAGCGAAGCCGCGCACGTCGCCGCGCGCCAGACGCTGGAATCCTCGCGCTCGCCGCTGAACGAAGCCGACAAGCGCGTGCAGCGCCTCGAGACCGAGGCGCGCACGATCTCCAAGATCGTCAACGGCGAGACCAAGAATCTGTGGCCGCCGATCATCGACGGCATCACCGTCGACAAGGGTTTTGAAAAGGCGATCGGCGCCGCGCTCGGCGACGATCTCGACGCGCCGGTCGACCCGTCGGCGCCGATGCGCTGGACCAATGCCGGCGTCACCGAGGGCGATCCGGAGCTGCCCGAGGGCGTCGTGTCGCTTGCCAACCACGTTCAAGCGCCGGCCGAGCTGGCCCGCCGCCTCGCGCAGATCGGCGTGGTGCCGCGCGAGCGCGGCGCCGAGCTGGTGTCGCAGCTCAAGACCGGCCAACGGCTGGTCTCGCCCGAGGGCGACGTCTGGCGCTGGGACGGTTTCGTCGCCGCAGCCCACGCCCCGACTGGTGCGGCGCGGCGTCTTGCCGAGCGCGCCCGTCTCGTCGACATCGAGAACGAGCTGGAGCAGGCCCGCATCGACGCGCAGATCAAGCGTCAGGCGCTGGAGAATGCCGAGTCCGAGCTGCAAATGGCCGCGAGCACCGAAGGTGCTTCGCGTGAAGCCTGGCGCGCCGCGCAGCGCGAGCTCAACGCCGCGCGCGAGCGCCACGCCACTGCCGAGCGCGAGATCAGCCGCCACGCCGCCCGCAAGGCGACGCTGTCGGAAGCGCACAGCCGTCTCGCCGCCGACCGCGCCGAGGCCGAGGCCGCGCATGAATACGCCGCCGCCGGCATCTCCGAGCTGCCGTCGAGCGAGGACACCGAGACCCGCCTCGCCGCCGTCCGCAGCGACATCGAGGCCCATCGCCGCATGGCCGCGCAGGTCCGCGCCGAGGCGCAGGCGCTGGCGCGCGAGGCCGAGCTCGCCGACCGTCGCGTGCAGGCGATCCTCGCCGAGCGCACCGAGTGGCAGAACCGCAAGGAGAGCGCGGCCTCCCACATCGACACCATCCAGGCCCGTATTGCCGAGCTCACGATCGAGCGCAGCGAGCTCGAGAACGCGCCCGCCGTGTTCGCCGAGAAGCGCAGCGCGCTGATCACCGAGATCGAATACGCCGAGAACGACCGCCGCATGGCCGCAGACGCGCTCGCGACCGCCGAGACCGCGATGGCCGAGACCGACCGCGTCGCCAAGCTGACGCTCGAAGCGCTCTCCAGCTCGCGCGAGGCCACCGCCCGCGCCGAGGAACGCATGGAAGGCGCGCGGCGCCGGCTCGAGGACATCGAGCGCGAGATCCGCGACATGCTCGAGGTCGAGCCGCAGGCGGTTGCCGGCCTTGCCGAGATCGAGCCCGGCGCGGAGCTGCCGCCGCTGCACGACATCGAGGAAGACCTCGAAAAGATGCGCCGCGACCGCGAGCGCCTCGGCGCAGTCAATTTGCGCGCCGAGGAAGAGCTGCGCGAGGTCGAGACCCAGCACACCGGTCTCGTCACCGAGCGCGACGACCTCGTCGAAGCCATCAAGCGGCTGCGCCAGGGCATCCAGAGCCTCAACAAGGAAGCGCGCGAGCGCCTCCTGACCTCCTTCGAGGTCGTCAACAACCACTTCAAGCGCCTGTTCGTCGAGCTGTTCGGCGGCGGCGAGGCTGCGCTGCATCTGATTGAGAGCGACGACCCGCTGGAAGCCGGTCTCGAGATCATCGCAAAGCCGCCGGGCAAGAAGCCGCAGACGCTGTCGCTGCTGTCGGGTGGCGAGCAGGCGCTGACCGCGATGGCGCTGATCTTCGCGGTGTTCTTGACCAACCCCTCGCCGATCTGCGTGCTGGACGAAGTCGACGCGCCGCTCGACGACCACAACGTCGAACGCTACTGCAACCTCTTGCACGAGATGACCGGCTCGACCGACACGCGCTTCATCATCATCACGCACAATCCGATCACCATGGCGCGGATGAACCGCCTGTTCGGCGTCACTATGGCCGAGCGCGGCGTGTCGCAACTGGTGTCGGTGAGCCTCGCCGAGGCCGTGGACATTCTCGACCAGAACGTGGCGTGACGCTGCGGCCGCGCCACACCCATTGACGTCATCATCCGCCTTGTGCGCAAATTGCGCACTGGAGCGGATGATCCAGTACGCCGCGGCTTCTCGGTTGGCGGCACTGTCTCGGAGTACTGGATGCCCCGCCTTCGCGGGGCATGACTGCGGATGATGATCACCCCCACCCTCCCCGCCGAACTGAAAGCCGCCCTCGACGGCAAGCTGCAGGGCTTCTCCCGGACCGACGCCGCCCAGCGCTCGCAGAAAATCTCCACCTCCTATCGCGCCGGCGGCGGCTCCGGCACGATCAAGTCGGAGGCTGATGCGCTGGCTTACGCGCTGGCGCGCATGCCGGCGACCTACGCGGCCGTGGCCGCGAGCCTGAACGCGCTGACCGAGAGCGCGCCTGACCTCGCCCCGGAGACGCTGCTCGACGTCGGCGCAGGCCCGGGCACTGCGAGCTGGGCCGCTGCGGAGGCGTTTCCATCGCTGCAGGATTTCACCCTGCTCGACGCCAACGCCACCTTGAGCCGGCTCGCGCTCGAACTGGCGCGCGACAGCTCGCGGCTTTCAGAGTGCCGCTATCTGCCGGGCGATGCCGGCGGCAACCTCACTGAAGTCTCGCAAGCCGATCTCGTCATCGCCAGCTACATCATCGGCGAGCTCAATGAAGGCGACCAGCGCAAGCTGACGGAAGCGATGTGGGCCAAGGCGCGCCACGCGCTGGTGGTGATCGAGCCCGGCACGCCCGCCGGCACCGCCCGTATCCTCGCACTGCGCCAGCAGTTGATCGCGGCTGGGGCGTACGTCGTTGCGCCCTGCCCGCACGAAAAACCCTGCCCGCTCACCGCGCCCGACTGGTGCCATTTCAGCCAGCGCCTGCCGCGCTCGCAGGCGCACCGGCAGATCAAGGGCGCCGAAGTGCCGTTCGAAGATGAGCGCTTCATCTACGTCGCCCTGACCCGTACGCCGCCGGCAACGCGTGCGTCACGCGTGCTGGCACCGCCCGATGTCGGCAAGGCCGAGATCGCGGCCAAGCTCTGCACCGAGGGCGGCGTCGACCTCGCGAAGGTGCCCCGCCGCGACAAGGCGGCCTATGCAGGTGCCCGGCGCTGGCGCTGGGGCGATGCTGTTGTTGCCGAAAGTTAACCTCATTCAGGGCTTTGCCCTTGAACTTGAATGGTTCCTGGTTCGACCAAGTCTTACCTTCCCCTGTGCGCCGGGGGCTCTCGTCCTGCGCCAATTTGGTCTACCCTAGCGCCCGCCTCAATTCCCCTTCAGGAGTCCTCCATGTCGACCGGCTGGATCGTTCTCGGCGTCATCGTCGTCCTCGTGTTCCTGGCGTTCAGCGCCTACAACCGCCTGGTGGCGCTGGGCCAGCGGGTCGGCCAGGCCTTTGCCGATATCGACGTGCAGCTCAAGCAGCGTCACGACCTGATCCCGAACCTGGTCGAGACCGTGAAGGGCTATGCCTCGCACGAGCGCGGCACGCTCGACGACGTCATCAAGGCGCGCAATTCGGCGATGTCGGCGCAGGGCCCGGCGCAGGTGTCCGCCGCCGAGAACCAGCTCTCCGGCGCGCTCGGCCGCCTGATCGCGCTGTCGGAGGCCTATCCCGACCTCAAGGCCAACGCCAATTTCCAGCAGCTCGCATCCGAGCTCTCCGACCTCGAGAACAAGATCGCGGCGAGCCGCCGCTTCTTCAACAACGCGGTCCAGGAATACAACACCGGCATCCAGCAGATGCCCGCCGCGCTGTTCGCCGGCATGTTCGGCTTCACCAGGAAGGACTTCTTCGATCTTGGCGCCAGCCGCACCGAGGTCGAGGCCACGCCTCAGGTGAAGTTCTGATTTGAGCCGATAGGCCGGCAGGGCAACGCGTCATGGCCGCGTATGGTCTCTACACGCACATCGCCTCGAACAAGTTTCGTTCGATGCTGCTGCTCGCCGGCCTGTTCGCGCTGGTCTATGTGCTGGTCTACGCCGGCGCGCTGGTTGCCGAGGTTCTCAGCGACAGCAACCGGACCGTCGCCTTCTACCTGAGCCACGCCTTCCATGATCTGATCGTCGCCGCGCCCATTGCGACGGTCGTCACAGTGGCCTGGGTTCTGATCGCCTATTTCTTCCACCAGTCGATGATCGACGCGGTGACTGGCGGCCACGACGTCACCCGGCAGGAGGAGCCGCGGCTCTACAACCTGCTCGAAAACCTCTGCATCTCGCGCGGCATCACCATGCCGAAGCTGAAGATCATGGAAAGCCCGGCGCTGAACGCGTTCGCGACCGGCCTCAACCCGCGGCAATATTCGGTCACCGTCACCACAGGCCTCCTCGATGCGCTGAACGACAAGGAGATCGAGGCGGTGCTGGGCCACGAGCTGACCCACATCAAGAACGGCGACGTGCAGCTGATGGTGGTGGCCGTCATCATCGCCGGCGTGGTCGGCTTCTTCGGCGAATTGTTCTTCCGCCTGTTCACGAATTTCAGCTGGAGCTCCGGCGGCTCGTGGTCGTCGGGCTCCTCCTCGTCATCGCGCTCGTCCTCCTCGTCGAGCGACAGCAAGAGCTCCGGCGGCGGCGCGGTGATCGTCATCATCATCGCGGTCGTGCTGATCGTGGTGGCCTGGCTGATGTCGCAGGTGGTGAAGCTGGCGCTGTCGCGCTCGCGCGAATTTCTCGCCGACGCCGGCTCGGTCGAGCTGACCAAAGACCCCGATGCCATGATCTCGGCGCTGCGCAAGATCGAGGGCCGCGGCGAACTGCCGGGCGCGACCTCGGCGGTCATGGAGCTCTGCGTCGACAATCCGCGCGAGGGCTTTGCCGATTTGTTCGCGACCCACCCTTCCGTGCAGTCCCGGGTCGATGCGCTGGTCAAGTTTGCCGGCGGCCACGATCCCGGCCCTCTGCCCGACCCGACTGAAGCGACGGATCAGCCCGAGGCGCAGGCTGACTCGCAGACCACCCCGCCGCCGCTGTCGCAGGGACCGTGGGGCGATGCAGCTGGTCCGGCCAGTCCGCCGCCGGTCCCCACGCCCAGCCCCTCCGGAACCGCGGCTGGCAATCCCATGGGTCCCTGGGGCCGCCATTGAACTAGGCACCGCATGCGGCTGTTACGCAACGATCAGGAAAAACCCCGCGCATAGCTGCATCAGCGTGCCGAGGATTTGAATTCTCCCTTGTTTCTGCCATGTTCGCGCCCAACAGCAGACTTGGGACGTCTTTTGGGACATCGATTTGGGGCCCGGCCGATTGCGACCTCGCGATCGGGGGCGCGCGTTAGGGGACAGCAATGGCAAAGCCGGCAGTGGTTGTGGTGGGCGCGGACAAGGGCGGGGTCGGCAAGACCACGGTATCGCGCACCCTGCTCGATTATTTCTCGGCCAACAACGTGCCGACGCGTGCCTTCGACACGGAGTCGCCGCGCGGAACCCTGAAGCGCTTCCACCCTGATATCACCGAGATCGTCGACATGACGACGACGGCCGACCAGATGAAGATTTTTGACACGCTCAACGCGGTCAGCCCGTCGGTCACCGTCATCGACGTCCGCGCCGGCCTGCTCTCGCCTGCACTGGCTTCGCTGCGCGACATCGGCTTCCTCGACGCCGCCAAGGCCGGCCAGATCACCTTCGCGGTGTTCCATATCCTCGGCCCCTCGATCGCCTCGCTGGAGGAGATCGCCGAGACCGCCGGCTTCATGACTGGCGCAAAATATTTCCTGGTCAAGAACTTCATCAACGACACCCAGTTCTTCCAGTGGGACCAGGCGACCTATAATTCCTACTTCCACCGCATCAAGGACGCCACCGAGCTGACTATCCCCAAGCTCAACGAGATGGCCTATGAGCAGGTCGAGGTGTCCTCCGTCCCGTTCCTGAAATTCGTCGCCAACAAAGGCATCAGCGACGAGGCCGCGAACTATTCGTTCGTGCTGCGCGGCTATGTCCGGCACTGGCTGGCCAATGTCTGGAGCGAGTTCGACCGGATCCGGCTGACCGACATCGTCGGTTCGAAGCCGGTGACCCGCAACAGCGAAAAATAGTTGCGCAAGCAGGGCTGATACGGCTGGATTGGGCGACAAGATCGCTCAAATAATATGCCGCAATGTCTGCCACGCCCGTCTACATTATCTGCTCGCCCCGCCCGCAGGTCGGCAAGACCCTGCTGGCGCGGCTGCTGAGCGAATTCCTACTGCTCAAGAACGGCAATGTCGCGGCCTTCGACGTCAATCTGAAGGAGCCGTCGCTGCTGGACTACCTGCCGAAGATCACGGAGACCGCCGACGTGATCGACACCTACGGCAAGATGCAGCTGATGGACCGCGTCATCGTCGATGATGGCCTTGCCAAGGTGATCGACCTCGGCTTCCACGCCTTCGACGAGTTCTTCAAGATGACCGAGGAGATCGGCCTGCTCAAGGAAGCGGCGCGCCGCCGTGTCGCGCCCCAGATCCTGTTCATGGCCGACACCGACCGCGTCTCGGCCCGTGCCCACGAGATGCTGCGTCAGCAAATTCCGCGAATGAGCCTGATCACCGTGGACAACGAATATGTCGTGCGCGGCGAGCTGCCCGTCGCGATGGAAGGCGGCCGGTTGTTCCGCCTGCCCGCCCTGCCGGGCTTCCTCAAGACCTATATCGACCGGCTCAACTTCTCCTTCACCGGCTATCTGCGCCAGGAGAAGGACTCCTCAACCGAGCTGCACCAGTGGACCCGGCGGAACTACCTCGCCTTCCGCGAGCTCGAGCTCAACCTGATCCTGCAACGGTCGTAGCCTGGAATTACCCGGGCGATATCTGCTCAGTGCCCCTCGAACGTCATCAGCGTGCGCACCGGCACGTCCATCGCGCGCAGCTTGGCGGCGCCGCCGAGCTCGGGCAGGTCGATGATGAAGCAGGCGGCGACGACGTTGGCGCCGATCTGGCGCAGCAGCTTCACCGCGCCCTCGGCGGTGCCGCCGGTGGCGATGAGGTCGTCGACCAGGATCACGCGCTCACCGGGCTGGATCGCGTCGACATGCATCTCCATCTCGTCGATGCCGTATTCGAGCGAATAGGCGATACGCACGGTGGTGTGCGGCAGCTTGCCTTTTTTCCGGATCGGCACGAAGCCGGCCGAGAGCTGGTGCGCCACCGCGCCGCCGATGATGAAGCCGCGCGCCTCCATGCCGGCGACCTTGTCGATCTTGTTGCCGGCCCAGGGATTGACGAGCTCGTCCACCGCCCGGCGGAAGGCGCGCGCATCCGCGAGCAGGGTCGTGATGTCGCGGAACATGATCCCCGGCTTGGGATAGTCGGGGATGGTCCGGACGCTTGCCTTGATATCGTGGTCAAATGTCATGGTTATCTCGCTCTGGCTTCTCCACCGTCATTGCGAGCGAAGCGAAGCAATCCAGTTCTTCTCCGCGGCAGCAGTCTGGATTGCTTCGTCGCTTCGCTCCTCGCAATGACGGCCCTCACTCAATTCGTCCCGGCATCCAGCCGGAACGCATTCTCGACGATCTTCAAGCCCACCTCGTTGCCGAGCGACATCAGCGATTCCGGGTGGAATTGCACGCCGGCGACCGGGAGGGTCTTGTGCTCCAGCGCCATGGCGACGCCGTCCTCAGTGCTGGCGGTAACGGACAACACCTCCGGCATGCTGTCGCGCTCGACGAACAGCGAGTGATAGCGGCCGATCACGATCTCGTTCGGCAGATTGCGCATCAGCCGCCCGCCGCGCACCTGCACCCGCGAGGGCCGGCCGTGGGCGGGATGGGTGAGCTGGCCGAGCTCGCCGCCGAAATATTCGCCGATCGCCTGCACGCCGAGGCAGACGCCGAACACCGGCAGCTTCTTCTCCAGCGCCGCATCGATCGTCTTCCTGATCCCGAAATCCTCAGGGCGCCCCGGGCCGGGCGACAGCACCAGCAAATCCCACCTCTTCCGCTTGAGCATGTCGAGCGCATGCACATAGCGGACCACGGTGACCTCGGCGCCGACCTGGCGGAAATAATCGGCGAGCATGTGCACAAAACTGTCGTCGTGGTCGATCAGCAGCACCTGCTTGCCCGAGCCGGTCGCATCGGGCGCAAAAGTCGAGAGCGGCTTTGGTGGATCGCCGCGCAGCGCCTGGAACAGCGCGGCAGCCTTGACCTGGCACTCGCGGTCTTCCGCGGCGGGGTCTGAATCGAACAGGCAGGTGGCGCCGACGCGCACTTCGGCCAAACCGTCCTTCATGCGAATGGTGCGGATGGTGAGGCCGGTATTGATGCTGCCGTCGAAATTCACCGCGCCGATGGCGCCGGCATACCAGCGCCGCGGCGAGCGCTCGTGATCCTCGACGAACTGCATCGCCCACAGCTTTGGCGCGCCTGTTACGGTGACGGCCCAGGCATGGGTGAGGAAGGCATCGAGTGCGTCGAAGCCGGGGCGCAGCATGCCCTCGACGTGGTCGACGGTGTGGAAGAGCTTCGAATAGGTCTCGATCTGCCGGCGCGCCAGCACCTTGATGGTGCCGGGGACGCAGACGCGTGCCTTGTCGTTGCGGTCGACGTCGGTGCACATGTTGAGCTCGAACTCGTCCTTCTCCGAGTTCAGCAGCTGGCGGATCTGCTCGGCGTCGCCGATCGCGTCGGTGCCGCGCGCGATCGTGCCCGAGATCGGGCAGGTCTCGACGCGGCGTCCGTCGGAGCGCACGAACATCTCCGGCGACGCCGAGACGAGGAATTCGCCCTCGCCGAGGTTCATCAGCGCGCCATAGGGCGACGGGTTGATGACGCAGAGCCGCTGGAACACTTCGGCCGGCGAGCGCTCGCACGGTTCGGCGAACAGCTGGCCGGGCACGGCCTCGAACAGATCGCCACGGGCGAAGGCCGCGCGCGCGGTCTCGACGGTCGCCTGATATTCGCCGGGCGCGTGATCGGCAAAGCCCTGGCGCGGCGTCTTGAGATATGGGCTCACCGCGGTTTCGCGCGGCAGGCCCTCGGTGGATTTGCCCTTCCAGGCGAAGTCATAACTCAGGACCACGCCGCGGCCGGTAGCGCGGTCGTAGGCCAGCAGGCGATCGGGCACATAGAGCACGATGTCGCGCTGGTCGGCCTCGCGCGGGCGCTTCTGCACGAGGTCCTCGATCTGGAACACGAGGTCGTAGGCGAAGGCGCCGAACAGGCCGAGCAGCCCGTCCTCATTGGCGGAGAAGGCGGCGACGATGTCGCGCACCAGCGACATCACGCTGGCGCGCCGGGTGCGCTGGTCCTCCTCGACCGGCGCATCGCCGCGGATGATGTGACCGGCAAGGCGCGTCGCCGCCTTCTCGGAGACCACCACGCAAGGCTCGCGCAGCACGTCGGCGAGGAAGGCGATCAGCACCTGGCCGCGCTCGTTCAGCGCTTCCAGCTTGAAATTGACGCCTGATGTCTCGAGCTTGAGCGGCGGATCGGAGAAGCCGAGGTCAAAACTCTCGTAACGGCCGGGCACGGTCGTGCCCGAGGATAGCACCACGCCGCGGCGGCGATCGAGCAGGTTGACGAGATCGTCGAGCCGGTTGGCGCCGCCGGTGAACTGCTCGGCCACGCGCGTGATCGCAAGACCGCCGCGGGTCACGTAGTCACTTCGGGCCGGAAGGGCAAAGACTGTCCTGTTCATGTGATCCTCTTGGGGTCCTCTTACGAGACTTGCCGAGGGAACGCCACACAGGACAAACGATAAGGCCGCCGCACTGCGTTGGCGACCTCAGACGATTTGGGAAAGGAAAATCGCACCGGCCACCTCTTTAGGAGGTGCGCCACCAAAGACGGGCTGGGCGGACGGCGGTGCTCATGGGGCGGATACTCACCATGGCCCGGGGGCGGCGTCAAGGGCGGGCTACAGGTTAGAGGCCACACCGCGTCCAAAGCGCGGCCATCTCTGCATCGGTAGCGAACTCGCCTCGATCCGCCTCGCGGAGGCCTTCGAGAACGGCCGCCCGATGCGCCTCAGGGACCTTGAAGACCTCGCGCTCCGAACGCGCATCGGCTTCCGATTTATCCTCCACGCCGCTACCCCAGATGCTTCCGGAAAAACTCCGTCGCCCTGCCCCAGGCGAGCTCGGCGGCTTCGCGGTCGTGAACGGCCTGGCGCTGCTCGTTGACGAAGGCGTGTTCGGCGTCATAGCGGAACAGCTCGAGCGACTTGCCGGCGGCCTTCATGGCTTTCTCGAAGCCGCCCACCAGCTCCGGGGTGCACCAATCGTCCTTGTTGGCGAAATGCGCCTGCAGCGGGATCTTGACGTCGGCGGGCTTGGCGGCCTGCTCCGGCGGGATGCCGTAGAACACGACGCCGGCGGCGAGCTCGGGCACATGCACCGAGCCGATGATGGTGACGGCGCCGCCGAGACAGAAGCCTGTCAAGCCGACCTTGGCGCCGTTGCGCGACAGGTACTGCGCGGCGCCGCGCACGGTCTGCGTGGTGGCGTCCATGAAATCGAGCGAGTTCATCTCCTTGTTGGCAGAATCCGTGTCGTGATACGGCACCACCTTGCCCTTGTAGAGATCGGGCGCCAGCGCATCGAAGCCGGCGAGCGCAAAGCGATCGCACAGGCCCTTGATCTGGTCCGACAGGCCCCACCATTCCTGGATCACGACCACGCCCGGCGCATTGCCGCGCGCGGCATTGGCGAGATAGCCCGAGGCGTCCTTGCCATCCGGGCGCTTGAAGGTGATGGCGGTTCCCATGGTGTCCTCCGGTGAGTTTCTGGGGAGCGGTTGGCGGTCATTGTGGCGGGTGAGGACGTGTGAAGCAATCCACACTCTCGTCATTCCGGGGCGGTGCGCAGCACCGAACCCGGAATCTCGAGATTCCGGGTTCGCGCTATCGCGCGCCCCGGAATGACCGCACAACAAAAAAGCCCCCTTGCGGGGGCTTCTTCATTCTCGTCGCGCGCCGCTCAGTGGGAGTCGGCCCAGACCTTCTTCTTGGTGAAGTACATCAGCAGCGCGAAGATGATCAGGAACACGAACACCTGGAAACCGAGGCGCTTGCGCGCTTCCATATGCGGCTCCGCGGTCCACATCAGGAACGTGGTGACGTCCTTGGAATATTGCGCGACCGTGGTCGGCGAGCCGTCGTCATAGGTCACCTGGCCGTCGCTGAGCGGCTTCGGCATCTTGATGGCGTGGCCCGGGAAGTACCTGTTGTAGTAGGAGCCCTCCGGGATCGTGACGCCCTCCGGCACCTTCTCCTCAAAGCCCTGGAGCACCGCTGCGACGTAGTCCGGGCCCTGCTCCTGGTACTGGGTGAAGAAGTCGAAGATGAACCAGGGGAAGCCGCGGCCATAGGAACGCGCCTTGGTGATCAGCGACAGGTCGGGCGGCGCCGCGCCGCCGTTGGCCGCACGGGCGGCCTGCTCGTTCGGGAACGGCGAGGGGAAGTAGTCGGCTGCCCGGCCTGGGCGCTCGAACATGTCGCCCGCGTCGTTCGGACCATCCTTGATCTTGTAGTCGGAGGCGAAGGCCGCCACCTGGGCCAGGGAATAGCCGGGGCCACCGGGCTCGCCCAGATTGCGGAAGGCGATGAAGGACAGGCCGTGGCAGTTGGCGCAGACCTCCTTGTAGACCTTCAGGCCGCGCTGGAGCGCACCGCGGTCGAACTTGCCGAACGGACCTGAGAACGACCATTTGTTGCCGGGCGGCCTGTCGCTGCCTTCGCTGGCCCGGGCATCACCAAGGCTGCCGAGGAACAGCGCACCGGCGGCGACCAACGCGACCGCGACGGAGGCCACCGCCTTGCTGCCCTTGGCGAGGATCGCTTCCGAGATCGAGTTCGGCACCGGCCGCGGCGTCTCGATGCGCGAGAGCAGCGGCAGCACGATCAGGAAATAGGCAAAATAGCACACCGTCAGGACCCGGCCGGCAACCACGTAGATGCCTTCCGGCGGCTGCGCGCCGAGATAGCCGAGCAGGATGCAGACCGCGACGAAGATCCAGAAGAACTGCTTGGCCAGCGGACGGTACTTCGACGACCGCGTCCTCGCGCTGTCCAGCCAGGGCAGGAAGCACAGGATGATGATCGCCGAGAACATCGCGATGACACCCGCGAGCTTGTTCGGGATCGAGCGCAGGATCGCGTAGAACGGCAGGTAATACCATTCCGGCACGATGTGCGGCGGCGTCACGCCCGGATTCGCCGGGATGTAGTTGTCGGCGTCGCCGAGATAGTTCGGCATGTAGAAGATGAACCAGGCATAGAGCAGCAGGAAGCAGGACACGCCGAACATGTCCTTGATGGTCGCGTGCGGCGTGAACGGCACCGTGTCCTTTTCCGTCTTCGGCTCGACGCCGTCGGGATTGTTCTGTCCGGCGACATGCAGCGCCCAGACGTGCAGCACGACGACGCCCGCGATCAGGAACGGCAAGAGATAGTGCAGCGAGAAGAAGCGGTTCAGCGTCGGGTTGCCGACCGAATAGCCGCCCCACAGCAGCGTCACGATGCTCTCGCCGACATAGGGAATGGCGGAGAACAAATTGGTGATGACGGTGGCGCCCCAGAAGCTCATCTGGCCCCACGGCAGCACGTAGCCCATGAAGCCCGTCGCCATCATCAGGAGGTAGATGATGACGCCGAGGATCCACAGCACCTCGCGCGGCTCCTTGTAGGAGCCGTAATAGAGGCCGCGCAGCATGTGGACATAAACCGCGAAGAAGAACATCGACGCGCCGCAGGCGTGCATGTTGCGCAGCAGCCAGCCGTAATTGACGTCACGGACGATCAGCTCGACCGACTTGAAGGCGAGATCGGCGTGCGGCGTGTAATGCATCGCCAGGATCACGCCGGTGAGGATTTGCATCCCGAGCATGAAGGAGAGGATGGCGCCGAAGGTCCACCAGTAGTTCAGATTGCGCGGGGTGGGATAGACGACGAAGGAAGAGTGCATGAGGCCGAGGATCGGCAGGCGCCGCTCGATCCATTGCAGGGCCGGATTGCTCGGCTGGTAGTCGGATGGTCCGCTCATGATGCGATCCTGAGGAAATATAACGACGAGACGGCGCGAAGCTTCGGACGCAGGTCCGAAGCTCAGCCGATCTGGATTTTGGTGTCGGAAACGAACTGGTACGGCGGCACGGCCAGGTTCGCGGGCGCGGGCCCCTGGCGGATGCGGCCGGACGAGTCGTACTGCGAACCATGGCAGGGGCAGAAGAACCCGTCGTAATTGCCCTCATGGGCGATCGGGATGCAGCCGAGATGGGTGCAGATTCCGATCACGACCAGCCACTGCTCATGGCCGGGCTTGACGCGGGCCTCGTCGGTCTGCGGATCGGGCAGGCTCGCCACGTTGACGGCGCGCGCCTCTTCGATCTGCTTCTTGGTGCGGTGGCTGATGTAGATCGGCTTGCCGCGCCAGAACACCTTGATGTCCTGGCCCTCGGCGACCGGGCTGAGATCGACCTCGATCGGCGCACCGGCGGCGATGGTCGACGCATCGGGATTCATTTGGGAGATGAAGGGCCAGAGCGCGGCTGCGCCCCCTACTGCTGCAGCTGCCCCCGTTGCAACGAATAAGAAATCACGGCGTGTCGGATGGTCCGCCGAAGACGCTGTCGTCACGATTCCAACCCTTTCTTCTTATGCTGCCGGCGGAACCGCTCCGGGAGCCCCCAAGGTCCCCAGAACAGCCTGCCGGCGCCCGCGGCCCCCCGCGGCGGCAGAACTTTCACTTGTCCCCACCAAAACAAGGGCGAAAACAGCAGTCCAGAATCGTTCTATTGGCACCCTTGCCGGGCGAGCGCAAGCCCGCTAACGGCGCGGGAGCGTGCAATGCACGAATTCCCGTGCCAGCGATGTTTTATTGAGACAATTCGGTCCCGGCCCAACCCGACGCCAAGCCATGCAGATAGCGCTTTTCCAACCCGACATCCCTCAGAACACCGGCACGATTCTCAGGCTCTGCGCCTGCTTCGGGCTGGCCGCCCACATCATCGAGCCGGCAGGGTTCCCGATCTCCGACCGGCATTTCCGCCGGGCGGGAATGGATTATCTTGACCATGTCAGCATCGTCAGACACAGCTCCTGGCTGACGTTCGAGGAGTGGCGCGCGGCACAGGGCTACCGCCTGCTGCTGTTCACCACCAAGGGTGCCACCGACTACCGCGATTTCCGTTACCAGACGGCGGACATCCTGCTATTCGGACGCGAGAGCGCCGGGGTCACCGACGCGGTGGTCGAGGCCGCGGACGCGCGGCTGGTGATCCCGATCAATCCGGGCCTGCGGTCGCTCAATGTCGCCATGACCGCGGCGATGGCCGCAGGCGAGGCGCTGCGGCAACTCCGGAACCCGCAAGTTTGAGACCATTGAGGAGAGAAGCGTGAGTTACGCGGTCAAGGAGATCTTCCTGACCCTGCAAGGCGAAGGCGCCCATGCCGGGCGCGCGTCGGTGTTCTGCCGTTTTGCCGGCTGCAACCTCTGGAGCGGCCGCGAGGCTGACCG
Source organism: Bradyrhizobium sp. B117 (assembly GCF_038969555.1). NCBI lineage: Bacteria > Pseudomonadati > Pseudomonadota > Alphaproteobacteria > Hyphomicrobiales > Nitrobacteraceae > Bradyrhizobium > Bradyrhizobium sp. B117. The sequence continues at coordinate 7,685,333 of NZ_CP152414.1, forward strand.
CACGGACGCCGTGTGCAAGTTCTGTGACACGGATTTCGTCGGCACCGACGGCACGCTCGGCGGCCGTTACGCTTCCGCCGCGGACCTCGCCGACACCATCGCCGCGCAGTGGACCGCGAGCGCGGGCAACCGCTACGTGGTGCTGACCGGCGGCGAGCCGCTGCTCCAGGTCGATGCCGACCTGATCGATGCGCTCCATGCGCGCGGCTTCGAGATCGGCGTCGAGACCAACGGCACGATTGCAGCGCCTGACGGCCTCGACTGGATCTGCGTCAGCCCCAAGGGCGGCAGCGAGCTCGTGCAGACGCGCGGCCATGAGCTGAAGCTGGTCTATCCGCAAGCCCTCGCCGCCCCCGAGACCTTCGAGAGCCTCGCCTTCGAGCGCTTCTCGCTCCAGCCGATGGACGGCCCGGAGGTCACGGAGAACACCGCGCGCGCGATCGACTATTGCCTGCGCCATCCGCAATGGCGGCTGAGCGTGCAGACGCATAAGTCGCTCGGCATCAGATAGGATTGGTTTTCGGACAGATGTGGGAATTGACGAAATCGTTCCGCTTCGAGGCGGCGCATTCACTATCGGGCACGACGTTCGGCGCGGCGAGCGAGGAGATCCATGGCCACTCCTTCCGCGCCGAGGTGACGCTGCGCGGCACGCCCGATCCCAAGACCGGCATGGTGGTCGATCTCGGCCTTGTCCAGCGCGCCATCGAGGACGTCCGGCTGACGCTCGACCACAAGTACCTCAACAAGATCGAGGCGCTGGGCACGCCGACGCTGGAAAACCTCTCGCGCTTCGTCTGGGAGCGGCTGGCGCATATCGGCAAGCTGACCCGCGTCAGCATCCACCGCGACAGTTGCAACGAGAGCTGCACCTATTACGGTCCGCAGGAATAGTCACGATCTCGGTCTCGCAGGGTGGGCAAAGCGGAGCGTGCCCACCAATCAAGACGACGGTGAAAGATGGTGGGCACGGCGCAAGGGCGCCTTTGCCCACCCTACGGCAGGTTTGTTCGGGAATTGAATATGGACGCATCGACAATCGAAGACCGCAAGAGCCGCGCCCGCGCCTGGTTCGAAGCCTTGCGCGATGACATCTGCGCAAGCTTCGAGCGCCTCGAGGACGAGGCGCCGCAAAGCCTCTATCCGGGCGAAGCCGGCCGCTTCGCGCGCACGCCCTGGCAGCGCACCGACCACTCTGGCGCGGCCGGCGGCGGCGGCGTGATGTCGATGTTGCATGGGCGCCTGTTCGAGAAGGTTGGCGTGCATTGCTCGACCGTGCACGGCGAATTCGCGCCCGAGTTTCGCGCGCAGATCCCGGGCGCGGCGGACGACCCGAAATTCTGGGCCTCCGGCATCTCGCTGATCGCGCATATGCGCAATCCGCATGTGCCGGCCGTGCACATGAACACGCGCTTCGTCGTCACCACCAAGGCCTGGTTCGGCGGCGGGGCCGATCTGACGCCCGTGCTGGATCGCCGGCGCACGCAGGACGACGCGGACACGCTCGCCTTCCATGCCGCGATGAAGGAGGCGTGCGACCAGCCGAACGGCGTTGCCGACTACGACAAGTACAAGAAATGGTGCGACGAGTATTTCTACCTGCCGCACCGGAAAGAGGCGCGCGGCATCGGCGGCATCTTCTACGACTGGCACGACAGCGGCGACTGGGACGCCGACCTCGCCTTCACCCAGGATGTCGGCCGCACCTTCCTGAAGATCTACCCTGAGATCGTCAGGCGCAATTTCGCGACGAGCTGGACGGCGGTTGATCGCGAGGAGCAACTGGTCCGGCGCGGCCGCTATGTCGAGTTCAACCTGCTCTACGACCGCGGCACCATCTTCGGGCTCAAGACCGGCGGCAATGTGGACTCCATCCTGTCGTCGCTGCCACCGGAGGTGAAATGGCCATGAGCGCCTTGAGGCCGCTGCCGCGCGCGATGCTGATCGACATGGACGACACCATCCTGTCGGCCTATGGCCGGCCCGAGATCGCCTGGAACACCATCGCCCATGAATTCGCCGCAGAGCTCGCGCCGCTGCCGCCGCGGGAGGTCGCAACCGCGGTGCTGGCCTTCGCGCGAAGCTTCTGGGCCAATGCGGACGCCTCATGGCGGCTCAAGCTTGGCGAGGCGCGGCACATCACCGTCAAGGGCGGCTTCGCCGCGCTCGCCGCCGCCGGCCACCGCACCCTCCCCGACGATCTCGCCATCCGCATCGCCGACCGCTTCACCGCCTATCGCGAGGAGGAGATGTTCGTCTTCCCCGGCGCGCATGAGGCGATCGACCAATTGAAGGCGCTCGGCGTCAAGCTCGCGCTGGTGACCAACGGTGCCGCCGATACCCAGCGCGCCAAGGTCGAGCGCTTCGAGCTCGCGCACCGCTTCCACCACATCCAGATCGAAGGCGAGCACGGTTTCGGCAAGCCCGAGGAGCGTGCCTATCTGCACGCGATGGAAGCGCTCGGCGTCAGCGCGAAGGACACCTGGATGATCGGCGACAATCTGGAATGGGAAGTCGTGACGCCGCAGCGGCTCGGCATCTATGCGATCTGGATCGACGTGCATGGCGACGGCCTGCCCGCAGGCTCGACCGTCAGGCCCGACCGCATCATCCGCTCGCTGACGGAGCTCGTGCCGGACCGGCGGTGATCGGGGCACGAGACCAAAGAAATCGAAAACAACCCCATGCACAGTAGACGGGCGCTGCAAATTCAAAGGCTTACTGATTTTCCGAACAGTCGTTGACACGTCGGGCAAAACAGGGGCATCATGTCACCGTAGCGATGTCTGCGATGGCCAGGCCGGCCCGCATCATCCGCGCTCCCATCGCGCCACCGCCTCCCGACATCCGACAGCTTCCCTGCCCCACTTGAAGTGAATTGCCTCACAGTTCGCAATCCGGGATTGCGGTATTTTTGCGCCATTGGGCGTGGAGTGAGTTGGAGGCGATCATGGAGCAGGAGAAGGACGCAGCGCAGACGCAACCTCCCCCCGCGGGACCGCTGGGTTGGCTCGCCAAGTTCGATCGCGGGTTCACCCTCGTCAAAGGTCTCTCGGTCGTCACGGTGCTGAGCAGCCTGTTTGTCGGATCCTTTCAGTATCTGAGCTCCTATCAGGACAAGGTGAGCGCGCAGGCCAAGGAAAACATGCAAGCCGCGGCGAAAACGTTCGACGAGATCTCAACGAAGTTTTCCCAGGTGCAGGCGCTGCAACAGCAGCTGTTCTCCGACTACGCGACCGCGCTCGACGATCGCGCCGACGCCGACGAGCAGGCTCTTGCCGTCAAAAGCGCCCAGGAGATTCTGAAGGTCTACGAAGATACCCAGCTGGCCCTGTTCGAAACCGGCGAGCTGATGGCGCGGAATGCCCAGATGTACATCGATTGGGCGACGAATTTCAGGCGCGACCCGACCGAACAAACCGAGCCGACCAGCGACCCGCTCGACCAGACCCTGCTTCGCGCTTATGACTTCGATTGCGACCACAACTTGCCGCAATTCTTGCCCGCGAACGGCAGCACGGCCGCCGCCCCGCGCGCGTCTACGGAGAATGCGTGCACGATCGATGCCCGGCATAATTGGGACCCGGCCTATTCCTACGTCGATATCTGTCCCAAGAACCGCGAGAAGGCCGGCTCGAGCGAGTCCGTCACGATTCACTGGTACAGCGCCAAGCACCAGGTGCTGGTGATGCACTATTGTCTGCGCAATCTGCACGAGAGATTGGCGCCGGTGCGCCACTGGGCCTCGCGACCCGAGGTGAAGGCCGCCGCGAGCGAGGGGTCACCGTCGGTCGATCGGGACAATATCCAATTGGCGATCGACCTTCAGGCCAAGCGGCTCAATGCCTTCATGAACCTTGCGACCTTCGACGTGGACGGCATCCGGGAGAGCTATCGTCCGGACAGCTTTGCCTGCCGTATCCCGATCGTGACGTCCGTGGTGGGCCTCTTCAACGATTCCTGCACGCCGATCAAAACAACGCCGATCATCGTCACCAGGCGTTGATATCGCACCGGAATCTCTGGGCGGCCCGACGGCGTTCGCATCACCGACTGAACCCGGCCGTCGGTGATCGCCCTGTCATGACCGCCTGCTAGCCTCACCGCCGAGTCGATCAACTCGAAAGGAAAATCCATGGACTTGAAAGCCGGCGATGTCGTGATGCTGAAATCCGGCGGCCAACCGCTGACCGTCGCGGAAGTGAAAGAAGACGACGTGCTCTGCATCTGGATGGGCATGGAAGGCGACCTGTTCCGCGAGACGCTGCCGCTGGCCACGCTCGTGCAGGTGGAAGAAGACCCCGACGAGGAAGAGGACGACGAAGACGAGGAAGAAGACGACGAGGACGAAGACGAGGAGTAGGCGCACCTAGGACCGCATCCTCGTTAGGCCGGAGTCTTCGGCTCCGTCGCTTCTGATGTCCGCTTCGCTGTCAAGAACGGTGCAATAGCGGACATTGCTGGACGGCAGCCGGTTCGGCGCGACCGTGGGATCGATCACCGAACCGGTTACGTCGGGGGTTGGACCGTCAAGCCGTGAAGAAGGTCGCCAGATAGGCTATGGCGGCCAAAACAAACGTGGCTCCGATGACCGCTAATGCGGCCTGCTTGGTTGAAACATCCCGCATCTCGGGCCTCCTTCAATTGGACACGCCAAGCACCGTCAAGGACCGCTTGTCGTGGCCCGGCGTCTGAAACTCGATCGTTTGGCCAACCGATAGGCCAATCAATGCAGCGCCGACCGGCGTAAGAACCGAAACCCGTTTGAGGGTGATGTCTGCTTCGTGCGGATACACCAACACCACGTCCCGGACCTCACCGGTCCTGTCATCGCAGAACCGGACCTGCGAGCCCATGCGGACCACCCCCCGAAGCTCGGAATGGTCCGCCACTACTCTTGCACGCTCCATCTCCTGTGCAAGGAAATGGGCCACACGCGGGAAGAATGTCGCGCTCGAGCTCGCCAGCGCATTCAGACGCCTGGCCTCATCCTCGATCACCGTGAGGGGCGGCAATGCGATGTCAGGCTTGCTCCTGCCGTTGGTCTTGCTCATCTTGTCTCTCCTTTCCTAAGCAGCCGATGGGCCCGGATCATCGTCATCAAAGCGCTTTTGGCCCTGCATCGGACCGCCAAACAGAACCCTCACAACAACATTCGGATCGGTTCGACTGACGTTCTCGATCCTGACCACATTCGTGCGCCCCGCGGCCGAGAAGGGGATTTCGCTTCCGACCCTCAGCCCCACCAATGCTGCACCCAACGGCGACATCACGGGAATTTGGGTGCGTTCGGACGCATAGTCTTCGGGATACACAAGCTGCTTCGTCTCACGAGGGAGACCCCAGTTGACCCAGAACGTCACCCAGGATCCCATGGTGACAATGCTGTCCAACCGAGCCGCGCGATCAGGGACGATTTCCGCGCGCTGGATCTCACTCAAGAGAAAACGTGCATCCACGTCGCCTTGAGCTGCGCCCAAGCACGCGAGCCGTTCCAAGCAGCGATGCTCGGAAGCCGAAAGCGTGACCTCGGGGATAGAGGGAATGCCCATGACATGCTTCCTTGTTTGGCTTCCCATGAGAAAGCCACTCCAAATCTGGTCTATGAAGGAAGGGGTATCCGGACGGCATCAATTGCCGCCCGGCTAGACTCCTGCTTGGAGCCGTCCGGCGCGCAGGCAACGCCGCGCAATGCGCGGATCGATGTCGAGGGCGTGGATCATGTCATTACCAACATAGGATCTTCCGGCCGAGCCTGCATCGCGACGAAAGCGCGCACGCCTGTTCCGCGCAGGGAGAGCGTCAGCACCCTCCAGCGCTTTTCGAAACGTGCGTGATGAAGGTCTGGTCAATGTCTGCCGCGGGGTCATAAGCCAGTGCACTTCCGGACTGTCAGGCAGATTTGTGAAGTGGCAGCTTCCTCAGTTGCTGTCTCGCCGCACGGCTAGTGGCGGCGATCGCCTCCATCTCGTCGACGAGGCTGGACCGATCGATATCGGCCTTCATGGCTTCGCCGAGAAGAGACGCTGCCATCTTGAAGCGCGGTTCTGCAATCAACCGGTTCACCGCCGCGGCAATGTCCGCTTCGGAGGCGGTCGGCGGCAATTGAAGCCCCGCCCCCTTCGCCTCGATGCGCGCGGCGTTGGCGGCCTGGTCCCGCCCCATCGGCAGAATGAGTTGCGGCAGTCCGTTGATGAGTGAGCGCGTGGTCGTTCCGTGGCCGCCTTGCGATATCACCACGGACACATCCTTCATGACCAGGTCATGGGGAGCGCCCCGGGTCAAATGCACATTCTTCGGAGCCCTGAGATCGGCGACGTCCAGATTGGGACCGGCCGTTGCAAGGGCGTCGATCTCGACTGTCTCCATCGCGTCGATAATGCGCTGAAACGTGTCGCGCTGGCCCTGCGCGCCCGTGCTGCATGCGATCAGCGCGCGAGGACGACCCGATCGAACCGACCATGGCGCTCGCCACGCCTCCGTCTCCAGAGACTTGGACCAGTTCGGGACATCGAGCAGCGGTCCGACGTAGCGAAAATTGCCGGGCAGCGCGTCAGCTTGAAAGTCGAACGCCTGGCTGGTCGCAAGCAAAAGCCGGTCAGCGCGATCGAACAGATCGAAGACATCCGCCAGCGGAGGAAGATCGAGATCAGCACGCGCGCGGTTGAGAGAAGGCAGAAACGCATTGATCGTTTCGGCCTGCCTGGCGTTGGCGGCGTCGACCTCGGCGCGCTCTCCTGGCGTCTTTGGCTGGGTCAATCCGCTGGTGGCGGGCGGCATTCCCGGCAAAGGCCGAAGGCTGACGTGAGGGGACAGCAGAGCGAAAGGCACATCGGCTGCCTCTGCCCCGAGCGCGCCACCAAAGAGCACGTCAAGCACGAGAACTGCATCCGTCGGCGCGCGGCTGATCTCATCCCTTATATCGGCAGCATAGAGCGCGGCCGGATCAAATACGGCCCGGCGTAAGAAGTCCTGTATGTCCGAGACATCGACCGGATCCGCAGCCGTTCCGGTCGGGGCGCGACGCCATGTGACGAATGCAAAGCCGGAGGCCTCGACCTCACGGCGCATCGCCGGATCCGCCATCACCCGGACATGATGACCATTTTGGCGCAGCCGCCGCGCCGCGGTCAGCATCGGACTCAAATTCCCGAGAGTCCCCCACGACGCCAGCAGGAAATCATACGACATCATCGAACCTTCTCCATCACTTGGCCGCGCGCGTGTCCGCGTAGCTGCCGCCAAGAATGAAGAGGCGTGCACTACTGAACGATCTCTCTTCAGATCGAGATGGTTACAGCTGTAAGGAGACGACGGCCGCTTGTGGGCGCAAAGCGGACAGTTGAGGTCATGGACAGGTCGCGCAGTGGCCGTGAGCTATCTTGCGCATCACGCCGTCATCATCAACCGCGATCCAAGATCGTAACTCACCGCACGACGGCTTGGATAAGGGGCCGCCCTAGAAAGCCAGGGCTATCCATATGGCGCAACGGGCACTGAGGCTTCCACGGCGTCATAGCCGGGCTTGTCCCGGCCATCCACGCCTTGCCAGTCGCACAAAGAACGTGGATGCCCGGGACAAGCCCGGGCATGACGACCTCGGGAATGTTCATATGCGATTGCGCGACGACACCCGTTTTTGTCCGGACTACGACGAGGCAAGTTCCGTGGGGCACGATTGTAACCAGACATGACTTTCCGCACGTCTTCCTGCAGCGCCCGTCGGCACATCACCTGCTCTTCAGTCTGATGGAGTCGACAGTTCCCTGGATGAAGGCCTGGAGTTTCGTGATGTCCCCTTCCCTCAGCTTGCCGCTGAAATCAGGCATGCCCTGCTCGCGGAACGGGCCGTGGAAGACGATATTCCTCAGATTGTTGATCGTCTCAGTGCCGACATAACCGAGATTGACGATGTTGCCGCCGCGGCCGACGCCGGGCACACCGTGGCAGGCGACACAGGCCGCCGTGACATAGATCTCCGCGCCTTCCTTGATATCCTTCGGGTCGTACTTCACGCCCTGCAACAGACCTTCGGTCTGGTATTTGACGAACGCCGGCAGCTTCGCGGTGCCGCCGAGCGCGTATGTGTAGATCGTTCCCGGGTTCTGGTACTCGGTCGCACGATGCGTGAGGCCGTAGGAGCCGCCCCAGCCGACCGCGATCGAGATGTATTGCCTGTCATCGACCATGTAGGTTGCGGCGGCCGCTATCGCGCCGGTCCCGGTCGGGATTTCCCACAGCTTGGTGCCTTTTGCCGCGTCGTAGGCGACGAAGCGGCCATCCGCCGTGCCCTGGAAAACCAGGTTGCCGGCGGTGGTCAGCGTGCCGCCGTTCCACGGCGAGGCGTGCTCGACGCGCCAGACTTCCTTTTGATGCACGGGATCCCAGGCGAGCAGACGCCCGAACGGGGCCGACTTCGGAGACGGATTGAAGACGAAGCCGATATTCCCGCCCATGATGGAGCCGAGCTTGCCTGGCGTGGCGGCATTCTGAACGAACGACTTTTCCGGCGTCAGATTGACCGGGATGTGCTGCGCCGGAAGGTAGACGAGACCGGTCTGCGGATTGAACGACATCGGCTGCCAGTTGTGCGCGCCGTCCGGTCCCGGAATGGACTCGTATTGATCTGCGTCGCGCGCAGCCGGCAGCTCAACGGGCCGTCCGTTGGCGTCGTATCCCGTCGCCCAATTCACATCGACGAAGTTCTTCGCCGAGATGAACTTGCCGTTGGTGCGATCGATGACGAAGAAGAAGCCGTTCTTCGGCGCGTGCAGGATCACCTTGCGCGGAACGCCGTCGATCTCGATGTCCGCCAGAATCATCGGCTGGGTCGACGTGTAATCCCAATTGTCGCCGGGCGTCTCCTGGTAGTGCCAGATATACCGGCCGGTGTCGGCGTCGAGTGCGACGATGGAGGCGAGATAAAGATTGTCGCCGCCCGACGGACTACGAAGCTTGCGATTCCAGGGACCGCCGTTGCCGGTGCCGACATAGACCATGTTCAGATCGGGATCGAACGTGATCGAGTCCCATGGCGCGCCACCACCCCCGTTCACCCAATATTTGCCGGCGGGATCCCAGGTCTTTGCCGCGGCTTCCATCGAGGCATCCTCGAATGGCTTGGACGGATCCCCGGGCACAGTGAACCAGCGCCAGAGCTGATTGCCCGTCTCGCTGTCATACGCCGTGACATAGCCGCGCACGCCATACTCGGCGCCGCTCTGGCCGATCACGACCTTGCCCTTGAAGACGCGCGGCGCGCCGGTGATCGTGTAGGAATGCGCGTGATCGATCAGCGTGTCCGTTTCCCAGAGCTTGGCCCCGGTGGCGGCATCGAGCGCGATCAGGCGTCCGTCATAGGCGGCCTCGAAGACCTTGCCCTTGTAGAGGGCGAGACCACGGCTGACGGCGTCGCAGCAGCCCCGATAGGTCTTCGACCGGTCGACGCCTGGATCGAACGACCAGATCTTTATCCCGGTCCGCGCGTCGATGGCGTGGACCACGTTCCAGGGCGCGGACTGATACATGATGCCGTCGACGACCAGGGGCGTTGCCTCGATCCCGCGCGATGAGTCAAGATTGTAGCTCCAGACCAGCCCGAGATTCCCGACGTTGTCGGTGTTGATCTGATTGAGCTTGCTGAACCGCGTTTCGGCGTAGTCGAGGCCGACGGTCGGCCAATCCCAGGATGTCTTCGTGTTTGCCTTGATGAAGTCGCCGTCGACTCTCGCCATATCCGCCTTGATGCTGTCCGGTTTTGCGCTGGTCCCCGTCTGCGTCCATGCACTGGAAGGAAGGGAAAGACTCAAAAGCGCAAAAAAGACACTGATCTCACGGAAGGCAATCTGAATCCTGAACCGGTCGCCCGAGATTTCTTCAGGCCATTGGCACTCTGCGTTGGATCGTTCCATGCCTCACCTTCCTCCGCGCACTTCGAGACCACCATGCGTGCGCATGCACGCGCCCGCTTCCGTTGATATGAAGCAACGAGCCTGGCTCGACGGTGCTACTGAAGCATTTCAGTCCCGAGATTGCCGGTTGCAGTTGTAAGAAAGCGTCCTGCGCCGGACAAAGGCGACCGATATCTGCAAGCAAGCCCATGGCGGCAACACGTTTCAGGTCGCCGAACTCAAGCGATCAAAGCGATTGCGCCAAAGCATGTCAGCACGCAAGGAGGGGGCGCCGATCCAAGCCAGGCCCGTCCTAGCGGCACACGATCTGGCGAACAAGTCGCACCACGTTTGCGGGTTCGCCAGAACCGTTCGCCAATTTCGGCGGGCGACGACGCAGGAGAAAGCAAACGCCGCAAAGCGTCGCCTTTCTCCACACGATGCGGCAGATGAAAATTCCGGAATGGCCTTCGAACGACAGCACAAACTCATTCGCAAATATGTAGTACGGCGTGGAGATACAGGCCCCCAGGGCGTTTATATCGCGCACCACGCATGGGGGCGTCCCACGAATTCCATCAAATGACAGCCGCGCGGCCCGGTTGATCGGTATGCGCTCCATTGCTCGACGTTCGATCATCATGGCGAGATGCTCCGGGTGAGAAGGCTACTTCCCATCGAACGACCGCAGCGATTGCGATCGCGCTCCATGAGTCAGCTTCCCGGTCCCGCCGACGTCCGGAAAACGGCAACATCTGCAACGTTGATTTGTCCGGCCCACATAACAAGCAGTCCTGTTGTCTTATTAAAATTGGATCGAAGTCGATGGTTAACTCGTGCGCTTGACGTCCCGGCAGACGGATGTCTGTGCTTTCGAGGCAGGCGGTCGGCTTCCCCGTAGCGCATGGATGCCGCCTTTGGCGCGCAAATGCACGACCAGCAATCTTGCTCAGTTGGTTGGTCTGATGACCGCCAACCTTCTCGACCAATGGACTGGATCGTGTAAAGGGTCTGCAGCGGTCCCTTGCAGGCATCGCGGAAACGAACGCCAACGCAGCTATGGGTCATAAGCTGCCCCTGGCGGGCTGCTTCACCTCGGTCGGCTCATCTCCTGGAAGGAGACTTTTCGGCTCTCCGAGCGAAGGTCAGCAACGGGCCGGAAGCCGACTATGCAGAGCTAATGTCAAGACCATTCGGTAGCATGACAAGGATCAGGTTTTGCCCTTCCGGTGGATGGCGCGAGATATGACCTTTTCCGTGCGTGTCTTCGACGAGGACGGCGTTCCCTCCGGCGAGGCGCTTTATTTCGCCGTCACTCGTCTCAAACTCTACAACACCATCAAGCCAAATTGCGAGGAGCCGACCGGGCGGCGTGTGGAAACCAGCTTCGCGCATGCCGGCAGGAATATGGACAAAGCGGACGCGGGAGGCTTCGTATTGGGCGGATAGCTCAAGCGGCGCTTCGTTTGGGAACAATGGCGTTAGCGTCCTTGCGATATCAACTTCCCCGAAATGAGATTCGCCGTCAGGCGTAGCGAATATCCGCATGCACTTCATCCCTACCTCCATCGCATCTACCGAAGTTACTAGGAGGGAGCGAGCCCCGAAAGCCATGTCAGCAATGGATCAAAAGCTCCCCTCGACAACTCCATGACGCTATTCCGCTCACCTCTCGGAAGCGGACCGTGCGACGCCAAGAACGGAGGTCAGCCAAGGGCCCCGCAGGCACGTCGGCCTCGTGATCTCCACGGGGTCCCAGAGGGTGGCTGCGACGGGTCATGAGCCGCAATACAGCGCTGACAACGCGCTCTCAAGCTTGGCGACCTGCAAATGCAGTTCGCGCGTGGCGCTGACTAACTCGCTCTTGCCATCAGAAGTCGGGAAAACCATACAACCCGAATGCGGGACGATATACGGGACGAACAACACGCCGGTACCGGGGACCATAATAGCCGCCATATCCGCCGCCGTAATATGCGGGAGCATAGCCGTAGCTTTGATACGCCGGAGCGTACCCGCCGTAATAAGCAGGGCCATATCCGCCGCCATAGTACCCGTACCTCGGCCCGCCATAGTAACCGTAACCGGGGCCGTACGCGTAGGCGCTCGACGCTATGCCACCGATCACCGCGCCAGCAATGAGTCCGCCAGCGAGACCGGGACCCCAGCCTCCCCAACCCCCTCGCCACGCATGGGCTGGCGATGGAGCCAAGGCCGCGACACCGATAGCTGCAGCGGTCGTGAACGCCATGACTGCTTTTTTCATGTCCGGGGCCTCCTCTTGCTGAACTCAGAAACTCACAGGGACGGCAAGGGTTTCGCGAGCACCGTCTGCGGAAAGGCCTTCCGTACAATTTAATCAAAAAGTAAGAACTTATCTACGCACTAGGTGTGCTCCCCAGGCGGGGTTTGCCATGCCGATGGCACGGGCCGGGGTGCATTCGGGGCCACGAACTACGTCGTGCATAAGGCCGGTGCTGGCCAGGGGTTCCGAAGATTAACAGCAAGCGGCGCTAATGACTGGTCAGGGTCAAAAGCGGGCGTCAGCCTATCCGTGGGGCGGCGTCCGGCTTCCCTCAGACAGCAGACGTCGCGACGGCTCTCGTGGTGTTACCTTGGGGCCAAGGGGAGACATTTCGAGGCGACCCATTGCCTGCTATAATTCTGGCTTCATGCGGCACCGTGACCACGAGTAGTCCCATAGGGGTGCTAACCCTTTTAGGAGACAACAATGGACGATTCGAATTCGGTGATCGTCCGCAAGGCCTACGAAGACTTTGCGGTAGGAAACATTCCTTCGGTATTCGCGGCTTTCGAAGCGGGCATCACGTGGCACGTTCCCGGTCATAGTCCGCTATCAGGCGACTATATCGGCCATGACCAGGTTGGAGGCTTCTTTCGACGCACGATGGAGCTTTCGGGAGGCGCATTCAGCATCGATGTGCACAATGTGCTAGCTGAAGACGATCTCGTTGTGGCCTTGGTTACCGTGAAGGCAGAACGAAACGGGCTGTCCGCTTCGTTTCCGGAGATCCACGTCTGGCGGATGAAGAACGGAAAGGCGACCGACTTTCGCGAGTATCAAGGCGATGAGCAGCGGGAGGATCGATTCTGGTCTTGATCGCTCGCGCTTAAGAACTCGCTTCAATATTGATCGACGCCGTAGACGCGGCAAGCGCGGAGCCACAGCCGGATTGAAGCGAGCACTACAATCCCGGCGATCTCGCCGCCCAGGCCTTGGTGGCCTGGCAGCTTTCCATCGCTCGGGCGTAGGCAGGCCGTGCCGTCGTGCGGGCGAGATAGTCCCGCTCGGTTAAACCGGGGACGTAGTTGCCAGTTCGCAGGCCGAGCAGGAGGGCGTAGCTGACCGAGATATCGGCAGCAGTGAATCGGTCACCGGCGAGATAGGGGCAATCCGCGAGGCGGCGGATAACCAACCCCAGCCGGCTCTCGAAGGTCTCGAATGCCCAGCAGGTAACCCGGGCATTTCGCTCGGCTTCGGGCGCCAGTTGGCGACCGACAAGGACGGCGTTCATCGGCCCGGCGAGCCCGGCCTCGCCCAAGTGGAGAAATCGCAGATAGGAAGCGAAGGCGGGATCGTCCGGGGCGACGGTAAGCGAAGCAGAGCCATGGCGGGCGAGCAGGTACTCGAGAATCGCGATCGATTCGACCATGATCGTCTCGCCGTCCCGCAGTGCGGGAATGAAGCCGGCGGGGTTGATCGCAAGGAAATCGCGATCAATCTCGGCTGCCAGCAGGTCGACCGGGCGCAGCCTATAAGCCAACCCCAGTTCCTCGAGCAGCCAGACGACACGGAAGCCACGACCTTCGCCATAGACGGTGAGCATGGTTGAGCGTTCCTGGATTTGGGCTAGACATGGCAGCGCAATAACGGACTTCGCCGGACGCCTCGAACGTCAATCCAATGGAACGTTCAGGCTGGTGCCTTTGGTGATAATGCCACCACGGTTGCCGATCTCGATCGAACCATAGCGCTGCTTGAAGCAATCGGGCAGCGGGCGGTCGCCTTCCATGCTGAGCCAAAGGCGCAACAGATGACGCTTCTGGCTTGCATCGGGCCAATCGCGGAACCCGGTCCGATCGTGCAACAAGGCATGATTGTAGACAAACTGCATGTCACCCGGCTGAAGCCGCATGCCAAAATGCAGCGCGGGGTCATTTGCGAGTGCATCGAACAGATCGAGCGCCTCGACGTGAGCTGGCGTCAGTCTTGGCGCGTCGGGAAAGCGCTGCGCACTATCGATGTACTGGCGCTGATAGAAGCCGGTCAGGAACCCTGCATGCCAATTCAGCACCGGGATTTCGAGATATGGCTTTTCGTTCTCCGGCACCTCGCCGCGCCGGTCCGTCGCGATGGGATCGAACAAGAGGGCGGCGAGGTCGGGACGCCTGTCGAACATCTCGTTGTAGATGGTCGACGTACTGACAAGGAGAGAGTCTCCTCCCTCCATCGCCTCGCGAATGCATAACAGGCCAACAACGTCGGACGAGTCCGTGTGGAATGTTTGTCGTTCCGACGTTTGATAGATGCGGGTATTCGGGTCCCTCGCATCGGCGCCGATGTCACGGACGTGACCGAGAATGTGACCTGCTGCATTCTGCGACCGCGCCGATCCGAGATGCGCGCCTACCCCGCAAAAGATCGTCGCGGCAAACGCCTGGCTGTATTTTGCCACAGGCAAGCCGCGGATGACTTCGAAACCCAGGCCAGCCAGCAGCTTCGTCTTGAGCTGTTCCAGGTGCGCACCGAAGCGGGGAAGCGGAAAGCTCTCCTTGGTGATGTCGGCGATTTTCGTGGTCCGGCCAAGATAGGATTCAGCCGCGCTCTCGAGCTCCGCGATCTCGCTGGCGCCAAGCGATATCAACCATCGATCAGGATTGGCCTCCATCGCGGCGCCGAGCCAGGCCGACGGGATGTCGATCTTCCCCGGAGGGCGATTGATCCCGCTGGGCATCGAGACCACATTCATGTCGTTGGCTCCTGGGAAGATTGGACGTCAAAAAAGACGTCGGACCATCGACCGTAGTGTGCCGACCGCTTGCTGGCAACTTGGCCAGGCCAGATGCACTGCCTCGCGACGCGCACTCTCGTGGAGACACGACATTTTGTCGGCGATTGAACCGGATCGTACTGCGATCCGGGTCGGACTGAAAAGCGACAGCCAATTGGACGTTTTTCCGTCTACCCGCCATCAGCTGACATGATGGCGCTGGTCCGGCAGCTCATTTCGGAGCCCTCCGCCAGATGCAGCTTGTCGCTTTCGAGGCTCCGGGCGCGGTATCGGCCTCGAGAGCCTGATGCTAGATTTCCTGGGTTAGACCGGACAGGAGGACGACATGCCCGATAGCGTCTACAAAGTCATAGAACTGGTCGGTACCAGCAGCGACTCGTGGGAGAAGGCGGCCGCCAATGCGGTCGAGCAAGCTGCAAAATCGCTCCGAGACCTTCGCGTCGCGGAGGTCGTCAAGCTCGATATGCAACTGGATGAGAAGGGAAAAGTTGAGGCCTATCGCGCCAAGCTCAACGTATCGTTCAAATTCGAGGGCACCTGAGCCTGAAGCACCTCGCCCCGCTTGCGGGGCGAGGATGGCTCATTGGAACGAGGCGCGCGCTGCGCGGTCCGCCGAACAGCGCGGTGTGAGCCATTCTCGGAAGTAGGCCCTAGTCTGACAGGGACCGATATGCTTTGATGCGTGGGGGCGTGTAGCGCGTGGTGACCTCATGTACATGGTCATTCGCAAGTACACCAAGGTCCGTTCGGTGGCGGACGCTGCCCGCCGCGCCAAGAGCGGCGTCGGCGAGATCCTGAGGCAATCGCCCGGATTCAGATCTTACCATGTGGTGGATGCGGGCGACGGCGTTGGTATCGCGGTGATGATACTTGAGGACCGCGAAAGCGCCAACGCAGCGAACGCCAAGATACTGGCGTTCGTTCAAGCAAGTCTACCTGACCTCGATCTCGGAGTTCCCGAAATCTTCGCCGGCGAGGTTTTGGTGAACATGGAGCCTGACGGGTCCTCGGGCACAAGGTAGCCACGTCACCAGTTGCGTGGCGGGTGCCTCCGCTGCCGATGCGGCCAACCGGACCCCCGTCGCGTTTGCGGCGATCGCGCCGCCCCTGAGCATCTGCATGTCGTCAACCAGGAACGCGCGACTGCGCGTTCCTTTCGAGGAGTAGCAACAACATGAAGCAACACACCACCGAAGCCCTTTGCACCTCAGCGATCGGCTGGACATCGCTCGTGCTTATGGGCACCGCGATGCCGCCGAGAGATCCCGACGAAGACGACGAGGACGAAGACGAAGACGACGAAGAGGAAGATGACGCTGACGAACCGGCGGTCGTGCGCGAGCCGGACGAAGACTAGACTAGCGCATGTTCGCCGGTTGGCTTTATAATGTCTCCCATGGGCTGGGACGCGAAAGACATAGCGCTTCTCAAGAGGCTCTGGTCCGCAGGACACAGCGCGGCGGAGATTGCGCGCCGTCTCGGGTGCAGTCGTAACGCGGTCTGCGGCATGCTGACCCGTCATGGCCTCAAGCGCGGCCGCAAGCCGCCTACAGCAAGGCCCAAGATAAGGCCGCCCCCGAAGCTGATGTCATCGGCAGCCTGCACCAATCGAGTCGCAAAGAAGGTGTCGCGGAACACAGCCGACAGGCGGCAGCCCAAGGAATTCAGCAAGCAGCAGCTTTACGCCATTCTAGCTGAGGCGGTCAGAAATACTGGCTAGGAGCTGGCCACGACCGTCGTCGCGCTCCCCTTAAGGTGCCCCGGGCCCAGCTACGTCCAAGCGTCCTGCTTGGTCTCTTCGTCCCACTCCCCGCATGGAACGCAACCTCGCCCATCAGCTCGGCGGAGCCATGCTGTCAGGTGCGAAATCCGTCGGCAGGCCGTCGATGCTCTTCATGTTCTTCAGACGCCAGTATTTTCGCAAATTGTCGAGGCCCTGCGCCGTCCAATAGCGCACGAGGCTGCCGCGCTCCTGCTTGTAGTCGAACAGCGGCACGCCCATGCCGCACGAGGTCTGCACGAGGTCGACCGAGAGACGCACGATCTGGCGGGCGCCGGCAACTTCCTCGAACCCAGGAATGAGCTCGGCATATTCCGGCGTGCCGCGCATCAGCGATCGGCCCTGGCCATAGAGCCGCAGGATCATCGGAGGCCCCTCGAAGGCGCAAAACATGATGGTGAGCCGCTTGTCATCCGAGGCCATCAGATGCGCGCGGGTCTCGCTGCCGCTGCCGGTGCAATCGAGATAGGCGACGTCGGTCGCTCCAAGCACCCGGAACGAGGACAGGCCCTTGGGCGAGACGTTGATGCGTCCTTTCGGCGGGGCGCTGGCGACGAAGAAGATTTTTTGCCGCTCGATGAAAGCCCTTTGCTCCGGCTCGATCCCAGCGAATTGCTTGCCCATGCCCGGCCATCCTTTGCGCAGTGAAGAAGTCGAGACGAAAATAGCTCGTCGTAGGTACCGGTTTAAGAACACATGTTATCCTGGTATAAAGACCACCATGAAACGACAAGACCCTATCGCTCCGGCGCTCTCGCTCAGCGCGTTCCTGCGGGCGCTACGGGAGCGCCAGTCTCCGGCGGAATTCGGTCTCGCCACAGGACCACGACGGCGGACGCCGGGCCTGCGGCGCGAGGAGGTCGCCCAGCTCTGCGGATTGAGCGCCACTTGGTACACCTGGATCGAGCAGGGGCGCGATGTGTCGGTCTCCGCCTCGACACTCGCGCGCCTCGCCCGCGGATTGCGCCTGTCGCGCGCCGAACGCAGCTACCTGTTCGAAGTTGCCGGCAAGCGCGATCCCGAGCGACCGGACAGCAGGGATGATCCGCCCGAGGACGTGCTGGCCTGCGTCGATGCGATCGATGGTCCCGCCTACATCCTCGATCGCAGCTGGGGCGCGCGGCGCTGGAACGCGAAAGCCTCCCGCCTGTTCGCGGGCTGGCTCGATGCCGACGGCGAGAAGAACCTGCTGCGCTACATCTTCCTCAGGCCCGAGGCCCGGACTCTCATCCTCGACTGGACCTCGCGCGTGCATCGCGTCGTCGCAGAATTCCGCGCAGCAGTGACGGGCTACTCCGACGATCCGGAGATCCGCCGGCTCGTCGACGAACTGAGAATTGCAAGCTCCGACTTCGCACAATGCTGGGAGACCCAGGGCGTTTTGGCGCGCGAAGGCGGCGAACGTGCGTTCGATCATCCGACCATGGGGCTGCTGCACTATCAGCAGGTGTCGCTGTCGCTCGCGGGCTGGCCCGATTATCGGCTGACGATGCTGCTGGCTGCACCGGCTATGCGCGAGCGGTGACGGATCATCCGAACCCGCCGCTGGTGGAACGAGGAGGTGAAGCGGTCGCTCAATGTCACACGCCGTCCCGCGGGGAATAGCCGCGACGCGTCAGCTCTGGGCCAATCGGTGGCTGTCGCAGCAAGGGCGCTTCGATCACCCCCCGCGACCAAAATTCATTCGGGCAATCCCGCTTTCCGAAGGCCCTCAATCAACAGCTTCGCATGTGACTGCCCGCCCCGCGCGATCCACGTCGATATCGTGAAGGCGGGATCCGTTTCGAGAACACGCGCTGCCGCGTCACGGGCTTCGGTCTTGCGTCCGACATGAGCGAAAGCGGACGCAAGACAGCGGTAGGCCGACGAATAGGACGGGTTTTGACGCTGGGCTTTATTGCCCGCCGCGATGGCCTCGTCAAAGCGGCCAAGCTCGATCAACGCCATTCCTATCCCCGCGAGAATGACGTGTCGCGCCGGATCCAACGGGTTCATGCGCATGGCACGTTCAAAGCTCCGGATCGCCTCCTCGGGCCGGCCCGCAAATCGACAGACATGGCCCTTGCAGCTCAGCGTATGGAATGAATAGGGGTTGAGCGCGACCGCACGATTCGCCATCTCGATTTCATTCTCACTGACGCCATCCACGAATGACGAGATCACGGCAGCCCATGCCAACGTATTGGGGTCGTTGTCATCAACGCTCAGCGCCAAGCGAACAAGTCGAACCGCTTCCTTGCGCTCGAACAGAGGGTCGGCAGCAAAGCCCCAAGCGACTCTGATCAGGTAGCAGTCGGCCGCAAGTGCCGCAGCAAGGCCGAAGCGAGGATCGAGTTGCAAAGCATGACCTGCAAGCGTTATGGCTTCGAGTAGCCCCTCGCGGGTCATCGAGCGGAAGTGCTGGACGGCCCGGAGATAGAGATCATAGGCGGTCAGATTTTCCGATCTCTGCCGCGTTGCCAATACAATCCTCGCTTGAAACAATTTGGGCTGAATGGCCGAAACGACGGCGGCGGTTACCTCATCCTGGAGCGCGAAAACGTCCGTCAGATCACGCTCGAAACTGTCCGCCCAGATGTGCGCGCCCGTCACAGCGTCAACCAATTGGCTCGTGATGCGAACTTTCCCGAGCGCTTTGCGTACGGAGCCCTCAAGGACGTAGTGCACGCCGAGCCTGCGTCCGACTTCTTTGATATCGACAGCCTTCCCTTTGAAGGTGAAGCTCGAATTGCGTGCGATGACGAACAGCGATCTGAATCGTGAGAGCGCCGTGGTGATCTCCTCGACCATTCCGTCCGCGAAATACTCCTGCTCGGGATCGTCACTCATGTTCAGGAACGGCAATACGGCGATAGAAGGCTTGTCCGGGAGCGCGGGAGCGCCCGCGGACGCATCGCCCGCGTCTCGACCGTCGGCTTCTCGCGCCTCACGCACTTGTCCGACGAAACGGAATCCCTTGCGCGGCAACGTCCTGATCAGGCGCTGTTCCTCGCCGGAATCGCGGATTGCGCTTCGGGCGGCATTCAGCCGGGTTGTCAGTGCTGCATCCGAAACGCTGCGCCCATTCCAAATATGATTGATGAGGTCGTCCTTGCTGACGACGCGCTCCCTGTTGCGGATCAGATAGTCGAGCAGATCGAAAACCTGCGGCGTGACGGCAACGACGTCTTCCCCGCGATGCAGCTCGCGCCGGTCGGTGTCGAACACGTACTCCTCAAAGAGATAGCGCAAGATGCGAATCCCGTCGGATGAGAACGCCCATGATCGGGGAACGCCTGGGCTTCGCCGGACCCCGCAAGATTAAGCTAGCGGTGAGGAAAATGTAAGCGGCCGGTCAAGAGTGCCTGCCGATCTTACGGCACTCTCCTGCAGGTGGAAAAACCCTCTCCTGGGAGAGATCGCGATGACCGCAGAGCCCGGCACCACGTGGCTGGAACGGACATCCGTATCGAGCCGGCATGTCTTCAGCTTCATCTGGAGATGTTGGAACGCCCTTCAGGAACGCCGCCAACGGCGAAAATTGACCGCCGCCTTGTCCGACCTGAGCGACGGAGAACTGATGGATATTGGCATGACGCGCGGCGAGATCGACTACGTCGCCTCGCACCGGGATACCGACCCGCGAGGCATCCGGTCCGGCGAATGGCTGCGACAGCTGCCGACGGTGGACGGCCAGATTGGACCTGCCAGCGTCTACGCCAGGTCATAGACGCCCGAGGGCGACTTCCGGCTTGTGCCCGGGTCGACGTCTACCATTCAGGCCGGGGCTACGCGACGAGCTGCCTTGCCGCCGCCGAGATCATCACCAGCCCGCCGGTGATCACGGCGACGTCGAGGATCGCGGCGTGGATGTGCACCGGCATCCGCTCGACGAAGGCCTTTGCCAGGAACGCGCCGGGGATCGCGATGCCGCCGATCAGCAGCGCGAAGGCGAGCACCTGCGCCGTCACGGCGCCGGCGAGGCCGAACACGGCGATCTTGATGAGGCCGGTGCCGAGCGAGATCATCGCGTCGGTCGCGATCACGGCGGCGCCTTCGAGGCCGGCGGCCATCAGGAGCGAGAGCAGGATCACGCCCGAGCCGGACGTGCCGCCGACCAGCACGCCGTAGCCGACCGACCCTGCGGCAAGGCCGGTGTCGCCGATCCTGACCTCGCGGCGGCGAAGCACGCGGCGCAGCGGCACGCTCAGCATCAACATGGCGCCGATCACGATCGCAGCGCCGGCATTGGTGAGGCGCGTATAGCCATAGGCGCCGAGCGCGGTCGTCAGCGCGGCGCAGGCGAGCACGATCAGCGCGCGGCGGCGATCGGCATGGCGGACATAGGCAACAGCGCGGCTCGCATTGGTCAGCATCGCGGAGATCGCGATGATCGGCACCACGGGCTCGGCGCCGACCAGCGGCACCAGCACCAGCGGCATCAGGGCGCCGGTGCCGTAGCCGGCGAGACCACCGATGATCGAAGCAAACAACGCCATCAACGCGACCAGCAAGAGCTGTGGGATCGAGATGTCAGCGAAGCCTGAGACGATGGTCAATTTTTCTCATCGCGGCTGACGCGTGCCGCAGCTTGATCGGCGATGGAAGCGAGTACGGCCTCCTCTAGTGGAAAATCGGCCGCAAGCCAAGCGTCCTCGGCGAGTGTCAACACATGTCCGACTTCACATTTTCTCAAGCAGGCGGCCGCCGGATGGAGCAGAGCGATCGGTCGCTCCGAGTGCGTCAAAACCGGAAGTTCATCCCCATACGAACGATGTCGTAAGCGTTGCTGAACTTGACATTGACGAAGCCATTGCCGGTCGCCGGGCTCTGCACTGTCAGCTTCACGTTCTGGTGGCCGAGGTCGATGTGCAGGTATTCGGCCTTGATCGTGACGTTCGGGAGCACCGCATATTCAAGGCCGCCACCGGCTGTCCAGCCGACCGAGGTCTGTGACGAGGAGCCGGCGAAGCAGGTCGTGAAGCCGGGACAGATAATCTTTGTGACGAATCCGGCGTCGACGGTCCCGCCCAACGGACCAATGATCGAGATGGCAGCCTGTCCCTTCGTTCCACCATAGGCGAGGCCGCCTGTGCCGAAAGCGAGGAAGCGGTCGCTCAACAAGTAGCCGATCCGGCCGCGCAGGGTGCCGAACCAGTCAAGTTGATGGGAAGAGGCGGCCGAGAGAGGAGTGCCGCCGGTCGAGGGTTCCTCGAAAAGCGCGCGGCCTTTCACATTTGCGTATTGCAGATCGGCCTCGAAACCAGTGACCCAACTGCGATCAATCTGCCAGTTGTAGCCGAACTGCCCACCGCCCGTGAAGCCAGACCCGCGCAGAGATTGCCGATAGGCCGGATGGTTCACGGCCGTTTCTTCGGTCGCCTGCAAAGAAGCTATCGCCAGCGTGTCGGTAAACACGGTGCCTGCGCCGATCAGCGGATCTGCAGCAACATCGCCGGTGTAAGCCGCGCTTTTGTCTTGCCAACCGTAGCCGGCATTCACGCCACCGTACCATCCGGTCCAGCTATAGAGAGGGGCCGGCTTGGCCTTCACCGGCAGGTCGGCAGCCGATGCTGACGACAGCATCATGCCTGAAGCGACAACAGCGGCCACGATCAATCTTCTCATGTTTAGAAATTCCCATCAGATCCGTCGTTCGGAAAGACTACCGAGCCGCGCTTGGGTCGTCTTGTCCGCGAAGGTGCTGGGCTTGATCGAAACGGTACGGAGCCAGGATCGCTGGCGAATGTGATTTCGGCGCAACGGTCGGTAGCCGAAGTCTTGATCTATCCGGCACTGAACTTGACCTGAGATGCACGGCGGTCCGCTTTTGCATCACATCGGTGGACAGGGGGATGGATGCCTTTCACGCGGCCTCATGATACCAATGGAACCGGCGCGCGAGGATCATGGACGGATATGCCAAAGGTAGAATTTTCATCGGACCAGCTTCCATCCCACTTGAATGACAAGGCCCGATTCCGCCTGTGGCACGAGATATGGATGGAACAACTCGGCAAGGCCGACATGAAGCACGCCGAGGACAAGCCATTCTATACCGCGTCGAAGAATGTCCTTCTTGGCGAATTGAGCGTCGGCCGGTTTGCCACGACGACGGGACACTACGTGCGCACGCGCAAGCACGTGGCCAATGATCGCGACGACATTTTTGTCGGTTTTTATCGCAGCCCCCAGCCGCAATTATGGACTGTGGGAAACCAGGAGCTTGAGCTGAAGCCGGGAAGCGTCGTCGCCTACAACATCGCCCAACCGGTCTCGAGCTTTACGAACGGCCTCACGGCGTGGAATTTGGCATCCATACCTCGTGCGCAAATTCTGAAACTTGTTCCGCATGCCGATCATCGTTCGGCAATGTTGCTCGACCCAGCGAATCCCGCGGTACGGCATCTCGAGCGCACCATCAATTTTCTCCTCGAAGCCGATGAAGTCCACGAAGACCCGGAGTTGACGCGGCGCGCCAAGGCCATGCTCGGAGACTTGATCGTGTTGGCGCTCGGCGCGCGCGGGGAAGTCGCGGAGATCGCGGCGGAACGCGGCTTGCGCGCCGCGCGGCAGCGCGAACTGATTGCAATCATTGAGAAGCGCTTCGCCGAGCCGTCTCTGTCGATCACGACCATCGCGGATGCTCTTAATCTGTCGCGCCGCTATGTGAGCGATTTGCTGCTCGAAAGCGGCGCCACATTCTCCGAGCGCGTACTTGAATTGCGCTTGCAGAAGGCGCGGGCAATGCTGTCGGACGTTCGCTACGACCACACGAAGGTGAGTGACATCGCCTTTGCCTGCGGCTTCAATGAAGTGACTTACTTCAATCGCCGCTTCCGCGATCACTTCGGCTGCTCACCGACGCAATATCGAATGGGAACGAACCACAGCGATCCATGATTGGGTTTGCAGTCGGGTATCACTGCGCCGGTTTCGCCAAGCTGACAAACAACGCCATCAACCCGACCAGCAATAGCCGAAGGATCGAGATGTCCGCGAAGCCTGAGACGATGGTCACGATGTCCCGTCGCGGCTGACGCGCGCCGCAGCTTGATCGGCGATGGCAGCGAGCGCGGCTTCCTCCAGGGGAAAATCCGCCGCAAGCCAAGCGTCCTCGGCGAGCGTCAGCACATGTCCGAGCGCGGGCCCTTCGGCAAGACCACGCGCGATGAAATCGGCTGCCTTCAGCGGAAATTTCGGCGCGGTCCAGCGCTGCGGCAGCTCGGCGAGCGCACGCCAGCGCGACGAGCCGGTATCGCCGCCGTCCCGCGCCCAGGCCAGGAGCACGCGATCGAGATAGCGCTCCGCGCCGAGCCGGTAGAGCAGCCGCCGCGCATTGGCCTCGTCCTTGTTGGCGAAGCGCCACCAGCGATGCCCCATCGAATCCAGCGCCTTTGCTTCGGCATTGGAGAGCCGCAGGCGCGTGGCGACGCGCTTGGCATCCTCGGTCACGGCAACCGTCAGCGCGGCGAGGCGCCGCGTGCTGCTGGCGGGAAGAGCGAGCTCGCGCTCGAGCGCGATCATCGCCGACAGCGGGCCGGTATAGGCGACGCCGCCGATCAGCGCCTCGGACAAGCCGCCCTCGGTCATCGCCAGCGCGGCGGCGGATGCGCCCGATGCCACCAGCAGCTTCAGCATCTCCATGCGCACGCGCTCGGCCGACAGGCTGGCCAGCCCTGCGCGTCCGCGGATGCAGGCGAGATAGCCGTCGCGGTCGGGCTCGCCGGCGCCGAAGGCGGCGTGGATGCGGAAGAAGCGCAGGATGCGCAAGAAATCCTCGGCGATGCGCTGGTCGGGATCGCCGATGAAGCGCACACGCCGCGCTTTGGTATCGGCGATGCCGCCGACATGGTCGTACACGACACCGCTCGCATCGACCGACAGGCCGTTCATGGTGAAGTCGCGCCGCTCGGCGTCCTTCACCCAGTCGCGGCCGAACGCGACCTTGGCCTTGCGGCCGAAGGTCTCGGTGTCCTCGCGCAGCGTCGTGACCTCGTAAGGGTGCCCGTCGATGACAAGGGTGACGGTGCCGTGGTCGACGCCGGTCGGCACGCTCTTGATGCCGGCGGCCTTGGCGCGGCGGATCACCTCGTCCGGGAGCGCCGTGGTTGCGATGTCGATGTCGCCGGGCACGAGACCGAGCAGCGCGTTGCGCACGGCGCCGCCGACCACGCGCGCCTCCTCGCCATCGGCGTTGAGCAGCTTCAGGACGCGCGCGGTGCCACCTGAGGTCAGCCAGGGCGCTTGCGCAAGTAACGGCTCCTCGCTCATCGGCCCGCTCCTATCGTTCCACGCCCGGCACGAGCTTGCCGTTCTCGATATGGGCGGGCGTGTAGGTCGAATCCGGCGCCGCGCCGGAGAAATGCGCGAGCCCGACCAGGCCCGCGATCACCAGCACCAGTGCCGCCAGGACGAGGCGCGCGACCACCGTGACCGGCCAGGACGATTGCACGAACAGGCCGGAGCGGGTGGCGGCCAGGAACAGCGCATAGACGGCAAAGGGGATGAGGAAGATTCCGATCTCGGTCAGAACCGTCCGGATCATGATGAATAGATCCGCTCATACAGCACACGCAGCATTCCGGCCGTCGCACCCCAGATGTAGCGTTCCGCGAACGGCATCGCGTAATAGAACCGCTCCATGCCGCGGAATTCCTTGCTGTGCACCTGGTGGTTCGCCGGATCCATCAGGAAGGATAGCGGCACCTCGAAGGCGTCATCAACCTCGGAATGGTTGATGGTGAGTTCGAAGCCGGGCCGCACTTTGGCGACCGTCGGCAGGATGCGGAAGCCGAAGGCGGTGCCGTAGAGATCGAGATAACCGATCGGCTCGACGAAGTCCCTGGACAGCCCGACCTCCTCCTCGGCCTCGCGCAGCGCCGCATCGAGCGGTGAGGAATCGATCGCGTCGATCTTGCCGCCGGGAAAGGCGATCTGGCCGGCATGGTCGTTGAGATGGGCCGAGCGCTGCGTCAGCAAAATGGTCGGCTCGGGACGGTCCACCACCGCGATCAGGACCGCTGCGGGGCGCACCGGCTGCTCGCGGGCGATGATCTCCAGCATCTTGTCGGTGCCGGGATCGCCCGAGGCGGGAATGATGTTGGGATCGTAGAGGCCGGGCGGCACGTCGAAGCCGAGCCTTGCCCGCGAGCGGGCGAAGAAATCCGCCGCGCCGATCGCGACGGGCTCACCTCTGGGGATAGGCTTGTTCAAAGCGCGGCCCTCACCTGCTCCGCGTCGGCCATGGCGAAGAACTCGCCGGCCGACTCGACGCCGAACATCGGCTGGCCATCGACCATCCGCTCCTCGCCCATGTCAACCAGATCGTAATAGAGCGCACGGGTGACCTTGGCCCAGAGATCGGCGCGGACATGCAAGTAAGGCGTCAACCCGCCGTCCTTGGCCTGCTCGAAGCGCAGCCGGTGCGCGGCATCGCATGTCACCCAATCTTCGACATTGGTGCGGAAGCTCAGCACGCGATGGTTGTCCTCTCCGCTCTTCAGCATCTCGACCGCCATGAACGGCGCGTCGTCGACACGGATGCCGACCTTCTCCACCGGCGTGACCAGGAAATGCTTGTCGCCCTCGCGCTTGAGGATGGTCGAGAACAGGCGGACCAGCGCGTGACGGCCGATTGGCGTCCCCATGTAGAACCAAGTACCATCGGAAGCGATTCGAATGTCGAGATCGCCGCAAAACGGCGGATTCCACAGATGCACCGGCGGCAGGCCCTTTTTGGCGCCTGCGGCACTAGCAGCACTTTTGGCGGCGGCAGTCAGCCCCTCAAGACCGCGATCGGCGCTCTGCCCTTGGTTCGCCATGGTTTGCCCTGACTTTGTCACTTGGCACGAATGTCGTTTGGCACGATTGGTGCAGGTCTACGTTGTAGTCCGGCGCTCGGTTCCACCCCGGATTAGTCCGGTGTGGAGGTCGCCACTTCGTGATGCGGTACATAACCCGAAGCCGATAAGGTGGGGATAGGTTAATTCAACGAATACATGGCCTTCCTGCAAGTCTAGCATAGGGCCCATGATCCAGCCGACGTGCTGATGTGACGACGCAAGCAAGCCGAATGGCCGGCTGAAGGAGCGAGCGAATGGCGGAGAGTGTCGAGAAACTCGAGGACGGGATCGTCCGTTCGGCCGAGCAGGTGTCGAGCCAGATTCGCGCGGCGAAGGAGGCGATCGGCTCCGTCATCTTCGGCCAGGATCGCGTCGTCGAGAACACGCTGGTGACGATCCTCTCCGGCGGCCATGCGCTCCTGATCGGCGTGCCGGGCCTTGCCAAGACCAAGCTGGTCGAGACGCTCGGCGTCACGCTCGGTCTCGATGCCAAGCGCATCCAGTTCACGCCCGACCTGATGCCGTCGGACATTCTCGGCGCCGAGGTGCTGGACGAGAGCACCGCCGGCAGGCGCGCCTTCCGCTTCATTGCCGGTCCGGTGTTCGCCCAGCTCCTGATGGCCGACGAGATCAACCGCGCGAGCCCCCGCACGCAGTCGGCGCTGCTGCAGGCGATGCAGGAGCAGCACATCACGGTGGCCGGCGCGCGCCACGACCTGCCAAAACCCTTCCACGTGCTCGCGACGCAAAACCCGCTGGAGCAGGAAGGCACCTATCCGCTGCCGGAAGCTCAGCTCGACCGCTTCCTGATGGAGATCGACGTCGACTATCCCGATCGCGACGCCGAGCGCCGCATCCTGTTCGAGACGACAGGCGCGGAAGAGACGCTGGCGAAGGGCTCGATGAGCGCGGATGCGCTGATCACCGCGCAGCGGCTGGTGCGCCGCCTGCCGGTCGGCGATTCCGTGGTGGAGGCGATCCTGTCGCTGGTGCGCTCGGCCCGTCCCGGCGCCGAGAGTGGCGAAGCCGGCAAGTTCATCGCCTGGGGCCCCGGCCCGCGCGCCAGCCAATCCCTGATGCTCGCCGTGCGCGCCCGCGCGCTGATCGACGGCCGTCTCGCGCCTTCGGTCGACGACGTGCTCGACCTCGCCGAGCCCGTGCTGAAGCACCGCATGGCCTTGACGTTCCAGGCGCGCGCCGAAGGACGCACGATTCCGGACGTGATCAGGCAACTCAAGACACGGATCGGTTGATGGCAGCAGAGACGGGGCACACAGCAAAGGAGATCATCGCGATCCGACGTGCCGATGGCGAAAGCCGCACGCTCGCCGCTTCGCTGCCGCGCCTGGTGCTGGAAGCCCGCCGCATCGCCGCCAACGTCATCCACGGCCTGCATGGCCGCCGCCGCGCCGGCTCCGGCGAGAATTTCTGGCAATACCGCCGCTTCGTCTCCGGCGAGCCGGCGCAGAACGTCGACTGGCGGCGTTCGGCGCGTGACGACCATCTCTATGTCCGCGAGCTCGAATGGGAAGCCTCGCACACGGTCTGGATCTGGCCCGACCGCTCGCCCTCGATGGCGTTCGCCTCGAAGACCGCGCGCGAATCCAAGCTCGAGCGCACGCTGATCGTCGCCTTCGCGCTGGCCGAGCTGCTGGTGTCGGGGGGCGAGCGCGTCGGCATTCCCGGCTTGATGGCGCCGACCGCAAGCCGCAGCGTGATCGACAAGATGGCGCAGGCGATGCTGCATGACGATGCCGACCGCCTCAGCCTGCCGCCGTCCTTCGTGCCGGCGGCGCTGGCCGAGATCATCGTGCTGTCGGATTTCTGGTCGCCGATCTCCGAGATCAAGACCACGCTCGCAGGCCTCTCCGGCTCCGGCGCGCATGGCACCATGGTGCAGGTCGTCGATCCCGCCGAGGAGTCGTTCCCCTATTCCGGCCGCATCGAGTTCGTCGAGCCTGAAGGCTTCGGCGTGATCACCGCCGGCCGCGCCGAGAGCTGGGCGCAGGATTACACCGCGCGCCTCGCGCTGCACCGCGACCAGATCCGCGCCGAGACCAGCAAGCTCGACTGGCTGTTCACGACCCATGCGACCGACCGCTCCGCGGCCGAGCTGTTACTGTTCCTGCATGCCGGCATGCAGGTGAGCAAGTCGGGCGTCCGCACCACCACCATCAAGGCAGGGCCGGCCGCATGATGGGACTGCCGCTCGCCTTCACCGAACCGCTGCTCCTGATCGGCCTCGCCAGCCTGCCGGTGCTGTGGTGGCTCCTGCGCGTGATGCCGCCGCGGCCGCGCCGCGTCGAGTTTCCGCCGACGCGCCTGTTGTTCGACATCGCACCGCGCGAAGAGACGCCGTCGCGGACGCCGTGGTGGCTGACCGCGCTGCGGCTCCTGGCTGCGGCGCTCGTCATCTTCGCCGCCGCCGGCCCGATCTGGAATCCGCAGACCGGGCTTGCCGGCAGCAAGGCGCCGCTGATGATCATGTTCGACGACGGCTGGAGCGCGGCCTCGAGCTGGGACATCCGGATCAGGGCCGCCGACGAGCTGATCGCCAATGCCGACAACGACCGCCGCGCCATTGCGCTGGTGCCGCTCTCGGAGCCGAACCGCGACATCACCCTGATGCCGGCGGGCGCGGCGCGCGTCGCGCTGCGCCAGCTCGCGCCAAAGCCCTATTCGATCGACCGCGTCGAAACCCTGACCGCGATCGACCGTTTCCTGAAGGCGACCGGCGACTGCGAGATCGCCTGGCTGTCGGACGGCGTCGACACAGGCCGCGGCGAGGAATTCGTGACGGGCCTCGGCAAGACCATCGGCGATCGCAGCCTGACCATCTTCGAAGGTGGCACCTCCGCCCCGCTGGCGCTGGTCGCGGCCGAGAACGCCGCGGCGAAGATGACGGTGAAGGTGCTGCGCACCGACAGCGGCATTGCGGTCGGCACCGTGCGCGCCCTGGACCAGAAGGCCTCGCCGATCGGCGAAGCGCGCTTCTCGTTCGGCCCGCAGGACAAGGAGACCGACGCCGCGTTCGACCTGCCGGTCGAGCTGCGCAACGACATCACCCGGCTCGAGATCTCGGGCGAGCGCTCCGCCGGCGCGGTGCAGCTGCTCGACAAGCGCTGGCGCCGCCGCGCCATCGGCATCGTCTCGGGCTCGACCAGCGAGACCGCGCAGCCGCTGCTGGCGCCGACCTTCTATCTCACCCGCGCGCTGGCGCCGTTCGCCGACGTGCGTCTCGCCGACAAGGGCTCGCCGCAGCAGGGCATCACGCAGTTCCTCGACCAGAAGCTGCCGATGATCATCCTCGCCGATGTCGGCACCATCGCCCCTGAGCTGCGCGAGCGCCTCAATGCCTGGATCGACGGAGGCGGCGTGCTGGTGCGGTTCGCAGGTCCCCGCTTGGCGCAGGCCGAGGACGATCTCGTGCCGGTCAAGCTGCGCAAGGGCGGCCGCACGCTCGGCGGCAGCCTGACCTGGGAGAAGCCGCAGCATCTCGCCTCCTTCGCCGCCGAAGGCCCGTTCGCCGGCGTCGTCGTGCCGAAGGATGTCACCGTGAGCCGGCAGGTGCTGGCCGAGCCTGACGCCGTGCTCGCCACCAAGAGCTGGGCCTCGCTGGAAGACGGCACGCCGCTCGTCACCGGCGAGCATCGCGGCAAGGGCCTCGTCAGCCTGTTCCACGTCAGCGCCGACATGCGCTGGTCCGATCTGCCGATGTCGGGCACCTTCGTCGAAATGCTGAGGCGCGTCGTCGACATGTCCGGCTACACCACCAAGCCCGGCGCCGGCGTTGCCAGTGAGGCCACCACCGAGACGGTGGCGCCGCTTCACATCCTCGACGGTTTTGGCGCCTTCGGCCCGCCGCCGGCGACCGCGAAGCCGCTGCCGGCTGACTATCGCGACCGCGCCACACCCGATCATCCGCCCGGCTTCTATGGTCCGGCAGAAGGACCGCTCGCCGTGAACACGCTTGCTAGCGCCGACCGCATCGCCGCCCTGAACACCGCGAGCCTGCGCGCCCGGCACGCCACCTACACCAATGCCGAGCCGCGCGACTTGCGCGGCTGGCTGCTGTCGACGGCGCTGGCGCTGTTCCTGATCGACGCCATCATCGTCGCGGTGCTCGGCGGCGGCCTCGCCGCCCTGCTGCGCCGCCGCGCCGCGACCGCAACGATCGTGCTTGGCCTCGTGCTCGCGGGCCTCGCATCGCTCTCGCCGACGCCGTCGCGCGCCGATAGCGCGTCCGACGATTTCGCGATGAAGGCGACTTCGCAGACCCGCCTCGCCTATGTCGTCACCGGCAATGCCGACGTCGACTCCATCGTCAAGGCCGGCATGTCCGGACTGACGCTGTTCCTGGCGCAGCGCACGGCGCTCGAGGCCGGCGATCCCGTCGGCGTCGATCCCGCGCGCGACGAGCTCGCCTTCTTCCCGCTGATCTACTGGCCGATCGTGCCCGGCGCGCCCAAGCCGCCGCAGGACGCCATCAACAAGATCGACGCCTACATGAAGCAGGGCGGCACCGTGCTGTTCGACACCCGCGACGCCATCGAGGCCGCGCCCGGTGACAGCGGCGCATCGCAGACCCCGGCGATGCGGACGCTGCGCGAGATCCTGTCGTCGCTCGACGTCCCCGAGCTCGAGCCGGTGCCGCGCGAGCACGTGCTGACCAAGACCTTCTACCTGCTGCGCGACTTCCCCGGCCGCTTCAGCACCGGCCAGACCTGGGTCGAGACCCTGCCGCGCGAAGAGGATGACGAGAGCGCGCAGCGGCCGGCGCGCGGCGGTGACGGCGTCTCGCCAATCATCATCACCTCGAACGATCTCGCCGGGGCCTGGGCGGTGCGGCCCGACGGCCAGGCCATGCTGCCCGTGGTCGGGGGCGACCCCCGCCAGCGCGAATTCGCCTACCGCGCCGGCGCCAACATCGTCATGTACACCCTGACCGGCAACTACAAGGCCGACCAGGTGCACGCACCGGCCCTGATCGAACGATTGGGGCAATAGGATCGATATGAATTACGGCATCGCCTTCACGCCGCTTGTTCCCACGATCGTGCTGTGGATCGCGCTCGCTGCGATCGTTGTCATCGCGCTTCTGCTGCTGGTGGCGCGTGCGCGCGGCGCGGCCGTGCGCGTCGCGGCGCTGGCGCTGTTCCTGCTGGCGCTCGCCAATCCTTCCTTCACCCGCGAGGACCGCGATCCCCTCACCTCGGTCGCGGCCATCGTCGTCGACAAGAGCCCGAGCCAGAATTTCGGCAACCGCAATCGCGAAGCAGCCCAGGCGCAAGAGGCGCTGGTCGACGGCCTGAAGAAGATCAAGGGACTCGAGGTCCGCGTCGTCGACGCCGGACAGGCCGACGGCGAGACCGACGGCACGCGGCTGTTCGGCGCCCTCGCCTCGGCCCTGTCGGACGTGCCGGTCGACCGTGTCGCCGGTGCGTTCCTGATCACCGATGGCCGCGTCCACGACATTCCGGCCAATGCCGCCGCGCTCGGCTTCCAGGCGCCGGTGCACGCGCTGATCACTGGGCAGAAGGACGAGCGCGACCGTCGCATTGCGATCACGGCGGCGCCCCGCTTCGGCATCGTCGGCCAGAGCCAGACCATCACCTACCGCCTCGACGACCAGGGCGTCTCCGGCGAGCGCGCCAAGGTCACGGTTCGCCGCGACGGCGAAACCATCAACGAGCGCACGCTCTCGAGCGGCCAGACCGCCAGCGTCGACGTCGACATCAAGCATGCCGGCCCGAACATCGTCGAGATCGAGGCATCGCCGCTCGAGAGGGAACTCACGCCGGTGAACAACCGCGCCGTCGTCGCCATCGACGGCGTGCGCGACAAGCTGCGCGTGCTCTTGGTCTCGGGCGAGCCGCATTCCGGCGAGCGCACCTGGCGCAATTTGCTCAAGTCCGACGCCAGCGTCGACCTCGTGCACTTCACAATTCTAAGGCCGCCGGAGAAGCAGGACGGCACGCCGATCAACGAATTGTCGCTGATCGCGTTTCCGACCCGCGAGCTGTTCCAGCAGAAGATCAACGAATTCCAGCTGATCATCTTCGACCGCTACGCCCGCCAGGGCGTGCTGCCGATCGCCTATTTCGACAACATCGCGCGCTATGTGCGCAGCGGCGGCGCGGTGCTGGTCTCAGCCGGTCCGGACTACGCCTCCAACACCAGCATCTGGCGCACGCCGCTGGATTCGGTGCTGCCGGCCGAGCCCGTCGGCGTGACCGAGAAGCCGTTCTATGCGCATCTCTCCGACATCGGCAAACGCCATCCCGTCACGCGCGGGCTGGAAGGCTCGGCCAGCGAGCCGCCGCATTGGAGCCGGTTCTTCCGCACCGTCGACACCCGCAACGCCGTCAACCCGCCTGTCATGACGGGCGTCGACGGCAAGCCGCTGTTGTTCCTGTCGCGCTTCGGCGAGGGCCGCGTCGCGCTGCTGCTCTCCGACCATATCTGGCTGTGGGCGCGCGGCTATGAAGGCGGCGGCCCGCATCTCGATCTGCTCAGGCGGATGTCGCACTGGCTGATGAAGCAGCCCGATCTCGACGAAGAAGCGCTGCGCCTCCAGGTGCAGGGCAAGGATCTCATCGTGGTGCGCCAGACCATGGCGGACAGCGTCCCCCCTGTCAGCGTGACCTCGCCGTCGGGCGTGTCGCGCGACCTGACGCTGAGCGCCGGCGATCCCGGCGAGTGGCGCGCCAGCCTGCCGGCCAATGAGCTCGGCCTGTGGCAGGCGACCGACGGCACGCTGAAGGCGCTGATCAATGTCGGCCCGACCAATCCGAAGGAGTTTTCGGAAGTCACCTCGACCACCGAGACGTTGAAGCCGCTGACGCAAGCGACCGGCGGCAATGCCGTGCGCGTCGTCGACGGCAACAGCGTCGAGCTGCCGCGCATCGTGCCGTCGCGCTCGGCGAGCGTCTTCGCCGGCGACGGCTGGATGGGCGTGCGGATGCGCGACGCCAGCGTCGTGAAGGGTGTCGGCGTGCTGCCGATCTTCGCCGGCCTGATCGGCCTGTTGCTGCTGCTCGGCGCGTTTGCGGCGACCTGGGTCCGCGAGGGGCGGTGATTTCCTAACGTTTGATTGGATCCCGCCTAGCGCCGCGACGCCGGTGCGTTCCCTCCCTCCTTGTGGGGGAGGGCTAGGGAGAGGGGTGGCCCAGCAAATGGTGACGGTTGTTGGCGATGCATCCCGTGTGGGTGCGACGGAAAGAGTCCCCGTGTGGTACCCCTCTCCCTGCCCCTCCCCCGCAAGGGGGGAGGGAACGGAGAGAGCAACGCTGTTGGCCCAACTCGATTCGAGCTCATCTCATCCCGCTTGAGTTGCCCGAACGACACATCGGATCTGCGGCCTGCGTGCGCGGCTCCGCTCACCGTTGACATCCGCTCACCGATCAGGCGATGTTACATTATAACATCGCGACCGCCCGAAATCGTCGGCTCGCGATGCGGGGTGGCGTCTGCAGATGAAGTGGTTCCGGTCGAATATCAGGCACGGCGCCCGGCTCGCGTTGTTCGCGATGCTGGTGCAGCTCGGGCTCACCTTCGGCCACAGCCACTGGTTTGCGCAGGCCGCGCCGCTTGCGGCGACCTCGCTCCGCCAGACCGACAGCGGCAAGGCTGCCGCTTCGAGCGACCGCGCCGCGGTCCAGAAGCAATCGCCTGGAAGCCCCGACCGCGAGCCGCCGGGCGAGGACAATTGCGCGATCTGCGCCGTGGTCGCGATGGCGGGCACCGTCGTGTTCGCGACGCCGCCCCTGTTGCAACTGCCGCAGGCGACCGAGCTGCTCTACCGCACCTTGGACGCCGAATTCATCCATCTGGAATCGGCCCGCACGGCGTTCCAGCCGCGCGCCCCTCCCGCGTCCTGACTTCCAACATCGCTTGATCACGCCCGGGCTCGCCGCGTCACCAGCGCGGACGATCGCTCCGGGAGCCGTTGAAGTCGAATTCCGTCGCGCCGCGACGGCAGGCCGCCTCCGATCAGCACACAATCACACGGACGGCGCCTGACTGGAATCAGGACCATGTCATTTGAATTGCGACCCGCGCAGCGCCTCGGCGGAGCGAGCCTGCTCCTGCTCGGTGCCGCCGCCACCCCGGCGTTGGCTCAGGACAAGCCGGTGGCCACCGAGCTTCCGTCCGTCACCGTGACGGCCCCTAGCCCCATCGTGCGCAGAGCGGTGGTACCGTCCCGCACCCCCGGCCGCGCCACACGGACCGCGCGGGTGCGAAGCCGCGAACGCACGGCCGAAGCCGTGCCGGCGGCGCCGCAAACCGCCGCGCCCCAGCAGGGCGTGCTGCCCATCGTGACCAACCAGTTCGCCACCGTCACCGTGGTGCCGAACGAGGAGATCCGCCGCGAGGGCGGCGGCCAGCTCGGCGATCTCCTGTTCTCGAAGCCAGGCATCACCGGCTCGAGCTTCGCGCCGGGCGCCTCCAGCCGGCCGGTCATCCGGGGGCTCGACGTCAACCGGGTCGGCATCGTCGAGAACGGCACCAATGGAGGCGGCGCCTCCGATCTCGGCGAGGACCACTTCGTCCCGATCGATCCGCTCGCGACCAACCAGGTCGAGGTGGTGCGCGGGCCGGCCGCGCTGCGCTACGGCTCGACCTCGATCGGCGGCGTCGTCAGCGCCACCAACAACCGGATTCCGGATGCGCTGCCCTCCTGCGCTCCTTCGTTCCAGACCTACGGCCTGCCGATCAAGGCGCCGCTCGCGACCGCCGAGACCTCGCCCTGCGTCACCGCCGAGACCCGCACCGCCTTCAGCTCGGTCGATCGCGGCGTCGAAAGCGGCGTGCTGCTGGACACCGGCGGCGGCAATTTTGCCTTCCATGCCGATGCCTACGGGCGCAACACCACGGACTACGGCATTCCGAGCTATCCCTACCTGACCGACCAGACGCGCACCATTACCAACGGCCGCCAGCCTAACTCGGCGACACGGTCGGACGGCGCCTCGATCGGCGGCTCCTACTTCTTCCAGGGCGGCTATATCGGCGCGGCGATCACGCAGAACGACTCGCTCTACTACATCCCCGGTATCGACGGCGCCGACCACAACACGCGGATCGACGGTCACCAGACCAAGATCAACGTCAAGGGCGAGTACCGGCCCGATGCCGCCGCGATCGACACCATCCGCTTCTGGGCTGGCGCCACGGATTATCGACACAACGAGATCGGCCTTGCCGACCCCGCCGATCCCAACACCGACGGTGTGCGGCAGACCTTCACCAACAAGGAGCAGGAGATCCGCACCGAGGTGCAGTTGATGCCGTTCAACGCGCGCTTCGCCGAAGTGACGACGGCGCTGGGCTTCCAGGTCGGTCATCAGGAGCTGACGGCACCGAGCCCCGACAATCCCGGCACGCTGTTCAACGGCCTGTGGGACCCCAACAACAACACCCGCGTTGCTGCTTACGCCTTCAACGAGTTCAAGTTCACGGACGCGACGCGGGCCCAGATCGCCGGCCGCATCGAGCACGTCGAGCTGCACGGCACCACGCCGAATTTCCCGGCCGACTACCTGCCCGACGGCACACCGCAGGTGCCGATCGCGCGCAATCCCTCCTACACGCCGAAGAGCGGCAGCATCGGCCTGTTGCAGGACCTGCCGGGCGGCATGGTCGGCAGCATCACCGCGCAATATGTCGAGCGCGCGCCGAAGCCGGCCGAGTTGTTCTCGCGCGGCGCCCATGACGCGACGGCGACCTTCGACATCGGCAATCCGAACCTAAAGATCGAGACCGCGAAGTCGGTCGAGGTCGGCGTGCGCAAGGCGACGGGGCCGCTCCGCTTCGAAGCGACCGTCTACTACACGCAATTCGACAATTTCATTTTTCGCCGCCTCACCGGCGTGATGTGCGACGACGACTTTGCCTCGTGCGGCACGCCCGGCGCCGAGCTGAACCAGGCGGTGTATTCGCAACGCAATGCCAATTTCCGCGGCGGCGAATTCCAGTCGCAGCTCGATGTCGGCGCGTTCCAGGGCGGCATCTGGGGCATCGAGAACCAGCTCGACGTGGTCCGCGCCACCTTCACCGACGGCACAAACGTGCCACGCATTCCGCCCTTGCGGATGGGCGGCGGTGTGTTCTGGCGCGACGACAACTGGCTGATGCGCGTCAACCTGTTGCACGCCTTCGCGCAGGACAACGTCGCCGCGGTCGCGGAGACGCCGACGCCGGGCTACAACCTGCTGAGGGCCGAGGTGAGCTACAAGACCAAGCTCGCCCCCAACTGGTTCGGCGCGCGCGAGATGATGGCAGGCATCACCGGCAACAATCTCCTCAACCAGAGCATCCGCAACTCGGTGTCCTACACCAAGGACCAGGTGTTGATGCCCGGCATCGGTGTGCGGGCGTTCGCGAACTTCAAGTTCTGAAGCATGATCCGGAAAATCGCGCAGCGGTCTTCCGGATAGATCATGCGCAAACAACAAGCTGAAGCGCGATGATGATTCATCCTGATCTCGCGGACCTTGTCGTCCTTGCGCTTCTTTCGCAAACCTCGTGCGACGTCCGCTCACCGCTCCGGTCGGTCAGCCGCCATTTGGCTTACACGTGAAGATCATTGTCGTGACCGGAGCGCTACGTCACCGAAGAGGCTCGACCTTGGCGGCCATGTCGGGCGCGCGACTCACCCGATAGCTCGCGTTGCTGCATCTGAGCACCCAGACACCATGATCGGGCCGTGAGCGCCTGACGTCCTTGGTCGCGCTGAGCGCCTTGTCGCAGACAAATCCCTGGGAGCGGATTTGCGTCGCGAGCATGCCCTGCACTGTCTCCCCGGCGGTCTGCCCTACTGCTCCACCGGGAGCCAAGCCGGCGATTAGTGCAAGGGCCGAGAGGCATGTCGAAGGACGAGGTTTCATGAGCTTCTCCCACCGCGACATCGAGCGAATTTTGCTCGCGACATCCTCGGCCTGCGTCCAGTCGTTGAACTCCATCATTCTCCGGCAAGAAGAAAACGGGCTTGATATGGATCAACAGATCAAAAATGGCGGATCGCAAACGGAGATATGTCTCCGCTCGGCGGAACATTGCCACATGAGAACAACGAGGTGTCAGCTTCCGTAAAATCCCGGATCGCGTGTCGGTCCCGCCGGTATGATAGCGCTGCACTGTTCGTCTGCTACCTCTGATTGCCGAGTATTCCCGTTCATAGGGATGGCGATAGTCTGCCAGGTCGCCCGGGTCATATGATCAGCCCCGTATCAGGCGCTCCCATTGAGCGAAGCTCGTGGTTCGGGAGGGGTCATCATGCGAATGACGGCGCGAGGCGCGCCGGCAGCATGTTCTGCGCCCGTCGATATTGATCTAAATCAACCTCTTTCACGCGATGCCGTGGCCCTCTTCCCAGGACGTGATTTGATTGCAGGAGAATTCATATGTTCTCAAATGCATCGTACGTCCTCATTCTTGCTGTTGCCGCTCTCGCAATGACGGACACCGCACCTGCGGGAACGGCAGCTCCCGGTCATGCTTCACCGCAGAAAACGATCGGCACGACCAGACCCAAGGTGCCAGCCCTCGATGCCCCTTGGACCGCACGCGGGTTTGTGTTGCGACAGGATCTGTTCGATCGCGCCGCTCCCAACAATCTCAGGTCGGATTGGCCGGCCCCTCCGGCGCAGCCGGGACAGTTTTAGAGATGGAGAGCTAGATCTAAGCGGTCCTTTGCTCGCTTGGATTGCTGGCAAGCCATTCGTTGCTGCCATCTCCGATCGCGTCCACGAACTGAAGGTCGAAACGCTGACTATTCAATCGGCGACATGCTGATCCAGTTCGACAACGGCACAATCTGGCAACGCGACATCTCTCCGTTCCCGCCTCCGCTGGGGCGACGACGATAGAGATCGACCCGCACCGCTAACCCCGCGCCTTGCTCCAGTCCGGCACGACCGTCCCCGACACGCCTTCGAACGCACCTTCAACCAGCTCGTACACCAGGACGCGGGCGGCATCGACCGGGCCCGGCATGATGACGCGGCCCTTGGGGACCTGCTTGAAGCCGACGCGGCTGTAATAGGCCTCGTCGCCGACCAGCAGCACGATGGCGTGGCCCTTCTCCCTCGCATCCTTCAGCGCACGCTCCATCAACTGACGGCCGATGCCGCGGTCGCGGAACGGCGGCTCGACGGTGAGCGGCCCAAGCATCAGCGCCTTGGTCTCGCCGATCAGGATCGGCAATTGCCTGACCGAGCCGACCAGCAGCGTGCCAATGCGCGCAGTGAAGGAGACGTCGAGCAGATGGTCGACATGCTCGCGGATGCGGTAGGCGCTGAGCACGAAGCGGCCGGGGCCGAAGGTGCGCTCGTGCAGACGCTCGATCGCCTGGGCGTCGCCGGCAGCTTCGGGAAGGATGGTGAGCGAGAGATCGGTCATGTCAACCC
Organism: Bradyrhizobium sp. B117; assembly: GCF_038969555.1. Classification (NCBI taxonomy): domain Bacteria; kingdom Pseudomonadati; phylum Pseudomonadota; class Alphaproteobacteria; order Hyphomicrobiales; family Nitrobacteraceae; genus Bradyrhizobium; species Bradyrhizobium sp. B117. Next base: position 7,724,270 of record NZ_CP152414.1, read on the forward strand.
GGGCAGATAGCACCTGAAAGCGTCAAGGTCCAATAGAGTTGCAGCGGGTTCACGCGCCGGTCGCCGGCACGAGCCGGCCCTGCCCGGCATGCTTTGGCGATTGCATCAATCCTGCAAAGCACACGCTCCACATCGAGAGCAAAGTGACCGGAACCACGTAGTAGGGCGTGAAGATTGGATGGCTCAAGAAGAAGGCGAGGTTGATCAGAAGATTGCCGACGACAAGGAGCGCGACGTGGCGCGCTCCGGCCTCACCTACTCGCAGCAGCCATGCAGTCGATCCGACCCCGAGCAGGATCAACCCGAATTGCAGGTCATGCAGATACTGACTCATGATCTCGAGGTTGAATTCCGGGGCGAGAGCGTCATCGGACCCGTAAGTCGTCGTAAACGGGCTACCGGCATTGATCGCGTTGGCAATCAAGGTAGGCGTCAGGCCGACGACATAAGCGGCGCTGAAAGCCACCCCGCGCAGGAATGTCGGGCCGGTCCGCAAGCGAAGAAACGTGAAGCCCAGGTAAAGGACGTAACCCGCGACCAGGAACAGGTTTGGTAACCTGAAATTCACCGATAGACCAAGCAGGAGACCGACCAGGGCGACCAGCAAGATTTCATGCTTGTCCCTGGTCAGCCACAGCGCAGTCAGATAGCCCGAAGCGGCGCAGATCGCCATCGTCGGAGCCAAGGAATAGCTGGCCTTGGTCGGATTGATCATCATGTAGATCGCGAGAGCGCCAAACACGCCCGCCCCCAGCACTTCCGACGGGGACCGCGCCATGAAAATGCCGAGCAGGGCAAAACCGCACACGATCAGGCCAGCAGCGACATAGAGTGGGACCACTTGATGTCCCTCTTGAAATAGCGAGAGCAGGAATCCGGTGCCGGGCGGATATTGCAGCACATATTTGCCGCTCTTCGCCGGCGGATGACACGGCGCAAGCCGGCCCTCGGGGAAGCCGATCTCTATCAGTTTCCGCGCGAGGAAGCGATCCTCATCGCGCGCTAAGTCCGTGTCAAACCCACCGATACCGTGTAGCTGAAACAGATGCGCCTGGCGCAGATAGCAGATGTCGTCGTAGACGCCGCGGGCTTCGGTCCAATGCGACATCGTGCTGACATTGCTGACGAGGATTGCCAGGCAGACCAGTCCGAGGACGAGTTTGAGTATTTTCATTGCGTTCCGTCGAATCCGCCGAGCGCGACGTTGGCTGAGGAGTGCTTGATTGACATAAGGCCGGCCAGAAAGCCGGTGAAAATGAGCTGCGCGCCGACCGTTATCGCCGTCGTGGAGAGGGCCACCATCCCTAGCAGACCAGACACATCGAGCGATCCAAAATGGACTTCGCCCCACCTCACCACCGCCGTGACCAGGCCGGCTATTCCGGCCAAAAAGATGGCCGCGCCCCCGAAAACCAAGCGTTCAAGCGTAAACGCCTCGATGATGCGGCCATAGCGTGGAGACGGAGGAAGAAGGTTCAAATCCTCCGCGAAGCCACGCGCAATCGTCGCAAAGCAAACGCCCTGAATACCCACGATCAGACAGGTGCACGCGACGAGCATGGTCCGGATCTCGAAGCTGATTCCGGCAATTCGAATCGGGCCCCAGAAGAGCAGGCCGCTCAGCACAGTCCCTGCCGCAACAAGCGACGCACCCGGGTAGAAGAACAGCCATCTCGGCGAATACAGCAACAGAAACCTGAGGTGACGCCAGCCATCGCGCCACGTCCTCAGGTGTGGAGGACGTGATCGGCCATCCTTCGACAGCGTGGTCGGCACTTCCGATATTTTCAGCCCGACGAGCGTGGCACGAACAACCATCTCGCTCGCAAACTCCATTCCGGTGGTGCGCAGGTCCAGTTTCGCAATTGCCCCCCTGGAAAAGCCCCGGATGCCGCAATGAAAATCACGCAGAGGCGTACGGAAAAACAGCCGGCCCAACCAGCTCAAGACGGGGTTTCCGAGATAGCGATGCAGGAAGGGCATAGCGCCGGCTTCGATGCCACCGCGAAACCTGTTTCCCATCACCAGATCGTCACCGGCCCGCAGGCGTTTCAGGAATGCATCGAGGCGTTCGAAATTGTAACTGTCGTCAGCGTCTCCCATCACGATGTAGCGGCCACGGGCTGCCGCGATACCAGCGCGGAGTGCTGCGCCGTAGCCACGCATGGGGACGTCGATCACACGAGCGCCGCCGGCCTCAGCGATATGCTGCGAATTATCCGTGCTGCCATTATCCGCAATCAAAACCTCGCCCGCGATCTGGGCCCGACCAAGAAACGTCTGCGCCTTGGCAATGCAGACTGCCAGCGTTTCCGCCTCGTTGAGGCAAGGCATCAAAATTGTCAGTTCGAGCTCAGGCATGGTCACCGACGGAATGCCCGCGACTTGCCTTACGCTTTTCGAAGCAGGTTCGGCCATATCCATCAATTCAACCAATTTCGCTCGCGTGAATGCAGAAAGACAGACAGACGGTTACTGCGCAACCGCGCGGTTGCGCAAGCCATTCAGACTTCCCAGCCGCCGGCCGAGGTTAATTCCGGGAATTTCGATCAGCCTGTAGCACGCCAGTGCAGGGACGGCTGCCGCGAGAACAGTCAGCACTGACAAGGTCGTCGCCGCTGTCCAGGGGTTCAGGCCCCCAAACCATCCCGCGCCCAGAGCTATCATGGGCCCGACCGTGAGCATGTGCAGCAAGTAGAAGCTATAGGATATCCGACCGTAGAAACGCACCAGAGGCCAATCGAGCGGTTTCATCATGGGTTGATGCGGCCATTGCGAAATCGCCAACACGAGCAAAGCTCCGCCGATGCAGTCCATCAAGATCATCAAACCAGCGTCTTGCTTGAGCATGCCCGCCAGAAGGAACAGCGCTATGCCGAGGACGGGAAGCCAAACTGACATCCTAAGGGAAACGGAGCGGGCGATCTTCGGTCCCTCGAAATGAACGAAAATGCCTGCAACAAAGGCATAAAGCGGCGCCAAATTCGCGCCAATGAGATCGCGATATTGGCCCACGAACGACAGGCCAAACAGAACGGCGGCAACTGCGAGAAGAGGCGTCCTGCCGTGTTTCCTGTATGCTCGGACAGACATGAAGATCAGTGGAGTCGCGGCAATCTCGACCGTCAGTGACCACATCACGCCATTGATGTCGCTCTTGATGAGAAGCATGTTGAGCAAGACGTTGAGTGGCGCAAAGGAAGCCTCAAAGCCAACATAGAATCCAAAACGTTCATGAAGGAACGTGAGCAGACCGACGACCGCTATGGACGCCGGCAAGAGACGAAAGGCTCTGTTCCTCGCGAATGAAACGAAGGTAGTGGAATCGGCCCTGTCCAGGCTTCGGGCGAGAACAAATCCGCTGATGACGAAGAAAACGACGACGCAGCCAAGACCGTTGGCGAAGGCGAAATAGAGTCGCGAAGACCCCGAGGCCGGGTATTGCAGGTACATGCCGCCGCAATGGTAGACGGCGACCAGAACGGCAGCCACACCGCGAAGAGATTCAAGTCTCGGGATGAAGTTGCTTTGCCCCATGCGGCATTCTTCCTAGCACACCAGGCCCGCGAGAAAAGGAGGTTCCTTCCGCCTCATCCCGGCTTTGCATTGAAATCTCACCGCCACGTCGTGATCGGGGGCTTGCCGTCCAGCACTTCCGCAAGCCGCAGCCGCGTGCCGGGCGTGGTCCCCTCGGGCAGTGCCGAGATCGCGAAGAAACCGCATTCGGCGATCTCGCGATTGGGCTCGGGCAGACGCTCCTGCCTGAACTGCCTGACGACATACACCGCGACATGGTCGCGGCGTGAGATGTGGCTGTTGAGGAAGATGCCGTGCAGCACGGCCTCTCCGGTGAGGTCGATGTCCCCCTCCTCCTTGAGTTCGCGCCGCATCGCCTGCTCCATGGTCTCGCCGTAGTCGACGCCGCCGCCGGGCAGATACCAGCCGCTGACATAGCTGTGCCTGACCAGGAACACCCTGTTCTCGGCGTCCAGCACCACGGCGCGGACGCCGAGAGTCATGCCGCGGACGAACAGGAAATAGGTGTGGAAGACGTGCCGCAGCAGTGGCTCGAATTTCCGTCGCATCCGGTCGAGAGGTTCTCCCATCAGGCTTCCTTGATGCTCCGCTTCAGGATTTGCTTGTCAGGCTTTGCTTGTCACAGGCATGGCTTGCGCGCTGCCCGCGACCTTGCCATTACAGCGGACGAATAGCGAGGCAATCGCGCGCCATGGCCCCCTTCACGCTCGCCCACCTGTCCGACCCGCATCTGCCGCCATTGCCGAAGCCGCGGCTGGTCGAACTCGCGGGCAAGCGCGTGCTCGGTTACGTCAACTGGACGCGCAACCGCCACAAATACCAGCGCCGCGAGGTGCTCGACGCCATCGTCGCCGACATGCAGGCGCAGGCCCCCGACCACATCGCGGTGACGGGAGATCTCGTCAACCTCGCGCTGGAAGCGGAGTTCGCGCCGGCGCGCGCCTGGCTCGACGGTGTCGGGCCGCCCGACCGCGTCACCACGATTCCCGGCAATCACGACGCCTATGTCCGCGCCACCTTCCATCGCTTCGGCGAGACCTTTGCGCCCTATCTTGCGGGCGACGATGGCCGCATCGGCTTTCCGAGCGTGCGCCGGCGCGGACCACTCGCGCTGATCAGCCTGTCGACGGCGGTGCCGACTTTGCCGTTGATGGCGACCGGCACGCTCGGCCGCGATCAGCTCGCCGCGCTCGCAGCGGTGCTCGAACAACTCGCGGCCGAGGACATCTTTCGCGTGCTCCTGGTGCATCATCCGCTGAAGTCGGTCGCACGCCAGAAGCGGATGACCGATTCCGCCGAGCTGCTCGCGCTCGTGAGGCGCCACGGCGTCGAGCTGATCCTGCACGGGCACGACCACATTCATTCGACGATGTGGTTCGAGGGGCCCAACGGCAACATTCCCGCGCTCGGCGTGCCCTCGGCCTCCGCGCTCGCGCACGGGCGCTATCCCGCGGCGGCGTATAATCTCTTCACGATCGAGAAGGACAATGCCGGCTGGCGCTGCGAGCAGACGGTGCGGGGTCTCGGGGCTGGGTTTCAGATCCAGCAGCTCAAGCATGCAAGGTTGATCTAGCACTCCGTCATTCCGGGGCATGCGAAGCATGAGCCGGCAATCCATCGGGCGGCAGCGCATGCGGATCAATGGATTCCGGGCTCGCGCTACGCGCGCCCCGGAATGACGGCGGAGGAAAATTCACCAGCTCCGCAGGGCCGCCACGACGGCGAGGCCGAACAGCGCGGCTGCGCCGAGGATGAAGCCGAGCACGAACGGCCAGACGCGCGAGCGGCGCCGCGGCTTCTCCGCGGCCTCGGGCACCGGCTCGGGCGGGACCACCATCGCGCGCTCGCGCTCGATCATGCGGCGGGCGACGTAGTCGGTCACGGCGTCCACGATGACAGCCGTGTCGTGCGATTCGGCGAGCACGATGCGGCCGAAGCGGGTGTCCTGGACGAAGCGGTACTGCCGCTTGTCGCGCCCCATCATGATGTGCGCGACCACGTCGATCCAGAGCCTCGGCGTCTCGCCCTGGCTGATGCCGCGGTCGAACAGGTCGATCTGGTCAGGCACCTGCGCGAACAGCGGGTCGAGCGCGTCGTTGAGGATCTCCAGCCGCGCCACTTCGGCGTCGCGGAGGTCGACGACGACCCCGGTCCGGTCGGCGGCCTCGATCCGTGCGCGCAGCAGCGCATCGCGCAGCCGCACCGGGCGCGGCTGGCTGGGATGGGTCACGCTGGTCTCGGGCTCTGACATTGTCGGCCTCGTCCTGGATTGCTGACGTTAACCTATCAGCAACCATCACGTCCGCAAAGGGTCCATAATTCCAGATACTTACGGTGCCCACAGGCACCTCGCCTGTCCCAAAAACAGACGATCCCACCCAGGCAGAGCCTGGATGGGACCATCCGTCCTTGGACGTCTTCTTAATTCAGCTCGGCGGCCGGGCCTCTAAAGCGCGATGAGATCAGGATGAATCGTCATCGCGCTTTAGGTTGTTGTTTGCGCATGATCTTTCCGGAAAACCGCTACGCACTTTTCCGGATCATGCTTTAGGCCGAAACGCGCGAGGGCTCTTCCACGATCGAGAAGCGGACGCCGGCCTTGTGGCGGCTCTCTTCCGAGACCTCGCGCCAGCAGTCCTCGGCTTCCTTGCGGGTCTTGAAGGGGCCTTTGACCTGGGCCGAACCTTCCACCAGCTTGTGGAAGTTCATCGAGCCGAACTCGCCGCCGATCACCCAGAAATTGCTGCCTGTGGTCATTGTCAGTCTCCTCTCGAAGCGCGTGGTGCGTTAGCCGAACTGGTTCATCGTGTTGTGAGCGCCGCCCGCCTTGAGGGCAGCTTCACCCGCGAAGTATTCCTTGTGGTCGTCGCCGATGTCGGAGCCGGCCATGTTCTGGTGCTTCACGCAGGCGATGCCCTGACGGATCTCGGCGCGCTGGACGTTCTTGACGTAGCCCAGCATGCCCTGCTCGCCGAAATACTCGCGGGCGAGGTTGTCGGTCGAGAGCGCGGCCGTGTGGTAGGTCGGCAGCGTGATCAGGTGGTGGAAGATGCCGGCGCGCTTGGCCGAATCCGCCTGGAAGGTGCGGATGCGCTCGTCGGCTTCCTTCGCCAGCGGCGTGTCGTCGTACTCCGCCTTCATCAGCTCGGCACGATTGTACTTGCTGACGTCCTGGCCCGCTTCCTTCATCGCGTCGTAGACCTGCCAACGGAAGTTGAGGGTCCAGTTGAACGACGGCGAGTTGTTGTAGGCGAGCTTGGCGTTCGGCACGACCTTGCGGATGCGGTCGACCATGCTGGCGATCTGCTCGATATGCGGCTTCTCGGTCTCGATCCAGAGCAGGTCGGCGCCGTTCTGGAGCGAAGTGATGCAATCGAGCACGCAGCGGTCGGCACCGGTGCCGGGCCGGAACTGGTAGAGGTTGGAGGGCAGCCGCTTCGGACGCATCATCTTGCCGTTGCGGTTGATGATGACGTCGCCGTTGCGGGCGTTCTCAGCGGTGATTTCCTCGCAATCGAGGAAGCTGTTGTACTGGTCGCCGATGTCACCGGGCTTATGGCTGACGGCGATCTGCTGCGTCAGGCCGGCGCCGAGCGAGTCGGTGCGGGTCACGACGATGCCGTCTTCGACGCCGAGCTCGAGGAAGGCGTGGCGGCAGGCGCGGATCTTGGCGAGGAAGACGTCATGCGGCACGGTGACCTTGCCGTCCTGGTGGCCGCACTGCTTCTCGTCGGAAACCTGGTTCTCGATCTGGAGCGCGCAGGCGCCCGCCTCGATCATCTTCTTGGCGAGCAGATAGGTCGCTTCAGCGTTGCCGAAGCCGGCATCGATGTCGGCGATGACGGGCACGACATGGGTCTGGAAGTTGTCGATCTTCTCGATCAGCTCCTTCTCGCGGGTCTTGTCGCCTTCCTTGCGCGCCTTGTCGAGCAGGCGGAAGATGTCGTTGAGCTCGCGCGAGTCCGCCTGACGCAGGAAGGTGTAGAGCTCCTCGATCAGCGCCGGCACCGAGGTCTTCTCGTGCATCGACTGGTCGGGCAGCGGGCCGAACTCGGAGCGCAGCGCCGCGATCATCCAGCCGGAGAGATACAGATAGGTGCGATCGGTCTTGCCGCCGAAATGCTTCTTGACCGAGATTAGCTTCTGCTGGGCGATGAAGCCGTGCCAGCAGCCCAGCGACTGGGTGTACTTGGTCGGATCCTTGTCATAGGCCGCCATGTCGGCGCGCATCAGCGCCGCGGTGTAGCGGGCGACGTCGAGGCCGGTCTTGAAGCGGTTCTGCAGGCGCATGCGCGCGACGGCCTCGGCCGTCACCCCGTTCCAGGTCGGCTTGGTCTGAAGCAGCGCCTGGGCTGCCTCGATCTCGCTCTGATAGGACGCCGGACGCTCAAGGGCGCTAATGCCGCGGGGCTGGTAATTCATGTGCCTGATCCTTCTCGATGATGACGGAGCCTTCGGCTTCGCCATCGACATTTTTGACAGTGCATTGCGAAATGCGTGTCATGAGCTAAACGCGAGAAAGGGAAGTTCGTATAGAGGCCTTGTATTTGAATGGTGATGTCATGTAACATCAGAACATGTAATAGATGTTATTTTGTAAACTTTGTAAATTTAGGTCAGCAAGACTGTCGTTCACGCACGGAGATCTGGGAAATGCCCGCCGAATCCGGGAAGAAACTGTTCGTCGGGCCGCGATTCCGGAGGATCCGGCAGCAATTGGGGCTGTCGCAGACCCAGATCGCCGAGGGGCTCGGGATCTCGCCGAGCTACGTCAACCTGATCGAGCGCAACCAGCGCCCGGTGACGGCGCAGATCCTGCTGCGGCTGGCCGAGACCTATGATCTCGATTTGCGCGACCTCGCCACCGCCGACGAGGACCGCTTCTTCGCCGAGCTCAACGAGATCTTCTCCGATCCGTTGTTCCGCCAGATCGACGTGCCCAAGCAGGAGCTGCGCGACCTCGCCGAGCTCTGCCCCGGCGTCACCCATGCGCTGCAGCGGCTCTATGCCGCCTACACCGAGGCGCGCCAGGGCGAGACGCTGGCGGCCGCGCAGATGGCCGACCGCGACGTCGGCACGCGCTTTGAGGCCAATCCGGTCGAGCGCGTGCGCGAGCTGATCGAGGCGAACCGCAACTATTTTCCGGAGCTGGAGCAGGCTGCGGAGACGCTGCGCGACGAATTGAACGTGCCGGCCGAAGAGCTCTATGCCGCGCTCGCCGCGCGCCTGCGTGAAAAGCACTCGATCCAGACCCGCATCATGCCTGTCGACGTGATGCGCGAGACGCTGCGCCGTTTCGACCGCCATCGCCGTCAGCTGCTCATCTCCGAGCTGGTCGACCCGCCCGGCCGTGCGTTCCAGCTCGCCTTCCAGCTCGGCCTAGGCGAATGCGCGCAAGCCCTCGAGACCATCATCGGCCGTGCCGGCCCGCTCGACGACGCGCCGCGACGGCTGTTCCGCATCACCCTCGGCAATTACTTTGCGGCGGCCGTGATGATGCCCTATCCGGCGTTCCTCGCTGCGGCCGAAGCGCTCAACTACGACATCCACGTGCTGGCGCAGCGCTTCAATTCCGGCTTCGAGCAGGTCTGCCACCGGCTCACCACGCTGCAGCGGCCGAACGCACGCGGCATCCCGTTCTTCCTCTTGCGCGTCGACAATGCCGGCAACGTCTCCAAGCGTTTTTCGTCCGGCACGTTCCCGTTCTCGAAGTTCGGCGGCACTTGCCCGCTGTGGAACGTGCACTCGACCTTCGACACGCCGGATCGCCTGCTCAAGCAGGTGATCGAGCTTCCCGACGGCACGCGCTATTTCTCGATCGCGCAGATGGTGCGCCGGCCCGTGGCGCCGCATCCGCTGCCGCAGCCGCGCTTTGCCATCGGCCTCGGCTGCGAGATCCGCCACGCCGCGCGCCTCACTTACGCCGCCGGCCTGGACCTCGAGAAGACCGAGGGCACGCCGATCGGCGTCAATTGCCGCCTCTGCGAGCGCGAGAACTGCGCCCAGCGCGCCGAGCCGCCGATCACGCGCACGCTGATCCTGGACGAGACGACGAGACGGGTGTCGAGTTTCGCGTTCTCGAATGCGCGGGAGTTGTGAGGGCCGGAATCGCGCGGGCACTGCTTCGCGTTTGGCGGAAGGCATCCGCTACACCCACCGCTGTCATCGCCCGCGAAGGCGCGCGATCCAGTACGCCGCAGCGGCTGTGATTGAACCGAGACGCCGCGGAGTACTGGATGCCCCGCCTTCGCGGGGCATGACAGTGGAAAATGAGGCGTGACTGACCCGCCTCACGCCAGCGTATGCACGATCACCGGCCCGGCGGCGGCACTCGCATGACCCGCCAACAGCGGAGCCAGATCCTTCTCGATCCAGGCGATGGCGCGCTTGTTCGCTTCCTCAGCCTGCTCGAACTTGTCGAAGATCGAGATCGCGGTCACCGTATCGTCGCCGGCATAGACGACGTAATAGGCGCGGAAGCCGTCAACGTCGCTGATGATGGGAACGGCGCCGTCCTTGATGCGGCGCGCCAGCTCTTCCGCGCTCCCGCTTTTCGCCTTGGCCTGACGGATGGCGGCATACATGGCATCCTCCCTTCCGGCTGTCTGAATCTTGGTGCTGTTCAACCTACACCCGATAGCCGATTCCGTCATCCTGAGGATGACGGCGATGGGCTAGCGCTCGCGGCGTTGGCCTTGGTTAACCCGGCCCTAACCCATCCTCGCGATCTGCAACCAGCGGTTAAGCACGCCTCAACATCGGCGCCTTAGTCTTGCCCCACTCACTTTTCGCAAACAACGGTGGCCTATCCTGCCGGGCGAAGTGACATCAGGGGGTTCATCATGCGCATTGCGTTGCTGCTGACCGCAACCATTGTCGGCGCGCTTTTCGCCAATCCGTCCCATGCCGGCTCGCTCGATGCCGCTGGCGCAGCTGCGCCGCTGCCGCCGGGCTTCCAGAGCTATCGCGGCTACATGTTCGACCTCACGGAGAATTCCGAGCGCAAGGATGTCGACAAGCTCACCGAGAATGTGAAGCAGCAGATCGACGTCGTCGAAGCATCCGGCCTGTCGCCGCGCGTGCTGCGCTTCTTCCGCACCGTCCCGATCGTCGCGAGCGAGCTCGCCTGTCTCGACGAAGGCGCCGCGACCGCCTGCTACGGCCGCGTCACCCCGGACATCCAGCGCAGCGCACCGCGCACGCTGACGGTGTGGGACCATGACAAGCAGCGCTGGACCAATCCCAATGCCGTCGACCTCGCGGTCGATTCGGGCCTCGGCGTCATCATGCTGCGGCCGGACATGATGCGCTACGAGAAGGAGGCCGTGCTGCTGCACGAGCTGCTGCACGCCTATCACGCCCGGCTGCTGCCGGACGGCTACGCCAACAAGGGCGTGATCCTCTATTATGCGCTGGCCAAGACCAAGGACCTCCTGCCCAAGGAATCCTATGCGATGAAGAATCCCATGGAGTTCTTCGCCGTGACCGGCAGCATCTTCCTGGCGGGAAAAAGCGAATTCCACGACCCGAAGTCGCGCGAGGCGCTCAAGGAGAAGATGCCGGACTATTACAAATATCTGGTCGGCGTGTTCGGCTTCGACCCCGATCCGGCGGCCTCGAGCGGCCCGGTCGCCTCGCTGAAATAAGGCGCCTGCGCCAACCCACTCCAAAAGCCGCGCCAACAGCGTGGCTTTTTTGTTTTGCTAACCGGAAGCTGCGGATGACGCGTGGGGAGGAATTGCCAAGGTGGGGCCCGATCTGCATAGTCCCGCCCGCATCGATACCTGTTTTTCAAGAGGATAGAACAACATGGCGGACGCCGACCTGGATGTCGTGATCCGGCAACTGGCCAGACAGCTGCATACGGGCCTGATGACCCGCGCCAAGGAGCGGCGGGATCGCTACAACGGCCTCGCGGCCAAGGCCAAGGGCAAGGAGACCGGCGAGCGCTTCAAGATGATGGCCAAGGCCACCATGGAGCAGGCCACCGCCGCCGCCAGGCGCCTGCAGATGTCCGCCGACAACGTCGCCGACAGCTACGCAAGGTCGATGCGCCTCGCCGCCAGCACACCGGTTGCGGTGAAGGCGGAGAAGCCGAAGGAAGACAAGCCGGCGAAGAAGGCCAAGGCAAAAAAGGCGAAAGCCAAGAAGGCGAAGTAGGCGCGCTTTCTTCCTTCTCCCCTTGCGGGAGAAGGTGGCGCGAAGCGCCGGATGAGGGGTTCTTTCCGCTCGCAAGACTGTTCGTGAGGATGGAGACCCCTCACCCGGCTTCGCTTGCAGCGAAGCCACCCTCTCCCACAAGGGGAGAGGGTGCAGCGGCGAATGCCGCTTTAGGTAACTCCTACCTTCTTGGCGCCGACACCTGGGCCGGCTCGGCGCTCGCGAGCTCGGCGAGCTTGGCGCGCGCGGCCTCGCGGGTGCGGGCGTCCTTGCCAGCGGGCAGCGCCACCGCGGCCTCGAAATCGGCGCGGGCGTCGTCGGCCTGGCCGCGGGCGAGGAAGGCAAGGCCCCGGTCGAGGCGGGCCTGCGCATCCGACGGGTCGAGGCGGATCGCCGTGTTGTAGCTCAGGATAGCGCGGTCGAGATCGCCGGTCGCAGCGAGCGCCAGGGCGCGCTGGTGATAGGGCGCGGCGAGCTTGGGATCATGCGCGATCGCCTCGTCGTAATCCTCAATGGCGAGCGCGAGGTCGCCGTTCTGCCGGCGCGCCAGCGCGCGGTCGCGATAGAGCGCGGCGCGGTTGGGATTGAGGTGGATGGCCTCGTCGAAATCGGCAATCGCCCGGCGGAAGTCGCCATGGCGCAGCGCGATCCGGCCGCGCCCTTCATAGGCAAAGGCGATCAGCGAGCCGCGCAGCGGCGAGAAGCCGATCACAGCCGAGCAGATGTCGGAATCGTCCTCGTCGCCGCAATTGACGACCATGTGCGTGGACAGCCCGATGAGCACGCAAAGGACGATCAGCAATGGTACGGCAGTTCTGGTCATCTTCGACCGTGACCGGCGGCAGGCCGGCCACGCATCCCCTTTCGAAGGAAATCTCTCGCCTGCGTGTTAACACCGGACAGGGCCATCCTGTGTGCGCCAGGTCACAAAGCCAGACGCAATTCCCGACCGGTTCCATCAGCCCCAGGGGCCACGAGAAGGGCCACGAGAAGGCCCGCGCGAGGACGATTGGCCCCAGGGTCCCTGCGGAGGATAATTCTCGTTGGCGCCGACCGAGGGCGCCGCATGTGCGCCGAGCTGAGCCGCAAGCCGCTGGAGCGCCGCGATGCGGTTCTGCGTCGAGGGATGAGTGGCGAACAGATTGTCCACGCCGTGGCCCGACAGCGGATTGATGATGAACATGTGCGCGGTCGCGGGATTGCGCTCGGCCTCGAAGTTCGGGACCTGATGCGCCGCGCCCTCGATCTTCACCAGCGCCGAGGCCAGCCACATCGGCTGCCCGGCGATGCGCGCGCCGAGATCGTCCGCGGCGTATTCGCGCGTGCGGCTGATCGCCATCTGCACCAGCATCGCGCCGAGCGGCGCCAGGATCATCATCAGGATCGAGCCGACGATGCCGGGGCCGCTGTTGTTGTCGCGGTGGCCGCCGAAGAACATGCCGAACTGCGCCAGCATGGAGATCGCGCCGGCGATGGTGGCGGTGATGGTCATCAGCAGCGTGTCGTGGTTCTTGATATGCGCGAGCTCGTGCGCGATCACGCCGGCGAGCTCCTCGCGGCTGAGCTGGTTCATCAGTCCGACGGTGACGGCGACGGCGGCATTTTCCGGATTGCGGCCGGTCGCGAACGCATTGGGCTGCGGCTCGTCCATCACGAACACACGCGGCATCGGCAATCCGGCGCGGCCGGCAAGCTCGGCGACGAGGCCGACCAGTTCCGGCGCGCTGGTGCGGTCGACCTGATGGGCCCCGTACATCGAGAGCACCATGCGGTCGGAGTTCCAGTAGGTGAAGAGATTGGTCGCAGCCGCGATGACGAGCGCGATCATGGCGCCCGAGGCACCGCCGATCAGATAGCCCACGCCCATGAACAGGGCGGTGAGGCCTGCGAGCAGCATTGCGGTACGAAGATAGTTCATGGCCGTCTCCCAAACCGGCCGCGGGCGGGCCTTCGGCCGGCATCTTCGAAGTATGAATGCGGGCGGCCACCGCAAGGTTCGTGCGTCGCCGGGCCGCAGATTCATGGATGCGCGGTCAGCCTTTCCTGCCTCGCTAAAGCTTGACCGGGATTCGCGCAAAAACGCGCCCGGGAGCTTAGTAACCTGGAAAGTGCAGCTTGGGCTTAATGCACGGTAACCGGGCACGCTGCGCCGGCCTCGCGCATTGACCGGTTCCGTTGGCTCCCGTCAGCAAGGTGACCGTCATGATGGACCGCTCGCGCGCCGCTTCCGTCGACCCCGCACCCTCCCCTCAAGACACGAAGACTGACGCGAAAGGATTGCAGGAGGCGCTGCAAGAACATGTGTTCGCCAATGACGAGGTGGGCCATGGGCCCGAAGCGCAGGCCGCGCCCGAATCCGGGCGGCGCTGGCCGCATCTGCGACGCGGCGCCAAAATCGCGATCGGGCTTGCGATCATCGCCGTGTTCGGCTGGCTGCCGCTGCGCGCGATCTGGGAATACTCGAGCGTCGAGGCTGTGCTGAATTCCCGCCTCGTCACCCTGCGCACGCCGATCGGTGGCCGCGTCGCGGCCGCCCACCGCATCACCGATCGAGCCAGGCTGGACGCCGGAACCGTGGTCCTGCGCGTCGTGAATTCGCGTGGCGATCGCACCCGCCTCGACGATCTCCGGCGGCAGAAATCGCGCCTGGAGAACGAGCGGCCGAGCCTTGCCGCCAAGCTCGCCTCCGCGCAGGCGGCACAGAAGGATCTGGCACGGCAGGCCGCGCAATTCCGCGACGGACGGGTGCTCCAGCTCGAAGCCCGCATCGCCGAGATCCAGACCTCGATCGAAGCGGCCGCGGCGCGGCGCGACGAGGCCAGCGCCGCGGTCGAGCGCGCCTCGTCGCTGGCGAAATCCGGCAATGTCTCGACCGTCGAGCTCGCCCGGCTGACGCGCGAGCTCTCGGTGTCGCAGCAGACCGAGCTCGGCGCGCGCAAGCGGCTGGATGCCGCCAAGGTCGAGCTTGCCGCGGCACAGAACGGCTCGTTCCTCGGCGACAGCTACAACGACCGCCCGAGCTCGGTGCAGCGCGAGGAGGAGATGCGCCAGCGCGCCAGCGACCTCGAGGCCGATCTCGCACGCACCGACACCGAGATTGCCTGGCTCGCCAACGAGATCATCATCGAGGAGGTCCGCTTCGCCGATCTCTCCGAGGCCAACATCACGACGCCTGTTGCAGGCCGCGTCTGGGAGATGATGACCTCGCCCGGCGAGGACGTGCAGGCCGGACAGCCGCTGCTCAAGGTGCTCGATTGCAGCACCGCCGTCATCACCGCCAATGTCACCGAGAACGTCTACAACCGCCTGCAGCTCGGAGACCACGCCACGTTCGAGCCGAACGACGGCGGCGCGCCGATCTCGGGCACGGTGGTCAATCTGACCGGGGCCGCGGGCGCGCCCGCCAATCTCGCGATCAATCCGGACGCGCTGAGCAAGGAGCCTTACCGCGTGACCGTTGCGCTTGCCGATGCCGCCGCCCACGGCTGCACGGTGGGACGCACCGGCCGTGTCGTGTTTGCCGGCCGCGAAGGCGCATCGTGACGATGGCGCTGACGCCCGGCCTGATCGCGCTCGGCGCCTTCATGGCGATCGTGCCGCTGCTGAGGCGCGACAGCACGATGGCCCGCTCGTTCCTGGCCGTGGTGTCGCTGGCGCTGCTGCTTCGTTATCTCCATTGGCGCGTGACTTCGACCCTGCCTCCGCCATGCCTGACGGCAGATGCAATGACCGGCTATCCCTTCATGCTGCTGGAGGCCGCCTCACTGGTTGCGGTTGCGCTGTCGCTGCTGTTCCTCAGCCGCACGCGCGACCGCACCAGGGCGGCCAGGATCGACGGCCGCGCCAGCGATCCGCGCGCGCCGCTGATCGACGTGTTCATCTGCACCTACAACGAGGAGCGATCGATCCTCGAGCGCACGATCATCGGCGCCACCGGCATGGAGTACGGCCATTATCGCGTCTGGGTGCTCGACGACGGAAGGCGGCCCTGGCTGCGGCGGCTCGCCGGCGAGCTCGGCTGCCATTACCTGACGCGGCCCGACAACCGCCACGCCAAGGCCGGCAACATCAACCATGCGCTCAAGCATGTCGGCGCGCTGGCGGAGCCGCCGCAATTCGTGGCCATCCTCGATGCGGATTTCGTACCGCGGCCGGACTTCCTGGCCCGAACCATCTCACTGATGGACGACTCCCCGGTCGGCGTGGTGCAGACGCCGCAGCATTTCATCAATTCCGATCCGATCCAGACCAATCTCGCCGCGACCGACGTCTGGCCCGACGAGCAGCGCTACTTCTTCGACATCCTGATGCCGGCCAAGGACGCCTGGGGCGTCGCCTTCTGCTGCGGCACGTCTTCTCTGATCCGCTACGCCGGGCTGGTGCAGATCGGCGGCTTCCCGACCGACTCCGTCACGGAGGACTATCTCGTCACCCTGCGCCTGAAGGAAATCGGCCTCACCACGGTCTATCTCAACGAACGGCTGACGATCGGGCTGGCACCGGAGGGGCTGAAGGAATACATCACCCAGCGCGTCCGCTGGTGTCTCGGCTTCATGCAGATCGTCCGCGGCCGCAGCGGACCGCTTTCACGAATGTCAAAACTCTCCTTCATCGATCGCCTCTCGCTGGTCGACGCCTTCATGAGCTGGGCCGCGGTTTACACCTCGAAGGTCGCGGGTCTCGTCGTGCCCTGGCTGTTCCTGCTGTTCGGCATCAAGGCGGTGCAGGCCGACCTCACCGAGCTGCTCCGCTTCTTCCTGCCGTTCTACGTCTGGCACGGACTCAGCATGGCCTGGCTGTCGCAGGGACGTTCGCTCGCGATGATGACCGACGTCTCGCAACTGATCGCCGCGCCCGCGGTGCTGAAGGCGGTGGCGGCCGGCCTGCTGAAGCCGCAGGGGCACAAATTCAAGGTCACCGCGAAAGGCGGCGACCGCGACAACAGGTTCGTCGAATGGCCGCTGCTGCGAATTTACGGCACTGCGCTCCTCATCACCCTCGCGGCCATCGCCTACGCTTTCATCCTGCATCTGCGCGGCGAGAACATCGCCTATGGCGGGCTGGCGCTCGCCTGGAGCCTCTACAACGCGTTCATCCTCACCGTGGTCTGCTTCGTCTGCATCGAGCAGCCGCGCAAGCGCAAGGCGGAACGCTTTCACCGCAACGAATCCGTGCTGCTGCGCCAGGACGGCAAGTCGCATCTGGCGCGGCTTGCCGACATTTCCATCACGGGCGCCCGGCTGATCGATCTCGATCCACCGCGTCCCGGCAGCTCGATCGCGTGCCAGATCTATGGCCGCTCGATCGCGGCCATCGTGGTGCGGCGGACGGCGGACGGTTTTGCGGTTCGCTTCGAGGAGGGCATGGACACGCGCGTGCACGCGATCCGGGCGTTCTATGCCGGCGAATATGTGCGTGCCTATCGGGGCGTGCGGGCGCTCCCGGTCGGCAAGGCACTCTTGATGCGACTGTTTGGCTAACTCGCATTCCGCGTCGTGGCGTGGCATGGAAAGGATGGCCTGAGGCCGTCACTTCACCTAGACTTCGGGCGAATCCTCGTCCGTCCTTCCCTGCCGGAACCCTTATGGTCCAGACCCGATTTCTGATCGCGGCCGTCGCGCTCCTCGCATGCTCCGCCACCGCCTCCGCCCAGTTCGCACCGCCCCCCGCAAGGCCTGCGACGCCAAAGGCCGCCGCGTCGTCTCCGCGCGCGGCGTCGTGCCACAACGGGGCGAGCTTCGATCGCTTTCTGGCCGACGTGAAGCAACAGGCGGTCGCCGCCGGCGTGTCGCAGCGGACGATCGCGGAGGCCTCGCCCTACCTCGTCTACGATCAGGGCATCGTCAATCGCGACCGCGGCCAGCGCGTGTTCGGCCAACTCTTCACCGAATTTGCCGGCCGCATGGCCGCGCCCTATCGCATGCAGAACGGCCAGCAGCACATCAAGCAATACGCCGCGGCATTCGCGCGCGCCGAGAAGGAGTATGGCGTGCCGCCGGCGGTGATCGCTGCGTTCTGGGGCCTGGAGAGCGACTTCGGCGCCAACATGGGCAATCTGCCGACGCTGAAATCGCTGGTGTCGCTGGCCTATGACTGCCGCCGCTCGGAGATGTTCGTGAACGAGACCATCGCCGCGCTGAAGATCATCGACCGCGGCGATCTTACGCCCGACGAGATGATCGGCTCCTGGGCCGGCGAGCTCGGGCAGACGCAGTTCCTGCCGGTGCATTACGTCAACTACGCTGTCGACTATGACGGCGACGGACGGCGCGATCTGTTGCGCTCGAGCCCCGACGTGATCGGCTCGACCGCGAACTACATCGCCAACGGCCTGAAGTGGCGGCGCGGCGAGCCGTGGCTGGAGGAGATCAAGGTGCCGCAGAATCTGCCGTGGGAGCAGACTGATCTCACCGTGCAGCAGCCGCGCTCGAAATGGGCGCAGCTTGGCGTCACCTATCCCGACGGACGGCCGCTGCCGAACGACAATCTCGCAGCCTCAGTGCTGCTGCCGATGGGACGCTTTGGCCCGGCCTTCATGGCCTATGCGAATTTCGCGGCCTACACCGAGTGGAACAACTCGCTGATCTATTCGACCACCGCGGGCTATCTCGCCTCGCGCATCGCCGGTGCCGCGCCGATGCGAAAACCCGCCCAGCCAGTCGCGCAGCTGCCGTTCAACGAGCTCAAACAATTGCAGCAGCTGCTGGTCCAGGCCGGCTTCAATGTCGGCAAGGTCGACGGCGTGCTGGGCCAGCAGAGCCGCGCCGCGGTAAAGGCGATGCAGATCAAATACGGCCTGCCGGCGGATTCCTGGCCGACCGCCGAGCTGCTGGCGCGGATGCGCGGCGGCACGGCACAGGCGCAGCCGGCGGGAGTGGTGCGGTAAGCCGACCACTGTCGTGCCCCGCGAAGGCGGGGCATCCAGTACGCCGCGGCCTCTCGGCTCAATCACAGTGGCCGCGGCGTACTGGATCGCCCGCCTTCGCGGGCGATGACACTGACTTTGCGGCCAATAGAATTTTCGCACCGCACAAGCTACTTCCACGATTGTATTATTCCATGAGATTCCCATGTGAGTGACTCAGGTTTTCTCCTGAGATTTCCCACCATCGAAGCGAGCATCACATGTCCTTCTACGACGCCGTCGTCCCCGCCTATCTGCAAATGCTGAACAGCCTCATGGGCCTGCCCACCAAGGCCGAGGCACATTGCGCGGCCAAAAAGATCGATCCGAGCGTGCTGCTCGGCTCCCGCCTCTTCCCGGACATGCTGCCGCTGTCGAAGCAAATCCAGCTCGTCAGCGATTTCGCCACCAAGGGCTGCGCGCGCCTGACCGACAGCGAGGTGCCCTCCAATCCCGACACCGAAAAGACCTTCGAAGAACTGAAGCAGCGGCTGGCGAAAACCATCGCCTATGTGAAGTCGTTCAAGCCCGAGCAGTTCGAGGGCGCCGAGGCCAAGGACGTCACCTTCCCGAGCGGGCCCGATAAGACCACGACCCTGAAGGGCCAGCAGTTCCTGAGCGCGTTCTCGCTGCCGAACTTCTATTTCCACTGCGCGACCGCCCACGGAATCCTGCGTCACAACGGTGTCGAGATCGGCAAGCGCGATTTCATGGGTTTGAACTGATTGGGCCTGACCTGATTTGCGCAATCGCACGGCCGCGGCAGCGGGATTCTGCTGTCGTGGCCTAAATTGCACATGAATTATGCTACGCGCGGCCCCCGCGCGTAGCTCGCCTGCACTTTCCGAATGGCTCCTCCCTTGCGCGGGTTATCGCAATGCACAAGTGTTGCTGACCTCTCACCGCCTGGAAGCAATCCCATGAGTCGTTCGACCAAATTGTTTGAGACCTACAAGCTCGGCCCGATCACGCTGGCCAACCGTTTCGTCATGGCGCCGCTGACGCGCAACCGCGCTGTTCCCGGCACGTTCGTACCCGGCGCGCTCGCCGCCGATTATTACAGCCAGCGCGCCTCCGCGGGCCTGCTGATCACCGAGGCGAGCCAGGTCTCGCAACAGGGCCAGGGCTACCAGGACACTCCCGGCATCTACTCCAAGGAGCAGGTCGCAGGATGGCGCAAGGTCACCGACAAGGTGCATGAGCGCGGCGGCAAGATCTTCATCCAGCTCTGGCATGTCGGCCGCATCTCGCATGTCGATCTTCAGGCGAATGGCGCAGCCCCCGTGGCGCCGAGCGCGATCCGCGCCAAGGGCAAGATCTTCGTGAACGGCGGCTTTGCCGACGTGTCCGAGCCGCGCGCGCTCGAGCTTTCCGAGATTCCCGGCATCATCGACGACTTCAAGCGCGCCACGAAGAATGCGCTCGAGGCCGGCTTCGACGGCGTCGAGATCCACGGCGCCAACGGCTATCTGCTAGAGCAGTTCGCCAAGGACGGCGCCAACAAGCGCACTGATGCTTACGGTGGTTCGATCGAGAACCGCGCGCGGTTGATGCTGGAAGTCTCCAAGGCCGTCGCGACTGAAGCCGGCGCCGATCGCACCGGCATCCGCATCTCGCCGGTGACGCCGGCCAACGACATCTCGGATTCCGACCCGCAGGCCCTGTACGACCATATCGTCGACGGCCTCAGCGCGCTGAAGCTCGTCTATCTCCACGTCGTCGAGGGCGCCACCGGCGGGCCGCGCGACGTCGCCCCCTTCGACTATGCGTCCCTGCGCAAGCGCTTCTCCGGCGCCTACGTCGCCAACAACGGCTACGATTTCGATCTCGCCACCAAGGTGCTGGACGCGAACGCGGCCGACCTCATCGCCTTCGGCAAGCCCTTCATCTCCAACCCCGACCTGGTCGAGCGGTTGAAACAGGGCGCGGCGCTGAACGACTGGGACAAGAACACGTTCTACGGCGGCGGCGCGAAGGGGTATACGGATTACCCGGCGCTGGCGGCAGCGAAGTAGAGCTGCCTCCTCTCCCTCTCCCCGCTTGCGGGGAGAGGGTTGGGGTGAGGGGGAGTCTCCGCAAGGACGGTGACAGTTGGACTCGCGGAGAGTCCCCCTCACCCGTATCGCATCTGCGATGCGATACGGCCTCTCGCCGCACGCGGGGAGAGGCGAAGAAAAGAAAAAGGCCGGGATCGCTCCCGGCCTTTTCTCTTGCCCAGAACCACCTCAGGCCGCGTAGCGGTTGAACTTCGATTTGGAGATCGAGGTCGCGGCGACGTGGACGTGCTGCGCCAGTTCGGCCTCGGCACGCTCCTTGGTCCAGCGCGTCGTCGGCACCGAGATGTTGATCGCGGCGACGGCGCGGCCGTGCTCGTCGATGATGGGGGCGGCGACCGAAATGTCGCCCATCACGGTCTCGTTCATGATGACGGCGTAGCCGCGTTGGGCGGCGACTCGCACGCGCTCCAGCAGCGCCTTTGGGTCGGTCACGGTGAAAGGTGTCAGCGGTTCGAGCGGCGTCCGTTCGAGCAGTGCGAGGCGCTCTTCTTCGGGCAACGCCGACAGGATTGCGGTACCCGACGCCGTGAAGAAGGTCGGCAGCCGGCTGCCGATCACGATGTCGATGTTGATGAGATGCGCGCCCGGAAAGCGCGCCACGAAGACGACCTCGTCTCCATCCAGCTCGTGCAGATTGGTCGTCTCGCCGAGATTGCGGCTGATCTCCAGCAGATAGGGCGAGGCGCGATCGATCAGATCGTTGGCCTTGAGATAGCTGTGCGAGAACTGGAGCACCTTCGAGGTGAGGCCGTAATTGCGCGTGCCCTCGATCCGCTTGAGATAGCCGAGCGTCTCGAGCGTATAGACCAGGCGCTGGGTGGCGCTGCGGTCGAGATCAGCGGCGCGCGCGATGTCGGCCAGCGTCATGTAGCGCTGCGGCCCGTCGAAGGCATGCAGGACCTGGAACGCCTTCTCGGTCGAGCCGACGAACAGGGACGAGCGCTGCTCGTCGGCCTTCCCCGTCGCCTTCGCCGCGGACTTCGTGCTGGCTTTGGCGGCCTTTGCCTTCGCAGGCCGGCCGTCGCCCGCGCGGCTGCTACGCGCCATGCTGCCATCCTCTCATGCGACGCCCTCCGAGATCGCCAGCTGCCGGCCGAGCTCGGCGCGGAGGGATGCGACGAGTGCCGGCGCCGGCTGCAGCAGCGGCGCCAGCATGCGCGGCGCCTCGACGCCGACCATGTCCATCACCGCCTTCATCGGCCCCGGATTGGTCTCGGCAAAGGCCATGTTCATCAGCGGAATCAGGCGGCGATGCAGGCTCAACGCCTCCGCCGTCTTGCCCGCCGTCGCCGTTTCGAAGATCTGGCGCCAGGCGCGCGGCAACAAGCACGCGGTGACGATGATGCCGCCCTTGGCGCCCGCCGCGAGATGCAGCGGGAACAGGCTGTCCTCGCCGCTCAGCACCGCAAAGCTCTCGTCGACTCCGGCCACGACCTGGAGGAAATGGTACATGTCGAGGTTGCAGGCCTTCATGCCGATGATGTTGGGATGCCTGGACAGCTCATGCAGGATCTTGGGCTCGATCGCGATCCGGGTGCGATAGGGAATCTCGTAGATCAGGACCGGCACCGGCGAAGCATCGGCATAACGCAGAAAATAGTCGCGAACGCCGGCCTGAGTCGGGTTGGTATAATATGGCGTAAGAACGAGGAGCCCGTCCACGCCTTCGGCTGCGAATTCACGGCCGGCCTGCAAGGCATCGTGGAAGCCGGTGTCGAGCACGCCGGCGATGACCGGGCCTTTGCCCGCCATCGCCTTCACCGACAGGCCAGCCATCTTGATGCGCTCGGCGCGGGCGAGCGCGCCGTATTCGCCGGTGCCGCCGAGCGGCACCACGCCGTCGATGCCCTGCTTGTTGAGCCAGGCGAACATGGCCGAGACCGCGCCGGCATCGATGGTGTCGTCGGCCTTGACCGGGGTCGGAATGGCCGGGAACAGGCCGCGGAGGCGATTGGCAGTGAGCATGATGTGAACCTCTGGTTGGGATGCGGGACGGCTATCTCGCGGCAGCACGCCGGCGCAGGCGTTCGGCGACGAAGATGAGAAGCCCCATGAAAACGAACAGGCAGGTCGAGACGGCGGCGATCGCGGGCGAGACCTGAAGCGTCACCTCGTCCCAGAACTGCTTCGGCAACGTCGCGTTCAAGCCGCCGGTGGCAAACAGCGCGATGGTGAGCTCGTCGAACGAGGTCGCGAAGGCGAACAGGAACGACGACATCATGCCGGCCCCGAGGATCGGGAAGGTGACGTAGCGCAACGTGGCAAGCGGGCGCGCGCCGAGACTCTGCGCGGCATGGTCGAGCCGCGTGTCGTAATTGCGCAGCACGGCCATCATGGTCATGACCACATAGGGCACCGCGACGACGGTATGGCCGAGAATGAGGCCGAAGGCGCTGCCGACGAGCCCCATGCGCGCGAAGACGTAGAACAGGCCGACCGCGATGATCATGCGCGGCACGACGATCGGCGACAGGATGAAGGCGAGCCACGCCGCCTTGCCGGGAATGTCGCTGCGCACCAGCAGGAACGCGGCCGGCGTGCCGATCAACATGGCAAGCAGCCCAGTGCCGATTCCGACCAGCAACGAGCGCAACAACGCCTGGGTCCAGACCGGCGAATTCAGCACCGTCTCGTACCAATGCAGGGTGAAGCCCTGCGGTGGCCAGTTGAGGCCGCCGGTGCCGAACGACAGCGGGATCATCAGAATGGTCGGCGCGCTGATGACGAGCAGCATGGTCCAGACGAAGGCCCGCAAGCCGAGGCCGGCTTGATCTGGATTGCGGTCGCGACGGCGTGACGGCAGCAGGCGGAGGACTCCGTCCGAGATCGCGCCGAGCAGCGTCAGGAGCGCATCTCCCGCCCTCTGCGCCGGGGCGAACACGCGCGACGGCGCCGCGTTGCGCGGCGCGGATGCGCCGGTCATGGACGACAGGCCGAGCAGCCGGTCATAGGCCGCAAAGACGATGAGGACCACGAGCAGCAGCAGCACCGAGATCGCGCCGGCAAAGCCCCAATTCATGGTCTGCTGGACCTGGTCGATGATGAGCTGCGTGATCATGGTCTCGCGGCGCCCGCCGAGCAGCGCCGGCACGATGAAGAAGCCGATCGCGGTGACGAACACCATGATCCCTGCCGCGGCGACACCCGGCAGCGACAGCGGAAAATAGATCTTCCAGAACGCCATGCCCGGCCGCGCTCCGAGGGTTGCGGCCGCGCGCCGCAAGGTGCGATCGATGTTCTCCATCACGGAGAGCATGGTCAGAACGGCGAGCGGCAGCAGCGCGTTCACCATGCCGACGAGGACGCTGCCGAAATTGTAGAGCAGGCTCGCGGGACTGGAGATGATGCCGAGCGAGATCAGCGTCTTGTTGATGACGCCGTTGCGCCCGAGCAGCACGATCCAGGCGAAGGCGCGGACCAGGAAGCTGGTCCAGAACGACAGCAGCACCCAGAACAGAAGCGTCGTCTTGCGGTCCTTGCCGGCGACCGAGATCAGATAGGCGATCGGGTAGCCCGTCGCGATGCAGACGAGCGTGGTGACCAGCGAGATCTTCAGGGTGATCAGCAGGACATCGACATAAACCGACGAGGCAAAGAGCTGGCGATATTGGGCAAGCGTGAAGCCATTGTCGCCGTAGACGCTGAGCAGCAGCAGCTGGCCGACGGGATAGACCAGGAACAGCACGAGCAGCAGGATGAGCGGCGCGCCCATCGCGGCCCGCGTCCAGGCCAGCCTCCGCGATATCGTGCGCAGGGCGGCCAAGCTCAGATCCCCTTCCCGTCGCGGATGGCGACGGCGTCAGCCGCATTCCATCCGAGCGACAGAAGCTGTCCGATCTCGTAGGGCGCCGCCCCGCTGCGGGTCGGATGCGCTGCGACGAGCTGCGGCAGGCCCGCCGTCTCCGGGGCGATGTAGAGCCGCGTCAGGCTGCCGCTGATCATCACGTCCACGAGCCGGCCGCTGAGCTGGCCGTCGCCCGCCCCGCCGACCACGAGATTCTGCGGACGGACCATGACCTTGATCGGCTCGCCCGCGGCGAAACTGCTGCCATTGCCGACCGCGCGCGATGACCCCGCCTGCTCGGCAAGGACGATGTCGAGCCCGTCGCCGTCGACGCCGCGCACGGTGGCGCTGAGCAGATTGGACTCGCCGAGGAAGTCGGCAACGAACAGCGAGCGCGGCCGGAAGTAGAGATCCTGCGGCGTGCCGAGCTGCTCGATCGCACCCGCATTCATCAGGCAGATGCGATCCGACATGGTCATCGCCTCTTCCTGGTCGTGGGTGACGTAGACGATCGTGGTGCCGAGCTCGCGATGGATGCGCTTGATCTCGAGCTGCATCTGGTCGCGCAGCTTCTTGTCCAGCGCACCGAGCGGCTCGTCCATCAGAATGATCGCGGGGCGATAGACGATGCAGCGTGCCAGGGCGATGCGCTGCTGCTGGCCGCCGGACAGCTCGCGCGGATAGCGCTTTGCCACATGCGGCAGCCGCACCGTCTCCAGCGCCTCGGCGGTGCGCCGGCGCGCCTCCGCGTCGGACACTTTCCGCATCTTGAGCGGAAACGCGATGTTGTCCTCGATCGTCATGTGAGGAAACAACGCGTAGTTCTGAAACACGACGCCGATATCGCGCTCATAGGCCGGGCTATGCGTGACATCGGCGTCGTCGATCAGGATCCGTCCCTCGTCGGGATGGGCGAGGCCCGCGATCAGGCTGAGCAGCGTCGTCTTGCCCGAGCCGGACGGACCGAGCAGCGTGAGGAATTCGCCCCTCGCGACGTCGAGGCTGGTCGGCGCCAGCGCGACGAAGTCACCGTAGCGCTTGCACAACTCGTGAATGCGCAGGCTCGACGAGACCATGGGCCGCTCCGATCCCTTGACGCCTCCCCTGCCGGTCAAGCCAGGATCCAGCTGTTGAAGCGCTCGATGACGGCGGCCTGGTTGTCGTACCAGAACTTCGCGTCGATCTTCAGACCAGCCTTGATGTTGTCAGGATAGGTCGGGCAGTTCTTCGCGACCTCGGGCTTGACGTAGTTGAAGGCCTCCGGCTGCGTCAGGCCGGCCGGGAAATATTCGACGAGCGCCGCTTGCCGCTTCGGATCGGAGGCGAACTTGATGAACTCGCGACAGGCATCGGCGTTCGGCGTGCCGGCGAGGATCGACCAATTGTCGGCACCCCAGATGCCCTGGTTCCAGACGATCTCGACGGGCGCACCGGCCGCCTGCGCGGACTGCGCGCGCGACACCCAGGTCGGAAGCAGGTCGATCTCACCAGAGGTCAGCATCTGCTCGACCTGCGCGCCGCTGGTCCACCACACGGCGACCTGCGACTTGATCTTGTCGAGCGAGGCAAAGGCCTTGTCGAGATTGCAGGGATAGACCTGCGCGGTCGGCGCGCCCGCGCCCATCAGCGCTTCCTCGATCGTGTCGAAGGGATGCTTGCGCACCGAACGGCGTCCGGGGAAATCCGCCACGTTCCAGAAATCGGCCCAGGATTGCGGCGCCTTGCGGCCCTTGAAGGCGTCGGTGCGATAGGCCAGCACGGTGGTGTAGACGTTGGTGGCAACGCCGTAGGGCGATGCGTATTCGGCCGGGATCGACTTGATGACCGGCTCGGCTTCGAGGCCGTGCTTCTCCAGATATTGCTTGGCGCCGGTGGTCAGGATCTGGATCGCGGGCCAGGAGATCTTGGCCATGTCCCAGGTGTAGTTCTTGGTGTCGACCATGGTCTTGATCTGCGCGACCGGCTCGGCGTTGGCCTGCACGCCGACGACCTCGATGCCCGTCGCCTCGGTGAAGGGCCGGTAGTACACGGCGCCGTAGGCCTTGGTGTAGATGCCGCCGTCGTCGCGCACGACGATGCGCTTGCCTGCGGCGCGGGACGGCGACCAGACGGAGGGCGCGGCGAGCGCGACGGCGCCAGCCCCTGCGCCCAGCAGCAGGCGGCGGCGGGAGGTGATGATCTTCGGTGCGTTGGTCATGTCAGTCCCCTCTCTACGATGTTGTATTGGTCGGTGAAGCGGCGGCCGCCTCAGCCGCCGATGGCGGCGGCAGAACGCGGCCGGGATTGAACAGACCAGACGGGTCGAACGCCTGTTTCACCGCCCGCATCAAGGCGAGCTCGACCGGCGGCTTGTAGCGGGTCATCTCGCCGGTCAGCGTGCGCCCGACGCCGTGCTCGGCGCTGAAGGTGCCGCGCAGCGAGCTGGCGACGTCGTTCATGGCGCGGCGGATCCGCTGTGCAGTCTCGTCGCGCTCCGGCAGCGCGTCCCATTCGGCAAAGCTGAAGAAGGGAATGAAATGAATGTTGCCGTCGCCCATATGGCCGACGATGATGAACGGCAGGTCCGGCACGATCGCGCGCACGGCCGCCATCGCCTGGTCGATGAAATCAGGCACGGTCGAGACCGGCACCGCGGTGTCCGACGTCAGGCCGACTCCGGCCTTCTTGTTGGCTTCCGACACGCTGTGACGCACCAGCCACATCGCCTTGCGCTGCGCCTCGCTGGTGGCGACGACGCCGTCGCTGACCAGCCCGGCCTCTAACGCCTGTTCGAGCACCGCCTGCATCGTCGCCGCGAGCGCGGCTGCATCGCCGGTGTCGGAGAGCTCGACGAGAACGTGCCAGGTGTTGATCTCTGCGACCGGGCAGCGCCGGCCCGGCACCTGCTCCAGCACCAGCTCGATCTGCTTCGCGTTCATCAGCTCGAAGGCGGAGAGCCGTGAATTGCAGGCGGCCTGGAACAGGCCGAGCACCTTGAGCGCCGCTTGCGGACTGTCGACCGCGAGCCAGGCGACGGACTCCGCCGTCGGCAGCGGATGCAGTTTCAGTACCGCGCCGGTGATGATGCCGAGCGTCCCCTCCGAGCCGATGAAGAGATGCTTGAGGTCGTAGCCGGTGTTGTTCTTGCGTAGCGCGTAAAGGCCATCCCAGATCGATCCGTCCGGCAGCACGACCTCGAGCCCGAGCACGTTGTCGCGCGTGTTGCCGTAGCGAAGCACGCCGGTGCCGCCAGCATTGGTGCCGATGTTGCCGCCGATCTGGCACGAGCCTTCGGCGCCGAGGCTGACAGGATAGAGCCGGCCGGCGGCAGCCGCGCTCTCCTGGATGGTCGCCAGCACGCAGCCGGCATCGACCACCATGGTGTTGTTGACGAGATCGAGCGAGCGGATCCGGCGCATGCGCGTCAGCGCGACGATGACCGGCGGCTTGCCCTGCCCCGACGGCGTCGCGCCGCCGCAGAGGCTAGTGTTGCCGCCCTGCGGCAGCACCGGCGTTTGGTGCGCGACGCAGAGACGGACGATCGCCGCGACCTGCTCCGTGGTCGAGGGCAGCACGGCACAGAGCGCCGGTGCTTGAAACCGGCCGCGCCAATCCTCGGTCAGGCCCGCGAGGTCCTCCTCGCGAGTCAGCACGGCCGTGTCGCCCAGCAACTGCCTGAACGCCTCGATCAATGCCATCACAGCCTCCCGGAACGGGCCGACGCTGGCCCCGCGCCTTGAAGTAATCGATATACGATTACTTCAATCGCATTATGCTAACTATGAATTCGGCGTGACAGGGAGTCAAGCGGGGGGCGCGCGCGATCGGTTGCCTGCAGGCGGAAACGTGCCTTAGCACCATCGCTGTCATGCCCCGCGAAGGCGCGAAGGCGGGGCATCCAGTACTCCGTGACGTCGGTGATTGAATCGAGAGGCCGCGGCGGACGGGATTCCCCGCCTTCGCGGGGAATGACAGCGAGCGTGCGGATCGCGCGCGCCATAAACTCGTCATTGCGTGCGCAGCGGAGCAATGGCGTGGGGAGGTAGCGTGCGACGCCGCGCCAAAAGAAAAAGGCCGGGATTGCTCCCGGCCTTTCGCATTGGATGACGCTACGCGCTGCTTACTTCACTTCCGCGCGCTTCGGGGGCTGCGCCGGCCACGACTTGATCAGCGTGTCGTAGTCGACGGTCTCGCCCTTCGGCTTCTCGTTGGCGAGCTTGCGCTGCGGAGCAATCGTGCCGTCCTTCTGGGCCTTGGCGAACCAGTACTCGGCCGACTCCTTCTTGTGCAGCTTCGGACCGCAGGCGCCCTGCACGCCGGACTTCTCCAGGCGCTCCATCACGGAGTCCTGGGCCGCAGCGAGAGCGTCCATGGCCTGCTGCGGCGTCTTCGTACCGGACGACGCATCGCCGATATTCTGCCACCAGAGCTGCGCGAGCTTCGGATAGTCAGGCACGTTGTTGCCGGTCGGGGTCCACTGCACGCGCGCGGGCGAACGGTAGAACTCGATCAGGCCGCCGAGCTTCGGCGCACGCTCGGTGAACGATTTGTCCCAGATGTCGGATTCACGGATAAAGGTGAGACCGACATGGCTCTTCTTCAGCGACACCGTCTTCGAGACGATGAACTGCAGGTAGAGCCAGGCCGCCTTGCGGCGGTCAGCCGGAGTCGACTTCAACAGCGTGAGCGAGCCGGCGTCCTGGTAGCCGAGCTTCATGCCTTCCTTCCAGTACGAGCCGTGCGGCGACGGGGCCATGCGCCATTTCGGCGTACCGTCCGCGTTCATCACGGCGATGCCGGGCTTCACCATGTCGGCGGTGAAGGCGGTGTACCAGAACATCTGCTGGGCGATGTTGCCCTGCGCCGGCACCGGACCCGACTCGGAGAAGGTCATGCCCTGCGCCTGCGGCGGGGCATACTTCTTCATCCACTCGAGGTACTTGGTGATCGAGTAGACCGCGGCCGGGCCGTTGGTGTCGCCGCCGCGTTCGACCGACGAGCCGACCGGACGGCAGCCTTCCATGCGGATGCCCCATTCGTCGACCGGCAGGCCGTTCGGGATGCCCTTGTCACCGTTACCGGCCATCGACAGCCAGGCGTCAGTGAAACGCCAGCCGAGCGAGGGATCCTTCTTGCCATAGTCCATATGGCCGTAGACCTTGACGCCGTTGATCTCCTTGATGTCGTTCGTGAAGAACTCGGCGATGTCCTCATAGGCCGACCAGTTCACGGGCACGCCGAGCTCGTAGCCATACTTGGCCTTGAACTTCGCCTTGTAGTCGGGGTTGGTGAACCAGTCGTAGCGGAACCAATAGAGGTTGGCGAACTGCTGGTCGGGCAGCTGATAGAGCTTGCCGTCCGGCGCGGTGCCGAACGACTTGCCGATGAAGTCGTTGACGTCGAGCATCGGGTCGGTGACGTCCTTGCCCTCGCCGGTCATGTAGTCCGACAGCGCGATGGTCTGGCCGTAACGGAAGTGCGTGCCGATCAGGTCGGAGTCGTTGATCCAGCCGTCATAGACGTTCTTGCCCGACTGCATCTGGGTCTGCAGCTTCTCGACGACGTCACCTTCTTGAATGATGTCGTGCTTGAGCTTGATGCCGGTGAGCTCGGAGAACGCCTTGGCGAGCGTCTGCGATTCGTATTCGTGGGTGGTGATGGTCTCGGAGACGACGTTGATCTCCATGCCCTTGAACGGTTCGGCCACCTTCGCGAACCACTCCAGCTCCTTCTTCTGGTCTTCCTTCGACAGCGTCGAGGGCTGGAATTCCGCGATCCACTTCTGGATCGCGGCATCGTCGGCGGCGCGCACCGGCGCCGAGACGGCGAACGACACCGCTACGATCGCGGCGGCGCTGGACATGGTCAGAAAGCTGCTCTTGGTCAATGGACCTTTCCTTCTCCTAAACTGTCGCATGTTGTTCCTCCGTTGCAGCGACAAACTTTTATACAGACCCGGTTGCCCCCGGAGCTGGCCGTCCCTTCGCGAGCGTCAGACCGTGCGGAAAATGAGCACGGCCGTGGCCAGCGAAATTCCACTTGCGAGCCAGAGGCTCGAAATCTCAAAGCCATCCTCGCCGATCGGCAGCGTCGCGATCGCGTCGGTGCCGACGAGGCCGATCCACAAGAGGTGGATGACGGCCGCCGATATCAGCGAGATGAACAGGCGATCGCCGCGCGTGGTCGGGATGCGCAGCACGCCGACGCGCTCGGCTTCGGGATAGACCGCGGCAAGGTAAGTCATGACCGCGAGCGTGCAGGCGAGTGCGGCGAAGAAGATCGCCGTCGGCAGCGTCCAGGCCATCCATGCGATGGATTCCATTGATGCCTCCTCAGACGCGGCCGAGCGCGAAACCGCTCGCGATGTAATTGCGGACAAACCAGATCACGAGCGCGCCCGGAATGATGGTGAGCACACCGGCCGCTGCAAGCAAGCCCCAGTCCATGCCGGCGGCCGACACGGTGCGCGTCATGATCGCGGCGATGGGCTTTGCGTGCACCGAGGTCAGCGTGCGCGCGAGCAGCAGCTCGACCCAGGAGAACATGAAGCAGAAGAAGGCGGCGACGCCGATGCCGCTAGCAATCAGCGGCACCAGGATCTTGATGAAGAAGCGCGAAAAGGAATAGCCGTCGAGGAAGGCGGTCTCGTCGATCTCGCGCGGCACGCCGGAGACGAAGCCCTCGAGTATCCACACCGCGAGCGGAACGTTGAAGATGCAATGCGCGAGCGCCACCGCCCAGGGCGTATCGAACAGGCCGATCGCCGAATAAAGATTGAAGAACGGCAGCGCATAGACCGCGGCCGGCGCCATGCGGTTGGACAGCAGCCAGAAGAACAAATGCTTGTCGCCGAGGAAGCGATAGCGCGAGAAGGCGTAGGCCGCCGGCAGCGCCACCGAGATCGAGATGATGGTGTTGAGGACGACGTATTCCAGCGAATTGATGTAGCCCGAATACCAGCTCTCGTCGGTGAAGATGCGCTTGTAGTGCTGCAAGGTCGGCGTGTGCGGCCACAGCGTCATCGTCGAGACGATCTCGCTGTTGGTCTTGAAGCTCATGTTGATGAGCCAGTAGATCGGCAGCAGCAGGAAGACCAGGAACAGCCCCATGATGAGGCGGCGGCCGGGGATCGAATGCATCAGGCCACTCCTTCCTTTGGCTTGAGCGCGGGCACGGGCTTGAGCGCGGCCGAAGGCTTGGGCTCCAGCGCCGGTTCACTCTCCGCCTGGACCTTTCGTTCGACGCCGGCATTGGTCATGACGGTGTAGAAGATCCAGCACACGATCAGGATGATCAGATTGTAGACCAGCGAGAGCGCGGCGGCCTTGCCGAGGTCGAACTGGCCGAGCGCGATCTTAACCAGCTCGATCGACACGAAGGTGGTGGAGTTGCCGGGCCCGCCGCCGGTGACGACGAAGGGCTCGGTGTAGATCATGAAGCTGTCCATGAAGCGCAGCAGCACCGCGATCAGCAGCACGCGGTTCATCTTCGGCAGCTGGATCGCCCTGAACACGGCCCAGCGCGAGGCGCCATCGATCTGCGCCGCCTGGTAATAGGCATCCGGGATCGACTTCAGACCGGCATAGCAGAGCAGCGCAACGAGGCTGGTCCAGTGCCACACGTCCATCACGATGACAGTGATCCAGGCGTCGACGGCGTTGGACACGTAGTTGTAGTCGATGCCCATCGCATTGAGCGAATAGCCCATCAGACCGATGTCGGGCCGGCCAAAGATCTGCCAGATCGTGCCGACCACGTTCCACGGAATCAGCAGAGGCAGCGCGAGAATGATGAGGCAGGCCGCGACGGTCCAGCCCTGGCGCGGCATCGACAGCGCGACGACGATGCCGAGCGGCACCTCGATCGCGAGGATCACCATCGAGAAGAACAGGTTTCGCCCGAGGGAAGCGAGAAAGCGGCCGCCGAGATCGGTCGAGGGATCGAGCAGCTCCTTGAACCAGCCGACACCGTTCCAGAAGAACTGGTTGTTGCCGAAAGTATCCTGCATCGAATAGTTCACCACCGTCATCAGCGGCAGCACCGCCGAGAAGGCGACCACCAGGAACACCGGCAGCACCAGGAACCAGGCTTTTTGGTTGACGGTCTTGTCCATCAGGCGGCTCCCTCCACCAGAAGGCTGTCGGCATAGACGTGGACATGCGACGGATCGAACTTCAGCCCGGCCGTGCCGTCGGATGACGTGAAGCCCGCCGGCGCGCGCGCGGCGAGCTTGGCGTCGCCAACACGCACGCGCGCAAAGCGGATGCGGCCGAGATCGTCGATGCGTTCGATCTTCGCACCGAGCAGCCCGGGCGCGGGCGCCACGGCCTCGACGAATTCAGGCCGAACGCCGATCTCGATCTTGGCGCCTGCCGGAAGATTGTCGTAAGCGCGGTTGAGCGCGATGACATGGCCGTCGACCCTGGCCTCGCGCCCCCTCACCTCCGCCGGCAGGATGTTCATGCCGGGCGAGCCGATGAAGTAACCGACGAAGGTGTGCGCCGGCTTGTCGAACAGCTCGGCCGGCGTGCCGCTCTGCACCACGCGGCCGTCATGCATGACGACGACGGTGTCGGCGAAGGTCAGCGCCTCGGTCTGGTCATGGGTAACGTAGATCATCGTGAGGTCGAGCTCGCGATGCAGCGCCTTCAGCTTGGAACGAAGCTGCCATTTCAGCTCGGGATCGATCACCGTCAGCGGCTCGTCGAACAGCACGGCAGCGACATCGGAACGGACCAGGCCGCGGCCGAGCGAGATCTTCTGCTTGGCATCGGCGGTGAGGCGCGTGGCCTTCCGGTTCAGATAGGGCTCGAGGTCGAGCAGGCGGCCGATCTCGGCGACGCGCTTGTCGATCTCGGCCTTGGGCACGCCGCGGTTCTTCAGCGGAAACGCCAGGTTCTGCCCGACGGTCATGGTGTCATAGATCACCGGAAACTGGAACACCTGGGCGATGTTGCGCTTCTGCGTCGACAGCGGCGTGATGTCCTTGCCGTCGAACAGGATTTTCCCGCGCGAGGGCGTGATGATGCCGGAGATGACGTTGAGCAGCGTGGTCTTGCCGCAGCCGCTCGGGCCGAGCAGCGCATAGGCGCCGCCCTGCCGCCAGGTCATGGTGACCGGCTTCAGCGCAAAGCTTTCCTGCGGCGCATCATTGCCGCCGTAGGAATGGGCGAGATCGACGAGGTCAATGCGGGCCATGGCGCATCTCCCTCACGAGCTCGGCGCCGCGACCAGACGGTCGGCGGCATCGAACACAAAGACATCATTCGGATCAAGCACCGCGTCGATGGTCTGTCCGGGCTCGAACTCATGCACGCCGTGCAGCACCGCCACCCAGTTCGATCCGTCGCGGGTCAGATGCACGAAACTCTCCGAACCGGTGATCTCGGTCACCGTGACAGTGGCATGGAAGGCATGGCGGTCGGCCTCGCCATTGGCAAGCCCGAGCTGATGGGCGCGGAAGCCGACGCGATAGGCGCCGTCGGCCAGCGAGGAATAGAGGCCCGAGGCCGGCGAGGCCGTGCCGCCGGCATATTGCACAGAGCCGTTCCTCTTCTCGATACCGACCAGATTGAGCGGCGGATCGGAAAAGACCTGCGCGACGCGCAAGGTCTGCGGCCGGCGGTAGACATTGGCGGTCTCGCCCATCTGCAGCGCCTGGCCTTCCCACATGCACACCGTGTTGCCGCCGAGCAGCAGCGCCTCGGTCGGCTCGGTGGTGGCATAGACGAAGATCGCGCCCGAGGCCTCGAAGATGCGCGGCAGCTCGGCGCGCAGCTCCTCGCGCAGCTTGTAGTCGAGATTGGCGAGCGGCTCGTCGAGCAGCACGAGATCGGCGCCCTTCACCAGAGCCCGCGCGATCGCGGTGCGCTGCTGCTGGCCGCCGGAGAGCTGGAGCGGCGTGCGCTTGAGGAACGGCTCGAGCCGCAGCAGCTTTGCCGCCTCCGCCACGCGCTTCTCGATCTCATCGCGCGGCTTGCCCTGCACGCGCAAGGGAGAGGCGATGTTCTCGTAGACCGTCAGCGAGGGGTAGTTGATGAATTGCTGATAGACCATCGCGACGGAACGTTGGCGCACGTCGGCGCCGGTGACGTCCTTGCCGCCAACCAGCACCTTGCCCGTCGTCGGCTTGTCGAGGCCGGCGAGCAGCCGCATGATCGAGGTCTTGCCCGACAGTGTCGGCCCGAGCAGCACGTTGAGCGTGCCGCTCTCGAGCGTCAGCGAGACGTCGCGGATGAGCGCGATGCCGTCGACGGTCCTGGTCACGTGATCGAGTGTCACGCTCATGAGCGTCCTCCTGCTTCCAGCAGTGGACTTTGCTGCACAGCGTGGGTCCTGATCCAGTCGTCAAGCGCGGCGATCTCGTCGGCACTTAGTCGCAGGCCGAGCTTGGAACGGCGCCAGACGATGTCCTCGGCGGTGACCGCCCATTCATTGGCCATGAGATAGCGCACCTCGCGCTCGGTCAGTGTCGCACCGAAGGCCTGGCCGAGATCGGCGGCCGATTTGGCATCGCCGAGCAACTTGATTGCCCTGGTGCCGTAGGCGCGCGCAAGGCGGCGTGCGTGCTCATGGCTGAGGAAGGGATAGCCGCGCTGAAGCTCGGCGACCAGGCCGTCGACATCGGACACATCCATGTCGCCACCGGGCAGCGGCCATTTGCCGGTCCAGCCCTCGCGCGCTTTCGCACTGCGAAGATAGGGCGCGAGCCGCTCCAGCGCCTCTTCGGCGAGGCGGCGATAGGTGGTGATCTTGCCGCCATAGATCGACAGCAGCGGCACACCGCCGGGGGTGTCGAGCTCGAACACGTAATCGCGCGTCGCGGCCTTGGCCTCGTTGGCGCCGTCATCATAGAGCGGCCGCACACCGGAATAGGTCCAGACCACGTCCTCGGGCTTGACGGGTTTCGCCAGATACTCGCTCGCCGCCGCGCAGAGATACTGAATCTCCTCCGGTGTCGCCTTCACCTTGGCGGGGTCGCCGTCATAGTCCCGGTCCGTCGTGCCGATCAGCGTAAAATCGTCCTGATAGGGGATCACGAAGATGATGCGGCCGTCGGCGTTCTGGAACATGTAGGCACGGTCGTGATCGTAGAGCTTCTTGACCACGATATGCGAACCCTGCACCAGGCGCACCTTGGCTTTGGCATTGACGCCGGCGCCGCGGCCGAGAACGTCCTCGACCCAGGGACCGCCAGCATTGACCAGGGCCTTCGCCCGAATCGACGAGCGCACGCCGGTCAGCGTGTTGACCATGCTGACGGTCCAGATGCCGTCGGACTGGTGGATCTCGGTGGCGCGGGTGCGGGTGCGGATCTCGGCCCCCTTGTCGGCGGCATCGCGCGCGTTGAGCACGACGAGGCGGGCGTCATCGACGAAGCAGTCGGAATATTCGAATGCGCGGCTGTAGCGGTTCGGGATCAGCGGCTTGCCGACCTCGTCACGCCTGAGATCGACCGAGCGGGTCGCCGGCAGCAGGTGGCGGCCGCCGATGTGGTCATAGAGGAAGAGGCCGAGGCGCAGCAGCCAAGCCGGACGCAGGCCGGCGTGATGCGGCAAAACGAAACGCAAGGGGCGGATGATGTGAGGCGCGATGCCCCAGAGGATTTCGCGCTCGATCAGCGCCTCGCGGACCAGCCGAAACTCGTAATATTCGAGATAGCGCAGGCCGCCATGCACCAGCTTGGTCGACCAGGACGACGTCCCACTCGCCAGATCGTTCATTTCGCATAGGAAAACCGTGTTGCCGCGGCCCACCGCGTCGCGCGCGATGCCGCAGCCGTTAACACCGCCTCCAATGATGGCGAGGTCGAAAATACGCTCCAACAGACGCATCCCCCGGCGACGCTCGTTCCTTCGAGCGGCTACTTTCGTTTTTGATTAGATCACACCGAAAAACGAAAGCAAGATGAAAGAGAGGCGAAAGGAAGTGAAAGAGGAACTTTTTTAGTGGGCAGATGGACGCGCAAATGAGCAGTACGGACGACAATTGAAGGAGCTGCAGCTCACTTGATATAGGAGGCCCCCAGAAATATAGTCACATTAGTCATAATGGTTTTTCAACTCGCATGGCTGACCATAGCACTGCGCCCGACACGCCTCCGATCAATGACACCTGGACCCTTGCGAATGCCAAGGCACGGCTGTCCGAACTGGTAGACCGCGCCCAAACGGGCCCGCAGGTCATCACCCGTCACGGCAAGCCGAATGCCGTAGTCGTTTCCGCCCAGGAATGGGCGCGCAAGACAGCACGCAAGGGCACTCTGGCCGAATTCCTGCTGGCGTCACCGCTGCGTGGCGCAGACCTTGAGCTCGATCGCGTGCACGATACGCCACGCGACGAAATGCCGTGAACTTGCTGCTCGACACCAACGTACTGTCCGAGGTTCAGCGGCCTGCGCCTTCGCCGAAAGTTTTGGCGTGGCTCGATACGATCGATGAGGATCGCACCTTCATCAGTGTTGCCTCGATCGCCGAGCTTCGCCGCGGCGTGGCGATGCTGGAGGACGGCCGCCGGCGCACAGCGTTAGCCGCCTGGCTTGCCCACGACCTGCCGGCGCGGTTTGCCGACCGAGTCCTGCCGAACGATCATGCCGTGGCCGAGCGCTGGGGCGACCTGATGGCACAGAGCCACAGAACAGGAGTTGCGCTGTCTGTCATGGACGGCTTCTTTGCGGCGACCGCGCTTGCGAACAGCCTCACGCTCGTCACGCGCAACGTGAAGGATTTCGCGGCCTTGGGCGTCCCGCTGCTCAATCCGTGGGACGCCTAATACGCTATCTCAACCGCACCACCGGCGCGGCTTCGGGCGCCGCGTCCTGCGCATCGGCCTGGGTGTCGTCGATATCCGCCCCCTTCGGCATCGCTTCCACCACCTCGATGCCCTTGCTGTGGCAGATGGTGGCGAGGCGCTCGGGGAGCTCCTGGTCGGTGACAAAGGTCTGGATCTGGGTGATGTGGGCGATGCGCACCGGCGCGCTGCGACGCAGCTTTGTCGAATCGGCGACCAGCATGACGCTGCGGGCGTTGGCGATGATGGCCTGCGCCACCTGCACCTCGCGATAATCGAAGTCGAGCAGCGCGCCCTCCTCGTCGATCGCGGATGCGCCGATGATGGCATAGTCGACCTTGAACTGGCCGATCAGCTGCGTCGCGGTCGAGCCGACCACGGCGCCGTCGGCGCGCCGCACCGTACCGCCGGCCACCACCACCTCGATGCGGGGATGGCGGTAGAGCAGCATGGCGACGTTGAGATTGTTGGTGATGACGAGCAGGTCCTCGTGCGAGGTCAGCGCGCTCGCGACCTCCTCCGTCGTGGTGCCGATGTTGATGAACAGCGAGCAGCCGTTCGGGATCAGCGAGGCGGCCGCGGCGCCAATGGCCTTCTTCTCGTCGGCGGCGACGAAGCGGCGCGCCTCATAGGCGAGGTTTTCCACGCCGGAGGCGATGATGGCGCCTCCGTGGATGCGGGTCAGCGATCTCCGTTCGCAGAGATCGTTGAGATCCTTGCGGATGGTCTGCGCCGAGACCTCGAACTTGCGCGCGAGCTCCTCGACCATGACGCGGCCGGAAGCGCGCGCGATGTTGAGGATTTCGGCTTGGCGGTGGGTCAGTCCGGTCACGGCAACGGCCTCAAATCAGGAGGATGCATGGTGCGGCGGTTCGCGGCTTCGGTCAATGCGCGCGCCGATCACGGTTAACGGATGGCCCTCACCACGCCATCGCGGCGGCAAGACGCGCAAGCAGCTGCGGATCGTCGAAGGCACTGGCGGAGGCGACCGCGCCTGATGCAACCAGGTCAGCATGGCTGAGGCTGGTGCGGATGCCGATGGTCGGAATGCCGGCCGCTGTGGCGGATTGCACGCCGGTGCGGGAGTCCTCGAATGCGATCGAAGCCTCCGGCCTCGCCCCGACGAAACGCAGACCTTCCTGATAGGGCAGCGGATGCGGCTTGCCATGCGGCAGCTCGGCGCCGATCACGAGCGCCTTGAAGCGGTGCGTGATGCCGAGGCCTGACAGCAGCAGCTCGGCGTTGAGACGCGGCGCGTTGGTCACGGCGACCATGGGAATGCCAGCGCCATCCGCACGGTCGAGGAGCGCCATCAGGCCCGGCAGCGGCGCGATCTGCCCGGCCACCAGCCTGCGGAAGACCTCCTCCTTCTCATCGAGGATCAAGGCGCGCCGCTCCGGCGCTTCGTGGGGCAGAAAGCGCTCGCCAATTGCGACATTGGCGAAGCCTTGCAGCTCCCTGGAGAAGCGCGCGTGGTCGAAGACATGGCCATGCGGACCGAGCACCTGGTTGAAGGCCTTCAAGTGCAACGGGTCGGTGTCGGCGAGCGTACCGTCGATGTCGAACAGCAACGCCTTGCCCATCGTACCCTGTCTGGCCTCGATCATTTCCGTACTTTCCAAAATGCGCGACGCATCGATGCGTGAGACGTATCAATACGACCTCGATCGCGCAATGACGCATCCACATGACGACAATGCGGCACTCGACAAAGTCGCGCGCGGCTGCAACACTCCATGCAAGACCAAAAAGGAGGAAACGATGACGATCAACCGACGCGATCTGGCTCTCTCGACTCTCGCCGTCTCCGCGCTTGCGCTCACATCACCGGCGCTCGCCGCGTCGGCGGACGAGGAAGCCGTGGCGAAGAAGGTCGAGGCCTTCCGCCTCGCCCAGATCGCGGCCGACCCGAAGGCGCTCGGCGCGCTGTGCTGGGATGATCTCAGCTACAGCCATTCCAACGGCAAGGTCGAGGACAAGGCGACCTTCATCGCCAACGCCACCGACGGCAAATCGAAATTCCTGTCGATCGAATACAAGGACCCCACCATCAAGGTGGTTGGCCCCGCCGCGATCGTCCGCTTTCATTGGCTGGGCGAGCAGGAGATGGCGGCCGATGGGAAAAAAGTGTCGACCAACCTTCACATCCTGATGAACTGGCAGAAGCAGGGCGACGAGTGGAAGCTCTTGTCGCGGGCTGCAACGAAGTTGTGATGATGGTCTTGCCCTCTCCCCTTGTGGGAGAGGGTGGCTCGCCGCGAAGGCGGCGAGACGGGTGAGGGGTATCTCTCTTCACGAACGATCTTGCGGAGAGATACCCCTCATCCGGCGCTTCGCGCCACCTTCTCCCACAAGGGGAGAAGGAAAAAGGCAGCAGCACCAAGGGCTGCAAAAAATTCCGGCCACGCTTCGCGCGCCCCGGAATGACTGGTGCGACGCTTACGCCGCCTCCTTCACATCGCCGTTAACCAGCTTGCGCGCCGCGCGCTCGGCTTCGCGTGCGTTGCGAAAGAGTTGGCCTTCGAGGCGGTTGAATTGGTGGGAGGAGGCGAAGAAGCAGTAGCCTCCCTGGCCGCGGACCACGATACCCGCAGTCTGCGAATTCACTTCGATGATGTAGCTGTCCGGCATGGTCCGTGTAGTCCTCAGTGCGCGCAGACAACGGCATCCAGGCCCAAAGGTTCCTGGGCGTTTGAAGCCGTTTCCACCCCGAATCGACACGCAATTGGGTACGCCGGGACCTCATCCGTTTTATGACTTGCTCTTGGCGAAGCCTTGACGGTTGCTGACGCGACGCCGCGCGGTCATCCGCCGCGCGCGCTTACGTCGCGATCGACGTATCGGTGGAGCGCACCTCCTGAGGTCGGCCATGCTCGTCGATCGAGACATAGGTGAAGTTGCCGTCGGTGACGAGGAACGGATGCTCCTCGCCGCGACGCAGCGCCCACGCTTCGAGATGCACGGTCATCGACGTGCGCCCGACGCGCACGAGATTGGCATAGACCGAGACGAGATCACCGACATAGACGGCTTTGCGAAAATTCATCGCTTCGATCGCGACCGTCACGGTGCGCGACTTCGCGACTTTTGAAGCAAACACGCCGCCGCCGACATCCATCTGGCTGAGCAGCCAGCCGCCGAAGATGTCGCCGTTCGCATTGGTGTCGGCGGGCATCGCTAGCGTGCGGATGCAGAGATCGCCGCGCGGCGCGGTATCGGACTTTTCGCTCATATCGCTCTCACTTGAAACTATCCCAGCCCGGATCGGGCGCGAAGCGTCCGCCGAATCGTTCGGCCAGCGCGCGCAGCGTGGATACAATATTTTCCACGCCGCGCGTGCGCGCATAGTTCAGCGGACCACCGCGGAATGGCGCATAGCCGGTGCCGAAGATCATGGCGCCGTCGACCGTATCAGGGTCATCGACGATGCCTTCGCGAAGCGCCGCGACGCAGACGTTGGACATCGGCAGCACCAGGCGGTCGATCATCTGGTCGGTGACGCGCGGGCCGGTCTCGGGCAGCGGTGCCTTCTCGGCCTTGCCGTTCTTCCAGGTGTAAAAGCCCTTGCCGGTCTTGCGGCCGAGCTCGCCCTTTGCGATCTTCTCGCGCAGCCAGGCCGGCGTTGGCGGCAAGAGGTCGCCGAACTTGGTGCGCAGCATGTCGCCGACATCGAGACAGATGTCGAGGCCGACCTGGTCGGCGAGCTCGATCGGTCCCATCGGCATGCCGAATTGTTCAGCGGCGGCATCGATCAGGCGTTGGTCGATCTTCTCGTCCAGCATCACCATCGCTTCCAGCATGTAGGGCGTCAGTGCCCGGTTGACGAGGAAGCCGGGCGAGCTCTTCACCGGCAGCGGCAGGCGGTCGATCGCGCCGACAAAGGCGAGCGCCTCCTTCAGCACTTGCGCGTCGTTACCGTCATGGCTGACCACTTCGACCAGTTGCAGGCGCGACACTGGATTGAAGAAATGCAGGCCGACCAGCCGCTCCGGCCGGGCCAGCGTCGTTCGCAGATCCTGAAGCGGAATGCTGGACGTGTTGGTCGCCAGGATCGCGCCCGGCTTCATCCTGGGCTCGAGGCCCGCATAGACCTTCTGCTTGAGCTCGAGCTTTTCCGGCACCGCCTCGATGATGAGATCGGCGTTGCGGACGCCCTCGCCGTCCATGTCAGGGATCAGGCGGTCGAGCGCGTCGCGCACCTCGGTGGCTTTTCGGATGATCTTGCCGTAAAGCTCGGCGGCGCGCTTCACCGCCCCCGCGATCGGCTCCGCCTTCATGTCGGCCAGCGAGACGCGCAGCCCCTGCCCCGCACACCAGGCCGCGATATCGCCGCCCATGGCGCCGGCGCCGATGACGTGGACGTGCTTGATGGTGTTGCCGGGGCCGGCCGCTTTCTTCATCTGCTCGCGCAGGAAGAAGACACGGATCAGATTCTGCGCGGTCGGCGTCACCATCAGTTTGGCAAAGGACGCCTGCTCGGCCTTCAGCATCGCGGACTTGCTGCCGCCATGGGTCTCCCAGAGATCGATCAGCGCGTAGGGCGCGGGGTAATGCTCGCGGGACGCGGCCTTCGCCGCCTCCGAGCGCATGCGTTTTGCAAGCAGCCCGCGCACG
This sequence comes from Bradyrhizobium sp. B117, assembly GCF_038969555.1. NCBI lineage: Bacteria > Pseudomonadati > Pseudomonadota > Alphaproteobacteria > Hyphomicrobiales > Nitrobacteraceae > Bradyrhizobium > Bradyrhizobium sp. B117. The sequence goes on from NZ_CP152414.1 coordinate 7,766,094, forward strand.
GGGCCGAAATTGGCCGCGCGTGTCAGCAGGCCCGGACGCGCACGCTTCAGGCGGCCGAACAGCGCGTCCTTCACGGCGCCGCGGACGTGGCGCTCCTGCGTCACGGTGTCAACGAGGCCGAGCGACTTGGCGCGGCGCGCATCGATGGTGCGACCCGTGAGCATCAAGGCCATCGATTGGGTCGGGTTGACCAGCGCGGTAAACCGCGCGGTGCCGCCGAGGCCGGGATGCAGGCCCAGCATCACCTCCGGGAAGCCGAAGCGCGCGCCGTCGATGGCGATGCGCGATTGGCAGGCCAGCGCGACCTCGAGCCCGCCGCCGAGGCAGAAGCCGTGGACGACCGCGACCGTCGGCAGCTTGAGCGCTTCCAGATGATCCACAACGGCATGCGCGGCGCGGATGCGTGTCTCCACCATCTCGGCATCGCTGGCGCCGCGGAATTCGTTGACGTCGGCGCCGGCAATGAAGCCGGACGGTTTTGCCGAGCGGATGACGAGGCCGGCCGGGCGCTCGGTCTCGATCGCCGCGAGCACGGCGTCGAACTCTTCCATCACGTCGGACGAGAGCGTGTTGGCGCTTGTCTCGGCACGGTCGAACAGCAGCCAGGCGACGCCATCGGCATCGCGCGTCAGCTTGAAGTGCTTGTAGCGGCCGTCAGCCGCGGGCTGCGGCCCGAGCTCCAGCACACGGTCGCCGAGCGCGGTCATGATCTTCGAATCCATGGTCACACCGCCTCGATCAACATGGCGCCGCCGAGCCCGCCGCCGATGCATTCGGTGGCGACTCCGCGCCGCGTGCCGAGCCGCTTCATCGCATTGACGAGATACAGCACGATGCGGTTGCCGGAGGTGCCGACGGGATGGCCGAGCGAGATCGCGCCGCCATCGACATTCAGTCGCTCGCGATCGATCTCGCCGGCGGCGCCGTCGAGGCCGAGGATCTCGCGGCAGAATTTGTCGTCGTTCCAGGCGGCGAGACAGCCAAGGACCTGCGTCGCAAACGCCTCGTTCAGCTCCCAGGTCTCGACGTCCTTGATGGTGAGGTCGTTGCGCTGAAGCAGCGGCGTTGCCGACATCACCGGGCCGAGCCCCATGATGCTGGGGTCGAGCGCGGCCCAATGGCTGTCGACGATCGCGGCCTTCGGCGTCAGTCCATGCTTTGCCACCGCCGCGTCGGAAGCCAGGATCACCCAGGACGCGCCATCGGTGATCTGCGACGAGTTGCCGGCGGTGACCTGTCCCCAGGGACGCTCGAACACCGGCCGGAGTTTTGCCAGCGTCTCGGCGGTGGAGTCGGGGCGCACGCCGTCATCGTGGTCGAAGAACTTGCCGTCGCGGGAGAACGCTGTCTCGACCTCGCCCTGCAAATAGCCTTCGGCCTGCGCGTGGGCGAGCCGGCGATGGCTCTCGGCGGCATAGGCATCCGACTGGGCGCGGGTGATGCCGAAGAGATGGCCGACGACCTCGGCGGTCTGGCCCATGTTCAACTCGGTAATGGGGTCGGTCAGCCCGCGCTCGAGGCCGATGATCGGCTTGAGATAGCGCGGGCGCAGCTTGAACGCGGCGGCGAGCTTGACGGCCACGCCCTTGGCAGTGGCAAGGCCGGCGAACCAGCGCACGCCGGAATTGGGCCAGACCAGCGGCGCGTGGCTCAAGGCTTCAGTGCCGCCCGCCAAAATCATGTCGGCATGGCCCTCGCGGATGTAGCGGTAGGCGGTGTCGATCGACTGCATGCCCGAGCCGCAATTGATCTGCACCGTGAAGGCGACCATGTCCTCGCCCATGCCGAGCCGGAGCGCGGCAACGCGGGCCGGGTTCATCTCGTCGGCGATGACGTTGGCGCAGCCGAGGATGACCTGGTCGAAATCGTCAGGCGAAAACGGCTGGCGCGCCAGCAGCGGCCGTCCGCACTGCACGGCGAGATCGACCGGCGTGAACGGCCCCGGCCCGGAACGTGCTTTCAGAAACGGCGTCCGGCTGCCGTCGACGATGAAAACCGGTCGTGCCATCAGCTCGCCGCCCTCTGTTCACCGAGTTCCTGGAAGAACTGATGCACGTCGCCGGATTTCTTGTAAATCGGCGATAGCGCCTCCGGCGCGAAATCGTCGACCTCGATGACTTTTGTGACGGCTTCGTGAGCGGCCGCGAGCTGCTCGCCTTCGGCCTGCGTGATCACGCCTTTGGCGATGGCGTCCTTCCAGTCACGGATATGCGCGGCGCGCATGCGCTTGGCGATCGCATCGGTGCTCGCGACCAGCTTGAACGCGCGCTCCAGCCGGGCAAAGCCGCTGTCGTCGTCGACATGGGCAAGATCCGGCGTGAGGCGCTCGCGCGCGGCCGACGGCTCCAGCACGATGCCAGCGCATTGGTGCACGACGCGGTCGGACGGACCGAGCACGCGGGCACCGAACGGCTGGACCACGAGCTTGAGGAAGCCGGCAACGAAACGGTTGGGCAGATTGGCGAGAATTTCGGCAAGCCGGTTCTCGATCGTCTTGAAGCCCGTCGCCATGCACCATTCCAGTGCAGCAAAATCCTCCTTCTGCCGACCCTCGTCCTGCCACCGCTTGAGCGCGGCCGAGAGCAGGTAAAGCTCGGAGAGGATATCGCCGAAGCGCGCCGACAGCATCTCCTTGCGCTTGAGCGCGCCGCCGAGCGTCAGCAGCGCCATGTCGGCACAGAGCGCGAACGCTGCGGAGTAGCGCGAGAGCTGGCGATAGAACGGCGTGGCATCGCCCGCATCCGGCGCCATCGCGAAGGCGCCAAAGGTCCAGCTCTGGCCAAAGGCACGGAACAGTGTCCGGAAACTATGGCCGACGTGTTTCCAGATCGCGGTGTCGAACGCGGTGAGCCCGCGTTCGCGATCGGTGTCGGCGAGCGCGTTCATCTCGTCGAGCAGATAGGGATGCGCGCGGATCGCGCCCTGCCCGAACACGATGAGATTGCGGGTAAGGATATTGGCGCCCTCGACGGTGATGCCCACAGGCACGGCACGGTGCAGGTTGCCGATATAGTTCTGCGGGCCGTCGATCACGGCCTTGCCGCCATGGATGTCCATGGCGTCATCGACCGCGGTGCGCATCCGCTCGGTCGCGTGAAGCTTCATGATGCCTGAGATGACGGCGGGATGAACGCCGGCGTTCAGCGCCGCGCAGGTCAGCCGGCGCGCCGCGTCGAGCTGATAGGCGGTGGCGACGATGCGCGCGAGCGGCTCCTCGACGCCCTCGAACTTGGAGATGGAGATGCCGAACTGCTCGCGGATGCGTGCGTAGGCGCCGGTGGTGCGCGCGGCATAGGCTGCGCCCGCAGCAGAGAGCGACGGCAGCGAGATGCCGCGGCCGGCGGCGAGCGCCGTCATCAGCATCTTCCAGCCCTGCCCGAGCCGCTCCTTGCCGCCGATGACATAGTCGAGCGGAATGAAGACGTCGCGGCCGCGGTTCGGACCGTTCTGGAACACCTGCATCGAGGGCAGATGGCGATGGCCTATCTCGACGCCGGGGAGATTGGTCGGGATCAGCGCGACGGTGATGCCGAGCTCCTCCTGCTGGCCCACCAGATGGTCGGGATCGTAGGCCTTGAAGGCGAGGCCGAGGAGTGTCGCCACGGGGCCGAGCGTGATGTAGCGCTTGTGCCAGTTGAGGCGGAGGCCTGTGACCTCGCGACCTTCGAAGTTGCCCTTGCAGATGATGCCGGTGTCGATCATCGAGGCGGCATCTGAGCCGGCCTCAGGGCTGGTGAGGCCGAAGCAGGGAATGTCGCGGCCGTCGGCAAGCCGCGGCAGCCAGCGCTCCTGCTGCTCTTTGGTGCCGAAGCGCATCAGGAGCTCGCCGGGGCCGAGCGAGTTCGGCACCATCACGGTGACGGCAGCCGCGATCGAGCGGGTCGAGATCTTGCGAACGACTTCCGAATGCGCATAAGGCGAGAAGCCGAGCCCTCCAAACTCCTTCGGAATGATCATGCCGAAGAATTTCTCGCGCTTGACGAAATGCCAGACGTCCGGCGGCAGGTCGCGCCATTCCCAGAAGATCTTCCACTCGTCGAGCATGGCGCAGAGCTCGTCGACGGGACCGCTGAGGAAGGCCTTCTCCTCGTCGGTGAGCCGCGCCTGCGGCACCTTCAGGAGCTTGGTCCAGTCGGGATTGCCGGTGAAGAGATCGGCGTCCCACCAGACGTCACCGGCCTCCAGCGCCTCGCGCTCGGTGTCGGACATCGCCGGCAGCACGCCGCGCGCCCAGGAGAAGATCGGCTTTGTGATTTTGTCGCGGCGGAAGCTCATGGCGGACCTCATGGATCGGCGCGGGTGTCGGACATTTTAGCGGAAAGTGGCCGGGGTGCGTGAACACTTCGCCTGCAAAAAGACGCGAATTGACGCGGCCGGGCGGCCGCCCCCGGGGACCATAACGGCCGGGGCGTGGAGGCAGTTCCGGGAGGGGGAAGTGAGATGCCTCCACACCGTCATTCCGGGGCGACGCGCAAGCGTCGAGCCCGGAATCCATAACCACAATCGGGAGTATGGATTCCGGGCTCGCGCCTTACGGCGCGCCCCGGAATGACGGTGGAGAGAGCGGAGGCCGGCCTAATCCGGCCGGACCATCTCGAACATGTTTTCCGGCTTGATCTCGAAATAGTCGCCGCGGCGGCCGGCGCGGACGATGGGGCGGGCCGCGGCGGTCTGGTAGACGCCGTCCTTGATCATGGCCTTGTCGATATGGACGGCGACGACCTCGCCGAGCGTCAGCCAGGCGTCGGCCTCCTTGCCGTCGGCGCCCTTGAGGCGGACGATGTCGGAGACCTTGCACTCGAAGGCGACCGGACTCTCGCCGACGCGCGGCACGTTGACGAGCTTACCGGGCACGGCGGTCAGGCCCGCGATCTCGAACTCGTCGACCTCAGGGGCGACATGCGCGGCGGTCGCGTTCATGTGCTTGGCGAGATCCATCGTGGCGAGATTCCAGACGAACTCGCCGGTCTGCTGGATGTTCTCGACCGAGTCCTTCCAGTTGGTGGAGGAGAAGCCGATGATCGGCGGCACGTAAGCGAACGCGTTGAAGAAGCTGTAGGGCGCGAGATTAACGTGGCCCTTGGTGTCGCGCGAGGAGATCCAGCCGATGGGCCGCGGCGCGATGATGGCGTTGAAGGGATCGTGCTTGAGGCCGTGGCCCTTGGAAGGCTCGTAGAAGTGCAGGTCTTTGTCGGTCACGCTGGCTTTCCCCTGATCGTCATTGCGAGCGCAGCGAAGCAATCCAGAATCCCTCCGCGGAGACAGTCTGGATTGCTTCGCTGCGCTCGCAATGACGGAATTTGTTGATCCGTCCTTGCCCGCCATCCTCTGCCGGGCGGCAGATCAACTTATAGGGTAAATTCCAGCCCCGTCAGTGGCGGGGGGACAGACCCGCGATGACGAAATCGATCATCTGGTCGATGGTCGGGCCCGGCTTGGTGGCGCACTGGGCGATCATCTGGGGGTGGAAGAAGCGCATCATCGCGGTGCAGGCGCACAGCGAGGCCAGTGGCAGGTCGGGCGCCTCGAACTCGCCGGACGCCACCCCTTGCGCGATCATCTGGCCGATGACACCGGCAATGCACTCCATATGGGCGACGCAGACGTCCCAGTCCTCCTCCATCGCGATCGCGACCATCTCGTGCAGCTTGTTATCGCCGACATAGCGCTCGGTGTTCATGCGGTGGATGGTGGTGAGCAGCTCGCGGAAGCGCGGCAGCACGGGACCGGGACGGGTCACGATCCGCTGCGCCTCCAGCTCGACCTCGCCCATCAGGCCCCGCGCCACCGACTGGTGGATCGCCTTCTTCGATTCGAAGAAGCGATAGACGTTGGCGGGGCTCATCCTGAGCTCCTTGGCGATGTCCCCGACCGTGGTCTTCTGATAGCCGATCTGGCGGAACAGCCGCTCGGCCACCTCGAGGATACGATCCCGGGTGTCGCCTTCGATATGTTCCGCAACCAGTGTCATTCTGTCAGGACTCGTTCGTCAGTACTTCATCTCACTTATTCAGCTGCTTCAGCAAGCGGAATAGCGGGATGGTCATCGCTCCCATGCTGCGATGCGGTAGGCTGTTCGGCCGAACCGGCCTCGTCCAGGCTCTTCCTGAACCACAGGGCATAGAGGCCCGGCAGGTACAGAAGCGTCAGGAAGGTCGCGACGAACAGGCCTCCCATGATCGTGATCGCCATCGGGCCCCAGAACGCCGAGCGCGACAGCGGGATCATGGCGAGGATGGCGGCGAGCGCCGTCAGCACCACCGGACGGGCGCGGCGGACGGTCGCCTCCACGATCGCCTCGCGCCGGGTCAGACCATGAGAAACGTCGGTCTCGATCTGATCCACCAGGATGACCGCATTGCGCATGATCATGCCGGCGAGCGCGATCAGGCCGAGCAGCGCCACGAAGCCGAACGGAGCGTTGGCGACGTTGAGCCCGAGCGAGGCGCCGACGATGCCGAGCGGCGCGGTCAGGAACACCAGGATCAGGCGCGAGAAGCTCTGCAGCTGGATCATCAGCAGCGTCAGCATCACCATGACCATCACGGGGAAGAGGATGAAGATCGAGGCGTTGCCCTTGGCGGATTCCTCGAACGCGCCGCCCGCTTCGATGCGGTAGGCCGGCTCGAGGTGATCCTTGATCGCCTTCAGCTTCGGCGTGATCTGGTTGGTGATGTCGGGCGCCTGCACGCCGTCGACGACGTCGGAGCGCACGGTGATTGCCATGTCGCGGTTACGCCGCCACATGATCGGCTCCTCGTGGGAGTACTCGATCTTGGCGATCTGCTGCAGCGGCACGGCGACGCCATTGCGCGAGGTGATGGTGAGATCGCCGACACCGCCGAGATCGAGACGTTCGGACGGGATCGCGCGGGCGACCACGCCGACCTTCTCGATGCCGTCGCGCACGGTCGTGACCTGCGAGCCCGAGATCAGCATCGCGAGCGCTTGCGAGACCTCCTGCGGGGTCAGGCCCATGGCGCGGGCGCGATCCTGGTCGACGACGAGCTTCAGGTAAGGCGATTGCTCGTTCCAGTCGAGCTGGACGTCCTTGACGCTCTTGTTCTGCCGCATGACGTCGCGGACCTGGTAGGCGATCTCGCGCACCTTGTTGGCATCGGGGCCGATCACGCGGAACTGGACGGGGAAGCCGACCGGCGGGCCGAAATTGAAGCGATCGACGCGCACGCGTGCCTCGGTCAGCATGCCGTCGGCGACCGCGTTCTCGATCTTGGCCTTGACGCGCTCGCGCGCCTCGACACCCTTGGCGACGATGACGATCTCGGCAAAGGCCTCGTTCGGAAGCTGCGGATTGAGGCCGAGCCAGAAGCGCGGCGAGCCCTGGCCGACATAGGCGGTATAGGTCTCGATGTCCTTGTCGTCCTTCAGCAGCGTCTCGGCCTGCTTCACGGCCTTCTCGGTGACGTTGAAGGCGGTGCCCTCGGGCAGGCGCAGCTGCAGGAACAGCTCGGGCCGCTCCGACAGCGGGAAGAACTGCTGCTGGACATGGCCGAAACCGACGATCGAGGCGACGAAGACGCCGACGGTCGCGACGACCACGGTGATGCGGTGATTGACGCACCATTGCACGATGGCGCGCAGGCCGCGATACATGCGGGTCTCGTAGACCGCGTGCGGGTCGTGATTGTGGTGCGCCTTCATCTCCGGCAGCAGCTTGACGCCGATATAGGGCGTGAAGATCACCGCCACGAACCAGGAGGCGACCAGCGCGATCGCCACGATCCAGAAGATGCTGCCGGCATATTCGCCGACGGCCGAATTGGCAAAGCCGATGGGGAGGAAGCCAGCGGCTGTGACCAGCGTCCCCGTGAGCATCGGAAACGCGGTGGATTCCCAGGCAAAGGACGCCGCGCGCATGCGGTCCCAACCCTGCTCCATCTTCACCACCATCATCTCGACCGCGATGATGGCGTCGTCGACGAGCAGGCCGAGCGCGATGATCAGCGCGCCGAGCGTGATGCGGTGCAGGTCGAGTGACATCGTGTTCATGACGACGAAGACGATGCCGAGCACCAAGGGCACCGACAGCGCGACCACGATGCCGGTGCGCCAGCCGAGTGCCAGGAACGAGACGAACAGCACGATGACGAGCGCCTCCATGAAGGAGTGCACGAACTCGCCGACGGCGTGCTCGACCACCTTGGGCTGGTCGGCAATCAGCTTGACGTCGACGCCCTGCGGCACGGCCTTCATGAACTCGGCGGTTGCCTTCTCGACCTCCTTGCCGAGCTCGAGGATGTTGGCACCCTTGGCGGTGACGACACCGATGCCGATCGCGGCCTTGCCTTCCTGGCGGACGACGAAGCTCGGCGGATCGACATAGCCATGGGTGACGGTGGCGATGTCGCCGAGACGGAACACGCGGCCGTTGCTCTCGACCGGGGTCTCCGCCACAGCCTTTGCGCCGTCGAGCGCGCCGGTGACGCGCAGCGGCACGCGCTGGGACGAGGTCTCGACCGTGCCGGCGGGGGTCACGTTGTTCTGCTTGGCGAGCGAATCGAACAGCGCCTGCGGCGTGATGCCGAGGGTGGCGAGCTTGGCGTGGCTGAACTCGACGAAGATGCGCTCGTCCTGGTTGCCGTAGACGTCGACCTTGGTCACACCAGGCACCTTCAGCAGGCGCTGGCGGAAACCTTCGGAGACCTTCTTGAGCTGGGCATAGTCGGCGCCGTCGCCGGTCAACATGTAGAGGATGGAATCGACGTCGGAGAACTCGTCATTGACGACCGGCCCGAGAATGCCGGACGGCAGCTGACCCTGCACGTCGACCAGCTTCTTGCGCAGCAGATAGAAGAGATAGGGGACGTCCTTCGGCGGCGTGGAGTCACGGAAGGTGACCTGGAGCGCGGTGAAGCCCGGCTTGGAATAGGTCTGCACTTTCTCGAAATAGGGCAGCTCCTGGATCTTCTTCTCGATGGGATCGGCGACCTGGGTCTGCATTTCCTGCGCGGTCGCGCCGGGCCAGAGCACGGAGACGTTGACCACCTTCACCGTGAAGAACGGATCCTCGGCTCGGCCGAGCTTCTGATAGGAGAAGAAGCCGGCGACGCCGAGCACGAGCATCAGGAAGAGGACCAGCGTCGGATGACTGACGGCCCAGGCCGAAAGATTGAAGCGCTTCATCGCTCTCTCCGAAAGACGATCCAGTTGCACAAACGACAGCCGCTCTGTTCAAACCGTCGTCGCGAGGCAGCGAAGCAATCCAGGGGGCTGGGCAGGTTCTGGATCGCTTCGCCGCTTCAGCCCCGGCATTTGCGCTTGGGCCGAAACTCGCCTTGCACGACGTAACTCGCTTAGAAAGAAAGGGACGAGACGACCCGCACCTTCTGGCTCGGATCGAGCTTCTGCACACCGAGCGCGACGATCTTGGCGCCTTCCGGCACACCGCCGGTGATGACGACGTCGTTGCTCTCATAGGACTTCACCGTGACCGGCTGCAGCGTGACCGCGCCGTTGTCGTCGACGACGTAGAACGAGGGCTTGCCGCCTTCGTTGAACAGCGCCGACAGCGGCAGACGCGCGACGCGCTCGGTGGCGGCGTCCGACAGCGTCAGCGTCGCGGTCATGCCGAGCGCGACCTTGTCGTCGGCCTCGGGCAGCGAGAACTTTGCGAGATAGGTGCGCGTGGCGGGATCCGCCGCCGGCGCGATCTCGCGCAGCTTCGCCGTGTATTTCTTGTTCGGCTCGGACCAAAGAGTGACGCTGGCGGCGCCCGATTTGGCACGTCCGACCAGCGTCTCAGGGATCGCGACGACCGCTTCCTTCTCGGCAAAGCGGGCGACACGGATCGAGGCCTGGCCTGCGGCAACCACCTGGCCGGGCTCGATCAGCGTTGCAGTGACGACGCCACGGGCGTCGGCGTTGAGCGTCGCGTAGGAAAGGGAGTTCTTGGTCAGCTCGACCGAGCGGACGGCGCGGTCGAGCCGCGCGCGGGCCTCGTCGGCAGATGCACGGCTCGAATCGAGCTGCGCATCCGTGGTCCAGCCCTTGGCCTTCAGATCCTTGGCGCGCTGCTCGGCGGCGGCGGCCTGGGCCAGCACGCCGGTCGCAGCGGTCTGCTCGGCGACGGCCTGCTCGGCCTGGAGCTTCAGATCGACCTCGTCGAGGGTGGCGAGCGGCTGGCCGATCTCGACGGTCTGTCCGACCTCGACCAGGCGTTTTGCAACTTTACCGGCGACGCGGAAGCCGAGGTCGCTCTCGATCCGGGGCCTGATGGTGCCGACGAAGCTCCGCTCCGGCGTCTCGGCGTCATAATGGGCGGTCGCGACCAGGACCGGCCGGGACGGCTCGGCGTTCTCGGCGACGGTGTCATTGCAGCCGGCCAGCGAGGCGGCCATCAGGGCCAGCGACACACCCGCCAAAAGCCTGGAATAGCTGGACAAAACCGACTGGACGAACATCGGAGGACACTCCCCTATCTCGAATGAGAGGAATGTCGACTAATCACTGATAAAAGTCAATAATCGTCAGTCATCAGGAAAGCGTGATCGTTAAGAGGTGGTAAGGATTGGGATAAGCGCCGCCGCGGAGGTGCTATCGTAGGGTGGGCAAAGCGAAGCGTGCCCACCGCGCCGGCCAACATCAAGAGATGGTGGGCACGGCGCAGAGCGCGCCTTTGCCCACCCTACGAAGTTATGTCCTCACCGCCCCTGACCGGCGAACTCGTGCTTGCTCTCGTGGCCCCCGACGAAGACCAGAATGCCGGCAATCAGCGGGAGCACGGCGAGCACCAGGAGGCCGGTCGAGGTCTGCCCCGTCGCTTCCTTGACCCAGCCGATCAGATAGGGGCCACCAAAGCCTGCGAGGTTGCCGATCGAGTTGATCAGGGCGATGGCGCCGGCCGCGGCCGTGCCGGAAAGCCAGGCGGTCGGCAGGGTCCAGAACACGCCGAAGACGCAGAACACGCCGATCGCGGCGAAGGTCAGCGCCACCATGGTCAGCGTGGGGTCGGTGAGATAGGAGGAGACCCCGAGCGCGATGGCGATCAGGATCATGGGCGCGCCGACATGCATCACGCGCTCGCGCGTGGCGTCCGAGTGCCGCGCCCACAGGATCATCGCGATCGTGCCGAACAGATAGGGGATCGCGGTCACGAAGCCGGTCTGCGCGTTGGTGAGACCGAACGCCTTGACGATCTGCGGCAGCCAGAACTGCATGCCGTAGAGCGCGCCGACGAAGCCGAAATAGATCAGGCTCAGCGTGATCACCTTGGGCGAGGACAGCGCCTCGCCGAGCGTCAGATGTTTTACGGCCTGCTTGGCCGCGATCTCGGCGTCGAGCTTCGCCTTGAGCCAGGCCTTCTGCTCGGCCGAGAGCCAGTCCGCCTTCTCCGGCCTGTCGGTGAGATAGAACCAGGTGACGATGCCCAGCAGCACGGAAGGAATGCCTTCGAGAATAAACAGCCACTGCCAGCCCTTCAGGCCCATCATGCCGTCGAGGCCGAGCAGCAGGCCTGAGATCGGTGCGCCGATCACGGTCGAGATCGGGACGGCGATGGCGAAGGCGGCGAGGAAGCGCGCGCGGTATTCGGCGGGATACCAGTAGGTCAGATAGAGGATGATGCCGGGGAAGAAGCCGGCTTCGGCAACGCCGAGCAGGAAACGCAGGACGTAGAAGCTGGTGACGCCGCTGACCGTCGCCATCAGCGCCGAGATGATGCCCCAGGTCACCATGATGCGGGCGATCCAGCGGCTGGCGCCGAACTTCTCCAGCGCCAGATTGCTCGGCACCTCGAAGATGAAATAACCGATGAAGAAGATGCCGGCGCCCCAGGAGAAGATCAGCGGCGTGAACTTCAACTCGGCGTTCATGGTCAGCGCGGCGAAGCCGAGATTGACGCGGTCGAGATAGGAGAAGAAGTAGGCCAGCACCAGGAACGGAATCAGGCGCCAGGAGATGGCGCGGATCGTCGAGGTCTCGACTTCGCTCTTGGCAGTGCCGGTGGAACCGGCATAGGTCGTGGTCTGGCTCATGGCTTCCCCCCGGGGTTGTTGCTTTTATGGGCTAAAGCCGTTTCGAATCGAAACGGCTTTAGATTCACGTTTTGACGCGTTTTCTTGACGCGAACCGGTATCCACTTCGCTCGAAAACGCTCTGTTCGCGGTTTTGAGCATCGCCGCGAAAGAGTCAATGGAGCAAGCAATGCACGGGGCGCAGCCAAATCATTCTGCTGCGCTGCGACGGACATCGCTGACCCGGGCCGCCCTCGCGCTGGTCGTGATCGCCTGCGGCCTGTCCCTGCGCTGGTACGGCTTTCCGCTCGGCCTGCCCGCCTTCGTCGTGAAGTACGGCGGGTCGCTGCTCTGGGCGACGATGGTGCTTCTGCTGGTCGGGGTTTTGCTGCCGCGACTGTCGCGGGCGCAGATCGCGGCGATTGCGGTGGTGATCGCGGTCGTCATCGAGTTCTCCCGGCTGGTGCATACGCCTTGGCTCGACGGATTCCGGATCACCACCGCCGGAGCGCTGCTGCTCGGCCGCATCTTCTCGCTGTGGAATCTGGTGGCTTATGCAATTGGGATTGCGGTCGGCGTCTGGATCGATCGACTCGCCACGACGCGCGGTCTCGTAGGGTGGGCAAAGCGAAGCGTGCCTACCACAAGCAGATGGTGGGCACGGCGCTAACGCGCCTTTGCCCACCCTACGAGACCGATGCCTGGTCTCACTCCTCCAGCTGAAACCGCTCGAAGCGATCGAGCTCGTCCTCGATCTTCCGCTTGAGCTCCTTGCGCCCCACCGTCTTCTTGCCCTGCCCGACCCAGGTCCATTTCTGCATCAGGAGCTTCTTGGCCTGCCGGTCGGCCTTCAGATCGAGCGCGGCGACGATCTCGTCGCCGACCAGCACCGGCAGGGCGAAATAGCCAAGCTTGCGCTTGGCCTTCGGCACATAGGCTTCGAACAGATGGTTGTAGCCGAAGATCAGATTGGTGCGCTTGCGCTGGATGATCAGGGGATCGAACGGCGAGAGGATGTGGACGAGATCGGGCGATAGCCCCTCGCCACCGTCCTCCAGCACCGAGGGCTGCACCCAATGCTCCTGCTTGCCGGCGCCGTCGATCGCAACGGGCACGAGATCGCCGCGGCGGACGCGCGCGGCGATCAGGCTGGCGACCGCCTTCTTGCGCGGCGCGTCGAGATGGCAGATCGAATCGAGGCTGACGACGCCCTGCGAGCGCAGCGCGCGGTCGAGCAGATAGGCCGTGATCTCCTTCGCGGAGGCCGGCTTCGGCAGCTTGTCCCAGCCGAAATGCCGCGTCATCATATCATAGGTCTTGAGCATGCCCAGGCGTGCGCTGATGGTCGCGACACCGGTGTAGAAAGCAAGCTGGAGCGCCCGCTTCGAAGGTTTTCGGCTCTGCCACAAATGCTCCTTCTCGGTGAGCACGTCGTCCTCGATGTCGCGGATCGTCAGCGGGCCGGCGCGCAGCAGCCGCATCACCTTGCGCGTGTCGGCCAGCTTCACCGAGGCGTACCATTTGTGGCCCTCGCGCTTGTGCTCGCGCATCGCCGGCAGGAAAAAGCGGAAGTCGGCCGACGGCACGTAGGAGAGCGCGTGGGTCCAGTATTCGAACACGCTCCTGTCGACGCTCTGGGCCTGGCGCAGATCGGCGCGGCGATAGGACGGAATGCGGCTGAACAGGATGTGGTGGTGGCTGCGCTCGATGACGTTGATGGTGTCGATCTGGACATAGCCGAGATGAGTGACCGCATCCGCCACCGCCTGTGCGCCGTCGCCGAACGGCGCGCGCTCGTCCAGCCGCTGGGCATGCAGCCAGATCTGCCGGGCCTGTGTCGTGGTGAGCGGGAGGGGTTTCGGCGCGCGTGACATTGCAGGGAGCAATGTAGCGGGATTCGCGCCAAGAGAAAGAAGGGAGCGGACAAGGAAAAGCCGCGCTGCCATCTGCTGACAGCGCGGCCAACCGAGGCGCGCCTTACTTCATCGACATCGCCTTCTGCGACTTCATGTAGTGCATGCAGGCGCTCTTCATCTTGCCATTGCTCATGTCCGTGTTGGCCATGGCCATTTCCTTGTTCGCCGCCATCTTCGCCGGCGTGTCGGGGGTGCTGCCCATCATGGCGGCGGTCTTCATCATGTTGTCCGTGGTGCACGCCATCATCGCGGCGGAGGCGGGGGACAGCGAAAGAGCAAACGCGACAAAGGCTGTGGCCGTGAGCAAGGTCTTCATCAAAAAGTCTCCTCGAGCAAAACGAAACCGGCGTCATGCCGGCCTTCGCAATTACGTATTCTCTCGCGCAGACGTTTCGTGGAGAAGACAATTTTCTTGCTGCGGTGCGATGGCAGAGAGCTCAGCGGCCCTCCTTCCGCGTCCCGGACCGACCGCCGATGCTGCCTGTGGCGACATCGGGCTCACAGGACGCCCTTCCGCGCCCTTCCGCCTGGCAACGGTAGACGCTGCCGGTGAGACGGTCGACCAGCCACATGTTCTCGTCGGTCGGTGCCTCGAGGCCGACATAGCGGGAGGTCAGCCCCGTGATCAGCGTCGACAGCAGGATCGCCACCGCGATCATCGCCGCGCCGATATAGATGGGCATGGAATTCAGGGAGACGGTCCGATCCGGCGGGCCACTGCGATAGAGTTGGGAGTCACGCTGATAGTCAGTTGGCCTCGGCACAGGATGAAACTCGGCTCCCTTCGTATGTAGTGGCTCTCGAAAGGGTGCTAGGCGCGCATCTGGCCGATTTCTTGTCCGCGGGCGGGCCATGCCGCGACGGCTTTGCGACCATCGATGTCCGCAGGCTTCCGCAAAGCCCGTGGCCACCAGGAGCCGGCGGCCAGCTGCAGCCGGCAGGCCTGCCTTCCGCAATGTGAGTTCAATCATACCTGGGCCGCAGCCGCTTGAACCGGCGCCCCGGTGAGCGCGACCACCGCTGTTCGCGCGCTCACGCCTGTGCCCCGAGCGGACGCCAAGCAGGGCGGTTGCGCCCCAAACCGCCGGGAAATGGGCCAGGGTAACCCCAAAAGCCCCTCTGGCCACCGTGACCAGGATCACATCGGGGTCTTTGAACCTGTCCTAGGCTCTGAGCATCAAATCGCTATCAGGCGTCACACCGAGGATACGACAATGACCCGTTTCGATAAGTTTTTTGCACTGAAGGCGATTACCCTGACGGCCGCGCTGTCGATGACGGCCGGCCTGGCCTTCGCCGGCGACAACAATGTCTCCGCCGACCAGATCGTGAATGCGTTGAAGCCGAAGCCGGCGACCCGCGGCCTGTCCGTCGGGCCGCAAACCGATCCGACCGCGCAGGCGAAGGAAGCGACATTCCTGAACACGGTGCGCAACCGCTCGACCCGGTCGCTCTCGATGGGCGAGCGCGAGCAGATCGCCGAGTTGGCTGCGACCAAGCCGAAGATCGATCTGGAGATCCAGTTCGACTACAACTCCGCCGACATCGCCAAGACCTCGGTGTCGTCGGTGCAGGCGCTCGGCAAGGCCCTCTCCGACCCGGCGCTGAAGGGATCGACCTTCGTGGTCGCCGGCCACACCGACGCGATCGGCGGCGAAGAGTACAATCAAGGTCTCTCCGAACGTCGCGCCGACACCATCAAGAAGTACCTGGTGCAGAACTACGGCCTCAACGGCACCGATCTCGTCACCGTCGGCTACGGCAAGACCAAGCTGAAGGACACCGCCAACGGCGCCGACCCGATCAACCGCCGCGTCCAGGTCGTGAACATGGATACCAAGACCGCGTCGAAATAGCCGCGGCGATCAATGAGCCGCCTGCCGCATCAACGGCAGGCGGCTTTCTGCTGTCAGATCCAGCTCTGGAACAGCATCAGGCGGTTGAAATTCTGCATCGTCGTGCCGATGAATGCGGCCGAGATCGGCAGCATCACGGCAAAGCCGATGGCGGCGATGCCGACATAGGCCCATAGCAGCCAGCGCGGCAGCCCCTCTCTTCGCAGCACATGGACCAGCGCGAGCGATGCAATGGTTGCGGCCGGCATATAGTAGTAGATGAAGCCGAGCGTGCGGGGCAGCAGCGCCCAGGCGAGCCAGCAGCCAAAATAGAACGCCGCGATCAGGAACGCATCCCAGCGGCGCGCGACGATGAAGTCGCGCAGCACCATTGCGAGTGCGAGCAGCGCCGGCCACAGCACCAGGGGATTGCCGAGAAAGACGATCGCGGAAACGCTATTCTCCGAAGTCTTGTCGAACAGGAACCACACCGGACGCGCCAGCAGCGGCCAGGACGGCCACGCGCTCATATAGGTGTGACCGGCGATGGCGGTCGTGGTGTTGTCGGCAAAAATTCGGCGCTGCGCCTCGAGCAAATCTGATGGCGAGAAGCCGTAAAGCGGAACAAACGCGGCCAGATACGTGATCGCCGGCAAGACCGCGAAGCAGAGTGCGACGTGACGCCCGCGAAAGTCGGGCCAGAGGTCGGGCCGGTACCAGTCCCCCGGCTTGGCGTCGGCGAACAGCGCGCGCCAGCCCTGCATCAGGCGGATCACCGCGACGATCACGATGCAGACCCCGAGCAGAAACAGGCCGCTCCATTTGCAGGCTGCAGCAAAGCCGAACAGAGCGCCCGCGAGCGCGAACAGCGCATGCGGGCGCTCTCGTCGAAACCCATGCATGAAGGCGGCGATCGCGAGCAGACCGAACCCTAACGCGAAGATGTCGAGCATCGCGATGCGGGCCTGCACGTACAGCATCTGGTTGAACGTCGCGATCAGGGCGGCGGCGATCGCAGGCGCTTGCGCCGAGAACAGCGCAAGCCCGCACAGATAGATCGCGACGATCGCGAGCGCGCCGAACAATGTCGCGAGATAGCGCCAGCCGAACGCGTTGTCGCCGAACGCCGCGATCGAGGCCGCGATCAGCTCCTTGGCCAGCGGCGGGTGCATCGGATTGAGTAGCGGCTGTGACATCGCAGGCGCCAGCATCTGCCGCGCGGCCGGCACGTAATGCACCTCGTCGAAGACGAATTTTTCCGGCGTCGCCAGGCCAATCAGCAGCGCCAGATGCGCGACCAGGAAAATCGCGACAGCAATCACTGCGCTCTGCGACAGCTTCGGAACCGCTGACACTTCGATCGGCTGTTGTGAGGATGTCTTGCGTGGCAAATCTGCTTCACCGGGGAGAAAAATCTGGATGGCCGTTTTCATTGAACGCATTCCGTCGGAACTGTTACTAAGCATAGCGCAGGTCCCGTGCCGCTTGTGATAATTTCGCCACATCAGAAGCGCGCGCGACCCGGTACGATCAGGGACACATCGATCGGTTGCGAAATGAATTTGCGTTTCTCGTTTTTTCCAACACTGCTGACGGCCGTTCTGTGCGCGGCGTCTGGCGCACAGGCGCAGACGCGCGTCGGCGAAGCCGTCGTGATCCAGAACGAGGTGGTGCGCGTCGCCGCGACCACGACGCCGATCAATGTCGGCGACAGCATGCTGCGCGACGAGACCGTGCGTACCGGCGCCGACAGCGCCGCACGCTTCGTCATGGCCGACAGCACCAACCTGTCGCTCGGCCCTAGCGCCACGCTCAAGCTCGACCGCACCGTCTTCAACGACGAGCACAGCTATCGCGATGTCGCGATCCGCATGACCACAGGCGCGTTCCGCTTCGTCACCGGCCATTCCGAGAAGACCGCCTACAAGATCACGACGCCGCTCGCGACCATCGGCGTGCGCGGCACCACGCTCGACATCCTGTCGCAACGTGGCCGCTCCGTCGTCGTGCTTCAGGATGGTGCCGCCAGCGTCTGCACGCTGAGCTTCCAATGCGTGCAGCTCACCCAGCCGGGCGACACCGCGATCATCACCTCGACCGGCGGCAAGGTCAGCATCGCCAAGACCAATACGCCGCCATGGACCTTCGCCGCGACCTGCGCCGCCAATGGCGGGCTGTGCGCGGTCAACCAGTATGCCGACGCCTCGCCGACCATCACGCCCGCCGTCCATGACGACGGCATGCTGTGCGGGCGCTGATGATGGCGAGACTTTTCGGGCGCCTCATCCTCGCCGCTGCAATGACCGCTGCTGCTGCGGTCTCGCTTGTCGCATTCAATGCACGGCCGGCAGCTGCCCAGGCAGCTGAGTGCGAATCGGAGTGCGGCGAGCCGAGGCCCTACCCGTCGCCGGCCTACTCGCCGTCCCCGACGCCAACACCTACATCCACACCGACACCTTCTTCCTCGCCTTCACCGAACCCCTATCCATCGCCCTCGCCAAGCCCATCTCCACCGCCGGGTCCGACCGGCGCGGATTCCAGTGGCAATTCGATCGGCGGGCTCGCAGGCCAGCGCTTCAACCAGATGATCACCAACCGCGTGCTGGGCACGGTGCTGCTCGGCGTCAACGAGCAGGTCAATTGCAGCAATTGCATCAGCGCGTTCGGCTCGGCCGGCTCGTTCTCCGCCGGCATCCACGGCCGCAAGGAGCTCACTAACAACCTGTCGCTTCTCGCCGGCATCGCCTACACGCAATACAACGAGGGCGGTTACAAGATCACCAGCGCGCCGATCGGCGCCTTCGCGCTGCGCTATGACTTCACCGACTGGGGCTCGTCGCGCCCGTTCTTCGACGTCGGCACCATCCTGACGCCGTGGGAGAAGGCGCGCTACACCCGCAGCTACGACACCAGCCTCGGCCCCGTCAGCGTGACGAGCTCGACCAATGCGGCGAACTATGCCGTCTATGGCCGCGCCGGATGGATAAGCCGGGTGTCACCGCGCGACGAGGTCGCTGCCTCCATCGAGGTGTGGCAGCTCTGGCAGCGAGTCTCCGGCTATAGCGACGGCGTAGTCGCGTACAATCCGTTCGACGCCACCATCGCGACCGGCACCGACCGCACCAGCCTCGTCAAGATCGGCGGCCAGTGGACCCATCTGTTCGGCAGCAACATCGAGACCAACATCAACGGCGGCTGGGTGCAGTCGTTCGCCGGCCATAGCGGCATCGTCGCCACTGTCACCGGCAACGGCACGGTGGTGCCGACGATGGGCAACCAGGGCTGGTTCGAATATGGCGGCCGGCTCGGCTTCCGGGTGCAGAAGGGCTGGATCGTGGACCTGTTCGCGAACGGCACGCTGGGTCCGCAGCCGGTCGGCAACACCATCCATGGCGGCGTGGGGCTGCGGATCAATTACTGAGGCGCCGCGACGAGGGCACGGTTTCGTAGGGTGGGCAAAGCGAAGCGTGCCCACCACTTCTCTCAACGGAGACGGATGGTGGGCACGGCGCAAGCGCGCCTTTGCCCACCCTACGGCACCTGTGCTGACGTCACGCCGCCGACTTGCCCTCGAACGCGCGGCGCAAAGCCTCCACGTCCAGCTTCACCATCTTCATCATGGCCTGCATCGCGCGCGCGGCCGCGGCCTTGTCGGAGCTCGACAGGAATTCGAACATCACCTTCGGCACCACCTGCCAGGCCACGCCCCAGCGGTCCCTGAGCCAACCGCACTGCTCTTCCCTGCCGCCATGAGCCAGGAACGCATCCCAGACGCTGTCGACCTGAGCCTGGTCGTCGCAATGGATCATCAGCGAGATCGCGTGGGTGTATTCCATCGTCATGCCGCCGTTGAGCGCGACCAGCGGCTGTCCGGCCACCGTGAACTCGACGACCAGCACCGAGCCCGTCTTGCCGGACGGGCCGTCCGAAACGTTATGCTGAACGTGCGTGATCTCCGAATTCGGCACGAGCGAGGTGTAGAACGTCGCGGCTTCCTCGGCGTCACCGTTGAACCACATGCAGGGCACGAGCTTGGACATCGTGAATGCTCCTCTCGAGATTCTCTGAGTTCGCAGGCTTCGATCAGGCGCTCGCCATCTCGGACTGTGCGGCGAAGGCTGTCATGTCGATCCAGTTCACGCCCCACATATGGCCATCCGGATCCTCGAAGCTGCGGCCGTACATGAAGCTGTACTCGTCCTTCGGGCTGGGATCGGCCACCCCGCCTGCAGCCGCGGCCCTGGCGACGATCTCGTCGACCTCATTCCGGCTGTCGGCGGACAGGCAGAACAGCGCCTGGTTCGAGATTTTCGCATCCGCGATCGGCTTCGGCGTGAACTGGCGGAATTTGTCGTGGGTCGTCAGCATCGCGTAGATGGTCTCGGAAAAGACCATGCAGCTCGCGGTGTCGTCGCTGAATTGCGGGTTCCTGGTCGCGCCGACGGCCTCGTAAAAGGCCGTAGCGCGCTTGAGGTCGGTCACCGGCAGACTGATGAAAATCATCCTGGGCATCGGAAGCTCCTTGGGCGGGGTTCTGCCCAAGGACGGATGGCCCGCCGGCCAGCCGACATCGCTTCCGGAATTTTTTTGCCGCCGCGTTAGAGGTGACCGCACCGCCCCAGGCGGGCGGTCCTCACTTCTTCTCGTTGGGATCCCGGTGCACCGGGTCGATCCACAGCACGGTCTCGGGCTTCTCGACCGGCTCGATGTCGAGGTTGATCGCGACCGCCTCGCCGTCGCTGCGCACCAGCACGCATTCCAGAACTTCGTCCGGGCTGGCGTTGATCTCCTGGTGCGGCACGTAGGGCGGCACGAAAATGAAATCGCCTGGGCCGGCCTCGGCGGTGAATTGCAGCGTCTCGCCCCAGCGCATCCGCGCCTTGCCCTTCACCACGTAGATGACGCTTTCGAGATGGCCGTGGTGATGCGCGCCGGTCTTGGCATCGGGCTTGATGCTGACCGTCCCCGCCCACAATTTCTGCGCGCCGACGCGCGCGAAATTGATCGCGGCCGCGCGGTCCATGCCGGCCGTTGACGGCACGTTGGTGTCGAGCTGGTTGCCGGGAATGACGCGCACGCCGTCATGTTTCCAGCGATCGTCGTGATCGTGGTCATGGTGGGAATGCGAATGATCATGGCCGGTCATGGGACGTGCTCTCTGTTGGTTCCGTGCGCGGCAAACTACCTAAAGCCGCATCAGCAAGCCATACCAAAATCGGAACTCTCGTAGCTGCGGGACGTTGCCCTCACGAGCAAATCGGAAGGAGAGTTTCATGGGTAGCACCACGGACAAGATCAAGGGCACTGCCAACGAGACGATCGGCAAGGCCAAGCAGGGCATCGGGGAAGCCACCGGTTCCGATCGCCTGCAGGGCGAAGGCGCGGTCCAGGAAGTGAAGGGCAAGGGCCAGAAAGCCATGGGCGATGCCAAGGACGCGGCAAAGGACGCGATGGATCGCGCCGCTGCGGCGGCACGTCGCGCGGCGGAATAGCGCGACCAGCGTTGAAAGCAAAAAGACCGGCCGCAAGGCCGGTCTTTTTGTTTGTGCTCGTCTCTATCCGTCATGGCCGGGCTTGACCCGGCCATCCACGTCTTGATCACGCGGCACGAAGATCGTGGATGCCCGGGACGAGCCCGGGCATGACGACGTGGAGACGTCGGTTATTTCACCGCGAGCAATTCCACGTCGAACATCAGCGTCGCGTTCGGCGGGATCACGCCGCCAGCGCCGCGGGCCCCATAGCCGAGCTGCGGCGGGATGATCAGCGTGCGCTTGCCGCCGACCTTCATGGTGGCAACGCCCTCATCCCAGCCGGCGATGACGCGGCCCTTGCCGATCGGGAATTCGAACGGCTCGTTGCGGTCGACGGACGAGTCGAATTTCTTGCCCTTCTGGCCGTTTTCATAGAGCCAGCCGGTGTAATGCATCACGCAGATCTGGCCGGGTTTTGGCGAAGCGCCGGTGCCGACGACGCTGTCGGTGACTTGCAAACCTGAAGCTGTGGTCATGGTCTTTCCTGCGGTCTGGGCCGAGGCCGTGGTGGAAACGAATGTCGACACGCCGCCGATCACAGTGATCGCGAGTGCCGACATGATGGCGAGAAGCGCGCGCTGAAAACGCTGCATAAGACACCTTCCGTGTGAGGCGGAAGGTGTCTAGCGCAAGGCGCGCGGGGTTTCCACCCCTTTAGACCTCGATATTTTCCAGCCGCACCGGCAGCTTGCGGATGCGCTGGCCGGTGGCGTGATAGATCGCGTTGCAGATCGCAGCGTTGGTGCCGACATTGGCGAGCTCGCCGAGGCCCTTCGCGCCCGCGGGATTGATGTGATCGTCCTGCTCGGAGAGCAGGATCACCTCGACGCTTGGTGTGTCCGCATTCACCGGCACGAGATAATCGGCGAGATTGTCGTTGACATAGCGCGCATAGCGCTCGTCGATCTCGGTTGCCTCCAGCAGCGCCGAGGACATGCCCCAGATCAGGCCGCCCATCAGCTGGCTGCGAGCCGTGCGCGGATTCATGATGCGGCCGGCCGCGAAGGCGCCGACCAGACGGGGGCAGCGGATCTCGTGCGTGAAGCGGTTGACACGGACCTCGACGAACTCCGCACCGAAGGCGTAGGCAATCTTGTCCTTCATCTGATGGCCGCCGACGAGCCGCGCGTGCCCGCTGTGCATGGCCTTGAAGGAATCCAGCGGCGCGCCTTCCGGCTTCCACTCGCCATATTCCTCGACGACACCGACACCGAGCGCGTCGAATGCCTTGTCCAGATCGAGCGGACGATCGCTCCTTGCGGCTTGCGTCGTCGGCGTCTGTCCCATGCCGATGGTTTCCTTGGCTCTGTCGGTCAGGCTCGCATTCGGCATCACCGCCTTGAACAGCCGCTGACGGATCTGGTCGCACACCATCATCACCGCCGAGCAGGTGCTGGCGGTCGAGTTCGAGCCGCCGGCCACCGGCGCCGGCGGCAGATCGCTATCGCCGATGAAGACGGCGACCTTCTCCAAGGGCACGCCGAGCCGCTCGGACGCGGTTTGGGCGATGATCGTGTAAGCGCCGGTGCCGATCTCGTGGCCGGCAATCTCCACCCTGGTACGGCCGTCGCGCTGGAGGCGCACGCGCGCGGCCGACGGCGCCATCTGCGTCGGATAGCAGGTGGCGGCGCAGCCATAACCGATCAGCCAGTCGCCCTCCGCCATCGACTTCGGCTCCGGCGATCGCCGCGGCCAGCCGAACGCCTTGCCGGCCTCGTCGAAGCACGCCATCAGCGAGCGCGACGTGTAGGGCTTGCCCTCGATCGGCTCGTTGGTGGTGTCGTTGATCCGGCGAAGCTCGACCGGATCCATGTTGAGTTTGACCGCGAGCTCGTCCATCGCGCTCTCCAGCGCGAACAGATACGGCACCTCCGGCGGCGAGCGCATGAAGCCGGGCGTGTTGCGATCGGCGCGCACGATCGACACCAGGCTGTCAATGTTCGGACAGGCATAGAGCCGCGTCGTGGTCTTGGTGCCGCCGACGCAATAGGGATCGGGACGCGAGGACACCTCGGCGCCCTCGTGCCTGAGCGCGGTCAGCTTGCCGTCGCGGCTGGCGCCAAGCTTGATCTCATGGCGCGTCTCGGCGCGATAGGTCGCGATGGTAAAACCCTGGTCGCGGGTGGCAACGAGCTTGATCGGCCGGTTCAGGCGCTTCGCAATGCTGGCGATGATTGCGGTGCGCGGCGTCATCGAGCCGCGCGAGCCGAAGCCGCCGCCGACATAGGGATTGATCACGCGCACCTTGTCGGCGTCGATGCCGAGCTGCTCGGCGACGCCGTTCTTCAGGCCGTAGACATACTGGCTGCCTTCATAGATGACGAGGTCGTCGCCCATCCAGGCGCAGCTGGTCGTGAACAGCTCCATCGGATTGTGGTGCTGCGTCGGCGTGTCGTAGGACGCGGTGAGCTTGACCTCGGCCGCATCGAACGCCTTGGCGAAGTCGCCGACCTTCGGGTCTTCCTTGAACTGCGAGTTCTGCCCCTTCGCGGCGGCTGTCGTCGTGCCCGGGGAGTCGAAGGTCGCGCTGGGTGCAGCGGCCGTGTAGCTGACCTTGACGCGATTGGCAGCCTCGCGCGCGGCCTCATAGGTGTCCGCGATGACGACAGCGATGATCTGGCCGTCATGCGCGACGTCGGCCGACTTCAACGGCTGGATCGTCGTGCCAGCATAGCCGCCATTGCTGAAGAGTTTCGACTCCTTCAAGTTCGGAGCATTCTCGTGCGTGACGATGTCGATCACGCCGCGGACGCGCCTGGCATCGTCGAGGTCGAAGCCGTCGATGCGGCCTTTGGCAATGGCGCTGGTGACCAGGAAAGCATGGGCCGGATTGTCCAGCGGCATGTCGGACGCATAGGTCGCGCGCCCCGTGACTTTTGCGGCCGCATCATAGCGCGGCACGGGCTGGCCCATATTCGCCTTCGGCTCGGGAGCAGCAGCGGTCATGGTCAGATCTCCATCGTTACGGCCTGCTGGAGCGCACGCGCCACCACGCGCTTGCCGAGCGCGATCTTGAAATTATTGTGCTGGCGCCCTCTGGCGTCGGCAAAAGCGGCATCCGCGACACGCTGCGCCAGCCCATCGTCGAACTTCTGGCCCTTGAGCAGCGCCTCGGCCTCGCGCGCCCGCCAGGGCACGGTCGCGACGCCGCCGAGCGCAATGCGCGCGTCATGGATCGTGCCGCCCTGCACGTCGAGCGCGACGGCCGCCGAGGACAGCGCGAATTCATAGGACTGCCGGTCGCGCGCCTTGAGGTACACCGAACGCGGCCAGCGGCCGGGAATGACAAAGGCCGAGATCAGCTCGCCGGGCTGAAGCGTGGTCTCGATCTCAGGCGTGTTGCCGGGCGCCTTGTGCAACTCCGCGAACGGCATGTTGCGCGTGCCGGATCTGCCGGTGATCTCGACCGTGGCATCCAGCGCGATCAGCGCCTGGGCGAAGTCACCGGGATAGGTGGCGATACAATGGTCGGAGGTGCCGAGCACGGCATGCATGCGGTTGACGCCGTCCATCGCGGCGCAGCCGGAGCCCGGGTTGCGCTTGTTGCAATTCTCGTAGGAGACATCGCGGAAATAGCTGCACCGCGTCCGCTGCATCACGTTGCCGCCGAGCGTTGCCATATTGCGCAACTGGGCACTGGCGGCGAGCTTCAGGGAATCGGCGATGATCGGATAATCGCGCTGGATCCCGTCATGCGCGGCCACATCAGACATCTTCGCGAGCGCGCCGAGCCGCAACTTGTCGCCGCCCAACTCGATCGCCGACCAGCCGCGCGCGAGCGGATTGATGTCGATGATCGCGGCGGGCCGCATCACGTCGAGCTTCATCAGATCGATCAGCGTGGTGCCGCCGGCGAGCGGCTGCGCCATGGCCTGCGTCAGCGGATTGTTGGCGGCCGCGGCGGCGCTGAGCGCCTGCACGGCCATATCGGGGTCGCTCGCCCTCTGATACGAGAAAGGTCGCATGTGCCTAGCCTTTCATGATTTCGGGCGCGGCCTGCTTCACCGCCGCGACGATGTTGGGATAGGCGGCGCAGCGGCAGATGTTGCCGCTCATGTATTCGCGAATGTCGGCTTCGCTTCCGGCATGTCCCTCCTTCACGCAGGCGATCGCCGACATGATCTGCCCCGGCGTGCAGTAGCCGCACTGGAAGGCGTCGTTGTCGACGAAGGCCTGCTGCATCGGATGCAGGTGGTCGTCGGTGGCGAGGCCCTCGATCGTGGTGATCTCCTGCCCTTCGGCGGCGAGCGCGAGCGTCAGGCACGACACCACGCGGCGGTCGTTGATCAGCACGGTGCAGGCGCCGCACTGACCGTGATCGCAGCCCTTCTTGCTGCCGGTGAGCTTGAGATGTTCGCGCAGCGCATCGAGCACCGTGGTGCGAGCGTCGATGCGAAGGCGCTTGTCCTTGCCGTTGACGTGCAGCGTGACATCGACGGGCAGCGCCGGATCCTGTGCGGACGGTGCGCCTGCATCCTGCGCAGCCGCGCGCGCGGTGATCGGAATGAGGGCGCTGCCGGCAGCGCCCGCCATGAAGGCGCGGCGATCGAATCCGGATGATCGGGAACCTGAATTGTCGGGCATTGACGGCCTCCGCCGCTTCAAAACAAAGCAGCGCACGCCTGCACCGCTCACCGCCAACCAACTTGGGGCCATGAGCTCCGTTCCGAATGGGAAAGGGCGGCACAGCCAATGCCGTGCCGCCCTTCGTCAACTTTTTCTGATGTCTTCGCGAGGAACCGCGCGCGATCAATAGCCGAGCGCGCAGCCGTCCTTGCGCGGATCGGAACCGCCGGTGAGCGTTCCCTTCTCCCAATCGATCCAGATCGCTTGCGCTCCGCCGAGCGGGCCGACCACGCTGGTGGTCTTGTGGCCGAGCTTCTTCAGGCCCTCGACGATATCGGCCGGCACGCTGTCCTCGAGCTGGTACTGGCCCTCGTAATGCAGGCCGCGCGGCATGTCGATCGCCTCCTGAACGTCGCAGCCGTAGTCGAGGACGTTGGTCAGCAGATGAGTCTGGCCGGTCGGCTGGTACTGGCCGCCCATCACTGCGAACGACATCGTGGAGCGGCCGCCCTTGGTCAGCAGCCCCGGCATGATCGTGTGCAGCGGGCGCTTGCCGCCTTCGATGCAGTTGGGGTGGCCCGGCTGGATGCGGAAGCCGCCGGCGCGGTTCTGGAACAAGACGCCGGTCTTGTTGGAGACGATGGCCGAACCGAACGAATGCGCGACCGAGTTGATGAACGAGCAGACGTTGCGGTCCTTGTCCACCACGGTGATGTAGATGGTCGAGGGATTCATCGGCGGCGCGACGTTCGGCAGGTCGAGCATGCCGTCCATGCGGATCTTGCTGATATACTCGTCGGCAAAGCCCTTCGCGAGCATCTCGGCGACGTTGATCTTCATGTGCTCGGGAGAGGCGACATGCATCTCGCGGTTCATGTAGGCGATGCGCGCGGCTTCCGCCTCGAGATGGAAGCGCTCGACGCTGACGGGGGCGTATTTGGTCAGGTCGAAGCGCGACAGGATGTTGAGCATCAACAGCGCCGTGACGCCCGGACCGTTCGGCGGGCACTGCCAGACGTCGTGGCCCTTGTACGTGGTGCCGATCGGCGTCGTCGTCTCGGTGGTGTGCGCGGCGAAATCCTCGAGCGTGTGGAGGCCCCCGATCGAACGCAGGGTCTCGACCATGTCTTCGGCGACCTCGCCCTTGTAGAAGGCGTCGCGGCCGTCCCTGGCGATCGCGCGCAGGGTCTTGCCGAGCTCGGCCTGGCGGATGACGTCGCCGGCCACCGGCGGCTTGCCGCCCGGCAGCAGGTAGCGCACGGTGTTGGTGCCGGCCTTGAGCTTCTCGAACTGGTTCTTCCAGTCAAAGGCAATGCGGGGGGCAACGACGTAACCTTCCTCAGCCGCCTTGATCGCGGGCTGGAGCAGGCGGTCGAAGCCGAACTTGCCATGGTCGCGCAGCACGGTCGCGAAGCAGTCGATCACGCCGGGGATCGAGACCGCGTGCGCCGAGGTCAGCGGCACGGAATTGATCTTGCGCTCGAGATACCAGTCGGCGTTGGCCGCCTTCGGGGCACGGCCGGAGCCGTTATAGGCGATGATTTTGCCCTCGCCGCGCGGCTGGATCAGCGCAAAGCAGTCGCCGCCGATACCGGTCGATTGCGGCTCGATCACGCTGAGAATGGCCGAGCCCGCGACCGCCGCGTCCACCGCCGTGCCGCCCTCGCGCAGCACCTCGATCGCAGCCAGCGAGGCCTGCGGATGCGAGGTCGCCACCATCGCGTTGGTGGCGTGGACCGTGGACCTGCCGGGGAAGTGGAAGTTTCTCATCGAATTCTTGCTCTCTTAAGGCGGTTGGCGCGGGTAGCGCCGTATCGGAAAAACCGGGCCTACATGACACATTCCGGCCCATCCGGGCAATCCTGGCATACCACGGAAATGGCAGCCATCCGCTGGGCGTATAGACCTTCTGCCGCCCGCAGCCATGCGGGTTTTCTGGGCGGCGGCCGCCTGCTAAACGAGCCGCCATGATCCACAAGGTCGCCGCCTTCTACCAATTCGCCGCCCTGCCCGATTACCGCGAGCTGCGAGAGCCGCTGCGCGCGTTCTGCACCGGCCTTGCGCTGAAGGGCAGCGTGCTGCTGGCGGAGGAAGGCATCAACGGCACGATTGCCGGCGCGCCCGAGGCGATCGACGCCTTCGTCCATGAACTCGCCCACGGCGCCATGTTCGGCGGCCGGCTGGACGATCTCGAACTGAAATTCTCGACTGCGGACGCAATGCCGTTCGGCCGGCTCAAGGTGCGGCTGAAGAAGGAGATCGTCACGCTTGGCGATGCGGCCGCCGATCCGACCCGGCAGGTCGGCATCTATGTCGATGCGAACGAATGGAACGCGCTGATCGCGGCGCCCGACACGCTGGTGCTCGACACCCGCAATGCGTTCGAGGTGGCGATGGGCACGTTCGAGGGCGCGGTCGATCCCGGCATCAGGAGCTTCGGCCAGTTCAAGGATTTTGCCGCGGAGCAGCTCGATCCCGCAAAGCACCGGCGCATCGCGATGTTCTGCACTGGCGGCATCCGCTGTGAGAAGGCGAGCGCGCATCTGCTCGCGCGCGGCTTTGCCGAGGTCTATCACCTCAAGGGCGGCATCTTGAAATACCTGGAAGAGGTGCCGGAGGCGCAGAGCCGCTGGCGCGGCGAGTGCTTCGTGTTCGACGAGCGCGTCGCGCTCGGCCATGGCTTGAAAGAATTGGGTCTGCGCCAACGGGACAAGGACGTCACACGTGACGAATGAGATCAAAAATCTGGGCGAGCGCATCGACGCGCTGGAGATGCGCATCGCCTATCAGGACGACACCATCGAAACGCTGAACCAGACCATCACTGCGCAGTGGAAGCAGATCGACGCGCTGACGCGGAAGGTCGCAGAGCTCGGCGAGCGGCTTCAGGAGGCCGAAGCCAACGCGCCCGGCCCCGCCAACGAGCGCCCGCCGCATTATTGAGCGATCCTACTCGCCGGCGGCCTTGGGCAGGTTCGCCACCTCGACCGACATCATCAACCGGTCGCGCCCGGCCTCCTTCGCGGCATAGAGCGCCTGATCGGCCGCCTCGACGAGGGTGCCGACGCCGGCGGTGCGCTCCAGCGCCGGACGGCAGGCGGCGCCGCCGACCGAAGCGGTGACGCGACCAGAGCTGCGATTGGCGCTGTGGACGAGGCCCGCCTCGCGAATGGCTTTCCTGATCCGCTCGCCGATGCGGGCGCAGCCAGCGGCATCGGTGTTCGGCAGCAACATGGCGAATTCTTCGCCGCCGTAGCGCGCAGCGAGATCGCCGGGGCGCTTCATCTCGGCGGCGATGAGCTGCGCCACCACGCGCAGGCAGGCGTCCCCGGCGGGATGGCCGTATTCGTCGTTGTAGGCCTTGAAGTGATCGACGTCGATCATCAGCAGCGCGAGGCTGGAGCGGTCGCGATAGGCGCGCGCCCATTCGTCGCCGAGCCGCTCGTCGAAGCGGCGGCGATTGGCGAGCCCGGTGAGGCTGTCCTCGATCGCGAGGGTCTCGAGCCGGGTCTCCAGCTTCTTCTGCTCGGTGATGTCGCGCGATATCGCGACCACGCCGTCGACGCGGCCATTGTCCCTGCGCGTCACCCGCATGGTCGATTCGAGCCAGACCTCGCCTGTCTTGCGGTGCGAGTTGCGATAGGTGACCCGCGCCTCCTCCTTCTCGCCGCGCTTCATGGCATCGACGAGGGCCTGAACCTGCGCCAGGTCGTCCGCATGGATGCCCGCGAGCGCCGGCGTTCCGATCAGCTGGTTGGCGCGCCAGCCGACGACACGGATCGAGGACGGAGAGACGTAGCGCAGCCGCTCGTCGAGCCCGATGCTGGTGACCATGTCGCTGGAGCCTTCGGCGAGCAGACGGAAATGGGCTTCCTTCTCGACCAGGGCGGCGGCCATGCTCTGGCCCCGCTGCAACTGCCGCACCAGCACCGCGCCGATGATCGCGATCAGCATGACCAGCGCGAGCACGTAGAGCATGCGGGAGATCGCCGCCGCGCGCCAGGGCGCCAGCAGCTCGTCCTTGTCGACCGTCGCGAGCAGGACGAGCGGATAGCGCCCGCTGCGCTTGAAGAAGCTGACGCGGTCGGCGCCGTCCAACGGCGATTTGAAATGATAGGCGCCGGCCGGCCGTTGCAGACTGGCGTCGCGGAACAGCGGGGTGTCACCGACACTGCGGCCGACGAACTTTTCGTTGTGCGGGTTGCGCGCGATGATCGTGCCGTCGCCATGCATCAAGGCCACGGAGCTGTTGCGGCCGATCTCGAACTGCTCGTAGAAGTGCGACAGATAGCGCGAGCTGATGGTCGCGAGCACGACGCCACCAAAGCTGCCGTCCGGCTTGTTGAAGCGGCGCGACACGGTCACGACCCATTCGCCGTCGAGCTGGCTCTTCACGGGATGGCCGACAAAGGGCTCACGCTTCGGCGAGAGCTGATGATGGCGGAAGAACGCATCGTCGCTGAGCGTCGAGGAGATCGTGCCGGGCGAAGTCAGCCAGTTGCCTTGGTCGTCGCTGATGGCGAGGCTATGGACGCGCTCCATCGCCTTCTTGCGCGCCTCCAGGAGGCTTCTGAGCTTGGCGATCGTGGCCGGCTCGGTGCCATCCATCTCCAGTCGGCTGACGACGCCGACGACGCCGGAATCCAGGAGATCGAGACTGTCCTCGGCATGCTGGGTCAGCGAGCGCGCGACATTCGCCATCTCGGTCTCGGCGCCCTTGAGCACCGCATCGCGCGCGGCCCATTCGCGCCAGCCGCTGACGCCGAGGATGGTCGCGCAAGTGAGCACGACGAAAGCCGCCGCGCGCAGCGGCAGGCGGCTCCATCCGGCTCTTTGGGCAACGGCGTTCATGCGGCAGAGATCTCCGATCGCCGGGAACCTCTGCCGCTTCTGTTATTGAACTCTGAAACGATTGGCGGAATACGCCGCCATACCCCCGGTTTCCCGTAGTCGTACGGACGCCGGGATCGATGCATCGCTAACAAGACATTAGCGAACCTATCGGAATCCGGCGCCCCTCCCCGCTAGCTGAAGATCGCCTTAACCTTGTCCCAGAGCGAGGGATTGTCGGCGTCCGCGTCGGCCTTCGAAGGCGTCGGCTGGGCGGCGCTGACGGGATCGGATGCCGGGAAGGTATCCTCGAGCCCGGTGTCGAGCTTGGCGTGACGGTCGGCGACGAGCGCCTCGCGCAGATCGTCGGCGTGCTTGTCGTGCGGCGCGGGATTGAATGTCTCAGCCATGATCTCCTCCGTTGGCTGGTCAACGCGGCCCGATTGCGCTGGTTCCCCTGTTCCGTTGGGGGCCGCGGCGGTGTATCAGGGGCGATAACATGCTTCAGGACCATTCGTGACCCAGCCTGCGACGAAACCTTTCATCGACGTCCTCTCCGGCCACCGCCAAGCCATCCCGCCGATGTGGATGATGCGGCAGGCCGGCCGTTACTTGCCGGAATACCGCGAGGTGCGCGCCAAGGCCGGCGGCTTCCTCGATCTCTGCTTCAACCCTGAGCTTGCCGCCGAAGTGACGCTGCAACCGATCCGCAGGTTCGGCTTCGATGCGGCGATCATCTTCTCCGACATCCTCGTCATCCCCTACGCGCTCGGCCGCTCGGTGCGCTTTGAGGTCGGCGAAGGTCCGCGGCTCGAGCCGCTGGATGATCCGGCGAAAGTCGCAACGCTCGCCGCACACGCAGACCTCGGCAAGCTCACGCCGGTGTTCGAGGCGCTCAAGCTCGTGCGCGGCGCGCTCGATGCAAAGACCGCGCTGATCGGCTTCTGCGGCGCGCCGTGGACGGTTGCGACCTACATGGTCGCGGGCCACGGCACGCCCGACCAGGCGCCGGCTCGGATGATGGCCTACCGGCATCCGGAAGCGTTTGCGAAGATCATCGACGTGCTCGTCGAGAGCTCGATCGCATATCTGCTGAAGCAGCTCGAAGCCGGCGCCGACGCGTTGCAGATCTTCGACACCTGGGCCGGCGTGCTGCCGCCGGCCGAGTTCGCGCGCTGGTCGACCGAGCCGACGCGGCGCATCGTCGCGGGCGTGCGCGCAAAGGTGCCGGATGCGAAGATCATCGGCTTTCCCCGCGGCGCTGCTGCGCAATTGCCTGGTTACGTCGAGGCGACCGGCGTCAACGCCGTCAGCATCGATTGGACCGCGGAGCCGGCCTTCATCCGCGAGCGCGTGCAGAGCCGTGTCGCTGTGCAGGGCAATCTCGATCCGCTGGTGCTGATCTCAGGCGGGGCCGCGCTCGACCGCGCCGTCGACAACGTGCTGGCGAACTTTGCGCAAGGGCGGCTGATCTTCAATCTCGGCCACGGCATCCAGCCGGAGACGCCGATCGCCCATGTCGAGCAGATGATCAGGCGGGTGCGGGGGTAAATGGCGGGTGCTTAGGGCGCCGACCCTTCCACATCGTCATAGCCGGGCCTGTCCCAGCCATCCACGCCTAACCACTCGGTACCAAGAACGTGGATGCCCGGGACAAGCCCGGGCATGACGGCCTCTTGTGGGCGGCTCAAACGAGAATCGTGAAAACAACCCCATGCACAGTAGGGAAGCAGTTGGACTTCCTTGCGAATTCCTATAATCCGAAATCCTGCTTGACCCGTCGGGCAAAACAGGTGCATGATGGCATCATCACAGCGCTGCCCCCTCGTCATTGCGGCCGGCTGCGCTCGATGATCTCCGCCGCACCCTTTGCCAAGAGATCGAGACCCACCGCACGGCCGAGCTCACGCGGGCGGTTGGCGGGGCCCGTGTGCGAGGCTTCGATGATGGTGTTGCCGGAGAGGTCGAGCACAGAGGCGGTCAGCGACATCTGATCGCCTGCGATGGTCGAGAAGCCCGCGACCGGCGAATTGCAGTGGCCGTTGAGCACCCACAGCACCTCGCGCTCGGCATCAGCAGAGGCGTGCGCAGCGGGATCGTCGATCGATGACAGAATTTGTCTCGTCTGCCAGTCCTGCGCGGCGCATTCGACCGCGACGATGCCCTGCCCCGCCGCGGGCAGCATCTCCGCCGCGGTGAACTCGTAGGCGATGCGATGCGCAAGACCGACGCGGTCGAGACCCGAGCGCGCCATAATCAGCGCGTCCGCGGGTCCAACGGCACCGCCATCCGGCAGGCGCTGTTTCTCGCCATTGTCGAGCTTTCGCACGCGCGTATCGGCGGCGCCGCGGAAGTGGATCACCTCGACATCGGGAAACAACCGTCGCGCATAGGCTGCGCGCCGGACGGCGTTGGTGCCAATTTTAAAGCCCTTGCCGCGGGACTGGCGCAGTGCGTCCAGCGTCACGCCCTCGCGCACCACCAGCGCATCGGCGGGCGGATCCCGCGACAGCGTGGCGCCGATGACGAGGCCCGGCGTGTCTTCATTGCCCGGCATGTCCTTCAGCGAATGCATCGCGGCCTGGAGTTCCCCTGACAGCACGGCGGCGCGGATCTGCGCCACGAAGGCACCGCCCTTGCCGCCATGCGGCAGCAGCTTGCTGGTCTGGTCGAGATCACCCGTGGTGTCGAACTTGACGATCTCGACATCGAGATCGGGCATGGCGGCGGTCAGGCGGCGCGCAATCTCTTCCGTCTGCGCCAGCGCCATCGCGCTCTTGCGGGTACCGATCCGTAGTCGAATAGCCAAGCCGTTCTCCATCCAGGACGCGTGTCGCGTGCGCGAGCGCGTCATTGCCCATACGACAGGTTCAGGCCGGATGGTAGATGGCTGCTGCGCTCGCGGCGAACATTAGCACAATCATGCGGAGAGACGCAGCGCCTCGACCAGCGATCGGAACGCACGGGCATATTCCGCGCCCGCCCTTGCGATGTCGGCGCGCCCGGCGCAGGCGACCGCGGCCTCCGTCACCGCGCCGAGCAGCAGGCGCGCCAGCGGCTCGACCGGCTGGCGTGCGATCAGGCCGCCCTCCATCGCGGCGGAGAGTGCGCGCGGCATCTTGCCGCCAAAATGCTGCGCGTCGATTTCGCGCCAGCGCTCCCAGCCGAGCACGGCCGGGCCGTCGCGCAAGATGATCTGGCCGGTCGGCCCCTTGGCGGTCGCGGCAAAATAATGCTGGGTGCCGGCCACCATCGCGGCGAGCACGTCCTTCTCGGCGCGCGCGGCACTATCGATCTCGGCGACGAGATCGCGCGAGACCAGGTCGAACACCGCCTCGAACACCGCCTCCTTGGTCCTGAAGTGATGATAGACCGCGCCCTTGGCGATGCCGGCGCCCTCCGCAATCTCGTCCATGGTGGTGGCGGCAAAGCCGTGCGTTCCGAACAGCCGGCGCGCTACCGCCAGGATCGCCTCCGTCGTCGCCGCCCGCCGCTCCGCCTGTTTTGCCATGGGTCTCGTCTATTGCGTGATGGGTTGAAGTCGAAGTGAGTCCGGCGATCAGCGGCGGTCTCTCCGTTCCCTCCCCCCTTGCGGGGGAGGGGCAGGGAGAGGGGTACCACACGGGGATTCCATCGAGGACACGCCCGCCTGAGTGCATCTTCGACAACTGGCGCTCTTTGCTGGGCTACCCCTCTCCCTAGCCCTCCCCCGCAAGGGGGAGGGAACGCACCGTCGCTGGAGCGCCAGCTGCGTCTCTCACTCATCTGGCTGTAATCGAATTCTCCGCGGGTCACCAGTTGACTTTTCGACTGTCGGTCGGTATTTACCGACCATCAGTCGGTTTTAGTCGTGAGGTGTGCCATGCCGAGCCGTGATGTCGTCGAAGCCTTTGCGCAGCGGCTGGAGGATGGAGATTTCGTCGGGGCGATCGAGCAATTCTACACGCCCGATGCCGCCACTTACGAGAACAACGCGGCCCCGACGGTCGGGCGGGACAAGCTGGCAGCGAAGGAGCGCGGCGTGCTGGCCGCTTTCAAGGAGGTCAAGGCCGTCCGCGTCGGGCCGAGCCTGATCCAGGGCGACAATGTCGCCTCGCGCTGGATCTTCAGCTTCACCAATGCCGAAGGCATCACGCGCACGCTGGAAGAGATCGCCTGGCAGACCTGGCGCGGCGATGAGCTGATCGAGGAGCGGTTCTACTACGACCCCAAGCAGCTGGGGCGGTGACGGGCCGCGGCTCTCGTGCATCGGCCCGGATGCAGAGCTCATCGACGGAAGCGAGGACTTCCGCAGCGCATATGCCGTGTCATCAGGAGATTGGGTGCTGGTGCGGCCCGACGGTTACATCGGTGCCTTCGTGGGCTCGCAGCAGACCGATGCGCTCATGCGATTCCTCGACGAACAAGGCGTGGTCTGACTGTAGTGCTAGACACGCCTTCCTGACATCGGTGTCATCGCCGCCCCCGTGCGCAATTGCGCGCTAGGCGGGGCATTACAGTGGAGACCGTGGCGAAGATCGCCCCCTCCGCTACAGCCGTAACGCGGGGGCCGTGCATTTGTATCGATTTGTTATCGATACGCGATCTTTGCCACTTAGAAGTGATCACGCCGGCCGCAGCAAGCGTGGATAATTCATAGTTCGTCAAATCTTTATGGCGAATTCTCCGGATCGAGCCGGACAAAGGGCTCATGCTGCTAGGCTCTGGAATGCGGACTCAAACGACCAGCTATTTCGCGCGGCTGTTTGCCGGCGATCTGTCGGCCTTTGGCGGTCCTGCAACCGACGAAGCCGTGGCCGGCCATATCCGCGCGGAACAAATGTCGCTGGTGCTCGGCTATTCCGTCGGCATCATGCTCGCCAATGCCTGCAACGCCGTCGTGCTGGCGATCGCGCTGTGGCAGTCGCCGGACCGTATCCCTGCCCTGATCTGGGCCGTCGTTGTCGCCGGCGCCGCGATCGCATTCGGCCTGCAATCCCGCGCCGCGCGCCGTATCACGAAACCGCAATTCGTCTCGCGTCGGGCGATCCACCGGCTGGTGCGCAACGCCTTCGTGCTCGGCACCGCCTGGGGCATTGTCCCGGTCGCCTTCTTCGCCAACGCCTCGACCGGCGGCCAGCTCGTCATCACCTGTCTTTGCTCGGGCATGCTCGCCGGCGGCGCGCTGGCCTTCGCCACGATTCCGATCGCGGCCATCGCTTTCACCGCGCCTATCTTCGTCGGGATCGCCATTTGCCTCGGGCGGAACGGCGACCTCGCCTTCCTGCTGATCGCCTTTCTCGTCGTGGTCTATGGCAGCGTGCTGCTGCGCGGCGTGTTCGTGAATTCGTTCGCCTTCGCGCGGCGCGTGATGCGGCAGATCGAGGCCGAGCGCACGGTGCGGCAGGACCCGCTGACCCAGCTGCCCAACCGCGTCGCCTTCAGCGAGACGCTCGATGCCGCGCTGAAGCGCCTCGCTCTGTCCGGCGAGGAGTTCGCGGTGCTGCTGCTCGACCTCGACCGCTTCAAGGAGGTCAACGACCAGTTCGGCCATCCCGCCGGCGACGAATTCCTGGTCCAGGTCGCAAGCCGCTTGCAACGCTGCACACGCGCCGCCGAGCACGTCGCACGCATCGGCGGCGACGAGTTCGCGCTGCTGATGGCCAATCTGGCGCGCCCCGAGGACGCGCTCGAGATCGCCGAGCGCTTCGTCGCCGCCTTCACCGAGCCCTTCCAGATCGAGGGCCGCCAGTTCGTCGGCGCGACCAGCGTCGGCATCGTGCTGGCGCCGCGCGATGGCGGTGCGGCGCTCGACATCATGAAGAATGCCGACACCGCGCTCTACCGCGCCAAGAAGGCCGGCCCCGGTACGGTCTGCTTCTTCGAGGCCAGCGACGACCGCTCATCGCGCGAGCGCAAGGCTCTGCAATCGGACCTCGCAGGCGCCGTCGGGCGAAACGAGCTGTTCCTCGCCTTCCAGCCGTTCCTCGATCTCGATGCGAACCGCATCACCGGCTTCGAGGCGCTGCTGCGCTGGCAGCATCCCTCGCGTGGTCTCGTGCCGCCGAGCGAGTTCATCCCGATCGCCGAGGAGACCGGGCTGATCCACGAGATCGGCGAATGGGTGATCCGCCGCGCCTGCGCGACGCTGGCGGACTGGCCCGAGGACATCCGCGTCGCCGTGAATTTTTCGGCGGCGCAGTTTCACAACACGAGCATTCTCCAGACCATCGTGCAGGCGCTGGCGGATGCCAAGGTCGCCCCGCACCGGCTGGAGATCGAGATCACGGAATCGATGCTGCTGTCGAAATACGGCTCGGCCGCGTCGATCCTGAACGCGCTGCTCGAGCTCGGCATCACCGTGGCGCTGGACGATTTCGGCACCGGCTTCTCCTCGCTCACCTATTTGCGCAAGCTGCCGTTCAGCCGGATCAAGATCGACCAGTCGTTCATCCGCGACGTGCTGGTGCAGCCCGACTGCGCCGCGATCGTGAAATCCGTGGTCTCGCTCGCGCGGGACTTGCGCATCGGCGTGGTCGCGGAGGGCGTCGAGACCGCGGACCAGCTCGAATATCTCAGGCAGATCGGCTGCGACGAGGTCCAGGGCTATCTGATCAGCCGGCCGGTGCCGGCCGACGGGGTGATGGCGCTGCTGGAGACGAAGAAGCTTCGGGCGACGTTTGCGGCGTAGGTATCAAAGCCTCCGCGGCGTCATGGCCGGGCTTGTTCCGGCCATCCACGCCTAACCACACGACACGAAACACGTGGATGCCCGGGACAAGCCCGGGCATGACGGTTTCACCTCAGACCGCATCCGCCCTCAGCAGCGTGTCCACGGTGATGGTGCCCCTCGCCCGCGAAACGCAGGCGCAGATCTTCTGGTTGCTTTGCTTCTGGTGATCGCTGAAGAAGACGTCGCGGTGGTCGATCTCACCGTCGACGGCGACGACGTCGATGGCGCAGAGGCCGCATTCGCCGCGCTTGCAGTCGTACATGACGTCGTGGCCGCTGGCGTTGAGCACGTCGAGCATCGATCGCTCGCGCGGAATCTCAAGCTCGACATCGGTGCCCTTCAGGCGCACGCGGAAAGTTTCGGTCGGCAGCGTGCCGCTGGAGCCGAAGGTCTCGTAGCGGAGATCGGGCAGCGGGTGGCCGGCGCCGATCCAGCCATGGCGCGCGGCATCCAGCATCCGCATCGGGCCGCAGAACAGCGCGAGCGCGCCTTGCGGCAATGACGCGAACAGCGCGTCGAGATCGAGCCGCTTGCCTTCGTCGCTGGCATGCACGACCAGGCGATCGCCGAGCATCGCGGCGAGATCGTCGAGATAGGCGGCCTCGCCGCGCGAGCGCACGGCGTAGTGCAGCGTGACATCGGCCCCGCGCCGCGCCAGTGCCTGCGCGGCGCCGAGGATCGGCGTGATGCCGATGCCGCCGGCGATCAGGCAATAATTTTGTCGCGCCCAGTCGACCGCGAGCAGCGAGGCGGGCTGCGTGATGTCGAGCCGCGCGCCGGGCTGCAGGGACCACATGTAGCGCGACCCGCCGCGGGAATCCTCGGCGCGGCGCACCGCGATCTTGAAGCCCCGCGATGTGGCTTCGCCGACCAGCGAATAGGACCGCGTCTCCGGCAGGCCGTCGATGGTCACGCTGACATTGATGTGGCTGCCGACCGGATAGGCGCTGCCATCAAACTGATCGGGGCGGATCAGAAATTCGCGGATGCCGGGGGCGAGATCGCGCGTCTCAACGAGCGTTGCCGGAAGCCAGGTTTCGATGAAGCGCATGGTGACTGCCCTCAGTCGGTTGCGGTCTTGATCAGCGCGAGCGCCGGCAAGAGGTCGAGATGGGTGCGGTTGCGCAGCGCGAGCCGCAGATTGCGCACCGCGAGCCGAGCGTGCTCGCGCATCACGGCTTCGGCGCGCGCGCCCTCGCGGTTCTCGATGGCGTCGATCACGACGCGGTGGTGCTCCTGTGCGATGATCAGGATCTGCTGCGCTTCGGCCAATGCCGATTGCGCCATCACGAACCCGCTTGGCGAAGCAAACGGCAGCGCCGAGGCGCGGTCGATCTGGCGGATCAGCGGCGGGCTGCGCGACAATTCGGTGAGCAGCGCGTGGAAGCGCGCGTTCAGCGTGACGTAGGACGAAAAGGCTTCGATCGAGATCGGCACCTGGCGCAGCAATTCGTCGATCGCGGCCAGGCATTCCTTCAGCGGCTCGAGCTCGCGCGCGGAAACGCCGCGCTCGGCAGCGAAGCGTGCGGCGAGGCCTTCCAGCGTGCCGCGCAGCTCGATGGAGTCGGAAATGTCGCGCTCCGAAAACGCCTTCACCATGAAGCCGCCGGACGGGATCGCTTCCAGCAGCCCCTCCTCCTCCAGCCGCACCAGCGCCATGCGCACCGGGGTGCGCGAGGCGCCGGTCGTCTCCACCGCCTGAAGCTCGGAGATGCGCTCGCCGGGGCGCAAGGCCCCTGACAGGATCTGGTCGCGCAGCGCGAGCTGCGCCTTCACGGTCTGCGAGACGGAGCGGTCGACCTCGCGCTCGGGAGCTGCCTTCACCTGGCCTACTCCGCGGCCTGAAGGTGCGTCGGCGGATTTTCCTTCGCCACCATCTTGTCGATCAGCTTGCGCGACCACATCGCGCCGGCGTCGATGTTGAGGTTGTAGAAGATGCGATCGGGATTCTCGTCCATCGCGCGCTGCTGCGCCTCGAGGATCAGCTCGTCCTCGCGGAAGATGCCGGAGACGCCTTCGCGGATCTCGGTGGTGATGCGCTGCTCATCGAGACGATAGTTGCGCACGAAGGCCCAGAAGTAGTGACAGGTCTTCT
The DNA here is from genome assembly GCF_038969555.1 of Bradyrhizobium sp. B117. Lineage (NCBI taxonomy): Bacteria > Pseudomonadati > Pseudomonadota > Alphaproteobacteria > Hyphomicrobiales > Nitrobacteraceae > Bradyrhizobium > Bradyrhizobium sp. B117. Next base: position 7,805,554 of record NZ_CP152414.1, read on the forward strand.
CGGTCTCGGGCGTGATGGTGTTGAGCACGAAACCGTTGACGCCCTGCGAGCGGTCGCCTTCGGGCGCGCCGGTGCCTGTTGGCGCGACACCGACGTCGATCGCGATCGTGCATGGCGCTTCGAAACGGATGATCTGCCAGCGGTCGACGAGGCCGGGCTTGCCGAGTTGTTTGGCCCAGAACGGCGGCGCCTCGATGCCGCGCATCCAGCGCGTCACCGTGACCGTCTTCTCACCATGGGTGACGTCGAACGGCGCTTCCGCCACCGCGTCGTTGCCGATGGAGGAGCCGTGCACGAACGTCTCGTGGGTGAGGTCCATGAGATTGTCGAGCACCAGGCGGTAGTCGCAGTTGACACGGATGGTCTTGCCGTCGCCGGCCCAGGCCGGATCGTGGTTCCAGTGCATGTCGGGGACGAGCGCAGGATCGGCCAGCGCCGGGTCGCCCATCCAGAGCCAGATGTAGCGATGGCGCTCGACCACGGGATAGGCGCGCACGCAGGCCGATGGGTTGATGGTCTCCTGCGAGGGCATGAAGGTGCAGCGGCCCTGCGCGTTGTATTTCAGGCCGTGATAGCCGCAGACGACGGTGTCGCCTTCGAGCCGCCCCTTGGACAGCGGCACCAGGCGGTGCCAGCAGGCATCCTCCAGCGCGGCCACTGAGCCGTCCGCCTTGCGATACATCACGACATGCTTGCCGCAGATCGTCCGCGGCAACAGCGCCGGCTTCACCTCCGCGTCCCAGGCGGCGGCGTACCAGGCGTTCATGGGGAAGGGTTTTGTCATGGGCGCGGCTCCCGAGGCTTATGTATGCGTTATGTATACAATAGCGGGTGCACAGAATCGTTCAAGGCCAAAATTGCTTACCTAATTACCTCAATCGACAACTATGTATACAGATATAGCCTCGAGTCATTCCCCGCGAAGGCGGGGAATCCAGTACTCCGTGGCCAACATTGGATTTCACGCAACTTCCGCCGCGGAGTACTGGATCACCCGCCTTCGCGGGTGATGACACCGGTCGAAACGGCGGGTCCGCCCGTGGAGGGGCGCCACGAGAGCGACCCAGGCCTCGTGCGTCCTACGCCCCGAACACCCTCTTCAGCCCAGCCTGGGCTTCCTCCTGAATCCGCTTCAGGTGCTCGGTGCTCCTAAAGCTCTCGGCGTAGATCTTGTAGACGTCCTCGGTGCCGGACGGCCTTGCGGCGAACCAGCCGAAATCGGTCTCGACCTTGATGCCGCCGAAGGGCTGGCCGTTGCCGGGCGCCTTGCTCAGCGTCGAGCGGACCGGATCGCCGGCGAGGTCCTTCAGGCCGAGCTGCTCGGGCGTCACGGATTTCAGGATGTTCTTCTGCGGCACGGTGGCGGCGACGTCGATGCGCGCATAATGCGGCACCCCTAGCTCGGCGGTGAGGTCGCCGAACAGCTGGCTCGGGTCGCGGCCGGTCTTGGCCATGATCTCCGCGGCGAGCAGGCCGAGGATGACGCCGTCCTTGTCGGTGGTCCACACCGTGCCGTCGCGGCGCAGGAACGAGGCCCCTGCACTCTCCTCGCCGCCGAAGCCGAAGCTGCCGCTGACGAGGCCATCGACGAACCATTTGAAGCCGACCGGCGTCTCCACCAGCTTGCGGCCGAGCTTCTTGGCGACACGGTCGATGATCGAGCTCGACACCACGGTCTTGCCGATCGCGGCATCCTTGCCCCAGTTCGGCCGGTGCGCGAACAGGTAGGAGATCGCGGTCGCGAGATAATGGTTCGGGTTCATCAACCCGCCGCTGCGCGTGACGATGCCGTGACGGTCGGCGTCGGTGTCGTTGGCAAACGCGACATCGAAGCGGTCGCGCATCGCGATCAGGCTCGCCATCGCGTAAGGCGAGGAGCAGTCCATGCGGATCTTGCCGTCCCAGTCCACCGTCATGAAGCGGAAGGTCGGATCGATCGCCTCGTTCACGACCGTCGCCTTCAGGCCGTAGCGCTCGATGATCGGATGCCAGTAATGCACGGCGGCGCCGCCGAGCGGATCGATGCCGATATTGATGCCGGCGGATTTGACGAGATCGAGGTCGACGACATTGCCGAGATCGGCAACGTAAAGCGTGATGAAGTCGTAGGCGTGCACGTTCGCCGACCTCTTCGCCTTGGCGTAGTCGATGCGCTTCACGCCCTTGAGGCCATCGGCGAGATAGGCATTGGCGCGCTTCTCGATCACGGAGGTCGCGTCCGTATCGGCCGGGCCGCCATGCGGCGGATTGTATTTGTAGCCGCCGTCTTCGGGCGGATTGTGCGAGGGCGTGACGACGACGCCGTCGGCAAGGCCCGAGGTGCGGCCCTTGTTGTAAGTGAGGATCGCGTGCGAGATGACGGGCGTCGGCGTATAGCCGCCGTCCTTGTCGATCATGATGTCGACGCCGTTGGCCGCAAACACCTCCACCGCGCTTGCGAGCGCCGGCTCGGCCAGCGCGTGGGTGTCGATGCCGATGAAGAGCGGGCCGGTCAGCCCCTTTTCGTTCCTGTAGTCGCAGATGGCCTGCGTGGTCGCGAGGATATGGCCCTCATTGAAGCTGTTCTTGAACGAGGTGCCGCGATGGCCTGACGTCCCGAACGCCACCCGCTGCGCAGGATCGGCGGCATCGGGCTTGCCGGCGAAATAGGCCGTCACCAGCCGCGGAATGTTGGTGAGCGCGTCCGGCGAGACCAGCTTGCCCGCCGCGGGATTGACATCAGCCACTGAAATATCCTCGTCCTGTCGTCACAGAGATTGCGGGATACCATAGCATCGGCCCGGTGTCCGCCAAACCACAACACACGCGACGGGTGAGGCGTTCCTGAGGCGGGCATCAGCCGTTATTCCTTCATCCGTCATTCCGGGGCGCGCGAAGCGCGAGCCCGGAATGACGGGCGGAGGGCTGCCTGCGCGTCCCCTGGATCATGCTATGGTCCACCCCATCGCGACCGTTCGAATCGTCCCATGGCTGTTTTTCGCAAGGCGCTCCTGCTGATCACCGGCCTCCTCCTGGCCGGCGCGCCGGCGCACGCCGCGGAGTTTTATACGGAAGACCTGCGCATCCCCATGGCCGAGACCGGATCGCAAGGGCTGGAGGCCTTCCTGGTCCGCCCGGCGGGGACGAAGCGCTATCCGCTCGCGCTGCTCAGTCACGGCTCGCCGCGCAGCTTCGACGACCGCGCCACGATGTCGGCGCACAAATATTACGGCATCGCGCTCGAATATGCCCGGCGCGGCTATGCCGCGCTGATCGTGATGCGGCGCGGCTACGGCACCTCGCCCGGCGGGCGCGTCGACAGCGTCGGCGGTTGCGCCAACGCGGCCTATCTGCCGGCGGCGGCGGTCGCGGTGGCGGATTTGCGTGCCGCGATCGATGCGATGGCGCGCAGGAGCGACGTCACGACGTCAGGCATGATCGCGGCCGGTCATTCCGCCGGCGGGCTCGCCACCGTCGCGCTGACCGCGCAGGCGCCGCCCGGCCTCGTCGCCGCGATCAGCTTTGCTGGCGGCCGCGGCTCGCGCGACGACGACGAGGTCTGCAATCCCGATGGGCTGGTGCAGGCTTTTGCCACGTTCGGCAAAACCTCGCGCGTGCCGATGCTGTGGGTTTACGCGACCAACGATTCCTTCTTCGGTCCCGATCTCGCGCGCCGCTTCCATGACGGGTTTCGCGCTGGTGGCGGCAACGCGAAGTTCATCGTGGCGCCGCCTTATGGGGACGACGGCCATTATCTCTATTCGGTCGTGGGCCGCCCGCAATGGACGCCGTATCTCGACGCCTTCCTGCGCGAGCACGGGCTCGGCCATGACATCCTGAGCCTGCCCGATCCGCTGCCGCCGCCGAGCCGGCTCAACGAGGCCGCGCTCGCCGAGTTCGCGCGCTATCTCGCCTCTACGATGCCGCACAAGGCTTTCGCGGTGTCGCCGAATGGCGGTTACGGCTGGCGGGCGGGACGCGCGACCGTCGACGACGCCCAGCGCGACTCCCTCGCCGCCTGCATGAAATGGTCGCCCACCTGCACGCTCTATGCGGTCGATGACCGCCTCGCTCCGGTCACCGATCAGAGCGCCCGCGCGCGATAAGGGACCTTCCCGCCCGAAGCCCGTTTGTTAACTTCGAAGCCCTATGACAGGCCCCATGATGAGGGATCGGGTGCGCTTCAATCTCACCGCGACGTGGAGACACGCTGCCGTCGCCCTGCTTTTGTCGGTTCCGATCTGCGCGCATGCCAAGGACGGCACGCCGGACGAGCCGCGTACGGTGCCGGCGGCGTCGGAGAGCATGACGGAGCTTGGCGCCGGCGAAACGCCGTCATCCCGTGCCGAAATCCGCAAGATCATCGAGCGGGAAACCGCGAAGACCGGCCTGCCCGCCGATATCGCAGAGGCCGTCGTGTTCGTCGAAAGCGGATACAATTCGGCCGTGATCGGCAGCGTCGGGCGAAATCGGCCTCATGCAGGTGCGGCCCGAGACCGCGGCGATGCTCGGGTTCCGCGGCAACACGACGGAGCTCGCAGAGCCGGATATCAACATCCACTACGGCGTGCTTTATCTCGCCCGCGCATGGCGCCTGGCGGGCGGCGATCTCTGCCGCGCCCTGATGAAATATCGGGCAGGTCATGGCGAGGAGACGATGACCGCGCGCTCGCAGGTCTATTGCAACCGCGCCCACAACCGTCTCGTCACGATGAACTCGGCGGCTCTGGAAGCCGGCGCTGTGGCTCTCGATCGGGCTCCGGCGGTGACTGCGCCGGATTCGGCTCCAGCAGCGGCAAAGACAGCAAAGATAGCGCAAGCGCCGAAGGCGCCGACGCGTCCCAAGGACGTCTATGCGCGTTACCGTCAGGGCACGGCCGCTGCCAGCCGCGCCTATTGGGCCGCGCATGAAGCGAGGGTCAGCCTCATCAAGGCGCGGATCGAGGCAAAGTGGAGATGGGTCGCATCGCGCTGACGCGATGCCCCCTGTGTCCTACAGCGCGATGAGATTAGGATGAATCGTCATCGCGCTTTAGGTTGCTGTTTGAGCATGATCTTTTCGGAAAACCGCTGCGCACTTTTCCGGATCATGCTTTAGAGCCGCTCGCTGAGCGCGAGCTTGTAGCCGACGCCGGTGACGGTCGCGATCACGGGCGTGCCGCTGCCGACCAGCTTGCGGCGCAGCCGCGCCACCAGCGCATCGACGGTGCGGATGTCGACCTCGGCCTGGCGGTTGCTGACGACCTCGATCAGATAGTCACGGCTGAGCGGCCTGCCGTCGGCGCCGACCAGCGCGGCGAGCAGGTCGAATTCGGCGCGCGTCAGCGCCACCGGCTTGCCGTCGCTGCCGAGCAGCTCGCGCCGCGTCAGGTCGATGATCCAGTCGCCGAAGGCGATCGAGTTGTGGTTGCGCGCCGCCTTGCGATCGATCGAGCGCCGCCGCAACACGCTGCGCGCGCGCGCGAGGAGGTCGCGCAGATTGATCGGCTTGGTGACATAATGGTCGCCGGCGATCTCGAGGCCGAGGATTCGATCGACGTCGGTGTCGCGGCGGGTGACGAAGATGATGCCCGCGTTGCTGGTCGCCTGGATCTCCTTGGCGAGCTCGAAGCCGTCCCCGTCGGGCAGCTGCACGTCGAGGAAGACGATATCGGTGCGCGCGCGCAGCGCCTGGCGGCACTCCGCGCAGGAGCCGGCCCCGACCACGTCGAAATTATTCTCGCTGAAATAACCGACCAGCATCGTCCGCGTCACCGGATCGTCTTCGACGACGATCAGCCGCTCGCGGCCAGCCGGACGCAATTCCTGAAGTGCGGAATCAGTCACGATCTTGGATGTCCTGTGTGCTTGCGGCCCGGCCTGAAAATTCAAGTCGTCGCGCAGCGCGCCGTCCTGTGAACGTACATTCACAATTGGTTCGAGCCCCCGAATTGCCTGCTGGAATACTAGGCGTGTTGTCGCGCCCAAACAATATTGGTCATGGTCTTGAAGTATTAAGTATGAATTGGCCCACAATTCTCATTCCGCGCACAGTCCCGCTGGCCTGGTTGGCGCGCAGCGGGGTCAGTCAGCTCGAGCGCCGATCGGGTCGTTTCGGCTCCGGATGCAACCCCTGGTTAACGTAAAGACAGCCTTCGGCTTCGGAAAGGCCGGCCGCGCCTCTATTGTCTCCGCTTGCAGGTGCGAAATACGGAGCAGGCGTTATGCAGGGGCAGGCCCGGTTGGCTGCCGGTCGAATCGAACGAGGCGCAACGCCCCTCAATCGTTCTCATACACTCGACTTCCTGCGCGGCCTCGCCATCCTCGGCGTGATCGCGATCCACGTCTCGCAATCATTTCCATCGAACATCCACGCCATCGACTACGCCTTCATGTGCGGCTGGACCGGCGTCAATGTGTTCTACTTCGTCAGCGCGATGACGATGTGCCTGATGTGGACGCAGCGCGCCGGCGAAACGAGCCCGACACGCAAATTCTACATTCGGCGTGCCTTGCGCATCGCGCCGCTGTTCTGGCTCGCGATTCCGGCCTACCTTGCTCTCTACGGCACGGGGCCGCGCGACACCGCGCCCGACGGAATCGGGCCGCTCCAGGTGATCCTGACCGCGACGTTCCTGCACGGCTTCTGGCCCGATAGCGTCAACAGCGTCGTGCCGGGCGACTGGTCGATCGCGGCGGAGATGACGTTCTATCTCGTCTTCCCGCTTCTGATCACCGCGTTCGGATCGCGCCGCCGTCTCTATCTCGCGCTCGCGCTTCTGCTGCACCTCGTCAATGTCTGCCTGTTCAAGCCGTGGGCCCTCGAACTGTTCTCGGCCTATTACGGACCCGGCCGCGACTCCTTCGTCTGGGGCACGCTGCACCTTAGCTTCCTGAACCAGTTGCCGGTCTTCCTGACCGGCTGTGCGCTGTTCTTCTCGCTGCGCGACGGCTTCACCAGATCCGACGCCGCGATCTTCATCGTCTTCGTCGTGCTGTCCTTCTTCGCCAATGGCGCGACCGGCGCGCACGAATTCAACTACCTGATCATCAACCTCGTGCTCGGCGCGATGGTGGCCGGCTGCATCCGTTTCGCGGTGCACTGGTCACCGATCGAGGCGCTCGGTCGCAACTCCTATTCGATGTATCTGTCGCACTTCGCGGTGATCTACGCTCTACACCGGGTTTGGCCGCTCGCGGACGGGCTGGCCTCGCTGCTGATGACTTACGTCGTCACCATCGCGCTCAGCTATCTCCTCGCGCGCGCGACCTGGCATCTGGTCGAGCGGCACACGCAGGACCTGGCGCAGCGTCTGACCTCATCGGCGTCCGCCCGCCCGGCCATCCGCCCTGTCGTCGCCGCCACTGCAACCGGTGTGCGCTGAACGCATTCCCTTCGCGATCTGATGCGGCTTGCCTCGCCGCAGCCTTCCTATCTACTGTGCGCTCCCGGCTTCACATCGGAGTAGGCGCATGGAGGTCATCCTGCTCGGCACCGGCGGCCCGCGCCCGGACCCGCGCCGCATGGCGACGACCACGCTGATCAGGCTCGGCGAGGAGAACATCCTGTTCGACGCCGGCCGCGGCGTGATGGTGCAGCTCAGCAAGGCCGGCGTGCCGCTCGGCGCCATCAACACGGTCTTTCTCACCCATCACCATTTCGACCATATCGGCGATCTCTACGACGTGATGCTCAATTCATGGATGCACGGCCGCAAGGACGAGCTGCGCATCTTCGGGCCGCCGGACACCGAACGGCTCGTCAACACGCTGGTCACGCAGGTCTACGACAAGGACATCGCCTCGCGCGATCAGGGCGAGCCGACCTTCGGCGGCTGGAAACCGGTCGTCGCAACGGACATCGTTCCAGGTCCCGTCCTCGACACCGGCCGCTGGAAGATCAGCGCCGAGCTCGTCTCGCATGGCGATGGCCTCGGCATGTCTCCGGCCTTTCTCGCGCGCTGGATGTGCCTCGGCTACCGCTTCGAGGCGGAGGGCAAGGTCATTGCGATTTCCGGCGACACCGTCCCCTGCCCCGGCCTCGAACGGCTGGCCCAAGGCGCCGACCTGCTCGTCCAGGTCTGCTTTCTCGCGACACCGGAGATCAACAACGAGCACTTCCGACGGCTTGCGAAATACACGATCGCCTGCGGCGACACCGTCGGCAAGGTCGCGGCCAAGGCCGGCGTCAAAAAGCTCGCGCTGACCCATCACCGGCCGCGCACTGACGATGCCATGCTGAACGCGCTGCTCGCGGATGTGCAAAAGGACTATTCGGGTCCGGTCGTGCTTGGCGAGGACCTGACGCGGATCGAGGTCTGAGGGTCATCGATCTCAGGACGATCCGACCTCGATCCGGTACGACAGGCGCTGTTCCGCTCCAGGTGCGATATGCATCAAGCCGGGCTTGTCGCCGAACTCACCGTCGAAGCCTTTGGGGCTGGCATAGCCGCGCCAGGGCTCGATGCAGAGGAACGGCGCGCCTGACGGTTTGGACCAGACGCCAAGCTCGCGAAAGCCGCGCCAGGACATCTTCAGCCACGGCCCGGCGCCCTGGCCGGCGGCATAGCGGACCGAACTGCTCTCGATCCGATCGAAGATGATGGCGTCGTCGACGAACAGGGCTTCGGACAAGGGCAGCACCGTGCCGTTGACCGGGCTCGGCTCCGTCGCCGGGCGCAGCAATCCACCATCGAGACGGCGGACGAAAGATGGCTCTGCCGTCGCGAAGGTCAGCGCATAGCTTTCCTTGGGCACGCCCGCCTGGAGCGGCCAATTGAAGGCGGGATGTCCGCCGAGCGAAGCCGGCAACATCTCCTTGCCGGTATTGACGATCGTGAGCGCCAGCTCGAGGCCGGCGTCGTCGATCGCATAGATGGCCGTGAGGCGGAACGCGAAGGGATAAAGCGCGCGCGTCGCCGCGCTGTCTTCGAGCACCAGCGTGCAACTGGTCTCGTCACGCCCGGCCCAGGCAAAGCGGCTGTCGCGCGCAAAGCCGTGCTGGGTCATCCGGTAGGTCTTGCCCTGGTGCCGCAATTCGTCGCCCGCAAGACGCCCGACGATCGGGAACAGCAGTGGCGCATGGCGCGGCCATTCCGGCCCCGCTTGCCAGATCAATTCGGTGCCGCTGCGATCCTGCAGCGAGCACAACTCGGCGCCGTGGGCTTTGATGGTCGCGGTGAGAGCGCCACTGTGGATCGTGTGCGTGTCGTTGGTCATGACATCCCTGTCGATGCGGTCGAGGTCTGCCGCCATTCAAGGCGCGGCCTCACGTGAGGAGATCATACCGCATTGGAGATTGTTTCGCTCGCCTCGGGAGACGAGCATGCGGGACGTCGCGAGCGCGGACTTGGTTTTCTCGTGACCGCTCAGGCGCAGAAGCTGGCTCGCCGCCGAGCCGACCCTCCGGCAGGAAGCCGACCTTGTCCTCGAGCGAGGCCACGACGCGAAAGCCGAACGCGGCGGCAGGGCTCCAGGGGGAGGAGAGTAGCGGCCAAGCCATCAGCGCTTCGGCCGCAAGGTCATAGTCCTCGACCACCAGCGCGCGGGCGAGCACAGCCGCCGATTCATCGAAAGCCTCAGCGATGGCGGCGATAGCACGCACCTCGGCGTGGGGCAAACAATGTCCAGCCTCGATCGGCCCATTCCCTGGTAACAGGGAATTCTGCAGGGAAACCGTCAATTCCGAGGCTGCGATCGCACGAAAAATGCCAAAGATGCCTTAGAATCTTGGGGTGAGGTTGATGGGCAGCGTCGGACCAGAACAGGGAAATTTGCAGTGGAGAACAGGGAATGTGGCGGTCCGAAGCACGGAAAGCGTGTAAGCGTCCAATCGTCAGCGCCCATACCTGTTCCGCGGCATGCAGACGCGACCTGGTCGCCCTTTTCTAAATTAAAGTTGCGTCCAGTCGCCTCGTCGAACCCCCGCACCCCACCCGACGCATCGCGCGCCGTCGAGCTTGGACAGCACATGAGCCCGCAGCTCTTGCCCTGGCCCTAGCATCCAGCAGCTGTCGCGAATTTGGTCCCATGTATTCGGAATAGTCGCTTGCGAAGCATAGGATGGTGAGCGCTTTGCGAAGTTGATTTCCGATGCGAGAAGCCCTCCGACCAACCGAGGATGTGCTCTCGTTCTCCAAGATGTGGCTGCTTGGTGCGAGTGTCATCGCGCGAGCAGCTCCCACCCCCTGCCAACCTTCCCATGTCCCCACGTTGGCGATCGGTTAGATCGAGAAGCGCAAGCTGGCGACACGTTTTCTGCGAGTTTTACAGCTTCATTGCTCGTTTTGATTGAGATGATTGCTGCGCGAACCGACTGGTGAGCTGTTGGGCATCTGAGGCCGTAACCGCGTGGAGGGCCGTCAAACGGACCGGACCTGAACAGTCCAACTGACTGCATCAGGAAGGGCAAAGGAATTGCGGCCCATTGCAGCGACCGTCAACCGTTCGGTCTCGGAAATCGCAGGAAGGCGATCAGCTCTAAATTGGCACGTTTAGGAAGGGCAGGATCATGTTGCCGATTCCCGGCGCGCACACTTTGAAATCTGAGGATCGTGCCCACATCTGCATGATCATGTCCAATTACCACGGGAGAAGCTTATGCCTCGTCGCGGACGCCCACCGAAATCAAGGGTTGTACATCCGGATCTTGCCGCCCACCTCTGGCTTACGGTTTTGCTTTGGCGCGTGATCGAACGAAAGCGTATCAAAAAAACGCCGTCTGTCCGCCAAGCCTGTCGTGCAATAGCGGCGGCGGGCGGATTTCGTTCTGCCGTCGGCGGAGATGTGCAGGCGTTGGCGCAAGCGAACGTGGGAAGGACGACGCGCTGGCTGCAAGTTCCTAAGGACGCAGATTTGGGCCGGCAAGCAGAACGGCCCATCTTTATAAGCCACACACTAACGGGCGAGCGCACCCTGCAGAATAGATATAGCGAGGCAAACAAAATCGCCCGTTCGGATCGACGGGTTCTGTTAGCCTGGCTGAACCACGGGCGGCAGATGCTTGGGCGACCGATTAAGCGACCGCTTTGGGCGAACCCCTTGCAACAAGTGGAATGGCGGATCGGAGCAAAGGGAAATTTTATTGCGAATTGATTGGTACACCTCGGCCGCGCCTTTGCGTGTAATTGAGCTGCTTCGATCCACCAGTCGGAGCACTCAAAATGACTACACCCGATCAAACGCCTCCCGAACGCCCCGCCGCCAGATCCGCAACAACGAAATCCGCACCGCGCAGCCGCCGCAACGTGGCGACGAATGTCGGTTTGATCGAGATCGAGATTGACTATCGTGCGGTGGGAGATCTCGTTCTCGACTCCCGCAACCCGCGGCAGCATTCCCAGGTTCAGGTGAACCTGATCGCGGATAGCGTCCGCGAATTCGGATTCGTGATGCCGATCGCGGTGGACGATAGCAATCAGGTGGTGATCGGGCACGGCCGCGTGCTCGCAGCCCGACAGCTCGGGATGCCGCGGGTACCCGTCGTGGAGATCAGGCACCTGTCTTCGGCACAGCTGAAGGCGCTTCGGATCGCAGACAACAGGCTGGCTCAGCACGCGCATTGGGACGAGCAGCTGCTGGGCGAAAGCTTTGTGAAGCTGAAAGAACTGGACCTTGATTTCGATCTGTCGATCACGGGCTTCAGCTTGCCTGAGATCGATCTGGCCATGCAGAAGCTTGATGACCGGCTGGCCGTCGACGCCAATTACGAAGCGGATACGACGACCGGAGTTCCGGTCTGCCAGCTCGGCGATGTCTGGCAACTCGGCGATCATCGTATCCATTGTGGCGACGCGACGTCAGAGGCGGCTTTCGATATCCTGATGAGCGGAGAGCGCGCCGATGTCGTGTTCGTTGACCCACCTTACAATGTTCCGATCGGCGGCCACGTCTCCGGAAAAGGAAAGATCCGCCACCGCGAATTTGCCCAAGGCTCCGGCGAACTCAGCCGAGAAGAGTTCGCTCGCCTTCTAACGAGCAGCTGCTCGCTGCTGGCAAAATACAGCGAAGACGGCGCGATCCATTATGTGTGCATGGACTGGCGCCACGCTGATGAGCTGCTTGCGGCCGGTCGTGACGTCTATTCGGAGCTGAAGAATATTGTGGTCTGGGTGAAGAACAACGCCGGAATGGGATCCCTTTACCGCTCCCAGCATGAGCTGGTGTTTGTCTTCAAGTCCGGCACCGAGCGGCACACCAACAATATCGAACTCGGCAGACATGGACGCAACCGCACCAATGTCTGGCATTACGACAGTGCCAGCACTCAGGCACGCAAGGGCAACAATCTGCTCGAGCTGCACCCCACGGCAAAGCCAGTCGAACTCGTGGTGGACGCGCTGCTCGATTGCTCTCACCGCGGTGGGATCGTGCTCGACTCGTTTCTAGGCAGCGGCACGACGCTGCTCGCCGCCGAGCGGACCGGCCGCATCTGTCGCGGGGTCGAACTCGATCCGCTTTATGTCGATACCACGATCCGACGTTGGCAGAACCTGACCGGCCGCGATGCGGTCCGGCTCGCGGACGGCAGGCTCTTCCGCGACATCGAGGCGGAGAGGGAGCAGGGCGATGAGCGGTGACCGAACAAAAACATATGAGGTCGGATACGGAAAGCCGCCGGTCGCGACCCGATTTCAGAAGGGCCAGTCCGGGAATCCGAGCGGGAGACCGAAGAAAATTCCCCAGCTGCTCCACCCCGGCAAGCTCCTGGAAGCGATCGATAACGAAGAAGTCACCGTGACCGACAATGGAAAGCGCAAGCGGATGACGAAGGCCGAAATCCAGTTTCGCCAGTTGTTCGCGAAAGCGATCCGAGGCGATATGCCTGCGGCCCGGCTTATCGCCAGAATGGCGGCGGAATATTTTGCGCCTGAGGCACAGGGCACATTGGGGTACGAAATCATCGGTACGACCGAGGCGGCACAGCGTTTCGGTCGCAACTGGCGACAGCGCGTGGACGAATTGAATGCGGCACTGGAATTTCCCAGATGAACACTCGATACCGAAATCCGCCAACCGGTAGCCGGTCCAAGGAGGGCCAGTCCGGCAATCCAAAGGGACCAGCCAGGCAAACCGGGCCTAAGATGGGGATATCCTATTTGTTCCGGAAGATTGCGAATGAGCAGGTCGCAATCGAACTCGACGGTCGTCAAGTGACGATGACGCGCTGGGAAGCCCTTCTGCGCCAGATCCACACTCTGGCTCTGAACAAGCACGCCAGCGCGGCGCGATTGCTCCATCAGCTGCGAAAGCAATTTCCCGGAAGCGCCGCGCCCGGCGGCAAGATCATCACGGTGTTTAGGGACAACGATTTGAAGCTTTGACAAGGTCGGCGATCGTCGGGTGGCGAGGTCGCTATGGAGGTCACATTTGAATTTTGAGAAATTGCGGCGCGGTGTTCATCGCCAGCGAACCGCGAATCGACATTGAGATTGTCGCAATCGCGCGCGCGTTAGACGCCGATCTGCGCGAGCCCTCCCGGGACCTTTTGTGAGCAAAGATCGTGTTGGTTCGGCGCTGCGAACCGCCCGTCCTGTTTGACATCGAGCCGCTGCGCGCCGGCAAGGTCGTCGATATGATCTCCTCCGATCTGTGGGCAGAGTGCGCGGCGACTTACTTGCGCACCCGCGCCGCTCATGGCGAGCACGAACTCGCCAAAGAGGCTGCTGCCCGAGGATGGATGCCAAGGAAGCGATCGGCCGCGGAATTCGCGCCAAGCGCTCCAAGGCTGGCGCGATCAGCTTCGATCCGGTTGAGATGGGGGGGCATCCATGCACCAAGCCAGTGAACATATCGGGGCGATCGCAGCGGCGCTGGCCAAAGCGCAGGCCGAACTGGCCAACCCGGAGAAGACCCTGACCGCCTTGATCCGCTCGCCGTTTCTGCGCGATGACGATTTTCCGCTACGCCTCGCTAGCGAGCGGGCTAGACATCGTGCTCAAGACTTTAAGCCAGCAGGAGATCGCGACCATCCAGCACCATACCCTCACCACCTTGCTGGCGCACTCTTCCGGCGGGTGGATCTGCTCCGACTGGCCGGTTTGCGCCATCAAGGACGTGGAGGCGCCGCACCGGTTGGGCCCAGCGCTCACTACGCCCGGCGTTATGTCCTGTTCGCCCTGGTCGGGATTGCCGGCGAGGATGATCTGGACGCGCCGGATGCGGGGGCCAGCCTGACGCTCAAGAACACTCTGCCGGACGCCGATGCCCGGATCGTCGAGGCAGCGTATCAGAGGAAGCTTGAGCACGCCACGCGTTCCGCAGCCAGCCTGGCCGACCGAGCGGCAGCAGCGGAACGAAAGCCGCCCCTGGCTGCGGACGCCGAGCCGGCGCTGGAGCCGTCGCTGCCGGACGGAGACTTGCTCGCCCATCCAAAGCCGGACGGACTATGGCGATACCGCGGGATTCTTCACCCATGCGAGGGGCATCCGAGAACGGATGGCCCGTCTCACCCAATCTCAACTAAACACGCGCAAGATTCATCCCGAGGCTCGGGCTCATCTGGAGCATCAGACAGCGCGCTGCTCGTCGGCCCCTCCATCCGCAATCTCCGTCTGCTAAAGCGCGCGCCCAACTCCAGCCAAATCGGATCGCGGTTCGAACGCGCTTTTTAGTTCGCTTGGCTTCGCATTGTCGCTTTGGCTCGTTTTCCCGTCGTTGATCCCTCGCGGATGGTGAAGTCCTCCAATCGTTTGCCGTGTTTCATGGCTTGTTTGAGCCAATTAGGTTGCAACCCGCGGCCAGCCCAAGTTTGATTGGGATCATCAGGATTCCGGAATTTTGGTGCCAATGTATGCCGCTTGCCATTAGCGCTCTTGATAGGTGGGCGAAGAGGCAGATCGAGAGGCCGGCGAGCTTTTGAGATCGCCTCTAATCTCTGATCCATTTCCAGCATCTGCGCCCGCATTTTGGCGAGGAGTGCCAATTGGATCTGCTGATAAAGATTCCAGAGTTCATCCGCTGATAATCGAAAGATCTGCTGTTCTAACGTCATCGACTTCTCCGCTCTGAAAACTCTTTATCGGAGTGCCGATCTGATCAAAGTCAAGTCTCCAAAAGTAAGTTGATCATGCCTCTTTCGAAGTAATCCCGCCTCAGGGTGGTAGAGCCAATCTTGAGATGGGTTGAGGCCGCCCCCCTGGAGCGGCATTTTTCTTCGAATGAGATCGCATATGATCTTCCGTAGGCTAGCCAAACTCGTGCAACCGATTGGAGTACGGACTTGCCTGCGGGAACACTCCCCTGCTTAAGAGCCGCGCGCGTCGGATTCGGCCTCGTGAATGGCCTGCTCCAATTCGGACGCAACGTCTTTTTGGTGCTCGATGATCCTCTGCAACGCCCAGCGAATGAATTTTGACTTGGCCGAATCTCTCAGGCGCTCCCTCTTCGCGATTTGCGCGCGCACGTCCGCGAGACGCTCGAGCATATCCTTCATGGAACGCTCCTTCAGGGAACAACAAGGGCCACAAAATGAACCTGCGATAGCTGCCAGTGAGCTGGTTGCCACTAGACTACGTAGCGAAGTTCGATCGCCCTGACGGTCTCGGCCGACCGCGGATCGCTTTTGACCAGGTCGCGATTGAACTCGGCCTCGCGCCCCTGCCCCGGCTTTACCTGCACCTGTGTGATGTAGGCCGTGAAGGCGATTGCGCCATCGGTCACGCCTTCCAGACCCGCGCGGTAGCTCTCCGCCCTTGCGGGTCGGAAATCGCGACGATCCAATAGGTGCTGCTGATTGTGGCTTTCACGAGGCTCTCCGCTTGACCGCCTGCGACCGTCGCAACAATTCCATGGTGACTTGGTCGGTGAACAGCATTGCCTTGGTGCGCTGCTTGACCACATTAGCGAACTGCTCCTCGACCAGGTCCTGCGCAGCCGCCTCCTCGACGATGCGCCGCAGGCCCGAGGGATCGCTACTGCAGCGCTTCAGCCACCCGCCCTGCTGCCGGTCGGCTTGATCACGCGGCAGGCGCATCCGCTCGGCGACCAGCGGGATGCCACTCTCGACCAGCCAGCGCGCGTCGGAGTCCTCCACGCGCTTGCGCGCCCCTCTGCGCGCGGCCACGGCCTGGGGGCTATAATCATTGCCGAGCCCTTGAGCACAGATCCACTGAGGCTGTTTCGCCAATTCGTACGAACCCGGAAAACCCGATGGGCCGAGATGGCGATCACCCTCGGATCGTGATCAGCTGTCCGCGCGAAGAGCTTTGAGCACTCTGCGCTGCTGGCGGTGAAAGGCTTTCTCATAGCGATCAAGTGCGATGATCCGCTTGGCCTGCCCAGGCGCGCGATCATCCAACAGAGCGGCGAGCATCCGTGAGCGGATCGCTCGGACCTCATTCAATCTCAGCTTAACGCGCGCCAGATTGGTCGGGAAGTCCGGATTCATTTCGTTCGTCAGACCCAGTGCACTGCTCGTCAGCGCCATCAGCCCACAGTCTCGATCCGCTGCAGCGCGTGCCAACCCGTGGCGAAGTGCATTGCGGCTCGAACGAGACTTGCCGCTTTTCGTCTTGGGACCTGTGCTTTTCTTCGCGTTTGCTCGATTGGCTTCGAATTGTCGTTTTGAGGTCATGGAAGGCCTGCTTCTCTATGCAACGGTGGCTCTGCGGCCCAAGACCAGCAATATGCCCTGCAAAAGAGCAAGAATGTTGCTGCAAAAAGGACTGGAATTCACGCCCGATCGGAGCGTTACTTGATTCGAACAGGCGAACAACAACGCCATTCCCCAGTATTTCCGCCCCGCAAGTACGGGGCTTCGGGCAGTGCGGCAAGCCAGGTCGCGCGTCCTGAGTGGGAGATACCGGTGACATCATCAATTCCAGCACAAGATTCAGCCACACCGCGCCAGATCATCAACTTTAATCCAAACGATCGCCGGCATTTCATCGGCGGCTCGGATGCCCGCATCGTCATGGGCAACGACCAGGACGCCCTCCTGCGACTGTGGCGTGAGAAGCGTGGTGAGATCGAGCCAGAAGATCTCTCGGACAACTTGATTGTTCAGCTCGGGACCGTCACGGAGGTCCTCAACCGCGCCTGGTACCAACGCGCGAGCGGCCACTTCGTCAAGGATATTCAAAGACGCGTCCGCCACCCCGTCCACAAATGGATGGCTGCAACCTTGGATGGCGTCGTCGAGCAGACCGGAGCAGTCTTCGAAGCCAAGTTCATGCTGCCTTGGGCTTTCAGCGAGGAGGCAGCCGCCGAGAAACACATGGCGCAGCTGCAACACAATATGTGGGTGACGGCCGCCCGCAATTCGGTGCTCTCGATCATCACCGGCGGAGGCAAATGGGTCGAGATCAAGATCCACGCCGACCCACTATACCAGCACCTCCTCCTCACCGCCGAGAAGAAGTTTTGGCGCTGCGTCCAAAGCGGGGAGCCTCCCATTCTCTTCAACTTCGAAACACCGCGCCCGCGTCTGGAAGCGATCAAGGTCGTTGATATGTCCTCGTCCAATCAATGGGCGGACTTGGCAGCAACCTACCTGCGGACGCGAGAGGCCCATAGCGAGCACGAGGCTGCCAAGGCTGACCTCAAGAAACTGGTTCCGGAGGATGCCAAGGAAGCGACGGGGCGCGGCCTCAAGGCCAAGCGCTCCAAATCCGGTGCCATCACCTTCGAGGCCCTCGTCATGGAGGGCTCCCATGCATCGCTCTAGCGAGCATATCGGGGCCATCGCTGGCGCCCTTGCCCGGGCTCAGGCTGAACTGATGAACCCCGAGAAGACGCTGACGGCCGTCATCCGGTCGCCCTTCCCGCGGGAGGACGACCGGACCTTCCGCTATGCCTCGCTCGCCTCAGGCCTCGACATCGTTCGCAAGACGCTCAGCCAGCAGGAGATTGCCACCATCCAGACCACCCGGATCGACCAGGGCACGGGCCAGATTTACCTGACCACCCTGCTGGCCCATGCCTCTGGAGAATGGATCTCGTCGGACCTGCCGGTCTGCGCCTCCAAGGAGGTTGAGGCGCCGCATCGCATGGGGGCGGCACTGACCTATGCTCGCCGCTATGCGCTGTTTGCATTGGTCGGGATTGCCGGCGAGGACGACCTGGACGCACCGGACGTCATCACAGGGCCCGCGGCCGCTGCCGAGCCAAAAACCGTCCCAGAGCCGCAAGGAAAGCTCTCCAAAAGAGTGCTGAACCGGGCCGCCGTCTTGACGCCTGAACGCTCAACCGAACTTCTGCAGCGGCTACTCGGCGAGCTAACCTGCCAAGAGGGCAGTGACGAGCTACTCATCTGGGCCAAGGCTAGCCTGCTCCTCAAGAACACCCTTTTGGAGGCGGACGCTCGCATCCTCGAAACAGCCTACCAGGAGAAACTCGAACGAACAGTCCTCGGCGACTTAGATGCAGCACAACAGCCCCGCGG
This sequence comes from Bradyrhizobium sp. B117, assembly GCF_038969555.1. Classification (NCBI taxonomy): domain Bacteria; kingdom Pseudomonadati; phylum Pseudomonadota; class Alphaproteobacteria; order Hyphomicrobiales; family Nitrobacteraceae; genus Bradyrhizobium; species Bradyrhizobium sp. B117. Next base: position 7,823,894 of record NZ_CP152414.1, read on the forward strand.
CCCGCTAGCCGGCCCATCCGCGGTCCCTCAAGCTTTCGGGGCGACATCCAACGGTGTTGAGGCAGCTGCCTCTAGCTCTCTCCCAGAACATACCGGCCTTGCCTTCCCAAAGGAGCCGCCGCGGCGAAGAAACAAAAACCATCTCGCCTTCGTCCGCAGCCAAGGTTGTCTGGTCTGCCAAAAAGCACCCGCCGACGCTCATCACCTGAAGTTCGCGCAGCCACGAACCTTGGGACGTAAAGTCAGCGATGAGTTTACCGTGCCGCTGTGCCGGTCGCACCATCGATCACTTCATCGGCACGGCGATGAGCGAGCCTGGTGGGCGAACCTGCAGATTGCTCCGTTACCTATTGCCAAGGAGCTTTGGGAGGCGAGCCTTGTCCATGTAGCAGAAGGTGCACAAATCACCTCAGCGCTATCAGGCTCGATCCCGGACGCGCCGCGCTAATGAACGCGCAATTCAACCGGCTTCAGAGGCCCGCGACCACGATGCCGAGCGAGGTCGAGGCGCTGTGTCCGCCTCCTCACCTTCTCCCTGGAGAAAGCATTGATCGCTATCACGCTGTTCAGGCCGCCATCTTCCAGGACATCAATCCTCAAACGGCAATCGAATGGCTGCTGGCTGCCGACATCGCGGAACTGTCCTGGGAGATGCAGCGGTATCGTCTTCTACGCCACAGGCTTCTCGACGCCTATCGTCAGAAAGCAATCCAAACCGCACTTCGTCGCATTGACGTGGTCGGCATCGCGCCTGACTTTCAAGATCTCGCGGAGATCTATACCGTCAAGAACGCTTTGGATTGGCAGCTCGATCCATCCGCTGCCCACGAGATCGAGGCTCGACTCCACTCGCACGGCTTCGATCAACATGCTCTCAACAGCGAGGTCTACGTACAAGCGCGAGACGACTTGTCTCTCTTCGAAACGCTTCTGAACGGAGCTCAGCTGCGACGCCTCCTGTTGCTGAAGGAGATCAACAACATGCGACGTCACCAGCGGGCCTGAAGTCTCGCGTTCGCGATTTCCAAATGCGACAGACCCCGGGGCTCAACGACGAACTCGCCGTGCCGCTCTGCCGGTCCCACCATCAAGCTCCGCTCGGTAATGGCAACGAGAGGTTTGGTGGGCAGCAATTTCGGGCGGAAGTCAGTTCGATTCTGGACTGGCGATTCAAGCGCCTCAGCAAAAGCTGTGCCTCGGAACGTGCCCATGACGCAGAACCATCTACTTCCGCGTAAGGTGGTGGAACTTTGACGCAGCGGCGGAGAAGAGAAATTGTGAGAGCGTAGTCGAGACATAGTCGCTATGCAGAAGCAAACCCATTCAAACAACGCCTCGGGGAACTGTGGAAACGTGCCTCTGTATGATGGAGGAGCGTCAAACTACTTGTTGCATCTCGCTTTTGCCTCTCTGCCGCCGCGTGCATTCCACTTTGCTGTCGAGTGGGCGCAATATTCCAGAGACATACTTCGCGCTTCGGAGGTGAGACATGTCGGATGCAGCAAATCGAACAAGTCTGAGCGTGGAAATGACCACCGAAGACTTTGGTATCGACAAGATTCCGGTCGGCGACCGCGCCTTTGCAGTCGCCTATTTGACCATGGTCGGCGTCGCAATGATCGGCTGGCTATATGTCATCACTCGCGCGGGCCTTGCCGCTATTGGTTGGATCATCTCCGGCTAAAGCATAATCATAAGCTCTCTTCTTCATCGCCTCGGCCTCGTCGGGCGCAAATCGTGAGCGTTAAGCCTCGTTCGGCCGAACGGAACGGCCGACGCTCTCGTAGGTGAAGCCGGCGGCTTCCATCTCTTCCGGGCGATAGATGTTGCGGAGGTCGACGATGATGGGCTGTGCCATGGCGCTCTTCAGGCGGTCGAGGTCGAGCGCGCGAAATTGCACCCATTCGGTGACGATGACGACCGCGTCGGCGCCTTGCGCGCAGGAATAGGCGTCCTCGCAATAGGTGATGCTGGGCAGCTCACCCTTGGCCTGCTCCATGCCGACGGGGTCGAACGCCTTGACGTTCGCGCCCATGTCGATGAGGCCGGTGACCAGCGGGATCGACGGCGCATCGCGCATGTCGTCGGTGTCGGGCTTGAAGGTGAGGCCGAGCACCGCGATGGTCTTGCCACGCAAGGAGCCGCCGAGCGCCTGGCTGACTTTGCGCGCCATCGCGCGCTTGCGGTTCTCGTTGACCGCCAGCACGGACTCGACGATGCGCAGCTGCACGTCATGGTCCTGCGCGATCTTGATCAGCGCCTTGGTGTCCTTGGGGAAGCACGAGCCGCCGAAGCCGGGACCGGCATGCAGGAACTTGGTGCCGATGCGATTGTCCAGGCCAATGCCACGCGCGACCTCCTGGACATTGGCGCCGGCCTTTTCGGACAGGTCCGCGATCTCGTTGATGAAGGTGATCTTGGTCGCCAGGAACGCGTTGGCGGCGTATTTGATCATCTCCGCGGTGCGGCGCGCGGTGAACATCAGCGGCGCCTGGTTTAGCGACAGCGGGCGATAGATGTCGCCCATCACCTTGCGGCCACGCTCGTCGGAGGTGCCGACCACGATGCGGTCGGGGAACTTGAAGTCGCGGATCGCGGCGCCCTCGCGCAGGAATTCGGGGTTGGAGGCGACGACGACGTCGGCGTTCGGATTGGCCTCGCGGATGATGCGCTCGACCTCGTCGCCGGTGCCGACCGGCACGGTCGACTTGGTCACCACGACGGTGAAGCCGGACAGCGCCTGCGCGATCTCCTTCGCGGCGGCGTAGACGTAGGACAGATCGGCGTGGCCGTCGCCGCGGCGCGAGGGCGTGCCGACCGCGATGAACACGGCGTCGGCCTCGGCGACCGGCTTCGACAGATTGGTGGTGAAGTCCAGCCGCTTGGCCTTGACGTTACCCGCGACCAGCTCGTCGAGCCCGGGCTCGTAGATCGGGATGTCACCGCGATGAAGGCTGGCGATCTTCTTCTCGTCCTTGTCGACGCAAGTGACGTCGTGGCCGAAATCCGCAAAGCAGGCCCCGGACACCAATCCCACATAACCCGTGCCGATCATCGCGATTCGCATGAGGAAATGCTCTCGTGGTTAATCAGAGGTTGTTCCGTCAAACATCCTATATACCCGTCCGTGCGCGCAAGTCGGAGCAAGCTGCTGTGCAGTCGGAATTAACCTTACCCCGATGTGCACCAAAGCGACTGGAACTGTGGTACGAGACCGCAAACGATTGAAAAATTTGGGATCAACAGATCGGCCTCGCGGACCAACTTCGTTGGCGGAACGTCCCAGCTTAATTGTCGACAGCACTTACAACGATCGGGGCGCCAGGTCTCGAGATTGTAATTTGGACCGTGGAAGTTCCTTCGGTGTGGCGGTTCTTACCAACGACCACCAGGGTGAACGTGTCCGTGCCCTGGAAGTCGGGCTTAGCGAAATAGCGAAAGCCGGGCCCCACCAAAACCAGCTCGCCACTATTCGGCTTTTGCGCGACCGAGACGCTGTAGATCTGCATCGTGGACCAACGCAGGCCTTGGATGCAATCCGCGCCCGGCGCGATCTTCATCGACCATTCCATGGTGTCGCCGGCAAGCCTATAAGGCTTGATGTCGCGCATGCAATTTGGCGAGGCATTCGCAGCTGGCGCCGGCGCCAACACGGCCAGGGTGCAGAATGCAAAGATGGTGATTCGTAACATAGCTCGGCCTCCGATCGATGTTCTGCGACAAACATAAACGATCGGCCTAACAGCTTCGTAAGGAGAGGGCCTTGGGTCATGCGCGAGGTTAAGCCGGGGCTAACACGGGCGACATCACACGGCGGCGACTGGCTTGACCTGATCCGCCCTGCTAGGATCGCCGTATAAGTCAGAGGCCTTCTAGTAGAGACAGGATAAAAAATTTGCGCGAGCTGACGTGGGGCGGCGCGGCCGCGTTGATAATCGTAGCGAACATGAGTGGGCCATCAGATGCGCATGCGGGTCCAAGCGCCGAGGTTGCCCGGAAATGTATGCATTTCTCCTACGTCGCTTATCCCTACCAGCGGCCCGGCTCGGTCAAGATGAGGGGAGACCGTCAATCCTATTTTAGGGACTGCCTGGCCAAGCAGGGTAGCGTGCCGGAACCGGCTAGTCCTACAAAGGAGAAGTAGATCGGAACAGGCGGCCACCGCCAATAATCGCAGGCCTATTTGCCACCGTCATCCACTTTACCGCTGTTGGCCACGCATTTGTTGAAGTAAGCGGTTTGATCGCGGCCCGATCCTTTGGCACTGCCTGCGGCGGGATTGCCGGGCTCGCGGGGCGGGAATTGCTTGGTGGTGAGAGCCCTGCAGGTGCGGGCTACCTCGGCCGTGATGGCCGACGCGCGCTCGGGGACTGAGGCCCCAGCGAGGCAAATCAATCCGGCCGCGAGGGCGCCGGCCTTGCATCTGAAAAACATTGTTCCTCCTTCGCGCATGTGGCAGAGCCGACAGCGGCAGCCCCCGATATCCTTTTTTGAAAGGATCCGGCAAGCTGCCAATCTATGATCTCCCGGCCATCGTTGCAGATCAAGGAGATCGCAACGGACGCAACCTGGACGGCCATGACTTCGAGGGACCTACGACCAAGCGAGGAGAACAAGGCGGCGTCTGGGTCCGAGGTCCAGTTCGCGCTCGTGATCGCCCGCATGCTAGAGACGGTGAAAAATCACCCCGAGCACCTGCGTCAGGTGGTCTACGACCTCGCCCGCTACAAGCTCCAGGAGCAGTTCACCCACGCCGACGTCAAGGAGATGAGGCGGTCGCAGCAGGCGCTGGAGACCGCCATACGCAGCGTCGAGGAGTTTTCCCAGCAGCTGGTCGACCTGCCGCCGCCGGCTCCGCCCGCCCTCGCGGCCTCGGATCAGGCCGGTCCGTTGCACCATGTCGCGGTTCGGGAGCTTCCGCCGACATCGCCTCGTGCGCGGATCGAGATTGATCGGAGTTCGACCGAGGCCCATCATCCGCTCTGGCCAGTCATCAAGCGGACGACCGCACTGCTGACGGTTGCAGGCCTCGCGGTGCTCGTGGTTCAGCAGAGGCAGCAGCTGGCGTCTCTCGCCCACTACTTTCAGCACCAGGTCCAGGAGCGACAGATTGCCGCTGCGCCGCCCCAGCAAGTGCCGGCAGCCGCCGTGCAGCCGCCCGTGGCTCCGCCGAAGCCGAACCCGCTAAGGCCCACCGATTACGGCGTCTACGCCGTGGTCGACGACAAATCGCTGGCCGAACTGCAACTGCTTCCCGGCCGAGCGCCGGATGTGAGGGTCGCGGTCTCGGCCGCGTTCAAAGCACCCGATCAGGCCGGACTACCCAACGGGCATCCAAAGTTTATCGTGTTCCGCCGGGACGCCGTGACCAACATCCTGGAGCGAGCTGAAGTGCGCGTTATCGCGAAAATCACCCGGGAATTCTCGGCCGAGACGAGCGGCAAGAAACCCGAGGCCGACGATGCCTGGGTGATCCGCAACGCCTCCTATCCGTTCCGGGCCTCTCCAGTCGCCGACACCCCCGAGATGTACGAGCTGCACAGTGAGGACCCCGCCCTGGAGCTGCCGCCCGGACGCTATGCGCTGATCCTTAAGGCTCAGTCCTACTATTTCAGTGTCAACGGCAACATCACCGACCCGCGGCAATGTATCGAGCGGATCGTGACTGCCAATGGCACTTTCTATACTGATTGCAAGAAACCATGACCCCCGCAGATTTTGGGTTACTTAAAACTGAGGCGCTGTAACATCCGTTTCGGGAAAAGGGGAGCTGTGTGTGTACGCGCTTGTCGATCGTTGGGCCCTTCAGCATGAGTTACGCCTGTATTGGCACAGGGAACGCGACCGAATAGCCCGCTTCGACGCGGCGCAGACCTAAAGCACGCAACAATCGCGAAAGCCGGTCGCGGTGCAGCCGCGCAGCAACCCATTCTGTAATGCGATCGCAAGGGAGTGCCAAAGGCCTCTCCGGCGGGCCCCAGCTCCACCAACGGAACGAACTGCCCAAGCGTAGTGCCAGAAGTCACTCCGAAGTGACATCCACTTCAATCGTGGAAGTCCCATTCACGCGCAGCGAAGTTCCGCTAATACTGATCTCGAATGAGTCACAGCATGCTGGTGCGGCGCCGGCGAAATAGCGAAGAGCGGGCCCCTGTATCAACAGCCGGCCCCATTTTGGTGGCTTAACTATCGAGATTTTGTCGATCATTATGGTGGACCAACGCAGTCCCTGAATACACTCGTCTCCTGGTTTTATCTTGATGGACCAACGGACCAGATCCGATTGAAGCTTGAATGGCTGCGGGTGCAGGATGCAGACCCCGCCCGCAGCAGAAGCTGCGGGCATGCTTGCTAAACAAATCGATACGATCGCGACAGCCGAATTGAGCAGACCACCCTGTGTCATACAATCGAAGTAGCAGCTATTCAGGGTAGACAACAATAGTCCCTTTTTCGCCAGAACTTAGCTTTCCCCGGATGCAGGAGCGTCGCGGACCAGCGCTTTGAGCTGCAGCTTTGCCGAGCATGTGCTTGAACCCGGGAAGACACTGGCCGGCGTCTAGGCAGACCTTTGCACTCGGGCCAAGCATAGCCCTGCGCCATCGTGGCAACTAAGGCTAGAGAATTGCGGCAGTCAGACTAGTTCCAGGAGCGGAACTTCATTTCCTAACTTTCGCTTTAGAAATTGCGAAGGACTCGACCGCTAATTTTCGCGCAATCAACACTCCTGTTCTCTACATCGTTCGTCCAACGAAATTAAGCTCGGTGAACGCAAATGGCTTCGACGAAAGTTGTCACTAAGCTCTCCGATGGCTCTACTCAAACTCTCGAATACCTCAACGGCGTACTCATCTCCAAAAGCGTTGCACATCCGAACAACAGCAGAGATGTGTTTCTTTCCAACATCACGGGACAGAGTTACGTCGCCGAGCACGACGTCTATAATTCCGCAGGTGTCCTGACCAACATCACGCGCACCCACGCCAACGGCTCGCTCGACTACAACTACACCCTGGGGTCGGACGGAGCCAAGATCACCGCACAGTACGATGCGGCCGGCAAGATCCTCGCTCGCTCCATCGTTCAGGCCGACGGCTCATCGGACTTGCAGACCTATGCCAATGGCGTGATGGTCAGCGAAACCGTCGTCCACGCCAACAAGAGCAAGGACGTGATGCTTTCCAACATCACGGGACAGAGCTACGTCGCCGAGCACGACGTCTATAATTCAGCAGGTGTCCTCACCAGCATCACACGCACTCACGCCAACGGCTCGCTCGACTTCAACTACACTCTGGGGTCGGACGGCGCCAAGGTCACCGCACAGTACGATGCGGCCGGCCAGATCCTCACTCGTTCCATCGTCCAGGCCGACGGCTCATCGGACTTGCAGACCTATGCCAATGGCCTGATGGTCAGCGAAACCGTCGTCCACGCCAACAAGAGCAAGGACGTGATGCTTTCCAACATCACGGGACAGAGTTACGTCGCCGAGCACGACGTCTATAATTCCGCAGGTGTCCTGACCAACATCACGCACACCCACGCCAACGGCTCGCTCGACTACAACTACACCCTGGGGTCGGACGGCGCCAAGGTCACCGCACAGTATGATGCGGCCGGCCAGATCCTCACTCGTTCCATCGTCCAGGCCGACGGCTCATCGGACTTGCAGACCTATGCCAATGGCGTGATGGTCAGCGAAACCGTCGTCCACGCCAACAAGAGCAAGGACGTGATGCTTTCCAACATCACGGGACAGAGCTACGTCGCCGAGCACGACGTCTACAATTCCGCAGGTGTCCTGACCAACATCACGCGCACCCACGCCAACGGCTCGCTCGACTACAACTACACCCTGGGGTCGGACGGAGCCAAGATCACCGCACAGTACGATGCGGCCGGCAAGATCCTCGCTCGCTCCATCGTTCAGGCCGACGGCTCATCGGACTTGCAGACCTATGCCAATGGCGTGATGGTCAGCGAAACCGTCGTCCACGCCAACAAGAGCAAGGACGTGATGCTTTCCAACATCACGGGACAGAGCTACGTCGCCGAGCACGACGTCTATAATTCAGCAGGTGTCCTCACCAGCATCACACGCACTCACGCCAACGGCTCGCTCGACTTCAACTACACTCTGGGGTCGGACGGCGCCAAGGTCACCGCACAATACGATGCGGCCGGCAAGATCCTCGCTCGCTCCATCGTCCAGGCCGACGGCTCATCGGACTTGCAGACCTATGCCAATGGCGTGATGGTCAGCGAAACCGTCGTCCACGCCAACAAGAGCAAGGACGTGATGCTTTCAAACATCACGGGACAGAGCTACGTCGCCGAGCACGACGTCTATAATTCCGCAGGTGTCCTGACCAACATCACACGCACTCACGCCAACGGCTCGCTCGACTACAACTACACTCTGGGGTCGGTCGGCGCCAAGGTCACCGCACAGTATGATGCGGCCGGCCAGATCCTCACTCGTTCCATCGTCCAGGCCGACGGCTCATCGGACTTGCAGACCTATGCCAATGGCGTGATGGTCAGCGAGACCGTCATCCACGACGACAAGAGCAAGGACGTTTTCCTCTCTAATATCATTGGACAGAACTATGTCGCCGAGCATGACGTCTACGATAGTAACGGGACGCTGACGTTTCGAGATCAGACGGCACTGGACGGCTCGCATATCTTAACACACTACGAAGCCGTTCATGTTGACCAAACCCGCTTCTTTTGTGATGTAAGCGCCTGGAATACCGCCATAAATCCAAATAGCGCGAACTACACGAAGCCGGACGCCATCCAGAATGTGCAGTTCAGGGATGCCACCCTGGGAAACAGCTGGATTCAGTCGGATAATGGCCTTGTCAATCACACGCCTCAGAACGCAGCGCACATGACTTGGAATTTCGACCTTTTGAACCAGGCAAACGTCGGCGGCACGTTCTCCACGCACGGAAGCATTCAACTCGCAACACCGTCGAACTTGACACCGTTAGGCATGGACCGCGACGTCGTATTTACTGATCCGGATGGGGTCCACTACTGGGAGGCCTGGGACGCGAGTTACGACTCTATCCATCAAACCTGGCATGCATCCTATCTTGTCGAGGGCAATCTTCAAGGAACAGGTTGGGGCATAGCAAACGGGGTCGGCGCCGGCATCCGAGCGTCTGGAGCATCGCTTCTTGGTGGTCTCGTCACCGGGGACGAACTCAATAAATTGTCCATCAATCACGCTCTGTCGATTGTGCTCGATGAGGGCCAATTAAAGGCCGGCACAAGTCAGCTCGATCAATTCGTTTTTCCTGCGGTACTAGCGGACTCGGACAGCGTCGCCGCGTACAAGGGAACGATCCCGATGGGTGCTCACTTTGCTCTGCCAGCCAACCTCGATCTCGATCACGCAGGTCTGACCCCGGAAGGACTCGCGCTCGCGAAAGCTTACCAGCAGTATGGCGGCTATGTCGTGGATGCAGCGCCCCATACCACGTCGCTAGCCAATATCGACGGTGCGACAGACACGCAACTTGCCGACTTGCGGCATGATACCTCGTGGATTCGCGATCATCTGGTCATGGTATGATCGGCTCTTAGGCGTGAATTAAATCGGATAGCGCGCCGGCCGGCGCGCCAATCGGTTACGTTTTGGCAAAGTGCCAACATTTTGCGGAAGCTTAACCCTTCCCAACTGCGTTCCGAGCTTACCAGGAGCGGTAGGCACCGCCTGTGAGCCACGTGGAGGCAGTGATGCGCACTGCGCCGTTGTTGATCGTGTCGATAGTTTTCGTGGTGTGCACGCCGGCACTGGCGCAGGGGACCCAGCAGAACGTCTACGGGCCGAAGACTTATACTCCACATTCTAGAACACCGGTTGCCACGCGGCCAAGCAACAATCCATTTCGAAATCCGATCGGCCAAGGCGTGCCCCCGCCGCCTCGGCGAACTCCAGTCTGAACAGCAATCGCACGAGCTCGCCGTGCTGACAAGCGTGGCAACTGGCACATGCTGTTCAAGCAACAGCTGCAAACGCAATTGCTATTTGCGATCCGCAGGCCAGAGCAAAAGGCTCGACTGCACCGTCTGTTTTGAGCGCCGCTAAGATCGTAACAACTGCAAAAAACGAATGCAGTGGCACAGATGCCATTTCTACTGGGGTATCATGCTGCGCGAACACCGCAGGCTAGTAACTTTACCCGACGGTCCAAGGTCGGCGGCGCCTTCTTGCAGCCGCATATGCCTTTGACGATCATTACGGCCCTGAAAGAGCGTGACAATTCTTAGTAGTATCAGTGTTCAGTTTTTTATGCCTCTTTTGAAGTCTAGCGCGCACCCTCCTCATTCCTCGGGGTGTATAGATCGGCAAAGCTCGAATTATCTCGAGAATCTTCTGCTAGGCGCGGAGAACGGATCGCGCATTGGCGAGTTGAGCTGATGCCCTTCGACACACGCCGCGGGGAGCGGGCGTCACCGATCCGGCCCAAGGACATTCAAAGACGAGCAGCGCGAAGAGCCCATTGACCACCAACCTCAGTAATGGCGGGCCGAATAGCGGATCATCCTTTGCCCACAATGAAACCGGCGCGCGTCGATATCCGATGCTCTATCGCGCTGAATTGTCCAGCAAGACACCAAAATGCCAACCACAGCGAAGTCGATAACGCGTCCAGCGCCTTTGCGTCGCCACCTACTCTCAAGGCAGTTCTTGACCGCTACGAAGGCATAGGCCCCGGTTTCGACCTCCTCCGCGTCGGATTGGCAGTCGCGATATTCTATGGCCATGCAAAGTATATCGCTGGGTCCTCGACTGGCCCAGATATGGTTGCTGCCGCCCTTGCTCAGAAGGGGATGGCGATGGATGCAGCAAGGGCCGCCGCCTTCGACACGAGCATCTGGGGTTCATTCAAACGGTCGTACCATCTCGCTCTCGTGCCGATTTTCTTCGCCTTAAGCGGCTTCCTCGTAGCCGGATCAGCGTTTCGGGTCCGCGCACTCAAACAATTCATGGCCTTTCGTATTTTGCGGATCTTTCCCACGCTCACGACCGAAGTGACGCTGTCCGCATTGGTGCTGGGGCCTCTGTTCACCAGCTATTCATTATTGGAATATTGTACCGATCCAAAATTTGTCGGTACTTCGGCAATATCTTCGGCCTCGTCTACATGCTTCTGCCAGGAGTATTCGAAACTAATCCTGTTCCGCGAATGGTGAATGCAAAGCTTTGGACGCTGCCGGCCGAATACTATTGCTATCTCGTCACTGCCCTGCTGATTGTCACCGGCCTGCTCTTCAAGCGACCGTTCTACCTGGGAGCGATAACGGCTTGGACGATCACCGCAGTAGCCACAAGCTTTCTCGGCGATTTCGGCGTGACCCCTAGAAGCATCTACAGCACGCCGGTGGTCGTCTACTACTTTCTCGTCGGCGCGCTGTTCTTCCATCTGCAGGATCGAATCGTCCGCCGCTGGAGCTATTTTTTCGGCGCAAGCGCACCGCTCTTTTTGCGCTCGCGTTCTCCAAGGGTGTCTTCATTGCTCCTTTCTTTGTGACGTATGTAACCATCTTACAGTCGATCTACCCAAGATACCGCTCATCCAAAGCGGAGACTACTCCTACGGCATCTATCTATACGGATTCCCGATCTCACAGGCCTTGATCTCAGCGATGCCGCAGTTCCGGGGGCCCGAGAGCTGGTTCGCCCTGCTTGCGGGCGGACTGACGTTTGCGTTTGCCACAGCGTCTTGGCACGGGATCGAGAGGCCCACCCTGAAGCTGAAACGGTAGGCTGACAAAGCAAAGCCACGGACCGACCAATCGCTGATCGGGTCATGCTCCGCGGCTGTCGGGCTCGACGCCGGTACCGAGTGGAATGATCGAGAAGCGCGCGTAATTTCCTCAGCCGTATGCGGCGACTTCTATCGGCAGGGATGGATCAGGACAAAAGCCAGCCGATCCCACTGCAGAGAGCCGAACCCAGAACATAGAGCCAGCCGAGCATGGCGAGCGAGACCGTCGAGCCGTAGGCGAGCGCGATCAAACGTTCCGGCCAAACTCGGCACTGCGGTTCCACCAATGCGCCAGGTGCGACTTCGTTTGGAGGAGACAATATTGCCATCTGATCTTCCGCCGGGGCTGAAGGAATCCTTGGTTCTCAAGCAAATCCCGGCCCGGCGTCGTCATTATGACCTTCTTCAAAGCGCGATCGACAAATTGCGTGTCAGGAGTGAAATGATCGTGAATGGGTCTGTCGAGCGGAAATTCCGATGCAGGCTGTGGCGTCCATATCGGCGAAATTCAGACATCGCCCCACTGCTTGATCTCGGACGTACTGTCGATGTATCCGTCCGCCCGGTGAGGCCGGGTGAGGACCGCGTAGCGGTCACTCAGGCTGCTTGAATTTCGGTTGCGCCAATTTCAGGGCCGAAATTCGTCGAGCTGTTGGACCGGATGTGCAGCGATGCGCGCCAGGAAGTCGGCGAACCAGGCTTGTGGATCCACGTCGTTCATTCGGCCCTGTACATCATCGCGGCAGCCACAGAACAGCCAAGACTTCCGTCCCAAGGCGATGCCGCGCAGGGCTCGTTCGGCAGCTTTGCTCGACAGGCAGATTCGGCCAGCCGCCAACCTAGTCGGCGAGGGTCGACAGGCTGATCGGCACGCCTTCCTTGGCATAGCGTTCGGCCTGCCGGTTCAGCGGCCGGTGCTGGCCGAACCTCTCGAACAGCACCATCGCCAGCAAGCTGGGGCCGGCCCAACCACGGGCGATGACGTGGAACGGCGCCGGGCCTAGCTGATCTTCTCGCAATCACGGCAGCTGAACTTCTCCCGGACGTGCTGGATCACCTTCCAAGATTTCGGGATCACCTCCAGCGTCTCGGTGATGTCTTCGCCGAGCTTGCATAACCTCGCTCCTGTCAAACGCCATCCGGAACTGCCCCCTTTGCGTCATGAAGAACTGCCCCCACCCTCGGGTTCATGATGTCAGTTGAAGGTTGGCTCCGCCGCTGACGGGACGGAGGGAGGCGGAGCCGACCGGAGGGCCGTCAGCGGCGGGCGCCTTGATGAGGCCGCTCTTTCGCTTGGCGCGGAGCCGATAGCTGTCGCCGCGGATGGTCAGCACGTGGCTGTGGTGCAAGAGCCGGTCGAGGATCGCAGTGGCGACGACCGGATCGGCGAACACGGTGCCCCATTCGGCAACGCTGCGGTTCGACGTGATCAGCATGGCGCCGGTTTCGTAGCGGCGGCTGACCAGCTGGAAGAACAGATGCGCCGCGTCGGGCTCCAGCGGCAGGTAGCCGAGTTCGTCGACGATCAGCAGCTTTGGCTTCGCCAGCGCGAGCAGTTTCTCGTCCAGGCGCCGCTCGCCGTGCGCCTTGGCCATGCCAGCGACCAGGGTCGTCGCCGTGGTGAACTGCACCGTGTAACGGGCCAGGATCGCCTCTCGCCCGAGCGCGATCGACAAGTGCGTCTTACCGACGCCCGGGGGGCCGAGCAGCAGCACGTTCTCGCCGTTGGCGATCCAACGTGACGCGGCCAGGTCGCGGATCTGCTTCGGATCGATCGACGGCTGTGCCTCGAAGTCGAAGCCCGCAAGCTCCTTCACGGCCGGGAAGTGTGCGAGTTTGAGCGCCATCTCGATGCGGCGATGATCCTTGCGCGCGCTCTCGCGCTCGCACAGCAGGATCAGCGTCTCACGCGCCGATAGGTTGGCGCGCGCCGCCTCGTCGAGCAGGTTGTCGAGCTGGTCGCGGATGCCGGAGAGCTGCAATCGCGCCAGCATGGCGTCGAGCCGATCGGTTGGTGCTTCGGTAGCCTTCCTTGTGCGCGCCATCAGAAGCTCCCTCCGATCACTGCTTCGTATTCGGCAAGAGGACGCAACAACGAGGGCAGTGGAGAAGGCGCCGGCACTGTCGATGCCGCGATTGCCGGTCGGCAGACCGCGCCGTTGCGACCGGCAACCCCGTCGAGGTGGGCGGAATCGACGATCCGCAGCCGACGCCCCTCCGATTGCTTGTGGACCGCAACCTCGCGCATGCCGTGGCGGATGCGCACCTCGCCGGCCGCAACCGTCACCGCCACGCGCTCACCGATCAGCCGCCACGGCACCGAGTAGCTGTTCGTGTCGACCTCGACGGCACAATCGTTGCCGACGACGCGGGCCAGTTCACGCAACGATCCAAACGACGGCTGCCCGCCGAGCGGCTTCAACCGGTGCGCCTCGTCACGCGCAAAGCGAGCGATCGGCGCCTCGCCGGTCGTGCCGTGGATGCGCACGTTCGCCACCTCACGCTCCCACTCGGCGAGATGCGCCTCGAATGCCTCCCAGCTCGCGAAGGAATGCCCCGCGATCGCGTTCTTCTTGACGTAGCCGACGCCACTCTCCGTCTTGCCCTTCGTGCGCGCCCGATACGGCGCGCAGGCGCGAGGACGGAAGCCCCAATGCTTCGCGAACGCGATGAGCTTGTCGTTAAACTGAACCGACCGGCTCACCGCGTCGTGGCGCGCCACGAGCGCGCGTGGATTGTCCATCAGCACTTCCACCGGCACGCCGCCGAATGTCGTAAATGCACTCTCAAGCCCGGCGAACCAGTGCTCTTGCTTCTCGGCCCGGAACGCACGGACATGCAGCCGCCGCGAATGCCCGAGCGTCGCCACGAACACGAATGCTTTGATCTTCACCCCGCCGATCTCGACCAGACGCTCGCCAAAGTCGATCTGCAGCTGCCGCCCCGGGGGCGTCTCAAACCGCGTCGTCGCCAGCGCTTCGGCCTTCAGCGCCTGGCGATAGGGCTGCACGGCGCGTTGCAACGTAAGCATCCGGTGAGGACCGCGTAGCGGTCACTCAGGCTGCTTGGTTGACTTGCTTATTTCGGTCGCGCCAATTCCAGGGCAAAAGTTCGTCGAGCCGTTGTACGGGATGTGCAGCGATGCGTGCCAGGACGTCGGCGAGCCAAGCTTGTGGATCCACGTCGTTCATTTTGGCTGTGACGATCAGGCTGTACATCATCGCGGCACGGTCGCCGCCGCGGTCGGAGCCACAGAACAGCCAAGACTTCCGCCCCAGGGCGATGCCGCGCAGGGCTCGCTCGGCGGCGTTGTTCGACAGGCAGATGCGGCCATCGTCGAGGAAGCGGGTAAACGCATCCCAGCGCTTGAGCATGTAGTCCATCGCCTTGGCAACGTCGTTGCGCCGGGAGAGCTTGGCGCGTTGTTCACGCATCCAGACTTTCAGATCGGCCATCAGCGGCGCGCTCAGCTCCTGGCGGACGGCCCGGCGCCGTTCGGGCGTCTCGCCGTTGATGCCTCGCTCGATCTCGAACAAGGCGTCGATCCGACGGACTGCTTCCAGTGCCAGAGGCGAGATCACCGCTGGCTTTTTGCCTTGTACCTTGCGGCGCGCATTCTCCGCCAGATCAGCCATCACGAAGAACGGTCGTCGGGCATGGACCCAACACGCCGCTTCCAGGATCGGACCTACGTTGCGGCTCGGGTCGTAAAGCTTGCCATAGCCGCCATAGGCATCGGCCTGGAAGATGCCGTTGTAGCCGGCCAGATGGGCCTGGGGATGCTCGCCCGCGCGATCGCGCGAGTAATAAAACACTGCTCCCGGCGGGGCCTGCCCGCCAAAAGGCTTGTCGTCGCGTACATAGACCCAGATGCGGCCGGTGTCGGTCTTGCCTTTGGCCAGGACCGGCACCGTCGTGTCATCCCCGTGCAATCGCTCGGCACTCAGCACATGGGCCTCGAGGCGCCGGAACAAGGGCGTCAGCGCAACAGTGCAGCCACCAACCTGGTCGGCGAGGGTCGACAGGCTGATCGGCACGCCTTCCTTGCCATAGCGTTCGGCCTGACGGTTCAGCGGCTGGTGCTGGCCGAACTTCTCGAACAGCACCATCGCCAGTAAGCTGGGGCCGGCCCAACCACGGTCGATGACGTGGAACGGCGCCGGGGACTGGCTGATCTTCTCGCAATCACGGCAGCTGAACTTCTCCCGGACGTGCTGGATCACCTTCCAGGACTTCGGGATCACCTCCAGCGTCTCGGTGATGTCCTCCCCGAGCTTGGACAACCTCGCTCCGCCGCAGCAGGCGCACGCCACAGGTCCCGGCACGAGCACCCGCTCGCGAGGCAGATGGTCCGGGAACGGCTGGCGCGACGGCCTCTTGCGCGTGAACGAGGCCACCTTCGTCGTCTTGGCCGCGGCCATTTCGGCAGCGAGTTCGTCCTCAGTCGCTGAGGCCTCGAGCTCCTCCAGCGTCAGTTCGAGCTGATCCAGCAGCCTTGCGGTACGCTCCGAGCGAGGGCCATAACGATCACGGTTCAGCTTTTCGATCTGCAGCTTCAGGTGAGCGATCAGAGCATGGTCGTCGGACTGCTGGGCGCGAACGCTGGCGAGTTCGGCGCGCGTCGCCAGCAACGCCGCTTGCAGCGCCTCAATGTCTTCCGGCAGCTTCTGGGGACCGTCACCCATGCACCGATGGAATCACAAAAGCGACGATTTGGCGTGCGCTTTTTGCAATCTCACGGGACTATTGCGCAACCTATCCTGCGCTCTGCGGCCGCCAGCTGTGTGGGGGATTGCGCCAGTCGATCGCCTCCAGCAAATAGCCCATCTGAGCTGCGGTCAGCGATACCACGCCATCCACCGTCGCCGGCCAGATGAAGCGGCCACGGTCCAGTCGCTTGGCGTAGAGCGACAGCCCGATCCCGTCGTGCCAAAGGGCTTTGATCAGGGTGCCAGCACGACCACGGAACACAAAGACGTCGCCGGCAAAAGGATCCCGCCCCAGCCCCTCCTGCACCAGCAATGCCAGACCCTGCATGCCTTTGCGCATGTCAGTGTGACCGGTTGCGATCCAGATCCTCGCCCCTGCCGCGATCGGGATCATCGCCGCTCCAGCAGATCCAATACGCGAGACAACGCGGTCATATCAACGCCGGCGTCCACGATCACCCGACAGGCCTTGCCGACGACAATCTCCATGCGTCCGCTCGCTGGCCCCGCTAAAGTTACTGGCGGCGCCGGCGGTTGGTCCGGCATCACCATCGCTGGCACAAACGCTGGCTGAGGTTGTTCAGTATTGCTCGTCCGCATCCCAAACGATCGTCGCCAAGTCAACAGGAGCGAGCGCGAGATGCCGTATCGTCGTGCTGTCGACGAGACCGCGCGCGGGGCCTGCAAACTCTCCAGAACGATCTTGAGTTTCTCATCATCGGTCCAGCGACGGCGACGGCCAGTCTCGACAACCTCGAACCGCTCAATCTGAGCACTGAACTTATTGCTGTCCATAAGGGCTGTTACACAGCACTGGTATTAACCCGACAAGGCGGCCCTCACCGGAGGGAGACGTTGCAACGTTCGCCGGCTGACTGCCACGCCTTGCTCGGCCAACAGGTCCTGGCGCACCACATCCGCATTGCCGCGATGCCGAATGAACCTCTCGCGCAGCCAACCCTCGAGGCCATGGAGTCGTTTTGCCCGCTCAGGCGACTTGAACGGCTTCACCCCGCCCGCCGTCACGTAGTCCTTCACCGTGTGATGGCTGCAGCCCAGCTGCCGCGCAATCCGCTTCAGACCCCACCCGCACGCCCTCAGGCGCAACATCTCCGCCACGTCATCCGGCGTCTTCATCACCTGCCCCCGTGGATCAATCCACGACGAGCCTTCCGTGATTCGTTCCTCGTTCATTCGCTCTCTCCTCGGCTATCCAAGGAGGGGCAATTCCTCGTGACGCCGAGGGGGCAGTTTTCCATGGCGCGCGACATCGCTCCGCCGCAGCAGGCGCACGCCACAGGTCCCGGCACGAGCATTAGCTCGCGAGGCAGATGGTTCGGGAACGGCTGGCGCGGCGGCCTCTTGCCCTCGAACGAGGCCACCTTGTCGTCTTGGCCGCGGCCATTTCGGCAGCAAGTTCGTCCTCAGTCGCTGAGGCCTCGAGCTCCTCCAGCGTCAGTTCGAGCTGATCCAGCGGCCTTGCGGTCCGCTCCGAGCGAGAGCCATAACGATCACGGTTCAGCTTTTTCGATCTGCAGCTTCAGCTGAGCGATCAGCGCTCGGTCGTCAGACTGCGGGGCGTGAACGCTGGCGAGTTCAACGCCGCCCGCAGTGCCTCAATGTCTTCCGGCAGCTTCTCGGGACCGCGACCCATGCGCTGCAACCCAAATGACAGTTCATCTGCGGCTTTGCGGCCGAGTGCCTCTATGAGCTGCTAAGATCAGATCGAGTTTGGCAATGCGCTCCCGCGTTCGCTGCTCACGACGCGTCGGCTTGTAACTAGTGACCCCTTCGTCGGGACACATTTCTTCAAAACGACGTTCATCTCTCGTCGATTTAGGAATCGGCTTTGCGGGAAACATGTATGCGCAGATTCTGCCGGCAAGCGCATAGGCTAACTGCGTTCCCGCAATTAAGTCATGACGCAGAAGCTTGGAGAGCGCGAGAACTGTACGAAAAAAGAGCCTATCAGCGAAAAAATTCAATATCGCAAATTCGGTCGCGCTACCGGTTGCCTTACGCACAAACCAACTCGGTAAGCCCTCATTTATCCTAAGATGGTGTTCAGTTGTAGCGATGAGTGCCCGCGCCATTCGCACTCGATTGCTGGACATATTGCCGGGATAGGATCGATACCCGAGCAAATACCTTTCAACAAATACCAATGGATAGCGGGCCGCCAGTTTAAGTTCGAAGTCATAGTCCTCACATCCGCCGAGTCCTTGCGCCGCCCAAGAGCTGTCATATCCCCCGACCGATAACGCGATTTCTCGTCGCACGAGCAAAGAACTTCCATTACCAACGGGCCTTGCATAGAGATGATGAGCAAATGCGTACCCCGAGCGGCCGATAGCACTTGCGCTCCCGGTTACCATATCTGACGAATCGATTGTTCGAAACATAACGTAGCAAGCAGCTGCGTTGGGAGCCGCATTCAATGCGGCGAGCTGCGCTTCAATCTTGTTTGGATGCCATAAATCGTCGGCATCCAAGAAAGCGACATACCCGCCAGCAGAATTCCTAAGTCCAAAATTCCTTGCTTCTGCAACGCCAGCGTTCGGTATGCTAAAAATCTTAACGCGCGCGTCTGCACGAGCCAACCTTTGAACTATGTCTAGGGTGCGGTCTGTAGAGCCATCGTCAATGACCAAAACTTCAAGGTTAAGATGAGTCTGGGCGAGCGCCGAATGAAGCGTTCGTTCGATAAATTCTTGCGCGTTGTAGGCCGGAATGACAACCGAAACGAGAGAGCTCTCTGCTTCGCGACCATTGACAAAATTGCGTGATGACAAAGAGAACAACCTTAAACGCACAGATTGCGACGAGGCCAATTACTCCGAACACGATTTCACTCGGCAATTGCCAATCCCCACATTAGCAACGTTAGCACTTTGCCACGAAATTGGCCCGGAATGAGGCCAAACTGCCTAGTTGGTTAATTGGGGCATTGTTAGGATGGATGCGCCTGGTCAACGAAAGGCAAACGGCCTGCCGGAAACCTGCGGACCGGCCGAGAGGTCCGCGAGCGGCCCGGCAGCCCGAAACGACGTGCGGTGTAACGCCGAGTGGCCTCAGTCGGCTCCGCGCATCCGATACGCGCGGCATTAAAAGAGCCGAATTTTGACCTCGCCAAGGTACTACACCTCATCGATAATGAGAAAATTCTCGTGAAGGTATATCGGTCCGATCTTTGACGTCGCGCACGGCAGAGATTCAAGCTAGCTCGCGAGGCGTCGTGGAATGTGGAATGCTGCAAGCAGCCTGATTCAATCGCTTGGAGCCTTCATGACTTCATAACTTCGCGATCGGCTGCGCAACGTCGTGGGCATGCAGACGCGACCCGTCCTCGCCGTGCGTCGACGCGGCAAGCTCCGAGGCGGACAGCCGCATCACGCCGTCATTGACTGGCCGCCAGCGGAACGCGCCATGCTCCAGACGTTTCACAGCAGCGCCAGTGGGATCCGTCCCAGGCCAAAATTTTCGGATGGTCCGCTCCCTTCGAACGGAACACAAAATCGTTCCCGTGAAAGGGATAAAGGGATATGACGAAGTTGTTGCTTCGCGCACCAGTGCGGCGAGACCGTCGGCACCTCTGCGGACGTCTACCGGCTTCGTCGCCACGACCTTTCACCCCCGCCCACGCCGCGATCATGTTGCTGCCCTCACAGCCCCCAACACATCGCCGCAGCCATGCCGGGTCAATCAGTCGACCCCGGCTGCCGTGCTGCGATCCACGGCACCACTAATCATGATGGTGATGGTTGTTGGACGCCGCGTCACTGCTTCGCTGCTTCCGCGGCCGCTGCACAGCATGTGGCTCGGTCGCCACCGGCACGAACAGCGGCGACTGCCGCAGCGGCGGACCAAGGCTGTATAGTTCCGGACCGGATCGGTGACGGGGGCTCGTGAATATATGGATATCAAAGCGCCGCGGGCGCGTTTCGCGCGCGACCATGCGGCCGACTTACCGGCTAACACCTACACGATGCCCGCTGATGTGATTGCCATTGCGTCCTACGAGAATGTCGGCGTCGGCCGCGTCCACGGTTTGTCCGTTCTTCAGTCTGACGACGACATCCGCGGATTTTAGCGACTCTGGACGGTGCGTTACGAGCAGAATCGACAGTCCGGGATAAGCCCGTCGCAACCCATCGAGGATTAAGTCTTCGGCAATAGGATCGACAGCATTCAGCGCTTCGTCGAGGATTAAGATCGCGGGCTCTTTGAGGATCGCTCGAGCCAAACCGATCCGCTGACGCTGGCCGCCCGACAGCTGCAGCCCCCGTTCACCGACCATCGCGCTTACCCCATCGGGAAGTTGCCCGATAAAGTCGATGATCCCTGCAAGCCTAAGGGCCTCCTCCACGTCGTTAAGTGGGGCAGAGGGGCGAGCTAGTCGGACGTTATCGAGGATGGATCCCTCCGTCAGATCGACGTCCTGCCCGGCTACGGCGATTTTTTGTAGCCAACTGTTTCTATCTATGTCGGAAAGATTGACTCCATCAACAAGGATAGTTCCACCCGACGGTTCATAGAGCTTGAGGAGCAAATTGACGACCGTTGTCTTTCCGGAGCCGCTCACTCCGACCAATGCAGTCGTCTTTCCCGGCTCCAGTCGAAATGTCACACGCCTCAGAGAAATGCTGTCGGAGTCGCGGTGCACGAAACTCAGGTCCCTCGCTACCAACTCGTGCGCAAAAGTTATCGTCGTCTGAAAGCCATTTGGCTGAAACTGATTTTTCGCTTCCGATATGGAATTCCATACCGCATTTAAAGGGCCAGCGCTACCAAGCAGTGACATGAGGTGTCCCTGCACTTCTCGCGCCTGGGGCTGTACCCGCAGCAAAAGCGCCAGAATCGCCACCGTTGTGGCAGTCGAATTTCCAACATGCTGCGAGAACCAAATGATAGAAGCAATGGCTCCAATTGAGAACAGTTCCAAGAACGGCTTGGAAAGGTTATCGACCGCTGAGAGGTGATTAAACATATGCGCGAGCCGTTTGGACAGCGTCGCGTAGCGCATGATTTCTGCGCTTTCAACTCCGTAAGCGCGAATCGTGCGCATCGCGTGAATAGACGTCACCAATCTCTCGGCGAGTTGTTCATGCACGTCTGTAACTTCACAGCTCAAAGTGCCGAGACGCCTGCGAAAGAATTGCGTTAACGCCGTCATGGCCGAACCGAACGCTAGAACGACGATCGCGACCTTCCATGAGAGAAGAGAAACAACGACCAGGTAGATCGTTAACGCAGACAAGTTTATCAATACGCGCGATAGCTTCTGGACGGCCTCCGACACACGCCAAGCCTCCAGTTGAATCGTATTCGTTAACTCGCCGTATTCCTTTCGGGCGATGTAAGCGTATGGTACGCTCAGGTACTGAGTAAACAGCTCAGTGCGTAAACGGTGATAGACAAAGTTCGCCGCGTGAGACGAAAGTTGCTCGTAGGCCGCGACGATGGTTTGTCTCACTATGACGGCGATCGCAATCACCAGTCCAAGACGATAGGCGCTTCCTGCTGCAATTTTGTTGACGAGGGAAAATAACCCGCCCAAGTATCCATGGACCTCGGCAAAATCCGCGCCGAGGGCGACGCGGTAGAGAAGATAGACGACCAGGCTTATGCTGATGGTTTCAATAAACGACGCCACTAGCCCCAAGGCTGTAAGAGTGAGCAACGTCAAGCGCGAACCCGCCGTGAGCAAGAACAGAGTTCTTAGGGCGCTCATTTTCCATCAGGCCGTTTGTTAACTGATCTAAGCTCAGGCAAATGAAAACTCATCCAAGTCACCGCCGGGCGCGGTTCAGATAACTGTTCTTTCGCGTTCGATCGGCCCTTTTTGCGTTTTATCGTCTGTTTCGCGATCTTCGAATCCGCTTCCTGGCGATTGTTCTTGAACCAGTCGATAGTGAGCAAAATCCCGTCTTCATAGGATATGTGGCATGTCCAATTCGGCAGCACAGAATTCGCTGTCGTCAAGTCGGGGCAGCGATTTGATGGATCCTGGGGCACAGGATCCAGATGCACGATGGGAAGATAGCCGAAGTATTTGCTTACGTACTTTGCGACGTCCAAGACAGAAACTTCGCGATTGTTTCCAATGTTAACCGGGCCGGCATAATGGCAGTCATCACGCCAAAAGTAGCGTTCCAGTCCATCGACGATATCGTCGACGTAGCCCCAGCTTCTCGACTGATGCCCGTCGCCAAAGATAGTCAAGGGCTGATTGGACAGGCCCTGTGCGATGAAGTTCGAGACGGCGCGCCCATCGTCTGCTCGCGTTCGAGGGCCGTAGACGTTGAACAAACGGACTATTCGAATCTCCAAGCCTTTTGTGCGCTTCATTTCAAAGAGCAGTGCCTCGGTGCAACGTTTCGCTTCATCGTAGGAGGAACGTGGCCCCGTACAATCGACGGATCCCCGATAGTTTTCCGGCTGCGGAGATACGAGTGGATCGCCATAGACCTCCGACGTGGACGTGAATGCAAACCGTCCGTGCGGCGCAAGAAGATCCAGCAGCCGCATTGCCCCAAATACGTTTGCAGAGATCGTTCGCCGCGGCTCCTTCATGTACCAGGGAGGTGAAGCCGGCGACGCCAGATGATAAACTTCGTCGAACATATGGTCGGAACGAAAGTTCTCAACGTCACTTTTCACGAAATGAAATCTAGGATCGTTGATATGGGCAATGTTTTTAGTCAGCCCGGTCCAAAGATTATCGACAACTACGCATTTTTCAATTTCGGATCGCCTCATCAATCGATCGCAAAGATGGGAACCAATGAAACCGGCGCCCCCGGCAACTAGAACTCGAACCATTTAAGCCTCAATGATCTATCGTTCCCGGGTCAAATTGAAATCCGCATCAAACTCCAAAAAAATTATGTGTATATTGAGATCAGCAAAACAGACGGTACAATCATACTAAGAACCGGCGCCTCTTAAATGAGCGCAGAAAATTCTGAAATAGTGACGCATTCGGCGATCATCCTACACATAATGCTCTCGGGTTATAGATAGGACGACTGATTCAGTACCTCATCAGATCATCAAAGATTTCGAGCGATCACGTGCCGAAACAGCTGCGTTGCGGGATTCAACTCAACAACGTTAGGAACGGGGTTGCAACGCGAAAAGCGAATTGGTGGCCCTCCTGGATGCGGACGATGTACGGCAATCCGCAAAAGCTGGAGAGTCAACTTATCCACACTGCCGCTGCGGAGGCTTGCTATGTTCTTCATTGGCGCATCGCGCGGAAATCAGGAATCAATAAGTGAATCAAGATACCTAAAACAACTTTGAACGATTGCAAAGCTGATCGCTTCTCGTCGAATGCGGCTGCACTTGCTCAGCTCAACAGGGCGTGCGAGTTCAATGCTAAGGTAAATTGAGCAAACTCCCAATCCCCCCTTACTTCAATTCTCGGAAGAGATAGCGGGTCCGCGCCCCGCTCGACCGACCCATCACGAGTTGTGAATATCGCTTGATACCCGCATTTTGGGGCGAGATATCGAGCGCGCTCGTCATAAGCGCCGTATGGCAAGGCCAAGCTGTTGCAGGGTTTCTGAGTCCACGACTGCAACATCGCTTGTGACTGCACCATCTCTGCCAACAATTCGCTGTTTGATAGGCCGTCGGCAGCCCTGTGGGTCGAAAGATGGCTCCCGAACTCAATGCCTGCCCGCGAAGTCTCCAGGATTTGGATGTCAGTCATTAGCTTGGAAGGAGTGCCGAACTCGCTGTCCCAAGTAGCGCTTTTGCCAACCAAAGCGGTTACAGCAAATACTTGAGCGCCGAAGCGATGACGCGCGAGTACAGGAAAGGCCACATCGAAAAAATCGATCGTTGCATCATCAAACGTAATTAATACTGGACGACCCCTCAGGTGCCCGCCCTGGCAATGTCGAACAATATCGGAAATGGTAACTGTGTAGTATCCGTTCCTTTTGAGCCAAGCCATCTGCGCTGCAAATTGTCGCGGCGATGTTCGAAACCGCTTGAGCTGTTCTGGTCCATCGTCGGCGATGCGGTGATACATCAGCACCGGCACACGATCGACTTCCACTTGATCTCGGACTGAAATTTCTTGATCGCTTTGCGAACATTCGAACGCTGAAGTGCTAAACTCTCTCTGGATCGTGTGAGCGCGCGGACCATGCTCCACCAAAAGAGATTTAGACGAATTGATAAGTTGCTGAACTTTTCGACAATTAGGCGACTCATTCAACACGGTTGCGTTTGTTATTCCGTATCTTGCTGATAGTTTGGTGTATTCGGCGAGGAACGCGAATATCACGGTCCAGAAAACCGACGGCAATGCTCCTCGGCTAAGAAGCGTCAAAGATGCACGCAAAAGTCGTCTCGGCCCGACCAGTCCGGCCGCAATAAAAACTATTTCTCGGGCGGATACGTCGTCGTAAACCGGTATCAAAATTGACGTTACTGGATGGCCAGCCATCCAAGATTTTAAGAGGAGACGGTCGCTTGTGGTACTGATTGAGGTGAACTTCGGACGCGCAACATCGAAGGTGAAGCTCGCAGTAGATCCGACAACACGCGAGCTGGCGGAGTTGTCTGCATCAAGCACGTAGCGCTCCACCTTGCGCCGGACTCGCGTACCGGTTTTCGGTCTGGAGCTTTTCGCTTCGATCAGCAGCATCAATTCGTCGAATTCAGTCTCGATCGTCGGCCAAATCTGCGCGAGATCGGACGGCAAAACTCGAGCGCCCTTCCACAATCCGTCGAAGATAAAACGAGACACCTTCTCAACGTCCGATTTGACATCCAAATTGTCTCGCAGGAGCAGTTGCGCTGCCGACGTTCGGCCGCCAACTTTGACGGCGGCTGCCCACACGATAAACGACATCAATGCAGTCTGTTCAGACCCCAATGCTTCATCCGCGCCGAGCGAATGTGATGCAAAAATTGATGTTGTACTTTCTTTAAAAGCGCAGCCGATCACGTTAGCTGCGTCTGCAACCATCTGTTCGGCATTTTGGCTAAGTGATCCGGCATTCATTCTATAGAACGTCAATGGTTCGTTCACGCCGACAAACTGATGCCCGGCGCGGGAAACCCTTTGCCAGAGATCCCAATCCTCACAAGTCCAAAGCGATTCATTGAACCACCCAACGCTATCGACGGCGGCACGCTTAACCAGGATGCTGTGAATCGGAACTGCGCAATAGCGGGCGAACATTTCGAACGGGTGTTTGCTTAAATCGCTCGGCCACTCCGGCGGTGTGAGACGTCCATCTTCAGTTACACGTTGCCAAGCGCAATAAACGGCCGACGCGGCTGGGTGTTCTTTGAAAGAAGCGCACATTATCTTGAGGTAATTAGGCGAAATCCAGTCATCACTGTCCAAGAAAACAACCAACTCGCCTGAGGAGTGAGCGAGGCCCAGGTTCCGGGCGGACGACACGCCTTTTCCAGCGCCCATTACGCTTGATATTCGTCGATCCGCCTTGGACGTCTCCAGCACGATTTCGAGAGTCTTGTCTGATGATCCATCGTCAATTACCACACATTCCCAGTTATCGTAGGTCTGCTGCACGACGCTTCGCAGTGTGCGAGAAATCGTTCTTGCGGAATTCTTGGCGGGAACGATGATAGTTACGAGGGGGTCCAATTAGTCGCCTTCGGAGTTGATTGACGCGACCTTCCGGCTTTTAGTGGCGCGAATTCCTATGGTTACGGGAAGATGCGGATCTCTGATGAATAATTTATCTGGCGCGAGCTCTTCGGCGGCCAATCCATGAAGGAAAGACACCGCGGTGAACACATTGCCGAAAACTGATACTTCAACGTTCTCTGCGCCAAACACCTCGCTAAACAATCGTAAAGCGGAAGTTTCGGTAAACGCCCAGTACCAAGTCGAATAATCCTGTCCTCTGTCGATAGGGGTAAGACCGGGAACGGTAAGTAGTATCGTACCTTCTACATCGAGGAGCGACCAGAAGGCCCGAACCGCCTCCGGCAAATCATATATGAGTTGTAAAGTCTGAGTTAAAACGATTGCATCAAAGCTTCCGTCCCAATCTGTCCCGAGGTGGCAAAGATCACCTACAATTGTTGCTTTAGGATTATCGGCGCGAAAGTCGACGACGTCTCGTTTTGTCGTGCGGTGAGCGCCATACTTCAACGTGTAGTGATCATCAACGACCTCTAACGTCCTACCGCGAATGTGGGAAGCGTTGTCGTTCAGGAATGCGTCGACGTAGATGCGATCTATGGGCGTGCCTCGGTCGTATCCGAACACGGTGCTCATCGGCACTGTTCTTGCAAAATCGCCAAATCGGACATGTCCGGCTTCTGGCGGAGAGGCGCCCACCAGGGTTCGCATTCCACGAACAATGCGATTCGGCAGAAGACTCCGGATGAACCTCCAACCGCATGCTTGCGTGCAAGTTTTCAGAATATCTTGTATCATGGGCTTGAAATTAGACCCTCTAAGAGCTGCACATCAAGTGTCGGTTTTGTGGATCGCCTGCTCGGCGGCTGGAGAATGAGGAGGATCTTTTGGGTTACAAAGTCATGCAGATCGAGGTTTCAAACCTCTGCTCGCTTACTTGCAGTTATTGTCCGCACCCTTCGCAAGCCCGCCCAAAAGGAAATATGACGTTCGATACCTTCAAAAAATGTATTGAGTTGGTCTGTCGATCGGAAAATCCGCAAATCGGAGGAAAGCAATTTGTTTGGTTGAATCACTTTGGAGAACCCCTTCTCAATCCCGGGCTGTCTGACTTTATCAAGCACGCGGTCGCGAGGAATATAGAGGTATCTTTCTCTTCCAATGGACTAGACTTCGATCGGCAGATGTTCTCGCGTGAACTATGGAGGTCTCTAGCGGACGCAGGTCTTCGATATGTCATCGTTTCAGCCCACGAACGATCTGCGGCCTCGCTTCGAAAACACGTCGGTGACATCATTGAGATTGTTGAAACCTGGCAGCCTAAGCGATCGCAACTGCATGACTGGGCCGGTCAGGTCGATCTAGGTAAGCTCGTCCCACCGATGTCGCTTCCAGTAAAATCGCCTTGCGACTATGAAACAAACGATATGTTTGCTGTCACCTGGGACGGTCGAGTCGCTGCCTGTTGCTACGATATTGAAGGCAAGGTTGGACGGACGATCGAAGATGTGTTGGCGGGTAATTTTACGTTCCAATCGATCTCGTTATGTTCAACTTGCCAACTCGGAAGGGGCGATGCGGATTGGCTATCTGCTCCTTTGGCTCAGCTGCAGAAGACAGATTCAAAATATATCGGGTTATTGTCAAAAATTCGTAGCCGATTCAACCGGTCCAGCTAGGCAATTGAAGAAGATTGCTCCGCAGGTTACGCAGGTTGCCTCGTTATTCTTCAACGATAGAACACCGCCAAGAAGTCTTTGGCGAAACCTTCCGAGCGTTAGATGCCACGGATTGGGCCGCAGCCTGTAGCCTCCTGATTGGCAAAGTTCAAGCAGGGCCGCGGCTCGATCTCTGACATGCTGCCCACCATAGAGCTTCGAACGAAGAGCATGCAGAGTCGAAAAGCGTGCGCAACTCTGCGCCGCCGCATCGATCCTATTTCTTTGCTGCTCCGTAATCTTCGGATCGCCCTGAAAGCTCGACAGGACCCGTACTCGTTCCAGCGAGTACCGAAGGTAGCGCTCGTAATCCTCACGTCCCAAGCTGATTTCTGCTGCTCAAAGCCTTAATGATGGACGCCTTCTTCTTGCGGCCCGTTACGTTGCTCGAGTGCTGCCTGTAAGAGCATAGACGTTGGTTTCATAGAAGACACACCCGATGAGCGGCTCTTAGGCGTGAATTAAATCGGATAGCGCGCCGGCGGCGCGCCAATCGGTTACGTTTTGGCAAAGGACCGTGCCAACTTTTTCGGAAGCTTAAGCCTTCCCAACTGTCGGTTCCGAGCCTACCTGGAACGGTAGGCACCGCCTGTGAGCCACGTGGAGGCACTGATGCGCACTGCACCGTTGTTGATCGTGTCGATAGTTTTTGTTGCGCAGGGGACCCAGCAGAACGTCTACGGACCGAAGACTTATACCACGCATTCCAGAACACGTTGCCACGCGGCCAAGCAACAATCCGTTTCGAAATCCGATCGGCCAAGGCGCGCCCCCTGCCGCCTCGGCGAACTCCAATCTGAACAGCAACCGGACGAACTCGCCGCGCTGACCACGTGCCGTGGCTCGGCAATAATCCGCTTGAGCACTGGGTGTATAGCGCTACTCGCAATTCGCGATCTGCGCAAAACATTCCACGGTGCCATCAGTGGGAACACCAATAAAATCGCAACAACGGCGCTTCTTCAATGCTGCGCCTAGAGCCCGGGCTAGTAGCTTTAACGCTCGGTCGGGCTCTGAAAGATTTTTCCAATTCTAAGTAGTAACAAGGTCTTTTTTTATGCCTCCTTTCTGGAATTTGGGCTTCGCCCAGGTCTCGTGCGCGCCCTCCAAGCTCCTCCTCGTAGACGAGCTGTCTCGCAGCATTTGGATAGAGAACCGATCCAGCATTGCCGAGTTGAGCTCACGGATTCGACACACGTCGATTGGGAGCGTGGGTTTATCTTTGGGCGTCCGAGACGAGCAGCACTCGTTGTTCGCACTTAGTGGCGAGATAGCGGGCCCAATGATCGGCGATGACCCTCGCCCAGGACGAAGTTAGCGCGCTTCGATCTCCGATACTCCGGACACTAAAATTTCCTTGCAAGACAGATACCATGCCACAAAGCGAACACGACAATGCGACCATGGCCCATGCGTCACCGCCGACCTTTAAGTCGGTTCTTGATCGCTACAAAGGTGTAGGCCCCGGCTTCGATCTTCTTCGCGTCGGATTGGCAGTCGCGATATTCTACGGCCATGCGAAGTATATCGCCGGCTCCTCGACTGGCCCCGATATGGTCGCTGCCGCCCTTGCTCAGACGGGGATGGCCATGGATGCAGCACGGGGCGCCGCCTTCGACACGAGCATCTGGGGTTCATTCAAACGGTCATATCATCTTGCGCTCGTGCCGATGTTCTTCGCTTTGAGCGGCTTCCTCGTAGCCGGATCAGCGTTTCGGGTCCGCGCGCTCAAACCGTTCATGGCCTTTCGTATTTTGCGGATCTTTCCCGCGCTCATGACCGAAGTGACGCTGTCCGCATTGGTGCTGGGGCCCCTGCTCACCAGCTATTCGTTATTGGAATATTTTACTGATCCAAAATTCGTTCGGTATTTCGGCAACATCTTCGGCTTCGTCTACATGCTCTTGCCAGGAGTATTCGAAACAAATCCTGTTCCGCGGATGGTGAATGCAAATCTATGGACGTTGCCGGCCGAATTCTATTGCTATCTCGTCACTGCCCTGCTGATTGTCACCGGCCTGTTCTTCAAGCGACAGTTCTACCTCGCAGCGATAGCGACCTTGACGATCACGGCGGTGGCGGCAAGCTTTCTCGGCAATTTCGGCGTGACCGTTAGAAGCCTCTACGGCACGCCCGTGGTCGTCTACTATTTTCTCGTCGGCACGCTGTTCTTCCATCTGCAGGATCGAATCGTCCGCCGCTGGAGCTATTTTTTCGGCGCAAGCGCATTCGCCCTTCTTGCGCTCGCGTTTCCTAAGGGTGTCTTCATTGCTCCGTTCTTTCTGACGTATGCAACGATCTTCATCGGGACAGTCGATCTGCCCAAGATCCCACTCATCCAAAGCGGAGATTACTCCTACGGCGTCTATCTATACGGATTCCCGATCTCACAGGCCTTGATCTCAGCGATGCCGCAGTTCCGGGGGCACGAGAGCTGGTTCGCCCTTCTGGCCGGCGGACTGACGTTTGCGTTTGCCACAGCGTCTTGGCACGGGATTGAGAGGCCCACCCTGAAGCTGAAACGGTAGGCTGACAGAGCAAAGACATCGCGGAGCGACGAAGCGCTGATGGGGTCACGTTCCGTGGCTCTCGGACTCAACGACGGAACCGAGTGGAATGACCGAGAAGGGCAGCGCCGTGTCTTTAACGCCATGCCGCGGCGCTGAACGCATCAGCCCGATTTCTGCAGGGAACCCCATCGGCTGGCGATGGATCAGGACAAAACCCAGCCGATCCCACTGCAGAGAGCCGAACCCAGAACGCAGCCGAGCATGGCGAGCGAGACCGTCGAGCCGTAGGCGAGCGCGATCAAACGTTCGGGCCAAACTCCGCGCAGCGGTTCCACCAATGCGTCAGGCGCGATTTCGTTTGGAGGAGACAACATCGCCATCTGATCTTCCGGCGGAGCTGGAGAAATCGTTCGCTCTCAACCAATCCCAAACTGGCGTCGTCATTATGACCTTCTTCAAAGCGCGATCGACAAATTGCGTGTCAGCGGTGAAATGATCGTGAACTCGCGCCACGATCGTGGCCTCAACGGCGGCTCGATTTCAACCGAAATAGCTCACGTGGATATGCAGTTATAGCGACCGCATGCTCGTGGCTTCGCGTTCCCTCAATGATCTCTTTCTTGCTCACTGGGCGGGCTTGCTTTGGCCAATCTGTTTGAGCGGCGCGACGTTGTTTATGTCGATCGAGCGGCCATATCTGCATCGCGCCGCTTTTCAAAATTATTCCCGCGAGATCAAACGCGCCGCCACGGCAGGCCTCGCGTTGTGCCACAATTCTTCAACGATAGAACACCGCCAGGAAGTCTTTGGCGAACCCTCCAAGCGTTAGATGCCACGGATTAGGACGCAGCCGATAGCCTCCCGATTGGCAAAGTTCCAGCAGCGCCGCTGCTCGATCTCCAACATGCTGCCCACCATAGAGCTTCGAGCGGAGAGCATGCAGACTTGAAAAGCGCGCGTAACTCTGGGCAGCCGTATCGATCTTTTTTCTTTGCTGCTCCGTAACCTTCGGATCGGCCTGGAGGCTCGACAGGACACGCACCCGCTCCAGCGAGTACCGAACGTAGCGCTCGTATTCCTCACGCCCCAAGTTGATTCTGTTGCTCAAGGCCTTGATCATCGACTCCTTCTTTTTGCGGCCCGTCACGTTACTCGAGTGCTGCCTGTAGTGAGCATAGACATTACTTTCATAGAAGACGCACCCGATGACACAGGCAATCAGGAAATAATACTCGTCATGCGCCATCAACGTTTTGGCGTCGACAGACGGATTTCTCCAATGATCACTGAACTGCAACAATTCTTTGCGGAACATCTGAGTGAAGCCGAGGCTCAAGGCCGAAGGACGCATCTGATCAAACGTATAGCTTCCGGCACGAGGGAGCATCTGCCATCTATCTCCCAATTCGCTGCCGTCCTCGCTCAACAGCATCACGTCGTGGCTTGAAAGAAGAACGGCGGGATCTTCGAAGATCTTGCGTTGAGCCTCAAGCTTTCCTGGAAGCCAAACATCGTCCTGATCCGCAAAAGCGATCAAATCACCGGAGCAAAGACTGGCGCATTTCATAAAATTGGCCTTATAGCCAAACTTCTCGTCGTTCTTCCACACACGAACAGGAAACGGGGCCGTTGCGGCAAATTCGCTTATCAGATCTAAGGTGCGATCGGTCGATCCGTCATCGGTGACGATCAATTCGCTCGGCAGGACTGTCTGGGATTTTAGGCTTGCTAATTGCTCGCGAATAAAGCGTTCGCCGTTGTATGTCGCCATCGCGATCGAGATCGTAGTCATGTCAATTCTCATACATGGTCTCGCTGAGACCAAGACGCAGTACAGCCTATTTGGCTCTTCTGACCCAAATCGCTTGAGCAGCCTCAGTCAGAGCAAATTGAAGCCGATAGATTAACGGATATGTGTTTACCAACCATAGCATGGCGCGGACGGGCAAACCAGTTTAAACCGCCGGACTCTGCATGAGTTATCTATTCGCAGCCTTATCCTTGGACGCGAGTCCGCAATCGGTTAACCACGGGCTTCAGCGATGAAGTTTGCATCAGGCGCGGATGGCGCAAATCTTTGCAGGTCCTTATGACTTGCCCTTATTCGAGCGTTAAGCGACTATGCACCTCGTTGATCGGAGCGAATACATGATTGCGAAGCTGCTTACAGCATATAGAGAAGGTGGCTTTTCTGAAGCCTCCTTGCGTTTGCTTTCTTATTGCTACCGAACAATTCGACCGATTCTGCCAAACCACGGTCATTATTGCTACGCCGGGGTCCCCGTCGAGCGTCGCAAATTGGGCGATGAACTGTTCCAGGTCGCACATGCTCACAGGGATGAGCCAGGCTACGAACAAGCGCTTGTTTCAGCTTTGAGGGCCCACGTCCGGACCGGCGACGACATCGTCATAGTTGGCGTTGGGATGGGTGTCACCTGCGTTGTCGCGGCCATGAAGTCGGAGATAGGGCATGTGGAGTGCTTCGAAGGAAACTCGGAAGGCTTGGAAAAGTTGATCCGCGTAGCTCGGCTGAACCAAGTCTCCGACCGGATCAAGGCACATCATGCAGTTGTCGGTAAAGCTATAAGCGTTTACGGAGCGGAAAGCTCCTTAGCCACGGCGGTAATTCGTGCAAATGAGTTGCCTCCATGCGATTTCTTAGAGCTCGATTGTGAAGGCGCGGAGATGTTGATCTTACGAGAAATGACCATTCAGCCACGCGTAATCGCGGTCGAAACGCACGGATTTCTTGGAGCTCCGACTGACGAGGTACGGCGCCTTCTTGAAGCACGAGGATATCAGGTCGAAGATCTCGGCTGGGCCGAGCCGCGGTACTTAGAAGCTTGTGCCAAAAATGATATCAAGGTGCTCGTGGGAGTGCTCGGCATCTGATCGTTTCGGTCAGGTGATTCCCCTTGTGGCCGAGTGCCGCCTCAGAAAATGGCAGTTTTGACTATGGCTCGATCCCGTCTCCGATTGAACGTGTTTCACAATCTTTGGGGCGTAGCCTTACCATTGATTGCTGCTCTGGTTACGGTCCCGCCCTACTTGCGAGCCCTGGGCGAGGAGCGTTACGGTATTCTGTCGCTAATATGGGTTCTCTTCGGCTATTTTGGGCTCTTTGATTTCGGCTTGTCGCGCTCCACAGCAAACAGATTGGCGAAGATCGGAGAAGGTGAACCTGAGCGCCGCGAAATAATTTTCAAGACCTCCTTGCTGATGAATTTAGCTCTAGGATTGATTGGCGCGTTTTCCTTCGCAATTGTGTCACATCTCACACTGACGTTTATCGTCAAGGGATCTGAATCCTTTCACATTGAGATCCTCCATGCGCTTCCGCTGGCTGCCCTACTGTTGCCCATCACCTTGGTGGGCAACACTTTTGTTGGCAGGCTCCAGGCGGAGGAGAGATTCTACGCTTTGAACGGCATCCAGTCTTTTGGCGCGGTGGCGATGCAACTATTGCCACTCGGGTTCATCTATCTAGTTCATATCAGCCTAAGCGTCGCGATGCTTGGATGTCTGGTGGCGCGCTCTCTTTGGGTTTTCGCGCTATTCCTAACAGTGGCTCGTACGAAGCACCCGGGCCGCGCATCGTTTGCCCCCGCAGAGGCGAAGGAATTGATCAAATACGGCGCCTGGCTAACTGTCACAAATGTCGTCGGTCCTATATTGGTTAGTCTTGATCAATTCATGATTGCTTACGTTCTCGGGAGTGGAGCGGTGGCACGGTATTCCATTCCATTCAATTTCGCGCAGAAAGCTACGATATTGCCGGGGGCGGTTACACAGGCATTATTCCCCCGCCTCTCGAGTCTAAGCGGTGCCGAAGCTCAGGAAATGGCTAATCGCTCGCTCGTAGCGGTCGGCGGCATCATGGCTCTGATATGCGCGCCGGCTATTCTGCTCGCCGATTTCGGTCTCTCCCTTTGGATTAGCCCAGAGTTTGCGCACGCCGCCAGCAACGTCGCTCGCACGATTCTATTCGGCATTTGGATCAACGGACTCGCCTATATTCCTTCTTGCCTTCTTCAGGCACAAGGGCGCGTCGACATAACCGCACGCTTTCACGTGATAGAGCTTGTGCCTTTCGTGCTTATTCTTTTTGTCCTGCTTCATTTCTTCGGATTGCAGGGAGCCGCATTCGCGTGGGTCATACGCGTGTCGATCGATGCAGCCTTGCTTTTTGGCGTAACTTCCTTCGGTCGGGCAACGGCACTCGGATTGTTGCCTAGCGGTGCACTCATGGCTGTCGCTTGGCTAGGCGCCCTCTGGGCGCAGCCTACGACCTTGGTCGCGCTCTCATTGGCTTTGACTTGTTCGGTAGTTGCAGTCGGTTCTCTGCTGCTCACAACCCCATATGCAAGGCAGGCGCTGCATCTACTTCTTCCCGGTCGCGCCACTCACTAGACGAATAGGCACCTCTTAGAAGCAGTTTGAAAGATTCGCCCCGCCGTGCCGCGGAGTCGTGGACTACGGCCAATGGGGCTGGAGAACCACGAGTACCGTGCGCGAAGTGCCAGGTGGAGACTGCATTGCTGCGATCGAGTGCTGTTTAGGGTTGACTTCATTTGCGCTTCAATCGCTGCATTGAGCGCAATCGTAGAAGACTTGAAGAGCGCCTCGGAGCTGCAGGGGTAGCCGAGGAGTTAAGATTAATTGGCGGCCACAACGACAACACCCCTCCTATCCGGCGATAAGTCGTATCGGATGTGCCGCATCGGGGTTCCTTATTACCTGGCCCTATTTGATTGCCCTTATAATTGTGCTATGCAGCAAAAGCGAGTTAAGAAAGGTCCAATAATGGTTACAAAATCTGCTCTGGTCTGTGGTGCGGGCGGTTTTATCGGAAGCCATCTAGTCAAACGCCTCAAACGAGAGGGCTTTTGGGTACGCGGCGTAGATTTGAAGTATCCGCTGTTTGCTGAAACCGAAGCGGACGATTTCGCGATCGGCGACCTCCGCGATCAAAGCTTCTGCCGCCAGATCATCGATCGACGCTTCGACGAAGTGTATCAGCTCGCTGCGGACATGGGTGGGGCCGGGTACATCTTTACGGGAGAGCACGACGCCGATGTCATGCATAACTCCGCGACAATCAACCTGAACGTCCTGGACGCCTGCCAGAAGCGAAATGTCGCCGGCCTCTTCTACTCTTCGTCGGCCTGCATGTATCCCGAATACAATCAGAAGGACCCGGACAATCCGAATTGCGCCGAGGATTCGGCGTACCCCGCGGCGCCTGACAGCGAGTATGGCTGGGAGAAGCTCTTTTCCGAGCGGTTGTACCTCGCCTACAATCGCAACTACGCAATGCGAAATCGCGTGGCCCGCTATCACAACATCTTCGGCCCGGAGGGGACCTGGACCGGCGGCAAGGAGAAGGCTCCCGCTGCAGTCTGCCGCAAGGTCGCGCAGGCAGTCAGCGGATCAGAGGTTGAAATTTGGGGCGACGGAACTCAGACCCGCTCGTTCCTCTACATCGACGAATGTCTGGAAGGCACGATCCGCCTCACCAGGTCCGACTTCCAGGGGCCGGTGAATGTCGGATCCGACGAGATGGTGACGATCAATCAGCTCGTCGACATCGTCGCTGACATCGCGGGCAAGAAGCTCGCCAAAAAGCATATTCCCGGGCCCCTGGGCGTGCGCGGCCGCAATTCCGACAACCGCCTGATCCAAAGCAAGCTCGGCTGGAGGCCGTCGGCGTCGCTCCGCGCAGGTCTCGAGAAGACCTATGACTGGGTGGAACGGCAGGTGAGAAACAATCAACGTCCTGCAGGCTGAGCTCAAACGCGGGCCGCGGCATGATTACGATAGCTCGCGCGGAACCTGACGAGAGGGCGACCGTTGTCTGATGCGAATTCCCCCGCGGGGCAAATCGGTCAAACCAGAATATTGGGCGTTCCCATCAGCCTGACCGATCTCTCGCGAGCGTCCCGGCAGATCTCCGGTTGGGCGAGAGCCAAGACGCGCTCGTACGCCGTCTTCGTGCGCGACACTCCCTCTGTTGCCCTCGTCGCCGGAGAGCCGCACCTCTTGGCTCTTCACGAGAAGGCGAGCCTGGTGGTTGCCGATGGGCTGCCATTGGTGTGGACGTGCCGGATTTACGGCCGAGCCAAGGACATCAATCGCGTTCCCGGCGCCGACCTGGTCGATGAGATGTGCAAGCTCTCGCTTGTCACCGGTCAAAGCCACTATTTTTACGGGGGCAGACCGCAGGTAGCCCAACGGATGGCCGAAAAGCTGTCGGAGCGGTATCCCGGGCTCAAGATCGCTGGAATCTGCTGCCCTCCGATGTTGAACGTCGACGCGAATTTCCGCTTCGAAGGACCAAGCCTGCGGGACCTGGAAGCCATCCGCGACAGCGGAGCCGACTTCGTCTGGGTCGGAATCTCGACGCCCAAGCAGGAATACTGGATCGGAAAGGCGACCGAGCTCGTTCCCCAAGGGGTATTCCTCGGGGTCGGCGCCGCTTTCGACTTCCACGCCGGAAGCATACCTCGCGCTCCCAACTGGATGAAAAACAACGGCCTCGAGTGGTTCTATCGATTGTGCAAGGAGCCAAGGCGATTGTGGCGCCGCTATCTGGTCCTTGCGCCGATATTCGTCATCAAATCGACGGCCGAGTTCACCAGGCGCTCGTTCGAGCGAGGTCTGTGACCATGCTTGCGGACAGATAGGTGCTCCTTGCGCTTCAGCATCATCATTCCATGCCTCAATCGGGGACATGAGCTGCAAGCGGCGATCGAATCGTGCTTGAGCCAGAGCAATCCCGATTTTGAAGTCGTCGTCGTCGACGATGGCTCGACGCCGCCGCTTCAAGAACTCTGTAACGCTTTTGCGGACCCTCGGATCAGATATCACCGAAATACGTCAAACCTCGGCGTGTCAGCATCGAGAAACGTCGGGATCGATCTGGCGCAAGGTCAATTTGTCTCATTTCTCGATTCGGATGACATTTACCTGCCAAATCGCCTCGAGAGCCTGGAGCGATGCATCGCCTCCTGCGAGGCTCCACCCGAGATCGTTTTTCATCGCCAAAACCGCCTCATCGGCCCCGATGCGAGCGCGATGGTTTCACCCCGCCGGCTTCCC
Organism: Bradyrhizobium sp. B117; assembly: GCF_038969555.1. Taxonomy (NCBI): domain Bacteria; kingdom Pseudomonadati; phylum Pseudomonadota; class Alphaproteobacteria; order Hyphomicrobiales; family Nitrobacteraceae; genus Bradyrhizobium; species Bradyrhizobium sp. B117. The sequence goes on from NZ_CP152414.1 coordinate 7,861,355, forward strand.
GCCCCCGGCGAGCGGCTCGACGACTATATTCTGATCCACGGACATTTCGTGCAAACGAACACCGTTATCGTCGACCGGCTCCTGGCCCGGAGAGTGAGATTTGACGAGCGATGCACAAGGCATGAGGACACGAAGTTCGTGATCGAATGCTGGCTTGAGTCGCGGAATTTCGCCGTCGATCCCGACGTTCTCTCGGAGTATCGCGACTATCGTCAAAGTTCGAGACTATCCAAACAGCAGGGTTTCGACCGCCTCCGCCCGATCCTCGATTTCGCGGAGCGCTCGTGCTCAACCCGCTCGTATCTCGGATTTGCAGCTTACTCGGTCGCCGAGAAATCCTTTTTCACCCACCCGATCAGAAACAGCAGGACACTCCTGCAGGCCTATCGGTCCGGTACGCCGCTTGCGAGATGTCTCATCTTCCTCGCCCGCAGCATATTCGGGACGGCCACCGTAGACCAGATCGTCCAACTCATTCGGCGGGGACGGATCCGGCTGCGTTCACAAATCAGCTTGCACACTCGCTAGTTGCTGCGGGAGACCACGTGGACGACATATCCGAGATCGACAGCCGCGCTGTGCATCATCATGGCAACATAGCGGGCGATGGCCAGCTCGCCGGCCAGCCGCATGCTCGCAAAGACTTGCCGAATATCACGCCCGATTCACATTTCGACGTTGCCTACATCGTCAATCACTACCCCAAGGTCAGCCATAGCTTCATCAGACGCGAGATACTGGAACTGGAACGCCTCGGACTGCGGGTTCTCCGCATTTCCGTTCGCGGCTGGGACGCTCCGCTCGTTGACCCCGCCGACGTTAGCGAGGCGGCAAAAACAATCTTCGTCTTGAAGCAAGGAATTGTGCGACTGTTGCTTGCATCCATCGTTCAAGCAATTTCCCATCCTGGACGCTTCTGGGCTGCTACGGTGACGGCTGTGAGGATGATGCGCGGGTCCGACCGGCCAGCCATATGGCACCTTTTCTATCTTGCGGAGGCGTGCTGGATAGCCGGCCAGATCGAAGGGCGCGCTGTTCCTCACTTGCACGCCCACTTTGGGACGAACTCAACCGAAGTGGCGGCCCTCACTTCAATTCTCGCGGGCGTGACATACAGCTTCACCGTCCACGGCCCCGAAGAATTCGACAAGTTACACTCACTGCATCTGGCCAGGAAGATCGAGCGTGCCGCGTTCGTCGTCGCCATTTCGTCCTTTTGTCGAAGCCAGCTGTATCGCGTTACGAACTTTCGCGCCTGGCCGAAGATCCACGTGGTTCATTGCGGGATCGATCAAGAATTCGGCGCGCTCGACGCAGGCGAAGCACCGATATCCAACACGCTCGTGTGCGTCGGTCGCCTCTGCGAACAGAAGGGGCAACTGCTCCTGGTCGAGACCATCGCGGAGCTCGTCAAGGAAGGAATTGGTGTTCGCCTGGTGCTTGTTGGAGACGGCGAGTTCCGAGAGCCTATCGAGCGCCTCATTTCGGAGAACGGCTTTGCCGACCACGTTCGCATCACCGGGTGGGCCACAGCCGCCGAGGTCAAGCAAGAGATCTTGAATGCCCGCGCCCTCATTCTGCCCAGCTTCGCGGAAGGCCTGCCTGTGGTTCTCATGGAGGCCATGGTTCTTGCAAAGCCCGTCTTGAGCACCTTCGTGGCCGGAATTCCCGAGTTGGTTATTGATGGGGGAACAGGATGGCTGTTCCCGGCAGGATCGAAGGCTGAGATGAAGACTGCGATCCGAAAATGTCTGGAAACGTCGCCAGAGACCTTGCTCTCAATGGGCAGGCGTGGCCGAGAACGAGCCCTTGCACGTCACGATCTTCGTATTCAGGGTAAGCTACTCGCTGACCTGTTTCAAACAGTTGCGCCTACGTCACAGACAGCGCGCATTTCACATAGGTGAGATTTTCACCGCGAATGAGGATCTCGAAGTCCCTCTTGGCCATTTCTCTTTGGAAGGTACGACTCGTGCGCTGTCCGGGGAGCATCCAATCGTGCGGTTCGATGTAGACGACGTAGGTGTCGTCGAGCCATTCGACATTGTTCGCGAACAAATCGGCTTCAAATCCCTCGATGTCGATTTTCGCGATAAAGGGGATCCCATTTGGGACCGACCCGAATGCTCCCCGCATTGTGACAACCGGCACCCCTGATGCCGCACGCTCCGTCCGAGCAGCCCACCCAAGCCCGTCATTCTTCACGGAGACAAAACCCTCCGTTGATCCAATCGCGGCGCGTAGCGCGGTAATGTTTTTGTTTTTCTCTACGTTCTTCAGCAAGACTGCGAAGTTACCGGGCTCGGGTTCAACCGCCACGACATGAGCGTTGGGAAATTGCGAGCTGAAGAACACCGTCGCAGCCCCGATATTTGCTCCAGCATCAACGATTACGGGTATCTTTCCACTGCCCAGAATCTCGTTGTATCTGTTGAGAATGGCTCGCCCGGTCGGCCAATTGAAGCCAATGTCATACCCCTTGTCCCGGAACACCTGGCGAACCGCCGCAACGTCGCTTTCTCCGGCTCTCATGTGAAGGCGACCAAACGATTCTAGTGAAACGGACGCGGTGTCGGCGCCAGTGATACGCGGCACATGACGGCCCAAGAAGCGCGGACCAAAAGCCATCAGATCCAGCAGGTTCTCATGCAGTCGCGAACGCATGGCGAAACTCCTCTCAAGAGGTCGAGCGCAGCACTACGAATCATGGAATGCACCATGGCCAACACCGAGGGGCCGAGTTCCCTTAGGAGGTAAGACTCACCGGACCGTGTTGTAGCCCATCCGCTTCTTTGCACCGCGAACCTTATCCCTGACGAACTTTTGCGTTCTTTCGAGGGCAGCAGCGACATGTGCCGCCGCCTGAATCCTAGGTCCGATCTGATCCGGAGGAACATTGCTCGCGAGCGAATAAGCCGCCAGTCGATACTCAGGACTAAACAGGTAAGGTCCTGCAAAATGACAAATGGCCGGCGACACCAGCCCGTCGTATCGCTCAAAGGTGCATCCGCCGCCCAGAGGATTTATCGCGATCTTCCCTTTCAACCCGGTTGGCGTCCGCATAAGGCGTCCTTCGTCGCTATACAAATCATCTACGCCGAGCTTCGCGAGTGCGAGCGCCAAGACGGTTTCCTCACCCGGTCCGGAATTATCGAAGGCCTTAATCCCGTAGTCGCGATAGTCGCGATGGATTTCCCTCGCGCCTTCAAAAATGTCGTTCGACAAGTGACCATTGCGAAAGAAATAGATGCCTCCGTTGAACTTCGGAAACTTCGATCCGCCTATCATTTTCAGGGTCGCCGACAGATCCTCCAAATATTCATCATGGCCATCTGCGGGCGTCCACCGTTCGAGGGCCGGGGTGAATTCGAAACGACGAATCTGCTCAAGCTCCTCCCAAAACGGCCTCGTTACGATGCAATCTGAATCAATGAAAAGCGTCTGCTTGAATGGCGTATATCGGTCTAGATGCACCTTCTGAACGACACCAACGGGCACGTCCGCCAGGGGAGGAATGACGAATTCCGCAGTCGCTTCGAACCTTTGACTATCCGTCACGATCGCAAATGGCAGGTTCGGCATATTTCGTCGAAGCGAAGAAGCCAGAATCTCAGCTTGTCTCAAATATCGCTCATGTCCGATAGCAATCGTGATGACTCCGACGTCGGCCTTGTCCATATACGGCGTTCCCTACTCGAAGATCGTTTCCTGACCTGTCGCAATAAGCTTTAGTTGATCTATGGCCAGGTCGTCCGTGAGAATGGCAAAAGCCAGCCCCGGCACACCCATTGCAAAATATAGCTACTCGCGTTGGAAGAAGTTTGATAGTGAAGCATAATCCTACAACTCTAAAACTCATCTAGGTATTGACAAGCTTTAGGCGAACCTGGATTTCCGAATTCTTTTTAGGCCGATGTCGAAAGTAAGTATATACATACCGACGCATAATCGGCAGAAGCTTCTCGAACGAGCGCTGAATTCAGTGCGCGCGCAAACATTTCGTGACCTCGAAATCATTGTCGTCAACGATGCATCCACGGATTCGACAAGGGACTACCTCGACCAGATCGTCCTCACTGAACCGCGTCTGGTGGTCGTTCATTCCGATGAGCCAGCGGGTGCCGCCGCCGCCCGCAATATCGCATTAAAACGAGCGACGGGAGAACTCGCCACCGGGCTAGACGACGATGATGAATTTAAGCCTGGTCGGGTCGAGGCGCTACTAGCCGAGTGGAGCGAGCTGGCCCCTGCGCACGACCACATCTCTTGCTTGTTCACCGACAGCATCATGAGCGACGGGACGCGCGCGTTTACTACGATCGACCGAAAATCGGAGGTGAGCTATATTGATCTTTTCCGCCACAACTTCATAGGCAACCAAATTTTTTGCCCGACGAAGCGGCTATTGTCCGTTGGAGGGTTCGACGAATCCCTTCCCGCCTGGGAGGATCTCGAATTGTTCATGAGGCTGGTGAAGCGTTACGGAGCAGCCCGTCGCCTAGCAGGTGAAGCCAGCTACATTTGTCATATTGAAGCCAATCGAGCGAGAATCTCCTCGAATAAAGCAAAACACATCCGTGCGTTTGAACAGATCATAGAGAAGGCGTCAGACCAGCCGTCAGAGCGTCACTCCGAGCTATTCCTTCAGTTGTTCTCGTCGTTCTACGGCACCATTCCATCGGTCTCAGATTGGCGCAGAATGCTGGAACTAAAAGCGCCTCCGTATTTGCTGGCGAAGCTCTTGAGAGCAGCGCTGAGAAACAGTCTCAAGAAGCATCTAACAGCGTGAGGCGCTAGCCTTTCCTGAGGGAGATGCCAAAAACGCGCCTTCAGGCTGATCGGCTTGAGAGCTGCTCGCACGCATCCGACTATATCTCAATGCGAGATCTGCGCCGAACATACTCCAGATGTACCAATTATAAGCCAGATAGTAAGGGATGTTATCAGCATAATTCACGACGAGATTCGCAGCCACCAAACAGCAGATCACCCAGCCCTGCTTGGTGTAGTTTTCTCTTCGATGGAGAATCAAAATACCTACGCTCACGTATAACCAAGCGTACGTTAAAAGCCCAATCAGGCCAATTTCATAAATCGCCTGAACGTAGCCGCTATGAGCCTCCGTGGCGCCCAATGGAAAAAATGCCGCTGAATTGTCGTGAAACGAATTGAACCCTTTCCCCATTAGACGATCATTTGCTGAATGCTCGAGCGCTGCGCCCCAAAGCTTTTGCCGCCAAACATATGAGTTGACCACAACCAACCCACGCTCGACCTCATCAAAGGTAACGTTTTGCGTGGCTTCCACGTTTGTGATGCGGTCAGCAATCGGCGGCACCAGTAGCAGCATTGGGATTGCCGGCAGGGCCAAGAGGAGTTTCCGGTTGACGACGATTGCGTAAATCATGGCCACAATGGCCGCTGCACCCCACGCATTTCGAGTCTGAGTGAAAAGCAACAGGGCGAGCTGCAGCACGCTGTATGCCCCTAAGACATACCTTTTCAGCAAGCTCGGGCGCTTCGCGTGCCAATAGTAAAGAATCGCGATGAGGACGCTGAGTATATAGAACGCAAAGATGTTCGGATGACCTAGCGTCCCCTGTATGCGATCTGAAAAACCTTCGGTGGCAACTTGATAGAAGGCCACGGCGGATGGGATGATAGAGGACAGGATAACGCACTTGAAGAGCAAGACGACATCCCGCTCGCTCCTGAGCAACAAGAGGGACGCAGTGAAGATTGCCGGATAAGAAACCATGCTGAGAAAGAAGCGAACAGCACCAAAAGCATCGGTCGCATAAGTCAATGATATGCCGGAAATCGCAAGATACGGTCCCCACACGAGGAATGGAATTTTGGCGCTTGTTTGCGGACGAAGTAGAAGACTAAGAAGCGCTAGGCAGATTGCCGCTACGTTCAAGATCGCTCCAGGAGAAAGCCCCCCTCCTTCGACACGAGACTCAAGTATGAGGCCATCCGCCGGCGTCCTAACCAACAAAAGAAATAAGAGTGAATAGCGCAATATCCGCGTCATCAACTGTCCCTGTGTAACTAGGCCATCTCAAGCACCAGCTTGATGCCCGCTGGCGGTCCGGGCCGTCCGCGAACGATCACAGAGGTTGTCGACGCATCAATGGGCCAACGCACCTTCACCTCATCACCCACTTTCATGTCGAGCGCCGAAAACAGGATTTGGCCTGTCGCCGTCGATCGGATTTCAATGCCAGCGCTGCCTCCCCCGTACCCCTCAACCCTGACTTGATAGAGGGCTTCCGGCACAGGGTTCTGATACCAAGTCCCACTCATCCACTGAAACCATGGCTCTTTCGCTCGCTCATCTCGCAGGCGCAGCGTGGCCCGGTAAACAAGGGGGCTCGAAAGCTCGGAAAACAAGAACAAGCCAGATGTTGTCTCATAGCCGCCTTCACCGCGCCCTGAACTTCCATCCCTTGCCCACGGCCCCCTCATCGACAAGAGATTCATTCGCTCCCACGGTTGTGGGGAGAACTCTTTGCCCTCGGCATCCAGCCATCGTCCGACAGACTTAACTGGGCGTAAGCTGTCTCGGATCTTAGTCAAATCTTCCGCCCAAGACGTGTGCCAGATACCGCCTTTGCTCACGTACTGGGACCACTCGCCTCCAATTTCACCAGCGAAGCCGAACGTTCCCACCGTCTGGTCTATCAGCCTCGCGCCGAAAATCTTCAGAGTTCGCGCGATCGCCCGCGCATTGGGCCATACCAATTGCTCCGGGTCGAAATCCGGCGGCAACAAAAAGAGGGTGCCCATGGGAAATTCTCCCGAATAACGCTGATATCCATTGCGATCTTCCAGCGTCGACGGAAACACAGGGCCGGACCTGAAGACGTTGGCATGAGCCACTACGGCCAACGCGTGAGGTACTACGTCGACACCGACCTCATGAGCGCGCAGCATTCCGCTGGTGGACGGGGTACCTGACGCCCTAGGACCATCCGGACGCTCAGGCGAGCCCCAACCTGTGCCATTAACGCTCGTACAGGTGTATTTGCCGGCTCGCCACGCCGCGCTCTCCGCATCGTACATAAGGCGGTAGAACGAATGTATGGTTCCAGTAGCTTCATCCAGGACTTCGCAATGGCCGTCGGAACCCTTGGCGGGCACCACGCCTTCTGGAAAACGAGGTATCAAGACGTCTCTTGTCCTGAGCTCGTCCGCTACCCAGACGCCGCGTGGATTGTCTCGGCCCCGAATGAGAACCGGACCATCGCTGGCCCCAGCTCGGAACAATCTCGACCCCCACTGAGGGGACTGTTCCAGGTAGGCCCTATTATTTTGAGATGGGATCCTTGCATCCCGAAGTTCTGGATCCAGCGGCCTCGCGTTCCACAGCGACTTGGGACCGAACAGCCGCTGAAAGTTTGCTTCGGACGACCTCATCTCCTTTGCGAGGAAGGACGTCGAGGCCAAGATCGCTGTTCCTGTCAGCAGTGTCCGACGATTGATCCGAAAGTCCGCCATGCATGCCCTTGCGGTAAGCTACTTCCAATTCCTAAGTTGCGCGCTTCCTGAGCAGCCGCTTCAATCTACGGACTGGAACAACAGCTGACCGAATTAATGGCAGTCGGTCCAAAATCGATGTCGTTTGGACATCGGTTCGCGACGGTCTTTGATACCCAAGTTTAGGCCACGCGACGAAATACCGGAACATAGGGTACTCGCGCCCGAAGTGTGTGTAGGCGGCGTCAATACCCCGCGACGCCCCGACGGGATCTCGCTCAAGATGTTCTATCTCCTGGCGCAGGTAGGGCACGATCGCCGAGATTGCCCTCTTGTTGAACGCAACAAAGTGAGTTCCGCGAATCCAGCTGCCCGACGGCACCTGCTGGACCGGCTCCGAGGCACCTTCATCGCATATGAGATCTTCGTGACCTCCGAAAAAGAAATCCCAATCCTTTCGACCCAATGTTTCCAACGCTGACGGTAAAGCGCGCTCAATGTTGCCAATGAAGTCACAGTCATCCTCAAGGATCAAAACGTTCTCAAAACCCTTCGACAGCGCTTCTTCCAGCACAGCCAAATGGCTGTAATAGCAACCCTTCGCTCCGATAGACGGAAATGGATAAGCCTCATCAAATCTAGAGGCATCGTGAAATTTGAGCGGGCCATGGTCCGGTGCTAAGCCGAGACGGGCGAGTTCGGCCCCCATCTCTCGACGTCGATCGTCGCGCGATTTCAGGCTGATAACTCTTACTGCGCTAAAAAAGTTTGCAAGTGCCCGACCTGCCGGCGTCGGTCTCAGTTCGGCATTCATCCGATTTCCAATCTCGAGCGCTCCAGCTATACACCGCCCTTTATAAAATTTCGGACTGTCGCGCGCAACAGTCGCGCGAACACTTGAGGTTTTGCGCGCCAAGCCAGCACACGCTGCCAGTCTGAAAGCGAAGGTACGGTCCCATAAAAGGGAGAAAACAGCTGCAAGAACAGGAGCTGATGCTGCTCGGACCCCTCCTCGAAATTCTTCGAGACGATCCTTTCAAAGGCTTCGCGGCGACTTTCAACCTTCATGGATATGCGCGAAAGGCCCCGTTCAACGTGGTAGATATAACTCGGGTCCGTTGTTCGCTGGGCGACACCATAGCGCTTCAACAGGCGCATGAACAAATCGAGATCCTGCCAAGCGGGCAAGTTTTCGTCGAAGCCCCCTATCTCCACTAACCTGGATGTCGGGCAAAAAACCTGATTGCCGATGAAATTGTGCCTAAATAGATCCCGGTATTCGACTTGCGACCTTCTGTCGGTCGTAACCGCTGAACTACTTCCGTTTGTCACTACGCTGTCTGAAAACAGACACGCGGTTCGCGTAGAGGCAAAGCTACCCCAGGCGTTGACAAATGCTTCAATTCGCCTCGGCCGGAACTCATCGTCATCATCCAAGCCGGTTATGAACTGCCCCCGGGCGGAGCGGATCGCCAAATTTCGAGCCCGCGGCGCTCCCCCAGCCACCCGTTGATTGAACACGACCAACCTCGGTTCAATGTTCATCATACTCCGAAGATATTCATGCGTATCGTCGGACGAAGCGTCGTCAACCACGATAATTTCGATGTCTTGGTGGGTTTGGCTACGAACAGAGGCAATGGCGCGCTCAAGCAGCAGCCGACGGTTCCGAGTGGGAATGTAAACACTTACAAGAGTCATCGTAATTGCATTGCCAGAGATCTGCCGGGCTGTTTGTACACCCGCCTTAGTTACTTCTTGTTCTTTTCGGATTGCACACGCGTTGAATCAACAGACCCGGGCTCACGGCAGGCGCTAAACCCACCCTGAATATTATCGAGATCCCATTTGGGAATCATTGCGCTACATGGGTCGCAGCCAATATGCCACACCTGTTCTGGAATGGCCCGTAACCAAAGAAGGAGGTTTGTGAGATGCCCCTTACGATTTGTCGAGACTTTCATCTAGATTTTTGTTAAGAGCGACAGCGACTTACCGCTCCGCCGAAACAATTTCCAAGGCTCTGAATCAACCACAAATGCGCCCCTCGTAGCCCGGCGCTCATTCGGATAGTTCGAAACAGGTCCGCTGATGCTTCAAACCCGCTCCCATCTCCCTCGCGCGGCCGAATCCGAGCCAGAGATGACTTTCCACGACATCGTCGCTACCCTGAAAACGCTCGTAATTCGACAATATCCAGTAATGCTCATTACCGTGGCCGGCGTTGTTGCACTGAGCGCAATGTATCTGCTCACTGCCCCAAGGCAATACACCAGCACGGCGAATTTGATTATCGATAGTCGTAAGATCAACATGCTTCAGCAGCAATCATCGCCGACGGCGGACGCGCCGATTGAGTCAGCGATGATCGATAGCCAAGTTGAGATCTTGAAATCGGAAACAATCGCCCTTGCAGTCATCAAGGATCTGCGATTGGTTGACGATCCTGAGTTTACAGGGGGGAGCTCAGGATTGATTTCCAACTTGCTCGGGACGGTCACGGGCCTTTTCGCTGGTCCAAGTGCGCCGGCGTCCGACTATTCGCTTACGCGTCAGGCGCTTCAGCGGTTCCAGAGCAAGCTCACAGTCAAGCGGCTCGGCCTGAGCTACGTCATCGAGATCTCTTTCCGGTCCCTGTCGCCGGAACGCGCAGCAAGGATCGCGAACGCCGTTGCCGACGCCTATATCGTGGACACACTCGAATCAAAATATCAGGCCTCTCGTCGCGCCGCCGTCTGGCTACAGGATCGACTGAAAGAATTGAGATCGCAGGCGTCTGCCGCAGAGCGCGCCGTCGCAGACTACAAGGCTCAAAACAACATCGTCGATGCCGGCGGCCGCCTACTTTCTGAGCAGCAACTTGCAGAAATCAACAGTCAGTTGACCGGAGCGCGAGCTCAACGTGCTGAGGCCGAAGCTCGTCTTTCTCGCATCACGAATATCCTCGAGGGGGACGCGAAGGCCGAGGCCGGCGGGAACGGCAGCTCACTGATCGACACACTCGCTACAGTCACTGACACCTTGAACAATCAGGTGATCATTCGACTGCGCCAACAATACCTGGACCTGGCCCAACGAGAAGCCGACTGGCGCAACCGGTACGGCGCCAATCATTTGGCAGTGGTTAACCTCCGCAATCAGATGCGAGAGATCAAACGCTCGATCGGCGACGAATTGAGGCGTACAGCTGAGACATTCAAGAGCGACGCTGAAATCGCCAAGGCACGAGAAGATTCGATAGAGAAGAGCTTGAGCGGAGCCATCGCCGCTTCAAACGGAAACAGCCAAGCCCAAATCGTTTTACGAGAGCTCGAGAGTAATGCTCAAAGCACACGAACGCTCGCTGACAATTTTCTGCAGCTCTATATGGTGTCAGTTCAGCAGCAATCATTTCCGATCACTGAGGCGCGCGTAATCACCCCGGCCTCCATATCGCTCGGCCCCTCATCGCCTAAGACGAACTTGATCTTGCTTGGCGCGCTTGTGGCAGGTTGCATATTAGGCGGCATGATTGGGTTCGCACGCGAGATGCTAGATCGCGTGGTGCGCACGCCCTCGCAGCTAGAGGCGCTTCTCAAAGTGAGCTGCCTTGCGAGCATCCCTGTCGTATCCGAAAAAGAGGCAAGGCAGTTTGCAAGCACTGCCGGTCTCACGCGCTTGCCAAGTCAAGGCCTTAAGCTACTTTGGCCTTCGCGCGATCCTCAACCGGGCAAGTCCGGCGGCCACAACCCTGCAAACGGGCCAAGCGCGTCAAAAGAGATCGATGTTGCCGAGACTGTCTTGACTGCTCCGTTCTCACGGTTCGCCGAGGCGATCAGGTCAATAAAGCTCGCGGCTGATCTGAATTCGCTGGACACGCCCAGCAAAGTGGTCGGAGTGACATCGTCTCTGCCTAACGAAGGGAAATCGACCACCAGCAAGGCGCTCGCCTACGCTTTTGCTAAATCGGGCAGCCGAACTCTTCTTGTCGATGCGGATATCAGAAACCCCTCGATTACGCGCCAAATCCAACCAGACGCTACGGCCGGCCTAGCTGAAATTGTGCTGGGCTCCGCGAGCATTGAGGATGTTCTCGTCTCAGGTATCGAGCCCAACTTGGATTTCATTCCGTCGAATGTTGGCGATCGTTTCTCTAACTCTGCGGACTTGTTGTCTTCATCACAAATGGAAAGGTTGTTCCGCGAACTTCGAAACCAGTACGATCGGATCATTGTTGACCTTTCGCCGCTGGCACCTGTGATCGACGTACGAGGCACCGGCGGGCTTGTGGATTCGTATATTTTGCTTGTCGAATGGGCGAGAACTAAGATTGACGTAGTCGAACGAGCGCTAAGCGAAACGCCGATAGTTCAATCCCGTATGTTGGGGGCTGTATTGAACAAGGTCGATATGTCGGCCATGGGAAGGTACGATGGCCATCGAGGAGACTACTATTACAGTCGGTACTACAAGAGATATGGTTACACTGACTGACCACGAATGAGCCCAACTACGTCTTCACGCGCACGAGCGGCTATTTTGGCTTTTGCTGGATTGTCCTTTGCGTGGGCAATTCTAATTGCGACGAGTGCGGACAACACCTTGACGCTAAACACGATCGCCACTCGGATCATCGCAGGCGAGTCATTTGCCCCGTCCGTGTTGGAGAAGATTGACCTGAGCGGAGTTGATGAGCGAGCTTTTTGTCATGCGCTTGAGCTCCGCAGCGCTTCCATAGTGCGGCTCGCTCTTTACGAAAATGCGGTCGACGCTTCCGACGCCGCTGATGCCGATCGCCGGTTGCGACAACTACGCAATTCGATCGACCTTGCGTTACAATGTGTGCCGGGGGAAGGTTTTCTGTGGTTCATCCGCTATTGGACATCGACGATGGCCGGGGACCTCTCGTCAGCGCGGCTGGACGATCTGGCTTATTCATATACGCTTTCTCCGTTTGAGGGATGGATTGGCGCCAGACGAAACCTCTATGCTCTCGCTGTATACGATCAGCTTCCCGAGGGAGTTCAAGTGAGGATTCGAAGGGAGTTCTCATCTCTTGTGTCGTCGGGCCTGCTACGCGACGCAGCCCGCAGTCTCGAAGGGCCCGGATGGCGATTGCAGAACTTACTTTTGCCAGAGCTTCGAAATTCAAGTCCGATGATGCGCCAACAGTTCTACAATCTGCTTTACGCGAAGGGGATCGATGTTGATATCCCTGGAGCAGTCCAAAAGCGCTTCCCGGGCTGGAGGTGAATCCGATGAGCCATGCAGATCATGCTCGATCGCGACAGGAGGTCGCGGATCGAATTGCACGCGTACGATCATTTTTTATCACTGGGAGCACACTCTGCGCTCTGGCATACATCGCCTTATCGCTAATGCTGAATGATCGTGCGCATTCTCAAGCAGCATTTGGGCAGAGGCGCCTTTCAGTTGAAACGGTGGGAAGCACAAACGGGAAGATCGCAGAAGCAAAGACTTTGCCTGGTCTGGCAACAACAGTTTTACCGTCGACACATCGCGACGCGACTGGCATGCCTTGTCTGTCCGTAGCTCCCACCGTTCGGAAGCAGGCGATCAATAGCAAGATCTACGACCAAATCCTGCTCCTGGACAATCGTTGTGGCATGGAGATTCGTATCCGCGCCTGTTATTATGGTACTAACGATTGTTCGGAAATGGGCGTGGGGGGTTACAAGCGCGTAGAGAAGGTTCTCGGAATATTCCCCTCGGCCTTTTTTCGTTTCAGCTACCAAGAGTACGTTCAGTAGCAACATGGACTTGTAAGCTGCGCTTCAAAAGACGAGCACCGGCTCCCCTTATTGATCACCGCTCCCTCTATTGCTCGAGAGCCACTGAATGCGTCTTCGAAGGAAACACATCCGGCGGCGCAAGCGACGGAATGGCTGGCTTTGGACGCTTCTTCTCTTCAGCACCGCCACCTTGGTTTTGACCGTCGGCTTCTATGGCGCAACGATCCATTCGTCGGTACCTGAGCCTACAGGCGACCGCGCGTCGATTAGATTTCCCGTTTACTCTGTGAAGTGGAATTCCAGCCTCAACGACACTGCGATCGGCCTCGTCTTCGGAATTGAACATGGTTTCTTCGATCGCGCGGGCCTCACCATCTCTGCGATCGACGGTACAAGTGACGAGGATACAGCGGCTGCCGTAGCAAGCAACGATCGCCTGATCGGACAGATTTCCGCGAGCGGGTTTCTGCGCGCAAGATCACTTGGTTCAAAGATCGTAGCCTTCGCGGCTTCTCAGATCGTCAACTCGGTTGAAATCTACTCTCTGCCGGGAAAACCAATCGCGCTTCCGCGCGACCTTACCGGGAAAATCATTGGATATGCCCCCTCGACGGATTGCGGACCGATATTGGAGGCGATCATTAGAAGGCATGCCCTCCCGCGATCCGAGCTAAAGGTCACACAGGAGGAAGACCTTGCTTCCCGTCTCTTGCGCGGCGATGCGGACGTGATCGTGGGCAAGTGGGAAAAAGAAGGGCGTGACTTAAAAGAGGCAGGTATCCGCTTTCGGACCACCAGTCCTGATGCTCTCGGCATCCATGTTCCTGGGTCCGTGTATATCGCATCAGAGAATATGATTGCTACCCATCCGGAGATCGGCGAGCGCTTTCTGAGGGGGCTGTTTGCGGCATGGGACGCCGCATATCAAGACTTCAATGTACTTGTCGGAATTGGGGACCAGAGGGTGCTGCCCGATCGCAATCCGGTGCGCGTTGCAGAAACTATGGAGCAACTGCGTCCCTTCTTAAGGCCCCTGGGTACTCGAATGGGAGAACTTGACTTGGCTCGACTGCGCGATCTGCAGAGCTTATTGCTCAGCCAACGGTTAATGGCCAAATCGCTTGACTTCAACGCAGCCGCAAACTTCACGCTTGTTCAGGAAACCTATCGCGAAAGGCAAAAGCTGTTGGACGAAAGTAGTCGCCGGGATTAATCGGGCTCGAATTGACTGATATTCCGTTACGGGGCATGTCGAGCCTGAATGATAGGTGAAAAGTCCGAGAATCTAGGCGCTATTATCCTTTGCTCCCTCGTGGTGCTGGCGCCACTTCCTTTTGGCTCGACAGTACCTCAGATCGTCGCTGTTGAGGTGCTGCTCCTGAGCTTGGTTTTGACGTTGGCTTCCCTGACTGAGTTCTCCGCCCGGGACGCGAAGTTCGTCGGCGCGTTCGCTCTGGTCGGCTTATGTTGGCTGCTGGTCGTTGCAGCTCAACTCGTGCCAAACGGCGGAGCCTATTTCCATTTGAACACCCCTGTTTGGAGCCACGCGGGACACCTGCTCGGCGTTCAATTGCCGACTCATATTTCGATAGTCCGAGATCAGCCTTGGATCGCTGCCGGCTCGCAAATCGCCTGCGCCGCCTCGCTTTTGGCCGGCTATTTGGTCGGCCGCAACCGTTTCTGGGCACGCGTCTTGTTGCTCGGCTTCGCGAGTTCAGGACTTCTATACGCGATATTTGGAATAGCGATGACCGTGTGGGCACCAAACAACGTGCTCTGGATGGAGAAGGCCGCCTATCGCGGAGTCTTAACCGCTACGTTTGTGAACGCAAATACCGCCGCAATCTATTTCGGCTTGTGCTCAGTCCTTTGGCTTCTCTTGGCAGCGAAGGACCTCGACCAATACGTGAGCTTGCGGGCGGCACTCGTCCAGCCTCCTCGCCGCGCCATAGTCTGCCTGATTTCGTTTCTTATCACTCTCTCGGCCGCGTTTATGACAGGATCTCGCGCCGGATCCGTCTTGACCATCTTGGGGCTCGTAGGGGCGGCAACAACCTATTCCTGGAGACGTTTCGGCAGCCGATCAGCGATGGCAACGAAGATCCTGTTGATGGCGACCGCGGCTGGCGCGACTTTTCTCTGGCTTGGCGGCCGGGTCAGCGACCGGTTCGACGCTGTGGGTTTCATGGATGAGGCTCGACTTAGTACTTACGTCTCCACAATGAACATCATCCGGGACTACCCTTGGCTGGGAACCGGCCTCGGAACTTTTGTTTGGGCGTTTCCTGCCTATAGAAATGGCAGTACGTCGGTCGTCGGCGTGTGGGACCGTGCCCATAACACGATGCTGGAGATCGCTTCCGAGATGGGCCTTCCCTTCTCGTTGGTCGTCATCTTGGCCTGGCTAACCATTTTATTTCATCTTTCGCGGGGAATGGTTACCCGAAAAAGAGACAAGATTTTCCCCGTGTTTGGCTTTTGGGCTAGTTTGTTGGCCGTCCTTCATTCCCAAGTTGATTTTCCCCTGCAAATCCCGGGGTTTTCTATCGTAATCCTGACATTGACCGGCGCCGGACTTGCCCAATCGACCTCTCCGCGTTTGTTGGCTAAAGCCTCGCCGCCCTAGACTTGACTAAAAAAAGGCAATAAGTTGAACTAATTGGACAATAAAGTCGGGTTGGCACAATGGCATTGCATAGTGTTGCTTTCGGTCGATCGCTGTTTTTCGCCTTACTTTTTCTCGCGATATTGTCCTATACGACGAGCGCCTTTGCGGCATGCAGTCCTGGAACTGCTTCGCCACAGAAGGTCAGCGACTTTACAGCTAATCCTTCATCTTTGCTCAGCGGCCCTGCGGGACCCCGGAGCGGCGGAGACGTGACAAGCGACATTCGCGATCTGCTCGTAAGCGATCCCACGACCCTGCCTCTCATTATCGGCTTGCTCAAAGCTGACCCGCCACCGAGTGTTGATCTCCAGCGCGCGATTGGCTCCGGCTTGGGGCTGGCCGCTAACATGTGCATTCGCCCGGATCCCGCATTTGCAGCTGAGATCCAGACGCAGCTTGTGGCGACCAACTCGACGGACGCAAAGCAGCAATACGCGGCCATTACGGGGAACCAGCTCATTGGGACTGTAGGTGGAGGCGGTGGCGGTATTTCAGCCGGCGCAAGCGGCGGTCAGGTCAACCCCCTCGGTAACAATCCGAGTTCATCCGGCGCCTTGCAAACCTTTGTATCGAACAGCGTGACAAATCCTAACAACAACTTCTTCGGCGGCAGTACCGGCAGCGCTGGCTCGATTACCAACAACACGACCACCAGCGTGAGCCCGTCGACTCCGTAGAGAACCGGCAGGCGAAGAAAATTGAGCGCGGGCTGAGTGAAGGAGCCCGCGTGCATGACGGTGTCGGCAATGAGATATGTGATGCGTTAAGCCCGCAAGCGCCTGAGGGGCCAGCATAAGTCGCTTCCGTGCTCTTCTGATATCCGCTTGAATTCGAAGCGTCGCGAACCTGCTTCGGCACAAAAATCCGAGGCTTGGACCCTGCTGAAACAGTCTCCCCCTCAAAATGCCAAGATGAAGGGAACTCCCTTCAAACAAGCTCGAGCCTACCCCCGAAATAAACAATCGCGCCTCAGCCCATTCACCGGCCCAAGTCATCGAAGCTGAAGCTTGATGGCATTAGGTTTGATATCCTAAATTTTTTGGAGGCAGTTGGCGCATTTCTCGGGTGTGAAGGTATCTAGCGACTTACCGATTGCCGCGCAGACCGCATCGACGGTTCGCGCTGCTTTTCTGAGCAGGTGCTCGAGCATGGCAAAGATCTGCTCGCTCGGGTTCAGACCAGGCGAGTGTTTTGGCAGCAAGAAGAACTTGGCGCCGATCGAGCGGATGAGGCCGGCGAACCGCTTTGCTTCTGTGGCTGCCGGGGTTATGCAGCACGACGATATCGCCGGGCCGAAGAACGGGCAGCACAACCCTCTCGACATAGGTGCGAAAGCTCGTCCATCGATCGGGCCCTCGATGAAGCACGGCGCATCGATCCGATCACAGTGCACCCCGGCATCGCCTTCGGCTGGTAGCCACCTATCTGACTAGGTTCAACGCTGCCGCTCTCATCGACCCATTTCATTCAGCCAATGGCGGTGCTGATCGCCACCTAGCCTCGCTGAAACAGAAATTTGGGAATCCCAAATCGGTTCAGACTAACCCATGCCGCTTTAGGGGATTACCCGAAAAGTGTGTAGCGGTTCTCCAAAGAGATCCTGCACAACAACACACACAAGAGCGATGACGATTCATCTGGATCTCATCGCGCTTAATTGTTGCTGCCCCGTTGAGCGACCCGTAATCGGACGACGTTCACAGCCGCGATTGTATCCTTACGATCTGAGCATTGCTGGTCGTGACCAGCGTGTCATTGGCCGTGGCGATGATTAGACGGATGTACTGGAGGAATTTCGCCGAGTCATACGTTGCGGCATTCGCGGCAAAGAGCACATCCTTGTCGCGCATCTCGAATTTGCTGGCCAGGAAGAAGCCAGCCGGGTCTCGAAAATCGACGTTGTACACGACCGGAACGGTAGGTCCGACATACTTTGAACAATCGACGCCAATCCGCTCGGCCAGCTCGCGCGGCTCGCGACGATAGACGAACACCCCCGCCGGCTCCGCTTGGGAGTCAAGTAGACCTCCCGCCTTGCCCATCGCCTGACTGAGAGAGATCTTCCACATGTCGAAGGTGAACTGCCCCTGCTGGCCAGCGGCACCAAAAGCGAGGAACACCTGGGGTTCGCGGTAGACGTAGAGCGTATCTCCCGGATGGACCCAAACGTTGTTGTCGGGTTGATAAACGAGAGCTCCAAAAGGAACGGTTGCCCGCTTACCATTGCGCTCTAGCGTTACCCAGGTTTCGTACCCCTGTCCCTTTGGGCCGCCAGCTCGCGCAATCACATCCAGGACGCGCTCACCGGCAGCGTTCGCCTGCATACGCTGAGGATTGTTGACCTCGCCTAAGACGCTGATCAACGAAGTGTTCTGAGTAATCAGGGCCACCACAACCTGCGGCTCAATCGCGCGGTTGCCAATCGCACGGACGATATCCTGCTGAATTTCACTAGGCGTCCTTCCCGCGGCTTTGACAGCCCCGGCGTATGGCACGGTGATATTGCCAGCCGTATCCACGTTCTGGTTTGGGATCTGAACGAAGTTACCCGGACGAACGCCAGCTTCGGCTGGTATGAACAAGCCGCCAGCGGCCGCCTCGAAGATGGTCACAGAGACGACGTCACCGATGCCGAACTTTATGCTCTGAGGACGCGACTTATCCGGGAAAGATCCTGCCAAGGCGCCCGGACCATATTCCCTTAAGATGTCGATCACCGTAGGCGTAAGCTTCACTAGACCGTAGTCCGGCCCGGAGCGAGTTATCTCACTCTTGATAACATGATCCTCGGGGCCGGAGCTCGGCATGATTGAACATCCGGCCGCACCAAGCATGGCTACCAGCAGCAAAACGAACGAATTAATGCCCCGATTCACAAACAGTCCCCACGATAATCCGAGCCCAACGTGAGAAAAATCCTCAATAGAGTCAATTGGATTGGGGGACCTAGAAAGAGATAAGCAAACGCTGTTGCACTGCAGCTACAGCTTGTCCTCTATATGACTACAAAGACGCCAATTAGCTGCTAAATTTCCGTCGCTGGAGCGCTGCTCAATTTAATAAGCATTCCGCGTCTGCACCAATTCCAAGCAAGTGAGCATCAAAATTTTGAGGTCGAGCATCAAGCTCCAGTTGTTAATGTACCACAGGTCGCAATCGATCCGGCCCTTCATCTGCTCCACCCGAGCTGTCTCGCCGCGGTACCCTCTGACTTGAGCCCAGCCCGTAATGCCCGGCTTTACGTGGTGACGAAAGGCGTATTCCGCGAGCAAGTCTCCGTAATGGTCATCATGCGCAAGTGCGTGAGGACGGGGGCCGACGAGAGACATCTCGCCTCGAAGAACATTTATGAGTTGGGGAATTTCGTCGATGCTCGTCCGCCTGAGAATTCTGCCAACCCGCGTGACACGCGGGTCAAACCTTCGAGCCTGAACAACGGCCGCGCCATCCTCCATAACGGTCATGGTTCTGAACTTGAAAATTGAGAACTGTTTCGCGTTGAAGCCATTGCGACGCTGGCGGAAGAAGACGGGGCCAGAAGAATCCATCTTGATTGCAATCGCACTCAAGATCATCACAGGTGTCAGGAAAATGAGCCCCGTCAGAGCTCCGACGACGTCAACCAAGCGTTTTGAGAGTTGCTCGCCTGTCGAAAGGGGGCCACGCTGAATCTCGATGGACAGCGACTTTCGTAGACGGAAGGACGGGTTCTCGGCCAAAAAACGAATGCGCCTATCCGGGACCAACTGAACGGGAAGAGGTGATATCCGTAGTCGATCACGAACCAATTCCAGCTTCCTCGTATTGGTCCACGGAAACGCCAATACGATTTCATCAACCCCCTTATCGCGGGCTACATTGAGAGCTTCATCCAAGGCGGAGGATTCAGCATCAGTCATTGCAAGGCCACCGTCTTTTCCATCGGCGAAGGCCATACGTGCGATTTCAGTCAGACCAAATCTCTCAAGCAATTCCTCGGCGCCAAGCGCTGCGAGTTCATCCTTCGTACCAAAAACCAGCGCCCGACGGCCCCTCACCTGACCATCAGCCACAACAGCCGCCACCAATCCCTTCGAAAAGCGGCGTGTTACCAAAAGCAAGCCTAATGCCAATATTCCGAAGCAGATGATCGAGCCTCGCGAAAAAATGGCACCGCTCTTCATGAGAAAGGCTAAGAGGGTCAACAGAAGACTGACTAAGATCCACTGCCACAAAATATGACCCGCATCCTTCCGTCGCCGGGAGAACACAACACGAAGATCATAGAATCCGCTAGATTGCCCGATCAAAACGTACAGCAGAGCACTTATAACCCCTGCCCCAAGATGCTGCTGCGGGTTGGTAAATTCGCCATTCGCCAAAATCTGGTACAAGCCCGCACCAACAACACTGGAGAGAATGATCAGTGCGCCGTCTACCGCTGCTAGCAAATGCCGAAGAGCACCGTAAGGTATCTTGACTTGATACGCTGCAGGTCGCGACTGCGAGGACTGTTCCAAGCGATCGATGGCTTCGGTCCGTCCGGCTTCCAGGCGGCGCGAGGCGAGTACCCGCCCGGACGACAGAGCCTCAGGAGGGTTGGGCGATGAAGAGATTCGATTTACCAGAATCGCCTCCTAGAACTAACTATGACGAGCGAGGCCTAATTATAAAGAACACCATTTTATATTGCATTGCAATAAAATTGTGCGGCGCATTTGCGCAAAATTTAACGACCGCTAACTGCCAAAAAAACATCCAGGCCGTCAAGTCTGGATCGGCTCCTCTAGTTCCGCTTCTTGCAATTCTGCTTTTTGCTGGCGCAGTCTCGGCGCTGGCACAGAGTGCAATTCCGTCAGCTGAATGCTCGAAGAGCGTGGCTACATCTCAAACAGGAACTTGCAGCGACCCGGCAGTCGATGTTTTGAGGAGAAATAGCCAAACCTATCCGCTCTCAGGCGGGTGGCAATTAGCAAAGACCCGCGTTTCTGCTGGAGGCCCGGAAACGACGGCGCTAATTCACACGGCGGACACCACCAAATCCGACTTCGCACTCGCCGGCCTGACTTTGCGCTGCAATTCGGATCATTACGATGTCCTCATTATCCTGGTTGAAGCATTGCAAAAGGCAGACCGGCCTAAGGTTGTCGTAGTCGCCGGATCAAACCGAACCGAGCTTGTATCGTCAGCGGTCCAGAACGGCGAAGCTTTGCTCCTACCTGACGCTGTTATCAGTCTGGTAGAGGGAGCCTGGCAGCAAACGACCGCGCTGTCGGTAGAGATTGCATCCTCACCCCCCATTAGTGGCACGATTCCCATTGCGGGGCTCGCTGAGGCGGTTCGACATCTAAAGGCAAGCTGCACTCTCGATCGCTGAACATTCACAATTTTTTAGGTGTCCCGGTGAGAGGGTAGACCGGGGGACTAAAATGGCTGAAGTTTTGTTGGGGCTTTTCTTGACTGGAGCGGTGCTCGCTTGGCGCTTCCGCGTCTGGATTCTAATACCGATCGCACTCCTCGCAACAGTTGCTTCCACCACTGTTGAATTTTGCTCGGGGAATGGCGTCTTTGAGGCGCTCGGTGCAAGCCTTCTCGCGGCGGCAGCGCCTCAGGTCGGCTTCGCGTTTGGGCTAATTGCTAGGCACAGTGTTGCAGCAGTTCGCGCTCCATTGTCTCGACGTCCCAATCAAAAGTCTATCGCAGCGCTCTATCGCCGGCATGACGCCAGGGAGACACGCTAATTAGGGGACGTTGTGAACGCTGGCAGCTCGACGGGTAAGTTTGCGTCTACCGGTCGGTATGCGATAGTGACTAATGACCCTTCTGACGTGGTTAGTTTGCGAAGTACCTCCTTGCAGCTCTCGCTTCGCCTCCTCATCGTGCTCCTGGCTACAGCGGCGGCTTTGGCAATGACCCCTGAGGCTCTTGAGAATTGCGTCCTTTTGGCGGGCGCCGGCCTGTTGTTGATCACCACGAGCATGGCTTATGGAGCAGATCTTACCGCTGCTCTCGAACCATTCCGACGGCTAAGATTTGCGATCGCCTTTCCAGCAATTTGGATGACGTTGCAAATTCTTCCCCTACCCCTCTCAGCGGCGAATCCAATCTGGCGTTTGACATCAAACGCATTTGGAGATTCGCATTTGTGGGGACATATCAGCATTGACCCCAGCCGTACTTTCGCAAGCCTCATGGCGTATCTCGGGGTCTTTTCAATTACAGTTTCTGCTTCATTGATCGCCCGAGACAGGCGCAGAGCGGAAACCGCATTTCTGGCACTTTTCGCGATGACGAGCTTGCTCGTAGCGGTGGTTGCGCTCAGCACATTCACGCCGATCGCCATTCTGCCCTCCCTAGACCATCAGGGATCGACAGCCTTAGTCGCCTGGAGCGGTCTCTCCGTGGTATTAGGCAGCGCCATGGTGGTCATGACACTCGAGCGTCATTTCACAAGGCGAGAGGCGAGTCATCGACCGACGGACTTTTCTCTCGCAGGTCGTCTATTTTTGACAATCCTTGCGATCGCGATTTCGGTAGCGGCCTTGGCAAGTATCGGCTCAACCCGGCACCTCATTCCAACAGCCGCTGCCGTTTACTCGATTTTCTTTGTCGCGATTGCGCGCAGGCTTGGCGCCCGCCCTTGGCCAGCCGTCATCCTGTTTTCGATTTTTGCCCTTCTCCTAGCTGCAATGTCATTTCCCTATGGCGAAGGTCCGTTGCCGTTCGCTTTCGGCCTATCCTCGGAGAATGGCGACGGTGCGCTCACCATAGCAATGCGGGCGTTGACGGATACTCCATGGGTTGGCCACGGAGTTGGGACGTTTACCTCATTGGCCCGAGTTTATGCTGATATTGGTATAAGCGTTCCTGTTCTCCCACCCACTACAGCCGCATTGGTGGCGATTGAATGGGGAATACCGGCTTTGGTGGCCTTGATCCTCGCTTCGATCCAGCTGATCGTATTTCTGTTTCGGGGAGCTATTAGGCGCGGTCGCGATTCCTACTTCCCGTCGGCCTCATCAGCGAGCCTGCTGTGCCTTGGTATAGGGAGCTTTCTTGATATCGGGTTATTGAGCCCGCTTATCTGGGTGGTCGCGGCCGTGCTGGTTGGTATTGGACTCGCGCAGAGCAGCGGGCGCACCAGCAGCCTCGACAGCTGATTCCTAGCAGGTCCGGGGCATCCATGCTTATAGGAACGAGTCAAACACGCCTGGCAGCAACGGTCGCCCACAATCTCGGTTCATGTGGCGATTGGACGCGAACCCAACGATATGGCGCACGAGACCACGGTTTAATCTGAGGGGTCAGATTGTCGAGGACGAAATCGCCACCCTTTGTGCGCACGACCAGCACTAGATGATGTTCCCCCGAACTGGCAACCACTTCGCTCAACAGCAAGGCGCGCGCTGGCCATCCGCGGACCAGCAGTTCATGCCGTTTGCTGACCGCATAGTCGTTGCAGTCCCCACGACCTGGGTTGATCAGCCACTGCTCGGCTGCAAGACCAAGTTCGTTGGGTTCCGGGACGATCCCCGTGTTCACCGATTGATTGACTTCCTTGAGGTCGGCCCAACGCTCTGTCGTCAGCTGAATCGGGCCACCGCGGAAAATTGGCCGCGAACGGCACTCTTCATGGTAGCGGAGGCAGAATTGGGTATATGCTAGCGGCGGCAACGTAGGTGTCTCAAGCTTGATATGCTGAATAGCCGACTGAAGGCCCATCGGCATACCCAAGAGGCCGGCAAATGAAGGCTGGACCAAGTTTGCGATCGCGGCCAATGCTCCCGCGACCATGATTGCGACTTTGCGCATAAGCTGCTCCCCACAACTTTGTTCGAGGGGAAGCTACCTCTAACGACTTGATTTTCTGCGTTGTTCCGTTCTTTAAATAGAATCAAAAGCAACCTAGGCTTTTGTGATTCCGTTTACTGATCCGCGACTCAATGACTGGATTCTCGACCGGAAGACTTGGGAGCGATCAGGTTTGCAAGATGCTGAGATTGTCGCGAGCAAAGACCAAAGCGCGCAGGCCCCGATTGCCGGACGGAATTCGTATCTACGCTATCAGCGACATTCATGGATGCGCTGACCTTCTTCAGCAAATGTTTACCGTGATTGACCGCGATTTGGCCAATCTCGGCTCAATGAGAGCAATCCACGTCTTTCTGGGCGACTACATCGACCGCGGCCCGGAATCTCGTCGGACTATCGATCTTCTAATTGAGCGCGGGCTGAGACATGAATCGGTGTTTCTGAAGGGAAATCACGAGGCATTCCTTCTGGAGGCGCTTCAGGAGCCGCTCCAACTGCAAGCTTGGCGTCGATTTGGTGGACTCCAGACGCTGACTTCCTATGGACTTAGGCCTTCGCTTAGCCCCGATGCTTCTGAGCAAGCAGAGCTCATCAGACAATTGGCCATCGCCATTCCGCCGCATCACATGAGGTTTCTTGGTGGACTTCGTGCGCGCTTCGTATGTGGAGATTTCTTCTTTGTGCATGCAGGTGTGCGGCCTGGAGTGCCCTTGGCAAAGCAAGAAGAACACGACCTTTTGTGGATCCGCGAAGAATTCCTGCAAAGCGACGAAAAATTCGGAAAGTACATCGTGCACGGCCACACGCCAGTTCAACAGCCGGACATTCGCCCCAACCGCGCAAATATCGACACCGGCGCCTACGCAACGGGCAATTTGACGTTGTTGACCGTCCAGGGCGACAGCCTGCTTGCGCTCTGAGCAAAGGCATCTTTCAATGAAATCGGCCGTTGGTTTCCGCGTCGTTCTAATAGTCCTCGCACTGATCCTGGGCTGCTATGGCGTCGCGTCGACAGTCGCGGAACTCGATACGGCGGTCCGGCCGACATTCCCGAATGATCCAAGTAACATCAGCGCGCCGGCAGGCGCAGCGTCCGTCTGGCCAGGAGGCATCCCGCTCTTCAGATCCGATTTGAAGAGCAACCACGCGCTAATTGTTACGCTTCAGGCGATCCAGCATGGCGTGACCCTAACCGGCTCGGCTGAGGGTGATCGCGCAAGATCGCGTGCGGTACGCACGCTCTCAGCGGCGCCCTACGATGCTGAACTTTGGCTCGCTATGGCGCTCCTCGAAGCCCAACGCGACCCCAACGGGCCGGGCGTTATCGAGGCGCTCAAGATGGCCTATTTTACGGGACCAAACGACCTTCGCCTTCTGCCAATGCGTCTCGATACCGCAACCGCAGGTGATGCGCTTATCGATCCCGACCTGGCCGACCTCGCTCAAGGTGACGTGCGGCTCATGCTGACGCGACTGCCGGAGATGAAGTCCTCGCTCGAGCTCAGTTACCGGCGCGCCTCAAAACGGGGCAGGGCTTTTCTGGAGCAAGCGGTGCAGACGATTGACCCGACCTTCCTGGCCACGCTGCGCAAGTAGCTTTTCGACGCGGCCAAGCGACGGACTTGGCTTGCCCAATCCAGTCGGACAGTCTAAGATCACGGCGGTTGGGGGAATATGCCACCATGCGATCTCTTCTTGCACTTCTCGCGCTCTCTTCAAGCCTGACTGTTTACGCTGCGCCGGCTTTCGCTGCCGACTATTCCGTCCCGCCGGTAGCCGTTCGCCGAGTGAGCGCTGCGCCGTATATTGATCGCGGTCCCAATCCTTATTGCGGCCCGCGCTGCGGCTGCCCGATCGTAGTTCACGTTCGACATCGGTCGCTGGAGCGCTTCTATCCTTCCGGATTCGACCCGCGTACCAGGGACGACGACCCGACCTACGCCTATGGCCGGATCCGGACGTATGCCCGCTTTGCTCATCCGGCCTTCCCGGAGCGGGTTCTGCAATATTGAATCCTGGGAGAGCTCAAGTTAACCGCACGACTAGTTGTTGCTCGCCGGCGGCCTGAACTCCGGAAAGCGACTCAATAGCGCGGACTTCAGGAATTTGAAATGGGCTATCGAGGACGCGAGCTCCTTGAGGCGACGCTGCCCATTCTGAATTTCCTTGTCGAAAAGATTCTGGTGGCGGGTGTCGAGCGTCTCCCGTTCAAGGTATTCGTCATCGCCGTTGCCAATGGTCACAGAGGCCCGCGCCAGCACATCCTCGACCCGCTGGTTCAACCCGGTCTGCTCACGCTCGGCTTCGTGTAGAGCCAGCTCAATGGCAACCATGATGGCTTCGATGCGCGACCGATCGGTCTCGGCATCGCGTTCGGGTGCGCGCGCGCGGAATTCCCGTGCTCGCCCGAGGCTATCTCTTAGGAAATGGTGGGTACGGGCTCGCAAGAACAGCTGGAACATCTGTGATTTCCGGTCTGAGGCGCTAGACCGGACGATGGGTCCGGCTTGGTTAATAAAGGCTAAAAGCTTCGCCTCTGTCGCGCGGCTTTCCGGCGTCCACGCCTTCAAGGAGCCTCAATGCGTAGCGTTCCAGCCAGCGCTGCCCCCTCGGCCAGCCACAAAGAACGCTTCGAAACCGCACCCCGCACGGGACTGCGAATCGAAATAACGGGAAAAGCCGACTATGCCGCTGCCGCCACCAGGAGATCGAGTTCATGCTCGAGCGCGCTCCGCCAATCGGGCGTGAGAATCCCGAATTCGCGGCGTAGCCGTTCCAGGCTCAGCCGCGAATTTGCAGGCCGCTTTGCCTTTACGGGAAACTCATGAGAGCGAATTGGAACAATGTCCTCGACTTGAAGCGACCAGCCCCGCGATCTCAGCCCCTCCACAATGGCCGAAGCGAAACCATGGAAGCTCGTTTCCCCCGCGCAAACGACGTTCAGAACGCCTTTTCGCTGCTCGAACGTCGCGTCTAAGCCTGAACGATCCATCGGCACAATGTTCGCTACGACGTCGACGATCGTCTTTGCCGAAGTCGGAGCTCCGATCTGATCCGCGACGATTCTGAGCTCCTTACGCTCTTTCGCCAAACGAGCGATTGTTTTGAGAAAATTGGCGCCGCTGGCCGCATAAACCCATGACGTGCGGACGATCAAATAAGGGCAACCGGCCGCAGCAATGGCGGCATCGCCTGCGAGCTTGCTGGAGCCGTAAACGGAAAGCGGGTTGGGTACGCTATCCTCGCGCCAGGGCTCGCTTCCCGAGCCGTCAAAGACATAATCTGTCGAAAAGTGCACCAGTGGGACGCTTTTTCGCGCAGCCCATCGCGCAATCGCGGCCGGGGCTTCCGCGTTAATTCGGAATGCTAACTCGTGCTCAACTTCGGCGCGGTCGACAGCGGTGAAAGCCGCAGGGTTCACGATGAGGTCCGGTGCAAAGCGATCGAGCTTTTGGGACAGTGCGTCAGGTTGCGCAAAATCGAACTCGGACCGCGGCGGCGCGATGACAGTTGCACGCTGCTGGAGCAGCGGAAGGAGCGTACCACCAACCTGCCCGTTGGTTCCAGTGAGCAGGACGCGCATCACACACGTCCATAAACGGGGAGGTCCGTGACCTCCTCAAGCAGTGGGGCGCCGCCATCCTTGGCCGAGAGCAACGGATTTGTCACTTTCCAATCAATTCCGATGGCCGGATCGTTCCATCGAACCGCTATCTCATCCTTTGGGCTGTAGGGGTTGTCGCACTTGTAGAAGAAATCAGCCGTCTCGGACAGAACGACAAACCCGTGGGCAAACCCGCGAGGGACCCATAATTGGCGACGTTTCTCCTCGCATAACTCAACGGCGACATGCCGCCCGAAATTTGGGCTTCCGACGCGAACGTCGACAGCCACATCGAGCACCCGGCCTCGAAGGACGGTGACGAGCTTTCCCTGTGCGACCGGGTTTTGCAAATGCAGTCCGCGAAGCACGCCACGCTCAGACCGGGACAAATTGTCCTGAACAAACGGCCGTCCAATTCCATGCTCGGCGTACCGGCTTGACTGGTAGGTTTCGAGGAAGAAGCCCCGCTGGTCCCCAAACATTTTAGGCTCGATGATCAGGACTTCTGGCAATTCTGTCGCAATAACATTCATCGGCGGAATTCGCGTCCCGTGCACGAGCATTTACTTTAGCATTGTAGCAAACTTGTGCGGCGCACACTATCTGATACTTTCTGGCTGGTAAATCTGCGAGGGACCATGAAAGGCATCATTCTGGCCGGTGGAACTGGCTCGCGCCTCTATCCGGTAACGACTGTCGTTTCTAAGCAATTGCTACCGGTTTTTGACAAGCCAATGGTTTACTACCCGCTGTCGACGCTGATGCTCGCCGGCATTCGGGAAATTTTGATTATCTCGACCCCTCAGGACAAGCCGCTGTTCCAACGGCTGCTCGGCGATGGCGCCGAACTAGGCTTGAGGTTTTCCTACGCCACACAGGAGATACCTCGCGGCCTCGCCGACGCCTTTATCGTCGGCCGCGATTTTGTCGGCGATGACTGCGTCGCACTGGTCTTGGGTGACAACATTTTCTACGGGCACGGCTTGCCGGAGATGCTGGCAAAAGCATCTGCTCGCAAGAGCGGCGCTACGGTGTTTGGTTACGTCGTTAACACGCCAGAGCAATATGGCGTTATCGAGCTCGACAAATCGGGCCGTGCCCTGTCGATCGAAGAAAAACCCAGTCAACCAAAATCGGATGTGGCGGTCACGGGCCTCTATTTCTACGACAACGATGTTCTCGACATTGCCGCCAATGTGAAACCCTCGGGCCGAGGTGAGATTGAAATAACCGACGTCAACAAGGCGTATCTCGAACGTGGCGATCTGTTCGTGGAGGTTCTTGGTCGCGGGTTTGCTTGGCTCGATACCGGCACACACGCTTCCCTGGTCGAAGCCAGTCACTTCGTACAAATCCTCGAACAGCGCCAAGGGCTTCGCATCGCCTGTCCCGAAGAAATCGCGTTGAGACAAGGGTATATCTCGATCGAGGCCTTCAACGTGCTAGCCGAGAAGACCGCAAAGAGCAGTTACGGCGAATACTTGAAATCTGTGGCACGCTCATTCCGCGCGTGATTGCTTACATCGAGGCAAGAAAGTCATGCGTTTCAATGGATCCACTATCTTCGTCACCGGCGGCGCGGGCTTCATCGGATCGGCCGTCGTCCGCCACTTGTTGCGCGACACGCACGCGCGCGTCGTCAATATTGACAAGCTAACTTACGCGGCCAGTCTCGAATCACTGCCGGGTGCGGAAGGCAACCCGAATTACGCATTCGAAAAGCAGTGCATTTGTGAAGGAAATTCGCTTCGCAAACTATTCGAGAAATATCAGCCTGACGGAGTAATGAACCTCGCGGCAGAAAGCCACGTCGACCGCTCCATCGATGGCCCTGGCGAGTTCATTCAAACGAATATCGTGGGAACCTTTACGTTGCTGCAGGAGGCATTGCGTTACTGGAGAGCTCTCTCGCAAGAGCGCCGTTCGCGCTTTCGTTTTCTCCATATTTCGACCGATGAGGTCTTCGGCACGCTCGGTGACGAAGGACTATTTTCCGAGGAGACCGCGTATGCGCCGAACTCCCCTTACTCCGCGAGCAAGGCATCCTCGGATCATCTGGTTCGCGCATGGCGGGAGACCTACGAGCTTCCCACCTTGGTGACCAACTGCTCCAACAATTACGGTCCCTACCATTTCCCGGAAAAGCTGATCCCTCACATGATCATCAAGGGGCTCGCAGAAGATGCTCTGCCGATCTATGGTGATGGACAGAATGTTCGCGACTGGCTCTACGTCGAGGATCATGCCAAGGCACTTGCGCTCGTATTGGAGCGGGGCGTGGTCGGAGACACGTACAATGTCGGCGGGCGGAACGAGCGCACCAATCTGCAGGTCGTGGAAGGAATTTGCGACCTGTTGGACGAACTTTCGCCTTCCACAAGAGGCTCTCGCCGAAGCTTAATTGCTTTTGTTGCCGATCGTCCAGGACATGATCGCCGCTACGCAATCGATGCTTCAAAGCTCGAGCGCACGCTTGGATGGCGTGCTGACGAAAATTTCGAGAGCGGCTTGGCCAAGACGGTCCGGTGGTTCTATGACAATCGCGATTGGTGGCAGGCAATTCTTGATCGCGGCTACCAACAGAAACGTGTCGGACTAGGTTAGCTGATTGACATTCTTTCTCGACGATTTGCTATCCGCGCGCGGCATTCTAACTAAGCTCAAAGCCAAATAGATTGACGTATAGGATTAGCGAATACTACCTTGCTTGGGGCAGCGGCTCAGCGGTAACAAGTTGAATCTGCCATTAAAGACCGGGCT
This sequence comes from Bradyrhizobium sp. B117, assembly GCF_038969555.1. Classification (NCBI taxonomy): domain Bacteria; kingdom Pseudomonadati; phylum Pseudomonadota; class Alphaproteobacteria; order Hyphomicrobiales; family Nitrobacteraceae; genus Bradyrhizobium; species Bradyrhizobium sp. B117. The sequence goes on from NZ_CP152414.1 coordinate 7,891,389, forward strand.
CGTTGCATCGCCAGGTAGATGTCAGAAAAACGCGGGAATAGGCGGTCCGACGGACCGCAAATTTTCCCCGCAGCATCTAGCCGAGACCAATTCGCCTAGACTAGCTCTCTTCACGACGAGAAACTATCCAGGCAATTCTCCTGCGGCCAATTAGGATAGCAGGCATTCCTCGAAATGCTCCGACTACGATCTAAGCTCTACTCGGTTCTGCACCAACCACGCCTTCCAGGCACCGTCGTGCTTGGCATACAGCTCCTGCCAGCGCTGCTCACCGGCTGCCGGCCACGGGACCTTCCCGTCGCGGAGAACTTGGCCCTCGGATAGGTCGGCAACCGGTTTGCTGTCCAGCCGTTCGAACTCGAAGGTCTCTTCAAGCGTCAGCCCAATCAAAACTCGTCGCCCGCCCGCATCCACGAAATATCGCCGCGGCGCATTGTTCCTCAGATCAGTCATGACGCGCCGCCTCTTCCCAGATCCACGGTCCGCCTAGCGCGCCAAGCCGGCGGCCATAGGTCCACACGAAAACCGGTCCCGCCACAACCGGGACGGCCAAAGCGACGAGCCAGATCATCAATTCAATTCCCGCTCAACAGCGCAAGGATGCAAAATCATCTGCCTGAAATCCATGCGGAACCTAGCCATCACCAAACCGATAGACAACGGCGGCCGCGATTTAACCTAAGTGGACATGGTTACCTTGGTCATCGCGGACGCCGCCCAGTCGCTCCGGGCAGATGTTGCCATCACGGTAGCTGCCTTCCAGTCGTGTCGTCTAAAAAGCGCGCCGCGCGGCCGGCCGGGATGTCGGCGCGCCATAGGGCGCGTAAAGCTGGCGCATGTGCTTGCGCTTGCGCGAACGCCAGGCACGCGCGAGATAGCCAACTCCGAAGCCCGCGAAGAAGATCAAGCCTACGATCAAGACCGGTGTCATTGGGAAGTCTTTCCATTTGCGGAACGTTTCCTTCTCCCAGACACAGCATTCTCACCCTCCAGATTTGTCGATATCGTGATGAGTGCTGCTGATTTCGTTTTCACAGGCGAGAAATATTGGACAGCCATCTGCTTGAGGATCGATCACCCGCATGCAGTCAGCCGACGAGCCACAGGATCAATCTCAGCAGCGATAGCGTGATGAAATAGACCCAGCCGGCCATCGCGATCAGCACAACACTGAAGAATGCGCCTTCGAATGCCCGTTCTTTGATCTTGGTGAGCGGCAATGCCGCCCGGGCTTTTTGAAGCATCTGCGTGTTCGCATTGTTTGTTTGCGCGATCATAAGCTAACGAATTCGACGATCTCGTGACGCGTCCTCATGAGATGAGGCGCAGGAATCCATCAAGGGAGAATTCACGGAGGAGCATGTTGCATGCACGCATCATGACTCGATCGATTGTGAACCAGAGTTGACACGATCGTCACGATTTCGCGCGCGATGATTCGTTTCGTCTCGATCGGCATGATCCTGCAAGGCGTGAGCGCGAGCGGGCAATGAACGTCGCCGAGGCAAGCTAGCGCGGAGCTATCGGCACGAAATCCGCAGCCTGTCCGTCGGTGCCCGACCGCCCGCGGAAGACAAAGAAGCCCTTGTCCGTCGAGACGATATCTCCTGGCTGCAGCGTGTCATCGCTTAGCACACGTTCAGTGGCGATTTTCTCCGGCGGGTCTGGCACGAACGTCCGCAACGGAGCATTTAGCCGCCACTCCCGTCGTGCCTGCTCAGCCCGCGAGCGAGCCTCCCCGATCCGGCGCTTCCAATCTTCACAGGAGATATGGCTATCGGGGGATGCAACGAGATCACTAGCCTCGCTTTCGGCCGCCGAACCGGCCATCGAGACCTCGTCGCCGGCCCGAGCCTGACCACTCCAGGCCTGAATCATCACGACCAACGCAACCATGGCGCCGAAATCCGGTCTCAGAGGGAGCATTGCGATCGTCCGACCATTCAAAGCCCATAGTAGTTCCTCAGTGCGACTGTGTCAGCAGCGACCGATAGAGAACCAGTTGCACAACCTCCGTCATTTAACACCAGCTCGCAGGAATTCGGCCCGAGCTCGAGAACATGGAGCGTATCGCCTGCGGCAGTCGGCCTTGCATCGCCGGTCAGGCGAGGCCCCTCGGCGGCGAACAGAGCAAGGACGGCGAGGCCTGCAAGATCAACTCACGCTTCGAACGCAACGCTCGATGTCGATACCATCTGCGCGACGAGTTCTCGGGCGGCACCGCCATTCCTCCCGGGACGCTACGGCGAATTGCGAACTTGAAACGGGCTCGCACAAACTCACTCTGCGAGAGCCTTATTGAGGCGGGGGCAGTCTAGATCACAGCCACTCGCCCGTAAGCCGCCGTCACTCACGAAAACTCCGTGGTTATACGTGGATCGCGCGCCGATTTCGTCGCGGTAAGGTTGAGAGGTTAGCTTAATTCCCAGTCCTTGTTGCGCGTTTCGTCGGATCGCCTATCCATCTCCGCACCGGGCTCCCCCAAGCCCGGCCCCACCCAAGCAAAGCCGCTGAGCGAACCGCTTGGCGGCTTTGTCGTCGTGTCGACGTGAGAGGATAGTTTCGGTTATGGCGCGCAAGCCCTGGTCATTCAAGGAAGACCGCCGCCTCATGGAATTGGCCAAGTCTTCGACCTCGCTGGAAGAGGCAGCGAAACAGCTCGGGCGATCACCCGACGCAATCAAGCGGATGGCCTTGCGCCTCGGCCTGTCGCTCAAGTCGAAGGCAACCAAGAAAGGCTAGCAGCCCGGCGGAAGGGGAGCTGAGCCGCTTGGCAACCACACCCCGCTCTCCGCGTTTGAGCGAGATCCGGCTGCCCCGGCGCCTACCCCGGCAATTCCACCAGCCATAACGAGCCCGCCTGCGGTGGTTGGGCGGCCCGGAGCAGACCAGCGGGTTACAGGGCGCACCGAGCACGACCTGGAACGGGCGCCCGGCGGTCGTTAGTCGGCCCGCCTTAAACCTTATCTTAGCGCCTCCGGGTTAAGTTCAGATAATCCTCTTTTAACCCTGTCCAGGGCCGGATGCGATCAATACGGCCGAGATTTGCGACGGCGGCGCTCGTGCTTGCGGGCGCGGTGACGCTTGGATTAGGCGGCCACTTCGCCGCTATACAATTCATTCACGATCAGCAGCCGCGCCATCTGGAAGAGCTGATCGAGGTCGTTACGCGCCGCTTAGAGCTCGCGGTCGACTTTGCCGCAGCAAGCCTCGACCAGTTGGCAAGTCGAGGGCTCGCCACCTGCGATCCGGCCGCGTTGCAGGCGATCCGTCTCCACGTTTATCGGCGCTCGGCGGTCAAGGATGTGCGACTGGTCAACGCCGACGGCTCGGTGATCTGCTCGGCCTATTCGGAGACGCTGGAATTCGACAAGGGCTGGGCCGATCGCGGCGACATGCTGGCCTCGCGCGATGCGGGGCTGATGCTGTTTCGCGTCGAGCAATTCGGCGGCGACGCCCTCGGCGTGCTCAGGGACATCGGCAACAACAAGGCGCTGGTCGCCATCCTCGGCATCAACTCCAGCCTGTTCGATATCATGCCGGCGGAATTGCGTGCGCATGGTCAGGTCCTGTTGGCGCTCACGAACGGCGCGCAGCTTGGCGAATTCATGCTTGATGCCGACAAGGCGTTGCCGCATCCGGTCGACTTCGAGAAGCGCTCGGACCGTTACCCGCTGCGCACGACGATCCGCATCGACCGGACAGTTCTGTCGACATGGAACAGCCAGGTCTATTGGCCGGCCATGGCTCTCTCGCTCGCGCTGGGCGCGATCTTCGGCCTGCTGCTGTCGCGGACGCGACGCGTAGAGGGCCCCGTCGCCGATCTCGACCGCGCCTTGGCACGCGGCGAATTCAGGCCCTATTTTCAGCCAGTCTTCGATCTCAAGACCAGGCAGATCAAAGGATGCGAGATCCTGGTGCGTTGGCTGCGCGAGGATGGCTCCGTCGTGCCTCCAATGAATTTCATCCCGCTGGCGGAGTCCAGCGGACGGATCCAAGGCATGACTTGGCAGCTTCTCGGCCGTGCCCTGACCGACCTGCAGCCGCACCTGAAGGCCGACAAGGAATTCAAGCTTTCGCTCAATGTCGTGCCCAAGCACCTCTTGAGCGCGGGTTTCATCGAGACGCTGCGCAGCACCGTCGGTGCGGCCAGGGTCTCCACACGTCAGATTGTGATCGAGGTGACCGAACGCGACGAACTCGATGACCTTGTGCGCGCCGCGGCCGTGGTGAGCGAGTTACGCGAGCATGGCTTCCGCGTTGCCATCGACGACGTCGGCGTCGGCCATAGCGGGCTATCGCGCTTGAAAGGCCTGGGCGCCAACACCATCAAGATCGACAAGTTCTTCGTCGACACCATCGCGGTGGATGCGTCGACCACGGCCATCGTGGAGATGCTGGTCGCGCTCGCGGGCGATCTAAGCATGAGTGTGATCGCGGAAGGGATCGAGACCGAAGAGCAGGTCCGCGCCCTGATCTCCTGCGGCGTCGAAGAGGGCCAGGGCTATCTCGTCTCCGCGCCATTGCCCGTCGAGGAATTCGTCGAGCTTCTTGAGAGACGTAGATTGGCTGGCCTCGAGGGCGGGACACAAACAGCCGCGCTTGTTGCGTAGAAAAGCAGGTCGGCGAGCCGGCTCGAAAGCAGCCGCCTGCAAGGAGCGCCTTCACGTCTGACGAATCCGAGCTGGCACGGCAAATGCTTAGAGGGTGCCATGCTGGCACTGCTCTTCCTATTGGCTATTTTTGCGGCTGGATTTGCCGCGGGTTACGGCATTCGCGAGCTGCGTTCACGGCGGCGCCGACGCAGGTTCAGGCGAATTGCCTTCTGAACGGGCGCGACGCAATTGTTCACGATGTTGACACACGTTCACCCCGACCTTGAGGAGGCATTCTGCGGATGGATCGAAAGTTCCGGTCAGCGCGGGCAAATTCATGTGATCGCGAGTCATCGGAAGTCCGCAAAACTGCCTTATGAATGTTGACCAGCACCGGTATCGGACGGACAAGCTCTCCGATGGTGGTACGTTTGCATGTTTGACATCATATTCTTGGCTGCCATCGTGGCGATTTCGTTCGCGGCTGGTTATGGCACGCGATCCGTGGTCTCGCAGAGACGTCGTACAAAATATCTCAAGCTGAAGCCGTATGTGCGCCCCTCCAAGTCGTCGGAGCCGCCACAGTTCCTGCTCCGTCCTCGCGGCGGAAATGTCGCTCAGATGCCTAGGGTTGCATCAAACGGCCGTCGCAGCGGCTGATCTCGGCGGGGGTTCCGGCCCGGCCCTCGCCGGGCCCGATGAAGATTGCTCTGTTGCTACGAACCGTCAGTCGCGCTCTCGTCGTACCGAGGGGCACCGGCCTCCTTAACGATAGCAAAGGGTTTTCCGGCACCAACTCGCAGGGTTGGGTATGGTGCCGACATGTTTCGCAACCCCCTCGTCACGGCCACTGGCGTCTGCTTTGCCCTGATAACTTACGCCACCTTGGCGAAGTTGGCGGGTCGCCCCGTGCTTGTCGGCCATCACGAAGCCTATTGGATCGTCGTCGTCGAGCGGTTCAGCGCTTATGGACTACTGGGCTTTCTCTTGTCTTTTTTGCTGCCTGGACGCTTCCGCCTGGCTTGCATGCTCGTGCTGTCAGTCGCAATCGGGCTCGAGGTTCTGCAAGCTCTGACGCCCGATCGCGATCCGGCCCTGGTGGACGTGCTGCAGAAAGCAGCTGGCGGAACAGTGGGTGTCCTGTTGGCTCAGACAATTCTTGCCTTCTTGCCGAGACCTCCATCCTAGACACGTTCTGCATACTCTGCTCAAAGCTCGCAGCGGATTGGCAAACTGCGGCTTCTGATCCACAATTCACACCCTGTTGAGAGGATTTCGAACGATGGCCCGCAAACTTCATGTGCTTCTGGGTGGAGCTTTGCTCATTGCCACATCGTCCTCGGCAGTCGCCCAAGGCACCTATCCGAGCGGTGTGCGCAGTGGCTACACTGGCACGACGTCCGGTTCACCCGCCCCGGCCACCAGCGCTACGGGAACGTCCTCCTCTCCGACACCATCGACTCGAAACTTGGGAACCGGCCAAGGGCGTACCGAGGGCGCGATGGGGCTTTCGCCGCAATTGCAGAAAGAGTTGGGAATTGGTCGTCAGCAGTAGGCGTGTTGCGCCTAGCCTATCCGTAAATTGATTGAAGACGCCCACATTTGATCGGCGACGTCAACCAAGCCTGCTGCCCCCTCGCCGAGACGCGCCTCTGATCAGCGGCTCACCGGTTCTTCCGGCGCTTCCTGACCGCGAACCACCGCACGCGCGGTTCCGAGATCGGCCGCTCGGCCGCTATGCGAGCGCAACATGACCTCGAACGACCTCTTGACCCCGCCAAGGTCATGGTCGATCGAAGCGTCGCGCAGCATGGCGCGCGCATCGGTGTGAAAAAGCAGGGCTGCGGCAACGGCCAGAGGGAACACGTGCTTCATGCTGGGTCCGACAATCAATTCCAGCGTGATGCCATTGCGCGAAAGTACGACGAAATGGCGACGCTTCGTTGCCACAGAGCGGCCTTTTAACGATCTTGAGCGTGACCGCTCCGGGCCAAGGCCGTTCGCCTGCACTAAGCCGCTTGAACTGGATTTGGCGGCAGCCTCTATTTCGTCATCTGCCCGCGCAACTCGCCACCCGGATTCGTGGCGGTGTGGATGTTCGCGTACCACTTGCCAGCCAGCAGGTCCGCAGCCTGCGTGTCGGTGAGCGTAGCGCTGCCCTGGATCGGGCTCTGCACCGTCTTGAACGGCAAGGCGATGCCGGCGTTCTTGCCGGCTTCGCCGGGGCCATGGAAATGAGCCCCCATCGCCGGGCCCGTCAGGCCGGCAAAGGTGACCGTGTAGGTGAGAGTTTTCGTCTCGGTATCGTAGGTCGCTTCCGCCTTGCCCGTGCCGGGCGAATTGTTTGGAGGCACCTCATTGCCGCCTTTGAGGTCGGCCTGAAGTTTCACGACCTCCGCGCTGGCCGGCGCTGCGGTCGCAATCGCCGCGCCGAACAGAGCTGTTCCCACCAGCGTCACGCACGCCCGATATGCGGCTGTCCTCATGGCATCCTCCTGCAGGCTGTATGCCCGTGCGGGTTGAAACCCCGAGGACCAGCCGGAAATTCCGGAGCCGAATTTATGCCTGATTCGGAGCAGGGATAGCGGAAATCTCCGTGCGGATCGCAATGGCCCGCCCCTAGCGACGGCTCAAGCCACCCCGCGCCTGCCGAGCAACTCGTGCGGTGTCAGGAGTTCGGCCATCTGCCGATGCGTGGCCTGGAGCGCCTCGATGGCGCCGTCGAGATCGAAATCCGACTCGCGGACGGAGGCGAAGAACTTGGCCGTCAACGCCAGATCCAGTTTGACGCGCGTCGTTCCGTCGCGGCTCTTGCGACGGTCAAGTGACAGGTGAATGGCTCTCAACCTGGCTTCACTGCTGTCGCAATCGCACAGTCTTCCGAGTTCGTTATAGGTCATCCAGATCTGAGGCATGTTCTTCTTCCACCACCGTTATCGGGCTTCAGATTTAGATTTCACGTCTAAAGGCACGGTTTCTTCGGTCCGGCTGCGGCGTCTTTTCGAGGCAACAGCGTCAATGCAGTACTAAGATGCGGGAGACCTGGGAGGCCCAGGGAAGTGGCGCGGCCGGGAACGGCTATCGAGCCCCTTGGGCAATTTGTCATTGAGCTTCACGACGGCACGTCGCGTCTCGGCGGCAGGTTGATCCTCCTGGCAGTAGATCAGCGTCGCCTCGAACATCACGTCAGGCGCTTGCCTGGCCGTTCCCGAGCAGGTCGCCATCGCCCCGCTGCACACGCCGGAGAGCTCGACCTCGACCTCGTCATGCCCGAACACGGTCGGCGGGCCGTCGGCATACCGCTTCGTGGTCAGGAGGGCCGTGAAGCGCTGCTGGTCGACGCGATAGGATCCACCATAGGTGAAGAAGCTGTCGCTGCCCGAGATCCGACCTTCGGCCAGATGTACGACGCCGGTGCCCTGGCCACGTGGGGTCCTGAACCAGGCAGCGTATTTGCCGTCTCTCAGCATGAAAAACATCCGTCGCAATTCCATGGGTATTTGCGACGAACTCTGGGGCGCGACAATGACCGATACGACGAGCATTTCGCCACGGTTAACGCCCCGCAAAGCCAACCCGTCAAATTGCTGCCGGCGCGCAAAGACGCGACGGCCGACGTCAGAACAATTCTATGCCGTCATCCGCGGCCTTGACCGCTTCGAGCCCGCGCGTAGTGGCAATCGACGCCAGCCCGAGCGTTTGCAGGGATTCGCAGTGGACGTCCCGCTCGCGCTCCATCGTGTAGCGCGCGAAGAGACCGTCGAGCATCGCCTGATCCTGCGCCTCCGGCTGCGGCCCTGCGCGCTCGCGGTGGCGAGGCTTCCGGCGACCGCGGGCAATGCCGAGGAGCCCTTCACCGAGCGTGGTCATCAGGCCCTGCGCCGAATTCATCAGCCCCTCGAATTCGGCACCTTCATCGACGAGCCGGCTCATCAGCTTGCCGAGCCGTTCGTTGCCGGCCGACCTCGCGCAGCGCCCTAAGGATCTGCGGCTCGAGCTTGGCGAGCTGGGTCGGATCGCCCTGCACGCGTAGTTGTTTCAGCTCTTGCGCGGAGCGTTCGATACTGTCGAGCACGGGCCGCAGGCGCCCTGCGCCCGCCGAGACCTGATCGGCGGTCGCCTTGAGCTCACCTTGCCCTGGCACAGGCGGCGGGATGATCGCATCGGCCGTCAGCTTCTTCCCGATAACCCTGCGGTCGGAGCGCGGACCGCACGCGCCGCCGATTTGACCGTCTCACGCAACTGCGTGGAGCATTCAAACAGCGCCTGCCGTGTGTCGATCTTCGGCTTGGGCACGATGTCGACCGCGCCGGCCTCGAACGCCTCGAACATCACGTTCGAGCCCTCTTCGGTAAGCGAGGAGCAGATGATCGCCGGGATCGGACGCTGCGCCATGATCTTGCGCAGGAAGATCATGCCATCCATGCGCGGCATCTCGATATCGAGAATGATGACATGGGTCAGCTCCTTCTCGGCGACGAAGGGATCGGAGGCAGTCGCCATCACCTCGCCGCACGTGTGGTCGCAGTCGCCGACGTCTTCGACGCCCTGACGACGCGGCGCCCCTATAAAGAGCCGATGCCGCTGGAGGCGGCGCGCAACTACCTGGTCGAGCATCAAGGCCGTCAGTTCGACCCGGCCTGCGTCGAGGCCTTCCTGTCGCGCTGGGACGAGGTCGTTGAGATCGCCGCCGGGCAGCAGGCGACGCCATATCAGAAGACCGAGGCGACGCTCGTTCCTAATATAGAGTGTGCGGTGGAGAGCAGCCCGGCCATCCCGGCCGCCTGATATTATCCATTCGGCCAACGGCTTGCCGCGGCTCCGTTTTCTCCGGTCGCCGGGTTGAACCTGTTCCTGCTAAAGTGGCACCAATACTAAGAGTGATTCTGGTCACACATGCCTGGGCGCGCCGCTGCTAAGCATCGGACCAGGACGGGGACCGGTAGAGCATCGGTCGAACTGGATGAGCATTCCCATGAAACGCCTGATCGGCGCCGCTATCGGCGCGTTCTGTCTTGCGGTCCCCGCTTTGGCCGAGACGCCGGCCGCGATCGTCGAGGACGTCCAGGGCAAGGTCGACGGCGTCGCGTTCATGGACTATGTGGCGCCGGGCAAGATCATCAAGCTCGGCCCCAAGGCCAGCATCACGCTGAGCTATCTCAAATCCTGCCAACGCGAGACCATCAGCGAAGGCGTCGTCCTGGTCGGCGCCGAGCAGAGCACCGTGCAGCTTGGCGACGTCAAGCGGGAAAAAGTGCCCTGCGATACCAACGCCGCGAAACTGTCGGAGCGCGAGGCGAACCAGAGTGCCGCGACCACCTTCCGCACCATGCGCTCGGACACCAAGGGCGCGCCATCGAAGCTACCGACGCTGTACGGCACAGCGCCGCTGGTGCAGGCCAAGAGCGGCAGCACGCTCGTGATCGAGCGCACCGACGGCAAGGAGCCCACGATCAGCGTGCCGCTCAAGAGCGAGATCATGGTCGGCGGCAAATTTTACGACTTTGCCAAAGCCGGGAAGTCGCTGACCCCCGGCGGCAGCTATCTCGCCATTCTCGGCGCCAAGCGTTATGCCTTCCAGGTCGACGCCAGCGCGACGTCATCACCGACGCCGATCGTCGGCCGCCTGCTGCGGCTCGAATAGGCAGCCTAGCGACGGGGCGATGCGGCGGATCGGCAGACGGGACATCGTTGCGGCGATCCTGATTGCGCTCCTTGCGGGCGCGGTCTTCACGTCCCCGCCGTTCCAGACGCTGCAAGGTCTCTCGCTCGATATCCTCACAGCGTTGCGATGGAAGCTTTTCGGCGATCGTCGCGATCCCGCGACATCGCCTGTCGTCGTCGTAGCCATCGACGGCGAGACCTACGACACCCCGCCGTTCAGGGGATCGCCGACACAAACCTGGACACGCGAGATCGGCCGGGTGCTCGCCAGCATCAGTGACGGCGGCGCCAAGGTGATCGGCTTCGACGTGATCTTCAAGAGCTCGATCGAGCAGTCGGAGATTCCCTTTGGCGACACGTCGTTCGGCAGCCGGATAAGAGGATTTGACCGGGACTACCTGATTGCGCTGCGGCAGCTCTCCGACGGCGGCAAGCTGTTACTCGGCGAAATCCTCAGCAACGACCATCCGGACAGGCCCGACCGCGCGCAGCAACTGGCAGTGAAAGGCAATATCCGCGCCCTAAACGTCCATACCGACACCGATGACGTCATTCGGCGGATGCCGCTGAGCTTTCTGACCGATGGCAAGCCAGCCCCCACGATGGCGGTGGAGCTCGCCGCGCGTGCGCTCGGCGCGAAGCCCGACACAGGAGCTTCTGGCGTGACGGAATTGTCCGGTTACACGATCCCGAGCAGCGTCCCCAACACGTTGACACTCAATTACCGGGGCATGGGCCGCGACGTCCCTGCTTATTCCTTCGCCGACCTGCGCGCCTGCGTCGAGAGAGGCGACCGCGATTTCTTCCGCCGGGCCTTTGACGGCAAGGTCGTGTTAATCGGCAGCATCCTGACCTTCGATGACCGCAAGCTGACCTCGATGCGTCTTACCGGCGGCTATGACGGGATGCCGGGAGCGAGATGCGCCCTGCCCGCACCCGCAAGCACTGCGCAGAAGGCCCGGAGCGACGTCGCCGGTGTGTTCGTGCACGCCGCGGTAGTGCGAAACCTGATCGAGCGCGATGCCGTGACCGAGCTCGGTTTTCCCATGCGCACTATTCTGACGATCGTGTTCGCGGCGATCATCGCCTGCGCCGCCTGCCTGCTTGCACCGGGCGGCGCGCTGATCGTGTGGCTAGCCCTCACCGCCATTTACACCGCCGCGGCCGTCGGCGCGTTTGTGCATGCGATGGCGCTGCCGCTGACCGAGCCCGCGCTCGCAAGCCTTGCCGCGCTCGCGATGATGATCGGCTACCGCTTCGTGCTCGCCGATCGCGACGAGCGTTTCCTGCGCAAGAGCTTTGCCCTTTATCTCGCCCCCGAAATCATCGAGACCATGGTCGCCTCCGGCAAGATGCCGGAGCTCGGCGGCGAGATGCGCAACGTCACCATGTTCTTCTCCGATCTCAGTGGCTTCTCCTCTATCGCCGAAAAGATGACGCCGGACGAGCTGGTGAAGCTGATGAACGAATATCTCTCCGCCATGACCGATATCATCGAGAGCCATGGCGGCTATGTCGACAAATATATCGGCGATTCCATCGTCGCCATGTTCGGCGCCCCGGCCGACGATCCCGCCCATGCGCGCAACGCCGTGCGCGCCGCGCTGAAGTGTCAGGACAAGCTCGCGGAGCTGAACGCCCACAATCCCGCCTTCGCCGGCCACGGTCTGTCGCACCGTATCGGCCTCAACAGCGGCGAAGCCGTGGTCGGCAATATCGGCTCCCACCGCCGCTTCAACTACACCGTGATGAGCGACACCGTGAACGTCGCCTCGCGCTTGGAAGGCGCCAACAAATATTACGGCACCGCGATCATGGCCTCGGAAGCGACGGTCGCGCAGACCGGCGACACTTTTGCATGGCGCGAGCTCGATGCGATCAGGGTCTTGGGGCGCGGCGAAGCGATCAAGGTGTTCGAGCCGCTCGCCGAGAGGAGCACGCAGACTGCCGAGCAGGCGAAGGTCGCTGCGGCGTATGCCGAGGGGCTGACGTGTTGGCGGGCAAGGGAGTTTGCGAAGGCAGCTGACGCGTTCGGCGGCGTCGCGAAGATCGATCCGGCATCGGCGCTGTTCGCGAAACGTGCGAAGGCTCTGAGCGCAGATCCACCGTCGTCGGATTGGACGCCGGTCAACACGCTGGAAGGGAAGTAGCAGCCGCGAGCCGCTCGCTTCCCTTCTCCCCTTGTGGGCCTGTTGCGCTACTGCCTTTTGCGACAGGAGACGTAAAGAGAGAGGCTGTGTTCGGCCCGATTTGGGGGCGAGACGGTAGTTTGGTGCCCTTGGCGGGCGTCTCACGCGGCGATTGCGGCCCAGCGCCTCATGTTGAACGCGATAGAGGCAAGCAGGATTTGTCCGCTTGCCTTGGCGAGACCGACGTAGCGGATGCAGGTGAGCCGCATCCGGCGTTTGAGGGTAGCGAAGGTCGTCTCCACCGTTGCCCGTCGTCGTGCGATGAGGCGGTTGTAGCGCTTGAGCCTCGGCGGCAGCTGCGGGTGATGCCGGTTCGGACGACGTGCGATGCGGGGCTTCTTGCCTTCCGCTTTCAGCCGAGCCCGCCGGGCATGGGTGTCGTAAGCCGCATCGGCCCACACCACGGCTTCATCGCCGCGGATCAGTTCGTCGGCCGGCGTCGTGTCGTTGATGTTGGCGGGCGTGGTCAGGACTGCGCGGATCAGGCCGGATCCCTCGTCGACACCCATGTGAGCCTTGTACCCGAAGGTCGAACCACCCTTGCCCTGTCGCTTGGTGAACCGGGCATCTGGGTCGTTTGACGGACGATCCTCCTTCGGAGGAACTGAGACGGCTTGGATCAAGGTTGCATCCAGCATCGTGCCGCGCTTGAGGATGACACCAGCATTCTCAAGCTGGCGATCCAGCTCGCCAAACAACTTCTCCAGAAGGCCCTGTTCAACGAGCTGGTTCCGGAAGCGGTTCAGAACCGTATGGTCGGGCGTCGCATCCTCAAGGCTCAGGCCGACGAAGCGCTTGAACGACAGCCGTTCGCCCAGCGCCTCCTCGAGCTCGCGCTCCGAAAGACCATAGAGTGACTGCAACAACAGCGCGCGAAACAGCACCAACACTGGGTAACCCGGCTGGCCTGGTCCCTTCTCATCTCGCAAATGGCCGATCAGCTTCTCGAACCGGTACCATTTGACCAAGCCTGCCAGCCGATCCAGAGCCGCATTGGCGCCGGCTCCCTTCGGCGTCAGCGCGTCCACAAAGCTCGGTTGGCCCGTCTGCTTCACCGCCATCATCATTCCCCCAAAAGCCTCGCCTTAGGGAATCACAATTGGCGAATTACGCAACAGGCCCCTTGTGGGAGAGGGTGGCCGCAAGTTTCTTTACTGAAAACAACTAGATAGTAGTTTTGTGTCCCTATAGTGTCCCGAACAGCCCTGCGGCGTGAGCCATCGGGACTGTAGACATCGCGACCAAGCGCACCAATTTCATTGAATACATCTCAACCACCATCTCCAACTCCAAGGTGGAGTTGCGGCAGTTCGATCCTGCCGAAACGAACTCAATTTGTATAATGACGCTTTTGCGGAGGTCTCGGCGTCAACCCGGCTTGGTTTGCCATTGATCGGACCAGAGATCGAAGGCGAGGACTTATCCAAACCCGAACGCGGACCTGATCTGCCGCAGCATCGCCATGGCTCCCTCGGTAAAACGACCGCTGGTTGGGTTATTGGTCTAGCTGCACCGCAATTGGGACCGCAAAACCGCTGCTGCGAAGCCCTTAAACATCGCGCGTCTCCCACAAGAGACCGCCAACCGGGCGATGTTCTTCAGAATACGCTGTCGCAAACGGCGACTAGCGCAGCGATTGTGCCATTCACTAGTGACCGATTTCTTAAGCGCTGCGCGGCGCCAACGTGGCGATCAACCTCGCAATTACGGCCCGCCGAATTTCGATAGGCGTCGGTAGTCGCCCGGAGGTGCGGCCGGGACCGTTAAAAGTTATGCTGCTCGCTTTCAAACGGGCATTGCGATGACGCGGGACAATCCTCCAATCCTTGTTTGCAGGCAATGTAGGCAGCCTATGGATTACCTTGCGATGCTCCCAGAGATCGCGAACTTGCCCGCTGTATATGCCTATCGATGCTTGCCCTGCCGGAGGGTTGATACTGTCACCTTAGGTTTGGGTCCAGCAGCAACTAAATTCCCCGTTCGCGAGATGCTGATTTTCGATACGGCACTCCGGTGACCGACAGGCACTCACTCCAGACGCCCAAGTTTTCGCGCGATGCGGAGCTTTGCTCTGATGTGCGCATAGAGCTTGGATCGCCTGATTGGCGGATGTACCCATCAGGTGGACCCAACGGCCCCGGCTTCGTGCCCGGCCTTTCTGCGTTTAGGGCCACCCGCATCGGGTTTCTTTTCTTCAGCCGTCATTGAACCTTCATAGAAAGCCGATTAGCTTTCGCTCCTTTCTAACGTTTTTGGAGAGCGTAAGTGGCTATGGGTACTGTGAAGTGGTTTAACGCAACAAAGGGCTATGGCTTTATTCAGCCAGACGATGGCGGCAAGGACGTGTTCGTCCACATCTCTGCAGTAGAAAGAGCCGGATACGCCGGCCTCGCGGAGGGCGCGAAGGTCAGCTACGAGGTTGTGGCGGACCGCCGCTCCGGCAAGGCTTCAGCGGAGAACCTACGTATCGGGTGATTGCGGCCGATCAAAACAAATAAGCCCGCCGCGAATGGTGGGCTTTTTTGATGCGTTCACCGCCCTGCTTGGTGGTATCGACATAGACGAAGACGGTTATTGAGCCCTCTTCAGCTTGGGCCGTCGCCGATGCGGCTCTTTTCTCTTTGGATTGAACTCTGTGACGTAGTGTCGGTTCAAACCTCGCCTCACACCAACGCGCGCCATCATCGTCGGCCAAGAATAGCCCCGCGACCATGTGAGCGATATCACAAAGCTAGGCTCGCCGCCAACTACCTCGCATTCGTTCAACTCGCGTCAATCAGGCTATGGCTGCGCCTTAATGAGTCCGCGTCCTTGTTCGTCAGCCGAACAGCCCACAAACCGGTTGTAATCGGAGCGTTCGTGCAGAGGAGCACCCTCAGTACCGTGGCCGCTTCAGCAGCTCAGGTAATCGGGAGATTGCCTTCGCAATCCGCCTCGCCTCATCGCGCGACAGGTAATTCCCTGCATACTGATAGCTCCACGCATGAAGGTCTTCTCGATTGACAACGCAACAGATCGAGAAGCCGTTCGCGTCTTTGATGCGAAAGCAATCCTCCTCCTCTTCCATCACCCGCGGCGCAGGAAATCGCCGAAGATTGTCCATTACATTCGCGAGGTCCCGGGCATGAGGTGACGCTCGGCAACACGAACGCAAGAAAGCCAGGCGGTCGGCGGGGGATAAAAAAGGCTGGCTACGACAATCGGGTCAGTGTCGCCTAGCAGACGCCGCTCCTTGGCTAACTCGCTCATGACCCCACGCATCTTCATGATCTCTTCGGCGATGAACGTGCAGTCTTCATCTCTGTTGATCTGCTCATGCATGATGGCTTCATTCGAAATTTTCTTGAGTCAGTCTCTGAGGGCCGTCTTGCGACACCCCGGCGAAGCGAAGCACCTCGGCGATGGTAGCGGGAAAGGCCGTGCAGCTTTGCCATGGGGGCTGCCGCACGGCCTGGACGCGGTGATCAGAAGATCTTAGCCGCGCTCTGCAGCGTGATCCAGACGCCCCATGCTAGCGGGATGCCGACAAACGCCCAGAAGAGTGCGGCCTTCGCGTCGAGTCCGCCGAGCCCGATCCCAAACGAGCCGGCGGGTCCCGATGCGCTCGCGCTTGGGGCGGCCGCCTGCATTCTCGCGACTTCCATCTCGCGCATGTGCCACTTCGGGTCGACCGGCTTGATCAGGTAGTTGCAGATCAAACCTGCGACCAACATCGCGCACAGAATATACATCGTGGTGTTGTAGAGCTGGTCGGGCTTGACGCCGGCCGCAAGCTGGAATTCGCGGATATAGTTCACCACGACCGGGCCAATAATTCCCGCTGTCGACCATGCCGTCAGCAAACGTCCGTGGATTGCTCCGACGTACTGGGTACCGAACAGGTCGGCAAGATACGCCGGAACGGTCGCAAATCCACCGCCATACATCGACAGGATGATGCCGAAGCCGAGGACAAACAGCAGCTTCGAACCCATCGCCGCGAACGTCGGCGCGAGCGCGTAGAGAACAATACCCAGGATGAAGAACGTGTAATAGGTGTTCTTGCGGCCGATCTTGTCGGACAAGGACGCCCAGAAGAAGCGGCCGCCGATGTTGAACAGCGACAGCAGACCGGTGAAGCCGGCCGCGATACCCGCGATCGTCGCTTTCTGGGCAGCTGTCAGTTGATTGAAGCCGACATCCGGCAACCCGATCAGTTTGCCCGCGAAGATTTCCTGGAGCATCGGCGACGCCATGCCGATCACGCCAATACCCGCCGAAACGTTTAGGCAAAGCACCCACCAGATCAGCCAGAACTGGGGAGTCTTGTGCGCGTCCTTGAGGTGCACGTTATACTGCGAGATCATCGAGTTGGTCTTGGCCGGCGTTGTCCATCCATCCGGACACCAGCCCGCCGGCGGCAAGCGATAGCGAAAGGCTCCGACCAACATGAACACGAAATAGATGGCGCCCATCGCAACGAAAGTCTCCCAGACACCGGCCGAGGTCGGCGTCTTGAAATAGTTCATCAGAAGGTTCGCAAGGGGCGCGCCGATCATCGCGCCGCCACCGAAGCCCATGATGGCCATGCCGGTCGCCATGCCGCGGCGATCGGGAAACCATTTCACGAGCGTCGACACCGGCGAGATGTAGCCGATGCCGAGACCAATACCGCCGATGACGCCCGAGCCCAGCCACAACAGCCAAAGCTGATGCACGTAAACGCCGATCGCCCCAAGAAAGAGGCCGCCGCACCAGCACAAGGCGGAGGCGAACCCGGCCTTACGCGGTCCAACCCGCTCCAACCAGCCACCCCACACCGCTGCGGCAATGCCGAGTAGCACGAAAAACAGCGTGTACATCCAGCCGAGGCTCGCAACCCTCCAGTCACAGGTTGTCGTGAACAATTCCTGGACGAGGGTCATGTCGGGACAGGTCTTCGGTGCCGTCAGCCCAAGCGCGCGCGACAGCGGCAGCCAGAACACACTGAAGCCGTAAGCCATGCCGATGCAAAGATGAAGACACAGTGCCGCCGGCGGGACCAGCCAGCGATTGAAGCCCGCTCGCGCAATCGTGCGTTCTTTGTCGAGAATGCCACCTCCGGCGCGAGGTATGGCTCCAACACTACTGATCGTCGTCATCGATATTGTTCCCCTGTAGATTCCAAGTTCCGGGCGGGTTTGCCGCCCACGATCCCTGCATCCAATTCGCGGCGCGAACTTGATTGCAGTTGGCACGTTCTCGAGATGCGCAGGATCGGCAAGCGCATTACAGCCCCGCAACGGATGTGTCCGGACGTGCAGGCTGCAGACGCCGGGTCCAGCGGGCGCCACGAGGCACGACAGAACTCCGCAATTGCTTGCGGAGAAATCGATCGGCACTAAGATTCGATGTGTGTCGATACGATGGAAAAATTCTTTGCAGCGGCCTGTGGCGTCAGCGTCAGCCAGTTCATGCTCGCCGCCGAACTGATCGCGCGGTTCACAATGCAATATGCTGAAGCTGTCGATTTGCCTCTGTGAGTCGGAGCATCGGACGGGCTGCAGCTTCGTCCGATGCTCCGATACTCATTCAAGCTCGAGCGATCGGTATCGACCGCTTTCGTCAATCGTCGTTCCCCAGATCTTGTGCGACGCCTGGTGTTCGGCGCGGCCGAAATTGAGGGAGGTGCCGAGACCCAGATCGAGATTGTGCGTATTCTCAAGAACGTCGACCAGACTTTCGGTATCGAGCTGCGGGCCCGTTCGTTTGAGTGCCTGGATCAGGACGTTGGCGGCAACGTATCCTTCAAGCGACACGTAGTCCGGCGACTCGCCTGGAAAATATTTGGCGAGCGCGTTTTTGTATTCGAGGACAGCGCTTGAATATCCTCCAACCGCTGGAACCACTTGCGTCACAATGACGCCGCTGGCAAAGCGCGGCCCTAGCAGCATCAGTTCGTCGGCAAGTGCGGTGCTGCCCACGAACGAGACGTTGGTGTAAACCATTCCAGGAAAGACATCTCGCGTCTTCTCGATGAACTTGGCGGCGGCCCGGTAGGTTGCAACCATGACCACGGCCTTGATCACGCCCTTCTGCGCCTTTAGCTGATTGACCGCCTCGTCGACGTCCACCGTATTCCGCTTGTAGTTGAGCCGAAGAATGGAGGCGTCGTTCAGGCCGAGCGAACGAAACGCCTTTGAGACGCCTGCAAATCCGGCGTCGCCATAAGCGTCCTGCTGAGCGAATACGGCGATTTGTCGGGGTTGCAGCCGGCGCAGCTTCGTCAAATAGCGGACGGCAGCGTCGGTCTCCTCCGCATAGCCCGCGCGATAGTTGAACACATAACGATCGGGAGGATCGTTGCGTATGACATTCGCTCCGGTAAACGCGCCGAAGAACAATGTCCGCCGCTCGAGCGCGTACGGGACTGCGACGGCCGCGGTTGGCGTTCCGACATTTCCTATATAGCCGAAGACCTGATCCTTCTCGTAGAGCTGCTTCATGGCTTCGAGAGTGCGCGTCGGCTCGTAACCGTCGTCCGCCGAGGTCAGCCGGAGCATCCGGCCCTCCACGCCGCCGGCGTCGTTGACCTGGTTGAAGGCGGTATCGATCCCGAGCTTCATCTGCCGTCCGAGTTCCTTCGCTGGACCGGAAAACGGTCCCACGATCCCGAACCGGATTTCGTTTGCGGTCACGCCGCGGGAGGTGGAAGCGAGAGCCGCTCGCGGCAGGGGCGCCGTTGGCGCCGTCGAGGCAGCGGCTGGCGTCGGCCCGATCGCGCTGATCAGCGATGGCGACTTTCCGGGAAGCGACTGTTCGAGATCGGCAAGCTGGCGTTCCGCCGTTCTGCAATTGGTCCGACCTGCCGTCAGCGCATTGCGGCCATCTACGACATAACGATCGAGCAGCCGCGAAAGCTCGTCGCGTTCGGCCTCGTTGGACGCGTTTGCCCTGATCACCGTCTGGAACTTGTCGACGATCGACTGAATCCGGGGGCGCGCGACGTCCGGGCAGGCCAGCGCTGAACCAACGATCGGTCCGATGCGGCCAGCTAGGTCGCGCACGATGTTCAAATTATCGCTAGGCGCGGCGCCCGCGGCGGTCGCGAACAGAGCGCCAAGTGCAGCCGCGACCGAACGCAATCGCGAGCTCCGTACAGCCGTGATGTTGGATCCGATATGGGGCATCGTCGGCGCCTCCGTATATGCCATTTCAATCATTGAGCTGTCTCGGCCGAACGGTCTTTTTGCCGCCATTGCATGAATTGCTGGAGCAGCTCCTGGGACTGCTCGGGCGTGACGGCCTGACCCGCGCTCTGCTGTGGCCGCGCGTCTTTCACCGACTGCACGGCCGCTGCAAAGGACGCCGCTATGCTCGACTCCTGGGAGGTCTGAACCCTCGATGCAATGAACAGCGCCGCGACCGCCGAAACGCCAATCGCCGCAGCCCCGAACAACACCTTGCGCCGATTCGGACTGCGCCTCGGCATCGGAGGCACGTCCACGACCTCAGGCTCGAGCGGCCGACGCAGCGATTGGTAGACCGCATTCTCAAGCGCGATGTCGACTGAAGTGGGCCCCTCGGCGTGCGCGCTGTCCGGTCCGGAGAGCAGTTCGTCAAGAGTGGATACCGGCGACCTTGGCATTTCGCGCAATCGGCGGGGTGCATAGTAAAGTGGATCGTGAGGGGTCGTTCGGCCTTGTTCACTCAGGGCACTCATACGCTACTCCTGTGATGCTCTGCTCTTGTGGATTAGTGCTCTCGCTGCGCCGGCAAAAGTTGAAGGCAAAGAGGGCGGCGCACGGCGATTTCCGGCGTCTTCCGAATCCGAACCATCGATCGGGAGAATCTGAACATGACGTCGGACGTCGATCCGACATCGCGGACGCATCTGACCGCGGAATAAGGTTCCAAACTTCACCGCGCCCCACCGATCCCGTCGCCTCAGTTTCGACATCCATTCGCTTGCTTAGCGCATGGAAATGCCGCGCAAATGCCGCGGAACTCACTCGCGTGTGATGGAGTTAGGGCGTGACATTATTAAGTTCGAATCGAGGCGGAACCGAGTTGAGATTTCGTCGGCTGTGGTGGCTATTCGGACTTTCTAGACATACTGGTATCCCGCTCCGAAATCCCGGTTCCATCCCCACCCGTGATCCAATGGATGTGGGACAGGCCAATCGCATATCATCGCCGGAGAAGCTTGGATTTGTCGAACGTAGGATTTATTCGAGGCAAGATGTTATTGATCGCGAATGAAAGAGGTTGCTCGGCTAAGTCTGCTTCCACGGCTTAAGGGTGCGCGGGCGGCGTCCAGCTCGCCACTTGATGTCCGCCTTGGGTCTTGGCCGTGTAAAAACGACTTCAAAGGGCGTCGATCCGGAAGCTAGGAACGGCGCCTGTCTCAGGCCGCAATCGCAACGATCAGTCGCTTGGTCCCGACGATGTTCATGGCTGGCGTCAGATTAGGCCAAGACCGAGAGTGCCATCTCGGCCGCTACTTTGGGAACGGTTTGGTGAGGAAGTGCGTCGCTCCCCTGCGAGCCTTCATCTAGCCGAACGGATGTTCGACGGTCTCGCGGCGCTGACGCATGGCTTCTGGGTTTGCATCAAGACGCTACTGCACGGCTTCGAGCAGATGCTCATGCTCCCATCGTGTAATTCGCCGCTCAGGCCCGATCGTGCATTGTGATTTGAGCGAGCAAGTTGAACAGGCTGTGGCTCAGTAGCGCCGCAGCATTCTGCTGTCTTCTTCATTTGTGTAGCGATACGGCAGCCGCTCCCCGGCTGGGCAGCGATAGGCGTCATGCTCTTGCAAATAGGCAAAGTCCTGCTTGCCGAAGCGCCCCTCTGACTTGGCGCCCGAGGTCAGCGGCTTGGGCAGAGTCACCGTGATGCCGGCCTCGTGGCACGCGAGGATCTCCGGGTTGTTGAAGTAAACCACGATCGGCCACGGCTTCGAGCGTCTCGATCTTTAGAACGGCCTTCGCCTGTTGGGCCATGTTGGCCAGTTGTGCCCGATCTGAGCCGCTGTTCGTGATCTCGTGCGCCACAATCAGATGGTGCTCAGGATCCACGGCGACCTGTACATTGTAGCCGACGACGCCGGCGCCGCGACCGCTCGTCGCCATCGAACGGCTGTCGGGATCGGTCAGCGAGATTTGCTGATCCGGCGGAGCAAGCATCTGCTTCTCGTAGATTGCAAGCTCGCCCCTTTCATCTTAATTTTGTCAGCTTCTCAGTAAGCCTCGTCACCTTCGCCGCCAGCGTCTCGCTCGGCTCTTGTCGGTCGGCCGTGTCAAGTTGGCTTAGATAGCGCGTGACGCTCTCCTCCAGCTGGGCGCGCCGACGTTCGACCCTTCGTGCCCGCGGCCCGCGAGCGCAAGACAATCTGCCTCGCGCCTAATCGGATCGCCGGTGCAAGTCAGGTATTCGAGTGCCGGATCACCACTTAAGCGGCCGCCTGCCGCGGATGATGGGAACCGGTCCGGCTCAGATCGTTCGATGAACCGTTTCGAACCTTCACAAAAGCTTCACAAACACCGAGCGTCACGCGGCGCGCATACGCGTTTTGCAATTGTAGATCGCGGCGTACTTGCAACTATTTCCCGACCATGCTGAAAGCAAAACTTGGCACTCGCCGGTCGCGAGCCTTTGGAGTTGGTGTACAAGGTGAGAGCGTCTGCAAGTGATTAGGATGTTGCTGCGCGCAGCGAACGCACAATTGAGCAAATGTTAAGGTCATTCCGCGCCGATCGGTATGGAGAAGGCGGCGGATGCCTCGCAGCGGGTTACCTGCAGTGACGCGTCCCGGCGGAATAAGCAACCGTCTTCTGGCAGCACTGCCAGCGGCGGAGTTCGACCTTTTGGCGCCTGAGCTGGTGACGGTCGCGCTCGATCACGACGCGGTCCTCGCGCGAGCAGGTGACCAGATCGAGCATGTCTTCTTCCCTCATAGCGGCGCCATTTCGCTGATGTTCGAGATGGCGAACGGGCAGACGGTCGCCACCGCCGCAGTCGGACGCGAGGGGGCGGTAGGCCTTCTTTCCGTGCTAGGGCCGTCACCTTCGGCCGCCACCGCCGTCGTCCGTGCGGCAGGCACCGCGTCGCGGATCCCCGCATCGCGATTTCACGCCGCCTTCAACCGGAGCCCCGCGATCTGGCACGCGGTCCAGATTTACACCAGGGCGATGCTGATGCAATTTCAACTCGGCGCGGCCTGCAATGCGCTGCACCCGGTCGAAGCCCGCATGGCACGCTTGCTGCTCCATTTTCGCGACCACATCGAGCACGACATGCTCCCACTCACGCAGGAGGCGCTGTCGCAAATGCTCGGTGTGCGACGAACGACGGTGACGCTCCTGATGCGCAATCTGCGTGCGACGGGAGGAATCAGATCTGATCGACGCGGCCAAATCGAGATCGATCGATCGCGGCTCGCGGCGATGGCGTGCGAATGTCACAGTACGATGCGTCTCAAAGTGGATGAGATCTTTCTCAAGTAGTACGGCCGACTGCGTGTTCTTGCCCGCGCGGCAACATCCGCGTCCGCGCCGATCGCTGCGCGACCCGCGCTCATAGGTTTAAGCACCGCTGAGTTCGGGCGAATGTATGCGAAGGGTCAACACAATGAGGTAGTCAAACGACTTCTGCTGTTGGCTCGAATGTGAAGTCTAAGCGGGCAGCCAAATAATCTGCTTATCGGGGGTGACCGGAAACGGCGATGCGCCCGCGAGCAATAACCTTTCCGCTCACGGCCGGTTGTTCAGGGGCGCCCCACGAGCAATGGCAGCACGTCTGCACCGCCCGCCATGAGCGGATTCGAGGGCTCGAAACGTTCCCGCAATTCCCGCTTCCGGACGAGTGAGCGCGCATCGAGAAACGCATCCTTCAGGCTGACGGCTTTCCGGAGCGCGACGTTGAAAAAGGCGTCCCCAAAATAGGTCCACTGGGCCTTGTCCTGGCAGCCGAACGACGGATGCTTGTCATCGGCCGCGGTGATGACCAGCACATCGGGAGTCGCTAGGTGCGGGATAAAAACCCCAGAATAACAAGCCGAGATGACCACCACCTTGTGTCGCACACCTGTCTTCGCAAGCATGTCGCGGAGACGAGATGGTGTAAGCGTTTCTGTCAGCCGCCCCGCCTTGATTGCAAGGCCATCAGGAGAGCCATGCGAGGTGAGAATCAAAAAGAGAACATCTTTCTCGGGATCCAAGCGGTTGGCTGCCGTCTGCAACGACTTGGTCAGAGCTTCGATCGTGGCACGTCCCCCTTTCTTGGAATTGTACTCCACGTTGATCGGTCCAGTCTCGAAACGGCCGGCCACGACCTGAGCCGCACCGGTCGCCTCGGATCTAAACACGCCTTGATCCCCATACAGGCCAAAGGACACCACGCCAACCTTTGCAGCGCCCTCAATAGCATGTACCGAAGGAACCAATAGCCAGATGGTCAGAAAAAAAGCGACGAGCGGCGCGCCGAGCCGACTGATCGAGGACCTGGAGGTCATCGCGAACCTCGTTTCTAGATCGCCGCTTCAGAGCTGCGGCTCAACACAAAATAGCGGAGAGCCGGTGGATTTTCATCCTTCGGAATAGAAGTGCAAGGGTTCGGACATGGCCGATGGCGACCTTCGATGCGCCTCAAAAAAGGTCAGCTTGTCAGCGAGGACCAGAAGCCCCGATCCGAGACATTGAGGGCCGAGTCTGACCCGCAGCAGGCGTGCCAACTTACGCAAAGATGTCTGCTTCGGGAGAAACGCTGATATGCCGTTACTGGGCTTTTTTGCAGGTGTCTCACGACGGTCAGCCCGCCGCGCGCGCAGCGATCATCTCGGCGGCCTTTTCCGCGATCATGATGGTGGTGGCGCTGGTGTTCGCTCTGATCAGGCGCGGCATGACGGAGGCGTCGACGATGCGCAGGCGCGATAGCCCGTCCGCTCTCAGTTGCGGATCGACGACGCCGTTCGCGGGGTCGGGGGCCAGGGATAGCGGTCGGTCCAGTCGTTGCCGCCCCGGGTGATGAGGCGCACGCGCTTGCCCTCCCGCATGAGCTTGATGCGGTAGCCATCGTGCTTGATCTCGTGGAGCCAGTTAGTGCCGGTCGGAACTTTGATGCCCTTGACCGGGAGGCGAACTCAGTACGCGATACCATAAGCCGCGATCTATGTACCGGGGCGGGACACATCGCAAGGCACTGGAACGGCCCCGGCCGTGGGCGCGGTTGAGAGTTTGAGGCCGGGGCCGCCAACTTGGCCGCAATGCCAATGAGCCAAGTAGCTCGAAGCCTACGGGACCTGCGCGCCGCTCCTCTGTTCGGTTGAGCACCTTGTCGAGGAAAATCACCATCGAGCCGCGAGCAAAAGGCTACCAGCAGCACGAACAAGGCGAGCCAGAACAGGATGCCGACCGTGCGGCGGGCTCGGTCCTGAACGGATTGTCGGGCTGCGGGCTTCGCGAGCGCTGCGGCGCACAGGACACCGATGATGGTGACGACGAGCAGGCCGAAGGAGGTCATCGCCGCTTGCTGCTAGGCATTCTTCGGATGCCCGATATGGATGAAATGAACCAGCTCGGCGCGCTCGTCGAACTCAAGTCTGTCTAGGGCGCTCTTGGCTGCAAGCACGCCGTTGCGCGCCTCAATGAGGGTTGTGATGTCCCTCGATGTATCTTCGTGCCATGTTTTGCCGGGAGTGCAAAAGCAAATGCTGACCTCGAAAAGCGGCATCCTCCGTTGTCTCCCATCATTGGAATTCGCGCTCCGGGTGTAAGGTCGCGGAATTTACAACATGGACGAGCGGGGGTGAAGTTGCGGCAGAACACCGCCCTAAAGAAGCGTTAATTGAATATCCGCCTGCCGACCGTGGGTTTGAAGAAATTTCTCAAGGGATGGCGGAACCTCGGCGCGGTCGGCGCAGCGCTGTTGCAGTTCCTCGGCGATGTCCTCAGAGGCGTCCCGCGACCATCCCTCGCCCGTGTTGAAGCAGACGAAGCGGACGGGGTTGCTGTATTGCCCTTCCATGAGGTGTCGCAGCAGCGTTTCGCGGTCGGTGTGTTCCTCGTCCGTCTCGGTCCATGCCCGGCCAAGGTGGCCGCCGAAATCATCGAGCACGAGATAGATGTCCCGGTCGGAGCCGGGCACAATCGAGGGGAAGAACGCATAACACCACTCCACCCAGGCGAGACCGATCGATCCAAGTGGGTCGCGCCAGATGCGTCAAGCTCGGCTATTGTTTCGTGGCCTTGCGAAGAAATGGACGCATGACGTCGGTGGTTGTAAAGCCGGTCTCGAACCCGTTTGGCAGCAATGGCAGCTCGTCGGGGCCAACCCTGTTGCAGACCGGGCAGAGCTTGCCCGCGCCGCCGCAGCCGCAGGCTTTCGGCCCTTCCCACGGGCGCTCGGGGTGGTTCTCGCAAACCCAGTGCGTGCCGTCGCAGCGCGCGCAAGTCATGTCGGACCTCCCGTTCAATGCTGTGCCCGGCTCTTCTCTCGATGCGTGGGCACGCACGTGTAGAGCATAGGTCGGAACGGCCCCAAGCCCATCTCCGGGGCTGGTAGGGGACGAGCCGGGGCCGCCCGCGCACGCTAACCCAACGCATGCGCTGGCAGTAATCTCAGCCCGAGATTTCTCTTCGTCTGTACGAAATGGACCGGATTGGAGATTAAATTCGAGGCGACCGGCTTTGAGGACGGCTCCGGTTGATCCGGCAAGGACCCGGAGCCGCCGCCAACCCTTCATGCGAGCCCGCGTGAAGGGCTAACAAGCAACCAAATTTCACCGCCCGTGTGTTGTTCCTGCTGGGCGACGAGAACAGCGCGATGTGATTGAAGCGGCCCCGGCCGCCATGACTGGAGGGACAGGTCTGTCGGTCCGGGGCCGCGCTTGCTGGCTTAGCGGCGAGCCAGTTGAGCAAAAAATGCGACCCGTTGTGCGTCGTTCCTATTTCCGTTCAGACCGCGTTACCTTGTCCCAGTCAGATCCGCTGACGTTAACAAAGATCGGCCATTCTTGAACCACCGCAGGGTGTTCGCGAGACCTACGTCCGAGGGGGTGGGATGGAGAGTTTCCATGACCAAGCAAATTGCCGCCTTTGCTCTCGTTATTGCTGCCGCCGTGACTGCGGCCATGGTTCCTATTCACCGCGCCGTACCTGCGAGAACAATCTCTGTTGCGGCACTAACTGCCGCCGCAGGCAATCTCCCAGTCAGTGAATTCGAGGACCGATCAGTGATTTTTCTCACGGAGCGCTAGGTGAACGATCGGACTGGCGATCACGCTACATCGTGGCTCAGATGACTTGGTCGTCGGGCTTAGCGCACAGCCGCACATAGGTGCCGCTCGCGTGCATTTCGAGCTAGCCCTTCTCAATTGCATACTTGATCCCAGCGCCGAACTCCGGACCGCTCGCCTTGAGCTGGAAGAGGAACGGTGGGTTGATCCTCTCGATGTGAACCGGCAGGATGCTGGCGGGCAGCTCGATCAGTTTGCGCGTGGCGGCTTCGGGCTCGGCGTAGGGCCGCTGCTCGACGTGCGTCGGTCTGATTGGTATCGCAGCTGGGACAGCGGACTTCGAGATAGCCGTAACCAGCATTGAGCGCGTCGCACTTCCGCAGCGAGGGCGCGAAACTGATCCCGCCGCCGACCGAGCCGGACCCGTACATCGAGGAGGCCTACCCGCTGTGGGAGCTGAAACAGCGGAGCACGCAGCGCTGAAGCCACCGGGGAGTAGTCCGGAAAATCCCCGGACGAACTTTTCTCTGGTTGGTGGACAAGGGGCGATCCGCGTTGCTTTTTTGCTTGCTTCAGAGGGGACTTTCGATGTTCACCTCAGGGACGGTAGTGCACCTCATCGGCGATCCCTGCTTGGAGCTGCACCGAGCCAAAGGCAGAGGCTGTTGGTATTTCGAGTTCGACGACCACGGGTTGTCCGCTACCAAGATGATGCTGGTGAAGAGCATCAACGACCTGCCGCTCACGACATGGGTGAATGAGGGCAGGACATTCGCGGGCGAGATGTGAGCGAAGCACAAGCGGTGACGCAGCGCACGCCATAGCCACTCTTTAAAAAACGCTGCCGTCACGGCAGACTTTCTCCCGCGCCGCTCCGCGTACAGCAAGCACCGTTGCCCTGGCCTTCCGGCCCGATCAGTCTCGCGCGAAGCCCGCGAATATCCAGCCGATCAAGGAGCCAAGTGCCAGCACGGCAAGTGGCGGCCCCAACGCGGCGAGCGCGGCCTTCATCCAGTAGTCAACACGCGCCGACCAAAGCTCACCAGATCGCGGCTCCGAGTAGGTCTTGTAGAACTCGTTGGCCTTGGCCTTCAGGACGGCGTCGGGAATGCCGTTGACGACGAACAGTGTGACGCTGTTTGGAAACTCTATCGACTTATGCGCTGCTTTGAAGGAAGCGTTGAACTGATCGAAGAAGTTGTCGAGCTTGAAGAAACCTGACGTAGCGTCCTTCATGACGAATGCCTCGGGTAAGATCAGGGCGCTGTTTGCGACTGCAAAGAATGCGAATGTGCCCGGCACCCACGGGGCCGACAGTGCCAGCCACAACCGAATGAAACCGCGTCTAAAGTTCACGATCAGCGCCCCCAAGATGAGGGGATACTACAGCGAGTTGCGGGGGACGCGATACCGCCAGCGAAGGTCACATCGCGCACCGCCTTTGTGTACCGCCTCGCATATAATTAAACGCGAAATGCGCGATGGCAAATATCCTCCCACCGGGCGGTCGCGCGGTCCCCGCGCGCGCGGCACGCTCAGAAGGACCCGGACGACGATTGCGGAGGGGCGCCACCCTGCGACGGTCGTGCCAGCTTTCACAAGTTCCGCCCCTTGTGGGCAAGGTACCGCGTGTGGTGACTTGCGCGTAAGGTGGCGCACTCAAGGAAGGCTTAGGGGGCAGCAGTGGACATTTTTGCGATGTGGATGGTTGAGGCTCGCCAATTCTCGCTTCATAAAACGACAAACGGGGCGCTCCTAACGGTTTCCGACGGCCGCGAGTTGGACCTCGCCAAGATCGAATGGCTTATGCTCGTCCAAGCGTTAGCAGAGTTCGGAGCCCCGCTGTCCTCTGAGATTGCTGGCTCAAAGCGCGAACGCACCGGACTGCCCCGCAATAACGGAGAGAAATGGACCGCAAAACTCGACCGGCAACTGAAATCAAGGTGGGAGGAAGGTGCGTCCGCTGATGAACTTGCCCGCGAGTTTGAGCGAACGAAAGGCGCCATAACCTCTCGGCTAGTTCTACTGGGATTGATGGTTCACGAGGCGGCATTGAAACTGAAAGATGCCTGACCCCGCGCGAGAAGCAGGTGATTGTCGTTCACCGCGCCACCCTCGAAGATCGCCATAGCGGCAAAGATAAGCGAGCGGCCCGCGCACCTCCTAAGGAACGCCGCGCAGCGCCCCCAGGGCCGGGCCACAAGAACCCGGGCGGGCCGCGCCAGCGCACAGGCAGGCCGCAGGAAGGCCGTAGAGCGCGGCCGGGCGACAGGCTACAAGGGCACCGGGCGGGCCGCTGGGGAGCCCTCTCAAAAGTACACAAACAAGGACACAAGTCGAAACGCCCCTCTGCCATCTACCGAGAAACGCTCCATAATTTTCGATCAAAAAAACCGCCCCTCTCCCACAAGGAAGGGCGCCAGCGTTGGCGCAACAAACCTAAAACGGCAGCCCCACATAATTCTCCGCGAGCAGCCGCTGCGCCGTCTCGGACGAGAGCAGGTAGTCCAGCTCGGTCTGCTGCAACCGGTCCTCGTATTCGAGCCGGTCGGGGAAACGATGCAGCATCATCGTCATCCACCAGGAGAAGCGCTGCGCCTTCCAGATCCGCGCCAGCGCCTTGGCGGAATAACCCGCAAGGCCGGAATCATCACCGCGCTGATAGTGCGCGAGCATGGCGTGATAGAGATAGTAGATGTCGGAGGCGGCGCTGTTCAGCCCCCGCGCGCCGGTCGGCGGCACGATGTGCGCGGCATCTCCGGCGAGGATCAGGCGGCCATAGCTCATCGGCTCGGCGACGAAGCTGCGCAGCGGCGCGATGCTCTTCTCGATCGAGGGCCCCGTGATCAGCCGGCCTGCAACCTCGTCCGGCAGGCGGCGCTTCAGCTCAGCCCAGAACGCATCGTCGCGCCAGTCCTCGACCTTGTCGGTCAGTGGCACCTGGACGTAGTAGCGACTCAATACCTGTGAGCGCAGCGAGCAGAGCGCAAAGCCGCGCTCGTGCTTCACATAGATCAGCTCGGGCGACACCGGCTTCGTGCGCGACAACACGCCAAGCCAACCGAACGGATAGACCTTCTCGTATTCGCGCCGCACGTCCTTCGGGATCGACTTGCGGCTGACGCCGTGGAAGCCGTCGGCGCCGACGATGTAATCGCAATCGACGCGGATGGTCTCTCCGTTCGACCGATAGGTCACGTAGGGGCGGTCGGACGTCAGATCATGCGGCGTGACGTCTTCGGCATTGTGCACGACCTTGCCGCCGTGCCGGTCACGTGCCTCGTAGAGGTCGCGCGTCAGCTCGGTCTGGCCGTAGACCAGCACCGAATTGCCCCCGGAATGCTTGTGCAGGTCGATATGGGACAGCCTGCCGTCATGGGCGATCTCGAAGCCACCGTGGATCTCGCCCTCGCGGTCCATCCGCTCGCCGCACTGCGCCTCTCGCATCAGTTTCGCAAAACCATGTTCGAGCACGCCGGCGCGAATCCGGGCCAGCACGTGGTCGCGGCTGTATTTCTCCAGCACGATCGTGTCGATGCCCTTCAGATGAAGCAGCTGGGACAGCAGCAGCCCGGACGGCCCACCGCCGATGATGCAGACCTGAACTTTCATTTTTGCGTCCTCCCGTCGGCACTTTTTTGCAGATTTAGTCCCGCAAACCGATGGAGGGTTTCGTCTTTGTCTTGTACTATTCGAACATGAGACACGCAGCCCCTGCCCCGGCGATCCGGGTCTACAATTTGTTCGGCGAGTCCGGCGATCTGCCCGACGTCGTGCATTGCGAGACGATCGCGTCCCGCTCGGTGCTGCACGATTGGACGCTCGCGGTGCACCGCCACGCGCGGCTGCACCAGGTGCTGCTGATCGAGCGCGGCGGCGGCGAGGCGACGCTCGACGGGCGGGTGGTGCCACTCAAGCCGATGCAGATCGTCAACGTGCCGGTCGGCCATGTCCACGGCTTCCGCTTCGAGCCCGATACGCAAGGCTGGGTGCTGACCATCGCTGCGGAAATCCTGGACGAGGCGCTGCTCGCCGCGGAAGGCCTGCGCGGCGCGCTGTCACGATCGGCCGTCGTGCGCGGCACGCCGCAGCTCCGCGCCACCATGAAACAGATTTTTGCCGAGCACGCCGCGCGCGATTTCGGCCGCGCCCATGTGCTGCGCGCTCTGTCGTCGGCCATGATCGGGCTGGTGGCACGCGCGCTCACCGGCGAGAGCGGCGGTGCGGGCACGGCGGAAAGCGGACTGTTCCGCCGCTTCGAGGCGCTGCTGGAGCAGCATCATCTGGAACGCTGGAGCGTCGCGGACTACGCCCGCGCGCTGTCGATCACGCCAACCCATCTCAACCGAATCACGCGGGCGGCGACCGGCGACACCGCCTCGCATCTGATCCTCAACCGTCTGATCCGCGAGGCGCGGCGCAACCTAGTCTACACCAATCTGCCGGTCTCGACGATCGCCTACGCGCTCGGCTTCGAGGACCCGGCCTATTTCAGCCGCGTCTATGCCGCGGCCACGGGACTGTCGCCGCGCGCCTTTCGCGCGCAGCTTCATGGCGATGAAGGCTGACACACGGGCGACGGGCCAAGCTGCGCCCACGGTCGGGGGGCCCACCGCGATTGCGTTTGTTGCCGACGCAGGCACTTACCTTCGTATATGGCGTCCTATCCTTTGGATAGGGGCTGTTTACCTCCGTACAATTGAGCCGGGACCGCGCCCGCCTTAGCGTGGCTGCATTCGGCGCCCTGGCGCTGGTGGCATGGATCCTCCCTAACCTTGGCGCAAGGCGGCCACCCCTGTC
Source organism: Bradyrhizobium sp. B117 (assembly GCF_038969555.1). NCBI lineage: Bacteria > Pseudomonadati > Pseudomonadota > Alphaproteobacteria > Hyphomicrobiales > Nitrobacteraceae > Bradyrhizobium > Bradyrhizobium sp. B117. The sequence goes on from NZ_CP152414.1 coordinate 7,922,831, forward strand.
CGGTCGTCTGCGCCGCCTTTTTCGGCAAGCCATCGACGCCTTCAGAGTTTTCCGGCCGACGCACCGCACCATTTCGGCTGGACCGTCCGGCTTTCGTGCGGAACTGGGGATTTGTGCATAATGTCTTCAATTGGGAAGATCGCGCTCTTTATCGATGGCTCAAATCTATATGCCACCTCCAAGGCGCTCGGCTTCGACATCGATTACAGGCGTCTGCTCGGCGAATTCCAGAGCCGCGGCACGCTGTTGCGCGCCTTCTACTACACGACCGTCATCGAGGATCAGGAGTATTCGTCAATCCGCCCATTGATCGACTGGCTCGACTACAACGGATACACCGTCGTCACCAAGCTCACCAGGGAGTTCGTCGACGCCAACACCGGCCGCCGCAAGGTGAAGGGCAGCATGGATGTCGACCTCGCCGTCAGTGCGATGGAGCTCGCCGAGCACGTCGATCAGATCGTGTTGTTCTCCGGCGATGGAGACTTTCGTTCGCTGGTGGAAGCCCTGCAACGCCGCGGTGTCCGCGTGACGGTCGTCTCCACACTCTCCACCCAGCCGCCCATGGTCGCCGACGATCTGCGCCGACAGGCGGACGTCTTCATTGATCTGGCGGAGCTGAAACCGAAAGTGGGGCGCGATCCAGCCGACCGGCCGCGCGAGCTGCGGCAACCACCGCAATTCCTCACGCGCGGAACGATCCATCGCGGCGACCGGGTGGAGTGATCCTGCGGAGCGATCCGCCGGATCCTCACACGTCGAAGAACACCGTCTCCTCCGGCCCCTGCAAATTGATCGTGAAGGAGTACACGACCTTGCCCGCGCGCTCGCTCCGCGTGGCGATCAACGTCTTCCGGCGCACCGGCGGCTCGACCAGATTGAGCACGGGATCGGCGGCATTGGCGGCCTCTTCATCCGAGAAATAGATGCGCGTGTTGAGGCCGATATTGATGCCGCGCGCGACGATCCAGACATTGACGTGCGGCGCGCATTTGCGCCCCGCCTTGTCAGTGATGGCGCCGGGCTTGATGGTCTCGAAGGTGGCGAGACCGCTCTCGAAGTCGGAGCCGGCCCGGCCCCAGCCGCGAAACGCCTCGTCCAGCGCGCCGGCCGAGCGGTCGGCCGGATGGTTGTAGCGGCCGGCCGCATTGGCCTGCCAGATCTCCAGCAGTACATCGCGCAGCGCCGTGCCGCTACCGTCGAGCACCTTGCCTTCCAGCGTGATGCGCTCGCCTTGCGTGTTCGGCGTCACCAGCACGTTGGAAAAATTCTTCTCGAAGATGTCGAAGCCGGCCATGGCCGGGATCAGGCCGATATGGACGTAGGGCCCGGCGGTCTGCGAAGCGGTTTCCTTGAGATAGTTCAGCGGTTGCGGCATGGACTCAGTTCCCCGCGGTGCGATTTTCAAAATAGGTTGAGCGCTGGCCGCGCAGGACGATGTCGAAGCGGTAGGCCAGCGAGTCGAACGGCGTCGAGGCGTTGAGGTCGAGCGGCGCCACCAGGCGATCCAGCGCGTCCTTGTCCGGGATCGTCGTCAGGATCGGGCAGACCGGGATCAAGGGATCGCCCTCGAAATACATCTGCGTGATCAGCCGCTGCGCAAAGCCGGAGCCAAACACCGAGAAATGGATGTGGGCGGGGCGCCAGCTGTTGACGAAGTTGCGCCAGGGATAGGGACCCGGCTTCACGGTGCGGAAATAGTAATAGCCGGTGTCGTCGGTCAGCGCGCGGCCACAGCCGCCGAAATTGGGATCGATCGGCGCCAGATACGTGTCCTTCTTGTGCCGGTAGCGGCCGCCGGCATTGGCCTGCCAGAACTCGACCAGCGTGTTCGGTACGCCGCGGCCGGTCTCGTCGAGCACACGGCCGTGGACGATGATGCGCTCGCCGACGGGATCGCCGTCCGTGGCGTAGTTGCGGATCAGGTCGTTGTCGAGCGGGCCGAGATCGTTGTGGCCGAACACCGGTCCCGTGATCTCCGAGACCGAGTTCTCCAGTGACAGCAGCGCCTGGCGCGGCGAGCGCAGCACCGAGGATTTGTAGCCGGGTGCATGCGCGGGCGGATGGATCGAGCGGTCGCGCTGGAAAAAGCCGCCATCGCGCGGCGTGAACGGTTCGGGACGGTTGAGGCGAGGATCCTGCAAGGCTGGAATCGGAGCCTGGGCATTCATCGGCGTTGTCTCTCCCTGTGGCGGCCCGGTCGGGCACGCGGCTTATCGGGAGACCATGCGCCGGCCTATTCTCAAGATAAATAGATGGATTATAATATATTGCATGAAAGAAATCGATCATTTGGCCCTCGACGGCCACGCCCTCGAGCTGTTCCTCGCCGTGCTGGAGGAAGGCTCGGTCACGGCGGCGGCGACGCGGCTGGGCCTGACGCAATCGGCGGTCAGTCACAGCCTGAACAAGCTGCGGCGGATCGCGGGCGATCCGCTGTTCGCCAAGTCCGGCCGCGGCATTGTCGCGACCGCCCATGCCCAGGCGCTGGCCGCGAAGGCGCGCGCCCTGATCGACGAGATGCGCAGCTTTGCCGGCGGCGTCAGCTTCACCGCGGCCACCGCACAGCTCTCGTTGACGATCGCCGCCAACGATTTCCAGCGCGACCTGCTGCTGCCGCGCTTCTTCGATCATGTTGCGGCACAAGTGCGAAGCCTGAACCTGCGCGTGATCCCGTCACAATCGCCCTCGCCCGCCATGCTGCGCGAAAACCGCTGCGATCTCCTGATCACGCCGCTGCCGCCGTCGGGCGTCGACATCGTGCAGAAACGCCTGCTGAGCGATCACTACGTCTGCTACTACGATCCAAAGGCGCGCACTGCGCCGTCGGGCCGCGGCGCCTATCTGGCGGCGCGCCACATCACGGTGGTCTATACCGACAATGAGCGGCTAGACTTCGACCGCCGGCTGGCCGCAAGCGGATTCCACCGCGACATCGCGATCTCCGTGCCGAGCTTCTCCGGCGTGCCGTCCTTCCTGCGCGGCTCGCAGATGCTGGCGAGCATGCCGAGCCTGCTCGCTTCTGGCGTGATGCACGGTTTCGCGCAAACACGGATACCGCTTGCCTCGCGCACGCGAACGCTCGCCGAGCTGCCGATGTTCATGGTCTGGCACCAGCGCTACCAGAAAGACCCGGCCCATCGCTGGGTCAGGAATCAGCTCGAGATTGTCGCAACGACGGCAGCCGGCGGCTGATCCAGGAGTCGGCACCGGCTGCGGCCGATTGGCCACACCCCGGCCCGGAAATGTCGCGCCAGGCACGACAGCCGGCCGAGTTCAACCGAACGGTTGATGCGCGATCCGTGATTGCCCGCCACGGTCGCGCCACTGGCAGGACGAGGTGAATCAATGAAGAAAATTCTTGCGCTCATGCTCGGCGCAACCGCAGCGGTGACGGCAACCGGCGCCGCGGCCGGCGAACTCGAAGACGTCAATGCGCGCCTCGAACAACTGGAACGCCAGAACGCCGCCATCCGCAAGGAAAATGCTGCCTTGCGCGAGAACCAGCGGCTGCTCGGAGAGAACAACCGGCTGAAATCACGAGGCACGCACGCCGCGGTCGAAGCAGTCCAAACCTCCGCCCGACCGCAGCAAGAGAACGGCACGTTCCTGGCCGTATCGGCGGCTTCGCGACAGGCCAGGAATCCGTTGCAGTCCTATGCCACGGACTTCCCGGTCAAGGCGCCGCCGCTGGCCGGTCCGGCACAGTTCAGGGCCTGGATCGAAGGCGGCGCGATCTGGAGCGGCGGGGATCCCGTGTTCAGCACCTACAGCGGCAACAATGTCACCGGTGTCTTCGATCTGACGCCCAAAATCGGCTGGGAAGCGGCCGTCGGATTCGACCATCGCTTCGCCGGATCTCCCTGGCACGTCAACGGCCAATTCCGTTACGGCGAAGGCGGCGAGACCAACGGGACGCGAACGATCGATTTCGGCGGTGGCGTGCTAGCGGGAACGCAAACCTTCGGGGCCGGTTACAAGGAAACTCACTGGCTTGCCGATCTTGCGATCGGGCACGACATTGCCGGGCGCGGCCCAGATGCACTTCAGCTCAAGGCAGGTCTTCGCATTGCCGAATTCACCGCCCGGAGCTCGGACTCCAATGTCCAGGCCGGCACGGTCCGCGGCATTTCCGTCACGCAATCGAATTTCGACGATAGGCGCGCGAGCTTCCTGGGCGCTGGACCACTCATCGGTCTGGAAGGCTCGGTCCCATTCGCGGGCAAATGGTCGTTCGACTATAGCGGCGACGTCGCCTTGCTGTTGGGTCGGCAGCAGTCGCAGAACACTGTGAGGAGCTTGTTTGTTAGTAGCCCGCCTCCCACCGTCATCGATCAGATCGCCACGGGCAGCGACCGGCTCTTTGCCGGCGTGCTGAGCGCCGACATCCAGGTCGGCGTGTCCTATTGGCTGACGCAGAACCTGAAGCTGGGCGCAGGCTACCGGCTCGATGCCTTCGTCAACGTCTTCAACCAGGACGGCTCCGCCAATTCCGGCTTCACACCGGACCGCTACACGCATGGCCCGCGCGTCACGCTGACCGGACAGTTCGACGCCATGTAGGGGTAGGCCGGATCGCACGCGGCCACGTTCGGGACTGGTCACGGGCGACGCCCAGCCCCTCGCCAAACCCACTGGTTGCGCGCGGGCGGCCACGCTAGAATTCGGCCATGACAGTGACCGATATTGCGAGCCGAACCTACAATCACAGCTGGCGGCTGGATCCCATCATCCGCAGCCTGCTGGATACCGACTTCTATAAACTCTTGATGTTACAGATGATTCGGGAAGATTACCCGAGTCAGCAGGTGACTTTCTCGGTCATCAACCGATCGCGCCATGTGCGGCTTGCAGAAATCATCGACGAGGGCGAGCTGCGTGCCCAGCTCGACCATGCCCGCACCATCCGCTTCACCAAGAAGGAGCTGATCTGGCTCGCCGGTAACACCTTCTACGGCAAGACCCACATGTTCTCGGCGGATTTCATCCGCTGGCTCGCCGAATTCCGTCTTCCCGAATACGAGCTGCGCAAGGTCGAGGGCCAATACGAGCTGCATTTCCACGGACCCTGGACCCACACCACGATGTGGGAGATTCCGGCGCTCGCCATCCTCAACGAATTGCGCTCGCGTTCGGCAATGAAGGGCCGCGGCCGTTTCGAGCTCGACGTGCTCTATGCCCGCGCCAAGGCCAAGCTGTGGACCAAGGTGGAGCGGTTGCGCAAGCTGGAGAATTTGCGGCTGTCGGACTTCGGCACCCGGCGCCGCCACGGCTTCCTGTGGCAGCGCTGGTGCGTCGAGGCGGTGAAGGAAGGCCTGGGCTCGTCCTTCATCGGTACCTCCAACGTGCTGCTCGCGATGGACAACGATCTCGAAGCCATCGGCACCAATGCGCACGAACTGCCGATGGTTGCAGCCGCGCTCGCCAAGGACGACGAGGAATTGCGCTGGGCGCCCTATCGCATTCTCGACCAGTGGCGCCAGACCTATGGCGGCAATCTGCTAATCGCGCTGCCGGACGCTTTCGGAACGAAAGCATTCCTGCGCGATGCGCCGGAATGGGTCGCCGACTGGACCGGCTTCCGTCCCGACAGCGCGCCGCCGATCCAGGCCGGCGAAGAGATCATCAAATGGTGGGAGAAGAAGGGACGCAACCCCAGGGATAAGCTGCTCGTATTCTCCGACGCCATGGACGTCGGCTCGATCGAGGAGACCTATCACCACTTCTCGGGCCGCGTGCGGCTGTCATTCGGCTGGGGCACCAATCTCACCAACGACTTCGTCGGCTGCACGCCGGATGGCTCGTTCAACCTCGATCCGATCTCGCTGGTCTGCAAGGTGTCGTCGGTCGACGGCCATCCGGCCGTCAAGCTCTCCGATAATCCGGAGAAGGCGACCGGAATGCCCTCCGAGATCGAGCGGTACCTGCGCGTCTTCGGCGACGCCGGCCGCGTGCGCAAGCCGGTGCTGGTCTAGATCCAGCACCGGACCAGACTCTCTCGATCCGGTAAACCGCGCACGACGAATGCGAGGCATCGGCTCGCCGAAGCAGCGCCAGTTCCGGTCTTCCGGCATTTGAAGCGATCTGCGCCCATCCACTTCACAGCGCCTTCACCCTGCAACGCAGTCCCCTGTCGCTTTCAGGTCGAGTTAAGCAACCATCACCTCTACTTTGCGTTGCAGGCGCAACGCTCCGCTGGGGTCGTTGATCGATTTGGGGAACGCAGGGTGTTTCGCAGAACAGCGTCGTCGACGAAGGGAAACAATTTCCTTCGCGTCATCAAGCTCGTCTCGCCTTTCGTGATGGTCGTCGTGCTCCAGGCGGCGATCGCGGGATTCAGTCTCGAAGTGATGTCCTCGGTCCGCGCCTATGTCGCGGGCGAAGCGCTGTGGTCGCGCTCGCAGAAGAACGCCGTCTACTTCCTCAATCTCTATCTGCATTCGGGCAAGGCCAGCCAGTTCGCACATTATCAGGCCTCGCTCGCCGTTCCCATCGGCGACGAGTTCGCGCGCTGGGCGCTCGAGAGCCGTCCGGTCGACGTCGAGGCCGCCCGCATCGGCTTCCTGCAAGGCGGCAACCATCCCGACGACGTCCCGGGATTGATCTGGCTGTTTCGCTATTTCAATGGCGTCAGCTTCCTCCAGGAAGCGATCCGCGAGTGGGCTGCCACCGACCCCATGCTGCTGGAGCTGAGCGTGTTCGGCGAGGTGATCCGGTCCGAACTGGAGAACGGCCCTGTTCAGGACAAGGACCGCCTGCAATTCCTGTCGTCGCGGCTCTCGGACCTCAACGCCCAATTCACGGTGCATGCCAACCGCTTCTCCACCGTCCTCGGCGAAGGCTCCCGCGCCATCAAGGTGACGCTGACCTGCATCAACATCGTCACTGCGGCGATGCTGATCGTGCTCCTGGTCTGGCACACGCGGCGACTGGTGCTGCAACGACAGGCATTCGAGGACGCCTTGCATGCCGAGAAGGAGCGCCTCGCCTTTCAGGCTTCGCACGACTGGTTGACCGGCCTTTCCAACCGCCGCGCCTTCGAGGCGCGCCTGCAAAGCGAGCTGGACAACATCGCGGCGGGTCCGCTGGCATTGATCCTGCTCGACCTCGACCAGTTCAAGAGCGTCAACGACAGCTGCGGCCATCTCGCCGGCGACCGCCTGCTCTGCCAGGTTTCGCGGCTGCTGCAACAGAACCGGCGACCGCATGATCTGGTGGCCCGGCTCGGCGGTGACGAATTTGGTCTGATCCTGCCGCAGTGCTCGCCCTCGAGCGCCGTGGACATCGCCGAACGGCTGCGCCGGTCACTCGAATCGTTCAGCTTCGCCTGGGACGATCGTTGCTTTGCAGTGACGGCGAGCGTCGGCGTCACCTGCATTGCGGATCGCGACACCACGCTCGAAGACGCGATGCGGCGCGCGGACGCCGCCTGCTATCGCGCCAAGGAAAAGGGACGCAACCGGGTCCAGGTCGACACCGAGGGAGCGGACGTCGTCCTCGTCGCCGGCCGGCGGCGCGAGGCTGTCCGCGCCTGACGCGGCTCACCGCGGGCTGGGGATCCCAAGGCCGGCCAGATGCGTGTCCAGGAACTGCTCGACCTGCTGGCGCAGCATCTGCGATGGCACGGCCACCATGCGCTCCTCGAGGCCGAGCGAGATGATGCCATGCACGGCCGAAAACAGCGTGCGCGAGAGCAGCGCGATCTTCACGTCGTCCGCATCCGGTAGCACCCGCACCAGGGGCGGATGCATCAGCGCGAAGGCATCCATCACCATCTGAAGGATGTCGTCCGGATATGGCCGGTCGTCCTCCATCCGGTGCTCGAACAGCGAGCGCAGCAGATTGGCGTGCGCGGCGAAGAAGTCGAGATAGGTTTCGGCCAGCCCATAGAGCTGGCGAACGGGATCCTCGGCCGGAACCCCGCGCAGCTGCAGGGTCAGCGCCTGGACGGTCTCCCGGTTGACAGTCAGGATCACCCCGTCGAAGTCGCCGAACTCGTTATAGACGCTGCCGACCGAGCAGCCGGCAGCCTCCGCGACGTCCCGAACCTTCAACGATCTCAAGCCTTTAGTAGCAATAATGGTGCGGGCGATCTCCAGGATCTGGAGCCGTCGCCGATTTTTTTTCTGACCCCGCAGCGATTCTTCTTGAACATTGTTCATTTTAAAGCTACTCACGTGAACATTGTTCAATTTAACCCGGAGACCTGCAAAATGCAAACCCTCGCTGTTGATATCGCCTCGACCTTCGTCGATGACGCCGCCGCTCTCGTGACCGGCCTTGGCCGCGTCCTGCTGCGGTTCGCCATGGCCCCGATCGATCGCATCGCCAATGCCTGCGACATTGCCGGCGTGCTCGCCGAACGGCGCGCGACCTTCCGGATGTGGCAGGCCAGTCGCACCCGCGCCCGCCACGAAGGCCGCCGGTTTAGCCTGCTCCGCCGCTTCTCGCCCTTTCGCCATCTCGCCCATCTCACCTGAGGCGACGGGTTCGGAGCGGCTAGAATGCAAGGGCCAGTTGCAACAAAGGACTCACCATGTCCCGACATTCGCAGCCCATCCCGCAATCCTCGGCGATGCGGTTCACTTTTCCTCGCCGTCCGGCGCGATATCCCCGACAGGTGCGGCCCTTCCCCCCGAAGTGCGGCCGTGACCAGATATTTGCGAACCTAACGAGATCACTTGGAGACCAACAGGATCGGAGGACCGGGGGGACAGAGCAGGCGGTGACCGTCGTCACACTGCAATGTTTCGTCGCATACCCTTCTGGTCGTGACGTCTCACCAACAGCGTAACAACCGCAGGCTGCCTTTTTCAAAACAGGACTCGTCATGATCAGGGATTTGATGTCGTCACGCCGCTTTGCGCCGCTGTTCTGGGCGCAGTTCTTCTCGGCGCTCAATGACAACGTGCTCAAGAACGCACTCGTCATCATCCTGCTTTACAGTGCCGCGACCGGCCACGGCGATGCCCTGGTGACAGTGGCAGGCGCCGTCTTCATCTTCCCCTATTTCATCCTGTCCGGGCTCGGCGGCCAGCTCGCCGACAAATACGTCAAATCCGTCGTCGCAAGGCGGCTCAAATTCGCCGAGATCTTCGCCGCGGCCTTTGCCGCCGCCGGCTTCTTCCTGCACTCGGTGCCGCTGCTGTTTGCAGCGCTGGCGCTGTTCGGCATCATCGCCGCCCTGTTCGGCCCCGTGAAATATTCCATGCTGCCGGACCAGCTCGAGCTCGGCGAGCTCGCGACCGGCAACGCGCTGGTCGAAGGCGCGACCTTCATGGCCATCCTGCTCGGCACCGTCGCCGGCGGCCAGTTCGTGGCGGGCTCCGCGCATATGGGCTGGGTCGCATCGGCCGTGGTCGTGCTGGCCCTGTTGTCCTGGGCCTTCGCCTCGCGCATTCCCGCGACCACGCCGTCTGCCCCCGATCTGCCCGTCAACGCCAATCCCTGGACCTCGACGCTGAGCCTGCTGAGGACGTTGCACGCCGACCACCGGCTGTGGGACGGCACTGTGATCGTCTCCTGGTTCTGGCTGGTGGGCGCCATCGTGCTGTCGCTGCTGCCGGCCCTGATCAAGGAGGTCGTCGGCGGCACCGAGGGCGTGGTGACGCTGTGCCTTGCGATCTTCGCGATCGGCATCGCCATCGGCTCGCTGTTCGCGGCCAGTCTCAGCCACGTTCGCCCGAATCTTGCGCTGGTGCCGATCGGCGCCATCATCATGGGCTGCGCCGGCCTCGACCTCGCCTGGGCCATCGCCGTGACCACCAAGGGTCAGGACATCACCGCGGCCGGCTTCGCGACCTCGTTCGCCGGCCTGCGCATGCTCGCCGACTTCGTCGCCTTCGCGTTCGGCGGCGGCCTGTTCGTCGTTCCCTCCTTCGCGGCGGTGCAGGCCTGGTCGGCACCAAACGAGCGCGCCCGCATCATTGCCGCCGGCAATGTGCTGCAGGCCGCCTTCATGGTGGTCGGCTCGCTGTTCGTCGCGCTGCTGCAGGCTGCCGGATTGCATGTCGGCTGGATCTTCTTCGGCCTCGGCGTCGCCAGCTTCGGCGCGGTGTGGTTCGTGCTGACCAAGTGGGGCAAGGAAGGCGTTCGCGATTTCGGCGGGCTCTTGTTCCGCGCGCTGTTCCGCACCGAGGTTCGCGGGCTCGAGAACCTGCCGCCTCCCGGCACGCGCATGCTGATCGCGCCGAACCATGTCAGCCTGATCGACGGCCCGCTGCTGCACGCCGTGCTGCCGATCGACGCGAGCTTCGCGGTCGATACCGGCATCTCCAAGGCCTGGTGGGCGAAGCCCTTCCTGCGCGTGGTCAAGCACTACACAATGGACCCGACCAAGCCGCTCGCCGCACGTGACCTGATCAAGCTGGTCGCCACCGGCGAGCCGGTGGTGATCTTCCCGGAGGGACGCATCACCGTCTCCGGCTCGCTGATGAAGGTCTATGACGGCACCGCGATGATCGCCGACAAGGCCGATGCCGTGGTCGTGCCGGTTCGCATCGAAGGCGCGCAGCGCTCCCATCTCAGCTACCTCAACGGCAGCCAGATCAAGCGCTCATGGTTCCCGCGCGTGACGGTCACGATCCTGCCGCCGGTCAAGCTCCCGATTGACGAAACGCTGAAGGGCAAGGCGCGCCGCAACGCCGCGGGCGCCGCGCTCCAGGACGTGATGATCGATGCCCTAGTCAAGAACGCCATGCTCGACCACACCCTGTTCGAGGCGCTCGGCCACGCCTATCGCGACCGCGACACCGGCAAGGTCATCATCGAGGACGCGCTCGGCACCAAGCTGACCTATCGCAAGCTGATCCTCGGCGCGCAGGTGCTGAGCCGCAAGCTCGAGACCGGCACGGTGGCCGGCGAGAATGTCGGCGTGCTGCTGCCGAATTCGGCGGGCGTTGCCGTCGTCTTCATGGGCTTGCAGAGCATCGGCCGCGTCCCGGCGATGCTCAATTTCTCGGCCGGCCCGGTCAACGTCCTCGCCGCGATGAAGGCCGCGCAGGTCAAGACCGTGCTGACCTCGAAAGCCTTCATCGAGAAGGGCAAGCTCGACAAGCTGATGGCCGCGATCTCCGCGGAAGCGCGCGTGGTCTATCTCGAGGACGTCCGCGCCTCGATTGGCACGGCCGACAAGATCAAGGGCCTGCTCGCCGGCACCGCGCCGCGCGTCGCCCGTCAGGCGAACGATCCGGCCGTCGTGTTGTTCACGTCGGGTTCGGAAGGCACGCCCAAGGGCGTGGTGCTGTCCCATCGCAACATCCTCGCCAACGCGGCGCAGGCGCTGGCGCGCGTCGATGCCAACGCCAATGACAAGGTGTTCAACGTGCTGCCGGTGTTCCATTCCTTTGGGCTCACTGGGGGAATGATGATGCCGCTGCTCGCGGGCATTCCGATCTACATGTACCCCTCGCCGCTGCACTACCGCATCGTGCCCGAACTGATCTACCAGACCGGCGCGACGATCCTGTTCGGCACCGACACGTTCCTCACCGGCTATGCGCGCTCGGCGCACGCCTACGACTTCCGCACCCTGCGCCTCGTGATCGCCGGCGCCGAGGCGGTCAAGGACCGCACGCGCCAGGTGTTCATGGAGCGCTACGGCATCCGTATCCTCGAAGGCTATGGCGTCACCGAGACGGCGCCGGTGCTGGCGATGAATACGCCGATGGCCAACCGCCCCGGCACCGTCGGCCGCCTCTCGCCGCTGATGGAAAGCAGGCTCGATCCGGTCCCCGGCATCGAGGAAGGCGGACGTCTCTCGGTGCGCGGACCGAACGTGATGCTGGGTTACTTGCGAGCCGAAAATCCCGGCGTGCTCGAAAAGCTTCCCGAAGGCTGGCACGACACCGGCGACATCGTGTCGATCGACTCCGCCGGCTTCATCACCATCAAGGGCCGCGCCAAGCGCTTTGCCAAGATCGCAGGCGAGATGGTCTCGCTATCGGCGGTCGAAGCCATCGCGACGGCGCTGTGGCCGCAGGCAGCCTCGGTCGCCGTGTCGATCCCCGACCAGCGCAAGGGCGAGCGTATCGTATTGCTGACGACGGAGAAGAACGCCGAGCGCAGCGCGATGCAGGCCCAGGCCAAGACGATCGGCGCGTCCGAGCTGACCGTTCCCGCGACAATCATGGTGGTCGACAAGGTGCCGCTGCTCGGCACCGGCAAGACCGACTATGTCACTGCAACCAACATGGCCCGCGAGCAGGCCTCCGCGCCGGAGCGCGAGGTTGCGTAAGGCTCAGGTCGTCGCACCGGCGGATGGCCGGTGCGACGATCCTTCACTTGAGCAGAAGATAGCGAACCGGGTTATCGTCGCACTGCCCTGCACCGCACTCCAGCACGGTCGACAGGAGATTTGCGGCGACCAACAGGGCGAAGATTGCGAATACCACGTTCGATGCCGGCTCGTTGATGGGCGCGCTCCCGGCGCCATCCCGCTCGCCGGCCACATCCTTCAGGACGAACACAAGCGCGACATAGCAGACGATTCCGACCGCCGCGATCAGCGCCCAGGTATAGAAATGCAAGCCCAGCAGCGCCGAACCGTAGCCGGGATCGCCGGGCGCGAGATGCAGCGACACCTGCCGCATCGAAATGAAGCCGGTGACGAGGCTCGCAACGAGGATCATCGCATAGTGCGACGGACGCTCGCCGAGACGCATGTTGAACAGAAATCCCATGCCGATCGCGATGAACCCGGCCCGTTGCAGCAGGCAGAGCGGACAGGGCAACTCCCCGAGCGCCAGTTGATAGAAGAATGCAACCGTCAGGACCGACGAGATCCCGAGCAGCCCCAGCATATTCAGGATCACGCCGACCGGTCGTTGCTCGCTTATCTCTGTCGTGCCCATCTCGACCCCGTCAGAACGAGAATTTCAGCGGATCGGTCGCGTGGTGGAAGAACCATGCGACGGTAACGACGATGGTTGCGCTCCAGAGCGCATAGCTCAGTCCCACGCGCGAACGCCAGACCGACGCGCAGCCTGCGAGCGCCAGCAGAAAGGGCAGAAACATGTACATGAGCGTGGGCTCCCCAGGCGATTCGCGCATCGCGCGAACCGGCTCAAGAGATACGTCAGCGCCGAACGCCCCTCAAGAGCCGGCTTCGCTGCGCCGCTCCTGCGCATAGCGCACCAACGCCACGAAGCGATAGATGCCGTGCACGAACTTGCCATAGGGCATGGTGACGAACAGCGCGAACACCGTGCCGAGATGCAGCGCCAGCAGCGGCCCCATGGCGGCGGTCTCGCGCAGGACGAGAAGCAGCATGCCGGTGAGGCCGGTCAGGAACAGCATGGCGATGAAGCCGACATCCATGCCGTAGCGGTTCTCGTCGAGCAATGCCGGATCGCGCCGCATCTTGGCCGTGAACAGGCCGATCGGACCGACAATGAGGCCGATGCCCCCGAGCGTGCCGAGCACCACGGGCAGATCCCACAGAGGATACGGCGCCTCGCGGCCGAGCAGATAGTGGTACAGCGTGGCGATCGAGGTCGCGGCAAAGCACAGCAGGAAGCCGTAGAACGTCAGATGGTGATACAGCTTGCGCTTATCGGTCGGCTTGTCGTCCTCGTTGTAGCAACCGACGCCGCCGCCATGGAGATAGCGCAGCTCGCCGGCATCACGGATCGCCTGGAAGATCGAGCCACCGTCGGCGCGGCCGCCGATCGGCGTGCCGATATCACGCCAGAACGCGCGCACGCTCATGACGAGGGCCAGGATCGCGTAGAGGAAGGCGACGCTGAACAGCGCGGCCATCGCGCTATGCGGCATCAGTCTATAGAAGGCGCCGGGACCGGTGTGGACGCCGAACAACACGCTGCGGTCGTTGAGCGCCGCGAAGCCGAGAATGAAGGCCGCCATGCTGAGCGCGGCAATGATGCTGATGACGAGGCCATTGCGCGCGAAGGCGCCGGAGAGCGCCTGCGGCCAGGCATAGGCCGCATAGGATTCGGCGCGCGCAACAGCGAGCGTTTTCGGGACGTTGACGTTGAACTCGTGCGGCGGCGAGAACTGGCAATCGACGTAGCAGGCGCCGCAGGAATGGCAGAGATTGGCGAGGTAGTTGAGGTCGCCGTCGGAGAAAGCGCGGCGCATCTCCATCGCCGGAAACACCGCGCAAAGACCTTCGCAGTAGCGGCAGGAATTGCAGACCGTCATCAGACGGTCGGCCTCGTCCAAAATTCTGGTTCCGTGCATGGCGTTACTTCGTCAAGCCCTTCGCCTCGAGCCATTTCTGGATCAGGCCCGCGACCTCGAGGTTGTTCTTGTCCATCATCACCATGTGCGAATTGCCCTTGATGCCAGCCTGCGGCAGATCGACGATGTCGACGCTGCCGCCGGCCGCCTTGATGGCGTCCGCAAAGGCGATGCCGTTGGCGCGGATTTTTGGCCAACGCGAATCGCGCTCGATATAGTCGCCATAGATGATGAGGGTCGGGACGTTCTTCAGCACATCCGCCTTGGCGAGATCGCCAATGCCGGCCGGCTCGATCGCAATCAGCGCCTTGACCTTGTCGGGCCGAGCTTGCGCAACCTTGAAACCGAAGGTGCCGGCCTGGCTATGGAACAGGAGCACCGAGGGACCGACGCGGTCGATCTCGGCGATATAGGCCGCGATGGTCGCATCATCCGTCGTGGTCCAGCGCGGCACATTCTGCTTGACGAAGTTCTCGTAGCCCTCGACCGGAAACTGGTTTCCCGGCAGCACCTTCCGCTTGGCGGGGTCGGGATCGTAGGAGTTCGGCCCATCGCCGATGCGGAAGCGCTCGAACGGATTGGCCGTGGTGAGGAAGACCGGCTCGCCCTTGAAGATGTCGGGGTATTGCGCCCAACCTGCGCGCCCACGCTCCACCGCATCGGAATTGTAGACCGCCCATCCCTTGCGCAGGAAATAGTTCAGCCAGCCTTCGCGTCCATCGGGCGTGGTCTCGTAGGTGACGCCGGTCAGTCCGCCGCCGTGCCACATCAGCAGCGGATAGGCGCCCTTCTCGTTGGCCGGCAGGAAATATTGCACATACATCTGCTCGACCTGGTAGGTGCCGTTAGGATCGACCTTGGCCGGCACGCCGCCAGGCGCAAACACAACCTCCCTCACCGGCTTGCCGGAGATTTCGACCAGACGCCCGCCGACATGGAACGAGCCCATGTCGCGCAAGGTGATCGGCTCGGCGGCGCGGGCTTGGCCGATCGTGAGCAGCGCCGCGATCGAAGCAATGGCAAGGCGTGACATGGTTGCTCCCTTTAGCTTTTCTTTGTCCTAGTTCTTTGTCCTAGTTCTTGGCGTGGCGCGCCGCTTCCCGTCCTGCGATGCGTCCGAACACGCTGCCGATGGTCATGCCCATGCCGGCCGCATAGCCCTTGCCGAGCACGTTGCCGGCCATGATCTCGCCCGCCGCGAACATATTGGCGGACTGCTTGCCGTCAGCCATCAACATTCGCGCCTCCTTGTTCACACGCGTGCCGAGATAGGTGAAGGTGATGCCGGGCCGCACCGGATAGGCGAGATAAGGCGGCGTTTCGATTCTGCGCGCCCAGTGCGTCTTGGGTGGCGTGATGCCATCGGTCACGCAGTCATCGAGAATGGTGTGATCGAACGTGCCGGGCCGCACCGCGGCGTTGAACTCGCTGATGGTCTTTTCCAGCGCGGCTGGATCGAGCTCGAGCTTGCCTGCGAGCTCGGCAATGGTCTGCCCCGCGATCGGCGGGAACAGCGTCGGCATGAAGCTGGTGACGACGGTCGAATCGAAGATGATGTAGGCGATCTGGTCGGGCTGCGCCGCGACCAGCCGGCCCCAGATCGCGTAGCGCTTCGGCCAGATGTCCTCGCCCTCGTCGTAGAAGCGCTGCGCGTGCTTGTTGACGACGATGCCGAATACGACCGAGTCATGCCTGGTGATGATGCCGCCGTCGAATTTCGGTGCACGGGCGTCGATCGCGACCGCATGACACTGCGTGGGATCGCCGACCTCCTGCACGCCTTTGTCGAGCAGCATCTTCAGGATCGAGCCGCGGTTATAGGGCGTGCCGCGGATCAGGAAATTGTCGGCGGCCTCGCCCCAATATTGCTTCAGCCAGTCGATGTTGGCCTCGAACCCGCCGGCCGCGGCGACCAGCGCCGTCGCGCGGATCTCGGTCTCGCCCTTGACCGACCGCTTGAGGCGCGCGGCGAGGAACATGCCGTCCTCGATCACGAGGTCGGTGACCTCGGCATCGTATTCGACGTCGACGCCGAGACGCTCGGCAGTCAGATACAGCGCGTTGAGCATCGCGCGACCGCCGCCGAGAAAGAAGGAATTGGTGCGGCCGAGGCTCAGCGTGCCGCCGAGCGAGGGCTGCCAGCGCACGCCCTGCTCCACGATCCAGTTTAGGATGTCCTTGGACTCCCGGATCATGTGACGGGCGAGCTCCTCGTCGGTCTGCCCGCCGGTGACGCGCAGCAGATCCTCCCAGAACTCCTCCTCGGTGTAGGGGCCGGTCAGGATTTCGGTCGCCGCGTCATGGGCGCAGCGCATGTTGCGGGTGTGGCGTGTGTTGCCGCCGCGATAGAATTTTGGCGCGCCTTCGAGCACGAGCACCGAGGCGCCGCCGCGGCGCGCCGAAATCGCCGCGCACAGTGCCGCGTTGCCGCCGCCGATCACCAGCACGTCGTATCTGCTGCTCATGCCGTCTGTCCGGTGCGACGAAGTTGGAGACATTCTGCCGCCGGCCGGCGCGGATCAATCGCGCCGGCCATTGCGTACCTTTGTATACAAAGATATACAGAAGCAGCGCAAGCGACATCTCCGCATGGGCAGGATGCGCTTGGCGGCCGACGAGGATGCATGGCCAGACGCCCGGCAAAGACAGGCGGATCAATCGGACGCGGCAGCGGCGTGGCGCTCGGTGAAGCCGTGTTCCGCTCGCTGTGCGAGGCACTGCAGGCCGGCAACTATCGCGCCGGCGATCGGCTGCGCGAGGAAGAGGTCGCCCAGCGGCTCAAGGTCAGCCGCACACCGGTGCGCGAGGCCTTGGGACGGCTCGCGGCGCGCGGCTTCGTCGAGCCCGCCGGCGGCCGCGGGCTGATCGTGCGCAACCTCGACATCTCGGAAGTGCTGGAGCTCTACGCCATGCGCGAGATCATGGAAGGCGCCGCCGCGCGTCTTGCCGCCGCGCACGCCTCGGCGCCCGAGGTCGATGCACTCAGGGATATCGAGCAGGCTTTTGTCGAGGCGTCCGCGACCGACGCCGCCGAGATGGCGAAGCTCAACCGCGGCTTCCACGAAGCGATCTGCCGCGCCGCGCGCAACCGCTATCTCGACAACGCCTCGCGGGAATTACAGGACTGGATCGCTCTGCTCGGCCCAACGACCTTCACCGTATCGGGCCGCCCCTCGACCAGCCACGGCGAGCACCAGGCCATCATCGAGGCCATCGCCGCGCGCGACGGCGACAAGGCCGAGCAGCTCGCCCGCGCGCACATCCGCGAAGCGCTGCGCTGCCGGTTGAAGCTGTTGCAGAAGCAGTAGGCGCTGTCGTCTCGCCCCCCGCACGGATGCGCATCCGCGTCGCCCCGGGCGCTCGCTTGAGGCCCGTTTCCATACCTTGGTACCGGAACCATGCCTTTTGTCGTACTGCATTCGAATGATTTTCCCGCGATAGAGCGCGCTATCCTGTCACGTGCGACATCAAGCGGTCTTGACATGGAGTCACTGCGTGACGACGCGGAGTTCGAAGTTTCATGCTGAGGTGCCGTTGAAGGCTTCAGAAGGCTCTGCCGCTGGTGTTGTCCGCCCTTTCGTCGAGAGCGTTGCCGACGGCATCGAGTGGAAGGCAGTACCGGAACGCCCCCTGGATGATGGCGGCCCAAACACCCCCTTCAAGGCGCTGCCGCACGATTTTCCCGACACGCCAGCGATCGAACATTTGGCCCGCATCGTTGAATGCCATCCTCAAAAGATCTGCGTTGACGACGGAACGCACCAACTCACGTTTGCGCAACTTCATGCCGCAGTGGTCAAGTTAGCCAATCTACTCTCTGAGCTTGTTCCTGCTGGACAAGCGGTGGGCCTGCTGATGCCGAACTGCGTCTGGCAACCTGTTGCAATGCTTGCATGCATGGCGGCAAATCGACCTTGCCTTCCCCTCAACTGCCGCGATCCAGTCAGCCGGAACGTGGACATTTCAACCGACGCAGGCCTCACCGTCGTGATCGGCTGCATGCCGGATGCGCCGCCGAGCTTCGCAGACCTTGCACACCTGCGCTGGATCAATATCGCGAGCTTGACGGATCAGGGACATGGCGCCGCGCCATCGCTTTCAGTCTCGGTCGACGACCCGGCTCTCATCCTATACACCTCCGGAAGCACTGGGCGTCCGAAAGGCATCGTGAACAGCCAACGCAGTCTTCTCCAACGCGTATTGCAGTATGTGAACGCCTCCCATCTGAGCCACGAGGATGTGTTCTTCCCGTTGAGCGGCCCCACCACGATTGCAGGCTGCAGGGAAATGCTGACGTCGCTGCTGATCGGTGCAAGGCTCTACGTTGCGGATCTTGAAGCCGCCGGGCTCCACGGGACGCTGCGCGCGATTGGATCGCAACGTGCCACGGTCATCTATTCCGTTCCCACGCTACTGCGCACCATGATCTCTGCGGGAAAGTACAACGACTTTCAGTCGGTGCGAATCCTCCGAATTGGCGGCGAGAAGATCTTGACGGCCGACATCGAGTTTTTTCGTCGGGCGATGCCGCGCGCCTACGTTCAGATTGGCTACTCTTCAACGGAGACGACCGGCTCTCAGTGTTTCGTTCCAACGCAGTTTGCCGAAGGGACTGTCACGACTCCGGTCGGATATCTGCTGCCCGGAATTTCTTTTGCCGTGGTCGACGACAACGGAGCATCTGTCCCGCAGGGTGAGTGCGGTGAGCTCATGATATCCAGCCGCTTCGTAACGCTTGGGCGATGGGAAAAGGGCGCATTAATTCCGGCTCGCAGCGATCCCAAGGACCCGACGCGTCGGATACATGCGACAGGTGATCTCGTCTTTTTCGATGATCGAGAAGTCATGCACGTTGTCGGCCGCAAAGACCGGCAGATCAAGATCAATGGAAAACGTATCGAGCCGGCGGAACTCGAGGTTGCGGTCCGTCAAATTCCACACGTTGCCGACGCGGTCGTTGTCGTCACGGCTGCGAACGAATTGGTGACCTTTGTCGTCCTCGAACCCAACTCCGGCATTCCATTCCCGGGCGCCATTTGGGAAGTCATCCGTAAGACTGTTCCAGGATCGCTTCACCCGAAGCGACTGCACGAGGTCGCGGACATCCCCCGGCTTGGGAGCGGCAAGATCGACGTGGTCACCCTCCGCGCTCGCGATGCAGCTCTCATAGAGCCCGTATCGCGTTCCCCCGATGAACTGCATCATGCACGATCGGCAGTCGAGCAGGTCTGGAAACGGGTGCTTGGTACGCGGAGCGCGGTGGGCTCGTGGGATGAAGCGGGAGGAGATTCCTTGCAGCTTCTCCGGCTTGTCATGGAATTGGAAGACCTGATTGGCACGCAGCTCGACCTCGGAGCATTTACCTTAGACGCCGACGTAGCCAGGATGGCTGCTGCGGCGGCCGACGCACTCAGCCAGGACGCGGATGTTGATTGTGACCACCCGACCAAGCCACCGTTGTTTCTGGTGCCAGGTTCAATCGGCTTCGGTCCAAGCTTGACCGCCTTCGGAGCCACATTGGACGATGTGGCTCAAGTCACCACCCTCCGATATCCGGCTCTGAGCACTGCCATGGCTGGACAATCAGAGGTCACAGACATGGCGGCGGCCGCCATGGACCAGATCCATCGCATCCAACCCAGTGGCGACGTGAGACTTTTGAGCTATTCGCTGGGAGGCGGAGTTGCTTTCGAGATAGCGCGCCAACTGATAGCCGAGGGCAGGAAAGTAAGATTTTTCGGGGTATTGGACACGAATGTGGGAAATGAACGAAGCGGCTACGTGGAGGGGCTCAGCAGGACTTTGCAGCGTATCCGGACTCACCGAGTTACCATCTACAGGATGATCTGCCGTTCCATTTCCAAGGCATTTGTGCGCGTGGGTAGAGAGCAACTGCTGATGCGCGCACTCGAATTCAAACAATGGTCGTTCGCTCCAGCCACCCACTTCATGCTCAAGCTCGAGGCGGAGGAAGTTCTGCGTATGCGCGCGTTCCGGAGGTGGGTCGGGCAAGCCCATCAGCAACTGCCGATAACCGCCACGCTATTCTCCTGCAGACGCGCCCATGTCTCTGCGCGCATGGGCTGGGATCGTCTCGTCGAGCGACTCGACGTTATTCCCGTCAATGGTGGACACCTGGACCTCGTCGTTGAACCACATCTGTCAATCAATCAGCCACTGATCGAGCGAGCTCTAATCGCAACCTACGGAAAACCAGTGACCGGCAGAAGCGTTCGTGTGAAAGCAACTGGCGATGCTTGTCATGCGAATCAACTCAGTTGAATGACGACGCGGGCGAGCTGCGCCCGACATGATCTGTTCTTCCAAATCAGAAGATCGTTCAAAATGAGGAATGAGCCTGCACAGCGAGCGGCGGAACCGACATCAGAGAGAGAGAGAGAGAGAGAGAGAGAGAGAGAAGGATGACCACGCAGCCATAGCGGCTGCGGTCACCTTACGCTCCCGATCAATCGCCTTCACGCAAGCACATCCGCGACGACCGCTTTCGCGACATCCCGTACATCGGTCGGCTTGAGCCGCACCTGCAATCCGCGCTGGCCGCCATTGAGATAGACCAGATCGTGCGCGAGCGCACTCTGCTCGATCACGGTGCCAACCTGCTTGCGCTGCCCGAACGGGCTGATGCCGCCAACCTTGTAGCCGGTGACGCGCTCGGCCTCCGGCGGCTTCATCATCTGCGCCGACTTGCCGCCCATGGCGGCGGCGAGCTTCTTCATCGAGACTTCCTGGTCGGATGGAACGATCACGCAGACCGGCTTGCCGTCCACCAGCGCCAACAGCGTCTTCAACACGCGCGCGGGGTCCTCCCCGAGCGCGGCCGCGGCCTGCAGCCCGATGCTCTCGGCGTCGGGATCGTAGTCGTAGCTGTGGACGGTGAAGGCGACGCCGGCAGCTGTGAGCCCGCGGGTGGCGGGGGTGACCTTGGACATGGGTCACATTTACCACCGTCATTGCGAGGAACGAAGCGACGAAGCAAGCCAGGATGCCGCCGCCGCGACTGTCTGGATTGCTTCGCTTCGCTCGCAATGACGGTGTGGGCGCAGATAAGCGCCACACCCTCGGTGTCATCGCCCGGCTTGACCGGGCGATCCAGTACTCCGAGCCGGTTATCGCTCAATCGATGGGCCGCGGCGTACTGGATGCCCCGCCTACGCGGGGCATGACAGCGGAGTTTGGCGCGCTATGAACTCCGCCGAGAGAAACCCTACTCCGCCGCGTCGCGCATCTCGGCGCGCTCGGCCCTTGCCGCACAGAATTTGAACTCCGGGATCTTGCCGAACGGATCGAGCGCCGGGTTGGTCAAGAGGTTCGCCGCCGCTTCGGCATAGCAGAACGGCATGAACACCATGTTCTCCGGCACGTCGCGGTCGGAGCGGACCTTGACCTCGACGGCACCGCGGCGGGTCTCCAGGCGAATGAAATCGCCCGGCGCGAGCTTCTTCCTGCGCATGTCCTTTGGCGACATGAACGCCACTGCCTCCGGCTCGATCTGATCGAGCACCTGGGCACGGCGCGTCATCGAGCCGGTGTGCCAGTGCTCCAGCACGCGGCCTGTCGAGAGCACCATCGGATATTCGGCGTCGGGCAATTCATCCGGCGGGATGACCTTGGCCGGCACGATCTTGCCGCGGCCGCTCGCGGTCGGGAAGCCCGTGGTGAAGATGATCTCGTTGCCGGGCTTGTTCGGATCGTCGGCCGGATAGGTGACGGCCCCTTCGCGCACCAGCCGTTCCCAGCTGATGTTCTTGAGCGACGGCATCAGCTCCGCCATCTCGGTATAGACGTCACCGGCGCCCGAATAATTCCACGGCAGGCCCATCCGCTTGCCGATCTCCTGGATGATCCAGAGATCCTGCCGCGCGTCGCCCGGCGGCTTGATCACCTGACGCGCGAGCTGCACGCGGCGATCGGTGTTGGTGAAGGAGCCCTCCTTCTCGGCGAAGGCCGAGGCCGGCAGGATGACGTCGGCGTGGAACGCAGTCTCGGTGACGAAGAGATCCTGCACCACGAGATGATCGAGCATCGCGAGCGCCTGTCGCGCGTGCTGGAGATCGGGATCGGACATCGCGGGGTTCTCGCCCTCGATATACATGCCCGTGATCTCGCCGGCGTGGATCGCGTTCATGATCTCGACCACGGTCAGGCCGCGGACAGGATCGAGATCCTGGCCCCACAGCTTCTCGAACGCGCCGCGCATGTCGTCGCGGCCGACCGGCTGATAGTCCGGCAGGAACATCGGGATCAGGCCCGCGTCGGACGCTCCTTGCACGTTGTTCTGGCCGCGCAGCGGATGCAGGCCGGTGCCGGGACGGCCGACCTGACCGGTGATCAGCGCGAGCGCAATCAGGCAGCGCGCATTGTCGGTACCATGAACGTGCTGGCTGATGCCCATGCCCCAGAAGATGATCGACGATTTTGCCCGCGCATAGGTGCGCGCGGCCTCGCGCAGCGTCTGCGCCGGGATGCCGCAGATCGGCTCCATCTTCTCCGGCGTGAACTCCTTGATCTTCTCCTTGAGGTCCTCGAACCCCTCGGTGTAGCCGGCGATGTACTGGTCGTCGGTCAGGCCCTCGGTGATGATCGTGTTGATCATCGCGTTCAGCATGGCAACGTCGGAGCCGGGCTTGAACTGCAGATGCTTGGTCGCATGGCGCGACAGCGTCTGCCGGCGCGGATCCATCACGAACAGCTTTGCGCCGTTCTGCTTGACGGCGTTCTTGATGAAGGTCGCGGCGACCGGATGGTTCACGGTCGGGTTGGCGCCGATCACCCAGATCACCTCGGCATCCATCGCCGCCGAGAACGGCGCCGACACCGCGCCGGAGCTCAGGCCCTCGAACAGCGCCGCCACCGACGAGGCGTGGCACAGACGCGTGCAATGGTCGACATTGTTCGAGCCAAAGCCGGTGCGCACCAGCTTCTGGAACAGATAGGCCTCTTCGTTCGAGCCCTTGGCCGAGCCGAACCCGGCCAGCGCCTTCACGCCCTTCTCGTCGCGGATCTTGACGAGGCCCTTGGCGGCGATGTCGAGCGCCTCTTCCCAGCTCGCCTCGCGGAAATGCGTGAAGGGATTGGCGGGATCGACCTGGTCGTTGGAATCCTTCTTCGCATTCGGCAGCCGCACCAGCGGCTTGGTCAGGCGATGCGGATGGTGGATGTAGTCGAAGCCGAAGCGGCCCTTCACACAAAGACGGTTGTGATTGGCCGGGCCATCGCGCCCTTCCGCATAGATCACCTTCTCGTCCTTGACCTCATAGGTGACCTGACAGCCGACGCCGCAGAACGGGCAGAGCGAATCCACCTTCCGGTCGGCGTAGGTGACGCGGGTCTGCTTGTCGTCCAGCATCACGGCCGGCATCAGCGCGCCGGTCGGGCAGGCCTGCACGCATTCGCCGCAGGCGACGCAGGTGGACTCGCCCATGGGATCGTCGAAGTCGAACACGATTTTGGAATCGTGATTACGATAAGCCATGCCGATGACGTCGTTGACCTGGACCTCGCGGCAGGCGCGCACGCACAGGCCGCACTGAATGCAGGCATCGAGATTGACGCGCATCGCCGGATGGCTGGCGTCGGTCTCCCAGCGCTCGGCCGCGGGGAAGCGGCTTTCGGTAACGCCCGTGGTCTCGGCCCAGTGCCAGAACTTCGAATCCGGATCGTGGCTGGTCTCGCGCGCCGGCTGGTCGGCGACCAGCAGCTCCATCACCATCTTCTGCGCAGCCGTTGCGCGCGCGGATTCGGTCTTCACCTTCATGCCGACCGACGGCGTGCGCTTGCACGACGCAGCCAGCACGCGCTCGCCCTCGATCTCGACCATGCAGGCGCGGCAATTGCCGTCGGGGCGATAGTCGGGCGCCGGCGAATAGCAGAGATGCGGGATGTCGCGGCCCTGGCGTTTTGCGACCTGCCAGATGGTCTCGCCGGGCTTGGCCTCGACCTGCTTGCCGTCGAGCTCGAACGTAATTTTCGTCATTCGGCCGCTTCCTTGAACTCGTCAGGGAAATACTTGATCACGGAGCTGAGCGGATTCGATGCCGCCTGTCCGAGCCCGCAGATCGAGGCATCGCGCATCGCCTGGCTCAATTCTTCCAGCAGAGCACGGTTCCAGACCGGCTTCTGCATCAGCAGCGCCGCCTTCTGGGTTCCGACGCGGCATGGCGTGCACTGGCCGCAGCTCTCGTCCTCGAAGAACTTCATCAGGTTCAATGCTGCCGCGCGCACGCTGTCCTTCTGCGACAGGATCACGATCGCGGCCGAGCCGATGAAGCAGCCGTATTTTTCCAGCGTGCCGAAATCGAGCGGAATGTCGTCCATCGACGCCGGCAGGATGCCGCCGGAGGCGCCGCCCGGCAGGTACGCATAGAACTGATGGCCGTCGGCCATGCCGCCGCAATATTCGTCGATCAGCTCGCGCACGGTGATGCCCGCGGGCGCGAGCTTCATGCCGGGATTTTTCACGCGGCCCGAGACCGAGAAGCTGCGCAGGCCGTGCCGCTCATGGCGGCCATGGCCCTTCCACCAGTCGGCACCCTTCTGGACGATGTCGCGTACCCACCACAGCGTCTCGATATTGTTGATCAGCGTCGGCAGGCCGAACAGGCCGACCTGGAACGGATAGGGCGGCTTGTGCCTGGGCAGGCCGCGCTTGCCTTCGATGCTTTCCAGCAGCGAGGATTCCTCGCCGCAGATGTAGGCACCGGCGCCGCGGCGCATGTGCAGCGTCGGACCGCCCGGCGGAAGCTTTGCGATCTCGCGCTCCAAAATCTCGCGCGAGGCCGGATATTCGTCGCGCAGATAGATGTAGACGTCGGACGCCTGCACCACATGCGCGCCGATCAGCATGCCCTCGATGAAGCGGTGCGGATCGGTTTCGAGATAATAGCGGTCCTTGAACGTGCCGGGCTCGCCCTCGTCGCCGTTGATCGCCATCAGCCGCGGACCGGGCTCACCCAGCACCGCGCGCCATTTGCGCCCGGTGGGGAAGCCGGCGCCGCCGAGGCCGCGCAGCGAGGCATCGTCGAGCGCATTCAGCAGATCGTCCTTCGACAATTCGCCGGAGCGCACGCGATTGAGCAGCTTGTAGCCGCCGCCGGCGACATAGGCGTCATAGCCGATATAATCAGGCAAATGCGCGTGGGTGTCATCGGCCTTCGCGGCCGCCATCACATTGGCGACGGTCGCTTGATCGACGAAGTTGTGGCCGACCTCAGCCGCCGGCGCGGTATCGCAGCGGCCGACGCAGGGCGCGCGCACGACGCGGATGCCGGGACCCGAGGCATCTTGCAAATCCGCGAGCAACTTTTCGCCGCCGAGCATCGCGCAGGTCAGCGAGTCGCAGACACGGATCGTCAGCGGCGGAACGTTCGGCTCGCCTTCCTTCACCACGTCGAAATGCGCGTAGAAGGTCGCGGTCTCGAACACTTCGGCGAAGGCGAGCTTCATCTCATCGGCGAGCGCAGCAAGATGCGCGGCCGAGATCTGGTGATATTTGTCCTGGATCAGGTGGAGATATTCGATCAGGAGATCGCGCCGCCGCGGGCGACCGCCGAGAAGCTGCTCGATCTCGTGCGCGGCGGTCGGATCGACCTGCCGGCCCTTGGGCGTGGCCTTGGCGCGTCGGCGCCCCTCGCCCGGATGCTCGAATTCCCTGACCTTGTGAACGTCGTCGTTGCTGCTCATGGAAACGTCGCGTTCTCCTCAAAAGCGCGATGACCTCAGGCGGGAATCGCCATCACGATCCGCCCTTTTTTCCAGACCGACCCACGGGAACCGCGTCGCCCCGCGTCCCGCGGATCAGGCCTCATTCCAGGCAACTCTAGCCTCTGGTATACCAGGTGCCAAGTAAATTTAGAACGTCTCTATAGTCATTTAGGGGGCGGACAGCCGCCCTGCCGCGCCCCCTTACGCAAACTGTTCGCGGGAACCTTGCCTCAGGTCTTGTTCATGCACTCTTCGATATAGAACCAGCGATCGTCGCCGATCAGGCCCTTCGACTTCACCTCGCCGCGACAGGCCTTCAGCTTCGGCTTATTGGCGGACCACTTCGCCTTCATGTCCTTCAGCTTCTGCATGGTGAGCTTGATCTTGCCCGGCTTGGCTTCGGTCGTCGCGGCCGGTGCAGCGGGCGCGGTCGCTGTCTGTGCCGACGCGGTGTGAAGGCCCGCGGCCAGCAGCATGGCAGCGAGGCAGATACGGGTGCGAAGCATTGAGGTCCCCCTAAGTCCCATTCCTGGTGATGTCTAAAAGGCGAACGCTGCGGGATGCAGATGAACATCCCGCAGCAGTCTCGACGGCGATCAGAAGATCTTGACCGCGCTTTCCAGCGTCTTCCAGACACCCCAGAGCAGGGGAATGCCGACGAAGGCCCAGAACAGCGCCGCCTTGGCATCAAGTCCGCCAAAGCCGATACCGTAGGAGCCGTGCGGCCCCGCGGCGGCCGCGCTGGCGCTGGCCGCCTGCAGCTTGGCAACGTCGGCCTCCTTCATGTGCCACTTCGCATCGACCGGCTTGACCAGGTAGTTACAGATCAGGCCCGCGATCAGCATCGCGCACAGGATGTACATCGTCGTGTTGTAGAGCTGGTCGCGCGGCACGCCGGCTGCGAGCTGGAACTCGCGGATGTAGTTCACCACGACGGGGCCGATGATGCCGGCGGTGGACCACGCGGTCAGCAGCCGGCCATGGATGGCACCGACGAACTGGGTGCCGAACATGTCGGCGAGATAAGCCGGCACGGTGGCGAAGCCGCCGCCATACATCGACAGGATGATGCCGAAGCCGAGCACGAAGAGGAGCTTCGAGCCCATCGCCGCGAAGGTCGGCGCCAGCGCGTAGAGCACGATCCCGAGGATGAAGAACGTGTAGTAGGTGTTCTTGCGTCCGATCTTGTCCGACAGCGACGCCCAGAAGAAGCGGCCGCCGATGTTGAACAGCGACAGCAATCCGGCAAAGCCCGCGGCGATCGCGGCGATCTGCGCCTTCTGGCCGGCGTCGAGCGCGTTGAAGCCCACATCCGGCAGGCCGATCAGCTTGCCGGCGAAGATCTCCTGCAGCATCGGCGAGGCCATGCCGATCACGCCGATACCCGCCGACACGTTAAGACAGAGCACCCACCAGATCAGCCAGAACTGCGGCGTCTTGTGCGCGTCGTTGAGATGGACGTTGTTCTTCGAGATCATCGCGTTCGCCTTGGTCGGCGGGGTCCAGCCCTCCGGCTGCCAGCCGGGCGGCGGCAGGCGATAGCGGAACGCGCCGATCATCATGAACACGAAGTAGATGACGCCCATCGCGACGAAGGTTTCCCAGACGCCGACGGAGGTCGGGCTCTTGAAATAGTTCATCAGAAGGTTCGCCAGCGGCGCACCGATCATGGCGCCGCCGCCGAAGCCCATGATGGCCATGCCGGTCGCCATGCCGCGGCGGTCCGGAAACCACTTCACCAGCGTCGACACCGGCGAGATGTAGCCGAGGCCGAGACCGACGCCGCCGATCACACCCGACCCCAGCCACAACAGCCAGAGCTGATGGGTGTAGACGCCGATCGCGCCGAGGAAGAGACCGCCGCACCAGCACAGCGCCGAAACGAAACCGGCCTTGCGCGGCCCCACCCGCTCCAGCCAGCCGCCCCAGACCGCCGCCGCGATCCCGAGCAGCACGAAGAACAGCGTGTACATCCACCCCATGCTGGCGACCTTCCAGTCGCAGCTGGTCGTGAACAGCTCCTGCCACAGCGAAATATCCCCGCAGGTCTTCGGCGCGGTCAATCCGATCGCGCGCGACAACGGCAGCCAGAACACCGAGAAGCCATAGGCCATGCCGATACAAAGATGGATGCACAGCGCCGCCGGCGGCACCAGCCAGCGATTGAAGCCGGCGGTCGCGATGGTCCGCTCGCGATCCAGAAAGCCCCCGCCGGCGCCCGATAGTGTTCCGGCGCCCTCGATTGTTGTCATGTAGTCCTCCCCTGCAGTTGCCCTTCTGAGCACCCTGCCGCTGCGATCCTGTTTTCTCAGCCCGTTGCAGCGCAGCCAATTGTCCCTGCTGCTCCGCAAAATCATCCGACGCGCGCCAGGATCGTCGCGCGCATCCGAAAAGTTAACCCCGCGAGCGGGGCGCTATGCCGATACGACGTGCATTGATCCGCGTATCGCAGACAAGACTCAACCTCCGCGCCTGCACGGAGATTGTCAATTGGGGCAGAAGCCGTGATTGATGTCGATAGACAAAAGGTCGGTATCAGCGCGGTAACGTGCTCAAGAACGCAGCGCACCATTGACGTCTGCTATCGGACCATTCGCTTTTTCTATCAAGAACACGATGCGCGCGTCGTTGCGCTCGGTGATCTCCACCGTGTCGCCCGTCTCGCGGATCAGGTTCGGAATGTCAATCACCGACAACGGATCGGTGCAGTGCACTTCGAGCTGATCGCCCGGCTGTAACGGCTTCAGCGCCTTGCGCGTTTTCAAGGCAGGCAGCGGGCATTTCAAGCCGGTGAGATCAAGCGTCGTTCTGGTCATGAGCGCAACATGGCGGGGCGAAGCGTTGGCGTCAACGAAGGGGCGTCAGAGCAGATCCGCATAGGATAGGAAACCCACGCTCTGGCCGGGCTCGACACGAATGACGTCCTCGCCGAGCTCGATGAGGCCGTCGGTGTCGACCAGCGACGACAACAGGCCGGCGCCCTCGCGCGGGAACTTGACTGCCTCCAGCGCGCCATCCTCTCCGCACCGCAAGGTCGCGCGCACATATTCGCGGCGGCCGATCTTCTTCTTGTAGGTGAACGCAGCGCGCACCGGGATCGGCAACAGCGGCTCGGGAAGGCTGCCGGCGAGCGCCAGCACCGTCGGCCGCACCACATGGACGAAGGTGACGAAGCTCGCGACGGGATTGCCGGGTAGACCAATCAGCGGCGTGCCCTCGATGATGCCCATCGCCACGGGCCGTCCGGGCTTGATCGCCATCCGCCACAACACCAGCGAGCCGATGCTCTCCACCGCCGCCTTGACGTGGTCCTCCTCGCCGGTCGAGACGCCACCCGTGGTGAGGATCAAGTCATGGCTGCCTGCAACCTGCTTCAAACCATTCGCGAGCGAAGTGCGCTCGTCGCGCAAGATGCCGAGATCGCTGACCTCGCAGCCGAGCCGGCGCAGCATCGCCATCAGCATGAAACGGTTGGAATCGAACAGCTGCGAGGCGGCGCGCGGCTCGCCGGGCGAGGCCAGTTCGTCGCCGGTCGAGAACACCGCGACGCGGATGCGCCTGATCACGTCGAGCCTGACAAGGCCGAAGGCCGCGGCAAGCGCGACATGCTGCGGCCGCAAGCGCTGGCCGGCGCGCAGCGCGATCTGTCCTTGAGGGATATCCTCGCCCGCAGGACGTACATTGGCGCCGGGCTTCAATCCCGCCGGCAGCACGATCTTGCCCGATGCATCGATGCGGACGTCTTCCTGCATGAAGACGGTTTCGGCGCCCGGCGGCATTGGCGCGCCCGTGAAGATGCGCGCAGTGTGACCCGGCTTGATCGGCGCGTGCGCAGCCCCACCGGCCTGGATGCGGCCATCGAGCGGCATCGCTTGCTCCGCGCTTTGCGGAAGATCGGCATTGCGCACGGCGTAACCGTCAACGGCCGAGTTGCTGAACGGCGGCAGCGGCAGCGGCGCCGCGATATCCCGCGCCAGCACGCGGCCATCCGCATCGACAAGCGCGACCGTTTCCAGATCAGTGATCGCGTTGACACGGGTCGTGATCAGGCCAACGGCCCCGTCGACCGACATCATCGGTCCGCCGAAGGCAAAGCAATCGTCAGACAGTTGCGCCATGGTGCCTCGTCAGCGCGTCGCAGCGCTTTTTGCCACCGCTTCCTCGACCGGCATCGCCGCCCGCAGCATCAGCGCCGCGGCAGCCTCGATATCATCGAGATGGACAGTCGGCAGCCGCGTGTCAATCGCGACATCGGTCGCGATCCCGGCAATGCCGGGATCGTCGGGAAACAGCAGCGGCTTGCCGTTGGCGGCGCGGTGCACCTCGATCTTGCGATGCGGCTCGCGCTTGAAGCCCTCGACCACGACGAGATCGACGGCGGACAGCTTGCTCAATAGTTCCGGCAGTCGCGGCTCGGCCGCTCCCCGCAACTCGTGCATCAGGGCCCAGCGGTTTGACGAGGCCACCAGCACCTCGGCCGCGCCCGCCTCGCGATGCCGCCAGGAATCCTTGCCGGGCACATCGACGTCGAACTGGTGATGCGCGTGCTTGATGACGGAGACACGCAGGCCCTGCGCGTTGAAATGCGGGATCAGCCGCGTCAACAGCGTGGTCTTGCCCGCACCGCTCCAGCCTGCAAGGCCGATGACTTTCATACCGTCCAATCTCCGCCAACGGCTCGCCAGCCGATGGAACCACCGTCCCCTCCCCGTCATTGCGAGCGGAGCGAAGCAATCCAGACTGCTGCCGCGGAAAAGTTCTGGATTGCTTCGCTGCGCTCGCAATGACGAGCGGAGGCATTTGCCCATTCCCCGCCATGCTTATATCGGCTTGACCGGAATGTCATGCTAACGTCACGGCCATGATGAAGATCGACAAAGCCCCGGTGCCCCTGATCGTCCCCAATCCGGACGACCCGCGCCTGACCCAGAGCGTGACCGGGACCGACCAGACCGGCGCCAGGGTCGAGATCAAGGTGCCGATGGAACGGCCGCTGACGCTCTATTTGAACGCCCAGGAGATCGTCACCATGATGACGATCGGCGACTATCCGGAATATCTGGCGCTCGGCTACCTGCTGAACCAGAACATGCTGAAATATAATGACGCCGTCACCGAGGTCGAATACGACGACGACCTCCAGGTGGTCGTGGTGCGCACCGAGCACCACACCAATTTCGAAGCCAAGCTGAAGAAGCGCACGCAGACTTCGGGCTGCGCGCAGGGAACGGCCTTCGGCGATCTGTTGGAGGCCGTCGAGAGCGTCGCGCTGCCAAAGGCCGAGCTGCGTACTTCCTGGCTCTACCAGATGACGCAGACCATCAACACCATGCCCTCGCTGTATCTGGAGGCCGGCGCGATCCATGGCTGCGTGCTGTGCAAGGAGGGCACCCCGCTCTGCTACACCGAGGATGTCGGCCGTCACAACGCCGTCGACAAGATCGCCGGCTGGATGTACCGCCACGGCGTCGATGCCAGCGACAAGATCCTCTACACCACGGGACGCCTCACCTCGGAGATGGTGATCAAGACCGTGCGGATGGGCATTCCGATCCTGGTGTCGCGCTCCGGCTTCACCGCCTGGGGCGTCGATCTCGCACGGCAGGTCGGCCTGACTCTGGTCGGCCGCACCCGCGGCAAGCGCTTCATCGTACTCGCGGGCGAAGAGCGCATCGTCTACGACCAGAACCTCGCTTACGTCGAGGAAGAGTCGGCCAAGCACAAGCGCAAGGGTGAAGGTGGTGACGACTAGCATTCCCGCGACGCAAGGCGTGCTGCTCGCCGGCGGCCTGGCACGGCGCATGGGCGGCGGCGACAAGCCGATGCGCACCATCGGCGGCCGCACCATTCTGGAGCGCGTGATCGCGCGCCTTTCGCCTCAGTGCAGCGGATTGATCCTGAACGCCAACGGCGATCCCACGCGCTTCGCAGCGTTCGGCTTGCAGGTGGTCGCCGACGACGTGCCCGGCTTCCCCGGTCCGCTCGCCGGCATTTTGGCTGCGCTCGACTGGACCGCGGCGAACCGTCCTGGCATCGAGTGGGTGCTCAGCGCCGCCGGCGACTGTCCGTTCCTGCCGCGCGATCTCGTCGCACGCCTGCACGAAGTGCGAACACGGGAGAACGCCCAGCTCGCGGTCGCGGCATCCGGCGATCAGTCGCATCCGGTGATCGGATTGTGGCGCGTCGCCTTGCGCAACGAGCTGCGCCACGCACTGGTCGTCGAGGACCTCCGCAAGATCGACCGCTGGACCGCGCGCTATCCGCTCGCGACGGTGACGTGGCCAGCCGAGCCGCTCGATCCGTTCTTCAATGCCAACACGGTCGAGGACATCGCCGAGGCTGAGCGGCTGGCGGCGCTGGATGACGCGTCGTAGCAGCTTTACGAGTTTGGAAACTCGTTGAGCAGTTGCGCCCAGATGATCGCGAAGGCGATCAGGCCGCAGATAGCTACGAGCGTGGTAAACCGCGGCAGCCAGTTCATCGCAACCAGCAGCCAAACCGGCAGGAAGAACAGCCCAAAGATCATGCCGAGCGGAAACACCGCGAGCCATTGAAAGCCGGTGCCGTCGCCCTGGGGGACATGGGCGATGAAATAGAAGGTGTAGAGCCAGAACAACGTCCCGGCAGCTGCGACGAGCGCGGCGATCTTGCGGAAATTAAGGGGTGTGGGCGCGGTCATGGCTTGGCTCATGCTCCTTGGTCGCGGTGGCGGCCGTTGGCGTTCATAGGACGATCGAACCGTACCGAGGCTGGAAGCGACCACTGATCGGGACATGCCTCCGGATCAGCCATGGTCAACTCTCTTCTGACGGCCGTCTTCGAAGTCGTCGATTTCGTGTTCGATCTCTCGGTCGCGATCGATCGCACGAAGCGACTGAGCGGACAGGCCACGGGCAGCGATCAGATCGTAGACGTCCCGCCTGACCCGAAGCCACTGCCACCTGCCGCCCAGCGCGCGCTCGCCGAGGCCGAGAGCAGGAACGCGCAAGAGAGCACGCCGCTCAAGCCGCCAGCGGCACCGACAAGGCGTCGTAGCCGTAGACCCAGCTCGTATCGGTCCGCTCTCTCAGCCAGATGTTGGCGCGCGAGGTTTCCTGCACCCGTGTCGTGCGTTCCTTGCGCGTCGCCTCGAAGCGGCGGAATGCGTCCGCGACGCCGTCTCGGTCGACACCGTCGAGGCAGCGCGACAGCACGGCAGCATCCTCGATCGCCATCGCCGCACCCTGTGCCATATAAGGCGTCATAGGATGACAGGCATCGCCGAGCAGCGTCACCTTACCGTCAGCCCAGCGCTCCAGCGCGTCGCGGTCCATGATCGCCCATTTGTGCACGTCGGGGCACGCCGCGAGCACTTGTCCGACCTGCGGATGAAAGCCTTCGAATGAGGCGCGCAGATCGCGCACGTCACCCTTGGCAGACCAGGACTCGATGCGGAAGTCCGGCTCGGGCTGGCTGGTGACGAGATAGACCTCGCTGCGATCAGGCTTGACGTAATAGATCACGATGTGGCGGTCTTTGCCCCACCATTTGGTGCAGTCGTCGATTGTCTCGCCGCCGAGCAGCGCCGCTGGATAGGTGGTGCGATAGGCGATGCGGCCGGTGAACCTGACCGGTGCGGTATCGAACAGGATATCGCGTACTGTCGAATGCACGCCGTCGGCGCCGACGACGGCATCGGCAACGGCGCTGGCGCCATCGGCAAAGGTGAGCCGGACGCCCTCACCGGTCTCGTCGAGGCCGACGAGCTTGTGGTTGAGCCTTATAAATTCATCCGGCACCACGCTCGCCAGCGCGGCATGCAAATCGCCGCGATGGGCGAGCAGATAGGGCGCGCCGAACTTCTCCTCCGCGCTCTCGCCAAAGATCATGTCGAATTTGATGTCGCCACTCTTCCAGTCGCGATTATTCCAGGAGCGTGGGTAGAACGACTGGCTGCGCATCCGTTGCTCGAGCCCCAGTGCGCGCAGCACCTTCATCGCGTTGCAGCCGATCTGGATGCCGGCGCCGATGCGGGCAAATTGCGAGGCTTGCTCGTAGACCATGACGTCGACGCCGACGCGCCTGAGCGCCGCGGCTGTCGCGAGCCCGCCCATGCCGGCACCGACGATCGCAACCGAAAGCGGCCTAGCCATCGCGTCCCCCACCCTGCCGCGCGACTTGAGCGCCGCGTCGTCGATCTAGAGCATGATCCGGAAAAGTGTAAAGCGGTTTTCCGACCAGATCATGCTCGAACAAGAATCTAAAGCGCGTTCACGCGCTTTAGGCGGGCCGGAAGCCCGCGTGCTCCAGCGCCGCACGCGCCTCGTCCGAGCCGAGCGCATCGAGAAAAGCCTGCACCGCCGGCCGCTGCTTGCGCGCCGTCACTAGCGAGAAGTCATAATGCTCTTCCGCGAACGGAATGAAACCGAGGCCGACCGCATGGGCGACCGGCGCAATGGTCATGCCCCAGTCGGCGCGATGCTGCGCGACGGCCGCGGCCACGGCGTTGTGCGAGCGCGGCTGGTTCCAGTAGCCTTCGGGACGCGCGCCGCCGAGCAGGCGGTCGATCAGGATGCGCGTGCCGGCGCCCTGGTTGCGGTTGACCATGATGCAGGCAGGGTCAGCGAGCGCAGCAGCGACAGCCTCCTTCGCGCCGAGCCCCTCGAAGCGCTTGTCGCCCTTGCGGAAGACGATGCCCTGCATCCGCCGCCAGCCCGGCACGAGCTCGAGCCCCTCGACGAGATAAGGCGTGTTGTAGGTCTCACTCTTGTCGTCGAACAGATGGATCGGCGCGAGGTCGCATTCGCCGCGCTTCGCCGCCGCGAGCCCACCGAGGCTGCCGACCGCGATCGAGCGGACGGTGAGGCCGGCATGCGCGAGCTGTGCCGTGACGAGATCGAGGCCGGTGCAGTGACTGCCGACAATGACGAGATCGGGCACGCGCACATGCGGCGTGAACAGCGTCACCTCGGCTTCGGTCCCGGCCGGCATCTGGTCGGCCAGCGCATCGATGCGCAGGAAGCCGTCGGCCTGCGCGAAGGACGTGATCGCACCGGAGCCCTTGCCGGATGGATAGGCGATCAGGCCGTCCTTGCCCTCGACCAGCGAGACCATGACGAATTCGGTGCGGCCGAGCTCGGAGGCGATGCGCACCGGCACGGTCGCATTCACCTTGGCATCGGAGCGCGGCGGCAGGCCGGCCATTTTTCGGAGGACCGGCACGATCATGTCGTGGAAAGTGAACATCGCCGAGGTCGGAAAGCCCGGCAGGATCACCACCGGCTTGCCATCGCACACCGCAAGGCACAGCGGCTTGCCCGGCTTGAGCGCCACGCCATGCGCGATGATGCCGGGTGCCCCGAGCCGGCCGATGATGCGATGGGAAAGGTCGCCGGCGCCCTTCGACGTGCCGCCTGAGAGCACCAGCATGTCGGCGTCCGCCAGCGCGCTGCGCATGGCGGCTTCGAGCTTTGCCTCATCGTCGGGAATAGCGCCGAGGAAGATCGCCTCGCCGCCATTCTCGTTGATCGCCGCGGTGACGATCGCACCGTTGGTGTCGTAGATCGCGGCCGACGCCAGCGCTCCGCCGGGCTGCACCAGCTCGTCGCCGGTGGAGATCACGGCAACGCGCGGCTTGCGCGCGACTTTCACCTCGGCGATGCCGCAGGCCGCGAGCATGCCGATCTCGCGCGAGCCGATGATCGTGCCGGCGCGCAGCAGCGCCTCGCCGCGCACGATGTCGGAGCCTGCGTAGGAGACGAATTGGCCAGGAGACGTCGCGCGGCGGATGTCGATCGCATCCGAGCCGGCCGGCTGGGTATACTCGACCATGACGACGGCGTCGGCGCCGCGCGGCAGCGGACCACCGGTCGCGATGGGCGTTGCGGTTCCCACTGCGACTTGCAGCGCCGGCGCGGTGCCGCAATGGATGGTCTCGCCGTTCAGCACAAGGCGAACCGGTGCTCCTTCGCCGGCAGCGGAGAGGTCGGACGAGCGCACGGCAAAGCCGTCGACATTGGAGCGGTCGAACGGCGGCACATCGATCGGTGCCGTGACGTCTTCGGCGAGTGCCGCGCCGAGCGCAGCACCGAGCTTGCGCGTCTCATTCGGAAGCGCACGCGGGAACAGCGCCGCCTCGAAGCGCGCCAGCGCCTCCTCGCGCGAGAGGATCTTGAGGAACTGCTCCTGTTCGAGCGCGCTGCGGTCTGGCGATTGCGGGATCATCGTCATGCCGGAACCCATGTCACTCCCGGATCAGATAAGCATCGATCGGCACGCCCGCCGCAAATCCTTCGTGGCTGCCGGGAATGAGCAGCCATGCATCCGCGCGGGCGATCGCCTGGAGCGGCCACTCGCCGACCGCAATCGGCATCCATGTCTTATGTTCCTCAACCAGCAGCGCGATCTCGGCGATGCCGACGCTGGATGCAATTTTTTGCGCGAGCGGCAAGGTCACCTGCCGGCGCGGCTGGCGCGCCGCCAGACGATCGACCAGCGGAAGCACCAGCGCGAGCCAGCCCACGAGCGCATGATCCGGCGATCCCGGCAGGGCCACTGCGGGAACCTTGCCAAGCCGCGCGACGGCGGCGGTGCGTCCGGGTTGGAGCGCGAGGCCATGGGCAAGCACATCGCCGCGCTGGGCCAGCGCCATGATGGCGGCATCCCGGCGGCCGACCCCGCTACCGCCGATGGTCACCATCACATCGCAGGAGGAGGTATCGAGCACAGCGGCAATCGATGCCTGATCGCGCGCATCGGCCTCGAACGTCGTCACATCGAGTCCCGCTGCGCGCGCGATCCCGGCGATCATATGCGCCGTTGCCGTTGCGCCCGGCACATTGACGATGCGCAGCCGCGGCCGCCGCACGCTGAGCTTTGCCAAGCCCGCGACGCCCGCGACGAGCAAATCGGCTGCACTGACCGAATGTCCCTGTCTCCCGGCAGGCGCGCGATCCGGGATATCGCTGCCGGCGCGCCTGACGCCCTGCCCCGGCACGCCCTCGGCCAGCACCTGGACCAGCGGGCCCGACACCTCGACCGCATCGGCGTCGAGCACGCAGTCGCATCCCCCAGGCACCGCGTCGCCCGCTTCGACCCACGTAGGCGCCGCTAGCAGAGGCAGCGGTGAATAGGCGGATGCGCCGACGAGATCATTGGCGCATAGCGCCCAGCCGTCTGTGGCGGCGAGATCGTGAGACGGATAGGCTCGGAGCAGCGGAGTGCCCGCCGCGATGCAGCCGGCCGCTTCGGTCAGCGGCAATTCCACCGGCGCAAGCGGATCAACACCGCGCAGCAGCGCGGCGAGCGCGACGTCGAGCGATGTGAGCGAGGGCGGCAAGCGCTGGGTCATGCGCCATGATGGACCATGCATCGCCCGGTTTGGCAACCGCTGACGATCCGGACATCAGCCGCCCGACCTGTCCGCATTCGGAAAGAACAGCTGCTGTCCGTCGACCTTGTAGCCGGCGATCGCGGCCTGCCCCTCCGGCGAGGTCAGCCAGTCGACGAAGGTCTGCCCCAGCTCCTTCTTCACGTCGGGAAACTTCTCGGGATTGACCAGCATCACGCCGTACTGGTTGAGCAGCCGCTTGTCGCCTTCGACGACAATGTCGAGATCGCCGCGCTCCTTGAAGGCGATCCAGCTGCCGCGATCGGACAGCACATAGGCATTCGCGGCGCGCGCGGCCTCGAGCGCCGCGTTCATGCCCTGCCTCGCCTCGCGATACCAGGCGCCCTTGGCGCTTGCGATGTCGATGCCGGCGATGATCCAGAGCGCGAGCTCGGCTGCGTGGGTGCCCGAGCGATCGCCGCGCGTCACGAACGGCGCGCCCTTGGCCTCGATCGCCTTCAGCGCGGTCGCGATGTCCTTGCCCTTCACGCCGGCGGGATCGCTCTTCGGCCCGATCAGCAGATAGTCGTTGTACATCACGTCGTAGCGCTTCGATGCAAAACCGTCGGCGACGAATTTCTCCTCTTGCGGTCGCGCATGCATCAGCACCACGTCGGCTTCGCCCCGACGCGCGCCCTCGAGCACCTCGTCGGCGCGCCGCGCGATCACGGTGACGTCGATGCCGGTCTTGTCGCGAAAGATCGGCAGGAGATAGTCGAGCAGGCCGGACTCCTGTGTCGATGCGGTCGTCGCCAGCACGATCGAGCGGTCCTCCGCGGATGACGCCGCAACGGCAAGGCCGCAGAGAAGCGCAAGCAGAGCGGAGAGGCGGCGAACGGCCATGGACGGGTTCCCTCGGATATGACGCGGTCATGATGATGATCGATTGCGCCGCACTCGTGACGCATTGCCATTCCGCGGCCCCGGGTCTCGACAACGACAGATAGAGCCGACATCTGACCACCACCAGCAGCAGACTTCGCCGCACCGGCGCAAACCGTTCAAAGGCGTGACACTCGGGAAAGTTCGGCAACGCTGCGACGCTCATCTCGATCGCGATCGCAACCCTCGCACCATGTGCGTGCAACAGGATCGTTCACCAAAGCAAAAATCGCGCGCGCGGATGTGTTGCAAAGCAACGAGATCATCGTGCATGGTTCCGATGAACACAAATTGAAATGCAGAATTCCACCTGCGTCGAACGTCAAAAAGAAGCAAGAATTTGCATAGGAATGCAGGATGGAATTCCTGACGACCAGCGAAGCCGCCGACTATCTCCGGCTCGGCGAACGCAAGCTCTACGAACTCGTCACCAACGGCGCGATCCCGTGCACCAAGGTGACCGGCAAGTGGCTCTTCCCGCGGCACGAGCTCGACCTCTGGGTGCTGTCGGGCCTCGCGCGTCCCGCCGGCATGCTGATCGCGGAGCCGCCGCCGGTCGTGGGCGGCAGCCAGGACGAGCTGCTGGATTGGAGCCTGCGCGAATCCGGCTCGGGCCTGGGATCGATGAGCGAGGGCAGCGCGCGCGGGCTCGAGCGCTTGCAGCGCGACGAGGTGATGGCGGCCGCGGTGCACTTCCACAGCCTCGACGCCGACGGCAATCTTGCCGCCGACGCCAGTGCGACGGCGCTGCGCGATGCGCCGGACCTGCATGATGCGGTGCTGGTCGCGTTCGTGCGCCGCGAGCAGGGGCTCGTGCT
Organism: Bradyrhizobium sp. B117; assembly: GCF_038969555.1. Classification (NCBI taxonomy): domain Bacteria; kingdom Pseudomonadati; phylum Pseudomonadota; class Alphaproteobacteria; order Hyphomicrobiales; family Nitrobacteraceae; genus Bradyrhizobium; species Bradyrhizobium sp. B117. Next base: position 7,961,819 of record NZ_CP152414.1, read on the forward strand.
GTCGCCGGGCAACCCGAAGCGGCTGCGCGGCCTCGCCGACGTGCTCGCGCTCGGCGCCAGGATGGCGATGCGGCAACAGGGCACGGGCGCGCAGATGCTGCTCGACGTGCTGTTGAAGCGCGCCGGCGCCTCGACGCGGGATTTGCACCGGATCGAGACGCCGGCCCTGACGGGTCCGGACCTCGCCGAGATCGTGCGCGCGGGACAGGCCGATTGCGGCGTCGCGACGCGGGCGGTGGCGCGCTCGGCCGGGCTCGATTTCGTGCCGCTGGTCTGGGAGAATTTCGATCTTGCGATGCGGCAGCGCAGCTATTTCCGCCCCGCCATGCAGGCTCTGATCCGGTTCCTGAACGAGCGGCGGCTGCGCCAGCGCGCCGAGGAGCTGACCGGCTATGATCCCTCGCCCGCAGGACAGATCCGCTTCGCAGCCTGACATTGACGCCCGCCCCCTAATAGTTGCAAAAGAAACCAATTCAGCCGGGCCATACCCGGGGCAACACCGGCCAACGTGCCGGATCAGGGGAGGACAAGCGTGAACCCAGCGAGATTTGGACTGCCGGTCGCGGCTGCCTTGGTGGCAGCGCTATTGCCGGGTGCCGCAATGGCGCAGGTGTCCGACAACGTCGTCAGGATCGGCGTGCTCACCGACATGAACGGCCCCGCCTCCGCGCCGACCGGCCAGGGCTCGGTGACCGCGGCGCAGATGGCGATCGATGATTTCGGCGGCACCGTGCTCGGCAAGCCGATCAGCATCGTGATCGGCGACCACCAGCTCAAGGCCGACATCGGCGCCGGGATCGCGCGGCGCTGGTACGACGTCGACCAGGTCGATCTGATCGTCGACGTGCCGGTCTCCGCCGTCGGCCTCGCGGTGCAGAACATCGCCAACGAGAAGAAGAAGCTGTTCATCACCCACTCCACCGGCACCGCGGATTTCCACGGCAAGTTCTGCTCGCCTTACGCGATGCAGTGGGTGTTCGACACCCGCGCGCTCGCGGTCGGCACCGCGGATGCGGTGGTGAAGCGCGGCGGCGACAGCTGGTTCTTCATCACCGACGACTACGCCTTCGGTCACTCCCTCGAACGCGATGCTTCCAGCGTCATCACCGCTAATGGTGGCAAGGTGCTGGGCTCGGTGAAGCCGCCGCTGGCAACGCCCGACCTCTCCTCCTTCGTGCTGCAGGCGCAGGCCTCCAAGGCCAAGATCATCGGCATTGCGGCAGGCCCGCCCAACAACATGAACGAGATCAAGACCGGCTCGGAGTTCGGCGTGTTCAAGGGCGGCCAGCAGATGGCGGCGCTGCTGGCGCTGATCACCGACATCCACGGCCTCGGCCTGCAGGCCGCGCAAGGCCTGCTCCTGACGACGTCGTTCTATTGGGACATGGACGACAAGACCCGCGAATGGTCGAAGCGCTACTTCGCCAAGATGAACAAGATGCCGTCGATGTGGCAGGCCGGCGTCTACTCGAGCGTGATCCACTATCTCAACGCCATCAAGGACGCCGGCACCGACGATCCGCTCAAGGTCGCGGCGAAGATGCGCGAGAAGCCGGTCGAGGATTTCTTCGCCCGCAACGGCAAGATCCGCGAGGACAATCTGATGGTGCACGATCTCTGGCTGGTGCAGGTGAAGACGCCGGAGGAGAGCAAGTATCCGTGGGACTATTACAAGATCCTCACGACGATCTCCGGCGAGAAGGCGTTCGGGCCGCCGGACCCGGCGTGCGCGCTGGTGAAGAAGTGATGGTGTAGCGAAACACACAACTCGTCATGCCCGGGCTTGACCCGGGCATCCACGTCTTTCCTCAATCGCGGTGACGCGTGGATGGCCGGGTCAAGCCCGGCCATGACGGTGGCGGGCGTGGCCGCGTCCTATTTCACCACCCCGATCTCGCGAAAGTACTTCATCACGCCTGGATGGATCAGCTCCGCCTTCGGCGCGGCCGCGACCGTGTTTGCGGCCGTGGTCTCGCAGGCCTGCGCGAGCTGCTTGCAGAAGGTGGCCTCGACGCCATGCAGAGTCTTCGCCAGTCGATAGGCGACATCGTCGGGCAGGTCCTCGCGCGTGAGGACGAAACTCCAGGAGCCGAGCGAGGCGATCGGCTCGCTCTGCTTGGGATAGGAGCCGGCCGGCACGGTCATCGGCTTCAGGAACGCATGCTTGGCGCGGATGCGCGTGATCTCCTCCGCGCTCGGCGCAATGAAGCGCGCGCCTGACGCGCTGGATGCCACCGCGGCGAAGCCGGGCCAGCCAATGCCGGCGCCCCAGAGAGCTGCGACGCGGCCGTCCTCGACCATCGCGGGGCCATCGCCAGCGCGGTCGAGATAGATGGCCTTGAAATCCTCATCCTGCTTGAGGCCAAGGCCATCGAGCACGTAGCGCGCCAGGATCGGCAGGCCCGAGCCTTTTGCGCCGAACGCGACGGGCTGGCCGACGAGATCGCGGATGGTCTTGTAGGGACTGTCCGCGCGCACAACGAACATGCCGGGGTTGGAATAAATCGCCGTCAAGATCCTCAGCCGCACCGGCGCGCGGCCGATGCCGGCAAAGGCCTCATAGGCCGGCTCGCCCGCGACCAAAGCGAGATCGAGCTCGCCCTTCTCCAGCAGCGGAATGTTCTCGTTGCTGCCCTTGGTGTTGCGCGGCGTGATGGTGATTTGCGGATCGGCCGCGTTCATCACCTCGGCAAAGGCATTGCCATAAAGCGGGAAGCCGCCGCCGGGCGTCGCGGTGCCGAGGCTGAGTGTCGTGGTCGGAATGGCCTTGCCTCCGGTTTGAGCAGCGGCGGTGGTGAAGGGCAGCACCGCTGCGAGAAGGAGAATTGCGAATCTCATGGTCAGTCCCGGCGGCCTGCGTCAACACCGACTTGCGGCGATGTAGGCAGCGGCCCGTTTTTGTGAAAGCATGCCCCGTAACGACAATAGAACAATGGGAGGCGTCATGTTGCGAATTTTGCGTAACGGTGTTTTCGGGCTTGCAGTCCTGTTTGGTCTTTTCAGCGCCTCCCCTCCCGCCGCAGCCGCCTATCCCGACCGCCCCGTGCACTGGATGATCGGCTTTGCCGCCGGCGGCCCGGTCGACATCGTGGCGCGGATCATGGCGCAGGCGCTGTCGGATCGCCTCGGCCAGCAATTCATCGTCGAGAACCGCGCCGGCTCCGGCGGCAACATCGCAGCTGCGGCTGCGATCAACGCCCCGGCCGACGGCTACACGCTGCTGTTCGTCGCGCCCAACAACGCGATCTCGACCTCACTCTACAAGAAGCTGCCTTACGACTTCCTGCGCGACACCGTGCCGGTGGCGAGCATCATGCAGCTCACCAACATGCTGGTGGTCTCCAACGCGTTTCCGGCGGCGACGGTCCAGGAGTTCATCGACTACTGCAAGGCCAATCCCGGAAAAATCTCCTATGCCTCGTCCGGCAACGGCACCTCGGTGCACATGTCGGCCGAGCTGTTCAAGGCGATGACCAAGTGCGACATGATCCACGTGCCCTATCGCGGCTCGGCGATCGCCTTCCCCGACATCATCTCCAACAAGGTGCAGCTGATCTTCGACAATTTGCCCTCGGCGCTCGAGCAGTCGCGCGGCGGCAATGTCCGCGCGCTCGGCGTGACCTCGCCGCAGCGCTGGCCGACCGTGCCCGACGTGCCAGCGATCGCCGAGACCGTGCCCGGCTTCGAATCGGTCGGCTTCTACGGCATCTCCGCGCCGAAGGGGACGCCGAGCGAGGTGATCGAGATCCTCAACAAGGCCGTCGGCGAAGCGCTGAAGGACCCGAAGGTGATCGCGCGGCTGACCGAGAACGGCGGCATCCCCAAGCCAATGGCGCCGGCCGAGTTCGGCAAGCTGGTCGCAGACGAGACCGAGAAGTGGCGCAAGGTGGTGGAGTTCGCCGGGGTCTCGGTGGACTAGGGGCCTGGCGGCGAGCTTGCAGCTCGCAAGCGAGCCATTGGAGGGGCCGCAAGGCCCCTTCAATCAAAAAAATGAAAACAACCCCATGCACAGTAGAAAACCCGCGCGATTGCAATGGGTTACAAGATCGAGCGAGTAGGCCCGCGAAAAAGCCGTTTGACTCGTTGGGCAAAACAGGCGCATAAGGGCATCATCGCCGATTTCGGTAATTTAGAAATCCCTGACCAGTCTGTGCCGGCGTTCCCGTCCGCGGCGGCCAGCATTGCACCCCCGCCTCCATCCCTGTAAACGAACCGCGCACCGTTGCCGGCCAAGCATTCGCGCTGGCCGTCCCGCGGCGGGGCCTGTAGCTCAATGGTTAGAGCCGGCCGCTCATAACGGTCTGGTTGCAGGTTCGAGTCCTGCCGGGCCCACCAATGAAATCAGCGACTTATCAAGGGCGGTTTCGTTTCATCGGAAGCACCGCGCCAGATATCGCACCAGATACGTGCGCTTTTCGTTCGCTGACTGGGTAGCACTTAGCGATTCTGTCGACGGCATCCGACAAATCGTCGGGATTGTGATGGCCATACGTGTTGACAGCACCTCAGTACATCCCGAGATACCCCGCTGCCTGCCGCGAATCCGCGCCTCGCTGCATGAGCCAAGTCGCTGCGGTCTGTCGCAGCGTAGCACCGATGGATGCTCGTAACTGGACGCCGCGGTAATCGCTCCCTTGTCTCGAGGAGCGCTCGTCCAACGACAACGCAGGCATAAGGGAGGGACTGGGTCCCCCAACATGCCAACTCGAGCACGGATACCTCGGTCCGGTAGCTTTGGCCGACGCGACCCACGTTTCTGGTTTCAGCCTCCTCAAGGTTAGGAAGTCAATGCCATCGTTTGTCGTCCATGCGCGTTCCCAATCTTAGTCTCAACGTCGTGAGGTTGTGGTCGTTCAGCAGGTCGGTCTGACGCAGGCCGAGCAGGCGGCCGCTGTCGACCCCGCGGAGCCGTCGTCATAGGCGCGGAAAAACTCGCCGCGGGCATCTCGTCGTTCGACATCGAAGGAGCGCCGAAGTCAGTTACAAGTGACGAACGTCGTTTTGATGGAAAGCAGACGCTGTCGTTTGATAAGTTAATGAGGGGACTTGTTGGAAGGCAGAGGCTCGAGGGATTGGGATCTTTGGTATTGAGACGACGTTCGACTGCGATCAAACTTTCATCCTATTCGGGATCTAAAGCTGATCAATAGAGAGCAGGTTGTTGATTGGAAGATTCAACCACGCAAGAGCTTCAAAGGCCACTCATGGCTCGGTCCAAGCGGAAGAGTTTCGACTAACTTGGAGCAATGAAGAAAAGCAACTAGGTGGCCTCGTGAGAGCCAGCGGCATCGGACAGCGCCAGTGAACCAAACTGGCCCCGCAGTAGGCACGCAGGCGGCCGGATCTCGGGCGGGAGCATCCGTGCTCCGGTGAGCCGACAACGAATGGCGCACTAGGGTGGAGTGCGCCACAACAATCCGGGCGGAATGTGGATTGCTCCACGGCCAGCACCAACACGATCATGTTGCGTCAGGTGGAGCGCGTGAGAACTGCACCCGCAGACAGCAAGCGTTTCCTCCAATTCGCTGGCGATAGGTTGCCGAATTGTTTTTTTAAGACTTGTTTTCGCGCCAGGTGACTTTATCTCCGCGCCATCTCAGTGACACCCAAGACTACGCGACACAGGCGAAGCTAGCCGGTGTAATAGGCGCGACTGTGTTCTATCGCGTGTTCGCAGGCGTCAGATTTGCTGAAGTGGATGGGCCGCTTTTGTACGTCTATGCGAAGGACGAAAGCATCGCCGCGGAGATCGAAGAGGACTTCGCCTTGGTGATTGCGGATTTGGCTACGGAGATCTTGAAACAGGCGATCGAGGTCGCCGTCGTGCTGCCCAAAGTATTTCAGTAGCAGCACCCCGCTCCCATCGAGGAGCAAAGCATCGCTTCCAGAATCATGCCCATGAAGCATAGCGCGAACTTTTCATTGTGAACGTGGCCAGTCAGCGGGCGCTAGGGTCGGATTGGATCTCGGAACACAATGCCGATTAAGCTCGATGCTGCGACGGCGTTGAGTCGCACTTCCCCAACCTGCGGGCGATGCCTGGAGGTTTATTGATTGTCCCGACCGGCTCTTAGCTGGAATAAAAACGTGCGCCCAAACTCCTCCCCTCTGATGGACGATATCTGGGTAGGCGCCATCGGATCGGTCCCGGGAAGCTGTTGGCAACGCTCAAAGCGCGCTCCTCGTCCGTCTCGAGAGCTATTTTTGGGCGAGCATGACGTCGCCCTCGACCAAGCCACCCAGCGGGACGAAACACCAGCCCCTGCCGAGCCGCCCGTACTCGTCGTGTCAAACGCATCCGGAACTGCCCCCTTTGCGTCATGAAGAACTGCCCCCACCATCAGGTTCATGATGTCGTTTAATGGTTGCTTCCGCCGGTGACGGGACGGAGGGAGGCGGAGCCGACCGGAGGGCCGTCACCGGCGGTTGGCGGCTTGATGAGGCCACTCTTCCGTTTGGCGCGGAGCCGGTAGCTGTCGCCGCGGATCGTCAGCACGTGGCTGTGGTGCAGGAGCCGATCGAGAATCGCGGTGGCGACCACGGGATCGGCAAACACGGTGCCCCATTCGGCAACGCTGCGGTTCGACGTGATTAGCATGGCGCCGGTTTCGTAGCGGCGGCTGACCAGCTGGAAGAATAGATGCGCAGCGTCGGGTTCCAGGGGCAGGTAGCCGAGTTCGTCGACGATCAGTAGTTTTGGCTTTGACAGCGCGAGCAGTTTCTCGTCCAGACGCCGCTCGCCGTGCGCCTTGGCAAGGCCCGCGACCAGCGTCGTTGCCGTGGTGAACTGCACCGTATACCCGGCCAGGATCGCCTCTCGCCCGAGTGCAATCGACAGGTGCCTCTTGCCGACGCCTGGCGGACCGAGCAGCAGCACGTTCTCTCCGTTGGCGATCCAACGTGACGCGGCAAGATCGCGAATCTGCTTTGGGTCGATCGACGGCTGCGCCTCGAAGTCGAAGCCCGCCAGCTCCTTTACGGCCGGGAAGTGCGCGAGCTTTAGCGCCATCTCGATGCGGCGATGATCCTTGCGCGCGATCTCGCGCTCGCACAGTAGGATCAGCGTCTCACGCGCCGACAGGTTCGCGCGCGCCGCCTCGTCGAGCAAGTTGTCGAGCTGATCGCGGATGCCGGAGAGCTGCAATCTCGCCAGCATGGCGTCGAGCGGATCCGTCGTTGCTTCAATTATCTTCTTTGTCCGCGCCATCAGAAGCTCCCCCCGATCACGGCTTCGTATTCGGCAAGAGGACGCAACAACGAGGGCGGTGGAGACGATCCCGGCACCGCCGCCGCGATCTCCGCCCGGCGGACCGCACCATTGCGCCCAGCAACACCATCGAGATGGGCGGAATCGATGATCCGCAGTCGGCGACCTTCCGCTTGCTTGTGGACCGCAACCTGATGCAATCCATGGCGGATCCGAACCTCGCCGGCTGCGACCGTCACCACCACGCGCTCGCCGCTCAGCCGCCAGGGCACCGAGTAACTGTTGGTGTCGATCTCGACGGCGCAATCGTTGCCGACAACGCGGGTCAGTTCGCGCAACGATCCGAACGACGGCTGGCCGCGGAGCGGTTTCAACCGGTGTGCCTCGTCTCGTGCGAAGCGAGCCATCGGCGCCTCGCCGGTCGTGCCGTTCGCTCCCCGAAGTCGATCTGCAGCTGTCGGCCCGGCGGCGTCTCAAACCGCGTCGTCGCCAGCGCCTCCGCCTTCAGCGCCTGGCGATAGGGCTGCACGGCACGTTGCAGCGTACGCCGGCTGACTGTCACGCCTTTCTCGGCCAACAGGTCCTGGCGCACCACGTCGGCATTGCCGCGATGCCGAATGAGCCTCTCGCGCAGCCAACCCTCAAGGCCGTCGAGACGCTTGGGCCGCTCGGGGGACTTGAACGGCTTCACCCCGCCCGCCGCCACGTAGTCCTTCACCGTGTGATGGCTGCAGCCCAGTTGCCGCGCAATCCGCTTCAGACCCCATCCGCACGCCCTCAGGCGCAACATCTCCGCCACCTCATCCGGCGTCTTCATCACTTGCCCCCGTGGATCACTCCACAGCGAGCCTTCAGTGATTCGTTCCTGCTTCATTCACTCTCTCCTCAGCCATCCGAGGAGGGGGCAATTCCTCGTGACGCTGAGGGGGCAGTTTTCCATGGCGCGCGACACTCGTCGATCTCGTTCACGTTCCCGGATGTTCCCCGCCGGATGCGATAACGCTTCCTACTGTCGCATCCTACCACATCGAAGTACCGCCTGGTATCGAACTCTGTCCTTTGCTCGGGCGAAAGCCAAGAACGCAGCAGTCGTAGCGCACGCCCCTGAATCGTCTTCTCGGCCTTAGCTGCTTGATAAAGCCTGCTAACCGCGACGCTTCGATGGGGGGACTTTCCACATTGCAGGTAACACGTTGCACTGGGTGCCGCTCGCTGGCCGGAAAAAAGGCCCCAGCACAACCCGCCGGAGCCGTTGGAGGCCTCGACAGTAATGGAGCCGCCGAGGCATGCTAATGTCTAGGAAGATTCGGCAATCGGGTATGTATAACCGGTGTCTGGATCGCTCTCTCTGAGTGAGCGAGAGGCTTTGCTTTTCCACACCCACCAGAGGCCGTAGCTCGCGCGGGTTCGAGGCCACCATCGATCTATATTTTGCGAGGTACTTACGATGCCGCTTGAATGGGGGCATGCCTCGCACAGTCCGACGCCCCAAGCCCACGCATGCTGACGGTCGGCAGTTCAAGACCACCTTCGGCGGAGATGCGTGAGACGGGCTTGCGCGGCGTCCTAGTCTACTGCCATTGCGGACACCACATTGAGCTGAGCGCTGATCGCTGGGCTGATGACGTCCGGCTGTCAGATCTCGAGCCGCGGTTTGTCTGTCAGGGGTGCGGGGAGCCGACGTTCGGCCCCGACTTCGAGCGCGGCGATGCACGACTTGCAATCGTAGACCACCCGGGCAGTGATCAATTCAGATCGAAGTCACAGGTGCAAACCGATAATAAACCGGATCGCGAAGAATGAGCCAACGGCGACAACAGCCGTCGCACTGATCGCAAACAGGACTCTCCAAGTCTCGTCCAATCGAGCCTCGTACAGAAACGGTGCCCGTGGTGGCCCCAGCATCGGGCCCGGGGGGCATGATGATGCTGGGGCCCCCGGACAGGCTCTTGCCTCCTGGGACAGAGGCCGTCACCCGCGAGACACAAGCACATTTCCGATCAGCTGTTTCTTCGCTTGCCGATTATTCCCGGATGTGTATCCAAATTCCCACAGCTCTGCTGACAAAAGGGAAGGGCCGCAGGCGCCGCTCCTGGTACGACCCCTGCGGCCGGCGCCGCGACGTTCCGCACGATCGGCGCGGCACCCTTGAGGGCTCTAAGATGTCGCTCGGATCGGATCAAGCCGCCTGGCGTTCCTGCGGGCGAACATACCGTTGCCAAATCAATGTCATTCGAAGGATTGCACCTTGGGACCGACCATGGCACGGCTTATTTTCCAGCCCCCAGTGCTCCCGGCTGCCGATCCAATTGCGGGTCGGAGCGTAGGGGCGAATGGCCTGAAAAGTTCCAAAATTCGGAATTGGCGAAATGGATTCGCGACTGGCGGCGTACATGTGTTAGGGAGCTGGCGCATATTCTACTTGTTCTACTTAGATCCTCTTTTACCCGGCAATGTTTTGACAAGTGGCCGCAGCAGGACGACTGCTGCGGCCTTTTGCTGACAGTCGCTCCGGCCGAGCGTTTTTCGTTCAATTGACAACTTTGTGGTTCGTTGCCATTGGAGACAATACCTATGCCTGAAGAAAATTGCCTGATTGTCCGTGCTGCCGGGAGGCAACTGGACCTTTTGCGCGACGAAGCCTTTCGTATCGCGAAAGATGCAAATGTTGGCTGGTGGACAGACCGCGCGCAGGTCGGCACTAAGTTCTGCTTTGAAGACGCAAAGGCAAAAGCGTCATTTGCGGCGGCCTGCAACAATCTCGGTATTCCATACAAAGAAAACTAGTCAACGAAAAACCCGCCGGCCTCGACAGCCAGCGGGTTCTCAATGCCCATGCGTACCGCGGTACTCGTCACCAATCCGCGATGATCTATCGTAAGCCGGTATCGGTTGATGCCTGGTTACCGCTCAACGTCGGTGGGTCATGCGGCGCTGCCAGTCTCGTTTTTTGGGTCCTCCGCCGCGGCAACGCGACACTTTGCCGGTCGACCACGCGGTGAGGGTCTCTGCCACAGTGATTCTGGGGAGACATGCATGTGCGGCGCGTGATGGCCTGAGGATTGAAGCGGTAGCTGGCGAAAGAGCAATGCGAAGCGGTAAGGTTCAAACAATGGGCAACTGCGGGAAGAATTTCCCGCTTGTTCTGCTCGCTTGCCACCGCTGCCTCTGAAAGCGATGGAGGCGAGCGTAAACCGACTGACGCGTCCGACCTAGCCGTTCTCCAATTTCGTCGGCAATGGCTCCATCGCCAAGAAGGGAGATTAATTGCCCTCCTCTTCCGGTGACCAAGATCGGCGCAAGTTGCGGCTTTCCGTCAACGTGGCCTCGTCCGAGCTTATGGGCGCGGAGGCGCGGGCTGACGCGATTTGTCGAGAACTCGATTGGGTTGTTCAACCCGCGTCGGGTGCGGCGATCGACTAGGCTCAGATGCGCGGTTGAACCGCACCATCCAAGCGGCTAGACGGGCATAGCTCTGTCGAAGAGCGGTGCCAAACCCCGCAGGTACATCATCGTCGTCCATGCCACAAGAATAGCTCAGGACAGTTTAGAAGACGTTGCCGAAGGTCCGACGGTAGAGACATCATGAACATGCCACATCGCTGCATTCCGGCCGACAATTTGTGCCGACCGTTCAATCCTTTTGCAGATCTGAATCCTATGATCTGCGTGTTTATGCACCTCGCTTTCGAGCATGTTGCTCAAGCTGCTGTTTCAGCAATTGCTGCAGTGGGCTCCAACAAATTTCGCATAGATCGCGGAGTTCGTCCGGCATGACCTGCCGATCCCCGTCGGCCCAATTGACACTGATATGAGCCCAACCAACATGATTATCCGCTTTCCGTAGGCAACAATCGCAGACGAACGTCGTCTCGGTGCTCATCACCCAACCTCCGGTTCGCTTAGCCGAACAACACAGGCCAGTAGCCTAGGTTCCCGCAGCCGCAAATGGGTTAATGCTCGCATCAGCGGTGCCGCAGACCGCCATGCACATTTGGAGAGCGGGGCTCTTCGTGCTTCCGACCGCCGCTTCAAGCGCCGGACCTAAAATGGCGGCCCCAGCATCAGGCGGGCTGGGGCCGTGGAATGCTCCGGAGGCTGGGGGGCTTGGGCCGGAGCAGTGCGCCAACCCGCGCGATTACGATTGTTCCCCGTAAAAGTTTAGTTTCGCAGTTCGGGCAGACAAAAAAGTGGCCGATTAGCGGATCCGGAGTGTCTCGCACCAACTCCGATCGAAACCATCTCATGGTGATCCGGCAATTCTTAAAGTCCGGGACTTCGAGATGCGCCAGTGGCCGCCAGGCCTCATGACGAGCAACATTATTCAGCATTAAACCGCCAGACAGGCCGGGGAGGCGTTTGGGGGTGTAGGCCGGGCCGCTGTGGGGTCCCGGTGCGCCAAGCAGACGCGAGCCTACCCGCATGGCGAAAAGCACCCCTGTTCACTTTCGCACAGTTCCGTCGCCTATTTTTGCCGCTCGTACATTCGCCAGTGTTACACTCATAATGGCGTCGCGGTAGCCGGCGACTAAGAGCGTGTTTTGAGCAGGTCAACGTAACGCGCGTGCAATGTTACAAAGCGCTTGGCTCCGTCGAGGAGCACTTTGACCTGAGTCGCCGTTGCCCCTTGGCCAACGATAATACCGATCCGACCACTCAGGCGCGGCCCGGCCGAAGCAGCAACAACAATCCTGCGCCCAGTCATCAGCTCTTCTTTGATAACAAATAGGTCTGCGGACTTCGGCAAGTTACGGTTTGTGCTCCGGGGCATGGCTTGTTCACCACCATCTATCGACGTTGAACCCGCGATTGACGGTGCACGCCTCGGTCGCGACCGCAAAGAGGCCGACAGGAGCGATCCCCAACATTAGGCGGTCCGCTACAGTTGTGCCACCGCCCTAGTCGCGGGTAATCGGCGCGTATTGAATATGGGTGTCTTGACGACCCCGGTGCTACCAAGCCGTCCTCGGCATAATCCATGTTATTGATGCCGAACTCGCGATCTGATCCCACTTAAAAGAGAGGCGAATCACATGGGCGAGCAACAAGCCCCCTTTGAGATGAGTTATTGGCTGACGTCCCAGCTGCGAAGATCCGCACCAAGAGCTGCTAGCCGTCGTGCTTGATTTCGTAGGCCCAATCCGGCCCTACCGGTGCGACCTTGGCGACCGTGGCGATGCAGGGTCCAATGAAACTGGGAACGGGGCGTACGCTGAAACTGGATCGCCATCGGTTGAGGCAAGTTCTATTTTTCCAGTCGCGGGAGCCGACCTTCCGGGGCTCTCGCTTCCGTTGTGTCCGGGTTGGCGACGATCCGGACGGCGTTGCCTTCCGAGACAGATGCATTCTATAGTCATTCTCATTCATGGAACTAAGCCGGAGGTTGAACGTTTTGATCGTTTTTATGGCCCTCGGAGGCAAGATGATTTCCGCCGCGCATTGCTTAGAGTTTGCACGTCAGTACAGAGCCCTCTCCCAGAACCCCAACACTTCCCCAGACCGCGCCTTCCTGACGAAGAACATAGCTCGGAGCCTTACCGGGCTGGCGGGTCAATTGGATCGGCTTGATGCGCTGACAAGGGAGGAGCAGCAAAGATGCCCCGCGCCCGGGACTCCTTAGAAGTTAAAGCTGGAACTAAGGTCTTTGTGCGCTACCTACCGCACCATCACCGGCCAAGGCTCTGCCCGTAGGCGTCAGTGGCTGGATTCGGACAACATCGGCGCAGATTCGCAAGGCGCTTGATAGTTCAAAGGTCTAGGTCCGAAATAACTTATGTTCCTGCGATGATCTGCACGCGGACGTACAATCAATACCCATCAGCAGAAGGAACATGCGATGGGATTGAAGCGACGGCGATTCAAGCAGACGGATTCTCTGGAAATGCGACTCGAGCAATTTGCACAGGATATGCGTGAGCGGGCAGATGGAAAGCCTCCCGGCAACGAGCGCAATGCCTTGCTCAAGCGAGCACGCAATGCAGATCAAGCAATCGACATTGAGCGGCAACTTCGTCAGGACCACTAGGAACGCCCAAGAGAGAAGCGGTTTAGCCTGGCTCCTCCTTCGGAAAACTCTTGCCCTCCCTGCTCCCTGGCAAATCGCCGCTTGATTGCCGATCCGGCCATGTTGAGAATCCAGCCCTCCAAGCGCGCCGACGGCCGCACATCGTCACTGGTGGCCGGAAGCCGCGTTGTTTTTGCTAAGCTCAAAAAACGGGAAGTAGGCGACGATCAGGAAAAAAGCGAACGTCTGAAGCTCCTTAGCGCGCAGCTCGGGGTGCCTACAACTGCCTTTCGTCGACGCTTAACTGAGATGCTGCGCAACGCGCGTAGGCCACCGCTTATATCCATTGCCTTTATGCACCATCGCGCTCGCGGGTGAGTCCTTCCAGGCGAGTCGGCATTGGTAAACAGAGACCTGGCGCCCATCTCGAGCGTCGCAAATGACCGATCTCAGCGCCATGACCGATGTGGCAAAGCACGATGACCGCGCGCGGATGGGCCTGCAATGACTTCCTCCTTTCAGAAGCAAGCGCGGAAAGCGCACCGCTTCGGCAACCGGCGCCGCAACAGACCATGTCATTCGGAGTCGCCCAACCCCAGGCCGTCAATCAGCGCTGACGAAGGGCGCGTGCAGATTCTTCTTTAGCTAGAAATTGTGTCCCGAAGTCTGTTCAAGCTGGACGCCTGCTGAGCCCTTTTCTCACTTGCAGCGGCTGATTCGCCTACGCTCATGGAGCCTGGGGGATGCTGCGAGCCGCCCAATACTTGCGCATGTCCTCCGATAACCAGCGCTACTCAACTGCAAATCAGCGTATCCCTCCGCCAAAGGCCGTCTTGTTTGAGGGACGCGAGGGCTGCAGGTCCTAGGGGTAATCCTAGGAGAAGCGCTATGACGATTTCGCGGGCAGAGGTGATCACATCGGTCGAGCGGCGGCGCCGGTGGTCGCAGGATGAGAAGGAACGGCTTGTTGCAGCATCGCTCGAGCCCGGAGCCAGTGTTTCCGAGGTGGCTCGCATGGCCGGCCTTCATGTGAGCCAGCTGTTCAGGTGGCGCAAAGAGCTTTGCAAGCACGGTGAAGCGAGTATAGCGCCGTTCGTGCCGGTCGAGATTGGGCCGTCTGTGCCGCCGCGGGAGGTGGCCGAAGCGCCATTGACGACGGCGGCGCGTCGACGGAAGAGCCAGGGCATCATCGAGATTGATCTTGGTAGCGGGCACCGCATCCGGGTCGATGGCGACGTTGATGGAGACGCGCTACGTCGCGTTCTCGATGCTCTGGTACGCCGATGATCCCGGTTCCGACGGGCGCGCGAGTGTGGCTGGCGACAGGCTACACGGACATGCGCCGAGGCTTTCCGTCGTTGGCACTCCAAGTGCAGGAGGTGCTGCGCAAGGACCCGCTCAGCGGTCATCTGTTCGTGTTCCGCGGTCGCCGAAGCGATCTTGTGAAGGTGATCTGGCACGATGGCCAGGGAGCATGCCTGTTCACCAAAAGACTCGAGAGAGGAAGGTTCATCTGGCCATCGGTTGCGGGCGAAGCGGTGACGATCTCACCGGCGCAGATGAGCTACCTGTTGTCCGGAATCGATTGGCGAAACCCTCAAGAAACGCTGCGACCAACGCGGGTCGGATAGCCGTTTTACGGTTTGAATCTGCAACGTGATCTGATTCAATGGCTTCATGATATCGAAGCCGGACGACCTTCCATTGGACCTCGTGAGTGCCCTGGCGGCGCTGCAGGCCGAGCGTGAGGCGCGGCTGCAAGCCGAGGCGGTAGCTGCCAGTGCGCGGGCGGAGCTGTCGGCCAACGAGGCGCTGATCGTGCACCTTGAGCTGCGGATCGAGAAGCTCAAGCGCGAACTGTACGGGCAGCGCTCCGAGCGCACGGCGCGGCTGATCGAGCAATTGGAATTGGAGCTCGAAGAACTCGTCACCACGGCGAGCGAGGATGAGCTTGCCGCACGTACCGCCGCGGCGAAAACCCAGGCCGTGCGCGCCTTCACACGCAAGCGGCCGGTGCGCAAGCCGTGGCCGGACGACATCGAACGCGAGCGCGTCGTCATCGAGGCCCCGACGAGCTGTGCCTGCTGCGGCGGATCGCGCCTGGCGAAGCTGGGCGAGGATGTGACCGAGACGCTGGAGGGGATCCCGCGCCGGTTCAAGCTGATCGAGACGGTGCGGGAAAAGTTCACCTGCCGCGATTGCGAGAAGATCAGCCAGCCGCCGGCACCGTTCCATGCCACGCCGCGCGGCTTCATCGGTCCGCAATTGCTGGCGACAATCCTGTTCGACAAGTTCGGCATGCATATCCCGCTCAACCGCCAGAGTGTGCGCTTTAGGGCCGAGAGGATCGACCTGCCGTTGTCGACGCTGGCCGACCAGGTCGGCCACGGGACCTTCGCCGTCATGCCGCTGTTCCAACTGATCGAGCGGCATGTGCTGTCGGCCGAGCGCCTTCATGGCGACGACACCACCATCCGCATCCTGGCCAAGGGCAAGTGCACGACCGGGCGGATCTGGACCTATGTGCGCGACGATCGGCCCTACGGTGGGCCTGCGCCGCCGGCGGCGGTCTATTACGCCTCGAGCGACCGACGGGGCGAGCATCCCCAGAAGCATCTGGCCGCCTTCGCCGGGATCCTGCAGGCGGACTGCTACAGCGGCTTCGAGCCGTTGTTCGACCCACAAAGGAAAGCGATACCGATCACGCCGGCATTTTGCCTAGCCCATGCGCGGCGGGGCTTCTTCGAACTGGCTGACATCGAGAAGAATGCCAGAGACGGCCGCAAGGGCAAACCGGTCTCCCCGATCGCGCTGGAGGCTGTCAGGCGCCTCGATGCGTTGTTCGAGATCGAGCGCGCCATCAACGGCCGCAGCGCCGACGAGCGGCGTGCCGCGCGCCAGGAGAGAAGCAAGCCGCTTCTCGACGACATGCACGCCTGGCTACTCCGTGAACGAGAAACCCTCTCGCGCTCCTCCGAGGTCCTGAAGCCCATGAACTACATGCTCAGGCGCTGGGACGATTTTGCCCGCTTCCTCGACGATGGCAGGATCTGCCTTAGCAACAACGCCGCTGAAAGAGCGTTGCGCGGCATCGCCTTGGGGAGGCGCAACTGGACCTTCGCCGGCAGCCTACGTGGCGCTGACCGCGCCGCCATCATGCTGACGATGATCACGACCTGTCGCCTGAACGACGTCGATCCCAAAGCCTGGCTCGCCGACATCCTCGCCCGTATCGCCGATCTTCCCGCATCGCGTCTGCACGAGCTGCTGCCCTGGGAATGGAAGCTCCTGCGTCAGGCCGACAACCCCACCGATCAGCAAGCCGCCTGACCTTCACGCATCGCCATCATAGAACTCGCCGTGCCCGCGCGCATGCGTCAATCAGGCGGTCTTCGTCGTATGCGTACAAATCAGCGGAATGCAATTGCCGAGTACGCGAGCCAGCACGGACACAAAATTGTGGCGTCATACATCGACGCCGGAAAGTGGACTGTCGCTAAGAGGCCGCGACGCACTCAAGAATCTGGTTAGCGATGCACTGGCGGTTCAGCGCAAATTCGAAGCGATCCTGGTTGTTGACGTCAAAGATGGGCCCGCTTTCAGAATCCCGACCAGGCCGCCCACTATGAGTTCCTTTGCAGGCAAGCTGGGGTACGCGTGATGCTACTGCGGCGAACCGTTCGGTGACGATGTGACTTCCATCACCACCATCATCAAACATCTGAAACGGGTGATGGCTGGAGAATATAGCCGCGAACTTTCCGAGAAAATGCCCCGTAAGCGCCAGCAGGCCCAATTAGGATATCGACAGGGCGGCACGTTGATCTACGGCTTCCGTCGTCTGTTGGTCGATGCTGAGCAGAGTGCTCGGCAGGTCCTGCAACGTGGAGAAAGGAAGGCGCTCACCACCGACAAGGTCATGGTCATCCCAGGACCACCGGAATAACTTGAGGTGATTAGGCGACTTTTTTTCGGATGTACGTGCGCCAGAAGCTCTCGATTGCCGTCCCGGCGCCGGAAACCATCCTCAGCTACTTCGGTTCGCTCCGAAGGGCGTATGAGGCCATTGGATAGACTCCGCCGCCGATACCTCCGTTCGGTATGAATGCGCTGCATTGGAGCAAGAAGGAGATAATGGCCGGCTTGCGGAAGCTCTATGCTGAGCACGGGCAGATCACCACCGGTCTCATTGATGGCGCGCCCGACCTGCCGTCCAATAATCTCATTCGCCGTTACTTCGGCTCAAGGACAGCAGCAATGAAACAGGCCGGCTTTCCTGTTTTATCCCGCAGCAAAATTCAGCAGCGTCTGTGGAAGGGCAGGAAAAGACGCCAAGTGCGATGAATTCTATCATGGCGTTCGTTGGACGGAGGTGAGTCTACTACAGGCCCTGCGCCAGCTTGAGGAGCAGAACGGCTACATATCGGCGACGCTGCTCGACCAGAACGGTATTACTCCGAGCGCCTACCATTTTACGAAGCGCTTCGGTACGAATGCAAGGACCTTGGCGGACTTGCCACCCCGGACGGCCTCCGACGTCATGAAGGCCGCCTTGAAGCGGAAGGAGGAAGGCAGGGCGATCATTGGACGTCAGCCCCGACTTCAAGGGCAGCGCGCCCGTCTATGGTATCGCTCAGAAGACATCCTGGTTGGACTGAAGCGGCTAGCGGAGCAAAAGGGCCGGGTTTCAGCCCGACTTATCGATGAGGACTCTGACCTGCCTTCGTGTGGCACAGTGGTTCGTCACTCCGGCTCACTCACGGCCGCCTACGAATTGATCAGCCTGGTGCGTCTTGCGGGAAAGCCAGTGCGGTTTGGCTTGCCGCCGAAGGCGAAGCAGTCGTGGCTGTGCCCTAGGCTTACACGACGAGCTGCGAAGCAGCCCTTTGCTGCGGTTAACCCGGACCTGTGGCTCAAAAAGTTGGTAACAGTGTCGCGAAAACCCCTGAAATCGCTTGAAGCGCGCAAGTTGCCCACTTCGTCGCACACCAATGATAAATTGAGAGTCTGAGGGCCCCTGCCGGGCTCACCAAAAAAGTCCGTAACTCATTCAGGCGCCATTTCGCCGGATCGGAATCACCGCACCAGATACGTGGGCTTTTCGTTCCCCAGCCGGATTTCGACTGGTGATTTTTTCCACGGCATCGGACAAATAATCGGGGTGGTGATGACCATAGGTGTTGAGCAACACCTCTAGCGACATTCCAAGATAGCCAGCTGCCTGCCAAGGGTCCGAACCTCTCTGCATGAGCCAAGTCGCAGCTGTGTGCCGCAAAGTGTGAGGGGAGATTCGCGGGCCGAGGCCTGCGAGCCTGACTGCACTCTTGAATGCAGTCTTGACTGACGTCACAGCCTTCCCATTGTACTCCACGAAATGCTTCGCCTCTGGACTAGCTCGGTGCCAGCGCCGCAGGTGCGCGAGCAAGCGCAAGGGGATCGGCACGGTGGGTTGCCGTTTGTTGGTTTTCGCGCTGCCCTGCTTCAGGCGGTAGTAGCGGCCGTGCTCTAAGTCGACGTAAGAGCGACCAATCGCGGGAATGGGAGATGCAGCTGCGATAGCTCCAGCACGAGTTCCGCTGTAGATCCCCAACAAAATGAACCGTGCAAGATGGCGTAGCGGACGCTTGCTTGTCGGGACCTTCAGGTCGTCGGTCGGCCGACGCGAGCCCTTCTGCATTTCACGATAGCGCCAGCACGTCCAAATCAGTTTGGCCGCATCGCTGCGCGTCAGCCACTGGTCTCGAGGCTGGCCTCGCTCTGGTAGTGAGATCTTCACGATTTCCCGGTGAAATCCTTCGGCTGCATGGTGGCCAATCGCAGCTCGTAGGTCTTCAAGGTCTCGCCGAGCGCCTCCCTTTTTGCCGCGCCACTTGGTGTAGGAGCGACATGCCTCCCCATTGACCTCGCCAAGCATTTTTGCTCCCCACCATTCGTTTAATCGTTCTATTCGTTTCTTGAACTTGCGGATATCGGGGATGGTGTCCTCATTTTCGCAATCAGCGTTGAAACGACAGCGAAGCTTGTCCAGTTGTGCATCCAAATAAATCGAGAGGACATCCGCGATTGCGATATCGTCTATGTGGCGGACGCGTCGCTTGGGGGTATGTTTGGAGCTTATGTAGTCCCTTAGTTTTTCCTCCGCGGCCGCAATCTCATCTGCAGCGCAGCCTGTGCCGACATCCCGGCCGTTGTCTCTGATGATCCAGGTTGCTTGGTGGGTGATCTTTCCCCCCTTGTTTCGGCGGGCGGCCTTAAGCTGAAGTCTGGCGCCCTTGCTTCTTCGCGGCATAGCTCTCGCATCCGTCCGATATGAGCCAGCGTTGTAAATTCCTTGCCGGCAATCTTCTCAATAACCAATCGGTTACGATCGCGCTCGCGACGTAAGCCCGCGACCGTCATTCCTCCCAAAGGAAACGCGATCTTCACGGCATCAGCAAGGCGAAGAGGGGTATCGGGTGTAATTTCAGGTTGCGTTCGATTTGTCATCGACGCCTTATCGAATATTGTAGAGCGGAAGCTTACTCGTGCTGCAACATTCGTCGCGGAGACCTACTCCGTGGGCAAGCTCAGCCCCACCTCTATCGCGCACTCGAGCGTAAAATCGTACAAATAAGTAAAGACGACAACAGCGGTAGGGAATCAGTAAAGCTCACACTCGGGTCTCGGCACGATTCAAGAACGGGCCGTTCCGGATGAAGCGTAGGGTGCTATGGTCGAGGCAATTAGTTATGGATCCAAAGTTACTATCGAGCCGATTCCCACGCAGACCTACCATCGCAGTTTAGGAACGTTTGGACCAAGGAACTCGTTGACGATATGGACGATCAAATGATCCCACCTCGCGGGATGTCAAAAGAGCAGCCGCGGCCTACGCCGGTTATGAAACGCTATCAGCTTTCAACGACTGGATTGGGCGGGGATCATGCCGGGACCCATTCCCGGAACACATCGGTGGGACAGGAAAGCTATAGATGCAGCATTTGACCGGCTCTCCGGGCTCAAGCCCACGGTTGAATCGCAGCGGTCGCCTTATGACGAATGGAAGGCCTTGCAAAATACGGATGCGCCTCGAGCGCATCAACACGTTAAACGAAAAGCTCGCCGATGAAACGGAAAGACGCACTGCTTCGCGCGGTTGGGAGGTCCATGGATCGGATGGCGCAGCACCCGTCCAACTGAAAGTTCTCTTCCAAGGAGCAGGTCGTAAGTGGTTGATTTGTAGGCTTGGCACATGGCGCCTCGAACCTGGGACCCGCTGATGCAGCTCCAGAAGATCGAGCGGCTTGCGCCATCGCTTAAAAATTCTCTTCTCGAAACCTGCGTCCGATTTTCTGGCGCGCGCAAGAAGCTGAGGCATCCTTCGCTTCAGATCCTTGCACATATCGCGCGCGACAGCTGGAATAAACTGCGACAGCAAGTTGGCCGAAGCCCCGGCGATATCCTGCTCAGTTAGATCAGGATGCGCTTCCAAGGCCCTTTCGATCAATTCTTCAAATATCTGTTCAAAAGTCTTCATGATTCAGGCCCCCACAGGCCGGCATCCTAACCGATTTGCAGCTGATAGTGGGATTATCGGGACCGACGACAACGGTCCTCAATTTCGGCAATTCCCCGAACAGCCGACGACAGGATCACAGAACGACTCGGCTATAAGACATGTCGCTGATGGCGCTCAAGAGAGTGATATTGTCATGTCCGAAATCCCGTCTCTGCCCCTGCCGACCTCCCTTCCGCGGGACGAGGCTATGCGATCGTGGGGACAAGCAGCCTCATCCTATGAGCCGGATGTTTGGGAGTTCGAATACCGCGTCCATCCTATCTCGGTCGCATGCCGGAAGCCGAATTGCGAGCCCGTTACGACGGGATTGCCCGGAATCTCCAAACCATTGTCAGTGATGATCGCAACGTCATCCCAATCAATTCATTCCTGAGTTCTTGGTACTGGTATCGCAAGGAACGTCAGACTCGCTAATGCAGGTGCCGAGGCACAGCACCGCCAGGCCCCGCGTCACGATGTCGGAGACTGGCAAAGCGATCACGCGCGCTGGGAATCATAGGCATTCAGCAAATCGAGCCCGAACTCATATTCAATGACGAGCTTCAAGGCATGGTCCTCGTCCCCCCTCGACCTCCATTAACCAGCGGCGTAACCGTTCGCCGTCCGGTTTTTGCGCGCTGCAATGCGCCAGGATCAAAAAGCGGAGCCAGCGCTGTTGGTCGAGCGGATGCGATGAGCCGGTGGATTTGTTCGCCAAATCCGAGAAAGCTTCGAGCGCCTTAGCCGCCTCAGGCGAGACCCACTCTTCAAGGGATTGCCGGGGAGAAGAGAGTTCTACGACGAAGCCGGTCGAAGGCTGCTGGTTTGGCGATCAGGCGTTCGAATTCTTGCAAGAGGCCATTGTATTGCGCGTAAGTAAGCCGGTCGAGCTCTCTTGGAACGATATTTGTAATCGTATACCCGCCTTCGCGGGACCAGAGCGTGAGCCTGGCCGCAGGCAGGCTCTTGTCGCTCTGCCGTTGAAAGACGAGGACATCGTCGCCGCGTGCCATGCGACTAAGGTCCTTCTCGGCGTCTATCCCACGCTCCCATGGCGTTGCTGTAGCGGCAATAAGCGCCTCCCGCAGCTCTGCACGTCTGGTTTCGGGACCAAGGATCGAGAGATCCTGGAAGACTTCGATCGCGTGTTTGTCGCTCATGTGTTTGGTCTCCGATCGAACTAGCTGATCAGGCTCGTTATGGCCTGCGGCGCGCCAATGAAGGCGTAAGGATTCAGGAACTGGCGGCGCCAAAACAAGTTTCGATCCACTTGTCCAAGCGCGGCTTCGTCACAAACAGCCGACCAGCGATCCTTGATGGTCTTGATTTGATGCACGACAATCGCGACGGCATCCGCCTCGTTGAGAAGAAACGATGGCGCGCCTTTCAGGCAGAGCGCAATCTGACTGTGTCGATCCTGGCCCAATATAAGCATCGCTTGCGTCGCCTCGCCGCCCGTGCGGCTTTGCGGGCAAATATCATAGGCAGGTGTGAGCGTCAGATTCGTGCCGTCCCAGAAGGCTGCGTGATTTCGGGCATGGTCATCCGTGTTGCCGCAGAGCACGTTGAAGACAATGCGCGAAAACAACTCCCGTAGCGTCTCCTTGGGTTCCGTAAAACGGTGGCGGATGGTCGTGGCGAGCTGTTCGTAGCTGGCGTAACGGGCCATCATTTCGTCCAGTTCAAGCAATGTTAGGGCGGATACCATGGCCTTGCGGTACCATCCGTCGGTAGCCTTCGCACGATCGAAGCGCTCGATGAGGAGGATGTCCTTGCCCGCCACGCGTTGAAGGTTCACAGGCGCGACGCGAAGCCCGGCCGCCGCGGCCAAGCGCATTGCGATGAATTCCGCCTTCACCACGCTATAGAGGTCGGTTTGCGAAGAAAACTTCGCGATGAATTTCTTATCGTTGGAGGTAATCGTCGCTTTCGGGCGCGCCCCGCCAATGGAGCTACCGTGGAAAAGAGCCCGGTCGAGCTCGGGCGTCAGCGGCGTTCCTTGTTCGACGAGCGCCGCCGCATTCAAGAGCTCATCGAGAGAGGCGCCCTCGCCTTCACGCGCGACATAGGCGGAGGGCGAGGCTTGAAAATCGAGCGCGCCGATGCGATCCGACCCTGTCTCGAGGAGAAAGGTCAGCTCGGCAAGTCTGCCCGCGTCAATCTCCTTCTCACGGGCACCGAACTTGCGATTGAGGATCACGCGCCGGCCCCAGGCGTCGGGAGCGGCGTCGCGAATACAATTCGGCATGTTCAGACCCGCAAGAAGCGGAAGGATTCCGCTCCGCAGCGGCAATTCGGGCTGGTAAAGCGCAATGGCGTCCTTGCGCTCGATATAGCTCCGTCCATAGTTGAACAGGAGCTGTTCGCCACGCGCCGACAGAAGTCCTGCAACAACCGGTTTCGTCTGGCCCGGTAGCCAAGTCCAGACATAGGCCTCAGTGAATTTGGGATCAGAAGTCATCCTTGACCTCTTCACCCCGCCGGGCACGAATGGATTTAGGCAAAAGCGTCATGACTTCGCGATTGCTTTCGATCGCCTGAGACATTGTCGCCTGCTCGACGTCGAACAGCCTGACGCCGACAATCGCGGCGACCTCAAAGACAGCGCCAATTGTGGATCGCGGGTCGCCTGCCTCTATGCGCCGCAGCAGCCCGCGCGAGATCCCTGCCCGCTCCGCGACATTGAGCGTGCTCATCTTCCGTTCGATGCGGGCCTTGCGCAGGAGCTGCCCAAGCAGCACCGCAGCATCGGCGGCATAGGCAGAAATGGGATGATGGATCTTAGCCATGGTTCATAAATAGATCGTCACGCCCCTCGTGGATCATATATAGACCAAAACTGCAAAAGCCAATTGGGTGGTTCATAAAAAGTCCAAATGAGCCCCTTATGGTCCATTAATGGATCATCTAGGTTCCACAGAAAACGGGAAATTATCAAGGAGCTGCCGAGGACCGCCATTCAAGCACAGAGCTCGCCCCGTCCAAGCTTCCCACAGGAGATTTTTCGCATCTAAAGGCGCCACAGATTGCGGCATCGACCTCGCGAACATAGCATGAACGCAAACGATTGAAAAACGTTCATGGCAGACAAATCCGGCGACTTTGAAATTGAGCCTGAGTTCGAATGGGGACCGAGCCGCATGTAGCTTGTCGAACTCGCCTTCTGGCGCCCTTCAACACTGCCCGACGATGAAATGGAATCCTGCTTTCCAGACCGAAATGGAAGATGGAGCAGCAGCCAAACCAAGGCTGCCGTTCTCAGACACGGTGCGAAGGGTCTCGACCTCAATCAGAATTGGGCTCTTGTCGAACAGAATTGGTTCTGTCCCGTTTGCCGGCGCAGCAAAGTCGATACTCTTCCGCCTTTCCAGTCGCGGTATTCTGCTCGCCAATTTGGAAGAGCATCACGATCACCTGCGGGACTATTGTGGGGCGTCGAGGGCGCACGTTGTTCGGGGACCGCTGGACCGTGGATCTTCCGCCAGGATGTGGAGAAATAGCCGATACCGTCGAACACTTGGTATCCAGCTTCCCTCGCGAGCTCGTCTGTTCGGAATGTAATGCCGCGGACGGCAAGGCAAAGCTCATGATGAAAGGCGCCATTCCGGCGTATTTCAGCTTTTCGCCGGCTGAAATTCGCACGTTTATCGAGCCGGTTGCAAACGCGGACCACCGGATCCTCGAGGACCGCGTTGAGAAGGCCTGGCACGCCTGCGCGCCCTCGCTAAATGCTCGTATCGCCTTGATCGATCAAACGTTGAACATGATTCATTCCGGCGCGCTCTACCGGGAAAGAGGCACATCGTCCTTTCAAGCTCGCCATCAACGGTCACGATGAACTGCCGCTCCTCGTACTCCGTTCCGTTGCTGGACCAAGGCTTGACGGTGAGCTCTTCTATGATCGTCCTAGTTTCCAACCAGTCTCTTCTTCGATTTCTCGGTTCAGCGCAGCGAACACGTCTTCGCCTTCATCAACCTGACCGCCGACGAGCTCCCAGCAACCGGGAAGAGGCGACGGCTCATTGTGCGCTTCTGCACGAAAATCCGTCCCAACGAGTCCGGGATTCGCGCGCGTGCGACAATTTGCTTTTTGGACGCCATGTTTCTAATCTAACGTGTAGTAGAAAAAATGCCGGTATGACGAGTCTCAACGATATTTTAGACCGATTTCGGCCAGGCCCGCCGAGCGGGACAATTAAGCTCGGCGTACTGGGGGCACCGGGCACGGGAAAGTCGACTCTCACGGCGCGTCTGTCCGAGGCTCTTGTCGGACGGCGGCTGCCCGTTTCCTTGTAGCCGCCGACGGCATGATGTCGAGCGTGGCATCGCGGCTCCAGGTCTAATACTCAATGTTTCATCGTTCGATCACTTCACGCTCTACAAGTATGTACCAAATAAGGTCCAGAGTGATTGCTACATCCTTGTGGACGAGTGGGGTACCCCGTGTTCCCACCACAGACGGAGACATGATCTACGTCATTCAGCGACCGGCGGCTCTCTTCGACAGTTTCAAGGCTGGTCCCCAACGTTTTCTGCGCGAAGCGGCAACTCGAATAGCAAACTTCGTCACGCTCCCGCTCCAGGCCACGCTCTGTGAGGGCTTCCGAAGGGCGTTGAATCAACAATCGTTCATCCGCGCCGTGTCAGACACCGGAGCGTGTCTCATTGGCGATGCTTGGTCTCACAAGGACCTCACCGCCCAGGGAATTAAGAATGCCTTTCTTGATGCCAATTTGCTGGCAGAGCTCATTATTGCACGTCCGTACGTGGACGCCCGCTTCGAGCAGGAGCTCAAGCTCCAGTGGTCTCAGCGCACCGCATTATATGCGGGAGAAGTCGAGCGAGCACATAGGCTTGCTGGATTCCTGCCTGCAACCCCACCGCAGATCGAAGAGTTGCAGACGATCGCCAGAAATCCCGAACCGAGTTCGAAATTTCTCGGGCTCGAAGCCAAGACCTATTACGAGAAGGACTTCGTCAAAGACCTGACAGCTTGATGCCAACCGCCGCGACGAAGATGTCGCAGCACGTCGTTGAGAAAAAGCATCTTGGCGGAAGGGCCTCTTCCATCCCTGTAATTGGCGCTAGCGCGCAATACGCGGGTGCTCTCCGGGATGGTCGTCGACCCGAAGGTTCATGATAGAGGCCGATGGCGAACACGGATTGGCATCACCAAACTGCACCACGTTCTGGACTGCGACCGATAATTGGAGTGAAAAGTCGAGAGGCTTCGGCGGAGGTGCGCTGGTGATGGGATTGCAGCTTGCATCCACACCTCCAAACGGCTGATTACCCTTCAGATCTCTGAACCAAAGCATCTTCTGAGCGTCCGTCGTACAGGCGCTCGAAAATGTAATGGGGGCCGACGGCAATTGGGCGGTGCTGTGACAACTCAAGCACCCCGAAATCGGATTGTCGACCGGCCCGTTCGCGCGCCCCGCCCATCCCAAATGGGAGGCTGCGTAAGCAGGCGCCTGGTCCGAGATCGTGGTTTCGGTCAGCTTCTTGCCTGCTTGCTGGTCAGCGGGTGTGAAGCCGAAGTCATTTCCCCATGAAAGGCCTACGGGCCGGAGCCTCCGCCACGGGGAGGTATCAGTTGCATTGCTGTCAAAAGCAAAAGTCCCGAAGACCCACCCGGTTGGCGAGCGACTATCCACCGCGGCGACGTCCATCTGCATGAGGCGCACGGTTTGGGGGCCGGCAGCTGTCCGGATCGTCCACTGCGGAGCACCCGACAAGACGTCAGAACCCTGGAAGTCATTCGCAGTAACGTCGCTGAACAAGATCTTGAAGGTCATTGCTCCTTGGGGGAATTGAGCTTTTGCTAGATCGGGCGAAGCGCCGCCCAAGACCTGTCCGATCGTGACGGCACCCGCTGCATTGTAGAAGCCGACCGCATAATTGTGAATGGTCACTCCTGGCTTGAGACCGAGCTCCGGTCCGGTCACAGAACGTTCTGAGGTCAAGCCGCGCATCGGCTCTCGTGCACGCGGTCCAAAATTCATCAGCGGCATGTGAAACCAGGGCCGAACGTTGTTAGCTTCCGGCTTGAAGTCGGCATCGATCATGCCATCAAATGCATAGTCTCGCAGGGCATAGAGGTAAGCATCGGCCCCCGTCACTCCGTCCTTGAAGTCGATATTCGACCACGGTGCGTCGTTCGCCGGGACAGCCGTAGGGTACGATTGGGACAGTTTGAACCACGGACCAGCGTTCGGTACCATCGCTGATGGCGTGACGAAGTCTGGAAAGGCCCCGGTGCATTGCGCAATGAAAGGTGCCGGCTCAGGAGTCGGAACGCCCTTCCCTGTCACCGAGAGGCAAGTCGATCCGGGAGCACAACCGCTTGCGGCATGTCCATGTGTCGGAGCAAGGCATGTGATCGTGATCGCAAAAAGGACGTTGCGAAATATACGACTTCCTAAATGTTGAATAACGCGCATGAGCCTCTTTCCTCTATGACGCACCACTTCATTTCCGATACAATTACAGCGCGAATTCGCCTTTGCAAGCCCGAATTGATTCCCAGTAGGTTTTCGCTCAGAGCTTGGAAGTAGGCCCTGACCTTTAAAGAGAGGATGATCATCGTGTTCTGTACGAAACGTACGGCGCTTCTCCTTTTTCTCTTTGCAGCAAGCGCGCAGGCGCAGACTGCAACGTCATCTGCTTATTTGACGGTAGATGGACAAGTGACGACTCCACTGTCCTTCTCTGAACCCGACTTTCAGGCACTTCCTCACACATCGATCACCGTCACGGATTCGGCCGGGAAAAGTACGACCTATTCAGGAGTTGACCTGGCTGCCCTTTTGAACAAAGCGGGGGTGCCGCTCAAGCAAGACCTGAAAGGTGCCGACGTCGCAAAATATCTCCACGTTCAAGGCGCTGATGGTTTCGTCGCGATTATTTCTCTGCCCGAGTTTGATAACGGCACGTTCCTGGTGGCAGATGCGCAAGATGGCTCCCCATTGCCGAGCGGGACCGGTCCTCTCCAGGTCATTTCACCTCAAGAACGTCGTCGTAGCCGCTGGGTCAAACAACTGAACTTGCTGCAGATCATCAAATCTTCACCGCAATAGCCGCACCAGAGAGAGAGGACTAGTCACTGGCGTCCAATCCGAGGGGCCTCACTCTCTGCGTATGAGCCACACGAACACGGTCGAATAAAGCGGGTCGTCCCGAATACAAACCTTGCTCAGAGACAGTACGTCTAGCCGGTGTTCGTCGGCGGCGCGCCTGATAGATGCTTCGTTGATATATGAGTTATCATGCCCTTCCGCGTGGATAAAACGCGCGCTCCTGACCCAGTCGGCACCGATCATGTAGCCGTCCTCAGCGAGTTGAGCCGCGGCGTTTCCAAGAGCCCATGCGTAGCGTTCTGGGCTTTTGCAAAGCCCAAACAGACCAATTGCCGTAATCAAGTCGTGCTGCGGACCGGGTACGTCACGAAAGGGCGTGCTGAGCACATCATGGATGATGAACTTGTCGATCTTCTCCCGCACGCACGCCAAGTGATGGTGGTCACGCCCGAACCTTGCTAGCACTTGCTGGTAGCAGGGAGGGATGTCGTCCGATAGAATGAAATCGTGAAGCACCTTGAGTGCTTCGGCGCTTTTGTCGCAGCAATCGATGCTCGTTCGGACATTTGCGGGAATAGACCAGAACAAGGTCGTTGGACCGCAACCAAGATCAAGCCAGCACTCGACCTCTTCTACGCCCGCGATGAGCTCGAGAATTTCGTCGGTCCCCTGCCCGTCCCGGAAGGATTCATTGAAATACAGGGATCGGTACTGCGAGAAGTAATCAACATGCTCTTGATCAAGCCTGGTGTGTGACAGCGCGTCCCTCCAGGGAGCGCTGGAGGACTTCACCCGGCTTTCGTCCTCACCCAACCACCCGCCAACATATTGAGTTCGGCTTCGCATCACGTAGCTTCCGCCACGATGAGCAGGCGGGCAGAGTTTTCGCTGACGGGCACCCGCCTGTAATTGCCATATGCTTCAACCATCCGAAACCCAGCGGCTTGCAGCAGGGCGGACATCTGGCAAAGCGAGTAGATCCTTAACTCGACCGTCGAGACAAACTCTTCGGTCAACGCGCCATTTACGAGAGTGTAGAAGAACGTTAGCTCAAGCAGCTGATTTGAACGGAGGCGTTGGGATCGCGATCGCCTGAGGAGGCTACCATCGTCCAGGCCTCTTTCCCACTCTGCGATGAGTTCGTTGTCACCGAGTCCGGCCGCGAAGTATTCAGGCCCATCCTCAGTAGGTTCGCTCGACCGGGCGAACGTCGCGAGATCTAGAACCAGGCAGCCTCGCTTCGACATGTGGCGCTTGAATGATGATAAGGCGTCCAGTGCCTCGGTCTCGCTGCCGAGAAGCTGAAAACACTCGCGCGGACACACGATGAGGTCGAACATGGCGGAAAGCTTGAGAAACCGCATGTCCTCAAGAACAGTCCTTACGTTCTCGATTCCGCCGCGTGCCGCCAAACGCCTTTGCAGCTGCAGAAGCATTTTCGGGTCACGGTCGACCGCAGTGATGCGCTCGACGCGACGCGAAAGTGGGAGCGTCAATCTGCCGCAAGCGCACGGCACCTCGAGGACATTTCCCCCCCGCATTTGCCCCACAGAGGCGATGAACTCGACTTCATCCGGGAAGGAGCCAAATTCACAATCGTAGAATGCACTTCTCTCCCTATAGCCGATTGGAAGGGCGTGATTTCCGCCTATTGGACCCGCGCCTGCTTTACCCAAAGCACCAACGTTAGAGCTCATTGCTCGTCTCACCCAAGCGACTGACGAGATCGGCGGCCGTGATATCGGCTGAAGATAGGTTAGCGAGGTTCTGCCATTCAGCGGCGAGGTTGGCTCTATCGAACAACAGACGCTCTGAGAAGTGATTGCATTTGCAACCAGACGTGTAATTGTAGTTGGCATTGACTATCAAAGGCGAATGGATGGCACCAAACAGATTGTCACCTACACTCAATCCTTCTAGCACGCCCAGGCTTGCCAGATCGTCCAAGTCGACACCGGTGCCTGGGCTGGCAAAGAATCCGTCACCAGCTCTGAACTTCGCGATCGGCTGATGGAGGAAACGAAACGAGCACTCCTTTCTTGCAAGCAGCTTGTCCACATCGTGCGAAGCTACGGCCTCACTTTCGCAGGACCACGACTTCTGTCCGCCTATTCTTCCCCGTCTAGCCCGTCCCGTCCTTATGACAGGCTCGAAGTAGCTCCGAAGGCCTTCGTGAGCGACAAACGTGGCTAACGCAGGAACATCTCGAGCGGAAGCATCGCTGACGGGAAACTCTATACCGAAACGGCTGCGATGGTTCCCTTTGAACACCGCCATCAGGTCCAGCAGGCTCGTTGGCAGCTCCAGCGCGTGATCAGTAAGCACGACCTCACGATAGTCGTATTCTCCGGTTCTCGGATTGCGCCAGCTTGAATTATTGGGGCTCGATGTGCTCCAAATGGAATGATAGATCTGCAAGACATCCTTGTATTCCTCGATCTGCGCGATGAACGCGCGCACAGTCGGCTTGCTGTCGCCGGCAGCAGAGAAGCGCTCCATATTGCGAGCAATCTGTTCACGGATGTGAGAGCTCGAAAAACGGCCGTATGTTCGCCAATGACCGGCAGCCGCTTCCTCGCTTGAAAATATCAATCCTGCAGTGAAGATGAGCCATTGCATGCCGGATGCTGCGACGAGCTCCAGCAGATCGAAGAACCGTGGGAACACAGTTACTTCACCGTCCCCCGATGTCTGTATCACCTTGGCTCCCAGTGCGCGAGCTTGGGAGATGGTGCCGGCTGCTCCATCGAAATAGGAGGTTATCTGCTCTTCCATATACGGGTGCTTGTCGATCGGAACGGCGGACGCATAGCAGCCCGAACACGCCAAATTGCACTGCTTCGGACAAAAAAGATGCAGAGAATCTATGCAGTTCGTCAACGCGCTTCGCACGCGGCTCATCAGTTCCTCTCTGGTCGCGCGCCGGATGCTATCGAGGTGGGACGAGTAGGCCGAATCCGCCGTAAACCAGCCGGGCAAATCCAGATTCACGGACCCGCACTGACCGTCTGGCAATCGCCGCTCGCCGGCAAACCTTTCAATTGAGGTCGCATAGAACGGTATCCGATAGGCCTTGGATATCGCAAAGTCGAGCGTCATCGCATTCTTAGCCATCTCGATTGAATGCGAGGTCTTCGGAAGGTGCCCAGGCAAGACGTTCGTACACCCGAATTCGCTCTGTTTGGAGAGGAAGTAGCGCAGGACCTCCGGATGGATCCTTGAAGGGCTCGTCTCAAATTGCGAGAACATACCGAACTCCACATCGTTTAGGCGATTGGCATTCGCGTTTCTAAGGCATCATGCCGAATGAGCTCTGGATGAACGAGCTCGCCGGCCTTGGCTATCATGCATAGTTCGATCATTCTTGACCGACCGCCGCGCAAGCAGACATCGGCCAACTTGCGGACATATCTGATCACACGCTCGGATGTCGCTTTAGATGCTGTTACCGGTACCGATGCAGGCAGATGATCGATCTTGATGTGCAAGACGCTGTTTATGAGCCGCGCTGGAGCGCGATGGCTTGTTGTGCTCTTAAAGGACGGCAAGTATCCCTTCCCGTAGCCGCAAGTGACGTCCACGATCACCGACCCAGGTTTCATGGTGGACACCATGCGTTCGTCCACCATCGCGGGCGTATCGAAGGTGGAAATCAGGATTGCGCCTATCAGTACGTCAGCCTTCTTGACTTCCTCACGCAGGACACCTCGGCGATTGAGCAGACATCTCACGCGCCTACCGAACTCCTGCTCAATTTGCGCTATCTTGGCGGCGTTGCGTACGAAGATTGTCACCTGAGCGCCCAATGCGATCGCCGTTTGCGCCGCTGCGCGCCCGACATTTCCAGCGCCAATAATGACCACCCTAGGAAAAGGCCCGTTCGGCGCCGCGCCCATCAGCAATCCTCGGCCGCCGAGATGAGACTGTAAATGGTAGGCGGCATAGATCACGGCCATTCGACCGGCAATATCGGAATCGGACACCGAAGCCGGATAGGTGCCCGCGCGTGAAATAAACTCGAAAGCGTACGCGGTGAGCTGCGAGGTCTTTAGCGCCTTCATCAGCGCAGGGTTTCCCTCTGCGTGCATGAATGCGGCCAGATGGGACCCTTTGCGGAAGAATCTATATTCTTCGGGTAGAGGGGCCTTATACTTGAGGACGAGATTAGCTTGCCATGCCTCGAGCGATGTTACGATGCGCGCCCCAGCCTCCGCGTAGGCTTCGTCGGATATTCCAAGCGACGCCGCAGCCTTGGCCTCGACCACAACATCGTATCTATCCTGGACCAAAGTTTTGATTTCGTGTGGCAGCAGGAGCACCCGCCTCTCGCTCGTTCCTCGCTCCTTCAGGAGCCCAATTGACTGCCTAGCCATCGCCGGTCTCAGCCGACCGGCGATGGGCTGCAATCCGCGCGCCGTTTGACCTATTGGCCTGCTTCAGGAAATCTGACGCACCGCACAACAATGGATCGCCGGTGTAGATCTCGGACATAACCGGGCATCTGCCAGCGCAAGCGTGTTTGGCGTTCCCAATGTCGCAGTTGGCGCAACCCTTGAAGTCGTTGAAGGATACAGCCCTGATGTCCTTGAAGGATGTGTCCCAGAGTTCGGCAAAGCTCGCTTCTCGCAACGTCCCTGCCGAGTACTTCTTGGCGGACATGCAGACCGAGCACGGGTAAAGCTCGCCGTCCGATGTAATGTACGCGAGCGAGATGCCACAAAACTCCCGCTGTATGGCGTGCGAGAGCTTATACGAGAAGGACAGAAATTTTTGAACGCAAAGGCCAATGCTCTGCATCTTTTCGATCCGATCGAGGTAGTTTCTAAAGTAGAGAGGCGAGGCACTTTGTGCGACATTGCCATCTGGTGTCAGATGGGGAAAACGCTTTCCTCGCCCGACAGGGCTAAAAGGCGTCACTCCGAAAAACAGATCCTGCTGCGAAGTGAACTCGAAAATCTCCTCCAGTTCAGCGAGATTGGAATTCGTCAAAGTCGTCATCACGGCTGAGCGGATCCCATTCTTCTTGAGAAGTTTCAGCTTTTCGATCGTTTCCTCATAAGTTGACAGATGCCGCATCTTCTTGTGCGATTCGGTCCCGTCCAGGCTCACGCTGACAACGCACTCCTCGCGTGGAATTTCATCAATGACCGATTGAGAGAGGTAGGTGCCGTTGGTAGCAATCGAAATGACGAAGCCGAGATCGTGAGCATATTTGACGATGGACATGAAATCGGGATGAGCAAAAGGCTCACCTCCGCAGAACACGATCGAGAAGACGCCCTTCGCCTTCAGCTGATTAAGTATCGCATAGATTTCGGAAGTGCTCAGCTCGTTTGTTCTTTTCGGACCGGCTTCCACGTAGCAGTGCAGACACGGAAGATTGCAGTACCGCGTGATTTCGAACCACACGATCAGCGGAGCTGACAGACGGAAGCTGTCGCCAATCGGGACCGTATCTAATCTAAAGGGTTCAAACTCTTGCTGCTCCGCCTCTGCGTTGATCAGAGGGGCAGCCTCTTTTGAATAGAAACCAATATCGCCAGTGCCCGCAAACGCGAGTGTGTAGCCGAATGCCTCGATGCGCGACCGCGTTCGTTTGCGCATGAATTTCACTCGCGCTTGCGGAGCTGACAGGGCTGTAAAGCCGTTTTAAATGGCGTTTCCAACGAGGAACGTCGCCGGGGAGATCTTCCCGGTGTCCACGTGCGCCTCGAACTCTGCGCTAGCTGTCAGCTTCCTGCTGCCGGTCGCTTTCGCGAATTCCTCCAATTGCTTCTTTTGCTCAGGTGTGAGTTCAAGAGCCAATGTTTGCGGGGCTGGGCTTTTGGACATCGAAGCTCTCCTTTTGCGCTGCGGGAATTACGTTTCACAAAACCGTCACTACTCTTGATTGTACCTTGTCCACATGATGACTTTACGAAGATCAATGCGATAGTTGTCTTTTAGGAAATTCACAGGATAAAGTTGCGACGCTGGTTATGGCTTGCAACCCCGCCACCGTTTCAGCGAGTCTGCCCTGATGATCCAAGCCCGCCGGTCCCACGGCACTCACCTGCTGATCGATCTGTGGGGAGCACGTCATTTGGAAGACGCCGATCGCATCAGAGAAACGATGATCAACGCCGCGTTGCGGGCTGGAGCAAAACTGCTGCATGTGCATCTGCACAAATTCGAGCCCCACGGGGGTGTCACTGGTGTCGCGCTGCTAGCCGAAAGCCATATCAGTATTCATACCTGGCCAGAAAGCAGTTACGCAGCGCTAGATGTGTTTATGTGCGGCAGCGCCGAGCCCGAGCGAACAATACCGATCATCAAAGCCACGTTCACTCCGCGACAAACGATTGTTCTACAGGCAACCCGAGGCACTGATGGTGGCGGCTCATCGATGATTGAGACTGCAAGCTTTGCACATTGCGACGGTCTGAGAACCGGGCCAACGACCGCGCAGGCCCGAGGTTGAGCACCGCGCGGCCTCCGGGCCGGGCTGGTGGCAGTCGCGGCTTGCGCCCTTGTCGATCGACCGGATCGCCTCCCAAGGGCCAAGCAACACTTCGATCTGACCTGCCTAGAGCGCCATTTTTTCTAGCCTGCCAGGCGTGACAAACGCCGAATGGCCCGTTCGATTTCGGTGCGATCGTGTCGCCGGCGCCTGAACTCATGCCTCGCCCAGCGCTGCTCAGTCTGATAAGCGGTCATAGTTCGGCACGGATAGCGACCGCAGCACCCGCATTGCGCAGCACCTCCCAGACGGATCACGCTCACGGGGCAGCATCCAGGCGCAAGATGGCTTCGCATCTTGCTCGGACGCTTTGATGCTCGGTGTGCATGTGCATCGAGTAGATTTCCTCAAGCCCAAGGAAGACATCTTCAACCGCTCCGGAGCCGCGTGCATTTTCGAGATCCTTTTCGACCCGCGCCAAAATCTTCAACTCTTTGGCGCAAGCTCTGTCCGCCTTCTGTTTTGTTACCGCTTTCACTGTCGTTTTCTCCGTCGATCTTTCTGAGATCGAGATAGTCGTCCGGAACCAGAAATAAGCAACGACAGGCGCTCCCTCGCGCCTTTAGGCTTGCGCCACTGGACATACGCGCGAGGACTCCGGACTTTGGGGAAAAACTATTGCGCCTGCGTACGACCTTCTCTGGACCTCATCGCGACGATAGGAAATGCCATTCGGCCACATGTCAACGTTTAAGTTGTATTGTTTTCATATAACTCGTATTGAGTCATTGGTTATATCGGCACACAAAGGTGCACCGTGTTTGAATCGCGCGATGAAGTGCAGATCAAACCGAAGTCGCAGATGTGGACGGAAAGCGAAGCTGCTCAACTGCTGCGTTGCTCGAAGAGCACGTGAGACATCTGCGGTTCACTCGTCAGCTCGGGTGTTTATCCAGGCCGTTCCGGCCTCTCACAAGCCGATCTGGAAATATACGTCGCGGCAGTGAAGATCATCAGAGTTCGAATACCCAGAACAGCCAAGGGGTAC
The DNA here is from genome assembly GCF_038969555.1 of Bradyrhizobium sp. B117. Lineage (NCBI taxonomy): Bacteria > Pseudomonadati > Pseudomonadota > Alphaproteobacteria > Hyphomicrobiales > Nitrobacteraceae > Bradyrhizobium > Bradyrhizobium sp. B117. The sequence goes on from NZ_CP152414.1 coordinate 7,997,133, forward strand.
GCCGTCGTACCCGCTGACACGCGGCCGCGCGTGCTGCAGACGCGGGGTGCACTCATCTTACGAAATACGAAGCAGCGATTGTCCGAGCTAAGCCGCCTACCCCCAGCTCGAGCAAGTCAGGCAGCAGGAGGTGTTCGAGCGAAGAACGGACATTCGACGGCCCTTTTGCGCACGACATAGCCTCGATCCGCCGAAATCCCGCGATGCCTATCAGATAGTCTGCTGAACAACACGGGGTCACCACCAATCAAGGTCGCGCCAAGCGCAATGACAAAGTTGCGCCTGCCTAGATTAGCATTTCGCATCGGCTGCGCTGGGCTGGCGTTGCTCGCCGGTACTGCCGTGACAGACGCCTCTAGCTGCAATCGGCGGGATGCGCTCGGCACGGCGCGGGTGCTCGCTGTCGATGCCGCACTCTTCCCGCGGGTGGGGCTGAAGAACTTTCCCGAGACGCTTCCTCTGGCGGACCATGAAGTCGTCCTCACCTTCGATGACGGACCGCGGACGCCCAACACGGACAAGGTGCTGGCTGCGCTCGCACAGGAATGCGCGCGAGCCACGTTCTTTCTGGTCGGCCGATCCTCGGCGGAATTTCCCGAGCTCGTGCGGCGTATGGCCGCCCAGGGCCACACCGTAGCGCACCACAGCTGGTCGCATCCGATGATGTCGAAAATGTCGTTCGAGCAGGCGAAAGAGGACATCGAGCGCGGTATCACCGCCGTCGAAATGGCGCTCAACGGTGTGTCCACCAAAATGCCCTCGACACCGTTCTTCCGGTTCCCCTACTTCGACGCGACACCTGCGACGCTCGATCTCTTGCTGGCGCGCGGAATTGTCGTGTTCGGCGCTGACCTTTGGGCGAGCGATTGGGAGAACATAACTCCAGAGCAGGAGCTCACAATCCTGATCGAGCGGCTCGAGGCCCCTCGTAAGGGCATCATTCTGCTGCATGATGCGCAGACGCGGACGGCGGCCATGCTGCCTGGGTTCCTGCGCTACCTGCATCAGAACGGGTATCGGATCGTGCATCTGGTGCCGGCTGCCGCCAAGAGCGCTGAAGCCCCATTGACGTCTTGGCATCACGCCTTCCCGCAGTGAAGGTGCGCGAGAAGTGTCGGAGATCACCTCCTGGGTTCAGAGACGGCTACGGGCGACCTCGTGGCCTGATCTCGTTCGATTTGCGAAGCCTCAACGTGACGAAGCTGTTCCTGCGGCATGGCGATCACGCCGCCCTGGACGCCCTTGCGCCAAAGCGAAACAAGAGCTGCTCCACTTCGGCGGCCGGCCTGGCACCGCTGAACAAGAATCCTTGCACCTCGTTGCAACCTTCGGCCCGAAGCCAATCGAGCTGCTCCGTGGTCTCCACCCCTTCCGCTGTCGTCGTGATGTTGAGGCTCCGGCCGAGGCCCGAGATCGCCCGCACGATGGCCCCGCAATCGGAGCGTTTCGCCAGATCCTTGACAAAAGAGCGATCAATCTTGATCTTGTCGAAGGGAAAGCTGCGCAAGTAGCTGAGGCTCGAATAGCCCGTTCCAAAGTCATCCAGCGATATTGAGACGCCGAGCTCGCGGAGCTGGTGCAGGATCGCAAGGTTTGCCTCCGTCTCCGCCAAAAATACCGATTCGGTGATTTCAAGCTCGAGCCGCTTCGGGGCCAAGCCGGAATTCGCCAGCGCTGAAATCACCACCTGAACCAGATTGCGGCTACGGAATTGCACCGGCGACAGGTTGACCGCGACCTTGATCTCTAAAGGCCACTTTACCGCCTCTTTACAGGCTTCGCGCAGCACCCATTCTCCGAGGGGCCCGATCAGCCCCATTTCTTCCGCAAGGGGAATGAATTCGGCCGGCGAGATCATGCCCTTCCCTGGGTGCGGCCAGCGCAGAAGCGCTTCAAAACCTGAGATCTTGTCGCTCGCGATCTCGACCAGGGGCTGATAGTATAGCTCGAACTCGCTGCTGGCAAAGGCGCGGCGCAAATCAAGCTCCATCTCGCGCCGTCGCTGCACCTGCTGATCCATCTCCCGCTCGAAAAAGCGATGCGTTCCGCGGCCATCCTCTTTGGCGCGATAGAGCGCGATATCGGCGTTACGCATCAACTCGGCGCTGCTCGCGCCGTCGCCTGGTGACAGCGCGATTCCGACCGAGGCACCGATAATGACCTCGTTATCGTCAATCTCGTATGGCGCACTCAATGTTCTGATCAGGTCGCCCGCGAATTGGCTCACATGCGTCGGCGAGGTATCATCCGTGAGAATGATCGAAAATTCGTCGCCGCCGAGCCGTGCCGCCAGATTGTTGCCGGCCACCCTGGACCGCAACCGGTCGGCCACTTGCTCGAGCAGGCGATCGCCGATGAGGTGGCCGAACGAATCGTTGACGTTCTTGAAGAGGTCGAGGTCGATACACAGCGCCGCGACGCGGTTGCCGACTGCATTAGCGCTTTCGAGTGCCTCTGCGAGCCACCTCTGGTGGAGTGCGCGGTTGGCCAGGTTGGTCAACCCGTCGTGAAGTGCCATATGGGCGATGCGGGCCTCGGCCTTGCGCCGTTCGGTGATGTCGACCACCACAACCAGATAGCCCTCGCGTCCCTCGATCATAAGGCGCCGCCCAAAGGTCAGCGCAGAAATCTCAGTGCCATCAGCCCTGACATGGCGCCAGGGATGTTCAGACTGAGAGATGTCGCCCGCTTCTCGCAGCGCTCGCGTATAGCTGACCCGCTCGTCGTCTGGCCAGATCTCCTGAACTTTCATTCGCAGGAAGGTCTCGCGAGCATAGCCATAGTGCTGCACTGCCGCGTCATTGACCCTCACGAAGTCCATTGTCTCGGCATCTAACGCCCACATCGGCATCGGATTACTGTCGAACAGCAACCTGAACGAGGCATCCCGGCGCTTGAACGACGTAACGTCGGAAATGACCACGGACACGATGTCTCCGAAGGCACTGAGGCGCAAGCGCAGGCTCTGATCACCGTATTCGAGCTCGAACTCGTCACCGAATTCATTCGCGACCGCGGCGCCCAACCGCTCCATCACCTCTTCCGAACAAAGCAGATGGTCTGAATTGCCGAGGCGCTGCCACAACAGGTTGCCCTCTTCCACATCGAGGAGCCTTGCGGCTGCCTGATTGTGGTGCACAACTTGAAAATCAAATGGCCTGCCTGCGGGATCGCGAACGGTTGAGAGCGAGATAACGCCATCGTCGGTCTTGCAAAAGATTGCATCGATCAAATTGTATTCTGTAGCGCGCTCGTTGACATAGACGCCGACCAGCGTACCGGCCCAACGCGATAAGGTCGGCAGCGCCAGCACGTCGTAGGTCCGTACCATGCCGGCTTGCACGCAATGAGCGGTTGCGAGATAGGGATGGTTGTTTGCAATCGAATTCGAGGCCGCCCCGGTGAGGGCTGTCGCGCAGTCTGGACGCAACGCATCAAGCGGAATGTCCCAGCGGGCATCGCCCAACCAGTTCTGCACATAACGGCCAGTGCGCGAAACAGTAAACGCGCCATTGTCACACCTGAGCAGCACAAGATGATCGGCAAGCCGCCCGAGGCTCCCCAGCAGCACATTTTCATAGCGGGGAAGCGTTTCGCCGGGCTCGAGCGCAGCTTGCCACTTGCGCCGCAGGATTGGCATGTCATTGAGCAGCCTGGTATCTGATTCCACGGATTGCCTGTTAGCAGCACTCATCACACGCCCCACTGACCTAAGCTTCCTGCCCGGGGCATAAAATCCAGCTTGGCTTAATTCGCTCTTAAAAGACGAGACGGTCGCGCTCTAGCCCTGCTGATCGATGGCGTTGCCTGGAACATCAGGCCCGATCGCTTTCGCGCCTCACAGCGCAGAAACTCTGCGGCGATAAGGCAGAATTCGACGAAAAGCGTTTGCCAGCGCCACGGTGACGACGAGAACCTTCGTAGCTAACGATTTGAGCGTCACGCATTCTACGAAGGAGCGCCGTCAGTTTCGCCCGAAATTTTTTGCCGGATTGTCCGATTTGTGCGACCACTAATTATGGACGGTCGCAGGCTCAGCAGGTCCACAATGTTGATTGTGCTTGAAAGGCCGTCCCAGGGAGATGCACGATAACTAAGCGCATGTTAAAGAAATGTGACGGTTGCCAGCGCGAGGAGGCCACGGATGAAAAAGAGCGATGTGACGTGCTCGGAATGCGGTGCTGGCTTTCGCCGTCTTGAGCTTACGTCTGAACGCGGCATCCAAGGAAACTACCACTGCCCTGCTTGCGGCACACTGATCGAGGAGCTCGGAGCGGCTCACCTCGTGCTTTATCGCTTGACTGTACAGCCTTCCACCAAAGCGATCCGCAATCAATAACGCGTCTGAGTTGCCCTGGCCTGGTTAAGGAGCCTGAGTTGGTTTCGCTCACTGTTGGTGTCTGACAGTGCGCATCAAATATCAAGCCGCTGCTGGCGACGGATGCGACGGCTGGTTTGGAGCCCGCGCGGGCCGAGGCGAAGAGTTCGGCCTTTTTCTGATTGAACGCGTCTTCGGTCCCGCGGATGCCCTGGAGGCTCGTGATGACGGTACCGAAGACGGCGAGGCCTCCAAGCGTCTGCAAGACAGCGGAGCGGACCTTCGAACGCATCTCGATGATCTTGCCCAGGTCCTCCGGCGGAATGGGAATAAGCCTGCCGTCTTCACCTACCGCGCGATGGATGGGTACCGCATAGACCGGAACGAGAATAATCAGAGTGATCGAGACGACCACATAGAGCGCAATCGAGGTGAGGAGGACATCCACCGGGATGTACAGGCCCAATAACGTCAGCCCTGCGTCCATCGCTCACCATGCCTGTGTTGCGAGCTCATCCGCCGGCATCAATCTGCAAGAACACTATCGAGCAGATGTGCAAGACGTATGCCCGCCTTTTGCAAGCGCTCCCGGATGATGACGTCGCTCTTCGCCAGATACGCCCCATCGATCGTCACGCTGCCCCCGTCTGGTGGATCGCAGGATTTCCCATGGAAGGTGCAATAGCCGGTTTCGGCTGCCTCGCTGATGGCGAATGATTCATTCGCCCAGGCGTGAGGATCGGACGCATTCCACTCGGCGATTTGCTCGTCCGTGATGGCGTCGAGCAGCTTGTCGGCCGCAAGCTTCACATCCGACCCAACCGCGTGCACTACGAGGCAATTATCCCAGGTGGAATGAAGATTTCGGCGCGTGGCCGATTGCGCGATCTTGCCAACGAGCGGCGGGGTTTCGGCTATCGCCGCCTGTTCGTGCTGCTGCGGCGGGAGGGCGAGCCATCGGGGATCTGTAGCGAGACCGAACTTTGGACCACCCAGAACTAGAGTTTTGCGCTCTTTGACCTGCCACTGAATTTTCATCCAGCGGCAGTTAGAGTCTCGGGGTTTTTTGTAGCGAAGATCAAGAGAGTACGGCTTGCCCATCGATACTGGCCTCCGTCCAGCCAGTACGGTGAATCAGAAACCGACTGATTTGGGAATCTCAAATCGATTCAGACTAAACCCATCCCGCTTTAAAGAGCCCCGGGCGCGGGACATCTTACTGCTTCTCCCTTGTCAGCGCATCAAGCCGATCCAATTGACCCGCCAACCCGGTAAGGCTCCGAGCTATGTTCTTCATCAGGAAGGCGCGGTCTGGGGAGGTGTTGGGGTTCTGGGAGAGGGCTCTGTACTGGCGTGCAAACTCTAAGCATTGCGCGGCGGAAATCATCTTGCCTCCGAGGGCCACAAAAAAATAAAAACTTTCAACCTCCGGCTTAGTTCCATGAACGCGAATGACTATAGAATGCATCTGCCTCGGAGGCAACGTTCCCCGTCCGGATCGCCGCGACCCCGGACACAACGGAAGCGGGAGCCCCACTAACGTGCGGAAGGTAGGGCTCCCGCGAGTGGAAAAATAGAAGTTGCCTCAACCGATGGCGATCCAGTTTCAGCGGACGCCCCGCCCTCAGCTTCATTGGACTCTGCATCCCCACGGTCGCCAAGACCGCACCGGTAGGGCCGGATTGGGTCTACGAAATCAATCACGGCAGCTACCGGCTCATGGTGCGAAAGCACGATGACCGCGTGCGGATAGGCCTGCCATGACTTCCTCCTTTCAGAAGCAAGCGTCGGAAAAGCGCACCGCTTCGGCAACGGGCGCCGCAACAGACCATGTCATTCGTTGCCCGCACTCAAATTCAGCAGCGTCTGTGGAAGCGCAGGAAGACGCGGGGTGCGATGAATTCTATCATGGCGTTCGTTGGACGGAGGTGAGTCTACTACAGGCCTTGCGCCAGCTTGAGGAGCAGGACGGCGACATATCGGCGACTCTGTTCGACCAGAACGGTGTTACTCCGAGCGCCTACTATTTTACGAAGCGCTTCGGTTCGCTGACCAATGCAAAGGACCCTGGCGCACTCTCCGCTGGGGGACGATCTCGCATATAGCCGATCGGATAAGCCTTGAACTTCTTCTTCGAGGGCTTGCGCCTTCGACCTCCGGCAATCGCCTGATGCCGTGGCGCTGGAGGCAACGATGCAGAGATGACCGCGTCAGATGCGTGATGGTCGGCTGCAGCGTATAGAGGCAATCGTCGAGTGGCAGCAGCGTGTGCCGCCGGAAAGCGACGATAATCGCCTCCTCCTCGATGGAAAGGACAGTCGACTTAGTTTCCTTGGGGCCTGTCGGCAGATCGGTGACAGTCCCGCGCTGCTTCCACTTCAAAACGTCTTCTGGTTGATTCCGTAGCGCTTCGCGAGGGCTCTCAGGCTCTCCTGACTATTTTGTATTGCTCGACGGACTGCCTCCGTCCTGGTGGCGCAGCCGTATCTGGGACAAAACACCTAGAGCTCGTTCGTCGCGCGCCGAAAGATGCATACGATGATCGCTGAGAACTGGCAGGCGATAGATCGAGGACGCGATTGACGCACGTGAGGTGCTGCCAGGCAAATGCGAAATCCCACTTCAACCACGCCGAAAAGACTACCCCGGCTCCGACCCCAAAAACGTCTTGCTGTACCCTTCCCGGCCACCGCGACGACGCGCTCCGCGATTGCTGTGGGCTGAACCGTGCGCATCGGCAACGGTTCTGCCGGGACGCACTGCAGCTGAAAACCTGAGCCTACCTCGTATTGCTACTCGATTTGCTACGCGCTCTCAGCGCGCGCGATGATTCGCTGCGTTTGTATTCCCACATCTGCCGATTACTCGCATAGTGCGCGTGGTACGCTCATTCTGAGCGCGTCACGTGAGCTATGGAAATCAGTAATGGCTGTGTACTTGGTCACTTGGGATCTAAACAAACATAGGGCGAACTATGCGCAGGCGCGACAGAACCTGATCGATCACATTTCACGCTAGGGTCACACTAAGGACGATGGGCCTCGATTCCGTGTGGTTCATCCAAGCACCATCGACAGCTGAGGCGCTATATGCCGACATCCGAAAATACATGGACAACGCAGCCAGGCATATGGTCACGACCTGGTGAGTGGTCAGCCCAAATCCGAGTTTAGAACGCAAAGCATGAAAATGAGTTCATGGGACGGACTAAGCCCCGGCCAGTTTTTGGCGCGAGTAGGGTTTTCAATCGCTATCACAGCTGCAGTTGCCGTCGGCACATTCATCGCAATCCGCTACATTGTCGGCTTCTATCGATGATCGCAGCTCGCAGTGCTCAAGCACTACGGCCCGCGAGTGCCATGCTCGCTTGGCTCTGCAATCGTCGGTGGCTAGGGCTTTGCTCTCATTTCAGGCGGGGAGCTCAGTCGAGGACCAAAATCAGTGGCGATCAACCCATTGCGGTCACCGAGACCGCGGACGGCACGCAGATCGAATCCGAAGGCACGGGTTACGGTCGCAGTGGATCGCATCCGGAAGATAACCCTCGCCAATATTTTGCGCGTACAATCTTTCGACGGAGGGTGAGTTCGTCACCCATAGGACCGAGTTCATCCACGGCGGCAACGCCATTATTGGCTATTCAAAGACCGGGAAGCTGATGGTGGTTCGAAACAAATAGTCTGGCAAACAGTGTGGACGGTAACCACGTCATTCTCGATGACGTCGACTGAATGGCGCGCGGCCACCGGGCAATCATTGCGCGATCAAGATCGCGAAGCAGAAAAATTCGAACAAATCCCGCGCAAAAGCCGAAGATCTGCAGCTATTCATCCTGACTCGTCATTGAGACTGCGGTTTTCACAGGATGCGCGACTATGCAGTATCTCGACTTGCTCTTTCTGGTCCTGGGTGGTCTCACACTCGGAGGCCTCATCGGCGCGCTGATCAAACCTCTCTTCGGCCGTCGCGAGCGCGGCCCGGCCCGCACCGGCGGACCTCGAAAAAAGCGCGGCCCCTACAAAAAGCGGACTCCTGCAACGCCTATCTAAAGCGATGAAAGGCACCCCGTTTTTAGGTTATTCTATCACGCAGAATCGATATGTTGACCATATGGCGTACGTACCCGCCCGCGTTGCGTACTCATTTTTGTATCGACGAGCCACGAGGGTATTCGCGATATCGATCCCTCGTGTACCGCCTGCACGGGTGGTACCTTGCTATGCGCGGCGTTCCGGCTGTGGGGCGAGCATTTCCAGGCATGGCCATGTGGGCCCGTGCTTGCGTCGCTGTATCGCGAATTCAAGGCGAACCGATCGAACACGATCCAAGGCTATGCTCGCGAGATTGATCCAGCGACTGGCGACGTTCGAGTGCTCATGGTGAACCCGGACGATGGTCGTTTCAGGCGGTAGTCGGAATTCCTGATCAGCAGGAGTACGTCAAAAAAGAGCTTGGATGGCTTGGCCGCACCTGCGGGTGACGTGACCCGCGCCATGGAGTGCACCGAGCTCGGGATCGCGATATTGGACGAGATGCAGTCCGAATGGGCTCGCTTAAAAGCTATCCATCAACAATTTAGTTGTGCATCCAGCACAACACAACTATGATCTCCAACATAAACTTTTTTCCTGCGCCACCTTTCGAGCTACTTCACAATGCATTTCATAGTTTCTGCGGTTGTTTGTGGATTGGGGGAAATTAACGGAGAATGGCCCAACGCGGTGCTTCGTCGTAACGGCGAGTAAACCCAAGGGTAAGCGGCTTCTGGAGTCAAGGCAGCTCTTGAGCGTCTCGGACCGCTCGGATGGCAGGCGCTGCTAGAGGACCACGGGCTCGATCTTTCCGCGGATGATCTCGCACACGAGCTATCGCGACTATTGACCCGCATAGACCGGTCCTTCCCCGGCTTCGAAGATTTCGCCCAAGAAGGCAATCGCGGCGTCGAGCCCGCCCGCCAGAAGTCTCCTATTTCACGCCTTTGCGTCCCCTCGAATCACGAGCTTTCGACATCGCGGACGCCTCACGAAGCTGAAGGGATGCCCCAGCCTCACGGAGATCGAATGGCCATGAGATAGAGATCGATGCGCTTGGCGCCATGGCGCGACCGCCGACCGCGGGCTTCGATCGGATCTTTCCGGTGCATCATACCAATATCGATTGGACATGGACGGAATGGAGCGTCATGCCGTGCAAGAAGTGGGGTACCCTTCCAGACGGCCCTTGGTTCATGGAGAGGCCATGGCTCTTCTTCGATGCGAAGGGAAACTGCATCAACGAACCGCGGAAATCATACTTCGATCTCCGTTCTCGCGCAGGATCGGTAAGTGACGTTGAAGTCCGAAAAATTTGCTCAAACATGTCGCGGATGGAGCAGGTGATCTTAATTGCCGGGCGCTGCGAATGGTGCTGAAGAAGTAGCGATACGGAAGAGGAAGCCGCTGCCCGCGCAAACGCAAGCTTGGTCATATCGGGCCGTAAGGGGCGCCCCCTTAAACCCTGATGACGCCGGTTCGATTGCGCGCATGGTGCAGTAGTTCATTTAACCGCTTCGGCTGAATCCGCTGTCCAAAATGCGTGGTGTCATTCTCATGGAATGCAATGAAGTGCGCGGAGAAGATCTGCTCCCCAGCTCTCAAGTCCTCTGATCCGGCGTCCAATATGTTCGTTATGATCCCTTTGACAGGGTTTTTTGCAGGCATTTCCTCGTAATGGAAAATCATAGAACGGAGGCCGCTTTCGACCGGCTCAACTACGTGAACCCGCTTCCTGATCAAAAAGGCGAAGCCCGAATGCCCGAACTGAATCTTGCTTTTTCCGATGGTACGATCCGATACGGTGTAAGTGTCGTCGGCGTATGAGATCTCCATCGGAAACTTGTCGAACTTGTCGTTGCTCGCGGGCCAATAAGCCTCGTATTTTCCGATCATGTTGTCGAGAAGCTTCTGCGACGTCGGCTCGGCCACGACCGCCTCGAGCAATGCCGAATGCAGCTTCGATTTCGTCGTGACGTAAAAGGCGTTACAGACGGCTTGCACGTAGGCTTGATTGAGTCTTCTGCCGGCAATTCGGTTCTCAAAATTCTCGAGATCGTCCTTGAGAGTCCTAGCGTTATTTTCATTTAGTATCGCCAGGACGCGATTGAGTTCTTCCGTCGATTTTCGCATTCGTTCGATCGCAGTATGCAAACGCTCACGTGTGTAGAGCTCGATATCCATGCCGAATTCCGGGAGAAAAAAATGCAGAAATGATGCGGGAGCGCAAATTGGGTACAAATTTACGGGAATGTCAAATTACTCGAAATTTTCGTACAGCACAACTTTGGGTACGAAACGAAGCAACCCAACTAATTGACCCCTCTAATCGAAATTGACCCGCGCGCGGACCACTTGGCATTCTTGCGACCAGCGGGAGGAGCCACGACCAATGCACGGGGAGCGCCGTAGATGGGGACAAAGATCAAGTAGCCGCTGCAGGCGGATTGGAGAGCGGATCTGCTCTCCATGTGATCCGCAGGAGAGAGCCGACCTGAAGCGCCTGGGCGGCGGGGCCGGATTCGCACCAGGCTTCAATGTCGAACGTTCAGGAGGCATTTCGGTGAAGCAGTTAGCGAAATACGGCCGCTCGGCGGCCTTTTGAAGGGCGCCTCTCTTCGTTTGAAGGTTTTGATCGTCCTTTCGGTCGAACCATAAGCCCGGCGCCCGTTCCGGCACTATCGGCCGCTTAAGTAAGTTGCGTAACAAGAGCTCGTGTAGCGCAGCTCGGCTCTCATTTTGATCTCGCGGTTCGACGAAGGAGTGTCTTGAGATGAAAAAGGCCAGGGAAAACGCCATCGGCAAGGTGACGCTTTCGATGACCTACGAGGAAGCGCGGGACGCCGTCGACAAATACTTGAAGACGAACACGCGCCGGTATCTCGACATCCTCGAGAAAGCGAGCGACGTGGTGGAAACCATCCGCCGCGGCTCCAAAGGCATTCTCATCGCCGACGCGTACACGCGCGCAAAGAAGCAAGGCGGCGAGGAGTTTAAGGACCGCGCGAAGATCATCCACAAACTGATAGAAGGCCGGGCTGCGGACGCCAACTTTCGGATCGACAACATCGCCGACATGGTTGGAATGACGGTCGTAGTCTTCTATCCGGACCAGATCAACGCGTTCATCCAGGTCTTCTCGTCGGAAGCCAAGAAGGAAGGCTTGTTCCTGGACAAGTTCAGCGACGGGAAGATCAGCAAGATTCATAAGGATCGCGGATACCACGCCACCCATCTTCGCATCGGGTACAAATCGGTCGATACGGAAAGATTGAGGGTGGAGATACAGGTCAAGACCATGCTTCACGATGCGTGGGGCGCTAAGACTCACGATCTCACCTACAAGCCCATCGGCGACCTGGACCCGCGACTGAAAGCTCTGATGGAAAGCTTCGGCGAAAGCCTTCAGGCGATCGAGGTGCAAAGCCAGACGCTGCGCGACTCGATTCTATCGAGGGTACAACTGATGCATTCCAAGCGGCGCGATGCGAGGTTGGAGCTGATGTCCAAGCTCACCCGCCATCGCATCAGCTCGCCGGAGGGCAGTGCGGCTTATGATGGGTTGATCGCACGCATCAAGATGGACCATGTCCACCTTTCAACGTGCGCGGCGCGCGATGCGGACTTGGCGGACCTGCTCGCGGCAATCGAGCGCCTCGAAGAGGTCGGCGTCAATGCCAAGGACCGCTTGAAGCTGACGGTTGCGTTGGCATCCTACCGAGACGACGGCATCCTCGACCCGCGGATCGACGACGCGATTGATGCCTGGAAGAAGGAAGAACGCGATGAGGGGGTCGCTGAGCCGATCATGCAGGTATGGATCGAAAGCTCGGCACTGTACCAGACCAATCGGGTCTCGGACGCGATCGCCATCCTGCGACGATTTTTGGCCGAGAATCCGATCGACGAACGGACTGCGGTGTTGGCCAACAACCTGGCTAACTACGTCACCGAAGTTTGCCTGGATCGGCCGAAACTCGACAAGGACGCTGAACAGGAGGTTGCGGCGCTACTTACTGGAATTGAGCCTTTCATCGACAAATTCGAGCGCACTGCGTATTTGAATACGAAGGGCGCCTATCTGGTGGTGTTCGGGGACGACAGCAAGCTCGATGACGGACTCGACCTCATCTGGGAGGCATCGAAGCTGCTGCTGTCATCCGGGGAGGCTGGGCATGGTTACTGCGAGCTCTATCAGGCTCACGGGTGGCGGCGCAAACTGCACCTATGAATACTACCAAGGAAAGATAGGACGACGAGCCATATAGCACCTTCATGTTCGAACCGGAGGGCAAGCCCGTTTGGGCTTGTCTCGATTCACCTCGAATGTGGCGACCTCGACTCTACAAGTCAACGCGCTACCAAGGGGTTAACCCCTGTTTGTTAGAGGTTGTGTGCGGCTAAGCACACATCCTCGATCTGTCTAAACGATACTCTCACGCGCTGGCGAAACCGTGACGACAGTTTGTCCTGCGACAGCGTGACAATCACGTCGGCGCGATGTTGTTCGATCGAATCTAGATCGCTGCGAAGGGATGTCGAGGCATTGCGACCCAGGCTTGCCCCAAGAATTTTCCTTAGGTTTCTCCGGGAAGGATCACACCAATTAAACCACTGATAATATTGGGATATTTGGTTAGCGCCGTGGCTCGAACCTGGGACTCGCTGATTAAGAGCTGAAGATCAGCAGGTCCTTCAACAAGGTAACCGCAAACCAGAGCGATGAAGGCCCTTTGATACCCTTGAGGTATTACCGGGAGAGCAAACCGGGATCATAGCGCCCATAGGCATGACGGCTTAGGGCTATCGCATCGATCAGGGCTCGAGGCCGTGCTCCCGGAGAACCTTGTGCATCAGCTCGCCCTTGATCTCACGTGCAATTTCGCTGAGGATCTGTGCCCCGACCACCCGCCGGGCATCGACATCATCCGTCAGGCCATGCTCCGCGAGCCGCTCGTTCAAGCGCGTCGGAAACTCATCTTCCAGCGCATCGGCAAGCCGGTCCCGCATAGCGGCATGATCATCGGGGGCGATTCGCCTCACCACCGTATCCCAAGGCTCCCAGCTCGTTGCTAGAAAATCCTCGAAACCCGTCGCTTCCTGTTCCCGCACCGACGTCTCAGCCCTGGCAACGTCCTCCGGCGTGACGTCAGAGAGATTCAAGAAGCGCATATCCGGGGCGATGTGGCGCAGTTCCAGCCGATCCCGTAGCTGGGTCTGATAGGCAAGATAGACCTCGATTTCGTCGATATTGGCCTGCGGGTCGGCACGCCGGAGCGAGCTGACCGTCTCGCGTGCGATGTTCTCAAGCGCCCCCAAACGAAACATGACACGGCCATGTTGGAGCAGTTGGTCGAGCCGATTGTCATAGAGCCCATCTTTGACATCAGCGTTCAGGCGTGCGGTCTGCATGCCGTTCCAGGTCAAAGTGATGCGATCCTCGCAGGACGCAGTCGCTCCATTGGCCAGCTCGAAAAACTGCTTGCGCAGTCGCGGCCTCATCGCGGCCTGTAGCAGATTCTCGGCCACCTGGTCGCGGAACGCCTGATGACCATAGTTTACGGTGCCCGCAAGTCTTTCGAGAAACAGAGCGAAGTCCTGCGCACCCGGCTCTGCGACGAACCCCTGCCACGCGTCCACTGCTCCAGGCTGGTCCGCGAGCCAGTCCGCGACAACCTGGTGCAGGGGCCGCGACTGGTGTTCCATCGGTTGTAGCGACATCGACAGGAAGACCTGCGGGCCGGCATAGTCCGCGCCGCGCGTGGCTGTCGCCAAATCGGTCAGCACCGGGGCCGGTATCGGATTAGACCGCAGGTCGATGCTGGACGCGCTGCTGAGCTGCGTCAGCACGGTCGCGGGCAGGCCGGTCAGCTGGTTGTTACTGGCGCCGAGCATTTCAAGGCTGACGGGGAGTGTCTCGGGCAGATTGGTCAGCCGATTTTCGCTGACGTTCAGATATCGAAGTCTTGCCGGAATGTCGGGCAGGCTTGTCAGCTGGTTGTCGCCTGCGTCCAGGTACCGCAGCCTTGCCGGAAGATCGGGCAGGCTCGTCAGCTGATTTTCGCTGACATCCAGGCGGCGGAGCCTGGCTGGAAGCTCGGGCAGACTGGTCAGCTGGTTGTTGCAGGCGGAGAACTCCTCGATCGTTGGCGGAAGGGCGGGCAGATCGGTCAGTTGGTTGCCATCGACAGTCAAGCTGCGGAGCCTGGACGGCAGCGCTGCCGGCAGGCTGGCCAACTCGTTGGCCATGAGGTGGAGGTGCCGGAGCCTGCTCGGAAGGGCGGGCAGACTAGTCAGCCGGTTGTCAGAAGCGTAGAGGTCCCGGAGCCCGCCCGGAAGCTGGGCCGGCAGGCTGCTCAGCTGATTACCGATGACATTGAGGGTTCGGAGCCTGGGCAGGAGTGAGGCTGGCAAGGCGGTCAGGGACAGCGACGATAAATCCAGCTCGTCTCTGACATCACCCTCGTCCCGCCATGCCCTCGTCCGGTTGACCCCCTCTTGCCGATTCTCGTCTTCGCCCTGCCCCTCTTCCGCTGCCCAACTGGCCAGGGCGCGGTCCTGCGACGAGACGAGGTCGGCGTCGGCCGCTCCTGTGGCCCATCGAGTCAAGGCTGACGCCCACTGGGTCAGGCATGAAGGCGAATGCCCGGCGGCCCCCGACGTTGGCTCGGTGCTTTCGGATTCGGAGGGTATGCCAGCGCGAGTCTGGGCCTGTTCTGTATTCATTGAACTTCATGACATGTTTGGTCTCAGCCGATAAGGTGGCTCTTTCGGCTAGATCGAGACGTTCGCATGCTAGGAACCTCAGCTGTCGATAAGCTGACGAGGTCAGGTTATCCGATCGCCTGCGGCCCTACTTTGGCGCCGAGCCCCAAAGGAAGCAGGATCCGTATCATCCTCATCCCGATGACGCTCGCATGATCGATGGCATAGTCAATAAAACGCTGAGCAAGCTTAAAAAGAACGAGACTAACAAAAGGAAAGCTGCCTGGACGGCCAACCATCAACGGAAGTTTAGTGCCGGCTGCAACTAAGAAGAAGGGGAGCATGCGCGAGCCGACAAAGATCGGCGGCACGAGCCTTTGCAAATTGGGTTATCGGCAACTCGGCGGCGAGGACGTCCGCTCCCCGCGATGAATTGCAAGCAAGCTCAGCCGAGGAACTGACGGCGAACCACATGCTGTAGGCTCAGCTGCTGTGGATGCGACGCCTCAAGTATGATCTCGCCTCTGTGGAGCCCTATCGGAAGTCATAAGGAACTGTTCGTGGTATAGTGAGAGCTTGCGGATGACGACGGCGGCCCATTTGTGTCTAGCGGCACTCAAATATCGTCGGCGCGAGAGTCTCCCCGATAAGGATTTACCTCGATGCAGCTGTGTCAATGCAAGGCGGCGAAATACGTGGACACTTTCAGAATCTCGCGCCCATAGCGGGGCCGTCGTGCTTCGCTCGGCGCAATACGGCAACATTGGGTGCGGTTAGCCGACTTTGCCCAGCAAAGGATGCGAGCACGGCGCTGTGGGGAGAATGCCTCTAACAGGAGCCCGGCGAGCGCCGGGCGGTGTTGGAGCGCCTTCGCCGAGCCTTGCATGGCATCTCGACGAGGGATCATGATCGGATCCCGGTGAGAAAATGATCCGCTTCGCTTTTAAGGTGATGGCTGGTTCGGGCAAGCACATTGGCAGACCTCAACACCTGCGACGATGATGCACCTGTGATAAACGCCTTCTGCGCGACCTGCCGGATGTTGCCCGCGACAGTCGTCGACATCGCGGCCGCATGCTGAATATTTTGGGCAATATCTTTCGTGACTGCGCCCTGTTGGTCGGTCGCCGCGGCAATCGCTGTTGCAATTTGTGAGATTCTGCTAATGCTGTTTCCGATGTTTGTGATGGCGCTGGCCGACTCCAGTGTCGCTGCCTGAATGTCAGCAATCTGCTGTCCGATTTCAACGGTCGCGTTCGCCGTCTGAGTTGCTAACGACTTCACCTCGAGCGCCACAACTGCAAAGCCGCGGCCGGCGCCGCCGGCACGCGCGGCCTCGATTGTTGCATTGAGCGCCAGAAGGTTGGTTTGCCTGGCAATCGCTGCAATTAGGTCAACCACCCCACCCACTTTTGTTGCAGCAGCCGATAGCTGCTTCATCCGGCGATCCGTTTCTTCAGCCTGCCGCACGGCTTCGTGGGCGATTTCCGTTGATCGCGCGACCTGCCGGCCGATCTCGGAAGCGGAGGCCATCATCTCTTCCGTTGCCGCAGCAACCAGCTGAACATTGGCTGACGCCTCCTCCGATGCCGACGCAACGTTATCAGAGATCTCCCGAGTGAGCTGTGCCGTCTCTGTCAGCTCCCGAGCGGAAGCCTCCAGTTCGGTCGACGCGGAAGACATCGTATCAATGACGCTGCTAACGGCGCGTTCAAATGTGCCGGCCAGCTCGCCAAGCTCCGCCTTGCGCCGCTCCGCTGCTACACGGTCCTGCTCTTGATTCGCGGCAAGTTCCTCTTGCAATTTTTCCTTCGATCTCACCTTAAACGCTTCCATGGCCTGAGCCATATCGCCGATCTCGTCTGAGCGGCCAAGACCCGGCAGCGTGACATCGAACCGCCCGGCCGCAAGTTGACGCATCGCCTCGCTCATCCGACTCATAAGCCTTGCCAGCTTCTGACCAACAAGCAACGCAACAAAGCCGATCCCGAGAGTGGCAAGCCCAATTGCCCACACCAAAGCCTCTCGGAGGCGCGACGCACGTTCTTCAGCGGAGCTAGCGCGAGCGTCCGCGGCTGCTATCGCTTTCAAAAGAAGGGGACGATTCCGGCCGTAGATTTGGACGAGATCGTCAACTTGGTCGTCCAGCGCCTGCTGCGATACAAGAAACGCAAGAAAGCTCGATCGATAAGAGGCAACAAGCTTCTTCAGCTCACTCTTGGATTCCGGGGCAAGTTCTGAAGCAGCAAGTGCGGCCTCGAATTCGACAACGCGCTTTTCCAGCTCATCGCCATACCTCTCCTCATGACGTAGCATGAAATCCTTTTCATGCCGTCGCATCATCAAGATCAACATCGTCAGGTGCGGCTCATTAAAATGTGCAAGTCGCGCTTCTGCCTGATGCACGGCTTCGCGAAGCTTACCTTGGAGCCCATCATTTTCCGTGAGCCCGAGCACCCGCTGCGCGGAGACGATGTTATTAAAACGAGCCGCATAAAGGTTGATTCCGGCGCGAAGGAACTTCACGTCTCTCAGGGGATCGCCCTCAGACGAGGAAGCGGCCCGCTCCTCGATTTGGCCAAGGTCCGCCAGTGCATTATTGATGCCCTCGGCTTGCCGGGCGACCACGGCTTCGTCGCGCCTGCGCAAAAACTCCAACGCCAGCTGCTGCGATTCAAGAAAGGCCTGAGAAAGAGACGTCAGATGGGCGCGACGATTGGCGCTCTCGCTTACCTCACTCTGCGCCTTCGCGAGATAATTAAGTCCGGCAACGCAAGTCGCGCCAGTGACAAGCACGCTCACGATTCCCAAAAAACCAATTTGAGTGCGTAGGCTCGGTCGAAACCGACGAAGGACCGTTGATCGGAGCCGTTTCGCGATTGTAGGGGCGGTCATCAGACTTCCAATTGAATATGAGATCGTTTCGCGAAACGCCTAGTTTTGATTGGTTACATAAGATTGAACTCGGTTGTCATCCGAATCATACATGCGCGAATAGTCGAGAGAGGGCCACGCACCCTGCAGCGTAGCAGTAGTAACCGGACGCATAAATTCTGCAGTTTGCTACTCATGCCCGCAGGATTCGCGCGCAGAATGGCCCATCACAGTTCCGCGGTGAGAATCGTGCCGCGAGGCCCAACCAAAAAGATTTTTCGAAGACTCTGCCGTTTCGTCTTTCGACTGCGCCCCCGACGGATCGATCGAATATCAGCTTGAAGCCGCGTCGTCCGTTGCCGGAGGGCTCAATCCGCACTTGACCAGTGCGCTGGTCCTTACCTGACTGGAGCTCGCATTCGACCGTCCTGGAATTCCATTAAAGCAGCAGCGATGAAGAGCGTGGGACACTCCGGCGGTTTGAGTCGCCAAGTCGAGTGCGCGATGGTCGGCTTGGTTTCCTTCGGGCCAGTCGAACGATCGGCGACGGTCTCGCGCTGCTTCCACTTCGCAACAGTCTTCTGGTTGATCCCGTAGCGCTTGGCGAGACCTCTCAGGCTCTCTTGACTATTTTGTATTGCTCGACGGACTGCCTCCGTCGTGGTGGCGCAGCCGTGTAAAACCCGTCCCATAGCGCATCCTTCGAATCGTGCGATAAGAATGCACCATCAAAGCTTGGGACTAAACACCTAGTGCGCTGATGCCGAGGATGTTCGACGCGCCAGGGAGCGTCGGTGGTCGCCCCCCCAATCTAAGCGGAAGCGTTCATGCGTACGCCATAGAGAACGTTGTTGATGGCTTCTAGAACGGACGATCCATTCTTTGAATGGCGGCTGCAGAGGAATTTCGCAAGCGACCTTGTCTTCTTGTACTTGTCGTGCCTCCGCCATCCGGCAAGTTCAATGTAGATTCGACAAACGACGCGCATGATTCTGAATGGACCACACGCGCATGCAGATCTCCTCGAATTTGGGCGCACTCAATTTAGAAATTCAGTCGCGCGAAAGCAGATCCCGGAGAATAGGCGCCCGTTCGAGGATCGTCCGATCTTCGCCCGACGGCGGACTGTCGAGGCTATGCCACCACTGCATTGCTCTTAGGGCCTTGGCCGGATCGCGCTTCTTCTCCTCTTTTCCGAGTAGTAGCCTCTCCGATCGTCGCCTATGACATGCGTATGGAGTGGGCGTGTAGGAATTGGCCGGCCTGTAAACCGGATGGTATGTCGGTAGATAGCCGGCCAGGCCTGATTATGTTCAAGGACACGGTTGCCCCGAAGACGAACCACTCTCGTGCCACGCTAGCATCTCGGCGATGACGCCGGTACGACCTTCGTAGATTGTTCGGATGATCACCTGAAAATCTGGCTTCCGCTCCGCCTCGAGGAGAGCAATCCGTGCCTGTAAGTTCATTGGTTCGTCATCCTTGCGAGCCGATCAATACGCGCGGTCAATCCCCGGTCTCGAAGGCCTTCACGAACGTCTCGACCAATTTGGCCACTTCTGTAGCTTCGCCAGGCGTGATCTGGCCCGACGCCACGCCGCTGAGAATTGCGCCCGTTGCTGAGGCGGCTTCGGCGGCATCTATTGCCGGCAAGTCGAAGGCCTTGCGGGGCGCAGGCACTACACGGAATTTCGGATCGAGCGTTAGGGCCGCCATGCCAATCCTTTGAACGGGGAAATTGAAGGCGCCCGAAATCGCCCAAGTGTCAAAAAAGGCTAAATTTCACCAAAGCCGTTCATTACCAGCGCATCCCAAGTAATGTGGGCCGACTTTAGTCATGACAGCGCTGCTAATATCGGCCTCATATTCGCTCGGGGTCAACATTGTCATCGCAAGAACTTTACACGCCGTCGGTTGCTGCAGCCGAGCGGGATCTGATCTTCGTAGTAATCGAGCGTCATCGCGAGCTGTCCGCGCACTATGATGCGGCGGCATCGGTTTCGGCTAAGCTCGAGGATGGTGCCGAATTTGCTGCCGCCGACGAAGTCACCGGCCAAACGAACCTGGCTCTCACGGAGCATGCAAATGTGCTCATCCGTTCGAAGCCAGCCGCGATCGCGGGCGTGATCGCTCTGACCAGATACGTCGCCGGCCTGCGGGAATGGAAGCTGCCCGATGATGATGCGTGGCACCGAGCGTTCTTAGAAGGGCTGGCGGATGCGATAGATGAGATCGGCATGGCGCGGCGGCGTGGGCACATTGGAAATTGAAAAAAAAAGGACATAGAAATGCGATTTTTCATGTTTTTGTTGATCGGCATAATCGGCTTAGCTTCGGTCGAAACCGTCTAGGCTCGCTCCTGCACCGAGCAAGGAGCATTGTGCGTGAGTTGGGCGAAAGCAAACGTTCCTGACGCGGTAAGGCAAAGCGCCGCTATGGGGATATGCCGTGAAGAATTCCTAAATGCAGAGCGCGTTACAAGGCAGGCACAAATACTTCGTCGGAACGGCGCCTCTAATCAATATCCAATTGATACCTGCAATTAGATCAAACCCAGAGGCCGCCTTCAGTTGGCGGCCTCTTTCATTTCAATCCGCTAGCGGTACCCACAAAATCCGCGCACGGGCAACTGCGTCCCGACTTACATCTCATCAAAAGGTGGGGCGGATTTATATCGCAGACCGCCAGACTCCAGAAGCAGCCGCGCCAATCGAGCAGAAAGACGGCGCTTCATACCGCATCTCCGCTGCGGATCGGCTTAGTTGCAATGCTAAAGCTCGCTCGCCCATTTGGCGAGGCGGCATGGTGGCACGCCCGGCTAAGCTTTACCCGCGGTCAGATAAAATTTTTAGGTGTGTATACAATGGTTAAAGCAAAGGTCACGAGCGCGACCAAACCCGCAGCCGTGAACAAGACCGACAACATCGCGGAGATCAAGGACACTCATACCAGCCAGCTCGTTATTGCCCTCTGCGGCCCAATTGGATCACCGATCCCGGACGTCGCCCAGGCGTTCAAGCAATGCCTGGAGAAGAACTTTGGGTACGATTATGCCGAAATCCTGAAACTCAGCCGCCAGATCGAAAAACTCAGCGGACCGGCCCCGTCCGGGAACGCATACGAGCGCGTGAAATACCTGATCGATAAGGGCGACGAACTACGGGGAAGGCACGGCGCCGGCGTACTAGCCGAACTCGCGGTCAGCGAAATCGCCTTCGATCGGCAGAAACACAAAAAGAATAACGAACCCCAAAGGTTCGAACCCCGGCGGGTATGCCACATCGTCGATTCGATCAAAAATCAGCAGGAACTCGACCTGCTCCGCTTAGTCTATCGAGACATGGTCTATGTAGTGGGCGTGTATGCACCTGAATCGCTCAGGACCACGTCGCTTCAGCAAAAGGGTATGAGTCTCAAGCAGATCTACACGCTGATCGATCGCGATTCGGGCGAAGAATTCGCCCACGGTCAGACTGTCAGAGACACCTTCCCGAACGCCGACTTCTTCCTCCGGGTCGACTCGAGCTCGGGGAGCCAGGTAAATGCGCGGGTCGAACGCTTTCTTGACCTCATCCTGGGTGTCAAGGTCATGACGCCTACCTACTCAGAAACGGCAATGTACGCTGCTGCCTCAGCTGCCGGTAATTCGGCCTGCCTCTCCCGTCAGGTCGGTGCGGCGATCACCGACGTGCATGGTAACATAATCGCGACCGGCTGGAATGATGTCCCCAAGTTCGGGGGCGGTCTCTACGCGGCCGATCCCAATGGCGACCAGAAGTCCGACCACGACCTGCGCTGCTGGAACAAGGGCGCAAAATGCTACAATGACGACGAGAAGCACCTGATTGCTGAACTGCTCGTCGACGAGCTGGCCGACGCGAAGGCAATCACGAAGTCAGCCAAGGAAAAGGCGAAAAACGCAATCCTGGCAAATGGAAAGCTGAGAAACCTCATCGAGTTTTCCCGCTCGGTACACGCCGAAATGCATGCCATTATTAACGCCGGGAAGAATGGGGCGGCGTTGGCGGGAAGCAAGCTTTTCGTGACGACGTATCCGTGTCACAGTTGCGCTAGGCATATTGTTGCTGCAGGCATTTCGGAAGTTTATTTCATTGAACCCTATCGAAAGAGTTTGGCAACCAAACTTCATGATGATTCAATCACCGAAGACGAGTCGGACACGAAAAAGGTTCGCGTACTTCCATATGATGGTGTGGCTCCAGCCCGATACTTGAAGCTATTCAGGGTCCCCCGAGACAGCCGCAAGTCCAAAGGCGCCCTCCTGACAATCGATCCCCGGCATTCTCAGCCGCGTTTCGATAAGACCTTAGAAGCACTACCGACGCTTGAGGCAGTCGTTGTAAAGAAGCTAAGAGAGAAAAACTTAATCCATGCGGGATAAGTCCAATGGCCAGCAAAGTGGACGGACAGCTTAGCTTCGACCTAACCCATTCGCCCCCTATCGCACGCGCGACCGGCGAACTTAGCACTACCCGTGTTCTCTCGCTTTGCGCTCATCGTGAACGCAGAGAAGACGCAGAGCGCGCGCGATATTTCTCCGAAATCATCAAACTCGCCGATCACCTCCAGCGCAAAGCCTGAAAACGTCGGAGCGTCATCGAGACACAGCGCGGGGCTCAAAGCCTCCGTGACCAGGTGTTCTGAGAGAGATCAGGTGGGCGGCGGCAGCGATGAGCGCGGCGATGACCGCCGCGGCGGCACTGTTTCGTTAAAATGGTGGAGCGCCGATTCGACGCGGGATGACTCTGAGAATTACCTACTGCAAGGCCGATAGCGCGTTGTGCGATCGGTAGCGCCATATCGGGTGACGAGGACCGGTGCGAGCCGCCGGCATCCCGGCGGCCGGGTGGCTGCCGCACGCCCGGACCGCTTGTGCGGCGTGGGGTCGGCCACCCCGCGCAATAGAGCTAAAGGGCGACCAGTTCGGCGAGCTTGGCTGCGACCTCAGCCATTGATTCTTCCGCAGTGTCGAGGCCGGTTCGCGAGGCGAGCATAGGGCTGACGTCCCGGAGCGCTTCATACGTCGTCTGATGCACGACGGGAACGAGACGCGCACCGGCAAGGAGCACCGAAAGTTCTTTGTCGGCAATGCCTTCTTTTGGGAGGCGGCGCAGCAGCGCAGGGGTCACCAGCACGATCCCAATCCGCGAGTTCGCCAGCCCCCTGTCGATGGCGCGGAGTAATGGCACGCCGAGGCCAACGTCCTTTTCGCTGAACCACACCTTAACACCGCGTGCCTCAAGCAGATCGTGCAATTGTTTGGCTGCCCCCTGCCGGTCGTCCCATGCGTGGCAAAGAAAGACGTCCCGAAGGTCAAGGGTCGCTTGCTTCTCGACGGCCTCGCGGACCGGCGTGAGCTCCCGCACCTCGGTCGGCGTGTACATCACGGTCGAACCGGGTCGCGACCATCGCGCCCTTACGCGGCTGCCAGACCCGCTGCTGCTCCAACTGCCCCCGCTGCTCTCTGACGAGTAGTAGGACGGAGACGAGTAGGACCGGGGTGAGTAAGAGTTGTAGCCGCCGTAACGGCGACCCCAGCTGCCACGACATGCAGGGCAGGCCGCTGCAGCGCTCGCTGAGCGATGGCCCTCTTTTGGTGCTGTGCATCTAGCCATGTGAATTTTTCCTGAAACTGAATGTTGCACTTCTTTGCAATGGAGGCCTGCTCGAGCGCGACCATTTGGCCTTTCATCTGCGCGAGCTCCGCGGCCGTTTGCTTGTCGCCTCCAACAAAGAACGCTGCTGGCCAAAAAATGACTACAGCCGCGGTGGTGGCCAGTGTGTCCTTCGTGCGTTGACTGTCTTGCGCGCCGGACAGCGCCGCGGCTCTTGCCGAGACGGACTGAGCCTCAAGCGCGAGCTGTTGGCAGTTGTAAGATTGATATTGTACCGGTGAAACGTAGGTCGGCGTGATATCCGCTGCAGACGAGGCGCAGCCGGCAAGCGCAACAGCAAGCGCGGCTACGATGAAAATATGCATGGTATCCCCCTAAAAACCCGCCGCATCCAATCTCAACCAGTGCGCGAGATCAATAGGCTTCCACCGAAATGACAAAACATAGAACGTTCTTCGGAAGTCGTGCTGATCGCGCAGGAACGCGGCGGGAGCTGGGTCATCAACGCTGATTATCGTCGCGTTGAGGTGCTAGATCCGCGGTGGCGGAGGCCGCGGGACCGCTGCCACGCGCCCTCGTCGTTCGCCAACATCCCGATCTGACTCACGAGATGGCCCACGGAGTAGGCCCGGCTGGTCAGAAGATTGGTGTAGAACGCCGTCCCGAAGATCATTGTGGCAAACCTCCACCGAAAACTCCGTACGTTTCGGACGAAAACGAAGCCTTTCACGCGGGAAACGAGCGCGCCGAGCACGGAGAGGGCTGAATATCGGCTGTTGTCCTCAAGACGCGGACCTAAGCCCCGCGCCGATTGTCACCAGCTCAGTTGACGCCGACCTAACGATTCAGCTCAGCAGGCGTCACAAGCAATTGCCTGAGAAGAGCGTCCGCCATCAGGTCGCACAGCGCCGCGGTGGCCGGTCCGATCGCGGCGGGGTCCTTGCGGATGCGCTCGATGGTCCAGCCGGCGTAGCGCCGATGTCTTGAGCTCGCGATGCACGCCGCCCAGTCCGGCTCCGCCTGCCGCCGATGGCCCCGCCGGGTGCCCGGACCGGCTCCGGCACTGGCGAACAGCCGGGCCTCCAGCACCGTGTCGGTGACGTCGTCTGGCAACGGCCAGGTCAGCCCCGCCGCCTCGAACCGGCGGACGTCACCTTGGTCATCGGATCCCTAAGGTCAGCAAAGCGGACACGCGTCCCTCCGGAGGGCATGATTGGTGGTTATCCCTTGATCAAGGCGAGCGCTTCGGCATGAAGCCGCGGCGTTGCGGTTGCCAAGATGCGCCCTTCCGATTGAATCGAGAGCGGGCATCCCTCCCAATCGGTGATGCAGCCGCCGGCGCCCTGCACGATCGGAACCAGCGCCATGTAGTCATATGGCTGAAGCCCCGTTTCGAGAACTATGTCGCAGTGTCCCGACGCAAGCAGGCCAAAGATGTAGCAATCGCCGCCGAATCGGCGCATCCGCGCAACTCGCGATAGCCGCTCGAACGGCTCCATCTCGCCTTTGCGGAACATGTCAGGCGATGTGGTGTAGAAGCTCGCGTCGGCGACGCTCTCGCACGCGCTGGTCCGAGCCAATCCATCGCCAAACCGCGCCACGCTGGGCTTCGCCATCCACCGCTCGCCCGTAAAGGGAATGTCCATCAGGCCGCAGAACGGCTGCTGCTGATAGCTCAACGCGCTCAGTGTGCCGAACAAGGGAAAGCCGCTGATAAGCTCTTGGTGCCATCGATCGGGTCGACGATCCAGGTGAACGCTCCGCCGGGCTTGGCTCTGATCTCCTCGCCGATGATGTCATGCTCCGGAAAGCGCGCCTCGATCCTTTCCCTGAGACGCAACTCGACGGCTCGATCGGCGATCGTCACCGGACTGGCATCGGACTTGGCAACGACATCCAGCGGCATGCGGAAATAGGACAGCACGATGGGCCTGACCGAATCCGCGAGCTCGGCGGCGAATGACAGATAGACATCGGCATCGTGTGCCGTGACGGCATTTTGGGCCATTACAACTCCTTCAGGAACAGCGGCCATCGCGGGATCGCGGATGATGGAGCGCATCCGCATGTGTTTTCAGATGCCGTATTTGTGACGCGCCAATATAGGCTCAAGTAATCCGCTCAGGCGGCTCCAGCTCCTGCAAACGTTCTGCGTCTGCCACCAGGATTTTAAGTGTCGTTTCGCGATAGCGGTGGGATCATCGTCGTTGCTAACGGCGGCCTGATACGCAACGCCACTATCTTTGAATTGTTAAGAAGTAAGTATCCATCCTCGAGCTTGTATTGTCCTTCCGGCTGTGTCGCCGGTATCGCCCTTCGCGCCCGACGAGGACCGAACGATAACACTAAGGCTGCGATATTCATGCGGCATTTTGGACACCCTAGATATGTAGTTTGGCTGCGTGGCCGATCATCAAACGTCGCGATACGTGTTCATCACACGCTGCGACATTTCCCCTCCACCTGATCGAGCATGACCGGCGAAGGAGTTCGTGGTGCTGCCCAGGCACCTTTCGGGCAGTGCCCGACTACCCCCATCCCCTGACCAAAAGCTGACGGCCGCGATCAATTCCTCGAATTCGGTAACTTGCGGGGCGCGACGCACCCCAGTCAACTTAGAACAGCGATGCTACAAGCCTCAAACTTGTCAGAGTTTTCCAGCCGCGCAGGCAGTCTTCGTCTTTGCTAAGGTCGTCACCGATCGTGGCGAATGAATCTTGCCGCCGTCAGGTCACGTCAGCAAATGCGAGTTCAAGGCTGAAGCGTTGACCGTCAAAGACAGAGATTCATCCCGTCACGCAACGATGTTACCAAGGTGACACGTGGGGCGCGGTAGAGGGCGGCGAGCACTGCCTGACTCTGAGGCTTCGTTCGTGGCGGGTCGGCACTCCAGCCGTCCGCGCGATGCCGAGCGTTGAGGTCCTCAACAAGAGCTGCGACATCGCTGTGATAGTCATCGTAGCTCTTGATGCAGGATCGTGAGGTGGTCGCGATCTGCAAAAGCGAGATGCTGCGCGGTTCCTCGTTCAGAGGGTGATCGATTTCCAGAACGCATTTGTCGAGACCCTTAGTGTAGTCAAGCCGGTCGACGTCGACGGCAAGGCTCTCACGATTGAGACGCATCGGCATTCGACAGCATATTGTGCAACTCTATCTGTATCTATGCCGATCGGAAGTCCTTGCGATCTTGTCACGCGGCCATTGAGGGAAATCACCACACCATTTTCGTCAGGCGTGAGCTCCAATCGGCACGGACATGGGTAAGGACCTTCTGTCGATTCTCATCGGCCTGAAAGAAGCGAGCATCGCCCCGGCCCACCCAAATCGCCCCACAGTAGCAAGGACCGCCTCAAGCTCGCCTGTTTTGGGTTGATTGATGTTGGTACCGGCGACCCAGTTCGATACGATGACGAGATTCACAAGTTATCCTTGCCGTCTGATCTGCGTTTTGCCCGCCATCGATCAGTTTGCAAAGTTTGGTCGCCGAAGATTTGCGGCCGGACTGCCGATCGGACTCGGCAATTTCGTGTGGCTGGGATTAGATGAAGCGAGCCGCCTCGATGGCGTCCCACGCACGCCCTTGCCCAGTCGCAAGACGAATGCGTCCAGCCTGCGTCCACCGCATCAACGGCTCGTCTAACGAAGCCACTTACCCACGGCCACGAAGTACCGATTCTTCGCAGACAAAACGGCTTTGATTCTTCGGTCAGCGGCAGTCGAGCGATCGGCTTTGGGAGCCGATGATTCTGCTGGAGCAAATGGCGCCTGCTTCGATTATCAACCTTCGCCGCGGGAACGAGAGTTTACGCAACGCAGAGCTAAACGGCTGCCTACCAAATTTGGTATGGGACATAAAGACGCGTTTGGATCGTGCGACCGAAAGTCTGTCACGCTAGAGAGATATCGGTGGGGACGAAACGTCTTGGCAGGCTTCATGCCCGTTCTTGTAAAGCCCCGCACGCGGGGTCTGTTGACCAAATGCGAGCGTCGTCCTCCTGAGGCGAACCTCATAATTTCGGTCTTCACGATGTTCGACCTCGCCAACCCGCGCGTAGAACGTTTGCAGCGCGAGCAGGAGCTTTGGGTCAGGGCCGCGAAGGAGCTTCCGCCCCCTCTCCACCTCGGCATATCCAAGCCACAAGCCGAGGTGCTCATCGGAGGACACGCGGCGGCACCTCAGGGACGGCCAGACTACTATGTCGTAAATCTAGGCATTCGTCGAACCGTGCCGCGCACCACCGCCAAGTTCGCGCACGCAGCGCTACAGCTAAGAGCCGCAATGCCGATATTTCGCCGTGAACACCGGACCATACGTTGATGTTAGCCGCGCAACCGTTCCCCAGCACCGCCATTGCATCCCGCGTCGAGGCTGACGGTTGCCTGCTCACCTCAAGCGAGGCGTCAATACATGGTCGATGAACTGGATCTGCGAACCTTCACGCCACATCCGCAACGCGACGCTGTGCTCCGCGAAGTGCACGCGCGCCCCTTCACGCGCCTTGTTTCGCCATTCAGCGTGATCCACTTCGCTTTTCTTGCACAGGGCGAGGCGGCCACAAGCGATCGCTGCCGTTTTATCGATTTTTGCCTCGAGCGCAATCTTACGCCGCCTGAGCAATCGGCGAAACTTCATCAGATTGTCATCGGTCCCGCCACGCTACGCTGGGAGCAGCATTCGGAATTTACAACATTTACCTGGATCTGGACTAATGCAAATTGTTCTGCCGCAGACCAATTTGACAAAGTTGATGGCACCGTCCGATCGCTGATCCCCGCGTTGCGTCAGACCGGACAGTTGCTGGTCGCGATCAGGCTAGAAGTGGAGCGGGAGGCCTCGCCGACCAGGCGGGCCGAACAGATTTTTGACAAGGACAGCCTGGCCATGGTTGCCACAAAGAGCGGCGCAGGCGTGGCCGCCTCAGACTTCCGCGTAGACGAAAAAGGCTTCACGAAAATCCTCGTCTGCGACCTCGGGTTGACGTCGCACGATCTCGGAGCGCTGGTGCAGCGGCTGCTGGAAATCGAGACCTACCGTCCATTGGCGCTGCTTGGCTTGTCGGCGGCCCTCGAGCTTGCACCATCTGTTGATCGCATTGACCGTCGTCTGGTTGAGGCGCTCGAGAAAATGCAAAGCGGTGAGGGGCTGCAGTTCAACAACCACCTACTTGCCGAGCTGACCGCGCTGGCCGCATCCTTCGAAAGAGGCGCGACCGGCAGTCTGTTTCGATTCGGCGCCAGCAGGGCCTATTACGAGCTGGTCCAATCGCGACTATCCATCATTGAAGGCAACGATGTCTCGGGCTATCCAACCTGGTCGTCGTTTCTGGCACGCCGTATGGCGCCGGCGATGCGAACCTGCGCCACTGTGGAGGATCGTCAGGCCACTCTGTCGGTCAAGCTCGCGCGGGCCGCCGACCTGTTGCGAACCCGGGTCGACGTCGAAATCGAACGACAGAATCGTGACCTGTTGCAGGCTATCAACGAGCGCGCGAGACAGCAACTTCGGCTGCAGTGCACGGTCGAAGGATTGTCGGTCGGGGCGATAGGATATTATGTGGTCAGCCTGTTTAGTTATCTTGCCAAGGGCGCGCATGATGTCGGACTGCGAGTAGAGCCCTCGTTCCTGACCGCAGCCTTCGTGCCGATCGCGGTCGGCGTGATCTGGCTGGTGAGTTACAATGTCCGAAAGCGACACCTCAAGCACAACGACGAGCCCTCGGTTACTTGCGACTAAAGCTCCTTGAGGGAATCGATGCGTCCCGTCCTGCGAAGCTCGCATGGTCGGGGTGCGACGCTGCCGCAAGATCGCGGCCAGCTCCTGCGCAAGGTAATGCAGCCGGCGAGGCATTGTGGATCGGGTCAGTCGCCGTTGCGACGGCTGAGACGGGGCCAGATCAGGCTGAAGCCCTCACCTTCCTCATCCAGTGTGGAGATCGGGGCCGCCTGGTCGAAGCGCTCCAACGAGGGCCGCGATTATCTAGGTCTGAAGCTCGACGATCCGAGCTTCACCGCTCCGATCTTCGCCAACCCCTCGATGGTGATCGACAGGCCGGAGGCGATCGATGGCGAACAAGGGGCCTGACAGCAAAGCAGCAACTTTCTTGGCTAGGGCCAAGAATGATGGCCCAGTCGGCGGGGAAGAAAGTTGTGACGCCGCTGTTGCGCCTTATGCGGTTGAGGCGTCAGCCGTCCTTCGGGCTAGATCAATCCATCGAGGAGGCCGTTGGTGCGCTCGGCCTGCAGAACTGACGTCAAGGAGAACGTGGCAAGTTCGACCGCACCGAGAGGCCGGCAACTGAGTTCGATGGTGACAGGCGCTTTGTCCCTTCCGCAACGGACGGATTTGGGACCGTGATTACACATCGGCCGCGCCGCTCGTTCACATTTATTGTCGCCGTATCCATTGAGATGCGACCGCTTGGTCCATGCCTCTATGATCACAGTGACGAAGCCGGGGCGCAAGCTTGTTGATCGGAGCTTCAACGGCCAGCCCGCTCTCGTTCGAATTCCGACGGTGAGGACCGCGAGCATTGCGGATATCTGGTGCAGTCCCGCCGTCGACGCGACGCCTTCAGTGGCGCAATCATTGCCGGGCAGGTCCAGCTACGGCTATTCCAGTGAAGCGGATGAACGCTGTGATGCTGACGGCAATGGCGCCCACGACGGCAAATATCGTCCGCCAGATTGGTGAAGGCACCGTCATCAGAGGCGATTCCATGTGGCGCCATAGCCCGCTACGGTAGCGGCGCGACGTAGAGAAGGATATCAGGAGCCGAACCCAAGCCCATGGCGCGAGAGCGAGCGCAAGCCGGGCGACACCAAAGCTCAAACCGCCCGCCACAAGGCCCGTCACGATGCCTCCGGGCAAGCCGGCACGGGTATAAAAGCCGAACATGGCGATCATCATGCCAACGAAGACCGGGAGCGCAGAGGCAGCAAGCATGAACACCAGCCAATAGATCAAGCCGATGACAAGGATAATGATTGGTGGTCCGAGGATGAACATGGCGGGTGGGTTCCGTGAGATAGAAGTCTGACGGCTGCGCCTTCCACCACCACGGCGCGCGCGATACTATAGCAGGAAACTCAGCGATCCGATCGTCACAAATCCAGTTGCGGGATTTTTGTCATTAGCGCCGAGCTTGCGCCTAAAGGGCTCGTGCAATCGGCATTTGATCCTTTGTGATCTTAAAGTGGGCGCCTGCCGTTTGAAACCACCTAGCGCAACAGTTTCAGAAAAGTCCCGTGTTCTTCTCCATTTCGGCTGCCAGTCCATCGTGTGTGTTGCTTGTGAGCATCCGGGGTCACAATCGCTACTCACTCCCAAGCCTTGGCTGTCTTCCGTTTGGCGGCGCTTTGGCACGCAACTATTTCCACGCAAACATAAACGTTGCGCATTGGATCTGCCCTCGCATGTCGGGTATGGAGAGACTGTCGGAAGCTCAGATTGTCAAATTTGAGACAACGTCGGCAAGTTGACGCGACAAATACTTCCGAAGACCCCGCTAAGCCTACGAGTTCAATTCGGCACGCGGCTTGCTTATTCGGGAAATCATCACCAATCGTAGTGCGGTGATCTTGGGGACGGACCCGGCGCGCCGGCGTGTCTGGTCTGCTCCGACGATTGTCGTGCGGCGATACTTGAGGAGGCGGGTCGTGAACTGGCAAGTTCCGGGGCAAACTTTGATGCGATGTAGAATCTTTTTTTGTGGTGCGACAACAATTGCGCTCGTCGCAAGCAGCGCAGCGAAGCCGGCGGATCTTGAGCCACAACTTAAACCGCCACAAGCGGTGTGGAACTGGTCTGGAGGCTATATTGGCGGGCATGCCGGCGGTGGGTACGGCCGCACCTCCTTCAGCAATCCATACGGTCCATCAATCTATGGCGGCATCGTCGATACCCCGGCGTTCCTTGCTGGTGGCCAGATCGGTTACAACTGGCAGAACAACAGCTGGGTGTTTGGCATCGAGCTGGATGCCAGCGGTGCTGTCTCCAACGGCACAAGTACATGCCTCGCCTCTTCGGTCTTCGTTGTGAGCGCGAATTGCAAGGCAGGTCCGAGCCTCTTTGCCACCGGGACCGGTCGCGTCGGTTACGCCTTTGGCGCGCTCGGGCACACGCTGGCCTATCTCAAGGCAGGCCTAGCCTGGCAAAACAATCGGGGCGATGTCGTCAACAACTTTGAAGGCGGCTGGCCACAGGGCAGAACGCATTTCGACGATGGTCGGGTCGGTGGCATTATCGGGCTGGGCGTCGAGCAAGCCCTAACGCCCGCATGGTCGGTGAACGTCGAATATGACTATCTGCATTTTGGCGGGCCGAGTGTCGCGACGGCTGCGACAGTGCAGTTTCCTGCCGTTTGCGATTCTGCCGGCGAGCACAACCAGCCTGACCAGTAACTATCACATCGGAAAGATTGGCCTGAACTACCACTTTGGTGCGGACCCAGAGGCCGCACAATGGTCCGATGCGCCGCTGTATGCGAAATCAGCCGGCAGCGTACCACCCATTTTCTACGCGCCCGGCTGGTCCTTCGAAGGCGGCTCGCGGCTCTGGCTGAGCCGGGGACGTTTCCAGTGGGATCACAGCGCAGTTCGGTACGGCTGGCCTGAAGACCCCAGCATACTGGATCGAGGCTCACTTATCATGGACTGGACGGACTTTCCGGGGAGTTATTCGGCCGTGTTGACAGTCCATGGGGAGTTTTCTTGAAAAGCAATCTTGGTATCGGGCAGTTCAACAAAGGAAAAATAAATAATGAAGATTGGATACCCGAGGACGGACTTTCCTACATCAACAACCTTTCCGGCCAGTCAAACGGAAGGTTTGCCTATTACACGGCTGACGTCGGTTACGACTTCCTGCGCAGCAGCGACTACAAGGTCGGGGGATTATGGGCTGGACCTATTACGGCCAGAGTTCGGACTCGACCGGATGCATGCAGGTGGCTAACCCGCTGTATTCGTGTTTGACGTCGGGTGACAGCAGGATCATCGGCGGATGAGGATACTCAATGGTATGCGCCTCGGATCGGCCTGAGCGCCGAAACCATGCTGACCGAGCGTTGGCGTTTGAACGCCGACGTGGCCTACTTGCCCTGGACCGGCTTCAAGGGACGTGACTATCATCTCTTGCGCGACATGACCACCTTTGATGAACAACGCGGAAATGGTGGTGGCGGCGTCCAGATCGAAGGCGTGTTGTCCTACTCGATCACCAAAACATCAGCGTCGGCGTCGGCGGCCGCTATTGGGCCATGTGGACCAAAAAGGACAGCGACTCTTTGTGCAGCAGCAGCGGCTGCGTCGGTGCCCCGCGCATTCTTGCGAAGTACAGTATGGAGCGCTGCGGTGCATTCTTTCAGGCCTCTTACAAGTTCGACTCAAAGAGTTGATCTTGGATGGCTCGAGACTACTTCTCGAGCCATCCAGGCCTGCTCATAAGCATCGACGTCGGCGCCAAACAGGACGCCGACGTCGTGGGTACCCGAGAGGGCGCGCGAGAAGTTATGCCGCTCGCTCGCTTTGACGCGGTACACCGACAATACCATCGTGGATCTCGAAACCCTCCTGAAGCTTCTCGAGGAAACCCGCCGTCGCGGATGGGCCAAAACCAATGAGGAATACGTGAAGGGCGTCGTCGGCTGCGCGGTGCCCATCGTTTCCCCGGACCGGGAACTGATCGCCTGCCTTGGCGTATCGGTGCCCGTAGCACGAGTGAGCTTCACAGAGCTGGATCGCTTCATTCATCCGCTTCAAAGAGCCGCCGCGCTCCTGTCGCAAACCATCCTTCAGACGGACAGTGAAGAGGACACATTCGAGGATACTTGATGATCCTCAGCGCCAGCCTGCTCGGGAGGAGAGAGCTTGATCGGCTGAGAACGTATCTCCATCGATGTGATCGACGACCTCCTCGATCCTCATGTCAGATTGCGCATACTGCCATGTGTAAGCCATCGCTGACACTTTAAAAGGTCGGGGCCTCGGAGAAAGTTCTCTTGGTCTATTCAACAGCCGCGATCAAGGGCTTCTGAAATGGCTCGAGCCAAAACTCGGCGGTTTTCTGGATTGCTCACTATTGTTGCGTGGTTGCCTGGAACCCGTACGGCACGAATAGCCTCAGCGTTCACGACCCGGTCCCAGCCCTGGTTTGGCAAGTCGCTTCTGAGTTGTTTGTCAGGTGGGACCCGATGACTGATGAGAGGCTCGCTCGCATAGAACTGATGTATTTCGATCGCGAGCGACGGAACGCGATACGATCGTAGCGCGCGGTGAAATGTGTCGACCTTTTGATACATCGAAACGTCACTGTGAAGATCGTGATCTGGAGCTAGCGCTCCTATTTGCTGCGCCTTTTCAAGCAACTCAGAGATGGAAGCTTGTTCGCAGTCGCGTTCCAAAATCTCGTGATACGCATCGCGCAAGATTCCACAACGATCCAAAACAAATTCTCGCGCCAAATTCTTTAGTGATCCGTTTGAAGAAGCCGCAGGTAGACTAACATCAATGAACGCCATGAATGACACAACTTCATCACCACTCAGTAACTGCTCGGCAATTGCATAAGCCAGGATCGCACCTGATGAGTATCCAGCAAAGCGGTATGGGCCAAGTGGCTGGATTTGTTTGATCGCAAGGATCACCTCTGCGGCCACCGCCTCAAGAGTCGGTGGACGAACGTCATCGAACGGGGGCCATGGCAGAGCGTAGACCGGGCAGTCTACATCTATTTCCGCTGCCAAACCGAGGACATACGAACAATCCCCAAAACCTGTGGGGACAAAGAAGAGAGGTGGCTGTGATCCGGTCGGTCGAACGGGAATCACCGCCCTGTTACTGGGCTGCACCTGCAAACGAATCTTCGATGCAAGCTGCTTCAGAACAGGGGCTCGGAAGAGGTCGATGGCGCTAAAACTTAGCCCAAGATTTAATGCTCGACTGAGCATCTGCACAGCCAAGAGGGAGTGGCCGCCCAGTTCGAAGAAGTGGTCGTTGCGCCCGATGCGCTCGACACCAAGGAGCTCGGCCCAGATCTGCGCCAGCGCCGTCTCGACCGCGCCTTGCGGCGCCTCATAGGCTGCCAGCGCATAGGCCTGATCGGCCGGCGCCGGCAGCGCGTTCCGATCGAGCTTGCCATTGACCGTGAGCGGAAGCGCCGCCAGCCGCACAAACGCGCTCGGCACCATGTAGTCCGGCAGCCGCGCACTTAAGTGCGCGCGCAAAGCGCCTGCAAGCCCGCCTGCATCGCCCTCGTCCGAGCCGGCCTCGGGCGCGCAGACCACATAGGCGATCAGATGCTTGTCGCCGGTGCCGTTCTGGCGCGCCACCACCACCGCCTCGCGCACCCAGGCGTGTTCGCAAAGCTTTGCGACGATCTCGCCCGGCTCGATGCGATAGCCGCGGATCTTCACCTGATCGTCGTTGCGGCCCAGGAACTCAAGATTGCCGTCCGGCAGGTAGCGTGCCAGGTCGCCGGTCCGGTACAGCCGATCGCCCTCGACAAAGGGACTGGCGATGAACCGCTCGGCTGTCAGCTCGGGGCGGTTCAGGTAGCCCCGTGCCACCCCCGCCCCGCCAATGTAAAGCTCGCCCACCGCGCCGAACGGCACGGGCGCGCCATAGCCATCCAGCAGGTACACCCGCGTGTTGGCGATTGGACGCCCGATCGGGACCACCGAACCATTGAAATCAGCCGGGCAAGTCCAGATCGTCGCGCAGACGGTTGCCTCGGTCGGGCCGTAAGCATTGACAATTGAGGCTGGGGTCAGACTTCGGATGAGTTCCGGCTTTGGTAGCTCTCCAGCAAGAATGAGAACTTGTACGGCCAAATCATCCGGATCCTTGCTGGTCTGGAGCAACGCGGGGGGTAATGTCGCGTGGGTGATGGCTTCGCTTTGGAGATAATCCGATAGCTTGCTACTCGCTTGACGGATCTCTTCCGCAGGCAAGTGCAAAGCGGCTCCGGAGCCAAACGCCATAACAAGCTCCCAAGCGCTTGCATCAAAAGCAATGGATGCGAACTGCACGACGCGGCTGTTGGAAGAAGCGCCAAAGAGGCCGACCTGAGCCGACAGCAGATTGACCAACCCCCGATGCTGGACCATGACCCCCTTTGGGATTCCGGTTGAGCCTGAGGTGTAGATTACATAAGCGAGATGGTCCGATGTGAGGCCAAGCGTGCGCCGGTCAGGGTTTGAAGCCGCCCGTTCGGCCCAGGCGGGTGTGGCCGTCTCCAGATCGATGACTGTCACATCGGTCAGCACCTCGGGGCGGAGTGCTGCGCGACCAACGCCGTCGCACAGCAGCAGCCGCGGCGCGGCATCGTCGACAACCTGATGCAGCCGCTGGCTGGGATAGGCTGGGTCCAGCGGCAGATAGGCACCGCCCGCCTTCAGGATCGCCAAGACACCAACCACCATCGCCGGACTGCGTTCGAGGCAGATCGCAACCGGCTGGTCCGGCTTGACCCCAAGCTCGATCAGGTGATGTGCCAGGCGGTTGGCCCGCGCATTGAGCTCGCCATAGCTCAGCCGCTCATCACCGCAGACCAGCGCCACCGCCTCCGGCGCCTTTTGCACCTGCGCCTCGAACAGCTCATGGACGCACAGGTCCGATGGATAGGCCCTCCCCGTCCGGTTCAGATCCTTCAGCAGATAGGTACGCTCCTCGGCCGGCAGGATGTCGAGGTCGCGTACCGGCGTATCCGGGGCATGCTCGAGCGCCTTTGCCAGTTGCTCGAGCGCGCGCTGCATGTAGCCGCAGATTCGATCCGCCGAGACTGGCTCCGCGACCTGCGCAGTGAGGCCTAGCGCCTCGCCAAAGTCCTCCACCGAAAGGGTCAGGGGATAGTTGGTGCGTTCCTCCCCACCCAGCCATTCCATGCCCGGCAAGACATCATCCGTCCCGGAGCCGGGCACAGCCGGCGCCGTGTTGTGACGGTAGTTCAACAGCGTGCTGAACAGCGGCGCCGACGCCGCAACAGCGCTGCAGCGCTGTGCCAATGCCAGCGAGGCATGCTCATGTGCCAGCAGGTCGGCCAGCCGGGCGTGCGTCATCCGCACGCTCGCCTCGACGGCGGTCCCATCGAGATCAAGTCGCAGCGGCAGGGTGTTGATGAACAGCCCCATGGCGCGGTCGGCGCCAGCGCTGCCCTGCAGCCGGCCTAACAGCACCGTGCCGAACACCACCTGCTCGCGGCCGCTGCTGCGCGCCACCACCTGTCCCCACGCCAGATGGCACAGGCTCGCCAGACTCACCCGCAGCCGACGCGCCTGTTCGCGTAGCTGCGCATGGAGCGCTGGCGGCAGCATCCGATGAGCCTCTCGAACCCCGCCACCGTCGCCGCGCACCTCGCTCAAGCCGAAGGGCGTGGTCGGCTCGTCGATGTCGGCCAGCAGCTCCCGGAAGAACGCTTCATCGGACTTGGCATCACCACGTAGATGCGCCTGTGCCACCAAATTACGGAATGGCTGCGGCGCCGTCAGCTCATGCACACGCTCCTCCAGCTCGGCCCGGACCTCAGCATGCATCACGTCGCGCGTTGTGTGATCCCCGACGAGATGATGCTGCAGCTCCAGCAGCAGCCAGCGCGCGCTACCGGGCTCGCGCGCAATCACAAACCGCAGCAGTGGCGCGCGGTCAAGCTCGATGCGGTGCCGACGTGGATCAAACCGCTCCTTGAGCTGCTCGGCGCCAGTGCCGTGAGCGCCATCCAGCTGAATCTCGATCACCTCCAGTCGCGCCTGCCGCCACACCACCTGGGCAGGCCGCGACAACCCCTCCCAGACAAACGCGGTACGCAGGATGTCATGGCGATCCACCACCCGCTGGAGCGCGGCAAGATAGCGATCGAGCAGCCCACGCTCGGCAAACGCCATCTGCGAGACCAGTAGGTATGGATCGCCCTTTGCCGCTAGCAAATGATGGAACAGGATGCCATCCTGCAGCGGCGACAGGCCGTAAATGTCCTGAATGTTGCAAACCCCGCCGGGTACCGCGGCGATGATCCGGTCGATCTCGCCCTGCGTCAGCTCGATCAGCGGCAACATCTGGGGCGTGATCGCCGCAGTCCGCTCGGTGATCAAGTTGGACGGGACCGCCACCTCGTGATAGCGACCCAGGCTTGCAGCCAGATCCGCCAGCACCGGCTTGACGAACAAGGTGCGCACCTCGATGCGCAGTGACCGCCGCCGTAGACGCTCGATCATCTGCACCGCCGAGAGCGAGTGCCCTCCCAGTTCGAAGAAGTTGTCGTCTCGTCCGACCCGCTCCAGCCCCAGCAGCTCGGCCCAGATCTGGGCCAGAACCGCCTCCATCTCGCCCTGTGGCGGCGCATAGGTCCGGCGCGCATACGCCTCGTCGCGAGGGGCCGGCAGCGCCTTGCGATCGAGCTTGCCGTTCAGCGTCAACGGAAGCGCCGGCAGCCGCACGAACGCACTCGGCACCATGTAGTCCGGCAGCCCCGCACTCAAGTGCGCGCGCAAACCGCCGGCAAGATCAGATTCCTCAGCTTCAGAGGCAACGACATACGCAACGAGACGCTGCTCGCCGCGATCATCCTCGCGCGCCACCACCACCGCCTCGCGCACGCAGGCGTGCTCGCAAAGCTTTGCTACGATCTCGCCCGGTTCGATCCGGAAGCCGCGGATCTTCATCTGATCGTCGTTGCGACCCAGGAACTCAAGATTGCCCTCCGGCAGGTAGCGTGCCAGGTCGCCAGTCCGGTACAGCCGATCGCCCTCGACAAAGGGACTGGGAATGAACCGCTCAGTTGTCAGCTCAGGGCGGTTCAGGTAGCCCCGCGCCACCGCCGCCCCGCCAATGCAGAGCTCGCCCACCGCACCGAACGGGACCAGCCCGCCATGACCATCCAGTAAGTAGACCCGCGTGTTGGCGATTGGACGGCCAATCGGGACGATAGCGTTATCAAACTCAGCCGGGCAGCTCCAGGATGTAACGTCGATCGCGGCCTCAGTCGGACCGTAGAGATTGTGCAGGGCCGTCCAGGGCAATACGTGCCGAACCCTATGCACACTGGCGGCAGGGAGCGCCTCGCCGCTGCATAAAACCCGCCGCAGCGATGTGCAGCGGTCAACACTCTTTGCATCCAAAAATCTAACCAGCATGGATGGCACGAAGTGAACCGTGGTGATGCGCTGGCTGACGATCAAGCCGACCAATGCATCGGGATCTCTGTGCGCGCCGGGCGGCGCCACTACCAGCGTTGCCCCTTCAAGCAAAGTCCAAAAGAACTCCCAGGCCGAGACATCGAAGCTAAATGGCGTCTTCTGCAACACGACGTCTGTTGCCTTCAGATCATAGGCGCTCTGCATCCAGATCAGGCGATTGACGATAGCCCGATGCTCATTCTGTGCCCCTTTGGGCGTGCCCGTGGATCCCGAGGTGTAGATCACATAGGCGAGATTGCGGGAGGTCAGGTTGAGCGCGCGCGGGTCAGGATCCGCTTCCGACAAGCTGGCCCAGGCCGGCGCCGCTGCATCGAGTTCCACCACACTCACATCGGCCGGCACAACCGCGCCGAAGGCGGCATGGCCGGCCACATCGGCCAGCAGCAGCCGCGGCGCCGCATCCTCGAGCACCTGATGCAGCCGCGCCGAGGGATAGGCCGGATCCAGCGGCACATACGCTCCGCCAGCCTTCAGGATCGCCAAAAGCCCGACAACCATCATCGGACTGCGCTCGACGCAGATCGCAACCGGCTGGTCCGGCCTGACCCCGAGAGCGATCAGGTGATGTGCCAAGCGATTGGCCCGCGCGTTGAGCTCGCCATAGCTCAGCCGCTCATCTTCGGAGACCACCGCCACCGCATCCGGCGCCGTGTGCACCTGCGCCTCGAACAGCTCGTGGATGCACCGCTCCGCAGGATATGGCGCCGCCGTCCGGTTCAGGTCGTCCAGCAGATACGTGCGCTCGGCAGCCGACAGCAGCTCAATCCGGCGGACCTCTTGCTGCGCATCGGCAGCCATCGCCCGCAGCAGCGCCAGCAGATAACCACGCTGCCGCTCGATCGTCGCCTGATCAAACAGCGCCGTGGCATAAGCCAGCGCTCCGGCGATCTGCTCGCCATGCTCGCCAAGGCTCAGCTCCAGATCGAACTTGACCTGGTCAAACTCATGCCCGGCAGCTTCGACACTCAGCCCCGGCAGCTCCAATGACGCAACCGCATTGTTCTCCCAGGCCAGCATCACCTGGAATAACGGCGTGTGATCAAGTGCCCGGGGCGGCTGCACGATCTCCACCACCTGCTCGAACGGCAGATCCTGATGCTCCTGCGCAGCCAGTACCGTGCGCCGCGTCCGCTCCAGAAGCTCCGACACGCTTGGCTTGCCCGACAGGTCGAGCCGAAGCGCCAGGGTGTTGACGAAGAAGCCGATCAGCTCTTCGATCTCCCGGTGCCCCCGATTGGCGCTCGGCACGCCAATCACAAGATCGTCCTGTCCCGACAGACGCGACAGCACCGCCGCCCAGGCCGCCAGCACCGTCATGAACAACGTCGTGCCATGCTGCAGGCTCAGCCGCTTCAGCTCCCGCGTCAGATCCGCATCGACGGTAACCGGGACCGTGGCCGCGGCAAACGACTGCTGGCCAGGCCGCGCACGGTCCGTCGGCAAGACAAGACGGGTCGTGCCTGTCAGAGCGCTGCGCCAATACTGCGCCTGCTTCTGCAGCCGTTCCCCCGACAGCCATTGGCGTTGCCAGGCGGCGTAATCCGGATACTGGATCGCAAGCGGCGGCAGGGGATCGTCCTGCCCAGCCTCGAACGCCCGGTAAAGCTGGCTAAGTTCACGCAGCAGCACGCCCATCGACCAGCCGTCCGAGACGATGTGATGCTGGGTCAGGAGGAAGACGTGCTCCTCAGCCGACATCCGCACCAGATGCCCGCGGATCAGCGGACCGCGCGCAAGATTGAACGGCGTGCGTCCCTCTTGATGGCACAGAGCCAAAAGTGCCGCTTCCGCATCCGATCTCTCCCGCAGATCGTGGTCAACTATCGGCAGTCCCGCATCCGGCGGCAGAACCTCAACCCGGGGCTTACCTTGCGTCGCGACAAAGACACTGCGCAGCGCCTCATGGCGCGCAAACAGACGGTCAAGGCTGCGCTGCCAGGCGGTGCGGTCGAGCCCCCCGCGCAGTCGCAGGGTCAGCGGAATGTGATAGTTCGTGCTGCCTTCGTTCAGCTGCGCCAAAAACCATAGCCGCTGCTGCGCAAATGACAGCACAAGCGGCTCATGGCGCGACACGGCTGCAATCGATGGCAGCTGTTGCGGTCCGGAGCGGCTCAACAGCTCGACGACACTTGCCGCCAGGTCAGTCAGCACTGGCCTTGCGAACAGCGTTGACAGCGGTAGTTCAACCCCAACCGCCTGCGACAGCCGGCTCGACATCTGCACAGCCAAGAGGGAGTGGCCACCCAGTTCGAAGAAGTGGTCGTTGCGCCCGATGCGCTCGACACCAAGGAGCTCGGCCCAGATCTGCGCCAGCGCCGTCTTGACCGCGCCTTGCGGCGCCTCATAGGCTGCCAGCGCATAGGCCTGATCGGCCGGCGCCGGCAGCGCGTTCCGATCGAGCTTGCCATTGACCGTGAGCGGAAGCGTCGCCAGCCGCACAAACGCGCTCGGCACCATGTAGTCCGGCAGCCGCGCACTCAAGTGCGCGCGCAAGGCGCCTGCAAGCCCGCCTGCATCGCCCTCGTCCGAGCCGGCTTCGGGCGCGCAGACCACATAGGCGATCAGATGCTTGTCACCGGCGCCGTTCTGGCGCGCCACCACCACCGCCTCGCGCACCCAGGCGTGTTCGCAAAGCTTGCGACGATCTCGCCCGGCTCGATGCGATAGCCGCGGATCTTCACCTGATCGTCGTTGCGGCCCAGGAACTCAAGATTGCCGTCCGGCAGGTAGCGTGCCAGGTCGCCGGTCCGGTACAGCCGATCGCCCTCGACAAAGGGACTGACGATGAACCGCTCGGCTGTCAGCTCGGGGCGGTTCAGGTAGCCCCGTGCCATCCCCGCCCCGCCAATGTAAAGCTCGCCCACCGCACCGAACGGCACGGGCGCGCCATGGCCGTCCAGCAGGTACACCCGCGTGTTGGCAATTGGTCGCCCGATGTGAGGCATCTCGGACCAACATGACGGATCAGCTGCAAGGCGGTGCTCGGAAATGACGCTGATTTCTGTGGACCCATATTGATTGATCAATCTCGCGTTCGGGTGTGCTTCGAAGAACGCCCTAAGCAGTGGAGTGGCTTGCAGTCGTTCGCCGGCTGTATAAAGCTCTCTTAAAGAGGGCAGCTGCACGCGCTGCCTACTGCAGACTTCCGCAAAATGATTCAATGCCACGAACGGGAGGAAAAGCCGCTCGATCGCCTCCCGCTGTACAAATTCCAGCAGGTCGGAGAAGCGCCTCCGGGTCTCTTCCTGCACGAGCACAAGCGCTCCGCCGTCCTTCCAACAGATGAACAACTCCTGACAGGACACATCGAAGTTCAGGGTCGCAAATTGAAGTGTTCGCAGTTTTGACGCGCCGATCCCCGCAAGCGAATTCACGAGTGCGCCGTGGGACATTTCAACGCCCTTGGGGATTCCGGTTGAGCCGGAAGTATAGGTGACATAGGCGAGATGGCGCGATGTGAGGCCAAGCGTGACTGGGTCCGGGTTCGAAGCCGGCCGCTCGCCCCAAGTCGGGGCCGCCATCTCCAGATCGACCACCTTCACATCGGCCACGGCCTCGGCGCCCAATGCGGTTCGACCGGCGACATCGCAAAGCAGCAGTTTCGGTTTTGCATCGTCGACAATTTGCCGCAGCCGCGCTGAGGGATACGCCGGATCTAGCGGCAGATAGGTGCCTCCGGCCTTCAGGATCGCCAAGACACCAACCACCATCGCTAGGCTGCGTTCCAGGCAGATCGCCACCGGCTGGTCCGGCTTGACCCCGAGCTCGATCAGATGATGCGCCAGCCGGTTAGCGCGCGCATTAAGTTCGCCATAGCTCAGTCTCTCCTTCCCATGGACCACCGCCACCGCTTCCGGTGCCTTTTGCACCTGCGCCTCGAACAGCTCATGGATACATCGCTCAAAAGAATAAGGCGCCGCCGTCCGGTTCAAATCCTCGAGTAGATACGCGCGTTCGTCGGCTGGCAGAATGCCGATTCGGCCGACAGACTGCCCCGCATCGTCCATCACGCCGCGTAACAAAGCTTGCAAATGCTGTGTCATGCGGTCAATCTGCTTGGGCGCCAATCGAGCGGCATCAAAATGCCAGCGGAAGCGCCCATCCAGAGCGCGAACCTCAAAGGTCAGCAAATCGCCGCATATGGCTTGGGCAGCCTTATGGTCCGTCGACAGACCGTCGGCGACGGAACAGCTCTCTGTCGTGATAGCAAGGCCGATCGGCCAAGGCTGAGGCGCCCGTAGCGCCTCC
This sequence comes from Bradyrhizobium sp. B117, assembly GCF_038969555.1. Taxonomy (NCBI): domain Bacteria; kingdom Pseudomonadati; phylum Pseudomonadota; class Alphaproteobacteria; order Hyphomicrobiales; family Nitrobacteraceae; genus Bradyrhizobium; species Bradyrhizobium sp. B117. The sequence continues at coordinate 8,040,133 of NZ_CP152414.1, forward strand.
ACTCCTCGCAATGTCGGGCAGCGCGCGATCAGATCTCGGGAAAAGCTAGCGTGCGCTTTCAGCTGAGCGACTTCGGCCGCTACGGTTTTGCGGACTTCTTCAAAATCATGACCAAGCTCGATGCAAACATCCATCGGCACGACGGAGGCGATCAACATCTCGACGAGTTTGCAGCCAGTTTGCAATCCGTCCCATGCAGGCTTCCATCCCAGCTGAAGCTCTTCCTGCCTCGTGACCCGAGCGAGATAGATTAGCCAAGCCGTTACCAAATATTCCGAGCGGTCTTGTGGGGAAAGTTTAGCCAACGCGCTTGAGCTAAACCACGAACTCGACTGCCATCGGGAAGGCGCCGCAGCCACGGACGATGACACGAAAGGAGGATGCAATCTTCTAAACTGCTCGAGGCGCCGTCGCCAAAACTCCTCCCCGCGCGCCAGCAGCTCATGTGCGCCAGATATGCTCTGCACGTGTTCATCGCTCATTCCGCATCACCAAATATGGTGTCGGCAGTATCGCAGCTGCCACTCAACCGCGTCAGCGTTTCTGGTAAGCGTTCTCATCGAACGACTTCTCCTCTATGGCGCTCTTTAGAGGATTACGCATGTATCGTGCCAACGGTGAAATCGAGTGCGATCACTGCGATCGTCACAGCGGGGCTATGTCAGCTCTCCAACAGCGTCGCCCGACATCGTACAATTGAGCGCGCCATTAATCGGAATAAGCATCCCCCTGCCTGGTCTTCCGGACAAGCCTGGACTCCCAAAGTAATTTGTCGACTCAGCCGAACCGCATCGCCTGCGCCTTTCGCAAAACCGGGACAAAGAGTTTTTCTGAGGTCCGCGCGTGCGGCACGCGGCAGTGCTAGATGGCTCGAGTAAACGTTTCTCGCAATTAGCGACAGTTCATATTGGATGGTGTTTCTTCGCGTCGCTCAATATGTAGAGCCTGCAGGGTCGTCGAGCTTGTGGCGCTCGGTTCCGGTGAGGGGCGGGTTGAAGATGCTAACGAGGATCAAGTCCTTGCCCCGTCCCCCGCGCAGGAAATGCTTGTCATGCTTGTCAAGTACATACATGTCGCCCCGGCGAATGGGAAAGACATTGCCGTCCATGTCCTCGACCTCACCCTCTCCGCCAATGCAGTAGCAGGCTTCGAGATGATTCCGGTATTGCAGAAGGGAAACGGTGTCGGCGCGCACGACGGTGTGGCAGATGCTAAAACCCATGCCGTCCTTATCCGTCAAGAGGCGGTGGCTAGTACCATTGCCCCAATCGACGAAGTGATCGGTTGCTTCAACGTCGTGCAGGCTACGCACAATCATAGTGTTCGATTGCCCCAGATTGAAGTGATTGATCCAAAGGCGGGAGGCGGTTGTTCTGCCCCCGGAACTGCGACCTCCCCTGTCGCGCGGCCGACTGGGATCTCCGTCGAAAAACCCCGCGGCCGGTTGCCGAGAGCACGTGCAGTAATCCTACGGGATTGGCTACACGCAAACGCCCTGCCATTTGCCCCACATCGACTATTAAAACTGTAGGCGCGAGGGTATTTCGCAGCCGACCTGGATCGGCGCGTAATAGCTTGATGTTCCACCTTTCGCGCGGTACCGCCGCTTACCTTTGTATTTCCCAGAATGCAGCTGGAGATGTTGCCGGCGATGAACTGTCTCCACAGATTTGGCAAGTCGTTTCCTTCCTTTGTGACTCTCGCCGCGAATACGCTTCCCCAGCGTCTCAGCTAGGAGAGCAAATGTCATGCCGCGATAGCAGACCGATGAAGGATAAAAGTTGTGACTGTCTCATGCTGGCTAGCGTTGGCTGGGCGTGTAGCCAATCTAACAAACTGGCGAGATATTGGCCGAATACAAACAGGTCCTCGAGCGAGAACCGGTCGAGCAGAGCGGAGCGCCAAGACCCCCAAACCGCTTCAATCCGCGCTTTTAGAAGTTGCAAACTACTCCTGGCGTCACGCTAGGAAAACTCGTTGTGAACGTCGGAAATGTTGGCCAAGCTGCGCCGCCCTGTGGCTGCCCATTGAGCTATTTCTTTTTTTTCGCAATCTTGCGCTTCGGCTTCCGAGCTCTGGTCGCAGATTTAGCAGACTTTGACTCGGAGGGGGCCTTCTTCGCTCGTGCGATCCTGGGCGGGTCTTCTTAGTCACAGGAGCATTTTGAAAGGCGCTCTGCACTCGTCGTCGATCGGCTAACACCTGGACGCGGTGTTGCAGGCTCGCAGCCTCATTCGTCCGGTTAGCGGCGCGGAAATGGTCTGCGGCCCTTCGGAAACACGCCTCTGCGGCTTCGAGATCAGTCAGGCTTTGAGTAAGCTCCCCTCTGAGCGAGAGAGTGTCACCTAGGTGGCTCTCCATGCGCGCAACTTCAAGCGAATCCCATTCGACTTTGGAGTAATAATCCCGAAGGCGCCGATAGTGCTGTATCGCCGCGGAGAGGTTTTTTGCTTGGTTTATCCGGGAGGAGACTTCGACATAGGCAGCGGCGAGCCGGGCTTCTAAATGCATCCATGGGATGTCTCGTTTGCCATCTCTCGACAATAACTTTGCGACGTGTCCAAGCTCGCTCTCCGATTCGGCTGGAGACTGCGGCAAGGCGGCCAGGGCCGCAGTGAGGCGGCGTTCGAGCTGTTGTCGAACATCGAGGGCAACTGACGATCGGCTTTGCTCCTCTTCCGGCGGGTCCAACAGAGACTGAACAAGTGCGCGCACGAACAACGACGCAAGCTGTCTATTGACCGTTAGATCCTGTCGTGGAGCATCGCTCAACACGTATACTGCTAGAAGATGCGCCTGCGGAAATTCCTCCTGCAGCTCGGCGATTTCGTCCATGCCGGACGAAAAGCCGGCGGCGGACAAAGCCGACCGGCCCCTTTCCATTCGCATATCGGCGAGAGTCCCGAAGGCTACATGCGGCGCCCCAGCGTTTGGAATGGAGATATACCGAGACCAGTCGTCGCCGTAGGACACTCTGTGCGCAGCATTGAGAAGTCTCATTAAAGGAGCCAGCGTTTCGCGCTCCTCCCGGGCGAACTCGGTCGCGACCAATAGTCGACTTCGGTCGGACTCGTTTGCTCGATAAGCGGTCCCGACCACGATGATTGCCTGAGGAGGATCGGCACGCGGCATGCGAAATTTGCTTGGAAACAGTGACAAGCTCATCCCGCCATCGGGTCCTTTGAGTTCAAACGAATCGAGCTCGTCCCGCGAGCTCCCAGTCCGACGAAATTCGCGGGCAAGCAGTTCCTTCACTTCGCCGATACTGGTGACAATCCACGTAGATCGGATTGGGCCTTGGGTCGGAATCATTGCGGCTAAAGGTCCGCAAATCGTGAAATCATTCCCGGATAGGCGAATCGAGACCTCGCTACTCAGACGCTTATGCAACCTTTGGGTCAGGGATCGCGTCGTCACGTAGCCGTTCACGGTGGCCGTACGCAAGGCGTCCAGTATCTCCGCCGTAAAGGACCGTGGTGCAACAGCCCGCCGCCCAAATCCCTGGGCAACAATTGTCAGGATGTTTGGGAGCACGGGATGAGGTATCCGCTGCACGAAAGATAGCGGCATGATGGTCTCCCTCCCCAATAGGGGCGCGCCTTCTCCATCGATTATGCACACGATATCGTCAAACGAGCCGTGATTTGCTGACTGAGATACAATCTCCGAGAGCGCAGTATCTTCCGGTTCTGACGAGCCCATCCTCAGAAAGAGCTGCTGCTGGCCGTCGACAACCGTATGTCCAGCAAAATAGATGAAAACTCGGCGATGGTCGCCAGCGCCTTTGGCGTGCTTGGCTAAGCTTTCGACCGCATCCAGCAGTTGAATTCGGTCGGGCTGTTCCAAATAGAGAACCTGCTCGCGCGCGACGCCTATTTCGCCGAGCCACCTCACAAAACTTTGCGCGTCGGCGTGAGCGTCGGCAATCAGCGGCATCCCCGGCACGCCGGGAGCGCCAATGACCAGGGCGAACTGGCTAACGGTGTCGAGGGGTGCAGTTGGAGCTTGCTCACCTTCATCGTCGGCCAGCGGCTCGCCCGCGATTTCCTCCCACACTCCGACCCTCAGCCGCCATTCGCCACTCGAGTTCTGCCGTACGAGTCCGTTTTCAAGCAGCGCTTTCCAAGCGTCATCCTCTGTGTTTTCTGGGTCAAGTGGTAGATGGCGCCCGTATCGGAGCTTATCCAGAACGTCAGCAAGCCGGCGCTCGGAAAACCTGTTTCTAAATTGGTGAGCCCTCGTCTTCAAATCAGCGGCCGTTGCTGGATCGCCAAGCAGAGCCCGGCTCACTCGGGCGAATGCTGATGCGAAATCGGGAATTGAATGTTCACCGCGTTCGTCGAGGTATCTCACGGCGTATCTGCCCACGCGATCCTGGATATTTTCCAGATGCATCGAGACGCGCGCCTCCAACTCGGACGCAGCAGCTTCGGCTTCAGACTTGCGCAGAGACCGCATTAAGATTCTTCGAGCGAGCGCACGGACCTCAAAATAGGTGTGCTCCGGATCGCTGTTCGCCGCCGCTTCCGCGGTGCCGACGATCCCACTCAGCATAACCTGCGCAAGCACATAGGGAGAGGTATCTCGTCCGAGAACTGCTTCTTGGATCAGCCGCGCGACGGGAAGCGTGAAGGGGGTCGTGCACAATAGACGCGCAAGCCTGAGCGCGTCGGGTGACTGCACCGCGAGAGCTGAGATGATCTGCTCGAAATCGGACTCGGAACGGTTGGCCCGGTTCGGCTGCAATGACGTGATGCGCGAGGAATCCAGGAAGATCACCGGATTGCTTCCGCCGAGCCCCATCTGCATCTTGGCAAATCGGTGTACGCTCGCGGGATCCAGGCCTAGCACCGGCACGAAGGGACTGGTCGTTTCGTCAGAGATCGTCCACCAATAACGGCGTACGTCGAGCTGCGCTACCGGAAGCCCCGGCTTCACAGCCGAACAGAGGCCTTGAGGCTCTCCCAAGGGGGAGCGCTTGCGATCACCCTCTGGCAGTAAATAGATGAGAGCGACCGACGATGTGTCCAGCCAATCGCGCAGAAGCCGATCATAACTGCCATTCGTCCAATTCGGCGAAGAACCGTGCGTGGCGAGAAGGACGAGCCTTGCAACTCCGCTGCCGGCGACGAACTTCGTTGAGACGCGGGCGCCAGCCTGTGACACGAGCACGAAATCAGAACCCTCCGCATCCGTCGCGCGCGACCGCTTCTCAAGGTGCCAGAAACGCACATCGTCGAAAGCGCCGCTTTCATGCAGGATCTTGAAAAATTCGCGAAGTGTCTGTCGCCAGATTGGGATCGCCGGATCGTCCTCGAGCACGAGATCGACGGTAAACCAGCGCTGCTCCGACGGCTTGAGGATCGGAAAGGGAAAACCGATGGTCGCGGATGCGTCGACTGTTTGCTCCTCGTCCATTTCTGACCGCTCGGCAGATTTTCTACGGAGCGTGAACGGCCGTAAAGCGCGCGAGAAGTCTAGGCGGTTTGGTAAGGCACGCGCTGAAGGAACGGAGCCGAGCGAGGCCCTGCGCGTCCCCACCCCGCTCGGCGCGTCGGCCCAGACTTGGGCGGGCGCGGCGCTTCGTGGACCGGCGGCGGCTTCGCTGGTCCGCTCGATGACGGCAGCACCACCGAGCGCCGGCTGCGTTTGGACGGCCGGCGTGCGTTGCTGCACGTCTTCCACGTCGAATAACTTGCCACTGACGTGGTGGGCCAGCCAAAAGCAGTCGAGCATATGCTCAGCGGCTAGATCTACACCGCCCGAGCGCAGCCCCCTCAAAAGGTCGGAAAGCTGCATATCAGCTCGCGGTGAGTGAGCGGAGAAGGTTTTGCTTCAGTTGTTCGAGTTCCTCCTTGTCGAAGGATCTTGTACCATCGGCTAGCGAGACCGTCAGGAACATGGCGTTCAACAGCTGGTCCGTTGCGAGATCCTCATTTTTAGCCAGCCGTTCCGCGAATTCCTGGATGAGGTGACGTCTCTTATTCGTGCGATCCTCATCCTCGTACTTGCCCAGCTGTGATTCGACGATGTCAGCCAGTTGTGTCTCGGAGGGCTGGGTAACGTTCAATCTGATGCAGCGGCGCAGAAAAGGAGCAGGAAAATCGCGCTCAGCATTCGAAGTGATGACCACAAAGGGAAATTCGCCGCACACGATCCTTCCGTCGGCGATCGTGACCAGATCTCCAAAGTAGTCTCGCACCCGGACTTCATGCGCATTCGTGCCCCGCTTCCGGGATCGGGCTGTCGTCGGCTTCGGCTTCAGGCGCACGAGCTCGGGGATTTCATAGGTACCCTCTTCAATAACGTTCAGCAAATCGTTGGCGAAATCCAGATCGGACTTGTCGATCTCATCGATGAGGAGAGGCCGCGGCCAGGACTGGCCCATCAGCGCTGTACCCAAGGGGCCAAGGCGGAGGAAGTCCTCCACAGGCGGATCCTTTGTCTTGCTCGCTTGGAGGCGGCCAACCGCATCATACTCGTAGATCCCGCCCTTCACTGTAGATTTCGAGGAGATCGGCCAACGGATGACAGATCCAAGGCGGAGTTCGTAAGCAACTTTCGAAATGAGGGTCGATTTGCCAGTTCCTGGCCTGCCGGTAAGGAGCAGCGGGCGCCTAAGATAGAGGGCAGCATTGACAGCCATCCTCATCGGTTCAGTGGGAATAAAGGGGTCGGCCCTCTTCTTCTCGGAGGCCAAGTCCAGCCCCGCGGGACGCGATAATTGGCTGTTGCGGCCAGAGAACCGCCATGGCGGCGCCGGCGGAAGATCGTAGAGCCTGTCGGTCTGTTCTGCGTCTTTGCCGGTAAATATCTTCCAGTCTTGTGTCATGTGCTCGTTCGCGAAGGAGATGAGAGCTTCAAAAATGGCTTGAAATCAGGATCGTCCCATAGCAAGGCCCCGTGCACCGCCAACTCGTTGCATTCCTGCCGTCCGTTACGAATCCAGCTTGGAAGGTCTTTGAGCTGACCCACACCGGCTAGGGCGTCTAGAAGATATTTCTTCAGTGCGATCGTCCAGTCTCCGCCGCAGGCCGGCTCCTTCTGAAGCCAATAGGCGTAACCAACTCCGCGCAGCACCACGCGTCTTAGAATATCGCGGCGCCCTGTTTCCGCGTGAGGATCGGGCCCGCAAATGAAGCCGGCGTAGCAGAAGCCTTGATCACCAGAAAACATCTGCGGCAGCTTGGTTGCTTCGCTCGGAATCTGTACGAGCTTGATCTTGTCCGGAGAGCATTTCGCCATTGCCTGCTTGTAAGCCAGAACGGCTTGTGGCGGCGGATCTTGATAGGCTCGGTACTTGTCGCGCAGCACTACGACGTAGTGCTCACCTAGTTCGCCCTCGTTGGGCCGCGGTATTTTGTGGAATTCGTGATGAAAGAGGAAAGGCCGCACCACGAATTGGATCTCGCTGATCTGGACTCCTTTCTGAACCATGGAGTCGAGCGCGCTGTTCACGGCAGCGCTCAGCTCATCCCAATCCGCTAGCTGCCGTTGGAAAGGCGGAACATTCAGCCACTTCCCCGCCCGCGTGCATGCAAATGCGGAAAGAAGCGAAGGGTCTGCGCGTTCGTTGCCGTCAATTTCAACGATAAGCAGCTTCTCGTCTGCTTCGGCGGCTAATCTTTCCCTGACCGAGTTTCGCCGGTACGCGAGAGGTGCTGGCAACTCCTCGAGCCACCGTTTCAGAGGCGCGCCCTCGGGATCGAAACTGAGCCTCGTCACGAATTGCAGGAAGGCGTCCGATATGTCCGTAAGGTCCTCGGCATCGAACATTTCCGCGAGTTCGGCGAGCATCTGGACCAGGTCGGGATCACCTTCCACTGGCAGTCTCAAATCTGCAAGGGTCGCCTCATAGGAGTTGCGGATTGCTTGCGAACTCAGATTTGCGCTGGCAAGCAACGCCTGCATCTCCAATACATGGGGCGGATATGACCGTGCGGAGGCTCCGCCGAACCGTCGGCCTGCGATCTTGTCGCCTCGTCATCGGCATCAAGCGTGAACGGCTTCAGCTTGGCTTCATCCAGCTCAGGTAGGAGTGTCTTGAGCACAATACCCGTGTCAGGCCAGGTTTTCTGCCGACCAAGCCAATCCAGCGCGACGTCAGAAAATCCGCCTCTGGAGTACCCGCCTTCCCGTGTGGCGAAAGCTGCGACCTGTCTTGCGTGCCGTTGCCCGCTGACCGAAAGCTGGTCCGGATCAATCACGTCGCTGTACCTTGCGCAGACGTCGACCAGAAAGATCTGCTCGGTGAAACAAGTGTACTCCGGATGGGAGCCGAGCCGGCGGAATCTCCGTGTGGCATTGAAAGTGCGGTCATCGCATCTCGCGGCATCGTAGTCGCTGCAGAGAAGGATCCGATCTCCTGCGCCGGCATATCCATGTCCGCACCAGTATAAGAACAGCCGCGAGTCCGGCGGTATCCCAGCTGGAACGGAGGCCAGTTCATTGAGAATAGCCGCCTTCGTCGGTTCCTCCAAGACTGTTATGCCCTCGGCCCGAAGTCTCTCGATGTCCACTTCGCCCCTATACCCGTCCGACGATGAGGTCCGATTGACGAGAAGGTGAATGTTCTTTGCCTTGGCGCCCATCCCCAAGAGGTGACGAGCAGCAGTCATCGCATTACTAAACGGCGAGGAGATATCGATTCCGCTACGGGAATATTTCTCAATTCCAACGATTACGGCCACAATCTCTCTCATTATTCCTGCCCGGTGATGAAACTTCTGATCCTGGTCCAGACGACTTCGTTGCCAAAGTAGGCGCTGTGAGATTCAGGGAAGGGTTGCCCTGAGGCGACCTCGAAATCGATCGCATTGGGAAAAATTCTCGAGGCGAAGAAACTCAGAAAATCATTTCTGTCGAAGACATTCAGCCATCTCGGAAAGCCTTCGCGCACTCAATCTTGCTCTTAATAGCACAGGGGAACAAATTCCGTCCCAAGCTGCACTCGCTGGCCGTTTTCTCGGCGACCTCTAAGCTCTTCTCGTAATTGCCAAGCCGAACACCAGTGCCGTGCACGAGAAGAATAGATCCTTGCGGCATGATAGGACTCCGCTGATCACCACCTGCACGAGCCTACCGCGCCCCCTGCACGTCTTCAATCGGTGGCGTGCTGTTTGAACGCGGACGGAACGCGCACGCTGAACCTACTGAGCCAGGCTATTCCCTTGCCAGCCCACTCGTCCCGACGACAGGGACAAACGGCCGCTCGCTCGCGCGGCCATTTTGCTTCGATGAGTCGCGTGCGCGTCCCAGAAACACTCTAACTAACATATTGATCTTTAATTTGATTTCGTCGGAAAAATTGGGGCATCCCTGAGTAGAACTAGGGTGCCACCGCGCCCCACGCAGGTCAGCAGATCAGACCGCCGGGGTTCCGGACGCGCACGTCGTTCGCGGCTCCGCGCCTAGCTCGCCGGCTCGTCCGCCCCCTTTCCGAAGGCCAAACGCGAGCGGGAAGGTTTCGGCCGAAAGAGACTCGAGCGCGATCTGCTCTTCGGTGAGGCGTTTTTCGATGAACTGACGCTCCACATCCGACAGGTTCGACTTCAGCAGGCGACGATAGCGGTGGATGTTGTTGCGGTAAGCACGAATGCGGGCGAAGTATTCATCGAGCATCCTGGACGCTCCTGACGTCGTCGCAATGTCTACGAAGAGATATTCAGGCGAGCATGTCGCTGGTTAACGCGCTGCCTGTCGTCGCATCGCGGAAACCGTTCGGCATGGCAGCTCGTAATATCATTCCTAGCATCTCCATTTCGACGATCCGCAGCGTTTTTCGCTCGCCATGCGCCGATTTTCTGCTCCGCTAGTCCCTCAAACAGAGCTGGACGCTTGTAAGACGCAAGGAACGGTTGGCAGGCCGCGGGTGGCGGAGGCTTATCGCCAACAAGCTCGTCCGTCGGTATTCTCTCCCGGCGAGCTGAACATCATCTGCCGATGTGCTATACGGAGCTTCGTTGAGAACAGGTTTGTTTGAGAGTTTCGATGTCTCTTTCGATTGGATTGATTGTGGACGGTTATGTGAAACTAAACAACCGCAGCGCGCTGGAGAACCTTCTGACGCATCGGCGGGAGCTACTGCTGAAGTTGAACCGTGTAACCGGAATTGATCCGACGGAAGCCATCGCTCAGGTCAGTCAAGAAATCACAGTGATCGAAAAGGCACTTGCGGCGCTCGCACGGGAGTAAAACCTCTGCGCGGACGGATACACCTCTGCGAGCTAGCCGGGTCGCCATGCCGCAGGCGACGCGACCGCGACCGAACCTAGAGAACAGGCCAGGATCTTCAGCACTGCGACTTGTAAATTCACCTCAATGACAAGCGAGGTCCTAGATCTATCGCCACATCGTTGGCGCTTTGGAAAGAGCTTCCTGACCTATCTGTCTAAGCAGATCGGGCCGCGTCTCACCTCTAGTGGCGGCCTCCAGGATTTTGGAAGCAACGTAGGCGCGGACACCGGCGTCATACGGTGAGACGTTCTCGCAAACCTCCTCCAGGATCGTGCGCAGGAGCGCGGTCGTGACACCGTCCAGCATTGGGAGATCTCCCTCATCCCATCGAGGAAAATAATGGACATTTGCTGGGCCGCAACGCAAGCACATCAGATCGCGTGAGGCTTTGTGACTGCAGGTGAGCCGATTTTCACGGCGGTGCAAATTGCGGCAGCTCGCTTAATCGGCCTGCTTTTGCTTTTCTCGTCGCCCCTCTCTGGCTTAACTGACAAGCTTGGCGAAGCTCAGAGCCCAACGCGACGCCCTGCGATTACGCAAGGCATGCTGGGACTTCTATTGCGCGCCGGACTGGCTGACCGGCTGCGGCTGGCCAATGTGTTCGGACGGCGCCAGTTCGGTTGCCGATCTCATCAGGTTCAATTGCGGTCAGAGGATTTGCCGCTTATCGCGCCTGCCGCGTCCAACCAAGCCCGAGCGCTTCGCATCTTGCACTGCAGAGGGACGTCGCGATCAATTGTTGGGATGAAGTATATCTTCGCGTCAAAAACCAGTGTCAGCCCTGTCTTGGCGCCGAAATCGCGCCAAGATCTGACGCCACGATCAGTGACCCGTGACTTGCCCCCTAGCCGGTCGGCTCGCGATCGTGAAGCGATTTCATGGTTACGGACGTGTGGCGAATAATTCATCGCACGTATTGGCAGCACACGATTTTGAGCGATCCTCCTTTGGCAATGCCCGCTTACAGGCGGATGATCTCAGTAGCGACTTGCGCTTTGGACATATAAGCCTGTCTTAGCCGAAGGCCCAAGCACGGGCACGCGAACGTCGTGTGAAAATTAATCGGAGGCGCTGCCGTAATGCAGGATTTGAGCGCGGGAGCGGGGCTCGTCGCATTAATCGATATTGCCATTTTGTTACAGTCTCCGCCCAGAGCGATCACATGCAGCCGGAGCGCGGCATATTCCGCGGCCACATTGTAAGCCATTACTGCAACTGAGCATGAGCCATGAGCCAGATGGCGTCGCCGAACGTGCGGTCGCATCAGCGAGCTGGGCGCGAACCCTTTGAAGGGAGTGAGCTAGCAAACCAGCCCGCCGCGGCCTGCATGTGAAAACTCCAATCTGACGGCGAGGCGCCTCGTTCAGCGAAGAGAAGCGACTGGGCTGTTCAGACTTTCTGCTGTGTTTGTCGGAACGGAAAGGGAGCCACATGAATCATCTCGGCAGCAGCCAACGTCGCACAACATCTGTGATGACGGCCGAACAGTACGAGCTGGAGCGCTGCAGCCAGGAAATTGCGCGCCTCAAACAGCTGGTTGTACGACTTTCTGAAATTGCTTTGCGCCACGTCGTATAAAGCGTGCAAAGCAGTCAGAATGGCCCGGAACGTCTGAGCGAGCCGCCAAAGTCATAATACGAAAAGCGAACCCGCGCTTGGCTGCTCTCTGCAGAGTGGAGCGGCTCCGTCTCGCTCCACTTGAGCGGAGAGCCGATCAACCGACGTCAAGTGCTCGAGTGTGGGGCAGTTATTTAGGACGTAAAGGAGCAGTTTCGGATCGCGTTCGAGAGCTCTTTCAGGATGTTTGAGGATTTCAGCGCCAACTGATCGGATTCGACTGCTTCTGAGCGCAGTCGCTTGCGGATCTGGCTACGGGCTAGTCATCTGGAACGCAAGTTCGTCACATTAGTTGATAGCTCGAATCTCTACAGAGGAGAGAGCTTGTGGCGAATGCAGGTGAGCGAGGCCGGCCGATCGCGCCGTTGGTGCTTAGTCCGCCGGAGCGGGCGTACTTGGAGAGACAAGTTCGTCGTCATCGCGTTGCCCGATCGCTATCTGAGCGCTGCCGCGCGATCCTGCGGTGTGCGGATGGCTTGCCAAGCAAGTCTGTGGCTGTCGAACTCGGCCTCCACGAACACACCGTCGGCAAGTGGCGCCGCCGATTTTTGAAGGATCGCTGTGATGGCCTGCTTGACGAGGCCCGCCCGGGCCGCCCTCGAACCATCAACGACGATCAGGTTGCTGAGGTAATTGAGCGGACATTGCGTACAACGCCACCCGACGCGACGCACTGGTCGATCCGCTCAATGGCTGCGGAAACTGGCTTTTCCCACACCACGATCCGCCGAATGTGGACGGCGTTCGGCCTGCAGCCGCACCGCAGCCAGACATTCAAGCTGTCGAGCGACCCGCTGTTCGTCGACAAGGTCCGCGATATCGTCGGCCTTTACCTTTCCCCACCGAACCGAGCCCTTGTCCTCAGTGTCGATGAGAAAAGCCAGATCCAGGCCCTGGATCGCGAGCAGCCGGTCCTGCCGATGATGCCGGGCGTACCGGAACGGCGCACGCACAGCTATGTGCGGCATGGTACGACCTCGCTGTTTGCCGCGCTCGATGTCGCCTCTGGATTCGTCATCGGCAAATGCTACAAGCGCCACCGGGCAGTCGAGTTCTTGAAGTTCCTCAAAGAGATCGACGCTCAAGTCCCTGAAGGGATCGATGTCCATATCGTCATGGACAACTACGCCACTCACAAAACACCCAAGATCAAAGCGTGGCTCGCCCGTCGGCCGCATTATCATGTCCACTTCACGCCGACTTCCGCGTCATGGATCAATCAGGTCGAACGCTGGTTCGCTGAGCTCACCCGAAAGCAGATCCAGCGAGGTGTTCACACCTCCGTCAGGCAGCTCGAGGCCGACATCCGTACCTTCATCGACCTGCACAACAAAAATCCCAAGCCCTTCAAATGGACCAAGTCCGCAGACCAGATTTTGGCTTCCGTCAAACGCTTCTGCCACAAAGCCCAGCAGACCTTATGTGGCGAACTTTAGATTCACGTGACTAGCTCAGAACTACATTGTCGATCAACCGAGTCGAGCCGACGTACGCTGCGACACAGAGCACCGCCGGATAGCGCAGCGGGCTCTCGGCAATCCTGAGAGTCCCAGCGTCGACAAGCTCAAGGTACTGCAATCGATCGATCAATTCCAAATGCTTTGTTGCAAGCGCAATCAGCGTTGCCGCGTCGCGCTCCCCTGAGGCAAACTCTTGCGCTGCGGCGAACAAGCCACGGCTGATCGCAAGGCTCCGACCGCGTTCTTCCGGGCTGAGATAACGGTTTCGACTGCTCATTGCCAGCCCGTCCGGCTCCCGCACAGTTGGCACGGTGACAATCTCGATCGGAAGGTTCAGATCAACCGTCATGCGGCGTATCACAGCGCATTGCTGAAAATCCTTCTGTCCAAAGTACGCGAGGTCCGGCTGCACCATGTTCAATAGTTTGCAGACGACAGTCGCTACACCACGAAAATGTCCGGGCCTGAAACCTCCGCAGAGCGGTTTTGCGAGTTCGCCCGGCTCGACAAAGGTCTCGAACTGAGCCGGATAGATCTCCTCTGCACCTGGCGCGAAGATGATGGAGGCGCCGGCATTACGGCACAAGGCTTCATCGCGCGCGAAGTCGCGAGGGTACCTGCTGAGATCCTCATTTGGGCCGAACTGAGTGGGGTTGACGAAGATGCTAACGACAGTGACGTCGCAGTGTCCACGGCTGGCCGAGATCAGGGACAGGTGGCCATCGTGCAGGTATCCCATTGTCGGAACGAACCCAATGCGCTTACCGGCGTCGCGGACGTCTGCAAGGGCCCGACGCAGCTCAACGAGCTTCGTAATCACTTGCATTTCTTACCTTGCTTCAGATTGAATTGGAGGGCACCCAATTGGCGATGGCATCGCGAAGCTGATCAGGAAGCCGATAGCACTCCTCTGAGCCCGGGAATGCACCTTTGCGAATATCGGCAGCCCAGCGCGACAGCGCCTCCTGGAACAGCTGGAATCCATTTGTATAGGCACGAACGAATTTGGGGCGGTGGCCTTCGGTTAGCCCCAAAACATCATGGAACACGAGCACTTGGCCCGAGCAATCGGGTCCTGCTCCGATTCCGATGGTGGGTATCGTGAGAAATTCGGTCGCTCGCGCCGCGAGCTCGGCAGGGATCCCCTCCAGAACTAAAGCGAAACAGCCGGCTTCCTGCAGACGGTGCGCGTCGTCGAGCAGCCGCAAGGCGGTATCCGTTGTCCTTCCCTGCACCCTGAAGCCACCCATGACGTTGACGCTCTGCGGGGTCAGACCGAGATGTCCCATCACAGGAATTTCGCAATCGACCAAGGCGCGTACCATCTCGACGCGTTTGGCACCACCCTCGAGTTTCACAGCATCGGCGCCACGCTGCAGAAAACCTCCTGCATTGCGAATCGTATCCTCAGAACCGACATGAAAGCTCAGAAAGGGCATGTCGGCCACAAGCAGGGCATGAGGCCTCGTGCGCGCAACAGCCTCCAGGTGATGATTCATCATGGCCACGCTGACGGGCAGCGTGTTGTCGAATCCCAGACAGACGTTTCCAACGCTATCGCCGACCAGGATAATATCGACAATGGGATCCGCGATGCGCGCCGCAACCGCATCGTAGGCGGTGGTCATCACGACACGACGTCCTTCATCCTTCCACTGCTGCAGTGCCGGAATCGTGACACGTTCTAGAGGCTGCTCTGAACTGTGGCTCATATCGAATCCGCTCCCCACACACCGTCGGCGCTTCCTAGAGAAGGCGGGAGAAACCTGTCAATGGCATGGAGGATGGAAATCCCAGTTCTCTAAAACTGGAGAACAGCGCAAAAATAGTGCAATGCTCGCGCAACCATGAGCCAAGACCTTCCTCATCACGATTTCACCACCCGATGGCTCGTCTTCCCCTACAGTTTCAGCGACTATGCCGGCCGGAGCCTCTATCGAGGAGCGGCGCTCGCGACGAGCCACCATCTGCACGCGTTTCTGGGCTGATTGCAGTCTCTCCAAACGGTGACGGCTCGACCGGACCCAGCTGGAGATGCGCGCAGTGGGGACTCCGTTTTGGGGGCCCACCTCCGTGCCTGCCCTAGGGGTACTCGTGAGGCTCCTGCTTCGGCGCCAGCGCGCCGAGCAAAGCAAACGGATGGCAGGCCAGGAACGTCCAAAGCTGACAGGCCGCTGTGAACGCAGCGAGAGTCGCAGTCGAGTAGACGTCGTCGCGAAGGCGCTCAGACCGAGCCAACCTGCCGGCCCTGTAGGCCCTGAAGTCGATTATTTTTGCCGATGCTTCTGTCACTTGATTTCCACGCGCTCTATAGGGCCACTCGAATTCGCAACAAGTCCGACCAGGGCGGTACCGGCACAGCTCGGCCCAGTCCTAAGCCGCTCGCAACCATCGAAGCCATTTCTGATCGGCCTCCCGTCGCGCCTTGAAGCGGTTGACGCATTTCTTGGAGCAGAGGGCCGTTCGCCACCAATAATGGCGGATCAGCCCAAACTTTCCGCCGCATATCGCGCAGCATACGGCTGAATAGTCGAGGGAATTACGGGAGCCAACGTGCATTTCTCGCCTCCTGTCGACATTTACTTGGGAAGCCCCGCTGCCCCTCACGGCAGCACCACGCACGCACCAACGGTGCGGCCGCCCGGCGGTCCGTCTTCCTGGTCTTGCAGCCATCAAAGAGCCTTGACTCTGATGTGCGGCTGCCTTGCGAAGCAGTACTTTCCACAGAATGCCTCGCCGAGAATTTCCTCAAAGATAGTGGATTTCTCTATCGTGATTGAGACAATTCGCCCGGCATTTCAGCTAAATGCTGCGCGTTCATAGCCAGTCCGCAGGATTGCTGCGCCAGTTGGGTCAGGAGCGATTAAAGCAAGTGCTCAAAGCACGATTAGCCTGCTAGCCGTGGGCACAGCATCCTCCTTGCAATTCAAACGGCAGCAATACGGACACGCCGTGCAAGATCCTGGCACTGCAGACGATTGCAAACTTTATGGCACCTCACATCAGCAAGTCCGCAGCGTCCCGGATCGCAGCATAGATTTCATCGAGATCGGCCGCCGTAACGCAGTAAGGAGGCATCACGTAGATCGTGTTACCGAGTGGGCGTAACAGCAGATTCCGCGCTTGGAAGAAAGCCAAAAGCTTCGGCCCGATGTCCGCCAGATAGCCGGCATCGCTCGTGTTGAGTTCGAGCGCTGTGACTGTTCCTGTGCGTCGGACGTTTGCGAACCGTGAATCGGCGCAAAATGGCGCGAGTGCCTGTTCTTGCATCCTGGCCAAGGATGCCACCCGCCTGCGATATTCCTGTTGCTGCCACAGGTCCAGATTGGCCTTGGCAGCGGCGCAGGCCACTGGATTGGCCGTATATGAGCTCGAATGGAAAAACGTACGCGTGCGATCTTCAGAATAATGCGCATCGAAAATATCGGCACGACAGAGTGTGACGGCGAGCGGCAGCGCCCCAGCCGTGAGGCCTTTCGAATAGCAGGCAATATCGGGCGTGACATCGGCCTGCTCACACGCAAACAAGGTACCCGTCCGCCCCCAGCCGGCCATGACCTCGTCCGCAATGAACAGGACGTCGAAGGCTTCGCAGATTCGCTTCATCTCTCTTAGCACCGAGGGAGAATACATCAGCATTCCACCGGCACCCAATATCAGGGGCTCCACGATAAAGGCTGCCGGATGTTCGTTTCGACACGCGTTTTCAAGCGCATCGAGCGCTATTTGCTCACGATCTCTTGCCGGGAACGGAATCGAGGTCACCTCGAACATCAGCGCCCCGTAAGCCGCATTGAAGACGCCTCGGCTACCCACCGACATCGCCCCGATCGTGTCGCCATGGTACGAGTGCTGCATCACCACAATTTGGGTTCGCTGTCTTCCGGTATTGTGCCAGTAGCCGAGCGCCATTTTCAGCGCGACTTCGACGCTGGTTGATCCGCTATCGGAGAAGAACACATGCTCGAGCGCCGGGGGGGTGACCTTCAATAGTTCCGTCGCAACTTGCTCAGCCGGGTCGTGAGTGTATCCGGCGAAGATGACCTGGTTGAGCTTGCCTGCCTGTTCTCGGATCGCGTTCACGATGCATGGATGGCAATGGCCGTGGGTCACGACCCACCAGGAGGAGATTGCATCGATAAGGCGTCGGCCATCTTCGGTGTAGAGATAGGCCCCCTCTCCCCGCAGCACCTTCGTCATGTCCCGCTGTAGAGCGTGCTGCGTGAACGGGTGCCAGACCGGCGACCTCTTGGCTATCGTCATAGGTTCAGGAAATCACTGCCAAGAAAGGAGTCTTTGAAAGCGGCCTGCAGCCTTTCGTCCGTGAGGGGAACAAGCCACGGGAGCCGCCCCAACCAGCGCACTCTTCCGATCTCGCAAATCGCGCTTTCAGTTACGGAGTTTCTTTCGCCAATGAACGCAATTCCAAGGATTCGAATCTGACGCTTCCGCAGAGCCTCTATGGAGAGCAGGGAGTGATTGATTGTGCCCAGTGCCGTCCTGGCGCAAAGCACGACGGGAAGCTGCCAGCGTTCGAAGATGTCAATGTAAAGTGTGCGCGCTGTCAGCGGCACCATGAGTCCGCCGGCGCCCTCAATCACGAGCTGCCGCTCGCCGCTGTCCGGCAGTCCAAGCGTCTCCGTGTCTATGCGAACGCCATCGATCTCCGCGGCATAATGAGGGGAGGCAGGCGTCCGAAGTCGATAGAGCTCCGGGACAATGCGATCGGACGAGAGGCGGCCGAGGCGGCGGACGCACTCGGAGTCGGTCTCCTGTTCGAGCCCAGCCTGGACCGGCTTCCAGTAATTCGCGCCGAGAAGGCCGGCGAGCCCTGCGGAAAATACCGTTTTGCCGACCCCGGTGTCCGTACCAGCCACGATGATCCGCTTATTCATCAAAACGAGCCCCTCGTCACCTCAACAAGCGCATCGAGCATTGCGCGCACGTCAGCTTCACCAACGTTGAGTGTCAACGAAATCCGCAAACGGGCGGTGCCTGGTGGGACGGTTGGCGGCCGAATTCCGCGGATGTCGAAGCCGCGCCCCTGCAGAGCAGAGGCTAGTCGCATTGCACGAGCATTGTCACCCACTATGTACGGCACGATCTGAGAGGTCGACGGCGTGTGCAAACCAAGGGAGGTGATCTGCCGATGCGCGAACGAAACAAGTTCGGCCAGCCGTTGCTGCCGCTCCGGCTCCTCCCGCAGGATGAGGA
This sequence comes from Bradyrhizobium sp. B117, assembly GCF_038969555.1. Lineage (NCBI taxonomy): Bacteria > Pseudomonadati > Pseudomonadota > Alphaproteobacteria > Hyphomicrobiales > Nitrobacteraceae > Bradyrhizobium > Bradyrhizobium sp. B117. The sequence goes on from NZ_CP152414.1 coordinate 8,058,660, forward strand.
GTGCCTCTCGAACGGCAACGGCCATCAATGGTGATGGGGCCGTGGCAAAGATAAACGGACGGCAGCGATTGACCATGAAGTTGCGTAGGATGCCGGAGGCTGTAACAAGTGCACCCGCCGCACCGAGCGCTTTGCCGCAAGTATGAACGACGATGAGATTGTCGCGCCTCTCATAAGGGGCCGTGAGCCCTCGTCCCTGAAGCCCGTAAGCTCCTGTGGCATGAGCCTCATCCACGATCAGAAATGCGTCATGGCGATCGGCGATTGCCACCAACTCTTCGAGTGGAGCGAAGTCGCCATCCATACTGTAGAGACTTTCGGCCACAATCCAGACGCGGCCCGCTCCACCTTTGGTTCGCCAATCGCGAATTGCATCTTCGATTGACTGGGGATCATTGTGCGCGTGAATTCGGCAGTCTGCGCGGCCGGCTCGCGCCCCCTCGTGAATACTGGCATGCACGAGCGAGTCGAGAACGAGCAGATCGCCGCGCTGCGGCAGCGTTGTCAGGAGAGCAAAATTTGCGATATAGCCGCCTCCAAAGAAAAGCGCTGCCTCCGCGCCAAAGAACTGAGCCGCCTCCGCTTCGAGCCGTTCATGCTCCTCGCAATTGCCGCGCAGAAGCCGCGACCCGCCGGCTCCAACCGGAGCGCCCGCCTCGAGCGCGGCGACTATCGCCTTTTTGATGCGGGGGGCGCTCCCGAGCGCCAGATAGTCGTTTGATGCGAAATCGATCCCCACGCGCGGCTTGAGGCAGCGCAGCCGTTTATCTTCGTTCAAGGCATCCAACGCTGCGACGTAGGGACTAAGTCTAGCTGCTTGCATTGACCGCATTCATCGCTCCCAGGATCGCATCAAATCACGCAAAAGATCCGTTGACGGTTGAAGAAGGATGGACGGCCCTTGAGGCTCAACTTGCCAGGATGCGATTGTCTTGGTCCACACGCACAATGCGTGGCTTGAATATCTTTGCTTCGGCCTCGTCGAATGAGGCATATGCAACGATAATGATCTTGTCTCCGGGCATTGCGATCGGGCGGCCGCACCGTTCAGGCTTATCGTGCCAGACCTCGGCGGCGCCTCGATCACGTAGGTGGCAAAGCGCGTCCCTGTTTCGACATTGTAAATTTCGACGCGCTCGTTGATCAGCATTCCCGCCGCCTCCAGGAGCGTACGATCTATCGAGATCGAGCCTTCGTAGTGCAAATCAGCTTCGGTTACTGAGGCGCGATGGATTTTACCCTTCATCAAAGCTATCTGCATTGTTCACCTAGGCGGGATGTAGGGGCAACATATTGCGCGCACTGCTTCCCTCCGGCGAGCCCGGACGTGATGCCGAGCCGGGCCAGCAGATCCGCATCACGGTCAACTTTCGGGTTTTTGGTGGTCAAGAGCACGTCGCCGATGAAGATCGAATTTGCTCCGCCCAAGAAGCAAAGCGCCTGCAATTCATCGCTCATGTATTGCCGCCCGGCGGACAAGCGAACCACACTCCTTGGCATCATGATCCGCGCGGTCGCCACCAGGCGGACCAGCGCGATCGGATCGGGAGGCTCCGCGTGGTCTTCCACCGGCACGCCTTCGATCTTGTTCCACACGTTGATCGGCACGCTTTCGGGATGGTTAGGAAGATTGGCGAGCAGCACGAGCATACCTAGGCGGTCCTCGATGTGCTCGCCCATGCCGATAATCCCGCCGCAGCAGATCTTGATGCCGGCATCGCGCACATGCGCCAGCGTATCGATGCGGTCCTGCAGGCTACGGGTCGTGATGATCTTGCTGTAAAACTGGGGTGATGAGTCAACGTTGTGATTGTAGAAGTCAAGGCCAGCCTCGGCGAGGCGCGCGGCTTGGCTCGCTGTCAGCATGCCGAGCGTGACGCACGTTTCCATGCCGAGTCGCTTGACCGCGTTGACCATGTCGCAGACGGAATCGAGATCGCGATCTTTTGGCGTGCGCCAGGCCGCGGCCATGCAGAAGCGCGTCGCGCCCGCATCCTTCGCGCGCCGCGCGCTCGCAACCACATCGGCGCAATGCATCAGACGGGTGGCCTCCAGGCCGGTCTCGTAATGCGCGCTTTGCGAGCAGTAGCCGCAGTCTTCCGGACAGCCGCCGGTCTTGATGCTGAGCAGGCTCGCGGTTTCGACGTGGTTTGGATCGAAGTTCTTGCGATGAGCGCGCTGCGCCTGAAACACCAGGTCGGCAAAAGGCAGGTCGTAGAGCGCCTTCACCCGTTCGACGTTCCAATGATGACGTACCTGCGCCCCTTTGCTTGCTTCCTTCCGGTGGACTTGCGCAGCAGCATCCATAATCCAATCCCGCTCAATTGTAGATAATCGCATGAATTATCTATAGTCATCACTCTCGAAGAGATGCTAATCGAGCTGCCTCGCAAATGCACCGACTATTGCGGTAGATAATCTATGATCACTGCTGACAACATGACGACGGTCGCGCGCATCGCGGACTCAATCGCTGATCGCATTATCAGCGGCGCCTTAGAGCCAGGCGCGCCACTGCGTCAGGATCACGTTGCACGAGAATTCAATTCCAGCCACGTCCCGGTGCGCGAGGCCTTTCGGCAGCTGCAGGCACAACATCTTGTTGTCGCTGTGCCACGCCGCGGTGTTCGGGTTGCCCCGCTCGATACCCATTCAGTGAAGGAGATCGCCGAAATGCGCGCTGCGCTGGAAGTGGTGGCATTGCGCCATTCGGGGCCAAGGCTCACAACAGCTCATTTGGCTCGGATCGAGCTCACCGTGATTGAAGGAGACAGCGCAAAGACGATCGAGGAGTTTGAGATGGCCAACCGCGCCTTTCACCAAGCCTTGGTCGCGCCGTGCGGAATGCCGCGTCTGCTCGCGAGCCTCGATGGACTGCAGCTTGCCAATTCTCGATTGGTGTTCGCGATGGCGCGATCGGTGGGCTGGCGACCGCGCTCCAATCAAGATCACCGCCTGATTCTGCAAGCCCTGCGAACGCGCAATATCGATCAAGCCTGTAACCTGCTGACGCGGCACATTCAATCCATTGAGCGCCTTACCCTTCCGGCGTCCTGAACAAATCTGGCAAGCTTCATTGCGGATCGCAGACGATCGCAAGCGACGATCATGCGGTAAGCGACTGGCCTCATTGCAACGGGTTCTATTTCCAGATAGTTATGCCCCCGCTAGCGACATCTCCGGACGGCCATGATTCGTCACATCGTCTTCTTCAGCGCCAAGGACAAGGCGCATATCGACCAGATCATCGAAGGTCTTTCGCGTCTCACCGCGATACCACATGCGCGCCGGCTTGAGGTTGCCCGCAACCGCAAGACCGATCAGCTCGGCAACGATATTGACATCGTGGTCTATGGGGAGTTTGACAGCGAGACGGAGCTCGCAGCGTACAAAGCGCACAATCTCTACCAGGAGTCGATCAAACGGGTCCGACCGCTCCGCGAGCTGCGGTTCGCGGCCGATTACGATGTATCACTAGATACTCCTTTCGCCTCAACGGCAGGATGATCGAGGTGCCGTGGCAGCAAAAGGTCCACCGCCGGGTTAACTTGGCAATGGCCTCAAGTTTCGTGCCATCGGAGACCGGCGTCGCTCTCATCGGGTGGGGCAACAGATGGAATGGCCCTTTCACGACGTCAGCGGCCAGCGGCCGATAATCCGATGTACGTTCGCGAGTTGCAGTGGGTTGAACCTTTCACAGCGATGCGACGTCTTGGGCATCGCTCGCATCTCACGTTTCTCGATAGCGCAGCAAGGCACGAGCTGCTTGGCCGCTACTCATATGTAACGTGCGACCCGTTCAGCACCTATAGGGTCGCGAACGGCCAAGCCAGATGGAACGGACTGACTCTCGAGGCCGATCCATGGAAGGTCCTTCGCACGCTACTCGCGAAGTACCCGCAAGAGTATCGTCCCGATCTCCCGCCATTCCAGGGAGGAGCGGCAGGCTATCTTGCCTACGACATGAACAGGACATTGGAGCGATTGTTTGCGCCGGCAATTGCCGGTCTGGGTTTGCCCCAATCCATCCTGCATTTCTATGACGTGGTCATCAGCTTCGACCACCGGGATAACAAATGCTGGATCGTCTCGACCGGATGGCCGGAGCAGGATCGCGTGCGACGGAGCGACCGAGCGCGTCGTCGGGCCGATGAGTTTGCAGCATTGCTTGACGGTCCAATGGCGCCACAGAATGGTTATCCCAGCAAAGCAGGCGCTTGGAGCTCGAACTTCAGCCGCGAGGGCTACATTGCGGCGGTACAACGCGTGATCGACTTGATCCGGGCGGGTGACGTGTTCCAGACGAATATTGCGCAGCGCTTCAGCACCCGCCTGCCGACCTCGTTTGATCCGCTCGCCTTCTATTGCCAGCTACGATCATTGAATCCGGCGCCTTTTGCGGCCCTGCTGCGATGGGGAAAGTTGACCATCGCCTCAAGTTCGCCGGAACGATTCCTGAAGCTTAACGAGCAACAAGTCGAGACACGACCCATCAAGGGCACGATCGCACGTTCGCCTGATTTCAATGAAGACCACCGCCGTGCGGCTGTTCTCCTCGCTTCTGAAAAGGATCATGCCGAGAACACGATGATTGTGGACCTTTTGCGAAACGATCTGTCCCGCGTTTGCACGGCGCATTCGGTCGAGGTTCCGGCTCTATGCGATCTCGAGTCCTATGCCTCGGTGCACCATCTCGTGTCGATCGTTACGGGGGCACTTGCCGGAGGGGAAGACGCCGTTAGCCTGCTCCGTGCTTGCTTTCCGGGGGGCTCCATTACGGGAGCGCCAAAGGTGCGGTCGATGGAAATTATTACAGAAATCGAGCGCATAGCGCGGGAGATCTATTGTGGTGCGATCGGCTTCATCGGCTTCAACGGGCACATGGACACGAGTATTGCGATCCGCACTGTCACGATCGACGGCGACATGGCTGTGTTTCATGCGGGCAGCGGTATAACGGGCTTGTCGGAGCCCGAGGCCGAATACGAGGAAACGCTCGCCAAGGCAGAGCGAATCTTTGATGCATTTGGTTCTGAACGAGCTGGCGCATTTTGATTATCATCATCGATAATTACGATTCGTTCGTGTTCAACATTGCCCGCTATTTCCACAAGCTCGGTGAAGCAACGGAAGTGATCCGAAACGACGCTATCAGCATTGGCGAGCTCGTTGGTCTCAAGCCGCGCGCGGTGGTGATATCGCCCGGTCCCTGCACCCCAACTGAGGCAGGAATATCGAGAGCAGTGGTCCGCGAACTTTCAGGACGCGTACCAATTCTCGGCATCTGCCTTGGACATCAGTGTATTGCTAGCGCTTTCGGAGGACGGGTTGCGCGCGCACAACGGCCCATGCACGGTCGGCGCTCATACGTTGCGCATGACGGCCGAGGGTTATTCAAGGGGCTGCCAACCCCGCTTGACGTTGGGCGCTACCATTCTCTTATCGTCGAGTTTGAGCAGTCATGTACGCAGAACCTCATAGTGACAGCGCGTTCAGAGGAAGGCGAGATCATGGCCCTCACGCACCGCTATCATCTCACCTGTGGCGTCCAGTTCCATCCCGAGTCGATCCTTACCTCACAGGGGGACGTCCTGCTTATGAACTTCTTGCGACTCGCAGAGGATTTGCGAAACCACGCGGACGAATGAGAGGCTCGGCCTGCCGATCAAGATGGTGCACCGTTGGTGTCCGCGTCTCTACGAGCACCGCCATATGGTAGGCATTTTGTGGTAATCAGCGCTGTTCCGTGCTCGGCTCCGCAGTCAGCGGCGCGCCTCCGACAGAAACCGGACCTTGCGGTTTTAAGGGCCGGACGTCCCTCTTGGCCGGCTTGGATGTGGTGCGCACTGGTGGCGAAGAAGCAGCAGGAGCAGGAGACGCAACAAGCGCCGGATTCTGCAGCTGCTCGATTCTTTGGGTCAGGGCTGCGATCTGATCCGAGATCCGCTTTAGCTCGGCTTGCTGCGCATCGACGTTGCGATTGAGCTCGGCAATTTCATCGGCTGTCTTCTGCTGCCCCGATTGGATCCCTAAAAGCACGTCCCTATCATCAGGTGACAAGCCAAGCGTGGGAGGCACGACTTCATGTGCCGAGGGCGCCTCGGCAAACGTTTCGATATTCGTCAAAAAATAGACTCCTCCGGCGCAAAGAACGAGCAATACGGCTAGAAGAGCAAAGATCCACCGAAAGCCTTTCAACGGTCTCTGCAGGACCGGCAGCAACTCCGAAGCTTGGGATTGATCCGTCACAGCCACACCCCGCTCTCATCATCTCGATCTGCTTTGGTTGTTCTGGTTGCCGCGAGAGCAGAAGATGGTCAAGAGCTGCCTCGAGCCGCAACCCCCGCTGCATCGTTTTCAGCAATGTTGTCCCCAAAGCCGGGTCTTGATCGCATCAGGGTTTTTGCGAGCAACGCACTGCGCTGCAGGTGGTGAGGTAAATAATGAGGGCCGGTAGAGGGGATTACCCGTGAAGCACATTCATACCTGTGCTCTTGAGAGGGCCGCCTCACCGAAAGGCAATGCGCGTCGGGGATTTGCTAGGTGAGGCTTCCAGCGGGTCCTGCGCCTGATTGTTCGAGGGTCGGTAGTCGTAGCGTCGAAGTTGACCTGGCGCAAAAATGCTGCGCAACCCACGCAACAAACGCGTGATGCGAGCGCAATCATAAGACTAACTATATCGTTCGATGGAGGGGAATTGCGTTGTTAATGGGCAACTGCACGAAGGCCAGCCAGGAGATCAGGTCGGCCGTTCAGAAAGACCGGCACTACATGCGAAAACGACGCGAATCGAGGAAGCGGATCCCTACGGATGCCTGAGCTGATCATCTGCAAGCGCCGGGCCTCCATACGTGGAAAACATACCAGCGCCGCTGTCCAGCTGCGTACCATCTTGCGTGAGGTCTCGCAGGGATCCTAGCGCGACCACAGGTCGGGCCGCGGGATGAAAGCAAATGCGAGCAGGCTCGAGCAACGCGGCGCAAGCCCAGCCGCGGTCAGCGCCAACAGGCTGCCGGACCCAATGTCATGATTGCGCATGAACCGTCCTTCATGGCGCCCCGAAGCAGCACGAGGGGGCGGTTGCCGCCTTCGTCGTGAATAGCCAATCACCGGATTCCCACTCAAATTTGCTGCACTATTCCTGCAGTCTGCGAGGGGAAAAAGCATTTTTTAAGCGCAATCGTGCCACTGTTCGGCGGCTGCCGGCGAGAACGAACGAGTATCAAAATTTGTGGGGTGTTTGCTGGCCATAGGCCGTGGGATGCCCCGTAAGTGCCGCCCCTCCTCCCAGGCCCGCTCTGTGAGTCGTTTCATAATTGCGATATATCGTTTCGAGTAATCCTTGTTGCATGCGCGCTCTCCTAATCCTCCTCACGGCTTTTACGATCATGTTGGCAGCACGTGACCGGCACCAAAATGGCTTCGTGCCACGTCCGACGGCATCCATGCCCCCGGTCGACGTGCCGTAACCCAGGCACCTGCCTTTGTCCGCAAACGACTTGACGCAGTTCATCAATATTGGGCAACCACTCAGACCCATACTTGCGATCTGCACCGCTGTAGGCAGCACATTTTCCCTAGCGTGGGGACAGCCACGTCATTCTGTCATTGCGGAACTGGCGTAGCGGCACTTAAGTCCGGCAGCGCAGGCGCAAGCTCAAGGAGCCGATCGGCACACTTCGTTGGCCGCCATCTCAAACTGGGCGTACGACTATAAATTCAACGCCAGAAGGAAAGGACACCTACCGCTGGCATTTCGTCGACATCGACATCGATCGGCCGACATATGACGACGCTCTTGATTGCAAGGATGAACACGACCAGGGAACTTGCATCCTCGAAGGTCTTCCGGCGGCGATTGCGATCCTCAAAGACAATTCGCGCTCTGAGGAAGAAGGTTGCGCGCGCTGAAGCTTGTTGTCCATCTGGCTGGGGACCTGGAGCAGCGTTGCACGCAATCGAACATAACGGCGATCAAGGAGTTAAACAAACTGCATGTCATCTTGCACGCAAAGCGATACGACGGCACGTCATATACGCGCGCGCCGACATTCCACAGCATATGTGAGGACTCTCTGATCGATCTCCAGGCGTATTCGTGGGGGAGTTAAACTGATGCGCTGGATGCCGATCTGCTGCCGACAGTCGAAGCCCCGCCCTATGATGAAGCACGAGTTGCTGCTTGCGCGAACGATACGCACGCCCTGGGTATAAGAGCCTATCAGCTCCTACCCCAGGAACGCTGGACCACAACGATTCGGGCCACGCCGTAGAGTTCGGCAACGATTATGCCGTAGCCATCAAAGCGGACCTGGATCGCGAGCTGGTAAAGGGAGCCGCGCGGCTTAAGGCTATCCTGGAAGATGCACTCGGCAATTCCCAGACGAACTGCCAACCTTAGGTGGGCCGCAGAACACCTCCCGTTAATTCTCGATAATCATGATTTATCAAGATCAGTGTTGGATGCTTTGTACACTCGAAGTCCGCACGATATCCCGAGGACGGTTCTGCGCGATGAGGTCGTGCGGCTTGAGGGCAATCGGCGCGCGAACCGCGTACCAAGGTTGAAACTCATTAAATCCACCATACACCAGATCGCAGCATCCAGCAGATACTATTGAGGACGCGTCGATCGTTTTACCCGAGGGGCTCCACGCGGCTTGTTTGCTGCATAGACTCGATAGCTGCCCATTCGTAGTCCGTTAGTTCATGGCGCATGGTTCGAAGCCCCAGTTTGGGAGCTTGAATAACGGGCGCCGGGCCAATCACAATGCTTTTGCCATGTCAGGCCGACTTGTCCTCACGACTGCCCTCAAGCTTATCTCGCAAGGCCGTGATCACGCGATGGACAATCCGTATATCCTTGACCGATAACCCTTCTGAAAGATCGTTGATCCAGGGAGCCTGCAACTCCATTGCGGCTTCGAAGGCGCGCTGTCCATTCTTAGTGAGCACGACGAGCTGCGCCCGTCGGTGATGCGGGTTGACCTCAAAAGATACGAGGCCCTCTCTGTGGAGATCATTGATAATCCGCTGCACGTTTTGACGATTGCCGCCGAGGTCACGTGCGAGCCAAGCGACCGGTTGGGGACGTTCGGCGGACACAATGGCGCCAAGCACCTGCCAGCGTGCGCTTGTTAGGCCGAGCGGGGCGACCAGACGGTCGCCGGCCGTCAGAAATAGGCTGTCGAGCCTGAATAGATCGAGAACAAGGTCGGTCAGGGCGTCACCCTCCGGGCTTCGCTTGGCTCTTTTCATTTGTCACCATTGCTTTGTATTGACATCATGATGTCAAAGTGGTATGTGGTCATAATACCAATTAGACATCACATATCAAATAGCAATGGAGGCACTCATGTCGCTGCTACGCCCACTCGACCCTTCCTTCCCGATCGACCGCCAGATCGCTATCGACGCAAATTCGGTCGTCCTGGTGAACCCATTCACGCTCGACAAAGCCGATGAGGCGGCTTTTCTCAAGACCTGGCAGGACGACGCAGCGTTCATGAAGCGACAGCCGGGCTTCATTTCCACTCAGCTGCACAGAGCTCTCGGCGACAGCTCGACCTATCTGAACTACGCCGTCTGGGAATCCACCGCACACTTCCGCGCGGCCTTCACCCATCCTGACTTTCTAGCAAAAATCGCCAGCTATCCGGCCTCCGCGATAGCCTCCCCTCATCTGTTCCAGAAAGTTGCCGTGCCCGGCATCTGCGTGGCCTAGCCCTGCTCTTTTTAGGAAGGGAAGATACTCATGATCAAGTTGATCCATCCTGTCGCTGGCGCCTTGGCTATCGGAACGATCGGCACATTTTGGCTGTCGACGGTACTGAGCGAGCTGTTCGCGTCCCATGCCACAGTTGCAGCGGTTAAGAGCACCATACCGTGGGGTTTCTTGTTGCTGATTCCGGCGCTCGCTGCGACCGGTGGTACAGGTGTCATCTTGGCAAAGGCGCGCCGAGCCGGACTGATCGGGACCAAATTCAAGCGCATGCCATTCATTGCAGGAAACGGCATCCTGATTCTTATCCCGTCTGCGCTCTTCCTTGCGTCCAAGGCTCAGGCGGCTGAATTCGATGCCACGTTCTATGCTGTGCAGGTGATCGAGCTCGTGGCGGGCGCAACAAACATTACACTTCTTGCTCTCAACATGCGGGACGGTCTCAAAATGAAGGGATGGTTGCGCCACAAACCCGCTTGATCACCGGAACCAGAACTGCGCGGACAACTGATCTGACGCCCGGTATTGTCGTGGCTTATCAGTACGCGCCCTAAAATGTTATAGCTCTCCCGCCGGAGAACAGGCCGGATGGTATCAGAATGCGTAGCCCGATCAGCAATTTAGAACGTTCAGCCCTTCAGTTTACCTTCGGCAGCATAACCCTGACCGTGGTAACACTGGCCTGCTTGTACCTTCACGCGCATTTCGCCGCGACGGCGTTCGCGTATTTGTTAGTGATCTTGCTGTTTTCGCTGATGGGCAGCTTCATCGCGTCGTCGGCGCTTTGCATCATAGCCATCGCTGCTCTCGCTTACTACTTTGCGCCGCCGGCGTTCAGCCTGCGTATCGATGACCCCCAAGATCTGCCGGTGGTTGTTGCATTCTTTATTGCCTCGATTGTGGGAGCGCACCTGATCGGAAAGCTCCGCCAGGAAAGAGAGGCTGCGCGTGTCGTTGCGGCCAAGCTTCAGCGGAGTGCGGCCGATTTGGAGGATCGCGAAAAGCGGTGGCGCGCCATCTTCGAGCACAATCCCGCCATGTACTTCATGGTCGATGAAGCCGGCACTATCCTCAACGTCAATTCACTCGGCGCGACACAACTCGGCTATGCTCCTGCTGAACTGGTCGGCCGATCAGTGCTGGACGTATTTCTCGAGGAGGATCGCCCTTTCGTTCGCGAATGCGTTCGGACGTGCCTTGAGGATGTCGGACAAACGCGCACGTGGGACGTCCGGAAAGTCAGAAAGGACGGCTCGGTGTTGTGGGTACGTGAAAACGCCAAAGCCATGCTTTGGGGCGATGAGCAGCCCATTGTCCTTATCGCCTGCGAAGATATCACGGAGCGAAGGCGGACAGAACTTGCCCTGCAGCGGAGCGAAGCACATTTAGCCCAGGCGCAGGAGTTGAGTCACACAGGCAGCTTCAGCTGGAACCCCACTACGGGCGAGGCCTTCTGGTCAAAGGAAACATTTCGCATTTTCCAATTAGATCCTGACAGAGTGCAGCCGGGGCCGCAGCTCGTCGTTGAGCGCACTCATCCAGATGATAGGGCTTCGGTTAAAGAAATTATCGATCGCGCGATGCGAGACCCGAGCGATTTCGAGCACGAATACCGGCTTCTGCTACCGGACGGCTCGGTAAAGCACATCCATGCGCAGGCACGGCCGACGAGAACAGCCTCTGGTGACATCGAGTTTGTTGGGGCAGCTACGGATATCACTGCGGCGAGGCGAGCAGAACAGCAGCTGCGCCGCAGCGAGGCCTATCTGGCCGAGGCCCAGCATCTCAGTCACACGGGCAGCTGGTCCTGGGACGTCTACGGTCTAGATTTCGTGTATCGCTCCGCCGAGGTCGATCGTCTGTTCGGCTTTAGCCCACAAGAGCCGGTATCGATCGAGACCATTCGATCGCGCATCCATCCGGACGACTTGCCGCGGCTGGAGGAGGTGCAGCGCCAGGCGATTGAACACAAGGAGCGGCGGTTCGAATATGATTTTCGTATCCTTCTACCGGATGGCGGGATAAGACGCATACACTCCGTTGCGCACGTGGTGGTTGGCAGCGATGGCAACGTCAGCGAGCTGATCGGAACACATATGGATGTGACCGAGCAATACGCAGCTAGGGAACGCCTGGAAAACACACTTGTCGCGCTGCGCGAAAGTGAACAGCGCTTTCGCGACTACGCCGAAACAGCTTCCGACTGGCTCTGGGAGACCGGGCCGGATCATCAGGTCACTCACTTATCCGAGCACACCAGTGCTGCGGGAATTTTGGCGACAGGATTGATCGGCCTGCTTCGCTGGGACATTGCGTGCGACCTCGAAGAGGAACCCGAGAAGTGGCGGCAGCATCGGGCGACATTGGAGGCCCATCTTCCGTTTCGGGATCTCGTCTACCGCACCGTGAATCGGACAGGTTCTCCGATCTACGTCCGCACGAGCGGCAAGCCTTTTTTCGATGGAAAGGGCAATTTTCTCGGCTACCGTGGCGTCAGCACTGACATCACCGCTACCATTCGCGCCGATCAAGCCGAACAAGAACTACGAAGGGCACAGTCGGAGCTTGCGCATGTGACGCGTGTAACGACATTAGGAGAGCTGACAACCTCCATCGCCCACGAAATAAACCAGCCACTCGCCGCTATTATCAGCAACGCCGATGCGTGCCTCGGTTGGATGGGCCGGGAAGCGCCTAATCTTTCCGCCGCCCGCTCTTCGGTGGAGTGGATCATCGAAGACGCAATCCGGGCAAGCGAGGTGATCCGTCGTATTCGCGCGCTCGCAAAGAAGGGCGAGATTGAGATGGTGCCGCTCGATATCAATGAGGTCGTTAAGGACGTCATTGCGCTGGTAACACGAGAGCTGGTGAGCCACCGAGTGACGTTACGAACCGAGTTGACGGCAGGGCTGCCTAGGATCCTCGGCGATCGGATTCAGCTACAACAGGTGATCATCAATCTCGTGATGAACGGAATCGAAGCCATGGAGGCAGTTACCGACCGGACGTGCGAACTGCTGATTCAATCATCAAAGAACGATGTGGGGCACATCCACCTTGCCGTGACCGATTGCGGCGTCGGCATCACCGAGAACGACGCGGACCGCGTCTTGGATCCTTTCTTCACCACCAAGTCGACTGGCCTTGGAATGGGTCTTTCAATCTGCCGGTCGATTGTGGAAGCTCACGGAGGACGACTGTCGATGGTCCACAAAAGTGGACCGGGCGCGACCTTCCAAGTTGCCCTACCGCCGCATAAGGAGGCAGTCTGGTGACAGGACGATTTGACTCGCCAGGTAAAGTCGGCAATGCCGAGTCCTCGACAAAGGCGACCGTCTTCGTCGTGGAGGATGACATCTCCATGCGTCGCTCGCTTACGAACCTTTTTCAATCGGTAGGGCTAGGCGTCATTGCATTCGGATCGGCGCGCGAAATGCTGCAGAGCCCAATCCCGGACATTATTAGCTGCCTAGTTCTTGATGTCCGGCTGCCAGGCTTGAGCGGCCTTGACTTCCAGACCGAGCTCGCGAGGTTGAACATACATATTCCGATCATTTTCATTACCGGCCATGGCGACATTCCAATGACTGTCAGGGCCATGAAGGAAGGAGCGGTCGATTTTCTCAGCAAACCGTTTCGCGATCAGGAACTGCTTGATGCCGTGGTTGCGGCGACCGAACGCGATCGCAAAAGACGGGAGGCTCAGCAGACGGTCGCGAACCTGCAGTCTTTATTTGAGACCTTAAGCCCGCGCGAGCAGGCGGTGATGAAACTGGTCGCTGCCGGCCTGATGAACAAGCAGGTCGCCGCCGAGCTTGGGCTCGCCGAGATTACGGTCAAGATCTACCGGGGACACGTAATGAAAAAGATGCGTGCACGCTCGCTGGCAGACTTGATCAGAATGACTGAGACGCTGGGAGTTCGCACTAATCATCCTGAACAAACGCAAGTATGATTTTACAAGTTTATCAGTCGAGCCCCCTTTTCGCGCAAGGTGGCTATGCTTGCAGCCGCTATTCCCGCTTCAGGAGGGCTCGTCTTGTCCACGCCTTTTATTTCCGTCGTTGACGACGACGCCTCACTCCGTGCGGCGACAGAGACTTTTTTGAAATCGCGTGGCTACATCGCCCAAATATTTGCCTCGGCCAAACACAGAGGAGCCCGGAGCAGGCTAAAGCGCTTTGAGAAGCCGTACGGTTGATTGCGATTGCTGCGGTTTGGAATAACCGGCTTGGTTCCGCGCTCATCGAGTTCTTCACGCAATTCGGCGCTATCGTAGGCTTTGTCACCGAGCATCCGTTTCGGCCGCTTGACCCTGCGGATCAGGCGTTCTGCGATCAGACAGTCATGCGCTTCGCCTCCAGTCAACAGAATGCGATCAGGCGCCCCTTAGCATCTGCGAGTGCGTGTATCTTCGGTTGCGCCCTCCGCGCGAGCGACCAACAGCCTGCTTCTGCCCCCCCTTTTCCGCCCGCTGCCGAGCGATGCGCTTTGACGTGGGTGGAGTCGATCATCTCGGTGTCCGCTTTACAGCGAGAACGGCCGGCCCGGGATCGCGACCCGCTTCATGATCGGGCTCTTCCTGCTCAAGCACATTTACGAGCTGTCCGATGAGGGGGTGCGAGCGCCGGGTTCACGACCTAGAGTTCTTCCAGCACGCTTTCACGCACGAGCGCTCGGACCTGAGCCATTGGCGCAAGCGGCTCGGCGACAAGCTGGAGCTGCTGCGAACCGAGCGCCTGCGGGTGGCGCACGAGGCCGGCACATTACGCAGCCAGGACCTCAAGCGCGTCACGGTCGATACCACAGTGCAGCCGAAGGCCATCACCATTCCGACCGATGCCGAGCTGCTGCATGCGGGCATCAAGGGCCTCAATCAGTTGGCGAGAAGGCACGGGGTCAGGTCCGGCAATCCTATGCTCGCGTGGCCAAGGCCGCCGCGATGATGGCTTCCCGCTACGCTCGCGCCAAACAGTTCAGGCGGCATCAGCGACAGTTGCGCATCCTGCGTAGCAGGCCCGGCCCAATCATTCGCGACATCCGCCGCAACATCGAGGGCCAGCCGGCAATGGAGGAGGCCTTCGCCCTTTCGCTCGGCTGGGCCGCGCAGATTCGTTCGCAGCAGCAGCGCCAGCGCGGCTGGAAGCTTTATTCCTTCCATGGTCCGGAGGTGGAGTGCATCGGCAAAGCCAAGGCCGCCGCGCCTTACGAGTTCGGCGTGAAGGCCTCCGTCGTCACCAACAATCGCCGCGCTCCCGGCGGAGTGTTCGTGCTGCACGCGAGCGCAATGCCCGACAATCCGTATGATGGGCACCCCCTGCGGGACGTCATCGAGCGTACCGAGACGCTGACCGGCTGTCCGATCGAGCGGGCCTATGTCGACAAGGGGTACCGCGGCCACGATGCGCAGAATCCCCGTCGCGTCTTCATCTCCGGCCAGAAGCGCAGCATCTTCGGTGTCATCAAGCGCGAGCTGCGCCGTCGCTCTGTTATCGAGCCCATCATCGGGCACTGAAGGCCGAAGGCCACCCTCGGCCGCTGCTACCTCAAAGGCCGCGGCGGCGACGCCGCCAATGTCGTCCTCTCAGCCGTCGGCCACAACTTCCAGCCGCATCCTCGCCCGGCTCAGAGAACTCTTGGGCCTCTTCCTCGAGTTGCCAATGGCGAACGCTCGCCTCTCCAACACAGCTCAATCCGGCTCCTTAACTCAGGAGTTGGAGCCTGGAGGCCAAAGTGCGGTTCATTCGGCCACTGGATCCGGATGCGAAGAAGACCGATACCGTACCACAAGCGGCGCTCTATCGAGTCGCTTAACTAGTCTCGTATCGAGTCACCTGCGTGCCCCGCGCTCCGTTTCGGCAAAAGGATACCCTGGATAGCCGCTAAAAGCGGAACCTAACAAGGACTTGCAGAACGCAGGCGTGAGCTTGCCGCGGTGGATCACGACGTCTTCGTGACCCGTTGCAGCTCGAGCGTTCTGCCAGAGGCGATTGTAGCCGCGCTGTTCGTTGGATTTCACGTGGCAAGCGGCGAATTCGGCGTCATCCAATGTCGTTAACTGCCACGCATAGACCGGCCGCTTCGTATGGATGTGCACCCACATCGGATTCACCGTACCATTGCGCAGTGGCGTAGGCTGCAGCTTGAGCTCGAACAGCGTTCCTGGCTCACCCTTCAGCGCGCGCGGTGACTCCAAGGGAGCCAACTCCTCGGCCGCCTGCAACCGTTCGAGGTACTTCTGCGAGGGAAACGCATAGGTCTTCATGCAATCGATCTCGATCGAAGCCTTTTGCGCCTTCGCAGTACGTGCCTGCCCCTTAACCTCCGACAACATCGCCTTGAGGCGGACTATTTTTTTTTGCACTTCGGGCACTTGGATAGGCGTGAGTAGGCCGCGTCGGCGAGGTTCGTCCAGCGCCTTTACACAGGCCTCAATCTCCGCGGATTGGCTCTGCAGCCGCTCAACCACGGTGTCCACGACGTGCTCGGCATCTTCGGGCTTCATGTGGCGCGCTTGCGAAACGGCTCTTTGCTCACTGGGTAGATCGAATTGCAAGAGTTCGTCCAATCGCGCGAGCAGGCGCGTCAGTGTTGCCTTCGATGGCGGGGCCTGCCATATTGCCAAGTGTTCCCTCGCGGACGATGACATCCTCGTATGCGCCTCTTCCGCGCTCGCGAGTTTCTTCGTGCCCAGATCCGAGAGCACAATAACCTTGGTGGTTCGCGCCGTGTCGGCTTCGGGCCTAGGGAGCTGCGGCTCGGGCTGCCCGGCTGCGGAGCTCCCCACACCTCCGGCCTGCCTCCGCTTGCCCTTGCCTTTCCTTCGCGCTGGACTGCCTTCGGCCGCCGGGTCGTTGCCGGCAGTGTCGGCCGGTGACGCAAGGCCAGCCTCCGTTGGCGGTGCAATGATGGCTGGTGTCTTCGGCTGCACTGCTAGCAGGCGCATGACCTCATGGGCCGTGACCCACGATCCTTCCACGATCTGATCCAACAGATCCAACGGAAGCTCGGAACTTGCTCCCTTATTCCTTAGCTCGGCAACCATGTTGGGCAACGCCGACGCAAATTCCGATAGCCGTTCCATGACCCCTTCCAGAACGGCGCAGTGCTCTGCGTCGAGGGCTTGTCCTTTGCTGTTCAGAACAGCGTCGCCCGTTGAGAGGAATGCCGGAACAACATCGCCCATGAAGGTTCCGAGTAGACGTGCCCGACCGTTCTCACCCAAGAGGATTTGCCTGACGGCCGGGTCGAGCGTGCTCGCGTGCGACTCAATCATGACCCGCGCGAGAAGGACTTGCGATTGCAGATGCACGCACCTCGTATTCAGTGCCCAGCCGGTATGCAGCCGTAGTGTCGCCTGTTCGGCCTGTCGCCTTTCGGCCGTTGCACTTGGCAAGCTGGCAGTGGCTGCGCAGACGGACTGCATCCGTTCAGAGCGCAATGCCTTCTTTTCCCACCACTCCGTGCAGGCCAAATAGTGTTTCGCCACACCGGAAGCCGCTCGGATCAGCT
Source organism: Bradyrhizobium sp. B117 (assembly GCF_038969555.1). Taxonomy (NCBI): domain Bacteria; kingdom Pseudomonadati; phylum Pseudomonadota; class Alphaproteobacteria; order Hyphomicrobiales; family Nitrobacteraceae; genus Bradyrhizobium; species Bradyrhizobium sp. B117. The sequence continues at coordinate 8,075,893 of NZ_CP152414.1, forward strand.
GGTCGGGCGGAGCATTGGATTGGCGCATCCGCTCGAGTATCTTTCCCGCATTCTCCCTACTCTTCTCCAAGGCGTAGATAGTCGGTTCGGCCAGCGCGTTGCATTCGTTCCCCGCATCCAGAGTCCGGTCACGAATTCGGCAAGCCTGCTCTTCGGACAGAATGCTGCGCGCCACATCTGGAGACAGGCTCGCGTAGTAGTCCAGAACTGCTGCGCCTGCTTTGACAACCTGATCGATCAGCTCCTGCGCCTCAGACGAGCTCTGAGCGCCCATGGCAGCACTGTGGCAAGCATCAAGTTCCTCAAGCAGGCCATCCATATTTTGTTTCGCTGCCTTGATCCCCTCACCGTTTGAGGAAATGGGGACTGCCACACCCGAACCTGAGGGCAGGCTCGCGAGCGTCGCCATACTATCTTCAGACGCTAAGCGCATCCGCTCCACGACGGAGTTGAAAACGCGGTCGCCTTCCGCAGGGACACACTTTGGCTCCGAATGCGCACTGCTCGATACCGACGTGGTGTCGGCTCCCGCAGCCCCAGCGTGCGGTTCGCCAGGTCGGCCAATGCCCGTCATGTTCCATCTCCAATACGGTCAACAATGCGCAGCGTCCCTGGATAGGCCGCTTGGCTGACGGTTGGCTGACGAAGGATGCTCTCCGAATGCACAACCCCGCCCTCCGAGTTCCAATTTCATGGAAGCTGTTGTGGTGCTGAGGCAGCAATAGGACATGACCCATAAGGTGCGGGATCGTCGATTGTAGCGCCGGTCCGCATTCCGCCCCTCGCCGTGACCAGTATGGAAATGTGCACGCCCAGAAATAGCCCTGCCAAAGTCCTTCCCGAATACCGAAAGCCGTCGAGCATGGCGAACCGCAGGGTCGATTGTCAGGCTTTCGGCAGCAGCAAAGCTCTTATTAACCGGGAGGAGATGCTATTGGTCGACCAAAGAGTTTCGGATCCAACTATGCGTAGATCTGGCTCGATGTGGAACGTTCCGTCAACTCGACCTCTTCTTCTCGCGTTCGAGTGAGCAGAACCTACGCTGCGCAAGTCCTTTTCAGAATAGGGCCTCGCCGAGGATGCTGCCCAGTTACGCGCACTTAAAATAAAATAGCGCAGTGAGCGTGCCAAGCACACCGAGCGCCAATCTGATATCGGCGAACTACCGTTAGCCAGTCTCGAAACAGCAGAAAGCGTGAGAATCGGTTTCCCCACCAAGATTGCTCCGACCGATATCGAGGATTATGCAGGTATTTCGAGATGCATGTATCCCAGTGCATGTCCGAAGACGAGAAGGATACCGCCGAAGGGTATTAGCAGAAACATCGGCAAGAGCGTTGTTAGGTCCCCCCGGCCTTTCCAAACTGCTTTGAGGCAATCAACCCTGCGATTATCGAAAGCGCTACTAAGAAATGGCGTCCACCACTCAATCTTCAATGCTGAGCACATGATCCGAGGCTGGCGGCATGCGCCTGAACACGACCTCGGTCCGGATCAAGGTGACCTCTCAAGGATGTGAAACCGGAGGTGACGCGATGCCTTGTCGTGCCGCTCACGCTGCGCCTTGATCGGCCGATCTGACGCTTCAGGCGGCGTTTGGCCGGACGAACAGCCATCTCTTGGAGTTCCTGGCCGGCGAAGGACGTCGGGGTATCCCTGATCCCGGAGGAGATTTTTGGCCTTCAGCCCATCGATGCATCGCAAGACGCGGCTCTTCAATATCGTTCAGGAGACCGGCGCGAAGACGATCCATTTATCTCTATGATTTCGGTGACAGCTGAGACCAAGTGATCAAACTCGAAAAATGGTTCGACACCACGACGATAGAGGGACTTCCCTCCTGCTCGAGGACGTCGGCGGTGCGCCCGGCTATGCCGAATACCTCGATGCCAGCGGCGACCCTACTCATCTGGAATATGAAAATATGCGCTTCTGGAGCCCGCACAGTTCGATCCCAACCTCGTCACCCCGAGGATGCTCGAGGCCGGCGCCAGCGCATTGTCCAAAATTTGGAAGCCGCGGCGTCGCGGCACGCGGCTCAAATAGATGTCAAGCGTCAATCATCAAAAGGGCCGCAGAGCTACGCCTACAGTCCGATTACCGGTCTGGCGCGCCAAGTCGGCAATGAAGAGGCGAGGAACTTCAGCTCGTTCACTTCAGCCGGAGTGAGTTTCTGGCTGACAAACCGCAACGTTTGTCTTGCCGCTTTGGGACCAACCCGGGCAAGCGCGCGCACGCTCGACGGCTTGCGAGGGATAGCTGCCAACCGGGCGCATGCTTGAGCTCCACCATCTGCTTGCCGATGTAAAGCTTACGAGAAGGACCGGACGTTAGATATAATCTAGCATCCCAACGGAGCAATCGCGGTTGCTGCCACAGAGCAGATAACAGCAGACCTCCGCAACGTTCCCGAGGTCCTCACTTGACGAGTAACGCACATTTGCTCTGTATGAAGTCCAACATCAGCGGAACAGGCAGCCGCAATAGTGTAGCCGGCAAGCCAGAGGAATGAAGTTCAGAACTGTCGAAGAGCTCAAGCTAAATGATCTCGAAGTATCTCCGACGTTCAAAGTCGGTGACCCGATGTTGAACGGCTTCCCACTCCCAACGGCGCGAGCAAGAAAACGCTTCAACGAACCTTTCTCCGAAGACATCACTTGCCGCCGCAGACTCTGCAAACCGAGAAGTTGCCTCTGATAGGCTTTGAGGCAGTCTCGCGGACGGCCGACACATTTCCGCGCTTGCATCACCGATGATCGAATCCGGCAGTGCCGGACCTGTCTCGACACCCAATATTCCCGAACCAATCGCACTTGCGAGCGCGAGATATGGGTTCAGGTCTGCGCCAGGCAGCCTATACTCCAGGCGATGGGCAGATGGCTCTCCCGGAATGGCGCGAATTGCGCAGGAGCGGTTGTCAACTCCCCAGCTTGGACAGATTGGTGCCCAGCAGCCAGGTACCAATCTCTTGTAGCTGTTGAAGTTCGGCGCAGCGAGCACACAGAACTCATTCATGTATTCTAGTTGTCCGGCGATGAATTGCCTCATAAGCTTCGAGACGTTGCCGAACGCATCACTGTCGTAAAACGCGTTCTGACTATCCGAGGACATCGAGATGTGAATATGCCCGGACTGGCCGGGCCATTCCTCGGAAACCTTAGCCATAAATGTAGCCATCATGCCTCGAGTTTGCGCCCAGGCCTTTATCATCGACTTGAATATGGTTGCTCGATCGGCAGCTTCCAGCGCATCACAATGACGAAGTGACGCTTCGACCACGCCAGGTCCCGTTTCAAAGTGCAGTCCGCTGAGAGGTATTCTAGCCTTCTCACAAAGCGCCAAGATCTCATCAAACAGCTCATGTTGCGCGACAGAGCGCGCAATCGAGTAGCCGAACGGGCCGCGAGTTAAAGGAGCCCACTCGCCGAACGGCTTTTCTTCAATCGTGTCTGCGTTCTCCCTAAACAGCATGAATTCAAACTCGAACCCGGCAGTGCAGTCGTATCCGTGTTCAGCAGCCCTTCGCAGGACCTTACGCAGAATACCGCGCGGGCAGATGTCCTCATGTGCGCCCATGAACTCCGCGAGGTAGAGATATTGATCGCCAAGATGAGACACCGAACGGCCGGTGCCTGACAGAATACGCAGGTCAGCATCTCCGAACGCTGATAGCGGCTTTTGCGTGAAACTGGCCGGAATGACCCGGTCCGTACAATCCCACGCCAGCACCGCTTCAGAGAACTTGATAACTTTATCTCCATCCGAGAGATCTTCACCTAAGACGTGTTTGCCTCGCAGAACGCCATCGAAGTCGCTTGCGCCGACCATCGCCACGCGGGACCGATTCCCTCCGGTCAACCTGAAATCAGTTGGCATTAGTCGCGGTCCTGCATCACAAAATCGAACACCTGGTCCATCCGCATTGCTCGCAACTTGCGATAGTCACTCTCAAGCTGAGTCAAGTCGCTATTCACGAGATAAACGATGCCTGGTGTTGACACCAAGTCGATCGTGGGAACTAGCTCTTGACCAATCGGAACGAATGCAATGGCATCCGCGAAGCTTGAGAGCTTGCGGATTGCTTCGAGTCCCGGGTAACCGGCAACGACACCGCCCATATCTGAGATCAGCGAGACGCAAAGTGCGTGAGCCTGCCGCTTGTAGGGCCTGCGCAGCCTCATATATTCACCAAAGCCGTTGGGATCTGCGTAGCGCCGGGCCGTCAGGGTCATATGGTTGTGCCCCAACGCCATCGTTCGTGCTTTTGCCGACATGGTCCCTTGAAGCCTCGCTCCGAAGTCCACCAGGACCGGTCCCCGATGGTCGACGATGATCTCAGCATGAGCCGGTCCGTCGACGATCTGTAGTGCCTGCAACGCACGCTCCAAGTAGTCTGACAGTTCCTGAACGATTGGTTCGCTGCCCTCCAACAATCTCTCAAGTGAGCAGACCGATGATGCCCCCTCAATTGGAACCGTGTCATATGTCCAGGCCTCCGTGACGAAGGCTTCCCCGTCCATCGATACGGCATTGACCGTGTATTGCTGGCCATTTATTTTTTCTTGCCCAAGGGCAAAGCGATTCAATGCTCCGACACGGTTCGTCTTCCCGACAATTGCGCTAAGAGCCCGCTGAATATCAGCATCTGTCGAGCAAAAGAATACATCCTCGGTACCCGTACTGTTCAGAGGCTTGATCACGATCTGATCGAACTTCGCTTCGCGCTTCCAGCTCGCGATCTCTACAGGACTGTCGGACACGATTTGTCTGATCGATCGCACGCCTGCGGAGGTGAGCGCGCAAGACAATCGCGCTTTGTCACGCCGAGCAGCGGATAGCGCGGTCCCATTTGATGGTACGCCCAGCCGCTCCGACAAAGAATCGGCGAGTTCAACTCCGGTCTCGCAGCCCGCGATAACGAACTCCAATTCCCGGCCATGGAGAGCCTGAAGATGATATTCAACGATGTCGTCGTACCCCATGCGCTCCCTGGGGCGAATGACTTCACCATACAGATCCGCATTGAAATGCGATTGGAATATGGGCGGAATCTGTGCAGCCGACATCACATGCACCGTTCCAATTCCATAGCGCTTGAACTCTTCCGGTAGGTATCGGCCGGTAGAGTAGGCGTCTACGATTACACAATTCCGTTCTTTCATGCGGATCTCCGATACTGCAAGTAGATGTTGCCGACAGCAACAGCCGTAATGAGAACATTTCCAACGAACGTGTGTGACGAAGGCACGATGCGAGAATCGAAGTACTGGAACAGGAAGGTGATGATAGGGGCGGTGGACAGGACCATGTTGACGGTGAAGGGCTCTACGTGCCGAATGCCCTGCTGGATCAAGAGCAAAGGAATAAGGATCGTCGACAGCCCAATTGCTGCGATCGCAAACCAATGCTGCGAGATCTCAGGCAAGATAGATGAATGATCGACTAGTCCCAGCAGCAAGAGAATCGTTCCATAAAAGCGATGCGCCAGGACTTGTCGGCCGGAAAACCCACGATCGAAGAGCAGTTTGACAAGTATATTTGTAAGGGCCAGCGATAGGCCGGCCACGATGGCCAAGACGATGCCAAAGGACGATCGAGCCCCCCACTCCACGCCTGCGTTGCCGCTGGCCGAGATCCAAATCATGTAAGTTCCGATCGTTGCGATCGTGACGCTCACGACAATATCGGCTGCTGGAGGGGCACCCTGGCGCCTGATCAGTGCATTCAACCACGCTGTTGCGGTGGGCCCCAGCGCCACCATGAAGGCGACGACGATCGCGGGTTCTGCGTATTTCAATCCGATAAATAAGCCGATCCAGCTGATTGCTGTCACGACATTGAGCGCGACAAAGACCAGGAGCGACCATTTCGTCACCGTTGCCCCGCCTCCCCCGTGGCGAGCCAGGAGATTGAACATCAGACAAACCACAGCGAAGGACAGCAGGAGCGCGACGAACACATCCGCTTGCTGAAAATACGACGCCGCATAAACCTCGCCTGCCGCGCTCAGGACGACGTAAAGCGCCACAAAGAAAACTCCCAGAGCGAAGCGATTCGCCAATCGTCCAGTCTTCCTGTGCCCGCGAGGCGACGCACGGCCCTCGCAGGACCCGACGCGTGCGTCGGCTCCGAGGAAATGTCCTTTCGACGTGCACGGACCACGTTTGGTTTGAAATGTCACAATCCGCCTCTAGCTCCTCTTAGTCCGGTAGTACCCAACACACGCCTCTCCAAACGCCTTGAACAATTGCTTGCTGAGGAGATCGCTTGAGACGTGCCATTCGGGGTGCCATTGCACACCGATTTGCAGCGTCGGGGCGCCAATGACCGAAGCCGCCTCGACCAAACCGTCAGGCGCCCACGCCTCCCGTCTCAGCGCCGGGGCAAGCGCCTCGATGCCTTGATTGTGCAGCGAGTTGACTTGCGCTTCGATCGTCCGCGCGATCGGAAAGAGCGCGCCATCGGAACATATCTTGACGCTGTGGGCGGCGTCGTACTGGCGGTCTCTTGGACGATCTGGCTTCTCGGCATGCATCGCACCACTTTCCGGCCTCCACTCCGCAAGCGATGAGCGGAGCGTGCCGCCGAAATAGACGTTGAGTTCCTGAAGCCCACGGCAGATGCCTAGAATAGGCATTCCGAGCGCGATGGCGCTCTCTATAGTTACGGCAGAGAGCCTGTCCCGCGGACGGTCGAGGATCCCAACCTCAACGTCCTGCCGGTCATCCTCCGTCAAGGACGCGGGCGCTCTCAGGACGGCGGGGTCGATGTTCGATTCATCACCTGTCAACACCAAGCCGTCGAGCCGTCGCATGATCGCCGGGACGACCTCCTCCCTCGCATCTTCGGCGTCGACCGTCGGCAATATGACGCAAGCCACGCCCCCCTGACGATGGAGTGCCTGCAAGTACTTGCGCCGCAACCAGTCGCGATGCACAGCATCGACCAGAAGACGGTTCGAAGTGACGCCTACCACGGCTCGGGTGCTCTCTGGCCGAAGCAACGTCACGCCACCTGCCCTCGTGTGCGAACCTCGGCAATGGACTGCTCATACAACCGTCGATTTCGCTCTTTTAACTGATCTATGACGCTAGATTGACCTTGAGGTCCCTTGACAAAGAGCCCGCCCCAGGTCGCGGCAACCTTCGCATAGTTCGGATCTTGCATTCGGATTTTCTGAGCTTTGCGCAACAGCCAAAACGGAATGCCCGGCGAAAGGTGATGCTCAAGGTGGTACTCATCCAAATTCTGCCCGAGGATGGCCCGCTCGAGGAAATTTCCTTTCCGATTCCGGGTGAGATAGACGTTCTGCGTCTCGGTTTCGCACATAGGTGAGTGCTCAGCGAGCTCGATGAACCATCCGAGGACCTGAAACGTGGTGAGATAGGGCACGATCCAGAACAGGACGACGATATGGAGCAGCCCAACAGCATATGACCCGGCCAGGATGCTGATCCAGAAGAGATAGAAGCCATACTTGTCGACAAGTATGCCTGAGCGGCTCTGATCCTCGACATCTGTGACCGAAAATCGATTCGTCCAAAGGTACTTCAGATACGCCACTGTCGCGCCGCCGAAGATCGGCTTCCAGATCATGTTGAAAGCGTATCGCTCCGGAGGCTGCACCTCGTAAACGCCGCTGGCCAGGAAGAACTTCAGGTCGGGGTCCTTGTCCGGGTCTCCAAGATAGGGGTGATGCAAATAGACGTGCGAAATCCGGTAGGCCCAGTGGCGCTGGAACAAGGGATAGGAAGCGAACAGAATGCCCAGGACGTAGTTCCAGGTCGTGTTCTTCGCGAGCGTGCGGTGAGCCGCATCATGAGCGATGGTTGTCAATCCGCGCTGATAGGCACCAATTAGAAGGACGGCCAGCGGGTAGAGCCACCATGAGACTGACACAGTCGCGAGCGTGCACGCAGTGATGATAGCGTAATCTTTGGCAATATATGCGGCTCCCGTTATGTTGTCGGGCCTCAGCTCAGAGAGCTGCTTATTGATCTCTCGGCTGAATTGAACGGCCTCATAGCGTGATGACCTCAATTTCCAAGCATCTGCCTGATTCATGAGAACTTCCTCCTGATCGCCTTGCTGGTTGTCAGATTGCGGAAAGCGCCTTGTCCAGATCGCGCAGGATGTCGTTGACATCTTCGATGCCGACGCAAAGCCGGATCGAGCCGCCAAATATGCCGGCGGCTTCGCGCTTTTCCCGCGGGACGGTGGTGTGGGTCGTCGAGACAGGATGGGTCACGAGCGTGCGGGCGTCGCCTACATTCGAAACGTGATACATCAAGTCGACGTTCTGGATGAACTTGCGCCCGGCTTGTTCGTCCTCCACTTCGAACATGACCATCGCCCCGTGTCCGTATGCAACATTGAGTGTCTGTTCGACGACTTCCCGATCGGCGCCTTCAAAGAGCCCGGGGTAGAAGACACGGCGCACTTTAGGATGCTCCTTGAGAACATCGGCCACGATCCTGGCATTCGCGCAGTGCTGCTTCATGCGAAGTGGCAGCGTTTCAAGCCCCTGGATCAGTTGAAAGCTCGCAAACGGGGCGATCGCCGCGCCGGTATCGCGCAACCAGGTCATGCGAGCCTTGAGGAGAAACTCGCTCTTTCCGAGATCGTCGACATCGCGCACCGCGTTATGCCAGATAATTCCGCCATGCGCATCGTCGGGACGATTGAACAAGGGAAAGCGAGAGGCTCCCCGGTAGCTAAACTCGCCGTTGTCAACGATCAGTCCGCCGAGCGTCGTACCGTGGCCGCAAATATATTTTGTTGCGGAGTACGTCGTAATCGCAGCGCCGAGATCTGACGGCCGGCATACCAGGGGCGTTGTCGTATTGTCCACGACCAAAGGCACGCCGTACTTTCGGCCGATCTCGGCCAGCTGTTTGACGGGGAGCGGAATCAGACAAGGATTCGAAATCACCTCTCCGAACAGGCATATCGTGCGATCATCAATGGCACGTTCAAACGTCTCGGGCTTTCGAGGATCTGCCGTCCTCACGCTGATGCCAAGACGCTTTAATGTGTTGTGGAGCAGGTTCCAGGTATTGCCATATAGATACGGAGAGGCGACGACATTGTCTCCCACTTCGCCACTTGACAGGTTGACGATAGCCAGGAACGTCGCCGCTTGACCTGACGCGACGGCGAGCGAGTCCCTTCCCATATCGACGGAGGCGTAGCGCCTTTCCAGCGCGCGGGTCGTCGGATTGATGATCCTCGTGTAGGTGAACCCGTCGGCCTTGACGTTGTAGACGTCAGCAATGTGGTTTAGATCGCCATCGAGTTCATAAGCCGTATTCTGGTAAATCGGCACTGCGACGGCTTTCGTCACTGCGTCGCGTCGATAGCCCGCATGCAGAACCGCGGTCTCGGCCGAAAACGACAGCTGCGGTTCTCCAGCCATTCGAGCTGGCATCTTTACCCGAGCGCCACATGTCTCTTGGGCCGACATCGGCGCAGCTGACCGACCCTGACTGGAGCGGAAATATGTACGAAATGCGCAGCCCAACTGCACGATCCAGCTGGATTGGATTTCTCCAATGCAACCAATACGGAAACTCCGCGTCGGAAGATGCAGCTTCGAGTAGACGTAAAGGTTGTGGGCTGCCAAGTGGCGGTACAGCCCGTCGAATCCTGCCTGGTCCACGATTCCGGACGGCGCACCGAACGCGACGCAGACCGGCGATTGCAACTCGGTCGACAGCAGCGGCGACACTACTCCTTCGAGTTCTTTGACGAGATCGTCCCTAATCTTCTCATACCTGCGGCGCCTCGCATCAATGCCCTCCTCGTGCAGAATCTCCAGGGCCTTTGTCGTTGCCTGAACGATGTGGGTTGGTGGGGTCGATCGCCACTCACCGCTGCGCTCGAGCGAGAGCCATTGATCTCTCACGTCGAGCACAAAGGACCTCCGTTCTTGAACCGCATTCTCGAGCAGCTCGCGAGACGCGATGACAAACGCTACTCCCGGCGGCCCTTCAATGCACTTGTTGCTCGAGGTGACCAGGACGTCAGCTCCACGCTGGGTCAGATCGATATTATGGGCGCCAAAAGAACTCATCGCGTCGATGATGGTCTTTACGCCACGTCGCCTCGCCTCCTCCACAATCGCGTCCAGGGGATTGACGATTCCGGTTGTCGTCTCGCAATGCACCAAACATAGGTGCGTAACGCCAGGATTTCGGCTCAGATACTCGCCAATTTCTTCAGGATCCAAAGGATCGGTCGCTCGCTTGACGAGCTTCAGCGCTTCGACGCCCCACAGCCGCAAGATTCGTAAAATGCGCTCGCCATAGATGCCGTTTATGCAAACGAGCGGCCTGTCCGCTCGGGACACAAATGAAGAGAGCGCGGCTTCCATCGCAAAAGAGCCGCCTCCCTGAATAGGCACCACCGAATAGTCCTCAGCATTTCCCAACAAGCTGAGCATCAGCCGCCTCATGCAGGCGGTCACTTCCTTGAACTCGCGATCGCGCGACGCGAGATCAAGCTGCATCTGGCTCCTGACCGCCAGCGATAACGACAATGGACCAGGCGTCAGCAAAGAGCGCTGTCTCGTCAAACCATTCCTCCTCAAGTTGTCGTGTCAATTGATCTGGATAACGCCAGCCACCAGGGAGCCCTGGGCGAGCATCGACTTCCTAGGTCAACAGCTTCGGGCCCAGCGCCATACGCGGGCGCGTTTCGGGTGGGCGTCCGAAACCCCTGCCGGATGGCGACCTCCGTATCTCATCGCAGATGCGGAGCGATCGCTCATAAAGCTCCTCACGGATGCCATTCACATCTCCTAGACATTGGCCTTCCGAGCGCGCGCTCGAACGCAGGTGACGCTGACGCGCGATCTCATCCCAACTATCATCCATATGCAGACTTAAGCGCCGTCGGCTTCTAGCCGGCGCGAAGCAGTAGGTCGGTGACCGACCTTACGCGGTGGACCTGCTCTATTCAGGCAAACTCGACGTTAGGAAAACGATGCAGTCGGATGTCATCGCGCCTGGATGCAGACCATGCCACGACACACTTGATGATCGTTGTCGGCAGCGGCAGTCTGATGCGTGGGCTTGAGACTCGATGCATTCGCACTCCGTCGCTTTTTGGAGGATTTCGGACGCCAATCACTGTCGTTGTCCATTTCGAGATCGTACAACTTGACGTTAGGGTCGTTTCAACCCTCTCCCGGCATTTTCTCGTGTGAATTTTTCCTGACGTACTCCCATCTGGCGGCGACAAGCCGACGTAGGCGGCAGAGTGCTGAGATTCACAGCGAGCTAGAGTGAGAGTTCGACATCGGGACCGTCGGCATTCCGCCTGCAAGCGCGATACTTGGAGGGAAGTGATGGCCCGATCTTCCGTTCACGTACGATCCTCGCCATACCCCCAGATGGAGGTACCGAGCTTCTCCGCCGTGCAGGCGAGATCCTCCTGGCTGCTGGTGCCTGGAAAATGTACGCGCTCGTCGCACCTGACTGCCGATATCACATCTTTGCGCTTCAATGGAGCGGCCTTCGTCGAGTCCGGCTTGAAGACAATTGGGGGGCCTTGAATCGCTGGCCGTTTAGCAACGATCAGTTCGACACCTTTCGGCCAGTCGCCGCGAAGCAGAACATGTCGTCCTGCTTAGGACTACGTCGAGCCGATTCCAGGTGATGGCACGTGTCCCTATCTGCGAGCAATCGCTAGGCTGGCAGCATCGAGGCGATCTGGTTGGACGGATTGCGCCTCCGAGCCGTCCTGCTCGCGTTGGCTCCTCTGCAGCGCCTGCTCGTTGATGGCGAGCTCGCGTTCGACGCGGTGTACCGCGCGGTCGAACAGGTTGACGGTGGACCAGAGCGGATCATCAAGACATCGGCCTTGTCGCTTGTCATGGATGAACTCGCTTGCCTTTTTGGCCGCGCTCCTCACCGGCTTCATGGCAGGATGGCTAAGGATCGCGGCTGCTTTGTCTTGCGATGCGAAGACGCGGCGCGCACACGGGCCGCATCGGTCGACGAGCGGCGGGCCAAAAGGAAGCAAGCTTCCCGAAAGCTGGCAGGTCGCGACAGGAGAGAGTCGGGGTCGACTGCTAAGTTCGGATTGGTCAATATACTGAAGCAAGCGCCCGCTCGCTGGACGCGGCCAGGCTCAGAAAACCGGGGCCCCACCCTCATACTGCTGCGCGAAAGATCGAAGCCGGCCGAGACGCTGCCTGGCTTGGCTAAATGGGAGCTCGGCGTCGCTGGCCGCACGCGTAGAAAGAAGCGCTAAGCGAAACTCAACCGACTGGGAGTCGGAATTCCTCTCTGGCCTTTGTCATCGTCGTAGATTCTCATCTGGAGCATGGAAGGCACTTCTTGATCTCCATCCGCTCCCGACCATGCTCAATCTCTGCTCGCGTACTCGCTCTCGAATTGCCCGTCACTTCGAGCATGTAACCGGAAGCCGGCACTCGAGGAGTGGGTGCGACAATTTTGTTCCTTTAGAGCGAAAAGTCCGATGGCAGGCCAGCCCGAGCCGAATCGTCTTTGGCCGGGCCCGCAGGATATTCGATGGTGCGATGCGAGGGACATCTAACCATTAAGAATTGAGCGCGCCATCAAGACATCCACTACCGCTTCCGCTGAATGCTCTAGGGTCTGCTCCATGGTCCTCAGATGAATCTCGGGTGTTGTTGGTGCTTCGTAGCACGAATCGATCCCGGTGAAGTTCTTGATCTGGCCGGATTTCACTTTTGAGTACAGGCCTTTTGGATCTCGCCGAGCGCATTCCTCGATTGGCGTATCGACGAAGACTTCTATGAACTCATCCTTGCCAACCAGACCGCGCACCCTGTCCCGTTCGGCCCTAGAGGGCGAGATGAAGGAGCAGATCACGATCAAGCCGCTGTCCGCCATCAACTTGGCAACTTCACCGACGCGCCGAATGTTCTCCACGCGGTCCGTCTCCGAGAAACCGAGGTCCGCGTTTAATCCGTGCCGGAGGTTGTCGCCATCCAGCAGCATAGTATGCCGCGACATGCCACACAGCTTTTGATCAACCAGGTTGGCAATCGTCGTCTTTCCCGCGCCAGACAGGCCAGTGAACCAGATGACGCAAGGCTTCTGATTCTTGAGCGCGGCGCGCTCCCTCCTGTCCACGGATAGCGCTTGCCTAACAATATTGGTGTCCCGCCGTAGCGGAAAGGCGATCATGCCGGCCCCGACCGTACGATTCGTGTAACGATCAATGAAGATAAATGATCCGGTCTTTCGATTGAGCTCGTAAGGATCGAATACTGCGGGCATTGCGGTCGCAACATCGCAGAAGCCGATCTCGTTGAGGGAAAGCATCCCGGTGGTCAGATGCTCACAAGTGTTGACGTCGATCCGATGTTTAATTGCGGTAATGCTGCCGATAATCGTCTGCGATCCAATCCGCAGGATGTAATTGCGTCCGGGAGCGAGCGGCTCGTTGTCCATCCAGATCACATAAGCGGCGAACTGGTCGGCGACCTTCGGTCGGTCGTCCGGCCGCGACAGAATGTCGCCACGGCCGATATCGATTTCATCTTCCAGTGTAATGGTAACCGCATCGCCGGCTTCGGCGCCGACAAGGTCGCCATCATGGGTCACGATCCGCTTGATGCGCGTGGTCCGTCCCGAGGCGGCGACAACGATCTCGTCTCCTGCCGAAATCCTCCCGGAAGCCACCGTCCCGGCATAACCCCGAAAATCCGGGTTTGGGCGGTTCACCCATTGGACCGGAAAGCGGAAAGCCTGGCCTGCGGTGCCGGACGGGATGTCAATGCTCTCCAAATGCTCGAGCAGGCAGGGACCATCGTACCAGTTGGCATGAGCGGAGCGATCCACAACGTTGTCGCCGTAGCGGGCCGAGATCGGGACCGGAACGATCGAGGTGAAGCCGAGACCGGCGGCAAAGGCCAGATAGTCACGGGCGATCCGATCGAAGCACTCTTTGTTGTATGCGACAAGATCGATCTTGTTCACTGCCAGCACGACATGACGAATACCGAGCAGCGAACAGATAAAGGAGTGGCGGCGGGTCTGAACCATCACGCCTTTGCGGGCATCGATCAGGATGATGGCGAGCTGGGCATGGGAGGCGCCGGTAGCCATATTGCGGGTATACTGCTCGTGGCCGGGAGCGTCGGCCACCATGAAGGAGCGCCGCGGCGTCGTGAAGAAGCGGTAGGCGACGTCGATCGTGATGCCCTGCTCCCGTTCGGCCTCGAGCCCGTCCACGAGTAACGCGAAATCGATGTCATTTCCGGCGCTACCGTGCTTGATGCTGTCGCGTTTCAGCACCGTGAGCTGATCGTGGTAGATCATCTTGCTGTCGTGCAGTAACCGGCCGATCAGCGTCGATTTGCCGTCGTCCACCGAGCCACACGTGATGAATCGCAGCTGATCCTTTGTCCTGGCCGGGACCGCTTCCGTTGCCGGCTTTACAAACATCAAAAGTAACCTTCCCTCTTCTTCTTCTCCATTGAAGCGGCTTCATCGACATCAATTAGGCGTCCCTGGCGCTCCGACACAGTCGCAGTCCGCATTTCTGCGACGATGTCTTCAATCGCCATCGCGTCGGATTCAATAGCCCCGCTCAAAGGGTAACATCCAAGCGTCCGAAAGCGGATCATCCGCATTTCTGGCGTCTCGCCGCAGTTAAGCGGCAATCGCTTGTCGTCGATCATGATCGTCGCACCATTTCGACGTACTGTGGGTCTTAGTTTTGCGAAGTAGAGCGGAACGACCGGAATCTTCTCGAGCATGATGTATTCCCAGACATCGAGCTCGGTCCAGTTTGACATCGCAAACACGCGCATGGTTTCACCCTGGCGTATCCGCGTGTTGAACAAGCTCCAAAGCTCCGGTCGCTGGCTACGGGGGTCCCATACGTGTCCGGCCGAACGGAAGGAGAGTATCCGTTCTTTTGCGCGACTCTTTTCCTCATCGCGCCGGGCGCCGCCAAAGGCGGCATCAAATCCGTGGAGGTCGAGGGCCTGCTTCAGCGCGTCTGTCTTCATCACCTGGGTATGGAGCGCGGAGCCGGAATCGATCGGATTGATCCCGCGCGCGATGCCCTCCTTGTTGATATGGACAATCAAGTCGAGGCCGAGCCGCTTGGCTGTCGCGTCTCGAAAGCTGATCATCTCACGGAACTTCCAGGTCGTGTCGACGTGAAGCAGGGGGAAAGGCAATTTTGCCGGATAGAACGCCTTGATCGCAATGTGCAGCATCACGCTTGAGTCTTTTCCGATCGAGTAAAGCATGACCGGCCGTTTGAACCCGGCGACCACATCACGCATGATTTCAATCGATTCAGCTTCGAGACGGCGCAGATGTTTCGGCAGCATATATCTTCTTTTCGATGCAGGATCTCTGTTCTTCGCCGTTCTGTAGCTCCAGCCCAGAGTGGAGAATATGCGCGGAGGAAACGGCCGGCCAAGCGGCAGGCTCGTTCATGAGGTCGAGCTCCATTGGACAGCAGACTTGCAGACGCGGCAGCATCTCGTATTCCTCCGCTGGTGCGGCCGGCGCCGGCCTCACAGCTAATCGGGAGATCAGCTCGTGCGGGTCCAGGATCTTGGCTAAATCAACCAACGTGTTTTGATCGCAAGCATTCAGATCGCACTAGCAGTTATTAAGGATCCGCTCAAGCCGCTCGACTTCGCCTCGCAACATCTCGATAGCCGCGTCGCGGTTCTCCGAAACGTTCCAAGCAGTATGGACCGGCTCTCCAGCGTGAGAGGGGCCAGATAATGCTCCGGCCTTGGTACTTCGCAAATCCCACCAGGTTCGGAATATCCGACGATAGAGTTCAGTTACCTCACTTCCCCTATCCAGCACTCCGGCTTCCTGTGCACGCAGCAGTTCCTGCTCATATCCGAGTTCTAGCAAAAGCTCAGAGCCGACCAAATCAGTCACGGTTTGCATCTCTTCGACGCTCAATTGAGATTGCCATGATTTGACAGAGCTTTCGTCGACGGCGTTTCGTTCCAGGATATTTCGATCCCCAAAGCTGCTGGATCGAAGATAATCTGCTTGTCTCATCCCAGCCGATGCGACGGCCGCTGGGTCACAGCCGAGCCCCTTCAACAGACGCCGGATTTCCTCGTCCGGATGCGCCACGAGCAGTTCGTATTGCACGAACTGAGTCTGCGGGCGAGAGCGGTGCGCGGCGAGCTTGGGAAGGCCCAGAACCAAATCGGCGAGTGAAGTTATGATGACGTCGGGCAGACGGAGCATCAGATCGGTGAGACTGGATACGCTAACCGAATGCGGGCTTTCTGTCCGCAGTGGGACGCCCCACGTCGATTTCAGTGAAGCGGCGATGGCATAGGGATTGCGCATCAGAAGGATGTGTGGCGCTTCTGGATAGACAGATTCAAGAAACTCAAGCACGGTCCAATACCGCGGTGTCTTGTCTATGATGATGCGCTTGCCCGCGTCCACCAGATACTGATCATATGCTGCATCGGCATAAGCGCGGCTGGCGATCGTGCGATCTATCCGCCCCAGAAACTCCGAGGTCGCGGTCTTGATCAGTGAGCTGCCCGCCGGATGGCGCTGGTCCACCTTGCCAAATGCTTCAAGCGCCAGCATCAACCAGGGTTCAGGCGGAGCCACAATATCTGGATGGTGCTGGAGCAAATGCGCCAGGAGTGTCGTCCCGGATCGTGGAAGACCAAGAAGAAAGCACACCGCAGGCGAACGGCCGAAACGTCCGCTCATCGTTCAGACCCTCGTGCCTGAAAAGCAAACTCTGCCGGCGCTCGCTCGATTGAGCGAAACAAGCCAGCCGGGGGATCACATGGACAGCCGCTCCCGTGCAAAGTATCAAAACAAGACTTTTGTGTAGCACTCATGAGTTTAGTCCGTTCGGTTCGATTGATCGGCGGGATCACCAAAAGATAACTGCAATCGCCCCCTCGATTGCTCGACAGTTAAAACGACGTCAAGCGGCAGCTCAATCAAACGAACATCGATTGCGGATATGGGAAGGTTGGAAAGAACTATACGGACGTTTGCCGAAGACCGCCGCCGCTACAGGAAGGCTATTACGTGTAGTCATAAGTCGCCGTTGCTGGGGCATTGAATCCGTAAATGCGACATGCACCTCGCTGAATATTCGGCATACCGGCGAGCGCGGCAAAGAAGCAGCCCACATCGCGGAAATCTCACTTGGCGACGCGCAGCTATCTTGTCAGCGTGCATCGATCCTAACGCAACTTTGCCGTGCATACTGCCGTTGGTCCAAGACACTGGGCCATAGCTCCGGCCAGCCTGTTGTTCGCAAGCCCATCCGTCCCAACTATACCAAGTGTTTGATTTACCTGCTCTTGCGGCACTGCCGCCCCCTAATCGGCGCTAAGGACGGTTGTAAAGGACGGAACCCGGCTTAAGATGGCTGATCCAGCAAGCGCGCTTGGCCGCATCTATACTGACGGAAACGAGATTGTCCGGCCGATCACATGGGAGGACCATTGTGTTGGGCATCACTGGGCCACGGTGGACGATCCTGATGGCGGTGACCTATTTGGGCAGAGAAAAAGGGTTGTACCGGCCAATCTGGTGTCACGATTGATGCACGTCGCCCCTTCCTTCGTGACGACCCACTCAAAGTTGCTAGAGAAAAAAGGTTGCTGCGGCATAAGTCCTCCGCAAACGATGACCGGATCCTGCAGATGTCGCTGATGGCCAAAACGCGCAAGCATCTCGCGACTTTGGCGCCACGACAGACAGCGCAGGATGAGCTCACTTTTGATGAAAGCGGCATTGACCGATCAAGCGAGTTCATTGCCAAGGCTGCTACAATGAGACATCGCCTGGAATGGGCCCGCTCTGGCATTCAGAAGACCAAACGCACGGTTGTCAGAAATGGACTCGCTAACCATAAGTCTCCCATTCTTCGAATATGTCTTGAAGCAGCGCGGTCGAAGGTGGTTGTGGTCCGTTCACAACGCCGACGGCGCGCAGGTGATGACGGGTTCAGGACGTAACCGCTCCGCCGCCATCTACCAAGGTAACAGAGCGCTTTTTCAATTGCTGCTGAGCGCGCCATATCGCCTCGGAGCTCGAGCTATCCGACAGGCTCGGCGAGATCGGCTTACGCCCAAACTTTAGCCGCGCGCCTACGACGCAGCTTTCGATTACCCACATTTCCAGCAGCTTCGATTCTTTAAGCCACGCACTTAGAGCACCAAGTCGTGCAGCCCGCTCCAGGGCAGATTTCCTTAGCTCTGTAGTCAGAACTTTAGGGGCTTTCAAGGATGAGAGCGGCGTCTCCGGGATCAATTTCGTATATCATCTTCAAGGTCGCAGCGAGATCGGTATCACCCCGCCTCGGCGGACGCTCAGGAATGTCAGTGGACGCAATCGGATCAGACTGCGCATCAACCAGCAACAGCGACCAGTGACTGCCGCGCTGATCTCTATCCGTATTGCTGGCATTGCTTACCATCCGCCTTGAGCCACCGCGCTTGAAATTCGTCCATCATCTTCAAGGCAGTCAGGAGGTTTTTATTGTTCGGAAACAGCTCTGCAGCGCGCTTGATGCGTGAACGCTAACATGCAAGGGGCCCCAATGCGCCAGCAGAAGAACGGTTATGATCGCGGCGTCTTTGTCGTAGACGAGAATAGTAAGCTCCGCCCAGACATCGCCGCAAAACGACTTCTCAAAATCGATCAGGCCTGAGGCGGATACGCCGGATGCTATTTGATGAGGGCATCGACTTTCGGCCGCAATGCATCATCGAGCCGCCTGTAAGCGATTGCGGCAACTCCATGTCGCCCATATCCCGCCAGGCGTAAGCGGGACTGGCCAGCCCCATGAGGACGAAAACAATACCCGAGAACGCGCATGGCTTGGCTCCCCTTCCGCACAGCAATGGCTGGAAATAAAACCTCTCAAATCAGTCCGTGCTTCGTGCCGACGGGATCACTGCCTTGATGGAGACCAACTGGCATTGATTCCTCAGAAAGGCACAAAGGTCTCTGACAGGCGATTTGGGACTTCAACGGGAATGACCATCGCCACGTGGGTCTGCTGTTTGCCCGCTCGAGGCAGCGAGCAACGCTTCTACAGCGCTGAAGGCAACAAAGTGGCCGGTGTGATCAATTGTACGGTCTACAAGGGTTTGCGAAAACTCCGACCTTTAAGAGCGACCGCGAAGGTCACATTTTCTTCGAAAACTCCGTGCTAACCATCGTCTGATTGTCCCGGCCGGATGTACGCTGTGGCATGACGGGAGCCCCGGCCTTCATGCCGGGGTTTTTCGTTTCCATCGCGAGAAGTCCGCCGATTCACTTTGCGGAAGAGCGCCTTTCCGTATTTGCGCAAGAACAGGGCAGTGGCGGCCTCACAGCCTTCGTATGCCAACTTCCAATCCCAGCCTCCCCGGCGGTGGCCACCGCATGCGCGTGACAAATTGCAGTTTTGCGCAATGTCTGCTTCCCTGGTGCTGTCGTGAGAGCGACCGGCATAGCCACCTTGCACCTCCCTAACCGTCACCCCGCGAGCATGGGCACGATGAGCGGATAACGTCCTGTTACCTGATCTTCTCCAGCCGTTGGTTGCCAGAGCGCATCAGGTGATTTTCGAGGTGAGACGATGGACTTCGGCCCGCCTCCGATGAACATACTGGCGCAGCAATCGGTCCACCAGTCACCTAGAAGAAGGTGCGCAGCGTGGCGTCAAGTTAAGGTGATATTTGCTGTCCGACCCAGCTGCGCAGTGATCGGATTGCGGGATGCACGGCGGGAGATGCAATTTTCTGACTTGCTCTCGCGGAGTATGAGCACGTCTTCCGTCGAGATCACGCCGGCAAGGCTCAAGTCTGCGTAGCAGACATACGCAAGCTGTCACTGCAATGATCCATCCAGCAATAAGTGTTCCACGAAGGCTTACGGGACAGTTACGATCACTCTGATCCCTCGTCAGCTTCTAGAAAGCTAAGCCTCTTAGCGTGAACGTACTTATCCAGACCGGCGTTAGCTGCTCAGATCTGACTAGGAGAGTGGGATGGATGCGTTTAATAATCTCAACCCATTCGAGACCCGTGTCGATCAGGCGTACTACGATCGGCGGCAACAGCAGCAGGCCGACCAAGCCGGGTTTCAGCAGCACGTGAATGATTTGCGTCTTCACGGTCGCCTGCCTCCCAATCCAATTAGCCTCGGCGAGCCGCCCTGTGTTGCTTCGAACAGAGGTGCGGATCGTTTGGGAATGCCGCACGAGGATGTAGTCCGACAGGGCACCTCGCGGTCGCCGTCGGATTCGTTCGCCTGCTCTGAACGAGACGATCAGCATGTGCTTTTTCCGGTCGCGGATCGCGACGGGCAGTTGTCGGATGGCAACTTCAGTCTGACAGATGATTGGCACGCCATGGATTCAGCTGCCGATTGGCCACCGTATAGTGTCGATCAGGAGGAGCATTCGTGGGCCGAGGCCGGTGATGTAGCGCCGGAGTCGTCAACATTCGCCGCGAATCGTTCCGAGCAAAATTTGGGGGCATCGATTCTGGGCCGACAGCCCCGGCCGGGCGATGGCAATACCTCTAGATTGACCCCGGCCGCAGCGCAGTGGACCATAGCCTTGCAAACGGGGGCTCCGAGGCGCGCAAGCGGTCAGACGCATGAAGAACCTGTCTTCAGCGAGTCGCGGCTTAACCAGATCCTGGATGGTTGGGCCGAAGAGGAAGGGCAGTCGCAAGACGAGAACCGCGAAGAGGCTGTAAGACGAATAAAAGCCTGGAGTGAGGCAGGCGACGTCTATGCAGGGCTGGAGCTCTTAAATCTATCCCTGACGACACTGCCAGCCGCCCTTCCGCCTGGGCTTCAGTCGCTCAACGTGAGCGACAACGAGTTGGTGCACCTGCCTGACGCCCTCCCGTCTGGACTGCGGGCGCTCGGCGCCAGCGGCAACCGGCTGACCCGCCTGCCCGACACACTCCCTAACGGGCTTCAGTCACTTGCCATCGGGGGCAACCGGCTGACCAGTCTGCCTGAAAACCTTCCAGAGGGGCTTTTGACGCTCGCGGTCGGCAGTAGCCGCTTGACCAGCCTGCCAGATACCCTGCCGGATGGGCTGCAGGACCTCGACGTCCGTGGCAACCGGTTGACCAGACTGCCCGACGCCCTCCCCATCGGACTTCAGTCACTTGCCGTCGGCGGCAATCGCTTGACCAGCCTTCCCAATACACTCCCGCCTGAAATCCAAGAGCTCGAAGCCGATGGCAACCGGCTGACCAGCCTTCCCGACACTCTCCCCGTCGAACTGCAGGTGCTCTTTGCGCGCGACAACCAGCTGGACAGTTTGCCCGAGACCCTCCCCCCCGACCTTCAGAGACTTCACGTCGGCGGCAACCGGCTGACCAGCTTACCCGACAATCTCCCCGTCGAACTGCAGGTGCTCGAGGCACGCAATAATCGGCTGAGCAGCTTGCCGCAGGCGCTGCTAACCCGGCTAGGTTTTGGGTGCATGGTTTATTTGGAGAATAATCCGCTGCTCGAGCGGGTGCGTACGAATTTGGCGGAAGCCCTCAATTCCCCGGGCTATGACGGCCCGCGGGTCTTCTTCTCGATGGGCGAGGGACCGGCGGTTGATCAGGAACGGTCGCTCGCCGAGGTGGTAGCGGACTGGATGGACGGGGAGCCGAAGGTGATCGACGCCTGGCAAAACTTCGCCGGCGAAGCGGGGGCGCCGGAATACGCGCTCTTCCTCGATAGGCTACGGAACACCGTAAATTATGATAATCCTTATCTCCGGGAGGCCGTCGCAGAGGATCTGCAGCAGGCTGCGATCAGACCGCACTTGCGCGAGCAGTATTTTCAGTTGGCTTTCGGGGCGAGCGAGAGCTGCCAGGATCGCATCACTCTGACCTGGAACAGCATGCAGACCGCACGCCTGAACGCTGATGTCGAGGACGGGGCCTATGACGATCGGCTCGGCGAGCTCATCCATAAGGCCCGGGTCTTGTTCCGCCTGGGCGCACTCGAGCCGATTGCCCGTCAGAAGGTCAACTCACTCCAGTTCGTCGATGAGATCGAGGTCTATCTCGCCTATCAGGTCAAGCTACGTGACCGGCTGGACCTGCAGCTCATCGCTCCGGACATGCGGTTCTATGACATCTCGTACGTCACTGAGCACGACCTCACCGCAGCCGAGACGCAGGTGCGGAATGAGGAAGCGGCGGGGTTCGCCGATTTTATGGCAACTCGCTGGCAGCCCTGGGAAACGGTGGTGAGCCGGATTGCCCCCGACGCCCATGCAGAGATGCAGAACCGGCTCGCCGAGGCGATGGACGGGGAGTTTCCGAGCCGGCTCGAGCAGCGACTCGCCGACCATCACCTGACCGGAAACAGCGACGCCGAGTTGCAGTTCGGAGCCCAGATCCGCGACGAGATCGCCCGCGAGATCAAGGGCGCACTGATGCGGCAGGTGCTCGCGGATCATGCGCTTGAGCTGTGAAGCGGCCGTCCACTCGGCGAGGATGCCGGCGCGCCGAACGGGCTGTTCGTTGAACGTTATGCCGGCAGGATTAGGCACGTGGCAGTCACGAGGCGCGCAGAGGAGCTTCGACGACCGCTTGACGAGGAGCCCGCAGAGATGGCGAGATGATCACTTCACCTCGTCGGCTTTCGCGCAAGCCGAATTGCATTCAGAGCAGTTCTCTCAAGGAGAGCTTCGGCGAGTGCTGGATCATCTGGATGATGAAGCCGTGCCGTCGGCGGCCTTCGTCGCTTCAGAGGAGCTTCAGCGTCTGGAAAAACAATCGCATGATGAGCTTCACGGACTAGGAGACAATCATCTTGCTGCGTCGGTTTAGCGCTGTAACCGGCGACGGTCGCCGGTGCGACGTAAAAGATGATGACCAAGAGTCGGAGCCAAGTCCATGTCACGAGGGCGAGCGCGAGCTGGCCGATGCTGAACGTCGCGGCGCCAGCGACGAGGGCGACAGCGATGCCGCCCAGAGCGCCGGCTCCCGTGTGGAAGGCCCAAAGACCAACCGTTACGCCGGCGAAGACGGGCAACGCGAAGACTGCAAGCGTGAAGAGCAGCCACGCGAAAAAGCCTATGACGAGGAAAACGAGCAGTGGTGCGAAGGTGATCATGGCGGTGGGCTCCGTGAGTCATAGGTCTGACGGTTGCGCCTTTCACCACCACGGCGCGAGCGTGAGTATAACCGCAAATAGAGGCCGTCGGGAATGGCATCCGTCGGATGTTCTGCGACACCCGAAAAGCGATGCACCCGATCCGATGATCGTGGCATTGGCCTTCCGATGTCAGAACCCGGTCAATCGGCTCGGATCCAGAAATCACGTCCACTTGCTAATGTGCTTGCATAAAACTCTTGAGCGGGCCCATAAGGCGTCAACGTTAGCTCGCACTCGAGGTCTGACTCAAGAACAGTCTTACAGAGACTCGTTATGAAGCCCGAAAAACATCGTGCGCATCGAAGGGACCTGAGACGTTGGAAGCTCCACCCGAATTGAATGCTCTTCGGAGCAGCATCGACAATCTGGACGCCGCCCTGATTCACATTCTCGCGGAACGTTTTAGGTGCACTCGAGAGGTGGGAAAACTAAAGGCTCGATTGCAAATGCCTGCTGCCGATCCAGGTCGGAAGGAGAGACAGACAACAAGACTGCGTGCGCTCGCACAGGCCGCCAACTTTGACCCAGACTTTGCTGAGAAGTTCCTGGCCTTCATCATAACAGAAGTGATCCGGCATCATGATCTTGCTCGTGAAGAGATCGGTAAAGTGTAGAATTGCCTCGTTCAGCATGCGACGCGCGGGCCCGTAAAGCTTGACAAGCAAATCCTGCTTCGAAGGATGCGCTGCTACTACGCGGATGTGGACGACTATCCTTGCGTTGCGGGCGACTCGGTTTTCCTCTCCGCATACTCGGCCAGAGTTGAACCGGCGTCGGATCGACGCTTGGATGTTCTGCGGTAAGGTTCATGTGGGGGATCAAAGCGGTGCGCGGGTTAGTCTCACTAGCTCGCCGCAGAAGCATTGCGTCAATGCCTTCCGGCAGCAGTCTCGGCAACGGAGCGCCAGATCGGTGTTCCAAGCCGGCAAGTCTCGCGGGAGGCGCCAAGCCTCATCGTCGGCAGAGGCCTAAAAAAGGTCGAACGTCGGCCCAGTCAATTGATGAAGGCGCCCCAAGGCCGCTCAGTGGCGCGCCGGGTATTCCGTGATCTTGCGTGCGCCCTACCAGAGCTCAACAGCAAAATCCTCCGCGAGTTGATAGGCTCATTTTTTTTGCGGTGTCCTCGTCTGCACAGATGATATTTACGCGCTGCAGAATATGCCCATCAGGCCCGAGCATGAAGGCTGCGTATTCTTCCATCGAAGTGTGCCCCACGGCTTTGATTACGGCCATGATTGAGCGCTTTCGAAGCTTAGCTGGTTCGAGAGTCTGCGATCATGTCGCGCTCGGAGCTGGCCCTTGCTTTCTTGATAAGCGGAACATTTGCGGTGGGTCCGCCCTGTACGGTTCGGTTCGCTGGTAGTCCGATAGTCACCCAGATTGCCGCCCAAAAACAAGACCTCAGTCTCGTGAGACCCCTCACCCAATCTAGCAACTTCTTATCTCCTGGAGCACGCCCGCGCTCTAGAATACCTTTGACTTTCTCGATTGTCCAAGCGGTAACCCGACAAGGCCATCCCCACCGGAAGGAGACCGAGGATGCCCCATTCGCGAGTTTGTTTCCATTTGGCTAAAGCGATCAGCCAATGAGTTCGGCCCAGCGTGACCAAGACTGTCTCGCCGAATCTGAAAAAGCTGCTGGCCGAACGGATGTTAGATTCGGACCTAGGAGTTCGTTTAAGACTGGTTAGATTCTCGGAAGCTAACGCGCCTAGAACTGGGCGCTTTGGCCCCATCGCCTGCGTCCGGAGACGAGCGTTTCGGGGTTTCATCTTCGAGACAGGCCTATGGGCTAAGGGTATCTGTTCACTCGCGATCATACATCGCTAGCGGCCGTCGAAAGCGCCTTCCAAAGAACTTGATCAAAGATGAGGACACGTTGGGGCCCGTTCCGCGACGTTGAAGGCCATCCAGCACGTGCGTGAAAAACTCTCTCAGCGCGGATCGGCAAAGCTAATTTGCGACGAAGTTTCTACGACCAAAGAGGGCGGCCCGCAAGCCGCCCTACCGCCATTAGCCAGTGTTGCTCAAAATTACCGCTGATGTCCGAGTCCAATTCCGAGATTTAAGGCCTTCTGGCGCAGCGCGCCGGCGCTGCGTCTGGTCATTTTTGCTAACTTTATGACCGGGGTCCGAGCCTTCGAATGAACTTTGAGCTCTTTGATATCTGCCTTCGTCCACTCGCGCCGCTTGACGCGTTTCTTTGTTGCTTTTTTCACGATGAATGCTCCTTCCGAGAAGAGCGCTTGTAACATAGTTTTTTCGCAGCGACGACCGTAAAAAAAGAACAGTCATTGGAACTCGCGCCAGGTATTAGCTCGGTCATGCTTTCGGAAGACAACGTCTGGACTAGTGCAGCTGTGGAATTGTAAACTTCGTGCAGACTCTGTGTAGAGAGGCTTCGTTACAATTGAATGCTCAATCCACGCCTTTCTATTCGAAACTAAGCACGTAGACTAACATGTTCTGGAATGAGCAAGCCAATCGCGATGAACCTGAACAGCTGCATCTCGGGGAGGTTCGTGATTTGTATTAAGCCTAGAGTGATCAAACATCGAGGCCCTGAGAAACATCGGGGCGGTCTCTTGCTATGGTCACCTTATGACGATTAGCGCGCTTTATCTAAACGCCAGAGCTCCCTTGGGGCGTACGCGAATACTAGCACTACTTTGGCAGAATGTGGTTGCGCCACTGTTTTTCAAGGATTTGTTTTCTGCAGTATGGACACCGCTGCGACGGCGGTCGAAGGATGAGATCGACGATGGCGTGACGTACGGCGGGCATGGTTGGCTGAGGCGGAGGCCCGTTGATTCTTTTTTTTCCGCCCCGCGTATGCGAGGCGACGATGTTGCAGGAAGGCGTAGGCAATCATTGTCATCAGGGCATGGCGATGAAGACCTTGCCATGATCGCCCTTCGAAGTGATCAAGTCCAAGCTCCTCCTTCAACTGCTGATGCGCCTGCTCACAAATCCATCGTGCCTTGATGGTGGCGGCCAGTGTGCGCAGATCCGTCGCCGCAGGGAGGTTGGCGAGATAGTATTTCCTCTCCCCGGAGGCACGTTGCTCGCCAATGAGCCAAGCTTCGTCGCCCGGGAGATGCTGCTGACCTTTATCCCATATCCGCTGCGGAGGGCCGTCGGCGGTGCGGACACGGAGAGCAGCAAATCGCGCTTTCAGGCGACCTTTCGTCCCGCTGCGCCAACTCACGGTTTTCCATTTGGCGCTGGCCAGCATTTGTTCCGCCGCAATCGACAAGATATCTGGTACGTGGTGCTTTCGTGGCTTCCCGCGGACTTTGGTAATCGGCCAAATGAGCTGTACATCAACCGGATACACCTTGAGATGCCGAGGGATGCCAACGGCCCAGGCCAGGCCGCGGTCTGTTAGCCCTTGTCGAAACGGTGCGCTGAGCCCGTATCCTGCATCCGCCAGCACGCATCCAAAGCGCACGTTGGCTGCCATCGCTCGGTCAACCTCGGCCAAAGCAATTTCCGGCTTGGATCGTGCCGTTCGGTGTTCGATCGGCACGCGAGCACGCTTCAAACGAGACACACTGCCTGTCCAACTCTCGGGCAGAAAGAGACGCAATGCGACCATCACGGGCACTTCGCCGCGCGCAAGTGTCAGCGACACCAGCGTTTGGCAATTTGCCGTTTTGCCAAGAGAGGACGCATATTGAGCCGCGACACCAACCGAGCGTTCGCCCTTCTTCGGCATTGCCGTGTCGTCAATAACCAGCACCGCATCCTTGCCGCCGACAAGCCGGTCCGCCTGGTTGAGCAGTTCGGATTCCAACGGTGTCGCGTCCCAGACGCCATCGGCGATGAAATGGTGCAGCTGATCGTAGTTGCCGGTTGCAAGGCGTTCTGCCATCGGCTGAACGCTTTTGCGATCGCCAGGGCCGATCAATCCCGCAACGTACAGGGGGCACATCCGCTGCCGGGTCTTATGACCTAATCGGTCCAGGAACGGCTTCAGCCAGCGTTCGAGTTCGTCTTCCCATTCCGCCATTGGTCAGCCCTCCAAGAGCCGACCACCCATGAATCATTGAAAAATCGATTCGGGAATCCTAAAAAACGCGGCAAAAGCGATAATCTGCCAAAGTAGTGCTAGGGCTCGGACTCAATTGATCCAATAGGCAACGATGGCGGCGAGATGGATGGCAGCCAAGAAGTTCCTGGCTAGTTTGTCGTAGCGAGTTGCGACACGCCTGAAATCCTTGAGGCGGCAGAAACAGCGCTCGATGACGTTGCGCCCCTTGTAGGCGCGTTTGCTGAAGCTGTGGAGAGTGACCCTGTTGGATTTGTTTGGAATGACGGGCTTGGCACCACGATCGACGATTTCGGCTCGAAAGCCGTCGCCGTCGTACCCTTTGTCGCCAATGAGGCAGACATGGGTGGCGCGAGTTCCAAAAGGGCTGGCGCTGCGGCAATATCAGCGTCCTGGCCTGGAGTGAGATGAAATGCGCAAGGTCTGCAGTCAGGGTCGCTCAGCGCGTGGATTTTCGTGGTCCGCCCGCCGCGCGAGCGGCCGATCGCTTGCTCATGCTCCCCCCCTTTTCCGCCGCTCGCCGAGCGATGCGCCTTGATCGTGGTGGAGTCGATGGACAAAGTCACGCCGTCTTTGCCGCAGCGGGCGAGCGCTTCAAAGATCGCCCGCCAATGTCCGCGCTTGGCCCAGCGATTGAAACGATTGTAGATCGTCGTGTAGGGACCATAGTCGGGCGGGCAATCGCGCCAGCGTGCGCCGCACTGAAGCATGTGAATGATACCGCTGATGACGCGTCGATCGTCGTCGCGCACCGGTCCGGTCTGGTTCGTTGGCAGATGCGGCTCTATCAGAGCCCATTGCTTGTCGTTGAGCCAGAACAGTCCTTTGCGCATCGAAGTCCCCCCGCGTGGAATCAACCCGCTGCGAGGGAATCAGAGTTCGCTAACTAGGTACAGACCCTAGATCGGTCGGGTCTTCGTGTGGGTTCGGGCTCGGCTCAACGCGTTGGAGTGCACGAAGACATCCGCTCCTCCATTCCGTAGGTTGGATGAAGCCAGTGGCCATCAGCAAGGGATTGAGCGGCAAGCCGTCACGCCGATAGCCCTTGCGCGTGCTCAATCGCTTGCCGGGGAGCGCTTTCTGCGCGCGCTGGTTCGTTGCTGCGAAGACACCGGGGGCGGCTACCCATCTTCGCGCTCTTGCGCGATCTCCCGCTTAACCTGACCCTGCATAGCACCCACATCTACCAATTCGAGCCTTTCAAGAGTCTTCCTTCCATCGTCGGTGATAATCCAGCACCCGGCCTCTCGCTCGATCAGCCTTTGGCCAAAAATATCGAGTTGGGGCGCTCGGCTCGCGATACGCTTCATACGCGCCGGCCACTCTGGGCCGCTGCTGTAATAAATGGCCAAATGCTGTTTAACGACTTCGATGCTCGCCCGTCCGTGCGGCTGGCCGGCAAGTATCTTCAGTATGGACAGCTGAAAACTCACGCGCGCACGCCATCGAGTCGGGGAAAAGCTCCATAATACTTATCCGGAGGGAAGCCGCAGCGCCGTGCGCGGCTTTTCAAAAGAAACCTTGCGCCATAAGCCTAATGAAGCAGAATACCCGCCTGCCGTCGATGCGGTAAGCAAGGTTCTCGACGGGATCGGCGACATCCTGCCAGAAGTGTTTTGAAGAATGGGTCAGCGGTAGCCGCGTTGGCTACGCGTCTGACGAGGTCTCGACTGCCGTCTTCGACCGATTCGAGATCAGACTACGTCGGTGGTAACCGCGCTGTTGCACATCTTGGCGAATAACATCGCTCACTGAACACACCGCCCGCTTCTTTCGCTTCCAACTGCCGGCCACCCCCGCAGGGATCGCAAACCCTCGCGGAACGACCAAAAGATCGCGTCTTCCGTTCACATAAATATCGAACATGTCGTCCCTCGGTTAACACCAGCGTAGATCGCCGGTTCATACATTTGGTGACATCGAAGCAACAGTTGCGCTTAAAGAACTACGCGAGTTGTCTCCGGATTTCGCCTGCACTTGACAGTGCACGCGCAATCTCGCTTGTCCTTCACGTGCTCCGCATTGCCGAGAATGCAGGAGCCTTCGCGCGCGCCTTATTGTCGCTAACAGATTCCCCTTGTCCGGGCGTCGTTCAAGGCAATAAGCCTTGCAGGCTACCGTCGGATCGATAGCGAGCCGGTGAACTGAATTGTCCTTTGGAGAGGCCTGATCTGTGATGCGAGGGACTTTTGCCGCTCGGACGAATTTGATTGAGCATTTGTCTGCCGTGGCAATTCTCTTTCGTTCTGAGTTTATCCCTGATCGCGATCGAATCGTACTCGGATGCTGATGTTACAATGTACGTGAGGACTGTCGTGGGTCCGATGGTGCCGACGGACGCGAACGTGTTCACGTCCCAACTTACCGCCCGTTCATAGCGGTGATTGAGGATGATGGCTGCGCTGGCAGGCTGGCGGCGAAAGTGAGCAATACGCAGAAGGTAAACGCCGAATCGTATTCCCATCGCAGCCAGAAACAGCGAGTACAGACACAAGGGCTGTCGTGGATTTCGAGGCGGCAATGAGGCTTGTCCTGTGTCGACTCAGGGGCATTGATGTGTGCGGATTGGCTAACCACGCAGACCCTTTGAGACAGCCATGGCTGCCAGAGGCAGACTTGTTCTTGTCACGAATCGAACAAGACCGATTTGTGGGAGCGGATCCTTTGATCCGGATGGCCCTGCCGGTATGACGCTTTCGCTGTGGTCGACGCGACCCTGTCCGGGACCACGCTTAGATTACAGATTGACCCACAATCCAATTCGCAGACTCCCTCCGCCAAAGTCAAGCTAACCAGCCCATGCCGGCGGCAATGCAGTCGGGGTTCGGAGCTCTATCACATCGGCGAAGACGGTCCAATCGCGAACACTCTTTTGCTTGCAGAAATCACTCTCCGCCTGCTGTGCAGCAGCGCACAGCGAGGTGGCATTAACCTTGAACGTCGCCTGACAGGCACGATGTTCGTGCCCGGTATCGTCACAAACGATCTTGATGAACCGAACATCAAATGAAATCATGGCATCCTCTTCTTGTGGGTTTGCTTATCCACCATTCTGCCATTCGCTCCACAAGTGTATTTGATCTGCCTCAAGCGGCATCCCCAACCGCTTGTCCGGTCATCCATCGAGATTAGTTCGAAGCTTTGGTAGCGCGTCTCGCGCGCTCCTGTTGTCGCGCAGACCACGCGGCCACTACTTTTCCAGCTCGGCGGATCGCACTCTGTTTTGCGAAGAGGGATAACGCCTTCTGGTCTGCTCATGCCCTCGACTGACAAAATTGAACGACCGATGACTCGAGGAACGTCTGAAGAGACGCGCCGTCATGCCCGAGATGCCGGCTATTGATCTCTATCGATCCATACCCAACCGCTGGCAATATTGAGAGGCCGCTAACTTTACACGCGATACTTGGTGGTCTCACGAGACATTGCCGCAAACACCAGGTCGTCGCGCCAATCGCCGAGCAGAGCCATTTCCGAGGCGCGCCGGCGGCCGAGACAATCGATGGCGAGACCTATGCGCACGTGATCGTGGGCCAAGATGAGGCAAACTGCCCCTGCGGCCGCGACAGCACAGCCGATGATCACGCTTGTCGCAGCCAACGTTTCCATGAGCCCAGGGCTCAGACTTCAGCGCCAAAGCCTTTGGCTGGGATCTGCCCGGCAAGGCCACCGATATTGCGAGGCGAGCGATCAATTGAACATCCGCTTGCCGGCTATCGCAACATTGAGGACAAATGCCGTCGTGGCCCATTCGCGAGTGGTGCGCCTCAAATCAACCCCGCTACACGCTGGCGTGTCCCCTCGCGGATCGCCCGACTTGGGACATGTCGCCAGCCAACGCGGGCCTGTGGGCCCGCAGCAGCCGCTGGAGCTCGGCCATTCTGGATGCGCATCAGCTCCTTTTGACCTGTATCAAATACTGCAGCGACTGCCTACTGATAGAAGTGAGCTTCCCGTCCAAGGTCACACACATGGCAGAAAGAAAGACTTGGCGCCCCATCATCTTTTCATGTCTAGATACCGGCGACCGAGTTCAAGGACTGCTGCCGGACGTGCCCGAGCCGCGTGCCTACACACAATAACCTGCGCCGCGTGCGAAGGCGTCCACTTCATCGACCCGCGGACGGGCGCGATGATCGGCGCCGAGCGCAGCTAGGCTCATCCGAATGGGTGTCAAGCGAGCTCCGGCGTCTTCCGGTTCTCGGGGATGCCGCCCCGCTCACAAGGGCGCGGCTGACGTCATCACAACCCAACGCCCCACGTTGACGCCGTGGGACAAAGAGATTTCCCACCAACGAAGGATGTTCGACATGACAGACCACGGGGACATTCGTCCCGCCGCCGGCGAGATCGCGGGAGCGGCAGTCCAGTTCTACTTCTGCAGAACAGCGGTTAATACCAAGCGCCAAGGACCTGAGCTGATCCATATCGTTTCCACCAAGGCCCGGGAGTTGTTTCGCGGGGCCAATCCTAATATTTCGGGTGGCGAGCCGATCAAGTCCCGGTACGATAGGTTCAACGGCGCCGCGGTCGATAAAACCCCGGCCGCGGCTGGCGCAATCGGGACCACGCCGCCTGGGCAATATTGGGCTGAGCCAGCTCTCGCGGCGGCCAAGCCATCTCGTGCGTAGTTCAGAAGGTTGCCTGAATTTGTCAGCCGGCAGCGATGAACACCGTCCAAGATCTACTGGCGACCTGACCTGGGAGCGGGTCGAAACGGCGCCGCCCTTTGATCAGGATCTGGAGATTGCCGTGATCGAGGGGAATGCCATTCACCGGGTGGTCTTTCCTTGCCGCCGGGCCTTCGGCGGCTGGATCAAGGCCAAGACCGGAGAACACGTAGCCGTGCAGCCAACGCACTGGCGCATATGGCCAGATGGCGGCGGCCGTCCTGCACAATAGATTGGTGTGAGCTGAGGCGCGTTCTGCTCCGGTGGCCCTCGTGGGAAACAATGTATAGTCGATCGAATGAGAGGGTCTACCAGGAAGCATGTCGGACCACATCTGGTAAGGCTATGGCACTGCCGCGGCAGCCGCCGCGCTGCCTCTCGTGCTGTCGTCGACAAGATCGAGATGCAGAAGGTCGCGGTAGACTTGATACGCAATGCAATCGAGGCCATGGCTTCCTGCCCGCCCGCTGAAGTTGCTGTCGACAGGTTTACAGTTGCTAATAAGGGCCCCCGGCATCAGCGCTGATATCGCCGACCGACTGTTGCAGCCCTTTGTCACGACTAAAAGGCATGGCATGGGTGTGGGGCTATCAATCTGTCGGACGACCATCGAGTCATGGCAGCCATATCGTCGCGCAAGCAAATCCGGGTGGCAGCGCGATCCTTCAGTTCACCGGGCCATTTGTCGAGCTTAGCGAACAGACAGCATGATTGGGCGGCGCATTCTTGTGATCGACGATGACGCCGCAATGCGGGATTCGCTCGCGTTTCTTCTTGATGTTAACGGTTTCTACGTAGCAACCTATGAGACGGCGACCGCGTTTCTTAATGACGTCGCGAGCGGTCCAGTTGATTGTATTGTGTCGGACATCCGCATGCCGGGCATGAGCGGTCTCGAGCTAGTCGGTAAAGTGAAGGCCAATCGTGTCAACTGCCCCGTCGTCTTCATAACTGGTCATAGCGACGTATCGCTCGCAGTTGAAGCGATGAAAGCGGGCGCGGCCGACTTCCTCGAGAAGCCGTTCGTGGAGGAGGTGCTATTGCGTGCGATCAATAGTGCTCTGGAAGCGCGACCAACAAAACCAGCCGATGACGCAGCAAAACTCCAGGCGGAAGCCCGCCTCGCGTGCCTCTCGTCGCGCGAGCGTGACGTCCTGCAGGGACTATTAGCGGGCAAGATTAACAAGGTGATCGCCTATGATCTCGGCATCAGTCCCAGGACAGTCGAGGTTTACCGTGCAAACCTCATGGCCAAAACCAATGTCCGCAGCGTGTCCGAGTTGATGCGGATCGCCATTGCCGCGGGACTCTAGCACCAGCGCAAATGCCGCGAATGGCTTATTTATGCATTCAAGCTGCGCACTCCAGACGAACGGACGGTTTTCAGGCGCACCGCACCGAGCGGGTCATATCATCGATAACGGCTACCGATGCAACACACGCTGCTGGTTTCTCGCATCACGACGGCACATGAAGCAGATCAATTACGTCGGCCACATTTGCGCTCCGATGGACAGCGGATCTATCGGCCCGGAGAAGGGGGCTACGGCAGCGTATCGCATGATCATCGAGCGCGTCGACCACGTCGGTTAGCGTACATCGATCGGGATGCCGTCAATATCTGCCTGGTCACCTCCGCGGCCGACCGATGCTGACGGGGGTCAGAGCCAAGGCGCCCGAACAAGACTTCCTGCGGCAAGCCGAAGTGGCTGTGGACGACAACTTTTCGGCTGGCTGGAGCTCTTCACGGGTGCGGCCGTGCGCTTCCGACTGTTTCCATGGACGCGGCCGAGGAACCCAGCATGCAGCTTTCTAATCCGGTTTGGCCATGTTTGAGCAAACAAGGGACCGCGGCGCCCCCGTTCAAAACGCCCTGCTCGTGGCACTTACGGGTAAATACTTAGGGACTTCTACCTAGGGAAAACATCCAAATTTTCGAGTTCGTCAGGAGCAGCCAATCTGCGTCCCATCGATGTCCGCAAGATAGGGTCCGCCATGCACGCCCAGGCCGCCAAACTTACCGAAACCAGCCGTTATCCGACCAGCGTCTTGCGGGGGCAACCTCAACACTTCGGCGGCTAAGTTGATTTACGCCGGCTCGAATTCAAAGCGCGCTACGTTTTTGCGTCGAACAGCGCAAAAAATTGCGGCGTCGCGAAGGACACCGAATTCGGCCTGGGCGATCTTGTAAGTGGCAGAAACGCTTCCGGCCTACATTGTGCCTCCAGGAGCACCGGAATGATCATCGACCTTTTGCTTCGAGAGCATCGCAACATTGATCTGCTTTTGGCCGCTCTTCAACGCGAATTGGAGATTTTTGAGGGAGGGATCGGTCCCGATTATGAGGTCATTCGCGCGATTATCAGCTATTTCGAGGTTTACCCCGAACTGTACCATCATCCACAGGAAGACTTGATTTTTTCGAAGCTCAAGGCTCGCGATCCCGATGCAGCTGCAATCGTCGGCGATCTCGCGCTTGAACACCAGGAAGTGGCCGACCGTTTGCACCACTTCGCGCGAGCTATTGACGCCATCCTCGCGGATCGTGAACTCTTTCGGCAAGACGTCGGCGATATCATACGCGAATTCATAGTACGCGAGCGGCGCCACATGATGTGGGAAGAACGAGATTTCTTTCCGGCCGCACTGAAGGCTCTCTCGGCACAGGAATGGACCGAAATCGCTTCCGCCCTCACCGATGATGGAGATCCCCTGTTCAGCGAGACAGCGGCAGCCACTTCCGATGCGCTAAGAGCGCATATTCTGCAATTGGAGCAAGAAGCTGAGGCCGAACGGAGCTCGGTCGCATTTTCGTCCGCCAAGGCCGGCAACCCCTGACACGGCGCCGAGACGTAGGGGCCGTATTGATCAGCGCCGTCTTACAGCAGGAATTAGACCTCATGCTCATCCTGTCGAATGAAAATGGGGGTGTTCGCGGGCACGTAGGCTGCCGCACCACCAAGATGGCTTTCTCCGCACGATGATCGCTTCCGGTGCCCGAACCTTCCTGAGCTCTGGTTCCGGCACGTTCCACAATGTGATGTCGCAGGTCTGGCAGTTGCGCAGTGATATCGCGCGAAACGGATGCCTCTCATGTCCGCCGCCGCACAACGACGGACGATTACCGCCGCGCGGGTGGGGCGAAGCACTCCCAGTCTTTCCCAGCCTGGCAGGCTCTGAATGATCCGACCGCGGCCGGTTTGACCCACAGCACGTCAATTGCCAGGCACTGCTCGCCCGGGTACGTTTAGCACGAACGGCAAGGCGCTGGACGACGTCGGGTCTAACTCTGCGCCGAGCCGTGCCGGATCGGAGATCGCCATCATTCAACTGGCCCTGTGCTGAGGGCAGGACCAGGCTCACGGCTGAGGAGCACCCTGTCGGCACCAGTGCCATCTTCAAGCTCGTGACATCCTCCGCGTGGTCCGCTCATAGACTCTCAAACAGAGACCCAAGACGAAACCCGACCACCGGCTGGAACCGGTCGACCAAGGACTGCCTTAAGCAGGGATCAAATCAATAGCAACCGCTCAGGCATTGTCTACACTTGCAAGATCCTTGGAGCCGGGTTTTTCGTATCCTCGCGCTGATCGAGCATAAGGTTTTCAGACAGGAAGCGCACCGAGTTTGCGGCTCGTGCCCTGCTGTGACCGCCCGGCATCACCGTCCTCGTCGCCGTCGTAATCGTTGCCGACGTGCTCTTGATCGACAAACTTTGGTGTAACTTTATAAACCTCAGGCTAACGGTCGCATACCACGGCATAATTGAGCTACGCTGAGCTTGTGCTTCAACTGAGCTCAGATTTTCGGCGAATGTCCTTGCCGTGATCGAACCGGCGGTTGTCCTCTCTCCGCCGATGGAAGTCCGCGCGATGCGTCAGCGTCGCTCCTCCCGGACTTTCGCCCGGCCCGCTCAGCGAGGCCGGGCCTTTTTTATTCCCAAGGCTCCATCGATCATCGACAGCGCAAATGACCGCAAGAGGATCCGCTTTGTCGGGAAGAGACCCAAGCCCGGATCAATGGCCTCGCGGATCGGATGCAGCGCGTAGTTGGCGGGCGGCAGCGACCATGTTCGCTAGCGCCGGACGCACTTCCTCCCATTTGCGCGTCTTCAGGCCGCAGTCCGGATTGACCCAGAGCTGCGAATCCTGCAGCCGGGTCCGAGCCAACACCATCAGTTCCTTCATTTCGCCCGCCTCGGGAACGCGTGGGGAGTGGATGTCGTACACGCCCGGTCCGATCTGATTTGGATATTCGTAGTTCCTGAACGCGTCGAGTAGTTCCATTTTCGAGCGCGACGTCTCGATCGAGATGACATCTGCGTCCATTGCAGCGATCGCAGCGATGATGTCGTTGAACTCCGAGTAGCACATATGTGTATGAATTTGCGTTTCATCGGCGACGCCCGATGAGCAGATGCTGAAGCAATCCACGGCCCAGTCGAGATAGGCCGTCCACTCCGATCGACGCAACGGCATTCCTTCGCGCAGTGCGGCTTCGTCGATCTGGATCATTGTCGCACCAGCATTCTCGAGATCGCGGACTTCGTCTCGGATCGCGAGCGCAATCTGGCGACAGACCTCGCTATTGGGAATATCATCGCGGACAAAGGACCAGTTCAAAATCGTCACCGGTCCGGTCAACATAGCCTTCATCGGCTTCCTCGTTAGTGATTGCGCGTAGCGCCACCAGTCCACGGTGATAGGCTTCGGCCGCACCACATCGCCAAACAGGATCGGCGGCCTGACGCAGCGCGAGCCGTACGACTGCACCCATCCGCTCCTAGTAAATGCGAAGCCGGCGAGGTGCTCGCCGAAGTACTGCACCATGTCATTGCGCTCGAACTCGCCGTGCACGAGGACGTCGAGACCGATGTCCTCCTGCCAACGTACGGCGCGCGCAGTCTCCTCCTTGAGGAACCTGTCGTATTGCTCGTCACTTATCGCGCCTCGCGCATGCGCCGCACGGGCATTTCGGACCTCTGTGGTCTGCGGAAACGATCCGATGGTCGTGGTAGGAAAAGCCGGTAGTCCGAAACGATTGCTTTGGATCTCGGCACGACGGGCAAATGGGCTCCCGCGTCGACGCATGGTCTGATCGATCGCTTTCATCCGGACAGCGACATTGGCATCACGAATTTTCGGCGAAGTCCGGCGAACAGTCGCGGCACATTCCGACTCGGCAAGAGCTGGCGCAACATTCTGGTCGCCTGCGAGTGCCCGCGCCAGGATCGCAAGCTCCCGCATCTTCTGGACCGCGAAAGCAAGCCAGCTCTTGACGTCGGAAGCGAGCCCGGTTTCAAGTTCAACATCGACCGGCACATGAAGCAGCGAGCAGGATGGGGCAATCTGTACACGGTCCTTGCCGAGCTTCGCAATCGCGGGTTCGAGCCGCTGGCGCAGGGATGACAAATTCGACCGCCATACATTCCGGCCGTCGACGACACCGAGCGACATGACGAGATCACCTCGGCCGCCAGCGATGATCTGGTCCAACAACTGTGGCGCTCGAACTAGGTCGAGGTGTAGTCCGGCAACTGGCAGGCTCAACGCGGTGTTCAGATTGTCCCCGAGGTCGCCGAAATAGCTGGCAACTAAGATCTTGATGGCCGGCACCTCCTTGGCGAGCCGATCATAGGCATGTCGCAAAGATTGCCGCGCCCTCTCATCCAGATCAAGAACCAGGCAGGGCTCGTCGAACTGAACCCAATTTGCCCCACGTTTGGCAAATTCCTGCAGAACCTCGATATAGATCGGTATCAGTTCATCCAGCAGTGAGAGTGGCTGGAACGCAGGATCGAGACTCTTGCCGAGCTTTAGGAATGTGACCGGCCCGATCAGGACAGGACGGGTCTGAAAGCCAAGGGCCTTAGCTTCCTCATACTCCTCGATCGGCTTGCGAGAGCATAGCCTGAAAGTCTGTCCCCGGTGAAACTGGGGAACCATGTAGTGGTAGTTGGTGTCGAACCACTTGGTCATCTCCTGCGCGGGTGCGCCAAATCCGCGCGGTCCGCGACCGCAACTCGCATCCTGATCGTCGCATTGTGATCCGCGGGCCATGGCGAAGTACGTCTTGAGCGAAACGGATTCGGTTTTCGAGCCGTAGATCTCCGGGATGGCGCCAACCATGACACTTGTGTCGAGCACTTGGTCATACAGCGAAAAATCGTTCGATGGAATGACCGTGACGCCGATAGATTTCTGACGAGCCCAGTTCGCGGCACGCAGGCCAGCTGCGTCCTCGAGCAACTGTTGTTCGCTGGTTTTTCCCGCCCAGTAGCTTTCAAGAGCGAGTTTGAGCTCGCGCCTTGGACCGATGCGTGGCGTTCCAAGCGTGGCAACAGGAAGGGAGAGAAGAGACATAGCGTTAACCCCTTGTTGGGGGCAAAGGCCGTGGCGGACGCAGGCAGGGGAAGTCGCGCGGTGCGACGGCTGCTTGACGCACCACCGGGACACCCCGCCCGTGGACGAATAATTGTCGGGGCAGGTCTCCTGGCTCGCGGGTCATCGCTTCTGTCCGGCCTTCCCGAAGCCGCGCAGGCTTCAGTGACATCGTTGGACAGCGGCTTGCCGCTCACAGTTGCGGGGGCAGCGCCGGCATTGTCACCGGCTTCCCTCTTAGCTCCGGATCAAGTGGGACCGGAGAACCTCGACGACTTGGATTATCGGCAAGACAAGTCTTCCGTCAACCTCTCAGATTATGTCGCAAGCTGGTGCTGCGACATCCGCTACGCGAATGACCGCGCATCCTTATCGCTGAGTCGATGTAGATGCGCTCTTCAGTCAGCGATATTGTAATGACCATCGCAGCTGCCCCCTGGCCGCACGCCAGATCGGTGGAGGGGATAAAAGCGGCTTCCGCGGTCGGGACTGCTGCCTGGAGCAGAACGCATTTGATGCGTGTCCCAGGCTTCCCAGCAGGTTCTTCGAGCGTGTCCGCCATCCAGCCGCGCTCTCGACCAGCTGGATCCGTGCTGCATAAGCCTAAGACACGTGGCAAAGTCAGCAACATACCTGACCGGCACGTTGATTTGCAGTGCCAGCCAGACTCCAAATGCTCGGCGCGAGTGCCGGATGTCGCGAAAGAAGCGCCAAACGCGCTCTGGCCTCTCGGCCGCGAGTACCCAGAGGCATGCCAGAGATCGAAAGCTCACTCCGGTAACGATAGCGAGCCAAACAGTTCTGTGGCGGCAAACGTGCTCCCAATTCTCATCAGGAACTTGGTCGAGGCGTTCAGCTGCGCCCACCGAACATTCGGCGCGTGGCATAAGCCGCGGTGAACGGAAACATCGAGACGCCCGCAAGTCGGAAAGCCGACAAAGGGGGCATAGAAGCGGTGCGAATTGCCGTCTATTAACCTGGCACGAGGAATGCAAGTCTTCGGCATGCCCAGTCTCCTCTTGCTGGGCATGTCCAGCACAGCAACTTGAGGCTGTCGCCGGCAACGAAGTTAGCGGCGCGTGACATAGAGCGGGAGCGCCTGCTCGCACGGAACACCATCGGCCTCCCCGTCGCGTCGCCGCTAACTTCTTGCGCTCGCGCATAACAGGCTGAAGTTGCCCGCTCTGGAATGACGGGCGGATGAAACCAGATAGGCCAACAGTCATGAGAAAAGTGTCTAGAAGACGCGCGTTATTGTTTTGTCTCGGTCGATCCCTGATCTGCCTGGCCGGGCTGGCTGTGACTGGCAACAGTGCTCGCGCTATCGAGAGCCCCCATATCGAAAGATTCAAGTCAACGTGGCGAGCGCAAGACGGTGAGACAATAGAACAAATTATCTCCAACGTCTCGAAAGTTGCACGGTTCGTCCCTCGAATGTGGGGCGTCGCCGAACTTGACGGAAACGACTATGTTTTCGTTTCGTGGACCAGGCACGCGGATGATGTACTAGACGAACAGTACGTTATCACCTGGAGGATCGCGCTCGACGGCACGTTTCAACTTGCGTCGACCTATGCAAAGCCGATCGAATTGGGCTGGCACGCCCTGGCGCTCGGGTTGATCGCCAGTGAAGTCAAGGATGGCGAAAGGGACGCAAATCTTCGCTTTCTGCATGATCCGAGCAACTTCAACTTCGTGACGACCACGCAGGGCCGGCTCGGCGATCTCCTGCGGCAGGGCCGCTGCACTATCGTTGAGCCTGTTGGAGTGGACTACTTGCCGAAGCAGAAGGACAAGCCGACCGAAAAAGGTGATCTGTGGCGCGTTTTGCTTTTAGTGAACTGTAATATCCCAGGGCCCCGTTTTTACACCCATAACGGGGTCATCACTTTCGAGAAGAGCGAAGGGCAAGATTGGGAGCCGCAATCCTCCTTTGCCAAGCGTATCGCGGCCTTTCCTCCTGGCTCCTGGTTCGCTCGGATGGAGCCCAAGGAACGGGAAGAGTAAGAAAGGAGCGAAAGCCCTCGGTTTAATGGTCGCGCAGAGCAAGATCGCGCCGCAGCTCCTGACCGCCTCAGAGTAACTGCAAGACATATTAGCCCTAAAGTGTCGGTGCTTACGCCTTCGCAACAGTCGCGAGCCTTTCCCCGCAGCCTTCAGCCCGTCAGGCAAAAATCGGGCAGCACGACTACTCGAGCCTCTCCGCGACAGTCGAGCTCAGCGGCGCGTACCAGTTGGCGAGATTTTGCTCCCAGCGCACCTGACGCCGTGAGAGAACACCGATCTGCGAGGGAACCAGCTCTCCATGCCACTCTTCAAGGGACCGGGCCTGGAGATGCCTCGGGCCCAAGTCTGATCCGGCGTGCAGGCCGCGCATCGCGCGATTGACTGGTGAGCATGCCGACGCCGAGCCGGCACGATCGAGTGCTGCGACAAACCCATTAAGAGGGTAATGCGGCAGTGTCGGCATACCCTTGAACATCGGCCGTTTTCCGAGTGGCCCCGGCGACGAGTCCCGGAGCCGTACGCGAGGCATCGAGGAACGACTGATTCGGCGCTAAATTTCCTCGCGCGCATTCGTCTGCGCGTCATAGATCCGGACTTGAAGCATGGGAAAACGCTTCTTTAGTTCTGCTCCGCCTGCCCTGGCGCCGTCTTTAGTTGCGAATTCAGCTCTGAGTCGGCCATCCACTTCAAGCGCGTAAGAAGAGACCGGCAATTCCCGTGCAGCTGCAGCCATTTGATTCCTATTGTGTAGTGAGGTCGTTGAGAACGATTTGTAGCTTGAGTCGGCTAAACCGCGCCAGAGCAGCCTGCCCGAGTGCCGCGATGAGGCAACCATGATGCGGATTGACGCCTCCTACCGAATGGCATCAGGATGGTGCTCGCGATCGTCCGAACACGCGGGCGGCATACCCCTCGTGCGGTGCGTATACGACGAAGCCACGCAGGTTGCCGTTCCACATCTTCTGGCGCAAACGCACGCCCTCGCGTCGGGCTTGCTGGGTCAATCTTCACCTGTGATCGGGGTGAAGCGCACTACGACAGAGCGGCCGCCAGTCGCGCCGCCCATGACATCGGGTTCTTCTATGAACGGGGCGGCGGCACCACGAAGATTGTGGCGCACAGCAGAGGTGCGAAAGGCCACAATGCGATTGGCATCCACGCGTGGCTCTCCAAAAGATGGCTTGGGGATTGGCGGTTTGAGCAAACGATACCGATTCATTTACGCAGCGAGCCTCGAGCTGAACTCCGCGGCGCCTTTGTCCAGATCTCAAGGGAAGCGAGATCAGATTTCTTTCGAACATCAATCTTGTCCTGACAAGAACTTACAGCGAAATGCCATCCCCCTCCCTGAAACCGTCGGCAGCCTTCTGTCTGCCGATGCGGGTTGCCACAAAGCATAGCCAGGTTGCTCGTCCCCGCCTGACTTCCACTCGACGTCAAGATTCACACGCGACTTCATCTTCAAGTGCGTGAGACAACAGCGTTCGACGCTTGGCCTTCTCCCGCATACCAAGTTTGCCGCCGAGCGATGGAGATCTCCTCCTCAGGTCGAGAGGGTGCAGTACGCGCCCCGACACAGAGACCGACGAGGCTACGGATACCGCGACACGCACACCGGAAGAAATCGCTTGAACCTCACGCAGCGTCAGGTCGTAGCGTGGAAATGAAGGCCACGCTTTCATAGATCAAGCGTCGAAAGATGCGGCCGAATAATGGACAAGCGTTTAAGCAGTCGAATGCGGCGGCGCCGGATCGCGCGCGAACATGAATCAAGAGCGAGAGGTTTTTGTCGGGATGAAACACCGCGTAATGATGGTTGCAATGTTCGCTGTCATCACATCTCCGGTCTGCGCAGCGAAGCTCCGCGGTCCTCCGCGCATCCTCGACGGCAATACGATCGAGATCGAGCGATCCAAGCTTCGGCTCTCAGGCATCGAAGCTCCGGAAACTGACCAGATTTGCCTCGACGCCCACGGTCGGAAATGGGCTTGCGGCCTAGCTGCTCGCGACGAGCTGATCAAGCATTCGAACGGACGAACGTGGGATTGTCATACCACAGGAGGTGATGAATACGGCAGGTCACGCGGCAGTTGCTTCATAGAAGGCGAGGACGTGAACGCCTGGATGGTACGCTCCGGTTGGGCACTCTCGTCGGGGCCGTACGTCATCTATGAAGTTGTGGCAAGCAAAACCTGCGCGGGGCTGTGGTCGGGGGCGTTCATCGCCCCCTGGGACTGGCGTCGCCGCCATAAGGGGACGATCATCATCGGCGCGAGCTCGGTTCCCGTCGACGCTCAGGCGCTCCTGCTCGGATCCGCGCTGCTATCGGACCCGCCCTCCTCCGAGTGTGTGATAAAAGGCACTATGGGCCGCGATGGCGAGCGCATTTATCACCTGCCCGGGCAACTCAGTTACGAACAAATCGACATGACGAAGCCCGGTGAACGCTGGCTCTGCAGCGAAGCGGAAGCCGAAGCCACCGGGTGGCGTAAAGCCGCGCGATGAGGTGAGATGCATGAAGGCAGGCTGTTCTCTGACCTATCTGACCAAGATCGCGCCGTCGCGCCGCTCGCTGTTGCTGTTCGCTTTTTCGGCGGTTTGCCTACGGGTTGGCAACAACATTGTCGATGCAAAGGAAGCAAAAGCGCCGCCCAAGCCGAATAACCTGATCTCGCCGGAGGCTGCCCTGAAGCGGCTAATGGAAGGGAACGATCGCTATGTCCAGGGCGTATCACGACGCGACGATTTCAAGCGCGAGCGTGAGGTTTTGGTGGATGGGCAAAATCCATATGCCGCGGTTCTGAGCTGCGCCGATTCTCGCGTGGCGCCTGAACTTGTCTTCGGCAGCGGACTTGGTGATCTGTTTGTCTGCCGCCTCGCCGGTAACTTCGTCAACGATGACACGCTCGCCAGTATGGAATATGCGGTGGCCGTGCTGAACACGCCGCTGATCCTGGTACTTGGCCACGATCATTGCGGTGCGATAGACGCCACGATCAAGTCGCTCCACGACGATAAGCCGCCGCCGGGGCGCATTTCATCCCTCGTTGCTGCGCTTGCGCCTGCGGTAAAAGGATCTCGCCAGCAAACCCGTGACACGTTCGCCGAAGCAACCCGACAAAATGTAATCGATAACGTCAACAAACTAAAATCGACGGGGCCGATTCTGAACGCGGCAGTTGAGCAGAACAGACTAAAGGTCGTCGGGGGCCTGTATCGGCTCGACACCGGCAAGGTCGAGTTGCTGAGCTGACGCTGGCACCCTCGGCGGCCCGCTATCGTTTGCCGCCTGTTGCAGAGCTTCGGTCGAATTCCAGTAATTCACTCGTGCATCGGCTTCCTCAAATGCACCGACTACAACCGCTCCACAATTGTCACAGCTTCGGGAAGATCCTTGGTATGCGCGGCCTCGTAATTCTCCTTGCATTCTACGTGCTCATATTGGCAACGCGAGGCCAGCACCAGGAAGCACTCATACCGCGGGCGACAGTATTCATGCCTGCACGTTAATGCGCTAGACCAACAGAGGCGGTGCAAGCGCCAGATCGCGGTGCGAGGCATGCGGGTCTGGGCTCTCGGCCCAACGGAACACGTGACAATTCCGGCAGGCTCTCACCCGCGACCCGGCAAGCTAATTATAGTCCTGCTATGATCACCAGGCTCAGCAGGTCCGAAGATCAAAAAGAGCGGAATTGCGACCACGACGACTGCCCAGCCGACCGATGTAAAGAAAACTGCTATTCGCGCCGGCATCGGACAGTCTCTCCTGCATCAGCCATTTGGGAGATCGCGTGTCGGACAAGCAGCCTCGTCGCATCTGTCTTGGCCTGTACCTCGGACCAGCATAAAGAGAAACTTGTCGCGCGTACGACAATTGCGACCATAGGCTCAAGCGGTGAACACTCTTTTTGTCCTCGCCTCAGTTCGTCAAGCCTGGCGGTCAGCTATGCACGCACGCCTTGACGTGTCATCGAAAGAGCGTTCCGGGCCCTGCGCAGACCGGTCTTGTCATTCGTATTTCCGAGGCGCGCATCGGAAAGGCGCATCTTCGCGCGCCGACGTACAGCTTTGAGGATCGTTTGCCGATACGGACATCAGCCTGATGAGGGCGGCTCGCGCCGTCAGCGCACCTCCCCCTAAACTCTTCGACCAAACGCATCGATCACATAGGATACATCAACCTGCCCGACGTTAAGCGTCAGCGAGATCCGCAACCCCGCCGTTCCCACAATCACTGTTGGGGCCGCGTGCCGCGGATATCAAACTCTCGGCTGTGATGCAGAGTCGAGCATCTCGCGGCCGTGGACGCCCACGACGTCAGGAACAATCCGTTCGAACGGCTCGGTCGCCCGCACGCAACGAGCTGACTTGTGTAAAATCGACCAGATCGATCAGGCGCTGCTGCCGTTCAGGCTCCTCCTGCAGGATCTGGAGTGCTTCTCCACCGCGACAGCCAGAAGGGGTGATGGCGCCTTGGCGAAAATGAATGGACGGCACCGATCGACCATGAAGTTGCGCAAGACGCCGGAAGCAGTGACAAGCGCGCCTGCCGCGCCCAGTACCTTGCCGCAGGTGTGGACCACCACCAGATCTCCGCGCCCTTCATAGGACGCGCTGAGTCCCCCGTCCCTGCTCGCCGTAAACGCCAGTGGCATAAGCCGCGTCCACGACAGGA
Organism: Bradyrhizobium sp. B117; assembly: GCF_038969555.1. NCBI lineage: Bacteria > Pseudomonadati > Pseudomonadota > Alphaproteobacteria > Hyphomicrobiales > Nitrobacteraceae > Bradyrhizobium > Bradyrhizobium sp. B117. The sequence goes on from NZ_CP152414.1 coordinate 8,120,817, forward strand.
ACGCCTCTTAGCACTCCGCGACTACGACCAGATCTTTAAGGGGCGCGAAGTCGCCGTCCATTCTGTAGAGGCTCTCCACCGCGATCCAGATGCGCCTATTCCGACCTTGGCGCGCCCGTTGCCAATCGCATCTGCAACCGACTGTAGATCACTATGGGCGCTCATCCGAAACTCCCCGACGCCGCCGTCACGTTTGTTGAATATCTGCCGTGTGATGTCCACATCCAACCAACAGCTCACCCACAGTCGCGAGCACGGTAAATTGCGCTGTTGGTAATGTCTGGAGATCGGAGCGGGCCTGAAACTCCAGCAGGCAAGCCGAGCCCGACTGGTTCGCGGTCGAGGTCCACTTCAGTCGTTCTCCTTCCGCCGTGTCCGGTTGATGACGCGTTGTGCCTGGAATCAGACACGAAGGCGCGAACATCCTCCCGGCGCGGCGGCACGAGCCAAGTGATCTCGCTCGATTCAGACACGGCCGGCAGACCATGATTGATGGCACGTCGATTGCTGGGGACATGCAAAAGAGCCGCAGGACATCGTCGACCTCGCGGTTGCCAGGTCAGGAATTCACAACGTGGTTCGACCCGGCCGGGCGCAAGTGTGACAAATCTCCGTTGGAGGACACATGGCAGAACCAGCGCTGTCGTCAGCCGTCGGAGACATAATGCAGCAGAGGTGGATCGATCTCGACGCCGCATATCAGTTGCTTTGCCGGCTCAGCCTCAACGACAGCAACGGCAGCCATATCTATGTCAGTCTTGCCGGCCGCCAACACCTCTTCTTTGAGTCAATGCGTTCGGGGGGTAGTTTGGACTGGCAACCGTCAGTAATCGCATCACGGTCAATATCAACTACGACAGTTTCGACCATCCCTGCCGACTGGGTATCAACCCGACCGGCTTCGCCGTGCGCGTGCAATCAAAATCAATGAAGTGCGGCAGCGATCGGCTCAAAACACCGAGGACAGCTTTATGAACGCTCCACCAGAGACGATCACTCCAGTAACCGACGCTACGGCTGCGACCTGGAATAATCTGTCGCCGCTACTGGTTGATATCCGCGCGCGTCGAAACGAATTCGCCCGAGCGCAGAAGATTCCAGACGAGATCATCGACGGCTTCAAGCGCGTTGGCGTCTATCGAGCTTTGGTCGCCAAGCGATTCGGCGGCGAGGAGCGAACGCCGGCCGATTTTTGTCACCTGATCGAGCGCATTTCCGAAGCCGACGGATCCGCCGGTTGGGTCGCCAGCTTCGGCGATGGGGCTCGCTACCTCGCTGCTCTTCCGGAGGACACGCTTCACAAGGTATACGCGAATGGACCTGACGTGGTGTTGGCAGGCGCGCTTTTCCCGCTCCAGCCCGCCAGGCGAAGCAGCGACGGGTTTGTCGTGAACGGCGTGTGGCCATTCGCCAGCGGCTCACCGGGCGCGGATCTGATAGGCGTCGGCATCACTCTGGAAGACGATCCGACCGGTGGCCTTGCGCGTGTAGCCGTGATGCCGGCCGAGAAAGTGACAATCCGCCCCAATTGGGACGTCATCGGTCTGCAAGGCACCGGCAGCCACGACGTCGTTGTCAACGATGTCATTGTGCCGGAGGAATGGACCTTGATCCGCGGCGGTCCGCCGACACTCGACGCGCCGATCTATCGTTATCCGTCCGTGACTTTTGCTGCCCAGGCGCATGCGATCGTCGGCATCGGTATTGCGCGCTCCGCGCTAGACGAGGTGGTCGCGATGGCCGGAAGCCGCGCCTCAATCACAGGAGCGCCCGTGATGGCAGAGCGCGGCTATGTCCAACTGGAGATGGCCAGAGCCGAATCCATGCTGCGTTCCGCCCGTGCCTTCTTCTATGAAGCCACCGAGGAGCTGTGGAAGGAAGCGCTAGAGGGTGCGGTAAACCAGAGCACCGCGACCCTGATGCGACTCGCCGCCACAAATGCCGCGCGGCAAAGCGCTGAGGTCTGCAACATTGCGAGCGTTCTCGCTGGAAGCGCGTCGCTCTACACAACCAGCAATCTGGCGCGAGCGATGTGCGACAGCTTCGTGGTTGCCCAGCACGCAGCTTTAAACGAGGGAACGCTCCAGAGCGCCGGCCGACTCCTGCTCGGAAGTGCAGCACAGCCGGGATTTCCATGAAGTGGTTCATCCACGTTCCGCACCCCTCCCAGCAACTGATTGCCGCATCTGCGATATCATGCTGTCTGCAGCTACAGAACCTAGCGGCCTGGTGGCCTTCTTCAAAGGAAGAGTAGAGAGAGAGAGAGAGAGAGAGACAGAGAGCCTTGCAGGCAGGCTTTTCTCAAAAACACCACTTCATATCCGTGGAGCAAGCCTCCCTTCGCAGTCGCAAACATAACGAGCGCCTCTTCATAGGTCTCTACACACCCGCCTCTATCACTGGCGTGTCGAGCACGATCCACATGCAACAGCGCGACGGCTCGCGGTTCAACTCACAAAGCTTCCGAGTCCGCCATTTTTTGATGTCGCACTCCATGCGCAGCCGTTCGCTATCCTGGCGTAGGAGGCCGATGCCCGAATCCTGGTCCGCCGACATTGGCCTCGCCTACGTGGTGGAGCGCCACCACGCCCCCGGACACGACTCCTGGAGCTTATCCAGCGTCGCAGCACCTAGTCGCGCAGACCGAGTTCGTTGACGAGGTTCCGATCGGTCGACCGCTAGATATTGCTGGCGTCTCCTTTGTGCGCATTGGCGGTATCCAATACTCCATCTGGGTAGGCCCCCGCTGAGCTAATTAAGAAACGCATTGTTCTTCTTCTCGGTGAGTTGTGCGCCGAGTTGAACTTCGCGCTTAATTCCTTGGGCTTCCTTGAGAGTCCAAACCTGAACCGAATGGAATGCAACGGCAACGTTCGATCTGACCTCCGACCACGAACACTGGGGTGTCGACGTCACCATAGATTGAAGGACTATAGGGGTCAGTGATGTCCGGCCGTAACCCCCGCCAAAGTAGCTCCCAACGTATCCGCCGGTCGAGCTCTATATTGCTGCGGGCGCCTTTTACTGTGGCTCCACAATCGGCCGAATGAGCGGCGGCGCTTGCAACGATTGCGGCTGTTCCGGCAACACAACGAGGACGTTTGAATCGCATATCACCTCACGTCGCCGCCATCTTGCTGCGGCGAATGATCCGGCTCGCTGGCGTCACGGCGGGGTGCAGGAGTTATGCTAGCGGCCGCAATGCGCGTTCCTATGCAGTTGTGCGATTGCACTGTCGTATTCGCGATAACAGGTGGTCTGGCGAACGTCTGGTGTTTTGAGTAGGAGAGAATTCGCAGGACGAACGTCGGCGACCGGAGAGCACTCGGCTGCGCCAGGAGAACGGACGGCTGCCAGGCGCGCGACCTTTCAACACGGGTGGTGCCAGTCGGAAGCCGACAAGCTCGAAATGATGACCAGACGATTCATGATCGCCAACGCACGCGATCTTCTGGACAAGACGAACACACGACATGCCCATATGACGTGCAATGTGTCTGGAGCGCTCACGTGCATATGCCCATCCGATACGGTATGCGGGACGCATGTCGACCGGTCGCGGATCACTTGCTATCGGCGAGAGGTCGGCGGCTTGAGCTTTATGCGGGTCAGCTCAAAAGACCTTGAATCGCACGTAGCGTCACGTTGTACCATCTTGAAGTAGCTAACGGGGATGGCCGGCAAGCCGACTGGGCCGCTGTTTGCCGCCGACGTCGGTGAGACGATGATACCAGTGCGGTCGATGTGTATACGGCAGAGGGGGACTCTGGTGCGCCAATCACTGCCTGCGAATTGCTCTAACGCGCTCCGAGTGCTCGCATGCGATAACAAGGTACTTCTTCCCAGACATCGGCGATGGTGGGACGCTACGCTCTTCGGCCGGCACGTTGATGGCATGCGAACAGCCGCGGATCAACTCTGTTCAGCGCCACTCACGTAATCAGCATGACTTTGACGATCCTCAGGACAACGGACAATACCTCCTTCCAGCTGTGCGAGCCAGTGTTGAGCCACATTCCGCCAATAGTCGGCGGCTTTTGAAAAAAAGGAATGAAGCCAGGTTTCTGCGACCATTGATCACTCCGTAATTAGAATTTGCGGCGAACGTTTTGCCGCAAATCATCGTCGGCAGCGCTCCCTCTGTCGACGACTAACTTCCGCCCGGCCATCGACATGAGGCCGGGCGCTTTTTTGTCGATGAATGACCGTTTGTAGCGTTCTGGTCCGCGGTGCTTGATGATTGCGAAGGGTTTACGGAGAGAGACAAACGTAAGCGATCGATTGGGAGGATAGTTCGTCACATACTGAAATCGATTGATCCGATCCTAGCGCCCGCGTTTGATCTGGCCTCTCGCATCCATGGTCCATGGCCGCGACCTCGTGGCCGTCAACCCCAACCACCCGGCCACCCGCATCGCCGCCGCGGCTCTGCGAGGAGCGCCTGATTTAGCTGCCGCGCATGAGTTATGGAGAGGACCGTCCGCGTCATATTAACGCTCCATCCGCGCGACGATCTCGTCGATCCCTGCGCGTGATGATGGACGACCCGACCGTGCGCCCGGACGCAGCGCACGGTGCTGCCCGGAATCGACCGCTCGGTCGGCCGTCCCATCTGTCCCGGTAAGCTCTCGCGTGGGGATTTCTCGCGCTACGGATTCGACGTCGTGAGGTGGGTGACGGCGGGGATACTCGTGCTTTCTGATCAGGAAGGGCGTGATCAGAGAGCACTTCTCCGCGCGATCACGTGAAACTCTGCACCCAAATTTGAATGGCCTTCGCGCAACCGAGCGACTATCGTCGATCCATGCCTCGCCTTTTGTGTCTAACTGCTACTATCATCCTGCCGCTGCTGCCGGTCGTCGCGAACGCTGCGCCAATTAATAAAAAGGGACCCAAGCCGGTCTGGCAAGGCTACGGCTTCCTACCCGGCTATCGCCATCGCCGAGCAACAGCATTCCGCTCTACAAGCAGAAGGACTTGATGCGCCGGTTCTCGCGCGTCGACCGACGCCACTGGTATATTGACCCGGTTCCTCAGTATTACGGTTGGGACGGCGAGTGGCACTATTTCGGCCAACCCGGCTTCCGCGGCGGCCGCTACAATGGAGGCAGTTTCGGACCGTGCTGGACGCGGACGCCGATCGGGCCGATCTGGAATTGTGGGTGATCGCGCGCGCCGCTAGGAAACACTTCGCGCCATTGCGCCGGAAATACGTCGCGGCGTTTACTGACGTCCTGCCCCGATCTTCGTCATCGCGCTGCAGCCCACAGGCAGAGCGTGCTCGCAGATTCGATGATCAGGTCTGCCTGCGGCAAATGAGCAGCCAAGTAACCGCGATGACGATCCTGATCCGATCCGGCGCGAAATCGGCCGCTGTTGATCGCCGCCTTTCTGCGCCGCGACCCAGGCCCCCTTGCCGGAAAACATATCGGCCGCTGCAGTGATGCTGGACTCTCGCGGCAAGTTATTCCGAAATGAACACATCCTTCAGCTCGCTTTCCCATTGACACAACAACAGCGACGCCACGCGCGTGCTGAAATCCGCTCAGCTCAAGGAGTTATGAGAACCGATGCAATTGTTTGGCATTTGTTCGAAGCAGTGCACCAGCTCCTCGAGGACAAGGCCATGCGGCAGCCGCTCAGACCATTCAATGCTTCGAGCGCCGGTTGGCAGCGTTAGAAATCCACCACCCGCCCGATGTGGACCTCGTGCGCCGGGTCTGTAATGCAACCCGGAAACCGGAGTGCCCGTCCGGCCATCGATATCCGCTCAAAGATCACCCGTTGTGCAGCTTTGGGCGCCTAAGCGCGATGGTCAGGTCTTTCAGCGATGAATGAGGCGCTCCAAGACTCGTCACTAGAGTCGCGTATTTTTGAGCAATACATCACCCTCCACCGCGCGGGGATAGTGGGACGCCACCTCGAATGATGGCAATAGGTCAAGAATAGCTTGCAGCGACAACTGCCCTTCGTAGAGCTCGCGGTCGCTATATTCCGTGTATACGAAGCGCGTGTTGCTCAAGGTCTGCATGCCGCCGGCGATAACATCGGCTTCGGCTCCCTGAACATCCATCCAGATGAAATCGATCATATTTAGCTTGGCTTCGCTGCACCAATCGTCCAGCCGCCGCGTTTCAACCGAGACAGGGCGATCGAACCGAACCCAATCATATTCAGTAAGATGATTCTTCGGGCGGCGTATTGAGCCGGAGAGGTCCCATTCCTTCGCATCACCATCTGCATTGCTTGGATGGAAGTCGATCATCCCGTTTCGATCACTAATCGCGATTTCAAGCAGCTTCACCCTATTGAGGGATGGCCCCAGCTTCTTCTTGAAGCGCGCGATCGCTCTGGGGTCCGGCTCAAAGCAGTAGAGCTGAGCTTGCGGGCAGAGGTTGAGAAACTGTTGCGTATCGGTCCCATCATTACAGCCGATATCCAGGATGACGGGATTCGGCTTCTGAAGAAGTGAAACAATGTGCTGGTGTACTTCGATAGACGACACGGGTGCTTTTTCCATTGGGCGCGGTGATCGGTTGAATTTCGTCTTTGACGCCGCAATCACACGCCAGACGCGCCGGCACAACGCATATCAATGTATATGATTCATATACCTGTCGGTTCCCTTGAATTATGACAGCCATTTGGAGGCCTGCAGCGACTGCCCTGTAATGCAAATTGACCCTCTATCGGGAGACGAGCGAACTGCGAGCTAGATCGTCTTCTCCGGCCCGTCTTTCGGAGCGGCAGAAAGATCGCTTCGTACTAATGTAAGTCGTCGGCTATTCTCCTCAAAAGGGACGACGACGGGTTGCTGCGCGTAAGCAAAACACTGCACGGCGGTCGTCGCGGATCTCTTCGACTTCTGGCAGGAGACCTTGCTGCGGATCTCCGGCAAATCAAAGCTGGCCGAGGCGATCCGCTATGCCGTCTGTCGGCGCGCCATCTTCGAACGCTTCCCACCGGCGGCCGCATTGAGCTCGACGCCACCACCGTCGAACGCGCATTAGCTAGCAGCCATTCGCAACCTGGCGAATACGACGTAAATGAACAATGTCGACCCATTCGCGTAAATTCAGATGACGTATTGCCAACGCCTTACCTTGGAACGAAATCGACGCGCTTATGCCATAGGACCACGCCCTCTGACGACCTCAGCTTGCCGACGGCGTAGTTCAACTCGAGATTTCACATGCCTTACGGTTGAGTTCGCGCACGCTGTCCCGATGCTTGCAACGTCGGTCCTCAGGCGTGGATCGCTGTTGAGCTGCCGATCTCGCTCCATCACCGACCGTGGTATACAATTTCGAACGTCGATCAGCACAGTCAGTTTAAGTGGACGAGCTCTGCATGATTGCGCCGAATTTTGCGATAGGCCATCATATGCAACTTTAGGGCTCGCCGGTTTACGTCTGCCACAAGCGCGCATAAGCGCTTTCAGCCAGCAGATCAAGATGTCTGCCCTCCGCGACGATCCGGCCCCTGTCTAAGACGACGATCTTGTCGGCACCACAGATGGTGCTGACTCGGTGAGAGATGACCACGACAGTCTTGCCGTCCCGACGCAAATTCTCAAGGAGCCGGTGCACAGTGGCTTCGGCAACCGAGTCGAGGGAGGAGGTCGGCTCGTCCATCCCGGTCCCGGTATAGAACTCGTGCTAACGAAAGGCGCTGCTTCTCGCCACCAGACAAGTTGGCCTACAGTCAGTCTCGTCTCAATCGCCGGAGAAAATGCCTGTAGCGTCCTCTCAACTCTGTTCACAATCCTGCTAATGTGGTGTGGCACGACGCTTGTTCTGGACCGGACCGTCACTCGAGGTGAGTTGCTCTCCTGCTATGCACTGCTCGGCTATATCAACCGACCAATCGCCGACCTGCTCCAAACTAATTGTGCTGCAGGCCGGCCAGCGCCGTCGAAATACGCGACGCTTCGATCGGTGTAAGGGCCGTGAGAAGCCCTGGGCTCAACCGGTGTTTCGGCGAAAGCAATGTCATTTCCGCAACAGCTTGTCGGCCGTGTATCTAAGCGCGTCTGCTTCCGGACAAAGACACGCGCAGCCCCGCCAACGGATCAGCAGACCTGCAGGCACGGATCGTTCAGCTCATTTTTGGCCTGACTCTTGCTGTAATTTGGTTTGTCACAATGTGACTATCAGCAACTTGAGCTCAGGAGACCTGTATGAATTTTCGTCCGCTTCGCGACCGCGTCGTGGTCAAGCGCACCGACGCCGATAAGAATACCGCTTGCGCCGTTATCATTCCCGACACAGCCAAGGAAAAGCTGCAGGCATGGGTCGTTCAGCTCATTATTGGCCTGACCCTTGCTATAATTGGACTTGTCACAATGTGACTATCTGCAACTTGTTCAAAACGCTCAGGAGTCTTGTATGAAATTCCGTCCGCTTCACGACCGCGTCGTAGTCAAGCGCATCGACGCTGATGAGAAGACCGCTGGTGGCATCATCATTCCCGACACAGCCAAGGAGAAACCTTCGCAGGGCGAAGTCATTGCAATTGGCCCGGGCGGCCGCGATGAGACCGGCAAGCTGATTCCGATCGACATCGAGGTCGGAGACCGCGTGCTGTTCGGCAAATGGTCGGGTACCGAAGTCAAGATCAATAGCGAGGAGCTCTTGATCATGAAGGAGAGCGACATCATGGGCGTTCTCACAGATGTGTTTTCCAACAAGAAAGCCGCCTAACCCAGCGCTCGCACAGCTCACTCCCTGAAGGGCGCCCACTTAGGCGCGCTGAAGGGAGAAAATAAGAACTGAGGGAATTCTTAATGTCAGCCAAAGAAGTCAAATTCGGAGTAGACGCGCGGGACCGCATGCTGCGCGGCGTCGACATCCTCGCCAATGCCGTGCAGGTCACGCTTGGTCCGAAGGGCCGCAACGTCGTGCTCGACAAGTCGTTCGGTGCGCCTCGCATCACCAAGGACGGCGTTGCCGTCGCCAAGGACATCGAACTCGACGACAAGTTCGAGAACATGGGCGCCCAGATGGTGCGCGAGGTCGCTTCGAAGGCGGCGGATGCTGCCGGCGACGGCACCACCACTGCGACCGTCCTGGCCGCCGCGATAGTCCGCGAAGGCGCCAAGTCAGTTGCCGCCGGTATGAACCCGATGGACCTGAAACGCGGTATCGACCTCGCGGTCGAAGCCGTCGTTGCGGACCTCCAGAAGAACTCCAAGAAGGTCACCTCGAACGAGGAGATCGCCCAGGTCGGCACCATTTCGGCCAACGGCGACCAGGAGATCGGCAAGTTCCTCGCCGACGCCGTGAAGAAGGTCGGCAACGAAGGCGTGATCACGGTCGAAGAGGCCAAGTCGCTCGAGACCGAACTCGACGTCGTCGAGGGCATGCAGTTCGACCGCGGCTACATCTCGCCCTACTTCGTGACCAATGCCGACAAGATGCGCGTCGAGATGGATGACGCCTACATCCTCATCAACGAGAAGAAGCTCTCCTCGCTGAACGAACTGCTGCCGCTGCTCGAGGCCGTGGTGCAGAGTGGTAAGCCGCTGGTCATCGTCGCCGAGGACGTCGAGGGCGAAGCGCTCGCGACCCTAGTCGTGAATCGCCTGCGTGGTGGCCTGAAGGTCGCGGCCGTCAAGGCTCCGGGCTTCGGCGATCGCCGCAAGGCCATGCTGCAGGACATCGCGATCCTGACCGGCGGCCAGGCGATCTCGGAAGACCTCGGCATCAAGCTCGAGAACGTGACGCTCAACATGCTCGGTCACGCCAAGAAGGTGATGATCGACAAGGAGAACACCACGATCGTCAACGGCGCCGGCAAGAAGGCCGACATCGAGGCGCGCGTGGCCCAGATCAAGGCGCAGATCGCGGAGACCACCTCGGACTACGACCGTGAGAAGCTCCAGGAGCGACTTGCCAAGCTCGCGGGCGGCGTCGCGGTGATCCGCGTCGGAGGCGCGACCGAGGTCGAGGTGAAGGAGCGCAAGGATCGCGTTGATGACGCAATGCATGCGACCCGTGCGGCTGTCGAGGAAGGCATCCTGCCGGGCGGCGGCGTCGCCCTGCTCCGCGCTTCCGAGCAGCTCAAGGGCCTGCGCACCAAGAACGACGATCAGAAGACCGGCGTCGAGATCGTGCGCAAGGCACTGTCCTGGCCGGCCCGCCAGATTGCAATCAACGCCGGTGAAGACGGTTCGATCGTGGTCGGCAAAGTCCTGGACAACGAGCAGTACTCTTATGGCTTCGATGCGCAGACAGGCGAGTATAGCAACCTTGTCTCCAAGGGCATCATTGACCCGACCAAGGTCGTGCGCATCGCGGTCCAGAACGCCTCCTCGGTGGCCGCTCTCCTGATCACGACGGAAGCGATGGTTGCCGAGCTGCCGAAGAAGGCCGCGGCTGGTCCAGCAATGCCTCCAGGCGCCGGTATGGGCGGCATGGACTTCTGATCTACTCTGCCAAATTATCAATGACCATGCAAAACCCTGGCGGGAATGCCAGGGTTTTGCGTCGGCGGGCTTGCAACATAGCCCTAGCAAGCCGCTGTGTGTCAGAAGGTTGCGTAATCGATGCTGTTGCGCATACGGTCGGGCAGATCACGGGGAATGACTTTCTTGAGGATGCTAACGACTCTGAACGGCTAGCGGGCTGGCTGGGCCACGTGGTTTTGCCGCAAAATTGGCGATTTGTTGCCGATTGCTCTCTAGGCGCTTTTTTGTTGTAGTGTTTGCGCCAAATCTCCGCCCTTTTCTGTGCGTCTGCAAGGCGGAGGCACCGATCGTCGCTGAGATTCCGCCCGGAAGCGGCCGTTGAAAGCCTGGATGAACGCATCATCGTTTGGCTTGCCGGGCAGGCAAACCAAGCATAACGCCGCGCTCTCGCCCTCAGTCAAGATTGCGCGAGACAACTCGCTGCCCTGCTCGATGCGGATCGTCGATATCCCACTTCTTTGTAGGCCCTTTCCGGTATCTCTACGACGCCGCGGCCGAAGGCTCGTACTGCGCAAATGCCACAATAGATGCGGATCGGCTTCATGGAGTTCTCTCCCGTGTCGGCACGCATTTTCATTCGCTCCTTTCGCAGAGCAGCAGGCCACGTCGTAACTGTCATCAGCCGCAGGCCAGCCGAGAAGAACATCAGGAAAGCCACAGTTCTGATCGATCGCTACTTCACCATTGGTCACACGAACTCTCGTCTGTTTGGTGCTTTCGTCGAACATCGGGGCCGATGCATCTATGGTGGCATCTACGAGCCCGGCCATCGGAGCGCAGACGGTGCGGTTCATCGTTGCGCAACATACCTAGTTTTGGCCAATGGGAAGAAACGGTCCTCGAACACAGCTTCGATTACGTCGACTAAATCTCAATCCATACTTAACTCGGAAATTACAGTCAGGACATCGCCTCGTTTCTCGCGAGCACCGACGTGAGGACTGCTTTACTGATGAGGTCGTCTTCCTAGCTGATGCGGCTGCGGCCACGCGGCGCTCCAAAAAAAGCGTCTTATGCTCAGCTTCGACGAATGGAACGTCTGGTATCGAACAACGAGGCTACCCCGGCGGTAGACCGCTGGCTTGTGGCCCCCCATCCTTGAGGAAATCTATACAATGGAGGACGCGCTCGCCTTCGGCGGCGCCTGCATTTCCCTTCTGAATCGCGCCGATTGGGTAGGAGTTGCCTGCCTGGCGCAACTGGTGAACGGCATCGCGCCGATCATGACCAAGACAGGGAGGTGCGTGGCGCAAGACCATCTTCTTTCCTTTTGCGCATATGAGCCGCTTTGGTCGCGAAAGACTTTTGCACGCGCAAGAGCCACGGAGGACATGTTTTGAATGCCATATTTCACGTTCGCCTCGCTATGCCGCCCAATGTTGCATGACAGACCTCTCCTCGGTCGGCCCGCTTTGGGACGAGACACCAATCGACAACGCAGAGCGAGTCTTGAGAAGAATGGGAGGTTACTGAAACGAGCGTGTGCCTCCGATAGGTCCGACAAGACTTATCTTAATGAGAGCCCACGCAGCGGTTGCAATAGGTCGAAGTCCCGCAGAACGTGCTTATACTGCACTTACATCGTACCGTTCGGCGTAGGCCGCAGCGTCACCGCCTGAGCAGTTCAGGGTTTTCTTTGTAGAACTTGATGAGTTCGATCAGGTTGTCGATGCCGAAGTCGGTGAACGCCTGGACGCCGTCTTCTCCGACGCCATAGACCCAGATGACGCCATCTTCGATCTCCATCTCGTTGGCGATGTCCCACAGCCAATCTTCATCTTCGCCGAGATCTTTGGCGACCTTGGCGAGGGTGGTGACGTGATGGACCTTGTTGACGTGCGTGGTCATGCTGCTTGAGCGGAGAGTGTTGATGCCGGTGTCCAATTCCAGGGCAGGAGCTCGTCCAGGCGATGAGCCGGGTGGGTCGCGATGCGAGCAAGGACATCGGCCAGCCACACCTGCGGGTCGATGCCGTTCATTTTTGCCGTGACGATCAGGCTGTACATGGCCGCCGCACGCCGTCCGCCGCGATCGGAGCCGCAGAACAGCCAGGACTTTCGCCAAGAGCAATGCCCCTCAGCCCTCGCTCGGCGGCATTGTTAAAGGGTATGATGTTTTCAGCGCTCAAACCCGGTGGAGAGGACTGGTCGTCCGGATTAGTCTGTCGAAGCCGGGATAGGGGCGCTGGAGCACGAAACGGTGGCAGGCCGCCATGACCATGAGCTGTGAGCTCGCTTTGTTACTTGGCCGCCCCTACGACTTGCCCGGCTGCGCTGCGAGCGCGGATCCGTAGATGTCGTGCAAGCCACTGGCATGCCGCGACGCATATCGGTGTGGCGAGTGGCGATCCAAACCCTGACGCCGCTGCACGTTAAGCGCGTCGCGGTCGCCAATCCGAGGCTCGTTCGGGCGATTGCCTATGCGCGAGTCAAAACGGACAAGGTCGATGCTCGGACCCTGGCAAAGTTGCATGCTGCCGGCTTCTTGCCGGAGGTCTGGGTTGCTGACGAGGACACCTACAGCCGCCGGCGCCAGATGGCCGAGCGCGCTGGCGTCTTGGCGCAGATCATCCGGATTAAAAGACGCATGAAGAATTCCGACAGGCTGCTATGAGGGCCTAACCTAATCTCGCTCCGGTCAGACACCTCGATGTCGAGATCGAGCGCACCATCAACGGCCGGGACGCCGACGAGCGTCCCGCTGTGCGCAACGAAAAGAGCAAGCCGCTTCTTGAGTACATGCACGACTTAGAGAATGCCCGGCGCAACGCAGCCGGCAAGAAGGAAATCCCGCTCTCGCCGATCGCGATCGAGGTCGTGCGGAGGATCGATGCACTGTTCGAGATCGAGCGTTCCATCAATGGCAAGAGTGTCGAGAAGCGACTTCAGGTGCGGCAGACGCTGAGCCGTCCCTTGATCGATGATCTTCATGTCTACATGCGGGAACAACTCGCCAAGCTCTCCCGTGGGCATGACCTGGCCAAGGCGTTCAACTACATCCTGAAGCGCTGGACGAGCTTCACCTTGTTCCTCGAGGACGGGCGCGTGTGCCTCTCCACGGATGGTGTTGAGAAGTCCTTACCTTCAGTTCGTGGCAACTTTTTTTGGTTTTTCCTTCCAGGCAGCCACCATGCGTTCGTAGGCCTGCTCGACGCGTGCGACGTAACCAGCTTCCCGTTCGCGGATTTCCTTGATCCAATAGTCCCGGCCCGGGCCAGCCTTGCCGTAGGCACGGGGAGCCCCAGCCTTCAGAGCCACCTTCCGGAGTTTCATCGCCGTGAACGCTGGCCGCGCGTAAGCGTAGTCCTTCCCGGTCGTCAGGACGTGCCAGATCAAGACTGCGAGCTTGCGCCCCGTCGCGACGGCTGCGACCCCGGCCCCGTGCTTTTTCTGCGTTCGGTTGAAGAATGCTCGCAACGGACCCGGCGCCGTCTTGGCTGACCACGCCGCCTCAACCAGCATCTTGCGGGCGTCACGGTTGCCCTGCTTCGAGATCCGGCCATGCCGTGCCGGGTGCTCGCTTGACTGCCGAACCCGCGGAGTCAACCCGAAATAGCTGCTGAGCTTATCCGGCGACGGGAAGCGTGCGATGTCGCCGATGGAGGCCAGTACACTCGATGCGACAAGCGAACTCACGCCGGGGATCGTCATCAGCTTGAGAGCCCGTGGATCGTCCAGAGCCTGCTGGGCCACGACTTTGTCGATCTCCGACAGTTGCTTCGTCACGCGTTCGAGTTCCACGATCAGACGCCTGAGCATTGCACGCTCCTCCGATGGGAGAGGCAGACTGTCCAGCCAATGCTGTCCGCGCTTGCCGAAGAGATAGCCTTTGTAGGGCGGGATGAGGTTGGCATGCAGGATAGCCTTCGTGCGTCCTTTAGTCCGGATGATCTGCGCCAAGACGCCAGCGCGCTCGGCCATCTGGCGCCGGCGGCTGGAGGTGTCCTCGTCAGCAACCCAGACCTCCGGCAAGAAGCCGGCAGCATGCAACTTTGCCAGGGTCCCAGCATCGACCTTGTCCGTTTTGACTCGCGCATAGGCAATCGCCCGAACGAGCCTCGGATTGGCGACCGCGACGCGCTTAACGTGCGGGCGCAGAATACGTTCGACAGCCGCGCTGTTGCCCGTCACCTCGATGACCACCTCATCTTCGAGGCTGAGTGTCTTGGCAAAGGCGACAAGCCGATCGTGGACGAGATCTACGCGGAGCTGTCGGATTATTGTTCCGTCCTCCAGGATCGCCACCTGGGCGAACGATCGGTGGATGTCCATGCCGACGATTTGCATGCTTGGTTCTCCTTGTCTCAGGAGCCAGTGGCTTGCACGACATCTACGGATCCGCGCTCGCAGCGCAGCCGGGCAAGTCGTAGGGGGCGGCCAAGTAACAAAGCGAGCTCACAGCTCATGGTCATGGCGGCCTGCCACCGTTTCGTGCTCCAGCGCCCCTATCCCGGCTTCGACAGACTAATCCGGACGACCAGTCCTCTCCACCGGGTTTGAGCGCTGAAAACATCATGCCCTTTAACAATTGCGCTGAGCGCGCATTGAGAGGCATCGCCTTGGGAGCGCAACTGGACCTTCGCCGGCAGCTAGCGGGGGCCGACCGTGCCGCCATCATGCTGACGATAGTCAGGACCCGTCGCCTGCCAAGTGCTGCTCAAAGCCCTCTTGCCCGGCATGCCCACCCTGGGGCTCTTCCGAGACCGCATGCCTACCTGGGGCCAAGCTGTTACATTGGATGGATCGAAATTGTACGATTCCACGCTAGCCTCACGTCCAAAAACTCAATTGAGCTGCCTCTATTATGGATAGGCTTTCCAGAAGCTGACGAGGCCGTCGCTCGTGAAGCAATGCATCGCCACATCGGCAAAAAGGAAACTGCCCCGCAGCTCTCAATCGTCGCGGTGCTTCCGCTCTGGAGGGCACGCTTCGCGAGCGGCTTGCTCGGACTCGCGGGGCAGCTGTTTCAGGAGAGACTACCGTGCGATTTCGGCCACAATATCGACAAACGATGAGTCGTGAACAGTAAGCGTAGATCGGATCCCGTTTTGATTGGCGCTTCACGGTTATCTTGGCCCGCGTGATGCGCTGACGCGCCTTCCAGCTTCCGGGCAATGCGAAGACACCGGCATCACTGTCCGCTATGAAGCGGCGATAAAATCTATGGGCCGCACGGGCCGCATATGTACGTGCTCGGGAAAAGACGGGTCACCTGTGACATCGAGCTATTCGACATCGTCCGACACACCGCCGACAACCTTCGGAGGACGCGACCGAGGGCATCGGATAACAGTGGAAGGCCGCCCGTTGGACTGGTTTCCGATCCCTTTGCCCGGCTGTCGTCGAAGTCGCGGAGGTAAAGGATCGTCTTTTCGTGAATGATGTCGCAGAGCCGCGTCTTGCAAATATCGATGGGCTTCTGCTGACACCTTCCCGCGGCACATGGCATATGCGAGTTTCACGACCTCTTTGAAGAGATCGGCTTATGTCTATGCTTAACCATACCCTTAGGTCAGACGTCCGCTGGACAGATGGGTGGCTTCCAGCCAGGATGGCATCGCCCCACACCGGCCGCTTTCGTTTTGTGAATCGCGTCGGGTTCGTCAGCTTTCGGAAAGCTAGTCCTTGTACAGTGACATGGAAGTTAGCGGCGCGTGGTAGGGACAGCGCTTGCCCCGTGTATGCGTGGGGCTTTCGGGCGCCGAGTCACGTTTCTGCTAACTTCAACCAGTGCGGGCGTGGCAGCGACAGCGTCTGATTCACCGTCCTGACCAGCGCCGAGTCGCGCCCGCGCTGCTTCCGGTGCAACACTGGGATCATATGTAAGTCATCGGATCTTCCAGATCAAACCAACAGCCAGCTCAGCAGAGAGGGGGTCCAGGCCGTAAATTCGAAAATTGTTGAATGAGCTTGTAGTCGGCTCGCCCCAAAAGTTTGCCGTTAGGCTTGGAACGAACATAGTGCATAGTTTTCACTTTCTGTTCTGATGTTGAGATCTTCAAGCAGATCCGGACCACAGCAAAAGCGGAATGACGAGGACAAGCACGGATTGTTGCCGAGCTCATGGCGAGCGTCGACTCGGTCGTGCGCTGGTGCGACGGCACGCATTGTCGTTGACAGCAGCTGCTTGCCTGGCGAGGTCAGTGGAGAAGCGGCCGGCGACGATTCCAAAGCAGACGAAAAAATACAACTTGTGCCGATTGTGTTGGATGCGTGATGCCCGCCCTTAGCCCTGAGCGCAAGGGCTAAAGGCGTGGAAACCCACACGAGGAGCTTAGCCAACTTAAAGGAAAGTCTAACGGGCCACCGTTCCTGCTTGAGTGCAAGCGCAGCCCATCCAGGCTTTGACACGCCAGGGCACGAGCTCATCAATCTGAGTGACCGGCCAGCCTCTCTCTGGGCATTTTCTTCTCGCTGCATTACTTCCAGAGAGCTTCCGCCGAGCATGGCGCTCCAATGTCGGAAGGGGGCGCCCTGAGCTCTGCTTCACGTCGGGCGCGCGTTGAGGGCGCCACAATCCGTGTTCCCTGCCGTGGTTGCAATGCCGGATGCGTTGCGGGTGTCCGGCATCGATCGCGAAAGGGTTTACTCGCGGGCCTCGGCCAAGTATCTTTGCAACGTCCCAAACACTCACGTCATCCTTAGTGGGACGACGGTCGATATATCATGTCGGTTCGGGTTCCTGTAGCGGTCGGCGAGACTTTTGAACAACTCACCCATCTGATCTGAGCGAACAGTAAATTCCCCATAATTGGGATCAAAGAGTGTCGTCATTCCATTCGATGTCGACGTTACGATTGTGTGGGCGCCACCTGCCGCGAAACGCAAGCTGACCAAGAAGATCGACCCATCGTCGGCGACCTCATTCACGATCTGCTCAATGCGCGAAGATGTACCAAACCTATATCGCGTCTCTTGGGCGAACGGCTCTAGGCCGGCTTCGCATAACATCGTACTTTTTGCCTGAAGGTCGTGGGAACCTTCCGCCCTATTGCTTCGCAACAGACTCTTGAGGTCTTCATACCGCTGTTGCCGCATTGCCGCTGATCTGTGATTTTGAGTCCCCGGGCGCAGCGCCGTCATCCGGGATGATGGGCTACTCGGGAGATTGAGGAGCCACTCCGCTGCCAAGCCAACGCAGATTCCGTTGACATTGGCGCCGGACAATTCCGCAGTCCTGTATTCGAACAGAGGACGAATAGGCCTCGCTGGAGACGATGGATTTGAGCTGGAGGACAGAGAGGATGTGCTGGGCTCCGAGGTGCGTGGACTGTAAATGATTGCATTTGAGGTCTGTGGCTTGCTGCAGCAGAGGCCCATTTTGTCGGACAATTCCCCGCATGGCGGGCTCTCCCGTTGAGCGAGATCCGTCATTGCTTGAGCAAATTGGTAACTGTCCGCCGACCCACTCGGTTCGTCAGCTTGATTAGGGCGCGTGGATCGGTCACTAACTCGATTATACATGCCGGTTCGCCTGCTTCTTCAGCGTACGTTTCCTCAGAGCGAGCGCGGGCTGCTTACGCTCTGCCTGCGAATGATCTTGTGGCAAGCTGACGACGAGCTGACAACCAGATAAATTAGCGAAACTACCGCCCCGCGCCTAATTAGTATCTCGACCGACGCTGCTCACGAGCCCCGCTCCAGATGCGGGATTGTGGCCGGCGAGCTGATGACTGTCGCACAGCGACGGCAGGCCCGACCTTCTGCAATTCCGGATGCAGTCAGGTGATGGGGCGAGAGCGCCTTCGTCACTGAATGAGACCGTCGCCCTGGCCTCGATCTCACAACCATCGCGTTACGCCGCCGGTCGGCACACACTTCTCGCTCCAAAGAGTGCGCAATTCGCGCCGTCGGATCGCCCAGTGATGCCTTGTGAGGATGATCGTCGGCCTGGCGAGATGCTGTTGTTGCCGCCGAACCGCGCTCAGCACGGCTCCGCATTCTTTACCGGGGTCAGTGCACTGTTAGCTTCTCCCGGTCGATAGTAGCTAATTCGGCTGCCCCCCCCGCGCACGGCTACGGTCAATTGATCCTAACATATACACGCTCTTGGCGCCTCGGTCCGGCGGCGCCGAATCGGTCTTCTGCAGCCGCTCGGCGTCACCTTGCGCTTGGATATTCCTAATCAGCTCATCATGGTGCCGCGCTCATCCGCGCGAACAACATTGCTGCCTCTGAGGGCCCTAGTCCAACGATGCCTACAAAGCTCGGCGGCGGCATCGGGATGTCCCGATGAGTGGGTCTCCACAGGTGAAGGCAATATCGGCTGTTATTCACATACTGCGAATATGGCGGATGCAGTTGCATGACGCATTCCTCTTCATCCCAGAACAGGTCTTTTACAAAGCACATCTCTTCCCAATTCGGACAGCGCCGCGGCGTCGAGACCGCAACATGCTCCCAGCCAGGACGAACAAATCCACTTATCTTTAGTTCACACCCGCAAGGCCCCTGCACAAGGAACACGCCGCAAGGACCTGATCCCGGAACCGTAGCGAACCGGCCGTGTTGCACGCGGCCGGCCTCCAGCTTGTCTATCAACTGCGCTCGCACGCCCGCTCCTTTGCTTTTCGGAGGGCCTTAAGACCGACGCGGATTACGTTGTCTCGCAAACCGTTACTGTACCGCTCTTCAGAGCACCATCTGAGAAAGCCGCAGATGTCCATCATCACTCGTTCTCCTGCTATAGTCTTCTAACGATCGCATCGTGGGCGGAACGCCCTCAGGGGCCAACGATTACGTGAGTACGAGCGGTAGCACGATCTGGGCGATGGCGAATCGGTCCGCCGACCGCACCTTCCCGGCTCATAGTTACAACTCGTCATCGAGCCCCTTTCGTGCAAAGCATCTTACTCATCGATGCCGGCCAGTATTGGTCGCACATCGCCGAATACAGCGCGCATCAGCAACACTTATGTCTGCCATCGCTCTCCCGCGCTTCAAGCAAGCGTTAGTACGCATTCATGTCATCGCGCTTGAACGCAAGAAACTGGCGGCACCCTCTCTTCAATGAATTGGTCGTCATCATGGCATTCTCTCTATAGTGGGCCTTGACATCTAGATTCCATGGTGTCTCGCAAAGCCAGTGATGGCTCCAGCTGATCCGACGATATTACTGCTTGGCGAGATCGTGCCTGATCATTCACGGCTTTCTCGTCGATTCTGAACAGTGGCAATGCGCCCGACACGATAGAAACAGGGTGCGCGAATCGGCCTGCGCCCAGAGCCGCGGACGCCTGGCATGAACTGACGTCGAACCGACGACATCGAGCGGATCGCCTGCCATCTCGGCCTCTCCTCGTAAGCTAACGGTCAGGAACAATGATTAGTCGATCTCAATCATCGTCGGCCGATCTCCACGCGACGCTACGATGCGAATTCGAACTCATTGCTCAGGGTATGGCGCTCGCGATACGCTCAGCCGTTTGCAGCTAATGCGGGTGTTGTCTTTCAGACATGGACGTCGAGAATCCGACCTCTGGCAGCGGCTCTATGTCGCCAACGCCCGACCTACGCGCTTTTGGTGGCATCAAAGCGGTGCGGATACTTCTGCCTTGTGGCATGTAGATTGCTGCGGTGACGGAAAGCGACGCTAACTGTACCGATGATACGCGAGCATACCATCGGACGGAGGCTCGCCGCGCAACAGACAAACATTCCGATACTCTCCTTGCAAGAGGACCGCGAGATTATGAGTGGTACGAGGCATGCGAAGTCCGGCATTTCTCAGCGGACCAGCGCGACGTCTGATGAAATGACGCATTGGCGCGCACCAAAGCACCCACCGATCAGGCATTACGGCGCCGATTGTCGCTCCCGGTCGGCGCAAAGGAGGTGGAACCCTTGGCCGCTGGCCGCACTCCTCATAAATGTGCTGCTTTGGGCCGGGCTCTACTGGATCATTGCAGCGTTCTTCTGAATAAGCTGGCGGATGGCAGAGGCGCTAGGCGCTTTGCGACGCCTCTCGCATCCGCGGCCGCACCGTATAGGCACGCACCATCAATGACGCAGATATCTCGAATTGGCGAAACTGATATGCCATTGCAGCCGCAACGAAGTTCCACATACTGACCTGTAACAGCTGAACGTTCTGGCGCGGATTGGCTCCGGGCTTCCGCGTTACTGCGACGCATAGACTGCAAATTGAGGTCTAGGCTGCGCATTTTCTTATGAGTATTTGCTTTCGAGAAGCTGACTAAGGAAGTAGGGCTGAAGGAGCGTTGGGCAGGCGGATTGCTCCGCCTTATGTCGCTATCTGGACCGCGGGACAGGACCGTCAGGATGCCCCGCCCTACGGTGCCCCCTCAACGTCCCTTCCACGCACTGACTTCCTTGCTGCGCGACATCTGCGTGGCCATTGGGTCGGATAGCGATCAACACTTTACAGCTCTTCCTCGCGTCACGTATCGTCCTCGTCTTTGTGCATCTGCCACACGTGGGCGCGCCGAGCTAGCTTGTCGTATTCCACGGCGATTTTGAGCAGCCTGTCTTTGGCTCTCCCGTCAGCGAGCGCTTCCGCTTTCTTTCGCGTTGCTTCCGCACGGCCTCGCCAGTGCTCGGGTTGGTAGAGTTTACTTTTCGTATTCATGCCGAGAGCATGCAATTCGCAGATCAAAGAAATGCGACACCGGCGCTCCGTATAATCACGTAACAGCGACGCTCGAAGCCTCGGGTGCTGAAGGGGCAGTCGCCACGCACAGCCGCTATTCTGACGCGCCACAGTGCGCGTTGCAGCCGAGGCTCGCACGAAGAATGCACAGCCTCGACATCCTCAGACGATTAGACGCACGAAGGGACTTGAATCGCACGTAGCGTTAGATTGTACGATCCTAGACAAGCGGGAACCACCTCCGACAATCCAGGCCGTTCCAGACACGTCAAGAGAATCGCGAATGTTTCAGATATCCAAACTCACCTGGCGCGACTCGATCGGGACGCTAAGATCCTCAAGGTGCATCCTTGTCCGCGCTGCGTCGGAGCTGCTCCTATCGCGACTGGACGAAATCGCGCGTTTCGAGCTCTACACGACGGGCGCTCCCATCACCGCAACCTCAGCGCAACGCCAGACGGAGACTCCATCCCAGATACCTCACCCAACGTCTTCACATAACGCGGAACACAGGCGCGACTACAGCAAACATAGTCTCGGCGCGCGCCATCATGGTTCACTCTGAACCGTCGAATGTATCATGAACAGTGGCTTGGCGCACCTGCGGGTTTTGCCTGCTCTCCCTGCCTCGCGATAGGGCCATGCCCTTCATCCCGGCGTCGCGCCGGCTACGGCGTCATTGGTCAGTCGGTGGTAGCTTGCGCCAGAGCACCTGAGCACATGTCAGGCCCAAACAGTGCCTCGCGACATCCAGGCATGCACCGAACCACTGGATGCTGCGGAATGATTACTTGCTGGGCCAGCTCAGCCGCCAGTACTTCCACTCTTCGTGGTGCTCCGCCACTACAGCAGGTGTTGTTTCTGTCGTGCCGGACGGATGACCAGCACCGCACGAACGCAAAAGCGGAAGAACGAGCATGCCGGCACCTTCCTTAAGCAGTTCCGGCCTGTTTCCTGGCTGACAGGTCACGTTGCGCTTCGCGCGGGAAGATCAGTAACGCAGCCAACCGGACTTGAATGGATATCATGACTCAAAATCAACGAAGTCAGTTGGCTTCGCGCCTCACAATCTCCCGCTGCGCCATTGCTCTTGTCGCCGCAATGACAGCTGTAATCCCAGGGCCGGTCAACGCGCGCGATGAAACGCCGACCGCAGAAGAGAAAGAGGCTTGCATGGAGGACGTGTTCCGCCTTTGTAGCAGCCACATACCAGATCGCACCGCTATCACTGCCTGCCTCAGATCCAAGCAAGCGAGCCTCAGTCAGCGATGTCGCTACGTGATCTCCGTGCGAGACACTGGCAAGAAAAGCAGCGACTCGAAGTGAATGTGGCGGCCTGTTCATGTGCCTATCCGGGGTAGTGATCCCAGCGTGACCTGCAGGATGGTCACCCGCGGTCAGGTGACGAGCATGGCCGCGCACAATTGACCAACGCTATGGTTCAGTCGCGCTTGTCGAGATAGGCGAGTGCAGAAGTTACCCTTCGATTGATTGCCAATAGGGGGTGGCGTACGTTATCGAAACGCTGCACAAGCTTGAAATTCGCTCTGCAATCCTACCATGAGGTTGATGCGGACCCCCTCTTCGAGCGCGAATGTTCGGTGCAGCCCGTTTGCAAAAGTTCATCCAGGACCTGCACTTTCGCAGTCCGACATTGTTTCAACTGGGCATGCAATCGAGCTCAGGCCCTGCGCGGCGGCTCCGATACGCGTATACGTCCCGCCCAAGCAAAGTACTTCGTCTCGATCCGCATGGCGTATGGATCGACAGCGGCATCATGCAAGGCAGGCACATCACGCCGTTCCATGATCTCCAAAATCATCTTGCCACCGCAGAGGCTGCCCTGAACACCGATCGCATCGACGCGCCAGCAGGGCGCATTCTGCTGTAAGGCAGAACCGAACATGACCGGCCCTCACGCCGGCGGATCAACGGGACGCGTCCATCGCACTATGAACGGGCCACCTTCATTTACAACCAGGTGGGGTTATTGTGTAGAGCCAGCTGAGATCGGGCTCGACCTCCCCATCACGGATAGCCTGGAAGCAGGTAGATGAAGCCGCTTCAACGGTTCGCCACCGCGCGACGGCAGGCTACAAGAAGGATGAGGTGATCCGGCCGGAACACCGCGACAAAAGGCCATTGCCGCCAAAAAACAGCGTCATCAGTCCTGCGACAAGCAACTGCAGTGTTCTAGCTGACCGACGATCTCCTCTCGACGGCACCACCGAAATGGAGAGCTTGACCCTCACGTAGCGTCAGGTTGTAGCCTCACCAAGCATGCCCACACTCAACCGCCTGCCGCCTCAAGCGTCAATGAGGCCATGCCACGTGGGACGGGCCACTGCATCAAGGCAATCGGTGCCGGGTCTCTTCAACGATGTCTTGCGGAAGAGCTCGAGGTTTGGACAGGAACGTGTAAAGTTCGATGGAAGTGCTTAGATCGATCATGGGCAAAGTTGCCACAGGCGCCACTCTGACGCGTGAGGAAACTGCATCAGCCTTCGACAGCATGATGTCGGGTTACGCGACTCCCTCGCAAATCGGCGCCTTGTTGATGGGGATGCGGGTCCGGGGCGAAACGGTCGAAGAAGTCACTGGCGCCGCCTTGGCGATGCGGAATAGAATGCCGCGGGTCGAGCCGACATGCGCCCCCGTCGGCCTCGCTGGCACGAGCAAGACCCCTATGCATTCGGTCAACGTGTCGACGTGTGCTTCCTTCATCGTCGCGGGGGCCGGCATTCCTGTGGTCAAGCATGCCAACCGCGCTGCGTCTTCGGGTTCAAGCGCCCCAGTCGTGTTGGCGCGCCTCGGTGTAAAGGTTGATCTCAAGCCTGACGCGATCGCACGTTGCGTGCAGGAAGCCAACATCGGCTTCGTGTTTGCGTCAGCCCATTATCCGGCGATACAGCGCATCGGGCAGATCCGGGCCGCAGTTGGAACCCATACGACCTTTGATCTGATCGAGGCTCTGTGCAATCCGGCCGGGGTCAAGCGACAGATCGTTGGGGTATTTTCTGCCCAATGGGTGCAGCCTCTGGCGTACGTCTTGAAGAACCTTGGTGCCGAGTCGGTATGGGTTGTTCATGGCTCGGACGGGCTCGACGAAATAACCCTCACCGGCCCAACGTTTGTAGCTGCGCTTGAGGCGGGTATAGTCCGCACCTTCGAAGTGACGCCGGAACAAGCCGGGCTCCCCCGCCGCCGCAACGACGCGCTGGAAAGCAGCGATGCGGGGACTAATGCCGTTGCGCTGCAAAATGTGCTTGATGGCGTACCAGGTCCATTTCGCGACGCCGCACTTTTGAACGCGGCAGCGGCGTTGGTCGTGGCTGGGCGGGCCTCGACCCTGCAGGAAGGCGTAGCACTTGGACAAGAATCACTCGATCGCGGCGCCGCAGCCGCTCGACTGAAGCGCCTGATCGCGGTTTCGAACGCCTGACAGCCGAGCTGGCCGATGTTCCAGTATTGCGACCAGGTGCTGCTGTTCACGAACGCGACAATATTGGAGCCACGAATGCACGTCACGTCTGCGAGATTTCAAGGAGCCTGCGCCGCCAGCGCTCGTCCTGACGAAAGCAATTCGCGCCGAGCCCGGGCGCGAGAGCTAGCCTTCTTAGCGATGAGAGCCTGTTGCAGCCCACATTGCCAAGGTGAGGACCCGCAATGAAACGCGCTGCGCGCCTAAGGAGATGATGATGGCCCGGCAGAGGATTGAAACGCTCGGATCTATTGCTGCGATAGAACACATCATACGGAAGTTTCGGGAATTGATCGATACGGATAGCTCAATCCCACCGGAGTTGCGGGGTGTGCTGCACGCGACGCTCGATGAGCATCTTCTCGCGGCAAAAACACGTGTTCTCCTAAAAGTACATTAGGCGCGCGTCGATGCCATCTACATGCGGAGAAACTCTGGCAGGCGCGCTGTTACCGCAATCGGCATCATTCCCTCCCCACGGGGCCGAGCCAGATTCCAGCCCAGCTGTTTGGATCGCGACCACGATTCCCTGTGCACCGCCGCGTCGCCGGGCTGCTCAGCGCGGTTTGCTGTTTAATGGACGCCCTGTCGAAACAGAGGCGACGGCAATTCTTAGTTCTGCCGCTGCGATCGCCATCCGGCGTAACCCGCCGAGATATTGCACGTCCGTCCGGCTGTGACTGTCAGCTAATCCAGAGGACATCGAAGTCATACCCGGTCTCAATCTGAGCCTACTCGTCACGCAATTTCGACACCGGCTCCCCCATTACAGGCCCCATGGGGATCAAAGTCGTCTCTGGGTGTGGAGACACTAGAAGTGGGGTTCAACTGCAGAGGCTAATCATGAGCCACCAGTTCCCTCCCGCGATCCGGGATATGCCATCTATCCAATTGGCAGAGTTCCGCCATGCTATGCAAAGCCTGGCGAGCGGTGTCGCCATCGTGACGACCGGGACGGCAGCCGGACGATGTGGACTGACGGTGAGCTCTGTGACGTCCATCTGCATGGAGCCGCCGTGCCTGGTCGTTGGCATCAATGCCCGCTCCGAGGCACATGATGAGATCCTTGCCAACGGCAGCTTTGGAGTCAGTGTTCTCCGCAGTGACCAGGAGGACCTTGCGCTGCGTTTTGGCGGTGGGGAGGGGGCGAAAGGCGTTCACCGCTTCGATACCGGGGCCTGGGATCAGGGCGCCCTCGATGTACCGCTATTGCCCAACGCATTTTGCGCGCTCGAATGCGTTTTGTATGACCACAAGTTGCTTGGCACACACACTGTCTTTATCGGACGAATTATCGCCACCCGACAAAGCGATGGAAATCCATTGATCAACTTCCGGGGCGCACTTCGTACTTTACTGCTAGACTGAGTGCGGTTTTTGCGCAGACCCCGTCGGGACAGCAGGATGGTCGACGGCCTCACTCCCTAGTCGCTTTCCACGACAGCGATCGAACAATTGCCTGGGCTGCGACTGGTTCCACAGATTAGGCTCGTATTGAAAGGTCTCATCAGCTCCGGCGATTTCGGGCGCTTCGCCTGTCGAGCTATGCTTGTCCCGGTCTGCGACCTCCCGCGCCACGACGCGTGCGGGTACCTGGTCAGGACAACTGCATAATCCTCTCGAAAACTACCAGCTTTGGTAGATCAGTTGTGAGCGACAGGCGAGTAAGCATCGTTGCCGCAGCAGGATCGGGTTCATAGGCACGCCCCGGGTCACAATGGTTGGCGCTTCTCTAGATCTTTCGGCTCGATTCTGACGTGAGGACATAGGGACATTATGATCTTGCAGATGCGATGACAAATCGAATTCAAAGGCGTCAGACAACTCTGTCCAGCAACGGGTTCGAAATCGCCCAGATTCTCGAGGGCATTCGCCGCTGGGTCCTGATCGAATCTCCGACGGAGCGGCCGGATCAGATCAACAAACTCGCTGATGTCGTCGCAGCAGGTTATCGCGACCTGCCGGCCAGTGTCGAGCGCTTTGCGGGGCGTGACGGCTGCGGCGATCATTTGGTCAGCCGCTCTTCTTGGGGGCAGGGCGTACCGGGCATTCTGGTGTTAAGCCATCTCGACACAGTTCATCCGGTGGGGTCCATCGAACGGCTACCATTCAAGATCGAGGGCGATCGTGCGTTCGGCCCTGGCATCTACGACATGAAAGGCGGTGCCTACCTCGCCTATCACGCCTTCCGGCAAATCTGCGCCGATGATGCACGCCCGCCGCTCGGCATCACGCACCTCTACGTTTCGGACGAAGAGATCGGCAGCCCAACCTCGCGCGCGCTGATCGAGGCCGAGGGCCGCAAGGCCAAATACGTACTGGTGACCGAGCCCGCTCGCGACGGGGGCAAGGTCATCACGGGACGCAAGGGCGTTGCGCGCTTTGACGTATTCATCAAGGGCGCTCCGGCGCATGCAGGTACGCGGCCCGAGGACGGCCGCAGCGCGATCCGGGAACTCGCCCATGTGATCCAGACGCTGGAGGCGATGAACGATCTCACGCGCGGTATCACCGTCAATGTAGGCGTCGTCCGCGGCGGCACCAGGCCCAACGTCGTCGCGGAACTGGCCTATGCGCAAGTCGACGTGCGCGTCCCCACCATGGAACATGCCGACGAGCTGGTGCCGAAGATTCTCCGCATCACCTCGCGCTCCGACGGCGTCAGCGTGAAGGTATCAGGCGAATTGAACCGTCCGCCATATGAGAAGACCAGCGCCGGCGCCGCACTTTACGCACACGCCAAAACGCTTGCCGCCGAACTTGGCTTCGAGCTGCTCGACGCGTTCAGCGGCGGCGGCTCCGACAGCAATTTCACCGCGCCGCATACCGCGACCCTTGATGGCCTTGGCGTTGACGGCACGGGCGCGCATACGCATCATGAGCAACTCTACATCTCGTCGATTGAGCCTCGCGCGCGTTTGCTGTACCGCCTGTATCAGACGCTGCGATAATCCTGATGCCCAGCGAAATCAGTGACCGCGACGTGCATTTGATGACGGCCGTCGGCACATTCGCAGGACCGTTCCTCGCCCACCCCACGGCCTACAGCCCCTCTCGCCGACTCATCGAAAACTATCGGTCGGATGCCGGATTTGGCATTGCAAAATCATAGAAGTGACTGAGCTATCCAATGACGGCAGCGGAGGTCAGGCGGGCAATCGGCTGCAAAGGGCGCGAGCCCTTGGTCGCGAAAGGGCGAACGTTTCCGAGAATGGGCTTATCGGCAGCGGCCCTGAGCTCAAAGGCAGACGAACTTTCTCGACGCAAAACGCATCGCTGAATACGTGCGACACCAGACCGGCCGGCGAGCCGATTTAAGAGCTTGGCCACGTTCACACAGTGCATAAAAGGGCTTGAATCGGACGTAACGTTAAGTCGTACGGTTTTGAGGTGGGCACCTGTCTCGGTCTGCTGCCGAAATCGTGAAGGATTGCGAATGTCTCAGCTGGTCAGATCCTCGTCCCCATGGTCAAGCATGATCCTCATCCCGGTGGCGGGGGCGGTCGGAAGGATTCTGCAGCCAGTCCTATTTGCGGCGCTATGGCTCGAGCGTAGCTTGGAAAGGCTCGCCATTCCGAAAGCGAGACTACGTGGCTGTTCTGGCCCGGGGCGCCAGAGAGCCGACGAGATCAGAGTTGAGCGACGTAGACCTCCATCCGCCCCCCTAAGTTGGGGACGCTGCTTGCCGAAGCTGAACAAAGCCCCTCCTCTGGCGCGACACCGCGCCAAAATCAGTTCGCCGAACTGGCTTTCCGCTCTGTCACTGCTTTCTCGTGGTGGCAAGGCATGGCGATCGCGCAAAGGTGCGACAGATGGCTGGCCTGCGCAGGTTTTCAAGGAGCCTGAGCTGCAATTGTCGCTCCGCTTGGCCCGCGCGGCACCGCAAAATATTGCTTGGCATTATGGAGCAGCAAGTTGAAAGAGCCCGACGGCCTCAAGAAGGTCCTGTTGATTGACCATATTGAAGGCCAATGCCGTTGCATCATGGGCTTCAAAGATGGAGATGCCAGAGAGGCCTATATGTGCGGCGAGCCTGTATATCAAAGACGCGGCAAGAAACTATCTTCGTGGTGTTTTTATCACTACGGACAGATGCACACGACCGTCGCCCAGCAGAACAGAGAGAGTGATCAATCGGCCGAGATCCCTCAAGCAATATCCATTGTTCGCAACCCATGAGAACCATAATCCCTCCAAGGCCGTCTGATCATAGCCTGTATAAAGGCCAACCGAATCATGTCATCGGAGACTCGCCAAGCAATTCCGGGTTGCGGCGGAAGCCACTCGCTGCAAGCGTACTATGCGGGCGTGAGGCGCTTGAATATCGAGTTGAATCTCCGCAGCCTGACCGACCAAAAAGCTGGCGAAACTGCGATCCATTTCGAAGGGCAGCCTCTCAGCTACGTCGGCCTCGGCCGACAGACTGACCATATCGCTCGCGCTCACCGACCTAGCCTCTCTCGGAGCAGGACGGCGCCAAATGAAGCTTCGCTCAGGGCTCAACACGGCGCAGCAGGTTCACCATTGTTGGCATCACGATTCCTGTCTGATCGCGCCCAAATGCCCGGAGGTCGCGGATGCCGCGGATCCTGATCATGAATGCCGGTACGGCTCAAATGTCGGGCTCCGATCTGACACGAGCTCAACTTTCGCTGGCCGCCAATTCGGCATACCGTTCAGCGTGGTTTGCTCATGAGGGTGACCTGATAGTCTCCCCGGTAGTCATCCCCGCAGATCTGCTATCCTTCATTGGCGCGACGCTTAATTTCGACGCATCGAGTCTCTGTCTGCTTGTACCTCAAGGCGGCAACCAATCGCCGGTGCTTGATGATTGCACACTCCTGTCCAAGACTGTTGTTGAGCGAATCAACAGACATATTCGTCAGAAATCAACCTGGCGATTGTATCCCTGCTACTCTACTGAAGGCGTCGCACGCCTGGCGGCCATGCTGGGCATACCGCAGACAGGCGACGACTTCGCTCTGCAGCGGGGGCCTGATCTGTTGAACCGCAAGAGCCACTTCCGTCAATTGGCGACAAGCGTCGCACTTCCACTGCCGAATGGATCTGTCACGACAGACTCAAACGAGCTATTCAGAGCGGTCACTTCACTTAGAACCGAGACCGGCAGCGTCATTGTAAAGCTGGACAATGGAGCCGGCGGAGTCGGAAATGTCATCCTGACCGGCAATGAAAGCGATCCACTACCTGGGGCAAGAGATACCCGGCGAATTCCATGGCCCTCGTTTGATCCTGACGCGCTTTGGTCCGAGATGACAACGGCATCATGTAAGACGCTGGTCGTGGAGTCGTACCACCTGGCTGCGTCTTTGTTCTATCTCGAGTATGAAATCGAGGATGATGGTTCAATCGTTTTCATGAGCAGTGGAAACATACGTCTGCGTAAAAGCGCCGACCGATCCGATAGAGCTCTGATCTGGACAGGACTTGAGCTTCCAAGCGACCTGAGGAACGAGCAATGGTTGACTGCCCAGGCGCATGCCTACCGATTTGTGGCGCTTGCGCGAAACCTGGGATATCGCGGAATGATCAACATTGACGCCATTTTCGCGGATGACGGACGGCTGCTGTTTAACGAAGCGAACGGCCGTTGGGGTGGCGGCTCGGTGTTACACACCATTGCCGTCCGGCTGCTGGGCTTCGACTATTCCGGTTGCAACGTTCTTTTATCCGTAAGGGATGTTCGATCAGGATCCCTACAAATAGCGCATGATCGTTTGGTCAAGGAAGGCTTTCTGTTCGACCGCACACGCAAGGAGGGCGTGATCCCGCTTGCTGCCGACCCAGAGGCTGGCACCGTGGAGTGCCTTGTGATTGCGCGCGATAGGGCAGCGGCCCGCGATCTGCAGTACCACCTACTGCGAATGGTTTGATTGAGATCCCAGCGACCATATCTTCAACCGCTCATCATCTGCACTTGTCCCTGCTTTCGATCGCGCGAGATACCTGACGACGGGACGTGAATGTTTGCCTCGTCTAACTCGAGCTCTGTCAGCCCTAATCGGGATCACCCTTAAGTCGCTACTGAAGTGCCGATCGGTGATGAGGTCCTCGAGGTGCAGCGGCTCATGGACTGGCCTCTCGCCTTGCGCCAATCGTCCAATCAGCGCTGGCGTCGCGTCTACCACCTAGGTACCCTATCCAGGCCGTTCTGCTGCCGGGCCAGCGGGCCGGTTGCAGGCGGAAGCCGAGACGTGCTGCGAGCTGTTCTGCAAACGGTACTGTTGGCAGACTGGGCGGAGTCATAGTGATAGGCAACCGGGGCGGTAGGCACGCGCCTCAACCAACAGAAGCGACCAGTGGGCGCCGGCACCAGTAACGCCCGCATCGTTCACAGGTACGAACAGGAAATCGGCGGTATCGTTACCATCCTGATCATTGACGATCTGCTGGAGGCTTGTACGCGGTCGCGGTGGCTCGGGATCAAGCGCAGCAGCTGGGCTTGCGCAGGTTGAACGAATCGGATCCGGGCGGCGAGATCCGGTTCATTTCGAAGCAACTCTTGTTCCACATGCTCATCGCCCCGGCAGCTTTTGCCAGAGCCAGTCTGAGCACAAGATGCCAAGCTACTACCCTCTCCTGAGAGCTCCCCCCTTACCAAATTCATTCGAAAGCGATCTCAGCCACCCCACCTCATGTGCCAGCGGTAGAACTTTCGACGATCCGGCGGTTCGCGCCGCTGCGTTTTGAACAGAAGTAGACGAGCGATCGGCGCTCGCCGGACAGCACAGGCTTCACCTCGTGCCGGAGCTTACATGTGGTGACAAGCACAGCGCCAAATGGCGGTCGGAATACCTGGTGTTCGTACCCGCTTGGATATACCACGAACTCCCCGCCCTCGAAGTCCCTCGCCAGCTGCACGATGACCGCGTACTCGAAATCCGGATCGCTCGCAGAATCCAGATGAATGCCAACAAACGAACCAGGAGGCATCCGATGCATTTGGCATCTGCGAATCACGTGATCCGACGTGGCCCCCAAGATCTTTCTTACCGCGAAGCTGCGGTCTTTCCTTTCAAGTAGTTCCATGATCTGCCGTGGAGCTGCACCGCTCACGTCGCTAGGAGCGCGGCCGGGCGGGTCTACCCTCACGCGTTTGACGAAAACATTGTGCGAGTCGCCGGCATCTCCCTGCCTCACTTCTTCTTCGGAAATCTCAGCCTGCAGCTGATCGATTTTGGACAAGTCATCTTCGGTGAACAATATCTGGGGGCCGATCACGACCGTCCCCTTTACCAGCAGTTCTATGCGGTATTTTGTCAAAGCTTCTTCTGAAAGAAGACGAGATTTATGATTCATTGCGCGCGCCATTCGAGTTCACTCCAGGGTTTTATCTTCGACGCAGGACTGAAGGTCCTGGTGCATCGAGCGGAAGGCTTGGTCCCAATGCTCGCCATCGAACTCGCTTACTGTTATGCGTTCGATCGTCCCTTTATCGAGGCATCGAATATTTACGCTGAATCCGGCGGGGTTCGAGCGCGGCCTATAGAATGGCTTTACGCCACAAACCCGGCAAAACGTGTGCCGAGCGATGTTCTTATTGAACTGATACGTCGTGAGGAATTCTTCGCCGCACTCAATGCGAAGCTTATTGCCGGGTACGAGCAAGTGCAGAAATCCAGACATTTCGCAGATTGAACAGTTGCATCGAACTGCAGAGAGCTCTCGCGGTGCTTTGACGTAGAACTTGACAGAACCACAATGACAACGGCCATGATGCTCGACCTCCGAGTGATCATCTCCCTTCAGTGAGGCAATTCGGCGCAGATCGCGGCACCACTGTAGGCTGAGCCGATAGGCTCGATCGAATTCATCCAAAAAGTGGTTATTCCTATCAGCCGGGATAAGTTCGCCGATCAGCCGGCCTGTCATTTCTCCGTGGTACTTCTCCGCAGGATCTTCTCCGCCGACGTGGCTACGGAAGTACTCAAGATCGTCAGGCCGCGCCTTAAAGGTTTTGACCAGAGTGGTCCATAGCGACTCGATCATGTCCGCAGCATGTAGCTCAAAAGCGACCATGTAGGCGCAACGCACTAAGGGATCGTTCGATGACAATCCGGCATAGAGAGAATGCAGGTACCGCTTGGTCGTGGCGCTGTAGTTGGGCCGTATTGCTCTGCCGAGTAGTTGCGACGCATCCCTTCTAAGCAGGTTGGAGTGGAAGTTCTCAGTCACCAGAATGTCGGGTAGCGCCGCCTTGCCTCCCTGGAGAATTTGGCCATAACCGCCCGTCTCATCCCAACAGATGAAATTTCCAACCACGCTGGTCAGTTCAATGTCCCTCGCAATATCTCGATTGTGATTCATTGCATCGAAAATGAGTTCCCGTTGCGACCCCGCCTGCAGGTGCGGGAACGCCTGTGACATCGCCAGATAGTCAGGCAGCAGGCGAGCGACCTGGTCCTTGGACATCTCCGCAGCGAACGGGTGCGGGCCGAACAGGGCTCGTGCTTGCTCAGTCAAATACTTGCAGCATATCTGCGGAGACTGATCGGGTGTCAATCGAGACGCTTGAGATGTCATGTGACTCCTGGTGATGAGGAGAGAACGGTCTTTGACGGAGCACCGCGCCAGCTATGGGCCACCGCGAGTTCGTTGGTTTCGATGGGCTTGTCTCGCGTTCACCATCTAGGCAACATTTTTGGTTGCGCCTTCGCGGTAGCAGACAGCGGCATTCAGTGCTGCTAACCCGCATCGAACGGAGCACGTAGATCAACTGAGCGGCGGCGATCAAGACGGATTCCGGTCCACGAAACGTTCGATGCCGCGAATTTCCGGGCCGGCCATCATACGCTTTCAGCGTCATGGTGAGATATTACGCCGCGCGGGCCCTCGCTGTTGCTGCTCCTGCCAGTCGATCGAACCGCTGTGAGCTTCGCACAGCTTTGCAAGGATTATCCGCATCTACCTGGCTCGCTGCTGGCTGCCACGAGATTCTCAAAGAGACCGACGCTATGTTTCACGTTAGCGAGTGCCACCACGATGTCTTCTTGCACGCTTACAGCAATCACCGTGCCAAATCGTGCACTCGCTCCAAAGATTTTGAGTACATTGACAAAATCGCGGCCGACTCCTCGTCGCAAGTGTATTGAACCTGACAGCGCTTGCACCGCTGTCGGACACCAGACGGCGAAGAGCCACCCGCCACTCACAACGGGCCAATGAGTATAGGGATACTGAATCGCGGAGATTGGTTCAAAGTGCCACAAAAGTCGGCTTCGCGCCTTGAACAGCGCGACAAGCGCTTTGGGGAGCGGGCGCTGGCATGGTGATCCCGTTCGCTGACGTAATCCATCTTCGCTCGCGACAACTACGCGCTAAGCAGTTGCCTCAACGCCATCGAACACGACCATATAGTGGGATCTGGACGCATTCGCAGCCCTTTGTCGATGCACCTGACAATCGCGGCCAACTCCGGGCATTGATCGAGGCCATAACGCGGTCTAGGGAACACGCGGTCCCCGATGCCCTTGGAAATCGAGGAACGCCATGGACCATAACGCGCAGGTCGCGAGCTGAAATACCTAGCTAGATCTTGTGCGTCCACACGAGTGCCTCTGGTGTTGGTACATCTTTGACCGTTTCGCTCCAGATCAAGCGGCACGGGCAAGTGCAGCAAGATCGGCTTCGAGCTTCGGCTGACGCTTGAAAATCGCGTCTATCAACGCCTGCGCCGGTTGCTCGCCGGCCTCGACCAGCGCGGCCTTCTCAGCCCGCGCAGAGGGAGCGAACACTCGCTTGACGACAGTCGGCGATCCCTTGAGGCCGCATTTGGAGACGTCCTCGATACCCGCATCGTTTGCGCTCCATTTCACGATTTTGGCGCGCGCGGCGCGCAAGGCATCCGCCATCGCGCCTCGCCGAATCTGATTCGTTGCCTCCAGCATGGTGATGAGACAGGGCAGCCTCGTGTGCAGCACCTGGACACCACCTTCGGCGCGTCGTTCTGCTTCAATTGTATGGGCGGCGAGATCTAAGGATCTGACTTTCGCAACGTAGGTTAGCTGCAATACGCCCAGCCGCTTTGCGATGCCGGGCCCAACCTGCGCCGTATCGCCGTCGATGGTCTGCTTCCCCGTGAAGATGAGGTTTGTCGGGCCATATTCCTTACCAATTTTTCGGATGGCAGTTGCAAGTGCATACGTCGTGGCCAGGGTGTCGGAGCCCGCAAAGCAGCGATCGGTGAGCAGGACGGCGCGATCGGCGCCGTAAGTCAGCGCCTTTCGCAAAGAGTCTTCCGCCGATGGCGGTCCCATTGTAAGCACCGTAATTTCGCCGCCGAACCGATCGCGCAGCTCCAGCGCGGCCTCGAGGGCGAAGAGGTCATATGGGTTAATGATGGTCGGCACTCCCTGACGCATGATTGTATTGGTCACGGGGTGCACGCGGATCTGCGCCGAGTCCGGAACCTGTTTGATGCAGACGACGTTGTGCACGGTGTTGCTCCCAAAAGCTGCGCCAGCTGCGGAGAGCACAGCAAGTGTCGTACCATCGCCCGCCCTTTGGGATCGGCTTGCCATCACAGAGGCTTAGTCCCGGTAATGCGCGCCTCTAGGCCGCTCCCCGACGAACGAATCCTAACACTGTCAGAACTGCGACAGCGCTTTTCAGCAGGCCGCGCCAGCTGAGTGATGCTAGGACGGCTTGCGACAGATTACCCCGCCAATCACCGGCGACCGGCTGACCGGGTGACGTTCAATGAGCATTGGGCGCTCACTAGTCCGGAGCTTGATCGACGGATAGGCATGACGCTCGTTACATGATCCGCAACCGACTGTTCGCGATTGCATGGCCCGCAATGACGCTAAGTATGTCATTGTGAGCAAGTCCCTTTGTCATCGAACCAGGTGAACCCGCCCTTCGACAGCAGTCCCGCAAGCGCGCGGGATGCTCGGGGCCAAGTTGCCCCCGTGGGCAGACCCATTTCCTTCAGATTGTGATGAGAATGCCTATCGGAGATCGTTCTCGTGTAGCTATTTCGCAGTAGCAGTTCCGACCGATGTCGTCGTTCAGAACCGCTTTATCTCTATTCCATATTTCCTCAGCGCGTAGCCAATTTGACGCGGCGTTAGCCCGAGCAGGCGCGCTGCTTTTGCCTGCACCCATCCAGATCTTTCCATGGCCGCAATGACCCGTTCGCGATCGGCCATCTTGGCGCCACTAACGAGAACTGTGCCGGGAGGCCCCAGTGAGGCCAGTTCGCCGCCGACAGACTGGACCGGCTGGGTCGCTTCAGCTAGCGGAATGGTGGATTTTGCAGGCACCGACGGCGTGGGTGCGAGCTGGTCCAGTCTCTCGTCGGAGGTGCCTTTCCACAGCATCGCAGAAAGACACTGGCCGTGGCAGCATGCAAAGTCACTTCTCACAATCGATGATCCGGCGCACAGCGTCGCTGTCCGCTCGATGCAATTTTCGAGTTCGCGGACATTTCCCGGAAAGCCGCAGTTCATCAGTACATCCATCCCGCTCGCCTCCAAGGTCAGAGTACGACCGTTCTCGTTATTGAAATTTCTGAGGAACTCCCTGGCTAGAAGCGGAATATCACTGCGTCTTTCGCGCAAGGGCGGCAACAGCAAGGGCACTACACTTATGCGATAGTAAAGGTCCGCGCGGAACTCGCTCCTTGCGACAGCCTCTTCAAGGTTCTTGTTGGTCGCAGCTATCACTCGAACATCGACCTTAACAGTCTGGTTGCTGCCGACGCGCTCGAACTCCTGCTCTTGGAGAACGCGCAGCAACTTCGCCTGGAACGGAGCTGAGATCTCGCCAATCTCGTCAAGAAACAGCGTTCCTTTGTCAGCAAGTTCGAAGCGTCCCTTGCGCGAGCTGAACGCACCCGTAAAGGCGCCTTTCTCATGTCCAAACAATTCTGATTCCAGGACGGTCTCAGGAAGCGCCGCGCAATTCAGCTTAACAAACGGGCGCCTGGCGCGGGACGATGATTCGTGAATGGCCTTGGCTACGAGTTCCTTTCCCGTACCGGATTCGCCACGCAGCAGAACCGTGCTATTAGATCTGGCTACAATCGCGATCTTCTCCAGCAGCCCGCGCAGGGCCGGACTATCGCCAATGATTCCATGGGCGAGTAGCTTCTTGCGCTCCCGAGGGGGTTGCCTGAGGTCGAGTACTTGCTTTTGTAGCCGGTCTTTCTCCGCCATCAATCGTTCGCGATCGCAGGCGAACAAGCGATGTAACTTCACTGTTTGTCCCACCAGGTTGGCGATCATGGCGAGCAGTCGCGCATCGTACTCGATCCCGAGACTCGACCTATCGTCCCGGATACGATCAACCGTCAGCGTACCCACGACCTTCGGCTCAATGCGAATCGGAACCCCGATGAACGAAACTGGCGTATCATCAGAGGCGCCGAGCACTTCCCGGTCGGCAGCGCTGAATACCGGCTCGGCGGCCGCGTTCTCGACGACAACAGGCCTGTCCGTCGCGATGATCTGGTCGATTACTTTCCGCGGCAGCCGCATCCGGTAACGTTCGTCGCTGCCTTCGCTCCAGCCCGCCCCCACTGTAATGTCCGGCATGCCGTCGTCATCGAACAGTGAAATGATGCCGTGGCGCATCTGCACAAACGACTGCAGAAGATCAAGAACGTTGGCTAACGTGACCTCGAGCCGACAAGGAGCGGTGAGTATTTTCGATATCTCGAAGATGCCGGTCAGCGCGCTCTCACGCAACGGCTCGCTCGAGAGCTTACGTTCCGGCTCCGGTTGCGGTGCGGGTCGTTCGCATGAGGAAGGTATATCCAGCATGAGGCGGTCTCCGTTCTCTCGATCATCCTCCCTGGTACTTTGTCCGGGTTGGCGAGCTTCGTTTTGCATGTCGCTCTCGATCTGACGCCAAGTGTTCACGAGATGACATAGAACCGTAACACCTTTTCATGGCACGACGGTAAACTTACGGTGTGCTTTCATTCCATTTTGCAGATTGCGCACGCGTCGTCAGCGGAGAACATAACTACCGCTGCTGCAGCTCAAGTCAGCGGTGTCCCCAAGGCCGGCTCATTCACAGATGCTGCCCACCATTGACCGGCACCTCGGCCCCCGCGACATAGCTCGCCGCATCCGAGCACAGGAAGAAGATGACCTTGGCCACTTCGTCCGGGGTT
Source organism: Bradyrhizobium sp. B117 (assembly GCF_038969555.1). Taxonomy (NCBI): domain Bacteria; kingdom Pseudomonadati; phylum Pseudomonadota; class Alphaproteobacteria; order Hyphomicrobiales; family Nitrobacteraceae; genus Bradyrhizobium; species Bradyrhizobium sp. B117. The sequence goes on from NZ_CP152414.1 coordinate 8,158,515, forward strand.
CCCACTCTGCGAAGCGGGATACTTGGCACGAGACGCGCTTCTGTGTCGGGCGATAACATGTCCGTCCTGATCTCGCCGGGCGCGATCGCATTCACGCGAATTCCATGCGGTGCATAATCGTGGGCCATTTCGCGTGTCAGGCTCGCGAGCGCAGCTTTCGACGTCGCATAGGCACTGCCCGCAAACGGGTGCACCTGCGAGCCCGCAATCGAAGTCACATTCACGATCGATCCTGACGCGGCTCTTAGCTCGTCAAACAGCCCCTGCGCCAGCAGGATCGGGGCCACCAGGTTGAGATGGAACACCCTCATCCAGGTCTCGATCGACGTCGTCAACGACGTCATCCGATCGCCAGCGGGCGTTTTCGGCGAGACGCCGGCATTGTTCACCAGTGCGTGCAAAGGTGCACCGGCCAAGCGCTCTTTGACCTCAGTGATCGCGCGCGGCAGCATTCGATGATTGCTGAGATCGATCTGCACGTGATCTTCGTTCCCTGCCTCCCAGGGGCATCGCTGGCCGTCGAACGGCTGACGCGCGCAAGAAATGATGCGCCAGCCCGCCTCAGAGAACAGCTTGGCAGTGGCGTGACCAATTCCGCGCGATGCTCCGGTGAGCAACATCACTTTCTGTTCTCCGCCATGAACACGGGCTTTATCGGTCTGAAAAGGGCAAGCTAAATTTGTGTCGGGCACCTGGCCTTCGATCAGATCGTTCTTTGGCAGATCGAGATCCACGCCCGCCTCCTCTCCTGCTGCGTGCGGCATGCGTAGCAGGATTTGGGCCACTGCGATGCATGTAAATCCGCTTCCGTTTTGCGTCCTAGTGTCGCGCACGCGGAATGCTCGGTTCGTTCAAGACATAGTGCGTGTGCTTTGCGACAGCGATGGTGCATCAGCTACGTAAACTAGCGAGCACACTCGCCGTCGTAAGGACAAGGCTGCGAGCAGCGCCCCAACTCGAAAGCTGACGTTACCAGAGTCGCACGTTAGATTCGTCGGCAAATGATGCCGACTTCATCGCGGCCTGCTCGGACGTATCCAGCACTGGCACATCGCCGGGCGGATTGATTCCGGACCGCGACCTGGCGTACTGAATGTTTCTTCAAAATAGTGGATTTCGAGAGCGCCCGTTCACACCAGCGAGTACCGACCGCCAAGACGGAGCTCACGGGATGAACGGAGAGCCTTTCGATATATTCATCCGCGATCGACGACCGATTAGCGTCGACTTGCGCCCCCGAAGCGAGGACGTGTTACACCTGTTTACCGTGGCGGCAGCCACGCTAAGGTCATTGTTGTCGACGTCGAGCTTCAGCGGAAGACATTCGGCCCCCGCGTCGCTCTGTTCTCCGGTGGAAGTTCGCGACAGAGCATCACTTCGGCCAGACAATTCCCGCCCCGAAAGATCTGCCAATACTGCTGGATGCAAAAAGCGGCAATCAGATCAATCACGCGGGCAACGGCTCTCATGAAGCCACGAGCGCTTGCGAGGATTCTTCAATCAGGATCAATCGGCTCGGATCGTTCAAATCGAATTCTATAACGCGTGGGGCAAAGAGACGCGCATAGCGCGTAAAGGCGCTCGTCGGGGGAAAACGAATCACAGTGTCGCAGCGCGCAAGGAGGTACATATCGATGAGGGCGGAAAAGCCGCCCTCGGCTCCGAGCGTGGCGTTGTGCAATGGGCCGGCCTGAGGGGCCTGGAACTGTTTTGGAATCGTGAAAACATCAGGAAATATAGTCGAAACCTTCTCAAGGACGATCGCGCTGTCCGTGCACAGGAAAGCCTTCACGGGTTTTGAGTGGGGTAACTCCCTAGCCTTATCAATGGCATTACAGACCTGTCGCAAGGCGCGCTCAGCGTCAGCCCAGTAGGGAGCATGCCCCATAATGTCCTCGCCGTTGCCATGCCGGACATGAATGCCGATTACGCTGTACGATTCAAAGTGCTCGCGGTAGATCGCATTAATTCGAGACTGAATTTCAGGTCGTGGCTTGATGCTCCGGAAGACTTCTCGTTCGGCCTCCTGATCGCAGCGCCACATCAGGCAGGCGTCACACACAACCGTCTTAGCGTCACTATCTTTCCGACTTTGGAACAGTTGATCGAGTTCGTCGCGTTCTCGGAAAATCTGTTCGTCCGGACGGTAGATGCAATCGATGGATGGCTTGTTCCACCATGCCGGGAAGAATGGTCCCGGAAATGAATAATGATTGATCTCGTTGTCGCAAATCACCCGCACGCCAGCAATGCCTTGAACCGGTTCGAAGAAGACTGGAAAGGCGTTCGTGGATGGCTCATCGAGATAACAAGATCCCCGCCAATCAATGGCTAGCGTCCGTCCTGTCTGCTTTGCAAAACGCCAAGCTGCCGCCAGTGACCACAGGCAGTCGCCGAACCCCGTGCGTCGCCGGGAAACTACGAACCTATCATTCTTCGAACCGCTCTGCATTGCCTCTTCCCGGGCTCCTGGTTGGACAAGAGACGTCATTGCAGACGTCTCACGTATCATCTTGTCCGACGTCACGGTCTGAAACCGCGGTGCCGGCGAGCTGCGTCGGTAGAACTTCATAGCAGCGCTATCCGTGATGGGCCGCGTTCTCGCAACACTTTCCGTCTTTTCTTGATCGGTGTTGCGTCGACGTGCCCGATTTCAGTCGGATTCCCGATGCCCCCCGTGCGTCGGATGGTCTGGCCTCCTCACATGCAGGCATAGGCATGGCCATGCTCATGAGTTCCGGCTATGTTTCGCTTTGCACTTTATTGCAGCCGCAAGCCGCGCGCGGCGGATGCAGCCGAACGCCACGCAGCTCCCACACGAGCCGCAGCTCCTTCACGAGATCTTCACGCTTGGCCTGGTCCTGCATGGTTGCGTCGAGAAGCCAGCCGAGCGACGCCTCGCCCTCGATCCGCATCAAGATCTCGAAAAGCTCATGTGAGATACGCATACTATCGTGGGCGGAATGTCCTGTGCGGATCTCGCAGAACGTTTCCTGACGTTCTGGCGCTGTGTGGGAGCGAACACGATGCAGGGATGCATACGGCGGCAATGAAACGCCCAGCGCACTCCAATCCTGCAGTGATGCTGGCCGCTTTCTGACGAGGAACGGCCCAACAACAAGTCCGTCCAGGTCAGTCGTCAAGAACGTGGTGATCGCATCTGACACGGACTCCACGATCGGCTCGACATTGTTGTTAAATGAGGTATTCAGAAGAACTGGGATGCCCGTTCGCCTCTTGAACGCATTAATTACATCCCAGTAGGTGGGGTTTGCCTTGCGCGATACTGTCTGCAGCCGAGCGGTCCCATCAACGTGTGTGATCGCACCGAGCACGGTACGCTTGGTTTCACGCACACGAACCACGAAGTTCATGAAGGGGAGCTGCCGCGTGCCGTCCGGGAGCTCAAAGAACTCGCTCGCATCCTCCTCCAGTACAGATGGCGCAAAGGGGCGATAGCCCTCGCGCTTCTTGACCATCGCGTTGATGCGGTCCTTGTTTTCTGCAGGCCGCGGGTCCGCAAGAATGCTGCGGTTACCAAGCGCACGTGGGCCGAACTCAGAGCGGCCCTGAACCCAGCCGATTACATCGCCATTCGCCATCCAGTCTGCCACACTAGATGCTATGTCTTCACTTCGTTGAATGTCGAGGTGGCCTGACCATGCGTTGAGCTCCTGCTCAACGGCTTGCTCGTTGCCGAGATCGGGCCCCCAATAAACGTCCGGCAGTCGCTCCCGCGGCGCCGGCCTGCCCAGCTCGTTTGACAGCATCAACGCAGCGCCGAGCGCGCAGCCGGCGTCGTGCGCCGCGGGTTGAACAAAGATGTCGTCAAATAGCCCGGAATAGAGCAGCTTACCATTCAGTGTGCAATTATGGGCTACTCCCCCAGCCAAGCACAAGCGTGTAATGCCCGTCGCTTCACGATGGTGCCGTAGGATGTGAAACACGATCCGCTCCAGCGCCTCCTGCAGCGAAGCGCTGACATCTCGATGCTGTTGGGTGAATGGCATTCCTTTTCGCCGAACCTCGATGTTGCGGACCAGGGCCGGACCGATCCGGTCCACGTGAACGCGATAGCCACCGTTCTCCAACAATTCGTAGAACTGCGCGAAGAGCTCGCGATAGGGAGCGGGATCACCATACGGGGCAAGCCCCATCACTTTGTACTCGTCGAACAACCCGTAGCCGAGATATCGGATCGTCTCGAGATAGAACAGCCCCAGGGAGTTATATTCCGGGAAGCTTGCAAGTTGCGCAATTTCGGTGCCAGATCCCACCGCCAATAAGCCGGAGAGAAAATCGCCACCGCCGTCGACGGCAAAAACGAGACTTTGCTCGAAGCCGGACATGGCAAACGCGCTCACGGCATGCGCTTCGTGGTGATTCACGAAGGAAAGCCGCGACGGATCGATCTCAGCGCCGAACTCCCGTGCTAGCAGCTGGCGCAGCAACAGTTTGGCGTCCAACGGAACGGGCTGAGAAACAGAAAGGCGCTCGAGCATGGTGTTGCAGTAGGCTTCAGTCGCGTAGAACGCGATACGGTCAATCTCGCCGAGCTCAACTCCTGCGGTAGAAAGGCAGTATCGGATCGAATTGCTCGGGAACTTGTTAGAGTGCTTGACGCGGTTGAGGCGCTCCTCTTCGACAGCAGCGATCACGCGGCCATCCTGCACAAGAACCGCAGCGCCATCGTGAAGAAATGTATTCGGCAGCTCCGGCGTGCTTTCATAGATTCTGTCAAGTCCGCCACTCACTCCCAGGCACAACATCTCGTTCTCCATATGATCCTGCCGGGAACGCTTACTGCGTCCCACCTATCTAATCTGGACAGTCACGCTCCGTCGGGTGCGCGGGCCAGACAGCACAACACAATTTTGCAAAGTCCCTCTAGGCGCCTAGCGACAGGCGCTCAGAAAGTACAGGTGCTGGCGTCCGCACGATCGACCGAACAGACGGCCGTAGACCTTGCTCGATCGGGGCCTCTTAAGGCCATTGAAGCAGCTGCTGTGACAGACCAGGTCATCCCGAGCTACCGCAGAACGCATGTGACATTGTATCGATGTGACTTTCGCCATTTTCGCTGAACTCACATCAACGCAGCAGGCGGCGCCGAAATAGTGCTGTCGACGCGAAAAAGGGCAGGACCGCGTAGACGCAGAGCGCACCTACGTGCAGGGCAGCGGTGTCACCGCCGCGCTCAAGCATCGCTGGGCGAATAAGGTCGACCGAATGTGCGAGAGGCAACAAGCCAGCGAAATGCTGAAATGAGCCGGGCAGTTGGCTCGTCGGAAAGACCGCGCCACACAAAAACACCATAGGAGTGAGGACAAGTGTCTGGTAAAACACGAAGTAATCGTAACTTGGCGCAAGAGATATGACGACCATCGCCAGGCTGGCGAAGACAAGGCCAGTAAGGGCGATTGCTGGCATCGCATACAGAATGGATGGCCATGACGCATAACCCAGCGTGGCAGCGACGATCCAGATCGCTGTTCCGGCCAGAACGGACTTACTCGCCGCCCACACCAGTTCACCCAGAACGATGTCGCCAAGCGTGAGCTGAGTGGAGAGGATTGCTTCCCAGGTGCGCTTGGCGTCCATGCGTGCAAAGGCTGCATACATGGTTTCAAAGGTCGCGGACGTCATGGCGCTGGTCGCGACCATGCCTGCCGCCAGAAACGCGATGTACGATGTCCCCTCAACGCGCCCCACGATCAGTCCGAGGCCAAAGCCGAGGCCAAACAGATTGGTTATAGGATCTGCGAGGTTGCCGAGAATCGATGCAAGTGCGACTTTCTTCCATGCTAGGAAGTTCCGACGCCATACCGCAATCCAATTGTACGCGTTAGCGGGCATCACCGCCGTAAAACTTTCACCCATCGCTCACTTCTCCATCTCGCGCCCGGTCAGCCGCAAAAACACGTCCTCGAGATTCGGGGGACGCTGCAGAATACGAAGGCCCGCTCGCCCGCGCAGTTTCACGCGTACCTGGTCCGGATATGGCGCATAACAAAAGAGCGTCTCTCCACTCACTTCAAGGTGCCGTGCATGCGGCCTGATCAGCTCGCAGAGCTGATGTGGATCACCGCCATAGATTTCGACCACGTTGCAGCCAATATGCTCATCTATGAGGTCGTCCGGCTTGCCTTCGGCGATCTTGCGTCCACCCTCGAGGACACACAGCCGATCGCACAGGCGTTCGGCCTCTTCCATGAAGTGAGTGGTCAAGAGAATCGTCTTGCCCCGCGCAAGCAGAACTCGCAGACGTTCCCAAATCAGGTGGCGGGCGTGCGGATCCAAGCCAGTCGTCGGCTCGTCCATCACGAGCAGATGCGGGTCATTGATTAGCGCACGCGCCAACGTCAGCCGCCGTTTCATACCACCGGACAACTCGGACACGCGCACGTCCGCCTTGCTTTCGAGGCGCGCAAACTCGAGCAGCGATGGCGCGACCGCCTCGATCTTGCGAGCGCTCATGCCGAAATATCGACCAAACACAAGCAGGTTCTCTCGAACGGTGAACTCGAGTTCAAGGTTATCGAACTGCGGCACCACGCCGATGCGCACACGCGCCACACGAGCGCGGGAAGGCACAGGCTCATCGAGGACCGTAATCTTGCCTGCGTCCGGCGAAATCATGCCGAGGAGCATACGCGCAATCGTGCTCTTGCCAGCTCCATTTGGACCAAGCAGGCCGAAGCATTCTCCGCGCGCAACCGAGAACGATAGTTCATTGACGATGACCTTGTCGCCAAATGACTTTTTCACGTCGGCAAGCTCGATTGCTACGGTGGACATGGTCACCCTTGGGCTGACAAAAGTCGCTCGGCCGACAATGGCTTCCTTACCACCGTTTTGGTCCAGAGCTGGCCGTCGCACCACACATGCTCGACACGCTCCCATTGGCAGGCCGCGGCAGCATCCGGGAAGAATCCCCGCCCGTGGAGGTTGGCGCTCGTGTTGCAGAGCAGCGGTATCCCCGTGAGTTGCTCAAATTCGACGAGAAGCGCGGCGATTTTGTGCGGAGAGTTGCGGGAGATGGTCTGCAGCCGAGCGGAGCCGTCAAGATGGACCACAGCGGGGATCTTGTCGCGCCATTCCGCCCGGGTCTGGTGATCGAACAGCATGTAAGGATCTGGCGTACCCGGGCTGAAAATTTCTGGCGCCCGGTCCTCCAGACAGATCGGCGCCACCGGCCGGAAGTGCTCGCGACGCTTAATGTCGTTGAGATGATCCTTCATTGCCGGGGAGGTCGGCGCTGCAAGAATGCTTCTGCCGCCCAACGCCCGCGGCCCAAGCTCGGCGCGCCCCGAAAGGAAGATGACCGGCTTGTTGTCGGCCAGAATCACCGCAAGTTCACGCAGACTGCATGGCGCCGCCTCCCAATCCGGCGGAAGCTCGCTGTCCTGCAGGGCCGGACCACTGTAGACTGACCATTCCAATGGCCCGAAGCCATTTTGCGCTGCCATCGCGCCGCAAGCAGCGCCGATTGCCGAGCCGCTGTCATTCGGAAACGGCGGCACCCAAACATCATCGAACAATCCCGCCGCACGAAGCGCGCTGTTCCATTTGATATTGAGACCGCAACCTCCGGCGATACATAGATTTCGCGCTCCCGGAAGCGACGAGTATCGCAGCAAAACCACCGCCATTTCCTTGACAAGAAGACGTTCCACGAACACATGAAACGACGCAAGGACGTCCTCCGCTCGCTTGGCCGTCAGGCGCAATGCGCTTGCCTCGAAGAAGTCGTGCACAGCTGCAAGCGACGATTCTGCATTGTTGATGTCAGCGCGGTAGCGACGAGCCTGCTCCGTGTCAGCGGCGAAGCGCTTTTCATAGAGTTCCTGAAACACTGCCACAATGCTTTCGTCGATAGAACCAAGCGCGATGTAAGCCATCAGCTTGCCGGCGATGCCTAAATCCCAACTGGAGCGGTTCGGCTGCCTGTACGGGCCGAAGTGAAGGCCCGCGGCAGCATAGGCATGGCCGATCATCGGAAACAGGGATGCGATGAACCGTGCCCCCCCGGGTTCCACATAGTAAAGGCGCGGAAAGATGCAGCCATCCCATACCAGACAGAACGCGGGTTTTCCCGCGCTGGAAAAGGGACTGGTGCTATATGCTGACGCGACGTGGCCCGTAACGTGCGGGTAGCTCTTATATGGAAATACCTTGCCTCCGAGGATCAGGCCAAAGCCGTCGACGGAATCAAGAAGGCCCTCAGCATGGCGCTCGACATACGGCGCCCCTTTCAGCGCGATTGGCACAGCGCCACTTAGGACCTGGAACTGCGACTCAATCTCCCCATCCCAGCCGTCGATGACGAACTGATCGATATCCCGCGGATCCAGGCCATGCTCCGCCAAGGCGAGCACGACTGCATCGAGATTCTCGACGGATTGATAGCGTGGACTGTTGCCGCGCTTCTCTTGCTCGGTGCAAAAGATAAGCCGCCCGTCCTCGACGACAGCAATTGCCCCGTCATGTGTTAACTTGATGCCGCAGATGCGCATACGATCCCCTGGTCTAGTGGCCGACGTTTGATTGTTCTGACGAATGACCCGGCTTCCAGAACCGGACGATCAAGCAGTCTTCGTTGACCGACTCAGTGTGGCAATGCAGACGCTCGACCTCCGATAGGCTCTCGTTGAAGAGAGCGATCACCGTTTCGGCACCAGCAGCATGGCCCCATCGTTGACATGTGGCATCACGTGCGGACCCGAAAATCAGAGCTCCATTTGGCGCAAGCATACTCACTAGGTTGCGGATAGCCGCATGCATCTCGACAATGTCCTTGAGGTAGTAAAGAACTTCGGCCACGACAATCAAATCAAACCGCTCCGAGGTCGAAAACCGCTGGATGTCGGAGGTCACCCACGTGATATGCGACCACTTCCTGGTCCGTCGTCGCGCTCGCTCGATGGCCTGCGGCATGACATCGACCACAGTGAGCCGTTCGCATAGCGGCGCCAGCATGCCGGTGAATGCACCGGCTGCACATCCCACTTCGAGGGCACACGCAACGTCTCCATTGCAACGCGACATCCGGAGCATATGCGCGTATCGCTCCTGCTCGAAGGAACTACTGTCGAGGCGCCATGGATCGTCGGCAGACAACTCTCGCTCTAATAGCTGATGGTTTGCGTCCGGGATCATGAGCCTATCACCTACTTGCAGGCGGTCGAACGATCGCAACCGCAAACACTCTTCGTTGCCGTCAGGCTCGATTCAGGGCTCGAAAGCCCCGCCTTATGAATTATTCCAGACATTCCCCATTGACTTGCAGCACTTGGTCCAGCGTTCGTGTGCAGGATGACAGACTGCTTTTTCCCTTCGGCCGGCACATTGGCGACCTTGCGCGATAGCCAATCGCTGTTGCTCAAGGTACAAAGCGCATAGGCCTTCAAAGGAAGTAAGAGAAAGATATTGATCGGTGTGTGGAGCGCGAAGCCGAGAAACCGCAGTTCGCGAGCACGAAGGGCTGCCACACTGCAGCGGACCATTGTCATTGCTGCAAGCGTCAATCCCGTCCACCAGGGTACAGAGCCGGCGATTAGGAGCTGTGCGAGCGCAGCCAGTGATGACAGGGCGAGAAGCAACGGGCCGAGATTTTGCCCGACAACGTCTAGCGTCAGATAGCCATCGAGTTCTGGCAGCAGGCGTAATGCAAGGAACGTGTCCCGGAAGGTACTGCGCGCCCAGCGGAGTTGCTGGCGTAGATATGGCCCAAGGCTGTCCGGGACGACTGTTGCTGCGATCGCGTCCGAGACGTATTCCGTTCGAAATCCCGCCTTGAGCATGAGGATCGTGAGATGGCGATCCTCGCCGAAATCGCTCGGCTTCCCACGAAAGAATTGGGCTTCGTATTGATCGAGAAGCAAGGCGAGTGCGGAGCGACGATACATGGCACATGGGCCGCAGCAGCACATGACGGCACCGAAACGCGCCTGCGCCGCGCGCTCCTCGTTGCATGCCAACCAGTATTCCATATCGATCAACCTGGTCAGCCAGGTTTGGCTGCGGTTGCTCGCTATCAACTGACCCATGGCCGCACCGACTTCCGGGTCGTGCATCTTCAATACAAGCTTCGTGACAACGTCAGCGGCAAGTATCGTATCCGAGTCGACATTGAGGACCAAGTCACCGGATGAGTTGCGTATTGCGGCGATCTGCGCCTTGCGCTTTCCAACGTTGTTTGCCAGCAAGATGACGCTGAACCTCGGATCGTTCGCATAGATTTTGTGTACAGGCGCGACAACGTCGCGATTTGCAGATCCGTCATCGACCACATACACCTGTAGCTTTCCGGTGTAGTCTTGACTCGCAAGTGACTCCAGACATTGGGCGAGCGTGATTGGATCCTCGTTGAAGCACGGTACGATGACGTCTACACTGGGAAGGACCGGCTCCGATCGTCTCAGGTTGTCCTGCAGCGATGGGAGGTTCGTCGTCGGTTGGGCATAAAGCGCTTGCGCGCTCTTGTAGATCGTCGAGAGCAGCGCATAAGACGAAACAGCGACAGCGCTTGTTGTAGCGAGCAGGTCCATAGGGTGTCTGTTTTTTTCAGTGAATTTGAGGGAGTGGACGGATTACAAACCCGCGCCGTTGTAGCGCCGGGATCAGATGTGACAGCGCGATGGTGGTCTGATCTCGCAGCGCGGCATCAGTGCACGGTCGCTCCTCATCAGGAGGATATCCGTCGTGCAGGAGCACAATTGCACCCGGGCGAACGCTCGCCAGTACTGAATTTACAATTCTATCAACCCCAGGGCGGGACCAATCTCTCGGATCGACCGACCAGTGCACAGCTGTGAGACCAGCGCTCGCTGATACAGCGAGCACCTCTTGTGTCCACATGCCGTAAGGTGCTCGCATGTGCCTGAGTGAGGCCTGCGGGCACGCCGAACGGATCGCCTCGCTCGCCGCCAGAACTTCATCGCGTACCTCCGCTGGTCCGCATCTGGATAGATCCGGATGCGTCATCGTGTGGTTTGCAACCTCGTGCCCTTCCGCGATCATTCGTCGAACGAGTTCAGGTTGTTCGGCCACGTACGTGCCGATCACGAAGAACGTCGCCGGAGTCCGATGTTGCGCCAGCACATCGAGCACATCTGGCGTGCAAAATGGATTTGGCCCATCATCAAAGGTCAAATACACGGGGCGACTTCCACTCACGTCAGCGTAGTCACAACGGACAGCAGATAGGGGGAAAAGCTCTTTCATAACTCGGGCCCGTTCCGATCGATGATCGTCCCGGCCGGCCACTCGCTTATCGAGCGTCCAACCGGAAAAACCACCACGATCACGTCTTCGATGCGGATCGGCGACAAATTGGGATAGACATCCGGATGCGTGGAGCGGACGCGAATGCCAGATATGAGGGTGGCGAGCCCCTGCCTTTCGACCAGTCGGGTCATATGTTTCTCAAGCGCAGGCCGAACCGTGCCAAAGCCGAATGGAATCCCAAGCTGCTGCAGCATGGGATACATCACGCGCATTGCCTGGCTAATTCCCAGGCCTTCAAGATCCGGGCGCACCGCATATAACCCCAGTTCGCCAACGAGAAGATCGACCCCACCAACATTAATGAAACGGCGTAGTAGCCCGATGTGAGCAGCTATCCCGCGCGCGTCGTAACCGATTACGCGGACCTCAGGTCTTGCACCGGCCCAACTTCGGTTGCCCTCAAATGGCTGCGCATTGAACGCACCGGTCGGCCCGTAACTTTTGCGGAAGAACTCGGCGAGCTCCGCATGATCAGCGAGCCGCAGTTCGCTTTCCCAGCGGAGGCTCCACTGCACTTGAGCGCGCGCAGTAGGGGCTCCCGCAGTCCGGGATGCGGCAATGTTCATGGCGGGCTTCCTTGCGCCAGTGGAATTATGAGCGGAGATGGTCACGCGAATTCGCTAGTCGCCGAACCGCTGATCAATACTGAAATGCGCTGCCATGGCCCTCGGAGCGCGGCACTCCTCGCCTGCACCGCGCCAGGCGCCTTCGCTCGCGACGAAGCGATCTCATGGCTCGCGCTCGTCATCCGGCCAATGCACTGCGCGAGATAGGCCGGAAGATGCCGGTGAGGCGATTGGACTAGCCAGATCCTGTCTGCACCACGGAGCTTTTCGGCCTCGTCTAACATCTCTGTCGACGTTTTGACGTCTGCGGGCAGGCCTTCGATGCGCGGCGCCTCATCGATGGCGCAGCCGAGTGGCATCAGATCACACTGGTTCTTATACATCTTCGACGCGCCCTGAATGCGGTGGACAGGCGAGCCATTTGGAGAGCTGCCTGAATGACTGGGCATCCGCAATCTGCGCCTGCCGCTATTTCCCGACACTAGAACGCGGCTGAACGCGCTCTCAAGTGTACGTGGGTAAACCTGCAATATGGAAACGGATGAAACACGCATACCAAGGTTTACGGAGATCTGCCTGGCGTCTCTATCGGGCGACTTTCGCATCGAGACGAAGCGACGCGGCTCGCACTGCGCGCCCATGGCCGCCCTCGAAGCGGATGCGCCGGCTGCTCGCACATCCAGGAGCTTTTCTCTAAGCCAGCGTGAGCGAGCAGCAGCCATCGTGGTATGCCTGATTACTTTTGCAAACTGATGTTTGCTATCCAACGTCCAGCAATTTGGTAAAATCGATTGTTCCGATGGAACACATCCACACGATGGATAGACTTACAACATGCGGTTCAAGGGACTTGATCTAAACCTTCTCGTTGCGCTCGACGCTCTGATGACGGAGCGCAACCTCACAGCGGCGGCGCGCAAAATTCACCTGAGCCAGCCCGCTATGAGCGCTGCGATCGCGCGGCTGCGCACCTATTTCCGCGATGAACTGTTCACCATGCGAGGTCGCGAGCTCGTCCTGACACCAGGCGCGGAGGCGCTTGCAGGTCCGGTGCGCGAAGCCCTGCTGCATATCCAACTCTCGATCATATCGCGGGACGCGTTCGACCCTACTCAGTCGAGCCGACGCTTCAGGTTCATCCTCTCCGATTTCATGACGATCGTCTTTCTTCGCAAAATTGTGGACCGTATTGCACAGGAAGCTCCCGCGGTGCGCTTCGAATTGCTGCCATTTTCCGACGAACCCGATGAGCTGCTCCGCCGGGGCGAGGTGGATTTTCTCATTCTGCCGGAGCTGTTCATGTCGAGCGCGCATCCTAAGGCGATGCTGTTTGACGAGACCCTCGTATGCGTCGGATGCCGCGAGAACAAGCAGCTATCGCGGCAGCTGACATTCGAGAAATACATTTCGATGGGGCACGTTACGGCGAAGTTCGGACGGGCGCTCAGACCAAACATCGAAGAGTGGTTCTTGCTTGAGCACGGCGTCAAGAGACGCATTGAGATCGTTGTGCAGGGCTTTAGCCTGATTCCGCCGATATTGTTAGACACAGGCCGTATCGGCACAATGCCCTTGCGACTCGCCAAACACTTCGAAAAGCGGATGCCACTGCGGATCGTCGAACCGCCGCTCGCCCTGCCCACGTTCACCGAGGCTGTGCAGTGGCCTGCGTTCCACAATACCGATCCGGCGAGCATTTGGATGCGGCGGATATTGTTGGAGGAAGCATCCAACATGGCATCTGGGCATCAGGAGCCTCCAACTCGCAGGCGCTGCTAGGCTCACCGTAAGCCACTCTCGGCACGTTCCAAATACGCTAACAATCCTTCGACCTACTCGGCCGCTTTCGTCACTTCAACGTCTCTGAGGCCAAGCTGCCAGCGACGGGCGATCGGCTGCGAAGACTTGCCGAGTCGAGCGTGGTGACCTCGCAGATGAGGCGCTTGCACCGCAAACAGGCGATGCCCGGCACTATCGCGGCACAACACGCCTCCTCCAGTACAACAATGTTTGGCCTGTCGCATAAAATCGCTTGAACCACACACTGCGTCAGGTTGTAGGTTGGCCGCTGTGATGAAAGCTGCGCTAGGCGGCTCTCGACTGGACGCTTTGGCGAACTCACGGCACTGGCCGGACATTGGGTTGATCTGCCATTAACCAACCGGCCGGGTCCTGTCGCGTGGGTCGCCGGAACCGGCGACACCGATCACCTTTGGGACTCCTGACGGCTTCCGGCCGCTGCTGGCCGGCCTACCGCCTTGCTCTCCATTGTTGCGATCATTGCACGAGCGTCTTTTTCGCGGTCGTAGGATGGAAACGATGTCCGTTCGTGCGAGCCAAGGACCTCTCCAGACGCAGCCGTCATCGCTTGGTGTATGCGCCCAATTACGTTCGTGCCGGATAAGAAGACATGCGTTTCAAAGGTCTGGATCTAAATCTTCTCGTCGCGCTGGATGCTCTAATGACTGAGCGCAACCTCAGCGCAGCGGCCCGCAAGATTAATCTTAGTCAGCCGGCCATGAGCGCAGCCGTTGCCCGGCTGCGATCCTACTTCCGTGACGAGCTGTTTGGGATGAGGGGGCGGGAACTTGTCCCGACCTCACGCGCGGAAGGACTCGCAGCCCCTGTACGCGAGGCTCTAACGCACATCGATCTTTCAATTATCGCCCGCGACGTGTTCGATCCAGCTCGATCGAACCGGCGTTTCAGGATCGGCCTTTCTGATTTTATAACAGTCGTATTCTTCCGAAATGTCGTGGAGCGCGTCGCGCGAGAAGCACCGGCCGTCAGCTTCGAACTGGTCGCGCTCACCGATGAGCACGATGAGCTTCTCCGCCGCGGCGAAGTCGATTTTGTTATCTTGCCGGAATTATTCATGTCCGGCGCGCACCCCAGGGCGCCCCTATTCGAGGAGAGACTCGTCTGCGTAGGCTGCTCCACGAACAGCCAACTACTACGGGGGCTTACATTTGATCGGTATATGTCGATGGGCCACGTTGCGGTTAAGGTCAAAGGCGCGCGCCAGACGCCGGTCGAAGAATCCCTTTTACTCGATCTAGGTCTCAATCGGCGCATCGACATTCTCGTGCAGAGCTTCAGCATGATCCCGCCCCTGCTGGTGGGCACCAACCGCATAGGGACGATGCCATTAGGGCTCGTAAAGCATTTCCAAAGAACAATGCCCCTTCGCATTGCGGAGCTCCCGCAGCCATTTCCCGCCTTCACTGAGGCGGTTCAATGGCCCGTCCTTCACAATAGCGACCCGGAAAGCCTGTGGATGCGAGAGATATTGTTGCAGGAAGCTACCCGCATGGCAACTGGGCAAGAAGCCTCCATGATCTGCACTTCGGAACGAGCTGATTCTGCCGGGGATTTCGCACGATCTGCCTCGCCGTTGTCGTAAGGACGTTCGCAGGATCTGCGAGCCTCATATCCCAACGAATGTCTCAACGCATACAGTTTTGGCTCGCCGCGCTCGAATTCATGGTCGCTCTATAAAGATCATCGCAACAGACGGCTATGACGACGTTGCGTACGTCTTCCGCACGTTGGCAATAGGCTCGACGTGCGAGCGGCGGGTCAGACTGTTGGCCTGGTATTAGAGACAGGGACGTACGTTGCACCCGGCCGCACCTGCTGTCGATACAGCAGAAGCAGCGCTGGGCTGCCCTCGTCAACTCTCCGAATCAGCAGTGGATCTCGAAGAGCGGAGACGCTTGTGCTTCTTCGGAAGCCGTACCATCGCGCACCGTGCGCGTGATGGTCATCGATCATGCACATGACCACGGTCTCTTGCGCCGTCGAGGCAAGCATCGCGCACGCATGTTGCCCTGTCGCATCACATGGGAGCACATCGCATCTTCGTCGCTCCGCGCCGCGGGTCTGACTTCTTTTGGCCCTATCGCAGCCAAACGTCTTGACGACGTGCCCTGCCATGACGCAATGACAAACAAGGAGCTGAACTTGGAGCAATGCAGCGGCGTATTCGATCCGGAAGAGCTTTCGGCCCTGGGACGCCTTTATGATAGTGCGATCGCCGCGCTACCCCCATCGATGCGAAGTCCGGAAAATCGCACAGCAATCGCCAAACTCGTCCTGGAGCGTACAGCGGCTGGCGAGGCTCAACTGGCATGCCTGACGAACTTGTTGATCACCATTTCCCCTCAGGGTTGATCCCACGCCATTCTGAGGATAGTCACCAGTCTCGCGCTGGAATGGAAGACGATCCAGCTAGAGCGTTGAAATAGCTTGAATCACACGTGACGTCAGGTTGTAGGCTTTGAAATGAACAACATGAGCAAAGCTACACCACGAAGGCGTCGATGGCGCATTGGCGAACTTGCAGAGGCGACCGGAGTAACGGTACGCACGCTGCATCATTATGAACACACCGGGCTCCTAGCAGCTTCAGAGCGTACTGACGGCGGCCACCGGATGTACGACCGCGAAAGTGTGCAACGGGTTCACCAAATTCGAGCGCTACGTGAGCTTGGCTTCTCCCTTGTCGAGATCCGTAAAGCTATGGATGGCACGACCTCACTTACCGATCTTCTGCGCAAACATTTAGAACGGATAGAACTTCAAGTCGCTCGAGCAACTCTGCTGCGAGATCGCTTGCGCAACATGACCATCGACGGTGATATCCAGGTAAGTGTGGATGAGCTGCCTGCCACCCTCAATGCCATGTCGCGGGTCGAGACGCATAATCAGACGTCCCGATGCACCTGCAAGTTAGCTGCAGATCGCGAGGAGCGGTGGCGGCGGATCCGCGACGACCTGCGTGATTGTATGGATCGAGGCGAGCATCCTTGCGGCGAGCGGGCAAAGGCTGTCGCAGTTGCAGCACGCTTGCTGATCGGCGAAATCGCTGGCGCCGATTCACGCGTTTCGATGATCCTGAAGGTACTTGCACGATTAAGCGCCCCCCGTAGTCTGGCTGGTTGGGATCCCTGCCTCATGCAATATCTCGATCTGGCCCTTGGCGGGTTGGAGGATCAGCCGTACTGACGTCCTCCTGGCCGGCTCCGCACGGCATTGCCGATAGGCGCTCGTCGGCTCTGATGCGGGCCAACAGTTTTATGGACTAAACCGGACAGTCGTCGTGACCCCGTCAATCCGCGCTCCCTGATGCACCGTCGAGGCTCCAAAAAAACGGCCTTGAAACGCACCTAACGTCAAATTGTAAGTTCTACCGTGGTCGCAATCTGGCGACCAACGCAAGCTTCGCTTTGACAGACAATCTCAACGTGTAGACACGTCTGATCACAGCTGCCGGCGGTTAGACTTCAAGTGAACATTGGGAGCTCTACAATGTTAAACCGTTGTGCGCCTGCTGCGAGTGTCGCGCTTCTCTTCTGCGCCCTCGCTTCTGTTGCGCGCGGCTCCGACGTCAATATTGCCGTGGCTGGCCCAATGAGCGGAAGCAGCGCTGCGTTCGGCGCACAAATGCGCGATGGTGCAGCTGCGGCAGTCGAGGCGTTGAACGCTTCTGGTCTACTTCTCGATACCAAGGTGATATTGACTGTCGCCGACGACGCGTGCGACCCGAAGCAAGCTGTCGCAGTCGCGAATAAGCTCACAACAGAGCGGGTCCGGTTGGTCGTTGGCCATTTTTGTTCTTCTGCGTCGATCCCGGCCTCCGAGATCTACGCCGAAGCAGGCATCATTCAGGTGTCACCAGGCTCGTCAAATCCTCAGCTAACAGAACGGGGCCTTGACACCGTCTTTCGGATCTGCGGCCGCGACGACCAACAGGGCATCGTTGCCGCAGAGTATATTCACCGGACCTTCCCTAACCACAAGATCGCAGTGCTCGACGACAAGAGCACCGCAGGCAAGGGTATCGCCGACGTCGTTGAAGCACAGCTTCGGAGATTCGGTGAACAAGTCATTCGGCAAAGCTATGTAGCCGGTGAAAAGGATTACAGAGCGCTGGTCTCAAGGATGAAGAAGGAACGGGTGCGTGTCGCCTATATCGGCGGTTATCATACTGAAATTGGATTGTTTGTACGCCAGGCGTCAGAAGCAAGAGCGGAACTTATGGTCATGGCGAACGATCCTTTGATGACCTCTGAATTCTGGGCCATTACAGGCAGCGCCGGAAATGGCACGTTGTTTACCTTCATGCCGGACCCCGCCAGGAATGCCAATGCGGCCGGCGTGGTGGCCGCACTCAAAGCTTCCAACCTGTCCGCTGAAGGCTACACGCTTTACGCCTATGCGGCCGTGCAAGCATGGGCAGAGGCGGTGAACCGGACCGGTTCTTTCAATGCTGTGCGCGTAGCTAGCGCACTTCGTTCACGGCCGACCGATACCGTGATTGGCCCAGTCCGGTTCGATAGAAAGGGAGACAATGCGGCTCCTGGCTTTCTGGTTTACCGTTGGCGAGAGGGCCGTGTTGAAACTGTCGAGCAGAACTGATTGGCGTCATCGCCATCTCCCCGAAGCCAAAGCGACACGGACAATGAGACGCGCTCAGGTCGGAGAAGCGATACTCGCAAGCTCTCTCATACTTGCAGCCTTTGGAGCGTTTCTCGCGTTCGTTGCAGCGCTTGCAGAGCTACCCGACGTCGCCCTGACGGAGACGCTACGTCCAATGATAGATAAATAGTAGCCGTTCCGGGCTGATCTGACTCGCGAGGCACAGGACCTCTGAAGCGAGTAACGATGCTTCTGGTCGAGCATAACTCGCCTTTGGAGGCGGTTCGCGGACGTCTATCAACGGCGCGGCGACAGCATTTCGCATTCTCGTCACCCGCTCACATGGTGCAAGCCCAGATCCACGCACTCAAAGAAAAAACGGCCTGACCGGTCAAACGACGAACGAGACCCCTTTGAGCGCAAAGGCACGAAGCAACCAGGACCCGCCATCTGACCGTAATCGGAGATTGATCGAGTGAAGAGTGGCCTTTCTTCTTCAAGACTAAGGTGCGGCATTTTCGACCATTTGGATGACGACGGCCAAGATGCCGCACGACAATATGAAGATCGTCTCAAGCTGATCGAGGTCTGCGACTCGCTCGGATTCTACGCTTATCACCTGGCCGAACATCACTGCACACCTCATGGCAGAGGGCCCTCGCCGCACCTGTTCCTATCAAGTGTCGCGCAGCGCACCCGGCGATTACGGCTCGGTCCGCTCGTACTGTTGCTCAACCTTTATCATCCATTGCGCGCATTCGAAGAGATCTGCATGCTTGACCAATTGAGCGGCGGCAGGCTCGAGGTCGGGATAGGCCGCGGTTCCCAGCCGATTGAATGGGGCTATTTCGGCATCAGTGCAGACGCTGCACCAAGTCGTTATGCGGAAGCCAGTGAAATCTTGAATATTGCGCTGAAGGGACACACGCTATCTTATCAGGGAGACCACTTCGAGTTGAGCGACGTACCCTTAGCGTTGAGGCCCCATCAACGTCCATCTCCGCCCATCTGGATCGCAAGCAATCGGGCAGAGTCGGCGCAGTGGGCCGCGGCAAATGGCGCCAATCTGGCGTGCATAGGCCCCGCCTGCGCTGTCCGGAACGTTACGGACGCCTACCGTTCCCATCGACCCCACAACACAGCCGCACACGGCCGCGAGCCACTTCTCGGGCTGGCCCGCATGGTCGTGATTGCGAAGTCTGATCAGGACGCTCATGCGGCGGCCGAAACTGCGTATCGCCGATGGCTGGAGAGCTTTAAGTTTCTTTACGAGCTTAACGCCATTCCGACACCGCCCGCCCTTCCGCTGACCTTCGATGCAGCACTTGAGAACGAATTGTGCGTCGTTGGAACGCCGGCTTCCGTCCGACAGGTCCTTCTCCAGCAGATGGAAGTGGCGGGTGCCAACTACTTGCTTTGCCAGCTTGCATTTGGAAACCTACCGCTGGAGATTTCCCTGTACACCGCAACTGCAATTAAAACTGAAATTCTCGGTAGCTTCGGCGGATAATGACTGCGTCGGGGGATCATATGCGTGGTAAGTATACCGACGCACTGAAGTTATCCGAGGCTGGTTGCCATATTGGTTGTCGTTGCCCGGGGCAAGGCGACCGTCAGCCTCAATGGCAGCGATATCTGACCGCCTCGCGTTCCTATTTTGGGGACAGCTTTGGCTAAGTTGTCCGAGCCGCTTTATCAACTTATCCGCGGCCGAACGCTCTTCGTCCGCTTTGATCACGCGGACCTTTTCAATGGAGACCCGCGATTGCTCAGGGCTCATCCTGCATCTGCGGGAGGCCGGAGCTGGTCGGACAGTCCGGACGAGACT
The DNA here is from genome assembly GCF_038969555.1 of Bradyrhizobium sp. B117. Lineage (NCBI taxonomy): Bacteria > Pseudomonadati > Pseudomonadota > Alphaproteobacteria > Hyphomicrobiales > Nitrobacteraceae > Bradyrhizobium > Bradyrhizobium sp. B117. Next base: position 8,178,618 of record NZ_CP152414.1, read on the forward strand.
CTATGACCCTCCCTTCCTTATGGGGATCGAGGAGTTTCTCTCACCTTCGTGAGATCTGGAGTCCAATTTAGAGGTATTCGCCTGCGCTCGCTGCTGTGACCCTTCTAGGCCGCCGGTCATCAACGAATCAGCAAGCTCGTCTAAGAGGCCCATAAGCTCACTGCACCAAGCCGGCAGGAAACAACTAACTGACCCGCTTTCGATGTAAGAGGTGAGATTACGCCCGTCCGCGATCCACGAACTGGATGCATCCCATCGACACTTTCGATTTTACCAATTTCAGCCAAATACCCATAAGTCGATCGCCGGTTTCCGGAAAGCACATTCCACGGATGTCGTTTGAGAAATGAACCCATTTTACTTTCAGCATAGTCGCAGGGCGCTTCAAGGTTCTCGTGGCTGCTTCGCCAACGACAGCCATCAATCTTTGGCATCGAAGCACGAGCGGCGTAAATGCGGTCAGATCGCTAATCGCAACGTCTGGCGCGTAATCTGTCGCGCTGGCGCCTCCTCCTTTGCAATCATACTGAGGCCCTCCAGGAAGATCGACTCTCACGCACACTGCTTGGCCAAGGCAAATGCGTGCGCTGCATAGAATTGGGGCAGGCGAACCGTCCGCTAAACCGGTGCAGGCTGCACTTTTTTCCCTGACCAGGCGGGCAGCGCCGACGATCCGACGCCGTTGCGGCCTCCAAACAAAGCAGTGCAGTTGGCTATCTGACCACGCTATTCTCCGGCCAGGACGAGGCACTGATGTCGATCGGTGTGATGCGACCAGCCTCGCGATCTTACTGCCCACCCCTACAAGTTGTGTGATCGTGGATTCTCACTCTGCGCGCATCCTCTTTCTTCGTCGACGGGCGGCTCCCGCACCCATTTCCTACAGACTGACGCTACCCTATCTCATTCTATGCGCCGGCCCTCTTCGACCATATCCCGGCGCGGTTATCCCTTCTCTGCAATCCTTACGTCGCCACCGCAACGAGGGGTGGACGCGATCTGCCGGTCTTGTCTCTTATCGCGCCCCCCTTCCAGGAGCCGATCCGCCCCCTCGCCGGGCCAGGCATCGCCTGTCAACGAATGCAGAGAGAAACCGCAGACATGTGAAGCGGGTTAATTCTGGGTTGCCTGCATGAGCTGGGCCATAAACGTCTGGCATGATGACGAGACCGGTCTGGAGCAGCTGACGGCGCGCCTTCAGCAACAGCTTCGTCCAGCGCCGAACGTACTTTGTGGCACTCTGCCTGGCAAGGCCTCCGGTTACGTCTGGATTGCTATGTCAGGCGACAAGCAATCGTGCAGCAGTTCGAGCCGCAATTCTCGACTTGCCGTCATCGCGGCGTCCCCGCCGGCTGGAGGTACTGCGACCGTCGAGGCGCTGGATCGGCTCAATGGTCGGATCACAGGACAGTTCACGGCGTTCTCTGGTCGATTCCGCCTTTGCGCTCTCTTCGCGGCACATGCCTGCAACCCTCTCCCTTCGGCGACCGCGCGTGCGCACCTTGGCTTGTGCAGCAGCCATTCGTTCATTCGCCGCGTCTGCGGTCTCGCGGCCGGGAAAGCACGACACAACCCTTACTCAGCCTACTTCCTGCATTTAACTAACCGGAGCAAACACCGTGGAACTTGACCCTTCCAATTCACGCTCAGAGGACCTCGAGGATCGCATCGACCTGCAACTCGACCTCGTGGCCGCCCTCGTACGCGAAGAAGGCAACGAGCTCGAAGCGGTTCGACTGCTAAATGCCCTGACAAACCAAATGATCATGGCGGAACTGGAGCTCGGGCAGCTCGGGGATGCCAAAACCGGGGACCCCGCCCGCGACCAGCAAACGACGCGACTCTCGCGAGACCGTGGCGTTTACTACCCAGAAGACCTTCAAATTTTGGGACGCCTTTTCGATCAGGCCGTGGCGGCATTACCCGAAGTGCTCCGAACTCCCGCTAATCAAATGAAGATCGCGAAACTAATTCTGTCACGTGCAACAGTAGACTGAGATTTCATTTGGGTTTCTCTGAGGTTGATGCCGCTTTTATTGAACGTTTATCGCTGGGCTGACTGCGACGGTCGTGCGCACCAGGGATCGGCGACTCCGTGTTTATGGGCTACCGTCCCGTAAGCGAGCCGGTTCGGCTGGCTTTTCCGAATCACAACTGTTCCCCACCACGCTCAAAAGCGAGAGCCCGCACCCAGAGCAGGAGGCCGCGAAGGGTCGAGCAAAGAACGACGCCCCGCGGACGACGCCCCGCGGACACATGTCAGAAAGCAAACAAGCAGTGGCCGGAAAACGCCACACGCTTCGATGAACGCGTCTTAGCTAGAGACTGGGAAAGGAGGGGAACGATCCATTTTCATCGATGTTCGGCTGTACTCGTGATTGGCATGGCCCGATCTTCCGATTGCAGGAAGAAGAGCCTCATGTCACCGATACCGAGCAACAAGAGCACTTCGGTAACGAAGCCGCGCGAACAGCGCGAGCTCGTTTCAGCCGCTTCAGAATTATTCGAATGCGCCTGGCAATCCGACACGCCGGGTCATCGGAACTTCAACAAACATCTGTAAATTCATTGAACATCGAGAGCAGCTCGATGTCCGAGCGTGCTGCGGCTCTGATGTCTTACTAGCTGGGACAAGCCACAGACGCTCGGTTTGCTTTTGCGAAGGTACTTCCTTGTATCAGGACGGCGTGGAGTGTTGAGATGGATCAGCAGATGCAAGATGCTATCGTGAGCGTCGCATTTGATAAAGCCTGGCGCTTTGTTGAGAAGGATCCGTTGCTTGCGCATAATCGCAAGACGGTCCTCCATAGCCGGTTGTGCACTTTCCTTGAGTCTTCGATAAAGAAGGGCGAACGGAATACGTTGAATCTGGCTAACGAGGCGATACGCAACTTGCGGGCTGAGCTGGCGCGGTCGACCGAGCAATAGGCGCCTGAACCCGTACTGCCACATAAGCTTGGCTTGTTGAGGGTCTTGGGGACCTTATGCGGCGGAAAACACCGGGGCAGAGCGTGGTGGAGCTTCCCCTCCAGTCATGTTCAGCCCGTTGAAGAGGAGCACGTTCGCGACGACTATTATGGTGACCCCAGACCAGCCACCTAGAATCCAGTGCATGTCGGCGACGAGGCGGGACAGCCGCCCTAATATTCGCTGGCGCCAGGAAGAGCCATACCGTTTCCTCTCCTGAGTTTTGGCTCGGCACGAGGTCCCGCAAGTTCAAGCAAGAGCCTCGTCAAGCAGCCGCATCGGCTCCTTGACACCCGTCGATCGAGGTCGAGGTTGAGGAACATCGTGCTAAACTTGCGATAGGTCCTGAGCCAGAGCGGTCCAAGCCTGCGATCGATCATCGCCGTATCACTCACGATTGCAAGCGGCAGCACGATCCTCCTGCCGGGAAGTGAGCCTGATCGCAAGAGACGCGTTCTGGATCAGCAGTCTTCATTTGCCGAACTCTCTGAACGAGCATGCCCGGGACGTGTTGGCGCAGCCTGGCTTTGTCGCAAGTCAGCGAAAGAGAGAGCCAAACAGCTCGTAGCACTGCGTCCCGTCACAGCCATCATGAACGGATCGTATTCAAAGAATCATCTGCGCCAAGCGACCAGTGTCCCGGCCCCAGCATTTCGGTCGAGGCAGTGCATGGCAAGTTGCGCGCTCCACAATCTGACGCGGCGTACGATTGGACCCGTTTCTTTCGAAGACATGTTGTGCGGAAGTTACAGCAATTCGCGTTCATATTGTTAAACGCACGGCGCCGGGGGGCACCGAAAGGAAACGACACTCGAATGAAAAAGATTCTCATTCTGACTGCAAGCATCGGCGCACTCGGTGCCGCCGCTCCCTCATTCGGCACCGACTTGGCGGGGCAACCTGCCAAGGTTAAGGCGGTACCACTGCCAGCCGCAGCCCCGATCATCGATTGGTCTGGTTACTATATCGGCGTCAATGGTGGCTGGGGAACGAGCCGCAACTGCTGGGATTTCAATGGTGTTACCCCCGAGGGCTGCCATAATTCGACTGGTGGGACCATTGGCGGCCAGATTGGGTATCGTTGGCAAATCTTCAACATGGTCTACGGCATCGAAGGTCAGGGCAACTGGGCCGACTTCAACGGTTCCAATGTCAGCACCGCGTTCCCGGCAGACACCGTTGGCACCACGACAGATGCATTCGGTCTACTCACGGGCCATATCGGATACGCGTTCAATGCCGTGCTCCTTTATGGCAAGGGCGGCGCTGCGGTAACGAGCAACATCTATCACGTCAACTCGGTGGCTACTGGCGCCGAGATTGGCAAAAACAATGATGTGCGTTGGGGTGGCGTGCTGGGCGCCGGTGCCGAAGTCAGCTTCACGCCAAACTGGTCAGCTGGCGTCGAGTATAACCACTTGTTCATGCAACGCAGTAACATAAGCTTCCCAGCGGCTCTTGGCGCGGATCGCGTGCACCAGGATGTCGATCTCATCACGGCGCGCCTCAATTATAAGTTTGGCTCGCCCTTTGCCAAATAGAGACCTCCACGCGGTCGCGTGAATCGGAACCCCGGCCCCCAAGTCGGGGTTCTTTCCTCAGCTGCTCCTCACCCTGCCGGCCCCAATCAGTTCCGAAGCACCAGGTGCGCGCTCGTCTGAGTAATGGAATCCAGAGGCCAGTTGGAGTGTGGCCGAGAAGCCGCCAACACACTGGAGGAACAGGTCAGTCGATCCGAGAATTCATCGATCTCGTGAAAGTCCCACAACCTCACGCAGCGTGAGATAACGGACTTGCTCCAAGGAGTGTTGCGAGCTCGCCGAAGGTGCCATGCACTATGTTAGAAGCTGGAAGCCCACGATTTGGCTGCTAGTGTCCCGTTCTCAAATTCAAAGAACATTTAGGCGAACCGCCACAACCACCGCTTGAATCCGGCTGGCTGCCCCCAGCTTTCGCATCGCATTCTTGACATGAAAGTTGACTGTATTGTCACTGATTCCCAGGATCTTCCCGATTTCCCATGACGACTTCCCCTCTGCCACCCACCGCATGCAACTAGTCTCCCGCGGCGATAGTGCAACTTTTCTTTCGCAACCATTATCGCAGGGACGAGCGATGTCGCCATAGGCGGTGTGAAACTGCCAGGCCAGCGCGTTGAGATGCCCGATGCGATCCTGAGGATCAGCATCATCGAACGCAGATGCAAACGACACCACAGATATCCGACCCAACGGGCCAAACAACGGGACGCTCATGCCATGCTTCAGCCCCGCCTCTCTCGCCTCGTCAAGTACGCGTCTTTCGTCCGGTTGAAGCTGATAGTCGTCGGCGAGTTGATCCCACAAGAACGGCCGCGAAAGCATCGGCGTACGCCGGACCACCGGATCGATAGTATGGTACTTGCGCTTAAAGTATCGGTCGCACCAGTCTGGCGGCCACTTCACAGCCACAGTCGGGGGCGGATACTCCGCCAGCCGAAGTGGCTCAACGAAGTTGAGAGCGCCGTATGCAACTTCACTGAAGCCTTCCCTCGTGGCACAGCCTACAAGAAGCTCGAATAGTGCTCTGAGTGAATGAGTCTGGTTAGCGCATTCGGTGAAGCTAAAGAGGTCCATGCTGGACGCTTCAGTACGACGATCAACCTCCCCTTCATCGTGTTCGATTGCGCTTGCTTCAGGCCGAGCCAAATTCCAGTCCATGAGCTGAACTCGAGGGTTAGTTTATTCGTCCAGTCTGAGCGCTCGCGCTATGCTGGACGCCATTGGACGAATTCGTTGCGCCCCCGCCGAATGCGCCGGCAGGATCGCATCAAAAACCACCAGATATAGCGCCATCATCCCTGTCTCCGAGGCTGAGCTGAAGTGATCGGTCCAGCTTGCCGATAACGCACTGGCCAGGTCGGAAATCATCGCCCGCGATCCGTGTTGAAGGATGATGCCATCGATACCCACCAACAGTGTCCCGTTTGATCATGGCGGCCCCGATGGTCCGCGGGTCCCGGACTGAGCTTCCAAACAGCTCCGCCGGCCAGAGGTTCGGCTCTGTTGAGCGTGCATGGCGAGTGAACGCAGCCGAACGACGCTTTGGTTTGTCTCGAGGCCGAGCACGACGAGATCCTGGGCTCTGATCTGCGCGATACGGCTAAGCTCGAGGGGCTTGGCGGCGCGGGACGCGAGGAGCGTCCTGTGAGCATCCATTCTTTGCTTGGGGACGAACAATACGAGGTTCATGTCTTTTCCCAATCTTGTGAATTGCCATCGCTAACCGTTCGCCGATTCTTCTCCGTGCGACGGCGCCGGGCACGGGATCGATGAGCAACACGGAACAGTCGAGGCAGAAGCCATACTCCCCGCATCATTGTGCGCCGTCTCATCGAATCCGTCCGGCAGGCCTGGCGCAAACGTACCAAACGTGCAGAAAGGGACCACCTTAACGGCGCAACGATAGATACTCGTAACCGCGAGATCTGCTTGATGCGGAAGACATTTTGCATGCGCTTCTCCAGCAGGGAGACGACCCGCGCCAGACCAGCAAGTGTCATACCAACTGCTGATTTCACAAAAACAGACCAGAAAGAGCTTCGAACGCGCATGGTTGGCGCGACGTAGGTCCGTCGAAGCATTCATGACATGCGGAAAGCCGACAGCACGTCGCGAGACGCGACACGAGGTGAGTTACAGCAAGAAATGCAGCTCACCTCGGCGGCCCGTCGAGTGCTGCTTCCTCAGGGCGCAACACAGTCCTATTCCCGCCAGTCAAGTACCAAGTACGGCAATTGATTGGACGGTCCAAACATGGCACTCGCTAAAGGAACTCGAACTGACTGGACCTTTGCCAGCTATTCCGGCGAAGCGGGGGTCGATCCGTCCCCAAGCAAAAACAGTCAGACCGCACCTGATTGCGCGACTCATGATGGGCTCGGTGGAAAAAGGCGAAGATCGTCGCCAAGATCGGTGAAGCATGGCTTGTCTGCTCATCGCGATCATCTCGCTGCTCTATGCGAGCGTTGGCCAGGCTGGTGGCACTGCATTCCTCTCGCTAATGGCATTTTTTGGTATGTCATCGACAGAGATGCGCCCGACGGCACTTGGTCTCAACATTGTCGTCGCGGCTTATTCTACGTGGCTCTTCAACCGCAACAAGATCGTTGACTGGGCCATCCTGCGCCCGCTCCTCTTTTCGTCCGTGCCAGCGTCGCTTGCCGGCGGCTTGATTGCGCTCGATGACCACATGTATAAGACGCTGACCGGGCTCGTTCTTCTTCTGGCGAGCGCCGTGATGATCATGCAGCGGGGACGCGCGGCTGATCGTGTTTGTGAAACTCCGCTCACGGCAATCGTGAGCATTGGCGCGGCCCTTGGCCTGGTTTCCGGTCTGACCGGCGTGGGTGGTGGAGTGTTCCTCGCGCCGACGCTCATCACACTGAATTGGGCATCACCGAAGCAGACCGTCGCGTTATCACCCCCTTTTATTCTGGCGAATTCCACAGTCGGATTCGTCGGAGCTCTTTTCAGCGGCCAATTTCCCTCTCCGGATTTGGTTCTTTACGCTATCTTCGCGCTGGCGGGTGCGGTCGCTGGAACGATAGTCAGCCTGAACTGCCTGAACCCCGCGGGCATCAGATTTATCCTCGTTGCCGTTATGCTCGTTGCCGGCATCCAATTGGTTCTCGCTTGAAAGTCTCAACTCCCATCTTTCGTGGATCGGCAGGAGATCCAGCACGGTGAGATCGGGGTGCAACATGATGAAGGCGGCAGCTCATGTCTGTCCGCGTGCCTTGACTAACTCTGAAAGCCGCCAACGCGAAGACGAAAAGCTGTCGGATCGAGCGGCGATGGGGCGGATCACCTCGTGCATCCCAGCTGATCGTCATGAGCCGAGCGGTCCGTACCTAGTCACATCCCGTTCGCGCTTTCCAGTTGCCGGGAGGGTCAATGTCGGCGCGGCGCGCGAGCGGTATGAAGCGTAGTCGGCTCCTGCATGGCAGCACCAGCTCGCAGCATCAGAACATAGTGAGGGTCGGTCGAAACCTGACCAGGCGGTCTTGTGAAGCTGAGAGCTGCAGGTGCATCGCATCGATACGACGCCAATGGAGGCTAACGGAATATATATGCGCAATCTGGCAGGGATCGATAGCTCCAAAGCCGATGTAAAAAGAAAACAACCCAGTTTGAAGCAGAATAGAAACTATTGCAGATAGTGTCTCGTCCGATTGCATCTGGCCGGGATTCGCTTGCCATCAGCAGGCGTCCAAAGTCGTTGTGAGTTGGTGAGCTGCATTAGACAGCGACGACGCCGCCGAACCAAGGCGCCCCGACGCACTTCGCCGGGGGGCTGAAAGTGCGCTGGGGTCGCCCCAACACCATCAGTACATCCGTGATGATGCTTGTGGCAATGAGACAACCAGCGTGGCGGAATTGAGGCTTATGCGTTCGATACTAGAGATTAAGAATGGCTATCGTCGGCCGCGCTAAAGGACTTTGAATCGCACGTTGCGTCAGGTTTTGTGCTATTGCGCTCCTCGCGCTCTCATCTAGCAAGCAACTTATCTTTTGTGTCACGCCGGCCTTTGACGGAGGCATCCGTCGAACTCTGTGAGCAACCAATCGGCTTTGCTTTAAAACCGGTTTGAAGATCGAGAAGCCGAGCTGCTCTTGGTGAGACCTACAAGTCCCTGTGTTAGTCGCAAAAATGATGGGCCGTCAGCGGAGGCGCACCGGCGTGCCCTCGGATGAGCGATTGATCGCTCGCGCCGGCTCTCTAGCCGCTTCAACCGTGCTCGGACGAGAGAATTCATACCTAAACGTCCAAATAATCGCCAACGAGCGGCTCTCACTCCTTGCTCTGCCCCCTAAGCCGCGTTGGCAGTACCATCGAAAACGGGACCAGATCTCAGAAACCACTACGTTTGACATAACGCAAAGACACAATTGAGGGCATCGGTCAGCTTCATGCTGTTGAGCATGGGAAAGTTAAATCTTGCAGACCTCCCTTCTAAACAAGTATTGCGATGCTCGCCTGCCTTGGTACACCATCTATCCAACCGTACCGGATTTCTCCGCGATGGTCGGTGCCAAGACTTCTGAGACATGGCTGAGGCGGCTGCCTCCCGACGAGCCCGTATCGCTCTACATCCACGTTCCGTTCTGTCGCTCTATCTGTTGGTATTGCGGTTTTCCTACAAGCCTCACGCGCGGTGAGCGACCGGTCCGCAATTACTTGGCAGCAGTGCGGGACGAGATACGCTTGGTCGCAGAGCAAGTGCCTCGCGCTCTGCCGGTGCACGACGTGCATTTCGGCGGCGGGACGCCGACCACCATTGCACCGAGCGATTTTCTCGCCTTGATGGAACTCCTGCGCCGCTGCTTTGCGTTCAGTAAATCAGCTACCATCGCCATAGAAATCGATCCGCGTGGGGTCACGGCCGAGATGGTCGAAATGTTACAAGCGGCGGGGATCAACCGCGCGAGCATAGGCGTGCAAAGCTTCGACCCCGTAGTTCAAAGAGCGGTCAACCGAGTCCAGAGCGAGGTACAGACGGCTTCTGTCGTCGAAAGGCTTCGCCAGCATGGGATAAGGCGCATCAATTTCGACCTTCTCTTCGGACTGCCGCATCAGACGGTGCGGTCCTGCGTTGACTCCGCGCGGACGGCTCTAGCCATGCGGCCAGACCGGCTTGCGGTTTTCGGCTATGCTCACGTCCCCTCCTATATGAAACGTCAGCGCCAGATCGATGAGACGGCGCTGCCGGATAATGTCGCCCGCGCTGAGCAAGCCGCGGCTATTGCAGATACGCTGGTCTCGGCCGGCTACCGCCAGATCGGGCTCGACCATTTCGCCCTGCCCAATGACGAGCTCGCGCTGGCCCAGAAAGCTGGTCGGCTGCGCCGCAACTCTCTGGGCTATTCGGCTGATACCTGCAAAACCGTAATCGGCTTGGGTCCGTCAGCCATCGGCCGTCTGCGCGACGGTTACGTGCAGAACGAGATCGCAACCGCTTCCTATCACCAACACATTCAGACCGGCCGCCTGGCAACCTCAAAAGGCTACTTTCTCACCACCGAAGATCGCATCCGCGCCGCAATCATCGAGCGTCTGATGTGCGATTTGCAGGCCGACGTGCCAGCGATCTGTGCTGCTCACCGATTTGATCCGATTCCTCTTCTCGGTTCGGCCGACCGCCTGGGAATGCTTGCAGAAGATGGGGTAGTAGACATTGAAAAGGGATTTATTCGGGTCAAGCAGGAGCACCGGTTTGTCGTTCGCGCTGTTGCTGCCGCGTTCGACACTTATCTCGACCGCATCCCTATTAACTAAGCCACGCATGTGAGCAGATCCCAGACCTCTAAGCTCTTCGCGGGGGCGATCCGAAGAAGCCATCGGGCAGGCACGCCAGATTGGTGTGATGACACGACCTTTCAGATATGATCTCAAAACTGGCGAGGCTGATTGGAAGAGAGCCGATTTAAAGGAAATGCGCTTCAGGGCCACGGCTCGATCATGCGGAAAGTGCTCTGCACCACCCGCCCTGGAGTGCTCTCGATGACAGTGACGGCCTCACTACATGCCGCTGGAGACGACGGCGCCCGCACAAGCTCCGTGTATTTTACGGCCGGAGACAGCTTTGCGAACCTACGGGCCACCTCATCGAGCACAGTTGGAGACTCGACCGCGCCTGCAGCGTCTCAGACCTCAAGGCTCGGCTGTCTTTGGTGCGGCGATCACTGGCGCGCCTCCGACGGAAACAGGTCCTTCTGATTTGGATCGCCCGAAGCGTTTCCTGGCGACGCTCGAAGCAGCCCGGGCTGGCGACAAAGGAGGCTCGGAAGCAGCAGAAGGAACAGGTGTTAAACTCTGCAGCGAATCGATCCGCGAAGCCAGAATGGTGATCTGATCCAGGATCCCTTTGAGGTCATCCCGCTGAGCGTCGATCCGGCTGTTGAGTACTGCGATCTCATCTCCGGTTTTCTGCTGTGCCCACTTTATCTCAAACAAGGATGCCCTGTCCTCCAGTGACAGGCTCATCGTTGAAGCTTCCGGCGTCTCGACAAAGGCTTCAAGGTTAGCCCAAAGCCAGACGCCAGCGGCACACGAGCCAACGAGGACAAGCGGGAGCACCAAAACCGGGAGGATCCGTCTTGACGGCCCGCGCAAAAGCGGCCTCAAGTCTGAAGCGGCCGCTTGATCCATCAAGTCCATTGTCCCTCGCTCAAGATCCTATTCCAGCAGGCTTGTTTCGTCGACGCGATAGGCTGCGATGCTCACGCGCTCCAGGAGCTGCGAGCGTCGACAATAAATCCATCTTGCCGAGCTTCCCGATCGGCCACCCTGCTCCTATGAAACGCTGCTTCTTGAGGAACGCAACGCGACAATTTGCGCGCGTCCTCCATGATAGCGTCGCCACGAGCAACGGTGCTCATCTTCGCCGGCGATGGCGCAGCCGTTTCTCGCCATTCAGGAGAACCTTGGCGATTTTCTACTCGCGGCAGGAATGCAAACCGTCCACTCATTCCTGCAGAGTGTTCGATGGAGCCCCTCTTGCCGGAGCAGCAACCTCATCCAGGGCGGCCACGGCTGATCGGCCAAGCGGCAATGGCCGATTGGAACGGCAAGCACTGTACCTGGTCAACTACCAATTTCGGCAGATTGTTCGAGATGACGGGCTCGTGGCAAGGGTGACCAACGAACGCCGCGTACGTCAAGGATTCGGATGCAGGACGGGTTGTGCCGCGCTCATGGCAGCCAGCAACTGTTTGCCGATACTCGCCAAAGCTGCTCGATAGATGATTCCTCCGGTCTCCTGGGCCATCACCATGGATGTTGTGGTGAGGTTGGCGCGCGAGCAAGTTCAAGCCTGGCTATTGTCTTGTGTTTCGCTGAGAACGATACCGCTAAAGCCCTTCGTGAATCCAAGCTTCTTGCACGGAGAGCCTTGCTTGCCGGTCGCTGCCGCTTCGTCCCGAAAGTCGCCTTCGATGCAGACGCGCGACACCGCCAGACTCACAGTGAGCAGGGCGGACATTCGCAATGTTTTATTGGCCAGGACAGCAAGCCGCCGCGCGCTCGTCGTGAGCATTTGCCGAGCCAGCGCCCTGCTCTGGCCCTCGGCGCACCGGCGTTATGCACCAGCAAAGTTTCGGACCAGATCATCGTCGTGCCACGGGGTGAGAAGTTCAGGAAACCTGAGTGGTCCTCTTCGGATAGATCGTGTTCTGGCTCGTCCCCCTCGCCCTCGGACGCGCAAACGCCGGGAGCCCACTCTGACCAATCAGGCCCCAGTTCAATCTATTCATCGCCCGCAGACATTGACCCGAAGTACGCCATGCGTGCTTGCCTACTTGCGACGAGCTCACCTCGGAAAAACTCGGCTACGGCAGCACTTTCGTTCAATTTGAGATCCGGGAGAAAGGAATTTTGGCATGTTATCGCGCTTTCGCTAGCAGCTTGTCTCGTCGGCAATTCCGTACTGGCACAAACCGCTAACGGACTTGATCCGACTAACCACTCCGTGGATCAGGCCAGCAAAAGAGGAAAGACCCCCAATCGGGCCGCAAGGCTCCCGATCGACCTGATCCGTCAGGAAATCCGCGCTTCTGCCTCGGCTCCAGCAGCAGGTCTCGGAATGCCTTTTGAGAAGCGCGGCAATGCGGGCAGGGGTGCTCAGACGAGACCGCAACAGACGATCGATCCCTTCGAAAGGTACGACAAGCTGCGTGAAAAAGGGGTGTGGTTCAACATACCTGGCCCTGCGGACACGATTGATCAGGACAAGGACGGCGTTAGATCGGCGCTGGCAGATGTCGGCATCGGCTACATCGGCTGGACACACAACAGCATTGTAAACAACCAGCTGCCGAATGCGGCCAGAAGCACTATCGCAAACCAGCTCTATATGGGACAGAATCCGACCTTCGCGTCGGTAAACCTCATGATCGTCACCTACGATCTCAGCCGGTTTGGCATTGCCGACGGACAGATTGTCGTAGGAGCCGAGCAGCAATACTGGACGTGGGATCGCCCGGGACCAGATCGAGCGGGAATCAATACGCTCGCCTACTACCAGACTTTCTTCGATAGGACGCTAGAACTCAAGCTTGGCTACCTCAGAAACCAAAATGAGTTCACCGGCACATTGTTCGGAGGGATTACAGGATCGAACATGTCTGCCTTGTTCCAGGCAGGGATGAGCACCAATGCTGCGCCGACACCGGCGGTCAACTTGAAGTACAATTTTGACGATCGCTTGTACAACAAGGTTTCCGTCCAGCGCTCAATCAGTCCAGATGGTGCCTATTCCCACATAATCGAGAATCCCACCGGCCTGAACTGGAGCACGGCCAATGCAGGCATCCTTCTCGTTGACGAAGCCGGCTACAAGAGCAAGTCGGCTCCCGGCGTACCCGACACGTGGCTGCGGGCGGGCGTTGGTTTGAACAGTAGCCGCTACACGAATTTGGCGGACCCCAAGCAACAAAGGGAGACTGGGAATCATTTTCACTACATCGCTGCAGACAGGCAGCTCTGGCAGAGCGACGCCCTTGGGTTGCCGTCTCGCGGCATCTATGGCGGCTTCTCCATCATGGGAGCTCCGCCTGACCTCAACAGGATTAGCCAATATTGCGAGCTTCGTCTTTATGCAAAAGGCCCCTTTGATAGCCGGCCCAGTGATCTGATTGCACTCGTTGCTAGCAAGACGAGCTGGAGCAAATTTGCGGTGGACGCTGCCCTGGCTAAAGGCCAGCTTGCGCATCGTGATACCACGGCAATCACCGGAACATATACCGCCCGTCTTGCTCCGGGAATATATGCAGGCGTTGGATTATCATACATTCATAACCCCACAAGCATCACGCACACGCCCCAAACGGAACACGCGCTCAATCTGTTGGTATCTACGTTGATATTCTTCTGACCATCGCAAGTGCCATTTTGCCGCCTTCTCGAGCCGCATGGGACTTGAGCTTCGCGATCTTGTTGGAGGGACCGGCGCCAGACGAGCCCGCTGGGATCTAAGGGTGCCCCACTGTAAGAGCGTATCGACAAAAGATGTCGTGGGATCCCAGGGAGAGTGAGGCGGATTGTTCAGGAGAGCCGGTCCGTCATTTCCGAGGTTGGCCACCCCGAATAACTCTTCGCCGCGGAACCATAGCCAAGTCAGGTTCTCGAAAGCTTGCCGAACTAGGTAGACCTGTTCAGGTGATCCTGGAGTGAGCCTAGCGTGGACTCCCAAACTTTTGACCCTTCTAACGTGCCAGCTTGGTCGCAGGTGCAGCACGACGTCTCGCAAGAGCCGAAGACGAGCCAGGCCGGACAAGATGGCTTTGAGCAGCACTTGGCTGAGGCAAGGCTGACCGAACCCGCTTCCGTCGGCGGTCGAGGCTCCTATCCCCATCTATCTACAGAAGACCGGGACCTTATCGACAAGGCGATTGCTCAATATGTGGATCAGAAGAACCCACGACCGAACACGGTCAAGCTTTATACTCAGGCACTTCGCCGACTGGCGAATGATCTCCGCGCCCGTGGCCAAACGATTGATCTAAGGGACCACCAGTCCCTGGTTAATCACCTAGATACTTACTTTCCGAATGATGCCCTCATGAAGACAGGTGCAAGCGTCCTTCGTGCGTCTCATGATTCCGATCATTTGGTTTCTCGCGGGCGACCGCGCACGCTCCCCTCCGCGAAAGACGCCTCCAACCATGGCCCGCGATCCCAGGACGATGCGATGGATCCACGTGCCCGGAGCAATCTCCTGGCAAGCGAGGAGGTCCCCATCAATCATGAACATGACACGGCTCAATCGAGACCAGCGAAGAGACAGAGGACGCTGAACGATCTGGAAGAGGTTCTGGTATATCGGAAACCGAGCGCAAGCGCCGCTTCAGGAGGAAGTGGCGGAGCAATGCCGGTCGCCTCAACGGGCGTCATAGTCCGGGGGCAGTGGGACAAGCGGCCTCTTTATCCCGAGGATGCTGCCGATATCTTCCGGCTTGAGGAGGCGCTTATTGAGGGCGGGACGGCCGCCGTTACGGCGAAGCAGCATGCAGGTTCTCTTATTGGCTATAGCCGTTGGCTCTTCGCAAAAAACAAACCAAGCATTGTTGCTCGGCTAGACGGCAAATCGCTGAGCGATGGCAGTGACGTGCGCGAGTTCAGCGGTGCCTCTAAAAGCAACAGACTCGTTAAAGCATTGGAGCATCTGCGGACCTTTCGGTCGACGGGGGGTGTCGTGCCCATCGTGCGTCCAGGGCGCACTCGCGCTAAACTCAATCCCGCCCCTCAGAACGCGGCGCTCATCAATCCCGAAACCGTTTTACTGACAGAATCGACACGCATCGACAGCGCCGCTCCGCAGTACGGAGCTAGTCGGCAAGAGGAGCATCAGGAAGGACACAACAATCAACCTGTCCCATCGGCTCTCCTCGAAGGACAGGTTGCGGTCGATCCAGAGCAGCTTCCTCAGGAGCAGCTTCGGCGCCTGCGCGACCATCTTGATGACCAAGCTATCCCCTCGCCAGTTTCCCTGCCTTCAGAGGAGCTTCAGCAGCTGGAAAATGAGTGGCGTAACGAGCTTCACCGGCAATCGGAAGATCCCCCTGCCCCCTCGTTTTCCTTTGATCCAGAAGAACTTATCATTGATCTAGACCAGTTCTCTCCAGCGGAGGTTTGGCGACTGCTCGAGGATGAAGACGCACAGGAGCTTACCGGGGGGCGAGATGATCAACCCGCCACCTCGGCTTTCATCCAGGAGCAAGTCGCATCCGATTCGGAGCAGCTCCCTCAGGCAGATCTTCGGCGAGTACTCGATCATCTCGATGATCAACCCAGCGACTCGCCCGTCTCCGTCCCTCCAGAGGAGCTGCGGGAATGTAAAAGGACTTGCACGACGCGCTTCACGGACTCCGGGATGATCACTTCGCTCCTCCTCTTTCCATGGATCCAGAAGAATTTTCTTTCGAGCCAGAGCAGTTTTCTCCAGGGGAGCTTCGGCGACTGCTTGATGATGAATAACCAGAGGAGCTTTAGGAAGGGCGAGACGTCGGCTTTCGTGCAAGGGCACATCGCCTTTCGGCGCGAAGCAGAGTTCTCATGAGCGACCGTCGGGAATACCGCGATGTTATTGCCCTCCCTCGCCATCGTGAGGCGAACCGTTTGCTTGGACGTAGATACGCCCTCGCCTGGCACGCGGGAATTTTCGTCACTCGGCAAGACCGAAAGACCCTCATCGACGGGAGCGCATTGCCAAAGCGCAAAAGCACCTTGGCAGCGATGGCCGAGCCTTCACGATCGATGTTTAGGTACCGCCGCGGAGCAATAATAGATATCGCTGCGGCGGTTTGGGAGCCTCATAGTTCGAGGCCACGCTCTGCGAGCACACGTTGCATGACCTCGCCTTTGATCTCGCCAGCAATCTCGTTTCGGACTTGGGCTCCGAGCACCCGCTCGGCATCCGGATCGCCTCGAAGACCATACTCGGCGAGGCGCTGATCCAATCGGGTTTGAAACTCTTCGCCCATGGCGTCGCGCACCCGGTCTCCCATCGCGGCATGTTCGTCTGGAGCGATGCGCCTCAGCACCGTTTCCCAGGGTTGCCAGCGGCTTGCCACGTAGTCGTTGAACTGGTTTGCTTCCCGCTCCCGGACCAGGTCGAGCGCTTCCGTCGCATCATCCTCGCTAACGTGAGAGACCTCTAGGAAGCGCATGTCAGGGGCGAGATGATTGAGCTCCAACGGCTCGCGCAGCCGATGTTGATAGGCCAGATAGACTTCGATGTCGTCTACGTTCGAGTTGCCGCTCGCGAGCGAGTTGATCCTGTCGCGCGCGATCTCGTTCAACGCCTCCAAGCGGAAGGCGGCACGTCCGCGCTGAATCAGATCGCCAAGCCGATCGTCATATACCCCGTCCTTGACGTCAGCGTTGATGCGCGCGGTCTGCATACCATTCCAGTGCAAGGTGACGCGATCCTCGCAGCTCGTGTTGGCCTCGGAAGCCTGCGCAAAGAACTGTTCGCGCAATGTCGGATTGGCGGCCGCGTGCCGTAGATCATCAGCTACTGCCTGCCGAAACTCGTTATTGCCGTAGTTGACCGTGCCTCGTAGCTTCTCCAGGAACTGTGCGTAGTCTTGGGCGCCGGGCTCATCCGCAAAGTGCTGCCATTCGGCCAGCGTGGCCGGCTCGTCTGCGAGCCAGTGTGCAGCAGCTTCATGCGGGGATTGCTGCGCAAGCTGCGGTAGCGCTTCAGCCGCCGCCTGATGAGCGAGGATGTCGTCCGGCAGCGCGTTATCCTCCAATTCGAGGCTCTCCAGATGCGGGTAGTAGAGGCTATTATTCGGCACAAGAGCATCTAAAAGACCTTCAGGCAGGCTGGTCAGCCGGTTACCGCTGACATTGAGTGATTGCAGCGTGCTCGGAAGAGGGGCGGGGAGGTTGGCCAATTGATTACCGCTAACATTGAGATGAATGAGCCACGAGGGGAGGGACTCGGGTAGTTCGGTCAGCTGATTGCCACTGACCGCAAGCGCGGTGAGCCCGGTCGGGAGAGCGTCCGGCAGGCTGATGAGCCGGTTGTCGTTTGCGTTCAGGATCTCGAGCCCGGCCGGAAGGTTTGCCGGCAGACTGGTCAAGCTGTTATCAGCGACCTCCAGCTCAGTGAGGGTCGCCGGAAGATCGTCCGGCAAACTGGTCAAGCGATTATGGCTAATGAGAAGATGCTGGAGACCCGGTGGGAACATGGCGGACAGGCTGCTTAACTCGTTATGCCTGGCGCGCAGTTCCCGCAACCTTGGCGGCAGGGCGGCGGGCAGAGCGGTCAGGGAGAGCGAGGACAAATCCAGCGAGCGCGAGCCAGTGTTATCCGAATTCCTGATTCGTCGGCGCCCCTGTCGCCTATTCTCGGCTTCGCCCTGCCCCTCTTCGGCAACCCAATCGTCCAGGATCTGCGCGCGCGCGGAGCCTGGGGTCCGATACCCTGTTAACGTTTCGACCAAATTCGCGACGGCACGATTGAATCCGCCGAGATAGCTTTCCTGCTCCACCTCTTCAAATGCGGCCGGGGAGGAAGCCGCGCTCCGCTGTGCGTGTCCTGTGTCCATCAATCCATCGTCAGAACTAACGAGTACCCCTCCGCTTCCCAATGCCGCGAAGCAGCTAGGTTCGCAGAGCAAATGATCATTCGAAGGCCTGTGCGCCTGGTCCGCGACTGTCGTCCAGCACCTCTTCGACACAGGCCGATACGAGCCCAACCTGGACAATAGATCGATACTGCTGCCCGCAGTTTGCCATCTCGTTGGCCAGATGCGTCCGAAGAAGCGTCAACGGTGGCAGCCCTCCGCCCTTAGCAGGCCCACCTCTCGATCAGCTGACGAGTGTCGCTGCAAAAACACCCAGATCGTTGGGTTCGCCACCAACGGAAATTACCAGCACGGCAGCGATTGTCTTGGCACGAGAGAGGACTGACGCGGACGTTGAACGTTGGAGAGCGTGCGCTCTTGCTTCGCTGGCAGTTGGAGAAAGGCGCCGCCGCAACGCGCGGGCTTTATACTCGAGCCGCTGCTGAGTGGTTAGCTTTGACTTCGACCTGACGAAAAGCGGCGATCATCCCGTTCCCAGGTGCACTCATTCCACGCAAAGTCGCGCTTTGCACGAGATGGAGTACCTATTGTCGGCGGCTACTGCACTCAAGCCCTATTGAGCTGCCGTCCGTCGGTCGCGCCCCGAAGAGGTCGGTGTGGAAAATACATCCGGCTAAGATAAAGGGACATTGCACACTCGAGCAGCGCCTCTTCAGGAGCGTCCAAGCTTTGCTAAGCTTCCGCTACCCTGGCCAGGAATCTCTGCACTTCCAGCTTCAGACGATTGCTATCCTCAGCTAGGGACCTGGCAGCGGAAAGCACCTGCGTTGACGCGGTACCCGTCTCATCCGCACCTCGATTGACTTCGGCGATATTTGTGGCGACCTGGGTCGTACCAATTGCCGCCTGCTGCACATTCCGGGCAATCTCTTGGTTTGCAGCGCCTTGTTGTTCCACAGCAGACGCAATGGCCGAGCAACTTTCCGAGATTCGGCCAATAACGCTAGTGACTTCTTTGATGCTTGCCACCGATTCCTTGGTGGATGACTGAATTCCACAAATCTGATCACTTATCTCCTTGGTCGCCTTCGCGGTCTGGTCCGCTAACATTTTGACTTCTGATGCAACAACCGCGAACCCTCGCCCAGCGTCTCCGGCGCGGGCTGCCTCGATTGTCGCGTTCAAGGCCAGAAGATTTGTTTGAGATGCAATTGTGTTGATGAATTGGATGACGTCACCGACCTTGGCGGCGGCCTCGGAGAGAGACAGAACGCGCTTGTCAGCGCTCGCGGCTGTTCGAACGGCTTCACTGGCAATACGAGCTGACTCCTGGACTTGCCGACTAATCTCATATACGGAACTCGACACTTCTTCTGTGGCCGATGCAACGGACTGAACGTTCGCGGACGCCTGTTCGGAGACCGACGCTACAGCGGTCGAGAGTCGCTGTGTCGATTCGGCAGTCTTTGCCAGTGAGCGAGCCGACGCTTCCAGTTCTGTGGACGCCGAGGAAACGGTTTCGACAATTTCCCCGATGGCCGCGTCGAACGCATCTGCAAGCCCGCGCATGTCGGACTTTCGTTGCTCAGCAGCGATACGATCATGAGCAAGTTTGGCTTGGGTTTCCGCCTCCGCCTTCTCGGCCGACCTCACCTTGAACCTTTCGACCGCACTCGCGATTTCTCCAATTTCGTCCTTGCGACCAAGTCCTTGGAGTACAACATCGAAATTGCCCTCGGCCAGCTCGAGCATCGATGCTGTCAGATTCCGGATCGGGCCGCTAATGCTGCGCGAGGTAAACACCGCGAGGAGGACACCCAGCAGCAAACTGAGAGCGCCAAGGATCAAGGCTATCATCACACCCAATCCAAGGTCATCCTCCGCCTTTAACGCAGTGGCTCTCGAAGCCTTCTCGTAATCAATCGCGAGCGGCTCTGAGAGTTCGTCAACCCGATCACCGGCGGCGAGTGCGGAACTCACGGCCGATCTCGCCGCGGGCCTATCTAGCGCGCTATTTCTTCCTCTAAATTCCTTCAGTCCGAGCGCCTTTGTTTCATCATCCTCGATAGCTCTTTTGAGATCCAGCACTCGCACCCGACGTCCTAAGTCCTTGGTGTCGGCAGCGAGATCCTCAAGCCGCGCAAATGTTCGCCTATAGGTGTCTGCGGCCTTCTCCCAATGCGACGGATCATCGGTTGCCGAGGCCATCCATACATGCATCCGAGCTTCAAATACTTGCTTTTCGATGCGCTCATCTTCGGCTACGTGGTCTTTTTGGCGAACCACAGTCGCCAACAATCCGTTCGCGCTCCGGGAGGTATGGATCGAGAAACCGACAATTGCAACGGACATCAGAAGAAGCGATCCAAACCCAGCTATCAATCGCCCGGTGATTTTGATGTTTGCGAACACTTGTTGTGGCTCTCTGCTAAAGGGTGGTCGTCTTACCTCGAATGTACTTCAGCGATCCCATCGTAAAACGAGGAACGTCAGCTCTAAAGGCTGGCAGATTTCCGTTTGGCGAGAGCAAGCTCTCGCTCGATTAGATCGAGATCCGCTTCCAGCCTCGCCCCAGCTGACGAATCGGCGATCTTATGTATGAGCGCTCGTATCTGACGGTGGTTCTCCTCCAGCGTGGCAATCGCATGCGCGATCGTGAGCTTGGCGTTGGCGCGGGCGGCTTTGAGCCGCTGATTTGCACCTCGACCGGAATCACATGCTATTGCGAACGGAGCTAATGGCCCGTCACGCTTAGCAATCGCCATCGTTTGCATTGACTCAGTGCGCAGCATGGGCGCACCAGGTCGACGAAACTTCACGACATTGAGCATTTTGAACCTCGACCAAAGTGACTCAAAAATATGAGCGTCGCAGTCATGCGAATGGTTCTGCGGATAACTCGACTACATGCGCAGCGGCTGCGTGTTCGCTCCGGTTGTAAGTCGGCCGAAGTTAACAAATTTCTTTAAATGCAAGTCGTCCGCTTTGCGCGCATCAACGACTGACCGCATACTTCGTTTTTAAATTGCAGGGTTCACTGGCAACACGAATGTTGAATTACCGCGCCCGCCACCTGAGCTGCGCAGAAAATCCTCGTGGCTGACGACAAAACGCACTCGAAACGCATTGGAGTGTCTCCGAGCATGTACCACGTGGGTTCGAGCGGTTACTCCAACCACCGACGGCCCCGCAAAAAAATTATTGCGTTCCGACAGGCAGTCGACGAAAGCAGTGAGTTGACCGAGATCCAACGGCCCGGCTGCCCCTCATGGTCGGCGCCCGCGCCGCATACCGCGCGGCATCCAACCCTATGTCTCTCGATATGACTTCTTACTGCGGGGAAGCTGGGCGTTTCGGCATCCGATGATGAGACGGTGCAAGAGGCACTTGCACATGACGGACGGAAAGATCCCCGGGGATCGCTGCGCACCGGTCTTTCCGGATGCAAAGCAGTTGTTTTGACGGGTTGCTGGCCGAAAGCGCCTCGCAGGCCGATAGCTGCGCCATCTTCTATTGGGTTCCTACTCTGGACCGCCGGATCACCGCACATACTTGATCTGCAAATAGAATGCCGCGACAGGCGAACGCGACGCCCTCGGATCAAGGTGACCTTCTATTGGGCAGGGCTAGCGGCGGCAACGATGATTGTCGCCGTAAAGCGGCGGAGGAGGTGCGCAGGGTGGAGGAGAGTTTGGAACCGATCATGGGCTTTGAGCTAATGACGGACCCGCCCGATTGCAATTTCACGTCTTGAGCCCGGTCGCTCTCTAGATTGGTAGAGCTGTTTCTTACAAGAGCGTGAGGTCCAGGCTCTGCAAATTTTCGTGCAAATACAGTTGCGTTGCCGAAAACCATCGCCGCCACTGCGGGCCGGCAGCGCCGAATGCGCATAGGGCTGCAACTCCGACAACAGGCGGGTTCTACTCATGCACGATGTCTGCAATGCTCTTCAGCCCGATCATTCAGGACGGATATTCGCTGACTGATCGGCACGTGATCGAGATCCAATTTCTTATTCACGGTTCATGTCCCGTCGTCGCCAAGCCGCCACAAGCGCCAGGGCTCGAAAACGGTCGTCCAAAGGCGACATCGCCGCGCTGGGTGACGCTTCGGCACACGGTGCTTTGAGACAATTGGCGATAAACTGGTGGTTTATAGGATCCGGCTGCACCGACCCACCCCGCAAACGAATTGCCTCGACATAGCCATTTAGAGCTGCATCCGGGACGTGGACCAGCGCTTTGCCACGCACCTCCTACAATCCCGGCTGCCGTGCCAGTGCCAGCATCCACCTGCCCTAACAGTGCGAATCGTTCGAGACTTTGCTGGGTCGGCTGGTGAGCAGGGGGGCTTTGTCAGCGGCGGGCGGGTACTGTGACTTGCATTGATCGGTGAACGAGCGGGGCCGAATTCCCTTCAGATCGCGACATTGTGCTTTCTGTTTCGCTACGAAGACGGAAGACTTTCCGAGCTTCTAAACAAAATGAAAAGACGCCGCTCGCGTTCCTCGCTGCGCAGATTACAGCCGAGCATTGCCCTTCTGGATCTTTGAGAATATTGGCACCGGTTCCATTAAAGACGTCCGTGTGCAGAACCCGACAGCAAATTGCGATTGAGCTGATCTGAAGTCGCAAAGAGATGATGGTCTGAACCAAGCTCGCGCGTCCTGGCATGTCCATTGCTAGTGAGTGCCTGTTACATCATGCGACTGACGGGACGCAAAGGCCGAGTCAGACCCGAAGTGCCGTCCAAACCAAGTCTCTAGCATAGAAGCGGCGCTGTAACTGCCGCTGCGCCAACGGAGCCAGGTCATGTTGATCGACACGTCCGAAATCTTCGACTCCATTCGCATCAATAAGCAGGAAGCGCAGGAGCGACAGCCCGCGGCGCTATGCGAATGGCCTGGCTGCCAGAACAAGGCTACCCATCCCGCGCCCAAGGGCCGCGACAAGGCGCGCGCCTATTGGCACTTCTGCATCGAGCATGTTCGCAAATACAATCAGTCCTACAATTTCTTCTCGGGGATGGACGCCGAAGCGGTCGCGCGCTACCAGAAGGATGCGCTGACCGGCCATCGTCCGACCTGGAAGATGGGCGAGAACATCAGCGCACACAAAATGACCGGCAGCACTGTTAATTTCGAGGACGACTGGCATACACTCTGCACGCTCGCCGAGCTGAACGAACGCGGCGGTGCCCGCCACCGCCCGAAGGCCAAGCCTGAGGCGCGTAAGATTTTCAATGGCGAGGGCAAAGCATTGCAGGTGATGGGCCTGAATGCCAATGCGACGCTCGGCGAGATCAAGGCGAAGTACAAGACGTTGGTCAAGCAGCACCATCCCGACGCCAATGGCGGCGACCGCTCCACGGAGGATCGCCTGGTCGAGATCATCAAGGCCTACCAGTACCTGAAGACCGTGGTGCGCTAGAGCTAGCCCGTGCATCTCAGCGGGCCTCAACGGCGCATCGGAAGTGGAGGACGGAACCATCCAGAGCTTTGCTCTGGCTACGCGGGCAGTTTGACTTCCCTTGGCTAACGCTTTCCGGCGACCATGGCGGACAATCGACACCATGACCTGTTCGTTTTGTTCTGCGCAGCGGGCAGGAAGAAGGACCGGAAAAAGGGATGCGGCAAGATCCTGCGCACGTGGCGGCTGCATCGGCCCAGCGGTGAGCTCGTGGAAATGCCAAACGGCACCTTCCACTCCTGACGGCTAGGTCGCTATTACCGCCCGTTCCACCTTCGAAGCTCAACAGGAGTTGCGCACGATCGATCCCTCCGGTGTTCGAGAGAACAGACCTTTCCGGGATACTCGGCGGCTTCATGGAAAGGGTTTCGGCGCAGAAGCGAGCCGTCCAGGCCTATTCGCTCGCTGCCGCCGGATTAATGATCGATCAAGAGGCCGATGGATCGCGGTGTTCACGGCCATTTCTGACATAGCCAGGGGCTGTAGCGCCCCTCGCCACCGACCTATCTCAAGGGCTCTGCCGATCGCCGCGAGGCAAGGCAGGCATCGTGAACTTGATCGCGCTCCACACGTGCATCGCGTTCGTCAAGCACTGGGCTATCGCACGCAGTTGCGCGTTTTCCTGTTCGTGAGTAACCGTCTGGTGAGGTTTCGATTGTCCACAAATATGGTACCCAGCGCGATGTCGGTGACAGCTTACGCCGCCGTCATATCCGCACTCCCCGTCATTCATCCGACGATCGCCGTCGTCTCGTCACCGTTGCTTTGTCTTCCATCGATATGGTTCCCTTTGGCAGCCAATCTGTGGCGCCTCCGAAGAACACGCTCAGCGACCATCTCGCAGCTTCGCCATCTGTCAGTTGATGGGAGTGAGGCTCGCGGGCTGAGGGGTTGGCCCCGACGCCGACGGATCTGTATTCAGCATAGTAGCTTGTCCTCAAGGTATTGGTCTTGCCGGGCGTCCATTCGCGCCACCCTTCCGCGATCACGGGGGCATCTATCTTCGCTGACAAGAAGACCACTGTGGCGTAGGGACGCCAAGGGCGGCCAAGTGCGATATAGCCCGCAGCACGGGCGGCAGTTAACCTGCAATGATCAAAAACATAGCCACTGTCCTCATCCGGCGCTGCCTTGCTCTGAGCGGTATAGATGACCGCTTGATTAGCGATGCCGTGCAACTCACATTGCCGGAACCAGGCCTTGGCGTTACCAAAGATGAAATCGACATGCCCTTCGATGTAGCAGTTCGAGAAGTATTGACGTGACATTCTGCCGTTTGGTCCCTTGCCAGCAAATAGCGTGTCCTGGGCACCGAGCAGGCGGACGCGCGTAACGAGGTCCCTGTCTCCGGTAACGGACAATGCTACGGCCTGCGAGGGGGGATTGGCCGGATTGAGGGCGTAGTCGTTCTGGATGGTCAGATTCTCGAGCCGCAAGTCATCGCCAGCGGCATCCAGCGTCGCCGAACGGCCGGTTCCTCCTACATTGATCGCGCCGTCGCCATACACAATGATCGTATCCTCCGGCTTCCTGCCAGTCCCTTCGATATGAATGCCGGATTTGGAGATTTTGACCTTCTCGCGATAGACGCCCGGCGCGATCCGGACATTTCCGCCTTCCGCCGGCAACGCGTCGATGGCTTGCTGCACGGAGTGATAGTCTGCATTTTCGGCATGCGACACGAATAGTGGCTCAGCGCACGCTGCCTGGATGCAGAAACATCCGGCCAGAAGCGCAGCGGAAGGCACGAAAATTCGCATGTGATCTCACTCTTCGTTGAGTTCGCGACCCGTTCGACGCAGTCGATATGAGATACCGCCGGGGATAGCCGCCATGCATCGTCAAACACATTTTCCTCGCCAGCCCAGATGTCCCACGCAACTCTCGCAATTGCGGTCCTGCAAACCCGGCGGCGGCCAGCAACGAAGTACCCGACCTGAGGCTGAGGTCTGCAAGACCAGCGATTTAGGCGGCCGACGCCGAACTCACCAGCCGGGTTCGGCGCCGGGTGTCGTACTTAGCGATAGGCGTCGCGGAATGCTCTGGCACATGCCTCCAATCCGCGCAGCGGTTCTGTGGCTCGTCCCGGCAGCGGCGGCGATACGTCAGAGGGACTTGCGGTCACCTTGGCGTGTTCGAGTTGCCAAGTCGCGGAACTGGCAAATCGGACATCCTCCAATGCAACGTCGAGGGCATGGCGCTCGTCTACGCCGCGCATCAGCAGCACACCATTGTCACCACGCACATGGCGCAGAACGATCTGCCGATAGACCGGGATCCTCGTGCCTTGTGCGCGCGGATCATATTTTGCATCGAACGCCACCGGCCACCGGTTGCCCCTCAGGCACACGTTCTCATAAGTCACGCGCTCGACCAGACCGCCTCGACTGACATCGCTCTTGATGCGCAGGCCAGACGTCGTACCGTCCAGCGTCAGATTACGCACCAGTATGTCGCTAACTCCGGAATTCACCTCGCTGCCGATTGACATGCCGTGCCCCCAGCCGAAATAATTATCAAGGATGGAGATATGGCTGCTTGAGCCATTGTCGCCAGCCTTGATTGCAACGTTGTCGTCTCCCGTGCGGATGTAGCTGTGGGTGATGGTCACATCCTGGCTCGCGCCGGGGTCGATGCCGTCGGTATTGCGCGCATCCGCCGGTGAATCGATGGTGAGGCCCCAGAAAGTGGCACCTTCCACCCGGTTCATCGCGACATGGAAATTGGGGGCATTGCGCAAGGTGATACCAGAGAACGTGATGTCTTGCGCATGATCGATCTGGATCAAGCGCGGGGCGTTCTGGTTGCCGCCCTCAGCTTGCGCGCGGCGGGCCAGCTGCCACCAGGTTTCGGCCCCGCCACCCATCATTGCGCCGCCCTGACCATCGATGATGCCCTCGCCGTAGATGCCGCCGCCGCGCGTTTTGGAAAAGCTGATGAATGGCCGGCATCCGTCGCCCTTACCCATGATGCGACCACATTGTCCCCGGCCTTTGTCGTAAGCAGCTGGTTCGGGGATGGCGATCAACGCCGCACCGCGTCCGATCCATAAGGTCACGCCCGATTTCATCTCGAGTGGACCCGAGTGAAACTCGCCGCGCCCGAGATAGACTGCAGCTCCAGCGGGACAATGTTCAATGGCGTCCTGAAGGTTAACTGTATCGTTCTTGCCGGAAGGCACAGGGCGATCGCAGACCGTATGAGGTGCAACAGGTTCGGCGATAGTCCGGCGGTCTTGCGCTTTTGCGGCGGGGCAGACAATCATGGACACGAGTATGGAGAATAGGGCCCGGTTGCGAAAACGCTTTGTCATCGACCTCCTCGTGCTTTGTCAGGTGCATCTCTGCCGGTGGCGTCTGCTGGAGTGCTGGCTCGATCGAGCCGTCCGCGTGTCAGTGGCCTGTGCAAGATGACATTTGTAAGACGCAGCAGGAGTCCCGACCCTGCGATCGTGCAGAAGCACCTTGCATGTGCGCCTAAAACGATAGGGCATTGTGCGACGGTTCGAGAGCTCGAAGCGCTTCATGAATTATGCGCCCGCATTGATTATAGGCACGACCGGTAAGGAATCCGCGCGCTCCGTCGCCTCCACCTTCGGCCGACGCCTCGAGCCAAAAGACAACGGGACCGCCCCCCAGCCGACATAGTAGCTGCGGTTCGGCCATTAAAGCGAACTGTCTGACACTCGCTCAGCAAATGTGGCGCGGGTTAGATCGCCAAACCGAACGCCCTAAGACATTCGAAGATACTTCTCAGCCGTTGACGTTGACAGTTTTCGCTGAGTACTGACACGTGGCACCATCTCATGAATGTAATCATGATCCGCGCGAGACACATTCCGGGGCGGTTTGCGGCCGGGCGGTCGGCCAAGCCCAAGGGATCGGCCATGCGGTTCATCCAGTCGCCGTTCAAAGGCGTCTTGTTCAGCTAGATTCGGCTGCTGATCATCCAAAGCGGCATGCTGCATCGATGGCGCAGGCGCTGCATTGGATGTCTTGAAATTGTACGAGTCCACAGCAACCTCTCGTCCTAGTCAGTTTTGATCAGTCCGTATTCGGACAAGCTTTCGAGAAGCTGACGAGTTTACGGTCGGCGCCGGACTTACATTCGCCGTGAATACTCTATCTGACGCCACACGGGCCAAGTGACTGCTGTTTGCCGACTTCCCGCCGAGCCACATTGTGTGGGACGTAGCCAGCCAGTTCTCGTCATAATTCATGCGATTCCGGTTCAGGCCATTTATCCGCAACCACGACGGCCACGGCCGTCGCGTGCCCAGCGCCGCGGCTGTAGTGGAGCGTCACGATATGACGCGCGCGCCGTTCGCCCCATATCCCGGCTGGGATGCTGCATGAGCATCATGGTCACAAGTGGTGTCGTCACAGGTTCAAGAAACCGGCATGCCAATGCACTTGAGCTGTAGAGAACACCACCTCGGCGTTCCCGCGCCACCTAGGTGCTGGCGCCCTCTTGTTGCGTTTGAAACAACCGATGCCTTGAGCAACACAGCGACAGTCGCAGCCACGACGTCCATAACAGCGCTCCCTACGACAGCACTCAGTGAAAAAGATGACTTTTGCCGATTTAGGTCAGCATAATCTCACTATTTTGCGCACGGCGTTGCGGTTCGAGATCAGGTGAACGCGATTGCAGCAAGCAGATCGCATCGGACTCGATAGCTGAAGCGCGTGCAATCTGAGCGGCCGGTAAAATGAGATGGATACCTGCCAACGCACGGCATCGCAGCCCCCGGGGAGGGCTAAAATGGGTAGGAGGCCATCAAATCACCGACGAACCAAACGCATTTTCAAAGTTCGCGGCTCCGATCGCACTCACGTAGCTTGGACAGCTCGCCATGAGGGACAGGCTTGGATAAGACGGTCGATGGGTTGTACTTGTTCTGGGGACGCGGATGATCGTTTTTGCCGCTTCTGCGCGGCCGCGTTGTGCTTGCGCTCCGCCAGAGCCACACGCGTGCGTGCGTCTGGCTTAACAATACTTGTCCTGCACTTCTTGCGTGGCGCTCTCATCAGCTTAGCGGGCGGACGCGCGCTTCATCCGAGCTTGCTCTCGTCGTTGAGGAACACGAAACGCGCCGCCTGCGATACTCCTAACGATCATAGGCCGACCGTTTTGCTTCCAGCCAATCGATTTCGGCGTCAGCTCACCAAACCGCGCATCCGCCTCGTCAGCAGGTTCCTTGGCCGCCTGCTGCTCTTGCGTCGCCCATGGAGCGGCGTCTGTGCGGCTATCTGACCCGGCAATTGGTCAGCTTCCAGAAAGCCGGACCTGCCAGTCTCGCATTGTGGAGATCTTCTCGGTCGAGCCGCGAATGCATCAAGCGGAAACATCGTCAAACGGAGTTGCGAGATGGCTCGAATCCATGACACGCTCGAGACCGCAACTTCAGGCGCTACGGAGCGAGATGAAAGTGGAGGCCAGACTGCCTTCGACAGGCACCTGAACGGCGTGCCGTTGGAGCACGGGCAACACGAAGGAGCAGGACCTTCCCCTGCTGTTCTCTTAAGCGATTTGGAGGACGGCCTCCACACCGTAAACCAGCAGCCCAATATGAAGCTGGTCGTCATCTCGAACCGGGTTGCCCCGTTCGACCCTGATAAGCCCCAGACCGGCGGGCTTGCGGCGGGCCTGGAGCCGGTCGTCGAACGTTCCGGTGCACTCTGGGTGGGTTCCTCGGATACCCGCGGAGATGGGATCGACCAGCCCTTGCCGCTGGTGAAGACCGGTGCAGGCGACGTGGCGAGGCTAGACCTGCCAGAGGCAGACTATCACGGCTATTATCGAGGTTTTTCCAATTCGACACTGTGGCCTGCATTGCACTCCCTGCTCCAGCGGATGTCGGGTCCCGAAGGCGATTATGACAGCTATCGAAATGTCAACGCGTTTATAGCGCGAGCCGCCTTCGACGTGCGGGATCGTGACGCATTCTGGGTCCATGATTATCATTTACTTCCGCTCGCGGCTGAACTTCATAGGCTCGGCATTGATCGGCCGACCGGCTTTTTTCTGCACACGCCATGGCCGGCGCCCGATATGATCGAGCGCGTACCCCACCATTGCGAGCTTATGAAGCTGATGCTGGAGTATGATCTGCTCGGCTTTCAGACAAACCGGGATCTCAACAATTTCCTGGCCTGTCTGCAGGTATATTTCGCGCTGCAAAGCAAGGATGGCATCGTGACAACGGAACGTGGCCAGACGCATCTCCAAAAATTCCCGATCGGCATCGATCCCAAGCAGTTCGCGGCGCATCTTGCGGCAGATCTTTCGCCCGCAGAAGAAGAAACACTTTCGTCATTATTGCGGAAATTCGAAGGCGCCAAGTTCGCGATCGGCGTAGACCGGCTCGATTACACGAAGGGTATCGACAAGAGGGTCGAGGCGTTGGGCCACCTTCTAGCCGCGAGTCCTAGCAGCATCTCGTTGCTGCAGATCGCGCCGTCCTCCCGCGCGGACATTGACGAATATCAGAAGTACAAGGAGGACGTGGAGAATGCGATTAGTCACGTCAATGCTAAGCACGGCATGGACGAGCGGAGGCCGATCCACTATACGAATGATTCTTTCAGCCAGGCTGCACTCACGCGCCTCTACCGCGCCGCGCATGTAGGTCTCGTCACGCCGCTGCGCGATGGCATGAATCTCGTGGCAAAGGAGTACGTCGCGGCCCAAGATCCGAAAGATCCCGGGGTTCTCGTACTATCCAAGTTTGCGGGAGCGGCTGAAGATTTCGGCGAAGACGAGGCGCTTCTGATTGACCCAAACAATCCGGAAGAGATTGCAGATGCTATTTCGAAGGCGACCAACATGCCGCTAGAGGAGCGTGTCAAGCGCTGGCGGTCGATGATGGATAAGATTGAATCCTATACCATCCACGACTGGTCGGCCGACTACCTCCGAGAGCTGGATAAAAGCCGCATCAACGTTCCCGCTGATCAGTTCCACCATCTCGGTCTGGGCTGGACCAACGAGGCCCAAATGCCGCTTTATCAAAATTATGCAGCGGCGCTGACCGCCTATAACGAGATCGATCCCGCGGCTGGTGCCCTAAAGGAAGCTGCCTACACAGACGTGAAGTCGGCTTTTGAGGCGTTGGCGGTCCCGCTGAAGCATACACAGGACAGAATCTGGGATTTCGCAGCGCCACCAGCTTCACAAGATGCTGCCTCGACGCCAAACTTGCAGAGCTCGACAAGGTCTACCATGGAAGATACAGCGCGACGAACAGTACCAAGCCCATAAAACCGAACGTCCACACAAGCGGCCCGATCAATGTCGACATTTGCAAAGCCTTTTCGATCTCCTCGGCCACGCGTCGGCAGTCTTTTGCGATGTTCATTAGCCCACTCCGCTCGAGATCCAAGTGGGCACGCGCCGCTTCAGCCCGGCAAATCTGCTCTACCCGCTGCAACTGTCTGAGATTTCGCTTTCTTCGTTTGTGCACCCACATGCGAACAGCCCCATCTCAAGGCGATGCGGCAAGAGTTTGGCGTAACTAGCGCAAACTAACAGATCCGCCAGTTGATCGATCTGCGTCAGGTTTGTAGTCCGACCTTAAGCAGGCTTGAGAGAATGACGCAGCCATGCTCAGCGCTGAATCCAGCGGTGCTGGTAGGGCTGCCACTGATGCTCTCCCTGACAGAGCAATCTCGCGATACCTTGTCCGCGAGGCCGTAATTGTGCCGGGACAGTCTTTCTGACGAAAGCGTAAGATCGTGTCACTGGGCGTGGTGTAACTGGCTGTGGGTCACCGCATTCACCGGCATAGGCCCGTCATCTGGCAGCGGACGGGAAGCTGCCGACAAGATCGCTAAGCGCATCGATCGCCCATTTAAATTGCATTTCCGACGAATGAGGCGCCTTTGTTTCGCCGGCTGGCTCGCTGGTGATCTGCAGCGGATGTCCCCCAGCCTGGATGCGTTCCTGCGCCTATCGAGAAGCACCCTTGCGATTGATGGCTCAAAAGGGCCGCAGGAGACCTTGCCCTGTCGGGCAATGGTCACTGCGCGGGCATCAGGCTC
The DNA here is from genome assembly GCF_038969555.1 of Bradyrhizobium sp. B117. NCBI lineage: Bacteria > Pseudomonadati > Pseudomonadota > Alphaproteobacteria > Hyphomicrobiales > Nitrobacteraceae > Bradyrhizobium > Bradyrhizobium sp. B117. Next base: position 8,210,169 of record NZ_CP152414.1, read on the forward strand.
ACGCCCGCCGGCCCCTTCCCGTAACAAATCCATCACGAACTCAAAAGGTGTGCTGCCACCGTTGTGAAACACAAGCTGAACAGTCTTGGCCTCCCTGAGAACTTTATTCATTGGAGCCTCGCCGTACTGGGTGAAATGGTTCGGTGTGCTGCCTTATTCCGCAGCTTGAGTTTCTATTCGCGCTGAGCTTGTTGCGTTAGCGGGGCTGTCGTCTTCAACAGAGGCGCCAACGCCTGAACGACTGTGCGCACCAAAGTCTTTCTTCTTTAGCCGACCCAGCCGGGTGACCCCGCCAAGCGACAGACCAAGGATATGGCTCGCAGCAGATCCGCATTGCCGTCATCCGGGTTGCTTGAGCAAGGACTATGCCTGCGCCTCATTCATTCCAGCCGGGCGCGCGCGCAGGCTCTTTTGAAATAGCTTTCCCAAGCAATGTCAGAGACCCGACGCTAATGTTTGATGTAATCTGCGCCGAGGCCCGCGCACTGAATCAGCACCAACTTTCGCTCGTGCGGCATTTCGTCGACTTAAAGGCTATTGGAAACAATATGCTGCGGAACTTGCTGGTGCCGAGCTCATCTTCCAAATCTTAGTCGCTCTGGGGCAATCTACCGACCTCTGCCGTACTGCCAGGATAAAGAGATATTCACCGTCTGCAGGACTATCGTCATCCGAAGTGCCTGGGCCAGCCCATGCGCTCGAGTCACAGTGCCACCAGCTAGTATCTATTTCTCGAGTGGTGGCGCGCACATGGGCCCTCCGGAGGGACGCCTCGATAGGATCTGCCGTCCCTCCAGCCATTTGCACCAGAATCACACCTCGGATCTGCTTTTTGCGCGGCATCAAAGCGCGTGGATCAGCTCCTGAGTAGATGAGCAAAACGCGGTTAGCTTCAGTATTGGTTCTCGCTTCATGTCGCTCACGCAGAGATTAGAGTTACGGCATTCGCAGTCATTGATGATGTCGCCGCAGTTGATGCAGGCGATCAAGCTGCTGCAATTGGCCCATCTCGATCTCAAGGCCTTCGTGGAGGAGGAGCTCGAGCGCAATCCTCTGCTTGAGCGCGCCAGTGCCAATGCAACTGGCATCGAATCCCTGACTGAGGTTGATCAGGTCAGCGCCGAACAGCCGGCCGAGGCGGTCGCGTGCAACGCGCAGGTCCCGGCGCCGACCACCTATGCCGAATGGGGTGGCCGCGCCTCAGGTAATGAAGATTACAATCTTGAAGCTTTTGTCGCAGCCGAGACAACATTGTTGGAGAATCTCGCCGAGCAGCTCTCGGTCGCCTTCTCCGCGCCGGCGCAGCGCATGATCGGCCAGTACCTGATCGACCTCGTCGACGAGGCCGGCTATCTGCCGCCCGATCTCGGCCAGGCCGCCGAGCGTCTTGGCGCATCGCAAAAGGACGTCGAGGACGTTCTTGCCGTGCTGCAAAAATTCGATCCGCCCGGCGTCTGCGCGCGCAATCTGAGCGAATGCCTGGCGATCCAGCTCCGCGAGCTCGACCGTTACGATCCCGCGATGCAGGCGCTCGTCGAGCATCTCGATCTGCTGGCCAAGCGCGACATCGCGAGCTTGCGCAAGCTCTGCGGCGTCGACGACGAGGACATCGCCGACATGATCGGCGAGATCCGCCGGCTCAATCCCAAGCCCGGCATGAAGTTCGGCTCGGCCCGCTTGCAGACCATGGTGCCCGACGTCTATGTCCGCCCGGGTCCCGACGGCGGCTGGCATGTCGAGCTCAACAGCGACACCTTGCCGCGCGTGCTTGTCAACCAGACCTACTATTCCGAGCTATCGAAGAAGATCGGCAAGGACGGCGACAAGTCCTATTTCACCGACGCGCTCCAGAATGCGACCTGGCTGGTGCGCGCGCTGGATCAGCGCGCCCGCACCATCCTGAAAGTTGCGACCGAGATCGTGCGCCAGCAGGACGGCTTCTTCACCCATGGCGTCGCGCATCTGCGGCCGCTGAATCTGAAGGCCGTCGCCGACGCCATCCAGATGCATGAATCCACGGTGTCGCGCGTTACCGCCAACAAGTACATGGCGACAAATCGCGGCACATTCGAATTGAAATATTTCTTCACGGCGTCAATCGCCTCGGCCGACGGCGGCGAGGCGCACTCGGCCGAAGCGGTGCGTCATCACATCAAGCAGCTGATCGATTCGGAAGAACCCTCGGCGATCCTGTCGGATGATACCATCGTGGAACGCTTGCGCGCCTCGGGCATTGATATTGCCCGCCGCACGGTCGCGAAGTACCGCGAAGCCATGCGCATTCCCTCCTCGGTGCAACGCCGCCGAGACAATGAGTGGGTAACAATCAACAGTCGAGCATCGGCCGGAGTTCGCCGTCCGTGAAGAACTTAAGCCGCCGATTCCGAATTGCGAAGCGACGTTTTGTTTTAGCTGGATGGACCGAAAAGCGACGTTGGAACTCGTCGGCATGATTACTCGCCTCAACGGCGACAGCTACTGACACCGCTCATCATCTCGTGAATGTAATCAAAATCGGCGCGCGACACATTCGGCGGAGGTTTGCGGCCGGGGCGCCGGGCAAGACCAGCGGAATCGGCCGCGCGCGCCGCATCCAGTCGTTGCTCAAAGGCATCTTCTCGCGCTTGGTTCGGTTGGTGATCGTCTAGAACGGCGTGCTGGACCGATAGCGGAGGTGCGGCATTGGATATGGCGAAATCGTGCGAGTCCATGCCACCTTCCTCGTCAAGGATCACTGGGCCAGTCCCTATTCGGAGAAGCTTTCGAGAAGCTGACGAGGCCGCGGACAGCACCACATCGCATTCGCCTGGGAAACCTCTTCCTGGCGTTTCAAGAATTTAGGTGACTGCCGTTACCTGCCCTCTTTCGGTGCATTGGGATCGTTTGCGGACATAGTCAGCCAGTTCTCATCATCCTCCATGCGATGCCGGATGAGGCATGGCTTCCGCGGTCAGCACCGCCCGTCATCGCATGCCTTGCTCCACGGTCATAGCGGACCAGCGTGTCAGTGAACGCGCCCTCTCGCGCCCCTCTCGAGACACGTCTACCGGCAATTTGAACGCTTTGAAGACGGACAAAACGACCCAACTGGCTCAAGGTGGCGAGCTTTGACATTCGACTCTGGACATCTCCGTGCACAGCCCCCGGAACAGGAGGCTCTAGCCAAAGACGCGGCGACGTCACGTATGTGGTGCTACTCTGCGCGCATCCCCTGGCCAACGCATCGCGATCAGCCAAAAAGCCTAGCCTATCGACAGGGCCGCACCTGGTTGTCCGGTTCGCCCGCTGGGCTCGCAACCCCATGCGTCTCGAGATCTTCACCAACTCCGCGACAAAACCTTTCGCCGCTATGGGCGCGGCGGCAGTTTTCAGCGGTCCCATGATCGACTCGAAAAGGCCACACCAGCATTCTGATCAACAGAATCATCGACGCTTCGGGATTTGTGCGGTCGGGCGTTACGTATTGAACTGTTGGCCGCAGGGTTGCGCTGGCGCTCATCGATCGATGATGAGACCGCTCGACGCTCAAGCCTCCGCTCCAGATCCGCCAATCCTGCCTTACATTCCTCGACAACCGATTGGGCGCGAAGCAGCTTGACCTTGAGCTCGTCCTGTTGCCTGACTATTTTATCGAGATCCCAATCGTCCTGCATCAGCTCATTGACCATCTGCAAAGCACTGATTGAAGGCCGCCCGCGCAGCTCTACGAACCCAGGCTCGGCATCTCGCAGATGCGCGCGCTTGGGTCACCGGCCAAAAAGTGACGCAAACAATCGTGCTGGTATACGCCTTTACCCTGGTGTACGCCATCTTGTTGAGGACCGCCATTCGTCGCGAGTCCTTTACAAGACGATCGGATTCCGGCCCGGCAAACCGGAGCGCGATCCGAAGATGGCAGAGTTAGCCGCACGGTTTGGAAAGCGCATCAGGAGACCTCTGCCACCGATTAAGCAAGTTTCATCTGAATACCTCGACCGAATGCCGAACGAGTATCATAGTCAAAAGTGGTTCGTCACATGTTCAAGCAACCGGCATGCCAATGCCGCTTGAGCGCTTTTATGAAGAAACGATGTCAGTTGCCCGCAGCATGTAGTTGGCGGCGGTGCTGTTGTCGGTTTTTTAAACAAACGACGTCTTGAATGAGACAGCCAAAGCCGCAACCGCTACGGTGATAGCAGCGCTCACTATTGCAGCAGGCAATATAGAGAAGATTTTGCGGACATCGGCCAGAATGCTCTCACCATTTTTGAGCGGTGCGTTGTTCTATGAGAATTGCTATCGCTGGCCATGGCGCCGATGATGCGAACGCGACCTCAGCGATAAGATCGTGTCAGCGAGGAAAAGGATAGCTGAAGCGCGCAATCCGGGGCAGCGTGTTCATGAGGAAGACAGCAGAAAAAACGCCCGCATCGCGGCCTCGTCGGCTGGCGAAATGGGTAGCTGGCCGTCAACTCACCGACGAACTCTCCGCAACTGCAACACTCGCCACGCCGATCGCGCTCACGCAGCTCGGACAGATCACGATGATGGCGACGGATCTAGCCTGGATCGGCCATATCGGCACTGAGGCAGTGGCGGCAGCCGCGCTTGCCGGCATGATCTTGTCGGTCGGCGTGACCTTCGCAGCCGGTGATCTCGGCGGCAGGTCCGTTCGCGGCCCAAGCATGTGGTGCGGCGGACGGAGCTCTGGTACGGCGCCCAGTGCGCATGGGGCTATGGGTTTGCAATCATTCTGTGGGCTCCGATCATGGTTTTACCGCTGCAGGGCGAGCAAATTGTGCTTGCGCTCGGCCACGAACCAGCCATCGCGCGGCTAGCTCAACAATGTCTGTTCGGGCTGGCCTGGGGCATCTTGCCGGCATTAAAGCGGCGTTGGCACCCGGCTAAGGTCGAGATCGGCATCACCACCGAGGACGACATCAAGTGTCGATCGGCGATGCGATCATCGCCGCTTCGTTTATGGAGACGGCACCAACGTTAGTGGTCTTGTTTCGGTGATTGTCTACAAACCGTTGATCGGCTGGGGCCTTCGTAGGCGAATCAACGGATTAACACCCGGTTATAAGAGATTCCCATTCTTCACTGCTGGAGGCGAGCGGCGGTGCTTCGGGGCCTTGTCGCCGTGGTGCCAATGAGATTGTCGAAGTACGGCAAGGAGCCGCCCTAGTCATGGCGTTCGCGCTGCGGAACGCAGGTGTTGTTCACAAAGACCGACGGAGGTCATCGACCGACGAAGCTCATCGGGATCGACACCGCGTTGATCCGCGCGCATTTTCTAATGAAGCTCTGGCAGGACTGGATCGAGTTCTTCCTGCTCGAGCGTCTTGGCTCCATCTTCCGCCAGGTACGCTGCCAGAGCCGCGATACCGGAGTCCGGTGGACATCGAGCGGGTGCCGATTTTTTGAACGGCACTTGTCCCAAGCGCTCGGCAACTTCGACGCTCATGAGGTGGGGACGGATCGGTCGATCGACGGCGCGCTCGATGGTGTGGAAGATCCAGGTGCCGTCCGGATCGATGTCCGACCAATGAAAGATCGGCGTCTGTTCGGACACCAATCCTGCGATCGTCCGCAGCGCCTGCTGGGTGGCAAGCGAGGGGTACCCGCCGACATACATGGTCGTTCCTAATCGGCCGGGGTCTGCCTCGGCGATGTGCCGGTTGAAGCTTGCGAAGTTTTCGATCGTCAGAACGTAGGCCGGCGGCTCTCGGAAGCGGACGCGATCTGCTTCCTTGGGAGCGATTCCGAGATAATGCGGAGATATCGTGGAAAGATCGGCTCCGTCCAGGTCGATCTTGCCCGCGATCAGCAGCGGCGGCGCGAAGCGCTCCAGTCCGATCGCTCGCAGTGCATCGCGGGGACGGGCGCCAGGCGGAAAGTCCATTAAGCCGTTCAAAAGCCGGACCACGGCACCCTCGATGCGCTCGAGTATCTTGCTGTGCCCCACCGTACGTCGCGAGAAAGTTTTGTAGTCGACGTCCAGATGCTTGTTATCGAGGATCGCGTGGGCGAGAACGAATGCGTGGCGTAGCGTGTCGACATCGGACGAAGCGAATCCATGCCACGTCTTACCCCGCGCCCACACCTCTGCGATTTGAGAGCCGCTGTTCTTCAGGGACTGGTTCAGCGCCAATCCGGCTTCCAGCCGCGCGGCGGCGTCCTCCGCGAGGCGTGACGCCGGCGTGCGGCCCAGATATCGGTATAAGATCTCCGCCGAGGCCAACCGCACATGCGCCACTTGGTCTCGTTTGGCGCCGCGGCCCCAGCCAATGGAGATCGAGCCGGCACTTTCGGCGTTCTTGATCTGCTTCAGGAAAGCGTCCGCCGCGACTACCGACGAGAAAGCGGCATAGTCGGGGTGGGCGATTGGGCTTGCGGCCCCGGCCTCGAAGCGATCGAGCAGGTCGTTCAGCAGGCCGATCGCGTCCGTGAAACGTCGCGCCATAGCTACTCGGCGGCCAGACGGGTGGCGAGCTCATCTTCGGACATCAGGTCCGGATCGATGGCCATCAGCTCGCGCTTGGCCTTCTCTTTCAGTTCCACCACTGTGGCCCTGGACTGTTCGCCGATGCGGTCCACCTCCACGATGGTGTCCATGTGCTCGAGCACGGCGACCCGCTTCTCGAACGGCGCCGCGATCACGAACTGGAGCCCCAGGTTCTTGTAGAAGCTCATCATCTGCCGCTGGTTCTTGCCGTCCATCTTGGAGAAGGCCTCGTCGAACATGGCGAGGGCGAAGCCGGCGGGCTTGCCCGTGCGACGCTCGGCGCTGCCGTAGACGGCGGCCAGCGAAGCGCCGATAGCGACGTAGATGGGCACCTGCTGTTCGGCGCCGGACCCGGTGCCGCGCCGCTGCTCCCAGCGGGTTGAACGACCCGTAGCTACATCCTCCATGTGAATCTCGAAAGTATAGAAGTTGCGGTAGTCCTCGAACTGGGTGAAATCCTTGTCGGGGTCCTCAAGCAGCGCCTCGAGTGCGACGATCGTATCCTTGTGCGGAAAGTCATCGGGCACGTCGCCCCGGAACAGCATATCGAGCGCCTCCGGGGACGTCTTGGCGATCTCGATGATCTTCAGGATCGGCTGGAATTCCACGACCTGGGTGCGGTGGAATGAATAGCGCTCGTTGTGGAAGGGATGTGCGTAGAGACTGCGGTTCAACGACTGCAGCTCCCGCTCCATCTTGCCGATCCGGGCCGTGAGCGCGTTGATGAACTCGCCGCGCAGCAGGGTGGAGGCCTTTTCCGCCGCTTCCCGCGCCTGCCGTTCGTACTGGCGGAGCTCGTTGGATTCGATATCCGCGATGAGCTGCTCCATCCAGGGCTTCACCTCCCGCAGCGGCTCGCTCTCCGCGCCGACTTGCGAGCTCATCCCGAACTGGTCGAAGTAATCGTAAAGGAGCTCGCGGACCCGCCGCTCGATGCGGGCGCGCTCTGCGTCCGAGGCGTCCGCATCCTTCAGCGCCCTGTCCGCGATGGCGCGGTGCTTCTCCGCAAAGCCCTTCTGGGCTGCAGCATCGAGGCGCTGGCGGTAGACGATCCTGCCTTTCGCGGCGGAGTAGAGCGGGAAGGACCTGCGATAGATCGACCGGGCGACCCGCAGGTTGAGCTCGGAGCCGGGCACGTTCTCGCCCTCTCCGAGCCTCCTCTCCGCCGATCTGACCTCGCCGTCATGCTCGCCGAACGCCTTCTGCTGGATCTTTTGCTCATCGAGCCTCTTCTTCTTCAGATTCTGCTGGGCCCTTTTCTTGTCGCGAAGTCCACCGTCGCCCGCGCCGTCGAGTGCTTCGAGCCTCGCTTTGGCTTCGGCGATCTCGGTCTGCGCGGCCGCGAAGGCAGCGGCGCACGCCTTCAGATCGTCACGTCCCTCGCAGATGTTCTTCAGCGCGGCAAAGGCCTGCTCTGCCGCCTGGGTCTCCTTGCTCTTTTCCGTTTGAAGCCGATCCAGTTCCTCGGCCTGATCCTGCAGGGAGCGCAGGGCGTTCGCCTGGGCCGCCTTTCCAATCTTGTGCTGCGCGGCTTCGATCCAGCGATGGGTCCTGACGAGTCCGTCGTCGTAGAGGCCGTCCTTCATGATGGCCCGGCCGGGCCTGTTGAACTGGTCGAGCGTGTCCGCGAGGCGGACATTGCCGTAGCGGCGCATGATGAAGGCCATAGCGTCCGGATCCTGGCTCCGGAAGATCGAGGGGAAAGTGCCGCGCTCCGGCTTGGCCCTGAACTGCTCGAGCTTGTTTAGGCTCACGAGCGATGCATGGCGAAACTCGCGGCGACCTTCCTTGAAGATTGAGGTGGCGCCGCTGATATCCGCCCTGTCCACGAACACGGCCTCCCGGTCGCGGCCGAGGAGCGCCTCGGCGGCTCCTACCCACTCGGGTTCGCCGACTTCGATGATGTCGCAGAGCACGCGCGGGACCATTCCCCTCTGCCGCAGCCTGCGGCAGAGGAGTTCAGTGTCATCGCCGAGATAGGCGCGCGCGCCTCCGGCGGCGTGCTGTCGGATCCGTTCGAGCACCTCGTCGCGGCGGCCTCGGAGCCCGGAAAGCTCCGCGATGATCGTTTGACGCGCTTCGTCGATCTTCGGCAGCCATTTCGCGCCGCTTACCGCGAAGGACTTCTCGGCCGCGGAGAGCTCGTCGGAGACGCGCCCGATGTCGGCCCCGGCGGTGGCGGTCAGAAGACGCTCAAGCGCAGGAACGAAGTCCTCGAAACCGTCCGCGCACATCGCGCGTAGCGGCTCCAGGCGACGGACGTTCTCCATGCGAGCCTTGAACTCCGCCGAGGCGCGGTGCGCCGCCTGCCCGGCCACGTCTGCGGTCTGTTGCAGGGACTTTCTGCCGGTCTTGGCATCGTGCTCGGCGATCGCGGCCGTGAGGCGTTCGATCTCGTTATCGATGGCCTTGACGTCGTCGTCGATGAAATCGAGTTCTTTTGCTGCCGCGTCCCGGCGCGCCATCTCGGTACGCCGCTTGGTCTTGAAGTCCAGGTTTGTCGCGCGCGCCGCGAGCCAAGTCGCGCGTTTTGCGATCCACTCCTCCCTGAACTTGGTCTCGAGCGCTTCTTCAAGTGTGCCGAGGACGCCCCGAAGCGCCCTCAGGGCTTCGAGCCTGAGGCGCATCTTTCGGATGGTTTCGCTGATGTTGCGGTATGTCTGGATCGACTCGCGCAGCTCTTTGATGCCGATCGGACTGTCCTCGAGGATGTAGTTCCGCACGAACTGAGTGGCCGTCTGGTTGTGGTCGAGCGTCATCGCGTTGACGATTGATTTCTGCAGCGCGCTGGCGTTCTGCTCGCCATAGGGCGAATGCGGCAGAAGATGGCGCATGTACTCGCGGACGTAGTCGCTGGCCCGGTCGCGATGATTGACGAAGTTGCCTTCGCCGACCGCAGCGACGATCCGGGCGCGCACGTCATCCCACTGCGCCGGGAATTGCGACTTTCCTCGCTGCTCGATGAAATCCTTGGAGCTCAGAACGGTCCCGACGGCGACGAACAGTGCCAGCACGGTCTCCCTGCTGTCGGACTTGCGCGCCTCAAACGCCATGCCGATCGTGACCGGCGGTCGATCGCCTTCCTTGTCTTCGAAGCCTAGCGCGACGTAGGTGCGCGCCTCGTCGCGACGGCGCTGGTCTTCGCCGAGGGTCCCAAGGCAGTAATCGACGACGCTGCGCTTCGAGCCGCTGCGCGATTTTCCGCTGTCGCCGGCGACCGCGTTCAGGCGCAAGAACCGCCGGCTCCCGCCGGTGAGAACGACCTGTGCCATGTCGAGGATTGTCGATTTGCCGGACCGGTTCTCGCCCAGGACCCCGACGTGTCCTGTCACGTCGATGTCGGCGACGTCGAACAGGTGCCAGTTTACCATGGTCAGGTGGCGTAGCTCCATCATGCCTCGTCTCCTGCGGGCTGCGGAAACCGTGCCTCCTCGCTGCGGACGTAGCGCTCAAGCCGTTGGAGAGCATCGCCGCCACTGATCAGCTTGATCATCGGGCGGATCCTGATCTCGCAGTCCTGCTGCTCGTCGTCAAAATCACCGATCTCGACCAAACTGCGTTGGGCGGCCTCGCGCAGGATGTCGCGGAAGCGGGCGGCCGAGATCGCGCCTCCGCCGCCGTGTTGCGCCATCTCGCGGTAGCGATCGAACAGGTCGTTCAAAGTGGCCACTACGACGGCCCGGTCCTCGACCGCTCCGACGTTTACCTCCTGCTGCCAGTAGGCTGCCAGCACCAGCATGACGATGGTTTCGTCGAGCTTCATTCGGGGCAGCGGCACGTCCTCGTCCATGGCGACGATGCCGGCCCACTGCGCCTCCGGATCGCGGTGGACGCTGTATCCGCAACTGTCGAAGAAGGCGTCGACCACCTCGCGAAAGCGGCCATCCATGATCGTGTTGTAGATGGTCCCAGTCCGGGGATCTCCAGCGAACACGAACTGCCGCCGCAGCAGGAAGTGCAGCGCTTTGCGGAGGTCTGCCGCCTTCTCCGCGCCGTAGGAGCGCTCGATGTTTTCGAACTCACTGAGCACGGGCTGCCTCTGCTTTCCGGAGGGGGCCGGATCGCCTGACCACGAAGTTCGCACACCGAAGCCATTCGCTGTCGTGGGGCGGCGTGTCTGGGCGCGGCTCCAGATCGAACCCGGCCGCGACGTGCGCCGGAATCTCGCCCGTCAACGCATATCGGCGGGCGCAATCGAAGGCGAGAAAGTCGTCCACGGTATCGATTTCCATGAAGCGGGCTTCCCTGGTCGCAAATGGCGGCACCTGGCCCTCCAGGAATCGTCTGACATCCTCGGGGCGGGGCGCGATGCGAGCGATATATTCGAGGCGGAGCTTCTTCCGCAGTTCGTACAGCGGGTCCGACGGCGGCTCGGCGAGCTCCCTTGCCTCGACGGGGCGGCGCGGCTGCCTGGCCGGCGCCTGATGGTGCTCGGACCAGGGGGACCGCAGCGGCTCGATGCTCCATTCGATTGTCGCCTTGTAGTGTCTGCCGTCCCGCAGCAGGGCATCCAGGCGCCGCACCAGGTCGCCGGCCCGGCCGACGAGTCCCTGCCCGCCCCGCTCGGCGTACTTAATGGTGTTGCGAACCCGGGCTTCGAGCTGCCTGCGGAAGGCCTCGATCCTATCGAACATCTCGCCGATCTGATCGAAGATGCTTTCGATGGCCAGCAGGTCGTCGGCCGCGGCCATTCGGCCGTCCTCGACGTCGGCTGCCATGCTGGAGGCTGTGTACTCCTCGGCGAGGACCTGCATGGTTTGCGGGGTGTAGGAGATCCTCCGCGCGAGATCGACGATGGCGTCGCGGAAGCGGTACGGATGGTTGACGGTGAGGATGGACTCGAAATCTTTCAGCAGGAGCTGGTCGACGAACTCCTCGAAAAAGGCTTCCAGCCGGGTAGCGACTGTTTTCGACTCCATGACGGTTCGTCGGACGCGCTTCAGGTCGGCCAGAATGGCACGCAGGCTCTTCGTGAACTGGTCGGCCTGATTGCGCGCCTCGCGGACGGCGAGCGCGGCTTCGCGCTGCTTGCGGTCGGTGATCTCGGGCCTCAGTTTTTCGACCGCCTCCAGGTTGAGGCGGATTTGCACTATCAAGCCGCCGAATCGCTGCGAGAGATCCTTGTTGAGGCTTGCGAGTCGCTGGATCACGAGCAGCGGTCCCATAGCCATGTCCACGGTAACGCGAAGCCCGTATTCCTCCTCTTCAAGCCATCCCCAGGCGAGCAGCCTTGCATACAGTTGTCGGGCAAGACCGAGTGCCTTGTCGCCCTTCTCGGAAGCGAGCGCGACGTCGGCCTTTCGGATCCGGCGGCGTCCCGCGGAGATCATTTCCGGCAGGCTGCCGAAATCATCGCCCTCATTCCAGAGGGCGGGGTTGGCGCGCATGACGTCATAGATGGCATGGACGACCTGCTGGGGGGTCGGAAACGACGGCGCGCCTGAAAAGAAGCGTTCATGGAGGTCGAGCAGACAGGCCGCGTACAGGTGCTTGTGATCGCGCGAGAAGGCCAAAAACGCGTCGTCATGCAAATGGCGGAACAAGGTCAATGACGCGGCTCCTGGGCCCGACTTCCTGAGATGGCGGCGCTAAACGCATGATGTGCCGGACAACCTTATTGAAAGTGGGTTTCGAAAATACAACCGGAAGATCAATTTGTTCTTAGTATGTTCTAATATAACTTTCCAGCTCAGTCTGTCGAGGGCTCCGAAAGTCGGATCGTTTTATGTCCGGTCTTTACATGCGGAACAATCCGGCCTCAAGTCATGCCATTGAATCTATTTGTGTAATTCTTCCCTTTCAAGGAGTTGCTGGCGCGCGAGATACAACCGCATCGTCACCACTTCGCCAAATACGCGGACGCGAATAATCGATAGATATTCGCGAACGCGCATATTGAGGTCATATACGCACTCGCGTGTCGTGATTTGATGGATACGATCGCCCGCACCCCACAACAAGTTGGCGCTGGAATCAGACGCTTCGGGCGGCAGAAGAAGCTTACCCAGCGTGACCTGGGTGAGAAGATACATGCGCGTCAAGCGACAGTCTCGAAGCTCGAGGCCGGCGAACCTGCAACGCAGCTGCGCATTCTGATGGATGCGCTGGCCGGGCTCGACCTCGAGCTCGTCATCCGGCCGCGCACCAAATTAACGGCTGAAGCGATTGAGGATCTCTTTTGATGGCGCGTCGTCCTGCCCGGGCGCCGCTCAATGTTTACCTCAACACGCGGCTGGTCGGCCGGCTGCGACGCGAGAGCAGCGGCGCAATCGATTTCCACTACGATAGGCAGTGGCTCGCGTGGGAAAATGCCATCCCTGTTTCGGTGTCGCTGCCTCTGCGCGAGGATCGTTATATTGGCGATCCAGTCGTCGCTGTCTTTGACAATCTTCTGCCCGACAATGACGACATTCGCCAACGCGTCGCTGAACGTGCGCATGCTGACGGCCCCGACGCTTACAGCCTGCTCTCCGCCATCGGCCGCGACTGCATTGGTGCGCTGCAGTTCCTGCCCGATGGTGCCACGCCCGGAGCCGCCGGCGCTATTGATGGCCGTGCCGCCAGCGATCAGGAGATTGCAGCCATTCTCGGCAATCTTGCCAGCAATCCACTCGGCATCGGCCCCGACCAGGATTTCCGTATTTCTCTGGCCGGTGCGCAGGAAAAGACAGCGCAAGCACCACGTAGCGGACGCACTGCCAAGACGAGTGCAGAAGGATGGTAGGAAGCAGGCAGGATCACCCTCCGGTCGCTTTGTAGAGCAGTGTCCGGAGGCGGGTCAGATCAGCCAACGCGTAGATCCTCAGCTGAGGTCTTACCCGAACGCCCGGTCTTGAGCTCATAACTTAGCCGGGCCCCCTCTTCGAGGGTGGTGTAACCGGCCTTTTCGACGGCGCTGATGTGCACGAAGACATCGGGACTTCCGTCCTCAGGCCTGATGAACCCATAACCTTTGGTCGGGTTGAACCACTTCACAATACCCATTGCCACGGCGGCATCTCCATATTGAACCATTGTGATCTAGCGAAGAGTCTCCCCGCCATCAAGACGGTCGGCAAGAGATGCCCAGAATCGCTGCGCTGGTCACGTGCCCGTTTTCTGTATCGCCTGGTCTAGCTACGGCCGCATCGTGCAAGCGACAAAAAATCCTGACGTCGACGACAATTTCGCCGCAAGGCTTCAGCCCAGATGAGGTTTTGATATTCGCTTTCACTGGTCGCGCACCACCGGTTTGCAGAACAGTTGCGGAGCCGCGAACATGCCGCCCTTATCCAGGGCCGGCGGATGGCCTTCATCGACGTTGAACAACAGGGCGGCCATGAACTCCTTTGCGCAGCCTGGAGGAGGATTATCAATCCGAGCATGCCTGCATGAAAATACCTGACATGCTTTCTCAAGCATGAAGACGCTCGCAGGGCTACGCTTTGGCTGCTCGTCTTCCGATGTCAACCGCACGTCACGCCCTGTCGAAACGAACGGGTCTGCCGAGAAAATCCTCAAGGAAGCGCATTTGGCAAGTTATCCGCTCGTCATGTTGTATTTGGGAAGCCCAAACCCGCTCGGAAACGGCGGAGCTTGGTAGCGGCTTTTGTCCAGCTCCGATTAGGGCCCTTAAGCATCGACCCCATCGTCTGCCCCCAAATCGACAGCGACGCCCTTTGACGATCGGCGGCGAAAATAGAAGCACGTCCTGCTGAGAGTAACAGCGTCTTTAGCTCCACAGCTGCGGCGCGTAATCCGCCTCGCATTCCGCCGGAGCAACCCACGCGTTGCTAGATCTACATGAGCGACAACTGCCGCGGCCGGCACTTTAAATAAGACCCAAGCGCCGCGCCTTAACGACGCACTGCGTCCGGCTGGTCGTTTCCAACTTTCGCATCGCGTTCTTGACATGGAAGTTGACAGTGTTCTCGCTCACGTTCAGGATGACTCCGATTGCCCATGATGACTTCCCCTGCTCGATCCATCGCAAACACTGTTTTTCCCGTTCCGACAGCAAAACCTCTTGCACATCCGCCATGATTTCCTCCTGGACTTTACAGAACAGGAGAGGCATCAGCAAATGCGATGCCACTCAGTGGCGCCAGCAAACACGGCGAGGCGGGATGACTTCTTCGGCAATTGCCGCGACATTCGCGCGAGACCGCCATCGCAGTGCAGCCCTGTCAATAGGCTTGCGACATGTGTCGTAAACACGACATCAGCATTACGACAATCGTGGCTGTCGGAATTCTGTCCAACTCTATGTAAGCCGGATATCACCCTCTCGCTAAGCACTCCTCCCCGCCAAGGAGTGGGGAATTCTCCCTTGGGCCGTAGGACCAGGCTCGCGAACCGAGGTCATTCCTTTGCAACCAAGGCCCTTCTTTCCAGCCTTTAGGGACCCTAATCAGTCCCATAGCGGAAGCTTTGCGTTCGGCGCCACTCCTACGCAATTATAAAAATCCGCGTGTCTCAAAAAACTACCAATGCTGGTCATTGATCGGCGCTCCCCCAAAAAGATATGAACGGTGACGTTGGCGGCAATCGAGGATCGGCTTGCGGGGGTTTGGCATGCAGCATCAACCACAAGCCGTTCGGCTTACGGCGGGTCGTCAATGCGCTCGGCAGTCGTCTGTCGAAATGCTTCGCGCCCAGGTCTGCTCGAATGATGAGCTCGCCTTTCTGATGGAAGCACATGATGGCCTGTCTGCCACGATCGCCCAGCGCTCAGGATTCAAGGGGCTTTGGGCCTCTGGTTTGTCGATTGCCAGTTCGCTCGGCTATCGCGATGCCAATGAAGCTTCATGGACCCAGCTCGTCCAGAGCGTCGAACGCATAGTGGACTCTACAGAGCTCCCTGTGCTCGTTGACGGAGATGGCGGCTTTGGTAATTTCAACAATGCTCGCCTCCTCGCACGAAAGCTTCATCAGGCTGGCGCGGCGGGCGTCTCGCTTGAGGACAGCTGCTTCCCGAAGCTGAACTCGCTCATTGGTGAACGGCATCCGCTCGCCGATATCGATGAATTCTCAGGTCGTCTGCGGGCTGTGAAGGATACGGTTGCTGAACACCTTGTTGTCGTGGCCAGGATCGAAGCGCTGATCGCCGGGCGCGGATTGAACGAAGCTATCTTGCGTGCTCACGCTTATGCCGACGCGGGAGCCGATGCAATCTTGATTCACTCGCGAAAGAGTACCGCGGACGAGATACTTTCGTTCGTCACCGAGTGGCGGTACCGGCTCCCTGTCGTGATTGTTCCGACAACGTACTTTCAAACGCCAGTCTCTGCCTACCGCGATGCGCGCATCTCCACGGTCGTCTGGGCCAATCACTCCATGCGAGCTGCCGCAGCTGCAATGCGGCGGGTCTGTGATAGTATCGCAGCTCACGAGAGCGTTGCGAGCATTGAATCTCATATTGCTCCAGTCAGTGAGATCTTTGAGCTTCTGAGGTATGACGAACTCGGATTGGCTGAAAAGCGATATCTGCAGCCCCGCTGATCTATGATGACGGGTTTTGTCACCTAACATTGTCCTCTCGAAGCCCGCGCCATGCGAACACCCCTCGCCTCCCGTCAGTATCGACGCTCAGGCGACAGCGCTGATCGTATCGGCGGCGCGATCCAAGCGGGCGACGTGCCTTTCTTGAGAACGGACGCTCGAGGAAGGACCTGAGTCCGGCATTTTGCCACGTTCGAGGAAGAGGTCTCTTTGTGGCAGAAGCGTTTGACGGAAGCCAAAATCTGGTCAGCGGACTTGGTCCATTTGAAGGGCTTCGGGTTGTTGTTGTGCAGGTCGATGAAGGTACGGATGTCGGCCTCGAGCTGCCTGATGGAGGTATGAACACCTCGCTGGATCTGCTTTTCTGGTGAGTTCAGCGAACCAATGCTCGACCTGATTGATCCATGACGCAAGTCGGCGTTAAGTGGACATGATAATGCGGCCGACGGGCGAGCCACGCTTTGATCCTGGGTGTCTTGTGAGTGGCGTAGTTGTCCATGACGATATGGACATCGAGGCCTTCAGGAACTTGAGCATCGATCTCTTTCAAATTTCAAGAACTCGACTGCGCGGTGGCGCTTGTAGCATTTGCCGATGACGAATCCCGAGGCGACATCGAGCGCGGCAAACAGCGTGGTCGTACCATGCCGCACATAGCTGTGCGTACGACGTTCCGGCACCCCAGGCATCATCGGCAAGACCGGCTGCTCGCGATCGAGTGCCTGAATCTGGCTTTTCTCATCGATGCTGAGCACAAGGGCTCGGTTCGGCGGGGACAGGTAAAGCCCGACAATATCGCCCACCTTGTCGACGAACAGCGGATCGCTCGACAGCTTGAATGTCTGGCTGCGGTGCGGCTGCAAGCCGAACGCGGTCCACATTCGGCGGATCGTGGTGTGAGAAAAGCCAGTTTCCGCAGCCATCGAGCGGATCGACCAGTGCGTCGCGTCGGGCGGTGTCGTACGCAATGTCCGCTCGATTACCTCAGCAACCTGATCGTCGTCGATGGTTCGAGGGCGGCCAGGGCGGGCTTCGTCAAGCAGGCCATCACAGCGATCCTTCAAGAATCGGCGGCGCCACTTGCCAACGGTGTGTTCGTGAAGACCGAGTTCGGCAGCTACAGACTTGCTTGGCGATCCATCCGCGCATCGCAGGACCGCGCGGCACGCTCAGATAGCGACCGGGCAACACGATGACGACGAACTTGCCTCTCCAAGTACGTCCGCTCCTGCGGACTAAGCACCAACGGCGCGATCGGCCGGCCTCGTACACCTGCATTCGCCACTAGCGCTCTCCTCTCGAGATTCGAGCAATCAACTAATGCGACGAATTTGCGTTCCAGATGACTAGGGCAGACCGGGACAAACCGAAGTTTTTGCAGCGATCGACGTCCGCCCTTGCGACACCCACTCCCTACAGACCAAAAGTAGGCCACGCGCCGCTTTTGACGTCACCGCGCTCTCGCCACGCATTTCCGCGACTCTCCCACTTGCTAAAACTGATAGGAGAACCCGGTCCGCAATTGAAGTACTCTACACCAGCCGTGCTTGGCACGACCTAACCGCAATAGCTTATGCGGGCCGCGACGAAGATGATCCTTAATGTCATTCCATCATGCGCAGTATAAGTCGCCCGTCGAGCCCCGTTCGCCTGGCTCCTCCCCACGGGTTGTTCTCGTTGGCCGAGATCGGGCCGGTAACTGGGTCGCCCGCGAACGACGGGGCGCCTTTGGCGGCTTGTTTATCAGCCGCAGCCAAGCTCTGAGATATGCTCTCTTCGAGAACGGCGGCCATCCAGAAAGCATCATCGAGGTAACGCGTGCAATTGAACTCGATTTTCGGACCGATCCATGAGCACTGCCCGAATACTGGACGCTCCGCCTCGTCATACGCTCCGCTACGGGCGAACTTGCATAGTATTATCAGAAGACGTTTCAGGATGGCCCGATGCTTTTCTCTCGAACCCTTCCGTACATGAGCACGATGTTGAGCTAAAAGCGGATCTCGGCTTCGCCGGTCCAACTTCCGGCCCGGAGTGCACGCTTTTCTATTAGTGTCTCCCACCATTTCGGGCAATTGATCGAGATGACAGAAGCACATCATTTGTCGAGCGATGAACTCGGCAATCTGCACGGGCGCCTGGCCGGCGTGGTCCTGCGTTGCTGCATCAGCACGCATCCGCACCGAACGCAAAACACCCCATCGCCGATCGTTCGGCGATCTACTGCCTCGGCTTTTGACCTTCTTCTAAAGACTGTAGCCGCCGACGGGAGCAGCTACACGACGTGAGCCTTCATGGTACGGCAGGCTGACGCCAACATTGATCATTCAGCTGTCAGGCCATGCTTTACGACCCGACTTACTATCGGTGTCGAGAGCTCGCCTCAACTTTGATTCGATTGAACCCACGTGCACGCGTGATTTGGACTAGCGCTCGGGATTGCGCTGGTCTTTGTTCTTGTAACGGAGCAACTCACGATAGCCGCCCCGCATGAGGCGCAGCCCCATTTAACCAGACGAATGGTCCGTCTGCGCAGTCGTGTCGGTCGGGAATAAAGGTCTGCCCAAAACGGCCTTCCGCGTATAAATGTTGCCTTTCCAGCGCCCATCCAGTGCGCGCAAAGCGAGATTGTGCCGTTGTCGCATTCCGGTTGATCGACTAAGAGGGGACGATCCAATGAGAAGCTGTTCGAGTGCCAACCAGAAACGATGTGCTTGTAAACGGATGGCGAAGTTGCGTTCGCTCTAACGGACCTACCCTTCCACATTGCCAGAGCGCCGGACGTTCGGTAGTGCAGAGGTCCAGGACGCGCGAACGACACCCTTGCGCACACATGCAGCGGCGGAAACATGCACTCTTGGTCTCAGCCAAGTTCCTGCGACTCCGGTCAACTACCAAACCTCGTAATTGATTCACGTGACAGATGGATGTCATCTTCACTGCACGAACGTCGGCCGATTAAGCGAGGAATTGGCATGCAAGATCAGTCCCAGTCTGTTCTCGCCAATCGACCAGATCATTCCGCTGATTCTTCAGCTGCAGAAATGTTGGCGGCCGAAGTCTGCTCCAGCAACCAACTCTCGTTCCTTATGAAAGCACATGACGCACTCTCCGCCGCGATCGCCGATCGCGCAGGCTTTAAAGGGCTCTGGGCATCTGATCTGTCGGTCGCGCGCTCGCTCGGTTACCGTGTCGCGAACGAAGCGTCTTGGAGCCAACTCCCCGACGTAGTCGAGCGAATCGTGGACCCGACCCGACTACCTGTCCTCGTCGACGGTGATGGCGGCTTTGGAAACTTCAATGCTCGTCCATCAACCGAGAGCGCAACCGGTGTCGCGCAGGGAGGACAGCTACTTTCCAAAGTTGAGCTCATTTGTTGGCGATCGACATCCGCTCGCGGAAGTCAACCAATTCTCCGGCCGTCTGCGCGCGGAAGGATGCATTGGCCGAAGACTTCGTTCTTGTAACCCGGATCGAGGCACTGATTGGTGGTAAAGGGATGGACCAGGCAATGATGCGCGCTTACGCGGACGCCGGAGCCGACGCGATCCTCATTCACTCGCGAGGAGTGCCGCAGAGATCATTGCGTTTGGACGCGCTTGGCAAGAACATCCCCTCGCGACCTACGAAATATCATCAAGCGCCAATCTCTGTGTATCGCAAAGCTTGCATCTCCACACTGATCTGGGCGGATCGCTCGATGCGAGCGGCAATGCGGCAAGTCTGTCGTCGTATTATGACCGAGGAGAACACTGCGAGCATTGTGCCTCGTATCGCGACGCTTGATGAGGTCTTTGAATTGCTAAGATGTGACGAGGTGGCACGAGCGGAAGCTCGATATCTGACTGGTCAGCGATGCGGGGCTTTTCATTCAAACGGCGGCATCGATTTTGTCGGCGGCTGATGTGAAGGTTCGCCTCGCAGCGGCAATCGTGACATGCCGAGTTAATGGAGAGCGCACATGCTGGCGGAGCGAACAGCCCTGTTAAAACACTCGGACAGCGCTGCGGTATGGACCGCGGCCAAAGCAGCTATAGTGAGCGGCGAGCAGATCATCGATCTGACCGCTGAAGAGATCCGGAGTGATCTGCCGCTGATGGTGCGCGAGGGCACCATCATCGCGATCAATCGCAGTATCAACCGCGACACTGAGACAGGCGCCCCGACGAAGCTTCGAGAGGCGATCGCTCGCAGACTTTCCTCCGAGACCGGTCAACCCTGGTCGATGGATCAAGTCGCAGTTACGAGCGGCTCCAAGCATGCTCTCTTCAACGCAGCTATGGTGCTTCTGAATCCGAGAGATGAGGTGCTCATCCCCATTCCGCATTGGACTTCTTTCCCCGCGCAGGTTCTCATGGCAGGCGGAGTGCCGATCTTCATCGAGACAAGGGACACCAAGTACGTGCCGAAGCCTTCAGATCTAGCTGCGGCAGTTACGTCGAAGACTAAAGCGATCGTTGTCAGCACCCCGAACAATCCGACAGGCACGATTTACGACCGCGAAATTCTTACTGAAATTGCGCAGCTTGCGGCTGAGCGGGATCTCTGGATTGTGTTCGATGAATCCTATGGGGCTTTCGCCCATGCTCCACACACCCATCATTCGATTGTGTCGGCCGCTGCCGAGGCGCGTCACCGCACTCTAATCGCTAATTCGCTCTCCAAATCTCTCGCCCTGACCGGCTGGCAAATCGGTTATCTCGCCGGTCCAAAATCCGTTATAGACGCCGCGCTGGCGCTACAACGCGATACGGGCTGCACCCCAGATGTCACTTCCCAACATGCACTGCTTCATCATCTGGAGTCCAGTGATGACGTCTTCGAACAAAAACTTCAACGTCAGGTCAGCGAGGCGCGAACGCTTGGGCTCTCGATTCTTTCGACCCTGAAGTCGATCCCGCAACCTTCAGCTCAAGGCGGATTCTACTTCCATTTAGATATCAAAGGACTTCGGCAAAGCACCAAAGGGCCGCGTCCCGAATTCAACGCCGATGATGTCGTTAACGTATTGCTGAACGCGGGTGTCGCGGCAGCTTCGGGCACAATCTTTGGCGATCCAGACGGGGTCCGGCTCTCCTATGGGATTGACCTTGGCTCGCTCGACAAGGGCTTGCGGCGTTTGTCCGTGACTTTAAACACATGGAACTGAAGCCCTAGTGGGTTCGGCATGCTTAGCGTTGCGGAAGGTTAGCACTATGGCTGAAGTACCTCGCCGCGCTATCGTGCTTGCAGCCGGCCTCGGCTCGCGCCTGCGGCCGCTGACGGATCTCCGGCCAAAACCACTGGTCGAGGTAAACGGCAGGCCGATCCTGCACAACGCTCTGCGGAATCTGGAGGCAATCGGCGTCGGTGAGGTGACTGTTGTCGTGGGCTACCGCAAGGACGCCATCCAGTATGCCTGCGGCAGCCGCTTCGGCGGGGTCGAGATCAACTACGTCGAATCGACGATTTTCGATCGCACCGGGAGCGCTTATTCCCTGTGGTTGGCGCGTGAGGTACTGCTTTCGGGAGACTGCCTCCTCCTCGAGGGAGACGTTTTCTTCGAGCAAGATGCATTGCGCCGCCTGACGGGCCCAGCGGGCGATGTGGTCGCAGTCGCTCCCTTCGACAAATCGATGGAAGGGTCTGCAGCTCTTTTGTCCGAGGACGGCTTCATCACAGGTTTCCGCATGAAGCAAACGGCGGCCAACATTATCACAGCCGGCCCGCAGCTTTTCAAAACTATGAACCTGCTGCGATTTTCGGGCTCGACCCTCAAGGCAACGATCGTTCCTGCACTGGACGATGTTATCGGGTCCGGAGCCAGGCAGGCCTACACCGAGGAGCTTCTTGGCTATCTGGTGGAGAGGCGTGGCCTGCAGCTTACAGCCGCGCGATGCGATGATCTCAGATGGTGCGAAATCGATACCGCCGAAGATCTGCATCTCGCAGAGCGCATTTTCTCACGAGCGCATGGCGCTCGCAAATCCTGTGACCAGCGCGATCAGTGAGGTGCCAATGCTAAGATACCTTTGGGATCCCGCAAATGCCATCACTGCAGGGGGACTTGTTTTTTCTTCCGCTAGTCTATTCCTCGCTCTATCCGGAAAGCTTGAGCTATCGGTGGCAGTGGCTCTTTGGGCTGTCCTGGCAGATCACATCGATGGAATCGTGGCCAACTGGACGCCGAACCGTGACCCGGAACTTGCAAAAATGGGCAAGAGCCTGGACGGATTCGGGGACATTATCTATGGAGCCGTCTTGCCCACGGCAATTGTGATTCAGCTCAGCCACGCCTCCATTCTTTCCCTCGCGACGGCCACTGCTCTGCTCCTGGCGGGAGCCATCAGGCTTAGCTATTTTGCAAATTTCGGCAGATCGTCCGACGGGCACTTCTTGGGTGTGCCTCTGTCGTACGACGTGCCGCTAATGGCTCTCTTGTTCCTTTTAGAGCCGTTCATTGGAGCCGCACTATTTGAGTGGCTCGTCAACGTCTGTTTCCTGCTGCTTGCCGCCGCTCACGTGGCGTCTATTCGCGTGCCGTCACCCAGCCCGGCAATGTATGCGGCAATTAGCATATTCGTCGTGGTGTCTTCGGCCACCTTAGCTAGCCGTTCTCTTTGACAGCCATGGGCAGATTGTCGAGCTATGTGCAGGCAGGCATGATCCGAGCAGCTGGTAGGGTTCCTGGCCGGACGACTTATTACATTCGGGTCGATAGCCACTTGCCTGAACGTTGTATCTCTCTGAGCTCCGAAACAGCTCGGCATCACGTCCCTGGTCGTGAGATACCTATTGTCGGGGGGGCATCGTACCTGCGTCGGTGGCTGGCATGACCATCCGGCCTGAACTCTTGCAGCGTCCCCGTCAACGAGAGCACGAGCGAGGCTGGATCTTTCGGGCAATCGGCGTCGAGCCGTTCATTCAATGCGCCGGTGTGCGTACATTATATGGAGCAAGCAATCCGAGTGACGAAGTCATTGTAGCAATGAACGCGGCTGCAGAGGCTTTCGTCGACATGGATGAATTGGCAGAGGCTGCAGGTCGACGGCTCGCTGAACTCACGAGCGCCGAATGGGGTGTGATTACCGCCGGCACTGCGGCGACACTGGCGCTAGCCACAGCGGCGTGCATCGCCGGAAACAATCCGGAATTGATGTTGCGATTGCCGGAAACATCGGGGCTACCCAACAAGGTAGTGATCCCCTCTGACCAACGGTTTTCCTATGAACAGGCAATCCGTATCGCAGGCGGCGAGATTGTGAGTGTTGCCACTGTAGAAGGACTTGCAGAGGCCTTGGACGGAAGCGCCGCGATGATCTGTCTGCTCGGCCGCATGGATTCAGCGTCCGGTGTGCCATTGAGCGCAGCCGTCCCCCTCGCCCGTGCTCACGGCGTGCCCATTCTTGTCGAGGCCGCCGGGCTTTCGCCAGAAAAGCCTGATCGCTGGGTCAAATGCGGCGCCGACCTGGTGGTTTATGCGGGCGGCAAATATCTCCGGGCCCCACAATCGACTGCGATCGTGCTTGGTAGTGAACGGCTATGCAAGGCAATCTGGTGGAACGGAGCGCCTCACCAGGCCTTCGGCCGGGCGATGAAGTTGGGTAAAGAGGAGATTGTGGGTGCTGTCGTGGCACTCGACCGCTGGATGAATTTCGCAACTGCCAAACACGACCGTGACCAATGGCTTCCGCGCTTAAAGCTGATTGCGGCGGAGCTCAATACCCAGCCTGGCGTCAGAACTGAGGTGCTGTCCTGGCCTGGTTCTGTCACAGCAGTCCGGCTCAAGGTGAGCTGGGACGAGGAAGTGGTTCCATTCAGCGCGGAAGATCTACGGCTTGCGCTCTTAGGGCAGCGACCACGGATTCTCATCCACGATTTTTGGTCGACACCGACCTCAATAGTGCTCGACCCCGTCAATCTCGGCGATGACGAGGCGGAAATCGTCGGACGTGCGTTGGCCCGCGCGTTTCGTGAGCCCCGGTGCATTGCTGAACGACCGTCAACGCTTCAGGCCGAAGCTGACGTCTCAGGAGGTTGGCGTATCGAAATTCAATTCCTTCATGGCTCGGCGACACATCATCTCGACCTTGAGCAGAATAAGACGCACATATCAGGCGTCCATCACACCGGATCATCTTCCGGCAAGCTGTCCGGTGAAATTCACGGCGACCACATCCGGTTCGAGGCTGCGCACGAGCAGATACCGATGTCCCTATTCTATGGCTTCGAGGGCAAAGTCGCCGAAGATGGCACTATCAGTGGAATGGTCCAGCTCGGTGGCAGCGCAAAAGAGCATCTCGGACCAGTTTTCAAGGGCCAATACGGTTCGGCGGAGTTTCATGCATCGCAAAGTCGCGTAACTCCTGATAGCTCCACCCTATCGCGCCGGATCCAACGGAGATTCAAATGAACGTTCAAACGATCGAAGCAGGATCCGAGCATCCGATGAGTTTGCATGGCAAGGTGGCGTTAATCGTTGGCGGCTACGGAGCGATCGGCACAACAATCTCGGAAGTGTTGACCCTTGCGGGTGCGACCACCATTATTGCGGGACGAAGCGGCGACCAGGCGTTGGCTCTCGCCGCTGAGCTGGCCACGCAAGGTTTCTCTGCCCATGGTATCGAGCTAGACGCGTGCGACGTCAACGTGGCGCACGCGGTCTCTGCGTGTTTGAAACAACAACATGGTTCCATAGATATTTTGGTGAACTGCACTGGCTTCAATAAGGAGCAGATGCTGTTGGAGGTAACGCCGGAAGCCTTCGATGAGGTTTATTCCAGGACCTTGCGTGCCGGAATGTTTCTCTCCCAGGCGGTCGCTGCTCAGCAATTATCCGCCGGAAGGGGCGGGAGTCACATTCATCTTCTTTCCGTGCGTTCATCGCTTGGCTTCCGAAACCGCGGCTATAGCGCCTTTTGCGCCGCCAAAGGCGGGCTCGCGGTATTGTTGAAGCAACTGGCAACGGAATTGGGGCCGTACGGCATCACCGTAAATGGTGTCGCGCCTGGGCTGGTACGGACGCAGAAGAACGAAAAAGCTTTGGATGACCCGGCCGCATTCAAGCGAGCCACCGCGAACATTCCGCTTGCGCGATTGGCTACGCCTGAGGATGTCGCGGGAGCTGTGCACTTCTTCGCGTCTTCGCTATCCCGTTTCGTGACGGGCCAGATTCTTCGCATTGATGGCGGGCTCACCGCCAGTACTTGAGCAGATTTTCCACGAAGGAGGAGCCGATGAAAATCGGAGTCGTCGGGGCTGGTATCATTGGCAGCTCCATTGCCTATCACCTCGGGAAGGCCGGTGCGCGAGTGACGGTTTTCGATATTGGCGAACCTGGAAACGGAGTCTCCTCCACATCATTTGCATGTCTTAATGCGTTTGGCCAAGCCGAAGCCGACCTGCCGTTTAGGCTCGACGCAATCAAGTACCACAGCGTGATCGCGCGCGACGTCGGAAGCGAGCGAAACCTCCACACCACTGGAACGCTGCGGCTCGCATCCTTTGGAAATGCTGCTGAAAAACTCGAACAAAATGCCAAGGCCCTTTCCAAGTACGGAAGTCAGGTGGAATTCATTTCAGCGGCCGCAGCAGGTCGCCTCGAGCCATCTATCAGGACTGGATCGGCCGCCGAAGTAGTGTTTGTCCCGGAAGAAGGATGGGTGAATGCGGGAGCGCTATGCGGGGCTCTGATCGACCTCTCTACCAGACGGTTCGCGGTTCGGTATCGGCGGGAGCGAGTACAGGCTCTTGAGAGGCTGCAGTCAAAGGCACGCTTGCGCCTAACGACAGGAATTGAGGTATTCGACTCTCTCGTACTGGCGGCCGGCAATGACACCAATGCACTGCTCACGTCTGCCGGGTTCATGCCACTTAGGTTGACGGCAGCACCTGGCCCGCTTGTGGACCTTACTTGTTCGCTGGGCTCGCAAGGCGTGCGACGGGCTATCTATGCCGACAAGCTCCATATCAGGCCGGGCGACCACGGAGGATTTCTGGCTGGCGTCGCGGCCGCCGCTGGTGACGGCCCCGAGCATGAGCGAATGGAGGAGGAGCGCCGTTCTCTGATCAGCTCGGCAAGCCAGTGGATCATGAATTTCGCGGAAATGGGACAAAGATGGGCTGTTGGTGTACGCCCGATGCCGGCGGATGGTCGGCCGATGATTGGCCCTATTGACGAAGACCGCACACTATACGTAGCGGTCATGCACGGCGGAATAACCCTGGGCCCGTTAGCAGGACGCCTCGTCGCAGCTGAAATAGTGCAAGAGAATGAGGCCAGCGAGCTAGGCGCCTATCGGCCCAGGCGATCAATTGCGCAAGATGCCGATTGGCGTGAGCCAACGCTGTCGCTGGACCGTTCAATGTAGCTCGCAACGAGCCGGAACCGGATCAAGCGCCTTTTTCTTGGAAGCCTGTTCGCCGACAATGGACGGCGCTGTTTGAGGCGTGATTAAATAGGAGAAGCCGAGGTCGAGCGCTTTTGGAGGTCGGAAGACGCAATCTCGTAGGCATTTACGCCTCCGGTGAACGAGCCGCATCAAACCGTCGGTGGCTTTCTCTTGACTGACAATCGTAATTCCGGCGCGCGTGAGTTCGTTGGCCATCTCGTCAAGCTTGATTCCGCTGCCTTCGGCACAAAGGATAGTACCGTCATATTTGAAGACAACCGCAGTCTTTGATTGTCTTTTCTTGGCTAATAATGTGAGCTCCGAGACTCTCCAGCACGGCTTTGTCTTGATCGAGAGTACGGGCCTTTCTTTCGTTGCATTGCAAACTGCCATCGGGGCGATAAATACGAAGATCGGCGGCCACGGCACAATTAGCCGCTCCAACAATTAGAAGTGCACTACGTGCACCGAATATCTTCGCTGAAATCATCTTGCCTCCTACCAGCGAGAGAATTTCGTGACAACAATCGCAGCTACCTAAGGCACGCAAACCTGAGGGATACTAAGGCGGACACGCCTCCTCGATGAGAGGCCGATCCGCGTCAACAGCTTCCGTCGTTCTTCTTGCCGGCGCGCCTCTTCTGCCGCTCGCCTTGTTGTAAGTTTTTTCCGTCACAACTGCCGACTGGGATCACTGATTTTGCACGCGATTGCGGACAAAGCTTGCCGGCCTTGACGCATACGCCTGAAGACACAGCAAAACCACATTGGCCTGGCGTTGGATCGCACCAAAGTCCGCGGTCACATTTGATCCCGCCGAAGCCGCCGCACGCCTCACCGACCCTTTGCAGCTTGCGAGGAAGCAGGGGCACCAAAAGCGACTGCGAGGAACAACATGAAAGGTACTGCTTTGAGGGACATCTGCGAGGCTCCATGGCAATGAGCAGAAAAAAATCCGTCCACCCGCCTATAAGTGGAGAGCGCTCACCAATTTGGCTGTTATGCGCGAGAAGATCAGAACAAGTATTTGCCTAAAGGCAATGACGACGAGTAACGAACCAGCAACTCACAAGTAGTGGCAGCGTACGACAACTACCTCGTGTTGATCATGTCCGATTCGCAAATTTCGCCCACCCGCAGGGTCGGCGCCAACTGGCGGGCCGCGTTTGCGACGGGGCCATCCTGTCTCCTTTGTAGACTAGACGAAACTCCCATTTGGGCAGAACCAGAAGGCCCCTCACTCAGCTCAACGTAAGCGTAGCGGCCATGACGCGGTATACCTGCGCACCGAACGAGACAAGCGCGGGAAAAATGCGTCATTCCACTCGCGGTCACCTGGAATAATGCATCGTCCCTGCCTTAGGCGCACAATTAACCCCCAACAGCTCACACAACTGATCCTCTCTCTTCTCTCATGCCGTCCAATCATTGATGCTGTTGGCGACCTCGCACCACTGATTGCGGCTTCTCGCTCCGCTCGACCCTGCTCGCCTTTGAGCTTTAGTCGAAGGGAACGCGCGGTCCGAAAGCGATCTGCGGCGGGCGCACGCGGCCGGACATTCGGGCTTGACCAACGTGTGAATGTACAATTCGGACGGTTTGGGCTTCAATAAAGTTGTAGGTAACAAGCTTTTGGGACGGAGGCGTCCATGCGCTACCTTCAGTTCATAATTGCGATCGCAGTTTGCGCCCTGGCCGGCTTATCAACTGCCGATGCCCGAAATCGTGCGGAATACGCGCTGCCTGCCATACAAGACATTTATTGTCTGAAAGGGCGTCCCTGGGGATATCCTGGCATTTGCCAGTTCTCCACCTATGGCCAGTGCATGGCCACTGCATCTGGTGCAGGCGGCTATTGTCATCTCAACCCATTTTACGCTTTCGCGCAACACCGATGGCAACAGCCCTAATGGGCCAAGGTCGCTGATCGTCGACAAATCAAGGACCAGGCTCAGCTCAGGCCAGCCGCTCGGGTTCTCGCGCCAGCGGGCCCCCTGAACCGGACCGTTTCGTCTTCCTGGATGAGCACGGCATGGGCTTTCGTTCGATCGGCAGTCATTCTACATCATCGCCTTCTTCCCGAATCTGTTGAATCAGATCCGAGCCCTGCGCTTTGTGCCTTCAGGTCGAGGCAGAACTTTCCTGCTCATCGATTGCGAGATCGACCTGGATGTGCCGATCTCCGCAACAGTCTCCGCTTTTCGGAAGGCTATATATTCTCGTGCACAAGAGGCCTGAGCGCTGTCAAGGCTTCTCCAAGGCTGGCACGAGTTTCCGGGCTACCTAGGACGATGCGAATGGCCATAGGGGAAGTATCTTCATCGACCGCGAACATGCTTCCGGACTGAACCAAGACACCAGCCTCGGCTGCCGCCGCGACAAAGCTCCGCTGCGTCCATCTGCGCGGAAGCGCCAACCACAGGTGTAGTGATTCCGGCTTGCTCCGGTACGTTGCATGAATGAACGACCTTGCTGCCATTTCCTGTCGCGCGACCGCCTCACTGCGTACTGCGAGCAGCACTTTCTCAGCGGTGCCATCGGCGATCCAGCTTTGAGCGACCAAAGCGGACAGGGGCGTGACATGCCAAGTCGAGGTCATGTGAAAGCGATCAAACGCGCTTGTGCCCGCCTGAGCGGAGGGCATCAACAGATAGGCAATCTTCAAACCAGGGCCAATACACTTGGCGAGGCCTGCGGCGTACCAGGTTACGTCAGGGGCCAACGCACTGATCGGGGGCGGAGCTTCCGGTGGAAGCAGCCCGTAAACATCGTCCTCAATAATCACAACGCCATGTCGCCTCGCGACATCGGCGAGCGCGAGCCGTCGTTCCTGCGACATCGTGATTGTGGTTGGGTTATGGAGTGTCGGCGTAAGGAATAGCGCTTTGGGACTGAGCTTTCTACACGCGTCCTCGAACGCCTCCGGCGCCGCTCCGTCGTCATCCATGGCGATGCCCTTGACGGAAATGTTCAAGAAGCTGGCAATCCGCCGCAACCCGTAATAGCTCAAGCTTTCTGTCAGCAGCACATTGCCGCTTCCAACCACGTTGACCAATGTGATTAGGAGGCCACTCTGAGTACCGTTCGTAACGATGATCCGGTCAATCGACGGCGCAGCCCCGAAGCGCTTCGCTAGCCACGCCGCTCCAGCTTGGCGATCAGAATCAGTTCCTTGAAAACGATGATATCTCAACAGGGTCGCGACATCTCCTCGTTCAGATATCTCAAGCAGCGTTCTCGACAACTCCGCCCCCATCCATTCTGGGGTCGGCGGAGTGGTTCTTATAAGGCTGATTGGCTTTCCATGTCGATGACTACCAGGAATATTCATTTTGCCGGCTCCAGTTGAAGTAAGCAGAGCAATGAGACAACGCTATGCTTGCCAGTTCAGAGACATCCACCTGCGCGCCTGGGTGGCAGAGGCTGGCTGAAGAGCGAGACCATACGATCTCTCGAAGGCGAGTATGGTCGAAGAGGCCTTCATGCCCACCGAAGCGCTCCGTGGCCTCCTCTCGCCCGCTCACGGTGCCCAGCAACGCTGCTCAGCAACACCAAGATCAACTCCTCCTCCTCTCCTCAAGAGCTCCGCGGCCGCCGCCCGCTCTCAGCGGGCGAGAACCACTGCAAGACAGAGTTGATCCACCAGGATGATTGGATCGATAGGGTTGCCGGCCGAATGTGAGCGATACTTCGCTGGCGCGCTTGGTCGACACTCGCCATAAATGAAGCAACTGCCGTTCTAATCAACGACCAACGTGGGTAGTTTATAAAAATGAGAGTATGTGAACGATTGAGACGACGAAAGCTGTGGCTTGGCAAGGGACAAATTTGCCCTTCCGCATTCGACGCAACTCTGCTGTCGCGTGATGCGCTTTTAATAAAGCCAGTACGTTCTTCATGTGTAGCTCCCGGCGAGAACAAACAACTTTCCTTAGAGCGCCGATTCTAGCGGCCGCCCTGCTTCTGCGAGCGATGACTTTGTTGCGGAAACGCCCCCGAGATCCAAGACAACCGGATCGGGCTCGCACATCCAAGTACCGTAGCCGTTCTAAACGGCGCCTAGGACATCCTCGCAGGATCTGCGGCGCGTCCATTCAAGCGGGCTTTTCTCGTTCCACAACAAGCGATCGGAGGTGAACGATGCGCCGTCAAAGGGTCAATGCGCACTCTGCCTACACAGGGCTTGCTGATGCTTATGACAGCTATCGGCCGCGTTATCCGGATGAACTAGTAAGCTTCATTGCCGAGCGCGTGAAGCCTGCAGGACTTTGCGCTCTCTCTGTGCTTGATATCGGCAGTGGCACAGGACTTTTTACAAGGCAACTGGCGAGGCTGTTACCCCCTTCTGCTAGCATTACGGGCGTCGAGCCGAACGCCGATATGCGTCTGAAAGCCATCTGCGGATCTGCGGGCATCTTGAATATCAAGCATATCCCAGGCAGCGCTGAACGGCTTGCAGCTGAGAGCGGAACCATTTCTCTGGTGACAGCAGCGAGCGCAGCAACGTGGTTTGATCGACCCAAATTCTACACGGAGGCGAACCGGGTCCTGACCCCATCAGGTCTTATCGCGGTGCTCATGATTCGACGGGATCTGGATAGAAGCGCGATGCTTCGAGATTACGAGCGTTACCACGAGCAGCACATTCGTGGCTTTGTAATCGGCGGCTTTGAGGGCAGCGACGGACGCTACGCACCCATCAATTTCGTGCATGAGCTCAAATCATCGCCTCTGTTTCGCAACGTCCGCCATTTTGCGCTCTATTGGGACGACTTTTTAACATGGGAGCAGTTCGAGGGCCTGAGTTTATCCCGTAGCGACACCAAGAAGATCATTGAGATCAACGGCCTGGAAGATACGATGAGGTGGCACCGCCTGCTGTTTGAGCGATATGCTGCAATGGATGGAAGGGTCGAATTTTCCTGGTCAGCCGAGGTGACAACCGCCCTACCCGTTGCTCAGTGACATCTTACGCGCATTGCGCATACAGCAGCCTCAGAAATCGGAACAATTTCAGCGGATCGCTTGAAGCCGCGCTTTGCCGACGCGGCCTGCTCCCGCTTTGTCGCTCAATTACCCCCGAGCGCTGCCATCATAGAGGCCACCGCCACCAAGCGAGCGGAGCCCTGCTTTCGATCTTCGTATGACGCGCTCAGCAATAGTCCGTCATTCTGAATGCTAGCAAGCGCCTTAGTTCCATCATTGCCGCAAACGGATGTAGATTGACAAACACGGCTTATAGAGGTCAGCATTAACCCAAATGCGAGTACGCCGAAAGCAAAACCGCCGCTGGCTGCTCGATGGCTTGCATGGACAGCAGCGACTGCGAATCGAGATTGAGAGATTGCTCCCCCGCCGCTTCTGCTCGAACATTGTCGCGAAAGTCGAACGCGGGGTGCTGTGGCTCAAACTGATCCTTACGAGCAGCTTTTCAGTTCCGCCTCGACAGCGAGCGTTTCGGCATGAAGTGCAAGAATTGCCTGCGCGGTGGCGCAGGCCCCCTTCGCGCCAACGAAGAAGAAATGTCCGCCAGTGGTCTCTCGCGACAAGCGCTTCGGCAGCGACTCGACGAGTGACCGGACCTTATTTAGAGCACTGGGAGCGAATGAGGCGGCGCGAGCCGCGATCACGTGGGCATTGAAGAATGACCAGTTGGCCCGATCCGTTAGCAGGTGGTGCCTATCACTCGAGGCAGTCGGAATGATGGCTGCGCACAGCGGAGCACCTTGAAATTCCATCGCCAGCACGTCCTTCGCCGCCTCCCACAGCGAATGTTGGATCCGCCCATTGCGCCAGCGAAGAGCTTCACCATGCAGATTCAACGGTGAGCCACCAACGAACTGTCTAAAGTATATTTCAGAAGGAATAATTGATCTCCCCTCCAGGTGATCCTGCTCCGATAGAGCAGCCAGCCAGGATCGGTTGAGCGGCGTGCCCCCCCCCTCGGATGGAGCAAGGAAGGATCGAAAGCCATGCGCAGACAAGGGTGTTTCCTCGAGATTCACCGGCGAGAGGCCTGGAAGCGGAGGCGTTGCCGCGAGGCTTACGAATGCCTCTATGGCAATGTCTCTGCTGGAAGCCGCCGCGGCAAGACGTGAAATAAATCTACCGGCCATGCTCCAGCCAACGACCAGGACACGCGGCTTTAGCTTCCATGCATGCAGCTTTGCCGCTACCAGATCGATCAAGACTTCTGACCAGGTTGTGACATCCAGTCCACAAACCGGAGAGTTGAACACCGGGTGTTCGATCGGAGGTGATGGCACAACCAAATTGTATCCCATCGAAGTTAGCCAATAGGCGAGAAAATCTCTGGGATCGCCGTCAGGATAGCCATAAGAAATCCGCCCCAGATGACCACCGCCGGTCAAGAAAAGCACCAAGGCGCACTCTTTTCTTCCCGGACGGCTCCATTCGATATATGGGATGGCGCAAGCCATCCCGTATCTTTCGTCCGGATAAAGGCCTGCATTGACCATCGGTACTGTTCGCTTGCTGGCCTCAAACACTCATTTAACGCCGAGAAGCTTTCGCGCCTGCGTCGCCATTGCTTGGAGCCCTGCTTCAGGCGGCTTCTGGAGTGTGATGACAGAGCGCATAGCGTCCACGATGACCTTGGTGACTTTTGGCGCGTTCTCTCCTGGAAAAGCGTACCACCCGCGAAGAATGGGTAGCTGATCGAGGCTCGCTTTATAATTGGTATTCTTTGCAAAGTGGCCGGAGAGCTCTGTTGAATCGCGGGTAGCGAATTCGTTCGCCGGCAGCCATCCGGATTTGAGTGCTACAATTTTCTGTCCGGTTGGACCGCTCGCAAACTTCATGAATTCCCAGGCGAGCTTCTGTTGCTCCGGTTTGGTCGCAAACATCATTGCGATCGATCCGGCCGCGGGAAGCGTCCCGTTCGGTGCCATCAACGGAAACCTGCCGACCGCAAGCCTGAATTTATCCTTACTATCCTCTTCGAAGCGCAGCTGATTTGAATTTGAGTCGAAGATTATGCCGACCTTCCCGGCGGCAAACAAAGACCGAGCCTGGTCTTTCGACATATCAACTGAAGCTTGTCCCGATTCTCCGATCCGTTTGATGATTTCCAACGCCTTCAGGCCTTCCGGTCCATCAAAAGCTATCCTGCTCTCATCAGAATTCATCATCGCCGCATTTTGACTAAAGAGCAGAGCGTCCCAGAAAAAATCCTCACTATTGTATTGAAAAATCAGTCCGACATTTCCTTCGCCCAGCTTGGTGATACTCGAACCAAGTCTTATGATCTCGTCCCATGTCGTCGGGAGGTGAGAAGGATCGCCGCCAACTCTGGCGAGGAGGTCTAGATTGTAGAAGACGACAGGCTCGGCGACGCCGAAGCCTAGCGCATAGCTATCACCCTTGGATGCTCCAATTTTTTCAACCGCTGGAGAAAGCGCTTTTCGGCTGTCACTCGTGTCCGTATTCAGAAATTGGCCGAGCGGAACGGCAAGGTTTCGATCGGTGTAGATTCGCAGACGATTGGCGCCCTGGAATGACACGTCCGGCAACGAACCTGTGAGCGACGCGCGCAGAGTTGCCTGGACGAGATCGTCGTAACCTCTGGTCGAATTATCCAGCTCAACTTTGACGCCGGGATGTTCGTTCTCGAAAGTCCTCGCGAGTTCGACCCACATCGCGTTAAGGTCAGAGGATGCTGCGGTTACCCTTAACGTCCTGCCGTCCTCTGCCTTCGCCGGACTCATGATGCCTCCAACAAGGGCATTAGCGAGGGAGATGACGACAATGATTTTCAAATAGCGCCACATCTGGCTTTCTCCATTTTTGGAAATATTTCGTATTTCTCGCGAGCGGATCCTATGGTCGCTCGCTATGGTTTGAGGCGGCGTTCGGCGACTTCAGCCAGGTTTTTACTGCTACTTGATCGCCCCTTCCGCCAAGCCTTCGATGAACCAACGTTGTGCGGCCAGGAAGGCGACGATAAGAGGCAGAACGACAAGCGTTGCTGCGGCCATGAGCGGGCCGAAGTCGGTGCCCGCCTCCTCGCTCTTGAAGACCATGATTCCGAGCGGCGGCGGCATCAGCGATTGATCGTGCACCGCGATCAGCGGCCAGAACAGATCGTTCCAATGCGAGACGATCGAGAAAATTGCGAAGGCGATCACGGCGGGCAACGCCATTGGCACCATGATTTTCCACACGATTGCAATTTCGGAGAGACCATCGAGTCGCGCGGCGTGAACGACGTCGTCTGGGATGGTCTTAAAGAACTGCCGGAATAGGAATATGCCGAAGGGCGAGACCACATAGGGAAAAACAAGCGCCACATAGGTGTTGAGGATGCCGATCTGATAACCGAGAATGAAGAGCGGCAGCGAAAGTACCTGATGCGGCAGCAGGAGCCCGATCAGCACCAAGCCGAAGAGAGTATCACGGCCGGCAAAGCGGAGTTTGGCGAGTGCGTAGGCGCACGGGGCACAGACGAGGATTTGCAGCGCCAAGATCAATGTGCAGATCATGACGCCGTTGCCGAGATAGCGTGGCAACGGCGCCTGGGTCACTGCCTTTGTATAGTTCTCGACGCCATAGAATTGGACGGGCCAGAACGAAAAGCTGGTCCGGAAGATTTCTCCCGGTGGCTTGATTGATAGCGACACCATCCAGACGAAAGGAAGGAGGATGAGCGCGCCGGTGGCGAGCAGAACGGTATGCCGGAAGACCGCAGCCGGAGACAACAACAGGCAAGCGCGAAGCGCTCTGGTGCTCATTGGTAGTGCACTTTCCGATCCATGAGGTGGGCCTGAACGAGGGTGAGGGTCACCACGATGGCCAGAAAGACGACGGCGATCGCCGCGCCATATCCGGTGCGCAGATACTCGAAACTCTCTCGATAGAGCGTGTAGAGCAGCATTTCCGAGGCGTGGCCGGGGCCGCCTTGGGTAAGCACTTTTACTGTGTCGAACGAAGCGAACGCTCTCAGCGCGACAACGATGACAACGAACATCGAGACCGGGCCGAGCATCGGCAGCGTGACGGTACGCAGGCGGTCCAGCCACAGGTCAGCACCGTCGACATCGGCCGCATCGTAGATGTCCTTAGGGATGCTCTTGAGGCCCGCGAGGAACAGCACCATCGCGAAGCCTAGATTCTGCCATATGCCTATTGCGGCGAGCGCCAGCAGAACGGTGTGCTCGTCGCGCAGCCAGTTGGCGGCCGGCATGCCGATGGCAGACAATGTCTGATTGACAAGGCCGATGGTCGGATGCAGCAGCGCCTCCCAGGCAATCGCCATGGCAGACATCGTCGCCATGAAGGGCAGAAAGTGAATCGCGCGGTAGAAGGAGCGGCAGGACTTGCCGCCTTCGATCAGGAGAGCGATGAAAAGTCCGACGCTGACAGTGCCAGGGACGACGACCAGCAAGTAGATGGCTGTATTGCGAAGTGAGGACCTAAAGTCCTCGTCCGCAATGACCTCGCGGAAGTTGTCGAGGCCGACAAAGGAGAGCGTCGCCATGCCGAACTGCCAGTCGGTGAATGCGATGACGAAAACGCCGATCACGGGCAGGCAGTAGAGCATGAGCAGAAAGAAGACTGACGGCCCGGCCAAGATCCAAGCCGCCAGGGCTTCGCGAAGACCTCGTCCGGGCGGCTTGGACGCGGCGGGACATCGGAATGTCGACGCACCACCCCTCGAGGAGAGTTCGTGGCATGCACTAGTCATCGCACGAGGCCGCCTCATCGAGCGGCCTCGCGAAGCGGCATGACCGATGCCCGGCTAAGTTCGACTTGCCCACGCAAACGCCGTCCATCGGGGCTAAAGAGAAGGACTCGCTCCGGCCTGATACCGATGTGCAACGTCTGGCCGGGGGTGATACGAGGCCCGTATTCGGCCGGAAGTCTTGCGACCAGCGGCTGGTCGGGGCCCGCCAGATCGAGATGGACGAACAGATCGGAGCCCATATGCTCGATCATGCGAACCGAACCAGTCAGCGTGCTTTGCCCGCCCTGGTCGGCGAGATGAAGAGCCTCCGGGCGGATTCCGAGGCTCAGATGCATACCGGGGAGTGCAGCGGCATCGATCTTGAGTGTCGATCCGGCCACGTCGATGAGCCCGCGTTCGCGCATCACGCCCTCGAGCATGTTGATCTTGGGCGAGCCGATGAATTCTGCGACGCGCCGATCGCTAGGATCGCCATAAATGTCCTGCGGCGGAGCGACCTGCAGCAACTCGCCATCGAGCATCACCGCGACGCGGTCCGACAGCGTCATGGCCTCGGCCTGATCATGGGTGACGTAGACGAAGGTTCCCCCAAGACGCTGGTGCAGTTCCTTGATCTCCGCGCGCATCTGCACGCGCAGCTTGCTGTCCAGGTTGGACAGCGGCTCGTCCATCAGAAAGACAGCCGGATGGCGTACCATTGCCCGGCCGACTGCCACGCGCTGGCGTTGGCCGCCGGAGAGCTGTCCCGGTTTGCGGGTCAATAGATGGCCAATATCTAAGGACTTGGCGGTGCGGGTGACTTCCATATCGATTTCGGCAGCAATCCGCGCCCTTCCTGGAAGCAGACGGCCGACAAGGGGAAGCCTCTGGATCGCCGTGAGCCGCCGCATCCGGAGCGGCAGCGCAATATTGGCGGCGACCGTCATATGCGGATAGAGGGCGTAAGACTGGAACACCATTGCCACGTCCCGCCGCTTCGGCCTGAGGCCATCGACCACCCGTCCGCCAATTGAAATCGAGCCGGCATCCTGCATCTCGAGCCCTGCCAGCACACGTAAGAGCGTTGACTTGCCACACCCGGAGGGGCCGAGCAGCGTCAGGAACTCACCATCCGCTATCGAGAGCGAGACATCACGCAAGACAGGCGTCGGGCCATAGTTCTTCACGATCCCGTCAATCGATACCGATGCCATCGCCGTTACTCCCACATCGTGAACGCGTTGCTGAGCACGGCACTGAGATCGCTTAATCCCGTTTGGGCGTGTCCGCTGTTGTGCGCGACGTTAAAAGATCGGACTGCTACAGCCGGATGACGACTATCGAATAATTCGATGTGAGCTTGTCCGAATACGATGACGTCCGATGCTCGGTAAGAGAATGTGTCGAAGCAGCAACGCGTGAAGCGCTGCAGACCTTGCTGCGACCGGAATTGAGCAAGGCGTGACATGCTCGTCAGGCCATAGCTCGCGGTCCTAGAACTTTGTCTCGGCCAAATGCGATCCGAGACCCGGCAACAACAAAGAACTGACTGCATATTGCGCGCGTCCGCGCGACCAAACGCAAGCAGCGCGCTGCTCCTGCGGAGCTCTCAAGGCCCACGTCTAAGCGCACTTCGGACCTTCAGGTATTATGCAACATGGGCAGAATCCATTGATGTCCATACCCTCGATGCCGGCTCAGCGTCGGCATACCCCACCGATCGCCAACTTATATTTTGGCATGCGCTTTTGGTCCTTCGAACATTGATTGTGATCAACCGGTCTGCGTCGGCGACACAACACTGCTGGCCTGGACTGACGGACGGCCGATCCGGCTGTCGACGGCGCATTGCAAACCAGACGTGCTCCCACCGGCCACACAGCACGAAGCTGACGAGACCCGCGACATCCAAGACGTCGCGCGTTGCGACAATGAGGCAGATACGCTGTACTCGATTAAGGTTCCGAGGATCGCGCCTTGGCACCTCAAAGGCCGCCACCATCGCGGTCCCGTTCCTGCTGATAGCCTCGATCTTTTCTTACCGAATGAGCGGCATCTGACAGATGCATTTGATCCGCGATGGACGCTTGGCGTGAAACCTTTGCGGCCTCTCACTTCAATAGGAATTCCAACCGCCGGCAATGTAACAGGCGTGGCCGACATGCTCGCGCCGGAGCAACTGCCTGTAGCCTCCGAGGCGCGTCTCGAAGCTCTCCTCGCGTACAGGACTGTCGAAGGCTTCGGACGGCCGAAGCAATTCATGGAGCACCCGTCCGCTCATCGTCGGGGGTGCTTCAATGCCAAGCAGATTCAGAATTGTCGGTGCGATGTCGCAAATACCTGACGGAACGAAAGATGCGCATCCGGCATTCGGAAACACTGATCCTGCGACGAGGCCGACTGCCGCGAGCTCCTTCGGATGGAGGCCGCCGTGAAGACCGAGACCCGCTCGGCGGTCATTATCATAGAAGGTGCCGCCTAAGAGGCCGAACGGGTCGACGGTATCGTCGGCGCGGAAGGAAAACGCGACGTCCGGGGCGCGGGGATGATCCGCAAAAATCAGGCGATTTGACAGGCTCCCGGCGGCAATGCCGTTGACCTCATCCTTTGCACGCGTGAACAGCGGACCGCACCATGGCTCGGATGTCATGGCCGTAACCAGCCGCGCGACGTTTGCCTCCTCTGGATTGGCAAGATAGAGAGCACCAACCTGGCCCGGCACCACCACCACGTCAACGTCGGCAGACGGTGCCGTACCGGGGTTGAACCCTGCCGCGCGCAGACTATTGGCGACTGAGACTCGTGTATGGCCGGTGATATGGCCGTGGTCCGAGATCGCGAAAAGCTGAACCCCAGCCTGCTTTCCCTCGGCCTGCCGCCAGTCGAGCACGCGCCCGAACTGGCGGTCGCAATGAGCGATGATGGAGCGTGTCGCCTCGGCAGCCGTGCCGTGGAAATGCGAGGTGACGTCCGGCTCACCGTAGGAGAGGATCGTCACGTCGGGTCGATATTTCGGCCAAACGACGTCGAGAAAGGCGGATGTGATCCAGTCCTGTCCGCTGCGATCGGGCTCGGTTTTGGGTGGAGCTGGAGGCAATGGGCCGACACGCCTTTCGATCTCGGTGAACACATCATCTGGCGCACAGGCCTCACGAAAATGACCGGATAGACGGATATGGCCGAAATCCTCGGCCTTGTGGTGGAATAGCCTGGTGGTACCCGCTGTGTTGGTGGCGAGGACAGCAAGGCTCCGCCCCTTCGCCGCCAAGATCTCGCCGAGCGATGGCGCCGAATAAAGCCGGCCATTGCTCTCGACATCGAGCCGGCGCAGCAGAACCGCGTCGGACGTGTCGATATAGCGCGGCGGGGTCACGGCTCGATCGAGGTACTTGTTGCCGACCATGCCATGCCGGTCGGTGGTGGCGCCGGTGACAAGGCTCGGGAAAGCGGATCGGGTTTCGCTCGGATAGATGGTGCGATGCTTAGCAAGCGTCACTCCAGCCGCCTTCATGCGCCAAAGATGAGGGGTCAATTGCGGGCTAATGAGGTCGGGGCGCAAACCATCAAAGCTCGCGATAATAAAACGGGGATCGCGAGACATCAGCGAACGCCCGCCATAGCCCCCTTACGGGCCGCTTGGAGAACACCTCCAACCACAGCCATAGCCGCCTCCAACTCATCGCGGCTCTCGGGGCTGCCGATGACAAGACGGACATGGTTTACAGGCAATTTCGGATCAGTTGCAAAAATCCGCCCTGGCCGGATGGTGATATATCTTGAAGCGCATTGCGCAACCAGTTCGTCCTGATCGATAATCCCCTCAAGATCGAGCCAGAGGAAAAGCGCATCCGGCCGGGTCCGAAATGAGATGCCAGTGAGCCATTGCGCGGCAATCCTCTGTCTGGCGACCGCCTCTTCTCTGACGCCGGCTACGATCTTTTGCATCGAACCGCTGGCGAGCCAGAGGTTCACCAGCTCGACAGACAAAGGGGCCGCAAACCAAGTCGACATGCCATAGAAGCGGTCAAGCGTTTTTTGCGCCGCCTTGCCATGAGGCGCAACGAGGTAGCCAACCCGAACACCAGGGCCGACGCATTTTGCAAAACTTGTGATATGCCATGTCATCTCAGGCGCCAACGCGCCAAAGGGAGCTGGAACGCTGTCTGCGAGCACTCCATACACATCATCTTCGATGATGCTCACTCCATATTGCCTTGCGATTTGAACGATTCGTTGCCGCCGCTCGAGCGACATGACGATCGTGGTCGGGTTGTGGATAGTCGGCATCAGAAAGAGCGCCTTCGGCGCGAATTTGCGGCACGCCGTCTCGAACGCCTGAGGTTCGGCGCCGTCGTCATCCATCGCTATTGTTTCTGTCCGAATGCCCTGAAGATGCGCATGCTTGCGAAAGCCGTAATAGGTGAGCTCCTCGGTTAAGATGGTATCGCCCGGCGCAGCGACTGATGCGAGGGCAAGAACCATCGCGCTCTGGGCCCCATTGGTGAGGATGATGCGTTGCGGATCGACAGCCCTCTCGAAGCGCAAGGCCAGCCACTTCGCGGCATGAGCTTTGTCCGCTTCCGTTCCGGAAAACCGATGTTGTCTTACGCCGTTTTGGATCTCCGTTGAATCACTGAGTGCACGCAGGCCCTCTCTGACTGTCTCTTTCAGGTTCGGACAAGCCGGTGGCGTTGACCGTTCAAGGCTGATAGGCGCCGTTCGGGCCTGATGATCTCTAGACATGTGCTTGTTCCGCCGTTTGTGATTGTATCTGTAGTGACGTGAGGCTCGAGAAGATCGCGCGGTGCAGTGCATCAGAGATCGTGCTGGAAACGATTGCCGGTGAACGGCAACGCCCGTCGCTCTCTTCCTGCGTCACGATGGACGATTTGCAGATGCGTTCGCCCGCGGACTCATGGCCCTGCGTGGTTTTAATGAGAGCCTCGAAGATCGCGATCCGGCGCGACACCCTCAATGGAGCGCTCGCATTTGCGGCCCACCGTTTCGCTAGCAGGTGTTGGCGTAAACGGGGCCGCGCTGGGCTCCCACTAGCACGGCGCCCAAAGATATGAATGCCTGGCCCGCAACGTGCGGCAACA
Organism: Bradyrhizobium sp. B117; assembly: GCF_038969555.1. NCBI lineage: Bacteria > Pseudomonadati > Pseudomonadota > Alphaproteobacteria > Hyphomicrobiales > Nitrobacteraceae > Bradyrhizobium > Bradyrhizobium sp. B117. Next base: position 8,251,287 of record NZ_CP152414.1, read on the forward strand.
AAAACGGATGCCGGCCCGGGTCGGGGCAGGATGAGCATCGCGGTCCATGGCCTGAGGGCCTCTGAGATCAACATCACGATCCGAGCTTGCCAACTGAAGAGACGTACGAGCCGCGTAATCGAACAGATGCTGCCGACGAATTCAGGTTCCAATCGAGCGCTTCCATATCGTCCCGAAAACTCGCAGCGAACGAGAACCATTCCACTTCTCTCGTCGCATCGGCCGCCGTTAGGAGCTTCAAAACCCGGCCTGCTACAGTTGGATGACAGTCAGCGAATAATTCGATCTAAACCAACCAAATACGCGATGCCCAAGACGAGATGTCGAAGGGCGCTGCGGCTCGAAGCAACGTGTTCCTTTCTGACAGATTGGCCGCGAAGAAAGTACGCGCTTGCTGCGATGGCCGGAGCACGCTTATGCTCGTTAAGATCCAGCGCAGCGCCCTATCTCGTTCGAAGCCGATCACCCGCGCCAGTCGCAATAATGGACTGCCTACGTCCGTCAACCCCTCTCCGGGTTGCCGTTGAGGCCCTGCAGACGCTCGTCAACCGCTGAGCGCTGGCTGCTTCGACAAGATGGATGCGAACTGCTCGCCCGTCGCGCCCCATTTACGATTGTTACCAATCCGAGGCTCGTGAAGATCTTCAGCCTCCCGTCGAAGTTGGATAGGACTGCAAACCAACTCATCAGCTCACCATGCATGTACACGACCACTCATCGTTTCAAGCACAGGTCAACGCGACCCTTTGATGTCCTTCAAGACCATTGGGGCATCGACGACTTTGCGGAATCTAATCTGCCTGGACGCAGCGCAATCGCCACCAGCCACTTTGCGTGCTGCTAGTGCGCTCTATCCGTCGGCACCCATTGCTCTAGCCGGGAGCGCCTTCCCACAGATCCGTCGTGAACATGCAGAGCGCGGAAACCGAGCTGGCGTGCCCCGGCGCAACAAGATCGATCACGTTGACTGATGACATTCAAGAACCGCAGACAGTTCACTCCGACGCGCGTCCGCGGCGGTTCCTCGCCGTACGAAGACACCTGGGGCTGCCAGGCGGTATCGAGTGCCGAACCGAGGCGGCTGGCCGTGCAGTCTCAACGTCCGCGAGTCTTCCATCGCCGTCTGGACGGTCCGCAGATGCGGCAGGTCCGGCGGAGACGGCAACTAAGCATCGCCACTTTCGATTATTTCATGCAAAAACATGATTGTGCGATTGGTTAGACTGTTTGGAAGCGGGTAGGAACTGTAAAGAATTTGTCCTTCCAAGTCCGCAGGTCCTCTATCGTGTCTCTCATTGCAGAGCGCCTCCGCGCCGTCCGCCCCTCTGAAACCAAAGCCATGACAGCGCGTGCCGCCGAGCTGCGCGAGCAAGGCATCGATGTGATTACGCTCAGTCAGGGCGAACCGGATTTCGACACGCCAGCCGCTGTTTGCGAAGCCGGCATCCGGGCAATCCGCGGCGGTCGGACGAAGTACACTGCGGTCGCCGGGATCAAGCCGTTGCGTCAAGCGATCCGCGAGAGCTTCAGCCGTGACCACGAGCTCGATTACGCTCTCGACCAGATCACGGTCGGCTGCGGTGCCAAGCAGGTTGTGTTCAACGCGCTCTTTGCCAGCCTCGATCCGGGCGACGAGGTTGTGATCCCGACACCGTGCTGGGTCTCCTATCCCGATATGGTGGCGCTCGCCGGCGGTAAGCCAGTTCTTGTCGCCTGCGATGAGCTCGATGGTTTCAAGCTCCGTCCCGAGGCGCTGGAGGCTGCGATCACGCCGCAAACTAAGTGGTTGATGCTGAATTCGCCGTGCAACCCAACCGGTGCAGTCTACAGCCGAAGCGAGTTGCTGGCGCTCGCCGCGGTGCTGCGGCGGCATGCGCAAATTTATGTGCTGTCGGACGACATTTATGAAAAGCTCACCTATGACGCCGACTTTGCGACCATGGCCGCCGTCGCGCCCGACCTCTATGAGCGCACTTTGACCGTCAACGGCGTGTCTAAGGCCGATGCAATGACTGGATGGCGTGTCGGTTACGGTGCGGGGCCCCTCCCGTTGATCAAGGCCATGAACCTCATCCAAGGCCAGACGTCGTCACACACCAGCTCGATTTCGCAATACGCCGCCATTGAGGCATTGTCTGGCGGACGAGACCATATCGATGAATTCGTGCGCGCCTTTCTGGAGCGCCGCGACCTCGTGATCAGCAAGCTGAACCAGGCGGAGGGGTTATCGTGCCGGGTGCCGGACGGAGCCTTTTACGTTTTTCCCTCCTGCGCGGAAGTTATTGGCAAGCGCACGCCCGGCGGCAAGGTGATCGAAACCGACACCGATTTTGCCACGTATTTGCTCGACGCATTCGCTGTGGCCGTCGTGCCCGGCAGCGGCTTTATGGCCTCGCCCTATATCCGCATTTCATATGCCTCCTCACTCGAGGACCTCACCCGCGCCTGTGACCGCATCATCGCCGCCTGCGCGGCCCTGTCCTGAAAGATCTGCCGATGCCCCCGGCCAAATGCCTCCGTATGCGCCTCTGCGAAACCAACCTCCTCCACATCATGGCTGCCCATAGTCCTCTTTCAGCGATTCTCGCCGAAGAGGCGGGATTTGATGGCCTGTGGGCCTCGGGCTTCGAGCTGTCAGCGCTTTACGGCCTGGCGGATATGAGCCTGATCTCGATGACGCAGCATCTGGATACGCTGCGGGCGATCGCCGGCCGCACGACGCTGCCAATCATCGCGGACATCGACACGGGCTACGGCAACGCCATCAATGTCATCCATGCTATCGGCGAATATGAGCGCGCCGGCGCCAGCGCCGTCGTCATCGAGGACAAGACCTTTCCAAAGGTCACGAGCCTTGCAGCCGATGGGCGCCAGGAGCTGCTGCGCATTGCGGAGTTCCAGGGCAAGATCGAGGCTGCCGTCGCGGCGAGACAGGAGCCGGATTTCCTCGTGATCGCCCGCACCGAGGCCTTGATCGCAGGCCTCGGCGAAGCGGAAGCTCTGCAGCGCGCCCACGCCTATGTGGACGCCGGCGCTGACATGATCCTGATCCACTCGAAAAAGCGGGATCCCTCCGAGATCGAAAGCTTTTCGCGCGCCTGGACCGATCCGGTGCCGCTCGTGATCGTGCCGAACGCCTATCCGGATCTCGACGCCGAACGGGTCAAGGCGCTGGGCAATGTCCGTATGATGATCTATGGCAATTACGGCATCCGCGCTGCTGCAACTGCCATGCAGGAGACTTTCCGCCGGATCATTGCTGACGGTGGCGTTCAGAACGTCCACAAGGATATTCTGCCGGTGGAGGAGATTTTCAGGCTCCAGAAGATGCGCGAGGTCAAGGCCGCTGAAGCTCGCTTCCTTCGCTGAACGCTGCGCTTTGATCCCTCCGCAACTCACGCATGCTTGCCCCGCCATCGCCTGCTTGAACATCTCGGCCGCCTTTTCAATTCGTGGTCGAACGGGACGCGAGACTTTTCCGTCTCGCCGCGCAAGCGAAGGTCCTTGAGTCGGAATACCTGTAGCCGCGTCGGATGCGCCAGATTTTTCAGCATGCAGCGGCTTTGCTGGCCGATATCCCGGTCGGCAGTTTTGGAGTTTATCTCGCCGGAAATGACGCGTCGTGCCACCAGTCGACATAGCTTAGACCGTCATTCTCCGTCACTTCGATCAACGACTTATCGCCAACGAGTTGAATAAACTGCTGCGGGGATTGAATCCGGCTGGTCCGCCCAATCCGCAACTGTTCGGGTGAAATCCCTTTAGCGCGTCGCCCGGCTACGGCTTCATGCTCCTGTTGGAGCCGGGAGAGAGGCGGCACAGACGGGTTCAACCTGCCCAACGACGGCGGCACACGCCTCAGGGTCTCTCGTGAAGTCCCTCTGCGGCAAGCACTTCTAATCTGTTGACTGTTGCTGCGGCGGCAGCCCCGGGAATCCGTAGCCGCCAATCCAGCACCTGTCGCTCGAGTACGAGCTGTAAGCGGAGTTTTCGTCGCGGTTTAGGTGATCTGCACGATAACTGATCGAGCTCAGCGCATGAACTCCGACCATCTCTAGATTTTCAAGGCTGGTCTGTTCGCTCGGCGTTCGATGTCCGCACACCGTTGCATTAGCGTCTCAAAGGTCTCCGGCTCATCCAGCAAGAGGCCGTCGTCGACCATGTGTTGATAGTCCTGTTCCAAAACGGCTCGCGCTTCGCCTTCAGGGACGAGCTTCAATGCACCATTGACTACCTTGTGATAGTCAATCGTCGTACCGGCACGGTCCTTTTCAGAGAAGAACCATGTTTTATGCCCTGCCACCGTGTTGGCCAGTTCTCGGTCTTTTAATGCGGCGTCCGCGATCCCCGCGTCATCCAGCCTCACGAGATCGTACCAGTGGCGAGCAAAACGCTCGCCTCGCAGTTTGCCCTGGACACAAAAAACATGGATGGCGGTCGCCTTCTCCCAGAAGGTGCGCTCCGCTTTCATGGTTTTCGGCCGTGCAGTGGGAAACTCGAGAGTTTCAAGATACTGGGCGGCGTCGCAAACCACGTCGTGAAGCTCGCTCGGCTCGCCGGTGGATCTTGCGCCGAATTCAAGCATGACGGCGGGGCTCACATAGCCATTGCCTGTCTCCAAGGGAGCGTATCGGACGAAGATTTTGTCATCATCGGCTTCCGCCTTTGCACTCAGCTTGTCGTTTTCCAGACACTGATTGACAACGGGAAGCGCCTTTTCTTTCACCCAAACTGGAAGTCGCTCTCGGACCTGGTCGCTCCATTTTTTGCCCTGGCTTCGGGTCTGAGGGACGGGATTGCTCTCGCTTGTTTTCACGAGATCAGGGGCTATTGCCCGAATATCGTAGGTAAGGTCGACGTCCTCTGAGAAGCGGCGGATTGCGCGGTACGCCTTGGAAAGGGAGGTTCCGCCCTTGAAAACGAGGTGCTCTCCCAGTGGAGAGGAAAAGAGTGCGTTCAAGCACCAAACAACCCAGACATCTTTCTCAAGGAGATGTGCCGGACGTCCTGAATTGGAAGCAGCAACGCCGAGCGCCTCTCGGCGCTCGGCGTCAGACAGATTTAGGAACCTGTCAGACATGTAGTTCGCTTACCGGCCTGGCAAGCCAAGTCGGCAATGAAGACGCCGCAGACTTGAGTTCCCTCACTTCGGTTGGTGTCAGTTTCTGACTGACCGACCGCAATGCTCGTTCTGCCGTCTTGGGACCCACCCAGGCAAGCGCACGCACCACCTCACCAGCACGACGGTTCGCCAGCGTAAGCTGCCAAAGCGGCGCATGCTTGAGCTGGACAACTTGCTTGCCAAGGTGGAGCTCGCGAGAAGGACCAGAGGTCAGGTAAACCTGACGGACAGGTACCTGCGTTGTCAAACCAAGATGGTTGGCCGCCGCCGCGCCGCTGGAAACAATGGTCTCACCACTGCGAGCCTTGGTTTCTTCGACGACTTTTTCGACCGACGGAGCTCTAACCCCGAAACGGCTTTCGACCGGACGCAGATACACCCCTCGCCTCGCGCGCAGGAGCTTTCCTCGCTCGGCAAGACGCGAAAGGGCCTGATCGACAGCAGCACGCTTTCCAAGGTGCAAAAGCGCCTTGGCAGCAATCGGCGCGCCTTCGGGCAGTTCTTTGGTGACTTCCAAAATCCGGGTGCTAAGGGCGGTCATGGCTCTCACTCCAGTGTCAGAAACATAGGAGAACTTCTGACACCCTACAAGAGCTAGATTTCAAAAAGGTTTTCGTTGCCAAATCAATGATTTACACGATTGCGGCCGATTCGGACCTTTTTTTTGGAGACAAAAAGGTGGTTCCTGCCCTCCCCGTCCAGCGTGCTGGGCTGGATCGGTATTCAGATGGGCCTGGTTATCGGCGGAGCAACCGCAATCGCTTCCCATATGATATGAACTAGCGACCCTCAACGAGGGTTGCCCGCCTCCCACCCACGAAGATCTCCAGATCCCGGGAAAACAGGCAGACGAGATCGACACCGCGGCTCAGCGACAATGAAATTGCGCTGTTGTAAGCCGCACCCCTGTTTGCCTCTGCCGCACCAGATGCTGTTGTCGCGACAATGCGGTAAGACCAGCCCGCGCACTTATAGGAGCTGGACTTCCTCGATCGGCCGAACGCAACCGCTCCATCGTGGGCGCTCTCGTTATCCGCCATTGCTTGCCGAACCCGGCTGCCAAAGTCCTCGCCAAAGACAAAGCCTCCACTCAGCATCGGAACGCGAAGCATCGAAACACAATCCGGCGGCTCTTCGCTTCCGGTGAAGAACACGACCAGCAAAGGGTAGCGAGGAAGTCCTTCAGAATGTACTTTCCGAAGCAGCGCTTCGATAATCATTTCCTCAGACATTTGCTTCGGACATGCCTTCAGGCTTTTCGATCTCAGTTATCATCATCGTTGCGGCCGCGGTCTGGGCAATTTCACTCCTGTACTGCGGTCTGGGCAATTTCACTCCTGTACTTCGGAGTAGACCTATCCTGGGATTACGCCAAGCCATTTTCGGTCACGGTCGCGGTCGTCACCGGCCTCTTGACGGCCTTCGACCGGGTATTATGGCGGCACTGGCCGTTCCGGCTTTTTCACAAGAGACCCGACCTCTCCGGCGAGTGGGGCGCTGAGTTATTGTCCTCCTACGCCGAACAGGGCGGCCGAGAGAACAAGACGATAACCGGCGCCGCCACGATTACGCAAACCTACACATCGTTATCGGTTCGATTGGTGACAGGCGAAGAGCCCAACACAAATAGATCCTTTCAGCTAGCTGGACGGCTGATCCGTCACAATGACGGTGTCTATGAAGTGATTGGCGTTTACCAGAGCGACCCCGACATTCTCGCCCGCGGCACGCAGACCGAAATCCACTATGGCGCATTCCGCTACCGCGTCATCGGTACGCCGCCGAAGAAGATGAGCGGTCATTACTGGACCGATCGCAATACCAAGGGATCGATCCAACTCAAGAAACGCCTATGAGAACTTGGTCTTCCAGGTACCGACTTTAGAGCGTTCGCCGTTCAATCTAAGCCGAGGTCACGCCGGGAAAGTCGGGCGGATCGGGCTTGTGAGTCAGAAATTTTTGAAGTGCAGGATCAGCAGAAACCTTCTGGAAGCTACCTTCCGCCAAGCCAAGCAACGTGCCTTGAGCGTTCGCGTCAGCAACATCCAGGGCCAAATCTGCCTGCTGCTCTTCCGATTGGGTGGCATCGATTCGCAGATAGCGTTCGCCCAGTTGGTGGCGCAGCATGTAATCGACGAGCTGCTGCTGTGAGGAAACGATCGTTCTCAATAGCCGGCCTCGCATCATCCATTTCGCGCTGCCGAGATCGCGACCGAGGGATCGCTTGAGGGAAAATCCGGTCGAAGTGGTGCCGATGCTGAGGATCGAGATCTGACACACATCTTGCTTCAGAAAGTGCGTTGCCTCGTGCAGGGCACATTGGTCAGGGGCATTGGCGACGAGACCGCCGTCGGCATAGTGCGCAGCGCCAACCTCCGCCAGTGGGAAGTAGGTCGGCGCGGCGCTGGTCGCCATGACCACGTCGACCAATCGCCGCTTGGGATCCAGCGTGAAATCCGGGTGATGGCCCGTCTTGAACATCTGGACACTCCCCTTCGTCATGTTGACCGCGGGGATGATCAAGCGGTGCTTGCAGGCAGCCAGCATCGTTTGGTCGCCAATAATTTCGGAAACAACGCTCCGCAAGGCTTCGCCATCGTATTTCGGACCAAGCACTGACCGCCCCGCGTCGATCCAGCCGAACTTCGGCCGCGGCCGGCCCGAAAAGATGTCTCGACCCCGCTCGATGAAGAGGTCTCGCATCCGGGCAGCCGGCACATCCAGCGAAACGCCCGCTGCAAGGATCCCACCGACGGAAGTGCCAGCGATCAAATCAAAACAGCTTCCAATGGGTCTGCCAGCCCTTTTCTCCAGGCGGGCAAGGATCTCGGCCGCGTACAGCCCGAGGTACCCGCCCCCGCTGAGCGCAAGTATCTGAAACGGCTTCTTTTTGGTGGATTCTGTTGTCAATTCGTTCTCCAAAGCCCCCCCCCAAAAGCGCTATTCTATAGCGTAGCCATCGATTCGTGCCGCTGGATGCAAGCCGTCCCCGACGCCCGGATCGCCGAACCGTCGGTGGCGAGCGAGCTGTAACCAGAAAAGGTACCACTGTGGCAAACGTCGATAAGCTGCTTCACGGCGCCCAAGGGGGCGTCGATCTTCTTGCCAAGCTCGAGCTGCTAGCTGACGAACAGGACAAGCTACAAAACGCCAAGCGAAAGATCCGCGCCCATCTGAGGACGGTGATCGCGAGCGAGACGAAACGGCAGTTCGGAAGACAGATCACACCGCGCTTCTTCACGCAGGGCAGCGAGGCGTACAAACTGCTCAATCGGCGCGCATGGATGCCGCCGCAGCAGATTGACGTTGACGACGGCCTCTATCTGCCGATGACATTCGTCAAGGGCAACGGTCCCGCCGAAGCGGCGAAACTCTACTTCGACATTATCGACGCGGCCCTGAAGGTACTGATCAAGCGCGAGAAGTGGAAGGGCTTCGAGGAGAAAGACACCTGCGCGCGGGTCATCATCGACGATTGCCTCCACGTTGACGTCCCCTTGTATGCCATTCCCGACGATCAGTTTGGCAGGCTGACTAAGGCTGCGATGGACCGGGCTATTGCCGACTCCGAAGACAACATCGACTTTATGGGTTCGCGAAAGATGCGGATCGACCGCTGGGATCAGGTCGATTCCGACAAGGTTCTGCTCGCGCACCGCAAGGACAACTGGAAGCAGTCCGACCCGCGAAAGATTCATGACTGGTTTCTCAATGCCGTCGATTTCTATGGCGAACTCTTGCGGCGCGAATGCCGCTACCTGAAGGCCTGGCGGGATTATCACAAACTTGAACATATCTCGTCGATCATACTGATGGCCTGCGCCTTCTACGCATTCGAGGACGTTGGCCATCTGAGTGTCCCGCGCCGCGATGATCTCGCGCTCCTCGAGGTGACTTCGCGCCTGGCCGATATGTTCGCCGGTGAGATTCTCAATCCGGCCGACACCGCTGAAGTTCTCGGGTCATCCTGGACCCGCGAGCAACGTCAGCAGGCCATCAAGGCTGCCAACGCGATGCACGAGCAGCTGGATGACGCAATCAACCATTGCTACCTGCCAGAGGTCGCCGTGGACCATCTGAAAGCCGTCTTTGGCGAGCGAATTCCCAATCGTCCCGATCTTGTCAAGGCTCACGCCGCTGCGGCTGCGGCTGTTGTAGCTGCACCGGCCATCATCTCGCCGGCGCCGTCTGTGGGACGGTCGACCAGTGGATGAGCAGGAGGTCCTCCGAACCATCGATGCGGCACTAAGACAGGAGGGCTTCAAGAAGGATTGGAGCCAGAGCGCGCATCCATACTACGTCGGCCGGATCGAACGGCATGGTCTGGAGGCCGAGGTGTCGATCGAGGTGCCTGACCTTGATTTCGTCGATCCGCCGGTCATCAAACTGCTCTCGCGCGGCAAAGCGGAAGGTAAGCGAACGCCACATTTGCTCGGGCCGGACGACCTGGTCTGCTATGTCGCAAAAAGCGCCATGGTGTTGGATCGGTACGATCCCGGCGGGACCGTTCTGCAATGTCTAAAGCTGGCGGAGAAGGTTCTGGGCGACGGGCTTCGTGGCCGCTCCGATCTCGACTACGTCGACGAATTCAGCCAGTACTGGACCGCCGGGCCTTCAATCCTGGTGGATCTGCCAGAGGGTTTTCGAGGCGAAGGTGAGATATTCTATGTCGGGCTATCGCGGACGGCTAAAGACAAGCTGGTGCTGGCACCGAAGGACGGCCTCGCCCCTTCCCTCAAGGCACTACATGCGGCTAACCGCGGCATTAAGGCCACTCCGGAAACAGTCCCCTGCCGGATCGTGCGCGTGGACCGCGATCTTGGCGCAGATCGAGGCGGAGCCCTGCCCCGCAATCTTCGAGGCCTTGCCGCATTCCTCGACAGGATTGGCGTAGCACACGAATTGAAGCTCGCGCTGGAGCTGGGCACCGGTCTGACGCGTTGGATCGCGATCTGCGCACCAAATGCCATCTGTCTCGCCGAGATCCAGATTCCCAAACGATTTGATCGCCCCGAATTCATGAAATCCCGGAAGTCGGCCCTGCCCAAGCTCCTGCTCGACCGCACCGAGGATGTGGCGGTCGAACGCCATCTGGGTTCTCCAATCGATGAGCGCTTCCTCTACCAGCGCAATCTTGGGACTGTGCCAAGCCTCGCCGGAAAGAACATTGTTCTGATCGGTTGCGGGACCATCGGCGGCTTTCTCGCCTACAATCTCGCGCAAAGCGGCGCCGGGTCGCTAGGAGGATGCCTCACGCTGATTGACTCCGACAGATTATCGCCGGCCAATCTAGGGCGGCATATTCTCGGAATCTCATTTCTCGGCCAGAACAAAGCGGGCGGTTGTGCCGAGTACATTCGCGAACAGCTTCCGCACCTTGCGGTCGACAGCCGTCCTGTGGACGCGACAGCGATCCTGAAGCGATTGTCGGGCGACCTGGTCATCGACGCAACGGGTGAGGAACCGTTCTCCATCGCCTTGAACCATCATGCCGTGTCGCAGCGACCGAACTATCCGCCAGTTCTTCACGCCTGGATTGTCGGCAACGGCGGTGCGGCTCAGGTTTTGCTCTGCGACGGACCGGAGCACGGGTGCTTCAAATGCCGAAAGCCCAACCTTGCTGGCGAGCCGCGCTACCGGGTCATGCGTCCAGACTCCGACAACGAGCTGCTACGCAATCCGGCCTGCGGAGACGGGCTCTATGCACCGTTCCCGGTCTCGGCATCGATGTCAGCGGCGGCCTTGGCGCTCGACCTCGTTCTCGCATGGAATAGCGGCGAGCCAAGGCATCGCTACCATGAACCTCACACCCGCTCCAGAGTGCCCAGCTTGCCAAACACGGGCTCAATGATCTTCCGCGCTGGCATGCGGCTCGTCGTCGTCCACAACCAGGTGATGATGAGGATAGAACGCTACTTGCGCGTTCCCGAGAATGCGACAGAGGCTGGAGGGATCCTGATCGGCTGCTACAGAGGTCCCCACATCGAAATCACCGAATGTTCGGAGCCTCTGCGGCGCGACCGCCGTGCACAACTTCGGTTTGATCGAGACGATCCCGGGCATCAGGGTCTCGCCAAGAGGCGATGGACCGAGAGCGGGCGCACTCATACGTTCGTTGGTGAGTGGCATACGCATCCCGGATTTTCGTCGACGCCATCCGGGACCGATCTCAAGACGTGGCGAGAGGTCACGCGGAACAACCTCGCCGGGAGCTCGGTCTTCCTCATCAAAGGCGGCGATGGCTGGTGGGCGGGCCTTGGCGTCGGAAGAATATTGACAAGGATGTCGATCGTTCCGTCCGACGACGAATGACCGCCACTGCAGTCTTGATTGTTGATCGGCTCAAGGGGCCAACTCGACCATAAGGTCGTCCAGCACAGTCGCGAGGCCGGCCACGCCGCTCAGAGGCTGCACTCCGATAGCTTTCAATTTTGGCACCGCGCGGTCGAAGAGGTTCGTTTGGCCGTTTGACCGTGACGGATAGACGATGCCGTCTGGCCCGGACGGATGTTCGTGCCAAGCGAGCGACCAATGTCGCGCCAGCGTTTGCCTTGAGGCCCGCGCAACATCGGTCGGAACTCCCATACGGACAGCACCGTCGCCACGCAAGTCAACCATATTCAAGTGAGAAGCAATCTCGATCGTGACGTAGTGTCTGTCTTGAAACTCGTTGGCGACGCGACTCCTTGAGGGCCAGGCCACGCGAGGGCCTGACGCCATCTGCGGGACGCCCAGGCCAGAATGCGCAGCGCAGGTCGATTTCGTCAAAAACGCCGTACTGCCGGTATCTCTATCAAGGTGAGATCAATCTCGTGACTTGATAAGCCGAGCAACGAGTGGGAGGACCGCACCGAGGGCGATCAAGCTGAAGATCGGCTGAAGTTATCGCATTCGCGCATTGCAACGCGACGATGCCGGTGAGGATGAGTACTGCAAGAAGCGCCTCATAGGCCCCGAGCGCGCTCGCCATCTCACTGATGCGCTCCAAGATACCCTTGACCAGCTGAGCCAATGGTCCGGTTGGGAAATGTTGCGCGGGGCCGGCGTGGCGATGGAGGGCTCGATGGGGGCAAGCCCGGGCAACTGTCGGCGCCGTTTTGCACAAGGGCGCGAAGAACCTTTATCCACCTTCTTAGATCTCGTTTTTGCAGACATGTCTTCAGCTACGGCGAGTGACCAGAGCTGAGAGGAGTGCGCAGCGTCAACGGCGAAATCGGCGACTAACCGCGAGGGTTAATCTTGCTTTAGTGGTCCACGCCGGCGTTGAACTGCCGGGTAGAGACCAAAAAAGCCCGATCCGCCCAGCCAGATTGGCGCGCGGAGCGCCGCGTCAGGCCGCCTTTGGGCTCGGTACGGTGGTTGTATGAAAATCGAGAGCGAGCAACAAAATCCGGCCCAAAAAGCGGATGCAATATCCTGCTTTCATTGAGGAAATTCCTTTGGAGCCGGTGAAAGGAATCGAACCCTCGTATTCAGCTTGGAAGGCGGCCGACGCGCGTCGGCCGCCTTCCAATGATGTTAGCACCGAGCTAGCCACCCGATCGAGGACGGCCGCCTCGACCCTCGCGAACTCTTCTGGAGCATATTTCCGCCCGTCGAAGCGACGACCTACCAATTGCGCTGGATGCGCAGCAGCATACTGAACGCGCTCTGGTTCTTGAGTTCATATACTGCAGCAGGTTTGGCAACTGCCGCGACCGCCGGCGCCGCAATAGTGCCAGAATATTTCTGATCGAGGAATGTGGCGAACAGATCCGCGGAGAACGTCAGGTTTCTGACCGGCGTCCAGCGCGTAACCGTGCCGACCGCAGCAATATTGAAGTCGGGGTTGCAAACACCTGTCAACCCGAGTGCGGCCATGCCAGCGCTGCCGCAAATCTGAGCCTTGGCCGTATCGGTGTAGCGAATAGCGGCCCACCCGCCGTAAACCGCAGTATTCCAATACGGATCCCAGTTATGAATGTAACCACCGTTAAAGCCGTACGTCGTGGTCAGCTGAAAAGCCGTGCTAGTTGCCGACGTCGAGCCGGAATAGATGGCATCAGCAACGCCGGCGAAACCGAGGCTCTGATACGCCCCCGGTCTGCCAGTGCCCCCGTACATCGCCCACGCGGTCGGGATGTTTTCCTGGATGCTAAAGCTGCTGGCACCCTTGGTGTAAGCCGCCTGCAAATTGATCGTGTCCCCCGGGCCGGTCGGAATATTCTTGATCGATAGCGCCAGCTGACCGGCCCAGCCCCACTTATCGTCGGCGTGTCCTGTGACTTCGCTCCCACCATAGTACGCCGCATGGTTGTTGTGCGCCGCGGCCGACGCCTGGAAGAGACCCCAAGCCTGGTCGATCCGCATCATGCCGACAATATCGGGAGCCACGGTGCCGCCATAACTCTGCGAGCCGTAAGTACCCGTCACGATGCCGGCGGCCGTGGCATTCGTCGTATTCCAGATATTGGTCTGGTAATAGGCCGTTGGATCCTGCGCAGAAAGCGTCGCCGTAATCCCCTGGCCGAAGTCAGCAGTATAGCTGAACTGGTTGACACCCGAGGCATCGCCACCGCCGCCCGGCAGACCATCGAAGAAGTTGTTCGCCGGATAGTTTGTCCAAGGAGCGCTGAACTGGGAGACCGCCTTTCCCATCGTAAAGCCCGCGAATTGGATGAAGGCATACCAGATGCTAAGCGTCCCGAGCCCGACCCCATCGCCGGAATACGCTGTTGCGCCCGATCCGGCCGCACTCGTCGAACCCGTCTTCCAGGTAAAGTTCCCCTCGAAAAAGGTGCGGACCACGCCGTATTCGCTTGCTGTACGCGTGTCGATGCTGAGGTCTGCGCGAGACCGAGCGGTGTAGGCATTGCTCAGGCGGTTGTGCGCAGCACCGACACCGGAAACCGGGTTCAGAACAAAACTATTGCTGCCCAGCATCACGTCGGCGCGAACGAAACCACCCAGCTTGATGCAGGTGTCCGTGCCCGGGATGTAATAGAATCCGGCACCATAGGTGGAGCACACCTTCACGTACTCGATCGCTTTGGCTTTGACGGGAAAATCGGCCGCCTGCGCCCCGCCAGAGGCGATCACGCCTGCCGCTGAAGCCAGCACGACCTTCTTAACAATCGTGTTCGAATAGAGCGGGGGCTCTTCAGCGCTCGCGTCAATCACGACAGAGCGTGACTTGGTCTCGGCCACTCTGGTCAACAAGCCCCGACGCCCCTCGCGGCGGCGATGCAACGACCGGAAAGATATTATTGAATAGAAGGTTGGCCCATCCGCTCTTAGTCCGAAGATGTCTTTCAGCACCGAAGTTCTCCGCTCAAAAGTACGCAAACATATACCCCTATGTTTCTCACGTAGGAAAATACAAACCCGTCGATGTCGGTGTTCGCCCCTGTCGCGCGCGGCACCAAACTAACGAGAAGCGAACGCGCTACACATCAGGCCGCTCGTGCTCGGCGTGACCGGGCACCGTCGGCAACTCGCTGCGCGCAGAACATCCCCTGCAGGCTACGGAATGCTCGCGTTGCCTCAGCTCAGTACGCCGCACATACACGGCTAAGAAACGAGGTGCGCGCGCACATGAACTGACCGTGCGGCGTGTACGAGGTACGCTCACACGACGCTCTATCGGCGCGCTCGCAATTCGATGAGGACTAACAATGTCGGCCGTCGACTTACCTTGCGCAAAGTCGCAACCATGTAAGCCAATGCACCGAGTTGAAAATGCCATGTCTTTGTCCCCACGACCGCGCTCGTTTCGCCGACGCACTAACGTGGGGACGCAATGGTTAGGTGACAGGCATCAACTAATGCGATGGACGCCCCTGAATTAGAGATGAATTTGTTCGGAGGATCTGGGGCTTCTCAAGCCAGGCGGCGTCGCCATTTGCACAATCAAGATGCGCGACAATCCAGCCGCCAAGCGCAGGCTCCGCTTACCTGTATCAGGAACAAACTTACTGTAATAGTTTGGTTTTATACCGTGTTTTGATGGCCTAACAAATGGCTGTTTTAGCGCATGAGAGCTCGTGCGCTGGTAGGCTGGAATGTGCGCCGGATCCGCGTGGATCGCGGCATTCCGCAAGAGCAACTCGCTTACGATGCGGGCATCGACAACTCCTATATGAGCGGTCTGGAGCTCGGAAAAGCGAACCCGACGATTGATCTTCTCGAGCGTATCGCCGATACGTTAGGTGTTCCCCTGACTGACTTGGTTGTTCAGCCAGACCAGGGGGCGACAGTTCCGAAAACCCTGCCCAAAGGCCGCAAGCCGAAGCGCCCACGCGATACCAAATAGAACTCTCCACGTAGAATCACTTTGTGGCACAGGAGCCCGCAACGGAACGCTATGCCTGGTTGAGCGTCGTGCAAGTTGCCGAGCCATAAGCTAACCAAGCAACCAAATAGAACGTTCACGCGAAACAAACGCTCCGAGGCCTCCGGCGCTTTCAAGAATCCCCGTCAGCAATTTGGAGCTTAGGCGGTGCAATCCCACGGTGTGAGGCCGCTCGACGGAGCAAGATGGTCCGAGGCCAACATCATGAGGCCAGCTGAGGCGAGGATTCACTAGCAGCTGGGGCAAGCCGCGCGCTGAAGAAGACGAGCTGCCCGATCCCTTCGGGTGGGCTTTGGGAGTTAGGTTATATTTGCCGTTCTCCCGCATGATCTGAGGCCGGCAAACTGGACCAGTTTTGGCTAGAGTTTTCGCGGCGTAAATCCCTCGGCTGGGAGGAGCGACGACGATGAAGGCCTCGAAGTTTTCGGACGCCCAGAAGGCGTTCATTCTCAAGCAGGGCAGCGACGGGGGCGCGGTGGCGGAGATCTGCCGCAAGGCCGGGATCAGCCAGGCGACCTACTTCAATTGGAAGAAGAAGTATGACGGTCTGCTGCCGACCGAGATGCGCCGGCTGAAGCAGCTCGAGGACGAGAACGCCAAGCTGAAGAAGCTGGTGGCCGATCTGTCGCTCGACAAGGAGATGTTGCAGGACGTGATCCGCCGAAAGCTATGAAGCCTGGTCGGAAGCGCAAGCTCGTCGATGAGGTTTGTGGTGAGTGGCAGGTCTCGATCCGCAAGGCTTGTGAGGCCCTCGAGTTCGATCGATCGACCTACCACTACAAATCTCGTCGCTCCGGCCAGGCCGCTCTCGAAGCTCGGATCAAGGAGATCTGCCATGTTCGCGTTCGCTACGGCTATCGCCGCGTCCACGTCCTGCTCCGCCGCGAGGGATGGGGTCATGGGCAGAACAAGACCCGTCGCATCTATCGCGAATTGGGCCTGCAACTGCGCAATAAATCGCCGAAACGGAGGGTCAAGGCTAAGCTGCGCGATGACCGCAGGCCAGCGACGCGCGCCAACGAGACCTGGGCGATGGACTTTGTTCATGACCAGTTGGCAACTGGTGGCAAGCTCCGGGTGCTCACGATTATCGATATCTTCTCCCGCTTCTCGCCCGCCTTGGAGCCGCGGCACACTTTCCGCGGCACCGATGTCGTGGAGGTGCTGGAAAGGGTTTGCAACGAAGTGGGCTTCCCGGCGACGATCCGCGTCGACCAAGGCAGCGAGTTCGTGTCGCGCGACGTCGACCTCTGGGCCTACCAGCGCGGCGTCACGCTGGACTTCTCACGCCCGGGCAAACCGACCGACAATGCTTTTATCGAAGCGTTCAATGGCCGCTTCCGGGCCGAATGCCTCAATGCCCATTGGTTTCTGTCGCTTGCGGACGCCCGGGAAAAGGTGGAGACTTGGCGCAGATACTACAACGAGGAGCGGCCCCATGGAGCCATCGGCAATCGGCCGCCGATTTTGCTGCAAAATCACGCCGGCGCCACCAGCCCGCCAACGTGATAAGAGCGCAAAACTCTAGTTCTGGGTGGTCCAAAGTTCGGTCTCGCTGCAAGAGCAAAACTCTAGTTCTGGGTGGTCCAAAGTTCGGTCTCGCTGCAACTTCGGGCCGGACTCTAACTCCTTCTGGAGGAAATACGCAGTGGCAGGTCAACACTGCCAAACGGCTGGGAACGATGAACGAGACAGCAAAAGAGATGCGGATTATTCAGGATGCGGTCTCTATGGTTAGGAAGAGGGCGCGAGCAGATGCCGGAGGAAATCCACAAGAACGTTCTCAGCCCCAAACATGCCTCAACACATTTAACGTACGAGAGCCGCCATGAAGCCCCCGATCTTTCGGCCATTGACTTCGTCTCCTCCGGCCTGGACTAGTACGCGAGGGCTCGCTTGTATCGAGATCAGGCGCATGGGATGACCGATATTGTGACCGGGTAGCCGAATTGGGCCAGATACTTCCTACTGTCGCACGCGGCTGAATTGGCAATTCAATCTGTTTTGGTCCACTCGTCACAACATCCATAGGCGTCATTGCCGGGAAAGCGCCAGGCGCTCCTGATCTAGTTTATGCGCATAACTGTCGGAACGGAATGACGTCAATCCACTGTTTTGCGCCAGGTTGCAGTACCTCAGGAAGATACACAATGACTACGTAGCTCGTTACCCTAAAGGCCGTCCAAGTTTGTCGCGTCAGAGTTTGATGACGCAGTCGTTGCGTTGCTATCATATGCTTCACAGCAAATCCGCGTCACGTGAATTCGATCTAGCTTCCGGCGCGGCGGGTTGGTCCCGGTCCCATACTTTACGTGGTCGCACGTTTCTAACAGACCAGATTCTCCGGAATGGCGACTATCGACTTGAGCCACGACTGCTACAAATTCTTCTGTAACGCCGCATGGGAGCTCGCGCGGATCAGCGTGCTGCGCCCCGGCCGCGCCGCTCGGCGAAACATCGAGACGGCGAACGACTTTGGCACCACTGGTCGATCACGAAGTTTGGCTCCGCATGGCTCGCGAGGGCGTCGTCCTGTCCATTTCTGGAAACGAGCCGCATGTCCCAAGTTCCTCGTGGGCTTTGTGCCACACTTCGGCCCTGGGTTCGGGCACGCGCGGTGGAGGCGGTTCGTACCTACAGCCCGCAAATTAGCTTGCAGCCTGTTCGGTGGCTGACGCCGCAGGCGGAATCTATCCTGCTTGCGACGGCGATCGCCCAAAGCGGCGACGAAGCAAAGATGCTGAAGAGGTACCAATCCATCGGCGGCCGCTCGCGTTTTAGATGCCCGATAACTTCGAGCTTCTTAGTGTTTCGGCCAAGGATTCCTCGAATATCTCAAGACCTTGACTTAGCGTATCAGAGTCAATCGTGAGCGCAGGAAATAATTTTAGAACCTGATCATCAGGCCCGCATCGTTCGACAATCAATCCCTTGTCAAACGCCTTACGCGAGGTCACTTCCGCGATTTCGGCCATCTGGCAATCAAAGCCTAACGCCAGACCTCGCCCTCGAACGGCAAACCTGTTTCCGTGCTTGAATGAGATGGCCTCAAGCCGGCGTCGAACAAGGTCTGACAAACGTCGGATATCCTCCGAGAACGTCTGACTGCGCCAATAGATATTAATAGCTGCGGTTGCAGATACGAGCGCTAGGTTATTACCTCGGAAGGTACTCGTGTGCTCTCCGGGCCCCCATGCATCGACCTCCTCTTTGATCAGCAACATTGACAGTGGCAGACCGTACCCACTGAGCGATTTCGACATTACGACGATATCTGGCGACAATCCTGCGAACTCGAAGCTAAAGAATTCGCCCGTGCGGCCACAGCCCATTTGGATATCGTCGACTATGAAAAGAGCACCAGCCTCTTTTGCTATGGTTTGAACTGATTGCAGCCATTCCTTGCTCGCTACGTTTATACCCCCTTCTCCCTGTATAGATTCGATGAGAACAGCTGCTGGAGCATCAATGCCGCTGTTACAGTCCAGCAGTACTTTCCGCATGTACTCAGCCGTATCAATAGCCTGCCCAAAATAGCCGTCATAAGGCATGAAAGTTATACCCGATAACGAGACCCCGCTGGCCTTGCGATGAAAACGACTACCGGTCGCAGCAACCGCTCCTAAGCTCAGACCGTGATATGCATGCGTGAATGAAACGATATTTTGCCGCCCCGTGACTTTGCGAGACAGTTTTAAAGCTGCCTCAATTGCATTAGCACCTGTTGGTCCCGTGAATTGAAATCGGTATTTCAGCCCCCGCTCCTGAAGAATGATAGAGCTGAAAGTTTCCATAAACTCGAGCTTTGCAGGAGTGGCCATGTCAAGTCCATGCACCACAGCATCCGATGCCAGATACTCTGTAATGGCGGCTCTGATTTGGTGATTGTTGTGCCCGTAGTTCAGGGCTCCAGCACCAGACAGGAAATCAATGACCTTATGCCCCCCCTCCGATAGCATAATGGAGCCGCGCGCGCGACTGAACAAGGCTGGGAACGAACGCGAGTATAGCCGGACGTTTGATTCTAATGCTTCGAAAGTCTGCAAACGACGTGAATCGCCAGTCGCTCCAGCCATAGTTGTCTCCTTCGTAAATAAGCGGTTCAGGAAGTAGCGACAGCCTTCTGCCAAGAAGGACGTGTTTACTTACCTGCGGATCGGCAGCAATGAACCTACTCTTGCTGGTAGTCCTCCATGCATCAGAGTTAGGCGCTTGAGACTCGGCCTGCCGTGAAGTGGTGCTGCGTCGCGCACTCGGGCGGAGACTCGGTAGGACTTTGCGGGGCGACAAATCCCGGCCAGCAGGCGGCCCATCTGCCAAGGCTGAATGTGGCTAAGCTAGAGGGTAGGCTCGATCTTACAGTCCGACGACACGTTGTTTGATTCCGCGAGTTCTCGTTCGGAGAGCATCTTCGTGCCGATGATGCCTTCCCTCGCCAGCTCTGTTATCTCGCTCTCGGAGAGGCCAACAAGCTCTGACAGGATCTCTTTATTATGCTGCCCGAGCGTCGGCGCCGCTGTGCGGATGGATTGGGGTCTGCCTCCTTCGCGAATTGGCATCGAGGGCTGGGGATGCAAACCTATGAAAGCTCGTTCGACCTCCTGGAGGTATGCACGCGACCGAAGATGCGGATCTTTGAGCAGGTCAATTGGAAGCCGGGCAACGCCCGCGGCAACCTTTGAGCTCTGCAACTCCGACATGGCGGTATCCGCATCGCGGCTAAGCGTCCAACCTGCGATCTCCATCTCGATGGCGCTCTCAATCGCCCGGCGAGCTTCATTAGATTTGAGCGAATCATCCTTCGCCCAGTCGGACCGGCCAATGAGCAGCGCAAGCCTATGCCACATCTCCGAGTCGGTCGCCGCCACCACGATCCAGCTGTCCTCACCCGCACATCGGAAGCAGCCGTGCGGCACAAACTGCGGATGTCGATTACCGTATCTTATCGGCGGCGTGCCGCCGATCGACTGGACGGTCATCCATGGGGCCACGAACGGCATCATGCATTCGATTTGCGCGAGATCGATAAACTGGCCCTGTCCCGTGCTGTGCACGTGAAGCAGAGCCACCAGAACGGCAGCACAGCCGTTTAACCCGCCGATGGGGTCGCCAAAGGCGGTGTGGCTCATCACCGGTGGCCCATCGGGATTCCCGATCACGCCCGGCAACCCCGATGCCTGTTCGAGAGTCGAACCGTAGGCCCGGCAATCGCGATGAACGCTGTTCGCACCAAAGGCTGACATCGACATCATAACGAGCCGCGGGTTGAGTGTTCTCAGCTCGTCATATCCAAGACCGAGCTTCGACAGCACATCAACTGAATAATTGTCAACAACCACATCAGCTCCGGCGATAAGCCGCTTTGCAAGGGCGAGGCCTTTCGGTCTTTTCAGGTCGAGTGTGATACCGCGTTTGTTGCGGTTCAGGATGCTAAAACGTACTCTTTTTTCGTACATCTCAGCGTCGACGTAATCAGGTCGACGGTCAACGCCGCGGAACCAGTCCGGATACTGGATGGCCTCGATCTTGATGACGTCCGCGCCCAGATCAGCCAATGTGCGCGTACACAATGGCCCAGCCCAGCCCATAGAGAAGTCAATCACGCGCATCCCATGCAATGGCTGCCGATCGGCATCGATGGAGCCAGACGACTGTGCCCCAGAGTTGGATAGGTGCCTTCGCGTGTTCGAGCGAACCTGCTGCTCGCCAGGAGCGGGAACTCTTCCGCCCCGGCGGGGCGGTGTTAGTGTCAGCCGCTGCATCGAACCGGCGGTCAAGCCCTGTTCATTGCCGATAAAGATAGGTACGATCGCGCCGCGCGCCTTCTTCTCAGAGTCCTCGAGCAGATCAGCTATCTCAGGCAGCGGCACGATGGGGATTTTTCGTTTCAGCCCCTCCGCAAACCATTCTTGCGCTGTCCGCGTTTTCAGCTGCGGCGCAAAGTGCAGGTCGATCTGGTCCATGTGTTGCAGACGATCTTCGCCGGAGAGGAGCGCCGGGTCATTCGACAGCTCGGACAAACCAAGCATATCGCAGAACGCGAGCCACTGTGCTGGCGTTTGCAGTGTGACGCCGAGCCACCCTTGTTTGGTGTCATAAATGCCGACCGGAAAGCTAGGCCAGAACCGATTGATGCCGAGCCGCTGCATAACGTCGCCTCGCACGAACGCCTCACACATGAGATATTCGGACAGCACAAGACTCGCTTCGAAGGTATTGAGCGACCATGAGCGCCCTGCTCCACCGCGCTGTTTGGCAAGCGTCGACGACGCAGCAGCGATGAACCCCCAAAGGCCGGCTACGATACCCGTCTGAAAATCCGGTGCCTGCAATGGCGGGCCCTTGAGAGGTCCAACTAGCTTGATAAGACCAGCGAGCGCGCGGACCGCCGAATCCGTTGCCGCAAAGCCGGCATAGGGGCCTTCTTGACCGAACCAGCTTACGCCGAGGTGGATCAACTCGGGGCGGCTCTTGCGGATCGCTGCGACATCAATCGATGGGCACTCCGCAGAATCAACATCACGGCCGTCGACGAGGACATCGCAATCCTCGATCAGCTTCGTCAGCCGAGCGATCGCATCTGGGTCCTTAGCATCGATGATAATGCTCGACTTATTGAAATTCAAAAATGCGAACCACGCGCTCTGCCCACCAGGTGTAAGTGGTGCGCTTCGTCGGAGACTATCGCCCACTGGCGGTTCGACTTTCTGAACATCGGCTCCGAAATCGGCAAATAGCCGGGCGCAATAGCTGGCTGCAGCGGAGCTACCGATCTCGATGACCCGCATATGCGATAACACTTCCATCGATGTCTCCATAGTTCCGTCAATTCATATGCGCGGTGGAAAGTCACCTTCTGACCAATGCGAGCCTGAGGCCTCCCAGGTGAGGCAACTGGGGGACTCGCGTCAAAAGACCGCCCTCTACGGCGCAGATTCGACGGCATCGACGGCGTTGCTAATTCCTGAACGTCGGGTCCGGCGACAGTGCTTCGGTGTTGGCATAAAGCTCCGTCAACCTCTCTACGCGAGGATCTCGACCTCACGTGGTAATTGAGGCTAGCGATGTTCCGAAGGGCCTGCCTGGAGAAAGAGTAAAGACTCTCGGTCAGCTGGAGCATTTCAGTTTTCCATTCTCGTGAACAAATAACTCTCACCAAGTTACCTATACTCGGCATCTGGAGCGACTCGTGCAGATCCTGGAACTCCTACGAACAAGTCGGCCTTGCCTTTCTTCGACGAACTAGACCATTCGGTGGCTCGCGCGTAGCTACCAAAGGAAGTGGGTCAGATGATCTAACGGGTGCCGTCGCGGCAGTGTCCGAACAGCCGGAAAGTCCAGATAATTCAGTCGCGTCTCGCACACTTTTACAGATGAAGGGGAGTTAACACGCAACTCGCGCCCAGATAGTCTCCATCACCGTGCCGCATCATAGAAACACCAGTGAATATGGCCGCATGCCTCAAGATCGATATTAGCTCTGGTAAGGATCTCTGGGCTTGGTCTCGTCTGCCTCAAGCAAGGAACATGGCACCGAGCCGTCGACATCGCCGGTTCGAACGATATGGCACAGATTTCTAGGCTAACAAAAAATATGGTCAGCCGATAACATGTGGAAGAGCAGATTATCGCGATATTGAAGGAGCATGGCGCTGGGGCGAAGACGGCTGACCTGGCTCGCAAGCACAATGTTTCCGAACCGACGATCTACAATTAGAAGGCAAAACTCGGTGGCTCGTTTCCGCAGCAAAGCGTCTGAGCGCCCTGGAGGAGGAGAACGGAAGTTGATTATGGCCGAGCAGATGCTCCATGCGGCCGCACTTCGTGAGCTCCTATCAAAATAATGGTACGCCCGCCGGCAAACGCGCTGCGTCACGCACCTGTAGGCCATCATGAGCCTGTCGGAATTGCCGGGCTGTTTGGTCGTGGAGTGCGGACACGAAAATGATCCGCTATCGCTCCAGCCGTCCGCCGCCGGACTCATTTCTGCGTGGCCGATTGCGCGATCTCGCCAATGAGCGGCGGCGTTTCGACTACTGCCGGCCGTTCCGTCCTGCTGCGGCAGGAGGCAGAGCCATCGGGGATCACCTGGATCTACCGACAACACTATCGCTGCAATTGCTGCGTCTTACCGTCCGTAAGATAGCAGCGGTACGATTGTTTGCGGCGGGGAGTTGACGTGCGGCCGCGGCAAGGGGGCCCCGTCCGTGGGGTCACTTTAGAGCATTTGCGCGGCTGCACGCCCGCTAAGCACCACCTGATCCTGCCGGCAACAATGACGGACTCAGGCGCACGTCGATCCCATCCTCGTGATCAAGCCGGCTCCTCAACTCCACACCGGTTGTCCAGGAAAGCCAATTGTCTTCCACAATATCGTCTTCCACCAGCTTCAATTTCGCGCCGCCAGCCTCATGATGCAGCATATCGTCGACCCCTTTATCCAAGGTCCAGCGCGCTACAAGCGCACATAAGAAGTCAGGCTCCCACATGGCAAAAGAAAAGCCGTGCGTGATTTGCGTTATGATCCTGCGTATCCCTTGTCCTCTAAGGTCTCCGCGGACCCAAAGGTCCCCGTGGTAGGCTACTTTCCCGCTGATCTTCTTCGCGCTTGGTGCTGTGCAAGTACAGCAGTCTTGAGGATGGGCTTGCCCATTCGGGTCGGCGTAAAAGGCCTTCAAGGATTCAAGACATTCCGCAAAGTTGCTATGGGGAAGCCGGTATAGTCGAGCCGCTTCAAGCCCTGCGACATCGTTATTCTTGTCAAAACCCACGATCCAATACCCCTCGCCTGCATCAATTTGCGAGCGATCTGGACGAAAATTCGGATTTGTCGGCCCCTTAGTTGGAGTCGCCCGTGCGATTGATATATACTCATTGAAATCGAATCCTATCAAAAATCTCATGCCTTTCCGAGCGGCGTGGTCATCATGTACTTGAATGAGACGTGAAGCGCGTAATGTAGCAGCTACGCTTTGCATTTCTGCATCCCTTGCCATCGTGATAGTCCGCGTCGCCAACTGTAGGGCGTCTGATTGAGACTACTGCATCAGCAGCGGAACGAATCCCTACCTATTTTGATAAGGATCGGCATGAGCACAGATTGTCATTCATCTCAGTGCATTGAACGGCCGCTTCTGCCGGAATTAGGTCGCGGCCGAGCCCAACCTCGCAATCCTAATCGACTAGCATCCGCTCATCTGCGCTCAAATGCTGTCGTCGGCAGATGCGAGGGATGACACCTGCCGAGCATCTAATCAATCCTCAGTAATCACATGCACAGACCATTGAAAGTGTTTCGAGGAGCTTTGGTACCAAAGTATGACGTTGCTGAAACGATTGCAGAGCATGTTCGGCTCTTACCGACTGCGAGCGCAAAGCCAGCTATCCTTTCCAGCGAAAGGGTCCGACGGGGCAGGCTTGCCGATGCGACGGAGAATAACATGCAAACACCGGGCCCTGTATCTAAGGGTGGTGGAATAGCCAAACGTTTTCAGAACACGGCGCACCCGGTCAATAGCAGATTTTGCGCCTGATCTCATGCGGCTCGGGGACCCACAACACGTTTGGAGCGAGGTGATCGCACTGGTCCTGCGAGCGAATGCGGCTCTTTGATTTTTTGGCAGAGCTTCAAGCAGTTTAGGAATTGTTTGCGCACGCGCGCTTGCCCGACCCGCAGCTTGCCAATTGGCGGCGGAGCAAACTGGTATCCCTGATGAACTTCCCGCGCGGAAACATGATGCTGCGTCGCCGGAGCCCAATTGCGGACGTCACGTCCTCGATCAAGCGTCGGCGGACGGACTCACCTGCGCCACCGAAGCACCTCCTGTCTGAAGCTCTGAAAAGCCGATTCTCTCAGACAGGAGGCGGGCGCTACGATTCAACCTAATCACATCCCACTGTAGTAGGCTTGCTCTGTACCATTGTGATCATCCAGCGGTTGGGCCGATCGGCTCCGCCCAACCACGTCACCCTTCAAAACTAGTAGGAGGGCTCCCTTCCGCTATCGCTGTATTGTTCGCGAGTAAAGTCGACGCTTGGTTCGCGACTGGAACGCATAATCTTGAGGACGGCTGCCCGGGAAATGACCATTCGAGTCTACGAAATGAGAGAGCGCCAGACACTGTTGCACTGTTCCAGAACGCTCATCATCCAGAAGCCATCCTCGAGTTATCGCCTGACATCGAACTCGATATTCTCACCAACCCGCAACTCGCCGAACACGGGCGCGCTTGGCCCGATAGGCGGCCCTAAGAGGATCGAGCGGCTGAGCGTTGCTGCATGTCAGGAGCATTAGATCGCCATATCGCCCTAGAACTTATGCTGACATCGAGCCTCGATGTGCGGCCTGAGGATAGCTAAAATACAGCGCCAATCTCTCGCTTGCAAAACAGACTGCTTGAGTTGCCACGCCCGCGACAGCATCGGCGAGCGCCAAAACAGAAGAGGAATAGAGTGCCAATTCAAGAGAAAGCCTCTAGCTATCAAATCCGGTGAAGAATGGCAGAATCGCCCGTAGTTTTCGTTCGATGGTCATTTTGTCCAGAGCTACGACGTGTGGGCGCCGATTGGCGCCTCGGTCGTTAGCATGCGGCGATCGGCGGTTCCTCCGCATATTTGATGCAGCATGTGCGATCGGGGTTGGATGATTGCCCGGTCGTTCTCAAGCAGGCAGGAGGACGCGTCGGCGCAATGGTGGGTCGCTTTGCGCGGCCATACATTTGGCACTTGACCGCTTTGATCCTGCTGATCTGTCTTTCGCGCGCACTGGGTTATCCAGGAGTTAGTTGTTGCCGCGCGAACCGCATCGATGTCGCGCCCGATGCTGTTGGCAAGGCTCTTGATTTCGCTATTGCCTGTTGCGCGATCCATTCAGCGAGCTCGGCAATATCGTGCCACTGAGGATGGACACAAACCGCTTCGCCAGATCGGCCGCTGTGGTGAGCTCCGGAGCTTGCTCAAACAGGTGGCCGAGGAACAGCCTGGCTTTCAGCATCGATCTGCTGCGGGTACTGGCTCAAATACGAAGCGCAGCGAGGATGCGTGGGTGCTTTCCAGTCGGGCGTCGTCTTGCTGCTCCTCCGGCATCTGCATGTGTACGCCTGTCAGCGGCCGATCGCGCAATAGTCACTCCAGTATAAGCCTGTTGCGGTCGGTAGGGACGCTAGTTTCCCAGCCCTCAGCTCAGATCCGTATCTCCCGGATAGAATGGCTCTGCACCTTGAGAAGTTCAATCTCTTCGCGCTCCACCAATGATGAGTATCGCGCGGAAGCGCTCTTGCTGAGGATTTGAACATCGCTGGCGGAATGCCGCCCGCCTTTCGAAACAATCTGGTTCCTAAAGGCTGTGACACCCCTGCTTCCAGCGCGGCTTCTTCGCTACTTCGCCCGGCAGCGATACTCGCCAGAAACTTCCCCGTTCATTCCGTCCAGCTACAGGCGGTCGTCCTGGCGATGATGCTCGCCAGACCGTGCCGATCGCCGCTTTCGAATGCTCATCGCAATCTCAACTCGAGAGTGTTGCCAGGCCGCTTGAAATCCGTCCTGCCCTCTACAAGAGCCCGAGCCTGTATCCAGATCGCGTCCTCTAAACGGTCGCAATCCCGCAGTATCCAGGCGCCTGACGGATTGATCTCAAGGATGGCATGCGCGCCCTGATTTTGGCACTTCCAAATAATTTTCACGTGATATCGGAAGATCCGCTTTCGCTCGCCTTCCGGATAGTCACCTGCCCCGTAAACCCGGGACTTTTGCAACACTTGCCGCGCCTTTTTAGCGAAGCCATAGTGTCGTGGTTTTGCATCTGCTGCTGGAGCCGATGCAGGAGGACCAATCTCCTCTTCAATTAAGCTGAACACATCAGATTCGGTGTATTCACCTCCTCTATGCTCTGCGGCACACCATGCCAGATCACTTTCAATAGATCGCCTCTGCGTCCGCGGAAGCAGAACAAATGGCACTCAGGGGATCGCAGCACCTCTTGCACCTGCAGCGACAATGAGGCGATACATTTACGCATGTCGGTGTGGTCCGTGCCAACCTACCCCCGAACTCCCGTAGATCCAGAGCCTCGATAATCCGGCGAAGTGTCTCAACGTCGATGCTCGCATCAACAACGACGCGCCGCCCGCCGGGGGAACCAAGCGTCGACCGACACAGTTGAAGTCGCCGGTGACGGCAGCTTACCTGATATCGACCGACGCCGGAATGGTCCTTGCCCGGATGCAAGTCGGCGTCCGACTTCTTTTCCATCGGTTTTGCCCCCGCGGCGCAACAAGAGAGCTGTTGGTATCGGCCGCCCGAACTCCACGATCCGCTCGACATCGCCGGCACTATCGACGTGAGCAGGGGGGGTAAATCTAGCTGGCCTGGGCTCCTCGGGAACAGACTTGTATCGCCCGTTCCGACCAGCGGCGGCATGTTATCGGGGGAGCACAAACCCAAGCAACAGGAAGTGCTCTCCTAGCCGCTCGGATTGAGCCAGGAGGGAGACTCTCTGGTAGCAGCAGCCACTAAGCGCCGCGCTCGGGCAGGACACGCGGCGACTACTCCTTAGAACCCTGTCTTTAGCCAAGCTCGAAAAGCTTTCGTGGCGCACTCGTCAATACCTCGGCGCCGCACTCGGTCACACGAAAAGTCTCGCTGATGACATACCCGAAGTCCTCATCAATCATCCAGTTACCTAAATGCAGATGGAAGGTCATGTTCGCCGTCAACACTGTCATGTCCTCTTCGGCAATGCTGGCGGTCCGCTCCATCCAATCGATACCAACAGGGTAGCCACAGCGCGATTCCTTCTTGAGACCCAGCTTTCCAATCGTGCGATGGATTGCTTTGGCGATGTCGCTGCAGGTACATCCCGCGCGGACAGTAACCAGCGCGGCTTCCAAGCCAGCGACTCCAGCCTCATGCACGCGATGTAGACGGTCAGAGGGCCGGCCAATTGAAAAGGTGCGGCTGATCGGGGCAGTATAGCCATGGCGCACACCGGAGATCTCAAGGTTTATCTGTGAACCTTGGCGGAAGACGTCCTCACTCCACGTGATGTGGCTTGTTCCCGTACGTGGGGAAGAGCATAAATACGGAATTTCAATCATCGTTCCTGGCTTGCCATTGGCGCCGCGTACCAGCGTCGCCAAGATCTCGGCCATCGCATCGGCTTCCCGCAGCCCGGGGCGCATCACATCCGCCGCACACGCAATTCCGGCATCAGTGATAGCGGCGGCCTCTTTCATGACCACTATCTCGATATCGGACTTAACCATTCGGATCTTAGTTACTGTGCCGGTGGAATCCACGATATTCGCATGCGGCAGTCGCGCCTTGAACTTCTCCGCCGAATGCACCGACATGGCCCCAAGTTCGAGACCCACGCCCCCGTTTGCGCTGCCTATCTCGAAGAGGAAATCGATCAGTGCGTCGTAGCCATCCATTTCTGTATTTCCGATGAGCACTTCCGGATAGCCGACTACTTTGCCGCGCTCGATAAATGTCTGATGCAGTGCTGCCGGCATATCCATCTTACGCAAGATAAACGTCGGTTCCTCTTCATGAATCGAAACTACTAGTCCTTTTGGATCATTTGGTGACTTTGCCGTGTAGCCCGTAAGGTAAGTAATGTTGGAGCTGTCAGTTACGACGAGCGCATCGAGATTCCGCTGTTCCATTTGCGATTTGACGGCGGCAAGCCTGCGCAGATACTCTGTGCGAGGGAATGCCTGCGGCCCTTTGCTGATCGTCATTGTTTTGACTCCATCGATTTCAACTCGGCCTCTGCTATGTTGAGCCAAGCGAGAGAAAGGGGAGGCGAAAAGTTATCGCCGATCTGCTTCCCGAAAGCGAGACGCCTGACGACCCTAGCATACTACCAGATATAAGGGGGCGGCTCGGCAGACGGCGGCATCGGGCGCGATTATGTGCGATGCGCATAAAATGTTTGCTGGCCAGATTGTTCGTGATGGGTATCGGCTCGCTTGAGAGCCAGCATGAGCTGATGTTCGGCATTAGCGCTGAAGCATTCGCCGTTGATCAATCCATCGAACACACAACGACTGGTGAGACCACCCCATCGCAGAGCGAGGAGAAACGTCAACACTGGCCAGTGGCCATGCGGTGCAAAGCGCTCTATTCGGTTGCCCTTCCGTCCCCAGCCGCGCAGCGGAGTCATATTGGTCTTGATCGAGAGTTCGTCGAAAGAGCAGGCGTCGGAATCAAGACTGATCTGCCCACGGATCTGCGGCCCGATTTCCCGCAACACACTCGCGTCCAAATGACTTGCTCTCTGATCCTCATACGCGCTCTTAGATTGATCAAGCAACGACCGTAGCACTTCAGTCAATGAATTTGATGCTAGAAGGATAAGCCGATATGTTCATATAGCGATGTGTTATTTCCTCATCTACCTTTATGTCTTTTATTGCCACAATACTCGCCCAAGCGCCGGACTCTTCATCGTTCCACAGTACCTCTGCATTCGGGTTGAACGAGTGGTTCACCATCGAGATCACGCCGAAAACAACGTAGCCTGTCAGAGGGACGCTCCTGAGATGTTGATCGGGCCGCACGAAGTAGTATTCGAAGATCCCCGTGCGATCCAGTAGCTTGGCTGCGGCACCATCAAATCCCCAGGTCGGAGCGCGCTCGATTAGATCTCCAACTTTGAACGGAACATTTGCAAAT
The DNA here is from genome assembly GCF_038969555.1 of Bradyrhizobium sp. B117. Taxonomy (NCBI): domain Bacteria; kingdom Pseudomonadati; phylum Pseudomonadota; class Alphaproteobacteria; order Hyphomicrobiales; family Nitrobacteraceae; genus Bradyrhizobium; species Bradyrhizobium sp. B117. The sequence goes on from NZ_CP152414.1 coordinate 8,281,415, forward strand.
ACGCCACGGCCTTTTCCTGGCACATTTTTGAAATACAGGGCGTTACTGCGATCAAAGACCTTGTCAATCATCGTGTGTGCCTTCTCGACGCTGAGCATGGACTGCTTGCACCATTGGCAAATTCGCAGTCAATCGGACCTCTTCCAGCACCCACCAATGCTGATATTTATAGCTTGTCCCCACACTGCCGATAGCCGCGAGAGGACACAGCTACCAATACGGGTGGGTATCTGTAGCTCAGCTACTGATTGACTCAGTTTCGAGTTGATCAACCGCAACTCGCGTTGGCGTAGAACGCGCTTTGGACTTTCGGCAGCTGATGCCTTCAATCCTGTTAAAGCCGCACGGATGCTCGCGACCGAAACGAGCGGCATCGCTCAGTTGATCTCGGCTGAGCGCACTGTAGCCGCTGCAGCCTGGCTGGTCGATCATGAGCGCAACGTTGATCAACTCTGGACGACCGCCACCGCGCGGATAGTTGCGCTCGGCGGGCCGGGCTTGACGGCCTAATCACCTTGCAATCTGAAACACTCCTACAACTATCGGGACGGCTGACATGATATGCTGAAGGAATTTCGTCTGCTCGACCACTGCCTCCCGACCTTGCTTTGCGAGGACGACAGGCGATACGCCCCGATCGGCCAGCTGTCTTGAAAAACCGAGCTCGATCGAATGGAGCCGCATTCAGCAAGCTGGTTCTGACCAGCGGTGCACGTCACTCCGGCGAGCACGACGCCGTTTTGATCCTCACTGTTCAATAATCGGCCCGGGTAACGCATTGCGTATCCGCCTCAAGCTCTCGAGCATCTCCGGCGAGACCACGATAGTTTTCGGCCGACAGAGTCCAATGGGTCCTGGTCTTCCTGCCACCTCGCCGGCGGCCCTGCCCCTCTCGACGTCGCGTTTCGCACGCTCCTAGCTGAGCGAGCCGCGAAGAATGGCTAATGATCTTCATGACGAATGGGAAGCACGAAGTAATTTGGCTCGATGCCGCTCGGAATCTCTGCTTCCGCGTCCTGTTCGATTCAGCCAAACTCAGACGGTGCGTCGTGGCTAGCACGGTTTCAAGCAGGAGGTCGGCTTCAGGCACTATGAAGTGGCGGCAAGCGCGGCTTGCATCCGCCGCGCCATGTTATTCATCAGCGCCTACTTTCCTCATCTTCGAAGAAAGACGAATCCTTCCTCACGACCCGCTGGCCCGCATTCACAACAAAGATCGCGGCTGTCAAATGCCCCCGCCGCGCTTCCGCTCAGAGCCCAACTCACATGCCGCACTCGATCGCCACCATCCGGTGGCGTCTCGCGAGCACTTTTGAGGCGGGTAATTACATATCCGTGCCACTCAGTCCAAATCGAGCCCTATGCACCGCGATCTGTAACGCTAGAGGACTAGGCGCGTTCGCGGAATGCCACTTGCAACTCATCTTAGTTGTTTCCAGAGCCAGACGTCGTTGTGCCATTCACCGCGAATGCGTGCTGCTTCGTGTAGCACCGCGACGCGACGGAATCCGAGAGAACTAGTGCTTTTTAGACTTGCGATATTCCTCTCGAGTGCGCGCGACACCAGCAACCGCAGACCGAAGTTGGATGCGACTTCTATCAAGTAAGCATGCATCTTCCTGCCAAGTCCCTTACCTCGACAATTTTCGTCGATGTAGCATGATGTTGCTGCGACATCTGTATATTCAGGACGCACCGAGAACTTGTTCAGCGAACACCAACCGATCACTGCACCATTCTCACTCTGATAGACAAACGCCGGATAGGGATCTTGATGTTCGCTAAGCCAGGCCGTACGTTCGCCAGGAGTATCGGGAGCGATTTGGCTTGTGGCGAAGATTCCAGGCTTGAGCGCCTGATTATATATTCTTGTGATCTCGTCGACATCGGCATGAGTTGCACGTCGGAGCATTGATCTGTCCGTTCTGGGTCAAGCAAGGGGCTTTAGTACCACTGGCGCGCTTCGGTCTCTATCGAGCTCTGCGGAGCCTGAGAACCGAACGCCTACTTGTCCCTTGTTTAGCGTAAATAGCGCCGTCTCCATGCTCCACGCAAGCTCCCATATCTTGCAGGTTGCGGCAAATTGGCAAAGCATGCATTCCGTGAATATCTCATACTCATCATGTGAGACGCGATAAGAAACGAGATCGGGAAGAATCTGATGACCTACGAAGTACGTCCTTTGCGACTGGATGATGCGCCAAGTGTGACAGAGATCTATAACGCGGCATGTATGGCAGAGGAATCAACACATGGATTTCGCCGCTGGAACGTCAACGAAATGAAACACTTTCTTTTCGAACGACACCCGACATTTGACTCGTATGCGTGCGTCCATAAGGGTGCTGTGGTCGGGTGGACAGCATTCACTCGACATAATGTCTTGGAAGGTTATCAGCACACGGCCGAGATGTCGCTCTACGTTCAGGATTCATTTCGTTTTAAGGGCGTTGGGTCTGCCCTCGCGCATACTCTTCTAAATCGAGCAAGATGCCTTAATCTGCACTGCATTCTCGCAATGGTATGCAAAGATATGCCGCACGTCGTTGCCTTCGCGGAAAGGAAATGTGGATTTTCCGTGGCCGGATGCCTTCCAATAGTCTTTTCCCACAGCGGAAAATATCGCGACATTTTAATTTTGGAGAAGCTTGTAGCACCACTATTTTGATCAGCACTACGTCCTCTCTCCTGTCGTAGCAATCGGCCTTGCGGGAGCATGAAGCGCAGCCGCTTTACGGAAGAGATGGGGTATTCGGTCCCGATCGCCTGACCTATTTGCTGCGCGGCACGTTTTGACTGACGATCATGGACCAACTCTATCCGAAGGAGAAACGTCATGATCTACGTCGGCCTCGATGTTTCGCTGAATTCCGTTGCGGTATGTGCGGTGGACGAGACCGGAAAGCTTATCCGGGAGGGAACGACGTTGACGGACGCGCCATCGATTGTGCAGTACCTCGAACCATGGGCTGGTCAAGTTGAACGGGTGGGCCTTGAGGCAGGACCGACGTCAGAATGGCTGACCGCAAATCTAATCGAACTGGGGCTGCCGGCCGTCAGTTTGGAAGCCCGCCAAGTTAAGGCGGCGCTTTCGGCCATGCCGGTGAAGACCGATCGGGATGACGCCCGTGGGATCGCGCAGGTGGTGAGAACGGGATGGTTCAAGCCTGTTCACGTCAAGAGCATCGGCAGCCAAAGGGCGCGGACGCTGGCCGCGGCTCGCAAGCATATCGTCCGCTCCATCGCTGCCACAGAGCAAGTCATCCGCGGACTTCTGCGTCCGCTCGGTCTCAAAGTCGGAATCGTCTCGCGGACTCTGTTCGCGACGCGAGTTCGTGAGTTGGTCGGCGATGACGCCTTGCTGGTGGCGATCTTGAATCCGCTGCTTGCCGGACGCGAAGCGCTGATGCGGGAGTACGCCCGACTGCATCGTCTGGTTCTGAAGGCCGTGCGCAGTGACCCGGCTTGTCGGCTCTTGATGACGATGCCAGGGATCGGCCCGGTCTCTGCGTTGACCTTCCGCTCCACTGTGGACGATCCCAGGCGATTCCTGCATTCCCAATCTGTCGGCGCCTATCTCGGGTTGACGCCCCGGCGATACCAATCTGGCGAGGTTGATCGGGTAGGACGGATCACAAAAGTCGGAGATGGAGAGACGCGCACAGCCCTGTTCGAAGCTGCCAACGTCGTTCTCAGGCCATCAACCCGATGGTCTCCGATGAAGGGCTGGGCGGTGCGTGTTGCCCACCGGCAAGGAAGCAAGCGTGCGAAGGTCGCGCTGGCCAGAAAGATGGCTGTCGTCCTTCACCGAATGTGGGTTGATGGAACCGAATTCCGATGGACGGCGGTGGCGTAAGGACGCCATCGTCATCCCAAGAGACGCCCGTCGCGGGGCGTGGGGATGGTCGAGTTCGTATGATCTGTCGTGGCGTCCGCCCTCCAGGTCGGGTGACTACGCCGAAGAGCTTGAACCGACCATTCAACCGAATCCCATCGTGTGGCGGCTTTGCCGACCACGAACAGAAGCAAGGTACCCGCGGCACGCGCTCTTAAGGGATTGACAGAAGCAGACCGAATACAGAAACAGATCATCGGGATTTTGAAGGAACATGAGGCCGGCGTGTCGGTCGCCGATCTTTGCCGCAAGCATGGCGTCAGCGACGCCAGCATCTACAAATGGAAGGCCAAGTTCGGTGGGCTGGAGTGTCGGAGGCCAAGCGGCTGAAGACGCTGGAGGACGAGAACACGCGGCTGAAACGGTTGCTGGCCGACTCCATGCTGGACAATGCGGCGTTGAAGGACCTCTTGGGAAAGAAATGGTGACGCCCGCGGCCAAGCGGAAAGCTGTCGCGCATCTTGTGGATGCCCACGGGATGAGCGAACGGCGGGCGTGTAAAGCCATCGGCTGCTGCCGCATGACCATGAGATACCAGACGACCCGGGCGGACGAAGCCGGCCTTCGCCAGCGCATGAGGGCGATCGCCCAGGGCGCCGTCGCTTCGGCTATCGGCGCCTGCACGTGCTGCTCAAGCGGGAGGGCTATCTGGTCAACCACAAGAAGCTCTTCCGGCTCTACCGGGAAGAGAGGCTCGCGGTACGCCGCCGTGGTGGCCGCAAGCGGGCAATCGGGACCAGGGCACCGATGATGGCGCCGATGGCCCCCAACGATCGTTGGTCGCTCGACTTCGTGTCGGATCAGCTCACCGACGGCCGTCGCTTCCGCATTCTGACCGTGGTCGACGATTGCACCCGCGAGTGTCTGGCGCTGGTGGCCGACACCTCGCTCTCGGGCACCCGGGTTGCGCGGGAGCTGGACCGGCTGATGATTGAGCGCGGCAAGTCAGCGACAACGGCACCGAACTCACCAGCAACGCCATTCTGACGTGGGCCGATCAGAGCCGCGTCGCTTGGCACTACATCGCGCCGGGCAAGCCCATGCAGAACGCCTTCATCGAGAGCTTCATGTGTAGACGGCCCCGCGGGTGCAAGAGGTTTTTACAGCATTTTGGATATCGGTCGGGTGCGTTCATGTATACGGCCTGTTAGTGCGACCGATGCCATGGCCGCTGGCCCTGATGGAGATCGCGGATCGAGGCCTCATCAACGGGTCGCGCTTGTTGCGCTTAAAGCTCTTCGGGCTTGCTCGATCCCCAGCTCCGCCGGTGTCCATCATGCTGTCATTTGCCCTCACACCATAAGGTGGCCAACATACGCGGAAAGTCAGGCCGCGAGCTTTGACCGATAGAATTCTCCGGTCGTCATCATCGCCCAGACGATCCGGGCCAACTTGTTGGCAACGGCGACGGCGACGACCATGGGCCGACGCCGTTCAAGCAGGGCTTCGATCCAGCCGCCTCCAACCCGGGAGCGTGCCTTTGCGTACCGAACGACGTTACGTGCTCCGATGACAAGCAAGTGCCTGAGATAGGAATCGCCCTGTTTCGTAATCCGGCCGAGCCGATCCTTCCCGCCAGTGGAATTCTGCTTAGGCGTCAGGCCAAGCCAGGCCGCGAACTCCCGCCCGGAGCGGAACATGGTCGCGTCCGGCACGGTCGCGGCGAGAGCCGTGGCCGTTATGGGACCGATCCCGGGAATCGAGGACAGCAACTTCGCCATCGGATTTACTCGCTGGATCTGAGCTAGCTCGCGCTCGATGGCCTCGACCTGCCGGTCCAATTCCTTCAGTTGGTTCATAAGAACGGCCAGTGCGATGCGGGCATGGGCCGGCAGCGTCAACCCCTCGTCATCCAACAAGTCCACCAGACCATCCACCCGTTGCCGGCCTTGCCCGACAATAATTCCGAACTCAGCAAAGTGAGCCCGAATGGCGCAGGCTGTCATGGTTCGCTGGCGGACCAGCAAGCCTCTTGCACGATGAAGCATCAAGAACCCTTGGTTCTCGATGCTCTTGATTGGAACGAACCGCATATTTGGACGGGTGACGGCTTCGCAGATCGCGGCCGCGTCAGCGGCGTCATTCTTGGCTCCTCTTCGTACGTAGGGTTTGACATAGGCCGGCGGAATCAATCTTACATCGTGTCCAAACTGCCGAATCTCCCGCGCCCAGTAATGAGCGGTCGCGCAAGCCTCGATGCCGACCAAGCAAGGTGCGAGCGAGGAGAAGAACGACATGATCTCGCCTCGCCGGAGGCGCTGGCGACTAGTCACTTGGCCTTGGCTGTCAACTGCATGGATGTGAAACACGTGCTTCGAAATGTCCAATCCAATTGTCGCGACTTTCATAGGGAATAGCTCCTGTTCGCGGGTCCGTAATCGCCAGTATATCGCCGGCGCCGAGGGAGCGGGGCCGTCTTCCCCATCAGCGGCCGGCTGCGGGACGAATTGTTGAACGAGACGCTGTTCACGTCGCTGGCCCAGGCCCGCGTCGCGCTCGGATGCTGGCGCGCCGATTACAACGACACACGACCACACTCACGGCTCGGATGGAGGATGCCATCCGAGTTCGCCACCACCTGCAACCCGCGACGGGATCTGGCGCTGCGCTATGTTGAGGGCTCCGCGCCAGCTCGCGCCGCTGCCACCGCCCAACCGGCCAAATCCAACAGCCGGGGCGAACTCAGGACTGGACAAAACTTGATGTGGTGGAACGGCCCGCTCCAACAGCATCAAAGTGCTAGAACGTGGTCGTTGTTCGAACGCCACAAAGGAGGGACCGTTCCGTGAAACAGGTTAGCACCATCGGGTTAGATTTGGCCAAGCACGTTTTCCAGGTTCACGGCGCGGATGCGGAGGGCTCGCCCGTGTTCAACAGGAAATTGCGGCGCAGCGAGGTTCTGCGCTTCTTCGAGAAACTGCCACCATGCCTGGTGGGGATGGAAGCCTGCGGTAGCGCCCACTATTGGGCGCGCGAGATCGCAGCTCTCGGTCATGAGGTGCGGCTCATTCCGCCGGCTTATGTCAAACCCTTCGTAAAGCGAGGCAAAACGGATGCGGCGGACGCAGAGGCCATCAGCGAAGCGGTGACCCGCAAGACCATGCGCTTCGTCCCGATCAAGACGGCCGAGCAACAGGCTGCCGCGATGGTGCTGAAGACCCGCGCCCTTCTAGTGCGGCAGCGAACGCAGGCCGTCAACGCGTTGCGCGCGCATCTGGCCGAATTGGGCATCATCGCCACCGCTGGCCTGGCAAAGGTTGAGGCGCTGGTCGCAATCGTACGGGATGAGACAGATGCTCGCCTGCCCGCAGCAGCGCGCTTCGCGCTGAGGGCTATTGCCGACGAGATTGAAGCTTCAGCCGACCAAATCGAGAGGCTCGAGCGCGCGATTGTTGTGGAAACCAAGCACGACGAGGACATGCGTCGGTTGACCACGATACCTGGCGTCGGCGCCATCACGGCGGCGACCATCAAGGCGCTCGTGCCGGATCCCGGCGGGTTCAAGTCGGCTCGCCACTTTGCCGCCTGGCTCGGATTGACGCCGCGGCCTCATTCAAGCGGAGGCAAAGAGCGACTGGGAGGAATATCGAAGATGGGAAATCCGGAACTCCGCTCTCTGCTCGTTGTCGGGGCGACGGCCGTCTTGCGGGTTGTCCGAAACGACGCTCGGGCGCGGCCGTGGCTGAAGGCGCTTCTCGCCAGACGGCCCTTCAAGGTTGCCGCGGTCGCGCAGGCAAACAAGACGGCGCGGATCATCTGGGCGCTTCTGAACAAGGGCGGGACGTACCGACGTCCCGACCCGCTGACTGCCGCGGCCGCCGTCTGATAGACGCAGTGACCGCCAAAGCGATCTGACCGGCGCAGGCCGGCAGAGGGCAAGGTGCAACAACAGCCGATGAACCCATGGGACGACATCCCGAAACGAGTGAAGCTACTGCCCCCAATGCGCTCAAACGCGTAAACTTGATTTAGCTCCTCGTTCCGCGGATCTCATCGAGGCCAGCGGCCATGTGCCGCGCGCAAAGGCCGGACATATGACCGCACCGTTCCAATGTGTGAAATCGACTGAAAAAGCTCTTGCCACGCGGGCCGTTCCACATATGGGGGCAAGGTCAAGTCATCGAATGGCGTAGCTCTTGGGGTAAGGTGATGATGGTGCGCATAATCGCGTCGCGCCGCTTCGGCTGTGTGCCCGCCAATGCAGGCCCGTTCTTCACACGCGGTGCTGCGCCGAACAAGGCGCGGAAGATGCGCTAAATTAACATCGTGAAGCGGGTCCTGCGTTCGACCGATTTGCCGACTGCCGAGCTGCCAAGGCCCAGAATGAGGTCTTCCTCCCAATGTCTCGGCACCGCGCGATCAGGGCGCTGACGGACTGATCTCCGGCGAGACAAAGCTCTTGTCCGCGTACTCGTCCCCTAGGCATTCGCAACACGCGTCCTGTTCGCAAGCAGGTCGTCAGCACTCGGCGCAACACTCCCCGGCTCTGAACGAAGAAGGACTGATAGATGGCTTCGTGGCTGATGCGCATCGTCTTCTCGTTCGGGAAGTCGATCGAGGGGCGTCGGGCTATCTGCTCGGCGCTGCAGGTCTTAGCGCATCGCCGATCCTTTCGCCGGCCATGCCGGCGGCCCTTCCACGGAACTGCCGAATCACCAACGGGAGCGCCGCTCGGGGCTACGACGACGCGGGCAAGTCTCTCCTCCACATAAGTGCGCATCTGGGGCGACGTGCCGGCCGATCGGCATACCACTGGGCCGTCGTCGCCCGATACTCGAACCGCCCGCCGCGTATCGCTGCAATTGCCCGCAGTTTTCGCGAGATCGTCCAGGCGGATCGACTCAGGCCGCCCCGAATCTCTCCGACGCAACTGCCCGGCGCCGTGAGAAGCGCAATCCTTTCGCGCACCACTAACGACAAATATCGCCGGGAGAGCGGCTTTGCTGAGGACTTGAACACCGCTGGTGACATGCCGCCTACCCTTCGAAATCATCTGATTCCTGCAGGCTGCGTCACCCCGGCTTCCAGCGCGGCTTTTTCGCTACTTTTCCCGGCAGCGATAGCTCGCCAGAAACTTCTCTGTTCATCCCGTCCAGCCACAGGCGGTTGTCTTGGCGATGGTAATGTCGCTCGCCGAGACGGTGCCGGCCGCCGCTTTCGAACGCCTGTCGCAAACTCCAACTCGAGAGTGTTGCGACGACCGCTTGAATTCGCCCAGTACGTTTCAGACGAATATTGCCCAGCTCTTGCCGTCGCCGGCCTCGCCGCATCGGATGAGTCCCAAGGCCGACTGCTACGACAATGCTCGGATGAAGAGCTTCTCCCTCAAACCGAGCTCGTTCACCATCGGCAGTACCGGACCCGCACCGAGGCCCGGCTCGATATCCTCACCTTCATCAAGGGCTTCTACAATGAACCCGGCTCCATTCCGCCATCGGATATATCTCTGCGATCGAGAGGGAGCAAGGCCACTTAAACCCCCCACTTTGTTGGGGGAAGATCATTTCGCATCCATGGCTGTTTCTTCTAGATTTGCTCTGAGGTGATAGGTCAGCAGACCGTAATGGACCTCTCTGTACCGCCAATCACTTCGTCGCTTGGCTTTTAACATTGGACCGGAACGTCAACCGGTAAGAAGAAAGGCCAGCCAGCCTGGCACGCGGCCGCGAATGTAAGTGCCTTTCTCTTTCTTCCTATCAGATAGATCATCGCCTGTCGTTCTGACCCTACAACTTCGCGCGAACTCCTCCAGTCTCCAAAGATTTTCGCTTCCGTGACTGCGCTTGCCGAACAGCTTCTTCAACGAGGCAGAGATCTCAGGATTTTCTCGATCACTGATGCCGATGCGATGAGGACATGCCAGGGGTAGCCATGGCGGTGTTTGGATGGCTTAAAGATCGGTCGCTCGCAACTGGACGTGTAGGCCGAGTTGGTTCAAACGTCATCCCCAGCGCTTCGCTTCGGCGTCATATGCGCCGGCAAGCGGATCGCTAACCATCAGCTCACGTTTGAGCACTTTATTGCTGGAGGTGGTTCTAGGAAGCGCCGAAATGAAAGCAATGTACCGCGGCACCTTGAAAGCGGCAAGGTGCGCACGAGCATGCTCGAGAATGCGCCTCACCGCCTGATCGTCTGGCGTGACGCCCTCCCTCAGTTCGACGTAGATCTTGACCTCCTCGCCACGCTTCACGTCGCGAACGGGCACGGCCGCCAAATCAGCAATTTCGGGAATCTCGCGGATCACGGCCTCCACCTCCCGTGCGGCGATGTTCTCGCCCGAGCGGCGGATCATCTCCTTTTTGCGCCCTACGAGCCAATAGAAGCCTAATTCATCGCTACGCAGCAGATCACCGGTCTTGAACCATTCTCCTTCAAACGAGGCGGCATTTTCGTCCGGTTTGTTCCAATAGCCCTTCAAGATACCGCGTCCACTTACCCATAATTCGCCGACCTCGCCGATCGGTGTGGCACGCCCATTTTCGTTCATCAGCCGCAACGTTCGGAAAGGTGCGCGGATCCCAACCGAACCTGATTCGGCCAATTCGTCGAGGTCGCTCGGCATTAGTGTGCCGAAGGCGATTTCGGTCATGCCGTAAGCATCTTGGGTGCGCACCGGGAACCGCTTGCGGAATTGGCGTAGAGTATCCGGACTCCACCCCCAATTGAGGGTCTGCTTGAGGCATGTCGCCTCGGCTTGGTCGTCGGGACCGGTCTGCCGGCCTATCAGCTCGGGAACCTGGCACCACTCGATGCGGTGCTGCTTGACCCAGCCGAAGAAGCGCCTCGAACTGGGTTGCGGAGCCAGGTAAAGGGTGCCGCCCTGTCGATACGACCTCAGAAGATGGCCTTGCGGATCGCCATAGAAGAAAGGTTGTGCAGACAAATATCTCTGGTACGAGTGTCTGTCCCAGCACACCGCTTGGTACGAGCTCACGCCCCAATAGTCGTGCGTCAACATGCAGCCCTTCGGAAAGCCTGTTGACCCGGAAGTATATTGAAGATTCAATAGGTCGTCGGGACGTATATCCTCCTCCACCAGAGAGTCGTTGGCACCCTTGACTAACTTATCGAGGGCAATGGTTGTCCCGTGCGAAGGCTGTCCAACGAGAATTACTCTCTCCTTGTGTAGCTCTTGCGGCCAAGGCTCCATCGCGGAGAACACCGACCATGCCGCCGTGTCGACAACGGCAAACCCGGCCTGTGTATCGCTGAGAACGTATCCGATTTCCCTCGGCGTGTAGCGTATGTTGATGGGAACCATCACCGCGCCGAGCTTCGCAATCGCGAACCACAGCGCCGGGAATTCGATGCGGTTAGGCAGCATCACGCCAATGCGGTCGTGCTTGTGTATGCCGAATGCACGCAGCGCATGCGCATATTTGTTAGATAATCGGTCCATCTCCGCGTAGGTCACACGCTCGCTACGGTCGAAAACGTCGATCGCGGTCACGGAGCTGTGCGTTCTGGCGCGCATTGAAACCAGCTGTCCGACTGTGATAGCCTCATATTCGGCTTCTAACAACTCGATCTTGCGCAACGCATTCGCGACGTGCTCTTTCCACTTGAGTTTTGTAGAGATCGTCATTGGATGAGCCTTGGGTCCAGGGACAAGGACGTGCAACTTTTTCCGTTTCGCAGCTCGTTGATGTAGCCAGTTCACCGAAGCATCCGCATTGTGGATTCCCCGGGCCCAAGGATGCATGCGACGTGATACGTCGGTCAATCAGGCGCGCCGACCTTACGGGGCGCTCGAACTGGCAACGCGCAGCTCCTTCTCGTATCGATATCGAACGGAGGGGCGATTGCAGGGGACACCGTGCGATTTGATCAGCCGTGTGCAATTGCAACGTCTTATCCGAGCGGCTTTGTGGTGAGACGTGCAATGATTAGTTGGCTTGCCATTGTGTTGTACCCCGTCTGATCGTGATGAATTGCGTCAGCGTCAGCAAGTTCTCAACAATCCTAACTCCTTAACAACAATCGAGATACTGCCGATTCTGGTGAGGACTATTGTGTGACTACTCGAGGGTTTGGCACTGGGACGTATCAGCACGCGCTCGATTTGAAATTGCGGCCTGGTACGGGTGAAGCAGCCGCCTGATCTGAGGCCGGCAAACTGGACCAGTTTTGGCTAGAGTTTTCGCGGCGTAAATCCCTCGGCTGGGAGGAGCGACGACGATGAAGGCCTCGAAGTTTTCGGACGCCCAGAAGGCGTTCATTCTCAAGCAGGGCAGCGACGGGGGCGCGGTGGCGGAGATCTGCCGCAAGGCCGGGATCAGCCAGGCGACCTACTTCAATTGGAAGAAGAAGTATGACGGTCTGCTGCCGACCGAGATGCGCCGGCTGAAGCAGCTCGAGGACGAGAACGCCAAGCTGAAGAAGCTGGTGGCCGATCTGTCGCTCGACAAGGAGATGTTGCAGGACGTGATCCGCCGAAAGCTATGAAGCCTGGTCGGAAGCGCAAGCTCGTCGATGAGGTTTGTGGTGAGTGGCAGGTCTCGATCCGCAAGGCTTGTGAGGCCCTCGAGTTCGATCGATCGACCTACCACTACAAATCTCGTCGCTCCGGCCAGGCCGCTCTCGAAGCTCGGATCAAGGAGATCTGCCATGTTCGCGTTCGCTACGGCTATCGCCGCGTCCACGTCCTGCTCCGCCGCGAGGGATGGGGTCATGGGCAGAACAAGACCCGTCGCATCTATCGCGAATTGGGCCTGCAACTGCGCAATAAATCGCCGAAACGGAGGGTCAAGGCTAAGCTGCGCGATGACCGCAGGCCAGCGACGCGCGCCAACGAGACCTGGGCGATGGACTTTGTTCATGACCAGTTGGCAACTGGTGGCAAGCTCCGGGTGCTCACGATTATCGATATCTTCTCCCGCTTCTCGCCCGCCTTGGAGCCGCGGCACACTTTCCGCGGCACCGATGTCGTGGAGGTGCTGGAAAGGGTTTGCAACGAAGTGGGCTTCCCGGCGACGATCCGCGTCGACCAAGGCAGCGAGTTCGTGTCGCGCGACGTCGACCTCTGGGCCTACCAGCGCGGCGTCACGCTGGACTTCTCACGCCCGGGCAAACCGACCGACAATGCTTTTATCGAAGCGTTCAATGGCCGCTTCCGGGCCGAATGCCTCAATGCCCATTGGTTTCTGTCGCTTGCGGACGCCCGGGAAAAGGTGGAGACTTGGCGCAGATACTACAACGAGGAGCGGCCCCATGGAGCCATCGGCAATCGGCCGCCGATTTTGCTGCAAAATCACGCCGGCGCCACCGGCCCGCCAACGTGATAAGAGCGCAAAACTCTAGTTCTGGGTGGTCCAAAGTTCGGTCTCGCTGCAAAGAGCGCAAAACTCTAGTTCTGGGTGGTCCAAAGTTCGGTCTCGCTGCACGCCCCCCCGAAGGCAAGGCTGAGTCGGCAGGGATTCCAGGAGGCAGTTTGTGTTTCAAGATGTTGGCTGCGACTAACTGTGTCTGATGAGCCCGCCCTTCCAATAATCGGGGTGAGCATATGGCCGCAGCCGTGAGGGTGGCGGCGCGGTTCGGTGTTTCATTGTTCCCAGTGTTGAAGAGGTCGCAGCGCTATCGCGCGATGGGTTCGGCGACGGGATGGGCGGCAGCGCCGGCCGGTGTTAGAACCCCATCGGGCGTTCATTAAGATGCCGATCATCCGAACACAGCATCTGACGTTCACAGGCTGGAAGATGAACTCGTTGAGCGCTGGGTTCATGTCTCGTACAATGCAGTTTGGATGTCCTTGCGGCACAGGCTGCAGTTCAAAACGGTGTTCTCCGTTGAGCAGTGCCGCTCCGGTCTCGCGAGGTCGCCGCGGACCGTGTGTCGTGGCAGATCAGCCTTGATCCCGGCGCCTGGTCTTCATCGACGAGATCTACATCAAGACTAATATCACTCCACCGCACGGCTTGAGGGACCGAGGACGACCGAGTAGAGGGCTTTCCGGCGCACGGTCGCTTGCGGATTTTGACATTTCTCGGCGCTCTGCGCTGTGATGGTCTCACCACTCGTTGTGTGTTCGACGGATCGATCAACGGCGAATGGTTCAGCACTTATGCCGAACAGCACCGCGCTCGTTCTCAAGCCCGCCGCATGAACAATCTCGGCAGCCATGTATCGACAGCTCCGCGCCGCATCATCCACGCTGCCGACGTCAAGCTTCGGTATCTACCGCCTTACTCACCTAAGCTCAATCCGATCGGAAAGGCCTACGCGAAGATCAAGTACTGGATGCGCATCGCACAGAGGCATGCCCTCGAGGACCCATGGCGACACATCGTAATCTCGTCAACACAATGAATCAACTACTTCGCCAACGCCCGATACACTTCCGCCACAGGTGAAACGGTTTAGACTCGGGTGCGAGTGATCCACGGGCTCGCTGGCGGGCCCACGAGCACTACGGCATCAAAGGTTATGCGCTGCTGCCCGAGGCCTAGAAAGACCAAAGGAAGGCAGACCCAGCCGGAAGGCACTTCAGTTAGGACGCGAAGATCGATGCCTACTGTTTCTGTTGCGCCCGACGAAGCGTATGGAAGAAACACGAGCGACCGCATCAAAGTCCGGCACCCGGTGCCCAAGGCCGCGTGCGCAGCATATCCCTGAGAGCGCGGCATCTTACTCCAAAGCGCCCACCGGAGCATTGCGCGTCGGAAACACGAAGACATCTCGACACCTTGCCGAGAGGCCGGACAACGCCTGGAGGATAAGCCTTAATTGTTAGTCACGTCTTTCTTCTTTATGAGCTCTTTCTCGGAAAGCATCGCAGTACCAATGATGCCCTCCCTAGCCAATTGCGCTATTTCAGCGTCGGAGAGGCCGAGGAGCTCTGATAGAATCTCGTTGTTGTGCTGTCCGAGTGTCGGCGCCGCCATGTGGATCGCAACGGGCCCTGCACCTTCCCGAACCGGCATCGAGGGCTGCGGATGCAAGCCTATGAAAGGACGTTCTGACTCTTGCAAAAATGCACGCGACTGGAGATGCCGATCCTTGAGCAGATCAATTGGCAGCTGGGCCACCCCGGCGGCGACCTTTGCAGCCTGCAACTCGGACATCGCCTGATCCGGATTGCGAGCGAGTGTCCAGACTGCGATCTCTTTCTCCACGTCTTCCTCGATAGACCGGCGAGCTTCTGCAGATTTCAGCGAGGCGTCCTCTGCCCAGTCAGGCCGACCAATAAGCAGCGCAAGCCTATGCCACATGTCTTGGTCCGTCACTGCCACCACGAGCCAGTTATCCTCACCTGCACATCGGAAGCAGCCATGCGGCACGAACTGCGGATGTCTATTGCCATACCTTTTTGGTGGCATGGCGTCCATCGAATGGAGGGTAATCCATGGCGCAGCGAACGGCATCATGCATTCAATCTGCGCAAGGTCAATAAACTGTCCGTGCCCGGTGTTCTGAGCGTGAATCAGCGCAACCAGAACTGCAACGCAGCCGTTCAATCCGCCGACGGCATCCCCAAAAGCGACGTGGCTCATCACGGGTCGGTCATCGTGGTTTCCTATTACGCCTGGCAGCCCCGATGCCTGCTCGAGAGTTGAGCCATAAGCCCGGCAATCTCTATATATGCTATTCGAACCGAAAGCTGACATCGACATCATCACGAGCCGAGGATTCAGCGCTCTTAGCACGTCATAACCAAGCCCAAGCTTTGGCAACACGTCGACTGAATAATTATCGACGACAATGTCAGCTCTCGCCAAAAGTGATTTTGCAAGGGCGACACCCTCGGGCCGGGTCAGATCGAGCGTGATACCACGCTTGTTGCGGTTCATCATACAGAATCGCGCAGTTTTTTCGTACATTTGCTCATCAATATATGCCTGCCGCCGGTCAACGCCACGCCACCAATCCGGATATTGGATAGCCTCAATCTTGATGACGTCCGCACCGAGATCAGCGAGTGTGCGGGTACATAATGGGCCAGCCCAGCCCATCGTGAAGTCGATCACGCGAATGCCATCTAATGGCTGCCGATCGACGTCGCTGCAGGGGGACTCTACCAACGGCCTGCTGATCAGTTGTCTTGGCCTATTTGCGAAAACCTGCTGCTCACCAGTAGCCGGAACCTTCCCCCCGCGGAGCGGCGGGGTCAATGTTAACCGCTGCGCTGGACCAACCGTGAACCCTTCCTCTTGGCCGAACAGAAGAGGGACGATCGCGCCACGCAGCTTCTTCTCCGAATCCTGAAGCAAATCTGATACTTCGGGCATGGGCACGATCGGGATTTTACGTTTCAGTCCCTCGGCAAACCACTCACGAGCCGTGCGCGTCTTCAATCTGGGAGTGAACTGTCGTTCGATCTGTTCCGCGCGCTGCAGACGCTCTGCGCCAACGATCAAAGTTGGATCATCACGAAATTCGGAGAGGGCAAGCATGTCACAGAACGCACGCCATTGTGCTGGCGTCTCGACCGCGACCCCGAGCCAGCCCTTCGTCGTCTCGTAAATGCCCCACGGAAAGGCACGAGAGAAGCGGTTAATGCCGAGCCGGCGCATCACGTCGCCGCGCTCAAACGCTTCAAACATGAGATATTCGGTGAGAGAGATGCTCGACTCGAAAACACTGAGCGACCAGGACCGCCCGGCCTCACGCTGCTTTCGTCCTGTTATCGAAGAAGCGGCAGCAATGAAGCCCCACAAGCCGGCGAGGATGCCAGTCTGGAAGTCCGGTGCGTGCAACGGGGGGCCGTCGACGGGGCCAATTAGTTTGATCAAACCGGCGAGCGCACGGACCGTGGAATCGGTTGCTGCAAATCCGGCATAGGGCCCCTCGCGGCTGAACCAACTCGCTTCGAGGTAGATCAACTCGGGGCGACGCTTCCGGATCACCGGAATATCAATGGTGGGACAATTTGCCGAGTCGATGTCGCGACCATCGAGCAAAATATCGCAACTCTCGATCAAAGCCGAAAGCCGCGCGCTCGCGTCCGGCTTAGCGGGGTCGATTACGACACTAGACTTGTTGAAGCTCAGAAATGCGAACCACGCGCTTTGGCCGCAGGGCGTCAGTGGCGCGCTGCGGCGAAGCGGATCACCTGCAGGCGGCTCGACCTTTTGAACGTCGGCGCCGAAGTCGGAAAACAACCGCGCGCAATAGCTGGTTGCGGCCGAGCTACCGATCTCGACGATCCGAAAATGCGATAACACTTTCTTCGACGGCGCCGTTTTATCGGTCATGCTGATGCTCCAGTACCTTATTTGTCCCGGCTGTCGCAATCGTCGAGACCGCACTCGCTGACTCGCATTAAGCTGGTCATTTGCGATTTGCGCTAATTATCGCAGTAGACTAAACGCCCCGCGTTCATCCTTCATCCAAACGTCTGTTCTCCAATATTCGCTGCCGAATAGCAGCACCACACACTTAGGCGCGAACCATATGATAATCCGGTCTGAACCGCGAGATATGCGACGTGTCGCTGGTGGTGCAGTCATTTGCTTCGGGGAACGTAATACGTACAATAGATCAACTGCCGTTGTCATTGGCTCCGCTCGAGCTATCGTGACGTGCTGCGGCACACGTTCGTGGCAAGCTTCCGATACACAATACAATGATCAATGAAGGCCGAGCACTACCTACTCTGGTGAGAAGCGTGCGGCGTAGAGCGCATCAGCATTCAAAGGTGATGCAGCGCTCTTGAGCATTGGCGACTGAGACCAGCCGCTGCGACAGATGATGTCCCGCCCGGCGAGCCATACCCCCTATGGCGCGCCGACTAGCGTCCTTGACGACCGATGTCGAGACGGTGGTAGTCCTGTCGCGTCTGCCGTCTACGATTGCTGCTGAAGTTCAACGACTGACCACCATCGGGTCGTCAAATTGCCACTGGCTCTCGGTTCGGAGTAATATCGCATTCTGACACTCTCCTGTGCTCTTTAGAGGTCGACCGTCCACCTGTTTTGGTGCGAAGGTGTGGGTCTTCTGGCCTTTTTCGGAGCAGGACGTCATATCCGATCATCAGGGGTAACATACGCGTTAACGCGCTCAAGTTAGCTCTCAAAAGGCTTCCTGTTTGCCAGTGCCTGAAATCTTCGCCGCAATATGATCATGAGTTGGATCCAAAGACAGAATTTCGGCTGCCGATCTGATGGGCCGCGAGCTCGCTGGCGCTGATCAGGCTGCCACGAGCGCGCTGCGGGCGAGAATAGCCGTAGCGGACAGCTGCTGGCCTCGAAGTGAACATCGACTTCGGTGCTCTCATTCAATCGGGGAGACTGATAGCGGCAGCATAACCCATCCACTCGCCGAGAACTCCCGCCGAAAATGAACCGTCTAGGTAGAACTAGTTGGGCGGTGACATGTGCTAGAGCAGCCCTTCGCACGGTGAGATCTTAGCGCCGCTTGCGGACTACGCCCTCCTGGGCGACCGAGGCCACCAGTGCGCCGCCTAGATCGAAGATCAACCCGCGCGCAAAGCCACGTCCACCTTGCGCGCTCGGCGACTCTTGCACGTAAAGCAGCCAGTCGTCGGCCCGAAACGGGCGGTGAAACCACATTGCATGATCGAGGCTCGCCGACATCATGCGCCTGTCCCACAGCGAGCGGCCATAGCGCGCCATTACCGTATCGAGCAGCGCCCAATCCGAGGCATAGGCTAGCGCACACTTATGCAGCGCCGGATCATCGGGAAGTTTCGCCGCTGACTTAATCCAGATGTGAGTGCGGGCGTCATTGATATTCTCACCGACATTGCGGTCGATCTCGACCGGGCGCAGTTCTAGCGGACAATCGGATTCGCAGTAAGCGCGGCTCCGTTCCATCATCGCGGGAAGGGTCGACCGCTTGGATAACCCCTGGTGGGTGTGCCTTTCCGGGGGTGGCAAGGCGGGCATGTAGTCCTGGTGATCAAAGACGCTCTGCTCATGTGCGTGAAATGAAATCATTATCGAAAAGATCATATTTCCATGCTGGATCGCGGTGACGCTCCGGATTGAATAGCTTTGGCTATCGCGCAGCGACCCGACCTTGTAGAGGATCGGCACCCGCGGGTCACCGGCGCGGACGAAATAGCCATGCAGCGAATGCGCCACCTGTCCTTTCACTGAGCGGGATGCCGCTACCATAGACTGCCCAATGATTTGGCCGCCAAATACCTGTTGCGAGCTGGCATTCGAGCTCTTTCCGAGAAACAGGTCCGTCTGGATCCGTTCGAGGTCGAGGATGGTGAGCAGGTCGATGGGCCTTTTGGACATTGGTGTGCTTTCGGTTGGTTCAACATCTTTCGCGGGCAGGGCCCAGCACTGAGACTCAAAGCTTCCGAAACCGGGCCGCCACCTGAAATCCTTCGAGACAGACGACGGCTCGCCAACCATCTGAAAATTCGCATTTAGCTCCTGGGCTGCCCTTGCGGTAAATCGGGGCGAGGCGATTTAGACCTCGTACCCGCTTTTGATGGGTCTCCTGCAGGATTGTCGAACCCAACATGAATCAGAAGTTCCGCATCAACTACGTCATGCCTTCCCGGTTTCGCGCATTCTTGGGACCGAGCTGATGCGAGTGTGCACCAGAAAATCTACGCTCAATCTAAGCCGCTGCGCCAGGAGCTTTGTATTCTTGCAAGGTCGTTCCGTCGGGCCGCTTGGCAACTTGGGTTTTTGCTAGCTATTCCACTGGATGACCTCCGAAAGGTATCAACCCAGCACGGTCTGCCCATTCTTGGCAATGGTAACTTGGCGCTCTCGCACATGAGCCTCGAAAGAGATCGAATTGCCGTCCTTCCAGAGGTTGACTGTAATGATCTCGCCCGGGAACACCGGGGCGGAAAAGCGGACGCGATGGCGCCGGAAAGCAGAAGGATCGTAGTCGGCATACGTCTGCAACACAGCCCTACAGGTCAGTCCATACGTGCACATGCCGTGGAGAATTGGTTTGGGAAAGCCGGCCCACCGTGCGAATTCTGGATCTGCATGCAGCGGGTTTCGATCACCCGATAGCCGATAGAGCAGCGCTTGGTCGGGTCGTGTCGGGATATCGATTGATCTGTCTGGGGCTCGGAGAGGTACTCGGTGCGGCCCCGGCATTCCCTCTGACGGTCCGCCGAAGCCGCCGTCGCCTTTCGCAAAGATTGAAGATGCAATCGTGACTAGCTTGTCGCCCTCGCCATCTTTGACCAAGACTTCATTCTGAATGATCGCGCCTTTCTCCTCACCCTTGTCATAGACCCCGCGCACGCGCGAATCCGCGGTAACGCTGGCCGTGACAGGCATGGGCTTGTGAAATGTGATGTCGCGTTCGGCATCAACGACCATGATTTGATTGAGGTCGATAGGTCCGGGACGCGCTTGCCAAGCGCAGACCGAAGCAAAGGTCGGAACAACCTTGAGCGGCTTAGGCGTCGCAAATGCTTCATTGACAAACTGGAGCTCATTCGCGTTTAGAGGGTCCGATCCCATGCCGATGCCAAGCGCATAAAGCATTACCTCGCGATCGCTCCAGCCATATGGAACGGCGTGGCTCCTTAGATTAAGTATGGCGGGGTAGTGGATTGGCATCGGTCCCATTCCTTGTTGCCGTTGCTCTCCGTTGCGCGGATGTCTAGCGCGGCAGCGGCGGTTCACCCCGACAGACAACTTTCACGTTCCGTGTCCAGTTTTCAGGAGGTTCTTTCCTCCTTCAACGCGTCGAGCCGCATCGTCGAGTGCCGCAACTCAGTCGCGTCGTGCAACGTGTCGCGACCTGTCGCAACCGTGCGGTTTGAGAACGTGCTCGTACCCGAGCTTGCCTCAGGCATAGTACCCTCCGGAATGGAACCATGGATAGAGATTTAACCGCAAACCGAGATGAGCGGTAGGCGATCGCAGAATCAGGAGATGTTCTCCGGGTTGCGCGTGCGGGCTCGAAAAGCCAGATCCACCTTTTCTTATCGAGCGCTCGCTTCCTGGCGAGTGGCATTGCACTAGAGAGATCTGCTTCGCTTCGGCAAGGATCGAGCTCGACATGAGATCCAATCATCTGGGCGGCAGCGAAATGTGGCTCTCTCACGCTAATAACGTGAGCGGTTTTCCAAAACGTGTCGTGCGGCGGCCCATCGGGACGCGATCTGCTGTTGCATTTCGCTCTCCATTCTAATTTCTCGACGATTTACGGCGACCGCTCAGCGGCGCCTACAGGACAATTAGGCTTGTCAACATCGGGCCGACTTAATCCGTTGATGAACCCTAGACTAAGCGAACGAAACCATTGGCTATCTCGCTTGGACAGCTATCAGATCAAGTAGGCTAGTAAGCTAGTGCATCTGTCATCGCAGCCCCAATCTGACACCGACCTCCGCAGTGGTATCGCTCTCATCTGAGCTGGCTACTCGCAAGAGGCGTAGACCTAACCCATTAATGACGCGGCCCTCACCAAATCAAGTGCAAGCCTGCGTCCATGCGGACACACTCACCCGTCATGTTGCTCGAAGCGGAACTCGCCAGAAAATAAACGAGCTGAGCGATGTCCTCTGCACTCGAGGCGATCTTCAACGGTACCTTGGCAGCCGTTGCATCACGCACCTGCTTGGCACGCGCCTCGCCGCACCCCTTAGTGTACCAGGGAGTGTCGATGTAGCCGGGACAAACCGTGTTGACGCGGATGGCAGGCGCGAGGGCTTTCGCGAGCGATAGAGTCATTGCGTTAAGAGCGCCCTTACTCGCGACATAAGCTACTGATGAACCGTAGCCACTGATACCGGCCACAGAAGAGACGTTGACCACTGCCGCCGCTACCCCGAATATCTTGGCACTCGCTTCCAACAAGGGCCGCGCCGCACGAATCATCTGATACGGGCCGATCGCGTTAACGGAATAGATATGCTGAAAGTCCTCAGCCGACAATCCTTCAAGACTGTGGTGCGGCACGTGCTTGGTGGTGCCGGCATTATTAATTAGCACATCGAGCTTTCCCCAGGGCGCCGCGGCTGCAACAATTTTTCTGCAGTCTTCGTCGCGAGACACGTCCCCCTGCACAATGACGACCTCGGCGGCGCCTGCGTTGCGGCAGACTTCGGCGGTGACTTCGGCTTCCAGCTGGCTCTTGGAATAGTTGATCACGAGACGCGCGCCATCCTTAGCCAACAGGCCAGCACTTGCGGCCCCAAGTCCCGACGCCGAACCTGTGACAATCCCGCACAAACCACGTTCTGACATCATTCCTCCTCCCATTTCGGAACCGCTCGTTGTCATTGACACGATTGATAACGGGCAAGTCGCGCGAAAAGAGCTATCTTCGGATGTAAGCTCGCGACTAACCGTCCTAAATGCCTGCATAAGGCCACAGCACCGAGCCAATCGAATACTTCCCAGTATCACCTACAACCTGGGTCTTCAGTCAACAGGCCTTGGTTTAAACTCTTACACGGAAACTTTGACTATCAGGCATGGACCTTGAGCGCGAGCTTCTCGCGGACTTCATCCGGGCTCATAACCCGTACTCCCATCCTTTCAAGAATCTCTACGGCCCGTTGCACGAGCTCGGCGTTTGTCGCTAGACGTCCGCGGGAGAGGTAAAGATTGTCCTCTAACCCTACCCGCACGTTCGCGCCGATCAAAGGCGCCAATGCCGCGTACGGAAGCTGCATCCTCCCAATCGAAAACGCTGAGTACACGGTCCCTGGCGGGAGTTGGTGCACTAGCGCCATCAGCGTTGTCAGATCGTCCGGCGCGCCGTACCGAATCCCCATGCAAAGTTGGATCAACGGTCGACGGTCGATCAGCCCCTCCTCGATCAAGTCGCGCACCACCACCAAGTGACCAGTATCGAACACCTCGAGCTCGGGACGCACTCCGAACTCCTTCACGCGGGCGGCCATCGCGCGCAGCGTCCCGGCAGTGTTGACCATGATGTACTGACTGCCCGCCCCCCAGTTCATTGACCCGCAGTCCATTGTGCAAATCTCAGGGCGCAGCTCTTCTACGTGCACGAGCCGCTCAAGCGCGCCCGCCATGTCCGTCTTCCCAGGATCAGGGGGCAAAGGAGACTCAGGCCCACCAAGCGTAAGGTCGCCGCCGACCCCCGCGGTTAGGTTCATCACAGGGTTTACGTCCGACTTTCGAATGCGCCGCACCACTTCCCGAAATAGCGCCGGATCACGCGAGCCGCGCCGGGTTTCGGGATCACGCACGTGGATGTGCACTACCGCCGCTCCCGCACGCGTCGCTTCGATCGCCGACTGTGCGATCTGCTCGGGAGTTACCGGCACATGCGGGCTCCGCTCGACCGAACTCCCAGCCCCCGTGAGCGCACAGGTAATGAATACTTCAGTGATCATGCTCACCTTCTCCTTTTGCGCAAAGGCTTGCCTCTCCGCCCCCGGCAAGGGCCATACCTTTCAACAGCTGTTTCCGGCTTTTGGATTTCCGCGCGTAGCGCGTTGGCTAGGATCAATTGAGCGGGTCTCATCGGGAGTTCCTCGGGACAGGGCCTCTCTAGCCGCCCGCTTCATTCCAGCAATCGGCGTGCCATTCACGGGACGCGGCTTGTTTAACGCGAGGAACCACGCATATAGTTAGCAGCGCGCCCTTGGAACAAGCCAGACGTTTGCCGGATTTCCGACATTGCCGTAGTCAATCGGACGCCGCTGGTATGACAAGGTGGAGTTCTCATGTGAGGCCGGTCGCGTCATGCCGAGGTTGGCGACTGCCTGACAATGATGTCGATGTTGATTTCACGGCCGACGAGCTGGACATCAGTGTATGGTCCGGCGTCGCGATGCGAGACATCGAGGTGCAGTCATAACTTGATGTAAGTTGACGCGTTGTCTCCGCAACGCCACAAGAGCTGCGTCGGGCTCTACAAGGACCGGATCCGGTGGATGGCGATCATATCGACTAAATTCTTAAGCCGCTACCGGGAGAGAGCAGCAAATTGGCGCGCAATCTATTCGCCCTCGAGATCCGGAGGTGCCGACGTGTTGGTTATCGATTTAAGAGGCGTATTACGCGAGTGGATTTGCCGAAGGACATCAACTCTCAGTAACGAGGCATTGCATGCGCGCTCGCGACTAGGATCGTCCCTTCGCTTCGAAGTGGGGACCGGGTCCCCGTTTTGATTAATTGCGGATATTGGCAAGTATCTCACCAGCCACCTGCGAGCGTAAGCGGTGGGCGCCCAACGAACGTGACGGCGGAGGACAAATCTCCATTCGCTGGTTTGTCGGTTGAGCAGCTACGGCACCATTCAGCCCAACGCGATCCGCCGACGCTGGGGCGACGCGCGGTTCCGGGCACCCTTCGCCGAGCAGCATGTAATGGATGTAACAACCGAAAAGAGGCAAGATGGGCGACGCCGAGGGGAAAGAGCCGACCGTCCGACAAGTGCAAGAAGATCTGCGAGACTGATCCGGATGTAAGCAGATCCCCTAAACCGCGCTGGATCCTTTCGAGCCCGGTTCCCGTGCCCTCCCGATGTACTGGCCTTGACTGAGGCGCGTCAGCCCCAACTCATCCGCGCCGCGACCATCACTCATCGAGACTACAGTGCCAATGTGCTGACAACAGGTTTCCGCTATCGCCGCGCAGCGGCGGGAGGTAGGCGAGCGCACCTTCTGAATTAGTGATTGACATTAGGTACCACCTGCACAAACGCCAAAGTGCATCCGAGCACCTATGATCCGCGACACCGCTATCGGTGGCGCGCAGGATCGTCAGGCTTGAGTTACCGAAAAGGTCAGTTTGAATGCCACTTAGTCAGCTCCACCATCCGGCTTCGCTTGCTCGTATACCGGACGGGAAGATGTCTCAGATTCGAAACGCGCAAAAATGGAGTCGCGCCACTCGAGTGCGGCCTTGATACCTTCATTACGATGCAACTCACGGAAGTGCTGGAACTCGGAGTCAGAGCTGCTGATGAGCACGTCGGCAATGAGGCTGTATCGCAGAGCAGACTCGAGTCCTGCCGCCAGGAGCGTATTGTTGAGTGCTTTCTTGCTCCACACCAACGTTGGGAGTGCGATGCGAGACGTACGCTTCGCGATGCGCGTGACTTCTTCTACAAGGCGATCCTTCGGAAAGACACGGTTTACGAGCCCGAGCCGGTAGGCCTCCTGGGCGTCGAACATATCTCCTGTGTAGACCAGCTCGCGACAACGCTGACCGATCAGGTGCGACATGATCGGGAGTTCCGTGTCGCCAATCCCCATCCGGGCCTCGATCGCACCGAAGCGCGAAGCATCAGAGCAGTAGCGGATGTCACACCACATGGCCAAATCCAACGCCGCGGCTAGGCAATAGCCGTCGATCATCGCTATAACCGGCTTGGGGCAATTGAACACGGAACGCATGATCTTGTTGGCGTGGTCGAAATACCTGCTCAGATTTTCAAAACTCCAAGCAGCACGATCTGTGGGTCCGAACTCTGTTGTGTCTTCGTCCACGTCGAAGCCACTAGAAAATGCCCGGCCGCCCGCTCCCTTGACCACAACCACACGCAGCTCTGGATCGCGCTCGGCGATCGCGAGTGCGTCTTGGAATTCGTTGCAGAGCTTGAGAGACAGTGCATTCCTTGCTCGGTCGATTCAAGGTGATCCACGCGACACGATCATTGGACTCGTAGAGAATGTTACTGTATGCCATCACATGACTCCCAGGTTTATTGCTGATCTTGCCGACCGCTTTAAAGCATGGCTTTCACCACGCGCACATTGCCTCTTCTGGTGGGTTCCCCGGGAGCCGGCGAGCCGAACTGCAAGGACCTATCGACGCCAAGGAAACCACAAAGTACGCGAGCTATTGGAGAAAAATTCAGCGAAACGGAATATTTTGGCGTTCCGCGCTGGCATGTACATCTTGCGCCCGCGAGTTCGTCCTGGGCTCATCAGGTCCGGCCTCTTTGTGCACGTCACCGACAAGAAGATGCGGCGCGAGGTCCATCGCAGCGTCCAAAAGTTGTGCGCAGGAATTATGGATTCATTAGTCATTACGACCAAGTCAAAGAACCTCGTCCGGCAACGACACCATTGAACGCCTCTGCAGATATCCTGCTCGAGCGGAGGCATCGTTCAGGGCACATGGCAGCGGACAGATCGATGCGCGATTTCATCGCTTACGGAGTTGAGGATCTTCTTCATTCTGTTGATTAGCTCAGTCCAACTATCAGTACGTTGCTCGGTGAATGCCATGGGTTTGCAACCTCCCACAAACCAGTCATTGTCTTCCGGCAATGCGACCGATCATGGCGACCGGGACGAACTTAGTTGACTGCATGATCAGGGCATTTGATTGAGAGCATTAAGCGTGAGGCGCCCGGTTTGGCGCTGGAGGGTGCGACGGAGACGGCTTATGTCCGCCTAAAGCATGATGGCATTAGCTTATAGCCTGAGTTTTTGAGGTAGGTTGGGGCATTCGTCTGAAGTAAAGGCATCGAGTGCGTGGCTGGCCGATTGCAGAGCAGACGGCGTCGACGGTTCGCGCGGCAGCTTTGCGGACCGAGTGCTTAAGCTTCGCAAAGACCTGTTCGATGGGGTTCAGGTCTGCACGTATTTTGGCAGGAAGAAGAGCGTCCAGCCAGCACGGCGAATCAGAAACCGACTGATTTGGGAATCCAAAATCGATTAGACTAAACCCATCCCGCTTTAGAAGCGGCTGGGGACGCGCTGAAGCTCCTATCATTAGCGCAGAGGGAGGCAGTAGGCACGTCGACGAACTCCGAGCTACTTTTCCGGGATTGTAAATACTCTATCTGCAATAGCATCTGACTTAGCGATGCACGTCTAAGAAGCATCCTTTCCGTGGTACATGTTGATGAAAAAGTCCTCGGAACGACGCGCGTCCAATCCCAGAGGCGATCCGCGCAAAGCGGCTTGAGGAGCAAATCGTCGGCGACGCAGTGACCGCGGCTAATTGAGCCAGGGTCCCGCCTCTTTTTTGGAAGCCGTGCGATGGAGACGTCTGCCGCAGAAGGCAGGGCGGCTCATTCAAGCACGACATCTCCGTGCGAATCGCTGCGGTGCCTGCCTTCATCGCCAAGGCGGACTCTGCCGTCGTCACGATTCCGAGCGCACCACTGGGGGCGTTTCGCGCCATCTCCGCAACGGCACTATGCACTACAATGTCAGCCGGCCAGTCGGAGCGAAAAGCTGCGGAGTTAATGGTAAGCGCTAAGCGGGAACCCTTGCTTCGGGACTGGGATGGCTGTGCGAAGAAGCCTCCGGTTAGGACGGAGACTTCGGATGGGATTGGACAGCAAAAAGGACGTCTATTTGGACGGCTCATCCGCGGGGTCGGTGAGCCGGCTGGAAATTTTTGAAGGGCCGTCAGGACGTCGTGTGCGGTCGGAAGCTGAGAGAGCTCGGATCGCCGCGGAGAGTCTGTTGCCCGGCGTCCAGGTACCCGAGGTAGCGCGCAAGCACGGAGTGACGCGCTGGCAGGTCTACGATTGGCGACGGCGGCTTCGACAGCGAGGTATGTTGCCACCGTGCGAGGCGTCTCCACCAACGTTTGCGCCGCCGGTTGTGGAAGATGCGTTGAAGGAGCGTCAGGCTCCGGTGGTCAAGCTTGAGATTGCGATCGGCGATGTCGTGCTGCGGACTGACACAGCCATAGATGCTGACCAGCTATCCCGGTGATCCGTGCGGTGCGAGCGTCACGATGATCGCGGCCGGTGCTGATCTGAAGATTTACGTTGCCACGCGGCCGATCGACTTCCGCTGTGGCCACGACGGGCTTGCGGCGAAGGTACAGGAGATGCTTCGTCTCGATCCGTTCAGCGGCGCAGCCTTCGTGTTCCGATCGAAACGAGCGGACCGGATCAAGATTTTGGTAAGGGATCGAACGGGTCTGGTGTTGGTGCACAAACGCCTCGAAGGTTGCAAGTTCGTTTGGCCAACGATCGCGGACGGAGTGATGCGCATGTCGCCGGCGATGTTCGCTGCCTTGTTCGAAGGGCTGGATTGGAGATTGGTCCGCCCGGAAGAAGCACGGCGCCCGCAGGTGGCGGGATAACTGCGGCAGAATGACTCGGCAGCTATTTTGATCGTGGCACGGGGGGGCGGCGATGTGCTCGAAATAGCGCATGAGCATCGCGACACTGCGCGACGAAAACGAACGCCTAAAGGCGCTTCTGGCGCAAACGCAGGCGGCCTTGAGCTAGCATCAGGGGGCACTGGCGGCATCGGAGGAAGCGCGGCGTCGGCTGGAGGTCATTCTCGGCGAATTGCGACGCGACAAGTTCGGCTCGAAATCCGAGAAGCTACGACCAGATCAGTTCCATTTGCCGCTCGAAGACGTGGAGATCGCGCAAGGCATTCTGGACGCGGCGCAGGAAAGAGCCGAGAAGGTCATCCAGGGTCGATCGCGCAGCGATCCGGACGATCGAGGCTCCCATTGCAATCGCGGCTGTCTGCCTGGCCATTTGCAGCGAGTGGAACGGATCATCGAGCCTGCGAGCACGCTCTGTCCGTGCGGTTGCGGCGCCATGACGAAGATCGGCGAGGACGTCAGCAAGCGACTCGACGTGATCCCGGCGCAATGGCGCGTGCTGGTCACACGCCGCCCGAAATACATCTGTCGCCGCTGCTCGGGCCCTGTCGCGCAGGCGCACGCACCGGAACACGTCGTGCCCGGCGGGCTGCCGACCGAAGCGGCTATCGCTCATGTGATCGTCTCCAAGTTTGGCGACCACACGCCGTTTTATCGTCAGGCCGAGATCTATCCGCGTCAAGGCATTCGGCTTGATCGGGCGACTCTGGGCAACTGGTCCGGCCGCGCCTGCTTCCATCTTCAGCCCATCGCGGACCACATGCGCCGCCACCTGGGCATGGCGGATCGCCTGTTCATGGACGAGACCACGGCACCGGTGCTTGATCCGGGGCGAGGTCAAACGAAGAAAGGCTACTTCTGGGCGATCGCGTCAGACGACCGTGGCCACAGCGGTCCAAGTCCACCGATCATGTTGTTCCGATATGCCCCCGGTCGCAGCGGCGCCTTCGCGGAGCAGTTCCTGGACGGCTTTGGCGGAAGCTTCCTGCAATGCGATGCCTATGACGGATATGACCGGCTGACCGAAGTCGTTCGACCGCAAGGGCCTTGGACGCTCGTGCATTGCTGGAGCCATTTGCGCCGGCGCTTTGTGAAATTGGCCCGCAACAGCAAGTCGCCGATCGCCGAGGCCGCCATTCGGCACATCGCCCAGCTTTACGCCATCGAAGCCATGGTGCGCGGCGCATCGCCGGACATCCGGCTGGCCGCGCGCAAGGAGCCTCGCTGCCTATGGTCGCCGCGTTGAAGTCCTGGTTCGAGAAACAGCTGTCGATGATCTCCAGCGGTTCGACGCTCGCCGAGGATATCCGCTATGCGCTCAATCATTGGCAGGGGCTGACCCGCTTCCTCGAAGACGGGCGTCTCGAGCTCGACACCAACCCGGTCGAGAACGCCATCCGGCCGATCCGCTTGACCAAGAAAAAGCGCGCTCTTCGCCGGACATGAAATCGGGGCGGAACTGGGCTTTGCTCGCCTCGATCGTCGCCACCTGCAAACTCAACGACGTAAACCCTGCTGCCTACATCGCCGAAACACTCGAGGCAATCATCGACGGCCATCCCCACAGCAGGATCGAAGACCTCATGCCGTGGCGATTCCGCAAAGCGTCAAGCCTGCATCAATAGGGTGACGGCTAAGCGCTTACAGTTAATGGCACGCTGGGAGAACATAAACGCCGTTGTTTACGACATGGTGCGCAAGCCTGGCGGGCCGATTGGGCCGAGCACGGATTGGCGTGCTTAAGCGCCAGGAGTCGCTGCCATTGAAGGACAAGTTACTCATGCGGTTCATCAAGCGGTACTCGAACCGCTCGGGATCATGAATTTCGGCAAAGTACTATGACGATTTAAGATTGTAAGAGCGTCTCGCTGTGGATCGCGGGTCGGGTTGTTCCGAAGTATTGTGCCTACCAGAAATGGTCGGCGCGGACACGCCCATGGTGTTCCCTGCTCTTCGGTGTCTGCCAGCTGCCCAGGGCAGACCGCGGCACCGCTCCGGCGCTGCCTCTTGGAGTGCGGCGAAACCGGAAGCTAACGTCCAGCAGCACTAGGAGTCGGGAAATACGACGTGAAGCGCGGGCCAGCAAACGTTGCGCAGGCTCATTGTCTTGATCCAGCCGAATCCGACCCATACTATCATAAAGGCCGAAATCAGCGGCTCTCCACGCTATTCGCAAGTGAGAAATGGAACGCTCGCAGGTGGACGGAATCGATAAAGTGTCGCTGCCGATCCTTCGAGAATTTGACCTCTGACATCGGCCTCTGGCACGCAGCTGTGAAACCACTGCATGCTTTCGGCATAGGCAGCGCGGCGGTCGAGGGGAGCGCCAATATGCGGCCAGTCGGATCCCCAAACAAGGCGCTCCGGACCGAGAGTTGCGATGAGGCGCTCACATGCACGCGCTGCGTGCAGGGCAGTCGTTCGATACGGTGCAGAGAGTTTGACCCAGACTCGACGAGTTGCGGCTGCTTCGAGCAACGCTTGGAAGCTGGGATCCCTGTCTGGTCCTGCGTCGGGATCGAACATACCAAGATGAGCAAAAACGACGTTTGCGCCGCGTTTCAGCACAAATTGAAGAGCTTTGACGAGCTCGCTCCCGTGCACACCGAGTTCAACATGAATGCCGCAGGATGCTGCGGCGGAGAGCAAATCCGCGTAGGCGTCCCACTGAGGCATCTCACGAGAGTAAAACATCGGGAAGCGCAGACCGGCCACGCCCCGCGCAGCAAGTCCCGGAAGCTCTGCAGGATCGGTATCGGCGTCGAGCCAAATCACGCCACGCAAGTCCTGCGGCCGGCGTGCCAGCTCTTTCAAGAGATCGCTATTATCGAAACCGAGAAAGCTCGGCTGAGTCAGCACGTAACGTTGAATGTTGAACGACTTGCCAAGAAGCTCGAGTTGCGCAAGCGTCGCCGGCTCATCAGGGTGAGGAAAGCGCGGGGATACGACGTCTCTACATGAGCCGAAGACGTGAACATGACAATCGGCCGCCTTATTTGCTGGACGAGCGAGGCAGCGCAATTCGTTGAAAAGGCGTTCATTCATTGCTCCAACACCTATCGAGACCTCTCATAGACGCGCTTGAGGTTGATCGAGCCCATACGTGCGCGCCGCAACATCAGACCGGTCGCGCAAGGTCACTCTCCGCTCACGTCTCCCAGCGCAGGTCGAACGTGCAAACGAACCTTCGTTTTTCCCCAACCAAAATCCCATCATTAGCGCAAACGTTCCCATGAGGATCCCTGTCCTTTTAGACGATTCGCAGTTGCTCGGATCGCCTGCGCAGTAGATGCGTGGTCGCAAGCAGCAAGGCCGCCAGGAGGATCGTCAGCGTCGATACGGCCGCGATTGTGGGATTAATCTCCAAGCGCACATCGTCCCACATGCGCTTTGGCAACGTGACCGCGCCAGATCCGGACAGGAACAGTGCAACGACCACCTCGTCGAAAGAGGCGATAAACGCGAACAGTGAGCCGACGAGCACGCCCGGTCGGATTAGTGGCAAGGTCACTTGCCACAACGCACCGGCAGGCGTGGCGCCCAGACTGAGCGCCGCTTGTTCAAGTCTGGGATCGATACCAGCGAGGCTGGCGGTGACGCTGGTCACGACGAAAGGTACCGCGAGGCAGGTGTGCGCCAACACGATCGCGATCGGCGCACCGACGAGGCCATAGCGAGAGAATGTGTAATAGATGCCGATCGCTACCACGATTACTGGCACGATCAGCGGAGATAGGACGAGGCCGGTCGCGACAACCCGCAGAGGCCGCGGTAGGCCTGTGATGCCAATAGCAGACAGTGTTCCAAGCGTTGTCGATAACAGCACCACGACGGCGGCGATCCAGATGCTCAGCCAGGTTGATTCCAGCCAATCTGTGTTGCCGAAATACGCGGCGTACCATTTCAGGCTGAAGGCGGGTGGTGGGAAGCTCAGGTAGTTCGCCGACGAGAAAGATAGGACAAACACCACGATGATCGGGAAGGCCAAGAAGAGGAGGATGAGGCCGACGATCGTTGTCGGCAGCAAGCGGTCAATCGAATATCGAACGGCACTCATCGCAGGCTCATCCGAAAGGCGTTCCCGACGCCTGGCAGGCGTTGCGCCACCGCAATCAGACCGAGCGCGGTCGCAAGCAGCACAGCGGAGAGAGCCGCCGAATAGCCCCAGTTGAATTGTTCAACCTGCTGAGCGATCAACATCGAGAGCGTAACGTCCCGCGAATCGCCGACCATGGCGGGCGTGATATAGAACCCGAGCGCCAGTACGAACACCAGCACCACGCCAGCGGCCGCGCCGGACATCGATAAGGGCAGAATGACTTGCCAGAAGGTGCCCCGTGGCGTGGCACCAAGTCCCGAGGCGGCACGCGCCAGCGACGGGTCGATCTGCCGCAGCGCATTGGCGATAGGCAAAATCATATAGGGTAACAGGATGTGCGTCATAGCGATCTCGGTGGCAAGCGTTGTGTTGAGCAGGCGGATGGGATGCGCGATTAACTTGGGCGCCAGCAGCGCCTCGTTGATCAGGCCGTGACGGCCCAGCAGCACCATCCAAGCGTAACTGCGCACCAGGACGGAGGTCCAGAACGGCAGCAGGATGACCATCAGGATAAAGGGCGCGGTCGAGCGGGCGCGAGACAGCGCGAGGGCAACCGGGTAGCCGAGCACCAGCGTGGCGAGCGTAACGACGAGCGAGGTTCTGAGCGTAACCCAGAACACCTTGAGGAATACCGCGTCGTTGGGCAGCGCCGTGTAGTGATCAAAGGACCAGGTCGGATCGTTGAGGCTGCGCAGTAGCATTGAGACGACCGGCAAGGCGTAGAACGCCAGCATGTACAGCAGCAGTGGGGTCGTGAGCAGCAGCGGAATGCGCCATCGGATTGCGCCATGCCGCCAGTGCGCTTGCCTCCGTCGAACCGGGACAGGCGAGGGCGGAGCCGTGATCACCTCAACCATTGCTCGCCTTATACAAGAACAGTGTCCGCTACTGACCACGCAATGTCTGTGCGCTCACCGACCGCTCGGCGCCGCAGCGTGGCACTTGAGGGCTCCTTGAGCACCATCGTGGTCCCATCATTGGCTTTCAGCACAAAGCGGCAGCGCTCGCCGGAGAATACAGCCTCGGCCACGGTCACGCTCATGCGGTTAACGGTGGGCCCCGACTCGCCAGGCGTGTCGACGAAGCGCAAGCGTTCGGGCCTGGTCGTGAACGTAAGCTTGCTGCCGCTTGCCGGCTGTACGGAAGAGACGGCCCGCAACAGAACACCGTTCCATTCCGCGAGGACGACGCCTTTTTCGAGGCCGCGCGCGATAACTGGCAGAAAGTTGGATTCCCCGATGAAACTTGCGACGAAGCGATTGCAGGGCCGATCGTAAAGGTCCTCTGGCCGGCCGACCTGCTCTACGTTGCCCTCGTTCATAACCGCGACGCGATCCGACATGGTCAGCGCTTCTTCCTGGTCGTGCGTGACGTAGATAAAGGTGATGCCGAGATCGGCATGCAGCCGGCGTATCTCGAGCTGGAGATTCTCGCGCAGCTGCTTATCAAGGGCGCCAAGTGGCTCGTCCATCAGGAGCAGTCGCGGCTTGAAGACGATAGCGCGCGCAACTGCCACGCGCTGCTGTTGACCGCCGGAGAGCTGGCGCGGATAGCGCGCGCCATAGTCCGGCAGGCGCACCATCTCAAGCGCTTTGCCGACCAGTCTGGTCCGCTCCAACTTTGGTACTCCGCGCTGCTTCAGGGGGAAGCCGATATTCTCGGCCACGTTCAGGTGCGGAAAGAGGGCATAGTTTTGGAATACCATCCCGATATTGCGATGATGGGGCGGCTTTTCGACCACCGACACCCCGTCGATGGCGATGTCGCCCGTACTGGGAAGCTCAAAGCCAGCGATCATCATGAGCGTAGTCGTCTTGCCAGAACCGCTGGGGCCCAAGCGATCATCATGAGCGTAGTCGTCTTGCCAGAACCGCTGGGGCCCAATAGCGTAAGAAGCTCGCCCGAGCAGATGTCAAGCGATACCCCGGCCACGGCCGTGGAGCGGGCGTAACTCTTCGTCAAGTCGGTCAGAGACACCGAAGCGCCACCCATGCGATTGAGGCTTTGAGGCAATGCCCGAGGACGTAATACTTGCTCCATCGAATCCTAAATCCAATGATGGTTTCGTCCAGGGCCTTTCGCTACACTCTCTCGGCCGCAGAGCGGACTAGCCCAGCAGCCACTTATTGAACTTCGCCTGAATCCTGTCGCCATTCTCAATCCACCAGTCGACGTTATGAGTGATCATCTGTTTCTTGTTTTCAGGGGCGCTCGGCAGCAGAGCCAATCGCTGTGGTGGGATGTACTTATTCGCCCCTTCATTTGTAATGCCATATGGAATTGAGAGCGCAAAGCGCGCCTGCGGAATCGGCATGGTCGCAAACGCAACAAATTTCATGGCGTTTGTCTTGTTCTTGGCGCCCTTGAGGATAGCCCAGGCGTCGGCGTTCAGCATCCCCTGATTCCAGCAAATCGCCGCCGGCACGCCTTGCTCCTGCAAGGTCAGCATGCGAGCGTTCCAGACCGTCGTCATGGTGACTTCGCGGTCACTCAGCATCTGTGTGGGTTGGGCGCCGGTCTGCCACCACTTGACCACGTTCTTCTTGATCTTGTCGTAACTAGCCAAGGCCTTATCGACGTCGATTGGATAGATCTTGTCAGCCGGCACGGCAGCGATCAGCGCAAATTCCATCTCCGGGGGGACGTCCCCGATGCCGAACATCGCGCGGTCACCTGGAAACTTCTCGGTGTCCCAGAAATCGACCCAGCTCGCAGGTGCGACACCTTTAAAGGCGTCGGTGCGATAGGCCATCACCTGGGCCCATATTTGCATCTCCACACCGTATTCGAGGCGGTGTTCCTTGGGCACACCGTCGTCGATGAGCGAGTAATCGATCGTCTCGAAATAGTCTCCAGTCTTCATCAGCCTGGCGATCGTGGTGCGGCCGGTGTGGATCACGTCCCATTCGATATTGCCGGTGTCGACCATCGGCTTGATTTTAGCAGTGCTTGCGGGGAAGACGCGAACCTTGATTCCCGTCGCCTTCTCGAAGGGTTCATAATAAGCCTTCTGCTCGGCTTCCTGCGTTGTGCCCCCCCCAAGTGGCGACGCGGAGCTCTCCCGAGCCCTTCAGGATCTCCGGGACGGTCGTCTGCTCGGGCAAAGCGGATTGGGCACTTGCCGACCGCATGACGAACGGCGCCGCGGCTCCAGCGACAATCAGGCCGGTAGCGCGGCGACGACTGATGTTCCGGATTGGGTGTTTATCCATCAAACCCTCCTCCCCTTGTCGGTACAACTACCGGTCCAACCGCCTCGGCAGTTGGTACTGCTCGTACCCATGACACCGAAATGAAGTCCAAGAACGCTTTTGCGATCGCGCTCGATTGTTGAGGCCCGGGTCTAACATGCG
The DNA here is from genome assembly GCF_038969555.1 of Bradyrhizobium sp. B117. NCBI lineage: Bacteria > Pseudomonadati > Pseudomonadota > Alphaproteobacteria > Hyphomicrobiales > Nitrobacteraceae > Bradyrhizobium > Bradyrhizobium sp. B117. The sequence continues at coordinate 8,316,725 of NZ_CP152414.1, forward strand.
GTTCGCCCCCTTCACCGGACACAGAATTGGACCATTATTTGCATAGCGTGCGTAATCGTAAGGGCCTGCTCACGATTAAAAACGCTGAAATTTCATCGAGCGTCAGGGAAATTCTGCGAAATAAGCACGCCTCCCGCTGTTCAGACGCCGATCCATTCACCGCGAACCGAACCCGTCGGCGCCGTACCGATGTTGAGACCTGTGCGTCGCCGCACCGCCCCCTCTCGAATGGAAAGCGCGACAATCACGATCGGCTGGCGATGTCAGATCATCCAAGGCCGATTTAGCGTCGCAATCAGCAGAATTCACTCCGAGATACAAAAGGGGACGATTGCTACGTGGCGTGCAGCCACGATCGTCTCCGCTCGCGCGTCAAATCCGGACGCGCCAGGCAGCCCGCGGTTGTTTCACAAGACTTCTCAAACTCTGGAATGACCAGGCGTTGAGCTCAAGCCGCTTGAACCCTTGCCAGGAACCCGTGTAATTCGTCTTGCAGCCGAGAGCTTTCCTGAGACAGGAGTTCGGCAGATCTCAGCACCTGCATGGAGGCGCCTCCAGTCTCCTTCACGCGCGGCCAGTAAGGGCGCGCTCGCTGCCACTTTCGGTGGTCCTAGCTGCGGCTTCCTGCAAATTAAACGCGATGTGCTTGCTCCTGGCTTCTTACTCCCCGATGGATCGGACCACGGTCATGGCGATCTCTGAGATACGGCCAATGATCGCGCCGATCTGACAGTAGCGGCGACCGATTCAGTTGTAGCAGCCTGGATGCCATCAATGTGCTCACTGATCTCAAGGGTCGCATGTGCGATCTCAGCTGCCAGCATTTTCACTTCCTGAGTGATGACGGCGAAACCTCTACCGCGGCGCGCGCGGCTTCAATCGTCGCGTTTAGCGCAAGCAAATTAGTCTACCGTGCACTTCCGGCTATCAACTGGATCACACTGCCAATCCGCTCCGCCGAGGTCGTCAAACTCACCAATCGCTGATCGCTAAGGTCGGCTTTGCCAACCGCTTCGCCAGCCGACTTTTGCCGCTTCTTCTTGTCGGCCAACATCGGATATGGTTGTCGCCATCTCGCCTGTCTCGGCCGCGCCACACTGGACGTTGATGGATGCCTCGACCGATGAGCAAGCGACTTGGACAGACAGTTGCCGGCTGATCGGCCGTGCAGGTAAGACTCCGTGCCGGAAACCTCAAGTTTCGAGGAGGCGCTTGAGACGATGTCGATCACATTGCCCACGACGATTTCACACTCGCTGGCCAGTCAAGCGAGGCTTTACGCTGCTCTTCGGTGAGACGATCCTGTTCGGCTTTAGCGGCGATCGCGAGACTGGCGCCAATCCTATTAGCAACCTTACTCATTATACCCCTTGAATGAGTTTTGTCTCGGCGTCGTTCGAGCGAGTGCGACCGGCATTCTTCGTATCGAGCTACACAACGCTAATCCGATCTGTTGGATCGATACGAGCAGCCAAATAGATGAGTTGATTTCGAATTCCTGAACCCCACGGTACATGACTGAAGCGCGGCTCTTCAACATGAATTACCTGCGCCGTGAATTGGCTTGTCTGCATCATGCGATGGAGCGACCATTATTGCACAAATGATGCGAAGCATGCGCGATGTTCGCGGCAATGCTGCAAAAGAACTCGACTATGTAGCTGGTCGTGCGCGGGATCAGTACCGGATCACGCGTGTCAGCGGCCCTTCGGGGCGTTTCCTACCTCACTTGGCCGCGCGGAATCTCCGCGCGGCCTTTTTTCAGACGCCGATTCAGGGCTGCGCCCAATTACAAGAGCGTTTTGTGTCTCGGTCCTTCGAAAGGTCCAGATCATTTTCGTGTGGCCAGGTAGTCGGGCAGCATCCTGCGCTCGACCTCATAGGGCATCCAATTCATGCAGATGCAGCGCTGTAGCTTACTCCGATAGTGATGTGTCAAGCAACGTCGCGGGCGAGGCGTCTTGGTTACGTCATTCCCCATCAATATGTCGCTCAACGCGTTTTGCCGTCTTGCGCGTCGATGCTGATTGTCATTGTCTGCGTCTCATCTAACGGGCTCGGGTCTAGTGGCGTGCGGTAGACTTCAGCGCCGTCGCCGCCGGTGACGGGAACCGCACGGCCCTTGGCCTCAGCTGAGGATGTACAACAGACGGTTCGGTCGCAAGCTGGTCTGCTCGATCGGCGGCAAGCTTTATATTATCGAGAATCAGTCCGCCTTGAGGTTCGTACCTCGCCAATCACAAGGTCAAACGAGTAGTACGGCATTCGAAATTCTCCAATTCGCACGATAGGCTCGATCGGATGTGCAGCATCCGCTTTGGGCCGGCAGATGGTTCAGTCGTAAGCATGGAGAGCGACAGCTAGCCGGACCGGCTACTGTTTAGTCCGGCCTCACCGTTCGGAGTGCTTCCATCTTTTGCGGTCATAGTATCGGGCCTCGAAAATCCAATTCGCTGACGCCCGGGCGCAATTTGAAGTAATTCTGCGCCAGCTTGCGAGATTAGAATCCTTTTTACGTGATCGACGCGTCTGGTGCAGGACAAAATGCGCGATTGGAGACTGTACCAATTATGGTAATTTCTCGGTCCATTCGAAGCGCCGATACACCTGTTCGGACCCGCGATTTCGCCTGCGTGTGGCTGCTCCAACTCAGTACGACGTTGTATCCACTTTGATTGAGTCGAGCCACTCCATCCACGCACGGGACTTCAGCGACGCTTCCGGAGCGCGCCCCTCCTGCGGCCCTTCCAAAGGATCTCATCGCCGCGAGTCGGCCGGCCGAGCATTGACAGCGGATTTCCTTGTCGCAAGTGGCAGGTCCGTAAACGGCGGGACTGAACGTGCCACCCTACGAGTCTTTTGTCTTCTACATTGCCCGCTATTTCCACAAGCTTGGTGCAACAACGGAGGTTATCCGGAACGACGGGATCAGCATTAGCGATCTTAATGCCCTCAACCCACGCGCATTGATCTCGCCGGGTCCCTGCACGCCGGTTGAAGCCGAAATATCAACAGCCGTCGTTCGCGAGCTTTCAGGTCGGATCCCTCTTCTCGGCATTCTGCCATGGACATCAATGCATCGGAAGCGTTTTCGGTGACGCATCGGGTGTGTACGACGCCCCATGCACGGTCGGTTTTCACATGTGACACATGATGGTGGAGGTCTGTTCAAGGGGCTTACGTGGCTCCTTTGCGTTGGGCGTTCCCACTCTCTGGCTGTCGAGCTCGACCGGCCATCCTAGCCATGCCTGTCGGTGAAAGGGCGCTCGCAGGAAGGGGAGATCATGGCCCTCGCAAACCGGCATCAGCCAGCATTTGGCGGGCAATTCCATCCGGAATCGATACTTACTCGGGAAAGGCACACGGTGCTGGCGAACTTCTGAAAGGCTGGCTGCCTGTGAGCACATAACCTCGTACTGCTCCAGCCTAACGCGCCGTCCAGCATCCGCGCTCATCCGAACAAGTTGGGGTAGGTTCTGGAGAAAGAGCGGGTGGAAAGCCGAACCCGGGCGCTTTCCGATTTCGTCGGAGCCAATAATCCAGCTCTCAGATCTGAGAAGCGCCCGGCCCACCGCAGAGAAGCGGCGGGTTTCCTGATGTAGCGCAGAACATTTGCTATGGAAGCTCTTATATCGGCGAAATTCGACATGAACGACGGTATATTCTCTTATCAGTGAAACGCAGATGCCTTGTCGGCAAGAAGCACCAAGCGATCGGCCAGTGCCCCAAGCCTGGCGCCGGAGTCGCGCTCGGCCATATCCTCAATGATCGATTCCCACTGCCACCTGCTCTCGGAACGGTACGCGGAAAAGCCGCCGCGGTTGTCGCCCGCGCAAATCCATGGCCGATGCGCGCGCAGCGGGCCTCGCTCACGTCATCGGCATCGCCTGCGAGCGCTGCGAATTGGAACCCTACCTTGCTTTCGCCGCAAGCACCCCCCACGTCAGCCTGGCGGTCGGTATCCACCCGTATTACGCGGCGAAGTGACCTCTTCTCACCGAAGCCGAGTTGGCGCCAAGCCCAAGGACGTCGCTTTCGGCGAAACCGCTCTTGACTATTCTGCCGACAACCCGGCCTTGAAATCCGCCCAGTACGCCGCCTCCACAGACACCTGCAAGCCGCGCAAAAGCCCGGCACAGTCATTTACATTTGGGATGCCGAGGAAGATACCCTCGGCATCCTGGCCGAACACCCCGGCGCGCCGTTCGTTCTCCACTCCTTCACCGGCACCACTGCTATGGCCCAATCCGCCGTGGAGAAGGGAGGCTACGTCAGCTTCTCCGGCGTTATTACGTTCAAGACGTCGCAGGAAATGCGCAACCTCGCCAGCCAAATCGCCCGCGAGCGCATCTTCATCGAAACCGATGCCCCCTCTCTCGCGCCGGCGCCCTTCCACGACAAGCGCAATGTGCCTTCGCCCTTGCCCGCACACCGCGGAAACCCTTGCCAGAGTGCGGCAGGTGAGCCCGAACGAAGTCTCGGAGATCAGTATTCAAAAGACCCGCCGCCTCTTCACCCGTTTGCCGATTGCCTGAGCTCCTCGATGGCTGGAAAAAGCGACGGTTTTAGCTTGTTTAAATCCTTCATCGGCACAGTCGACGGCTTAATCAACGGGATCAAGCTCGACGTCGCCAAGCGCGCGAGAACGCCGCATGGCAAGCCCGCGTGGCCGCACCGTCTCAGCCGGCCCTCTCATGAATGTCGTCCGCGAGCCTGCTCTTCGTAGGTATCTCACTCGTGATCGGCGGCACCGACGAGGGCAGGAGCTAACACGAGCTTATAGAATAGTCCGATGCGACCAAACGCCATGATCTCATCAAAACGAATATCGCCGCCTACAGGCGCGAGTGTTCGTTCTGCGCCCTGCAAGGTCGCGGCCGTTCTGTTCGAACGTACTGGTCCGTCGCGGTTTGCCCCGACGCACCCAATCGCGAGACTACACATCCACAATACCACAAGCTCTGTTGGATGATGATCGCGCCCGCTTTACTTGGCTATCACCTAGGAGAGTAACGAATGCCCAAGCATGACTATGAGAGCCACCAACAGCAGGCCCACCCGCGGGGATGGTCTCTGGAGGGCCGAGTCGCGCTCGTGACCGGAGCGACGGGAGGACTCGGGAAGGCCGTTATGGCTGAACTGTCTGACCGCGGAGCGGACGTGCATGGTGTGGACGTCGTCGGCGATGGTGTGTTCCACGCAGACCTCACCACTGCGAGCGGGAATCGGAACATGGTCGCCCACGTATTGAAGTCCGCTGGACGGCTCGATATTCTTATACTGAATGCTGGATTGCAGTTCATGGCACCATTCGATCAGTTTCCAGACGCCGAATGGGACCGGCTCAATGCGCTGATGTTGGACGGACCGTTTCATGCGCTGAAGGCGGCATGGCCGGTTCTGACGAAGGCCCCGGGTGGCCGGGTTGTAGTAACGGCATCAGTCGCTAGCTACGGCGGCGCGCGCCAGAAAGTCGCGTACTGTGCGGCAAAGCATGGAGTTCTTGGCCTGGTCCGCACCGCCGCGCTCGAAGGCGGTGCGCATGGCCTCACTGTCAACGCTGTCGCACCAGGCTGGATGGATACTGGGCTGATGCGTGGTCAGCTAGAGGCTCAGGCGAAGAATCGAGGCATGAGCAAAGACGAAGTCATGGCGGCTTTCCGCGCGTCGCAACCCGGAAATCGTTTCGTCGACGTTGGCGAGGTCGCTGCGACTATCGGCTTTCTCGCGAGCCCTTGTGCGTCCGGAATCAATGGCGAGTGCATCACAATCGATCTCGGTGCAAGTGCCTAGCCACTCTAGATAGTTCCGCGTTCAACGGTGCCGATCCTCGTCGCGTCTGCAATCGCGACAAGGATCGGTCTTAGTCACGCGTCGTTTTAGATTCGTGCATGTCGCGCACGAGAGATACATCAAGTTCCTCCAATCTGTTAATCCCCAGAAGCGCCATATCGCGATGTATTTCAGAGCGAAGGACTTCTATTACGCGTCTTACTCCCCTCTCACCTGCCACAGCCGCGGCGAAGTTAAATGAACGCCCATTGAAGACGCATCGAGCGCCAAGAGAAATCGCTTTAAGAACGTCCGTTCCCGACGAATCCCCGAATCCATCATCACGGTCAGCTCCGGTACCGCATTCACAATTTCGGACAGAACGCGCAGTGACGTGATCGCGTCGTCCAGCTGCCGCCCGCGGTGATTCGAAACGATGATGCCGTCAACGCCGATGTCAGCTGCCTTTTGCCCATCCTGCCATCTCAGGATCCCCCTAACGATCAGAACGTCTTTCCACATCTTACGCGCTGCCGTCAGGTGCCGCCAGGAAAGATGATCACGTGCTTTAAAATCACGCTCGACATCCGAAGAAAGGATCGTGGCCCCGCGCTCCGCGCGCCAATTCTCGAAATGCGGCTTGCCGTGCTTCGCCAGCGTCCGGTAAACGCACCAAAAAGCCACCGAGAATGCATAGTCCTGTCAACGCCTAAACGTAGGCTCGGACGCAATGGGGTTGAAAAACCCGTTTGCTGCATAGCGCTCTGGGTTGACTTGAACAGGTAAATCGACCGTAACAACGACTGTCTTAAAACCCGCCCTCATAACGCGCTCTATGAGAGCCTCGATGCGCGCATCGTCTCCTGCCACGTATGCTTGAAATCAAGTATTCGGTGCCGCTGATGCAATTGCCTCCATCGGAATCAACGATGCTCCGCTCATGATTGCGGGAATTGCCACTGCTCTGAAAATCATCGAGCGATCGGATCTGTGTCAGGGATGGCATAGCGTAAGGTCCAAGCAGCCAGTCAAACTCGCCATGCAGGTCGTTCTTTCCAAGCGGAGCTGGATTAAGCGTCTGCAGTCCAATAAAACGTGTTGTTACTGAATTGAAGAGTGGCGGCGCGCGATCCGGGCGAGCAAGATGCAAACCGTACCGCTCGTTGTGCGAATGATCACCCTAATGGCAGGGCTTTGAGTTTTTAATCACGAGCCGTCGAGCTTCAACTAGTCCATTGAGTCTTCCAAATCCGAATGAACGTAGCTTGACGACTCCGGCTTCTCCGCTCGGGTCTCGTCCAAATTTGTGCTCGTAAGATAAAAGGAATTAGAAGCCACGTTGCGCTAAAGTGAGCATTTGTGAAGCCGAAATCCTGCACAAACTGCAAGGGAGCGCAGTGCTTCGCTGTATCGGATTAGTTGGCTTTGACGAGGGGCTCGCATCGAGATTGTTGGCCACACGATGCCAAACGAATGCGGCCACACCTAGTATTCGCGCCTGCCAGTTGAGTTGATCGAGGAGAGACGCGCCTAAACGCAGGATTTAGCCGCCAACTCCCTGTTCATTGCACAAATCGAGATCGAGATATCTTTACAGTCAACCTCAACCATAGCGAAGCGTGTCGTTCGAGCGCGCCGCTTCGCTAAGGAGGCGTACACCAGCGTCAAGCTTGTCGGGCTCGAAAAGGCCGCGTCGAGAAAACCGAAAGCAAATCAATGTCGATAAGCCCGGCCGACTTGCTCGCGATCCTCGACCTTAAGTCGATCGAGCCGAACCTGTTTCTCGGCAACAGTCCGGATCCGGGTTTGAACCCGGTATTCGGCGGCCAGCTGATCGCGCAGTCGATGGTAGCGGCTTCGCGCACGGTGGAAGGCCGAATGGCGCATTCGCTCCATGCCTATTTCATTCAGCCCGGTGATCCCAAGGTGTCGATCCACTATAAGGTTGAAGCCCTGCGCGACAGTAGAAGCTATTCGACCCGTCGTGTCACCGCGATCCAGAATGGCAATACCATCTTCTCCACCATAGTGTCGTTTCACGCGGGCGAGCTGAGCGCCTTTGACCACCAGGATGCGATGCCTGGTGTGCCCGCGCCGGAAAAGCTTACAGTCGAGTCGTTATCCAGGCAGGCGATGTTCGCCGAAATGCCGGAACGAATCCGCCGGTGGTACGAACCCGATCGCCCGATTGACGCGCCCTCCCCTCCAATCGAAGTACGTGCGGTTGAGATCGGCCGCTATGTGGGGCAGAAGGTCCCTGACGGCCGTGTTGATTTCTGGATGAGGGTCGCTCAAAAGCTGCCCGACGATCCGGCGCTGCATATGTGCGCGCTGGCCTACGCCTCGGATTGGGCGCTGCTCGACGCGGTGTTGGCGCGCTATGGCCGCACGATATTCGATCGTAGTATGCTAGGGGCAAGCCTTGACCATGCGATTTGGTTTCACCGTCCGTTCCGGGCCGACGACTGGCTCCTCTATGCCGAAGACTCACCGAGCGCACAAAGCGGACGCGGCCTCGCACGCAGCCTGATCTTCAAGCGTGATGGCACGTTGGTGGCGACCGTCGCCCAAGAAGCCGCGATGCGCGAGCGACGCTGATTTTCATTTGCGCACGCACGCGTCTCCTTGGGCGATCAGATCGCTCGGCGCAAAGCGGTAAAGGGCGGCTCACTTGTAGAATGTCCTCGATCCCGAGCGACGCTTTGCGTCAAAACCCGTGAACACCGTTCATTCAATGCGCAGAAGGTCGCGATTGTTTGATCGAAAACGAGTGCTTGGTGGGCAGGCGGAGACCTGTTTCGGCTGCATACGCAGAGCCGCGCCCGTCACAGGGCACCGTGAACGCGTGGCACTGGCGAGCCAGTGCGTACGATAAGCCGCGTGTTCAGGGGTAAGAGCTCTCCGACGGCTAGCGGCCCTGAAGCTGAGTTCGCTGCTCAGGATCGGTTCCGGTGTCGGCTCTTGGTCGTGCTGCCTGGAACGTGCCGCCAATGGTTGTCGAAGAACCTCATTCGAGACAACTGCGAGTCGTAAACGAGGTAGTCGGGCAGGAGCTGCCAGTTCAGGTACCCGCCGGCGATTATCGCATCTGGGCTGCTACCTCTATGGATGCCTAAATTAGGTACCGCGGAGTGCCATCGGGGAACGGCACGGTGGCGATTAGGCCCACGCCTTCGCCCTTGAAAACCCGGTCGCCGACCCGGACCGACGCTTCTTCTCTAACGACCGGGTCAGCGAAGCGGACATTCTGGCCGGCCATTTCCAATCGACACGTGATCGTGCCACCGCCACTGAAGGTCTCGTTCTTGTGCTGCACGATACAACCGAGTTCAGCTATCAACGCGAGAAGTCAGAAGCGATCGGCATCACCAAGAGCATCAACAGTGGACGGGATAAGGCAGGTCGCCTCAGATCGCACACGGTTTGCGGCATCCTGATGCATTCGAGCCTCGCGGTTACAACCGAGGGGGTGCCGCTGGGGTTGGCGGCCGTTAAGTTCTGGACCCGGAAGAAATTCAAGGGGACGGCAGCGCTTAAAAAGAAGATCAATCCGACCCGGATTCCCATCGAGAAAAAAGAAAGCGTCCGGTGGTTGGAAAATCTCAAGCAGTCTACGCAACTCTTGGATCATCCAGGACGATGCATCCATACTGGTGATCGCGAGAGTGACATCTACGAGCTTTTCTGCGCAGCACAGGAGATCGGAACTCATTTCCTGATCAGGACTTGCGTCGATCGCTTGGCTGGAGACGGGGATCACACGATCGTCGACGAAATGGACGAGGTCGCCGTCAAAGGGCTCCATCGCATCGAAGTCAGAGACAGCAATGGCGATCCCGTCCAGGCCGTTCTTGAGATCAGGTATCGGAAGATTCGCATCCTGCCGCCGATCGGAAAGCAGAAGCGCTATCCCGCTCTGACCCTGACGGTGATCCATGCCAAAGAGCCCGGGACGCCGAAGAACAGAAAGAAGATCGATTGGAAGCTGATCACCGACCTGCCTGTTGGTTCCCGCACCGACGCGATTGAGAAGCTGGAATGGTATGGTTTGAGATGGAAGATCGAGGTGTTCCACAAGATCCTCAAATCGGGCTGCAAAGCTGAGGAGTCGAAGCTTAGGACCGCCCAGCGTCTGACCAACCTGATCTCGCTCTTTTGCATCCTGAGTTGGCGGGTCTTCTGGATGACGATGCTCAACCGTTCCGCCCCAGGCGCGACCCCAACCCTCGCGTTGACTGCGACTGAAGTTGGTGTGCTCGATCGCCTCGTCAACGACAAACCAAAAGCAAGACGGAAAACGCTCTCGCACCACCTGACCAAGATCGCCCGGCTCGGCTTTAAGGTCAGGTGGCGAATGCAGGTCAATGTGTTGGGCGCCGCGCGTCGTCGGCGATGGAGTTACGACGAGAAGGTTCGCCTTGTCGAAGAGACGTTGCAGGCTGGCGAGACAGTCTGCGGGGTGGCGCGCCGGCACGGGGTGGCTCACAGCCTGCTGTTCACCTGGCGTCGACAAGCGCGCCAGGGCCGCCTGGGCGGTGATGCGGTGCCAGCTCTGGTTCCTGTCGAGATCACACCTGCGCCGGCACCGGCATCGATCAGCACATCGCCATTAGCGACTTCGCCTCCTGCGCAACGCGCAAGGGCTGGAATCATCGAGATCGAGCTTAGCGGCGGCTGTCGTGTTCGCGTTGACCGCGAAGTCGACGGTGAGGCGCTGCAGCGGGTTCTTGAGCTCCTGCGGCGGCGATGATCCCGATCCCAAGCGGCGTCAGGGTTTGGATCGCCACTGGCCACACCGATATGCGTCGTGGCATGCGAAGCTTCGCTCTTACGGTTCAGGAGAGCCTGAAGCGCGATCCGCATGCCGGCGATCTCTACATCTTCCGGGGTCGCAGCGGCGATCTGGTCAAGATTCTTTGGCATGACGGGTTGGGCATGTCGCTCTACGCCAAGCGCCTGGATCGCGGCAAGTTCATCTGGCCCTCGGCGTCGGACGGCGCGATATCGATCTCGGCGGCGCAAATGGCTTACATGCTCGAGGGCATCGACTGGCGAAACCCCCAACTGAGCTGGCGGCCGCAGAGCGCGGGCTGAGCGCAGAATCTGTAGCTTCTTGCATTTTGGGGAGTCCTATCGCGTTCGATCTGTGATTCACTGCGTCGCATGGATGCCGACCGCGACGCTGTTCCGGATGACGTTGCCGCCCTGAAGAAGGCGCTGGCAGTCGAGCGCGCCAAGGGTTTGGAGATCGCGGCTGAACTCGCGGTCGCCCGCGCGAGAGCGTCAGAGGATGAGGCGCTGATTGCCCAGCAGAAGCTGCAGATCGCCAAGCTGAAGCATCAGATCTACGGCCAAGGCTCAGAGCGTTCGGCGCGGCTGATCGAGCAGTTGGCATTGGCACTCGAAGAGCTGGAGGCCGAAGCCACCGAGGACGAGCTGGCGGCGGAACGGGCCGTGGCCAAGACGACGACGGTGCAGGGATTTACCCGCAAGCGCGCCGACCGCCAGACCTTCCCCGAGCACCTTCCCCGGGAGCGGGTGGGGATTGATCCGCCGGCAGCTTGTGAATGCTGCGGCAGCAATCGCCTGCGCAAGCTCGGCGAGGACGTGACGCGGACGCTGGAAGTGGTGCCGCGCCAGTGGAAGGTGATCGAGACGGTCCGGCAGAAGTTCTCCTGTCGCGACTGCGAGAAGATCAGCCAGGCGCCAGCACCGTTCCATGCCATCGCCCGGGGATGGGCTGGCCCGAGCCTTCTGGCCATGATCATGTTCGAGAAGTTCGGTCAGCATCAGCCATTGAACCGCCCGGCTGAGCGGTACGTGCTGGAAGGCGTGCCGATCGCACTGTCGACCATGGCCGATGCCGTTGGTGCGGTCTGTGCCTCGCTGGATCCCCTGCTGCGCCTGCTGGAAGCCTATGTCATGCGGGCCGAGCGCCTTCATGCCGATGATACGACTGTGCCGGTGCTGGCCAAGGGCAAAACCGATACGGGACGATGCTGGATCTACGTCCGGGATGACCGGCCGTTTGGGGGCACGGATCCGCCGGCGGCGATGTTCTATTACTCACGCGACCGCAAGGGCGAGCATCCGCAGGGGCATCTGGCGGGCTATGCCGGCATCCTTCAGGCCGACGCCTATGAAGGCTACAACCAGCTCTATCTGGCGGGGCGCCAGCCGGGACCGATCCGGGCTGCCTGCTGGTCGCACGGACGGCGCCCGTTTGCATGGCTGACATCGAAGAGAACGCCCGGCGCAAGGCCGCCGGCAAGAAGGAAATCCCGTTCTCTCCGATCGCGATCGAGGTCGTGCGGCGGATCGATGCGCTGTTCGAGATCGAACGCTCCATCATTGGCAAGAGTGTCGAGGAGCGCCTTCAGCTGCGGCAGACGCTGAGCCTTCCCTTGGTCGATGATCTTCAGGTCTACATGCGGGAACAACTCGCCAACCTGGGCATGACCTGGCCAAGGCGTTCAACTACATCCAGAAGCGCTGGACGAGCTTCACCTTGTTCCTCGAGGACGGGCGCGTATGACCGCCTCGATCGCTTCCAGAATATCGATCTCGCCGTGGCCTTGGAAAACCGTCCCCCGCCCACGTCCCCCGGGCCTAAGCCAAATCGCAGGCTCATCGAGCATGACTAGATAGCGCCTACCAGCTGCAAGTGTCTCTTGGAGATGCGGATCGATCCCGGCTCTAGCTCCACGATGAGGAGAGCATCGTTGGACGAAATAGAAGGCGGCCCACAGACGCCCGCCTTCTGCACACTATCGTCAAGAGCGGAGCGGAATTCCACGACTTCCGCAGCGAACCTAGTCATCTGGAACGCAAGTTCGTCACATTAGTTGATAGCTCGAATCTCTACAGAGGAGAGAGCTTGTGGCGAATGCAGGTGAGCGAGGCCGGCCGATCGCGCCGTTGGTGCTTAGTCCGCCGGAGCGGGCGTACTTGGAGAGACAAGTTCGTCGTCATCGCGTTGCCCGATCGCTATCTGAGCGCTGCCGCGCGATCCTGCGGTGTGCGGATGGCTTGCCAAGCAAGTCTGTGGCTGTCGAACTCGGCCTCCACGAACACACCGTCGGCAAGTGGCGCCGCTGATTTTTGAAGGATCGCTGTGATGGCCTGCTTGACGAGGCCCGCCCGGGCCGCCCTCGAACCATCAACGACGATCAGGTTGCTGAGGTAATTGAGCGGACATTGCGTACAACGCCACCCGACGCGACGCACTGGTCGATCCGCTCAATGGCTGCGGAAACTGGCTTTTCCCACACCACGATCCGCCGAATGTGGACGGCGTTCGGCCTGCAGCCGCACCGCAGCCAGACATTCAAGCTGTCGAGCGACCCGCTGTTCGTCGACAAGGTCCGCGATATCGTCGGCCTTTACCTTTCCCCACCGAACCGAGCCCTTGTCCTCAGTGTCGATGAGAAAAGCCAGATCCAGGCCCTGGATCGCGAGCAGCCGGTCCTGCCGATGATGCCGGGCGTACCGGAACGGCGCACGCACAGCTATGTGCGGCATGGTACGACCTCGCTGTTTGCCGCGCTCGATGTCGCCTCTGGATTCGTCATCGGCAAATGCTACAAGCGCCACCGGGCAGTCGAGTTCTTGAAGTTCCTCAAAGAGATCGACGCTCAAGTCCCTGAAGGGATCGATGTCCATATCGTCATGGACAACTACGCCACTCACAAAACACCCAAGATCAAAGCGTGGCTCGCCCGTCGGCCGCATTATCATGTCCACTTCACGCCGACTTCCGCGTCATGGATCAATCAGGTCGAACGCTGGTTCGCTGAGCTCACCCGAAAGCAGATCCAGCGAGGTGTTCACACCTCCGTCAGGCAGCTCGAGGCCGACATCCGTACCTTCATCGACCTGCACAACAAAAATCCCAAGCCCTTCAAATGGACCAAGTCCGCAGACCAGATTTTGGCTTCCGTCAAACGCTTCTGCCACAAAGCCCAGCAGACTTTATGTGGCGAACTTTAGATTCACGTGACTAGAGCGCGATGGCATTAAGTTCGATAGCCTGAATTTTTGAGGTAGTTGGCACATTCCTTGGAAGTGAAGGCGTCGAGCGCGTGGCCGATAGCGGCGCAGTCCGCATGGACGGTTCGTGCGGCTGCTTTGCGGAGCAGGTGCTTGAGCTTTGCAAAGACCTGTTCGATCGGGTTCAGGTCGGGCGAGTATTTTGGCAGGAATAAGAGTTTGGCGCCGATCGAACGGATGAGTTGGCGAACTGCTTTGCTCCTGTGGCTGCCGAGGTTATCCAAGACGACGATGTCGCCGGGCTGAAGCGTCGGCAGAAGAACCTTCTCGACATAGGTGCGAAAGCTCGCGCCGTCGATCGGCCCCTCGATGAACCATGGCGCATCGATCCGGTCATGGCGCAGGGCCGCCAGGAAGGTCATGGTCTTCCGGCGGCCGTGGGGAACCTTGGCGTGAAGTTCGCCAGCCGCCACCTTTTTTGAAGCTGAGCTTCTCGGCATGCACGAAATCCCACACTGAGTGGTAGTCGACCTTCAGGCCGCGACCGGCAAGCTCGGCAACGAGGCCGCGTATGGTGAAATCGCCGTCCTTGATCCGCTGCGACAGCCAGACTGCGTCGTCTCTCCCGAAACCGCCTTCGACTTGTGACCACCCATCTGGCCAGGCTCAACGCTGCCGGTCTTCTCGACCCGCTGCATCCAGCCGATGGCCGTGCTGATCGCCACTCCAAACTGCTTGGCCGCCTGATTGCGGGACATCCCTCCCTTGATCGCAGCCACGACGCGCTTACGAAGATCCAGCGAATAAGGCTTACCCATCCATGCTGGCCTGCTTCCAGCCAGCATGGTGAATCAGAAACACGCTGAATTGATTCAACCTAACCCCATCACGCTTTAGACCCGTTCATCGGCTTGCGGCCGTGAATGCGTTGTTCGGTCCGGTCGACGACCGGCCGACCGGAGGTGCAGGCGTAAGCTGAGCCAGCAACATCATAGGCGCTCCTGCTAGGCACGGCTGCGCCGCCCCGTTGCGATCACCAACGCGTGGTCCTTACCATCGCGCTCGCCGGCGTGGGCCTCGACATAGGCACCGACCTCCGCTCGTGACCAGCATCGACGGCGCTCCCTCGCGGACCAGTATGTCGAGGTCCAGCTCCAGGCCGGACCTTTCCTTGTCCTGGACGACCAAGCTCGGCAAGGGCGTGACTTCTATCAAGGCCTCAGAATACGTCGCCCTCCTCATACCGACCTCGATCCACACTTGCCGGTTATTCCTTCGTCAATCTCCAGAAACTGCCACGAGGGCTTCACAAACAGGTCCCTGCGATACACCATCGATCAGAATCTCAGTGTCATGAATCTTCGACGCGGATCGGCCTGAGACGGCACCGTTGCCCCAAAGCACTATCTCGCCATGTTCCCCCGGCTGTAACGTAATGTGTTCCCACTCCCGATGCGTTGTCCAACCTAACGACGGCAGAAGGCAGCGCTGTAGACAGTCGTGTGCTCGAAATTGTTGCGAAGCTTAATCGTGTAAACGACCTCACTGTTCGGAAGGGTCTCGGAAAGGTATGGCAGCATTCGCGCCCAGAATAGATCAATGAACTGGTTTGCGGGTTCACCCACGATATTGCGGAAAGCAGCCTCCTTGCGTTCGATGTAGTCCGTGTACTCGACGACCCGCGACTGATCCATAGCAATGAGTTCTCCGTGTCCGGGGCATACGAGATCAGGCTTCATCGCCCCGATCACCTTCGCGCAGCGGCGGTGCATCTCCGACTGAAAGCTGTTGCGCATCACCGTAGTCTGCATCGCGATGTCGCGCTCAATTCCGTCGGCCTCGGGATTGAAGAGAACCAAGTTGTCGCCCCAAACACGATCCGCTTGCCATCGATGTGACCGAGAATCATAGCGTGGTATTCGCTTTGACTTGGCGCGCAATGAATCTCGAAGTCGACTCCTCTCCACTGAAATGCCTCACCATCCAGCAAAATCCGTTGCACGTCGATGGGCTTGTGGAAGCAGCACGGTGTACTCGCCCATGCGGCAGGATTGGCAATGACCGCGGCGACACAATCAAGAGCCCAGCACTGGGTGCCGAAGTGTCGCTGAAGGAACGGTATTCCGCAGATATGGTCGTTATGAATGTGCGTGGGAACGACGAGTTCAATGTGCTGCACTCCATAGTCGTCGCGCAGCTGATCGATATGATGTTCGATGAAGCGCAGAGCTTGCAGGCCGTCGTGATAGTTGCCGAAATGAAGATGCCCTACAGAGGTTAATCCGCAGTCGATCAGCATCGCGTGACCGCTGCCACTCAGCACAATGTAAAAATTAGAGCAGGTATACGGTCCGGCCCAGAGCAAGTGCTCCGTCATTGGCTGCAGTCGGCTCTCGCGAATAGTCTGCCAGTCTTTGAAGCCGATACTCCGGCCCGACGTAAGAAGTCTACCTATGCTAGCGAGTGTCTCGAGACTTGATTCTAGTCTTCCAATATCCGCCTTGACCTCAGTGATAAGCTTCCCATGCGATGGATAGCCGACCTCGACGTTTTCCTTCTTCAAGGCCAGGATTGATTGCATCGTGAATTCAACACCCAGAAGATCGCCATAGCTATACTTCATCGCATGAAGTTGATAGAGTTTGCCGCCGCTTGTCATTAGATCGCCTGTAAAGGCGACCCTGTTGCCATCCACGTCCGCGATAAGGCAGACCATGCCGTATGTGTGACCCTTGGCCGGCACGACACGGAACGTAAACTCCTTCCAGACAAACGTGCCATAGTCTTCGAGGACGGCATCGACAGGAAGATTTGTCCCTAGCGAGAAGAACGTGTTGCTGTCGTTGAGTTGTCGTAGATCCCCCCCGCCTGCCAGAGTGCCTCGACATTGTCGAACAGGTGACGTTCGTACTCCGGCACGGCAATTTTTGCGCCGGTCTCCTGAACAATGGACGTTCCCCAGCACTGATCCCTGTGGTGATGGGTGTGTAGAACCCAGTCGACTCGCTCGATACCGATAGCGAAAGATGCTGCATAACAGCGCCGGATCCAGTATCGATCAGCAGGCAATCCGCGCCACTTTTCAGAACGTAGACGTTGCAAGTATCGCGAAACTCCCAAAGGTTTTCGGCGCGTCGGATCAGAGACATCTGATTTCCTTCAGATGCCGCGCAGGCGTTCGGAACGCCGCCGCAGCAGCTCGACGCTGGTCAGCATGGCGATGGAAAACAGAATCAGAACGGTGGCAGCGGCGATAATAGTCGGACTGATCTCCTCGCGGATCCCGGAGAACAGGACCTTCGGCAAAGTGCGCTGCGCTGGGCCAGCGACAAAAAGAGCGACCACCGTCTCATCGAAGGAAGTGAGGAAGGCGAAAAGCGACCCGGAGATCATGCCCGGAAGTATAAGCGGCAGGGTGACCTTGAGGAAGACTGTGATCGGCGGCGCACCCAGCCCAGCTGCTGCGCGGGCCAGTGTATGGTCGAAACCCATCAGGGTCGCCGTCACGGTGATCACGATAAAGGGCGTTGCCAGCGTGACGTGCGCCATGATGAGCCCGGCATAGGTGTTGAGCAGCCCGACCTCGGCATAGAAGAAATACACCCCGACCGCAGTGATTACGATAGGAACGACGAGGGGAGAAATCAGTACGCCCATGACAGCCGCGCGCCAGGGGAAGTTCGGGCGGCTTAGTCCGAGCGCCGCTAGCGTGCCCAGAACCGTTGACAGCAGAGTGACAGATACGGCGACGAAGATCGAGTTATGCAGCGCGCCCTGCCAACGGTCGGTGAAGAAGAACTCCTCGTACCAGCGCAGCGACAGCCCCGCCATCGGATAGGTGAAAAATGGCACGGAGTTGAATGAGAGCGGGACGATGATTAGGATCGGCGCGATGAGAAAGAGCAGCACCGCCCCGCAGATGCACCGGTGCAGGTAGTACCAGCCCTTCTCCATCGGAGACGCATAGACGCAAGCGGCCATCATGCTTATCCCATCTTGATCCGGTCGACGCCGACCAGTTTGTTGAAGACATAGTAGAGCAGTAGCGTTGTGGTAAGAAGGATAGCGCCAAGGGCCGAAGCCATACCCCAGTTGAGCTCCTCGTTCGTGTAGTGCGCGACAAAATAGCTGATCATTTGGTCGGCAGGCCCTCCAACAAGCGCGGGGGTGATGTAGTAGCCGAGGCATAGAATGAAGGTCAGAAGGCAGCCGGCCGCGATGCCCGGCAGGGTTTGCGGGAAGTAGACCTTCCAGAAGGCGTAGAAGGGCCCAGCGCCGAGCGACCGGGCGGCGCGGACAAGACTCGGCGAAATCGGCTTCATCACACCGTAGATCGGCAGCAGCGTGAAGGGTAGCTGGATATGAGTCATTACTACAATGGCCCCGACTCGGTTGAAGATGAGCTCGGCCGGATGCGATATGATATGTAGCCCCATCATCGCTTCGTTGATGACACCGTGCTGCTGCAGGAGCACAACCCAGGCGGTCGTGCGCACCAGTACCGAGGTCCAGAGCGGCAGCACCACCATGATCATCAGCGGATTGCTGATCCTGGGTGGCAGTGTCGCAAGGAGATAGGCCACCGGGAAGCCGAGCAGCAGGGTCGCGGCGGTCACGCCGATGCTGATACCAATCGTGCGCAGGAAGATGTCGCGGAAGATCGCGTTCTCGGGCGGCGAAGAGACGATCTGACTGTCGGGGCCATACTGGTAATCGACTGAACGCAGCAGGTAGAGGGCCGTATAGGATGAACGTCCGCGCTCCAGCAGACTCCAAACGTCGTGCTGACCCCAAAGCGGATTGATCCCGATCAGGCCCGCTTTGTAGGGGCCGGCGGAAAGGGTGCTCGCCTTGCGGGCGCTCCACATCACCTGACTGCTGGCGCCGGGCAGCTCATAGTTGATCCGCTTGCCGATTGCACCCGCGGTCTTGTGGGCCCATGCCTGTTTGAGGTCTCCGACGAGAGCGGCATAGACGCTCTCGTCAGGCAGGTTCTTGCCGTCCCAACGGCTTAGCGCTGCCATGGTTTGTGGCATCAGCGCCGGCAGCGTATCGTCATGAATCGCGTTGAGCATCATCCGGCCGATCGGCAGGACAAAGGCCAGTAGGATCAACAGCAAGAGCGGCAGGACGAGGATAAACGCGCTCAGCCTGCGCCGGCGCTCGACGCGCTGCAGCTTGATCCGGAGCGGAGTGCTGTCAGTACTGTCGACGATTCGTACGGCCAATGTCGCCATCGACATCCCTCCTTCACTTAGCCCATTAAAGCCGGCGAGGAGAAAGAACTCCGTTCGCGGCGACTACTGCTTTTACTTGTTTGTGCACAAACAGCAGACTGACGCCTGCCGTAACGAGACAAGTGTGCAATTTCATCGCGGATGATGACCTCAGTCATGCTCACGCGCGACGGCTAGACGGTGGAAGCCGAACCGCCCATTCCCAGTTATGTTCTTACTTCGCGAGCCACGCAGTAAAGCGCTGGGTGAGCTCGTCTCTTCTTTCGCTCCAGAAGGCGGCATCGCTAAACAGTGTATTGCCCATGTTCTCCGGCGCGGTCGGAAGATTGGCAAGACTCGCCGGATTGACCAGCGCCATCGCCTCCTTGTTGGTGGGCCCGTAAGAGATATAGTTTGGTAAATTGGCCTGCACCTGGGGTGAGCTGGCGAAATCGAGAAACTTGTAGGCGTTCTCTCGATGCGCACTGCCCTTGGGAATAATCCAGACAGTCCTGCTGAACGCCTGGGCATCCCACACGATCGCGAAGTGCTTGCCAGAGTTCTTGTTAGCATCGGCGATGCGGCCGTTATATGATGAGGTCATGACGACCTGACCGTCGGCCAGGAGTTGCGGAGGCTGGGCGCCAGCCACCCACCAGACAACATCCTTCTTGATTGTGTCGAGCTTCTCAAAGGCGCGGTCGACGCCCTGGGATGTCCTGAGGACCTTGTAGACGTCGTTGATTGCCACGCCGTCGGCGATCAGCGCCCATTCGAGATTGTCCCAAGGCCTTTTTGCCAGTCCGCGCTTGCCGGGGAATTTCCTTGTGTCGAACAGGTCGGCGATGATCTTCGGACCGTTCGCCAGCTTGTCCTTGTCAAACGCAATAATCGTGGAACCGGAGAAGGTCGGCACCCCGCAATCCGGTGCGTTGCCCCCTATGAACTTGTCTCGACCGATACTCAGCTTTCTCCAGTCGATCGTCTCAATGATATCCTCGGCGCACATTGACAGCGCGCTCTGCTCGCCGATCTCGACGACGTCCCAGCTCACAGTGCCGGATTGGACCATGGCGCGGATCTTCGCGATCTCGCCGTTGTACTCATCTTCGGAGAACGTGATTCCGGTGACCTTCGAAAAGGGCTCGTAAATGGTCTTGCGTGCGGCCGCCTGTGCAGCGCCGCCATAGGAGACGATCGTCAGATCGGCCGCGAAGGCCGGTTTCGTCGGAACAAGCATGGCCGCTGCCAGGCCGGTGATGGTCAGCGCGCTGGCGATGATCAATGACTTTCTCATTGTATGCTCCTGATATGCCGCCCCAGCATGGAAGCGGCGTTGCTGCAGAGTTGGTCCGCTGTGATCGTTACGGCGCGTCGAGCGCTCGACAATCCTCCGTTTTCCAGCCGATAGTGATGGCCGCGCCGGGCTCAACCTGCGTCACCCCTTCCGAATTCGGCAGCTTGATCACAAAATCATCGTGGCCGCAGACCGAGATACGGGCACGCACGTGGTCGCCTAGATAGATCACGTCCGCGACCCGCGCGCTGAAGACATTGGGCAGCGAGCCCGGCATCGGATTTAGCTTCACTCGCTCCGGTCGCAACGACAATTCGGTAAGCCGACCGACCGCCTCAACGTTGATTGCCAGCGCCTGCACGCTGCCCGCACCCGCTATCTCCACCTTGCAGGTCGCGCCATTCATCGCCACGACCTTGCCGTGCATCCGGTTGTTCTCGCCGATGAACTGAGCGACGAAGGCGTTCTGCGGTCGCTCGTACAGATCGGCGGGCGCGGCGAGCTGCTGAATGACGCCGTCATTGAACACCGCTATACGGTCCGACATGGTCAGCGCCTCGCTCTGATCATGCGTCACATAGATTACGGTGACGCCGAGATCCTCGTGGATACGTTTGATTTCGAGCTGCATCTGCTCTCGCAGATGCTTATCGAGCGCGCCGAGCGGCTCGTCCATAAGCACGAGCTTTGGATCGAAAACGAGGGCACGGGCAAGCGCGATACGCTGCTGCTGGCCTCCAGATAACTGAGCGGGCCGGCGCTTGCCGTAGGAGCCCAGCCGGACCATGTCGAGCGCCCTCCTAATCTTGGCCTCGATCTCGGTCTTGCTGAACTTGCGGACCTTGAGCGGGAAAGCGAGGTTCTCCTCCACAGTCATATGCGGAAACAGAGCGTAGCTCTGAAACACCATGCCGATGTCGCGCTTGTGCGGGGGCATGTTCCCAATCGAGCGCCCCTCCAGGCGGATTGAGCCGTGGGTAGGAACCTCGAAACCCGCAAGCATCATTAGGGTTGTCGTTTTTCCGGAGCCCGAGGGCCCCAGCATCGTCAGAAACTCACCTCTGGCGATGTCCAAGTCGAGATTCTTAACGACCACCGTTTCGCCGTCGTATGTTTTCTGAACGCCTAAAAATTTTACAAAGGCATCGTTCGTGCCCGGCATGCCCCTATTCCCTCCCGAGCGCCCTGGCGCCCACGCAGTGCCCGTTGCAGCTTTCCTGCATGCACTATCGAGATCCACGCTCAAATGCTTGCGTGGCCTCTCCGGTTCTCCAAATGACTATTCCCCACCTGCGGTTTGACTCCGCGCCCTCCAGGACCGCCAGAAGTCACTTGTTGTTGACAGGAAATTAACAGCTGACTGAGCCGATTTTCATCAATTTGGCGCTTGGACAGGTGAAATTCTGCGCAGGTCAGTCGCGCTACGGCGAAGGCCGATCATCATTGCGAATTGGCCCGCGGCGGTGAGGCAGTTTGTGAATTCTGTAGGGGTGCAGGTGTCGGTGATGCGTTCGCTCACACCAAGCCACTGCCGGTCCCACGTTCGGCTGGAGCGGGTCTCGATCAGATTGAATCGTTTGGGATTCCCAAATCAGGCTGGTTCTGATTCAAGCTGTCCGCCGGCGAAGGAGGCCGGTGGGCATGCCGATATCCAATTCGGCCGATCTTTGTAATCGCGTAGTCGCCGCTGTTGATGGCGGTATGTCGCGTCGAGCGGCGGCGCACTTTCGCGTGGGCGCGTCGAGCGCGATCCGCTGGGTGACGCAGGCGCGAAAGACGGGCAAGGTAACGGCGAAGCCGCAAGGGGGATCGGCGTTCGCGGGCGATTGAAGCTCAGGCCAACCGTATCCTCGCGCTGATTGCGGCCAATCCTGACAGCACACTGGAGGAACTGAAGGCGGTGCTCGCCACCGCTGGATTGTCTTCAGCGTCTCCGCCTTGTCGCGCTTCTTCCAGCGCCGGAAGATCACGCTCAAAAAAAGACCGCGCACGCTGCCGAGCAGGAACGGCCGGACGTCGTGAAGAAGCGGGAGGATTGGGCCGGCGGCCAGCTCGCCTTCGACCCCGAAGGCTCATCTTCATCGACGACCAATATGGCGCGTACCCGTGGGCGCACGCCTCTCGGCGAGCGGCTACGCGCTTCCATCCCGCACGGCCATTGGAAGACGACGACCTTTGTCGCCGGCCTGCGACTGTCGGGCAGTATTCCTCCGGCGGCGCTTTCAATTACCCACATCGTCGACGAGTTCTGATTGAGAGGCCGAAGGCGATGTCGTTGAGGCGTGTTAGGCCTCGCCACACCACCATGTTTGCTGGCGGCGGATCGTGGTTGCGCGCGAGGTAGCCGCCCAGCATGGCAATCTGGAGCAAGTAGGTAGTGAGGGTCTTGCGCAAGATGCGCGGCTTGGACCGCGCCGCGTTGATGGCATCGAGCGTCGCGATTTCGGTTGAGGTGAGGACTCGTCTTCGGCGCAGTGTCGGGCTTCACTCGTGCGGACATGGTGAGGAAGAAGATGCGCCAGCTGACCATCGCGATGAGGGCGAGGAACTTGGTCAGCCGCTCGGCGGTCTCAAGCCTCGTTTCTTCGGCGCGGCAGCCAGACTTCATTACCTTGTGAAACACCTCTGCTTTCCAGCGCAAGGCGTACCATTCGAGCTTCTCGATGGCCATGGTGAAATCTCCGACCGGCAGATTGGTCACCAGCTTCCCGTCGATCGGAGGACGGCCCGCAGGCGGGTCGATCTCAAGGGCGTGAATGTAGGTGGGAAGCTGAGGACTGTATCGCTTCTGCTTGCCTAACGGCGGCAAGGTTTGTATTGCGGCGAACTTCACGTGCACGCACGCCGTCTCATCCTGTCCGATCGCGACGTAATGGCGTCCCGCCCAAGGCGTGGCCGAGAGCTGGGCGAAGACCCGATGAGCTCCATCCCGTGGCTCTGCGTCGGCGGGCGCGCTGGCCAATCGGTTGGTCTGCACTCGCAAGAGAAAGCGCGTGCCGAGATCCTGCGCCAGGCAAAAGAGCTCGTAGATGTCGCTGTCGCGGTCGGCCACATGCACGCAGCGTTCCGGCGTGCCCACGAGCGCCATCGACTGGCGCAGGTTCTCCAGCCAGCGATAGCTTTCCTTCGTCTCGATCGTACCCGCGTGGGGTTCACATGCCGCTTGAGCGTCCAGGTCCCCTTGAACTTCGTGCGTGTCCAGAACTTCGCTGGCGTCAGCCCGAGCGGCGTGCCGCCGAGGGTTACGGCCAGGCTGGAATGCATTAGCACTCCGCACAAAGTCACCACGTTGGGCTGACCCGCCTTGTAGCGTCCGGCGTTGATGGTCTTGGTGAAGCCGATCTTACCCGACTGCGCACGGCTGTAGATGAACTCGGTGGTATCCTGCAGAATGAGGATCGGTCCTTCGCTCGCCGCGCAGCGCATGGCGGTCGCGGCAAAATGGCCGGCCAGCATCCCATGCTCGGTAACGCGCTGATTATCGAAGAAGCTATAGGCCGCCTTCGTCGCCGCCCAGTCGCCGCACGCGGCCGGGACCGGTTGGCCAGGTGCCGTCGACATCTGATCAAGCAGGCGGCCAAATCGGCGCGCCAATCGCTTGTCCGGCAGCCCTGCCGAACGACTTCGTCGTCATGCCAGCCTGCAGCACCGGCTCCCGTGTCTCCGCTCATCTGTGACGCCTCCGCGAATCGGCGTCACAAACAGAATCACAGGCGATTCAACCGATGCAAATCCTACGCACGAGATGTGGGTAATCGAAAGCCGGCGGCGACCGGCTTGCGTAGTTTGAGATGCGGCCCGAGGATTTGACCTTAAGTCTAGCTTTTAAGGTCACGTGGCGAATGCAGGTCAATGTGTTGGGCGCCGAGCCTCGTCGGCGATGGAGTTACGACGAGAAGGTTTGCCTTGTCGAAGAGACGTTGCAGGCTGGCGAGACAGTCTGCGGGGTGGCGCGCCGGCACGGGGTGGCTCACAGCCTGCTGTTCACATGGCGTCGGCAGGCACGCCAGGGCGACTGGGCGGTGATGTGGTGCCAGCTCTCGTTCCTGTCGAGATCACACCGGTGGCGGCTCCGATCTCGAGCGACACGCCACGACTGGCGCCTCACCGCCGCGCAGCGCGCAAGGGCCGGAATCATCGAGATCGAGCTTGGCGATGGCTGTCGTGTTCGCGTTGACCCCAGTGCCAGGCGAGCAGCTCGTGCAGTTGATGGCTCTTGGTTCGCCCGGAGACGATGCGCTCCAGCGCGTCGGTCAGATAGGCCTGCGGATCGAGCTCATGGAGCTTTGCGGTGTTCACGAGACGCCAGGATGGCCCAGCTCTCGGCGCCGCCTTCGCTGCCGCTGAACAAGGAGTTGCGTCTTCCCATGGCAATCGGGCGCATGGAACGCTCGACTGTGTTGGAGTCGACCTCGACGCGGCCGTCGCGGAGAAACAGCGTCAGTCCGTCCCAGTGATTGAGCGCATAGTTGATCGCCTCTGTCAGCTTCGATTGGGAGAACAGCTGGCCGACCATCTCGGTCAGTCGCTCATTGAGCGCCGCCATCAACGTTGCGCTCCTGGTGCGGCGGGCGGCCAGCCGCTGCTCCGCACTACTGCCGCGGATCTCCGCCTCGATGGCATAGACCGACTGCAGGCGTTCGATCACCTCACGCGCGAATGGCGACTGCATCGTCTTGTAGACCTCGACGAATTTGCGTCGGGCATGGGCGAGACAAAAGGCGAGCTGGATCGCGCCGCCATGACGGCGGGCCAGCGCCTTGTAGGCAGCATAACCGTCCACCTGCAGAATGCCGGAAAAGTCCGTCAATTGTCCGGCGATCTGCTCCGTGCCGCGGCCGGCCGCGAACACGTAGGCAACCGCCGGCGGCGAGGGCCCGCCCCATGGCCGGTCATCCATGGCATGTGCCCAGAACTGGCAGATGCGAGTGCGATGTCGTCCGGGATCGAGCACCGGCATCGGGGTCTCGTCGCAGAACACGCGCGGCGCGGCCTGGATTGTGCGCAGCTGGAGCTCATAGAGGCTCTTGAGCCACCAGGCCGCACGCTTGACCCAGCCGGCAAGCGTCGACCGGTCAAGATGGACGCCCTGGCCGGCCAGGATCTGAATCTGCCGGTACAGCGGCAAATACCAGGCGAACTTCGAGACCACCACGTGGGTCACGAGGGCCGTCGACGCCATGCCGCCTTCAATCAGGCGCGGCAGCACTTTCGCCTGGACCACGCTATCAGTGCAGCCGCGGCAGCCGTATTTGGGACGGATCGTGCGCAGCACGCGCAGGATCGCCGGGATCACGTCCAACACCTCGCTGACGTCCTCGCCGATCTTGTGAAGCTGGCCCTGGCAGCACGGGCAGGCCGTCACCTCCGGCTCCAGGAACTGCTCACAGCGCGGCAGATGCTTGGGCAGCGCGCCGATGTTGCGGCGCGCCTTCTTGCGTGGCTTATCAGACGGCTTCGCCGCAGGCGCATCGTCGTTGGCAGCCGCAGGCGGGGTGGCGCCGGTCTCAAGATCGTCAAGATCAAGCGCGAGTCGCTCGGCCACGAGCGCGGCAAGCCGCTCCGAGCGCTTCCCGAAGATCAGCTCCTTGAGCGTCTGCATCGCAACACGCAGCTTCTCGTTCTCGGCGTCGAGCGCGAGCACCATCTCGGTTAGAGCGGCTGGATCAGTCGGGAGAACGTCCGGGCGAATCGCCATGAACGGACCATACATCCGCGCGCCACAGGCTCCAGCGAAATCCTCTTCTCTCAGCCGACAACGGCCGGCTGCTTCAGAGGCTTGGGTGAGACGCGCGTCCACTCAAGTCCGTCGAGCAGCATCGCGAGCTGCGTCGCAGTCAGATGCACCACGCGGTCGCGGATCGGCGGCCAGGTGAAACGCCCTTGGTGCAGCCACTTGGTCATCAGCACCATGCCGCTGCCGTCCCACGCCAGAAGCTTCACTCTGTCCATGCGTTTGCTGCGGAACACGAAGACGTCGCCGCAGTACGGGTTCGCGCGCAGCGCTTCACTCACTAGCGCCGACAGCGTGTGCACCGACTCGCGGAAATCGACCGGCCGTGCCGCCAGCACCACCTTGAGGTCGGACCGCAGCGCAATCAACGGATGTCCCGAAGCGCCGACAGCACCGTCGAAAGCGTCGCCAGCTCCACGCCTGACTCGGCCCGGATGCGCGCCCCACTCACCTCGATCTCGATCACCCCGCAGGCCTTGGTCGGCGGCGCGGCGATCTCCAAGGGCCTCGCCTGTGCCGACGAAATACACCCGGGCTCGCCAGCCGCCCCGCCGCCACTCTCGGCACCAATTTGGATCGGCACGAAGCTCGGCGCCTTGCCGGCCACCGCCGCCGCAACCTGGCGTCGCCACACCGTGAGCAGCCCGCGGGAAACGCCATTGCGCCGCGCCACCTCGGAGATGTTCGGACCTTCCTCAAAGCTCTCCGCTGCGATCCGGGCCTTCTCCTCGCCCGTCCACCGCCTCCGTCGGCGCTCCCCAGTGATGACCTCGACGCGACGATAGGAATCGCCTTCCTGCCTGGCATCAAGCATGGCATTTGCCATCGTTCCACCTCCAACGTACCGCTCATGCCAGGCTGTATCGCGCGCAAGCCGAGGGATGGCTAGGTGGGGGCGTCACGCCGGTTACCGTTGACCAGGACGTCGACGGCGAGGCGCTGCAGCGGGTTCTTGAGCTCCTGCGACGACAATGATCCCGGTCCCGAGCGGCGTCAGGGTCTGGATCGCGACTGGCCACACCGACATGCGTCGGGGCATGCAAAGCTTGGCGCTTGCGGTTCAGGAAAGCTTGAAGCGCGATCCCCATGCCGGCGATCTCTATATCTTCCGGAGCCGCCGCGGCGATCTGGTCAAGATTCTCTGGCATGACTGGTTGGGCATGTCGCTCTATGCCAAGCGCCTGGATCGCGGCAAGTTCATCTGGCCCGCGGCGTCGGACGGCGCGGTGTCGATCTTGGCAGCGCAAATGGCTTACATGCTCGAGGGCATCGACTGGCGGAATCCCCAACTGAGCTGGCGGCCGCAGAGCGCGGGCTGATCCAGGAAAATCTCCTAGTTGCCGGCATTTGGGGAGTCCCAACGCATTCAATCTGTGATTCACGCGTCCCATGGATGCGGATCGCGACGCTGTTCCGGATGATGTTGCCGCCCTAAAAGCGGCGCTCGCGGTCGAGCGCGCGAAGGGTTGGAGATCGCCGCCGAGCTCGCGGTCGCCCATGCGAAAGCGTCGGAAGACGAGGCACTGATTGCGCAGCAGAAGTTGCAGACCGCCAAGCTGAAGCATCAGATCTATGGGCAACGGTCGGAACGTTCGGCGCGGCTGATTGAGCAGTTGGCGATGACGTTAGAGGAGCTGCAAGCCGACGCCACCGAGGACGAGTTGGCGGCGGAACAGGCTGTGGCCAAGACGACGACGGTGCGCGGATTTACCCGCAAGCGCGCCGAGCGCCTGATTTTCCCCGAGCACCTCCCCGGGAGCAGGTGGTGATCGATGGTCCGACGGCTTGCGAATGCTGCGGCAGCAATCGCCTGCTCAAGCTCGGCGAGGACGTGACGCGCACGCGGGAAGTGGTGCCGCGCCAGTGCACGAAGACGTCGCCGCAATACGGGTTCGCGCGCAGTGCTTTCCTCACCAGCACCGACAGCGTGTATACCGACTTGCGAAAGTCGACCGGCTGTACCGCCAGAACCACTTTGAGATCAGATCCCAGTGCAATCACCGGATACTCCGAAGCTGGGCAGTACCGTCGAAAGCGTTGCCAGTTCCACACGCGGCTCGATCCCGATGCGTGCCCCACTCAGCTCGATCGAGATGTTTACATCTTCCTCAAAGCTCTCTCCTCCACGATCCGGGTCTTCTCCTCGCCGGTCCAGCGTCGCCGCAGACGTTCTTCGGTGGTCCCGCGACGCAACGACAGGAACCACCTTCCTGGCATCAAGCTGGCATCAAGCATGGCATTTGCCATCGTTCCCACCTCCACCTCATGCCGGCTGTATCGCGCGTTAGCAGAGGGATAGCTGGGTGGGGGCCTTAGGCCGATTATTCAAGGTCTGAGTAACTCGGCCCGGATTACTCGTAATTTTCTAGGCTGCAGTCTCGATAATCTCACAATTCGTGTATCAGACACTAAGGATTCTGATCACATAAGTTCCTGACGAGAAATCGTACGCGCATTGAGGTGGTCCCGGTTGTCTGAACAGCGATTCCGCGTCGATAAGTGGAGCTTCCGCCAAAATTAAGCTGCCGCGCGGAACGGCAGCGGCTTGAAGTAAGCTTGATCCGGGGTGCCGCCGTCAAGGCTCGAGTGAGGACGCCGGCCATTGTAAAAGCCGAGGTATCGGCCGATCGAGGCGCGGGCGTCGGACACGGTGTCGTAGGCGCGCAGATAGACCTCCTCATATTTGACGCTGCGCCACAGCCGCTCGACGAACACGTTGTCGCGCCAGGCGCCCCGGCCGTCCATGCTGATGGCGATGCCGTGACTGGCGAGCACGCCGGTGAACGCCGCGCCGGTGAACTGCGAGCCTGGTCGGTGTTGAAGATGTCCGGCTTGCCGTGGCGAGCGAGAGCATCCTCCGGCGTCTCGACGCAGAATGCGGCTTCCATCGTGATCGAGATGCGCCACGACAGCACCCGACGGGTCGCCCAGTCGAGGACAACAGCCAGGTACACGAAGCCCCGCGCCATCGGGATATAGGTGATGTCCATCGCCCAGACCTGGTTCGGGCGCGTGATCTCCATGCCGCGCAGCAGATATGGATAGATCTTGTGTCCAGGCTCGGGCTTGGTGGTGCGCGGCCGGCGGTAGAGCGCCTCTATCCCCATCCGCCGCATCAGCGTTTTGACATGCCGGCGGCCATTCTTGCTGCCCCCGGCAGCCAGCAGGTCTCGCAACATTCGCGAACCGGCGAAAGGAAACTCCAGATGCAGCCGGTCGAGCCGTTGCATGATTGCGAGGTCGGCGGGCGGCACGGGACGGGGTAGATAATAGCACTGCCACGGCTGATCTTCAAAACTTCCGCCTGCCTGGTGATCGGCAGATTGTGCTCACGATCGATCATCGCTTTGCGCTCAGCAGGCCGGCTTTGCTGAGCGCGCCTTCTAAAAAACTGAGCGGGCGCTGCGCGCCCCCTGTGGGATATAAACGGGTCCCCGATCTTGGCGTGCAGCGCTTTCACGTCCACCGCGGGCTCGCCATTCGGCTGCCTCCGCCAGCACCGAACACATCGGCCGCCGCTTCCTGAAGCTGGGCCTTCCACTGCGTGATCTGGTTCGGGTGCACGTCGAAATGCTCGGCCAGCTGGGCCAGCGTCATCTCGCCCTTGATCGCGGCTAACGCCACCTTCGCCTTGAATGCCGGTGCGTGGTGCCGTCGGGTTCGTCTGCTCATCGTCTCTCCTGATTCGCGGGGTCAATCTTGCCCGCCGTCAGGCAGAAACTCCACTTATCGCCCTGTCCAGAATTCCGGAGCCAGCTCTCATTCTCTGACAATCGAGCACTATCCCTTAAATGTGACCATGTGCGACGATCGACATATCCACGCCTTGTTGACTCTTGCTTGCCGATTCCGGCACTCCGCGACCTGAGTACAACTAGATGCAGCTCAGTCTTACAGAACTACATCGTGCTCCTTCATAGTCGCGACACCCGGCGCAAAGTCTCAAGGTTCTCGTCCGTGTTGTGCAACAAATCGTCTGGCCTGGGAGGCAACATGGCAACGAGGCGTCATTTGCGCCAAGTGTTCAGGCGCGGTTGAAGCGTTCGATCACGCTGTGTTGACCTTCGATTTTCAAGCTCGGCCACGGAGCCCATTTGATCAACTCGCGCTCTTGATGGCCTGATCTTTATTTCGACTGAAGGCTCGCGGCATTCGCCGGTTCCGTCGCGCCACTCACGTGGTGGGGGTGGATAGAGCGGAGAATCCTTCTAGCAAAGATCTAGTTGGTCAGATCACGATAGTGTTTGGCATCGACGTCGCGTTCAGATGGGGCACGACGCGACGGACGCCGCAGCACTCGGCCTTCAGCCGCGGGTTGAGCGAGACCTCGATTCTCGATCCTTGGCTATCCGGTCCATTTGCCTTGGCGGTTACCAGCAAACGCAGACGTTGTTGATCCGCGTGATGTCCGGTTAGCAACAGCGCTCTGCGGCTATGTCGATTTTACAACAACGCTCTGATAGGCCGTTCGCGCGCACTGCCTGCTTTCAGACGCACCCATCCACTGGCGCAGCACTGGCACGATCATTGCTAGCCCTTCCGAGTGCCGTCAACCGCAACAAGGAGCGCTGAGGGGAGCATGAGTGTCGCCACACCTCACACCGCCGCGGAAATCTGGGGCTGCGCCAAGCAACTTGTCCGCAATAAGCTGCTTATCGAGCAAAGGCTAACGGTCTACCTGGAGAAGACCACGAAGAGGTGCGCTTATCATCTCCGCTTCAGTCTTATGCACGGTAACGAGCTAGGCGGCAGGCCTCAGTTCATCCGTTGCTGGGACGCTGGGCAGCGTGGCCTCTCGAAAACGCTCGCAGCGGTCTTCAGAACTCTGCCTTGTGCGGATGCATTCATGCCAACGAGAGTTTTCGTGCAGGACGTTCTGCTAACCGGATTTCGGCATTCTCTGCTTTTTGTGACATTCACAGTTAAGCGATTGGTCAGGACATGGTTTCGGGATCGATCAATTGAATTGGCGCTCCGTCGAGTCTCCCGTCAACTTAATCTATATTCTGGGGTGGCGCCGTTTGGCGGCCGGTCGATGATCTCGCACGGCATCTACCTGTCCGTGCCACAGCGATTCTGCAGCCACCCATTCCAGGCAGGTTCTACTTTAAACGGAACAGTTGCCATGCCAGCCGTCCTTGGAATGATGTTTTTCGGCTTCTGGCTAAGATCTCCATGGTGGCGCGGTGGCGGAGTATGTTTCGCGCGGCCATTCTTTTGAGTCGCTATACATAGCACGGAGGACAGCATGAGGGTTCCGACTAAGCTGCCGACCGATCGACGCTTCGGCTTCACATTCTGCGTCGTATTTCTTGCGTCGGGCGCATACGCGGCCTTCAAGGGACACGGCGCTGCCGCTTACGCGTTGCTCTTTTCGATCAGTGTCGCATTCGGCGGCGTGGCATTGACCGTTCCGCGAATTCTCGCGCCGCTCAACCTACTCTGGTTCTTCTTCGGCGAGTTGCTTGGACGGATAGTCAGCCCGTTGATCTTGGGCATCATTTATTTCTGGCTTCTAGTACCGATCGCCCTCGTCGCTCGCTTGCTCGGGCGCGATGAGCTTCATTTGAAGCGACGACCGGTCGCAAGTTACTGGATTAGTCGTAACCTGCCAGGTCCGACAGGTCAGTCCTTCACACACCAGTTCTGAGGCGCATATGTATCTCTTCATCAAAGAACTCTGGGCTTTCTTGCGCGTTCGCAAAAAGATGTGGCTCGCCCCTCCAATTTTTCTCATGGTTGTCATAGCCGCTCTGCTAATTCTGGCACAAGGCTCTGTCATCGCGCCGTTCGTTTACACGCTGTTTTGACCAATGAACATCCTGGGTGTCTCAGCCTACTACCATGACTCTGCCGCTTGTCTCGTCTCAGACGGCGAACTGGTTGCTGCAGCGCAGGAAGAGCGCTTTACGCGGAAAAAGCACGATCCAGCCTTTCCTGCCTGTGCGGCCCGTTACTGCCTCCAAGCCGGAGGACTATGTCCAGTCGACGTCGACTATGTAGTCTTCTACGACAAACCCTTTAGGAAATTCGAGCGGATATTTGAAACCTATCTAACTTTCGCGCCAAAGGGATTTAAGAGCTTCGCAACGTCGATGCCGGTTTGGCTAAAGGACAAGCTGTTTCAAAGAACGCTAATTACGGGGGCGCTGAACGAGCACGTTGGGGGTGACATTGATTGGTCGACTCGACTCCGCTTTTCAGAGCACCATCTCAGTCACGCCGCGTCGGCGTTCTTCCCGTCGCCATTTCACGAAGCTGCAGTGCTAACGATGGATGGCGTCGGAGAGTGGACGACAACCTCTCTTGCGATCGGCAAGGGAACGGAACTATCGGTCCACAGGGAGATTCACTTTCCGCACTCGCTTGGCTTGTTGTACTCAGCATTCACTTACTACCTTGGTTTCAAGGTGAACTCCGGTGAGTACAAGGTAATGGGCTTGGCGCCTTACGGCGAGCCTAAGTATGTGAATCTGATAAAGGAGCACCTGATCGACATCAAGCCGGACGGGTCATTCCACCTCGACATGAGCTTCTTTAACTACTGTACTGGACTAACGATGACCAATAGTCGCTTCGAGAGGCTATTTGGTGGTCCGGCCAGACGCCCGGAGAGTAAGTTGACACAGAGGGAGATGGATCTAGCGGCCTCCATTCAGGCCATTACCGAGGAAATCGTCCTAAAGCTTGCAAAAGAAATCCGGGCCACAACCGGGCAGAGAAATCTCTGCCTCGCAGGAGGAGTGGCACTTAATTGTGTTGCGAACGGAAAGCTCTTGCGGGAAACACTCTTCGACAACATCTGGATTCAGCCGGCCGCCGGCGACGCGGGGGGCGCAGTGGGCGCCGCATTCGCAGCCTACCATCTCATGCTTGAAAAGCCCAGGAGCATTCATTCGGGCGACAGCATGAACGGCGCGTATCTCGGACCAGAATTCAGTCAGCGCGAAATCGAAGAGAGGCTGGGAAACTCCGGTGCGGTATTTACAACCGAATCCGATGAGGCACTGATTACCAATGTCGCACATGCGCTCGTCGAGGGTAAGGCGGTTGGGTGGATGCAGGGTCGGATGGAATTCGGCCCGCGAGCGCTCGGCGGACGCTCCATCATTGCGGACCCCCGCTCACCGACTGTTCAGAAACAACTTAATCTCAAGGTGAAGTATCGCGAGTCCTTCCGTCCATTTGCGCCGAGTGTTCTGCGAGAGGACTTGTCACAATGGTTTCAGCTTGATTCCGACAGCCCCTACATGCTCCTCGTGGCCGACGTGATGGGCACGAAGCAGTTGCCGATGTCAGAAAAGCAAAAGCAACTCTTCGGCATCGATAAGTTGAACATCGTGCGCTCGGAAATTCCAGCCGTCACACACGTGGACTACTCCGCGCGCGTGCAGACTGTGCACAAGACGACCAACCCGCGCTTTCACAGGTTGATATCTAAGTTCAAGGAGCTCACCGGGTGCCCCGTGCTCGTGAATACCTCGTTCAACGTGCGAGGGGAACCGATCGTTTGCACCCCAGAGGACGCGTTCCGCTGTTTCATGGGAACGGAAATTGAATTGCTTGTGGTCGGCGATTCGCTCCTGCGGAAGGAAGACCAGAGCGGAGTCTTAATGAGGGACTATCGTAGTTCCTATGAACTCGATTAGGGCGTCAAACTGTGCGCTCGGCAACCATCGTGATTTCGAGGGAATGAATCCCACATGGATGTAAAAACCAAAAGTACGATCTTCGGAATACTTTCAGTAGCTACTAGCCTGATCATGGCTGCAGGCGCACTGGAACTCTACGTGCGCTTGATGGAAACAGACGGCACCAATTTTGATATCGAAATGTGGCGATACGCAAAAGAGCTGAAAGAGGTCAGTGGAATACCCGGCGCAGGGCACGAACACATCCCTGGAAAGAGTGGGGTTTACATGGGGGTACCAGTGACAATCAACTCAGCAGGTTGGCGCGATCGCGAGCATTCCTTAGAAAAAGGTAATAGCACTATTCGAATCATGATGCTGGGTGACTCTTTAACGTTTGGATGGGGCGCACGACCGGAAGACGTCACGTCGTACCAATTGGAAGGACTGCTGAACGCGAACGAAAACAAGTTCGAGGTTATAAATACAGGGATTGGAAATGCTAACACAGCAATGGAAGCTACGTATTTCATGAAAAAGGCCTACGTATATGAGCCCGACATCGTCGTATTGAATTATTTTATCAATGACGCAGAACCGACACCGCGAAGGACAAGGAATGTTTTGTTAGAGCACTTTTATTCAGCAGCATTCATCGCGGGCCGTTTTGATGTCGTTATGCGAACATACTTCGGCAAGGCTGATTGGCAGCAGTATTACCGCGGTCTCTACCAAGAGAATCAACCCGGCTGGTTGGTCGCGCAGAGTGCTCTGAAGGAGCTCGCGAACTATTGTAACACTCGAAACATCAAGCTCATTGTAATTAACTATCCAGAACTACACGAGCTGTCCCCCTATCCGTTTCAAGATGTAACGAGTCTTGTTGCCTCCAAAGCGAACGCTCTCGGTATCCCATTTCTGGACCTTCTTCCCTCCGTTGAGAATCAAGCTCCAAATTCACTCTGGGTCACCAAAACAGACGCCCACCCAAATGGTAGGGCGGCGCGACTCTATGCGGACGCAATTAGGAAGTTCCTATTGACCCAATTCACGAAGACTTTCGATCGTCGATAAATTCAAAGGAAGCGCCCGTTAGCGGAAAGCCCCCATGGAAGCAAATGATCCGCTACTGAGAACATCCGCAGCGAGGAAAAAAGCTTTTCGCCTGGTTGCCCTATTGAAGGAAATATGGGCAACCTTTGGTGTTGCTCTTCTATTAATGACGCTTCTGGAAGTATTGCTGACCTCTCACTACGAGAGAGCTGACAAAAAAGAAATTCAAAGTGCCATTAATGCTGCAGCCAATTCTGGCGTATATGCAAATGCCGACCTAGCGGAAGGGTATTTCAAAGAACTCATCGATGCTACAGATTGGCCGTTGCCGTGGGCTTCATATACGCAATCACGCGAAGCAGACTATACGGGTGAATTTATTAATGTAAACGAAGGCACCAGAAGAACGTGGAATTCCGAGGCAATCAACGAGAGTAAGAGTACCAAACTAAAGATCTTCTTCTTCGGCGGGTCCACTGTGTGGGGGTTTGGATCTAGGGACGACTTCACCATTCCCTCTCATGTTGCCAAAAAGTTAGCCGAAAATGGGATCGACGCTGAAGTCACAAATTATGGAGTCTTTGCGGACGTAGCTACTCAAAGCTTGATTCGCCTCATTCTCGAATTAAGAAAGCGAAATGCTCCAGATTTGGTGGTCTTTTACGGTGGATTGAATGAGGCCGCCTCCGCATGCTATGAGGGAAAACCGGGCGTTCCGTATGATAGCTCAACCCTCGAAAGAATATCTTCTGAGTACAAGGCAAAAACGCGTATAGATATAAAGCTAGAGCGCTTGGCGCTGATAAGACTGCTCACCGGCAAAAAACAGCACGTAGGGTGCTCGAAGATATTAGACGAGCTGTCCGACGGAGTTCTGGATGTCTATCTAGGGAATGTTTGGATTATAGAGGCTATTTCAAGGAGTTTATCCTTTAAGACATTATTCTACCTTGAGCCCCAGTTGTCCGATAAAACACACAGGACGAAATATGAAGAGGATCAGCTTCTAAAATCAGAGAAACGGATTCCCGGAAAAAATGATCTTTACTCTCTGATGAGAAGCAAGTTGGTCAAAAGAGAATATGTGAGCTTGGGGCAAAACATGATTCATGACTTGCGTGCTGTCTTTTCCGATGTTGCAAGCCCGATTTATGTGGACGGCGTGCATTACGGCGATGATGGAAATGAGCGGATATCTCAGAAAATTGCAGCCGACATATTGGCGCTATACGCCTCCTCGAAACGAACAACAGCTCGCTGAGTAGCGAAAGTTGAAGTCGATGCGCACCGACACTAGGAGGTCTGTTGACCTTGTGACCTGCGACTGAAGCGGCGGTTCGCAGCGAGGCCGAACTTTGGACCACCCAGAACTAGAGTTTTGCGCTCTTTTGCAGCGAGACCGA
Source organism: Bradyrhizobium sp. B117 (assembly GCF_038969555.1). NCBI lineage: Bacteria > Pseudomonadati > Pseudomonadota > Alphaproteobacteria > Hyphomicrobiales > Nitrobacteraceae > Bradyrhizobium > Bradyrhizobium sp. B117. The sequence continues at coordinate 8,352,820 of NZ_CP152414.1, forward strand.
ACTTTGGACCACCCAGAACTAGAGTTTTGCGCTCTTATCACGTTGGCGGGCTGGTGGCGCCGGCGTGATTTTGCAGCAAAATCGGCGGCCGATTGCCGATGGCTCCATGGGGCCGCTCCTCGTTGTAGTATCTGCGCCAAGTCTCCACCTTTTCCCGGGCGTCCGCAAGCGACAGAAACCAATGGGCATTGAGGCATTCGGCCCGGAAGCGGCCATTGAACGCTTCGATAAAAGCATTGTCGGTCGGTTTGCCCGGGCGTGAGAAGTCCAGCGTGACGCCGCGCTGGTAGGCCCAGAGGTCGACGTCGCGCGACACGAACTCGCTGCCTTGGTCGACGCGGATCGTCGCCGGGAAGCCCACTTCGTTGCAAACCCTTTCCAGCACCTCCACGACATCGGTGCCGCGGAAAGTGTGCCGCGGCTCCAAGGCGGGCGAGAAGCGGGAGAAGATATCGATAATCGTGAGCACCCGGAGCTTGCCACCAGTTGCCAACTGGTCATGAACAAAGTCCATCGCCCAGGTCTCGTTGGCGCGCGTCGCTGGCCTGCGGTCATCGCGCAGCTTAGCCTTGACCCTCCGTTTCGGCGATTTATTGCGCAGTTGCAGGCCCAATTCGCGATAGATGCGACGGGTCTTGTTCTGCCCATGACCCCATCCCTCGCGGCGGAGCAGGACGTGGACGCGGCGATAGCCGTAGCGAACGCGAACATGGCAGATCTCCTTGATCCGAGCTTCGAGAGCGGCCTGGCCGGAGCGACGAGATTTGTAGTGGTAGGTCGATCGATCGAACTCGAGGGCCTCACAAGCCTTGCGGATCGAGACCTGCCACTCACCACAAACCTCATCGACGAGCTTGCGCTTCCGACCAGGCTTCATAGCTTTCGGCGGATCACGTCCTGCAACATCTCCTTGTCGAGCGACAGATCGGCCACCAGCTTCTTCAGCTTGGCGTTCTCGTCCTCGAGCTGCTTCAGCCGGCGCATCTCGGTCGGCAGCAGACCGTCATACTTCTTCTTCCAATTGAAGTAGGTCGCCTGGCTGATCCCGGCCTTGCGGCAGATCTCCGCCACCGCGCCCCCGTCGCTGCCCTGCTTGAGAATGAACGCCTTCTGGGCGTCCGAAAACTTCGAGGCCTTCATCGTCGTCGCTCCTCCCAGCCGAGGGATTTACGCCGCGAAAACTCTAGCCAAAACTGGTCCAGTTTGCCGGCCTCAGATCAATCGACGTCGAACTGGGAGCCGCGATCGGGCAAAACTTTATGGATAATTGGAAGCTCACCTTGCCGCTTACGCTTTAGAGAGCGAGCGTCGTTGAGCTCGGGCTCCGTGCCCCGGACGTGCATAAGCACGGGCCGCCGAGTCCCGAGTCGGAGGCGCGCCACTTCGCGCTGCGCTGGGTCCGGGCAAAAGAGCCTTTATGAAGCCTCAGCGTCCGCCATGAAGGCCCGCCAACCGCCATAGGCGGTGATGTCGTGGGCCCCACCAAGCACTTCTGGCTCGACGATGAAACCCTTCACGCCGCGGCTGTCCGCCAGCTTGACAGTGCCGATTGACAACGGCGGCGGGATGGCATTGACGAACTTGCCGAAGGCCGACGCGGACAGCGACCAGATCTCGAGCTCGATCGCGGCCCCCTTGCCCGCTTCGATGCGCAGCATGCCGGGCTTCGGCGGCTTGGTGTCGAGCGCGTAGAGCTTGTAGTCTGGCGCGGTCCTGGTTGCCTCGATGAGGCGCCCATTCAGCGCCTTCAACTCCGCGTTTGACCGCCATACCCGACAGATGCGCGCCGACCACAGCGATCGGAATCTCATTGCCGCCGCTTGCCGGCAGCGACGCAAGTAGCGGTTGGGCAACACTCCTCGCGCCAACGCTGAGTTTCGTATCGGCATGGAACGCGCGCCCGATGCTTGCGAGCATCGCGTCCCGGCCGGCAGACGCGAGCAAGGTAATGCCGAACGGCACGCCGTCGGGCCGCATCGCAGCCGGCAATGCAAGGCCGCAGAGGTCAAGCAAATTGACGAAATTGGTGTAGGTGCCGAGCCGACTGTTGAGTTCGATCGGATCGGCGAGCACCTCCGCGGTCGAATAGACCGTGGGCGCGGTGGGCAGCACCACCGCGTCCATATTGGCAAAGGTGAGCTCGGCGATCTTGCGCAGGCCTTGCAGGCGGTAGAGCGCGGAAAAGGTTTCGGCGGCACTGAGCCGCGCGCCGGCGGCGGCGATCTCTCGCGTCACCGGATGGATCGAATCCGGCGCGGAAGCGAGCAGGTTGCGGATCACGAGATAGCGCTCGGCGATCCACGGGCCCTCATAGAGCAGCCGTGCGGTCTCATAAAACGGCTCGAGATCGAACTCGACGAGCATCGCGCCAAGCGCGGTCCAGCGCCTCAGCGCCTCGCCGTAAGCTGCTTCCGATTTCCTATCGCCGAAGAAGATCAGTTGTCCGTTGCGCGGCACGCCCAGGCGAAGATTTGCAGGGAACGGCGTGATCGCACCAAGCGGCCGATCGCGCGAGAACGGATCGGACTGGTCCGGCCCCGCCATCACCGCAAGCGCAAGCGCAGCATCGTCGACCGTGAGCGCGAATACCGAGATGCAGTCGAGGGTGCGGCAGGCCGGCACGAGGCCTGTGGTCGAGATCATACCGAAGCTCGGCTTCAGCCCGACGATATTGTTGAGCATTGCCGGCACACGGCCGGATCCTGCGGTGTCGGTGCCGAGCGACAGCGGTACGAGGCCCGCGCCGACCGCCGTCGCCGACCCCGCACTCGAGCCGCCCGGAATGAGATCCTCCCGGATCGAATTTCTGGGAATGCCGTAGGGCGAGCGCACGCCGACGAGGCCGGTCGCGAACTGGTCGAGGTTGGTCTTGCCGATGATGACGGCGCCGGCCTCCCGCAGGCGCTTCACTGCGGTGGAATCACGCGTTCGGCTATAGGAGAAGGCCGGGCAGGCAGCGGTGGTCGGAAAGCCCAGCGCGTCGATATTGTCTTTGACCGCGACCGGCACGCCGTAAAGGGCCAGGCTGGCGGTATCCACGCGCGCGGCGAGTTTTTCGGCTTGCGCGACCGCATCCTTCTCATCGCACAGGCTGATGAAGACTGCGGGATCGCCATGGTCGCGGATGCGCTGATAGCTGCGCGCGATCGTCTGCGCAGGCGTCATTGTGCCCGCGCGGTGAGCGGCAAGAATCGCGCCTACCGTCTCAGGCTGGTCAGCCCCCATGGCAACAAAAGCTCCGGCGACGAATATTCACAGACACTACCAGCTGAGGTTGACATTTATAAAACTCCGAAGATGGATGAAGCTGTCGCTCGCCTGCGCTGTGCGACTTTATTTCGCTTCAAGATACCTGAGCATGAACTCCCGCATGGTGTTGTAAGCGTCCTCGATCTGCGCCGGATCGCCGCCGTCAAAGCAATGTTCCCCCTTGTCGATCGGTCTCAGAATATAGGGCACACCGTGCCGCTTGAATTGTTCGGCCATTTTCAGAGACTCTTCGAAGGGAACGTCCGTATCCTGCGTACCGTGAATCATCAAAGTTGGTGGATACTCGCGTGTGACATTCTGGACGGGCTCGTAGGGCGCTATGTCTCTACCAATTGATTCAGGGCTGAATCCACTCACTTCTTGAGGCCACAATCCGGTCTGGCGATAGTACATATAAATTTTCCCGCTGTCCCCTTTCCGAAAGCTAACATCCGAAATGACGCTTCCATCCGTTTGTTGCATCGCATCCTCCCTGGTAACTTTCTGCATGTTGTATTTGGGATACGGGTTTGGCTTGGTGTACCAATCGGCATTCAATTCACCGTAGCCGTACAGCGCAATGAGGGCCTTGGGTTTTGGGTTCACATGATAACCCGCAAGCAAGGTTAGGTACCCTCCCGCAGAATCCCCAACGACGACCATTCGATTGGTATTGAGATGAAAGCATTTGGCGCCTTCGCCACCCAACCAGGCAAACGCTGCTTCAATATCGCTGACGATAGCGGGAAGTTTTGTTTCCGGTGCGAGACGATAATCGATGGAAACAAGGGCATAACCATTTTCCTCTGCCAAGGAGAGCACTCGCGCTTGGACGTGGTATTCAGTCGTCAGTTGCCGGTTTCCCCTAATTAAGGCGCCCCCATGAATGTAAACGACCACGGGGCATACATTATTGCCTTTCGGCCGGTAAACATCGGCAAGAATCTCATGGCCGCCGACCTTCCGGTAAACCGCGGTCGTTTTTTTCGGGCGCGCCTGCGCCGGCGCCAACTCAGGGAGGCTAGAGCCGAACGTTGATGGCGCACTTGAAATCCCGTTTTGTTGGAAACTATGGGGCACGAGATGGTCTCCAAGTTGGATGATCACGCGGTGAGAAAAGGCTTGCTCGAAGCCAAGTTAATTCTGGCAGGCGATAGAGCGGTGATTTCTCGGCCGCTGCAACATGTCTAAGGTGATTTTCTCGCACTTCTAGCTTGCTCATCGAAACGTAATTGCTTCCCTTCGGCATCGACTACTCTCAGAAGGCCGTGGGGAAGGAGCGGACATCACGGATTAGACCGTTGCAAGGACAGGACTACGATAAGTGTGTCGACCCGGAAATTGAGACGAGGGCTTCACAAACAGGTCCCTGCGACGCACCGTCGATCAGAATCTCGGCGGTCATGAGCCTTCGCCGCGGATCGACCTGAGATGGCGCAGTTGCCTCAAGTGTTATCTCGCCTTGCTTTCCAGGCTGAAGCGTTACGCTCTCCGTCGTTCCATGCGTGATCCAACCTAATGCTGGCAGAAGGCGAGCGCTGTAGACGGCCGCGCGCTCCAAGTTGTTGTGGATCTTAATCGTGTAGACGACCTGGCTATTCGGAAGAGCTTCTGAAAGGTATGGCAGCATTCGCGCCCAGAATAGATCGATGAAACATTTGCGGGTTCACCCACGACATCGCGAAAGACTGCTTCCTTACGCTCGATGTAGTCCGCGTACTCGGCGATCCGCGACTGATTCATCATGATCAGCTCTCCGTATCCTGGGCATATGAGATCGGGCTTCGTCGCCCGGATCACGTTCGCGCAGCGGCGATGCATCTCCAACTGAAAGCTGTTGCGAATGACCGTGGTCTGGACAGCGATATCGCGCGAAATCCCTCTGGCCTCAGGATCAGCGCCGGATCCCGCGAGCCGCGCCGAGTCTCGGGATCACGCACGTGGATGTGCACCACCGCGGCCCCCGCCCGTGCCGCTTCGATCGCCGAGTCCGCGATCTGCTCCGGGGTCACCGGTACATGCGGAGTGCGCGGATCCCCCCCTGTGACCGCACAGGTGATGAACACCTTAGAAATCATTCTCAACTTCTCCACGCCAGACCAGCGACAATTTTCATTTAGAAGATGGTATCGGGCCGCGGGATCTGAATTTAGCTAATATAGCCTCTCGGGAAGCAGAAATTCTGCTTCTGATCGTCAGCCCATGAAGCTTTTATCGTTCAACTTTGGCTCTGGCGCGAGTATGCCACTATTACGCTCGGCTATGCATTCGTAAGGTTTCTCTTGAGCACGTTCTCGACTTCATGAATCTGGCACACAGCAGGCCGTGAAAAAGACGCAACCCCAAGGCAGTTGTGATTGACTGGACTGGGAAGCGACGGGTTGCTGAGCTACGACGAAGGGACGGCCGTTCTATTCATTTCAGTCGCATGTTCGCAAGAGCCATCTGCGTGCGCAACGGGACACACTAGCCACGTTCGCCGGCGAACTTACGAGTGCGTCATTGCAGCTGGGCGCTGCCGAAACTTTCGCCGGCGATGCTTCTGCAGGTTTTTATCCCATACATGAAGTGGACCCTGAGAATCGGACCGGTGACTAATTGCGTATTGGTCGTTCCGTCGCAACAGACGGAGCGGAGCATGACGTAGAGGACGAGACGGACGATTGACGCGGCGCTGAAGGCGAAGATCGCGCTGGAGGCGATGCGGGAGCTTGCCACGGTGGCCGATCTGTCCCAGCGTGATCAGGTGCATCCCGACCAGATTTAGGCTTGGAAGAAGCAGCTACTGGAGCAGGCGGCGCGGGCGTTCGAGACCGGCAGTGGCGACGGCGCAGCCGGGCACAAGCGCTAGGTCAAGAAGCTGCACGCCAAGATCGGGCAGTTGATTGTCGAACGAGATTTTTTGGCGAAGAGGTCCGCAAGACGAGCGCTCTGGACCGGCGTACGCCCATTGACCGCGACAACTGCGGCCTGCCGGTCCGGCGACGACAGTGCCAGCTGGGTGGCATCGCGGGATCGAGCGTCTATCGACCGTCGCCGCCAACAATGACGACAATCCAGCGCTGATGCGGCGGATTGACGAGTTGTTCACAGCCTGACCGTTCCTCGGCTCGCGGCGGATGACCGCAATGCTGCGAGCGCGTTCACCGACTTCGGAATCAGACTCGTTTTTGTTAGCAGGCGTGTGCGTGTAACCACAAGCTTGAGCTCATCCTGCTCGGGACGCAGGAAGCGCGAGGCGCCGAAAGGGTTTCAACATGGTGTGCGAGCAGGATTGAAAGTTTGGTCAACGTTGCTCGACCGTCCATAGGAGACGATATGCAAGCCGGTGGCTTCCTGCAGCCTGGTGCCGAAGCTTTCTTACCGAGGGACCGTCTGCGAATCGGATCAAGCCCAATCGCGGGCAGATATGCAGGTTCAGACGAACTCGAGATTCTGTTCAAATCAGAAGACCTCCGGCGGGCATGCCGGAGGTCTCCTTGGAGGTTTTAGCTAAGCTCTATAGAGCCGCTTCGTGTTCTCCTTTTTGCTGGTCGGACAGAAAACTTACCAGTTGCGCTGAGCACGGAGTAACAGCGTGAGGCTGTTCTGGTCCTTCAGCTCGTAGACAGCTGCCGGCTTGGCAGTGGCAGCGCTGCCCGCGTAAGCGACCGCACCAAAGTATTTCTGGTCCAGGCGGCTCCAGTTGATATCCGCCGAGAAGGTTAGGTTTTTGACGGGGGTCCAGCGCGTGATGACACCGGCCGACATGACATTGAAGTCCGGGTTACACGTCGAGCCGGATACGAGAAGAGCACCCATGGCGGTGCTACCGCAAATGAAGCCCTTCGCCGCATCGGTGTAGCGGACCGCAGCCCACATGCCATAGATGCCCGTATTCCAGTTCGGATCCCAGTTGTGGGTGTAACCACCGTTGAAGCCGTATGTCTTGATTGTCTGCAGTCCAGAGCCAGCGACAAAGACGGCATCAGGTGCACTGGCAAAGCCGACGCTTTGATACGCGCCAGCCAAACCGGTGCCGCCAAACATCGAGAACGCGATGGGGGCCAAGTCCTGAGCATTGTAGCGGGTCGCGCCATCCGTATAGACACCTTGGATGTTGATGGTGTCACCCGCACCAGTCGGGATGTTCTTGATGGACAAGGCCAATTGAAGCGCCCAACCCCATTTGTCGCCGGGATGACCAGTGGTCTCGTCCGCTCCGTAATAACCGGCATGATTGTCGTGCGCCGCTACTGATGCCTGGAAGAGACCCCAAGCCTGGTCGACGCGAACCATACCTACGAGGTCAGGAGACCGTGAACCACCGATGTCGTTCAAGCCATAGGCGCCACCGACGATGCCCGACGATGTAATGCCCGACACGTTGACAAGGCCGGCTTGATAGTACTGGACCTGATCCTGGGCCGAAATCGCGGCCGTTACGCCCTGACCAAAATCGGCGGTGTAGGTGAACTGGTTCACGCCAGTGACCGTGCCCCCGCCGCCCCAGAGACCATCGAAGTTGTTGGCCGGATAATTGGTCCAAGGAGCGCTGAACTGTGAAACGGCCTTACCCACTGTGAAGCCAGCGAACTGGATAAAGGCGAAGTAGACGCCTAGCGAACCGCCGGCGATCGACCCACTGCCGTTCGTGCCAGACGGAGCCGCGTCGTAAGCCGTCGCACCGCCAGTGAGGCCAGTACCGCTCCCAGCATAACCACCCGTCGTCCACGAGAACACGCCATCGAAGAAAGTACGAACTACGCCGTACTCCGTCGCGGTACGCGTATCGATGTTGAAATCTTCCCGCGAGCGCGCCGTGTAATAGTTGCTCAGGCGGTTGTGCGCGCCACCGACGCCACTGCTGGTCCAATTATAGTCACTGTTGGTGCCCAGCGCGACTTCAGCACGCAAGTAACCACCGAGCTTGATACAGGTGTCGGTGCCCGGAATGTAGTAGAAACCGGCACCATAGAGCGAGCAGATCTTCACGTACTCGACCGCTTTGGCCTTCACCGGAAGATCGGCTGCCTGCGCCCCGGTACCCGCCAACATTGCCGCAGAACCGAGGATAAGACTTTTCATCATTGGTTTCATAGATGAACCTCCAAAGCTGGAAATCGCCGTTCAGGGATCCGCTGCGGCTGCCTCACCTGGGCTGGACAGCTCGGCGGAACGACTTCGAGGCGCCCCCTCGCTGTCAAACGGACATCTATTTAGGATATACAATTAATGCAATTAATTAATTTCCACAACTCTTTATCGCCTGCAGTGTGTCTCCATTGAGCAACACAAACCACCATCCGGCCTTCGCTGACGTTAAAATGCAAAAAAGAGCCCCCAGGGGGCATCCCGGAGGCTCTCCTTGGAGATTTAACTATGACCGTCAGAAAAGAGCCTGAACGATCCAGGTGAATTAATAACATATGATAATTATATTTGTCAATCGTTAGGACATGCAGATCGAAGAGTTTTGCGGGCCATGACTAATGAGCCGTCGGAGTGGCCTGTTCCGCGTCGTTGGCGCTCAAGACGCGAAGATGGGAGGGCCGCGAGGAATCACGACGATAGGAGTACCAGGATGCTGACGGATAGCCGGTCCTTGATGTGAAGCGAATCCGCTTTCAGTGCCCGCCTGCGAGCGCTCTAATCAAGGGAATGACATTGAAGAGGCTGGACTTTCTCAAATGGCTTTCGGGAAAAACCACTCGGGCCTAGACGATCGACGGCATGCTTTCAGTACTAGGCCCGCGGGCGCCAACGCGCCCGCCGCCGGACAGATCTTGAAATCGAAGAGTTGTCCCTGCTCCGCATCGAACCAGCCGCACGAGCCGGCACAAAGGCTCACGGCCAGTTCTCGCGCAAACCGGCGCGCCGCGTTCAAAGGCACCTCAGAATCAGATTTACAAGAGGCCGTCTCGAGCGCCATGGAACATACTCTGACTAGGGCGTCGAGCATCTAGCAGTCCCGCCAGTTCGCGCACCGACACGAATTGTTCTTCCCCTGCCTCATTCTCTCGGCTAGGCGGAGAAAGCCGAGATGACGGACGCAACTACTTAATGTAGCCGAAGAACATGCAGGATCGCCGCGACGATTTTTGGTGAGCGGTTGGCGAGCGTACTTCGCAGTTGGGGCAGCCGACGCAACTTCATTGTGGAAACGTGCAGTGTCGCCGGACAAACGCGGAATTTCTGCAATCATGCCGGGCTTTTGCTCCATTTCCGCGGCGCTTTCACGTACCGTTTTCATCATGGAGATTGATGCAAAGACGCTGTCTTACGAGGCGGCTTACAAACTTATGATCGGCTCAGTTGTGCCGCGGCCAATCGCTTGGCTGACAACGGTCTCGCCGGACGGCATCGTCAATGCTGCACCGTTCAGCGCCTACACCATACTCTGCATTCGACCGCCGATGGTGATAGTGAATTGCGCGCGTCGTGATGGGGCGTCGAAGGACACCGCCCGCAATGCGGCCACCAGTGCCGATTTTGTGCTCAATGTCGTGAGCGAGGACCTTGCGGCAGTCATGCACCAGACTTCGGCATTCTATCCGCCCGGGGTGAGTGAGACCGAGGCGCTGGGGATAGCGGTCACCCCAAGCCGCATTGTCCGGTCTCCGCGCATCGCTGCCGCACCGATTAGCCTTGAATGCCGCCTGCATCAGATTCTCGAATTCGGAAGCGACCGGGACGAGAATCTGGTTGGCGAGGTAGTGTGTTTCCACATCGCCGATCATCTCCTAAAGGAAGGCAAGATCGACCAGGCGAAGCTGCGGCCGTTGGCCCGGCTTGGCGGACCAGTCTATGCCAAGCTTGGTGAGTTTGTCGTGATGCGAGCCCCTACGGAACGCCCCTGATTCCAAGTTTAGTCGGAGCGTGGAAGCACCGACTGCGGAGTGCGACTCTGCCCTAGATCCCCCTTCTGCCGTTCGCTCTGGCCGACTGCTGTCGGATGGCTGCGTCTTCGTGCGACGCCTCGGCACGCCTAAGGCTGTTTGGGCGGTCGGCGAAACGCGGCTAATGCCGATGGGATGGTGAGTAGCAGCGCGCCCGCCGGACGATGACAAAGCGCGCTTGCTAGGCGGGTCGGCGCTGATCGGACTGTGCCATAACAGTGCCCGATCAGCGGCGTAAGGCTTCTCGCTCGGCGGATCCAGGGACCACTTAGGTTCGAACGATTTTGTTGAATCGCTCGATGCGATCACTAAAGCCTGCCGAAAACAGTTCCCAATCGATCTTTTTCTTCAAGGCAATGCGCTCGGGAGTGGTGAACAGGAGTTGTTTTCGAAGCTCGTCCGGCAATTTGACGTCGGTGGTTACGTCCTGCCGGGACACTCCAGTTAGTGCGAGCATTCCTTCATCGGAAAGCAGATGCTCTGCAAAGGCGTGCGCGGCTTCTGGATACTTCATGCCGTTCACGACGTTGACATAGGTGAGCGTCGCGTAAATGCCTTTCTCCGGAACAACGAACTCGATAGGAAAACCTTTGTCCCTTAGTTGATTCGCACCGTCGTTCCAGAAGATGCCTGCATAGGCCTCTTCTGCTTGATACATTTGCAGTTGGGGAGTTTGGGATGGCGTGAGGGCGACAATATTCGGCTTCGCCGCTTCAAGGATCTTCCACGCGGGATCCATGTTCGAGACCGAGCCACCGTTTTCCTCGGCAAACGCAAGAAGATAAAGGCTGCTGGTCCTTGTGGTCGCAGCTATGAGGACCACGCGACTCTTCAGATCGGATCGGGCCATATCCGAGTACGATGTCAGCGGCTGCTTGATGTATTTTGGATTATACGCCGGACCGATGGCCGAGAGGCTGAATGGCACACCATAGTCGCCAAATTCGCGGTAACCGGGAAGAATCCGTTTAATATTGGGAACGTCTGACGCCTTGATCTCTTCGATGACGCCGGCCTTGAGGAGCTCGACCATGACAGAGCTGTCACCCTGAAACAGGTCAAAGGGGGGGCTGTCCTTCTCGGCGATTAGCTTCACTGTCTGCGCAGCTGAAGTGCCGACATCCAATCGAATCTTCAGCCCGTACTTCTCCTCTAGGGGGGCGGCCGCGTTCGCAAGCGCTGCGTCCCACCGGCCACCCCACCCATTCATACGCAATGTAATCCCGGCAAATTTTTTCGACTGCGCGTGGACGTAGGGTGCGGCCACAGCACTCGCAGCAGCCGCTGTCGTGAACTTTAAAAATGTCCGCCTTTTCATTTCCCGATCTCCTCGCAGTGAAGACGACAGTTACTTGCTTTGAAAAGTTAGAAGATGATCTTTTTTGGCCAAGCAGCCGCGCCTGCTGGTAAAGGCAGAAAGCGCGGCAAGCGGCGCGAGCAAGGGCTATGATCCTAGGCGAGGGTTTGAAGCCGAATTCGCCAAATTTTGGCCGGTCTTGTCGAAATCGTGCGTGGTATCTGCGGCCTGCGAAGCTTTGATGCGGTCAGGAGCCACCCCCGTTCGACAAAAGGATGCACGTGAGACCATCTGAGCGCGCTACAGTTAACTAGCCGGGCCTCCAACGTGCGCGGATCAGTCCTAGCGAATACAAACGCAACTGTCGTCGGAACGCGCGACTACGGACCGTGCAGGAGGATCGGCCACGGCGTCCTGTCGGCACAGATCCTGCGGGGGCATGCCGAGGCGGACGGCTAGGACGGCTGGGCGCGAAGGACTGCTGGCGCGTGGGCAAGAACGCTAGGCAAGGTCATGCCGCGCTGCACAGCATCAAGGGCCAATCGAGCCCAGGCCACCAGGACCAACAACCTGGCGAACTGGGACGCCTCGACCTGATGCCGCGCGGTACAGATTCCGGCAAGCGCATGTCACACCCCAGGGGCGGCGCGAAAATAATGTACTTCGCAGAATTTCGTCCCATCGCGCCCGAACTTTGCGGTTTCTTGGCATCGACAGGTCTTAAAGTTTCGGTTTCCCGGCAGCTTGATGCAGCCGCCCCATTGCAAAGAGGATGATTCGGTGCTTCCACGCTCCCGTTCCGCGAGATCGACGCAGGCTAGCCAGAGCGGGCTATCGGCACTCTTCCGGCCGAATTCGGTCGCAGTGATCGGCGCAAGCCCGACTTCGGACGTACGTCGTATAGCCCTCGAGCATTACAGGCGCATCGGGTACTCGGGGAAAGTGGCTGGGGTGAATCCCGGCTACGGAACGGTCGCTGGTTACCCGTGCTATCCGTCTCTCAAGGCCATGCCGTTCGTACCGGAGGCGGTACTCATCCTGCGAAACCGCGAAGCAACGCTGGCGGCCCTTGAAGAAGCCGCAGAAGTCGGGGTGCGGGCGGCGGTAATCCCTCAGATCGGATTCGGAGAGTCCGGAACAGAGCAAGGGGCGGCAGCGCAAGCACGGATTGTGGAAATCGCGCGTGCATCCGGGATGGCCGTTCTTGGTCCGAACTCTGGTGGCGTGATCAATTGGGTTGATCGCGTGCACGTCAACAGCGGACCATTCGACGTGCTGAGACCCGGCGGCGTTGCGTTTATTTCGCAAGGCGGAGGAACGAGACTCGCTTTGCTCGGAAGTAGGCGCGGGGTACGTTGGAGCCACGTCATCACCGCCGGAAACGAAGCTGTCACCGGGAGTGCCGATTTCCTTCGTTACTTCGTGGACGACCCGCACGTACGAGTGATTTGCGGCTTCATCGAAGCAATTCATGACCCCGAGCGGTTCTTCTACGAATGCGATCGGGCGCGTGCCGCCGGCAAACCCGTCATCCTTCTCAAACCAGGGCGCACGGAGGCATCTCGAGAGCTCGCTACTGCGCATACGGGCGCACTTACCGCGCCATACCGGTTCTATCGCGAGCTGTTCAAAAGACATGGCGTTGTGCAGGTGGACTCGTTCGAGGAGTTCCTTGCCTCCGTCATTGTTGCACAATCCGGGCGGTCTCCAGGCGAAGGGAGGCTTGGAATGGCCTGTTCGTCAGGTGGCATGGTCCAAATGTATGCGGACGAGTTGGAGAAGTGCGCATCGGTCCGTTATGCTGAGTTTCAGCCGCACACAGTGCAAGCGATTCGTAGCCTCCTGCCCGACAACATGGCCGTCAGAAACCCGCTGGATTTTTGGGGGATCAAGGACCTTGAGGAGGGCTCCAGGCAGATCTTTGAGACGATCGCGAGCGACCCGAATGTTGACATTTTCGCTACCCTGTATGATCCGAATCACTCCAACAGGAACGGCACGATAGCCGACATGTGGGGTGCCTGCGCGGCGGAGGCCGCCGCGAAGACCGGCAAACTCGTCACGCTGATTGCGCCGGTGGATGGTTCGATATCGTCTGAGAAGGTCGAGCATTTTCTGGACAAGAACGTCGTGGTTGTAGGTCAGCGGGAAATTTTTGGGGCTCTCGATCGCGCCGTGACATGGGCGCGGCCCGCGCTGCCCATCGCAGACGAGCTGCCGATCGACAAATTGAGCATGACAAAGCAACTCAAGGATTTCGGGGGAAAGCCGTTCGCGGGAAGGCCGGCCCTGGATTTCTTGGCCGCTGCAGGCATTCCGGTCGTCGACAGCCGTTTCGTAACGAGCGTTGATGCCGCTATTAGCGCGGCAAACGAAGTCGGATACCCGGTCGTTGCGAAGATTGGCGACACGGACGTGCTGCATCGAACCGAGCTATCCGGCGTCATAGTAAACCTGCGAGATGCGCAAGAATTGTCCGCAGCAGCGGCAAAGCTCTTCGCGGCCGGCGCGCAAGTCCTGATCATCCAAGCGTACGTACGGGATGGAATCGAGATGATCCTCGGTCTGGAGACCGATGACGACCTCGGATCATTCGTACTCGTTGGTCAGGGCGGGGTCTGGACGGAGATCATGAATGACGCAGCACTTCGCCCCTCGGGTCTTCGGGTCGGCGAGCCGGAGGAGATGCTCGCTGAACTGCGCGTACAGAAGCTTCTGCGCGGGTTTCGTGGCGCCCCTCCGCTCGACATAGAAGGTCTGATCGGTGCGGTGAGGCGGCTGGATACGATTGCGCGAAACCTGGGTGACCAAATACGTTCGATCGATATCAATCCACTCTTCGTGCGCAAGCAAGGTATCGTCGCCGTCGATGCGCTTGTCGTTCCCGCACCGGCTGGAAATGGCACAGATACGAAATGAGACAGATCTTGGCCGGACGACATCCGAGGTCGCTGTGCCAAATATGCTGAAACTTCGCGCAAGGCGTTGCGGTGCTACGCTTTAACGGCAGAATCAGGACTTCAATGTGGTTGGGACTATCGCCGGCTCGACCAGAGCGGCTTATCAGCGGCACCTCGTTCCGGGCTTCTTGAATTGCAGATCCTGAGCTATATGGGGAATTTGGTCGGATTGATGCAACAGTGCGTCCGGCTTGCCGCGTCGCCAGACGGCCATCAGCAGAGCATTGTCACCAATTGAGCTGTCATGGCGGCGCTCATCGACCAACCCACCACCCGGCGTGAGAACAAGTTGATCACTGCTGCGACGTACAGCTAGCCCTCGGCCGTCCAGAGATACGTAAAGTCGGCGATCCACTTCTGGTTCGGCCGCTCGGCAATGAACTGCCGGTCAAGGAGGTTCGCCGGCACGGCCTCGAGCTGTCGATCGCCGCTGTCCTTCGCCGAGCACCGGCGTCGCGACCGCGCCCGCAAGCCTTGCAGGCGCATCGGCCGTTCGATTTGGTGGAGGCCACAGTCCGCCCCATCGGCAAGCAGATCACGCCACACCCGGCGCGCACCATAGGTGCGGTCGCTCGCCATGAAGCTGGCCTTCACCTTGCCGCCGAGTTCTTCGTCGCTGCGGGATCTGGCGCTGGGCGAACGATTCAGCCGGGCATGGAAGCCCGACCGCGACACCCCCAGCGCATCGCATAGCCATGCCACCGGCCAGATCGCCCGGTGCTTCGCGATGAAGACGAACTTCATGTCGCTTCCTTCGCCAAGAAGGTTGCGGCCTTCTTAAGAAACAGTCACTTGGCCCCCCGGGTCCACTTGCAGGACGAATCCGAGTGACTTGGGACGTCGCCGCAGATCGATATTATTCCTCGTAGCAATCAGCATTCGGATCTTTGTAGGCCATGCCGTGCCTCGGCGTATTGTAGAACAGAACCGCGATTTTGCGCGCGGCCGCCGTCACCGCCTTTGCCTTACCCGCGCGCAAAACCATCTGTCGATAGAATGCGCCAAGCGCCGTATCGCTCCGCCCAACCGTCGTGGCTGCAAGCCGCAGCAGTGCCGCTGCTCGACTGGACGATCGTCGCGTGCGCGAAGATAGTATCTTGCCACCCGAGATCTTGTTACCTGGCGCAAGGCACAGCCAGAAGGTGAAGTGCTTGGCGGTCGGCCAACCCTTCACCTCCGTGCCGCCGTCGCGGATGAGTTTCAACGCGAGTGATGGGCCCAACCCATGGGTCTCAGTCAGATCAACACCGAGGACGCCGTAAACGCAACCGTAGGAATGAAGCTGGCGCAGCCAAGCGGCGTCACTCACATCAGTTTTGCGTCCAGGCACGTTCTTGGCGTAACGTGCGTTGACCAGAATGACCTCGAAACCCTCGCTGCTCGGGGATCTCGTAGACGGGGATCCAATAGACCCCCGTCGATTCCATCGCGACACTGACTATGCCGCACGCTTTGAACCAGTCCGCCAGTTCGTGCACGTCCTGCCTGGATTTGCCAAAAGCACGCACCGGCGTGTCGGTGCACCCTGACCGCTGCCATGTGCATTCTTGACCTAATGTCGATAGCGGCGGCTCCGACGTTGACCGGCTTTAACTCCGGGCGGCCACAGGCAAGCGTCTTCGGCATTGCAACTCCTCCGTCCAGTAATGGGGCTGGAGGGTCTGGGTTATGCCAACCGTCATCTTCCTAATCGGGATCGCCGTCCGAAAGCGTCAGCATTCTCAAGTTCGCATTCCACCCATGGACCACGTTTTTTTTAACGGGGACTGTGCCTCCGCTACCCTCCAGGTCGAGAAGATAGCATCGGCGCTGCCCGTTTCTACCGCGCACAGGCGGGCTTGGGCCCGTGATGGTTTTTTAGGATATCCCGCTCGGCCTTCAACTTGGCGACCTCACGGCGCAACTGCTCGATCTCCTGCTGCTCCGGCTTCATCTGCCCGTGCCGGGAAAGGCCTGCACCGGATCGGAGCCGAACTCTTTCGCCCATTTGCGCAGAACGTCCTCATGACCATCCAGGTCGCGCCCGGCCTGCGCCACCGACACCCCTAACCAGCTTGACCGCGTCGATCTTGAACTCACGACTGAACTTCTTTCTCTTCATCGCCCACCTCCAGCTTCATGAAACACCTAATCTCGGTGTCCATCAAGCCGGCAGCAGCTCACTGGCGCAAGTCGGATAGCCAGCGTATGCCAGGGCGAGCGCTTGACTATTCGGCTGCCAGCCCAATTGAACTGTCACGCCGGTCACAACGACTTCATCAAAGGCGCGGCGATCGTATTTTCCGAGCGGCGCAACCAGGTGATCGGTTCCTCGCGTTGGTGAACCAGCGGCAAGCGCCCCCACATCGCGATCTAGGTGCAATTGCCAGTGATACTAGCTAGAAGCAGGGTTGCGGTAGTCACTCCAGCGAAGGCTCCGGAGTGCAAGCGAGCTTCGCGACGATCGTCGCGTGCCGTCAATGATTTCGTGGCTCAGCGTAAGCGGATGCTCGCGCCAGCGCGTTCCGGACGAGACAGCTCTGCGTGCTTGCGCGCAAGCTCAAGCATGCGCTTGCGTACGCTTCCCTGCGCCGGTCCGCTGCGTCCGCTGCCGGCCTTCACGTGAATCAGCATTTGCTCGCCTGTGGCTGCCGGCTTCTCGTCACCCTCGCGCGTGAGGACGTGAAAGACATGAAGGCGCTTGTCGTCAGCACCGAGGACTTGCGTGAGCACCTGGACGCGTTCCCCGGCGTACAGCTCCCCGAGATGGGACAGATGTGTCTCGAGGGTATAATAACTGCCGAATTTTGAGCGGTACTCGGCGTTGATGCCGACATAAGTGAGCAAGTTGTCTGTGGCGATTCCACAGAGCTGGAGGTAGCGGCTCTCAGTGAGGTGGCCGTTGTAGTCGATCCAGTCAGACGGTATCTGCCGCGTCATCTCCAACTGGCCGGAAGCACGAGTGAGCTGAGGAGCGCGGTCCCTGAGCCCCTTTTCCCAGCGAGCGAGCGTCTCGCCTGCGCCGTAGCCTTGAGCGCGTAGCCCCTGCAGCACGGCGACGAGGCAGTCGTCACGTTTCTGTTGAAGCTCAGGTATTTTCTGGTTATCGTCTCGGGCCTCTGACTGCTCCGCGAGTTTATCTAAGAACGCTTCCGTGAGCTCGGGTGCGTCGGCGAGCTTCCTCCGGGGCAGGTTCAGCGTCACGGGCCCCCATATCGCCATGTGCTGGCGCATGCCGATTTCACCGGCGCCGATGCGGAAGGGGCCAAGGATCGGTGCGCGCAATCCAAAAGAGTAACAAATCGCGTCATCGACTTCCTGGACGGTTGCTAGATCGTCGTGGACGAGCCACAACGCCTCGCGCCATAGCGCCTCCTGCAGTCGATTCGCGACGAACCCGTCCACCTCTTTGCGCACCAGGGCCGGGTGCATTCCTACTGACCGGTAGATCTCGGCCGCCCGCTCGAGCGTCTCGGGCGCAGTAGCTGGTGCTGCGCACAATTCAACGAGTGGCAGCAAATACAGTGGGTTAAACGGGTGCGAGACGAGCAGGCGCTCGGGGTGATTCATCTCTTTCGCAAGCAAAGATGGCCGCAGGCCCGAGGTCGATGAACAAATCAGCGTCTCAGGGGTCGCCGCCCGGCTGGCGGAGGCGAGGAGCTGCTGCTTAAGCTCGAGGCATTCCGATGCGGACTCCTGCACGAGTTCTACGCCGCGCACCGCTTCCGCGACCGAGTTCGCCACGATCAATGCCCCCTCGGCGGGCAGGGGGGCCATCGTCAGCCGCTGATATGCCCGTCGTGCATTGGCTAGAGTCTCCTGCACGCGCTCGACCGCACCAGGCGCGGGGTCATATAGCTGCACGTGCACTCCGTTGAGGACAAACCGCGCCGCCCATCCGCCGCCGATGACCCCGCCGCCCAACAGCCCGATCGCTCGCGCCCGCGCCTCAGACATAACTTCCGCCTCCTACAGCTGGACTTTCAACGCAAGCTTTTGGCGCACTTCATCTGGGCTCATTACTCGCACTCCCATCCTGTCGAGAATCTCGACAGCCCGACCCACGAGCTCGGCGTTGGTCGCCAGCCGCCCGCGAGAGAGGTAAAGGTTGTCTTCCAAGCCTACCCGCACGTTCGCCCCAACCAAAGGGGCCAACGCTGCATATGGAAGCTGCATCCGTCCAATGGAGAAGGCCGAGTAGACTGCCCGGGACGGAAGCTGGTGCACCAGCGCCATCAGCGTGGTCGGATCGTCCGGCGCACCGTAGCGAATTCCCAAGCATAGCTGAATCAACGCCTGATCGTCGATCAGCCCCTCGTCGATCAAGTCGCGCACCAGCACCAAGTGACCGGTATCGAACACCTCGAGCTCTGGACGCACACCGAGCTCCTTCAGACGTGCGGCCATCGCGCGCACTGTCCCGGCGGTGTTCACCATAATGTATTGGCTGCGGGCACCCCAGTTCATCGTGCCGCAATCCAGTGTGCAAATCTCGGGGCGCAGCTCTTCCACATGCACCATCCGCTGAAGCGCGCCCGCCATGTCGGTCCCTGCCGGGTTCGGCGGCAGAGGAGACTCGGGTTCCCCCAATACCAGGTCGCCGCCCATTCCCGTGGTCAAGTTGATCACAGGATTCACATCTGACTTGCGAATCCGCTGCACCACTGCCCGATACAAAGCCGGATCACGCGAGCCTCGCCGGGTTTCGGGATCGCGAACATGGATGTGCACCACTGCCGCTCCTGCCCGCGCGGCCTCAATGGCGGACTCTGCAATCTCTTCCGGGGTCACCGGCACATGCGGGCTACTCGGCGCCTTGCCCCCCCCCGTGACCGCACAGGTGATGAATACCTCGGAGATCATCTTGATCTTCTCCTTCACTGACATGCTGGGAGGATAACTAGTACCGGCCCCGGAGGCTTGATATTCATCTATGTAGGCAGCAGCGAAGCAGAAAATCTGCGCCTTGTCGCCAAAACGGGAAGCTTTGTCTCGTCAACTTTGGCGTTGGCGCGAGCAAGCCACAAGGTCGCCCGACTTTCAGAAGGATCGCCGGCATGACGAGGATCTAGTCCTCGTAATCCAGCGCGGCAGCGGTAAGCCGGCGCTAAGTAGTCCTCGTCCCCGAGCTTCCAGATTTTAACCCCGATCGAGAATGCCTTCGCCAAACTCAAAGCAACTCCGGTCGGCGGTCTATGAGGTGCGGTCGGACCCATCATCGACACCTTACC
This sequence comes from Bradyrhizobium sp. B117, assembly GCF_038969555.1. Taxonomy (NCBI): domain Bacteria; kingdom Pseudomonadati; phylum Pseudomonadota; class Alphaproteobacteria; order Hyphomicrobiales; family Nitrobacteraceae; genus Bradyrhizobium; species Bradyrhizobium sp. B117. The sequence goes on from NZ_CP152414.1 coordinate 8,372,414, forward strand.
TACACACTCACAAACCACTTCGCCGGCGCACGTTACTTACAACATGATTGGCTAACGCTTGACTGCCACTGAACTTTCATCCGGCAGGGGTTAGCGTTTCAAGGGTTTTGCAGCGAGACCGAAGCCTCTGACCAGGCTCAGGCGTCCTGCGGTAGAAAACGCCGTTGATACCAAAGCTCGTATTTACCTGATCTTCGCAGAATTTCGGCTGTTTGAGCGCCACATTGATAAAAATCAGCTCTATGGGTGCGTTTAATTCCGTGAAGGACAAAGTGACTTCTGTCGGAGATGTCGCGGAGTCACGCCAACGCGATGCTGATCACAGTCGAGCTGTTGCGGTGGCGCTCGGACAGGCTGCGCGGCATCGCAGTACCTGACGGAGATGAAATGTCTTTGATCCAACGCTCCAAGAACCTTTGGGAGTTTCGGGATACTTGTAACGTTTACGTTCTGAAAAGTGGCACGGAGTGCCTGCTGATCGATACGGCATCCGGCGCCATTATGCAGCATCTTGCTGCTATCGGTATCGAGCGTGTCGACTGGGTTCTACATACGCATCATCACAGGGATCAGTGCTGGGGAACGCCTGTTGTACAGAAGGCCGGCGCAAAAATTGCCGTTCCGGAATACGAACGTCACCTGTTCGACAATGTCGAAGCCTACTGGCAAGCGCGCGGTATCTATGACAACTACAACGACAGCAACACCTTTTTCTCGCTAGGGGCAAATCTTCCGGTCGATGCTCTTCTTGAAGACTACGGCACTTTTACCTGGAAGGAGTACGAGTTCTACGTCCTCCCCGCCAAGGGTCATACATATGGCATGGTCTGCCTGATCGCAGACGTGGATGGCGAGAGGGTCGCCTTTACAGGTGATCTGATGACCAGCGGCGGAAGACTTTATCAACTTCATGCAATGGAGTACAGCTATGGTGATCTTCTTGGTATTGAATTCACGATGCAATCGATCCTTGCCTTAAAGAAGGAGGACGTCCAAACAGCGTATCCGTCGCATGGAGTGCCAGTCGGTGAGGTCAAGGCGGATATTGGAAGGCTTGAATTGAGGCTCGAGACACTCGCTAGTATGGGCAGGCTTCTTACGTCGGGCCGGAACACCGGCTTCAAAGACTGGCAGACTATTCGCGAGAGTAGACTGCAGCCGATTACGGAACATCTGCTCTGGGCGGGACCTTACACCTGCTCAAATTTTTACGTTGTGCTGAGTGGAAGCGGCCATGCGATGCTGATTGACTACGGATTAGCCTCTGTGGGACATCTCCATTTCGGCAACGATCACGATGGCCTGCAGGCCCTCCGATTCATCGAGCATCATATCGATCAACTGCGCGACGACTATGGAGTCCAAGACATCGAAGTCGTCGTTCCCACGCACATTCATAACGACCATATCTGCGGAATACCGTTCCTTCAGCGACACTTCGGCACACAGTGTTGGGCTCTCGATTGTATCGCCGCGGTCATTGCCGATCCTGCTGCGTGGGCGAGTACACCATGTTGCCTCCACAAACCGATCGAAGTGCAACGGACTCTGCGTGATGGTGAGGCATTCCACTGGAGAGGCTTCGATTTCGAGGTTCATTACGCCCCAGGTCAAACCGAATACCACGCACTCGTGCTCAGTAACATCGATGGCAAGCGGATCGTCTTTGGGGGGGATAATCTGGTTCTCTTCAATCCGGAGGCCGGAGGGATTGAGCGCGAGGTCGCCATGCAGACTACAGTGATGCGCAACAGCTTTCAATTGGAGATGCATCGCCGCTGCGCGAACGTGATCCGGGCGACGAAGCCTGATCTCGTATGTCCCGGACACGGCGAGCTCTTTAATATGAACCAGGCGCGAATCGCCGAGTACACTGACTACATCGAACGTAAGGAGGCAGCATTCCGCGATATCGTCGGCGAACCCGCAAACCATTTCATCGATCTATTCTGGGCGCGAATGCTGCCATATCTTTCAGAGGCCCTTCCGAACAGCGATGTCGCTTACACGATTAAGCTTCGCAACAATTTCGAGCACACGGCGGTCTACAGCGCTCGCCTTCTTCCGGCATTCGGTTGGAGTTCGCGTGGACAGTGGGAACACATTACGCTTCAGCCGGGGGAGCATGGTGAGATAGTGCTTGGAGCAACTGCACCGTCTCAGGCCGATCCACGGCGAAGACTCATGACCGCCGAGATTCTGATCGATGGCGTATCGCAGGGACCCGTTTGTGAAGCTCTTGTCTCGGTTCCGGTGATCAACGAACTCGATCTTAGTCCACCCAAGATCAGATATGACCGGTCGGACCGAGGTGCAGAAGCAAAGAGCAGTGTGGCCGCGATCCCCCCTTGGCCAACTTGATCCCACGCTGCTGGCGCGTTTGGGTTGAACATCGCGCTGATCGAAAACCTCAGATTTAATTGCAGCTCTCCGTATCTCCGTATACGGCGCCGAAAGGGGCTCCCGCAGAACACCAAGAAAATCCCGACGACGGCGAAGTAATTTCGCGCCGTCTTTTTGTAGCGAGTTGCAAGGGGCCTGAACAGCTTCAATTTCGAGAAGCAGCATTCGATCAGATGACGCTCGACATAGAGGAGATTATATTTGATTGCCCGCGAAGGGTTGTTCGGAATGACGGCCTGGGCGCCTGTTGCGGCGATCGCGGATCGCAACGCATCGGAATCATAGGCCGCATCGCCTATCACGACCTCGGCTGGCAGCCCGTCGACGAGCGGCTGGGCCTGAGGCGCATCGCCGGCTTGGTCTGCCGTTAGAAAGAAGCGGACCGGGCAACCCAAGCCACGGACCGCCATATGGATTTTGGTCGTCAGGCCGCCGCGCGAACGTCCGATAGCCTGATTTTGAGCCCCCTTTTGCGCCGCTGGCGTGCTGGTCCGCTGGCGTACTGGTGGGCGCGGACGATAGACTCAACGATCAGGTATTCAAAGTCCGGATCATCTGCGAGTGCCTCGAACATAAGCAGCCAGCCCCCCTTGGCGCCCCACCGGCTGAAGCGTCGGAAGACACTGTTCCATTCGCCTGTTTAGTCCCAAGCTTTGTATCCGCCCGGTGAGGCTTTCAATTACCCATAACTTTGATCGCTCGGGCTGATCCGCTGATCGGGGAAATCTTGAATCGAAAGAATCACTTGTGATTCCTTTCTGAGCACCTGATTCGCGAGGGGTGCTCTATGGGCCTGACATTTCCCCGCGGGTCACTTCAAATTCCTCCGGGTATGGTCAGTCAAATTCCTCCACCCCGAGGCAGGACATGGTGATTGTTAGTTTGCCTTTGTTTCCCGGGCAAGAGTTTCAGCGGCCTCTTTGAGCCGATAGCTGCGTCCGTCGAACTCAAGCAGATGGCAATGATGCATCAGGCGATCGAGGATCGTCGTGCTCATGGTGTTGTCCCCCAGGTATGTCCCCCAGTCCTGCACGACGCGATTGGAGGTAACGATGACGCTGCGGCGCAGTTTGTAGCGCTGATGGATCAGGGTCTGCAGCAATGCGCCGGCGTCGTCGGGGATGGCGCGTGCGAGGAACAGATCGTCCAGCACGAGGAGATCGCAGTCGATGATGGTTCGCAGCCGGACCTCGCGTTGTGCCGAGGAGTTCATGGCGTAGCGGTGGAAGAAGTCGTCGGTCTCAAGATATTGGACCTTGTGGCTTTGCAGGATCGCCTGATAGGCAATCGCCTTGGCGATGTAGGACTTCCCGGTGCCAGGTTTGCCGACAAGCAGCGCGTTTTCGCCGGCGGCAATGAACGCCAGGGTGGGGAGCTGGAAGCAGGTCTGGCGCGGCAATCTGGGATTGAAGGACCAGTCGAACTCAGCGAGCGTCAGTTTTTCATCGAGCCCGGATTGCTGGTAGCGCCGCTCGATAAGGCGGGACTGGCGACGATCCAGTTCGTCCTGCAGGATCAAGGAGAAGGTCTCGAGGAAGGGTTGGTTTGCGCCCTGCGCCTGCAGCACGCGCGTCTGCAGCGTGTCGCGGACGCCCGACAGGCGCAGCTGTCGCAGGCAGCGTTCAATTTCCGGCATGGTCATCATGTGGTTTGGTCTCCAGTGTGAGGTGAGAAGCCGCGGGAGCGCTCGTGGCGCCGGAGCTGGCCGGGGTTGCGCAGGCGCCACGAGCGCGGGTTGCAGGGGCGCGGTCGTCGTGAGCCTCGGCCTGCCGGCCATTGTCGCCGGCATCGTGCCGCACGGCACGGCTGAAGAGATCGCCGTATTCGGCTGGAGCGCGGATCAGCGGATGATCCTGGGTGAGCGACGATGCCGGCTGTGGCGTCGCTCCAACCTGCGCGATCGCCTGTTCGAACAACCGCTCGACGGTCGCACGCACGTGCTTGTAGCGGTAGATGCGGTTCTCGACGGCGTGCGCGCAGGCCTGCTCGACCAGCCGTGCCGGATACTTCCGGCCCAGCCTGACAATGCCCCACATCGCGCGCTGTCCGGGGCGCCCCTCGGTGTCGAACACTTGCTGGCACAGCGCCCTGGTCTGCGGCCCGATGCGCTCGGCGCTCGCCAGCAGCACGGCGGTTTGCCGCGACGGATTGAACGGCCGTTCGCTGGTCGGCAGGACGACAGAACCGGAGTGCGTCATCCGGGGATGAACACGCAGCAGCGCATGGGTGTGGCGATCACGGATCTCGATCGTGGAGGCGTAGATCCGCACCACGACCTGACTGCCGATGGGCGCAGGCCGCGCGGCGTAATAGCTGCTATCAACACGCACGGTGGTATCGTCGCAGACGGTCCGAACGACCTCGGTGAAGATGCGGAAGGCAGCCACTGGCAACGGCCGCAGGTGTGGCCTCTCCTCCTGGAACATCGCCTCGACCTGACGACGCGTGCTGCCGTGGATGCGCTTGGAGGCCCAATTCTCTTCCCGGTGCCTCAAGAACTCGTTCTGGGCTTCCAGTGTCTCGAAGCGCCGTCCGGCCAGCGCGGTGCCCTGGGTATGTTGAATCGCACTCTCGACGCAGCCTTTCCGATTGGGATCGGCCACCCGCGCGGGATCGGCGACCACGGCGTAATGAGCCAGCATCGCGCTGTAAATCGGGTTGAGCTCGGGCTCGTACAAATCCGGCTTGAGGACGCCTTCCTTCAGATTGTCGAGCACGACATAGCTGGGGACCCCGCCAAAATACCGGAACGCCTCTTCGTGGAGCTGCGCCCAGACGTGTTGGCTGGACTGCCAGACCACCCGCCGGAAGCTGCGCCGCGAGTAGCGCAGCGTCATCACGAACAGGCGGGGACGGCGGTACCGGCCGCTCCTGGGATCAGTCGTCAGAGCGCCCTCGCCATAGTCGACCTGGGCCTCCTCGCCGGGCAGGAACTCAAGTCGATCAAACTGCTCGGGATCGCTGTGTCGCAACGTGCGCACAAACCGCTTGACGCTCTGGTAGCTGGACGGAAAGCCAAATTGGTCGACCAGGTCCTGGTAAATCGCCTGCGCATTCCGCTTCAGGCGGACCTGTTCTTCGATCCACGTCCGATATGGTTCGCAAGCCGAGCGGGCCAGGCCGCTGGTGACCGTCGCTCCCGATGCCTCAGAAGCCGGTGGTCGGGGTGGAGGAATTTGGCCGTCCACGCTCACCGGGCCGGTGGTCACTTCCCCGGGGGCCGCACCGGCCCGCAGCGCCCGGTAACGCCGGATCGTCTTGCGATCGATCCCCGTCAGCCTGTGGATCTCGCGCTGGCTGGCGTTGCGATCGAGTAGCGTAAATACCGTGCTTTGCAGGTGTGGCTTCAAGACGTTCAACTCCCCGGCCCCTTGCTGGCTAAAGGGACCGAAAATAAACGTCCTGCCTGACCGGTTACCGCTGTTCAGCGGCGCTGACCGCGATCATCAGGTGGGGGAGTTTCAGGTGACCACACCCGGGGGATTTTGACCGACCCACGGGGATTTAGGGATCGATCGGTAAAAGGCTGTTTGCGGTCCTTGGAAGGTGAATGTTGGATTGATCGAGAGAGTAGTGGATGCGAGTTTAGGGATGCGCGGCTCGGCGACAGATTCCGCAAACTGCTCTCGCAGATTGGAAGCGCCATGGGACAAAGCATTCCGCTCGTCTGCCAGGATTGGGCGAATACCAAGGCAGCTTACCGCTTCTTCTCTAACGACCGGGTCAGCGAAGCGGACATTCTGGCCGGCCATTTCCAATCGACACGTGATCGTGCCACCGCCACTGAAGGTCTCGTTCTTGTGCTGCACGATACAACCGAGTTCAGCTATCAACGCGAGAAGTCAGAAGCGATCGGCATCACCAAGAGCATCAACAGTGGACGGGATAAGGCAGGTCGCCTCAGATCGCACACGGTTTGCGGCATCCTGATGCATTCGAGCCTCGCGGTTACAACCGAGGGGGTGCCGCTGGGGTTGGCGGCCGTTAAGTTCTGGACCCGGAAGAAATTCAAGGGGACGGCAGCGCTTAAAAAGAAGATCAATCCGACCCGGATTCCCATCGAGAAAAAAGAAAGCGTCCGGTGGTTGGAAAATCTCAAGCAGTCTACGCAACTCTTGGATCATCCAGGACGATGCATCCATACTGGTGATCGCGAGAGTGACATCTACGAGCTTTTCTGCGCAGCACAGGAGATCGGAACTCATTTCCTGATCAGGACTTGCGTCGATCGCTTGGCTGGAGACGGGGATCACACGATCGTCGACGAAATGGACGAGGTCGCCGTCAAAGGGCTCCATCGCATCGAAGTCAGAGACAGCAATGGCGATCCCGTCCAGGCCGTTCTTGAGATCAGGTATCGGAAGATTCGCATCCTGCCGCCGATCGGAAAGCAGAAGCGCTATCCCGCTCTGACCCTGACGGTGATCCATGCCAAAGAGCCCGGGACGCCGAAGAACAGAAAGAAGATCGATTGGAAGCTGATCACCGACCTGCCTGTTGGTTCCCGCACCGACGCGATTGAGAAGCTGGAATGGTATGGTTTGAGATGGAAGATCGAGGTGTTCCACAAGATCCTCAAATCGGGCTGCAAAGCTGAGGAGTCGAAGCTTAGGACCGCCCAGCGTCTGACCAACCTGATCTCGCTCTTTTGCATCCTGAGTTGGCGGGTCTTCTGGATGACGATGCTCAACCGTTCCGCCCCAGGCGCGACCCCAACCCTCGCGTTGACTGCGACTGAAGTTGGTGTGCTCGATCGCCTCGTCAACGACAAACCAAAAGCAAGACGGAAAACGCTCTCGCACCACCTGACCAAGATCGCCCGGCTCGGGGGTTATCTCGCCCGCGCCAGCGATCCGCCGCCCGGCAATACGGTCCTGTGGCGCGGGCTGTCACGCCTCATCGACATCCCGGTGGGCGCTATGGTCGGAAGGAGAATTGGCGGGCCACCGGACGCGTACCAAGCTTTGATGGTTCAGTCTTATCGCATGATTCGAAGGATGCCCTATGGGACACGCCACCACGACCGACGCAGGCAGTCCGTCGAGCAATACAAATAGTCAAGAGAGCCTGAGAGGTCTCGCCAAGCGCTCCGGGATCAAGCAGAAGACTGTTGCGAAGTGGAAGCAGCGCGAGACCGTCGCCGCTCGTTCGACTGGCCCTAAGGAAGCCAGGTCGACCATCCTTTCCATCGAGGAGGAGACGATCATTGTCGCTTTCCGGCGGCATATGCTGCTGCCACTCGACGATTGCCTCTATGCGCTGCAGCCGACCATCCCGCATCTGATGCGGTCATCCCTGCATTGTTGCCTCCAGCGCCACGGCATCAGCCGATTGCCGGAGGTCGAAGGCGGCAAGCCCTTGAAGAAGAAGTTCAAGGCTTATCCGATTGGCTATTTCCACATCGACATCGCCGAGGTCGAGCGTTGCAACGTTCTTGGAAGCAACGTCGCTGCCAACTAACTAGGAATCTCTCTCGTCTGGACCATGCGCGCTTGACGCGGGGCGATAAGCGTATCGGCGACCACACCCCCTCGTGCACGAAGGGGGATGGTGGTTATTTAGGCCAAGCAGGTAGCAAGATCGCCGAGCGGAATGAGCGCGTTTGCCGGGTTAATGTGCGAGCTGATCGGGGGGCGGTGCCCGCCTCCCCCGATTAGCATCCTGGATTTCTCGGTCGGCGGATCAAGCGACGGCCTAGCTTCGAATGATTCTATTGAACTGCTCGATCCGAGCACTGCGGCCTGCCGTCCACTTTTCCCAGTCAACGCTCTTCTTCAGGGCAATGCGCTCAGGCGAGGTGAACAGGAGGTCCCTGCGAAGGTCTTCCGGCAATTTGACATCGATGGTTACCTCCTGTCGGATCGCCTCAGGTAGAGCGAGCATCCCTTGATCAGAGAGCAGCTGCTCCGCAAAAGCGTGCGCGGCTTCCGGAAACTTCATGCCCTTGACGACGTTAAGATAGGTGAGCGGCGCGTAAATGCCCGCGGCTGGGACCGCGAACTCGATGGCAAAACCCTTTCTCTTTAACTCATAGGCGCCACCATACCAGAATATACCTGCGTAGCTCTCTTCGCTTTGATACATCTGCATTAGGGGGGTATTTCCCTGCACGAGAGTGGCTATATTCGGCTTCGCCGCCTCAAGGATCTTCCACGCTGGCTCCATGTTTGAGATCGAGCCACCGTTTTCTTCGGCGAAGCCAAGAAGGTATAGGCTGGCGGTTGCGGTCGCGGGGTAAAGGGCCACGCGCCCCTTCAGATCTGGCCGAGCCATATCAGAATAAGATGTCAGCGGCTTCTTGATGAATTTTGGATTGTACGCCGGACCGATGGCCGCGAAGCTAAACGGCACGCCATAATCGCCAAATTCGCGGAAACCGGGAAGGATGCGTTCGACATTGGGAACGTCTGAGGCTTTGATCTCTTCGATGGCGCCGGCCTTGAGGAGCTCGACCATCACAGAGCTATCACACTGAAACAGGTCAAACGGAGGGTTGTCCTTGTCCGCGACTAGCTTGACGAACTGCGTTGCTTGTGCGCCGACAGCCATTTCGACCTTGAGTCCATACTTCTCTTCTAGTGGCGCCGCCACGCTCTTCGTAATGGCTTCGTCCCACGCCCCCCCCCATCCGTTCAAACGCAACGTAATGCCCGCAAATTTTTTCGACTGAGCGTGGACGTACGGCGCAGCCACAGCACCGGCAGCAGCCGCTGTCGTGAACTTTAGAAATGTTCGCCTTTTCATTTCCCCGATCCTCCTCCCAGTGAAGATGAAAGTGACTTTGTTCTCGGCAACTTAGAAAATGGCCTCCCCTTTTCGCGGCCGAGGCGTACCTACTCGTAAAGTAGGAACGAGCAGGGTTGTTGATCGTAGGCGCGGGTTTGAAGCCGAATTCACCAAATTTTGTCCGCTTTAGTCGGAATTATGCGTCCGATCGGAGGCGTGCGAAGCTTTAATGCGATCAGGTGCCGCATCATCCCACATCGGGAATGCACGTGAAGCGATCTGAGCGCGCTTCAATTGCCTAGGCGGACCTGTGCGGCGGAGTAGTTTTGGGTTGCCGACTGTAAGTAGACGCGCGCGCTAGACGCGGTGACAATAAGCGTATCGACGGTCGGCAACGCGCCCTCGCGCAAGAAGAGGAGGATGGTGTTAGTTTAGCCAAGTAAATTGACCGCCCGCCGCAGATCGGTGTTGAAGCGGCCTCCCCGATTAGCGTCCTGGGCTTCTATGCATTCCCGAAAGCCACTGAAGGGAACGACGCCATTGGAGGGCAGATTTCCGGCCGCGTGCCAAGCACAGATGTATTTGAGTGACGGGGAAAATTATCAAGAGTCGTGGATCGGCCGGTGATGATCACGCGACGTTCCTTTGGTCTTCTCGACTTTGGTTTCATCTACGAAGGTCGCGCCAGCGCGAACGAGCGCGACCAGGTAGGGGGTTGACCGCTTACCAGCGGTCCCGGCCTGGCTCCCGCAGCTCCGCGCCTGGAGCGACCATCCGGACACAGGGGCACTGTGAACGGGCGGCACTGGCAGGCCGGTGCGTACGATGAGCCGCGAGCTCGGGCTGTTAGGAGTTCCCCGGCAGGAAGCACCCCCTGATGCCGATTTCACTACTCAAGTCGGCACTGGTCTCGGCTGGTCGCCCTTGCGCCGGCTGGGACGCGGCGCAAGCGGTTATCGGAAGCCCCCCAATTCGAGGACACGCGGCGAGTCATAATCGATGTGTCCGGCAGGAGTCGCCAGTTCAGGTGCACGCCGGCGGTTATCGCGTCTGGGCTGCCTGCCGCTGTGGATGCCAACGTACCGCGGAGGGCCATCGGGAACGGCACGGTGGCGACCAGGCCCATGCTTCGCCCCTGAAGACCCGGTCGCCGACGCACACCGCGCCTCGCTCGATGAGGAGCCGCACTCGGTCGGCGAGGAGGCTATTAGAACTCGGCATCCCTTACGCCACCACATGAGTGGGACGGCTTCGCGGTCCGCCCGCCGGCGTCCCTGATGATCGAAAGTTCGTCCGCTCTGGCCGGAGACGCCTCCGCGCTGGATGCCGTTCCATTGCTTGCTTGAAAGAAACAGGATGCTCCGCGTGCGCACCACTCATGTGGAGCCGCTCGTTCTCGCGACGAGCATGGTCTCGGCAAAGAGATCGCTGCAGGGGCCGGAGAGTCTGGGGCGCTTCTTCCCGGGGGCTCGAGGTCAGCCACAAGCCTTTCGCCGTCCATCTCGCTGCGCAGGCCAAGGCCATTCGTGAGGTCGACGTCCTCAATCACGCGGCGTCGATCTGAATGCGGATGGCGCCCATTACTATCGCGGGTGGCCGGAGTCAGAGATGCCGCACGTTTTTGGTCTTCACGATCAGCCTAGACACAGGCGTAAAGAAGCGGCGCCCAACAACCATCAGCAGATGCTCCAAGCTGTGAAGCAACCAGCGATGATCACGCGTCGGCGTTCCTCGCTCGACCTTGATCCCGTCCAAGAAGGCCGCGCCCGCGGGACCAAGTGGGGTGCGGACCGCTCGCCAGCGGTCTCGGAGCGCCACCAGCAGCTTGTAGGCCATCGGTCAGTCCCTCGCTCAGGCTGCCCGCGCCCTCGGTCTTCTTGATGCGCAACCGCACCGTGGCGAAGGTGGACTCGATGGCGCCGGTCCTCCAAAGGTGGATCCGGTGCTCCGCCGGGTACTCAGAGTGGTGAGCAGCACCTCGCGCTCACGCCCGGTGATCCCATTTTGAAGCTCGCACGCAGCAATCCGAATAACGGCATCACCAACAAACCAGCGAGACCCAAGACAATGGCGCCAGCGAGCGCACCGGTTCTTAATGTGCGGGCAATTTCCAAGGAACGGCTTCACAGCGCACGCTCCGTCCCTCGCGCCTACTGAATTCGGCATTGGCGTTGCGTGGCCACCGTGTAAACGCCGCAGCGCGGGTTGAAGCACCTATGTACCGCGCCCCTATCGGGGCCGCGCACACCGCGAGTTGCTGGGAACATCTCTTGAATGCCAGTCAGCTCGCGCCATCGTCAGCCTTAGCCGGCTGTTTGGATGCGGTGCGCGAAGCAACCCATGATGTCTCGGATTCGAATGGCGCGAAGAGTGAGTCACGCCACTTGAATGCTGCTTTCGTACCCTCAGTGCGCTGCAACTCGCGGAAACGCTTAAACTCAGAGTCAGAATTGCTAATGAGCACGTCGGCGATGACGCTGTATCGCAGGGCAGAATCGAGCCCTGCCGCGAGGAGTGTATTGTTGAGTGCCTTCTTGCTCCACACCAGTGTTGGCAGCGCGACCCGAGACATACGCTTCGCGATGCGCGTGACCTCTTCCTCAAGGCGATCCTTGGGAAAGATACGGTTTACGAGGCCCAGCCGGCACGCCTCCTCGGCGTCGAACATGTCTCCTGTGTAAACCAGCTCGCGACAACGCTGACCGATCAGGTGCGACATGATCGGCAGTTCCGTGTCGCCAATTCCCATCCGTGCCTCGATCGCACCGAAGCGCGAATCATCAGAGCAGTAGCGGACGTCACACCACATAGCCAAGTCTAGGGCCCCAGCGAGGCAATAGCCGTTGATCATCGCGATGACTGGCTTGGAGCAGTTGAACACGGAACGCATGATCTTGTTGGCGTGATCGAAATACCTGCTCAGATCATCAAAGGTCCAAGTAGCACGATCCGACGGCCCGAACTCTGCTGTGTCTTGACTCAGGTCGAAGCCGCTGGAGAATGCCCGGCCGCCCGCTCCCTTGATAACGACCACACGCACATCTGGATCACGCTCGGCGATCGCGAGCGCATCTTGGAATTCGCCGCAAAGCTGGAGAGACAATGCATTGCTTTTGCTCGGGCGATTCAAAGCGATCCACGCGACGCGATCATCGGCTTCGTAGAGAATCGTGCTGTACGCCATCAGATTGTTCCTTAAGTTTATCGCCGACGTCAGGCCGATCACTTCATTCGGTCTCTGAAGCTTAGAATCGACCGCGGCCCGCCTTTATATGGGCTGCCTCAAACAGCCGAGCAAGCCAAACTATAGCGCCTGTGCACGCCAATAAACCGCAAATTTCGCGGGCGATTGGAGGAAAATCTGCGAAGTAGAATATTTTGACGCCGCGCACCGGCCCGGACCCAGCGCTTGCATAGAGTCAGTTCTAGTGCGGCATCATGCACGTTGGTCGACACGGCGCACGACCACCTTAGCTTTTCTAACACCCACCACTCTCGAGTCTCTTCGGGTGCCCCAGTGACACCGTGAGGCTCGGGTTCATGGCCCCGTCAAGCCGCGTCAAGCTGCAGTAGAAATGTGGGCACGCGCGGAAAGTTGCCGACCGCTCTCCGCCCCCTTCACGGCAGGCCCCCGGTACCATCCCAGGGCGGGCCATTTCGACCAACCCGGGGTCGCTGCGCCCGGCCGAATTGTTCAGTTCCGGCTGCGAAGGCTCGTCGCTGGTGACCGCATTCACCCACGCCGCGAATAGATTGAGGGGGAATCAGCGTCGCCCGTATTGCGGCGTCGCACTTAGCGGGGACAGCACGATGCGAAGCTGCGGCACCAAGGTAACTATGGACGATGGCAGCTCAGCGCTAGGAGGGCGGCGAGTCATCTCTTATCGGTTAATTCTCTGCGTCGGAGCCGCCAACCCGGTGGTAAGACAACCGAGTGTGCGGTGTCCGCTCGCTGGTCTCCTTCGTAAGCATCGCGATCTCGGCTCTTAGTAATAGTAGCGATTTTCGAGCCGTGCCGGAACAGTGACAGAATCGACGATCAGGCGATGAATCGGCCGGCGATCTCGTTCGGGCGACCGTCTCGGAGCTTGCGCACCAACATGGACCCGTTTTCTATTCTGTCGCGCTCCAAGCCTATCGGATTTGGTAGCTGCTCACGCGGCCTAATCAGTGGTTAAAGTTCGTTTGAAGCAAGGTGACGATCGAGCTGCTCGTAATAAGAACTTTTGGTTTGGATGGCGTCGCCCACTGATCTAAGCAGCTCGGCTGCTTATGCTTCGCGGATGGAAGGAGGGAAGCCGCTCTCCAGTGGTGATCGGCCCACCGGATGTCTTCGGAACATGGTCTACGCCGCCAAATAGGAGCCACCGGTACTCCGATGCAGCGGACGCGGCTAGCCTAATGGCGCCTCAGGGATGATCCCGAGCGGACGCACCTTTGGTTTGAGTGTGAGTTGACCGACGATTGTTGATTCCATGCGATGCTGCGACCTCGGCCACGGCATAATCCCGTGATGGTCACTGGCGCGATCGAGGCGCACTGGGCACGAACCCCGTCGATCTTCTGGCAAAGTTTGTATCAACTCTATCGAAGATGTTCTGCGCACGCCTGCTCGCTTTTTCGAATTAATAGACCCGACACTCTTCTGTTCCAATTGACGGCGGAACTAAGTCGGTCGTCGTTCGAGCGCCTTGCCACTTGTCGCTCGCCTATCGGAAGCTGGTGGTCACTGATGAAACGCGGGTGGAGACGAAACGCGGATAGAGGTCGAGGTGTGATCTGCGCGCAACGGTGTGTACCAACGGACCTTGGGTTTGCTCGCCTGGTTTGTGAATGCGATTCGTCTTTGGCCCAGTAAATGTCGGGCGTTAGACATGGAGGCACTATGCGCATCTGCGGTATCAAACTGACCCATGACGGAGCGATTGCTCTTGTCGAGGACGGACGGCTTGTCTTTAGTATCGAGCAGGAGAAGCGGGGTAATAATCCGAGGTATCAAGCCATCGACAATCTCAATGCAATTGTTGTCGCTTTGGCGGAGCAAGGTATGGCTGCGCGCGACGTTGATGAGTTCGTTATCGACGGCTGGACTGGAGACGCAGAGTCGCAATTCCAGGTTCTCAGTGGGGCCGCGCCTATCACCCTAAGAGGCGGGCCGTATGTTGAACAGCATGCCGAAGGCCTGCTCAATTCGCGCGACGGCTTTGGCCTCAGGCTGGATGGGAGAGACTTCCCTTACAGAAGCTTTCCGCACGTCACGGGCCATATAGCCTCCGCATACTGCACCAGTCCTTTTGCCAAGGCCAGGCAACCCGCGTTGTGCCTGGTGTGGGACGCTGGGATGTTTCCACGTCTCTACTATGTAGAACCCGGCGGCGCCCGGCTCCTTGAATGCCTGTTCCCGATGAGTGGGCGCGCTTATGTGGTGGCTGGTCATCATTTCGGACCTTACAAGAGAGCGAACTACACCGGCTGGGGAGACGGGAGCATCGCCGGCAAGGTGATGGCTTACATCGCGCTCGGCTCTGTTGATGAAGATATCGTGGCGGTGTTTCGGGAACTCTACGAAGAGCGGTTTGCGGGCAATGCGAGGCGTGCGCGTCATTATCGTGGCGACATCAGCAGCATGAACGCCTCAGTTGCGGCTCTACACGGCTTCTTCAATGCCAGCGCGCTTCGGTTGAAGACCAAGTCTCCCGAAGATGTGCTTGCATCGTTTCATTGTTTCCTTGAGCATCTACTCGTTCGCGAAATGGCGATTGCTTTTCATCGGCATTCGGCTCTTCCGGGATCGAGAAATTTGTGTATAGCCGGCGGCTGCGGTCTCAATATCAAATGGAACAGCGCACTACGGGCAACCGACTTGTTCGATGCTGTTTGGGTGCCGCCCTTTCCGAACGACAGCGGCTCAGCGATCGGTGCTGCTTGCTCAGCAATGGCGGAGCACAAAGGTTTCGCGCCGTTGGAATGGTCAGTCTACAGTGGCCCGGCTCTGCAAGCCAGCGGAGTGCCGCCCGAGTGGCAGACCTCGCCGTGCAGTATGCGTGAACTTGCTACCATCCTTGCCTACAACAAGCCTGTCGTTTTTCTTGCCGGCCGTGCCGAGCTTGGGCCACGGGCGTTGGGCGGCAGAAGCATTCTTGCGGCCGCGACATCGCCGGGAATGAAGGATCATCTCAATAGCATCAAACTTCGCGAACACTTCCGGCCAGTGGCGCCGATATGCCTGGAGCATCGTGCGCGGGACATTTTCAGCCCTGGAACGCCGGACCCATACATGCTTTTCGATCACCAGACACGAGCAGAATGGCGAGACAAAATCCCCGCCGTTGTACATCTCGATGGATCTGCCCGATTGCAGACCATTTCCAGAGCCTCCGAGCACAAAGTGGCCGAGCTTCTCGTCGAATATGAAAAGCTTACGGGCATTCCGCTACTTTGCAATACGAGTGCCAATCACCACGGACGTGGGTTCTTCCCGGATGCCGCAGCGGCTTGCCAATGGGGACGCGTTGAACACGTATGGTGCAATGGTCTGCTCTGGACAAAACGTTTGCACAGTGAGCCATCGTCGGCCTAACGGCTTCTTTCGAACTAAATTGAACGTACGTCCATCCCAAAGTTCGGCCGTATCCGCGTAAAAGGCCATATGGCGACGAGATCGTTAGCAATGGGCTTTCGTTGCCATTGCTCTGGGAAAGTGCTTCGCCCTGCGCGATGGCGCGACGATTCGGGTGGAGAAGGCGTATTGCCGGATCTGATGATATTCCCGATAGATCTTTTGTTGCCTCATCGGCATTACGAGCGCGACGTGCGGATTCCGATCGATGTCGCCCAGGATTCCGAGATGATCTCGCCCACCATTCCGATTTGAAGTCGCCCACCCATTCCGGGATGATGTCGCCCACCATTCCGGGATGATGTCACCCGGGTATCGCAAGAGCAAACCCGGGGTGACGAGACCTCTTCTGGCTCCCATAGGGTCAACCCTTTCAGCTTTGCGAAGGGGGACCCTGGATGCCGACGGAGAGGCTTGCGATGCGCCGTGTGCGCGATGTGATCAGGATGAAGGCGGCCGGGCTGCCGAGCCGCGAGATTGCGCGACGGGTAGGAGCTGCGCCCTCGACGGTACGGCTGACGATCCGGCGGTTCGAGGCTACGGGCCTGACCTGGCCGTTGCCCGACGAGCTCACGGACGCGGCCCTGAAAGCCCGCCTGTTCGCCAAGACCGGCAATGGCAACCGGCAGGGTCACCGCCGCATCGCCGAGCCCGACTGGGCGTCCGTGCACCGCGAGCTCAAGCGCAAGCACGTGACGCTGTCGATCCTGTGGGAGGAGTACATCGCGGCCGAGCCCGGTGGATACCGGTACTCGCGCTTCTGTGAGCTCTACCGCACCTGGGAGGGCCGCCTGTCGGTGACGATGCGCCAGGCCCACGCGGCCGGCGACAAGCTGTTCGTCGACTATGCCGGCGACGGCGTGCCGGTGGTGGTTGACCGCCTGACCGGTGAGCGCAGAACGGCGCAGGTCTTCGTCGCGTGCTCGGTGCATCGAGCTTCACCTACGCGCAGGCGACGTGGACGCAGGGGCTCGCCGACTGGATCAGCGCCCATGTTGGCGCCTTCGCGGCGATCGGCGGCGTCCCGGCGCTGCTGGTGCCGGACAACACCAAGGTCGCGGTCATCAAGGCGTGCCTGTACGACCCGCAGATCAATCGCACCTATGCGGAAATGGCGGCGCATTACGGCACCGCCATCTTGCCGGCGCGGCCGCGCAAGCCGCGCGACAAGGCCAAGGTCGAGCAGGCGGTCCTCGTCGTCGAGCGCTGGCTGCTCGGTCGCCTCCGCCATCGCACCTTCTACAGCCTCGCCGAGGTCAACGCGGCGATTGGCGAACTGCTCACCAGGCTCAACGAGGAGCGGCCGATCCGGCGGCTCGGCATGACGCGCCGCCGGCTCCTCGAAGAGATCGACAGGCCGGCGCTCAAGCCCTTGCCCGTGAGCCCGTATGTGCTCGCCGAGTGGCGGATCCGCCGTGTCAGCCTCGATTACCACGTCGAGGTGGAGAAGCATTACTACAGCGTCCCGCATCGCTTTGTGCGCGCCGAGGTCGAGATCCGGTTCACCGCCCGCACCGTCGAGATCTTCCACAAGGGCGAGCGGATCGCCGCGCATCAGCGCATGAGCGGCAATCACAAACACACCACCGTGCCGGAGCACATGGCCTCCAGCCATCGGCGCTACGCCGGCTGGACTATCAGGCGTATCCGTCAGGATGCCGCCGCGATCGGGCCGGCAACCAGCGCATTGTGCGACCTCATTCTCGACGAGCGCTCGCACCCCGAACAAGGCTTCCGCGCCTGCCTCGGCATCCTCAGGCTCGCCGCCTCCTATTGGCGCGAACGGCTGGACGCCGCGGCTGCGCGGGCGATCGACATCGGCGCGCGCACCTATGGCTCGGTCAAGTCGATCCTCGCCAACAATCTCGATCGGCGTCCTGCTCACCAGCGTTCCGCCGACGACGCGCCGATCCTGCATGCCAACATCCGCGGACCGCGCTACTACAATTAGGAGACCATCCCTTGCTCACTCATCCGACCTTCGATCGCCTCAACGCCCTCGGCCTCCACGGCATGGCCAAGGCCTTCGCCGACATCGAAGCCAACGGCCTTGGTCATGCCGAATGGCTTGCGCTGCTGCTCGAACGTGAAGCCTCGCTGCGCCACGACAAGCGGCTCGCCACCCGCTTGCGCTACGCCAAGCTGCGCCAGCAGGCGTGCGTGGAGGACGTGGACTACCGCACTCCGCGCGGTCTGGACCGCCCGCTGTTCGCCAGCCTCGTCGAGGGCCGCTGGATCGACGACCACGTCAATCTCCTGATCTGCGGCCCTGCCGGCGTCGGCAAGAGCTGGCTCGCCTCGGCGCTCGGCCACAAGGCCTGTCGCGACAATCGCTCCGTACTCTACCAGCGCGTCCCGCGTCTGTTCGACGACCTCGCTCTCGCGCGCGGTGACGGCCGACACCCACGCCTGTTGCGCGGTCTTGGCCGTGTTGATCTGCTGATCCTCGATGATTGGGGGCTCGAGCCGCTCGATTCCGGCGCCCGTCACGAGCTCCTTGAAATCCTCGAAGATCGCTACGGTCATCGCTCCACCATCGTCACCACCCAGCTCCCCGTGGATCAGTGGCATCTGCTCATTGGGGATCCCACCTATGCCGACGCCGTGCTCGATCGCCTCGTCCACAATGCCCATCGGCTCGACCTCACCGGTGAGAGCCTGCGCCGAACCCGGCAATCCGCCCGAAAGATCTGAGCGCTGTGGACATGCCGCTGCGCTTGGACAACGCAATCGCGTTGCCCACATGCCCACAGCAACCGCAGAAGAAAAAAGGTTGAAGTCGCGATTCCAGATTGACCGCGCGGCTTGACCGATGCCAGAGAACCAGCCGGCCAGAACGCCTCGTCACCGGGCGAGATCAAATCGGAAAGGTGGGCGACATCGTCTCGGAATCCATGGGCGACTTAATATCGGTACGCCTGGGCGACTTCGTCGGAATCCGCACGCGACGATTTCGCGCTCGGTCCTCGACCGAGCGCTTGCCAGGCCAAAAGGCAGGTGATCGGGCGTGGTCAAGGCTGGCAGCTGCTGAAGGCGGTGGCGCATCGAGCCAGCCTTTCGCACGCTCGATCACCGGTCCACCTCAGACCACCGACCCTGCCTCGAGCAGCGCAGGACTTTGCTGCTGCTCCGCCACGGCTCGGGCTGCCCATTCGCGTAACTGTGGCGTGGCCTTTGACGAGCGGATCGGCGTGTGGTCGCTCTCGCTTCGGCTCGCAAGTGGCCTGTTAGTCGGGCGTCCCGCTCCTTCTTTTCATGCTATTCGCAAGCTCGACAAGAACTGTTCAATCGACGGCGGCGCAGTTGGATGCCCTGCGGCGTCGGTGAGACTTGCCAAGTGCTCCGTAAGCGTCGTTCTCAGGCCACAGCTTTGAGGGCTTGAGCTCGGCAGGCCCAGGGCAGTAGCTGGTCGATGTCTCGGTTTGGATGCCCGTTGACGATCCTGGTCAGGACGTCGGTGAGATAGGCGAGCGGATCGATGTCGTTGATCTTGCAAGTCTCGACCAAGGTTGCGACGACGGCCCAATGTTCGGCGCCCCCGTCGGATCCGGCAAACAGCGCGTTCTTGCGACTGAGCTTGATGCCACGGATTGATCGTTCGACCGTATTGTTGTCGAGTTCGATGCGGCCGTCATCGATGAAGCGCGTTAAGCCTTGCCAGCGCGAGAGGGCGTAGCGGATGGCCTCGGCGAGCTTGATCTTCTGGCTGATGAGAGCCAGCTTGGCGCGCAGCCATACCTCGAAGGCATCGGCCAGTGGTCGGCTCTTCTGCTGCCGCACGTGGCGACGCTCCTCCGCGCTGCGGCCGCGGATCTCCTTCTCGATCGCGTAGAATGCGGCGATGTGCTTCAGCGCCTCGCTCGCGATCGGCGCGGGGCCGGCGGTGGCGAGTTCGTAGAAGTTGCGCCGCATGTGCACCCAGCAGAAGGCGAGCTCGACCTCTCCGCGATCGGCAAGCTTTGGGTAGGCGTTGTAGCCATCGACCTGCAGGACGCCCTTGAAGCCGGCAAGATGGCTGAACAGCCGCTCGGCTTTGCGGTCGGGTGCATAGACATAGGCGATGCCGGGCGGATCGAGGCCGCCCCAGGGCCTGTCGTCGGCGGCATAGGCCCAGAGCTGGCCGGTCTTGGTGCGCCCGCGACCGGGATCGAGCACCGGCACCGTCGTCTCGTCGGCGAACAGCTTGGACCTCGCGCGAAGCACCGTGAGAAGGCGCTGATGCAGCGGACGCAGATGGAAGGCGGCATGCCCAACCCAGTCTGCCAGCGTCGATCGATCGAGAGCGATGCCCTGGCGGCCATAGATCTGGGCTTGCCGATAGAGCGGCAGGTGATCGGCATATTTGGACACCAGAACCTGCGCGACGGTTGCCTCCGTCGGCAGTCCGCCCTCGATCAGCCGGGTCGGAGCCTCGGCCTGCATGACGCCATCCTCACAGGCTCGGCAGGCGTATTTGGGACGTCGGGTGACCACAACGCGGAACTGGGCCGGCACCATGTCCAGCCGCTCGCTCTTGTCTTCGCCGATCTGGTGTAGGTCGCCATTGCAGCAGGGGCAGGTCTTGTCATCGAGGTCGACCACGACCTCGATCCGCGGCAGATGCGCCGGTAGTGCTCCGCGATTGTTGCGGCGCTTGCGTGCGCGCTCCGCCCGGCCTTCCGGAGCTGTCTCGTCCTGGCTCGCTTCCGTACAGGCCGCAACCTGTTGGACGTCCTCGAGACCGAGCAGCATCTGCTCTTCGGGAAGCGACTCTGCCTTCCGGCCAAAGCGATGACGCTGCAGCTCTTTGATGATCTGGCGCAGCCGCTCGCTCTCGTGCCGCTCGGCCAGCAGCATCGCCTTCAGCGTCTCGGGATCATCAGGAAGGTTATCGCTCACACGCAAATCAGAGCATATTCGCGCCCGCCTGACGACGTGCTCGATGCCCCTGATTCACTTCGCCGCAGCGCGGCCCCACAATTATCCGGCCTGCGTCGGGACGACCGTCTCCCGTGCCGCGTGGACACGCCGCCAATCAAGCCCTTCGAGCAGCGCCGACAATTCTGCCGCTGACAAACGCATCACGCCATCCTCGATCTTCGGCCAGCGGAAGACGCCTTCCTCGAGCCGCTTGGCGAACAGGCACAAACCCGTACCATCCCAGAAGATCAGCTTGATCCGGTCCGCCCGCTTGGCACGGAACACATAAACAGCGCCTGAGAACGGATCGGCCTTCATGTGCTCGCGTACCAACATAGCAAGCCCCTCCATTCCCTTGCGGAAGTCGACCGGCTTGGTTGCCACCATCACCCGGACATTTCCGGACGGGCCGATCACCGGCTTGCCTTCAGCGCATGGACGATGGCCGCAATCATCGTCACGTCCGCGCCTCGGCCGACCCGGATAGTGACGCCTTCGGCTTCGATCTCGATGCCCCCGACATCCGGCTTGGCCTTGCGTCGCGCTGTCTTGCGCTCATGGCCAACAGCCACGGCCGGTACCATGGCGTCTACCACCGCAGGCACAAACTGCGGATCGTCAGCCATCGGCGTCGGCGGCCGGCGTGCTTGCCGGCGCCAGGTGAACACTTGTTGGGGGGT
The DNA here is from genome assembly GCF_038969555.1 of Bradyrhizobium sp. B117. NCBI lineage: Bacteria > Pseudomonadati > Pseudomonadota > Alphaproteobacteria > Hyphomicrobiales > Nitrobacteraceae > Bradyrhizobium > Bradyrhizobium sp. B117. The sequence continues at coordinate 8,393,741 of NZ_CP152414.1, forward strand.
CAGCCCGTGTCGCCGGGCAATCTCGGAAACGACCGCGCCTGGTACCAGCGTCTCCTCGACGATCCGGGCCTTGTCGTCCTTGGAGAACCAACGACGTCGTCCCGTCTCCGTGATCACTTCCAGCCGACGCGGCGTTACGTCCGACTTAAGCGTATGGTCAAGCATAGACACAAGCCGATCCCTTCAAAGAGATCGTGAAACTCGCCTATCCCATGCGCCGCGAGAAGGTGGGAGCGGAACGACGCTTACAGTGCTCCTGCACGGTTCCGATAGTAAGGTGGCCGGATCCAGGCTGGCATAGATGTCATGGAGGCGGCGGTGGACGGCACTGAGCGTTCTTGCTTCGGCAACCAGCCGCTGATGGGTAACCGGTATGAGCTCCCACGTCCGCTGATCAGCGGGCGCGTGCATAGAGGATCGGCACCCATTATTGGCGCTAGGCCTCGTCGGCCGCTGGCGCGGCGGCCGATCTGACGAAGCGGTGTGTGTCTTGTCCCACTGGTAGCGACATCGCCGAGCTCGGTGAATTGATCACACAAGCAGGCAACAGCGAGCTCGATGCCGTCCGAGCGGCAAAAACGACCTCCTGTACAACCAGTCAGATCGAAGGTCAGATCAGCAGGAGCAAGGCATCAAACGACAAATGTATGGCAGGGCAAGCTGCCCGCTATTACGTCGACGCATCCTCTTGGCTGCTTGAGAACGATCGGGCAACAATATCTAACTCCGATCGTTCATGCAAAATATGCGTTAGAACCGCTGGTTGATGCTTCACTTCCACCCTGTTAGCCGCGTGGCAGCATTGCCTGGGCTCGCCATGATTGCCTCTTCCCGAACGCACTCCCCAGCGCCTCCGTCATCTCGGCCTCGATCGTCTCCTGCACTGCGGCCCCAATCAGCGGCTTGAGGAGCTCGTTACTCGACTTCAACAACTCTGCGGCACCAGATATATGCGCCCTAATCTTCGTCACGGTCATCATGAGTCCAAGCTCTTCTACGAGCGGTGATCTCTGCAAAACACGGGACTTACCATGGCGGCTTCAGCCTCTCAGTTCTTGCAGAGAATCCCGCAACCTCGCGCGGCCCTCATGGAGCGACTAAGATGACTCGATCGATCCGGCTGGGCAGGTCGGACGGCGGACAGAGAGGATGCCTAAGCCAAGCGGCAGCTGACGATCGGATCAATGGTCGCGAAGGTTGGCCGGACCCGAGCCCTACGCTCTCGACCTTCGTCTCTTCAAGATTGCCTGTCATCATTCCGTTCAGCGCCAGCATTGCTCCTCAGAGTCGTACGCGCCCAAGATCGGATCACCAATATCGATCAGCGCACGCTTGAGCACTTTGTTGCTGGTGTCGGTTCTCGGCAGCGCTGGCGTGAAAGCAATGTACCGCGGCACCTTGAACGGCGCCAGGCGTGCACGAGCATGGCTGAGGATGCGCTCCACCGGCAAATCGGCCGGCTTAAGACCCTCGTGCAATTCCACGCAGATCTTGATTTCCTCTCCGCGCTTAGCGTCGCGAACGGGAACCGCGGCCACGTCGGCGATCTCCGGGATCTCTCGGATGACAGATTCGACTTCGCGGGCAGCGATGTTCTCGCCCGAGCGCCGGATCATTTCCTTTTTGCGTCCTACGATCCAAAGGAAACCAGCATCGTCCTGGCGGAAGAGATCGCCGGTCTTAAACCATTCGCCTTCAAAGCTTTCGGCATTCGTTTCCGGCTTCTTCCAGTAGCCCAAGAACATGCCACGACCTCTCACCCACAGTTCTCCGATTTCACCGACTGGCGTCGGACTTCCGTCGTCGTTGACCAGCCGAGCCTCCCGAAATGGAGAGGGAATCCCGACGGAGCCAGTATCGTCCATCTCATCGAGGTCGTTGGGGAATTGCGTTCCGAATCCGATCTCCGTCATCCCGTAGGCGCTCTGGCCGCGCACGCCGAACCGGTCGCGGAATCGGCGCACCGTATCCGTGCTCCAACCGCCGGAAGTAGCCTCCTTCAGGCATGTCGATGCGATGTCCGCAGTTTCCGCTATCGGGCCCGGAAGCGGGCACCACTCTATTCGATACGTCTTGAGCCAATCAAGAAATCGCGTTGAACTAAGATGCTGCGCCAAGTACAGCGTTGTGCCCTGTAGATATGATTTCATGAAGATCGCTGGTGCCATCACATAGGAGAAGGGCGACCAACAGAGATGTGTCTTGTACGTTTGACGGTCTACTAGGACATATGCGTACCCCTGCACACCCCAGTAGTCATGCGTCAACATGCAGCCCTTCGGAAAGCCGGTCGTCCCGGAGGTGTATTGAATGTTCAACAGGTCGCCCGGGCAGACATCCCCTTCCACCCGCGAAAAGCTCGAGCCCCTGAGCAATTCATCAAGTGTCGTGGTCTCGCCGTCGGAAGGTTGTCCGACAAGGATAACCCGCTCCTTGGCGAGGTTTTGCGGCCAAAGATCCATCGCGGAAAACACTTGCCATACTGAGTTGTCCACGACGGCGAATTTCGCCTCTGAATCGCCCAGGACATATCCGACCTCCCTTGGGGTGTAGCGCATGTTGATTGGGACCAGCACCGCGCCGAGTTTTGCACACGCAAACCACAGAATCGGAAATTCAATCCGATTGGGCAGCATCACCCCGATGCGGTCCCCCTTGCACACCCCAAAAGCGCGCAATGCATGTGCATACTGGTTCGAGCGATGGTCCATCTCCGCGTAGGTTGCGCGCTCGCCGCGCTCGAAGATGTCGATGGCGATTGTTGACCCGTGGGTGCGCGCTCGTCTTGAAACCAGCTGAGCAACGGTAACGGTCTCGTACGCGGACTCCAGCTCTCTGAACTTGCGTAAGCCTTTTGCCACGCGGTCTTTCATCTGGTCTTGTCTCGTGTCTTTAGAGCTCATTGGGAGGATTCCCGTGATAGTTCCGTGCGAGCGACGGCCCCTCAGCGATCAATCGAACGCTTGTGCTCGTGATCGTGGGGAAATGCCGTTTGCCGCCTCGGCCGAACCCACGCCACCACATGAAATTCCGGATCGACGTGCGTAACGCTATCGTCTGCTTGATGGACCTGATCCACGCCCTCATATGCCCTGTTCTGGATTGCGGACGCCGATGACTTGGTTCACTGGGCGGACTCGCCCCGATATCGATTTTTACCCCATGCTTCTGCATGTCCTCGGCGTGGGCGTAATTGCGAAGGTTTCAACCCGAATACCGTAATGCGCAGCCGGATAGCCCCAATCATGCGTGACGGCCCGCAGCGTCCGAAGCTTCTCTACATATCTCTCTCGGCGCTTCATGAAGGAAGCTGCGCTTCCTCCATTCTTGCCATTGCGCAGGGATGCCAGTCCCTTCTAAAATAGCTCCCCCACGTAGTGTCTTCGAGTTTCAGTAGATCTCGAAGAGACCCGCAGCGCCCATGCCGCCACCGACGCACATGGTGACGACGCCGTACTTGGCGCCGCGACGCTTGCCCTCGTACATCAGGTGCGCGGTGCAACGGGCCCCGGTCATACCGTAAGGATGGCCAATAGCGATAGAGCCGCCCGACACGTTCAGCTTCTCGTTCGGAATGCCTAGCTTGTCGCGGCAGTACAGCACCTGGCTGGCGAAGGCCTCGTTCAGCTCCCAGATGTCGATGTCATCGATCTTGAGGCCATTACGCTCCAGCAGCTTCGGGATCGCGAAGACAGGACCGATGCCCATTTCCTCCGGTCCGCAGCCGGCCACCGCAATGCCGCGATAGGCGCCAAGCGCCTCCAGCCCGCGCTTTTCGGCCTCCTTGCGCTCCATCAGGAGCACAGCGGCGGCACCGTCGGACAGCTGGCTGGCGTTGCCCGCGGTGACGTACTTGCCTTCCTTCACATAGCGCCCGCCCTTGAACACCGGGACAAGCTTCTTGAGGTTTTCCAATGTGGTCTGCGGACGGTTGCCCTCGTCGGCAGAAAGGGTGACTTCCTTGTCGGCGGTCTCGCCGCTGTCCTTGTTGACCACCACCTTCGTGACAGTGGTGACCGGCACGATCTCATTTACGAAGCGACCTTCCGATTGGGCAAGCGCTGTGCGCTGCTGGGATTGCAGAGCATATTGGTCCTGAGCCTCGCGGCTGACGCCATAGCGTTCGGCTACAATCTCGGCGGTCTCAATCATCGAGGTCCACAGCTCGGGCACGTGCTCGTTCAGCCACGGATCGGATGCCATAAAGTAGTTCGCTTTGTCGTTCTGCACCAGGCTGACGGACTCGATGCCGCCGCCGATGGCGATTGGCGCACCGTCGTTGACGATGTAATTCGCTGCCATCGCCACTGCCATCAGGCCGGAACTGCACTGGCGATCGATGGTCATGCCCGAGACGGTTTTCGGCAATCCAGCGCACAAGGCCGCTTGGCGGGCGATGTTGTTACCCGTAGTGCCCTGCTGCATCGCGGCACCCATGATCACGTCGTCGATCGCGCCCGGGTCCACGCCAGCCTCGGCCACTACGGCCCTAATCGGTGCGGCACCGAGCGTTGCGCCAAAGGTGTTGTTGAAGGCCCCCCGGTAGGCCTTGCCAATGGGCGTCCGCTTGGCTGCGAGGATAACGGCTTCACGCATGAGAAAATGATCCTTTTGCTATCTTTGCCCGCGAAGTGCGGCAGGACCGCCCGCCCCAGAGCGGACGCTTGAGCGGCTACGTCAGATCGGCTGGGCTTACCGGGCCGGCTGCTTGAGTTCGCCGAACTTCTTGCCCTCAGCAACGAGGTTCTCAAGCAGGGGCGCCGGCTTGAAATCGTCACCCAGACTCGCGTGGAATTCCTTTAGCTTGGCCAGCACCTTATCCAACCCGATCTGGTCCGCCCAATACATCGGTCCGCCACGATAGATCGGCCATCCGAAGCCATACAGCCAGACCACGTCGAGGTCGCTTGGTCGCGACGCGATGCCCTCTTCGAGGATCTTCGCACCCTCATTGATGATCGGGTACATCAAGCGCTCGAGGACCTCATCGTCGCTAACGACGCGCCTCTTGAGCCCCAGGCGCTCGAGCGTCTCGCCAATCAGCCTCTCAACCTCCGGATCGGGCAGCGGCGCGCGCGAGCCCGCTTCATATTTGTAGTACCCCTTGCCCGCCTTCAGGCCGTACCGGCCCGCTTCGCACAGCGCATCCGCGATCTCCGATTTGACGCCTCGCTCTTTGCGTGAAAGCCAGCCGATATCGAGGCCTGCCATATCGTGCATCACGAACGTCCCCATCGGCATGCCAAATTTCGTCATGACCGCATCGACCTGCTGCGGCAGCGCGCCCTCAAACAACAACTTTTCGGCCTGCTTACCGCTTCGATCGTACATGCGATTGCCGACGAAGCCATGGCAAACGCCGACGACCACCGGCACCTTCGCGATCTCGCGCGCGATCGACACCGCCGTAGCGAGGGCGTCCGGGGCAGTCTTTGCCGCACGCACGACCTCGCACAGCTTCATCACGTTGGCCGGCGAGAAAAAGTGCATGCCGAGGACATCCTGCGGCCGCTTGGTCGCCTTGGCAATCTCGTCAATGCTGAGATAGGATGTGTTCGAGGCCAGCACGGCGCCCGGCTTGGCGTATTGATCGAGCTTGCTGAAAACCTCTTTCTTTACCGCCATAGTCTCGAACACGGCCTCGATGATGAGGTCCGCCTTCTTGACGTTCTCTAGGCCAACGACGCCGTTGATCAGCGCCATGCGCTTGGCGGGCGCATCCTGCGGGATGCCGCCGCGTTTTGCGGTTGCCTCCCAGTTCTTCTGCATGACGCCCATGCCCCGCTTAAGCTGCTCCTGGCTGGTCTCGACAAGGGTCACGGCAATGCCTGCATTAGCAAAAGACATCGCAATGCCACCGCCCATAGTGCCTGCGCCAATGATCGCGACGCGATTGACGGGACGCGACTCTGTACCCTCGGGCAGGCCAGCAATCTTTTTGGCTGCCCGCTCGGCGAAGAAAGCATATTGCTGAGCTTTCGACTGACCGCCAGCGAAGAGTTTATTGAAGCCCTCGAGCTCCCTTCTCAGACCTTCCTCGAACGGCAGGTCGATGGCAAAACCGACCGCTCCGGCCGCGACGAACGGCGCTTCCCGACCGCGCGCCTTCTTTGTCATCTCAGTTACTGCGTCGGTAAAGATCGAGCGGTCCGCCTTAGCCGCCGCAAGCTTGGAGTCGTCATCGCGCAGCCGGCGGAGCGGCCGCTTCTCAGCGAGAACCTTGCGGGCAAATGCCTCGCCGCCGGAAGCGGGATCCACGACGATCTCCTCGATCAAGCCGTACTTCAGCGCGTCCGCCGCGCTGATCGGATCACCGCCAACGATCATCTTGACCGCAAGCTCTGGTCCCACCGCGCGCGGAAGGCGCTGTGTACCGCCGGCGCCAGGCAGAAGGCCAAGCTTGACCTCGGGCAGACCGAGCTTGGCGTCCTGCGTCGCGACCCGAAAATGGCAGACCAACGCCACCTCGAGCCCCCCGCCAAGACCGTTGCCGTGGATCGCGGCGACGATAGGCTTTGGTGAGTTTTCCAGCACGGCCATCATCTCGTTCCAAGACGGCGGCTGGGGTGGCTTGCCGAATTCCTTGATGTCATCACCAGCGATGAAGGTACGACCCGCGCACGTGAGGACGATCGCCTTCACCTCGGGATCTGAGATCGCGGCGTTCACGGAGTCTACAAGGCCCCGGCGCACTGCGGCGCTCAGCGCATTCACGGGAGGATAGTTGATCGTGATGATAGCGATGACGTCATGACGATCGAGTTTGACTACTTGATTCACGCTTGGTCCTCTTGAGTCTGCATTTTATCCGCTTTTCCGCTGATGACTTCGCCGAGCGAGGCGAGCCGCCGCAGGTTACTTGTCGCGCCCGGAACAAGGTATCGATCATTGTCACCGCTCGAAATGGCAGCGAACGCTGTATCCCGTCGCGCATCCCAACGTCTCGCGCGCGGACGATTTCCTGATGGGCAACGGTAAGCGCTCCCCGCAAGCACATTCGGGCGCAAGTAAATTCACCCCCAAATGTAGAGCTGCTGGATATTGATTTGCTGCAATCGTAAGCGGCATCCACGCCGAATGACGGCAAAGATAGGGTCGGGATTAGAGAAATTCTGCGGACGAAGTCGAATTCGCGGATTCGTCTCCGTGCCATCCAGCCTTCACAAATTGCGCTTGTCCGCGCGTGCGAAGCAGTGTCGCTGGGCATCGAGACGTCCTGTCCGATGATCATCACCAACGTGCCAGCCTACGGGAACATTAAGCGGCGCCCGAGACCGCATCCTTGCCTAGCCGGCGAATCGTCGGTGTTAGGCAGCCAGTTGTTGGCCCGAAACTCACGGTGACCCACATCGCCTCGGCGACGCTTCGAACGCGAATCTAAATTAGCAAGCTAAGGGACTCAAGCTTACCTGATCGCCCCTCGCCGGCTTCCATCTTCGAGGCCCAAATTGAGCTGGCACGATCGATCAATGATTGGCGCAGACGATCCTCGATCGCGACCGGCCCGAAGGAGAAGTGATTGATCTTCGCGCAGCACATGTTCTCTGACTAGGTCGCGAAGATCGTCAACGACATTCGTTTCCGCGGCGATTGCGGTCGATGATGCGGCGAGCGGACGAGAGCCATCGTAGGCAATATGGAAGGTGGCAGACTTCTCCGGCAGTGAAACTGTCCGCGTACCGGTCGACGTCGTCGGCATTGAGGCGGATGTCGCTAGTTGCATTGCGGGCGCCCGTGCCGAGATTGCGACCATCATGGTCGAACGCACTCTGTTCGGACGCGAACCGCGCGTGAATGCCAGCGATACACCGCTGGTGCCAGTCCGAGGCACTTCGATCGTCGGGCCGCTAATCTGGCGACGCGTGAAACATCATCGCTCGGCTGTGCTGAGGCACGGACCGAAGAGTACCTCCTTCTATCGAAAGGCCGAGTGCGTTTCTCGGACGGCTCCAGGACTTGTAAAAGCTTGGATCTGAGGAGCAAACAACTGTCAATCCTTATGGCCAACAGCTCGCGGCGGACCTGCGAGACCGCTACTTGATTCGTATGTACGACAGATCAAATCGAAATAAAGGCCTCCAGCACGCATGCCGGAGGCCTGTTTGGACGTCGAGAGTAGATCCAGCTTCTTTTAAGAATCACCAGTTGCGTTGAGCGTGAAGCAGCATCGTGAGGCTGTTTTGGTTCTTCAGCTCATAGGCTGCGCCGGGCTTTGCAATATTCGCCTGCAGCGGGAGCGTTACAGTGCTTCCGCTTGCATATTTCTGGTCCAGCATCATGTAATTGAGCTCGGCCAGAAAGGTCAGGCCCTTGACTGGGGTCCAGGACGTGTATGTACCGATCGTCGCATGGTTGAAGTTGGGGTTACACCCAGCAAGCCCGCTCGACAGCGCAAGGTTCGTCACGACTGCACCGCAGATGTAATCCTTGGCCGTCCCGTTATAGCGCACAGCGGCCCACGACCCGTAGAGGCTGCTAGCCCAGTGTGGATCCCAGTTGTGGGTGAAGCCGCCATTGAAGCCATAAGTCGTGGTCAACTCCTGGCCGGCACCAGCCACAAACACGGAGTCAGGAACGCCGGCAAGCCCGACGCTCTGGTAAGCACCCGGCAAACTCGTGCCGCCGTACATCGCAAACACGTTGGAGTTATAGCTTTGGAAGTTATATCGGCTCGCTCCGTTCGTATAGACTGCCGACATGTTGATCGTGTCACCCGGACCAGTCGGGATATTCTTGATCGACAACGACAGCTGACCAGCCCAACCCCACTTGTCGCCCGGATATCCAGTGACCTCTGACACCCCATAGTAGCCGGCATGATTGTCGTGGGCAGCGACCGACGCCTGGAAGAGGCCCCAAGCCTGGTCAACGCGCAGCATGGCGACCAGATCAGGAGCGCGTGAACCGCCAGTGTCATTGGCGCCGTACTGACCAAAGGCGATAGCTGCGGGCGTCGCAGCGCTCACGTTCCAGATGCCGCCCTGGTAGCTGGTGACCTGATCCTGAGCCGAGAAGGACGCCGTGATGCCCTGGCCGAAATCGGCCGTATAGGTGAGCTGGTTCACGCGCTCCCAGCCGCCGCTGCCCGGCATCTCGTACCAGTTCGCCGGATATTCCGCCCAGGGCGCAGAAAACTGCGACTGCGCCCTGCCGATAGTGAAACCGGCAAATTGGATAAAGGCATCATAGACACCGAGCTTACCGCCCGCGATCGATCCGTTACCGTTCGTTCCGGTAGGGGCCGCATTATACGCCGTTGCCCCCCCCGTGAGGCCCGTACCCGCCCCGTTATATCCGCCCGTAAACCAACTGAAGACGCCCTGGAAGTAGGTACGGACCACACCGTATTCGGTCGCGGTCCGCGTATCGATGTTCAGGGCTTCACGAGAAAGCCATACATAGTCGTTGCTGAGTCGATTTTGCGCGCCCGCCAAGCCGCTGTCGGCCGGGTAAGCATACGAATTCGTGCGCAAGCCGACCTCGACACGAAGATAACCACCAAGCTTGACGCAAGTGTCGGTGCCCGGAACGTAATAGAACCCCGCACCATACAACGAGCAGATCTTCACATACTCGATGGCCTTCGCCTTTACGGGGAGATCGGCCGCCTGCGCCCCGGCGCCGACGAACATCGCCGCAGAAGCGAGGACAAGGGTCTTAGTCAATTTCATCGATGAACCTCCAAGTTGAAAAACGTGATTACTTTCCGGATCCGCCGCTGCAGCCGCGCCCAGTGGGTGCGTCTCGACCGATCGACTTCGAGGCCCCCCTCGCTGTCCACGCCTCAGTAATTTCATATATTAATTATTGCAATTAATTAATTTTCGTTCGCGATATTTGCAGCGGAGGAGTGACGATTCGGCAACAGCCGCACGTCAAGGACTGAATGTTTTAAAAATGCGACTTCAGGAGGAACGTTTAGGGGGTAAATCTGTGCGAGATCGCTGATTCAAGCCGATGATAGCAAATATAATTATTCCAATAAATTGAATAAATCAATTAATATATAGATTGCAAAATTGCCCCTAGGCTCTATGTCGGACGGCTAAAGCGGGTCCGGCCGCTATCGCCAGCGAAACGAAAGACCAACATGGCAGAGAATGAATATCCTGAGAGAGCGGTGCGGGATTTCATCTGGAACATTGTCGAGATCAACGCCCATCTCGCAGAAATACATAAGGGTTGGGCGCAGATGCTCGGGATCTCCGAATCGCAGTGGTTGATCCTGATGGCGATCGATGAGCTCGATGAAGGTCGCGGCGTTTCGGGAACAGCGGTTGCGAATAAGCTGCGAATCCATACCGCCTTCGTTACCACCCAAACGAAGAAGCTCGAAAAAATGGAATTCCTCGTCCGTGTGACATCGCCGGATGACGCCCGATTTCTGGAGATATCGCTGACCCAAAAGGCGCGGTCTGAAATCGCCAATCTGTCAATCAAGAGGCAGGCGCTCAACTCGACCATGTTTGCCGAGCTTGATGAGGAGTCACTTCGGTACCTGAACAAACGGCTCACCTCGATTGCCAAGAATAGCCGATTGGCATCTCAAAAACTGACCATAGGCATATTGTAGCTGCCGAATCCACAACGACTGCCCAAACTTGCCTTTCATGGCGTCCCTCGAGAAGGAGCACCACTAAGGCGACCTAATTATGGGACGGCCCGAATGTCGACAGCGTTGGCGAGGTCTTCACCTTTATACCGGCTGCCATGCCTGCGAATCTGAACCGCCGCGAGCTTGTTTTCAAGCCATCCAAATATACGATCGTCCGAGGTGACGAAGTTTTCGATCTCGCCCGTGGGGGTCTGGGCCACCGGTGATACGGCCACCTCAAGGTCGAGGCGCGCAGCGGTGCAGTCGGCTTGGAGGTTCATCGCCTCCGAGGTGCTGACCATGCCGCGCCCCCCAGCAATCACCAGGACCGGACATTTCAAATGTCGCGCGAACCGCAAACGACGGATCGACTGGACGTCCTCGTCTACGATATCGGCTGTCCTCGCCATCCAGCTGACAGATGCCACAGTTGAAGTCCAATTCCAAAGGCCACCGTCGCAGACCGCCGCAGCGATCCGGTGATCAAACACAGCGAAATCGGTGGCTAAAGCAGCCGATAATCCTTCTCCATACACGCCAATCCGAGTGGCATCCACGTCAGACCTGGCTGACAGGTAATCCACACAATAAGAAAAGAAGTTTTCCGGTTGGCGGGGCGAGTGATTTGAGAAGTCGTCGTGACAGACAACGAGGAGTGAAATGTCGCGGCCAACCGCCACGGGCAAGAGCCTTCCGAGCAATGTCGCCCGTGTCTCCCCTTCCCTGCTGATGCAAATGACCCCCGGGCTACGTTCATCGGATTTGGCGCCGGGCAAGAAGTAGGCTTCGAATTCGCCTTGATCAACACAGGCGAATTTTACCCGCTTAACCTTCTTGAGGGACGATCCGAATCTCTGAATGCCAGATTCGACCTTCGCCGAAATTTCTTCGCTTAGCTCATCATCTTCATCGATTAGCCGCCTGGCGACCTCGAAGGCGGTCAGCGCGCTAAGCCAAGCCTCGGCTGCCTCAGTGAACGCTCCCTTTTTGAAATTCAGATCACAAAGCAAGCACTGAGCATCGCCGATCTTGATCCACTTTGCGGCCCAGTTTTGTCGACTGCTTGCTGCCCAGATGCTCTCAAGCTTGTCCAGGAACACCGCGGCACCTCGCCGTGTGGACGCAAGATCCCCCCATATTTGGGGCCAAGCAGCGCAGAACATCCGGTTCGCCTCTTGATACCGAATCCACTATCAGATCACACGAATATTACTTTGCCTTCCCAGCCGAATTTCCTCAATGTCAGGCCTAGCGTTGCCGAAATTCTGCTTCCTATTTCGCAAGGCGCACGCTTTCCGTCTCGTGAGCACGACACGACGTAATCCTCGTTGAGCCCATACGATAAGCTGATGCGGAGACCGGAACGTTCTTGAAGTTCAGCGTCTTCAGGCCAGCGCCCCAGTGCGGGTTACGGCACGTCGCAGGCCAGATCAAGCCGGCGGGCATCCTAGGCGGAGTAGAACCCATCTTGAAAATGATCGCAAGGCGTTCCGCCAGCAGCCTGGAATTGAAGACTGCGCCGGGACAGCCATTCTCTCGAACCATTGCTGCTCGGGCTGGGAGCCCGAAACTGCTAACAGTTGGTGAGCCGACCTCTTTTCCTGTGCTCACGGTGAGGTGAGCCGTTTCGATTCCTGGATTTGCCTTGACGTTTTCACCTCACTCGCAGTCAGACACTTGGCCTTCCCCTTCTCCAAATGGCAGCCCATTCAACCCGGTAGGCGTGCCAGCTCCGTACGGACAGTCGAGTAGCCCCGTGGAGAGCGCAAATTCCTCTTCGATTTGAAAATTACCTTCGAAGCGGCTGATCTACGGCCAAGTCCCTGCTGCAGCGGCACCAGCGTGGATTGCTCGCAATCAGCTATTTGACAATCAGGCTGCGGGGCGTCGAGGTCAAGGACTCAAAACCGTTCTCGGTGACGGCGAAGGGTTGCGTGATGCAGACGCTCTTGTCGTCCAGCCAGAGGGCAGCCATCATGTGGAAGCACATACCTGGCTTAAGCACAGTATTGTCTCCCTTCCGCAAACTGGCCGTACGCTCAGCTGATGCGGGTGGATAGCCTATTCCTTGAGGATAGCCGAGCCTCGCCTCTTTTTCATATCCATGACGCGCGAGCGATTGGGCGTACGCTGCATGGACTTCCGAGCATGTACGACCGGGACGGACGCTTTCGAGGCCCGCATTTAGAGCTTCGACCGCAATCTCCGTGAATTTCTGGTAAGCGGGACTGGGCTTTCCGACGACAATTGTGCGAGCGAGATTGACTTGATAACGAAGACGAACTCCGTGAACTTCCATATAGACGGTTGTTGACGCCGGCAACGGATCGTCGGTCCAGGTCGGATGTGGCGCAAGGGCGCGTTCGCCCGCACCAAAGAACAGACAGGAGCTGTCATAGCCTCCTCCGAATTCTGGGGTACCCGCTATCTGCTGGTGATAAACGGCCGCCGCAATGTCGCATTCACGCACACCGGGCTCGATTGTATCGACGCCGCGTTTTATCATCGCATCGGCGATGCGGCCGGCTTGACGCATGCAAACAAGTTCGGCCGGACTCTTCACGATCCGGATCCAATTGACGAGCAGGTCGGCGTCTACGAACGTTGCAAGGGGCAGAGCCCGCACAAGATCTGCGTGTGCGCGCGCGGAATAATAATAGCCTCCCATCTCCACGCCAATTCGCGCCGCTTCGCCGTCGAGTTCTTTTACGATATCGGCCACAACGTCATATGCCGACAAACCAGCGTGCGAGTTTACATACTCGTCCGGATAGGTCCGGATATTCTCGGCTGCAAGATAAGTTCCCATCATTGCCTGCGGCCGTTCCATGAATCGCGCGATCCACACGGGTTCTTCGTGAGAGAGCGCTACGACCACCATTTGAGGCGTGTAGAACGATAGGCTATCATAGCCAGTTAGGTAATTTTGGTTGGGGGGCTCAGACAGAAGAAGAATGTCAATCCCCCTCTTGGCCATTTCTTTTTTTACCGCCGTCAAGCGTGCTGCGAATTCGGCTTGTTCAAATGGAAGTGGCTTTTGCATTCTGCTGTAGCTCCAGATGTTGATTGACTAGGTACGTGGTCGCATGCTCGCATGAGATCAGACCTAGCCATTAGGACAGAGTGTCGTTGTGAGGGGTTGCCGTCCAAGAGCTGTCCGCGGTAGTTGAGGCGACCACCTCGGCTATTTCCCGGCTGAGCCGCGCGCGAATTCATTCATCGCTTCTCTGTGGTCGAGCTTAGTGCATCGCCCCGCCGTTTTCCTGCTTGGAATAGCTGCCAGGCATATAATTCCTGCGCGGCAAATAGCTGTCTAATTAGTTGGCTGGTCAGTGGGCATCGTGACTATCGAGTTGTCGCCATCAAGGCAATGTTAAGAGGCAGTTCACGTCGAACTAGATCTCTTGGTTTGTGATGGAAGGGACCTGCCTCGCATCTTGCAACGATAGCGAGTAACTGCAGCTCTTTGAAGGGGTTGCGACCCGGCCCGGCGGTTAGGAGTTCGGAGTCAGCCAAAAGCGTATCAAGGCCACAGAGTGTCAAAGCTCGCCGATGGAACTGGTGCGACAAGCGGAGACTCACGTAAAGTTGGCCGCCGACCTCTTTCGGCCAGTCTCAAAATTGCAGGCGATCATGGGTGATGTAGATCTATCAAGCCATGCGTATGCCTGAAGACCGAGGCGAGAAGGTGAGCCTAGTGTGAAAAGCTCCGCGCCTTTGCTCCCGGATGGATCCGTAGGAAGCGCAACCGCGACTAGATGATTCCACGGAGTCTCAGTGTCTCGATGTCATCTTTCGGCACTCCCAACAGCTCGGAAAGAAGCTCCTCGGTATGTTGTCCAAGCACCGGGGGCGCCTGAGCCTCGGAAACTGGCGTAGCCGAAAACTTCATTGGAGAGCCTACGAGGCGAAGGTCGCCTCCGAAAGGATGAGCCACATTCACGCACATCTGACGGCGTCTGACCTGGGGATTGTCGAAGACCCGGTCCAATGTGTTGATCGGTCCGCAAGGGACGCGAGCGGCCTGCAGAACCGTTAGCCAGTGATCGGTCGAGTGTCTTGACGTCAGTGATCCGAGCTGTGGGATGAGGATGCCGCGGTTCTGCACGCGGGCCGCATTGGTCGCAAATCTTGGGTCCGCACACAGATCGGGTCGGCCGGCCACAGCGCAGAACCTGGCGAATTGCCCATCGTTGCCGACCGTAAGGACCATATGACCATCGGACGTCGGGAATGTCTCATATGGCGTGATGTTTGGATGGGCATTGCCGAGCCGGGTTGGTATTCTCCCAGACGTTAGATAGTTCTGAGCCTGGTTGGCCAAAGTTGCGACTTGAACGTCCATGAGCGATAGGTCGACATGCTGTCCATCACCGGTGCGTCGCCGATGTCCGAGCGCAGCAAGCATCGCGACAGTCGCGTACATTCCTGTGAACAAGTCCGTCACGGCGACTCCCGCCTTCACGGGACCACTTCCAGGCACTCCATCCGGAAGCCCCGTAACGCTCATGAGACCGCCCATAGCCTGAATCATGAAGTCGTAGCCGGCGTGATCCTTGTACGGGCCAGTCTGACCGAAACCGGTGATTGAGCAGTAGATCAAGCCGGGGTTCAGCTTGCGTAAATCTTCGTAGGCGAGTCCGTAGTTGGCCAGTCCCCCAGCCTTGTAGTTCTCGATCAGGAAGTCGGATTTCGTCGCCAACTTCTTCGCCAGCTCTTGCCCCGCCGGATCTTTCAGGTCGATGGTGACCGACTTTTTCCCGCGATTGCATGAAAGGAAGTACGCAGCTTCCGATGTTGGGCGGCCCGCGCCGTCTGTGAGGAAGGCTGGCCCCCAATCCCTGGTGTCATCTCCTACTGACGCTCAATCTTAATAACTTCCGCACCGAGATCGGCAAGTATCTGTCCGGCCCACGGCCCCGCAAGAACACGGCTCAGGTCCAGGACGCGAAGCCCGCTCAGGCACCCGCTCATTTGGGACTCCTAGTTGAAGGCCTGGATGCCAGTCTGCGCCCGCCCGAGGATGAGGGCATGGATGTCGTGCGTACCCTCGTAGGTGTTCACCGCTTCGAGGTTCATCACGTGTCTGATGACGTGGAATTCGTCGGAGATCCCGTTGCCGCCGTGCAGATCCCGAGCGAGCCGTGCAATATCGAGTGCCTTGCCACAATTGTTGCGCTTCACAAGGGAGATCATCTCGGGAGCTTCACGACCCTCGTCCATCAATCGGCCGACCCTTAAGGCCGTTTGCAGACCGAGCGCGATCTCGGTCATCATACTTGAGAGCTTGACCTGTACGATCTGATTAGCCGCGAGCGGCCGCCCAAATTGCTTGCGGTCCAGCGTATACCGACGCGCTGCGTGCCAACAGAACTCAGCAGCTCCCATCGCCCCCCATGAGATGCCATAGCGGGCGCGATTGAGGCAGCCGAACGGCCCCCTCAAGCCTTTGACGTTTGGTAGAACGTTATCTTCGCCTACGCGGACGCCTTCCATTACGATCTCTCCCGTAATGGATGCTCGCAGGCTGAACTTGCCTTCGATCTTGGGCGTGCTCAAACCGGCCATTCCTCTTTCGAGCACGAATCCTCGAATGAGGTCGTCATCCGTCTTGGCCCAGACGACGAACACGTCCGCTATGGGGGAGTTGGTGATCCACATCTTCGTGCCAATAAGCTCAAATCCGCCATTCACGGACCTCGCGCGCGTGATCATCGAACCCGGATCGGACCCGTGGTTCGGCTCGGTTAGACCGAAGCATCCAACCCATTCTCCCGACGCCAGCTTGGGCAAGTACTTGCGCCTCTGTTGCTCGGTCCCGTAGACGTATATTGGATGCATCACAAGGGACGATTGGACACTCATGGCAGATCTGTAGCCGCTGTCGACGCGCTCGACCTCGCGTGCAATCAGGCCGTAGGAGACATAGCCAAGGCCAGCTCCGCCATATTCCTCAGGGAGTGTGGCACCGAGAAATCCGAGCGCGCCCATTTCAGTCATGATCTCTCGATGAAAAGTCTCGCGCCGGTTGGCTTCGAGGATCCGGGGCATCAGGTTTTCCTGACAGTAGGAATGGGCCGTTTCGCGGACCGATCTTTCTTCCTCAGTGAGTTGCTGATCCAGAAGAAGCGGATCTTCCCAGTTGACGGTCTGCATGGGGTGCTCCGGAATCAGCGCGTGATGATGCTGAAACCGGACTATGCGCCTTCGTCTCAAACCGGAAGAATAGAATCTCGATGGTAGGCTTCTCGTTATGAGAAAGCTCGCTGGACTGGGGCCGAGCGGTATGGTCGAACTCCTGACCGCGCAAAGAGGCCGCTTTCGGCAGCACCAATTGGGTGGGGTGAAACCAATATTGTGGGTGCACTTAATGATTGCTCCGTATCGCTCCCGGTAAGAAGTCCTTGCCGAAGTATTAGCTGGATTGTTACCAGCTCTTGCGCGATCGGTACGTTTTGCAAACGGCGCAAATGTGCGTGTCACCCACCCTGAGAGTTCGTCCATGGACCTTCGTCAGCTCCGATATTTCGTTGGTATCGTGGAACACGGGTCTATTGCTAGGGCGGCTGATGAATTGCATGTTGCCCAATCGGCCATCAGTCTTCATCTGAACCGGCTTGAGAAGGAACTGGGCTGCAGTCTGGTTCACCGCACCCCCAGGGGCATCGTGCCGACAGAGAGCGGGGTTAGGCTTGCCAGCCGCGCCCGGTCGGTTCTGACCGATATAGGGACAATCTCAGAAGAGGTGCGAGGTATAGAAGCGGAACCGTCGGGCAGTGTGATCGTCGGAATGCCCACTTCGCTCGGCATCGCGTTGACGGTACCGCTTGCAATAACGATCCGCCGCCAGTACCCGCTCATCCGACTTCGTATCGCAGAAGGCTTGTCGGGTCATATGTCTCAATGGCTGCTGGCAGGCCAGCTCGATTTGGCGCTCGTGTTCGGCAGCAACATCATCTCGGGAATTTCGAAGGAGCTGCTCGCCAGAGAGCACTTGAACCTGGTGGGAGCTGAAGGCGCTGAGGCGGTGTCCTCGTGCAGCGAGATGCCTGTATCGGCACTGTTCGATTTACCCCTGATCCTCCCAGGCCGTCCGCACGGGCTGAGAGAGGAGGTTGAGCGGGCAGCATCCCGGCACGGCCACAGGCCCAATGTAGTCATGGAAATCGATTCTTTGGAGAACATAAAATCGTTGGTCGCTGAACGCATCGGATATACCGTGCTCTCTGCGCGAGTGGCCGAACACGGATCGATTTCCGCGCGCCTGAAGTGTCGTCCGATAGCGGAGCCACGCATCGAAAGGTCGATCTACCTGGCGCGCTCGTCCAAGACGCCCCGTTCCATGGCTGCGAGCAGCGTCACGATGGTGCTTTCGAGCCTGTTTGCCCAGTCGAACCGTTCACTGACGGACGACATCGGCGCGTGATCGTGTCGGCCACTTAATCACAGGGGAGATGGCGAGCCCGCTCAAGGCGGGAAGACATTGTGCCCGAGCCAGGCGAGCCTAGAGCGATGGACTGGCAACGATCGAGGTTCCACGGGCCTTGGATCCAGCTTCAGCGTGCTTTCGCCTGCGGCACGAAATCCTTGCCGACCGAGATCGCGCGCGGATCGATGATGCAGTGGAGGATCGCCGGCTTGCCCGAGGCCAGCGCCCGCTCGAACGCCGGCGCGAATTCTTCGGTGCGCTCGACGCGCTCGCCATGGCCGCCGAACGCCTTGGCATACATCGCGAAGTCGGGGTTCTTCAGCTGGGTGCCGACGACGCGCCCGGGATAGTCGCGCTCCTGGTGCATGCGGATGGTGCCGTATTGCGAATTGTCGACGACGATCACGATCAGCGGCGCGTCGTACTGCACAGCGGTCGCGAATTCCTGCCCGTTCATCAGGAAGCAGCCGTCGCCGGCAAAGGCGACGACGACGCGATCCGGATATTGACGCTTGGCCAGCACGCCCGCGGGCACGCCATAACCCATCGAGCCCGAGGTCGGCGCGAGCTGGGCGGCGAAGCTGTGGAAGCGGTGATGGCGATGGATCCAGCCGGCATAATTGCCGGCGCCGTTGCAGACGATCGCGTCCTTCGGCAGCCGATCGCGCAGCCAGGTCATGACCTGGCCGTACTGGAACGTGCCCGGCAGCTCGCGCGCCTTGCCGGTCCAGGCGAGGTAATCGGCGTGCGCCTTCGCCGCCTCGCCCTTCCAGGCCACCGCGCCTGACGGCTTCAGCGTCTCGACCGCGGCGGCGAACGCGGCCGGCGTCGCCTGGATCGCCAGCGCCGGCTGGTAGACGCGGCCGAGCTCTTCCGAGCCCGGATGCACATGGATCAGCTTCTGCTGCGGGGTCGGAATCTCGAGCAGCGTGTAGGACGAGGACGGCATCTCCGACATGCGGCCACCGATCAGCAGAACGACGTCGGCATTGTCGATGCGCGCCTTCAGGCCCGGGCTCGGCCCGATGCCGAGATCGCCGGCATAATGCGAATGGTCGGCATCGATCAGCGATGCCCGGCGGAACGAGGTCGCGACCGGAAGGTCGAACCGCTCGGCAAAGCGCGCGATGCTCTTGGTCGCTTCATCGGACCAGCGCGAGCCGCCGAGGATGACGAGCGGCGCCTTGGCGCTCGCGAGCATCGCGCCGACGCGCTCGAGATCTGATGGCGCCGGCCAGCTCACGGCCGGCTCGATGCGCATGGCATCGGCAACGGCGGCGGTTTCGGTCAGCATGTTCTCCGGCAGCGCGATCACGACGGGACCGGGGCGACCCTGCATCGCGACGCGGAAGGCGCGCGCGACCAGCTCGGGAATGCGGTCGGGCCGATCGATCTCGACCGTCCATTTCGCCATGGAGCCGAACACCGCCTTGTAGTCGAGCTCCTGGAACGCCTCGCGCTCGCGCATGCCGGTATCGACCTGGCCGACAAACAGGATCATCGGCGTCGAATCCTGCATCGCGATGTGGACGCCGTGGCTGGCATTGGTCGCGCCGGGGCCACGGGTGACGAAGCAGATTCCGGGCCGTCCCGTGAGCTTGCCATAGGCTTCCGCCATCATCGCCGCGCCGCCTTCGGCGCGGCAGATCACGACGTCGATCGGGCTGTCATGCAGCGCATCGAGCGCGGCCAGATAGCTCTCGCCCGGCACGCAGGTGACGCGCTCGACGCCTTGGGCAACGAGCTGGTCGATCAGGATCTGCCCGCCAGTGCGGGTATTACGAATCGTCATGACGGCTCTCCCCGTGGAAATATGTTCGAGCGCTTCGCGCAATTGTTGTCTGACGGAAGTAGCATGGAGAAGATGGACAAAATCGCACCCCCCTCGGCACAATGGAAGGCGACCTGTTGTTGGACGACAAGAAGATTGTATCGGCGTCGATCATCCAACTATGGTGCGCGCTCCGGCAAGTACCTTCATAAAGGTGAGAAGCGCGAATATGTGACAATCAGTATGAGACTAGGACAACTGACTTGTCGCAAGGGTGATTCGCTGGCATGCGTCCTCGAGCTGGCTAGCGGATGTGGCGTACGAGATCCGGAAATACGGCGCGAGCCCGAAAGCCGAACCCGGAACGACGGCAACACCAACGCTGCGCAGAAGATATTCCGCAAAATCGATATCGCTGTTGATGCATTCTCCATCCGGCGTCGTCGTTCCGATCAGTGCCGCACAGCCGGCAAAGGTATAGAACGCGCCCTGGGGCACCCGGCAGGTGATACCTTCGATCTTGTTTAAGGATCTAACGACCAAGTCGCGCCGCGCCTGGAAGGATCGGCACCGCTCCGTGACGATGTCCGCGGAACCATTAAGCGCCGCAATGGCGGCAGCTTGGCTGATTGACGAAGGACAGGAAGTTGATTGACTCTGAACAACGGCCATTGCCTGGATGAGGGCGCGTGGGCCGCCGGCGTAACCAATTCGCCAGCCTGTCATGGCATAGGCTTTGGAAACCCCGTTGATCGTGAGAGTCCGATTGCGTAGCGAAGGCTCGAGCGCGACGGGTGTGACGAAACGAAAATCGTCGTATACGATGTGCTCGTAAATATCGTCCACCATCAGCCATACATGCGGGTGCGCCAGCAACACGTCGAGAATGGGCCGGTAATCTGCCTCCGAATAGGCCGCGCCGGACGGATTGGACGGTGAATTGAAGATCACCCAGCGCGTACGCGGCGTGATCGCCCGCACGAGATCGTCCGCGGTCAGGCGGAAGCCATTCGCTTCTTGACATGGCACGAACACCGGCTTTCCGCCCATGATTAGCACGATGTCAGCATAACTCACCCAGTACGGGGTGGGGAGAATTACCTCGTCGCCAGGTTCGAGTGTAGCCATCATGGCGTTGAACAGGACCTGCTTAGCGCCGGCCGATACTGTGATCTCGTTCTGCGCGAACTCAAGGCCATTGTCCCGCTTGAACTTGGCACAGATCGCGGCCTTCAGCTCGGGCGTGCCGTCCAGCGCGGTATATTTTGTTGCGCCGTTATCCATCGCGCACTTCGCTGCGTCCTTGATATATTCCGGCGTGTCGAAATCAGGCTCTCCCGTGCCGAGAACGATAACATCTTTGCCGTTTCGCTTAAGATCGCTCGCAAGGGCTGTGATCCTCAGGATCTGCGACACTCCGATTGATGCAAGACGGCTCGCCAAGCGAAATTGGGGGTTTTGAACTAAAGCCTTCACGTTGTAATCCTTGATCAGAGAACATCAAAGTTGGCGTTCTGAGCGAGCGGCCAACTACGAGCGACAAATGGCCGCGCTCGCGGGCTGGCGCATATCCCCATTCCTTGCGCTGGATCGGGTCTTGTGTCTTTCAAGACTCTTGCTCAGGCAAAGGCGATTTGGGTCGCTCCGATTTGATTCAACGCTTGCTGCCGAAGCCCTCTCTGCCTGCGCATGGAACTCGACTTCGTCGTGGACACCGCACCAAGTACGGTTTCGAACTGCGCCCGGTTGGATTGCGCGGCGTAGTTCTTCTCGTTGTTGCCGAGATTGGACTGGAAGATGCCGGCTGCGCTGACGGGTAGGAAGTCCTCGTACACGATGAGCTGAAATTGCAGAAAAACTCCCTGACCAGTTCATAGACGGCTGCCGCCGCGCCCGGGCGGGTCGATGCCCGCCCGGCCGGAGTTGCCGAATAGCAAGAAGCCAAGCCCCTTGGAATGCAGTCCACCCCCCCAATCGTGCAGCAATGAACGAAAGCGCACCGAGAGCTCGACTCGTAGTTCGACGCGTTCAGACCCGCAGGGTCGTTTTGAACATTTCGGCGTACCGACGCGAGCAACTCATCATAGAACTTGCGTCCCTTTGCCGCCATCGCGCCGCCACGTTGCTTAATCTCGCCAAAAAGCGCAGTGCCTGCCGTAACCTTCTGAGTGCTTTGTCTGAAGACGATGCGCTCCTCGCGCGCCTTGAAGCTGTTCTTGCGCAACAGAACCGGACAGTTCCGACGCGGCGGTCCTTCAATGATTGCCTTGGGAGCGGTGCCGCATCCTGGCATGCCGGCTTGGAGGGCATCGATATCCAAAGTGCGCAGCGTCAGGTGATTGATGTGCGGGCCCTCGAAGCTGACAATGTCCGCGATCAGGCGAAGCGTGCTATGGAGCTTCCTATAAGTGGCAAAATAGACGGTTGGGTCACTGTGCCTACGAAAGGTCTCCAATGCCTCGCGCGCGAACTCTTGCGCTTCCGACAGCGTCAGCGCCCTTTCTGCCTCGAACACTCCAACTAGCTCGAGGACACGCCGCGTGAAGACCCGCCGAGCGGCCAGGATCGCCGCGGCCTCGGCGCGAAGGGCGAGGTCTTCGATCAAGTCGACCCGACGCAGGGGCGTGAAGACCCAGAAGGGATTTCGGCGGAGAGCATCTTCCGTGATCGGGCGAAAGGCGGTTGAGTGAACGGGGGCGCCGGCCACCGAAAGACCGTGATAGCCCACGGGGTCCATGCCCAGAACCGCGAAGAGACGACGAATGTCGTACAACTCTTGCGCAGTGCCGAGCCGGATGACGCCGTGACGCTCGACGCCAAGGACGTCAGCGACAAGCGCCAGGAGGGTCCCATATTGCGGAATCTCGGCGCGATACATGTCGGACATTGCGCGTGAGAACAGGTCGCGAATGTCATCAGGATGAGTTTGCCGCTCAGTCATCAAATCGCTCCGTGTTGGACTCTTCGGCATCCAACGACTTCCGCCAGGACCCATGCCGCTCTGGTATGTCCGACCAGAGATTATTGTTGTGTTTTCACTGCAATCAAACGATCTTTTGTCCTGAGATCATTCTCATGCGGAATGAACATGCATATGCCCCGCCGATTTCTGCCTTCGACCGCTCTGCTGGCCGCTTTTGAGGCCGCCGCCAGAACGAGCAGTATCACCTTGGCGGCCCGGGAGCTCAGCCTCACCCAGAGCGCGGTCAGCCGGCAGATCAAGCTCCTGGAGGGATTGCTCGAGGTCGAGCTCTTTGCACGCGAACGCCAGAGCATCCGATTGACCGCGGCCGGCGAAGCCTACGCTCGCGAAATCCGCGAAGCGCTACGGAAGATCAGCACAGCCTCCTTCAACGTTCGCGCCAATCCCGAGGGAGGGACCCTCAATCTTGCGATCCTGCCGACCTTTGGCACGCGTTGGCTGGCGCCGCGACTTCCCCTCTTCTTCGCGCAGCATCCGGGCATCACCATCAACCTTGCAACGCGCCTGACCTATTTTGATTTCAGGACGGACGCACTGGATGCGGCTATTCATTTTGGCCCGCGGGACTGGCCCGGCGCTGAGATGGCCTTGCTGCGCTCTGAAGAGGTCGTCCCCACCTGCAGCTCCAAGCTGAAGAACCAGTATGATTTTTGTGCAGCGGGCGACCTCAAGAAAGCCCCCCTGCTCGGCATCTCGACGCGGCCGGGCGCCTGGGACCAGTGGTTCTCGGCCCAGAACATCGTGGGCGGATCCGGACAGATGATGTATTTCGACCAGTTCGCGACCGCCGCCCAGGCCGCGATGGCCGGCGTCGGTGTTGCTCTGCTACCGATCTTCCTCATTCAGGATGAGCTAGCGAATGGCAAGCTTGTTCGCGCTCTCGACCTGCCAATTGAAAGCGCTGAGCGCTATTACCTTGTATGGCCAACTGAGCGATCGAGCCATCCCCCCCTTATCGCATTCCGGGACTGGGTGCTCGCGGAAAGCGCTGCAGACCGATGAATAGCTTTGCGTTCAATGGCTACGATGTGAGCCAAGAGATGCAGAAGCTGAAAGTGAACTCGCACGCTTCCCATACTTCGATCCTGAGCCGACTATGGCCTGCTAAAGGATCGGGTGCGTAAGTGCGCGATACTTCGATGATGGCGGAGCACTCATGCGCGATTCCGGCCACCTCACATCTGGCTGCTAATCCTGAGGATGCCTGAAAGAACCTGGACAGAGACCCAAAGCTAACCGACCATATCGCCGCGTTCATGATGGTGACGCTCCTGTCCATTTCCGGAATTCGCAGGTGACCCACGACTCGCTCAAATTGCTGCCTTGCCATTTTCGAACACAGGACCGCTATAGATTGTCCTGTTCACAATTCACCAAGCCCATCATGTTTCGATTAGTAAGAAGACATTGGAGCGCTCAGATCGGCATCGAAAAGGGCCCAGCGACCGTTCGTCGCGGGAGAGACATTATGGCGAACGAATTCGGAGGATTGTGGGAGACGAGCTCCTCTTAGACAGGAGGCGACAGGTTGATCAGGTTGAGCGGCTCGATGGCGGGCATTGGTCAGAATCAGTCGACGGCTGCGATCGACCTACGAGTTCAAGAAATCGAGGAGGTAGCGGACCGTAAGCTCAGTCGTTGGAATGATGAGGTCGTCCGACGCTCCAAATGTCGGCGTGTGAACATGTGACTCGTTGCCGGGCGCGCGACTGCCAAACCAGAAATAGATCGACGGCACGCATGCCGAGTAGAAGCCGAAATCGTCACTGCCCGCGATCTCTTTCCTATCATTGAAGGCGTCGCGACCAACACTCTCGTGAACGAGTTGTCGGAATCGCTTGACCATGTCGGAATCATTGATCACGGGAGGCTCGCCGGTCCGGATGACACAGTCGGCCTGGCCGCGGTGCATGGCAGCGACTCCGTCAGCTACTTCGCGCAGACGTTGCGAGAGCAGCGCACGGCGGTCCGGGCTGCGGGTCCGAATAGTGCCCTTCATGACAACGGAGGGGCAGATGATGTTGGCGGCGGTCCCACCATGTATAGTGCCCACCGTAATGACCGCGCCGTCGTCGGCAGGCATTTCGCGCGAAACCACCTTCTGTACCTCATTGACAAAGGCGGCAGCGATGGAGATCGCGTCGATGCCCTTATGTGGTGCGGCACCATGGGCCATTTTGCCAGAGATGGTGACGGTGAACTGGTCGGCAGATTTGCTTACCGCACCTTCACGGGCACCGAATTTGCCAGCCGGAATTTCCGGACTGACGTGAAAGCCGACGGCTCGGTCGAAGCCTTCGAGCAGCCTTTCGTCTGCCACGGTTTGACCACCGAGAGGCTCAGCCTCTTCGGCTGGCTGGAAGAAGACGCGTACCCTACCCGCGAAGTTGTCCCGCATTCGGTGGAATGCGAGCGCGGTGCCGAGCGCGATCGAGCCGTGCATGTCGTGGCCGCATGCATGCATGACCCCATTGATCTGGGATTGATAGGGCAGATCGTCTCGCGCCTCCTTGATTGGCAACGCATCGATGTCGCCGCGCACCGCAATCGATCGCTTTGGACCCGAGGCAGTGCCCTCGATGTCGACATAGAGGCCTGTATTGTGGAAGACCTTGATGCCCCTGAGGCCGAAGCGCTCCAGCACGCTGCGTATCCGTTCTTGCGTCTTCCATTCCGCATTGGAAAGCTCAGGCTCGCGATGCATGGCATGACGCAGCTCGATCACCGCGTCGCGCTCGGCATCGGATAGGAACGTGTTGCTGCGGCTGTTCATTCGGCTTGACTCCACCACGCCCTTCGACCAGGGCCCGTTTCAGCCGAAGATTACATTGGCTTAAGGAGGAAGATCGGCCAACTGCCTGCCAAGGGCGCATTTGTGAGGCGATTTCTCATCTCTGACGCAGAAGTCCATCGTGGAAATCAGCCATGGCTCGATCCCATCCAATTGATGCGAACAGCTCACCTTCAGCCAAGCGCGATACTGCCGCAAACGTCCGTTACGTCTTTTGGCTCACCGGCCGTAGCGAATGAAGCTAGTGATTGCGGTTGGCAACAGACGACAGCGCGGCCCCTGCTCGACCCCAGAGGTCTTCGCGACCATGACCAGGATTGAGCAGCGTCCCCCTCACCGGCCTTGCCCGTGGACGGTAGTGCCTGAGCCAGCGACGACTGGTTTGCGTCCTTGGCAGCCAGCAGGAGCCCCCTCAACTCGTGGCCAAGCCTAGGAACCACTAAGAGAGCCGTCGGCCTTTCGCGCGATGGCCCCGGATGCCTCGCGCCCGGATTGGCCTGTCGCTCTCCGCTCTTCACTCGGAGGCGCGCAGGCGGTCGCGCTAGATCGACTTGGGAGCTGCCATGTTGCGCCCGCTCATCAATAGCCTCGCATTGGTAACCGCGTCGAACACCGGCAGCTTCGTCTGCTCGCGAACCTGCCGAGCCGCTATTGGAAATCCCGCGCATTCGAAGAGGATGGCCTCGATGTCGTCGTATCGCTTGCGCATCGCCGCGATAGCGGACAGCACATCCTTTGTTAGCTGCTCAACCGTGTAATTGTTTTCAGGCTCTGACATCACCCTCCATGTCTCTGAGTTTTCAATCCCAGCGACGGCTACGCGCTCGCTCGACCTGACGCCGGCAAGTTTAAGCAGATCGGGGGTCAATGGCCTCGAATCGAACGTCAAGATGCCTATGCGCCCTTTGATGGTCGCAATGAGATACGGCAGGAGCAATAGGGAAGACATCGACACTGGCACCGACAGAGCCGCGGTCATTGCCCTCTGGAATTTGAGCGTAAATCCACAATTGCTGGTAATCGCGATTGCGCCCTCACGCACCAAATCCTTTGCCGTGCTTATGTACGCCGCCTCCAATTTGCTATCTTCACCGCCAAAGACGACATTCTTGGTCCAAGCGCCAAGAACAGGTCGGGAAATGGTTGGAAATGGAAAAGTGGCAGGATGGCTGAGCGACCCGTACATGGTCTGCGGAGTATTCTGTAACTGCAATATGCCGAGTGCACCGCCGCTCTGGGTCATGTCCGATCTTCCTCCCGTGAAAACAACGAGCTCATTGCCGTTTGGCGGAATATATGTATCGGCATCGCCGCCGATGGGTCGTCCCCATGAGATCTCGCCACATTGGGAGATCAAGAATGGCTGCCATCTTATAAAATACACGGCTCTAGAGCTGGAATTTAACTGATGTGGCGCTACACAGCAGGAATCCTGCGTCTTGGCGGCAAGGAACGACGTTTCGCGCTGCTGGCGTCTGGCCGGCGGTTAAGCGACAGAGATGACATAAGAAATTAGGTCGGAACTGTGTTCGATGACGCGATGAGCGAGCGCTTAGCCCGGATCAGGCACGCAGAAGATCGAAATGGGACTCGGCGTGTGTTTCCCGTTACAATGGGAGCAAGGTGTTTACCGCCGTCTTCCGAAAGCGAGATCGTTCGCAAAGCCCGACACAGCTGGACGCGCCCGGCGCGCCGTTGAGGAATGCGAATACTATGAAAGAGCCATACAGATCGCTTTTGGAGAGTCTATGCCCTACAGCTGATACGGCCGCCGTCTGCTCTCTGATCCGACAGACGTCGGCAGTCCATCGGAGGTCAATTGGACTAGGAGCGCCTTAGAATTTCGTTCCTTCTTGGCGTGGCCGGCGCACACGGACATCCATCGCATGTGCATTTTGGATCGATCGAGCTGACGTGTAACGGCGGTGATCGATGAGCGCGCGCGACGCGATGCTGAGTTGCGGTATTCGACTGGTGCGGCGACCAACTGGCCACAATGTGCAGCATGAACTCAAGACGACAGCACCGCGAGCAATAATCTCTCGCTGTGTGGGCTTCTGTCGCATCGAAGCGAAAACTCGGGCCTAACGGGGGCGCACCAGTCGCTCAGCGTGCAACTCGCAAATTGACACTAAGTAGACGGAGCGACTTGGCGTCCGAAAGACCCGCATAGACCACTAGACAAGCTCGAAAAGCTTTCGTGACACATTCGTCAAGACTTCGACGCCGGACTCAGTTACCCGCACGCACTCGCTGATCACGTAGCCGAAGTCCTCCGCGATAGCCCAGTTGCCAAGGTGCACATGGAACGTCATGTTCGGTTTCAGAACCGTCTTGTCGCCAACCTTGATGCTGGCGGTCTGCTCCTGCCAATCGATCCCAATAGGATAACCAAACCGGGACTCTTTCTTGACCCCGAACTTCTCGACCGCGCGATCGGCTGCCTCGGCGACCTCACCACAGGTGCGTCCTGCGCAGATTGTGGCAAGCGCAGCTTCCAGCCCGGCGGCCTGAGCTTCATGTACGCGGCGTAATCGGTCGGAAGGTTGGCCGATGGAGAACGTCCGACTGATCGGGGCAGTATAGCCATGGCGCACACCGGCGATTTCTAGATTGATCTGGGAGCCCGGGCGGAAGACATCATCGCTCCACGTGATGTGGCTCGTTCCCGTTCGTGGCGAGGAGCATAAATAGGGAGTTGCGATCCAGGTCCCGGGCTTGCCGTTTGCGCCGCGCGCCAACGTCGACACAATTTCTGCGATCGCATCAGCTTCCCGCACTCCCGCACGAAAGATCTCCGCCGCGCGCGCGACACCGGCGTCGGTAATGGCGGCCGCCTCTTTCAGGACAGATATCTCGAGTTCCGATTTAACCATTCGGATCCAGTTCACGGCGCTGGTGCAATCCACGAGTGTCGCGTCGAGCAGGCGCGTGTTGAATTTCTCTACCGCAGGTGCCGACAGTACACCCCTCTCGAATCCCACAGGGCGGTTAGCCAGGCCAGCCTCGCGCAAGAAATCGATGATCGCGTCGTAGCCGTCTTTGACCGGGTTGCCGACTAGCGACTCTGGATAACCGATGACCTTGTCCTGCTCCAGGAACGTCTGATGAAGCGCGGCGGGCGCGTCCATTTCCCGCATCAAGAACGTCGGCTCCTCCTGGTCCATCGAAACAACAAGGGCCTGGGGGACATACCCCGACCGAGCCGTATAGCCCGTGAGATAGGTTTGATTTGAGCTGTTGCTGACGACGAGCGCCTCGACGTTTCGCCGCGCCATCTCCGATTTCACCGCGGCAAGCCGGCGCATGTACTCGGTGCGAGGGAAGGCCTGCGGTGCTTTGCAGATCGTCATTGTCTTAGCTCCATTGAGATGCGTTGTGTCGAGATTGGAGGGCGGCAGAAGGGCTTCGAATGCGCAATTGAAGAGTCAGCTTCGCAGGACCGCCAAAGACCAGACCACTGGGTCGGCTCGGCAGGTGACTGTATCGTCTCATGCCACCATTATTATCGCCCCCGAATGCCCGATTTCGCTAATGTAGCGGGATTGATGGACGAAACCCTGCGCCTGCTTGGCAGAACGTGTGCCATTCGTGCGGAAATTAAGTCGAACAAGCCATTGCGGCTTCAGAAATGAACGCGCTCGCACGATGTATCCCTTGCCATACCAGCCGCTGCGAGCGAGGAACGGTAAGCTCTTTCCCGCAGTCGAAGCGAACGTCGGCCTGCAGTCGCGTTCTCCCAAAGTGACAGCGCGAAGGTGGCTGCCCCAGTGCAAACGTCCGGTGGATTGCCGGGCGATCTCCAGCGCGGATCACGCCAGCCATAGCTGTCCGGGCTTGACCTGGAGCCACCGAGATAAAGCGCCGACCGAGGTCGGCGCCCAGCAGCTTTGGCGTGATAATGTTTTGCTCCTATTCCGGCCGCAGAGTCCTCGCTCCGATCACAGAGGCCGGTGTATTGCTGGAAGAATGACGTAAACCTTCCTAACCGGCTCAGTAACATTCCACTCGCCATTCGTGTTCGGATGAAAATATATCGAGTCGCCGGCTTCGAGAGAGATTGTCGGGCCGTCGTCAGGTGTAAACGTGCAACGCCCTGATATGAAAGTGGAGAATTCCGCTTCCGCGACCTGACGGCGCCATCTTCCAGGTGAACATTCCCAAACGCCGGCGCTGGTCGCGTCCGTCGAGGACTTGAAGGCGACCTTGCTGCGCATGACGGAGATCGGCTCACCGATCGGGCGAGAAACCGGGCTGATACTGTCGAGTTCGTCTGTAGTCAGCTGGACAGACGCTTTGAGGACAAGCGGAGTCATGATCTGTTCCTGTTATTTTGTGCAATATCAGTTTCGCCTCGAAGGCACGTAGCCGACGGGAGCAAGGTTTGCGATCGCAAGCGTAAGGGGGTCGGGACTTCTGGCCCGATCTTCCAAACCTTCCTTACGGCGCAAGGCTTCGCGCACAACGATTGAGCCGGCATAACGAAAAGGCTCAATCGGGAATCTCTCGACATTCTCGCGCACCAGTCCGCAGTTGGACCATTGGTTCGCTTCGTCAAGAGCGAGTGACGCCAGTATCTTTCCTCCAAGAACGCTTGGCGCGACACCCTGACCGGAAAAGCCGATGCCGAACACTATGCCCGGGTGATTGTCTAAGCGGCCGAAGAACGGGAGACCGTTTACAGATCTGTCGATTGGACCGGTCCATGATGATTCGATCTCCATGTCACCGAGCGCCGGGTAAAGCTTGCGGAAGCTTTCTTCAACTTCGGCGGCTCTGGGTGAGGCCCCGTCGTAGTGATCATCGACCCGGCCGGCGAATGCGAAACGCCCAAGCGATTTGCCGAAGACGACACGGCCATCCGGTGTATTCCGGTAATAATTCAGGAACATCCGGGAATCACAGATCGCGACGCCTTTTCGAAAGCCGATCTCGTTTAGCTTTTCTGGTCTGGCCGTCGTTGCGATCATGTCGCTAGACACGATGGCGACCTTACGTCGCAGATAGGTGAACTGGGCTCCCCAGGCGTTCATGGCCAGAACGACGGCCTTGCTCGTGACCGAACCTTTAGGCGTTATCACCTTGGGCGTTCTGGTCCGCTCTAGACGGATCATAGGCGAGTGCTCGTAGATCGCCACACCCAGCTTTTGGGCGTGGTCTCGCAAACCGAGCGCAAGAATGGCCGGCTGAACCGTGGCAGCGTTCGGTTCGAACACCCCAGCCAGGTTGCGGTCAGTCCCCCCCAAGCGGGCAACATCTGCACCGTCGAGGGCCTGAAAGGGCCGAACATTGTGCTTGTCCAACTCGTCGAGGAGGATATTCCAGCAGCCGATTTGCGGCGCCGAAGTCGCGGTCCATAGCCACCCATCCGCCCGAAACTCCGCGCCGATGCCATTCTCCCGGCAAAAGGCGCCGATCTCCAGCACCGCCTCCGCCGAAGCTTTGGCTATCCTGGCCGCTTCTTCAGTACCGCATAGCTTGTGCAACGAGAGATATTTGGCCCAGTAGCTCGTGACGAATCCGCCGTTGCGGCCGCTTGCGCCCGACCCGCACACATCTCTCTCAACGACGGCGACGTTGAGAGAGGGCGAGCTTTCCTTGATACGGATTGCTGTCCATAAGCCCAAATAACCACCGCCCACGATCGTCACATCGGCCGTGACGTGCATCGACAATGATTGCACTCGTGGCTTTCCGAGACGATCGAACGCTTGTTTCAGCCAGAAATTATCCATTCCACGCCTGCAGCTTTCATCTTTGCGCCAATACTACTGCATGCTCTCGGGTGGTTTTCTCCGATCCTGCGACAGTCAATGCAGAAATTAACCACCTTTTTCCTGGACGACGAAGATTTCAATCACCAAGATGGCGAACGACACCGAGAATCGTACTTTGGTTAATGAACGATCGCACAACCAAATGTCGCGGCCTATTCATGTTGGCTCTGCTGGCACGGCAGCTTCTGAGCGCTTCCGGCGCGATATGCAGAGCCTTAGCAACCCGCGCCATGTGTTTGCGCGCGTGCCGAAAGCGATGCCGTGGGTGACGAGGGCGGTCGCTATTGGAGCGGATCGCTTGGAGCCGCAATACCGTGCACGAGGCGCCTTGCATTAGTAGACAGCAATATAGATAGCAGCAAGGCGAACGGCAGCCAGGAAGCTCCGCGATGCCCCTTCGAAGGTGGCTGCCAGCTTAGAAGTGCTCGTGTTGCGCTTGTCCGGCCAAAACCGGCTTCGGCGTTTGCTTTCTGCCGACCTCACGCAGAATTGCAGTCTGCGGGACGCCCACATTAGCGAAAACCTGCTTAGGGAATGCGATAATAGTTGCAGGAAAGACGAAGCCCTTCATTTCTGGTGGAAATCACGCAATGACATCGCAGATCCCGCGCTCGCTCGGAGTCCTGCTTCTCGAACGAGGGCTGCCGCCCGGGGCCCCGCCCCCACCAGCGGTGCCTGGCTCAATGCGGGATTCGGGCCTGCTCAACTTTCCCATCATCTCGGAAATTGTCCCGGGAGCTTGGGTCGAGAACGTCGTCCGGGGCGATCCAGCGTTGGAACCAGCCTACATCGCAGCCGCCCGCCGCTTGGTCGACCGAGGAGCCGTTGCAATCAGTTCGGATTGTGGCTTCTCTATCCGGCATCAGGAGGCGGTGGCCGCATCGGTAAATGTGCCCGTCGCGATGTCCAGCCTGCTCCTATTGCCGGCCTTGCTTCGCCAGCTGCCGAAGTCTGCCAAGATTGCCGTCGCGACCTACGACTCGACCCATTGCAGTGAGGATCTGCTTGGAGTGAATGACGAGACTGAGCGAGCACGAATTGTGATCGGCGGCATTGAAGGCGGCAAGTACTGGCATGACGGCCTCAAGCGCCCATTGCCACCGGCCGACGTGGCTGCTGTTGAGGCGGATGTCACCGCCTGCGTTGCGCGCCTGCGCGCGGCCCATCAAGGGATCGCGGCTATACTGTTCGAATGCACAGCCTTCCCGCTGGTCGCACCGGCAATCCGACGCACGACCAACTTGCCCGTCTACGATATCACGACCCTCTGCCGGTTGACGGTAGCGTCCGTCGCCTGAGGGCGTGATTATATTCGTGGAAAGGCTTCAGGCAGATCTAGGCATAAGGTGTCGGGCCGAATTGCAGCCTCACCCTTCGTCTTCAAGGGCTGAGTCATCGCCTACGTTTCCTCGCGTTCGTAAGGGGATGATCGTCGCTACGGCGTCCCGCATCATGCGCGCCCATCGCCATTAGCCCACCTCAATGAAGGCCCGGTACGGCTGCTGGGTCAATCTGTCGTTTCATAACCTATATGGACGTACTGACTATGCAGCGACGTTACCCCGATCATATTGAATCGGCGTAACACCGTCACTCCATTGAGCAGCCCGCCGATTTAACTTCTCACTATCTTGTTGATCCGTTCGATCCGAGCGCTTCGCGTTTCATTGAGCTTTTCCCAATCAATGGTCTTTTTCAACTTGTTGCGCTCGGCTGAGTTGAACAGAAGATCATTGCTAAGATTATCCGGCAACTTGACGTCGGTGGTTACGCCATACCGAAGCGCCTCAGGTAGTCCGAGCATGCCCTGGTCCGAGAGCAACTGCTCGGCGAACGCATATGCGGCTTCCGGATACTTCACCCCCTTGATGATATTGAAGTAGCTTGTCGTCGCGTAAACGCCTTTGGGGGGGACAACTGTCACGATTGGAACGCCCTTGGTGCGCAACTCGTGGGCGCGGCCGTCCCAGAAGATTCCCGCATACGCCTCTTCTCCTTGGAACATCTGTACCTCGGCCACATTCGACTGTGCGAGCGCGACGATGTTGGGCTTCGCAGCCGCAAGTATCTTGAATGCCGGCTCCAAGTCCGAGATCGAGCCACCATTTTCTTCCGCTATGCCCAGTATATAAAGACTGCTGGCGATTGTGTCTGCCGTTGGAATGACGGCACGACCGGCGAGATCAGGCCGGGCGATGTCTGAGTACGACGTGAGTGGCTGCTTGATGTATTTTGAGTTGTAGACCGGAACGACAGACGCGACGCTATACGGCACACCATATTCGCCAAATTCGCGGAATCCAGGAAGAATCCGCTTGATGTTTGCGACCTCCGTCACCTCGATTTCTTCAATGATGTTGGCCTTAAGTAGCTCCACCATATAGGAGCTGTCGGCCTGAAATAGATCGTACGGTGGATTGTTCTTGTTCGCGATCAGCTTAACGAGATCCGACGCTGTCATCCCGGCGTTGAATTGAACCTTTAGGCCGTATTTCTCCTCCAACGGTGCGACTACGCTCTTCTTGAGGGCGTCGTCGTAAAGACCGCCGTATCCGTTCACACGCAGCGTGATACCAGCGAACTTCCTGGATTGAGCGTGCACGTAGGGTGAGGCCAGAGCACTGGCCGCCGCCGCTGTCGCGACTTTCAAGAAAGTCCTCCTCTTCATTCCGGTCTCCTTTCGTTTATCCCATCAGCGAAGAATCACGATTTCGAGCCTCTCGCTCGCAACAGAATCACGCCACGCGTTAGAACTCCGTCGGTCGCAGAAAGCGGACGATGGCAGCAGTTATTCTCGCGACCATCCTTGGCTCAATGCTTCGCAAACAGCTTTCGTTCAAAGTTCGTCACGGTCTCGCAGCCGTTCTTTGTCACTAGAACGGTTTCGCTGAGCCCATAATTTGGATCGCCTTTGTTCGTACCGTCTCCGGTCCACATTCCGCATAGGAGGTGGAAGCACATGCCTTCCCGGAGTTCATCTTCCTTTCCTGGCTCTAAACTCGCCGTATATTCGCGCCAAGTCGGCGTATAATTCAGACCAAGAGTGTACCCAATTCGGGAGTGCTTCTTAAAGCCACTCGGTGATAACACGGCTTGCCACGCAGCCCAAACATCGTGACACGTTACTCCCGGCTTCATCGCCGCCATCGCAGCCGCATGACCTTCCTGCACGGTGTTGGCCAGGCGGACCAGGCGGTCGCTCGGTTTGCCGAGGCTAATGGTACGAGCCAGCGTGGCATTGTACCTGAGGTAGCACCCTGACAATTCCAGGACTGTAATGCTGCCGTCTGGAATGACGTCTGTTGTCCAGGGAGCATGGCTTATACCCGCATGCGTTCCGGTCTGAATGAACGGAATCATACACGGGTAACTAGCGCCAAAGTCAGCGTCACCTTCGATCTGCGCTTGAACAATCCGCGCAGCATAATCATTTTCGCGAATTCCTGGCCGAAGCGAATCGACCGCAACCCGCATGACTTTGTCGACAATCTTGCCAGCCCTGCGCATGAACTCGATCTCACTGGGAGTCTTGATCGTTCTCAGCCAATTGATCAAAACCCCGACGTCTACCAGATCGGCCTCGGGCAGACCCTTCTGAAGAGTGAAGAATCCACGCAGACTGAAAAAGAACGTATCCCCCTCATACCCGATCCGCCCGGTGTTCCAGCCGCGACGATTGATCTCGTCCGCGACCGCTTCCATCGCGTGATTCGGACTATTGTCCGCATAGGACTCGGCATAACCGACAATGTTGTCAGCTGAGAGCCAACTTGTGTTGTGCGCAGCTGCAACATCGAGACTGCGGCCGATCCAGACGGGCTCCAGCTCACTGCTCGGCACGAGCAGCGCTTGGGTATTTTGATAACTCCAAGCGTCGTATCCAGAGAGGTAGTTGAGATTCGCTGGATTCACCACCACCAGCAGAGAGAGACCCTTGTCATTCATTTGCCGACGCAAGCGTGTCAGCCGCTGTTCATACTCCACCTTGGGAAACGCGGATGCCATTCTTTCAATTCCTTTCTGCTCGTTCACACCGAGCCATCTCTCGACGCGAAAAGAGTGCACTAGCCTCGCTGAGACGCTCTCTATAAATCCGATCAGCGGGACGATTCCTGGCGTGCTTGGGCACTTGAGCATCACGATCACGAACCACGCCCGCTGATTCGCGGCTCCCGAACAGGTCGGCAGTTAGGTACCTCGTCGCGCGTCTCCATCGTCATCACAGCCGTCGCGTGCAGGTCCCGAAGCGAGATGGAGGCAGAGCCAGGCTTGACGGTACCATAGCCACCGCGATGGTCATGAGCCCATGAGTTCCAAGAGAGAAGCGATTCGCACGATAGATGCCGACCGCACCCTGTCCGCGCAAAGACGCGAGCTGGACAGTAAGTGTTTTCTAGCGCCGACCGTCCATGGATTATGCTCTCAATCAGGAGATCGAATGCGTCTCGAGGTAAGATCGCGCCCTGCCCAGGCTTTGGCAGCATGCCCCAGGAAGCCTCCCGCTCGAGATGGAGGATTCCAGCTGAGCAAGGATGTTGCGCCATCATATCTCGAACCATAGCTGAGATTAATGTCGCTTTCTCCGCTTTTGACGACCCTAGCGCCTAAAATACGCGCCAGATGGAAACACTCTGGAGATTTTATGCCAAGATGAGTCGTCATTGACGTTGGAGAAATGAGGCGGATGCCGGCCGGTCATTCAGGGCACCTCGATCTCGGAGCTCAAGGACAGAAGCCAGATCTAAGGCGCTGACCGTTTTGGCTCTCGGCATGATGTCGCTGATCTCATTTCTGGTTCGCGCCGATCGGCGCGCGCCCGCGCCGGGACATCCATGATCGGCGGTGAGCTCCCTGGAGCCGTGCGCACCGGGCTCGGCGGCCGCGGCTCTTCGAACAAACGTCGCCGCGCACTGATATCGATTACTCCGGGCCCGGAGCCGTCGCTCGCAACAGGGGGGCCACGGGCCGACGCAAAGGCAATCGAGTATGACCAGCCAACAACTGCTATACGTTTCCGCGAGCACATCCACGCGCGGAAGAACATCCCTGACAGCTCCAAAACGCAGCGTCCCTGCGAATATGTCATCCGGATAGGTGTATTCGCTACATCATCAAAGCTATGATTGTTGGCTAGTTTGAGTTGGTTGACTCAGATCGGAAGCGCCGCCGATGAATGTGAATACTATCCAGAGCGAGCGTCCTGAATTATCCAGAGTCTTTGAGCATATCGATGCGAACCGAGATCAGTTCGTCAACCGCTTGCTTGACTATCTGAGACACCCTAGCATCAGCGCGCAGAACATCGGCATGGGTGAGGTCGCCGAACTCCTTGTGAGCATGCTGACCCGGTTGGGGCTCCAAGCACAGATCATCCCGACGTCAGGCTACCCGGTGGTGATGGGGCGTTGGGAACGCGCACCTGGAGCGCCGACGATCCTGCTGTATGGTCATTATGACGTCCAGCCGCCGGACCCGTTGGGAGCCTGGATTAGTCCACCATTCGAACCAACGGTCCGCGATGGGCGCGTGTACGCGCGCGGCGCCGGTGACAACAAGGGCCAACACTTCGCTCAGCTCCTAGCCCTCGAGTCCCATCTGGCGGTCCATGGCCGCTTGCCATGCAACGTCCTGATCGTGCTGGAGGGAGAAGAGGAGACCGGAAGTCCCCACATCGCGGAATTCGTGCGCACGCACCGCGACCTACTTAGGACTGACTTAGTCGTAACAGCCGACGGCCCGCTGCACGAGTCGGGTCGGCCGATCATTACATACGGGGTCCGTGGCATAGCCGCATTTGAACTACGCGCTCGCGCTGCGAACCGCGATGTTCATTCAGGCAATTTTGGTGGGATCGTCCCAAATCCTATCTGGACGCTGGTGCAGTTACTGGCGACAATGAAGAATGCAGATGGGGAGATTACAATCAACGGGTTTCATGACGATGTCATGGTACCAACAGAGATTGAGCGCGCTGCTGCAGCGCAGTTGCCTCAAAATACTGAAGAGATCAAGCGGGACCTCGCACTTGCGGGGCTCGACTATCCAGCAGACAGGCCGCTTGCAGACAGACTCATGTTCTGTCCAACCATGACGATCAACGGACTCCACGGAGGCTATGGCGGACCTGGGTCGAAGACGATTGTACCACACGAGGCGTTCGTTAAATGCGATGCCCGTCTGGTCGAGCGACAAGATCCAGATGACATCCTACGCAAGATAGAGGCCCATGTAGGAAGACATGCTCCGGACGTCGAGTTCGTTCGCGTCGAGTCGACGCCGCCATCGAGAACGCCGCTTGATGCGCCGTTTTCGAGTGTTGTTCAATCAGCCGTGCGAACTGCGCATGGCATAGAGCCCCTCATTTATCCCTCTCTCGGAGCGACCCTGCCGGACTACGTATTCACGAAGATCCTGGGTGTCCCATCGTTCGTCGTGCCCTATGCCAATGCCGATGAAGCCAATCATGCACCGAACGAGAACATCAAAATTGACTGCTTTCTAAGGGGAATACGTACTGGAGCGGCTCTCTTGGACGCGGTGGGCGGAGTTATCCATTCAAGCTGAAAAGCCCCGTCGCGCACGGAACGGGTCCAAACCCGATCAGGCCACTACTAAGTTCCAACCGCGGGATTCTCTTGAACTAAGGAGTCTAGCTGGCGTACTCAACGGATGGCATCCCTCCTGTGTTTTGCAGGAGATGGCGAAGAAGCAATACTGTCCTGAACGTGTGGCGGGAGCCGCTTCTCTAAGTTCTCAATTCTGTCGACGAAATAACCGAGGAACGCTCAGCGGGCCACGTCGGAAACTTCAGCTCTGATTGCCTCCCGAGCTCACCGCGACCGGCCGAGACAAATTGGATACGCGATGAGTTGCCCAACTGAACGGCGAGGCGCACGTAAGATGGTAACCTGGATCGCCTACTGCAACACTGCAACCGTCGGCGACCGCACTTATCACAGCGATAACTACCCTTTTAAGCTGGGTCGTCCACCTCGCGCTGGACAGGCTAGCCCCCGATCAGCTCCGCGGATCTTTCCACTGCCCCATCGATACCCTAGCGTAGAAAACTCCGAGGGCTTGACTGCCGTCGCTCTGCATTGGCGACCTCGCCACGGAGATCGAGGGCATTGACGCAGATCCGCCCCACGCGTTGCTGCGACAGCGCGCGTTACTTTGACTGGATGACGCGAATATCGTCAGCAGAGATCACGATGGCGAGAACATCTCCCACCTTCGGTTGCCGTCCGAACGCGAAGCGATCCTCCATTGTCAATTGCTCCCCATTGACCTCCAGCAGGAGTCGCGTCGCGCCGCCATAATAGTGTGACTGCAGCACGAGGGCCGTCAGTGCTGTCCCTCTCGCTCCGTCGCTGGAAAGTTTGATTTGCTCCGGCCGGATGACCGCCGTGCCCGCGCCGGGACTCCAGTGACCTTTCAAGCGAAGCCCTCCGCCTGACGTGAAGACGCCGTCCGCGTCCACAATTCCGTTCAGCAATGAGCACCAGCCGATGAACTTTGCGACGAACGACGTCGAGGGCGCTTCATAAATTTCGCCCGGTGTACCTACCTGTTCGATCTGTCCGGCATTCATGACGACAATGCGGTCCGACATGGTCAGCGCCTCTTCCTGGTCGTGTGTAACGAACAGGGTCGTGACGTCAACGCCGCGAATGACCTCACGAAGCTCTTCGCGCATGCGAACTCGAAGCTGAGCGTCCAGATTTGAGAACGGCTCGTCGAGAAGGAGTACGGCCGGCCGCATAGCCAATGCGCGCGCAAGTGCAATGCGTTGCTGCTGACCTCCGGAAAGCTGGCTCGGCAGTCGCTGCGCCAGGTGTGGCAGCTCGACCAATTTGAGCATTTCGCTGACGCGCTTCTCACGGTCAACGCGGGCCCATTTCAAGTTTTCCAGGCCGAATGCGATATTCTCGGCTACGGTCATATGCGGAAAGAGAGCGTAGCTCTGGAACACCATTCCAGTATCGCGCCGATAGGGCGGCTGACGCGTCATGTCGACGCCGTTGATGCTCACGGTGCCCGAGGTCGGCTCTACAAATCCGGCAACCATGCGTAGTGTCGTTGTCTTGCCGCAGCCTGATGGACCTAGTAGGCAAACCAGTTCGCCACGACGCGCACTCAAGGAAGCGTTCGCGACAGCAACCGTATCACCATAGTGCTTGGAAACAGAGCGTAGCTCGACAACAAGATCACCGGCTTCTTGCACCGTGGTTTGCTCCTCTTTCGATAAAGCCAGCATCCTCTCCTACTCCTACGTTAGTCGTTCCGCGCCAATTAAGCGCTCGATCGTCAAAATGACGGCCAGTGTCACCAAGATCATAATGCTCGATATTGCCGCAACCATCGGATCATAGCTGGTGTCGATATATGTGAAGATCTGTACGGGCAGGGTTACATTGCCGCCGTAGGTGAGAAACGCTGAAACGGTCGCGTTTCCGAACGATGTCACAAAGGCAAAAATCGAAGCGGACAGCAAGCCGGGCAGAATGAGTGGCAACGTAATACGCCGAATGACTTGCAATGGCTTGGCCCGGAGATTCATCGCCGCATGTTCGAGCTGTTGGTCGTGCAGCGCGAGGCTCGCAAGGATCGTACGAACGACGTACGGAATGGCGAGAACAAGATGCCCCAAGAGCAACGGATAGATCGTCTGCGTAAGCCGCAACCACGAGAAGAGCTGTAACAAGCCTATTCCCAGTACGACGGCTGGAACGATCAACGGCGAAAAGGCCAAGCCCTGCAGGAGTGATTTCCCTCTGAAGGAAAAGCGGTTGATCGCGAAAGCCGCAGCGAAGCCAATCGCAAGGGCCATGATAGCAACGAGAACGGCGATGTATGTGCTCGTCCAAAGCGCCGTCATAAACGGCTCATTTTCCCATACCTTTTGATACCAGCGCAGCGAAAATCCCTTCGGAGGGAATTGCATTGTGTCACCGCTGGTGAACGATGACACAACCACCAGAATCGCCGGTAAGGCAAGCATCGTGTAGACGATAACCCGAATGACTGCGCCGGATACGACCATCACATAGTCGATGGGATCAGATCGCATAGCCGCGCCCTTTCATGATCAAACGTGATGCAGCCAACGCGTTGAACGCCGCCGTGAAGCCAAGTCCGCTAACGAAGAGGATAAAGGCCATGGCCGCGCCCGACGGCCAGTTCAGTTCCGCCATAATGCGCTCATAGATGAGACTT
Organism: Bradyrhizobium sp. B117; assembly: GCF_038969555.1. NCBI lineage: Bacteria > Pseudomonadati > Pseudomonadota > Alphaproteobacteria > Hyphomicrobiales > Nitrobacteraceae > Bradyrhizobium > Bradyrhizobium sp. B117. The sequence goes on from NZ_CP152414.1 coordinate 8,434,302, forward strand.
CCAAGCATGCTCACCCGACTTCCGCCAATGAGACGGGGCGTGACGAATGCTGAAATCGACAACACGAAGACAAGATTGAAGCCAACGAGAATGCCGGGAAGCGCGAGCGGAATGATTACCTTTCGGAACGTAACGAAACGATTGGCCCGGAGATTGGCAGCTGCCTGTTCGAGCACCGGATTTATCTGCGTCACGACGCTCATGACGGACAGAATCATGAGGGGAAGAAACTGCTGCACTAAAACGATGATCACGGCAGCTCGAGAAAACAGGAATATTTTCGGCGACGAAAGAATACCGATGTTCACGAGCAGTGCATTGAGGAGTCCGTTGCGGCCAAGAACGATAAGCCATCCGAATACGACAACCACAAGGCTCAGCGTCAGCGGCATGATAACGATGATTGTTCGCCAGCGCCGCGCCAGAGGTGGCTGGCGGGCAAGCGAATATCCGACCGGAAAGCCAAGTGCCAGGCAGATGAGGCTGACAAAAAGTCCATCCACAAATGTTTCAAATAGCACTGACGAGTAATAGGAGTCCGAAAAGAAGCGTACGTAGTGCGTCAAGCTGAAGCCGCCACCATCGAGAAGATGACTGGTTGGCAGAAAACTTGATCGCAACAATCCCAGCACCGGGACGACCAGGAAGCCAATGAGAAGCAAGACCATTGGGGCCAGCAAAAGGGCTGCGGTTGTGCTGCGCCTATTAAGGAGAGGTTCCTTCACACGATGGACCTTTCATAGTTGATATGACGCCTATGGGCGAAGCAGTGGGGGGCACGCAAGCCAGAGGCTCGGCGCAACACCAAGGTCGAACCAATTTTCTGAGCTAGCTTCGAACGATTCGGTTTACCCGCTCGATCATGGCGCTCCGGTTCGCCCACAGGGTATCCCAATCGATCTTCTTTTTCAGATTGCTGCGTTCAGGTGAATTGAGCAGAAGCTCCTTGCTGAGCTCATCAGGCAACTTGACATCGGTTGTTGGGCTGTACCGAAATGCCTGCGGCGTCGCGAGAATCCCCTGGTCAGAAAGCAACTGTTCAGCATAGGCGTGCGCAGCTTCCGGATACTTCGTGCCCTTGACGACGTTGATGTAGTCTGTCGTCGAGTAAATGCCTTTAGGTGGCACAACGGTCACGATGGGAGCGCCCTTTGTGCGCAATTCATGAGCGCGGCCGTCCCAACAGATGCCTGCGTAAACCTCCTCGTTCTGGTACATCTGCACGAGTGCGACCGTTTGTTGCGCGAAGGCAGCGATGTTCGGCTTCGCGGCCTCGAGCACTTTGAACGCGGGCTCCATGTTTGAAACCGAGCCACCGTTTTCCTCGGCGATTGCAAGAAGATGTAAGTTGCTGGCGATTTGTCCCGGCGCCGCAATGACGACGCGGCCTGCAAGATCGGGCCGGGCGATGTCGGAATAAGAGGTAAGCGGCTGCCTGATGTATTTTGAATTGTGGACCGGGACAATGGACGCAATGTCGAAAGGCACCCCGTAATCACCGAATTCGCGGAAGCCGGGCAGAATCCGCTTGAGGTTTGGAACGTCTGACGGCTTGATTTCGTCAACGACACCGGCCTTGACGAGCTCGACCATGAAAGAGCTATCGGCCATGAACATGTCGTACGGAGGCTGGTCCTTGTTGGCGATCAATTTGACAAGGTCCGTTCCCGTGCTGCCGGCGATGAATTGGACCTTCAGTCCGTACTTCTCATCGAGCGGAGCCACGACGCTCTTTTTAAGAGCCTCGTCGTAAAGGCCGCCATATCCATTGACGCGCAACGTTATGCCGGCGAATTTTTTCGATTGAGCGCGGACATAGGGCGCAACCAGGGCGCCTGCCGCAGCCGTCGTTGCGAACTTCAAGAATGCTCGCTTTTTCATTTCACAATTTCCTCGCTTGCCCCTTAGTGAAGTCGAACGAGCCAGTTAGCGTCAGCGGAAGCACGCGCCATGCGGCCCATGCTGCCTACTTACCGCGCTCCGGGCGTTTTGGGCTCCGAGATCCCGAAGACGTCAGCTGACTAGCCGCCCTTTGAGCCGGTAAGATGGTGCGGCGGAGGCAAGGCCGTCCGCAAATCGAAAGAGACCCTCACCAGGCGGCTCGACGCCTGCGAGAAAAATCGATTTCGTCGCGTTGCCCGAGCTGGCGATCGTTAGAACCCCGACGCAAGGACGACGCGCGGAGCAGCAGCACCGATTGCGCAACGTGCTCGCACGTAACCGCGATCTCCTATAGCGATCTCGCAAATTCTACCCCTCTCGCGCGTTGACTCCGCAAGCCTAGCAGCCGGAAGTTCCATCCCTCACGCAAATATTACCTCTCCGCCAAAATTGTTTTCCACTAATATACGGCGCGATGCAGCGGAAATTCTGCGCATTATCGCCGTACCCTGTCGGTTTTGTGTGCCAGTCGCAACGAAGCCGAGAGCGCTCTTTTGGCGGTAGTTTGCCGGGGGATGCAGGCCGACATCGAGTGAAGCAATCGTAGGGGATTGGAGGCCTATCTAGGCAGAGTTGTTACTTCCTACCCGCCGAAAATTGCCTACGCGTTCGGGATATGTCACGTTTGACGCATTTCCGCCGGACTTTCCCGCCGTTCGGATGATTTTCTGCATCTGACAGGCACTCTTCGGCGCATTCACTCAGGGTTGAGCCGAACATGCAGTATGATCAAATAGACGCCCGTATCCTTGAGATAGTGCAGAAAAACAACCGTCTAACCTCCGAGGTGATCGGCGAACTCGCCGGTCTTTCTGCTACCGCGTGTCAACGGCGACTCAAGAGGCTCCGTTCGGAAGGAATCATCGAGGCCGATGTCTCTATCCTGTCGCCGAAGGCGGTCGGAAATCCAATTCAAATGCTCGTGCTGGTCACTCTAGAGCGGGAGCGTTCAGACATCATCGACAGGTTCAAGAAGGCCATCAAATCGTCAGCTGAAGTCGTGAATGGCTTCTATGTCACCGGCGACGCGGACTTCGTCCTTTATATTACCGCGCGTACGATGGAAGACTACGAACAGTTCACACGACGATTCTTCTATGAGAAACGGGACATAAAGGCCGTCAAAACGATGGTCATAATGGACCGCGTAAAATCCGGCTTTGCTATTCCAATCGAGATTCCCCCAGAGGAGTAATGCGTTGACGTCGGCCACGCACCTGCGCTTTTTTGCGATCTCTCATCATGCTCCTCTGGCGCGCGTGAAGAAGCAGCATTGCGACATTAATGTAGACTACAGCTGGTACCGGGAGTGAGCTGGAGTCCTGGCCCAGCGAGCAGGCCGCCGGCTGGCTCGCCACCGAGATGCGGCGGCGCCGTCGTCCGCATGATTCGGGTAGCCACCGATCGTGCTCTTCGGGAATTGGAAGAAATTTACGGCAGCGACTACCTCATTCGGCTTCACGATGCATGCCTTCTACCACGCCATCGAAGTTAGGAGCTCGCCATTGGAGCGGCTCAGACAAGATCAACTGATGAAGAGCCAACTCGCTTCGTACGGAAGCGACGTCGATGCCACCCGGTTCTGAGCAACAGCGATTTCGAACAGGACGAGGGCCAGCAGGTCTTGGCCGACGAGGGCGCACTTTGCCGCGCCGGGTAGATCGTGGGACCCCACAGTTTTGTATAGGACTCGCTAACCCTTACTAAACGGCATCCAGCTTGATCTGCGAGCTTCCAAGATGTTGATCTCGGCGCAAGCAAGCTGGTCCCCAAACGGTGATTGCGACACTTTTAAGGTGTTCCACTGCGCAAAACTGCGGGAAGCCTACTGAGGCGTGGGGCAGGCGTTGTGCGTTCTTGCCTCTCTTTGGCGTCGGGATAGCTGGTGCATGTTCTTGGCCGCGGCATCGCGCTCGAACGGGGCCAATCGGCGCGTAAAATCAGTGCAGATCAGCCGGTGAAGACGACAGTCTTCTTGCCATTCAGCACAACGCGATCCTCCAGGTGATGGCGTACGGCGCGGGCGAGTACACGTCGTTCAATGTCGCGGCCCCTGCGGACCAAATCGTCTGGCGTGTCACGGTGAGAGATTCGCTCGGCGTCTTGCTCGATGATCGGTCCTTCGTCGAGATCGGAAGTGACGTAATGCGCTGTCGCGCCGATCAGCTTGACGCCTCGCTCGTGAGCCTGGTGATAAGGCTTTGCGCCCTTAAAGCCTGGCAAAAAGGAGTGGTGAATGTTGATGCAGCGTCCCGATAACTTGGCCGAGAAGCCGTCCGATAGAATTTGCATGTAGCGCGCGAGAACAACAAGATCCGTATTGGTCTCCTGAACGAGCTCCCAGATTCGCGTTTCTTGCTCCATCTTCGTCTGTTTGGTGACCGGCAAATGGTGGAAGGGAAGCTCGGCCAAATCGCTAGAGGCCAAATGCTCGCGGCCGTGGTTGGAGACGATCGCAGTCACCTCCATTGGCAGTTCGCCGATGCGCCATCGATAAAGCAGATCGGCCAGGCAATGGTCCAATTTTGAAACCAGGAGCATCACCCGCTTCTTTGTGGAACTTTTCCGCAAAGTGAAAGTCATGGCGAAACGTTTGGCGAGCTCCTCGATCGAGGCGGCGATATCTGTTTCAGGTTTGGCTTGCTCGAGACGCTCGAAGACAACGCGCATAAAAAAGTGGGTGGTCCCGGTATCCTCGAACTGCTGAGCATCGAGAATGTTGCAGCCCGACTCGAACAGAAGGCTCGAGACCGCGGATACGATGCCTGGACGATCAGGGCAGGACAACGCGAGGATCATGGAACGGTCGAACATAGCAGTCATTGCCCTACGGGGCCCCTCGTAAACTGCGTTGTGGCAAGCAAAAAGATGAGCATCATTCCCTAGAGCGTACTCTGAGGAGCTCTGGGGCGATGAGGTCATCGAGCTTCCGCCATTCGCCTTTCACTCGCGTACGATTCGAATCGTAGAAGGCACGAAGGGAGGCGATGGCCGCGTGCCGTTCGCCGGCGATCTCGATTTCAAAAGTTCCTTCGGACAGCCATGCGGCGTTCACACCGCTTTCGGAGTGGAGGTACCCCATGCCTACGCCGCACCCGAGGGTGTGGCCGAACCCGGCGGAGCGCAAGTATCCGACGAGCGATCCGTTGCGCCAGACAGGCTCTGTTCCGAACAGGAGCGGCACCGCGCGGGGAGCAGCAAGCTGGACGAGGCGTCGGCGCGGAGTCTGTCCGCGCTGTGTTTCGAGAACCGTCCGCCCAATGAAATCTTCACCCTTGTTCCAGGCGATTGTGAACCCCAATCCAGCTTCGAGCGGCGTGTCCTCATCACTGACGTCCGCGCCCCAGTCGCGGTAACCGGCTTCAAGGCGCAACGTATTGAGTGCCACGTAACCTGCGTGGCGCAGATCGAGATCGCGTCCCGCAGCGACCAGCGCATCGTAAATACCCAGCGTCTGGTCGGTCGGGATGTGCAGCTCCCATCCGAGTTCTCCGACGAAGGTCATGCGGAAAGCAAGGGCCGTACCATGGCCGATCTCGATTTCTCGCGCCGTCGCGAACGGAAACGCAGCTTCAGAAAAATCCGCCGGGCTTACGCGCGTGAGGAGCTCTCGCGAATGTGGCCCCATGACAGAGAGGCAGGTGTATCCGGACGACACGTCCGTGACGAATACGTGGCCGGCGCCTTTGGCATGCATTCGTAGCCAGGCGAGATCCCGGATGCGCTGCACAGCGGCTGTAACGACGAGGAATTCCTCATCTCCCGTTCGCGCGATTGTGACATCGGACTCCATGCCACCCCGCTCGTTGAGCCACGGAGTGTACACGATGCGGCCCACTGGGACGTCAACGTCGTTAGTGGAGAGGCGCTGAAGAAAAGAGAGCGCATCACGCCCCTGCACCAGTAGGTGCGCGAAGGAGGTTTGATCGAAAAGCGTGACACCGGACCGAGTCGCGTCGTGTTCAGCCCCACTCGACTTGAACCAATCGTCGCGACCAAATGTAGCATGGGCGTAGGCCGGCCCCTCGGGAGTGCCGAACCATTGCGCCCGCTCCCAGCCCGCGGCCTCGCCGAACTTCGCGCCTGCGGCCGCTAAACGATCGTGCAGCGGCGAGACCCGCACATTACGAGCCGTCTCAGGTGACTTGTGAGGCCAATGCAGCGCGTAAAGGAGTCCAACCGCTTCACCCGTTCGGTCGCGCAGATATCGCCGATTGCGCTGGAATGGCATCGCTCGGCGGACGTCCATTTCCCAATAGTCATTTGCGGGCATGCCGGTAGACATCCACTCGGCCACCACTTTGCCGGCTCCGCCGGAAGACTCGATACCGCATGAATTGAATCCCGAAGCCACGTAGAGGCCGGCGATGTCGGGGGCGGGTCCTAACAAGAACCGATTGTCCGGGGTGAAGCTCTCGGGGCCATTGAAACTGAGTTGCAACCCTACATTTTCCAGGGCCGGCACGCGCCGCATGGCATTGGCGAGGTGAGGCTCGATGTGCTCGAAGTCGTCGGGAAGCGAATCGAAACTGAACTCAACTGGGATCCCCGCCATCCCCCAGGGCTTGCCCTTCGGTTCGAAAAAGCCGACCAGCAGTTTACCCGCGTCTTCTTTTGCGTAGAAGCACGCATCAAGATCTCGCACAGTGGGAGTATCGGGTGACAAGCCCCCCATGGCCTCTGTCACGACGTAAAAATGCTCCGCCGCGTGCAGCGGCACTGTCCAATTGACATCGGCCGCTAACGTCCGACTCCACATCCCGGCGCAGATGACGACCTTTTCAGTACCAACGATCCCTTCTGCCGTCTCGACACCGACGATCCGCCCTTTCTCGACCACGAGGCGCGTCACTGGCGTGCGCTCCAGTATCTTCGCGCCACCCTGCCGCGCGCCAGTCGCGAACGCGCGCGCTGTGTCCACCGGATTAGTCTTACCATCGGACGCGATCCATGCCGCGCCCAGCACATCGGCCACATCGAGCAACGGCACACGTTTCTTAGCTTCGGCGGCGTCAATGATCTCGACATCAAGGCCAAAAGAGCGCCCCATCGAGGCACCTCGCCTCAACTCCTCCAGCCGAGCGGGTGTCGCCGCGACTGTGATCGACCCACATTGCCGAAAGCCAGTATGCTGACCCGTCAGCTCTTCGAGCTCGCGGAACAATCCCGCGGTGTACTGGGCCAGCTTCGCCATATTCTCGCTGGCTCGAAGCTGGGTGACGAGCCCCGCGGCATGCCACGTCGTACCGCAGGTCAGCTGATCGCGTTCGAGCAGCAGCACATCGCGATGCCCAAGCCGCGTGAGGTGATAGGCAGTGGACAGCCCAATAATGCCGCCGCCGATGACGACGAATTCCGCGTGAGTGGGCAGCTTGCTTTGCATTCCGTGACTCAAAAAAGTGGTTTCAAGCAGGTCTGAGCGTATCCCAAGGATGAACGAGAGGATGGCGCTCTAAGGGTGGCGGCGTGGCGGGTCGTGATATGCAGTTTGGTTGTTGGTTCCGCTGTGAACCTCATGAGCCATCGGACCCAAGCCGAGCCCCTTGCCGGAATGGTCCCGCCCGGTGGCCGCTTACGAACGAGGCGTGCCCATTCGAGCGCGCAGGCTGTACTGAACTATGCAAAACTTGAGCTCCTGCGCGCACATGATCGCGGACTGGTCAGCTGGAAGCGTCGTCTCGCCGAAAATAGTATCGAGCCGTCGATCAGAATTTCGCTATTGTAGCCCTCCATGAAAGAGAAATTCTGCGTCGGATAGAGAAAAGGGGAGATTTTGCGTCTTCACGCCGGTGGTTGACGCGCACAAAGCCACAAGCTTCTCGTCGGTGAGACACGCGGAAAATTGTTAAGTGCACAGGAAGGGAAATTGCTGACAGGGAGCCCGACACGATAAGCGGCGGATGCTGAGCCGCACGCATCTTTGTCCGAATTGTCCGGTGCTCTCGCAAGGACGCTTGAATCGAACGGTCGTACGCGACCTAAGTTGCCCGCTGCAGATCGACGTGCTCGAGCGCCACTCCCGTGGATGATGGCAAAACGTGGCGGACCTCGGGATTGAGCACCAACGACAAGCCTCGCCGAGAAACTGCCGCATTAACTGTGTTTGCGAGCAAATAGGCGACGGTCATGGGCCCAACACCGCCAGGCACCGGAGTTATGTAGCTCGCGCGCGTGCTCGCTTCGGCGAAAGCAACGTCCCCCACAAGCCTGACAGTTCCAGTCGTATCGATCGCACGATTGATTCCAACATCGATGACAACCACACCTGGTTTAAGCCAATCGCCGCGGACCAGTCCTGCACAACCGGCCGCAGCAACAACAATATCAGCCTTTCTACAGAGGTCCGGCAGGTTTCGCGTCTGCAGCTGCGCACCTGTCACGGTACATCCGGCATCGCCGAGCAAAACTGCCAAAGGTTTTCCGACGATATTCGAGCGACCTATGACGACAACGTCAAGCCCATTCAGGTCGCTCGCGACTGTCCTAATCAGATGGGTCACTCCCAGTGGAGTGCAAGGAGCGAGCGCTGGTCGACCCGCGGACAATCGTCCCACGTTGTAGGGATGGAAGCCGTCTACGTCCTTAGCCGGATCGATGGCCTCCAGCACGCGCCAGCGATCGATGTGTCCGGACAGCGGAAGCTGAACGAGGATGCCATCAATGGAATCGTCGGCATTGAGCCGGCCGATCAAATCCAGCAATACGGCTTCATCGACATTGCTTGGCAGCAGGAACTGTTGCGACTTGATGCCTACGGTTTGAGCCTGTTTGGCTTTGGTCTTCACATAAACCGAACTTGCCGGGTCTTTGCCGACCAGCACCACGGCCAATGCTGGTGTGACGTTGTACTCGGCCTGGAGCAACGCCACCTCTCGCGCAATGCGAGCGCGCAGGATCTCAGCGATGGCCTTTCCGTCAATTCGGATAGCACTCATGATTATGTCTAGAGATGTGATGCGACGAGGCTTGACGCTGCAACAACACGCCAAAGGATTCGCGGGCCGCATTCTTTCGATCGGCCCACGCGCAACTCATCAGCAGGGGAAAGGCGCCTATATCTTGCGTGTTTGGCGTTGGCTGCGCCGCACTGGTCTGCACATTCAAGCGATTGCTGACTCTTTCGCAAGTTCGTCCATGACTTGCTTGGTCGCCTGATAGGCCAGATCAACGATTTCGTCTATCTCAGACTCGGTTACAACAAGAGGCGGAGCAAATCCCAGAATGTCTCCATGCGGCATTGCTCGTACAATGAGCCCACGATCACGAGCAGCCTTGGAAATGCGCGGCCCGACCTTGAGCGCAGGGTCAAAGCGCCGTTTCGTCTGACGATCCGCAACGAACTCTATTGCGCCGAGTAAGCCGACACCTCGAACCTCCCCAACGATCTCCATCTGAGCAAAACGCTCCTTGAGTCGACGATGGAAGTGGGATCCGACGATCCTCGCGCGGTCGGTTAGGCGCTCTGTTTTGACAATGTCGAGAACTGCGTTGGCAGCAGCGGCAGCAATCGGATGGCCGGAATAGGTATAACCGTGCGAAAACGCGCCGACACGATCCGCAGCCTCCTCCATAACCGCGTAGACTTTTTCGCCGACGATAGCTGCCGAAAGCGGAACGTAGCCGGATGTCAGACCTTTGGCGACTGTTACCAGGTCTGGCTCAATACCATAGAGCATACTTCCGAAGTCTGCGCCGGTTCGGCCAAAGCCACAGATCACCTCGTCAGCGATCAGAAGAACGTCGTAACGCTTGAGGACAGCTTGAATCTCACGCCAGTAGCCAGTGGGAGGCGGTGTAATCCCGCCCGTACCCAGCACCGGCTCGGCGATGAAAGCACCGACCGTTTCCGGCCCCTCTTGCACAATCAATTGTTCAAGCTCGGCGGCACGCCTGCGGGAAAAGGATTCCTCTGTCTCGCCTGGTTCGGCTCCCCAATAATGGTGCGGCGTGCCGGTATGCAAAATGCCCGGAAAGGGAAGATCCATGTGATCGTGATAAAAGGACATGCCGGTCATTGAACCCGAAATGACTGAGCAGCCATGGTATCCTCGCTCGCGAGAGATAATCTTTTTCTTCTTCGGCTGCCCGCGTAGATTATTGTAGTACCAGACGAGCTTTGCCTGCGTTTCGTTGGCGTCTGATCCAGACAGCCCGAAGAACACCTTGCTCGGCTTGCCAGGCGCCATCTCTACGAGACGACCCGCGAGGATCGCCAGCTCCTCACTCGTGTGTGCCGCATACGTGTGGTAGTACGCGAGCTTGTAAGCCTGCCGGGCGATCGCCTGTGCCACCTCAGTGCGACCGTAGCCGATATTTACACAATAGAGCCCGGCAAAGCCATCGATGTAACTACGTCCCTGGGCGTCTTGAATGCGAATCCCTTGGCCGCCTGTGACGATCGTAGGATCACCGAGTTTTCCCTTCGCAAAGTCCTTGGGCTGAGTGAAAGGATGAAGAACACTGGAGCGATCGAGCTCAGCGATTGTCTTGATATCAATCATACCGTTTCTCCTAAGCCGCTAAATCGCCAAAACACACGTATTTCAGCTCCATGTATTCCGCCAAACCGTGCCGCGAACCTTCGCGACCGAGCCCAGATTGTTTCCAACCGCCGAAGGGAATGGGAGGGCCCGTGAACGACGCCGTATTGACGCCGATCATGCCGCACTCGAGTTGCTCGGACAGTCGGAGCCCTCGACGTAGGCTCTCTGTGTAGACATATCCCGCCAGCCCCATTTCGTTAGCGTTGGCGCGGGCGATAACTTCCTCTTCGGAATCGAACGGAAGTACAGCAGCTACCGGCCCAAATGTTTCCTCATGCGCGATGAGCATTTCTTCCGTGACGTCGGTTAGCAACGTCGGAGGTACAAAGTTGGGCCCCAGCGCCGCGCCGTGATGAGTGAAGAGAACCCGCGCGCCCTTCTTTACCGCATCATCGATTTGGGCCCTGCATTTGTTTGCGACGGCCAACTTGGTCATTGGGCCTATCTCAGTTGCGGGGTCTAGACCGTGACCGACTTTGAACTGGGCGATTAAGGCGGCAAACTCGTCGACAAAAGCAGGGTAGACGCCTCTTTGGACGTAGATGCGATTGGCGGCCAAGCAATCCTGACCCGAGGTCGCAAATTTCGCCTCTACTGCACCCCTGACCGCCTTCTTAAGGTCGACATCATCAAAAACGAGGAAGGGAGCGTGGCCGCCCAGTTCTAGCGACACCTTTTTAACAGTGTCGGACGCCCCCTCAAGTAATCGACGACCCACCTCCGTAGAACCTGTAAACGACAGAACCCGTATTCTTTTGTCACGCAACAGCGGCGTCGAAAGCTCGATCGGATTGCCCGTAAGCACTTGAAGAACGCCAGGCGGAACTCCGGCTTGTTCAGCCAACCGAGCGACGGCGAGTGCGGAGAGCGGCGTCTCGGGAGCAGGTTTCACGATCATCGGACATCCGGCTGCAAGAGCGGCCCCAGCTTTTCGCGTGATCATGGCGACAGGAAAATTCCACGGAGTGATGGCGGCGGCGACACCAATCGGCTGCATCCGGACGTAAAGCAGACTTTCGGGCTTATGGCTGGGGATAGTCTCTCCGTAAGCGCGCTCACCCTCTGCGGCGAACCACTCGAGAAATCCTGCACCGTACGCGACTTCCTGGCGCGCTTCGGCGAGCGGCTTGCCTTGCTCGCTCGTCACGAGGATGGCCAGCTCTTCCGAATGCTGCAGCATCAACGACGCCCAAGACCTAAGAATTGCGCCACGCCTTGCTGGCAAGAGCTCTCGCCACGCGGGAAACGATCGCTCAGCTGCCGCGATCGCCTGGTTCATGTCCGCGGCAGAGCAATGAGCAACATCCGCGATATCTTCGGCCGTCGCCGGATCGGCCACAACATCTCGCTGATCGCCAGAGATCCATCGGCCGTCGACCAGCGCCGCCCCCGCCAAGAAATCGCGGCGGTGCAGACGCTGCAGGTGCCTGGTAGCAAGGCCGACCAAATGCGAACTTTGGTGCCGAACGATTTGATGGGCCATTGGCGGGGTCCAAACGCGTCATTTGTTGAAATTGCCTCGGCAATCAGGATACTGATGTCGCGAACTGATTTGCATCGCATTTTCCTGCCGTCGGGAGGATTTCCTGCATGGCACAGGCACTTTGCGGCGAAGCACACCTGAAGGCTGGAGAGAGATCATGAACTACGATCGAATAGATGCCCGGATCTTGGAGATCGTGCAAAAAAACAACCGCCTAACTTCTGAGGTGATCGGTGAACTGGCCGGGCTTTCTGCGACGGCGTGTCAACGACGGCTGAAGAGGCTCCGCTCGGAAGGCATTATCGAAGCCGATGTCTCAATTGTCTCTCCGAAGGCCGTAGGAAGACCTATTCAAATGCTTGTGCTGGTGAGCCTGGAACGGGAGCGCTCAGATATCATCGACAGGTTCAAGAAGGCAATCAAATCGTCAGTCGAAGTCGTCAATGGATTTTACGTGACCGGCGATTCAGATTTCGTCCTCTACGTTACCGCACACAGCATGGAAGAGTATGAACAGTTCACGCGGCGATTCTTTTATGAGAATGCGGACATTAAGGGCGTCAAGACAATGGTCATTATGGACCGTGTGAAGTCGGGTTTTGCGGTTCCGATTGAGGCCCCTGCCGAGGAGTGAGTGCGTTACTCACGAGCGAACTCTGCGTTTGCGCACTTTTTATCGCTCCCTCGCGCGTAACACCGCAAATTCGGCACGCTCTCATCCGCTCACTGTGGTGTGATGTCCGAATTTAGATGAAAAGTATCAAGGAAGGTCCAGAGGTCGGGTATTGTATGTTGCCTAGTTGCGCGACCCAAACGCGACCTGGTCTTAAAGGACTGAGATATTGCCTACGATGTCCATCCAGAAGGTGAGCGGCATCAACTGGCTGGGACGCTTAAAATTTGCGCCGCATCCACGCACTGGGGCCGATGTTTTCATGCAAATGGTGAGGCATCACAGTGGCTTCCTGCCGCTCAGCTTCTCATGCCGAAAGACAGCGTCTGGCGATGGAGATGGGAATCCCCGATTGCGAGGGATGTCCCGACAAGCGTATCGGCCCCATGGGCGCTCCAGAGGCAAACTTTACAAAGTAGACAAGGTTGGAAACGCGCTAAGGCAGCAGCGCGCCGCGAGCACTCATCGGTCACTGCGAACCCCCGTCAGGATTGATAGGTCGGAAACCAGATTGGAGCTGTGATGACCGATCTGTCCAATGCCCAGGAATTGGCCACGGATCGGATCACTGCTCCGTTACGATTTCCAACATTTCGCCGCATCTGGCTCGCGAGCCTGCTGTCAAATCTTGGTATTTTGATTCAGGGCGTAGGCGCCGCCTGGGCGATGATACAGATGACATCATCGGCCGATAAAGTTGCGCTGGTGCAGACCGCGCTGATGCTGCCGGTCATGTTGATTTCAATGCCGGCCGGTGCGGTCGCCGACATGCATGACCGGCGCATAGTGGCACTCGTGTCGCTGGGTATCACGCTCGCCGCCGCGACTACGCTAACGATGCTCGCCTGGTTGAGCATGGTCACGCCGAATATTCTGCTTGCACTCTGCTTTACCGTCGGGACTGGCATGGCTCTGATGGGACCCGCTTGGCAAGCCTCGGTAAGCGAACAGGTGCCCTCCGAAGCCGTGCCTGCGGCCGTCGCGCTCAACGGTATTAGTTATAATATCGCACGCAGCGTGGGGCCTGCGATTGGCGGCATCGTCGTTGCTGCCGCGGGCGCGGTGGCTGCGTTCGCGCTCAACGCTCTGCTCTATTTACCCTTAATAGCCGCGCTGTTTCTTTGGAAGCGCATCACTGAACCGCCGACTCTTCCGCCGGAAACGCTTATTCGCGCAATGGTTTCTGGCCTGCGCTACATTATGAATTCGCCGCCGATCAAGATCGTTCTGACCCGCTCCATGGTCATCGGTCTGATCGGAGGCGCGATCATCGCCCTGCTGCCATTAGTGGCTCGCGATCTCTTGCATGGAGGCGCAGAAATATACGGTATGATGGCCAGCGCCTTTGGGCTGGGCGCGGTGATCGGGGCGCTCAACATCACCGAGGTCCGCAAGCGCATGAGCGGCGAGGCAGCGATCCGTGCTTGCGCTGTGTCGATGGGCGGGGCGATAGCTGGAGTGGCGCTCAGCCGCGAGCCAGTTTTGACTGCTATCGCGCTGGTGTTGGCGGGCGCCATGTGGATGATGATATGGTTGCTCTTTAGTGTTGGCTTGCAGCTCTCGGCGCCCCGCTGGGTAGCGGGGCGCTCGCTAGCGGCCTATCAGGCCGCTAGCTCCGGCGGGATTGCTATCGGCAGTTGGACTTGGGGCCACGTGACAGATGCGGCCGGGGTCGACGTGGCTCTCCTAGTATCAGCCGCCCTCTTACTTTCTTCGCCGCTGCTTGGGCTTTGGCTGCCCATGCCGCGCATCGGCGCGCGAGGCGAAGAGCCCGAGATGCTCGACGATCCTAAGGTTCGCCTGCCGCTGACCGGACGCAGCGGACCGCTTGTAGTGGAAATCGAATATCGCGTCCTGCAGGAGAATGCACGCGCCTTCCATAATGTGATGCAAGAGGTCCAGCTATTTCGGCAGCGCAACGGAGCCTATGGCTGGTCCATTGCTCGCGACATTGCAGATCCTGAACTGTGGACAGAGCGTTATCATTGCCCAACATGGCTCGATTACTTGCGCCAACGAAACCGCGCGACGCAATCGGAACGTGCGCTGGACCGGCAAGCCAGTGCGTTCCATATAGGTCCTGAGCCCGTACGCGTCCGACGCATGCTAGAGCGCCCGTTCGGCTCGGTACGCTGAAAGCACGAATCCGTGGATCAGGCTGCGAGCGAGGTCTTGCCCGGTGATCACGCCGTGGCTATCTCTGGCCACTACACGCGATCGCCTATCACGCGGGTCGCCGTAGGACCGCTAGGCAGTACGCCACACCAGCCACTTAGTTGCCCGTCGGATGCTGCCCGATGGAAGATCGGTGCGCCCCCTTTGCGAACTTGGACCTACTTGCTTGCCGACTTGGCCTGGTAGGAGAATTTGACGGAAGCCACTTCGCCGCGGTGATTGGGCCAAATCCGCAAAAGTCCGTGGGTACCGGCGTGCGGGTTAGGAAGCCTTATTTGTGATCCCAAACGGGTACGCGCCAGCTGTCAGCTCGGGTTTGCAGGGGTGAGACGAATTGTGCATCAAGCGATTCGCACCGATGAGCACGGGTTGCGGCTGGAGAACTTCGTTCTCGGCTACACGATGCGCGATGGCAGATTCTTGCTATTTCGCAACTCCGCCGCCGAGCAGGTCTCGGTACCCGTGATCTGCCAACCATTTTGCTCGCGCTGCTGCGATGGCGGCGCTCGTTTTGGGCCTGAGCCGAAGGATGCCGCCGATTCCCCTGGCTTCGTACCCGCGATGGTGGTCGCGGAAGCAGGTCCGACGCCCTGTCCAGTCGCGCCGGCTAGCAGCGGCGGGTCGATCGAGATCGAGTTTGCGGCCGGGGCTCGGATGCGGATCACGGGCGCTGTCGACGCGGCGACGCCGAAGGCCGCCGTGGCCGCGCTGGCGGATGGACGCCTACGGTGATACCCATTGCTCCGGGCGTGCGGGTGTGGATTGGTAAGCATCCGGTGAGGACCGCGTAGCGGTCACTCAGGCTGCTTGGTTGACTTGCTTATTTCGGTCGCGCCAATTCCAGGGCAAAAGTTCGTCGAGCCGTTGTACGGGATGTGCAGCGATGCGTGCCAGGACGTCGGCGAGCCAAGCTTGTGGATCCACGTCGTTCATTTTGGCTGTGACGATCAGGCTGTACATCATCGCGGCACGGTCGCCGCCGCGGTCGGAGCCACAGAACAGCCAAGACTTCCGCCCCAGGGCGATGCCGCGCAGGGCTCGCTCGGCGGCGTTGTTCGACAGGCAGATGCGGCCATCGTCGAGGAAGCGGGTAAACGCATCCCAGCGCTTGAGCATGTAGTCCATCGCCTTGGCAACGTCGTTGCGCCGGGAGAGCTTGGCGCGTTGTTCACGCATCCAGACTTTCAGATCGGCCATCAGCGGCGCGCTCAGCTCCTGGCGGACGGCCCGGCGCCGTTCGGGCGTCTCGCCGTTGATGCCTCGCTCGATCTCGAACAAGGCGTCGATCCGACGGACTGCTTCCAGTGCCAGAGGCGAGATCACCGCTGGCTTTTTGCCTTGTACCTTGCGGCGCGCATTCTCCGCCAGATCAGCCATCACGAAGAACGGTCGTCGGGCATGGACCCAACACGCCGCTTCCAGGATCGGACCTACGTTGCGGCTCGGGTCGTAAAGCTTGCCATAGCCGCCATAGGCATCGGCCTGGAAGATGCCGTTGTAGCCGGCCAGATGGGCCTGGGGATGCTCGCCCGCGCGATCGCGCGAGTAATAAAACACTGCTCCCGGCGGGGCCTGCCCGCCAAAAGGCTTGTCGTCGCGTACATAGACCCAGATGCGGCCGGTGTCGGTCTTGCCTTTGGCCAGGACCGGCACCGTCGTGTCATCCCCGTGCAATCGCTCGGCACTCAGCACATGGGCCTCGAGGCGCCGGAACAAGGGCGTCAGCGCAACAGTGCAGCCACCAACCTGGTCGGCGAGGGTCGACAGGCTGATCGGCACGCCTTCCTTGCCATAGCGTTCGGCCTGACGGTTCAGCGGCTGGTGCTGGCCGAACTTCTCGAACAGCACCATCGCCAGTAAGCTGGGGCCGGCCCAACCACGGTCGATGACGTGGAACGGCGCCGGGGACTGGCTGATCTTCTCGCAATCACGGCAGCTGAACTTCTCCCGGACGTGCTGGATCACCTTCCAGGACTTCGGGATCACCTCCAGCGTCTCGGTGATGTCCTCCCCGAGCTTGGACAACCTCGCTCCGCCGCAGCAGGCGCACGCCACAGGTCCCGGCACGAGCACCCGCTCGCGAGGCAGATGGTCCGGGAACGGCTGGCGCGACGGCCTCTTGCGCGTGAACGAGGCCACCTTCGTCGTCTTGGCCGCGGCCATTTCGGCAGCGAGTTCGTCCTCAGTCGCTGAGGCCTCGAGCTCCTCCAGCGTCAGTTCGAGCTGATCCAGCAGCCTTGCGGTACGCTCCGAGCGAGGGCCATAACGATCACGGTTCAGCTTTTCGATCTGCAGCTTCAGGTGAGCGATCAGAGCATGGTCGTCGGACTGCTGGGCGCGAACGCTGGCGAGTTCGGCGCGCGTCGCCAGCAACGCCGCTTGCAGCGCCTCAATGTCTTCCGGCAGCTTCTGGGGACCGTCACCCATGCACCGATGGAATCACAAAAGCGACGATTTGGCGTGCGCTTTTTGCAATCTCACGGGACTATTGCGCAACCTATCCTGCGCTCTGCGGCCGCCAGCTGTGTTGGGGATTGCGCCAGTCGATCGCCTCCAGCAAATAGCCCATCTGAGCTGCGGTCAGCGATACCACGCCATCCACCGTCGCCGGCCAGATGAAGCGGCCACGGTCCAGTCGCTTGGCGTAGAGCGACAGCCCGATCCCGTCGTGCCAAAGGGCTTTGATCAGGGTGCCAGCACGACCACGGAACACAAAGACGTCGCCGGCAAAAGGATCCCGCCCCAGCCCCTCCTGCACCAGCAATGCCAGACCCTGCATGCCTTTGCGCATGTCAGTGTGACCGGTTGCGATCCAGATCCTCGCCCCTGCCGCGATCGGGATCATCGCCGCTCCAGCAGATCCAATACGCGAGACAACGCGGTCATATCAACGCCGGCGTCCACGATCACCCGACAGGCCTTGCCGACGACAATCTCCATGCGTCCGCTCGCTGGCCCCGCTAAAGTTACTGGCGGCGCCGGCGGTTGGTCCGGCATCACCATCGCTGGCACAAACGCTGGCTGAGGTTGTTCAGTATTGCTCGTCCGCGTCCCAAACGATCGTCGCCAAGTCAACAGGAGCGAGCGCGAGATGCCGTATCGTCGTGCTGTCGACGAGACCGCGCGCGGGGCCTGCAAACTCTCCAGAACGATCTTGAGTTTCTCATCATCGGTCCAGCGACGGCGACGGCCAGTCTCGACAACCTCGAACCGTTCAATCTGAGCACTGAACTTATTGCTGTCCATAAGGGCTGTTACACAGCACTGGTATTAACCCGACAAGGCGGCCCTCACCGGAGGGAGACGTGGATTGCGACCGACCACACTGATATGCGTCGCGGCATGAACTCGCTGGGCTTGCTGGTGCAGGAAGCCTTCAAGCGAGACCCGCACGGCGGCGACCTTTATGTGGTCCGTGGCAGGATCGGCAAGCTGATCAAGATCCTTTGGCATGATTGGCTGGGCATGTCGCTCTACGCCAAGCGGCTGGAGCGCGGCCGCTTCCTGTGGCCGTCGCGGCTGATGGCGTGGTGACAATCACCCCAGTCCAGCTTGGCTACCTGCTGGAGGGCATCGATTGGGGGATGCCGCAACACACGTGGCGGCCGCAGTAGCCGGCTGACCGCTGGGATTTTGAATCCGTGGCACGATCAGCAGTCCGGACAGACATTGCGTGTTGTGATTCTCTGGTCGGCGATGGGCGCTGATGGTTCTCTCCCCGACGATGTGACCACGCTGCAGGCGATTCTGCGCGCCGAGCGAGCGGCCCGGTTGGCCGCGGAGGCGGAAGCCCAGGCGGGAACATTGTTGATTGAGAAGCTCAAACTCACGATCAAGAAGCTGCGGCATGAGCAGTTCGGGCAGTCCTCCGAGCGAGGCGCGTTGCTGGACCAATTCGAGTTACAGCTTGCCGACCTGGAGAACGCGGCGCAAGCAGAGACCGCGGCGAAGGTGGCAGCCGAGAAGATTGCGGTGCCATCGTTCGAGCGCCGCAAGCAAGCTCGCCGGCCGCTGCCGGAGCAATTGCCGCGAGAGCGCATTGTCTATCCGGCGCCGGCTACCTGCCCGTGCTGCGGCGACAGCCGATTGCGCAAGATTGGCGAGGACGTAACCGAGACGCTGGAGTTTATTGCGCGCCAGTGGAAGGTGATCCAGCACGTGCGCGAGAAGCTCGTCTGCCGGCCCTGCGAAGCGATGACCCAACCGCCGGCCCCCCTCGCATCCGATTGCGCGCGGGCGTGCAGGGCCCAAGCTGCTGGCCCATGTTTCTGTTTGCCAAGTACGGCTGCACCTCCGCTTCATCGTCAGAGCGATGTCTACCAGCGTGAAGGCATCGATCTCGACGTTTCGACGCTCGCGCAAGGGGTAGGTGCCTACGCGGCGACCCTGATGCCTCTGGTCGAGGCGATCCGGAGTCACGTCTTCGCGGCCGAGCGTATCCACGCAGATGACACCACGGTGCCGGTCTTGGCCAAGGGCAAGATCCGGCGGGCCGGCTCTGGATCTATGTGCGCGACGACCGTCCGTTTGCCGGCCCAGATCCGCCGGCGGCGGTTTCTTCTACTCGCCCGATCGTGGCGTTGCGCATCCGGAGCAGCATCTGGCGCGTTATGCCGGACTGATGCAGGCCGACGCCTACGCCGGCTTCGGCAGACTCTACGAGGCCAATCGCAAGGGCGGTCCATCATCGAGGCCGCGTGCTGGGCGCACGGCAGGCGCAAGTTCTTTGATCTCGCGCGCTCAGCAAGGCGCCGATCGCGGCCGAGGCGGTAAAGCGCATCGATGTTCTGTTCGCTATCGAACGCGAGATCAACGGTTTTACTGCGCAGGACCCTTTGCGTGTGCGCCAGGAGCGTAGCCGCCCTCTGATCATCGAGCTGGAGGCGTGGTTGCGCGAGCAGCGCGCCAAGCTCTCCAGGAACAACGACACGAGCAAGGCGATCAATTACCGCCTCAGCCGGTGGGATGCATTTAGCCGCTTCCTCGATGACGGACGGCTTTGCATGACAACGGATGGTGTTGAGAAGTCCTTAGCTTCAGTTCGTGGCAGCTTTTTTTGGTTTTTCCTTCCAGGCAGCCACCATGCGTTCGTAGGCCTGCTCGACGCGTGCGACGTAACCAGCTTCCCGTTCGCGGATTTCCTTGATCCAATAGTCCCGGCCCGGGCCAGCCTTGCCGTAGGCACGGGGAGCCCCAGCCTTCAGAGCCACCTTCCGGAGTTTCATCGCCGTGAACGCTGGCCGCGCGTAAGCGTAGTCCTTCCCGGTCGTCAGGACGTGCCAGATCATGACTGCGAGCTTGCGCGCCGTCGCGACGGCTGCGACCCCGGCCCCGTGCTTTTTCTGCGTTCGGTTGAAGAATGCTCGCAACGGACCCGGCGCCGTCTTGGCTGACCACGCCGCCTCAACCAGCATCTTGCGGGCGTCACGGTTGCCCTGCTTCGAGATCCGGCCATGCCGTGCCGGGTGCTCGCCTGACTGCCGAACCCGCGGAGTCAACCCGAAATAGCTGCTGAGCTTATCCGGCGACGGGAAGCGTGCGATGTCGCCGATGGAGGCCAGTACACTCGATGCGACAACCGAACTCACGCCGGGGATCGTCATCAGCTTGAGAGAGCCCGTGGATCTCCAGAGCCTGCTGGGCCACGACTTTGTCGATCTCCGACAGTTGCTTCGTCACGCGTTCGAGTTCCACGATCAGACGCCAGAGCATTGCACGCTCCTCCGATGGGAGAGGCAGACTGTCCAGCCAATGCTGTCCGCGCTTGCCGAAGAGATAGCCTTTGTAGGGCGGGATGAGGTTGGCATGCAGGATAGCCTTCATGCGTCCTTTAATCCGGATGATCTGCGCCAAGACGCCAGCGCGCTCGGCCATCTGGCGCCGGCGGCTGTAGGTGTCCTCGTCAGCAACCCAGACCTCCGGCAAGAAGCCGGCAGCATGCAACTTTGCCAGGGTCCCAGCATCGACCTTGTCCGTTTTGACTCGCGCATAGGCAATCGCCCGAACGAGCCTCGGATTGGCGACCGCGACGCGCTTAACGTGCGGGCGCAGAATACGTTCGACAGCCGCGCTGTTGCCCGTCACCTCGATGACCACCTCATCTTCGAGGCTGAGTGTCTTGGCAAAGGCGACAAGCCGATCGTGGACGAGATCTACGCGGAGCTGTCGGATTACTGTTCCGTCCTCCAGGATCGCCACGTGGGCGAACGATCGGTGGATGTCCATGCCGACGATTTGCATGCTTGGTTCTCCTTGTCTCAGGAGCCAGTGGCTTGCACGACATCTACGGATCCGCGCTCGCAGCGCAGCCGGGCAAGTCGTAGGGGGCGGCCAAGTAACAAAGCGAGCTCACAGCTCATGGTCATGGCGGCCTGCCACCGTTTCGTGCTCCAGCGCCCCTATCCCGGCTTCGACAGACTAATCCGGACGACCAGTCCTCTCCACCGGGTTTGAGCGCTGAAAACATCATGCCCTTTAACAATGCTCCCGAGCGTGAGCTACGGGCGCTCGCCGTGGGACGAAAGAATCGGACCTTCGCGGGCTCCGATGAGGACGGCCGACGTGCGGCCGCCATCTACAGCCTTATCGCCACCGCCAAGCTCAATGATATCGACCCGCAGGCTTGGCTTGCCGACGTGCTGGCGCGCCTACCGGATCACCCTGCCAAGCGCATCAACGAACTGCTGCCTTGGAATTGGCAGCCTCAAAGCGTCGCCCACGCCGCTTAAGCACCATCAGCCTTCCGCCTAAGAACGACCCTAGCCAGGGACCTTAGCCGGATGCGTACGATTCGCACGACGCATAAGCGTCTGAAACAAGCCTATAACAACCACATGCCCTTTGCTCGAGGCACTTGCGTTCATCAATCTCTAAGAGACCGCGCCTTTTGCGAATCAACTTCTGTTCTTCGAATTGGCTTAGAGTCTCAGTGACCCCGGCCCGGCGCAATCCCAGGACAGAAGAAAGATACTCATGGGTAACTGGAAGCACACGAGCGTCCACGGCGTCGCTAGCCAGACAGAGCCAACTCGCGAGCCGCCTTTCGCGGCCGTGCCGGACCCCGCACAATCCTGTCTGGGCGCAATGCAGGGCGAGTGCTTGATCGTACCTGGAAAGATGTTCCCGGATTTCAGGACGATCATTCATCACGCGGCGCAAATCCTCCACACGAATCCTGTGCGCATTTCCGGGAAAGAGCACAACAGCTTGATGCGTCGAGATTTGTCTGCCCATTAAAAGCGAAGCACCAATCGCGCCACGATACCCTATTACCGCCACCTCCAGGAGGCTACCTGTCGCGACAATCCTGAGTGAGACGAGCCCCGACTCGACAAAATAGACATGATCAAGGGGCCTTTTCGGCTCCTGTAGCAGGGTCCGTTCTTTCAGGACAATCGGCTCAAGGAACGGCCCTAGGGCCGCCAGGTCTTGAGGAAAACATTTCGCTAGAATTGCGTTTCTGACAAAGGACTGAGGGCCACGAGCCTTTCCAGGCCGGCGAAGCATTTGCTGTGTATCGGACACCTGTTTCAGGACGGCATCCGCGGGGCGGTCGAGCCCTTCCAAGATATCGGGCACGGGGTCGCTCATAGTGTGGCCTGTCTCTTGGCAATTGATCTAGCCGAGCAGCTGACTCTAGCGATTCTGCTATGTTGATTTGCGCAATGAGCCTCGTGGCAACGCCCAAATCCCGCATCAAATCGTCCTTTTCGGTGGATTCAACGCATCGAGCGTGGCCGACGGCCTTGCCGCCTTAGGCAACGCGCGGAGAAGCGCCTCTATGGATACGGATTGGGATAGTCTCCGATTAGCGGCCGACGTGATAGAAGCAGGCCGATGGCGACCTCGTTGAGAACGGGAGCTCAGGAGCATCCTGGACGCCGTGTCAGATTATTGGGCGGCGATCCGGGCTTCCGCCTTCCGCCATCGCCTGCACTTCGACAACGACGGCCGCCTCCACCTGCGCCGAAGGATGCCCACCTGGCGACGAATGGGTCTCCTACCAGAGAGAGTGGTGAGAGCTCGGCGCGTCTCACTCGCTCCGGCAGCCCACAGCAAGACGCAATCGAGATCGACTATTCAGGCGAGGCTTGATGAGGATCCCCAGCGATGTAGATGCCGCACCACTAAGCGCTGCAGTCCGCGACATTGGCAAGCTATGGCAGCGATGATCCCGATGCCGTCTCCCGGATGGATCACGACCCGCCACACCGCCTGGTTGCGTGAAGATCTGAGCAACCGTCGAGCTTCACGCATCCGAAGTTATTCCCGTTTAAGGTACTGGATTGATCAACCGATAAGGGCCGACACGGCGTTTGCGCATCCCCAAGAGAGACTAAATCCGGACCCACCGTGTCCGTAATTATGGACTACGCATGTACCCGTCTCTAACATCTCTCGTTCAAGCCTGAGGCCTGACGGCCTTACTGGCCGCACTCCGACGACGAGCTGCCGAGGCCGTTCGCTTGCACTATGCCGAACCCAAGGAACGTAACGGCCGGCCCGGGCTACCACGTCCGACCACTTGATGGTTTCGACGAGGTCATTCAGGCCAGCCTCCGCACTACCGCCAATCATGACCTCTCCCCCCCCTGGGTATCACGTAGGCCATGCCGTCTGGATGGTCGTCGTCTCCAATATATTCGATGGGCGATCCGTCATTGGATGCGACCACAAAGTATTGCCCTTTGTAAGGTTCAAAAGCTTCGTCGTTGACGAGGGTTGCGGCTCCCAATCCGGTGCAATTAACGACAATATCATGTTGACAGCTGAGATCAGCCAAGCGCTCGACGTGCTGTCGCCTGAACTGCACGTTCCTCCTCTCGGCCTGCTCGACTAGCCAGTTCAGATAAGAGGACATTTTCGCCGCCGGCGCCTTCAATCTGTACCCCCACTTCACAGGGGCATTCGAAAGTGAGCTAATGGAGCCATGGAGCGCGCCTTCCGGCTCATTAAATCTCTGCAGCTCGTCATCTGTTAAAAACGCGAACTCGGGTGGAATATGCGACCAGGCGGGCACATGCCTCCGCTGGGCTCTAAAGAGCTCAACGCCACCAATGATTTCAACGCCGGATTCCGGATAAAGACGGGATATATCAAGCAATCGTTGCAGCGTCACCGAAGACCACTCAAGTACTTCCGCGGTTTCAGGGACGAGATACACGTGCCACACAGCTGTGGCTTTGACCGAATCAGTATCGGCTCCGAACTTGTCAGCGATGATTTGCACTTCATACCGGCTGGCTAGTACGATTGCAGTGGTGAGACCGACGACACCAGCTCCCACGACGCAGATGGACTTTGTCATCGGGAAGCCCTCGTATTTAAGAGCACACGCTGAAACGCCTTGAACAATTTTTCTGCCGCCGCGGCACGATCTTTGCGCAACTCCGTTGCTGTCTGCGTCACAACATGACCCGGAGGCGTCAATGGAGATCCTCCCAGCGAGAGAGCCAGAATCTGCACTCTACATGCAACTTCCATATAGTGCTGCAAATAGACCGCTTCCTCGATGTTTGGGGCCACGACGAGGAGCCCATGGTTGCGCAGCAGGCCAACTCCTCCTGTCTCAAACAGTCGCATGAGGGCAGGGTCAATCTCTGCCTCACGGAACAGTCCCTGATACTCGACACAAATCGTTTCAGGAATGAGTTCGACGGCTGTCTGCGAGACTGGAAGAAGCCCTGCGGCGGTTGTGCCGACAGCCAAGGCATTTTCGGAATGCGTGTGCAACGCGCTACCTGGTCGCGCCCGTACCTTATGGATCAGCCGATGAAGCTTATATCCGTCGGCATTCACACCCAGCTTTTCTGGATTCAGTTTGTCAATTTCATCGAGAGGAACCGTGATCCAGTCCGATGGCGTCATTTCAACGGCAAGAACACCATCGGGATTCATGGAAACAAAGATGCGTCCTCGACCGTCGACCCATGCGGTTGAAATGTGATTAAATATTGCGTCAACGTAATTCAGCTTTCCAAGTATTCGCCATGCATCTGTCATCTTGGCGTTGACAAGGTGCATATCACTTCCCTCGTTCAGCGACGCAAAGTCTTATTCCAAGATCTTCATATGCATTGTATGGAGGATCAAAGCTTCTGAACGTTATTTCCGCCGCTTCGATCTCGGACGATAGCCACGAGGACCCGCGCGCAACCCGATCGTCCAGGCCACAGACGTCTGCTTCTTGCCGGAAGGCCTCTTCAGAGTATGGCTTTGCTTTTGAAAGCGTCCATTCCCAGACATTGCCGACGATATCATGAAGACCACTCGAATTGAACGGAAATAGCCCGACGGCGCAGGGCCGAAGGGCCCTCGCCTCCTCGTTACTTTCTGCGGCCCGCAAATGAGCGTTCTCGTAAGGAGCCCCCTCCGTCCAGGGATAGGGGTTGTCTCCACTCAGTTGCCGGGCCACGCTCTCCCACTCGGCTTCTGTCGGCAGACGTACCTGTTGACCTTTGTCCAGTTTTCCCTCCTTGCGAAGCCGGGCGTCGATCCAGCTCGCATAAGCCAGCGCCTCCCACCAATTCACCCCGACAACCGGTTGATTTGGCCTGTTGTGTGAAGGGGCGGACCAGTACATCGGGGAAGATCGCTTTATCATTCGCTCGCATTGATCCGGGAAGTCTTCAGCAATCAGGCGCTGCCCAAGCACTTCACTCGTGAGGTGCGTCGGTGCAACGTCCCGAGCACGGTTCAGGACGGCATTGCGGAAGTCATCATCACCGCTTGCCCACGTCCATCCTTCGGCACTCTGCCAGTGCTCCCGCTGCTTGTAGCCTCCATCATCCAGGAACTGCTTGTATTCGGCGTTGGTCACCAAGAACGCCGATAACGCATAGCGGCTTAGCATTCCCTTGATGGGAGGTGAGGCAGGAACGCTGGAATATTTCGTTATTCTCGTGATATGGTTGGTCGATCGCCCAATCTGCCTGGGTCCGGTCTCTAGCCAGAATAGCCTCGAACTGAACTCGGCCTCGAGCCTCGGGTCGCCTAACGTGCCCAGAAGATCGCCGTTCCGCATCCTCTTCGAGAACGGCAGCGAACGCCTGCTCAGCCACTTGAGCAACTCGGATTGGGTCGCCAGGATCCTCTGTTTGAGGTCCCGCATCAAGTTCTGACCATGCGTGACGGATACTACTTCGCTGAGCATTTCGGCTCGGGCCAGAGCAGCTTCGATCGTGCGGCTTCCAGGCCCACCTCTCAATTCACCAACGAAGGCGTTTATTTCGTTCTTTCCTTCTTCGCTTGCCGCCCGCAGTCCGGCCCAATACCGGATCGGCGGATGCCACTTCTCGAGCAATGCGTAACCGCGTCGCTGAGTGACCGGCCGCTTGGCTAACGCATAACCGGCCAGCACCTCCCGAAACACGTTGTGCGCGAAGTCGTATTCATTTCGCCGCAGCGGCGGCAAGATGCCATGTCCGCGCCGAATATGAGCCGCAATGCTCGTGATAAGGTTTTCCCGGGTCTCAAAGAGCGTCGCTTCCGAGAGCCGGCACGTGTTTTTTGAGACGCGCCGAAGGTCTTCGTCAGTCAGGATCTTTGTCCCGCCCTGTACGAGCCGTTCTTGCGCCGTGAAGGCGGCTTCCGCAAGCGCGTCCAGTATCCAGCTTGCATGTTCGGTAACGAGAAGCTTCTGTTCGCCGAACAGGTGCTTTTTGATGAAGAGCCGGTCAACAGCTCTGAGGCACAATTGACTCACAGATGAGGGGATATCGCGGCTCTCGTCCGAATAGATCGTTTGCAGGATGTTAAGCATCAACGGCGTCAAGCAAACAGCACCGAGCTCGGAGTTCGTCGAAATTGCACTGGCTACATCGAGTTTGCGCTTCTCCAGATCTGCTGTGTCAAGCCCTTCTTCTGCGCGAAGTCCAATCGCAACGTCGTGCCAGCGAACCACTGCTTCCCTTGCCTGTTCTGGCGAGAAATTGGAGATTTCAAACAGGGCCGCTGGCCTTATCTTGGTTCGATCGTCCTCGTGCCAGTCGGCCACGCGGCTGGTCACAATTGTGCTGAGGCCACCTGTCCGGAAGCTCTCGTTGTTTGGGATGTTGACGCTTCGTATCAAAGCGGCAGCCTCAATCCGTGTAGGTATCTGGTCGCCGGTTCCGTGCGTCAGTGGAAGCTCGTCCAGGCCGTCGAAAATCAACGTGGCGGTCTTCAGGGATTTTTCCAATTCGAGGAGCGCCCCTTCATCCAACTCGAGTTCAACTGCTCGCAGTGCACACTCTACGATCGCCCGCTGATTGGTCCTGTCTTTTAGCTTCAAAGACGCGAGTGGCACGTAGAACGCAAAGCGGTCCAACTTGCTTGCAAGAAATTCTTGAGCAAATCTGGTGGTCAGGAACCGAGCAAGGGTCGACTTGCCATATCCCGGATGGCCAATCACGACCGCACATTGCTCTGTGGTCGTCCAAAGAGCATTTATATCCCGCTCGACATTTCGTTCATCGGCAGTTCGGAATGTCGGCGGCACCCATAGCTCGCGGAGATTGCTACGCCGGGCAGCAGCCCGACCGGACCGATCGAAGACGAATTCGGCAGGGTCTCCGTACTCCAGGCTATCCAGCTTGGCGATCGCTGCAGCCAAATACTGTGCTTCGCCGTCGGCGAGTGATCTTCGAACGGAAGAGGATGATGGCGCTACTCTGATCACTTTCTCTTCAGGAGTTCGCTGCCTTTTCGGGCCATCGCCATCCATCTGTTCCTCGCAATATACTTTACGAACCTCGCATACACGGAAATTGACTCAGCGCCGTCAGAGTCCCGGTCGCGGAGCGTCTCCAACACCCCCCTTCCCGAGACACAAAATACAGGACCGGTTCTGGAATCTGGCTCGGCTCCCGATCGTCCAGCAGCGGCACATTGAATGTGTTCTGGTTGGGCAAAATCGGCCTTTGCGTATCCACCAAGGGCCGGCCCTCAGCTTCGACCCGCCAAACATAGATCGGCGCCTTTGTCAGGTTCTGTATTTCGAGATCCCACTGCCGGCCCCTCACCAGATCTGTGACATCCTCTTGCACGAGCTGCGACGTGAGCCAGAGATAGACCGCGGTCTGTTCATCAATCGACTTCTGTTCTTGTTCCTTCCGATTTTTCCCAAACTGCCAGATGAGCGACACCAACGCGGTCATTACGCCAAGAAACGTCGCGCTACCGGATACAACCTGGCCCCAAGAGCCGAATTTTTGATAATCAATTGCGCCGAGCCGAATGCCCCAGTAATTGACCGTAACCAGCATCAAACAGAAGAAGAGCAGCAGCAGAACAGCTACCCAAAGTAAGGCGAACACGATCTGGTCGGTCGTGCTGCGCCGCAGTTCAGGGCCGCGCATTTCGGTCACCTGACCCTATAGGGGTCCTTGCCAGACTTGATCATGTTGATGATCGACGCGACCGCCCGATTGGCCATCGCATCCCGCGCATCGCTGGTAAGCGAAGCAATATGGCCGGTTATCATTAGTCGTGTCGGTATGAGCAACTTGGCAGCAGCGGCGATCTCGGCCTGCTCGTAAAACCCATCGAAGGCTGCATAGCCGAGCTTTCCTGACAAAAGGGCGTCCAACAAAGCTGTTGGGTCAATGATCTCGGCGCGCGCGCTGTTGATCAGAATGAGCCCGGGCCTGAACCTGTCAAACTGTCTTCGCCCGATCAAACCGCGCGTTTCGTTATTGCCTGGTGTCATGACAATCAGGACGTCGACACTCTCCGAAAGCTCGTCAAGCGGCCGGTAAGTCAACCCAAGGCGCGCCTCCTCGGCTGGCTTTCGCGTTCTTGAGAAGTAAGAGACGGGACAATTAATGCCCCATCTCAGAATTTCAGCAATACGGGTGCCAATGCCACCGAGACCCACGATTCCGACATGCAGATTCGCCAAGTCTCTTTGTTTTTCTTCCTTCCCGGAATTTCCCTCAGAGTACGCCAGCGCGTATTGATGGATGCGGCGGGTCGAGTTCAAAAGCAGGCCGATTGTGAATTCGGCAACGGCATTGCTGAGAGTGCCCGGCGTGTTGGTGACTGCGATCCCACACCTGTCAGCCGCATCGGCATCGATAAATGATTGATACCCCATTCCAAGAAAGGCGATTATCTTGAGTTTCTTTGCGCCTTGAAGTGCCTTTGCTGTTGCAAACTCGTCTCCGCCCAAGAGGTATCCCGCCTTATCGGCCAGGGCTGCCGCGAGTTCATCCTCAGATAACAGATTTGTCGGGTTCTCGACCACAAATCCCGCTTCAACCAGCGGCTTTAGCAATTCCTCGCGAACGCTGGTGCCAGTTACCAAGATCTTGTCTGACATGGTCACTTCCTCTGTGTTAAACGCCCAGCTGCGCCTCGCGCAGCAGCTCGTCATAGTAGCGCACCCTGGCGCTGACGCCGTGCGACGCGCCGGCCAGATACTGCCGCGCGTCATAGCCTAGCTTTTCAAGCGCGGTCGCCGCTTCAGCGATGAGGCGGGTATGCGCCTCGTCTTCTCCAATGTTCGCGTGAAGGAAGCTCTTGTAGTCTGCTGTTGGCAAAGCGGTATCGAAACAAGCCTCCACCGCTCGATATTCGGCGAGAAGCATTTGCTCATTTCCGACGCCAAGAGCTCCAAGCGCTCGCATTGGATCAGCCTCAGTTTGCTGCAACGCCTCGATGAACGATGCTACCGCTTCGGTTACTTTGACCGGTCGATCTGATAGCCCAATGGACCTGCACAACTTCCAAATGAGCCACGGGTGAGAACGATCTGCAATCCCGCCACGGACTGAGCTGTGCTCGCCATCGACGACCGGCATCAGAAGTGAGCGAACGTGAACATTCGCAATCCTGGCAATTACTCGAAGCAGGATCTGCGAAAACGGGTTGGTGACCACAGCCTCCTGGCTCGCCCAAAGTGCTAGAGCATCTGGGTGATTCTTTGCGTACTCGAAAAAGGGATGCACCTCTATTCGAGCGCGCCGCTCAATCGCTTCCGCTTCAGCAATGAATGGGGCAATCGGCCAATGGACAATTGGCTGGAAATATTTGTCCACCGGAAACGCGGTCCTTGGCAAAGCATCGCTATTCATAGCTTCCCTCAGCATTCCGGGCACACCCCTCCGTGCGAGTTCATAACAGGATAAAAATACATATTCACCGCGATTTCATCGTCTTTCGCAGTACTCCAATCCGCTCAAGACTAAGAAGCACGCCCACCATGATAGATTGTAAAATTTGGGCCGCACGGCGCTCTTCATTTAAGATGCATCAACGCAATGGCGAGCGGCTGCGCGCCCCTTACAACAAAATGCCACCTATTGGTCCAATACCGCCTTCCTTGTACCGGCCCAGCCCATCCCGCCGAGCCAAACCGGAAAATGTTCGCAGATGGCTGCTTGCAAGACGTTGCGCAGTTTTGATTTTGATCACGAGATCGAAGCCCTATCTGCAGTCGCTGTTCGACCGAGTCTTTTTAATTGGAACAGCGACGAGAAGTTGCGAGACAAACGGCCACACGGCGCAGGAATTCACCGATTTTTGGGCCTCCGCGCAGCATCGAGGCCAACACCATCGTCTGGAGAAGGTCACGAGCTCGCGAGACAGCGCTCTGTCGGGACGCCCATAGGGAAATCGTGAGTCGAACTAGATGCTGATGAGGGGCGGGCAGCGCTGAGACCAGGTTCGAGGGTGAATCCGCCGCGTTCGCCTCGGGCGCTTCGCGTCGCGCTGAACATCGACGGCTGGCGCGTACGAATGGCGGGTTGGACACCTGGTCCAGATCGGACCATGGACAAGGTTTCGATCGCAGCTTCTGGCAACAGCCCAGCTTTTCATCGTTCAGTACAACGCTGGAGCCGCCCCAACATCTCCGCTATCTCGATTTTCTCAAGGGTGCGTAATGGCGCGCCCCAAGAAGGCGCAGCGCGAGCATCCGATCAACAGCTAAAGATGGAGAAAGTGACATGATAGCCGACTGAAAGACCGGCAGACGACCTGTGCGAGGACGTAAAAACAGGGAATGACCTGCGTTCTCTACTTATCGATCTTTGAGAACGTATTGATGACTGCAACAGAATCGCGGACGGCACGCGCGAGCGTCAAGAGATTGGATCAGACCACGGATATCTTCAAACGGCCCCTGGATCTATGGGGCCTATCCGGGCTGTAGCGAGAAGCCTTACGGTCTACCAAAGGGCTGGGCAAGGCGGGAGAGGATCATCCTTGGACGACCATGCCTGGTCTCGGCTCGCGGCAGCAAAGATCGGGGCTTAAAAAGGGGCACGCGGACCGGGGTGGTGGGACGACAGCAAAGTGGGCGCGTCTGCACGGTGCCCTCGACACCTTCCCTGCCTCTGAATCGAGATACTTGCAGATGCGCAGCGATGTGCGGCTGTGTGAGGCCGCCATCGGCCTGATCTGTCGAGCCTGCGTCGCGGCCCGCCTTAAGCGTTGTTGAGGTAGCCTCCTCGCCTCGCCACCGCGTTGCGCGAGTTCACCAACCGGCACATCCGTGCCAACCGCCATGACCACGTATAAGCCTTCCGAAAACCAGGAGCAGGGTAGTGTTCTAGGCCCAGGCGGGCCGGCGCAGCGCTCGCTGCCCCTAAGGTGCTTTGCGGGGCAACAGCCATGAAACATCCACTATGGACCTGGATAGTTTTCGAAGCGCAACCCGCGATATAGTCTCAGTCACGCGCCACTTCAGCCTCATGAGAGAACAGTCGGGTGGAAGAAGCATTCGCAATAGTTACTCTGCTAGCCATTCGACTTCGCTGAACCCGACGTCCACGTCGAGAGGCCGTTAAGACGCGGGAACGCGACGCAGCGCGGATATTCGCTTCGCTGTGGGGATGCTGTCGCAGCGAGCACGCAGGCAAGGAGACTGGCCGAGGATCAACAGGAGAGTGTACAACGAGAGTACTGCCAACAGCCCCTATGCGTAGGTTCGCGCCCGTCAGTTCGATCGGCCGGGTTATCTCGAATTGCAGGCTCGTCTGAGGCTGAGGCTACGCTGCTCGCTACAACAGTCTGAACGTAAGGAAAAGTCATGCCGGGACATCGTCGTAACGGATGTAATCGCTTCTTCCATGGTACAGATCGAGCGGCGTAATGAGGATTTCGGTGGTGTCATCACCGGCGTCGGCAATAGCCGACCCATTGCTATGGTATCACAGGATTCCCCGACCAAGCGCGCTCTCGGCGGTCGATAGGACTTTCATCGGCAGGACTGCTGTTCCTGGACACGTTCTTTCTGCCAAGGCAATTGCGCGGAAGGGGTTTTGGAAACGCGATCTTGAAGACATTTGAAGAAGAGGGCCGACAGTGCGGCTGTCGATCGACCTTCCTTTACACCGCCAATTTTCCGGATTTCTACATTCGGAACGGATGGAAGGTCTTCGGCCGAACGCCTTGCGACCCGCCCGGAGCATTCCGCGTTTTTATGACCAAGAGCCTGGAAGCGCGCTCATAGCCTGCTTAGGGCCCAACAACAGATGGATAGACCAGATAATTGCCCAAAAGAGCGCCCCACATTGCAAATTCGGATGGCTATGGTTCGCTGTTGCGACTCACAGCTGCGTGGATGTGGTCGGAAGAAGCGCGAAAACAGACGCATGGCGTGTCGGAACCGAACTCCAGAATGAACTGTATGCGTGCGACGAAGGCCTAGGCCGCATGCAGGCCTGAAATCGGATCAAGCCGAACAGGAAATGCACTTCCAAAGCTACGAATGCGGCCTACCGAGTAGGGTCGTCGCGACGCCGCACTCTCACCAGAACGCGTCCCAGCGTGGCAGCTGGAAATCTCACCCCCTGCCACAACTATCAAAGGCCGAAAGCATGTTGTTTCGAAGGACAGCTATCGGGAGCAAAATTCTCCAGCTCGGCGAGAGGGCCAGCAAGGCACATGTCGAGACTCCCGCACTAGTGAGGTGGGTTGCCCAGCACTACGCGACGGAGATTCAGCCGGGCTTGGCCGGCTCCGATGAGCGTCGCGGCGCGCTGCACTCGCTCGAGTTCGTAATCAGCGTTGAGCGCCGTTAGATCTCATTGTTCTGGCAGATCGTCCAACCAGCAGGCAGCCTCGACGTGAGGCCGGGAAAAGATTTGTCCGATCTTCTCGGGAACTTTGTTTTGGTGATATCGCATGTACACGCGGCCATCGTCTCCCAAATCCAGTATTTCGATCTTTCCTGTGTAATGAGACATGATGTATTTGAACGTCTTCTCGATGCCACTAAGGCGCTGGTTGACGCCGCGAGCAATCTCTATTCCCCGTCGGAGCGCAACCTGAAAATGAGAAGCGCCCTTCACGGGCCTCGCTTGAAAGAGGTAGTAAGGGCGCACTCCGGTGTCGTGGCATTTGGCGAAGGTTTCTGCGAGGATTTTGGGATCATCGTTGACCTTCGCGAGAAGTACGGCTTGGTTGAGGAACTGCACGCCTTGCGCCCGCAACGAGCGAACTTTGTGCTCCGCATCGGACGAGATCTCACCAACGTGATCGAAATGCGTGACGATTATTGGAGTTTTGCCTGCCTTGTGAATCCGCTCGAACAGTGTCGGCAGAGCAGAATCTTCAAACCGCCTTGGTTCATAGGCGAGCATTTTTGTGCCAAATCTGATCGAACTCAAATGATTGATAGGCAGCAGGTGGTCAAGGATCCTATTCAGCTTGGCCGTACTAAGCACGAACGGGTCGCCTCCCGATAGCAATACGTTGGTCATCTCAGGATGGCGCGCAATATACTGCGCGACCTGATCGAAGTCTGGTGCGATTTCATCGGAATCCTTGCCCACGATTCGCTTGCGAAAACAATAACGGCAATATGAACCGCAGCGTTCCGTCACCAGCAACAGGCCGGTCTGCGGGTACTTGTGCTGCAGTCCCGGAACGACCGTGTTGTCGTGTTCGCCGCTCGTATCCAAGGTGCCTGGGCTCTCGAACTCGTCCAGTGAGGGCTCTACAATGCGCCTCAGCTGATCGTAGTACCTGCCTTTGGCAATCTGCTCGCGATAGAACTTTGTGACATGATAAGGCGTGATGTTGTTGATTTGCAGTTCGCTCTCGCTAACTACGCGCGTTTCTTCGATGAAGTTCAGTACGCGTGCTTTGCAATCCTGCGGATCAGCTATGGTTTCCATTGCGACACCTCGTCTGTCCTGACCAGCGCGTTTGATGCGATACGAGCTGCTCGTCTACATTACAGCAACAACAGTGGATCGATACCTACCGGGTGTGGTGAGGGCTACCAGAGTCGGGAGTTGAGAGAGGCACTCTGTCCAGCTCAGCCGCACATTTGCAGGCGTCCGGTCGCCGGCGTTCAAGGCAGTCCAAGCAGCGGCTGCAAGCCCAATGCTCTGGTAGGCACCAGGCACGCTGGCACTGCCAAACATAGCAAAGTGCTGCGGAGCTAAGATCAAGATCTGGAAGTTGTAGCGGGTAGCACCATCGGTGTAGACCGCTTGCATGTTGATGGTGTCACCGGAGCCGGTCGGAAGATTCTTGATGGGCGATGCCAGCTGAGCAGCCCAACTCCGCTTGTCGCCCGGATGACGGCTCGGCTCGGTACGCACCGTAGTACGCAACATGATTGTTATGCGCTGCGACCGAGGCCTGAAAAAAGCCCCAAGCCTGATCGGCGCGGGCCGAGCCCTGGATATCAGGAGCCTCGTTGCGCCAAGGTCATTGGCGCCAAAGTTGCCAGAACAGCCTGCCACTGACGTAAGGGCGGCGCCGACATTATATAGGTTACTCTGGTAGTAACGGTCGGATCAACAGCCGAGATCGATGCAGTCCTGCCCTGGCCGAAGTCTGCGCAAAAGAAGTCGGGTCGACGTTTTCCGACGACGTCCAACTACTTTCGCCCCCAATTCATCATGACTTGCGGCGCCCTCTCGAACGCTACCGATGGATCGACGAGCTAACTAGCGTCGCGATACGGATGATTCCGCTCGCGCCAATCATGCCTGATCGAGCTCGTGAGAGGCGCAATAACTTTGTACGAAACGAACAAACGTGCAGGCTGGCTCCTCCGTTGTGATCAAATGGAGACACAACCGTCCGAGGCAACAGGTGACTCGAAAACTCGCTATGCGCTCGGCAACATTGCAACGCGCCAGGTCGGTGATGAGTGGGGGCACATCGATCTGAGCGACATATTGCGGAGCTCTTCGCAGTGTTCTCGGCGCCAGCATACTGATCGCGGTCACTACCAGCTGACGCTATCTGCGCGTGGATCGTGGTTTTGTGACCACAGAGCGTGGGTCCGATAGACCGATGCGCTGCCCCCTCTTGGGCATCGCGATCGCTCTCGATGGCGAACTCGCCATCGCGCTCATTCATGGTTCAAACGACTATCAGCGCTGCCGAATTTTGACCTTGCCCCAGGGGGTTAATCCAGTTTGAAGTTCGTTCTGGTCCACCACAAGAACCGGAGCATAGAGCGCAGTCGCTTCTCGGAAGAGCAGCATCGGGATTTGAAAGGAGCATGAGGCTGGCGTCTCTCGCCGATTTGTGCCGCAAGCATGGCGTCAGCGACGCTACAAATGGAAGGCCAAGTTCGGCGGGACGGGGAGGTATCCGAGGCCAAGCGGCTGAAGACGTTCGGGGACGAGAACACGCGGCTGAAGCGGCGGCTACCAGAGACCGTGCTCAAAATCTGCGCCGCCGCACATTGGTAGGCGGTCGACATACCAGCGCTTGTGCGGCCCGCCCCAGTAGCGTCCGGAACGGCGTTCGGTGACACACATCGAATAATTCGATCAAAACCTCCAGTTTGAGGCGTTTTTAGGTAGGTTATAGCCAGTGGTTTGATGACCATCAAAATGGCTGCTTCCGCGCATGAGAGCTCGTGCGCTTGTGGCTTACAATGTGCGCCGGATCCGCGTCGAACGCGGTATTCCGCAAGAGCAATTGGCCTACGATGCAGGTATTGACCGCTCCTACATGAGCGGACTTGAGCGCCAACAGGCAAACCCGACAATCGATCTTCTCGATCGCCTGGCCGAGACGCTCGGCGTGGCCGTCTCGGAGCTGTTTGTTCGGCCGTCCAAGGGTGCGCCGCCGCCCGCTACCTTACCTAAAGGTCGCAAGCCGAAGTCGGCACGCCGCAAAAAGACGTAGCCCCCATTACAGCACCGAGCTGTTGACGCAGATCTTCTGCGGTCC
Source organism: Bradyrhizobium sp. B117 (assembly GCF_038969555.1). Lineage (NCBI taxonomy): Bacteria > Pseudomonadati > Pseudomonadota > Alphaproteobacteria > Hyphomicrobiales > Nitrobacteraceae > Bradyrhizobium > Bradyrhizobium sp. B117. The sequence continues at coordinate 8,470,246 of NZ_CP152414.1, forward strand.
TGGACCACTATCAGTGGCCTAGCGTGGAGTTTAAGCGCAACCGACCCTTTATAAGCTGCAATCCCCCTGTGGACATCGAGTAATGTGATGAATGTTCATTCTGGCGCCGGAGCAGACAGTGGCGGCTCAAGACAACGAAGTTCCTTTGAACGCCATCCGCGCTTTTGTGACCGTTGCCCGCGAAGGCAGCGTCACGCGCGCCGCCACCACTTTGGGAACAACACAGAGTTCAGTCAGCCGCTATTTGTCTGTACTGCGGGACTATCTGGGTGCTGACCTGATCGAGCGGCGTGGACGGCGCAGTGATTTAACCGAGTTTGGGAGGCTATTCGCAAACGCAGTCTCTGAACCGATCGAAACGGTCGGCTTCACCGCGAAGAGAATGCGACGCCGTGCAAGCGCAGGAGGCAATCGGATTGTGGTCCGCACGTCACTATCGACCTTTGCTTTCTCTCTTCTTATTCCAAATCTGCAGGCGTTCTCTTCTGAAGCCGGTGGCGTGATCGTGGACATCGTCAGCTCGCTGGCGCCGCCGACATCTTCGGATGATTTCGATATTTTGATTACACGGGATCTTTCCGTCATCGAACCCGCCGACAGTTGGGAGATCTACAAAGAGGAGCTGGTGTGTGTCGGCCCGCCAAAGCTCGTCGGGGGCAGAGAGCTCTCGATTGTCCGCTCAACCCCTATACTGAACATCACGTCCCGTCCCGACATCCTGCCGACATGGCTGAGAGCCATGAACCTGTCTTCAAGTGACATACGAGCGGGCGCACGGTATGATCACAACTATCTTGCTTTGCCGGCCGTCATGACAGGAAAATGCCTTCTTGTCGCGCCGGAAATCATCGTCAGTGATCTGGTGCGAGGGGGCGCTTTGCAGATCGTCCCCGGCTCCCGGGCTCCAAGTGGCATGCAATATCGCGCCTATGCTGTGGATCGCAGCGCGCACCCCGAGATTGCACGTTCTTTCTGCCGATGGCTGGCTCGGCTTTGCAAGAAGGTCGCACTTGCACAGGCTGCCTGACGTCTAGCGGTCTCCCTCAATCCGGTACAGCAGGAGATCAATGTTCAAGTCGAGAGCGCTCAAGTTAGAAGCTATTCCAGCATAGCCGTCAAAGCCTACCCAGATGGCGCCGCTCGGGTGCAATAATCAAGACGCCCACAATGAGAGATCTGAGCGCAAAGTCTTTATGCTATCCGACATCGTGCCATGGCAGCAGAAGAATTGGCCGGCAGAACGGAAGGTAGGCCGCTTATCGCGCCGCAACCCTCTACTTGTCATCCCTGCCCCTGCGTTTGTTGAGCAATGCTCGCCAGCGAAGGCGCATGAGGCGACGCCCTAGCTTAACAAGTCGAACGGTTCGGCTGCGCAAATCGTCTGTTTTCCAGGCGCGCTCGGCCACACGATGACTTCCAAACAGGCCTTGCGCAATTTGGCGGTAGCTATTTCCTTCCTGCCATCCATCCACTGCGCGCAGCGCAAGGATCAGCCGACGCTGCTTCAAAGCCGGCATAGCAAGAGGAGGCTGTCCGAGCGGCCGACGCTCGAGGGCGAGCCAAAATCGACGTGCAGCCCCCAAGCGAAGCTCGAAATCGGCGTCGAGCGGAAGATCAAGGACGACAGCATATCCGCTCACTGGAGGCTCCTTCAGCCAAAGGCGATGCTTCGTACCCCCGAGCGGCACGATCGCATGCCATCCATCCGGCGCGCGGCGAAGCTCGCCGCCCGGCAGATTGTCGAAAGCGAGCTGATAGCTTTTGGGTGCAATGCAGTTGGCCGGCCGCACAGCCAGTACGGTCGGCAGCACCTCGGGTGCCCAAAAGACTGAATGCTCGTCGAAAGTCCTTTGCGGGTCAGCAGGAAAACGAGAGCCCCCACTTGCGTCGGAACTGGCCCGCCGCTGCGCTTGAACGTTCGCGGCGAGATAGCCGCTTATAATCCTCTTGGTAGTCGCGATCCCGGCGCAGCCATTCCCAGGCCAGGTCGGCAGCATCCGCCTTCTTCAGGCCGCTGTACGCTTCCTCAGATCTCCAGTCAGTATCCGGCATCGCACCCTTCCCGCATAATCTTCAGACGCGGCGAAATGCACCCGATGATTGTGGCTCTTTCCGGTGCTTCCTTACCGTGTGCGCGCCTTGCACGCACTTAATGGATGGAATGATCAACTTTTGCGATCGCGAGGCATTCGGGCGATCCTGACATCCGCGCTGATCATTGTTTTGGCCAACCGCTACGTAGCAGATCGCGATAGCCGTGGCCCGCTAGCCACTTGGCCCGCTTCAGATGACTTTCGAATGTGCGTCGCGCACGATCCGGTTCAACGGCGGGGTCAAGCCCAAGCACAATTCGCGCGACTTCGCGCCAGTCTGCCTTGTCCGCGTCCGCATCAAGAAGTCGCATGTAGGCAACAGCGTGCTCCTTGTCATATGACGTAAGCTCGTCGACGGTGGGCGCCAATTCTGCGACCTTCGGCTCGGCTGGCACTGCCTGAAAACTCCTACCCAGCTGAAAAATCGACCGAAATCAGAGCAACGATAACTAGTTTGAGGTCGTGTTGGTACCTGCCCAATGGTCGCACGCCAACCTCCTTTTCGCGCCAAGACGGCAATCGCATATCGGCTCACACTGACCTGGTGGCCTCCATCCTGCGCTTTCACGTTTTCATCGCAGTCCATACTGGAAGCGATTGCAGATGTGCCCGATAACAAGGTTGTCCTTGCTGTTCTGTTCCTCGGCCGAAGGCACGGTGGTCCCCAGTGACCGGCCCGGTCGCACTCGTGAAAGGCAATAACCAGAATCGGCCAATTGAAGAATATTCGTTTCTCTCTCGAGCCATATTTGAAGATTCGTCCTATCTAGTCGCGGTCCCGGGAAAACGCCGCAGGTTGCTCTGAACGCGATTTCTTCTCTGCCGCTAATGGCAAGCTATGGCCCCGCGAGAACGCTTGTGATGGTCAACGAGAAGGCGGGCACGCGCTAGCTGCGTCTGCATCTCACCGTTGCCTTACTCCTCGAAGCAATTGGGCAGCACAGCCACTGCTGCTCCGAGCTTATCGTAACAGTCCGGCTATAACCAGTGGTTTCATAATCATCGGAATGGCTGCCTCTGCGCATCAACGCTCGTGCGCTTGCGGCCTGGAGTGTGCGCCGGATCCGCGTAGAGCGCGGCATTCCGCAAGAGCAATTGGCCAATGATGCCGGGATCTACCGCTCATACATGGGCTGCATTGAGCAGAAGAAAGAGAACCCGACCATTGAGCTCCTGGACCGCATCGCCGTGCCCTCGGGTGTTCACTTGTCCGAATTGTTCGCTGAGCCGGTCAAGGATGCGACGCCCCAAGCCCGACGCAAACCGGCGCGCCCCCTGTCAGAACAGGAGGTAATTATTGTGAGAGCGATGTTTCAGCTAACGCGGGGAGAAGCGAGCCGGAGCGGCCCACATGCTTCATCGATCTACAGCCGACGCTTCCGATCTCCTGCTCCAGCCGATGTCGTCCAGCAGGGTTCCGCTTAGCGACCCCCGGGGCAGCCGGTCATAAGGCCGATTCTTCAAAATGAGGGTCGCCCCGCTCGCCGTAAACCTACCGACGGTCGCTTGAAACAGAGGTTTTCGAAGAGTCTGCTTGGAGCTGTGGTCGGCTGTCGGGTGGGGTCCGGGTGATCGCAACGCGGCAACCAAGAGACTTCCGCAAGGGCATGGAGGGACTTGCTACCCTGGTGCGCAAGAGCATGAGAGCAGATCCCTCGTCTAGAGCTGTCGGTCGGAGGATCAAGCTGGTGTGCGGCTTGAGGATGAGACCTCTCGCTGGCCGAAGATCGGGAAAGTGTGGTTTCCTTGCATGGGCGCAATTTAGGCGCTCCTGGAAGGCTCGACCGGCGGTCTGTTTACGGGACACGTAAGACGCCGGCACGATCGCGAGCGGGATAGTTTCAACCGGCGCCGGATGCGGTGAATCAGGGCCCTCCAACGCGTCGCGGGATGGTGGCGAATATGTTCTGAATTGGGTGTGAGCTACCCCCGGCCTGACTATCCCGATACGATGAAGGGGATGCTGCTCGCCGAGCGAGAGCCAACGGTTTCATCAGATCATCAAAAACGCAGTGTCACCGGTTTGACCGGCGAACAGAGACGATGCCTGAAGATTAATGCTATTGGGCCTGGAAGAAGTTGAGCAGGTGGCAGCTGCGCCCGTTAGCCGGTCTGGCGCATAAGAAACCCGGCTCCGCTCGACATTGCAGGGCCGCAACTTAGCGTTAGGTCTCCCGGCGTCTTGCGAAATCCGGGAGATGCGGACAATGTCAGGCAGCCTTTGCGGCCCTAGATTTTGGCCTCTTCACGTGCCGTACGCGGGCGTCAATCGCAAGCTGGTCCATGGCCCAGTGAGGACTGCCGGTATTGTTGACAGGATACGGCTCAGTGACGCGATTGTCCCAGATTACGACGTCGCCTGATTTCCAGTTCCAGCACAGGGTGTTCCGGGGCGCAATGAGATAGGATTGCAACCGTTCAAACAGTCTTTGGCTGGGATCGCGCTGCAGGCCGACGAAGTTGTTCACGGAACGACCGAGCGATAGCATGCGTTCGCCGGTCTCGGGATGAACACGAACAATCGGATGTGTCGTTTCGTAGATCGTTCCGGTGGATACGCCGTACCAACGCCGCTTGTTGGCTTCGCTGGCCCTCTCTGACGCAGTGAGATCAGATGCGACGAAGCTCACAGCCCAGAGGTTATCTGCGAGCATCCGCAGGGGATCGGGAAGATCAAGATAAGCGGCCGCCCTGCTCGACCAAGCAATGTCGCCACCAAAAGGCGGGTCCGCTGCGAGCCGCAGCACCGAAATGGCTGTGCGGACCTGCTCATCGTTCATCTGGTTGAGATGACTGCAGCCGCGATCAGACAGCTCTTGCCGGATCGTTGAACCGCGCATTGTGTCCGCCATTGCGGGATTCGGTATCAGCGAGCCGAGCCGGCGCACAAAGCGCTGCTGCTGTGCATCGTCGAGATGTCCCTGATCACGGAAGAAGATGACCTTATGCTCTAGCAGAAGCCGGTTGAACGCTACGATGACATCGTCAGGCAAATCGTCCGACAGCGCAATGTTCTTGATTTCGGCACCAAGCCGCTCCGCGTGCTTGACGATATCTGCTCGCGGAATGACATTTTCAAGAGCCATTGTTCCACTCATGACGGCGCCTCTTTCTGTGCATGTCCAAACAAGCTCAGTGGTGATCGCGTCTGGTGACAAACCCGGCAAAACCAGCTGGACGTACAGATCCGAATTGTCTGAGCTAGGATCACCGCGCCGCTCAATTAGGCGGCTGAATTCTGATACACACCACCAGCATCTTAGAATCCGACTCCCTCTGCGTGTCGAGACGGCTAGTGCCGTCCTCATCGCAGGACACTCGCATATGAGGCCCCCAGATCGATTTGCAGCCTCATCAACAGTGCAGATCATAGACGCAATCCATGTCCAGTCTATGAAACGAAACCAGCTTTCTTTTCGAGCTCGCGCAACGTTCTCCTCGTTCAGAACTCATGCTTGGAAAATCCTTGAACACGACTGCGCTGGACCTCATTCAACCCGCGCGACCTCATGGGCACGATGAAGATTGGAATGGCCTTGAAAGTTAGCTCTATCTCTAGATGTACACGCTAGCTCTATCTAAAGCTGTATACTACTTCCTCAACTACTTCAACGGGTTCGTAATCATTTTTCTGCGACTTAGAGTTGTTCATTGAGCGGCTTGTTTGATCAGCTGATCTTGCTGTCATCACTTGGAGTAGCGGGAGAGCCGCGCAAAGCGAGGAGGCTGCAACTTCCGATGCAGCTTAACAATGGACTCAATCCCTCCATTTTCTCCGAAATTTGCACTTGGCACGAATGCAGGTGCCCCGGCGCTGACCGCCTTTGGTTCCGCCCGGAGACGGTAGATTTTCCTTACTGAGTGCATGCCGTTTGGCTTTGTGGCAGTTGAGCACACATAATAGAAACAGAGCCCGACCGCCGAGGAATATCGCTCCCCTGAGACAACAAGGCGTCTTTTGCGCTCTCAGACTGCAAGCCGCAAATTCCTACTGGCTGTTTTTGCCTTTACGACACTGAACGCCACGCCAGATTTCAGATTCACAAGCCGGGCTTTCATCTTCCTCATGATCGCCCTCTCTTACTCACCTCCACAATTGTGAAGCACTCTTGTCAGTTTCATACTAAAAAGCACTCGCTGGAGGCTCTCCATAGCGCCGACGCAAAAGGCCCGGTGAACCCGCCGATAGCTCGACGAAACCGGGGAGACGGGCACTGCGACGATGAGGAAATTTAGACTGGACAAACTCGATCACGGCGGCGCGATGCCGGTACGCTGACTGACCAGGCGCTCGCGGGTCGGGCGCCTTCGCGTCTACTCCTCTACCAGTTGCGATGCTATCTTGGCCGTCAGCGCAGTGGCCGGGTTGTCTGCCTCAAATCGGCAATGTCGCTTCATTTGAAGGACTCCTGATTGACGACATCTAAATCAGCAGCCGCACGCCATTTGTCGCCCAAACGCTTGCACCCTCGTTTGGGTGAAGCCTGGCGCTCATTTAAGCACGAAGACTACGGCGCCGGGGTCTTCCTTGCAATGAAAGCCGTTGAAGTGGCCGTGCGCGACGCTGCTGGTATGTCGCCCAGCGATCTAGGGATGTCCTTGATGCGCAAGGCGTTCGATGTTTTTGGCGGCCCGCTGTCGGATTATAGTGCAGAATCTGCCGAACGACAGGCCCGCAGCGACCTTTTCGCCGGAGCTATCGGCTCTTACAAGAATCCTCATTCGCATAGAGACGTATTGCTCGACAATCCGGCTGAAGTAGCCGAGATAATGATGTTCGCGAACCACCTATTGCGAATTGTCGATGCAAGCGCAGCTCGCACGTTTGCTTCGATCGCCTCTCAGCCGCTTACCCCGCAAGAGGAGAGAATTTTACGCATGTGGTTTACGATCGACATGAACGATGGGCGCTCGCTGAAAGAAATAGGTTTACAATTCGGATTAGCGCCGAGAGAGGTTCAAACGATCATTCACAAGGCGATGCGAGAATTGAAGCATCGCTCCGTCTATAACCAGCTAATAGCGGCGCTTGCTAACACGAACCTAAAGGATATGCAGGGTTTGCTGGACAAGCTCGAGCAGTCCCAGCTTGGTAAGCAAGTATCGTCGTGGCTCGGTAAGGGCAAGAACTTGCCGATCACAGCTGATCAGCTTCGCGCAGCATTGGGCAATGATCAGGTCCAACAGCTAGCGATGTACTTTGATTTCGCGATGGATAAGATGCTGGCCGTTACCGCTGAGAATCTTCCAGATATCGTGGACAAATTGAGCCCTAACGGAAAGTTACAGCCGCTAGTGGTTGGCTATTGGGCAATGCTTTGATGTGATGCTGTCGAACGATCGGCATAGCCAGGCGACTTTTCGGACCGCAATTTCGCACTGAGTGGCATGACCGAAGTGCACGTTATGGCCCTTCGCGACCGACACCGTCCTATTCGGCTTGGGGCCAATCAAGACGGTTTAGCCTGATCTCTGTCATACCCGGTCTGCCGTCACAGCCGACATCCAGGCGGCGGGCCTGCCGCCGCTGGATGCAAGCATTACCGAACCGGTGACCGGCGCTCCTGGCTTCAGGGAATACGACGGGGTGTCTAGAAGGTTCTATCGTTTACAACTATCAGCCGATGGGATGTTATCTCTCAATTAAGGGGCGACACATGCGTTTGGTATCTGCCCATTTGTCGGTGGCTAACGCTCTCGCGGAGCGAGAGCGGCTTGCGGGCAGCTCTATCATTTCAGACGGTTCCAGAAAAATGAAATGCCCACTCGCGAAGCGGACCGGGCTTACTTTTGTCGGAGTTTTATCCACGCGCTCGCGCAGCGTGTCGGCGGCAACGGGCGTGTGAGCGGCGGCAACATCGCAAGGCCGTATTCCTTGCCCACCTGCTGCACCGCCTCCACGATGATTGAAGCGCGCGCGCCATAACGAGCACCTTGCCCTCGAAGTCCTCCCGCACCAGAATTTCCAAGGATTGACCGAGCTCGAGGCGGTAGGCCGCGATGCGAGCAGGATCAGGTCCGGCAGATCGGTGGCGAGCCCGGCCTGCAGCTCGTTCGCACTGCTGCACGCGCTGGTAACGAAGCGTCGTGCGCTGCTCACCTGCTATCGGCGAGCTTTCGAGGCTACCACAACCTTCAACATGTCGTACCTGCCTTATCTGATAGCCCAGGATCGCAAGGCAGTGACATCCGTCAGGCCTCGATCCATCAGCAGCGAATTCCACCTCGAAGTGACTTGCATCCGTTGTCTTCTCGATCGACAGGTCTCCAGCCGCCACATGCCCACATTTATGCAGGAGAAGAAACTGGATCGCGAAGAATCTAAGGTTGCTCCCAGCCTCAAGTGGGTACCGCCGGACGTCGGTGACAAGGGAATTGCGCCAAGTTTCCAGATCACGTCCGGCGTGTCAGCTGTCCCGAGGTGAACGTACCAGTGGATCATCATTCCGAACTGCCAGCCGATCTGTTTAGAGAACCGCTTGGCGAGGTAGGGCGGGGCATCTACGTCCCATTGCTTTCGTTCGGGTGCCGGCGGTACCGACTCCTTGTCGTCGAACCACAGCAAGATCAGCGTCTGGTCCCATTGCCCCAGATGACGGGTGTCTTCGATGAGCGCCCCGTCACGCTCCCAATCCTCGAACCGCGCATCAGGCTCGGCTTCCTCGAGGCCGGATAGGCTCTCGCCGGCGCGGACACGCACGCTGTAGGAATCGGCCGGCAGAGGCACACCCAGTCTGATCCAGACCTTAGCCTGACGGAGGCGCGCGCGCCGATCGGGCGCTGCAGCGGATCTTGCCCCCTTCCGAGACGACAAAGGCGCAAAGTTCGCGCGAGAAGGTCGCGAATCGCGAGCCGGTGGAAAGCAGCGACGCGTCGAACTCGTCGGCCAGTTCGCCGATCGCGGCGAGTCTTGTGCCGGCGCTGTCGACCCTGGCTTGAACCACTGGTAGGGCAGCAGCAGTTCGGCGGTGAAGACGTCGAGCGATGTCGCCCGGCGGTCGGCGCGCATACAGGCGCAAGAGTGACGCCCTATGACGAGGAACACTTCCGCTAAAGATCCCTAAGCAGCCCTAGTTGTCCCTGAGCGGGGACCGCTCCTTTGCTTTCGTAGTGGGAAAACGAAAGGCCGCCAAACCAAGGCGGCCTTTGATTATTTGAGAACTACTAATCGAACCGAACTTCGTGCTGAGTTTCGTGCCCAGCCCATTCACAGCTGCAATGATAGCAAGTGAGATACCCGCCGCTATCAACCCATATTCTATGGCGGTAGCTCCAGACTCATCGCGTAAACAAGAACTAGGATTTTCACGGTGCGCCCCTTCCCAAGGTTAAGCCTCAGGACTTTTCCAGCAATTTGTTAAAGTCAGCAAACGCTCGTTCGTTATTGGCGTGCAAACTTTGTACGGAACGGACCGAGATATGCGCGCGCTCTGTAAGGCCGCGGTCAACCTCTTATCGGCGAAGTCATAGCCGTAATTTGGTACAGGTGGCAATTTCGGGCTGGCCAATTCGGGCTTGTCGCCCAAGCAGCTCCGAGGCTCGAGGCTGCATTCAAGTAGCCGCTTTCGCGGCGACACAGAAGTGATGCGGCTTTGTCGACTTCGCCTTAGGAAACGAGTCACTCTCAAGTGCAAAAAGCCGGCACATGAGCGGCGCCTTTAGCAATTCCAGCAGAGGCGCAGTGTTAGTTCATCGCTACGTTTAACCAACCGCTCCGGGAGATCCCGCATGCCGACTCAGATGCGCCGCGTCGCAGTTAAAACGTTCGTTGTTACCGCCTGCGTGGCGTTCGCCTTCACTTGCTTGCCCAAGGCCGGCATGGCGCAGGAACAGCCGATCCTGACCATCAGCGGCAAGATCAATGCCTCCGACGCCGAAGCGGGTCTCACCTTCCGCCGCTCCGACCTCGAAGCGATGGGAATGGTGAGCTTCGAAACCAGCACGCCCTGGTACAAGCAGCCCGTCAAGTTCGAAGGCATTCGACTCGACAAGTTGATGCAGAACGTCGGCGCCACTGGTCAGCGTGTGATCGCTATGGCGCTGAATGACTACAGCACCGAGATTCCCGTCGAGGACTTCGCGAAATACAATGCTATCCTTGCAATCAAGCGCGACGGCGAATATATGCCGATCCGCGACAAGGGGCCGCTGTTCATCGTCTACCCATACGATTCGGACCCAGAGCTGCGAAGCCAGAAGTTCTACAGCCGCTCGGCGTGGCAGGTGAACCGCCTGATCGTGAAGTAACATGCAAACTCACGTGTCGCTCGACTGATGACAGCCATGTCGAACCTTCGCACGATCAAGATCTTGCTCGCGCTGGTCATCGGCGTGTTCGTTGCCGCCACCGTCTACATCTCCGCATTGGTGATAGAGCGCCAAAGCGCGCTCGAGCGCGTCTCGCGTTACAATGTCGCTTGGTTGGTCGGTCAGGCGACATCGGAGTACACGCGTCTCCAGCAACGGGTAAGCGCCTTTGGCCTCCCGGACAGCAAGGTCAGCGTGGACGAGGTGCGCCTGCGCTTTGACATCATCGTCAATCGACTTTCGCTCCTGCGCACGGGCGAGGTCGAGCAGTTCGTGAAAGAAGATGCGGAATACGCCGCGACCATCGACGCGCTCGCGCGAGCCCTTGATACCGTCCAGCCGTACCTCGACGATCTGAAGCCGGCGCATGTTCCGAGACTGCTGGAGATCCTGCTGCCGCTGGATGCCCGTCTCGCCCAGCTTGCTGCCGCTGCCAATCGCGTCGGCGGCGACCGCGTCGCGGACGATCAGCGTCAGCTGATCCGCCTGCACTGGAGCTTCTCGGCAATGGCGGCGGGGCTGATCGTGTGTGGAATCGCACTGATCATCTTGCTTGCCTGGCACAATCGCCTGCTACAGAGAGCCCACAACGAGATGCAAGCGCTCACCAACGACCTCCGGGTCACATCGGAAAACCTGGCAGAAGCTCATCAGAAGGTGCAGTTCGCCAATGCCGAGCTGGAGCGGCAGAACGAGACGCTTGTCCGCCGCGATCGTGACCTGCGCACGCAAAACGAAAGGTTCGAGGCTGCACTCGGCAACATGTCGCAGGCACTTTGCCTGGTGGACGCACAGCAGCGACTCGTCATCTGCAACCAGCGCTATCAAGCCATGTTCGGTTTCGACAAGACCCTCCTCAAGGCCGGCACGCCGATGCGTCATCTCGCTGAATTCCTTTCCGCGAGCGGCGAGAATGGCGCCAGCCTGTACCAGGTTTATGCCAATCAACAGCCTCTGATCCGTGAGAACCGCCCCCGGACCTACTTCGAGGAATTGGCCGACGGCCGGACCGTGGGCGTATCACATCAACCCCTCAGCGAGGGAGGCTGGGTGGCAACATATGAGGACCTGACGGAACGGAGGCGTGCCGAGGCGCGGATCGCGCACATGGCGCACCATGATGCGTTGACCGGTCTGCCAAACCGCACGTTGTTTCACGAGCGCATGATTGCGGCGCTTGAGCGTGCCGAAGATGGCGGAGCGTTTGCAGTCATGCTGCTTGACCTCGACCGTTTCAAGACGGTGAATGATACGCTTGGCCATCCGGTCGGGGATGCGCTGCTGAAATCTGTGGCGGAACGCCTGAGCGAGACCGTGCGGCCCATCGATCTGGTTGCCCGGCTCGGCGGAGACGAATTCGCCGTGCTGGCGATCGATGCATCGAATCACGACATTTCCCAGTGTGCCGACCGAATACTTCGGGCGATGGCCGAACCATTCGAGACCGGTGGACACCACATCAACATCGGAACGAGCATCGGCATCGCGCTCGCACTCGCCGACGGCAATGCTCCTGATGAGCTGCTCAAGAATGCAGACCTCGCCCTGTATCAGGCGAAGGCAGCGGGCCGGGCGACCTTCTGCTTTTTCGAAGCAGAAATGGATCTGGAGCTGCAGGCGCGCCGGCAGATCGAGTTGGACTTGCGGGTTGCGCTGGCGGAAGGTGAATTTCACCTCGTGTACCAGCCGCAGGTCAATCTGACCTCGGGCCGGATAACCGGATGCGAGGCGTTGCTTCGCTGGAACCACCCGGTGCGGGGACCTGTGCCACCGTCCGAATTCATTCCCATCGCTGAAGAAGCGGGCTTTATTCCTGCGATCGGTGACTGGGCGCTGCGTCAGGCCTGCCATGAAGCGGCTGGCTGGCCATCCGATGTCAAGATCGCGGTCAACATGTCACCTGCGCAGTTCAAGAATCCGAACCTTCCACACAACGTCGTGATGGCGCTGGCGGCCTCAGGTCTCCCAGCCGAACGGCTAGAGCTCGAGATCACTGAATCGCTACTACTGCAGGATAATGACACCACGATGGCTACCCTGCATCGGATGCGCGAACTCGGGGTCGGGATCGCGCTTGATGACTTTGGCACCGGATACTCATCGCTCAGCTATCTTCGGCGCTTTCCGTTCGACAAGATCAAGATCGACCAGACATTCGTCCGCGAGATGACCACCGATGCCGATTGCATGTCGATCATTCAGTCCGTAATCGATCTCGCGCACACGCTGCGCATGAAGACAACTGGTGAGGGAGTGGAAACGGTGCAACAGAAAGACAGCCTGCAAGCGGCCGGCTGCACCGACGCGCAGGGTTTTCACTTCTTCCGGCCTATGCCAGGCAAGCAGATTGCAGATTTACTGGGGCCTGGTGCGAACCACGGGGCGGCGGCCTAGGCGGAAGTTGGCGGGGCGGCGCTTTGCCCCGCCGCGTTGCACGGTTACTCAAGTCTACTCGCGATCGAGACAGCTTTTTGTGAAGCTGACGTCGGAATATATCTGCGCGCTGGGCAACAATGCCTCCTTTATTTGGCGAATCGATGGGCGCGCGCAGTAGCATTCAGCATTTGAATGGCTCATAGCGACAGCATTTGGGACGAGTATCTCGGCTCGATTATTCCGTCGCGTTGAAACTGCATCTCTACCAATACGTTTCGCGCATCGCCGAAGGTTACAAGCAATACAAGAGCAGTGGCCTCAACTACGATCCGACATTCCATTGGCTATCAAGACTTGAGTCCCTGGAACTTTACGTCCGGCACACCCGACCGGCGTTGAGCGATGTGCTCCGGCTCGTCCTGCCGTTGCTCGGTCCGGTACGCTATAAACTCTCGATGAAGCAGTTCGCTAATTATTATGAACTCTGGCGCGAGGCGTGAGCCATTGCGTGGCAGCATGCGGATGGAACTGGACGGACTCCTGGGCATCAACGTGCTTGCGATCGCGGCCCCTTGTGAAGTCAACGACTGTCCAGCCCAGCGAAGTCTACAGTCTCGACCCGGAATGCAAGTTCGATCGAAAATGTGATCCTCTCGCGTGATGGGCGTCTCGAGGAAGGACTAGGCGGCTTGCGGAGACGAATTCTAAGAGGATAGTCCCTCGTTTTTTCATTGGTTTCGTCCGCTCGCGACGGAAGTCGTGCGCCCTCTCGGGACATGACTCGGCGCTGAGCGCCGCCCACGGATTCACGCGAAGATGTCGTGCCGTCCTGAACGTTTGCGTCGCTGTGGCGTCAGGCTCCGGCCGGATTGCAGTAAATCGCGGAGTTGCCGCTATGTTCGCGGACTTCCACGCTTTCAAGCCACACCCTGGCCGAGGTCTTCTTCACGACATAGTCCGATACGTGATCGAAAGCGTACCTTGCAACCGCTTCGCACCCCACCGCCGGCAACACGCGAAGCTCTGCCAACCCCGCGCGCTGCAATGATTCAAAGGCGGTCAGGTGCGGATCGTCCGCCGCGGCCAGCGTCGTGTGATCGAACATGTGATGGAGCCACGCCTTGACCTCCTTCAGGCCGCCGAAATCGAAGCACCAGTTGTGTTTGTCGAGTTCGCGCGTGGCGAAGACAAAGGCGAAGGACAGAGCGTACCCATGCAGCAGGCTGCAATGCGAGTGCGTCGCGCGCCATTGCCGGAAGCAGCATGACAAGCCTTCGCTGTGACCGTACGTCTTGGTCGAACGGTAGATCGGACCGGCAGCGGCGGGTGCAAGCGGCGGCGAGGAAGGTTGAGACAGCTGGCCAGTTACCATGCGCAAGTCCTTGTCTTTGACGGACGCTCATGCGACGATGCGCCGTTCCAGCGCCAGCGCCTCGTGTAGGAATTCGTTCTTCAGATCTTGATTGTGCAGCATCTCACCGAAGAAGGCGCTGTTGATCATCCGGCTCTGCTCGCTCGCGCGGACCCCGCGGTGGGTCCTACACATGTGAACTGCGCTGATCCGGATGGCGAGCCCCTTCGGCGCGGTCGCGTCGACGATGTAGTTGCCAATCTGGGAGACGAGCTCCTCCTGGATCTGCAGTCGCGCGCAGAAGTACTCGACGATGCGGTCGTATTTCGACAGGCCGATGATCTTGCCCTCCGGCGATGGAAGCACGCCGACGAAGGCTTGTCCGTGGATCGGCAGGAGGTGATGCGCACACGTCGAGCGCACGTCGATTGGGCCGGTGATAATCAGACGATCATAGCGTTCGACGTTTTCGAATTCGGTGATTTTCGGCGGCGCATCGTAACGCCCGCGCAGCACTTCCTCAACGAACATCTTGGCGACCCGTCGCGGCGTATCGCGGGTGTTATGATCGTTGACATGGTCGATACGCAGAACGTCGAATAACTCCTCCAATTTCTGCGACGCTTCCGCGATCATCGCGGCTTTCGCCGCTCGATCGGCAAATCCCTCGATAGCTTCGTTGCAAAGTGCGGCGCCGTGCGGCGGCGGCCGCAATTTCTTGACACTGTTATCCATGCTATCCCCTACTGCGTTTCGTGCCATCCCCGGCTGCCGAGGAATGTCACTCGCGTAATCTGGCCGAACCCTTTACGGTTCAGTTTACGAGGCATCGGTTGATTCGGCGCGAGCGAGCCGGCGGGCGCCACCGGTCAGAAAGTTGCTCGAAGCGGACTTCGTACTGAGTTTCGTGCCCAGTCCATTCACAGCTGCAATGATAGCAACTGAGATACGCGCCGCTATCGACCCATATTCTATGGCGGTCGCTCCAGACTCATCGCGCAAAAAGCGAGCTAGCGTTTTCATGGTGCGCGCCCTTCCAAAGCCAAGCCTCAGGATTTTGCCGGCAATTTGTTAAGATCAGCAAAATCTCGGTCGTTATCGGCGCGCAAACTTTGTACGGAACGGACCAAGATATTGCGCGCTCAGTAAGTGGCGCGCTCAACCTCTTACCGGCGCAGCCGTCGCCGCAATCTGGTGCATGTGGTAATTTCGGCGGGTGGCCAATTCGGGGCTTGTCGCCCCAGCAGCTCGAGCTCGAGATCACTGAGTCCGTCTTCCTGCCCGAGACGGATGCTAATCTCGCCACCCTGCATCAGCTGCGCGGGCTCTTTTGGTCAAATGCTGCGCCAGGGCTGTTCGACAGCAAGCCTCTGCAATGCGCCGCGGCCCTTTTTGATCATGCGGCCCAGACGTCCGCTCAAGGAAAGGTCTGGGGGCGGCTTGGCGGATTCTAAGATGTGCATGAGATGCTGGCGGTCGGTGGGGATGCTCTTGATTTCAGTATCGACCGCGCTCTCCACCGCCACCATCAAATTATGCAGCCGCTTCCCCCAATCCGAACCATCAAGATCGATGCGCTTTCTCACCGCTTCCTCGATTCCATAGATTTCGGTGAGGCTCTCCTTCGCCTGCGCAATGCGATTGTGCTTGAACGCGTAGGTTAGTAACAGGCGTTGCTCGTCGAGCTAATCGAGCACCGTCGGGACCACAATGGCATAGGGGTCGCTGCAATCTCCGGCGCGCGGCGAGCTTTGTCGCGAGGTGGACCAGCTGCCACGGCGTTCCAGCCGCCTCGCGATGATCGTCAGCGCGAACGGCACGGCTTCGGCACGCTTCGCATGAAGCACATTCAAGAGATCGAAGACCTTGGCGAGCGTTTTCCCTCGAGATCGGCTATCTTAAATGGAAGCGCACGGGCGACTTCAGCAAGCTCCTGGCGGGCGTGCATCACCCGAATCATCTTGATCAGATCATCGAACGTGGCGCGCGAACTCGTACAGGCCTCAAACCCGGCGCACAAAGCGGTGATGCCGTCGTCGGTCTCGAGCATTCGGTCGAGGTAGGTCACGACCTTCTTTTGAAACGCCGCCACGATCCGCCGCGCCTCGGCTTGGCCGTTGACCACCATGACCTTTTGCGCGGTTGCAACGTACTCCCGGGCCATGCTCGGCAGCAGCTCTTCGGCCACAAGATTCCAGATCGGCGCAAGCGATCCGCTCGCAGTGGACTTGCCGATCATAGCCGCACCCGTGGCCACCTGGCTCCGCCGCCGTGTGCGCTCGAGCCCCAGCCGGGGCTGGCGCGGCTGGGCCTTCGGATGCGTGGTGCCCGTGTTGAGGCGGACACGGCCGAAGTCTAGCCGGCTTAAAGCGGTGCTTTCCGGCGAAACGATCCGCAACTAAGACGGAAAACGGCACGCTTTCTATGCGATACTTCACCTCGATCCCCTCCGGGATTGGCGGCGGCGAGGTCCGGCTGGGTTAGCCTCTGTTGCCGGGCCTCGCTTCCGGTCCTCGTGTTCGCTGGCGTGATCTGCGCAGCTGTTCTTGTCCGGGGCGAGTGAGGCGCATTCGAGCGCCAAACGCTGGCTGCCGCGAAGAATGCGAAGAAATTCCGTGTCACCGGTTGACTTGACAGATTTGCCGATCCGCGGACAGAAATCGTCGATAAGCTTTTCGGTTTTGCCGATAGCTTGATGCCAGCGGCGATATTGTCTGGAGAAACCTGGATGCGCACGCCTTGGCAGGTCAGCGGATGCCCTGGACGCTGAGGCAGATGGCTGTTGTGTAGAACAGCGCGCCCCCCCCGCAAACGCTGGCGCTGCGCTATGCCGAAGGCTCTGCGCCAGCTCCCGTCGCTCCCATCGCCCAACCGGGCAAATCCAACGACCGGGGCGAACTCAGAACCGGACAACACTTGGGGGCAAGGTCAATCGATATTACCCCGAGTTTCAGGATTTCTTCCGCAATGCGGATTCCGATGATCTCGCCTGGGTGTACCGGTTTGATCTCGCCCCCGTGGGGCCGCAAGGCCTGTGCCGAGTCCGGCCGCCCGCACCATTTTTCCACTGGACATCTGGCACTTTCTGCGCCACTGGCGTGGCTTGTATCTACGAAATCGATGTATATTTTTTGGCTGGCCGCAGCCGACCGTCCCATGGGAAACGCCCGCCTTCGCGCTGCCGGATTGCTTGAAAATCTAGTGCCAGCTCGGCCAAGGAGACGTGATGTTTTCAGACGTGAAAGGACCATCCTTCATTTTTTGGCCTGTTGGCTGCGGAGACAGCACGACTATTGTCATCAGTGAATCCGAAGTGCTCCAGATTGATTTGAACGACAAGGTCATGGCAGAGGACGACGATAACGAGCACATCCCGCTAGTTGATGAACTGGTCGCGAAGCTCCCCCAGCGCGACGGGAAACCCTACTTGTCTTGCTTCGTGCTCACGCATCCGGATCAGGACCACTGCCGTGGCTTCGCCGATCTGCTCAAGAGGGTTGTCATCGGGGAGCTATGGCATAGCCCGCACATCTTCCGGGAGTATGAAGACGAGAAGGTCCTGTGCGAGGATGCGGAAGTATTCCGTAAGGAAGCTCATCGTCGTTCGGCAACGACGATTAAGGTCGGCGGCGATCCCGGCGCCGGGAATCGCGTGAGAGTCATCGGTTACAACTCACTGTTCGAGCCTGGCGAAAAATACCATGATCTGCCGAAGCAGTTCTATACTCGCCCCGGCTCTTCAATCACGGTGCTTGATGGCGCGGACGTCAGCGACCGATTCCACGCCTTCATCCACGGCCCCTTCAAAGAGGGGGAAGCCGATGCCCGCAACGAGACCAGCGTCACGATGCGCGTGATCATCGGGTCTCAGGACCACCCGATGTACGGACTGTTCCTGGGCGACGTCTCCTACCCGACCTTGATGCAAACCTTTCAGCAGACGCACGATCACAACAATGATCCCATGTTGAATTGGAACGTGCTGCTTGCCCCGCATCATTGCTCGAAGAAAGTCATGTATGAAGACGATGTGCTTCAGCAGGACGCGATAGATGAGTTGCAAACGCCTCAGCTCGATATCGGTTACATCGTCGCCAGCTCGCCGGAATTCCCGGCGTCGAACTCCTCTGGCGACAACCCGCCACACGTAAAGGCGAGAAACCGCTATGAGGAGATCGTCAATACCGCTTTCCTGTGCACTGGCGAATACAGCACGCCTGAAAATCTGCGGCCGATTATCTTTACCGTGAATGAGAACGGCGTTTTCCTCGACGACGATGAATACGAGGTCTCTGATAGCGCGCGAGAAACTTTGGCAGCGGCCGTGGCAGCAGCTCGCGGGCGTGCAGCACCTCCAACCGCCAAAGTTGGTTTCGGCCGCGAATGAAATCAGAAGGACAGGCTTGGGCCCTCGGCCAATTAGCTGAAATTGCTCAAGCCTCCTCCGGATCGCTCGAGATTATCGAAATCGTCGAGCCGACCGCCCAAGGCGAGATGGTTTCCATCTCGCTGTCGGTGGATTGCTCAGGATATCCGCGCAAAGAGGGCGGCATTCCCCTTAAGGCGCGGGAACGCTTGCTTCTCAAGCTTCCGGCCAATTTCCCATTAGAATTGCCGCGCTTGCACTTCGCGCACACGCGCTATCGCGACTTCTCGCACGTACAGTGGGGCAACTATATTTGCCTCTATCAAGCGACGGATAGTGAATGGCAGCCAGAAGACGGGCTCTTCGGCTTTATGCAGCGGGTCGATGATTGGCTTCGAGCCGCCGCCGCGAACGAGTTAGATCCGGCCGGGATGCCGCTCCATCCGCCCGTCACCTATGGAGTCAGCGGCGTAAAGGTCGTCCCCTCACAGAATACACCCACGCCGGAACCGCCCTTCTGGGCAGGCTATGCCAAGATCACGCGCGAGAACGAGAACCGCATCGAACTCGGCCAATGGATTGAACACTCCGGAACTATCCCTGAGGGCCGGTTGGCCGCCGTCGTGCTTTTGCCAACAGGGATGCCGCACGAATATCCAGACACGCTCTCGGGCCTCCTGAAGGAGCTTAAAGCTCGTGATGTGCCCGTCGAGGTTATTCGGTTGATGATCCAGCTCGGCGTGCTGAGAAGTGAAAGCGGCAAGCCACTAATCTTCGTTTTGGGCGCCGCCATGCGAGGCATTGCTGGTGGACAACGTCTGCAGCACCTAGCCTGCTGGCAGATCGACGAAGCGCGTCGATGAAATCCGCGAGGCTATTAGGGCTCCTACGGACGATAGCCCGGTTGATATTGCCGATTTCTATATTTGGGCCGAAAAGGCCAAAATCGAGTGGTGCAGCGTCCTTGAGGACCGGCCCGAGATCGTTACGAGAAGGGATGCCGAAAGCGCTTCGGCATGGTGGGCTGGACGCCATGTTGTTCTGTTTGGTTGCGGAGCGATCGGGAGCGCTGTCGCCATGCTGCTTGCTCGGGCAGGCGTCGGCAAGCTGCAGCTGTATGACAAGGACTCGGTCAAGCCGGGCATCTTGGTCAGGCAGTTGTTCGACCGATATCAGATCGGCGTCAACAAAGCGAAAGCGACTGCTGAAAACGTCCGCTTCGCGAATCCTTCTGTCGAGGCTCTCCGGTCGACCGCGGATGTCGTTAGATTGCTTGAAAACGCCGAGAGACTGGCAGACGTCCTGGCCGCTGACGTAATCATCAATGCAACGGCATCGACGATGGTCGCGGCCTCACTCGAGAAGCAATATCGAGGCTGGCCCAAAACACACCCGCCAATCATCTCCATGGCTCTTGGGCACAACGCCGATCAGGCGCTAATGACGATGGCAGTACAAGACGCCCCCGGCATTACGCTGGACATTGACCGCCGTACAAAGATTGCCTTGTCCAATCTCCCCAAAGCAAGGCACATCCTTGACGAATTCTGGCCCATAAGTCCCGATCGAACGCGCTTGTTTCAGCCGGAACCTGGATGCTCCAGTCCGACATTCCGCGGTTCCGCTGCTGACGTTATGGCGCTTACGGCGCAAATGACAAATGTTGCGAGCCGATGGTTGGCAGATCCATCGGCCGTCGCCTCGCGCGCTCGGTCCTTTGATCTGACAGGACAACGCACAGGCGCTCTCCATGAGTTCGAGTTTGGCTGGCCGAGCGACGTCATTCTTCCCGACGGCCGTAACGATTACCAAATCCGAGTAAGTCAAGCCGCCCTTTCCGGAATGCGCTCATGGATGCGAAGATCGGAGCGGGTTAATGGTCGGCACGTTGAGACAGGCGGTATCCTGTTTGGCCACACCGATGAATTCTTGAAGATTATCTGGGTCGACGAGATCAGTGGGCCGCCACCGGACAGCATTCAGTCTGCCGCCGCCTTCATCTGCGGCACAGCGGGCGTTTCTGAAATGAATGCGGAAAAGATCAAGAGGACCAGGAAATCTGTCGCCTTTGTCGGAATGTGGCACACACATCCGGGGGGAATGCCGCTTCCAAGCCGAACGGATTATAGCGCGATGGCAAATCTCCTCACCGGGGATGAATTCCAGGCCAAGCGATTTCTAATGATGATCATCGGGGCTGACTCGTCGCGACCCCTCATTTCGGGGGCGGTCTTTGAGCGCGCCGACTACCAGTCCTAGTCCGCAGCCGAAGCGGCTGTTTATCGGACTCGCCTTGTCCGGAGGGGGCGCGCGCGCAATGGCGTTCCACTTGGGATGTTTGCGCGCACTTCACGACCGGGGCCTTCTCGACAAAGTGAGAGTGGTCTCCACCGTCTCGGGAGGCAGCGTGATCGGTGCGTGCTATGCCTACAGTTCGGATGATTTCACTACATTCGACAAGAAGCTGGTCGAGCTGCTGCAAAAGGGCATCCAGCGGATGATCGTGAAAGAGGTGCTGCTAAGCTCTCAGATTGCGAAAATCCTCCTGACGTTGATCATAACCGGACTGCCGACCCTTGCCCTGTGGTGCCTATCATCACTCTTCGCGTTACTGCGAATTTTCACCAGAATTCCGACGAGAGGGATTGAGCGTCGCCTGGCAACGTTTCGACAATCCCTACCCGTTTGGGGCAGTCTCACGACGGCGTTCGAGCAGGCTCTGAGCAGGCTCTTCGGATCGAAGACCGTCCGCGATGTTGCGCGCCCAGGATTGCATGTGGTCATAAATGCCTGTGACCTGAAGACGGGCACGGCGTTCCGATTTGGCTCGCAAAGGTCTGGAGGTTGGCGTTATGGCCAGATCGACGGTGTGGCTCCGACAGTCGCGAAGGCGGTCGCCGCTTCAGCAGCCTTCCCGATCATTCTGCCGCCGTTGATTGAAACCTTGCCGTTCACCAAGGCTGGTCGCACACAAACGCAGACCGTCGTCCTGACCGATGGCGGGGTGTTCGATAACTTGGGCGTGGCTGTACTGGAACCTGGTCGGGATAGCGACATTACTGACACATACCCCGTCACGCACATCATCAGCCTGAACGCAGGGCCCGGCCAGCTCGACGGAGGCGACCACCCGTTCTGGTGGGCCAGCCGTGTCTCAAAGTCTTTCGAGGCTGTGCATCGGAAGTCCCAAGACCACGTTTACTCCCGGCTTCACCGCCATGTTGAGACGGGCGACCTAGAGGGTTTTGGAATGGTCTATCTCGGCCAGCAGGACCGACGGTTGCCCCATCGTCCGGCTGACTTGGTGAGCCGCGACGAAGTGCGCCAGTATCCGACAGACTTTGCGCCTATCCCGGCCAAAGATCTGCATCTTTTGACCAAACGAGGCGAGCAGCTCACCCACATCATCATCGATCGCTATATGCCTCATCTCTGAAAGGCACTGGAGGCGGTCGCCGTGACAGTGCGGGTTTTCATTGTTGAAGCCTCCGAGCTAGGCGTCCTCTTGGCTTCTTTCTGTTAATGTACATGTTTTGTTCTTTACCGGCATTTGGGCTCGTGAGTACATACCCGCCGAGAGGTCGTCGAGTTCATCCTCGACCTTGTCGGCTACACCCCCGACAAGGCACTCCACGAGTTCCGACTTTTGGAGCCTTCAGTAGGTGGAGGAGACTTTCTCTTCCCGGCATTGGAGCGACTCTTGAGCGCTTACCGGCGGGGCAAGAACGCCGGAGAAGCGGTTTTCGCATTGAAAGACTCGGTACGCGCCGTCGAGCTCAATCGAGACGCCTACAATGCAACGCGGGACAAGTTGCTCTCGTTTCTCGATGGTGAAGGGCAAGAAGGTCGCGGCGAAAGCCCTCGCCGATGAATGGCTGCAGCAAGGAGACTTCCTTCTCACGAGCTTCTCACACGAGTTCTCCCACGTAGTAGGCAATCCCCCTTACATTCGTCAGGCGTCCGTCCCAGACATCCTCAAGAGTACCGCAGTCGTTTTTCAACCATCTAGACCGGGCGGATATCTACATTCCCTTCATCGAGCATGGTCTCTCCATGCTCGCAGCTAATGCCAAGTTGGCCTTTATCTGTGCCGACCGCTGGATGAAAAACAAGTATGGCCGCCCTCTACGGAAATTGGTTTCTCAGCATTTTCATCTCGAAACCTACGTTGACATGGTGGACACGCCTGCCTTGCTGTCGGACGTCATCGCCTATCCGGCTATTTTCGTCCTATCCAATCAGAAACCCGGTCACACCAGGGTTGCTCATCGTCCTGCTATCGAAGAAGCAGCTCTTTCCGCGCTTGCCTCGGCGCTTACGACCAAGGGCAAGATAAAGCACGACGCCGTGCAGGAACTTCCTCACTTGGCGCAGTCCGACGAGCCATGGGCCCTACGAACTTTGAGCAGGTCGCGATTGTTCGTAAGTTGGAAGAACAATTCCCCTCTATTGAGGTCGCTGGATGCAAGGTTGGCATCGGTGTCGCGACTGGTGCCGATCGGGTCTTTGTTGCGCCATTCGACGAGCTCGATGTCGAGGACGACAGAAAGCCCTCACTCGTAATGACGCGAGACATTAAATCGGGCCAGGTCGAGTGGCGCGGCCTCGGTGTCCTAAACCCGTTCAACGACAATGGCTCGCTCGTTCGATTTGAAACTGTATCGGCGCCATCCGCTTCCGCGTCGAGCAGTGCCAGATACGTGGTCAGGTGCTCCTTGTCATAGCTGGTCAGGTGGTCGGCCGTGGGGGCTGCGTCGGCAACTCCGGGGAACAGAGGGACATGGGGCCTCCCGCAGCTGAGGCAAGCAGCGTAGCTCGCCCGACTGTCCCGCATAGATACTCTTTCGGCACCACGTGGTGCTCTACGGCACCGCGCGCCCGGCTGGCCCCTATGCAACGTTGGGTAGCCTCGCTAAAATAGTGATCTTTATGAGCGTTGCGGTGGAACCACGCTCGCTGTTAGTTGCCTGGCTTTTGATCTACTGCCCGTGCGTCTCCGCGACGACGCTCCGATCACGATACGATTGAGCATAGGTGTCAACATGCAGAAGATGGCCGTAGTACGCCTGTCACTGCCGAGCACACTTCCTAGCGCAACCAGGAAAGACTTTTGGACCAACTATTGGCAGAGCAACAGCCCGCCTCTTCCCGAACGCGACGCTGGCGAAAATGAACGGGCGCTGATTGAAGACTTCGGACCAAAGCTTGCGCGGTTGCTTTCCCGTGCCGACGAGAGTTGGAGGGTCGAAATCAAAGTGCGCGGTATCCGGTATGGCTTCATCGAGTTAATGCTACTGGTCATCGGCGGGGAAGAGCTATTAAGCGAGATGTTTTGGACGGTGCTCGAATTCAGCGCGCCGGAGGCTTTCAACGAAACTGTGAATGGCAACGCCCCGCTGCAACCGCACGTCCCGCCGGGGCAAGGAGGCGGGCATGGCGGGGGCGCCGTCGGAGGACATGTAGCCAATCGAGTCCTTACGGCGGTCAGGACGCCGCTGGTCGCCCTCATACTCGGCGCCGTGATCATCATCTATCTTTTGATGTGGAGGCTGGAATCGCTCGAAAAGGAGTACATCGAGTTACACCACGACCACACCTCGGTGGTGAACAAGTTGACCGAGCAGAACAGTGCGCTGATTACAGGGCTGATGCTGAAGCTGGGCATTCCCGTGCCTCCTGGGAGAGACGAACACAAGCAAGAAAGTAAAGCTGAACCTTCACCCCCTCCGATTGCGTCGCACGGTGAGCAGAAGCGGTCTTCTCCCGTCTCTTCAATACCGTCTCCAGTGGTATCGCCGCCCACGAAGACGGAGACATCACCGTGCCCATCGCCGAAGGTGGACCCATCTCCTGAAGGCGAAAAACGCGGCGAGTCCCATTAATCTTGCGGACAGCGCGGCGGCAATTTGTATAGAGCGGCGTTGCAAAGCTACTACGCGAGTGCGTGCTAAATCAGCACCCTAGATGCCGTAATGGGCCCTGCTCCGAGCACGGGGTGATGATGGTGGCTGTGCCCCCATAGATGATGAAACGGGGTCACGACCTGAGTCGGCCCCAAGCATCTAGAGACGGAGGACAGCCGTGGAGAACTATGCCGGAATTGACGTGTCATTGGAACTGTCGAGCGTATGCGTTGTGAATGCCCAAGGTAAACTCCTGAAGGAAGCGAAGGTCGCGAGCGAATCCGACGCCTTGGTTTAATTTTTCGAGACGCTTGGCTTTGCAGTGAAGCGAATTGGGCTGGAGGCTGGGCCGCCGTCGCAATGGCTGCATGCGGGCTTGAAAAGAGCAGGGTTCGAGACGGTTCTGCTCGAAACGCGACATGTGAAGGCCGCATTGTCTGCAATGACGGTGAAGACTGATCGCAAGGATGCGCGCGGGATCGCCAGTTGATCGGGATGGGATGGTTCCGGCCGGCAAACGCAAAGTCGGTCGATGCGCAGGGGATCCGGCGCTCCTGACCGCACGTCGGGCGGCTGATCGACGTGGAGTTGAGTATCCGCGGGATTTTGCGTGGCTTTGGGCTGAAGGTTGGCCCTGTGACGCGAAAAACCTTCGAAGCGTGGATCCGAGAGTTAGTTGCGGGTCAGGCGACATTGGAGCGCGTTGCTACAGCGATGCTTTCGGCACGATCGGCCTTGAAGGCAGAGTACGGAAGGCTACACAAGGCTGTGCTGGCAATTGTGCGTGACGATGCGGTTCGTCGCCGGCTCATGACCGTGCCGGGCGTTGGTCCCCTGGTGGCGGTTACCTACAAATCGGCGATTGATGATCCTCGTCGCATCGTAAAATCGAAGGCGGCGGGCGCGCTGTTCGGGCTCATGCCCCAGGGAACTGTCGCAGGTCGCCGCGGCCAAGCTCGTGGAGATGAAACAGCCAGACCTCTCCAAGCTCCTCCGAGGTCAGCCCCAGCTGGTTTCGGTGGAAAAGCTGCTGCGGATGCTTACCGCGTTCGACCAGGATGTGGAAATCACGGCAAAGCCGCATCGTAAGCGCGGCGAAGCTGGCCGGATCACCTTCATTCCGGCAGCATAGAGGTAGACAAGGGGGGCTCATGAATTTGAAAGCAAGGGCCCCGCGCATGTTGCGTATGAGCCCAAGCCCGCAGTCGACCTGAACTCTTCGCTTAATCATTCCAAACGAACCAACCAACGTCGTTCTCGCCTAAGACGGCAACGACTTCGGCAACCAACAGCCCGGAACGGATGAGGGCTGGCTATTTCGCCCGCGAGGAAAGTATCAATTGGTCGGACTGATGCCTGATCAAGTCAAGGAGCACTTCCTGGCTGAATGTGCTGGTCCTCCCCGCCTGAGCTCAGCAAACTGGCGCAGCATGACGAATAGCGCGATTATTCCAGCGCCGACCTCAGCAATGGCTTGACTGGCCAACAATCCACTGAAGCCCGATATGACAGGGAATAGAAGTACCGCCGGTATGAAGAGATATCCTTGCCTCGCGAAAGATACGACCGCACTGAGGCGTGCTCTGCCAAGCGACTGAAGCATTGTCGTCACGAAACTCTGAATACCGTAAAGTCCAAAAAACAGGTGAAAGGCGATGCAGGTCAAGACGGCGATATCGGTGACCTTGTCGCTATCGCTGAACAACCTGACCAAAGGCCGGACAAAAAGCATGACGGCTGCCGAATATGCAAAGGAAAGCGCAACCGTGATAGAGAGCATGAACTTCGCAACCTTCAGCACACGGGCAAAGTCGCGGGCGCCCCAACCGAACCCCAGGACAGCTTGAGAGCCGATACAAAAGCCGGTGATCGGCATCGCCCCGATTGTCAAGATTCTTACAGCTATTCCCACGGCCGCAACGAACTCGTCGCCGAATCGGGCAGCGGCTCCGTACAAGAACATACTGGCAAGAGCCGATAAGATACTCGTCATCGTCGCCGGCGCTCCAATGAACGCGAGCTCTCTGATGCGATCCACCCGCAACGAGACCTGAGACATTCTGACGAAGGCAGTGCCGCACCGCTTGGTAAAATATCCGATGTAGAGGCTTATAGCGGCGATCTGAGATAGCAACGTCGCTAGGGCTGCGCCTCGCACACCCAAGTCTAGTAAGAATATAAAAAGGGGATCAAGCAAGGCATTCAATACGAAAGCGCTAAGCATGGTCCACATACTGAATCGTGTGTTGCCTTCAGCTCTCGCGATGAAGCCGCTGACGATGTTTAGGAGCATCAAAGTAGACCCCGGCAAGAGGATCGTAGCGTAGTCGAGCGCGATGGGCAGGATGGTTGGGGTTGCCCCGAGTGCGACGAAGATGCCTCGTAGGCTCAAAAGCAGGGCGACGGTCATGATCACGCCGATCGGAGCGGCGAGCGCGAGCGCCGTACTAGCGCCTCGACTCGCTTCTAACTCATTACCAGCGCCAAGATGACGGGATATGAAGGAGGCAGTGCCCACACCGATCCCCTCTCCCACCGCCGCAAGCAGAATAATGACCGGCATAGTCATGCTGACGGCCGCGATCGCCTGCGCACCAAGTGAGCCAACAAAGATAGCGTTGAGGAGCTGCTGTAGGGCGTTGATCGACAACCCGATAACAGATGGAATGGCAAGCCGCAGAAGAAGGCTTGGGAGTCTTTGGTCCGATAGATCCACGTACCGGTTTTTCTTTCGCATCGCATCGCGCTCATTCATGGTTGACTCTCGTGAGCGCTGCGAATTCATCGATCGTCTGCAACAGCTCTTGTTGCAAGACCGTGCAAAGATGGCGGGTCACCTCATAACCGACCTGGCTTGGATCATACCTCATATCAATCTGTAGACGGCCGGATTGATATCCGACATCGAACCAGAAGAGGTGGATCGCCGCCGCTTGAGCCATGTGTTCGCCGATCCAAAGTGGAGAAGGGTCTGCGTCTAGAAAACGGCGCGCGAAATGGCGCTGCAGACCGGCGCGATAATTGACCCCAATTCTGGGCAGTGGCAGGCGATCGAGCCGGCACCGCACGGCTGGATCTCGGTTTAGGAATTTTAGGGCTCGAAAGCCTATTCCCCCACGCGGCAGCGCATTGCGCTGCCGGTATATTGAACGAGCACGGCCGGAACGCGACTCCCTTCCGGTGACATTCAATGGAAGCGGGACGAGCTCGCTGATGAGGCCAATGATCTGAGATGAATCGCAATCGTCAAACAGCCGACCTCGTGTCGAGGTCAGGCTATCAATCCAGAGCGAATAGTTGCCGAACAGGGCTCCAAACGCACCGGACATCGCAGCAAGAAACACATCAAAGTCCTGACAATGCGCTGATCTGGCTCCAATACTGAGGAGACCGGCTGTCGCCTCCCCATCGATCTCAAGATGGTACTTGGCCTGATCTACCCGAAGTGAACGGCCGTTCGAAACCTCCCGCCGACCTCCGAGACTTGGATCGTGAAGCTCTCTCGCGCTTTCTTCGGCGACACTCGGGCCGCGCCATGATGCGTCGCTGACACGCAAGTTGAACTGATCGTAGTCAATGCCCTCCCAGTGCTTGAGTTCGTGTAGTGCTTCGCTGTTCGCGTAGTGCTCAAGGCGCTTCAACCAGGGAGAGAGCCTTTGTACGGTCTCAGGACCATTCACATCATGGCCTGCAGCAAGAGCGTTGTATGCGTCCTCCAATGCTTCGAGGAATAGCCGATAGCCTATTCCATCCACTACGAAATGATGTATCAGCAGCAGCAGATAGTAATCGCCGCTTTCCGAAATACGGAAGGCCGTAACGTGAACAAGAGGCGTGTGGCCGTCAAACCGAAACATGTGTTGACGTCTTGCCGAGACACTCTCGATTGTCCTGCGCTGGTCTGGGCCGGTCATTCGGACCAGATCGATCTCCTCCACGATGCGCTCGGCCGGACAAGGCCCAATTCCCAGCCGGAGTCCATCTTGGGTTCGGGCAACGCGCAGCCTGAGGCCTTCGTGCCGCTTGATGATATGGGCGAGAGCGCGGTCCAGGATCTTGATGTTCAGGATGCCACCGGGCAAGAAGAACAGATCCCCGATGTTAAAATGCTCGTCAAAGCCGACAAGAGAATTCCAATACGATATTACGGGAGGCACAGGCAGTAAGCCGTCCGCGAAATCGACGTTGTGGGGTGCCGCCTCCGCTTCCCCCGCCGCCAAATCCCTGATGGTCGGTGTTCGATAAAGTTGGTTGACGGTGAGATTAAGCCCGGCTTTGCGCGCCAGCGTGACGCAACGTACGCTCAGAAGAGAATCGCCTCCGATATCAAAAAAACTGCTGTCGATTCCCACCCCCTTGGCGCCTAATAGATCCTCCCAGATCCGAGCAAGAACTCGCTCGTTCCTGGTGCGGGGCTCAGCAGATGGATTGGTCTCGATCTCGCGGTAAGGAACGGAAGATAGGCGAGCTCGCTCTATCTTTCCGCTCGTCGTCAGGGGAATACTGTCGACCAACCGAAAGGCTGCGGGAATCATGTAAGATGGCAATTTTTTGCGCAGGTGGGCGAGAATCTCTCCAGAGCTTAGATTCTCCCGAGCAGGCACCACGCTCGCCGTCAAGCGGCGATCGTCATCGATGCCTTCTGCGAAGACCGCGGCCTTTGCGATTGCCGGATGAGACTCAAGGGCGCCTTCTACCTCCTCCGGCTCGATGCGAAAGCCCCTCACTTTGATCTGGTTGTCGGATCGGCCGCAAATCTCGAGAAGGCCGCTGGCTGAGATGCGTGCGATGTCCCCACTCCGATAAAGCACGTTGTATTGTCCGCAATCATACGGATTCGGCACGAAACAGCGGTCAGTCCGATCTTGATCCTGCCAGTACCCAGCGCTCAGACAGCGGCCCGCGATGCACAGTTCGCCGGGGGCTCCAACAGGCACTCTCTTCAATCGTGCATCGAGCACGTAGAGTTTGACGTTGTCGATTGGCCGCCCCACTGGGACAAGCGCCGAGTTGTCATCCGCATCCGATGTTTCGTGCACGGCTGCATTGGACGCACATTCCGTCGCACCATAGAAGTTCCACAGCGGCACACCCGGAAAAGACCTACGCCAGCGAGCGGGCAGCGAAGAAGGCATCGGTTCGGCGCTGCTTGTGACCAATCTCAAGGCGGTGCTTTGCGGTTGCCGTTCCTGAGCCCCGATGAGACCGGACAGGAGTGGTGGAGAGGCTAAAAAGCGTGTCACGCGATGTTTTGCCAAACTGCACAACAACAAATCCGGAGCTAGCACCTGCCCTTGGGTGAGGATCAGCGTGGGCACACCTCTCAGAAGCCCGCCAAAATACTCCCAAGCGGACGCAACAAGGCAGGCGGACTTCTGGACAACCATGACGTCGGTGCTGTCGAAGGGAAAGCGTCGCCACATCCAGTTCAGTCGATTAAGTATGGCCCATTCCGGTATAAGAACCCCCTTCGCCCGGCCTGTTGAGGAGGACGTGTATATGAGGTTCGCAATTGGGTGATCTGACGGTGTGTTGCTGGGCGCGAAATCATCCCTCGACACACTGCACGTTTCTAAGGCCAACAGACAAATCGAAGGTATCTCAAAGCCAGGCTCCGTGATATTCGCGTGAACCAAGAGCTTTGCCTGACTATCTCGCAGGATATGTTGGATCCGATCACGCGGATAATCCGGCGATATCGGCACAACGACAGCATCCAAGCCTCGCGCCGCAAGCATGATAGCGGCAACGTCCGGCGAGCGGTCAACAAGCATGGCGACCAGATCGCCGGCCCCCACCTCCATATTCCGCAGTGACGAGCGGATAGCGGCGACGCGCTCACGCAGCTGGCCGAATGTGACCTCCCCGAACTCGCCAAAATATGCTAAATTGCTCTGATTGGACAGGCTGATCTGCTCGAAGGCTTCAACAAGCGGACATTCAGATTCATATCGCTGGATCGACCCATCCAGCGAATCCAGTATAGTGAGGTCTGAGGAGCTGAGGCAGTTTAGTTCCTCAATGGGCACAAGCGGCTTATCAACGCAGGCGGCAATCAGACAGCGCAGAGTGTTGGCCATGCGAATAGCCAGATCACTCGAGATTATGTCTTCCGCATACGCCAGTTGGAGTGCAATTTCATCGCCCAGATCTTGCGCGTACAGTGTTAGGTCGAATTTGACATAGCCTGTGTCGTACTCGCGGAATGTCAGAGCCAACTCGTCTTGACCGAGTGGCTCGGCGCCTTCGGAGTACATGTTGAACATGACTTGGAAGATCGGTGATCGCCCCGGTTCGCGACATAACCTACTATCCCTGACCATCCATCCGAATGGATAGGCCGAATTTGCGATGGCATCGCTGACCAGGCCCTGGATGCGCGTGGCATGAGCAGCAAAGCATTCACCGCCATCGACTGTGGCACGGATTGGCAGCATATTCAGGAAAAAGCCGACGATGTCGGCGCTGCCAGGTTGATCCCGTACAGCGTGTGGTATGCCGACGACAATATCGTCCTGACCGCTATACATTCGTAGCAGTAGCTTGAAGCACGCCAGCAGTGTTGTCGACGTGGTGCAGCTGTTTCCGCGCGCAAATTCTCTTACGCGACTGGAGAGATCGTCGCCAAGCAGCACTGGATGCGAGGCGCCGCGGTATGAATTTGTCTGAGGGCGCGCTCGTCCCGTTCCAAGCGAAAGCACCGGCGGATCATCACCAATCTGACGACGCCAATAGTGACGTTGGCTCTGCAGCGCTTCT
The DNA here is from genome assembly GCF_038969555.1 of Bradyrhizobium sp. B117. NCBI lineage: Bacteria > Pseudomonadati > Pseudomonadota > Alphaproteobacteria > Hyphomicrobiales > Nitrobacteraceae > Bradyrhizobium > Bradyrhizobium sp. B117. The sequence continues at coordinate 8,501,401 of NZ_CP152414.1, forward strand.
GGAGAAGCATGTTGTGCTTCCCACGCCGCGTAGGCCGAGAGTGATGCCCGGTTCTCTGGCCAAGGCGCCACGGCATCTAGATATTTTCGCTGAAGATCTCTGAGCAGAATAGAGATCGACCAGGCATCGAGGATGATTTCATGAGCGGTGATCAATATGAGATGGTTGTCGGGACCAGACCGGACCATACGCGCGCGAAACAAGCGGCCTTGTCGGAGGTCAAAACCGTCTTTCACCTCCGTTCGCCGCAGCTGTGCGATGAGCTCTTCAGCCTCGGAGGAGGTGAGATGAGATACATCGGTCAATCCAAGGCTAGTAGATGGCGGAGCATCGAAGCATTGAACCGGACCGTCTTCGTCGATGAAGCGCGCCGAAAGTGCCTGGTGGGAATGAATGACCTCGGCCCAGGCGCGAGTGAAGCGAGCTAAATCGATGTTTCCCCTAACTCGCAGGCCCCCTTGAATGATGTAGTTCCTTGCAGATGGATCGAGCTGCGAGAGGAACCATAGGTGCTCCTGGAGTCGTGTCAGAGGCGATCGGTTGAGCTTTCGGTATGTAAAAGCTGCGCGGGAATTGGGCTCGGCACTGTGCGCGATCGAAGCGGCAAGAGATCGAATGGTTCCGTGCAGGACTAGCCTGAAATCAGCTCTCACTCCGAGCAAAGTCTGCAACTGTCCCAATATGAGCATTGCGCGGAGCGAATCTCCGCCGAGGCTCATGAATTGGTCATTCACACCTATCTGGTCGATCCGCAAAATACCGGACCAGATTTGACGCAGCCGGACTTCGAGGCCTGTGCGCGGCTCCTCAAATGGCGTTGACAATGGAGGGCGAACAGTGGCCGGGTCAGGCAACGCTGCAAAATCGACCTTTCCGTTCCTGGTCAGTGGAATAGCGCTGACGTGGATGATTCTTTCCGGAAGCATGTAGCTGGGGAGTGCCTCAGCAAGAAAATTCTGAAGGTCGCTTTCCGCCAGTTCAGCTGGAGCTGACACATACGCAACTAGTCGCCGCGATCCGGCTTGCGCCTCGGCCCCACCTATATCTCGCGCGGTAAGCTTTACGCCTGCGCAGACAGAGGCGACTGCGACGGCGCCATGCACCAAGTGATGAGCGGACAAGCGAGCCTCGATTTCCCCCAGCTCGATTCTGTGCCCGCGAATTTTGACCTGACGATCCCGTCGACCGAGACATTCCAAAAGGCCGTCGGAGCGAAGGCGGCCAAGATCACCTGTCCGATATAGGCGCCGGAAGGACAGGTCGTTTGAGAACGGGTTTGGCCCAAACGCATCCTTGGTGCGGACATGGTCATTGACGTAACCGGCAGCGACGCCAACGCCGCTAACACAGATTTCGCCGACCTCTCCTACGTTGCAGAGCCGTGGTCCGTCCGCGATATAAACCTGAACGTTTTCAATTGGCCTGCCGATCGGTACATAAGGCTCCGCTAGCGCAGGCGGCACGGAAACCAGATGATGCGTCACGCCGTCCGCGCACTCGGTCGGCCCGTAGTGGTTGAGAATGGAAACGCGGGGATACAAGGCAAGCCACGCGCGCGCCAATCCCGGTGTTAGAGGTTCTCCGACGGTAGAAATAATCCGCAAGCCGTCCATGGCTCGCTCGGCCGCAGCAAGCGACTGCAGATACTCAACAAACACTGCCAGCACCGACGGAACGAATTGCACAACCGTGGCGCCGCACCGTTGAATTGCTTGAAGGAGCGATGACGGCGACCTCAGTGTCGCATCATCAATAATTGCCGTAGAGGCTCCGACGCAAAGCCCAGAAAGAAGCTGCCACAGCGAGATGTCAAAGCAGTGCGATGCGGTTTGCGCGATGCAATCCGTCTGAGTGAGACTTAAAGCATCGACCTTCGCCGCCAAATGATTGCTTAGGCCGGCGCGCTCGATCATTGCGCCCTTAGGCTGCCCTGTCGAACCAGACGTAAACAGAATATAGGCAAGTCCATCCACGTTCGGCGATGGCACAACAGACGAGGTCTGTACCCTGCGCAGTGCCGCCTCTATAGCTACGAATGGAGGGGCTCCTTTGCTGCTCTCCTGGGATAGGCTGAGCGACTCCGGCCGGTCTCGGCCTATCAGCAGAGCGCAGCGGCTCTGCTCGATCATGAATGATGTGCGGGAAGCCGGCAGCGATGGATCGAGCGGTAGGTACGTTGATCCAGCATTCAAAATTGCGATGACCGCCGTCGCCCAGTTGAGGTCGCGCCCCCCCCAATAGCCGACAACCGCCCCGCGAGCACCCTTCTCTCGTAAGGTCCTCGCAAGGGCATCCGATCTTGACCGTAGCGCCTCATATGTGAGTTCGTCTGCGCCGTGCCTCAGCGCAACTCTCTCCGGATCCGAACCTGCAAGCCGATTAATCGCCGTGATCGCGTCAACCGGTTGACGTTCCATAGACTGCTTCTTGCCTGATTGATTTTCCGTAGGCACGCGACCCGCCATTCGTCGCCTTCTGCGGCGCCCAAGTCGGAACGCCGAAGCTCGTCTTGTGCATGCGCAGCCACCCTGGCTTTCGCACGTCGTAAGGTTTTGTCCGTATGACCTTGTCGGTGTTCGCTTCTGGCTCGATGATCAGCAGAGGGACAGGAGGACGCTACGAGCCTGAATCCACTTTGGCACCTACCTACTCTTGTAGTGGACCTGCCATCGTCTGCATGGCACCCGTAATCAACGCGCCCACAGGCGCGTTACGGCTTGTGATTAGCGTAATTGTCCGATTTCGCGGCACTTGAGCCGGCACCACCTATCCCGTCGAAAGCGTGTTCGCCACCGGGTATACAGTTTGTCCGGGCAAAACGCTCCTTATCGCGGCCACCGCCAGACCGATGGTGTTCAAACGCCGATGATCGTCGCATCAAGGACCCGGCGGCGCTCAACACTAGAATGAATTATCGAAGCGTGAGCTGCCAGTCCGGCGGACGGCATTGAGGTCATCCAAGGGCTGGCACCGGCGAAGAAAACGCCTGATCACCTCCTCACCTAAATCCGCATAGCTCAGCCTATTTGGCCGTCATTCAACTGAGATTTCTTTATGACTTTGGATAACGAGAAGGACGCCCCACCTATCCACAGATGCGCCCTATATGCTCACCAAGCTATGGGGAGCGAAGATTCTCGATGATCCGGAGCTTGCGGAAAGCGCAATCCGAAAAGCCCTTCGACAGCGAGGGCGACACTACTCCACCTTCATGTTCACAAGTTTTGCCCCGGTCACGGCGTCTCCGCAATAGCCTTGTTGGCTGAAACGCTCATGACCCTACATACTTGGCCTGAAAGGTCTTCGGCCGCCGATGTGTTCGTATGTGGCGACAGTAATCCTCCGAACGCCGCGCCAGTTTTGGTGGACCGTTTCAGCCCGAACGTTCGTCGCTTCCGGAGAAGTGTGTCAAGCAAGCAAACGGGATGAAGGAGTGGTCGGTCACTTGGTATAGCCGCTCCTTTTTTGACTGTAGGCCATCTCCGAAGGTGGCTGACGGCGAGAAAAGGCGGCATATCGTATAATCACCCGCGACGACCTGCGTGAAGAGCGCGCAAGTCGGATCGGCCAAAGCGATCATCGTCTCAACGGATTTCTCGTCTGCGGCCGCACTGATACTAGGTCGCAGCAGTCCAGTCCGCCGGTACTAGATGTGATTGCGACCCTGGGTGGGCTGGGGGAGACTTGACACGTTTGGCGTTGGGCTGAGACTTTGTCCGCCAGCCAAACGCGCAACCTGGTGGCAGATTTGGTGGGGCAGCGCCAGCTGCTCGCATGGAAGGTGGTCGATGTCACGGGGCCTAAATGCCGCAGCGGGATCTCTCCCGGGCGATCGCGGCAAGGCCCAACATCACGTCGCGGTTGATGCCGAAATGGAGGCGATAGAGCCACCAGATTGCGCAGCACCGGTCGAGATCGGAGATGGCCCGAGCGCGCTTTATTGCTGCGGCCGTCCGCGCTATCGGCTTCATGCCACGTCTCATCTGGAAACCTGAACGTCTCGGGACCGGTGCTCTAAATTTGCTGAGTTTTTGGTCGGTGACGGCCCGCTCTCGCGCGCGTGCATCGGTAAAGAATTGGGAGCTGATATTCATGTTCGCTGTGGCACTGCTTTGCGCGTCTCGAAGCTGGATGGGAACACACTCATGTGCATCCGAACCTTTCCGTAACCTTACGATGCAAGTACTGCTTCCCAAACGCCCAGATCTGGTAGTGACAATTGACAGCGCACTTATGCGATAAGTACGCGGTGGCGCGCGTCAGCTCGCAGACCGGATGCTGGCGCATCGAATGGTTCGGAGTCGATGGCGTTGGCCGCAGCTCGGAAAACGGCGTAGGCTCTGGCGGCGCGGGCCAGGAGCCATGCGATATCGCCTCGACTCATCCATGGCCGGTTGACGGTCCTGAGCTTTATTCGCGCGTGATGAACCCGCCCCTCGCGAGCTGGCCGTTATTTGGAGGCGGTGATCCACTGCGACTTCATGCCGCTGTGGACGACGGGGTCAAGGAATGTGCATTCGCCATTTGAACAACTCGCCGGCCGACCACCCAACCGAATGGACACGCGATATAGCCAGGGTATACGGCAAAGCTGCGCGCCCATAACATTGGTCCGGCGCGGTCAACAGCACGTTGCGCAGCTTGAGCGGCCTTCGAATATTGAGGCCAAGCCAATACGAAGCCGTTGCGCACCACCCACCCTCTGAAGTCGAGCCCTTCAACTGCATATTACCAATAGATTATCATGCTGTGCGCACACGCATGCGCCACTTTTCTGGTCACCATGATTGGGGTTCGATGAGTCTGTACTTGCGGCGTCTATACCGCAGAGGAGATCCTTTGTGCCAGGCCTGTGAGCGAGCGGGTCCATTTCTGGCTGCGCGGCGATGGGGCAGTTCAGCGGCCGCCCGTGAGCATGGTCCGCAAGCGGCCACAAAAGCTGCTGTTCGTTTGTGAATTGCTGCACGGGTTTCGTCAGCTTTTGGAAAGCTAGCCTGAGTACAGACGCGCTGGGGTTAGCGACGTGGTAGAGACAGCGCCTTACCAGAATGGGACAGCGCCGAGTCACGTTCCTGCTAACCTCAATCTGCAGCGCAGGCGCGGCAGGGACGCTCCGATCTAGCCCCAACCGACCGGCGCCGAGTCGCGCCCGCGCTGCTTCCGGTGGCCGAGAAATGTCTCGTGCTGGCAGCACCGTCATGCTCGTTCCGGCATCGACAGCCGGTCAGCTTGTGCCGAGGGAGGCTGACGATGTTAAAGTTTGGGGCGCTTGTGGTCTTTCAAGCGTTTGCTTCCATGCCTCCCGTCTTACCCCGCCAGCATTCTCAACTCTGTCATGAGCGGCAGCGCGCAAGCCTTTTTCATGCAGCCGAGCGGTTTAGTATGCGGACATCTCCAATTTCTTCACGAGGCAGCGGACCAGCTTAAAAGTAGCAGACGATCCGACCAATTCAGGTAGGTGATTGGCAGTCGTGCTAAGCCTACAACTTGGGGCACCCCAGGGGGGCGAAGTGTCAGCGTTGATACCGAATGGGACAAGGCTGGCACCAAAGTTAGCGGCGCGTGGCAGGGACAGCGCTTTTCAGAGCCTTGAGCGCCGAGTCATGTCGCCGCTAACCTTTGACGTCGCTGGTCCGGTAGGGACAGCGTCGTCGTTAACGGCTTGCCCACCACTCCAGGTAGGTGCGCTTGCGGTAGCTCTCAACGATCAATTGGTAGCACTGTTGGGGATTGCCCCTCACGGGAGCAAAGGTGGCGGGCATTGGCCGACCACAGAGGCTTGCGGCATCTGTTAGGAACCTCGCTTCCAGGACCAGCGCTTACAGCGGGTTCACAACGCGAGCGCCGAGGCTACCCCCGCTGGTTTCGCTGGCATAGTGGGCTAGCAGGACCAGCATCGGATTCTCTCACATGGCGCCAGTCGCCTCGCGCGGCTCCCCGTCTCCCGCAACAACTCTTTCCTGACACCCTCATCGCTATTGCACATGGGCGTTTTTTTTAAATCGGACTTTCTCAGCTGACCGAGCTTGGCGTATGCCGGCTCCGCCGCGCTCGATTGGTACGGACCCGGCCAAAGGCGAAATCGCTTCGCCCTGGTCTCAACCCGGCGCTGAGTCGCAATTTGTCCAGGCTCAGACGTCATGGGAGCAAGGATACGCGTCGCTATCTGCTCATTTTGATACTGGCGGATCCAACCGCGACGTCTGCCCCCTTGCGCTCGCGCTCTCGCCTTGGGCGTTCTGAAGTCGCCACTGCGGGACTTTGGTCAGACCGCCGCTGTTGTGCAGTCAATAGCTCCCGCCAAAGTAGCTTGCGACTTGCCGTACCGGGTTCGATCTGAATTGGTCGTTGTAATCGGTAACCCAACCGTCGCGCGTTCCTTTTTTCAGCTGAGAGACTTCACCGTCTTGCGTTTTGAGCGGACGGGAGACGCTTAGCAATTCATGGACATGGTGCAACCATTCAGTATGTGCAGCTTAGTGGTTTCCCGCTGATGCAGGGCTGAAAACCCCTCTAACGTTTCCCGAACGGCTGTCGCTGCGATCTCAAAGCCTGGGCCGGTTCGTTCCTCGGGGCTGCAACTCGATTTTGTTGAACAGGCCACCACCAAGAGCGTGATGGAGAGCAGCCATATCAAGTTGCACATTGCAGGCGTTCTACCTGATGGCGTCCAGCAAGAAGGGCATTAGCGCCCACCAGCTCCATCGCATGCTCGGCATCACCTACAAGTCGGCTTGGTTCCTCACCCATCGCATTCGCGAAGCGATGCGCGCGGGCGGCCTGCTCCCGCCCATGGGCGGCGGCCGCAAGCCGGTTGAGGTTGAGGAGACTTTCTACAGCCGCCTTCAGGGTATGCCGAAAGGGCCGTTACGCTTGGGCGAACAAAAGCGTTTTGCTTACGCTTGTGGAGCGCGGCGGCGCTGCGCGCAGCTTCCACATTGACAGCGTTCGCGCTGGAGAACTCCTGCCGATCATCCGCGCCAACCTCAGCAAAGAGGTGCGCCTGATGACGGACGAAGCCAACGCCTACAAGTACATTGCCGAAGTCGAAGGTCTCAACCATGAGACCGTGAACCACTCCAAGGACGAGTACGTTCGCGGCGACATCAGCACCAACACGGTCGAAGGCTACTATTCGATCTTCAAGCGCGGCATGAAAGGCGTCTATCAGCACTGCGCTGAGAAGCACTTTGACCGCTACCTCGCGGAATTTGACTTCCGCGATTCAAACCGCTCTGTACCGGCGTCGGATGGGGAACGTGCGGACCTTGCCGTCAAGAGCGCGGTTGGCAAGCGTCTGACGTATCGTCAATCTCACTAAGCGCGATCTATCACGGCTGGCGCGGCGCTTCCTGCGCTGGCGAGCGAAGAAGTATCCGCCAAAGAAGCTGCGGAAGTGGTCTGCCACCACCTAGACTCGCAGCGGAGAATCGGTTCCACTTCTCCGTTGAGTCGAAAAGCCCGCCCTTCGCGGGGGCGGGCTTCCGATACCGCAATCAACATTAGGGGTCGATCGCGGTCCAATAGGGAATTCACATCTGGAAGAGACTCCAGATTCTCCTATGCAGTCAAGGTCGGCCCGGCATTCAGAAAGGGGCCGGAATGGCCTTCAAAGTGCAGAACATCAACGTCGATTTGATGAACGAACAAGCAACACTGGTTGCCTTCGACAATCCGACATCGCCCACTCCGGGCAATCCACCCCATATGCCAAAAATGCTCCAAGTCACCTTTCCGTTTGATCCACCTGCGCGAGAAGGCAAGGAGAAGGATCTGGCGATTGCGGAAGCGAAGAAGGTTCTTCAGCAGGCGCTGAACGAAATCTAAGCTGTCTTTCGAGTAACAAAACCCGGCTTTCCAAAAAGGAAAGCCGGGTCCTTTCGAGATTACCCATCACTCTGCTTCCGTATTTTTTGATGCTGCCTTTCTTCGCAGCCGTCCGGGGCTTTTCCTTCAGCGGCTCATGAGGCGTCTTGAGTGCGCCACTTAGCGCAGCCTAGAAACGCTTTTGAGCCTCCTTCTCGTCGTATGTGCCGTTCTTATCTTTGCTCATAAGGCCCTTACATGCCTCGCAATCGCGGAAAAAAAGGCGCGCGATAAGCGCGATTTCGTCACCAAGGAACTTACGCTCGAAGAGCGTAACGCCATGCTAGACGCCATCCTAACACCGCCGGTGGCCATCTCGTACGCCCTAATCGGCGCGCTAGCAGTCGAGCACGAACTAGAGCTTTCAATCAAAGCCAGACTTCGCCGCATTTCCCAAAACGAATGGGAAGCCATCCTTTCCGATAAGGACGGCCCGCTCGGCACGTTTGATCGCAAGATCAAGTTCGCCAACTACCTCGGCATTCTAGACAGCAGCATGCGCGCGAACCTGGATGTCATCAGGAACATACGAAACAAATTCGCTCACACCAAACGCCTCATGGACTTTGATCATCCATTTATCGCAGATGAACTAATCAAACTTTCGGCGCCGAAGGGGCAAAAGCGAAATTTCGCAAAGTCCAGCAAATACCCGCTACAATGGCGCTATGTATCGCTCTGCCTCCATGCCTTGCGGCTGATGAGCAAGAAGCGACACGGCAACAGATCGGCGGCATTTAAGGCGTGGTCGAAAAGGCAGGAAAAAAGAAACAAGCAGTCCTTCGGACTATTGGGAGGACTTTTTGCCTCCTCAGCACCTAGCGGAAGCTTTCCTGCGCCGCCCCCTCCTCCATCGCTTCTAACACCCACTCCGCCACTTCAGATGAAGAAAACAGAGTTCGATCCCAGCAATCCAACTCCCTACGGATTGCTTTCAGGACTACTTCCCTATCTCGAAGATAAAAAGGGAAAGACATAACCGCGGGCGCGCCGTGGACGGCGCCGAAGCACCGTCCACGGCGCCAGAACTAGATTCTGCGTGTCAAGTATATAATCTCCGGCTGAGCTCCGGCCAGCGCCCCGGAAAACATGCGCCGCAAACTGATAGACATTCGGTGCCGGCGGCGTGATGCGACTAAAGCAATGTCTGCTTTGCCCCCACAGCGACCGACTTCGTGCGGCAGCACAATATGTCGCGATGGGCCAAAGGACTAAACCGCTCGCGCGGTAGGACACTGCGGCGGGCGACACAGCCAAGAGGATAGCGCAACGGAGGCGTCCTGTTTTGAGATGAGGGGTTCGCAACCTTCACTCAAAACAGGAGCATCCCCATGACCGACGAGGCAGTGAGCCCGCTGCGCCGGCGCATGATCGAAGACATGACGATTCGCAAGTTCGCGCCCCAAACCCAACATGACTATGTGCAAAGGGTCAAGAACTTCGCGGCGTTTCTCGGGCGATCACCGGATACAGCGAGTTTCGAGGACGTGCGCCGCTACCAGCTCATCTGGCGGCGAGCGGCATTGGCGTGCCGACCATCAATCAAACGGTTTCGACGCTGCGGTTCTTCTTTAAGGTCACGCTGAAGCGCCACGAGATCGTCGAGCATACCCATGTCATTCACGAGCCGCGCAAGCTGCCAGTGGTGCTCCGCGTGGAGGAAGTGGCGCGGCTGCTCGATGCCGCACCGGGGCTCAAGTACAAGGCGGCGCTGAGCGTGGCCTACGGTGCGGGACTTCGTGCCACGGAAGTGGTCTCGCTCAAGGTCTGCGACATCGATAGCAAGCGCATGATCATTCGCGTCGAGCAGGGCAAGGGCGGCAAGGACCGGAACGTCATGCTGTCGCCGAGCCTGCTCGAGTTTCTGCGCGCCTGTTGGAGGGCGGCGCGCCCGCAGGGGTGGCTGTTCCCGGGTCGCGATCCGGCCCAGCCGATGACCACGCGCCAGCTCAATCGCGCCTGTCATGCCGCCGCCCAGATGGCGGAGATCAACAAGCGCGTCTCGCCGTACACCCTGCGGCACAGCTTCGCCACCCACCTCTTGGAGCAGAACATCGATGTTCGCGTCATCTAGGTGCTGCTCGGGCACGCCAAGCTCGACACCACGGCGCTCTATACCCGCGTCGCCACCAAGATGATCAGCGAGGTCATGAGCCCGCTGGAGCACATCGCCCTCAAGCTCAAGGAGATCCGGCCGCCCGGCTGACGCGCGGCGCTGGTGCCGCGCCCGGCCTTGGAGGTTGCGGATATCTTCCGCAGCCATGGCGCAGCATGGCGTCACGCCCATGCCGGCCATGTCCAGCCTCGAGAAACTGAAGGTGATGTCGGCGATCGAGCGCTGCCGCACGGCGGAGTTCGGCGGCCATGTCGCGCGCTGCGCGGACTGCGCCTACACCACCATCGCCTACAACTCCTGCCGCAACCGGCACTGCCCGAAGTGCCAGGGCGCCGCCGCAAAGGACTGGCTTGCCGACCGCGAGGCCGAGCTGTTGCCCGTGCCGTACTATCACGTGGTGTTCACGCTGCCTGCGGCCATCACCGACCTCGCCTACCAGAACAAGGCGGTGCTCTACGAGCTCTTGTTCAAGGTCTCGGCCGAGACCATGCTAACGATCGCCGCTGATCCGAAGCATCTGGGTGCGCGGATCAGTATCACCTCGGTGCTGCACACCTGGGGCTCGGCCATGACCCATCACCCCCGCGTGCACATGATCGTGCCGGGCGGCGGCATCTCCCCCGACGGCGAGCGCTGGGTGTCCTGCCGGCCGGGATTCTTCCTGCCTGTGCGCGCGCTCTCCCGCCTGTTCCGCCGGCTGTTCCTGCAGAAGCTCGTCGCCGCCCACCAGGCCGGCCGCCTCAGTTTCTTCGGCGGCCACGCCGATCTTGCCGATGCGCAATCCTTCGCGGCCTTCCTGGCGCCGCTGCACACGGCCGAGTGGGTCGTCTACTCAAAACGGCCGTTCGGCGGCCCTGAGGCGGTGCTGACCTATCTGTCGCGCTACACCCACCGCGTCGCCATCGCCAACAGTCGCCTGATTGCCTTCGACCAGCAGCACGTCACCTTCAAGTGGAAGGACTATCGCATCGAGGGCCGCGATCGATACAAGCGCGTGACGCTCGGGACCTTCGAGTTCATCCGTCGCTTCCTCATCCACGCGCTGCCCAAGGGATAGCACCGCATCCGCCACTACGGTCTGTTCGCCAGAAGCGCGTGCGCTGACAACATCGCACGCGCGCGTGAACTCCTTGCCGCTGTAAAACCGGAAGGCCAGCCCACCGCTGCTGCCGTCGATCCCAACAAGCCGAGCTGTCCATGCTGCGGCGGTCGCATGATCATCATCGAAGTGTTCGCGCGTGGTGCAACGCCATGGCATCAGCCGACGGCTCCACCGAACCGCATCAGAATCGACACCTCATGACCGTGTCACAGTCCGGCAAATCTGCCCCTCGCACTCGCTGGCTCTCGACCAGCCACGACAGAGCACACCCGGATGTCCGCCAGCCGTCGCAAGAGGTCGGACAACTTCTAGGGTCCGATCCCATTCGCCGTGCATTCGTCAGCCGCTTCACCGTCGCACCACTCGTTGCATCGGCTCGATCCAAATCAGCCAGCTCGCCTGCGACGCTCAAATCCCCATAGCGCCTGCCGCACGCCATTCCGTCCCTTAAGCGCGGTTTCCTCCCTTGGAGGTTTTCGGACGCCGGCCGCTGAACACGCGGCGCCGTCTCTCAAGCGGCCGGCATCCGAAACCCTTCACAGAAGGCGACTCCGCCCGGCGGTCACGCGTCGGTCCCGACTTGAATCCTGAAAACGGTCGTTGCCGCGCTCGTCTCCGAAAATGCGAATAGCCATAAGCAGGTCGCGGGCCCGGCCGCCTACGCGCTTTTGCCGTGCCGGTGATAACCCCAGTCCGCTTAGCCGCAGGAAGCGGGCCTCCTCCAGACGACGCGCAACTTCGCGGATGGCCACGAGCAGACATTCGTCGCTGCGCCGTCGCCTCATATCCTCCCTTTCCGAACGAGACGCTCCACGCTGGCTATTTTTGCAAGTCAAAGCTCTGGAGCATTTTCCTATCCAGAATAACAATCTGGCGCTGCGTATTGCCTACGAAACTAAGAACGCCCTCACAATGAAGTCGCGATACAGCCCGCGAGACCGTTTCTAGGGTTAGGCCGAGATAGTCGGCAATGTCGCGTCGAGACATTGGAAGCGACATCGTGTTCGCTCCAGTTCGGGCATCCATTTCGGCTAAAAAGGCGGCGACCCGTTCTACTGCGGTTTTGCGACCCAAGAGCAGCATGTGATTTTCCGCGTGCTCTAGGTTTCTGGTCGTCATGCTGAGCAGGTTGCGCGCGACCACTGCGTCTGCTTCGGCTATGACCTGGAGACTTTCTCGTTTGATCAAGCGGACGGTGGTTTCCACGACAGCTTCTGCCGTAAATCGATGCTTCTCGCCGTTTTCGAGCCCGAAGATATCGCCCATTAGGTGGAATGCCCCGATTTGTCGCCGACCGTCCGCGAGCAGCTTGTAGCTTCGGACGGCGCCACGCTTCACTTGATAGACGTGCTCGGCAGGTTCCTTCTCGCCGTAGATTTCGCAGCCCTTTCGATATGTAAATTCATTCAAGCTGACGGTGTGGCTCGACGCACTCCCGAAGCCGAAATCATCAATAGTATTGAGTTTGCGTCGATCCGAGGTACGCAACAACATAGGTAAGCTCCCCTACATATCGAACGACCGTGTGCGGAATGAGAGACGTTTCCCTGTCGAAGCCGGTCGAAGAAAAGTAGGGTAATCAATGATTGTTCTTTAGATCATTGTCTCAAGGTACAATGTCAGGTTGCTGGCCGGAGCCGGTACTTTGTCCGCTGAGGGTCATTTTCGAGGGATTTGGCAAAGATTGAGAGCTGGTTGATGTCCGCTCCTTTCCGTAAGCGCCGTACCAGGGTCGGGCCAGGAGCGTTGCGTTTGGCCGGACTGCCGTGATTCAACCCTTTGGGCAAGAGGTATTTACCTCGCTTCAGCCGCGAACGATCCCACGTCTTAACTCACGCTCTTCCAGCCTTTGACGGTGCAACACCGAAGCATCGAGCAACAGTCTCACAGCACTTTGCACCAGCGCACGATTGCTAATTTGTGTCGCCCGCACAATGCAGGCCCGCTCTCTCTCCAAGCCAAATAGAATATGGGCGTGCGCTTCCGTTCCGTTTTATTCAGCTAGAATAGTTTACTCGCGCTCGTCGCGTTCCATGCTAACCAAGCCGCCTTGGTACGTTGCGGGCTACTTGTCGATCGGCGGACCTGATTATGATCCCGCTCCGCAAGAGCGGTTGGCCAGTCCATGAATAGTCGGTTTAGCGCGGCTCATGCAGTCTCGTGCGCTTAGCGGATCAGTTTCCAGGACGGCGCGCTCCTTGAATGCTTGGATATCTTGATCATGGATCGAGACTGGCGTGCTTAATCCTGTTTGGTTGAACTGTCGCCGGGTTCGCCAGCATCGCTACTTTCGGGTGATCGACGACGAGCTTGCCGATGCCACATCGAAGGAGCGCTGGTTAACGCTTTCTGTCCGACTTGCCGGAGAACTTCGACGGACGTCTCGCCTCGCCAGGCGGCCTCTAGAATTTTGGAAGCGACATGCGTCCGGGTGCCGGTCTCGTTAGGGGATAGTCCTTGGCAAACCTCGTCCAGAACTCGACGAAGGCAGGCAGTTGTTTCGGAGTCGAGCATAGATGATCTTCTCCAATGGAGGGGTGCAATGACCCCACGGCAGGCGCGAACTTCATGACATAAATATTAGACTGGGCGGCGCCGACGGAAGGAAATGGCTTCTGTACTTCCCTACTTATGGTTGCTAAATCATACAATAAATTGTGTTGCGTGTCTTCTCCCTGATCTCTCAGCAAGATCGCCGACGAATTCCGAAAAGTGTTTCGACTAGTTTAATCTTCTCGATGCCAGGCGGGGCCGCGCGGCTGAAGAGATCGGCTCGCGGCGCTCACCAGTGATCGGCGATTTATTCGATATCGTGAACCCAACAAGCTCCGTTGGCGACGCGGATGACCGCGGGCGCGTCCAGTTCACGTTCCGAAGTGTCCGCGCAACCTGCCTTCCCAGCTCTAGCGCGTGAGCAACTCCTGTAGCAGCACCAAAAAACATCACGGCTCTACTCCTGATCAAGGCTCTAGTTCCGGCCAGCCTTGCTCTGTCTGAATTCATCAGCCAAGCCCGGCGCGGCTTGGCATGACTGGCAATCGACTGAAGAAGCGGCGCCGCCATATGATCCTCGGAGGGAAGTCGAAGTCCGGCTACGCCCGTTCAGGACAGTGAGTGACGCGTCCTCAGTGCGCACTTAGTTTACCTGGATAATGTTCTTGCCAAAAATCGCCCTCACCTAGCGCCCGGCGAGGAGCGCCGCGCATCCAACGTGATGGCCTCTCACAGCGTCTTCAAATACTCAAGAAGCGCCCGCCGCTCGGCGTCGGTCAATTCTGGCCCGATGACCCCCGGGGGCAGCTTCGTTAAATCCGTTTCCCGCCCTTGAAAGGAATGCCCGCGATTGCTGTTGCCAAGCAGCGATACGTTGAAGTCCGTCAGGCCGGCCGGGCAGGCGTCGTTCGCTCGCACTTTCGCAACGAGTCCGACGCTAACAGGATCGAATTTGCGGCTACCAACGCAGAAAGAACTTGGCCGCTGGCCCTGCGGCAATAACATGTCCTTCAGCGTCGGCACCGATCCATTGTGCAGATACGGAGCTGTTGCCCAAACTCCGTCCAGCGGACGTGCCCGGTACTGAGGTTCCAGAGTAAGGACATCTTCGTCCTTGCCGTTACGGCGCACACGCGCTCCAATATATGCTCGCGGGTTTTGGCAGTTCTTCCTCGGCCCCCACATCTGTTGCTTGGCTTTTTCGGAAGAGTTGTTGGCGAGGTTCCATTGATCGATCGTCTTACCCACGACATCCATCAGGGCGAGCACAAACAAGGGATTTGCCGCCTTATCGGCCGGAAGGCCGCACCCCCAAGCTTTGTTCAAGTCATCGATCGGATTGAGACCGAGTGCCTCGGGTAAGTGAACACGCCGCGTCATCAGGACATTGGATTGTTGACGATCGGTGCCGATGACGTTCACTGGTAGCTGAGCAACGTTGAAATAGTGGCGTCCGCCGATCTCCACCCAATTTTTCTCGCCCTTGGCAGAGCGATCTGGGTTCTCCGGCTTCCAGAACGAATCTTCCGGCCACTTTGCATCGAATGCGGGATCGTTGACGGGTCCACGGTGGCATTCAAAGCAGTGCGAGCGATAAAGATCGCGACCCTTCTCGACGAGGTTTTCGTCGATGGCCCAGGCCGGGTCGCCTCGAAACCTGTCCTGCGCATCCTTCCATCGTGGCGCGACAAGCCCGTTGAATTTCCTACCGCTTGCTTCCGGCGACGAAAAGGGATCGGTACCGCGCAAAAGCTCCTCGAAAACCGCAATATCCGACAGATGGATGGATGATTCAAAAAGTGGCCGTCCCGGCGCGGGTGCCCTCATGTTGATTTTCGCGCTGACGCCGAGCGCTTCGCCAGAATTGCGAACAAGCTCGTTGAGAACAGAGGCGTCATACTGCGCCCAAAGGAAGTACGGCGTGTCCCAGATTGGCGGAAAACTCACAGGAGCATCGTTGCGCGCGAAGTTGCCCTTGAGGAGCGGATCTGGGAGTTCTCCGGTCACAGGGTCGAGAAAATTGGTGTAAAAGACCTGATTGCCGATCCGGTTCAAGGCATCAAGTCGACCGAAACCCTCGTCGAGATTCGTGACGCCCTGCCTCGTCAAAAGGCTATCGTTTGCGGCCTTTTGCTTCTTGATCTTTTGAAATGCGAGCTCCAGATCACCTCGAAGCTTCTTGCGGTCGAGGCGTCGACCTTCAATGCTTTCCAGCCGGTCGGCGAAGCGTTCAAACCGCCACGGCAGTTTCAGCGTATAGCCGATTGATAGACCAGTAACCCTTTCAACCTCGCCAAGATTGACCATCGCCGGCCCACCATCGTAGCGAATGCTGACATTCTTGTACTCCAGATGACCCGTATGACAGGCGGCGCAGGTTAGTCCGATCTGATCTTCGTAGAAGCCCCCCGTTGTCGGGTCGACGCCCCCCTTCAGGATCGCGAAACCTACAGGCAAACCATTTGCATTGTCAGGCGTGCTCGCTGTCCAAGTGGAGCTAACGCCCTTGGCATCCTCCTGGTAGCCGTACGCAGGTGAGCTAGCGTCAAAGTCCTTTGAGCTCGGACTTGGGATGAAACCAAGGCGTCGCAGGTACTCGCTGTCCGCCAGGCTCGTGTAACGGACCGACAACTCAGGACGTTCTAAAGCCAAGAACCATCTATAGGGCACAGGAATGGTCGCCGTGCCTTGGGACGTGTGGTGGAACCAGTAACGCTGCCGCGCAGTCCAGTTCTGTGGCAGCCAGTATGCGCTCTCGATCTTCGATGGCGCAGGCAGTGTCGCGGGCAGCAATTGGGCAACCAGATTTGCGGCATTCTTGACCTTGAGCGCCGCGTCGCGCAGCTTCTCGGGTGCGAAATACGCCAGCCCTATTGACGCCACCGCGACGAACACAATGGCGAACAAGAGAGCGACGACATGAGGCCACCGCCTCACCAGTCCACCGATCCATGCGCTGAACGAACGCGCCCCCATAGCAACCTCTCCTTAATCTTAAAGGCGCCTGCAGCCGCGCGAGCGCCTGCCGAGTTCCGACATGGCACTTATTACCTGTTCAGCAATTGGCTATTGATGAAGGTGACGACGTCAGCGGTCTCGGCTGCCGCGCGTCGCGTTATGGTCGCGGCCGCTGGGCCACCATGCAAGAACGAGGGGAACCAACCGAAATTGCGAACATTCCAGTCTTCTTTCGGTAGAACGGCTCGGTTCACGCCGGACACCGCGAAGCCTTGCACTTTCCTGGCGAGTGGCTGCGCGGTTTCGGTGTGACAGCTCACGCAGTCCGTATTGAAGAAGTGGCTCTTCTTCGTATCGGCAATGAGATTGACGATCTCGAGTACGCGGCTATTTGGCACGTTGGCATCGATGAAATCGGCTGTCGAAACACCCTTACGATCGGCAAGAGGCAGGGGAGGCTTCTGCAGCGCAGCGTGGCGACACGTCGTCGGATTCTGGTTGTTCGTGGCAGGTCGCGGGACTACGTGCGTTCCGCCGACGATGCTGAACATCTGTGCGGTATGAAGGCCATCGAGCGTCGGGCCAGGCACTGGTATCAACCCGGCCTGCGGGACCCTTAGCATCGAGACGAACACCCAGGGTTCGGGTGGTGAAATCCCCATGACGGCCATGGTGTTAAGACGCTGCGGCGAGAGATGCTTTTCCAGCAGAGCTTTGACAGCATCACGAAATGTTTTTGCGGATGCACCGACAAGGCCCGGGTGCACGTTCATGTCACCGGCAGTCGAGACCTTGACATTGCCGAACTTTCCAGCCGCAAGTTGATCACGCAAAGATGCAACATCACGAACGATTGCCTTAAAGGCTTGATCGTCGGGTTTAAATCGCGGGAATGGCGCACAACCATCAAGAGGTGACTCCGGTTCGAGGTTGAAACTGAAGATAAGATGACCGGCAGTGTCATGGACCTTGAATCCTTGCGGACCATTGGTCACCGGCTGAATGATGAGGCGGATTTGCGGTTGCCGGCCAAACTGAGCGATGACATCGGCAGATAATCCCGGGGCTCCGGGATCGATCCGGATGCCCGCAACGAACCAGGCATCGACCTTTTTCACGACGTCGGGCAGCTGAATGCGACGCGCGCCCGAGTCCGGCACGCCGTCGCGTTCTGGATTTTCGGCGTTTGCGATAAAACGCGCGAAATCCTCATCGGACAAAAGCCGCTGCGGAGCCCCAGTGGGGCCGGCGAGATCGGACAGCGCGATCAGATTGACGAGGTCTGCTGACGCTTTCGGTGGCGGAAACAGGATGGACACATCGTTGGCCGAAAGCGGCTTGGATGGCGTCTCGGCCCGGGCTATTCCTGCTCCCGAGGCAATGGCGACGATCAGTCCCGCTGCTGTAAACAGGCGACCAAGCTTTGAGCGGCGGATTTCATCTTTTGCCATCGTCGGCAATTCCCCTGTAAGATTGAAAAGTCGAAAGTCCGATCTAGACCGCTTTCAGTCACATAATCTCCGCCCGCGGCCGGGGATCAGGATGCTTACTCGCTGCCGTAAAATTTGCTCTGCAATGTCTTGAGTTGCGTTGGATGTAACGCCTCTTCAATGCAGCCGAGAAACATCAGGCTTCTTGCATTGACACGCTCCCTATCGAGGGGGCCATGCTCCATGTCTGTTTGCAAGGCGCGCACGGCGATCCAGTCCTTCGAGCGATCCTTGAGCAAGTCAAACAGCGTTCGGTTCTGATAGAGATGAAGCCGAAAGTGAGCGAAAGCGACTTTGGCTGAGATCTTCGCATCACGCAGTGCGTCGGGAAGCGCGAGCAGATCAAGCCCCGCCAGTTCTCCGATCTCTTGCATCTGATTCTGCGCTTCCTGATATTGCTCGCGTCCCACTAATTGATACATTCCTCGTGGGCGAAACAGCCAACCGTCGTCCGTTCCCACCTGGTTTCCGAACGGGTTGCCCTCATAACCAAGAACAAAGTTGGCCAACTCCTTGGGATGGTTGAGCAATGCGTCCAAGTCGAGGGGCGGTTTGTTCGCGGCCGCTAGGTCGGCGTTGTTTTTTTCTATCCGATCGCGCCATTTGCGCGGCAGTTGCGCGACCGCGCTGTAAGAGAAGTCTTCGCTGCTGCGTGTAAAGTCGGCGCTGTCGTAGGAAATTGCCCCCAGGATATAGGCCAGGATCCGCGGATCCGTCTCCTCAATGCGGTCCCATTCCTGCAGCAAGGCTTTGACCTGCTCGGCCTGGAAATACGCCATATAGCTCTTTCGATATGGCGGCACTGGCGCAGGAGCCGGCGAATGGTCCTTGATCGACTGCGCCAGCTGGTGCTCGTACGCAGAAACTTTATCCTGGTATTTCTGATAGCCGCGGTCCTGCAACCACTTGCTTTCATAGCAGGCAAGTAACGGCTGCGGTTTAATCTTTGGAGCGGGCCTGTATTCTTGGTCTAACTCGTCAGCGTAAGCTGCCTGGGCAAGCTTGGCTTCTTTGAGCGTTTCAAAGGCGGATGCGACGGAGCCGTTCAAGATATGAAACAACTTCACTTGCAGGCAATCGGCATTGCTCTGCTTCTTGCGGGATTGATCGAAGTCATCGTTCGGCACACAATCCCAAAAGCGGCCGCTACTTAGCGAGATGATATCTTCGGTTTTCTGAGATAGCGTCCAACCAAGCGGCAGGTTGTAAAACGAGCCTGTTATGTCTATTCGGCCGAACGTTGGAAAGCGTTGCACGCTGGGCGTCACATCGCTTGTTGGCCGACGATCAATATTGCTCGCGTGGTTGAGGGCAACATAGGTCCGAGAGCTTCGCGTGCTCAAGAGCGCGCGCACCGGCTCCATGAGCTCACCGAATATGAAAGAGCCGTGATCTCCGAACTGACCGCTCACAAGCGACAGCAGATAAATCCGGAATTTTGGCGCGTCAGAGGTGCCCTTGATGCTGTTGAGCCGCTCAATCAAATCGAGCGCGGTCTCAATTCCGGAATTCTCGACATATCCTCCGTCCACGAGGCGCGCCTGCGGATTGGCGGTAATGCAATCATTCCGCAAGGAGACCGTCGCTGCCGGCGTCACCCATGGAAACCGCGCGCTGGTAAAGGCCGCAGCGCTAAGCGGGATCCGCAGCGAGTGGCTCTTGACAGTTTGATCGGCTCCGGTGCCGGCACGATCAAGCATCGAGAGAATACAGAGGTCTTTGTCTTTGGTGTGAAGCGGGTCGATATCAAAGGGAGAGACGACAACGCGTTTGCCGCTACCGGCATCTGTCGTGTTCAACAACAGCGCCGGCATATTGTTGGAAGGTGTCCAATGTGACTGAAAATCGGCCTTTAGCAGATTGGATTGGTCGCCAGCGCCCTTTTGGTTCTTGAGCATTCTGTCTGCAGCATTCTCCAGCGTGTACTCCAGAAAGCGCGCGCGATCAAAACTTGGGATAGCGAGTGGAGAAAACAGCTGGGTGAAGTCAGTAAACAGAAAGCCGGCAACCAAGGGCGAGAGAAAATCCGTCTCCAAGACACTTGCAACGCGCTGTTCTACCTGCCCAGGGGCATCGATATCCTCAGCCCGGCCGACGCCGGCCAGAAAGTCGGCGATCTTCGGGCATGTCTTTGCGTCGGGAGCGATCGCATCAAGTGGCGCATTGTCGGCATGAAGCGCAGCTGCGAAAATTGCCGAGCCGACGCTCCCTCCGGAGACGCCGCTTATCGCAAACAGATGCTGCCGAAATGCCGGACAGAGATCCTGCATCCTGGCAAGAAAGCGTGCCGCGTTGTTGGCGGCGTAGATGCCGCCGCCCTGGGCAGCTACAATGAATACCGGATATTCTCCGAGCCTCTCGGCCTCGGCCAGGCGCGGTTTTTGCCGAAGCCAATCCCGAAATGCTTCGACTGCAGAAATGCGCATCTCTTCTGATGGGGCGGTTGCTCTGGCCACGCTGCGCAGCCCGTGGTCATCGCCTCCGAACAATGAGGCAAGCAGGAACAATCCGCCAAACACAACCGGTATAAAAGGAAAATTGAACCTGATCGTCAGTAGCGCAAAGTGGGTGGTGAGACCGGCCACGCACATCGCAAAGAGAGCGATTACACCGAACGATCCGACGAATTGTGCAAGTCTGTCCGGAAACAAAACGAACCCGGTCGTCAACAGGGCGATGCCGCCGATCGTGAGCGCGAGAAATCTGTAGCGGATGAAATAGGTGATGTTGGCCCGGTTCGCGAGTGCGGCCGAGCGATGTTTTGACCCCATCTGCCAAGCGAATACAACAAACAAGGCAAGCAGGATCAACATGGCAAGCGCAAGGATGAGTAGCATGTTCCGCTCGAAGGCGAGCCATTGGTCCTGAATGCGGAAGATACTTCCGACTTCCTCGACCTCACCGATCTTTTCAGCCGGGCGCGAGGCGAGTTGACCCGCCGTCGCGGCGAGGATCGGCAGAGCCCCGAGCACAACGGGCGCGGCTTTGCTACAGAAGGCCATGCGTCCCTTAACGGGCGGGATATGAGGCAGGGTTGCGGCGCTTAGCTGAAAAGCGGCCGCCCAGATCGTTAGCGCAATCAGGCCCACGGCGACGAACTCCTTGAGCGTTACCCACCCAATGTCGTCAGCGGCTATCCGGTAGAGCTCCTGAATCTGATCTGGCAAGTACAGCAAAATTGAAATGACGACCGAAAGAACAGCAATCCACCGGAGGTTGCGCAACAATGTAAAAATCTGCTCGCGCACAGTCATCGCGTCAATGTCCCATAGTGTTATCGGAGATAGTCCTGAGCGAGCAATAGGCTTTGGATTCCAGAAATTCATACCGGCCCTCGTCGAAGGCCGGCGTGGTAGATAGCGGGCAGCCCGCAACAAATTGACCGGAGATCTCCTATCGGACACCGCTCTGAAAATTGAGAACGTAACCTACAGTAGTGGCGCGATTTATCTAACGTTCTCTTGAATCGTCAAGAGATTTTCGATGCCAAGAATCAAGACCCGTGATGTCGGCGTTTTTCGCTCTCGATCCGCCACCTTGCGCACTTTTTCTTCTCTCATTCGCTTAGAGCGCAATAAAGCCGCATGACCGCACCTCTCTCGTGATCGGTCGATCGCAGATAGTCATCACCGAGGACACGCGCGCTGTATGCAGACGCCTATGAGCGCAGCAGTTCGCTCTACTACGCGGGTAAACCAGCCTTCGAGCAGATACTGGCCGAGATTGGTAAGTGGACGGACAAGTTATAGCCTAGTCGTTTCGCCGCGCGTTCATGGCGTGTGCCGACCCAGCGTACCATCTTGGTAAGCACGAATGAGATCGGCATCGGGATCGGGGTGCTCGACCAGCGCCCCTTCAAAGATGCCCGAGCGCAGGCATTGTGCCGTAATCACCTCGAGATCATAAAGCGGATCGTCACCGCATTGCTCATAATATTGGTGCTACCTCTCGGAGTCGTAGACACCAGGCGCTCCTCCGTGGATCACCAAGTTGCGCAGCCGAAGAGGAAGTCTCAATCGATTATAGTCGAATCCATTTCCGCCGTTCTGCCCGATCGCATCGATGACTGCCTGGGTCGCGCGGCTTTGAATCCTCGAAAATTGCATCCAACGCCATAAACAGCCAGGGGAGGCGCTCGTGTGAATCAAGCGGCCACGCTCGATAGAAGTATTCGAGCGCGCGATTTGTCATCGCGTTAAATCGTCGGTCGGGCCAATTTGATCGGGAGCATAGTGAGCCAATCGTGATCGGATTGCCGAACAACTATGTCTTCGGACATAGCTCGCGTCCGCGGCTCACCAAATGTGATATTCATGCGCCCTCGTATGTCGAACGAACAGAAGCCACCGAACATGCTTCGCATCGAAAATTGATGCCGGTATTGGAGATGAGGCGTGAGCGCTAGGGCACCAAGACAGCTACTTTGATCTTGTTAGACGCCTGAATGTTGGGTGACCGTATGCCGAGCCAAGATGGCTGCTTTTTCGGTCCTTGCGTCCCAATTAGCTACGGGTGGAAATACTTCGGGCGAGAACCCGGGCACCTTTATGTTATGTCGAGATCACTTTCGCCGACTGAACCGGGCTGAAGGAGAAAAAAGGCGACGAACGAAATTCAGTCTCCACCACGACGGGCACCAGCGAATAGAGCGCAAGGCAACTCTTGGGTTGAATAGTTCTGATGCGGCGAGCAAATCGGCCAGCCTGATCTTTACGTCCTGCCCAATGAGCTCATTGTATGACTCCTCGAATTACCGCAGGAATGTTTCAGTAGCGAAAGAGCCGTGGTGCAAGGATCTGAGCTGGCTTTGTATATCGTTCATGGCTGCCGATCTGAGGTACGGCGGCCCGAGCGGACAAGAGCAGCTCGATGGCTTGCAAATTTGGAGTGTCAGACGTAGCTCCAGAATAGCGGAGTATTGCAGAACCCCCCTGACGGCTCCGTGGCCGAAACGTCGGTTCCCATTGTTGCCCACGCGCAAAAAAGGCTCATCAAATGGCCGCGCCTCGAGTCCTGCCTCTTCGCTCGTTATCGATGAGTGCCGTAACGGTTGCCAGTTCTCGAATTGAGATAAGTCCCGCCACGGTGTGATGAGCCGGATCCGCCCAAATAGCTGCCGCCATGACTGGTAGTGTGATGTCCGCCGCCGTAGCTGACGCGCCCTCCATGTCCTCCGCGTGCGTTTGCTTGTCCGATCACGCCGAGCAGCAACAGACCGGCAACTAATGCAATCAACTTCATATTTCGCCCACCCCTTTCGAATGTCGAAGCCTATCCAAGCGCAGCCGATGAGTGATAACAACCTTTGATACGCGCAAAATGTGCAGCTTTCCGCAGAGAACAACTGGAGCCGAGCCGCTTTCCGGCGAGTAAAGCGCGCGCTTGCCCCCGAAACGTCTCGATCTCCAAATGGAGTCGCTGACCTCGTCTGAATGCCCAATCCGATCGTGCAGAAATACCGCACACGAAGGACCCTCTACGCTGATTATCATCATGGCCCCGATGCTAACATAGGCCTGCTACTTCTCGGGGCCAACATTGTCATCGCAGGAATTTTCCACCCGGTCGACTGCTGCAGCCGATCGGGATCTAACCTTCGTAGTAATTGAGCGTCATCGCGAGCTGTCGGCGCATTACGATGCGGCCATGTCCATATCTGCGAAGCTCGACGGGCCCGAGTTTGATGCCGCCGACGAAATCAGCAGTCAAAGGAACCATGCTCTCGCGGAGCATGCGAATGTGCTCATCCGTTCAACGCCAACGACGATCGCGGGCGTTATTGCTCTGATCCGTTACGTAAGCAGCCTAAGAGAGTGGGAACTTCCCGATGATGATGCATGGTATGGGGTTTTCTTAGAAGGACTGGCAGACGCGGTCGATGGAATCGCCATGGCGCAGCGGCTTGGGCGAGACGGCGATTAACATGGCGCTCGCTGTCATCTTCCGCGGCATACTTTTCTGGGGCGCCATTGCTGCGCTTCTCTATTTCGTGTGGAATTTGCCCTTCTGAAGCCCGACGACTAGGGGCTCGCCCGAACCAGTGTGAGCAATGAGGAGCGGCGATCACTCGGCGGCCCTCAGGTAGAGCATCTCGGGTCGACGCCTGATGTGGATTGTAGTGTCCGCACAACCTCGACAGTGCCTGAGTTGGACACGGTCGCGCGGCTCAAAATCGTCTTAGCGTCAACAAAGACCCACGGCGGCACTATTGGCGCCAGGGCCGTTCCTGCTGTACGACCGGACGGGAAACTATCGTACCGACAACATGAGCGTACACGTCGACTTCAAGCATTACTTCAATCAGATCACGCCGCACCGCCGAGACTTGTTCGCTGACGATATCGAGCTCAATGGGAGAAGGCCAACTTTGGCGGTCGTCTATAGCTTTTTGGAGCTGTGTTCGGGCGGGGCAGGCTCGAGCGTGCCGCAAGGTCGAATTCGCTCCGTCGCGCCAAACTCGTGCTGCGATCAGCTTCCTACCGGTGCTTTCGCTGCGGTCACGGAATTCAGCGCATTGACGCGTCCGCGCCCCCAAATGTTCGGCAATGGCGCAGGCGGGGCGTCGGCATGGTCACCGAGCAGCTTGGCCACCTGATCTTGCTTGAGCGTGGGCTTCACCTGCAGCATTGCCGCAACCACGCCCGCAACATGTGGAGCCGCCATACTGGTACCCTGCTTGGCCGTAAATGGCTTGCCAGCAACATCGAACTCCGGGTGCGGCTCAGCGTTGATGGCCTTCGCCGAAATGATCAACTGACCGGGCGCGCAAAGGGTGGGAAATTGACGGTCGTCCAACGTCGGTCCCTGGCTCGAGAACGCCGCGGGCTTGTGCAGATCGGCGGACGGTCTCGTAACGTATGCTCCAACCGAGATGGCCTTGAGCGCGGTCGCCGGAATCGTACCGGTACTTGCGGCGCTCGTTTGCGACGAGGTGAACGCGGTTGCGGGAATCCCCTTGCGTCCTTTCGGGGCACGCAGATAACCATGATAAACGCCAGCGTCGGCACCGGTCCCCACCGTGACACCCGACAAGGTAATCGACCATGTCCCAGGAGCAATCCGCAGACCGTCCCGACGAATGGCGATGCTGATCCGGTTCTTGTCGTGGCGAGGAACGGCAATGGCGGATGCGAGACTAACGGTCGAGCGGCCGAGCGTGCGCCGCACCGAGCCCCCGCTTGCCGCGAGCGACATTGAAACTCCCGAAGGATCGGTGACAACTACATCGAACCTTTCCGCAGTCGACTTCAGGCCGTACCAGATTTCGATGTCCAGCTCCTTGGCCATCTGCCTGTCATTGATGCGGAAAGTGATCCGATCGGTGGCGCCGCGCGCGACCCTGCCCCGAACGTGCTTGTTCTTGTTTCCATCGTTGCCGGCTGAGACGACGATGGCGCGCCCCTCAGCCCCGAGCGCAGCATCAATCGCCTTTTCATCCAGGCTACGACCGTCGCGCGCGCCCAACGGTTGGCCCAAACTGAGATTGATAACGCAGGGACAGTTGCGCGCTCTCGCTCGTTCCTGGATGTATTCGATCCCCTGCCGTATCAGCGCGAAGTTGAACTTGGTCGCAACAACGATCAGATCCGCGGCCGGAGCCATTCCGACGAAAGCTGTCGCCGGGCCGCCGGGCGAAACGGCGCCATTGCCAGCGGCAATTCCCATGACATGGCTTCCGTGTGGATCGTCAGGCACGTCCTTGGTGCGCAGCGGCCGTCCACCCGTTCTCAACGCGTCATTTATGGCAGTTTCGGTGAATTCCACACCACTGCGAGCCGTACCGTCAACATTGTTTCCGGGAGAACCTTCCGAGGGAAAGCGGGGCGGACGACCCGGTCGTGCCGGCACGGGTTCGAGGCGCTGGTCCCAGATCGAGAGGATTCGGGTCTTGCCATCGGGTTTGCGAAAGCTCGCATGCGTATAATCGATGCCAGTGTCGACGATGCCGATGATCACCCCCTTCCCCACTTCGCTTCCGATCACGGGCTGCAGCACGTCAGCCTTGATGTCGGATCGGCTAACGTCGAATGGCGAGTATAGCGTGCGCGCGAGCTCTATATATTCGATGCCCAGGCGGTGGACCTCGGGCAGGCTCGACAGCGGCATCTCGGCAGAGATGATGCCACCGGCCGTCGCGTGCAGCCGCATTCCCAAGGCAACAAGTTCCTTAAGATCGCCATGCCATTCGAACGTGACCGGCACCCGCGTCGTCGCCCGCTCGTGTGCGGGCGTGTCGTCGTACATCCATTGCAGATGCGGATCGATGACCGTCATGTCGCTTCTCGCAATCGGTGGAGGGTAAGACACGTTCGATATTGACCGATCAAGCGTTCTACGGCAAGTTGCAAGAGGGATCCTTGGACCATTTCGTCCGACCGCATTTCTGGACTTCCTGTTTTCGGCACGACGTTTTTGCTTAGGGGATTGGACCATGGCGGGCGTCGCTGGGCCGGCTAGAATTTCCTTTATCGCCATTCGCGCGATGGAAGACAGGTCGGATGGACCGCTTGAGGCCGTCGTCATCGGCACCAACGATCTGGACGGAACCGACTGGCGCTACGTTTGCTACGATCTTGCGGTCTTCAAAAATCTTCTCAGGGATCGTGACAACCCGTTCGCTCCGAAGAACCCGCTCTACGGGGCGAATGCCCGTTATCACGACGGCAGCGACGCGAACGACCCGCATCTGGGTCACGCCGCCGTCGATGACGATCAAGACCCAGCCCCGCCAGCATCTGCGATCGAACTTCGCGGCATCGCTCTGTTCACGGCATATCGCGCGCCGACCAATTATGCGGCGGAGAAGGATCCGCTCAAGCGGCAGCAGAAGGCCTGGGACGTCTTCGACGAAGGTCCCCTCGCCCGCTTCGATACGATCGCCCTGGCCCGCACGCTGGCCGACAAGCCGGCGCCGCGATGGCAGGTTTCGAAGCTCGTCATTACGCCGGCGACTGGAAAATCCGGCAACTTCAAAGCGCTCGCGATCAGGCTTCAGGTTCGCCTCGCGTTGAACGGCCACTGGATCAGGCCGAAAGTCGCCACCTCAGGCGACCGCTATGACACCCGCTTTCACGTGGGCCTCGATGTGGTCCAGGCGACACCGACACAATCCTTGTGGAAAACCGCCGCCGCGCCGAGAGGCGCGCTTTGCCGGCTTATCCAGATCGCCCTCACGATTGGTCCATGGGATCGTGGAGAACCCGCGCTCAGCATCGTTCCACTACGCTATGCAGATAGCGATTTCATCGACGCGATCGTCAAACCCGATGACGGCAATCTCTCCGCCGATCAGGTCGACGTAATACCCCTGTTCGTCGATCAGGGCATTCCCAGTCAACCGCCCAACCGTCCGCGCCGCGAATTCGGGCTTCGTGCGGTCGAGCACCAATTCAACAAGGACACGGGCTCCCATGACATCATCCGTGTCGCTCTGCGCTTCGAGCTAACCCTTTGGAACTATAGCGGCAAGATCGGCAGTATCCTCAAGCGGTTCTTTTCCAAACCCGAGCTTCTGCCGGTCAAAGGCCGGGTCCGCTTCTCCCAAGAGCAACGCGTCGGTGACATCGGCGCCCGCGCCCTCAAGCCGTTCGTACCGGTGCAATGGATCGTCGCCGCCCGCCTCGATCCACTCAACGTCGATCCTAAAGCGGACCCAAAGCTTCGGCGACCCGATCAGATAACCGACTTCGTCATCGACGCGTTCGATGCCGTCATCGAGGATGAGCATGACAGTCTGCGCAAGGTCCGTGACGGGACGCCACTGAGCGTCATCCCTGCACTGGCCAAACGCAAGTCGGAACGCGGAACGCCGTGGCACGCAGTCGGGTTGCTGCGCGAGAATTCCGCCTGGCGCCGTGTCATCGTGCCGACCACCGGCACCGTCAAGGATGCGGCCGATAAGCGGCGCCAAACGGCTTTCCTATCCTTCGAGCCGCGGTTCATCCCCGATATGTGGCAGGGGGTCACCGCATTCGAGCTCGTCGAGAAAGGCAAGTCGGACGAGGATCCGCGCTTCGCCTCGCCTTGTACGGCGACGTTCGCTCGTATGATCGCAACGGAGGGCACGGCGCCGGTCTGCAAGGCGCGCATCTCCGCGCCGTTCGTCGCCGCGAGCACCGATGTCCAGCCCGGCGCGTGCACGGACGGACCGGCATGGCAGCCTGCTATCACGCAGACCGACGATCTCGGTACTGTGCCGACGATCAAGTTTGGCTTCTCGCTCGAAAGCACCGATGGCTCGGAGATAGCACTCGGCGCACTGGGCTTCTCGCTTCTAAAGGCGCCGGACCTCACGATGGTCACCAAGGCGGATCTGACCGGGCTTCTTGCCCGATCCGGTGGTGACGATCTGCCAGATGCGCAATTGCAGGCGGTCGTTAAGTTCCCGATCGAGCGCGTGAAGCCAATCGGCCAGGACGACCTGCCTCCTCAGATCCGCAGGCAGTTGCTCGGTCGCCCGACGCCCATTTCGGATGACCCTGACGAGCCGCTCCTGCTCGAACTGGACTACCGCGGCGGCTCCGAGCAACCCGATGACGAAAAGCTCATTCAGGCCTTGGTCGCCACGGAATCACTCGCGCCCGGTGAAAATCAGTCGGTCTCCCTTTCGCTGCGCGCGATCAGATCGACCACGACAACCAGCGCCGCTCCAAGGCGGCTCGCCTTGGTGATCGACCCGACCCCGTTCCGGGTCGCCGCCGTGGAGTATGTCGAACCCGCTCGGGCCGCCACCGATCAGAGCAACGAAGTCGCGATATGGAGCGACGAAGGTGACGTGTCCTGGCGCGTGCTTGATCCTTCCGAAGCGGTGCGGATGGTACTGCCGCCTCAGGTCATCGGCGAGGCGATGGAGAAGAACGCAACCGCAATCGTCGGCGCCCCAAAAGATATCGAACCAGGCCGCCCGGCGGCCGCGCGGTTTGGCGCGCACGCACGCCTGGAGGTCGACCCCACCTTTGCGGACACCAACTTCCGCGAGCCAGGCTGGAATCTCCGTCGTAACATGGGCTATCCGACCATGCGAACGCCGGGCTCCCGCTTGAAGGAGCTTCGGCTCGAGCTGCTCTACGGTTTGACGACGAGGATCAGCACCACCGACAAGAGCACCGAGGCCTTCGTCACCGAGATCGGCGCAACGATCGGAGCGCCCGTATCTCCCGTGTCCGATACGGCGAGCGCGTCTCGCGCGACACTAAAGAGCCACCTGCAACTCGCGAGCCTCGTGCTGCGGGCCCAGCGCAGGCGACTTGCCGTCGACAAGCTCTGGAGCGGTCACCCCGATGCCGAGCTGAAGATCGAGGACGGCGTAAGTTTCAGGCTACGCACCGGAGGATTGGACCCGGCGCATGGACCCGCGACCCCTCTTCGCTGGCCCGTACAAGGCGAAATCCCGGCAGATACCGGTGGTCTAATCGAATCGAAGAAGCTCGCGCAGACGTTTTCGACCAGCCAGGACGACCGGGAGAGTTTTCCCGGCGGGGTCGCCTGGGCCTTCGAGAGCGCTAATATCCTGATGAAGGTCTACAGCCGACCGGACGCGGACGGGGGTTCGGCGAAAGGCGTCCACCTCTCCGCGCACGGTGGCTATGGCGGCCAGCGGGCGCTGTTCGACGAGAAGAAGACCGTTGTCGAGACCGAGACCGGCCAGGGCCGCGTCCACCGTTACAAGCTCGAGCGCATCGGGCGCATCGGCGCTCTCTGGAATCGAGCCAAACACGTCATCATCTATGAGCGGTCCGTCGTACCTTCCGCGCAATTCTTCAATTTCGACCCGATCGGCCCGTTGCAGGACGAACACGTCGGACGCCCGATCCTTCGCAAGGTCGAGGAGTACGTCGAGCTGCTGCAGCCGGTGCGCCGCTATCCCGAGGGCGGCAAGTCGATCGCAGCCGCCGGATTTCTCGTCGGCGTCGAGTTCAAGTCGGGCAAAATCCGTGTCGATAGCCGCTGGGGCGGCGATGTGCGCCGTGAAGGCTGGCAAGTGCCTCTGTGGAACAGGGCCTTCGCGACCCTCCCTCCGGTATTGGCCCCCTCCAGGCCAGGCGATCCCCCGATTAATCCGGACGATCCCTCGCTGATCTATCCGAAGCCGCAGATTCGTTTCCTGCTGGCGGGAGAAGGCGACGGCGAAATTTCCGTCGAGGTCGACGAGCCGGAAAAGCTCGTCTTCTACACTTCCGTGGTCCACGGCGAAAGCGGCGACGACACCGATGCATGGCGATCGGTGCGCGATATCGATTTCATCGATCTACCGCCACCGGCCGCCGGCCGCATGAAACCCAACAGCGCCAATCTCACCGACGCCATGATGCCGTCAGAGCCGGCGCACGCACCTGGTTTCGAGCGGATGACCGTCGGCTTGGTCCGTGCGAAGGAGCCGGCTGTCCTCACCCACGGCCGGGCTCCCAGCGGCCCCGGCACGATACTCAAGAACATAACAATTGCCCGCGCCGCACCACTAACCGCCGTCGGCGCCCCAAGCCCAGTGACGATTTTCGGGCAGTCACTGACGCAGCATAGTTCCGACCTACGGGCGGCCATCGATGCCAAGGTCGGCCAAGCGCTCGGCGTCCTCGAGAAACTGGATCCCGAGAAGCCTCTCACCGATGTCAAAAACGACGCCGTCGCAGCCATCGGCGCGGCGCTCGACCATCCGAGTTTCGTCGGCGATCTCAGGTCCGCGACTTCCGACATCAAGAACTCGCTCAAGTCGATCGATCTGAGCAAGGTTGACCCAAAATCACCCTGCGCCTCGCTGGTCAACCGCCTGAAGGATGCTGCCGAGGGACAGGTCGACCGTCTGCGCAAGATCGCCGGCGAAGCGATCGATTCCACACTCGACGGTGGCCTGAGGCCGATCCGCAACATCGCCGGCATCGTTCGCGACGTCAGCGTGTTCCTCGACAGCGAGGATGCATGGCTATCGCCGGACGAACGCGCCGACCTGATCGACAAGCTGTCGGGACTGCAGAACCGGATTGCCACCGTGGCGGACGAAGTGCGAGCGGAAATCGAGCTCCTGTCAAAGCGGGTGACGGCCGATCTCGAGGCCGTCAAGGCAGTCGCCGGCGCCTCACTCGGTGAAGCGCAAGACGTGGCAATTCCGGCCGCACTCGGCAAGATCCACGATGCGTTCAAGACGCTGAAGGACGACGTTGGCACGGCGACGGTGGTCAACGATTCGATCGCGGCGTCCGCACGCGCGACGCTTGACGAGCTTCGCAAGCAAGCCCAGCAAATCGACACCGAACTTTCGCATATCGACGATACGGCAGCTCTCATGGCAGCGCGCCGCATCCTGCCGGCCATCCACGACACGTTGGGACAGGCAATCACCCTCTCCGATGGTCTTACTCACGTCGGTGCTGTGATCAGTGACAACGTGAGAGCGGCTCTCGCTTCCTACGAGGCGTCGCTCAAGCAGTTTGAGGACGCATTGAAAGCCCGTCTCGGTACCGCCGGCGGATCACTCCAAGCGCTCGCCACCAAACTCGATCAAATCATCGCCGAGGCACAGAATGCCGCGCGCGCCCTCGTCGTGTTTCTCGAAGACACGATCGACGCGGGCCTTGATGAGGCAACCAGCATCTTCGATCGGATAGCCGATGCGATCATTGCCCTCTCGGCTCCTGAAGATCCCGACGACGATGCCGATTCCACCGGCGCTATCCATCGGGCGCTGACGGCAATAGCTGACGCCAGCGGATTGATCGAGAAGGCCGTGGTAGCGCAGGGCGAAATTGTTGCAACCGCTCTACGGAAGACACTCGACGCGCTCGCTGCCGGCATCACCGCCGCGATCGACGACGTTGGGAAGGAACTCAAGGATGCCTGCGCGGTATTCGACAACTTTATAGGAGAGATACGGAAGGACGCGCAGAAGGTCGCCGATTGGCTGCAGAATGCCCTCGACGTCGACGGTTACAAGAGACGGTTGGACGATGCGGTAAAGCAAGCCATCAACGATGCACAGGGCTCCGTCGAAGACCTGAAGCGGCGTGCCGCGGAAGAAGCCGAACGCGTCACGCGCGAGGTCGAAAATCGTGCACGACAGATCTCCGGCGCGGTCCAGGAGACTTTGCGCGACGCGCTGGGAACAGATCCAGTGGAATTGGCCGACCAGGCCAATCGGCTCTATCAGGAAGGCAGCGATACCTTACGGCTACTTCGTGCCGTCGGTGACCCACCAAAAACGGATCGGCTCGGTTTCAATCGACCAGAAGTCGCCTACGTGCTCGCCGAGGCCAACAAGGTCGTCGACATGACCCCGGCGATTGCGCTGGTCAACCGGGTTTCGGATACGCTTGCGGCGGCCGACAAGGCCGGCAAGGCGGTCGGCGACATGCTTCAGTCGTTCGGCGTGCGGCTGCCCTCGAGTGGCGTTGCCGAGCAGTTCATTCCCGACAAACTGAAGCAACTGTCCGTGGCGGATCTCATACCGAATATGGGCGGTATCGATTTCCGCGGCCTGCTTCAAAGATTTGCCTTCCCGGATCTTGACGACTCCAAGGCCATCAGGGTTCAGCACGGTTTCAACAACGTCCAGATGCGCGCCTGGCTTCAGACCGACATCGACGTCCCCTTCACTGAGCCCGCGCCCCTCTTGTCGTTCGGCCCCGTCGAGATCGTCGTCGACGAAGCCAAGTTCAATGCCAAGGCGCGGATGTCGGTGGGCCGCGACGGGACCCAAAAGATATTCAATGGCCGCATCTTCGGCGACTGGCGAGTCGTGACCAGCGGACAGGACATCCTCACATTCCGTCAGACCGGCTTGTATTTCGACGACTCCGGCAAAATCGACTTCAAGATCGATCCGGAACGTGTCGAACTCGCCGACGCGCTGGCGTTCCTGACTGATTTTCTTGCCGCTTCCGGCGAGGGGGACGGGCTCGTCATTGAACCGCTGATGCGTGGCGGCGTGCCCGCCGGCATCGCAGCCACGCTCGACATCGATCTGCCGGACCTGCAGCTCGGCGTTTTCGGAATCTCAAATCTTTCGTTGCACATTCTGTTCGGCATCGCCGCAGTTCCTCAATTCGAGTTGATGTGTGAACTGTCGGTCGCCACCAAGACAATGCCATTCACGCTGAGCGTCTGGATCCTCAACGGCGGCGGATTCCTGACGCAGCGGCTATCGTTTCTTCCAATCGCCAAACCTCACCCGATCCTGACCTATTCGCTCGAGGTGGGTATCCTCGCCGGCGTTGGACTAGGCTTCAACTTTGGCGTGGTATCGGGTGGCGTCTGGCTTCAGGTCGGCTGTTCGATAACGATGACGTGGTCGACCGGCCCCGGTGGCAACACCACTGCAATTTCAGTTTTCATACTAGCGCGCGGCAACGTCGACGTCGCAGGCCTGATCACGGCTGCCATTTCGCTGCTGCTGGAGGTTACCTACGACGGCTCGTTGATGATCGGGTCCGGAACGCTCCGGCTGAGTTTCAAGATCAGCGTCTTCTACACGCTGCGCGTCTCCCAGCACGTCGAGTATCAGTTTGCTGGCGAGAAAAAGCAGTCTGAAGGTTATTCCGATTCTTACGCTTGATTTTGTTGTACCCCAAGGACCGATCGTCGATGGCTCCCGATCCGCGCAATCTCAGAATAAAGGTCCAGGCGGATCGTCTGCCGGACGTGAGCAACAAGGCTCAGATCTCGCTACGGGTAAGCGCGGTCATCGATGGTTCCGACGGAGCGCTTCTGACGGACGCGATCGGTGAGATCCTGCCCTGGAAGTGGCGCCTGGCGGATGGCAGCGGGACCTGGAATCCGCATGACGTCACCGCCTGGCGATTCTGGCGCATCGTCGACATCGCAGGAGTTCCTACCGTCCAGGATCTGGACGCCGGAACCACCGTCGCGGCGGCCGCCAATGCGCCGGTGGATTTCGATCTTCCCGGCGCCGACGGAAGCAGGCGCTTTCACCGCCGGCTCGAGGAGGAAATCGCCTCAATCGTCAACACGAGTGGCCTCGAAGCTGCCCTGTGCATGCCGGCGGGTACGGCAGAGGTGACTGGGCGCACCGTGTTTGGGATTGTCGAAAGCCTGACAGGATTGCCGAACCCAGTTCCGATTGCCAACAAGGTGTTCACCGTCTTCACGCTCGACCCAGCGCCTGACAAGAGCACGACTTTCATCGCGGCACCATTGTTCGGTCCGACCGGCGGCGGTACCTACACGCTCGATCCGGCCGGTCCCACCATGATCTCGGATCAAAACGGCGAGTTCTGTCGCGTCGACCTTGTACCGACGCCTGGTCCTGGTCCCGCGCCCATGTTCGCGGACGGATCCGTCGACATGCGACCGAGCTTGTCATGGGATGATCTCAGTCCGTCCGGCGATCCCCAGCGGCTCATCGACATGGAGACCATGCTGATCAAGAGGCCGGCCCTCGGTCACGGCTTGACCGATGAGGACTGGGCCGCCTCCCTCTCAAGACGGATCGCCGAAGTCGTTGATCCGTGGGCCCGTGTGTTCGGCGTGCTGGATGCGACTGTGACCAGTGAAATCACGAAGGTGGCGGGCGGCGACGAGCTGCGGCGCGCGCTTGCCCGGGATCTCGCCTCAGAACTGACGCCAAAGTTTCTCATGGCCCTTGATTCGATTTCATGGTGGGTCGTGGGCAGGCGCAGCGCCGCTTCCGCGATTGCGCTGCCACCCGGCTTCTCGATACTGGAAGGCCTCTCCCTCCGCCAAGCCCACTTCTGGAATCTCACAGCGGCCCTGATCCTGGGCGCCGCTGAACGTGACCCCGGAAGCGTCAGCAACAATCCGCTTCGAGCCCGCTTTGCTTCCGTCAATTCACGCAGGTTGAAGGGGCTGCTCGGTTTGCCGCTCGATCCTCCGGGCTCGGCCATAGCCCCCGAAATCGAGAGCATCGAGTCAGACGATGGCCTGCGGAAGTTCGTGGCACGCAATTGGCTCGGCGGACCGGATCTTTCGTCCGCCGGTCCTCATCCGCTGCTGATCGCTGCGCCTCGCGTGATCGCCGCACGGACATTGACTATTCCCCCCGACGCTCAAGCGTTCGGCCCTGGAGCCACCCAAGCAGTATCGAGCGCTGTGCTGGACCTTGGGCCGGCCGCATCCGCGGCCCCCATCGCGCCGGCGGCACCGACGAAAGTGGCGTTCGATCTCGCTCTCACGCCGCCTGCAGGCGATTTCAAGCTAGTCGTGGCGTTCGTGACGACGCCAGGTCGCCCCATCCCACCCGAAATTCGTATCGCCGGGATGGCGGCGTCTGCCACGTTGGACGTTGCCATCTTTCAGGATGGCGCCTCCGTCATCTCAACGACGCTCGCGCGTGGAGCGGCGATCCGCGTCGAGATTGCGATCATCCGACCCGACGCAAATGCGGCCGTCAGCGTCACGTTATCGGCCGGCGGTTCTGCGCCTGTGCCGGCCGACCGTCTGCTCGGGGCAGCCTTCTATCTGTCGATGAAGGCAGATGTTTCGGACATTCCGGACGTTGGCATCATCATGCCCGACGCGACTGCAACGCCGCTGCGTACCGCGTTGGACCGCATTACGACCGGACCCGGCCTTCGCGCCGATCTCGCATTGGCCGTGATCGGGCCGTACATTCCTGGACTGACGGCCGGACGATTGACATGGGACGCGCCCCAGCCTCAGAACGAGCAAGATGCGGCTGCGCAGCTTCCCCTCGACGAGCGGCTGGTAGCCAGCGTTGCCGCCCTCGTCGGCGCCGAGCGTGCCGACGGCAGCCGTCCCGCCGCGTCATTGTATGATCTGATCATCGGTGCAGCGCTCACCGATGCGGGCCTCACGGCTGCCAGTCCCGGGAGTGATGAGGAGAAACTTGCCAATTTGCTGAAAGCGATCGTCGAGGCCGCTCGCCGCGATGCCGTTCGTCACGCCGGCAGCCTCGTGCCATCAACGACAGACGAGTCAGGAAGCGGCGATGATTCCAGCCGCCGCCTCACCGTCGATTCGCCTCCACTGGTTTTCCGCTTCGACCAGCTCCAGAGCATTGCCGGTGCCGCCGACCTTTGGACCCGGCTGTCTGGTGTGGGAGCCCTGATGGCCCGTACCGACACCTTGAGCGATCCGATCCAAGCGTGGCGTAGCCTCAACGTTGCCACGCTGCATGCCCCCGACACTTCGTCGCAAGGTTCGGCGCGAGCTGCGCTCAGTGAAGCCAACGCGGTGATGGTCCGTAATCTTGCCTGGGCCAGCGGAGCCATCGTTGATCCGGTCCCACTGCAGGTCGGAGAGATTGGCGGCATACGGGCTGCCTTGATTTCATACGACAATCGCTCGCCGGTGGCCGAGATGGTCACCGATGCCGCGCTAGACAACGTTCCATCCTCGTTCGCGCGCCGCATCGAAGCCTATCGGTTTCCGCCGACCACGGGTGATGGCGCCACCGACTATCGCCTGTTCGCGCTATCATTCGGCTATGCCTTCCACGTCGTCCCATACGTCATCGGTCACGGCGGGACCCTACCTCCGATCTTGCGCAATGATCCCAATGATCCATTGACGATCCGGCCGATTGAAACGACCGGGCCGCTCAAGGGACAGGTTAAGATCGCAACAAACACGGATGCGGTGCGTCGGTCAGCGCTCTACCGACGAACACGTCCAATCGGCGCACCAAGGCTTGCGGGCGACCGATCCAAAGCGATTCCCGACGGCGTCGTGCCGCTCGCCGGTGAACTACCGATACGGCCAGCTCCCGTGACCATCGGAGGCGATGTGCAAGGACGTTTCTTCCTCAATCGGGAAGGACGTGCCGGCGTTCTCGAAGTCCGCGCCGGTCCCGACCCGGGTTTGCGGATCGACATCGGCCGCATGGAGTGGCCTGAAACAAACGAAGCGCGCAAGCTGTCCATCACGTTCCGGGGCCGCTCGGGGCCGAGCGAAGCCATCACCGACCTGCTGACATTGACGCACGACGTTGGCAGAAGCGGAGCGATTCGGGTCGAAGCGTTCACGGCCATAACGACGATCGCCGCGGGAGTTGACGAGCCCGAATGGGCCGAGGATGAATTTGATTTTCCGGCGGCAACGCAAGACTTGCAGCAGCCCGCCAGCGACATCGCGCAATGGCGAGACGTCCTGATCATTATCGCGACGGACAAGGACGTCGACATCCAACCCCCGATCGTCACACCGATCGTTAGTCAGCTCGACAGCGCGGGAAACTTCGCAAGCATCGCTGTCGGTAAGCCGCGAATTGCGCCGGAATCGGGCCATCAAATGCGCGCGACCTACGTGCTCGACGGCATCCAGGTCGGCGCCGCGACGGGCGCTCGCCAGATGACGATCCGATTGCAACGACCGACGGTGGAATTTGGTACTTACGGGCGATGGATCAACCCTCCCCTGTTCGACGATCGAGTTGTCGCCAGCCGACCGGTCGTTGCCAAGGCGCTCGACGCCGCGCTCGGCGTAGCAACGAGCCCAAACAAGACCAAGGACGATCGGTCCCTCGATGATCCGGCCGTGACACAATTGTACGGTGAACTGGTATGCATCTTTCCAACTTTTCAGAAGTTCAAGATGGCGGCAGTCGGAGCTGCCTGGACCTCCCTCGAGGACGTGCTCGGCTTCGATGGCTCTGGCCGTCGCCATGTCGCGCCGACGCCGTCCATGACCATCAAGGTCGATCCAAATGGACGGGAAGGTCTGACCGGCGATACTGCCACACTCTTGCCGGGTCGCATCTACGAGTTGCGCGTCTATGCAGGATTGCCGGACAAGCAAGACAAGCTTTGCCCTTTCACGCGCGACCAGCGGCTTTCGCCTGCTGTTAAGGCCACGCTCAGACACTGTCCGATCGACGCGAAGATGCGGCTGGCGGGCCCCCTGGTGCTGACGCTCGAAGTCGCGACCGAAAACGTGCCCGAGATCTTGGGAACACAGCCGCTGAACATCGACCTGCGCCGGGCCCCCGAATATGCCGAGCAGGCATGGATTTCATTGACGGCGGCGTTCACAGGAAGAACGTCGACGTATCCTGCCTTGCGCTATTGCCATCTCGCTGCGCTCGAATCGCAACGCTGGAGCTGGCGCGGCAGGCCGCAGGACGACCAATGGTACCGGCTGGCCACGACCGGAGCCGAGGCAATCGACCAACCCCGGTATCGGGAGCTGTTCGACACATCGTTCTCGGACCGTCGCAACGATGACGTTGGGGAAGTCTTCGAACGTCGCATCGAGCGTGCCCATGTCTATGGCGGATTGAGGCGGCGCAGCGATCCTGGCCCAAGCAACCCCATTCCACGCCTGTTCGACAAGAGCCTCGACTGGCGTGGCGGCATGAATTTGTGGCGCTTCGGTCTTCGCATCGTGAGCCGCTACAAGGCGATGCGGCCTGGACGGCCGGAATTCATGCGCTCCAGTCATCGGGGGCCGAACGGCAGCGCGATCTGGCAGAACAAGGTGCTGGCCGATCGCTCCAATGACCGTCGTCCCAAGCGTCCGGGTCTGGCGATCGTTCTGCCACTGACCGAACGCGCCATGGCGTGGGGAACCGTTCCTCCGCTCCTGGCCTTGTTTAACGAACCGCTCTATCCGAATTTCCATGTCGGAGATGGCATCGACGCCATGGTCGAAATGGCCCGGCATCCGATGACACGAGCCGAACGAAAAACGCGTGTCGCGACGATCGATAAGCTTTTGAATCCATCGGACGGCACCGCTCCGCCGACTGGAGAAGCGCTCGACAGATTGGTTGCGGAACGAGCTGCGCTTCAACGCAATATCGACGCCGGCACCGACGGGCCGACAGATGCCCTCAAATACTGGCAGGAGCACGGCCCGGACTCGATCCGGAGCGGAAGCGGGTCCGGCGGCGCGATCATACCGCTGCGGATCGACGGTCCCATCGGCTACACCTTCGACCTCGCAACAGAGGCCGGGCGTTTCGATCACGCCGGTTTGATGATAACGCCCGTCAAACCCGACGTTGTTCCCTGGTCGTTCGTGAAACTGAAGTTTCGTCGTTTCGAGGCTCCGGAGAGCATCGACCCTGCGACCGCCCTCACTGGCCAGGGCCTCGCTCCAGCATCGTACAATAAATTCTATTGCGAACCGCGCCTTCTGGCGATGAACGATGCATCCAACCGCTTCCGGCTGTCCAACAGCCGCAAGATTATGCGGGACTTTGCGCCGGTAGACTTCAAAGACCTCAAGGACGTCGTCGGCAAGGGCATCTTCCCCGCCGAGCATGAAGGGCTCGCGATCGACATCGCCAGCACGGAAGACCTGGACGGCTCGGCGATCCGCTTTCAATTCACTGACGACAGCGACAGCGAGTTCGTTCGTATCACATTCAGCGTGAAGGGCGACGGCGCAAAACGGAGCATCGCTTTCCAATTCTTCACGCAGTTAGGTGATGCCGGCACCTGGACGCTGGACGTCCCGGCCGGCGGCGACGTGCGTTTACGTCTGATCGTGTCGGCCCGGGACAAACCGGAGAAAGGCGAAACGTACAAGCCGGCCGGTGACATCGCTGTGCGCGCCCGAATCGCACGCGATACGACGGATGAGATTTTGTTACCGACCGAAAATCGTTGGCTATCGGTGGCGTGCCTGCCGCTGACCAGTGCAATCGAGGTTCCCATCAATCAGCCCCTCACGATGGTCATGAAGGCGACGGGAGCTCAGGCGGCCATTTCGCCGGCAAGGCTTTCTACATTTACACCATCGCTGTGGTGGCAGTTTGCCGAGCCCATGTCTCTGTTCGACGCTGTCATCGATGGAGTTGCGTCGACGGTGTCGACGGATGATCTCACCGCCTCAGTGACGGGGACCATAGTCTCAATCGAGCGCAAGCCCACCGCGCAAGGACGGGTGCAGAAACTGCAGTCGCTCGCGCCAGCGGTGGATCAGCAAGCGGGACAGCTCGAGGAAGTCCTCGTGCTGGTGCTGACACGCAACATTCACGATGCGCTCGATCGCGTTCGGGAGCGTCCAGTCGCGGTCAAGCTCTGGGACGGCACGTCCACATCGCTGGACCTCGCCAAACCCGATTGGCCAACATTCGAGGATCCGAACGAGGGGCCAAAGCTCGGCGATGGCGGGAAGATCCGCTTCCTCCGCATTCTGCGTCCAAAGACGCGCGCGAGGGGCGGCTATCTCGAGACCGCGCCGTCGTTTCCGTTGGATTTCTTTCAGTACGAAACGATCGAAGGGGACCTCGACATGAATCCTCCGGACGCCAAAGGAATGGTGCTCGGAATGTCGATGCCGATCCCGTGGAAACACGCGTGACGTGTTCAGGCATTCGTCAATCGTGACTTACGATCGCGAGACTAGCGGCAGAAATCATCGGGGGACCAAATGGCTGACGGGGACGTGGAGAGGCTCGCTAAAATCGTTTTGGGAGAAACGAGCGGATTGACCGCAAAGGGAACGGATTCAGCAAAATCGTTGGAACGCCTCTGGTCGGTCGTCGCAGGCATTGCAGTAGCTGCGCGCTGGAACGGGCTTCAGGATCAAATGAAAATCGCCGGCAACATGCTGCCTGCCGACGAAGCGGCGAACTACACGGTCATGAAGGCCGTTGCCGAAAAGATCTCGCAGAACCGCTACGACGGCGCCGTCGCATTGCCCAAGCAAGCAACGCTCTGGCAAATCGATCGAAATGGCGCGCCGTCGAAGGACGTCGGCACGCCGCCCGACTGGATCTACAAGACCGGCGGGACCGAGGGCCTCGAATTCCAGGACAAATCAGGCCTGACGTACCGCCTCTATGGAACGAGCGAAGAGGCTCCCGGCAAACTTGGCTTCACCTCGTCGTATAGCCTTACCGGCCTGGCGCCGCGATCATGGAGCGTTCCCAAGCCGATGAGGATAGCGGCATGGTGGCTCGGTTCGATCGCGGCCTTGATCTTCGTTTTCGGTGGCATCTCGGCCATATGGTCGGGACA
Source organism: Bradyrhizobium sp. B117 (assembly GCF_038969555.1). NCBI lineage: Bacteria > Pseudomonadati > Pseudomonadota > Alphaproteobacteria > Hyphomicrobiales > Nitrobacteraceae > Bradyrhizobium > Bradyrhizobium sp. B117. The sequence goes on from NZ_CP152414.1 coordinate 8,542,321, forward strand.
GAGCGACGGCAATGCACGGAGCCAACTCCGAAATCTCGACATACAGTATCGTGTGCTCGACAAGCTGGCCGACAATTGCGTCTCGGATGCAGCTCTGCTTCCCAACTGGAAGCGGAGCGTTTGCAGCTTCCTTGATGCCGGCGGCAAGTACGTGAAGCCAGCCGCAGTTGCCCCTGCCGCGCCTCCGCCGGCCGCCCCACCGGCCGCGCAGGTGCCGCCGGCCGCCGCATCGCCTGCGCCGGCCGCTCCCGCTCAGCCGATCGTTCCGTATGGCCCGAAGGTCGGAGTGGCTCTCGCTACGATCCGGAGCTGCCTCGACCATGGGCCTTCCGCGGCGGACACAAATGCGGCTCCGCCGTCGAAGAAGCCGCCAGAAACAGATGGCGCGGCCGCAACGGACGCGACGCTGTCGTGCGAGCTTGTGGTGCGTAGCGCAGTCGATGCCGGCATTATCGCGATCACGCCGAATACGTCGATTTGGTCCGGCATCGCGAATGCGCTTCTCGGACTGCGAGACACTCCCGGCACGCGGTCGATCATCGTGCAATTTCTGGCGGTGACCCTCGGTATTGCCGGACTCGCCATCGCGCTTGGCCTGGGGACCAAGGGGCGCATGGTCGGCATCTGGGTCGACGAGCGTAACCGGGTATCCCTGGCACGCGCGCAAGTGACGCTCTGGACCATCGTCGCACTTGGCGGCTTCGCCACCGCGGCGCTTTTCAATGTTGGCCTTGGCGGACCAGGTACGTTCCCCCAAATCCCGGCATCCATCGCCGCGGCACTCGGGATCGCCTTTGCCTCACCGATGATCTCCACGTTAATCCTGAATACGAAGGCATTCGGAATGGTCGGCTCTCCGTCGGATCAGATCACGACGATCGGTGGCAGGCCAAAGGACAGTAACGACCAGGCCGATCGTGGCCTGCTGGCGGTGTCGAGTGACTCTTCAGCCGTCGAAGTCCGTTCGGACCCGACGATGGCGTCTCTTGCCGACGTCTTCGTAGGTGAACACGTGGCCGACTCGGGCGACGTCGATATTTCCCGGCTGCAAAATGTCGTGCTCACTGTCACCCTGGTCCTGGGCTATTTCGCGATGCTCGTCGAGCAACTCCGCGGACTCGCACCAGACGTGCTGCTGACCGGAATCCAGAGCTTGCCCGATCCCGGAGGTGCCTTCACGTCGGTGCTGCTGATCAGCCACGCGACTTACCTAGGGACGAAAGCCTACAAGGGAAGCGGGAAAGGCGACACCGCTCACTAGCGTTCACCATTGAGGACCCTGCTATGCCCGACTCGAATGCAGCAGCACTGATCGGTCTGGCTTTGACCGCAGCCGGTTTTGCCTTCGGCCTCTATCAGTATCGGATGAATAGCGAGCAAGCGAACTTGACCCGTCAGCGCGAGCGCGCGCTGGCGGCATCCGACCAAACAAAGGAATTCTTCGAAGATGCGGACGTGCGTTTCGTCATGCGCCTTTTGGACTATGGCAACGCCCAGTTTTGGAAGGAAGACACGCTGAAGGGCCAGACCTTCGGCGTCCGTGACCTGCCCACCGCGCTCGCCGTCCACTGGAAGCTGATGCCAACTGAAATCGAAAAGGAAACATTCACGGACCGAAATCTGGCCGTCCGCTCCGCTTTCGACAACTTTTTACTCTGGCTGGAGCGGATCGAACATCTCATTCGCTACGACGTCATCGGGGCGGTCGGCTTCGGCGAGCTCTTCTCGTATTGGCTGGTCCTGCTCGGCGAAATCCCGCAACCCGGTGACAGGATCAATCATCTCTCCAATGAGGGGCGTGCCGCGCTTTGGGAGTACATTCGAGCCTATGAGTTCAATTCTGTCGTTCGCCTTTTCGCGCGCTACGGTCGCGCCGGCCCCGTCGGAAGAGATGGATTCCTTCCCCGCAAAACGACCTCGAAAGAGGGGGGCTGACCACGTCACGCCGGACACGCTGTCCACTCCCGTCATTGCCTAGAACGATTTACCTAGAGGAGACGCAGCAACAATGCCAAACATAAGCCTGACCGGGAAAGCCATTGATGGCGATCCAGATACGTACTGGATTAATTTATTCGCCGCAGATAGCACCTGGCAGTCGGGCATCCTTGGGAAAGATTAGACTCCAAAACCGCTGAAGAAGCCGATTGATCTACTGCTTGACAGCAGTCGCGAGCAATGCCTCACGATAACCTACGTAACCGGAACGAAGGTCGTCGACGGTGATGTTGTAGAATATGTCTGGCGTCACACCAAGATCTTCAATCGGAGATCCGCTGCTCCGCCAGGCAAGTGTCCAAGTTAATTTGAAATCTGAAATGCCGGCTTTCTTGAAATCAGGCGAAAGTTCAACGGAGCGCACTAGCCCTCCGGCTCCTCCAGTTCGCTGACCAATAATGATAGCTTGATGGTTATCTTGCATAATTGCTGCGAGAAATTCGGCAGCGGAGAAGGATTTTTCATTGACAGCAACGACTACCTTTTTCGTGTAGTGATTTGGCGCTGGTGCAATCTCAGCGATGCCTCCAACGAAGCCCGGCCTCGTGTTCTTCGTCCTAAGTCCACGCCCCTCCTTTAGCTCGGAGAGTACGAAGCACGCGTATGCGACCGATTCAGATGTATCTTCAGATGTTAAACTACCTCGAGCCGTGGCATAGGGCGTGCAGTGCATTTGTTGCGTGGGAATTTCAGTGTCCCGGCTCAGGAATAAAGGGCGCCGCGTATTTTCGTGACACGAGTGTCGTCTTTCCTTGGGACACTCGGCGAGATTTCGTAACAGGTCAATGTAGGAGGAACTATTGAGCCACGAATTAACTCCGCAACGGTCCAGGTTCCTCGTACGAAGAGGGACCATCGGCTGGATGGTCTATGATCGAGAACGCAAGGCGCCGGCGCTGTTAAAGGATCATTGGCCGAGAAGCTGTCTAGGGAACGGGCCGAGCAAGTAAGGCACGCACTGGTTGACGGTTCGATTGACTGTTGGCTATGATCCCTTGAGGCTAATCCTTCGATTCCGGGAAATGAACGTCTACCTTGCGTTCAGCTCCGCTCTGGGGTCTCGACGCTGAGAACATAGCCATTCGTTCATGCGCCCCAGCCGGGGCTGGTGAGTTGCCTATCACCTTCCGACAATCGGCCTTCGAACGGCTCGCGCGTCGGACAAAACGCGTAGTCTTGGCCTTGCTTGCAGCACCAGCCCTTTTGCAAAGCCCCCGTCCGTCGACCGCTAAGCCCCAGACCGAGATGCTGAACCATAGACTCAGCCTCGCCGTGCGTCGCGCCGATGACGCCCATTTCGCCGGCGAAACGCTCAGTGAAGATCTGGCGCCCGCACAGGACGGCGTTGCGGCGGAAGCGGTGGGCGATCACCGGAGCTGTACGACCCAAACGGCCAGCGGCAGATCGGTCATGCGTCACCGCATCGTTCTTGGATACGCCGCGAAATTGTCCCCCATCCCGCAGCGGTTAGAGTCTCGGGCCTTTTGCAGCGAGAGCGAACTTTGGACCACCCAGAACTAGAGTTTTGCGCTCTTATCACGTTGGCGGGCTGGTGGCGCCGGCGTGATTTTGCAGCAAAATCAGCGGTCGATTGCCGATGGCTCCATGGGGCCGCTCCTCGTTGTAGTATCTGCGCCAAGTCTCCACCTTTTCCCGGGCATCCGCAAGCGACAGGAACCAATGGGCATTGAGGCATTCGGCCCGGAAGCGGCCATTGAACGCTTCGATAAAAGCATTATCCGGCATGATGTAGCCGGTGTCCCGTGTTTCCAGACTCGATCTAGCCCATTAGCGTAGACCGATCCGGGCCTCGGGGCACCGGGAGCACGCAAGTGCGGGCAGGCCGTCGCACTGACATGAAGTGCGAGTTCGAGGTCGTTATCTGGCCGCCCCTGCGACTAGCCCGGATGCGCTGCGAGCGCGGATCCGTAATTGTCGTGTTGCCCGCAGCTCCCTTTCGCACTGACCATGGAGGGAGAGATGCGCATCATTGGCATGGACATCCATCGCGTGGCGGCCGAAGCCGTGGCGCCGCTCGAGGGACATCTAACGAAGCTCGGCCGCATTCCCATGACTCGTGACAGCTTGGAGTCTTTCGCCAGGAAGGAACTCACCCATGACGGTCACGTGGTCGTCGAGGCGACTGGCAATGCCGCGGCCGTTGTCGAAGTTCTGGCGCCGTATGTCGACCGTGTTGTCATCGCCAACCCGAAGCAGGTGCGGTTGATCGCGCACGCAAAGATCAAAACGGATGCGATTGATGCCGCCGTGCCCGCGAAGTTGTACGCCACCGGATTTCTTCCGGAGGTCTGGGTACCCGATGAGCGCACTATGGCCCTTCGACGCCAAGTCGCGCGCCGTACGCAGCTCGTGCGGCAGCGGGTACGCTTGAAAAACCTCATTCAGTCGATCCTTCACGCCCACCTCATTCCGCCCTGTCCACACCTCAACCTTGTAGGGATCAGCGGTCGCAGGTGGATCGCCGCCCAGATAGTACCTCCCGACGGGCGTGCCGCAATCGAGCGGCACCTGGCGCAGATCGACCTGATCCAGGGTTCGTTGAAGGAGGTCGAGGCGGATATCGCGTGTGAAGCGATGTCCGATCCGGTCATTCGGCGGCTGATGACGCTCCCGGGTGTGGATATGACGGTGGCTTCGGGCGTGGCCGCGGCCGTCGGCGACATTCGGCGCTTTGCCGATCCGACCAGGCTGGTGAGCTACCTGGGGCTAAACCCGAGCGTAAGGCAGTCTGGCGAGGGCTCCGCCTACCATGGCAGGATCACCAAGCAGGGCCGCGGCCAAGCTCGCGGAATGCTCGTCGAAGCGGCATGGGCTGTAGCCCGTTCGCCGGGACCGCTGCGTGCATTCTTCCGGCGCGTGGCTTCACGACGCGGCAAGCACATCGCGGCAGTCGCGACGGCGCGGAAGCTGGCGATGATCATCTGGCATATGCTGACCAAGAGCACTGACTACATCTGGACCAGGCCGGCCTTGCTGGCGCGCAAGTTCCGGAGCATCGAACTGCGCGCTGGATTACCCACCAGCCATGTCAAGCGTAAGCGCTTAGCCGTCACCCTATTGATGCGGGCTTGACGCTTTGCGGAATCGCCACGGCATGGGGTCTTCGATCCTCCTGTGGGGATGGCCGTCGATGATCGCCTCGAGTGTTTCGGCGATGTAGGCAGCAGGGTTTACGTCGTTGAGTTTGCAGGTGGCGACGATCGAGGCGAGCAAAGCCCAGTTTTCCGCCCCGATTTCATGTCCGGCGAAGAGCGCGTTTTTCCTGGTCAAGCAGATCGGCCGGATGGCGTTCTCGACCGGGTTGGTGTCGAGCTCAAGACGCCCGTCTTCGAGGAAGCGGGTCAGCCCCTGCCAATGATTGAGCGCATAGTGGATATCCTCGGCGAGCGTCGAACCGCTGGAGATCATCGACAGCTGTTTCTCGAACCAGGACTTCAACGCGGCGACCATGGGCAGCGAGTGCTCCTTGCGCGCGGCCAGCCGGATGTCCGGCGATGCGCCGCGCACCATGGCTTCGATGGCGTAAAGCTGGGCGATGTGCCGAATGGCTCCTCGGCGATCGGCGACTTGTTGTTGCGGGCCAATTTCACAAAGCGCCGGCGCAAATGGCTCCAGCAATGCACGAGCGTCCAAGGCCCTTGCGGTCGAACGACTTCGGTCAGCCGGTCATATCCGTCATAGGCATCGCATTGCAGGAAGCTTCCGCCAAAGCCGTCCAGGAACTGCTCCGCGAAGGCGCCGCTGCGACCGGGGGCATATCGGAACAACACGATCGGTGGACTTGGACCGCTGTGGCCACGGTCGTCTGACGCGATCGCCCAGAAGTAGCCTTTCTTCGTTTGACCTCGCCCCGGATCAAGCACCGGTGCCGTGGTCTCGTCCATGAACAGGCGATCCGCCATGGCCAGGTGGCGGCGCATATGGTCCGCGATGGGCTGAAGATGGAAGCAGGCGCGGCCGGACCAGTTGCCCAGAGTCGCCCGATCAAGCCGAATGCCTTGACGCGCATAGATCTCGGCCTGACGATAAAACGGCGTGTGGTCGCCAAACTTGGAGACGATCACATGAGCGATAGCCGCTTCGGTCGGCAGCCCGCCGGGCACGACGTGTTCCGGTGCGTGCGCCTGCGCGACAGGGCCCGAGCAGCGGCGACAGATGTATTTCGGGCGGCGTGTGACCGGCGCGCGCCATTGCGCGGGGATCACGTCGAGCCGCTTGCTGACGTCCTCGCCGATCTTCGTCATGGCGCCGCAACCGCACGGACAGAGCGTGCTCGCAGGCTCGATGATCCGTTCCACTCGCGGCAAATGGGCAGGCAGACAGCCGCGATTGCGATGGGAGCCTCGATCCGGATCGCTGCGCGATCGACCCTGGATGACCTTCTCGGCTCTTTCCTGCGCCGCGTCCAGAATGCCTTGCGCGATCTCCACGTCTTCGAGCGGCAAATGGTACTGATCTGGTCGTAGCTTCTCGGATTTCGAACCGAACTTGTCGCGTCGCAATTCGCCGAGAATGACATCCAGCCGACGCCGCGCTTCCTCCGATGCCGCCAGTGCCCCCTGATGCTCGCTCAAGGCCGCCTGCGTTTGCGCCAGAAGCGCCTTTAGGCGTTCGTTTTCGTCGCGCAGTGTCGCGATGCTCATGCGCTATTTCGAGCACATCGCCGCCGCCCGTGCCACGATCAAAATAGCTGCCGAGTCATTCTGCCGCAGTTATCCCGCCACCTGCGGGCGCCGTGCTTCTTCCGGGCGGACCAATCCCCAATCCAGCCCTTCGAACAAGGCAGCGAACATCGCCGGCGACATGCGCATCACTCCGTCCGCGATCGTTGGCCAAACGAACTTGCAACCTTCGAGGCGTTTGTGCACCAACACCAGACCCGTTCGATCCCTTACCAAAATCTTGATCCGGTCCGCTCGTTTCGATCGGAACACGAAGGCTGCGCCGCTGAACGGATCGAGACGAAGCATCTCCTGTACCTTCGCCGCAAGCCCGTCGTGGCCACAGCGGAAGTCGATCGGCCGCGTGGCAACGTAAATCTTCAGATCAGCACCGGCCGCGATCATCGTGACGCTCGCACCGCACGGATCACCCGGGATAGCTGGTCAGCATCTATGGCTGTGTCAGTCCGCAGCACGACATCGCCGATCGCAATCTCAAGCTTGACCGCCGGAGCCTAACGCTCCTCCAACGCATCTTCCACAACCAGCGGCGCAAACGTTGGTGGAGACACCTCGCACGGCGGCAACATACCTCGCTGTCGAAGCCGCCGTCGCCAATCGTAGACCTGCCAGCGCGTCACTCCGTGCTTGCGCGCTACCTCGGATACCTGGGCGCCGGACAACAGACTCTCCGCGGCGATCCGAGCTCTCTCAGCTTCCCACCGCACACGACGTCCTGACGGCCCTGCAAGAATCTCCAGCCGGCTCACCGACACCGCCGATGAGCCGTCAAAATAGACGTCCTTTTTGCTGTCCAATCCCATCCGAAGCCTCCGTCCTAACCGGAGGCTTCTTCGCACAGCCATCCCAGTCCCGAAGCAAGGGTTCCCGCTTAGCGCTTACTGCCAAGCGTGGATCGGCCTATGATTACAACATCCCCGCGAAGAGGGCTGAGGAACGAGCACGCGTGGAATCCGCCGAGAAGGAGTACACGAGGTTCACGTCCCGGCGGCGGGCAAAGCCGCGATCCCGACGCCGCAAGGCTTCTGCGACATAGGGCTTGTCTACAACATCCGTGTCGGTCGGTTTGCCCGGGCGTGAGAAGTCCAGCGTGACGCAGCGCTCATATGCTCACGTGTCCAGATCGCGCGACACCATTCGCTGCGGTGATCGACGCGGCACGTTACCGGTACTTTCTTGCAGGCCCTCTCCAGCACCTCCACCGCGGAACCCGAACCGTGGCACCAGTCCTGCAGCAATTCCTCCTCGAGCGACAGCCGAGATCCCGATCCTAGCAGCCGCTGCCGAAAACGAATGCAGAGATCGAAGAAAAATCGAGATTGTGACGGGGGACGCGATTAAACGACCCTACCAATTTTTGCAGAAGATTGCACGGCTTAGGTTGGTTAGCTTGCTGATGTTAGTGACTTTGGGAGATATGTCAGTGTTGATTGTCGAAACTATTTTGAAGCCAGACCAGTTTGGCGGTATTGGACTTTTCTCTGCTACTCTTTTGCCTAAAGGTGCATTGATTTGGATTCACAATCCAATCGTTGACATTGCCGTGACACCTGAACAGTACGAAACTTTACCTCGAACATTCCAAGCTTTGCTTGACAAGCATGCCTATCCAAGAGACCTCGACGTTGACGATGGTATTCTAGAATACAATGCCGACAACGCCCGTTTCATGAATCACAGCAGTCAACCAAACACGTACCAAGACGATCATTGCCGAATTTTCACAGCCTGTGACGTACAACCGGGTGAAGAACTCACTTGCGATTACTTGTCTTTCGATCCAAGGTGCGATTTATCGTGGGCTAAAGTGCTATCGCCGTAATGTTGTTGCCGTAGCGGGCTAGGTGGTAGTGGATTGAGTTGCGTCTGCGACTTCGATTCCGTTGGCGAATTTACGCAGGGAGAGTTTTTCGGCAACGGGTTGTGGCCATCGACGCGCCCCAGCTTTTCTTGGCGGCCTCGGCGAGCTTGAGGATTGCAACGAGTCTTGTTCGACAGACATCCTGTGCACGGTGCGGCGACACACGGTCGGCAACGCGCTTCCGACGACGTTGGTCGTCGTCCTACGTAGAGTCCTCCACATGTGTTGTGCCAATCTAAGACTTCGTTACCGGCGCGCTTTTTCGCAAATGTCCACGATGAGTCCGGCAGTGACAACACTGGGCTGCTGTTATGTTCCCCGGTAATTGTCTAGGGGAATTGATGAGGCGCTTCATGAAGAAGCAGATCGTGGACAGCGGGCGCTGCAGCCCGAATAACTTTCGATGACCTCATTGACGAGAGCGACCTGTTCGGGTGATCGACGTATCTCTCGATGCGCTCGGTTTGGCTGAGATGAGCCGTGAGGTAGCGGAGCCAGCGGTTGGCGTCGCGCTCCCTCTGTTCTCCTCGAACTCCGCCAAGAGATGGGTTCTTCGACGCGAAGGCGTCGCCAGCGTGGCAGCAAGTTCAAGGGTTGAGTTCTTGCTGCATGGCGCTGGTTCTCTCCCAATCAATGCGCCAGAGATCCCTCGGCCCGAACGAGATCGGGTCCTCGCCGAGGAAGTCATACGCTTGTCAGTTTACCGAGCCAGCAGCGGTCGGGCCAGAGACACAGACCCAACGCGGTTTGTCTGCAAGCAACATCCCAGCGCCCTGGAATGCAGCCACGGCGCAACTAATCCCTACTTGATCAAATGCAAAGACGGCATCCTTGGTTTGATACTTCAGTTTATCCGCTGCCCGGAGCACCCCTTCGGCACCATTTTCAAACGTGGCGTTCATCGTCCAGTAGTCTTGATTCGCGACAACAAACGCGTGGAATGCCTTCTTGATATCCCAACCAGAGCGCTGCGATAAGATACAAAACACCTTGTTGTAAATTCCACTAGAATGGTGAACGCCCAATTTTTCATTGTATTTGGAGACATGGTCTATAGAGACGCCATCCTGTGGCGGGTCGCACATATATCGCAAGGACGTGCCAGCTTTTTTGGTAACATCCGCCCCCACCGTCAAGTCAGACCCCGATCTTCCGAATGTATCGCCATACTTGTGGAAGTAACGTACTCGGCAGCTTCTCCTGCCATGTCGGAAAACGACTCGTTCATTCCACCTGACTGGTACTTATATTCGAGTTGCGAATTCTGCTCTGTGAACCCGTGCGACACTTCATGGGCAACGACATCCAAGCCGACGAGAGGGTAGTACTTCGTTTCCCCGTCGCCAAACGTCATTGAGCTGCCATTCCAAAATGCGTTCTCTTCGTTGCTACCGTAGTGTACGCGCAAATGCAGTTTCTGCTTCAAAGAACGCCGTACCAGTCCTTATACAAGTCCACAACAACCTTCCCAAAGAATTTGGCATCATTGAGTGGTGAGAACACGCCATTGGTGGGGTCCTCTGCGTTGTTGTAACACCTGAACGTAAAGGGCTTGTTTGTACCATTTTCAGAATTGTGCAAGTGCTCGGTGAAAACATCTGGACTATCCATTTGGCAGGTGCTGCCCTGCTCGCTCACTTCGAAGGGCGGAACAGTTTCACTTCCATAGGTGTACTGGCGAGTCTTGGGATTTCCGCCAGGCCCCGTTCCTTTTTGTGCGTGTTGTATGTTTTCATAGGAATTCACCGTTTCGCCTGTGATAGCGTCGATAAACAATACAGGGCGTGTCGGACGTGGCGCTGCTGCGCCGCTCTCGAGAGTTGTAAAGAACGACGTGCGGTACACAAGCCGCACCTCGCCATCGCTCGACATCCTTGCGCGGGGCGAACAGCCGATCGCGGCTTTCCAAGCATCGCCCAAGGCAGACGGTGTAGCAAGCAGTACCTATTTGGGTTCAGATATCTCTGACGTCACGGAGGCGCGGCCGCAGCAGACACCAAATGGCCCCGGCTACGATCTGAACTTCGAGAACTTGCCCGTCGCCACCGTTCTAAAGGTGATGCTCGGCGACATTCTCGGTCTCGGCTATACCATCGATCCGCGCGAGCAGGCCACAATCAGCCTGGTGTCCGCGCGACCGGTGCCCAGATCTGACATCGTTTTGTGCTCGAGAGCGCGTTGCGACTTTCCGGCCTTGCGCTGGCACGCGATGGCGGCGGATACAAAGTGACGCCGCTCGGCAATGCCACTGGAGCCGGTCACGTCGATGCCGAAGCTCGTCGTTCCGAAGCCGGCTATGGAGTGTCAGTGGTACCGCTGCAATATGTTGCAGCGAAAACCATCCTCAAACTAATGGACAGCTTTGCAACGCGCGCCGGAAGCGTCCGTGCGGACTCCACGCGAGACCTGCTTCTGATCCAAGGGACGGGACCCGAGCGGCGAACGGCCGTCGAGACCGCCTTGACCTTTGATGTCGACTAGATGAAAGGGCAATCGGTGGGCATCTATCCCATTAACAATTCCGCGCCCGAGCCCCTGATCGCGGAGCTCGAGACCATCATCGACTCCGGCGACAACGGGCTTAGCCATGAACTTGTGAAGCTCCAGGTCATCTCTAGGTTGAATGCCATCATGGTCGTAACGCGCAAGCCGCCCTTGCTCCAGACCGTAGCGACTTGGATTCATCGACTCGATCAGGCAGACATGGCTCAAACCGGCGTTCGCGTCTATCGCGTCCACTATGGTGACACCCGCCACTTGGCCAAGGTGCTGACCCAGATGTTCGGCGGCAGCGCCTCGACGTCGACCGACATCGCCGATAAGGAGGTCGCTCGCACGACCTCGGTTGCCGAACGGCTGTCTGCCAATACGTTCCCCTCATCCGCCAGCCTGTCCACCCCCGGGTCGGGCGGCAACGGAGTAAGTACCCCATCCTCATCAGGCTTGAATTCGTCGAACGGAGCGGATGCCAGCAATGGACTTGACACACCAACCGGTGGTGGACCGCCGGCCATGCCCAACGTGCGGATCACCCCTGATGCCGTGAATAACTCTGACTTGATCTATGCCAGTCGCGAAAACTATCGGATCATCAGTTCCACCTTGAAGCAGCTCGATCAACCCGTGCTGCAGGTCGGCATTGAGGCGACGATCGCCGAAGTAAAGCTCACGAACGAGCTGAGTTACGGTGTCCAGAGCTATCTGACCAGCACGCAGGTTGGATTGAAGGCCGACCAGGGGTCTATCCTTACGACCTCGACCAGCGGTGCGGTGAATAAGGCAGCGAACGCTCTGCTAAATCGCACAATTCCGGGCTTCAACTTCTTGATCGGATCGGAGTCCCAGCCGGCCATTATCCTCGGCGCGCTGCACGGGTGACCAGCGTCAATGTGTTGTCCAATCCGTCACTCGTTGTCACCAACAACCAGCCTGCAACCCTTCAGGTCGGCGATGTCGTTCCGGTCGAGACTAGCAAGACGAATTATCTATCGCAAAGCGGCGCCACGGTTAGTACTATCGACTACCGCAACACAGGCATTATTCTTCGTGTTGTTCCCCGTATCACCACAAGTGGAAACGTCGGTCTTGAAATCGAACAGGAGATCAGCCACGTATCCTCGGCCGGTTCATCCGGGCTTACGCCGACCGTGTCCCAACGCAAGGTGAAGAGCGCGGTCTCTGTGGCAAACGGCCAAACCGTGGTCCTGGCCGGATTGATCAGTGAAGACCAGAAGGGGGATCGCAGCGGCATTCCGCTACTTGACGAGATTCCTGGTCTTGGTGATTTGTTTTCACACCAGAGTAAAAAGGGGCAGCGGACGGAGTTGATCATCTTCATTCGGCCCCAGATCATCCAGACCGGCAACGATGCGCATCAGCTGGCAGAGGAGCTACGTTCAAAGTTTCGCGGTGAAGTCGGCGCGAGCATTACAGATGACCTGCGTGTCCGCAACGTCCGCTGATCATTGTCATATGCCGCCGTTTGCTCGACGCAACATTATCTGGCTCGTGCCGGCGCAAATGACGGCTCTGCTTGTCGCGCTAGCGCCGGCACGCGCAGACCCCATTGCATCAGCACGGAGCGCCTATGCACATGGGAACTATCAAAGGCAGTCGGCCAGCTCACCCCACTTGCATTACGGGGCAACGCCCAAGCACAGGCGATGCTTGGCTTCATGTACGAAAACGGCTTCGGCGCACCAAAAGCCTACGATGCTGCAGTCGGCCTATATATTCAGGCCGCAAATGCCGGAATTCCATTTGCCCAGGCGATGCTTGGCCTGATGTATGACAAAGGTCGTGGCGTCCCGCAGGATGTCGTTCTCGCCTATAAATGAATGAATCTTGCGGCAGCTCAGGCCCGCAGCGCTCAAAGGGATTATTTTCTCCGCTTGCGCAACGCGATTGCGTCCAAAATGTCCATGAATGAGATCGCGCAGGGGCAGACATGCGCGCTGGCGTGGACACCAGGTCCATGGTCAGGCCGGACGCGCAGCTCCCCCTTGCAGTTCTCAAAGGACGAAGCGGCGCGCCGCGCAATTCGATCTAGAGGCGCTCGCGGTGGTACAGCCGGGAAGCCCTAGCTGAACCCACAGCGAAGGCGTCGCGCCTTCGAGCCGTAAAGGTCTTCTAGGGGGGGGACGATTGCCGGTTTCGTGCGGATGCGGCGGCACGGTCCCAGCCAATGCTACTAAGCATAGGTCACAAAGCGTCATTCGTGGCGCATCGATCCAGACGCTGGTCGCCGGCCCTGAGACGGCCTCGGCTCGAGCCGCGTCGTCGGACTCCTGGAATTGCTCCGGAACTATTGCTGGAGCAGAGACGCCAGCGTGTCACGCAGCGGCAGAGGAAGTTACCTAATCCGTTCATCTGATGCTTGGCAGTCTTGCCGCCACCTTCCGGGAGCACCCGATCGCGCGTAAGCCTGTCAACGTCAGGTGTGATCTCTCGCTTGCGCGAAGCAAGCAGCGCCCCCCGGCCGCCCTTTCGAACCGGTTCGCGGGTCCGCTGCGGCGTTGCCCCGCCGCGCTTGGAAATCACGCGAAATCTCGTGCCACAAAAGAGCTCGCTGCGGACCATCGAGACTCCAGTCAGCCATGTCATGGCGCCGTCGAGCACCGTGTACGGAGTGTGCGCAGCAGTTTCTCCTTAAGTGCCCCTTGGTCGCGCTCCGGTAAAGAACCGGCGCGCCATCTCCAGTCCAAGTCCTGGCGTCAGGCCGAGGGGCACCGTACCCTACCCAAGATCTCGGCGAATCTTGCTCAATCTCGCAGTTACTCACCCAGCACTTGATAACGCTCGACCAACTCCCAATCCCTGCAAAGATGGCCCGCAAACTGATCCTGATATTCTCTGGTCATGCGCAAATTGTGCCGTTTGACGTCAGAGTCGCAGATGTGCTGTTCACCAACGCTCTTGATGACGATCGCTTGCGGCTCGATCTTTGCCCCTCGGTTCACTTTCGCACGTAACGAAGAGGTAGAAAGCCGCAATGTCGTGAGACCGCGCGCCGCAGCGTAATCGAGGGGCTCGTAATAGCACAAGACGAAATATCTGTAATCCTTCAGATCGCGACTGTAGTCTGCCCCGAAGTAGCGCAAGTGAAGTGCCGTTCCAAAGCGATAGAAAACGGCCAGCCCGGTTATCTCGTTGTTGCACTCGGAAATTGCTGCGGCACCGAACTGCGACACACCCGCCTTTCTCTGCCCGGCGAGTATCCTTTCCATCCAGTCGCGACCCTGGGTGCTTCCGTGTCGAGACCTGTTTTGAGTTATGAGATCAGCGACTATGGAGTCATCGAGTTCTTCGGCTGAGGCCCATCCGATCTTCCCCCCGGCTCGACGGAACGCCGCGACCTCAGACCTGCTTTGATTACGATCATGCGCGCATGAGCGCGCCATCATCCCGGTCACCCCCGTATGCGGCACTTCTAGATAGGCTTCGGCAGAATGCAAAACGACCGTCCCACCGATATGCTCCGCGAACTCCACCGCCGCTGGGTAGGGCATGTACGGCATTACGACGCCGGTATATCCCCGCTCCTGAGCATAGTTTAGAGCGCTGCGTCCAAACTCGCCTAAAGCCTCGCACCTTCGCCTGCCCTGAATGCAGGGTATTTCGTTGTGGGTATTGCGCCGACCACCTAGCCAGAGAAAGCTTTGTTGCCAAGGGCCGGGAATTCCCGCCATGCAATCTGGTAGGAAGAACAAGCCAGGTGATTGGTCTCCCTCCCAAACCGTGCACGCAGCTACAACTCCGGCCGGCCCGCGGACCGCAAGCACGTCTGTTGCGCCGAACGAATGTTCGAGGGCTCGCAGCCACCGGTAGCTGTTATAGAAATTGTTGTCACCGACGAGGGCATCCCATTCATGCTCGTCGAAGCCGCATAGACCTTCCGTGACTGCTGAGGAGAACGGGGCTGAAAACGTGCTCCTGAATGGTACAAACGTCATGGGTGTCGTTCCGCATGGCGTGGGACACGGATGCCTTCAATGATGATGGCGTGCGGGCTTTGGAGATATGCATGCAGCTCCTTGGGAAGCTGATCTATATGGGCGTGCGTTGGCACAAACAGTTCTCGCCATTTCAACGATCGGAACCCGGCTTGTGCTAATGAACTCTCCAAAGAAGGAGCGGGCCAATGCCATGCGAATACCCCGCCTTGTTCTCCATTTTTGCAGAACTCGACCTTGATACGTCCACCTTCTAAATATGGGTTCTCAGGATCGTCCACGACGAGCCTGAAGCCACAGGGTTCGTACCAGTTTGGATGTGGATTGTAAGCTGGATGAGTCGACAACGATATCAAGCGCCCGCCCGGACGCAACAGCCCGCCCATTTCAGCGCACATGCTGTCCAGCTCAGTTTTGGTAGCGGCATAGGGCAGCACATAAGATGCAAGTACCAAGTCGAACTGGGCTGCCATGTTGGCATGGAGATGGGTCACGAAGGAGAGATTGATCGCCTCTTTCTCTGCGCGACGCCGCGCGTAGTTTAGCATGCCTGGCGCCGGATCATATCCTACAACATAGGCTGCTCCGCGTTGCTTAAGTATTCGCGAATATGCTCCTGCGCCGCACCCAAAATCTAGGATGGACAGACCACCAACATCGCCGATCACCTCTAATACGCTCGGCACTTCGATGTATTTCTGAAGGGGCCATTCAGTCATATTCTCGTGCAGGCTTGCAAATTCATCGAATTGGGCCGCGCTGTCGGACACAGACGCAGCTCTCGATTCGCCATACTCATGTTGGCACGAACCCAGTGTTTCTTCTTCGGGGGACGGGCAAGAACCGGCGGATAACGCGACTTTAGGTGTGAGCGGTGAGGATCCGAGACTCATGCTTCGATCCGTTCCGACCAGACCGACACTGTCTTAGATCTGTCGAGATACTTTTCGTAGAGTTCTTCGAGCATTTTCTTGCCGACGACGGCGAGCTCAGCTTGATAGGCTTTGCGATCGGTCACCTCAATGCGCTCGATATAGTCCCACGGCCCGCCTGATATGCCGGCGCCGGTTTCCGTGATGCGGTGCGTCGAATAGCTGACAATGGTCTTCAATTTACCGGCGACGACATAGTCGACCTCACGTTCGAAGCGTTCATACTCCGCTGCGCTGACACCCGGCTTCAGTGCGGCAAATACAAATCGGACAACAGCCATTTTCGATCCTTCTCGTGTCGTGGCATATCAAAGTTCAAGTGGTCAGCGCTGAGCCAAGAGACTAGGCGACGATCGCCTCGCTGCATTCCAGGGCGACGCTCTTGCGCTGCTCGCTTTAGCTGATGGACATCGCTCGGCGAAAGCGCTCGCGCAAAATGCGCAGAGCGCCTCGTCCCCTAAAGGAACAAACCGATGAGGTTGCCCCCGGTAACATGAGCGGTAGTTGGAGCGCGCTCGATGATTGCCGATGGTCGTCCGTGATGCTCGGCGCATTCCTACGCGTCGCTGCCGCTCTCCAGGGCGTAAGTAAGGGCCAAGTCCTGTACGGCACGAACGACAGAAGCAATCGCGGCGCACCCGACCGGTTTTCAATTGACGGCTTGTCGATCGCCTTGATGTGATTAACCGACTAAGCGCCATATGAACTCCGGGCTCGGCTATGTACCAGACGGCCACATTGAAACGAGTTTGCGCAGGGCCTCAGCAAAGTGCGTGCCACAAACGGCTTATGCAACTTGCGTAGCAGGCGGACACAACAACCACTTCCGCCGCACGGCGGAATACTTGGCCGGCCTTGTCGCATTTCGCACGCGCACGTCTTGATCCAGACACGCCTGAATATGACCACGGCGACTGCATGGCAGTCGCACTGCTATTAAGATCGCGAGGCAAGGTCATGGTCAGCCTGATTTCCTACCTCTTTGTCCAGTGCAATGTAGGAAGGAAACGCAAACAGTCGTCGAAAGCGCCGATAGCTGTGTTCCGCCTCAAAACACATCGGACCCACGAGACTCGTCTGCATAGAGAGACAGCTGTGAAGAGGGCGAGGAGAAAACAGTTCGAGGCGGCAAGCGCCTGCTCTCTTGCCCTGTGGATGGCGCTGAGGAAGGAAAATCGCGTTGCGCCGAGGGCGGCTCAGAGGTCTTGTGCGCACGAGGGAGAGTTGTGGACGAGGGTTTTGCCGAGCTGCAGATTTCGGCACGTTCGCCGGCTTCCGCCATGGCGATAAAAGAACAAGGCAAAGTGAGTGGACCGAATGTACCACGCCGGTGAACGTGAATTCCTCTCGGCTACTCACGACTACCGATCGATGTTGGATCGGGGCAGCGATCTCGACAGCGGATGTCGGTATCTGGCCGCGCTGACCGAAGCGTCTGGGCGCTTGCGCCGGCCCTGCTCCATTTAGGTGCCGATTCGTCAGCAGGGTCCCTGTCCGGCTTTGCAAGCCGTGTTACTCGATTGAGGTAGGCACCAGATGATCGGCCAGCGAGCCAGCGCTGTTTCGATTGCTTTCTGCTGAGTGCAGAATGCTTGCACAGCATTATCACATCCGCAGAACAGCGCGTCCGCGACGCGGCCCCGATAGCTTGTAAAGTCGCTCGGTACTGGCATGCTAATTGCTACCTGCGTCAGGCAAATGGGGGAGGAATCATTGACCTGCCAACGCCCTTAGCTTGCCGCCTGCGCCTCGAAAGACGGCTGGTTCAACGTTAGCTGCGGAGCCTATTGACCTACATGTGCGGAATTGTCGGCATTTTGGGACGCGGTCCAGTCTTTGAACAATTAGTCATTTCCCTGAAGCGGCTAGAGTATCGGGGCTATGACTCTGCAGGCGTCGCAACGCTGGACGGCCGTCATTTCTACCGACGGCGCGCCGAAGGCAAGCTCAAGGCGTTAGAGAACCGACTGCGCGCCGAGCCGGTGTCTGGGCATATCGGCATCGGGCATACCCGCTGGGCCACCCACGGAAAGCCGAGCGAGAAGAACGCCCATCCGCATGCGACCGACAATGTGTCGGTCGTTCATAACGGCATTATCGAGAACTATCTTGAGCTGCGCGCTGAATTGGAACGAAAGGGTGCACAATTCGCCTCCGAGACCGACACAGAGGTCGTCGCTCACATGGTCGAATCCCATCTGATTAAGGGCTATTCGCCTGAGGACGCAGTGAAGGCTTCGCTGCCCAAATTGCGGGGCGCGTTCGCGCTGGTTTTTCTGTTCAAGGGCTGCGACGATTTATTGATCGGCGTTCGCAACGGATCGCCACTTGCTATCGGTCACGGCGACGGCGAAATGTATCTGGCATCGGATGAGATTGCACTTGCGCCTTTCACAGATACCATTACCCATTTGGAAGACGGCGACTGGGCCGTTCTGACCCGCAACTCCTTCATGATCTATGACCTGCAAGGCGTCATCGTCCATCGCGAGGTGCTGAGATGTAGAGCGTCGCCGACCCTCATCGAAAAGGCAAACTACCCTCATTTCATGATCAAGGAGATTCACGAGCAGCCGGAAGTCGCCGGCCATACGCTGGCGCGCTATGTCGACCCGGCGGGCGATCGCGTCGCATTGCCTCAGACGCTCCCATTCGACTTCAATGACATTGGTCGAATACTGATCACCGGTTGCGGGTCCGCCAGCCATGCCGGCCACACCGCCAAATACTGGTTCGAGCGGCTGGCCCACATCCCCGTCGAGGTCGATGTCGCCTCCGAATTCCGCTACCGAGAACCGCCCTTGCGCGAGCGCGATCTCGTCATCCTCATTTCGCAATCCGGCGAGACGGCTGATACGCTGGCTGCGCTGCGTTTTGCCAAATCGAAAGGACTGCGCACGCTCTCCGTGGTCAACGTGCCGACGTCGACGATTGCGCGGGAGAGCGAGACTGTGCTGCAGACGCTGGCCGGGCTCGAAATCGGCGTCCCCTCGACCAAAGCCTTCTCGTGCCAATTGATCGTGCTCGCGGCTGTTGCGATCGCCACCGGGAGATCGCGTGGCGAATTGTCCAGGGCCAGCGAGGCCAGGCTCGTGCAAGAGTTGGTCGAAGTTCCTCGCCTGATGACAGCTGCACTTGCAACCGAATCACAAATCGAGAAGCTCGCGCCGCAGGTCGCCAAGTCGCGCGGCGTGCTATATATTGGTCGCGGCAGCTCCTTTCCGCTAGCGCTGGAAGGCGCGCTGAAGCTGAAAGAAATCGCCTACATCCACGCGGACGGCTATGCTGCCGGCGAGCTTAAGCACGGTCCGATTGCGTTGATCAGCGACGGTGTGCCAGTCGTGGTGATCGCCCCTCCCGACCCGCTGTTCCAAAAGACGGTCTCAAACATGCAGGAAGTTGCAGCAAGAGGCGGCAACATCATCCTAATAACCGACGCAAAGGGGGCCGAGGCAGCCTCTGTGAACCCGCTCGCGACCATCGTATTGCCTGACATGGGGACAAGCTTTACTCCGATAGTTTATGACATTCCGATGCAGCTCTTGGCGTATCATACTGGGTTGCTGATGGGCACAGACGTTGACCAGCCACGCAATCTCGCTAAGTCGGTCACTGTCGAATAGGTTGCCTCGATTTTCGCCGATCCGACGCTCATCACCGCTCGGCGTACTTGAGCGGTTGGTGACATCGGTGTTGCGTCCAGCGCGCCACAGCTAGGCTCTCGCCTTTGAACCTAAGCTGAACTGGAAGGCGCCGGACTTGGGCGATCGCCGCTCAGCACTTGCATCACCTAAATCAGCACCGCGCCAGCGCTCCCCTCGGGGCGAGACTATCCAGGATAAAGGTCAAGACTTCGTGGCATCGGGACGCTGTCTTTCGAACGGCGCTCAAAATATTCCGCTTTTCTTGGCCGCATCCGATCCCCCGCGTGCTGGAACTCGCCGGCACAACGGTTGAGGCGTGCTTATCTGCGCGGCGACCTCACTGTCATTCATTCGCTGGACGATGGACCTGGTTCGTAAGGGTGAGCAGCACCCAGAGCGCAAGTTTAAAAAGGCCGCTACGGTATACGTGTCAACGGACGATAATGAGATAGTCGGCCACGTCTGCTGCGGCGGACCCTTGGCTTTATTCAGCCAGGTCAGCACTGCTCCTCGATGAAGCGGCCCTGGCAGCGGCATAATTGAGATTCAATCCGGTACGGATCGATGACGGCGGCGTAAAGCTGCTGCTTGAGAACTGGGGTGGCGAGGCGACGTATTTCTGGCTCGAGGATGAAAGGCTTGAGAAGCTTGTCGCGGGCATGGGACGCGCTCGCATCTTCGAAGTTGCCGTTCCGGTCGAAAAGACCAACCAGTGGCTTTCTGCGGGCCGTGCAGTGGTTGGTGCATTCGCTCGAACGCTTGGCTGTCGGCCAGATCACGGCGCCTTCGACCTGTACACGATGGAGCCGTTAGGGGCGGCCGCGATCTTCGCTGTTCATACCGCCGGCGAGACGACGTTCAAGAGGGTCGGCAGAGGTTACTCGGCAGGATACAGGTCCATCCGCTGAGGTGGCGCGCTGAAGGCCCGCTCGCGGCCGGCCACCGCGAAGGGCCTATTTATGCTGCGCCGACAGGTTTTCCGGCGCCTGCAGTAAAAAGCAATTCCGCAAGAATCTGCCGAATGCGCCCGGTCAGAGCTTCGGATCCAGCTAAATAGTCGGAACGGTCGGTGATCGTCTCCCTCGATTTGAGGCCCAAATCTCTACGATCAAAGGATCTAAACTTGCATACATTTGCATATGGTCTGGTGACCTTGGGTTACCTGATCCTCTTCATCCTAAGCCTGGGCTCCTGATGCCAGGCCGCAGGGCGGCTTCGGGGCCCTAGCTTCCGTTGCGCCGGATATCGGCCGCTGCCGAATCCGGCCGGACACGCCCTGCGTCATGACCAGGAGCAGCTTCAATTCGTCGGGCGAGAAGGAAACATCGCGGATCGACTGTATATCGGTGACCACGCTGCCCTTGAGCGGCCGCACCGAGATCGTTGACGCATCGGTGTGCGCATATGCAGGCGCTCATGGAAGGCCGATTGCGCCTTGCCGTATTGCAGCAGTCTCTCCGGGAAAATGATGCTCTTCCCCCGCCCTCCGGCAAATGGACGAGCATAGGCAACAATCATCGTGGTCGTAAAGGCGATCTGTTGGATCGGCACGCTTCCCCGCCGCAGGAACGACAGGGAATGCCACCCGTCTTGAGGATATACTGGGCGCTGGAACTGGCTATCGCCAGGTCGCAGTGTGAGGCGTGCAATTTCTCATAGAGAGCGCGATCCCGCGGCAAGTCAAGTCTTCAATCATCGTGTCATCCGGGTATCACTTCAGGGCCACTTAGGGAGTTTCCATGACGGACATCTTAATTCTGGTCGATGATCGGCAAGGCCGAGACGATACATCCGTTGGATAGGCCGATCTTCGATCGCCTCAAGAATTCTCTTGGCTTTGACCTGCAGTGCCTGCCTCGCAATTAAACAACCCTGCAGCGAGCGTTGCGGCTGCCATGGCCCCAATCAGTTGCGCGATGATGAAGGGAACAACGCTACTCGGAGCGATGCCGGCAAAGGTGTCGGACAGCGACCGTGCGATCGTCACCGCGGGATTGGCGAACGAAGTGGATGCGGTGAACCAGTAAGCGGAAGTTACATACAAGCCAACGCCGTAAGGGACCGCAGCCGGAGTTCGGCTCGCGCAGCCGAAGATCGTGACGAGCAAACCGAACGTTGCGGCGGCTTCTGAGATCCACTGTCCGGCTCCCGTTCGTTGTGTGAGCGAGACCTGCCAGAGCTGAATATCGAACATCAAATGCGCCGCAAAGACCCCCGCGAGCGAACCGGAAATCTGCGCAAGAATATAGGCCCACATGGCTCGCCACGTCAGTTCGCCGCGCAAAGTCAAGGCCAGACTGACTGCGGGATTGAAGTGCGCTCCAGAGAGCGGACCGAAGACCAGGATCAGGACCACCAGGATCGCACCAGTGGAGATGGTGTTACAGAGAAGCGCGAGCGCGACGTTGCCCCCGGCGAGCCGTTGCGCCATGATCCCCGACCCGACCACGGCAGCGACAAGGAACGCCGTTCCGAGCCATTCCGACACAATGCGCCGTCCCATGGACGGCATCAGAATTGTCCGAGCGGCGCCTTTCGTTGGACCGATCTCCTTGAGTCCGCTCTTTCGCGCCATTTCATCTCGCTGATCATCGGCCTGCATTGACTGTTCCTGCACAAGAGACATTTTGGCTCGTCGATTGCTGCGCTGTAGGCCTTTCACGCTCGTCGCAAGGATGCAGTGAAGCGGCTCAATTCAGCCTTCAACTTAGAACTACCCTTGGACAGCGCCTGCGCCGACTGCAGGACGCCGCTTGCCGCTGTATCCGTGGTTCCGGCGGCATGGGCGACCTGGCTCATTCCGCTCGCAACGTCCGAGGTTCTCGCGACGGTCTGTTGAATGTTCTGCGCGATCTCGCGCGTTGCCAAGAGCTGCTGTTCAACAGACTCCGACACAGCACCGGAGATCTGCGAAATGCGGTCGATCGTTGCGCCAATGGAAGCGATTTCAATCACCGATTTGCGGGCGACAAATTGCATAGAGCCGATTTGCGCAGCAATCTCCGAGGTGGCATCAGAAGTCTGATCCGCCAGAGCCTTGACTTCCTGCGCGACCACCGCAAAGCCGGTGCCGTATTCGCCCGCACGAGCGGCTTCAATCGTGGCGTTGAGGGCAAGCAGGTTGGTCTGGCGTGCCACTTTCGCTATGAGCCGAACGACGTCGCCGATCCGTTCGGCCGCTTCAGTGAGCTCGGACATCTGCCTGTCAGTCTGCGTCGCCTGGCGGACCGCCTCCAGCGCAATTTTCGAGGATTCCTGCACCTGTCGCCCAATTTCGGAGGCGGAGGTCATCATCTGTTCCGTCGCGGCAGCAATGAGCTGGATGTTGGAAGAGGCGCTGTCGGATGCTGTCGAGACGTGGCTCGAAACGCCGGTCGTGTGTTTGGCCGATTGAGTAAGGCCAAGTGCCGCGCTTTCAAGCTGGCAGGAGGCGTTAGCCACCGTCTCAATAACGTTACCGACGGCCGCCTCGAAGCCATCAGCAAGCCGCACGAGCTCCGCGCGGCTTCGCTCGCCCTGCAGGCGGTCGCGCTCCAACTGTTCGGCAAGGTCGCGCTCGGCCTTCTGGCGCATGCCGTGCTTGAAGTCCTCGACCGCACGTCCCATGTCTCCGATCTCATCTTTACGATCAAGGCCCGGCAGAACAATCTCGAACTGACCGGCACCAAGCTGACGCATCGCCGCCGTCATCCGTGAAATGGCACTGCCAATGCGATGGCCGAACAGCATCGCAAAGGTCGCGACCAGGCCCATTGCCCCAAGCACCAGCCAAAACAGGAGATCGCGGGCATTTGCCGCGCGTAAGCCAGCCGCGGCGTTTCGGCGATCGGCTTCTGCGATCGCCTGTGCCAATGCCGGTCGATGGCTGCCATAAACCTTGGCAATATCCTCCATCTCATCGTTCAGCGACTGCTGGACCAACATGAAGGCAGAAAATGCGGCTTGATAGGCCTTGAGAAGCCCCTCGAGTTCAGCGCGAATACCCGGTGAGAGCTCTGAGGTGGCCAGCAGCCCGGCGAACTCGGCGCCAGCCTTGTCAAAATCCTGGCTGTATTTTTCTTCGCCGCGCAGCATGAAATCCTTCTCGTACCCGCGCATGGTCTCCATGAGCGCGGTCAACCTTGGCTGGTCGAGCTCGGCAAGCCGCCCTTTCAGCTGAAGCTCGGCTATGCGCAGCCCGCCCTGCAGCCCCTCCTCGCTCTTAAAACCGAGCGCGCGCTCGGCCGAGACGATGTTCTGAAACCGAGCGGCGTAGAGGTCGATCCCGCTCCGCAGTCCGGAGGAGCTCTTGAGAGGGTCGCCCTCAGGCAATCGCGCCGCAAAGGCTTCGATGTCGCCGAGCATCGCCATTTCTTGCTTGAGCAGCTCCGCATGGCGCTCAATCATTGCATCGTCGCGGCGACGCAAGAATTCGGTCGTCACATGTTGCGATTCCAAAAAGCTCTGGGAGAGCGCCGCAAACCGATCACGGACGCGAGCGGCCTCGTCCGCATCGCGCTGGACCTGCGCTGCGCGATTCAGCCCGACCAGGCAGATCGAGCCGGTCGCAGTGGCCGCGATAATGCCAAGCAGGCCGATCTTTAATTGCAAGGAGGCACTGAATGTTCGGTTGGCCAGACTAGGCTGCTCGAGCAAACGCCACAATGAAGTGCGTTTGAACGAGAGCGCGCGAAGCGTGAGAGCTGAGATCAATGCTTTCTTTCCTTCTAAATGGCGCGGCTTGCTAATCCTGCGGACGATGAAACACCGTAAGACGCGAGACAGTCACTCAACGCTGAAGAATGCTGCTGCGGAGGTCGGCCGCGGCCAGCCAAGTCTAGGCGAAGTGGCAGACAGATCGGCCTGCCAGTGGATTGGGTGTATCGGTGCTCGCAAAGAAAACCATCACGACGAGAGCACAGGCCAGTTAGAGCTCGTCATTCAAGTGGCTTGGCTAGCGGCAACATATCGGGGCCCACGGCGGTTGGGCGCGAGGGAAACACTAGGTTGTTACGGGAACAGTCCGCGTGTTTCCTTGGCACCGCGAACACGCTCGAGGCCTATTGCCATGGCCGCGGTGCGATTGAACAGATTTTCGCCTTTGCTTCGCGCCAGGACGCGATCGAAGGCTCGATCCAGGAGCTGATACTCCCGGCGCATGACTTCCTCCTCCTCCCAGAACAATCGCTGAAGGTCTTGCACCCATTCAAAGTAACTGACGACAACACCTCCCGAATTGCAGAGAATATCGGGAATGACGAACACCTCGTCCTGGCGTGCTTCCAGGATTCGGTCAGCTTCCGGCGTGGTCGGTCCGTTGGCGCCTTCGGCAAGGATCCGGCAGCGCAGCTTAGCGGCCATTCCAGCGTCGATGACCCGTTCGACGGCAGCCGGAACAAGCACGTCGCACGGCACGGTCAGGATCTCCGCAGGATCGAAAGCGAGCTCGTTGGAGTAGCCATCAAGGCTTCCTTGCGAGCAAGCATGCCGGACAAGTTGCGGTATGTCGAGCCCTTGAGGGCGGTAGAGCGCGCCGGTGTGATCGCTGACCGCGATCACTTTCACTCCCATGTTATGCAGCTCAAGCGCAGCGATCGAACCGACGTTTCCAAATCCTTGAACCACGGCCGTTGAGCCATTGAGACGGATTTTGAGTTCGTCCGCAGCGCGTCTGACCAGATGAGCCACACCCCGTCCTGTCGCTTCACGGCGGCCGAGCGTTCCACCGGCGCTGACGGGCTTGCCCGTCACGATCTCGGTGACGGTTTGGCCCTGGTACATCGAATATGTGTCCATGAACCAGGCCATGATCTGCTCGTTCGTACCGAGGTCAGGAGCCATAACATCGGTGTGCGGCCCAACGAACGGGATCATTTCCTGCATATAACGGCGCGACAGCGCCTCAAGCTCCCGCTTCGACAAGGTCGAGGGGTCGACATTGATTCCGCCCTTAGCCCCGCCATACGGCAATCCGACCAGGGCACATTTCCAGCTCATCCAAATGGCGAGCGCTGCAACTTCGCCGAGGTCGACTGTGGGCGCGAACCTGGTGCCCCCTTTTGTCGGGCCAAGCGTCAAATGATGCTGTACCCGGTAGCCCTCGAACACCGCGGTCGTGCCATCATCCCGGTGAATTGGACACGATACTGTGACAGATCGCTTCGGCAGCAACAGGCGCGGTCTGGCATCATCCGGTATGCTCAGGTAGTTCGCGATCACCTCGAATTGCTTTACGGCCATCTCGAACACTGGCCCACGATATGAAGTCACGCTAGCTCCTCAAGCTGGATATGAAAAATTGGATGCTCATGCGTCCGGACGCTTTTGAACCCTGAACGGTGATGTGGTTTCGGGAGGTGGAGATAGTCGGCGTTACCGCAAGAGCGCAGCTTGCGCTCACGCCCAGTAGAGGACTAATGCAACGACAGCGAGATTGATGAGAGTCGCCACGATCGCCAGCAACCAAGTGGTCGCAGGCGAAAGGTCTGGAGCATCTTGCGACTCTGGTATCCAAAGGGGCGGCGGCGGCATCTCAATGTCTCCAAAAGCTTGCATTGCAGCGGATCGAGCAAGCAAGATGAAATTGCCTCATGGCCATCAGGCGAGCCAGTTGCTCAAATCTAGGGCGCGGCCGCGCTGATCTTGATCAAGAGTCGATAGGCTCCAAACCATGCTTAGCTCCTGTCGCTTACATCGCCTTGACGATGTTCTCGGTGACCTTCTTGGCGTCGCCGAGCAGCATCATGGTGTTGTCGCGATAGAACAGCGGATTGTCGATGCCGGCATAGCCGGACGCCAGCGAGCGCTTGATGAACATTACGGTGCCGGCCTTCCAGACCTGGAGCACGGGCATGCCGTAGATCGGCGAGGTCTTGTCCTCTTCGGCCGCCGGGTTGGTGACGTCGTTGGCGCCGATCACGAAGGCGATGTCGGCCTGCGCGAACTCGGAGTTGATGTCCTCGAGCTCGAACACCTCGTCGTAGGGCACGTTGGCTTCGGCAAGCAGCACGTTCATGTGGCCGGGCATACGGCCCGCCACCGGGTGAATCGCGTATTTCACCTCGACGCCTTCCTTCTTCAGGATGTCGGCCATCTCGCGCAGCGCATGCTGGGCCTGCGCCACCGCCATGCCGTAGCCGGGCACGATGATGACCTTGGAAGCGTTCTTCATGATGAAGGCCGCATCGTCCGCCGAGCCCAGCTTGGCGGGCTTCTGCTCGCCGGTACCACCGCCGGCCGCGGCGGTCTCGCCGCCGAAGCCCCCGAGGATGACCGAGATGAAGGACCGGTTCATCGCGTGGCACATGATGTAGGACAGGATCGCGCCGGAGGAGCCCACCAGCGCGCCGGTGATGATCAGCGCGGAATTGCCCAGCGTGAAGCCGATGCCGGCCGCGGCCCAGCCGGAGTACGAGTTCAGCATCGAAATCACGACCGGCATGTCGGCGCCGCCGATCGGGATGATCATGAGCACGCCGAGGGCCAGCGCCAGGACGACGTTGAGCCAGAAGAACACGGGGCTGCCGGTGACGACGAGCCCGACGATGCAGGCGACCAGGGCGACCGCGAGCGCGATGTTGATAAGGTGCCGCGCCGGCAGGATGATCGGCGCGCCGCTCATGCGGGCCGACAGCTTCAGGAACGCGATCACCGAGCCGGTGAAGGTCAAGGCGCCAATGGCGACGCCGAGCGACATTTCGACCAGGCTCTGGGTGTGGATGTTGCCGGGGGTGCCGATGTCGAAGGCTTCCGGCGCATAAAACGCGCCGGCGGCGACCAGCACCGCGGCCATGCCGACCAGCGAGTGGAAGGCGGCGACTAGTTCCGGCATCGACGTCATCGGCACGCGCCGCGCGATGACGGCGCCGATCGCCGCGCCGATGGCGATGCCGACGATGACGAGCAGCCAGGCGAGGCCGTCCGCCGGCGGATGGTTGGCAAGCGTCGTCGCAACCGCGATCGCCATGCCGATCATGCCGAGCAAATTGCCCTGGCGCGAAGAGGCCGGGCTCGACAGCCCGCGCAGCGACAGGATGAACAGCACCCCCGCCACGAGATACAAGAATGCAGAGAGATTGGCGCTCATCTCAGGTCCCCATTGATCCCATCAGCCCGAGGTGGCCGCTTACTTCGACTTCTTCTTGTACATCGCCAGCATGCGCTGGGTGACAAGGAAGCCGCCGAAGATGTTGATGCAGGCAAAGATCAGCGCGACGAAGCCGAACGCGCGCGCCCAGCCCGAGCCGCTCGAGACATTGGCGACGCCGCCGGCAAGCAGCGCGCCGACCACGATCACCGAGGAGATCGCGTTGGTCACGCTCATCAGCGGCGTGTGCAGCGCGGGCGTCACCGACCACACCACGAAATAGCCGACGAAAACGGCGAGGACGAAGATCGACAGCCGGAAGATGAAGGGGTCGACGACCTGTGCAGCATGCTCCATGACGGGTCTCCTTAAACCTTCGGCTGGAAGTTCGGGTGGATCACCGCGCCGTCCTTGGTCAGCGCAGTCGCCTTGACGAGCTCGTCGTCCCAGTTGACGGCGAGCTTCTGCTCCTTCTTGTCGACCATGGTCTCGATGAAGGAGAACAGATTGCGGGCATAGAGGCTGGAGGCCGAGGCCGCGACGCGGCCGGCGACGTTGGTGTAGCCGACGATCTTGATGCCATCGAGGTCGACGACCTCGCCGGCCTTGGCGCCCTCGACATTGCCGCCGCGCTCGACGGCGAGATCGACCAGCACAGAACCCGGCTTCATCGACTTGACCATCTCGGCCGAGACGAGCTTCGGCGCCGGCCGGCCCGGAATCAGCGCCGTCGTGATCACGATGTCCTGCTTCTTGATGTGCTCGGCGGTGAGCGCGGCCTGCTTGGCCTGGTATTCCTTGGACATTTCCTTGGCGTAGCCGCCGGCGGTCTGCGCGTTCTTGAACTCCTCGTCCTCGACGGCGAGGAACTTCGCACCGAGCGATTCCACCTGCTCCTTGGTCGCAGGGCGCACGTCGGTCGCGGTCACGACGGCGCCGAGACGGCGCGCGGTCGCGATCGCCTGGAGGCCAGCGACGCCGACACCCATCACGAACACTTTTGCGGCGGGCACGGTGCCGGCCGCGGTCATCATCATCGGGAAAGCGCGGCCGAAGGCCTCGGCGCCCTCGATCACGGCGCGGTAGCCGGCAAGGTTAGCCTGCGAGGACAGCACGTCCATCACCTGCGCGCGGGTGATGCGCGGCATCAATTCCATCGCGAAGGCGGCGACGCCGGCATCGGCCATCGTCTTCAACGCGGCCTCGTTGCCATAGGGATCCATGATGGCGATGACGAGCGCGCCGCGCTTGTACTGCGCAAGCTCGGACGCTTCAGGGCGCTTCACCTTGATGATGATGTCGGCGTCCTTCAGCGCATCGGCGCTGACGGTGGCGCCGACGGCGGTGAACTCGGAATCCGGCAGGCCCGATTTGAGGCCGGCGCCCGGCTCGACCGCGACCTCGGCGCCCAGCGCCTTGAATTTCTTCACCGTATCAGGCGAAGCGGCGACGCGCGGCTCCGACGGATCGATTTCCTTGGCAACGGCGATCTTCATGAAACCTCCCGGCAAGCGCCGTCTGTTTTCGTACAGCAGTATTCCGAGGCCGCTGGCCTGCAGAACGCCCGAATTGGTTCGTAGTGATGACTTGCACGCACTGAATATAAGGCTCGTTTGGCAGACTCTATCGGGCGCCCTGCGCCGTCCCCTGGGGGCGCCGAGCCTTTCAAGCTCTCTCGACCGAGATCGACTTTGCACCGCTCCCCAGTCGGCCCGATCTGCCGACCACACTGTCAGTCTATCCGCTTCGTCCGGATGAAGAGACAATATTGCCGGCGCGTCATTCATGACAGGTTCATCCCGGCTTGGGCCGAGCCGGGATACCGTCCCTCGCGTCACGGGCGCAACGAAAGCTAGCTCACAATCGCAGCGGATGAGACCCAAGATCAGGCGCCAGTGCTGCGCGCAGCCGCCGATTGTGCGTCACATTCGCCCCCGTCCCATTGCACTTCCCCTCGCGTCACGGGCAAGCTAGCACTGGGAAGGCGTCGTTTCTCGGCGATCTGACTGCCTTCGTTGGAAACTAACGGTGAAATCCTACGAAAGATTGGAGGTGAGCGAACGATTTCTGCGAGATACGATGAATTTGGACCGCGCGATCGAATCAGCGTCGGAAAGCACCCGCGCCGAACGTCGCGCCCTCCTGGCGCAGCCGGGAGACCTAACCCGTCGTCGAGAGGTTGAGTTTCAGCGTGCGCGGCAGCGATCGTCCGCCGTCCATGACGATTGATTGTCCCGTCACCGCGGAAAACTCCGATGTACAGAGAAATGCCACCATCCGGGCGACCTCCTGTTCCGTGACCAGTCGCGCCATCGGCGTTTCCATGACGACGGTGGCCTTGTAGTCGGCCATCGTATCGGTACGCTCGCTGGCGATCTGGCCGGGCACGATCGCATTGACCGTGACGAGCGGCGCAAATTCGAGCGCGAGGCACTGCGTCAAATGGATCAAAGCCTCTTTGGCAAGCCCGTATACCGAATGCGACCTCGCATAGGCCGAGGTTGCGCTCACATTGATGATTCGGCCCCAGCCCATTCGCTCCATGCCTGTGATCGCGCTTTGAGCAAGCTGGTACGGAGCCCTCAGATTCACCGCCATGACCGTCTCCCATTCCGACAGGGGTAGTGACTGAAACGGCGTATCCGAATAGGGACCCGCATTGTTGACCAGGATGCCTAAGGCTCCCAATCGCTCTGTGACCTGGCATACAAGCGCTGCAGCCGCTTCTGGATCTCTTAGGTCAACGGGAAACAAAGTCGCTTTTCCACCGATCGCGGCGATGCGAGCGACAATGCTTTCGCCCTCGCTCAAAGCACGCCGGCAATGCACCGCGACACGCGCCCCACGCCGGGCGAGCTCGAGTGCGATTGCAGCGCCGGCGCCTGACGAGGAGCCGGTGACAAGGGCGACCTTGCCGTTGAGATCGCATTCGCCCGCACTCATGGATCGATTCTCCTAGACCAGATGAACTTCAGCTTCGACTCGTCCAGATACCTGTCGTGTATCAGGTCGATCAGATCCTTGGCGGATGTGGTCAGCTCCGCCTCATAGACGGCGCGATCGGTCACCTCGATGCGCTCGATGTAATCCCAGGGGCCGCCGTCGAACGGCACCGGCTCCGTCAGGCGATGGATCCGATAGCTGATGATCGTCTTCAGCTTTGCTGTAAACGGATAGTCGACCTCGCGCTCGAAGCGTTCGTATTCGTCCGGGTCGACACCGGGTTTCAAGGCGGTCAGGACATAGACGACCGTCGTCATCATTTACTCCTCAGGAATATTGCTCAAAGAGGACGAGCGAGCTTTGACAGCCTCGAAGCCAACCATCCGCCAGGAGATTTCAATGTTTGGATCAGCGGGCGCCGATAAAGTACCTCTGCGCGTCAAGAACGAGCCATTCATCCTCACCATCCCGCTGGTCTCCGGCGCCGAGCTACACGCGTCATCCGTCACATCCCTGGCGGTGCTTCGATCAGCGCGGCGCAAAGAGGCCCGCGAGAAGGGCTACCAGTCCTCTTTTCTGCAAAAAGGCTGGCTCGAGGCTTATGTCTGGCGTTCGCTCGACGCTTTCGCGAAAGCCGCCTTGACCGCCGGCCAGACTTGCATTCCGAAGCGCATGATCACGTCTTCGTAACTGACGCCAGGAGCCGGAACCGGAAAGATGTTGAAGCCGGTGACGCCGGCGCGGCGAAGGTCAATGACGTGCTGGGTCACCTCTTCGACAGTCCCGCAGAGGGTGAGAGCGTCGACATGGCGGTCGGTGACGAGAGGAAATAATGCGGCGAACGGGGCGACGCCGGCAGCATAAGGGACCGGACCAATGGCTTCGACAGCCTCTTTTGGCAACGTAAGTCCCTGTGTCTGAAGCGTGTAGAACCGCGAAGTGGCTTGCGCAATGATCCGCGTCACTGAAGGGCGCAATATATCGCGCGCCTGCTTACCGTCATCGGCGATACAGCAATCAAGGCGCGCGACAAGCTTGATCTCGCCCGGAGAACGGCCGGCCTTCGTCGCTCCCTCGGCGACGGCCGACGCGAAGGCCTTCGCTTCTTCGACAGAGCCGCACCCTTCCATCATCACGCCATCGGCGACTGCACCGCCCATTTTCTGACCGAGCGGCCCATTGCTTGCGACGCGAACAGGGACGCACGCGCGCGGCGGCGTGAAATTCAATCGGCCGCGGTGAAATTGAATGATCTCGCCCCGGTAGTCGACCTCCTGCCCGGCCATGAGCTGACGGATCAGATCGACGGCTTCGCAAATGGCGAGAGGCGGCTTGCGGGATTGGATCCCGAGCTCAGCGAAGCCGGAGACGCCCGCCCCAATGCCGAGAATGGCGCGGCCCTCCGAAATTTCATCGAGGGTTCCCAGGGCCATGGCAGTCAAAGCCGGGTGGCGCGCGAACGGATCGGTCACGCAGGGACCAAGCTTGACGCGTGAGGTTTGCCCGGCCAGATACGACAGACACGAGTAAGTTTCCCGGTAGAAGCGCTCATCCGCAAGCCAGACGGTTTCAAATCCGCTCTCTTCGGCAAGCCTGGTACGAGCGGCAAGGCGGGACACCGGTTGGTCGCCGAGCATCAACAGTTCTATCGACATGAACGTCTCCGAGAATTGCCTCCGTCCGCGCTCAAGCAGCTGATCCGGCCGAGAGGTGATGAAGAAAATGGCTTGACTTGCCGCCTCGCCGATCTCGCGGCTAGGTCCCTAACAGACGACGCATCCGATCCTTGCGGACGAATGCGCAATGACGCCGAGCGACGTATTCGGGCCTCGCCATGGCGCCGGCCCCGGCCTTCACGACGGCGGGATTACCGCGCAACAGATAGGCGAGGAGAAAGCCGATCACGCCGACGCCAAACAGGGTCGGCGCCAGCAGAGAGCTGCTCGGCGAAGCACGAAAGCGAAGAACGACATGACTTTGCCAGCGCGTCCAGGCCGCTCTCAACTCAGTTTCATTTTGTTGAAGCGCTCGAAGGAATCCCAGTACTTCGCAACGCCCGCGAGCTCGGAACGCGTCACCCTCGCCCAATTGTCATACCAAAGCAGACCCCAGGTCGCGTCATCCAGAAGAATCTTCTGCGCCGCCCTGACTGCGGCCATGCGCCTCGCTGGATCAGCCTCTCGGATATTCTCGTCGATGATCTTGTCGAGGGCAGGATTGGCGTAGCCCCCCTTGTTGGTCGCGCTAGCCTTGCTGTGGAAGTTCCAATAGAGATGATAGAATGGGTCGTTGATCCAGGACTGCCACGATTCGATCGACAGCTCGTGCCCGCCGCTCGATGACAGTTGGCGG
This sequence comes from Bradyrhizobium sp. B117, assembly GCF_038969555.1. Lineage (NCBI taxonomy): Bacteria > Pseudomonadati > Pseudomonadota > Alphaproteobacteria > Hyphomicrobiales > Nitrobacteraceae > Bradyrhizobium > Bradyrhizobium sp. B117. Next base: position 8,575,271 of record NZ_CP152414.1, read on the forward strand.
AAGGTCGCGTCAGTCTCCTTCTCGATGCTGACCCGGAATCCGATCGTCTCGAGTTCGCGCTGAATCCATATCGCTGCTTGCTCATGCGGCGCATAGCCGACACGCACCGCGAGCTTGACCGGGATCGGCGCAGAGCCGAACCCCGCTTCCGCCATCAGTGATTTTGCTTTGGCGACATCATAATTGTACGGCGAGAGCGAACCATCATAGCCGGGCGTTTGCGCTGCAATCGGGCTTTTCATCTGTTCGCCATAGCCGTAGAGCACGTTCGGGATGATCGCGTGGATCGGCATCGCGTAGTTGATCGCCTGACGGACCTTCACGTTATCGAACGGTTTTTTCTTCAGATTCATGCAGAGGAAATTGCAATTGGTGTCGGGCAAGGACACGACGTTGAGGCCGGGCTCGCCCTCAAGGCTCTTGAGATTCTTCGGCGACATCGAGTTCGGTCCGATCACCATGTCGATGGCCTTGCGTTTAAGCAGGAGAATCCGGTCCGCTTCATTCGCCGTGGATTTGATGACGACGCGTCTGAAATAGGGGGGCGCACCCCAATAGCCTTGCGTGGCTTCCAGGACCACCTCGACACCCGGCTCGTTTCTGACGGGTTTGTAGGGCCCAAGCCCAGCCGTGTTTCGCTTGAGCCATTGAGAGGCCCAAGGATCGTCGGCGATCGCGTGCAGCTTGATCTCTTCGGGATCGAGAAGTGCGTTGTTGGACAAGGCCAGCACGTCCAGCAACATGGCACTTGGCGCCGGCAGGTTGATGGCAAAGGTGCTATCGTCGCGCACCTCGAATTGATCTGCCTCCGTGACCCCGATCATGGTCGGAAAGATCAGGCGCATGTATCCAGAGGATTGCAATCCACGGTCAAAGAGATATTTCACCGCGTTCGCGTTCACCGGCCGGCCGCTCGGAAACTTCAGGCCACGACGGATCTTGATGACAAGGGTTTTGTTGTCGTTCTCATATGTCCAGCTTTCGCCGATGCCGCTTGTGAAAACACCGGGCTTGGAAATCGCAAGGTTGGGCGATCCGGCGACTGACTCTGCACCCCAACCCAGCACCGTGTCGTAGATGTTTGCCTGAACGATATAAGCGCCGTCGGACTTGAACTGCGCCGGATCGAAGGAATCGATATCCGTGCCCCAGGCGACCGTGAGCGTCGGAACATCCTGTGCATTTGCAGAGCCGGTACAAAGGCCCGGCGTGAACATCGCAGTTCCGCTTGCCGCCAGCTTGAGAAAGTTGCGGCGTGATTGATGTCCAAACATTCAAGTCCCCCTGCGTAGATTCTGGATTTGCGTGAACAAGCTCGAATGACATGGATAGTTCTGTCTCGTGCGCACGAGTCTTCGAAGACGCTCCAGCAAAGGAGCGACCCAGAAGGTTCCGTTTGCGTCCGTACAATCGACGATCGCGGAGATAAAGGATGCGACTGACGTGCTCAGACGCACAGCTCGGGATAAAGCATGAACCGCTGCAGGATCCTCAGCCAGAGGCGCTTCCGCGCCTGCCTTTTGGAGTGGCAGCCGATCGTTTCTTTTCAGGATTATCGATAACGCGCGACAGGCAATTGGCCGCCTGCATGATGTCATCGGTCACAGCCGCGCGGGCGGCGGGGCCGTCGCGATGCGTCAGCGCATCAAGGATGCGGCGATGAGCATCCATGGAGCGGCGCAGGTGCGCGGCGTCGGGCGCAACGAGCACGAAGCACGGTCCCATCAGAACCCAGAAATTCTCGACCGCACCAAGGATGATGGGCGCTTGGGCGATCTCATAGATTCGCCTATGAAAGGCGAAGTTCGCCGATAAATAAGCGGGCACATCGACCGCATCGGCCGCTGCCTGGAGACGACCATAGAGCTGAGCGATCTCGCTATCATCAACGCCTGTCATGCGCACTGCTGCGCGCTCGGCCAGCAGTCCCTCAAGCGCCACTCGTGCATCGCGCACGTCGCGTAATTGCGCCGCTGACAGATGAACTACGCTCAGGCGCGCCGTGTCGCTGAACTCGAATGCACCTTCAGCCTGCAGACGGCGCAGCGCCTCGCGCACCGGCATCGGGCTCGCCCCCAGCGCCTCGGCAAGTCCGCGAATTGTCAGCCTCTGGCCCGGCGCGAAGCGGCCGGCCATCACGCCATCACGCAAATGTCGGTAAACCTGATCTGCCAACGAATCCCTGGCAACGGACGGCAGCGGCGGCAGCGGATTCTTGTTCTTCACCTTCGCGGGCCCCCCAATCTCTCATTTCGGATATGTGATCACAAATTTACGTCGACGTCAAGTTTGCAGGCTGGCCGCTTCGTCTTTTTCGAACGTGAAGTCCGAGAGTTGGCGGGTTATCGGCCAACGAGAGACTTCGGGCGGGACGGCGAGTGGCAAAGCACCGTGCGTCCCGCGGATCGCGGGCCCATTTCAAAGCCAGTCCTTAGAAAGACCTCCGGCGGGCATGCCGGAGGTCTTATTGGAGGTCAAAGTCGGTTCTAAAAGCCTCTTCCTTTCTGCTTCAAGCTAGTTGCCAAAACGGATCACCAATTGCGCTGAGCTCGCAGGAGCAAACTCACCGTGCTCTGGTCCTTCAACTCGTAGGTAGCGCCGGGTTTGGCGATACCCGTCTGCGTCGGTAACACCACAGTGCTGCCAGCGGCGTACTTCTGGTCGAGCATGCTGTATGCCAGATCGGCTGAGAAGGTCAGGTTCTTGACCGGAGTCCAGCGTGTGATCACGCCTGCGACCGCATAGTTGAAGTCGGGGTTGCAGCCGGCCGCGCCGCTCGAGAGCGCAAGGCCCGCGACGACTGCACCGCAGATATAGCCTCTCGCTGCGCCATTGTATCGTGCTGCAGCCCACGCACCGTAGATGCCAGTGTTCCAGTAAGGATCCCAGTTATGGGTATAGCCGCCGCGGAAGCCATAGGTGGTGGTCAGTTCCTGACCGGAGCCGATCACGAACACCGAGTCAGCGAGACCGGCAAGGCCGACGCTCTGGTAGGCCCCCGCAAGGCCCGAGCCGCCGTACATCGCGTAGGTGGTGGGCACGAGGTCCTGGAAATTGTAGCGGCTCGCGCCATACGTATAAACGCCTTGCACGTTGATTGTGTCACCCGGACCTGTCGGGAGATTCTTGATTGATAAAGCCAGTTGACCCGCCCAGCCCCATTTGTCGCCGGGATGACCGGTCGTCTCATCGGCGCCGTAGTAGGCGGCGTGATTGTCATGTGCTGCAATTGAGGCCTGGAACAGGCCCCAAGCCTGATCGACGCGAAGCATGGCGACAAGGTCAGGAGAGCTTGCACCGGCAATGTCGTTCGCGCCGTACGCGCCTGTTGCAAGACCAGCCACTGTCGCGCCGCTGATGTTCCAGATATTGGTCGTGTAGTATTGAACCTGATCCTGCGCCGAGAATGATGCAGTGATACCCTGACCGAAGTCAGCGGTGTACGTGAATTGATTCACACCTGTAACCGCACCGCCGCCGCCTGGCAGACCGTCAAAGTTGTTCGCGGGGTAATTGATCCAGGGAGTTGAGAACTGGGAGATGGTCTTGCCCATCGTGAACCCGGCGAACTGGATGAAGGCCAGATAGACACCAACTGATCCACTGGCGATGCCGGTTCCGCCATAAACGGTCGAGCCATTAACACTGCCTACGCCGACACCGGTATAGCCGCCCGAGCCCCAGTCGAACACGCCATCGAAGAAGGTACGAAGCATACCGTATTGTGTCGCGGTGCGCGTATCGATCGTCAGATCTTCACGAGCATTGGTGGAGTAGTAGTTGCGCAGCCGATTGCCCGCTCCGGGCGCACCATTCACCGCGCCCTGCGTGTAGATCGAGTTGGTGTTCAACGCCGCATCAACGCGCAGATAACCTCCGAGCTTAATGCAGGTGTCGGTGCCGGGGATGTAGTAGAACCCGGCGCCATAGAGAGAGCAGACCTTCACGTATTCAACCTGCCTTGCCTTGGCCGGCAGGTCGGCGCCCTGTGCACCGCCCATCAAGCTGAGCGCAGCGGCCGAACCGCAGAGCATTCGGATAAACGTCTTCATAAAGCCCTCCAAAATTTTCGGCGGCGCTCCCCCATGGGCGGTTGCCGGAGAATGAACCCAAGTTCACGACTGCTGCTTTTCGTCTCGCGCATCGACGTCTTCGCCATGCGCGAATGGATCGATCTGCTTGACGTGCGACCAAGGGGCGCCCGCGTCACGGCGTGAACATTATATAAGTTACTTATATATGCAACTGATATAAGTTAGCAAAGCGGTTGATCGGGAGAGGGTCGTGACATTCAAGCAACACCGATTGCGCCGCACTGTTGCTGTGTCTTGCAAAGCGGGTTAGGTAAGTAAGCGAAATAATGAAGAGGAGGTCTCGGATATGTCCCGAGATACGACCCGGCAGCAGCCCTCGCCCAGCGCGAAAGGCCACAGGACAAGCAAACAGACCGCGCCGTCAGACCGAATTATCGGAGAAGTCGGTTGGGACATCGCGGCAATCAATGTGCATCTGGAGGACATCCGGCGTACGTGGGCAAAGGCGCTTGGCGTCAGCGGCCCTCAATGGCTGATCCTGATGGCGATTGGGGATCTGGACCAAGGAGCGGGCGTTTCCGTCGGAGATGTGTCTGCGAAGATCAACGTCCGCTCACCGTTCGTGACCGCAGAAACCAAGATGCTGGAAAAGGGAGGCTTCGTAACTCGCACCGCCTCCCCCGCGGATGGAAGGGTCGTGTTGATGTCGCTGACCGAAAAGGCTCGTAAGGCGATTACAAGCCTTGCAGCCAAGCGCAGAAAACTGGATGAGACGATCTTTGCAGAGCTGGGGCACGAAAGGCTGCAAGATTTCAGAGAAGTGCTTTCGACCATCAAGCGCAGAATGGAGAAAGTGGCCCTTCAGCTCGAGCTGGATGCAAGCAAGCCTGACGTGTGAGTGGCTATCTTACAGGAGCCAATTCGGCTCCGAAGAATTTATGAGCAGATTGTGCAGGCTCAAGCGCGAGAGCGATTGATCCCGATTGAATTCGCACTCTAGGCGCTCGACGCAGTGCGAGTATCATTGACCGCCAGCTGCGGAGCGTTCTTTATGCAATTCTTTCGCGTTGGAATGGTAGGCGCCTGGTCCTTTCGATCAGGGCGCAGCTTGTCCCTTAGCCAATCGAAGATAAACTGCCGCCCGATGCTCGGATTGTCGAGTTGCCGGTGCGATGAACCGGTCTCCTCGCCGCTGAAGATCTTGAGATCCATGGGTACGCCCGCGGCGCGGCAGTGCTCATGCAAGGCAGTGATATCCTCCAGCCTGACGTAGTCGTGCTCTCCCACAACGACCAGGGATGGACATTTGATCTGACGGGCAAGCTTACGGGACGGGGATCGTTTTATACCTGCACCGAAGAGGCTGGCGGTGACATATCTTTGCTCGAGATCTTCCCAAAATCCGCCGTCGCAAACGGCGGCAGCCCACCTCATTTCAGTTGCCGCCACGCGCGTGGCGAGGGCTCCTCCAAGACCATCGCCTATCAACGCGATTCGCCTCGGATCGACGTCATCGCGGCTAAGTAGATAGTCCAACCAGCGGCGTAGAGCCGTGCCTTGATAATGGAGAACCGGGGACTCCTGAAAGCACTCGATCTCTTTCGGCAGATCGATAGCGAGCAATGACAGGCCGCTCGCAATGGCATGAGATTGAAATCTCACCAATAGGTCTTCTTTGGTATCTCTTTCCTCTCCGAACGCCACGACCACCGGGGATTTGCGTGGCGCGGCGGATGAACGAATGAGATAGCCTTGGAGCCAATCGGTGCCGAAGCGGATCTCCAGCACCTCTCCGCGCGGAGACAGCAGCTCCAGGAACGCTTCAGCACATGACCGGGCGATGCGAGACAGTTCGGCGATTCTCGGATCGCTGCGAATAAGAAAAGCGGAAGCTGTGCGATAGTAGTTCAAGGCGCGCAGCCATTCGTTCCTTGCCGTTGTAAAGTGGCCTTCTGCGCTTGACAGGCGCGCGCGCTTTGCGATCCGGTCGGCTAAGCCACGCCACTCTCCGAGCCAGCTCTCGTCGTCGCCGACAACGATCTTGCCCGCAATCATGAGGCACTCGGACACGAAGCTTGCGCCCTCTTGGGCATCTCCCAGCAGGCGTCTCAGCTGCGTGCTCTCGACCTCATGATCCGGCCAGTGGGTCCAGCCGTCAGCGTCATATCTGGGCGAGCAGTGGACACTTTTCGCCTGTTCTTGCATCACCCTGCCCTCCCTGTTAGGCCGCGTAGAACGCCTTTGTTCTTGGCGGTCGATCATTTTTTTCATCCGAGCGCTGAATTGAGCACGTGGCGACATGTCATATGGTACGGCGCGCGCTTGCGATGCTATTTGAACTCATGCTCGAATCAGAAGACCCGACGATGTATGCCGGTTGGTCAGATTGGATCGCCGTGGGCTCGGCGCGTGCGACGTGAGACCATTTCGTGTTCGACTACGCTCGGCGGAATCTAGCTGATGACGCCGCAGGCGCTTACTGCAGAGAGCCAGGCGCAATTCACAGCGATATCGCTACACCGAGCTCTCCGGTCGTCGCCTCCGGGCGCTGATCGGGAGCCGCCGGCGGGTGTCGTCAGAGCTGGCGCCGGTCTCATTCGCCCAAAGGGCGCCACACAGATCGGACGGTCAGAAGCCGACATCACTCGTCCCTTTCAGCTTCAGCATGGCCCGAGCCTCGTCCGGCGTTGCCGCCTCTAAGCCGATTCCTTTCAGGATCGAGCGGACTAGCCTTACTTGCTCCGCGCTGGAGGTGGCGAGCTTGCCGGGCCCTGCCCAAAGACTGTCCTCGAGTCCCACGCGGATATGGCCGCCCATCGCTACGGCCATCGCGCCTATGCGCATCTGCGCGGCGCCAGCGCCGAGTACCGACCAGACATAGTCATTGCCGAACAGCCGCTCGGCCGTGCGGCGCATGGTGGCGATGTCCTCATGATGCGCGCCGATCCCGCCGAGCAACCCGAAGACGGACTGGATGAAGAACGGCGGCCGTACAAATCCGCGGTCGACAAAGTGCTTAAGATTATAGAGGTGGCCAACATCGTAGCACTCGAATTCAAATCGCGTACCACCGGGCGCGCATAGTGTGAGGACCTGCTCGATATCGGCGAAGGTGTTGCGGAAAACGAGGTTGCGTGAGGACTCCAGATGCTCGCGTTCCCACTGGTGGGTGAACTCGTGATAACGCTTGAGCATGGGAAATAGGCCGAAATTGAAGGAGCCCATGTTGAGGGAGGCCAGCTCGGGCCTGAAATGTCGGGCGGGCTCCACGCGTTCGGCAACTGTCATGAATGGGCTGCCGCCGGTCGTAATGTTGATCACGGCCCCCGACCTGCGGCTCAACTCCGGCAGAATCTTCGCAAATCCTTCGACCGATTGGTCCGGCTGACCGGTTTTCGGGTTGCGTGCATGCACATGCAGAATCGCAGCTCCCGCTTCCGCAGCTCGCACGCCCTCTTCGATGATCTCCTCCGGTGTCACCGGGAGGTGCGGGGACATTGAGGGCGTGTGGATCGCGCCGGTCAGGGCAGAAGTGAGAATGACCTTGGCCATGTGAAACCTCCAGAGCAAATCGGTGATGGTAAGCGGCGGCCGCGGAATTTTCGGCTTTGACGGCAGGACGGCCGCCAGGACCAGGAGTGACACCGCGCTTGCGCACGATGGATCTCCTCGCCGCTGATTGATGAAGCAGCTTTTCGCGGGTCAGCTGGCGAACCGCGGCTCCGGAATGCCCTGGACACCAAGCCCTTTGATTGCAAATAGGGCCCCGCGCTGCTGTCCGTCATCGGGAAATCGCGGCAAGGGCGGCTTCGCCATGGAGGTCACGTACAGAATGTCGAGGTCGGGACCACCGAACATCACGCTCGTGACCTTGCGCACCGGCATCTCGATAACGCGCTCAACGCTGCCGTCGGGCGCGTAGCGCACGAGCTTTCCATCATAGACGAGCGCTTGCCAAAGAAATCCTTCTGCATCGACCGTGGCGCCATCGGCAGCACCGCCGTTTGAGCGATCAACTGGCGCGAAACGGCGCCGCTTGGTGGCAGCGCCGGTCTCGATGTCATAGTCGTAGGCCCAGACTTCCCCAGTCCAGGTGTCGGCGAAATAGAAGGTCCGGTCGTCCGGGCTCCAGCACGGGCCATTGGACACGATGATCTTATCGTCCAGAACGTGCAGCGAGAGATCGGGATCGAGCCGATAAAGGCGGCCGGAGGCCTCATCCTCCAGCGTATCCATGGAACCAAAGACGAAACGCCCGCGGCGATCGACTTTGCCGTCATTCAACCGATTGCGCGGCAAATGTGCCTCCGGTGCCGCGATCAACTTCAGCTCCCCGCTCTCCAGATCGAGATCATGCACGCCGGATTGTAGCGCGACGAGCGCATGCGTACCGTCACAACGAAGCGCCATCGAGCCGATTTTCGCCCCGACATCCCAAGCGCGAAGCTCTCGTCCATCTGCGGTCGCACGAAAAATGCGGCCATCGATACTGTCTATCCAGTACAGACGCTGCTGCTCGGTGTCCCAAAGCGGACCTTCGCCAAGCGTCGTCTTCAGATCCGCCATGATCTCGATCTGCAAGCCATCCCCCCAATCTTACGGTTCACAGGTATTCCACATTCCCGTCGATGCTGATCGCCTGGCCAGTCACGTTGCGTCCACCTGGCGAGCAAAGGAATAAGGCCATGGCTGCAACGTCCTCGGCCGTCACCATGCGACGCAGCGAGATCTTCTTGAGGTATTCCTGGCGCATCGCCTCGTAGCTGGTCTGGAGCTGCCCGGCGCGCGCGCGGATCACGCCCTCAATGCGCGGGCCCTCGACGATACCCGGCAAGAGCGCATTGACGCGGATGTCGTCGGGGCCGAGCTCGGCGGCAAGCGATTTGACGAGCCCAATGATGGCCCATTTCGTTGCGGCGTATGGGGTACGCCAGGCATAACCGAGGCGGCCGGCAACGGAGGCCATGCAGAGGATTTGCCCATAGCGAGATTGGCGAAGCATCGGGATAGCATGATGGGCGAAGCGGTACTGTGCATTGAGATTGATATCGATCGTTTGCCGCCAGTCGGTCTCTGAAATGGCATCGATTCCGCCGGTCGGTCCGGCAATACCTGCATTGTTGATGAGCACGTCGAGCCCACGCCAACGCGCAGCCTGCGCGCGAAAGACGTCGGCGACCGCGTCGCGGTCCGATACGTCGGCCTTAGTGGCAAGCACCTGCGGATGTTGATTGCGGAAGGTTGCAAGCGCATCGTCGTTGATGTCGCAGATATGCACATGCGCACCAGCCTCAACGAAGGCACCGGCAAGTGCGGCGCCAATACCCGACGCGCCGGCCGAGATCAGGACGCGCAGCTCGGGATGAGGCACAAGACGCTGCAGCACGCTCATGCCGGTCGCCCCCGTCTCGGAACGGCCGCGGCGCGCTCGTTGCCCGCATTATCGAGAATGCGGGACAGACAATTGGCGGCCTGCATGATGTCGTCTGTCACTGCAGCGCGTGCGGCGGGCGCATCGCGGTTCAAGAGCGCATCGAGTATCTGGCGGTGCGCGTCCATGGAACGCTGCAGGTGGGCAGCATCGGGAGCAACGAGCACGAAGCACGGACCAACGAGCAGCCAAAAATGCTCGACTGCGCCGAGAATCGCCGACGCCTGTGCGATTTGGTAGATCCGTCGGTGGAAGGCGAAATTGGTCCAGAGATAAGTGCGGCCATCGACTGCATTAGCGGCGCTCTGCAGCCGGCCGTAGAGTTGGGTCACCTCGGCATCATCGGCGCGCGTCATACGCGAAGCTGCGCGCTCGGCCAGCAGCCCCTCGAGGGCTACGCGCGCATCGCGCACATCGCGCAGCTGTGCCTCGGACAGCCTCCCAACGCTCAGTCGCGCCGAACCGCTGAATTCGAAGGCGCCCTCTGCTTGCAGACGGCGCAGGGCCTCGCGTACGGGCGTCGGGCTTGAACCCAGCGCCTCGGCAAGACCCCGGACCGTCAGCCTCTGACCCGGCGCAAAGCGTCCGGCCATCAGACCATGTCGCAAATGCCGATAGACCTGATCCTCCATCGAGTCCCGGACAAGGGCCGGCAATGGCAGCAAGGCGATGAGATTGCGCAATTCCGACGTCCCCTCTACGTTTGAGATATGTGATCACATCGTAAAAAATCCGTCAAGTATCGATCGGCGAGCCTGTCGGGTATTCCGAATGGCGCGGTGAGGCAGTCGCGGCCCGGCTCCAGCGCCAGTAAAACGCCTCGTAGAGGAGGCAAAGAGGGTTGAGCTTTTCACGCACCGAGGAGTTCGTTCGATGACAGCTGAAGGATGCCGACTGCGTAGAGCCCATCCACGAAGGTCCGGTACTGCGGTCGCGCCGCGGCGATGGCGGCAACGAGTCTCCTCCCCGAGGCAATTTCGCCGGCGCGGATCAGCAGCACGCCCTTCCAGAAGGTTGGCTCTGGGTCAGCGCCGATCAATGCCTGGGCCTCCGTGAGCATGCGCAGTGTCTCTGCAAGCTGCGGACCTGTCGCTGCCGCCTCGCCCGAGAGCAACCCAGGTGTGAAGACAGATGCGCCGAAGATCGTGTGTGCCTGAGAGAGCTTGGCGAGCCTGCGCAATTCGGCGAGTGGCTCGGGATGGTCGTCAACTCGCACATCGATGAGCCGGTTAGCCCAGGGCGTTGGAGCGATGGCGGCGGGCACCAAAAGGAGCGCGGCCGACATCCGGCCACGGGCGTCACCTCCAGCGGCTTCACCTGCATCCATTGCCGCGAGCATTCGGTCGAGAAGTGGGCCGCCAGTACCCTCGTACGCTGCTAGCATGGCGGGAACCACGGCGTCGCTGGCGAGCATATTTCCCAGCACGATAACGTTGCTGGCTTCGAGCTGAGCGCGGTGGGGAACACAGCGATCGCCAGTGAACATTGCTTTGCCGCCGCCGACATCAAGAAAGGCGACTTGGCGCAACTCTCGGTCTTCGTCCTTTGCAAGTAGGCTCGTGAGCGCCGTCGCCGCCGATGCGCCGGAGGCCATGAGATCCAGCCCGTTCGGCCCGTAAGCTGGATTAACGAACGACTGGGTCGCAACAACGCCAACACCGGCTCGCGCAAACGTCACAACGCGCCCGAGCGCGAAATAATGCGATTGGCTGGCAACACCCAATTCACCGGTGATGGGGTCTCGGGCGATAATCGAGTATGTCATCTTCTGGACTCCGCATGCGCAAGGTGTTCCTTGATTGCGGCGATCAAAGCCGGCGGATCCTCCAGCATCGGCAAGTGACCAATGCCTGGCAGGAGAACGTGCGGAGCACGCAGCGCGGCCGCCATTTCTGCGCCGGCTGCGAGAGGGCAGGTCAGGTCGAACTCGCCGGTCAGAACCGTCACAGGACAACTGACGCTGGCCACATGGGCACGGATATCGGCCGCGCAGGCGGCTCTCCACACGCGACGGATGTCGTCCTTTTCGTTTGGATTGCGCAGCGCAATGGTCTTGGCCACCACTTCGGCAGACGCGTTTGGACCGAGTGCATATTTCGGCAGGATGAGCTCAAACATCTCGTCGACGGTGTGATGCTCGAGGGTGGCTAGAACAGCCGCATTGTCAGGATCTTGCGAGTAGAGCTGACTGCCTACCGCGACAACCGAGAGAACCCGTTTGGGCTCGGCAGCGGCGAGATAGACCGAAATCGCTCCACCAAGCGAACCGCCGATGGCGTGGAAGCGATCGATGCCCGCCCGGTCGACGGCATCGATGCAGTCCTGCGCCCACCGGGCAAGGTCGTATTGTTCGGCCGGCGGCGAGTCACCGAATCCACGCATGTCGGGGACAATCGTGAACCGGTCGGCGAATGCCGGCACGATCTCCGCCCAGGCCCCGCCCTTGAGATTGATGGGATGCACGAACAGAATTGGCGGCCTGCTCGCGTCGGCTTCCCCATGGTAAGAAACCGCAATCGGACCGACCGGTCGCTTGATAGTGAGCCGCCTCATGAGTCCTCCACGGTCACGACGCTCCGAACGGCCGAAAGGACGCTCGATTGCGTGTCGCTTTTCCTTTCCAGTGAGGCTCGCGCACTACGGTCCATCCGCTTCTCGGAGGCCACATCGGGCGGCAACTTCAGCTGGAAAATCTTCTCTGGATGTTTTTCGCCCCGGCGGTCAGTCCGTCCGCCGGGTGCAGGATGCGCGGCCAGCCCGGCAGGGCGCTCGCTTTGATTACGGCCCTTGGTCGTCCGTAACCGAAAAGCTCTTGCCGAAGCGGGGCGGCAGATAGCCCACGCCGCGGCTGGCATAGCTATCGCCGAACGGCTGCCGGATCTTGTCTTTGGGCGCCATCTCCGAGCAGTGGAAGTGCCAGATCTTCCACTCCGGCTGCCCCTCTCCGTCGTTGCGCACGTAGATTTCGGTGCTGCGCAGGTACTGGTCCGGTTTGTCGGCTTCTTCGAAATTGCCCTCGCAAAGCAGGTAGGCCATGTCGCCATGGACGTCCAGACGCCAGATGTGCATGACCGCAGGCTTCGATCGCGGCCTGCCCTTGAACGACTCCCAAAAGGCGGTCAGCTCCTCCCGCCCGAAGTACGGATCGCCGCTAAGGTTAAAATTTAAGAACGCGGTGCCACTCGGGAAGCAGGTTCGCATCAAGGGGATATCCCACTTGTGATTGGCAATCCACCAGTCGCGGTGCACTTTCAAAATGGCTGCTCGGTCCTCATCTAAAGTCGGCATGGATGCTCCTGGGTGGTGTGATCGTAAAATTGGCCGCCGGGGAAATCCTGCTTTTATCGGCGGCCTCATCGGCCTCGGGTGCAAAGACCGAGGCAGATTCTCGTGCTTGATCCTCGGCCGCCGGCAGTCGCTTCGGGACAGCAGTTCTGAGCGGTTCAGCTGAGGGCGCGCCAAGGAGACGCAAAATCGCGAGAGCTAAAGCGGGACGACGCTGCTGTTCCTCGTGATCGACTAATGTCGCCGGCGGTTAGAATGCACTGGGACCGCTCACCAGTGCGCCAAACGCTGGCAGACTGAAGCTTGCTGGGCAATCAATGCCCAGCCGAAAGCGTGCGCTCGCATGATAATGTGGCTCACTCCAAGGCCCTCCATTTCTGATATGTGATCACAAATCAAATTACACGTCAAGACGAGCCCCGCACGCACTGGCATCGTCTGAGGCTCGCGCGCGACGCGCTCCGGCTAAGTCATTTCAAGAGCGCGGGGCCGAGGGATGTCTCCTCCATCCCGATGGGCGTCCAGTCCCGTAAGAATCGGAGTGAGCGGCGGAGGGTTCAGCGAGGCGAGATAACGATCATCAGCCACTTCGCCATAGAGCGTCGTACGTTGGCGCGGCAGGCGTGCCATGGCCCGGATGAGCTCTTCCATTTGTTTTGGAGCCATCTCGTGGCCATGCTGGGCGCCCGCTGAACGCGAGATCGTTTCGTCCATCAGCGTGCCACCGAGATCGTTCACACCAGCCTCAAGGCAGGCGCGAACGCCTTTTTCGCCGAGCTTCACCCAAGAGGTCTGGATGTTGGAGATTTTCGTGTGAAAGACGAGCCGTCCGATCGCATGCATGAGAACGACCTCGCGGAAGGTCGGCCCCTTGCGCGAGCGCCCCTTCAAGTAGATCGGGGCTTCCATGTGCACGAACGGCAATGGGACAAATTCAGTGAAGCCACCGGTCTCGGTCTGAAGATCCCGGATGCGCAACAGATGCTTTGCCCAATGCTCGTAACGGTCAACATGACCGAACATGATTGTTGCGGTGCTGCGCAATCCCGCTCTATGGGCCGCTGTCATGAGCTGCAGCCATTGCGCGGTGTTGATCTTATCGGGACACAGAATCGCGCGGACCTCGTCGTCCAGGATTTCTGCAGCCGTCCCTGGCAATGTACTAAGACCAGCGTCCTTCAATTCGCGCAGAAACTCCTCGATCGAAATTCCGAGCGTTTTGGCCCCCTGGAACACCTCGAGGGGCGAGAAAGCATGGATATGCATTTCGGGCGTGAACTGCTTTACGGTCCGACAGATCTCAACATACTTTGCGCCGGTGTAGGCGGGATGGATGCCGCCCTGCATGCAGACCTCGGTCGCGCCGCGCTCCCAGGCTTCGCGCGCGCGCCGTCCGATCTCATCCATCGAGATATCATACGGCCGCCCGCGCAAGTTCTCGGCGAGCTTTCCCTTCGAGAACGCGCAGAACTGGCACCTGAAGTAGCAGATATTGGTATAGTTGATGTTGCGGTTGACGACATAGCTGACCCCATCGCCATTGACGTCCCGGCGCAACTCATCGGCCGCGCGGCACACGGCTGTGAAATCGCGCTCCTCGGCAGCGAACAGCGATGCGATCTCCGCCTCATCGAGCCGCGCCCCAGATTGAGCCCTTGCGACGATTCTGCGAAAACTGCCGGTTAGGATGGCGGGCAAGCTGGTTTCTTCACGTAGCATCGCGAGGTCGCCGGCGGGCGGATCACACCTCGTTCCAGGGCACCATTCGTCCCGCCGCGGCCAGCCATGTCCGTCGACAAGACCGAGCAGGTTCTTCTGCAGCGAGGTGTCAGTCCAACGAGCATATTGACGCGCATAGGCTGGATAAACTGCGAGGCGTTCGACGAGCGTCTTGCCGCATTCAGCAGTGGCCTCGGAGAGACGTGCCAGATGCGGCCAAGGCGCCTCCGGATTGACATGGTCCGGTGTAACCGGGGATACGCCGCCCCAGTCATTGATGCCCGCGGCCAGGATCATGTCCAGTACGCCCGGGCTGAGATTAGGGGGCGCCTGGATGTTCATGTCGGGCCGGAATAGCAATCGCGTGAGCGCAATGGTCCACAGATGCTCTTCCATCGTCGGGGCGGCCGCGCCCCTCATGCGGGTATCCGGCTTCGGCTTGAAGTTCTGAATGATGACTTCCTGAATGTGCCCGTAGCGTTCGTCCAGATTGCGCAATGCAAGGAGCGACGAGATTCGCTCAAGCGGGGTCTCGCCGATCCCGATTAGCAATCCGCTCGTGAAGGGCACCGAGAGCTGGCCTGCCAGTTCAATTGTCCGCAACCGACTTGCAGGCTCCTTGTCAGGTGAGCCGAAATGTGGTCCCCCGGGCTCGCACAGCCGTGCCGAGGCGCTCTCGAGCATGATCCCTTGCGAGATGGAGACCTTGCGCAAGGCTTCGATATCCTCGGCCTCCATCAAACCTGGATTGAGGTGCGGCAACAAGCCTGTCTCGCGGAAAACCACGCGCGCCGCTTCCTGGAGGTACGTGAGCGTCGATGCAAAGCCCATCTCGTGCAGCTCTCGCTCGGCCTGGCGGTAGCGCAGCTCAGGCTTGTCGCCCAGCGTAAACAGCGCCTCCTTGCAGCCGGCCTCATGGCCGGCACGGGCTATTGCCAGCACCTCATCGATGGTGAGGTAGGCACGCTGCCCTTTTTGCGGAGGATGGGCGAATGTGCAGTAGTGGCAGACATCCCGGCACAGCTGCGTTAGCGGAATGAAAACCTTTCGCGAGTAGGAGATCTTTCTGCCGTGAGCCTCATCCCGCTTTGATGCCGCCATCCGCATGAGATCGGGAAGCGACACGTCGCTGACGAGAGACAGGGCCTCGGAAGCGGAAATGTCACTTCGCCTCAACGATTCCAGAAGCATCCGATCCACCATTCTCAGAACTCCTCACGCTCCGCGAAAAACGGCGGAGCTCTCTGCATTTTTGGCAACCAATCCCGAGCTCAACTCGGCCGCCGCATCGACGCTTGCGCGCCCCGTCTGGTCGGCGCCCATCCTCAGCCGCCTTTGCCCCAGATTAATCGAACGCAAATAGCGATCGGTGGCGGTGGACGTATTCAGGTCAAGAAAATCAAAGAGATCGGCGGGAGCATCGAGATCAAGCCCAATCCTTGCATTGCGGCACACGATAGGCTCAATGCCGAGCCGATCGGCTGCGGCCATGTGGCGGGCGAAGCTGTCGGGGCCGAAACACGGCTGCAACGGTCGGGCCAACGTGAATGCAACCGCGTTGGTGCCGCCATCGCGTGGCGCTGGGACGATCACTACGGCGTTGCCTTGCGCGGCTTGGAGAAGCGTCGAAACGTCCTCGCTCAAGATTGCCGGGACGTCACTCGGCAGAACAAGGACGAGTTCGTCCCCACGACTTTCGACGGCGGCGAGCCCGGCTGCCACTGCGGCGTTGGTTCCGTCCGCACCGCCGTCATCAATCACGACAGTCCCCAGACGAGCCGCCTCTTGAGCGACATCCTCAGCATTTGTTACCACAACGATATGATTCAATTTTATCACGCCGCATGCCGAGCTCAGAACATCGGCCAGCATCGACCGGGCCAACAGGGCGCGCTCGGATGGCGTCAGCAATGGAGAGAGCCGCTGCTTCGCGCCCGAGAACGATTTTGCCGGGATGACTACCCATGCATCACGTGTCGTCATGATGCGCCTCCCTTCGAAGGGGGCCTGCTCCGCCGTTCGTGCGTTGCGCGAAGGCTCTCGCCGAAGGCAAGCGCATGCTCGGCGAGCGTGATCTTCGACTGCAAGTCTGTCATGAGCGTAGGTGCCGGGTGTACATCGACGCCAAGGTCGGCCGAACCTGCGGCGTCCGCCGAGTCTATGACGAGACCATCGAGCAGCCCCGCATAATGCCTGGAAATTTCTGCGTTTGACGGCTCGAGGCCGAGTTCGTCCATGATCTTGCGCGTTGGCCCTTTGATTGCCTGACCGCCAATAATCGGGGAAATGGCCACAACGGGAACGCTGGTCGCACGCAGTTTTTCAGCCATCCCTGGAACAGCCAGGATTGGATCGATGCTGAGATACGGATTGGAAGGACATAGGATGATGAGCCGGAGATCCTCGGCATCCAATGACGCAAGCACCTCCTCGCTCAGGCGAGCGTTTTGCGCCCCGTTGAACCAGATCTGCTTGATAACGGGTTCGCAGCGACGTCCCACGAAATAACGCTGGAACTCGAGCTCGCCTTCCGAGCTGTCGACCATGGTGGAAAGCTTGTCATTGGTGACGGGCAGCACAGCCGAGCGAACACCGAGCCGGCGTGCAATGTCGCTGGCAATGGATGTGAGACTTTCGCCGCTTAAGCGACGGCGGGTCCGCTCGATATGCATCGCCATATCACGATCGCCGAGCAAGAACCAGGTCTCGCCGCCGATCTGCTTCAAAGCCTCCATGAAGTTCCAGGTCTCATCGGATCGGCCCCAGCCGCGCTGCGGGTCGCTGAGACCTGCGAGCGTATAAAGGACTGTGTCCAGGTCCGGTGAGATATGGAGTCCGAGATGCTCGAAATCGTCGGCCACATTGACGACCACGGTCAATCGTTCTCCGAGCACGTGCTGCAATCCAACAGCAAGCTTTGCTCCTCCGACGCCACCGCAGAGCGCCACAACACGCACCTCTCCCGGCAAAGACTGTGACCGTCCGTTCATCTGAACATGTCCCGTTCTTTCGCACGCAAGAGCGCGGACGCCGAATTGATGGGGGCACGAGAGGAGAATCCACGAACATGGACTACAGGTTGGCCTTCGGCCGCCTGTCCCATCAAGAGTGAGGCAGCGGCGGCCAGCTCATCCGCCACCGCGATCTCCGTCACCTGCATCGGCCGCCCGAACAGATCTGGCTTGCCTATCATGCTCTGAAGGGCAGGAATTCCAGCACTTCCGAGCGCCACACCTACGACGCCGTTGCGCCATGGGCGGCCGAAGCTATCGTTTATGATGACGCCGACATCGACCCCGAATTGTCGATCGAGACCGGCCTTGAGGCGCCGGCAACTGTCATCCGGATCCTCCGGCAGCAACAACAGGCGATGGCCGCGATCCTGCTCGATATTGGATTCATCTATGCCGGCGTTCGCCATCACGAAGCCGAGGCGGTGCGCAACGATGATCACATTCTGTCTTGCGCGAAGGACCTCGGTGGATTCTGAGAGCACCACCTCGATGTGCCGGGGATCCTTGCCGACCGTCTTTGCAAGCTCCTTGGCGCGGTCGGAAGGGCGCACATCATCGAGATAGACGTACCTGTTTTCCGCCTTGGACACGATCTTTTGTGCGATGACGAAAATATCGCCGGATGCGACGGCGATCTCTCCGGCCCTCGCGCCATCCGCGATGACAGCAACCAGATCGTCGCCGGCACCCACCAGAGGGATCCCGGGAAGGGCGGTGTATGTGATGCTCCTCGTCATCGCGACTTCTTCCTCCTTCGCTGCCCACATGTCTTGTTGTTTCTGGCGCGTGGGCATCTCTCCTCGAATATGATCGCTACGAGCCGTACCCGAAATCAGTTCTGCATCCTATCTGCTTCTCCTTAAGCAGGCCTAGCTAGCACACCTCCCGGATAAGGTCTTCGACGTTGGGATCCTGCAGGCGGCGCGTTTCCGCGCCATCTCCTGCCTTATTCCGAACTCCGCTTCGCAACCGGCGAGACTAGCCATGAAGCGCCGCCGGAGAAATTGACCGCTTTATGACGGTGCGCATTGCAAAGCTCGATTGCAGTCTTGCCACGCCTGGCAGACGTGACAGGTGCTGCTTATGAATGCGTTCGTAGTCCTCCATGTCGCGCGCCAGCACCGAAAGCCGATAATCGTCCGTACCGGACATCAGATGGCAGGCGATAACGTCGGCGCATTTTTGAATTTCGGCCTCGAAAACCCTGAGCGCGTCCTCGCTTTGGCGGTCGAGCGTGATGTGGACGATCACGGTCAGGGGAAAGCCAAGCGAGTTTGCATCGATCTCGGCTGAGTAGCCTTTGATGATCCCGGCTTTCTCCATTTGCAGCACGCGCCTAGCGCAAGACGTTGCCGAGAGGCCGACCCGTTCGGCCAACGCCAGCTGGCTTATTCGGGCGTCCCGAATGAGTTCGCTTAGGATTTTACGGTCCAGAGGATCGAGGGCTGTGAGCATCGCGAATGCCCGTGTGGTTTTCCATTCACGTCAGGCCGGAAATCGTGATGCCGGCACCCTTCACCTTGTATTTGCGGTTGATCGCGATCAGGACGGAGGTGAGAGCCTCGGCTGCAGCCGAGTTCGCGAGCGCACCGCCATCGATCCCGCGATTGCTCACCGCATCCGCCAGCAGCATCACCTCCTTGCGGGCCTCAGGATCATCGCTGAACACGAGAACGTCGCAGTCCGCCTTGCCTCCGGCATGGAGCTTCTGTGAGCCGACATTGTGAAACGCTCCGACCACCCGCGAGCTCGGATCAAGCTGCGATTGCGCGATCAGCGCAGCCGACCCGGCGCTCGGGAGTTGAACAACAGAGACCTTCGGCGGCACGAGCGGCACGACCGCGGTGACAACGATCTTGCCCTTGGCCGCGTCCTTGATCTCGGCCAAGCTTGTCTCATAATTGGAGAATGGCACGGCAATGACGACAATATCGCTCTTCGCTGCGGCAGCAGCGTTGGCGTCGCCGGTCACATTGGCGAACCCGTCGGATTTTAAGAGCGCGACTGCATCCTGAGCGCGCTCAATCGAGCGCGATCCAAGAATGACGGAGTATCCGGCGCGACTCCAGCTGCGCGCAAGGCCGGATCCGAGATCTCCAGTGCCGCCGACGATCGACAAAGTCGGAAGGGGCGCGTTCGACATTTGGCTTACACTCCTTTGCTTGCGGCATGACGTCTTGACGGTGAAAACTCTGCTTCGCTTGAGCGTGCCGGACCGTATTCACACCAGGCCGAACACTCAATAGGTCAATTGGCACCGCCTCTTCACGTGAACGATCTAATTCAAAGACGGCTCGGTCGCAGGTCAACAATTCTCGGCCCCTCGCCGACCAAAGAAGTTCATGCTAGCCGCCTTCAAGATAGGGAAAGAAATTGAGCTCGGCTCCCTCTTTGACTTCAGCCGATAACGGCACGACCATGTCACCAATCGAGGCCAGCCAGACCTCATGCTCAGCGCTCAAGCAGCCGATCACGTTGAGAACCGTCGCTCCCTCGGGGAGGTCAAGCTGAATGGATCCAACTCCATCGGGCAAGAACCGGCGAAGATTTCCATGCATGTTGACCTCGACGCGGATCATGAGTGCTGGGCTCGCATTGTGGCGGCAATCTTTTCAGCGGTCATCGGCAGCGAGTTCGGCCAGCAGCCAGTCGCCGCCGCGATCGCATTGCCGATTGCAGCGGGTGGCTCGATGCATGGAGGCTCTCCGACGCCCTTGGCACCGTAAGGACCGGCAACGGAGCGGCATTCGACGATAATGCTCTCGATCTCCGGGACATCCATCGCCGTCGGCATCTTGTAATCGGTCAGGTTCGCATTCATGACGCGACCATCTTGATAGACGATCTCTTCCGACAGGGCCTGGCCTATACCTTGCGCCACGCCACCCTCGATCTGGCCCTCGATATAGGTCGGATTGATCGCATATCCGACGTCCTGGGCCACGACATAGCGATTGATCGTCACTTTGCCCGTGGCTTGATCGACCGACAGGTCGACGGCGTGGGCATGGTAGCTCGGCGTATTCCAGACGGGGAGCGGATGGTTCTTGACGCGTGTCGGATCGTAGGCTGGCGCCGGCGAAATGGCCGTGCCATGCGCGATGAGCCCGCCACCGGCAAGACGCGAGATGCGCGCCAGCTCCGCGATCGAAATCGACTTGTTGCCGGCGACCACGTGCTTGTCCTGCAGCTTCATATCCTCAATCGGTGCTTCCAGCTGCTTGGCCGCGAGTTCGAACATCTGGCGCCGCAGCTCTTTAGCTGCGGCAAGGCACGCATTGCCGACAGAAAAGGTCGTGCGGCTGCCTTGAGCACCGTAGTCGAACGGCGCGGCCTGAGTGTCCACCCCGGTAACGTTGATGTCCGTCAAGTCGAGAGACAGCTCCTCGGCCAGCACTTGAGCAGCTCCCGTGATCGCGCCGGTGCCGATTTCGACGGCGCCGCTGACGAGCGTCGCACTCCCATCGGGATTGATCTTGACATAGACACCGGACGAGCCACCCGTCGTCATCCACCAGCTGCAGGCGATACCCTTGCCGCGTCCTGGCTCGGGATTACGATCCTGCCAGCCGATCGCATCGGCTGCCTTGCGCAGACATTCCTCGATGCTCACGGAGGTGTGCGTCTCGCCCGAAGGACCTGGATCCCCCTCCTTGACGACGTTGCGCAGGCGCATTTCGAGAGGATCCAGGCCGAGATCCTTTGCGATCATGTCGATCTGGCTTTCCATCGCGAAATTCGCCATCGGCCCTGCCGGAGCACGGAACGAGCCCGAATGGACCTTGTTGGTGTAGACAGCGATGCTTTCGAACGCGAGCGCTCCGGTCTTGTACGGACCTGCCATGACCTGAAGTGCGATTGCAGCCGTGCCTGGACCTGAGCCGGCATAAGCGCCACAATCCACGATGACCCGGCCGCTTCGGGCAAGAAGATGCCCGTCCTTGTCGACGGCAGTTTTGAGCAGAACCACGGAGGCCTGACGCGGAAGCGCGGCTGTGAGTTCCTCTTCGCTCGTCGACATGACCTTGACCGGGCGGGCGGTCTTGCGCGCCAGGAGAGCTGCGAAGTGCTCGACACCGATCCTCAGCTTGCCACCGAAGCCACCACCAATTCCTGGCACTGTCACGCGCACCCGCGCGGCCGGCAAATCGAGGATTTCGGCCAATGTCGTTTGCGTGTCGAACGGCAATTGGGTGTTGCACCAGACCGTCACGATTCCGTTCGCATCCCAATCCGCGGTCGCAACGCGCGGCTCGGTGTATCCTGGATGCTGCAGCGAGGTCGTGAACCGATGCTCATAGATCTTATGAGCCTTTGCGAAGGCTCCTTCGACATCGCCGACGTGAATACGGGCTTGACCTGCGATGTTGTCCTTGCGCGAAATGATCGGGAGCGCCTTGTAGGTTTCCCAATCAGGATGGATGCGGATATCGCTTGTGAGCGCCTCCTCCGGATCGTACAGCGCCGGTAGATCCTGGTATTCAACCTTGATGGCTTCAATCGCGCGCTCGGCGATCTCGCATGAAGTGGCAGCTACCGCGGCGATTGCATGTCCCATGAACAGGACACGATCGGTTGCAAACACGGTCGTGTCGCGCACCGCCGTTCCATAGCGGACCTGCGGGATGTCAGAGGCGGTGATGATGCCGCGCACGCCTGCGATCGCAGCCGCGCGCGAGATGTCGATGTTCTTGATCAGAGCGTGCGCGCGAGCACTGCGCAGGATCTTGCCGTAGAGCATACCGGGCAGCTTGAAATCTGCAGCATAAACGTGCTTTCCGGTAACTTTGCCGACACCATCCCGCCGCGGCAGGCGGTGACCGGCAACGCGATGGGTTTGAGCGTTCATTGCTTGGCTCCCGAAAGTGCGATGCGGTCTGCCGCGGTTTCCACGGCATCGATGATCTTGCGATAGCCGGTACAGCGGCACAGAGTTCCTGCGATGGCTTCCCTGATCTCGTCGCGCGAGGGCCGGCAGCCCGGATTTTCGTCCAGAAATGACTTTGCGGTCAGGATCATTCCCGGGATGCAGTAGCCGCACTGAACGGCACCGCATTCGATGAATGCTACCTGAAGGGGATGCAGATGCTCGGGATCGCCGATCCCCTCGATCGTGGTGATCGAGCATCCCTCAGCTTGGCCCGCGAGCAGGATGCAGGAATTGACGGCCCTTCCATCAAGCAGCACCGTGCAGACCCCGCACTCTGCTTCCAGGCAGTTCTCCTTGGTGCCCATCATGCCGATCTCGTTGCGCAGGACCTGCAGCAGCGTCCAATGGGGCTCAATGAGCAGCTGATGACTCTCGCCATTGACAACGATATTGAGAATTTTTCGGTTCATTGATCCTGTTCCCGAATTCGTTGCAAACACGTCTCAAGAACGCGCTCGACCATGACCGCGACAAGACCACGGCGGTAGCCGGCCGACGCGCGGACGTCGGAGATCGGACTGGACGCCTCTGCAGCGAGCCTGCCTGCCTCCGCAAAGCTTTCCTTCCCGGCGGACTGGCCAAGGAGATAGCGCTCCGCCTGTTCGGGACGGAACGCCTTTGGGCTTGCAGCGCCGATGGCGAGGCGCACGGAGGAGCAGCGCGAGGTGGAAGCCTCCAGCGTCAAACAAGCAGCAACACAAACCACCGATATTTCCATGGCGCGCCGGCGACCTTCCTTCAGGAAGGCGGTTGCGGATCTGGCCGGAAGCTTGGCAAACCGGATGTTGGTCACGATTTCGGCGGGCAAGAGACCTGTCTTTCCCGGACCGACGATGAAGTCGCGCAAGGGGGAAGAGCGCCGTCCATTGGGACCTGCCATGTCGACACTGGCATCGAGCGCGAGTAGCGGCGGCACAAAATCGGCGGCAGGCGAAGCATTGACGATGTTGCCGCCGATGGTTGCGATGTTTCGTACCTGATGGCCACCGACGACGCTGGCGGCCTCTTGCAGTGCTCGCAGATTACCTCGAAACGCAGGATGCGTTTCGATCGCACGGTACCTCGTCAGCGCCCCAAGAGTGAACGCGTCGGCAGTCTCGGTTATTTCGTTCATGCCGGGCAGGCACGCGACATCGATCAGATGTACGGGATCGATCTTCTTCCGATTGATCTGGATAACCGTGTCGGTCCCGCCGGCGACATAGCGCGCGGTCGGCGCAAAGCGTTGAGCAAGGTCGATAGCTTCAGTGACGGTGGCCGGCCGATGGAGATCAAAGCTCATGGCATGCTCCCTTGCTGGGCACGGGCGGCAGGCCACACCTCGGAGCCCATTTTGGCGATCGTGTCCTCGATCATCCCCCCTTCGGGAGCGAAGGGCATGATGATAATCCCGTCGACGCCGGCCTGGCGCAGTTCGATCACACGCGCGGTCACCTCCTCCACATTGCCGGCCAAGGTGAAGGCGTTGATATGGCGATCGGTCACGTATGGCAGCAGAGGAAGGTAAGGCGTCACCCCAGCGGCGTAATGGGCGCCCTGGACAGAGGCGAGCACGTCCTCCGGCAAGGTCAACCCCTGCTCTTCGGCTGTCTCAAACTTAAGACGGCCTGCACCGAGAAGTCTTGCAACCGTCGGACGAAGCGCGTCACGGGCGGCCTGACCGTCGGAGGCAACACAGGCATTAAGCCGAACGATCAGCCTGACGGATTTGGGATCGCGGCCCGCCTTCCTGGCCCCTTCGTCCAGTCTGGCACGGAAGGCCTTGATTTCCGGAGCATTGCCGCCCGCCTCCATGAACGCGGCATCGGCGCAAGCGCCGGCCGTCCGTTGGCCGAGCGGACCATTGCTGGCCACATAGATTGGGATATCGGCGCGAACAGGGGTGAAGTTCAGCTTGCCCTCTTTGAACTGAATGACCTCTCCCTCGTAGGTGACGGTCTCGCCGCGCAGGAGCATCCGAATGACCTCGATCGCTTCGCTGATAGCGCGCGCCGGCTTCTTCCGATCGATGCCGAGCTCAGTGAAGCCGGAAATACCGGCGCCGAGGCCGAGAATTGCGCGCTTGTTCGAAATCTCGTCGAGCGTCGCAATCGCCATGGCCGTCAGCGCCGGATGTCTGGCGTAGGGATCTGTCACGCAAGGTCCGAGCCTGACCCGAGACGTATTTTGCGCGAAATATCCCAAGCACGAATAGACCTCCCGATAGAACCGTTCATCGGCAAGCCAGACCGTGTCGTATCCGCTCGCTTCGGCGAGCTTGACGCGATCAAGCATCTTGACCATGGGCGCGTTGCCGAGAATCAGCAGGTCGAGGGTCATCTTGTTGGTGTCCTGTTTGCGCTTACGTCTTGGATCGGGCAGAGCTCAACGCGGAGAAGGGATCATTCTATCTCGTCGCTGACGAAATAGATGTTCTTCGAGCGATCGAGAAACTTGCCATAAAGCTCCTCTCGCAGTGCAACACCAGCCGGTGAGGCAAGGTCCTTGTCGTGTTGCTCCAGGCTCTTGACTTCGATCCTTTCGATGTATTGCCACGTTGAGTTTTCGGCGCCCTGGATGGGGCGGCGAATGCGATGAACCTTGTAGCTCACGTAATTGTCGAGGCTACGCACGAGAGCGTAGTCGCGCTCGCGGACCCAGGCCTCATATTCCGCTGGATCGACTCCTTCCTTGAGCGTGCTGATCAGGAAACGGACTGGCATGTGACTTTCTCCTTGGCTGTTTGCCCAATTCGGGTTGATCGAATATTGCCGACGACTTTGACACGCACGCGCATGGCATTTCCGGGCAGATAGGCGATCGGCGTATCCTCTGCCTCGACCAGGGCGAGCGATTCCGAATCCGCGCCGGCCTCCACTGCCCGGGACTCGGCAAGCTTGCGCGCTGAAGCAACCGCCTCGTCGCGCGTCAGCCCCTGGAAGACTTGATCGACTTCACCACTGACCTGCGCGATGGCTGCGCCAACCGCATTCGCGCAGCCCCCGTGCTGAACGCGGACCACCCGCCCGACACCCTGCAATTCTTCAGGAACAAGAAACGCGCCGCCACCGACCGCAATGAGCGTGACGTCTGAAGCGTTTGTCTTCATCCGGTCGACGTTCTCTTCCAGCATCTCCTTGGAGCGGCGCAAAATCCTCTTCACGTCATCGGCAGTGATGTGTGCCACACGGTTGCGATCGCCAAGGTCGATCAGTCCGGCGGCAACACCGATGTCGGTCGCCGTCACGCGATTGCCGCCAAACACCAGCGCTTCCGTGGACAGACGATATCCGACGCTGAGCGGCCCGATGGTTGCCGCTTCAAGTTCGATATGGCTGCCGCCACCGAGTCCGATCGAAACGAGATCCGGCATACGGAATAGGGTCCTAACACCTCCTATATGTACGACGGTGTTGGCTTCACGGGGAAAGCCGTTCCGCAAGTAGCCAAAGTCCGCCGTCGTGCCGCCGACGTCGACCACCACCGCATCTTTGAGCCCCGAAAGATAGGCCGCACCGCGCATCGAGTTGGTTGCACCGGAGGCGAAGCTGAACACGGGGTAGGTAGCGGCACGCGAGGCCTCCGCGACCGTGCCGTCGTTTTGCGTGACAAAAAGGGGCGCGTTAAGTCCGACCTTTGACTTGGCATGCTCAAAGGCCGTGATGGTTTCCCGTGCAAGCGCAATGAGAGAGGCATTGAGAATGGCCGCGTTCTCACGTTCGAGCAATCCGATCCCGCCGAGCAAATGTGCGCAGGTCACCGACACATCGGGGATTTCTTCGCGCAGGATGGCGGCGACCGCTTCTTCGTCGGACGGATCAAGCGGAGAGAACAGTGCGTTGACCACGACGTATTTGAGGCCGAGATTGCGGATTTCGCGCGCAATTCGCCTGGCTGCCGCAATATCCAGAGGGGCGAACCTGCGCCCGTCGTAGTCGTGACCGCCTTCGATTTGCCAGACCCCGCCATTGGCGAGCTCAGCCAGCCCAGCTGGCCAATCGGTGAAGGGCGGCAAGGAGCTCGTGGCGGGAAGTGCGACCCGGATCACCGCCACTTTCGTCAGATGACGGCGCTGAACGACCGCATTGATGAAGTGCGTCGTGCCGATCATCAGCGCGTCGAGACCGCTCGCATGCTCGGCACTCAGATCGAGTGCCTCGATGGCCGCAGCCACACCACTGGTGACGTCGGCCGTGGTGGCGACCTTCACGCCTTGCACGACCTTTCCGCCGTCGATCAGCACGGCATCCGTATTGGTACCACCTACGTCAATCCCAATGCGTCTCATGAGCAGAATACCGACTTGAAATCGATGTCATAACCAAAGGCGCGGGGGCCGACATGGTCGAGCCCGCGTGGCGAGAGGAAGACCGGAGCCGCCGGCAGCGCGATCACGGTTGTCCGCTGACCGTAGCGAATGGTTTCCGTTCCGATCGCTTCGCCGGATTCACTGTCGAGAACGCAAATGAGGTCGGGCGTCGAGACGAGCGCCTGCCCATCACGCCACACGACGATCCACTCGTTCTGGAAGTCGATCCGGATCTGGCTCCCGTAATCATCGCCAAGCCCCTCCACGACTGTGCGGCCGCGCAGGAAGCCCTCCGTTGTCCGCCGCTCGACTTCAACGATCTTGCCGGAGAACAGGAACTTGCCGGATTCCGCTTTCAGAATGGCTGCAATCGGGTCGGCGTGCTGCCGGTTGGCCTCGGCAACCGCCCGCCCGAGATTGATGGCCTTGGATGTGGTACGGGGAATGGCCCATTTCTTCACCTCAGCACCGGTGCGCGGCGCCTTGCAGGTCGCGACGATGGATCCGAACTCGGTACAAAGCTTGCGGCTCACACGCTCCATCCATTTCCAGGAGGAGGTTTTGCCAACGATGGCCTCATTACCGCGCGGGTCTACGGAGGTCAGCGGATAGGGAGCGAGACCGCCCACCGCAAAGCTCGTCATTTGCGCCTCAGGATAGGCACGTCCCATCGCATCGGCGTCGACAACTGGAATTTTCAGGTGGACGGCAGCGAGCAAGGACTGCATGCCGTTACCGCCACCGATTTCGACTGCCATCACCGCCCTGAACTTGCGACCAAGATGCTCCTCCATGGCCGATACGGCGCGAGCGATCAGCCTGCTGTCGACCAGACGCTCCTGGAAAACAAGCGGCGCGCCCATGATGGAGACAACCGCGATCGCATCATCATCGTCCAGCTCGTCGGGATCGATCAGATCGACGCGAACACCTTCATTGTAGAAGCGCCGCAAGTTCAAAAGCGCGTGATACGGACTACCGCCGCCACCCGTTCCGAGAATCCAGGCGCCGACGGAGAGCGCCTCGATATCCTCCGGACTCAATTGTCTCATCTATAGCCTCCGAGCCGCGTCAGTTGCGGCGATAAAAAACCAGATCACGCAGCAACCGGGCCACCGCCGCCAAGAGCGCGCTGCGCCCGCTGCAAGAGAAACTGATCGCCGAAGCGGTGCGCGATACGCTGAGCGGCAGTCGTAAGCAGCGTGATCGCGCGATTCCTCTCCTCATCGCTCATGTGCGAGGCTGGATAGGAAATACAGAAGCCCACCGTCTCGCGGATTTCTGGATCGGAGACGCTCACCGAGATTGAGCCGACCCCGGGGATCGCCTCATCGAGGGCCTCGGCCCAGCCGAACCGGCGCGGCTGATCCAGCGCCGCCACCAGTTCGTCGACATTTTGAGGAGCGCGCGGCGAAGGCGGAGTGACGCCTTCAGCATGAAGGGAGCGCACCACACTATCCGGAAAGCGCGAGAGCAGACTGCGCCCAATCGCAGTCGCAAATGCAGGAGCACGCTGGCCCAGCGGCGTGAAGACACGCAAGGCGTGGGAGCCCTGATGCATCCGGATGACCAGAACATCCGCACCATCAAGGATCGAGACATAACCGGTGTGCCCGGTCTCTCGAGTGATCTCCTTTACGGCCTCATCGACGGCGTCAATCAGGGAAGAGTTCAGCTTGTAGAGGCGCGAAATCTCGAAAAGCAGATTTCCGACCTTATAGCGCGGCGGATTCTCCGAGCGCGACAGCAGCCCCTCAAGCAGCATCGTCTTCAGCAACCGAGATGCTGAACTTTTAGGCATATTCAACAGCTGCGAGACATCTGTCACCGAGACCTCGAGCCTGCCCGGCCCGAAAAGTCTAAGGATTTGCGCTGCGTTTTCTATTGAGCCCACTTTTTAATCACCTAGTTTCGTATATTGAAACTGAGTTGACAATAACAGAACGATGACAATAATGCAAGCCATCGCGCACCGGATGACCGGCAAATCTTCGCGTAAAGTCAGGAGGGGAATGAGATGACAAGCGACACACGCCGTCGAGATTTCTTGAAGTTTGCCGCAACGAGCGTCGCAGCCCTTACATTCACGAGCACAGCTCGCTTGGCTGCCGCTCAGGAAAAGCGAACGCTGACAGTCGCCTGGGATGCCGATATCGACACGCTCGATCCGGCGTCCTTCAAGACGTCGGCCGGCTACACCGTGCAGGCCAACGTTTACGACAGCCCGCTGATGTGGAAGGTGCAGCCGGTCGACGGAAAGCCGGGGGTGTCGCAAGCAAAGCCTGGCGAGATCGAGGGTGGCATCGCCCAGTCCTGGTCCTTTGAAAATGGCGACGCCACGCTGGTGCTGAACATCCGCAAAGGCTTGAAATTGCCGAGCGGCCGCGACGTCAACGCCACTACCCTGAAGTATCTCCTCGACCGCGGGCTGCAGTCGCCCGGTTATATGCGTCTCCTGTTTCCGCGCCTTCTCGGGGTAACCAAGCCCGAGCAATTCAAGGCGCGCGACAACTTCACGATCGAAATCAACATGCCCTCGCCAAGCCCGATGGCGCTGGACATGATGGCGCTTATGAACAACGCGCTGCTTGATCCGGAAGAGGTCAAGGCGAATGCGACCGCCGATGATCCCTGGGCCGCCAACTGGTTGAAGCGAAACACAGCCGGGCTCGGGCCGTACCAGCTGGTGAAGAACCAGCCAGGCGTCGAGGTCGTGTTGGAAGCGCAGGCCGATCACTGGCGTGGTCGCCCCTATTTCGATCGGGTCGTCCTCAAGTATGTGCCGAACGAAGCTGACCGCGTGCTGCTGCTCAAGCGCAAGGCCATCGACATGGTGGTCGGCAGATCAACGCTATCTCCGCGCAATGTAAAGAGTCTCGAGGCGGAGCCAGGTTTGAAGACCGTCTCCGTGCCGGACACCCTGTGTCACTGGCTTTGCATGAACACGCAGAAGGCGCCGCTTAACAATGTCAAAGTGCGCCAGGCCATCAATTACGCCATCCCGGTGCAAGCCATCATACCGAGCGTGCTGTATGGTTTTGGCACCGAGATGAAGAGCCCTGTGCCGAGTTTGACGCCCGGTTACGACAGCACGATCAGTCCCTACAAGTACGACATCGCAAAGGCCAAGGAGTTGATGCGCGAAGCGGGCTTCGGCAATGAGCCTATTCCGATCGATCTTGCGGTACGCGCTGGATGGCAGCCGCACGAGCAGGCCTCGGTCTGGCTTCAGACCGAGCTGGAGAAGATCGGCTTCAAGCTGAACATCGTCAAGGAAACCGAAGCCACCTTCCGCCAGATCGCAACCAAGGGCGATCACCAGCTTTCGATCGAGTCTTGGCAGTCGTGGATCAACGATCCCTTTTATCACCTGTTCTTCAACTTCCACAGCACAGCGAAAGGAACCAACACCTCATTCTATTCCAATCCGGAAGTCGACAAGCTGATCGATGAGAACATGCATGAAACCGACACCAGCAAGCGTCTGGCCGCGGCAAAACGCCTGCAGGAGATCATTATCGGCGACGCCGTCTGGGGGCATCTCTGGTACGAGAACTGGACCCGCGTCATGCGATCCGACCTCATTGGTATTGAGAAGCGCTGGGATAGTTATGAGCGCTTTTTCAGCATGAAGCTCGCCTGAGCACGTCGTCTTCGTCTCAATAGGGAGAGCGCTTCAATGGGTTTCTTCAATTATGTCATGCGACGGTTTGCGCTGGCTCTGCCGACCTTGTTCGGCGTTAGCGTGATCTGCTTCACCCTCACCTACCTGCTCCCTGGCAATCCGGCCATGGTCAAGGCGGGCCCGTTCGCCACGCCCGAACATCTCGCTGAAATGGAGCACCAAATGGGCCTGGATCGCCCGTTCCCGGAGCAATACTACCGCTACGTATCCGGCATCTTCAAAGGCGATCTTGGTGAGAGTGCCTCGACGGGACGGCCGGTTTCGCAGGACTTTCTTCAGCGCCTGCCCGCCACTCTCGAGCTCAATCTTGCGAGCCTTCTCATCGCGATCGTGATCGGACTGCCTCTTGGGGTCCTTTCTGCGGTGCATCGCGACACATTGATCGACCATATCGGACGCGTGGTCGGCATCATGGGTGTCGCAATGCCGAGCTTCCTGACTGGGCTCCTGTTCGTTTACGTCTTCTTCTACATGCTCAACCTGGCCCCCTCACCGCTGGGTCGCCTGGGATCTGGCATAGAACCTCCCGCACATATAACAGGGCTTTATGTGATCGACTCCCTGCTTACCGGCAACTGGACAACCTTACGATCAAGTCTGAATCAGCTCATGCTGCCTGCAGCGACCCTCGGGCTTAGCGCAATCGCGCCAGTCGCGCGCATGGTGCGGTCCACCATGCTTGAGATCCTCGAGTCCGACTACATCAAGGCGGCATGGGCGGCCGGATTGCCGCGAAGAACTGTGATCTATCGGGACGCGCTGCGAAATGCGCTGATTCCCGTCATCACGATTTCCGGAATTGTTTTTGGATTTCTAATGGCCGGGAATGCGGTCGTCGAAAGCGTGTTCTCATGGCCTGGTATCGGCAATTACGCGGTGACTGCATTGCTTACGAAGGACTCGGCTCCGATCCAGTCTTTCATCCTGTTCGTCGCAGTGACGTGTGTCATGGTCAATTTGGCGGTCGATATTGCGTACGGTCTCATTGATCCCCGGATTAGGTTCAGCTGATGTCCTCATCATTGTCTATCTCCTCTTCGATTTCGCAACCAGCGGCTTCATCACTGGTGTGGCAGCGGCTTCAGCGCAATCCCGTCTCCTTTGCGGCACTGTGCGTGATCGTGCTGATCGCGGCGGCGGCGATATCGGCGCCGATCGTGGCGCCCTACGCGCCCGACGCCACCGACCCCGCAGCCTCTTTGCAGCCGCCTTCCTGGCATCATGCGCTCGGCACTGACGAGTTCGGTCGCGATCAACTCTCGCGGATCATTTTTGCCGCGCGTGTCGACCTCCTGGTTGCCTTTGCAGCAACGTTTGTTGCCGTTTCAATCGGGGGATTGCTTGGAGCGGTCGTCGGCTACAGCCGGGGGTGGGCTGATACGATCGCGATGCGCGTCGTCGATGCTCTGATGGCTTTCCCGGCCTTTGTACTGGCTATGGGCATCACGGCGGGCCTTGGCAATTCCACCACCAATGTCGCAATTGCTATCTCGATCACGCAAATCCCGGCCTACCTGCGGCTGACCCGTGGAGAGATGCTTCGGCTCCGCGAGATGGAATATGCCGATGCTGCTCGCACTCTCGGCAATCCGACCTGGAGGATTGTGTTGATTCACCTGCTGCCGAACTGTCTTCCGCCGCTGATTGTGCAAGCGACGCTCTCGACGGGCTTTGCCCTTCTGACGATGGCCTCGCTCTCCTTCATTGGACTTGGAATTCAGCCGCCACAGAGCGAATGGGGCGTGATGACCGCAGAAGGTGCCTCACAGATCGTTACCGGAGAATGGTGGCTGTTCCTGTTTCCCGGCCTTGCGATCATGACCTCCGTTCTCGCATTCAACCTTATCGGTGACGGATTGCGTGATTTGCTGGACCCGCGCATGAGGGGTTTGAGATGACCGAGCTGCTTGAGATCTCTGATTTGACCGTCCATTTTGAGATCAACCAGGGCGCCATCGAAGCAGTCGACCACATCAACCTGACCATCCGCCGGGGGGAGGTTCTCGGGCTGGTCGGCGAGTCCGGGTCGGGAAAGTCGGTCACGTCTTTTGCCATTCTGCGCCTGATCCGTCCGCCAGGGCGTGTCTCCGGAAGGGTTCACTTTGACGGCGTAGACCTTGGCACGCTTTCTGAGGAAGAGATGCGGCGCATGCGCGGCGGAAAGATCGCGATGGTATCGCAGACGCCGCGAACCGCGCTCAACCCGCTCCTGACCGTTGGAAAGCAGATTTCACGCTTGCTGATGGTGCACGCCGGCTTGTCGCCACGAGAGGCCGACAAGAAGATGCTCGAGATGCTGCGCCTTGTCCGCATTCCGGCGCCCGAAAAGCGAGCCAAGCAATACCCGCATCAGCTCTCGGGAGGAATGTGTCAGCGGATCATGATCGCTATGGCGCTTGCAACCTCCCCTCAGCTCCTGCTCGCGGACGAGCCAACGACCGGGCTCGACGTTTCGATCGCGGCCAAGATTCTTGATCTGCTGCGCGAATTGAGCGCGAAAACAGGTGCGGCGATCATGCTCGTCACGCACGATCTTGGCGTCGTTGCCGAGATCTGCGACCGCGTCGCCGTTATGCATGCCGGCCAGGTTGTTGAATGCGCGCCCGTGCGGGAGCTGTTCCATAATCCGGCCCATCCCTACACGAAGGCGCTCGTCCGATCGATACCGAGGGTCGATCGCGACGTCGTTCTAGAGCCCATACCAGGGTCGGTTCCTTCCCTGGTCAACCCGCCGAGCGGGTGCCGTTACGCAGGGCGCTGTGAGTGGGTGATGGATCGCTGTCGCGCCGCACGCCCTACGATGATCGAGGCCGGTCCCGGCCATGTTGTAGCATGTTATGGATTCGAGGAACGCCGTGGCACTTGTTGAGATACGTGATCTGCAGATGCATTTTCCGCTCGGCGGGGTGGCCGGCACTCTCGCGCGCCTACGCGGTCAGGAACAGCCCGTCGTGCGGGCGGTCGATTCAGTCTCCTTCGATATAGAAGCCGGCGAGACGGTTGGATTGGTTG
This sequence comes from Bradyrhizobium sp. B117, assembly GCF_038969555.1. NCBI lineage: Bacteria > Pseudomonadati > Pseudomonadota > Alphaproteobacteria > Hyphomicrobiales > Nitrobacteraceae > Bradyrhizobium > Bradyrhizobium sp. B117. The sequence goes on from NZ_CP152414.1 coordinate 8,608,669, forward strand.
GCGAATCCGGCTGTGGAAAATCGACCGTCGCGCGTTGCTTGGTTCGGCTAGTCGAGCCGACGGCGGGATCCGTCCGCTATGATGGCACGGACATAGCGAGGCTTGATGCCCATGCCATGAAGCCGTTGCGCCGCGATATCCAGATGGTGTTTCAGGATCCTACTGCCTCGCTCAATCCTAGACTAACGGTGAGACGGATGGTCGAGGAGGCCCTCACGCTCCATACCAAGCTTCCGGCGAAGGAGCGGCGCGAGCTCGTCGAGGAGCTCATGCAGGAGGTGGGGCTCGGCCGCGATCTGTTGGACCGGTATCCGCACGAGCTTTCGGGCGGTCAACGCCAGCGGGTCAATATCGCCAGGGCGATTGCAACGAATCCCCGCTTCGTTGTTCTTGACGAGCCAACCTCCGCACTCGACGTATCGCTACGCTCGCGGGCAATTCTCCTGTTGGAGAAACTGCGCGAGCAACTCGGGTTGTCTTACCTGTTCATTTCACACGATCTGGCCACTGTGAAGTACCTGGCGAGCCGCGTTGCCGTGATGTATCTCGGCAGCATAGTGGAGATGTCGGGCACCAAGGATCTGTTTGCAAAGCCCTTGCATCCCTACTCGCGCGCTTTGCTAGCGGCCGTTCCAGTTCCGGATCCTGACGCAAAGCGCGACGATTTCGCTTTGTCGGGCGAAATTCCAAGCCCTATCGATATCGCGCCTGGATGCAGACTGAGAGGTCGCTGTCCGTTGGCCAAACCTGTATGCGCGGAAAGACCGCCTTTGAAGGAGGTTGCGCCCGGCCGGTTCGTGGCCTGTCACCTGGTCTGATAAGGACGTCTATAAATGTTAGAGCCGCGGTGCTGAGGAGCTCGAGTTCAAGATGGCTGTTGTCCGGTTTGTTTTTGCGGCATTGAAGCCTTGAGGTCAGCGCAGTTGACTATGAACGAGTCGAACGCGACGTGGATTGTGTGTTTCCTTCGAAGTTGAAGTTGATCGTGAGCTATCGCACGCATCGAATCACCGAAACGACCTCTCCTGTGGCCCGCGGGACTATTGAGCGTAGACCGATCGTGCGGTCTGCGAGGCTGAACTCGCTGTCGCAGGCAAGCGAACTGATCGACGAACTTTACGAGAAGCATTTGGTTGGATAAATCGAAGACGGTATCGGTCTGGTCGGAACGTATCGAGCCGTGACACCCGCGACGAGGCGCTTGGTCTGGATGCGTCTGCTTCGGATCTACTCGTTCTGATGCACCTACGCCCTGATCATCCGCGCCGGTTCTGAGGAAGAGCCCGGGGGATGCTTCACGTAGATTCAATCACCCTATAAAAGGGGCCAAGCCAACAAACACGAATTCTCGGCTTCGGCTGGGCAAGGTTGCAGGCCGGATGCCCTTCGCGTCCTTAAAAAAAGGGCCACTCCAAGGAGCGGCCCTTAAGTGAGGGAGGAAACGTCCCATAGGGACTTCTGGGATCAGGCCGCAGCCTGTTCGATCGGGGAGAATGGCAGGCCTAGGCTCTCGGCTACAGTCCTGTAAGTGAGCCGGCCGCGATAGATATTGAGGCCAGCGCGCAGATGCGGATTTTCGAGGACCGCCGCGAAACCCTTGTTGGCGAGCGCCAACCCGAACGGCAGTGTGGCATTGTTCAGTGCTTGGCTTGACGTGAGCGGGACGGCTCCGGGCATATTGGCGACGCAATAGTGAATTACGCCATCGACCTCGTAAGTTGGATCCGCGTGCGTGGTCGGGCGCGATGTTTCGAAGCAGCCCCCTTGATCGATGGCGACGTCAACGATGACGGAGCCCTTGCGCATTGATGCCAGCATGCTGCGGCTGACGAGTTTCGGCGCGCTTGCACCGGGAACGAGGACCGCGCCGATGACAACGTCTGCTGCAAAGACTTCCTCTTCGACGGCGTCTATGGTCGAGAATCTGGTACGAACGCGGCCTTCGAACAGTTCATCCAGCTCGCGAAGGCGCGGGATCGAGCGGTCGAGGATCGTGACCTCGGCACCCAGGCCGGCGGCTATTCGGGCCGCATGAGTCCCAACGACGCCGCCTCCGATCACGACGATGCGAGCCGGCTGCACGCCAGGAACGCCGCCAATCAACAGCCCCCGCCCGCCGGTATAGCGCGTCAGGGCGCGGCCTGCCGCTTCGACCGCAAGCCTTCCCGCAACTTCGCTCATCGGCGCGAGCAGCGGAAGCCCGCCATGCGCATCCGTCACCGTCTCATAGGCGATGGCGGTGCATCCAGATTCGAGGAGTCCCTTCGCCTGTTCCGGGTCTGGCGCCAGATGCAGGTAGGTGAAAAGGATCTGCCCCTCTCGCAGCTCAGTCCATTCGGAGGGTTGGGGCTCCTTCACCTTTACGATCATCTCGCTCGATGCGAAGACCTCACGAGCTGAGCCGACAATCGATGCGCCGGCGTTGCGATAATTGTCATCGCTCGCGCCAATGCCGGCACCCGCATTGGTCTCGACCAGTACACTGTGACCGGCAGCTACATATTCTCGGACGACGCCAGGGGTTAGACCCACGCGGTATTCGTGCGTCTTGATTTCCTTAGGCACCCCGACCTTCATATGCAATCTCCTCGTTGGACGCCCCCCTTCTAGTCGAAAGGCCAAGTTGTTTCTCTGCAAAATCGGGGAGAACGGGCGGCATAACGGCGAGAATCTCCGCTCTCCGAGGGCATCTTGCAGAATTCCAAGCAGTCGTTGTCCTGTCCTTTCTCAGGGGGCGCGGCGCGCGGCCAGAATCGCTCGGGGCTCAGTTCTTGAGGCATGCGCCACAAGCGTCCGATTGCTGCTGATGATACAGCCAAAGGCGAAGGTGCGCCTGCCCGTGGCGTTTTCCCGCCCAGAGCCGGCTCAAGGGCAGCAGCGCCAGCGCAGCGACGCCAGCTGTTCCTGCATGACGGGCTCGTTGCAATCGTGCAGGGGTACCGAGCGCGCGCATGACGACGGCAAGGGCTTCAACGTCGATCTGATCGGCCTACCCGGCGGCGGACGGCGCGCCATCCGCGTGCGTAAGGAAGCAGTGGCTGATCATATCATCAGGAGCCTGAGGACACCGACGTGGCTCTGTGCGATTCTTCCCGGAGCAGCGGCGAGGCCCGCTGTCGTGGCAAGGGAGACCATCCTCAAGCCTTGGAATGGTTGAAGTCCGTTGAGAGCTGATGACCCGCAAGGTCCAGAGCTACTTGCCCCGCATTGGCAATGATGCGGGGCACTTTTGTTGAACTAATTTCGGGCTCAGCCTTTAGGTTCGCTGCATTTCAGAGATGCATCAGAAGTGGTCGCCTTTGCTGGTGAAGCACCTCCGACGGAGTTTTTGAGCAGATCGCCAAATCTTTGTTTCTCCTCGGCAGGGCCGATTACCGCCCAGTACGAGACGATCGTGCAGTGCCCATCCTTGTCGTGGCCCCACCCGGTAAGGTTTCCAATGAAGATGTCGTCGTTATCCGTTTCGAGCCGCTGCCCAACAAATGCGCCCATCCCTAGCTTGTCAGTGCTCGAAATGTACGTGAACATCAAAAGATCTCCGGAACGGGAGCCCTTCACTTTGAAGTTGCGGGGATTCCCTTTTCTGTTGGTACGCTCGGCAACGTCTCGATCCTGGATCATCCTTCCAGAGGCCAGAACGTGCCGGGACACTAGGAATTCGTATTGATCGGCAGGACCATCAGAAGGATCAGTGTAGATGTACAGCGCCTGCTCAAGACTCATCAGCCGTATGAGCCAAGGGATGACGTTTTGCTCGAACGGGTCACGAATAAAGCCGACGACAACGGCTGCCACGACAAAACCTAGCGCTGCTTTCAGGCCCTGACGCGCCAGATCAGGCGCCAGCGGCCGCACCGCGTCGCGAGCCCGCTTCCAATACCATTTTGCGAGCAGAAATCTCGGAGGTAATACGAGCTCTTTGCCAGCTCGTGTCTTGCGCGAATTGCCCATGCTCCCACCCCAAAGAACTTCTCGGGCGCAAAACGCCCGAGAAGCCTTTTGCATCCTTAACCGCCGCAGAGCGTCGAGTTTGCCCTGACGATGACCGGTGCCGACGGACGAGAGCTGCGCATCAGATCCTCCATGCGAGCAGTAGAGTTGCTCGCTCTCATCATGTTGGAAGGCGAAAGGAGCGGTTCAAGAGAGTCGATAAAAAAACCAGAGCTTTCCGGTAAGTGCCGGATATTATTTGCTTCCCATCACCTACCGCATCGCAAACAGCTACTATAGTCCTATGCTTACCGCGACATTACAGGCGCGCCCCACGCCATCTGCCATTCGAAAACAGCGAATACTCGGGCAACTCGAGTCGGAGAATTTCAGGCGTTTCGCCACGACGTCCGCGCTCCTACCAGTTAAAAAATAAAACAACCGTCTGACAAAGAGCCGAAGCACCAGCTGCGCTAGCGGCCAAGGCATTGAAGGTGCTCTGCAGGTTATAGGCAGCTCCCAGGGCGTTGAGCTTTTCAGCCTCTTCCCTCATCCCAATCGTCCCTTTGACTCCAGCAAACTTGTTTCCTGAATTCACCTTCGCAGACAAGAACCACAAACTGGCGGCCAGGATCGCTAGAGCGGCCGTCGCCAAATTGAAGAAGTGCTTCGCTGTCAATCTTTCCCCCGTATGTTTGCGAGCCGCGGGGCCATCTAACGGCAGCGCACCTTCGCATAGATGGTGCAGCCCTGCGTCCCGTCGCAGAACAAGACCTCTTTCCATCCGGAGGGGTCACAGTCGCCCTCCCAGCATTTATGGTTCGGAGGAAGGGTGCTGCAATCCCGGTGCGGGCCGTCGCGCAGAATACCGGCGATGGCTCCCGCCCTCATTATTGCTTGCGCCTCTTCAGGCGTCTTCCGCTCCGTTGCGTAGCCCAGCTGATGCGCTTCCTCGACCGACTGCGGAATCCTTACGGCGCCTGCCATTTACGGCCCTCCTTTGCGAATGGCTGCCGCGACGGCTTGTCCGATCAGTGCGGCGTTGTGGATTGCGGCGGCTTCGGCGGCGGCGGCGTCCCCAGGCGGTGCGATGGTGATTGTCACATCGTGGGTACGTGTGCGCGTAGCGTTCACGAATGGAGAGTCCGGGTTGGCCGTAAACTCCACCAGCTTCCACGTTGGCGTAACCGAACCACCATAAACAACCACGAAGGTCACCTCGTAGCTGAATGCGCTGTAAGGACCAATGATTGTTCCTGGCACGGTCGACAAGAAGATCTTCTTATCCAGGAACTGGCCGATCTTGAGATCTCCCTCGATCAGTATCTCTCCTGGCCTCTCGCACGGATTTACAATCGGCCTTGCTGAGCGCAGCTCCCTGAGCGGGTAAGTGAAGGAGATCGTTTCAATTCTTGTCGCTTCTGAAGAGGCATTCACTCCAGCGCCGAGCGTGAATGACCTCGTATCGGAAAGAGTTCGCACCCACGACAGGCCTGGGTTCGCGCTGCCCTTCTCATCAACGGTCAACTTTAGAGTAACTGTTGCCAACCAGTCTTTGATCCAATCAGCCCTGTTGCCGCTCCGTTGACCCGCCCCATAGTATTTCCGGATCGCATCATCCGCTCCCTTGTGCAGCTCGCACTTGATGTGGTTGATGATACGATTTCTGTAATTTTCTGGCTTTCAGGAGGCTCGTGCCACTCCTGCATCTCCGGGACGTAAGCCCCGCAGCCCCCAAAAAGGGCAATAGCTGCCGCGCAAAGCAGAAGCCCACAAATCCGCATGATGAAAACCGCTCAACGAAAACTAGACTACTGCATGTCGACACAATCTCGGCTTGGTCGCAACGGCTCCCGATCGGGCGGCATCACAGAATCTTCAGTTGTATCAATTTCGCAACATTGGGTTGAGCCCTGCTCAGCTTGCACTTGCGACGCCGCTAAAACGCGAAATCGCATCTGCCGGTAAGACAGAAGGCTCAGGCGATCCTTTTATCGTGGCCTGCCAGCCAACCAGCATCCATCGCACGATCTGAGAAGCCACGCCTGATCGTGCCTTGAGGCCGATTTGATCACCCGCCTCCGCCTACGGTGCGAAACGTTCGGCGGCTTAACGATCAGGGTCCATTCGCAGCTGGGATTCAGTAAGCAGTATCCAGACGCCAGGGCGGCGAAGATGACCAGGTCGGCCTGTCTTCGCCCATGGACCAACAAACTCATTCTGGCTCGGTTCCGCGTCTCAGGCCCACTCCCGTGTGAAGGCTGCATAGAGGACTGGGAATTTGGACCCGAAGCGCATCAGGGCAAGCCATCCGACTGTCTGCCGGAGGGTCCCTCGGTCGGAACCTCCTTGCCCCGCCGCTCATCCTTCGTGTCCTATGACTTCCCGTCCGGCAACGAATGGCGCGGCCGGTTAAACCAGCGGGAGTACGAAAGATGAAACGCGACGAAAATTACCAAGCGCCGCATGGGGTCTATATGGTCGAGGGAAGGCGAAGCCTTCTGGACCAGGATCGGCACAGCATGGCCTCACAAAAACGCCAAGGGATTCAACATCCACCTCAGCAGCTTGCCACTCACGGACGCCTCGTCATCCGTGAGCCGAAGGCAGCCAAGGGCGACGCGGAGGTGGGGCAATGAGCCCCCGCCGCCACGCGGCGCTACCGCGTCCGTCTCAACGACAGGGATTTTCGCGACATGATTGTCCTCGCCATCAGCAAGGAAGCGGCAATCGTCAAGTCAATTGCCATCAACGACCTAACTGGCCTCGGTCAGTTGTCCACCAGCCCGAGCGATGTGGATTGGGATGCGAGCGTTGTCAGCCTGCAGGTGCTCTCATGAGCGACCTCTTTCGCAACACAGTCGTTCACGGAAACTGCATCAATGTGATGCACGAGATGAAAGTCCGCCTGGGTGGACTTCATCCTCACCGCCCCGCCCTACCTGTGCCGCTACCAGTCCCGCGATGGGCGGACCATCGCCAACAACGACCGCGACGGCTGGCTGATGCCTTTGCCGAAATGCACCGCGTATTGAATTGTGCCTAGCTTGTACGGCTGGAATGCCGCCGACAAGCTCATCGGCGCCTGCGCAGCGGGATGCCGAATGGTGGGCCATATCGTCTTCACCAAGCGCTACGCTTCCTCGTCGCGCTTCGTGCTGCGCAAGCAGGAGCGGCCCTACCCGCTCGCCAAGGGTGAGCCCGCGCGACCGTGAAAGCCAATCGACGACGCGCGCGACTGGCGCTACACCGGTAATCGGCTTCATCCAATTCAGAAGCCAATCAAAGTCTTCCGTCCTCTTATTGAAGCGCTCTGTCCAGCGAGCGGGCTGGTGCTCGACCCGTTCTACGCGTCGGTCTTCACCCTGATCGCCGCGCAAATGACGAGCCGTGATTATGCCGACATCGAATTGGATGCGCAGCATTGCGAAACTGTTCGTATGCGGGTGGCCTGCAATGAGTTGCGCAGTTTCGCGACCTTGCCCCGGCTCGCGAGCCGAGGCACATCCTTTGCGTTTCGGTCTAGGAGCGCTCCGAGCACGTCTGCCCGGCAGGCTTCTTGGCAACGTCCGGACGCATCTCCTTAACTGCTTTCGCTAAACTCGCTAACTCCTTATACGCATCTGGGCTGTTTATTTGTCGCTCATCGATGATCGGCTTTATCCTATCAAACTGCTGACAGTACCAATTACCCGATATCTGCTTGAAAGTTGCTAGGTCATAGACGCCGGAATTTACGCCAACTGAAAACGCCTCTAGAGTTCTCAGTTGGGCGCGGAGTTCTTTCTCCGGGGTCTCTTTGTTGAGATGAGGTAAATCGAGCTCGCTTCTAACCTTCATCCAAGCATCTACCGTTGCTTGGATTTTGCGATTGAGGCTGTCTTCCCTAGCTGATTTAGAAAGAATATTTGTTGCTCTGACTAGCAAGGCGGTAGCGACAACCAGCAGCAACGTAGCCACCCCAGTTAAGAACTCTCCCGGATTTGCCTTTGCATGTTCCAGCAGCTTTTCGAAAGACTCCTGCATTGCGCCTCCTGTGTGAGTGCAGTTACAGAGCTAGGATGCCATTATGCGGCTGCGATTTAGCTTGACGCTGTTCTATGGTGCGAGGAGCCGTCTCAACTTTAGCAAGGATCAACGAAATAGCCAACACGATTAGCCCTCGGCGTGTCGCTGCTTCGGTTCGCCACTCGCCGCGCGAATTGCCTGCTGGCACCTTCGTTCCGCGGACCTGAAGGGCGTCCGGGGGCTTTGCCCTGCGAAAACATCGGACAATACATGTCCGCTGAAGGCCATGCGCCTGGGTCCGCTCCCGGCTTCTGACCAACACTCTCTTTTCTGAGCCCTGTTGCAGGATTGCAATGCCAGGAGGCGAGTAAGAGTGTGCAGCAAACGGAATGGCGCACTTATACATCGCTACGCGACATAGATGCACGGCCAGCGCAGGCGCATGGCCGTAAGGCGTCGCTCCGCAAACAGAAGCGGAGCGACATGGCGTCTTATCATTTCTCTGTTCAGCCGGTTAAGCGCTCGGACGGGCGCTCCGTGCTGGCGATGCCGACCTACCGGGCTGGCGAACGGCTGAGGGATGAGCGGCGCTGGATAGACGTTGACTTTTCAAGGCGGCGCGGTGTGGTGCATGCTGAAGTCCTGCACCCGAGGACGCAGCCGAATGGCTGCTTGATCGCGCGTCGCTTTGGAATGGCTTGGAGTGGAAAAGCGCCGTGATGCCCAGCTCGCACAGGAAATCAACATGGCATTGCCTCACGAACTCAGTACGGATGAGCAGCTTCACATTAGCCGCTCGTCCTCTCCGCTATGACCTCATAGCAGGCGCGAGTGGAACATGCGTACCCTGCGCGCAACTTCAAGGCGTCCAGCAAGATGGTGACAACGACTGGGGCTCGCCGAACCACGATGAGGAAGCAACTGGAGAAGTACGAGCCTATCCTGCAGCTATAGACTCCTCCGCCTGCCGCTTCGCCAGGTCGCGTGCACGCCCTGTCCGGCTGGCAAGCGTCTTGTCCTCCGAAGCACCTTGTTATGAACCCGTCCGCAAGCCGCGTGACGAGGCATTGCGGATCATCGACCAGCTGGATCGCCTGTTTCTCGCCCTGCTCGGCGTCCGCGAGTCTCAGCTAATGCGCCACACCAAGTGGGCAAACCGGCTCCGGTGGCGCCGGTCGCATCTCATTGTGTCCCTGCCAGTGCTTGGGCGCTTTCGCAGCCGCTTGCCGTCTTCCTAGGCCAGCTGTCGTACTTGCCCCACTAGTGGACATTGCGCCAGGAGCGGTAGTTGACCTTCCTGGCCAGCAATGCGAACCGCAGTATGTCGGAGCGGTACAGCACGATGGAGCGCTTGCCCGGAAGCCTCAGGACGTCCGATGGGTCGAGCAGGCCATCAGCTTCGCCAGAGCTTGGGCGTCATCCCGCTCATGCCAGGTGCCGGTTCGCACCATGTCGAGCGGATTGAATTTGTCCGAGCAGACGGGTTTCAGGGTGCGAGCGCACGCACCCTACCCCTCTTCCGTCGCTGGCTTCCGTGAAAGCGCGGCTTTCGCCCTTGATGTCCGTGCAGACGACCGAGCCCTTATAGGACAGAGGTTGGATATGACGATGCCTGTTCCTTTGCCCGCGCTCATCGGCGCGAAGACCGGGGACATGCCGTCCTTGTTGAAAGTAAAAAAGAATGGTCGATCCGGCCGACTATTGGTCCATTCTCCCTCCGTACGCCGGATAGCAACATTTCCCAGTTGGTGGCTGTGACGAGAACACGGGCGCGGCTTCCGCTGCCCAACACCACAATAATGATTTTGCCGAAGAAACAATCCCATGCACAAGCAGGAGAAGGGCCAGCAGGGTTTTGCGGAGGCACCACCCCATGCCTCAGCTTGACCGTAACAGAATGATGTTGGCCAGGCCTGAAGACCAATGCGGAAAGCATTTCCGCTTCCAGCCTGATCGTAACGTCCCAACAGTCTGTGGTATTACGGGGGTACCCATCGCAAGGGGCTTAGCATTGGCGCCGATGGCCCCGCTTACAAGAACACGTCGGCGCTCATTTGGGTCTGCATTGCGGATCAGTTTGCGCAGCAAGGGCAATTTCATCCGGAACGCAATAAGTGATGCCATCGTAGAGAGAGGCAATCTTGACCAAATGCTCTGACGCCACGGCTTTTGAATCGCGTTTATGGCTTCCATATCCTCGCGGTGTCGTGGTCGTCCGATTTGAAAAGATAGCTGTACCGGTCCATTTTAACCTGAACGGCTATGCCGGCAAAGATCTGAACTGGTGTTCGCTTAGTTCGCACACGATCCAGGAGGCCCCCGCGAAGGCCGCAAGGCGTGCTAATTGAAGCGCAATACGGCAACTTGCCGCGTTTCTCGAGCAAAGTGTGGAGATCGGGCAGGCCCATTTGGCTCACCGAATTCTCTGGGTGCGTCAGCTTGTCGACAGCTGGTCCTAATAGAGCGAGAACCAGAGAGCGACCCATTCGAACCGAGGGGGACATGGACCCATTTAACCGCATCAACCCATTCGACCCAGAGTTCTCTGCTTACAACCCCGCGGTGCCGCAAGCGCAACAGCAGCAAGCGGAGTTTGAGCCGTACTTGGATGAAGTGCCTCAGCTTGGTACCTCTACCGTCGCAGAGAATCCGGTTTCTCCTGATCCCTACTATCCTCATCTGTCTGAAGAAGGCCTCAGGCTCGCCGAGGCCTTGGGACTTGAGCACCAGAAGGCCGACGGTTCTCATTCCGAACACGCAGTCACCGGACGCGAGGACGCCGCTGCCCTGATGGGCGAGGGCTACGCCTGCCAGTTGAGGCCTACGAAGAGGCAGAGGACACTAAGCCAGACGGAAGGCGATGCCATTGAGCGCCAGCCCACCGAGCCTAGCAATTCAGCCGCTCGCGAGCTGATTGAAGACGCCGGCACACCGTTTCGGGCCAGCGATCCGTTGATCCTTCCTGTGCAAGACTACGATCAGGATCTGCTGTGGGCGATGCTGGGAAACGCCGGCTCATCGTCGTCTCTCGAGGCAACCGCCCCTCATGACCACGCCTTGGATTCAGGAGCGGCCGTTCGTTCCGTCAACTCGCGGCAGGACGACCCGCGCACGTCAGCTGCGCATGAGGGTAGCAGCGTCCCGCCAAGCCAGGACAGCCCACCCGCTCCTTTCATAGTTCATAACGACCGCTTCACGGCGCTGTTCGTACCCGCGGCGGCGATGAGGGGCGGCTCTCCACTCAATCTATCAGGCGCAACCATTCATTTCGGATCTCGCCCGGAAAGCGTTTCGCAGCCGAGCGCACAGCCCGCGAATCGGCTCTCGCCAGCACTGCTTGCGCAGACGGTGGAGCAAGCCGCTCCGGCGTCCGCCAGATCTGAGACGACGCCGCCCGCGGCCCGCGAGATTTACGCCGCATCATTCGCCGTTCCTGAGGGCTTTTCGCACGGGACCCAACCCGCCCCAATCACCATGATCTCAAAGCTCGCCCGCTGGGGCCTCTTGCCGGACGCAGCGCAGCCGATGAAGCAGTACAACATTCGCGGCGAGCGTTACACGGCTCTCTTGGGGCCGGGCGGACCGAACGACGTTCGGCTCATCCACCATCCACAGATGTAGACACCAGGGACAGTCGCTACGTGAGGGGCCAGTCCAGATAGATCAAGTAGCGGATTCGTTGATGGACGATAGCTTGCTTCAGCGACACTTGCGAGCTTAGTGAGGTTCTGCGCGGTGGGGATAAGCGCGGCAGGCCCCGATGAACTTGCGGGCGCCATCGCTCAGCGGCTCCTTGTTGAGCCGAACAGCGATGGCTCCTTTTTGTTTGCGAAGAGCGTGATCACGTTGCGGGCTGGTTGGGGCGAGGTGATAGTGCAGAAAAATCAGAGGTGACTGCCGCCCCCCAGGGGACCGCCGTCGCTAAATGTGTGCCCTCGTGTCTCCACCTTCTTTCTAGCAAGGCACGGAATGGGCATTGACGCATTCGGCCGCTGCTCTTACCGCGAGAAAGTCCAGCGCCGCCGCGCTGAGAGTCCACAGGTCGCGATCGCTCGCCCCTTTGATCGGCGCGGATCTTTACTCGGAATGCGACCGACCTGCAGCCCCTTTTCCAGCATTACCACGATCGCGGTGCCGCAGAGGGCGATCCGGAGCATGCAGCCGAAACGGATCCCGGAGAAAGTCCAAATGGTGATGAAAGCGCGGATTCCCTACCAGTTCGTGCAGGAGATTTCGCAGCTCACGTAGTTAGCTTACCGGGGTGTTAGTGACTTTGGAAGATTTCTTCGGTGTTGATTGTTGAAACTATTTTGAAACCAGACAAGTTTAGCGGTGTTCGACTTTTCTCAGCGACTCGTTTGCCTAAAGGCGCGTTATTTCACAGCCCGTGACGTACAAGCTAGTGAAGAACCTACTTGCGATTACTTGTCTTTCGATCGAGGGTGATCGTGGAATAAGGAGCCATTGTCGACCCCCGACCCTGCTTTCGAAGCAGCGCGGAGCCGGCTCCGACAGGTTAAATCCTGCGCTGTACGCGTTGTTCTGTGATTCAGTGAGCAGCTCTCGACACCCTAAAAATCTCGCCGTCCAATCGCGCGGCGGAGCAGTGTCGCTTTTGGAGCGTACTCGCGACGTTTAGGGCATTACACGCTGTAATCGAGTGCAAAAGCAATTCATGAAGCCAAAATTCTGCACAGGGAAGTTGTTTTTTGAGTGATTTCACCGGGATGAGTGTGTGAAGGTGCTTTGCACCTAGGCAGCTTCGGCACCAGACGTGTCTGCCAAGAGAGTTGGCACGGAAGCGATTGCTTATTGCCACGAGATTCGACGCTTCGAACTCGGCGCATATGTTGTCGCCGGCAACTGCGCTCTGCTCGCCCGGAATAGTTTTAAGATAGAGGCGCCCTGAAATCTGATGCCGTCCAAGCTGCCAGGATTGAAAAGACGAATCCAGAAGTGCCCTGTCGCGAGTCAGGATGTACTCAGGCGATTCACGTGGGAGATCAGAGCCATTAACCTGTGTCTGGACGACCTTCGCTATTTCCAGGCGCATGCGCTGGGCATTGCTGCACCACAAATGATGATCTTGATGGCGTTGATCGACTTGGAACAGGACGACGGAGTTCCGGTCAACGTGGTTGCAAAGTTGATGAAAGTTGAGTCCGCCTTCATTACGAGGCATTCGAAACAGCTTGAGGATAAGCGATTTGTGCGACGTAAGCGCTGCGCGAGCGATGCACGAATCGTCAATCTGTCGCTAACCGACAGCGCTCGCAGACAACTTGCGAGCATCGCGGCGCAGCAGGAAGAACTCGATGAGTTTGTTTCTGGTTATCTCGATATTACGAACTTTGCAAAGCTGGCTAGTTGCCTTAGCGGAGTCAGGCAACGGCTGGAAAAGGCTCGCCTGCACGCAGCGTTAAAGATGCGAGAACCTTCAAGAGAGCAGCAGCTGCGGGACGCCTAGCCGGTCAACAACTTGAGCCTACGAGCCTACTCGCCGCGGCGATCACAACGAGCACAACCCATCCTGGATCGCGAGCTGGATTTACTCTGCCGCCGTGCAACACAGCTCAAGCCGGACCCAAGTGATCAAATTCGGTGCTCCAAGCTATAGCTGTGCGCATGCTGAAGGAGCCATGCGCCGACAGAAGCTGCAACGCAGCGATTTACGTCGACTCTAGCAATCGTTTCTGCATCTTGTTCCGTGAGACGATGATAAGCGATAACTCTGCGGCATTTGGCCAATCCTTTGCTCGGAGGCGCAGTATTCTACTAGCGCCGCCTCAGAGCGGTATGAGCTATCCCCGGGACAGCTCGTCGCGTCGTTCTCGGTTGCGCCGTTTGGACTAATCGTAAGTATGATTTCACCGTCCCGTGCGAGGACAACTGACCGAGATGCGTTCATTTGCACGAGGCAGCACCACCGTTGCTTGATACTTCTCTTCTGTTAAGAACGCATTTGCGGATTCCGCTCGATGTCGCCCAGCATTCCGAGATGATCTCGCCCGCCATTCCGATTTGAAGTCGCCCACCATTCCGGGATGATGTCGCCCGGGTGACGAGGCCTCTTCTGGCTCCCATAGGGTCAACCCTTTCAGCTTTGCGAAGGGGGACCCTGGATGCCGACGGAGAGGCTTGCGATGCGCCGTGTGCGCGATGTGATCAGGATGAAGGCGGCCGGGCTGCCGAGCCGCGAGATTGCGCGACGGGTAGGAGCGGCGCCCTCGACGGTGCGGCTGGCGATTCGGCGGTTCGAGGCCGCGGGTCTGACCTGGCCGTTGCCCGACGAGCTCACGGATGCGGTCCTGGAACTCCGCCTGTTCGCCAAGACCGGCAATGGCAACCGACAGGGTCACCGCCGGATCGCCGAGCCCGACTGGGCGTCCGTGCACCGCGAGCTCAAGCGCAAGCACGTGACGCTGTCGATCCTGTGGGAGGAGTACATCGCGGCCGAGCCCGGCGGATACCGGTACTCGCGCTTCTGTGAGCTTTACCGCGCCTGGGAGGGTCGCCTGTCGGTGACGATGCGCCAGGCGCACGCAGCCGGCGACAAGCTGTTCGTCGACTATGCCGGCGACGGCGTGCCGGTGGTGGTCGATCGCCTCACCGGTGAGCGCAGAATGGCGCAGATCTTCGTCGCGGTGCTCGGCGCCTCAAGCTTCACCTACGCGCAGGCGACATGGACGCAGGGGCTCGCCGACTGGATCAGCGCCATGTTGGCGCCTTCGCGGTGATCGGCGGCATACCGGCGCTGCTGGTACCTGACAACACCAAGGTCGCGGTCATCAAGGCGTGCCTCTACGACCCGCAGATCAATCGCACCTATGCGGAAATGGCGGCGCATTACGGCACCGCCATATTGCCGGCGCGGCCGCGCAAGCCGCGCGACAAGGCCAAGGTCGAGCAAGCCGTCCTCATCGTCGAGCGCTGGCTCCTCGGTCGCCTGCGCCATAGCATTTTCTACAGCCTCGCCGAGGTCAACGCGGCGATCGGCGAGAGGCTCAATGAGGAGCGGCCGATCCGGCGGCTCGGCATGACGCGCCGCCAGCTCCTCGAAGAGATCGACAGGCCGGCGCTCAAGCCCTTGCCCGTGAGCCCGTATGTGCTCGCGGAGTGGCGGATCCGCCGCGTCAGCCTCGATTACCACGTCGAGGTGGAGAAGCATTACTACAGCGTCCCGCATCGCTTTGTGCGCGCCGAGGTCGAGATCCGGTTCACCGCTCGCACCGTAGAGATCTTCCACAAGGGCGAGCGGATCGCCGCGCATCAGCGCATGAGCGGCAATCACAAACACACCACCGTGCCGGAGCACATGGCCTCCAGCCATCGGCGCTACGCCGGCTGGACCATCTCGCGCATCTGCCAGGACGCTGCCGCGATCGGGCCGGCGACCAGCGCGTTGTGCGACCTCATTCTCGACGAGCGCTCGCATCCCGAGCAAGGCTTCCGCGCCTGCCTCGGCATCCTCAGGCTTGCCGCCTCCTATGGGCGCGAACGGCTGGACGCCGCGGCTGCGCGGGCGATCGACATCGGCGCGCGCACCTACGGCTCGGTCAAGTCGATCCTCGCCAACAATCTCGATCGGCGTCCCGCTCATCAGCGCTCCGCGGACGATGCGCCGATCCTGCATGCCAACATCCGCGGACCGCGCTACTACAATTAGGAGACCATCCCTTGCTCACCCATCCGACCCTCGACCGCCTCAACGCCCTCGGCCTCCACGGAATGGCCAAGGCCTTCGCCGACATCGAAGCAACCGGCGAGGCCGCAAGCCTCGGTCACGCCGAATGGCTTGCGCTGCTGCTCGAACGTGAAGCCTCGCTACGCCACGACAAGCGGCTCGCCACCCGCCTGCGCTACGCGAAGCTGCGCCAGCAAGCGTGCGTCGAGGACATCGACTACCGCACCCCGCGCGGCCTCGATCGCCCGCTGTTCGTCAAGCTTGTCGAGGGCCGCTGGATCGACGACCATGCCAACCTGCTGATCTGCGGCCCGGCCGGCGTCGGCAAGAGCTGGCTCGCCTCGGCGCTCGGCCACAAGGCCTGCCGTGACAATCGCTCCGTGCTCTATCAACGTGTTCCGCGGCTGTTCGATGACCTCGCTCTCGCGCGCGGCGACGGCCGCCATCCGCGCCTATTGCGCGGGCTCGGCCGTGTCGATCTGCTGATCCTCGATGACTGGGGGCTTGAGCCGCTCGACGCCGGTGCCCGTCACGACCTCCTGGAAATCCTCGAAGATCGCTACGGTCATCGTTCCACGATCGTCACCAGCCAGCTCCCCGTGGACCAGTGGCATGTGCTCATTGGAGATCCCACCTATGCCGACGCCGTGCTCGATCGCCTCGTCCACAATGCCCATCGGCTCGACCTCGCCGGCGAAAGCCTGCGCCGAACCCGGCAATCCGCCCGAAAGGCCTGAGCCGTGACGCTGTGGACATGCCGCTTCGCTTGGACAACGCCAAGGCGTTGCCCACATGCCCACAGCAACCGCAACAGAAAACACAACAGGTTCAAGCCGCGATTCCAGTTGACCGCGCGGCTCGCCCAGTGCCAGAGAACCTAGGCAGCCAGAACGCCTCGCCCCCGGGCGAGATCAAATCGGAAAGGTGGGCGACATCGTCTCGGAATCGGTGGGCGACTTCATATCGGTACACCCGGGCGACATCGTCTCGGAATCCGCACGCATTATTTTGCAGCCACGACGCGCCATCGAATTGCGGCGAGCACCATCGTCGATGTCTTACAGCAGAGAAGCCGGGATTTCCTGGACAACGGTCCGCCGCGACGGAATTTTTGGCCCGAAACCGATACAGGAAGCCTGCCGCGTCTCGAAGATCGCGCGTTTGTCGTTCTTCAGCACCTTGATCCAAGAGGGGATACAGGAGGCGTGCCCCTCCCTCACCTCCGGTGTCAGGCCGACATCGGCGGACAGGAAGGTCGCGCCAAGCTCTGCGAGCAACTTTTCCAGCGTAGCCTTCATCGCCGAAGCGCTTGCGACCGAACTCGCGATTCAGGCGGCTCTCGTCGCGGTATGTAGTGTCCAACGCCACTCATCGCGCGCGTCGCGGCAGAAATGGAATACGTGGCCCTCGCCTTTTCAGGTGGTGTATCGACCTGCGCCAGAGTACCTGCGATGCTTGTCGAGATGGCCACCGCGATCAGTTGGAGCGAGATGTAAAACAGTGCGGGCGCGGCTCGGTGCTAACCGGACCCGGGGGCTGAAACCAGGCCAACTAGTCCCTACCACATCCGCACTGCCGTTGAGACTAGCGGGAAGGTGACTCGGCGCCGATCGATCTGGAGCAATAGCGCTGTCCCTGCCACATCCCGTTAACCCCAAACGGCTCTGTATCTGTGATAGCTTACCGCAAGCTGACAGGCCTTTTGCGCAGTCGGTCAATGGTACGTGTGAGCTATCATTACCCGCTCAATGTGCCACGGAAATTCCTGCAACCACTCAGACATGCTCTCAATGCAGTCGGCCGTCATGACTTCAGGATCACCCGGAAGGTTCAGGCTGCCAATCAGTGACACATTGTCGGTTGCGGACCGTACCATCGTAGATACTGCACCCGTTAGAGGCAGGTCTCGCTGTGGCGTCAGATCGCGAATTCGGTGCTTTGCGCCCGCCCATACCTCTGCCTGCATATTGTACTGCCATGTTCGTCGCAGTCTGTGTATCGGTCGACTGTCGCAGTACGTTTGTGGAATTCCAGCAAGCCTCAATCTGGGATACTGCGGATTAACGAAAAGCGAGAGAGATAGGCGAGACTGAGGCGTAGCTGATCGCTCGGATTCATCCCCAGGCAGATACCAGAAAATGAGCAAAGACTGGCTTGCCGACGCCCGGCCGATAACGTCGTCCGCCAAGCGTCATCATTGAAGGAGTTCTTAGTCCTCGACATCACTCATCGACAAGCCGCCGGGATGCATAGGTATATTCTAAAGCGATCCGGCGTGCCTGTTCAATGAGGTTGGCGGCGGCGCTATGCCCCCCATCGGTATTCTCATAATAGAGGTACGGTTGGTCCAACGCAGCGAGCCTCGCCGCCGCCTTGCGGGCATGCGCCGGATGCACGCGGTCGTCCTTGGTGGACGTGAGAATGAAGGGGGCCGGGTAGATCTTTCCTGGCACCAACCTGTGATAGGGCGAGTAGGCCTCGAGCCACTTGCGCTGTTCGGGAATGGTGGGATCGCCATACTCGCCGATCCAGGAGGCTCCGGCGCCTAGCTTGGTGAACCGAACCATGTCGAACAGCGGAACCTGTAAGATGGCCGCATTGAAGAGCTCGGGTCGTTGGGTGATTGCGGTCCCTACCAGGAGGCCTCCTTGGCTACCGCCGACGACGCCCAGCCGGCGGGGAGAAGTGATCTTGCGACGGATCAAGTCCTCCGCGACAGCGATAAAATCATCCCATGTGCGTTGCTTCGTTGCGCCTTGAGCAGTCTGGTGCCATTGAGGCCCGAACTCACCGCCACCGCGCAGGTTCGCGACAACATACGCGTTTCCCTGCTCGAGCCAAAGTCGTCCCGTGAGGCCCGCGTAAGAGGGGCAGAGCGGAATCTGAAACCCACCATAGCCATAGAGAAGGGTTGGAGTTGATCCGTCAAATCTTGCGCTCTTGGGTCGTAGCAGAAAGTAAGGAATGCGGGTGCCATCGCGCGAGATTGCCTCGAACTGTTCGACGACAAGTCTCGAGGCGTCGAACCTAGGAGGTGTCGCCTTCAGTGTCTCAAGGCGCTCGGTTGCAGCGTCGAAGTACCAGAGCATCGTCGGGCTAAGAAAGCTGGAGACGGTGAACATCGCCTCGTCCGTTTCATGCGATGCCGCAGCCAGACCGACAGTCGCATTCTCTGGAAGCGGGATCGGCGTGACCTGCCAGGCGCCCTGATGGTACTTGTAGACGAACGCCCTACTCTGAACATTGTCGAGAATCGCTAGGATTAACAAGTTTCTTGTGGCCGTGAATCCGCTGAGCGCTTGTCGAGGCCCAGGCTTGAAAACGAGCGTGGGTCTGGCGTGCAGCGGATCCTGCTTCCATTCGGTCAGGTCATACGAGATGATCGATCCGGCTGAGAAGGGGGTGTCTCCGGACGGTGGCATCCAGTCTTCGTTTAGCGTCACCAGCAGGCGACCACTCGCGATGCCCCCAATGGTCGCCCTCTTTGGCAGATTGAGCTTAGTCGGCTTGGACCCAAAGAGAACATACTCATGCTCAAACGCACTGATGCTGCGGATGGCGCCCGTCGCATGGATCGTGCCTTCACTGTCGCGCAGCACGAATGGTGTGGCCTCGACATCGGTCGGCTCTCCACGGAAGACCTCGTGCGCTTCCACGAGTGACTGAGCGCGCTTGAGCTCCTTCACAACGAAAGGGTAACCAGCTTGCGTCATGGTCCCTTCGCCCCAATCTCGTGCAATTAGGACCGTGTCACTGTTTACCCAAGTGACCTCCTGTTTTCCTTCAGGAAATTCGAAGCCGTTCGTGACGAAGGTTTTGGCGACTGCGTCGAACTCCCGGACGAACACAGCGTCTTTTCCGCCCTCGGACAGGTTGAGCAAGCATAGGCGCTCTTCAGGCGGAAGGCAGCTCACCCCTTTAAGAACCCAGTTCTTCTTGTCCGCGTCAGCGAGAGCATCGACGTCGAGGATGGTCTCCCATCGAGGGCTCTGGGTGCGATAGCTTTCAAGCGTCGTACGCCGCAAGACGCCGCGCACCTGGTTCTCGTCCTGCCAGAAATTATCGAGACCGCGCCGTCCCAATGACACGTACGGAATCCGGTCCTTGGCCTGAAGAACGTAGAGGGCTTCGCCGTAGAAGCGCTGGTAACGTAGATCGGATTGGAGCGCACTGAGTGTCTTGGCGTTCTCGGTGTGAGCCCAAGCCAGTACGCGCGGCCCTTCGATCTCCTCAAGCCAAAGAAAAGGATCCTCGGTGCCGGTCGCAGGCGCTAGCGTCTGGGACAATCCCGCGGCCATCAAACAGCTCATGGATAGCGACGCTGCGAGAAAAAGCGAACTTTTCATGGGAGTCGTCCTGAAGTTAGCCAGCCGGACTTGAGTGTCTTGCTAGGTGAGGGGAAGAATTCGGAAGATGCATACTCGGCAAAGCGCGGGCATGCGGGAATTGCGTCCGCTGGCTGTTGATGGAGCAAGCAGCGTGCCGTTTGAATATTGGAGATTCTCCAGGCGTTTCCGCCTCATGTAAGTGGCGACTTTTGGACGTCCGTCTCAAACCTGACAGTCGGTTCTTAGTAAGGGCGGCATGTTGCGCAGCGGCCGCGTTGCTCATCGTCGCAGTGCGTAGATCCTCGAGGATCGCTTGCGCCGTCCGTTCGGCCACTCACAACTCTGCTAGGCGTGAATTGCCTTGAGCATGTGGCTCACCTCGCAAACGTTGGAAGGGGTATCGCTGGAAGCATTGCGGTAAAATTAAACCATGTAGCGTTTTAGACGCGCATCGAGCAGGAATCGGCGAAGCTCTCGACAAGGCCTCTGTAGCCGTCCGAAATGACCGTTCCGGTTCCGGCAAAGATCGCGGTCGATTTTCTTGAGAGGTAGCGCTCCATGCGGAGCTGTTCGTTCTCCTGGCGCAGGCGGGCGATCTCCGAAGCCTGGTCCGCCGACATTAGCGGCGCATGCGTTGTGGGGCGCCACGCCGCCAATTTCGGCTCCTGCCGGAGCTTATCCACGCAGCGTCGTAGCACCGAGTCGCGCAGACCTAGTTCCTTGCTCCTACTGGCAGAAGTGCTAGAGCAAGTCTCTTCTCTCTGTATTGGCTTTCGCCCAGGGTTTGTACCCGGCTAGTGAATCAAGACAGAAACCGTCCTTTCACGCCGGGAACGCGGGAAAGCTGCGTCGACCTCGATCTACGTGTCTCGGTCAAGCGCGAGCGTTCGCAATTTGGCGCAAATGATGCGCAGCTGAGGAGTAATTTCACGGAGCTCTTCCGAGAAACATGCTGCTATGCACGCAGAACGCGAGAAGCGAACGGGCAAGCATTCTCGAGTAAACGTGGCGATTGGTGTCGCTTGCGCCCGGGCGCACTCCAACCTTGAGCGGCGGCAAGCGCCTTGGCGATGAAGGGCCTAGCCCATTGGCGCCTTAGGGAGCGGACGCAACCTGGCCCGAGGCGGAATGGCTCGAGTCATCGTCAGTGGTGTGCGACGCCCGTCAATCTTGTCGCACACTCGCCACAGCAGCGCAAAAGTCTGCAGCCACCTGACGAATGCAGCAGGTTCGCATATTTGTCTTTGCCGTCCAGGCCAGCGATCAGATCACGGGCTAAATGGTGGCGGAGAGGCCGGCATTTTTATTGCAGACTTTACGGTGAGCTTCGTCGTGACACGCTTCAGCCGACATATTGCCTGGCGAAATGGCCGTGAGGGACGGGAGCGGGCAGCGCAATGCAACGGGGCGTCCTGTCTGGCCAAAATCTTGGGTCGGAATCGCGCTTCAGATTAGGTCGAGGGTGTCGAGGCAATCTACTCGAGAGAGACTGGAGCCGGTCCTCAATCCCGCAGAGGAACGCTTGACGAGCCGCGCCGTGTTGGGCGCAACCATCGGCAATATTCTCGAATTCTACGACTTCGGGACCTACAGCTTTTTCGCGATACAGATCGGCCAAGCGTTCTTCCCGACAACCGACTCTTTCGCTAGCCTCATGCTTTCACTCGCAACTTTCGGCGCAGGTTTTGTAACCAGACCGATCGGGGCCATCGTGCTCGGCTCGTATTCGGATCGGGCCGGCAGACGGCCCGCGATGACCGCCAGCTTTACCATGATGAGTGCCGCGGTCCTAGTGTTAGCTCTCACGCCATCGTATGAGACAATAGGGCTTGCCGCTCCGTCACTGGTCGTCTTCGCACGCTTGCTCCAAGGCTTTGCTCTCGGAGGTGAAGTGGGTCCGGCGACCGCCTACTTGATGGAAGCGGCCCCCGCTGAGGCGCGCGGTCTTGCTGTCTCCTTTCAGCCCGCGAGCCAACAGATAGCTGCGACGGCCGGAGCGTTGGTTGGAGAAATACTCTCGCTCACCATGACAAGCGAAGCGCTCAATGCGTACGGATGGCGGATCGCGCTGTTGCTCGGCGCCGCTACGTTGCCGTTTGGACTTTGGCTGCGGAGCGGCTTACCCGAAACGTTGCACCGGCCCGAGGCGCACGTTCTGGTCACCCGGCCCGAAGGCCAATCGCGTGCCGATCGCCGCATCATGAGCTTGGGATTTGTCATCTTGGCCAGCTGCACGATCACGACTTATGTGACGGGATTTATGATCACCTACGCGATGAACACCCTCCACGTTTCTGCGCCGCTTGCCTTTGCTACCACGCTCATCAGCAATGCGGTCGGAATTGCTGCAGCACTGCTGGGCGGCCTGCTCGCCGACCGCGCAGGCCGTCGTCGCATCATGATATGGCCGCAGGTCACCGCATTGCTGATGACCTATCCGGTATTCTTGTGGATTGCAGAGAGCCGCAGTGCCTTCGCCCTTCTAGGAGGTCTCGGCGCCCTCACCCTGATCGGAACGATTCCGTATAGCGCCTTCTACGTGAGCATGGCCGAAGGTTTGCCCAGGAACATTCGTGGTGGCGCCTTCGCGACGATCTACGCTTTTGCGATAGTGGTTTTCGGAGGCACAGCTCAACCAATCGTCGCTTGGCTGATCCACCTTACCGGGAGCGCACTCGTGCCCGCATGGTACATGCTTTTCGCTGCCGCGGCCGGGCTCTTTGCCATGCTCATGATGCCGGAGACGGCGCCACTCAATTTGACGCCCGACCATAAACGAACCTTCCTAATGCCACGACGGCTACCTCGGCATAGCCGGGAAGAATAGACATCCATGACGTCCGAAATGCGAACCATCGAACCGAAGGGCGCTACGGGCTTGACATGGAATAGCTATAGAAATTCGACTAGTTTTAGATCGAGCTGCGGCTCGCATGGGAACACAGCATCGGGATCTAAAACGACTTTTCCCGTTTACCCAACCTACGCCGATGCGGCGGCTGCGCGATTGGCGGTGGTCAACGATTGGCTGAAAGTGAGCAACCGCTTTGATCAACTTAAGAGAATTAAGATGGCGCCACTTGCACCATCTGCCAGCGTAACCGTGCGGCACGAGGACGCGGCCGCAGTCGGAGCAAGCGGCCGCACGAGGCTCGATCCTCGTTCTCTGCTTGATTTGTTTTCCGTCCTCAGTGTCGCACGCACGAGGGATCGGTCAAACAAAAGAACAGGTCGCAGATACCTTCCAACGGGTCGTCCGCGCACTGAGGATATGATGTATCGGCTACCCCCACCCTGCCGGCAACCGGTTGCGCGGCAACTTTTGCAGCAAAAGGAGGCACCGCCGCCGTTGCAAGCGCGAGGGCGCTCGCCGTCACTAACACAGACTTTTTCATTCGAGAAATCGCTTCCCTAGGTTAGCCCCAACCGTCCTCAAGGGTCTATATGACGACCCTGTAAGCGGTAAAATTGATTTTCTTGATCAGATCTATCTACGGAATGGATAAGCTCGGACATCACCGTATGGCTCAATCTTAACCCGCTCGGAACCTGCAAATCTGCTTCGTGATCGAACGCTCGACGAGCCTCGGAGCCGTCAATGTATGTCTCGTGGTGCTCGAGCAGAGTGTTTTCTTGGATCATTCTTTTCAACGTCCGAGCGAGACCATAGCCGTTTTTCATGGTTGCGAACATGCGCTTCCCCAAACTCACTTGCGTCACGGTTGGACGCACGATTGCTCCTCAGCGCGTGGGAGGAGTGCGAAGATCGTCGAGGCAATGGGCGACGAGTTTCACACGCGGCTTAAACAACGGCTCGCCGAAGCAGGCCTAACGGGGCGATACCGATGCCGAGCGAACGTTAGGACCTCAAGTCGTTAGCGAGATCGCCCGCGAGATCAAAGGCGCGGTGCTGCACCGGGTGCTTAGGGCGCATGGCATCGAGCTGTAAAAGACGGTCAGACCTATTTCGCTGTCGTGAGCTCGGGCCCTGACTCAATGGACAGTCTCCGCCAAGCTGATCGGGCGGAGGCCCTCTTCGGGCGATGCCGCCGGTCGGTCGCTCGTGACGGCGACTGAACAAGGAGCGACATGACTGACCATGCGTTCATGTATTGGGATTGTCGGGGCGGCTCGGCGCGCCATTGCAGTTGAAGCAAAGCACCTTTGACGTCACTCGGCTCGAGACGCTCAAGGAAGAACGACGAGCCCCAGCATCTTTTGGGGGCCAAGGAGGCGTGATGCTGGGGCCGTCGTAGCCCTTTGCAAGAGTAGCAAACAGGCAGCGTTGTTGTGCACCGCCCGGTTTGATTCGTCAAAGCGGCCCGGATAGTCAGCTCCCCTGCACCCGGACCATCCGCGATCTGTTGAAGCTCTGCCGATGGTTTGCGCGCCAGTTTGCCGCGGCCAGGCAGGTGAAAGCACTGTTACATCCGGCGGGCCGCCGGCATCAGGTACATGTTCTCCATCTGCAATACTCGGCGGCCTAACTGCCCGCATCGGCGCCGATGTTCGCCACTGCCCGGAATGGCAGCTTGCTTCCGGAACAACCAACAATCCTCCGGGCCGCCGGCTGGCAACCGTGCCGTGAGGTGTGCTCTCTCCCAGGCGCCGTTCTTCTCCAAGATGGAGCTGAAGGACCAAGGCGCTGCTCAGGCAATGCGCCGAGCCGATTCTAAGGCATGAACGCTGCCACCGAACGGCTCACCGCCGCAAGACAACCAGCTCACTCGATCCGCAGTTGAGCCAGCTGCGTTGAAACGTGCTGCGGATCGGCAAGCGGCTGCCACCGCTGGCCAGCGGCGGTGCTCAACAAGGACCTACAGAACGCAGGGGTGAGCTTGCCGCGGTGGATCACGACATTCTCGTGACCCTCGGCGGCTCGCGCGTTCTGTCAATGCTGATTGTATCCGCGCTGTTCGTCGGACTTCACGTGGCAGGCGGCGAATTCGCGATCGCTAAGCGTTGCCAATTGCCAGGCATGAACCGGCCGCTCGGTATGTATGTGCCCCCACATCGGCCTTGGCATCGCGCCGCTGCGCAGCGCCCTGGGCTGCAGCTTGATCTCGAATAGCTTCCCTGGCTCGCCCTTCAAGGCGCGCGGCGGATCCACTGACTCGAGTTCCCCCGCCGCGCGCAGCTGTTCGAGGTACTTTTGCGATGGAAACGGGTAGGTCTTCATGCAATCACTCGTGATCACTGCTCTCTGCGCTTTCAATGATCTTGCCTGTCCCTGCAGCTCGGACAACATCCCATTGAGCCGGACTATTTTGTCGTGCACTTCGGGAACTTGCGAAGGCGTGAGCAGGCCACGTCGGCGAGGCTCCTGCAGCGCGGTAACACAGGCCCCACTTTCGTCGGCCTGCGTCTGCAAGCGCGTAATGACCCGACCCAAGACGTGTTCGGCATCCTCGGGCTTCATCTGGCGCACCTGCGAGACCGCGCTCTGCTGAGCCGGCAGATCGAACTGCAGCAGCTTGTCCAATCGCTCAAGTAATCCCGCCAGGGCTTCCTTGGACGGCGGCGCCTGCCACATCTGGAGGTGCTCGGTTGCAGCGGATGAGGCGCGTGCTTCCTCCATGGTGGCGAGCTTCTTGGTACCGAGATCTGAGCGCACGATAACCTTGCGCGTCGGAGCCGTAGCGGTATCGGGCCTGGCGAGTTGCGGCTCGGATGAGCTGGCCATTGAACTCCCCTCGCCTGCAGCCGCCGCGCGCCTTCCTTTTGCTTTTGCTTTTCCTTTTCTGCCTGAATTGCCTTGGCTCACCCCGGCAGTATTTTCCAGCAGCTCAGCCCAAGCCGGCGGTTCAATCGTGGCTGGCGTAGTTGGCTGCAATGCCAGCAGCCGCATGACCTCGTTCGCGGTCACCCACGCCCCTTCCTCGATCTCGTCCAGCAGCTGCAGGGGAACTTTAGTTCCCGTTCCGACCTGCCTCAGGCTGGCAACCAAGCCGCTCAGCCCAGATGCAAATTCCGAAAGCCGCTCCATGACTCCTTCCAGAACGGCGCGATGCTCCGCGTCGAGCACTGCTCCATCGCGGTGCAGAACGGCGTCGCACGTGGAGACGAATGCCGGAAAAACATCCCCGACGAAGGTCTCGAGCAGACGCACCCGCCCGCTCTCGTCCATCAGGGCATCGCGCACGTCTGGGTCGAGCGTGCTCGCTCGCGAGTCAATCAAGAGCTCCGCGAGAGCGATCCGCGTTTGCAGATACACGCACCTCGTATTGAGAGCCCAGCCAGTATGCAGTCTTAGTGCGGCCTCTTCGGCCTTGCGCATCTCGGGCGTGCTGCTTGGCAAGTGGGCAGTAGCCGCACAGACAGACTGTATCCACTCTAGGCGCAACACCTTCTTTCCCCACCATTCCATGTGGGCTGCATAGTGGTTCGCCACGCTTTTATACGAGCCGCTCACCTGGACGGGCGTACCGGCGCCTTTGATCCTCTCGAGCCAGCCTAATGCTTCCTTTCTTTTCTTCTCCAGCTCGTAGACAATCTGGGTGGCGACTGCGTTACATTCTTCGGCCGCGTCCAGTGTGTCGTCGCGTAGGCGGCGAGCCCGGTCGTCGGGCAGAATGCGACGCGCCAAATTGGCAGGCAGATCCGCGTAGTACTCCAGAACTGTTGAGCCTGCTTCGACGACTTGATCGATCAGCTCTTGCGCCTCTTGCAAGTTCTGGGCGCGCGTGGCCGCTCGACGACTAGCTTCAAGCTCCTCAAGCAGGCTGCCCATTTTTTGCCTTGCTGCCTTGATCTCGTCCCGCGTTGGCGCCGCCCCATCCGAAGTTGAGTTGCCAAGCGCCGCGATTCTGTCTTGAGGTCCAGAGCGCATCCGCTCCAAGACGGCATCGAAAGATTGACTGCGTGCTCCCGGGAAGAGGCTGGGCTCCATGCTCGAACCGCTCACGTCTTCGGTGTTGCCGGCTCCTACGGCCCCAACTTCCGATGCGCCGGGTCGGCCAATGCCTGTCATGCTTCGTCTTCAATAAAAGTCGCGAATGTGCAGCC
This sequence comes from Bradyrhizobium sp. B117, assembly GCF_038969555.1. Classification (NCBI taxonomy): domain Bacteria; kingdom Pseudomonadati; phylum Pseudomonadota; class Alphaproteobacteria; order Hyphomicrobiales; family Nitrobacteraceae; genus Bradyrhizobium; species Bradyrhizobium sp. B117. The sequence continues at coordinate 8,635,624 of NZ_CP152414.1, forward strand.
TGTCTGGATAGACCGCCTGACTGACGACTAGCTGACCAAAAGCGGTCTTGCGCATGCACAAGAAAGCCGATGTCACCTGAAGTTCCATTTCCGCCGGAGCTCTGATGTTGCTGAACAGAGCGATGCGGGTAACCGCGTCGGTGTAAGCAGCCGAGACGTGACCGCGGCTGAGGCTTCCCTGGCCGTGACGCGATCCGGTACGAATCCTGCCCCTTTTGCCGGCGGCTCCGTCCACGCCAACTGGGTCAACTCGTCCCACAAGTTCGCAGGTAGCCGGGAGAACACTCGCAGCCCAATCGGCTAATGATGGTCAAGCAGAAATGGCCAGCTTATATAGATTGGCAGACCTACGTTCGGCGCGCGCGTGCTGCTAACGGCAAGGCGACTTTGACAGAAGAGCTTAACAACCTAGCGGCCGTACACCGATGACGACGAGATGCAGAAGGTCGATCCAGAAGCGATATTTTCCTCGTTCGAACCGGCTGAATCGATCTTTCGCAGATCCTCACGCTGCATTTCGCAAAAGTGCGGCGCCCATCCGGGTCCGGTGAGATCACCTTCATAGAAACATTGCAGCGAGCACACCAAACGCACCGAGAACCAGCCCAATCAGCGAACCGGCGGTCGGCACGTCTCTGAAGAGCAGAACCGTGAGTATCGGTTCCACGACCAGGATCGCTCCCACCGATATCGCTACAATGATCCAAATATTCTTCAGATGCATGTAGCCTAGCGCGTATCCGAGAACGAGCAGGATGCCACCCAAGCATACAAGGAGAAACATCGGCCAAAGCATCGCCAGATCGCCACCGGCCTTTCCGAATTGCCTTGAGGCAATTAACTCGGCGAATATCGAAAGAGCTTCTCCAAGGAAAATCGCTGCCACAGCTACAATTTTCAACATCAAGGTCATTGGCCTCTATGCTTTCGGCTATTCGAGTGGCCCGGGACCTGCATCGGAGTGGCCGTTGAGGTTCAATTATCGGCATGCCAAGCGTTTGCGAGTCAAGACGCGCGCCTCACCTGTCGCTTCCCGCAGTCCTTCCAAGCGTCTGCCGGCCGGTAATTCGCTTCCGCCATGCAGCATTGTTTCCCGTCGATCATCCCATCTGCATTGCTTGCAGAAACCAAAGATGGTTCAGGACAAGCCCGCCCCGCCGCCTGCCCTCTGCGTGAGCAGAGCAATTTGGGCCTAAGCTGCAATCCGCACGGGGAGAGCGGAATAGCCGTGCACGAAGTTAGATGCAATCCGCTCGGGTTCGCCGACAACCTCGCACCCCAATTGCGCAGACAAAATCTCTTCCCAGAGGACTCTCAACTGAAGTTCCGCAAGATGTCGACCAAGACAGCGATGGATGCCGAATCCGAACGAGAGATGCTGCCTCACATTTTTGCGGTCGATCATGAAATTGTCGGCGCCCTCAATAATCTCTTCGTCCCTGTTACCGGAGATGTACCACATGACGACCTTGTCGCCTTTCCTGACCTGTTTTCCGCCTATGATGCTGTCGATCGCGGCGGTACGGCGCATATGTGCGATTGGCGTCTGGTACCGAATAATCTCGGACACGGCGCTTGAGATTAGCTTGGGATTGTCAATTAGCTTTTGCAGCTCGGAGGGATATTGACTCATGAACAGGAGGCCTCCGGTAATTGAGTTGCGCGTGGTGTCGTTTCCCCCAACGATCAGCAGAATCAGATTTCCGAGAAACTCGCTCGGCTCCATCTGGCGTGTGACGGGCGAATGCGCCATCAGGGAAATCAAATCGAGGCGCGGCTCGGCATTGATGCGCTCGTTCCAAAGCCGGGTGAAATACTCCAGGCACTCGGACAAGATGGTGCTTCGCCTGTCCCAGCTGTCGATTGCATGGCCTGCTTTCGGAGCTGTAACAGCAACGTCTGACCAATAGGTCAGCAGTCGCCGATCCTCAAATGGAAAGTCGAACAGCGTGACGAGCATTTGCGTCGTCAACTCTATGGACACCATGTCCACCCAGTTAAAGGCCTCATTGCGCGGCAAGCCCGCGAGAATCGCCCTGACCCGAGACCGGATTAAGCTTTCGAGCTTCGTCAAGCTTTCCGGTCCGACGATCGGGCTCACGGTATTGCGCTGCTCGGCGTGCTTGGGAGGCCCCATCTTGATGAAGCTCGGGGTCCAGTGCTCGCCAGGCACGTCGACAATAGTGACACCTTGTTCGGACGAGAACGCTTTGTGGTTTGTGTCGACGGCTACGATATCCCGGTATTTCGTCACGGACCAATATGGACCATGAGCACTGTCTTGACAGTAGTGAACGGGATCTTCCTTTCGCAACCGCTCAAAGCAAGCCCACATGCTGTCGTCTTGAAAGCGCTTGCCGTCGCTTACATCCAGCTTACTGAGCGGGATAACACACGAATCCTCAGCCCTATAATCTTCCGATCGCCTTGTCATGATCATCTCTGCAGATTCTGCTCTCGAGAGTTTACGGCGTGGTGCGATTCGTCGCCTTCGAGCTGCCGCAGCGCTTGGCTGCGACGGGCCGCTCGACCAGGCTACCTCACAGTGCAACTAGCCTCGCCCTACCATGTCGGGCAGTAAGGATCGCATTGACTTTCCAAGTCGATGTACTCAATGGATCAATGAGTGCTCTCAGCGCTGGTTAGAGATGGCTATGCGCTGGAGGCAACATCAAGCCGAGTACACCTTCATAAGGTGACGCTCGCTTTGGGATACGGCCGGAACGGATAGCTTTCTCAAGGTCATGGATGAATAATCGTCTGGCTAGAACTGTTCAGGCAGATCGATCCAGATATCCGAAGGACCCTTCACGAGAGTATCTTGATCTGGAACGTAGATATTATCGAAGATCCTGAGACCATGAGCCGTTGCCGCTCCAAAAATGATGAAAGGGAGCTCGACTTGCTCCAGGTCTTCGAAGTTGTCGGCGCCGACGATTCGAACAAAATCGAGATTAAACTGCCGGAACTTGATCTGAGATGTGGCCGACGCGACCAAATCCTTCACACTAGATACCCCTCGGGCGATCTCTTTCCTCGAATGGTTGAGTGCCGTGAAAAGGCACGACAGTTCATCAAGCTCGGAACGGCTAAATCGCCTCAAACGCGACGAAATGGGCACTCCGTTCTTGTATCTCACGGTCGGCACAAACCTTATCTCGCAATCCAGAAGGAGGTCTGCGACGGCGCGCTTCACCAGGATCGCCTGACCGATATCTTTCAGGCCGAAGTAGCTGCGAGTTGGCCTCGCATAGCAGATCCAGCGGACTGCCCCGCTAACGGCTTCCTTCAAATAGGCGTCAGGCCCCCCTAGACGCAAATGACAGTCGCCTTGCGATACAAAGGTTCGATAGCCAGGCGGGAACATTTCGGTGTCGTTCGAGGAAATTACGGCAGTTGCTCCCGAGCGCAATGCAAGTCCAATATCCTCGTCCAAATTGAAGTCGTAGCTCCCACCCGGTCTAAGCTGGATCTTGTTCGGGTAGACTGTGACGATCGCGACGTCATTTTCCGATGCCGCCCTTTTGATCAGTTCTGCATGCCCAAGATGCAGGGCTCCGAGAGTATGTACCGTCCCGATAGTCTGCCCTGTTCTCGCCACCTCCCGGATGAACGCTTTGCCTGCGGAAAGACATGCCAGATGCATTTTCTACTCCAGTCTCTTTGAATGCCAAAAGAGCTTCGGTCGGATCGCAAAGGTCTGCCCTGCCTCTCGTATCCGACGATGCCAGGGAGCCCCATAGCGCTTAAGCGCTCGCTCACAGCACGAACGACCGCCCAGACCTGTCCTAAGCTCGCCGACACTGCATTGCCTTCTATTTTGCAGTCCCCGAATCCGTCAGGTAGACCCTTCTCGACCCCGTCTGATCAAGGATGAGAATTCAGTCAGATAGCTTAATGGCTCGCGTGGCTGATCCCCCTTCAGAGCGGCCTGTAGGCCCGGACATCGGTCTGCAAAGAACGGTGGCTCGAATGTGGTTATCTTAGCGCCCGAAAAGTCCACCTTTACGAAGCTGGCCTGGAACGGCGACATCCCACTCAGGTTCGCCTCGCGCAAGGACGATTGGTTCATGCGAACGTACGCGGCCCGCGTTGCCTCCAGATTGGTTCTCGTCATTCCTGCGGCGAGATATGCCTGAACGAGATTCGATCCTTCGAGATTTGCCTCATCCAGTGCCATTGATTGCGGGGGATCACCGGTGATCATCGACCTGTAAAGGTAAGCATTGGATAGGTCTGCACGTTCGAGATCGCAGTCGCGCACAAAGCTAGAGCGGCCACGAAAGCCCGATAATTTGGCGGCTCGCATTGTGCTCTCTGTTATAGAAATGCATTCGCCTGATGCCAGAGACAGGTCCGCTCCGTCGAGCTCGCAGGAATGAATGGATGCACTGTTAAGCACGGCACCGGCGAGGTTTGCGTTGGACAAGCTTACGGACAGAAGCCGTGCGTCGGTCAGGTCCGTCTGCTCAAGCTCCGCATTTGGAAGATTTGACAAGTGAATATCAGCAAATGGTGCGCACATGCCTCTCGCTGCGATGCGGCCGCTTACCTTTGAGAGTCTCAGATACGGAAGATGAGCGCCTTCCAGGACAAGACCATCGACCGAGGTGGGACGCACAATCGATAAACAGTTCCCCTTTGACTGGAAGAACGAGCAAGACGCCAGATGTGATTTCGTGATCGTGAGTTGGCTCAGCTTGGCAAAGCGGAAGGAAGCGGAAGGAAGGAAACATTCATTAATGGTCGAACCCTGTAGCTCCGCGCCATCGAATACAGCATCACTCGCGTCGCATTGGTAAGCGAGAAGCCCGCTGAGCATGGCGTTATCGAAGCGTGTCCTTTTCATGCTGCAACCGTGAAACAGGCTGCCTGTTGCATCAATTACATTGCGCAGACTGGCATCGTCGAAGTTGCACACCTGCGCTGCAATCGCATGCATATACGCATAATCGAGCTTGGCCCCACGGAAACTTGCCCTCTCTAGCCCCGGACAGATAAGATTCGCCCCAGAAAGGTCTGCCCGATCCAACATTGCTCCGTAGAGCTGCGCACGATTGAGGGTACAGCGTCGCAACGGGAAGTCTGACAGGTCGTGACCGTTAAAGTTCTCGGACGATAGCTGCAAGCCAATCCCGGTCCTTCCGATCGCCTCTTCGGTTCGCCTCCCAACCGCAGCCACCGCGCGCAGCCGATCGGCAGCTCGGCTCCAGTACCGAACAAAGTCGCCATCTGATGATAGATTGTGCTTCGGATCTGACCAGTGCTCTGCCCCTTCATTCGCGGTGCACTCACTATCAGGGCCGATCGTTTGCGACATGACGATTCCGTATTGCCCGGATTACGGGGGGCCTGTTATCGACCTCTCTTGCTCCGCCTTGAATTATGCGACCTGTGGCGAACTCGTCGGCGAAATGACGACACGATGCCTCGATGAGGCGCCTATTGTGTCGGTGACCTCCGCAGCCGGCACGCTTGAGCACGTCATCCGAATTCTAGTCATGCGCCCCCGCTGCAGCGCGCTGACGTTGTTCACCGAGTCCGGCAACGTTGACAACGCAACCGTCTTTTGACATTGACGTCCAGTCGTTGCGATTTGTCTCGTCGGCTCTTCTAGGCAAATCCAATTCGCTCTCCATCAAACCGAATGCGAAAGCTTCAGGGCCTTGCTTGTTTTTCAGAATGGACCCACGGCTTCCGGGGAAAAGTGATCGTTCACAGGGCTGAAGTGGGCCCCTACTCGGCGTTGCCTCATTTCTGATAGCAATGACCGTGCCAGCCGCATCAGTCGCAATTAACGGCTGAATAGGCGTCTTGAAATCATTATTGACGCCGAATGTTTTGAACCTGACAAACACACTCTCGTTGTCAGGGACCGCACCATGATGGCAAGGCTATCGTGAAAGCGAAGATTGCGAGCTCGTTTGCAGGGGCGCAAGAGCCGCCTGTCCTTTGCGAGCACGCAATCGATGACTTGCAATCCGACATTTGCGGATCGCCGAGCTCAGGGTTAGAACTCGACTCGCCCTGCTCCGCGCGCCGACCGGTCCATCTAGTGGGAACCCGTGCCACGGACTGTCCTGTTCGAGCGGTGAATGAGCGCGTAATCGTGACCAACTCGGCGCGCAAAGGCGAATGCCCCGCGATCGGAGATAGACAATTTTATGATAAAGAATCGGATTCGAAGGCGTTCATGCGATGCCTTCTTCGAGGATAGTAGCTGAACGACCTATCTGGTGGTCGCGCACAAGACGCGGCATGGCGGCGATAAGGCTCTTGGTATATTCAGACTCTGGATTGCGAAATATCTCTTCAGTGGCGCCACTATCGACGATTCTCCCCCGGCGCATAACTATGACGCGATCGCTGATGTGACGAACAACACTGAGATCATGCGAGATGAAGAGATAACTTACGCCGACGCGGTCCTTCAGATAGCCGAGCAGGTCCAAGACCTGGGCCTGGATCGAGACGTCGAGCGCCGAGACCGGCTCATCGCAGACGATGACGGCAGGATTTGGCGCGATCGCGCGGGCGATCGCAACGCGCTGGCGCTGACCGCCCGAGAGTTCGAGCGGTCGTCGGTCCAGCAAGGCCTGGGGTAGCCCGACCAGATCGAGCAGCTCGATAACGCGCTCCTGCCGCTTGCGCCGCGTCTCAACGTCGCTCGAAAGGCTGTCGGATATGATGCGTCCGACCGTCCAACGTGGATCAAACGAGCCAAGAGGATCCTGGTAAATGGTCGATAGTGACCGCCGCCGAGCCCGCCGTTCGCGCTCGGCGAGCGCGGTCCAAGGCCGGCCTGCAAACTGAACGGCTCCCTCGTCAGGCTCCTCGAGCGCCAGGACCATGCGCGCCATCGTTGACTTTCCTGATCCGGACTCACCTACGATGCCCAAAGTCTCGCCGGATCGCAGTTCGAAGGAGACGCCGTCCACAGCCGTCCGTAAAGTGCCATCCGGGCCCTTGAAGCGCTTCACCAGACTTGTCGCTTCGAGCAGGATGGGACGAGATTTCGGTGGGGATTGCACTTCTGGCTGCGTTTGCCGGGCAGGCGCACGCACAATAGCGGATGGTGAGAGGCGTGAGCCGCGCGGCCGGCCTGATGGCACGGCGTCCAGCAGCTGCTTAGTATAGGGGTGCTCCGGATCTTTGAATATTTGGCCGGCGTTACCGCGTTCGACGACCTCGCCTTCTCGCATGACGAGGATCTCATCCGCCACGCGGGAGACCACTGCCAGATCGTGACTGATCAGAATCAGAGCCTTGCCCCTCGTTTTGGTCTCCTCAAGGAGCGACAGCACATGAGCTTGCGCCGTCACATCGAGAGCGGTCGTCGGCTCGTCGGCGATCAGGATGCGGGGATCGAGCGCAAGTGCCGAAGCGATGAGAGCCCGTTGACGCTGGCCGCCGGATAACTGATGCGGCAGCTGCTTGGCCTTGGTCTCGGGGTCGGGGACACCGACGAGCTTAAGAAGAGCAATGACGCGCTGCGCGAGTTCCTTGCGCGATGATACCGCGCCGTGGAGGAGCAAGCCTTCACCGATCTCTTTGCCGATCCGGCGAAGCGGATCAAGTGAGACGAGTGCATCTTGTAATACAAAGCCAATCTCGTTGCCGCGGATGCGCCGCCAAGCACGATCGCTAAGACCCATCAGGCTCGTTCCGTCGAAGCTTAGCTGGCGTGCATGAACATTGGCGTAGCGACCAGCGAGGCCTATGAGAGCCCGCGCAGTCACGCTCTTGCCCGAGCCGGATTCACCGACAATCGCGAGACACCGTCCCGGTCGGAGGGAGAAGGATATGCTGCGCACAACCGCTTTCTCGTCGGTGGCGCGACCGAAGGAAACACGCAGCGAATCGACCGTGAGGAGGTCTGGCTGCTGCGCGACAGGCTGTAGGCGACCCTGTGACATTCACGTTTTTCCTTCCAGACGGTCCTGTAGATGGCGCCCGATGATGGTGAGGCTGAGGGCAAACGCCGTAACTGCCAAACCGGGTATGATCTCCAGCCACCAGGCGTAGATTACATAATTGCGCCCGGCATTGAGCAGCGCGCCCCATTCAGGCGCCGGGGGAGCGACGCCGAGACCAAGAAAAGCAAGACCGGAGGCCCATATAATCGCCTGACCTACGCCGATCGTCATCATTGCCGTCAGCGGGTTCATGGCGTTGGGAAGTATATGCCTCCAGACAATACGGGGAAATGGATGGCCCAGCACCTTGGCGGCCTCCACATACCCTGTCCCCTTGATGGCAAGCACCTGGCCCCTGATCATGCGCGCATAGCCTGGCGCTGTGCTGATTCCGACAGCTATGACCTCAGTCAATACCGACGGCCCAAAAACGGTCACGAACACAAGGGCGAGCAGGAGCGTGGGAATTGCGAAGAGCATATCGACAATCCGGCTCAGGATGCTGTCGCATACGCCACCAGAAATTGCGGCGGCGACGCCGAAAACGATCGCAATGGACATGCTCAGCGCCGTCGCGCCTAGTCCAAGAGCCAGCGATTGGCCTGCCCCCTCGACTACTCGAGAGTAAAGATCTCGACCCAATTGATCAGTTCCCAACCAATGGGCGATCGACGGAGACGGCAATGACGATCTCAAATCAATAGCGAGCGGATCGTGCGTCTGCAGCACCTTTGGCGCCACAGCCGCGAGGGCAAAGAGGCCAATGATGATAAGACAGGCGGCAACTCGGAACGGAACATGGCCGACGATTGCCAGGACCTCTTTGAGCGAACGAGACACGGTGGCTTCGGCGAACATGCTTATGTCAACCTGATCCTCGGATCGACCACCCGGTAAGTCAGATCGACAATCAAACTAACAAGAACGAACAGGCCCGCAGAGACCAGAACAGCTCCCGAGACAATCGGAACGTCTCGCGAGGACGTTGCAGCAACAAGGACTCCACCTAGGCCTTGACGGGCGAAAACCACCTCGATCAAAATCGCGCCCGAAAGCAGTTTGCCGAGCGCCCAACCTGATAAACTAATGCCAGGCAATGCGGCATGGCGGAGGACGTGGCGAAGCCTGACGCCGAAATCACTCATGCCTCGGGCCCGCGCGGACGTAACGAACGGCTGCTCGAGCACGCGCGTGAACTCGTTCTGAACGACTTGTCCGAAAAAGCCCGATAGTTCAAGAGCCAACGCAAGTGTCGGCAGAATGAGCCCGGCCGGAGAACTTCCACCGATGACCGGAAAAATGCGCAGCTTTACCGCAAAAACAACCAGCAGAATTGTGGCCAGCCAATAGGGCGGCGCGGTCGCAAAAAAGACCTGCGTGTCATTGAGCAACTTCGCCCACATGTTGTCTCTGCCGGCGATGAACAAGCTCGTCAGGACTGCGATAATCCATGCGAACAGCAGCGCGGTGACCGCCAGAATAATGGTAGGGCCAATCTGTTCCGCGATGATCCCTGCGACAGGCCGATGCTGCTGGTACGACTCGCCAAAGTCTCCATGCAGGCTTCGCAGTATGTATTTTCCGTATTGAACCGCGAGCGGTTGATCAAATCCGTATTTCGCATTGATCGCCGCAAGTTCCGCCGAGGACGCGACTCCGACGTTGCCGCTTGTCGCATTGATGATGATCTGGGCGCGGTCCCCAGGGAGCACACATTGGATCAAAAACGCGAAGGTTGCGGCAGCCCACACCACGACCACACCGGAGAATATCCGGCGCGCGAACCAAACAATGGGATGATGGGCTGCTATTTTCACGGCGTCACTTCCCATCATCGAAATGAGCGTCATAGAAAACGGGTTCGCCGACCGAGCCGCGGTCCAGCCAAACGTCTTTGAGGTTTGGCTTGGTCGCCAACGTTACGTCCAGCACCGTGAGGCCAATCACAGGAGCCTCATCCACGATCTTCCGTTCCGCCTGCTGATAGAGGGCGACACGTTGCGCCCCATTGAGTTCCTGCTCCGCCCTTTGAATGATGTCCCAAAGCGTCAGATCTTGATAGCGTGAGGGATTGAAGCGATTAGTCTCGCCCTTCTGATCGGGCTTCCACGAGATCCGGAATATCTCCGCGCCGGGGGCAACCCAATAGAGGAGAACAATCTCATAATCATCGGGTCCGAGGTTTTTTCCTGCGAAGAAATCAGCTGGATTGGTAGGCTGAAGACGTACGTCAAAACCGGCCGCTCTTGCCTGCTGCTGGATAACTTGCAAGGCTTGCTCGCCATCTGGCTTCAGAAAAGCGTTCGAATAGGACACGCGCACGATGAGCGGGTTGCCATTCTTAACACGAACGCCGCTAGGATTACGCTCGGTCCAACCCGCCTGGTCAAGCAATTGATTGGCCTTCCGAATATCGTACGTATACGACTGCCCGAGCTCAGGCAGGTATTCCGGCGAGCTCTGACTCAGCGCACCGTTGCCTTCAAATGGCAAAGAGCCAAGGAATGATGTGTCGACTGCGGCCTTCCGGTCAGTAGAATAGGCAAACGCCTTGCGGACGAGCACATCGTCAAATGGGGGCCGTGCCGTATACAACGCCAGGCGCAGAGGGGTACCGCCAGTAATGTGCCGCAATAATGGAAAACGGGAATTGGCCTCCTTCCATGCGATAGCTGGGATATCGTATATGGCATCGGTCTCGCCCGCGATGAACGAGCCGTACCGCACGGTCTGATCTGGCAGGAACTTCCAGCTGATTCCGTCAATGTAAGCCGGCCCTTGATGTTTGGCGGTGGCCGGCGCCGAGTTGTAGTCGGGATTGCGGCGGAAGGTGACCTCCCGTCCATGACGCCATTTGTCGACAATGAATGGACCTGAGCCGACTGGGTTCTCGCAGTTTACCGCAAGTCCGCGTTTGAGCGCGGAAGGTGAGAGAATGCCTTGCGAGGATTGAGCAAACACGTTCAGCAAGGGTTGAAATGGCACCTTCAAGGTTACCTGTAACCTCAGAGGAGCGATTGCTGTTGCCGATTCGAAGCTATCGCTAAGATACGGAGCAGCAGTCGGATTACGCAGATCAGGGTCGTTGCTAAGCCATCCGTTGATGTTGTCCGCAATGGCTTGCGCATCCAGAGAAGTGCCATCCGTGAACTTCACATTCGGCTTTATCTCGAATGTGTATATCTTCTTGTCATCGGAAATTGTCCATGACTCGGCCAGCCATGGCACAATCTTGCCATCCTCGCTGCGGGCGACCAGATTATCGCTGTACTGGCGTTGCAGATACCATTGCTGCACCCATCCTCCGAAGAGGCACGCCGGCTCCTGAAAGTGCCCGTAACGAATAACGCCTCCTCGCTTTACGCTCCCGGCTACCCCTTCTTGAGCATGAATACTTGACGGCAGTTGCGACAGGCCCAAGAGCACGAGGAGGGCCGCCTTCACGGTTCTTGCTGGATAGTCCGACTTTCCAGTGAATCGCCTCGTTGACCGCGCATTCGACAAATGCATATCCAGTCTCCAAATCATTTGATGTTGAGGAAGCGTCATAGCGGTGGGCTAGCTGTGGCTCGTGCCGGCCCGAAAGGAATGGAAAGCCCGAAATGCTCTCGCAGCGTCTGCCCACGATATTCTTTGCGAAAGAGCCCGCGCTTCTGCAGGATGGGGACCACATTGTCGACAAACGCCGAAGTGCCATCTTGCAGCACGTCCGGAATGATGTTGAAACCATCAACCGCGCCAGCGCGAAACCATGCCTCAATCGAGTTTGCGATCTGCTCGGGCGCACCCACGAGCGCGCGGTGGCCAAACGCTTGAACGCTGCTAATGATTTCGCGAACCGTCCGACCTTGACGCGCCAGAGTCTCAATCGTGCGATGGTGACCGACAGAAAACGGAACATCATCTGCAGCAGGCAAGATCTCCTCCGGGATTTGCCTTTCGAGGCTGAGCTTCTCGACTGCCACGCCCATGCTTCGTGCAAGAGCAGCGATGGCGCGCTCCATATCGAGGAGTCCGTCAAGGTTTTTCTTGCGACGAACCGCTTCTTCCTCGGTACCCCCGATACAGGTGACAAGGCCTGGCAGGATGAGCGGGGCCGCAGGGCGGCCGAATTGCCGAGAAAGCGCGCGCAGGCGCTCTGCCTCCTGCATCGCCGTTGACAAGTCGCCGGCTGCCGCAAACACGACATCTGCACTGCGGGCGCCAAGCCGTAATCCGGGATCCGAACCGCCAGCCTGAACGATGACTGGGTGGCCTTGAGGCGAAGCGGGATGCGTAAGTGGGCCCCGGATGCCGAAACTATTGGTAGCGGGATCGAGCAGGCGAAATTGGCTCTGATCTGCGTAAACGCCCGCAGCCTGATCGGCGATGACTATCTCGCCGCTCCAGCTCAGCCAGAGAGCACGGACCGTTTCAACGAAGTCCTCCGCACGTCTGTAGCGATCCGCTCGCCCAACCTCTCGGCCGCCAAAGTTCGCAACCGTCGCCGGACTCGACGTCGTGACCGCATTCCACGCAACGCGCCCGCGGCTGATGACATCGAGCGATTGGAAGCGCCGGGCAAGATTGTATGGTTCGTTGTAGGTGGTCGACGCCGTCGCAATCAGACCAATTCGATCCGTTTCACGTGCAATCACAGCGAGAACCAGCGTCGGTTCGAGCCCATTAAGCGGCGGCTGGTGCGTGATGTCGGAACTTATCGCGGGGGTGTCGGCGAGGAATACAGCATCCATCAGACCATGCTCCGCAATCTTCGCAGCGCGGACGTAGTGCTCGATGTCGAAAAAGGCGCTTGGATTCGTCCCCGGCCAGCGCCATGCGGCGGAATGACCACCGGCACCATGAAGATTTAAGCCAAGATGAAGCATGGAGTTACCCGAAGACATAACCGTCACTCATGCGGCGGCATCTGAGCTGCTTGGCCGGCCTTGTGGACAGCCAACCTGCGCTTTCGCGCAAGCGCACCTTGCATGTGCTCCGGGCAGCCAATTTGAGGCATAGACAACAAACAGCCGGCTGATGTGAGAAGAATGTCACCAAAGAAGCTTTTGGTAGGTCTTGCGATCTTCTCCGAGCGGGCGCGGCCAAGAAGAGCTTCGACCACGCTGGTTGCCGATTGACACCGACCTGACAGCTTGTCTCCAGCGGCGGGTTGCTTCCACACGAGTACATTCACATCGGCTCTCCAGAATTCATCAAGAAGCCAGCTCCTTTTCAGGAAGATGTTTGGATGGGATTCGCGATCGAAACGTTTGGACTCCCGACCGAGCGAGCTAATGATCATGCTAGAGGATCTTTAGAGGTCCAGACCATGCAAACGCAATAGTTGAGTATTTCAATCTACTATCGTCCCTTGGCATCCTCTTCTATTGCCGTTTCTAACCTTCCCTCGCGTAATCCCAAGCGTTCTCTGATCAGGCTCACCGAACACGCGCTGCGTAATTGCAGCAGCTGCAATTGGGAGCGCCGGCGCGTCCGCGAAAGAGATAACCGCGATGCGGTCGAGAACACGGCAACTTTGGCGCGACACGATTGGTCGACCGCTTGCTGCCGCGCTGCAAAGTGACATCCGATCAATAAGGCGTCGCCAAGCACCAGCATCTAATAATGCGATGAACCATTCGAGATTATAGATGCCGCGTTACGGCAACGCTTCGAAGCTGCGCTGGATTCGAGGATGCTGGAGCGTCGTTAATTCTCGCGCGCGCGGCGCATGTCCTCGCGTACTCTACGGGTGTGATGACGCACCGCCAAGTTGCCAAAAAGGCCCGTCTTGACGGCCCCACGACCGCGCCGATATGTGCACGGGACTCAGCTACCTTGGACACGGCCGCCTTGAGCATCAAGAATCGCGGCGCATCAACGTCGACGAAATCACCCAGCTGGATATCGGACCGCCTCACTTACCGGCACATGGGAGTGGGACGCCTCTCGGGATGGATCGTTCGTGGTCATGTCACGTCTGGTTGGCGATCCAACGTCTCGCGGCGGATGTCTGGATTGAATTGCATCGAGCGGGTCGTGTTTTGCGACCAGCCTTCACCGCGCCCGCGCAACTCCTCGCCCCAAACAGCAGTCCCAACAAAGCACAATGAGCTTCACGCCAGACCGGCGCAATCACGAGCCCGATGGCTGCGGCATCGGCTACTCGGATCAGAGCTAGCCCCTGGACGAGCCTTTCAACGACATCGACTTGCGCACAATGCAAGCTGACGCAGATAAACTTATCCACCCAGCGCAAGCTCACCGATTGCAGCTCTTTCGCGCACCGCTTCTCCCAGACCATTCACACCGCGCTGCCGTGGAGCTGGACAGGGGCGAAGGGTCCATCTCGCCAAACTCAACTCTGCAATGAACAACAGGCCCGCCAGCACAGCTGGCAAGGGCCCGGACTTTACTTCAACCAATGGGCCTGGTCAGCTATTCGACAGCTAAGCCCTTTAGCATAGTAATATCTCTATCGGACTAGCAGGCCCACTTGATGGCTCAAGACCTGGAGGAGAAGGACCTGGATCCTGGCTCAGCCCGTTCCGCCCCCCTCAACTTACCGTCCGCTGCAATTTTATCGAGAGTTGCGCCCGGCTCAGCCTCTGATCCTCATCGGACCAACTTTGCTCGATGATATTGACAAGGCAACCAGTGAGAATGGAATGGACCCATTTGACAAGGTGAACCCGTCCGCGGCTCGCATCAGTTGCGTCGAGCCGCAACAGGAAGAGACCGCGCCGCAAGCAGACTTTGAGCTGCGACTTAGAGAGCACCGGCCAGTCCTCCCAGCACCAGCTTCAGCCGGCGCTGGATCGACCCGAACTGCAACGGATGGCAATAGGAGAGCGGACCTTATCCCGAAGAACGAACGGTGCACAGCCGCATCCTTTGTAACAGCGCGCGCTCAACTCGCCGTAACGCTGACCTGCGCGAGCCTTGCGGAACTCAGAAGGGAAATCGAACTCGCCGCGCAGACGTCAATGCCATGGTCAGGAGCGACTGGACCGTCGACCGGCGGCGTGGATAGTAGCCGCGTTCACGACGACGTGGTGGCATCCTCATACTTGGAGCTGCAGCGCTTCCAAAACCACGCTAGCCATTGCAAGCCGCGCGGGTTCGCCAATCAGAGTGCAATGGCCCATTTGCGTTCCATGGCGGCTTCGCGTTTCGACGCCGCCCCCTGGAATATCTGGGGAGGCCAACGACTTTGACCTTGCCCCCAAGTTTTATCCAGTTCTGAGTTCGCCCCCGCCGTTGGATTTGCCCGGTTGGGCGGTGGGAGCGACGGGGGCTGGCGCGGAGCCTTCGGCATAGCGCAGCGCCAGATCCCGGCGCGGGTGACAGGTCATCGCGAACTCGGACGGAGTTTTCCATCCGAGCTGCGAGTGTGGTCGTGTGTCGTTGTAATCGGCCCGCCAGCATCCAAGTGTGACGCGGGCTTGTGCCAGTGACGTGAACAACGTCTCGTTCAACAGCTCATCCCGCAGCCGGCCGTTGAAGCTCTCGATGAAGGCGTTCTGCATGGGTTTGCCCGGCGCGATGTAGTGCCATTCGACATGGCTCTGGTCGGCCCATACCAGGATGGCGTTGCTGGTGAGTTCGCTGCCGTTGTCGCTCACCACCATCCTGGGCTTGCCGCGCTCGATCATCAGCCGGTCCAATTCCCGCGCCACACGGACGCCGGAGAGCGAGGTATCGGCCAACAGCGCCAGGCACTCACGGGTGCAATCATCGACGACGGTCAGGATGCGGAAGCGGCGGCCGTCGGTCAGCTGATCCGACACAAAGTCGAGCGACCACCGGTCGTTCGGCGTCATCGGAACCAGCATCGGCGCCCTGGTCCCGATCGCCCGCTTGCGGCCACCACGGCGACGCACCGTCAGCTTCTCTTCCCGATAGAGCCGGAAGAGCTTTTTGTGGTTCATCAGATACCCCTCCCGCCTGAGCAGAACATGCAGCCGCCGGTAGCCGAAGCGGCGGCGCTCCTGGGCGATCGCCCTCATGCGCTGACGAAGGCTGGCATCGTCAGCCTGGGTCGTCCGGTATCTCATGGTCATGCGGCAGCAGCCGATGGCTTTACACGCCCGCCGTTCGCTCATCCCGAATGCCTCGCGCAGATGGACGACAGCTTTCCGCTTCCCTGCGGGCGTCACCACTTCTTTCCCAAAAGATCCTTCAGCGCCGCATTGTCCAGCATGGCCTCGGCAAGGAGCCGCTTCAGCTTCGTGTTCTCGTCCTCTAGCGTTCTCAGCCGCTTGGCCTCGGAGACGTCCATCCCGCCGAACCTGGCCTTCCATTTGTAGATGCTGGCGTCGCTGACGCCGTGCTTGCGGCACAGATCGGCCACCGAAACCCCGGCCTCGTGCTCCTTCAAGATCCCGATGATCTGCTCTTCCGTAAAACGATTGCGCTTCATGCTCTGGTCCTCGTCTTGGGCCAGAGCGAACTTCAAACTGGATTAAGCCCAGGGGGCAAGGTCAACTTGATCTGGGTCGCGCAGCGGCAGAGCACATGAGGGGCGACACCACTTCTTCGCCGTTTGTGTCGCTGTCCGAGGAGGCCTCCCAATTGCTCCTCTCGCCAGACGACGACAACGAGTATGGCGCCAAAGTGATCGCGGAAAATGCGAATGAGTTGCACACGTACACGGTGCCAAGGATCACCGCTTGGACGGCCGACGAGATCGTCAGTATTCTTGAGGACGGGACTGAGGATGATGAACCCAATCTGGCCTGGGTAAGTGATACCCCAACTGAGGAGCGCGAGGTACTGTTTTTGGGCGGGAATCTGGATGACTATCGGACCGCGAGCGCGTCGAATCCCTACAGAAAGTCAGGGAAAGAAGATTAAGGGTGGAGGCTTAGCACAACTTGGCTGTTTTCGATGTTCGGAAATCGAAAGCAGCCTTCGCTCCGTCTATACTGCTCCCGCCGAGCTGGCCATCAGGGGAGGTGGCGCGCGTACCGCACCTGGAAAATCAGAATTTCAGCCGAAGCCTGTACCGTCTTTACGTTCGCCGCCTCGTCGTCGGGTTCGAAAAGGCAGTTGCCGACCAATATTCATTCTTACTTTCCGCCCGGCCAGATCAGGTTTTGGAAAGCTAACGTGGGTAGCGAAAGAACGAGGGAACGAAGCGAGCGGACTGCAGCATGGATCGAAACAACGCGATCAACCCAGCGTATAAAGATTCCGCTACGTCAGATACCACGGTTGAACAACCCAAAGAACCGCAAGCGGTGTTCGAGCAACACTTGCGAGAGGTGCGACAGCTTGGCCCGGTATATTCCCATCGCGGGCTTTATGACATCACCGAACAAAGACGATCGCCTCATCCAGGCAGCGTCTGGTGCTGCCCTTCACCGAGGCCCACCGCCAAATGCGATTACAATTGAAATCTATGACCGTCGGCTTCGCAAATTGGCAGAGCTGCTGAAGCAGTCTGGTCACTCGATTGCTGAGTTCGATGACGACACGTTGCTCGAGCGCTCCAAGACGCTACTGCCAAAAGACAAGGTGATCTTCTCTGCATCGTCAATGGTGAGTAGGTACCGGGAGCCCATCGATACCGCTCCGCCGCTCAGAACACATTATCGTCCGTCCAAGGAAGATACCAATCTCATCAGAGAGGCGACCGAGGCGGCCTTTGGTCGAGCAATGGACGCAAAAACCGCTGGAAATTACGCTAGCAGTCTCCGCAAGCTAGCGGCAGCACTGCGCCCCTTGTCGATTGCCAAGCTCAGCCACAAAGCGCTGCTCGGCTATGCCGATGCTTTGTTTCCGAACGACAAGAAGCTCATCTACGCGTTGAACAGGGTGAACGACTACCGCCGAACCGCGGGGCGGGACAACTCGCCGAGTTACGTGGGCGATTCGCGCCGGTCAATGCAGCCGGCCGCCGATTTGCCCGTCCAGCTTTTCGAACGTGAGCAGCCTTTAGGGAACGCGGACGGGCTCATTGCCGGCGGGCGGCTTCAATGCTCAGCAGTTTTGGGAGAGAACGGGTTTAACCGCTCGCTCTCCCGCGCAACGTGTCGCCCAGAATATGCTTTTCGACGCTGTGCGCCAAAACAATGTGCCTCCACCTTCGATTGCGTGCCGCCCCCTCGCCCCTGCAGAGTTTCGCTCAGGAAGCGCTTTTCGATGCGGCCGATCGCGAGGGCCTGCCGCCAGTCAATGCACCGATGCTTTGGCCGAGCATGAGTTCGGTCGCCTACTCACCCGTGCAAGATGTCGCCCAGGAACAGCTTTTAGGTGCGGCTGATCGCGAGGGCTTGCCGACGACGTTCTACGATGCGCCGGTGCGCTGGCCAACTGCCGGTTCAGTCACCCATTCGCACGTGCAAAGTGTCATCCAGCAAGAGCTTTTCGATGCCGCGGATCGAGACCAGTTTGCGCCTGCTTTCGATCTTCAGGCATCGAAGTTATCGTGTTAGGACCGCGTGGGGTAGCGATCTTCAGCTCATCCATCTGCGCTCTCCTGCTGTTGGCGATACATTTGACGTTTCATTCGCAGTGCCCAACGATTTTTCTCATCGTACCCAGCTCGCTCCCGACATGATGCTTTCCAAGCTGGGCAAGTGGGACTTCTTGCCTAATGCGCAATATCTGCTCATGAACTATGAGATTGGTGGGGAACGCTATACGGCCGTGCTGGGGCCGAGAGGATCCAATGACGTTCAACTCATCCATCACCCAAGGTTCGCTTCGGGGAGTGAAGCTGCGTCGGTGACTCCGATGGCTTCCCCGCATACCTACGACGGCCTCGCATCTGGGCTTGATCGGCCCTCCGGGTTCGAATTGCAGGCGGCGAACCTCCAACCGCCGTCCGCCGCGCCCCCCTCGGGCCACCACCCGCTCCCGCAAGTTCCTGAACTCGGAGAGTGGTTCGGCCTAGACTGGGGGCACGGCCCGCGAGAAGCTTCGACTCTCGTGATTGACATGCTCCAAAACCTGGGCCTTCTGCCGAGCCAAGACTTCCCCATGACCCGCTTTTTGATCCATGGCGAGCCCTACACGGCTGAAAGCCTACCCGGTTGCCGCGTGTTCTCTTCCATCGGCCGCAATCTGGCTGAACGATATGCTGTCAGCACCTCGGGCAGCCCCACAAGCTCCCGAATCCACTCGGATCGCCTATTTTCGGAAATCCGAACCGCGTCCGAACGACAATTGAGACGGCGAGTAAACCCCGTAGCCGCCATTCACAGCATGATCTTAAGCGGGGTGGTTCAATCACCCTGCGGCTGCATTCGGCAGCACGGAAGGTTCAAGTGAAGAACGCCAAAAGACGCGGCATGAAAGATACCGGCTCATCCTGAGCGGGCCGAGGTCGAGCGAAATCATCGCGAGCCCGCCGCTTGATCGGCTTGTAAATACACTCCCAACAGGACCGCGGAGAGCGTGGGGACGTACCTTGCCCCGCTCATCTGGAGCGTTCGACTGAGAAGCCGGGGCTCCAACCCATATGATGACATCCCGAACCGCCGATCCTCCAATCGCTGAGACGAATGGAGATCGACGGCCCTCACGCCCAACGTTGGTCAAACAGCAGCAACTTGGCGCAACTCGGATCCTTCACGATTCGGATCAACTCTTCGGAGCGCCCCTTTTCTCTGTGCTCTTCGTTACCAGATGAACTTTGCGCCATCCGGCAGTTCGCAGATGAATTCGCCTTGGTTCACAAGCTCGGCGGTTCCGACAACAAGCTTCGAAGCTCGCACCGTCAGCTTGCCTTCGCGGCTAAGGCTATGGCGGATGTACTCGGTCACGGCATGTCCAGAGGTGTCGACCGTTTGGTGAGCATTGGAGAAGCTGATTCCATTCTGGACCGTCACCCTGAATGCATTGATAACCAGACCGGCCTGCGTTGCCGATGCAGGTTTGCCGCCCTCCGCGGGGCTACAGTGGCTCATGTCCAGTATGAGCTTCACATTCTTCCCCGCCTGCAGGGCATTGAGCACCTCAGTGTATTTCGGCGAGGGCTCATCGGCTCTCGCCAGAGCGCTAGCGCTTGCGACCGAAAGCAAGGACAACAGGATCGTCAGTCCTTTGCCGGTAATCTTCATATGCTCTTCTCCCTCGATAAGTACTACAGCTTACGTTGTTCAAGATGTCGTGCTCGCGCGTTGTTTGGCTTTCATTCAGCAAGCGCGCTCGCGCCTGTACAAAAACAGCCTGCCGCAATCAGGCGCAAGTAGTTGCGACGGCTATTCCAACATCACAACCTCGTAGGTCAGGTTCTGGGGGCATTCGCCTTGCGGGCGTTGACAACGATTTGTTCGATGGTCGGCCGCTTGGAAACCACAAACGACGAGCGGTCGCGCTGGTCCACCCGGGCGTAATGAGCGAGGACATGCAGCCGTCACATCTGCAGGAGCAGACGATCTACGAAGGAAGCACTCGATCAGCCGCATGCGCTTGCGTGTCCCTCTTAGTCTGCAAGGACTGTCTGCCTTAGGCGACAGGTGAAGCGAACGCAGCGCGGCGGTCGAGGAACCCGGTCTCAGCTTAATCGTTGTCAGCTTCTCGAAAGCTGCACCTGCGACAATCCACGCCGATAGGCGGCACTTCGAAGGGAGTAGAGAGATGAATGTTGATCCACAGAATGCCGCAGACAATTCGTTTGAGGTTCAGCGGCCGCACCACGTCGGTCGACAGCAGGACGAGCTTAGCGCCCAAACCATCGCAGCGAGAAGTTCAGAAGACCAAGCAAACTTTGAGCAGCAGCTGAATGACTTGGCTCTTGATGACTTGGATTCGGTCTACCCCACCGCGGCGCCAGTCTCCTTAGCGGCAGATTCCGCGAGCGCCGCGCCCTCATCTGCGCCAAACGAGGCGATCTCGGAACCCAGTCGATATCCAGCCTCATCATACGTCAGTGGGCGCGCTCAGCTTGCCGCAACACTGACGGGTGCCACTCTTGAAGCACTTCGGAACGAGATCGAACTTGCCGCGCAACAGGCAGCACGCTGGTCATCGGCGACCGACGCTGCCATTGATCGAGATCGCGTATTCGACGACGTGGCGAGGTCATCATATGTCACACTGCGGCGTTTTCAGAATCAGGACACTGATTGCAAGCCGCACACGGAAGAAAACACGAGTGCAATATCTCATGTCCGCAACACGGCTCGAGATCATTCTTCCGTTGGAGATCCTCTGGAGCGGTATCCCCTGGACCGAGCCCGCCAGGCTGGTTGGCATATGCGGGGAAAGACTACAGTCTCAGCCTTCGTATCGTTAGTCGAGGATCCGTCAAAACTTGTCGCCTCTCGCGATCCGTGGGCGAGAGCGATTGCCAACAATGCGGACGCGCTACACACCTACACCGTACCGAAGACCACAATCTGGACGCCCGACGACGTGCTGAGTAGCATTGGGCTTGGAATGAACGCCGAGGATCAGGACACCATCGATGGAGATGTCGATTTGATGTGCTCACTGGGCAGAACGCCGACCCGGGAAACCGAGCGCCTGTTCCTTGGAGGCAATTTGGAAAGCTACCGTACCAGTAGTGAAGCAAATCCCTACAAGCGCGAGAGTAATGAGTAGATGGTCGATCGCGCCATTTGGCAGGTTCGTTGGCGACCAAGCGCCACAACACCCTGCAACGAAGAAAGGCGGCGCATCAGCTCCGCCTCATGCAACAACAGACGGAGCGTAAGGGGGGCGACCGACGGCCCGATGAAGGCGCCGATCGAGCCGTACAGCGGTTGACAGTTCCGACGGAAGGTCAGGAGGACACCGATGTTGTCCCCTCGTCCGTTTCCGCTCGTTGAAGCATCGTGGCATCTTGGGTGCATTGTGTCGCGAGGCAGGAATTTATCAGCCGGCTTCAGGGGTTGGCAGGCGGATTTGGCGAGGTAAGCCGCCGAAAGCGCAGCATCCCTCGCGTTAGCTAACTCTTTCTGACAATGATCGCGCGTCAACCAACAGTGTTCGGCCGCGATGGCATCATACATTCACTCACCCGTAGCAAGCGGCGCTATGGCATTACAGCCGATCCGCAACCTGGATGCGTTCCATCAAAACAATCGATTTTGCCGAGCATGCCTAAAGGCCTCATAGTCGATCGAAATGTATGGAGATCGCATTCAAGATGACGTCTGGCAATCGATTCTCTCCTCAGTCCCCTACCAAACAACTTGGCTCGAGCGATCGGCAGTCTCGCGTCACATCGACGTCCCGCGCCCGCCCCGATTTTCCCACTAAATTGCCGAGTATGAGGCAGATCGGATTGGCCGATCTTTGGCGTCATAGCCGAACGACTGCCTCTTCGCGCGCTTCAAGGCGTTATGGCGCTACGCTTGATTGGACAGACAAATGCTCACGACCTTGGACATAGCGCGATTGACCTTCGCACAGCTCGACAGCATGGCCCCACTGTGTCGTCATTGCCTCACAAGGAGTCCGATGTTGATGGCGCCGATACAAAGAGCCCTTAAAGGCGCTTGAATCTCACCCAGCGTCAGATTGTAGGAATTACGACAGTCTCGCGACAGACTCCACACGCGTGAACTCTTCCTGACAGGTAGCGACAATTGCGAACGTCTCAGAACCTCGATGCTCGGCCGATACGGCTTGGGACACTTCTCGACTGCTCCGATTCAGATCTTGCATCGTTAATCTGCTTTGTGAACGCAAGACGAAGCGCGCTCTTCGCAGTCAGGCGAGGATCCAGCGCGCGAGAACAAGGCGAGCAATCGCCGTACCGATCACAGGCTGAGTCCAAGCTCGAGACTAGATCGTTCTTGCGCCGTTCAACCCGTCTGACGAAATTGAGCCGGCCTCACTGCCTCAGACAATGCGCGACAGCAATGCCAGGCTCAATTTGTTCTTCCTTGGCAGCCTTCGCTCGGCTGGCGCGGAGAAGATCTTGGAAGTAACCGAGCTTCAGGACGGTTGACATCATGTTTGGCCATTATCACCGGCTGGCGAGACAATGTCTAACCCGCCCATGGGCGTGTTGAGCGTTTCATCGCTCTTGGCCTTTTACAGCCTGTCGTCCGCCGCATAGCGCGTAAACTGTCTTAGACGCGGAAAACTTGTATCGTAGTGACTTGACGACACTACGGGCTCAACAGCCTTGCAGGACTGACCGCGGATCAAGACGATTTGGGAGTTCCAATGTCGGTTTCGCAAGTCCGTTCGGCGGCAAATACAGCCGCTCTCGCCTGCGCTTTCCTTTCACTCCGCGAGTTTGGCGCGATCGCCACTGCAGGCGTTCGCGTAATGCATGCAGCCATCGCTATGTTTAGTCCGCAGATGAATCAGCACATCGCCAGGGCTCTCGTCCTCGTGAGAGATTGCCGATCACTTGCCGGCGTAAAGGAGATTTTGAGCCCCGCCGCGGGCTGGAACCATCCGCCGCAGGCCCCCGCCTATCCGCCGACGGCGGACGTGCACTGCCTGCCAACAGGCTCTTGCGTATCGCGCACGGGTTTTCGAATTCACGCCAAAGCGGCATCCTCTGGGTTCCGCCGATCGTCATGGTCAAGCGTGACACGCTCAAGTCCTGCCAAGGATGGAGGAGAGGCGATGAATGCGAATTCTCCTGGTTGATCATCATGCGGACTTTGGCCGCGCCGTGAAGGAAACGCTGCTGAATTGCGGGTTCGCCGTCGACGTGACGCGGACGCTCGATGAGGCGTCGGCCGCGTTGGATTGCGCGAACTACCACATGATACTGCTCGACTCCTTCTTGCCCGATGGAGATGGTTTGGACTGGTTGAAGCAGTTGCGGCGCGAAGGACGATCAATGCCAACTATGATGATGAGCAATCTCAATGATCTCAGTCGGCGGATTGCGATCTTCAACGCCGGAGCGGATGATTTTCTGCCCAAACCCGTTTCTATCGACGAGCTCGTTGCTCGCATGCGAGCTATTCTGCGACGATCAACGCAGATGACGGCGCCGGTGGTGACATTCGGGAATCTGCATTTCGATCCGATCGCGAGACAAGTCTCCGTCGGTGGACGAGTACTGAGAATTGCGCGCCGCGAAGTGTGCATTCTTGAACATTTGCTCAACCGCGCGGGCCGTACCGTGCCGCGCGCATCGCTCGAAGAAAGCTTGTATGCATTTGACGACGAGGTCTCGACCAATGCGCTGGAAGTCGGGATTTATCGCCTGCGCACGCATTTGAGCCAGGCGGGTGCAACGCTCAGGATCAAGACCGCGCGCGGTGTCGGTTACACACTTGAACTAGTTGGCGCAGCATCGGCTGCCTAGCCGATCGAACTTGAAAGCAGCACTTCCTTGAACTTCGTCAACAATGACGCCGGCGCTGATGGACCGTCGATGGTCGCCAGCGGCTCGCATTATGCCGCTTTTCCCCGCCTCTGCTACGCCCTGTGCGCAGTTGCTCTGCTACTTCCGCTTGCTGCCGCGGCTCAGGCAAAGCGAGATGGCAAAGGAGAACCGCCACGAGCCGCGCCTGGCAGCACCACCGGCACGCTCAACCTTACCTCCTCACAGGGAAAGACAGTTCATCTGACCGGACCGGCTGCGAGCATTTTTATTGCCGACCCTGCCATTGCGGATTATCAGGCGCCGTCGAACACCACGATTTTCGTGTTTGGCAAAAAGTCGGGACGGACTAGCCTGTTCGCCCTAAACGACAATGGAGAGGCTCTCGCCGAGCTGCGTGTTGTCGTCACCCAACCGATCGAGGATCTGCGGGCCGCGCTGAAGGCCGAGGTCGGCGACTATCCGATTCAGGTCAGCTATACCCCGCGGGGCGCGATCCTTAGCGGTACGGCGCCTAATGCCGAGGTCGTCGAGACCGCCAGGAAGGTCACTGAGCAGTTTCTTGGGGCTGGCGCGCTGGTTGTCAACAAGATCCAGGTCGCCGGCTCATTACAGGTGAATCTTAGCGTACGGGTGGCAGAGGTCTCCCGCATCGCCGCCAAGGATCTCAACATCAACTTCACCGCCTCGAGCCCAAACGGCGCTTTCCTTGTCACCGGCAAAGGGGGAGGGTCCGGCGCAGCCGGCGGCGGCGGCACGATCGGGATTGGATTTAGCGCCGGCAACACCAACTTGAGCGCTGTTCTGGACGCTCTCGCAAGCGAGCACCTCGCCTCAATCCTGGCTGAGCCGAATCTGACGGCGATGTCCGGCGAAGCCGCAAGCTTCCTCGCCGGCGGCGAATTCCCTATTCCGGTGATGCAGGATAACCGGCAGGTTTCGGTCCAATTTCGCCAGTTCGGCGTGAGCCTCGAGTTCGTTCCAACGGTTCTCAACAATAATCAGATCAATGTCCGCGTGAAGCCCGAAGTCAGCGAACTGTCGAGCGAAGGCGAAGTCAAAATCAATGGCATGGCGGTCCCTGCCCTCTCCACTCGGCGGGCGAGCACCGTCGTCGAGCTCGCCAGCGGTCAGAGCTTTGCAATCGGCGGCCTCATCAGGCGCAACTTCAACACTGATATCGGCGAGTTTCCCTGGCTCGGCGATGTGCCAATCCTGGGCGCGCTTTTTCGCTCCTCATCGTTTCAAAAACGTGAAACCGAGTTGGTCATTATTGTCACGCCCTACATCGTGCGGCCCGGCCCGAATCCGAACCGGATGAGTGCGCCGAGCGACCGCATCTCACCACCCTCAGACGCGGGGCGGATTTTGACGAACACGGTGGCCCGGCGGCCGCGAGAGCGCGATGCGCCTCGCGCCAGCGCACCAGGATCGACCGGCAGCGCGGGCTTTATTATCGAATGAGGATCGCCAAATGACTTTGCGACATCTGTGCTACCCGATCGTTATTGGAACAACATTGGGGGGCTGCGCAAATACTGCCTCGATCCAGCCCGGGCCGGCTGACCAAGAGATCCAGGTCGAGCAGAAGAGTAACGTGCTGTTCCTGCAGAGCCTTCGTGGCTCCGAACGGCATCGGCTGCGAAGCTTTATTGCAGCGACCAGTCGCGGCCGGCTGGATGCCCTCCATGTGGGTGTCATCGGCCCGCCCAGACTCATTGCACAGGTGGCCCACGAGGCTCGCGCCATGGGCGTTGCCACCTACAACATCCGCCTGTCCGCTTCTCGTGTGGATTTGCCGGCTCGTTCCGGGGTGAGGATCGAAGCGATCACTTTCGAAGCCCATCCTCCGGTCTGCCCATCGCTCTCCATCGTCGGTCCTACAGTGAACGACAATTCGTTCAATCCAACCCTTGGCTGCTCAGTCCGGAATAACCTTGCGGTCATGGTCAATGAACCTGGCGACTTGTTAGGCAATGGCGCTGTCATGCCGACCAGTGGTGATCGTGCAGTGCTTCCCATCACCGCACGTGGGGCCACGTCGGGGGGCAACAGGAGCAATTTGGAGGATGAAACGCATAACAGGGTTGCGCCAGAAACCCAATAAGCGGCTCGTAAGACCCGAGCAGCATGAACGTCGGTTGGCCATTCTTGTCCATATCAGTCTTGGAATCGGCCGACGAGCCTCCGGGAATCCAATCTTTGCTCGATCCTTTTCTTGGGATCGTGCAGCTTACAGATCAGGTTTTGGGACAGTTGGATCGTTGACCAGAGATTTGAGCGCATCGCTGTTTTGTGCGACGCTAAACTAGGCCGGCGGCAAAGACTGCCTTTGCAACCCTCTCGAAACACTCCATCGGAACGGCCTTGCCCATCGCACCTTTTCGGATCAGCTGACGCGCCAACACATGATCCTCGACAATGCTCAGACGTTGGGCGCGCGCCTCCGCCAGTAACTGTGAAGCCGTTTCGCCCTCGCCGCGGCACACCAGTACCGGGACGCCGGTCTCGCCCCGAACGTAGCGCAGCCCAATCAATGTCGCTCGCCCCGTCAGTATCAATGTCGCCCGATGGATGCCGAGCGGAGACCCGTTCGCCGACTCCCGACGGAGCCTACGGTGTTCACCCTTGATCTGCGGATTACCATCCTGTTCCTTGGACTCGCGCTTGGCTTCGCTCTGCGTCATGCGCATGTCGCGCAAGAACAACCAACGTTGAATGAGCAGATCGGCCAAGCCGCCAATCAGAAGAGCGCCGGCAGCAATCGCGATCAGCACTTTGAGCTCTTTAAAGACAAAACCAAAGCAGCTCAAATCGCACACAGGCAAGTATACCAGTGCCCTCCAACTTGCGAGCACAGTGAAAACGAACGCGGCGCCAAGAACCAAAACTTTGACAATAGACTTTCCAAGCTCGACAACCGACCGCTGGGAGACAATCCGCTTCAGCCCTTTGACGGGATCCAATTTCTCAAAGCTGGGTTTAAGCGGCTCAACCGAAATCGTCAGCCCCCCGCCGGCCAAGACACCGGCCAGAATCGCCGCGACAACCGCCGCACCTAGGATGGGAGCCGCGGCTGTTATAGAAAGGTCCATAAATCCGACCAGCGCCTGCCGGGCCGCACTGTTGAAGGGCTGTTCCTGCAGCTTGTCGGTGAGCCGCACGGCTTCGCGCCATCCGTCTTGGATCGAGCTGGCCCTGAAGCACAGGCAACCGAAACCAGCGCAAAGGCTTGCCGCGGTAACAAAGTCGGCGCTGCGCGGGCTCTGCCCCTTCTTACGCGCGTCTCTCAGCTTCTTGTGACTTGGTGGAAGGTTTTTCTCTTCGCTCGTGTCGTTCATTTCAAGAACTTCTCGAGCCACTCCAGCACGCCGTTGAACCGAATGATCTCTGCTCCCATATATTCGATGAGGAAGACGGCGTAGCTGACCATAATGATTCCAAAGGCGGCATTCTTGATGGTCGGAGAGAGATCGTTCAGCTTGATTTGCGGCGCAAAGCGCCCGAGCAGCATGAGGGATACGTCAATCAGAAGCAGCAGAGCCAGCACGGGCCCGGCGACCACGAGAGTCGTATGCATGATATGGTCGAGAAGCCCGATAAACTCCATTGCCCCTTGCTGGGTCAGCGGAGGTAGCAGCCGATACACGGGCCAGATCAGATAACTTCCATAGAGGCATCTGACCATGGTCTGCAGACCTCCTGATACAACGAAGATCGTAACCGCGGCAGTCCCGAGAAAGAGCCCCATCGCGGCGGTTTGACTGCGTGTCGCAGGATCGTCCAGCTGGCTGGAGATGCCGCGCTGGGTATCAATGATGTCACCAACGGCCTGGATGCTCCAAAGTGGTATACTAAGCAGAAAACCAAACAGCAGGCCGATAAATATCTCCTTCAAACCGAGGAGCGAGACCGCAACCATACGGGTGCCCGGATCTAGTGTCTGCAAGCCGTTCCTGATCTGCATCAAGCAAGGCAATCCAATCACAATCGTCGCGCTTGCGCGGATAATCCCGCCAATGTGCGGTCGCGTGAATACCGGAAGAACCAGCATAATGCCGAGGGCCCGGGCCGCGCCAAGACCGGCCGCAACGACGAACTCGACAGCAGTCTGAATCAGAGCTTGCGTCTCGGTGGGTGACAAGGCATCCATTTGAACTCAGCTCGTCGCGCCTTCAGCCAATGCAACCGTCGCACTCACGTCGCCATGATGTGAGACGTCAAGAACTCTGCAGATCTCGTGTCCCAGCGGTTGCAGAGCGACAGGCCTCCCAGGGCAGATGACTTCGGCTTCAACTATCCATATGACTACCGCCATCCGGCGCAGAGGTATGGCCATTCAATGAGAGCACCCGCGAAATCGCGCGCGGCCTACAAGCCACGCTTCTTCCGCTCTCACCGGCCGCAGCGCGGTTTGGAGATCTGAGGGCCAATTTCGCAGTCTATGGAGATCGGTCTCGAGCGGCACCTCATTCGCAGGCTCATTCACCAGAATGCCAGAAACTTGGGGCCGCTTGCAATCAAAGCGGTTGCCCGTTCACTTGTGTCGACAACTCGCCAGGCTGTGCATCGAGGACAGGTCTCAGCAGGTAATTCCATTACATCGTAAGCACACCTGAATCGAACGGATAGAAATTCCAAATGGAGTCATCCTTCCTCCGAATACGGCGGGCTCATAGAGCCGAACAGGACAGTTCGGCTGTCTATCCGTCTCATAATAGTGAGGCGAGCTTTCGATAAGATGACGAACTCGCCCTTTTGTGGTTCGCAATGAAGGCCAACAAACGAGACGCTAAGCTGAAACGTAGACAGGCTTGCGTTCCGCGCGCACTAATACCTCGCTGTGAGCGCGGGGAACTCAGTAAAGATACGCTGGGCTTGCTCGATCAGGGGCGCGCTCAGCACCGGAGCAAACAGAACGAGCACGGCGACGACGACGAGGAGCTTCACGGTAAGCGGCAAGGTTTGATCCTGGAGCTGGGTTGCTGCCTGCACGATGCCAATACCCAATCCGGCCACGAGGGCTGCCAGAAGCGGCGGTAGAACCCAGATCATGAACAGGACTAATGATCGGCTCAGGTGGGTGAGAATGCTGGCCTCGTCCATCTCACCCCCCCGGGGATGCGTAGCTTAAGACCAATCCGTGCATGAGCCGCGACCAGCCGTCGATTGTGACGAACAGAAAGAGCTTGAAAGGAACGGATATCATTGTTGGTGATACCATTGACATGCCCATGGCCATCAGAATTGTCGTCACAATCAGGTCGATCGTGATGAACGGAAGATAGAGAAGGAAACCGATTTCAAACGCACGCTTAAGCTCCGAGATCAAAAAAGACGGCACGAGGATCGCAAAATCGTCGGCTGTTGCGTTGGCGCGCATCTCCTCAGACCAGATATGTTCCGTCGACGACAAGAAGAACGTGCGCTGCTCCTCAGTGGTGAACTTTTTGAGATGGGCGCGCAGCGGCTCGCTGCCTTCCTTGGCGGCGGTCAACCAGTCATCGGCGGTTTGGTAACGAAGTTGCGTATCGGTCACGCGGTTGTAGGTTTGCTCGAATACTGGGGCCCCTATGAACACGGTAAGGATCAATGCAGCACCATACAAAACGATGTTCGGTGGTATGGACTGAGTGCCGAGCGCGTTGCGGATCAGGAAGAGAACGACGGAAACCTTGATGAACGCCGTCGTTGTGACAACTGCGAACGCCAGCAGGCCAAGACCGGCGGTCGCCGCAACAAGCGCAAGGATGCTCGGTTGAATGTCAACCATTGACCGCCAACTTGCTCAGTAACCGGATGCCCAACGCTTCACCGACACGTACAATGTCGCCGCGGCCGATCAATTGACCATTGGCAACAATGTCGACCGGACCGTCCACCGGCCGGCCAAGCTCGAACACGTGCCCCTCGTTGATGCTTCTCAACGTACCCAGCGTGATGGGCCAGCGGCCGCATTCGAACACAAGCGTGATCTCAACACTGTCGATGTCGGCTTCCGAGGGCGGGATTGCTTGTTCAGCTTGGGGGCGTATCGTCATATTTGCATACCTTAGAGGATGGGACTGCAGGCGGAATGGTCCCCGAAGGATAAGTCTGTCGCCCGCCACCTGCGCCGGCGCCCACAACTTGTCCGCAGCGAGGATGAGCTGGCCATGGGCAAAGGGAATGACCTCGGGCAGCAGTGCGTCGCCGGGCTGTGCTTGGCGAAGAAGCTTGATGGGCGCGCGCAGCGAGCCGATCTCTCTCGCAATTACGACCGGCAATTCCGAAGAAATCTTACCTAAATCTCGCGGTAATTGGCCGATCAACTCGCCTAAGACACGAAACGCAGACGGTACCCGACCGTCAAGAGGCGCGAACAAGAACAGGCGAGCCTTGGCCGCCAGCGGCCCGAAAGTAACGTCGAACTCCAAATAGGGGTCTTTGGCCGTTGTGTCTTCGACGCGGATCAGCTGCAAATTCCGCGCGAGCACGATCTCTAATGCAGCGAGCCAAGGTTCCAGTGCAAGTTCGAGAAGGAGCGAGCGAGTTGGGTCGGAAGGTAAAGTAAGGCCATGCTGGACCGTTGAAATCAGTGCCTCGACGAGAAGGCGGGGCAAGGACAACACAGCGGTCTCGCCTTCGGCGCAAAATACGCAGTCGAGCACCGACGTGGCATATGGCTCGGCCTGCCAAACAAGCCGGCTCACACGGATCGATAGCGGCTTATCGCCAATGCGGCTCTGCAGAACCGTGCGCGGTGCGGCGGTCTCGTTGAGCCAGGAGACCACTTCATGCGACAGCTTTGCCGCTGGCTGATATAGTGCGGGTTCACCCATGGCATTTATCGACAGGTTCCGCGGGCGCAGCTCGCGTGATATCGGAGCAAAACCTCATCGTCGGCATCGATTTCGGCTGCAAACTCCGAACCGACAGCGGTAGTGCGCTGGACATCGCCCTCAATCTCCTGCCATTTCTGGCTCGCCGCCGAACGCTTGGCCCATATAGTCCGCGCCTCATTCACCGCCCGCTGGGCCTGCTCATGCGCGATGCGCGCCTGCTCACGCGCCTGACGTGCCGATTCGATCTCTGCTGCCAGCCGCCCAAGGACGAGTTGACAGCGACGATCGAGCTCGGTCACGGACATCATCTCGAGCGACGCCAGGTCCTGATAAAGTTCAGCTTCGGCCTTGGCGCGACGATTCTCCGCGCCTTTAAGATTCTCAGACGCTCGCTGCAGCGCTGCGACCGCAATTTGGCGCCTGGCTTCCATGTTCGACAATTCACGAAGCGCGCTTCGCTCTCTCATGTCTTTCACTAGCCGCAATTTCGACGCTTGCACGAGATTCAGGCCGTCAGACGCGACATCCATGAAACGGTCTCCTCAAAGCTCGACGGCTCGTCCTGTGCCTGGCGCAAGAATGCGCGCAGTTCCTCGATTGACTCGATTGCCCGATCAGTCAGTGGATCGTTGCCCGGCTTGTATTCACCGACCTTGATCAGGAACTCAGCCTCATTGTAGCGCGAGAGCAGATCGCGGAATGCGGATGCCGCCTTGCGATGTGGACCAGAGGCGACCGCATCCATGACACGACTTCGGCTCGACAGCACGTCGATGGCGGGAAAATGCTCTCGGGAGGCCAGCGCGCGCGAAAGAATGATATGACCATCGAGAATGCCGCGCGACTCTTCGGCGATCGGATCGCCCGTGCCGTCACCTTCGACAAGCACGGTATAGAATGCCGTGATCGAGCCCCGCTCGCCCATACCGGCTCGCTCCAACAGACCAGGAAGCAGCGCAAAGACGGAAGGAGGAAAGCCGCGCCGGGTGGGAGGTTCTCCGGCGGCAAGGCCGATTTCGCGCATCGCACGGCTAAAGCGGGTCAGCGAATCCATCATCAGAACGACCTGCAGCCCTTGATCACGAAAATACTCGGCGAGTGCGGTCGCCATATGAGCGCATTGCGCCCGCTCCATTGCCGATCGATCGGATGTCTCAACGACAACGATCGTGCGAGCGAGGGCATCTCCAAGATGACGTTCGATGAATTCACGCACCTCGCGCCCTCGCTCCCCTATGAGAGCAACTACGGTGACATCGGCGGCCGCGCCTTTTACAATTTGCGACATCAGCGTCGACTTACCGCAACCGGCATCTCCATAGATTCCGATGCGCTGACCTTCGCCACACGTCAGAAGTCCATCCAGAACGCGAACGCCGAGCGGAAACGGCTGCTCGATGCCACGCCGCCTCATCGGGTTGGGCGCCTTCCCGCGGAGCGGACAAGTGTGGACCGTCCTTAGCGGCCCCTTGCCATCGAGTGGACGGCCGAAGCTATCGATCACGCGGCCGAGCAGGCCAGGCCCGACTGACACTTCCTGCATGCGCCCTGTTGGGAGCACTTCCGCGCGGTGGGACAAGCCTACCATATCGCCAATGGGCGTCAGCAAAACCCCGTCCGGCAGCAAACCGATGACTTCCGCTTCAAGTGACCATCCGGAAGCGTGATCCTGCAATAGGCAAAGTTCTCCAACACGGGCCCCTGGCAACACGGCATGGAGCAAGGTACCGATCGCACGCGTGATCCGTCCCCGCACGGCACGCGTATCGACCTCCTTTGCTGCGAATCTCAGAGATGCTATCGCCGCATGCACATCTCCTTCTCCGCCGGCTTGATCATGGCCTGATTGTTGCGTCGTCACGGTTAGCTTTCCTGAGAAGATGGATCAAGGCCGAGACGCAATGTGCGGAGCTGCGCGGCAAGTCCTAAATCGACACTGCCGAACTCACTCCACAGAACGCACTGGTCCGGCCCCACGGCAGGGTCCGGATCGATTCTGACTTTCGGCCGACTATTCGTTCCATCGAACGCCAGGAATTCATGTCTTAGTGCATCAGCGTTCACAGGAGACACGTGAAGGCATATTTCTGCGCTGCCATATCTTTTCTCGACAGCGTGACGAACGGTTCTTACCAACATCTCACCCGGATCAAAGGAGCCCAACAAATCGGTCAATATCTCAATGACGAGCTGTGGTAACTCCTGTTGCAGAACAGCTTTTCGACCGGCCACATCGGAAGCAGCTCGGGCAATCAGCTGTGCCATTTCGTCCGAGCCTGACCTTAGACCCTCGCAGTGCCCGCGCTCCCGCTCCTGCTGATAGGCCTTCCTTGCCCAACTGCGAACCTGCCGAAGGTATCGCTCGGCTAGCGCGCGCGTCTGCACCGCATCGTACCAGATGCCAAGTTCCGCGGCTGGTATGAGCGGACCGAGCGGCCGTATGTGCGGGCTATATGGCAAGATTGTTTCATTGGCCGTCATGCCGCTGGCTCCTGCGTGGCCAAGTGGGCCACCACCAAAGACAGTAACTGACCCGCTGAGTTGTGGTGTTCGGCTGCTGGAGATTCGGCGGTGGTCCCCACAGGTAAGCGGAGAAGAACGCGCACACGGTCAAGTTCTGATGCGTCCTTGAGCCAAGCGCCAAGGCAGGCAAATCCGTCATTTTCAATCTGGCTCGCGAGCTTCTGCGAATCGTCAATCGATGTGGTTGCGACGGCGCTGGATAAGTGTCGGATTGCGAAAGCATGTGCTTCGGCACCAATGTTTTCGATCAGAATCGCTACATCATGCCTTGACACAAGCTTCAGCACCGAACGGGCATGCCAGATACTGCCAGCGAGCAGCGCCGCCCGACGCGGCTCATGCCCGAGCAGAACGTCCCTACCCCAGTCGGTTCCGCTCGAAACCAGCTCACTACCTAGCAGCAATTCGACCAGTCTTTGCTGCAGTCTTGGAGACTTCTGCAACTGCAGCACTGCGGCGTCCGACAGAAGCCCATCAAGATGGCCGGCAAACCGGCTGGGATGGATCAAAGCGGCAAGCTCGCGCAGGCGATCGGAATGCGGGTTGAGTGAATAAGTTGGGTTAGTGGATGCCATCGATACGGACCTGCTGCCGCTATTTCGGATCGGAGGAGAGCGTTTTGCCGGCGGACTGGCCCGCTGGCTTGCTGGCATCTCTGCCGAAACTTGTCACTTTGAGCCAGGATTGACGAAGCTGTCGCCCACGTGTGCTCAGCAGCACGTAAGATAGAATGCCCAACGCGGCGAGCCCACCTCCTGCACCAATCGCAATGTGGGTTGCAATGAACTTCGTTGGTTCGGTGGAAGCTGCTGCTGGCACAACGGAGACCTCATGCTGAGCCCGCTCAACCGGCACGAACACGACCGCCACCTTGTCGTATGATAGACCTTCGATGCTGTTGGCGACGAGCATCTTGATCTGCGGCAGCAAGGCTGAGAGCTTCGCATTCGAGGCGTATCGAATGAACACCGACGCCGAAGACGGGGTTGCATCCTGTCGCAAAAGATCATTCTTCGGCAGAACGACATGAACACGGGCGGAGAGAACCCCATCGATATCGTTGATCGTGCGCGACAATTCTTCACTGAGAGCATAGACGTAGCGGGCTCGCTCCTCAACCGGAGAGGCAACGAGGCCCGCCCCCTTGAACACCTCACCAAGGCTCTTGAAGGGTTGGCGCGGCAAGCCCTGGTTATTCAGAAGCTCGATTGAGTAGGCGAGCTGCTTTTCTTCCACCTGAATTGTGCTGGTCCCATCCTTACCGACAACACGGATGGCATCGACGCCCTTGCTCAGGAGCAGCCCAAGCATCTCGTTGGCTTCGCGTTCTTGCACTTTGGTATACAGATCAGCTTTGCAACCGGCGAGGGTCAGCAAAAGCGGCAACAGGACGAGAGCATGAAGCCGCTTTCTTGCGGGACAGCCGTTACCGATCTTGTCTTTCGTCAAGACAGCCAATGGCCCGCTCAGCCCGCCGATAGAAGCTTGTTCAGAGATGAACTGACAGCACCTGTCCCCTTGGAGACGAGCGAAACCTGGATAACGCCGTTGTAAACATCCCGCAGATTCGCCAGCGCCGAATCGAAATGATCCGCACCTTCCGGTTTGCCCGCCGGATGTACCTCGACTTGCTGCACACGCAAGACTGGCTGCGCTGCCGGCCCAAGCTGGAGACCCTTGGTAGGATCAGGCTCGCCGACGAGCGTCGGCGAAACTGCACCCGACGGAAATGGTTTGCCCTGATGGATAGCAGAAATGCTCTGAAGGACACGATCGCCGAGCGGGCTCGGCGACATGACTGCGCGCGATACTTCCGGCAGCAATGGAGCTGGCGCGCGCTCGCTCACAGAAGAGGCGGCACCTTGGTTCGAGGCCGCCTGCGCAAGACTCTCATCAAACTGGGCGTGTGCCGGCGAACAGCCGTTGGAGGCACACTCGACGGAGTTGACAGGGGTCGGCGTAATGCCAAACAACATGGAGGAAATCATTTCTGTCACGTAGTGAGGTGAGCCATCAGTTCACACGAACGGGCCGGCACCTTAGAGAAGCAAGCTGACCAAAAACTGACGAGCAGCTGTCATCTAATGATCACGGTCAGCTCCCAATTTTCGACGAGGCAGCGGCTTCCAAATTTTGGGACGAATTCCAGTGCTTGTTCTCAAGCGAAAAAATAGCGGGAATGCTCATTCCATCTACAAGGCGGCACATCTTGAAGAAACTTCTCTATGCTGGTGTTTTCATTTGCTTGGGCGTCGTCGAGGCGCTCGGCGCTCCCCTGGCGCTGCCATCGACGCCTTATAGTTACACAGTTCTGGATCAGGACCTCGCGGCCGCACTGCAGGAATTCGGCAACAACCTAAACATCAGAGTCAATGTCAGCGCCGGGGTGAAGGGGCGGATTCGCGGGCGAATGTCCGATCTCCCACCGCGAGAGTTCCTCGAACGGTTGATCAATCTCTACAATCTTCAATGGTACTACGATGGGATGGTGCTCTATGTATCCGCCGCGCATGAGGCGCAAAGCCGCCTTTTGGTCTTGAGTCCGATCAGCTTTGATGCGTTCAAGGCGGCACTCGATGCGCTCAACATCTCCGACGAGCGTTACATCGTGAGAGCCGTACCGGGAGATGGCCTCGTCTTCGCCTCTGGTCCACCCCGCTTTGTCGCGCTTGTGGAGCAAACACTCAAAGGACTTGCGGCGGAGGCACAGGCACGGCGAAACCCGAGCGGTGACGAAAAGCCACGGCACGAGTCGGTCTTGATGCTGTTTCGGGGATCCTCCAGCGTGGTCGTTCGCGAAGGACGACCGAATGACGCTCCTTCGCCGGAGGCACCACATCAAGACGGCATGGTCCACCTACCCGACGCAGGTAAGAAATGACCTCAGACAACAGGTCGCCTACGAAGAGGTGCAATGCGTCTGTTTATGCCCTCTCTCAGCTTTTCGAAAGCTACTGCTGCCATTGTCAGAGTGCGGATATGTAGATGGCCGATGCCGCGGGGCGGCGCAATAAACGCCCGGCCGGAGCCGCGGATGTGAACCAGAGTCCTGGCCAGCAGCATCGGTGACCGCGCTTTGCCGCTTTAGCACCTCGTGCGAGCTTTTGAACAACTCAACGAACTCTGCCATGCAAAGGAGCTTCGTCGCAAAAGATTGAAAGCCCCTCCGTTGTCCAAAAGGAGGAGCAGCATGGAGTTCAACGCGCTAAGCCCGGCGGACAACAGCCCAGCGCCCCACTCGTCCTCGTCGTCCGCCTGTCCGAGAGAGTCGCATTGATAAAATACCCGAATACAGCCAGGATCTAATTTGGCAGGAACTCGGAGGCAGATTATCGCGTGTCGAGCTATCATTGAGCGGCGGCGAGCGGACCAATTCCCAACAGCCGATCGCTCAGCACCGCGTGGACGCCTCCGATTTCGGCCACGATCCGGGTCACCTCACGCCGGACCGTCTCAAGCGGAGCTCGCGTTGCCGGCACAGGTTGCTCCGCCGGAACTTGGAGATTTCGAGATGCTAAAAAGCCGCGATCTCATACCGACCAGGGCTGCCCGGACAACCATGTTCACCAACCTGGGTGTGCCTCACGGGGCGGAATGGCGAGAAGAAGGTTTTATTCGTCTTAAACCATCGCTAGACGCTGACCTTTGGCCTGTAGGTTCGAGCGAACACTCGCCAAGCGGATAAGCATGATGACATAAAGAATGCCAGGCGCAGCCGAGCTTCGATCCGCTCGGGGCAACATGGTCCGCACAATACCGTTGACTCTTTCGAGCATCTACGCCAGCCAATCTGATACGATCATTCTGTATCTGGCTCATCGGGCAGACGCCAACACTCTCGTTGGGCGCAGGCGAGGTCGCTAGGCGTGGGTGATTTCACCATAAGATGCTGCGGAGACCTGCGACGTTGTTGCAGGAATTAGCGCACGTGACCATCCGCAGAGCGGCAGACTCGGATTCATTAATTCGACCTAATTGGCGTGGAGGCGAGCGATCGAAACAAAGCAGGTAAGCCGATTCCGATATCAAGAACCATGACCGCCTTTCACACTGTCATTTCGCGCTTCGTTATGAAACCTCTGAATGCCGTCAGCTTTTGGAAAGCTAATCGAACCTACCATACGGCGTGAATATCTAGACGGCGATGTGCCTATAGATTGTAGCGGAACTGAGCGCTGGGGCGCACTGAGCAATCGGAAGCAAGTGGTAGGAGCCATCGAATCCCATCAACATTTATTGCTCGTTGTTCGTCGCGATTCTCGGGCTGCGCCACATGACCCGGCTTGTGGTGCGATCTCAAATCAGAGGACGTATAATGTCAGTCAACAACCTGTCGCTAACCGCGAGCTCCACTTTGTCAGGGCTGGCGCCTGGGCCCTCATCGGCGCGGGATCTTTCAAATTTCGAGGCGATGCTGGCTAGTTTCTCGTTGAAAGACAAGGTCGATGACCATTCCGCGCCGCAGGAGCCGACGGCTGCAGACTCAGCCAAGCAGCTGACGGAGGAACTCACGCAGGAGGTACGGAACATCCTCCCGCCGGAGATCAAGGCCGCACTGGACGCATGTCAGCAGGCGCCAGCGCCATCCGCCACGGAGTCCTCCTCCGCTGCGAGCGCACCGAAGATTGCAGAGGCACCCGTACAAAGCTCCAGGATCACGTGGAACAGCGGCACGTTGACTGATGCCGAGCTGGTGATTGTGTCGGTGCTGAACCGACACAAAGACAAATGCCCGCTGGATTGGAAATCTCTCGGCGATCTGGCCAACGATCCCTCCACACCGCCGGATCTAAAGGCGGCGATCGAGGCGTTGCAACAGGACCCAGAGCTCTTCTATGCGATAGGCTCGCAAGGTGACGGCCGCTGCGGCGGGAAGATCAAAGCAGGTGATCTCTCCGGTTTCTCCGATCACCACCCTCAGGTTGCTGCTTTCCAGGAGCAGCGGGCGGAGAGCTATACGCAGAACTATATCCCTTCCGACGGCACCCGGAATGGCGAGCCATCGGTTATGACCCAGACCGATGCAGTGCGCGAGCTCTATCGCTATGCCGACAACCTGCCTAAGAACCTGAGCCTTGCGGATTTCAAGCGGATCGTCGACGGCGAAGCCAAAACCGGCAAATGCCCGCCACAGGTCCTCGCTGCCGCTCAATACTTCCTCGACCACCCGGATGAATGGAAGCAGTTGTACGGTGGCTCGATAGACAAGGTCCACAAAGAGGACTTCCTGCAGGTTGCTTCATCATCGATCAATCTCACGCAAGCCGAGCTCGATACGCTCAATACGATCAGCAAGAACCAAAACGCTTTCTTCGGGAAGGGTGACCTGACCCGGGAAAAGCTGGCGAGCATGGTCGATGATAAGAGCCTCGCGCCCGAGGTGCGAAAGGCGGCCTCCCAGCTGCTCTCCGATCCTGTGTTGTTCGGGTTGATGAACAACGCGATTACGGGCTACAAAACCCACCACAAGTTCTTCGACTTCGGCGGCGGCCATACGGTCGATTCCGGCAACATCAGCAACAGCGACTTCGACCAGTTCTTCAACAACATGTCGGGTGCGAACCGCACCGTTCACCAAGTGAAGACGCATGCCGTCCGAACGCCTGCCGAGCAGGACGCGGTCGCGGAAATGACGACGGGCATGGCAGACCAGCCCGACATCAAGTCTCCCAAAAAGAACGGTGGCGCCTTCATGCACGCACTTAACGACGTGCTCAAAGTTGGCTCTAAGGTATTCGACTGGGCCGCAACAGCAGTCGGTGTACTTGGATTCATTCCAGGCTTGGGTGAATTGGCCGATCTGGCGTCAATGGTGCTCGAAGCCGAGGCGCAAGCTGCAAATCTTCTTCACACTGCCATCAGTGGCGGCAACATAAAGCAAGCGCTGGAAGAAGCCGGGCTGAGCCTTGCGGCACAGGCGGTGGGCTGCATCGCCGGACCTGAGGTCAAATTAGCAATGCGAGAAGGCTTGGTGAAGCAGGCCATTCAAGAAGCCGCGACGGCAGGCATCAACCTGCCGGTTTCGGTGGCCCAGTCCTACGCGGAGGACTATTTAAATAACCTGAAGGCTCGCATCGAGTCCGAGCGCTTGCAAGCTGCAGGCGCTTACGCCTAGGCGGAGCGACGCTATCCTCTCAGGATGACGCTCGAAACTGAGCTTGCGCGACCTCCGCGCGTCGCGCAAGCTCCACCAGCACACTTGAGACCGCCCCCGAATCCGAGGAACTTATTTCGGCCCTTCGCTGCGCACAAACTATGTCGGCCGCACTCGATCGTTCGAATCCGGCCTCAAACCCAGTCTGCCGCTGTGACGTTCCATTGACTGCATACGCCGCCTGTCAACATCGCGATGTATTAACAATACCCTACAGACGGCCACAGCCGAGGAGCCAGCCGATTGCGCAAGGATCGAGAGCACATTGGTCCAGAGCGGTAGAGCCGAAGGGCTCTTTCTCGAGCAGCGGGCTCCTGCTCGGTCTCCCTGAAATGGGTCGCGATTGACGGATCTGCCATGGGCCAGCTAGGGCCGATGGACCGCTCTGGCCGCTGGATCGGCCGTCACTCTGGCTTTCAGCCTCGCTCCCGACGAGGTCAAGCTCCGTGCCGCATCGCCTGACCGCAAGCAAATTGTCGAAAGAGCTCGGAAGCATCGCAAGAGACATGAGCCCGAGATTGCAGCACGTCGACCCCAAAACGCTTTTATTAGTGGCGGCTTTGATATTTCGCCAATTGAACGCTTTCGAAGCGATGAGCAACGTGCTCACCCGATCAAGCTCCACAAACGATTGTTTGTCTTAACCATCTGATCTCCAGCTTTGGCCGGCAACCTTTCAAATACGGTTTGCTGGTGAAACGTTTAATGACGACTCACCATCGGCTCATTGTATTTTCTACGACTCGTCAGCTTGTCGAAAGCTAATATTCGCATAGTGGAGGGTGGAAACTGCCTCCATTGGCACATCGAATTGACATAGGAGAACTCCATGCGCGTTGCGAGCTCTAGCGCCGCTGGACACGTTGATGCTGACCTCCATGCGGCTGGCGGCAAAGGCGGCGGCAAAAAGGGATGGCAAAAGCCTGGCGAGCGCGACGATCATGGCCGATCGCCTGATGCCAACATTCCCGCAAACGGCGGCGCGTCCAATCCGGGCACTAACTCGCATGAAGCCGCTATGCAGCAAGCGTTCAACGTCGCTCTGGGAGCCATTGCTCTCCAATTTGCGAATAGTGCAATGAGCCGTTTCGACGATGTCATGGCCGAGACAGAGGAGGATTCCTGACGTCGCATGTTGCGACGTTAGGAAATAGGAGCCGCACGTGGGCGGCGAAATCGAGCAAACAGGAGAATAGTATGAGTAAAGGAGTTGGTGCGTCTGGTACCTCGACTGCAGGTGGGGCAGCCGGCACCGCTACTGCTGCAGCCGCTTCCGCGGGTGCTGAAGTTGCTGGAGAGGCGGCATTCCAAAAGCAAATCGCCGCTCTGACTGCGACCAGCACAAAGGCTGCTGAGAGGGATGTGGAACTTCGCATTGTCTCGACTGAGCTTTCGACTGTCAAAAAAGCGGCCGATGAGCGGGTGCAGTAAGGGATGAGATGGGGCGGCTTCGCCGCCCCACTTTCCCCGGCTGCTTAGTCTGTGAAGTCGCAAGGGCCGTACGGCTTGCCGTACGGTCCCGTTCACTGTTCAGGAAACCGACCGTGAATGAACCAAATTGCCTGCATTTCGAAGTGCTGTCCGGGTGTTATTCTGGGCTGACAAGTAAAGTGGGGGGCGGATCGTGTCTGATTGGCAGCAGCCTCGACGCAGACTTAATCTTCGTCGAACAAGGCCTCGAACCGCACCATCTTCGTGTTGCCCCGCATTTCAATTCAATCGAGATCGAGGCCCTTGCGAGGGACGTCAGGATCGAGGGGCACGAGACTGTTTTAGCTAATGAGCCCATTGTTGTCTCTCTTCCTGTCGTTTTGCATGCCGGGGCGATGTCCATCCGCTGGACGATCGAGGACTACAAACAAGCTGGCTCCATCGGCCGCCGGCGTATATCGCTCGCCGTTCTCACTTTGGTCCTGATCAGCTCTGCCGCGGTTGGCGCAGTCTCATCCAGTTTTGTCGAGACCGACACCACCTTGGCGTCAAGTCCGTCGTCCCCTGCTACGGACATTGCACCCAAGCTGGCGCTCAGCGCTCCTGATGCTCTGGCCACCGATGCAGCTGCCGAGCGGCTGCAAGAGGAAGTTGATAGAGCGGGTCTTGTCGGCATCAAGGTCGGCTCTGGGGTGGGCGTTGTCACCGCCGACGGCACCGTTACGCCCGCCTCGCTCGCCACATGGCGAGACGTCCAGCAGCGGTTTGATCAAAATAGCAATGGCGCTTATACGCTCGTCAATGCGGTCGCCATCAAGGATGAGAAGACGCCCCCCGCAATTGAGGTCCAAGCTGTTTGGCGCGGGAGCGAACCCTATATTGTCATTGCTGGTCAAAAGTATTTCGTCGGCGCGCTCTTGAGCAATGGATGGACCGTCTGCGGGATTGAGGAAGGGCGTGTTCTGCTGATGCGGGATGGCCGGCTTGCCACCCTACCCTATTAGCGGTTTAGCCCGCAGGTAAGAAAGCAAAGTGCCATGACTAGGCTGCCCCCGAATCCCGTCAAGCCTGGCACCTCTTTTCAGGAGCCAAACGTCGATCATCATGCATCTGCCATCACGCCGGTTAGTTTTCGAGGTAAGTCCATCGGGATTGATCGGAGGCGTGGCAATGATAACAAGAGCCACACCTCAATTTCTCTTCACAGCGACGTGCTGGATCCGTTGGTGGACGCCACGATCGAGAGCGCGCTCGAGCTCAGTTCGATCGATGCAGTTTCGCGCGTCAATCTCGACGAGGCGCGCGCCCCGCCAGGTCAGGTCGAGCCAGGCTCGGAATTCGCTTGGCTTAATGAGCCCAATCTCGCGCACGGTCTGCTCTCCTTCGTGACGCCGCGCTTACGTCACTCGCATGTTCTGCGTCCAGAGCAACACGGCCTTCTTCTGGAGCGTTTGGCTGATACGCTATCAGCTGCGCCAGAGGATTTGGTGTCACGTGAAGGGGTCGCGCTTCTACAACTGGAGCTGCAGCGATTGATCCTGCTCCGGCAGAGTCACAACGGCTTGATCAAAGGCTAGCGATGGACGGGCCAGATAAAGCGCAACACTTCACATCTACACAGCGCGTTTCCGAAGCCGGCGCTGTCGAGCTGATCTCCGGGCCGGAGCGAGATTTGCTCTGCGTGCTTTCTTATGTCTACCTTGCCTGCGGACAGAGCGACAAGAGCCTGGCTCTGTTGCGGCTGGTCGCTCACGAACAGTCCCAAGACATCGGCTTGCTCCGCATCCTGGCCTACGCTCTCATCTCGGAGCGTCGCGGTGACGAAGCACTGTCGGTGTTGGACAAGCTTGACAAACTGGATGACGAGCCGTCTTCGTGTCTGCCCTTGATGCTGATGCGCAGCCACGCGCTGCGTCACGCTGGCTGCATGACCGAAGCGCAAGCCGTCTTCAAACGCTATGTTTTGTTGCGGGGCAGCACAGCTTCAATCGAACAAAAATAAGGCTTCTCATGGCCAACCTTCTACGAAATCTCATCACGCGCGCGCCGGCTCACCCGGACTTGATGGTCGCGTTGATGCTTCTTCTGGCGATCGGAATGATGATCATGCCGATCCCGATCATCGTGATCGATATGCTGATTGGCTTCAATCTAGGGTTTGCCATATTGCTGTTGATGGTAGCCCTGTATCTCAACACGCCGCTCGACTTTTCGTCCCTACCGGGCGTCATCCTGATCTCCACCGTCTTTCGTCTCGCTCTTACCGTTGCAACGACGCGACTGATCCTAGCCGAGGGCGATGCCGGCAGCATCATCCATACGTTCGGCGATTTCGTCATATCCGGCAACATCGCCGTCGGCATTGTCATATTCCTGATCGTGACCATGGTGCAGTTCATGGTTCTCGCCAAGGGCGCCGAACGGGTGGCGGAGGTATCGGCGCGCTTCACGCTCGATGCGCTGCCGGGCAAGCAGATGGCAATCGACGCGGAGCTGCGCAACGGCCATATCGATCAGCACGAAGCCCGCAGCCGGCGCGGCGCGCTCGAGCGAGAAAGCCAACTGCACGGCGCGATGGACGGCGCTATGAAATTCGTGAAAGGCGACGCCATAGCCGGACTTATAGTCATCTGCATCAACATGCTGGGTGGCATCACAATCGGATCACTCTCCAAGGGCATGTCCCTCGAGGAGGCGATGCATCAATACACCATCCTGACGATCGGTGATGCGCTCATTTCGCAGATTCCGGCTCTGCTGCTGTCAATTACGGCAGCAACCATTGTTACTCGTGTCAACGGTCCTTCCAAACTCAATCTCGGCGCCGATATCGTCAACCAACTTACGGCCAGCACACAAGCGCTACGCTTGGCCTCCTGTGTCTTGCTTGTGATGGGGCTCGTTCCTGGCTTCCCTTTGCCCCC
This sequence comes from Bradyrhizobium sp. B117, assembly GCF_038969555.1. Classification (NCBI taxonomy): domain Bacteria; kingdom Pseudomonadati; phylum Pseudomonadota; class Alphaproteobacteria; order Hyphomicrobiales; family Nitrobacteraceae; genus Bradyrhizobium; species Bradyrhizobium sp. B117. The sequence goes on from NZ_CP152414.1 coordinate 8,679,630, forward strand.
CTTTGTCATACTGGCCGCGCTCTTCTCCGCCGCCAGCTTTCTCAAGGTTGGCGTGCAAGAGGGCAAGACCGCTCCCAAAGCCGGCGCCGGTCCCACCGGTTCGGCTCCCGCTTCCGCACAGGGTCAGAAGCAAGCCGTGCCCGCGGAGGCACTTCCAATTACGCTGTTGCTAGCGCCGAGCCTGATGCAGGCAATCGACGTAGGGGAACTTGAGCAGTGCGTCGCCCGGGTTTCGGCACTGGTTTCAGCTGATCTTGGCATCACAATTCCACGCATTCCCGCCCAAAGCGCAAAGCACCTGGCCCAATTGCAATTCCGGGTGGATGTCGAAGGAGTGCCCGTGGAAGAGGGCGCCATTGACCCTACACAACTCTTACTTAATGACGACGTGGCGAACATTGATTTGAGCGGGATCCCCTTTTGGCACGACCCAGACACGAATCGGATCTGGATCAAACAAGTCCATGCGCCTGCTCTCAACGCTGCCGGAATAGGGCACCACCGTCCGAGCGAAATCATCGCCTTGCGCGTCCAGTCAACGTTGACACGCTATGCACAGCGCCTGGTGGGCATTCAGGAAACGCGTCAGTTGCTTGGCCGGATGGAGCAGGAATATGCCGATCTGGTGAAAGAGGTGCTGCGCACGACACCGATCCCTCGCATCGCGGATGTCCTACGTCGCTTACTGGACGAGGGCATCCCGATCCGGAACACCCGTTTGGTTTTGGAGGCGCTTGCAGAATGGAGCGAACGGGAACAAAATGCCGTACTGCTCACCGAATATGTGCGCTCCGCTCTGAAGCGGCAGATCTGTCACCGCTACGCCAACGCCCATCGTGTTGTGGCGGCTTTTATCGTCGAGCGCGAGACCGAGGATATCGTGCGTAGTGCCGTGCGCGAGACAGCTGTCGGTCCCTATCTCGTTTTGGAGGATCGGCAAAGCGAGATGCTGCTTTCACAATTTCGCCAGATCCGTTCGAGCATCGCACGTAGTCAGAACCAGCCAGTTATCCTGGGATCGATGGATATCCGGCGCTTCGTCCGCGGCTTTCTCACCCGCAATGGAATAGACCTACCTGTTCTCTCCTATCAGGATCTCGCCTCGGATTTCACCGTCCAGCCGATTGGCTCCGTCAAACTTGCGCCTGGCAAGGACAAGACTCCTACAGGCGGGCATCGTGACCTCCTCCCTGCGGCCGGCTGACGAGCACAGGTTTGGGGTCGTGAGGTCGCTTATGAATTCATGTAAGATTAACGTTCTGCGGCGCTGGCGTAACATTCGTCGCCATTTGTGCTCGGCCTTTCTTCCCATGCTTGCCATTGTGCTGCTTGCGGGTTGCGTTAACTCGCGCAAGTCGGATCTTTCAGAGCAGCCGACGTCTGCGGCAGAGCTGGTCGGGGCCAAGGAGGTCGATCCAGCTATGCGCGAGCGCATCGCTCTCGCCCTCGGTCCCGATGTTGACGAGAAGGCTTTGCGCGATGCGCTGAAGCAACGACCGGATAATGTTGATGCCGCGATTCCTCTTGCGCGGGCTTTGCTGGCACGCAAATGCCCGAATGATGCGCTTGAGGTGCTCGACGGGATCTTATTGGCAGCCCCTGGCGACCTGCGCGCATTGAATGCCAAAGCAGTTGTTCTCGATCACGAGGGCCGACATCGGGAGGCCCAAGAACTTTACCGCCAAGCTCTCGCAGCGGAACCCGCAAACCCGATGCTGCGCAATAACTTCAAACTGTCCCTCGCTCTTGAAGGTAAGACGGAGACCGGCGGCGCCAACCCAGCACCACAGGCGGACGGCCCGCACTTCGCGGCGCTATCTCGAACGAGCCCATGCGGGACCGGATCGGAACGGTAACGTCTTGATGCTTAGCTATCAGCATGCCGACAGCTAGGCTTACCATCAACGCGGAACACTCAATCGGCGAGCAGCCCCGGCGACCTCGTCGATACAAATGGGAGGCTTCATGTTTCAGCGCACCAGAAATTTATCCGATATCAAATGCGCTTCCGAGGCCGATGAAATGAGAACGCGCGCGACTAATGACTGGTACTACGCGCATCGCCAAAATTTCGCCGGATATACTCTCATTCCTGAATTCGGCGCCATCGAGTTTCTCCTCTGATTCATTTTCGACTGCAGTCCCGCCATACGCACTGGTCGAGAGCCACCAGTGGAGCGCCGGGCTCCTGAGAACGGAAGCCGGAGGATCCTGCCGCAACTTAAGACAAGAGCGGCAACGCCAGGTGTACCGAGAGTGCGGCAAAGCCCGCCAGCGATCCGCATGATGATGAATATGACTTTATGTAGAACGCATAGGCTCTACACGAAGATAACCGATGTCATTGGCCAAATCGACTTTAGGGAGGTCAGCCTCGCATCTCATGCCCTTCGCCATATAATTCTTGATCAATGATTTCTGCATCCGCACGGGATGGCGGAATTGAGCTTGATAAGCGCAGGTTCCGCTTTCCTTGCGCGGCGCAACATCGGAAACTGGATCGTTTGGCGAATTGCCTGTCATGATCCGACCTATTGGCCAGGTGGTGGATACTTTTCATCGTCGAGCGCAATCAAGCAGGACGTGCAGCAGAACAACTGAAGTATCTCTCGATCTCTGCGATCGCGCGCTCCTCCCACTCTGCAGCTTGCGCTAGCAATGAGTCCCGTTGGATTGGCCGAAATGTGGCTGACTGACGGCACAACGAAGCTATCGCGCGATAGCGGCGCACGTTTTCCATAACGGCCGGTCCGCTCATGTGTGGATCTCCTCCCCTGCTATCCCGGGCAAGAACTTGCTCGAAAACCGTTTTCGATCCGTTAGCGGTCGGAGTCGAAGCCGTGAATGGTTGGCAGAACCTTGCCGGCATGACGGGGCCGAAAAAAGAATGTTTTCCACAAGGATCACATCCACATAAAACCGCTCGGCAGTGCTCCATCCGGGCGCTTCTGCACCCGTTGGCTCAGCTTATTGGTTGGATAGCGGAGTTAGCAGCAGCTAGCGCGAGCGAGGCACGTTTCGGCTTGCAATCTCAATCAGGATAACTGTGAACTGGCCTGTCTTTGGGTTCCTCACTAACTAATTTGAGCAATCCGTTTATTGGTGATTTGAAAGACAGAGAGCCGGTGCTTTGTCGCCATCCTTTTTCCTCCATAAACAGCAAACGGCACGCAACTGTGACTTCCTCCGTCTCATCGAAAGCTAGCGAGATTGAGCAGCTGTTTACCTCGCCGGTCGACAACCGAACTGCTGCTTGCGACGGATCCTCTCAACCCTCGGCAATCTACCAGGTAGCGTAAGCTTATCGCATAACTTTCCGAGTCTCTTCCGTAGCTCCGTTTACTTGATTTAGCGGTGCGCTTGCGCGGCCGGAGTGCACAGGGATTTCACTGAGAATTTAGCAGAATCGAAGAAGGCCAGAGATACTCATCGATACTCATGGGAAGTAGTATCGCCGCAATCCCGAAAATTAAAGGGTTATGGGAACGAGACTAACGTTCGGGATCCAGTTGGACGCAGACTACCACCATTGGTCCACACCCGATTGATGCCGGGCCTCCCATCGGATGCCACGTGTGCCGCAAATTGTGCTTCAAAACGTGCCGCAGTCCTACCCCTCAATATGCAGCACCGTCGATCTGGTGAAACTATCGTGACTGTCAGCATGGCGGCCCGCCAGAGCGCCCTCGCGAGGTCAAGTGAGGCCGTTTTAGACCCGGAACTAGCAATGACAAGTGTCCCTGGTTTTGCGGCCGCGTGGATCACAAAAGGCTAATGCGCCATTCAAGGGGACGCTTCAGCCGGCCGAAAGACCTCTGGCCATCAGCCTACCAAAACAAGGAGACGACGGGCTCTTGTTTGTAGCATATGCTCTGCGCTCGTACGGACGACAGCAATTGTGCGCCGGCGCGCTCGCATCCTACGGGTTTAGGGGCACTTGGATGATCACGCCGTTTCGACGGAACTGGAGTCCAAAAGAGTTATTCAATACTCTGACGCCAGCGATGTTCGCCGCCGAGCCGCCGGCTGTCCGCGCACGTTGGGACAAATTGTGGCCTGATCTGTACACTGAATATGACGCCCGGTACTTGAAACAAGAATTAGTCGCGAGAAATCTTATCGCTTCCGATGAAGCTGCTGCATTCTTTAACGCCTGGGCGATTGACGAAGAGCGCCACACCGACGGATTCATCCGGATCATTGAACTTGTCGCCAATGGATCCGAGAGGACTCTTCGGGAGAGATTGGAGGCTCGATCTCATGATTTTGGGCTGATCGTTCAACACTTGAAGGACGAGTTTTCCGTGATGGTTATGATCGCATTTGATGAAATGTGCACTTGCCGCGCCTATGCAGCAGAAAAGCCGTTTTATGACGCCCTTGGGAACATCACGTTCCATCATTGGCTGCGGCAGGTAATTGCTGACGAGGCGGTCCACTCGATGAACGCCGTTAATGTTATCCGCTCGCGCTATCGCGACCGCATTGGCCAAGTCGGCACAATTCTCGACAACCTAATCCGCGCGGCGGATAACCTATGCTATTCTGGCACCTTCGTCCTGGACTACTTCGGCGCAGTGTACTCCAAGGAGCTGCTGGCAGACTCCCGCCTCGCTACCATGAGAAATATTGCCAAGCCACTCATCGTGTAGAGCGAGATCTGTAACCGCGAGCCTACGGACAATTGTTCGGACGTCATACCGCCAGCTCAATCCAGCTCTTCTGCAAGTTTTCCATTGTGCCAGTTGACGCCAGGTTATCCCTGACGCGTTGTCTGTAAATGTCGTGTTGACGACATGTCGACGGTTCACCTTTTGACAGGATGGTAGGTGCCAGTTCCGTTTTGTATCAACTTGGCGTGCGCGCGGCCGTGAGTACACCACTCCAGCAACTGGTCCGGTCTTTGCTCTGCTGTTTGGCAGACAACGAGCGGCTCCGCGCTTTGTCGGATTTGTCTGCCGTGAACGTGGATCAGCATGGAATGAAAGGCGCTACCATGAAGAATCTGATTTCGGTCACCGCCGAGGCAGGAGGTACCGCCGCTAATACTTCCGGCTCGACGACGCCCACCGCGCCGGCGGTCGAGCACAGGATGGATGACAGCACTGACTTATATCTACCTGAAGAGGAGAGCGTCCTTGCCGACAGGGTCAGATCGGATCGACCCGCTTGCTTCACGCTTCAGAACGGCCTCCAGGTGCTCGTGATCCCAGATCATCGCACACCCGTTGTGACTCAGATGATCTGGTATAAGGTCGGCTCCGCCGACGAGCCGCCTGGCAAATCGGGGCTTGCGCATTTCCTCGAACACCTGATGTTCAAGGGCACCTCCAAATATCCGGCTGATGCCTTCTCCACGGCCGTCCTGCGCGCCGGCGGCAATCAGAACGCCTTCACCGGGCTTGACTACACCAGCTATTTCCAGCACGTGCCGCGCGAGCACCTCGGCAAGATGATGGAATTTGAAGCCGATCGCATGACCGGTCTCATTCTCAAAGATGAGGACGTGCTTTGTGAGCGCGACGTCGTACTGGAGGAATTCAATATGAGGGTCGCCAACAATCCACGTGAACGTCTCGCCGAGCAGATGATGGCGGCGCTTTACCTCAACCACCCCTACGGTCGCTCCATTATCGGGTGGCGCCATGAAATCGAAAATCTTACCCGAGAGGATGCGCTTACCTTCTACAAGCGCTTCTATGCACCGAACAACGCGATCCTGATTGTCGCTGGCGACGTCGCCCCCAAGGAAATCCGCTCGATGGTGACGGAGACATTTGGCGGCATCCCCACGCAAGCATCAATTCCCCTGGAACGCCTGCGGCCGCAAGAGCCGACGCCGGCAGCGCCGCGCACAGTGACGTTGGCCGATGCCCGCGTCGAGCAGCCAGCCCTGCACCGCTATTATCTTGTACCATCGGCTCGCACCGCGGCCGCGGGCGAGGGTCCAGTGCTTGACGTGCTCGAGCAGTTGATGGGCGGCGGCGTCAACTCATACCTCTATCGCTCGCTGGTGGTCGAAAAGCAGCTCGCCGTCACTGCCGGAACGAGCTACCACTCTGCCGCGCTCGATCCCTCGCTATTCGCGATTTTTGCCCTACCAAAACCCGGCGTCAAACTCAGCCAGATCGAGCGCGCCATCGACGAGGTAATAGCCGACATTGCGAGTAATCCCCCGAGCACCGAAGATCTCGAGAGGGTCAAGACGCGGCTGATCGCGCAGGTGACCTATGTCCAGGACAATCAGGAAATGCTATCCCGCTGGTATGGCCGCGGCCTGACAACGGGACTATCCGTCGACGATATTCGGGGATGGGCCGACGGCATCCGCGCGGTCGGTGCACAGCAGGTGCACGACGCCGCGCCGAAATGGCTCGACAAGAAACGATCGGTGACCGGCTATCTCATCAAAGAGTCCACCCCAAAACAGGGGGAGAAGCTCTAATGATCCATCCTTGCACACGACGTGAGATCCTCCTCGGGGGAGCCTCGCTCTCAATCGCGATGCTCGCTTCGCCCAATTCGCTTGCCGCCACGAGGACGCTTGCCCGGACCGGGATCAAGCGCCTGGTTTCGTCTTGCGGTATAGAAGCCTGGTTCGTGCAGGATTCCACTGTCCCGTTGATCGCGATGGAATTTGCCTTCACCGGCGGCGCGACTCAGGACCCCGAACAAAGACCTGGCGTGAGCCACATGGTCGCTGGCCTGCTCAAGGAAGGTTCCGCCGGGCTTGACTTCAAGACCTTCCATGAGCGGCTCGACCATCGTGCCATTGATCTGCATTTTCACTCGACCCATGATCACTTCCGAGGTTCCTTGCGCACGCTCAAGGACAACGCAGACGAAGCCTTCGACCTTTTACGGATGGCGCTAACCTCGCCCCGTTTCGACGCGACCGACGTCGAACGGATCCGTGCCACTGTGCTTGCGCGCCTTCGGCACGACTCGACCGATCCTTCGTCTCTGGCCCATCTCAAGTTCCTCGAAGTCGCCTTTAGCGATCATCCTTATGCTCGCCCAGCCGGGGGCTCGCTGGAGAGCGTGCCGAAAATCGAGATCGCGGATCTCAAGGGCTATGCCCGGCGCGTGATCGCAAAAGACACTCTCAAACTTGCGGTGGTCGGCGACGTCCGTCCAGAGGTCCTCTGCAAACTGCTCGACAAGACCTTTGGCAGCCTGCCGACCGAAGCGGAAGCGGCGCCGGTTCCTGAAGTCGTTGCAGCAAAGCCGCCACGGCGGCTCTTTATTCCGCTCGACGTGCCGCAGACAGTTGTGACTTTTGGCGGTCCAGCCTTCCGTCGCAGCGAGCCCGATTTCATGGCAGCCTATGTCGTCAACCACATCCTCGGCGGCGCCGGCCTGACGTCGCGTCTGTTCCGCGAAGTCCGCGAGAAACGCGGACTGGCCTATTCGGTTCGTGAGAACCTGGTCTGGCTGGATCATTCAGCCATGTTTCTCGGGAATAGTGGCACCTGCGCCGATCGTGCCGACGAAACGGTCGAAGAAATCGAGAAGCAGGTCCGCGACATCGCCGAGGAGGGACCCACTCAGCAGGAACTCGATGATGCAAAGTCCTACCTGAAAGGGTCGCAAATACTGGCTCTCAACACATCATCAAAGCTTGCGCGGACGCTGCAGCAGCAGCAGCTTGACAAGCTGCCCATCGACTATTTCGAAAAGCACAACGCCGTGGTCGATGGGGTGACGTTGGCGGACGCCAAGAGAGCGGCACGGCGGTTGTGGGGCGATGGTCTGCTCACAATTATCGTCGGCCGCTCCCCCAGGGACGCAGCGCAACCGACCACCATGCCACCGGCGACCACACCTCCGCCAGGCGCTCAGCAACTAGACGCTTCCCCGACGGCTCCACCGAATTGACGTTTTAGCAGCCCAGGCGCTTGGCAAGCCCCTGGCTGTTGCGCGCAGACTGGGTCTAACCACCGGCTTCAGCCTGCAGAGATATTCGCTCGTGGACAGTTACCATGCGGCCGCTCAAGCATCGTTTTTGCTCAAGCGCGTTGCCAAACAAGCAGTCCGGGTTGAAGTCTTTAGGACAACCAAATGCAAGATAGAAATCGGGGCTCCGCGAAGACTAAGTTGAGGCACTGTCGTCCTGCCATTGGGCAATAGCTCGGACGTGGAGATAACCGCTTACCAAATGGCTTGTCCTAATTCTTTTCATTTCCAGCCCAACCAGCGATGGCCGGATTTTCAGGATCATCTCAGTACTTGTCTGCCGAAAAGACGACGATCTGATCCAGCAGACCCTTTGATGATTGTCCAAGCCATAGTCCTACCGCGTAACACCGCCTTTACTCTTGGCTGAGCTCGCAATCTGACGCTACGTAAGATTCGGTTCCTTTATGCCGATCTAGATAGCGCGTCGATAGATAACCTATGGCGATGCGACGACCACAGGCATACCGCTGGTTCTTGGCGCCTTTTCAGCCGCTTACAAACCTCACGTAGATCACCACCACAAGTGATTCACTCCCCATTCACGGTGTGCGTTGTCGTTGCCATCTAAGGACGTCACTCGCTTGATGTTGACAATGTTCATCGGTTGAAGAGCTCTCGCGTCCGAAGGGTCATTGCCCCTTCTTTCTGCCATGTTCGAACCCAAAGCAGAGACGCGCCGGTTGCGCAATTTGCGCGCGGCAATAGCAAGTGTCTCAGGAGATTTCCATGGTGAAGCCAGTTGTAATTGTGGTAGGTGCGGACAAGGGAGGAGTCGGCAAAACGACCGTATCACGAACGCTACTGGACTACTTCAGCGTCAACAACGTGCAAACACGCGCATTCGACACGGAGTCGCCTCGGGGAACGCTGAAGCGCTTTTATCCCGAGATCACCGAGATCGTTGACATGACGGTGACAGCGGACCAGATGAAGATCTTCGATACCCTGAACTCAGGGCTGTCCGTTACTGTCATTGATGCTCGCGCAGGCTTACTGTCCTCCGCGCTGGCTTCCTTGCGCGACATCGGATTTCTGGACTCGGCGCGGTCTGGCCAGATAACGTTCGCGGTGTTCCATATCCTGGGATCATCCATCGCTTCGTTAGACGAGATCGCGGAGACCGCGACCTTCATGAACGGCGCAAAGTACTACCTAGTCAAGAACTTCATCAACGACACTCAATTCTTCCAGTGGGATCAAGCGACCTATAATTCCTATTTTCACCGCATCAAACATGCGACTGAGTTGGTCATACCGAAGCTTAACGAGATGGCTTATGAGCAGGTGGAAGTCGCATCCGTCCCATTCATAGACTTCGTCGCGAACAAGGGGCGGAACGATGAACCCGCGAACAACTCCTTCGTGCTGCGCGGCTATGTCCGTCACTGGCTGGCAAATGTCTGGAGCGAATTTGATCGCATCAACTTGACGGAATTGGCCGGCGCCAAGTCCGCCACCCGGGCCGGCGAGAAGTAGTCGCATATCGGCGAGCTCAGGTCGGGCCCACGTACGAAACGAAATTGATCTGCCGGCTATGTTAGCGACCCCCATCTACATCATTTGCTCTCCTAGCCCGCAGGTCGGTAAAACTCTCATCGCTCGGGCCATGAGCGAGTTCTTGCTGCTGAAAAATGGCACAGCACTGTCGTTTGATGTCAACTTGAAAGAGCCGTCGTTGCTCGACTACCTCCCCAACATCACGGAGACCGCGGATGTGACCGACACTTATGGCAAGATGCAGCTGATGGACCCTCTTATCATCCACGACCGGGTAGCCAAGGTAATCGATCTCGGCTTTCACGCCTTCGACGAATTCTTCAGGATGTGCGAAGAGATCGGCTTCATGAAGGAGACGGCGCGCTGCTATGTCGCCCCCATCATTCTCTTCATCGCGGGCGCTGACCGCATCTCCTTTCGCGGTTATGAAATGCTGCGGCGGCGAATTCCGGCGGCATCGCTGGTCATCGTCCACAATGAATTCGTGCTTCGTAGCGAATTACCTGAAGCGATGGATGGCGAGCGGGTGCTTCGGATTCCCGCTCTTCCGCTGTTCCTCAAGAGATATATAGACCGGCTTGGCTTTTCATTCACTGGATATCTACGGAACGAGAATGACTGGTCCACCGAGCTGCATCAATGGATTCGACGGAACTACAGCATGTTTCGCGATCTGGATACGAGTGTGATGCTGAGAAAGGTCTATCGACCTCGGGGCACGGATATCGACAGCCTACGTTGCACAAGAGCCACTTGAGATTCCGATCTGCCTACCATCTATTCGTCCGGCCTATGGGTTGGTCTTCGATGGCGCTCTCAACGGTCTCGCACGCATGAATTGCGATTTACGACCCTTCAGTGGACTGCGCATCTTTGCTCACCGAACGAACGGGCGGGAAAGTCGCGAGTCTTCGGATGCAATTATTCGGCAGGAATGCGGGGCCAAGGAATGGCCGCTCGATGACCATCGCTATGCTTGATACTCCAGGGACGAAGCATCTGTGATGACTTCAATTGATGATGCGTTAAGTGAGATCAGATCGCTGCGGAGCGAAATCTGGCGGTGCCGTCGACTCCTTAAAACGGACCTACCTGGCGCGGAGCGCGAGGCCGTTGAGAATCGTCTGGTTGAACAACTTTCTGCCTTTGAACGGCTCTTGTCGACGGCGTTTCCTTTGACCTTGAGCCCGAAACGGTATTCGGCCAAGAGCATCACGATCGGGCAAACTGATTCCCTTGAAGCACCCATCGACAACGCCGCAATGGCATCAAGCAGTTCCTTCGGGAAGTCGATGGGCGGATAACAAAAGAGGTTTCCTGCTCTATCTGTATCTTGAGCCCGGCAGTCGAAATCAGGCTATTCGCCAGCTGAGAAACCTGACGAAGAGCACGACGGAACAACCTCCAACGCTAACGTTCCGGCGATGTTTTGCCAGTTATAGCCGACTTAGCCACCTGCCGGAAAATACTTGGTTGCCGACCACAACGCCATAGATTGATGGGCAGCACAAATTCCTGCAGATGTCCTGCCGTAACCACCGCAGTTACGCAGATTGTCCTTCCGACCAGCTACGACCAAGCCGATGGCAATCTCACGGCGGGCCCAAAGTCGGCGGATCGCTGCAGCGCTGAAGAACGCAACTGCTTCAGTACGAAATTGAAGTTCAGAGCGCATTGCAATCTCGTATCACGCGTGGGCGCACATCGATCGCTGATCGGGGCTAATCGATTCACGGAGCTCAGCCCCCGGATAGATGAACTGCGGCGCGGTCGGCTGATGCTTCAGCCCGATCGACTTTAGGCCACGCTGGCCAAACTCTGGCCCGTAGGTCTGAACACCTCACTGTCGCTCAGTTTCTGCAACTGCCACTCGGACGCCTCACTCTCGATGGAGGACGACCGGAAGCCTATTGAGACGCCGTCTTGGTCCTTCGTTTCTCTCCGCCGCAATTGGCATCATGCGGCGGCATTCGCCGCGTAAATTGTTGAAATTGTCCCTAAGGCAAAAGATGGCTACCTCCACATCGCGAGGCCCTCTAAAGCGGTCACAGAAGCGCATCACGTCTAGTCTGCATGACATTAAGACTTGCTCGGCCCCACGATCTCGCGCACGAGCTTGTTCTGTGCACCACGTGGCTGCGATCGCGATCACGATCGCAGCGAGGGCGGATGCACAGCAATGCGCATTGCAAATCCAGCTCATTCGTCGCTCTTGATTCACCAAACCTGTCTTAAGCCGCATATCCTTCACTATTATTCTTTGCCCCGCGAGCGAAATCTGTTTGCCGGATTGGGCGCCTCGGCAGCCATGATCGAGCCTGCTGCGGGGCAGCCGCAATGATTACGGCCCCCGAATCATCGTCCCGCCACGCGCAACGCGCTCTTGCGAAGACGGAGGTACGACAAGATCGGCCGTTTAGAGCATGTGTGGCGATGCTGTCTCCCCGGTGGCGTTCTGCTTCGCAATGCCTACAACCTGACGCCACGGTCGATTCAAGCACTTTGAGCGTCCGGCAGGTGTGAATACGTGCTGAGACGGGCTTACCCACATTGGTGGCAGTAGGACGAACTCCCGACAACTGCACGCCTGACTGACGGCCTTCAGGTAGGAACGTCACCGATGTTGGTGGCGATTAGCTTAGTGTGGGGGTGGAAGGCTCAAAGCGCACGCATCGAGGCGAGCAGCGACAAGCTGCGCCGGCGCAGCTCGCTTTGTTCGCGGTTTCAGCCAGCTGACCTGCAGAGTCAAATAGTGCCGTACGGGTGAGTTTCCGAGAAGCACGGAGGCTTGGAACCGACAGGCCGGGATTCCTGTGGCTGGATGATGATTTGTCGCACCCGTCACGTACCGTCGATTCGACAGCCTCAAGCCGCTCGCTGCAATTCACAGCGCGCAATTGCATGAAACCAGCCCATCAGGCTTCGCCCTTGGGCCCTGGCACGCCGGTTGCTATAGCACCGGCGGAGCGTCGGCCTGGGTGCAGCCTAGCCTAGCATACGGAAGACACCATTCGTTGACTGCTGCACGTCGTTCTGGGGGCGGACGCGGACCGAGCGCTATGTTTGCGATTCCAGGATCTAGGAGAAAAGCGAGACATCACATGAGGACAATAGTGTTAAGCGAGCTTTCCAGGGCCTGCAGGTTAAGTGTTGTGGCGTCAGCCATTCTGGTTTCCCCAGCAGCCGGCGCCAATGAGGATCTGATGCGCGCCGCCAAGCGGATTTTCAAGCCGATTCCCTCAGTCGTTCCAGCGGTGAAGGACAATCCTATCACCCATGAAAAGGTCACGCTTGGCAAATCCTTGTTTTTCGATTCGAGGCTATCTGCAAGCGGAGTTATCAGCTGCAACACGTGTCATAACCTTGGGACGGGCGGGGTAGATGCCGGCCCGAGATCGATTGGTCATCGCTGGCAGCTGGGGTCTCGTCGTGCGCCAACAGTCTATAACGCAGTCTTCAACGTGGCGCAGTTCTGGGATGGGCGAGCGGCGGATCTCAAGGCGCAGGCAGCAGGCCCTGTCCAGGCCAGCGTCGAAATGAATGCGACGGCCGATCGCGTACTCAGCACATTGAATTCAATGACCGATTATGTCGTTATGTTCAGTAAGGCTTTTCCCAACGAAGCGGTGCCCCTTACGTTTGAAAACTTCGCCAAGGCCATCGAGGCTTTCGAAGCGACCTTGATTACTCCCCACGCCCCCTTCGATCAGTACCTCGAGGGCGATGAGTATGCTCTCAACGATCAGCAGAAAGCCGGGCTAAAGCTATTCATCGAAAAGGGATGCTCCTCTTGTCACAACGGAATCAACGTCGGCGGACAGGATTATTTTCGCTTCGGCATCATCAAAAGGCCAGCCGAAAGCCAGCTTCCAAAGGAGGACAAAGGCCGTTTTGCCGTCACCAAGGACCTCGGCGACGAGTATGTTTTCCGCTCGGCGCCGTTGCGCAACGTCGCATTGCGTCCGCCCTACTTTCATTCTGGTCAGGTTTGGAGTCTTAAGCAAGCGGTCGGCGTGATGAGTGAGGTTCAGCTTGGAGCAGAGCTCAGCGATGAAGAAACTGACGAAATTGTCGCCTTTCTGAATTCGCTCACCGGACAGCTGCCGAAGATCGAGTACCCGATACTGCCCACGCGCACCATTGCAACGCCAAAGCCCTCCTTAGACAAATAGGCCTTCAGGATAGCGACACGCTATGCGGTCCAAGCTGGAGCATTCAGCAGGCCCCAAATTGCGGGCGTCGAGCCCCAACCCGTTCGTCGCCGACGCCAGAGTTCCTTAGGGGCAGGTCAAATCATCCCATCTTGGGCAGCTCAATCCTTCGTCGACTCGCGAGTCGACGAAGGCCCGCGCGCCCTGAAATATGTCCGTAACCCGTGCTGCTAGCAAGACGTTCTGCCGTAGCTCGCGGGCACCGCATATCATCTCACATCAGCCCTTTTTTCAAGCGCCCGGCCCCCGACCTTCTCCTCCGCACAGATCGGAACGTGCGCCAGATCGGATGGCATGCACTTGTCCCTCATTGAAGAGTTTTACGCTCATGTTCGCCACAGCACCATCCCCAATCCAAAAGGCGACGGATCATCCTCAGCTTCCATGTGGTAGCTCCTACATGTGCGCATGGCGACGCGAGCGTCCACAGTCCTACAATAAGATGCGGCGACTTAAGACGTCGGGTGAAGACCGATACAAAACCTCGCTTGCCGCAAGACGCGCAGAAATTCCTTGAAACGGCACGCGGATTGCTGGGTAGGAATCAACCAGTCGCCGCCAAGGAAGGAGCGCGGGGAGAGTTTCAATGAGATTTATCCGATTCATCCTGATCGATCTGGCTTTGATGTGCTCGCACCCGAGAATGCAGAAGCCATGACCGTGGCTCCCGGCGCAAACTTCAAATCGGCTAGCAAAGCCGTGGGATCCTTGATGCGGATTTCCGGCTCCGAGCCAGTATTCAGCTCTGGCCTGAGCCGACATCTTTACCGCCAAACCTCTCAAGCCGCGCCATTTGGACATTCAGCAGAAGCCGCCGGACCGGCGAAGCAGGCTGAAAACCTCGCGCTAAGGGACAGGCGCTTTGCCTCTCATTGGCAAGCGCACTGGGCAGCGTCCGACTGTCACGATCGTCGCGGCGCGGAGATGCTCAAGAAGCCTCTGATCTTAACACAGATCTGCAGTCCGCCGCCGCAGCTTACGCCCTCAGGCGAGCAGAGACGCCGTGCTGGAGCGGCACAGGCCGGATTATCTGAGGCATGGCGATCATCTCTGTTGCAGCGATTGTGCTCGTGACTTGGATGGGAAGACACAGCACAGGCGCAGGTTCATGAGAGAAGCAAAAGCGGGCTACATTGAGGTTGCGTTCAACGGCTCTCTCGCGAACATTCCGTTAGATGCGCAATTCAGGCTGCCGGCCAAAGGCGTCACGGCAATTTTTGGTCCGCCCGGGTGCGGCAAGACCACACTCGCGCGCTGCATCGCTGGCGTGCAGCATGTGCCGACTGGATTTTGTGCGGTCGATGGAGAGATTTGGCAGGATGAGACGACCTTTCGACCGCCTCATCTGCGTCCCGTCGCATATCTATTCCGACCACCAATTCCTCTTTCTCATTGGTCTGTACGGCGCACCCTCCTATACAAGGCGTCAACATCGACACCAACACTAATCGATTTTGATGGAGTGGTCGAATTGCTCGACTTGTCACCGCTGCTCGAGCGTTCGCCGTCACATCTTTCCGCGGCCGAGCGACAGCGACTTGCCCTTGGCAGCGCGCTGTTGGGCCAGCCCCAGCTACTTTTGCTAGACGATCCACTCATTGTGCTCGATCGCGCCGCCAAATGCGAGATCCTGCCATTTCTCGAGCGCATGCGGGAAAAGCTCCCATTGCCGATGATCTACATCACCCAGGATTACGCTGACATCGAGCGTTTTGCCGATCATCTTGTCATGATGAAAGATGGCGTCGTGACTGCGGCCGGGCCGCTCAACGTCGTTCAGAGCGATCCGGCGCTAGCCGGGCGCGGCGAAGCGGCAGTCTGTCTTGATACCTTGGTCGGCGGTTATGACGGGCGCTATGGGCTGATCATGCTTCGCCTCAACGGGGCGCGCCTTCTGATACCTGGAGTGCCGCTTAGACCGGGCGCGCAGCTGCGGCTGCGCATCGCAGCCGGCGATGTCAGCATCGCGTGCGAGCCCCCACGTGCAAGCTCTATTCTCAATGTATTTCCGGCACGCATCAAAGCCTTTCTGCCGTTCAACGAGGCGGAGGTCACCTTGGCTCTGGCTCTTGAAACTGGCCGTTCCGGCGTGCCGCTTTTGGCGCGCATCACGCGCCGCTCCTTTGATGCGCTACGGCTCAGCAATGGGGCGAACGTTTTTGCGGAGGTCGCGCGCGCCGTTCCGCTAGCGGCTGCCGAGCGGTGCTTGCAACGCCTGCCACGATCCGCATGAGAGCGTTCGACAGCATTGCCCCGATAGGAGAAACACATCAACAGGAACCCGGCCGTGATCGATAATCTGGATGAGATAGATCCGAATAGTGTGGGGGCTATTCTCTACCGTCCAAAAGACGATGTGGATAGGCTACTCGCCGATTTCGCGCAGGATATCGCGCAGCAAGGGGTACGCATCGGCGGCATCGTGCAGCGACACGCGAGATGCGCAAATGGCACGCACGTCATGCTCGCAATCGACGTTGCGACAGGACAAGAGATCTCGATTTCCCAGCCACTCGGCAGCGGAGCTATGTCCTGTAATCTCGATACAAATGGGCTTGCCGAGGCCGCAGCTGTCGTTTCCCAGGCACTTCGCAAAAAGATCGATCTTCTCGTGATCAACAAATTCGCCAAACAAGAAGCCGCTGGCCGGGGCCTGCGCGCCGAATTCGTTGACGCGATCACCCAAGGCGTACCAGTCCTGACAGCCGTTCCGAAAAAACGCCTTGGCGACTGGCGAACCTTCACCGCGGGCGTTAGCACGCTGCTGCCTTGTGATCGTCAATCCTTGGAGCAGTGGTGGCGCGAGATCTCAAGGCGCCGGGCGCGCGGGGCCATCAGCACCAGCTCCGGTTATTTGGGGACGATGATACCGGATCGCTTGATGACGACGATGAGACTGTCGACAACTTCGTCCCCGAAATCGCCCATCGGGCTCTTTCGCCGCCTCCGAAAACAGCCTTAGCTCTTGCGTCCGCTCCCACGCTCTGCGTCCCGCGATGCCTTGCGAACGTGCCGATTGCGGACCTTCTATGGCGAGAGTTCAACCAGCTGCCCGTTCAGCGGCGCTGTGTAGCGCATGCTGCTGAACGGCCTTGTCCCGCAAGTCAGATTGGTAATCGGTTGCGGCCGAGCCAAGATGAGCGTGCGGAACATCGACGCTATAACGCGTGCTGCTGAAGGAACTGTACCGCAGGTTGGACCTTGGCGGCACCGGAATCGAACCACCAATATCCTTACGGCGGATATTTTCATGCGACCGGGCGGCTGGAGCCTCGGGGGAACTCGCCTCAGGCAAACTCTGCTCAGAAGAGCGGAGCTGCAGCTCGCCAACTGCTGCTCGAAGCCAGCTTGATCCGGAGGCTCGGCATCGGCCTCTTGCGCACGCTGCTCATGTTGCTCGGCGCACCAGCGCATCCAATAGTTCGGATCCGCAAGACCGCATGCCGCACATCTGGATCGAGATTGGGCTGATCAATTGCCGCTGGAAGACCCACCGTGATTTGATACTTGCAACGGAACGTCCCGCTTCGCATTCGATTCTTCACGCCAATGCCCTCAAATCCCCGACAAATCGGGTCGTGCCTGCACAGCCACATGCCTAACGCACCTAAGATCTTGAGACATTGAGGTCTCTCCTTCTCATAAAGGAGCTTCAGAGTGATCGCCGCATGTATGATCCAGACTGTACAACCTGACGCCACGTAGAGTCCAAGCCCCAATCGCCGCCGAAGGCGAGCCCGGTTGGCTTTGAAGCGTTTCAGGATCCGGCAAACCCTCGAGCCTGGCGATCTAGCGCCGCTTGAAGCGCCTCAATGCGCGAAGCGCCGTAGCCTATGATTACTCGCACCTTGTTTGGTAGCCGCGAGCATCTGGCCTTACTGGCGCAATCTGTTGTCGCGGCGATACAGCCGCTCTTGTTTGCGCTAGATGCTACGAACCTCGCGCCTCGTCAGGTTCCATATTTCCATTAGATCTCGGCAGGCCGGCAATCAATTATCACATTGATGGCGAGATGAGGAAGTTTGCTCTAAGGGACGCAGAACGGTCTTTGCCCAGACGCTTGCAGTGCGAACATCTCAGGCGGCCGCGCAAAGCAAGACTGTTTTCATGAGCCTTGGTAAGGAAGCGCTTGGCTACAGATTTTTCTCGGATCGACGCTCCAAGCGCCCGGGTATGCCTGTATCAAAGCCGCTGGACTCCACTCCTGAGAACGCATGGCACATAGCTTGCTTCAACAGTGAAGCCACCTTCTACAGAGAGCGAATTTGTGAGGACAGCATGCTCGGAATTGGAAGTCAGTTGCCGCCGTTCGAAATCACAGGCGTGAAGCCCGGTTTTCAAGCGCAGGAAGAAGGAGGACAGAGTGCATTCGAGACGCTGACCGAAGCGAGCTTTCCAGGAAAATGGAAGATCATCTTCTTCTATCCCAAGGATTTTACCTTCGTCTGCCCGACAGAGATCGCTGAGTTTGCCCGGCTTTCCAAGGAATTCGCCGACCGCGACGCGGTGGTACTGGGTGGTTCGACCGACAATGAGTTTTGCAAGCTCGCTTGGCGGCGCTCACATGTCGACCTACACGAACTTCCAATCTGGCAGTTTGCCGACACAAAGGGAACGCTCGTCGACGGTCTTGGCGTGCGTTCACCCGAAGGGGTTGCCTATCGTTACACCTTTATTGTTGACCCCCAAAATACGATCCAGCACGTCTATGCGACGAATCTCAGCGTCGGGCGCAGTCCTAAGGACACGCTCCGCGTTCTAGACGCGCTGCAAACCGACGAGCTCTGTCCCTGCAACCGCGAAATCGGCGGCGAAACCTTGAAGGTTGCTTGAGGCAGCATGTCGTCGATCAAACAACTAAGCGACCAGATTCCCGATTTCGCGAAGGATGTCAGGCTGAACTTGACCTCCTTGATGGCCGATGAGACGCTTTCGCCACAACGAAAATACGGGCTGCTGCTGGCGAGCGCGATTGCCACTCGCAATGCAGTCCTGATTGCCGCTATGGAATCGGCTGCGTCCGCTGTGATGACATCTGTGGCGATTGCCGCAACGAAAGCCGCAGCCAGCCTCATGGCAATGAACAACGTTTACTACCGCTTCGCTCACCTTGTCTCCAACCCGGAATACAAAACGATGCCGCCACGGCTGCGTATGAACGTGATCGGCAATCCCGGCGTGGACAAGTCCGATTTCGAGCTGTGGTCGCTTGCGGTCTCCGCCATAAACGGCTGCGGTGCCTGCATCGATGCCCATGAGAAGACACTCAGAGCCGCGGGCGTCAATTCCGAAGCGATCCAGACCGCCGTGCGCTTTGCCGCGATCATGCAGTCAGTGGCAATCGCAATCGAGGCCGCTGGGCCCGACCCCTCTCAGGCGAGGGGCTGATCCTTCCTCTACCATCCGGTTGACTGCGTTGTGGCGCCACTCAGTGAGGTCACAACCAGTCCTTCGCGGCTCCCGAACGAGCGGCACATCTGCACGTTATGGCTTGTGCGGCGTTCCCCCGAAGAGTGTCTTGCTCGAGGTCCCGGCGCCGCGCAAGTGACGCGGAATGCGCCAATGATGCGGTGAAGCCCTATCGCCTAACTCGGTCGCACCACGGCTCTGTTCCGCTATCAGCCAAACTTGAACTGCACTCCATATCCGCCGCGCGGATGGCTCCATTCGATGTCGCCGGTGGGCTCGGCGATCACGCGGCAGGTACCGCACTCGATGCAGCCGTCAACTGTTATCTCGACTTGGCCGTTGTCGTTTAGCTCGTAGCATCGCGCTGGGCAGGCTTTCAAAAGTGCAAGGAGCTGCGGCGATGGCGTCGTGTGCGCACGGACCTTGACGTGAGGGTGACCGATGTCGACAAGATAGCGATTATAATACAGCTTGTCTTCGACGCGGACTGGCGATTCGACATTCATGCTTTGACCTTCCATTGTTGGGCTTCACAACTGTCGCGGTCAGCGCCAGGCCCGGGCAAAACGACAAGCATCACCGAACAGACCTGCCCATGACCGCGCCTTGACAAAGGATTTCAGGGTCGCCTTCTCCTTCTCAGCCTTGGGCGTACCATCGACGCGCACGAAGTTTTGCATCGCCTTGGAGATGAGCTGCGGATAGGTGAGAAAGAAGTTTTGTGACTGGGTATGCATTAGGGGCGGCAAATCCTTGTACTTCTTTAGATCTTTGATGACGAAGGAATCGTCTAGCATCTTCTTGTAGATCGACAGATTTGCTGCACTCATCGGCTCGCCGCGCGATTTCACCAGACCTATCGCTTCGGCGGCGATGCGGCCGGAAGTCATCGCGAGGTTGGAACCCTCACGATGAATGGCATTGTTGAGTTGGGCCGCATCGCCCACTACGACCCAGCCTTCCCCATACAGCTGCGGGATCGACTTGTACCCGCCTTCAGGAATGAGATGGGCCGAGTACTCCTTGACTTCGGACCCTGCTACCAGGGGTGCCACGGAGGGATGGCTCTTGAATTGATCGAGCAGGCCGTATGGCGTCTGGCCCGTGCGCTGGAAGTCGGCGACGAGACAACCGATGCCCAGCGAAATGCACTCTTTGTTGGCATAGATGAAACCCATTCCGGTCATGCCGCGGGAAATGGTACCGGCCGCCTCGATCACGACGCCTTCATCGCCCTTGAGATTGAAGCGCGCCTCGATAGTCTCGCGGGGCAAGAAGTGCATCTCTTTCACCGCGAGCGCAACGTTGTCGGGTCTCGGCCGCGCGCGCAGGCCCGCGCGCGTCCCGAGCAGGCCATTGACCCCCTCGGCCAGCACGACGACATCGGCATGTATTTCGCCGTCTCGGCGATCTGTACGAACACCGACGATTCTTTCACGCTCGTCCCGTACGAGCTCGGTGACGGTCGTCTCGCACAGTAAGGTCGCGCCAGCCTCCCGCACCTTGGAAGAGAACCATTTGTCAAATTGGGCGCGTATAATCGTGTACCTGTTCGGCCGTTCCTCGTTGAATTCGTCTGAACGGTAATGCATGCCGACATGGGAACGATCGTCCATCATCCAGAACCGCTGCTCAATCACGTGACGTTCGAGCGGCGCCTCCTCTCGAAACTCGGGGATCAGCTTTTCCAGCATGTCGGCATAGAGGATGGCGCCCTGCACATTCTTCGATCCTGGATATTCGCCCCGCTCGAGCTGCAGCACCTTCATGCCGCGCTTAGCCATGGTCAATGCCGCCGCGTTGCCGGCCATACCGGCTCCAACCACGATCGCATCGAATCTCTCTTCAATCATC
The DNA here is from genome assembly GCF_038969555.1 of Bradyrhizobium sp. B117. Classification (NCBI taxonomy): domain Bacteria; kingdom Pseudomonadati; phylum Pseudomonadota; class Alphaproteobacteria; order Hyphomicrobiales; family Nitrobacteraceae; genus Bradyrhizobium; species Bradyrhizobium sp. B117. The sequence continues at coordinate 8,700,560 of NZ_CP152414.1, forward strand.
ATCATCTCCTCTAGACCGCGATCCGGGCGCGCGAGTTCGGCAAAAGGCGGGCGCGAAATGCGGCCGTCAGCGCGGGTAGCAGTTGGATGGCGTCGCTCACGATCGCGAGATGGGCAAAGTCGAAGATCGGAGCATTCTTGTCAGTATTGACGGCGACGATCAAATCCGCGCCCTCGACGCCAACGCGGTGCTGGATCGCTCCGGAAATGCCGGCGGCAATATAGAGCTTTGGCCGGATGGTTTTCCCCGTCTGGCCGATTTGCCGGTCAGACGTAACCCACCCTTTTTGTACCAGAGGACGCGAGCAGCCATATTCAGCGCCAAGCAGAGTTGCGAGCTCGCGCACCAACCGAAAGTTCTCAGGCGATCCCAATCCCAGGCCGCCCGCAACCACGACATCGGCATAGGCCAGATTGGAGGTTTCTGCATCGCGGTCGGGTAGAAACGACAATACCTTTGTGGCAATATCATCTTCGAGAAGACCGAGCGGATGGACGATGATACGAGCGGCATCGCGTACGACGCGCTCAGGCATCGGCATGACCCGCGGGCGGACGGTTGCCATCTGCGGACGATAATTCAAGGTATAGATCGTGCAGAGCAGCGAGCCGCCAAAGGTCGGACGCGTCGCCGCGAGCGAACCATCGGCGTCGACGTCGAGCGCGGTGCAGTCGGCAGTGAGCCCCGTCGACAGAGTCGTCGCCACGGAACCTGCGAGATCGCGACCGAGCGTCGTCGCCCCCAACAGCAGGATCTCGGGCTTGTAGGTGTTGACGAGTTCGGTTAGCGCTTTGGTATAGGATTCGTTTCGGTAATCCGACAAAACGTTGTCGCTCACGAGGTAGGCCAGATCGGCGCCATAGCAAAAGGCGTCAAGCGCGGCGTTACGTGTGTGCTGCCCTTCCGGACCGATAACGACAGCGGCAAGATTCACCTTTAGCCTGTCGGCCAGCCTGCGGCCCGCACCCATGAGCTCCCATGAAACCGGATGCACCTGGCCACGCTCCAGCTCGACGAAGACCCAGACGTGCTTGTACGCCTTGAAGTGCTCCGGCAGTTCTTTTTTGGCTGCTGCGCGCCCGGCCGGCGCCGGCATGATCGTTCTGGTGACATTGCTCATACTCTAAATTCCCCTCAAAGATAGGCGCGCCCGCGCCACAGGTTGCTTTTTAGCTTCCTTAGCTGAAGATCACTTTTGGTCAGCAAGTGGCCGGCTGCTCTGCCCCGTCTGCTTGGTCCGACCGGCCTCACAACAAGACGCGTCGTCGCGATAGACGTACCGGTCCGGCCGGATTTGGCGAGGTCTTCCACACTGAACGCTTGCGCGCCGCGTTTGACGAGCGCCACCGCGGTGGCCAGGGCGCCGCGGTGATTCTGACCATTCGCTTCCATGCCCGAGTTGGCGATTCCGTTCGCTGCGCAATACTTGCGCCTCAGTTTCCGCCCACCAGCTCCACATTGACTGTGACGACGAGCGCGATACCGGCGACGCACCTGTCACGCGATCCATGCCGAGCCTCCAGCGCGGACAGCCCGTATGGGCCGACGTTGGCCCTGTTCCTGACGCATGTTGCTATCCAGCATGAGCTGGATACAAATCTGAGCGAAATCCAGGGCCGATTTGATGCGGGCGACGCTGTGCATACCCTCTCCAGGTGTAGCGCGAACGGGCGACTTATCCATTGACCACCATCTCACCGTCCATATGGAGCCTTGATCGCGTCAAAGACCGTTTCGAGCGGACCTGGCGCGATCGTACGCCACGAGATGATGGCGCAGGGCTCGGCAGGCACTAAAAGCAGCATCATGGGTCTTCCTTCAATCTCATCTCGGACGCCTACCATCCGTCGGCATCGACGATCGGGTCGGCAGGACAGCAGCAAGTGTCGTACCAGTTCAAAAAACACTGAAAGTCAGTCGAAAGTAATGGTTTGGCAGACACTTGAAATCCGCTGATACCTGGACACGACCAGTCCAGACATGGGTCGGGAATACGACAGCCGCCGCTCGGGTGATAGCTGCAGAGAGTTGACCCGGATAAAGACGAAGGCCGCACATCGGGTTGCCACGGTGCCCGTCGGGCACACCTTGCAGTGGAACGCTAGATCACTTCAGCTCGCTCAATGGGACAAAGGCCGCCGCCTTCTTAGGGTCTGCGGCCCCCTCCTTCAAAACCTTGAACACTCGCTGGTCGATCGGTGACGATGCCACGAAATCCGCATAGGCCCGCTCCAGCATCGCCTTGCACCGAGCTCTGATTTCCGGCTCTGCGGCACCAGCAAATTGCTCTTTTGCAAAGTATTGTCCCATGCGCTTTAAGATGTGAAGGCGCGCGACATTCACGATTTTAGGGTCGTAATCGACGCCAAGTAGCGAAAAAAAATCCTCCGCCGATGAGGCCTTGCTGAGCCGATCCAGGATACCGGCTGCCGGGGATGAGTTGATCATGAAAAATTCTCCTTCGGATTAGCTCTGGACGGTAACTGCTGGCGGGATCAATGGCCAAACCACGATCGAGGCTGACGCTCGTCAGGACGGTCGCCGGACCGGAACTCAGCGCGAGAAGACGCCGATTGGCAGTGCGGGGCGGCTCGCCATTAGGTAGGAGGTCACAGCATGTATGGCGGAACGGGAAGTAAGATCTGGAGATGAGATCGCGCCAGGGGATCTGACGTGCGAAAGCTGGACGCCGTGCGGGCCCATCAGCGATATCGGACGCCATCCTTGCGGCCCGTCTGTTTACGCAAACGCTGCTGGACACGGCTTTTCACGCGGGGGGGTGCCGGGCATCCGCACACGTCGCGCCAGATCGCCGCCACGGTTTCGCGCTCGACCGAGCGCTTGTGCTCGATGGCATATTTGCGGACTCGCGACAGAATCTGTCTGGCTTGATCGGCGTTGGCGACGAGCTGCAGTTCATCGAGTAACGCGGTGATCGCCCCAAGTCCGGAATGCTTGCCGATCACAAAGCGGTTGCAGCGGCCAAACAAAACGGGATCAAGCGATTGATAGGTGCGTTGATCCTTCAAAAGGCCAGCGACATGAATGCCGGATTCGTGCGTAAATACATGCTCTCCGACGATGGCCTTGTTCACAGGAATCGCACGTGCGGCGGCGGCTGCTACCACCGCGGCGACGTTCTCGAGCTCCGGGAGTATGATGCCAGTCTCGCGCCCGTAGAGCTGTTTGAGTGCGACCGCGATTTCCTCGAGCGGGGCATTTCCGGCCCGCTCGCCCAGCCCGATGACGGTCACTGAGGCGTGGCTCGCGCCGGCCTTGATAGCGGAGAGCGTGTTGGCGGTTGCGAGTCCGAGATCATCGTGACCGTGAAATTCGAGTTCGAGATCGGTGGTCGCACGCAAATTCCTGACCAGCACGTAGGTTGCGTCGGGATCGAGCACACTGAGCGTATCTGCAATACGAAAGCGACGCGCGCCCGCGGCTTTTGCAGTTGCCATCAGTCTGATGAGAAAATCGATGTCGGCGCGGGAGGAGTCCTCACCACCGACGGCGACCTCAAGTCCGCGCGCACAGGCATAGCCTACCAGGCGCTTCACCCGTTCCAGCGCCAGGTCGCGATGACCACCTAGCTTGGCCGCGATCTGGACGTCGGAGGTCGGGATCGACATATTGATCATGGATACCCTTGCTTCGATGGCCGCGTCGACATCCGATTCCCGCATCCGGCACCAGCCTATGGTGGTCAGCGGAAGATCTGCTTCGACAATGGCGCGAATGGCGGAGATCTCCTCGTTGCCCATCGCCGGCGTTCCCGCCTCGATCTCCGTGACTCCGGCCCGCGCCAGCGCCTGCGCGATCGCTAGCTTTTCCTCTGTGGTGAACGCAACGCCAGGTGCCTGCTCGCCGTCGCGTAATGTCGTGTCGTTGAGCACGGTGGGCTTGGCGCGCAACTGGTCGGACCAAGACGATTTTGCAGCGGCGCTAGCGGCAATCACGCGAGAGCTCCTCATGGTTTGACCTACCTAAGCTTCAGCAAATCGATTGTCGTAAATGCGACAGGCTCATGAAGCGGATGCCTTGCCTATTGCCCCGCCGAGTTCGAACTTTGGTGCAGTTCTACGGCAGGCCAGGATGTGAGAATTGTTGCGGAGCACTTGAGCCCGCCGCCTTGGACACATGGTCGCTCGCTCGAAACGGCGTCAGCCGCGCCCTCAGCCTTCCGCGCGGCTTACCAAATCCTACGAGGCTTTCTCCGATGATGGTGCGATCTCGGACCCTTGTGGCAGCTCAGATGGCCAGTCGCCGGCAACGACCGGCCGAGCGGCCTGCAACAGAAAATCGCGCCGGCGCTCGGCCATCCGGCTCTCACCGCTTTCTTCGCCGAAGCAAATGTTGAAGTCGTCACATTGGTTGCACACGGGTGTCGTGCACATCACGAGGCCTTCATTCTCGCAAAGCATGCGGTAGAAGAAGCGCTTCCAGCGCATATTGTTGACATTGCGCGCGGCGAGCGGCGCGAAATGGAGCCTCAGCAGCCGGGAGAGTTCGCCGCGATTGCGCAAGCCGAGAGCTTCCCACAGATGGCCTGGCTCAATGGCGCGCCGCGCTATCATGGCAGCCAGCCAGCGCCCAATATCCCGTTCCGTCGAGCGTTGCTTGAGCAAGAGATCGCGCAGCATTGCGATCTCTTCGTCCCCTTCGCACCTGAAAACCGAGAGCTGCTCCGCGAGCTTGATCTCAAGCGAGGGAAAGTACTGCTCCAGCAAGGCCGCCAGTTCAAGGCCGGACAGGCCGGCCTTCTCGGGAAGGGAGCCACCATCCATTGTGGCAGCCGCCAAGATAGACGCTAAGACATGGCAATCGAAATTGCTGTCAATGGCAATATCGGCATCTGCAGGAGGCACACCGGTGAGTAGGCGGTAGGTTGCAATTCCCCTGTGCATCTGACTGTTGGCCTCAACGGCACAATCAGCCATCAACGGAAGGAAGTGCGCTTCGGACATAATTTTGCGAGTTTCCACAACGGTCTGGCTTGCGCTGCCGCATCCTGGTTTTGATCAGGGTCGATCGTCAGAATGCCGGCCTCCCGGGATGGGCGGTGAGGGAGACCGGCATTCGTCGCGCGCCTTCGCAAGGCCGCGACTCGCGACCTTTACGAGGCCGCGAGTTCGGCGGCGGTCTTGCCGACGATGGATTCGTCCACGGGCTTCATAATGCCATGCTCCATCAGCATGTCCTCGAGCTCGTCCATGGAGATTGGAGTCGGGATGATGCCTTTGCCGCCATTTTTGTGAACCTTGGTCGCAAGATTGCGATAGTGATCGGCCTGCTTGGAATCGGGTGCATACTCGAGCACCGTCATGCGGCGTAACTCGGCATGCTGCACCACGTTGTCGCGCGGCACGAAGTAGATCAGCTGAGTGCCTAGCTTCTTGGCCAACGCTTCCGCCAGTTCCAGCTCCTTGTCGGTCTGCCGCTCATTGCAGATCAGACCGCCCAGCCGCACACCGCCAGAGTTTGCGTATTTCAGGATTCCCTTGGAAATATTGTTCGCGGCATACATAGCCATCATTTCACCGGACATCACGATATAGATTTCCTGCGCCTTGTTCTCGCGGATCGGCATCGCAAAGCCACCGCAAACGACGTCGCCGAGCACGTCATATGAGACATAGTCAATGTTTTCGTAGGCGCCGTTCTCCTCCAGGAAATTGATCGAGGTAATGACGCCGCGGCCGGCGCAGCCGACACCCGGCTCAGGACCACCAGACTCCACGCAGCGAATGTCCTTGTAGCCGACCTTCATTACGTCCTCGAGCTCGAGGTCCTCCACGCTGCCGGCACTCGCTGCAAGGCTCAAAATCGTGTCTTGCGCCTTGGCGTGCAAAATGAGGCGGGTCGAGTCCGCTTTCGGGTCGCACCCTACAATCAGGATTTTCTGACCCATCTCAGCCAGCGCCGCCAGCGTGTTCTGCGAAGTGGTCGACTTGCCGATGCCGCCCTTCCCGTAGAACGCGATTTGTCTCAGTGAAGACATGTTGCTCTCCATCAACCGATTTGCCAAAGTTGCGCGCTTCTTGCGCGCGAGCTTGTTTCTCTCTCAGAAACGGGGCACACGGGTTTAAGGGAAGGAGCACATCGCTCGTCTTACGCGTCGGCGTGCACTCAGCCCTCACTCAGTGTTGCTGCCGCTTATTAGCAACCGCCGTGCCAACGTTTGACCGCGCTCCTTAACCTTCTGATTACGTTTCCGAAAACCAACTAGCTGGTGAGCAAGGTCCTGGCTGTTTTGGATCTAACAGGATCCGCGCGGCTGTCAGAAAACTAACAACGACTACAACCATCACCGCGAAAACACCGATTTGGCGCGCCTGTTCCGATGCCTTCAGTTGTGGAACGGAAGTTGCTCCGATCTCACGATAGTGAATATGCCGGTCGGGCCCGAAACCTGGCGCACCAGCGACGAGGTTGCATACATGGTACGGCGCTTGGTGTGCTGACTTTGAAGAAATTGAACGGGCTCCCGAAGCAGCCGCGGCTTGCCAATCGTTCAGCTCCGGCGCGCCTACATAGGTATGTCGTGGCGACAATCATCTTATATCAGAAGCCCGGCTGCGCCACTAACGCGCGCCAGATTCAAGCGCTGAAGTCCGCCGGCGCCGACGTGATAGCCCAAGACATCTTGAGGAAGCCACGGGATGGGGAGGAATTACGTAGGTTCTTCGGCCATATGCCCGTCGGCTCCTGGTTGAACGTATCCCTCCGCCAAAGGCCGTCTTGTTTGAGGGACGCGAGGGCTGCAGGTCCTAGGGGTAATCCTAGGAGAAGCGCTATGACGATTTCGCGGGCAGAGGTGATCACATCGGTCGAGCGGCGGCGCCGGTGGTCGCAGGATGAGAAGGAACGGCTTGTTGCAGCATCGCTCGAGCCCGGAGCCAGTGTTTCCGAGGTGGCTCGCATGGCCGGCCTTCATGTGAGCCAGCTGTTCAGGTGGCGCAAAGAGCTTTGCAAGCACGGTGAAGCGAGTATAGCGCCGTTCGTGCCGGTCGAGATTGGGCCGTCTGTGCCGCCGCGGGAGGTGGCCGAAGCGCCATTGACGACGGCGGCGCGTCGACGGAAGAGCCAGGGCATCATCGAGATTGATCTTGGTAGCGGGCACCGCATCCGGGTCGATGGCGACGTTGATGGAGACGCGCTACGTCGCGTTCTCGATGCTCTGGTACGCCGATGATCCCGGTTCCGACGGGCGCGCGAGTGTGGCTGGCGACAGGCTACACGGACATGCGCCGAGGCTTTCCGTCGTTGGCACTCCAAGTGCAGGAGGTGCTGCGCAAGGACCCGCTCAGCGGTCATCTGTTCGTGTTCCGCGGTCGCCGAAGCGATCTTGTGAAGGTGATCTGGCACGATGGCCAGGGAGCATGCCTGTTCACCAAAAGACTCGAGAGAGGAAGGTTCATCTGGCCATCGGTTGCGGGCGAAGCGGTGACGATCTCACCGGCGCAGATGAGCTACCTGTTGTCCGGAATCGATTGGCGAAACCCTCAAGAAACGCTGCGACCAACGCGGGTCGGATAGCCGTTTTACGGTTTGAATCTGCAACGTGATCTGATTCAATGGCTTCATGATATCGAAGCCGGACGACCTTCCATTGGACCTCGTGAGTGCCCTGGCGGCGCTGCAGGCCGAGCGTGAGGCGCGGCTGCAAGCCGAGGCGGTAGCTGCCAGTGCGCGGGCGGAGCTGTCGGCCAACGAGGCGCTGATCGTGCACCTTGAGCTGCGGATCGAGAAGCTCAAGCGCGAACTGTACGGGCAGCGCTCCGAGCGCACGGCGCGGCTGATCGAGCAATTGGAATTGGAGCTCGAAGAACTCGTCACCACGGCGAGCGAGGATGAGCTTGCCGCACGTACCGCCGCGGCGAAAACCCAGGCCGTGCGCGCCTTCACACGCAAGCGGCCGGTGCGCAAGCCGTGGCCGGACGACATCGAACGCGAGCGCGTCGTCATCGAGGCCCCGACGAGCTGTGCCTGCTGCGGCGGATCGCGCCTGGCGAAGCTGGGCGAGGATGTGACCGAGACGCTGGAGGGGATCCCGCGCCGGTTCAAGCTGATCGAGACGGTGCGGGAAAAGTTCACCTGCCGCGATTGCGAGAAGATCAGCCAGCCGCCGGCACCGTTCCATGCCACGCCGCGCGGCTTCATCGGTCCGCAATTGCTGGCGACAATCCTGTTCGACAAGTTCGGCATGCATATCCCGCTCAACCGCCAGAGTGTGCGCTTTAGGGCCGAGAGGATCGACCTGCCGTTGTCGACGCTGGCCGACCAGGTCGGCCACGGGACCTTCGCCGTCATGCCGCTGTTCCAACTGATCGAGCGGCATGTGCTGTCGGCCGAGCGCCTTCATGGCGACGACACCACCATCCGCATCCTGGCCAAGGGCAAGTGCACGACCGGGCGGATCTGGACCTATGTGCGCGACGATCGGCCCTACGGTGGGCCTGCGCCGCCGGCGGCGGTCTATTACGCCTCGAGCGACCGACGGGGCGAGCATCCCCAGAAGCATCTGGCCGCCTTCGCCGGGATCCTGCAGGCGGACTGCTACAGCGGCTTCGAGCCGTTGTTCGACCCACAAAGGAAAGCGATACCGATCACGCCGGCATTTTGCCTAGCCCATGCGCGGCGGGGCTTCTTCGAACTGGCTGACATCGAGAAGAATGCCAGAGACGGCCGCAAGGGCAAACCGGTCTCCCCGATCGCGCTGGAGGCTGTCAGGCGCCTCGATGCGTTGTTCGAGATCGAGCGCGCCATCAACGGCCGCAGCGCCGACGAGCGGCGTGCCGCGCGCCAGGAGAGAAGCAAGCCGCTTCTCGACGACATGCACGCCTGGCTACTCCGTGAACGAGAAACCCTCTCGCGCTCCTCCGAGGTCCTGAAGCCCATGAACTACATGCTCAGGCGCTGGGACGATTTTGCCCGCTTCCTCGACGATGGCAGGATCTGCCTTAGCAACAACGCCGCTGAAAGAGCGTTGCGCGGCATCGCCTTGGGGAGGCGCAACTGGACCTTCGCCGGCAGCCTACGTGGCGCTGACCGCGCCGCCATCATGCTGACGATGATCACGACCTGTCGCCTGAACGACGTCGATCCCAAAGCCTGGCTCGCCGACATCCTCGCCCGTATCGCCGATCTTCCCGCATCGCGTCTGCACGAGCTGCTGCCCTGGGAATGGAAGCTCCTGCGTCAGGCCGACAACCCCACCGATCAGCAAGCCGCCTGACCTTCACGCATCGCCATCATAGAACTCGCCGTGCCCGCGCGCATGCGTCAATCAGGCGGTCTTCGTCGTATGCGTACGGTTGAACCGAGCTGCGGCACGTATCAAGTCAGGCTAAGTCAATCCCGATACTATCGACGCGGCAAGCGCACTCGCATTGATGGTGGGCGATCCGCTCCTGATACGACGACCGCTGATCGACATAGGCGGGGCACGATTTGCCGGGCTCGATCATGAGTCCGCGCTGTCGCTGCTTGGCCGCAAGACGCAAGAAGATCTCGCTTGCACGAAGCAAACCCCACGCGTTGTCCGCAGACCTGAGGAAACGAAGAAGCCTCCCCCAGGGCGCCTAACAAGCCAAAGATGACGCTTCCCACTCTCGGCTTTCTGCGGCTTCTTGAAGAGACCGGCCTCTCTTGAATTGAATAACGATCAGGACAGATCTCGACGCTTCGCGACCGTGATCCTTATGCAACTTAGCGGCATAATTGCGCTCTGCTCGCTCCATTTTGATCGGCATCAAATCTCCGCCATTAGCCTTGTGTGACAGAGATCTCGCGCGGCTCTTCGCGCGATGTTTTGGAATGGAGAATTCAATGAGAACAAGGAGAGTTCTGACGAGGGCATCACTCCTCGCGCTAGCAACCTCGTTGGCCAGCACCCCGGTACAGGCTGCCGATCTGGCCCGGGCGCCGATCTACTATAAAGCGCCCCCGATCGAATCCTTCAATCCATGGATGATTCGCCTGCGCGTGCTTGGCGTTTTGCCGGATACCTCAGGCAGCTCAGTCAGCGTCGCCGGGGCGCCCTCGCTGTCCTCACCAAGTTCTGGGCTTTCGATCAGCGATCAAGCCATACCCGAGCTCGACATCACCTACTTCTTCACGCAAAACGTTGCCGCCGAACTCATTCTTGGCGTGACCAGCCATCACATCAGCGGCAATGGCGCGCTCACTGGCCTCGATATCGGCAAAGCCTGGCTGTTGCCGCCAACATTGACCCTGCAATATCACTTCACCGATCTCGGCGCGCTCAAGCCCTATATCGGCGCGGGCATCAACTACACCGCATTCTTCAACCAATCGGCAGCCAATACGTCGCTCGGCGGTCTTGCCGTTACGGATTTGCGCATCAGCAACCAATTCGGCGCGGCGGTCCAATTCGGCTTCGATTACATGCTTAATCGTAACTGGGGCCTCAACTTTGACGTGAAGAAGCTATGGCTGCGGCCGGAGTACTCCGCGACCGTAAACCATTCGATTCCCGTCACCGGGCGAGCCAACATCGATCCATGGCTCGTCAGCGGCGGCGTCACTTACAAGTTCTGACGCTAGGACAGGACCAGAAAGAGAAATCCGCTTGATCAACCCGGACGCGGCGAGCTCATCCAGCGCGTCCCCTAACCTCACCGCAGTGAAAGCAGAGCGAGATGACGCGTCAAGGGCGCGTCATTTCGCGAAACGCCGGAGCCATTTGCAGCAAAGATCTTGCTGTGAGCTACGAATCGCGCGGCATGGAGTGACCGTACACAAACAGATTGACCTAGAATGCGCGCGTTGCAAAGGCGCCATTTGCCGATAGGGCCGGAGAAGAAGGGCGGCAGGCGCGGAAACGTCAATGACTTGCTGTTCTCATCCGGGGCGTGATAGCTACGCTCAATCTCTGACGATCTGACCTCCGAGCGGCCAGCTCATCGCCGGACAAGCCGTCGATGCTTGCTAGCCCGGGCAAGTGGCCGCTAATCGAGGCGTCTAGCTTCGCTTTAACACCATCACAAGGCGGTCGACACGTTTTCCCTGCTTGAGGTGGGAGTTTACAATTTCGTCAATATCCTCAGGCGTGATCGCGCAATACCACACTCCATCGGGATAGACGACCATCAAGGGACCAGAGTTACAAAAGCCAAGGCAGCCTGCCATCGTGAAGCCAATATCGTTGAGGCCTTCCGCTTCGATCGCCTTGGCCATTCGATCCCACAGGGCTTGCGCGCCGGAGGCGCCACAGCTGCCGTGCGGATGAGTTGGCGGACGCTGCGTGTTGCAGGCAAATACATGATGCCTATAAAGTTGAGGAAGCTCGAATTCGGTTTCTGTGTTCATGCGCCTATCCTGTGATCAATGTGCTTCATCTGAGAAGAGACAAGATGCGAGCACATCGCAACCCTCTTACGATTGAACGCCGCATCAACCGAGTGATGCTTATGATTCCCACTCGCGCTTGCCAAGGCAGGCAAAATGAACGAGCGCCATAGTGATTGTCGTCGCTGAAGATCAGCGATAGATATCTTCGCGTCCAGAGCAACCTCCTCGATCAACTTCAACCTCTTCTGCTCTCATCACGATCTTTCTGCTCCCGCATCACTTGCTCACCATCCAACTTCTGTAAAGCAAGTTGCGCACCAGAAGCGTAACGTTCGTTTCTGCAACGAACCTTGCTTTGCGCGACTCATAATGATTGCGAAAGTTGCGACAAGGTCGTTCGCTACTGTCTCGGACACGACAAACCTCGCACTGCGTTTGACCTCCCGCTTCACCGTTCTGCAATTTGTACGCAGAATAACCGAGAAGCTCGGTTATTTTTCCAGCTCTGCGCTATCAAATCTTGGAATGAGCAGCGATCTTCATGACCGTCAAGTCGCCTAGCGAGGAGCTCGAAAATCGTGCGGAGAATCGAGCGCCGTGTTCTGCCATGGGTGATCGGCTGGCCGCATTGACTGGCGCGAGCCCACAGCATCTTTTTCGCCCTGAAGCTTGACGCTGCGTCGCGCCGCTGCCCATCTATAGAGCTGCCGCGAGAGCCCAACGAGGCAGGGATGATCACCGAGTCACCTTTGAGGCTGCAGACCAGGCCGGTCGCAATTCCGATCGGCAGCACCGCTAAACCGCAACACATTGGGATCACGCTTTCATACGGCCGGTCAAGATGCGCTTGCAGTGGAGAATGCGGAACAACATGCACGTGCAAATGAATGCATTTGCTCCTAACCGGTCCTAACCGACGATGGTGTCGCCAATCGCTAAGAGCGTCGCACGAACCGCGGTTTGGCATGGCAGTTGCAGCGCAGGCAACAACGCCAGCTGCACCGGCCGGCCTTCTGACACAGGATCGTCGTTCCTCATCCCCCAAACGATCCTGTCAGTCTGGGTCCCGCCATTTTCCAAGCCCAGACGATGCCCTCGGCGAACTTCCAGCCGCCGAGGGCATTTCCCCTCAAACATATCGACGGCGATAGGAAGCGGGTCCCGCCTGCCGGCCTCGATTTGACGAGCCAGCGCAAGAGCAGCTTGTTGGTGCTGCGGAGGTCGCGGAGTGCAAGTTCGCAATCCGACGAGGTGGCCGTTTTGTCTCACCCAATCGAAAGCTGTGACTCGCGTCTACCAACGCTCACGAGTACAATGGCCTCATTCGAGGGCAAAGCGCCTCAGGCAGCTAGTCATCTGGAACGCAAGCTCGTCACATTAGTTGATAGCTCGAATCTCTACAGAGGAGAGAGCTTGTGGCGAATGCAGGTGAGCGAGGCCGGCCGATCGCGCCGTTGGTGCTTAGTCCGCCGGAGCGGGCGTACTTGGAGAGACAAGTTCGTCGTCATCGCGTTGCCCGATCGCTATCTGAGCGCTGCCGCGCGATCCTGCGGTGTGCGGATGGCTTGCCAAGCAAGTCTGTGGCTGTCGAACTCGGCCTCCACGAACACACCGTCGGCAAGTGGCGCCGCCGATTTTTGAAGGATCGCTGTGATGGCCTGCTTGACGAGGCCCGCCCGGGCCGCCCTCGAACCATCAACGACGATCAGGTTGCTGAGGTAATTGAGCGGACATTGCGTACAACGCCACCCGACGCGACGCACTGGTCGATCCGCTCAATGGCTGCGGAAACTGGCTTTTCCCACACCACGATCCGCCGAATGTGGACGGCGTTCGGCCTGCAGCCGCACCGCAGCCAGACATTCAAGCTGTCGAGCGACCCGCTGTTCGTCGACAAGGTCCGCGATATCGTCGGCCTTTACCTTTCCCCACCGAACCGAGCCCTTGTCCTCAGTGTCGATGAGAAAAGCCAGATCCAGGCCCTGGATCGCGAGCAGCCGGTCCTGCCGATGATGCCGGGCGTACCGGAACGGCGCACGCACAGCTATGTGCGGCATGGTACGACCTCGCTGTTTGCCGCGCTCGATGTCGCCTCTGGATTCGTCATCGGCAAATGCTACAAGCGCCACCGGGCAGTCGAGTTCTTGAAGTTCCTCAAAGAGATCGACGCTCAAGTCCCTGAAGGGATCGATGTCCATATCGTCATGGACAACTACGCCACTCACAAAACACCCAAGATCAAAGCGTGGCTCGCCCGTCGGCCGCATTATCATGTCCACTTCACGCCGACTTCCGCGTCATGGATCAATCACTGGTTCGCTGAGCTCACCCGAAAGCAGATCCAGCGAGGTGTTCACACCTCCGTCAGGCAGCTCGAGGCCGACATCCGTACCTTCATCGACCTGCACAACAAAAATCCCAAGCCCTTCAAATGGACCAAGTCCGCAGACCAGATTTTGGCTTCCGTCAAACGCTTCTGCCACAAAGCCCAGCAGACTTTATGTGGCGAACTTTAGATTCACGTGACTAGAGCACAACAAAGCGATAGGCCCGTTAGTCCGGATGGATCGTAATATCCATGGTCTCGTCGCTGTCCCCGAAGGGGTCGGCAAACCGATCGTCCTCCAGCAGCTTGACGCCGCACAGGCAGACGTCACCTTCGATCACGGCGAGCGCTACCAGCTCAAGCGATTGTCCGTCACAGGGGCCGTCGATGCACATCCCAGTGTCGATCTCGAATCTCGCTCCGTGCCGGCCGCATCTAAGAAAGGAGCGGTCCGTCGAGAAAAACGTACCGGAGCCGATGTTCAGCCAGACGCTCTCATGCGGACAACGATTCACGTAACCAAAATAGTCATTGCCGAAGGTGCGCACCACAATAATCGGAAACGGCCGGCTCTCGCCCCTATCGTCAATCCGCGACAGGCTAAAGCTCATGGCCCCACTCCGCTCGATGGCATCGGCCGGACAGACGACAAAAACCTCGATCTGACCGCTCACCAGGTTATCGATTATAGGTTCGCTCATCCCGGCCTCGCAGTTTCCTGCTTGAAGGCTTCGATCGCAGTTCGGCTCAGTTGAAAAATCCCACGACCACGAGCGAGCGCTCGATAGGCGGAGCTGGCACGGGTGTTGAGGACGTCAAACCACTGGTTCGGCGTGAGCTTCGCCGGACGCTCGCTGATTTGGATCACCCTTCCGTTCGGAGCGAAGCGGACGTGGATGACGACTTGTTGCGAGTTCATACCGATCCCCCGTTTTGGTAACTCTAAAGATCCTGAGCGGAGACTCTCGACTTTGATGTGCTTGGCTTTGGGCGCTTGACGCGTAGGCTCTCAAGCCGCGCCTTGGACGCGCCGCCTTCTCTGCTATCGAGCAGGTCTTCTTCGCGCTCGCTAGGAGCATTTCTCTTGCGGTCTTAAGTCGAGTGCATACCTCCAGCGGCATGCGGCACGCTTCCGGCATGTGCGGCACGATGTATCCGACAACGCTGCCACAAAACGATCCTCGGTCCGTTGCTCATCTCTTGCGATGAGACCTACGACGCTCATCGCAACTTCAACCCTCGTTCTTCCGTGTCGTGGATGACAATCATCTTAGTAAATCGCGGCACCCGCTCCCACGTTTATCGACGCATCTTTCATGGTCTCGACGATAAACTCGATCTGCTTGTTCGTGAGATGGGTGTGAAACGGAAGCGCAAGAGCGCGATCTGCTATTTTTTCCGCAACCAGGAAATCGCAACGCCGATAGCCAAAGTCAAAGTAGTGGCGTTGCAAGTGCAGCGGTTGGCTATAGGCGGCGGATTCAATCTGCGCGCCGCGCAGATCTTCGATAATGGCGTCGCGCCCCGATCGCGTGAAGTGCGTCCCCAGATGAACGAGATAAAGCAACCAGTTCACCTCGGTTACATCAGGGCCAACATAAGGCGGCTTGATGCCCTCAAATGATTGCATATGCGCGTTATAGAGCTGCTCGACGAACCGACGGCGCTCCAGGATTTCATCGAGACGTTTGAGCTGCGCTAGGCCCAAGGCAGCCGTGAGATCGCTCATGCCAGCCTGATAAGGTGCCGTGCTACCGACGACAACGGAAGAGCGCTCGTCCACGCGATGGGCGCGATGGCGACGCAAGCCGAGCGCGATGTCGATATCGTCGGTCACCACCATTGCGCCTTCGCCACAGGTCAGGGCCACCGGCTGAGCAAAGTCGAACACCGCGGTGTCGCCAAAGCGGCCGACGAGCTCACCCTTGTAGCTCGATCCGATCGCCTCGGTGGAATCCTCCAAAAGCAGCAGCTGATGGCGCTGCGCGACCGCGCGCAGCTCCGACCACGGCGCTGGATGACCGTTGGGATTGCCGGCGACAATCGCCCGCGTGTTGGCCGTGATGCGCTCTTCGGCCTTCGCTGGGACTAATGCTCCCGACCAATAGTCGATATCTGCAAATACCGCTCGTGCGCCTGCGAGACTGATGGCATGCGCGGTCTCACGAAAGGAGTAGGGAGAGGCGATAACCTCGTGCCCGGGGCCAATGCCGAGCGCCCTCAGCGTAAGGAGGAGCCCTATGGTACCACTCGAGACCGCAACAGCATATTTGCGACCAAGATAGGCGGCGAAAGCGTGCTCAAACGCCTCAGTAGTCCGCCCGTTGGAGATTTGCGGCGAACACAGCAGCGTTTCAACGGCAGAGAGCTCGGCGAAGGTGATATCAGGATCGGACAGTGGAATGAATGATGTATTCTCCTCCACAGTGAGCGCGCCATCAAGCCGATACTCTGCTAGTGCAGTGCTCACCGCTCAACATTCCTTTTGGCCAATACGATGCCGGTGGCCCGCGTCGGATCGGCCGTAATCTGCACGCAGTGGTCCGATCCATCGATCAGATGAAGGTCGAAACGCGGAAACTGCCGAAACGGCTGATCCGCCACATCCGACGCATCACAGCGCACCCAAGCAAGTTGCGGAAAGCGGCGGCGCAGCTCGACAAACGGACCCATCTCGGCGCCCTCGGCTGCAAGCAGCCGCTCAATTTCGATCACTTCCTCCGCGGTGAGCGCCATCGTGGCTCCTCTTTGACTCCTAAAAGGCGGGTCTTCATTGCCAAAACAGACGCTCCGGATCCGCGTTCAATTCGTCGATTGCAGAAGTCAACCGATGGCAAAGGCTGTAAAATTCCCAGATTCCTCGCGCGTGGTTCTTGCGAAACAGCTTCCAGACCCCGCACACGGTATCATAAAGAATCAGCGCGACATCGATGAGAGCGCCATCCTTGTTGACGTTGCGCGAGCAACATGGGCTCTCGACGAGGTAGCCGCCCCTCACCGGCGTCACGTTCGGCGAGACGTAGAGATAGCGCCTGCGTGAGCTCAAGCCGCGCTCGATCCGTTTTCGATCGAGCTCGTTGGGGTGAGGCACCAGCCCGACTTTTATCTTTCTCATCAGCGCAGCATTCATGGCGAACGCCTCCATTCAAAGCACTGTGATTTCTTCCTTAGACAGCCGATGAGCAGCTGCTTACCAAACTCGACAACGTGGATCGGCACGTTCGCTTCGGTATTGATCGCGACGTTGATGATCTCTCCGCTCGCTCCGGCGGCGAGCAAGACTCCCTCGGGCTCTGTATCGGGAAATGAGTGGTCGTTAACGAGGTCGACTGCGGTCTTGGCCCGCTCGCCACGCCAATATTTTGGAAAGCCGCGCTGCGTCATGACTCCTCCGGCAACGGCGGATCATCGACCTCCACGCAGGTGTCCACCGGCTCCAGTTCCCTGCGCTTCATGCCAACCCGGTAGCCGCCTTCCAGATATTCGACGCCGTAGATGTAGAATTGCTGCAGAAACGTGCCGATCGATACGACGTAACCCACCTCTCCCTTCTTGACGAGAACGTCGCCAATCTCCTTGCCGCGATAGGTGCCATCATTGCGGATGGTGCGATTGGCTCGCACCTTTTCGCCAAAGCTGAAGGCAGGCGGCTCGGTGAGCTCGACGACGTCGCTGTCCCGAACGATGCTGTTCATGTATCGCTCCTCATGCTTCGCTCCTTTGGAGATGCGGGGAGCCGCCGCGCCTACCGCAGGCAAGATCCTGCATCATTTCATGATCGCGCGGCATCGCTAGTTACATCGACGATGGCAGCCCTGGCGAGAACGCCGCTCTCGGCAGCGCGAACCGCCTTTGCACCACCGCGCGGAATGAAATGCCCGCCAAGGCCGTGCTGCCGACCAGCTACAGCACGAACGCACGGCAATCCAGCGCAGTCCTCGTCCGTGATGGAGGACCGAACGTCGGCGCCTGCGCCGCCGCCAACGCGCAGCACGTACCTAATGACGCTTTCTGAACCAGCTATTGGCATGCCACTCATGGGCCTCACGCTTTAAGCTGGCGCCTGGTAGCGAGGCAAGGATGTGTCAACCACGCAGGTGTTGTCGACCGGACAGGCGGCGACACATTGCGGCTCGTCGAAATGGCCAACACATTCAGTGCATTTCGCTGCTTCAATGACGAAGCTCCCCCCCTTCTCGGAGATGGCATCGTTCGGGCATAAGGGTTCACAGGCTGAGCAGCTCGTACACTGCGAGGCGACAATCTTGAACGGCACATATTCCCCCTTTACGCTGCAGAGATCCCAGATCCTTGCCGGATCGCGGCGCCGCCGCGCTGCACGTGCTGGATCTCCCCGCGTTTCACCTTGTCCAGATAGGATTTGAACCAGGCGATCGCCGACTTCTCAATGAACTCATGGGCGTATTGATCGACGGGCTCGATCCCCGCCTCGATCAGTTTGCTTTTCGGGCAGCCGCCGATCTTGGACACGAAGACCGCATGGCAGTCATGGATGCCCCCCATGATGGCGGAAAGCCTGTTCTCCTCGCCATAACCACCCTGGCAGTAAACGTCCACGCGGCGGTGGCCGACGAATTTGGCGCCGGATGTAGAGAGTTCGTAAACCTGGAATTCCTTTGCATGCCCAAAGTGCTCGTTGATCAACCCCGAGCCCTTGGTTGCGACGGCCACTAGAAGAGTGATCGCGCTCATCTCTCCGGCACATTCGGCAAGCTCCTTTTGGCCGGCCGCGACTTTGGCGGCACGCTCACGGTCTACCCTGCCCTGATATTCCTTGCGCATGTCTAAGTCATATTGGACGTCCATTTTCATGACCTGATCGGTGGTGAACTCTGCGCTGCGATCCTCCCCGAGTAGACCGACCGCATCGGCGCGGCACTGGCGGCAATGCCGCATCATTTTTATCTCCCCTTCACAAGCATCTTGCAGCGCCTTCAATTCCCACGCAGTCGGTCCGCGCTGACCGTTTAGGCCAAATACGGTGCCGTGCTCGGGCGCGGAGATCAGTGGCATGATATTGTGAAGGAAGGCACCGCGCGACTTCACCGCCTTGTTGACCTCGACCAAGTGGCGGTCGTTGATGTTCGGGATCATCACCGAGTTGACCTTGCACAGGATACCTCGTTCGCTAAGCATCTCGAGGCCTTGCAGCTGGCGATCGGTAAGTATTCTTGCCGCGTCGATGCCGGTGTAGCGCTTGTGGTTGAAGAAGATCCACGGATAGATCTTGGCGCCGATTTCGGGATCGATCGTGTTGATAGTGATGGTGACGTGGTCAACTTTGGACCTAGCGATGGTATCAATATGGTCCGGCAGAGCCAGTCCGTTGGTTGACAAACAAAGCTTGATGTCTGGAGCCGCCTTGGCGACCAGCTCGAAGGTCTTGAACGTCTTTGCCGGATTGGCCAGGGGGTCGCCGGGACCAGCGATGCCAAGGACCGTCATCTGCGGAATGGCGGTCGCGACCGCGAGCACTTTTCTTACCGCCTGCTCGGGCGTGAGCTTCTCGCTTACCACACCTGGACGCGATTCATTGGTGCAGTCGTATTTTCGATTGCAGTAATTGCACTGGATGTTGCAGGCAGGCGCGACCGCGACATGCATGCGAGCGTAATGATGATGCGCTTCTTCGCTGTAGCAGGGATGGTTCTTGACCTTTTCCCAGATTTCGATCGGCAGATCGCCTTGCCCTGCCTGCGAGCCGCAGCTCGCCTGCCCGGTGTTGGCGGAAGCGCGGCAGCCCTTATGCTCGGCGGCGGACTTCATCTTGCCGCCATCCACTGCAGCTTTGACATATTTTCCGCGTCCCACGACCGCGTTCATTTTCATTTTTCCCTTCAGGCACCATCGGCCCCCAAGACCATCCGTGAGCCAGCCTCAAGAAGCTGGGTAGCAACTTGCATGCCATTGCGGAGACGATGAAATTGCAGCCATACGCCCACGAATTGGCGGAAACGATGGGCGCTGACTCATTTAAGAACATGCAATGATGCGCTTGTTGTCAGTGCGACAGATACGTCGTCATTCTCACGCAGCGCTTCCTGGTTTGCGCATTCATTCTCGCGCTGAGCTCACCGGAACCCGGCTCCATCTGAACGGATCTTCTCGCGTTGCGGCCCTCGCAAATAACTCGACACGAGCTGGGGGATTCGGGCTTCACAAGGACGCTAATGCGTGATCAGTATCTCAACCGCGCAAGGGAGCCCGGTCGCAAGCGGTGTAAGGCCTTGCTCGAGAAGCTCGTTGCGAGAGAGCGCGTCCGGGATCCACGATCGGATAGTGGGTGTCGGCCGAGCGCTTGATGATCTGCCGGGCATACCTACGCAAGGGCTGATCGTTGAAGCGACAGCCGATGAAGAAAAAGGTCTGTCCGGTGTGCGCCTTTCCTTGATGATGTCCGGAATTGGTGTCTGAATGTCGATTTCGGTCAACGCCTCGACATGTGTGCGTCGGAAATAAGGAAGTTGTTGGCCGGCTGCACGCTGCCATGCGGCTTGTACAACACCGTCGCCGAGCTGCCGGCCACAGCACTGACGACCTCTTGGCCAAATGAATCGTAAAAGCGATACCAGCAATTCTCGTCAATGGCGATGCGGGTGATACCCTGCACTTCGCCCTATCCATCGCACTCACCCAGCACGTCCGCATAGCGGCATCATACCACGGGTCGACTACGACGGGCAGGGACAGGGACGCAAGATGATGGTGCAAACGCGTCGGCTCGACTGGCCGAGCGAAGGCCTGCGTCATCAATGCCGTCATGGCGGACGGTGTTTGCTGATCTCGATATGCTGCGCCCACGCATTGTCGCTAGCCCGCCGCGGCGGCGTAACCTCGCTCGCGAAGAAGCTGGCCAACGCCTCTGGCGTGGTCGGCATATCGGATCTGCACGATTCGGCGAGGCCAGGACCGAGATAGGGAATGGCGCGCGCGGCCCTCAACCCGGCAGCGATGTCCACGAGCTCGCCTTTGCATCGGCACCATCGACAAAGTCGATCAGTGGGGGCGCCTTCACGGATCGTCCCCCTTCCCGCACCGTTTTTTAGCGTTAATTGTGATCGGTAACGGTGTGCCGCTCGGCATCTCAGGCAGATCAAGCACCCAGCCATTAGCTACTTTGATCCAGCCGCCCCATAGCGTCTCGTACTCCGATTCAACGATTGGCTCTTCGAGATCCTTTTTTGGCACGTAGATCGACAGGCCCGCGTCCGGAGACCGGCGGATCATGATTTTCACGAGGTCTACTCCCTGACTGCGACGGGGGAGGTGGCGCGCAGGCGAGCCACGATGTCGGACACTGCGCACACGACCTCATCGACCTCCGCGACAGAGGTTTCACGCGACAGGGAAAAGCGCACGACGCCGTGCATCCGCCAGTGCGGCACCTGCATGGCACGCAGAACATGCGATGGCTGAATGGAGCCGGAGTTGCAGGCGGATCCGAGCGACACAGCGATGCCTGCCCGATCGAGATGGTGGGCGATGGCTTCGCCTTCGAGATTGTCGAAGGCAATATTGGTCGTGTTCGCTAACCGATTGCCGGTGTCGCCGAGCACAACGCACTCGCCACTCTTCAAGATTCCCTGTTCAAGACGGTCGCGCAAAGCGCCAATGCGAACGCGTTCGGGTTCAAGCCGCTCCGCCGCAAGCTCGGCGGCTTTTCCCAGGCCGACAATGCCGGGAATATTCTCAGTCCCGCCTCGGCGCCCTCGTTCCTGTGATCCGCCGCAGATCAGCGGCCGGAATTTTGTTCCTCTGCGCAGATATAGCGCGCCGGTCCCCTTGGGGCCGTGCAGTTTGTGCCCGGATAGCGACAGCATGTCGATCGCACTGTCCCTCAGGTTCACGCACACCTTACCGATGGCCTGGACCGCATCAGTGTGAAACAGCGCGCCGGCCTCCCGGGCCAACCCGGCCAGAAACTCCACGGGAAACATCGTTCCGGTCTCGTTGTTGGCCCACATAACGGAGGCAATCGCTGTGCGTGGCCCGAGTGCACCGCGAAACGCCTCGATGTCGAGCCGGCCGCGGGAATCTACGGGCACGATGTGCGTCTTGACTCCTCTTGTCTCCAATTGCTCGGTTAGCGCAAGAATGGCGGAGTGCTCAACTGACGTGGTGACAATCTCGTCGCGGTCTTCGTGTGTCGCAAGCGCAGAGAGGATCGCGGCATTATTAGCCTCGGTCCCTCCCGAGGTAAAAACGATCTCATGATCGCATGCGTTCCCTAGCATGATACGCAAGCTACGCCGGGCCTGCCTCACAGCAACTGCGACCTCGCTGCCAAACGCATGCGTGGACGATGCATTTCCGAACTTCTCGGTGAAAAACGGCAACATGGCTTGCACGACGGATGGATCGGTCCGAGTCGTTGCATTGTTATCGAGGTAGATCAGCATTGGATTTTCGCTCAATCCGCCACCTCGCCTGCAGCCACGACGGGGATCAGGCGACCCAATTCGTCGCGTTTATCGACAAGCCGCGCCTGAATACCTTTCAGCGTCACGCTCGAAAGCTTACACAACGTGCGCGCAGCGGACAGCCTGACCATGACCCTACTGCGATTGATCCCGATCAGGTGACAGTCGCGATCATCGCGTCTCAGATTGGGTCGGATCTCTTCGATAGCGCCGCGAATGCGGCGCTCTCGGCCTGTCGCAATGGGCGACGATTGCCTCAGTTGTTCCGGTTGGGCCGGCATGCTTCGATGTCCTCCTCATCAGCTGAACGATCTGTTTCATCAGCCAAACGATTTTCCGCACGAGCAGTTCGCGGTGGCGTTCGGGTTGTGAAACGTAAAGCCAGAACCCTCCAGTGCCATTACGAAATCGATGGTCGTCCCGATCAGATGCTCACGGCTCTTGTTATCGACGAACACCTTCAGCCCATCGCATTCGATCACGGCGTCGTCAGGATTCGGTTCTTCGACCAGACCCATCTTGTATTTGAATCCATTGCAGCCGCCCGGTTCGATCATGACGCGCAGACCGCCGGTCGGGTGCGTCGACGATGAAATCGCGCTCTTGATTGCGTTCACTGCGCTGTGCGTCAGGTTGATCACGGCTTTCCCTCATCATCTTGGATCTAGCTGCTAGGGGCAAGTCACGTGCCAGCGCGCAGACGCTTGATGATGCTCACTTCTTTGAATCGCGACTGTTGGTGTTGGAAACCGGTGTCGGGTTTCCGACAAGGCTCCGTGAGCCGATGGCAGGCACTGACGCGTTTTCTTTTAAGTTACGGCGAAGGCCGCTACGCATGGGACGGCAAGCAATTTGCATCGCATCTAGCACCGGCCAAGGCGTCGGTGAAGAGTTTAGATCGAGGAAGAATTTAATGACTGCAATCGAGAACACCGCACTCGGCAGACTTGAGAAGGAGGGCCGCCTGCTCAATGCTGTACTCAAAGGCGGGACTACGAAGGCAGGCCGGTTCGGCTTCCGCGGCGACGTGGCACTACAATTCCAGAATCAGGTCGCGGACGAGAAACGACCGCCAGACTATTCGATTGAGCAGGTGTTGACGATCGCGCAGGACGGCGAACGCACTATTCCGGTGCTGGCCGGCTACCTGCATTCCTTCGCCTATCTTGCTGACGTCGCAACCGTCCTTGACGGCGCCTTAAGCCCAACCGGCCGCTACTTCATGTTCTGCAACAACATTGATTTACTGGCGAAGTACCGAGTGAAGATCGGTGATATTAGCTTTCACGTCCTACCGTGCGATGAATCCACGGTCTGGAAGGAGATGATGGACCTGGTTGGGCTCAACAAGGACGACATCAAGAAGCTCGATCCGGGCGGCAAGCTTGATTACCTTCTCGATGCCGCAAGGGATCTCGACCTGTCCTGTGAGGAGATCTCGTACGACGACGGGCTAAAGAGGATGGAGCCTGTGAAAAACCGCAACGAGAACCGTCCGGTCTGAGCGTGATCTTCAGTTGTTGGCCGATGCATCCTCTTCGACAAGATGAACACCAGCGACGCAGATATCACCATCCAGAACTGCCAAGGCGATCGGGGTGAGCGCCCTACCTTGACATGGACCTTCGACGCACCGGCCGGTGCCAAGTTCGAAGGTCGAACCATGCTTGCCACACATCAGCCTGATACCGTATGGATCGAGGAATTCGTTTCGCACCCAGTCCAAATTGACGCCGTTGTGCGGGCATTTATTGGTGTAGCCAAGCACCTTTTTGCCCCAGCGCACCACAACGATGGACCACGGCCGGTGATTTCCGCGATCATCCACGGCCATAAGATGGAATCCCATAGCTTGGCGGCTCGGAATGTCGTTAAAGCTGCAGATCGCGTAGACGGGATTTGGCTTCATTTATCGCCCATTCATTGCAAGACGCTTTTCATTGTCGCTGTGCAAGCAACCTGCAAGAACCGTACAAGTGCCGGGCTGATAGTGTCTGTGGTAATCCAACGCGCAAGCCAGCCATTGCTGGCTCACCCAATTACCCGCGTAGTCCAGACCAATGAGTTCGACAATTTTGGACTTGCTGCCGTGTCCATGGCGGCCGCGCAGCTGCAGCTTTCGGGTCCAGGCCCTCTGCACCATTTGCCGGATAGCTACCTGCGGTGGCTGATCGTTGCTGCTCGTTGATGGTCACTCCGTAGGGAGCCCCCCGTTACGCCCCTCGGATCGCATCCCACCGCAGTTCCGTAAGCGCCTTCGGAGAAAGATTGAACGACCGTTTCAGCCGACGGGGACGACGCAGCGAGCGTGCGCCCCTTTGAAGCAAGACCGTTGAGCCCGGGACAGAACGGTTAAATGTTCGTCATTTCAGGCCCGCTGCTGCTATTGCAGCGGATTTACTCCATGTGCATCTCCCTAAGAGCGCGCTCCAAGTAAAATGAAGGGTCATCGTCCGATGAGTCCGTTTCGTAGCTTCTCTGAGGACCGACATCACTGCCCCCATCTTTGGAAAGATACTTCGTAGGCTTGCCTACCCGCTGCCACTCATCGTTCTCGTTCTTCGCCCACACATCGGGGCGCTGGTGAGGATCAAGCGCCCAGTGGTTACGACCTACGGGAACAAAACCCATATCCGCTAGACGAGGTTCCATGCCTGCTAGTGTCCCGAGTCACAAGTTCGCAATCGTAGATTCGCGTTAGGTTCGCGTCGCTGTGCCAGAGATGGCGGCTTCAACAGCGACGGAGGATATGATGGCGGCCCAGCGACTTGTCCCCCTGATATTGAGCGATGATGAGCGTGCTGAGCTTCAGTCGCTGACAATGCGGCGAAAGACGGCGCAGGCGCTGGCTCTGAGAGCCCGGATCGTGCTGACCTGCGCGGAAGGCGGTCAGAACAAGGAAGTGGCGGCCAAGCTGGGCCTAGAGCGGGGAACGGTAGGCAAATGGCGGCGGCGGTTTGTGGAGCAGCGCGTGGCCGGGCTGCACGATGAGCCGCGCTCGGGGGCGCCGCGCACCATTGACGATGGTCGCATCGAAGCCGTGATCGTGAGGACGCTGGAAAGCTGCCCAGAGAATGCCACTCATTGGAGTTCCCGCGGCATGGCAAAGGCCAGCGGCCTTTCGGTGTCGACGGTGCAACGTATCTGGCGGGCCTTCGGGCTCCAGCCGCACCGGCTGGAGACATTCAAGCTCTCGACCGATCCGAACTTCGTGGCCAAGGTACGCGACGTCGTCGGCCTTTACGTCTCGCCGCCGGCACACGCCATCGTTCTGTGTGTAGACGAAAAGTCGCAAATCCAGGCGCTGGACCGCAGTCAGCCGATGTTGCCGATGCGTCCCGGCCAGCCGGCCCGAAGGAGCCACGATTACAAAAGGCACGGCACCACATCGCTGTTCGCCGCCCTCGACATTGCGACCGGACGGGTTATTGGCAAGTGCTACGGACGGCACCGTGCCGCCGAGTTCCGCAAGTTCTTGGACGAGATCGAGGCCGCTGTGCCGCGCCAACTCGACGTCCATCTCGTCATGGATAACTACGCTACCCACAAGACCCCGCTGATCCGGAAATGGCTGGCTAAACGGCCGCGTTGGCATGTGCACCTGACCCCGACCAGTTCGTCATGGCTCAATCAGGTCGAGCGCTTCTTCGCGCTTCTTACCGATAAGAAGATCAGGCGCGGTGTCTATCGGAGCGTAGCCGCCCTTATGACGCCGCTGGTTCGGATGATGTCCCACCTCGCTCCATTCCTGCAACTGTTTCCGCAAACCGGGGACTATGTCCCGCTTCTGACGAATCGTCAGTTTGGTTACCGGTTGTAAACTGGCTGGATGAGCCAACGCTTCTGCCATACATGAGAGCGCTCTCCTATCGGCAAAGTTGCACGCAACTGAGCTCGTGCCGTGCAAGCTCTGTTGTTAGGATAGGATTCCTAGCTGACCACAACCTGACAAAAATACCCTGCGCTTCGGCGTGACTACCTCTGCGCGTGAGCTACAAATGTCGCTGCGACAAGCCGCGATCTGTGGGTAGAATCGCACGTAAGATCGCCGGCTGCCGATCCGTCACAGAGACCGACGTCTAATGATGATGACTCGCAGATTCCCTATCAGCAGATGGGTACCAGGCTAGCGCTGCGGGAGGCGCGACTCGCCTTCCACGAATAGGCAGACCTTGAAGAGGAGTGGTTTGTGAGCAGCGGCTGTTGTATCGGCATAACATAGCTGGCCCCAACCAATCGAGATCCTTGCGCGGTTCTCACCATGAGTTCACCTGATCAAAATTGCACCTTTCCTCACCTATATCTCGCCTGCCGCGACAGGACGAGTGTGTTCACTCACGCCGCTTCAGGTATAGCTGATGTGTGAGTCTGGCAGTTGGCCGGGCAAACCCTGGCGCATGCACCGCAGCCAATGCAGGCGCCTTGATCATTCAGAACCATGACCTTCTTTTCGATCTCATCGTCGTTGTCATCGAGGTTGACAAATTCGCCATCCTCGCTGATTCCTTTCAACGTCATGACATCACGGCCGCAAACTTTGAAACAGCGACCACAGCCGATGCACTTCTTGGCATCGATCGAGATCAGGTATTGTGGCGTCCAGTCGCGTCCGTCTCGTGTTTGAAACGACATGCGTTGCCCCTTTAAGTTTTTTCAAGCGCCTTCAAGTCGAGGCCCTTCCGCTCAAGTTCGGCATAGGCATCGTACGCCTTCTGCGCCACCAGCATGATCGAGGTCCAGTTGATGGGTAATTCTTCGGAAAGGTCGTGCAGATCCATCTTCGCCTGTATCGCCTTCGCCGACACCTTCCTTAGTTCCGCCTTCAATGTTTCACGATCGCTCATGAGTATCCCCAATAGTTTGCCACGTCCGGAAATTTCCGAATCAAGTCGATTCCGTCGCTGACGTACTTGTCGCCCTCCTGCGCGAGCTTTACGAAATTATCAAATCCGAAGCGATGGACGTCGCGCAGCTGCTTGTTCACGGCGATCAGCCGACCTGAGATGAGCACCATGCGGCCGAAGCCTTCATGATGCAGATCCAGAATCGGCTGGATCATCCCGCCGGTCTCCTTCTCGATCGAGAGCGCGACCGCATCGAAGAACAGCTTAAGCCGCCACAGTGTATCGGAATCGGGATCACCGATAATCGGCAATGCGCGCCTTTTCTGCTTGTCCAGGATATAGGGTTCGAGCAGGTCAAGATCACTCTTCGCCTCCCAGGCTCCGTTGGTATCCTGAGCACGCCAAATCTTGATCAACTCCTTGAGAAACGGCGCGTCGACGGCGCTGCCCTGTTGCTCGATTTTTGCGGTCATATCACCTCATTCTTCGAACTCGAACGTACGCCCTCGGTCCTTTGCCATGGCCTTGCGTAGCCAGGGAGGTGGCGTGCCCTTCAGTACGCGCTCGAGTTTTTCGAGCAACACCAGAATGCTTTCTGGCTTGTCCACCTTGATAGGATGGATCTTGTTGGCCACCACTCGCGCAGCCCCGGCACCACCAATGGCGGCGACGTAAAGGATTGCGCAATCCTTGATCGCCTCGATCTTCGGCGCCAACTTGTCGTCGTTGCCGTCTTCCTTTAGATCGCCCTCAAACTCGATCGCTTTGAGAAGCACGTGCCCTCCAGGCGTGACATCGTAGATTGCGATATTCTTTGCCCAACCAAAATGGGCGTCGACTCGTTTCAGGTCCTGAGTGGCAAACGCGACCTTCATCCAATCGACCCCGCAGCCGCGCCGGTGGAGCTGCGATAGCCCGAGCAAAGTGGCAGCCGGGACGCAGTCCGCCACTTATCGGGCGTAGGCCGATCGTTTTCCTCGCGGTGCGCGATCACGAGGTTGGCGATTTCAAAGATCAGATTGCGGGTACCACGATAGCCCACGGATAGTTGATGTCCCGCACCAAGTCGATCGAACATCGGAAAACCCGTGCGATAGAAAGGCAATTTCAGCCGAGCCGCCGCTTGCCTGCCATGCGAATGCGTGATCAAGAGGTCGCAATGGTGTGTTTTGGCAAGCCCTTCCAGATCCTCGAGATCGCCAATGAGTACCTCGTTGGTCTTGATCCGCTCGATCACCTCCGACTGAGTGGTCGTCACGACCGCTGTCACCTGCGCGCCCATGTCGTGCAGCATGCCGGACAGATCGAACAGAAGATCTGGCTCAGCGCCGATAGCAACTTTGCGACCGCCAATATGGAAATGTGCGTCCAGCATTGCATCGGCGAGCTGACCGCGCTGGCGCCGATATTTCAAGGGTATGGGGCGGCCGCTGATCTCGCTCAGGAAGGTCATGAATTCGTCGCTCGGACAGAGACCACACAGCCGCTCGAAGACACGAAAAGGCACGCCGGTTTTGACCTGCATGACCTCTGCCGCACGCTGCATCTGCGCCCCGATTGCAATCGTCCATCCGGCGCGCCCCATGCTCGCAATTTCGTCGACGCCGATGCCGCCGGTGGTCGTTGGCGTATACTCATCGGGGATATGCCCATCGAGCGATCCGGCCAGGTCAGGGAGGAAGGACGGGCACAAGCCGAAATCCTCCACTATGGCGCGGAGTTCATCAATGTCGCCGGGCGTCAGGTGACATCCTGGCAGAACATTCACTTTCAATGGGTCCCTCAGGCCATTGGCGCTGGGCCCTTCCACCAGCACCTCCACAATGCGTGCCACAGCCTTCTCCCACCCGTCCTGAAACGCGCCCTTGAAATCAGGCGTCGAGACATACACCATTGGCAACTTTGCGAGTGGCGGGTGCTTGTTGCGGATTAGCTTGAGGTAGGCATCCACATCGTCGCCATTGGTCTCGGTGACACCGGTCGAGCAGATACCGATGACCTTTGGCTTGGTACGGTTGTAGATGTTCAGTATCGCCTGCTCGAGATTCTCATAACCGCCGAGTACGGTCGCGACCTCGCTCATCGCCGTGGTCTGCAGCGGTACTGCCTCTTTGAAATGCCGGACGAAGAGCGTGAGCCCGAAGGATGTGCATCCCTGGGAGCCGTGCAGAAGCGGCATCGCCCCGCGCAGCCCCATGAAGGCGAATGCGCCGCCGATCGGCTGACTCATCTTCAGCGGGTTGACAGCGCAGGCTTTCGTCGGCGCCGTGACGATGGCCATGACGCCTCCCTATTCTGCGGCCTGTCGCATGGCAGATGGCTCGGACACCAAGATACCTTCGATGCGTCTCTGGCAGCAGCCGCCGGCCGCATTGGTATGCTCTCTCACCGCTGCGACGCTCCTCAGGCCGTGCGCGTAGATTGCATCCTCAATCGTGCCCAAATCGACCGCGTTACACACGCAGATCTTCCTCGCGCGGCGCGCGGTTTCGGCGAGCGCCGGATCGCAGGCGATCGCGGCCACGGGCGATTGCATCTGCTCCATCGCCTTGGCCAATACATCCCATGGGGCCGGTCGACGTAGCTGCTCCCACATCGGACTCGAGAGTGACTTATCGATCTCCTCCACCAGCTTGACCATTCCGACATAGCCCATATAGGCGTGGCAACGCTCCTGATTGATATCGAGCCATGGCATCGCCGCTTTCAGCGCGACGAACTGCGACTTGCCGCCCGATAGCATGATGTCCGCTTTTGCGTCCTTTAACATCTTAAACATCTCGCGCGGCGTCATGTCCTCAATCATGTGGGCGTCCTGCCCCATGAGCTCCTTGATGCGCTCCTTGTCTTTCCCGGTTGATTTCTTGACGCTGGTTCCGACTAACTCAAGCCCAGATTCCTGGAGTGCCGCAACGATCGACCATGACTTGACGCCGCCGGTGATCAATAAAGCCTTCTTGCCTTCGAATCGTGGCTTGTACGGCCCTATCGCAGCCCGGGCCCACGCTTCCTCGCGCGCGATCACCGATTCAGTGCGCCCGAGCAGATCTGCAGGCGCACCGCGCTCAACCAATAAGCGGGCAAGCTGACGCAGCGATACGCTCGAATCTTGAATACCGTAGAACGCCCCCTCGAAGAACGGAATCCCGTAGCGTTGCTCCATCTTGCGTGCGACGTTGATCATGGACTTTGAGCACACCAACATCGCCGCCCGCGCGCGATGGGCTGAAGCGACTTCGCGATACTTGCCATCGCCGGAGATGCAGGAGAGAATCCGTATTCCAAGTTCGTCTAGCAGTGGCTTCACTTGCCAGAGCTCTCCCGAAAGGTTGTATTCTCCGATCAGGTTGATATCGTACGGGGTGGTGTAGTCTGGCTCTTGCGTCCCGATCACATAGTCGAGCAACGCCTCGCCGGCGAGCTTGTTACCGAGGTTCTTCGAGCCGACGAAGCCCGGGGAATTGATCGGGATCACCGGCTTTGCGAACCTTTGAGATGCGGCCTTACAGACTGCGTTGATATCGTCGCCAATCATCGCCGGGATGCAGGTTTGATAGACGAAGATCGCGGGCGGGTCGCACTTGTCGATGATCTCCTTGATCGCTTTGCAGAGCCGCTTCTCGCCTCCGAATACAATATCGGTTTCGCTCAAATCGGTTGTGAACGAGGTGCGCCACAGATTCGAGCCTGACGACGCCGCGCCGCGATTGTCCCAGGAATTCCCTTCGCACGCGATCGGACCATGCACCAAGTGAGCGACATCGGTGAACGGCTGTAGCGCAACCTTGGCGCCATCGAAAGCACAGCCGCCCGCAGCGCTACCCGGCTGCAGTTGCTTGGTGCAGCCGTTCTTGCGTTCAGCCTCCGACTTACTGCCGTTCTTGGCGCAGCCCGGCTCGTCAAAAATATTCTGGACCGTGGCCGCTAGTGATCTCATCCTTTTTTCCTCTCAGCGCAAACTAATTGCATGGTCAACGGTCATGTGCTTGTGCCATCGCAGTTATTGCGATGGCACGCGACACGGTCGCTCATCAACGAATGATGTCGAAGCTGTAGTCAGTTTTGCCAAGAACGTTCGTCTTCTTGTCCATTTCATCGAAGACCTTGTCCAGGATCTTCACGAGTACATTCAGGCCGCCCTGATAGCCCCATAGGGGGGACCGGTGATGGTGATGCCGATCAAAAACCGGAAAGCCGATGCGGATCAGTGGCGTTCCAGTATCGCGCTCCAGATACTTGCCATAGGTGTTGCCAATCAGAAAATCGACTGGCTCGGTGAACAGGAGTGAGCGCATGTGCCAGAGGTCCCGGCCCGGATAGGCTTGGCAGCCCTGCCCGAATGGCGAGCTTGCAAGCAGCATCTGCATTTTTTCGTGCCATGCCTTGCTGCCGTTCGTGGACAGCACATGGGTCGGTTCGGCGCCGAGTTCGAGCAGAAACGCAGCCAGCCCATAGCAAAGATCCGGATCGCCATAGATCGCGAACTTCTTGCCATGGATATGCGCGCTGGAGTCAGCGATGGCGTCGACCAAGCGGCCACGTTCTCGCGCGAGCTGCTCGGGAACCTCCTTGCCGCTGATGCGTGACAGCGCCACGATAAAGTCATCCGTTGCGGATAAGCCCACCGGGTAGTTGAAGGATACGATGTCCTGCCCATGGTCAGCAACGAATGGCAGCGTTTTTTCGGTGCACCACTGCTGCATGGAGATTGTCGCCTTGGCGTGAACCGCGTTGGCCGCATCTTCCAGCGTCGTGCCTCCGTCATACATCCGGAATTCGCCGTCTGTCGGAGTATCGAAGACTTCAGAATTATCAGCGAGAATCGTGTGCTGGATGCCCATCAACGCCAAGATGCGCTTGATTTCGCGAAGGTTCCCGACGGTATAGCCATCGAACCCACCAATGATGTTGATCGCCCCGTTCTGCTTGCGCTCCAGCTTCGGCGCTGTTCCGGCCTTACCGTCCCAAAAATGCTCCAGAATGCCCTTGAGCGCATTGTCATAACCGGTGACGTGGCTCCCGACGAACGCCGGCGTATGGGCGAATGGCACGTCGAAGTCCGCCGGGACCGAGCCTTTTTCTTTCGACGTTTTGATGAAGGCATTGAGGTCATCGCCGATCACCTCGGCCATGCAGGTGGTCGAGACCGCAATCATCTTGGGTTTGTACATGTTGTAGCTGTTCGCGAGCCCGTCGATCATGTTGTTCAGACCGCCGAATACCGCAGCGTCTTCCGTCATCGACGAGGAGACGCAGGAAGAAGGCTCCTTAAAGTGCCGCGACAGATGGCTGCGGTAGTAGGCAACGCAGCCTTGCGAGCCGTGGACGAAGGGCAGCGTGCCCTCAAAGCCAACAGAGGCGAATACGGCGCCAAGCGGCTGGCATGCCTTGGCCGGATTTACCGCTAGCGCCTCCCGCGCAAAGTTCTTTTCGCGATATTCGGCCGTCTTCGTCCATTCCTTGATGCGTTCGACCTCGGCGGGATCGCGCGGATTCTCGAATATCTTCTTCTTGGCCAGCATCTCCTGGTATTCTGGACCTCGGAACAGTTCGAGATGATCGAGCACGTGTTCGGCACTCTGCGCCATTGTTGAAATCCTTCACAATCGAGATTGGTGTCGCCCCGGCCTTCGCGCAGACCGAGATGAGTTGGTTTATTCTGCAGCCAGGAGCTTGGCCCTCGAAGCTTCCTTCCAGGGGGCCTTCGTTTTCTTCCAGACGGGCGAGTTGATGGCCATGTCCATGTCGCGGGCAAAGATGGCAAAGCCGTCATAGCCGTGATATGGGCCCGAATAGTCCCAGGAGTGCATCTGCCGGAACGGCACACCCATCTTTTGAAAAACGTATTTTTCCTTGATGCCCGAGCCGACGAGGTCAGGCTGGAGCTCTTCTACGAAGCGCTCGAACTCATAGCCATTAACGTCATCGTAGATGAGCGTGCTGTCCTTTACGTAGTGCTGAGCTGTGCGCTGATAGTCGTCGTTGTGACCGAACTCGTATCCGGTACCAATGACTTCCATCCCGAGGTCCTCGTATGCGCCGATCACATGACGCGGACGGAGCCCTCCGACGTACAGCATCACCGTCTTGCTCTCCAGGCGCGGGCGATATTTTGCGATCACAGCGTTCACCAGCGGTTGGTACTTTTCAATCACCCGCTCGGCGCCTTCCTTGATCTTGTCGTCGAAATAGCCAGCAATCTTGCGCAGCGACTCTGCGATCTTTGAAGGCCCGAAGAAGTTGTACTCGCACCAGGGGATACCGAACTTCTCTTCCATGTGGCGCGAGATGTAGTTCATAGAACGGTAGCAATGCAGAATGTTGAGCTTTGCCTTCGGCGTTGCCTCGAGCTCAGCTAGTGAACCGTCGCCGGACCACTGCGCTATCACCCGCAGGCCCATCTCCTCTAGCAGAATTCGCGATGACCAGGCGTCCCCGCCGATATTGTAGTCTCCGATGATCGCAACATCGTACGGCGTCGGCTCAAACTTTGGTTGGCCATCGGACTCGAGCTGGTCGAAAATCCAATCGCGCACCGCATCGTTGGCGATGTGATGGCCTAGTGATTGCGACACACCCCGAAAGCCCTCACAACGGACCGGCACGATGGTCTTGCCGCCGTATTCCTTGGACTTCGCTCTCGACACGGCCTCGATGTCGTCACCGATCAATCCGATCGGGCATTCCGATTGGATCGTGATGCCGTTGTTGAGCGGAAACAGCTCCTGGATTTCGTCAAGAATTTTGACCAGCTTTTTGTCGCCACCGAATACGATATCCTTTTCCTGGAAGTCGGAGGTGAACTGCAGGGTCACGAAGCTATCGATCCCCGTCGTGCCAACGTAATAATTTCGTCGGGAGCCCCACGAATATTGACCGCAGCCTACCGGGCCATGGCTGATATGGACCATGTCCTTGATCGGTCCCCAGACCACTCCCTTTGACCCTGCATAGGCGCAGCCTCTGATTGTCATCACGCCAGGTATGGATTTGATGTTGGACTTCACCCCGCAATCTGACTTGCCGGCTTGGTGAACGTTGAGGTGCTTGGCACGCCGTTTCGCGGTTTTCTCCGGATAGACCTTCAGCACCTCCTCGATGAGCTCTTTATTGCGAGCCCTGATTTCTGCGATGCTCTGGGTCGTGGCGAGACTCATCTGATGTCCTTCAAAAGTTAGCTGTTGCGAGGGCGGCCTCTTGGGCAAGACTTTTGCAACCAGCATGCCAGCGCATCATAAGCACCAAAAACTTAGCAATCAAAATCGCTTAGCGCGCCTCGTGCGTTACGATGGCTGGTGTTGCGAACCCGACATTACGCTTGGGGCAGAGAACTCTTGGCTTGGCCCTGTTCGAAATTGAACAAGGGGTGGCTACGTGAAATTGCCAGCCCAATTCTCGAGCGTGTTCGCGATCGCAGTACTCTGCGATCGACCTCGCCGAAGGCGCCGCACTGGAAGACCGGCCGCAAGAGCGGCTGGCCGACACAGGCCCATCAATCCTATGTATGCTTGTTGCGACCTACAGGTGCTTACCTGCTATTATGCGATGAGGTGCATGACCTCATCCTCCAGGCCTCAATGCGAGCTGCCCACCTGGAGATCGCAGGCTCGCCGAATCACGAGAACAGCTGCCGCGCCTTGATGAGCGCACGCACGAGCACATCGATCTCCTGACGTGTATTGTAAAGTCCGAGGGACGCGCGGCACGTTGCCAGCACGCCGAAGCGCTTGAGCAGCGGCATCGCACAATGGGTCCCCGCCCGCACCGCCACGCCGGCGCGGTCGATGACGGTGGCAATATCATGCGCATGCGCCCCCTTCATATCAAAGGAAACGATCGGTCCCTTGTGTGCCGCGGTCCCGATCATGCGCATGAAATTGATCCCCGCCAGCCTCTCCTGCGCGTAAGCGAGCAGTACGCTCTCGTGCCTGCGGATTTGCACCTTGCCTATTGAATTGATGTAATCGATAGCTGCCCCTAAACCGATGGCTTCGACGATCGGCGGCGTACCTGCTTCGAACCGGTGTGGCGGATCACCATAAATGACGCCGGAACGCGAGACCTCGCGGATCATCTCCCCGCCGCCGTTGAAGGGCGGCATCGATGCCAGATGCTCAGACTTGCCGTAAAGAACACCGATCCCGGTCGGACCATAGAGTTTGTGGCCTGTCATGACGTAGAAATCGCAATTAATGTCGCAAACGTCGGCGCTCAGATGGACGCAAGCTTGCGAGCCGTCAACCAGCACCGGGATATCACGAGCATGCGCGATCCTCACCACGTCTTTCACCGGCAATACCGTGCCGAGCACGTTCGACATTTGTGTGATTGCAACCATCTTGGTGCGCGGGGTCAGCAGTCGCTCAAACTCATCGAGCAAGAAGTTTCCGTCATCATCCACTGGCGCCCATTTGATCACTGCACCGAGTCGTTCCCTGAGAAGGTGCCATGGCACAATGTTCGAATGGTGTTCCATAATGGAGAGTACGATCTCATCACCCGACTTAATGCGTTCACGGCCAAAAGTCTGGGCGACCAGATTGATTGCCTCCGTGGCGCTCCGAGTGAAGATGATCTCTTCGTTTGTACGCGCGTTCACAAACCGCGCCACCTTGGTACGGGCGCCTTCATACGCCTCGGTCGCCGCGTTTGCGAGGTAGTGCAAGCCGCGATGAACGTTGGCGTATTCGCTGGAGTACACCCGCATCATACGGTCAAGCACCGCGTTTGGCTTTTGCGAGGATGCAGCGTTATCGAGGTAAACAAGCGGCTTGCCGTACACCGTCATGGCGAGCGCGGGAAAGTCCGTACGTATACGGTTGACGTCGTAACTGCCATTGCTCACGGCGGGATGTGCGCTCATCGCACCGCCTGCAGCCAGTGTTCAGCTTGAGCTGTCACAAAATCGCGCAGATTCTCGGAAGTGATCTCCTCAATCGACTCGCCAAGGAACGCCTTAATCAGCAACGACTTCGCATCCTTCTCGGGTAGCCCTCGAGCGCGCAGATAGAATACGAGACTGTTGTCCAGCGCACCCGATGTCGCTCCGTGGCCGCAGGTCACGTCGTCAGCCAAGATTTCAAGTTCCGGCTTAATGTCGGCCTCAGCCTCGTCGGATAAGAGCAACGCTCGCGTCGTCAGGGTGGCGTCCGTCTTCCGGGCGGCAGGACGAACGACAATTCGGCCCTGAAATACCGAGCGGCCTCGATCGTCGACGACCGCGCGGAACTTCTCCCGACTGGTGCAATGTGGCACGGCATGGTCGACCACCATCGTTGTGTCGGCGTGAAGCTCGCCCCTGATGAGATTAACTCCATTCGCCGAGACCTCGGTTCCCTCGCCAGCCAGCGAGATGAATCCCTGATAGCGGCTGATGGAGCCGCTGCAGGTCATGCTGAAGAGGTCGAGCTTAGCCCTGGCGCCGACTGCGATGATCGCCGACGAGATATTCACGGCGTCAGAGGCCGCGGCTGCGACGCGGATATACGAAAGGCTCGCCTCGTTACCGACTAGGGCGATTATCGCATCGTTGGCTTGATAGCCGCTCGCGCGTTCAGCCGAGACGAAACTTTCCACGATGGCCGCACGCGCGCCTTTACCAAGCTGTAGATACGAGCGTGTAAAGGTGGACACCGACACGCCGGTTGCAACGTGAACGATTTGAATTGGACGCTTCACCGCGTTGCCGTCGGAGATCGTAATCACCAGGCCATCTGTTGCCATTGCGGCGTTGAGCGAGATAACGGAATCGCTCGTCGTCGACAGCACCAGACCTGCCATGTCGCCAGGGACCGAATGCTCCAGAACCTCTCGCAGCGACCGCACAACAAGTCCATTTTCCAGCTTGCCGAGATCGGATAGCTCCGGCACGAATATACCATCCACCAAAACCAGTTTGACCGCCTGATCGGCAGACACATGCTCGGCCGACACCTTTGCGCGCACTAGTGCCTCCGCATCCGGTCGCGGAGCGAGTGGCAGCACCTCGCCGATCAGGGCGCGCAGATCGGTGTATTTCCAGTCCTCCATGCCCCGATGCGGAAGGCCGGTACGCTCGTAGACCTCAAATGCGCTCGCCCGGATTTGAGGAACAAGGCCTGCACCAGGCAGCCGTCCACGCGCCGCAGCGAAAACATTGCCGCTTGTGCGTTCGGGGTCGGCTTTGGGCAAAACCTGCTTCATCGGGTCCCTAGAGCCGTCAGGCCGCGTCTTCGAATTGGCCGTAGCCACAGGCTTCGAGCTCCAGCGCGAGTTCCTTGTCGCCGCTCTTCACGATCCGCCCTTTAGACATCACGTGCACAACGTCCGGCACGACATGGTCGAGAAGCCGCCGATAGTGCGTGATCACGATCATCGCTCGTTCGGGCGAACGCAAGCCGTTGATGCCATTGGCGACGATACGCAGCGCGTCGATATCGAGGCCGGAATCGATCTCGTCAAGGATGCACAGACTCGGCTCGAACAATGCCATCTGCAAAATTTCGTTGCGCTTCTTCTCGCCGCCGGAGAATCCGACATTAACGCCACGCTTGAGCATATCCTGGCGAATGTTGAGTGAACCGGCCACCTTGCGGACTCTTTTCAGAAATTCGGGGGTGGAGAATTCCTGCTGGCCCCGCGCCTTTCGCTGGGCGTTCAGTGCCGCCCGCAGGAAGTTCATGGTGGTCACGCCAGCGATCTCGACCGGATACTGGAATGCCAGGAACACGCCCGCGGCGGCGCGTTCGTCCGGCTCCATCTCGAGAAGGTCCTCGCCCTTGAACAGGATCTGGCCGTCGATGACTTCGTAGCCGGGTTTGCCGGCAATGACGTGCGACAGGGTCGATTTGCCGGAGCCGTTCGGTCCCATGATCGCGTTCACCTCACCCGCATGGACGTTAAGATCGAGGCCGCAAATAACTTCGCGGTCTTCGACACCAACATGCAAATCTCGGATTTCGAGTAGCGCCATTCTAATCTGATCCCTGAAATGTCATCTGGCGAGCCGCATTCGGGGCGGCTCGCGGGAGGTTGGGTTATCCGACAGATCCGTCGAGCGAGATCGAGATTAGCTTCTGCGCTTCCACTGCGAATTCCATCGGCAGCTTTTGCAGAACTTGCTTGACGAAGCCGTTGACGACGAGGCCGACGGCCTCTTCCTGCGAAAGACCGCGCTGCATGCAGTAGAACAGCACGTCCTCGGAGATCTTCGAGGTCGTCGCCTCGTGCTCGAAGGTCGCGGATGAGTTCTTGGCCTCGATGTACGGCACGGTGTGCGCGCCGCATTTGTCGCCGATCAGCAGCGAATCGCAGGCGGTAAAGTTGCGCGCGCCGGTCGCTTTCCGGTGCGCGGTGACGAGACCGCGATAGGTGTTCTGCGACTTGCCCGCTGCGATGCCCTTGGAGATGATGCGGCTCGACGTGTTCTTGCCGAGATGGATCATCTTGGTGCCCGAATCGACCTGCTGGAAGCCGTTCGAGATCGCGATCGAGTAGAACTCGCCGCTCGAATTATCGCCACGCAGGATGCAGCTCGGGTACTTCCAGGTGATCGCCGAGCCGGTTTCGACCTGGGTCCAGGAGATCTTGGAACGATCACCGCGGCAGTCGCCACGCTTGGTGACGAAGTTGTAGATGCCGCCCTTGCCTTCCGAATTGCCGGGATACCAGTTCTGCACGGTCGAATATTTGATCTCGGCGTCATCGAGCGCGACGAGCTCGACCACGGCGGCGTGCAGCTGATTCTCGTCGCGCTGCGGCGCGGTGCAGCCCTCGAGATAGGAAACGTAGGAGCCCTTGTCGGCGATGATCAGCGTGCGCTCGAACTGACCGGTGTTGCGCTCGTTGATGCGGAAATAGGTCGACAGCTCCATCGGGCAGCGCA
The DNA here is from genome assembly GCF_038969555.1 of Bradyrhizobium sp. B117. Classification (NCBI taxonomy): domain Bacteria; kingdom Pseudomonadati; phylum Pseudomonadota; class Alphaproteobacteria; order Hyphomicrobiales; family Nitrobacteraceae; genus Bradyrhizobium; species Bradyrhizobium sp. B117. The sequence goes on from NZ_CP152414.1 coordinate 8,739,347, forward strand.
CGCCCGGCGGCACGTAGACGAACGAGCCGTCGGAGAACACTGCCGAGTTCAGCGTGGCGTAGAAATTGTCCGAGGTCGGAACCACGGAGCCGAGATATTTCTGCACCAGCTCGGGATGCTCGCGGATCGCCTCCGAGATCGGCATGAAGATCACGCCGGCCTTCTTCAGCTCAGCCTTGAACGTGGTCGCAACCGAGACCGAATCGAACACCGCGTCTACCGCGATCTTGCGGTTCGGCGTCTGCTCGCCGCCGGGTGGCGGCTCAACGCCCTCGAGCGCCGCGACCTCGCGCAGTGGGATGCCGAGCTTGTCGTAGGTTTTCAGGATCTGCGGGTCGATCTCGTCGAGCGAGGTCACCGTCTTCTTCGGCTTCGGCGCCGCGTAATAGTAGATGTCCTGGAAGTCGATCTTGGGATACTCGACACGCGCCCAGGTCGGCTCGGTCATGGTCAGCCAGCGCCGATAGGCCTCCAGCCGCCACTGGAGCATCCAGGCGGGTTCGTTCTTCTTCTGTGAGATGAATTTTACGATCTCTTCCGACAGCCCCTTCGGGGCCTTCTCGGACTCGATCAGGGTCTCAAACCCATAACGATACTGGTCGACGTCGATGCGCTTCACGCGCTCGACTGTCTCTTGTAAAGCTACCATTGTCCGCTCCACCGGGGCAACGACAACTCCCGCCGGCGGGGACTCCGCCGCAATCGATCCAAGCGGATCGCGCAAGTCGCCGGCAACTCGGGGCCAGCGAGTGAGAGAAACAGAAGACGAATCCGACGGACGGCCGCTGTCGATAGCGTCTTCATCATGTTTCGCGCAGGAGCTCCCCTCATCGACTACTCCACCTATGCCGGCACACAGGTATCTGGCACCGGGCAAACGACCGCGCATTGCGGCGCGTCAAAGTGCCCCTCACATTGGGTACACTGGGTCGGATTGATCACATATATATCGTTCTTCAGGCTGATCGCGGCATTGGGACATTCGAACTCACATGCACCGCACACTGTGCACTGGGATGCGATTATCTTGTAGGCCATCACTGCGATTCCATGAGCGAAAGTTGCGGACAGTTTCTTGCTTTCAAGTCTTGTGCCAAACAGTTTAACCCGATTTTGCCTGAGCTATTTTTGATAACGCAAGTCGCGGCCTCGACACGGTGTCGCAAATCCCACAGCGCGCATGACAGTAGCTTGTGCTGGATGCCGTGGTTTGCGCATGGTCCATCTCACGGCAGTCAGCGATCAGGTGAACCGCGTTCGCCAAACCCAGGGAACGATCTGCGATCCTTGCTAAGGCCGCCGCGCCGCGGCGATGATGGATGCGCCGCGCGACTTCAAAAAGTTCTCCGCCGGTGTGTCGGGTCGACCCCGAGCCGCCTCTTGATGGTTCCACTCGCCGGTACAGTGGCGGCGCCGGCGACAGCACCACGGTAAAACCCGCGGCAGTCATCACCGGCCCGGTTGGCGTCTCCACAGCCAGTCAGATTGGCGGCGATCGAGCCAGACAAAGTCGCTCCGGTGATCGCGGGCCCTCACGGGCGCATTTTCAATTGGCTCGGATTACCTAAAACCGGCATTCATATGCGCTATATGGGCGAATGTACATTGTCTCGCATCGCATCGTGCGGGGACTAAAGCGAGGGGCTCGTCTGGCGATCCTTCGCTTCGCTCCACGTTCGAAATGCATGCCGGCGCCGGTAGCAGATCGATGGAGCCGAAAAAAAGAAGCCACCCCGGAGGAGGGTGGCCTAAGTCAGGGAGGAAATGCCCATAAGGGCCTCTGGGATCAGGCCGCAGCCTGTTCGATCGGTGAGAAGGGCAGTCCAAGGCTTTCGGCCGCCGCTTCGTAAGTTAGCCGGCCCCGATGGACGTTGAGACCTGCGCGCAAATGCGGATTTTCGAGCACGGCGGTAAAGCCCTTGTTGGCCAGAGCCAAACCAAACGGCAGCGTCGCGTTGTTCAGTGCCTGGCTCGAGGTCAGCGGCACGGCCCCGGGCATATTGGCCACGCAATAATGAATGATGCCATCCACTTCGTAAGTAGGATCAGCGTGAGTGGTTGGGTGCGATGTCTCAAAGCAGCCGCCCTGATCGATAGCGACGTCCACGAGCACCGCCCTCTTGCGCATCGAGCTCAGCATGCTCCGGCGGACCAGCTTCGGCGCGCTCGCACCTGGAACGAGCACCGCACCAATCACCACATCCGCCGCAAATACCTCTTCCTCCAAAGAGTCGATAGTCGAAAACCTAGTGCGAGCGCGTCCTTCGAATAGCTCGTCCAACTCGCGGAGCCGGAGTATCGAACGGTCGATGATGGTGACCTCTGCGCCCAGACCAACCGCCATCCGTGCCGCGTGCGTACCAACGACGCCACCTCCGATCACCACGATTCGGGCAGGCTGAACACCAGGCACTCCACCGATCAACAGCCCTCGTCCGCCTGCACTCCGCTTCAGTGCGCTGCCCGCCGCTTCGATCGCAAGCCTACCCGCGACCTCGCTCATCGGCGCCAGCAGCGGAAGACCACCATGCGGATCAGTTACGGTCTCGTAGGCGATCGCAGTGCATCCAGATTTCAGGAGGCCCTTGGCCTGCTCCGGGTCGGGGGCCAGATGCAGATAAGTGAACAGGATCTGATTTTCCCGCAGCTGACACCACTCGGACGGCTGAGGTTCCTTAACCTTTACGATCATCTCGCTCGATGCGAATACCTCAGCTGCGGAAGTTAGAATCGTTCCCCCAACAATGCGATAATCTTCATCGGTTGCACCAATGCCAGCGCCGGCATTGGTCTCGATCATCACGCGGTGGCCCGCTGCCACGTATTCGCGGACAGCTCCCGGGGTAAGGCCCACGCGATATTCGTGCACCTTGATTTCCTTGGGGACTCCGACCTTCATTTGAAAACTCCTGCCTGAAGCGCCTTTTTAATCGGAAGCGAGCGGCGATGCTGCGACGCAGCCGTCAAAATGGCGCAGAAATTCAACGATATTTGACAAGGTTCGCAGGATTTCAAACCCACGGGTGCCGAGCGGATCGTGTGACCATGCGCTGCGCAACCGTCGAAACTGCGCGATGGCCGTGAATCGTTTCGAATTGCGTTCTCGGCTCGTGGAAAAACTAACAAGCGATATTCAGCACGCCCAAAGAGCAAACTCGCAGTCTGCCGGTGGGCAGATTGCCCATAGAAGGGATGGTTTCCAGAGCTGATGGGTGATGGCTCACGACCATTGATCATAAACTTGGTTTCCAAAAGCTGGACGATGCGCAGCGTGTCAACAGATCCGAGGCAATTGTTCGCCCCACAACCAGTCGACGATTCGTCGACCGCCGAAACCGGTTGCCATCTGGACAAATTTCCGATTGTCAGCCACCGCTTCGCCAATATCAGCTGCATCGGACCCGAGCGGGTGTGCCTTCATGGCTGCAAGCACGGCGTCAGCCAAATCAGGTGCGACGATGGCAACGAGCTTGCCTTCATTGGCGACATGGATGGGATCCAGTCCAAGGAGTTCGCAGGTAGCCGCAACAGCCGGCTTCACCGGAATGGATGCTTCGTGCAGATGGAACCCGAGCTCGGATTGATGCGCAATCTCGTTGAGGGTCGCGGCAAGCCCACCCCGCGTGGGGTCGCGCATCACCCGGATGCCGCTACCGCCGGCGGCAACCATGACCGCCACGAGATTATGCAAGGCTGCGGAATCCGAGCCGACCTCGGTCTGAAAAGCGGGGTTCTGACGTTTTGACATGATCGTCACCCCATGATCGCCGAGGCTACCGGACACCAGCACACGGTCCCCCACCCTAGCCTTGTCGGCGGAGAGATCGAGCCCATCGGCCACAATCCCGATCCCGGTTGTAGAGATGAACAGACCATCCGCCTTGCCGCGCTCAACAACCTTGGTGTCTCCGGTAATGATGTGAACGCCGGCACTGCGCGCTGCCGAGCCCATCGAATCCGCGATCACCTTCAGATCAGAAAACGGGAAGCCTTCCTCGATGATAAAACTGGCCGACAGATAGAGGGGACGCGCGCCGGACATCGCGACGTCATTGATGGTGCCGTGCACAGCCAGTGACCCGATATTGCCGCCGGGAAAGAACAGCGGCGAGACCACATAGCCGTCGGTCGTCATCACCATTCTGCCCGCCGCAACCTCAAACGCTGACTGATCATTGCAGCGGGCGAGCCATTCATTACCAAAGGCTTGGTGAAAAAGGCCGGAGATCAGCTGTGCCATGGCACGGCCCCCGGATCCGTGGGAAAGATCAACGCGTCCGTTTTCGAGGTCGAGCTTGCGCTGATAGCCCTTTACGCTCATGACGTCCGCCTCAACGGTTCATCGCGAACTCGGCCATAGGTCCAATACGCCGCGCAAGCGCCTTCCGACGATACCATGCAGGACCCTATGGGAGTTTCCGGCGTGCAGACGGTTCCAAACAGCTTACAATCGATTGGCCGCTTGGCGCCACGCAGAATCGCGCAGCACTCGCAGGCTGGATTGTCTCCGACACGCAGGTCGTGGATCGCAAAACGCGTCTCAGCGTCGAATTGCGCGTAAGCCGGTTTCAGCTTCAGTCCGCTGTTGGGTACGAGTCCGAGCCCACGCCATTCAAACTGCGCACGCAGTTCGAATATCTGCGATACCTCGTCTTTGGCACGCCGATTGCCTTCACGCGTCACCACGCGACTGTACTGGTTCTCCACCTCATTGCGATTTTCGTTCACCTGCCGCACCAGCATCAGGATAGCCTGCAACACATCGAGCGGCTCAAATCCCGCGATCACGATCGGCTTGCCAAATTGTTCTGCCAGGGGCTCGTAAGGCTGCGTACCAATAATGGTGCTGACATGTGCAGGCCCGATGAAGCCGTCAATTGGAACCCCGCCGGTGTCGCGGATTTTGGGGTTCTCGAGAATGCTGTGCATCGCAGAGGGTGTAAGCACGTGGTTGCAGAACACGCTGAGGCCCTTCAGCCGCTTCTTCTCGGCAGTTCGGATCATCACCGCCGTCGGCGGCGTCGTAGTCTCAAATCCGATGGCAAAGAAGACCACCTCGCGGCTCGGTGCCTGTTCGGCGAGACTGATAGCATCGAGCGTCGAGTAGACCATCCGAATGTCGGCGCCGAGCGCTTTAGCTCGCAACAGGGACTGTCCTTGAGACCCAGGCGCGCGCATCAGGTCGCCGTACACGCACAGAGTGACCTCTGGTCGGTCGACAAGCCGGATCGCCATATCAATTCGACTGGCGGGCAGAACGCAGACCGGACAACCGGGCCCGTGGATCATGCGGACGTTCGCGGGCAGCAGATCCTCCAGGCCATAACGGGAGATCGCATGAGTGTGCCCGCCGCAGAACTCCATGAACCGATAGGCCCTTTGCGAACTAACCTCGCCGCCAATCGCACGCGCAATTCCTTGAGCGATGGCCTTGTTGCGAAATTCGTCGGCAAATTTCATGATCGGCGTTCCCCTGCGCTGCCTAGCTCCTGCAGCAGCTCCAGCGTGCGCGCGGCTTCCACCGGATCGATCTTGGCCAACGCATAGCCCACATGGACAAGGACGCAATCACCGACCTCGAGCTCGTCGACGAGAGCAATCGATATCTCTAGGCTGATGCCGTCGATGGACACTATGGCCATGTCGTTGGGAAGAATTTTTGCAATCTTTGCCGGAACCGAAAGACACATAGTCAGGCTGATCCTCCCCTGGCGGACGACTGTTGAGCTATCTGCAGAGCGGCAATCCAGGCCTGGCCAAGGCTCAAACCGCCATCATTGGGCGGCACCCGCCGTGGCACGAGCGGGATAAGGCCGGCAGCGCTGCAACCGCGCGGGATTTCATCCGCCAGCGCCGCGTTCAGGAAGCAGCCACCGCTCAGAACGACCGTGTTAACGCCAATTGTCCGCGCAGACCGCGCGACCCAGTCAACGCAGGCGGCGGCGAAAGTGCCATGAAACAGGCCGGCTCCGCCCACCGCGTCAATGTCATCTGCAATCAACCGCGCAAACAGCGGGCGAAGCGACAGCACGCCACCATCGATCGTCCAGCCGGCTTCGAGAATCGCAGTCCGCCGCACCAGCGCCTCGAGCTTCATCGCCGCTTCGCCCTCATAGCTCTGCAAACTCGCAATCCCCAGCAGCGCCGCTGCGGCGTCGAACAATCGGCCCGCACTGGTCGTGGTGGCCCCGCCCGGCTGTTCGAGCAACGCCGACATACATCCAGCCTGCCGTTGTGCCGCAAAGCGCAGCCCGATTTCGTTACCCCGACCGAGTCCGTGTAATACTGCGCTGGCCATCCGCCACGGCTCGCGGGCTGCACGATCTCCACCGGGCATTTGCAGGGGCGCTAAGTGCCCGATGCGTTGGCACCCCGCCCCTTCGCACAACAATAGCTCGCCACCCCAGTTACCGCCCTCGGAGCCAAGGCCATGGCCATCCAGCACCAGGGCAAGCGCAGGTCCCGCATGACCGTGCTCGGCGATCACTGCGGCAGCGTGTGCGTGGTGATGCTGGACAGCGACCAGCGCGCGGCCATTGGCTTCCGCAAACCGGGTAGAAGCCATATCAGGATGCAGATCATGGGCCATGGCGACAGGCTCTACATCAAGGCTCGATGTAAGGTGTCGGATCGTCTCCTCGAACGCGCGGATGCCTTCGGCCGTATCCAGATCGCCAATATGCTGGGAGACGAACGCTTGGTTGTCCCGCGTGATGGTGACGGTCGATTTCAGTGCGCCGCCGACGGCGAGCACGGACGGCACCGACTTCGCAAGCCTGATCGGTTCGGGAACATAGCCACGGGCACGACGAATGAATCGCGGCCGGCCAGCCACCACCGAGACCACGGAGTCATCAGCACGTGTCACTATATCGCGATCATGGGTCACGATAAGGTCGGAGATCCCCTTGAGCCGCCGCAGCGCCTGCGCGTTGTCGATCAGGAGCGGTTCGCCGCAAAGGTTGGCGCTGGTGGCGACGATGATCGGGCTGGTCCGCGCACATGCCCCTGCCGAGCGAAGCGCATGAAGGATGAGGTGATGCAGCGGCGCTACAGGCAGCATGACACCCACGCGCGATAAGCCCGGAGCTATGGCGGGCGCCAAATTGTTGCGCGAACACAGAAGGACGATGGGGCGTGCTACGGATTCGAGCAGCGCAAGCTCGGGCGCATTCGCCTCCGCGATGTCGCTGACCCGCTCTATGGAATCGACCATAACCGCGAACGGCTTCTGAAGGCGCTGCTTTCTCCTGCGCAAACGCTGCACGGCATCCTGGTTACGCGCGTCGCAAAGAAGCTGGTATCCTCCGAGCCCCTTGATCGCCACGATTTGTCCGCCCGCGATTGCCGCGGCAATGGCGCTGATCCCATGGCTGAGCCGAGGCCCGCATGTCGGACACGCGATCGCCTCCGCATGGAACCTGCGGCTCGCCGGATCGGCATATTCGGCCGCGCAGGCAGCGCATAGCCTAAAAGCCCGCATCACGGTGTTGCGGCGGTCGTACGGAAGCCGTTCGGCGATGGTGTGCCGTGGGCCGCAATGGCAGCAACTGACGAAGGGGTAAAGGTAATGCCGACTTTCTGGATCGAACAGCTCGCTGAGGCATTGCTGGCAGGCAGCAGCATCAGCGACGATCTGAGTTGACAATTTGCCGGCTTCGCTGGTGCCGATCGAAAATTCTTTCGCCTCCTGCGCCGCCGTCTCCTGAACGCAGATGTGGTCGATGCGTGCCAATGGAGGTACCTCGAGCGGCAACGTTGCTACAAAGTCCGACGCACGGTTGCCCTCGACCTCGATCGTAACGCCCTCGGGGCCATTGATGACAAACCCAGCCAATCCGTAGCGCACGGCGAGTCTATAGACGTAAGGACGAAAGCCGACCCCTTGCACGGCCCCAGCCACGCGCACGCGCAGTCGCGTTCGGTCGCAGGTGGTTGCGGCGCTCATCGCCTTATGTCCTCTACGGCGCGCCTTTGATGCCATGCCCGTCTATCGATCCAGGCGTAGACCGCACCAAGACCCTCGCCCGTACGAGCCGAAACTAAAAGCACCTCGATGTTTGGATTGACTCTTCTGGCGTATTCGATCGTCTTGCCGAAATCGAACTCAAGCAGCGGGGCCAGATCAATCTTGTTGATCACCATGAGCGAAGAAGCTGCAAACATATCAGGATATTTGAGCGGTTTGTCTTCACCTTCGGTAATGGATAGCAGCACGATCTTGCAGGCCTCGCCAAGATCGAATGCTGCGGGACAAATCAGATTACCGACGTTCTCGATGAAGAGAATACCACCCGTGAGCAGTGGCAACTGGCGATAAGCCTCGCCAATCATCACAGCGTCGAGATGGCAACCCTTGCCGGTGTTAACTTGAATGGATGGCACGCCGGCGGCCCGAATGCGTTCGGCGTCGTTCGAGGTGTGCTGGTCGCCCTCGATAACCCCAACCGGCCGGCTGCGCTTGAGCTCAGACGCCGCGCGGACGAGTAGCGTCGTTTTACCTGCACCGGGACTGGATAAAAGATTAAATACAAGCAGGTCATTGGCGAGAAAGAGTGCGCGGTTGTGCGCCGCAATCCCATTATTCTTGCTAAGAATATCGCGCTCGATCTGAATGACCCGCTCTCTGCTCATACCCGCCACCTTCAAGCCAGCCGGCCCGGCACCGCTCAGAAGCGCCTGCCCACCATGAGCCTGGTGATGGGCAGAGCGAGGATTGCGACTATGACTATCGCCAGCATGGTTCGAACGCTGCCGCCCTTGGTCGTCATGCGGACGGGCACAATGGCGATCGCAATCGCCCTGCATATGGGCATCGTATCCCTCATGGCGCTCCGCATCATGCACCTTGGCGCGTTTGGTCGACGGCGTCCCTTCGGTGCAGCCGCAAACGGTACACATCAATCGATCTCCAGCTCTTTCACGCGCATCTGTTCGCCCGCGGTTACCTGCAACTGATAGCTGCCGCAGCAAGGACAGCATTCACCGCGTCGCGCAATCTCGACGCTCTTCGAACAGCTCATGCACCAGGCAACGCCTGGCAGTTCGACGATATTAAGGACTGCCCCCTCGGCGGCCGTCCTCGTTGCAACGACAGCAAAGCAGAACCTGAGCGCTTCAGGCGCGGCATGGGTAAGCGCTCCCATCTCTAGACAGACGCTCCGCACCCGCGAGAACGATCGCCGACGTACCTCCTCCTCGACGATTTGAATGATGCCGAGACAAATCGCCATTTCATGCATCGCCAACTTCGCGAAAATTGAGGGTGAACCCGACGCACGGATCGAGCGATGCGATCACCGCATCGACTGCATCCCGACGTCGTCCAGCCGTCAGCACCGCTCCCTGCAGGCTGCGGGCAAGCGGTCCGCACGGGTGGAAGTTCCACTCCGTCGGCGCAAGGAATTCGAAGCGGGATATCCGGCCTTGAGGATCGAGCTCAACCGCCTGGTAGAGACGGCCCCTGGCGCATTCGACCGCGGCCGCCGCACGGCCGGGCCCTAACTTGTATCTTTCGATAATCCCGTGCTCTGCCGAGTCAATCTGAGCACCGGCCTTGAGCCAGGCACATAACCGGAGCGTTTCAGCAATTCTGGCCCTCAGCCGCTCGGCCGCACCGGAAGGGCTGTGCGAGAGTCGATCACGCGTCATTTGGCGCGCCCATGGACCCGTCTCGGGCACGTTTCCGTCAAGATCCGGACAATAGCAAAACCTCGCGCCATCCACGAGCAGCCGCGTAACGATGTTGAGGTCGTCAGCAACGGACAGGAACGAGTGCTCCGCCGGAATTCGCTTAACGTCGATCTCATCAAGCGCTGCAATGCGAAGCGCCAATGGGCTACCGGACCTCACCGCGCCCCGCTCATTCGTCATGCCGAGCGCGTTCAGCGCAGCCACGATCCGCGCTGTTGCTTCGCATTGAGCGGAGTGCCGGGGTGAGTGTGCGCTGCCGAGAAGCGCTGATATTGCCCGCATCAGGGAGCGAATTGCCGCCGCACTGGCGATGTCTTGCGTAAGATGTCCGACAAACAGGGCCCGTAGCAAATCCGCGATGCGCTCGATAACGATAAGCGTAATACGACGCTGTTTTGTTGTACGAGTGATCACTTCGTCCCGCGCCGTCTCGACCGCGGACAGCAGTGCAGTTTGCTGTGCAGCGGCACACAATGCGAACAGCCGCGGCAGCACCTTGAGCAGCGACGAGACTTGCTTGCCAGCAAACAGCCGTGCCAGCGGCGGCCTGACTCGCGGAAGGATCTCGATCGCGGCGACTACGTCGGCAGCTAGCGATACGGTGACATCGATTTTGTTGCCGGCAGCGAGGCTCATGCGCACCGCTCCACCAACATCCTGGGCGAGGTATGCCGGCGGTCGCCGCGCCCGCTCCGTCTATGGGATCCCTCCAGAAGGCGAACCTTCTCCAAGCTTTTCATGTGAAGTACGCCTCAATAATTTCCTGCATGCGCTCGGCAGAGTCCTGCAAATCCTCGTCGGCGGCCAACGCTAGCATCGGCACGCCGCCGACCTCCAACGTATCAAGGATGATATTGTCCGTAGAATTGAAGAACTGGACTGACCAGACGTTCCTGATCCCGGTCGCCTGCACTCGGCATGTGCTGTAGCCGCGGAAGATGAGTTGGACCGGACCATTCCCCAGGCTTTGCTGGAGGAATGCCAGGTCGATAACGCTCATCGGCAGCAAGGTGAGATTGATGACATGCGCGCGCATTCCAAAGCGCCAGACGCGGGCCCGTTCGCGTATTTCGGCGAGGACCGGTTGCACGTTCATCGCGCCGTCGGGCGCGGGGCCGATCGCAAGGTCGGCGGAGGTCAGGTCAGTTGCGGCGCGCCGGACAATCTGCGGGATCGCTCCGACCTCAAGATATTCGCGCGCCGGCTCGCTTCCGATGAGCACGCGCCAAATTCCTGCAAGCACGGACTCACGGATTTGCGCCAAAGAGCCATCTGGCAGCGCAACCACCCCAGCGACCTCACCGGCTCCGAGCACTTCGCCTATCAGCTTGCGCTCGGGATCGCTGAGATTCGCGAGTCCGTACAGTTGTGTCCGAGCGCCGCTCTTCTGTCTGCCAACGGCAGCGGCGGCATTTGATAATAGCGCGGTGGCATTCGGATAGGCCCTTGCAAGCTCGTCGCCGTCGCGCCAAGCGCGCTTGGCGAGCGCACTCGCACTCGTTAACCCGCTGTAGAGTACATCGAGACTTCCAGAGCCGGTGGCAAGGTCATTCGCCGCCCCGTAGGCGACGTCGGATACAACGCGGATCGCTGTTTTCATAATGCGATGTTCCGTTGGCTGCATCGTGAGGCAATGCACTTGCCGACACAAGCGCTGCCGGCGTGTGGCCGGACCCTCGGTACCGAAACGCGATCCATCGCGACGAAACGGACCGGTCTCCTACCGATCAGGCGGAGTGTATCGTACCGTCGGGTGAGGATCGGCGTCGACGGGCCTCGCGGGTCGAGCCACTCAACCAGTTCGCCACTTACGGCGCGCGCAGGCACTGCCCCTTGCCTGCGCCGCCGAAACGTCTTGACCATCTCAGAAAGTAAGAATGCGACCTGGATGATGCGGAGCAAATATGTGGGATCAGCCGCCGGCAGCGGCATCACGGCCGCTTTCACGGGAGCATGCGCGACCAGGCGCGTATCGACGCTGACGCGCTCGGCGTCGGACGGAGCGGGCCGCGCCAGACCATGCTGCGCCGGCTGCAACTTCATCACACGCCTTTCTGATACTGTTCGGTTCTGCTAGGAGGGTAATAGCAAGGCGCGTGCCAATCAGAAGCGCCTGACTTTTTCCATGCCGAGGTTACGTGCGACTGGAATTCGATTTGTGAGCAAGCGTGATCGGCGCAACTGGCGAGCGGAACTGCTAGCGTAGGTGCTCGGGCAATTGCGGCTCATGACCGATCAAGTCCGCAAAGAAGCGATCGCAGTCCTGGCCGTTGAGGGTGGCCTCAAGTCCTTCAAGTGCTTCCGAGATCAGCCTTGCTTCATTTTCATCCAAAAGCCGCACCGCGGTATCGATATGAACGAGCACCTTGGCGCCGGCCGAGGCGTCGGAGAGCAGCATGACCGAGACGCGCCGCTGTTCATTGCCATACTTGCAGAGCGCCACGATGCCGTCGGTCTCGACAATCGTCATTGGCAGGCCAAGGCACATGGTCAGTCGCGGGCCGCTAGATCGGCTGCGCCCCCATCTCATAGTTTGCACGGTCGATATTGTTTGCCAACAGCCGTTCTGATGCAGGCAGCGGCGCGGTCCGCGGCTTTGCCGGCGAGCCCCACTGCACCAGGAGTTTGCAAGCCAGTTTAATCGCAGGCGCAATCTGGAGGCGTACCGGGGTGGTCAGCGGACCGCCCCAATGCTCCAGGTTCATCGGCTGACAGCCGATGAGAGCGAGCTCTCGCGGGCGACGGCCAAGCAGATCGGCCGCACTCAAGACCTCCTGAAAGCCGGTCTGATGTAGGCTTACCTTCTTGACGGCGGTAAATTTTGGCACTTCGTCATCTCGCACCAGCTTCAACTGCCCGGGCAGCAATCCATAGTCGACGGCATCGAACACGATCAGGCAATCGGCCTGCTCCAGAAAACTGACGAGGTAGAGTCCCTGTGTGCCGCCATCGAGGACCGTTACGTTGTCATCGATCACGTAGTGCCGGTGAAACTCCTCGACCGCCCGCACGCCGAATCCCTCATCGGCCCACAGGATATTGCCGATGCCGAGCACCAGGATCCTTTTCTTGTTTTCCGGTTGCATCCGCTTTCCAGTCAATCGCGAAACCCACACTCACCCGATATTACAGAAGCGATGCTGCGGCGCGACATTAGTCTTCCCGGACGGCCGCGTAGATGTGGACCAGCGCAAAGGTCACGATCACCCACAGGCCGAGATGATGCCAGGTATGGACGTCCTGACTGTTCGGCCAAATTGAAAATACCCAGCCGAATAGCGTGTACTGCCAACTGTCAGTGCCGGCACCTTGCCCATAAAGTGCAAAGCCTGTGACGACCATGAACGTAATTGTCTGCGTAAACATGAAGAACATCGCGAGCTGAGCAAGACGGTTGTGCCCGACGAGCCTCCCGGGCTCAACTGTCAGGAACGCATACCGGCGAATCTCGTGGTACACTTCGCGCCAAAAGCACTTGCGCCAGAGCGGCACCCAAAAGATCTGCACGGCATACGCGTTTCCGACTAACGCCCAGTAGATCCGCAGAAGAAAGCCGATACTGAGCACATATCCCGCCGAGAGATGAGCAAAGCGGATATAGCCGAACAGGAAATTGCCGCTTGCCTCTCCCGACATTGCCGGTGTCCCGGTTCCAATGACATAGCCACTTAAACTCAGCATCAGAATGGCCGCAGCATTAACGCAATGCCACAGTCGCACCGGCGCGTAAGCGATGGCAGCGCCGATGCTGCCTTCAGTGGGTTCCGCATCGACGGCGGCAATGAGCTTCCGAGCTCTGTCCAGCATGTCGTTAACGAACATTCACTGAGGCCATTTCCTGGCCGTCAGGACTCATCACGTGGGTCGAACAAGCCAAGCACGGATCAAAGGAATGGATCGTGCGCAAGATCTCCAGGGGCCGCTGCGGATCGACCATCGGGGTACCGATCAGGGCGGCTTCAAAAGCGCCAATATTGCCCTTGTGATCGCGAGGAGATCCGTTCCACGTCGTCGGCACGACACATTGATAATTGTCGATCTTGGCGCCCTTGATCTTGATCCAATGCCCAAGCGCGCCGCGTGGGGCCTCACTGAACCCGTAACCCTTAGCCTCCTTGTGCCAGCTTTCCGGCTTCCACTTGCTGACGTCGGCAGTTGCCGTATTGCCTGCCTTGATGTGGATTACCAACTTATCCTGGAAATAACGCATCTGATGCGCCGCCCACTGGCATTCGAGCGCCCGCGCCGCAGTACGGCCAAGCGTCGAGAACAGCGCAGTCAGGGGAAGATTGAGCCCCTTGAGTAGTCTCTCGGCCGGCTCCTTGAACTCGGCTTTGCCTTGCGCATAACCGATGATGTATCGCGCCAACGGCCCGACCTCCACGGCCTGGCCGCGCCAGCGCGGCGCTTTGATCCAGGAATACTTGCCGCCTTCGTCGAGTTCCTTGATATCTGTCTTGCTGCCTTTGAGTTTTGGCCCAAGTTCAAAAGACGGCTCGGTGATACCGTCCCAGGGATGCAGTCCACAACGATCACTGGGGTATCTATACCATGAATGCGCGACGAATTCCTGGATCTGCTCGGGATCACCATGGTCGATCGGAAGGATCTCCTTGAGATTGCCACCAAGAATGACCCCGCGCGGCAGCTTGAAACAGGAAGAGTCATTTGCGTTTTCGGGGATATCGCCATAGGACATCACGCTCTTGCTCGAAAGTCCGCCGCCATGGAGCCAGTCCTTATAGAACGAGCAGATCGCGACAATGTCGGGCAGGTAGACCTGCTCGACAAACTCGATCGAACGGTCGATGATCGAGGAGACGATGTTCAGTCGCTCCATATTGATTGCACCCACCGCACCAGTTCCGTCGATGTTGATCGCGCAGGGCACGCCGCCGACCAGCCAGTTCGGATGCGGGTTCTTGCCACCATAGATGGCTTGGATCTTGACGATCTCCTTCTGGAAGTCCAGCGCTTCCAGATAATGCGCTACAGCCATCAAGTTCGCTTCCGGTGGCAGCTTGTAGGCCGGATGCCCCCAATAGCCATTCTTGAACGGACCGAGCTGCCCTGATCCGAAAAATTTGGTGAGCCGGATCTGCAAATCCCTAAAGTAGCCAGGGGACGACAGCGGCCAGGGCGAGATAGACTGCGCGAGCGCCGAGGTGGACTTGGGATCGGCCTTGAGCGCGGAGACCACGTCAACCCAATCCAACGCGTGCAGGTGATAGAAATGTACGAGGTGATCATGCACGAGCAGACACAGCTGCATGATGTTGCGGATCGAATTGGCATTCTCCGGAATGGCAATTCCTAGTGCATTTTCAACCGCGCGCACGGAGGTGAGCGCATGGGTGCCGGTGCAGACCCCGCAAATCCGCTCGGTGAACGCCCAGGCGTCGCGCGGATCGCGTCCGCGCAGGATGACTTCGATGCCACGCCACATCGTCCCGCTTGAGACCGCATTGCGGATCACATTGTCCGAATCGAGATTGGCTTCGACACGCAGGTGGCCTTCGATCCGCGTCAGCGGGTCGATGACGATTCGCCTGCCTGAACGATCGAGATTGAACCCATTCGGTGTCTGGACGGCCAACGTCGCCCCCTCCTCAACTCAGTTTACCTTTGGGGGCTGCGCGATCCGACTTGTGGGTCAACCGCTTCACTGCGGTGACCGCCGCATGGGCAGCGACCGTTAGCCCAACTACGCCAGCAGCGGCCATGCCGATCTGGTCGGCGTTCTCCTCGATGCCGAACTGCTTGATGGTTGTGAGACGGTCGTAAAAAGACCCATTATCCCAGAAGCCGTCTTCGGAACAGCCGAAGCAGCCGTGCCCGGATTGAATCGGAAATGAGACGCCGCCGTTCCACCGAATGGCCGAACAGGCATTGTAGGTGGTTGGCCCTTTGCAGCCCATCTTGTACAGGCAATAGCCCTTGCGCGCGTACTTATCGTCCCACTCTTCGACGAATTGGCCAGCGTCGAAATGGGAACGCCGATAGCACTTGTCGTGAATGCGCTCGGAATAGAACATATTTGGACGCCCTCGGCGATCGAGCTCCGGAAGCTTTCCGAACGTGGTGATGAAAGTCACGAGGCCACTCATGACCTCTGCGATAGGCGGGCACCCGGGCACCATAATGATCGGCTTGTTGGTGATCACCTTATCGATCGACGCCGCGCCAGTCGGATTGGGCTTGGCCGCGTGCACGCATCCCCATGACGCACACGTGCCCCAAGCGATGATCGCCATGGCCTCTTCCGCCATGCACCTGAGCTTTTCAACGAACGGCTTGCCGCCGTCAATGCAGAACATGCCCCCCTCGTTCAGCGGTGGATTGCCTTCGACGGCGAGCACATACCTGCCTTTGTACTTGGCACGAGTTTCCTCCAGGATGGCTTCGGCCTGGTGTCCCGCCGCCGCCATGATCGTATCGTCATAGTCGAGCGAAATCATCGAGAGCAGCGCGTCCTTGATCAAGGGATGGGCCGAGCGGATAAAGCTTTCCGAGCAGCAGGTACATTCGAGCCCGTGCAGCCAGATGACGGGCACACGTGGTTTGGTCTCCAAGGCGTTGGCAATACTGCTTGCGGCGAGCGGACCAAGTCCCAAGCTCGCGGCAGTCAAAGTGCAGAATTTGTGAAAACTACGACGCGTCATACCTTGGCGTCTGATCACGCTGTAGAACGTTTCCGTTGGACCACCCATAAAGCCTTCCGTGTGAGTGTCGTCGGCCGTAACGAATTACTGACGTTCAGCAAGAAACAAGCCAGCGAAGCGAAACACTTGACTGATACCAAGTCACCGCTTCAGCACTGCGGACTGTCGAAAGCAGCGAGCCACAGGCTGCGCCATTGATCTTTCATGCAAACGGTGTCCGGTTTTGGACGTTCATGTGAGCACTTCTACAGAGCAGCAATATAGTTCATCACTGCATGGCGACTACGTCATGCTCGCTTTGACACCTCCGGAGGTCGCTGAAGGCACAAAATCAGCCGTACCCGCTTGGGCGGCTTCCACTTGAAGCAGAACGCAGCTTGGGTATCGGGGCCCGCATCAAACTGCTATAGTCGCGCGCATGATGGCTGAATTGACCGTTGCCCGGATCGGCTGCGGTACCCCATACATGCACGAGCGCCAGAGCCACTCGACCGGACCGAACCGATAGCGGCGCAGCCACCAAGCGCTGAACACCACCTGCGTGACATACACGAAAATGCCGATCGCCAGTGTCGCGGTCACGCCGAGGCGGCCAAATTGGCCTAGACCATAGCCGTAGAAGATCCAGCCGCAGATCACAGATTGCGCCAGATAATTGGTGAACGCCATGCGGCCAAGCGGCGCGGCCCAGCCGAGCATTCTCCGCCCGCCCGGGAGGTTCACAGCGGCGATGACTGCGGCGGCATAACCCAGGGACATTACGACAACGCCCAGCTCTTCCACCAGAAAGCGCGCGCGACCGAGCGACGGCCAATCGAAGAACTCTTGTCGTGCTGCCGAGAGACTCAATCCGCCGCCGAGAAGAATGGCGGAGGTTGCGATGACGAACAGCAGGCGCCGGTTCGCCGAAGCCCGACGCAAAACTCCGCTGCGCCACGTAAGGGCGCCGATGAGGAACAGCGCGACAGTGCGCGGAAACACCATGACGTGCAGCGGAAAAATAGCCGGCACCTCGCGGATCCGAAACGCGAGCACATCGAAAAATCCGCCCGTGCCGTACACACGCGTCGCCTCCGCGGCAAGAGCGGCCATCTCGGCCGCACCCGGCAGCGGCACGATCGGCGATAACAGCGGCATGGTCACGTAGAGCCCCAGGAGCAGCAAGGCTGCACCTGCCATAAGCCACCGCGGGCCGCCGAGGAAGAGCAGCACCACGAAGCCCGCCAGCGCGTATTCGACGAGAATGTCCCCGTTCCAGATTAAATAGAGATGCACCAGGCCAATAGCCAGCAACACCAGCAGCCTGCGCACGAGCAAGATCATGCGCCGTGCATTGCCGGCAAGCCGCTCGAATTGGATCGCAAGGCCAACCCCGAACAGCAGCGAGAGGAGCGAAAACGCCTTCAACTCGACCGTAACCGTCAGCACAGCCGCCACCACCTGGTCGAGCGGCCCCGCCCGCTCCACGTTCGGTAAGAACAGCGCGAAGATCGAGATCCGAAATATGGTCACGATGTTCATCGCGAGCACGCCGAACAGGGCCACGCCCCGCAGCACGTCAATCGCGTCGAGCCGCTCCGACGGGCTCATAGGCTTTCTTGACGCGTCACTCGCCGGCGCAGGTTGCGAGCCTATGCTTCCGCCGGTCATTGCAGGATTCCCCCCATTTGCGATGGAGAGATTTAGAATGCCGCCTCGTACCGCGTCAAACTACCAGAATTGGGCAAAGTCTCACATTGCGCTCGATGTGAGTTCGGGGTTTTGTCGGATCTAGCCGATGTGGTCCGGATGGGAGGCAAGGTCCGGTTGAGGTTCAAGGCTCCCCTCGACAGCCAGCATGCCCTTGGTCGGGTCATCTCTCGGACGAGGACATCGCCGCGCTCTGAGTTAAGGTCAGCCACGCGTCACAAGCTGACATGCGCGACCGAGAGAGGCGAGCAACTAAGGGGGCACTGCGCTCAATTATCTTCTTGGCAAGGCCACCTGATGTAGCGGATCGGTCAGGTCGAGCTGAACGAAGAGACAGGTAAAAAAAGCCGTAGCTTCAGGTGATTGCTTCTGTCAGCTTAGCTCCCAAGTTTCGGGCATAGGTCGTAAAATGAACCTCCAGGCCAGATGTTTTCGTTGGCCAACTTGGTAATTCCTCCGAAGTCATGCGCAAGAAGTATCTCGATCATGTGACTGCCGAAACCCCTCCTGGTCGTTGGGCCGCCGGTTTCCCGCCAAGAGAAGCAGAACTCCTCCCCCTCGAAAGCCCAACCGATAAGAACATAGCCTTCATCACAGGAAAGGACCCCATGCTTCACCAGCGTTCGTCGCGAACTCGTGGATCGCCATCGCAAGGGACAGAGCCTGCTTTGACTTCAGCTCCACTGCTGGACCCGACAACCTTAAGCGATCGGCGCTCGAACCGTACGGTGCGAGGAGCGGAGTGCACTGAATTGAGCCGATTCCAGCAGCCGCCGCGGCCATAACAAACTTGTTCATTGTAGCCTCGCAAGGATTGATGGATCTGGCTTGCAATACTGCTGCTCGGTCGTGATCGGATATGTCCGACCCGCTAACCTAAGACCGTTCGGTGCCTCTCCTGGCATAGTGTCGGTCGATGAGGGCTAAGGTGGAGATTGCCGCAAAGGCGAACATCACCATACCGCCGGCAACTACACTCGCCTCGCGCCAGCGCGATGCTTGGACGTAGTCTACGACGTAGGCTGACAAAACCTTGGTGCGCCCAGGAATGTTGCCGCCGATCATCATCACGACGCCGAATGTGCCGATCGTATGAGAAAAGCCAACCACGGCGGCTTTAACAACCTCCAATCGCGCCAGCGGCCCCCTGATGGTAATGAAGGCATACAACGACGAAACGCGCCCCGTAGTTTCCAAGCGGCGATCTCCTATCCCAACAAAGGCGTTACGGATCGGCTGCACCACCAACGGCAACGCCGAGAGGACCGATCCGATCACAATTCCTGCGAAGGTAAAAGCGAGCGTGCGCTCGCCCCACAAAGTGGCGAGAACGCCACCCGGCCCGTTTGGGCCGAGCAACACGAGTAAGCAAAAGCCGAGAGCTGTCGGCGGTAGCACCAGCGGCAGGGCAATCATCGTCGTCACCGCCTCACTCAAAAGAGTCTTTGAGCGCGCTAGCCACCAAGCGAGGGGCACACCAATCACGAGGAGGATCACGGTCGTTACGGCGGCTAGCTCAATCGTGAGCGCAACAGATTGCGCAATCTCTGCCGAAAAGACATCCATGTGCGTCAGCCCAAAAGTGAAAGCAGGTCGTCTTACGGTTCCAGTGATCGCCTGCACGTCCGGCTCGCCCAGGCATGTGGCGCGGGTCGCCTTTTAGTCGCGCCGCGCTTCATGGCGGCCGCCACATTTACGCGCGTCGTTTCTACGAGCAAGAGCAGCGTCGCAGGTCTCATCGACAACTCCTGTAACAGGGCCGCCTCCATCCAGGTGACGGCGGCACCTCCTCGTTTGAAATCAGCAATTCCTGTGCCGCGTGCAAACGGCGCGGCGCGCTATGCGCGACATGGGAGAAATTCGCATAGACGTCGACGTCGCCGTGGCGCGGAACTAACGCTATGTCAGATTTCTGGCATCTCTGTTGCCGAGCAGACAGGCACGGTCAAGCAACGGAACGGCAGAATTTGATGCGGCCAGAGATGCCTAGGTAGTTTGTCGGTAGCTCAAACACCGTCCTCGTTGGGCCGATAATAAAACGGATCCAGGAGGCCTGCCCCTTGGCAGCAACGCGAACGATCTAGCTGAGTAATCATCGTAACGCTGCTTCTGCGACGCGGCAGAAGGCGCGGGCCGAGAGCGAAGGCGGAATCACGACCAACCTGCCTAATGCGCATCGTTAGCGCAGGCTGGAGACAAATGCCCCGTGCACGACGAGCTTTGCCGCTAGCGACAAGGCAGTGCATCGATTCAAGATATTGTCACGCAATCGAGCTCCTAAAAGGCTTCCATCTCGTGGATGAGTGCGATCCAAACTATCAATTTTACCGATCTCATCTACTGTTGCATCCATCAGCAGTTGGCGCATATCGATCACGCTCGGGCTTCTATCCCGAGACGGGACTCCGCTAATGCGCTCAGCCGATCAAGTTGCGCGTCTCGCTGCGACTTTTTGTTTCGACCTTGCGAACGCGGGCCGAGCACCCAAACCGATACCGCCCGGAGACAGACGGTTTGTCCGAGACTGCTTAATCGGGCGCACTTTTAGCAACTGGTGCATATCTTGCTTAACGAGAAGGGATAACGCAACTAAACGCCTGCCTTTGGAACGACGCGCCGGCTCTCGGAACCGTCTTCAATCGGACACGGCTAAAATGATGAGTCTCGTATGACGCTGTCGTCTCTCAATGACGCGGCGGCTCGCATTCGAGTATATTCGGGAAGGAAGCGTCATGACCACCATGGCAACTGCGGCGCCCGCACGCGCGTCGCAAGCTTGGTATAAGATTCTCTACGTGCAGGTGCTGATCGCGATCTTGATTGGCGCCATGGTCGGTTGCCTATGGCCCTCTGTCGCGACCAACGACTGGGTCAAGGCGCTCGGTGACGGATTTATCAAGCTCATCAAGATGGTGATCGCGCCGATTATTTTCTGCACCGTCACATCTGGTATTGCGCATATTCAGGATGCGAAGAAAGTCGGGCGCGTCGGCGTCAAGGCGCTGGTCTATTTCGAAATCGTCTCCAGTTTTGCCTTGGTATTGGGCCTGCTTATGGGCAATCTGGTCCAAATCGGTCATGGCCTTGCGGTCAAGCCGGACGCGGCGGCGGTCGCCAATTACGTCAAGCAGGCGGAAGCCTCGAAGACCGTCGATTTCTTTCTCAACATCATTCCGGATACCGTAGTCGGCGCCTTCGCCCGCGGCGATGTTCTGCAGGTTCTCCTGTTCGCGATCCTATTCGGCTTTGCACTGATGGCGCTAGGAACCCGCGGGGAGCGACTGCGAGGCATGATTGACGACGTCGCGCACGCGGTGTTCGGCGTGATCGCTATCATCATGAAAGCGGCTCCGATCGGCGCCTTCGCGGCCATGGCCTTCACTATCGGCAAGTTCGGGCCGGCAGCACTCGGCAATTTGATCGGTCTGATCGCGCTGTTTTACGCGACGGCGGCGTTGTTTGTCGTGGTGGTGCTCGGTTTGATCGCGCGCCTCGTCGGCTTTTCAATCTTCAAGTTCATTCTCTATATCAAGGACGAGATTTTGATCGTGCTCGGCACATCGTCCTCTGAAAGCGCGCTGCCGCAATTAATGGAGAAGCTCGAACGGCTGGGCTGCTCCAAGCCCGTGGTCGGCCTGGTGGTGCCAACTGGCTACTCCTTCAACCTCGACGGCACCAATATCTATATGACACTTGCGACATTGTTCATTGCCCAGGCACTCGGGGTCGATCTCACCTTTGGCCAGCAGCTCACGATCCTGCTCGTGGCAATGCTAACGTCGAAGGGAGCAAGCGGCGTCACCGGCGCGGGCTTCATCACGCTCGCTGCGACGTTGTCGGTGGTCAGCCCAGCGCTGGTGCCGGGCATGGCAATCGTATTTTCGATCGACAAGTTCATGAGCGAGGTGCGCGCCCTTACTAACATCACCGGCAATGGCGTCGCCGCCGTGTTCGTATCCTGGTGGGAGGACGAGCTCGAGCACACGACGCTGCAAGCTCGGCTCAACCAGCCCAACGTTTCCACCACTATCGACACACGATGAGATAGGTCCCGGATCCTGACCGCCGCCATTCAAAGACGGGTTGAATGCAAGCGCAGCGACATTTCTCATAGTTTGAATCGAGACAGCCGACTTGACGAGCCGGAACTTTCACGGGCGATCGCCAGTGCGCAGCCCTTGCCCCACCTCGCCCGGGGCCAGCCGCCCTGAAAAGATTCCCGTCGAGCAAAAGAGTCGGGCTTTTTTACCAGTCATTTTCAAGCGCGTCTTTCACCGTAAGCTTCCAGCCATCTGAACGCTTCTGCGACATTTGCCGCGCCCGATATCAGGACTGCGACAGAACGGGTCGGCCTGACAAGCTAGTTCTTGCTCCGCGCACAATCGCATGTGTGCGGTCACTGCGCTTGCCTCGTCCGGCCAACGACGTGGGTAGCGATCCTGCGACGCGACTCACTCCCTTGTTAAGGCCCGCGCTGTCGCATTAGATCAGATGGTGTGTGATCAGCACGGATTAGATGGCACCTTGACAGAGCTGTCGCGGGTCGCAGACGGCTAGGTCGGTTCGGCGTCGCTGCGCGCGCGCTCGGTTCCGGCCAACGCCCCGGAGGCAAGTCCTCCGCACCGAGGCGTGAGGCCGCAGGACATACAAAGCAGTCGCGTAACTTCGCCTTCGTATCTCCGCACATGACCATTGCGTTTTCTTCCGCATGACCGATCGTACCGGCGAGATGAGTGGTTCGGCAGCTTGTCTTTGTTCTTTCCGGTTCGGCCAGGCGCCCCTGATTGTTCCGGCTCAACGTCTTGACTGAACTGCAGCCGCTGTCCTCCTGCGGCTGGTTATCCCGGCTGCAGCCTCGAGCGCCTGCCCGGAGTTATCGGCAACGGAGGAAAGCAGGCACCTGAGCATCGATTGCAGGCGTGTCACCGCGCCATATTGAAAGGTTTAGGACGACTATACGTACGTCTGTAATGCAATTTTTCTCTGCGCGTGCTCAGTTCACCACCAAGCAATCGAGCGGAACCGCTCACCAGCGGGTGCGGGTGCTGAGTATTGCCCTATTTTTGCCTAAAATGTTATAGCTCCCCCGCCGGAGAAAAGAGGCCGGACGGTATCAGAATGCGTAGCCCGATCAGCAGTTTAGAACGTTCAGCCCCTCAGCTTACGTTCGGCAGCATAGCGCTGGCCGTGGTAACTCTGGCTTGCTTGTACCTTCACGCCCATTTCGCCGCGACGGCGTTCGCCTATTTGTTAGTGGTATTGCTGTTTTCGTTGATGGGAAGCTTCATTGCGTCGTCCGCGCTTTGCATCATAGCCATCGCTGCTCTCGCTTACTACTTTGCGCCGCCGGCGTTCAGCCTGCGTATCGATGACCCCCAAGATCTGCCGGTGGTTGTTGCATTCTTTATCGCCTCGATTGTGGGAGCGCACCTGATCGGAAAGCTCCGCCAGGAAAGAGAGGCTGCGCGTGTCGTTGCGGCCAAGCTTCAGCGGAGTGCGGCCGATTTGGAGGATCGCGAAAAGCGGTGGCGCGCCATCTTCGAGCACAATCCCGCCATGTACTTCATGGTCGATGAAGCCGGCACTATCCTCAACGTCAATTCACTCGGCGCGACACAACTCGGCTATGCTCGTGCTGAACTGATCGCTCGATCAGTGCTGGACGTATTTCTCGAGGAGGATCGCGCTTTCGTTCGCGAATGCGTTCGGACGTGCCTTGAGGATGTCGGACAAACGCGCACTTGGGACGTCCGGAAAGTCAGGAAGGACGGCTCGGTGTTGTGGGTACGTGAAAACGCCAAAGCCATGCTTTGGGGCGATGAGCAGCCCATTGTCCTTATCGCCTGCGAAGATATCACGGAGCGAAGGCGGACCGAACTTGCCCTGCAGCGGAGCGAAGCACATTTAGCCCAGGCGCAGGAATTGAGTCACACAGGCAGCTTCAGCTGGAACCCCACTACGGGCGAGGCCTTCTGGTCAAAGGAAACATTTCGCATTTTCCAATTAGATCCTGACACAGTGCCGCCGGGGCCGCAGCTCGTCGTTGAGCGCACTCATCCAGATGATAGGGCTTCAGTTAAAGAACTTATCGATCGCGCGATGCGAGACCCGAGCGATTTCGAGCACGAATACCGGCTCCTGCTACCGGACGGCTCGGTAAAGCACATCCATGCGCAGGCGCGAGCGACGAGAACAGCCTCTGGTGACATCGAGTTTGTTGGGGCAGCTACGGATATCACGGCGGCGAGGCGAGCAGAACAGCAGCTGCGCCGCAGCGAGGCCTATCTGGCCGAGGCTCAGCATCTCAGTCACACGGGCAGCTGGTCCTGGGACGTCTACCGTCTGGATTTCATATATCGGTCCGCCGAGGTCGATCGTCTGTTCGGCTTTAGCCCACAAGAGCCGGTATCGATCGAGACCATTCGATCGCGCATCCATCCGGACGACTTGCCGCGGCTACAGGAGGTGCAGCGCCAGGCGATTGAACACAAGGAGCGGCGGTTCGAATATGATTTTCGTATCCTTCTACCGGATGGCGGGATAAGACGCATACACTCCGTTGCGCACGTGGTGGTCGGCAGCGATGGCAACGTCAGCGAGCTGATCGGAACACATATGGATGTGACCGAGCAACACGCAGCTAGGGAACGCCTGGAAAACACACTTGTCGCGCTGCGCGAAAGTGAACAGCGCTTTCGCGACTACGCCGAAACAGCTTCCGACTGGCTCTGGGAGACCGGGCCGGATCATCAGGTCACTCACTTATCCGAGCACACCAGTGCTGCGGGAATTTTGGCGACAGGATTGATCGGCCTGCTTCGCTGGGACATTGCGTGCGACCTCGAAGAGGAACCCGAGAAGTGGCGGCAGCATCGGGCGACATTGGAGGCCCATCTTCCGTTTCGGGATCTCGTCTACCGCACCGTGAATCGGGCAGGTTCTCCGATCTACGTCCGCACGAGCGGCAAGCCTTTTTTCGATGGAAAGGGCAATTTTCTCGGCTACCGTGGCGTCAGCACTGACATCACCGCCACCATTCGCGCCGATCAAGCCGAACAAGAACTACGAAGGGCACAGTCGGAGCTTGCGCATGTGACGCGTGTAACGACATTAGGAGAGCTGACAACCTCCATCGCCCACGAAATAAACCAGCCACTCGCCGCTATTATCAGCAACGCCGATGCGTGCCTCGGTTGGATGGGCCGGGAAGCGCCTAATCTTTCCGCCGCCCGCTCTTCGGTGGAGTGGATCATCGAAGACGCAATCCGGGCAAGCGAGGTGATCCGTCGTATTCGCGCGCTCGCAAAGAAGGGCGAG
The DNA here is from genome assembly GCF_038969555.1 of Bradyrhizobium sp. B117. Classification (NCBI taxonomy): domain Bacteria; kingdom Pseudomonadati; phylum Pseudomonadota; class Alphaproteobacteria; order Hyphomicrobiales; family Nitrobacteraceae; genus Bradyrhizobium; species Bradyrhizobium sp. B117. The sequence goes on from NZ_CP152414.1 coordinate 8,764,708, forward strand.
ATTGAGATGGCGCCGCTCGATATCAATGAGGTCGTTAAGGACGTCATTGCGCTGGTAACACGAGAGCTGGTGAGCCACCGAGTGACGTTACGAACCGAGTTGACGGCAGGGCTGCCTAGGATCCTCGGCGATCGGATTCAGCTACAACAGGTGATCATCAATCTCGTGATGAACGGAATCGAAGCCATGGATGCAGTTACAGAGAGGACACGCGAACTGCTGGTTCAATCATCGAAGGACGATGTGGGGCACGTCCACCTTGCCGTGACCGATTGTGGCGTCGGCATCGCCGAGAACGACGCGGACCGCGTCTTGGATCCCTTCTTCACCACCAAATCGACTGGCCTTGGAATGGGTCTTTCAATCTGCCGGTCGATCGTGGAAGCTCATGGAGGACGACTGTCGATGGTCCACAAAAATGGACCGGGTGCGACGTTCCAGTTCGCCTTACCGCTGCATAAGGAGGCCGTCTCGTGACTGCACGATTTGGCGCGCCAGATGAAGGCAGCAATGCCGAGGCCTCGACAAAGGCGGTTGTCTTCGTCGTCGAGGATGACATCTCCATGCGTCGCTCGCTTACGAACCTTTTTCAATCGGTAGGGTTAGGCGTCATTGCATTCGGATCGGCGCGCGAAATGCTGCAGAGCCCAATCCCGGACATTATTAGCTGCCTAGTTCTTGATGTCCGGCTGCCAGGCTTGAGCGGCCTTGACTTCCAGACCGAGCTCGCGAGGTTGAACATACATATTCCGATCATTTTCATTACCGGCCATGGCGACATTCCAATGACTGTCAGGGCCATGAAGGAAGGAGCGGTCGATTTTCTCAGCAAACCGTTTCGCGATCAGGAACTGCTTGATGCCGTGGTTGCGGCGACCGAACGCGATCGCAAAAGGCGGGAGGCTCAGCAGACGGTCGCGAACCTGCAGTCTTTATTTGAGACCTTAAGCCCGCGCGAGCAGGCGGTGATGAAACTGGTCGCTGCCGGCCTGATGAACAAGCAGGTCGCCGCCGAGCTTGGGCTCGCCGAGATTACGGTCAAGATCTACCGGGGACACGCAATGAAAAAGATGCGTGCACGCTCGCTGGCCGACTTGATCAGAATGACTGAGACGCTGGGAGTTCGCACTAATCGTCCTGAACAAACGCAAGTATGATTTTACAAGTTCATCAGTCGAGCCCACTTTTCGCGCAAGGTGGCTAATGCTTGCAGCCGCTATTCCCGCTTCAGGAGGGCTCGTCTTGTCCACGCCTTTGATTTCCGTCGTTGACGACGACGCCTCAGTCCGTGCGGCGACAGAGAATCTTTTGAAATCGCGTGGCTACATCGCCCAAATATTTGCGTCGGCCGAGGAACTCCTGAGGTCCCCGCAATTGGGCGAGACATCCTGTGTCATTACCGATATGCAGATGTCGCCTATGAGCGGCCTGGAGCTGATGGCAGAGATGCGGACACGGGGTTACGACGCACCATTCATTTTCATTACCGCTTTCCCCAACGACCGCGTGCGCGCGTCAGCGCTGGGTGCCGGAGCGATTGGCTTCCTCGCCAAACCCTTTGCCGGACAAACGTTAATCGAGTGCCTCGACACCGCGCTGAACGGCCGAGGCGGCATCTGATGCAATCAACATGCGGCTTGAATTGCTGTGCGATCTAAACGCTCCACGCGTCGATCTCGCCACCGATCAACCTCTTCGGAGTCAAACACGCTAGTTGCTCTAAAAAGCGAACGAGAGGACGAATTGTTGTCCTGTCCACGCTTTACCAACTATCGCCGGGCGGCTAGTTTGGCGCAGAACAATCTTATCGCCGCGAGGACCGGAAGGGCACGTGAGCTCGGCTCATTCTGTAGGTCAACGTTCAACTTAACGCTCACGCAGTCGGCGACTTAAGCACTTCTTAACGCGTCTGGATCGAGGCTATATACTTCACCGCAGAGTGGAGCTGGCGCAAGAGCGCTCGGTAAAGCAAGAGATTGGCTGTTCGCAGCCCGACTGCAGTGACGATGATAACGGTGCTTCGCCAGGACAACCGCCTCGCGTGTTGTGTTGAGCCTTTTCTGGTGAAAGAGCTCTGCACGATGCGCGCTCACGGCTTCGTTATGTCCGTTGACGTATGCCGGCCGTCTTGCCCATAAACGCCGCTTCGCTGTGCATTTCCTTGCCGACCGACTCACGGCAGGCGCGACGCGCTTACTACTTCGTAGGCCGTCCTCTGTAGGGGGCTTCTGCCTCCAAGCCGCCCAAGGTGCTCGGCGCAACACGCCAGGCCCCTGGGGGGCCGGGCGCACTTTGGCGGCACCCCATGCAGGTCCTCGCCGCAGCGAGCATTGCCGTATTGCCTTGCGCAGTCAGCCCCCTACTTCCAACGCTCAAACAACTCAGCAACCGCCGGGCCAAGGAGCACTCTGGGGGCAGTCTTCTGAGCCAACTCAGAGGAACTCTCAGCCGAAAAGGCGATAAGCACAGAGGAGCCCGGAGCAGGCTAGATTAGTCTACTCCATCGGGCCCAATCTCCGGTGATCCCATGGTCACATAAAATCATCCTCATAATCGTATGCTGAGCGGCTCGCTGGGATCTCGGTATCACTACCTTCACTGTCGTCAGCTTTGGAACGATACCGCGCAGGAGCGCCTTTTCGCTGCCATTTGCCGTCGCTTTTCCTTACCCACTTGTCTGACTTCTCCGGGTCGAGAACCATGTTGTCGGCGTCAACCTCGATGAATCCCATCTTTGCCGCACTGGCTCTTGCTTCCGGATTAGCCGGACGCGAATTGAGCAGCGGCTGTTCGCCGTCCATTCGAAGCTGGTGCTCGAGCAGGATATCGCCAGCGTTCTCGACAAGCGGATGAACGACTCGAAAATCCACAGTAGAGGTAGTCCCGTGGTGGCATCTAGTTTTGGCTTCTTGGGCTGATAGGGAGCCTGGCTTAGCAAAACTTGACGTGGCCGCCCTCACGTTGGCTTGTCGTAGGACTTCTTTCTGAACGACACGGGGACACACGCTCGTGCCGTTGGCATTCGCCAGGTTTTGATGAGAGGTCGCGAACAGCTCCGAGGAAGCTCCTTTATTAGGAATTTGGTTGATCGCCGTCTCATATCCGGGTTTTCTTTTCGACGTTCCAGTGGAACTCGCGGACCGCCTTCAACGGATTGGCCCATTTCCAGAATTTGAGCAACGATATCGCCTGCCCAGAAACGTAGCCTAACGTCGGCTCGTAGAAGCGCGACCGGGCGTTCGGCGTCAACGCTCATTTACCCAAATCCGCATTTCGCCTTCGCCGCGGTTAGCCCAGCTGAACAACGGAATGAATGTCAGCTGCTGCGGTTCTAGCTGTCCAGGCACTTTGTCGTAGTGATAAAGCGCCGCTTCTTCATAATGCGTGTGTTGCAACCGCGTCCCGTCGGCCTGCAGCAAGATCTTGCCACTAAAGAGACCAGTTCCTTCGATAAGTGAGAACCGACTGTCTGCATTAAGCCAAAGGTTGTGTAACTCGGTCCCGTTGTCGGCCTCCTCCAGACAATAAATTAAGGGCCCACGCTGGATGGCCACCTTGCCGGCCAAATTGCGAAGTTGTGGATGGCCGTATACGCGACGCACTTGCATTGGCAGCGATAGTTTGACGCGATCTCCCTGCCGCCACGTTCGGCGAATGTGCAAATAGCCCTTGCGCGGCTCGCAATTCACGGGCTCGCCGTTCACGCTCGCCTGCGGCGCGCTGCACCATTCCGGCAGGCGCAGGGCGAGCGTGTGGGCAATTGGCGGCGCAGATTCGACGGCGATTTCCACCTGGTCTCTCCAGGGATAGCTGCCGCTTATGAGCAACCGCAGCGCATGTCCGTCGACGGATATTGCCACCCTAGTACCAACGTAGAGATTTACATAGAGCGCGTCGGTGCTGGGCGTGTAGATGTAGTGACCAATCGATGTGAAAAGGCGCGCGATGTTCGGTGGGCAGCACGCGCAGCCAAACCATCGTCGTCGAACCGGCGAGACGTGATTGTAGATGCCATTAGACCTCAGCGTTTTGGGATGCACTTCGAGCGGGTTAACATAGAAATAGTGACGCCCGTCGAACGCGATGCTGCCGAGAACGGTATTGTAGAGCGCGCGCTCCATCACGTCGGCATAGCGGCCGTCCAGTTCCATCTCCAACATGCGGCGCGCGAACATCATCAGGCCAATCGACGCGCAACTTTCCGCGTACGCCGTATCATTTGGCAAATCGTAATCGCTGCTGAACGCTTCGCCGGCGCCTTGCGAGCCGATGGCGCCGGTAATATAGATCTGGCGCTGAACCATGTTTTGCCATAGCCGCAGGCAAGTTTGGCGCTGCTGCTCGTTCTGGCGCAGACGCGCGAGATGAGCTACTGCCGTCATGAGGTATACAAAACGAACCGCATGACCGGTTGCGGTCCGCTGCTCCGAAAGCGGCAAGTGCGCTTGGCTATACGCTTTGTTTTTTACCATCCAAGGCGCGGCATCGGATTTGGCCACGCAGGATTGCTGGCGCTTCTCGTACTCAATGTCGTAGAAGTGTGGCTCCGTGCCGCGTTGCTCTACGAAATAATTAGCCAGCGTGAGATATCGCTGCTCTTTTGTCGCTTCGTAGAGGCGTACCAACGCAAGTTCGATTTCCGGATGGCCATCATAGCCGTGCAACTGATCGCACTCTGGGCCGAAAACTGTGCAGAGGTGGTCAGCAAGCCTGCAAACGACCTCCAGCAACCGCCGTTTGCCAGTCCCCTGAAAGAATGCGACACCCGCTTCAATCAAGTGGCCAGCACAATAAAGCTCATGGCACTCCGTTAAGTTGGTCCAGCGCTCCTGAGGCGCGTTCAGTATGAAATAAGTGTTGAGGTAACCGTCGCCGCTTTGGGCAGCCGCAATCAATTCAACCAGCTCGTCGACGGCTTTCTCCAGCTCTGGATTTGGTGCCTGGCATAGCGACCATGCAGCCGCCTCAAGCCATTTTGCGACGTCACTGTCCTGAAAAACCGTGCCATGAAACTCGCCGCTCGCACGCCCGGCAGCAAGGCGGAAGTTCTCTACCGCGTGACTCGGTATCACCTCGGGATTGCGATCGTTTAGCACCTCCCATTGGTAGGGAATTGCCACTTCCCTGACCAGCTGCTGGCATTGCCCAATCAGTGGATCCGAGACCTGTAGGTTGTGAAGATCGACTTCGCCCACATTTCGTTCATTCATCGCGTTCCTCCTTGAAGTGTGGCGAGCGGAGACCTAGCTCGGCAAGCCATCTCACCACGATTGCGTTGTTGAGCTTGTCGCCCGGAGATTTTCGGCTACACACTCGTACTCTCGGGGCGAGGCTTCAAAACGATCAAATGGAGAGCTGCCCTAAGGCGCCGCCCTCCCAGACATGCGTTGAGAGCAGTCCGTCGAGGAGCGGGACAGCAAATCCCGTGCCCGGAATAAGGAGCGGTTCTTCTGGTCAACCAGATCTGCGGCTCCCCGTAGGAGCCCAATGCGATTGCTGCCCACCAACCGGATTTGCCAGTCGTGCTAAATCCCGCGTCGCTGCAAGGCTGGTTGATCCTGCTATATGAGCGGGTCGGCCGTCGCTGGATAGAATAGTAGTACTCTCCTGCCGCTAAAGCCGGGAGCACCGCGTCTTTCCGGTGCGACGCCCCCTGCACTTGATTATAGGCCCTCGACCTAGCGCGAGAATGTTCGGTTTCTAACAATCCATTTGATGACACGTAGCAGCTGGGAGGGCCGCAGTGACGCGTATGGTCCAACAGGATTGCGTGAGCCGCTGCTAGGCGCCGAAGCGACAAACTGGACTGCTAATCCTAAGCAATCGTCGCAGGGAGTCGAAGTGCATGCTCGACGTGCCCGACATGTGGGCGGATGTGGGCAATCGGGAAAAGTAGGTTGTTGCGCGTATGCGCCGCCAGTGAACAATCCGCGACGGAGCGGCTCGAAGCTGTCGTGTGCACCGACTTGCTCGTCGGCTTCGGCAAGGTGGGAGGATGAGTTAGAGAGTCACTTTTGTGCACCGAGCTTCAGGCTGATTTGGCCCTGCAAAGCAGATAGCAGGCTGGATAACCGAGAGCCGACTTGGATCTCCCAATTGTGCGTAATTCCCACTTGTTATCGACCGTTCCGCTCGAACGACAGCATGGTAACGTCCACGCCATTGGCGTTGGCCGGTTAACGATGATGACGGAAGCAGGACTGACTCTGCTCATCGAGCTGGATCGGTCTACGATTTAGCTGTTGATAATGGGATCGTTCTCCTTGAGCTCGCCCACTCCATTAGTGGCCTCGCCGCTCAAATATGACACTGCCGCCTCATTCCACAGTCACCGATTTTGCTAGATTACGCGGCTGGTCCACGTCCGCGCCCCTTACGAGCGCGGTATGGTAAGCCAAGAGCTGAACCGGAATGGCATAGACCATTGGCGTAAAGCCTGCGACCATCTCCGGCAGCACAATGGTCATGAGTGTGTCCACCGTTGCTTCCAAAGCACCCTTCGAATCGGTCATCAGGATGATCTTGCCGCCCCGAGCCGCAACTTCTTGCATATTCGAGACGGTCTTCTCGAAGACCTCGTCATAAGGCGCGATCACCACCACAGGCACTGCCTCATCTATCAGCGCGATCGGTCCGTGCTTGAGCTCGCCGGCGGCATAACCTTCTGAGTGGATATAGGCAATTTCCTTCAGCTTGAGTGCGCCCTCCAGTGCCAGGGGGGCCGATGTGCCACGACCTAGATAGAGCACGTCCCTTGTGTCGGCGATATAACGCGCGAGCTTCTCGATCTGCGGCTCAATCAACAATGCCGTAGCAATCAACCGCGGCACTTCGATAAGCGCACGCACAAGCTTCGTTTCCTCGATCTCAGACAGTTTATCGCGCTCTTTGCCTGCTGCGACGGCAAGCGCGGCCAATACCATCAGCTGGCAGATGAATGCCTTGGTGGAGGCGACGCCGATTTCTGGCCCCGCCAGCGTCGGCAGAACGGATTCGCTCTCCCGCGCAATCGTCGACGTCGGGACATTGACCACAGATATCGTGTGCACGCCCTGGTCCTTGGCGTATCGCAACGCAGCTAACGTGTCAGCGGTTTCGCCCGACTGCGAGATGACGATCGCGAGATCGCCCCGGCGCAATGGCGCCTCCCTGTAGCGGAACTCGGACGCTACATCGATCTCGACAGGCAAGCGCGCCAGCCGCTCGAACCAGTATTTGGCGATGTGCCCGGCATAGCTTGCAGTGCCGCACGCCGTAATTGAGATGCGCTGAATGGATTTAAAGTCGAATGGCAATGTGAGCGGCAGGGCGACGCGCTCGGCCGCCGTGTCGAGATAATGCGCCAATGTCTTGCCGGCCACTGTCGGCTGTTCGTGAATTTCCTTGGCCATAAAGTGGCGATAATTCGCTTTGTCCACAAGGAGGGACGATACGCCAGACTTTGATGTTTCCCGCTCGACGACAGATCCGTCTACGCTATAGATCACGTACGTCGTGCGCGTAAGCACGGCCCAGTCGCCGTCTTCAAGATAGGTGATGGTGTCGGTCAAAGGCGCGAGCGCGATCGCATCCGATCCTAGATACATTTCGCCGTTACCATGCCCGATCGCAAGGGGCGACCCCCTACGCGCGCAGATCAAAAGATCGTCGTGGGCCTTGAACAGGAACGCCAGCGCGAAGGCACCACGCAGCCGGGGCAGCGACGCTTGTACCGCATCCTGCGGCGAGTAACTCTTCTTGAGATAAGATTCGACGAGATGCGCCACCACCTCTGTGTCTGTCTCTGAATTGAAATGGGCTCCATTCCGCTCCAGTTCGGCTCGCAACTCGCGGAAATTCTCAATGATCCCGTTATGAACGACCGCGACATTTTCCGTCGCATGCGGGTGAGCATTGCTCTCGGTCGGCTTTCCATGGGTCGCCCAGCGGGTATGACCGATTCCCGTGTGACCCGACGGCGGATAATAGCGCAGCCGCTCCTCAAGGTTTCTCAGCTTACCTTCAGCGCGGCGGCGCTCGATATTGAGACCTTCGAGAGTCGCGAGGCCTGCGGAGTCGTAGCCCCGATATTCCAATCTCTTGAGCGAGGCCAGCAACTGCCCAACGACCGGACCACGCCCCAAAATACCAACAATTCCACACATATCGATCAATGCAGCCCAAGTTTAAGGAGTCAGGAACCCGGTCATGAAATTCGCTTACCCGATGGTAACAGGTGTCGAGTTCGGTTTTCGCGACCGCCTGTACCGCCGCCGCATTCACAAGCGTGAGTTAGATCTCTTTCAGCCATCATCGCTTCGCGCGGCTACATTCCACTTGTAACTGGCGATCGAGTACAAACGGCGCAGCAGCTCTAGCTTGAATTGTTCCGCGTTACTGGATACGTTTATCCAGCGCGGGTTTAGGAGACTTATCATACTTGAACCGAGGCAACTTACGCTCGGCCAGGTTAAAGTATTGGCGCCGAAGCTCCATTGTACGAAAGTAAGCTCTCGATATCGAAACGTTCGTCGATCTATACCAACGTTTGCTACTCTTTCTCACTTTGTCGCGCCTCGCCCCTCACTGCCTGCCGCGAGCTGGACATTAGCAACGGCACAGATCATGGTTGATGAGTCGACCCAAGATTGCGTGTTCTGTTCGGAAGTTAAAAGCGCTTTGTAGACTGCGGTTCTATGAGCAAGTTTTGGCTGTGTTCTGACTTGCGTGCCGCCATTCCGACAGATGCATTGACGAATGCGACGTCGCTCTCCCACGCCATGACGAGACCGCACGAAATGCACACTTGCTCCTGAGGACAGATAAGGAGCACAGACCGCCGCTTCTATCTCATTACAAATGTCGCCCAGGGGCAAACGCGCCGCGAGCACGCGTAAGGGCGTTTTGCCATCCATCTCGCCTGCTTAGGAACATCGCGTCGCTAGGGTTACTGGGCTTCATTTTTGAAGCTCAATGTGTTGGCATCCTTCAGTCCAGATATAAATGAATGTATATAGTGTGCATTCCTACATGATGTGTATGACTGAGCTAACGATCGCTTTCTTTTAATTGCGGGTGGAGCGCGTGTGCGCATCTAGATTTTTCGAGAAACGGCTTCGCAATGGTGTTTCTTTGCGGCGCTACTAAGGGAAACTATGGCGGCTCAGGAGTCAAAACGGCGCGTTGCGCTGATTACGGGCGTCACCGGGCAGGACGGCGCCTATCTCGCCGAATATCTGCTGTCGCTTGGCTATATCGTGCACGGCATCAAGCGCCGCTCGTCCTCGTTCAACACCGCGCGTGTCGATCACCTCTACCAGGACCCGCATGTCGGCAACGGGCCGTTCCTGATGCACTATGGCGACATGACGGATTCGACCAATCTGATCCGGCTGATGCAGCAGATCCGCCCCACCGAGATCTACAATCTCGCCGCGCAGAGCCACGTCGCCGTCAGCTTCGAGAGCCCGGAATATACCGCCAATGCCGACGCCATCGGCGTGCTGCGCCTCCTGGAGGCGATCCGCATCCTCGGCATGGAGAAGCAGACGCGGTTCTACCAGGCCTCGACCTCCGAGCTCTACGGCCTCGTGCAGGAGATCCCGCAGAAGGAGACCACGCCGTTCTATCCGCGCTCCCCTTATGGCGTCGCCAAGCTCTACGGCTACTGGATCACGGTGAACTACCGCGAAGCCTATGGCATGTTCGCCAGCAACGGCATCCTGTTCAACCACGAGAGCCCGATCCGCGGCGAGACGTTCGTCACCCGCAAGATCACCCGCGCCGTCGCCCGTATCGAAGTCGGCCTCGAGGACACGCTCTATCTCGGCAATCTCGAAGCCAAGCGCGACTGGGGCCATGCCAGGGATTACGTCGAAGGCATGCACATGATCCTCCAGGCCGACAAGCCTGGCGATTTCGTGCTCGCCACCGGCGAGACGCGCTCGGTGCGCGAGATGGTCCAGCTGGCCTTCGCGCAGGTCGGCCGCCGCGTCGCATGGCGCGGGCAGGGTGTCGACGAGACCGGCGTCGACGAGACGACCGGCAAGACCGTGGTGAGAATCGATCCTACCTATTTCCGCCCGACCGAGGTCGATCTCCTGGTTGGCGACGCCAGCAAGGCGCGCCAGGTGCTCGGCTGGAAGCCGAAGCGGACGCTTGCAGAACTCGTCGAGGAGATGGTGGCGAGCGATCTGGCGGACGCGAAACGGGACGTCGGCCGTGGCAAGCACAGCGTTTGAGCTGAAAGATAAAAGCGTCTACGTCGCCGGCCATCGCGGCATGGTCGGAGCCGCGCTGGTGCGCCGGCTCGAACGGGAGGACGTCAAGCTCGTCACGGTGGATCGCCGCGAGGTCGACCTCTGCAATCAGGCCGCCGTGTTCGACTGGTTCGCGCGCGTGCGGCCGCAGGTGATCTTTCTTGCCGCCGCAAAGGTCGGTGGCATCGTCGCCAACAACACGCTGCGCGCCGAATTCATCTACGACAACATTGCGATCGCGGCCAACGTGATCCATGCCGCGCACCAGAACGGTGCCGAGAAGCTGATGTTTCTGGGCTCGTCCTGCATCTACCCGAAGCTGGCGCCGCAGCCGCTAGGCGAGGATTCCGTGCTGACAGGCCCGCTGGAGCCGACCAACGAGCCTTATGCGATCGCCAAGATCGCGGGCATCAAGATGGTGGAGGCCTATCGCAGCCAGTATGGCAGGGACTTCATAAGCGTGATGCCGACCAATCTCTACGGTCCCGGCGACAATTATCATCCCGAGTACAGCCACGTGGTTGCCGCCCTGGTCCGCCGCTTCCACGAGGCAAAGCTCGCGGGCTCGAAGAGCGTTGTGGTCTGGGGCACCGGCACGCCGCGCCGCGAATTTCTCTACGTTGACGATCTCGCCGACGCTTGCATCCATCTGATGAAGACCTATTCCTCGCCGGAATTGGTCAATATCGGTACCGGCGAGGACATCAGCATCGCCGAGTTAGCACTCATGGTTGCGGCCGCCATCGGTTTTCGCGGTGAGATCAGATTCGACACGTCGCGCCCTGACGGCACACCGCGCAAGCTGCTCGACGTCGGGCGGCTGTCCAGGCTCGGCTGGCGCGCCACGACCTCGCTTGAGGACGGCATTCAGCTGGCGTACCGGGCGTATCGCGCCGACGGCGATGAACGGTACCAAAGTGATCTGCCTGTTCCGGGATAACGGGCCCAATCCTAGGCATCAATCCGCGGTGAATGTCCAGCCGAGCGCACTTGCCGCTCACGTCCTCCAACTTTGCTTCGCAGTTGACAAGCGTTCATTGTCACCGGGCTCGGTCGGACGCCAAGAACCCAAGTGACGCGATGTATCATAGCTACGACGCAGCATGGCCATGATCGAGACCTGCTACCATGAAGTCGAGAGCTCATCGTCTCAAAGCCGCTAAGTGCCGACCGCTGGACGGTCATTAGTCGGAAGCTTACTGGTGTCCCTTTCCTCTCGGCCAAGGCCTTAGCGATGGTCTGTCATCATCCTCGCTGACAGCGTAACGATGGACATGAGCGCGCCCAATATCCCAAACGCCACGCGCAAGCCAAACATGTGTGCGACGAGCCCAATGCCGGCGGGTCCAACGAGTATACCCGCGTAGCCGGCTGTCGTGACAACCGCGATCGCAACGGCTGGCGGCATTATTTTCTGTTTGCCGGCGCGTCGACAAAGTACAGGTACAACATTAGAAATGCCCAATCCAATGAGCAGGAACCCCGCCATAGCAATTAACGCAACGGGCGCGGCCACCACAGCCAAGAATCCTGTTACGATCGGCAGAGTCCCAAGTATCAATATGGCACGGTCACCGATTCGCGCCACCACGGCATCTCCACCGAGACGCCCTGCGGCCATTGCGATTGAGAAGAGCATACAACCAATGCCCCCATGCGCTTCCGCGAGAAGATCTCGTTCAACGAGAAGCAAAGCGCTCCAATCGAGCATTGAAACTTCGACAAGGAAAGTGATAGCCGCGAGCACAGCTATTAGCAACACACTGCGATTGGGCAAAACAAACGATGGCCCCTGCTGCCCCGCCCCCCCCGCGAGCAACCCCGGCCAGGCCGATACAATCGCGATCGTCATCAGCGCCGAACAGACCAACGTCGAAAAAAGCGGGCCAAGCTGCAGCGACAGGAGCGAGGTCACGGCGGCAGAGCCGGTGAATTCCCCAATGCTGTACTGGGCGTGGAAGCCAGACATCAATGGACGGCCCGTGACGCGCTCCAATTCAATCGCGTGAATGTTCATGGCTACATCGATCGAGCCCAGTGAAACGCCGAAAGCAAACAGCGTAGCACCGAGCCTGACAGGTGTGTTGGCAATTCCAAGGCACGGCAATAAGATCGCGAGTCCAAGTCCACCCCCAAGGATAATGGGCTTGCTGCCGTACCGCGCATTCAATACGCCGGTCAAAAGCATCGCGATAACGGATCCCGTTCCGAGACAGAGCAACAGAAAACCAAGCATGCGGTCACCGACCGCGAGCCGCTCCTTGGCGAGGGGCACCAAAGGCGCCCAGGCCGCGAGGCCGAATCCGGCCACAAAAAATGCGAGCCGGATCCCAAGCAGGCCGGCAGACCAATTAGCAGGCAGGATCACGGGCGCTCCTGAGAGAACGGGGTCGCGAGCGCGACGCCCCTCATCCTGCGTGCGTCGCCTGCAGGCGGCGCTATCGACAATGATGGCCTCAAGCTGGCATTCTTTATCCCTGCAAATGCAATGCCGTCACAAAATTAGTAGACCACCTCACTAGTCAAGCGGACGGTGATCGTCGAGCCCGTGGATAGGGTGTGTCGGTTGTTCCTTCCCGGTTAAGCTGGCCATAAGAGGGTGACAGTTTTTGCTGATCTGCGACAACCGGAGGCTCAACGCTCACTGTGGCTTTGTCGCAAAGCCTACAAACCTCGCAAAGCCAACGGGGCGTGAAGATCTCGATTTGTAAGGTAACGTGAAGCGATCGCGGGCCCCTTCGCGTACCACACTGAGCGAACCTGGATTGATTTTATCGTCTTTGCTTGGCCATCTGGGCATCAGCAGCGCCGGTGAGGTCGAGATCGGCAGCGATCTTCGCGCGGCCGGAGCTCGCATCGGCACGATGATCGGACGCGATCGCGACATAGACCGCCGGCAGCACGAAGAGCGTGAACAGCGTGCCCACAGACATGCCCGCGACGAGCACGAGCCCGATCGAGAAGCGACTCGCGGCGCCAGCTCCCGTTGCGGTCATCAGGGGTATGAAGCCCGTGACCATCGCCACAGTGGTCATCAAGATCGGACGCAGTCGGACGCGCGCCGCCATCTCTATAGCCGAGCGACGGTTAAGTCTCTCTTTGAGCTGCAGCTCATTGGCGAACTCAACCATCAGGATGCCGTGCTTGGAAATTAACCCGACCAGTGTCAACAGTCCGATCTGGGTGTAGATGTTCATCGTCGCCCAGCCAAAGAATGGCGGGATCAAGGCGCCGACGATTGCCATCGGCACGCTGATCAGGATGATGAGGGGATCGCGCAGACTTTCGAACTGCGCCGCAAGCACCAAGAATATGATTATGAGTGCAAATGCAAAGGCAATGGCCAGTTGGTTACCCTCGTGCACATATTGGCGCGCGTCGGCAAGGAAGTCGTGACTGAATCCTGCGGGCAGTTTCTTCGCCTCCGCTTCCAGGAAGTCCACAGCCTGACCGATCGTGACGCCGGGCATCGGCACAGCCTGAAAGGTCGCGCAGTTGAGCTGATTGTAGTGGGTGAGCGCGTTCGGATCGGTTGCAGTCTCGATGGAGACTACGGTCGAAAGCGGAAGCATCGAGCCCCCCGCAGTCTTCACATAATAGCTCCCGATTGCTTGCGGCGCCAGGCGTTCTTCGCGGGGCACCTGCGGGATCACCTCGTAAGAGCGGCCCTGCAAATTGAAGCGGTTGACGTAGTTTCCGCCGAGTAAGGTGGCGAGCGCGTTTCCGATGGTCTGCATGGTGATGCCAAGCTCGTTGGCCTTGGATCGATCAACCTTGATTCGCACCACCGGCCGGTTGAACTCGAGGTCGGAGTCGCTCACCATGAATAGACCGCTCTTCTGCGCGGCTTCCTTCAGCTTCGACATCTGCTCGTAGACGGATTGGAAGTCAAACGTCGAATTGATCACCATCTGCACTGGTAGGCCATCCGAACCGCCTGGAAGTGGCGGCAAACTAAAGGCAAACGCGTTGATGCCTTCAATTTTGGACAGCTCGGCCTGGAGGAGCGACTTAAGCAAGATCGATGAGCGCTTGCGCTCGTCCCATGCCTTGAGCAACATGCCGGCCATGCCACTCTGCTGGCCGCCAACACCATTGAGTACAAAGCTCAAATCGGTCTCTGGAAATTTTTGGAGCGCGTGTTCGAGCTTGGTGCCGTAATAATCGAGGTAGTCGATATTGGCGTATCTCGGCGCCTTGGTTAAAGCGAATACGATACCTTGATCCTCCTCGGGTGCGAGTTCCTTGGAAGTATTCACATAAAGAAAGCCGACGAGGCCCAGCATGGTCAGCGCAAACAGGCCGGTAATCGGACGATAGTCGAGCGAGCGGTCGAGCTTTCGGCCGTACCATCGTGTCATGGTGCTGAACCCGCGGTTCACAAATGTTGCAAACCGCCCCCCCTCTGCGCGCCTCAGGAAGACCGAGCACATCATCGGCGATAGGGTCAAAGCAATCACGCCCGACACGATCACCGCTCCTGCCAGCGTAAACGCAAACTCGCGGAACAGCGCGCCAGTGAGGCCGCCGAGAAACCCGATTGGAGCATATACCGCAGCCAAGGTAATCGTCATGGAGACAACGGGGCCGACGATCTCGTGCGCGCCCCTTATAGCAGCCTCTAGAGGCGGCGCACCTTCTTCCAAATGGCGATGAATGTTCTCCACCACAACGATCGCGTCATCGACCACGAGACCGATTGCGAGAACCATCGCAAGGAACGTCAGGAGATTGAATGAAAACCCCAGCGCCAGCATCATGCTGCAGACACCAACAAGCGAGAGCGGAATAGTGACCACAGGAATGATGACCGACCGCAGCGACGCCAGGAAAAGGAAGATTACCGCCACCACGATCACGACGGCTTGGATGAGCGTCTTCTCCACCTCATCGAGCGACGATTGAATGAATTTGGTGGAGTCGTAGGCCACGTTCATCTTCAGTGACGGCGGCAGGTTACGCTCCATTTCTGGAAACAGCGCCCGAACGCCTCTCGCTATGTTTAGCGGATTGCCTTGCGGGCTTGCTCGGACGCCGATAAAGACCGCGTGCTCGCCGTTCATAGCGACGCTAGTGTCAGTGGTCTGCGCGGCAAGCTCGACTATCGCAATGTCCGCTATGCGTACAAAGCCACCGTCATTGGATTTGACGATCATGCGCTTGAAGTCATCGACACTCCGCAGATCCGTGTTTGCCGTAACATCGGAGATAGTGAAATAGCCCTTGGTCTGGCCGGCCGCGGCCTGGAAGTTGTTAGCGGCGAGTGCAGCCGACACTTCGGCCGGCGACACGCCGTGCCCTGCCATTTTCGCGGTATCGAGCCATAGCCGCATCGCAAAGCTCTGGCCGCCCAGGATGTCTGCCGCTGCGACGCCGTCGACCGTTGACATAGCGGGCTGCACAACGCGCGAGAGGTAGTCGGAGATCGCGCTGGCCGCCAGTTCCTCGCTGGAGAAGGCGATATACATGACAGCGGTGGCCTGACCGGTCGACTTAGTGACGACCGGATCGTTCGATTCCTTCGGAATTAAGTATTTAACTGAGTTTACCTTGGAGAGCACCTCGGTGAGCGCTTCATTGGGATCAAAATTGAGCTTGATGTAGACTTGGATCGTGGAGGTACCGAGCACCGATGAGGAAATAACGTAGTCGACGCCCTCGGCGGAAGCGACTGCCTGCTCCAGGGGAGTGGTGATGAACCCCTGGATCGTATCGGCCGAGGCCCCAGGATAGGAAGTAGTGATATTGACGACCGTATTAGATAGCTTGGGATATTGCCGGATCGGCAGTACCGTGGCCGCGCGAACGCCGATCAGTAAGATCAGGCAACTAACAACGACAGACAATACCGGACGTTTGATGAAAATCTCGGTAAATGCCATCTCGACTCGCATTTCAAGAGGGGTATGCAAATTCGCCGGCAACGTACACCAGCGATGATCATCAATGCGGCGACTGTACTAGAGACCCGAGCACAAGCGACACGTTATTGGCTACTCTAAGAGCTCACGCGCTGGCGAGCGCGGACGCCCTGTCCTCCGCTTCCAATTTCGTCGCTCAATAAAGTGCTATTCCGCTGATCTGGTGGCTGATCGGGATCTCGATAGTGGCACCTTCCTGCCCTTTTTGCGTGCAACAAGATGTTCGTCTCAACACCTGATTGGAACGCGCCGACTTCTGGCAGGGCATCAGTTCAAACTTCGCACTGAACCGCAGATCGAATGATCTAGGTTCGACATCGAAAGTACAAACGATCTAACCGGCGCTCAACTCTACAAAGGTAAGTGGGTGATATAGCATCGGCTGCAAAGCACTAAACCAAGGTTTGTCGAATTGGCCGCTGATGGCCGCCAACAGACTTACAGGGTTGCCGGACACAACGTTCACGGCCCCACACATTCCGTGCGCACGCACTGTCGCTTGGCTGACGCGCCGAACAAATTCGTATCGGCGCTCGCCCTCTGCTACCAGCTCGATCCGCCTCTCGTAACAGTGGCTTGAGTGTTTCTTGCTCGATACACTGCGCACGGTTTGGCCACTCATTACGCTACCGGGTTGGCAACGCCAGTATTACGTTGTCGATCAGCCGCGTTGAGCCAACATAGGCGACCGCACAAAGCGCCGCGGAGCGCAGCAGTGGCCTCGGTTTCGATCTGTTGCACCTGTGTGACGCGGTCGTCGAACGCTCCGACTTCCGGGCACGTGGCAGCCAGGGTTTTTCGCGGAACGCTTGGCCATTTGGTGAAACTGCAGCGCGCCGCAATCTTCGTCACGCCACCTTACGATTACGCTTGGCACTATGGCCCCGCGGCCATTCCGCGTCCGAGGCGCATTCTTATGGGTATCCATCCGATCCTCACGGGGGTACTCTTCAGCTTCCTCGTTCAGGGATGGACAACCGACCGAAAACTCACATCTAAGTGGTCTCACAGGCATCCTATTCGAAGCGGCTGCCCCTTGCGGCCCTCTAGAAGCGCGCGTATGCGCGCAGCGATCTGCCGTGCTTCCTTCGGCCGCAGGTTGGGCGTCATGCAATCGAGTATGGCTAGCATCGCCTGAACTTCGTCGATGTTAAGTATTGCGGCGTCGCGATCTGATGGTCCCAGCGACTGATCGGCGGCACGGGCTTGATTGGCCGCAAGCACCGCAAGGGCTTGCGACCGCAAGGACATGATATGCCGCTCGAATATATGCATTTATCGGCCTGAGCTGCCCTGTGGGCATAGTGCCGCAAGCGCTGGTGGCCAACCCGGTCACGAAGACTGGAGCTGGCCACCTTTGCTCCCGGGAGGCTCAAATCCTCAAGGCTATCAACTTGTATCTTCTAGAAGTACCGAAGGGCACCTACCAAAATCGGTCGGTCCCATCCTCACCGGCGGCTCTCTAAGCTAGGTCTTCGCCCTGGATAAGTTGGAGACACCACCATGCCCAGACACGTGCGCTGTGCATAAACAAGAATGAACGGCCAAACGCGCATGAGAGACGCGAGAACGTAGACGGAGTAAATCCAGACGGAGCGCGATAGAAGCAGTCCCTCTGGAAAGATTATCCGAGACCTCGAAAGCCACGACAGGGAGTACCGGCAACGCAGTCGGCGTCGTCGTCGCTACACATGGCGGACACAATTGCACCAAGATAACCGCGGCCGCTGCTTCGCAGGCAACCTCCTTCCCTTCCAGAGGGGTTGGTGATGATTGATCGGAAGCAGTGCGGCGCGGCTCGGCGCCGTTTGGTGGCACTGGACAGACGTTGTCCCTTGCCCGCCCCATTGCCAATTGAACTTAGCACTCGGCGCTCGTCCCCCACGGGGCAGCGCTGTCCCTGCAATCCCGCTAACAGGCTCCAAGCTCAGCTAGCGGTGGCAAAATGCTAATCGGGAGCTTAGCGCTCGTAAAACGAGTAATATTGCCAGAACGAGACCTAGCCCGTGAGTCGGAAGCAGTGCGAACACGGCTCGGCGCCTGACGGCCTGGGGGCATCATGAAGCACGATCTCTGCCGCATCCGCGGTGCAATGAGCTTAACGGAAGCGTAACTCGGCACATGGTGGTCCTTCAGCTCATGCGCTGTCCCTGCCACGCCCCCGTTAAACCCAACGATTGTTTATCGGGGTTGGCTTACCGAAAGCTGACAGACCTGCGCAGCAATTTATATGACGAAAAGCAGCCCAGGTGGCCGCTTGCCGCCCAGAGCAATATCGACGTTTACTCCTCGGATAGTAGCCACTCGGCATGTTTGCGACCAGCGGCAGCCGCTCCGGGGCGACGCGCCGGATAGCGCGCAGCCAATCCACTGCACGTTTATGACTGAGTGACCTCACGCCCCCCGGCTCGTGCCGGCTTTTTGACCGCGCAGGACTGGCCATTCGGATCGCGCATCAGTTGCTTTCGAACCCGAATACGCCGCGCCGCTTACCGGGGCCCGCTCCACGCTGGGTTCTCGTACCGAAGATGATTGTGTCCGTTTCGTCAAAATGCGCTACCACGCCTTCATGAGGCCCATTAGCCTGTAAGCGTCTAAACTAGGCTGAATTTGCGAGTTCGACAGAAAGTAGCGCGGATGCGACTCGGCGCCTATATCAAGGAGCTTTCCCTATCACGTGCCGCTGGCTCAGTAGTTAGCTCCGGGGATCACAAGGTAAGGCACCCGGCTTTCCTGCGAGGGCCGTCGCATCAGGGTACGGTGGGACTTTAGCGATAGAGCGTCCTCGGGTGGCCTACCAGCATTGGTGGTCATGCACAGCAATCGAAAAGCTGCTGGTAAAACTTGAGGATATGCGCGTTTACCCCGCTAATCCTGGGCAGGTTGAACTTCCCCCCTGCTCCGGTGGGTGCCCAGATGGATAGCTGATTAGGTGCCTCCTCAGCATAGATTGCCCGCGGTGCTTCTCACCTCAGTTAAGCAAGTGATGGGTTCTGGGATCTGACGCTGAGGTCGATCGTATATCGGTCGTTCGATGCGCGCCACGGCTGCCGTGAGCAATACCACTACGTTGTAAACCGTCGAGAACAGCGCAACACTGGAGCCGTTTTCGCGGTGGCGGACGTATTGAAGACGCATCAGAGCTCATCGGCACGATGAGACCCCAACCCTCAATGCAATCGGAATAGGAACGGTCGCATCAAAGTCTCTTTGACAACGAGTTTGATACGGTCGCCGCCTTTGGCCGTCACAGAGAGGCATGTAAAGCAAAGGAGGACATCAATTGATCAGACCTTCGGGCCTCATCCTGCGGCTCGCCATTCCCGCCTCTCGTCGGTGCATCTTACGCTCATGGGACAAAGGGTCGTGGGCCAGCGAAAGGCATCGATTTCGTCAAAGATCGGTACCTATGGTGGGCTTTGCTGGTTCGAACGCCTGTTTCATCGAGGAAGTTATCTGGTGGCGAAGGGCCACGAGGTAACTACGCCAAACTCGGAGGTTGTCTCTCGACGCCGGTGACGATTACCTCAAGCGCGCGGGTCTTACCGCCTGCCGTCGGTCCCTAGACCAAGGTGCCGCTCGTAAGCTGTGACTGCGGCGAACAATATAGTTCCCGACGCGCTTGGCCCTTCAGTTACGGCGAGATTGTCAGGTAAGACAAGGACTTCGGGTGCCACGCACGCGGCGACGCGGGAGATATCGAGAATCCTCCAAAAGAAGCGGCTCCAAAGACTAAATTTCCTCCCGGAACCGTTTTCACGCAATATCCAGGCTCATAGGCTTGGCCCTAGTAGTCCGCCGATCATTGCCCGAACCGCGATTTCCGCTCGCCTGGATAGACCTGCTAGAGACATTTCAGCCATCGGGTCCAATCAGAGCGAACTGGTGGCGAAATCGATAGCTGGAACAGAGTCCCGTGACGGAGCCCGGAGTTTGCACCCTGGTATTCGCTAGATTGAGACGCTATGCCCCCTCCGAGCAGTATCAATTCGGCGCAAGCAAAGCCGTTCGCTGCTCTCTTTTCCATCGATTAAGCACCCGATTGCACGACGAGCTCATAGGGGCCGTTGCACTTAGTTATCACCCGAGCAGGATGCTCGAGATGATCAGTCCCCACCACCTCTTGTCGACTGGCGCCAGCGCAGGTGCGTGCACCTCGTTGAGCCTCGCGATGACGTAGAGGCTCGATCGTGCGGGAAGCTGATCGCAAAATTGTCTTGCAGACGAATCCAGACAAGGCGATCTTGCGTCTCGCGCGAGTACTTGCTCGTGTGGCCGCGAGGGAAGATCATGAAAGAGAGCTCGCCAATCGAAGAGACGACAAGGAAAAGAGCGACGATCTATGCTCGATTCTCAACCGATCTGCAGAACGAGCGGTCGATTGAGGATCAGCTTTCACTTTGTCAAAGCTATGCCGAGCGCGAAGGTTTAACTGTTGTCAGTACCCATGAAGATCGGGCTCGTTCAGGCGGGTCCGTCATGGGCCGCGAAGGCCTTCTGCGGATGTTGGACCAGGCGCGAGAGAGATCCTTCGACGTGGTAATCGTCGAAGCGCTCGATCGCCTCTCTCGCGACATGGAAGATCTCGCTGGCATTCATAAGCGGCTGTCATTTCTCGGGATAGAGATCCGGGCGGTCCACGAGGGAGTCGTTAACACCGTGCTGGTCGGCCTTCGCGGTTTGGTCGGACAACTCTATCGTGAGGACAATGCGCACAAAGTGCGTCGCGGCCAAGCGGGGCGGGTCAAGCAAGGTTTGGCTGGCGGCGGCCTGACATACGGGTACGCCGCGGTCACCGGAAGAAGCGGCGAACGAGTGGTTGTCGAGACCGAGGCACAAGTGATCCGGCGCATATTTCAGGAATACGTAGACGGTCGTACGCCTCGGGAAATCGCGCATGATCTCAATAAGGAGAGGGTATCACCTCCGCGGGGGCGCGCCTGGAATGCCTCAACAATCAATGGCAATCATGAGAGGGGCGCCGGCATTCTGCTGAACGAACTTTATATGGGACGCCTTATCTGGAACAAAGTCAGGATGGTGAAAGATCCCGACTCGGGAAAGCGCCTGTCACGACCGAATCCGAGGAGTGACTGGCAGGTGGCTGAAGTGCCCCATCTTGCAATTGTCAGTCCAGAGTTGTTCACAGCTGCCCAGCAACGCAAAGGGGAGCGCAGCCACGGCCACCCGACCCATCAACGACGGCCCCGTCGGATGCTATCTGGCTTACTCCGTTGTGGTTCATGCGGCTCGGGTATGGCAACGAATGGACGGGACAAATCGGGGCGCGTTCGGATTCGCTGCTCAGCGGCGACGGAGAGCGGCACGTGTCCGGACGCCAAGACTTTTTATTTGGACACTGTCGAGAGCGCGGTCCTCAACGGTCTACAGGCCGAATTGCGCGCGCCGAAGGTTATCTCAGAATACGTACGCACGTATCTTGAGGAACGGAAGCGCCTCGCGGCCACCTCACATGCAAAACGGCAGCGCCTTGAGCAGCAGCTTGGGCAAATAAACCGGGAAATCGAACGACTGGTGGATGCGATCGCGAAAGGACATGGCGATCCATCCGTTCTAGGACCGCGATCGACTGCCTTAGATGCCGAACGAAAGCGGATATCTGAGGAGTTGCAGAGTGAACCACCCGCCCTGAAGGAAGTCGCGCTGCATCCGGCCATCCTCAAACGCTATGAGGCAACTCGATCGGCTTGAAGACGCACTGGGCAAAGGCGTCAGTGGGGGCGACGGAGAGGCCGCGGAAGCCATCAGAGACCTAGTCGAGACGGTCACCGTGTTCCGCGATCCAGGCCGCCCAGGTGGTGTAGCCGTGGAGATAGCAGGCCGGCTAAACGCCCTGCTTGGGGAAAAGGCCTATCCAAACCAAGTCAAAGGAGTGTGGGGAAAGGTGGTAGCGGGGGAGGGACTCGAACCCCCGACCCCAGGATTATGATTCCCGTGCTCTAACCAGCTGAGCTACCCCGCCACAGGGATCGCGGCGGCGAACAAGGCCGATCTCGCGAACGCGCGGCATATAAGGAAGGGGGCGGCGGGAAGTCAAGCAAAGTGGGGGCGATTGAGGGCGTGATTTCGCAGGCGAAATCGCCCCGTTTGGGACCGAACTCGCCCATTTTCCCGCACTGGACTCGCGGAGAATCCCCCTCACCCGGAATCCGCGCGCGAGGAGAGGCGAAGGAATCCACCTATTTCGGCCGTACCGTCGGGTCGCCGCCGGGGCTGCCGGGGGGCGGGATGACGGGCATGCTGCCGTCCGTGCTCGGCGCGGGGGCGTGCATTTCGGGGTCGACGCCCGCGGGCGGGCAGATCACGCCGTCGGATTTTGCCAGTTTGTCGCCGAGCGGTTCCCGGGCCTGGCCGGTGGTGGTGCCGTCAGGCGCCGTGGCGCGGTTCGGGCGGTCCTGCGGGGTGCAGTTGGCCGCATGTTGCGGGGATGGCGGCGCGGTCTGTTGCGGCGGCGTCGCCGGGGCGGGCGGAGCCTGCGCGATCGCACTGCCTGAGGCGGCGATCAGAAGGCTGACCAGGATGATGTTTGATGTCGTGCGCATGGGAGGGAAACGCGCAGGCCGCGCGGGGCGTTCCCGGGTCGAGTGCGATGTGATCGGGGTTTGGGATTGATCCCCGGCAGCAGGATCTCTCCGCAGGCCGCAGTCTGGATTGCTTCGCTGCGCTCGCAATGACGTGAGGGCTTTATCCGCTCGTGAGATATCGCGGGCGGAGAGAGCCCTCTCCCCAACCCTCCCCCGCTTGCGGGGGAGGGAGCGCACTGCCGGCTTGGCCGGCTTACGCGCGTCCCAACATCACGATTTGCGGTAGCGGATCAGCGAGAAATGGCCCATCGGCGGCATCGGCCTGCGCTCGGTGAGCGTGACGCCGCCGTGCCTGGCGGCCCAGCCTTCGAGGCGGGCCCACGGGAATTCCGGACGCCAGCCGAGACGGCGGGCGAGCGGCGCGAAGGCGAGCTCGGAGAGTTTGCGAAAACCCTTCTCGGCGCCGATGTGGTTGACCAGGATCAACTCGCCGCCGGGCTTGAGCACGCGCACGAACTCGTCGAGCGTGCCTTCGGGGTCGGGAACGGCGGTGATGACATATTGCGCGACCACCGCGTCGAAGAAGTTGCCGGGGAAGGCGAGGTTCTTCGCATCCATCACCGAGAGCACTTCGACGTTGCTGAGGCGCAGCGCGCGCACGCGCGCCTGCGCCTTGCGCAGCATCGGCTCGGAAATATCGACGCCGCAGATTTTTGTGGTGCGCGCGTAATCCGACAACGACAGACCGGTGCCGACACCGACATCGAGGATGCGGCCGCCGATGCGGTCGGCCTCCGCGATGGTCGACTGCCGGCCGGCATCGAAGACCTTGCCGAACACGAGATCGTAGACCGGCGCCCAGCGGCCATAGGCCTTCTCGACCCCGGCCCGCGAGATGTCTGCTGCCATGCCCCCTGCCCCGGAAATTACTTAGCCGCGGACGGCTTCCGCGAGTGGCCTCGCTGAACTCGCCGTCACCTTCGCGGCGGCGCTCTGGATAAAGCCACCGCCGAGCACGCGCGCCTGCCCAGACGGCGCGTCATAGAACACGCAGGCCTGTCCCGGCGAGACGCCCTCTTCGCCGGCGACGAGCTCGACCTCGTACTGACCGTTCGCACCGCGCAGCCAGGCCGGCTGCGGCGAGCGGGTCGAGCGCACGCGCACGAACATTTCGAGGCCGCCTCCGATGGCGCGATCGATGTCGCCGCCGCCGATCCAGTTGACGTCGCGCAAGCTGATGCGGTGCATCTTCAGCGCATCACGCGGGCCGACGACGACGCGGCGGTTTGCGGCATCGAGCCGCACCACGAACAGCGGCGCGTGGGCCGCAATGCCGAGGCCGCGGCGCTGGCCGACGGTGAAATTGGCGATGCCGTTGTGCCGGCCGAGCACGCGTCCGTCGAGATCGACGATGTCGCCGGGGTCCATCGCGTTCGGACGCAGGCGCGTGATGATGTCGGTGTAGCGGCCCGTCGGCACGAAGCAGATGTCCTGGCTGTCGTGCTTGTCGGCGACCGCGAGACCAAAGCGGCGCGCGAGCTCGCGCGTCTCGGGCTTGGTCATGTCGCCGAGCGGGAAGCGCAGGAAATCGAGCTGCTCCTGCGTGGTCGCGAACAGGAAGTAGCTCTGGTCGCGGTCGCTGTCTGCGGCGCAGACCAGCGCACGCGAGCCGTCCTCGCGGCGGCGCGAGGCGACGTAATGGCCGGTGGCGAGCGCCTGCGCGCCTAACTCTCGCGCGGTCTTCAGCAGGTCGCGGAATTTGACGGAGCGGTTGCACTCGATGCACGGCACCGGCGTCTCGCCGAGCGCATAGCTGTCGGCAAAGTTGTCGATGACGGACTCGCGAAAGCGATCCTCGTAGTCGAGCACGTAATGGGGAATGCCGAGCTTGGCGGCGACGTCGCGGGCGTCGTGGATGTCCTGGCCGGCGCAGCAGGCGCCCTTGCGGTGGGTCGCCGCGCCATGGTCGTAGAGCTGGAGCGTGATGCCAACGACGTCGTAGCCGTCGGCCTTCAACAGCGCAGCCGTCGTCGAGGAATCGACGCCGCCCGACATGGCAACGACGACCCTGGTGTCCTCAGGACGGCCTTCGAGATCCAGACTGTTGAGCATGGCTTTAAAGTTTGTGACGGCGGCGTTCGGCGATCCGCGATTTGCTTCTGACCGGGACATCGGCGGGCCCCGGGAACTTTGGTTCCCGAAGGGCACGGCTTGCCCGGTCGAAAGCGGCTGAGAGCTGCCTCTTTAATATAGGCGCCATTCCGGTGAAGCAATCACGCCGGCCGGACGCTTAGGGCAATTCTTGCCGGGGCGGCAGAAATGGCGGGGGCCGGAAGGAGGCGCGCGCGGCGACATCAATTCATCAAGGCATTGATTTTATTACATAAACTGAACATCAGGGAGGCTGGCCCGCTCCTTGCTCCCTCCTTACGCCGAAGATGTTTCCAAGAGGTCGCCTGTGGTCGGTCGGACGTCAGATGTAGCCGCCAGCGTGCAAGTTCCGAGCGCGCAGCAAAAGCCTGCGAAGCCGCAGAGCAGCAAAGATGCGTCGGACTCCTTCGGCTCGCTGGTCGACAGCAACACCCAGGCGATCAGCAACAACGCGGCCTCGCAGGACACCGCCCCGCGCCGGACCGATTCCGCGACGTCGTCCGCGTCCGCCTCGGACCGGAGCACGCGCGAGCCGTCATCGACCGAGCCCTCCTCGCAGAGCAAGGCGCGCGACGACACCGATTCGTCCGCGAGCGCCGGCACGGACACGACGACAGATTCGGCCAAAGCGGCGGACAAGACCGGCAAGACCAAGGACAAGTCCGAGACCTCCGACGCCAAGCCGGCAGACAAGTCCGACGAGACCAAGGCTGACAAGACCGACACCAGCGACGGGCTTGCCGCCGCCGTCGATGCCGCAGCGGCCGCGCAGACCGACGCGACGCAGGCGGCTGCGCCCGATCCGAACGCGATTCCCGTTGCCGCGCCCGTCGTGCCGGTCGATCCGAATGTGGCCGCGGGCCAGGCCAGCGACGCCGCATCTTCGCCGCTGACGATCGCCGCTGCCGGCCTTGCCGCCAGCGCCTCCACCGCGGCGCAGATCGCGGGCACCAAGACCGACACCGCAACGCCGGGCGACAAGAGCGCCAAGACGGCCGGCGCCAAGGTCGATGCCGACACCTCGGCAACGCTCGGGGATACGGCCGCCACCACCGATGGCACCGCGACCGATGCCAAGACCAGCGGCGGCCTGATCGCCGTGGCCGACCTCGGCACGCCAAAAACCTCGTTCAAGGCCGCCGCCACCGCGCAAGGCCAGACCGACGTCTCCAATATCGGTCAGGACGCCGGCAAGGCCAACGCCACACAAGCTCAGGCGGCGACGACCGCCAACGCCGCGCATGCGCAAGGCACCAAGCCGCAAGCCGATTCCAGCCTGGTCGACGCCAAGGCCGATGCGAAGGCCGGCGCCACCGATGCGACACCCGCCACCACCACGCACCATGCGGGCGCGCAAGCCGCCGTGCCCACGACCGACACCAGCGCGCAGGCCGCCTCCGCCATTCAGACGCCGCTGACCAATACGACGTCGGCGGCGACCGCTTCGACCGCGACGCTGACCGCGACCGCGGCCACCAATGCGGCCGTGCCGCTCAACGCGGTGCCGATCGAGATCGCCGCCGCCGCGCGCGCCGGCAAGACGCGGTTCGACATCAGCCTCGATCCGGTCGAGCTCGGCCGCATCGACGTGCGCATCAATGTCGACCGCAACGGCCAGGTCACCTCGCATCTCACGGTCGAGAAGCCGGAGACGCTGGCGATGCTGAAGCAGGACGCGCCGCAATTGCAGCGCGCGCTCGACGATGCCGGCTTCAAGACCGGCAGCAACGGGCTGTCCTTCAGCCTGCGCGACCAGAATTCATCGGGCCAGCAGTCCGGCCAGAACAACGACAACGGCGGCAATGCCCGCCGGCTGATCATCAGCGAGGACGAGACCGTGACTGCCG
This sequence comes from Bradyrhizobium sp. B117, assembly GCF_038969555.1. Taxonomy (NCBI): domain Bacteria; kingdom Pseudomonadati; phylum Pseudomonadota; class Alphaproteobacteria; order Hyphomicrobiales; family Nitrobacteraceae; genus Bradyrhizobium; species Bradyrhizobium sp. B117. Next base: position 8,791,410 of record NZ_CP152414.1, read on the forward strand.
CGCCGGTCGGGCGCGGCTACGGCCGCATGCTCGGATCGAGCAGCGGCGTCGACATCAGAGTGTGAGGAGTATTCGATCATGACCACCACGAATGCCACCACCGCGCCTACGCCCGTCTCCGGCACGACCGACGTCCCGAAATCCGACTCGAAGTCGTCGCTGAGCTCGAGCACGGGATCGACGCTCGCCGGTAACTTCCAGACCTTCTTGACGCTGCTGACGACGCAGCTGCAGAACCAGAACCCGCTCGATCCGCTCGACACCAACCAGTTCACCCAGCAGCTGGTGCAGTTCGCCGGCGTCGAGCAGCAGCTGAAGACCAACGATTCGCTGTCCCAGCTCGTCACGTTGCAGCAGACCACGCAGGCGACCCAGGCGCTGGGCTTCGTCGGCAAGACGGCACTGGTCGACGGCTCGACCGCAACAATGACGAAATCGTCGGCGACATGGCACCTCAACGTGCCGAGCGACTCCACCGTCGACATCACCGTCGCCAATGCCAGCGGCCAGACCGTGTTCACCGGCAAATACACTGCCTCAGCCGGCACCGACATTCCCTTCACCTGGAACGGCCAGGGCAATGACGGCACGCAATGGCCCGACGGCAAGTACACGATCTCGGCCACCGGCAAGGACGTCGCGAACAACAATGTCGGCATCGCCGCGCAGGTCCAGGGCGTGGTGTCCTCCGTCGACCTCACCCAGTCGCCGCCGCTGCTGACGATCGACGGCGCCAGCTACACGCTGAGCCAGGTGAAGAGCATCATCGCGACCAGCAGCAATTGAGGGTGCGACACCTCTCCCCAGCGGGGAGAGGTCGGATTGCGGAGCAATCCGGGTGAGGGGCCGCGGCGCACGGTGAGACCGTAACCCCTCACCCGGATCGCATCCTTCGGATGCGACCCGACCTCTCCCTTCGGGAGAGGTGGATCAGAGTTCCGGGCCTCGCGCCGAGCCCGCAAAAGTCGTTCGCCGTTAGTAAAGTATTTACCTTCTGCCCCGCCCGGCCCGCCGAAACCGCGTTTTCGGCCCCCGGGCCGGCCGCGTTCCCGCAAGATTCAACGAGAATTGTATTGAAGCCTTAGGCTTAGCGGATTTTTAAGCCGCCGGGCGTAGGGTTACCGCGTGAGTTCAGTGGTTGAGAGTTTGTGAGTACGCCATGACAGAACCCCATCGCCCGAGGGTAAAATACGTCATCGGGCCGGACGGCAGTCCGCTGACGATCGCAGATCTGCCCGCGCCCGGCACCAAACGCTGGGTCATCCGCCGCAAGGCCGAAGTCGTCGCCGCTGTGCGTGGCGGGCTTCTCTCCCTTGAGGAGGCCTGCAGCCGTTATACCCTGACGGTCGACGAATTCCTCTCCTGGCAGTTTTCCATCGACCAGCACGGTCTGGCGGGTCTTCGCACCACCCGCATCCAGCAATATCGCCAGTAAGCGATCCGGAAATCTGCTGCTTTTGAACAAAATCGGCCTCGCCCCGCGAGGCCGATTTTTTTCATGTTTGCTTTTGGCACCACTTTTGTCCGACCTCTTAACCTTCGTTAACCATATCGAAACCATCACCTAGGCAATAATTGCCCAGTCGGCCGCTCTTGGAATGCGGGTCGAAGCTGTCGGGGCGGTTGCTTGCAAGGTCTTGCGGACTTCTTAAAAAGTATCGGCGCCGCCCGGTTCGGGGCGATGATCGCGGTCACCGCCGCGCTCATCGGCTTCTTCGCCTTCGTCATCATGCGCGTCACCACGCCGCAGATGACGACCCTGTTCACCGACCTCAGCGTCGAAGATTCCTCCAGCATCATCAAGGACCTGGAACGCCAGGGCATCCAGTTCGAGCTGCGCAACGAGGGCAGCATCATCATGGTGCCCAAGGACAAGGTCACGCGGCTGCGCATGAAGCTCGCCGAGGGCGGCCTGCCCAAGGGCGGCGGCGTCGGCTACGAGGTGTTCGACAAGTCGGACGCGCTCGGCACCACCTCCTTCGTCCAGAACATCAATCACCTGCGCGCCCTCGAGGGCGAGCTCGCCCGCACCATCCGCGCCATCGACCGCATCCAGGCCGCCCGCGTCCACCTCGTGCTGCCCGAGCGCCCGCTGTTTGCGCGCGAGGCGCCGGAGCCGTCGGCCTCGATCGTGGTGCGCGTCCGCGGCGCGCTGGAGGCGCAGCAGATCCGCGCCATCCGCCACCTCGTCGCCTCCGCCGTCAACGGGCTGAAGCCGCAGCGGGTCTCGATCGTCGACGAGGCCGGCCAGCTGCTCGCCGACGGCGCCGCGACCGACCCCGAGCAGGCGGTCGGCGACGAGCGCCGCATCGCCTTCGAGAAGCGGATGCGCAAGCAGGTCGAGGACATCGTCTCCTCCGTGGTCGGCTCGGGCCGCGCCCGCGTCCAGCTCTCCGCCGATTTCGATTTCAACAAGGTCACCCAGACCTCGGACAAGTTCGATCCCGAGGGCCGCGTGCTGCGCTCCAGCCAGACCCGGGAAGAGAGCAGCCTCACCGCCGACAACAACGGCCAGGTCACCGTCAACAACGAGCTGCCCGGCAACCAGCAGAACAACGGCGTCGCGGCCAAGGACCAGAGCAAGAAGACGGAAGAGACCAACAATTACGAGATCTCCCGCACCACCAAGACCGAGGTGACCGAGGCCGGCCGGGTCAACCGCATCTCGGTCGCGGTGCTGGTCGACGGCATCTATTCCAAGAACGAGAAGGGCGATCTGGCCTATCAGGACCGCACCAAGGAGCAGCTCGACCGCATCGCCGCGCTGGTGCGCTCGGCCATCGGCTTCGACCAGAAGCGCGGCGACCAGGTCGAGGTCGTCAACCTGCGCTTTGCCGATGCGCCCTCCACTGCCCCGATCAGCGAGCCCTCGGGCTTCCTCGGCATGCTCCAGTTCACCAAGGACGACGTGATGTACTTCGTCGAGCTCGGCGTGATGATGCTGCTCGGCCTCGTCGTGATGTTCATGGTGATCCGCCCGCTGGTCAAGCGCATCCTCGCTTCCGACGAGGTCGCCGCCGCCATCTCCGGCGTCCTCGCCGGCCCCGCCGCGAGCGACGAGGCCGCGCCCGCCGGAAGCCAGCCGCTGTTGCCGGGCGGTGCCGCGAGCGCGATCGACGTCGCCACCATCCAGGGCCAGGTCCACGCCCAGTCCGTTCATCGCGTCGGCGAGCTCGCCGAGCGCAACCCCAACGAAACCGTCGCCATCATCCGCCAGTGGCTCACCGAGCCAGCCAAATAACCTAAGCCAAGTAACTGCCAAGTGAATCAAGAAGTGATCTGACATGGCCGCCACACTGCAAAACGCCAACTCCAACGACATCACCAGCGTGATCTCCACGCTCGGCCAGCGCGCCGGCAGCCGCGCCAAGGACGGCAAGGGGGCCGAGCAGCTGTCCGGGCCGCGACGCGCCGCGATCCTCATGCTGGCGCTGGGCGAGCAATATGGCGGCAAGATCTGGTCGCTGCTCGACGACGACGAGGTGCGCCAGCTCTCGCTGGAAATGTCGACGCTCGGCACCGTCGAGGTCGACACGGTCGAGGACATGCTGCTCGAGTTCGTCTCACGGATGTCGGCCTCGGGCGCGCTGATGGGCAATTTCGACGCCACCGAGCGCCTACTGCAGCAGTACCTGCCGCCAGAGCGCGTCAACGGCATCATGGACGAAATCCGCGGCCCTGCGGGCCGCAACATGTGGGAGAAGCTCTCCAACGTGCAGGAAGAGGTGCTCGCCAACTACCTCAAGAACGAATACCCGCAGACCATCGCGGTGGTGCTGTCGAAGCTGAAGTCGGAGCACGCGGCCCGCGTGCTCGGCATCCTGCCCGAGGAGCTCGCGCTCGACGTCGTCAACCGCATGCTGAAGATGGAAGCGGTGCAGAAGGAGGTGATCGAAAGCGTGGAGAAGACGCTGCGCACCGAGTTCATGTCAAACCTGTCGCAGACCCGCCGCCGCGACGCCCACGAGGTCATGGCGGAAATCTTCAACAATTTCGACCGCCAGACCGAAACCCGCTTCATCACCTCGCTGGAGGAGGACAACCGCGAATCGGCCGAGCGCATCAAGGCGCTGATGTTCACCTTCGACGACCTCGTGAAGCTGGATTCCGGCTCGGCCCAGACCTTGATGCGCAACGTCGACAAGGACAAGCTCGGCGTCGCGCTCAAGAGCGCCAACGAGGACGTCCGCAATTTCTTCTTCGGCAACATGTCCTCGCGCGCGGCCAAGATGCTCCAGGACGACATGGCGGCGATGGGCCCGGTGCGCCTGCGCGACGTCGACGAGGCCCAGGCGCTGCTGGTCAACCTCGCCAAGGACCTCGCCGCCAAGGGTGAGATCATGCTGACCAAGAACCGCGCCGACGACGAGCTGGTGTACTGATGGCGGCTCCGGCAAAATTCCTGTTCGATACCGACTTCGCGGCGCCCGAGCGGACGACGCGCGAGAAGGCCGCAACCGCGGCCGAGATCGCCCAGAAGGTCGCCGAAGCCGAGGCGCGCGCCTATCAGGACGGCTTTGCCGCCGGCCAGCGCGAAGCCAAGGCCGAGAGCGACCGCCGCGTCGCGCTCGCCATGGAAGAGATCAACATCGGCATCCGCGGCGTCGCCGCCGGCATCGGCAACATCGAAAGCAGGATGGAGACCGAGGCGGTCGAGGTCGCGATCGCGGTGGCGCGCAAGCTGTGCGCCGACCTCGTCGCCGCCGAGCCGCTCGGCGAGATCATGGCGCTGGTCAAGGACTGCTTCGCGCATCTGGTCGCGACGCCGCATCTGGTCGTCCGCATCAACGACGCGCTCTACGACGCCGCGCGCGAGAAGATCGAGCGGCTCGCCAAGCAGAGCGGCTTCGAGGGCCGGCTGGTGATCCTGGCCGAGCCTGAAATCGCCACCGGCGACTGCCGGATCGAATGGGCCGATGGCGGCGTCGTGCTGGAACGCGGCGTCATCGCGGCCAAGATCGACGAAATGGTCGGACGCTATATCGCGTCTCGGAGGGGGAGCTAAGCCATGAGCGACACCGACGGACAGGTCCCGCTGCCCGATCTCAACGGTCCGCTGCCGCCAACTAACGCGGATGTCGGCTACAACGAGGACGAATATGCGGCGCGTGCCGCCGCCGACCTCGAAGCCGTGTTCGACGTGCCGGTGCAAGTCTCGGCCGTGCTCGGCCGCTCCAAGATGGACGTCGGCGAGCTGCTCAAACTCGGGCCCGGCACCGTGCTGGAGCTCGACCGGCGCGTCGGCGAGGCCATCGACATCTACGTCAACAACAAGCTGGTCGCCCGCGGCGAAGTCGTCCTGGTCGAGGACAAGCTCGGTGTGACCATGACCGAAATCATCAAGACCGAACGCACGTGATGACGCGCAACAGCGCGACCAGACGGACAGGAGACTGACATGCGGCTTCTCATCGTTGGCACATTGAAGGGCCAGCTCACCACCGCCACCAAGATCGCGATGGAGAACGGCGCCACCGTGACCCATGCCGAGGATCACGAGCAGGCGATGCGCGTGCTGCGCGGCGGCAAGGGCGCCGACCTGCTGCTGGTCGACGTCGCCCTCGACATCCGCGACCTCGTGATGCGGCTGGAAGCCGAACACATCCACGCCCCGATCGTCGCCTGCGGCATCACCAACGACGCCCGCGCGGCGGTCGCCGCGATCCACGCCGGCGCCAAGGAATACATCCCGCTGCCGCCGGACCCGGAGCTGATCGCCGCGGTGCTCGCCGCCGTCGCCAACGATTCCCGCGAGCTGGTCTATCGCGACGACGCCATGGCGCGCGTGATCAAGCTGGCGCAGCAGATCGCGGGCTCGGACGCTTCGGTGATGATCACCGGCGAGTCCGGCACCGGCAAGGAAGTGCTGGCCCGCTACGTCCACACCCGCTCCGCCCGCGCCAAGCGCCCGTTCATCTCGATCAACTGCGCCGCGATCCCCGAGCACCTGCTGGAGTCCGAGCTGTTCGGCCACGAGAAAGGCGCCTTCACCGGCGCGGTCGCCCGCCGCATCGGCAAGTTCGAGGAAGCGACCGGCGGCACGCTGCTGCTGGACGAAATCTCGGAGATGGACGTCCGCCTGCAATCAAAGCTGCTGCGCGCCATCCAGGAGCGCGTGATCGACCGCGTCGGCGGCACCAAGCCGGTGCCGGTGGACATCCGCATCATCGCGACCTCGAACCGCAACCTGGCCGAGGCCGTGCGCGAGGGCACGTTCCGCGAGGATCTGCTGTTCCGCCTCAACGTCGTGAATTTGAAGATCCCGCCCCTGCGCGAGCGTCCCGCCGACATTCTCGAACTCGCCCAGCATTTCGTGAAAAAGTACGCCGAGGCTAACGGCGTGCCGATGCGCCCGATCTCGGCGGAGGCGCGCCGCGTACTCTCCACCAACCGCTGGCAGGGCAACGTTCGCGAGCTCGAAAACACCATGCACCGCGCGGTGCTGATGGCGCAGGGTGACGAGATCGGCCCCGACGCAATCATCACGCCGGATGGCGACCGCCTCGACCTCGCCAAGACCGCACCCGCCGTTGCGCACGCCACCATGGCTGCCGAGCAGGTGACGCGCGCGCTGGTGGGACGCACCGTCGCCGACGTCGAGCGCGACTTGATCCTGGAGACGCTCAAGCACTGCCTCGGCAACCGGACCCATGCCGCGAATATCCTGGGCATCTCGATCCGCACGCTGCGCAACAAGCTCAACGAATACGCCGACGGCGGCATCCCGATCCCGCCCGCGGGCACGCCGGGCGAGTATCCGCGCATGCCGGCCATGGGTTGAGCAACAGCTCATCGATCTCGTCAAGCCCGCCCGGGCATTCGCATGAAGCGTGCGAGTGGCCGGGACGAGCCCAGCCACCGCTACCGAGTGTCTCGCCTCATGGCGCCGTCACGCTCACAAGAGGCTACTTGCCGGGCGGAACGTAGACGCTTGCAAGCTTCGCGGCCTTTTCCGCGACGCTCTTGAATTCACCCATCTTCCAGGCGCGTACGGTTTCGATTTTGGCGATGGCGCCGCTCGCCGCGGCCGCCATTCCGAGGGCGACAGCATCGGCTCCATCGGGGAACTCCGCAACGATGAGCGCGTCGTGTGCGCCTGTTGTCATGAACGCTCCCTGGAGCTTTCCGCCGGCTTTTTCGATAATCGGTCCGATGACCGCGCTGCGATCGGACGGTTTGTCGACCAATCCTTTGATGCCGGCATTTGAGTACGAGACGTATGAGATGAACAGCGGCATGTTTTCTCTCCGTCGAAGTTAGAGCGACAACACCTGTGGTTTTGGAAAGAGCCCTCCGAGCGAGAGCAAGGCACGGCCTGCCGACGGCACGCGAGCTGCCTTGAAAATAGAGCTGCGGACCTCGGCACGTCCAACTGGCAGCTTGTGCCGACTATAACCAACTCCGTAATACGGCGCGAACGGTAAGCCAAGCCTACCCATTTGGGGCGCGACTATCGTGCCGCCGCGAGTGAAGCAGTTCACTATCGATACGCATCAGGACCGATAGAATTTTGGAGTGAGGTGATGTCGGCCACGGACCGCGTCCGCCTTCGCAAACGTGGTTCAACTCGAAAGGGAAAGCCATGGAATACTCCTCGTGGACGATCTCCCGCCTATCGATGATCGTTATGCTGCTCGCCGCCTCGGTGACGCTTGCACGCGCTGACGTGATCATGGACTGGAACGCCAAAGCTGACGCGATCGCCGCCGAGAAGCAGATACCTCCGGCGCCCCACAGCCGCGCCTTGTCCATGATGCACGTTGCGATGTTCGAGGCGGTCAACGCGATCGACCACCGCTACGCGCCATACAAGCTCTCGCTGTCCGCGGACCGCTCGACCTCGCGCGAAGCGGCGGCGTCGATTGCGGCTCACGACGTGCTGCTGTCGATCTATCCGGACCTCAAGCCGGACCTGGATGCAACGCTGACCAATGCTTTGGCGCCGATCACCGACGGCGACTCCAAGACCGCCGGCATCGCGCTCGGCAAAGAGGCTGCGGGGCAGATCATCGAGCTTCGTGCCAAGGATGGCAGCAGCGCCGTGGAAACGTACCGGCCCCTGACCACGGCGGGCGCCTATGTCCCGACCGTGGTCCCGCTCTTCTCGACCACGGGCGCGACGACGCCCTGGGTCATGACATCGGGATCGCAGTTCCGCCCCGGACCGCCGCCGGCGCTCGATTCAGAAGTTTGGACCAAGGACGTCAACGAAATCCGCGAGGTTGGCGGCCGAGGCAGCCCGACCCGGACGCCCGAGCAAACCACGATCGGCCGCTTCTGGTTCTTCGTCGGCGCCCGCACCTACAACCTCATCGTGAGGCAGGCTGCGATGGCCAAGGGCATGGATCTCGTCGACTGCGCCCGCCTGTTCGCCTTGACGTCGATGACCGGCAACGACGCCATCGTTGCCGTGTTCGACGCGAAGTACACTTATAATTTCTGGCGACCGATCACGGCCATCCGCAATGCCGATCTGACGGCGAATGCCGCAACGCCCCGCGATCCGTCCTGGCTGCCGCTCGGCGACACGCCGATGCATCCGGAATATCCCTGCGCGCACTGCATCGTCTCGGCCGCGATTTCGACCGTGCTGCAAACTGTCGTTGGAGATTTTGGCGAGTTCTCGCTGACCAGCCCCACCGCACCAGGCGTCACACGCAAATGGTCGCGGCTCCAGGACTATAGCGACGAAGTCGCCAATGCGCGCATCTGGGCCGGCTTCCACTACCGCTTCTCGACTGAAGTCGGCAAAGACATGGGCCGAAAGATCGGCGCGTTGACCGTCGCGACGCAGCTTCGCGGCGTGGAGGCAATGGCGCAGCCGAGCCGCTAGGCCGGCTGCCTTTTTCGAAGCGCCGAACACATGGCCGCACCGCATCCGGCGACTAGGTCATGCCTGCGCAAGGCTCTATAACCTCGCGTGAGAACCACGCGAGGATATACATGTCTCAAGCTCAAATCACGGACTGGCTGACGCAGCAGAAGCAGGCCATGATCGACCTTCTGCGAGATGTCGTGAACATCGATTCCGGGTCCTATGACAAGGCAGGCGTCGATGCGGTCGGGGCGCGGTTCGAGCGGCACTTTGCCGAGCACGGCATTCCGGTCCGGCGCGAGAGCGATGCCACCTTCGGCGATGCCATTCATGCTGAGGTGGCAAAGCCCGGCAGCAACGAGAAGCCGGTGCTGTTGATGGGCCATCGCGACACCGTGTTCGGCAAGGGCGAGGCCGGGCGGCGTCCGTTCACGATCAAGGACGGCCGCGCCTATGGGCCCGGCGTCGCCGACATGAAGTCCGGCCTCGTCATGAACGTGTTCGTGGCGACCGCCTTCCACAAATTCGGCGGCGCGCCGCATCCGATCAAGGTGCTGATCACCTCGGACGAGGAGATCGGCTCGCCCTCCTCTCGCCCCGTGATCGAGCGCGAGGGACGCGCGGCCCGTGCCGTGTTCAATTCCGAGCCCGGTCGCCCCACCGGCAACATCGTCACCGGCCGCAAGGGCGGCATCTTCATGCACATGGCCATCACCGGCAAGGCCGCGCATTCCGGCGCCAATTTTGCCGCCGGCGTCAGCGCCATCGGCGAGCTCGCGCAGAAGATCATTCACATCCATGCGCTGACCGATCTCGACAAGGGCATCACGCTCAATGTCGGCCTGGTCTCGGGCGGCCAGTCCGTCAACACCACGGCGCCTTATGCCGAGGGCCAGATCGACCTGCGCTATGTCGATCCCGCAGATCGCGCGCGGATCATGGGCACCATCGAGAGTATCGTCGCGACGTCTTACGTGCCGGGCACCAGCGCGACGCTGACGATCAAGGGCGAGTTCGTGCCCGTGGTGCAGAGCGCGGACTCGAAGGCACTGTTCGAGAACTATCAGGCCGCGGCAAGGCAGGTCGGCCTCACGACGCTGCAGGGCGAGTTCTCCGGCGGCTGCGCCGATTCCGGCTTTACCGCGGCGGTGGGTACGCCGACCATCTGCGGCCTTGGCCCGGTCGGCGGCCTCGCGCACACGCCGGAGGAATATCTGGAGATCGACAGCATCGTGCCGCGCGCACAGGCGCTGGCGCTGGCGATTTTGCGGGGATGAACACAGGTGCGGTAGGGTGGGCAAAGCGAAGCGTGCCCACGAAGCTTTCGCGGCCGCAGAGAGGTGGTGGGCGCGGCGCAAGTGCGCCTTTGCCCACCCTACGAGACTGGCGATCTTGAGAGGCTAGCCGCCGCACACTCCGTCGTCATGCCCGGGCTTGACCCGGGCATCCACGTCTTTCCGAAAACGCCGATGCACGTGGATGGCCGGGTCAAGCCCGGCCATGACGAGGAGAGAGCCTCACGAATAACTCGGCGCGTCGGGCTTGCGGAAGATGTGGATGGGGTCGCCAGGGATGATCGGCTGGCCACGGAAGGTCGCATAGGCATAGAGCGCGAGATAGGCGATCGCGAGCGCGCCGATGGCGTAGAAGGCGAAGGTCGCGACGCGCTTCATCGTTCCGCTCCATTGCCGTCCCGGCGGGACGGCTCAGGGCGCTTCTAGAGCGATGATGGGGAAAAGACCAGCCTGAGGATGGCGATCAAATGCCGCGCCGGCTGCGCGCGGGCACACTGACATCGGCGAGCCTCGCCGCATCCTCGTCCTGATCGACCGCCACATACTGCCCGTGCCAATAGGCCAGCGCAGCGTTGCGGGTCGAGTTCCTGACGTCCCTGACACGACCGATGACGATGCCGTGCGAATGACGCTCGAGGATCTCCTCGACCTCGCAGTCGAACACCGACAAGGCGCCGACCAGCAGCGGAACGCCGGAAACCGCCGTCACCCAGTGGCTGCCGGCGAAGCGATCGGCGCCCTTCAGCCCGCCCTTGCCGGCGAAGCGCTCGGCGACGTCGAGCTGGTCGGCATTGAGGATGCTCACGCCGAAGGCGCCGTGGCGCTTGATCAGCGGGAAGGAAGAGGCATCGCGGTTGATGCTGACCAGCAGCGTCGGCGGCTCGACCGACAGCGAGGTTACGGATGTAACCGTCATGCCGGTGATGTCCTTGCCCCGCCCGGCGGTGATGATGCTGACGCCGCCGGTGAGGTGGCGCATGGCGCCGCGGAAATCGGCGGGCGAGACGGGGATTTCGGTCATGAGGTCGCGGGGCACTACATTCATGGCATGCTCCCCGAAGCGGGGGTTCCTCTTTATTTAGGTACGATCGTCCGCCGACAACAGGTGGCTCAGGATCGAGCCTTCGAGGCCGGCGAGCTCGGCCGAGCCGCGCTCCCGCGGCCGGGCGGCGTTAACCGTGACGTCATGGGCGATGCGCCCCTCCTCGATCACCAGCACCCGGTCGGCCAGCGCGACGGCTTCAGAGACGTCGTGGGTGACCAGGATCGCGGTAAACCCTTGGTCGCGCCAGACCCGCTCCAGGAGGCGCTGCATCGAGATGCGGGTCAGCGCGTCCAGCGCGCCGAGCGGCTCGTCGAGGGCGAGCACGCGCGGGCGCGACACCAGCGCGCGAGCGAGCGCGACGCGCTGCTTCTGGCCGCCCGACAGCACCGACGGCCACTGGTCGCGCTTGTCGGCAAGACCGACCTCGCTCAGGGCTTTCTCGGCGCGCGCATGCGCATCCTTCGATGCACGATCGCGGCCGAGGCCGACCTCGACATTGGCGAGCACGCGCGCCCAGGGCAACAGCCGCGGCTCCTGGAACATCACGCGGATGTCTTCGGCCTGAACGTCCTGGCCGAAGCTGACGCTGCCGGCATCGATCTTTTCAAGGCCGGCGATGAGACGCAGCAGCGTGCTCTTGCCGCAGCCGCTCTTGCCGACGATTGCGACGAACTGCCCGGCCGGGATGTGCAGGTCGATGCCGCGCAGCACCTCGTTGTCGCCGAAGGATTTGCGCAAGCCGCGGATGCTGAGCGGCAGGCCGCTGGTCTGCACTCGGCGTTCTTCTTGCCGCTCCTCGCGCACGACGCGCGCCGTTGGCGCGAAACTGGCGCGGTTGGCGAGCTCGGTCTCGGGAAGGGAGGTACGAAGCGCTGTCTGCATGTGATTCCCAGTATTCTGCTCAACGTTTCTGGAAGGCGGGGTGCCAGGAGAGCGTGAGGCGCTCCAGCACGCGGGAGGCGCTGTCGGCGAGCTTGCCGAGCAACGCGTAGATCAGGATCGAGAGCACGACGACGTCGATCAGCATGAACTCGCGCGCCTGCATCGCCATGTAGCCGAGACCTGACGACGCCGCGATGGTCTCGGCGACGATCAGCGTCAGCCACATGATGCCGAGGGCGAAGCGGATGCCGACGAAGATCGAGGGCAGCGCGCCTGGGAAGATCACGCGGCGAAACAATTCGCCGTCGGTCATGCCGTAGATGCGGCCCATCTCGATCAGCTGCGGATCGACGGTGCGGATGCCGTGCAGCGTGTTGAGATAGATCGGGAAGAAGACGCCCAGCGCCACAAGGAACAGTTTGGCGCTCTCGTCGATGCCGAACCAGAGGATGACCAGCGGGATCAGCGCCAGATGCGGCACGTTGCGCACCATCTGCAGCGTGGTGTCGGTCAGCTTGGCCGAGAGCTGCGACAGGCCGTTGGCAAGGCCGAAGGCGAAGCCGATGCCGCCGCCGATCAAAAAGCCGATCGAGGCGCGCCAGAACGAGACCCAGATGTTGCGGCCGAGTTCGCCGGAGAGCAGCAGCTTCCAGCCGGCGAGCGCGACGTCGCTCGGCGCCGGCAGCACGCGCGTCGGCACGAAGCCGGTGACGCTCGCGACCTGCCAGATCGCGATGATGGCGAGCGGCACGATCCATTGGACCAGGCCATCGACGCGCGGCAGGCGGAAGCCCCGCGGAAGTGAAGCGCTGTCGATCAGGCTCATGACTGCGACACCCTGTGTTGCGGACGGAAGTCGCTGCCGACCGTTTCGCCGAAGGGACCGCCATTGAAATGAAGCTTCGTCACGTTGGAGGGCTGCTCCAACGACAGTAATGGGAACACCAGCTCGGCGAAGCGATAGGCTTCCTCGAGGTGTGGGTAGCCCGACATGATGAAAGTATCGATGCCGAGATCCTGATACTCCTTGATGCGGGCCGCGACAGTCTTGGCATCGCCGACCAGCGCCGTGCCGGCGCCGCCGCGCACCAGGCCGACACCGGCCCACAGGTTCGGGGCGATCTCGAGCTTGTCGCGCTTGCCGCCGTGGAGCTGCGCCATACGCTGCTGGCCGACCGAGTCCATGCGGGCGAAGTTTGTCTGTGCCCGCGCGATGGTGTCGTCGCTGACATGCTTGATCAGCTCGTCGGCGGCGCGCCAGGCTTCTTCATTGGTCTCGCGAACAATCACGTGAAGCCGGATGCCGAAGGAGAGCTTTCGGCCGCGTGCGCTCGCGACCTCCCTCACCTTCGCGATCTTCTCGGCGACGAGCGCCGGCGGTTCGCCCCAGGTGAGATATTTGTCGACGGTGTCGACGGCGACGTCGATGCCGGCATCCGATGAGCCGCCGAAATACAGCGGCGGGCGCGGCGACTGCACCGGGGGAAACAGCAGCTTGCCGTCCTCGATGCGGATGTGCTTGCCCTCGACATTGACAGACTTTCCGGCGAGCAGGTCGCTATAGACGTTGAGGAACTCGCGGGTGACCTCATAGCGCTCGTCATGAGCGAGGAAGATGCCGTCGCCCTTGTTCTCGACGGGATCGCCCCCGGTAACGACGTTGACGAGAAGACGTCCATTGCTGATGCGATCGAGCGTCGCGGTCATGCGCGCGGCCACACTCGGCGATTGCAGACCGGGGCGAACGGCGACGAGATAGCGCAGCCGCTCGGTGAACGGCGCAACGCTCGAGGCGACGATCCAGGAATCCTCGCACGAGCGCCCCGTCGGCAGCAGCACGCCGTAATAGCCGAGTTGGTCGGCGGCCTGTGCGACCTGACGGAGATAGTTGAAGTTGACCTCGCGACCGCCGATGCCGGTGCCGAGATAGCGGCCGTCACCGTGGGTCGGCAGGAACCAGAGGATGTTGGCGTTGCTCATGGATGTGCTCCTAGCCGTAGGTCGTGCCGACGGCGGCCGCGACGATGCCGACCGACAGGGCGATGACAGCGATCACGCGCTGAACGATGCGCTTCATGTTCACACCTCTGGAATTGGGAAGAGTGGTCGGCACGCTTCACACTGCCGGATTGCGCCAGACGATGTCGCGGATGACGATTGGCCTCGGGATCAGGCCGAGCTTGTGGAAGCGGTCGGCGACGCCCTGCTGGGTCGCGACGATGTCATCGGTGACGGGGCCGACCACGAAGGACGAGCGGTTCGCCGCGATGGTCTGGATATCCAGGGGAATGCCGGTGACCGCAGCGAGCGATTTGGCGACCTCGTCGCGGTGCTGTTCGGCCCATTTGGCGGTCGCGGTCGTCACGTCGACGATCTGTTGCAGGATCGCGCCATGGCTCTTCGCGAAATCGCGATTGGCGATATAGAAGGAATTGGTCTTGGTGACCTCGCGCGCATTGATCAGGATGCGGCCGTTCTGCTTGGTCTCGCCGATCGCAAAATATGGATCCCAGATCGCCCAGGCTTCGATGCTGCCATTGGCGAAGGCGGGGCCGGCGTCCGGCGGCGTGAGATAGACCGGCGTGATGTCGGCATAGGTGAGGCCCGCCTGCTCCAGCGTCTGCACCACGATGTTGTGGGCGCTGGACCCCTTGGTGAAGCCGACGCGCTTGCCTTTCAACTCGGCGATCGTACGGATCGGCGAATCCTTGGGCACCAGGATGCCCTGGCCGTTGGTGATCGGCTGTCCAGCGGCATAGACGATTGCCGCGCCCGCGGCCTGCGCGAACACCGGCGGGGAATCGCCGACCGCGCCGTAATCGACGCTGCCGACATTCATCGCCTCCATCATCGGCGGGCCCGAGGAGAACTCGACCCACTTCACCTCGATGCCTTGCGGGGAGAAATGTTTTTCCAGCGCGCCCTGCTGGCGCGTGATGACCAGCACGCCGTTCTTCTGGTAGCCGATACGAATTTCCTTCACCGCGCCTTGCGCGATCGCGGGCGATGCCAAGGCAGCGGCGGCGGCCGTTCCGACGGAGAGCTTGAGAAAGTCACGACGCTGCATTCATCACTCCCGGCCGCACGCGGCCGACGTTCATTGCGATGCGGGAATGATGGTGTGGGTCGGCGGAGCTGTCGAGACATCGGGAAAAATAGCGATGCGCGCACTGCGCGCGTGGCGGCGCGCATGATTAATCTTTCAATCGCGCGCAATGATGCAGACGGAATTTTTCCGCACGCGAATGTGAGAGCGGCACAGACTTTTGTCCGACGCTCGCGCGATCGGAACAAAAACGCGAAAACAACCCCATGCACAGTAGCCGGGGTATGCGAAATCAAGCACTTACGAATTATCCGAAATTTTCGTTGACTCGTCGGGCAAAGCAGGGGCATAGTCGCATCATGGCGGACTGAGAACTGCGGCGGCCAGAGGCCATCGGCAACCTCGCCGTCATTCCCCGCGAAAGCGGGGAATCCAGTATCCCAGAAGCGTTTTTGCTTCACGACACTGCCGCGGCGTACTGGATCGCCCGCCTTCGCGGGCGACGACACCAAATTTGTGGGGAGAGGCGGGCCACACGCACCGGGGTTATGCGCCCCCGTCCCTACGGCATGATCTCGTGACGCTGCGCTCCGAGATTCGCGATGCCGCATTCGAGCACGTCCCCGACCGCCATGTAGCGGTTCTTGCCGAAACCGACGCCGGGCGGCGTCCCCGTCGCGATGAGGTCCCCTGGCAGCAGCAGCATGTGCGTGGAGAAATAGGCCACCATCTCGTAGACGTCGAATAGCATGTCGCTGGTATTGCCCTGCTGCTCGACCTTGCCGTTCAGCTTGGTCCACATCTCCAGGTTCATTCCATCCACGCCAGTGGTCAGATACGGGCCGATGGGGCAGTAGGTCGGGCGCGATTTGGCACGCACCAGGTGTTGCTGTCCCTCCGCATCCACCTGCGTCGATCGATCGGAGACGTCGTTCAGGCACAGATATCCGAAGATGTGACTGGCGGCCTGGGCGGCAGTGACATCCTTCGCCTCCCGGCCGATGACGATCGCAAGTTCAGTCTCCCAATCGAGCTTCACCCCCTGATTGGGGCCGCAGGAGATCGGGTCCGACGGTCCGGCGAGCGAGGACGTTGCCTTCAGGAACACCTCGGGTTCGGTAGGCGGCTTCATGTGAAATTCCGCGATGTGCTTCCTGTAGTTGAAGCCGGTCGCTGCAACTTGGCGAATGCCTTCAATCGGAACGAGATAGGAGAACTTGCCGGAGACCGGAGATAGACGCGCAGTATCGATGTTGGCCAGGGCACCGGCGGCGATGATATCAGGCGTAATGTCCGGTATGGCCGGACGCAGATCGAGGTGTTCATCGCCTTTCAGGATGACCGGAACGACACCTTTGTCCGTAAGTACGCGCGCGAATTGCTGCATGGTTCACCTGGCTCCTTATCGCTGACGCCCGATCTAGGTCGTCCGAAGAGGAGAAGTGAATTCACAACGATTCGACCTTGCCGTTTCGTCGTATGTTCAGAACAATCGCCCGAGTTTTGAACGAAGCCGGCGCGGTTTCACAGCCAATGCATCCGCCGCCACGCCATCGGGCTGAGGCCCGTCTCCTTCTTGAAGGCGACCCCGAATGCGCTTTGATTTGCAAAACCGACAAGCTTCGCGATCGATGCGAGACTCATCTCGCGGTGACGGAGCAGAACCTTGGCCTTGTCGATGCGCTGGCGGCGCAACCATGCGTGTGGTGCGATCCCCATCGACTGCTTGAAGGCGATCGAGAAATGCGACGTCGACAGATTGCACGCGCTCGCGACCTCGGACAGCGACAGGTCGTCGGCCAGACGGCTAACCATGTACTCGCAGGCGCGGCGCAACGTATTCGGCGCGAGTCCGCCTCGGCGCACGAAGGCGACCGCGTCCGGATGGTTGGAAAAACTTCGGAAGACATGCAAGGCGAGCAGTGTGACGGCAGTCTCGGCATAGAACAGGCCTTGCCGCGCCTCGCTTTCGCATTCCGCGGAGATGATCTGCGCAAGCTCCCAGGTCAGAGGGTGGTTATAGTCCCACGCTTCCACGAACTCGACGTCGTGGCGGTGCTGGAGCTCGACGGTGCAGAGCAGGTATTCCGGCTCAAACTCGATCGCCAGGAAACGATAATTCGACTTCTCCTTGATCCGGAATTCCACGGCTGTCTCGGGCGGCAGGATCAGGCCGTATCGAGGCCTGTTCTTGTAGGCACGAAGCTCTTTGCCTGATTCAGCATCCGCCTCGACATAGCCGGAGTTCCACGAAAATTGCAGCGCGAGCGATCGCGTGCGAATTTCAGCGGCGCCAGTGACTTTGCCGATGCGGTGCGCGGCGGCGATCCCGCCGGCCCACCTGATCTGCCGCGATTGAAGCACGCTTCCTTTGACATCGGACCAGACGGTATCGCGGTGTCCGGGCGCACTGAACATGGCGACGGGAGGTCCTGCTGGCGGCGGTGGCGCGGCGCGCTGTTGCCCATCCGAATCTGACATGTCCGCCTCCTCGTCCGTACGGCCTCGGCGATAAAATCGTTGTCCCGGATCCAGGCCCTAATGTAACCACCTCACCGGCAAATTCTGCAAGCCCCGGAAGGCCCAGCCGCCGATCCGCACCGGCTCGTCGTCGGCGATCTCGATCCGCGCCGCGCGCGCGAACAATGTCGGCAGCGCGACATCGGCGATCATGGCGCGCGAGGCGAAGGCGCCGGCGCAGAAATGGGGGCCGGCGCCGAAGGCGACGCTCTTGGACGTGTCGCGCCGCACGTCGAACTGGTCGGCGCGCTCAAAATGCGTCTCGTCGCGATTGGCGGAGCCGAACATCAGGAACACGCGCTCATCCAGCTCGAAGGATACATGGCGGATGCTCCACGGCTTGGCGATGCGCCGCGGCGACATGCCGATCGGCGAGATCCAGCGGGCGTACTCCTCGAAGGCCTGGAGCCAGGACACTTCACCGCGCAGGACCAGATCGAGCTGCTCGGGATGGGTCAAGAGCGCCCACACCGTGCCGGCGATGGCCTTGCGCGGCTCGTTCTGGCCGCCCGAGATCGCGAGTTTTACATTTGCGCGCACGCTCTCCATGGCCATGCCGGAGGCGAGGAGCACGCCAAGAATGCTCTGGTCGGGATGCTTGCGCATCACCGGCAGGATGTCGTCGATCGCAGCATCAATGCCCGATGTCGCGGCGTGGCAGCGCGCCTCGACCGCGGGATCGCCGGCATAGTTGGCGATGCCTTCGATCATGCCTTGCGACCATGCATCCATGTCGGCAAAGCCGATATTGGTGAGGCCAGTGATCGACTTCAGGCATTCGCCGGAGAACGGCAGCGCGAAGTCGCGCATGAAGTCGATCCGCCCCGGCGCGATCGCATCGATGATGCGGTCGGCATGGGCCTGGAACAGCGCGGTCCAGTGCGCCTTCACCGTCTTCGGCGAGATCGTCGGAAACATCGCGCGCCGCTCGGCCTGATGCGCCTCGCCGTCCTTGCGCATCATGTTGTGGCCCATCAGGCGGTTCATCAGGCCCGCGGGCTGGTGCGAGGAGAACACGTCGATCTGCTTCTCGGAGATCGAGATGTCGTCGCGGCTCGTCAGCAGCGTCGAGCCGAGCTGCGGCACGAAGGCGATCGGCGCCTCCTTGCGCATTTTGGCGAGCATCGGATACGGGTCGGACCAGAACGCAGCCGGGTCGATGTCGATGCGCGGCGCGGTGCTCAAGGCTGGCTCCCCTGGGTTCTCGTTTCCTCCAGGCGAGACTAGCGAACTCGGTGGCCGGCGTCTGTCCCTAGCGATAGGGACAGGAAGCAAAGGTTCGGCTAAGCATCGGGAAGGGATCACGCCGCGCAAAGGATCGACGGCATGGCCTGCGCCTATAGCTGCTCACGGCCGAAGGATCGAGCCGCCATCCGCGAAGCTTGCGCAAGGCGTCTACCGACCGCGTCTAAGGACCAGGGGTGGACGCTGCCTTATCAAGCGAAAATCCGCGATTTCGCAGAATCGTTTGGATCGTCTTGTCGTGCTGGTTCAACTTTGCGGCGGCTAGCACCTCGGTTGCAAACGCCTTTGGCGCGCTGGTGTTGGAGGGGTGGTCCAACAAAGATCGCCATGCCTTCATAAGTATCGGATCAATCACATCCCCGGTTAGCCGATTGCGCATTTCCCAGAACGCACCGCCCCAAATTTCGCCGGCAGTCCAGGGATCATCTTTCAAAGCCTTTGTTGCCTTGAACTTCAGCCTGTTGTCGAGGCAGCGGACATATGGCTGACCGGGGCGGATGACCTCAGCGGAAATTTCACCCACCCGCGGGTTGTTCAAGAAGCTTGCCGGAAAGTAGTCGGCAAGGCCCGACTCGATCCCGGCGAAGTTTCCCGTCCATGGATTGTTGGTTTTCGACGTCAGAGCGTGATGGCTATATTCCCGCAAGGCCACAAAAGCATCGCGGGCGATCCTAGAGTCGATTTCGAGCGTGTTATTTTGGTACTGGGCATAGTGCCCGGGCACCGTACCAATCTTGATCTTCGCCTGAACCAGGTCGGGCGGCGAACCAATCTTGTCGAGGTAAGCAATGTATGCCTCGAGTTTTTCCTGGAGCTCGGCTTGAATGTCCGCTGTCAGATCAGTTGTAGACTCAAAGGCAAATCGTCCCGGCGATGGTAGCGACGGACCTTTGCCCGGCTGCCGACGATCAAGATACTCTCGAAGAGAGGTGGCTAGATCTGTCTCGACCACCAAGCCTGCTCCGAGCAAAAACTCCAGATTCTTGGCCGCGGCTTCGGTGTCGCCGGTCTTGATCATTTCAAGAATGCGCGTGGACTCCGCCTTGCTCGTCTCAAGCTTCAGCTGGGTCCTCCCGTTGAAAAAGGTGACTAAGAGGTTTCCCAATGCAGCCAGGGCGGCGGCGCAAATCGCGACAAAGAGAGGATTGAACCATTTAGAGCTGACTTGCTCGCCTTCGCGAAGCGAAAGCTCTCGTTCCTTGAGAGCAAGCTCGCGCGCGTGCATCTCACGCTCGTCGCGCCATTTCTCCTTGTCGAATTCAAGCCGAAGAGCCTCGCTACTCAGCTCGTTCTTGGCTGACTGCGCGAGGCTTCTGGAGTTCGCAAATGCAAGGGCAAGCGCCGCGATTGGCCAAGCCGCCACCGCACCGGCTAGTTGCGTGACAAAATCGCGACGTCTCATGTCGGGACTCGCTCCTCCCCCGAGTTGACAACGCGCCCGTAGATCTGTCTGCGAAATGCCTCACATTCCGAGGGCCGTGAACGAGGTTTTTGCGACCGAAGTCGTCCAATTCAAGTGCCGGGCCTCATCCGCCGCCCCCTCGATAGGGCGGGATGATACGATGCCATCCCAAGCCATCGAAGCGATGAACCGCTCGCTTTGATTGATCCGCGATTCCGCAACGGCGGACATCGACAAACGCATGAGCGAACGTTCGCTGAGGCGGGAAGCCAGCTTAAACGCGACGTCTTGAATTGCCTCCTCGTCCTCAGTTGCAGACCGAGGACGGCGGACCGAGTTACTGGGCCTCGGCGATCCTCGGTCCGGATGACAGCATCTGCGCGTTGGCCGCCAAGGGCCGCTTCGATGGCGACGCCGGGTCCGGCAACCTGAACGCGGAGTCGGTCGGCGCCCCCTGGGAAGGCCGGCGGGCTGCGGTTGCCGGAAGCACGATCACCTTCGCTCCGACTTTCACCCGCTCATAGAGGTCTACGACGTCGTCATTGGTCAGCCGGATACAGCCGGACGACACCCGCTTCCCGATCGTATCGGGGTTGTTGGTGCCGTGAATGCGATATTCGGTCTCGCCCAGATACATCGCTCGGGCGCCGAGCGGGTTGCCGGGACCGCCTGCCATGAACCGCGGCAGATAAGGCTGACGCCCGATCATCTCTGTGGGCGGATGCCAATCCGGCCATTCTGCTTTACGGGCCACAGTCTGCTCACCGGACCATGTGAAACCCTCGCGGCCGACACCGATGCCGTAGCGCATCGCCTGCCTGTCGTTCAGGACGAAATAGAGGAATGTGTTTCCGGTATCGATGATCACGGTGCCCGGCGCCTGGTGGCTGGCGTAGTCGACCACCTGCCGGACAAGTGCGCCGGGACCGTCAGCGGCTTTTGGCGGCTCGACCAGAGGCGCCGAGGCCGGAAGCGGGGCTGGGGCCGGGGCCGGCGTCGATGCATGAACTGGAGTTGCCACATAAACCGGCGTTGACGACGCCCTGGCTTGGGTCGCGGGCGGCTTCTGCATCGGCTGATTGCTCGCCGAGCCAGACAGCAAGCCGTACCCCAATGCGGCGACGGCCACGGCACCAATCGCAACTCTTGCGGCCATTGGCAGTGCAAGCGTCTCCGCCTTTCCACGTTTGGCCCGCTTACCCATATCTTTCCCCAGGTTACTGCCTGGAAGAGGTACCCAGCAAAATTTAAGAAACTTCGAAGCGATGTCGCTCAGAAGGGAGCCGTTCGCTATGGTTAACGCGAGCTCTTGTTCGGCAACATGAACAATGGGCGTATTGCTGGTTATGTCGCGACGGGGACGACGCGCTTCCATTGCGAAAACCAGCGAAGATCAGAATCGCCCGGCGGAGCGGACACGCTCCGACCTTGGCCCGCTCTCAGTCCGACAGCCGACATTTTGACGCCCGAGACGGAGGACAGCTAACGGCCCATTAGCGGACTCCAGAACTTGCATCTCATTCTGTCCAACAAGGAAGCCGCGAGCTTTGGAAAAGTGCGTGTGATCTTCTTCGAATGTGGCGAGAGTAATTACAGCTCTTGGCGCCCTCTGTTTGGTAGCGCCAGCACATAGTGAGGGATTTCTTTACAGCGACGGCTCCTACACCGCAAAATGCTCGCACGGAAGCACAAGGATGAGCGCCAGATCGTCGGCGCTTCTTCAAACGGTAGTGCCACTTTTGGTTTCCAATACAGCAGCGGCGGCGGTGCGGACCAATGCTGAATCCCACGCCGCCGCGCAATCGGCTCTGCCGAAAATGCCTCCTTCAACGCGAATTGACATCGACAAAATAACCCCTCTTCAGGAACTCGAAGTCGTCATCCTTAGTAGAATAAAGCGCATACCGGTGCTCAATTAACGCCCGCGACCGGCAGTCCTTATCCTCTAGGCTGCAAGTTACAGCAACCCCGCTCACCAACAGTTCTTTTGCTACGTCACGACGAACATACATTCGTGTGCTGTCAATGATGAGGGGTTCATATGACCGAGTAAATGACGCTAGCTTGTGGAGCCTTGGAATCTCTGCCCACATCTGATGGGCCTCGATTACCTCGGGGCGCTCGGTAGATATGACCTCGTCGAGTGCGCCGTACCCTTGATGGGCAAGGATTCGGTTCGCGAGAAGGCCTAAATCCACGATCCTCACGCGTGAGCAACAAAGGCCGACACCACCCACGTCTGGCGTCAGAAAGCTAATACTCGCCCTGCCTGTCAATTCCCGGATCCGATCCACGGCAAGTCCGGTCAGTCGGTAGGATGCTGGCGTTACACCGAGTGGAGCAGACTGCGCCTGTGATCTGATTGTCAGATAAGCTTGCGAGAGCGGAGGCTTGGCGCTTGACCACCAGCTGACTACAACCGTAACTATTGTGGCAATCAAAACATATGAGCGTTGCAGCTCACTGCGAAACAACTCAAGTTTCTTAGACCAAAATGCGAATAGAAGAAGTGCAAACGGGAAAGCGAGCGTTTGCATTCGCCCCACGTAACCCCAATTAGTCCCTATTGCAGAGTTGAACGCAATTACTCCGAACATGGGGCAAAGAGATATAATGACTTGGTGAATAGCTCCGTTCGCTGATTAAACGCGTCTAAAAAGCAAGCAAAGTGCAAATACACTATGATAGCTATGGACGAGAACAACAGTGGCATCGCCCTTACGACCTCGAATGCCGCAGAGACCTTTTTGACTAACTCCCTCAGGTTGTCTCCGTGATAGGGAGGCTGCATTTTGGCGTAGATGGTGTTAGGAACCCAATCCGAGAAAAGCCAGAGCCGCAGGGCCTCTGTCCCACCCAGCACTGCCGTGCCTGTAAGCGCCAGGATTACGAAGTCTTTGGTCCGGCGCTCGTATAAAAGCGGTGCAAGGATGAATGCGTAGTAGACCATTGCCTCAAAACGAGTAAGGAGGAACACACTCCCGAAGGCTGCTGCCCGCAACAGATTTGGGCGAAAATATAAATTCCGTACGACTCCAACTCCCGTGAAACACAAGAGCGGCATTTCCATTCCGTTCGCGATTTCGCTCAAAGACATTCCGAGAGCAGCGTAAGTCGAGAGCAACAGGGCCGAGGCGGACTTGTCGAGTTTAAGATCCTTGGTTAGCAACCAGATCTGAAGGATCGAAAGGCAGAAGAAGAGCCCCGTCATGCCCTGAGCAACGGCGATGGCAGTAGCAAAGCTCGGCTGGAACAGGGCCACGAACGAATTAATTAGGAACCACGCGATAGTGGAAAACCCCTCCACCTGTTCCGAAAGCGGCGTCAGTGCGATCCGGCCGGTCGCAGCGAAGGTCTTCGAGTAAGCGAGTGTGATCGCGCCGTCGTCCCACCCCCGTGTTCCGACTAAGAGGACTACAGCCATCGTGATCGCCACCTGCATTGCAATCGGCACTGCGATCGCAATTTTAGTGTTCGAGTTTCGAATCTCACGGTTCATCTCACGCCTGCCATGTCATCGAAAGAGGATCGTTGAGGCAGTCCCGGACTAGCGCAGACGATCATGCTGGCGGGGCTCTTTATGGCACCGGTCGGGCGTCGATCGGTTACTGTGCATCAGACTCAACTTGCGTCCCCAATTGAGGATCGGCGCTTCAATGACGACGTGCAAGGCGGACGCGAAACCGATGGAAAGCAGAATGCTGGCGATGATTGTCCCGACGGTGGATAGTCGCCACAACCCGGAAAGGTTGGCGATCCCATTCACCAGCAGGTAATGGACGACATACAGCGAGTACGAAATCTTTCCGAGCCGTTGCAGGGCCGGCGAGAAGGATCGCCCTTCGATCTCGGCAGCTATCACGGCATGGATGAGCAATCCTGCGCCAAGGCCATAGGTCAGGACGCGTGCGAATTGTGGATCGGTCGATCCGTGCACGAAGATCCAGTACCAGCCGGCCACGAACAGGCCCGCAGATATGGTTAGAAGACGGCGCGAAAATCGCAATCCGCCGTTTCTCGCGAGAGAGGCGATGCCAACTCCGGCGCCGAATTCCAGCACCATTGGATGGGAGTAGATTCCAATCTGCAGGTGGAGGACGAGAGCAACGATGACCACGCCGAGCGCCGCGAACAAGAGCTCGAATAGTCGGTTCGGCTTGATCGCCAGGATGAGCGCGACCGCGGCATAGAAGTGCAGCTCGAAAGCAAGTGACCATGCTGGCGCGAGGTACCAGTTGGGATATGTCCACGCGAAGATGAGTCCGAGGTCAAGCGCCGGGCGCTTCTCCGGCGACAGATCGATCCAACAGGAACTGATCAACGCCGCCAGCAACACGAACCAGTAGACCGGATAAATCCGAATGGCTCGTCTGAAAACGAAATCCAGCGGGTTGTCTTGTGTCGTCGCAGTGATTGCGATGATGAAGCCGGAAATCACGAAGAAGATATCGACGCCGCTCGCAAGAATGGTCAGTGCGCCCTCGGCGAGCCTCGACCCGACCATATCGGGTCGCGCACTGATTGCATGTCCGCAGACCACCGACAGCGCAGCAATGCCGCGCATTGCCTGTACACCCGCGAAGACCCGCAAAACGGCCCCAACACGTTCATTCCAAACCCAAAACAATCTAAGCGGGAAAAATATTAACGAACGGTTGTATTGATGCGAGAAGATATCAAAGGAGGTGCATCAAACCGGGGTCCGAGCGGTATCCGCCAGGTCGGCTTCGGGGCAAAAGCCGATGATCCCGGCGGCAGAGGCCCTGTCCGCTTTGCCCGCGGAAGCCGATATCGCGGACTTGGAGTCCCCGTTAGTTCAGGCTGCGCGGCCCCGCGAGCAGGCCCTGCACGATCGCAAACAGTTCGAACAGCGCGGCGAAGTTCGAAGCGCCGTCTGGGGTGTCAGGGCATCAACGCCGCTAAGTTCGCGGCGTCGGCTGCGACGGGGATGGCGTGGCAGGCTGCTGCGAAGATGGAGCAGGAGGTTGCTGCTGCGGAGTGGTGACCGTCTGCTGATCGCCGCCACCATGCGGGACACACGTCCCCACGTTGCTCAGCAGTCGCTTGGCCTCAACATCGCGGGCCTTTTTGTAGTCCCTGCGCCGGTCGATCCTTGCTGCAGCCATGCGGTCCCACGCATCGAACGCATCGGCATAGTGCTGCCGCATCTGCTCCTCGGCGGCGAGACAGTCGCTGAACCTATCGAACACCAGATCGGTGTTGACGGGAGAGACCCCGCCTACCAGAACTACCAGCATCCATTTCATAACATCCGCCTACGTTCGTGCCCGCTCACCGGGAACGACGAGGCATCGGCAAAGTTCCGAGCCGCGAGGCTGCTTGGGTCACAGGACACCCAAGCACATGCACGGCGATCAATTGCACACTTCTCTCATCCGGCCAGCCATCACCGAGGCACCATCCATGCCGATGGGAGCCGATTCTATCCTGCACCCTTTGCCGACCGGACGGCATCCGGCAGAATTGCAATATACTTGGCCAGATGCTTGCGGCTTCGATGGCGACGATTCAACCTGCTTCCGATCAGCGGCTTCGGAGCCGGGCTTCTTCTCTGCTGCCTGCTTGTCGGCCAGAGCCTTCGCAACAGCGGCCTCAATCTCTTTGCGCCGTTGCTCGGCTGCGGCGGCTTTCCGGCGCGCAAACGTCCGCTTCGGGTCGAAGCGCGAGGATCCTGGCGGCAGACGGCCTGTCCGCTTTGCTCTCGGAAGCCGATATCGCGGACTTGGAGTCTATCTCAGTTCAGACCCTGAGGCCCCGAGAGCAGGCTCAGCACGATCGCAAACAATTCGTTCTGCGAGGAGATGCCGAGCCGCTCATAGGCGCGCTTGCGGTAGGTCAGGGTCGAATGCAGGCTGATGCCGAGTCCTTGCGAGATCGCCTCGGAGCTGAAGCCGAGCAGGATATGGCGGCAGACCTCCTGCTCGCGCGGCGTCAGTGCGCAGAGCGGCGCGCGCGTTGCGAACAGCGCGGCGAGGTTCTGGTCCGGCGTTGCGGCCTGCTGGAAATGACGGGCGACGCTGGCGCCGATCGCGGGCGCAATCGCCTGAAGCCGCGCACGCTCGGCATCGCCGAAGCGGCCCTGAGACGTGATGCGGTAGAAATTGACGTAGAAGCAGATGTCGCCGGTCCAGATCGCGGTGGCGCATTTGTCGACGATGTCGGAATCGTTGAAGAAGATTTTTCGGTAACGTGCACTGTACATGCGCGGCGCGAACGCGGGCAGCATGATCGGCGCACCGCCCTCGCCCTCGAACAGCGCATCGCGATTGGGATCGGATTCGTGGAATTGCCCGGCATAGGCCGCGCCGAGATCGGCGCCGGTCGGGATGTTGCCGGCATCGAGCAAACAGCTCGCCGCGCCGGCACGCGTCAGCGCGAACACCATGCAATGGCCGACTCCGGCCTGCCGGCGCAGCGTCTCGATCAGGACCTTCGGGAAATCGGGGCGGCCGATGGCGAGCACTGCGGACGCGACGTTGCCCACCGCCAAGCCTGAGCCTGCCCCATGGGATCGCATTGCTTCCTCCGTCAGACGCTTTTGTTGGAGGATAGCAGCAAGAGGATTTTACCGGAAGCTGGCGAGGCCGGCGTACGCAGCGGCTAGGTCGACCGATTCCGATTCACTAGTCCAAGCCTACCTAAGTATGGCCCCTCCATACCCCTGCGCAATGGCGCCATCCGAGTGCCTGATGCTACCAATAAATCCAGAGTGAAAAGCAACGGAACCGGTCTTGCGAGCCGGCAGTTGCGGGGCAGGGTCGGCGGCGTAGCGCCCGCCGGCCTTTCTCGACCTTTAGGTTTTACGCACGATCTATCCGGAAAACCGCTTCGCACTTTTCCGGATCGTGCTTTAGCGGCGCGTTGCCGCTCAATTGGTGTCTACTGCCACGCTTGGCCGCAGAGAGTACGCCATGAGAAACATCGCCGATCTCCTGATGCGGTTCTGGCAAGGAAGCCAGTCCACATCCCATGCAGAGGTTGCGGTCGTTGCCGAAAACCGAGATCAATCCAGCATGGCTGATTTTGTCCGGATCCTGCAGTCCTACGATCAAGACCAGTACGGCAGCAGCTGAAGCGGAACGGCTGGTGTTCTCGCTTGCGGAGACACCCTCTCCCGCAAGCGGGAGAGGGAGCGCACCTCCCCCGTTGCCGCATCAAACTTCATCGCGCTTCGCCAGTCCGTCATACGATCGTCCCAGCAGACGATTTGTCCGAGACGTACACGACGTCTCTTGCGTGAGACGTTCAGCCCACCGGCCCCGGTGTCCAGTCGTCGCCTGAAAGCGGGCTGACTTTGACGTCCTGGATGACTCCGCGCTCGAGGCTTGGATCGAAGTGCCGCATCGTGCGCTCGTTGAAGTCGATGATGCGGCCGGGCCTGAGTGGTCCGACGTCGTTGATCTTGACGATGACCTTCTTGCCGACGGCCTCGACGAGGGCGTATTTCGGCCGCTCACCAAATAGGACCCCACCAAATTTCCTGCGCAGACTCGTCTTGATGGCCGCGGTCCACTCCGAGGGATTATAGCGCTCGCCGGAAGCTGTGCTCGGCCCGCCCTCCTCCTTGCCGGGCTTGAATGGATTGTACATGGATGCAGCGCCGACGACTGCATTTCCGGAAGCGGCATCAACGACGGTGCTTGAAGGAACCCCACGCGTTTCACCCCGGGCAACGGTAACAGAAACGGCAAGCGCAACCAGGGCGCCGCAAACTGCGGCGCTCGAGCGGAACGACATCATAACTCCTGTGATTTTTTAGATCGCCGGTTCCCGACACCGCAAACAGCGCAAGCGAACGCGGACGCGTTCATCAAGCTTGCACCGGACTTTTACGGATTCGTGCCAACCCCTTGGCTATGGAACCGTCGTGCGAACCCGAGTGGTTCCCACGCAGTGTTTTACGTTGTCGCCGGTTAAGACAGAGAATGCGTCAGCAACATGACCTGACGAACAGCCTATTCCGCCACCGCCTTGGCTGGTGCGACATTGATCGCGAGCTTGCCGTAGCGATCCGTGAAAGCCTCAGTGTCGATCTCTTCCAGCTTGATCTCGCCGCTCATCACACCCTGCTTCCACGCGGCCTGCGCGGGATCATTCTGGAATTCCGGCATCACTTCGCGGCCGAACAGCTCGAGCGATTCGCAGATGTGCTCGTGGCTGTTCTTGCCCGCTTGATTCAGCAGAATGACCTGATCGATATGCGAGGACTGGAAGCGCTTCAGCTTCTTTCGGATCGTCTCGGGCGAGCCGATCAGACCGCCGCGCAGCGCAGCCTCCTGCGCTTCCGGGTTGTCGCGCTTCCACTTGTTGTACTCGTCCCACATGTTGACGGTGTAGGGCGCGGGACGCTGGCGATTCTGCGAGGCGCCGTAGAAGCGCAGCGCGAACTGGAAGAAGGTGGCGCCGTCGGCGCGGGCGCGCGCCTCTTCATCCGTCTTGGCGCACATGAAGAACGACACCAGCGCCATGTTCGGATTGATCTCGTAGTCGGCGAGCTTGTGCAGCCGCTTGGTCATGGCATTGTAGTAGGCATGCACCCAGGCATGCGCGGCATCGGCGCTGACGAACTGGAAGCCGAGCGCGCCAAAGCCGTGACGGCCGGCGCGCTCGATGGTCGGCAATTGCGAGCAGGCCATCCAGAGCGGCGGATGCGGCTTCTGCACCGGCTTCGGCACGACATTGCGCAAGGGGATGTCGAAATACTTGCCGTGGTGCTCGCTGCCTGCGTCCTTGAACATCGGGAAGATCGCGGCGACGGCCTCCTCGAACACCTCCTTCTTGGTCTCCATGTCGCGGCCGAACGGCGTCAGCTCGGTGATCGACGCGCTCTCGCCCATGCCGAATTCGCAGCGGCCGTTGGAGAGCAGATCGAGCACCGCGACGCGTTCGGCGACGCGCGCGGGATGGTTGGTGGTGAGCTGGAGGATGCCGTGGCCGAGGCGGATGTTCTTGGTCCGCTGGCTCGCAGCTGCGAGGAAGGATTCCGGCGACGGCGAGTGCGAGTATTCTTCGAGAAAGTGATGCTCGACGACCCAGGCATGGTCGTAGCCGAGCTTGTCGGCGAGATCCATCTGCGAGAGCGCATTCTGGTAGAGGGCGAGCTCGTCCCCGGCGCCCCAGGGCCTCGGCAGCTGCAGCTCGTAGAAGATGCCGAACTTCATGACGCCTCTCCCAGTTTTCTTGCCCGGTTTTCTTGTCCAGTTTCTTGTCCAGTTTCTTGCCCGCTTGTTCTTGTTGCGGGCATCTTAATGGGTGAGGCGGCGCTGTCTACGCGGTCGCAATTCCGCTGCGCGGGAGAACGCGCTTTTCCGCGCGGCGGCCATTCAGCACCGCGCCGATGAAGGTGAAGCGCACCATCAGATGATAGCTCGCGAGCATCGGCGGAATCGCGACGACGAGAATGATCGCGAACTTGACCAGAGCGGGCCAGTCGCGTTGCGACAGCACGAGCTGGAGCGCCATCACGATCGGCATGTGGATCAGATAGAGCCAGTAGGAGGCATCGGCGAGGTAGCGCCGGGTCGGGCTGAAGCCCGACATGAAGCGAAGCGCGAGCCCCATGACCGCGAAGGTCGCAATCCATATCGCCAGTGCGTAGAGAACGGCGGAGACATGCCTGAGTGTCGCGAAACTGATGGGCAATTTCGGCGCGCCCGGCGCAGACAACATCACACCTGAGAGCACGAAGCTGATCAGGATCAGGACGATCACGAGAAGGAGGTGCGCAAGCCAGCACCGCTCGATGAGCCGCAGCAGGTCGATCTGCCGATGCAGCAGCCAGCCGGCGGCGAAGGCGGTGCCGAAGCCGATCCAGGCCTGCGCATTGGTGATGAGCGATTGATCAGGCGTCCTCACACCCATCACATTGATCCAGCGTTGGTCGAGACAGAAAGCGATGCCGATC
This sequence comes from Bradyrhizobium sp. B117, assembly GCF_038969555.1. Classification (NCBI taxonomy): domain Bacteria; kingdom Pseudomonadati; phylum Pseudomonadota; class Alphaproteobacteria; order Hyphomicrobiales; family Nitrobacteraceae; genus Bradyrhizobium; species Bradyrhizobium sp. B117. Next base: position 8,821,585 of record NZ_CP152414.1, read on the forward strand.
GGGATCGCCAGAACAAGGGGGGCCAGCGGACTTCTCATGATCCCTGCGAAGAGGCGATCAATCACCGCGCGCCACGCGCCCGATGCATCGAGCCAGACAAATGCGCCGCGCAGCAGCAGCATGGCGACATAGAGCTCGAGCAGCACGTAGATGAACCAGAGATGGGTCAGGGGGAAATTCGGCAGCACCGGCGGCCAGCTGCGGGACCAACCGCCATTCGGGAAATGAGACGCCCAGATCGCGATGAGACTCATCGGGACGAACAGGATCGGCCAGCCGATCACGAGCGGCAGTCCAATCCTCTGCAGCCTGTCCCGGACAAAACCTCGGGTGCCGCGGCGATGAAAGCTCATGCGCGCGAAGAAACCCGCCATCAGGAAGAAGGTGGTCATCCGGAAGACGTGGATGGTGAAGGACAACAGGCCCAGGAGCAGGCTTGGATGGGTGTCCTGAATGAACCAGAACCGGGGCGTGGCAGGCACGAACGACAATGTCGCGTGCAGGACGATGCCGAGCAACAGGGCCCCTCCCCTGAGCGCATCGAGAGCGTGGAGCCGTTCTGATGTCGGGGCGGCGGCGGGCAAAGGAGACATGGGTGGGCTCATTGCGGCTGGCGAGAAGGTTTCTCGCCGCCCAGTCTGCTCCATCGGGATGGGGCACTCTCGCCCGATCCAAAAATCGGCTAGCCGATTTCTCGACGCGGTTCGCTGATGTCAGCCTGATCCGGCCGGCTCAGCGCATCGCGCCGGAATTCGGTCGGGGTCACGCCGGTCTCGGCCTTGAAGGCGCGGTTGAACGGTCCGATCGACTGGAAGCCGGCATCCATGGCGATGGTCAGCACCGGGACGTCCCGCTGCGCCGGGTCGGACAGCGCCAGCTTGGCCTCCTCGATGCGGTAGTGGTTGAGGAACGCGTTGAAGTTCCGATAGCCGAGGCCTTCGTTGATGGCCTGGCGCAGCCGGTGCTCGGGAACGCCGAGCCGTGCTGCGAGCGCCCCGATCGCAAGACCTTCCTGCCGGTAGGTTCGCTCCACCGTCATCAGATGGTCGAGACGCCGCAGCAGGATGGGATCAGGAATACGCCGCCCGTCGCGCCGCGCAGCCCGAGATCGATGGCCGTGAGCCCCATCACACCTTGTCGTCTCCGTCAGGGAACTCGACTCTCGCATCGCCTTCGCGCCTGCACAATCTAAACTTGCGCTTGTGGTCGTGGCGGCGCCCCCTCGTTGCAACCGGACAGCTTGATCCAGATCAACGCGTTAGCGGTGCTGCTGCATTTAAGGTGGAGCAAGGCAACGGCCCGGATGCCGTCCCGATTCCCAATACCATTTCAGAGAGACCGAATATGTCGGCCCCTGACGACACGACCCCGCGCGTGCGCCGTAAGCGCATGGAGATTTTCGCCTTCCTGTTCCTGACCGCGGTCGTGATGCCCGTCCTCGCGGTCGGAACGGTCGGCTCCTATGGCCTCGGCGTCTGGATCTACCAGATGTTCGCCGGTCCGCCCGGCCCGCCGCCCTCCCCGCATTGATCCCGACAAGCGAAAGACAGGCATCATGGCCCAAACCACACTCAACCGCCGCGCCTTGATCACCGGCCGGGTGCTCAGCACCGAGCGCGTCATCTCCCCGCCCGGCTGCGAGATCGCCAGCATCGTCGTGCAGGCGCGCCCCGAGCGCCTTTCCGAATTGGAAGCCGAGATCGCCGCGCTTCCCGGCTGCGAAATTCACGGACGAGATCCGCGCGGAAAACTCGTCGTCGTGACCGAGGCGCCGGATGCCGGCAGCCTCGGCACCCTGCTCAACACCATCCAGTCGCTGCGCCACGTCTATTCCGCGGCGCTCGTCTTCCACGCCATCGAAACGACTTAAGGGCCGGAGAGCCATCATGACATCGCCGAAGCTCGACCGCCGTCAGATGCTGAAGCTGGAAGCCGCCGCCATCGCGGCCGCCGCTGCCGGCATGCCTGCGCCGTCGCTTGCCGCCAATCTCGTCACCGAGCGCGACAACAGCGAATTGAAATGGGACAAGGCCGCCTGCCGCTTCTGCGGCACCGGCTGCTCGGTGATGGTCGCGACCAAGGACAACCGCGTCGTCGCCACCCATGGCGACATCAAGGCCGAGGTCAATCGCGGCCTCAACTGCGTCAAGGGCTACTTCCTCTCCAAGATCATGTACGGCCATGACCGCCTGACGCAGCCGATGCTGCGCAAGAGCGGCGGCAAGTACGACAAGAACGGCGACTTCACGCCAGTGTCCTGGACCGAAGCCTTCGACATCATGGAGGCGAAGTGGAAGGAGGCGATCAAGAAGCGCGGGCCGAACGGCGTCGCCATGTTCGGCTCCGGCCAGTGGACGATCTGGGAGGGCTATGCGGCGTCAAAACTGTTCAAGGCCGGCTTCCGCACCAACAACATCGATCCCAATGCGCGGCACTGCATGGCCTCGGCCGTGGCCGGCATGATGCGGACCTTCGGCATCGACGAGCCGGCCGGCTGCTATGACGACATCGAGGCCACCGACGCGTTCGTGCTGTGGGGCTCCAACATGGCGGAGATGCACCCCATCCTGTGGACGCGCCTCGCCGACCGCCGGCTGTCCGCGCCGCATGTCCGGGTCGCCGTGCTCTCCACGTTCGAGCACCGCTCGTTCGATCTCGCCGACATCGGCATGGTGTTCGTGCCGCAGACCGATCTCTACATCCTCAACGCCATCGCCAACCACATCATCACGACCGGCCGCGTCAACAAGGATTTCGTCAACGCCCACACCATCTTCCGGCGCGGGCAGACCGACATTGGTTATGGCCTGCGGCCCGAGCATCCGCTGCAGAAGAAGGCGACGGGCGCGGCGAAGGCCAACGACTCCACCGAGATGAGCTATGACGAGTTCGTCAAGTTCGTGTCGGACTACACGCTGGAGAAGGCGGCAAAGATGTCCGGCGTGCCGCTCAATCGCCTGGAGGCGCTTGCCGAGCTCTACGCCGATCCCAAGACAAAGGTGGTCTCGTTCTGGACCATGGGCTTCAACCAGCACACCCGCGGCGTCTGGTGCAACAACCTCGTCTACAACATCCATCTTCTGACCGGAAAGATCTCCTCGCCCGGCAACAGCCCGTTCTCGCTGACCGGCCAGCCCTCGGCCTGCGGCACCGCGCGCGAGGTCGGCACCTTCTCGCACCGCCTGCCCGCCGACATGGTCGTGACCAACAAGGCGCATCGCGATCACGCCGAGCACATCTGGCAGCTGCCCGAAGGCACCATCCCCGACAAGAACGGCGCCCATGCCGTGCTGCAGAGCCGGATGCTGAAGGACGGCCTGATCAATGCCTATTGGGTGCAGGTCAACAACAACCTGCAAGCCGGCCCCAACGTCAACGAGGAGACCTATCCGGGCTTCCGCAACCCCGACAATTTCATCGTGGTCTCGGACGCCTATCCGACCGTGACGGCGCTCGCCGCCGACCTGATCCTGCCGACCGCGATGTGGGTGGAGAAGGAAGGCGCCTATGGCAATGCCGAGCGCCGCACGCAGTTCTGGCACCAGCTCGTCAATGCGCCGGGCGAAGCCAAGTCCGACCTCTGGCAGCTCATGGAGTTCTCGAAACGCTTCAAGATCGAGGAGGTGTGGCCGGAGGAGCTGATCGCCAAGAAGCCGGAGGTTCGCGGCAAGACGCTGTTCGACGTGCTCTACAAAAATGGCCAGGTCGACAAGTTTCCGACCTCGGAGATCGAGGAGGGCTACGCCAACGAAGAATCCAAGGCGTTCGGCTTCTACGTGCAGAAGGGCCTGTTCGAGGAATACGCCCAGTTCGGCCGCGGCCACGGCCATGACCTCGCGCCGTTCGAGAGCTACCACAAAGAGCGCGGCCTGCGCTGGCCGGTGGTGAATGGCCAGGAAACGAAGTGGCGCTTCCGCGAGGGCAGCGACCCCTATGTCAAGCAGGGCACCGACGTGCAGTTCTACGGCTATCCCGATGGCAAGGCGCGCATCTTCGCGTTGCCTTTCGAGCCGGCGGCGGAATCGCCTGACCAGGAGTACCCGTACTGGCTCTCGACCGGCCGCGTGCTGGAGCACTGGCATTCCGGCACCATGACGCGCCGCGTGCCCGAACTCTACAAGGCATTCCCCGAAGCCGTCTGCTTCATGCACCCTGATGATGCGCAGGACATGAAGGTGCGGCGCGGCGACGAGGTGAAGGTGGTCTCGCGCCGCGGCTACATCCGCGCCCGCGTCGAGACGCGTGGCCGCGACCGGCCGCCGAAGGGTCTCGTGTTCGTGCCGTGGTTCGACGAATCCAAGCTGATCAACAAGGTGACACTGGACGCCACCGATCCGATCTCGCTGCAAACCGACTTCAAGAAATGCGCCGTGCGCATCGAGCGGGTGACCCAGTCATGATGAAACGATTTGGCATAGCGCTGCTCGCGGTCGCGATCGCGGCCGGCGCGAGCTCGCTGACCGCGCAGACCGTGACGTCGGGCCTGCGCGGCCCGGCCCCGCTCAATGACGAGGGCCCGGCGCCGCCGATGCTGCCGAACCGCAACACCTCCGAGCGGGAGTCGCGCAACTATCCGGAGCAGCCGCCGGTCATTCCGCACACCATCGACGGCTACCAGATCGACCTCAATGGCAACAAATGCCTGTCCTGCCATGCGCGGGCGCGCACGGCGGAATCGCAGGCGCCGATGGTCTCGATCACGCATTTCATGGACCGCGACGGCCAGTTCCTGGCCTCGATCTCGCCGCGCCGCTTCTTCTGCACCGAATGCCACGTGCCGCAGAACACCGCGACGCCGCCTGTCAGCAACGATTTCACCGACATCGACACGCTGCTGTCGCGCGCAAGCCCGGGTGGCCGGCGATGACGACAACTGCTGACGGGCCCAACGAAAAGCTGGAGCAGGAGAAGGCCAAGCGCGGCTTCATCGCGCGAAGCTGGGACTTCGCGCTCGAGCTTTGGGGCGTGCTGACGCGGCCGAGCACGGTGTTCGCATTGGGCACATTGGTGCTCGCCGGCTTCATAGCCGGCGTGATCTTCTGGGGCGGTTTCAACACCGCGCTGGAGCTCACCAACACCGAGAAATTCTGCACCGGTTGCCACGAGATGAAGGACAACGTGTACGCCGAGCTGAAGTCGACCATCCACTTCACCAACCGCTCCGGCGTGCGCGCCACCTGCCCCGATTGTCACGTGCCGCACAACTGGACCGACAAGATCGCGCGAAAGATGCAGGCCTCCAAGGAGGTCTGGGGCAAGATCTTCGGCACGATCAATACGCGCGAAAAATTCCTGGATCACCGGCTCGAGCTCGCGGCCCATGAATGGGCGCGCTTCAAGGCCAACGATTCCCTGGAATGCCGCAACTGCCACAGCGCCGATTCCATGGACATCACCAAACAGTCGCCGCGGGCGTCAGTCGCGCACCAGCGCTTCCTGTTCACCGGCGAGAAGACCTGCATCGATTGCCACAAGGGCATCGCGCACCACCTGCCCGACATGCGTGGCGTTCCCGGCTGGCAGTAGGGCGATCGCATCTGACTTGGCTTCGGGTGCCAAAGCCTCCACACCGTCATGGCCGGGCATAGCCGTCCGAAGGACGGCGTCGCTTCCGCTCGCCTATGTCCCGGCCATCCACGTCCGACCACGCGGTACGAAGAATGTGGATGCCCGGGACAAGCCCGGGCATGACGACCTATTGCGCCGGCATATATGGGATTGCCTGCTAATAGTAGGAGTAGCCCCGCGCTTGAACGGGCGGGGCGAATGGTTAGTTTTGGGAGACGGCGAATCGCCTCGTTTCGCCCCTCCTCAAGACAGACATGGCCACCTTCACCCCGCATCAGGACGCCGCGCTCAAGGCCGTTGGCGACTGGCTGAAAGCAAAACCCGGACGAGGCGGCACCCCGCCGGTGTTCCGCCTGTTCGGCTTTGCCGGCACCGGCAAGACCACGCTGGCGCGGCATATCGCCGAGGGCGTCGACGGCGAGGTGAAATTCGCCGCCTTCACCGGCAAGGCGGCGCTCGTCATGCGCAACAAGGGCTGCGACGAGGCCTCGACCATCCATTCGCTGATCTACCGCGCCCGCGAATCCGGCGAGGAGCAGCCGAGCTTCGAATTGTGGGACGACGCGCCGGCGTCCAAGGCCAAGCTGATCGTGATCGACGAATGCTCGATGGTCGATGCTGAATTGGGCCGCGACCTGATGTCGTTCGACTGCCCGCTCTTGGTGCTGGGCGATCCCGCGCAGCTGCCGCCGATCCAGGGCGGCGGCTTCTTCACCAATTCCGAGCCCGACGCGATGCTGACCGAGGTGCACCGCCAGGCGCAGGACGATCCGATCGTGCGGATGTCGATGGACGTGCGCGAGGGCCGCGAGCTCGACATCGGCCGCTATGGCGAGAGCGAGGTGGTGTCGCGCAAAGAGCTCGATCCCGATCGCGTCATGGGCGCCGACCAGGTGCTGGTCGGCCGCAACAACACCAGGCGCGCCTACAACATGCGGGTGCGCCAGCGGCAGAACATCGAGGACCAGTTTCCCGTCGCCGGCGACAAGCTCGTGTGCCTGCGCAACAACCGCAAGAAGGGCCTGTTCAACGGCGGCCTCTGGCGCGTCAAGTCGCGCAACACCTCGCGCTCAAAATCGCGCATCCTCTCGATGCGGCTGTCGCCCGACGAGGACTTTGGGCACAAGGTGACGAAGGTCTCCGTGCGCGCCGACTGCTTCGAGGGCGGCGTCGAGCAGATCGCCTGGGAGCAGCGCAAGCCCTACGACGAGTTCGATTACGGCTATGTGCTGACCGTGCACAAGTCGCAGGGCTCGCAATGGGACGACGTCGTGCTGTTCGACGAGAGCTTTGCGTTTCAGGACAGCCGGGCAAGGTGGCTGTACACAGGCATCACGCGGGCGGCGAAGCGGTTGAGTATCGTCGTGTGACGCTGCCGTAGGGTGGGCAAAGGCGCGCAGCGCCGTGCCCACGCTCTCCTTCATAAACGATAAAATGCGTGGGCACGCTTCCGCCTTCGCTCTTCGAGCTACGGCGGACAAGTCGCTTTGCCCACCCTACGGCACCGCTGCCTCAATCTCCGCTGTCGTCCCGGACAAGCGAAGCGTAGATCCGGGACCCATACCCACAGGAAGATGTTTTGCGACGACTCGGAGTGGGCGCCTTGCCCCGCACTTCTCCCTGGGGTTATGGGTCCCTGCGTTCGCAGGGACGACAGCGCAGATTGACGCTCCGCCATCCCACACGCAAACCCTCACTTCCCCGCCGCGAAATAAAAATCCTCTCTGCCCGGCGGGGAGCCGTAGGTGAACGGCTGCTGCTCGTGCTTGGTGGCGGCCCAGACGTCGTCGCGGATGATGTCGAACAGCTTTCGGATCTCGACCTTCGGCTCCTTGATCTCGCGGGCGAGCGCGGTGGCGAAGGGACTGTCGGCGCCGCCGTCGCCGTCCATCGCGGTCTCGCCGTGCTTGGCGGCGTAGACCACCATGAAGCCGGCGCCGGGCTCGATGTTGGAAAAGCCCTTGTCGACCAGCTTCAGCGACAGCGTGCGCTGCATGGTCGGCGCAAACGGATTGTCGCGGCAGGCATCAAGCATCACCAGGCGCACCTTTCGCGCAGCACCGACGGCGGCGATGACCTGCTCGAGCGCAACCGCCTGGCTCTCGGCGTCCGTGTCGGCGGCGAGCTTGGCGTCGACCGGAACGAGATAGTTCACCCCGCCGATCTCGAAGCCGTGGCCGGCGTAATAGACCACGGCCCAGTCGGCCTTCTCCGCTTCGGCTGCGAACCTCTGCAGCGCTTCGAAGAACTTGTCGCGGGTGAGATCGCTGACGGAGATCACGGTCTGGAAGCCGACATCGCGCAGCGCGTTCGCGATCAGTTTTGAGTCGCGCGGCGGATTGGGCAGCGCGTGGACGTTCTTGTAGGCGCCGTTGCCAATCACGAGCGCGACGCGGCGCCCAGGCGCGCCGGCGGGCGCCTGCGGCGTCAGCGCGGCGAGCCGCTCCCGCGCGATGGCGCGGGCGCGCGCGACGTCGATCTCGTCGAAATTCGTCAGCGAATAGGCCGCCGAGCGATAGTCGGCGCGGGCCTGGGCGAGATCCTTCTTCCGCTCGTAGATCTGGCCGCGGCCGGAATGGGCGCGGACATTGTTCGGATTGAACTGGATCGCCGTGTTGTAGTCCTTCAGCGCGACGTCGAGATCGCCTTTCATCATGCTGACGTCGGCGCGATTATTGATCGCGTAGACGTTTTTCGGCTGCCGCTCGATCAGGGCATTGCAATCGGCAAAGGCCTGGTCGTACTTGCCCATCAGGCCATAGGTGATGCAGCGGTTGCTGGCGATCTGCGGCGCGGCCGGATCGATCTTCTCGGCCTCGGCGAAATCGGCGATCGCGCCGTTGTAATCCTTGATCAAGGTGCGCGCGCGGGCCCGGTTGGTCCAGCCGAGCAGGAATTTCGGCGTGTACTTGATCGACAGGTTGAAATCGTCGATTGCGCTTTGTATCGCCCCGCGGCGCAACTGGATGACGCCGCGATTGTTGTAGGGCACGCCGTAGGTCGGCCGCTTCTGGAGCGCGAGGTTGTAGTCGGCCATCGCGAGATCATCCTGGCCCTTGCGCTCGTAGGCGAGGCCGCGGAGGTTGAGCGCGATGACGTAGTCCGGATCGAGGTCGATGGCCATGGACAAGGTCTCGATCGCGTGGACGTAGTCGCGCTTGTTGAGCAGCGTGTTGCCGCGCACCGAGAGCGCAATGGCCTTGTCCTTGCCGGTGACACGGTCGGCATTGAGCAGATTGTCGCAGGCTTTCGCGCGTGCCTGGGCCTCGCCCTGGCGGTCGCGGCAAATGGCGAGATCGTCGCCGGCTTGCGGCTCGGCCGCGGCGATCGCGGCCCCCGCGACAAGGACGACGAGGGTCAGGGAAACGACGCGCAGCATGTTGTCAGGTCAGCTCCAGCCACCACTTTTCTAAGTCGATCGTCGATCGTGCGGGTTCATCTGTTGTTTGAGCATGATCTTTGCGCAAAACCGCTTCACACTTTTCCGGATCATGCTCTTAGCCCGGAGTTCCACATCTCGCCAAGCCGGCCGTCTCACTCGGCGGTCTTCACAGCCTCGTGTGCCTGACGGCGTAACAATCGCCGGCTCTGCCCGTATCTTGGATGACGCGAAAACGCGGCCGGGCGGACTGTTCGCCCGCCGCCAAGCGCCCTAGACTGCCAGCCCTTCCGAAAGAGGATCCGCCATGCGCCGACCTGTCCTTTTGTCCCTGCTCGCCGCCACCGCCGCCGCGACGCTGGCCCTTGCCATGCCGTCGCGGGCCGCCGAGGACGCGGTCGTGATCCCCGCTCCCGCGATGGACGCGGCGCCGGCAACCGGCATCCAGACCGCGGTGGTCGCCGGCGGCTGCTTCTGGGGCGTGCAGGGCGTCTTCCAGCACACTGCAGGTGTGGTCAACGCGGTCTCCGGCTATGCCGGCGGCACCAAGGCGACCGCCGATTACCAGACCGTTTCGAGCGGCCGGACCGGCCACGCCGAGTCGGTCGAGATCAAGTACGACCCGAAGAAGATCTCGTACGGAAAAATCCTCCAGATCTACTTCTCGGTGGTGCACGATCCGACCCAGCTCAACCGCCAGGGCCCCGACACCGGCACGCAATATCGCTCGGCGATCTTCACCACCTCCGACGAGCAGAAGAAGGTGGCGGAGGCCTATATCGCCCAGCTCGACAGCGCCAAGCTGTTCAATAGGCCGATCGTGACCAAGGTCGGCGCGCTGGAGGCGTTCTACCCGGCCGAGGCCTATCACCAGGACTATCTGACGCTGCACCCGAACCAGCCCTACATCGCCTACAACGACCTTCCCAAGGTCGAGAACCTGAAAAAGCTGTTCGCGGATAACTACATTGAGAAGCCGACGCTGGTGAGTGCCAGCAAGGCCACCAACTGATCGCGAGTTCACAGAAGAAACGGGAGACCCATGCCCGACACCAAGGCAAAAACCACCGACGACAAGGTCATCAAGAGCGAGGAGCAGTGGCGGCGCGAGCTGACGCCGATGCAGTACGCAGTGCTGCGCGAGAAGGCGACCGAGCGTCCCTTCACGGGCGAATATGAGCACGACCCCCGTGCCGGCACCTATGTCTGCGCCGGCTGCGGCAATGTGCTGTTCGAATCCGATGCCAAGTTCGATTCCGGCTGCGGCTGGCCGAGCTTCACCCAGCCCTCCGTCGAGAGCCATATCGACGAGGAGCGCGACGTGAGCCACGGCATGATCCGCACCGAGGTGCTGTGCTCCAAGTGCAGCGGCCATCTCGGCCATGTCTTCCCGGATGGTCCCGGGCCGACCGGGCTGCGCTACTGCATCAACTCGGCGGCGCTGAAGCTCGAGCCGAAATAATATTACGCGCCATCGGGTTCCATGATGGAACCCGATGGCACTCATATGGTTTTCTCTCCTGGCGGTGCGGCCGATGCGCACAGTCCGGCGGCCGCCAGGGAGGATGCCATGACGCTTGGGACCATCCTGATCATCCTGGTGATCATCTATCTCTTGGGCGGCTGGTCCGGCCGGATCGGCGGCTACGGCTATGGCATGGGCCATTCCGGCATGGGGATCGGCGGCGTCGTTCTGGTGGTGCTGATCGTGCTGCTGCTTCTTGGCAAACTGTAAACCATACAAGTATTTGAAATTACTTGATTTATCGCGCCTGCGGGGCTGCCATGCATGGATTCATCATCTCCCATCGCAGGGGTCGCAATTTTGTCAAATCGGCCTATATTAGTGGGCGAAAATGACATGTGCGGCGGGCCCGCTCGATTGCGGCCCCTGCCCTCCCAAACCCCACGCGCTTAAAGCCCCAGAGAAGATCACGAGGTCTTTGACCATGCGTCCACTGCGTCCGTTCAACTTCAACACTTCCGCCGAACTGTTCCCCGCCGCGATCCGCAAAAAGAAGCGCGCGGGCTTCACCTATCGCCGGTTCGGCACCGCGGCCGAAGCCGTGCAGTTCGCGATGGAGCAATTGCCGACGGATTCGCTGAACGGCGCCTATCTCCAGGTCGAGGAAGCGCGCTTCGACCAGAACGGCATCCGCTCGCTCTATGAGAGCGAAGCCTTCCCGCTGCCCCGCCGTCCCAAGCCGGCGCCTGCCGAGACCGACGCCGACGCGGCGTAAGTTATTCGCAAAACTTCGATGTGCGCAGGAGCGCGATGGCCTGGAGGTCATCGCGCTTTTTGCTTTTGGGGGCGATGGTTGCTTTCATCCGTCATGGCCGGGCTTAGCCGTCCGAAGGACGGCGTCGCTTCCGCTCGCCTATGTCCCGGCCATCCACGCCTTGCCTAGCGGAACGAAGAACGTGGATGCCCGGGACATCTAGCGCGAAGACGCGCTTCGCGCTTCTGCCCGGGCATGACGACCAATACTGAATGCGGAAACAGAGCCTACATCCGCGGCTGCTTGTCGAGCCAGCGGCGCAGCAGGCGCACGTTGCGCATGTTGGCGCGGAACATGACGTCGAAGGCATCGCCGGCGAACGGCACCATGCCGACCACGCCGTCGACCGCGACATTGCCGAGCATGCGCGCGGTGATGTACCAGGGCGCGCCCAAGGCGCGCGCCTCGCGCACCAGCCACAGCGAGATCGCGGTGGTGATGATGTCGCCGATGACGGGGATAAGCCCGATCAGCCCGTCGATGCCGTAGCGGATATTGGTGCCGGGCAGGATGAAGGCGACGTCGAGTAGCTTTGCGATCGCCTCGAGCCGCGCGATGCGCTGCTCGCGGGTGAGATTGCCGAATGGACTACCGGTGAATGGATTGTCCTTGCCGAACTCGAAGCGAAACTCGCGAAAGCCCTGGTCGAGCGTCTCGGGGCGGATCTCATGCCCCTCCTGGTCGATGATCGGCCCGCGCGCCTCGCGGTCCGAAAAACGCGCGCGCGAGCGCTCGCCCGAACGGGATTTGCGCGGAGCAAGGATGTCGTCGTCGGACATGGTCATGGTCTCTGGAGAACGCGCCATCGCGGCGAGGGTTGCTGCACCGCGCCCAAAAGGCCGCGTGCTCAGGTCGGGGCCGCCGCCGGCCGCGGCTCCTCGACATATCTATGCACAAGCCAGGACGAAAGCACCGCCGGCACGAACCCGACCAGGCCGTACAGGATGAACTGAACCGCGCCGGAATCCGGCCCGCGCGAGCTGTAGGTCAGCGAGGCCAGCACGAAGGCGAACAGGCCGACCAGGAGCATGCGCACGACCGGGCCGATCCGCCTGACATGGAGCAGGATGTCGTCGACCGCGCCGATCATCAGCGAGGGCAGGAAGCCGAACAGGTAGCTGTATTGCAGGGTCTTGAAGAACACCACGAACAGCTTGCCGACCTCGCCGAGATTGGTCTGGGCCCAGTAGCCGGACTGGTAGGTGGTGGTCAGCAGCAGCAGGAATCCGCCGACGAACGGACCGACCAGCGCAAACACCAGATAGCGTTTCATCGAACACCCTCGTTACTCCACCCCCGTTATAGCAGCGCCGCGGGAACCTTGAACAGCGGGCGCGGGCGCTGCCTCGAGGGGGAACAAGTGGCAAGGCGCCGAGTTCAGACAGGACCTGAAACATTCCTGCCGGATTGGAGCCGCCGATGTCCCGCAAACTTGTTCTGGCGACGATCACGCTGGTCGCCATGAGCGGCCTATCCGCCGCTCTTGCACAAGGCCACATGGGCACGCAGCAAGAGCAGAACGCCTGCTCGCGGGACGCATCGCGGCTCTGCCGCAAGGACCTCGGCAATGACGGCGCGGTGCAGAGCTGCCTGCAGGCCAACCGCGCCAAGCTGTCGCGCGCCTGCGCCAAGGTCTTCCAGAGCCACGGCATGTGAGGATCGCGCCCCCGCGGAGATCGGAGACGTCAGACATGCTGCGCGACGAACAACTCTCGATCCTCAGGGACATCAGCCAATCCGTTGCCTTCGCCGATGACCGGCACGGCAAGATCGGCGAGCTGATCGCCGACGGCTACGTGATGAAGGACGGCGATCTGTTCGAGCTCACGCCAAAGGGCATCAGCGCCGTCGAGGAACACGCGGCTGCGCTCGGCGCTGATGACGCGGACGAAGCGAGCGCATCGTCCGATCGGGTCTGACCGCGCGTTGCTGCTTTCCGCGTGACGCGCGCGCAACAATCGCGAATTCCTTCACGTTGACCATTGCAGCTGCGTGACAATGGCGCATACTCGAATCGGGCGGCGCAGCACTTTTCGATTCGGACATCAGGAAATCGAGCGACTACATGCGGGAGCAGGCTCCCGGCGTGAAGGCTGTGACATGCGGCAGATCAAGCCGCGTGCGGCGCCCCAAAATCAAAATGGCTCAAGCCCTAGGGAACTCGGGGACGTATCTGCATGTCACGCTATCACACCATCGTTTCGCTGTTGGCCTTCACCGCCGCCATCGCACTCCAGACATCACCCGGCCTCGCCTTCTCGTCGGAAGCACAGCAGATGTGCTCCGCCGACGCGATGCGGCTGTGCTCCAGTGAAATCCCTGACATCCCCAGGATCACTGCCTGCATGGTCCGGAACAAGTCGCATGTCAGCCCCGGCTGCCGCGCCGTGATGGACCGCGAGCACGCGGCGGCCGCAGCCGCGCGCAAGCGGGAAGCTGCGGCGCAATAAGCGCTCGGCCGCCGACAGCCTCGAACAGCGGCGGGTGCGACAACGCGCTCGCCGCGTGCTCGACGTCACGGGAACCATTGTTGGGTTCCCGACATTGATCCGTTTCGAACGAGCATCGGAGGGGATCATGGCTTCACGGACATGTGGAACGCTGGTCGCGATCGTCCTTGCCGGCATCGTCACGCCGGCCCTTGCGCAAGGCACGAGCGGAGCTGCCGCCGGCTCGGGCGGTACCGGTTCCGCGAGCGCCGCTGCTGCAGCGGGTTCGACGGGCGCCTACGGGAACGGGGCCTATGGGGCGGGTGGCTACGGCGCATACAGCGGAACCAACACCATCAGGCCGGCGACCAATTTGGGAATAACCGGCGGCACCGTCGGAACCACAGGCCGCACGACGGGAACCACCACAGGCCCAATCTTCACGCCAAGGAAGGCGACGAACTATTTCGTGCCGTCCGATCCATCGCTCGTTGGTCCAAGCGCGACGGCGTCCGCTCAGAGGAGTACGGCCATCAACGGTTCGAACACGGCACCGGGAGCGGATCAATCAACGGGCGCCGTCGGCGCGGCCGGTGTCGGCGTCGGTCATACCGCCAACGGGCAGCCGATCGGCAGCTCCGGCTCGGGCCTTGGCTCTCCCGAGAATCCGATCGGCTCGACGTCGAGGTGATGGGCTAATCGCCCCACTGCGCGAAGGCGTCGTTGAAGGCGCGCTCGCCGGGGGCGCCCTTCTCGATGGCGATGATGGCGCGGCGCTGGTTGGCGTAGACCAGCGGCACGTCGAACCATGAGCGCTCCTTCAGGAGCTGGACGTTGCGGGCGCGGTCGGCATCGACGTTGGAGAGGCCGACCAGGAAGAAGCCGTCGGTGACCTTGACCGCGAGGCCGGCGAGCGGCGTGCCGCGCGCCTGCTCGTTCGACTTCATCAGGATGCCCGGCACGTTGGAGACGCTGCCGCCCGGGAAATCCGGCGGCAGGATGAAGGTCAGCTCCGCGGTGTGGCTCGCCGGCAGCGAGGAGTCGGTGTTGCGGCGGAACGACATCGTCATCTTGAACTTGCGGTCAGGAATCTCGATGTCGGCGCGCACGGCGACGTCGGCCTTCTGGTTGCCCGACGCCTTGATCGGCTCGAGCCGCCACACCACCGAGCCGACATATTGCTTGCCCTTCGGATCGGACGGATCCTCGTCATAGAGCACGACCTTCTGCGCCACCGGCGCAACCGGCTGGTCGCTGGCCGAAGGCTGGCCGACGCGATCCGGAATCTTCGGCTTGCTCTGCGGCTGCGACGAATCCTTCGGCGCCTCCACCACCTGGGTCGGTGAGGACTTGAACAGATTGGTCGCGGTCTGGACCAGCTGCTTGCCCCAGAGGATGCCGGCGCCGACCAGGATCAGCACGATGCCGACAGCGATCGCGCTCTTGAACGGGAACATCGAGCCGGTGCGGGCGCGCTTCTTGGCCTCGCGCTCGGGCGCGATGCGCGGACGCGGCGATGGCGGCTGCGGCGCGTAGCGCTCGGCCTCCTCGATCGACTCGTCGTAGGAATAGGGCGCGTCCTGCTCGCCGGCGCGGTTTTCCAGGCTCGGCTCCAGCCGGTCGAATTCCGGCGAGGGCGAGGGCACGTTGGCGTAGGTGCGGCGCGCGGCGCGATTGGCCTGCGCGGCGGCGCCGCCGAGATCGTTGGCGTCCGCGGTGATGTCGCGGAAGCCGCGCACGCCCGGCGCTGGCGGCAGCGGCGGCGGGGGTCCGATGTCCGGCGGACGGCGCCCGCCGGCACGATCGCGCCCGGCCTGCGCAGGCGCCGGCGGCTCCGGCATCGGTGGAGCGGGGGGACCCGGCTGGCGCGGGGCGTCGAAACGCGGCGCCCGCGGCGGACGCTGGGCATCGCCCTGGTCATCGACGTTGAAGGACGGACGATCTGCCCGCGGCGGTGGCGGGGCCGGACGGGTGCGCGGCGGGGCACCGGGCTGAGGTGCGGCCGGATTGCCCTCGGCGGCGCGGGTGCTGGCTCTCCGGAACGCATCGCCACTGCCGCCACGCCCACCGCCGCCCCCGCCGGGGCGGGAGGCCTCGCGGGCGCGCTGGGCGGCCTCCGATTCGACCTTGCGAACCGCCTCTTCCAGCGACAGCCGTTCGCGGGTGATCTCGGACTCGGAGAGCGGCGGCTGCACGCTGCGCAGCTGCGCGATCAGCGCCGTGCGCGCGCGCTCATAGAGCGCGCGACGGCTCTCGCCGGGAGCGTTCGGGTCCAGGGCAGCAATAGCGCGGGCGATCAGCGGATAGTAATCAGCCATTTCTACTCAACTATACGCGCGTCCCGGTAAGATTTCGTTAAGCCTCAAACGGATTTTGCACCAGGATAGTATCTTCACGTTCGGGGCTGGTGGAAAGCAGCGCCACCGGGCACCCCACCAATTCCTCGATCCGGCGGACATATTTGATGGCCTGGGCCGGCAACTGTGCCCACGACCGTGCATTGGCCGTCGGCTCCTTCCAACCCTCGATGGTCTCGTAGATCGGCTCGACCCGGGCCTGGGCGCCCTCGCCGGCCGGGAAATGGTCGATCTCCTTGCCGTCGAGCTTGTAGCCGGTGCAGACCTCGATGGTGTCGAAACCGTCGAGGATGTCGAGCTTGGTCAGCGCGAGGCCTGTGATGCCGCAGGTCCGCACGGTCTGGCGGACCAACACGGCGTCGAACCAGCCGCAGCGGCGCTTGCGCCCGGTATTGACCCCGAACTCGCGGCCCCTGCGGCCGATCTCCTCGCCGATCTCGTTCAGCAGCTCGGTCGGGAACGGGCCCTGACCGACGCGGGTCGTATAGGCCTTGCAGATGCCGAGCACGTAGCCGACCGCGCTCGGGCCAAGGCCCGTTCCGGTCGCAGCCTGCGCCGCCACCGTGTTGGACGAGGTGACGTAAGGGTAGGTGCCGTGGTCGACGTCGAGCAGCGCGCCTTGCGCGCCTTCGAACAGGATGCGCTTGCCGGCGCGCCGCTCGGTGTCGAGCAGGCGCCAGACGGTCTCCGCATAAGGCAGCAGCTGCGGCGCCAGCGCGCTCAGCTCCTTCAGGATCTCGTTGCCGTCGAACTCCGGAAGGTTGAGGCCGCGACGCAGCGCGTTGTGGTGCGCCAGCAGCCGGTCGATCTTGTGCGGAAGCGTGTCGAGATCGGCAAGGTCCATCAGGCGGATCGCACGGCGGCCGACCTTGTCCTCATAGGCAGGTCCGATGCCGCGACGCGTGGTGCCGATCGCGGTCGCCGAATTGGACGATTCACGAAGCGCATCGAGCTCGCGGTGCAGCGGCAGGATCAGGGTCACGTTCTCAGCGACGCGCAGATTCTCCGGGCCGACCGCGACGCCCTGGCCGCGCAGCTTGGTCACCTCGTCGAGGAAGGCCTGCGCATCGAACACGACGCCATTGCCGATCACCGACAGCTTCGACGAGCGCAGCACGCCGGAGGGCAGCAGCGCGAGCTTGTAGGTCTCGCCATTGATGACCAGCGTATGGCCGGCATTATGGCCGCCCTGGAAGCGCGCGACGATATCCGCCTGCTCCGACAACCAGTCGACGATCTTGCCCTTTCCTTCGTCGCCCCACTGGGCGCCGACGACGACAACATTGGCCATTCGCGGGTAATCCTTCGAAGATTTCTCTGTAGGTGGCACGATCCAAACGGAAAACCGGAATCCGCTTTTCCTAAGATCGCGCCTAGCGCCCAGCCCAATTCCCGGCCCAAGGCCGTTCGCACGCGAGGCAGCCCCACCGGATAAAGGAAGCGGCCCCTCTAGGCAAGCAAGAACGGGGCTTTTTCGCGGCTCGAAAGCCCTTCCAAGCCTTTGATATACCCTTAAAATCTCGCAACCTTGGCGGCCGGCGCCATGGCTTCGACCAAAGCGTGAGAAGCCGCCTTCGTCGCTGCATGGTCGCGATGCATCCGCCCCCCGTTGATGCAACCGCGATTTCCGTGTCTTTGAGCCAGGCCGGGCTATCAGCCAGCCTGGACAGCGCCGGGCCGGGGCCTCGGCGCATGACGCGGGGCCATAGCAATCACAATGACCGCCACCGGGCAGACCACAGGCGCGGAGACCTCCGGCCACAACTGGATCGCCAACCAGCCTTACCTGCTGCTCAGCATCACCGCGCTGTGTTGGGCCGGCAATGCCATCGTCGGGCGTCTGGCCGCCGGCCACATCCCGCCGGTGACGCTGTCGTTCCTGCGCTGGACCTTCGCCTTCCTGATGGTGCTGCCGTTCGCCTGGAAGCACCTCGCCCAGGACTGGCCCGCGATCCGGGGGCGGCTCGGCCTGATGATCACGCTCTCGATCATCGGCATCGGCGCCTTCAACACGCTGCAATATTGGGCGCTGGAGCATACCCAGGCGCTCAACACGCTGCTGCTGCAATCGGCCGCGCCGCTGCTGGTGGCGCTGTGGTCGCTCGCCATCCTCGGCGTCCGCCTCACCGCAGGCCAGGCGTTCGGCGTGCTGCTGTCGATGTGCGGCGTGCTGACCATCCTGCTGCATGGCGATTTCACCGCGCTGTCGAACATCGCGTTCAACAAGGGCGATCTCATCTTCATCGTCGCGCTGATCATCTTCGCGCTGTATTCGGTGCTGACCCTGAAGCGGCCGCCGATGCACGGCCTGTCGTTCCTCGCCTTCACCTTCGGCGCCGGCGCCGCCTGTCTCATTCCGCTCGAGATCTGGGAATTGTCCGCGCGCCCCGTCATGAAGCTCGACGGGCCGAACCTCTTGACGCTGTTCTATGTCGCCGTGTTCCCGTCGACGCTCGCCTACCTCTGCTTCAATCGTGGCGTCCGCCTGATCGGCGCCAACCGCGCCGCGCCGTTCTTCCACGTCGTGCCGGTGTTCGGCTCGATCATGGCGATGGCGTTCCTCGGCGAGCACCCGCAGGCGTTCCACTTCATTGGATTTGCGCTGGTGCTGTCGGGCGTGTTCGTGGCGTCGCGGAAGCAGACGACGTAAGATCGCCCTCAGATATAACGCGCGGCGCCCATGCAGAGCGCGGTGATGCCGAGCAGCCCCGCCGCCACGCGCTGCGCGGTCGCAATGCGCGAACGCACGCCCTGGAGATCGCCGGTGCCACGACGCAAGGTGATCACTGCGCGAGGGCCGATCGCCGCCTGAACGCCGACGGCGATCAATGCGCACACCGCGCCGAGCGCCAGCACCTGCTCCGTCGTGCCGAAGCTGCCGGCATGAACGAGATGGCCGAGATAGCCTCCGGTCACGATTGCGATCGTGGCTGCGCCAAGCTGTGGAAAGACGAGTTGCTCCCCACCGGCAGCGCCGGTGCGCGCCAGTGCGAAGCTTGATCCCGCCCAGAACACGGACGACAACACATGAAGCGACAGCGCGATCACGAGGGCAGTCTGCATGGCAAGCTCCGGCTTTCCAATTTTAATATACATTATGTATAGTCAATTTATGGACACCGCAAGGCCGTGACGAAGCGCAACTACGTCAGCCCGGCGAGGGCCTCTGCGGCCGCGGAGACGCGCGAGCGCATCATCGCAGCCGGCGCGCGTCTGTTGCGCAAGGACGCCGGCATCGCGAACTTCTCCCTCGACGTCGTGGCGAAGGCGGCCGGCGTCACGCGGCTCACCGTCTACAACCAGTTCGGATCGCGGGGCGGCTTGCTGGAAGCCGTGTTCGACCACATTGCCCGCGAGGGCGGCCTGTTCGAGCTGGCCGAGGTGATGACCATGGCGGACCCGCGCGCCGCGCTCGACCGCGTGGTCGCGATCTTCTGTCGATTCTGGTCGCACGATCCTGCCATTGGCGGGCTCAATCAGGCGATCGCGACCGATCCCGAATTCGGCGACTCGCTGCGCGAACGCAACGAACGCCGGCGCGAGCTGCTAACCGGGCTGTTGCCGCGGATCGTCGGCAAGCAGGCCGCAAAGGGCGCCGTGCAGGATGCGGTCGATCTGATCTTCGTGCTGACGAGCTATCCGACCTTTGCGGCGCTGAGCCGGCAGCGATCGGTGGAAGATGTCTGCCGCCTGTTGCAGAAGGCGTGTCGGGACGCCGTGGATGCGCTGGCGGAGGAGCGGAGGAAATGAGGGTATTGCGGCGCCGCCTCTTCTTCCTTCTCCCCTTGTGGGAGAAGGTGGCATAGGCGGCCTTTGGCCGCCGTTCCTGAGAACGCCGAAGCAGAGCTTCGGCTATGGCGCCGGATGAGGGGTCTCTCTCCGCGTATTCAATGAGAGTTGGATTCGCTGAGAGAGACCCCTCACCCGTCTCGCCGCTGTCGCGGCGAGCCACCCTCTCCCACAAGGGGAGAGGGGAAGAAGCGCCCCCCGCGACTGACATCGCTATTTCGTCTTGAACTTGCTGTAGGCCTCGCTCGTCGCGATGATGACGTGCTCGGCGCAGGCGTTGACGCGGTGCGGGTCGGCTTCACGCTCGTAAGCCTCGGACGTCATCATGTCCAGGAACGCCGCGACGGTCGGATAATAGACCAGCGCGACGAAATCCCAATCGTTGCCCGCATGCGGGCCGAGCGCGATCGCCTTGGCCTCGCCAGTCCACTGCAGCGTGCCGCCGCGCGTCTTGATCATCGGCACTGTCACCGCGCTGTAGCGGAGATAGGCATCCCAGCCCGAACCGTCGCCATCGCGCGAGCGCGCGTGGAAACGCATCAGGTTCAGCATCACCACAGGCGCGTTCCGGTCGAGCCGTTCCAGGCCTTCGATGTTCAACATATTAACCGCCAATGACACCTCCTCGGCTGGTGCGCGCATTGTAGCATTGCGGCGGCGTGACTTGTGCCGTGACGGCGGTCCGGCGCAAGCTCGTATCCAACGCCCATGACGATCGCTTCGCCCGCGCCACCGGCCGCCAATCCGGCCAGCTGGCTCAACAACCAGCCTTATCTGCTGCTCAGCCTGAGCTCGCTGTTCTGGGCCGGCAACATCGTGCTCGCGCGCCATGTCGGCGCGCATGTGCCGCCGCTGACGGTGACCACGATCCGCTGGTTCGGCGTGTTCCTGATCCTGCTGCCATTCGCCTGGCCGCATCTGAAGCGCGACTGGCCCGCCCTGCGCGCGAGCCTTCCCTTGATGCTGTTCCTGTCGCTGGTCGGCTTTGCCTTCAACAACGCGATCTCGTACTGGGCGATGCAGTACACGGAGGCGCTGAACGCGCTGCTGATCCAGTCGGCAGGTCCCCTGTTCGTGGCGCTGTGGTCGCTGGTGCTGTTCGGCGTGCGGCTGACCGGCGGACAGTTCGCCGGCATCGCGATCTCGCTGCTCGGCGTGCTGATCATCATCCTGCGCGGCGATCTCGCCGCCCTCGCCGGCATCAGCTTCAACAGGGGCGACCTCATGTTCGCCTCCTCGCTGGTGGCGTTCGGACTCTACTCCGCCTTCATCCCGCGACGGCCGAAGATCCACCAGCTCTCCTTTCTCTCCTTCACCACCTGCTGCGGCGCGACGATGCTGCTGCCGGCCGCGATCTGGGAGACCTGGAGCGGCAGCGTGCTGCAATTCGACACCGTGACGCTGATGACGCTCGGCTACATCCTGATCTTCCCCTCGACGCTCGCCTATCTCTTCTTCAACCGCGGCGTCGCGCTGATCGGCCCGAACCGCGCCGCGCCGTTCTTCCATCTGGTGCCGGTGTTCGGCTCGGCGATGGCAATCCTGCTGCTCGGCGAAAAGCTGCAGCCGTTTCATCTGATCGGCTACGCCCTGGTGCTCGCCGGCGTCGTGATCGCCTCGCGCCAGGGCTCTGCGGTGAAGTAATTCCGCGCCGCGGGCGACAAACTCCCGCCTTCCGATTTGAGCGAAGAGAAGCTAGGTTCCCCGCCAACGAAAAAAGAGGGAACGTCCGCACATGCTGTCATCACTGATCCGGGCCCTGCGCATCGCCGGCGCGGCTCTGTTTTGCCTCGCCGCCGCATCCGCCGCGCAGGCCGATACCTGGCCGAGCCGCAACATCACGCTGGTGCTGCCGTTTGCCGCCGGCAGCGGCACGGACACCACGACGCGGCTGATCTCGCAGCATCTGTCGCAGGCGCTCGGCGTCGGCATCGTGATCGAGAACAAGGCCGGCGCCAACGGCATGATCGCCGCGACCTATGTCGCGCGCGCCGCGCCCGACGGCTACACGCTGCTGGTGACGACCAACACGACGCATTCGGCCAATCCCTATCTGCTCAAGAGCCTGACCTACGACCCCGTCAAGGATTTCACGCCGATCGCGCGCACCGGCGATCTGCCCTTCATGCTGGTCATTCACCCCGACGTGCCGGCCAAGAGCGTCGCCGAGCTCGTCGCCTACGGCAAGGCCAATCCGGGCAAGCTGAGCTACGCCTCGGGCTCGTCCTCGGCGATCGTGTCGGGTGCGACCTTTGCGCACAATGCCGGGCTCGACCTGCTGCACGTGCCCTACAAGAGCTCGCCGCCGGCGCTCAACGACGTCATGGGCGGCCGCGTCTCGATGATGTTCGTGGACATCCTCACCGGCCTGCCCCACGTCCAGGGCAACGCGCTGCGCGCGCTCGCCGTCACCACCAAGGACCGCACGCCGCTGATCCCGAACCTGCCCTCGATGCAGGAAGCCGGCGTGCCTGATTTCGACATCTCCTCATGGCAGGGCTATTTCGGCCCCGCAGGCATGCCCAGGGAGATCGTGACACGGCTCAATGCCGAGATCCGCAAGATCGTCGAGAAGCCGGAGATCAAGGCCCAGCTCGCCACGCTGGGCATGGATGCGTTCTCGGGCACGCCGGAGGAGCTCGGCACGTTCGTGAACGAGCAGCTTGTGCTGTGGGAACGGCTGATCCGCGACGCGGGGATCGAGAAGCAGTAGGGTTCTAGGAAGGTGTCATCGCCCGCGAAGGCGGGCGATCCAGTATTCCGAGACGGCAGTGATTGACCCGATGGGCCGCGGCGTACTGGATGCCCCGCCTTCGCGGGGCATGACAGCAAGTTCAAAAAAGAAAAAGTTGGGCAGGTCGCTTTGCGTCTTTGCCCACCCTACGAATTCGGCATTCTCCGTCATGGCCGGGCATAGCCGTTCGAAGGACGGCGTCGCTTCCGCTCGCCTATGTCCCGGCCATCCACGCCTGTCCGCGGATGAGGTGCTCAAGAACGTGGATGCCCGGGACAAGCCCGGGCATGACGTCGTGGTTGGTAGCAGTACTCGCGCGTTGAGCTACGCCGCACGAACCTTGGCGAGGAAGCTGTCCACCGCGCTGCGCAGGGCGCCGGACTGGCTGTCCAGCTCGCGGGCGTTGGTGAGCACGTCGCCGGCCGCCGCGCCGGTCGCTTCCGCGGCCGAGGTGACGCTGCCGATATTGGCGTTGATCTCGCTCGAGCCGGCCGCGACCGACTGGATGTTGCGGGCGATCTCGCGGGTGGCTTCGCCCTGCTGCTCGATCGAGGCGGAGATGCCGGCGGTGATCTCGCTCATCTCGGCAATCGTCTGCGTGATGCCGGTGATGGCCGCAACCGCGTCGCTGGTCGAGGTCTGCATCGCCGCCACTTGCGCCGAGATCTCCTCGGTCGCCTTCGCGGTCTGGTTGGCGAGCGCCTTGACCTCGGAGGCGACGACGGCGAAACCGCGGCCGGACTCACCGGCACGCGCCGCCTCGATGGTGGCGTTGAGCGCCAGCAGGTTGGTCTGCGCCGCGATCGAATGGATCAGCTTGACGACCTCGCCGATCTTCTCGGCGCCGGAGGAGAGCACCTGGACGGTGGCGTTGGTGCGCTCGGCATCGTTGACCGCCTTGCTCGCCACTTCGGTCGAGCGGGTGACCTGGCGGGAGATTTCCGCAACCGAGCTCGACAGCTCTTCGGCGGCGGCGGCAACCGTGCCGACATTGCCGGAGGCCTTTTGCGAGGCCGCGCCGACGGTGGCCGCGCGCGAGGAGGCATCGCTCGCGGTCGCGGTCATCGACTGCGCCGTCGACTGCATGCCGGCCGCGGCCGAGGAGACCGAGCGGACGATGCCGTTGACGCTGCGTTCGAAATCGTTGGCAATGCCCTCCATCGCGCTGCGACGTTCCGTCGCGACGCGCTCCTTGGCGTCCGCCTCGGTCTTCTCGAGGTCGCGGATGCGCACTGCGTTGTCCTTGAAGATCTGGACGGTGGACGCCATCGCGCCGACCTCGTCGCCACGGCCAACGCCGGGGATCTCACCCTCGAGCTTGCCGTCGGCGAGATCCTTCATGCGGGCGCCGAGCAACGCGAGCGGACGGCTGATGCTGCGGCCGATCATCCAGGCGACGCTGCCGGCGACGATGACGATGCCGAGCATGGCGAAGCCGAGCATCCAGTAGACCGGTCCCATCTTGGCGTCGATGTCCTCGAGATAGGCGCCGGTGCCGAGATACATCTCGAAGCCGGGGACAGCGACCGCGTAGCCGAGCTTGCGGATCGGCTTCTCCTGGCCGGGCTTCATGTATTCGTAGAAGAGCAGGAGTTCACCGTTGGCCTTGACGCCGTCCATGAACTCGCGGGACAGCTTGCGGCCGTTCGTCTCCACATCCATGCGGTTCTGGCCGATCACCCTCGGATCGGGCGCAATCTGCGTGATGCCGTCATAGCTGGTGCCGAACAGATAGCCGGAGCCCTTGTCGTAAGTCATCGCGCTGCCGTAGCGGCGCAGGTCCGCAAACGCGGCGTCCTTGGTCATCTCGCCGGCATTGACCCGCTTCATCAGCGTCGCGGCATAGTTGCGGGCCAGTTCGACGATCGCCTTGGTCTGGTCGATGCGGGCATTCACCATCTCCTGCTTCATCAGGTACCCGGCCAGAACGCCGGAGATGCACAGACCGAACAGGGTGACGCCGACAAGGATGCCCAGCTTCGGGGCGATCTTCAGATTGCTCAACTTCACGGGATGGCTCCGGCGAGAAAGGGATACGGCAAGCGAGTGAATCGATACAAATTGAATCAACTTTTAGTGTGAGACCTCTTAGCAAGTTACTTACGCGCCTCCGTAGAAGCCCGGAACATGCCGTTGAAATCGGCAAATATCCTCGCAGCGGACAACCGGGAATTGTACGCGCCCGGACCGATTTCGCGTAAAAGACGCAAAGGCCCGCTCAAGAAGGCCGGGTCGCAACAAGAACCGACAAACCAAATCGGGAGCAGGACATGCCGAAATACAGGGTGGTGACGCCGAAGGGCGCGAGCTTCACGGTCGCGGGCAGCGATTATTCCTACGAGCGCGAGGCGCTCGATCCGATCGACGCCGAGATCGTCGAGGCCCCCGCCAACGAGGCCGAGTTCATCGCCGCCGCGAAGACCGCCGACGCCATCTATGCCAAGGGCATCCCGATCACCAAGTCGATCATCGACGCGCTGGACAATTGCAAGGTCATCACGCTCGGCTCGGTCGGCGTCGACAGCGTCGACGTCAAGGCCGCCACCGCCCGCGGCATTCCCGTGACCAACATCCCCGACACCTTCATCGAGGAGGTCGCCGACCACGCCATGATGCTGCTGCTCGCGGGCTTCCGCCGCCTTGTCGAGCAGGATCGCATGGCGCGCGACGGCCGCTGGGCCGAGGGCCGGCCGGCGCTCTTGAAGATCCCCAGGCTGATGGGCCAGACGCTCGGCTTCATCTCGTTCGGCCGTGTCGCCCGCGCGGTTGCGAAACGCGCAGCGCCCTTCGGCCTGCGCATGATGGCCTACGATCCCTTCATCCAGGAGACGCTGATGTACGATCACGGCGTCATCCCGGCGACGCTGAACGAGGTGCTGTCGCAATCCGACTTCGTCTCGATGCACGCGCCGGCAAGACCCGAAGTGCATCACATGCTGACCGAGAAGCACTTCCAGCAGATGAAGAAAGGCTCGGTCTTCATCAACACCGGGCGCGGCGCCACGGTGGACGAGGAGAGCCTGATCAAGGCGCTGCAGGAGGGGTGGATCGCGCATGCCGCGCTCGACGTGCTGGAGAAGGAACCGCCCTCGCACAACAACCCGCTGCTCGGCATGGAGAACGTCACCCTGACCGCCCATGTCGCCTCGGCCTCGGCACGGTTCGACGAGGCGCGCAAGCGCCGCGTGGGCTACGAATTGTCACTGGTGCTTCAGGGCATGTGGCCGGTAAGCTGTGTCAATCCGTCGGTGCTGCAAGACACCGCGCTCCGCCGCTGGCAGCCTGTCAGCATGGATCGCGGACCGAACAGCTAGGCGGACGGCGCGCAAAGGCGCCACAGACGGACGAGACCCTTCACCGGCGATCAACGCCGGGAGGGGACGACAACAGGGAGGAACTGATGAGGAACGACCTTACACGTCGTGACGCCTTGGCGCTGGGCCTGTCCGCCGCAACGCTTGCTGCCACCGGTGCTGCAGCGCAAACATCCACTATCAAAGCTGCCGATGTTCCGGCACCCAAGCTCGAGATCGAGAAGGGCGCATCGCTGCGCATGCTGCGCCCGGTGCGCTTCGTCCAGGCCGACGAGGACGTGTTCCGCGCCAACGCGGCGAAATTCAGCAAGGAGACAGGCGTCGAGGTCAAGGTCGACTTCGTCGGCTGGGAAGACATCAACCAGCAGACCGCGGTGACCTCGAATTCCGGCGCCGGCCCCGACATCATCATCGGCTTCTCCGACGCGCCGCACATCTATATCGACAAGCTGATCGAGCTCACCGACGTCGCCGACTATCTCGGCAAGCGCTATGGCGGCTGGCAGCCGCTGGCGCAACGCTACGGCAAGAAGAACAAGAGCGATGCCTGGATCGGACTGCCGTTCGGCGCCACTGCCGGTCCCCTGATCTACCGCAAGTCGGTCCTGCAATCGGTCGGATTCGACAAGGTTCCGGAAGATCATGCCGGCGTGGTCGACCTGTGCCGCAAGCTCCACAAGGCCGGCAAGCCGGCCGGCTTCGCACTCGGCAACGCCAAGGGCGACGGCAACGGCTTCGCCAACTGGGCGCTGTGGTCGCACAACGCCTCCCTGCTCGACGAGGAGGGCAACGTCACCATCAACAGCAAGGAGACGATCGCCGCGCTGAACTGGGTCAAGGAGCTGTACCCGACCTTCATCGCCGGCACGCCGTCATGGAACGACGTCAGCAACAACCGCGCCTTTTCCTCGCAGGAGATCTCGCTGACGGCCAACGGCGTCTCGCTGTACTTCTCGCTCAAGAACGACCCCGCGACCAAGGCGATCGCCGAGGATAGCGAGCATCAGCTGCTGCCCAAGGGCCTCGCCAAGGTCTCTCCGATGGCCGGCCTGACGCTGAACGCCATGGTGTTCAAGCACAGCCCGTACCCCAACGCCGCAAAAGCCTTCCTGCAGTACATGATGGAAAAGGACCAGTACGAGCCTTGGCTAAATGCCAACTCCGGCTACTGGTCCCAGCCGCTGGCCGCCTATGCCGAGGCGGCCGTGTGGTCGCAGGATCCCAAGGTGAGGCTGTTCAAGGACACGATGAACAGCACCTATTATGACGGCTACAAGGGCCCGATCTCGACCGCGACCGGCGCGGTCAGCGCCGATTATGTGCTGATCCAGATGTGCGCATCCGTCGCAACCGGCGCTGCCACGCCGGAGGCCGCGGCGGCCGAAGCTGAGCAGCGCTGCAAGCGGTACTTCCGGCGGCAGAAGTAGTGCGCGACGATCGAGCCATCGTCATTGCGAGGAGCACGTGACAAAATTGCGAAGCAATTTTGCACTGAAACGACGAAGCAATCCAGACTATCACTTCGAAAACAGACTGGATTGCTTCGCTTCGCTCGCAATGACGGTGTGGTGACTTTCAAAGACAGGACAACGCCCTGATGTCCGTGACTACCCTCTCCTCCCCCGCACTGGCGCAGCGGCAGCCGAACTGGGTCGTGCGGCTGTTCGATTACAAGCCGTTTCTGATCGCGATGTGCCTTGCACCGGCGCTCGGGCTGCTCGCGGTGTTTCTGACCTATCCGCTCGGCCTTGGCATCTGGCTCGCCTTCACCGACACCACGATCGGACGGCGCGGCATCTTCGTCGGTCTGGAGAACTTCCAGTACCTGCTGACCGATCCCCTGTGGTGGAACGCGGTGTTCTACAGCGTGTTCTACACGGCGGTCGCGACCTTCGGGAAGTTCGCGCTCGGCTTCTGGCTCGCACTGCTGCTCAACAATCATTTTCCGTTCAAGAGCCTCTTGCGCGCCATCGTGCTCCTGCCCTGGATCGTGCCGACGGTGCTGTCGGCGCTGGCGTTCTGGTGGATCTACGATCCGCAATTCTCGATCATCTCCTATCTGCTGGTCGACGTGTTGCACTGGCGATCGAGCAATATCGACTTCCTCGGCTCGCCCTGGCCGGCGCGGTTCTCGCTGATCGCCGCCAACATCTGGCGCGGCATTCCCTTCGTCGCGATTTCGCTGCTGGCGGGCCTGCAGACCATCTCGCCCTCGTTGTACGAAGCCGCGATGCTGGATGGCGCCAGCGCCTGGCAGCGCTTCCGCTACATCACCTTCCCGATGATGATGCCGATCCTCGCCATCGTCATGACCTTCTCGATCATCTTCACATTCACCGACTTCCAGCTGGTCTATGCCATCACCCGCGGCGGGCCCGTCAACTCGACCCATCTGCTCGCGACGCTGGCGTTCCAGCGCGGCATCGCCGGCGGCGAGCTCGGCGAAGGCGCCGCGATCGCGGTATCGATGATCCCGTTCCTGGTGTTCGCGACAGTGTTCTCCTATTTCGGCCTGGCGCGCCGCAAATGGCAGCAGGGAGAGAGCAATGACTGACACCGTCGCGCAAGGCTCTGCCGTCGCCAAGGCCGCTCCCGACACCATGGCCTGGGATTCCGGGCTGCGGCGGCTGATGATGATCTACCTGCCGCTCGGCTGCTTCGTGCTGATCCTGCTGTTTCCGTTCTACTGGATGGCAATCACCTCGTTCAAGCCGAACGCGGAGCTGCTCAACTACAAGGACCATAATCCGTTCTGGATCTCCTCGCCGACGCTGGCGCACATCAAGCATCTGCTGTTCGACACCTCCTATCCGCGCTGGCTGAAGACGACGATGCTGGTCGCGATCGGCTCGACCACGCTGTCGCTGCTCGCGAGCACGCTGGCGGCCTATGCCATCGAGCGGCTGCGCTTCCGCGGCAGTCCTTATGTAGGCCTCGGCATCTACCTTGCTTACCTCGTGCCGCCGTCGATCCTGTTCATTCCGCTTGCCACCGTCGTGGTGCAGTTCGGCCTGTTCGACTCGCCGCTTGCCCTGATCCTGGTCTATCCGACCTTCCTGGTGCCGTTCTGCACCTGGCTCCTGATCGGCTATTTCAAGTCGATCCCCTACGAGCTCGAGGAATGCGCGCTGGTCGACGGCGCGACGCGGCTGCAGATCCTGCGCCGGATCACGCTGCCGCTTGCGGTGCCCGGCCTGATCTCGGCCGGCATCTTCTCCTTCACGCTGTCCTGGAACGAGTTCATCTACGCGCTCGCCTTCATCCAGAGCGGCGCCAACAAGACCGTGCCGGTCGCGATCCTGACCGAGCTCGTCACCGGCGACGTCTACCAATGGGGTGCGCTGATGGCGGGCTCGCTGCTCGGCTCGCTGCCGGTCGCGATCTTCTACTCGCTGTTCGTGGATTATTACGTGTCGTCGTTGACCGGCGCGGTCAAGGAGTAGCAGCGTCCGCGCGACCACGGCTTATCGTGCTATCGTGGTAGATCGCTTGCCTTCTTTGGTGCTACCACCCGTCCCTGCGGCCGGTTCGATCGTTGGCGCCGCCAATAAGCATCGAGGAAAGCGAGCATTGCATGGGATCGCCAGAACTCCCTTCGTTGTCCCGACGGGG
Source organism: Bradyrhizobium sp. B117 (assembly GCF_038969555.1). NCBI lineage: Bacteria > Pseudomonadati > Pseudomonadota > Alphaproteobacteria > Hyphomicrobiales > Nitrobacteraceae > Bradyrhizobium > Bradyrhizobium sp. B117. The sequence goes on from NZ_CP152414.1 coordinate 8,851,046, forward strand.
CTTTTGTCTGTGCTGCGTCGGCGGCGCCTTTGCCGCGACAACGGGTTGGCTCACGCCGCGACAGGCCTTCGCAGAGGCGCGCGGCCTCGTCAGCCTGATCAAGGACAGCGCGGCAACGTCCCCGATCACGACCTACAAGCTGCGCAACAATATTAGCGTGCTGGAAGGATCCGGCGGCAACATCGCCGTCCTCACGGGACCTGACGGCAAGCTTCTGGTCGACGCCGGCATCGGCGTCTCGCGCCCTCAGCTCACCAAGGCGCTGGCCGAGCTCGGCAAGGAGCCGATCGCGCACCTCATCAATACGCACTGGCACTTCGACCATGCCGACGGCAATGAATGGCTGCAGGCGGCCGGCGCCAAGATCATTGCGCACGAAAATACCCGCAAGCACCTCTCCGTCGTTCAGCGGGTCGAGGACTGGGACTATAATTTCCTCGCCCTGCCCGCCAGCGCCGTCCCGGCCCAGGTGTTCGCCAAGGAGCATGATCTCAAGGTCAACGGCGCATCGATTGCGATGAGGTACTACGGGCCGGCACATACCGACGGCGACATTTCGGTGATGTTTACCGAGGCCAACGTCCTTCATGTCGGCGACACCTACTGGAACGGCATCTATCCGTTCATCGACTATTCGACCGGCGGCAGCATCAACGGCATGATCGCGGCGTCGGATGCCAATCTGGCGGCGGCCAACAACGACACCATCATCATTCCCGGTCACGGCAAGCCCGTCAGCAACAAGGCGGAGCTGCAGGCATTCCGCGACATGCTGGTCGCGATCAGGGACAATGTCGGCAATCTCAAGAAGCAGGGAAAGTCGCGCGACGAGATTGTTGCTGCCAAGCCCACGGCCGCATTCGATGCGAAATTTGGGCAGTTCCTCGTCGATCCCGGCTACTTCACCAGGCTGGTCTATGAGGGCGTGTGATGCCGGCTGCAGCGCTTGCGATGCGCTGCGACTGACCCGCGCGGTAAGGGAGTAACCGGGCCCTGCGGCCATTCGCCCGGTTTCACAAAACTGCAACACGCAATCCGCATAAGGCGTCGTCCGCTTAACAGGAGACGCACATGCGCGCGACTTTTCTCTCTACCGTCGCAACGATCATTCTCACAGGGAGCACCGCGCTCGCGCAGAGCGAGGGCGAATTCCCGGCCAAGCTCGCCGGCCACGTGGTGATGCCGGCCGCCACCTTCATCGACGCGCCGGCCGACGCGCCCGCCGATCTCAAGACCTCCGGCAAGTACACCACCGGCAAGCGCGTTGACGCGCTCGGCACCGTGATGGGCAAGTCCTATGAGCGTCCGACCGGCGTCTCGCTGCCGTTCAAGGGCCAGCCGCTGCAGGGCCATTCCGGCATCAAGCACATGGCCGACGGCAGCTACTGGGTGATCACCGACAACGGCATGGGCGCGCGCGCCAACTCGCCGGACTCGATGCTGTACCTGAACCGCTACAAGATGGATTGGGCCAGCGGCAAGATCGAGCGCCAGGAGACGGTCTTCCTGCACGATCCCGACAAGAAGGTCCCCTTCCGCATCGTGCACGAGGACACCCAGAAGCGCTACCTGACCGGCTCCGACTTCGACACCGAAGGTTTCCAGATCATCGGCGACGTCTTCTGGATCGGCGACGAGTTCGGCCCCTACATCCTGAAGGCCGACAAATCAGGCAAGATCCTCGGCGTGTTCGAGACGGTTGCCGACGGCAAGCCGGTGCGCTCGCCCGACAATTGGGCGGTGGCAACGCCGGGCGCGCCGGGCCAGACCTACACTCGGGCGCGCCGGGCCAGACCTACACCAACGTCAATCTGCGCCGCTCCAAGGGCTATGAGGGCTTTGCCGCCTCGAAGGACGGCAAGTTCCTCTACGGCCTGCTCGAGGGACCGCTGTGGGATGCCGAGAAGAAGGACTGGGAGAAGGTCGACGGCAAGGAAGCCTCCCGCATCCTCGAGTTCGACGTCGCCGCCGAAAAATTCACCGGCCGCTATTGGCAGTATGTGTTCGAGCAGAACGGCAACGCCATCGGCGATTTCAACATGATCGACCCGACGGACGGCCTGATCATCGAGCGCGACAACGGCGAAGGCACCGCCGACAAGGCCTGCCCGCAAGGCCAGCGCGGCGAGAACTGCTTCCCTGACATCGCCAAGTTCAAGCGCGTCTACAAGATCGAGCTCTCGGACGCCAATGTCGGCAAGCCCGTGCGCAAGATCGGCTATATCGACCTCTTGAAGATCCAGGACCCCGACAAGAAGGCGCGCAAGCCGCTCAACGACGGCGTCTACACCTTCCCGTTCTTCACCATCGAGAACGTCGATCGCGTCGACGACACCCACATCATCGTCGGCAACGACAACAATTTGCCGTTCTCCTCCAGCCGCGATCCCAACAAGGCCGACGACGACGAGTTCATGCTGCTCGAAGTCGCGGATTTCCTAAAGGCGAAGTAAGGCGAGGCGCTCTCTCCGCTCCCTCTCCCCGTTCTTACGGGGAGAGGGTTGGAACCGACAGCGGCGCCTCACCGTCCGTCATTGCGAGCGCAGCGAAGCAATCCAGACTGTCTCTGCGGAAAGATTCTGGATTGCTTCGCTGCGCTCGCAATGACGAGGATAGAATTCCATTCCCGTACTCTCGATGAGTTTGCTGAGACAGCCCCCACCCCACCCTCTCCCCGTAAGAACGGGGAGATGGAGTGAGACAGCGCCGTCACCTCACCGTAAATTCCACCGGGATCGAAAAGCTCATCGCGCCGTTCTTGATCTCCTCGGGGATCGGCGGAAACGGCGAGGCCTGGCGGACCATCGACATCGCCTGGGCATCGAACGCGGCAACGCCGGACGAGCCGCCGAGACGGCTCGATGTCACCTGCCCGCTGCGGCCGACGGTGAAGCTGAGCCTTGAGACGCCGCGCTGGCCGTTGCCGCCGGACGGGTAGGAGTGGAAGCGCATCAGATGCGCGCGGACGCGTTGATTGTAGGACGCGATGGCTGAAGCGACTGCGCCGGCGCTCATGGCCGATGCCATCGGCGCCGCGCGCTCGGCGCGCGGCGGGGCGCTGGTGCGCGGCGCAGGCGTTGCGTCCGACGGTTTCTTCGCCTCGCGGCGGACCACCTTGGGCTTCTCGGGCGCTGGCTTTTCGACCGGCACGATCTTCGCCGGCTCGGGCCTCGCCGGTGTCGGCTCGAGCTTCTGCTCCGGCGGCGCCACCACATCCGGCTTTTCCTGCGGCGGTGTCGGCGCAAGCATCTCCTCGACGACCTGCTGCTGCACCGGCTCCGGCGGCGAGACGTCGGCTTCCTGCATCAGCGGCCCCGGCGCGACGTTGTCCAGCGTCGGCTGCGGCGCCGAAGTGACCGGCGACATGTCGATCATGATCGCCGGCAGGCTGACGCCCTGCTCCGGCGGCGACCTGATCCAGTTTATCGCGAGCAACGCGGCGGCGACATGCAACGCAACGATCACCGCCGCCGAGACGCCCCACCGCGCGGTTTCGCGCTCATGAAGCGGCTCGTGCAGGGCGAACGCGTTGGCCGTCATCAGCTGCGTCCGTCGAGGCCGACGAGGGCGACCTTGAGATAGCCGGCATTGCGCAACGTGTTCATCACCTCCATCAGGTCGCCGTAGCTCACGGCCCTGTCGGCGCGCAGATAAATGCGCTCGTCCTTGCGGCCCTTGGTGGCGGCATCGAGTCCCGCGGCGAGACCATCGCGCGCCATGGTGTCCTCGCCGACGGCGACGGTCAAATCCGGCTTCACCGTCACGAAGGTCGGCTTGTCCGGCCGCGGCTGCGGCTCGGCGGCCGTCGCCGGCAGCTCGACGCCGATGTCGACGGTGGCGAGCGGGGCGGCCACCATGAAGATGATCAAGAGCACCAGCATCACGTCGATGAACGGCGTGACGTTGATCTCATGGGTGACGTCGAGATCGCCGGGGTCGCCGCGCCTCCGCGGTGATCCGGTGCGTGCGCCGAGTTTCGCAGCCATGGCCTACTCCGCCGCCCGTGCCAAACGGAAGTCCCTGTGATCGCGCTGGCGGCTGACCAGCAACATCAGCTGCGCCGAGGCGTCCCCAAGCAACGCGCGGTAATTGGCGATGCCGCGGACCAGGTGATTGTAGATCACGACTGCCGGGATCGCGGCGACGAGGCCGAGCGCGGTGGCGAGCAGCGCCTCCGCGATGCCCGGCGCGACGATCGCAAGGCTGGTGGTGTGGCTCTCGGAAATGCCGATGAAGGAATTCATGATGCCCCAGACCGTGCCGAACAGGCCGACGAACGGCGCGGTGGCGCCGATGGTCGCGAGCACGCCGGTGCCGCGCGCGATCTGCCTGGACATCGCCGCCTCGACCCGCTCCAGCCGCAGCGCGACGCGCTCCTGAAGGCCGTCATCGAGCACGCCGCCGGAGAGCTCCGCCTCTTTGGCGCAGGACTGGATGAGCTGGGCGACCGCGTCATGCGCATCGCCGGCCTTCTCTGCCGCTTCCGCCAGCCTGATATTGCCTTCGAGCGCGCGCGTGCGCCGCAGCGCCAGCGCGCCCTTGCGGCGCAGCTCGACGCTCTTGGCGAGCCACACCGTCCACGTCACCAGCGAGGCGATGCCGAGCCCGACCATCACCGCCTTCACGACAATATCGGCACCGAGGAACATGCCCCACGGCGACAAATTGCGCGGCAGCAGCGCCTCGTCGATCGCGAAGGCCGGCGCCGGCGCAAGCGTCAGCGCGATTGTCACGATCATGTGCCGAAGCCTGAAAATGCCCTGCATCCTGATCTCCCGTCGATAGAAAGTGGCTACGCGGCGATGCGGTCCGCAAGCTGCCGGAAGCGCGCCAGCTGATCGCTGCGCAGCGCCCGGGTCTCGTCGCGGCCGACGAACACCTTGAACATGATGCCGCCGTCGGCATTGACGAAGGCAATGAAGGCGGACGTCTTGCCCATGAAGGGACGCTCTACGAATACAACGGCCGCGCAACGCTCGTGGCGGAGATGGCCGTGCAGTCCCTTCGGCTGCATCAGGTTGAAATAGCCGCGGCCGATCTCGCCCGCGGGAATGCTGCCCGTGAACTCGAAGATCGCATCATCCGTGTGGACGATCAGCGTGACCTCGCCCCATTGTGCGATATCTTGCATCGCGGCGCCGAAATGCTCGCCGCCGCCGATGCGCACCATGGACGGCGGCAACGCCTCGATCACGGCGCACGGGGTGACCTTGCGCTCGCGCGCGACGTCCTCGATCACCGCGCCGGGATTGTCGGCCATATACGCCTTGAGCTCGGCGAGATCGGTACTCAGCATGTCCGGCTCCTCTCCCGCACTATCTAAGCGGCCGCGGCCTTGCGCTCGCTCTGAATCACTTCAAAGCCTTCGAACTTGGGGTGACCAAGATAGAGGCTCTCGCCGGTCCTGTTGTCGGCGCGCGCATGGGCGCGGCGGAATTCCTCCGAGCGCGTCCAGGCCTCGAAGGCTGCCTTGTCGACCCAGGTGGTGTGCGACGAATACAGCGTGTGGTCCTCGGCTTCCGGGCCCCTCAACAGATGAAATTCGACGAAGCCCGGCATGTTGCCGAGATAGGATTCGCGGGTAGCCCAGACGGTCTCGAACGCGGTCTCCGCGCCCTTCTTCACCTGAAACCGGTTCATGGCGATGAACATAAAAGTCTCTCCTTCTTCTCAAGACGAAAGTGCGCCGAAGCCGCGCTGGAGCATCAGCGCGGCCCGGTGGAAGTTTGTGGTGTTGCGGCGCCCCAGGGCTTACGCACCTCCGAAGTGGATCCTCAGGCCGGCCTTGTAGACCCTGCCCGGACCCGGACTCGTCCACAGCACGTCGTTCTGCGTGGTGCCGTCGGTCGAGCTGCCGGGAATGGCATAAGGCCGGTAGTACTGGTTCAGCAGATTGTCGATCGAGGCCGAGAACACGATGTCCTTGGTCGCGGCGTAGGTCATGTAGAGGTTGATCAGGTCGTATCCGGTCGAAGGCACATAGCCGGCGGGGATGTCGTTGTTCGGGCCGTAGGACGCCCACTGCGCCGACAGGACCAGGCTGCGATCGAGCAGGCGGACACCGCCTGTGGTCACGACCTTGGTCGGGGTGATGGTCGCGAGCCCGATATTGGTCTGGACGTTCTTGCCCTTGATGTAGTGGCCGGCGAGGCCGACGAACCAGTCGCCGGCATCGTACATCGTCTCGGCCTCAAAGCCCTCGATGCGGGCCTGCGCGATGTTCTGGTATTGGTAGAACTGGCTGAACGAGCCAAACCCGGTCGGGACCGGCGTCGAGGCGACGAGGTCGATGTAGTCGCTGACGTCGTTACGGAACAGATTGATCTTGCCGCGGAAGGAGTCGGAGGCGGTGAAGATGTTGTCGTATTTCAGGTTGATGCCGATTTCCTTGTTCTTGCCGACCTCGGGGCGAAGATTCGGGTTGGGCAGGAAGCAGAACAGACCGGTCGTGCCGTTCGGACAGACGAAGAAGGCCGGTCCGCCGCCGGTCGCATGCGCGCCGGAGATCACGGTTTCGGTGATCGAGGGCGCGCGATAGCCTTCGGCATAGCTGACATAGGGCTGGAAGCCCGCGACCGGCGTGACGCCGAGCGTGATCTTCGGCGAGAAGCGGTCGCCACCGGTATTCGTCGTGCCCGACTGCAGATTATAGCGGTCGTAACGGATCGCACTGATGGCTTCGAACCATGTGTCGTAATTCTGCTTGAGCTGCAGGAAGCCGCCCGACACGGTGCGGATGCCGCTCGGCGTCGTGATGTTGGAGTTGCCGCGGCTGTCGGTCGTGATCACGTCGTCCTGGAACGCATCGACCCCGTAGGTCACGGCATTGCGCCAGTCACCGACATTGAAGCGTGTGGTGTTGTTGGCGTCGAAGCCGACGGTGTTGAGCGTGTAGCCGCGCTTGTCGCCGACGCAGCCCGAGATGTTGTTGCCGAAATTGCCGGCGCCGCAATAGGCCGCGCCTGAGGTCGAATAGTGATAGGTCTTGGTCTGGTCCTGGTCGGTGCGGTTGCCGTAGACCGATACGTGCGTGTCGAACAGATTGTCGCTCGGCAACGAATAGTTCCAGGTCAATGTGCCGGTGTAGTTCTTGACGTCGGAAGCATAGACCGACGATCCCTGATAGAGCGCGCGCTGCGCCGCGGTCGCCACCGGGCCGGTGTTGAACTGGCCGATATTGTATTGATAGTCCTGGAAGGTGGCGCCGAACTTGACCTCGTGACCGAGCGCAGGGCGCACCGTGAGCTTCAGCAACCCGGCTTCGACCTGGTTGCCGGTGTTGCCGATCTCGGTGCCGTTGCCGTCCTTGTAATTGCCCTGCGTGCGGTAGACCGCGCCGCCGAAGATGTCGACGTCGGGCGTGGCGCGCACGCCGCCAAACACCGAGCCGAGGCCGCGCGCATTGTTGGTGCCGTAGGATCCGGAGAGATCGACGCCCCAGCGCTCGCCGGGACGCAACACGTCGTTGATGTCCTTGGTGCGGAAGGAGACCAGGCCGCCGATCGCGCCCGAGCCGTAGATGTTGGCGGTGGGTCCGCGCACGACGTCGACGCCGCCGATCAATTCAGGATCGAGGAAGAACGAGCCGTTGGCGTTGTGGCCGGTACGTTGGAAGTTCTGCCGCGCGCCGTCGACGACGACAGCAACGCGGCCGAAATCCTGCAAGCCGCGGATGTTGATGACGGTCGCGGGATCGTCGCCGCGCTCCTGGAACGACACGCCGGGCACCGCATAGAAGATGTTCGACAGCCGGTTCGGCTGCAGCCCCTGGATTTGGTCGAGCGAGATCGAGCTGACCGGCGCGAGCGCGTCGATCGCGCGCTCCTTGGTCTTCGTTGCGGCGACAGTAATGGTATCAAGCACCTGAACCGGCGCCGTGCCGCCGGCCTGCGCGCGGGCATTCATGACATCAGCCGTTGCCTGCTGCGCAACTTGCGGGTTGGCCGGCTTGCGCCTGGCCTGCTTCGGCCGTTCCGACGACGCACTTTCGACCTGCGGCGGAGCGGTCTGCGCGAGACCACTCTCCGTCACCACTGCCGTCATTGAAACCACCGACGCACCCAAAATCAGGGCGCGCGAATACCTAGCTCCGTCAGCCATATCAGCCCCAGCCTGCACTTCACTTCAGTTTTTGGAGTCGTTTGGCTGGCGTGCGTTCGCAAGGCGAACGACTGGCTGGCTGATTTTCTCGAGTCGCGGACCTGCTGTCCGCTGTCACAATTGGTTACGTGGCAACACTCAGGCGGTCAATGACGTCAGGTTGCAGTTTATATCGATTGTAAATTGCGGCCGTTGGAATGCGCTTCGCGCCGCTTATACAAACAGGCAGCACTCAAGCATTCGAAAGCGCATCACACGACCATGTCGGCAGCGTCCGGAGACAATAGCGGCGATGCGGCAGGGCCGACACAAAGCCCTTCTGCAACAACGAGAACCTTGACCATGCGAGGAAGCCGGATCGACAGCCGCGAGCTGTTTGCGGCGGAGCGCGAGATCATCATCACGCATGGCGAGGACAGCTATCGCCTTCGTCTGACCTCGCAAAACAAGCTGATCCTGACGAAGTAGATCGCAATGGCATTTTGTCGCACCCTCGCAAACCTCCTGCTGTCAGGCACGATCGCGCTCGGCTCCTCGGCGCACGCCGCCGGCATCACCGTGCATGATGCGCGCAATCGCGATGTCACCGTTGCCGACTTCGCGCGCACCGTCTCGATCGGCGGCGCCATTACCGAGATCCTCTATGCGCTCGGGCTCGAGAGCCGGCTGGTCGGCGTCGACACCACGAGCCTCTATCCGGCGGCAGCGCTGCACGACAAACCCAATGTCGGCTACATGCGCCAGATCTCGGCCGAGGGCGTGCTCGGCCTCAACCCGACGCTGATCCTGGCGATCCAGGGCTCGGGCCCGCGCGAGACCATGGACATCCTGGAGACCGCGAAGGTGCCGCTGGTGCTGGTGCCCGAGACCTTCTCCGAAGACGGTTTGCTCGCAAAGATCAGGCTGGTCGGCCACGCCATGGGCGTCGATGCGCGCGCCGAATGCCTGAGCGCCGCGGTCGGCGCCGATCTCGCCCAACTCCGCGCGCTGCGCGCCAAGGTGACCAAGCCGGTGCGCGTGATGTTCGTGATGTCGCTCCAGAACGGGCGGGCGATGGTCGCCGGCCGCAAGACCGCGGCCGACGAGATCATCCAGCTCGCCGGCGCTGCCAATGCCGTCGACGATTACGACGGTTACAAGATCATCGGCGACGAGGCGATCGTGGCAGCCAAGCCCGATGTTGTCCTCTCGATCGAGCGCGGCAAGGATTCGCTGCAGGCCGACGCGGTCTATGCCCATCCCGGCTTCGCGCTGACGTCGGTCGCCGCCAACAAGAGTTTTGTCACGATGGACGGGCTCTATCTGCTCGGCTTCGGGCCGCGTACGGCGGCGGCGGCGCGTGATCTCTCCGTAAAGCTCTATCCGGCATTGGCCGAGGGCGGCACGTTCACATCGACCCTGTCGTCGGCGAATTGCCGGCAATGAGCGTGGCGGTCGGCACCGAGGGACGGAGCCCACGACGCGCCGGTGCAGGCCGTCGGTTCACATCGGTCGCGATTCCCCTCCTTCTCGCCGTGCTGGTCGTCACCGCCATCGTTGCGCTGACGGTCGGTGCGGCTGGCATTCCTCTCACTCGTCTGTCTGCGGCGCTCGGTTTTTCCGGCAGCACACCCGCCGATGCCATGACGGCGCGCGACCAGCTCGTACTGTGGTCGATCCGCATTCCCCGGATCGCGGCCACCGCGATGGTCGGCGGCCTGCTCGCCGCAGCCGGCGCGATCATGCAGGGCCTGTTCCGCAATCCGCTGGCCGATCCCGCGCTGGTCGGCGTCTCCAGCGGCGGCGCACTGGCGGCTGCAAGCGCGATCGTCTTCACGGATTCGCGCTTCGGCGAGACGCTGCGCTTTTTCCAGACCGAGCTGTTGCCGCTCGCGGCCTTCGCGGGATCGCTGGCCACCACCGCGATCCTCTACGGCATCTCCAGCCGCGCGGGACGGACTTCGATTGCGATCTTCCTGCTCGCCGGCGTCGCCATCACCGCCATCACCAATGCCGGCATCGGGCTCTTGGTGTTCATCGCCGACGATCGCCAGCTTCGCGACATCACGTTCTGGATGCTGGGCTCGATGAGCGGCGCGACCTGGACCAAGGCCGCCGTGCTCGCGCCGGTCCTCGTCATTGCGCTTGCCGCCTGCGCGTTCATCGCGCGCGGTCTCGACCTGCTGGTGCTCGGCGAAGCCGACGCGTTTCACGGCGGCGTCGATGTCGAGCGCCTGAAGCGAATCTCGATTGTCATGGTCTCCGCCATGACCGGTGTCGCGGTGTCGATCAGCGGCGTGATCGGCTTCGTCGGCATCGTGGTGCCGCATCTCTTGCGCCTCGTCATCGGGCCGGCGCATCGGCTGCTGCTGCCGGCATCAGTCCTGCTCGGTGCGATCCTCATGGTCGGCGCCGACACGCTGGCGCGCACCATCGTGGCGCCGGCGGAGATGCCGATTGGCATCCTGACCGCGGCGGTCGGCGCGCCCGTCTTCCTCGGCATCCTGCTGCGGCAGCGCGGGCTCGCCTCGCTATGAGCGCCGTGATCGAGGCGCGGGGCTTAAGCAAGCGCGCCGATCGCGCGACGCTGCTCGACGGCGTCGGCCTGACGGTCGCGGCCGGCGAGATGGTCGCGATCATCGGCCCGAATGGCGCCGGCAAGTCGACACTGCTGCGGCTGCTGTCCGGCGATCTGCGCCCGAGCGCGGGCGAGGTGCGGTTGAAGCAGCGCGACATCGGCAGCTATACGCCGCGCGAGCTTGCGGAGCGCCGCGCAATGCTGTCCCAGCACATCAACGTCACCTTCCCCTTCACGGTCGAGGAGATCGTGCTGATGGGCGCGGGCGAACGCAGCGCGCGCGATGCCGGCGCGCTCGTCGACGCCGCGCTGGACGAGGTTGGCCTCTCGCATTTCCGCGACCGGCAATTGCCGACGCTATCAGGCGGCGAGCAGCAGCGTGCCCATTTTGCCCGCGTGCTGGTGCAGCTCGCCTGCGGCGAGGCCGAGCACGGACCGGGCTTGCTGCTGCTGGACGAGCCGACCTCGAGCCTCGACCTGCGTCACCAGATCGACCTCGTCGAAGCGGCGCGCCGCCGCGCTGGCACCGGCACCGCCGTGATCGCCATCCTGCACGACCTCAACCTCGCGATCCGCTTTGCGAATCGGCTCATCGTGCTGAACGGCGGCCGGCTTGCCGCCGACGGCCCGCGCGTAGACATCGTCACGCGCGAGATCATCCGCGACATCTTCGAGATCGACGCCGTCGTGCACAGGGACGACGACGGTGTGCCGTATGTGCTGCCACAATCGATGCGGGCGGCGGTGCAAGCTGAACTGCCACCGCGGTGAAGCTGCGCTCCCTCCCCCGCTTGCGGGGGAGGGTTGGGGAGAGGGTGTCTCCGCAACGGGACAATCTCCTAGAGGACAGAGCCCTCACCCGCAAGCGGGAGAGGGAGCGCGGCTAGCATCCTAGCCCGCCGGCGCGATCACCATGCCCTTGTCCTTCGGCCAGCGGACGCGCCAGGCGAAGTTGATGTCCTTGACTTCGCCGGGCTTGGCGTCGAACGACCATTCCAGCACGCCGCGCTTGTCGCGGATGTTGCTTGCTGTCGGCGGCGTGGTCGCGGGCAGCATCTCGACGACGATGTCCTCGTTCTCGCTGACCGGCAGCTGATCCTCGATCGCCACGCGAATCGGGAAGTCGTGGCCGTTGCGGATCGTCGTCTTGAACGAACGCTCGTCGGTCTTCGACGTCGTCACGAGCAGGCCGGCCGAGCCTTCGTTGCGCTTGAGCACGGCGCGCTCGATTCTAACCTTGTCGTCGGCACCGAAGCCGAGCCGCACGATGTCGTCCTTGGCCGACGCCGAGAGCTTGCCGCGGCCGACGAAGACGCCATCGCGATAGATCGCGACCTTGCCCGGCAAAAGCGCCGTGTCGTCGGTCTGCTTGAAGCTGGCTTCGAGGAATGCGGTCGGGTCGATCACCGGCGCCGCGCGGACGGCAAGATCGGCCGGCACGTTCATGGAGGCGATGCGCAGGCTCTTGGCGCCTTCGGCGGCGCCAAGGCTGACGCGGCCGGGAATTTTGAACGTGGCCTGGAAGTCGCCGATCTCCGCGACGGCCTGCTGTTCGTCGGCCCGCTCACGCGGCTCGGGCGACTCCGCGACCTTGGCTGCGAAGGATGGGCTCTGCATCTGTCGCGCTACTGGGGCGGGCCGCGCCAGGTCTGACGCCGCGCCGAGTGCCATCGGCTTGGGAATTTGCGGATATTGCGCCACCAGCGAACCCAGCTCCGGTGCACTGCCGCCGCGGCTGATGCGGACCGTGGAGACGCCGAGCGTCACGTTGAACCAGTCCTCGCCGGTCGATTGCGTGACCTCGGCGCGGCGGACCAGCTCCAGCTGCGGCTTCCGATCCTTGGCGCCGGTGTCGAGCCGGGCGTCGTAGAGCGGCAGCCAGCGCGCATTGCGCACATTGTAAGTGACCCGCAACGTCGCCTTGGTGGCGGCGGGCGAAGCAATGTCCATGCGGACTTCGAGCTTGCTCGGCGGCTTGGCCTTGCGTTCGACTTCGAGCTGGGCGATCTGCCGATCGATCTCGCGCAGCTTGCGCGTGGCGTCGCGGACGGCGGTATCGGCGCTCGCGATTTCCTCGCCGACCGCGGCAAAGGCCGCGCGCCATTCGGCGATCGGCCGCGCCTCGCCCTTCTCGCCGATGCCGACGGGGGACGCTTCCGCAAAGTGCTCCGCGAACTTGCGTCGCGCATTCGCCGCGTCGATCGCGCCTTGCAGGTCGGTCCGCTGGTCGTTCAGGGCCTCGATGCGCTTGTCCAGCTCGGGCAGGTTGACCGGTGCCGCGCGCGGCGGCCGCGCATCGATCGTGCCGATGGTGAGTTTTGACCCGCCCTCACCCTCGACGCGGATGGAGGAGCTATCGAGACCAAGCGGAAAGTCCTTGGCGACCAGGGTCGTGTCGCCGGACGGCAGGTCGACCGAGATGATCCGAGTGACCGTGGCGCCATCGGGATAGACGGTGACGGCGTCGATGGCCGATGTGGCGTCCACATCGGCGGCCCATGAATGCGACGCGAACACCGTGGTCACCAGAACCAGGCTCGTCGTTGCCAAACATCTTGCGGTGATGCGCATGAATTCCTCTCTACCGGTATCGCCGCGCCGCCAGCCGGACGCGCACGATCAAATGCCTCGCCAACATGGTTGGACGCGGCAGGGAAGGAACCGGTTCGATTGAGGTTTCCATGGGGCGCCGCTACGGCGGCACCATGGCCGCGGAACGGGTCGTCCCGCGGCGGAAGGCCGTCAGCCCTGATTGGGCGAGCCCTGGCCGAAGATGCGGCGGAGCAGATCGGTTACGTTCTTGGCTCCGGCCTTCTTCAAGATGCTGGCGCGGTAGCCCTCGATCGTCCGCGCGCTCAGATGCATGCGCCGGGCGATCTCCTTGTTGGTGAGGCCGGCGGCGAGATGCTCGAGCACCTCGCCTTCACGCCCGGTCAGGGGCTCGCAGCCCGGCAGCCAGCCCTGGCGGTTCGAGGCAGGCTGGCCGAACTCGTCGATGGCGGCATCGATCCGGCCGACGATGTCGTGGGTGCGGAACGGCTTCTCGATGAAGTCGGCCGCGCCGCTCTTGATGGCGTCGACCGCCATGGAAATGCTGCCGTTGGCCGAGGTCACCAGCACCGGCGCCATGCAGTTCTCCTCGCGCAGGCGCTTGAGCACGTCGAGGGCGGAGCGATCGGGCGGCATCTCCAGCAGCACGCAGGCCGGCATCCGCGCCTTGGCTTCCGACAGCAGCGATGCGCCATCGGCGAAGCAGATCACGTCATACGCGCTCTGCTGGAGCGCGTTGGCAAGTTGTTCGCGGGAGGCGGCGTCGGTGTCGATGACGAATACCTCACCCTTGGAAAGCATGTTCCCAGGCATAATCCCGATCCAGCAATGTCTTGGTCAAATGGGTCCGAGACGGAGGCGGGCCCCATCGCCCTGCCACGCCGTCGTGAGCACGGCATTCACGCCGGTGCTTCGGTTTCCCTTATGTATGTTCCGTCGTGTTCCCGGATTTGACGGATCGGGACAGAAACTTTACATTTCGGGACATCTGCGGGAATGGCAGGCAGGAACGGTTCACATGACCGACCTCATTCGCAGCGCAGGCTTGAGCTACTACGCGGAGGTCGCCCGATCAGTCGGGCTCGACCCTAAACAGATGATGCGCAAGGTCAGGCTGCCGCTGGCCGTGCTGGACAAGCCCGATACGCCCATTGCCGTGACGAGCCTGCGCCGGCTGCTCGAATTGTCGGCAGAGGCGTCGGGTGCCGAAGATTTCGGCTTGCGGCTCGCCGAGCGCGGCGGCCTCACCAATTTCGGCGCCGTCGGCCTGATCGTGCGCGAGCAGGCGACCGTCGGCGAGGCCATCGCGGCATTCTCGCGCTTCATCCATGTTCATCACGACGGCATGAAGCTCGACGTCATCAAGGACAAGCAGACGGTGACCCTCACGCTGCATCTGCGCGGCAGGCGGCCGACTGCGCCGCGGCAGTCGATCGACATGGCGCTCGGCAGCGTCCATCGCATCATCCAGTCGCTGTTCGGCAGCGACTGGCGGCCGCAGGAGGTGCATCTGCACTATCCGCCGCCGCATGACCGCAAGCGCTACCGCGATTTCTTCGGCTGCCGCGTGGTCTTCAATGCCGATGAGGATGCGATCCTGCTGTCCGCGCACGACATGGAGCGGCGGATCCCGAGCGCGCATCCGCTGATCGCGAGCTATTTGCGCAAGCGCATCGAGGCGATCGAGACCCGGCCGGCGAGCTGGGAAGGCAAGGTCGACGAGGTCGTGCGCAGCCTGCTCGCCAGCGGTGACTGCACGGTCGAGCGGGTGGCCGAGCACCTCGCCTGCACCCGCCGCACCATCCATCGGCATCTCGCCGAAGCCGGCACCAGCTTCTCGGCGATCCTCGACGCGCAGCGCGCCGATCTCGTGATCCAGCTGATCGACGATCCCGACCGACCGCTGGCCGACATCGCCACCCAGCTCGGCTTCTCCGCACAGAGCGCGATGGCGCGCTGGTTTCGCGGTCGTTTCGGCTGCAGCATCACCGAATGGCGGCGCGGCGTGCGGCCGCTGGGCAAGCCGGCCGGCGTGCCATCGGCCAGCGCGGCCTAGACCTCAGCGGGCGGGCGCCGGCACGCCCATGATGGCGAGTGCGCGCCGCGGGCTGCCGGCGAGCAACGGCCCGAACGCGACCGCAAAACCGAGGAAGGCGACGATCCAGCCGCAGGCGGCGATGTGCAGGAGCACATCGCCATGCGCCGGCAGCACCACGGCGGCGACCCGCGCCAGCGCTGCAATGATGATCGCGACATAGATTCCTTGCGTCGCGGGCGAGGCCGTCAGCGCCTGCCCGGTATGGCCGAGACTTGCGCGCGTCATTACCGCGAGCGTCATGGTGCCGGCCGCACCGGCCATCCAGGCATGAATGCCCGCGCTCGGCGGCAGTTTGCCGAAGGCGGCCAGCGCATTCAGGATGAAGCCTGATGGCACGAAGACATAGCCGACATGCAGGATCAGCAGCAGCCGCTCGCGCGTGGTGCGATCGCCGGCCCAGCGTGCGAGGCGCACGAGGTGCAGCACGCCGATGAGCGCCATCAGCGCGCCGGTGATCATGTTCAACGGCGTCACGATCCACGCGACGAGCGCGAGCGCGCTCAATCCGATCACCGCGCCGTCGAAGCGGCCGAACGGCACCGGCAGGCGGCCGGGATTGAACTTGACCAGCCAGTTGCGGGTGAAGCTCGGGATGATGCGGCCGCCGATCAGCGCGATCAGCAGCATCACCACGCTGATGCCGACGCGGATGCTGACATCGGCGGCGCCCTCATAATGCGCTTCGAGATGAAAGCCGACATTGCCCGCGAGCAGCACGAGCACCAGAACCACCACCGGCAGATTGCGCCAATTGCCGCCCGCGATGATCTCGCGCGTTGCGGCGGCGACGACCAGCGCCAGGAAGGCGGCATCGACGACAAGGGCAAACGCCCATCCGATCTCGGCGGACAGTGTCACCGCGACACGTCCGGCAAGCCACACCACCAGCAGCGCGCCCAGCGACGTGCCCTGGATCGGCAGCCGCCCGGTCCAGTTCGGGATCGCCGTGAACAGGAAGCCCGTGATCACCGCCGGCAGGAAGCCGTAGAGCATTTCGTGGACGTGCCAGTCGCGCGGTGCGAAAGCTGATGTCACCGATAGCTCGCCATAGAACATCGGCAGCCAGGCCAGGATCGACAGTGCGGCCTGGATCGCAGCGAGCAGGAAAAAGGGCCGAAAACTGTTCGCAAACAGCGGCCAGCCCTCAAAATTACGGGATCGGGCGCCAGCCATGGGGCAACTCCTGTGAATTCGGACCTTTGTCTGGAAAAATACTGCCGTCCGGCCGGCCCGTTTTGCGCTATCGCAAACTGCCTGACGATTGCAGGTGCCATCACACTCCCTGATGCCAAGGAGGCAGAATGGCCAAGGTCGACACATCGCTGGTTGCGCATTTGCCGCTGTTCGCCGGCGTCAGGCCGGAGGACTTCGAGGAGATCCTGCGCGAGGCCCGCTCGGCGCGCTATCCCAAGAACACCGCCATCTTCGAGCAGGGCGCGGACGCGCAATCGTTCTTCCTGCTGCTGCACGGCCATGTCCGCGCCGCCAAGACCACGCCGACCGGCGAGCAGATCGTGGTGCGCTATGTCGCGCCCGGCGAGACTTTTGGGCTCGCGATGGCGATCGGCACCGCGCATTATCCCGCGACCGCGATGGCGGTCGATGACAGCGTGGTCCTGATCTGGCCGAATTCAGCCTGGCCGCGGCTGGTCGAGCGATTTCCCTCGCTCGCCGCCAACACGCTACAGACCGTCGGCGCGCGGCTCCAGGAGAGCCACACCCGCATCCTGGAAATGTCGACCCAGCAGGTCGAGCAGCGCGTCGCGCATGCGCTGCTGCGGCTCGCCAAGCAATCCGGCAAGAAGCTCGACCACGGCATCGAGATCGACTTCCCGATCAGCCGCCAGGACATCGCGCAGATGACCGGCACCACGCTGCATACCGTGAGCCGCATCCTGAGCGGCTGGGAGAGTCAGGGCCTCGTCGAGAGCGGCCGCCAGCGCATCATCCTGCGCGATCCGCACCGGATCGTGGTGCTGGCGGAACGGACGGCGGACAGCGGGCCCTCATGAAAATTGGGGTGAGGGCGCTTCCGCTTACGGCGAAAGACCGCCCTCACCCGGGGAATTCGCGTGACACGCGCGAACTCCAACCCACCTCACGCCGGCACGCATTCGCACAGCGCGGCGAGGAATTTGTCCTGGTCGATACCATGCTCGCGGCAGGCGTCCTCCACGGTATGGAAGGTTGCGATCGGACAGCCGACACAGGCCATCCTGAAAGCGAGGAACACGCGGATCGAGTGCGGCGCCGTACGCATGATGTCGTCGACCAGATCGTCAGATCGGAAGGGCATGGACAACTCCGTTCCGAAGTGACGATAGCGGAGCTGACCTGAGTTTCTTTGTTGGAGCGCAAGCTGGTGATTGCTTCTCCCTCTCCCCGTTCTTACGGGGCCGCGACGAGCTACGCTCGCGCTGGGAGGGTTGGGGTGAGGGACCTCTCTCCGCAGATGAGATCGTCGAAAGACCTGTACCCCCTCACCCGGAATTTGCTTACGCAAATTCCGACCTCTCCCCGCAGGCGGGGAGAGGTGAAACTACACTGCCCGGCTGTGCAGCTGCTTTCCCGGATCCAGATGCGCGTCGAACGCGGCGGCGACGCTGCGCACCAGGAAGCGCGAGTCGTTTGCGACCGCGAGGCGGTCACCGTCGAGCTTGACCACGCCGTCCGAGATCAGCGGCTTCAGGCGCGAGGCCGATTGCAGCATCGCCTTGGGCTCGGCGCCATGGCGCGCGCAGATGTCGCCGAGATCGGCACTGAATTCGCACATGATGCGCTCGATGATGTCGGCACGCAGCCGGTCGTCGTCGGTGAGCCCGTAGCCTTTGGCCGTGGCAAGACGGCCCGATGTGATGCTCTGCGCATAGGCGCCGATCTGCACTTCATTCTGGACGTAGCCTTGCGGCAGATGTCCGATCGCGCTGGCGCCGAAGCCCATCAGGACCTCGCCGCGGTCGGTGGTGTAGCCCTGGAAATTGCGGCGTAGTGTCCGCTCTTCGAAGGCGACGGCCATGGCGTCGTCGGGGCGCGCGAAATGGTCGAGGCCGATCTGGACATAGCCGGCCTCTTTCAAGGCATTGGCGATCGCGCAGGCCTGATCGTGACGCGCAAGGCCGTCCGGCAAGGCCGCCTCGTTGATCATCCGCTGATGCTTCTTGAAAGCGGGCACATGCGCATAGCCGAACACCGAGAAGCGGTCGGGCCCGAGCTCGAGCGCGCGCCGCACGGTGTCGAGGCAGGAGGCCACGGTCTGATGCGGCAGCCCGTAGATCAGATCGAAATTGATTCCCGCGATACCGGCCTGCCGGAGCATGTCGACCACGGACGCCGTCTGCTCATAACTCTGCACCCGGTTGATCGCGCGCTGCACGACCGGATCAAAACTCTGCACGCCGAGGCTGGCGCGGTTGACGCCGGACAGCCGCATGGCCTCCACCATCTCCGTGGTCAGCGTGCGCGGATCGATCTCGACCGCGATCTCGGCCGAAGGCAGCACGAAGAACGAATGGCGCATCGCCGCCATCAACTCCGCAAAGGCCTCCGGCGCCATGATCGTGGGCGTACCGCCGCCGAAATGGATGTGCTCGACCTTGATGCGGCGGCCGATGGTCTTCGCGACCTCCGCGATCTCGCTGCGCAGCGTCCGCTGATAGGCGGCGATCAAGCCGTCGCGGCGGACGATCTGGGTATGGCAGCCGCAATACCAGCACATCTCGCGGCAGAACGGCACGTGCAGATAAAGCGACGCGCTGGCGCCCGCGGGCAGCTCGGACAGCCATCTGGCGTAGGTGTCCGCGCCGATCGCCGACGAGAAGTGCGGCGCGGTCGGATAGCTGGTGTAGCGCGGCAGGCGTTCTTCGCCATAACTCGCTGCGAGATCGGTCCTCATGTCGTACCCATGCGTAGATCGATGCCGCACGATGGGGCGGCAAAACCCGAATGGCACTGGATTACCCGTTTCCGGAGGCGCCACCTTGCGCTTCCTCAAAGTCCGAGCGCCTGATCGGGTCCATGGTGACGTTTGATCGTTACCCTCTGGAGATAGGCCATGGCGTCGTTCGCGCTCGATCTCGTTCTCTGGCTGACCGGCATTCGCGGCCATATCCCCCGCTTCGACGATTTTCGTCCCGTGCCGGCCGCGCCCGCTGCCGGCGCAAATCATCTCGTGCGCGTGCTGGCCGTCATGGCGGCGGTCTTCGCCGCGCTCTCCGTCGCGGTCTGGGGCACGGTCTGGATTGCGATCCATCTGCTCTAAAGCGCGATGAGATCAGGATGAATCGTCATCGCGCTTTAGCTTGTTGTTTGCGCATGATCTTTTCGGAAAGCCGCTGCGCACTTTGCGCTAACGCGGCCCTTCGGATCCGGATCATGCTTTAGCCGGCGCATCCAAACATTCGCGATCAGACGCGACTGAACATGCGAACGACTTGCCGCTGGCGCGGCTGATGTCGCGCCCGTGCGCCGTCGTGCTCTTCGCATCGCCGACATCGCTTCGGCGGACCGCTTAAGCAATTCACCGGAGCCGAATCCGGCAAAAGCTTGTCGCAGCGCAAACACTCTTGCCATAACAGGCGCAAACTGCATCCGTCATCAAAACCCTTTCACATGAAGGATGCTTTCCGATGTTCACCCGCAGAGCCGCATTGATCAGCGCCGCCGCGACCGCCCTGATGCTGGCGACACCCGCCCTGGCTGCCGACGATCTCAAACTGCCGCGTCAAAAGGTCGAGCTGGTCGCTCCGCCGTTCGTGCATGCGCACGAGCAGGCGACCAAGCAGGGTCCCAAGATCATCGAGTTCAAGCTCACGATCGAGGAGAAGAAGGTCGTCATCGACGAGAAGGGCACGACCTTCCAGGCCATGACCTTCAACGGCTCGATGCCGGGCCCGCTGATGGTCGTGCATGAGGGCGACTACGTCGAGACGACGCTGGTCAATCCCGCGACCAACACCATGCCGCACAACATCGACTTCCACTCCGCGACCGGCGCGCTCGGCGGCGGCGCGCTCACCCTGATCAATCCCGGCGAGCAGGTCGTGCTGCGCTGGAAGGCGACCAAGACCGGCGTGTTCGTCTATCACTGCGCGCCGGGCGGCCCGATGATCCCCTGGCACGTCGTCTCCGGCATGAACGGCGCCGTGATGGTGCTGCCGCGCGAGGGACTGAACGACGGCAAGGGCCACGCGCTGAAGTACGACAAGGTCTACTATATCGGCGAGCAGGACATGTATGTGCCGCGCGACGAGAAGGGCAACTTCAAGTCCTACGACTCGCCGGGCGAGGCTTTCACCGACACCGAAGAGGTGATGAAGAAGCTGACGCCCACCCACGTCGTGTTCAACGGCAAGGTCGGCGCACTCACCGGCAAGAACGCGCTGACCGCCAATGTCGGCGAGAACGTGCTGATCGTGCACTCGCAGGCCAATCGCGACAGCCGTCCGCACCTGATCGGCGGCCATGGCGACTATGTCTGGGAGACCGGCAAGTTCGGCAATGCACCCGAGGTCGGGCTCGAGACCTGGTTCATCCGCGGCGGCTCGGCGGGAGCGGCGCTGTACAAATTCCAGCAGCCCGGCATCTACGCCTATGTCACGCACAATCTGATCGAGGCCGCCGATCTCGGCGCCACCGCGCATTTCAAGGTCGAAGGCAAGTGGAACGACGATCTGATGATGCAGGTGAAGGCGCCTGCGGAAATCCCGGCCGCCACCAACTAGAGACGACGAGGGGCCGGTCATCACCGGCCCCTCTTCTTTCGGGGGACGACGATGTTGATCGCATTCAAGCTGAAACTGCTACTCGCTTGCGCCGCGGGACTCGCAGGGCCGATCGCGGTGGCGCCACTGGTCTCGGACATGGCGGTGCACGGCACGGCGACGGAGCCCGCCATCGTCAGGGTCGCGCCGGGCAGCTTCGCCTATCGCGAGGCAGGCGACTTCACCCGCGCCGGGCAGCAGGCGGAAGTACCGCTGCGCGCGATGCGGTTCGAGAGGCCGCTGCACATCATGCGGAATCAGGTCTCGTCATCCGACTATCAGATCTGCGTGCAGGACGGCGCCTGCCGGGCGCTCGATCGCGGCGTGGCGGTCGCCATCGATCGTCCCGCGGTGCAGGTGAACTGGCACGACGCCGAGGCCTATGCCGGCTGGCTGTCGCGCAAGACCGGCAAGCATTACCGCCTGCCCAGTGACGAGGAATGGGCGTTTACAGCGGGCTCCCGATTCAAGGACGATGGCGCGCCGGTGGACCAGGACAATCCTTCGAAGCGCTGGATCAGCCGCTATGAGCGCGAGTCCGAGCGCGACCCCTTCGACACCGCGGCTCATCCGTTCGGCAGGTTCGGTGCGAACGAGCATGGCATCGAAGATCTCGCCGGCAATGTCTGGGAATGGACCTCGACCTGCTTCGTGCGCGCGCGGATCGACGAAGCCGGCAATGCCGGCCGCCCGACCGTCAACTGCGGCGTGCGCGTCGCCGAAGGCGCGCACCGTGCCTACGTCACCGACTTCATCCGCGACGCCCGCGCCGGCGGCTGCGCGCAGGGCGTGCCGCCCGCCAATCTCGGCTTCCGTCTGGTGCGCGAAGAGCCGTCGTGGGTCGCCAGCGTGTCGGCGCGTTGGGGCAAGGTGTGGGCGGCGAGGTCGTAGCGGGGCCAGACGCGCGAATTGGAAGGGCCGCCGCGCGTCCTCGCGCTCCGTCATTGCGAGCGCAGCGAAGCAATCCAGAATCTTTCGGCGGAGACAGCCTGGATTGCTTCGTCGCAAGAGCTCCTCGCAATGACGGGATTGGAGCGCGCGCTTGCGCTCGACTGTCACCGCTCATGCGGCGAAGTCAAATCGCCCGCGCGAACATGCGAAAGCCGGGCGCACCGATGATCGCCTCGAAGGCCGGATCGCGCTTCTCTTCCGCGAAGGCGAAGCCGGCCTTGGCGTAGGCGCGCTCGGCAGGCATGTTGCCGATCAGGAACGATATCGTCGTCCGTTTGAATCCGGCCGCCCGTCCCTGATCCAGCGCGTGCGCGATCAGCGCCTGCACGAGGCCGCGGCCACCATAGGCGGGATCGGTTGCGACATGCTCGATCATCCAGTCGCCCTCGCCGCCCTGAACCCAGCAGGCGCGCGTGTAGGTACCGCGCTGGCGGATGGCGGCGAGCTCGGAAGCAGGGAGCCCGGTCGCGGAAGCGACCTCCTCGATCGCGCGCCAGGCGGCAGGACCGGTGCCAGCCGCAGGCACGGCACAAAGCGCCGCGCCCGGCTTACCATCGACCTCTGCGATCCAGAACTGCGAGACGTGCCACATCGACACGGCGCGCGCGACCGCGACGCGCGCGATGAAATCGAGGCATTCCGCTTCGGGCCAGCCGAGCGCGACGTCGAACCAGCCGTGCGGCCGGTAGCCGCGCATCGATCGCAGGATGGTCAGTGCGATGAAATCGGCGTCGTCGGGACGCGCAGACCGTATCGTCATGCGCGCCCCCTTCGCGATCGCCTTACGAGTTCGTCAGCGCGACGCGGAATTCGGCTTCGGTCTTGGCCTTGACCTCGTCGAGCGAGACCCCGTCGGCGAGCTCGATCAGCGCCATGCCGCCGTCGCCGTGCTTGTCGATGGTGAAGACGGCAAGATCCGTGACGACCATGTCGACCACGCGCTCGCCGGTCAGCGGCAGAGTGCACTGCTTCAGCAGCTTCGAGCCGTCCTTGGCCGAATGCTCCATCACCACGACGACGCGCTTGACGCCGGCAACGAGATCCATCGCGCCGCCCATGCCCTTGACCATCTTGCCAGGGATCATCCAGTTGGCGAGATCGCCGTTCTGGGCGACCTGCATGGCGCCGAGGATCGACAGGTCCATGTGGCCGCCGCGGATCATGCCGAACGAGTCCGCGCTCGAGAAATACGAGGTCGAGGGCAGCTCGCTGACGGTCTGCTTGCCGGCGTTGATGAGGTCGGCGTCGACTTCGTCCTCATAGGGGAACGGCCCCATGCCGAGCATGCCGTTCTCGCTCTGCAGGCTGACGTCGACCCCCTCGGGGATGAAATTCGAGACCAGCGTCGGAATGCCGATGCCGAGATTGACGTAGTAGCCGTCGCGCAATTCCTTCGCGGCGCGCGCAGCCATCTGTTCACGGGTCCAGGCCATGTGATTCTCCTGCGCTTAGGCGGCGGTACGCGGGCGGGTGTTGCGGAATTCGATGCGCTTCTTGGCCGTGCCGACCTCGACAATGCGCTTCACGAAGATGCCGGGCGTGTGGATGTGGTCGGGATTGAGTTCACCGGCCGGAACCAGATGCTCGACCTCGGCCACGGTGATCTTGGCAGCGGTCGCCATCATCGGGTTAAAGTTGCGCGCGGTCTTGCGGTAGATCAGGTTGCCGGCTGTGTCGCCCTTCCAGGCGTGCACGATGGCGAGGTCGGCGAACAGGCCGCGCTCCATCAGGTACTTCTCGCCGTCGAACTCCTTCACTTCCTTGCCTTCGGCGATCAGCGTGCCGACGCCGGTCTTGGTGTAGAAGGCCGGGATGCCGGCGCCGCCGGCGCGGATGCGCTCGGCCAGAGTGCCCTGCGGATTGAATTCGAGTTCCAGCTCGCCGGCGAGGAATTGCTGGGCGAACAACTTGTTCTCGCCGACATAGGACGAGATCATCTTCTTGATCTGGCGGGTTTCGAGCAGGCGGGAAAGGCCGATGCCGTCGACGCCGGCATTGTTGGAGACCACCGTCAGGCCCTTGACGCCGGACTCGCGGATCGCGTCCGACAGCTCCTCGGCGATGCCGCAGAGGCCGAAGCCGCCCGACATGATCATCATGTTGTCTTTGAGAATGCCAGAGAGAGCCGACTTGGCGTCGGGATAGACCTTGTTCATGCAAAAAACCTTCGACTGAACCTTGGGCTGGCAGGCGTCGCGCCTTATTGGCGGCGATTATTAGGCGAAATCGTCCGAAGCCGTCAATGATACGGGGTTCTCCGCTCCGAGCGCCGGTGGTAGAAGCTGCCCACACCGTGGGCAGACCCGCCCGCGGCCTTGAAAGCGACAAGAAAACCCATCAAGTTGCGGGGGTTGGGAGTGGGCACGCAGGTTTCCCGGCCCGCCCTTCCGGCTCCAACGACCAACCCGACCAGGACATGCCATTGACCATGGCCCAAGGAATAAAGCGCCTCGGGACGCCGATCGCGGCGCTGCTCGGCGTCGCGCTGATCGCCCTGATCGCGACCTCATGGCTCATCAACCGCGACGCGCTGCGCAAGGCCGTGGAGGCGCAGATCCGCGACGTCACCGGGCTCGAGCTCAATGTCGCGGGCAACATCGACATCTCGGTGCTGCCGGCGAGCTACATCTCGTTCCATGACGTCGGCCTGAAGGGCGGCGGCACCAGCGATCCCGCACTCCATGTCGACGTGCTCACCGCCAATCTGCGGCTGCTGCCGCTGCTGCTGCAACGGTTCGAGATCGCCGACC
Source organism: Bradyrhizobium sp. B117 (assembly GCF_038969555.1). NCBI lineage: Bacteria > Pseudomonadati > Pseudomonadota > Alphaproteobacteria > Hyphomicrobiales > Nitrobacteraceae > Bradyrhizobium > Bradyrhizobium sp. B117. Next base: position 8,875,811 of record NZ_CP152414.1, read on the forward strand.
TGACGCTGCTGCGGCCGCGCATCCATGTCAGCCTGAAGCCGGACGGCGAGAGCAACTGGACGCCCTTCATCCAGACCATCGCGCGGACCATGAAGCCGGGCGCCGACAACCAGGTCTCGTTCTCCGAGATCCGGATCCAGGACGGCGTCCTCAATTACGAGGATGCCGCCACCCACGCCACCGAGAAGTTCGAGGACATCGACCTGTCGCTGGCCTGGCCCTCGATCTCGCGTTCCTTCGCCGCGACCGGACAGTTCGACTGGCGCGGCGAGCGCGTCGACGGTTCGATCAGCTTTTCCGATTTCGTCGCCGCCCTCTCCGGCGACCGCTCGGGCCTGAAGGCGCGGATCGCCAGCACCCCGCTCAAGCTCGCCTTCGACGGCAGCGTCGCCAACCGCACCAGCCCGATGATGGAGGGCACGCTCACCATCGACAGTCCGTCCTTGCGCAACGCGCTGCGCTGGACCGGCCAGCCGCAGCCCGGCAGCGGCGGCTTCGGCCGCTTCGCGCTGAAGGCGCGCGCCAACGTCGTGGGCGCCTCGATCGCGCTCACCAACGTCAATGTCGAGCTCGACGGCAACACCGCCGAGGGCGTCATGACCTACGCCAACAACGGAAGGCAGACGCTGCAGGCGACGCTCGCCGCCGACGCGCTCGACTTCACGCCCTATATCTCCACCTTCCGCCTGCTCGCGAGCGGCGCGCGCGACTGGAACAGGCAGCTGTTCGACCTCAACGGCCTCTCGACCACCGACCTCGACATGCGCCTGTCGGCCGCCAGGCTGACGGTCGGCGCATCGAGGCTCGGCCGTACCGCGATCGGCGCCAATTTGCGCAACGGCACGCTGGCGCTTTCGGTCGGCGAGGCCCAGGTCTATGGCGGCATCGCCAAGGGCTCGTTCGGGATCGCGCGCTCCGACACCGTCGCCGACGTCAAGGCGCAATTCCAGTTCACCGATGTCGACCTCCAGGCCTGTGCCTCCGAGCTGTTCGGCCTCAACAAGCTGTCCGGCCGCGGCAACATCAACGTCTCCCTCGTCGCCTCCGGCTCGAGCCCGTTCGGCCTCGTGCAGTCGCTCGACGGCACCGCCACCGTGACCGGGCATGACGGCGCGATCGCCGGCATCAACGCCGAGCAGCTTCTGAAGCGGCTGGAGCGGCGGCCGCTGTCGGGCGGCGGCAATTTCCGCAACGGCTCGACGCCTTACGACAACCTCACCATCGCGTTGAAATTCGCCGACGGTGTCGCGACCGCCGAGGACATCCGCATCGAGGGACCTTCGGCGAAGATCACGCTGACCGGCACCGCGTCGGTGCCGACGCGCGAATACGACATGAAGGGCGTCGCGAGCCTCAACACGGCCTCGGGCTTCCAATTGCCCTTCGTGGTGCAGGGGCCCTGGGACGATCCCCTGATCTTCCCCGATTCGGAAGTCCTGATCCGCCGCTCGCCCTTCGCCGCGCCGCTGCTCAAGGGCAAGGACGACAAGAGCGGCGACACGGTGCGCTCGGTCATCGAGAAGATCACCGGCGTCAAGCGCCCCGCGCCCGCGGACTCGCCGACGGCCGAGAACACCAAAGAGAACGCGAAATCCAATTGAGGACGGATCGGCCGGCATCGGCCGATCGGCTGCGAATTGATCCGGCCGAATTGATGCGGCGATTGGATCGATGCACGCATTAAGCATCTCATCCCGTCCGCGCCCCCACGACCTAGGTCTGACAAGATGCCGCTAGATCGGCTCACCGCCATGCGCTAGTGTTTTATACGACCGGTTAAAAACTCCGGCCGTTTGAGGGAGAAAAACGTGAGATCCAAGGTTATTGGCGCAGTGTCACTGGCGGTCGCTGCGGCTGGGCTGTTTGCCGCCACTGCACCTGCCTTTGCGCAGCAGAAGACGATTACGGTCTGGTGGGGCAAGGGCTTCTACCGCTCCGAAGACGACGCGCTGATCGAGACGATCAAGAAATTCGAAGCCAAGACCGGCATCAAGGTCGAATTGTCGCAATACGCGATCCAGGACATGATTCCGAAGACGGTCGCCGCGCTCGATGCCGGCACCGTGCCCGATGTCGCCTATTCCGATTCCTATGACGTGCAGGCGCAGGGCAAGTGGGCCTATGAGGGCAAGCTCGAGGACCTCACCGACGTCATGGAGCCGATCAAGGACCGGTTCGTGCAGAACACGCTGGACGCCTCGATCCTGTACAACGACGTCACCAAGAAGAAGGCCTATTACGGCTTCCCGCTGAAGCAGCAGAGCATGCACGTCCAGATCTGGAACGACATGCTGGAGAAGGCCGGCTTCAAGGTGAGCGACATCCCGAACGACTGGTCGGGCTATTGGACGTTCTGGTGCGACAAGGTGCAGCCGGCGATCCGCAAGGCGACCGGCCAGCGCATCTATGCCGTCGGCCAGCCGATGGGCGTGGAATCCACCGACGCGTTCCAGTCATTCTACACCTTCATGGACGCCTACCACGTCAAGCTCGTCGATAATGACGGCAAGCTCCTCGTCGACGATCCCCAGGTGCGCGAGAACCTGATCAAGGCGATGAAGGACTACACCGACACCTACATCAAGGGTTGCACCCCGCCCTCCTCGACCACCTGGAAGGACCCGGACAACAACGTCGCCTTCCACAACAAGACCATCGTGATGACCCACAACTTCACGATCTCGATCGCCGCGAAGTGGTACGAGGATTCGCAGAACCAGGCCCTGACCCAGGAGCAGCGCGACGCCGGCAAGAAGGCCTATGAGCAGGACATCATCACGGCGTCCTTCCCGAAGGCGCCGGATGGTTCGACCATCCGCTACCGCTCCGACGTCAAGACCGGACTGATCTTCACCGCGGCCAAGAACAAGCCCGAGGCCAAGCAGTTCATCAGCTTCCTGCTCCAGGAAGAAAACGTCCGTCCCTACATCGAGGGCGCACTCGGCCGCTGGTTCCCGGTGACGAAGGAAAGCCAGGAAAGCCCGTTCTGGCAGGCTGACAAGCACCGCAAGGCTGTCTACGCGCAGTTCAAGGGCGGCACGGCAGCGTTCGACTTCACCAAGAACTGGAAATTCACCATTCTCAACAACGAGAACGTGTGGGCCAAGGCGATGAACCGTGTGGTCAGCGAGAAGGTCCCGGTCGACAAGGCCGTGGACGAGCTGATCGCCCGCATCAAGCAGGTCGCAGGTTAAGTCGTGCTACCCTCTCCCCGCTTTGCGGGGAGAGGTGTAAGAACAACACCGGCCGCGTTTCGCGGCCGGCTTCTCCTTGAAGAGTCCTAAAGAATGGCGATCACGCTCTCTGGCGATCAGGCACTCCCCGGCCCGCCCCTGTCGTCGCGGCTGACCCCGGCGCAGGTCTGGGGCATCATTCTGCTCGCGCCCTATCTGCTGGTTTTCCTCGCCTTCGTCGTCTATCCCGTCTGCTATGGGCTATGGCTGGCGCGCGCTCCGGCGAACTATGTCGCGCTCGCCAATGATCCGATCTTCGCGCGTGCCGCGGTCAACACGCTGATCTTCCTGGTCATCGGCATCAACATCAAGATGCTGATCGCGCTGTTCCTGTCCGGCTTCTTCGCCATGCAGCGCACCTGGATCAAATGGCTCTCGGTGATCTTCATCCTGCCCTGGGCGGTGCCGTCGATCCCGACCATCCTGTCGGTGCGCTTCATGCTCAACCCCGAATGGGGCGTGATCAACCACCTCATCTTCTCCTTCACCGGCGATGACGGCCCGAACTGGCTGAACGACCCGACCGTGGCGCTGAGCATGGCGATCGGCGTGCACATCTGGAAATCGCTGCCGTTCTGGACGCTGATCCTGATCACCGGACGCCTTGCGATCTCGCACGACCTGTTCGAGGCCGCCGAGGTCGACGGCGCGAGCTGGTGGCAGAAATTCCGCTACATCACCTGGCCGTCGATGCAGACGCTCTACGTCACCTGCACGCTGCTCTCGATGATCTGGACGCTCGGCGATTTCAACAGCGTCTATCTGCTCACCGGCGGCGGTCCGGCCGACCTCACGCATGTGCTGGCGACGCTCGGTATCCGCTATCTCCGGCTCGACCAGCTCTCGCTCGCGATGGCCTCCATCGTCTGCGCGATGCCGTTCGTCCTGCCGCTCGTGTACTTCATGATGAAACGGTTGTCGCGATGAAGCTTCCCTCTCTCCGTGACGTCGCGACGGAAGCGCGGCTGCTGCTGATCGGCATTCCCGTCTTCCTGTGGACGATGATCCCGATCTACCACATGTTCCTGTTCGCGATCTCTCCGAAGGAGGACGCGTTCTCGGGCAAGCTGTGGCCGGACCATCCGACGCTGCACAACTTCGAGATCGTGTTCAAGCAGCAGCACTACTTCTTGCGCGACTTCTACGTGCAGTTCTGGAATTCGACGCTGATCGCGGCCGCCGTCGGCGTGCTGACGCTGTTCATCGCGACCGCCGCGGCGTTCTCGATCTCGCGGCTGAAGGTGCCGGGCGGGCGCATGGTGCTGAACCTCGCGCTGTTCACCTATTTCATCCCCGCGGCGTTCCTCGCCGTGCCGATGTACCGCACCATGGGCAATTACGGCCTGCTCAACAATCACTGGTCGCTGATCCTGGCGATGGTGACGATCGCCAGCCCCTACGCGATCTGGGTGCTCAAGCAGGCCTCCGACAAGCTCCCCGTCGAGCTGGATGAAGCCGCGGTGATGGACGGCGCCACCACGCTGCAGATCTTCCGCCTGGTGTACCTGCCGCTGATGATGCCCTCGCTGGTCGCGATCGGCACCTATGCGGTGCTGCTGGCCTGGAACGAATATCTCTACGCGTTCCTGCTGCTCTCGAACGACCGCCAGATCACCCTGCCCGTGGCGCTCGGCAACTTCCTCGCCGCCGACGACTCGCCCTGGGAGCTGTTGATGACCACCGGCTTCATCTACGCGCTGCCGCCGGCCGCGGTCTATTACGCCTTCCGCCGCTACATGGTGGGCGGACTCACCGCGGGCGCGGTGAAGTCGTAAGCTTCAGAAGCACGCTCCCCGCGGCGCGCCCGTAGAAGGGCGGCCGCGGGGAGATGCTCTCATCCCGCCTTGCGCACCGTCTGCAGAAACTCCGCGACGTCCTTCTTGAGCGCGCGGGCCTGATCCTGCAATGCCGACGCGGCCGTGAGCGCGGCTTCGGCGCCGGCATCGGTCTCACCCGCCACGGTGCGGACGGCGCCGACCTGGTCGGTCACGGCAGTCGTGCCGTTCGCCGCCTGCTCGACATTGCGGGCGATCTCGCTGGTTGCCGCACCCTGTTCCTCGACGGCGGAGGCAATCGTCGTCGCGATCTCCGTCATCTCGGCGATGGTTCTGCCGATCTGGCCGATCGCAGCGACCGACTGTCCGGTCGAGTTCTGAATCTCGGCGACGAGCCCTGCGATCTCCTCGGTGGCGCGCGCGGTCTGGGTTGCGAGGCTCTTCACCTCGTTGGCGACCACGGCAAAGCCCTTGCCGGCGTCGCCGGCCCGCGCCGACTCGATCGTCGCATTGAGCGCCAGGAGGTTGGTCTGGCTCGCGATCGCCTGGATCAGCTGCACCACCGTACCAATCCGCTCGGCGGAATCCGAGAGCGCGCGCATCAGCGCCTCGGTCCGCGAGGCCTCTTCCTTGGCCTGGTCCGACACCGATACGGAGCGCGCGACCTGGCTCGAAATCTCCTTGATCGAGGCGGCGAGTTGATGCGTCGCGGCCGCAACGGTCTGCACGTTCGAGGACGCCTGGGCCGATGTCGCGGCGACCTGCTCGGCCAGCGAGCGGCCCCGCTCGGCGACGCGGGCGAGACTCGCGGCGCTCTGCCCCATCTCCTCGGCACGGCTGGAGACGCCGCCAATGACGCCCTCCATGCCGCTATCGAAGCGATCGGCAAGCTGCGCCATCATCGCCGCACGCTCTGTCTCTGCTGCGGCACGCTGCGCGGCAGACTCCTGCTCCATGCGTCGCACGGTCTGCGCGTTCTGACGGAACACTTCGACAGCGCCAGCCATGTGACCAATTTCGTCACCGCGCCCGCCGCCGGGGATCACCTCATCGAGCTCGCCCGCCGCGAGGCTCTGCATGCGCATGGTCATCTGGCCGATGGGCCGCGACACGCTGCGTCCGATCAACCAGGCCAGCAATGCGCCCAGCACGAGCGCGGACGCTGCGACTGTGAACACGAGATTGCGGGTCTGATCGACCGATCCAGCCGTCAACCGGCTCTGCTCGGTGCGCGTCGCGCCCAGAGCCCGGCTGATCTCCGCGGCCTTGGCGTCGATCGCACTGCTGGACTTGACCAGATCGGCCTGCGCCTTGCGCAGCTCGCCCATCGCGGCAGACAGCTCCGCCAGCGTCGCCGATTGGTCAGTGAGCACCTTCTTCAGGGCCGCGATCAGATTCTTCAGTCGCGGCGCCTCGATGTTGGCAATCTCCGCCTCGCTATCGGCCACCGCGGCCAGCACATAGCCAATCGTCAGCCCGGCATCGTCGGCATCGACCTGGGCCTGGGTGATAGTGTAACGCAGCACCGAGACCCGCATCGCATCCACCGTGCCGACCAGACGCAGGGGCTGGAGCAGACGGTCGGGCTGGTTGGCAAGCGCGACATTGATCGCGCCGACATCGAGACCAGCCGTGGCACCGAGCGCCTCGCTCTTGGTGCTTGCGTTGCGCAAACGGTCGACAGCGCCCGCGACTGCCGTGAAGGATTTTCGATAGGTCCCGAGCGCCTCCACCAGCGCGGCGCGGCCGGCGGCAATCGCCGGCAGGCGGCCGAACTGCTGATCGACCTGATCAAAGGTCTGGCCAAAGCCGTCGATCGCCTTGATGGCGCTGTCGCGATCGCCGAGATTGCGTGTGCGGACGAATTTCTCGACGGTGACGTTCGCCGTGAGCAGCGCAGCATGCACGCGCGCCATGCCGGCATCGCCGTCGGCGCTGGTCACGAGCTCTCCGACGGTGCCGCCAATCTCGGACAGCCGCATGACGGCGAGCAGCGCCAGCACGCAGAGGAAACCCAGCACCAGCGCGAAGCCGCCGAAGATGCGCGGGCGGATGCCGATGCGTGACAGGATCAATGACAGGTTCATGATGTTTCCCGCGCGATTACGGCGTCGCCCGGATCCGGGCGAGCAGATCCTTGCCGAAGCGCTTCTCGAACTCGGGCTCGAGAGGCTTCACGGCATCGATGAAGGGCTGGCGGTCGACCTTTTCGATGATCTCCATGCCGCCCTTGCGAAGCTCCTCGATTTTCTTCGTCTCCTCCGCGACGCCACTCTTCCAGGTCGCCTCCGCGCCGGCCTTTGCCGCGGCGATGATCGCGGCCTGGTCCGCGGGCGTGAGAGCCTGGAACGCATCGCGATTGGCAACGAAAGCAATGGGAGCGAAGAAATGCCCCGTCAGGCTGGCATATTTCTGCACCTCCTCGAGATGGCTGGCAGCAATCGTCGCGACCGGGTTCTCCTGCCCGTCGATACGGCCGTCCTTCAGTGCGGAATACACCAGCGTGAATTCCATCGGCACGACCTCGGCGCCCAGCGCCTTGAAGGTCATCTGATAGACCTCGTTCGGGAGCACGCGGATCTTCAGGCCCTTGAGATCCGCAGGTGTCTGTATCGGCCGCTTCGAATTGGTGACGTTGCGAAAGCCCTGCTTGCCGATCGCGAGCAGCACCAATCCCTTGTCGGCAAAATGCTTGGCGAACAGCGCGCCGACCGGCCCGTCAGCGACCGCCTTGGCCTGCGCCGCATCGCGGAACAGGAACGGCACGTCGAACACGCCGAACTCCGGCACGGCCGAGCTGACCACCGAGCCGGACAGCGTCGCCATGTCGACCACGCCACTGCGCATGGCGGCCAGGATCGCCGTCTCGCTGCCCATCGCGTTGCCGGCGCGTGCATCGAGGATGATGCGGCCCTGTGCGGTCTCGGCGAGCCTGCGGCGGAATTCGTCGGAGCCGATCTGCTGCGGCGACTGCGGCGAACCGTTGTACACCAGCGACACCATCTGCGTCGCAGCAGCCGACGGCCGAACAGTGAGACAGAGTAACGCCAGAACAATGCTGGCCACACCAATATAAAGCCGCTTCATCGCCCTCTTCCCCAAGCGAGGCGACAATAGCCAGATAAGCTATATGAATTGTTAACTATGTTAGGTGGTGCCTGAGCACCATATATATGATGAGTTTTACGCCTACAGCGGCGCCGCGCTCTCGCCCTGCAAGCTCGACAGTTTCGAGGCGAGCGAGGCGATCACGATCACCACCGCGATCAGGCCGATCACCAGCGTGCAGATCGCGTTGATCTCCGGCTTCACACCGAGCCGCACCTCCGAATAGATCCGGATCGGCAGCGTCGCCGAGCCGGGGCCGGTGGTGAAGCTGGCGATCACGAGATCGTCGAGCGAGAGCGTGAAAGCCAGCATCCAGCCCGCGACTATCGCGGGCGCGATCAGCGGCAGGGTGACGGACACGAACGCGCGGACCGGATTGCAGCCGAGATCCATCGCCGCCTCCTCCAGCGAGCGGTCGAGCGAGCCGAGACGGGACTGCACCACCACCGCGACGAAGCACATGGTCAGCGTGGTGTGGGCGATCGTCACCGTCCAGAAGCCGCGCTCGGCGTTGAGCGCCACGAACAGCAGCAGCAGCGACAGTCCCGTGATCACCTCCGGCATCACCAGCGGCGCATAGAGCATGCCGGAGAACAGCGTGCGGCCGCGGAACCGCTCGCCGCGCGAGAGCGCGACGGCCGCGAGCGTGCCGAGCAGCGTCGCAATGGTCGCGGAGGCGACCGCGACCCGCAGGCTCATCCAGGCCGCCTCGATCATGGCGCGGTCGTTGAGGAACTCGCGGTACCAGCGCAGCGACCAGCCGCCCCACACCGTCACCAGCCGCGAGGCGTTGAAGGAATAGATGACGAGGATCAGGATCGGCAAATAAAGGAACGCCAGCCCCAGCGCGAGCGAGGCGATGTTGAAGCGGGACAGGCGGGAGACCTTGCGCATCGCCTCAGCGCCCCTGTTCCAGCTGCCGCTTCTGCAGCCGTTCGTACAGCAGCAGCGGCAGCAGCAGCACCACCAGCAGTACGATCGCCGCGGCGGAGGCGACCGGCCAGTCCTTGTTGGTGAAGAATTCGAGCCACAGGGTCTGGCCGATCATCAGCGAATTGGAGCCGGCCAGGAGGTCCGGGATCACGAACTCGCCGACGATGGGAATGAAGCACAGCAGCACGCCGGCGCCGACGCCGGGCAGCGACAGCGGAAAGGTGACGAGCCAGAACACCTGCCAGGGCGGCGCGCCGAGATCGGAGGCCGCCTCTTCCAGCGCCGGCTCCATCTTGGCGAGCGTGGCGTAGAGCGGCAGGATCATGAACGGCAGATAGGAATAGACGATGCCGATATACATCGCGCCGTCGGTGGAGAGCCACACCACCGGCTGGCCGACCAGATGCAGCGCCAGCAGGATCTGGTTGAGCAGGCCGTCATGCTGGAGGATATTGATCCAGGCATAGATGCGGATCAGGAACGAGGTCCAGAACGGCACGATCACCAGCACCATCGCCACCGCCTGCCAGCGCTTCGGCAAGCGCGCCATGCCATAGGCGATGGGATAGCCGATCAGCAGCAACAGCGCGGTCGCCGTGACGGCGACGGTGAGGCTGCGCACATAGGCGAACACGTAGATGTCGTCGGAGCCGAGCAGCCTGAAATTGTCGATCGACAGCGCGCCAAAGGCGGACTTCAGCGCCTCCCATCCCGCGGTCAGGTCGAACACCGGCTCGTACGGCGGCTGCGCGATCGCGGTCTGCGACAGGCTGATCTTCAGCACGAAGGCGAACGGCACCAGGAAGAACAGCACCATCCAGACATAGGGCGCGATCGCGGCGAAGCGCGCAGGCCTTGCGAAGATGCGGCGGGCGCTCATGACGGCAGCACCACGCAATCATCAGGCGTGAACCAGGCGACGACATGCTGGTTCAGGCTGAAGGCGTCAACGTCGAGGCGCGCGCTGTTGGCGACGGAGGCCTCAATCATCCCGCCCGTGTCGAGCTTCACCTTGTAGGTGGTGGTGCCGCCGAGATAGCAGATGTCGGCGATCACGCCGTCGAGCGCGTTGATCGCGGTTTCACGACCGGCCTCGCTCACGGGCGCACGCCGCGACAGCTTGACCTTCTCGGGGCGGATCGCGATCGCAAATTTTCCTGCGCCGACCGGTTCGCGCGGCTCGGCCACCACCAGCGGACCCGCATCACGCGTGCCGATGACCAGACGATGACCGTCGCGCAATTTGGTCTCGCCGTCGAACAGGTTGATGTCGCCGACGAACTCAGCGATCCAGCGCGAGCGCGGCGCCTCGTAGAGCTCGCGGGGACGCGCGACCTGGGCGAGCTTGCCTGATTTCATCACGCCGATCCGGCTCGCCATCGTCATCGCCTCCTCCTGGTCGTGGGTGACGATGATGAAGGTCGTGCCGAGCCGGCGCTGCAGCTCCATCAGCTCGCCTTGCGTGCTCTCGCGCAGCTTCTTGTCGAGGGCTGCGAGCGGCTCGTCGAGCAGCAGGAGTTGCGGCCGGCGCGCCAATGCACGCGCCAGCGCCACACGCTGGCGCTGGCCGCCGGAGAGCTGGTCCGGCTTGCGCTTCTCAAGACCCTCGAGCTTCACCAGCGCGACCATCTCGGCAACGCGGGTGGCGATCTCGGCACGCGCCATGCCGGCACGCTTCAGGCCGAAGGCGATGTTGTCACGCACGGAGAGGTGCGGGAACAGGGCGTAGTTCTGGAACATCATGTTGATCGGACGCTCATGCGGCAGCGCCTGCGCGATGTCCTTGCCGTCGAGCAAAATGCGTCCCTCGTCCGGCGACTCGAAGCCGGCGAGCATGCGCAAGAGCGTGGTCTTGCCGCAGCCGGAGGGCCCGAGCAGCGCAAAGAACTCGCCGGCCTTGATGTCCAGCGAGACGCCGTCCACCGCCCGGAACGTCCCAAAGGTCTTGGCGACGTTCTCGATGCGCAATAGCGGCTGGCCCGCAGAAAGCGCATTTCCGCCGGCTGCCGCCGCGGCGCCTGTTCTGGGCAACTCGTCCGTCATGGTCCCTGCCAACCCCGATTCCGCCGCACGCTAGCGGCCGATCGGCCCCAGCTCAACCGCTTCGGGGGGAAGACCGTCCCAGATAGGCGTTCGTACATTGCAGCCCTGTAGCCCGGATGGAGCGTCAGCGTAATCCGGGGCAGTCCATCGTTGGTAAGACTTTCCCGGATTGCGCTTCGCTCCATCCGGGCTACGGCACTGCCTAGCTCACATTCGCCATGAACGCCGCCAGCGCATCGCGGTCGGCGGCCAGCATCGTCAGGCCAAGCTTGGAGCGGCGCCAGAGGATATCCTCCGGAAAGCGTGCCCATTCGTGGGTCATCAGGTAGCGCACCTCGGCGGCGGTCAGCTCGGGACCGAAGGCCTGGCCGAGATCGTCGCGGGTCTTCGCCTCGCCGAGCACGGCCGATAGCCGCGAGCCGTAGGCCGCGACCAGGCGCTGGGCCTGCGGCTCGGTGAGAAAGCGCCAGTGATCGCGGGCGAGGTCGACCTCGGTGTCGAAACGATCCCAGGCGAAATCGCCTCCGGGCAGCGGTGCACCCGCCGTCCAGGGGCGCGACATCGGATAGAACGGCGTCAGGCGCGTCACCGCGCGCTCGGCGCGCAGGCGCGAGGTGGTGACGTCGCCGCCGAACATCGTGATCAGCGGCGCCTTGCGCCGGCGTGCGTGGAACAGCGTCGTGCCGTCGCGCCCGCGCGCGGACGCCAGCGTCAGGTTGACGCCGGAGACCGTGCGGACCACGTCGGTCGGGGCGACGCGCTCGCGGAAATAGCGGCTCGCCGCCTCGCAGAGATAGCTGACGTCGGCTCCCTGCATCGCCACGATGGCGGGATCGCCGGTGAACGCATGCGTGACCGTGCCGATCAGCGTGAAGTCGCGCTCGAAGGGCTGTGCGAAGATCAGCCGTCCATCGCTGTTCTGGAAGACGTAGACATTGTCGGACTCGAATAGCCGGGGCACGATGATCTGGCTCATCTGCGTGGCCGCCATCGCAGGCTGCGGCTGCCGCAGCACGGTGTCCGCGACCAGCGGGGTCCAGGCGCCGGTGGTGTTGGCGAGCGCACGCGACGTGATGGTGCGGCGATGGCCGCGATCGACCACCGCGAGCCGCCAGGTGTCGGTCCTGTCGGCCCGCACGCAGCGCGCCCCGGTGCGGATCGCGGCGCCGCGTTCGGCTGCGTCCAGCGCCGTGAGCACCACCAGGCGGGAATCGTCGACCACGCAGTCCGAATATTCGAACGCCATGCCGAACGGGCGCTTCAGCGCGTTACCGACCGGATGATGCGTGATGTCGAGGGTCCCTGACGGTAGCAGGCCGCCTCGCTTCGTTAGGCCGTCATAGACATAAAGGCCGGCGCGCAGCAGCCAGGGCGGGCGTTCCTCGGAATGGGCGGGGATGACGAAACGCATCGGCCGCACCAGATGCGGGGCGATGGCGAGCCAGGTCCGGCGCTCGGCCAGCGCCCGGCGCACCCGCCAAAAGCCGCGGCGTTCCAGCACCGACAGATCGCCATGGATCAGCCGCGGCGTCGCCGACGAGGCCGCGCCGCCGAGATCGCCCTGTTCCAGCAGAATGACGCGCAGGCCGCGGCCGGCCGCATCGCGGGCGAGACTGACACCGTTCAGGCCGCCGCCGATGATCGCAAGGTCGTAATCCGCCATGAAGCCGTCAGATGAGAGGATAGGCTCTCATCACTAGAGCCATTTCCGTTCCGATGAAATCGGAACGGGGCTCTAGATTTTTGCTTTTTACGCGTTTTCCTGACGCGAACCGGCGGCCACTTCGCTCGAAAACGCACTAGCCGGTCTTGAGCGCAAGCTCCATGGTCTCGGCGCGGCCGACGAGGCCGGCATATTTGCCGATCGGCAGCGGCTTGCCGAGCAGATAGCCCTGCACGCCGTCGCAGCCTTCCTTGGCGAGGAAGGCGAGCTGCTCGACGGTTTCGACGCCCTCGGCAATGATCGACATTTCGAGGCCGTGGCCGAGATCGATCACGGCGCGGACGATCGCGGCCGATTGCGGATTGCGGCCGAGATTGATGATGAAGGCGCGGTCGATCTTGATCTTGTCGAACGGGAACGCCTGGAGATAGCTCAGCGAGGAATAGCCGCTGCCGAAATCGTCCATGGAGATGCGCACGCCGAGCGCCTTCAGCCGGCGCAGCAGCGCCAGGCCGCGATCAAAATCCTCGATCAGCACGCCCTCGGTGATTTCGAGCTCGAGCCGGCCGGGCGCGAGGCCCGTCTCGATCAGGATCGAATGGACGAGCCCGACCACGTCGCCGTGCATGAACTGCGCCGGCGACAGGTTGACCGCGACCTGGAGCGGATTCGGCCAGGACGCCGCCTCACGGCAGGCCTCGCGCAGGATCCACTCGCCCATCTCGACGATCAGGCCGCTCTCCTCCGCGATCGGGATGAATTCGGCCGGCGAGACCTGGCCGCGCACCGGATGCTGCCAGCGCGCTAGCGCTTCGAAGCCGATGATGTCGCTTTCGGCGACGCTGTGACGCGCGACGCCCTGCGGCTGGAAGGCGAGCGAGAGCTCGCCGTTCTTGATCGCCATCGACAGGTCCTGGTGCAGCACGCGGCGGTCGCGGATCTGCTGGTCCATCTCCGGCTGGTAGAGGCTGATCGTGCCGCGCGACTTCTGCTTGGCGCGGAACAGCGCCGCACCGGCATTGGCGAGCAGCGAGGCGGCGTCAGCGCCATTGTGCGGGAAGATCGACATGCCGGTGGTGACGCCGGCGCGGACCGGCCGGCCGTCGATCTGGAATTCCTGGGCGACGGCCTCGCCGATCTGCCGCGCCAGCGAAAGCCCCGCCTCCGGCTGCTTGCCGTCGATGATGAGACCGAATTCGTCGCCGGACAGGCGTGCCACCACGCCGCCGCGTGCGGAATCCTGGAGCCGCTGGGCCACCTCGATCAGGAGCTTGTCGCCAAGCGCATGACCGAAGACGTCGTTGACCTCCTTGAGGCCGTCGAGATCGACGCAGAGGACGGCGAACTCCTCGCCGGTGCCTTCGCAGGCCTCGATCATCTGGGTCAGCGCCTGGAGGAAGGCGGCGCGGTTCGGCAAGTCCGTCAGGCCGTCGTGATAGGCCATGTGCGCCATGCGCGACTCGGTCTGCCGGCGGTCGGTGACGTCCTCGTGGGTCTTGATCAGATATTGCGGCTCGCCGGCATCGCTCAGCACCGTGGCGCGGCGGGTCAGGAACAGCCGCAGGCCGTCCTTGGTGGAGATCGGATGCTCTTCCGTGATCATGCCACGCTTCTTGATCGCGGCCTCGTCGCGCGCGATGATCAGCTTGGCTTCCTTGGCATTGAAGATGTCGGACGCCGTCAGGCCCGTGGCTTCCTCGCGCCTGCGGTTGAGGATCGTCTCGGCGCTGCGGTTGGCGAGCAGATAGCGGCCGTCCTTGACCTGTTCGACGATCAGCGCCACCGGGATGTTGTCGACCACGAGCTCCAAGAACTTCTTCGTGCTCTCCAGCTCCTGCGACAGCGAGCGGCGGTCGGTGATGTCCTCGAACACCAGCATCAGGAATTCGGGCTTGTTGCTCTCGTTGCGGACCACGATCCGGATCGAGGCCACCATGCGGCGCTCGCCGCCGCGCTCGACCTCGAACTCGTTGCGATATTGGCCGTCCGGCGCCAGCAGTGCGGTCCGGTCGGTCGCCTCGATGCTCGCGGCCGATTTCGGCGCGAACAGCTCGCGCGCGTTCTTGCCGACGACGTGGTCGCGCGAAAAGCCCCAGAAGCGCTCATAGGCGCTGTTGGCGAAGATGTAGCGGCCGTCCTCGATGTTCTTGGCCGCGACGCAGGCCGGCACGTTGTCAAGCACCGTTTCCAGGAACTGCTTGGTGGAGGCGAGCTGCCGCGACAGCTTGCGCTGCTCGCTGACGTCGAGATGGGTCGCCACCGACCCGCCGTTCGGCAGGATGAAATATTTGACCAGGATGGCCCGGCCGTCAGGCAGCTCGGTGACCAGGCCGTTGGGGCTCGCCGCCTTTTCGTAGAACTCGTCGTCGGAGGCGCCGCCAAGCACGCCGCGTTTGCGGCGCAGCTCGAGGAGCTCGTAGCCGTTCATGTCGGCCCAGAGATCCGACCGCGAGAGGCCGTAGATCTCGAGATAGCGGTCGTTGCAGAAGATGATGCGCCGCTGCGCATCGGTCATCACCACGCCCTGGTTGAGATTGTTCATGGCGGAGGAGACGAAGGCATTGCGCCGCAACTGCAGGCGCCTGGTCCGCCGCAGCGAGGAATGGATCCACAGCACAATCGCGGCGAGGAACGCGCAGATCGCGATGCCCGCGATCAGGGCCTCCCACACCACGTTGGGATCGAGCTGGCCGAGATAGCTCGGCGGGGCGAAGCTGTCCGAAAGGGCATAGGCGCGCGCGGGCGCCACCGCGCCGGCCAGGCACACGACGGCCTGCACAGCAATCGGAAGCGTGCTGCCCTCGTGCCAGTTCTTCTCAGCCATCAGCCACCCGCGATTTCAACGTCGGATTGTCTGGCCTCGCGCGTTTGGATCGGGTAAACGCCTGTACGCGCAACAGAAAAATGTGACGTGAAATACGGCAATTGCCCTGACATGATAAATGCTTCCTTAATGGAAAACGGCCCCGCGCCGTCGCAGCCGGGTTTGGTGCCACCAGCGCTTCCAGCGGATATGCTGCACAACCATGGATAGGGTCGACTGTGTCGTCATCGGAGCCGGCGTGGTCGGCCTCGCGGTGGCTCGAAAGTTCGCCCAGGCCGGGCGCGAGGTCATCGTGCTGGAGGCAGCCGAGGCGATCGGCACCGTCACCTCCTCCCGCAACAGCGAGGTGATCCATGCCGGCATCTACTACCGCGCCGGCAGCTGGATGGCGCGCATGTGCGTCAGCGGCAAGCACGCGCTCTACCGCTACTGCATCGAGCGCGGCATCCCGCACAAGAATTGCGGCAAGCTGATCGTCGCGACCAGCCCGAAAGAGACCGAGAAGCTGCAATCGATCAAGGCGCATGCCGAGGCCAATGGCGTGCTCGACATGCAGCTGCTGTCAGGCGAAGCGGCACGCGCGCTGGAGCCGGCGCTGGCCTGCGACGCTGCGCTGCTGTCGCCGTCGACCGGCATCATCGACAGCCACGCCTACATGCTGTCCCTGCGCGGCGAGGCCGAGGAATCCGGCGCGGCCTTCGCGTTTCACACGCCGCTGCTCCGCGCCAAGGCGGCCGGCGGCGTGATCGAGATCGACGCCGGCGGCGAAGCGCCGATGACCTTGCAGTGCGGCCTGCTCGTCAATGCCGCGGGGCTCTCGGCAACCATGGTGGCACGCCACATCGACGGCATGCCGATCGACCGGATTCCGCCGGCCTATCTCGCCAAGGGAAACTATTTCAGCTGCAATGCCAGGGCGCCGTTCTCACGCCTGATCTATCCGGTGCCCGAGCCTGGCGGACTAGGCGTGCATCTGACGCTGGACATGGCAGGGCAGGCGCGTTTCGGTCCCGACGTCGAGTGGATCGAGACGATCAATTACGAGGTCGATCCGTCACGCGCCGAGCGCTTCTATCCGGCGATCCGCAAATACTGGCCGACGCTGCCTGACGGCGCGCTGATGCCGAGCTATTCGGGCATCCGTCCGAAGATCGTGCCGCCCGCGGTCGCCACGCAGGATTTTCTGATGCAGGGTCCGCGCGATCACGGCGTCGAAGGCCTGATCAATCTGTTCGGCATCGAATCGCCGGGACTGACCTCGTCACTCGCGATCGCCGATCACGTCGCCGAGCTCGCAGGACTCTAAGCGCCGCGCAAACATCCTCGCGCGGTTTCGCACCTTCCAGCAGGGACGAGCGCAACAGCTCTCATCCCTGCGTGAAGGGTGCGGTCAAACTCTACACTGTTACGGGGGTTACTAGTGGAGCGTATCGCCTTGCTTCAGACGCTCGATCTGGTCCTTGACCATCAACTTCCGGCGCTTCAACTCAACAATTTGCAGGTCGTCTGTTGAAAGGTGCACGAGAGCTTCGTGCAATTCGTTTTCGAGAAGCTTGTGCTTCCGCTCCAATTCAACAAGATGTGCCTGAATTGTCATTCGAAACCTCCTCGGTAGGGTTGAACCTCAGGATTCGATCCGGACGCGCAAGTCTACATCACCGATTCGTTCTGTCGATAAGTATCCGCCGAGCCAGCTTCATTTTTGAAAATTCATATGTAACGATCGGTGAGTAAGGAACCGCGCTGGAAAAATCCATGATATCAATGCGCTTGCGCAGCGCTGCCGCGAATCGCCTGAAATATCTCGCGGAAGATCAGTGAGCAGCGGCCCGAGATCGCTTGCGATCACGCCGCGCAAGGACGATAATTTCCACAGGGCATCCACAGCCTTAATCTCAAGCCCATCGGTTTTCGGCCACCGCAGACATGACCAATGAACACGAGCGTGAGCTCGAAGCCGAGCTCACCCGGTTGCAGCAGGAACACCGAGATCTCGATGCGGCGATCGATGCACTGCATCAATCGCCCGCCCCCGACCTGTTGCGGTTGCAGCGGTTGAAAAAACGCAAGCTGTTGTTGCGCGACCGCATCGCGTTCATCGAAGACCAGATCACGCCCGACATCATCGCCTGACCCGCGCCGGCGTTTCGCAGCGGCCTTTCGCGCCTCTGAATCCGCTTGACTCCAAAAGAACAAAATAGGAACATTTAAGCACCCTACGCCCCCAGGAAACGCCCAAGGGCTCCGCAAGGAGACCACACGAGGACAACGCAGATGTCGGCAACCGCCCTTCTCGACAACAGCCACTATGAACAGGCCTGCGATCAGGCAATCGCGATGTGCGACGGCAATCTGCGCAGCACCATCAAGGCGCTGATCATGGCCAATGAATATCTCGAAGCCGAGCTCGAGGAATTGCAGGCGGCGATTGCGGCCGGCTGCATTCCAGAGACCTCACGCAGCAAGATGCGGAGCAACAGCAGCGCCGCCTGACTTTTATTCCCGGAGCAACGCCATGTCGGACGTGACCTACTACGTTGCAATGCCCTTCCTGATCGATGCCGACGGATCGCCGGTCGCAGGCACCGCGGAGGAATGCCAGAGCTCGACGGCCGCGTTGCGGCGCGCCGAGATCATGGCGCACGTTGCAGGCCATATCGGCGCGGTCGCGTTCAGTCGCAGCGGCGATCCCATGACCGGCGAATTCGGCGACGCCACGCTATTGCGCAAATTCGGCAACGTGCCGGAAGATCTCGCGACGCTGTAGAGTCAGCTGCTCACGAGCCTGATGCGCGGCTCGTGCCGCCGGCGCGCCTTGCGCACATACATGGCCGCATCGGCCTCCTCCAGGGCGCGGCCTGCATCGGACTGTGCTCCGAGCAATGCAACGCCGGCGGATGCGCCGGCGGTCACGCCCTGGCCGCGAAAGCTGAAGGACAATTCGTCGATCGCCTGCTCCAGGGCCGCGGCTTTCGCCTGGGCATCGGTCTCGCTGAGATTCCAGAGCAGCAGCGCGAACTCGTCGCCGCCGAGCCGGCCGACCACGTCAGAGGCGCGGACCTGCCGCGTCAGCGTGGCCGCGATCGCCTTGAGCACCTCGTCGCCGGCCGCATGGCCGAAGGAATCATTGATCGGCTTCAGGCGGTCGACATCGAGCACGATCAGCGCGCCGCTGGCGCGATAGCGCTTCATGTAGGCGATGGCGCGCACCAGCTCGCGCTCGAAACCGCGCCGGTTCGGAATCTCGAGCAGGAAATCGGTATCGGCAGCGGCTTCGAGTTCCGCAACCCGCAGCAAGGCCGCCTTCAGCTTGCCCCGCAGGTCGCGGATAGTTTTTGCGTTCTCCGTCGCGCCGCCGTCAGACGCTCCGCGCCGCGCCGGCTTGGCAGAATGCCTGGCGGCGCGCATGGGAGCGGCCTTGGATCGGCTGGCGCTGGTCTTGGGGCCCCTTTTGGCCTTCGCAGCACGCGCCCTTTTTGGTTTCTTCATGGGCATCCTGCTCAATGAAGGCTTGCGGGGATTCACCAAGACAGGATAGTGCATTCCCTTCTCCTTGCCACCGCCTTGCGAGCCGCCGGCCGGAACCATTAATCTGGCCTATCTTTCTGTTTTCCGAGCACAATTGACGTCATGACCGCGCCGATCGCCATCATCATGGGAAGCCAGTCGGACTGGGAGACGATGCGGCACGCCGCCGACACGCTCGCAGCGCTCGGCATTGCCGCCGACACCCGCATCGTCTCGGCGCACCGCACCCCCGACCGGCTGTTTGCCTTCGCCAAGGGCGCCAAGGCGGCCGGCCACAAGGTCATCATCGCCGGCGCCGGCGGCGCGGCCCACCTGCCCGGCATGGCCGCGGCGTTGACGGAACTGCCGGTGTTCGGCGTTCCCGTCGAATCCAGGACGCTCAAGGGCATCGATTCGCTCTATTCGATCGTGCAGATGCCCGCAGGCATCCCGGTCGGCACCCTCGCCATCGGCAAGGCCGGCGCGATCAACGCGGCGCTGCTTGCCGCTTCCGTGCTGGCATTGTCCGACCCGGCTCTGTCGGATCGCCTCGCCGCCTGGCGCAAGGCGCAGACCGAGGCGGTTGCCGAGCGCCCGGAGGACAAGGCGTGACTGACGCAAAGCAGGTGAAGCTGAAGCCCGGCGACACCATCGGAATCCTCGGCGGCGGACAATTGGGGCGGATGCTGGCCATGGCCGCCGCGCGGCTTGGCCTGCGCTGCCAGATATTCTCGCCCGATCCGGATTCGCCGGCCTTCGACGTGGTGCTGAACGCGACCTGCGCCGAATATGCCGACGTCGAGGCGCTGGAGCTGTTCGCGGGCGACGTCGACGTCATCACCTATGAATTCGAGAACGTGCCGTCGGCGGCTGCGATGGTGCTGGATGCGCGCCGCCCGGTGCTGCCGAACCGCAAGATCCTCGAGACCACGCAGGACCGCCTCGCCGAGAAGGATTTCGTGACCAAGCTCGGCATCGGCACCGCGGCCTATGCCGACGTCACCTCGGTGGCCTCGCTGCGCGAGGCGATTCTGAGGATCGGCCTGCCGGCGGTGCTGAAGACCCGCCGCTTCGGCTATGACGGCAAGGGCCAGGCCATCATCCGCGAGGGCGACGACATCGCCAAGGTGTGGACCAGCCTCGCCACCAAATCGGCGATCCTGGAAGCCTTCGTGCCCTATGAGCGCGAGATTTCCGTGATCGCCGCGCGCTCGGCCACCGGCGAGGTCGAGTGCTTCGACGTCACCGAGAACGAGCACCGCGACCACATCCTGAAGATTTCGCGCGCGCCTGCGCCGATCCCGGATGCGCTCGCCGAGGAAGCGCGCAGCATTGCCGGCAAGATCGCAACCGCGCTCGACTATGTCGGCGTGCTGGCGGTGGAGATGTTCGTGCTCGCCAACGGCACCGGACCGAAGGTGCTGGTCAACGAGGTCGCCCCGCGCGTGCACAATTCCGGGCACTGGACGCTCGACGGCGCCTCAGTCTCGCAGTTCGAGCAACACATCCGCGCCATCGCCGGCTGGCCGCTCGGCAAGCCCGTGCGTCACGGCGAAGTCGTCACCATGACCAATCTGATCGGTGACGAGATCCACGATTACGACAAGTGGCTGAGCGTGCCGGGTGCGACCGTGCACGTCTACGGCAAGGGCGCGCCGCGCCCGGGCCGCAAGATGGGCCATGTCACCGAAGTCAGGCCGCCGAAGTTCAAGTAGCGGGACCGCAGCGAATGCTGCGATCCCGCCTGTCGGCTAGGCCGTCTTCACACCGGCGACGACGCCGGCGGGCTCCTCGCTGAGCCAGCGATAGATCACTCCGCCCAGCGCGCCGCCGATCAGCGGTGCGACCCAGAACAGCCAGAGCTGCGCCAGCGCCCAGCCGCCCACGAACAGCGCCGGGCCCGTGCTGCGCGCCGGGTTCACCGAGGTGTTGGTGACGGGGATGCTGACGAGATGGATCATCACCAGCGCAAGCCCGATCGCGAGCGGCGCAAAGCCCGCGGGCGCGCGGCCATGCGTTGAGCCCATGATGACGAACAGGAACATCATGGTCATCACCACCTCGGTGATGAAGCACGCGACCATGCTGTACTGGCCGGGCGAATGCGCGTCATAGCCGTTCGAGGCGAATCCCTTGGTAATGTCGAAACCTGGGGCGCCGCTTGCGATCACATAGAGCAGCTCGGCGGCGACGATCGCACCGCAGACCTGTGCGATCACGTAAGGCAAGATCTGGCCCGCCGGAAAGCGCCCGCCGGCGGCAAGCCCGATGGTGACGGCCGGATTGAGGTGGCAGCCCGAGATGTGGCCGATCGCATAGGCCATGGTGACGACGCTCAAGCCGAACGCCAGGGAGACACCGACGAGGCCGATGCCGACCTGGGGGAACCCGGCCGCGATCACGGCGCTGCCGCAGCCGGCAAATGTGAGCCAGAATGTGCCGATGGCCTCGGCGGCGTATTTCTTCATATCCATGTGGCGTCTCCCCTGATTGCAAGATCTCCGGATCAACTTCCGGAAAGCGGCCCGTCCTGGGCGCCAAATCACCCCAAAATAGGACCGCATAGGGCATTTTCGCCGCATTTAATGGCTGAACTTGGCCCGAAAACCCGCTTGGCCGGTGGACATCAGGGGTTTTGTCTGATACATCCGCGCCCTCAGGTTAAGGGCTTGTGCGTTTTGCCATCCCCTTTGACTTACCAGAATTCAAATCCGATCCACTGAAGAGGATGCCGCGTGCAGGTTCTCGTTCGCGATAACAATGTCGATCAAGCCCTCAAGGCGCTGAAGAAGAAGATGCAGCGCGAGGGTATTTTCCGCGAGATGAAGCTCCGCGGTCATTACGAGAAGCCCTCCGAGAAGAAGGCCCGCGAAAAGGCCGAAGCCGTGCGCCGTGCGCGCAAGCTGGCCCGCAAGAAGCTGCAGCGCGAAGGCCTGCTGCCGATGAAGCCGAAGCCGGTGTTCGGCGCCGGTCCCGGCGGTGAGCGTGGCGGCCGCGGCGGCCCGGGTGCTGGTCCGCGCGGACCGCGCTGATTTGCCGAACTTGTAAGATCTCGGTTTTCGATGACGCGGGCCCCTGGCCCGCGTTATTGTTTTGTGAGCGGTGCCTTGCTGGGACAGGGCACTACCGATGCGGCACTGACGCGCGACGAGACCGGATGAATCGTCATCGCGCTTTGGATTGTTGTTCGGGCATGATCCGGAGGAGCGCTGCGCACTCTTCCGGATCATGCTCTAGCGCGAGCGAACGGTAGATGGCCTCCCTTTTCCCCGAGCGCGGCTTGGCGCGGCTCCGCCAGATCTGGCAGCAGCCGCTCGCGCTGGCTTTGATGGGAGTTGTGCTGTGTGGCTGCTCCTTCGACCTGGGATCGCTGATGCCGGAGAAGGACAAGCCGCAGGAGGCGCCCAAGGCGGCGGCCGCTGCCGAGAGCGCGGTCAGCGCCGGCAACGTCACCGAAGCCCAGGCCCACACCGCAAAAGCCCAGTCCCTCGCCAAGTCGGGCGAGACCGCGGCTGCGCTCGACGAGTTCAATCGCGCGGTCGGGCTCGACCCCTACAATGCGCAGGCGCTCTATGGCCGCGCCCTGATCTACCAGAGCAATAATCAGCACGACTTCGCCATCGCCGATTTCAGCGCCGCGAGCGGACTCAACCCGCAGAAGGTCGAGCCGCTGCTCGGCCGCGCCAACAGCTTTCTCGCGCTCGGCAAATTCAAGGAGGCCGCGGCCGACCTGGACGAGGCCTCCGAGGCCGATCCGCACAATGCCCTGGTCTGGACCGCCCGCGGTCAGGCCTATGAGCGGCTCGGCGACAAGGCCAAGGCGGCGGCATCCTACAACAAGGCGGTTGCTCTGCGTCCACGCGACGATGCCGCCCGCAGCGGTCTTGCCCGCGTCGGCGGCTGACAGTCTTGGCGCCGCGCAGGCGCCCTCTTAATCGGGAGTCCCGCTCTTCGGCAGAACGGCGTGGAACATCGACTTCATGCCGGACAGCATCTCGTCGGCGACATTGCTCTTCTTCGTCCGCGGCATGGTCGCGCCGGCGTCGGCGCGCAGGTCGAGCGGCGGTGCGATCACCGGCACCGGAATGTCGGCCGGTGGCGTCAGCCGGTTCGGATCGTCATTGCCGACCGAGGCCGTATAGGGCGGGTTCGCCTGTGACGCGCCGTCGTTGCCATACATCTCGGTCGACGGCGTCGACACCGTGATCGGCGGCGGCAGCGGACGCACCGCGGACGGCTCCGTCATCGCGCGCGGGGCTTCTGGGGTACGGGACGCTTCCCGCACCGCAGGCTCCGCCGGCTTCTCGGCCGGCTTGACCTCTGAAGACTTGGTTTCAGAAGACTTGGTTTCAGAAGACTTGGTTTCGGAGGATCTGGCCTCGGCAGCCTTGCCCTCAGGCGATTTGCGCAGGCGCTCGATGGCGGCGCGCGCGAGATCGTTGGCGTCGGGGGTTGCGGCCGGGGATGCCGCGGCCGGCGCCGAATTGGCTTCCACCACCGGAGCGACAGGCGCAGCCGCCGCGGGGGTCGACTTGGCGGCGGCCTTCTCGCGCGCGCCGTTGCGGCCGCGCGGACCGGTCTCGGCGGGAGCCACGTCGGCGGCCTTTTCAGCGCTCTTGGATTCGGCCGGATGGTCGGCAGACTTGTCAGCAGGCTTCTCGGCCGCTGCCTTGTCGGAGACGCTCTTCTCGGAGACACCCTTGGCCTTGACGCCGGGCGCCGGGAGGTTGGCGACGTCGGCGGGCTTGCCGCTCTTGCCGGCGTCGGCGGGGGCGACCACGGCCGCAGGGGCGTCGGCCGGCTTGGCGTTAATGTAATGATTAACGATGTAGGCCCCGATGATCGTCGCGAGCACCGAGGGGAAAATATCCATCGATATTTTAGCGAGGTATTTCAGCATTTCTCGGCCACTCCCCGCGCGATCTGATGCGGGAACTTTGGGGCATTGTAAGGGATCAACTGCGACGGATCGATGGCAAAAGGTAACCCGCGCCTTACGGCTTCAGCTCGATTTCAAGGAACACGATCTCGGTTGAGGTTTCGTTAAGTACGTCGTGTTGGACGCCGGCCTTGCGGAAGTAGGATTTTCCCGCCCTAAGCTGCGCCTTGGACCGCTCGCCATTGGGCGCCACGATGGTCATCTCCCCCGCCACCACGGGCACGATGACGTAGTCCATGCCGTGGGTGTGATGCCCCGTGGCACTGCCCGGCGCGAGCCGCCACTCGGTCACCCGGACCTGCTCGTTCTCGATTTGAACCTCGGATTTGGCGGCAAGCATCGGGAATCCTTCTACGGGACGAACACCATGAACACGTAGACGGCAAATACCACCATATGGACCAGCCCGAACAGGACGTTGGTCCTGCCGGTGCCGAAGGTCAGCATGCTCAGCAAGAATGTCAGGAACAGCAGCGCCGTGTTCTGGGGGTTGAGGCCCAGCACGAGCGGCTGGTCGAGGGCATAGGTGGCGATCCCGACCGCCGGGATGGTCAGGCCGATCGTTGCAAGCGAGGAACCGAGCGCCAGGTTGATGCTCTTCTGGAGGTCGTTCTTGCGCGCCGCCGCGATCGCCGAGACGCCCTCCGGCATCAGGATCAGGAGCGCGACCAGGAGGCCGGCAAAGGCCGGCGGCGCGCCGATCCTGACGGCGACGGCGTCGACCACCAGCGAGAATTTCTTGGCGAGAAGGACGACGGCCAGGAGCGAGATCAGCAGCAGCGCGACGCTGAGCGCCAGCATCTTGCCCGACAGATGCGCTTCCGCGCTTTCGCCCTCCGCCCGCTCGTGGACGAAGTAGTCCTTGTGCAGAACGGTCTGGGTGTAGAGAAACACGCCGTAAAGCACGATCGTCACGAGGTCGACGAAGCCGAGCTGAAGCGTCGAATAGATCGGGCCCGGCGTGGTCAGCGTGTAATTGGGCATGATCAGCGTGATGGTCGCCATCGCGGTCAACACGCTGAGATAGACGTTGGCGCCCGAGACCTGAAAACCCTGCTCGCGGTAACGCATGCCGCCGATGAAGACGCAGAGACCGACGAGGCCGTTGCAGACGATCATCACCACCGCGAAGACGGTGTCGCGCGCAAGCTCGGGGGCCGGCTTGTCGCCAAGCATGATGGTGGTGATCAGCGCGACCTCGATGATGGTGACCGCCAGCGTCAGCAGCAGGGTGCCGAAGGGCTCGCCGATCCGCTCCGCGATCACCTCGGAATGGTGAACGGCCGCGAACACGGTGCCGAAAAGAATCACCAGCAGCACGATCGCGAACAGGCCACCGCCGGCCGACAGCGTGAAGCTGTAGCCGGTCGCGGTGACGATCAGGAACAGCAGCACCGCCAGAGCGGGGAAGATCCATGACGACCGCGGCATCGGTCCGTGTGCGCTCATACAGGCGATTCCTTCAATAGACAGACGGATTATGCGCGAGAAGATCGCGCCCGTCAGCCCTCAGGAGCCATTGATGAACTGGCGCGCGATCTCGATGGCGCCAAAGTTACCGAGATCGTCATGCCCGCCATTGGGAATGCGAACGAACCGCTTCGGCTGGTGAGCCAGCGCAAACAGCTTCTCGCCGAATGCGATCGGGACGGTCTGGTCCTGCGCGCCGTGCATGATCAGGAGCGGCACTGTGACGCGTCCAATGCGCTCGTCCGAGTGAAACGTGTCCCGTATCAGGAGACGAACCGGAACGAAGGGAAAATGCGCGCCGGCGATGTCGGCGATCGAGCTGTAGGGCGCCTCCAGGATCAGCTTCCCGACCGGATGCTCGGATGCGACCGCGACCGCTACGCCGGTCCCGAGCGAGAAGCCCCAGGCGACGATGCGCTGGGCGTCATAGCGTTCCGCCGCGAATGAATACGCAGCCGCGCCGTCACGCAGCAGCCCGTCCTCGCTCGGCGCGCCGCTGGAGCCCGCATAGCCACGATAGGACAGCGCGACGAGCCCGGTGCCGTCGGCCGTGATGGCCTTGAAGCGGCCGGCCAGGCCGGCGAGGAAATCGCCGTTACCGTGGAAGAACAGCACCACGGCGCGGCCGGGCTTCGGCGGCACGTGCCAGAGGATCACCTTCTCGCCATCGGACGTGGTGAGAACATGCTCCTCGGCTTGCGGAAATCCCGCGGCGGCAGGTGCGGTGCGCTCAGTGGTCGGGATCGGAAACAGCATGGCGCGCTGCTTCACGAACAGCAGGACGAGGCCGGCGCAATAGCCGGCCGCGAGGATGATGGCCGCCCATTTCAGGAATGTCATCGCGGCCCTGTCATTCCACGGCTCAGGGCTTGCGGCGACGCTTGAGCAATTTGAGGACGTCGGTGCGGATGCTCAAGGGGATCTCGCGACAGCCGCACGCGGTAGCATGTGCGGCATGCCATGCGACGCGCTGCTCGCGCGTCGCCTTCTGTGGCATGCGATGGGAGCGGTGCCATTCCCTGTTCAGGGCCATGGTCCGCTCCCCCTGCGATTACATCGCCTTGACGATGTTCTCGGTGACCTTCTTCGCGTCGCCGAGCAGCATCATGGTGTTGTCGCGATAGAACAGCGGATTGTCGATGCCGGCATAGCCCGACGCCAGCGAGCGCTTGATGAACATCACGGTGCCGGCCTTCCAGACCTGGAGCACGGGCATGCCGTAGATCGGCGAGGTCTTGTCCTCTTCGGCCGCCGGGTTGGTGACGTCATTGGCGCCGATCACGAAGGCTATGTCGGCCTGCGCGAACTCGGAGTTGATGTCCTCGAGCTCGAACACCTCGTCGTAGGGCACGTTGGCTTCGGCCAGCAGCACGTTCATGTGGCCGGGCATGCGGCCCGCGACCGGGTGAATGGCGTATTTCACCTCGACGCCTTCCTTCTTCAGGATGTCGGCCATCTCGCGCAGCGCGTGCTGGGCCTGCGCCACCGCCATGCCGTAGCCGGGCACGATGATGACCTTGGAGGCGTTCTTCATGATGAAGGCCGCATCGTCCGCCGAGCCCAGCTTGGCGGGCTTCTGCTCGCCCGTACCGCCGCCGGCCGCGGCGGTCTCGCCGCCGAAGCCGCCGAGGATGACCGAGATGAAGGACCGGTTCATCGCGTGGCACATGATGTAGGACAGGATCGCGCCGGAGGAGCCCACCAGCGCGCCGGTGATGATCAGCGCGGAATTGCCCAGCGTGAAGCCGATGCCGGCCGCGGCCCAGCCGGAGTACGAGTTCAACATCGAAATCACGACCGGCATGTCGGCGCCGCCGATCGGGATGATCATGAGCACGCCGAGGGCCAGCGCCAGGATGACGTTGAGCCAGAAGAACACGGGGCTGCCGGTGACGACGAGCCCGACGATGCAGGCGACCAGGGCGACCGCGAGCGCGATGTTGATAAGGTGCCGCGCCGGCAGGATGATCGGCGCGCCGCTCATGCGGGCCGACAGCTTCAGGAACGCGATCACCGAGCCGGTGAAGGTCAAGGCGCCAATGGCGACGCCGAGCGACATTTCGACCAGGCTCTGGGTGTGGATGTTGCCGGGGGTGCCGATGTCGAAGGCTTCCGGCGCATAAAACGCGCCGGCGGCGACCAGCACCGCGGCCATGCCGACCAGCGAGTGGAAGGCGGCGACCAGTTCCGGCATCGACGTCATCGGCACGCGGCGCGCGATGACGGCGCCGATCGCCGCGCCGATGGCGATGCCGACGATGACGAGCAGCCAGGCGAGGCCGTCCGCCGGCGGATGGTTGGCAAGCGTCGTCGCAACCGCGATCGCCATGCCGATCATGCCGAGCAAATTGCCCTGGCGCGAAGAGGCCGGGCTCGACAGCCCGCGCAGCGACAGGATGAACAGCACCCCCGCCACGAGATACAAGAATGCAGAGAGATTGGCGCTCATCTCAGGTCCCCATTGATCCCATCAGCCCGAGGTGGCCGCTTACTTCGACTTCTTCTTGTACATCGCCAGCATGCGCTGGGTGACAAGGAAGCCGCCGAAGATGTTGATGCAGGCAAAGATCAGCGCGACGAAGCCGAACGCGCGCGCCCAGCCCGAGCCGCTCGAGACATTGGCGACGCCGCCGGCAAGCAGCGCGCCGACCACGATCACCGAGGAGATCGCGTTGGTAACGCTCATCAGCGGCGTGTGCAGCGCGGGCGTCACCGACCACACCACGAAATAGCCGACGAAAACGGCGAGGACGAAGATCGACAGCCGGAAGATGAAGGGGTCGACGACCTGTGCAGCATGCTCCATGACGGGTCTCCTTAAACCTTCGGCTGGAAGTTCGGGTGGATCACCGCGCCGTCCTTGGTCAGCGCAGTCGCCTTGACGAGCTCGTCGTCCCAGTTGACGGCGAGCTTCTGCTCCTTCTTGTCGACCATGGTCTCGATGAAGGAGAACAGATTGCGGGCATAGAGGCTGGAGGCCGAGGCCGCGACGCGGCCGGCGACGTTGGTGTAGCCGACGATCTTGATGCCATCGAGATCGACGACCTCACCGGCCTTGGCGCCCTCGACATTGCCGCCGCGCTCGACGGCGAGATCGACCAGCACAGAACCCGGCTTCATCGACTTGACCATCTCGGCCGAGACCAGCTTCGGCGCCGGCCGGCCCGGGATCAGCGCGGTCGTGATGACGATGTCCTGCTTCTTGATGTGCTCGGCGGTGAGCGCGGCCTGCTTGGCCTGGTATTCCTTGGACATTTCCTTGGCGTAGCCGCCGGCGGTCTGCGCGTTCTTGAACTCCTCGTCCTCGACGGCGAGGAACTTCGCACCGAGCGATTCCACCTGCTCCTTGGTCGCGGGGCGCACGTCGGTCGCGGTCACGACGGCGCCGAGACGGCGCGCGGTCGCGATCGCCTGGAGGCCGGCGACGCCGACGCCCATCACGAACACTTTTGCGGCGGGCACGGTGCCGGCCGCGGTCATCATCATCGGGAAAGCGCGGCCGAAGGCCTCGGCGCCCTCGATCACGGCGCGGTAGCCGGCAAGGTTAGCCTGCGAGGACAGCACGTCCATCACCTGCGCGCGGGTGATGCGCGGCATCAATTCCATTGCGAAGGCGGCGACGCCGGCATCGGCGATCGTCTTCAGCGCCGCCTCGTTGCCATAGGGATCCATGATGGCGATGACGAGCGCGCCGCGCTTGTACTGCGCAAGCTCGGAGGCTTCAGGGCGCTTCACCTTGATGATGATGTCGGCATCCTTCAGCGCATCGGCGCTGACGGTGGCGCCGACGGCGGTGAACTCGGAATCCGGCAGGCCCGATTTGAGGCCGGCGCCCGGCTCGACCACGACCTCGGCGCCCAGCGCCTTGAATTTCTTCACCGTATCAGGCGAAGCGGCGACGCGCGGCTCCGACGGATCGATTTCCTTGGCAACGGCGATCTTCATAGGCCCTCCGGCGGCGCGGGACAGCGCGCGCACAAAAAAACAGCGTTACTCCCGCAACGTTCGTTACCGGTTTTGGAACCGGCTTGGATGCAAATAGTGTGGGCAGCTGCCGCCGCAGGCGTAGGCAGCCGCCGGGTCGATCAGGTCAGGTCAGGAAGATCGCCATCAGGATCACGATGAGCGCGACCGACGCCGTGCCGTATTTCACGAGCTTGATGAAGCCCTCATAGGTCTGCTCGTGCGCGACGTAGTCGTTGCCGTCGGCGGTGGTGTACGCCACTTCGCTATGGTCAGCCATGGATTGTCCCCAGTCGAAAGCCGAATTATTGGGCTGGGATACCGCAAACCTTCCGGCAGGGCAACGGCAGGCAGGCGCGGTTTTGCCGCAAATCAGGTCATTTGGAATTCCGATTGCCGGGAATTCAGGTTCTTGCGCCGCTCAGCCCTGATCGATCATCGTCACGGTGACGCTCGCCGCCGGTCGCTGGCATATCGCAAGGCCGAGCGCCGCGCGGACCGCGTCGATCGCCGGCTCGCCCGCTTCGGTAAATCGGGCCGTGTGCGGATCAATACCGCAACCGACCGCGACCGGATTGTCGCCGGACAGGAAACCATGCGCCATGTGGAAGCCCAGCGCGCGGTAGACCTCGAACTGCTCCTCGGAAAAGAACTGGTCGCCCGTGGTCTCGTGCGGGAACGTGGCGTGCCGTCGCGCATAGTCGCGGATGTAGTCGTTCTCGTCACCGGTCAGGGACGACTTGAGGTAGACGAGATAACCGGTGTCGCCGGCACCGTAGTCGATGGTGCCGATGGCGACATGAACGTGATCGATCTCCTCGTCATCGTGCCGGTGCGGCGTCGCCGCCGTCTGAGCGCTGCAAGCCATCAGCGCCCGCGTGCGGTCGCGGATCGGCGCCCAGGGCAGATCGATCCGGACTCCGAGATCGATGCGGGCATAGCGCTGCAGCGTCATCAGCGAGGCGAAGTTCATCGGCGTGTCCGCTTCCGCATCCACGGCGATGATGACGCGGCAGCGCCGGCGCAGCAATTCGTAGACGCCGAGATTCTCGATATGGCCGCCGTCGGTGAGATAGACACCGTCGCTGTTCTCATAGAGGCGGCCGGAGATTTCTGACCAGAAATAGAGCGGCGAGAAACGGCGGAACGAGCGTGCGTTGACATAGCGCGGATTCCTCAGCCAATAGCCGAGCCGGACGTTCAGAAGGGCGAGCGTCGGCGTTAGCGCGCGGATCGAGTTCGACCCCATGTTCGAGGACGCCGCGGCTCCGGAGATCGCCATGGCCGTGGCGAGGTCGAGACTCTGCTCGGCCCGCTCCACCGCCAATGTCGCCGCGTAGCCGGTCGCCTCGCTGCCGACATTGCGCGGCGAAAACACGAAGAAGTCGGCGTTGCGGCCGCGCCGGTTGGCGAAATCCGAGCCCTGGATGTTCAGCGCGGTGTTGATGAGGTGATAAGGCGCCAGCAGCCT
Source organism: Bradyrhizobium sp. B117 (assembly GCF_038969555.1). Taxonomy (NCBI): domain Bacteria; kingdom Pseudomonadati; phylum Pseudomonadota; class Alphaproteobacteria; order Hyphomicrobiales; family Nitrobacteraceae; genus Bradyrhizobium; species Bradyrhizobium sp. B117. The sequence continues at coordinate 8,906,740 of NZ_CP152414.1, forward strand.
CGAGCCGGCTTGCTGACCGTCCGCCGAACCGTCTGCAACAGCATAGAGGTCGCTCAGCTTCATGCGATCGAGCGCCTTGAAGTCGCGGCCCTGGTCGAGACTGGCCTCGGCGCGCGCGATATCGCTCTCGGCCGGGCGGGTCGGGTCGAACAGGAAGGCCTTGCTCAAGCGGTCGCGGTAGAGCCGGTGAAGCGAGTTGGCATTCGGCGTCAAAAGCCAGGAGACCAGGAATAGCAACAGGCCGGTCAGCGCATACAGGACGATCACCGGCAGGGTGAAGGAGTAGGCTGCGTCGGACCCCGATCCCTGGAACAGGTCCGGAAAAAATGGCTGAACCCTGTGTGCGACCCATTGTGCCGCGGGGTGGAGCCAGGCCGGCGCGTGCCAGGTCGCCAGCCGGTCGGAGTCCATACTGATACGCGCCTCGGTGACCGGAGCGGCGCTAGGTTCAACGAGCTCGATGGCGGCGTTGCGGTCCAGCTGCACCTTGCCTGCCAGCGCTCCCGGGAGCGAGGCGTTCAACTTTGCCTTGGCAATGCAATCCCTCTGCTCGGTCTGGGCCGAGCAATCCCTGAAGATGTCGTTGGAGATCCCCCAATAGGACAGATTGAGATAGGCGACCCAGATGATCAGCGGCAAGGCGAGCCCGGCGATCCAGAGCGCGGCCTTGGCGACGACCGCGAGGAGCATCGATCCCCACTGCGAGGAAACGCTGTTGCCCTTGAGCAGCTCCAGGAACTGTTGCCGGAACGCGGTGACGAACACCCCGATCGGCGCCGCAACGGCGGCAAGCGACTGGATCCAGATGACCGCGACGCCCCCGACCGGCCCGCCGATCACGTGGCTGTCGGCGACATCGAACATCTGTCGCAGCATGAACGGCTGAAACTCGAAGAAGGCGATGGCCGCCAGCAGGACCAGGAAGGTCGCGGCCACGGTCGGCAGGTGCGAACGGAATTCCTGGCGCTTGTCCGGCCCGGCGAAGGACCGGACGATCGCCCACAGGAAGAACAGAACGACGACGATGATCGCCGTTGCCAGAGTGAGCGCGAAGTTCTTCACCTGGAGCATGCGCGCCACGTCGCAGGCGGCGCCGACGACAAGGAATATACCGGCCGCATAGATGCAGACGATGGCAGGACCACTTCCTCTTTCGGACCGCGAGCCGAGATAAGCCAGCGCGCTGCAGGCGAGCAGGATCGCGGCGGCGATGACGCCGATCATGGTGAATCCGTGCTGATTGACGAAGCTGAAATCGTGCAGCTCGCATGTCTTGGAATCGGCGAAGCTGACGCCGAACAGATTGGCGACCGTCAGGCATGTCCGGGTCGGGGTCGACCAGATGGTGACCGCGGCCAGCATCAGGATGATCGGAAGGATGATCCCGATATTGGCGATCAGCCCGCGCACCACGATGGCAATTCCGGTGAGGAAATCACGCACGCCGGCGGGGATCAGGTAGTTGGAGTAATTCCTGATGTGCCCGACGGAGGCCGTGTCGCTGATCTCGTTCGCGGTCGCGGTGCCGCCCGAAGGCCTTTCCCCGAAGACGAAGCGCTGCGCGACCGTCATGGTTGCGCTGAGCGAGGTACCGATATAGCCGCCGCCGGATACGGTCGACAGATAGTCGATCCGCCGGAACAGGTTGTGGTGATTCAACGCCTGAAGAACGCCGAGGCAAAGGGCGGAGGAGCGAATGCCGCCGCCGGACAGGGCGAGCCCTGTAACATCCAGCATCTGGCAGGATTGCAGACCATCCGTGGGAATCTGGCGCGCTTCCTCGCGCCTTGTGTTGATCGCCTCGATCTCGTCGCGGACGATCTGATGGTGCTTCTCGCACCAGGGCATCTCCTCGGCGGACCGCGGCGTCCGCGCGGGCTGCGTAGGCTGAACCTGATCGAGCATGCGTGCCTCCCCGAAGCGGCGGAGCACCGGCAATCAAAGATTGTGAAACCGATAAAAAATAGCCTTATGAGGATTTGTCTCGCCGGGGATGCAAACGTTCAATCTCGCATCGCAAGCGCGTGCGCCTCGCCCAAAAAGGTCGAGGCGCCGAATGGAACTCGGGCCGGTGCCAACTCTCGCGAAAGTGTGCTGCACCGCGCTCTGGAGAACGGCCCGCCCTCTCAGCCCATCGCCTCGAGCTCGTCGATCATCCCGGCGATGACCGAGAGGCCGCCGTCCCAGAATTTCGGGTCCTTGGCATCGAGACCGAACGGCCGCAGCAGCTCGGAATAATGCTTGGTGCCGCCGGCGGCGAGCATGTCGAGATAACGCTCGGCAAAACCTTCGGCCGCGTGCTCGTAGACGGCGTAGAGCGAGTTCACGAGGCAATCGCCGAACGCGTAGGCGTAGACGTAGAACGGCGAATGGATGAAGTGCGGGATGTACATCCAGTAATTCTCGTAGCCCGCCTTGATCTCGATTGCGGGTCCCAGGCTTTCGCCCTGCACCGACAGCCAGAGCTCGCCGAGCCGCGTTGCGGTGAGCTCGCCGTTCTTGCGCTCGGTGTGGACGGCGCGCTCGAAGGAGTAGAACGCGATCTGCCGCACCACGGTGTTGATCATGTCCTCGACCTTGCCGGCGAGCAGCGCCTGGCGCTGCTTGGCGCTCTTGGTCTGCGCGAGCAGCCGCCGGAAGGTCAGCATCTCGCCGAACACGCTCGCGGTCTCGGCCAGCGTCAGCGGCGTCGGCGCCATCAGTGCGCCGTTCTTGGCCGCCAGCACCTGATGCACGCCATGGCCGAGCTCATGGGCGAGCGTCATCACGTCGCGCGGCTTGCCCTGATAGTTCATCAGCACGTAAGGATGCGCCGACGGCGTGGTCGGATGCGAGAACGCGCCCGGCACCTTGCCCGGACGCACCGGCGCATCGATCCAGCGGTCGGTGAAAAAGCGCTCGGCGATGTCGGCCATATCAGGCGAGAAGCCGCGATAGGCGGTCAGCACCATGTTGCGCGCATCGGGCCAGCCGATCACGTTGGTCGCGGCAAAGGGCAGCGGCGCGTTGCGATCCCAATAGGCCAGGCGCTTCTTGCCGAACCACTTCGCCTTCAGCGCGTAATAGCGATGCGACAGCTTTGGATAGGCCGCGCGCACCGAGGCGACCAGCGCATCCACGACTTCGCGCTCGACGCGGTTGTTCAGGTGGCGGGAATCCGCGACGTCCTGAAAGCCACGCCAGCGGTCGGAGATGTCCTTGTCCTTGGCGAGCGTGTTGGTGATCAGCGCAAAGGTGCGCTCATTGGCCTTGAAGGTTTTCGCCAGCGCTTCCGCCGCGGCCTTGCGCTTGGCGCCGTCGCGGTCCTGCAACAGATTGAGCGTCGGCTCGATCGCGAGCTCTTTTGCGCCGACCTTGAAGCGCAGGCCCGAGATGGTCTGGTCGAACAGGCGGTTGAAGGCGGAATAGCCGGTCTGCGCCTTCTCCAGGAACAGCTGCTCGAGCTTGTCGTCGAGCTGGTACGGCTTCTCCTTGCGCAGATCCTCGATCCACGGACGGTAATGCGCCAGCTCCGGCGCTTGCATCGCGCGGTTCAAAATATCGTCATCGACACGATTGAGCTCGAGCGCGAAGAACAGCAGATGCGTGGACGCCGCCGTCAGCCGCTCGGACACATCGCCGTAAAACTTTGAAATCTTGGGATCAACGCTGTCGCCGGCATGGACGAGGCCGGCATAGGAGCCGAGGCGGCCGGCAAGATCGTCGATCGCCTCATAGCGTCGTACGGCCTCGGCGAGCCATTTTCCGCCATTTTCGTTTGCTGTCCCTGTCGCGAGCTTGCCCTTGTAGTCGGTCTCGAACGCGACGCAATCGGCGTCCATCTTTTCGAGGTCGCGCGCCACTTCCGGCGCATCGATCCCGGAATAGAGATCGGCGAGGTTCCACTCGGGAAGCTTGCCGGCCTTGCTCGGAGCTTTGGAGGGTTTTGCCTTGGCGGCAGATTTCTTGGTGCTTGGCTTGCGGAGTGCGGGCTTGGCGGCGGGCTTCTTGAGAGCAGACTTGTTCAAGGCGGACTTGGAGCGCGAATTCATTGCGTGGGAAACCTGTGTTCAACAATCGCGACGGCGGGCGGGGGCGGCAAGGTTTAAGAGTGCGTTAATCGGCTTCGGCCAGAGTGACCCGATTCGAGACAGATAGTAGTAGCGTGCGGGGAACACCATGGCTGCCTGTATTTTGATCGCCGACGACGACGCTGTAGCCCGCCGTCTGGTCGAGAACATGGTGCAGAAATGCGGCTATGAAACGGTGGTCGTCGACTCCGGCGACGCCGCGATCGCCACCCTCACCGCCCCCGACGCACCGGCCATCGACGCCGTCATCCTCGATCTCGTAATGCCAGGCCTCGACGGCATGGGCGTGCTGGCGAAGATCCGTGACGCCGGGCTCAGCATCCCCGTCATCGTGCAGACCGCCCATGGCGGCATCGACAACGTGATCTCGGCGATGCGCGCCGGCGCGGCCGATTTCGTCGTCAAGCCGGTCGGCGTGGAGCGGCTCCAGGTCTCACTTCGCAACGCGCTCAACACCAGCGCGCTCAAGGGCGAATTGCAGCGCATCCGCCACAGCCGCGAGGGCCGGCTGAGCTTCTCCGACATCATCACCCGGGCCGAGGCGATGACCCCGGTGATGCGCGCCGCGCAGAAGGCGGCGGGCTCCTCGATCCCCGTGCTGATCGAGGGCGAGTCCGGCGTCGGCAAGGAGATGTTCGCGCGCGCCATCCATGGCAGCAGCGAGCGCAAGGCCAAGCCGTTCGTCGCGGTCAATTGCGGCGCGATCCCCGACAATCTCGTCGAGTCCATCCTGTTCGGCCATGAGAAGGGCGCCTTCACCGGCGCCACCGAGCGGCACACCGGCAAGTTCGTCGAAGCCCATGGCGGCACGCTGTTCCTGGACGAGGTCAGCGAGCTGCCGCTGACCGCGCAGGTCAAGCTGCTGCGCGCGCTTCAGGAAGGCGCGGTCGAGGCGGTCGGCGGCCGCAAGCCGCTGAAGGTCGACGTGCGCATCATCTCGGCGACCAACCGCAAGCTGCTGGAGCGGGTGAAGCAGGGCCACTTCCGCGAAGATCTGTTCTACCGGCTCCATGTGCTGCCGCTGACCATCCCCTCGCTGCGCGCCCGGCGCGAAGACATCCCGCATCTGCTGCGGCATTTCCTGGCGCGCTTTGCCGCCGAGGAGAACCGCGCCATCACCGGCATCAGCGGCGAGGCCGTGGCGCATCTCGCCCAGCTCGACTGGCCCGGCAACATCCGCCAGCTCGAAAACGCGGTCTACCGTGCCGTGGTGATGAGCGATGGTGACCAGCTCGGCCTTGGCGACTTCCCGCTGCTAAGCACGCAGCCGCATCCCGCAACCGAGATCCCGACCGCTCCGCTGATGCTGGAGCCGGTGGCTGCGCCTTCGTTGGTGTCGGGTAGTGAAATACCGATCGCGCCGCTGCCCTTGGCTGGATCGCTCTCCATGCTGACCCCGAACGGCGACGTCCGTGCGCTGGAGGACATGGAGAACGAGATCATCCGTTTCGCGATCTCGCATTACCGCGGACAGATGTCCGAGGTGGCCCGCCGCCTCAAAATCGGCCGATCGACCCTCTACCGCAAACTCGACGAGGCCGGGGTTCCCGGCCATGGCGGCAAAAGCGGTGAGGAGACGCACTGAGCCTGATGCGAATGGAGGTTCGCCTGACCTGACGATGCCACCGCAAGCCGTTGAATTACGGCAAAATTCGGCGGCCATTCGAACCGTGACTTGGAAGTGACAGACACAGGGAAAAGCGCGCCGCGGGGGCGCACAATCCGTTGCAAACAGACCTCCCTGAAGTCAGTTTGTGGTGAGTTGCCCTGGGGAGCGCTGGCTGCAAAACCGGGGCCTGTGTATCGTCTCTGTGGGAGTCGTTGCGTGCAGGCGTGCAACTTTCGCGAGGCCGGCGCGGTTTAGCCGAAGCTCATTTGGACGATAACGAAGCTGTTCCATGCGGAACAGTTCACCCAAGGGGTGCGACACAATGCGTGACTGTTTGAACCACCGTGCAGGTTTTGACCGTGTCTTGATGACGGTCGCGGCGACCTTCCTCACGGTGTCGGCCAGCTCCGCCCTGGCGCAGGATCAGGCGCGCAGCAGCGCTGCCGAGCTCGCGATCGAAGCCGCGATCCCGCGTCCCGAGCCCGCCAACGTCCCGCCCCCGACCGCCGCCGATATCAAGCTCGACACCACAGCCACGGTTCAGGACAACGCCAAGGAACTAGGCAAGGAACTAGGCAAGGAACCGGGCAAGGAGCCTGTGAAGGCTGACGCCGCTCCCGCGCCTGCCGCGGAGAAGGTCGAGACCAAGCCTGCCGATGTCGCCACCACGCCCGCCTCTGAGGCGCCGAAGAGCGAGACCGCAAAAACAGAGCCTGCGCAGACCGAGCCTGCAAAGACCGACCCCGCCAAGGCCGACACCGCAACGGCAACGCCGGCCGTTCCCGTGGCCCCGGCTGCCGCGGCTCCGGCCCCCGAGCCGGTGAAGGCTGCCAGCAATGTGCCCGCCGCCGACCAGCCGGTCGCCGACAAGCTGAAGGACCTCATCGGTGCCAAGGCCTCGCGCCATTTCGACCGCAAGAACGAACGCGCGGCGATCGAGAAGTTCTACGGCGCGCGCGATTTCGCGCCGGTGTGGACGCAAGGCGGCAGCCTGACCGCTGCGGCCAAGGGCGTGATCGCGCGGCTGAAGGACGCCGCGTCCGAGGGCCTCAATCCGGCCGACTATCCTCTGCCAGATTTCGCCGCCGCGACGACGCCCGATGCGCTCGCCGACGCCGAGCTGAAGCTCACCGCCAGCATGTTCGACTATGCGCGCCAGGCGCAGAGCGGCCGCATGCACTGGTCGCAGGTCAGCGCCGACATCCTCTATCCCGAGCATCCGGTCGACCCGAGCGAGGTGCTCGCCAAGGTCACGACCGCGGCTGACGCGTCCGCGGCGCTCGACAGCTACAACCCGCCGCAAAAGCTCTACAAAGAGCTGAAGGCCAAGCTCGCCGAGCTGCGCGGCCAGGGCAACGGCGCTGCGATCGAGATTACCGACGGTCCGGCGCTGAAATACACCCCGGCCGGCAAGAAGCAGGCCGAGATCGTCGTGGACGATCCGCGCGTGCCGCAGCTGCGCGCCAAGCTCGGCATAGTCGAGAACGCCAGCGACACCCGCTACGATGCCACCGTCGCCGAAGCCGTGCGCAAATTCCAGAACGGCGCCGAGATGAAGCCAACCGGCATCCTCGACGACAAGACGGTCAAGGCGCTCAACACGCCGAAGCGCGACAAGCAGATCGACGTGGTGCTGGTGAACATGGAGCGCTGGCGCTGGCTGCCGCGCGACCTCGGCGTGCCCGCGCTGGGCGATGCCTATGTCATCCTCAACATCCCCGACTACACGCTGAAGGTGATGCAGCACGGCCAGCAGGTCTGGACCACCCGTGTCGTCACCGGCAAGCCGGGCCAGCACGCAACGCCCCTGCTGACCGAGACGATGAAGTACATCACGGTCAACCCGACCTGGAACGTGCCGCCGTCGATCGTCTACAACGAATATCTCCCGGCGCTGCAGCAGGACCCGACCGTGCTCCAGCGCATGGGCCTCAAGCTCGAGCAGAACCGCGACGGCTCGGTCCACATCTCGCAGCCGCCCGGTGAGGCCAACGCGCTCGGCCGCGTCCGCTTCAACTTCCCGAACAAGTTCTTGGTCTATCAGCACGATACGCCGGACAAGAACCTGTTCGCCAAGGAAGACCGCGCCTTCAGCCATGGCTGCATGCGCGTGCAATATCCGGATCAGTACGCCTCTGTGCTGCTCAACATCACCATGCCGAACGAGAAGTACACGCCCGAGCGCGTGCGCAGCATGTACGGCAAGAGCGAGATCGACCTGAAATTCCCCACCCCGATCCCGGTCAACATCACCTATCAGACCGCGTTCGTGGACGACGCCGGCAAGCTGCAATTCCGCAAGGACGTCTATGGCCGCGACGCGACCATGCTCAACATCCTGAGGAACGGCCGCGGCAAGGACCTCGAGAACGTCGTCGCCCATTCGCAGCCGAGCTATTCGCGCCCGGCAACGACGCTGCCCTCGGGTGTGGCGATCGCCAACAATGGCGGCGGCTTCGGCTCGTCGGGCCCGAACTTCTTCGAGCGCCTGTTCGGAGCGCCGACCCCGCCGCCGGCTCCGGTCGGCCGCCGGCCGCAGCGGGTGTTTACCCGCTGAGCCCGGCCAAGCGCCTCATTTCCTGAAATTCTGCAATGAAATCAGCGACCCTGTCCAAAGACGGGGTCGTTTAACGTTAACCATTCTGCAACCCGCCCTCGGGCACCGGGCGTTTTTTTGCCACAGTCAACCGTTTAGGTTCGTATTCTGACTTGGTTTGGGGGCGGGAAGGTCAACCTCGAATTAACCTTCTCGCTTTAAGAAAGCGTTCATCCTCTTTCGCGCGCTAACGGGGTTGGCGGGAGAGTCCATTTTGAACGCTCGTCGACTGGGTGGGCTCATACGTGCTGATTTGTCTCGCACGCCAATTCGCTGTGCTGTCGTTGTCCCATGCGGGAGTGAAGGCCGGATCCCGGATCGGCCTTGCTTCCGTGCTGCTGCTTGCCGCCGCGGGCTCGGTCCATAACGCCACCGCGCTGAACGAGACCAAGACGCTCTCGTTCCACCACACCCATTCCGGCGAAGACCTCACCATCACCTTCAAGCGCGACGGCCGCTACGACGACGCGGCGCTGAAGCAGCTCAACCACTTCCTGCGCGACTGGCGCACCCAGGACGAGACGGTCATGGACCGTCACCTCTTCGACATTCTCTGGGAAGTCTATCGCGACGTCGACGGCAAGCAGCCGATCCAGATCATCTCCTCCTACCGTTCCCCCGCCACCAACGCCATGCTCCGCCGTCGCTCCTCCGGCGTGGCGCGCTTCAGCCAGCACATGCTGGGGCATGCGATGGACTTCTACATCCCCGGCGTGCCGCTGGAGCAGATCCGCTTCGCCGGCCTGCGCCTGCAGCGCGGCGGCGTCGGCTTCTATCCGACCTCCGGCTCGCCCTTCGTGCATCTGGACACCGGCAGCATCCGGCATTGGCCGCGCATGACGCATGACCAGCTCGCCCGCGTCTTCCCGGACGGAAAGACGGTGCATCTGCCGACCGACGGCGTGCCGCTGAAGGGCTATGAGTTCGCCAAGGCCGAGATCGAGCGCCGCGGCAGCGGCGATGATTCCGGCAGCAAGCCGAACTTCTTTGCCGCCCTGTTCAGGAGCAAATCGGCGCCTGCCGCCACGAGCAGCGACGAGGACGATGAGGGCGCACCTGCCCCGGCCGCCAAGCCCGTGGCGCCGACCGTGGTCGCCGCCGCGGCCAAGCCCGCCGATCCGGTGCCGACGCCGCGCGCCAAGCCCCAGATCGCAGCCGCCCTCCAGCTAGCCTCGGCCGATGCGCAGCTGGTTGCGCCGCCCAAGCCGAAGCCCGCGCCCGTGGCTGAGAAGCCGGCGGCCGGCAAATCTGCCGACGCCAAGCCCGAGACCCCGGCCGACATCATCAATGCCCGCGGCTTCTGGGATGACATCCCGGCGGCGCCGCAGCAGGCGACGCCGGCGCAAGTGGCGGCGCTGAAGGCCCGCCAGGCGCTTGCAGCCGCGACGGATCCGCAGGCAACAGCGAGCGTCTCCAACGCAACGCTTCAGGCCCTGGCTTACGCGCCGGCTGCCTCCCCGGTCGACCGCACCAATGTCGTCGCCGCCTCGGCGCCGATCCCCCGCTCCACCCGTCCCGGCTCGCGCGGCGCCGCGCCCGCCACCGAGATCAACAGCGTGGTCGGCAAGAGCGTCGACGGCCTGGTCGCCACCGCGACCCGGCTCTCCGCGGCCAAGGGCGAGAGCATCTGGCTCAAGATCGTGATGCTGTCGCCGAGCGCCAGCCGCGCGATGTCGGTGACGCTGATGGGCGAGCTCGATATGGCCGCGCTGCGCAGCTATTTCGTCAAGCCACAGACCGTGATCGCGAAGGGCTTTGTCGACGACCCGATGCAGGGCCTGTCCTGCGACAGCTTTACGGGCAGTGCCACCGCGAAGCTCGAGACGACGTCGTTCGTCGTACGCACGGCCGCGCTGCGCTGAGGCGGATCGCCTCTACTCTTCCCAAGAAGTTAGTCTGGTAGCCCGGATGCGCGACCTCTATCGCGCTTTCTTCCGCCGCCGATCCAGATGATACGTCAGCGCCAGCGACAGGCAGACCGAGAGCTCCCGCTTCGGCAGCTTACCCGCCACCGGTAACAGCAGCGCCCGCGTCTGCCGATATTCGAACTGATCCGGAAAGCGCTCGCGGAACGTGTCGACCAGCGTCGTCTTGCAGTTGAACAGGACGGCCGCGTGCTCGGAGTCCTTGAGGCGACCGAGGCGAATCGTCGAGCCGCTGCCACTCTCATCGGTGAGGTAAGCAGGCTCGCCCCATTTCAGCGTTTCGGTGAGGCGGCCGACGTCGTCATGCGTCGCGGCCGTCGCGAAGATCAGCTCGCGCACTTGCAACAGCCGCTTGCCGATCGGCGCCGGAAGGGCGCCGAAGGCACGGTTCACCTCGCGCGGCAGCGGCGGCGCAGGCACGGCGGTCTCCGTTCACAGACGAAGTGCAACACGCGCAATTTGTGGCCCGGAGGGAGCCGAGCGCAATCCCGGCTACCGGCCAAAGTGGTGCCTGAGGCGCGAACGCCTCAGAGCATCCCCAGAGCCTGCATGTAGGTCTCGAGAATGGTCTCGGCCTCGGCGCGCTCGTTCGGGTCCTGCTTGCGCAGGCGCACGATGGTACGCAGCGCCTTGACGTCGTAGCCGTTGCCCTTGCTCTCGGCATAGACGTCGCGGATGTCGTCGGAGATCGCCTTCTTCTCTTCCTCCAGCCGCTCGATGCGCTCGATGATGGATTTGAGCTGGTCCTTGGCAAATTTCGTCGCGGGCTCGTCGTCGCGGACGGCGGCGGAGGTGGCCATCTTGGTACTCCCAATGGAACTGGCAAAACGAGGTGACGCCGGCATCCACCGCGCGTGCTGGCAAAACCCTTAGGGTTCGCACCCCCTGCGTTCAAGCAAGCATCGCGCTCGTCCACAGCGCGCCCACACCTTCCTGCGGGGAGCTCAAGAAAGCTGTTGTGTGGTGCGACTCAGAGGCCGCGAACGAGGCCGTCAGTGGCCGTGAGGATGGACCTTCTTCATCGCCTCGATCTGCTCGGGCGTGGCCGATCCCTGGTATTTCGACTTCCAGGTCTCATAGGGCATGCCGTAGACGGCCTCACGGCTCTCGTCCTTGCTCAGCGCGACGCCCTGGGCGTCGGCGGCGTCCTTGAGCCAGTTCGACAGGCAGTTGCGGCAGAAGCCGGCCAGATTCATCAGGTCGATGTTCTGGACGTCGGTCCGCTCACGCAGATGATCGACCAGGCGGCGGAAAGCGGCCGCCTCGAGCTCCGTTCTGGTTTTGTCGTCGATTGCCATGGCTGGATCCCTGAATTGGCTCTGACCCCTGATCGGGTCACCCTTACGGGATCAGGTGGGTCCTGTCACAGATTTTGCCATATCGCGGGTCACACGAGCCCCTGCGGGCCTGACGGGCGGTTCCCCCCGGCCCTACGCCAAATCGTCAATCATCTGGTATACGTTCCGCGACAATGATCGCCGAATCTTCCCGCTTCCCCGTTCGCCTGCTTGCCCGGTTGGTCCCGGTGCTGGCGGTTGCCCTGCTATGTCTTTCGGCAAGCCCGGCCGCCGCCGATTTCCGCCTCTGCAACAATACCTCGAGCCGGGTCGGCATTGCGCTCGGCTACAAGGACGCCGAGGGCTGGACCACCGAGGGCTGGTGGAACATCTCCTCCCGCTCCTGCGAAACCCTGCTGCGGGGAACACTGGTCGCCCGTTACTATTACATCTACGCCATCGACTATGACCGCGGCGGCGAATGGTCGGGGCAGGCCTTCATGTGCTCGCGCGACAAGGAATTCACGATCCGCGGCACCGAGGATTGCCTCGCGCGCGGCTATGACCGGACCGGCTATTTCGAGGTCGATACCGGCGAGCAGCGGGCCTGGACCGTGCAGCTCACCGACGCCAACGAGCAGCCGTCACAGCAGCAGCGCGTGCCCGGCCTTCCGGGTCCGGTCGGCCCGGGTGGGGTGCCCGGTTTGCCCAATAGTCCGCCCGGTGGTACGCCCCCCGCCGCGCCTGGCCTCCCGCCAGCTCCCTCGCCCCCATCTGGAAATAAGCCATGAGGCGTCTTCGCCGTATCAAGATTCTCGCGACCCTCGGACCTGCCTCGTCGGACCTCGCGATGATCCGCCGCCTGTTCGAGGCTGGCGCCGACATCTTCCGCATCAACATGAGCCACACCCCGCATGACAAGATGCGGGAGCTGGTGGCGACGATCCGCAACGTCGAGAGCAGCTACGGCCGGCCGATCGGCATCCTGGTCGACCTCCAGGGCCCCAAGCTCCGGCTCGGCGCTTTCGCCGAGGGCGCGGTGCAGCTCCAGAACGGCCAGATCTTCACGCTCGATTCCGACAAGACGCCGGGCGATGCCACGCGCGTCAACCTCCCCCATCCCGAGATTCTCGCCGCGCTGCGGCCCGGCCATGCGCTGCTGCTCGACGACGGCAAGGTGCGGCTGATCGCGGAGGAGACCTCGAAGGAGCACGCGGTGACGCGCGTCGTGGTCGGCGGCAAGATGTCCGACCGCAAGGGCGTCAGCCTGCCCGACACCGACCTGCCGGTCTCGGCGATGACATCGAAGGACAAGGCCGACCTCGAGGCCGCTTTGGTCACCGGCGTCGACTGGATCGCGCTGTCCTTCGTGCAGCGCGCCGACGACGTGATCGAGGCCAAGAAGATGATCCGCGGCCGTGCCGCCGTGATGGCCAAGATCGAGAAGCCGCAGGCGATCGACCGCCTTGCCGACATCATCGAGGCCTCCGACGCGCTGATGGTGGCGCGCGGCGACCTCGGTGTCGAATTGCCGCTGGAGCGCGTGCCGAGCCTGCAGAAGCAGATGACGCGGATGGCGCGCCGCGCCGGCAAGCCGGTGGTGATCGCGACCCAGATGCTGGAATCGATGATCCAGTCGCCGGTACCGACGCGCGCCGAAGTCTCCGACGTCGCCACCGCCGTCTATGAGGGCGCCGACGCCATCATGCTGTCGGCGGAATCGGCCGCCGGCAAATTCCCGGTCGAGGCGGTCTCGACCATGAACCGCATCGGCGAGGAGGTCGAGCGCGACCCGACCTATCGCTCGGTGGTCGCCGCCCAGCGCCCCTCTCCCGAATCTACTGCCGGCGATGCCATTGCAGACGCCGCGCGGCAGATCGCCGAGACGCTCGACCTGCCGGCCCTGATCTGCTGGACCAGCTCCGGCTCCACCGCAGTGCGCGTGGCGCGCGAGCGGCCGAAGCCGCCGATCGTTGCGATCACGCCCAACATCACCGCCGGCCGCCGGCTCGCCGTGGTCTGGGGCGTGCACTGCGTGGTGGCGGAGGACGCTCGCGACCAGGACGACATGGTGAGCCGCGCCGGCCAGATCGCGTTCCGCGACGGGTTCGTCCGCGCCGGCCAGCGCGTCATCATCGTCGCCGGCGTGCCGCTCGGCATCCCCGGCACCACCAACATGGTGCGCATCGCCTCGGTCGGCCCCGAGGGCGACGCGAATATGTAGGTCGGCAAAAGCGGCCAAAACAAAAAGGGCGAAAACAACCCCATGCACAGTAGGCCGGCCAGTCCGGCCGTTGTGCTCGGGTTCTGCGAAAAGGCGTGCTCAGGCAATGATCCGCGCGCGATCAGGTCCCGGCCTCGGTCGCACCGGGCCTTTCAGGCCCCGACCAGCGCCTTGGCGGTCGGCAGCAGCGTCTGCTGCACCACCAGGCCCCGGGCGCGGGCGTCCATGACACCGACCGCGCGCAGCGCCAGCAGCGTCACGGTCTGCACCGCGTCGCGCATCTTCACGGGATCTTCGAGATTGTCGGGCGCGAGTGGCCCGACAAGGGCCTCATGCAGCGCGCCGAGCAGGGCGGTTGCGGCGAGCGCGGTATCCTGCGCCGGCAGATGACCGGCACGGACGGCGGCATCGATCCTGGCGGCAATCTCGCCTGCGATCTCGCGCCGGCTGGCCAGACGTGACGCGCTGACATCGACATCGACCGGCTCAGCCAGGATGCCCCAGGCCAGGCGGCGCTGCGACAGGGTGTGGACGGCCACGGTGGTGACAGCGGCGGCCAGCGCCGAGGACGGACCTGGAGCCGCGTCGGCTGCCCGGCGAATCGCCGCGAGCTCATCGCGGGAGACCTCGCCGATCAGTTCGGAGATCAGCTCAGCCTTGGAGGGGAAGTAGCGGTAGACCGTCCCGGCCGCGACATTGGCCCGGACCGCGACCGGCGCGATCTGCACCGCCGCCATGCCGCCCTCCGCCGCCGCCTCGCGCGCCGCCGCCAGTATCGCACTGCGCCGGGCCGCCAGGCGCTTAACCACTTGATGCGTCCGCCGATAAACCATGGCGCGCTTCCTGTCCCACACGCCCGCCACACGCCCTGCGGCCGAACGCTTCGTCACTCAATTCGTTGCAAATCGTCCCGCAAGGACTGAACAACTATTCAGAGTGGATGACAAGATGCAAATGAACATACGGCCCGCCCGCAATTTCGAGCCCCAAACGAGCAACTCGTAAACGCATCCTTGCGCAGCGTGACCCCAGCGACCCGGTCCGAGTTTACAACAACTTAAAGGAGAACATGCTCAGGTGCCGACGCATTGTTGCGCGTGGTCGTTCAACTCCCGAGAGTCCAATGTCGGTTTCCACAACAAGCAGCGTTCCCGTCCGCGGTGTTGCGCGCTGGCTCATGCCGTTCTGCATCGGCGCCATCGTCTACGCGTTCTTTCTGGGCATCGGCGACGTCATGCTGCGCGACACCGATACGTGGTGGCAGATCAAGATCGGCCAGTGGATTCTCGAACACCGCGCGCTGCCTGACCACGACATCTATTCGTTCACGCGGGCCGGTGAAGCCTGGATCTCGAGTTCCTGGCTGGCGCAAGTCCTGTTCGCACTTGTTTACGAGCCATCGAACTGGTCGGGCGCAGTCATCCTGACATCGCTCGCGATCGGTGCGACCGCGGCGATTTTTGTCTACCTGCTCGAGCCTTATCTGGAGCCTGTACGCGCCTTTCTGCTCCTCATCCCCATCCTCTGGATGTCGGTCGGCCACTTTCTCGCTCGTCCGCACATGCTGGCCCTGCCTGTCATGCTGGCCTTTGTCGGCGGGCTGCTGGTGGCCGCCGATCGGCGCGCCGCGCCTTCCTGGCTGCTGCTGCCCTTGATGGCGTTATGGGCCAATCTCCACGGCGGCTTCGTCCTGGGGCTGGTATTGATTGGACCCATTGGCCTCGATGCGATCGCGTCCGCCGATCGCAAGGATCGATCTGCGCTGGCGGCGCGCTGGGCCTTGTTCGGGCTTGCTGCGATTGCCGCGAGCTGCTGCACGCCCTACGGCTCGGAGACGCTCCTCGGAGCCACGAAAATCCTCAGCCTCGGCAAGCTGCTCTCGTTGATCTCGGAGTGGACGCCGGCCGACTTCAGCTCGTTCAGCCTGTTTGAAGCCGTCCTGCTGGGTTTGATCGGCATCGGCTACTACAGCGGGCTGGTGCTGCCGTGGACCCGTATTCTCCTGCTGCTCGGCCTGACCTGGGCAGCACTCACCCACGCCAGAAACATCGAGGTCTTCGCACTCTTGACCCCGCTCGTGGTTGCGAAGCCGATCGCAGAACAATTGCGATGGACGAGAGATGTCGCGTACCAGGCGCGGTCCTCCTTGGCAATGACCGCAATCGCGGCGCTCGCGATCGTCGCGGCCGCCTGGGGTATCACGCGCTCCTACGCCACGCCGTACCGGTATGCCTTCTCCGGCGTCAACAGTCCTACGGCTGCGGTCGACCTGCTCGAACGGCGGCACGCGCAACGGATATTCAGCACGGCTCCGATCGGCGGCTATCTGATCACCCGCAACATGAAGACCTTCATCGATGGCCGGGCCGAGCTATATGGGGAGCAGTTTGTACTCGACTATTTCGACGCCATCGAGGGCAAGAACGTGGAGACTCTGCTGCGTCTGCTCGAGACCTACCGGATCGACGCGACGCTGCTGAATCCCACCATTCCCGCAGCCAGAATCATGGACCATTTGGCGGGCTGGAAGCGGCTCTATGCGGACGATATCGCGGTGGTTCACGTCCGCGACCACGCACCGGCGCAGCTTCCTTCCGAGTCACGGTGACAAGACAAGGCCACCGGCTGTCGCGTTCCCCGGCCACGCACACGAGGAAACTGCGGCGGAAAGCCTGCCTTCGAGACACCCGCCTGCGGCCCTCAGGACGAGGTCGGGTTTTGCAAGCCTGCTCATGGTGAGCAGCCTCCCGCCAAAGCGGCGTGCATCGCCGGGCGAACCATGCAGGGCCGGATCATGCTCTAGCGCAACCGCCCCAAAAGAAGAGAGCCCCGTCAGTGACGGGGCTCTCGAAATTCCCAGGTCGTCCGATCTTACTTCAGGCTGGACGAGATCGAGCCGAACTTGGTGTTCAGCGTGCTGCCGAGGTTGTTGACGACGGTGATGATCGCCAGCGCGATGCCGGCGGCGATCAGGCCGTATTCAATCGCGGTGGCGCCGGATTCGTCCTTCACGAAACGCGAAACGAGGTTCTTCATAGACTGCTCCAAAGAGTACACGAGGCTACAACTGATCTGGTCTTTTCGGCTTCCCAGCGCCGCCCGACCATGGAACCAAACGTAGAGGCAAAGACTTGCGTCGCAGTTAACTTGGCTGCGTAAACACGGAGCGGTTTGCGCGTATTCGCCGATAGTAAAGGGGAATTGAAAACAATCCGTTAAATTGTCGGCATTCGCAGCGAAGCCGGCCTTGCAGGTTTACCCGAAGTTATGACAGGCCGTGCTCCAATGCCGCCTGACGCGCGATGGGATAAATCGCTCATCATGCTCGAGCCGACAAGAACAAGCAGGACGACGAGGCGGCATGTCCCTTTCCTTCGCCAACAGCATCGCGGTGCAGAGCCGCGCGCGCGCGCTGGTGCCGCTGTGCGCCGGTGCCGGCGCCTACCTGTTCTTCCTCTATGTCGGCGACACGCTGCTTCAGGACTCCGACTCGTTCTGGCAGATCAAGATCGGGCAATGGATCCTCGATCACGGCGCGGTGCCGTACACCGACTTCTATTCCTTCACGCGGACCGGAGCGCCGTGGGTCTCGACGTCGTGGCTGTCGCAGGTCCTGTTCGCCTTCTCCTATGCGCAATGGGACTGGGCCGGGCCGGTGATGCTGACCGCGATCGGGATGGCGCTCACGGTCGCCATCTTCGTCCATCTGCTCGACGCGCAGATCGTAGCGCCGCGCGCGGTGCTGTTCGCGATGCTGGCGCTGATGCTGTCGATCCATCACGTGCTGGCGCGGCCGCACATCCTGGCGCTGCCGGTCATGGTGGCCTGGGTCGGCCTGTTGATGGCCGCTGCCGACCGCAGAACCGCACCGTCATGGACCTGGCTGCCGCTGATGGCGCTGTGGGCCAATCTGCATGGCGGCTTCGTGCTGGGCCTCGCGCTGATCGGCCCGATCTCGCTCGAAGCGGTCGAGCATGCCGAGAAAGGACAGCGGCTTTCGCTGTTCATGCGCTGGGTGCTGTTCGGCATCGCCGCGCTGATCGCGAGCTGCTGCACGCCCTATGGCTGGCGCACGCTGATGGGCGCGACCAACATTCTCAGCCTCGGCGAGCTGCTCACGCTGATCTTCGAATGGATGCCGGCGAACTTTGCGACGTTCACCGCGTTCGAAGGCGCCCTGCTCGGCCTGATCGCGCTCGGTTATTATCGCGGCCTCGTGCTCTCGGCGCCAAGGATCTTCCTGATCCTGTTCCTGACCTGGAGCGCGCTGAGCCATGTCCGGAGCATCGAGGCTTTCGCCTTCCTGGTGCCGCTGGTGCTGGCAAAACCGCTCGGCGAGATGTTCCCGCGTCCTCAGCTTGAGACCGTCGGCGTAGACCACTGGCCGGCCCGCTATGTCACCGCGCTTGGCGCGCTGATGATCGTGGCCGCGAGCTGGACCACGACCGCGCTCTACATGGGCCACCATCGCTTTACCTTCACGATGACGCAGACGCCGGTTGCGGCAGCGGACCTGATCGAGAAGCTCGGCGCCAAGCGCATCTTCAACGCCTATCAGTTCGGCGGCTATCTGATCTCGCGCGGCATCCCGGTTTACGTCGACGGCCGCGCCGAGCTCTATGGCGAGAAATTCGTCATGGACTTCTTCAAGGCAACGGAAGGCAAGAAGCCCGCGCTGCTGCCGCGCCTGCTGGATGAATACAAGATCGACGCGACGATCCTGGTCGCCGATGCTCCGGGCCCGGAGATCCTCGACCAGCTCAAGGGCTGGAAGCGCATCTATGCGGACGACATCGCGGTGGTCCATGTGCGGGAGAATGCGGGAGGGGCGGCGCCACCGAAGTGAGGACACGGCTTGAGGTGCATCATCAACACGTAGCACCTCTTCCCGAGCTAGCACTCCCCCTGGCCGTCCCCCGCAAGTGCGAGGGCAATGAACATTCACCAGAGAACGTCATGCCCGGGCTTGTCCCGCCTGCGCGGCCGAAGCCGCTTCGGCGAGGCGAAGGCCCGGGCATCCACGTTCTTTGTGCCATTCGGCGAGGCGTGGATGGCCGGGCCAAGTGTTTAGCCCGGTCATGACGCTGTGGGAGCTTCAGTGCCCCAAGTTCTTTGGCCATATGCGATAGCCCTCCCCGCAAGGGGAGGGACACACCTTCGTCGGAGCACTCAGCTGGTCCTGTTACCTGCAGGGATGGCGGTTGCCGTCGAAACCGAGATAGGTCCCCGTCGCCGGATCGAACGACCGGAAGCGCTCGGCGCACGAACGCAACGTAGCACCGTCGGCGCGCGCCAGGACGTTGCCCACGCCTGCTGCGCCGTCCGGCAATTCGAGGCCACGCCGGCCCGCCGGCGTCAGCGTGCCGTTCAGATTGCGATTGGGGTTCTCCGCTTCGTACGTATCCGGATGGCTGCTCGCAAAACCGGATTGCGCGTAGGCGGTGGTTGCAGTCAGGGCCGACAGCACAGCCACGGCAGCGAGGATTTTCAGTCCAGTCATAGTCGATCTCCATCATTGGCCGGTGCAGCGTGCGGCCGGTGCGATGGGAAGTGGATCGACACGGTGTGTAGGACAAGCTCGCCGCGCTCCAGATTCGCAACCAGGCGCGATCTGACCGTTCAAACACAGAAAGAGTCGTTTGCTTATGCAATGCGGCAAGCTCGCAACGACGGGAATCAATTCCCCGTCTGCAGCTCGCCAAAGCGCTCCCAGCTCTTGCCGTTGAAGCGCATGAACTGCATCTGGTCGACCGGGACGTGGTCGGTCGGGCTGGTGTTGACCTTGATGCCGGGCAGCAGCATCGGCAGCTCGAGATCGCGGATCGCATAGGCCTGCTTCAGGATGTTCTCGGTCGAGAGGTCGTCGCCGCAGGCCTTCAGCACCGCCTCCAGCGCCATCGCGCTGTTGTAGGAATTGACGTAGTTGGTGTCGTGCTGATCGGCCTCGGGCACATATTTGGTCATGAACTCGCGCCAGCCTTTCACGCCGGGATCGTCCTTCCAGGCGGGATCGTCGGGGTCCTTCACGTAAGCCGTGGAGAGAATGCCGGTGCCTGCCTCTAACCCTGCGGGCTCCATCACCGTCGAGACCCACACCGCGACGTTGGAGAGGAACGTCATCGGACGCCAGCCGATTTCGAAGGACTTTCGGATCGCTTGCGCGGCGAATTTCGGCGTTGCCGCGATCACGAACACGTCGGCGCCTGACGCTTTCAATTTCACGATCTGGGAATCGATGGTCGGATCCTGGATCTCGTAGGTCGCGTTGGTGACGACAACATCGTATTTCTCGCCGAGCACGTCCTTGAGGCCGGCGAGATAGTCGCGGCCGTAATCGTCGTTCTGCGAGATCACGGCAAATTTCGCGTTCGGATTCTTCGTCAGCGCATAGCGGGCATAGAGCCGCGCCTCGTAGCGGAACGGCGCCTGCACGCCCATCGTCGCCTGCGGATATTGCGCGATGTCGGCGAATTTCGAGGCGCCGGAGCCGATGAACAGCTGCGGCACGTTCTTGGACTGCAGATACTTTGCGATCGCCGTGTTGTGGGCGGTGCCGATCGAGGAGAAGATCAGTGCGACCTCGTCGCTCTCGACCAGTCGGCGCGTCTGCTCGACCGATTTCGGCGGCGCATAGCTGTCGTCGAGCGAGATCAGGTTGACCTTGCGGCCGTTGATGCCGCCCTTCTCGTTCAGCATCTTGAAATAGCCGACCTCGCCCTTGCCGAGCGCGCCGAAGGCCGACACCGGCCCACTATAGGGCATGGTCTGGCCGATCCTGATTTCGGTTGCGGTGACGCCACGCATCTCGGCGGCGACCGAAGCTGCGGGCAATGTTGCAATTGAAACGGCGCCAAGCGCGCCCAATGCCCTCGCAAAGCGCATCGGCTTCCCCTCCCCTTTGTTGGTGCGATGGTGCCGCACCTTTATTTGAAGGGAGCATGCCATGACATTGCGGCGAACTCCAATCATTATAAGTGACGGCGATCGTAGGGGGCAAAGCGACTTGTCTCGCCGTAGCTCGAAGAGCGAAGGCGGAAGCGTGCCCACCACTTCTTTGCGGTAACTGAAAGATGGCGGGCACGGCGCAAGCGCGCCTTTGCCCACCCTACGACCGATCGCTAACAGGAATAATCATCATGCTGCTTCGCAATCTCTTCGCCGCGCTTCTCGTCACGATCTCGCTCAGCGCGGCGCATGCGGCGCCGCGATGGCTGAACCTGCCGCCGACGCCGACATTGCCGAAGGCGGCGCAGAGCGGCTTCGCACCCGTCAACGGAGTGAAGATCTGGTACGCCATGTTCGGCCGCGGCGAGCCCGTGGTCCTGCTGCACGGCGGCCTCGCCAACGCCAATTACTGGGGCCACCAGGTCCGCGCGCTGCAAGGCCGCTATCAGGTCATCGTCATGGACAGCCGGGGGCATGGGCGCAGCAGCCGCAACCAGGAGGCCTACGGCTACGATCTGATGGCCTCGGACGTGGTCGCCCTGCTCGACCACCTGAAGATCAAGAAGGCCGTGATCGTCGGCTGGAGCGACGGCGCGATCATCGGCCTCGACATCGCCATGAAGCATCCGGAGCGGGTGAGCAGGCTGTTCGCCTTCGCGGCGAACTCGGATCCGTCAGGCGTTGCGGACATCGCTTCGAGCGAGGTCTTCAACGCCTACATCGCGCGGGCCGGCGAGGAGTACAAGCGCCTCTCGCCGACGCCGACGGAGTACAAGAGCTTCGTCGCGGAGATTACGAAAATGTGGGAGAACCAGCCGAAATGGACGGCCTCGGACCTCGCGGCGATCAAGGTCCCGACCTGGATCGTCGACGGCGACCACGACGAGGCGATCAAGCGCGAGAACACCGAGTTCATGGCGGCGAACATTCCGGGGGCCGGCCTCTTGATCCAGCCGGAGGTCAGTCACTTCTCGTTCCTGCAGGATCCCGAGCAGTTCAATGACGATGTGCTGCGGTTTCTCCAGCGCCGAGATGCAGCACCGAAGTGAGATGCCGTAGGGTGGGCAAAGCGCAAGCGTGCCCACCACCTCTATCGGGACCGCGGAGAGATGGTGGGCACGGCGCTACGCGCCTTTGCCCACCCTACGAGATCGGTGCCGCATCGTTGGAGCTAAATTGCATCCACATCGTCATTGCGAGCGCAGCGAAGCAATCCAGACTGCCCCTGCGGAAAGACTCTGGATTGCTTCGCTGCGCTCGCAATGACGAGGCCAACAAAAAAACGCGGCGTTTCCGCCGCGTTTTTCGATTTCATCTGCCGCTCCGCGATCAGGCCTGCGGCTGCGGCTCCAGGCCGGGATCCGGATCGGGGCGCGGGCGCGACTTGCCGGCCGGGGGCACGGCGGAGGCGCGCGGCGTGGTCGGCTCGAGCACGGACTCGCGGTTCGGCTTCTTGCCCTTGAGCAGGTCGACGATCTCGTCGCCGGTCAGCGTCTCGAACTCGAGCAGGCCCTTAGCCAGCGCTTCGAGGTCGGCGTGCTTCTCGGTGAGGATGCGGGTCGCTTCCTTGTAGCCTTCCTCGACCAGGCGCTTGATCTCGGAATCGATCTTCTGGACGGTGGCCTCGGACGCGTTCTGCGTGCGCGACACCGACATGCCCAGGAACACCTCGTCCTGGTTCTCGCCATAGGAGACGGTGCCGAGCTCTTCGGACAGGCCCCAGCGCGTCACCATCATGCGGGCAAGGCGCGTGGCCTGCTCGATGTCGGAGGCGGCACCCGAGGTGACCTTCTCGCGGCCGAAGATCAGCTCTTCGGCGACGCGGCCGCCCATCATGATGGCAAGGCGCGAGGTCATCTGCTCCAGCGACATCGACAGCTTGTCGCGTTCGGGAAGCTGCATGACCATGCCGAGCGCACGGCCGCGCGGGATGATGGTCGCCTTGTGGATCGGATCGGTCGCCGGCACGTTGAGGCCGACGATGGCGTGGCCGCCCTCGTGATAGGCCGTGAGCAGCTTCTCTTCCTCGGTCATGACGAGCGACTTGCGCTCGGCGCCCATCATCACCTTGTCTTTTGCCTCCTCGAACTCGGCCTGGGTCACCATGCGCTTGTTACGGCGGGCGGCGGTCAAGGCGGCCTCGTTGACGAGGTTCATCAGGTCGGCGCCGGAGAAGCCCGGGGTGCCGCGCGCGATGGTCTTGAGGTTGATATCGGGCGCCAGCGGCACCTTGCGAACGTGAACCTTGAGGATCTGCTCGCGGCCGACGACGTCGGGATTGGGCACCACGACCTGACGGTCGAAGCGGCCCGGACGCAGCAGCGCGGGATCGAGTACGTCGGGGCGGTTGGTGGCGGCGATCAGGATCACGCCTTCGTTGGCCTCGAAGCCGTCCATCTCGACCAGCAGCTGGTTCAGCGTCTGCTCGCGCTCGTCATTGCCGCCGCCGAGACCGGCGCCACGGTGACGACCGACCGCGTCGATTTCGTCGATGAAGATGATGCAGGGCGCGTTCTTCTTGGCCTGCTCGAACATGTCGCGGACGCGGCTGGCGCCGACGCCGACGAACATTTCGACGAAGTCCGAACCCGAAATGGTGAAGAACGGCACATTGGCTTCGCCCGCGACCGCACGCGCGATCAGGGTCTTACCGGTGCCGGGAGGGCCAACCAGCAGCACGCCGCGCGGAATACGGCCGCCGAGGCGCTGGAATTTGCCGGGATCGCGCAGGAATTCGACGATCTCCTGGAGGTCCTGCTTGGCCTCGTCGACGCCGGCGACGTCCTCGAAGGTGACGCGGCCATGCGCTTCGGTCAGCATTTTGGCGCGCGACTTGCCAAAGCCCATCGCCTTGCCGGCGCCGCCCTGCATCTGCCGCGACAGGAATATCCAGACACCGATCAGCGCGATGAAGGGCAGCCAGGAGACCAGCAGCGAGACGAACCACGGCACGTTGTCGCCGGGCGGCTTCGCGGTGATCTGGACCTTGCTGTCATAGAGGCGCTTCACCAGCGTCGGATCGTTCGGCGCATAGGTCTGGAAGCTTGAGCCATTGGTGAAGGTGCCGTGGATCTCCGGCCCCTGGATCACGACGTCGCGCACATTGCCGCGATCAACTTCGCTCAGCAGCTGGGAGAAGGCGATGTCCTGCGAGGAGGCGCGCTGACCCGGATTCTGGAAGAGCGTGAACAACGCCAATAGCAGCAAGACAATGATGACCCAGAGGGCGAAATTGCGCAGATTGGCGTTCATCGATCTTCCTTCGTGGTCGCGCGGATCGCGGCCCTGATCCTTCGGGAGCTAATTGCCCATTTATCTGGCCCAGTTACCGTGGGCAATGCGAGGAAATCCCCAAGGAATCCCCATCGTTAGACGTATACAATTTAGGTGCCGCCCCCGTCGCTGCCAAGGGAACGAGATGGGACTATTTATCCCATCTTAGAGCGATTCCCGCTGAAATAATGGCGAGCTGGCCGGGGTTTTTCCTGCCTGGTTAAGGTGTCCTGACGCGGTACGGCGGGAAACGGCCGGTGTCATGATTCGCTGTCATCCGCCCTTGGATCGCCGAGCCGGCGCCGGCGCGATGTGGATACGCCCCCCGGCAAGGCTGATCAAGGCTCCCGCAAGGGTTTGCTTCAGGATCGCACGGCCATTTGCGGGTGCACGGGGGTTTGCCGGCCGATCGGTGGCGATGGCCCGATCGAGCGCCGCCAGGAGGGTTTCCACCTTGCCGAGTTCCGCCGGCCCTTCATGGCCGAGGGCGTCGATGGCCCGCAGCAGGAGCCGCAGCCGGACTTCCTCCGGAAGCAGGGCAAAGGCCGAAGCCTCGAAGCTTCGGCGAGGGGCCTGCGACGCATCGCCGCGATCCCGCAGGCGAAGGAAGCGCTCGGCGCCGTCGGCCAGCACCTCGACCGCCGCATTGGCGCGGGCGAGCCTGCCTGCAAGCCGCGCCAGGCTGCGGGCATCGCCGCCCTCGGCGGCGAGCTGCGGCAGCAGCGCGCGCAGCCGCGGCCGGGTGAAATTCGCATCGCGGTTGGTGGGATCGTCGGCGAAGCCGATCTTCGCCCGCCGCAACGTCGCGATCAGCTGCGACTTCGGGACGTCGAGCAGCGGACGGGCCAGCACGATGCCGTCGCGCATCGACAGACGCGCCATCGCCGACAGTCCGGCCAATCCGCTGCCGCGCAGCATCCGCATCAGCAGGGTCTCGGCCTGGTCGTCACGGGTGTGGGCGGTCAGCACATGGCTCGCGCCGGCCTTGCGCGCGGCCTCTGCGAGGAGGCGGTAGCGGGCCTCGCGCGCCGCCGCGGGCAGCCCCGTCCTCGGCTTTTCGCCGCGCCAGCGCAGGGTCCGGTGCGGCAGGCCGAGCTCGGCCGCGAGCCGCTTGACCTCGCGCGCCTCACGCGCGGCTTCCGGGCGCAGGCCATGATCGACGGTGACGACAAGGAGGCGCGGAGCGCGCGAAAAACTGCGCTGCCAGCGCGCCGCAAGCCACATCAGCGCGACGGAATCAGGGCCGCCGGAGACCGCGAGCACCAGCGCGGGTGCGCTTTTCAGCCCGGCGAAGAGCTGCTTCGCCTCGCGCGCCGAGATCGGTGAATTGTCGTCGTCTGACATGACGCTGCAATCGTCCGCGGATGGATCGACTGTTTAGCGCAACGCCGTCGGCTTTGTCAGCGGATCAGCACTTCACCCGCTTCTGCTCGCGATCGACCGCGGCTTTGACGCCGGCCGAGGCGCGCGGATATTTACGGCCGACCTCGCCGAAGGCGGCGCAGGCGGCTTCCTTCTCCTTCAGCGCCGCCAGCGACTGGCCGAGCCGCAGCAGCGCATCGGGCGCCTTGGCCGATTTGTCGTATTTGGTGGTGACGGCGAGGAAGGCCTCCGCGGAGTCGCGATATTGCTGGCGCTGGTAGTAGCTTTCGCCGAGCCAATATTGCGCGTCGCCGAGCAGCGGGTCGTTCGGATGTTTCTGCGCAAAGTTCTTCATGGTCTGCTCGGCGAGCGCGTAGTCCTTGCGCTGCATGTAGCCGATGCCGAGGTCGAACTCGTCGCGCGGCGTTGCCGAGGGCGGCAGCGTCGTCAGGCCGGCGCCGCCTGATGGCGCGGGATAGCCCTGTTGCGCCGGGGGATAGCCGGGCTGTGCTGCCGGCGGCACGCCTTGCTGGTAGCGCGGGCTGGTGTTGGCGAGATCGATCGGCTCGCCGGCGTTGCGGCCGCCGGGGGCACCGACCTGGCCGGTTGCCGGCATCGGCTGCTGGCCACCGCCGAGCGCGCGCGGCGCGCCGGGCGCATTCGGGCTCTGGCTCGGGTCGAAGGCATCGCCGCGGCGGCGCGTGCCGGGGGCGCCGGGCGCCGGCTGCTCCTGAACGATCGGCGCGGGAGAGGCGGTCTGGGGCTGCTCGTAGCCCGGCTGGGCCGGTTGCTGTTGCGGCTGCTGCTGGCGGTAGGGCGGCGCGACCTGAGCCGGCGGCATCGCCGCGACATTGGGCACCTGTCCGGGGGCGGCTTGCGCGCCGCCCTCGAGCGCGCGCAGGCGCTCTTCGAGCTGGCGGTTGCGATATTGCAGCTCTTCGTTCTGGCCGGTGAGCTGGCGCAGCTGGTTCTCGAGCCGCTCGATCCGCATCTCGGGATCATCATCCGACTGCGCCAGAATGGACTGCGCCAAAACAGGCGAGCTCAAGACCACGGGCGAGCACAAGGAGAGCAGCGCGGCGATCGCCGCGGTGCCGGTAAAGACCTTAAATCTGGATGACATCTTGCCCTGACGACGAAAGCGAAATGGCCTGCGACGGAACCTCGACGCGCCACACATTGAAGTGGAGTACGCCAAAAATGTGACTGCTACAAAGGGGTTTCGGTCACAGATCGCTGAAACGAAACCGGCGCCCGTGAGGGCGCCGGATCATCCAATTCCGAAGCTGAACGGCAGCTGACTGGTCGCTACGAGCTCGCGTTCAGCACGGTGACGGCGCGCCGGTTCTGCGACCAGCAGGAGATGTCGTTACAGACGGCGACGGGCCGCTCCTTGCCGTAGGAGATCGTGCGCATGCGGTTCGGATCGATGCCGCGCGAGGCGAGGAACGAGCGCACCGACTGGGCGCGGCGGGCGCCGAGGGCGATGTTGTATTCGCGGGTGCCGCGCTCGTCGGCATGGCCCTCGATGGTGAAGGAGTAGCGCGGATAGGTCTGCAGCCACTGCGCCTGCTTCTCCAGGGTCACGATCGCCTGGGGGGTCAGATCGGTCTGGTCGCTCTCGAAGAACACGCGGTCGCCGACATTGACGACGAAGTCCTGCTGACTGCCGGGCGTCGCCGCGCTCGCATTTGCATCCAGGCCCCCGTTCTGCTTGGCGCAGGCGCCCATCGACAGCGCGATTACCACCACTGCGGCCAGCTTCAATCCCTGGAGGATACGCATAGGATAGTTCATTCGGAGCCTCCACGCTCACGTTCGTCCACTGCTGTCCGGTCTACAGGGGGTTGGTTAAGCGAACGTTCCGTCAACCTTGACGGAACCTTGCCTCACACGGTCAAATGCCCCCAACCCGCGAAAAGCACCCGTCATAGTTAATGGGTTGTAAATGTGGCGCGAGGGTGAAGGCAAGTCGCGCCGGGGCGCAAAATGCCGGGTTTTGCTGGAATTTTGGACAGGAGAGGCTAAGCGGCCACGGAATGCCCGTGAGAAACCCCCATCAGCCCGGGGACACGACTCAAGCCGGGCTGAGCGGCGCTGAAACGAGCATCGGCCGGGACACGGCCTGGCGCTGGCTGGCACGATCGAACAGCATCCGGCGCTCGAAAGCGCTCGAGCGCATGATCGGAAAGCGGGTCAGGACCCGCTCGCGGAGCTTGGCGAAATCCGAGGCCATCAGGACCACCTGGCGCGAATGCCAGCCCGGAAACGGCCGCGGCTCGGTGAGGGTCTCGTGCAGGAAGACGCGTCGATAAAACGCCTGGTGGTCCGTGCGCACCATCGCGAGCCCGAGATCGGCCTTGAAATGATCGCAGGCCAGATAGGCCAGCCGCAGCGTCAGATAGGGCAGCTCGTGAAACCGCTGGCTCTTTTCCGGGTCCGCGGCAAACCGCGCCGGATCGACGAAAACCTCGCCGCGATCGAGACGAGGGTGAAGAACGTCGCCGAACAATTCGGATGTGTAGGACATCGGCTGCTCAGACGTCAGGACGTGAAGGCGAAGAGAGCTGCAGAGTTCGCCGTCGAGATAGATGCCGAAGATCCAGGCATTGGGCGATTCGTCGTAGACGTCGACGATCCGGTGAGAGTCCGACGGCGAGATCAATCCGCCGTGCAGATAGGCCCGGTAGCGCATCTCATAGACGGCATCTCGTTCCTCGGGAGTCTCGATGAGACGGTAGTCGACGCGGTCGAACAGCCCGGCCCCCCGCATGTCCTGCGGTGCTCGCGGTTCGGCTCCTGACTTCATCTGGTACTCCCGACACTGCAAGCAACTTCCGCGAGTGCAGGGGAAGATTAATGAGTCCTTAATAAAATTGCAAAGGATTAGGGCCTTTACGGTTAACTTTCAGGCCCGCAAGACTCCGGTGACGTGCCAGAAACATACTGGAAATACAGGAGAAAACAGGAGGGCTGCGTGCGCGCCGCTAGGCGAAGTAGCGCGAGGAGATCGCGATGACCTGGGCGTCCGCGATGCGGCGGCCATGCGAGGCGTCGAGCAGCTGACGAATCCGGATCGCCGGCACGGGCCGACTGAACAGGTAGCCCTGCCCTTCGGAGACGGTGCCGTCGGCGCTGATCAGCTCGAGCTGCTCGTTGGTCTCGATGCCCTCGACCACCACCGCCATGCCGAGGTCGGCGGACAGCCGCGCCACGCCGCGCAACAGCGTCAGCGGACGGTCGGTGTCGATCCCTTCCAGGAAGGAGCGGTCGATCTTGACCTTCTGCATCGGGAAATTGTGCAGATAGCTGAGGCTGGAATAGCCGGTGCCGAAATCATCGAGCGAGATGCGCACGCCGAGCGCATGCAATTGCGACAGGATGTCGTGGGTGAGCTGGGTGTTGCGCAGCAGCGAGGACTCGGTGATCTCGATCTCGAGGCGATGCGCCGGCAGGCCTGAGACCTCCAGCGCATAGCGGATCTCGCTCAGCACGTCGCGCTGGTGGAATTGCTGCGGCGAGAAGTTGACGGCGACGCTGACGCCATCCGGCCACTTCATGCATTCCATGCAGGCGCGGCGCAGGATCCAGCGGCCGAGATCGACGATCAGCCCCATGTCCTCGGCGACCGGGATGATGTCGACCGGCGAGACCGTGCCGCGCACTGGATGATTCCAGCGCAGCAGCGCCTCGCAGGTGGTGATCTTGCCGGATTTGAGATTGACGAGCGGCTGGTAGAACAGCTCGAACTCCTCGTTGGCGAGCGCCTTGCGCAGGTCGAGCTCGAGGATGCGGCGCGCCTCGACGGTGGCCGCCATCTCGTCGCGGAAGAAGCAGAAGGTGCCGCGGCCGTCGGCCTTGGCGCGGTAGAGCGCCATGTCGGCGTTCTTCAGCAGCGTATCGGCGCTGACTCCCTCCGGCGAGGTCAGCGCGATGCCGACGCTCGCGCCGATCTCGACCAGATGATTGTCGATGCGGTAGCGCTCGCTCAGGCGTTCGACGATGCGGCGCGCGAGCGCTGCGGCATCCTCCGGCGCAGTGAGGTTCTGCTGGAACACGACGAACTCGTCGCCGCCGAAGCGCGCGACGAAATCCTCCGGACGCAGCATCTCGCGCAGACGATTGGCGACCGCGCAGAGCAGCTGGTCGCCGCAGGGATGACCGAGCGTGTCGTTGACCTGCTTGAACTGGTCGAGATCGATGAACAGCAGCGCCGACAGCCGCTCGGCCGAATGCGAGGCCGCCAGCAGGCACTCGATCTCGTTGCGGAAATGGACGCGGTTGGGAAGCGCCGTCAGCTCGTCGTAGCGGGCAAGATGGGTGATCTTGGCCTCGGCGTTGCGCCGCTCGGTGACGTCCTCGAGCAGCACCACCGCGCCCCCATCGGCCATCGGCTGCACGGTCCAGGCCAACGATCGGTTTCTCTGCGCGTCGGGATCGACGGTCACGATCTCCTTCGCCCGCGAACTCTCGATCTCGGCAACGATCGACTCGCCGCTTGCAGCCGAGATGGAGCCGGAGGAGACGCATGCCGCCACGATATCGCGCGCGCTGACGCCGCTGCGCACGAGCGTGTCGGGCAGGTCCAGCATTTCGCCGAACCGGTGATTCATCACCGCGAGCTGCCTGTCGACGCCGAACATGCACAGGCCGTGCGGCATGTTGTTCAGCGCGGTGTCGAATTGGCCGGCGAGCGCCGCCTCGCGCTCGCGCGCCACGACCGCCCGCATGAAGATTTTGTGCAGATTGGCGGAGAGCTGCATGATCGCCAGCAGGAACGCGGCGCTCACGATCGACATCGCCACGTAGTAGGGCGTGGCGTGCCATGCCAGCGCCACGACCGCCGGCGCGAACATGAGCGCGGCCTGCAGATGGTAGATCGACGGACGGCCGTAAGCCCTCCCCGCACCCCCGCCGACAATCCCGGTGGTGATGGACAGCGCGATCATGTGGACGACGGCGTCGTCGGTGCTCACCAGAGCGAGGGAGCACCACGTTCCGATCGCGGCAGCCTGGATCACCGCGCCGACCAGATAGCGCTTCTGCCAAAGCGCAGCTTCTTCGGGGGTCAGGCTCGATTTGCGAGGCAGGAATCGCCACAGATCAAACAGGCGGATCGCTCCGGCCAGTATGATCAGGCCCAGGGTTGCCCACGTCAGGAGCTGCCCGGTTCTCAATGCAGTGATGGCCGCTCCGATGGCCACGAAGATGATTCCGGCGAGCAGCGGACCGGGGGCCTCGAAGAGAGAATCGATCTGCGCGGTCGACGCCTTCGGCGCGGCCTGTCCCCGATCGGGTTCTCCGGTCTGGCTTGCGAACTGCATCTGGTTTGTACGCGCGTCCTGTTTGACGCGTACTTTTACCCAGACCAGATGAAGTCTTTCTGAGGGAACATCGTTAAAGTCGAGTTGTTTTTCGGCAATAACGAATCTATTTCCGCTTATATATCAATTAGCTAGGCAAGCCTTGCCGGGCACAAGGTAAAGGAACACTTGCGGCTGCGCGGGGGACGCGAAAAAATCGGTGCTTTTTTTCGAAAACATCGCGCGTCTGAACGCGCGATGTTTTAGCCGCGTGCGCGCTTATTGGCCCGCGGTCGAGGACAATAGCGGCGACCATGCCGGATCAGAGGCGAAGCCCGGCGTCGGCACCTTCAGCTCGTTGCGGCCGGAGATGTCGACCGAGTACAGCGACGGTCCGGCATTGCCGCCGGGGTCGCGGAAGAACATCAGCACGCGGCCGTTCGGCGAGAAGGTCGGCCCTTCATTGTGGAAGCCGGAGGTGAGCAGCCGCTCGCCCGAGCCATCCGGCTTCATGACGCCGATCGAGAACTGCCCGCCGCCTTGCCGGGTGAACGCGATGTAGTCGCCCTTCGGCGACCACACCGGCGTCGAATAGCTGGCGTTGGTGTCGTCCTTGGAGAAGGAGATGCGCTGCGCCGCTCCCCCGCCCGCGCCCATCACATAGATCTGCGACCTGCCGCCGCGATCGGACTCGAAGCAGATGCGGGTGCCATCAGGCGAATAGGAAGGCGAGGTGTCGATCGCCGGCGTGTCGGTGAGGCGCGTGGTCGAACGCGAGCGCAGATCCATCACGAACAGGTTGGAATTGCCGCCCTGCTGCAGGCTCATGATCACGCGCTGGCCGTCCGGCGAGAAGCGCGGCGCAAAGGTCATGCCGGGGAAGTTGCCGACGATCTCGCGCTGGCCGGTCTCGATGTTGAAGAGATAGACCTTCGGATCGCCCTGGCCGAACTCCATGTAGGTGATCTCTTGCGAGTTCGGCGAGAAGCGCGGCGTCAGCACGAGGTCGGAGCCGCGGGTGAGGTACCGCACATTGGCGCCATCCTGGTCCATCATGGCAAGCCGCTTGACGCGGCGCTCCTTCGGCCCGGTCTCGTCGACGAACACGACGCGGCTGTCGAAATAGCCCTTCTCACCGGTCATGCGCTCGTAGATCTGGTCGGAGATGATGTGGGCGATGCGGCGCCAATATTCCGGCGAGGTGAAATATTGCTGTCCCGCGAGCTGCTGGCCGGAGATGACGTCCCAGAGGCGGAATTCGGCCTTGAGCCGCCCGTCCGGCTGTCGCGTCATGCGGCCGGTGACGAGGGCCTGCGCGTTGAGGGTCTTCCAGTTCTGGAATTGCGGGGCGACGTCGATGTTGCTGATGCGCTCGATGAAGGCAGCCTGGTCGATCGGGGCGAACAGGCCCGAGCGCTTCAGATTGTTGGTGATGACCTGCGTGACGCCGTTGCCGACGTCGCCGTCGGACGGCGAGCCCGGCACGAAATTGGAGATCGCGATCGGGATCGGCTGGAATTCGGTGGGATCGATGCGAAGCCGCGGCTGACTCTGCGCGAAGGCGTGTCCGCCCCCGAGCATCGCGAGCGTCGACCCGGTCAGGGTCATGAAACGACGGCGGTTCATCGATCGAGCGTCATTCATTGCAAAATTCTTTTGTTCGGATGTCACAACATGTCTTTCAGGCCGAAAGTCATCGGAATGAGCTTCCAGCTCTCGTATTGCTGCTTCGGCATGAACGAATAGACCTGGCATTGCACGATGGCGCGCTTGGCGCTCTCCGCCACCGCCTGCGCGATCGAGCGCGACGGCCCCCTCACCGCGACGACGATGGGCTCTGACGCGAGCGAGCCGTCGATCTTCATGGGAATGTCGATGTCGGCTTCGTACTGATCCGCATCCTGCCCGTTATAGGTGGGTGTGAAGCAGCGCTTGACCGCCCCCTGGAACGCACCGCGCCAGGTCGCGACGTTGTTGGCGGCGGTCCCGGTTGCCGCTCCCAGCGACGCCGATGCATTCAGCGTGGAGCCGGCGAGCTCATGCCGGGTCGCGGCGCGCTTGTCGAGGTCGCGCTGAATCTGCGCGGGATCGAAGCTGCGCTCCTTGGGCTTCGGCTGCTGCTGCGGCTGGACCGCGGCGACCTTCTGCTCCACGGGCTTGGGCGGCGGCTTCTTCGTCTCCAGCTTCTTCTGTAGCTCGGCGATCGGATCTTCCTTGGCCGGATCAGGCTTCTTTTCCTGCGGCTTCGGCTCTTCCTTCGGCTTCGTCTCGGCGACGGGCTTCGGCGGCTCGGGCTTCTTCTCGACCGGCTTCTCGGCGGGCTTCGGCGGCGGCTCGGGCGTCGAGTTGGTCTTGATCAGCTCTTTCTTCTCGGTGACCTTGCCGACGGCATCGTCTTCCGGCTTGGCTTCCGCGATCTTCTCGACCTTGGGCTTCAGCTCTTCCTTCTTGCCGGTCTTCTGCCCCGCCATCATCTGCGCGAGCTGGTCGGTGGAGATGATGTCGACCGGAAGCGACTCTTCCGGAGCGATGTAGGCCTTGCTGCTAAAGGTGACGAGTCCCCATCCCAGCACGAGGACATGGAGGGCAATCGACGCAACGAGTGTCTTGTCGACCTTCACCTTCACCGGCCTAGGACCCCTGATCCGCTTCCGTGACGAGCGCCAGCTTCTTGAATCCGGCTCCCGACAGCAGCCCCATCACCTTGGCCACCGTGCCGTAATCCGCCTTCTTGTCGGCGCGGAGATAAATGCGCTCCTCGAGCCCGCCACGCGCATCCGTGATCGCCTTCAGCTTCGGCACCAGCTCGTTGATCGCGATCTCCTGGTCGTTGATGAACACCTTGCCCTTGATGTCGACCGACATCTGGATCGGCTTCTGGTCGTTCTGCTCGAGACTCTTGGCCTGGGTCTGCGGCAGATCGAGCGGCACGCCGACGGTGAGCAGCGGCGCCGACACCATGAAGATGATGAGCAGCACCAGCATCACGTCGACCATCGGGGTGACGTTGATCTCGGCCATGACCGGCTTGCGCCGGCTGCGACGGCCGCCGCCTCCGGACGAACTCGCGACGTTCATGCCCATGGTCTGGTGCCCAAATTGCCCTTCACACTAAAGACCTTTCCGTTCCGATGGAATCGGAGCGAGGCTCTGTATCCTTGTTTTGACGCGTTTTCTTTACGCGAACCGGTACCCACTTCGCTCGAAAACGCTCTATACATGCCGTCCGTCAGCCCCGCTCGTCGATCTGACGCGACAGGATGGCAGAAAATTCATCCGCGAAGCCCTCGAGCCGCTGCGCCTGCCGGTTCACCTCGGACGTGAACTTATTGTAGAAAATAGTGGCAGGAATGGCGGCGATAAGGCCGACTGCGGTCGCAAACAGCGCTTCCGCAATACCGGGGGCCACCACCGCCAGAGAGGTATTTTTCGACGCCGCGATCGACTGGAAGCTCGACATGATGCCCCAGACCGTGCCGAACAGGCCGACAAAGGGGCCGGCGGAGCCGACCGTGGCGAGCACCAGGAGCCGGCGTTCCAGCCGCTCGACCTCGCGCGCGATCGAGACGTTCATGACCTTGTCGATGCGCATCTGAAGGCCGGCGACCGAGCGGGCGTGGCTCTCGAACGAGCGCTTCCATTCGCGCATCGCCGCGACGAAGCAGGCGGCCATGGAATGCGTCGGCTTGGCCGAGAGGGTGCGGTAGAGCTCCTCGATCGACTCGCCGGACCAGAAGGCCTGCTCGAAACGGTCCATCGAGCGGCGGGTGCGGGAAAACAGGAAGATCTTGTCGATGGCGATCGCCCAGACCCAGACCGAGCAGGACAGAAGTCCCAGCATGACCCCCTTCACGATCCAGTGAGCCTGCCAGAACAGCGCGATCAGCGACACGTCCGCGGTAGCGGCAACCGGAAGGGCTGACTGAGCCACGTCGGCCGGATTCATAAGCAGTATCCTCTCAAGGCGATCGTTACCTGATGTCCGTGACAGCAAATGGCTGCCGGTTCCCAATTGCCGCGCCAGCACCGGCGCGGCCGGCAAGCCCGCTCAAAGCCTTGTCTGTCTGGGGTGCAGGGGCTGGTCCAAAGCCGGCCGCCTGCATTCCCTGCCAAGATGTCAAAACTATGGGCCTCGACCTCGGGCTTTGGGCGCGATTGTCCGTGAATACCAGACCCCGCCGATGGTTAATGCCGGGTTACCAGGGGTGAATTTGGCTGCCGGAAAGGTAGGCAGCGCAGGGGGATGGCCGTCTTGCCGCGGCGAGGGGGTGTGGGGCGCGGCGGCTGACTTGGGCGCGCCGCCGCCCCCGGGCGTAATCGGTTCCCTCCCCCCTTGCGGGGGAGGGTTAGGGAGAGGGGTGCCACACGGGGACTCGTTCTGAGGCGCGAAGAAATTGGAGGCACGCAACGAACACCTTTTTCCGGGCCACCCCTCTCCCCCGCCCTCCCCCGCAAGGGGGGAGGGAGCGCAGTGCGGCCCGGGGCTGACATCGCGCGTCACCAGATCCTCGCACTCCCTCAGCGGGCACGAGCTGATAGGCTCCGCTCGCGGACAACAACGTGCCGATGTCATCGGCCAGCCCTAAGGAACTCCCATGCCGAAACCACAAACAAATGTGCGGTGGATGACCGCCGCGATCGTATCGGTCAGCCTCGTCACGTTCAGCCCGGGTCGCGCCGCGTCGGTTTCGCCGGTCGCCGCGGAAAACGGCATGGTGGTCTCCGCGCAGCATCTGGCGACGCAGGTGGGTGTCGATGTGCTGAAGCGCGGCGGCAATGCCGTCGATGCCGCCGTGGCCGTCGGTTATGCCCTGGCCGTGGTCTATCCAGCGGCCGGCAATCTCGGCGGCGGCGGCTTCATGACGATCAATCTCGCCGACGGCCGCAAGACCTTCCTCGATTTCCGCGAGACCGCGCCCAAAGCGGCGACGGCCAACATGTATCTCGACAAGGATGGCAACGTCATCAAGGGCATCTCGACCAAAGGGCATCTGGCCGTGGGCGTGCCGGGATCCGTCTCCGGGATGGAATATGCGCGCGAAAAATACGGCACCATGAAGCGCGCCGACCTGCTCGCCCCGGCAATCCAGCTCGCCGAGCAGGGCTTTGCACTGGACCAGGGCGACATCGACTTGTTGCGCACCGCCACCGCGGATTTTCGCGACGATCCCGCCTCAGCCGCGATCTTCCTCAACAACGGTCAGCCGTTCCAGGTGGGCGAGAAGCTGGTGCAGGGCGAGCTCGCCAAGACCTTGCGCGAGATCAGCAGCAAGGGCACCGACGGCTTCTATAAAGGCTGGGTCGGCGGCGCCATCGTGGCGTCGAGCCAGGCCGGCAAAGGTCTGATCACGCAGGACGATCTCGACACCTACAAGACGCGCGAGCTCGCGCCTGTCGAGTGCGACTATCGTGGCTATCACGTGATTTCCGCACCGCCACCGAGCTCGGGCGGCGTCATCATCTGCGAGATCCTGAACATCCTGGAGGGCTATCCGCTCAAGGAGCTGGGCTACCACTCCGCGGCAGCCGTGCACGTGCAGATCGAAGCCATGCGGCACGCTTACGTCGACCGCAACAGCTACCTCGGCGATCCGGACTTCGTGAAGAATCCGCTCGACCGCCTGCTCGACAAGAATTACGCGGCCAATATCCGCGCCGTGATCGATCCGAACAAGGCTGGCGTGTCCAAGGACATCAAGCCGGGCGTCGCGCCGCACGAGGGCAGCAACACGACGCACTATTCAATCGCGGACAAGGACGGCAACGCAGTCTCAGTGACATACACGCTGAACGACTGGTTCGGTGCCAAGGTCACCGCGGCCAAGACCGGCGTGCTGCTGAACGATGAAATGGACGACTTCACCGCCAAGGTCGGGGTGCCGAACCTTTATGGCCTGGTGCAGGGCGAGGCGAATGCCATTGCTCCCGGCAAGCGACCGCTGTCCTCGATGAGCCCGACCATCGTCACCAAGGACGGCAAGACCGTCATGGTGGTGGGCACGCCCGGCGGCAGCCGCATCATCACGGCGGTGTTGCAGACCATGGTCAACGCGATCGACTACGGCATGAACGCGCAGGAAGCCGTCGACATGCCGCGCATCCACCAGCAATGGCTGCCCGATCTGACCAACGTCGAGACCTATGCGCTGTCACCGGACACGCAGAAGATTCTGGAGAGCATGGGCCACAAGTTCGCGCCGCCGCAACCGGCCAACCATCTCGCAGTCATCATCGTCGGCGCGCCGTCACTGAACGGCGAGCGGGTCGGCAACAATCGCTATTACGGTGCCAATGATCCGCGCCGCAACTCGGGACAGGCGGCGGGGTATTGAGGGAACGCGTAGGGTGGGCAAAGGCGCAAAGCGCCGTGCCCACCATCGAGCGGCGCGCTCTAATCGAACGTGGTGGGCACGCTTCGCTTTGCCCACCCTACGGGAGAACGGCTCGACGGACAGTCGCGCCCCTCACCACTTCTCCTTCGAGGTCCGCACATCGAGCTCGAACGACCAGGCGCGTTCGGGCTGGCGGTAGAGGAAGGCAAAGGCATCGACGATGCCTTCGATGTCGATCAGGCTGTCCTCGCGGCTGGCGGCATCAGGAAAGCGCGAAAAGATCTTGTCGCCTGCGATGGCGCCGTCGACCACGACGTGGCCGACATGGATGCCGTCGGCCGCGTATTCCTTGGCCATCGCCTGCGCCAGCGTGCGTAAGCCCGCCTTGGACGAGTTGAAGGCGCCGTAGCCGGAGCGGCCGCGCAGCGAGGCGCTGGCGCCGGTGAAGAGCAGCGTGCCCGATTTCTTCGGCACCATGCGGCGGACCGCCTCGCGGCCGAACAGGAAACCGCCGAAGCACACGACGCGCCAGGCTTTCTCGAAATAGTCGGCGTCCATCTCGATGATCTTGCCCGGCGTGTTGTTACCGGCGTTGTAGATGGCGAGGTCGAGCTCTTCGCCGGCGGCATCGAACAGAGCGGCGATATCGCGCTCGCTGGTCGCATCGGCAACAACAGGCACGGCCGCGCCGCCCGCTTTCGTGATATCGTCCGCAACCGCCTGCAGCGCGGACAGCGTGCGGCCCGCGACGATCACCTTGAGGCCGTCGGCCGCAAAGCGCTTGCAGAGCCGGGCCCCGAGCCCGCGGTCCGGGCCGACGCCGATCACGATTGCCGTCCTCATGGGACTCTCCGAAGCTTGATGGGATCACGCCGCCGAGGCGGGCTCGGGGCAGTTGGTCAGCCGCGCGGGATTGCCGATCGCGGTGCAGCCGACGGGAATGTCTGACGTCACGACCGCATCGGCGCCGATCCTGGCAAAATCGCCGACGCTGATGTCGCCGAGAATGGTCGCGCCGCCGCCGATGTAGACGCCGCGGCCAATGCGCGGCGAGCGCGCCGGCAATTCACTGCGGCGGCCGATGCTGACGTTCTGAAGAATGGTGACCTCGTCGGCGATCACCACATTCGCACCGATCACGATGCCGGTGGCGTGGTCGAGATAGACCGACGATCCGATGCTGGCGGCCGGATGAATGCTGACTTGCAAGACGTTCGACGCCTCGTTCTGAAACAGCAGCGCCGCGTCGCGATAGTCATGACGCCACAGCCAGTTCGAGACGCGCCAGGCCTGCAGCGCGACATAGCCCTTGTAGTGCAGCAATGGCGGCAGCAACTCGGTGATTGCGGGATCGCGGAGCGCAATGGCCCTGAGGTCGCGGCCGGCGGCTTCAATCAGCTCGGGTTCGCTGCGAAAGGCGTCGCGGGCAAAGGACGTGAAGCGCGCGCGCTCAGCGGCGCTGGCGCCGAGGCGCTGGCCGATCAGATCGGCCAGCGCCGCGGCAAAATCGTCATGAGCGAGAATGGCGCCAGCAACAGCTTTGCCGAACACGGGATCGGCGGCGGCCGCGCGCTGCGCCTCGCTGCGAAGCTTCCGCCAGAGGCTGTTGCTCGCCATGATCGCGGCTTCCGCCATTGTCGCCTCCGGTGTTCCTGCTCAGGTGCCGAATATAGGGCGTGGGTGGCCCCCGCGCCACGGCGCACGCGTGGCCCCCGAGCAACATGCCGCAGCTCCCCGTGAGGCTACGAGCTTGCATGCCAGGCACCCGCGACCATATAGTCGGTTCGCAATTCGGCCGACGCTGTGTCGGCCGGGGATGTCCACGCAGAGCATCTCAAGCCCCCGCGGTGGTCCGCCATCCGCGGGTTTTTCGTACCCGGCGTCCGTCTGAGCAGCCGGCACGGGATCCTGATCCCCTCACCCAAGGTCAACGCCAAGACATGTCGCCTAACACGCCTGCCGACGATCATCACGACGACGTCATGTACCCCTCCGCCATACCGTTCGTGCTGGTCCATCTCGGCTGCTTCGCGGCCATCTGGTCGGGCGTCACCTGGGAGGCCGTCACGATCTGCGCTTCACTCTATGTCGCGCGCATGTTCGCAATCGGGGCCGGCTACCACCGCTATTTCTCCCACAAGGCTTTTGCGACCGGCCGGGTGTTTCAGTTCATCCTCGCTTGTCTTGCGCAAAGCAGCGCGCAGAAGAGTGTTCTGTGGTGGGCGGCCAAGCACCGGCACCATCATCTGCATTCCGACACCGAAATGGACGTGCACTCACCGCGTCACCGCGGCTTCCTGTACAGTCATGTCGGCTGGATCTTTTACCGGCAGCACGACGCCACCGACCTCGTGAAAGTCGGCGATCTCACGCTCTATCCGGAGCTGATGTGGCTGCACCGGCTGGAGCTCCTGCCCGCCGTCGTGCTTGCAGCGCTCTGCTTCCTGGTTGCAGGGTGGTCGGGTCTGGTGGTCGGCTTCCTGTGGAGCACGGTGCTGCTCTATCACGCGACCTTCTGCATCAACTCCCTCGCCCATGTGCATGGACGCAAGCGCTACGTGACGGGCGACGATTCCCGCAACAACTGGCTGCTGGCGCTACTCACTCTCGGTGAGGGCTGGCACAACAATCACCACGCCTATCAGAGCAGCGTACGGCAAGGCTTCCGCTGGTGGGAAGTCGACGTGACCTATTACGTCCTGAAGGTGCTGTCCTGGTTCGGCGTGGTCTGGAACATGAAGGCGCCGCCCGAACTCGTGCTGCGCAACGAGCAGCCGCTCGGCGCACGGGTCATCAATCGGGCGGCCCGTCAGCTTGCCGGACGGTTCGACGCTCACGCGCTGGCGCACGCGATTTCGTCGGCGCTGCACCGCGCCGATCTCGCCCAGCTGCAACTGCCGACGCTGCACGACATCCTCAATCGCGCCCATGACAGCGTCGATGCGCTGACGCATCTGCACCTGCCGAAGATTCCGACGCGCGAGGAATTTCTCACTGAAGCCAGGGCGATGTTCGCGCGGACGCGATCGCTCAACGAGATCGTGGACCACGCCTACGAACAGTTTTTGACGTCGGTTCGCGCGCAGCTCGTCACGGTGCGCTGAACTTTTCGGCGCCGCTTGTGCCGCCGGGACGCGTCCCCTCGCACGCGCGGCCCGGCTGGGCCCGCTTGCGCAGGCTAAGCGCATGAAGCCAGCCGCCCGCCGCAGGACGAAGAGCACGAAATCGCGGAGCAGGATCATGGGGCAAGCTCCGCTGTCGCAAACTTGACGGCGCGCCGCAGCGCGAACGCCGCAAGCTCGTAGAGGGCGCAGCTGAGAAAGATCTTCCAGGCCTCGGTGGTCACGAGGTCCTGGTAAGACTTGATCTCCGTCGGCCAGTGGTT
The DNA here is from genome assembly GCF_038969555.1 of Bradyrhizobium sp. B117. Taxonomy (NCBI): domain Bacteria; kingdom Pseudomonadati; phylum Pseudomonadota; class Alphaproteobacteria; order Hyphomicrobiales; family Nitrobacteraceae; genus Bradyrhizobium; species Bradyrhizobium sp. B117. The sequence goes on from NZ_CP152414.1 coordinate 8,947,041, forward strand.
GAGGAACGCGATCGCGAGCGGCACTGAGACGCCGAAGCGATCGAACAGCCCAGAAGCGCGCTCGAGAAGCGCGAGTCGCCGTCTCATCTCTTTGCGTTCGACACTGGTCACGGTCGGCCCTGTTGGCGCGCGGGAAGCGCGCTGTCACGGCTTGGTCGGGCCGGGCGCGGATCGGGTTCTATCGGCCCTGCACATGTGCGTGATCGACGCCACAGAGCGAGCGCCCGCCGGCGCAGAGCCGGAAATGGCAGTCGGGATCGAGCGCGCAGCCGCCATAGACGAAGCTGATATAGCCGAGCACCGCGAAAGCGGTGATGCCAAGCAGCAGGCGGGTGGTGAGGTCCATGCGCTTTTAGTGTCGGTGAACCGTGGGACGGTTCGGGGACCCGATCTACCCTCTCCCCGCAAGCGGGGAGAGGTAAAAAACCAAACCGCCCGCCTGCGGGTTGCGCAGACGGGCGGCTCGGGGCCATCAGGACTTTGGGGGCATGCGCCTGAAGGCTTTGAGAGGTATCAGCCCTGCTGCTGGTCGGTCGGCGGCGGGGTTGGACGCGTCTTGTGCTGGGCCATGAACTGGTCGAACTCTTCCTTGTCCTTGGCGTGGCGCAGACGGTCGAGGAAGTTCTTGAACTCGACCTGCTCCTCCTCGAGCCGGCGCAGCGTTTCAGTGCGGTATTCGTCGAAGGCGCGGTTGCCGGAGGACGGCGGACCAAAGCCAAAGCCGAAGCCGCGGCGCTCCATGCGGTCACGCATGCGATCCATCTTGTACTGCATCCGCTCCATCTTGTTCTGCCAGCGATCCTGGTGGCTCCAGCACGACATTCTTCTGCTCCCGAGTGTGAAAAAGAGAAGGGCAAGTCCGATCGGCCACCAGATGATGAAGCCGAGAATGGTCACGGCAATCCAGCCAGGATGCCAGGGCGTATCGAGCATGTGGGGCCGCTCGTACTGCTGTTGGTCCGAGGGGCCGCGCCAGCGATTGACATCAGCGGTGTAGGCCATTTCCCTTCTCCATCACGGCACCAGCGCCGTTGTGAATGTAAATAACATTTACATAGCTAGACCATCCCGCGATTTTGTCAAGCTGGCCACCCGACACGCCCGCGGAATTATTTGCGCAACTTTATTTCGGCTTGCCCCAAGGACCACCTGGAGTGCCGCCCGGCGGCACCCCAGAACCGGAGGAAGCCTCCGGCGGGACCGGCGGCGGCTCGGCGCTCTTCGCCGCCGGGCGGCGGTCGGTCGGGAAGCCGAGGCCGCGCAGATAGATCAGCACCTCTGCCTCGAGCAGCTCGTCCGGCGACATCGGCAGCTTGCGCCGCGCGGCATCGCCGCGGGAGAACAGCGAGGCGACGCCGTGCGCCATCGACCAGATGTGCAGCGCCATCATCATCGCCGGCGGACGCGGCGTGCCTGGAGGCGCGAGCGCCGCGAGACGCTCGGCGGCAGCGCGAATGACGTTAAAAGCGCGCTCGCTTGCGGCCTGTAGCGCCGGATTGGCATCGACCGGCAGGCCGGATTCGAACATCGCGTTGTAGAACGCGGGCTCTTCGCGGGCGAAGGCGAGGTAGGCCCGGCCCACACGCTCGAACGCGGTGACGGTGTCGGGGCGCCCGTCGTCCCAGGCTGCGGTCAGACGCGATTCAAACTGTTCAAAGCCGCGCTGGGCGATCGAGGACAACAGCTCGTCGCGGTCGCGAAAATGCCGGTACGGCGCCGCCGCGCTGACGCCGGCCATGCGTGCGGCATCGGCGAAGGTGAAGCCGGCCGCGCCCTTCTCGGCGATCAGCCCGAGGGCGGCCTGCAACAGGGCTTCCTTCAGATTACCGTGGTGATAGCCGCGCTCGGCGCGGCGCTGCTCCTTGCGCCAGCTCATGTGAACGACTTTTACATGAGCCGCGCGTGAAGGTCACTAGCACAGACCGGGTTTGATTAACCCGTATTTTCACTGTCATTCCGGGGCGATGCGAAGCATCGAACCCGGAATGACGGTGACTGGAGGCTACATCTGCGGAATCGCCAGCACGGGCATGACCTCGACAGCCTCGCCCGGGAAGATTGCAAAATGCGGATGGTTCGCGAACAGTTTTGCGGCCTCCTCCTGCGAGGCGGCCCGCACCACCGTGAAGCCGGTCAGCGCGTTGCTGATCTCGCTGATGCCGCTTGCGTCGATTCGGCGGGTCTTGCCGAGCGGGCCGCCCATCTCGACGATGACGTCCTTGTGCTTCTCGACCCAGCCATGCCAGGCGGCCATGCCCTCGCGCTCTTTTGCCTTCCGTTCGGCTTCGGGCATCGCGTGCCAGGCTTTCATTTTTTCGCCGCTCGCGCTGCCAAGATAGACGGCGAGGAATTTGTGTTCGGTGCTCATCGGTTCTCTCCTTGTTGATCGATTGACGGCCGCCGTGAATTCACGGCGGCATGGTGGCTACTTCTTGAGGTCGCCAAAGCCGGCGGCGGCCGCCTGCACGTCAGGCGGAAAGTCGCTCATCTCCTGCACCTGCCGGATCTCAATGACCTCGTTGGCCGAGGCCGGGCACTTCTTGGCCCAGGCGATCGCCTCGGCGCGCGAGGCAACCTCGATCATCCAGTAGCCGCCCAGGACTTCCTTGGCCTCTGCGAACGGGCCGTCGGTCACGACGGGCTCGCCGGTCGCAAACGAGACGCGCGCACCCATCGACGGCGGGTGCAGGCCGTCGAGCGTGATCAGCACGCCGGCATCCTTCAGCGCCTCGTTGTAGCGCATCATCGCGGCGACGCGTTCGGGATCGAGTTGCACGTCCGGCGGCGCGGTCTCGTAGCCGAGCGGGATCATCAGCATCATGAATCGCATGAGGGTTCCTTGCTTTCGCTGTCGGAGAGAGGGGCGCTGAGCCGCCCGGCCTCACCTCCAAGACGAGCGGGATCCTACGGAACCGACAAGGCGGCGAAAATTATTCGGCAGGTTATTACGCGGCCCTGAAGCGCGGTGAGATCAGGATGAATCGTCATCGCGCGTTAGCTTGTTGTTTGCGCATGATCTTTTCGGAAAACCGCTATGCACTTTTCCGGATCATGCTTTAACGCGGCTGCGGAAGGAAACGGCCGTCCTGCCGGGCAGCGCCGAAATAGACGTCAATCCGGCGGACCTTGCCTCCGGCCAAGGTGAAGAACTCGGTGTTGCGAAAGCTCCTGCCATCTCTGGCCAGGCAGTGATAGGTGACGAAGGCCTCGTCGCCGCGGACGAAGATGCGCTCGATCTCATGGCGCGCGATCCAGCCGGTATCCTTCCAGCAGCGTTCGAAATAGGACGCCTTGTCGAGATCGTCGTCGAACGGGCTGGTGAAACGGAAATCGTCGGCGAGCGCATCGCTGACCCGTTGCCGGTCGTTGGCGAGATAGGCGTCAAACAGGTTCCGAATCACGCGTTCATTGTCATCGGGCATCGATCGTCTCCGCGGTGGATGTCTCTGCTGATGGAAGACGATTCACCCCCGCTCACACCGACATCGCCCATCGCTGTCGCAAGAAATGATGCGTATGCGCGCCCGTAGGATGACGGCCCGACCTATGGACTTCGCCGTGCATATGAATCCGGAAGACATGGTCTTTCTCCTCCAGACCAAAGCGCAGTAAAAGGAGCCCGCACTCACGCGCGTTCCCTTTGTACACAGGACAGATCCCCCCATGCCCCCTGCCCCGCAAAAAGTCGCCCTCGTCACTGGAGCCGCGCGCGGCATCGGGCTTGCGACGGCGAAGAAGTTCCTGGCCGAGGGCTGGCGCGTGGCGCTGCTCGACATCGAGGGCGAGTTGCAGGCGCGCGCGGCCGCGGCGCTGGAAAAGCCCGATGACACGCTGGCGATCAGCTGCGACGTGTCCGACGGGTCGGCCGTCGGAGCTGCAATGGCCGCAATCATGAGCCGGTTCGGCCGGCTCGATGCGCTCGTCAACAATGCCGGCCTCGCCGTGTTCGCGCCGGTACTGGAGACCAGCGACGCGGACTGGACCAGGATCATGGCGGTCAACCTCACCGGCCCGTTCCTGTGCACCAAGGCGGCGGTGCCCTTGATGCGCGAGCTGGGCGGCGGCGCCATCGTCAACATCACCTCGATCTCGGCGGTGCGCGCCTCGACGCTGCGCTCGGCCTACGGCACCAGCAAGGCCGGCCTTGCGCACCTGACAAAGCAGCTCGCGGTCGAGCTCGCCTCGCTCAACATTCGCGTCAATGCGGTGGCGCCGGGGCCGGTCGACACCGCGATGGCGAAGCAGGTGCACACCAGGGAAATCCGCGCCGACTATCACGACGCCATTCCGCTCAACCGCTACGGCCTGGAAGAGGAACTCGCGGAGGCGATCTACTTCTTCTGCTCGGAACGATCGAGCTACATCACCGGCCAAATTTTGGCCGTTGATGGCGGCTTCGATGCTGCCGGCATCGGCCTGCCGACGCTGCGCGGGCAGCGGCAGAACGGGTAGGCACGGGATTAGTAGGGTGGGCAAAGGCGCAACGCGCCGTGCCCACCAATTCTCCCAATTTGCGGCGCGATTGGTGGGCACGCTAAGCCCGTCATCGGGCGCGCATCCGCGCGACCCGGTGGCTTTGCCCACCCTACGAAAACCGAGTTGGTGGAGAGTTCATGCAACGCATCACCTTCCTCAATGCCTTGATGCTCGCATCTGCGCTGCTCGCCGCCGCGCCCGCCGCGGCCGAAATCCGCATCATCCAGTCGCAGGGCGGGCAGGTCGGGCCGTTCCTCGATCTGTTCGAGCAGGTGCGTGAGAGCGGCGAGCGCGTGGTGATCGATGGTCCGTGCCTGTCAGCCTGCACGCTGGTGCTGAGCATCGTGCCGGGCGAGCGCATCTGTGTAACAAAGCGGGCGGTGCTCGGCTTCCATGCCGCGCGGTCGGTTGATCGGCGCGGGCGCTTCTATGCCGAGCCGGAAGCATCCGAGGCGGTGCTCGCCGCCTATCCCGGCCCGGTGCGCGACTGGATCAGCCGCCGCGGCGGCCTCACCTCGCGGCTGCTCTTGCTCAAAGGGCGCGATCTCGCCGCGATCTATCCGCGCTGCCGATGAGGTGTGTTCGCGGCCGGCTGCCCCTGCCCGCACAGAGCGCGGCGGGCACCGGCGGTTCCTCTAAAGCGCGATGAGATCAGGATGAATCGTCACCGCGCTTTAGGTTATTGTTTGAGCATGATCTTTTCGGAAAAGCGCTGCGCACTTTTCCGGATCATGCTCTAAAAGAGAGTCTGGATCAACGGCGCCAGCTTCAAGCTTGCGCAGATGAGCATCCCCCAAAGGGCAAAATTAATCTGTAGCGCCGCTGCCATCGGTCGCTCCCCCTTCCAAGTCCGTTCATCCCGGTTTGTCGGTCTTGTGAACCAGAATTAACGATTTTGTCACGGAGATGACAGCTCAATCTTGCGCCAATTGTTGTGCGCTGCGGTCCGCGCCATATGACGCGAACCGCAGTTTTCGTTGACTGCATCAAGCGGCCGAGCGGGCCTACATGCCTTCGGCGGGACAGTTCACCATCCAGGGAATGCCGAACTTGTCGACGCACATGCCAAAACCCTTGGCCCAGAAGGTCTTGCTGAAGGGCATGGTGACGGTGCCACCATCGGCAAGGGCTTTGAACTTGCGCTCGCCCTCCGCGGGATCCATCACCGTGAGCGAGATCGAAAAGCCCTGCGGCTTGTGAAAATGCTCGGGCGGCGTGTCGGAGCCCATCAGCACGGCGCCGCCAGGTAGCGTCATCCGCGCGTGCATGATCGTCTTCTCGCGGCCGGGCGGGCCGGGAGGCATATCCGACGGCGGCGCTTCCGAGAGGCGCATCATGGCGTCGATGTTGCCGCCGAGAATCTTGGCGTAATAGTTGAACGCCGCTTCGCAGGTGTCCTGGTAGAACAGATAGGCGCTGAGCATCGTTTCTCTCCTCTTCTTCGCTTGCTTGAGGGCGTTACTTCTCGGTGAGCTTCTTCAGGCTGGCGAGACCGGCCTCGAAGTCCTTGCCGATCATGTTGTCCATGTTGATGAAGACCTGCATGAGCTTCGACATGAAGGGGGCCGGACCGTACATCGCCCATGTGACCAGTGTGGCATCGCCTTGCGGCACAAAGGTGAACTCGGCGGTGTTATGACCTTCGAACGGGCGCTCGAAATCGAGCTTGATACGGAGCTTTGACGGCGTATTCGCCTCGAGGATCTCCATGTGGCCGGCGCCGACATTGTTGTTGCCGTCCCAGGCATAGGTCGCACCCTTTCCTGCCGCGGTTCCGCCGTAGGTGCGCTTCATGGCGGGATCGCGGTTCTCGTAAGGTGACCAGCCGGTCCAGAAGCGGAAATCGGAAACCAGCGGATAGACCGCAGCGGCCGGCGCTTTCACGGCGATCGAGCGCTCGACACGGAACGTGTCGGGTTTTGTCAGGGCGAAGACGAGGACGGCCGCAATTCCGACGGCGACCACGACGGCGACAATGGCAACAGCTTTCAGCATGAATGGCTCCCTTGATATGGGATTAAGACGAAGGGGAACGGCGGGGGCCGACAATTCGGAAATGGATTTTTGGGGCGCAGTCCCCACCCCACGTCATGGCCGGGCATAGCCGTCCGAAGGACGGCGTTGCTTCCGCTCGCCTACGTCCCGGCCATCCACGTTCTTGGCTCGGACGGAAAGAACGTGGATGCCCGGGACGAGCCCGGGCATGACGATGAGGAAGCAGACGAGCCTATTTCGCCTTCGCGCTTTGCCTGGCGCCGCCATTGCCGCCCTTCGGCTGGCTGTCGCGGATCAGGCGGTCGAGATGCATGCGGATGTGGGCGGCTTCCGCGGAGGTGTTGGCGAGCGCGATGGCGCGGTCGAAGGCGATGCGGGCTTCGTCGTTGCGGCCGAGCTGCATCAGGAAGGCACCGCGCACACCATAGAAATGGAAGTAGTTGGCGAGCTTCGGCGCCAGCGGCTCGATCAGATCGAGCGCGGCTTGCGGCCCGCGCACCTTGGACACCGCGACCGCGCGGTTGAGCGTCACCACGGGCGAGGGCTGCACTACCTCCAGCGCGCCATAGAGCAGGTCGATCTGGGTCCAGTCGGTTTCCTCCGGCGTTGCCGCGCGCGCATGCAGCGCGGCGATCGCGGCCTGGATCTGATAGGGCCCGGTGCGGCGATGGCGCATCGCCTTGTCGATCAGCGCGAGGCCCTCCGCGATCATGCTGCCATTCCACAGCGAGCGGTCCTGGTCGTCGAGCAAGATCAGCGAACCATCGGCGGCAAAACGCGCGGCGCTGCGGGCATGCTGCAACAGGATCAGCGACGTCAGGCCCATGATCTCCGGCTCGCTTTGGAACAGCCGCAGCAGCAGCCGCGCCAGCCGGATCGCCTCCTCGCAGAGCGGCTTCCTGATCTCGGCGGTATCGCCGCTCGCCGAATAGCCCTCGTTGAAGATCAGATAGATCATCGCGGCGACGCCAGCGAGCCGCTCCGAGCGCTCGACCGCGCCGGGCGCCTCGAACGGCGTCCCCGCCTCGGCGACCTTGGCCTTGGCGCGGGTGATGCGCTGCTCCATCGCCGCTTCCGACACCAGGAAGGCACGCGCGATCTGCTTCACCGTGAGGCCGGAGACGATGCGCAAGGCGAGCGCGATCTGCTGCGTCGCCGGCAGTTGCGGATGGCAGCAGATGAACATGAGCCGCAAGATGTCGTCGCGATAATGCGAGCCGTCGAGCCGCTCGGCGAGCGCGCCTTCGGCGTCGTCGAGATCGGAGATGGCCTGGTCGTCCTCCGGCAGCGGCTGCTGCTTGCGGGCGCGGCGCACCTCGTCGATCGCGACGTTGCGGCCGACCATGATCAGCCAGGCCGCGGGATCGCGCGGCGGCCCGTTCTGCGGCCAGGTCTTCAACGCGCGCAGACAGGCGTTCTGAAAAGCCTCCTCGGCCGTGTCGAGATCGCGGAAATAGCGAAGCAGCGCGCCCACCGCCTGGGGTCGCGCCGAGGTCAGCGCAGTCTCGATCCAGGCGGTGTCGGTATCGCTCACGCCGAAATTCCTCCGGGCCGGAACACGCCGACGGGACGCACCTCATAGGCGCCGCCGGGATTGGCAGCGCCAAGATCGCGCGCAACGTCGAGCGCGTCGTCGAGATTCTTGCAGTCGACGATGTAGAAGCCGAGCAGCTGCTCCTTGGTCTCGGCATAGGGACCGTCGAGCACCAGCGGCGGGTCCTCCTTGCGCAAGGTCGCCGCCGCCGTGGTCGGCAGCAGCCGCGCCACCGGGCCGAGCCGGCCCTGCTTCGAAAGGCCCTCCTGCACCACGGCGAGCTTCTTCATCACGGCCTCGTCCTGCTCCCTGCTCCAGGAGCCGACGAAGTCCTCGTCGTGATAGCAAAGGATCGCATAAAGCATGGGCAGCACTTTCCCTGAACGCTTGTTTTGAAGACGATCCACTATGCCCCGCCCCGACAGTGCTGCGGAAAAAATTTGCGAGAAAAATCCGGCAGATCGTGCCAAGGAGGGTTTTTGAACGCGGAACCGACGAGGCACTTCGAAATGAGCATGGGCACACTGGCCGTCCTGATCAACAGCACGCAGCAGAACTGGCTGCCGGAGCGCTGGAAGGCCCGGTTCGATGCGGTCTGCGGCGGCCGCCGCGTGGTGCTGCTGCCGGATGCGTCCCTCGATCCGGCCGAGGTGCACTATGCCGCGGTGTGGAAGCCGGTGCCGGGCGACCTCGGCTCCTTCCCCAATCTGCGGGCGATCTTCAATCTCGGCGCCGGCGTCGACGCGCTGATGGCGGACAAGAGCCTGCCAAACGTGCCGCTGGTCCGCGTCGCGGTGCCTGATCTCACCAACCGCATGACCGAATATGTCGTGCTGCACGTGCTGATGCACCACCGCCAGGAGCTTTATTTGCGCGAGTCGCAACGCGCGAAGCGCTGGGAGCCGCAATATCAATGGCCGGCGAGCGCGGTGACGGTCGGCGTCATGGGATTGGGCACGCTCGGCGCTGACGCGGCCGACGTGCTGCGCCGGCTCGGCTTCCGCGTCGCCGGCTGGAGCCGCAGCCCGCGCACGATCGCGGGCGTCGAGTGCTTCCATGGCACGGCCGGCATGGACGCGTTCCTACGCAAGACCGACATCCTGGTGTCACTGCTGCCGCTGACGCCTGACACAAACGGCATCCTCAACCGCGATGTGTTCGCCAAGCTCAACCGCAAGAGCCCGCTCGGCGCGCCCGTGCTGATCAATGCCGGCCGCGGCGGCCTGCAGAACGAAGCCGACATCCTGGCCTGCCTCGACGACGGCACGCTCGGCGCCGCCTCGCTCGACGTGTTCGTGCAGGAGCCGCAACCGAAAGACAGCCGGTTCTGGACCCACCCGAAGGTGGTGCTGACGCCGCACAACGCGGCCGACACGGATGCGGATGCGATCTCGGCCTATGTCGCCGAGCAGATCGCGCGGTTCGAGGCGGGCGGGGTGCTGGAGAACGTGGTGGATCGGGCGCGGGGGTATTAGGCCCTCGGGATTTCGCGAACGCTGGCGCCTCATATTCAGTGTCGTCCCCCATTCGCGGGACGACACCGTTGGTTAGGCCGGTAGCCCCGCGCATAATTGCTGCCACCGCGCCCCACAACCACCCCGCGCCCCCGTCCCGTTCACCCTCTCTTAGCGAGAAGTTGATAGGCGTTGTTAACCAACGCTCAAACAACGAGTCGGACATGCGGGCGAGCCTCGGCCTCAGGATGCGGATCACGGTTGCGCTGGCGGTGACGGCGGCGGCGACCGCGCTGTTTGCCGTGCTGGGCGCGATGTGGATCATCTCGGGGATCATCGACCGCGCCGACCAGCGCGAGCTGCGCAGCCATTATGATGCGCTGCTGTCACGCATCGCCGAGGAATCCCGCCGCGCTGCCGCCATGAGCACGGTGGTGGCCGCGATGCCGGCGACGCAGGATGCGATGGCGAAGCAGGACCGCAACGCCCTCGTCGGCCTGTTCGGGCCGGTGTTTGCCGCGACCAAATCGGACTACGGCGTCGAGCAGTTCCAGTTCCATGTGGCACCAGCCACATCGTTCCTGCGCGTGCATCAGCCGGCCAAATTCGGTGACGACCTCTCCGGCTTCCGCAAGACGGTTCTGATTGCCAACCAGGAGCGCAAGGTCGTGGTCGGCCTCGAGGGCGGTGTCGCCGGCCTCGGCATCCGCGGCGTGGTGCCGATCGCGCAAGGGACCAATCATCTCGGCTCGGTGGAGTTCGGCCTGACCTTCGGTCAGTCCTTCCTCGACGACTTCAAGACCAACCGCCATGTCGACGTCGCCTTCCATCTCGCCGACGGTGCCGGCTTCAAGCTGTTCGGCGGCACGCTGAACGGCAAGAGCTTCTTCGATGCGGCGGATTACGCCCGCGCTGCCGGCGGCGATTTTACGGTGCGGCAAGGGAAACTGGACACGACGCCAGTCGCCGCGCTGCTCGGACCGATCAAGGACTTTTCCGGCAAGCCGCTCGGCGCGGTCGAGCTGGTGATGGACAATGCCGATTATGTCGCGTCCGCCGATCGCGCCTGGTGGCTGTCGCTCGGTATCGCCACGCTCGGGCTGGCGCTGGCTGCGATCGTCGGCTACCTCATCGCCCGCAGCATCTCGCGCCCCATCCTCTCGATCACGAGCGTGATGCGCGAACTCGCGGACGGACGGCTCGATGTCGAAGTTCCCGTCAACAAGGCGAACGACGAGGTCGGCGCCATGGTGAAGGCGGTCGCGGTGTTCCGCGACAATGCCGTCAGCTTCAACAAGCTCCAGGCCGATCAGCTCGAGGCCAAGGCGCAGTCGGAAGCGGAGAAGCGGCGCGCCTTCGCCGCGCTCGCCGACAATTTCGAGGCATCGATCCGCGACGTCGTCACCACCGTGTCTTCGGCCGCAGTCGAGATGGAGCACACCGCGCGCTCGATGTCAGCCATCGTCGAGCAGTCGCGGCAGCAGACCCGCAACGTGTCGTCAGCCTCGGCGCTGGCCTCGGAGAACGTGCAGACGGTGGCTGCCGCCGCGGAAGAGCTGTCCTCGTCGATGACCGAGATCAGCCGCCGCCTTGCGCACGCGACCGAGGTGGTGGGTAAGGCCGCCAGCGACGGACGGGCGTCGAATGCGCGGGTGCAGAGCCTTGCCGATGCCGCGCAAAAGATCGGCGACGTCGTTTCCTTCATCAACGGCATCGCGGGCCAGACCAATCTGCTGGCGCTGAACGCGACGATCGAGGCAGCGCGCGCCGGCGAAGCCGGCCGCGGCTTTGCCGTGGTCGCTTCCGAAGTGAAGGCACTGGCAACCCAGACCGCGAAGGCGACGGAAGAGATCGGCGCGCAGGTCACGGCCGTGCAGGGTGAGACATCAGGCGCGGTGGACGGCATCCAGTCGATCTGCGCAACGATCCAGCAGGTTGATGAGATCTCGGCGGCGATTGCCGCCGCCGTCGGCCAGCAGGGCACGGCGACGCAGGAGATCGCGCAGAACGTCCAGCAGGCCGCCGCCCGCACCGGCGAGGTCTCGCAGAACATCGCAGGCGTCACGGACGGCATCGCGGCGACCGGCACCGCCGCTGAGGAAGTGCTGGGCTCGGCCATCGAGCTGTCGAAGCAGTCGCAGCGGCTGCGGGACGAGGTGGATCGGTTCCTAGCGCAGATTCGGGCGGCGTAGTAGCCACGATCTGTCCCCAGTACAGGTGTCGTCCCCGCGAAGGCGGGGACCCATAATCACAGGGAGAAGTTGTTAGGCGAGCCGGTAACTCCGAGTCTTCGTCAAACTCCTCCCTGTGGTTACCGCGACGCGCGCAAGCGCTCGCGCTGGGGTCCCGGGCTCGCGCTACGCGCGCCCCGGGACGACAGCTTACGGCTTGGCTCCCACCATCACGTCGATCGCGCCCTTCACGATCGCCTCGAGCTCCTTGCGCGAGACGCGGGCGCGCGAGCGGATGGCGATGGTGTGGACAGTGGCGGAGGCGATCTGCGCCAGCGCGACCGGATCGGCGCTCTCCGGCAACTCGCCCTTCTCCCTGGCGCGGCGGAAGCAACTCGCAAAAGCCTTGTCGAGCCCTGTAAGACCGTCGAGCACCATGGCGCGAATCTCGGGATCGCTCACGGCCTCGGACGCCGCGGTCACCACCGTGAAGCAGCCGCGCGGGCCGGTGTCGCCGGACAGATAGATGTCCAGCGCTGAAGCGTAGATGCGCTCCAGCCGCTGGCGCAGCGGCATCTCCTGGCGGAATATCTCGACCATCGCCGCGCCCGCTTCGTCGCGATAGCGCTGGTAGCTCTTGATGTAGAGCTCGCGCTTGTCGCCGAAGGCGCCATAGAGGCTCGGCCGGTTCATGCCTGTGGCTTCGCTGAGATCATCGAGCGAGGTCGCGGCAAATCCCTGCTTGCGGAACAGGTCGAGCGCCTTGCCGAGCGCGACATCGGGCTCGTAGGTGCGGGGCCGTCCCCGGCGCTTAGGTTCGCCGCGGCGCTCGGGTTCACTGGCAGCAGCTGGCGGCTTCGATTTTTGTACCATTTCGCAAAATAATCCTTGACCGTCGATATATTATGCAAGATGGTACAAAAATCAATCTGGCCAGGTTGAGCGACACCCAAGAGGAATTGCCCAAGGAGGCCCAAGATGGATCTTTATTTCTCGCCACTCGCCTGCTCCATGGCGACCCGCGTCGCGCTCTATGAAGCGGGTGCGGACGCGAACTATCTCGAAGTCGATCCGCCGACCAAGAAAGTGCTGAACGACGGCACCGACTTCCGCACCGTGAACCCGATCGGCCTCGTGCCGACCCTGCGCACCGACGAAGGCGTGGTGCTGACCGAGAACGCCGCGATCCTGCAATATGTCGCGGACCGTTTTCCGCAGTCCGGCCTCGGCGCTTCACAGGGAATCGAGCGCACGCGGCTGCATCAATGGCTGTGCTTCATCGGCACCGAGCTGCACAAGGGCCTGTTCATCCCCGTGCTCGACCGCAAGGCGCCGCAGGAAGCGAAAGCCTATGTGCTGGAGAAGAACCTGTCGCGGCTCGACTATCTCGACAAGTATCTGGAGGGACGCGAGTTCCTGCTCGACCATTTCAGCGTGGCGGACGCGTACCTCGTCACGGTCATCAACTGGACCATGGCGACGCCGCCGATCGAGCTCGCCAAATGGCCGAACGTGAAGGCCTATTACGAGCGCCTGCGCCAGCGGCCGTCGGTGGCCAAAGCGATCGCGGAGGAGTTCGAGCTGTACAAGGCTGAGCAGGCGCGGAAGAAGGCGGCGGCTTGAGGCCAAAGCGATATCTACGCGTAGCGACGTCGTCCCGGCCAAACCGTGACGGCGTCGTTCTTTCAGCGATTCAGCTATCTCGGCGCCTGCAGCGCGATCCCGTAGCGAGCGTAGATCCGATCGATCGTGCCATCGTTGCGCAGCCGATCCAGCGCTCCGTCGATCGACTCGCGTAACGCATCATCCGGGCGAACCATGCCGACGGCGACATTCCAGTTGAGGTCGGCCACGCCCTCGTCGCGATCCAGGATCCGGAGTGCCTTGTCCGGATGGGTCAGATTGAAATAGCTGGCCGCAGTGGGCGTCACCGCAGCCGCATCGATCTCATGATTTGATACGGCGTCGAGGCTGTCGGTCTCGAAGCCGAAGGTCGACGTCGGCACGCGCCGTTGACCGATGATCATGGCGGCGACAGAGCCGACCTGCACCCCCACCTTGGTATGCCCGCCGAGGCTCTTGAACGATGTCAGCGCGCTGGATGACGGCACCGCGAGCGCGACACCCGTGCGATAGTACGGTTTCGAGATTCTCAAGCGGGTTTCGCCCTGGGCTTCGCGGTCGGCGATGACATCCAGCAGAATGTCACAGCCGGCGCTGCGCATCTGATACTGCGTGATGATCCAGTCGAGCCGCAGCGAGACACCGAGTTCGCGCGCCAGCGCCCGTCCCAGCTCGACCTGGAAGCCGGGCGGATCACCGGCCTTGCTCGCGAAGGGAAGCGAGTTGGGATGCGCGCATAGTCCGAGCGCGCCACTCGCGCGGATCGCGTCCAGGGTTCGCGCCTGCGTCGGCTCCGACAGAACGATGGCGGCAGCGACGATAGCCAGGACAATTGCCTTCATTCCGCGTCCTCATCTGCAGGGATCAGGTCTCGGCGGGTCAACCCGCGCGCGGCTTCAAGGCGCGGATGTATTTGATGATCTGGTCGATCTGCGCGTCATTGAAGCTCTCGCCGAATGCCGGCATCGCACCTTGCTTGCCGGTCTTGATGCGGTTGTGCAGAAACTCGTCGTCGCGTGGCGAATTCATCAGTTGCGGTCCCCTGCCGGCAGCCCGGCCGCCGTCGGAGTGGCAAAAGCCGCAGGTCCCCGCGAACAACTGCTCGACATCCAGCGACCCGTTGTCCGGCGCAGGCGCAGCAGCTTGTGCTTGAGCCAGCACGACGCACAGCAACGAAACACCCAGCGCCGCCGGATACGACTTCAAATGCAGTTTCAACACGTCCGCTCCATTCCCAGGTCACGCGCGGCCGCTGCAATCGACCGAGGAGCGGGTTCGCACCCGCTCCTCGGCAGATCGTTCAAGGCGGCCTATTTCAGGCTGAAGACGATGAGCGCGCCGTCGTCACGCGGCATGCTCTTGTAGACGCCACCGAAGTTCGGCGCATATTCGTCTGCCAGCATACCGCCGAAGCCTGCGGCCACGGCGATATATTGCTTGCCGCCCACGGAGTAGCTGACGATGCCGCCCTGGTGGCCGGTACCGTTGTTGTGCTTCCACAGCTCGGCCCCGGTTTCGGCATCATAGGCGTGAAGGACACCGCGGGAATCAGGCACGAACACGAGATTGCCGGCGGTCGACAGCACGCTCCCGAGCGGCGGCTCGGGGTAGCGAACCTCCCATTTCTTTGCTCCCGTTATGGGGTCACGCGCGTCCAGATGTCCGTAGATCTCGCCGTTCGGAGGCGGCGCCATCTTGAAGTCGGCCCCGATGTTGAGCTGGACCTGCGGCGCGGTGACCGGCGTCGTCTTCTGAATATCCAGCGTCATGCACCATTCCTGGCCGAGCTTGTAGTAGAGACCGGTCTTCGGGCTGTACGACCCGGCATTCCAGCTGATGCCGCCGCCGATGAACGGACAGAGCGGCACTTCAGTGACTTTCCCGACGGGGAAATCGCGACGGCCGATCAGCGCGCCTGTCTTGGGATCGATATCCTTGACGAAGTTGATGTTCTCAACCAGACGCCAGACGTTCTTCACGCCGAGATTACGGTCGTAGACGAACACGAATCCGCCCTTGTTCGGATGGACCACGTATTTTTGGCCGTCGCGCTCGAGCATCACGAACTCGCCGACGGCGCTGTCGAAGTCCCAGGCGTCGTGCGGCAGTTCCTGATGGTAGGATTTCAGCTTTCCGGTATCGATATCGAGAGCGATAACCGAACTCGTATAGAGATTGTCGCCGGGCCGCGCACCTTGCGTCTTGTAGTCGGCGCCCGACCAGTCGTAGAGCGGCGCCGGGTTCGCCGTGCCCCACAGGATGGTGTTGGTCTCGGAGTCGTAGGTGCCCGGCATCCAGCCGCCGCCACCGCCAGTGCGCCAGGAGTCGTTACCCCAGGTCTTCATGGCTTCGTCGGTGCCCGCGACCGTCAGGAACTCCCACTTCTTCTTGCCGGTGGTGGCATCGACGGCGAAGATCGGGCCGCGACCCGGCCATTCGCCGCCTTGCGAGCCGATGATCACGCTGCCCTTCGCGTAAAGCGGTGCGCCGGTGAAGCCGACCGTGAGCTTCTGCGAGTCGATCAGCCTGGTTTCCCAGAGAACCTTTCCCGACTTCGCATCGAGGCCGAAGAGACGACCATCCATCGTACCGACGAAGACTTTGCCTTCACCAAGAGCCACGCCGCGGTTGTAGGGCGAGTGAGTCTGTCGGCTGATGAGCGCTTCATCGAGTTCCGGAAAGAACGACCAGATGACCTCGCCCGTCGCGCCGTTCAGCGCAAAGACCCGGCTGTAAGAACCCGAATAGTAGAGTACGCCATCGGCTACGAGCGGCATTGACTGCAGGCCGCGCGTCGATCGCCCGGGAATGTGCATCCAGGCGACGCCCAGATTGCCGATGTTGTTCGCATTGATCTGCGCGAGTGGGCTGTAGTGATGGGACTTGTAAGAACCGTGATAGGTGAGCCAGTCGTTCTGGCCGGCGGCCTCGATACGGGCCGTATCCACAGATTGGGCCAACGCCGCCGATGCCGCAAATGCCGCAACGGCGAGAACAGGTAGGCCCGAGTTGAGCCACTGCTTCCTCATATGCACTTCCTCCCGCTTGTGTTTATTGATTGAGTCTCGTGAACGCCGCTGCGAGGAATGTTTGCAGTTCAGTACGCGTCGATTGTTCTCCATCGGAGATGAACTGCCAATAGATCTCCCTCTCCCTCGGCGATCGCTAAAGGAGCTGCGTTCACTGGCGTGGTTGCTGTCGCACGTCTGCATGCACAGCGTACGACGGATTACAGGGGCGTGCAAAGACGGAATGCGCGCGGGGGGCGAATTGGCGCAGAGGGCGAATGGAAACGACAGCAGCACTGACCGTTCGATCTCCGTGGGAGCAAACGGCTATCCGTACAACACCCGCGGCAGGATCGTGACGATGCCGGGCCACAGCGTCAGCAGCAGCACGAAACCGATCATGATGACGAGATAGGGCAACGTGACGCGCGCGATGTAGCCAAGGCCGTCTTCGGTCAGGCCCTGGATCACGAACAGGTTGAAGCCGACGGGCGGAGTGATCTGCGCCATCTCGACGGCGAGCACCAGGAAGATGCCGAACCAGATCTCGTCGAAGCCGGCGCCCTTCACGATCGGCAGCACGATCGGCAGCGTCATCACGATCATCGAGAAGCCGTCGAGGAAGCAGCCGAGGATCAGGTAGAAGATGATCAGCACCACGATCAGCATGAAGGGCGAGAGGCCGAGGCCCTTGACGAAGGCGGCCACCGCCTGAGGAATGCCGAGGAACGCCGCGGCGTTGCCGAGGATCGAGGCCCCTAACACGATCAGCGCGATCATCGAGCAGGTCACGACGGAGCCGATCAGCACGTCGCGCATGACCTGCTGCGACATCGAGCCTTGCGCCCAGGCGACCAGCCCGGCACCGAGCACGCCGACGGCGGCGGCCTCCGAGGGCGTCGCGAGTCCGCCATACATCGAGCCGAGCACGCAGGCGATCAGGAACAGCGCCGGCGCGAGATCCTTCAGCGCGGCGAAGCGTTCGCCCCACGGCACCTGCGAGAGCTTTGCTTCGGTCTCCGGCACCATCGCAGGCTTGAGCGAGGTGTGCAGCATCACCCAGCCCATGAAGGTCGCGGCCAGGAGCAGGCCGGGCAGCACACCGGCGGTGAAGAGCTTGAGAATGGAAACGTCGCCGAGCACGCCGTAGATGATCATGATGTTGGACGGCGGGATCAGGAAGCCGAGCGTGCCGGCGCCGGCGAGCGACCCGATCGCGATGTCACGGGAATAGCCACGGCGCAGGAGCTCGTTGAGCGACATGCGGCCGATCACCTGCGTGGTCGCCGCCGACGAGCCCGAGATCGCCGCGAAGATGGTGCAGCCGATCACGTTCACATGCAGCAATCGGCCGGGCAGAAGGCCGGCCCAGGGCGCAAGTCCCTGGAACAGCGAGCGCGACAGGCGGGTGCGAAACAGCAATTCGCCCATCAGGATGAACAGCGGCAGCGCCAGCAGCTCCTGCGTGGTCAAAATATTCCAGGCGTATTGCGGCAGCAGCTTGTCGAGCGGGATCGAGCGGAACATCGCGAGCAGCAGCGTCGCGGTGAGCGCGAGTGTAAGTCCGATCCAGACGCCCCCCGCCAGCAGCGCGAACAGAATCCCGAACAGGGCAACGACTTCGATGGTCATGCGATCTTGAATCCAGTGGCGAGCAAGGCGGTCATTCGACGGGGGAGGCCTTCATGCGATGATCCTCCAGTGGCAGGCCGAGCACCGCCTGGATCGCGCGCGCCAGGAACTGGAGCGTGAGCAGCAGCATGCCGAAGGTGACGACGGCTTCCGGAAACCACAGCGGCGTATCGCTGGAGGTCGAGACCTGGCCGCGCAAATAGGCGCTCCACGCGAACTTCGCCATGGACGAGGTCAGGAATGCCATGAAGGCAAAACCGGCCGCCGCCGAGAGGATCTCGATCGCCCGCTGCAGCGGGGGCGACACGTTTTTCAGAAGCAGCACGACGCGGATGTGGCCGCCAACGCGGAGCGTCATGGCGGCTCCGAAGGTGAAGGATGCCGCCATCAGATAAGAGGAGTATTCCCAGGCGATCGAGATGGTCGGCGGGAAGAACGGCAGGAAGTTCGAGAGGAAGCGGGTGGCAACCTCGCACAGCATCAACAGCGTCAGCGTGAGCAGGCAACCGCCACCGATCCAGCCGTCGAGCCGGCCAAGACGGTCGATGCCGTCGAGCAGGATGCGCAGCGGCGCCGGCGCCGCCGCGTTGAGACTTTGCGGAGCCGCCGGTGAAACGCTGGTCATGAGCTCGACCTCAGCGCTTCATTTCGGCGAGATAGGCCCGCACCGGCTTGTCGGCCGCCGGCACGCGCTTGAGGAAAGCATCGAGCTGCGGCGCGGTCTTGGCGCGGATGTCCGTGATCATCGCGTCAGACACCGGCACCACCTCCATGCCGCCCTCCTTGAGGCGGTTGAGGCTGTCGACATCGGCCTTGAGCGAGTTCGCCCAGAAGCCCGGCTCCATCTTCGCTGCGATATCGGCGACGAGCTTCTGCTGATCGGCGCTGAGCGCCTTCCAGGAATCGAGATTGACGGTGAGCATCTGCGACGACCAGACGTGATTGGTCGGATAGATGTATTTCAGGAACTCCCAGAACTTGCCGTCGACGCCCGACACCGCCGAAGTGGACACGCCGGAGACTGCGCCCGACGCCAGCGCAGGGATGGTTTCGCCCCAGGGAATCATCACCGGCGCCATGCCGACGACGGCCAGCATGTCGACCGCATTCTTGTCGGGGACGCGGATCTTGATGTTCTTCAGGCCCTCGACATCGGCGACTTTGGTCTTGAGATGCAGATACTGCGTCGGCCACGGCACGATGTAGAGGATCTTCTGGTTGTTGCGCGCGGCGACCTTCTCATATTCGGGCCGCACATATTTGTGCAGCACCTTGAGCTCGTCCATCGAGCCGCACAGGAAGGGGATGCTCTCGACGCCCATGAAGGGCTCGTCGCCGACCTGCTGGATGTTGAGGACGTCGGCGAGCGGCACGAGGCCGTCGCGCACGGCGCGCAGGTGCTCGGGACCCTTGAAGCCGAGCTGGCCGCCGGCCTTCACGGTGATGGCGACCGAGCCGCCGCTCTGCTTCTTCACCTCTTCCGCAAACGCCATCGCGTTCTGGGTGTGGAAATTGCCGTCGGGCCAGACCGTCGACATGTCCCAGCTTGTCGTTGCCGCCCGCGCGCGGGTCGAGATATGGCCGGCGGCCAGCAGCGTGGCTGCGCCCGCGGTGAAGTTCCGTCGCGTGATCATCGAACCCCCTCCGTTTATCAAGCGCGCTGATGCATCAGCGCGCGTACCCATAAACTGCAACCGCATTGTCCGCGGACACAAGACCGCTTTCGATGTCGTCTTTGACCGCGGCGCGATCGCGCATCGTCGGCGCACCGATGCCGGCGCCCCCGGGCGTCATCACCACCAAGCGGTCGTCCGGCGGCACCTGCTGAAAGCCTTTGCCACGCAGCTTCTTGCCGGACTTGAGGCCCACATAGCCTGCCTCGCCGTTCTTGCCGCCGTCGCGCCCCCGCGGCGGATGATCGATCCGGTCGAACGCGGCGAGGATGTCGAACGGCGCATCGACGCCGCTGCCGACCTCGATGATCTGGCCGAGGCCGCCGCGGGTGCGCCCTGCCCCGCCGGAATCCGGACGCAGCTCCTTGCGCCAGAAGATCAAAGGCGTCTGCGTTTCCGCGATCTCGACCGGCGTGCCGCGCACGCCGCTGGGATAGGCGGTGGCGGAGAGGCCGTCCTTGCCGAACCGCGCGCCGGTGCCGCCGTTGGAGGTCACCGCCATCGAGAACCCATAGTTGCCGCCGACGCCGGAGCGGGTCTGGCCGCGCACGTTGAGATTCCACAGGCAGGACGTGCCTTCCGCCGGCACGCGTTCGGGGATGATCTGGCGCAGGCTGCCGAACACCACGTCGGGCAGCATCTGGCCGATGATGTGGCGCGAGGCGACCGGCGCGGGCTTCGGCGCATTGAGGATCGCGCCTGATGGCGCCGACACCGTCAGCGGCGAGAGCGAGCCGGCATTGTTCGGAATCTGCGAGGCGACGACGCAGCCGAGGCCGAACACGGTGTAGGCCGTGGTGTAGGACAAGGGGACGTTGATGCCGAATTTCGATGCCGCCGAGGTACCGTCGAAATCGACGTGAATGCCTTGATCCGAGATCGTCAGCGTCGCAGCGAGCGTGACCGGCGCGTCATAACCGTCGACCACCATGGTGTTGCGCCAGCTTCCCTTCGGCAGTTTTGCAATCTCGGCCAGCACGGCCTCGCGCGAGCGGTCGCAGATGTAGTCGCCGAGTGCGTCGAGCGTGTCGATGCCGAACTCGGTCATCATCTCGACCAGCCGCTCGCAGCCGACATCGTTGCAGCCGGCGAGCGAATAGGTGTCGCCCTCGGTATCGATCGGCAGCCGCGTGTTGGTGCGGATCATCGCCATCAGCGTCTCGTTGACGACGCCCTGGTCGATCAGCTTCAGCATGGGGATGTAGAGCCCCTCCATGAATACGTCGGTGGCATCAGGGCCGAAGCCGATGCCGCCGATGTCCATGAGATGGCTGGTGCAGGAGAACAGCGCGACGATCTTGCCGTCCTTGAAGCAGGGCGTGGTGACGACGAAGTCGTTGAGATGGCCGGTGCCCATCCAGGGGTCGTTGGTGATGTAGGCGTCGCCCTCCTTCATCGTCTCCAGCGGGAAATGCGCGATGAAGTGCTTGACCGATTCCGCCATCGAGTTGACGTGGCCGGGCGTGCCCGTCACCGCCTGCGCCAGCATGCGTCCCCTGAGGTCGAACACGCCGGCCGAGAGGTCGCCGCATTCGCGCACGATCGGGCTGAAGGCGGTGCGGAGCAGCACCTGGGCCTGCTCCTCGACCACGGCGATCAGCCGGTGCCACATGATCTGAAGGTCGATCAGGCTCGCGCCATTTGCCTTGCTCATGATCAGGCCGCCTTCCGTTCCATGACGATGCTGCCGGCACCGTCGATATGGGCGTCAAAACTGGTGGAGACGAAGGTGGAGGTCTCGTCCTCCGCGATTACGGCAGGGCCCGCGATGGTCGCGCCCGGCGCCATGTCCTCGCGGCGATAGAGCGGGATCTCGATCACCTCGCCGGCGCGGCCGTCGAAGAATTTCCGACTGCCGGACGCCTTGGCTGCGGACTTGCGCGCGACGGCTGCAACGGGCGGCGGATTGCGCGCTTCAGTGGTTGCGAGCACCGACCAGCTCAACACCTCGATCGCTGCGCCCGGGATCGGGCGCTCGAACATCGCGGCATAATCCGCCTCGAACTTCTGGCGCAGGCCGGCGAGGTCGGCTGACGTCAGCGGCCGGTTCGGCAGTTCGACGCTGATCTCGTGGCCCTGGCCGACATAGCGCATGAAGGCGGCGCGGCGCTCGCGCACCGGCGCACCCGCCGCGCCGGGCTCGACCAGCGCGCGGGCTTCGCTCACCATCTCCTGCAAGAGGTCGGAGACCGCTTCGGTGTCGAAATCGTCGAGCCGGACATGGCGGCTGCGGACCAGCTCATAGGCGATGGGCGCCGCAAGGAAACCGACGGCTGATCCGACGCCGGCATTCGACGGCACGATCACGCGGGAGACGCCGATCTTCTCGGCAACGCGCGCCGCATGCAGCGGCGCCGCGCCGCCAAAGGCGATCAGCGTGTGCTGGCCGACGATCTCGCCGCGCTCGACCGCATGCACGCGCGCCGCGCTCGCCATGTTTTCGCAGACGACCTCGTGCACGGCATAGGCCGCGGTCTCCGCGGAAAGGCCGAGCGGCGCGCCGACGTCGCGCAGCAGCGCCTGCTTCGACAGCTCGGGATCGAGCTTGATCGTGCCGGCCGCAAAGGCATCGGGATCGATCATGCCGAGCGCAACGTCCGCGTCCGTCACGGCCGGACGCTGGCCGCCGCGGCCGTAGCAGGCAGGGCCCGGCTCCGACGAGGCGCTCTCCGGGCCGACGGTGACACGCTTCATCGCGTCGATATGCGCGATCGAGCCGCCACCGGCGCCGATCTCGACCATCTCGATCACGGGAATGCGCACCGGCAGGCCCGAGCCCTTCAGGAAGCGCGCCGCGCGGTCGACTTCGAACACGCGCGAGGTCTCGGGCTGGTACTTTTCGATCAGGCAGATCTTCGCGGTGGTGCCGCCCATGTCGAAGGAGAGCACCTTGCTCTCGCCAAGACGCGCCGCGATCTGCGCCGCGAAGATGGCGCCGCCGGCCGGGCCGGATTCGACGAGGCGCACCGGAAAGCGCCGCGCCGTCTCGATCGAGGTGACGCCGCCGCCTGACGTCACGAGATAGATGGCACCGCGGAACTGCTCGACCTGCAAGGCATCGGCCATGCGGGCGAGATAGCCGTCGATCAACGGCTGCACATAGGCGTTGGCGACCGCGGTCGAGGTGCGCTCATATTCGCGGATTTCCGGGCAAACGGCAGAAGACACCGTCACGGAGATGCCTGGCATCTCTTCGCTGATGATCGCGGCGGCGCGGCGCTCGTGCTCGGGATTGGCATAGGAGTGGAGGAACGCGATCGCGACGCTCTGGACGCCTTGCTCGCGCAATTTCGGCGCGAGTGCGCGCACGGCCGCTTCGTCCAGCGGGAGGCGGACGACGCCATGGGCGTCAATACGCTCGGGGACAGTGAAACGCAGCGAACGCGGCGCCAGCGGCTTCGGCTTGTCGATTGAGAGATCATACTGATCGTAGCGGCTCTCGGTGCCGATATCGAGCACGTCGCGAAAGCCGTCGGTCGCGATCAGCGCCGTCCTGGCGCCGCGCCGCTCGATGATGGCGTTGGTCGCCAGCGTCGTGCCGTGAATGAAGACGTCGATGTCGCTGATATGGGCGCGCGCGTCAGTGAGAATAAGCCGCATGCCCTCCAGCACCGCCTGCTCGGGCCGCTGCGGCGTCGTCAGCACCTTGCGCGTCTTGCGATCCTGCCCCACGTCCAGCACGATGTCGGTGAACGTGCCGCCGATATCAACGGCAAGCCGCACCTCGGCTCCTTCAAGCATTCCAAACTTCTCCGGCTGATCGTCAAGAGTGGGCCAAAAGCGCAGCAATTTCCATGCCATGGACGACGAGGAGAACGCCGCGCCCGGCTATTCTGCTTGGCACCTATGCAATAGGCAAGGCATGTTCGCCGCCTGCGCGATCAGAGCAGGAATGCAAGCGCCGCTTCGCAGCGCTCCTCGACCTTGAGCGTCAGCAGATCGTCGGCGCGGGTGCGGCCGAGATTGACGGCGGCGATCGGAATGTTGCGCTGCGCTGCCGCCTGCACGAAGCGGAAGCCGGAATAGACCATCAGCGAGGAGCCGACGATCAGCATGGCGTCGGCCTGCGCCAGATGATCCTGCGCGGTGGCGACGATGTCGCGGGGGACGTTCTCGCCGAAGAACACCACGTCGGGCTTGAGGATGCCGCCGCAGGCCTCACAAGGAGGCACGCTGAACGACGAAAAGTTCGCGTGCTCCAGGTCGGCATCGCCATCGGGCGCATCGGCGGCATCGAGCGTCAGCCATTCGGCATTGACGCGGCCGAGCCTGTCCTGGAATTCGCTGCGCTGCGTCTTCGCCCCGCAACCCATGCAGCGGACGAGGTCGAGCCGGCCGTGCAGGTCGATCACCTGCCGGTGGCCGGCGGATTGATGCAGCCGGTCGACATTCTGGGTCAGCAGCATGCCGCAGCGGCCGCTCGCCTCGAGCCGGGCCAGCGCATGATGCGCATCGTTCGGCTTCGCCTGGCCGAACCGGCGCCAACCGATCATGCTTCGCGCCCAGTAGCGCTGGCGCGTGTGCTCCTCCGACATGAAGGCCTGGAAATTGACCGGCTGGGTCCGCTTCCAATTGCCATGGCTGTCGCGGTAGTCGGGAATGCCCGAATTGGTGCTACAGCCGGCGCCGGTCAGCACGAACAGATTGTCGTGCCGGCCGACGAAATCTTCGAGCGGGGAATTTGCCGGAGGGATTGTCATGGCGCAGATGTAGTCTGCGCCGGCCGGTTTTGCCAGATCACTCCCGCGCCGGCGGCTCGAACCCGGCAATCAGCTTGACGAGCTCGCTCTGCCGGGCGGTGCCGGTCTTGCGGAAGACGTTGTGGAGATGGGTCTTGACGGTGGCCTGCGTCAGCCCGAGGGCCTCCGCCAGAGCTTTCACCCCGCTCACCTTCATCACCGCGTCGATCACGCGGATCTCGCTGGCCGTGAGTTTATACATCTTTGCCAACGCCTCCAGCGGCGGCGGGCTTGCCGGCGAGGTCCTGCGGACGAAGACGGCAGCCACCGCGGAATGCAGCGCGACGGTGCGCTGCCGGTTGCCGGAGGTCAGCGGCAGGACATTGGCGAACCAGCCCCCTTGCAAGGTCGCGAGCGGAATCGGGCCGCCACCGTCCATTGCCGCGTTGCCGTTCTCGGCGGCGAGACACGCTTCGCGCAGCGCGCGTTGCGCATCGGGTGCAACGGCGAACAACAGTCCGTTTCTTTCGGTGAGCAGTGCGGCCTCGTCCAGCACCGCGCGCCCCGGCGCGTTGGTGAAGACGAGCCGTCCGTTGGGCCCGACCAGGAACACGGCGGCCGAGACGTTGTCGAGTGTTTGGGTCAGGACCGCCTGCGCGGACTTGCTCTGATCGAACAACCGCCCAATCGATACCGCGCGCTGGAAGTGCGGTACGATCAACCCAAGCCGGCGGCGGTTGTCCGTATCGACAAGTCCATCGCTTTCATGCATGCGGACGGCAATGATGGACGAACTGGTCGCGCCCTTTTCAAGATTGGCAGCGACGAGGTCGATGATGCCCTGCGGCTTCATCCATTCTTCGTAGAAGCGTGTCTCCACCATCTCGTCGAACGGGACGAGATCGGTGGATCCATAGACGTGACCGGCGTCGCAGAAAGCGGCCGCTGGAAAACACGGATTTAGAGGAATGTATTTCTCGAAATAGAGCTTGGTGTAGTGCGGTTCGTCGTTGAAGAGACGCAGCACCGCGGACTCTTCGGTCGCCGCGTCGTGCCAGAACAGGTTTCCTGAAGAACCGCCCACGAACCGGCACGTCTGCTCCAGAGCACGCGGCCACAGGGTGGGATCAAGCGCGGCGTCGTAGACAAGACCGATCAGCTCCGACAGCAAAGCGGATTCAGACGCCACGACCAACCTTCATCATTCCAAACGACATGCAGGGCATTTGCGCCTTCAGTACCACGCTACCATAAGTTTTGCGACGAAAGCAAAACGTCGCAGGGCGATCGCCTTGCTTGATCCTCGTGCAAGCCGCATCCGGCCCTCATTGCGTCGCAGTCGGAGCGGGCTGTCTCGAAGGCCCCACCGGCTTCGACGGCGCAGCCTGCTTCTGCGAGGCGACGGCCTTGCTCTCCGGCGGCTCGGGCGCAACCGGCGCGGTCTGGCCGACCAACAGCGACACGCCGAACACGCGCCATTGTCCTTCGACCGGTGCGAACAGCAGTTCGAAATTCACCTGCGAGGGCACCGACGGGAAAAATCCTGCCATGTGCAGCATTCCGTTCGGCTCGATCTGCGGCAACAACGACAATTGCGGATCGATGACGGTCACGCCAGAGAGATCGAGCTTGTCGCCGCGCTGCTTGGCGAAGATCTCCGCAAGTTTTGCTGCGGTGTTGACCTGGAAGCCCGGCGCGCCGAGATCGCGCAGCACGGTATAATTCCCGGTCTTGTTGGCGTGATCGAGCGCGAGCAGCGTCGAGCGGACCAGCATCAGCACGCCGTTGCGGTCGATGTTGGCGGGCTTGGCCGCCTGCTGCTGTGGCGCCGCCTGGTGCGGCTGCGACGGGGTCTGCTGCGCAGATGTCGTCACGGCCCCCAGGAGCAGGAGCCCGATCATCAGAAGACCAGGGCCTGCACTCGGCCAACGCAGCGTCATGAGCAAGGCGTTCCGGCTACCACTGGATCGACACGGCACCGCGGCCACCGGCAACGTTGCGCTCGAGCCCGATGCCGCCGCCGGCATTGGCGATGACCGCATAGCTCTTGCCGTCATAGAGCAGCGCGGTGGCACCGAGCGCAAACGCGTTGGCGCCCTCGAAATTGCCGTAGCCGGCGGAGAGCGCGAATTTGCGGCCCGGTTGCAGCGCCGGCATCGAGCCGGCCGCGAGCGCCACTGCCGTGCCGCTACGCGCCTCCAGCCGATTGTCCATCACCTGCGACTGCAACGATGTCATCTGGGATTGCAGCGATGTGAACTGCGATTGCAGCGAGTTGATGCTCGCCGGATTGAAGCTCGACGTCGCGAGATTGCCGGCCGCGTCGGTGGTCACGAAGGAGACCGGTCCGGTCTGCGCGGCGAGGCTCGCTGCGGACGCCACACCGGCCATACGATAGGTGTTGGTCGCCGTGCCGATCGCCATCTGATTCGCCGTTGTCGCGGTGGCGCCGGATCCGATAGCGGTGGAGTTCGCAAGGCTCGCGGTGGCGTTGGTCCCGATTGCAATTGCATTCGCGCCGGTTCCGGCGGTGGCACCATCGCCGATCGCGACGGCACTCGCCCCGGTGGCATGGGAGTTATTGCCCGCCGCGAAGGAATTGGTGCCTGACGCGGTGACCGTGTTGCCCAGGGCGACGGCGTTCGTGGCGCTGGCGGTGGCTCCGCTCCCAATGGCCGTCGAGGACACCGCCGCCGCGGTGCTGCTAAGGCCGATCGCAATCGATTTGTCGCCGTTGGATTGCGCGCCCGTGCCGGCCGTTCCGTCGCCGCCAGCCCCGATCGCGACGCTATAGTTTCCTCTCGACATGGGCGCGTAGTTTACGCCTCCGGTGATCACCCCGGAGCCGATCGCGGTGCTGTACTGACCGACTGGAAACAGACTGGTATTGGCGTTTGCGCCGATACTCGTGGTGCCGATGGTGCTCCCTATGCCTGCGGCATCTCCCACCGAAGTGGCTCCGGCTGCAATCGCGCCGGCGGCGGTGCCGATCGCCGTCGCGCCTACACCGGTGCCGCCGGACGTGCCGTTAGCGACTGCGCCGTTACCACACGCGAGATCGCGCGTAGCGATTGCAACTCCGCTGCCGCAAGTCTGTTGGGCCGAGGCCGAACCGGCGAGCGCCACAGCCGCGACAAACGCTATCGCGGCGATCGCGATGCTTAAGATTCGAGCATCGCTCGCGACAGATCTGACAGGGCCATGATGAAAAGGACGAGGCATTTGCGCTCACAACTCCACGACGCCGCAGCTTCCAACCGGCGACCGAGCGCGACTGTGGGCCAGGGCAATAGGCCGGACATCAACCGTTCGGTTGAACTTGGCCGGCGGCATCTTCCTTTTTTCGGAGTGTTGCTGAATGGCATCGGAAAGCATCGATCATCCGCATAATCGCCAAGAGATGGCGGGAAGCTCCGACATTCCAATAATCACGATCGCGCCGCCTTGAACTTCAAATACATTCTGCAATAGTCGTGCAAGCGATCTGCGGTGGGCTGTTTGCTGCCGCAGTCAGGCGCAAATGCCGAGAATACCGGGAATGCATGTTCGATACAGTTTGGGTTGGCCGTGACGTCTGAAGCCTCGACGCTCTCGGATTTGATCGGCGATATCTACGACGCGGCACTTGATCCGACCTTGTGGCTGCGGGTGCTGGAGCGCTCCTGCAATTTCGTCGGCGGCTCTTCGGCCGTGCTGTATTGGCATGATGTCGCCAGCGAAAGTTCGGCCGCGCTGCATCTCTTCAACGACGATCCGCACTACACGCGGCTGTATTTCGAGAAATACATGCCGATGAATCCCGTATTCCCAGCCGCAACCTTCATCGAATCCGGATTGATCTACACGCCGACCGACATCGTTCCCGAAGCAGAGCTCTTCGATACACGCTTCCACCGGGAGTGGGTCCAGCCGCAGGGGATCACCGATGTCGTCTGCGTCAACCTGGAAAAGGGTACGACGAGCTCTTCCGTGCTCAATATCCGCAGGGACGAAACCCACGGGATCGTCGACGACGCGGTGAGGCAGCGGGCGGCACTGCTCGTGCCGCATTTTCAGCGCGCGGTCGCGATTGGCCGGCTGTTCGACCAGCGCAAGACGGCACAGGCGGTCCTCACCGAAACGCTCGACAATGTCGAGGCCGCCATCTTCCTGTTGGGGCTGAACGGCCGGATCGTCTTTGTGAACGAGCTGGCGCGCACCATGCTCGACGAGGGCGCGCTGCTGCTGGAGCGGCGAGGAGCGTTGGCGGCGGTCGCGCCCGACGCACAGCGCATGCTCCGTGAGCTCGTCGTCGCGGCCGAGAGCGGCGACCTGGCGGCTGGAAGCCGTGGCGCAGCGATACCGCTTTCGGATTCGCCCTCGCGCCGCTGGTTCGCGCATGTCTTGCCTCTGACGGCAGGCGACCGCCAGCGGGCCGGCGCGCTGCATTCGGCGGTGGCGGCGGTGTTCGTTCGCAAGACATCGCCGGCCAGCCCGCCGCCGCTGGAAGCGCTGGGAAAGCTGTACAGCCTCACAGCCAGCGAAATCCGCGTGCTCGACGGCATCATGAAGGTGAGCGGTGTGCAGGCTTTGGCCGATCTCCTCGGATTGTCGCAGGCGACGGTGAAAACCCACCTGCATAACGTTTTCCGCAAGACCGGAACCGCGCGGCAGAGCGAACTGGTAAAGCTGATTGCCGGCTTCGAACGGCCGGCGACCGATTGATCTTCAGCGGAAGCTGGTCCGCCCACGCATTAGCTTGCCCAGTTCTCGCGAAACTCCGGAAACAGCGTCAGCCCACCGCAGGCGTAGATGGTCTGCCCGGTGATGTAGCTCGCTTCATCCGAGGCGAGGAAGGCGAACACGGCGGCAATCTCCTCCGGCGTGCCGACCCGGCCGAGCGGAATGTGGCTGGTGACGACGCCGCGCTTTTCGGGATCGCCGGTCCAGGCCGCGTTGATCGGCGTGTCGATCGCACCGGGACCGACCGCGTTGACGCGGATGCCGCGGCCGGCGAATTCCAGCGCCAGCGTGCGCGTCAGATTGGCCATGCCGCCCTTGCTGATCGAATAAGCGAGATAGCCGGGCTTGGGAATGATCTGGTGAACGCTGGAGCAGTTGATGATGCTGCCGCCGCCACCGCGCGCGACGAAATGCGCGAGCGCCTTCTGCGCGCAGAGCACGGCGCCGTTGAGATTGACGTCGATGATGCGGCGATAGGTGTCGATGTCGAGCGCTTCGCTCGGCGATTCCCGTTGGAAGCCGGCATTGTTGACCAGACAGTCGAGGCGCTTGAAGCGCGCCAAAACCGTCTCGAACATCGCAGCGACCTCCTGCTCGTTGCTGACGTCGGCCTTGACGACGATATGATCGAGCTTGCCGTGACCGCGGTCGCTCGAAGCCGTTCGTGCCAGCGCCAGCGACTCTTCAGCCTTTTCGGGATGGTCGGCATAATTGATGGCGACAGTCGCGCCCTCCTGGGCGAGCCGGACGGCGACGGCGCGGCCGATGCCTTGCGAGGCGCCGGTCACCAGCGCGTATTGGCCGACGAGGCGCGAAGCAAAAGGGGTTGAGCGGTCGGTCTGTGGCATGAGCTTTCTCCGGGATGCTTCATCATGGATGGAACAGGCTTTTTGTTCCATCCCGTCAGCGCATCTCTGGGATTCATTCCGCGCGGCGCGCGAGGGGCGAGGTCAGGATCTGGTAGAGGATGATGGCGCCGAAGGTCGCAGTGCCGATGCCGCCGATCGTGAAAGCGCCGAATTTCAGCGTGAGGTCGCCGGCGCCCGCGGTCAGCGCCACGGCAACGGTGATCAGATTCGCCGGATTTGCAAAGTCGACCTTGTTCTCGACCCAGATCCGCCCGGCCATCGCCGCGATCAAGCCGAACAGCACGATCGAGAGGCCGCCAATGACGGGGCCCGGGATCGACAGGATCAGCGCGCCGAATTTCGGCGAGAAGCCGAGCAGGATCGACACCGTGGCCGCGAACGCAAACAGCAAGGTCGAATAGACCTTCGTCGCCGCCATGACACCGATGTTCTCGGCATAGGTGGTGACGCCGGTGCCGCCGCCGCAGGCCGCGACGATCGTCGCAAGGCTGTCGGCGAACAAGGCGCGGCCGAGATAGGCATCGAGGCTCCGGCCCGTCATGGCGCCCACGGCCTTGATGTGACCGAGGTTCTCGGCGACGAGGATGACCGCGACCGGCGCGATCAGGAAGATCGCATCGGCCTGGAACGTCGGCGTGGTGAAGCTCGGCAGGCCGATCCACGGCGCGGCCGCAAGTTGCGCAAAATCGATCGGCTTGCCGAAGCCGAGACCGTTCGCGAACAGCAGGTACAAGAGATATCCGCCGATCGCCCCGAGGATGATCGGCAGACGGCGCCACAGGCCCGGCGCGGCCACGGCCACCACGCCAATCATCAGCACGGTCGCAAGGCCGATCCAGGTGTCGAATGCGCCAGCGCTCACCGCCTTGACCGCCACGGGCGCGAGGTTGAGGCCGATCGCGGCGACCACGGCGCCGGTGACGGCCGGCGGCATCAGGCGCTCGAGCCAGCCGACGCCCGACCACATCACGATCAGCGCGATCACGCCATAGAGCACGCCGGCGCCGACGATGCCGCCCAGCGCAACGGAGATATTCGGGTTCGGCCCATGGCCGGCATAGCCGGTGGCGGCAAGGACGACGGCGATGAACGCGAAGCTCGAGCCGAGATAACTCGGCACGCGCCCCGCGACGATGACGAAGAAGATCAGCGTGCCGATGCCGGAGAACAGGATCGCAACATTGGGATCGAAACCCATCAGCAGCGGTGCGATGATCGTCGAACCCGACATCGCTACGCAATGCTGGAGACCGGAGACGACGGTCTGCCCCCATGACAGCCGCTCCTCGGGCATGATCACGCCCGAGGTCTTGAGTTTCCAGCGCGGGAAATAGCCCTGCCCTTGCTCGTCCGAGCTTGCCGTCGTTGTCATGTTCCCCCCGTTGCGGTGCAGCGACTGATCTTCGTGCGATCCGACAAAAATGTGATTGTCGCTTCTGCGGCGCCCATCACATGATGCAGGACATACAAGATTCAAATCTTGCCCGACTCAAATCTTGCAAAATCAATGCGTCCCGGGGCCCACAATATGACACAAGTCGCGATCCAGCCAGCCGTCCATCGCCGGCATCAGCCCTGGTACAAGATCCTCTACGTCCAGGTGCTGATCGCGATCGTGCTCGGGGTGCTGATCGGCTATTTCTATCCCGATCTCGGCAAGGCCTTGAAGCCGCTCGGCGACGGTTTCATCGCGCTGATCAAGATGATGATCGCGCCGGTGATCTTCTGCACCGTGGTGCACGGCATCTCCTCGATGGGCGACCTCAAGCGGGTCGGCCGGGTCGGGCTGAAGTCGCTGATCTATTTCGAGACGGTCTCGACCGTCGCGCTCGCCGTCGGCCTCCTGGTCGGCGAGATCCTCCAGCCCGGCCACGGCTTCAACATCGACCCGGCGTCGATCGATCCGAAATCGGTGGCGACCTACGTCACCAAGGCCAAGGAAGAGGGCATCGTCGCCCATCTGATGGCGATCATTCCCGACAGCTATGTCGGCGCGATCGCGCGCGGCGACCTGCTCCAGGTGCTGCTGATCTCGATCCTCTCGGGCTTCGCCATCGCCTTCCTCGGCAAGGCCGGCGAGCCCATCGCCGAGGCGATCGACAAGGCGGCGAAGATGTTCTTCGGCATCATCCGCATCATCGTGCGCGTGGCGCCGATCGGCGCCTTCGGCGCGATGGCCTTCACCGTCGGCGCCTACGGCCTCGGCTCGCTGCTCAACCTCGCCGCCCTGATCGGCACGTTCTATCTCACCAGCATCCTGTTCGTGCTGATCGTGCTGGGCTCGATCGCCCGCCTCGCCGGTTTCTCGATCCTGCGCTTCATCGCCTATATCAAGGACGAGCTCCTGATCGTGCTCGGCACCTCGTCCTCCGAGACGGTGCTGCCGCAGATGATCCAGAAGATGGAGCATCTCGGCGCCTCGCGCTCGGTGGTCGGCCTCGTGATTCCGACCGGCTACAGCTTCAACCTGGACGGCACCAACATCTACATGACGCTGGCGACGCTGTTCCTGGCGCAGGCGACCAACACCCATCTGACGATCTGGCAGGAGCTCGGCATTCTTGGCATCGCCATGATCACCTCGAAGGGCGCCTCGGGCGTGACCGGCGCCGGCTTCATCACGCTTGCAGCGACGCTCTCGATCGTGCCTGACATCCCGATCCAGTCGATCGCGATCCTGGTCGGCATCGACAAGTTCATGAGCGAGTGCCGCGCGCTGACCAATCTGATCGGCAACGGCGTCGCCTGCGTCGTCATCAGCATCTCCGAAGGCGAGCTCGACCGCGAAGCGCTGCACGAGACCATGGCCCATCCGCTGGAGATCGGCGAGGCGCTGGAGCCGGGCGGCAGCGCGGCATCGTAGGCCGCACTGGGCGGGCTCGCCCCTGCTCCGACGCGGTAGTTTCCCGGAGTAGAAAAAGGTCACGGCGCGCGTCACAACAGTGGCGTTGGGATCACTGATTGATACTCATTTTCCACCCGACGCGCTGGGGGCAGGGCGTCGGGTTTTTATTGGTCGAATGACGGGCGCCTGGATTCACGCTCGCCCGCGAGGTCAAGCCGCCGCGTGATCCCGATCGCCTGCAAGAAGGCCTCATCGTGACTGACGACGAGCAACGCGCCGTCATAGGCTCTCAAGCCTGCTTCGACAGCTTCGATGGACTCGATGTCGAGATGATTGGTCGGCTCGTCCAGGATCAGCAGGGACGGTGGCGTCACCCCGTCAAGCACGCAAGCAAGTCCCGCGCGAAGCAGCTGTCCGCCGCTCAGGTTTCCAACGATCTGCAAAGCCGCGTCGGCGCGAAACATGAAGCGTGCCAGGGCGGCATGGCACTCGTTCGTGCCGGCCTTCGGATTGAGGCGCCCGAAATTCTCCAGGATGGAGAGCGAGGGATCGAGCAGGCTGACCTTCTGGTCGAGCAACGCGACGTCCGGCCTGATCCGCACGGCGCCCGATAACGGGCGCAGCTCGCCGGCGATGACTCTCAGCAGCGTCGTCTTGCCGGAGCCGTTCGGCCCGACCAGCGCGGCCCGTTCCGGCCCGACGATGGCAAATGAGAGATCGCGCAAAACCGGCTGCTCCGGCCGGTAGCCGGCGCTGATGCGGTCGAGCGAAAGCACCTCCCTGCCCGCCGGCAGGTTCGTCGCCGGCAATTTGACGGACAGCGGCTGAAGAATCTCGATGCGCCGGCGTGCCGTGTCGACGGCCTCAACGGCCTCCACGCGCCGCCGCTCGGCGATTTGCGCATTCCTGCCGCCGCTATCCTCACTGCGGTCCTGGCGCGCGCCGGCGAGTATCCGCGGCATGTCTCCCTTCGCGCCCTTCTTCCGGCCGCCGCTATCCCTGCGCGCCTTCCTCTCCGCAGCTTCCTGCGCCTTGCCATCGATCTCGGACAGACGCCTTTCGGCGTGCGCGAGGTCGTGCCTCGCTGCCGCCAGCTCGACGGCCTTCTGTGCGCGGAAACTGCTCCAGTTGCCGCCGTATCGCGTGGCGCCCAGCGACGTCAGCTCAACGATCGCATCCATGGTTTCAAGCAAATCCCGATCGTGGCTGACGACGATCGCACCGCCGCGCCAGGCGGCGAGGAGATCGGTCACGGCCTTGCGTCCGTCCCGATCGAGATTGTTGGTCGGCTCGTCCAGCAGGAGGAAGTCGGGCTCGGCAAACAACAGCGCGGCGAGACGAACCCGCGTGATCTGGCCGCCGGACAGGCAGGACAGCTCCGTATCGGGAGATGGATCGAACCCGACGCGCGCCAGTGCGGCCTCGAGCCGCGCTTCGAGCGTCCAGTCGATCGCAGCAATTTCGTCGGCAGAAGCATCACCCCGCTCGGCACGGCGCAGCAGCTCCAGTGCCTGCCGCACACCGAACAGATCGGCCACGGTCGCGCTCGCAAGGACCTGCACGTCCTGTCGCAGCAAGCCGATGCTGCCCTTGGTCAGGACACGCCCGGACTGGGGAACATGATCCCCGGAGATCGAGGCAAGCAGCGTCGTTTTTCCGACGCCGTTGCGGCCGACGAGACCGGTCCGCTCGGCCGCGAATGTCAGATCGATGCTGGAGAGAAGAGAACGGCCGTCAGGCGTGGACAGCGACAGGTTCGACAGGATGATTGAAGCAGGCATGGAATTCCCCGTGAGCAAGGCGGATGGGCTTTGCGGTCGGGGTGAAATCCATGGCTTTCGAATATCCTGATCGATGAAGTCTCTTACTAGCCTCGCAATCGGGCGAGATCAAGTCGCGGGGACGGCAGCGCCGGGCGCTGACGTCCCTCCTAAAGCGCGATGAGATTTGGATGAATCGTCATCGCGCTTTAGGTTGTTGTTTACGCATGATCTTTCCGGAAAACCGCTTCGCGCTTTTCCGGATCATGCTTTAGGAAGGTTGCGATCAGCCCTTGAGCGCGGTGACCACCACCTCGATCAGCGCACTGCCGCCGAGATCGGCGACGCCGACGGTGGCGCGGGTCGGCAGATTGTCGCCGAAGAACTCGGTCCAGGCCGCGTCCATCTCCTTCTTCTTCGAGAGGTCCGTGACGAAGATCGAGGCGCTGACGACGCGCGACTTGTCGGTGCCGGCCTCCTTCAGATAGCCGGCGATCTTGCCGAGGATGTTGCGGGTCTGCTCACCCATCGAGACCGAGGTGTCGTCGGCGATGGTGCCGCCGAGGAAGACGAAGCCATTGGCCTCGACGGCGCGGTGCATGATGGGCGTGCGGATGCTGCGGGTGATGCTCATGAAGTCCTCTTTGGCTAGAGCGTGGAAGGATGGAAGCGGTCGATGCCGAGATCGCTGACGCGGGTCTGCGTGCCGCCATTGACGATCAGCTCCGCCATCACGGCGCCGGCGCCGGGGCCGAGCTGGAAACCGTGCAGCGAGAAGCCGAACTGGTGATAGAGCCCCCTGTGGCGGGAGCTCGGCCCGAATACCGGGATATCGTCCTTCATCTTTGCTTCGATACCGGCCCAGGCACGCACGATCGTCGCGCGGCGCATCACCGGGAACAGTTCGAACACGGTCTGCGCGCTGGTCGCAAGGCTCTTCCAGTCCAGCACCGTCTCGTTGCGGTCCTGGTCGGGCGTCGCGAGATGGCCGCCGCCGATCAGCACGGTGCCGTTCTTGAACTGCTTGAAGGAGAGCTTTCGGCCACGCAGGATCACGACGGGGTCGATGAAGTGCGGCACGCGCGATGTGATCATCAGCATCGGCGCCACGGTCTCGACCGGCACCGGCTCTCCCAGATCCGCCGCGATCTTGCCGGCCCAGGCGCCGGCGGCATTGACCAATACCGGAGCGGCAAAGCTCTCCGAACCCACATCGACATGCCAGAGGCCGTCGTTGTAGCGGATGTTGCTGGCGGCCACCCCTTCGCGCACGGTCGCGCCGAGTTGCTGGGCCTTGCGCCGGAATGCGGTCGTCGTCTGCGCCGGATTGGCCGCGCCGTCGCGGCGCGAAACCACGCCGCCGGGACAGGTCTCGGCAACGGCCGGCACGAGGCGCCGCAGCTCGGCCGCGTCGATCAGCTCTTCATGGGTGAAACCGAGCGCGTTGAGCTCGGCGACGCGCGCGCGGCAGACGGCGAGCTCCTCCTCGTTCTCGGCGACGAGCACCTGGCCATAGCTCTCGAAGCTGCAATCGTCGTCGAGGAGATCGTTGATCTTCTCCCAAATTCCCATCGAGCGGATCGACAGCGGAATTTCGGGAATGTGTCGCGCGAGCTGGCGCACGCCGCCGGCATTGACGCCGGAGGCATGGCGGCCGGCATAGTCCTTCTCGATCAGCACCGGCTTCAGGCCGGCGAGGCACAGATGCAGCGTCGTCGAGCATCCGTGGATGCCGCCGCCGACGACGATCGCATCCACGTTGTGGCTCATCCGCGCACCACGGCCTTGACGTCGGCCTCGCTCTTCGGGACGGCGGCGAGCTCGGCGAGCGTGATCGGCTTCACCGGCGCACGCAGCCGGTAATAGCCGATCTCCTGCGGGGTCTTGCCGCGCGCCTGCGCCATCAGCTCGGTGACGGTGAGGCCGCAGAGCCGGCCCTGGCAGGGACCCATGCCGGTGCGACGATAGGCCTTGAGCTGGTTCGGCCCGGTCGCGCCGATCGCGACGGAATCGAGAACGTCCTTGGCGGTGACCTCCTCGCAGCGGCAGACGATGGTGTCGCCGGAGGGAATCCGGAATTGCGATGACGGGCGGAACAGCGTGTCGAGGAAGACGCGGCCACGTTCGGCCTTGGCGAGATCGGCGCGGAGCGTTGCCGTCGCGGGGAGCTTCGCCGCGGCCGCGGGCGCCAATGCGTCCACCGCCGCGCGGGCCGCGATGCGGCCGCGGACCACGGCGGCATTGGCACCGCCAATGCCGGCGCCGTCACCGGCAATCGCAATGCCTGCGACCGATGAATTGCCGCTCGCGTCCAGCACCGGCGACCAGCACAGTTGCAGATCGTCCCAGCGATGTTCGACACCGGCCGCCATCGCCAGATTGACGTTGGGCACCACACCCTGATGCAGCAGCAACAGATCGACAGGGATCGTTTCGCGCTTGCCGCCAGCGACGTAGCTGACGCTCGCGAGCTGGCCATCCCCGGCCGCAGCAAGCTCGGTGACGCCGGAGACGACCTGCACCTTCGCCTTCACCTCGCGCATCATCGACAGGCCCTTGGCGAAATAGGGCGAGGTCAGGAAGGCGAAGGCGTGCGGCAGCGCTGCGAAATAGTTGCCGCGCTCGGTGGTATCGAGAATGCGGTCGATGCGGCCGCCGAGGCGGAGGATCTGTGCGCCGAGCAGCCAGAGCAGCGGCCCCTGCCCGGCGATCACGGTGCGGCCATCGGGCACCAGCGCCGACGATTTCAGCATGGTCTGCGCCGCACCCGCGGTCATCACGCCCGGCAGCGTCCAGCCGGGAATCGGGAACGGCCGCTCCAGCGCACCGGTCGCAAGGATC
Organism: Bradyrhizobium sp. B117; assembly: GCF_038969555.1. Taxonomy (NCBI): domain Bacteria; kingdom Pseudomonadati; phylum Pseudomonadota; class Alphaproteobacteria; order Hyphomicrobiales; family Nitrobacteraceae; genus Bradyrhizobium; species Bradyrhizobium sp. B117. The sequence continues at coordinate 8,984,323 of NZ_CP152414.1, forward strand.
ACGCGCTTTGCCTTGACGAAGGCTGACGCGCCGCCGATCGAGACGGCGATCTCGAGATTGCGGTCGAGACTCCAGACCGTGGCGCGATGGATCACCTCGGCATTGCTCGCGCGCAGCGACTGCACGAGATCTGCACCGACCCAATAGTCGGCGCCAAGCTGACTGCGGTCGGTCACCGGCGTCGAGGAGATGGCACGGAACACCTGCCCACCGGGGCCGATATTCTCGTCGAGCAGCAGCGTCGAAAGACCTGCTTCAGCGGCGGTCGCGGCCGCGGCGAGGCCAGCAGGGCCGGCACCGATCACCACGACGTCGTAGTCTTCGCGCTTGGGAGCCACAGTCATCGTCCGATCTCCCGCTTGCCCTTCTGGATCTCGATCTGCATGCCCTCGGCGACGGGCACGAGGCAGCCCTGGCGGTTGCCGACGCCGTCGATGGTGACGAGGCAGTCGAAGCACACGCCCATCATGCAGTAGGGAAGACGCGGCGCGCCGCTGACCGCAGTGGAGCGCCGTGCGTCAACACCAGAGGCCAGCAGCGCGGCAGAGACGGTGTCGCCTTGGCGCGCCGCGACGGCGACGCCGTCGACTAAGATCTGCACCTGTGGACGCTTGTCCTGTTCGGATCTCTTGAACATGGGGATGCCTCTTGGCTCCTTTTCTAAACTCGATGGAGCGTGGGAAAATCAGGAGCCGCCGCTATCGCTTCACCTCTCCCCGACGGGGAGAGGTCGGATTGCGAAGCAATCCGGGTGAGGGGCCGCAGCACGAGGTGAGGCCGTAACCCCTCACCCGGACCGCATCTTACGATGCGCTCCGACCTCTCCCTATGGGAGAGGTCATCCGAGTTCCTGGCCGCCATCGATTCAACCACAGACATTTGCACCTCAGTAGCCGCTGTCGTTCACAGCGCCAGCGCCGCCAAAGCGGCTCGCGGAGAACGCGCCGACCAGCTCCGGCTCGAGCGCGCCCTGCGCCACCATGCGCGCGATCTCGAAGGCGTGGTTGGAGGCGAGCGTCACGCCGGAATGGCAGCAGGCGACGAAGGCGCCGGGATGCGTTTCCGACTGGTCGTAGATCGGAAAGCCATCCTGCGGCATGACGCGGATGCCGGCCCAGCTCCTGACCACGTTGAGCCGCGACAGATGCGGGAACATGCGCTGGGCGCGATCGGCCATCACGCCGCTGATCGAAGGCTTCATCGTGCGTTCGTCGAGCTCGTCTTCCTTGCTGTCGCCGATCATCACCGTGCCCTCGTCGGTCTGGCGGATCGTGGTGAGGGGATGGGGCAGGAACGGCATGGTGCGTTCGGTCACCACGATCTGGCCGCGGGTCGGTCCCATCGGCGCGTACAGGCCGACCATCGGCGCAAGCGTCTGGTTTGCATTGCCCGCGGCAAGCACGATCTTGGCGGCACGCAGCTCGCCCTTCGGCGTGGTCAGGCGGAATTCGCCGCCGCTCTTGCTGATCGCCGAGACCGGACGCTCCGGGAAATAGTCGATGCCGAATGCCCTGAAGCCGGTGTGGAAGGCGCGGAACGTGCGCAGCGAATTGACGTGGCCGTCGAGCGGGCAGTAGCTGCCGCCGGAAACCTCCGGCCCGATCAGCGGCAGCGCCTTCCTGATCTCGGAGGGCCGCAACATCTCCATCTTGTAGTCGGCGGCGCCGACCTGGTTGTGCATGCGCTTGACGAGCTCGGTGCGCTGACCGAATTCGTCCTCGCCGAGCGTGAGGTGAAAGCCGCCATTCTGCTGAAGGGCAACATCGAGCCCCGTCTGCTGCTTCAGCTCGGAGGCAAGCCGGCCCCATGCCTGCGATGCCTGCACGGTCCAGACCGTATAGGCGGGCATACCGAGCCCCTTGCTCTGCACCCAGACCAGCGCAAAGTTCGCGCGCGAAGCGCGCTTGGTGATGTCGCCTTCGTCGAGCACGGCGACGCTCTTGCCGAGACGGCCGAGGCCCCAGGCAATGGCGGAACCGAGCAAACCGCCGCCGACCACGGCGACGTCGTAATCCCTGGACATGGGTTCTCCTATCGTCCGGTATCGCCACCCTTGCCGGCGAGCACGCGGTCGAGCCCGTAGAAGCGGTCGAGCAGAATGAGGGCGGTCATGGTGATCGCGATCACGCAGGCCGAGACCGACGTCACCAGCGGATCGATGTTGTCCTGGATGTAAAGAAACATGCGCACCGGCAACGTCTCGGTGCCCGGCGCCGCGAGGAAGACGGTCATGGTGAGATCGTCGAAGGACTGGATGAAGGCGAGCGCCCAACCGCTGATGACGCCGGGCAGGATCAGCGGCAAGGTCACGCGACGGAACAGCGTCCAGCCGTCGGCGCCAAGCGAGACCGCCGCCATCTCGACCGAGAGATCCATGCCGGTCGCCGCCGCGAGCGTCAGCCGCAGCGCGAACGGAAACACGATGATGACATGCGCGATGATCAGCGCGGCAAAGCTGCCGCCGAGCCCAGCCGAGGTGAAGAAGCGCAGGAAGGCGATGCCGAGCACGACATGCGGGATCATCAGCGGCGACAGGAACAGCGCCGCCAGCGCATCACGGCCGCGGAAGCGATAGCGCGCGATCGCCAGCGCCGCCGGCACCGCGAACAGCAGCGCCACGAGGGACGACAGCGCGCCGAGCCCGAGGCTGACCCAGAAGGCGTGGATGAATTCAGGGTAGTTCGCGATGGTCCTGAACCAGCGCAGCGAAAAGCCGTTGGTCGGCAGCGACAGAAAACCCTCGGGCGTGAAGGCGACGAGGCACACCACCAGGATCGGCGCCACCATGACGATGACGAAGATGGTGTGGAAGATCAGCGCGAGCGGCCCGTTCCGTCTCATCGGAACACCTCCGCATAGCGCCGCTCGATCAGTGCGTTGCTGCCGACGACGATGAGGACCAGCGCAACGAGAAGGAGCGTCGCGACCGCGGCACCAAGCGGCCAGTTCAGCGTGTTGAGGAATTCGTCATAGGCGAGCGTCGCAGCGACCTTGAGCCGGCGGCCACCGATGATCGCCGGTGTCGCGAAGGCGCTGGCCGAGAGCGAAAATACGATGATCGCGCCCGACAGCACGCCCGGCATGATCTGCGGCATGATGATCCGGCGGATGATGGTCACGGGTCCGGCGCCAAGCGACATCGCGGCATTCTCGATCTGCGGATCGAGCCGCTGCAGCGCGGCCCACACCGAGAGAACCATGAACGGCATCATCACATGCGCGAGCGCGACGACCATGCCGGTTTCGGTGAACATGAAGGGAATGGGGAAACGGATCACGCCGAGCGACATCAAGAGCTTGTTGACGAGCCCGTTGTTGCCGCCGAACAGCAGCGCCCAGCCGAGCGTTCGCGCCACCACGGAGATCAGCAGCGGTCCGAGAATGACGAGCAGGAAGAAGCTTTTCCAGCGGCCGCTCATGCGATTAAGGATGTAGGCCTCGGGAGCGCCGAGCACGGCGGTCAGCAGCGTGGTCAGGATGGCGATGCGAAAGGTGCGCCAGAACATTTCGGCGTAATAGGGATCGGTTGCGATCTCGTGCCAGTTCTTCAAGATGAAGACCGGCTCGATGCCCTTGTACTGGCCCCAATCGTGGAACGACAGCATCACCGTCATCGCGAGCGGAATGAGCAGCACGCCGACGAACAGCATCAAAGCAGGCGCCGTCAGCGCCCACGGCGCACGCGCGCTGCGTTCCTCCGCGGCCGCGCTCATGCGCCGGCCCTCGCGCGCACGCTCATGTCCTCGGGCCGCCAGGTCAGGCGAACGGCGTCGCCTTCGGCCGGCTGCGCTTTCCCGTCATTCTGCCGGATCACGATGGCCGGGCCGCATTCGCTGTCGCACTGGAACAGCCAGTGATTGCCCTGGAAGATACGCGTGATGATCTTTGCGCTGAGCCCTGTGTCGCCAAAGCCGATCCTTTCGGGGCGAACGCTGACAGTCACGGGACCGCCAAACCCGGCGGGCGCCGGTGCACGCCAGGAGCCCGCCACCAGCTGCGTCGGCGAGACGGTCCGGTCGATCGTTCCGGCAAAGTCGTTGGTCTTGCCCAAAAACTGCGAGACGAAGGCCGAAGCCGGCTTCTCATAGGTCTCCTGCGGCGTGCCGATCTGCTCGATCTTGCCCTGGCTCATCACCACGATGCGGTCGGACAGCGACATCGCCTCGTTCTGGTCGTGGGTGACGAGGATCGTCGTTGTGCCGATGGTGCGCTGGATCTGGCGCAGCTCGATCTGCATCTCCTCGCGCAGTTTTGCGTCGAGGTTCGACAGCGGCTCGTCGAGCAGCAGCACGCTCGGCTTGATCACCAACGCGCGCGCCAGCGCCACGCGCTGCTGCTGGCCGCCGGACATGCGGCGGGGATGGCGGTCCTCGTAACCGGCGAGGCCCACCATCGCAAGCGCGGCGCGGACGCGCTCGGCACGCTCGCTGCGCGGCACGCCCCGCATCTCGAGGCCGAACGCGACGTTCTCCGCCGCGGTCATATGCGGAAACAGCGCGTAGCTCTGGAACACGATGCCGAGCCCGCGCTTGGCCGGATGGATCGCGGTCAGGTCCTTGCCCTCGAGGCGGATCGCGCCGCGCGTGGGATCGAGGAAGCCCGCGATCATCTGCAAGGTCGTGGTCTTGCCGCAGCCGGACGGGCCGAGGAAGGAGATGAATTCCCCCTTCCCCACCGACAGGCTGAAGTCGTCGACCACAGTCTGCGCGCCGAACTGCTTGGCGACCCGATCGAGCTCGAGATAAGCCATGACGTTGTCTCCGCTGCGACCGATCAGCGTTCGACCTCGCGATTCCAACGCTTGGTCCACTCCTCGCGCTTCTCGTTGATGACGGTCCAGTCCGGATTGTAGAGCTTGGCCGCGCGTTCGCCGATCGGCGCCATCTTGCCGAGCTCCGGCGGCACCTTTAGCGATTTCAGCACCGGCCCGTAGCCGTAGTCCTTCAGCATGACGAGCTGGATCTTGGGATCGAGCAGCATCTTGACGAAGCTCGAGGCCAGCGGCGAGGCGCTCGGCTTGTTGATCGGACAGGCCGTCGTCAGCAGCGTCGCGGCGCCTTCCTTGGGATAGACGAAGTCGACGGGGAAGCCGGTATTGGCAAAGCTCTGCACGCGGCCGGTGCCCCACACCGCGATCACGGCCTGGCCGGACTGGAACAGCTCGGTCATCTTGCCCGGCGACGGCTCATAGGCGAGCACGTTCGGATTGATCTGCTCCTTGAAGATCTTGAAGCCGGAATCGACGTTGGTCTCGCCGCCGCCGTTCATCTTCGAGAGCATCACCAGCGCTTCGAGGCCATAGGTGTTGTTGATCGGCGGGATCACGAGCTGTTTTGCGTATTTCGTGTCCTTCAGGTCGTTCCACGAGGTCGGCGGCGCCCAGCCTTTCTCGGCGAACGCCTTGGTGTTGTACATCAACCCGGTGGCGACGATGCCGATCGCGACCGCGCGATCGTCCTTGAAGCGCGCGGTGTCGTAGAGATCGGCCGGCAGGCCATCGAGCTTGCCGCAGAAGCCGAGCTGGATCGCCTGGTACATCGGACCGTCGTCGACGATGGCGACGTCGATCTGCTGGTTGCCCTTCTGCGCCTGAAGTTTCGCCAGCGTGTCGGTGGAGTTGCCGGCGACGTACTCGACCTTGACGCCGTTCTCCTTCTCGAAGGTCGGGATCACCTCGTCGCGGATGGTCTTCTCGAACGAGCCGCCATAGCCGGCGACATAGAGCGTCTTCTGCTGGGCCGAGGCGACCGACGGGGCGGCAATGAGCGCCGCGATGCTGACCGCTGTCAGGAGGCGAAAAGTCTTCATATGGACCGATCTCCAATACCGGAATGAGGTGACGTGCCGACGAGTCTCGCTGGCTGGAGTGCGTTGCCGCGTTTCCTTCCGCGCCAATCCATTTCCGATCAGGGCTCCGGCCCCCATTCGGCGGTTTTGGCGCGATCTGGAGGTTTGAACCCCTCCAATCTGCCGAAAAAGCGGGCTGACCCCAGTCCTGATGAAAAAGATCGCAACCTATACTTCCATCGTCCAATGAATAATGGCACCCTTTGCATGCATAAATGTTATGATTGGAATCCGGCATGGTGCGGATCAATTCGCGGCAGGTGGAGGCCTTCCGCGCGACGATGCTGACCGGCAGCGTCACCGAGGCGGCGAAGCTGATGGCGGTGACGCAGCCGGCGGTGAGCCGGCTGCTGCGCGACCTCCAGGCACTGCTCAAGATGGAGCTGTTCGAGCGGCGCGGCACCGGTCTCGTCCCGACCGCCGCCGCGATGGCGCTCTATACCGAGGTCGAACGCTCCTTCGTCGGCCTCGAACGCATCACCGCGGCAGCCGAAGAGATCCGCGGCCGCCGCACCGGCTCGCTTCGCATCGCCGCACTGCCGGCGCTGGCGAACGGCTATCTGCCGCGGCTCGCGGGGCACTTCCTGATGGAGCGGCCCAACCTCAACCTCGCCTTCTTCGGCGTGATCTCGCCGATCGTGGTCGACTGGGTGCTGAACAATCAATGCGACATCGGCTTTGCCGAGGTGCCGATCGCCCATTCCGGCCTGCCGAGCCAGCGGCTGCCGGCCTTGGCGCGCGTCGCGGTGCTGCCGACCGGTCATCGCCTCGCAGAGAAAGAAGTGCTGGAGCCGCGCGATTTCGAGAGTGAGACCTTCATCTCGCTGTCGGCGGGATCGTCGAGCCGGCATCTCGTCGACCAGGTCTTCCATCGCCACGATGTCCGCCGGGTGCTGCGCGTCGAGACCACGCTGTCGGAGATCATGTGCGGCATGGTCTCGTCGGGGCTTGGGGTTGCTATCTGCGATCCCTTCACCGCGCAGGAATTTTCCACCCGCGGTGTAATCGTGCGCCGGTTCCTGCCGCGCATTGATTTCGAATTCTCTGCGGTGTTTCCGGCGCAACGTAGCGCCTCGCCGATGGCACTGGATTTCGTCGAGACGGTGCGCAAGGCGCTGGTCGAATTCGATAACTAGCCGTTGAAAGCGGCCTGCGCCTCCGGCAGGTCCCAGATCTTGCCGATCGCGGCGCTGCCGGCGGCGGTGATCGCCGCCTCATCCGCGCCGAGATAGCGGCCGGTATCGACCAGCATGCGGCCGTCGACCATGACCTGATCGATATTGGCGCGGTTGGCGAGTGCGATCAGCGCGCGGCGCGGGTCGAATAGCGGCTGAAGATGCGGATGAGTGAGATCGACCACGGTGAGATCGGCGGTCGCGCCGGGCTCGATGCGGCCGAGATCGGGCCGCTTGATGACGTCGGCAGCGACCGCCGTGTTCGCCTCGATCAGTGCGGGCGAGTTCGCGACGTCGGGACGCGCCGAGGTGATCTTGGAGATCAGCGATGCCGCATTGAGCTCGCCGAGCAGGTCCATGTTGTAGCCGTCAGTGCCGACCACGGTGCGCACACCATGCTCGGCGAACCGGCTGAACGCGGCGGTGACGCCGGCGCGGGCGAACACGCGCGGGCAATTCAAGACGGTCATGCCGCGCGCGGCCATCAGCTTGAGATCGTCGTCGCTACTGAACATGCAGTGCGCCGCCATCAGATCTGGCGCCAGCAGGCCGAGCCAGTCGAGGTACTCAGCCGGCGTACGGCCGCCATAGCGCTTGCCGATGGTCTCGACCTCGGCACGGCTCTGCGCCATGTGCGTCGTGATGGGCACGCCGAGCTCGCGGGCCCGGGCGGCGCAGGCCTTCAAGAGATCGGGGCCGCAGGTGTCGGTGGCGTGTGGGCTCATCGCCAGGTTGATGCGGCCGTCGCCACGGTTGTTCCAGCGCTGATAAAGCGCATCCCAGGTCGCCATGTCGGCGGCGCCGTCGTCGCCGGAATAGTGCACCACGCCATCGGTGCCAGCCTTGGCATCCGATGTCGAGAACAGATAGGGCGCGCCGTAGAAGCGGATGCCCATCTCTTCCGCCGCGTCGAACATTTCAGGGATCGAGTTGCGGAACGGCTCCATCACGGTGGTGGCGCCGCCCTTGAGCAGCTGGAGGATACCGAGCCGCGCGATGGCGAGGCGCTCTTCCGCCGACAGGATATCGGCGCCGCGCTTGGTCAGCGGCAGCAGCACCGTGTAGACGATGCTCTGGTTGTTCTTGCGGCCGTTGCCGTCTTCGGTGTGGCTGCGCGCCACCGCCTCGGAGAAGCAGTGATTGTGCAGGTTCAGGAGACCCGGCAGCACGAAGCGCCCGGGGCGGTCGTAGGCCTGATCCGCACTCGGCTTACTGCGCGTGATCGCGGCAATCCTCTTGCCTTCGACCAGAACCCAATGGTCGCGCAGCACATCCTGCGCGCCGTCTTTCCGTGACAGCACATAGCTGCCGAAGATTGCTGTGGTGCTCATGCGGGGCGTACGTTCCAGAACACGGCGGTGCCGTCGAGAATGCCGGTGATGGCTTTGCGGTAGGCGGTCGGCTGCTTGTACAGGCCGATCGGAATATAGGGGATTTCCTCGAATGCGACCGCCTGGATCTCGCGGCAGATGCGCTGCTGTTCGGCGAGTTCTGAGGCCGCCAGCCACTGGCCGCGCAACTCGCCCATCTTATTGCTCGCATACCAGCCGGCGACCTTGCCTTCGCCACGGATGTTGGTGTTGCCGGCCGGGTTGAGCCAGTCGATGCCCTGCCAATTGCCGACCGCCGCGCTCCAGCCGCCTTGCCCGATCGGATCCTTCTTCAACTGGCGCTGCAGCACCACGGCGAAATCGAGCCCGGCATACTCGACGTTCATGCCGCCCTTGCGTAAGCTGTCCACCGCGATCTCACCGAGCGGCTTCTGCGCCAACGAGTTGGTGGGGACGAGCAGCACGATCTTCTCACCATTGTAGCCGGCGGCCTTCAGGTCAGCCTTGACCTTGTCGTAGTTACGCGGGCCGCGGAACACGTCGAGGCCGACATCGCTCGCCATCGGTGTACCCGGCGCGAAGAAGCCGATCGGCGAGACCTGGAAGGCGGGATCGGTGCCGGCGACCGCCGTCATGAATGCAGACTGGTCGATCGCGCCCAAGAGCGCACGGCGGATGGCGGGATTGTCGAATGGCGGCTGCAGATGATTGAGCCGCAGCATGCAGGCGTAGCCTCTGGGATCGAGGATGCGCGTCTCGATGTCGCCGGCCGCCTTGATCACCGGGAGCAGATCGTGCGGCGTGGTCTCCTGCCAATCCTGCTCGCCGGTCTGGAGCGCGGCGACGCCGGTGCCGGCATCGGGCGTCGTGGTCCAGACCACGCGGTCGTAGTGCACGATCTTGGGTCCCGCGGTCCAATCCGGCTTGCCGTCCGTGCGCGGCTGGTAGCGCTCGAATTTGGCGTAGGCATTGCGCGCGCCTTGCACCCGCTCGTCGGCGAGATAGCGGAACGGTCCGCTGCCGATCACCTCGGTCAGCGGCTTGAACGGATCCTGGCTCGCCAGCCGCTCCGGCATCATGAAGCAGGCGTTGATCGCGGCCTTGCCGAGCGCCTGCGGCAGCAGCGGGAACGGACGCTTGAGACGGAAGCGGATGGTGCGGTCGTCGGCAGCCGACAGCTCCGCGGTCGCCTCCAGCAGCTCGCCGCCAAAGCCGTCGCGCGCCGCCCAGCGGCGAATGCTCGCGACGCAGTCGCGCGCGAGCACGCGCTCGCCGTCGTGCCAGAACAGGCCGTCGCGAAGCGTCAGGTCCCACTGAAGCTGGTCGGCCGAGATGGCGTGGCCCGACAGCATCTGGGGCGAGACCTGCAGCGACGAGCTCATGCCGTAGAGCGTGTCGTAGACCATGAAACCGTGGTTTCGCGACACCTGCGCGGTCGAATAGATGGGGTCGACGAAGGCGAGGTCGATGACCGGGATGAAGCGTAGCGTGGACTGGGATTCAGCGCGGACGATGCCCGGCAACGACAACGCCGGCACGGTGGCGGCGGCCTTGAGGAGCGAGCGGCGGGAGATAGGCATGACAAGAGGCTCCTGAAGGTCTCTTACGTGTTCAACAAGACTGCGCCGATCGCAGCCGCGACGGCTTGCTGTGCGGGCTCAACGACCGGCACGCCGATCGCATCCGCGATCGCCGCACGATGCGAGGCCATCCCGGCGCAGCCCATCACCACGACATCGGCGCGGCATTGGGTGACCAGCGCACGGCCGGCCTCGATCAGACGTCCGCGGATGTCCGCGCCCGCCGTCTCCGCGGCGCTCGCGCCGACCGACCAGCTGCCGGCATAGCGGCTGTCGACGCCCATCACCCGCGCCATGCGCTGCTGGCGGCGGATGCTCGACGGCGACAGCGCGATGATTCCAAAGCGCTCGCCGAGCATCAGCGCGCGAAAGATCGCGCACTCGGCGATGCCCATCACCGGGCGGCTGCCTGCCGCCTCGCGCACCGCATGCAGGCCGGGATCGCTGAAGCAGGCGAGCACGAACGCATCCGCATCGTCGCCCGTGACGCGACCAACCAGCGGCATGACGACGCTGTCGGCATCGCGCTGCGTGCTGATGCCCGGCGGGCCCTCGGCAAGGCCGACCACCTCGATCTCGGGCCCACCGGCGATCCGCAGCGGCGCGACCGCGTCGTCGATCGCCGCCGTCACCGGCGCCGACGAGTTGGGGTTGATGACGAGGATGCGGCGGCGGGTCATGGCAGGGCTCAGCGGTTGCCGGCTTCGTGCCGCAGGAAGTTCTCCGAGATCTTCTCGCCGGTCGTGATCCAGACGTCCGGGCACGATTTTGCGTAAGTCAGGAACTCGCGCAGCAGCCGCAGCCGCATCGGACGGCCACTGCATTGCGGATGCAGCACGGTCGTCACCATCGCGCCCCAGTCGCGCACTTCATCCAGCTCGTCCTTCCACATCGAGAGCACGTGCTCTTTCGGGAAGATCGAGCGCGGGCTGAAGCGTGCGGAGAGGCCGTGCATCCAGTCGTCGTAGCTCGCCGTGACCGGCAGCTCGATCGTGCCGGGCTTGCCGTCGGCGAGGCGATGCCGGTAGGGCCTGACATCGTCGCGGAACGAGGACGTGTAGACGATGCCATGGCGCACCAGCGCGACCCGCAGCTCCTCGGTGAACTCGCCATAGGGCGCGCGATAGCCGGTCGGCCTGACACCGAGTCGGCGCTTCAGCGCCTCGAAACCGCGCTCCAGCTCCTCCTCGATCCAGGGATCGCCGGGATCGGGCAAGAGATGGTGATAGCCGTGATGGCCGATCTCGTGACCGGCCTTGAGGATCGATTCGGCCATCGCCGGATGCGCATCGACCGACCAGCCGGTGACGAAGAACGTCGCCTTGAGATCGAGCTGGTCGAGCAGCTCCAGCAGCTTCGGCGTGCCGACGCGCGCTTCATAGCCGCCATAGCTCATGGTGATGAGCCGCTGCGCATGCACCGCGTCCTTGCTGGTCCAGGCGCTCTCCGCGTCGACGTCGAAGGACAGGAACATCGCGGAGGTGTACGGCTTCGGCCAGGGATATTCGGGCGCGGGATCCGCGGTATTGGCTGGGGTGAGCGGAATGCTCTGGAGTGCCTTACTGTCCAGCATTGATGGTCGCCTTTTCGAGTGCGTTGTCAGTCAGTTTCCACTTGGCAAGCAGGGTCTTGTAGGTGCCGTCCGCGATCAGCGCGTCGACCGCCTCCAGCATCGCCTGCTGCAATGCCTTTTCCTTGACCGGCAGGGCAATGCCGGTGAATTGCTGCGCGATGGGCTCGCCCACAGTCGCATAGGTGTTGGGCTCGAGGTCCATGATGTAGGGCAGCGTCTCGTTGCCTTGGGCTGCCGCATCGATGCGGCCCTGCCGGAGCTGGGTGCGTGCGTCGGCCGAGCCGTCGGTGCCGACGAACTGGATCGGGCTGCTGCCGCAACTCTTCTCGCTCCAGGCCGCGATCTGTGCCGGAAACATTGTGCGGCGGCTGGCGCCGACCTTCTTGCCGCACAGCGCCGCCGCATCCTTGAACTCCGCCTTGCGCGACTGCTGCACGAAGAACTGCGGACCGCTGCGCAGGTAGTCGACGAAGGAGGCAATCTCATGCCGGCTTGCATAATCCGTGAAGCCGGACAGGATGGCATCCACCCGCCCCGTCGAAACCGACGGCATGAACTCGGCAAAGCTGGTCTCCGTCCATTCGATCTTGACGCCGAGCTTGCGGCCGATCGCCTCGCCGAGATCGATGTCGAAGCCCGTGAGCGCGTTGGTGGCGGGATCGCGAAATTCCATCGGGGGATAGTTCGGCACCAGTGCCACCTTGAGGCTGCCGCGCTTGGCGATGTCAGGCGGCAGCTCGATCGCCATCGCTGAGGCGCTCATGGCGCCGAGAAACGCCGCCGCAAGCAAAAATCTCTTCATCGACACGCCCCCATTTCAGATCACAGCCGAAAGAAATGCTTTTGTGCGCTCCTCGCGCGGCGCGCCCAGCACGTCCGAGGCGCGCCCCTGCTCGACGATTGCGCCCTGGTCCATGTAGACGACGCGGTCGGCGACCTCGCGGGCGAAGCCGAGCTCGTGCGTCACCACCATCATGGTCATGCCGCTCCTCGCCAGCTCCTTCATGACCGCAAGCACCTCGCCGACGAGCTCGGGATCGAGCGCGCTGGTCGGCTCGTCGAACAGCATCAGCATCGGCTTCATGGCGAGCGCCCGCGCGATCGCCACGCGCTGCTGCTGGCCGCCGGAAAGCTGGGCGGGATACCAATCGGCCTTGGCCGCAAGTCCGACGCGACGAAGCAGTTCGATGGCTTCCGCGCGGACCTCGTCGGATTTGCGCCCCTGCACCTGGGTCGGACCTTCGGTGATGTTCTCCAGCGCGGTCTTGTGCGGAAACAGGTTGAAGCGCTGGAACACCATGCCGGTCTTCAGCCGCTGCCGTCCGATCTCCCACTCGCTGAGACGATAGAGCTTGCCGCCCCGCTCGCGCACCCCTAACAGCTCACCGTCGAGCCAGATGCCGCCGGCGTCGATCACAGCCAACTGGTTGATGCAACGGAGCAGCGTGGTCTTACCCGAGCCGGAAGCGCCGATCAGACACATCACCTCGCCGGGCCAGACGTCGAGCGAGACGCTCTTGAGAGCCTGGAACTCTCCAAAACTCTTGCTGACGGAGCGGATCGCGACGAGGGGTTTTGTCATCGCGCCAGCCGCAATGTGCCGCGTGCAAAGCGGCGTTCGAGCAACATCTGGAGCGGGGTCAGGATCGAGACCACGAGCAGGTACCAGAGCCCGGCCACGATCAGAAGCTCGATGACGCGGGAATTGGCGTAGTAGATGTTCTCGGCGTTGTGCAGCAGTTCCGGATACTGGATGACGCTGGCCAGCGAGGTCGCCTTCACCATGCTGATGAACTCGTTGCCGAGCGGCGGGATCACCACGCGCATCGCCTGCGGCAGCACGATCCGGCGCAGCGCACGCAGCCGTCCCATGCCGATCGCCTGCGCCGCCTCATACTGCCCAATGTCGACCGACAGCATGCCGGCGCGCATCACTTCCGATGTATAGGCGCCCTGGTTGATGCCGAGCCCGAGCAGTGCCGCAAGGAACGGCGTCATGACGTCGACGGCGCGCGCGGACCACAGGCCGGGAATGCCGATGGTCGGAAACACCAGCGCGAGATTGAACCACAACAGCAGTTGCAGGATCAGCGGCGTGCCGCGGAACAGCCAGGTGTAGCCGGCGGCGACCGTCTTCAGCACCGGATTGGGCGACAGCCGCATGATCGCGACGACGATGCCGAGGACGATGCCGAGCGCCATCGCCAGCACCGCCATCACCATGGTGTTGACGATGCCTTCGAGGATGACCTTGGCCGTGAGGAAGCGGCTGACATAGGACCATTCGATCTGGCCGTTGGCGAAGGCGCGCGCAATCGCCGCCAGCACAAGGACGATCAGGGCCGCGCTGATCCAGCGAAACCAGTGCGGCTCACGCGCGATCCGCATACCCGACAGATCGGGGAAACCTTCCGCGAGTGCCGGCGCCGGCCTCATTGCGGCGCCGCGTTCAGCATGGGCTTCTCGACTGCGTTGGCACCAAGGCCCCATTTGTCGAGAACGGCCTTGTAGGCGCCGTCGGCGATCATCGCCGAGAGCTTCTCCGTCACGACCTCACGGAGCGCGGCATCGTCCTTGCGGAACATGATGCCCTGATAGCCTTTCGCAAACGCCTCGCCGACGATGCGGTATTTGCCGGGCTCCTGCGTCTGCGCATAAGGCAGCGTCTCGCTGCCTTGCACAGCGGCTTCGATGCGGCCCTGCTTGAGCTGGTTACGCACGTCGATCGAGTTCTCGCCAGGAACGTACTGAATCGCCGGCTTGCCGGCCGCCTCGCAATTCTGCTTGCTCCACTTCTCGATCTCGACCGGGAAGCTGGTGCTGCGGGTGGTGCCGACCTTCTTGCCGCAGAGATCGGTCGCGTCCTTGGCCGCGTTATCGGCCATGACGAAGAACTGCGGGCCGGTCGCGAGGTAATCGACGAAATCGGCCGTCTCGCGTCGCGAGGCGCGGTCGGAGATGCCGGAGATGATGAAATCGGCGCGCCTGGTCTGGAGCGAAGGGATCAGCTCGGCGAACGGCGTCTCGCTCCAGACGATCTTGAGTCCGCCGAGCCGCTTGGCGAGCTCGTTCGCCAGATCGATGTCGAGCCCGACCAGCTCGTTGCTGGCGGGATCGCGGTATTCCATCGGCGCGTAGGTGGAGTTGACCGTGAGCTTCAGCGTGCCCGCCTGCTTGATTTCCGCCGGCAGCTCGGCGGCCTGCGCGGACGTCACGGCAGCCAAGGCTGCGGACCAGAGGAAATGCGAGAGGCGTGTCATGTCAGCTCCTTTGCCAGCGCCGTGCCACTTGCTCAGTCCGCGTCGAGAACAGCCGGCTCGATGACGCCGGCGCGTTCGGTGATCACCCTGTATTGCTCGGGCCGCCGGTGGGCGGCGAAGTTGAACATCTTGTCCTTGCCCTGCCGGCAGAGATCGAGATCGATGTCGGCGACAATGACCTCGTCGGCCAGCGTCTGCGCCTGCGCGACGATGCGGCCGTTGGGATCGACGATGCAGGAGCCACCGATCAGGCCGGAGCCGTCCTCCTCGCCCGCCTTCGCCACCGAGATCGCCCAGGTCGCGTTCATGTAGGAGTTGGCCTGGGTCACCAGCGTCGAGTGGAAGGTGCGCAGGGCTCCGTCTTCCGTCGTGCCGCCGTTGGGATCGTAGGCGGCCGAATTGTAGCCGATGCAGACGAGCTCGACGCCCTGCAGGCCGAGCACGCGCCATGATTCCGGCCAGCGGCGATCGTTGCAGATCATCATGCCCATGATGGCATGGGCCCAGGCCGAGCCGGCACGGAAGGCGGGAAAGCCGAGATCGCCATATTCGAAATAGCGCTTTTCGAGCTGCTGGTAGCGAGCGCCTTCCCGAGGCTCGACCGAGCCCGGCAAATGCACCTTGCGATAACGGCCGAGGATCTCGCCGTCGCGATCGACCAGAACGGCGCAATTGTAGCGGCGGCCGTCCGGCGTCAGCTCGGCATAGCCGACATAGAAGCCGACGCGAAGCGCACGCGCGCGGTCGAACAGCTTTGCCACCGCCGGGTTCGGCATGCCGCGCTCGAAATACTGGTCGAGCGCCTTGCCTTCGAGCAGCCAGCGCGGAAAGAAGGTGGTGAAGGCGAGCTCCGGAAACACCACAAGGCTGGCGCCGCGACCGGCCGCCTCCTCCAGCAGTGCGAGCATCCGCGCCAGCGTATGCTCTCGCGTATCGGCTTTTTGCGTCGGCCCCATCTGGGCGGCGGCGGCGCGAAGGACACGAACCAAGATTGCCTCCAATCTGTGCGCAATGCTGCCTCAATGGGCGAATGAACCCTTTGATGCGACGCGCAAATCCGCTGCCATTACGGGGAAGCAGGGCTGCAAAATCAATTCGCTCTGCTATGATGTTTTGGCCCAGAGTATAATCGGCAGTGATATGAACCTGCGTCAGCTCGAAATCCTGCGTGCCGTCATCCGCCACCGCACCACGGTGGCGGCGGCCGACGAGCTGGCGCTGTCGCAGCCCGCCGTCAGCAACGCGCTGAAGACGATGGAAGCGCAGGCGGGCTTTGCGTTGTTCGAGCGCGTCAACAACCGGCTGTTTCCGACGGCGGAAGCGATGGCGCTCTACAAGGAGAGCGAGGCGATCTTCGCGCTGCACGCCAAGCTCGAGAACCGCGTGCGCGATCTGCGCGAGAACCGCTCCGGGCATCTCGCCATCGTGGCGACACCCCCGCTCGCCTACAGCATCATCCCGTCCGCATTGTCCGGCTTCCTGCGCCGCCGCCCGGAGACGCGCGTGTTCTTCGACGTGCGACGCTACGAGGGCATCATCGAGGGCGTGCTCAGCCGCGTCGCCGAGCTCGGCTTCGCGCTCGGGCTGACGCATCATCCGGGCATCGCGCATGAGGTGGTGCATACCGGCGAGATGGTCTGCGTGCTGCCGCCGCAGCATCCGCTCGCAGGCAAACCGGTGATCTCGGCCGGAGACCTGTCCGGCCTGCCCTTCATCGGGCTCGAACGCGGCACACGGCTTGGCGAAGCCGTGCGCGACAGTTTTGCCCGAGCCGGTGCGCCGTTCCGGCCGACCGTCGAGGTGCGCTACTGCAACACGGCCTGCGTGCTCGCCGCCGCCGGCGTCGGCGCCGCGGTGGTCGATCCGTTCTCGCCGCGGCAGAACGGCGGCAGCGGCCTCGTGGTGCGACCGTTCGCGCCGACGACGCACGCGGTCGCTTACATGCTATGGTCGGAAGCCGAGCCGCTGTCGCGACTCGCCAAGGCGTTTCTCAACGAGGTCCGCAAGGAGAGCGCGCATCTCGAGCGCACAGCGCCACACCAGCAACATGGGGCAGGAAGCGGCTGAGCTTCGCAACCTTTTCATCCGGGGGGCACATGGCACGCATCACCATCATCGAGACCGGGCGGGTTCCGCAAAAGTATCGCGAGCGTCACGGCTCGTTTCCGGACATGTTCGAGCGCATGGTCCGCGCCGAGGATCCGACGACCACGGTGGACGTGGTCAGCATTCCCAATGGCGATGCGCTGCCCGATCCGCGCAAGCTCGAAGCCGTGCTGATCACCGGCGCGGCGGCCGGGGTCTATGACGGGCTCGACTGGATCGCGCCGCTCGAAGACTTCGTCCGCACCGCCTACACCAACAAGACGCCGATGGTCGGCGTCTGCTTCGGCCATCAACTGATCGCGCAGGCGCTCGGCGGCACCGTGCGCAAGTCGGAGAAGGGCTGGGGCATTGGGCGGCACGTCTATCGCGTGCTGCCGGAGAACGGCGTCGTCGATGGCGAAGCGGTCGCGATCGCGGCCTCACATCAGGATCAGGTGATCGAGCCGCCGAAGGACGCGCTGACAATCCTGTCCTCGGACTTCACCCCGCATGCCGGCCTGCTCTACGCCAACGGTTCGACGCTGACCGTGCAGCCGCATCCGGAATTCGACGCGGCGTTCGCAGAAGTGTGCTGCGAGCTACGCGACGGCAAGGCGCCGGACGATGTCGTTGCCACGGCCAGGGCGTCGCTGGCGGAGCCGATGGACAACGCGAAGCTGGGCGGGGCGATTACGCGGTTCTTGGCGAAGCGTACGGCGACCTAAGATTTAGTTCGCAACAGTCACCGCACGGCCTCTTCCCTTCTCCCCTTGCGGGAGAAGGTGGCGCGAAGCGCCGGATGAGGGGTGCTATCCGCACGCTAGACTACTCATGGGGGTAGATACCCCTCACCCGTCTCGCCGCTACGCGGCGAGCCACCCTCTCCCGCAAGGGGAGAGGGTGCAGTGCACTTGCCGCGCTATTTCGCGAAGATCAAAATGGATCCGTCCCCAGCCCCGGCACGTCGGCCGGCCGCGGCCCGGGCGCGGCCCAGTGAAACCGGCGATCCTTCTCGGCAATCGCGATGTCGTTGATCGAGGCCTCGCGCCGCTTCATCAAGCCGTGCTCGTCGAACTCCCACTGTTCGTTGCCGTAGGAGCGATACCACTGGCCTTTTCCGTCGTGCCATTCGTACTGGAAGCGCACGGCGATGCGGTTGCCGTCGAAGGCCCAGAGGTCCTTGATCAGGCGATAGTCGTGCTCCTTCTCCCACTTGCGGGTGAGGAAGGCGACGATGGCCTCGCGGCCCTGGAACACTTCGGAGCGGTTACGCCAGCGGCTGTCCTCGGTATAGGCGAGCGAGACTTTCACCGGATCGCGCGAATTCCAGGCATCCTCGGCCATGCGCGCCTTTTGCGCGGCCGTCTCACGGGTGAAGGGCGGGAGTGGCGGGCGCGACATGGTAGCCTCATCGGGTTGGTGGCGGCCGCAAATCTATCCCCGCACGCGGTGGAGTCGATAGGCTGTCAGCTATTGGCCGATCACTTATCGGGCGATCAGGAAATCAAATCGGCTTTCATCAGCGCACGGATCGATTTCGGGATCGGCTGGGCGCGGCCGCCGCTGATGAAGGCGACGCGGACCTCGGCTTTCACCAGCACGTCTTCGCCGCGCCGCACCTCCTGCGCCAGCATGATCGAGGCGCCCTTCACCGCGACCGGCCAGGTCACGACGTCGAGCACATCGTCCATCCGTGCGGGCTTGAGGAAGTCGAGGTGCATCGAGCGAACCACGAAGGCAAAGCCGGCGCCTTCGGTCTCCACCTGCTCGAACAGCGCCTGCTGCTCGGCGCCCATCAGCCTGAGATGATTGGTGCGCCCGCGCTCCATGTAGCGCAGATAATTGGCGTGATAGACGATGCCGGAGAAATCCGTGTCCTCGTAATAGACGCGGACCTGCATGTGATGGCGGCCGTCACGGATCTCGCCGTCGAGATGGGCAGTCATTTCGGAAACTCTCGCTTTATGTCTCGACGTCCATCCAAGACCCGCACAATGACTATGCGATCAGTCTGGACGAGGTAAAAGGCAATATAACCATCGATCGACAGCCCGCGAAGCGACGCCTTTAGCTCACTCCGATCTGGTCCTAGAAACGGGAATTGTCGCAACTCATCGAATCGCTCCGAGAACCTTGCAGCCAATCGATCCGCTGCCGCTAGGCTACGCTCGGCGAGATATGAATGGATATCAAGAAGGTCCGTGCGAGCGCGCAAGGACAAAACGACCTGCACGCGCCCCTACCGCTTCGCCCGAGTTTGCTTGAGAAACTCGTCAAGGTCCCAAGGGACCACGCGCTCAGCCTCTACGTCCGCCATCCCTTCATCGATCGCATCTTTGAGAGCCCGAAACTTCTTGGCTTGCGACAACAAATAATCGGCCGCGGACTCCTGCAGTTCCTCAGGCAGCAGCTCAAGAGCTTCGACAGCTTTCTCGATGGCAGAACTCATCGCATCAATATAGCGCAGCCTTAGACGGGTGCCCAGATGCCTCACCCGAAATTTGAAGGCTACACCACCAGCGGTCCCCGCCCCAGCGTCACCTCGACGATCTCAGGCGGTACGCCGACGCGGATCGGCATCAAGCTGCAACCGAGGCCGCCGGAGATGATGACGTCGCATTTCATCCTGACATGACCATAGGCGAGCTTCCCGCTATTCGGACCCCTAACGGCCGGCGACCAGCCGAGCAGGCGGACCTGGCCGCCATGGGTGTGGCCGGACAGCTGCAGCGCGACGCGCGCGGGCACGCGCCAGGCGATGTTGGGCTCATGCGCGAGCAGGATGATTGGCGCATCGTCGGTGACTTTTGCCAGCGTGCCCTCGAGATCGTCGGCACCGAACCGCGCCGTGCTCCGGAAGCGCTGCGCCGGCGCAAAGGCGAGCTGATCGCCGAGACCGGCGAGCCAGAAGGAGCGGCCGTCCTTGGTGAGGCGCACGGCGTCGTTCTCGTAGACGGGAATGCCGGCCGCCTCCAGCGCGCGATGCGCGATGGTCGGCCCGCGCCCGGCCCGCTGCACGGTCCTGTCATCCCAATAATCGTGGTTGCCCATGACGGCATGGACGCCGAGCGGTGCCTTGAGGCCGGCCAGCACCCTCGCCCATTCGCTCGACGGAATGATGCGCGTGACCTGGTGAACGCCGGCGACGTAATCGCCGAGCAGCACGATGAGGTCCGCATTCAACGCGTTGGTACGATCGACGATCGCCTCGATCCGCTCCAGCGACATCCAGGGATCGCAGGCATGGATGTCGGCGACCGCCGCGATCTTCAGCCGGAAATCCGCCGGCCATTGCCGCGGGGTGGGATGATAGCGGGTGACGCGGAGCCGCATCGGCTCGACGCCGACGCCATAGGCGGCGGTCGAGACGCCGAGGGCGGACAGGCCGCCGATGGACCGGATGAGATGACGACGCGAGATCATTCAAGCCTGCTTCTGATGCCGCGTTTGATGCGGTCCGATTGAAGCGGAATTGGGGTGTGCCGGTGCAGACCGCCCGCATCCTCGTGCAATTGCCTGCACAAAGATTACCGGAAGTTCATGACAACCGGACCTTTGCTTCGACGCGATCAGTCGTCGCTCTCGTCCGTGCCGAACAGGCCGAATTGTGCCGCAGCATCGCGCGAGGGCTCGGCGATGCCGAGGTGGCGGAAGGCGTGCGAGGTGAGCAGCCGGCCGCGCGGCGTGCGCTGGAGATAGCCGCACTGGATGAGATAAGGCTCGATGATGTCCTCGATCGCATCGCGCGGCTCGGACAGCGCCGCGGCCATCGTCTCGACCCCGACCGGGCCGCCGCCATAGTTGAGCGCGATGGTCGAGAGATAGCGGCGGTCCATGGCGTCCAGGCCCGCCGCGTCGACCTCGAGCGCGCTCAGCGCGTGGTCGGCGATCTTGCGGTCGATCTTGTCGGCATTGGCGGCTGAAGCGAAATCGCGCACGCGGCGGAGCAGACGGCCGGCGATGCGCGGCGTGCCGCGGGCGCGGCGCGCGATCTCGTTGGCGCCATCAGTGCTCATGCCGACATTGAGCACGCGCGCGCCACGAGTGACGATGCTCTCGAGCTCCTCGATCGTGTAGAAATTGAGCCGGACCGGAATGCCGAACCGGTCGCGCAAAGGATTTGTAAGCAGGCCGGCGCGCGTGGTGGCGCCGACCAGGGTGAATTTCGACAGCTCGATCTTCACCGAGCGCGCCGCCGGTCCCTCGCCGATGATGAGGTCGAGCTGAAAGTCCTCCATCGCGGGATAGAGCACTTCTTCGACCGCGGGGCTGAGGCGATGGATCTCGTCGATGAACAGCACGTCGCGCTCTTCGAGATTGGTGAGCAGCGCGGCGAGATCGCCGGCCTTGGCGATGACAGGGCCTGACGTCGCACGGAAGCCGACGCCGAGCTCCTTGGCCACGATCTGCGCCAGCGTGGTCTTGCCGAGGCCGGGCGGACCGACGAACAGCACGTGATCGAGCGCCTCGCCACGCTTGCGCGCCGCCTCGATGAAGATCGAGAGGTTCTTGCGCGCCTGCTGCTGGCCGACGAAGTCGGACAGCGATTGCGGTCGCAGCGCAGTGTCGCCGACATCGTCGCTGCGGCGCTCGGGCGAGACCATGCGATTGGCCTTGGAGTCGCTCACTTCGCGAGCTCCTTCAGGCCGAGGCGAATGAGCTGCGCGGTCTCGGCGCCTTCACCCGCGCTGCGCGAGGCTGACGCGATGGCCGCGGCGGCCTGCGGCTGGCCATAACCCAGATTGACCAGGGCGGAGATCGCATCCGCAACGGGGCGCGGCGCGCGCTGGTCGTCGACGGCACCGGCAAGATGAACCACGGCCGGATCGACATTGGCAAAGGCCGGCGCCTTGTCCTTCAATTCGGTGACGATGCGCTCGGCGACCTTGGGTCCGACGCCGGGCGTACGCGCCACCGCGGCCTTGTCGCGCAGCGCAATGGCGTTGGCGAGATCGGCCGGCACCAACGTGCCGAGCACCGCGAGCGCGACCTTGGCGCCGACGCCCTGCACGGTCTGGAGCAGGCGAAACCACTCGCGCTCCTGATCGGTGCGGAAGCCGAACAGTTTTATCTGGTCCTCGCGGACATAGGTCTCGATCGACAGCACGGCGGCTTCGCCGGGCGAGGGCAGATGCTGCAGCGTGCGCGACGAGCAGTGCACCTGATAGCCGACGCCGCCGACGTCGAGAATCACAAAATCCTCGCCGTAGGAATCGATCAGGCCCTTGAGCTTGCCGATCATCGTGAGACCTCGGTCGCGGCAGGCGCTTCTCTTTCGTCATGGCCGGGCTTGTCCCGGCCATCCACGACTTCGCGATCAGCAAGAAAGAACGTGGATGCCCGGCACATAGGCGAGCGAAGCGACGCCGTCCTTCGGACGGCTATGCCCGGGCATGACGGCAGTGATACGCGGCGTACGATCATAACCCCGCCACCTTCAGCCTGAGCGCCGTGCTTTGGCGGTGGTGGGCGTGGGTGATGGCGATGGCGAGCGCGTCGGCGGCGTCCGCGGACGGCGGCTCGGCTTTCGGCAGCAATATCTTCAGCATCATCGCAATCTGTTGCTTGTCGGCGTGGCCGGCACCGACCACGGTCTTCTTGACCTGGTTCGGCGCGTATTCGGCGACAGAGATGCCGAACATTGCGGGCGCCAGCATGGCGACGCCGCGGGCCTGGCCGAGCTTCAGCGTCGCGACGCCGTCCTTGTTCACAAAGGTCTGCTCGACCGCTGCTTCCATCGGCCGGTGGCTGGACAGGACGGAAGCGAGCCCCTCGTGGATCGCGAGCAGTCGGCTCGACAGCGGCAGATCGTCCGGCGGTTCCACCGAACCGCAGGCGACGTAGATCAGACGATTGCCCTCAGCCTCGATCACGCCCCAGCCGGTGCGGCGCAGGCCGGGGTCGATGCCGATGATGCGAACGGGGCCACGAATCGGGAGCGCGGTCATGGGCCAGTGATAGCGGCTGGCTGCGATGGGGGAAACAGAAACAGAACGGAAGTAACAGGGGAAAGGCAGATGGTCGGATGGCATCCGCCCTGCATTCCGCCGTCATACCCCGCGAAAGCGGGGTATCCAGTACGCCGCGGCCTATCCGTACCCCTCAGGCGTCTCGGAGTACTGGATCGCCCGCTTTCGCGGGCGATGACAGCGAATGTGGGGCAGACGATCGAGCCTTAGCCGCCCATCTTCGCGACCAGCGCGTCCGACACCTCGAAATTGGCATAGACGTTCTGGACGTCGTCGTGCTCGTTGAGCAGGTCCATCAGCTTGAGCAGCTTCTCGCCGGTCTCGTCATCGACGGCGACCGTGTTCTGCGGCTTCCAGATCAGCGCGGCCTTGCGCGGCTCGCCGAACTTGGCCTCCAGCGCCTTGGCGACGTCGCGATAGCTCTCGGTCGAGGCGTAGATCTCGTGGCCGCCTTCGCCGGAGACGACGTCGTCGGCACCGGCCTCGATCGCGGCATCGAGCACTGCGTCGTCATCGGCAACGCTGCGATCGTACTCGATGATGCCGGTGCGGTCGAACATGAAGGAGACCGAGCCGGTTTCGCCGAGATTGCCGCCCGACTTGGTGAAGAAGGAGCGGATGTCGGAGGCGGCGCGGTTGCGGTTGTCGGTCAGTGCCTCGACGATGACGGCGACACCGCCCGGGCCGTAGCCCTCGTAGCGGATCTCGTCATAGTTCTCGCCGTCGCTGCCGAGCGCCTTCTTGATGGCGCGCTCGATATTGTCCTTCGGCATGTTCTCCTGGCGCGCGGCGATCACGGCGGCGCGCAGGCGGGGGTTCATGGCGGGGTCAGGCGTGCCGAGCTTGGCGGCGACGGTGATTTCGCGCGCCAGCTTGCCGAACAGCTTCGACTTTTGCGCATCCTGCCGCCCCTTGCGGTGCATGATGTTCTTGAATTGGGAATGTCCGGCCATGCGTGGTCTCGTAAAGGAATCGTGCGCCAAGGTGAGCTTAGGGAAGCGCGGCCTTATAGGCCGTCCACCCACCGGAATGAAAGGGGCTCTACGACTTTAAGGTAACACCGTATTGGCCCCTGCCTAGAGGTCAGGCACCGTTAACCCTGATTTCATTCCGGACTGCGAAAATAGCGCCCGACCGTTCCCCGACAAGAGAAACCCGATGGCGTTCGGACTATTTCGGAAGCGTCTGCCGGAGATGGCTGCGCCCGCCCCGGAGGCTGCACAGCCGGCGGCCCATTCCGAGCCCACGCCGGCTGCCGAGGCTGATTCGGCCCGGGAGATCCTGGAACTGCTGGAACTCGAGCTCGGGGCGATGATCCGCCAACTCGAGCGCGCCGCCAATTCGGTGGCCGGCGGCGCCGAGGCGACCGCCGCGACGCTGGCCGCCATCCGCGACCGTACCGACGCCCTCACCGGCCGCACCAACGCCGCGCAGTCGACCGCCTCGACCTTCGCCCATGCCGCCGACAAATTCACCCAATCCGCGCAAGGCATCGGCGCCCAGGTCCGCGCGGCTGCCAAGCTCGCCGACGAGGCCAGCACCGCCGCGCAGGAAGCCCGCGCCAATGTCGACCGCCTGCGCGAGTCCTCCGCGGCGATCGGCAACGTCGTCAACCTGATCGCGCAGATCGCGCGACAGACGACGCTGCTCGCGCTCAACTCGACCATCGAGGCCGCGCGCGCGGGCGCGGCCGGCAAAGGCTTTGCGGTCGTCGCCACCGAGGTGAAGGCGCTCGCGGTGCAGACCCAAGGCGCCACGGAAGAGATCTCCAAAAAGATCGACGCGCTGCAGCGCGATGCCGCCGGCTCCGCCGACGCCGTGCACCGCATCTCGCAGGCGATCGAAGCGATCCGCCCGGTGTTCGACACCGTCAACGGCGCGGTCGCCGAGCAGAACGCCACCACCAGCGAAGTCTCCGGCAATGCCGCGAGCGCGTCGGAGTTCATCATCTCGGTCGGCGAGAGCGCGGCCGAGATCGACGCCGCGACGAAGGCCGCCGAGACCCATGGAGAGAACGTCGCCAGTGCCGGCAAGGCCGTCACCACCTTCGCACAGAAGCTGAAATCGCGCTGCGCGGTGCTGCTGCGCCAGAGCGAGCACGACGACCGCCGCAAGACCGAGCGGCTGCCCTGCCATCTCAAGCTCGAAACGACGCGCGGCGTGATGCCGGTCTACGAGATTGCGATGGACGGCGTGCTGATCGGCGGCGCCGACGCTGGACGGCTGGCACCGCACACGATGATCGAAGGCAGCCTCGAAGACGTCGGCACCTGTCGCCTGCGCGTGATCGAGCAGTCCAAGGCCGGCGCCCGCGCGCAGTTCGTTGCTCCCAATGCCGAGCTCACCGAGAAGATCGAGGACAGGCTCTGGTCGATCCACGAGGAGAACACCGAGTTCGTCACCCGCGCCATGGAGGCGGGCAACGCGCTGACCCAGATCTTCGAGCAGGCAATCGCGCGCGGCGAGGTCAAGGTCGACGACCTCTTCGACACCGATTACGCGGACATCGCCGGCACCAATCCGCAGCAATACCGCACCCGCTATCTGGACTGGGCCGACCGCGCGCTGCCGCCGTTCCAGGAGGCCTTTCTGGCCAAGGAGCCACGGATGGCGTTCTGCGCCATGGTCGACCGCAACGGCTTCCTGCCGGTGCACAACAAGATCTATTCGCATCCGCAGCGGCCGGGCGATGTCGCCTGGAACACGGCCAACAGCCGCAACCGGCGGATCTTCAACGACCCGGCGGGGCTCGCCGCCGCGCGCAACCTGCGATCTTACCTGGTCCAGAGCTATGCGCGCGACATGGGCAACGGCAACACCGTGATGATGCGCGAGATCGACGTCCCGATCCGCATCCGGGGCCGGCACTGGGGCGGATTCCGCACGGCCTACAAGCTCTAGCGCATGGCCCGCAGCGGTCTTTCGACCAGACCATGCGCACTCCAAAGAACCAGGGCGCAAATTGCGCCCTAGTGCACGCTCAGGCAAGACGCCCGCCGCGAATCATCCTTTAAGGTCGGATTTGGAATGGGAATGCCGCGTGGAGCCGGCGTACGGCTCCGACTGGAGGACCCTCGAGACATGTCCGTCGCACAACTTGCAGTTATGGACACCGGCTCCAACCGGACGCTGGCTGAACGGCTGATCGACCAACTCGCCGACCGCATCGGCGGCCTCGGCGTCGAGCTCGCCGACATCGCCGGCAACGTCCAGGAAGTCGCAAACCGCGTCGCCAACCAGTCGGAACGGTTCCACCATCTCCAGAAGACGGCGGAGACGATGGTCTCGGCCAATCACGACATCGCCAACGCATCGCAGGCGGTGCAGTCGACGACGTCGGCCGCGGTCGGCGAGATCGCGCAGTCGCGCAACGCGGTCGACACCGCCGTCAGCCACATCTCCGAGCTGGTCGCAGCCGTCGAACGTATCGAGGCTCGCTTGAGCGCGGTCGGCTCGGCGCTGGCGCAAGTCGCAAAAGTGTCCGGCTCGATCGAGGCGATCGCCAAGCAGACCAACCTGCTTGCGCTGAACGCAACCATCGAAGCGGCGCGCGCAGGCAATGCCGGCCGCGGCTTCGCGGTGGTCGCGAGCGAGGTGAAGAACCTCGCGGAGGCCACCCGCCAGGCCACGCACCAGATCTCCGACACCGTGCGCGACCTCGATGGCCAGATCGAAGGCCTGATCGGCGAGAGCAGCGATGCCTCGCAGCGCGCGAAGACCGCAGGCGAAGGTGCCCAGCAGATCTCCGGCATCATCTCGCGCGTGCAGCAGGGCTTTGCCTCGGTGGAAGCAGAGATCGACAGCGTCACGCGCGCGGCGACCTCCAATCTCGGCCATTGCGACACCGTGATCAGCGAGCTCAACGAGCTTGCCAAGGGCGTCGACCTGTCCTCGCGCGACCTCGGGAATGCCGACCGGCGGATTGCCAAGCTGCTCGACACCTCCGAAGGGCTGATCGCGCTGATCGCCGACAGCGGCGTCGAGACCTCGGACGCGCCGCTGATCCGGGTCGTCGTCGAAACCGCCAAGCGCATCTCGGCCGAGTTCGAAGCCGCGATCGACCGCGGCGAGATCACGCTCGACCAGCTGATGGACGAGAACTACCGGGAGATATCAGGCACCGATCCCAAGCAGTACAACACCGCCTATGTCGACTTCACCGACCGCGTGCTGCCCGCGATCCAGGACCCGATCCAGAAGTCGGATCCGCGCATCGTGTTCTGCGTCGCCTGGGCCAAGGGCGGGTATTTGCCGACCCACAATCCGAACTACCGCATGCCGCAGGGCAAGGACCCGGTCTGGAACAACGCCAACTGCCGCAACCGCCGCCTGTTCACCGACCGCGCGGTGAAGAAGGTCGCGGCGAACACAAAACCCTTCCTGCTGCAAACCTATCGCCGCGACATGGGCGGCGGGCAGTTCGTGCTGATGAAGGACCTGTCCTCGCCGATCACGGTGCGCGGCAAGCACTGGGGCGCGTTCCGGATGGGTTTTCGGCAGGGCTGATGGCCGCTCCTGCGTCCTTGAATCAAAAATCTGAAAACAACCCCATGCACAGTAGCCGGGGCGTGGGGAATCAATGGCTTGCAGTCGGCGGGCCTGGCGCGGCTTGACGCGTCGGGCAAAACAGGCGCACAATGCTATTGTTCCGAAATTGCTACCCCTTCTCCCCTTGTGGGAGAAGGTGGCGCGAAGCGCCGGATGAGGGGTCTGTCTCCGCGGTAGAGCTGCCTAAGAACGGGAGGGCGTCATACGGGGATAGAAACCCCTCACCCCAACGTGCTCGTGTCTACCGACGTCGCCGCCCTCTCCCACAAGGGGAGAGGGCACAGCAATGCCGCGCTCGCCACCATCCCGACTTTCCCAATCGCACGAAATTCGTCATCGCATGTTTTTGCGCGTTCGCACGATCATCTGCGTCGATCGGTGACGGGCGCATTGAAAATGCGTCAAAATATGACGATTATCATATCAATTAGCCCAAGATCGCCGTAGTGATCGCCGCACAAATTCGTGAACGTCATGGCCCGACGCTTGGTTCGCGCAAATATGCATTGCGAGAAATAACGATGCTTCATCGTTTTGCATCGGTATGATTATGGTCGCGCACGAGTTCGCGAACTGGATCGCCGCAAGCGATCCAGAGAGCACAGGGGATGCATATGGCAACGACACTCACCATCAACGGCGAACAAAAATCCTTCGACGCGCCACCTGAGATGCCCTTGCTGTGGGTGCTGCGCGACATCCTCGGGATGACCGGCACCAAGTTCGGCTGCGGCATCGCGCAATGCGGCGCCTGCACGGTGCATGTCGACGGCAAGGCGGTACGCTCCTGCGTGCTGCCCGTCAGTGCGGTCGCCAACCGCGCCGTCACCACCATCGAGCACGTCGGCAGCACGCCTGCCGGCGCGAAGGTGCAGAAGGCCTGGCTCGAGGCCGAAGTGATCCAGTGCGGCTATTGCCAGTCCGGCCAGATCATGGCGGCCGCCGCATTGCTGGCGGCAACGCCGAACCCTGATGATTCCGACATCGACGCCGCGATGGCCGGCAATATCTGCCGCTGCGGCACCTATGTGCGCATCCGCGAGGCCATCAAGCACGCGGCCAACGGCCGTCAGTCGTGAGGTCCGCCATGAATGCACACAACAGCGTCTCCCGCCGGTCGCTCCTGACCGGGGGCCTCGCCACCGGCTTCCTGCTCGCCTTCCATCTGCCGCTGCGCGCCGCCGCCAACGAGCCGGTGCAACGCGATGTGACCGACGGCAAGTTCGCGCCCAACGCCTTCATCCGCATCGACGAGACGGGCCGCACCGTGCTGATGATGCCGCAGGTCGAGATGGGCCAGGGCACCTACACGTCGATCTCGGCCGTGATCGCCGAAGAGCTGGATGCCGACTGGAGCAAGGTCGAGGTGCAGCATGCCCCGCCCAACGACAAGCTCTACGGCAACCCGACCTTCGGACTGCAAGTCACCGGCAATTCCAACTCGATCCGCGCCTGGTGGCTGCCGCTGCGCAAGGCCGGCGCCACCGCGCGCGCGATGCTGGTGCAGGCCGCAGCCAGCCAGTGGGGCGTCGAGCCCGCCAGCTGCACGGCGTCGAAGGGCGAGGTCGCGCATGCCGCGAGCGGCCGCAAGCTCGGCTATGGCGAACTGGCGCTCGCCGCCCAGGGCCAGACGCCGCCGAAGGACGTCGCCATCAAGGATCCCAAGGATTTCGTCCTCATCGGCCAGCCGCTGAAGCGGCTCGACACGCCGGACAAGGTCAACGGCAAGGCGCTCTACGGCATCGACGCGATCCTGCCCGGCATGAAGATCGCCGCGATCGCCAATTGCCCTGTGTTCGGCGGCAAGGTCGGCAAGGTCGATGACAGCGCCGCGATGAAAGTCGCGGGCGTGCGCAAGGTCGTCGTGCTCGACGACGCCGTCGGCGTGATCGGCGATCACATGTGGGCGGCAAAGAAAGGTCTCGAAGCGCTCAAGATCGAGTGGAACGAAGGCCCGAACGCTGAGATCACCACCAAGGACATCTGGGACGATCTGCGCAAGGCCAGCCAGAAGGACGGCGCGGTTGCGAAATCCACCGGCGACATCGCCAAGGCGCTCGCCAGCGGCGACAAGTTCGAGGCAGCCTACGAGCTGCCGTTCCTGGCGCATGCCTCGATGGAGCCGATCAACGCCACCGTCCACGTCAGGCCGGATGCCTGCGAGATCTGGACCGGCACGCAGATCATGACCCGCGTGCAGTCGGAGGCGGCGAAGGCCGCCGGCGTTCCGATCGACAAGGTGATCGTCAACCAGCATCTGCTCGGCGGCGGCTTTGGCCGCAAGCTCGAGCCAGACATGGTCGTTGCGGCGGTGAAAATTGCAAAGCAGGTCGACTATCCCGTGAAGGTGATATGGACCCGCGAGGAGGACATCCAGCACGACGTCTACCGTCCGGTCTATCGCGACCAGATCACGGCATCGCTGGTCGACGGCAAGGTCGCGGGGTGGAAATACAAGGTCGCGGGCTCCGCCGTGCTCGCGCGCTGGCTGCCGCCGGCGTTCCAGAAGGGCATCGACATCGACGCGATTGATGCCGCAGTGGATGCGCCTTACGACTTCGCCAATTTCCACGTCGAATATGTCCGCGCCGAGCCGCTGTCGGTGCCGACCGGCTTCTGGCGCGGCGTCGGCCCGAACAACAACGTGTTCGCAGTCGAATGCGCGATGGACGAGCTCGCGCGCAAGGCCGGCAAGGACCCGATCGAGTTCCGGAAGTCCATGCTGACCAAGAACCCGCGCATGCTCGCAGTGCTCGACCAGGTCGCAGAGAAATCCGGCTGGGGTCAGCCATTGCCCGCCCGCGTCGGCCGCGGCGTCTGCGTGCAGCCGTCATTCGCAAGCTTCATCGCGACTGTGGTCGAAGCGGAGATCGACGATTTCGGCGAGATCGTGCTCCGCCGCGTCACCTCGGTGGTCGACACCGGCATCGCGGTCAACCCCGATACGGTGAAGGCGCAGATCGAGGGTGGCCTCATCTTCGGCCTCACCGCCGCGCTCTATGGCGAGATCACCATCGACAAGGGCCGCGTGCAGCAGTCGAATTTCCACGACTACCGCATGATGCGCATCAACGAGACGCCGAAGATCGAGGTCACCGTCGTGAAAAGCGGCGAGGCCCCCGGTGGCATCGGCGAAGCGGGGGTCAATGCCGGGCCGCCGGCACTGCGCAACGCGATCTACGCCGCAACCGGCGTGGCGCTGCGGCGCCTGCCCATCGATCGGAAACTGCTGGCTGCGGGGAAGAAGGCATGAGCAGGACAATGCGTATCCTCGGAAGCCTCGTCGTGATCGCCATCGTGGTGGCGGGACTCGCGGTCTGGATCATCCGCGGGCCCGGCCCGCTCGACTTCGCCGGCGGCACCAAGGTGGCGCTGGCGGACTACCGCGCCGGCAAGCCGACGGGCGTACCGGCCAAGCTGGAGAAAGCGAGCCTCGTCGAACGCGGCGAATATCTCGCCAAGGCCGCCGACTGCATGGTCTGCCACACCAAGCCGGGCGAGAAGGACTATTCCGGCGGGCTCGCCTTCAAGCTTCCGTTCGGCACGCTCTATTCGACCAACATCACGCCGGACAAGGACACCGGCATCGGCAATTACAGCGATCAGGATTTTCTGAACGCGGTGCAGCACGGCAAGCGTCGTGACGGCGCCCGGCTCTATCCGGCGATGCCCTACACGTCCTACACCTACATGACCGACGAGGACGTGCTCGCGGTGAAGGCCTACCTGTTCAGCCAGCCGGCGGTGCGTGCCAAGGCGCCGGACAATACGCTGTCGTTCCCGTTCAACCAGCGCTGGGCGATGATCTTTTGGTCGGCCGTGTTCAATCCGGACACGCGCTTCACGCCCGACACGGCAAAAAGCCCGGAGTGGAATCGCGGTGCATATCTTGCGGAGGCGCTGGCGCATTGCGGCGAGTGCCATACGCCGCGCAATCTCGGCTTCGCGCTGGATAACCGCAAGAAGTTCGCCGGCGCCATCACCGCCGGCTGGCGCGCCTTCAACATCTCCTCGGACAAGGCGACGGGTCTCGGCAACTGGAGCGACCAGGATCTGATCTCCTATCTGTCGCTCGGCCACGCGCCAGGCCACGGCTCGGCGTCGGGTCCGATGGGCGAAGCGGTCGACCACAGTTTTAGCCAGTTCGCGCCCGAAGACATCAGCAGCATCGTTGCTTACCTGCGCAGCGTGCCGCCGCAGCCCTCGCCCGACCTGCCCGCCACCACGGCGCCCGTCGCGCCCGCCTCGCACAAGGAAGGCGTGACAGCGGACGCGCGCGGCAAGAAAGTGTTCGCCAGCGCCTGCGCCAGTTGCCACGGCTGGAACGGCGAGAGCCCGGTCTCCCCGATGGCAACGCTGACCGGTACCTGGGCCGTCAACGACCCCGCCGCCACCAACGTCGCGCAGATCGTGATCTCAGGCACCAAGCGGCATACGCCTGACGGTGCGCTGTCGATGCCCGCATTCGGAAGTGCGTATACCGACGACGAGATCGCGGCGGTGGCGAACTACGTGACGGCGCGGTTCGGCACCAAGGGCTCGAAGCTGACGGCGAAGGACGTCGCGGAGCTGCGGGAACAGACGGCGGATTGAATTTAGCCGCAACCGCCGCTGCCCCTTCTCCCCTTGTGGGAGAAGGTGGCGCGAAGCGCCGGATGTCTCTCCTCGCTCTCAAGCGCCAGACGACTCGCGGAGGCAACCCCTCACCCGGCTCGCCGCTATGCGGCGATCCACCCTCTCCCACAAGGGGAGAGGGTGCACCGTCAATGCCGCCCGAGAACGATTAGGAAGCCGACTCTAACCGCCTCACGTAAGCGCAATCGGGCAGCCGTTGCTGCCCGTGGCGCCCTTGATCGGGGCCGGCGCGAAGCAATAGACGAACTGGTACTTCTTGTCGGCGATCAGATCGTCGAAGATGAGGTTCTCGTGGTTGTGGATGCCGTGCTTGGTCTGCAGCTCGGAGTGGACCACGAAAGCGAGCGACTTGTCGGGATTGGGCACCACCTCCACCGCCCAGGTGTCGGCGCCGGTGAGCGCGAGATCCTTCTCGATCACCCATCTGGCCGCATCCATGCCGATGCCCGGCTCGCCGCTGTTGAAACGGTCGTTGTTCTTCATCCACAGCGAGCCCCAGCCGGTGTGGAACATGATCGCATCGCCCGGCTTGATGTCGCTCTCGGGAATGTTCTGCTTCGCCAGCGCGGCCTTGATGTCGGCCGCGGTGATTTCCTGGCCGACATCCATCATCCCGCCCTTCAGCGCGACCATGTCGACCAGATGCGCGCGGGTGAACAGCGGCTTGAGCTTCTCGACACCGAGCTTCTTCAAACCGTAGGCGTCGCTGATCTCGGTTGCGGTGAAACCATTGTAGAACCGCATCTCGTTCTTGTCGCCGTCCTTGCCCAATTGGATTCCGATATGGCCGAGGCCATCGAATTGCGTACCGGTCTGGCCGATCTCGGTGGTCAGGAATTCGTCGTGATAGACCATCTTGTTGTCGCCGAACGGGCCGCCGGTCGGGCTGCCGGGAATGCGCAGCGTGAACGCGCGCGGACCGAACAGCGGCATGCCGCCTTCGTAGACGCGACCGATCTTGTAGATCTTGCCGTCCTTGATCCATTTCGCGGCATCCAGGACCTTTTCGGGCGTGATGTGATTTGATGCGCCGGACTCGTCGTCCTTGCCCCATTTCGACGGCCACCACGGCTTGTCGGTGCCCTTGGGCATGGAGGTCGCGGTCTGCGCCTGGGCTTCGCTGATCGGTGCAAGCGAGAACTTGCCGTGCATCGAGCCGGCGAGAGCGGCACCCGCGACGCCGGCGATGCCCGCGGTGCGGAGCAGGGTCCGCCGATCGGTCGTGGAGCCGCTCTCGTCTTGATCTACGTTGTTGATCTCATTAGACATTGCACCCTCCCAGGTTGTGGTCAGAACAAAATCTGACTCTCAAATTGTTTCCGGCTACCCTCCTCCTCCGCTACGCTGTTGTCCAGCGACAAAAATAAGACTGATGGCGCGAGTGTCCCATGAGCCTGTTCGAAAGCGACAAATCCGCTCAGCGGCTACCGGTGTCGCTGATCACCGGCTTTCTCGGCAGCGGCAAGACCACGCTGCTCAATCGCCTGCTGCGCCGCGACGACATGAAGGACAGCGCCGTCATCATCAACGAGTATGGCGAGGTCAGCCTCGATCACCTCCTGGTCGAGCGCGTCGATGGCGAGGTTGCCGTGCTCGCAAGCGGCTGCATCTGCTGCACCATCCGCAGCGACCTGGAACAGACGCTGCGGGACCTCCTGGTCAAGCGCGACCGGGGCGAGATTCCGCCGTTTCGCCGCATCCTGGTCGAGACCACCGGGCTCGCCGATCCCGCGCCGATCGTGCAGCTGCTGCTCAACAACCCGCTCGTCTCGCACTTCCTCCGGCTCGACACGATCGTGACCACGGTCGACGCGGTCAATGCATCGCATCAGCTCGACCGTCAGTATGAGGCGGTGAAGCAGGTCGCGCTGGCGGACCGGCTGTTGATCACCAAGCGCGATCTGGTCGACGACGTCGGCTCGCTGGAGCTGCGTCTACGTCAGCTCAATCCCGGCGCGAGGATCGAAACCGTTGATCATGGCGAGATCGATCCGGCCCATCTATTTGGTGCGGGCCTGATCGATCCCGAGAAGAAAAGGATCGACGTTGCGCGCTGGCTGAATGAGCACGCCTTCGCCGAGCCGCATGCGCATGCCGGCCATTCGCATCATGACCGTCACGCGCATCATGACCATGATCATCACGATCACGACGCGTCCATCACCAGTTTCATGCTGGCATTCGACGAGCCGCTCGACTGGATGGCCGTGACCCACTGGCTCGCGCATTTGCGCAACGCGCGTGGCGCGGATCTCTTGCGAGTGAAGGGGATTCTCAACCTTCACGGCGAGGCTGCGCCGGTCGTGATCCACGGCGTGCATCACGTCTTCCACCCGCCGGTGGCGCTCGCCGCCTGGCCCGACCGCGATCGCCGCTCACGCATCGTCTTCATCACGCGCGGCATCTCGCGCGCGGACGTGCTGGAGCTTTGGCAGGCAGTTCGCGCGGCGGCGTGAGGCGGCCGGTTGAAACGAGCGCTAGCGCTATCCCTTCTCCCCTTGTGGGAGAAGGTGGCGCGAAGCGCCGGATGAGGGGTCTTTCTCCGCGCGTTCAGATGCGAGAGATTCACTCGCGGAGAGAAACCCCTCACCCGTCTCGCCGCTATGCGGCGAGCCACCCTCTCCCACAAGGGGAGAGGGTGCACCGTCGATGCCGCTCAAAATTCAGCGTCGTAGGGTGGGCAAAGCGACTTGTCCGCCGTATCTCGAAGAGCGAAGGCGGAAGCGTGCCCACGCACTTGCGAACATGGAGAAAGATGGTGGGCACGGCGCAAGTGCGCCTTTGCCCACCCTACGATTTCCGATCGTGTAGCTTCGTTCTTCAGCTCAGCCAGAACTTCGGCGTGGCCGGCTCCAGCCTTCCACCAACGCGCACCGGCGCGATCTTGAGCGCGAGGCCCGTGGCATCGTCGGTCTCCACCGCAACGCCGCTGAGGGTCGCGACGCCCGCGGCCGGCTCGAAACGGCCCGACGGAATCCCCGATGTGAACCGGCGCAGCGGTTCTTCCTTCTGCATGCCGATGATGGAATCGTAGTCGCCGGTCATGCCGGCGTCGGTCATGTAAGCGGTGCCGCCGGTGAGGATCTGATGATCGGCGGTCGGCACATGCGTGTGCGTGCCGACGACGAGGCTGGCGCGTCCATCGCAGAAGAAGCCGATGGCCTGCTTCTCGCTGGTCGCTTCGCAATGGAAATCGACGACGATGGCATCCGCGGCAACGCCGAGCGGACAGGCGCCGAGCTCGCGCTCGAGCGCGGCGAACGGATCGTCGAACGGGGTCATGAAGACCCGGCCAAGCGCGTTGACGACGAGCGCATGCTTGCCGTTCTTGGTCTCGACCAGAGCGGCGCCGCGGCCGGGCGTTCCGCGCGGATAGTTTGCGGGACGGACAAGGCGGTCGGCGCGCTCGATGAACACCAGCGCCTCGCGCTGGTCCCAGGAATGGTTGCCGAGCGTCACCGCATCGGCGCCGGCCTCGACGAGCTCCCGGTAGATCGCTTCCGTGATGCCGAAGCCGCCCGCGGAATTCTCGCCGTTGACGACGACGAAATCGAGCGACCAGTCCTTGACCATGCCGGGCAAATATTTGGCGACGGCCTCGCGCCCGCTACGGCCGACGACATCACCCACGAAGAGAATGCGCAACTTCAGAACTCCGGAAATCGAACACGTCCGATTCCGTTAGCACATAATGCAGCGCCACGTCGTGGGATAGTGCCGGAACCGCCTCGATCTCCTGCGCTGCAAAAGCAAGCCCGATGCCGACAATGTGCTTGGCCTTGCGCAAATGCGCGAAGGTGAAATCGTAATGCCCCGCGCCGTAGCCGATGCGATGGCCGAGGCGGTCGAACGCCGCAAGCGGCGTCAGCATGATGTCGGGAATCACTTCGGCGGCTGCCGGCGACGGCTCGGGAATGCCGAGCGGGCCGAGCATCAGGCGGTCGTTCGGATGGAAGATGCGGAAGATCAGCGCCTTGCCGCGCGTGGTGACGCAGGGCAGCGCCAGCCTTGCGCCCTCCTCCGCCAGCTTCTTCAAGAGCGGCATCGGATCGATCTCGCTGCGGATCGGCGAATAGCCCGAGACGATGCTGCCGGGCAAGAGGTCGAACGGCAGCCCGCGCTTGGCGAGCTTTGCAGCGGCGGTCGCGCGCTTCTTCTCGCTGAGCGCGTCGCGCTTGGCGAGGGCTTTGGCGCGGAGTTCGGCTTTGGAGTTGGACATGTGCTTCGGTCCCCCAAGGTCATCACCCGCCTTGTGCGCCCTTGCGCACTGGGGCGGGTGATCCAGTATTCCAGAGACGTCAGTGCAAGAACCTCGACGCCGCGGCGTACTGGATGCCCGGTCGAGCCAGGGGCATGACACCAAGACTGAATTGAACCGCAAGCGTGTCGGGGACGCAAATTCGACAGGCACGAACCAGAAGGAAACAGTGCGAAGCCGCGGACGCCGTTGAAGCACTCGATCCCGGAGTTCCCTACGAAAGTAGGTGGGCACCATATGTCCGAGCCCACGGGCCCGGCCAGGGACAGTTCCCTAAAGGATCGATAAGGCCCCGGGGATATATGGCTCCTGACGCGCGTCGCAGCTTCGCTCGGGCAATGTAACAACGATGTTGACGAATCGCCAGCCCGGGCCGCGGCTGGTCCCCACCTCTCCCGCTTGCGGGAGAGGTCGGCGCGAAGCGCCGGGTGAGGGCTCGCTCCTCTTGGGGGTTCTTCGTTGTCGAGACACCCTCTCCCCAACCCTCCCCCGCAGGCGAGCGAGGGAGCGCACCGCGGGCGTGGCAGAAATGGGGACTGGGCCTTCCGCAGCCCTACCCGATCGCAATCCCATTGCCGACGGTCCGGTTCAGCACCTGGGTCGACTTCTCGATTCGCTCGGCCGCGGCATTCAGCGCGTTCACCACGGCGGTCTGCGTCATCCTCGCGCGCTCGACGGCGGCGTTGCGGAAATCCCGAAGTTCGGTCAACTCCTGCTCGAGGGTTCGGACACGGTTGCTGGTGTCGACCAGCTCGTCGCAGACGGTCAGCGCGGCCATCACGGTCAGCCGTGCATCGCCGATCTCGCCGAATTTTCCGCGCAGCGACTGGATCCGTGTCTCCAGGGTTTCGGCGAGCTTAAGCAGCCGCACCTCCTGGCCCTCCTCGCAGGCCATGCGGTACTGCCGGCCGTTGATGGTGACGTTGATGTGGCTCATCCATCCTCTCCGGTATCGAGCACCGAACGTATCGTGACGATTGCGGAATCCAGCCGGTCGGAGATCTCGCGATTGGTGCGCTCGAGCTTGCGCGCCTTCACCAAGGCTCCGTCGAGCTCGTCGGCAAGCCGCGAGCGATCGGCGCCGAGAGCCTGGATCCGCGCGGCCAGCTCGTTCTCGTCGCGATCGGCATCGCGCCGCCGCTCCACCGCGCTTTCGAGCGCGTCGAGCGCCGCCATCAGCCTGCGCGTCGCGATCTCGATCTCGACGGCCGAGGACTCGGTCATGGCAGAGCTGTTGGAAACGCGATCGTTCATGCAGTCAGCGGCGGAACCTACCGGCCTTTACCCAGTGGCCTTTCCCTGGAGCTTGCCGTCCGGCAAAAGACTCGGTTCGGCAAGCGCTTAGAAGCAGAAATTTACGTGGCAAGCTAGCCAAGCGCAACGCCGGCGCGAAACTATGCACCGATCCTTGAGGGCATGATCCCCGCGCGAACACCCCGCGTTTGTCGCAAGCAACACAGGGCCGCCACTTTTCCAGAGCCCGCATCACGCAACTTTTGCGGCCAAACCGGCGTTTGATTGCCTTGGACTTCCGGAACCGAGGTGCTATCCCAGCCCGACCTTACGCGGCCGAGAGGCCCCCTTCCCGCGCGGGCGTCCACCGCCAAGCGCCTCATTCCAGACGGATTTCAGACATGACGCAGGTCGACCACACCCGTATGGCCAACGCGATCCGCGGCCTTTCGATGGACGCTGTCGAGAAGGCGAAGTCGGGCCATCCCGGCCTGCCCATGGGCGCCGCCGACATCGCCACGGTGCTGTTCACGCAGTTCCTGAAATACGATGCGGCCGTGCCGTCCTGGCCCGATCGCGACCGCTTCGTGCTGTCGGCCGGCCACGGCTCGATGCTGCTCTATTCGCTGCTGTATCTCACCGGCAATTCCGAAATGACGCTGGACCAGATCAAGCAGTTCCGCCAGGTCGATTCGCTGACCCCGGGACACCCGGAGAATTTCCGCACCAATGGCATCGAGACCACGACCGGCCCGCTCGGCCAGGGCATCTCGACCGCAGTCGGCATGGCGCTCGCCGAGAAGATGCTCGCCGCCGAGTTCGGCAAGAAGATCGTCGACCATCACACCTATGTGCTCGCCTCCGACGGCGACCTGATGGAGGGCGTGTCGCAGGAAGCGATCGCGATGGCCGGGCACTGGAAGCTGAACAAGCTGATCGTGCTCTACGACGACAACGGCATCTCGATCGACGGCCCGACCTCGATCGCCGATTCCGTCGACCAGGTGAAGCGCTTCAAGTCGGCAGGCTGGGCCGCCGAGAAGATCGACGGCCAGGATCAGGCCGCGATCACCGATGCCATCACGCGCGCGAAAAAGTCGAACAAGCCGACGCTGATCGCCTGCCGCACCACGATCGGCTTCGGCGCGCCGCACAAGGCGGGCACGTCGAAGGCGCACGGCGAGGCGCTCGGCGCCGACGAGCTCAAGGCCGCCAAGGAAAATCTCGGCATCTCGCTCGAGCCGTTCTCGGTGCCCGAGGACGTGCTGAAGGCCTGGCGCGCGGCCGGCAGCCGCGGCGCATCCGCCCGGCAGGAATGGGAGGCGCGGCTCGGCGAGCTCGGCAGCCGCAAGCGCGCCGAGTTTGAGCGCCGCCTGCGCCATGAGCGGCCGGCCTCGCTCGCCAAGGCGGTGCGCGCCTACAAGAAGGAGCTCTTGGAAAAGCCGATGAATGCGGCCACCCGCAAATCCTCGGAAGCCGTGATCGAAGTGATTGCCGGCGCGATGCCGATGGAATTCCTCGCCGGCTCGGCCGATCTCACCGGCTCCAACAACAACAAGGCGAAGTCGGCAACCGCCTTCTCCGCCAAGACGCCGAAGGGCCGTTTCATCCATTACGGCATCCGCGAGCACGGCATGTGCGCGGCGATGAACGGCATCTTCCTGCATGGCGGCTTCGCACCGAACGGCGCGACGTTCCTGGTGTTCACCGATTATGCGCGGCCGGCGATGCGCCTTGCCGCGCTGATGGGCGCCGGCGTCGTCTACGTGATGACGCATGACTCCATCGGCCTCGGCGAGGACGGTCCGACCCACCAGCCGGTCGAGCATCTCGCCGCGCTTCGCGCCATCCCGAACATGCGCGTGTTCCGCCCCTGCGATGCCATCGAGGTCGCCGAGTGCTGGGAGCTCGCGCTGAACCGCATCGACGGCCCGACCGTGCTGGCCTTGACGCGGCAGAACCTGCCGCAGCTCCGCACCACCGCGCCGAACGACAGCCCTTGCGCGGCCGGCGCCTACGAGCTGGTCGCCGCGCAAGGCGAGGCCAAGGCGACGCTGTTCGCCTCCGGCTCCGAGGTCGAGATCGCGGTCGCCGCCCAGAAGCAGCTCGCCGAGCGCGGCATCGCGTCACGGGTGGTCTCGGTGCCCTCGCTCGAGCTGTTGTTAGCGCAACCAGAGGGCAAGCGCGCCGAGATCATCGGCAACGCGCCGGTGAAGGTCGCGATCGAGGCTGCCGTGCGCTGGGGCTGGGATGCCGTGATCGGCCAGGATGGTGAATTCGTCGGCATGCATTCCTTCGGCGAAAGCGGCCCGGCGAAGGACCTTTTCAAGCATTTCGGCATTACCGCCGAGGCTGCGGTTAACGCTGTGCTGAAGCGCGTTTCCTGAGAGTTGAGCTTGCCAAAAAAAAGGACTACGTAACTCCTCATATGATCAAGCACCGCCCGGCCGAACCGGGCGTCCGTCTAAAAAACCCTCGCAAGCGCGCCAAGCGCGTTGTGCGGGACGATGGGGTTATTGAACAGCCGTCACTGAACGGTCATTGAAGGAGACGAAACATGGCAGTCCGCGTCGGAATTAACGGTTTTGGCCGCATCGGCCGCAACGTGTTGCGGGCTATCGCCGAGTCCGGCCGCAAGGACATCGAGGTCGTCGGCATCAACGATCTCGGTCCGGTCGAGACCAACGCCCATCTTCTTCGCTTCGACAGCGTCCATGGCCGCTTCCCCGGCACCGTCACCGTCGACGGTGACTCGATCAACCTTGGAGGCGGCAAGATCAAGGTGACCGCCGAGCGCGATCCCTCGAAGCTGCCCTGGAAGGATCTCGGCGTCGACATCGCGCTGGAGTGCACCGGCA
Organism: Bradyrhizobium sp. B117; assembly: GCF_038969555.1. Taxonomy (NCBI): domain Bacteria; kingdom Pseudomonadati; phylum Pseudomonadota; class Alphaproteobacteria; order Hyphomicrobiales; family Nitrobacteraceae; genus Bradyrhizobium; species Bradyrhizobium sp. B117. The sequence continues at coordinate 9,024,675 of NZ_CP152414.1, forward strand.
TCTTCACCGCGAAGGACAAGGCCTCCGCGCATCTGACCGCCGGCGCCAAGCGCGTGCTGGTCTCCGCCCCTGCCGACGGCGCCGACGCCACCATCGTCTACGGCGTCAACCACGACACGCTGACCAAGGATCACCTGGTCGTCTCCAACGGCAGCTGCACCACCAACTGCCTCGCACCGGTCGCCAAGGTGCTGAACGACCTCGTCGGCATCGAGACCGGCTTCATGACCACGATCCACGCCTATACCGGCGACCAGCCGACGCTGGACACGCTGCACAAGGATCTCTACCGCGGCCGTGCGGCTGCGATGTCGATGATCCCGACCTCGACCGGCGCTGCCAAGGCGATTGGCCTCGTGCTGCCGGAGCTGAAGGGCAAGCTCGACGGCGTCGCGATCCGCGTGCCGACGCCGAACGTCTCGGTGGTCGATCTCAAGATCGTCGCGAAGCGCGCCACCGACGCCAAGGAAATCAACGCGGCGATGAAGCGCGCCAGCGAGCAGCAGCTCAAGGGCATCCTCGGCTACACCAATGCGCCGAACGTCTCGATCGACTTCAATCACGACCCGCACTCCTCGACCTTCCACGAAGACCAGACCAAGGTGCAGAACGGCACGCTGGTGCGCGTGATGTCCTGGTACGACAACGAGTGGGGCTTCTCCAACCGCATGGCGGACACCGCCGTCGCGATGGCGAAGGTGATCTAAGAACGTAGGTCTCGTGTCCCGGACGCGGTGCAGCGCGCTTGCGCTGCTCCGCAGAGCCGGGACCCATCTCCCCGCGTAGGTCCCGGTTCTGCAGCGCACCGCTTCGCGCTGCGCAGCGCCCGGGACAAGAGAGAGTGTCCGATGGCGAACAAATTCCGCACCCTCGACGACGTCGATGTGAAGGGCAAGCGCGTGCTGCTGCGCGTCGATCTCAACGTGCCCATGGACAACGGCCGCGTCACCGACGCGACCCGGCTCGAGCGCGTCGCGCCAACCATCACCGAACTCTCGGACAAGGGGGCTAAGGTCATCCTGCTGGCGCATTTCGGCCGGCCCAAGGGACGCGATCCCAAGGAGTCGCTCAAGCCCGTCGCGGAAGCGCTGTCGAAGGTCGTGAAGAGGCCCGTCGCCTTCGCCGACGACTGCATCGGCGAGCCCGCGGCCACGGCCGTGGCCGCCCTGACGGACGGCGACATCCTCTGCCTGGAAAACACCCGCTTCCACAAGGAAGAGGAAAAGAATGATCCCGCCTTCGTCGCGGAATTGGCAAAGCTCGGCGACATCTGGGTCAGTGACGCATTCTCGGCCGCGCACCGCGCCCATGCCTCGACCGAAGGCCTCGGCCACAAGCTGCCGGCCTATGCCGGCCGCACCATGCAGGCCGAGCTCGATGCGCTGGAGAAGGCGCTGGGCTCGCCGACCAAGCCGGTCATCGCCATCATCGGCGGCGCCAAGGTTTCGACCAAGATCGACCTGCTGGAAAATCTCGTGACCAAGGTGGACGCGCTGGTGATCGGCGGCGGCATGGCCAACACCTTCCTGCACGCCCAGGGCGTCGCCGTCGGCAAGTCGCTGGCCGAGAAAGATCTCGCGCCGACCGCGCTGCGCATCATGGAGAAGGCGGAAGCCGCCAATTGCGCCATCATCCTGCCCGTCGACGCCACCGTTGCCTATCATTTCGCGGCCAATGCGCCCTCGCATGCCTACGGCCTCGATGCGATCCCGGCCGACGGCATGATCCTCGACGTCGGCCCGCAATCGGTCGCCCGCGTCCACGCCGCGATCGACGACGCGGCGACGCTGGTCTGGAACGGCCCGCTCGGGGCCTTCGAGATGCAGCCCTTCGACCGCGGCACGGTCGCGGCCGCCAAGCACGCGGCCGAGCGTACCAAGGCCAAGAAGCTGATCTCGATCGCGGGCGGCGGCGACACCGTTGCCGCGCTCAACCAGGCCCACGTGGCCGGTGATTTCACCTATGTCTCGACCGCCGGTGGCGCGTTCCTTGAATGGATGGAAGGCAAGCCCCTGCCCGGCGTCGAAGTTCTGCGCACCAAGTAATTAGAACGGCAAGCAAGAAGCGGCCCTGTAGGCCCAAACGGAGAGAAAGACAGATGGCTCGGATCACGTTGCGTCAATTGCTCGACCATGCGGCTGAGAACGATTACGGCGTACCGGCCTTCAACATCAACAACATGGAGCAGGCGCTGGCGATCATGGACGCCGCCAACCAGGTCGACGCGCCCGTCATCATCCAGGCCTCGCGCGGTGCGCGTTCCTACGCCAACGACGTCATGCTCAAGCACATGATGGACGCGGTGACCGAAATTTATCCGCACATCCCGGTCTGCGTGCATCTCGACCACGGCAACGAGCCCGCGACCTGCATGACCGCGATCCAGGCCGGCTTCACCTCGGTGATGATGGACGGCTCGCTCAAGGCCGACGGCAAGACCCCCGGCGACTGGGGCTACAATGTCGGCGTCACCAAGACGGTGACCGACATGGCCCATCTCGGCGGCATCTCGGTCGAGGGCGAGCTCGGGGTGCTCGGCTCGCTGGAGACCGGCATGGGCGACAAGGAAGACGGCCACGGCGCCGAGGGCAAGCTCAGCCACGACCAGCTCCTGACCAACCCGGACGAGGCCGTGAAGTTCGTGCAGGAGACCAAGGTCGACGCGCTCGCGATCGCGATGGGCACCTCGCATGGCGCCTACAAGTTCACCCGCAAGCCTGACGGCGACATCCTCGCCATGAACGTGATCGAGGAGATCCACCGCAAGCTGCCGAACACGCATCTGGTCATGCACGGCTCCTCCTCGGTGCCGCAGGACCTGCAGGACATCATCAACGCCTATGGCGGCAAGATGAAGCCGACTTGGGGCGTGCCTGTTGCCGAGATCCAGCGCGGCATCAAGAACGGCGTGCGCAAGATCAACATCGACACCGACAACCGCATGGCGATGACCGGCCAGATCCGCAAGGTCCTCAAGGACAATCCGGAAGAGTTCGACCCGCGCAAATATCTGAAGCCGGCAATGGAAGCCATGACCAAGCTGTGCAAGCAGCGGCTCCAGGAGTTCAACACGGCGGGCCAGGCCTCCAAGATCAAGAAGGTCCTCACCACCGCCGAGATGGCCAAGCGCTACGCCAAGGGCGAGCTTGACCCCCGCGTCGCGTAAGCGATCGCGGTGGCGTGATCCGCGGCGCACTCTCTCCGTCATTCCGGGGCGCCGCAAAGCGGCGAGCCCGGAATCCATAACCACGCCCTGAGGTTATGGATTCCGGGCCTGCGCCTTTCGGCGCATCCCGGAATGACAGTCTTCTTTTGGCACGACGCTCCCTCCCCCTTTACCCTGCGACCAACGTTAACTCGGCAATTGCCCGAGAACGGTCTATTTTCACGGGCAAGGGCAGAATCGTTTTGGGAGGACCTCTCGATGAATCTGACTGAGCTCAACAGGATCGCGACCGCCATGGTCGCCCCCGGCAAGGGCATCCTTGCCGCCGACGAATCCTCCGGCACCATCAAGAAGCGTTTTGACGCGATCGGCGTGGAATCGACGGAGACCAACCGCCGCGACTATCGCGAGATGCTATTCCGCTCCAAGGACGCCATGAGCCAGTACATCTCCGGCGTGATCCTCTATGACGAGACGATCTGGCAGGATGCGAAGGACGGCACGCCCCTAGTCAAGCTGATCGAACAGAGCGGCGCCATTCCCGGCATCAAGGTCGACGAGGGCACGCAGGCCCTGCCGATGTGCCCGGGCGAGCTTGTCACCGTCGGGCTCGACAAGCTCGCCGAGCGCTTGAAGAAATATTACGAGCGCGGCGCGCGCTTTGCCAAATGGCGCGCGGTGATCGACATTGGCAGCGGCATTCCCTCGATGACCGCGATCCGCGTCAACGCCCATGCGCTGGCGCGCTATGCCGCGCTATGCCAGGCCGCGCAGATCGTGCCGATCGTCGAGCCTGAGGTGCTGATGGACGGCGATCACGACATCGACCGCTGCTATGAGGTGACGAGCCGTGTGCTCAACAAGACCTTCCAGGAGCTGCGCGTGCAGCGCGTTGCGCTCGAGGGCATGGTGCTGAAGCCGAACATGGCGATCTCGGGCAAGAAATGCGCAAAGCAGGCCTCCGTCGAGGAAGTTGCGGAAAAGACGATCCGGCTGCTCAAGGCCTGCGTCCCCGCCGCGGTGCCGGGCATCGCCTTCCTCTCCGGCGGCCAGTCCGACGAAGAGGCGACCGCGCATCTCAACGCCATGCACAAGCTCGGTCCGCTGCCCTGGGGCCTGACCTTCTCCTATGGCCGCGCGCTGCAGGCCGCGCCGCAGAAGGCCTGGTCGGGCAAGGCCGAGAATGTCGCGGCTGGACAGAGCGCGTTCAGCCATCGCGCCCGCATGAACGGTCTCGCCTCCAAGGGCGAATGGCAAAGCAGCCTGGAAAAGAAAGCGGCCTAGATCTTGTCGAACAAACCGCCTCCGCCGCGCCCGGCGCCGCGTCTCTATCTCGCGACGCCCGTTGTCGATGATCCCGCGACGCTCGTGGCCGAATTGCCGGGCCTGCTCGCCTCCGCCGATGTCGCCGCCGTGCTGCTGCGACTGAAGGAGACCGACCAGCGCACCATGATCTCGCGCGTCAAGGCGCTGGCGCCGCCGGTGCAGAAGGCGGGCGCCGCGCTGCTGGTCGACGGCCATGCCGAGCTGGTCGCGCGCGGCGGCGCCGACGGCGCGCACCTGCCCGGCATCGCCGCGCTGAAAGAGGCGCTGCCATCGCTCAAGCCCGATCGCATCGCCGGCGTCGGCGGGCTGACGACGCGGCACCATTCCATGGATGCGGGCGAGATGGGCGCCGACTATGTGCTGTTCGGCGAGCCCGACGCGAAGGGACAGCGACCGTCGTCGCAGGCGATCGCCGAGCGGCTCGACTGGTGGGCCGAGCTGTTCGAGCCGCCCTGCGTCGGCTTTGCGACGTCGCTGGAAGAAGCCTACGACTTCGCCGCCAGCGGCGCCGATTTCGTGCTGGTCGGCGAGTTCATCTGGGCCGATCCGCGCGGACCGAAGGCTGCGCTGATCGAGGCCGACGCCGCGATCAAGAAGGCCCATGCCACCGCGCCTGCGGGTCAGGAGCACGGCTAGCGCCCGACATGAAGCTCCCGTGCATCACCATCCTGGCCACGCTGCTGTTGACAGTGCCCGCGGCCGCACAGCTCCAGATCACGCCACCGGCGACAGTCCCGAGCCCGCCCGCCGAGAAACAGAAGCCCAAGCCGCCTCCCGCTGCCAAGAAGAAAGAGGCCGCGCCGGCGCCGAAACCGTCGGCTTCGCCCAAGCCGGCCGCTTCCCCAAAGCCTCAACTGCCCGCAACCGTGATCCCGGCGCCGCCCACCGACACGCCGGGCGTCGATCTGGTGTTCGGCGCCTATCAGCGCGGCCAGTACAAGACCGCATTCGATCTCGCCAGCGCGCGCGCCGCGACCGGCGATCCCAAGGCGATGACCATGCTCGGCGAGCTCTATTCCAACGCCATGGGCATCCGCCGCGACTACGCCAAGGCGGTCGAATGGTACAAGCGCGCTGCGGATGCGGGCGACCGCGAGGCGATGTTCGCGCTGGCGATGCTGCGCATGGCCGGCCGCGGCGGCGCGGTGGACAAGGGCGAGGCAGTCAAGCTGATGGCGTCAGCCGCCAAGCTCGGCGAGCCCAAGGCGGCCTATAATCTCGCGCTGCTCTATCTCGACGGTCAGACCCTGCCGCAGGACGTCAAGCGCTCCGCCGAGCTGCTGCGCCAGGCTGCGGACGCCGGCCTGCCCGAGGCGCAATACGCGCTCGCGACCTTCTACAAGGAAGGCACCGGGGTCCCGAAGGACCCCGAGCGCGCGGTGCGACTGCTCCAGGCCGCCTCGCTCGCCGACAATGTCGATGCCGAGGTCGAATATGCCATCGCCATGTTCAACGGCACCGGCACGCCGAAGAACCATCCGGCCGCCGTCGCGTTGCTTCGCAAGGCCTCCCGCCAGGGCAGCGCGATCGCGCAAAATCGCCTCGCCTGGGTGCTGATCAACGGCATGGGCGCGGCCGTGGACAAGGTCGAGGGCTTCAAATGGCATCTGGTGGCCAAGACCAGCGGCAAGGGCGATCCGGAGCTCGACAAGCAGCTCTCCGACCTGCCGGCCGAGGACCGGGCCAAGGCGGAGGCCGCCGCCAAGAAATGGCTCGGGACCAAATGACCTGACGCAATGACTTGACCTGAGGGCCCCCGCAGGGCACCCAATCCCTCAAACAGGCGTGCTTTCCCGCCCTTTCCCCCGACAAGACCCAGAGCTCATGCTTTATTCCGCAACTATCAACGTCATGGTCAAGGCCGCGCGCCGCGCCGGCCGGAGCCTCAAGCGCGATCTCGGCGAGATCGAGCATCTCCAGGTCTCGCTGAAGGGACCGGCCAATTTCGTCTCGCTCGCCGACAAGCGCGCCGAGGAGATCATCTACCAGGACCTCGCCAAGGCGCGGCCCGGCTACGGCTTCATCGGCGAGGAAGGCGGCACCCGCGAGGGCACCGACAAGAGCCACACCTGGATCGTCGATCCGCTCGACGGCACCACCAACTTCCTGCACGGCATTCCGCAATTCGCGATCTCGATCGGCCTCGCGCGCGAGGGCATGGTCATTGCCGGCGTGATCTACAATCCCGCCAATGACGAGCTCTACATCGCCGAGCGCGGCAAGGGCGCCTTCCTCAACGACCAGCGCCTGCGGGTGGCCGGCCGCCGCCAGCTCAACGAGTGCGTGGTCGCCTGCGGCCTGCCCCATATTGGCCGCGGCGACCACGAGGAATTCCGCCGCGAGATGACCGCGATCCAGGACCGCGTCGCGGGCCTGCGCCGCTTCGGCGCCGCCTCCCTCGACCTCGCCTTCGTCGCAGCCGGCCGCCTCGACGGCTATTGGGAGCGCAATCTGCAATCCTGGGACATCGCCGCCGGCATGCTGATGGTGCGCGAAGCCGGTGGAACGGTGTCGGGCGTCCAGGGCAATGACGATCCCCTGCTGACCGGCCATGTGGTGTGCGGCAACGAGTTCGTGCACGGCGAGCTGGTGAAGATTTTGCGGAAGCCAGCGTAAGGCGAAAGCTCGCGCTCTCCACATTCCGCCGTCATCACCCGCGAAGGCGGGTGATCCAGTATTCCGCGGCGTCTCGGTTCAATCACAGGCGCCGCGGCGTACTGGATGCCCCGCCTTCGCGGGGCATGACAGTTTTGCCTTACGGCTTGTCCACAGCAGCTCGACCTGCAACGACTAAGCGTCGTCTTCGTCGGATTCCTCGTCGCGATATTCACCGCCGAGGGTCAGGCCCTCGATCGTCGTGGCGCCTTTCGGCTTGATGACCCGGCGAAGCGGGACCGAGCTCTCGCTTCGCAATGCCTCCATCAACTGTTCCGAATGCGTGACGATCCAGATGTCGGCGCGGCCCGATGCCTTGACGATCAGCCGGGCCAATGGGGCGAGCAGCGACGGATGCAGGCTGGTCTCGGGTTCGTTCAGCGCGATGAACGGCGGAAGCCGATAGCCCATGAACACCGCGAGCAGACAAATATATTTCAGCGTCCCATCGGAAAGTTCATGAGCCCTGAACGGCCGCAGCATATCCGTCAGTTGCAAATCAAATTCACATAAGCCGTTCTCTTCCCATGCGCGGAGCTCGGCGCCCGGGAATGCATCTTCGATTACGTCCTGCAGCTCGGTGGCGTCTTCCCGAATGGTGTAAAGCGTCGCCAGGGCCGCGGCCAAATCACTCCCATCGGCACTGAGCGAGGGCGTCGTGATCGCGAGACACGGCTTTCGTAGCGGCGAGGCCGGATCGGTGCGAAAGTCGTGATAGAAGCGCCAGCCCAGCATTGCGTTTCTGACCAAATCGATTTCGGGGCATTCCTTGCCATCGGAAAAGCCCGCAAGCGCCGTCTCGGACGGCAGCACCGCATCCTTGTGGCTGCTCCATGCGCCGCTCTCGCCGCGCACGCTGACGAGCGAGTTTTTTCGCTCCATCAATTGAACCGTTCGTTTGCCCTGCGTCGCCTCGATACTTTCGGACTTGATCATCGGCTCGCCGGAAAACGCCGCCTCGAGCGGGCCAGGAAATCCGATCTCGATGGAATATCTGAATCTATCGAATTTGGCCGACAAACGTAGTCGCCCATCTTCGCCTTTCTTGCGAAGACCGGACCAGCAGACCGAACTCAATCCGCCTTCCTCGGCGATCGTGCGCGTGATTCGACCTGCCGCCGCGTCGCGCAACAGCGACAAGGACTTGTAGAGATTGGATTTGCCGACGCCATTCTCACCCACAAACACGGACAGGGGGTGGATTGGTATGGAGAGCCGCCGAATGGAGCGATAGTTGGAGATCGCAACGTCGGTCAGACGCATTACATGCTCGCAATCGGCAGGTTGGCCGCGCATTCGCGCCGCGGTGCGAATACATTTCAATCCAGAGATGCAGTCTGGATTGACGCCCCCGAGAAAGCAAGCCGGCCGATCCGGCGTTCAGTGGCCGGCCCTCGCCGGCGCCGGCGGCCCATACGGCTCGCCTTCCTTCGCGGCCTTCGGCTCCCGATCCCCCGCCAGCACGCGCTGCACCGAGACGAAGAACACCGGCACCATCAAGAGCGCCAGGATCACGACCGCGATCATGCCGCCCATCACGACGCTGCCGAGCGCCTGCTGGCTGGCCCCGCCGGCGCCGTGGGCGATCGCCATCGGCAGCACGCCGCAGATGAAGGCAAGGCCGGTCATCAGGATCGGGCGGAAGCGCAGGCGGCAGGCTTCGATGGTGGCGTCCACCAGCGGCTTGCCTTCCTTTCGCAGATCCTTGGCGAACTCGATGATCAGGATCGCGTCCTTGGCGGCAAGGCCGATGATGGTGATGAGGCCGACGGTGAAATAGACGTCGTTGGGCAGGCCGCGCAGCATCGCGGCGATGACCGCGCCGACGATGCCGAGCGGCACGGTGAGCAGCACCGCGAGCGGGATGGTCCAGCTCTCGTAGAGCGCGGCCAGACACAGGAAGACCACGAGAACCGAGAGGCCGAGCAGGAACGGCGCCTGCGAGCCCGACAGCTTTTCCTGCAGCGACTGGCCGGTCCATTCGTAGCCGAAGCCGCGCGGCAGCCTGCCCGCAAGCTTCTCCATCTCGGCGATGGCATCGCCCGAGGTGAAGCCGGGCCTCGCTTCGCCCGAGATGCGCACCGCGGGATAGTAGTTGAAGCCGGCGATCTGCGTCGGACCACGCGCCCATTCGACCGTGGCGAAGGAGGAGAACGGCACCAGCTGGCCGCGGCTGTTCTTGACGTTGTAGTTGAGGATGTCCTCGGTCCGCATGCGATCACGGCTATCTGCCTGCACCACGACGCGCTGCATGCGGCCGCGGTTCGGGAAGTCGTTGATGTAGTTCGAGCCGAGATTGGTCGAGATCGTGTTGTTGATGTCCTCGAAGGTGACGCCGAAGGCGCCGGCCTTCTCGCGGTCGATCACGAGATTGACGACGCCCGCCTCGGGCAGGCCCTCGATATAGACCTTCTGCAGCACCGGGCTCGCATTGGCGTCCGCGATCAGCTGGTCGGCGGCACGCATCAGGGCGGAATAGCCCTTCTGGCCGCGGTCCTGGAGGCGGAACGAGAAGCCCGAGGAGTTGCCGAGATTGTCGATCGGCGGCGGCTGCAGCGCAGAGATCTTGGCGTCGCGGATCGACGACCCCAGGTCGCGGTTGATGTCGTTGACGATCGCCGCAGCGGAATCCTTCGGCCCGCGCTCGGACCAATCCTTCAGCGTGATGAAGGCCTGCGCGGTGTTCATGCCCTGGCCGGAGAAGCTGAAGCCGGTGAGGAAGGTGACATCCTTCACGCCCGGCCGCTCGGCGAGATATTTCTCGACCTTCTCGATCACGGCCTCTGTCCGCGGATAGGACGAATCCGACGGCGTCTGAACGTCGGTGGTGACAAAACCCTGGTCGTCGATGGGCAGGAAGCCGCCGGGCAGGCTGACGAAGGCCCAGGAGAGACCCACCAGCAGCGCGGCATAGACCATCATCAGGCGGCCGGTGCGCTTGAGCGAGAAGCCGACGGTGCGGGAATAGCGCTCCTTGCCGCCTTCGAGCATGCGGTTGAACCAGCCGAACACGCCCCGCTTCGCGTGGCCATGACCGGCCGTGACGGGCTTGAGCAAGGTCGCGCACAGCGCCGGGGTCAGCGACAGCGCGAGGAAGGCGGAGAAGCCGATCGCGGCGACCATGGTCACCGAGAACTGGCGGTAGATGATGCCGACCGAGCCCGGGAAGAACGCCATCGGCACGAACACCGCCATCAGCACCAGGGTGATGCCGATGATGGCGCCCGATATCTGCGACATCGCCTTGCGCGTCGCCTCCTTCGGCGACAGCCCCTCCTCGCTCATGATGCGTTCGACATTCTCGACCACGACGATGGCGTCGTCGACGAGGATGCCGACCGCGAGCACCATGCCGAACATCGAGAGCATGTTGATGGAGTAGCCGGCGAGCAGCAGCGTGGTACAGGCGCCCAGAAGCGCCACCGGAACCACGATGGTCGGAATGATGGTGTAGCGGATGTTCTGGAGGAACAGGAACATCACCACGAACACCAGCACCACGGCTTCGACCAGCGTCGACAGCACCTTCTTGATCGAGGCCTCGACCACGGGCGTGATGTTGTAGGGGATCTCGTAAGTGATGTTGGCCGGGAAGAAGCGCGACAGCTCCTTCATCTTCTCCTCGACCGCGCTCGCGGTCGCCAGCGCATTGCCGGTCGGCGACATCAGCACGGAGAGACCGGCGGTCGGCTTGCCGTTGAGGCGCGTGTTGAACTGATAGCTGAGGCCGCCGACCTCGATGCGCGCGACGTCGCGCAGGCGCACGGTCGAGCCGTCGGGATTGGCGCGCAGGATGATGGCGCCGAATTCATCCGGCGAGGAGAGCTGGCCCTTGACCAGCACCAGCGCGGAGGTGCGCTGGGTCGCGGTCGACGGCTCGGCGCCGATGCTGCCCGAAGCGACCTGCGCGTTCTGCGCGGCGATCGCCTTGTTGATGTCGTCCGCGGTCAGGCCATAGCCGACGAGCTTTGCCGGATCGACCCAGACGCGAAGCGAGCGCTCGGTCGAATAGAGCGTGGCGCGGCCGACGCCGGGGATGCGGCGGATCTCGCCGAGCACGTTGCGGATCATGAAGTCGCCGAGGCCGACCTCATCCAGGCTGCCGTCGGTCGAGTTCAGCGTGATGATCTGCAGTACCGCGCTGGAGGCTTCCTCGATCAGGATGCCCTGCTGGATCACTGCGCGCGGCAGGCGCGCCTCGACGCGCTTGATGCGGTTCTGCACCTCGACCGAAGCCGCGCTGGTATCGGTGCCCGGTTGGAAATTGGCGATGATCTCGACCTGGCCGAGCGAGTCGCTGGTCGATTCGAAATTGAGGATGCCGGAGGCGCCGTTGAGCTCCTCCTCGATCAGGCGCGTGACGCTGTTGTAGAGGTTTTCGGGCGAAGCGCCGGGATAGCTGGTCGAGATCGAGATCGAGGGCGGCGCGATGATCGGATATTGCGCGATCGGCAGCAGCGGCACCGCGATCGCACCGATCAAGCAGATGAACAGCGCGACCACCCAGGCAAAGATCGGCCTGTCGATGAAGAAACTCGCCATGGCGGATTACCGCGTGACTTTCTCGGCGTGCCGGTTGTCCGCGGTCGCGTCCGCTTCCGACCAGGATTGCGGCTTGACCTTGTCGCCGGCCGCAAACTTCTGGAAGCCCTCGACCACGACCTTGTCGCCGGCCTTCAGGCCCTCGGTGACGAACCAGAAGCCGTCCTGCACCGAGCCGGTGCGCACCGGCTGCACCGCGATGCGGTTGTCGTCCTTGACCACGAACACCTCGCTGCCGCCGCCGCCATTGCGCTGGATCGCCTGCTGCGGCACCGCGATGGCATCGGAGTCGAGGCCCTGGTCGATGCGAACGCGGACATACATGCCCGGCAGCAGCTCGCGCTTCGGATTGCGGAACTCGCCGCGCAAGGTCACCTGCCCGGTATGGGCGTCGACCTTGGCGTCGGAGAACAGCAGCTTGCCGTCGAGCGAATAAAGCGTGTTGTCGTCGAGCACGAGGCGCACCTTGGCGGCATCGGCGGCGATCCGCTCGAGGTCGCCGCTCTCGAAGGCGCGGCGGAGCTGGTTGAGCTCGGTCACCGACTGGGTGAAGTCGGCATAGATCGGGTCGAGCTGCTGGATGGTGGCAAGATTGGTCTCGTTCTGCACCGCGAGCGCGCCCTCGCTGACGAGGGCCGCACCGACGACGCCGTCGATCGGCGCGCGCACGGTGGCATAGTCGAGATTGAGTTTTGCGCGCGCGAGCTCGGCCTTGCGGCCTTCGACCTCGGCCTGGGCCTGACGCTCGGCGGCCACCGCCTTCTCGTTCTCGGCTTCGGGCGCGGCGCGCTGGCTGGTCAGCGTGGCGATACGGTGCGCCTGCTGCTTGGCCTGCATCAGCGCAGCCTCGGCCTTGGCGAGCCCGGCCTCGTTGGCCATCACCTCGACCTCGAACGGGCGCGGATCGATGCGGTAGAGCGGATCGCCGGCCTTCACCTCGCTGCCCTGGCGGAACAGGCGCTCGACCACGATGCCGGAGACGCGCGGCCGCACGTCGGACATGCGCGTCGGCGCGATGCGGCCCGGCAGCTCGCGCACCACGGCACGGGCTTGCTGCTTGACGACGACGATGCTGACGTCAGGGTCGGCCGGCGGAGCGGCGGAGACGGCCGAGCTCGATTCATCGCAGCCGGCGAGCAGCGGCGCAAAGGCCGCGAGCATCATTGCAACGCATGCCGATCGCGCGCGAAGTCCTGACATGAAGGTAAGTGCCCCGATGTTGTTGAAACTGGTCACACGCCGCGCCGGCCCGTTCTGGGCAATTCCGCGCGGCTGATGCCGTCAAAATAGAATGGAGCTGCTGCGACGCAACGCATCCAGCGGGCGGCTCAATGTCACACGGCCTATCACGCTGACTTCTGGGGACTTTTTTGGATTCACCGGATTGTGAGTCCGGTTCCATCACGGCGTGCTGCGACGGAACATCGCAATCACTCCGCGGCCTTCATCCGGTACTGGCTGACGCCCCATTCGGTTCCGTCGGCATAGCCGAACGCCCCTGAGGTCGCGAGCAGGAACCAGCGCCAGCGCCGCATCCAGAGGCCTGTGTCCTCGCCATGGATTTTGCGCAAGGACGCTTCGATCGCGTCGCGATGCGCATCGAAATTGCCGAGCCAGTCGTTGGCGGTGCGCTGATAATGCGTGCCGCTCCAGCACCATTCCTTCTCGAGCGCGAAGATGTCGTCGAACTGCCTGACGAGGTGATGGCTCGGCATCAGCCCGCCGGTGAAGACATGCTGGGCGATCCCGTCCTCGCGATCGGTCCGGTCGAACAGATCGGAGCCGGCGCGATGGGTGGCGATGTGCATGAAGAAGCGCCCCTCGGGCGCGAGCCACGACCGCAGCCGCGTCATCAGCTTGCGCCAGTTCATGACGTGCTCGAACGTCTCGACCGAGACGATGCGGTCGAACGCGCCTTCGGGCGCGAACCCGCACATGTCCGCATCGACCACGCGCAGGTTCGACAGCCCGCGCAGCCGCGCCTGCTCCGCGACATGGGCGCGCTGCGCCTGCGAGTTCGACACCGCGGTCACCGTCGCGTGCGGAAACTGCCGCGCCATCCACAGCGACAGCGAGCCCCAGCCGCAGCCGAGATCGAGGATGGTCTGGCCGTCGGCGATGCCGGCGTGCTCGACGGACTGCCGCAGCGCCTCCTCCTCCGCCTCCTGCAAGGTGGTCGCATCGGTCTTGTAGAAGCAGCATGAGTATTTGAGGTTGGGGCCGAGCAGCTGCGCAAAGAACGCCGCCGGCACCTCACGATGTCCGGCATCCGCTTCGCCAGCGATCGGCCGCAGGATCATCCGCCCGGCGAAGGCGGCATCGTCGGCTGCACCCAGCGTGGACAGGCGCGAGGCCGTGCGCGAGCACAGGCGCTGGATCGCGGCGCGGATCACGACGTCGGGCAGCGGCACGCGTTCGGCAGTCCCGATGATGGCGGAGACGACGCTCATGCGACCACTCCCTTGGCCAGGTCTTATGGGGGCAGCGGAGGAAAGAACGCAGATGCCGGCAACAGGCCGGAGACAGCCCCAGGGCATCGGCGGCCTGGGGATGGGCAAACCTTTTGCAGACAACGCGTTATCAAAGCACGGTTTCCGCTTTGGGTTCCGGGCGCTGTCCACGAAATCGGCTCATCCGGCGCTTTTTTTGGGCTGGCGCTGTGCCATAGTGCGCACTGCAATCACGTTCGTAACGGATGATACCGGCCATGCCGCCTGGCGCCCCGCCCCGCTCCTCCATGGATATCGAGTACACGAAACTGTCCTCACCCAGCGTCTTCCTGGTGCGGATGCTGGTCTTCCTGGTGCTGTGCACCCTGGTGGGCGTGGTGCTCTACAGGCAGATCATCCAGGCCTTCTTCGCCAATCCCGGGCTCAATGCCCTGATCGGCGGCGTGCTGTTCATCGGCATCATCCTGGCCTTCCGCCAGGTGATCCGGCTCTATCCTGAGGTCTCCTGGGTCAACAATTTCCGCATTGCCGATCCCGGCCTCGCCCCGTCCCGCCACCCCAAGCTGCTGGCGCCGATGGCCGCGATCCTCGGCGGCGAGCGCTCCGGGCGGATGAGCATCACCCAGACCACCATGCGGCATTTGCTCGATTCGATCGCGACCCGCCTGGATGAAGCCCGTGACATCTCCCGCTACATGACCGGGCTCTTGGTCTTCCTCGGCCTGCTCGGCACCTTCTGGGGCCTGATCGAGACGGTCGGCTCGGTCGGCAAGGTGATCGACGGGCTCAAGGTCGGCGGCGATTCCGGCGCCCTGTTCGACACGCTGAAAGAGGGCCTCGCCGCTCCGCTCGGCGGCATGGGCATTTCGTTCTCGAGCTCCCTGTTCGGCCTCGCCGGCTCGCTGATCCTCGGCTTTCTCGATCTGCAATCGAGCCAGGCGCAGAATCGCTTCTACACTGACCTCGAAGACTGGCTCGCCACCACCGTGCGCGAATATGGCAGCGGCGAAGTCGCCGTCGCTGCCGCCGCTGGCGGCGGTGTGGCCAGCGGCGAGCTTCAGGCGGCCGTCGAACGCTTACGCTCCGTGCTCGAGGAGGGCAGCGGCAGCCGCGGCACCACCGCGGCGATGGCAAGCCTTGCCGAGGCGATCCAGGCGCTGGTCTCGCATATGCGCACCGAGCAGCAGATGATCCGCGAATGGGCCGACGGCCAGGGCGAGCAGAACCGCGAGATCCGCCGCCTGCTGGAACGGCTCGCGCGCCAGCCCGAGAAGGGTTGAGGACATAACGAAGGTTTCGTGCCCCGGACGCGATGCAGCACCAGAAGCGCGTTTACGCGCGTCTTCGACACGCTATGGTGGTGCATCGCTGAGCCGGGGCCCACTACCTTCTGAGTGACAAATGGGTCCCGGCTCTGCGCAGCAGCGTTGCACGCTGCAGCGCGTCCGGGACACGAAAGTGGAGAATGACGACATGGCTCTAGCGCGCGGCCGCCGCAGCGAAGGCGCCTTCAACTACTGGCCCGGCTTCGTCGACGCGCTGTCGACGCTGGTGCTGTCGATCGTGTTCCTGCTGTCGGTCTTCCTGGTCGTGCAATTCTTCCTGTCGCAGGAAGTCACCGGCAAGGACAAGGCGCTGGAGCTGCTCAATGCCAAGATCGCTCAGCTCAACGAGCTGCTCTCGCTGGAGAAGCTCGGCAAGCTCTCGCTCGACGACCAGGTCTCGCAGTTGAAAGCGGGCCTTGCCTCGGCGGAGTCCGAGCGCGACCGCATGAAGGGCCTCTATGAAGGCCTTGCCAACGCCGGCAACGACGCGCAGGGCAAGACCGCCGAGCTCGGCAAGGCGCTGGACTCGGAAAAGGCGGTCTCGGCACGGGCGCTGGCGCAGATCGAGGTGCTGAACCAGCAGATCAGCGCGCTCAGGCGGCAACTGGCGGCGCTGGAAGAGGCGCTCGATGCATCCGAGAAGCGCGACAAGGAATCGCAGAATCGCATCGCCGACCTGGGTTCTCGCTTGAATGTTGCATTGGCGCAGCGCGTGCAGGAATTGTCGCGCTACCGCTCGGAGTTTTTCGGCCGCCTGCGCGCGATCCTGGGTAACCGCCCCGACATCCGCATCGTCGGCGACCGCTTCGTGTTCCAGTCTGAAGTGTTCTTCGACACCGGACAGGCGACCTTGCTGCCCGAGGGCCGCGCCGAGCTCGAGACATTGGCGACGGCGCTGATCGATCTCGACAAGAAGATCCCGAACGAAATTCCCTGGGTGCTGCGCGTCGACGGCCACACCGACTTGCGCCCGGTCACCGGGGTGAACTTCAAGTCGAACTGGGACCTCTCCGCGGCCCGCGCCATCTCGGTGGTGCAATACCTGATCTCGCTCGGCGTCCCCGCCCAGCGCCTCGTCGCCGCAGGCTTCGGCGAATTCCAGCCGCTCGACACCGGCAACACCGAGGAAGCCTACAAGCGCAACCGCCGCATCGAGCTGAAGCTGACGGAGCGGTAGTGTGAGGGTCGCGCGATACTCACCGCACCGTCATGGCCGGGCTTGTCCCGGCCATCCACGATCTTCGGTCCGCGCTGATAGAAAGGCGTGGATGCCCGGGCATAGGCGAGCGGAAGCGACGCCGTCCTTCGGACGGCTATGCCCGGGCATGACGACCTTCGTAGAATGAGCGCGCTCCACCTCCGCCCCTATCGGCCCGAGGACGAGGCAGCCTCGATCGATCTCTGGCATCGCACCTGGCAGCAGGCCTATCCGCAGATCGATTTCGCCGCGCGCCTCGCATGGTGGCGCGAGCGCTGGCGCAAGGATCTGGTGCCGAAGGCCCAGATCGTTGTCGCCGAGCAGGACGGCGCGCTGACCGGCTTCGTCACCATCGACGGCGAGGGCTATCTCGACCAGCTCGTGGTCGATCCCGATCGCTGGGGCTCGGACGCGGCGCGATTGCTGGTGGATGAGGCGAAACGGCTGTCGCCGTCGGGCATCACGCTGCTCGTCAACAAGGACAATGCCCGCGCCATCCGCTTCTACGAGCGCAACGGCTTTGCCCACGCCGGCGACGACGTGAACCCGACCTCGGGCCGGCCGGTGCTGAAGATGATCTGGAAAGCGTGATCTAGCGGGCGTGACGCCGATCACGCGGGGATCCCGCGCCGCCGGTTATTCGTTGTGTCAGCGATGGCACGCGGATGGAGATGGTCGATGAAGCTGAGCGAGCTCGCCAAGGGGTCCTCGGTGATGCTGGGCGTCATCGTCGCCGGATATGTGTCGACGAGCTATGTCGACCAGCGCTTTGCGGTATCAACGACGGCGAGCGCCCCTGCGCCAACGAACAGCCCCGGACCGTCGGCCTGCGTGGACGCGGACGGGAGCTGGAAGAACTGGCTTTGGCCGAACGTGCCGACGCTCTCGCCGAAGTGCCGGTGATCGCGGGTTCTTCCCTAACACTCCGCTGTCATGCCCCGCGCAGGCGGGGCATCCAGTACGCCGCAGCCCTTCCGCATCTCACCAGCTTCTCGGAGTACTGGATTCCCCGCCTTCGCGGGGAATGACACTGTGGTTGTGGTGACGATCACAGAGCCTCACGCCCCCTCGAACTGCAACCGCGCCAGCCTGGCATAGAGCCCGTTCGCCGCGACGAGCTCGGCATGCGTGCCCTGCTCGACGATCCTGCCCTGGTCCATCACCAGGATGCGGTCGCAGGAGAGCACGGTGGCGAGGCGATGCGCGATCACCAGCGTGGTGCGGTGCTTCATCAGCTCTTCGAGCGCGGTCTGCACCAGAGTCTCGCTTTCGGCATCGAGCGCGGAGGTCGCTTCGTCGAGCAGCAAGAGCGGCGCGTCGCGCAAAATGGCGCGGGCGATCGCGATACGCTGGCGCTGGCCGCCTGACAGCGTCACGCCGCGCTCGCCGAGCGGGGTCTCATAACCTTCGGGCAGGCGGCGGATGAACTCGACGGCGTGGGCGAGCTCGGCGGCGCGCTCGACCTCGGCATCGGTCGCATCGGGGCGGCCGAAGCGGATGTTCTCGCGGGCGCTCGTGGCGAACACGTTGGACTCCTGCGGCACCAGCGCGATGCGCGAGCGGAAATCGCGGGGATCGGCGGACTTGACCGGCACGCCGTCGAGCGAGATCGCGCCGCTGCGCGGATCGTAGAAGCGCAGCAAGAGATGGAAGATCGTGCTCTTGCCGGCGCCGGAGGGGCCGACGATCGCGACCTTCTCGCCGGGGCGGATGGTGAACGAGACGGCGTCGAGCACATTGACATCGGGCCGCGCGGGATAGGCGAAGCTGACGTGATCGAAGCCGACCTCGCCGCGCGCCGGCACCGGCAGCGCGCGCGGCGATGCGGGCGCTGCGATCTCGGGCTGCACGTGCAGGATCTCGAACAGGCGCTCGGCAGCGCCCGAGGCCGCCGCGACCTCGCCCCAGACCTCGCTGAGCTGGCCGAGGCCTGCCGCGGCGAAGGCGGCATAGAGCACGAACTGGCCGAGCCGGCCCGGCGAGATCGCGCCGGTCAAGACGTCATGCGAGCCGATCCAGAGGATCGCGACCACGCTTGCGAACACGATGAAGATGATGATGGCGGTGAGCACGGCGCGCGCCTGCGTCGAGGTCCGCGCGGCCTCATAGGCCTGCTCGACCTCGCCGCCAAAGCGCTTCGCGGCCAGCCCCTCGCTGGTATAGGCCTGCACGGTGCGGATCGCGCCGACCAGCTCGCCGGCATAGGCGGAGGCGTCGGCGAGCGTGTCCTGCGCATTGCGCGACAGCCGCCGCACCCAGCGCCCGAAGGCGACCAGCGGCAGCACGATCAGGGGAATGGCGAGCAGCACGAATCCGGAGAGGCGCGGGCTGGTGATCACCATCATCGCCGTGGCGCCGAGAAACATCATCAGGTTGCGCAGCGCGATCGAGACCGAGGCGCCGACCGCGGATTTGATCTGGGTGGTGTCGGCGGTGAGGCGCGACACCAATTCGCCGCTGCGCGCGGAATCGAAGAAGGAGGGCGAGAGCGAGAGCAGATGGGCGAAGACGTCGCGCCTGAGATCGGCGACGATGCGCTCGCCGATCGTCATCACGAGGTAGTAGCGCGAGGCGCTGGCGAGCGCGAGCACGGCGACCACCGCGATCATCACCGAAAAATAGCTGTTGATCAGCGCGATGCCTTCCGGCGAGAGACCGAAATCGATCATCCGGCGCACCGCGATCGGGACCAGCAGCGTGGTCAGCGCCGCGATCGTCAACGCCACGAAGGCGAGCGCAGCACGACCGCGATAGCGGGCCACATAAGGCGCGAGCGCCAGCAGCGGCCGCAGCCTGGCACGGCCCTTGGCGGGCTGCTCGATCAGTTCGGCTTCGATCGACGGGGCTTCGGTCGGTGCGCCGTCGCGCTCGTCGCGGTACTGGTCGTCAAGCCGTTCCACAGCGCTCATGAGATCCGGACCCAGGAAGACAAGTCAGCTCCACATAGGCCGGTGAAAGGGGAGTGGCAAATCCGGGATGTCCCTTAGGGGACGGCCCGGTTCTCAAGCTCCCACAATGGCTTGTTTTAAGGGGGCCTGTGGGGTATAGAGCCGCCAAATCCGTCATTCGATAGTCACTCAAGCAAGGCGCCGGGCGCCGAGGAATTGCCATGAAAGCCGAAATTCACCCGAATTATCATACGATTACGGTCGTCATGACGGACGGAACCGAGTACCAGACCCGCTCGACCTGGGGCAAGGAAGGCGACAAGCTGCACCTCGACATCGACCCGAAGTCGCACCCGGCCTGGACCGGCGGCTCGGCCCAGATCATGGATCGCGGCGGCCGCGTCTCGCGCTTCCAGAAGAAGTTTTCGGGCTTTCTCAAAAAGGATTGATCCGGCCCGCAAGGCTGGTGACGAAAAACGCCCCCGGAGGACCGGGGGCGTTTTTGTTTTTGCCCGTCATTCCGGGGCGCCTGAAGGGCGAGCTACGATGCGCAATTGCGCATTTGAGAATCCATAACCACGATCGGGAGTATGGATTCCGGGCCCGCGCCAAGTGGCGCGTCCCGGAATGACGACCGAGACTGTTGATACACCTTACCGCTCGAACGCGGCCTTGAGCGCGTTGAGGTGCGGCACCAGCGGATTGCCGATCGCGACGTGATCGGTCGGCGGGGTGTGGATCGAGGTGTCGAGGCGGCGGACGCGGGTCTGCAGGCTCATCGAGCGATGGATCAGGTCCTGCAGCTGGGCCGGCAGCTTCTCGACGGTGTCAGCGGGGCCGGGATCGGCGGCGGTGAGCTTGACCTTGGTCTTCTCGCGGTTGGCCTGGACCAGCGTCATCTCGCCTTCCTTGACCGCGCGATGCAGCAGCAGCCACGAGGCGAGCTGCATCAGGCGGGTGGTGAGGCGCATGCTCTCGGTCGCGTAGGTGAGGCTGACGGCACGGTCGAGCGCCTTGGCCTCGGTGCGGCCGGCGCCGTCGAGATAGGAGGCGGTCTCTTCGACAAGGTCCATGCCCTCGCGAAACAGCGCGCCGAACGCCGCAGAATTGGTGAACCGCTCGCTGAGTTGAACGAGAGCGCCGTCGGCCTGCAAACGTTCCATGGTTAACGCCCCTTACGCAACTGTTTACCCACCCGGCCTTGGCGCCGGATTATGATGAACAAATCATTGCGCGGGCGAAGCGCGGAGTCCAGCGACAAGCGCGGATATGGTTTCCGCGGGTCTTTCCTCGGAATTCAACCGAAGGGAGACTCTTGTTTTGACGCGTTTTCTTGACGCGAACCGGTACCCACTTCGCTCGAAAACGCTTTGGACCAAAAAAAGAGCCGCCGGAGACCGGCGGCTTTGAAAGTTGATAACAGGGAGGCGTCAAACAGAGTGGACAGGAGCCACTCGGTGTCCAAACGAGGACGGTTCCAGTCATAAAGCGAAAAGCTTAATCCGGAGTAAACGAGCTAATTTTTTGAGGGTTCGTTAGCCATCTCGGCCAGAGGCCGAGTGCGGTGCGGAACAAATCGTCCGCCATGCTCGGGAAGTGATCGCGCTTCCCTCTCGCCGTCATTCCGGGGCGCGACGAAGTCGCGAGCCCGGAATCCATAGCCACAGGAAGACGGAGTTGCCCGCCTGCCCGTTTCAACGTCCTGTGGTTATGGATTCCGGGCTCGGCGCTGCGCGCCGCCCCGGAATGACGACACGAGATATTTTTGCGCGAGACGAGACATGGGTCCCGGCTCTGCGGCGCAGCGCTACGCGCTGCACCGCGTCCGGGACACGAGATCCGACTACGACTTGAAAAAACTGTTCGCCGCATCGCGCGAGGCGCGCTTCTTGGTGGCGGCTTCTTCCAAGCGCGCGATCTCGGTGTTCAGCAGAGCCACGCGCTCGGTCAGCTCCTCCACCGACAAGAGTGAGAGATCCTGTCCGATTTCATGGCTGATCTTCTTGCGCGGGCGGTCGTCGTCTTCGATCGGCATGCTCGTTCCTCCTGCGTTCGCGCTCGCACACGGCTGAGGCGGTTGCCAGCTTGGGCCGCGCTGGCTAAGCAAAGGCCTCGTTTCCTCCCGCACCTTTGCTCAAGGACACATCATGGACAAGCTGCCCGCGCAAATGACCGTGGTCGCCATCTCCAAGCCCGGCGGACCGGAGGTGCTGGTGCCGGAACAACGCCCAGTGCCGCAGCCCGGTCCGGACGAGATCCTGATCAAGGTCGAGGCCGCCGGCGTCAATCGGCCCGACGTGGCGCAGCGCTCCGGCGCCTATCCGCCGCCGCCCGGCGCCAGCGATTTGCCCGGCCTCGAGATCGCCGGCGAGGTGGTCGCGGTCGGCAGCAACGCCAAGCGGCACAAGGTCGGCGATAAGGTGATGTCGCTGGTCGCCGGCGGCGGCTATGCGCAGTACTGCATCGCACAGGACGCCCAGGCCATGAGCGTGCCGCCGGCGCTGTCGATCAAGGAAGCCGGCGCGCTGCCGGAAACCCTGATGACGGTCTGGCACAACGTGTTCGAGCGCGGCGGCCTGAAGGCCGGCGAGACGCTGCTGATCCATGGCGGCTCCTCCGGCATCGGCACCATGGCGATCCAGCTCGCGAAAGCGTTCGGCGCAAAAGTGTTCGTCACCGTCGGCTCGCAGGACAAGGTCGATGCCTGCCTCAAACTGGGTGCCGACCGCGCGATCAATTACAAGACCGAGGACTTCGTCACTGTCGTCAAGGAAGAAACCGGCAAGGCCGGCGTCAACCTGATCCTCGACATGGTCGCCGGCGACTATGTCGACCGCAACTATGACGCCGCCGCGGTCGACGGTCGCATCGTGCAGATCGCGACCCTCAACGGCCCCAAGATCACCGCCAACATCGCCAAGGTGATGGTCAAGCGCCTCACCCATACCGGCTCGACGCTGCGCCCCCGTAGTAATGCGGACAAGGCAGCGATGGTGGCCGCGATCGAAGCCAAAGTGATGCCGCTTTTGCGCGAAGGCCGCGTCAAACCGGTGATGGACAGCTCTTTCCCGCTGGAAAAGGCGGCCGACGCGCACCGGCGCATGGAGACGAGCGCACATATTGGCAAAATTGTGTTGGAGGCCTAGGCCGCCGACCCACAGGGGACGGCGGAAACCCTTTGATTTTCCTCGCTTTCGTGGCATCTATCGCGACGCGCCGAACCACTTCCGGTCCGGTTTGAAATCGTCCTTTAGAATCGCCTTGCACTCGCAGTTTGCGTCGAACGCGGAGAACTGACCTTGCGTCTGATCAGGTGCCTCGCGTCCATCGCGCTGGGCCTCATGATTCTTGTCGCCGCGTCGCCTGCACGCGCGCTGGATGCTGTCAGCGTCCGTAGTGACGCGCCCGCGATCGACCTCACCGGCGTGATCGAGCATCAGCGCAGCGATGCCGACCGCATCCAGGTCTCCACCGCGCCCGGCACCGACGGCATCGTCCGCCGCATCGAGGTGCGCGCCCGCGAGGGCGGCGTGAACTGGGTGGTGTTCGCGCTCGCCAACAACACCGACGACCAGCTCGACCGCCTGATCGTCGCGCCGCATTACCGCATCGTCTCCTCGGGGCTGCTCTGGCCCGATCTCGGCCTCTCACGCATCGCGACCATCACGCCGTCGATCGGCGACCGCCCGGAGCGCCAGGAGAGCGCGACGGCCGACGTCTTCCGCATCACGCTCGATCCCGGCGCCGTCGTCACATTTGTCGCGGAGTTGCGCACCGACAAGCTGCCGCAGCTCTATCTGTGGGAGCCCGAGTCCTACAAGGACAAGGTTAACTCGTTCACGCTGTACCAGGGCATCGTGATCGGCATCTCCGGGCTTTTGGCCCTCGTTCTCACCATCCTGTTCGTGGTGAAGGGCAGCATCATGTTCCCGGCCGCCGCGGCGCTGGCTTGGGCGGTGCTGGTGTATATCGGCGTCGATTTCGGCTTCTGGGGCAAGGTGCTCGACATGTCGAACAACGCCGAGCGCATCTGGCGCGCGGCGGGTGAAGCGATATTGGCGGCAACGCTGCTGGTGTTCCTGTTCGCCTATCTCAACCTCAGTCGATGGCATGTGCGCTATTCGCACATCACGGTGGGCTGGCTGGCGTTCCTGGGCTCCCTCGTCGCGCTCGCTTTGTTCGACCCGGCGGTGGCCTCCGGCATCGCCCGCATCTCGCTGGTGCTGATCGCCTTCGCAGGTTTTGCGCTGATCGTTTATCTCTCCACCCACGGCTTCGACCGCGCGGTGCTGCTGATCCCGACCTGGTTCCTCCTGGTGGTCTGGGTGGTCGCGGCCGGCATGACGGTGGCAGGCTCGGTCACCAACGACATCGTCGGCCCTGCCCTGCTCGGCGGCCTCGTGCTGATCGTGATGCTGATCGGCTTCACCGTCATGCAGCACGCCTTCGCCGGCGGCGGCGCCACCACCGGCGTCGTCTCCGACATCGAGCGCCGCGCGCTGGCGCTGGCCGGTTCCGGCGATCTGATCTGGGACTGGGACGTGTCCGCCGACAAGGTGTTCACCAGCCCCGAGACCGAAGCCCTGCTCGGCCTCAAGCGCGGCACGCTGGAGGGCCCGGCGGCATCGTGGCTCGAAGTGCTGCATCCGCTCGACCAGGACCGTTTTCGCGCCGCGCTCGACAGCGTGCTCGACCAGCGCCGTGGCCGCCTCGTCCAGGACTTCCGCCTGCGCACCCCGGACGGGCACTTCATGTGGTTCGCGCTGAAGGCGCGCCCGGTGGTCGGCTCGGACGGCGAGGTCTCGCGCGTGGTCGGCACGCTCACTGATGTCACCGAGCTGCGCAACGCCGAGGAACGCCTGCTGCACGATTCCGTGCATGACAACCTCACTGGCCTTCCCAACCGCAAGCTGTTCATGGACCGGCTCGGTGCAGTCGCGCATTTCGCCAAGACCATGCCGACGCTGCGGCCGACGCTGATGGTGATCGACCTCGACCGCTTCAAGCAGGTCAACGATTCCGTCGGCATCGCGGTCGGCGATTCCATCCTGCTGACGCTGGCCCGCCGCCTCACCCGCATCCTGAAGCCGCAGGACACGCTGGCCCGGCTCGCCGGCGACCAGTTCGGCCTGATCCTGCTCTCGGAGCAGGACCCGGCCCGCATCACCGCCTTCGCCGAGACCATCCGCAAGACCATCCGCGCGCCGATCGCCTTCAACGACCGCGAGATCTTCCTCACCGCCTCGATCGGCCTTGCGCTGTCCGATCCGCAAACCCAGCTCACGGACGAGATCATCAAGGACGCCGAGCTTGCGATGTACCACTCCAAGCGCATCGGCGGCGACCGCATCGACGTCTACAAGCCGGCGATGCGTGCGCGAAAGACCGATCGCCTGACGCTGGAGAGCGAGCTGCGCCGCGCCATCGAGCGGCAGGAGATCACGATCCTGTATCAGCCGATCGTGCGGCTGGAGGATCGCTCGATCGCCGGTTTCGAGGCGCTGTCGCGTTGGGATCACCCGAAGCTCGGACGCATGGCGCCGTCGGAATTCATCACCATCGCCGAGGAGACCGGCCTGATCGTCGACCTCGGCATGTTCGTGCTCGACCAGACCGCAAAGCAGCTCTCGGTGTGGCAGCGCGCGATGCGCTCGCGCGAGCCGATCTTCGCGAGCGTGAACGTCTCCTCGCGGCAGCTGCTGCGCCACGACCTCATCCACGACGTCCGCACCGTGCTGTCGCGCTCCTCGGTGGCGCGCGGCACGCTCAAGTTGGAACTGACGGAATCGCTGGTGATGGAGAATCCGGAGCACGCCGCGCAAATGCTGACGCGCATCCGCGAGCTCGGCACCGGCCTGTCGCTCGACGATTTCGGCACCGGCCATTCGTCGCTGGCCTATCTCCAGCGCTTCCCGTTCGACACCATCAAGATCGACCAGTCCTTCGTCCGCACCACCAGCCGCGGCACCCGTCCGGTGATCCTCAAGTCGATCATCGCGCTCGCGCATGATCTCGGCATGGACGTGGTGGCGGAAGGCGCCGAGACCGATTCCGACGCCGTCGAGCTCTACCAGATGGGCTGCGAATACGCGCAAGGCTTTGCCTTCGGCGAGCCGATGGACGCGGACGCGGCGATGCGCCTCCTGACGGAAGTGCGGCTGGAAGCGGCGAGCTGACCTCCCTTCCCTCCTTGAGGGGCCGCCCGCGAAGCGCGCGGGTGAGGTGCCGATGAGGCCCTGCTTGATCCAGATCAATGGGCCGCTGCTCAACCGCCGCGAAAAATGGTGTGCAGCATTCGATCCAGAACGGTTTCGTCATCGAGGTCGCTGGGCTCGCCACCGTCGTTCTCGGCGTGCCGCGCGCGTCAAGCGCAACGGCTGGGATGAGCGGACCAGCGCGTCCTTCTCAGGAGTTACGGATGACCCGGCACCTTTTCCACGCGATCACCCTCATAGGCACCGGAATGTTCCTCGCCTCGTCGGCCGAAGCCGTGACGGCGGCACGATGCGAGGATCGCGGCGCAAACTGCATCGGCTCATGTGCCATCTACACCGGCGGTGCCGGTGACTTTCGGGGCCGCCAGAACGTGTGCATGCGCACCTGCGACCAGCAGACGACCAGATGTCTGATACGAGCACACGCCGATGATGAACGCTGGTCCCGGTGGCGCCAATGAAGGCCTTGGTTCGACACCTTCAGGTTATTGTTTGAGAACCGTAGGGTGGGCAAAGGCGCACTTGCGCCGTGCCCACGACCCAACATTGCAACTGGAGTGGTGGGCACGCTTCGCTTTGCCCACCCTACGATACTGTCGCGCTGCGAAACGACCTTCCCCTCCAGAGCAGGGCAGCAGCCTCACTCGCCGTACTACCGGCGCCGGTCGTTCTTTCGCTTCGTAAACCGCACGCTCTGGCCATCCGGCATCCGCGTCGCGACGAAGCCGGCGGCGAGGCAGGCTTCGCGCTGCGGCATCTGGATGTCGGGGCTGCGCAGGCTGTCCCACCACGAGGCGCGGTTCGCCGCCCGCGGCAGGGCCGCGCCGATGATCTCCTCGATCTGTTCGAATGTCAGGACGAATTCGGCCTGCTTCTGCCGCATCAGATAGTCGCGCAACGCATCGTAGTCGTTCACAATCGTCCTCTCGTCCGGGCTGGGTCTCTTCGAGACCTGCCGAAAAACGCTAGCCCATTAAACCGATTCTTAACTCATCGCGGCTTCGCCGTCGCGGCTTAAACACTACGCAAGCTTTCGGGCGCATCCATCAGGGTCGGGAGCTAGCGATGCTGTCTGGATGGCGCGAAGTCACGGCCCGCCGGCCGTGGCGTATTTCGGCGAAGCTGCTGATCATCTCGTCCGTCGTGACGGTGATCGGCTTTTCAGCCATTTGCGTCAACGTCATGCTCGACATGCGCCGCGGCGAGGAGGCGCTCGCCCGCCAGACGCTTGAGAACCTCGCGACCACCATCGAGTCCGACATCAGCCGCAACATCGAGATCTACGATCTGTCGCTGAAGGCGGTCGCCGGCAACATGCTGCTGCCCGAGCTCGCCACGGTCTCCAAGCCGATCCGTCACCTGATCCTGTTCGACCATGCGACCACGGCGAAGCATTTCGGCGCCATCCAGGTGTTCGATACCGAAGGCCGGCTGACCATCGACGCCTCCACGCTCGATCCGCTGCCGGAGAACCGCGGCGAGGAGGATTACTTCACGGTCCATCGCGACAATCCCGGTGCCGGGCTCTTCATCAGCCGGCCGATGCTGTTCCGCGGCGCCTATTCGATCGTGCTGAGCCGGCGTATCAGCGACGACGACGGCGGCTTCCTCGGCGTCGTCGCCGGCTCGATCCGCTTCAGCTATTTCCACGAATTGTTCGAGCGGCTGAGCCTCGACCCCGACGACACCATCACCGTGCTCAAGCGCGACCGCACCATCATGATGCGGCGGCCGTTCGATCTCGACATCATCGGAAAGAACCTGAACGAGCGTCAGACGACCTGGAAGGCCGACAATCTCCGCATCGGCACCGCCTATTCGGGACAGGGCCCGGTCGATCCGACGCCGCGGCTCTATGTCCGCAGCGCCGACAACGGACCACTGTTCGTGGTGGCGGGCAAGCCGCTCGCCGCGGTGTTCGCGCTCTGGCAGAAAGAGGCGTTTCGCATCGGCGCCGTGGTGCTGGCGCTGGCGCTGTTCGTGCTGGCATCGACGCTGGTGCTCGCGCGCGAGATCGGCCGGCGCGCTGCGGCCGAGCACAAGCTCGAGGAGATGGCGACGACGGACGCGCTCACCGGCCTGAAGAACCGCCGCAAGTTCGATTCCGTCATCGACGTCGAATGGCGCCGCGCGATGCGCCAGAAGACGCCGGTCGCGCTCTTGATGATCGATGCCGATCACTTCAAGGCCTACAACGACACGTTCGGCCACCAGGCCGGCGACCAGGTGCTGGTCGGCATCGCCATCTGCATCTCGGATTCGGTGAGCCGTGCCGGCGATTGCGCCGCGCGTTATGGCGGCGAGGAATTCGCGGTGCTGCTGCCGAACACCTCGGCCACCGACGCGTTCAAGGTCGCCGAGACCATCCGCGCCAAGGTGCAGGGCTGGTCCGACGACCAAACGACGTCGACGGTGTCCTGCGGCATCGCCAGCCTCGTGCCCGCGAGCGGCATGGACTGGTCGATCCTGGTCGCCGCCGCCGACAAGGCGCTCTATGCGGCGAAGGCGGGCGGCCGCAACCAGTCGGTGGTCGCGAGCATCCCAAAACTGTCGCTGGTGGCGTGATCGACGCTCTTGCCGTCATTGCGAGCGAAGCGAAGCAATCCAGACTGCCTCCTCGGGAGTAGTCTGGATTGCTTCGTCGCTTCGCTCCTCGCAATGACGAGTGGGGAGATAGCGTCGCCCGCTTACTGCCCCAGATACTTCTTCATTTCCGCGATCAGCCCATCGCGCAGCTCAGGGCGCTTCAGGGCGTAGGCGATGTTGGCGCGGAGGAAGCCGGGCTTGGAGCCGCAATCATGGCGCTCGCCCTCGAACTCGACACCGTAGAATTTCTGCGTCTTGGCGAGGCCGATCATGGCGTCGGTAAGCTGGATCTCGCCGCCGGCGCCGCGCTCCTGGGTCTCCAGGATCTTGAAGATCTCCGGCTGCAGGATGTAGCGGCCGGTGATCGAGAGGTTGGAGGGCGCGGTGCCCTTGGCCGGCTTCTCGACCATGCCGTCGACCTCGAACATCTTGCCGTTGCGCTTGCCGACGCCGCAGATGCCGTATTGATGGGTGAGATGGTCGGGCACCGCCTCGACCGCGATCAGATTGGATTTCTCGCCGAGCGAGGACGCCATCTCGATCATCTGCTTCAGGCAGCCCGGCGTGTTGAGCACGAGCTCGTCCGGCAGCACCACCGCGAACGGCTCGTCGCCGACGATGTCGCGCGCGCACCAGACCGCGTGGCCGAGGCCGAGCGGCGCCTGCTGGCGGGTGAAGCTGACGGCGCCGGCGTCCGGCTGGTTCTGCGCCAGGATCTCCTGCTCGGCCTTCTTGCCGCGCGCGGCCAGCGTGGTGTCGAGCTCGAACATCTTGTCGAAATGATCTTCGATGACATTTTTGTTGCGGCCGGTGACGAAGATGAAGTGCTCGATGCCGGCTTCCCTGGCCTCGTCATAGACGTACTGGATCAGCGGCTTGTCGACGATGGTCAGCATTTCCTTCGGCATCGCCTTGGTGGCGGGCAGGACGCGGGTGCCGAGGCCGGCGACGGGGAATACGGCTTTGCGAATCTTCATGGGATTGATCGAATACCTGAGGAAGGGAGCAATGGTATCTTGCTAGCCTGTTTGCAGCCGCCAACAAAGGCGGATGTGGGGCCCCGCGCTCATAGAGTTAAGAAAAAATCAGCCACCAAAATTTCACCTTTGTTAAGCTATTGGCAACCGTCGCCAGGCCTCTTGACGGGCGGATTTTCGGCCGGACGGACAGGACATGACGCAATCGATGGCAGCACTGACGAAACTTGCCGGATCTTTGACCGGAGTGATTGTTGCAGTTGCAATAGTGCTGCCGGACAGCGTGAACGCCCAGTCGCAAAACGGCCTGTCGAACCTGTTTGGCGGTATTTTCTCAGGCACCAATCCGGCGCCCGCGCAGGCCCCTCCCGGCCCCGGCGGCGCGCAAACGGGAGTCCAACCTTGGAGCGGCGAGGACGGCGCCTCCGGCCATCCGCTGATGACGGCCGCAGCGATCCGCGAGGCGGCCGGCAATTTTGACAATTGCGTCGCCGGGATGTGGCCCGATGCCGCACGGCGCGGCATCACCCAGGACAATTTCCAGCGCTTCACCGCGGGGCTCTCGCCCGACCTGCGCATCATGGACCTGATGGACTCGCAGCCGGAATTCACGAAATCGATCTGGGACTATCTCGACATCCTCGTGAACGACAATCGCCTTGCCAAAGGCCGCGAGGTGCTCGCCAAATACAAGGCGCAGTTCGACGCCACCGAGAAGGCGTATGGCGTCGATCGCTACATCATCGCCGCGATCTGGGGCATCGAGTCCAACTACTCGACGCAGATGGGCGACCGCAGCGTGCTGCAATCGACCGCGACGCTCGCCTGCATCGGCCGCCGCCAGGCCTATTTCAAGGACGAGTTCCTCTCCGCGCTGGAAATCCTCAACCGCGGCGATCTCAGACCTGAGCAGATGCGCGGCTCATGGGCCGGCGCCTTCGGCCCGACCCAGTTCATGCCGACTGCGTTCAAGCGCTTTGCCGTCGATGGCGACGGCGATGGACGGCGCGACGTCGTCGACAATCCCACCGACCTGATCGCGTCGACCGCCAACAATCTGAAGAAGGACGGCTGGCAATCGGGCCAGACCTGGGGCCTCGAGGTGGTGGTGCCGCAGGGCTTCAACTACATGCTGGCCGATCGCGCCAAGGCGATGACGATCGCGCAGTGGGAGAAGCTCGGCCTCAAGCGGGCGACGGGCCAGCCCTTCCCGCATCCGGGCGAGAAGGCCTATCTGCTGGCGCCGGCGGGCGCGCAAGGCCCGGGCTTTCTGATGCTGCAGAACTACCGCGTCATCATGAAGTACAACCCGGCCGAGGCCTATGCGCTCGCGATCGGCCATTTCGCCGATCGGCTGCGGGGCGGGCAGCCTTTCGTGCAGCCCTGGCCGCGCCAGGAGCGCGAATTGTCCCGCACCGAGCGGCTGGAGCTCCAGCAGCTGCTGGCCCAGCGCGGCTTCTACAAGGGCACCCCGGACGGCCAGTTCGGCGGCCAGACCCGGGAAGCCCTGCGCAATTTCCAGGCCTCGATCGGGATCCCCGCCGACGGCTTTGCCTCCTCCGACGTGCTGGACCGGCTGCGCGGGCGGTAAAATCGCGCCAAAAGTAACCTTGAACAGGGATTTTGACTGGCAGCCTTGACGGAGGCGGCAGTTCCCCGGTGTATGGGCAAAGAATCTGTGACGGAATCTGCCCGTTTGGCGCCTGATTCCGTTATTATATCGAGCCTATCCCAATCCCCATTGCGCGTGCCCGAGATCGCATGTCGAAGCCCAGGCCCCAGTCCAAGTCCTTCTTGAAGGCGCTGACCGAGACCGGCCCGTTGATCGCGCTGGGGACGGCGCTTGCGATCCTGGTCTCGATCGCGGGACCCGCCTCGGCGCAGTTCTTCAACTTCCCCGGCTTCGGCGGCCCGCCGCAGCGCCAGGCCCCGCCGCCGCGCCAAGGCGGTGGTGGCGGCGGCTGGTTCGGCGGCGACTTCTTCGCGCCGTTCCAGCAGCCACAGCAGCAGGCCCCGCGTCAGGATTTTTCGCGCGCGCCGGCACCGGCCAAGCGCGACACCACGCCCGACAAGAACGTGCTGGTGATCGGCGACGCCATGGCCGACTGGCTCGCCTATGGCCTCGAAGACGCCTACACCGAGCAGCCCGACATGGGCGTGATCCGCAAGCACAAGACCACCTCGGGCCTGATCAAGTACCAGCCGAAGGGCGAGCCCTCGGACTGGGCGGCGGCTGCGAGGGGCATCCTCGAGACCGAGAAGCCCGACGTCATCGTCGTCATGCTCGGCCTCAACGACCGCAGCTCGATCCGCGAGCCGGTTGTCGACAAGTCGGACAAAGACAAGGACAAGAAGAACGACAAGGGCGCGCGCGCCAAGCCGCAAGCCAAGCCGGGCGAGGCCAAGTCCGGCGACGCCAAGCCCGGTGACGCCAAGCCGGACACCGCCGCCAAGCCCGACGACAAGCCGGTCGATACCGATCTGCCGCAGGACGACGCCGACAACGCCGATACGCCTGCGGCCGCGCCGGAAAAGACCGCGCGCAATCCGAACGGCGTCTATGAATTCCGCGACGAGCGCTGGGTCGAGCTCTACGGCAAGAAGATCGAGGAACTCGCGGGCGTCCTCAAGGCCAAGGGCGTGCCGGTGCTCTGGGTCGGCCTGCCCGCGATCCGCGGCCCGAAGGGCACGGCGGACATGCTGTTCCTGGATTCGCTCTACCGCGAGGGCGCGGCCAAGGCCGGTATCACCTATGTCGACGTCTGGGACGGCTTTGTCGACGAAGCCGGCCGCTTCCTCCAGAAGGGCCCGGACTTCGAAGGCCAGATCCGCCAGCTGCGCAGCGGTGACGGCGTCTATTTCACCAAAGCCGGTGCGCGCAAGCTCGCACATTATGTCGAGCGCGAGATCACGCGCCTGCTCGCGGGGCGCTCCGGCCCGATCGCGCTGCCGAGCGAGCCGGCGACGCCCGACACCAGCGCCGAGCCCGGCAAGCCGGCGCCGCGGCCGCTGGCCGGCCCGATCGTGCCGCTGGTCGCGGCTTCGATCTCGACCGATCAATTGCTGGGCGGCCCGGGCTCGCGTCCCGCCGCCGTCGATGCGCTCGCTGCGAAGACGATGGTGAAGGGTGAGCCGCTGACGGCGCCCGCCGGCCGTGCCGACGATTATGCCTGGCCGCGCCGCGAAGTCGGCCGCGAACAGGCCAAGGGCGACACGCCGATGGCTGCGACAACGCCTGAGGGCGGTACTGCGCCGAGTTCGGCAGGCACGGGCGCCGCCGCCGCGATCGCGCCGCCGAAGCTTGCGCCGAAGAAGCCGCCGGCACCGCCACAGCAACCGGCGCAGGCCGCGCCGTCATTCCGTGACTTCTTCGGCTTCGGCTCGCCGCAGCCAGCACCGCGTCAATTCGCGCCGGGGCCGCGCAATCCGAATCCCACGATCCCGCGTCCGCCTGGCAATGTCGGGCGCTCGGCCGAGATGTTCCGGTGGTAGATCAAAGTCTCGTGTCGCGGACGCGGCGCAGCACCTCTTGGTGATGCGACGCAGAGGCCGGGACCCAGCTTGTGACGACATGCACAAGAAAGAATAGGCCCCGGCTCAGCGACGCAGCGTTTCACGCTGCATCGCGTCCGGGGCACGAGAGATCAGGCTTCGGCAGCTAACTTTAGTAGCGCCAGCGCGACGGCGGGGGACGACGCGCGGGACGCGACATCAGCAGCGCGAGTGCGAAGCCGATACCGCCGGCGACCAAGAGTGCGCCGAGCGGATTGTCCTGCACCTTCTTCGACAGCGCCTGTGTGCCATCGCGGAAGGTATCGCCGCTGTTCTCATAGGCGTCCTTGGCGTAGCCCGTCGCGGTGTCCGCGGCATCGCGCACGGCATCCTTGGCCTGGCCGTAGAGATTCTGCACCGTGCCCGCGGCTTCGCGCGCCTTGCCCGATGCCTGCGTCTTGGCGTCGCCTGCCATGTCTCCGACTGCGCCTTCCGCGCGTCCGGCATATTCCTTCGCCGATCCGACAATCCGATCCGTGTCCATGATGCTCCTCCTCAGGGGTCAGCCCAAGTAACCGATCAGGCGCGACGGGGTTCCAGCGGGGCTAGAGAATGAGTCCCCCATCGACGACCAGCGTCTGGCCGATGATGTAGGACGACAGCGGCGAGGCCAGGAACAGCGCGGCGCCCGCCATGTCGGCCGGCGTGCCCAATCGCCGCAGCGGAATGCGCAAAAGTGCACCTTCGAGCCGCTTGGGATTGTCGGTCGTCACTTTCGTCATCTTGGTGTCGACGAGGCCCGGCGCGATGCCGTTGACGCGGATGCCGTCCTC
The DNA here is from genome assembly GCF_038969555.1 of Bradyrhizobium sp. B117. Taxonomy (NCBI): domain Bacteria; kingdom Pseudomonadati; phylum Pseudomonadota; class Alphaproteobacteria; order Hyphomicrobiales; family Nitrobacteraceae; genus Bradyrhizobium; species Bradyrhizobium sp. B117. Next base: position 9,058,328 of record NZ_CP152414.1, read on the forward strand.
GGCCCACGCCTCGCCGAGCGTGCGCGTCAATCCGACCGCGCCGGTCTTCGAGGCGTTGTAGGCGGGATTGCCCATGGTGGAGTGATAGGCCGCGGTCGAGGACACCATGATCAGCGCGCCCTTGGCATCCCGCAACATGGAATGGAATCGCGTTGCGCAAGCCATCAGGCTCATCAGATTGACCTCGACGACCCTACGGAAGCCGCTCATCTCGAACTCGCCGCGACGGTAGATCACCGCGCCCTGCGCGAGCACCAGGATATCGAGCCGGTCGAAGGACGGCGTGAACGCCTCGATCGCACCGGCATTGCTGACGTCGAGCTGCGCGTAGGCAAGACCGGTGAGATCGGAGCCTTCCGCCGCCGAATATTCCGTTGCGTGAGCACGCGTGCCGCAGACCGCTACGCTAGCGCCCCTGGCACGAAACGCTTGCGCGATGCCGTTGCCGATGCCGCTGGAACCGCCGACGACCAGCACCTGCTTGCCTGAGAAATCGAGCTCGTTCGCCATCGCGGCCTCCCTTCTTGTTTTGCTTGTTTGACCTGTCTGCGGATCGATGCCAGCCTTGTCAATCATAACAACAAGCAAGACGCCGCGAGGAAACAGCATGACCGAGTCTAGAGAGCTCAGCCGGTCGGTGAAGGGCCTGACCGTTATCGTCACCGGTGCGGCCAGCGGCATGGGGCGCGCGACCGCGCGCGTGTTTGCGACCGAGGGCGCGAACGTTGCCGTCACCGATCATGACGAGCAAGGTGCGCTATCCGTTGCCAAGGAGATCGCGGCGAGCGGCGGCGCGGCGAAGGGGTGGAAGCTCGACGTCGCCGATGCCGGCGAGATCAAGCGCGTGGTCGGTGACGTAGCCGCGTATTTCGGCGGGATCGACATCATCGTCAACAATGCCGGCATCTCCGTGCGCGTCGCAATCGACGACGAGCGCCTGGGCCAAGGGCATCGCCGTGATGCTGACAGCGCATCCGCGCATCATCCGCGCCGCGCTGCCGCATTTGCGCAAGTCGAAGAGCCCGCGCATCGTCAACATCGCCTCGACCGAGGCGCTCGGCGCCACCGCGCTGCACAGCCCCTATTCGGCGGCGAAGGGCGGCGTGGCGAGCCTCACGCGCTCGCTCGCGGTCGAGCTCGGCCGCGAGGGCATCACGGTCAACTGCATCTGCCCGGGGCCGATCCGTACCGCGATCACCGATCGCATCTCGGAGGAGCACAAGACCATCTACGCCAAGCGCCGCACGGCACTCGGCCGCTACGGCGACCCCGAAGAGGTCGCGCATATGACGCTGAGCCTGTGCCTGCCGGCGGCGTCGTTCCTGACCGGTGCAGTGATTCCGGTCGATGGTGGGTTGATGGCGCGGAATGCGTGAGAGCCATGCGCGCCGCGCGTTGACAACTCCGAGTGCAGGAGTAGCTTTTTCACTGACAGAGCGGGACCAACCGCTCGCAGCCCGCGGGAGAAAACGCCATGACGATTGCCATCCGGCAGCTTCAGAAGCATTTTGTCGGCGAGGTTTCCGGCCTCGACCTGCAAAAGCCGCTCACACCGGATGAGGCGCGCGAGGTCGAGGCCGCCATGGACAAATATGCGGTGCTCGTCTTCCACGATCAGGACATCACCGACGAGCAGCAGATGGCGTTCGCGCTCAACTTCGGCCAGCGCGAGGATGCGCGCGGCGGCACCGTGACGAAGGAAAAAGACTACCGTCTCCAGTCCGGCCTCAACGACGTCTCCAATCTCGGCAAGGACGGCAAGCCGCTGGCGAAGGACAGCCGCACGCATCTGTTCAATCTCGGCAACTGCCTGTGGCATTCCGACAGCTCGTTCCGGCCGATCCCGGCAAAATTCTCGCTGCTCTCGGCGCGCGTGGTCAACCCGAAGGGCGGCAACACCGAATTCGCCGACATGCGCGCGGCCTACGACGCGCTCGACGACGAGACCAAGGCGGAGCTCGAGGACCTCGTCTGCGAGCACTCGCTGATGTATTCGCGGGGATCGCTCGGCTTCACCGAGTACACCGACGACGAGAAGGAGATGTTCAAGCCGGTGCTGCAACGGCTGGTGCGCACCCATCCGGTGCATCGCCGCAAGTCGCTGTATCTGTCATCGCACGCCGGCAAGGTGGTCGGCATGAGCATGCCGGAAGGACGCCTGCTGCTGCGCGATCTCAACGAGCATGCGACGCAAGCAGAGTTCGTCTATGTCCACAAATGGAGGCTGCATGACCTCGTGATGTGGGACAACCGCCAGACCATGCATCGCGTCCGCCGCTACGACCAGTCCCAGCCCCGCGACATGCGCCGGGCGACGGTGGCGGGGACCGAGCCGACGGTGCAACAGCAGGCGGCGGAGTAGCGAACATACTCCGCTGTCGTCCCGGACAAGCGAAGCGCGATCCGGGACCCATAACCACAGGGAGGGGTTTGGCGAAGGCACGGAGTTACCAGCCTGCGCAACAACTCCTCCCTGGGGTTGTGGGTCCCCGCTTTCGCGCGCTTTCGCGGGGACGACACCGAGGGTGGAGCGCGACTGCGCCAGCCTACGCGTGCCCGGCCTCGTTCGAGAGCATCCCGGGGTCGATGCCGATCTTGCGCAGGGCCCGGCCGTATTTCTCTTCGACGTCGTCGCCGAAGATCAGGTCGGCATCCGCGTCGCAATGCAGCCAGCCATTGCTCTGGATCTCGGTCTCGAGCTGGCCCGGCGCCCAGCCGGCATAGCCGAGCGCGAGGATGGCGTGCTTGGGACCGGAGCCGTTGGCGATCGCGCGCAGGATGTCGACGGTCGCGGTGAGGCAGACACCGTCGTCGATGCGCAGCGTCGCCTTCTCGATGTAGAAGTCGCTGGAATGCAGCACGAAGCCGCGGCCGGTGTCGACGGGACCGCCCTGCAATACCTTCATGGTTTCGGCATTCCCGGGCAGCTTGATGTGCTCGCCCTTCTTGATGATGCCGAGCTGCTGCAAGAGCTCGGGAAAATCGATGCTGCCGGCCGGCTGGTTGACGATGATGCCCATCGCGCCCTCGGCCGAATGGGCGCAGAGATAGATCACCGAGCGTTCGAAGCGAGAGTCACCCATCACGGGCATTGCGATCAGGAGCCGGCCGTCGAGGTATCCGGCCGAGCTGGGGAGCGCAGGGCCTGCGCTGCGGGTGCCTTCCCCCGTCCTCTTGCCTGTAGGAGCCATGGTGAAGCACTCCGGTTTCAATTCCTATCCTGATGTCGGGCCGGGCCGCTGTCAAATCAAGGCTTGCAGAGACTTGGTTCGAGTGCATCCATCACAAGCAATTCAATGGTTTGGCCCAGGGTGACCCTGTAAAGACGTGACATGCTGACAAGAGTTCCCCCGCGTGCGGCGTTTGGCGTCGCGACAACCTTGCTTGCGTCGTCGCTGGCGTTTGCTGCCCATGCCGATGACGCCTCGCCCTGGCAGCGCGACGGACATTCCGCGGTGCGGCTGGTCGCGGGCTCGCGCAGCGGCGCGGTGCTGCTCGGCGGTATCGCCTTCCAGATCCAGCCCGGCTGGAAGACCTATTGGCGCATGCCGGGCGATTCCGGGGTACCGCCGCGGTTCGACTTCTCGAAGTCGAATAATGTCGAGGCGGTGACTGTGATGTGGCCGGCGCCGCAAAAATTCGCCGACGGCGCGGGCGGCCATTCGATCGGCTATCACGACCAGATCGTGCTGCCCTTACGCATCGTGCCCAAGGCCGCCGACAAGCCGGTGACCTTGCGCGCCGAGATCAACTACGCCGTGTGCGAGAAGCTCTGCATTCCCGTCGAGGCCAGCGCCGAGCTCGGCTTCAACAACGTCGCCTCGACCGAGGACGCGAACCTGCGCGCTGCGCTCGACACGGTGCCGAAGCCGGCCAATATCGGCGATCCCAATCCGCTGACCATCCGCGACGTCAAGCGCGACGGACCGAAGAACGTGGTGGTCGACGTGGTCGTGCCTGACAGCCGCAACGTCAACCTGTTCGTGGAAGGGCCGACGCCGGACTGGGCCTTGCCGATTCCGGCCCCGGTCGACCATGCACCGCCGGGCGTGAAGCGATTTACCTTCGAGCTCGACGGACTGCCGCCGGGCGCCAAGGTCGAGGGCGCAGCGTTGAAGTTCACGCTGGTTGGGCCGGAGAAGTCGTACGAGTTCAACACGAACCTGGAATGATGCTTCCCGATCGCCCCCGCCCCCGCGCATGATGCACACGAGAACGTGTACTCGAGAAGGCGCAGACGTCAGGCTCTGACGCTCAAGCGGAAATCTCACGATCAGCCAGAGCATTACCGTTCCTGGACCCAGAGCAGTCCCAATTTTGGCGATGCGCAAGCAGCATGGTCAGTCTCGCGAGCGTCGTATAGGCTCTCCCAGACGTGGCATTCAGCGCCACGTCAAACCACAAGGAGCAAGCCATGATGAATCGATGGATTCTTGGCGCGGCCGTGGTTGCGGCATCCGCCCTGTTCAGTTCTGCCGCACCAGCGCAGTGGGCCCAATCCAATCCGGATCTCTGCCAAGCTGAATTCGCCAACTGCACGGGTCTTGGAACCGGCAGTACCCCAACCGGCCCCCGGTATCGGCAAGTATCTCGTCGAGCGGCGTATCAACAGCCGGCGCCAGTAACCGGTCCCCTCGGCGGCACGGCCTATCCCGGCAGCTGGGGCAATTCCTACGCGATGTACGGCGGCGGCGGCGAGTACGGCTGGAACGGCAGCTGGTCTACATATGCCGCCCGCAACGGCATCGTCTGCAAGCCCGGCACCTATTACAAGGGTGCCGACGGTCTCCGGCATCTCTGCCAATAACCCATCCGCTCTGAGGCTACATCAGGCGGCCCCAAAGGGCCGCCTGTTTCATGCTGGACCGTGGTTCTCGTCCTGAGTGGGCCAACGTGGAGGCGGCCAGGCGCTTGTCTTCCAGCGATGGTCGCTGGCCCCTCTCGGCACAGCGCTCACCTCATACGCGCCCTGACCACCACGCCAGTTCATGAGCACGCGCCCTAGGCCGGGACAACATCGTTGACCCAACCGTATCTTAACGAATGGTTGCTAGGTCAATGGCTGCCGCAGCATGCGGAACGCTTGGTGCGGGACGCTTGCTACGGGACGCTTGGGGATCTCGACGTGGCCGTGATGGATGCAGAGCCAGCAACGACCGGACCGGCCGGACTGATCGCGCGGCTGCGCGGCAAGCTGTCGGGCGGATCGAGCGAGGCGTCGCTGACGCGGCGGCTGGCGGGCACCATCTTCATCATCCGCGTCATCAGCGCCGGCCTTGCCTATGTCTCGCAGGTGCTTCTGGCGCGCTGGATGGGGACCTCCGACTACGGCATCTACGTCTATGTCTGGACCTGGGTGCTGCTGCTCGGCAGCATGATGGATTTCGGCATATCCGCCTCCGCGCAGAAGATCATTCCGGAGTACCGCACCAGCGGCGAGCATGCGCTGCTGCGCGGCTTCCTCTCCGGCAGCCGCTGGCTCACCTTTGCGGTGTCGGCGCTGGTGTCGCTGGCCCTTGCCGGCATCGTCAGGCTGCTGTCGCCCTGGATCGACCCGGCCGAGGAGTTGCCGCTCTATATCGGCTGCATGACGCTGCCCGCCTTCGTCGTCGCCAACACCCAGGACGGCATCGCGCGCTCGCATGACTGGATGCAACTCGGGCTGATGCCGCAATTCATCATCCGCCAGGCGTTGATCATCGGCATCACGGCCGCGGCGTTCCTGCTCGGCTATCATCTCGGCGCGGTCGCGGCGATGGTCGCAAGCCTCGGTGCGGTGTGGATCGCGATGACCGGACAGATGGTGGTGCTGAACCGCAAGCTCGCCGGTCACGTCGAGCCGGGCCCCAAGGCCTACGACATCAGCGGCTGGCTCGCGGTGTCGCTGCCGATCCTGCTGGTCGAGAGTTTTTATCTGCTACTGTCCTACACCGACGTTCTGGTGCTGCAGCAATTTCGTCCATCCGACGAGGTCGGCGTCTATTTCGCTGTTGTGAAGACGCTGGCGCTGGTCTCCTTCATCCACTACGCGATGTCGGCGACGACGGCGCATCGGTTCGCCGAGTACAACGCACTCGGCGACAAGGCGCGGCTGTCGGCTTACGTCGCGCATGCCATCAACTGGACGTTCTGGCCCTCGCTGGCGGCAACCATCGTGCTGCTCGCGCTCGGCAGGCCGCTGCTCTGGCTGTTCGGGCCGCAGTTCGTGGTCGGCTACGACATCATGTTCGTCGCCGCGATCGGCCTCGTGGTGCGCGCCGCGATCGGCCCGGTCGAGCGGCTGCTCAACATGCTCGGCCAGCAGAAGATCTGCGCCCTCGCCTACGCGCTGGCCTTCGTGATGAATCTCGTGCTCTGCATCTCGCTGGTGCCGCGCTACGGCGGCCACGGCGCTGCGGCAGCAACCTCGATCTCGCTCACCTTCGAGACGGTGCTGCTGTTCTGGATTGTGCGGCAGCGGCTGGGGCTGCACGTGCTGGCGTTTGGAAAATAGGCGCCGCGCGCCTGCCGGTGCGAGGGAACGGCCATTTCGCGGCACGCGTGCCGCGGAGGTGAAACTCCTACCATCTCCCGCCCCGCAGAACGATTTTTCTTATTCCATCCAAGCAGTTGCGCCCTAGGGAAAGTTTATTCTACGTCATATTCCCCAACTGACGAGATAAACCTAGATTCACCCGACATGATCGATCCGCTCTATGTCGCCTCCGGTTTCGGCGTCGGCCTGCTTGTCGGGATGACCGGCGTGGGGGGCGGCTCGTTGATGACGCCGCTCCTGATCCTGCTGTTCGGCATCCATCCCTCGACCGCCGTCGGCACCGACCTGCTCTATGCCGCCGCCACCAAGACCGGCGGCAGCGTGGTGCATGGCTGGTCGCGCAGCGTGCACTGGCCGGCGGTGCTGCGGCTCGCCTGCGGCAGCATTCCGGCGAGCGCGCTGACGCTGCTGGTGCTGTGGAAGCTCGACCTCAAAAGCGATTCCGAGCGCAGCCTCGTCAACGTCGTGCTGTGCTTTGCGCTGCTGCTGACCGCGACCTCGCTGATCTTCCGCAAATCGATCATGGAGCGCTACCGCAAGCGCCTCGAAGGCGTTGACGAGCGCACCACCGCGATCGCGACCGTCGTCACCGGCATCGTGCTCGGCGTGCTGGTCTCGATCTCGTCCGTCGGCGCCGGGGCGGTCGGCGTGACCGTGCTGCTGCTGCTCTACCCGCGGCTACCGATGGCGACCATCGTCGGCTCCGACATCGCCCATGCGGTGCCCCTGACGCTGGTCGCGGGCGCCGGGCACTGGCTGCTCGGCTCGGTCGACTGGGGCCTGATGGGTGTTCTGCTGCTGGGCTCGCTGCCGGGCATCATCCTCGGCAGCTACAGCGCGACCCGCGTGCCCGAGACGGTGCTGCGCGCCGCGCTCGCCTGCGTCCTCGTCGTGGTCGCCGGCAAGATCATGTTCGCGGAGCTGAACCTGTCGTCGGCGATCGTAACGGCCCTGGCCTGGAGCCATTGAGCGCGAGGCTTGCGCCTCGTTGTTGCTCTCGTAGGGTGGGCAAAGCGAAAGCGTGCCCACCATCTCTCTCCATCAGACAAAGCGGTGGGCACGGCGCTGACGCGCCTTTGCCCACCCTACGGCACTCGTTCCGGAACCGTTACTCCGCGGTCCAGCCGCCGTCGATCGACAGATTGGTGCCGGTGATCTGCGCGGCGTCGTCGCTGCACAGGAACAGGGCGAGCGCGGCGACCTGCTCGGAGGTGACGAACTCCTTGGTCGGCTGCGCGTCGAGCAGCACGTCGTTGATGACCTGCTCGCGCGTGAGGTTGCGGGCCTTCATGGTGTCGGGGATCTGTTTCTCCACCAGCGGCGTCCAGACATAGCCGGGGCTGATGCAGTTGCAGGTGATCTTGTGGGTCGCCACTTCGAGCGCAACGGTCTTGGTGAGACCGTTGATGCCGTGCTTGGCCGACACGTAGGCCGACTTGAAGGGCGAGGCGACCAGCGAGTGCGCCGAGGCGGTGTTGATGATGCGGCCCCAGCCCTTCTTCTTCATGCCGGGAACGGCGGCGCGGATGGCATGGAAGGCCGAGGACAGGTTGATCGCGATGATCTGGTCCCACTTCTCGGGCGGGAACTCCTCGATCGGCGAGACGAACTGGATGCCGGCATTGTTGACGAGGATGTCGACCGAGCCAAAGGTCTTCTCGCCGAGCGCGATCATGCCGGCAATCTCGGCCGGCTTGGTCATGTCGGCAGGCGAATAGACCGCCTTCACGCCGAAATCGGACTCGATCTTCGAACGCTCCTTCTCGATGTCTTCAGGGGAGCCGAAGCCGTTGATGACGACATTGGCGCCGGCGCCGGCGAAGGCGCGCGCATACGCAAGCCCGATACCGCTGGTCGAACCGGTCACGACGGCGTTCTTGCCTGAGAGAGTACCCATCTTATTCGCTCCTTTTTGCCGGGGGCGCGGTGACGTCCCCCGTGAGATCGTAGGTCACCATGGTCTCGCCGGACTGCGGCTTCTCCAGCCAATCCTTGTGGCGCATCGACAGATGCACGTCGCGCACGCCGGCTTCCCAATGCTCGACCATGGCGACGTGCGAGAAGTCGTAATCCTTGGACGAGGATTCGTAGTTCTTGCTGCGATAGATCAGATGCACCACGGTGACGGTACTCTCACGTGCCGCCTTCGCAAGGAATTCGACGGAAGGATCGTTCTTGAGATAATCGGGCAATTTGGAAATCAGGTCGCGCACCGCCCTGCGGGCGTTGTGGATCTGCTTGTTCTTGTCGGTGTTCATCCGCGTGCGGCTGGAGAAGCGGATGTCCTTCTCGCGCTCGGTGGCCTCGAGCAGCGAATTCGGCAGGTCGCCGCGGGCGCTGAACAGGTCGACCTGGAAGATCAGCATGTCGCGCACGAGCTCGGCATCGAGCACGAAGTCGAGCGGGGTGTTGGAGGCGATGCCGCCGTCCCAGTAATGCTCGCCGTCGATGACGACAGACGGAAAGCCGGGCGGCAGCGCGCCGGAGGCCATGATGTGCTCGGGGCCGATTTTCTTGCCGAGCTTCTTGAACTCGTAATTGTCGAAATATTTGAAGTTGCCGGAGGTGACGCCGACGGCGCCGACCGACAGGCGCGTCTTGAGGTCGTTGATGCGGTCGAAATCGACCAGACGCTCCAGCGTCTTCTTCAGCGGCGCGGTGTCGTAATAGCTTTCGGCTTCGCGATGGCCCGGCGGCCAGAGTGGCGCGGGCGGCACGCGCGGGACGAAGAAGCCGGGCACGCCGAAGGTCGCGATCAACGCGGCGCTGGTCGAGTTGAACAGCTCGCGGCTGTGATCGCTCTTGCCGATCGGTTTCCACGGCACCGGCGCGGAAACCATCTCCCAGAATTCCTTCAACCGCTTGACGCGGATGTGCCCCTCGTTGCCGGCGATGATGGCGGCGTTGACGGCGCCGATCGAGATGCCGGCGACCCATTCCGGCTCGAAACCGTAGCCGCACAGCGCCTGATAGGCGCCGGCCTGGTACGAGCCGAGGGCGCCGCCGCCCTGGAGGACCAGGACACGTTGCGCATTCGCGGGGACGCTGGCGGATTCCGGGCTATGGTCGGTCATACGAGAACAATAGCAAAAGGCGAGCCACCGTGGCGACAGTTTCGCCACCGCGTCAATGCATCCCGGGATCAAGTCTGGCTTATCGGTCCGTCGAGGCCAGGATCATGGTCCAGAACACCTTGTATTTGGTGCCCGGAGCATAGCTCGCCGCTATGCCCAATTTTGTGACACCGTTCTTGAGCATGTTGGCACGGTGCGGAGGCGAGTCGCGCCAGCCGGAAAACGCTTCCGCCAGCGTATGATAGCCGGCCGAGATGTTCTCGACCGCCACGGTCGCGGGGTAGCCGCCGGCGGTCAGCCGCTTGGCCAGCGGAGCGCGCACGTCGTGGTCCATCTTGTTAGCCGCCGCCATGGCCTGGGACTGGGATTCGGCAAGCAGCATCAAATCGGGATCGACCACAACCGTGCCGAGCATGTTGTTCTGGCGGTATTGCGAGATCATGATCGCGGCCGCCTGGGCATCGAGCTTGGAGCCGGGAACGGCCATGTCGGCATACATCGACGGCTGCTGGACCGGCGCCTCATTGCCGGCGCAACCGGCGAGAAGCAAAAGGATGAGAATTGCGGCCGCAGCGCGCATGGATCGGGGCCCCCAAATGAGGGGCCGTTGTTGCATACCAACCGTGGCTGAAAGGTGAATTTTCCGCCAACGACACGTAATTAATTGAAATGTTGGGTACAATCGCGATCCAACAGGATCAAAACTCTCCTGATCGGAGCTGCCGATCCTTAGGCTTCAAATTTGACGCTATAAGTATCCTTGTCCTCTTCGCCGAATCCATCCACCCAGGATTTCACGCAACTAGCGAACGCTGCGCGAGCCGAATCGAAGGCCGCGACCGACAATTCTTCCACGGTCGAAATTATGTCCGGATCACTTTGAATTTGCATGTGATCCAGATCCTCACAGGCCGGCATTCGGACATGCAAACAGGTATAGGGCGCCTCTCTGCGTTGCTGACCGACACTAGCGATCTTTTCGTGCCAGACTGGGCATTGCGTCAAATCATTGCTCGTCTCTTCGACAATTCCGTCGTGAGGCCGTTCAAATCTGATCCCGAAGAATGGATAGATTGCGCTCAAGGCCTCGCTTCCAACCGCGAGCACGCCAAACAATTTAGAGCGGCCGCCACGAAAGTACTCCACGATCCCTTGATCTTTATGAAACACCAATCCCGGAATTGAGACGTAGCATACCTCTCGAGCATTCGATGCTCCCTCCCTGGAGTACCCGCGAAGAATCTTGCTGGCACGCGTGAGATCGGCGATTCCTGACACCCGAGGGAATAGAGCGAAGACAACGCCCAACTGCTCCTGAATGGCGCCCGATAGCAAACCAAGCTGCGCCAAGCGGACGGCGCCCGAATTCGGGGTGCCAAGAAGAAAGACGAGCCTGACGAAGGACAGCCGACTACGGACCACGGCCAACCGCGATACGAGGCCGCCCATACTATGCGCGATAATGACAACTCGGCAGCCTGCACCGAAATTCGTTGTGAGCAGCGAAGCGAAACGCTCTCCATTCGATTCGAGCGAGTCGTAGAAATCATAGTCGTAGTACCAAAACTCAACCCGTCGACGCACCAGCTCCGGCGCTGTGCTCAAGTCCCTGAACATCTGCTCGAACGTGGCCACGGACGAAAAAATCCCGTGAATAAACACTATGGCAAAGCGGTGCTCCTGTTTGGCCAGGTTGGCATCGGGCGCATCGTGCAGCGAATGCATGTGATCGCGTATCCAAGCCATCAGTGCACCTTCTCGGCCAGGCCAACCACGCAAACACGCATCTCGGCGGTCCCTGTTGTCGCGAAGCTCTCAAGATAGCCAAAGCAGTTCACCCTAAATTCAACGGCCCCGGACTTCGTTCGCTTAAACGCCACACACGGGAGAGCCAGAGTGGACCACGAATGATTTGCGCTGAGTCTAAGCTGCATGATCAGGCTCAATCGTCGTTCATCAAACCCGACCCAATCGCTTGTGAACTTTTGTGGAATTCTGAAGTGAAGAAATTCGATTGCACCTCCCTCCGCACGAACAACCGATGGTGCCGCGCCGGGTCTCAGAGCCATCTTCGGCGAAACCAGGAGCATCTCCTGACCTGGGCCTAGCCTAATATCCACGTCAGGCGCCTGCGGCGTCCATGCCTCGGTAGACAAGGGAACCCGAGGAATATCTCCAACAGTACAGGAAGACGACGAGAGGACCGATGTCACAGGTGGGCTCGACGTCGTTAGCTGGCCGAGCGTGATCGAGTCAGGATTATTTGGCAGCGAGGATTGAGCCGACGCAATGAATTCCTTTAATCCAACCTGTTCGGCCGCTGCGAAAAACTCCGCGTCCGTCGGAGCCGACGCAAATGCATTTAGCAAGAGATATCGAAATCGCGCACGGAGGTAAGAATGTTGTTGAAGGCGGGCCAGCGTTTGAAATTGGCCGTGGGTTGAAAAAACCTGCTTTGCCGCGTGCCATCCATCTTGGTCCTTCATCTTGTCAGCAGGCACTGAGGCTTCGAAAAGCGTCTGCAAGTAGAGCAGCGCAGATAGTATCGGAAGATCTTGCCCATTCTTGTAAAGCTCGGACTCCTTGAAGAAAGGGCTCACATGATAACGGTAGTTGGATGTCGCAATATCGCGAGAGCCGGATGTGGGGTCTATTAGCTCGGTAACTCCGTCGTCGACGAGAGAAAGTGTCCTCGCTGGGACAACGCCTCCCACACGCAAGGATCTCTCGTAGACCCGTTGGGACGCCTCGCTACGGATTTCCCAACGAAAGCAGTCTGCGTCAGGAACAGCTTTGAGCAAAGCTTCGAATACGGCCGGGGTTTGCGTGTCCGTACCTGAGTGAACGAGGTCAATGTCCGCAGCGAAGGGGGTCAGCTCAAATAGATCGAGCGGCTTATCGACCTGGCTCTGAAACTTCAACCGAACGCAACGAAACGCGACCCCGCCGTAGAGGCGAAAGTCGATTGAGAACTGCCGAGCAACGGCACCAAGATAGCTTAACTGCTCAATGTCTGAAATGTATGCCATGGAAGCGAACCTGGCATCAAAGTTGCGGAAACAATAAATCGCAATTACAATCTATAGTATATCACTCGCAAGTGCGCTCGCAACAGTGCCGTTCCTGGCCCGCAAACAGCCGGAGGCAGGTCTATCCGAGGGAGCGGACGTCATACGAAACGACGAGCACTACCCGCCAAATATCCGGTAACGCCTCAGCTCGAGGCCGATAGTGTCGCCGGCGCGGAGTTCCTTGTCGCGGGGGGCATCGATCTCGATGGTTTCGCCGCCTGACAAGGCGACCTCCGCCCGCTGCACCGGGCCGAAATTGCGGACGTGCTGGACCGCGCCCTCGAAAGCGCCGCTGCCGGGTGGGCCGACCAGCATGTCATGTCGCCGCACGAACAGTTTTGACGCGCCAGGCGCAAGCCCGTCCGCCGCAAGCGGAAGCTGCCGGTCGCCAAGCCGGATCACACCGCCGTCGACATGCACCGGCAGCTCGATGGATTCGCCGATGAAGCCGTGGACGAAGGCGGTCGCCGGCGTCTCATAGACGTCGTCGGGCGAACCGATCTGCTCGATCTTCCCCTTGTCCATCACCACGACGCGGTTGGCGACCTCGAGCGCCTCCTCCTGGTCGTGGGTGACGAAGATCGAGGTGACGTTGATCTCGTGATGCAGTGAGCGGAGCCACCTTCGCAGTTCTTTCCGCACCTTGGCGTCGAGCGCGCCGAAGGGCTCGTCGAGCAGGAGGATGCGCGGCTCGATTGCAAGCGCGCGGGCGAGCGCGATGCGCTGGCGCTGGCCGCCGGAGAGCTGGCTCGGATAGCGATCGGCCAGCCAGTCGAGCTGCACGAGGTCGAGCAGCTCCTTGACCCGCGCACGGATAGTCGCCTCGTCCTTGCGGACCGCACGGGGCTGTACGCGCAGGCCAAAGGCGACGTTCTCGAACACGCTCATGTGGCGGAACAGCGCGTAATGCTGGAACACGAAGCCGACGTGCCGCTCGCGCGCGCCCTGCGCCAGCGCGTCCTCGCCGTTGAAGGAGACTTCGCCGGAGTCGGGCCAGTCGAGGCCTGCGATGATCCGCAGCAAGGTGGTCTTGCCGGAGCCGGAAGGGCCGAGCAGCGCCAGCAACTCGCCATTGTCGACCCTGAGGTCGACGCCATCGAGCGCGGCAAAGCTGCCGAACTTCTTGACGAGATTTTTGACTTCAATGGTCATTGACGTCGTGTCCTTCGTCGAGGTGACGTTCGAGAATTGTCTTGGCGATCAGCGTGATCAGCGCCAGCATCGCGAGCAGCGAGGCGATCGCGAAGGCCGCGACGAACTGGTACTCGTTGTAGAGAATCTCGACCAGCAGCGGCATGGTGTTGGTCTCGCCGCGGATATGGCCGGAGACGACGGAGACCGCGCCGAACTCGCCCATCGCGCGGGCATTGCAGAGCAGGACGCCGTAGAGCACGCCCCATTTGATGTTGGGCAGCGTGACGCGGAAGAAGGTCTGCAAGCCCGAGGCGCCGAGCGAGATCGCCGCCTCCTCTTCCTGCGTGCCCTGCTCCTGCATCAACGGGATCAGCGCGCGCGCCACGAACGGGAAGGTGACGAAGGTGGTGGCGAGCGCGATGCCGGGCACCGCGAACAGGATCTGGATGTCGTGATCCCTGAGCCAGCTGCCGAAATAGCCCTGCGCGCCGAACAGCAGCACGAAGACCAGGCCGGAGATCACCGGACTCACCGAGAACGGCAAGTCGATCAGCGTGATCAGGAAGGTCTTGCCCGGGAAATCGAACTTTGCAATCGCCCATGCCGCGACGAGGCCGAATACGAGATTGAGGCCGACCGAGATCGCCGCGACGATCAACGTCAGCTTGATCGCCGCCATCGCCTCCGGCTCGGCGAGCGCGGCGAAATAAGCAAGGACGCCTCGCGAGAACGCCTGCGCGAACACCACGACCAGCGGCAGCACGACGAAGACGGAAAGGAACAGCACCGCCAGCGAGATGATGATGGCGCGCACCGCGCGCGGCTCGGTCCGCAGGCTGTCGCGTGCCGCGGCCGCGTGGGCACGCGCGCGCGCATCGGGCGACGTCAGCGACACGGTGTCTGCGATCTGCATCGTCATCGGATCCCCCTCAGCGCGCCGGAATCCGGCTCTGCGCCCAGCGCTGGAGCCGGTTGACGGCGAAGATGACGACGAAGGAGACGACGAGCATGACCACCGCAATCGCGGTCGCGTCGGCGTAGCGGAATTCGGAGAGCCGGATCACGATCAAGAGCGGCGCGATCTCGGAGACGTTGGGCAGATTGCCGGCGATGAAGATCACCGAGCCGTATTCACCGACCGCGCGGGCAAAGGCGAGCGCAAGTCCCGTCAGCAGCGCCGGCGCGAGCGAGGGCAGGATCACGCGGATGATGGTCTGCCAGCGGCTGGCCCCCAGGCTGCCCGCGGCCTCCTCGATCTCGGGATCGAGATCCTGGAGCACTGGCTGCACCGTGCGCACCACGAACGGAATACCGATGAAGATCATAGCGACGAAGATGCCGACCGGCGTGAATGCCACCTTGATACCGAGCGCGGCGAGCGGCGCGCCCAGCCAGCCCTTCTCGGCGAACAGCGCGGTCAGCGCGACACCGGCAACCGCCGTGGGCAGCGCGAAGGGCACATCGACGATGGCATCGAAGATGCGCCGGCCGGGAAACCGATAGCGGACCAGCGCCCAGACGATGATGCTGCCCATGATGAGGTTGACGCAGGCCGCCGCGAAGGCGAGGCCGAACGAGACCCGGAGCGCATTCAGGGTGCGGCGACTGGAGAGGATGTTCCAGAATTGCTCGGGACTGAGCTCGAGCGATCTCAGGAACAGGCCGGCGAGCGGAATCAGGATGATCACGGACAGCCAGGTCAGCGTCAGTCCCATCGTGAGACCGAAGCCCGGCAATGTCCGGCGTCGTGCTGCGAGTGCGCTCACCAGGCCCCCTGTTAAAGCCCCTTCGACAGCGCCCGATCAGTTCTTGTAGATCTGATCAAAGACGCCGCCGTCGGCAAAATGTTCCTTCTGCGCCTTGGTCCAGCCGCCGAAAACGTCGTCGATCGTGAACAGCTCGACCTTGGCGAAAGAGTTTTCGTGCTTTTTGGCGATCTCGGGATCGCGCGGCCGGTAAAAATTGCGCGCGGCGATCTCCTGACCTTCCTTGGTGTACCAGTACTGGAGGTAGGCATCGGCGGCGTTGCGGGTGCCTTTTTTGTCGGCAACCTTGTCGACGATCGCGACCGGCGGCTCGGCGAGGATCGATTGCGGCGGCGCCACGATCTCGAATTTCTCCGGACCGAATTCCTTGAGCGCAAGGAATGCCTCGTTCTCCCAGGCGAGCAGCACGTCGCCGACGCCGCGCTCGACGAAGGTCACGGTGGCGCCGCGCGCGCCGGTATCGAGCACCGGCACCTGCTGATAGAGTTTGCCGATGAAGTCCTTGGCCTTGTCGGCCGAGCCGTACTTCTTCTGGGCAAAGCCCCAGGCCGCCAGGTAATTCCAGCGCGCCCCGCCCGACGTCTTCGGGTTCGGCGTGATCACGGCAACGCCGGATTTAAGCAGATCGTCCCAGTCCTTGATGCCCTTGGGATTGCCCTTGCGCACCAGGAATACGATGGTCGAGGTATAGGGTGATGAATTCTGCGGCAGACGCTTCTGCCAGTCAGCCGCGGTGAGGCCTTTGCCGGCGATGGCATCGATGTCATAGGCGAGCGCGAGCGTCACCACGTCGGCTTGCAACCCGTCGATCACCGCGCGCGCCTGCGAGCCGCTGCCGCCATGCGACTGCTTGATCTCGACGCTCTTGCCGGTCTCCTTCTGATAGGCGGTCGCGAACGCCTTGTTGAACTCGGCATAGAGCTCGCGCGTCGGATCGTACGACACGTTCAAAAGATTGATGTCAGCGGCGAGAGCCGAGCTTGCCACGAGACTCGATACGAGCAGTCCTGCAGCGAGCGGAACGATACGGCGCATCATGTCCATCTCCATTCACTTCGACGACGCCAATGTCAGCGAAGGCATGCAGCGAAACTCGTGGCGAAACGCGCTCAAGTCAACGGAACCGGATTTTCTTGTTCGCAGCGTGGCAGATCGACTGTGCTACGAAGTCTTCATCGTGTGGATGCCGCATTCTGTCTTGGCGCGGCCACGCCAACGACCCGCGCGCTCATCCTCGCCCTCGGCCGTTCTGCTCGTGCAAGGCATACACCCGACCGAGCGAAAACCGGACGCCGCAAGTGGGTGACGCGGCAATTTGGCGCGGACGAAAATCGCTTCGAGTTCCTCGCGCGAGACATTGGCAAACGGATTGAACTTCAACCGCGCGCCATCGTCTTCTACAACCGGAATGTCGGCGCGCGCATTGCCCTGAAAGCGCTTGCGCCCGTTGAGCCAGGCATCGAACGGTTTCAGCGCGCGCGCCAGCGGTTCCACCTTGCGGATGCGGCAGCAGGCGTCGGGATCGGAGAACCAGAGCTCGCGCTCGGGATCCTCGCGCGACAGCGCTTCCTCCGCCGGCTTGATCGAGCGGACGTCCTTGAGGCCCAGCGTTTCGATCAGCGTGTCGCGATAGGCCAGCGTCTCCTCGAACAGCCAGCCGGTGTCGAGAAAGATCACGGGGATGGCGGGATCGACGTCCGCCATCACCTTGAGCAGCGTCGCCGATTCCGTGCCGAACGACGACACCAGCGCGAGCTTGTCGCGCCCGACCGTCTTCAGCGCCGCCGCGATGATTTCCGCGGGCGAGGCATCGCGCAAGGCGCGATTGAGCTCTTCCGCCGAGGGCAGCGCAGAGACGGATGAGACCTGAGGCGCGATCGCGTTCACGTACCGACACCTTCGGAGTGACGCAGCTGCATGCGCCGATGCAGCGCCGTGATGCGGCCGTCGCCGGTCGGCTGGTAGAACACCGAATAGCGCTTGGCGGTCTGCATGAAGGCTTCCGCATCGGCCTGCTTCTTGACCTCGAAGGAATCGAAGCCGGCGCGCAGCATGAACACGAACTGGTCGCGCAGGATCTGTCCGGTCGCGCGCAGTTCGCCGCGGTAATTGTAGCGCTCGCGCAGCAGGCGTGCCTGACTGTAGGCGCGCCCGTCGCGGAAGGTCGGGAACACCAGCGCAACCGCGGCGACCTTACCGAGATACGGCACCAGCTCGTCGATGTCGCGGTTGTTCGGCCAGATCACGCCGACCTTGCCGGCACGCTTGAGCAACGTTTCGGCGTCGCCGAGGAAGCGCTCGGCCGGCACCAGGATGTCGCCGCTCTCGGGCAGCGGCGTGTCGACGGCAAGCTTGACGAAGCTGTCGTCGGCGATCTTTCCGCCGTTAACGAGTGGCATAGACGCGCTCCTTGAAGGGTTCGACGCCGAGGCGCTTCACGGTGTCCATGAACAGCTCTTCGGGCCGCTCGCGCAGCGCGAGATAGGCTTCCACGATGTCCTCGACGACGTCGGCGACCTCGTCGAACTTGACGCCGGGACCGATCAGGGTGCCGAGCGCAGCGTTCTCGTCGGCACGGCCGCCGATGGTGATCTGGTAGACCTCCTCGCCGTTCTTCTCGACGCCGAGAATGCCGATGTGGCCGACATGGTGATGGCCGCAGGCATTGATGCAGCCGGAGATGTTGATGTGGAGCCGGCCGATCAAATTGGCGAGCTCATGGTTGGCGAAGCGCCGCGTCAACTCCTGCGCGATCGGGATCGAACGTGCATTCGCCAGCGAGCAATAGTCGAGCCCCGGGCAGGCGATGATGTCGGTGATCAGATTGACGTTCGGCGTCGCAAGGCCGAGCTTGTCGAGCGCCTTCCACAGCGCCGGCAAATCGCGCTTGGCGACGTGCGGCAGCGCCAGGTTCTGCTCGTGGCCGACGCGGATCTCGCCGAAGGAATATTTATCGGCGAGGTCGGCGAGCGCATCCATCTGCTCGGCCGTGGCATCGCCCGGAGGCCCGCCGGTCGGCTTCAGCGAGATCGTGACGATGGAATAGCCCTGCACCTTGTGCGGAGCCACCGAGTTCTTGCGCCACGCCTCGAAATCGGGATCGGCCGCGGCCTGGCGCAGCTCGTCCGGCATGTGCGGCAGCTTCTCATAGGCGGGATAGGTGAAGCGCGAGCGGATGTCCTCGATCACCTCGTCGTCGATCTGGAGCGAGGAGTTGCGGATATGCTGCCACTCGTCCTCGACCTCGCGCGAGAATTTCTCGATCCCGAGCTCGTGCACCAGGATCTTGATGCGCGCCTTGTAGATGTTGTCGCGGCGGCCGTACTGATTGTAGACGCGCAGGATCGCCTCGATGTAGCTGAGGATATCGCGGCCATGCACGAAGTGCTTGATGGTCTTGGCGATGAATGGCGTGCGGCCAAGGCCGCCACCGACCAGAACCTCGAAGCCGGTCTCGCCCTTCTCGTTCTTGATCAGGCGCAGACCGATGTCGTGGATCCTGATCGCGGCGCGGTCATGGTCCGACGCGGTGATCGCGATCTTGAACTTGCGCGGCAGGAACGAGAATTCCGGATGCAGCGTGGTGTGCTGGCGGATCAGCTCCGACCAGATGCGCGGGTCCTCGATCTCGCCCGGCGCGACGCCGGCCCACTGGTCCGAGGTGACGTTGCGCATGTTGTTGCCGGAGGTCTGCATCGCATGGATGCCGACCTGGGCAAGATCTTCAAGCGCATCCGGCAGCTCGGCGAGCTTGATCCAGTTGAACTGGATGTTCTGCCGCGTGGTGAAATGGCCGTAGCCGCGATCGTATTTGCGCGCGACATGGGCGAGCGCACGCAACTGGTTCGTCGCCAGCGTGCCATAGGGGATCGCGACGCGGAACATGTAGGCGTGCAGTTGCAGATAGACGCCGTTCTGCAGTCGCAGGATCTTGAACTCGTCTTCGGTGAGCTCGCCCGAGAGGCGGCGCTTCACCTGGTCGCGGAACTCCGAGACGCGCTCGTTGACGAGCGTGCGGTCGATTTCGTCGTAAGCATACATAAGAAAGCGCCTTAAGCCTGGGCCGACGACCCGATGGTCACACCGGTGCGGCGGATCTGTTCGCGCAGGTTGCCGGGTTCGATCTTGCCGTCTGCGCCGACCTGCACCGGGGCGATATAGGGGCCGATGGCGCCGACGTCATCGGCCACCGACTCCGCAAGCAACGCTTTGGCCTCGTCGGAGTTGCGCACGATCGCGGCTTCCGAGAGGTCGGCGGACCAGCTCTTGGCGGCGGTGCGGTAGACCACGATGCCGTCCCAGGTGCGGTTGGCGGTCACGACCGAGGGGCCGGCGATCTTGATCTTCTTCTGTTCGAGCGGGGAGGTCATTCGGCTGCATCCAATAGGTCAGAGATGATTTGTTTCGGGGTTTGACGGCGAAGCGAGCCGGCATGCCGGACCACGTCGCCGATGATGAGGATGGCGGGACCGCCATGGGTTCGTCGCACGAGCTCGGGCAGATCGCGGAGCGTGCCGATCGCGCCTTGCGCGTCCGGCCGCGTGACGCGGGCGAAGACGCCGACCGGCGTTTCCGGCGAGCGGCCGGCGGCGAACAGGCCCTCGCGGATCGCGGGCGCGGCGGTCATGCCCATGTAGACCACGACGGTCATCCTGGTGTCGGTCAGCGTCGACCAGTCCACGGCTTCCGCATCGCGCGCCTTGTGCGCGGTGAGGAAGGTGATGCGGGTTGCTTCGTGACGGAAGGTGAGCGGCACCTCGAAATCGGCGGCGCCGCCGAGCCCCGCCGTGATGCCGGGAATGATGGAGTAGGCGACACCGGCGGCACGCAGGGCCTCGACCTCTTCGCCGCCGCGGCCAAACACGAAGGGATCACCGCCCTTGAGCCGCACCACGCGCTGGCCGGATTGCGCGGCCTCGATCATGCGCTTGTTGATGGCGTCCTGGCCGATGCCGGGCTTGCCGACGCGGCGGCCGACCGCAACGCGCGTGGTGTCGCGGCGGATGCGATCGAGGATTTCGGGCGAGACCAGCTCGTCATGGAAGACGATATCTGCGTCCTGCAAGGCGCGCAGCGCCTTGATGGTGAGGAGATCGGGATCGCCGGGGCCGGCGCCGACCAGCGCGACAGAGCCTTCCGGCTTGTCCGCGCGCGCAAATGCCGACGGATCAGAAATGGACTTGAGCGCCGCGTCCGCCTCGCCCTTGCGGCCAGCGAGCACCGAAGCGCCGATCGGACCGTCGATGACGCGCTCCCAGAAGCGGCGGCGCAGCGGAAACTCGGCGATGCGCTCATTGATCGATTTGCGGAAGGTGCCGATGAACTCGGCAAGCTCGCCGATGCGCGCCGGCAGCAGCGCCTCGATCTTCTCACGCACGCGCCGCGCCACCACCGGTGACGTTCCGCCGGTGCCGACCGCGACCACGACATCGCCGCGGTCGACGATGGCCGGGAAGATGAAGCTCGAATGTTCCAGATCGTCCATGACGTTGACGGGCAGGCCGAGCGCCTTGGCGCGGGCCGACATGGCGACGCCGACATCACCCGCACCGGCGCAGACGATCGCAATGACGCCGGCGAGATCGGCGGTCAGGGGATCGCCGCTGGCGAATTCAACGCGCGCCGCGTCCTCGGAGCCGAGGCCGAGGTCATGATTGCCGTCGATCGCATGCACGCGGATGCGCGCGCCGGCAGCGGCGAGCACGCGCAATTTTGCGCGCAAAAGCTCACCCGCACCGATGAGGACCACCGGACCGGCCTTGAGATCGAGAAACACCGGCAAGAACCGCATGCGATACTCGCTTCCCCCACATCCGGGGTTGACTGGAATTATTTTCTATATATGTGTCGTTTCGAGCGCGCAAAGAGAAAATTTTTTCTTCTCTTCTGCACCGCAACTATAGAATTTTCGCCTCCAAACGCAAAGTGGCAGAGATGCATCTTCTCAAGGACGATTCCGCAGTTGTCGGTGTGAGCAGCCAGGCCCTCGTCAGCCGCGCGGGCTCGCAAGAATTTTCTGCTGATCTTGCCCCCAGCATGGATCATCTCGACCAGCTCGAGGCTCAGAGCATCTACATCTTCCGCGAAGCCTTTGCCCGCCTGAAGAAGATTGCCCTGCTGTGGTCGCTCGGCAAGGACTCCAACGTCATGATCTGGCTGGCGCGGAAAGCCTTCTTCGGCCGCATGCCGTTCCCGGCCCTCCATGTCGACACCGGCAAGAAATTTCCGGAGATGTATCGCTTTCGCGATCATTACGGGAAGGAATGGGATCTCGATCTGCGCGTCGAGCCCTGCCCGCCGATCGACGCCGTCGACCCGACGCTGCCGCCGGCCGCCCGTTCCGCCGCGCGCAAGACCGAGGGCCTCAAGATGGCGCTCGGCAAATACGGCTTTGACGGCCTGATCGCCGGCATCCGCCGCGACGAGGAGGCCACCCGCGCCAAGGAGCGCGTGTTCTCGCCGCGCGGTCTCGAAGGCAATTGGGACGTGCGCGACCAGCCGCCGGAGTTCTGGGATCACTTCAACGCCTCGCCGCCGCAAGGCGCGCATCTGCGCATCCATCCGATCCTGCATTGGACCGAGGCCGACATCTGGGCCTACACCAAGCGCGAGAACATCCCGATCATCCCGCTCTATTTGTCGAAAGACGGCAAGCGCTATCGCTCGCTGGGCGATCAGGACATCACCAATCCCGTGAATTCGACCGCGTCGACCATCGACGAGATCCTGATCGAGCTCGAACAGACCAAGGTGCCGGAGCGCGCCGGTCGTGCGCTCGACCATGAGACCGAGGACGCTTTCGAGCGCCTGCGCGTCGCCGGCTATCTCTGATCTTAGGACGCATCGCGGTCATGAACTTGCTCGTCACCCCCACCTCGCCCGCCACGCCGAACGGCACCACGCGTCCGCAGGTCCGCATCGTCATCGTCGGCCATGTCGATCACGGCAAGTCGACGCTGGTCGGCCGCCTGCTGCACGAGACCGGCAGCCTGCCCGAGGGCAAGCTGGAGATGCTGAAAGCCGTCAGCGCGCGGCGCGGCATGCCGTTCGAATGGTCGTTCCTGCTCGATGCGCTGCAGACCGAGCGCGACCAGGGCATCACCATCGACACCACGCAGATCCGCTTCCGCACCAATTCGCGCGACATTGTCCTGATCGACGCGCCCGGCCACGCCGAATTCCTGCGCAACATGATCACCGGCGCCTCGCAGGCCGACGGCGCGGTGCTGATCATCGACGCGCTCGAAGGCGTGCGCGACCAGACCCGGCGGCACGGTTATCTCCTGCATCTGCTCGGCGTGAAGCAGGTCGCGATCGTCGTCAACAAGATGGACCGCGTCGATTTCTCCGCCGATCGCTTCAAGGCGATCAGCGACGAGATCTCCGCGCATCTCAACGGCCTCGGCGTGACGCCCACGGCGGTGATCCCGATTTCCGCGCGCGACGGCGACGGCGTCGCCGAGCGCACTGGTCGCATCGGCTGGTACAAGGGACCGACCGTGGTCGAGGCGCTGGACCGGCTCGAGCCGGCGCGGCCGCTGGAAGCGCTGGCGCTGCGCCTGCCGGTGCAGTCGATCTACAAGTTCGACGACCGCCGCATCGTGGCGGGCCGCATCGAATCCGGCAGCCTCATTGCCGGCGACGAGATCGTGATCATGCCGGCCGGCAAGATCGCCAAGATCAAGACGGTCGAGAGCTGGCCGGTGACGCCGGTGGCGAGACGGCAAGGCGCAGGCCGCTCGGTCGGCATCACGCTCGACCGCGAATTGTTCATCGAGCGCGGCGACATCATCGCGCATGCGAATGCCGCGCCGCGCGAGACGCGGCGGCTGCGCGCACGCATCTTCTGGCTGCACGACAAGCCGCTCAATAAGGGCGACCAGCTCCTGGTCCGCTGCGGGCCGAAGGAAAGCCGCGCCACCGTCGTCGCCATCGAGAAGGCGGTCGATCCCGGTGAGCTCTCCAGCAGCGAGAACAAGGCGATCGGCCGCAACCATGTCGGCGAGATCGACATTTCTCTTTCGAATCCGATTGCCACCGATCCCTACACCGAGAACCCGCGCACCGGGCGCCTGGTGATCGAAGTGTCCGGGCGCATCGCCGGCGGTGGTCTCGTGCTGTCGGTCGATGCCGGCCAGCGCGCCGAGCCCGTCGACATCGTGCCGGTGGAATCCGCGCTGCGGCTAGATGAGCGCTCGGCGCGCTATCGCCATAACGGCGCCGTGGTCTGGCTCACCGGCCTTCCCGCCTCCGGCAAGTCGACGCTGGCGCGGGCACTGGAGCGGCGTCTCTTCACCAATGGCGGCTCGCCGATCCTGCTCGACGGCGACACGCTGCGCGCCGGGCTGAACAGCGATCTCGGCTTCTCCGCTGCCGATCGCAGCGAGAACATCCGCCGGCTTGCCGAAGTTGCGACGCATCTCGCCCGCAACGGCCACATCGCGATCGTCGCCGCTGTCTCGCCGGCCCGCGAGGACCGCGCCACGGCGCGCCGCATCGCCGACACCGCCTTCCGCGAGATCCATGTCGCCACGCCTGCGGAGGTGTGCGAGGAGCGCGATCCCAAGGGCCACTACAAGAAGGCTAGGGCCGGCGCGCTCGCCTCGTTCACCGGTATCGGCAACGACTACGAGGCGTCGCAGGCGGCCGAGCTCGTGATCGACACGTCGAAGCGGACGGTGACCGAGGCGGCCGACGAGATCGAGCAGATGCTGAAGACATCAGGCGTGCTGTTCGACGAGCTCGTGGACCTCGCCGCGAATATTTGAGCACACTTTCGTTGGTGCATTCGCTGCCACCAAAAATGCAGTGCGTTCCCTCCCCCCTGCGGGGGTGGGTTAGGGAGAGGGGTCCACACGGGGACTCTCTCCATCGGCGTGAGCTGATTTCACGTCGAACTCAGACACACCGTTTACTGGGCCACCCCTCTCCCCCGCCCTCCCCCGCAAGGGGGAGGGAGCGCAGTTGTACGTGTGGCGCGAAGCCGGGCCCCATCGGTTTGTAAAACGAGCCAGCCGCCTCGCCTTGACATTTTGACAAACCTTTGGGGGTCTTCTCACCGCCTCGATTTTGGGGCTAATAGGGCCCCGAAAGCCGCCCCCTCGCGGGCGCATTTTGCTGCTGTCGGGTCAAAAGCAGCCAAAAACAGCCATTTCCAACAAGAAAGCCCATCATGAAACGCGTCGATGCCCACGGATTGAAGATCGCTCCCGTCCTGTATGACTTCATCGCCAAGGAAGCGGCCCCGAAAACCGGGATCGCGCCGGATGCGTTCTGGGCCGGGGTGACAGGCATCATCAGGGAGCTGGGGCCGAAGAACCGCGAGCTGCTCGCCTTCCGCGACGCGCTCCAGGCCAAGATCGATGACTGGCACCGCGCCAACAAGGGCAAGGCGTTCGACCTCACTGCCTACACCGCGTTCCTGAAGGAGATCGGCTATCTGGTCCCGGAGCCGGCGACGCAGAAGGTCGAGACAGCCAATGTCGACGAGGAGATCGGCAAGATCTGCGGTCCGCAGCTCGTCGTGCCGCTCACCAATGCACGCTATGCGCTCAACGCGGCGAACGCGCGCTGGGGCTCGCTCTATGATGCCTTCTACGGCACCGACGCGATCCCGCACGATCCCTCCGAGGGCGGCAAGGGCTACAACAAGGCGCGCGGTGACAAGGTGATCGCGAAAGCCAAGGCGTTCCTCGACGCCGCCGCGCCGCTCGCGACCGGCAGCCACACTGACGTCACCACCTACAGCGTGGTCGCGGGCCAGCTCGCGGTGAAGCTCAAGAGCGGCAACGCCACCGCGCTGAAGAACGCCGCGCAGTTCGCCGGCTTCCAGGGCGATGCTGCCGCACCGTCGGCGGTGCTGCTCGTCAACAACGGCCTGCATGTCGAGGTGAAGATCGACCGCAGCAGCGCGATCGGCAAGGACGATCCGGCTGGCGTCGCCGACATGATCATGGAAGCCGCCGTCTCCACCATCCTCGACATGGAAGACTCGGTCGCCGCGGTCGACGCCGAGGACAAGGTGCTGGTCTATCGCAACACGCTCGGCCTGATGAACGGCACGCTGTCGGCGGATTTCGAGAAGGGCGGCAAGACGCTGACGCGTTCGCTCAATGCCGACCGCGTCTACAAGACGCCGGACGGCAAGGGCGAGCTCAAGCTGCACGGCCGCAGCCTGCTCCTGATGCGTAATTGCGGTCACCACATGTTCACCGACGCGGTGCTCGACGAGAAGGGCGAAGAGGTCCCCGAAGGCCTGCTCGACGCCGCCGTCTCCGGCCTGCTTGCGATCCACGACCTCAAGGGCAACTCCAAGGTCAAGAACAGCCGCACCGGATCGGCCTATATCGTCAAGCCGAAGATGCACGGCCCCGACGAGGTCTCGCTGACCTGCGAGATTTTTGATCGCGTCGAGAAGATGCTCGGCCTGCCCGAGAACACGCTCAAGGTCGGCATCATGGACGAGGAGCGGCGCACCACCGTCAACCTCAAGGCCTGCATCCAGCGCGCCTCCAAGCGCATCATGTTCATCAACACCGGCTTCCTCGACCGCACCGGCGACGAGATCCACACCTCGATGGAAGCAGGTCCCATGATCCGCAAGAACGAGATGAAAGCGCAGGCCTGGATCAAGGCCTATGAGGACTGGAACGTCGACATGGGCCTGATCGACGGCCTGCCCGGCCATGCCCAGATCGGCAAGGGCATGTGGGCCGCGCCCGACAAGATGGCGGACATGCTGGCGCAGAAGCTCGCCCATCCGCAGGCCGGCGCCACCACCGCCTGGGTCCCCTCGCCGACCGCCGCCACGCTGCATGCCCTGCACTACCACCAGGTCAACGTGATCGCGCGCCAGCAGGAGCTGACCACGGGCGGTCCGCGCGCAAAGCTCTCGGACATCCTCACCATTCCGGTGTCGAAGTCGAACTGGGCGCCTGATGACGTCAAGCAGGAGATCGACAACAACTGCCAGGGCATTCTCGGTTACGTCGTGCGCTGGATCGACCAGGGCGTCGGCTGCTCCAAGGTGCCTGATATCCACGATGTCGGCCTGATGGAGGACCGCGCCACCTTGCGCATCTCCAGCCAGCATCTCGCCAACTGGCTGCACCAGGGCGTGATCACCGAGGCGCAGGTGATGGAGTCGCTCAAGCGCATGGCCGTCGTTGTCGACAAGCAGAACGCTGGTGACCCGATCTACAAGCCGATGGCGCCAGCCTTCGACGGCGTCGCCTTCAAGGCCGCCTGCGACCTCGTCTTCAAGGGTCGCGAGCAGCCGAACGGTTACACCGAATACATCCTCACCGCGCGCCGCCGCGAGGCCAAGGCGGCGGGCTGAGCGAGGTCACAGAAACGTCAAAAGCCCCGGTGCAAGCCGGGGCTTTTTTGTTGGACGAAACGCCGCGGCGCGTCGCGGAACGGCTGCGTGTGCCTCGCGTTGTTCGGCCATCAACCAACGGGAGAGGGTCATGGACTGGAATCGCATCGAAGGAAACTGGAAGCAGTTCAAGGGATCGGCCAAGGAGAAATGGGGCAAGCTCACTGACGACGATCTCCAGCTGATCGAGGGACGCCGCGAGCAGCTCGAGGGCCGGCTCCAGGAACGCTACGGCAAGGCCAAGGACCAGGTCCGTCAGGACGTCGACGACTGGCTCAAGTCGCTGCACTAGCACCGCACGAACGAAGCCCCGGCTCGCGCCGGGGCTTTTTCGTCGGGCACGTGTAACCCGGATGGAGCGAAGCGCAATCCGGGTTACGAGGCCCAATCGCCGCCCGCTAGAACACGGTGAGATATTTCAGCAGCGACACCACGCCGATGATGATCACGATCACGCGCGCGATCTGCTTGGCGCGGCCGTCCATCGGCAGCATGTTGATGAGATAAAGCACGAGAATGACGACGAGAAAGGTGACGAGTACGCCGACCAGCATCGCGATGCCCCCTTCAGGCAATTGCCAACGGTAGTCCTAACGCAGATCTCGCGCGCCGGTTCCATCAGGGCAACCCACTACAACTTCTGGTAATTCCGTATTTCTACAGTGCGGCCGGCTGCCTAAAACTTTACCCTTTTCCTTTCAGATGCGGAAACCGTACGGGCTCCGAGCCGCAAACGGTATGCGATTGCCGATCTGCGCGCCCAATGTTTTCGATTTTGCCGGGCGTCTTCACGACTTTTGGAAATGGGACTTTGGGGGGACTTCGATGCTCAATCGTCTGACCGTATCCGCGCTGCTGAAGGCGGTGATCGCGCTCACGTCGGTCTGCGTGGTGATTGCGCTCTCGCTCAC
This sequence comes from Bradyrhizobium sp. B117, assembly GCF_038969555.1. Classification (NCBI taxonomy): domain Bacteria; kingdom Pseudomonadati; phylum Pseudomonadota; class Alphaproteobacteria; order Hyphomicrobiales; family Nitrobacteraceae; genus Bradyrhizobium; species Bradyrhizobium sp. B117. The sequence goes on from NZ_CP152414.1 coordinate 9,086,196, forward strand.
CGCCTACGAGTCCTGGGACCGCCTCAAGACCGCCAACCGCATCTCGCAGATCGCGGATGCTTCCGCCGATCTGTTCAAGGCGATGCACAATCTGCGCACTGACCGCGCGAGCACCAACCGGCTCCTCAATGCGACCGAGCCCATGGATTCCGAGATCGAGAAATATCTGCGCACGACCCGCGACGCCGAGATGCCGGCGATGGCACGCGCGCTGGAACTGCTGCCGAGCATGGATTTCCCGCAGTCGGGCACGCTGGTGCCGGAGCTCGCGCGCCTCTACAAATCCGCGAGCGAGCAGCAGAAGCAGTTTTGGGAAGAGGTCGCCAAGCCCAAGGACCAGCGCCGCGCCGGCCTGCCGAAGGAATACATGGAGACGACGCAGGGCCTGCTCGAGACGCTCGACAAGCTCTCGAACATCCTGGCCGCCAGCGTCAACCATCAGGACGCGGAGATCGACCAGCTGCTGTCGATCAAGCAGAACGCTTGGCTGCTCCGCAACACCGGCGGTGAAGCCTCGCTGATCATCTCGAACGGGCTCAACGCCGGCCGCATCACGCCGGAGGCCCGCCTCGCCTACATCCAATATGTCGGCGGGACGGCCGCGGCATGGAAGGCGCTGGAATTGTCGGCTTCGGGCATGCAATTGCCGCCGGCCCTGTCCTCCGCCATGGCGACGGCCAAGACCGGCTATTTCGATCCGCAATATCTGGCCCTTCGCGATCGCATCGCCAATACGCTCGCAAATGGCGAAAAGGCCGAGATGACTGCGAACCAATGGACCCCGGTCACGGTGGGCCGCCTCGCCAGCGCGGTCACCGTGGCCGAGACCGCGCTCGATGCCGCCAAGAGCCATACGCTGGACCAGCGCAGCGCGGCTCAGCGCGCACTGATCGTGCAGCTTACGCTGCTGGCGCTCGCCATCGGACTTGCCGCCGGCGCGATCGCGCTGGTCAGCCGCCGCGTCATCCATCCGCTCACCACCATCCGCGACGCCATGCTCAAGGTCGCCGGCGGCGACCTCACCGTCGACAGCGGCTATCTCGACCGCCAGGACGAGATCGGCGCGCTGGCCGGCGCACTGGAGACCTTCAAGCAACAGGCGGCCGAGAAGCTCAAGATCGAGGAGCACGAGCGCGAGCGCAATGCGGGCGCGACCGCACGCCAGCGCGCGGTCGAAGCCTATGTCGGCGAGTTCGAGGGGGCTGTGCGCAAGACGCTCGGCGAATTGAGCGAGGCCTCCGGGGAGATGCGCAAGACCTCCGGCGATCTCTCCGCGGTGTCGCGCCAGACCAACGACCGCGTCCAGGTCGCCGGCAAGGCCTCGAACGACGCCTCCATGAGCGTCGACAGCGTCGCCGCCGCAGCCGAGGAGCTCTCGGCCTCGATCAACGACATCAGCCAGCAGGCCGCCCATGCCGCAGGCATCGCCGGCCGCGCCGTCACCCAGGCGCGCGAGACGGACGGCACCGTGCAGGGCCTGGCGAAGTCGGCGGGGCGCATCGGCGAGGTCGTCGGCCTCATCAACACCATCGCGGCGCAGACCAATCTGCTCGCGCTCAACGCTACGATCGAAGCTGCACGCGCCGGCGAGGCCGGCCGCGGCTTTGCCGTGGTCGCCTCCGAGGTGAAGTCACTGGCGAGCCAGACCGCGAAGGCGACGGAGGAGATCTCCGAGCAGATCGCCGACATCCAGAAGGTCGCGGGCGACGCCATCAACGCGATCCAGACCATCGGCGGCATCATCGGCGAGGTCAACGAGGTCGCCACCGCCATCGCGGCCGCCGTCCAGGAGCAGGGTGCGGCGACCCAGGAGATCACCCGCAGCACGCAATTCGCGGCGCAGGGCACCAAGAACGTCTCGGACAACATCACCGGCGTGAAGGCCGATGCGGACGCTGCTGCTGCCGCCGCGGACAACGTGAAGCAGGCTTCGGAGATGCTGGAAAGCCAGAGCCGTCAGCTCGGCCACGAGGTCAGCGACTTCCTCGGCAAGATCCGCGCGGCGTAAGCTGCGGGTTGTAGCCGCAGCCGGCGCCACACCCTCGGTGTCATCCCCGCGAAAGCGGGGACCCATACTCCCAGGGAAAAGTTGTAGCGCGAGCAGGCAACTCCGGGTCTTCGCCAAACCCAATCTTGTGGTTATGGGTCCCGCTTTCGCGGGGACGACGGCGGAAATTGGGGAGGCGGCGTCGCGCATCCTAACGCCCCGTAATTATACGTCGGGAACACTGGCTAAGTTTTTACCCTTTTCGGGCCAAATGCGCGTCGAGCGCCTGCCCCCTGGGGCATGCGCATCTGCGCGCATCCCCTTTGGTCGTTCGAGGTTCGCGGGGGCTGCCGTTCGGGGCCACGAACTTCGAAACGCATACCGGGGTGTCCGATGCTCAACCGCTTGACCGTCTCCACGCTGCTGAAGGCGGTGATCCTGTCCACCGCACTCGTCGTCGTCATCGGCTTCTCGATCAGCGCGTGGAATTCATGGGGCCGGCTGCAGCAGGCCAACCGGATCGTTGCGGTCTCGGCCGCTTCGGCCGAAGTGTTCAAGGCGATGGCGAACATCCGGGCCGACCGCTCGACCAGCAGCCGCCAGCTCACCTCCGACGTCCAGGTGGACCAAGACATCGAAAGATACACCCGCGGCATCCGCGACATCCTGATGCCGGCGCTGGCGCGCGCCGTCGAGATTCTTCCGTCAATCGACCTGCCGCAGGGCGAGACGATGGCGTCCGAGCTCGGCCGGCTGAACAAGGCTCTGCTCGAGAAGCAGACAGAATTCTGGACCGAGGTCGCCAAGCCCAAGGCTTCGCGCCGCGTAGCACTCGCCAAGGAATATACCGACACCGAGGACGGATTGATGGCGATCCTCGAAAAGCTGGCGCCGATGCTGGGCGCGAGCGTCAATCACCAGGATGCAGTCATCGACCAGCTTCTGATGGTCAAGCAGATGGCCTGGCTCTTGCGCCTGAGCGCCGGCGAGTCGTCTCTGATCGTCGGCAACGCGCTCGGCACCGGCAAGATCACGCCCGAGCTACAGCTCGCCTATACGAAGTTCGTTGGCGGCACCGATACGGCCTGGAATGCGATCGAGCTCGCCACGGTCGGCCTGCAACTGCCACCGCCGCTCGCCGCGGCGATGGCGAACGCCAAGGCCGTTTATTTTGACCCGCAATACGCCGCCACACGCGACGGCATCATCGCCGCGGTCGCCAAGGGCGAGAAGCCATCGATGACAGCCAACCAGTGGAGCCCTTATTCGGTTGGCCGCATGGCAAGCGCGATCAAGCTCGCCGACGCGGCGCTGGAGGCTGCCAAGGATCATTCAGCGGCCCAGCGGGCGGCCGCCGTGCAATTGCTGATCGTCAACACCGCGCTGCTCGTGGCCGCGATCGTCCTGACCGGCGCCGCCATGCTGGCGGTCAGCCGCCGCGTGATCACGCCGCTGCACCGGATTCGCGACGCCATGCTCGAGGTCGCCGGCGGCGTTCTCGGCGTCGACAGCGGCTATCTCGACCGCCAGGACGAGATCGGCGCGCTGGCCGGCGCACTGGAGACCTTCAAGCAGCAGGCGATCGACAAGCTCAAGATCGAGGCGCAGGAGCGCGAGCGCAATGCCGGCGCCGCCGCGCGCCAGCGCGCGATGGAGGCCTACGTCGGCGAGTTCGAGGGCGTGGTGCGGAAGTCGCTGGGCGAGCTCAGCGAAGCCTCCGGCGAGATGCGCAAGACCTCGGGCGACCTCTCCGCAGTGTCGCAAAAGACCAATGAGCGCGTCGAGATCGCGGGCAAGGCCTCGAACGATGCCTCGATGAGCGTCGATAGCGTCGCTGCCGCCGCCGAGGAGCTCTCGGCCTCGATCAACGACATCAGCCAGCAGGCCGCCCATGCCGCAGGCATTGCCAGCCGTGCCGTCAACCAGGCCCGCGAGACCGACAGCACCGTGCAGGGGCTGGCGCAATCCGCAGGCCGTATCGGCGAGGTGGTCGGGCTGATCAACACGATTGCGGCGCAGACCAACCTGCTCGCGCTCAACGCCACGATCGAGGCGGCGCGCGCCGGCGAGGCCGGCCGCGGCTTTGCCGTCGTCGCCTCCGAGGTCAAATCGCTGGCAAGCCAGACCGCCAAGGCGACGGAGGAAATCTCCGGGCAGATCGCCGACATCCAGAAGGTCGCGGGCGATGCCATCAACGCGATCCAGTCGATCGGCGGCATCATCGGCGAGGTCAATGAAGTGGCCACTGCGATTGCCGCCGCCGTGCAGGAGCAGGGCGCGGCGACGCAGGAGATCACTCGCAGCACGCAATATGCGGCGCAAGGCACCAAGAACGTCTCGGACAACATCACCGGCGTTAAGGCCGACGCCGACACCGCGGCTGGTGCTGCCGAGAACGTCAAGCAGGCCTCCGAGACGCTGGAGACGCAGAGCCACCAGCTCGGCCAGCAGGTCAGCGATTTCCTGGGCAAGATCCGCGCGGCATAGGCACGCTGGCGCGACACCCTCGGTGTCGTCCCGGACAAGCGAGCGGAGCGAGCGCTGATCCGGGACCCATAACCACAGGGAGTAATTGTAACGCGAGCTTGTAACTCCCGATCTTCGCCAAAGCCAATCCTGTGGCTATGGGTCCCGGATCTGCGCGCGCTTTGTGCGCGCTTGTCCGGGACGACACCGGAGATTGGAGCGCAAGCATCGCATCACCCGTGATGCCGCCCGCCCTACTCCTTCGCGACCACCGGCACCTGGCGGAATTTGGCGCGGACTGATTGCGGCAGCGGGGAGAAGTTCATCGCAACGCCGTGGCGGTCGTTGGCGTTGCGGTTGGCGACGACGAGGCCGTCGGCGCCCGCGACGATGTCGCCCTTGCGCAAGGTGGGATCGTCCTCGACCTTGACCTGGGCGAGCCCGACCGGATCCTTGCCGTTGCAGGTGCAGCCGGCCACCAGCTCGTTGCGATAGCGAAAGGCGTTGGGCAAGTCGGAATAGGATTTTCCGTTCTCTGTCGTGGCGTCATCGATATTGCTGCCATAGACCAGCGAGGTCTCGGACGCAGGGCAAAAACTCTTGCAGGATTGCGCCTTGCTCTCGGCATCGCTGCCCTGCGCCGGGAAGTAACGGCCATCGCAGCCGCGCACGCAATAGGCCGAGCCGCCGCCATAGCTGGCGCGCGAACGCGGTGCCTCATAACGCGGCATGTCGTCGTTCGGGAACGGGATACGGATCTGCGGCGGCGGACGCATGCGGAATCCGCCGAACAAGGCCGAGAAGAAATCCTCCGCATGCGCGGACGGCGTCAGCGCGAGGCCGAGGGAGGCGACGGCGAACAATGCCGCCGCGCCACCGGCCAGTTTGCCGATCGAACGTCTGTTCATGTGACCTCTCGCATTCCTAGTTCACGGCCGACGACGGGATGTTCAGCGCCTGCCGACCCGTGGGCGACGTCGTCACCGCCGGGCGCTTGCGCACGGGGTCGCCGCCTTTGGCCATCAGCGGGGCATTCTTCGGCAGCACCACGACCTTGGCGCCGATATTGACGCGGCTGAACAGGTCCGTGACGTCCTCATTGGTCATGCGGATGCAGCCGGAGGAGACGAACTTTCCGATCGTGGTGGGATCGTTGGTGCCGTGGATGCGGTATTCGCTCGAGCCGAGATACATCGCCCGCGCGCCGAGCGGATTGCCCGGGCCGCCGGCGACGAAGCGCGGCAGATAAGGCTGGCGCGCGATCATCTGGGCCGGCGGATGCCAGTCCGGCCACTCCGCCTTGCGGCTGACGTTCTGCACGCCCGACCAGGTAAAACCTTCGCGGCCGACACCGACGCCGTAACGGATGGCGCGGCCGTTGCCGAGCACATAGTAGAGATAGGTGTTGCCGGTATCGATGACGATGGTGCCGGCCGGCTCGCTGCGGTCGAAGCCGACGATCTGCTTGCGCAGCCGATCGGGCAGCGCGGCATCCTCATCCGTCGCCTGCGGCTGGGTGACATAGCCCTGGCTGGCATAACCTCGCGAATAGCTCGGGTCTTGTGGATAGAGCTGCGGCTGCATCGGCGCATAGCCGAAGGTCTGAGCGCTGGCGCCGCCGAACGGCACCGTCAGTAATGCTGTCGCAAAGGCAAAAGCGGTTACGCCGCGCAGCGAGAAGCGGCGACGGAAGGCAAGGAACGTTGTCATGTGCTGCCCCGTTGGATGTGTGCATCAGGGTGATGCGGCTTTCCAACAAACGCAGCCGAGGCGACTCAAGTTCCGCCGCCGTCTGAGGCAGCGACGTCACAGTCAAGCGAGCACGACTTCACGAAGCCGCGATGGAACCGCGGCGCCGCACGGGCGTTGGATCATCAGCAGTGGCGCGCGGAGGCTTTTCCGGGCGGGAGAGATATTGTGCGCGTCATTCCCAGTGAACGTCTGATTTCCGGTAACGGCGAAGGCGCCCCGCTCCCCGACAGCCATAGCGAATTGCCGCCGGTGATCCGCCGCACCGAGTTCGTTGCCTTCGCGCTCGCGGGCCTGCTGCTGATCGCGGTCGTGGCCGTGCTGTATGTCGGCAAGGCGTTCTTCCTCCCCGTGGTGATGGCCTTCGTCACCGGCACCATGCTGTCGCCGGCGGCGACCTTTCTCGAGAATCGCAAGGTGCCGCGCGGGCTGGGCGCCGCGCTGATCGTGGTCGCCGTGACCGCCGTGGTCGCCTTTATCGTCGCGCTGATCGCCTCGCCCGTGATGGAATGGAGCTCGCGCCTGCCGGAGCTCGGCGCGCAGCTCAAGGACAAGCTGCACGTGTTCGACCGGCCTCTGTTGCTGTGGCGGGAGCTGCAGACCATGGTCGGCGGCTCCGAGGGATTGCCGAGCTTCCAGCTGCCGAAATTCGAATGGGTGCAGCCGACGCTGGAATTCCTGTCGCCGACCTTCACCGAATTCCTGCTGTTCTTCGTCACGCTCATCCTGTTCATCGCGAGCTGGCGCGATCTGCGGCGGGCGCTGATCATGACCTTCAACGATCGCGACGCGCGGCTGCGGACGCTGCGGATCCTGAACGAGATCGAGGTCCATCTCGGCAATTACCTGCTGACGGTCACACTCATCAATGTCGGCGTTGGGGTTGCCACCGGCATCGTCTGCGCGCTCACCCACATGCCCAATCCCGCCGGCCTCGGCGCACTCGCGGCAACCCTCAACTTCATCCCGATCATCGGGCCGATCGCGATGTTCGCCGTCCTGGTCGTGGTGGGGCTCGTCGCCTTCCCGACCATCAGCAGCGGCCTGCTTGCCGCCCTCGCCTTCGGCGGTATCACCTTCCTGGAGGGACACTTCGTCACGCCCACCATCATCGGGCGGCGGTTGGCGCTGAATGCGCTCGCCGTGCTGCTCGCGCTCGCGTTCTGGACCTGGCTGTGGGGGCCGATGGGCGCGTTCCTGTCGTCGCCGCTCCTGATCGTCGCCCTGATCCTGAAGGAGCATCTCCTGCCGCCGGATGCGCCGCAGCTGCCGCAGGACTGACCGGTTTCCGTGAACGGAACTTCCCCGGCGACGAAGCGTTTTCCGGCTATCTCAGCCGTCAACAGTTCGGAGCTCCTGATGTCCACGCCCAATGCCGATGCCGGGATCAGAGACTGGACCGACAAAGCCACCAGAGAACGCCTCGAGAAGGATGTAGCAGCCGTGAAAAGCGATATCGCCGCCCTCACCGACCAGATTACCGACGCGCTCAACACCTTTGCCAATTCCACCAGCAAGCAGGCTCGCCGCGGCTATCGCCAGGCGCGCGAGAACATGGATTCGGCGATCGACGACATGTCGGACCGCGGCAGCGCGATGATGGGTGCTGCGCAGGACGCCTACGGGTCGATCGAGGAGACGCTCGAAGAGGCGATCACGCAGCGGCCGCTCGCGACCGTGGGCCTCGCACTCGGCATCGGCTTCCTGATCGGCGCCGCCTGGCGGCGGTAAGGTCCGCGGAACGGAATCGAGATAACGGCGGCGCGCTGTGGCGCCGCCGGCGGCGGCTTGTGGGGATTTGAGGAGCAAGGCCATGTTTCAGCGCATCATCGACGGGATCAATGCATCCGCCGGAACGACAGTGCGGCTGACCTCCCTCGCCGCAGGCGCCGCATTCGCGCTGTTCATCACGACCTGCTTCCTGTGCGCGGCGGCGTTCATCTTCGTGCTCGACAAATACGGTCCGGTGCAGGCGTGCCTCGCGGGGGCCGGCGTTTTCTTCCTGCTGACCCTGACCGCGGCGGTGAGCTATTGGGCCTACAAACGGCAGTTGCGCAAGGAAGCCCACATCGCGGCAGAGCGCGCCGCGAAGTCGGCGGCGCACAGCATGCTTGCCGATCCCATGCTGCTCGCCACGGGGCTCCAGATCGTTCGCGCCATCGGGGTCAAGCGGCTCTTGCCGATCCTCGCCATCGGCGGCGTCGCACTCGGAATCATGGCGAGCCGCGCCGGCGTATCCGACGAGGCCTCGGCCGAGCCGGCGGAGTGACGTCACGCCCGGCTGCGGCCGATGCAGACCGCGGCGACCGCGAGCGGCGCCGCCAGCGCGATCCAGGACAGCGGCAGCCAGAAGTCAGTCTGACCAAGCAACGCGGAGAGCAGGCCGAAAATGCTCGAGACGGCGAGCAGCGACGGCCAGCGCCAGATCAGGGCTAGCGAACGGCGTCCGCTCATTCCGCGGCCCCTGGCGATGTCAGCGGCATGGCCGCCGCAGGCCGCTCCGTCCTGCTGGCCCGCGATCGCACGAACCAGAGATAAACTCCGCTGCCGAGCACCACGATGGTGACAAGATCGAGCAGCACCCAGATGATCTTCAGCGGCATGCCGCCGTAATCGCCGAAATGCAGCGGACGCGACAGCTCGAGCGCGCGCAGATACCAGGGCATGGTGACGGCGGATACCAGCGCGCCGCTTCTCGCATCGACCAGCACCGGGCTGAACAGGCGCGAGGTCAAGGGCTCCCTGCCCTTGGTCCAGACCACGTAGTGGAACGGCGAGCCGAACGGCGCGCCGGGATACACCACGCTGGTGGTGGTCATGTCGGGGAATGCGGCCTTCACCGTGTCGTAGGCGGCCTGTGGCGAGGACAGTTCGGAAGTCTGCGGCACCGGCTTGCCTTGCAGCGGCGCCAGCATCGCGCGCACGTCGGTCTGCTGCCACAGCGCGAACAGCGGCGTCGAGAGCTCGTTGATGACGCCGGTGGCGCCGACCACCAGTGCCCAGCCGAGCGTGACGACGCCGAGCAGATTGTGCAGGTCCAGCCATTTCAGCCGCCGCGACCTGGCCGCACGCACGGTGCCGAAATCAAGCTTGCGCATGAACGGTCCGTAGATCGCGATTCCCGAGACGATCGCGGCGATGAACAGCAGCGCCATCGCGCCGAGGAACAGCTCGCCCGCGAGCCCCGCAAAGAGATCACGATGCAGCGACAACATCAGTTGCAGGAAGGTGAGCCCGTCCTCGCCGAAGGGTTTCGTCTGCTTCAGCACGTCGCCGGTGTGGGCATCGAACCGGATCGAGTGGATCGCTCGCCGATTGGCCTTGAACGCCTCCCAGGAGCTCGCCATGAACACCATGATCTTGGGCTCGTCGTCGTCGACGAACACCGAGATGATGGTCTCGCCCGGATACATCTTCCGGCTGGCCTCGACCACCCGGTCGAGACTGACGTTGGATGTGCCCTCCGCCACCTGCGCATAGGGCAAGGCGTCGTCGAGCAGACCGTCGATCTCGTCGCGCAGCACCAGCGGCAGGCCGGTGATGCAGATCAGCAGCAGGAACAGCGTGCAGATCAGGCTCGACCATTTATGCACGAACAGCCAGCGCCGCAGTGCCGGCGTCCGCTCGTAGACACGTTGCCCGGAGATCGCCTGCTCGCTCATCACGTTCCCCCTACCAGCGGTAGCGCAGCGTCGCAATCGCCCGCCGCCTCAGGCCGTAGTAGCAACCCGTGTCCTGGCAGAGCTGGACGTAGGTCTTGTCGAACAGATTGGTGACGTTGGCGCTCGCGAGGAAACCCTTGAACTGCGGACCGAGGGCGGACAGATCGTAATGCAGGCCGAGGTCGACCAGCGTGGCGGCGGGGACGTCGAACGTATTGAGCGAATTGCCGGGCGAGGCGCCGAGATAGCGCACGCCGCTCGACACGCCAAAGCCGTCAAGGACGCCGCCATGGAACGTGTAGTCGGCCCATAGCGCGGCGGCGTGCGGCGGTATGCCGGAAACGCGCTTGCCGAGATTGGTCGAGTTGGACGCGGTGTTGACGATGTCGGTATAGGTATAGGAGCCGAGCATGGTCAGATTGCTGTTGATCTCGCTCTTGCCCTCGAGCTCGACGCCGCGTGAGCGGACTTCGCCGGTCTGCACATTGGAGCGAACGCCGCCGACGATATGGGTCGGGTCCGGATCCGGAGTGAGCACGTTCTGCTGCGTCAGGTCGAAGACGGCCAGCGTGATCAGCGTCTTCGGATCGGGCTGGTACTTGACGCCGACCTCCTCCTGCTGGCCCCGCGTCGGCTTGAACGCCTGGCCGAAGAAGTTGGTGCCGAGGCGCGGCTGGAACGATTCGGTGTACTGGATGTAGGGCGCGACGCCGTTGTCGAACTTGTAGAGCAGCGCCGCGCGCTTGGTCAGGGCGCCGTCCGATTTCGGCGCGGTCGTACCGGCCAGCAGATTGTCGGTGTTGAGGTCGGCCTGGTCGTAGCGCAGGCCCAGCAGCGCGACGAAGCCGCCGCCGAACTTGATCTGGTCCTGGCCGTAGAACCCGACCTGCTCGAGCCGCTGGCGGTTGTAGGAAGTGACGGGCGGGGTCGGCAGCGGCAGGCCGTACACCGGATCGAAGGCATTGATCGCCGGCACGCCCGTCGTCGTGCTGCGGCCGAGCGCGGTATCGACCGAGTTGCGATAGTCGATGCCGACCAGCGCGGTGTGATCGAGCGGACCGGCCTTGAACTTGAACTCGCCCTGGTTGTCGAGCGCGAGCGAACGCAGCGTCTCATAGGTCGCGTAGACGCCGCGCGGCAGGCCCAACGGGTTGGTCAGGACGGTTGGAGAGACCACCGCGAAATCGGTGCTGTTGTCCATGTAGCGCAGGTTCTGCCGGACCGTGACCACGTTGTTGAAGTGGTGCTCGAACAGATAACCGATCGCGCCCACCGTGCGGTCAGTCTTGTCGAAGCCCGGCTCGCCCGAATAGAAGCTGGTCGGGATCTTCGCGCCGCCGGCAACGGGAAACACCGTGCCGTTGGCCGGCAGCAGGTTGAAGAAGCCGGCCTTGGGATCGCGCTGATAGGTGCCGAGCACCGTGAACGTGGTCTGGTTGTCCGGCCGCCATGTCAGCGACGGCGCGATCGAGACGCGTTGATAGCCGGTGTAATCCACCTGGCTGCCGACATCGTATCCCGACGCGGTGAAGCGGTAGAGAAACTCCTTGTTCTGGTCGATCGGACCGGACAGGTCGACGCCCGCCTGGGCACGGCCATAGCTGCCGGTGGAGACGAACATCTCGTGATAGGGCTCCAGCGTCGGCCGCTTGGAGACGAGATCGACCACGCCCCCCGGAGAGGCTTGGCCATAGAGCACCGAGGCCGGGCCATGCAGGATCTCGACGCGCTCGAGGTTGAACGGCTCGACGATCGGATAGGCGAAGATGCCGGCATTCATCAGCCGCAGCGAGTCCAGATACTGATCGGCGAGGAAGCCGCGAATGTAGATCTGGTCGAAGCGCGCATCCGCACCGGTCGGCTCGACCATCACGCCCGAGACATACCGTACCGCTTGCGAGACGCTCTGCGCGCCCTGGGCCTGGATCTGGTCCTGGGTCACGACGGAGATTGCGACGGGCGTCTCGATCAGCGCCGCATCGGTCTTGGTACCGGTGCCGCTGCGGGTTGCGACCATGCCATCGACATGGCCGAAGGCCGATTCTTTGCGGCCCGCTCCGGATCCAGCCTCGGTTGCGGCCGCAGCAGCGGCGCCGGCGGGCGCATTCGAGCGTCGCACCGTTCGCGCGCGGGCCGCGCTGCTTCTGCGCGAAGGTGAGGCGCTCGCACCTTTCGGAGGTGCGCTCCCCTGCACGGTGACCGGGCTGAGCTCGGTGGGCGCTCCGATGGACGAAGCCGCCGTCGATGATTGTGCCGCCGCCCCCGTTGCAATGATCAAAACGACTGAGCTGACGGCCCCCATGAGCCGCCAGCGCCGCACTTCCAAAACGCCCACCGCAACTTCCCCAATTCCAACGGCTGCGCATCCATGCAGCCGGATCAACGAGGTACCGCAGCGGTACAACCTTGCGTGCTAGAAGGCCTCCAGACTGGAGATTTTCCATTTCTAGACTTGAGAGGTGCTGCAACCACGAGCAGAATCATGCAGCATCTCTGCGCAAGGTCCCTCGTGAGCGGAGGCAAGATCGGCCCCCTTTTCCGAAAATTGCGTCCCGGACGGGGGATAAGCGGCGATCCGCCAACACGCGGGCACGCCTTGCGCAATTTTCCACCAGCCCGGGGCGAACCGGCCTCGCTCACGCAAACGCTACTCGGAGAGGCAGGCGGTTGCCGCTAAAAGCGTCGCCCCTGATTCCTAAAGAAATATTTAGCAATGAAGCCGTCGGTCAAGGCGAACCTCGCCGCATTCCATCACGACGCCAGGCTCTATTTGACGCTCGGTATCGCCAACTGGTCGGTGTTCGTCGACCACATCCCGAACAACGTCGTCAATTTGCTGACGCTGCGCAATTTCGGCTTCAGCGGTGCCGCGGACCTGTTCGTGTTCGTGGTCGGCTATGGCGTCGCCATCATCCATGGACGGATGGCGCTGGAGCGCGGCTATCTCGTCGCGGCGACGCGCATCTTCCGCCGCGTCTGGCGGCTCTACGCGGCCTATGTCGTGCTGTTCGTGATCTATATCGACACCATCGCTTATGTCGCCTCGCAATCGATGGCGCCGGAGCTCATTCACGAATACAACATCTCCGGGATTCTCGAGCACCCGCTGCGCATTCTGGTGCGCGGCCTCGTGCTCCAGGAAGAGCCGCGGAACCTCGACCTGTTGCAGCTGATGATCCCGCTGATGGCATTCTTTCCGTTTGTGCTGTGGGGCCTGCTGCGGCGGCCGAACGTGACGCTCGGCGCATCGGTCGCGCTGTATCTGGCGGCACGCTGGTTCGACTGGAATTTCCGGGTCTATCCCGATCAGGAGTGGACCTTCAATCCGCTGTGCTGGCAGATGCTGATGGTGCTGGGCGGCTGGTTCGCCGTGACGGGCGCGCCCGGCCGGGCGCTGCGCGGCATGTCCTGGCTGCGGATCCTCGCCGGCACCTACCTCATCTTCGCGATGGCCGTCACCCTGATGCGCCATTCGCCGGCCTTGTCCGCCTACCTGCCGGACGCCCTCCTCAGCGGCATCACGCCGACCGACAAGGAAAACCTCGCGCCCTATCGCGTGGTCCATTTCCTCGCGCTCGCCTTCCTCGCGACCCATCTCGTTCCGGCCGATCATCCCGGCCTGAATTGGCGGCCGCTTCAGGCGGTGATCACGTGCGGCGAGGAATGGCTCGCGGTGTTCTGCATCGCCGTGTTCCTGTCCTTCGCCGGCCATCTCATCTTGATCACCGGGCCGAACCTGGTGGCGATGCAGATCGCGGTGAGCCTCGTCGGCTTCGCCGCGATGACCGGAGTTGCCTACTACATATCCTGGTCGAAGCGGCAGGACCTGCCGGCGGCCTTGCGCCAGCAGGCCTAAAGCGCGATGAGATCAGGATGAATCGTCATAGCGCTTTAGGTCGTTGTTTGAGCATGATCTTTTCGGAAAACCGCTGCACACTTTTCCGGATCATGCTCTAGAGCTCTGTCCCGATGGACTCGCAACGGAGCCTTGGATTCTTATCCTGACGCGTTTTCTTCACGCGAACCGGGATCCACTTCGCTCGAACGCGCTGCCAAAAGAATCGTGCGATTCTGCTAGGCCGAAAGCGGCCGCTGCGCTATGCCGAGGGTCGTGAGGAGACCGGGCGTGGCGATGGCGAAAGGTGACAATGAAGAAGCCGGCAGCGCGCCCCGGCGCGGTCGTCCGAGGTCGATCGAGACCACCAACGCGATTCTCGAAAGCGCCTATGCGCTGATGGCCGCCACCGGCCTTGCCGCCACCACCATCGACGCCGTCGCGCGCCATTCCAGCGTCTCCAAGATGACGATCTACAAATGGTGGCCGTCGCGCGAGGCGCTTTTGATCGACGCCTTCCTCCATCACGCCGCGCAGATGCTGCCGCTGCCGCCGGCGAGCGCCGGCAGCCCCGCGGCGCGCACACGCCGCCACGCCGCGGCCTATGCCGAGGCGCTCCAGGGCGAATTCGGCAAGGTCCAGCTCGCCGTCATCTCCGAATGCATTTCGAAGACCGGCTCGGCCGGGCTGTTCTACGCCCGCTATCTGCAATTCCGCCGCGACGCGCTGGTGGAGATCATTGCCGCAGGCCAGAACGACGGCAGTGTCCTGGCCGAAGGGCCGGCCGGAGATCTCTACGACGCGATCTATGGCAGCCTGTTTTACCGCTACGTCTTCGGCATCACGCCGATCACGCCTGGCTACGCGCGCAACCTGGTCGACCTGATCTTGCGGCCGAAAGCCTAGCGCACAGGCCTTACCGGCGCCGAGAGCTTGTCGGTGCGATCGCGCTCGGTCATGTCGACCACCGTCTCCATCGGCGCGGTCAGCTCATAGACATAGGAGACGTCGGTGAAAAAGCGCTTGGCGGTGCCGCCGAGCGCCTCGGGCGCGACGCGGTCGAGCAAGATCAGGCCAAAATCGGAATCCGGGCGGCGCGTCGCCTCGCTGGTGTTGAACTCCTCCCAGCGGAAATGGAAGACTTCGTCGGGCGCCTCGCCCGTCACCGTCCAGTTGGCGGTGATGTGCGGATGCTTGCCGACGAGCGACAGGCCCTCGTCGGAATGCGAGGCGAGCTCGAAAAACAACAGCGACAGGCTCTGCGCCGCGCGCGCGCTGACCGCGATGTCGGGACCGGTGACGGCGATGCGGTCCGCATGCGGGATGGCCCGCGCCTCGAACAGGCCCTTCAGCTTGACGCCCTGCCACTGGCTCTCGCTGAGCAGCGAGACCACGTTGGACATGGCGTGGATGCGGCCGATCAAAAGCTCGCGCGCGACGTCGATGTCCGAGCCGTGACGCAGTGTCCGCGTCACGATCGACTGGATCACCGCAAGGATGTTCTTGACCCGGTGGTTGAGCTCGTCGATGACGGCGGTCAGCCGGCGCTCGAAGCCGATCCGCACCTGGATTTCGCGGCTGAGCCGCAGATTGTTGTAGGCGACATAGCCGAACAGGCCGCACACCATCGCGGTGATGGCAAAGCCGATCGCGGCCACGATGATCGCGGTCTGCTCGGCGCGGCGCGCCGAGTTGGTCTTGGCGTAGTAGCTGAGCTGCCAGTCACGGCCACCGAAGCTCACCGTGCGCGTCGCCGACGGCGCCGGCCCGTCCGCCGCCGCCCTGCGCGTCGAGACCACGCCCTGGTCGTTGGCGATCAGCTCGCCGCCTTCCCTGCGCGGATCCTTGAGCGCGACCGAGAACAACGACATGTCGTCATTGGTCAGCATCAGCGAGGCGAGTTCGTAAGAAAATGTGACGAAGCCGACCGGCACGGTCGCGCCTTCGGGAATGACCGGAGCTGCGACGATGACGCCGATCGGCCCGTTCGCTTGCAGGAGCGGCACCGGGTCGGAGGCGACCGACCTCTTCTCGACCCGCGCGCGGGTGAGCATCGCGCTGCGCACCGGGTCCTGATCATAGCTGCGGCCGGGCAGCATCTTGGTCTCGTCGCTGCGCGGCTCGAGATCCATCAGCACGTCGATCGGCTGGGTGAGGCCGGTGATCGGCTTGTCGTTGTAGTCGCGGATCTCAGGCCTCGGGAAGCCGGCGGCCGCGATCGCGGCCTGCGCCGCTGCGAGCTCGTTCGGCTGAAGGCGGGCGACCCAGCCGGCCACAACGAAATCGGTCTTGAAGGCGTAGATGGCCGAGCGCAGCGGCTCCAGCATGCTTGGCTTGAGCACCGATGGCGTGCGGAACAGGCCTGAGGCGACGCGCGCGAGCAGCTCACGCTCGGTCAGCCGGTCCTGAACAAGGCTGGCATGAACGTCGATCGCACGCGCGAGCGCGATCCGGTCCAGCGCCAGCTCCTGGTCGTGAACGCGATAGGCCGCCAGCCCGGAGAGCAAGGCTCCGAGCAGAGCGATGAAACCGATGATGAAACCCAGCCGGACCACGCGACTACTCAGGCGAAAGCAGCAGGTCGACAATAAGCACGGAGCATATGAACGCCGTTCGAACGGCCATGTGCCGAAACAGGGTGAACCCCAGTGGCGGAGATAATGAAGGAGGAGGCATCAGTACGCAACTTGGGTCGCCCGACAAGCTTAATTCCGTCCGGCCGATGGTCTGGCCGGGATGGATCTGCCCCGGGCACCGGAGGTAATTAATCGCCGTGTCCGAAATTTGTTCCGCCGGGTACCGTTCTGCCCCAGGTGTTAACGGCGAAAAGCGCCTGCGTTACGTCGTCGCGTCCGTCAGCCCGCCCGTTTCAGGCCGCCTTTGGCCTCGATGAAGGCGACGATGCGATCGAGCCCCTCGCTTTTCTTCAGGTTGGTCATGACGAAGGGGCGCTCGCCGCGCATGCGGCGTGCGTCCGTATCCATCTTTTCCAGGGAGGCACCGACATGGGGCGCGAGGTCGATCTTGTTGATGACCAGCAGGTCGGACCGCGTGATGCCGGGGCCGCCCTTGGACGGGATCTTGTCGCCGGCCGCCACGTCGATGACGTAGATGGTGAGGTCGGCCAGCTCGGGGGAAAAAGTGGCAGCGAGATTGTCGCCGCCGGATTCGATCAGCACGAGATCGAGCCCCGGGAATTTCGCGCGCATGTCGGCGACCGCCGCGAGATTCATCGAGGCGTCCTCACGGATCGCAGTGTGCGGGCAACCGCCGGTCTCGACGCCGGCGATGCGGTCCGGCGTCAGCGAGCCCGACCGCACAAGGAATTCCGCATCCCATTTGGTGTAGATGTCGTTCGTGATCGCGGCGATGTCATAGTGCTCGCGCATGGTCTTGCAGAGCAGGTCCATCAGCGCGGTCTTGCCCGATCCGACCGGGCCGCCGACGCCGACACGCAAGGGGCCGTGGGATTTCGACATGTGACTTGCTCTCTCTTGATGGATCGAAGGCCGCAACGCTCACGAACGGAACAGCCGCGTGTATTGTGTCTCGTGGCGCAGGCTGGCGAGATCGGCGCGGAACGTCGCGCTGCCGAGATCGTCCAGTGTCGCATTCAGCGATCGATTGGCGGTGGCAGCCACATTGGCTTCCAGCTTCACCAGCACGCGCTGACTGTCGGTCTGGCCGAGCGGAATGAGGCGGCTTGCCGCCGAAATCCAGTTCGAGACCAGCGCATGCAGGAAGGCGTGCAGCGTCGGTGCCAGCGCAACGCCGTGCATCGCTGCGACCACGCCGACGGCGACAGGATAGACCAGCGGCGCACGGCATGCCCCAACCACGGCATCCAGGCCGTCGGCATTCCACGCGGCCCGGGCGATGTCGACGAAGGCGCGCCCCTGCGAGGTCGTCTCCAGCTGCCGCTCCCGCGACGGCACATAGGCCGCGGCGAGCTCGGCAATATCGTTCAAGGCGGCATCTTCACCCGCTTCGGCGGCACGATAAGCGTGGATCAGAAAGGTCGCATCGCAAAAGCCGGAGCCATCGGCGAGCATCGCCTCGAGCCAGTCGGCGAGCGTCGCGACGTCGGTGATATCGCCTGCCTCGACCGCCCATTCGATACCACTGGAATAGGAGAAGCCGCCGACGGGAAACGCCGGCGACAGCCAGGTCATCAGCCGGTATAGCGCCGCCGCCTCGCGCGCGGCGAGGTCACCGGCACTGGCCGGCTCATTTGTGGTCATGAGCATGCTTGTGGCCGTGGTGATGGTCTGGGTGGTCGCAATGCTCGTCGTGGTGATGGTGGTGATCGTGACCATGGTCGTGCGCGGCATGATCATGGTGATGGTGGTCGTGGCCGCGATGATCGTGGTGGTCGTGACCATGATCGTGGTGCGCGTGATCGTGATGGGCGTGATCATCGTGCCCATGCGCATGACCTGCATCGGCATAGGCGCCGCCTTCGGGATCGAACGGCGCCTCGATCTCGACCACACGCGCCCCGAGCCCCTTCACCATGGCCTCGATGACGTGGTCGCGGCGGATGCGCAAGGCCTTGGCCATGATCTGCGTCGGCAGATGGCGATTGCCGAGGTGCCAGCCGACGCGGATGAGATGGTGCGGATCGCGGCCGCGGATCTCGAGCAGCGGCTCCGGCGCCGCGACCACCTCGATCAGCCGTCCGTCCTCCAGCACCAGCGCATCGCCGCCGCGCAACGCGACGGCGTTCTCCAGGTCGAGCAGGAATTCGAGCCCCCGCGTCCCCGTCATCGCCATGCGGCGGCGGTGCCGATCGTCGAAATCGAGCACGACGGTGTCCGCTGGCGCTTCCGTGAAGCGGTGCTGTCCCTTAACCTGCGTCGCCCGGATCATTCGCTTCTACCCTGTTACCGTACTTCGACCTTCTCGGGCGTGATCACCTCGATCTTCGGCGGCGCCGTGAAGCACTTCACCGCGACGCGGCCGAATGTCTTCATGTGCTCCATGCCGCGATGCGGCACCAGCGCCTCGGCATTCTCCCACTGCTCGACGAACACCATCTTGCTGGGATCGGTGACGCTCTCGTGCAGATCATAGGCGATATTGCCGGGCTCCTTCCGCGTCTCCTTGATGCAGGCGGTGGCGGCTGCAATGAATTCGGCGCGCGTCTCGGGCTTGATGGTCAGGGTGGCAACGACGTAGATCACGAGAAATCCTCCCGGCTTTTCTTCTAAAAGGTTACGATACCGGGCGGGACATTAGACCAGGCGGGATCGAACGCAAAACCCGAAAAGCCGTCCCCGGATATGTTCCGGGGACATGCGTTGAGCCGCTATTTCAGTACATGAAATATCGCTGCGCCATCGGCAGCACATCGGCGGGGGCGCAGGTGAGGAGTTCGCCGTCGGCGCGGACCTCATAGGTCTCCGGATCGACCTCGATATCGGGCGTGGCGTCGTTGTGGATCATGCTCTTCTTGGAGATCTTTCCGCGGGTGTTCTGGACCGCATAGAGCTTCTTCTCGATGCCGAGCTTTCGCGCGAGGCCGCCGGTGACCGCGGCTTTCGAGGTAAAGACGACGGAGGACGCGGTGCGCGCCTTGCCGAAGGCGCCGAACATCGGCTGGTAATGCACCGGCTGCGGCGTCGGAATCGAGGCGTTGGGATCGCCCATGGGCGCGGCAACGATGGTGCCGCCCTTGACGACGCAGTCCGGCTTGACGCCGAAGAAGGCCGGCGACCACAGCACGAGATCGGCAAGCTTGCCCTTCTCCACCGAGCCGATCAGCTTTGACACGCCGTGCGCGATCGCGGGGTTGATGGTGTACTTGGCGATGTAACGCTTGACGCGGAAATTGTCGTTGTCCTTGCCCTTGTCCTGCGGCAGCGACCCGCGCTGCTTCTTCATCTTGTCCGCGGTCTGCCAGGTCCGGATGATAACCTCGCCGAGCCGGCCCATGGCCTGCGAGTCCGAGGACATCATCGAGAGCGCGCCGAGATCGTGCAGGATGTCCTCCGCCGCGATGGTCTCCTTGCGGATGCGGCTTTCCGCGAACGCCAGATCTTCCGCGATCGAAGGATCGAGGTGGTGGCACACCATCAGCATGTCCAGATGCTCGTCGATGGTGTTGCGCGTGAAGGGCCGCGTCGGATTGGTCGAGGACGGCAGCACGTTCTTGAGCCCTGCGACCTTGATGATGTCAGGGGCGTGACCGCCGCCGGCACCTTCGGTGTGGAAGGCGTGGATGGTGCGGCCCTTGAAGGCCTTGATCGTGTCCTCGACGAAGCCGGATTCGTTCAGCGTATCGGAATGCAGCATGACCTGGATGTCGTAATCATCGGCCACCGACAGGCAATTGTCGATCGCGGCCGGCGTCGTGCCCCAGTCCTCGTGCAGCTTCAGCGCACAGGCGCCGGCCTTGATCATCTCGACCAGCGCAGCGGGACGCGAGGCGTTGCCCTTGCCGGAGATGCCGAGATTGACCGGGAAGGCATCGAACGACTGGATCATCCGCCCGATGTGCCACGGCCCCGGCGTGCAGGTCGTTGCGAAGGTGCCGTGCGAGGGACCAGTGCCGCCGCCCAGCATCGAGGTGACGCCGGACATCAGCGCGTGCTCGATCTGCTGCGGGCAGATGAAATGGATGTGGCTGTCGAAGCCGCCGGCGGTGAGGATCTTGCCCTCGCCCGCGATCACGTCGGTGCCGGGTCCGATGACGATGGTGACGCCGGGCTGGATGTCGGGATTGCCGGCCTTGCCGATCGCCGAGATCATGCCGTCCTTGATCGCGACGTCGGCTTTCACGATGCCCCAATGATCGACGATCAGCGCATTGGTGATGACGGTGTCCGCCGCGCCTTGCTTGTTGGTGACCTGCGACTGCCCCATGCCGTCGCGGATCACCTTGCCGCCGCCGAATTTCACCTCCTCGCCATAGGTGGTGAAATCCTTCTCGACCTCGATGATGAGGTCGGTGTCGGCGAGTCGCACCTTGTCGCCGGTGGTCGGGCCGAACATGTCGGCATAGACGCGGCGGGAAATCCTGGATGTCATTTTGAAGCCTTTGGTCTGTCAGAGGGCTTTCGGCACGCCGATTGAAATTCTGCTATTTTGTCGAGGCCGGATTTGATGCCACCCTGAATTGGAGCACCGCCGATCTTGAACTTGAAAATGCCGGTCTTCCTAAACAAGTCGAATGCCGGCGTATCCGCGCTGATCTGGAAGCTGTAACCCCATCCACTGGCGTCCGAACTGGTTATGGCATCGAGGGAGGATTTCTCAGGTCCAGGACTGAGCTCCACGGTCGGATAGCCATCATCGAGAACCAGTTTGGCAATCGCGGCGCGCTCGCTCTTGTCCTTGATGTCCTTGTCGACCTTCACGAGGTCGGATCCGGCTTTGCACTCGAAGTGCAAATAGCCGATCGCATCGGTCGCCTCGTTGGTGTCCGCCGTGTAGAGCATCAACGCGTCGCCGGTCAGTTTTACCAGACGCCACTCGACTTCATGTGCAATGACGGCGCCGGAGGTCCAGCCGAGGATCAACGGGCTCAGAACGAGGGAGTTGACAACCCGACGGATGTCAGAGGCTTGTCCCACAACTCGATTCTTCCTCGCCCTCACAGCAAAGCCCTCGCTGCTTTCACGGTATCGTCGAATTTGGTGTCGAGCCATGGATTGCCGCCGCGACAGCCGGCGACGACCTGCTCGGCCCAGCCGGTGTAGTCGGCGAGGTCCTCGCGCTCCTCGTTGGTCGGATCGGACTGAATCCGCGCGCCGATATTGCTGACCTTGTCGGCGATCTTGATCAGCTTGGCGCCCGGAGATTTGTGCGGAGCGTCCTCGATCTGCTTCTGCCGCCGCTCGGCTTTCGGCAGGCTCATGTCGTCGGTGCATTCGACGACGAGCGAGGCGACACGCTCGGAGAATGTCTGCGCGAGCTCCTCGCGTGTGGTGTCGGTGTCCTCGATCGCATCGTGCAGCCAGCCTGCCGCGACCAGCTCGGCATCGGCGCCGTCGGTCGCGCTCGCAAGCAGGTTCGCGACCTCGGCGAGATGATTGATATAGGGCTCGTTGCCGCGCCCCTTGCGCGCCATGCCGTTGTGGCGGCGCGCAGCGAATTCAGCAGCTTCGGAGATGAGGCGGATTGGCGACAGCATGTTTATTGCCCCTCCAGACCGTTGGGCGCAACATGCCATATCACTCCCGTCGGAGTGCACAGCATACCCCTCTCCCCAACCCTCCCCCGCAAGGGGGGAGGGAGCCTGACCGGCGTGCTCACCTCACCGTAGATCATGGCACCCATCTCGGCTTACGTCACAGCTTCCCCATGACGTCGCCGCGGAAGCCGTAGATGGTCTTCTTGCCGGCCATCGCGACGAGCTGGACGTCGCGGGTCTGGCCGGGTTCGAAGCGGACGGCGGTGCCGGCGGCGATGTCGAGGCGCATGCCGCGGGCTTTCTTGCGGTCGAACTTCAGCGCCGGGTTGGTCTCGAAGAAATGGTAGTGCGAGCCGACCTGGATCGGCCGGTCGCCGGTGTTGGCGACCGTCAGCGTCACGGTCTTGCGGCCGGCATTGAGCTCGATCTCGCCGTCCTGGATGAAGAGTTCGCCGGGGATCATGTCTGCTACCTCGTCTTGCTCCGCCGCGTCATGGCCGGGCTTGTCCTGGCCATCCACGTAGCGCCACCTGGTTCGAAGGTCGTGGATGCCCGGGACAAGCCCGGGCATGACGTCGTTGATACGATGTCGCGCCTCACCTGATCGGCTCGTGCACGGTGACGAGCTTGGTGCCGTCCGGAAAGGTCGCCTCGACCTGGATGTCGTGGATCATCTCGGGAATGCCCGGCATCACCTGGTCGCGGGTGAGCACCTGCGCGCCGGATTGCATCAACTCGGCGACGGTGCGGCCGTCGCGCGCGCCCTCGAGAATGAAATCGGAGATGATCGCGATCGCCTCCGGATGGTTGAGCTTGACGCCGCGATCCAGCCGGCGCCGGGCCACGATGGCGGCCATCGAGATCAGAAGCTTGTCCTTTTCGCGGGGAGACAGGTTCATGAAAATCTCTTCCGTTCAACGCATCAATTCAACCAGAGCCGCGGCAAGGCGGCACCGGTGCGCGCCAGCACGGCCATCATGTCGTCGCGCAAACTCGCCGCATCTTGGGCACAGAACCGCGCCATTGCAAAGCCATTCCAGGCGGAGATTCCGACCTCGCCGGAGAATGAATCCGAGGCCTCGCGGATTTTTTCGACCAGGGCCTCATCGCCAGGGACGATCAGCGCCGTGCCGATCGCGGCGCCGCCTTTGGCGATGGCGGACCGACCAAGTTTGGCGCCGATATCGCCGTCGAGCCTGACGGTCTCGGCGAACACCAGCCTGCCGCCGCGGCGTAGCCGCCAGCGGTCGACGAACTCGCCCTGCTCCATCCGCTCGCCCATCGCGGTGCGGCCGAATACGACAATTTCACAAAGCAGGAGCGAAGCGGCCTCGTCGAGCTCGATGTCGAAACGGCGATGGACCCGGGCGCGATCGAACAGGATCGTCTCCTGGGGCAGCCAGGCAAGATGCGCGCCTGCGGCGACCTTCAAGCCGATATTGAGCTGCGCGGCCGCGCCGGGCGCGCGATAGACCTTTTCGGCGGCCGCCGTGGTCAATGTCAGACGTGCAGCGTCGGCGGCCGAGATCTCGATATCAAAACGATCGCCGCCGGCAACCCCGCCGGCCGTGTTGACGAACACGCCGGAGAGCCCCTCGCCTTCCGGCGAGGGAAAGCGCACGCGCAAGGAGCCGGACTCATGCAAGGCGCCGCGCCGCGTGACGCCATCGCGCGCATGCACGTCGAAGCGCACCGCGCCGCGGGCGCGGTTCGCCTCGAAAACTCCTGATGTGACTGATAGCTCGCTGCGCATCCGCCTCCCCAGCCGGTCGCGGCAAATTCCCGGGCTACAGCGCCATCTGGCGGCTGATCTCGCTCGGGTCGAGATTGGAGCGGTCGCAGGTGAACTTCACCGCGCCGCGATCCATCACGGCAAAACTGTCGCCGAGTTCGCAGGCAAAGTCGAGATATTGTTCGACCAGCACGATGGCGATGTTGCCGAGGTTGCGGAGATACGAGATGGCGCGGCCGATGTCCTTGATGATCGAGGGCTGGATGCCCTCGGTCGGCTCGTCGAGCAGCAGCAGTTTTGGCCGCATCACCAGCGCGCGGCCGATCGCGAGCTGCTGCTGCTGGCCGCCGGAGAGGTCGCCGCCGCGGCGGCCGAGCATGGATTGCAGCACTGGAAACAGGGAGAACACGTCGTCCGGAATGTGCTTGTCCTCGCGCTTGAGCGGGCCGAAGCCGGTCTTGAGGTTCTCCTCGACCGTCAAGAGCGGAAAGATCTCGCGGCCCTGTGGCACGAAGCCGATGCCCTTGCGGGCGCGCTCATAGGGCTTGAGGCCGGTGATGTCGCTGCCGTCGAGCACGATCGCGCCCGACGAGATCGGATACTGTCCGACCATAGCGCGCAGCAGCGAGGTCTTGCCGACGCCGTTGCGCCCGAGCACGCACGTCACCTTGCCGGGCTCGGCCGAGATCGAGACGCCGCGCAGCGCCTGCGCCGCGCCGTAGAACAGGTTGATGTCCTTGACCTCAAGCATCGCTCAGCGTCCCAGATACACTTCGATGACCCGCTCGTTGGACGAGACCTGGTCGATGGTTCCTTCCGCCAGCACCGTGCCTTCGTGCAGGCAGGTGACCTTGACGCCGAGCTCGCGCACGAAGGTCATGTCGTGCTCGACGACCATCACGGTGTGGGTCTTGTTGATCTCTTTCAGGAGCTCGGCGGTGAGATGCGTCTCGACGTCGGTCATTCCCGCGACGGGCTCGTCGACGAGGAGCAGCTTCGGATCCTGCGCCAGCAGCATGCCGATCTCGAGCCATTGCTTCTGGCCGTGGCTGAGGCTGCCAGCGAGGCGGTTGCGCGCGTCGGTGAGGCGGATCGTCTCCAACACCTTGTCGATGCGCTCGGATTCCGCCTTGCTGCCGCGCCAGAACAACGTGCCCTTGACGCTGTGGTCGACATTGAGCGCCAACAGCAGATTGTCCTGCACGGTCTGGCTCTCGAATACGGTCGGCTTCTGGAATTTGCGGCCGATACCGAGCTCGGCGATGCGGGTCTCGTCGAGCCGCGTCAAATCGGTGACGCCGTCGAACAGCACGGTGCCCTCGTCCGGCTTGGTCTTGCCGGTGATGATGTCCATCATCGTGGTCTTGCCGGCGCCGTTCGGGCCGATGATGGCGCGCATCTCGCCGGGCCCGAGCGTCAGCGACAAATTGTTGATGGCGTGGAAGCCGTCGAACGAGACGTGCACGCCGTCCAGGTAAAGCATCGCGGAAGTCGCGCGGGTGTCCATGACGTTCATCGCGTTACTCCGCCATCTTCGGTTGGGTGACGCCGTCTTCGGCCGCAGCGCTCGCCGTGGTCGCGGCGCGCTTTTCCTTCGACTGGTCCCACCAGGCGTTGAAGGTGCCGACGATGCCCTTCGGCAGCAGCAGCGTCACCAGGATGAACAGCGCACCCAGCATGAACAGCCAGTACGGCGCGAGCACGCCCGAGGTGAAGAACGTCTTGGCGTAGTTGACGACGACGGCGCCGAGCGCAGCGCCGACCAGCGTGCCGCGGCCACCGACCGCAACCCAGATCACCGCCTCGATCGAATTGCCGGGGGCGAATTCGGATGGATTGATGATGCCGACCTGCGGCACGTAGAGCGCGCCGGCGACGCCGGCCATGCACGCCGACACCGTAAAGACGAACAGCTTGTAGGATTCGACGCGGTAGCCGAGGAAGCGCGTGCGCGATTCCGCATCGCGCACGGCGATCAAGACCTTGCCGAGCTTGGACGAGACGATGGCACGGCAGATCAGGAAGCCCACGATCAGCGCCAGGCAGCTCAGCGCGAACAAGGCGGCGCGGGTGCCCTCCGCCTGCACGTTGAAGCCCAGGATGTCCTTGAAGTCGGTGAGGCCGTTATTGCCGCCAAAACCAAAGTCGTTGCGGAAGAAGGCAAGCAGCAGCGCATAGGTCATCGCCTGCGTGATGATCGACAGGTACACGCCGGTGACGCGGGAGCGGAAGGCGAGCCAGCCGAAGCAGAAGGCGAGCAGGCCGGGCACAACCAGCACCATCAGCGCCGCGAACCAGAACATGTCGAAGCCGTACCAGTACCAGGGCAGCTTCTCCCAGTTCAGGAACACCATGAAGTCGGGCAGGATCGGATTGCCGTAAACGCCGCGGGTGCCGATCTGCCGCATCAGATACATGCCCATGGCGTAGCCGCCGAGCGCGAAGAAGGCGCCGTGGCCGAGCGAGAGGATGCCGCAATAGCCCCAGATCAGATCGATCGCGAGCGCGAGGATTGCGTAGCAGACATATTTGCCCCAGAGCGCGACCAGATAGGTCGGCACCTGCAGGAACGAGCCTGCCGGCAGCAGCAGGTTGGAGAGCGGGATGAGGATGCCGCAGGCCGCGACGATCGCGAGGAAGATGGTCGCGCCGCGGTCCAGCGATCGGGTCAGCATGTGAGGGGTCATGCTTCCACCGCACGGCCCTTGAGCGCGAACAATCCGCGTGGGCGCTTTTGAATGAACAGGATGATGAGAACGAGGATCGCGATCTTGCCGAGCACGGCGCCGGCGACCGGCTCCAGGAACTTGTTGGCGATGCCGAGCGTGAAGGCGCCCACCAGCGTGCCCCAGAGATTGCCGACGCCGCCGAACACCACGACCATGAAGCTGTCGATGATGTAGCTCTGGCCGAGATTGGGGCTGACATTGTCGATCTGCGACAGCGCCACGCCGGCGATACCGGCAATGCCCGAGCCGAGGCCGAAAGTGAGCGCGTCGACCCGCGAGGTCGCGATGCCCATCGAGGCCGCCATGCGGCGGTTCTGCGTCACCGCGCGCATCTCGAGACCGATCGCGCTGTAGCGCAGCATCGCCAGCAGGATCGCGAACACGGCGAGCGTGAAGCAGAGGATCCAGAGCCGGTTATAGGTGATGGTGATCTGGCCGAGTTCGAAGGCGCCGCTCATCCAGGAGGGGTTGCCGACCTCGCGGTTGGTCGGGCCGAACATGGTACGCACCGCCTGCTGCAGCACCAGCGACAGGCCCCAGGTGGCAAGCAGCGTCTCGAGCGGACGACCGTAGAGGAAACGGATGATGCTGCGCTCGATCAAGACGCCGATGGCGCCGGCAACCAGAAAGGCGAGCGGCACGGCGATCAGCAGCGAATAGTCGAACAATGCGGGATAACGCGTGCGGATCACCTCCTGCACCACGAAGGTGGTGTAGGCCCCTATCATCACCATCTCGCCATGGGCCATGTTGATGACGCCCATCACGCCGAAGGTGATGGCAAGGCCGATCGCGGCGAGCAGCAGCACCGAGCCGAGCGAGAGGCCGTACCAGGCGTTCTGCACCGTGGACCAGACCGCAAGCGAAGACTGGATCGAGCTGATCGCGCTGGCCGCGGCCTTGGTCACCGAGGCCGGCTGGTCGCCCATGCCGGTGAGCAGCGCCAAGGCCTCCTGGTCGCCGCGCGCCTTGAGGGTGGCGACCGCCTCGAGCTTCTCGACCTCGCTGGCATCGGACTTGTACAGCAGGATCGCCGCGCGGGCTTCGCCGAGCGCAGCCTTGACGGATTTGTTGGTCTCCTTGGCGAGCGCGGCATCGACCGCATCGAGCGCGGTCTCCTCGTGCGACTTGAAGACGGATTGCGCGGCCTGGAGGCGCGTCGCTAGGTCCGGCGATTGCAGCGTCAGGCTGCCGAGCGCGGCGTCGACGCTGCGGCGCAGGCGGTTGTTGAGACGCACCGCGCTCGCGCTGTCGGGAACGCTGGCGACGGGCTCTCCCGTCGCGGCATCGATCGACTTGCCGTCGGTGTCGGTGACGTAAACCTTCTTGCTGTCGGGGTCCGCCATGAGGCGGCCGTCCTGAAGCGCGCTGATGATGGGGAACGCCAGCTTGTTGCCGCTGGCCGCGACAACGCCGATCGCCTCATCGGTATCGGAAAAATCGTCGTTGGCGAACTTGGCGACCGCGTCCTCGAACGGACCGGCGAAGGCCGGCAGTGCGAACGCGACCAGGAATAGCGAGAGAACAAACGAACAGAGACGTGCGGACAGAATGGTTGGCACTGTGAATCACCCCGGCAGAAGTGGGGAGAAGGCGGCGGAATAGCCGCCTCCTCCCGTCGTGCAATGAACCTTCAGATCCGGATCAGGAGCCCGAGCCGAGGCACTTGTTGGTCTTGGTGTTGAAGTTGCCGCACTTCTTGCCGACCCAGTCGCCGATCAGGTCCTTGGAGCCGTCAAGCTCCTTCGACCAAGCATCGCCGGCCACGAGGCCCGGGGTCTTCCAGACCACGTCGAACTGGCCGTTCGCCTTGATCTCGCCGATGAACACCGGCTTGGTGATGTGGTGGTTCGGAAGCATCTTGGAGGTGCCGCCGGTCAGGTTCTTGGCTTCGATGCCCGGGAGAGCGTCGATCACCTTGTCCGGATCGGTCGACTTCACCTTCTCGACCGCCTTGACCCACATGTCGAAGCCGATCACGTGCGCTTCCATCGGATCGTTGGTCACACGCTTCGGATTCTTGGTGTAGGCCTGCCAGGCCTTGATGAACTTCTCGTTCTCCGGCGACTTGATCGACTGGAAGTAGTTCCAGGCGGCGAGGTGGCCGAGCAGCGGCTTGGTGTCGATGCCGGCGAGCTCTTCCTCACCCACCGAGAACGCGACGACCGGGATGTCCTTGGCCTTGATGCCCTGGTTGCCGAGCTCCTTGTAGAAGGGAACGTTGGCGTCGCCGTTGATGGTCGAGACCACCGCGGTCTTCTTGCCGGCCGAGCCGAACTTCTTGATGTCGGCCACGATCGTCTGCCAGTCGGAATGACCGAACGGCGTGTAGTTGATCATGATGTCTTCCTGGGCGACACCCTTGGACTTCAGATAGGCTTCCAGGATCTTGTTGGTGGTGCGCGGATAGACGTAGTCGGTGCCGGCGAGCACCCAGCGCTTCACCTTCTCGTCCTTCATCAGATAGTCGACGGCGGGGATCGCCTGCTGGTTCGGCGCAGCGCCCGTGTAGAACACGTTACGCTCGGACTCTTCGCCCTCGTACTGCACGGGGTAGAACAGGATGTTGTTGAGCTCCTTGAACACCGGGAGCACCGACTTGCGCGACACCGAGGTCCAGCAGCCGAACACGACCGAGACCTTGTCCTTGGTGATCAGCTCGCGGGCCTTCTCGGCGAACAGCGGCCAGTTCGAAGCGGGGTCGACGACGACGGCCTCGAGCTTCTTGCCGAGCACGCCGCCCTTCTTGTTCTGCTCGTCGATCAGGAAGAGGATCGTGTCCTTCAGCGTGGTTTCGCTGATGGCCATGGTGCCGGACAGGGAATGAAGCACGCCGACCTTGATGGTGTCGTCCGCGGCCTTCGCACCGGAAATGGAAGCCAGGCCGAGCATCAGGCCGGCGGTCGCGGCGAGCACGCCGCGGCGGCTGAATGATGCCGCTATATCGTGAGTGGATTTGCTAAACATGATTGTCTCGTCTCCCTGACGCAGGCGTGAATACGCTGCGAAACGGCCCCACGGCCGCCTGCGATTAACGGAATCGCAAGAACCATGCCATGCTTGAGGCACCCATCAAGCTTTTGTTATTGCTTGGAAAATCATCAGAAATCGAAGTTTCGCCGCAGTCATATCGCCTAAATATCAGGCAATTGAAATGTATGCGAAAGCGGCAGGCAGATGATTTTGTAAGCAAAATGCGGCTTCTGGCTAAATTTCCGGCATAACTATTTCTGCACCGCAATCGTTGTTTCGGGCGCGCTTGCCTTGAAAGCGCCCCCTCGATGTTCCATATGAACGGCCGAGACCTCTTGCGAATCAAAGGGGTCGTAGCGAGCCGCGTGTTCTTAAGCCCCCTTCGGGCCTCTGGCTTGCCCCATATCTCCCAAGCCATCCGACACCCCAAACACGCAGGTGTCTTCTCGACACCCTTTTGCGCGCGCCGCGCTAGATGCGCCGGGCGTCCGCTTTTGACATGGAAAGAACCCGTCTTTTGACTTCGTTTCAGGACTTCGGCCTCGCCGAACCCATCGCCCGCGCTCTTCGCGAAGAGAATTACGTCACTCCCACCCCGATCCAGGCCCAAACCATTCCGCTGGCGCTGACCGGCCGCGACGTGGTCGGCATCGCCCAGACCGGCACCGGCAAGACCGCGTCCTTCGCGCTGCCGATCCTGCATCGTCTGCTCGAGAACCGCATCAAGCCGCAGCCGAAGACCGCCCGCGTCCTGGTGCTGTCACCCACCCGCGAGCTCTCGGGGCAGATCCTCGACAGCTTCAACGCCTATGGCCGCCACATCCGCCTGTCCTCGACGCTCGCCATCGGCGGCGTGCCGATGGGCCGACAGGTCCGTTCCCTGATGCAGGGCGTCGACGTGCTGGTCGCGACCCCAGGCCGCCTGCTCGATCTCGTGCAGAGCAACGGGCTGAAGCTTTCGAGCGTTGAGTTCCTCGTGCTCGACGAGGCCGACCGCATGCTCGACATGGGTTTCATCAACGACATCCGCAAAATCGTCGCCAAGCTGCCGATCAAGCGGCAGACGCTGTTCTTCTCGGCCACCATGCCGAAGGACATCGCCGAGCTTGCCGATTCCATGCTGCGCGACCCCGCCCGCGTCGCGGTGACCCCGGTCTCCTCGACCGCCGAGCGGATCAACCAGCGCATTCTCCAGGTCGATTTCTCGGCCAAGCCGGCTTTCCTGACCAAGCTGCTGAAGGACGAAGAGATCAACCGCGCGCTGGTCTTCACCCGCACCAAGCACGGCGCCGACAAGGTGGTGAAGACGCTGGCCAAGGCCGGCATCGCCGCCAACGCCATCCACGGCAACAAGTCGCAGAACCACCGCGAGCGCACGCTGGCGCAGTTCCGCTCCGGCGAGATCCGCACCCTGGTCGCCACAGACATCGCCGCCCGCGGCATCGACGTCGACGGCATCAGCCACGTCATCAATTTCGACCTGCCAAACGTGCCCGAGACCTATGTCCACCGCATCGGCCGCACCGCGCGCGCCGGCGCCGACGGCACCGCGATCTCGCTGGTCGCCGGTGGCGAGGAGCTCAGCTATCTCCGCGACATCGAGCGGCTGATCAAGGTGGCGCTGCCGCGCGAAGATCTTCGCACCGACGCCGGCCGCCGCGATGCGGGTCCCCCGGCGCCGCAACAACGACAGGGCCGGCCGGGCGGCCGCCCGGGCCAGCGTCCGCAGGGCGCACGGCACGGTGACGGACGGCGTACCGACGAAAGGCATGCCGACGGCCGACACCACAGCGCCGGCAGGCAGGGCGAAGGACGGCATGTCGACGGACGGCCCGGCGAAGGACGCCATGTCGAGGGCAGACCTGTTGATGGCAGGCCCGGTGAAGGCCACAAGGCCTCCAAGGGGTCTCGCCGTCGCCGCGGTTCCGGTGGTAAGATGAACTCCTCACCAACCGATCGGTCGGAACAGCGTCCCGCGCATAGCGCAGGCAAGCCTGATGGAATACAAGGCGTTGCCTTTTTGCGCCGCGAGAGTCGTCCCGCCGGTCGACCGAACCGCAATCCTCATTCGCACTAGCCGTCCACGACTGGAGACAACCACATGGCTAAGGAAGAGCTGATCCAGTTCGAAGGACTGGTCACCGAAATCCTCCCCGACGCGCGCTACCGCGTGCAGCTCGACGCCGGACACGAGATCGTCGCCTACACCGCCGGCAAGATGAAGAAGAACCGCATCAAGACGCTGGCGGGCGACCGCGTGACGGTGGAGATGTCGCCCTACGACCTCGAGAAGGGCCGGCTGATTTTCCGCCATAAGGACGAACGTCCTGCAACGGCCGGTGGACCGCCGCGAGGCGGGCCGCAGCGCGGCGGTCAGTTCCGCCGCCGCTGATCGACTCCGTCGCGCGAGCGCGGAATTAAAATTCAAGTCTGTATGCTGATCCGCCGTGCGCATCGCGGCGGATCAAAAAATCGTGCACGTCAGGATTGTTCTGAGGCCCTATTTCCAATAAAATGAATTAATCGATTTTCGGCCGGACGACATTAGCATCCACCGGTACAGCCGGTTCAGACACGCTGACGACCCTTCCAAAAATTCGATCTAACCTGCCTGCGCGAGCGGGCTTTTACATTGTGTGTATCTGAGAAGGGACGCCCCCATGAGCATGGGAACCGTGAAGTGGTTTAACGCAACCAAGGGCTATGGATTCATTGCGCCCGACGACGGCGGCAACGACGTGTTCGTTCACATCAGCGCCGTCGAGCGCGCCGGCCTCGGCTCGCTGCGCGAAGGCCAGAAGATCTCCTACGAGATCGTGGCCGACCGCCGTTCCGGCAAGCAGGCAGCCGACAACCTCCGCGCCGCCGGCTGAGTTACCGCTCACGGCCAAAAGGCTCGAGCGAACACGTCAGCAAATCGACAAGTCAGACAAAGTCAAAAAAAAGGCCGGGCGTAGCGCACGGCCTTTTTTCATATTCGCGCCCGCGCGCAGATTTCAGCACGACGACGGTACGTTGTTGTAGGGAACGCAGGTGGTCTGCCGCGGCCGCGTGTAGGCAACATCGCTCAGCGGCAGGCTCGACTTCAACACGTAGCCGATCGTGGGTGAGTAGGTGTAGCTCGCCTCACCGAGAATGAGGTAGGTCGACGGAACCAGGAGCGTCGCGGGGATTATCGAGGTGACCTTATCGCCGGCCTTCCGGGCAGAGGTCGCCAGCGTCGCTTGCGTCGCTCCGCTCGCAATGGTGCCGGCCTTACTCCACTGCACCGTGGCGATGCTGTCGGTATCGATGTAGATCTGCGAGATCGTGCCCTTCACGAGAGTACCGTCGTAAGGCTGGATGATCGATATGCTTGCCGTGAACGTGTCCAGCATGTCGCTATCGGCGAGCTTGACCGACTGCGACGTCAAATCGGACAGGGTTCGTGCGATCAACGTGATCTTGCGATCGATCGCCACGGCCGACGAGAACTCGACGGTGCCGAAGAACATCACCAGCATGACCGGAACGATGACGGCGAACTCGGTCGCCGCGAGTGCGCGCCTGTCGGCGACGAACTCGCGCACGGAGCTACGGGCATTCCTCCAGATATTCGCAATCGCCTGCATTGGTCAGCTCGGATCCATCTGTCTCAGAACGGTTCGTTCTTGAATGCGGCGGTCGCCGCCAGCAACCGCTTGTTGCCACACCCCATGTTGAAGCCGAGCCCGGTGACGATGAGCGGCCACTGATAGAACAGGCGCACCACGACGACCTGGCCGGAGCCTCCGGGACTGTACTGCACGCCGCTTGGGCTGAAGCTGCAGGAATCGCCATAATTGGTGAGGCTCAACGCTCCGAACGAGCCCGCGCTCACGACGTCGATGGACAGCTTGCTGCAATCAAACAACGCCGGGATCTGGCTGCAGACGAAGGTCTTGAATGTCGCCTGCGAACAGGGAGTGCTCACGCCGGATACCGCGCAGGCCGTCACCGTGCCGGATTGCGCCTGCCCGGTCAGCAACACGCGGGCGGAATTCTGCGTGACCGTTTCGAGCACCTGGCCTGCGAAGAACATGATCGCCACCTCGATGATGGCGAACAGCAGCGCGAAGAAGATCGGTGCGACCAACGCAAACTCGACGGCGGCGGAGCCGCGGCGGTTGCGGCGAAACCGGCGCAACGCGGCGAGCAGCGTCAACCTCGTAGGTGCAGGCGATGGCATCGCGTCAAATTCCCCAGCAGCGGACGATCATCTGCCGCGATCAATAGCGGAAACTGATTGTTTAAGTGTTTCAGGCGATCCGCACCCGCCGGACCGCACCGTTAACGGCGCGCTAACCATGAGCGACTCGCGGAGACGAGGCTCGCCGCAAGCGAACGTTGCGGGCAGGACCAGCGATCCTGCCCGGGCAAATCGTGCCGGTTCGTCTTGCTAGTTGGTTTTGGCGGGGCCACCACCACCGCCGCCGGCATTGCCGCTGGCAGTGCTGCTCAGCGAACCGGCCTGGCTCATGGTGTTGTTGAAATAGGTGTCGCTGTCGCCCAGCGTCACGCGGCGCTGGCAAAGCGGCATGCAGCTGTAGGACTCGCGCTCGATCCCGCGGTAGACGGTGACGAGCCGGTCGCTCGGGCCTTCAACCTGGATCTGGCGGTCGACCAGGATCTCGCCGCCCCGGTCGAGCGCAATGAAATTGGTGGCGCCGTAGCCCTTTCCGGTCACGACGATCATGCCGCCGGGCTGGAGCGTGACGTCTGCGATCAGGGGATTGCCGACCACGATGGTCGCCACCTTGCCCGGAAGCCGGACCAGCTTGGCCTGGTCGACATTGACCGCGATGGTATCGGCAGTCGGCTCGGCAAGGCCGGCAGAAGGCGATGCCAGCACCGCGGCCGCAACCAGAAGACAGACGCGCGCCTGACGGCGCAGCAACTCTTTACGCATACTCTTACCCCCGGGACGTCACAAACCGGCAGAAGCGAACAGATAACAGCGGAGCCGGTGCCCGACCCGGCTAACCTGCCTTTAATTCGTGAACGTTCCGCAAATTCGCCGACCATTGTTTGAACGGACTGGCATTTTGCGGCCCGCGAGGGTCCCGGACCCCGCCTCTAGCGCCGGAACGGATAGGCGAGCTGGCCGGCGATCTCCTTCGGCATGGTCGCTTCGTCCTTGCCGTAATCCTTCGGCAGCTCACCCTTCGGCATGCGGAAGGTGCCGAACAGCACGTCCCAGACCGGGAAGGTGCCGGCGAAATTGGTGTCGCCGCCTTCCTCGAGCGACGTGTGGTGCCAGCGGTGGAACACCGGCGTCGCCAGCACGTATCTGAACGGCCCGAAGGTCCAGTTCAGGTTGGCGTGCACGAAGGCCGAATGGAAGGTGGTGAACGGACCGACCCAGATCATCACGTTCGGCGAGATGCCGGCCATCAGCAGCACGACGTCGACGCCGATCGTGCCGAGCACCAGATTCACCGGATGAAAGCGGGCCGCCGAGATCCAGCTGATCTCCTCGGAGGAGTGATGGATGGCGTGGTATTTCCAGAACTCGCCGCCGTGAAACAGCCGATGCAGCCAGTACAGCATGAAGTCGGCGAGCACCAGGAATAGCACGCCCTGCACCCAGAGCGGCAGTTGCGAGAGCGGGCCGTGACCGTTGTCGTAGAAGGCGATCAGCTCGTCGGCGTCGTGGATGTTGAAGACGATGCCGGCGGTGACGATCAACAGCCCGATCCGCATGGTGCGGGCGAATACCGGAACGAAGAACCAATAGCAGATGTCGGTGACGATCTCCCGCTTGCGCCACCACGACGGACCGGGATTGCAGGCCCAGAAATGTTCGAGCACCGTGAAAACCACCGCGAGTGCGAAGGTGACGGGGATCACCTTCTCGATGGTCTCGCCAAGCATCAGGGCGACTTGCATGGGCAGGCTCGACATCGTCGCCTCTCTTCTTAACTCTCGTCTCGCTTAGGCCTACTCCGCGAAATTTAAGGGAGGGTGAAGCCGACGCGGCGCATGCGGCAGGTCCGGAACCGACGCGAATTGGAGCTTGCTCTTAAGGCGACATTCACTCTGGCCAAAAGCGACGTGCAGGACGCGTGTTTGCGCGATCGAATTAACTCTACCGAAAGAGCTCGGCTCTCATGTTCGGCGCGTCAACGACCGCGCCGAACGAGGCGAACACACACCAGATGGAGTTACGTTCATGAAGAATCTGATTGCGCGTTTCGCGAAGGACGAATCCGGCGCCACCGCCATCGAATACGGTTTGATCGCCGCCGGCATCGCGCTGGCCATCATCACCGTCGTCAACAACCTCGGCAGCACGATGAACACCAAGTTCGGCTCGATCAGCTCCTCGCTGAAGTAAGCCCCCGAGATACGACGGCAAAAGCCCCGGACCTCCGGGGCCTTTGTTTTTTCGAAGACGGCGAGTTCCAGTGGCGTTGCGCAAGTACAGAACCGATGCCGCGGTCGCGGCGAACGAGGCCGAGGCGGCACAGACCGGCTCGCCGGCCTATTGGGTCTGCCTTGCGCTGCTGCTTGCGACGATCGCGCTCGCCGCGCGCATTGCCAGCTTCTGGTGAACGCGCTTTCGGCGGACTTCTGCCCCCAAGGCCGCGGCCGTCGTTGTCGGTTTGTTTAGCACTGCCGGCTAGCATCGCGCGAAGCCCGATCCCGCGACGAACCCAGGCTCAAGAACAGGCCTCAAGACGCCCATGATCCTCGACCTTGCGCGCCTTCTGCTCTTTCCGGCCCTGATGGCCTTCGCCGCAGCGAGCGATCTCTTCACGATGACGATCTCGAACCGCGTGTCGCTGGCGCTGATGGCGGGCTTCTTCGTGCTCGCTTTCGCCGGTGGCATGGCGCCTTACGAGATGCTCAGCCATGTCGGCGCCGGCGCGCTGCTGCTGGCCGTGGCCTTCACCTGCTTTGCGATGGGCTGGATGGGCGGCGGCGACGCCAAGGTCGCAGCTTCCGTCGCGCTGTGGTTCGGCTTCGCGCCCCTGATGGACTTCCTGCTCTACGCCTCGCTGTTCGGCGGTGCGCTGACGCTGCTGCTGCTCCAGTTCCGGCAATGGCCGCTGCCCTTTGGCCTTGCCGGCCAGGCCTGGCTTGCACGGCTGCACGACAAGGAAACCGGCATTCCCTACGGCATCGCGCTCACGCTTGGCGCGCTGATGGTCTATCCGGAGACCGAGTGGGTGAAGGCGATCGACCTTACTCACTTCGCACTGCGTTGAACACGCCGGGTAAACCAGGCGTTAAGGCGATTTAGATACGCCTCATTAACCATGCTTTGACGAATAGCTGGTCAACTGCCGATTACGGGCGGCGGCAGCGTCGCGGCGTTTTGTTGGAAAGTGAAGCGTATGAATAGGGCACGCATTGTCGTCCTGACGGTTGCCATCTGCGCCGGCGGCGTCGCCGCGTATCTGGCGAGCGGCTCGGACAATTCTGCGCCGATTCAAGTGGCGCAAGCCCCGCAGCTTCCGACCGTCGACGTCCTGGTGGCCAAGAACGACATCGGCCTCGGCCAGACCGTGAAGCCGGACGACGTGCAATGGCAGACCTGGCCGGCCGCGACCGCCAGCCCCACCTTCATCCGCCGCAACGAGCGTCCCGAGGGCGCATCCCAGGTGACCGGCTCGATCGCGCGCGCGCCTTTCATCCAGGGTGAGCCGATCCGCGACCAGAAGCTGGTGAAGGCCGAGGGCTCCGGCTTCATGGCGGCCATCCTGCCGACCGGCATGCGGGCGATCTCGACCGAGATCTCGCCGGAGACCGGCGCGGGCGGCTTCATCCTGCCCAACGATCGCGTCGACGTGCTTCTGACCCGCCGCCTGAAGAACCCCGACCAGAGCAGCGGCGCGCCCGATATCGTCACGTCCGAGATCATCCTGTCCAACGTCCGCGTCCTCGCTATCGACCAGGCTCCGAAGGAGAAGGACGGCCAGAACACGGTGGTCGGCAAGACCGTCACGCTCGAGCTCAATCCGGCGCAGACCCAGGCGCTCTCATCGGCCCGTCAGGCCGGAACGCTGTCGCTGGCGCTGCGCAGCATCGCCGACGTCAAGATGAGCGAGATCACGCTCGACGATTCCTTGCAGAAGCGCGATGGCGTTTCGATCATTCGCTACGGTATCCCGAGCTCGACCGCGAAGGCACGATGAGGACTGTCGATATGAAATGCAGGGCAGATTTGGCGACGATGCGAACCTCACTGGTCCGCGCCCTGTCGTTCTCGGCCGCTCTTGCGCTGACGCTGAACCCGGTGATCGCCGCCGACTACCGCCCCGTGGCGCCGGTCGCGGCCGACGGTCAGATGAACGCGCGCTTCCTCTCGCTCGGCGTCGGCAAGTCCGTCGTGATCGACCTGCCGCGCGACATCAAGGACGTGCTGGTCGCCGACCCCAAGATCGCCAATGCGGTGGTCCGCTCGGCGCAGCGCGCCTACATCATCGGCGCCTCGGTCGGCCAGACCAACATCGTGTTCTTCGATTCCGCCGGCCAGCAGATCGCGGCCTATGACATCGCCGTCAAGCGCGATCTCAACGGCGTGCGGGCCGCATTGAAGCAGGTCCTGCCGAACGCCGACATCCAGATCGACGGGCTCGGCGACGGCGTCGTGCTGAGCGGCACGGCGGCGAATCCGGTGGAAGCGCAGCAGGCCAACGATCTCGCCGCGCGCCTCGCCGGCGGCGCTGATAAGGTACTGAACTCGATCGTGATCCGCGGCCGCGATCAGGTCATGCTGAAGGTGACGGTCGCCGAAGTCCAGCGCAACATTGTCAAGCAGCTCGGCATCGACCTTTCGGCAAACCTCAATTACGGCACCTCGGTGGTGAACTTCGCCAACACGAACCCGTTCTCTGCGCTTGGCCATAACCTCGTGGACGGCAACAGCCTGAGCGCCAAATTCGGCGCCACCCCCTCGGTGCAGGCCACCCTGCGTGCGATGGAAGCCGCGGGCGTGATCCGCACCCTGGCCGAGCCGAACCTGACCGCGATCTCCGGCGAATCGGCAACATTCCTCGCCGGTGGCGAATTCCCGGTTCCGGGAGGCGCGCCCTCTTGCGCACCTAGCCCGGGGGGAGCCTTTCTCTGTACTCAAACGGTCACGTACAAGAAATTCGGCATTTCGTTGAATTTCACGCCGGTCGTGTTGAGCGAAGGGCGTATCAGCCTGCATGTGATGACGGAAGTATCAGACGTGTCGATGCAGAACGCGATCACCCTTGGCGGAGTTACCATTCCTTCGCTCACCACCCGCCGGGCCGAGACCTCGCTGGAAATTCCTTCCGGCGGCGCCATGGCAATGGCCGGCCTGATCCAAAACCAGACCAAACAGGCGATCAACGGACTGCCCGGCATGATGCAGCTTCCGGTCCTCGGTACGCTGTTCCGCAGCCGCGATTTCGTCAACAACGCGACCGAGCTGGCCGTGATCGTGACCCCTTATATCGTGCGCGCCGTGGCGCAGAAGGACTTGTCGCGGCCCGATGACGGCTTCGCAGCGCCCGCCGATCCACAGGCCGAGCTGATCGGCAACATCAACCGCATCTACGGCGTGCCCGGCCGGACCGAACCGGCCAAGAATTACCGCGGCACTTACGGCTTCATTACCGACTGAGGCGGAACGGGGACTTCACGATGATGACAAGACCACCCCAGCTTCGCAAACGCGCCATCCGCCTCGGTGGCGCGCTCGTCGGCATGGCGCTCGCGCTCGGCGGCTGCCAGCACGACGAGGTGACGACCGCCTCGATTCCCGACGACTACAAGCAGCGCCATCCGATCGCGATCGAGGAGCAGAACCGCTCGATCGTCGTCTTCGTCGGCCATGCCCGCGGCGGATTGACCGCCGCCCAGCGCGCCGACGTGATGGGCGTCGCGTCGGCCTGGCTGCATGAAGGCACCGGTGCGATCCGCATCGACGTGCCGTCCGGCACGCCCAATGCGCGTCCGGTCGGGGAGACGATGCGTGAGATCCAGGCCATGCTGGCAGGAGCCGGCATTCCCCCGCGCGGCATCAACGTTCGTCCGTATCAGCCGGAAGACAGGCGCTTCCTGCCGCCGATCCGGCTCACTTATTCCAGGATCGCCGCGGTCGCGGGCCCCTGCGGCCTGTGGCCGGAGGATATCGGCCCCTCGATGAAGAACAAGGGCTGGTTCGAGAACAAGGACTATTACAACTACGGCTGCGCCTATCAGCGCAATCTGGCGGCGATGGTCGACAATCCGTCGGATCTCGAGCAGCCGCGGCCTGAAACACCGCCCTACACAGCGCGTCGCATCACGGCCTTCGAGAAATACCGCAAGGGAACGACGACGGCGACGACCTATCCCGAAGCCGACAGGGCCAAACTCAGCGACACCGGCAAATGATCAGCTACGCTCGCCAGACCCAAGAAGAGCAGCCGGAGGCCCCGCCGCCGGTCGAGGAGCATATTGCGCCCGCGCCGCGTGTCTCGGTCCAGGCCTTCTGCGAGACCGTGGAGACTGCGGCCGCGGTGCAGTCGGCCGGCGAGGATCGCCGTCTCGGCAAGGCCCATCTGAAGATCCAGATGGGCGGCATGGCAGCCGCGATCGAGGCCTACCGCTCCGCACCGACACCGAACGTGATCGTGCTCGAGAGCGACGGCCGCAACGATCTCCTGGGCGGGCTCGACCAGCTCGCCACCGTCTGCGACGCCGGCACCCGCGTGGTCGTGATCGGCCGCATCAACGACGTCATGCTCTACCGCGAGCTGGTGCGCCGCGGCGTCAGCGATTACGTGCTCGCGCCGGTCGGCCCGATCGACGTCGTCCGCTCGATCTGCAACCTGTTCTCGGCGCCGGAAGCCAAGGCAGTCGGCCGCATCATCGCCGTGGTTGGCGCCAAGGGCGGCGTCGGGGCATCCACCATCTCGCACAACGTCGCCTGGGCGATCGCGCGCGACCTCGCGATGGACGCGGTGGTCGCCGATCTCGACCTTGCCTTCGGCACCGCCGGGCTCGACTACAACCAGGACCCGCCGCAGGGCATTGCCGATGCCGTGTTCTCGCCTGACCGCGTCGACACCGCCTTCATCGACCGCCTGCTGTCGAAATGCACCGACCATCTCAGCCTGCTGGCGGCGCCGGCGACGCTCGACCGGGTCTATGATTTTGGCACCGACGCCTTCGATGCCGTGTTCGACACGCTACGCTCCACCATGCCCTGCATCGTGCTCGACATCCCGCACCAATGGTCGGGCTGGACCAAGCGCGCCCTGATCGGAGCAGATGACATCCTGATCGTGGCGGCGCCCGACCTCGCTAACTTGCGCAACACCAAGAACCTGGTCGATCTGCTCAAGGCCTCGCGCCCCAACGACCGGCCGCCGCTTTACTGCCTGAACCAGGTCGGCATCCCCAAACGGCCCGAAATCGCGGCGGCAGAGTTCGCCAAGGCGATCGAGAGCCAGCCGGTGGTCTCGATCCCGTTCGAGCCGCAGATCTTCGGCTCGGCGGCCAACAACGGCCAGATGATCGCGGAGATCTCCGCCAACCACAAGTCGATCGAGATGTTCCTTCAGATCGCCCAGCGCCTGACCGGCCGTAGCGAAACGAAGAAACAAAAGTCGTCCCTGCTTTCACCGCTGATTGAGAAGTTGCGGGGAAAATAGGCCGCCGCATGGAGTCGTTAAGTGTTCGGTAAGCGTAGCGGAACAGACACCGACCTTCGGGCCCCCAAGCCCGGCGCCGTGTCGCCAGAGCCTGCCCAGGCTCCGGCGCCCGCCGTGTCGCGCGCGCCGACCCCGCCGGCCGTCGCCTCGCCGCCGCTTGCCCCTGCCAAAGCCCCGCCTCCTCCGGCCATGGAGAGCCGCCGCTCGGACAATTATTACGAGGTCAAGGCCACCATCTTCGGGGCGCTGATCGAGGCCATCGACCTCGCCCAGCTCGCCAAGCTGGATTCGGAATCGGCGCGCGAGGAAATCCGCGACATCGTCAACGAGATCATCGCGATCAAGAACATCGTGATGTCGATCGCCGAGCA
The DNA here is from genome assembly GCF_038969555.1 of Bradyrhizobium sp. B117. Lineage (NCBI taxonomy): Bacteria > Pseudomonadati > Pseudomonadota > Alphaproteobacteria > Hyphomicrobiales > Nitrobacteraceae > Bradyrhizobium > Bradyrhizobium sp. B117. The sequence continues at coordinate 9,127,470 of NZ_CP152414.1, forward strand.
GGAAGAGCTGCTCGACGACATCTGCAACGACGTGCTCGGCTACGGCCCGCTCGAGCCCCTGCTGTCGCGCGACGACATCGCCGACATCATGGTGAACGGCGCCAACACCGTCTACATCGAGGTCGGCGGCAAGATCCAGCGCACCGGCATCCGCTTCCGCGACAACCAGCAGCTGCTCAACATCTGCCAGCGCATCGTCAGCCAGGTCGGCCGGCGCGTCGACGAATCCTCGCCGATCTGCGACGCGCGTCTCGCCGACGGCTCCCGCGTCAACGCCATCGTGCCGCCGCTGTCGATCGACGGCCCCGCACTCACCATCCGCAAGTTCAAGAAGGACAAGCTGACGCTGGATCAGCTCGTCAAGTTCGGCGCGATCTCACCGGAGGGCGCCGAGATCCTCCAGATTATCGGCCGCGTCCGGTGCAACGTGCTGATCTCCGGCGGTACCGGCTCGGGCAAGACCACGCTGCTCAACTGCCTCACCAACTACATCGAGCACGACGAGCGCGTCATCACCTGCGAGGACGCCGCCGAGCTCCAGCTGCAGCAGCCCCATGTGGTGCGGCTGGAGACCCGGCCGCCCAACATCGAGGGCGAGGGCCAGGTCACCATGCGCGAACTGGTGCGCAACTGCCTGCGTATGCGCCCCGAACGCATCATCGTCGGCGAGGTCCGCGGACCCGAGGCGTTCGACCTGCTCCAGGCCATGAACACCGGCCATGACGGCTCGATGGGCACGCTGCACGCCAACAACCCGCGCGAGGCGCTGTCGCGCTGCGAATCCATGATCACGATGGGCGGCTTTTCGCTTCCTTCGCGAACCATTCGCGAGATGATCTGCGCCTCGATCGACGTCATCATCCAGGCCGCGCGCCTGCGCGACGGCTCGCGCCGCATCACCCACATCACCGAGGTGATGGGCATGGAAGGCGACACCATCATCACCCAGGACATCTTCCTCTACGACATGGTCGGCGAGGACGCCAACGGCAAGATCATCGGCCGGCACCGCTCGACCGGCATCGGCCGTCCGAGGTTCTGGGAGCGGGCCCGCTATTATGGCGACGAGAAACGCCTTGCCGCCGCGCTCGACGCTGCGGAAGTGGCGCCGAAGACGTAACCAGGTCAGCGCGCCATGAACATGCAGGTCCTCGCCCTCGCCTTCCTCGCCACCGCCGCCGTCGGCGGTATCGCCTGGGTCTTTCTCTATCCGCTGCTATCGGGGGAACGGAAGGCCGAAAGCCGCCGTGCCTCGATCGCGCGCGCCGAGGCGCCGACCGCGCGCCAGGCCGAGAAGACGCAACGTTCGCGCCGCGAGCAGGTCGAGACCACGCTCAAGGATCTCGAGGCACGGCGCCTCCAGGAAAAGAGCGCCTCGCTCAGCGTGCGCCTGTCGCAGGCGGGGCTCGACTGGACGCCGCAGAAATTCTGGATCGTGTCCGCCGTCGTGGCGGGCGTGTGCTTCGCCGCCGTTATGTTCGCCGGCGGCGGCCTGCTCGGCGCCGGCGGCTTCGCCTTTGCCGCCGGCTTCGGCCTGCCGCGCTGGGCGCTCGGCTTCCTGAAGAAGCGCCGCGAAACCAAGTTCCTGCAGGCGCTGCCCGACGCGGTCGACGTCATCGTGCGCGGCATCAAGGCGGGCCTGCCGCTGTTCGAATCGATCAAGGTCGTCGCCGCCGACTCACCGGAGCCGCTGCGCAGCGAATTCCTCGCCATCATCGAGACGCAGGCGATCGGCATGCCGCTCGGCGAGGCCTGCTCGCGGCTGTACGAGCGCATGCCGCTGCCGGAAGCCAATTTCTTCGGCATCGTGGTGTCGATCCAGCAGAAATCGGGCGGCAACCTCTCCGAAGCGCTCGGCAACCTCTCCAAGGTGCTGCGCGACCGCAAGAAGATGAAGGAGAAGATCCAGGCGATGTCGATGGAAGCCAAGGCCTCCGCCGGCATCATCGGTTCGCTGCCGCCGATCGTGATGTTCCTCGTCTATCTCACGACGCCGCAATACATCTCCCTGCTTTGGACCCATCCGACCGGCCAGTTCATGCTGGTCTGCTGCGTCATCTGGATGTCGATCGGCATCATGGTGATGAAGAAGATGATCAATTTCGACTTCTGACGGTGCCCCATGGTCGAGTTCCTCATTACGAAACTGCATGACGCACGCTTCATGACCATGCTGCTGGCGGCCATCGCCGCCAGCGCCACCGTGTATACCCTGGTGATGCCGCTGTTCGCCGGCGAGGGCCTCGCCAAGCGCATGAAGGCGGTGGCGAGCGAGCGCGAGCGCATCCGGCAGCGCGAACGCGACCGCCTCAACAAGAGCGAGAAGGTCTCGCTGCGCCAGACGCCGAAGCAGATCGTCTCCAAGGTCGTCGAGGATTTCAACCTCACCAAATGGCTCGCGCAGGAAGCCGCGCGTGACAAGCTCATCATGGCGGGCTATCGCGGCCAGGCCCCCTACATCACCTTCCTGTTCGCCCGCATGGTCGCCCCGATCGTGCTGTTCGTCGGTTCGGTGATCTACGTCTTCGTGATCGCGCACATGGAGCAAGCGATGCCGATCAAGATCGGCATCTGCATCGGCGCGGCCTATCTCGGTCTCCAGGCGCCGATGCTGTTCCTCAGGAACGCGATCTCCAAGCGCCAACTCTCGATCAAGCGCGCTTTTCCGGACGCACTCGACCTGCTGCTGATCTGCATCGAATCCGGCATGTCGGTCGAAATGGCGTTCCGCAAGGTCGCCACCGAGATCGTCGGCCAGTCGATCGCGTTGTCGGAGGAGTTCACCCTGACCACGGCCGAGCTGTCCTATTTGCAGGATCGCAAGGCCGCTTATGAGAACCTGGCGCGGCGCACCGGCCTTGAGGGCGTCAAGTCGGTGTGTCTTGCGCTTCAGCAGGCGGAGCGCTACGGCACCCCGCTCGGCCATTCCCTGCGCGTCATGGCGCAGGAAAACCGCGACATGCGCATGAACGAGGCGGAGAAGAAAGCCGCCGCGCTGCCGCCGAAGTTGACGGTGCCGATGATCCTGTTCTTCCTGCCGGTGCTGTTCGTGGTCATTCTCGGACCGACCGGCATCAAGATCTCCGAGCTGCATTAATGCGCGATGGCATGAAGATGAATCACCATCCGCTTTAGGTTATTGTTTGAGCATGATCTTTTCGGAAAACCGCTACGCACGTTTCCGGATCATGCCCTAATGCGAATGCGGGCCGCGCACGGCCCGCATATTGGCTTCAAATTGGAAGATCTGGTTTGATCAGTCGGCCTGGCTGAGCGAAGCGACCGGCGTGCGCTTCGGTGCGCCGCGCGCTGTGTCGCTGCGGCTTAGCATGTCCTTCAGATAGGCGACGTTGGCCGCGGCCTGGTCCGGCGGCAGGTCCGCCTTCACGATGGTCTCGGCTTCGGCGAAGCGGCCCTGCAGACCGACGACCAGGCCGAGGTTCTGCCGCACCCGGCTGCTGGCGCGCGGCGAGGCATAAGCCTGCCGCAACGCCTCTTCGGCCTTGGGCAGATCCTTCGACAGCATGTAGGACAGGCCGAGATTGGAGAGCACGCCGGGATCGCCCGGCGCGATCTTCAGCGCGCTCGCATAGTAGGAGCGCGCCTCCTCATGGCGGCCCATCTGGTCGAGCGCGGTGCCCTGCACCGAGAGCAGGCGCCAGTCCGGATTGTCGGGTGTATGCGCCTTCGACAGCACGTCGAAAGCCTGCTGAAAATTACCGTTGTCGGCGAGCGCGCGGCCGTACTGGGCAAGCAGCGCCTTGTTGCCGGGATTGGCGATGGTCGCCTGCTCCAGCACGGCAGCGGCCTGGGCACGCTGACCGTTGGCGCGCAAGGCCTGGCCGTAGCCGAGCGCGGCGTCGGCGTCCTTGGGATTGGCGCGGTAGCGCTCGCCATAGACCTCGACGGCGCGCGCGGGATCCGCGGGCGGCGCGGCCTCCGCCTTCGACCCGATCGAGCCGGTGACGTCGGAGAGCTTTGACATTGCCGTGCAGCCGCCGAGGCCGGTCGCCACCATCGCGATGAGCGAGGCAGACGCGAGAAGCCGGGCAGGACTGAACCGTTGACGCATGACGCTTTGACTCTCGAGCCGATTGATCGAGCCGAACGCGTCAGCAATAGACTGTTAACCCTAACGGCCGGTTAACGTCAGCCTGGCTGCCCCTTAAGGCTGCGTCTGCCGTGACGTCTCGCCGCCGAGATCCAGATCGAGACCAAGCCGCTTCACTTGTTCGTCCAGGTCTCGCAGGGATTGAATCCTCTGCCGCGCCTCCGCGACGACATCGATGTCCGTGCACGGCATCCCCGGCAATTCGCGCTGAAGATCGTCGCGATGCACCAGGCGCCTGGCGCGGAGCTCATCGAGCTGATCGTCGTCGATGCCGAGCACGGCGGCGGATTGCGCGATCAGCCGCCGCAGCAGCAGCGTCACGGCTGCCAGCGCATCGACCTCATGCTTGCGCCCCGACCTCTCGAATTTGCTCGCAAGGTCGGCCCAGGCATGGGAGGTGACGAGATAGACGTACAGCGCGCTGGCCCACGACGCCTCGCCATCGGCGTAGAAGGCGCCGCGCATCAACAGCCGGCGGACCAGTGCTGCGACCTGATCACGCGACAACGTCCGGCATGCGCCGATCTCGATCATCGACTGAACCGCCGGGTCACGCGAAAAATCCCGCCCTGCCGGCAGCTTGATGACGCCGTCCCGGAGGTTGGAGTCGAGCGACCTGAACGCGCCGTCGTTGCGCGGACGCGAATAGCGGGCGATCGCGAAGCGATACGTCGTCTCGCCTGCATCGGACGACGGGCCGAAATGGACGATGTTGAAGCCGGCATCGTCGCCCGCCTGGCCGGTCGAGGACGGACAGGAGAGCACGTAGATCGTGCGCCAGAACGCTTCACCGCCGTCGCTCGACGTGGCGCGCGGATCGGGAATCGAATAGCGCGTCAGTCCCTCGACATGGCGGTGACCATGCAGCACCAGATTGACGTTGAGCGAGGTCGCAGCTTCGAGGAAGGTCGCGGGCGCAGCCAGATACATCAGCGGCTCGTCGGGCGGGCCGAGAAAGCGCTTTCCTTCGCCGGTCGCCTGCGGCAGCGGATGGTGATGCAGCGCCAGCACGCGCACCAGGTTTTCCGCCGGCTCGGCATAATCGGCGCGCCCCACCGAGCCCATGCTGCCGGCGAGCTCGACGCTCAGCCGGGCCGAATCTGCAACCAGCGCGTGGTAGGCGTTCTCGTCGATATCGCCGCTCGCCAGCTTCGAGATGCTGGCGCTGTTGGAATCCAGCAGCACCAGATCGAGTCCGGCCTGGCGGTAATAGACGCTCTTCGAGGTCCGCGGCAGATGCAGATGATCGTAGACGTCGTGACGACCCGCACGCTGACTCGGGCGCTTGACGTCGTGATTGCCGGCAACGGCCTGGATGTCCGTGAACAGCCCGGTCTGGCGGAACGAGGCGATGACGGCGAGCGCTTCGTCGAGCGCACGCGGCGTCGGATCGTCGACGAGATCGCCCGTGATCAGCAGGATGCGATCGGGAACGTCAGCGACGTCTGCCATCGCTTCGCGAATTGCGGCACTGAGCGCCTCGATCATCGTCAACAGCCGGCCCGACCCGTCCAGATGCAGGTCAGAGATGTGCGCAATAACGAATGATCTATCCATTTTGCGCCGCTCATTCGCGAATGCTGCGCCGCCTAAACGATCGGAAGAACGCCTTGGACGAAGAGATCGGGACGAACAGATCAGACCGGTATCGAACCCGGCAGGGATGACCCGGGCAGATAACGCGTGCCGCTGCGCGCCTACTCTCGATACGTGCAGAAACACACGGCACAATCTAAAATATTCGTCAATAATGCCACAACCGCGGCGCTAGTAAAGCCCTGCGGCTGCGCCGTCGTGAACGGCAGTTCTCAGCACGAGATACGAGAGCTCCCCGACGAACGTTTCGTCGGTCCCGATCAATATTCGATGGCCAGGCGCTTGCGGATTTCGTCGATGCGCTTGTCGAGCGCATCGAACCGCGCGTGGACGGAGCGGTCGTGGAGATAGAAGACGTAACCGCCGGCAAGGAACGCGAAGATCCAGTGATGATGCTCGACATAGCCAAAGATCGCTTCGACGGCCTGGCCGATGAATGTGACCACGCTCCACACAAATTCCATCGCATGTCCTCCCGGCAGGCTTCGTCGTCGGCCGCTGGCGATCCCGGCACAGCTGACGTCCACTCTCCGGAACCTAGCATGGCCCCCTTGCGGCGAGTAGCGGCTCGCTGAACGGTGGCAGCAAAGCCGATTGCGGCCACGGCAAAACTCTGCGAAGTCTCGTGCCTTCGCATGACCTGTCGATCTGACGATCCGGACCCGCCAATGCCTTCTGTCTTCGAGACATCGTCCACCGCCATCCCGATCACCTTCGTCACCAAGTCAAGCTGGGATGCGGTGCGCGAAAGCTTGCCGCCGGCACAACGCCAGTTCGCCACAGCCAGCGCTTATGCCGCCAAGCCCGGCGGCTATCTGGCGCTGCCGGCGCCCGACGGCGCGATCGCGCAGGTGCTGTTCGGCCTCGAGGACGAGGGCGCACGATCGCGCGACCTGTTCCGGCCGGGCGCCCTGCCCGGCCTGCTGCCGCCGGGCACCTATCGCTTCGTCAATGCGCCGCACGACGCACGGCTGGCGGCGCTCGCTTTCGCGCTGGGATGCTACCGCTTCGCGCGCTACCGCAAGGTCGATCGCCCGGACGTCCGGCTGGTGCCGCCTGACGGTGTCGATGCCGCCGAGATCACCCGCATCGCGGATGCCGCGATGTTGGCGCGCGACCTCATCAACACGCCGTCTAACGACATGGGGCCCGAGGAGCTCGCTGCGGCCGCACAAGACCTCGCCACGGAGTTCGGTGCAAGCTTTGCCTGCACCATCGGCGAGGATCTGGAGAAGGATTTTCCGCTGATCCACGCCGTCGGCATGGCCTCCAGCCGCGCTCCGCGGCTGATCGACATCGGCTGGGGCGACCTCGATCATCCCAAGGTGACGCTCGTCGGCAAGGGCGTCTGCTTCGACACCGGCGGGCTCGATCTGAAGCCGTCGAGCGGCATGCTGATCATGAAGAAGGACATGGGCGGCGCCGCCAACGTGCTGGCGCTGGCGCGCATGGTGATGGATGCCAAGCTGAAGGTGCGGCTGCGCGTGCTGATCCCGGCGGTGGAGAATGCGGTCGCCGGCAACGCCTTCCGCCCGCTCGACATCTTCACCTCGCGCAAAGGCATCACGGTCGAGATCGGCAACACCGACGCGGAAGGCCGGCTTGTGCTCGCCGACGCGCTGGCGCTGGCCGACGAGGAGAAGCCGGACCTGCTGATCGACCTGGGCACGCTGACCGGCGCGGCGCGCGTTGCGCTGGGACCGGATTTACCGCCCTTTTACACCAATGATGAGACGCTCGCCGCCGACGTCGCGCGGTGCGCGGTGAAGGAGAACGATCCGTTGTGGCGAATGCCGCTGTGGCCGCCTTACGATGCGTGGCTGGATTCCAAGACCGCCACCATCACCAACGCCCCATCCGGCGGCTTCGCCGGCTCGATCACCTGCGCGCTGTTCCTGCAACGCTTCGTCGAGCACGCCAAGAGCTGGCTGCATGTCGATATCTACGGCTGGACGCCGTCGGCAAAGCCCGCGCGCCCCGAGGGCGGCGAATGCCAGGCCGCACGCGCCATCTACAAAGTGCTGAGCGAGCGCTATGCATGATCCGCGATTGACGCCGGCGCGGGGTGACCTCGCCGCCAAATATCTCGAAGGCAAGGTGCAGGCGGAGCGCTTCGTCACCGGCGAGGAGTTCGAGGTGATCGATGCGGTCGCGCCGGTGCGCGAGCAGCCGTCGTCGAATGCGATGCTGATGACCGAGGCGCTGCGCGGCGAGCGCGTCACGGTCTACGATCGCAACGGCGAGGGCTGGGCCTGGGGCCAGCTCAATGGCGATGGCTATGTCGGCTGGCTGCCGGATGCGGCGCTGATGCGACCCGCAGCCGCGCCGACGCACAAAGTGAGTGCGCTCCGAACCTTCGCTTTTCCCGGTCCCTCGATCAAGCTGCCGCCCGCCGACACGCTCGTGCTGGGGGCAAAGCTCGCGATAGCGCGCGAGGACGGCACCTTCGCCGTGACGCGCGACGGGATGTATGTGCCGAAGGCACATCTTGCATCGCTCGATCATCGCGAGCCGGATTTCGTTGCGGTGGCCGAGCGCTTCATCGGCACGCCCTACCTCTGGGGCGGCAAGAGCAGCCTCGGCATCGATTGCTCGGGCCTCGTCCAGGTCTCGCTGACATCAGCCGGCACCGGCTGCCCGCGCGACAGCGACATGCAGCAGGCCGGCCTCGGCCGCGCGCTGGAGCCGCACGAGCGCAGCAGCTTGCTGCGCGGCGACCTGATCTTCTGGAAGGGACATGTCGCCATCGTGCGCGACGGCAGCACGATGGTTCATGCCAACGCGCATCACATGGCGACGGTGATCGAGCCAATCGCGCCGGCGCTCGCGCGGATCAAGCAGGCGGGCAGCGCAGTCGCGGCGATCAAGCGACTGTAGGGCCTGTATTCATAATTCGCCGCGAGCGAAGCCGACAGCGACAACTCCGGCACAGAGAACCGGAAATCTCGTGGGTTCCCCCAGGCTCTTTCTTCAGGGAACTCACGCACGATCATTCGAGCAACCCGACACTCGAAAGGCATCCCGCTCCCGGCTAACGGGCACCTCGCGCCGCAGCGACGGAACAACGTTACAATTGAGAGGTTCGCGGAACGAAACGCGCCGTCAGTCTTTCTCTGGCTTTGGGAGGTGCCCATGAGTTCTCAAGCGAGGGAAGGCGCGTGTGCATTCGCTTGGCGAAACTACTTGCTGATCCACAGCGGTATCAGCGAGAACGACAACAGGCGTTCCGCCCTCTACAGCTACATCACCAATCTTCGCGATACCGGCGAAGATGACTTCGACCTCTTGCAAATAGCCGCAGTCGCCTACTTGAAAAAGCTGGATGAATTGCACGACGACCGAGGCGCGCGACTCGCGGCAGATCAAGTTTTGGCCGAGTGTTTGGAAGCACGCAGCTCACAATCCGAGAGGTGACTTCAGGCCATAACACCGGAGCAAAGGAGCGAACAGCATGGCCGACAAGACCGCTACTGAAAACCGCTTCGCGCACGACCCGCAACGACGCATCGCCGCAGCGACAGCAATCGGCATGCATGCCTTGAAGCCGATGATCCACTTTCAGGTCTCAATGCTGAGGATGTGGGCCGACAGTATCGAACGGCTCGCGGGCAATTACGAAAAGGGCCTGGAAGAAAGAGCGAGCACGGCCGAGGAACAATCAGACAGGGAACGCGCCGCATAGATCGACGCGATCTGGTAGGCGCAGTCCGCTTTGGCCATAAGCAGGAGCGTCCCCGGGGGCCGCGCTATCGCGTGCCCCGCGGATGCGTTATCGCGCACCGCGGGATGACTGGATCAGGTCGCCACTGACCCGTTCCCCGCCGTCTCCAGCCGGAACGCCGCCGCAAACAGCGCGCGCGTGTAATCGGTCTTCGGGTTCTTGAACAGCTCGGCGGCTTGGCCTTCCTCGACCACCTTGCCGCCACGCATCACGATGAGGTGGCTGGCGAGCGAGGCGACGACACGCAGGTCGTGCGAGATGAACATGTAGGTGAGTTCGCGCCTGCGCTGAAGCTCGCGCAACAGATCGACCATCTGCGCCTGGATCAGCATGTCGAGCGCGCTGGTGGGCTCGTCGAGCACGACGAAATCCGGCTCCAGCACCACCGCGCGCGCGATGCTGATGCGCTGGCGCTGGCCGCCGGAGAATTCATGGGGATAGCGGTAGCGCGTCTCCGGCTTCAGTCCGACATCCTCCAGCGCCTTGACGACGCGCGCCTCGCGTTCCTCGCGCGACAGCTTTGGCTGATGCACGGAGAGGCCTTCGGCGATGATGTCTGCGACCGACATGCGCGGGCTGAGCGAGCCGAACGGATCCTGGAACACGATCTGCATGTCGCGGCGGAACGGGCGCATCTCCTTGAAGCGCAGGCCCTGGATGTCCTTGCCGAGGAAGACGATACGGCCGTTCGAGGAGATCAGCCGCAGCAGCGCAAGCCCGAGCGTGGTCTTGCCGGAGCCGGATTCGCCGACGACGCCGAGCGTCTCGCCCTTGCGCACGGCAACGCTGACGCCGTCGACCGCCTTGATGTGGCCGACCGTCTTGCGCATCAGGCCGCGCTTGATCGGAAACCAGACCTTGAGATCGTCGGCGGACATCACCACCGGCGCAGCCGGCTGCGGTGGCGCCGGGTCAGGCTTCGGCTCGGCCGCGAGCAGGTCGCGGGTATAGGGATGCTTCGGGGTCTTGAAGACCTGCTCGACCGGCCCTTGCTCGACGATCACGCCGCCCTTCATGACGCAGACGGTGTCGGCGATGCGGCGCACGATGCCGAGATCGTGGGTGATGAACAGCAGGCTCATGCCGAGCCGCGCGCGGATCTCGGCGAGCAGCGCCAGGATCTGCGCCTGCACGGTGACGTCGAGCGCCGTGGTCGGCTCGTCCGCGATCAACAGGTCCGGCTCGTTGGCGAGCGCCATCGCGATCATCACGCGCTGGCGCTGGCCGCCGGAGAGCTGGTGCGGATAGCTGTTCAGCCGCGTCTCGGGCTCGGGAATGCCGACCTGCGTCAGCAGCTCCAGCGTCCGCCTGCGGGCCTCGGCATTGCTGGTCGGATTGTGCAGCTGGATGATCTCGCCGATCTGCGCCTCGATCGTGTGCAGCGGATTGAGCGAGGTCATCGGCTCCTGGAAGATGATGGAGATGTCGCTGCCGCGGATCTCCCGCATCTGCTGCTCGCTCTGGTCGATCAGCTCCTGCCCCTTGAAGCGGATGCTGCCGGAGGGATGCGAGGCGTTCGGATAAGGCAGCAGCTTCAGGATCGAGAGAGCGCTGACGGACTTGCCGGAGCCGGATTCGCCGACCAGCGCGACGCATTCGCCGCGCTTGATCTGGAATGAGACCTTGTCGACCGCGAGCGTTGTGGCGCCGCCCTGATGGAAGGCCACCGAGAGGTCGCGCACGCTGAGCAGGGGCTGGTTGATCGCGTCCATGGCCTTACCTGAACGTCTTGCGCGGATCGAAGGCGTCGCGCACGGCTTCGCCGATGAAGATCAGGAGCGACAGCATGATCGCGACCGAGAAGAAGCCGGAAAATCCGAGCCACGGCGCCTGCACGTTGGCCTTGGCCTGCGAGAGCAATTCGCCCAGCGAAGGCGATCCCGGCGGCAGACCGAAGCCCAGGAAATCGAGCGCCGTCAGCGTCATCACCGACGAGGAGACGATGAATGGCAAGAACGTCATGGTCGCGACCATCGCGTTCGGCAGCAGGTGACGGAACATGATGACCGGGTTGGAGACGCCGAGCGCCCGCGCCGCCTGGATGTACTCGAAGTTGCGCCCGCGCAGGAATTCGGCCCGCACCAGACCGACCAGCGAGACCCAGGAGAACAGCAGCAGGATGCCGAGCAGCACGAAGAAGCCAGGCACGAGGACCGAGGACAATATCAGGAGAAGATAGAGCGACGGTATCGCCGTCCATATCTCGATGAAGCGCTGGAAGATGAGGTCGACCCAGCCGCCGAAATAGCCCTGCACCGCGCCTGCGGCAATACCGACGACGGATGAGACGATGGTGAGGCAAAGGCCGAACAGCACGGAGATGCGGAAGCCGTAGATCAATCGCGCCACCACGTCACGGCCCTGATCGTCGGTGCCGAGCCAGTTGTATTCGAGATCGCGGCAGCTCTTCAGCCCCTTCTTCTCGACCACCGGCTTGCACTGCGCTTCCGTCAGCATCCAGGTCGGCGGCGACGGCGCCGGGGTCGGCAGATCGAGATTGTGGGTGTCGTAGGAATAGCGGATCAGCGGCCAGACGATGACGCCGCCCTTGTCCTTGATGAGCTTCTGCAAATAGGGGTCGCGGTAGTCGGCGGCCGTCTCGAAATCACCGCCGAAAGTGGTTTCCGAATAGGTCACGAAGGCAGGCCAATACAGACGGCCGTCGAACTTGATCAGGAAGGGCCGATCGTTGGCGATCAGCTCGGCGAACAGCGAGATCACGAACAGGGCAATGAATATCCAGAACGACCAGTAGCCGCGCCGGTTGGCCTTGAAGTTCTGCCATCGCCGCCGGTTGAGCGGCGAAGGCGCGAACGGCTTGCCCGTGATCGGAACGACTTCTCCCAGGGGAGACTGGGTCGTGGTCTCGATCGGCGTCGGTGCGGTGATTGTCATCAGACCTCCCGCGCCTCGAAATCGATCCGGGGGTCGATCCACATATAGGTCAGGTCGGAGATCAGGTTGATCACAAGTCCGACCAGCGAAAAGATGTAGAGCGTACCGAACACCACGGGATAGTCGCGGTTGAGCACGCTCTCGAAGCTGAGTAGCCCGAGCCCGTCCAGGGAGAAGATGGTCTCGATCAGAAGCGAGCCCGAAAAGAAGGCGTGGATGAAGGTTCCGGGAAAGCCCGCGATCACGATCAGCATGGCGTTGCGGAAGACGTGGCCGTAAAGCACCCGGTTCTCGCTGCAACCCTTGGCGCGCGCGGTCATGACGTATTGCTTGCGGATCTCGTCCAGGAACGAGTTCTTGGTCAGGAACGTCATGGTGGTGAACGCGCCCAGCCCCATGGCGATCAGCGGCAGCGTCAGATGCCAGAAATAATCGATGATCTTCCAGTACCAGGGAAACTGCGACCAGCCGTCCGACGTCAACCCGCGCAGCGGGAACCAGTTGAAGAACGAGCCGCCGGCGAACAGGATGATCAGGAGGATCGCGAACAGGAAGCCGGGAATGGCATAGCCGAGCACGAGCACGGTCGACGTCCAGGTGTCGAACCGCGCGCCGTCGTTCACGGCCTTGCGAATGCCGAGCGGGATCGAGATCAGATAGGTCAGAAGCGTCAGCCAGAGGCCAAGCGAGATCGAGACCGGCAGCTTCTCCTTGATGAGCTGAAGCACGCTGACGTCGCGGAAATAGCTCTTGCCGAAATCGAAGCGGGCGAAATTCCACACCATCAGCGCAAAGCGTTCCGGCGCCGGCTTGTCGAAACCGAACTGCACCTCCAGCTTCTTGATGAAATCAGGATCGAGGCCCTGCGCGCCGCGATATTTCGAGTTGATGGCATCGCCGCCCGCGCCGAGTTGTCCCGGCGCACGCTGCGCAAAATCGCCCCCGCCCGAAATGCGCGAGGTGCCGCCGGTGTCGGCACCGGAGAGCTGTGCGATGACGCGCTCGACCGGGCCGCCCGGCGCGAACTGCACGACGACGAAGGAGACAAAGAGGATCCCGAGCAGGGTCGGGATCATCAAGAGGATGCGGCGGGCGATATAAGCGCTCATGACTATTTCGCCTGATCGAGCTTGGCCGCCTTGCCGCCGTCATGCCACCAGATGTCGGGGGCACCGACGCCGTTGGCGTAACGCGGCAGCTTCTGCGGATGAGCGAACTGGTCCCAATAGGCCAGGCGGTGCGTCTTGTTGTACCATTGCGGCACCCAATAGCGGCCCGCCCGGAACAGGCGGTCGAAGGCGCGGCAGGCGATGGTCAACTCCTCGCGGCTGTCGGCGGCCATGATCTTCTCGACCATGGCGTCGATCGCCGGGCTGGCAACGCCCGCGAGATTGTATGATCCCCTGGTGTTCGCGACCTGTGAGGAGAAGAACGCGCGCATGGCATCGCCGGGCGTCGCCGACATGCTGAAGCGCTGGATCGACATATCGAAATCGAAATCTTCTTGCCGCGCCTTGAATTGCACCGCATCGACGAGACGCACACTGGCCTCGATGCCGAGCGTCGCGAGATTCTTGATGTAGGGCGCATGGTGCGGCTGGAACGAGGGTTCGTCCAGCAGGAACTCGATCTTGAACGGCTCGCCGTTCGGCAGCACCCGCTTGCCGTCCTTGATCGGCACGCCGGCCTCGTTCAGCAATTGCTGCGCCTTGCGCAGCAGGCTGCGGTCCTGCCCGGAGCCGTCCGTGACCGGCGGCGTGAATGGCGCTGCGAAGACGTCGTCGGGGACCTTGCCGCGGAACGGCTCCAGCAGTTTCAGCTCTTCCGGCGAAGGCGGACCATCGCTGGCCATGAGATCCGAATTCTGGAACGGCGACACAGTGCGGGCATAGGCCCCGTACATGATGGTCTTGTTGGTCCACTCGAAGTCGAACGCATTGATCAGAGCCTCGCGCACGCGCGGGTCTTTGAACTTGTCGCGCCGCGTGTTGATGAACCAGCCCTGCGCGCCGGACGGTGTATCGTCGGGCACGACCTCCATCTTGACGCGACCATCCTTCGCCGCCGGGAAGTCATAGCGCGTCGCCCAGATGCGTGAGGTGAACTCCTCGCGATAGAGGTAGCTCTTGCCGGTGAAACCCTCGAAGGCGACATCGCGATCGCGGTAAAATTCGTAGCGCACGACATCGAAATTGTAGCTGCCGCGGCAAACCGGCAGATCAGCCGCCCACCAGTCCTTGACCCGCTCGTATTCGATGTAGCGATTGACCTCGAAGCGGCCGACCTTGTACGGGCCCGAGCCGAGCGGCGTGTCCAGCGTCGATTCATCGAAGGCTCGTGTGGCGTAATACGCCTTCGAGAAGATCGGCAGGCCCGCGACATAGAGCGGCACGTCGCGCGCGCGTCCCTTGGCAAAGGTGACGACGAGCGTCGCATCGTCGAGAGCTTCCGCGCTGACCATGTCGCGCATCTGCACGGTGATCAGCGGATGTCCCTTGGTCTTCAGCGCCGTCAACGAAAACGCTGCATCGTGCGCGGTGAGCCTGGTGCCATCGTGGAATTTCGCCTCCGGCCGCATCGTGAAGCGATAAGTGAGCTTGTCCGGCGATATCTGCACGGATTTGGCGGCAAGCCCGTACATCGCGTCCGGCTCGTCGTTGGCGCGCACCATCAACGGCGCGAAGGTCATGTCCATGCCTTGCGCGCCGTCACCCTTCAGGATGAAGGCGTTGAGCGAGTTGAAGGTCTGGTAGGACTGGTTGTACGACCGCACCGAGGGGATGAGCGAGAATGTCCCGCCCTTCGGCGCGTCCAGATTCACATAGTCGAAATGGTGGAAGTCGGCGGGATATTTGAGATCGCCGAAGGCGGAGATGCCATGGGCCTCAGTGGGCATCTCGGAGGCCGCCGCGACGCGCAACAGCGGTCCGCCCAGGGATGCACCGAAGGTGCCGACACCCAGGGCCAGCACGTGGCGGCGTGACATCTGCCTCATGCGGGAAACGTCCTTCACGATTTCTTTGCGATCCGCGCCGCCTTGTCCGCGTCGTACCACCAGATGAACGGGAAGCCGGATTGGCCGTATCGGGGCAATTCCGAGGGCCGGCCGAAGCGATCCCACCGCGCGGTGCGGATCTTCGTGTAGGTCCATTGCGGCACGACGTAGTGATTCCACAGCAGCACGCGGTCGAGCGCCTTGGTTGCCGCGACGAGATCGTCGCGATCCCTGGCGTAGATCAGCCGCTCGATCAGCTTGTCCACGGCCGGATTCTTGATGCCGGCGATGTTGCGGGACCCGGCGATGTCGGCCGTCTTGGACGACCAGAACTCGCGCTGCTCGTTGCCCGGCGACTGCGACTCGCCCCACGAGTTGGTGACGACGTCGAAATCCCAATCGCGCGTCCTGTTCTCGTATTGGGTCGGATCGACCGTCCGCACGCTGACGGCAATGCCGAGCCGCTCCAGCGACGGCTTGTAGAACAGCGTCACGCGCTCGAAGCTCGGGTCCTGGTTCAACAGTTCCAGAGAGAACTGGGCGCCGGTCTTGACGTCGACCAGCTTGCGGTCGCGCACCTCGTAGCCGGCCTCCTTGAACAGGCGCAGCGCCTCGCGCAGATTATCGCGCACGGCTTCCGGACTGCCCCCGACGGGATTGGTGTAGGCCGTCGTGAAGACTTCCGGCGGGACCTCGGCGCGGACGGTCTCGAGAATCTCGAGCTCCTTTCCTTGCGGCAAGCCGGTCGCCATGAGCTCGTCGATGCCGTCGAAATAGCTGGTGATGCGCTTGTACTGACCGTAGAAGATCTGCTTGTTCATCTCCTCGAAGTCGAACGCGTAGTTGAGCGCACGACGCACGCGGGGATCGCTGAACTTGGCGCGACGCAGGTTCGGCACGAAAGCCTGCATGACGCCCGAGCTGCGATTGGCAAATTCCTCGAGGATCACGCGCTTTTCGGCGACGGCCGGGAAATCATAGGCGGTCGCCCAACTCTTTGCGCTGTTCTCGGTGCGCCAATCCACCTGATCGGCCTTGAACGCCTCGATCGCCACGGTGGCGTCGCGGAAATACTCGTAGCGCAGCTCATCGAAATTGTTTCGGCCGACATTGGCGGCAAAGTCGCGCCCCCAATAATCCTTGACGCGCTCCAGCGCGATCGAGCGACCGGCAACGAATTCCTTGATCTTGTAGGGGCCGGAGCCGAGCGGCACTTCCAGCGTGGTCGCGGAGACGTCGCGCTTGCGGCCTTGCGCGTCGGTGCCCTCCCACCAATGCTTCGGCAACACCGTGAGCTGCCCGACGATCTGCGGCAGCTCGCGGTTGCCCGGCGCGTCGAACACGAATTTCACTTCGCGCTCGCCGACCTTTTCGGCCTTCACCACATGGCTGTAATAGGCCGAATACATCGGATGATGCTTCTTGAAGGAATCGAGCGAGAAGATCACGTCATCCGCGGTGACCGGCTTGCCATCGTGCCATTTGGCCTCCGGCCGCAGCCGGTAGGTCACGAAGGAGAAATCGTCGGGGTGGCTCACGGCTTCAGCCAGCGCGCCGTATTCGGTCGAGACCTCGTCGAGCGCGGGCGTCAGAAGCGATTCATAGATGAACGCGACGGCCCCGGCGACCTGCCCCTTCACACCGGAGACGACGATGTTGAAATTGTCGAATGTACCGACGGCAATCTGGCGCGCGACGCCGCCTTTGGGTGCTTCCGGATTGACGTAGTCGAAACGTTTGAAGTCTGCGGGATACTTGACCTTTCCGAACAGCGACAGCGCATGGCGCCAGGGTAACTCACTCGCCGATTGCGCCTCGGCGGCGCCGACGACGGGAATGCCGGCAACGGAGCCGAGAACGGGAAGCGCGGCAGCAGCGGCGCCGGTGAGCAGGAGATCGCGTCGGGTAATGGCCAAATCAATAGTCCTGTCTTGAAGGAGGCTACTCCTTTAAGGTCCCAATATAGGCGAGGTTTCGACGGAATATGTTGCTTTTTCCTCATGTTGGAAGGCCGGACGGCCTCTCGGATGCGGCCAAACGCCCCGATAACGCAATCGCGAGGCCCGGATAAGGAAACGGCCAGGCTTTTCAGCCTGGCCGCATGTTCCAGAAGAGGTTTTTGACGCCCTTACTTCGACGCCGTCGGGATCGGCTGCGGATGCTCTGACAGCGAATTCAGATAGGCAATGACGTCGGCGCGCTCGGAATCCTTGGGGATACCGGCGAAGCCCATCGCCGTGCCCGGGATGAAACCCTTCGGACTGGCAATGAACTTGTTGAGGTCGTCGAACGTCCAGGTGCCGCCCTTGGCCTTCATGGCGGCCGAGAAGTTGAAGCCGTTGCGGCCCTCGCCCCTGGCTTCACCGACGACGCCATAGAGGTTCGGACCGACGCGATTCGGGCCGCCCTTCTCGAAGGTGTGGCAGGCGCCGCACTTCTTGGCGGCGGCAGCGCCCTTCTCGACGGAAGCGGTCTGGAGCAGCTTTTCGATCGGTTCGGACGATGCGGCGGCCGCGCCACCTTCCTTGCCACCGTGGCCGGCATCTTCCTTGACCGCGATCTCGAAGCCCGGCTTTTCCGGCATCTTGGGCGAGAACAGCGCCTGGGCGGTGAAGCTCGTCACCAGCAGGATGAGACAGGTGCCGAGCACGGCACCGAGAATCTTGTTGAGTTCGAAAGAGTCCATTTCCGGCCAGGCCCCACACCGCAAGAAGGAAACAGCGGCCCAAGCGGGCCGCCAGGACGAGCCTCGGGAGAATCAAAACGTTCCTTGTTGTTTCCCCGAGTTTTGCCATTGAGATATCGGTTTGCCCGGGGTCTGGCAACCCGTATAAGCGACCCGGCTTCGAACCCGTCCCCACCCCATTTCTCGGCGCGGAAAACGCCCCGTTTCCAGGCCCTTGACCGATGATCGATCCCCGCATTTTGGTGCTGATCCCAGCCCGCATGGCCGCCACCCGCCTGCCCGGCAAGCCGCTCGCCGACATCGCGGGCCTGCCGATGATCGTGCATGTGCTGCGCCGCGCCGAGGCCGCTGCAATCGGCCGGGTCGCGGTCGCAACCGACACGGACGAGATCGCCTCGGTGGTGACGGCCCATGGCGGCGAGGCCGTGATGACCCGCTCTACACACCCCTCCGGCTCCGACCGCATCCACGAGGCCATGCAGAAGCTCGATCCGGACGGCAAGGCCGAGATCGTGATCAATCTCCAGGGCGATTTCCCGACCATCACTCCGCAGACCATCCGCGAGGTGCTGCCGCCTTTTGACGACCCCGCGGTCGACATCGTGACACTGGCTTCCCAGATCCACACCGAGGAAGAAGACCTCGCTCCGAGCGTCGTGAAGGCGATCGGCTCGCCGATCGGACCGCGGCGGATGCGGGCACTTTATTTCACCCGCGCCACCGCCCCCTACGGCAACGGACCGCGATACCACCACATCGGCCTCTATGCCTATCGCCGCGCCGCGCTGGAGCGGTTCGTGTCGCTGCCGCCCTCACCGCTCGAAAAACAGGAGAGCCTGGAGCAGCTCCGGGCGGTGGAAGCCGGCATGCGCATCGACATCATGATCGTCGACACCGTGCCTCGCGGGGTGGATACGCCGCCCGATCTCGAAACCGCGCGCGGCATCCTTTCCAAATCCTGAGCCGCTGCTACAAGGCCGACCAGGAGCACTTCAAGACATGAGCAAGATGAAGATCGCATTCCAGGGCGAGCCCGGAGCCAATTCCCACATCGCCATCGTCGAGGCCTATCCCGACGCCGAGCCGATGCCCTGCGCCACCTTCGAGGACGCGCTGTCGGCGATCTCCTCGGGCGAGGCAGATCTCGGCATGATCCCGATCGAGAACTCGGTCGCCGGCCGCGTCGCCGACATCCACCATCTGCTGCCGGCCTCCGGCCTTTTCATCATCGGCGAATGGTTTCTCCCCGTCCGCCACCAGCTGATGGCGGTGAAGGGGACCAGGCTCGACGACATCAAGAGCGTCGAGAGCCATGTGCATGCGCTCGGCCAGTGCCGGCGCATCATCCGCAAGCTCGGCATCAAGCCGATCGTGCATGCCGACACCGCCGGCAGCGCCCGCGACATCTCCGAGCGCAACGACAAGACCGTCGCCGCGATCGCCTCGCGCCTCGCCGCCAAGATCTATGGCCTCGACATCCTTGCCGAGGACATCGAGGACGAGGCCCACAACACCACGCGCTTCGTCGTGCTGGCGCGCGAGCCGAAATGGGCGGTCCAAAGTTCGGGCCCGCTGGTCACGACTTTCGTCTTCCGGGTGCGCAATTTGCCGGCCGCACTCTACAAGGCGCTCGGCGGCTTTGCCACCAACGGCGTCAACATGACCAAGCTCGAGAGCTACATGGTCGACGGCAATTTCTTCGCCACGCAGTTTTATGCCGACGTCGACGGTCATCCTGAAGACAAGGGCCTTGCCTTTGCGATCGAGGAGCTGAAGTTCTTCTCGCGAGAATTCCGCATCGTCGGCGTCTATCCCGGCCACCCGTTCCGCGCGACGTTCAGCGAGGCACAGGATTAGTCTCGTGTCCCGGACGCGCGAAGCGCGAGCCGGGACCCAGGGGCTGCAATTCACAGGACTTCGATGGGCCCCGGCTCTGCAGCGCATCACTGCGCGCTGCGCTGCGTCCGGGGCACGAGAGATTTACGCTGCAGCGCGAAGCCCAAACGCCTCCGCCAGCAGCGAATACGACTTCTTCCGCGCCTCGTGATCGTACACGGCCGTGATCACCATCAGCTCGTCCGGCTTGCTGGCATCGATCAGCGGCTGGAGCTTCTTCTGCACGGTCCCGGGACTACCGACGAACAGGCGCGAGCGGTTGCGGGCAATCGAGACGCGCTCGGAATCCGTATAGGGATAAGCCAGCGCTTCCTCGACGCTCGGCAGCGGCAGATATTGACCGCGATCGCGGCGCAGACGGTTGAGATCGAACGAGGTGGCGAGCTTCTCGGCCTCTTCATCGGTATCCGCCGTGACGATTGCGACCGCGAGGATCGCGTGCGGGCTGGCGCTCCAGGCCGAGGGCTGGAAGTGGTTGCGATAGTGCACCATCGCGTCGATCGCATCATGGGACGCGAAATGATGGGCGAAGGCGAAGCCCATGCCGACCTGGGCGGCGAGCTCCGAGGAATAGTCGCTGGAGCCGAGCAGCCAGATCGGCGGCAGCCGCGTATCGTCGGGCATCGCGACGACGTTGTTGTAAGGATGTCCCGACGGGAATTCGCGTGTCTCCCACAAAATCAGCTCGTGCAGCCGCTCCAGGAAATCGTCGCCCTCGCGGCGGTCGAGCCGGCTGCGCAGCGCATAGGCCGTGGCACCGTCGGTGCCGGGCGCGCGGCCAAGGCCAAGATCAATGCGGCCGGGAAACAGCGCCTCCAGCATCTTGAAGCGCTCAGCCACCACCAGCGGCGCGTGGTTGGGCAGCATCACGCCGCCGGAGCCGACGCGGATGTGCTTCGTCACCGCCGCAATCTGCCCGATCATCACGTCGGGCGCGGGGCTCGCGACCGAAGCGAGGTTGTGATGCTCGGCGAGCCAATAGCGGACATAGCCGAGCCCATCGACATGGCGCGCCAGGTCGATGCTGTTACGCAACGCCGCGGCGGGTTTTGTGCCTGTGGTGACGACCGAGAGGTCGAGGACTGAAAGCGGGATCATGGCGCGGTAACGTAATGGAGGCCGGCGCGGCAGCAATGGGCAGACTGCGCAGGTCTGGCGTGTGCCGGCCACGAGCGCCGGCGGCGGGCGGAGTCATGGGAGTTGGGACGAATTTTCCATCCGCAATAAAGGATACACATTGCCCACACGACAAAATAGCTGCAGCAGCCACGTTCATTCGCTTAATACACTGATATATATGTCAATTACCTATCTTTCCCGTTTCCCACTCGATCGCTCACAATCGCAACAAATCTCATGATTCGCGGCAAAGTGGGCCACTTCCCACGTCCGATGGGCTGTCGAGCCCAACCGCTTTGGCTTATCTTAGCCTCTCGCAATCTAGACCTGACCGCCGGCCGCCAAAATCTGGAGTGAGTGGTGCCATGACCGACCTGACGATTCCTGCCCGCAACGACGGGCAAGATGGGCACCTGAAGCGGCCTGCGATCTCGTTCGAGTTCTTTCCGCCCAAGACGGAAGATATGGAGCGGAATCTCTGGGAGACAATCAATCGGCTGGCCCCGCTCGATCCGAAATTCGTCTCGGTAACCTATGGCGCCGGCGGCTCGACCCGTGAGCGGACGCATTCGACCATCTCGCGCATCCTCAAGGAAACCGCGCTGCTGCCGGCGGCGCATCTGACCTGCGTCGGCGCCTCGCGCGGCGAGATCGACGAGATCGTCGACCGCTATCACGAGGTCGGCGTCCGCCACATCGTCGCCCTCCGCGGCGACCCCGCCGGTGGCATCGGCACGCCCTATTCCAGCCATCCCGACGGCTATCAGAGCTCGGCCGAGCTCGTCGCGGGGATCAAGAAGCGGCACGCGGACATCGAAGTGTCCGTGTCGGCCTATCCCGAGAAGCATCCCGAGGCGCGCGACTTCGACGCCGACATCGACACGCTTCAGGCCAAGGTCGACGCCGGGGCGACGCGCGCGATCACCCAGGTGTTCTTCGATAACGACCTCTACTTCCGCTATCTCGACCGGGTCCGCGCCCGCGGCATCAATATCCCGATCGTGCCGGGCATCATGCCCATGCACAATTTCAAGCAGGCCCGTAATTTCGTCACCCGCGCCGGCACCACCGTGCCGGATTGGTTCGCCGCGAAGTTCGAAGGCCTCGATGACGACGCCGAGACTCGCAAGCTGGTCGCGGCGACCGTCGCCGCCGGCCAGGTGCAGAAGCTCGCCAAGCACGGCGTCGACACCTTCCATTTCTACACCATGAACCGCGCCGATCTCGTGTTCGCGATCAGCCATTTGCTCGGCATTCGCGCCAAGAGCGCCCAGAAGGCTGCGTAAGAGAAAATGACCGTGCCCGTTTCCGCCAAGCGAACTGCCCTGCTCAACGCCGCGCGCGAGCGCATCCTCGTGCTCGACGGCGCCATGGGCACGATGATCCAGAACCTGCAGCTCGACGAGGCCGCCTTCCGCGGCGAGCGCTTCAAGAATTTCCATCGCGACCTGCGCGGCAACAACGATCTCTTGATCCTGACCCAGCCGCAGGCGATCGAGGACATTCACGCCGCGTACCTGCGCGCGGGCGCCGACATCGTCGCCACCAACACGTTCTCGACGACCTCGATCGCGCAGGCCGATTACGATCTCACCGACATCGTCTACGAGATGGCGCGCGAAGGCGCACGGCTCGCCGGCAATGCCGCCCGCCGCGTCGCTGCCGAGGACGGCAAGCCGCGCTTCGTTGCCGGTGCCATCGGTCCGACCAACCGCACCGCCTCGATCTCGCCCGACGTCGCCAATCCCGGCTACCGCGCCGTCACCTTCGACGATTTGCGCAAATCCTATGGCGAGCAGATCCGCGGCCTGGTCGACGGCGGCGTCGACCTCCTGCTGGTCGAGACCATCTTCGACACGCTCAACGCCAAGGCGGCGCTCTATGCCATTGCCGAGATCACCGAAGAGCTCGGCATCGACATGCCGGTGATGGTGTCGGGCACCATCACCGACAAATCCGGCCGCCTGCTGTCGGGCCAGATGCCGGAGGCGTTCTGGAATTCGGTGCGGCACGCAAAACCCGTCACCATCGGCTTCAACTGCGCGCTCGGCGCCGAAGATCTGCGCGCGCACATCGCCGATATCGGGCGCGTCGCCGACACGCTCGTATGTGCTTACCCGAACGCCGGCTTGCCCAACGAGTTCGGCCAGTATGACGAGACGCCGGAGTACATGGCGCGCCTGGTCGGCGAATTCGCCCGCGACGGCCTCGTCAACATCGTCGGCGGCTGCTGCGGCACCACGCCGGACCATATCGCGGCGATCGCCGCCGCGGTCGCCCCGCACAAGCCGCGCATCGTGCCGGAGATCGCACCAAAGCTGCGGCTTTCCGGCCTCGAACCGTTCGTGCTGACCGACGCGATCCCGTTCGTGAACGTCGGCGAGCGCACCAACGTCACGGGCTCCGCCCGCTTCCGCAAGCTGATCACCGCCGGCGACTACACCGCCGCGCTGCAGGTCGCGCGCGACCAGGTCGAGAACGGCGCGCAGATCATCGACGTCAACATGGACGAAGGCCTGCTCGACTCCGAAGCGGCGATGGTGACCTTCCTCAACCTCGTCGCCGCCGAGCCCGACATCGCCCGCGTCCCCGTGATGGTCGATTCCTCGAAATTCTCGGTGATCGAGGCCGGCCTGAAATGCGTGCAGGGCAAGCCGGTCGTCAACTCGATCTCGATGAAGGAAGGCGAGGAGAAGTTCATCCACGAAGCGAAGATCGCCCGCCGTCACGGCGCGGCTGTCGTCGTCATGGCGTTCGACGAGGTCGGCCAGGCCGACACGTTCGCGCGCAAGACCGAGATCTGCAAGCGCGCCTACGACATCCTGGTGAACAAGGTCGGCTTCCCGCCGGAAGACATTATCTTCGATCCCAACATCTTCGCGATCGCGACCGGCATCGAGGAGCACAACAATTACGGCGTCGACTTCATCGAGGCGACGCGCTGGATCCGCCAGAACCTGCCGGGCGCGCACATCTCGGGCGGCGTCTCCAATTTGTCGTTCTCGTTCCGCGGCAACGAACCGGTGCGCGAGGCCATGCACTCGGTGTTCCTGTATCACGCCATCAAGGCCGGCATGGACATGGGCATCGTCAATGCCGGGCAGATGATCGTCTATGACGACATCGATCCTGAATTGCGCCAGACCTGCGAGGACGTCGTCCTCAACCGCGATCCCGGCGCGTCCGAGCGCCTGCTCGCGCTCGCAGAAAAATTCCGCGGCAAGAAGACCGAGAGCAAGGAAGCCGACCTCGCCTGGCGCGAATGGCCGGTGGAGAAGCGTCTGTCGCATTCGCTGGTGCATGGCATCACCGAGTTCATCGAACAGGACACCGAAGAAGCTCGCAAGAGCTCGTCGCGTCCGCTCGACGTGATCGAGGGACCGCTGATGGCCGGCATGAACGTGGTCGGCGACCTCTTCGGCGACGGCAAGATGTTTTTGCCGCAGGTGGTGAAGTCCGCCCGCGTCATGAAGCAGGCCGTTGCCTACCTCATGCCGTTCATGGAGGAGGAGAAGGCGCGCAACCTCGCCAACGGGATCGGCACCGAGGGTTCTTCTTCCGCCGGCAAGATCGTGCTTGCGACCGTGAAGGGCGACGTCCACGACATCGGCAAGAACATCGTCGGCATCGTGCTCCAGTGCAACAATTTCGAGGTCATCGACCTCGGCGTGATGGTGCCGGCCGCCAAGATTGTCGAGACCGTGAAGGCGGAGAAGGCCGACATCGTCGGTCTCTCAGGCCTGATCACGCCCTCGCTCGACGAGATGGCGTTCTTCGCCGGCGAGTTGCAGCGCGAAGGCCTCAAGCTGCCGCTCCTGATCGGCGGCGCCACCACGAGCCGCGTGCACACGGCGGTGAAGATCGACCCGAGCTATCGCGCCGGCCCCGTCGTGCATGTCAACGACGCCAGCCGCGCCGTCGGCGTCGCCTCCTCGCTGCTCTCGCCGGAGAAGCGCGAAGCCTATGCTGCCGAGGTCCGCGCCGAATACGCCAAGATCTCGGACGCGCATCTGCGCGCGCAGGCCGACAAGAAGCGCCTGAAGCTGGCAGACGCCCGCGCCAACCGCGTGCCGGTCGACTTCGCCGCGAACAAGCCGGTGAAGCCGACCTTCCTCGGCACCCGCAGCTTCGACGAATACGATCTCGCCGAGCTCGTGCCCTATATCGACTGGACGCCGTTCTTCCAGACCTGGGAGCTCGCGGGACGCTTCCCCGCGATCCTCAAGGACGACAAGGTCGGCGAGGTCGCGCGCTCGCTCTATGACGACGCGCGCAAGATGCTCGACACCATCGTTAGGGAAAAATGGTTCCGGGCCCGCGCGACGGTCGGCTTCTGGCCGGCGAATGCGCAAGGCGACGACATCGTGCTCTATGCCGACGAGAGCCGCATCAAGAGGATCGCGACGCTGCACACGCTGCGCCAGCAGCTGGAGAAGCGCGAAGGCCGCTTCAACGCTGCCCTCTCGGACTTCATCGCGCCTGCGGGGGTGCCCGACTATGTCGGCGGCTTCGTCGTCACCGCCGGCATCGGCGAGGACGCGGTTGCCGATCGCTTCAAGATGGCGAACGACGACTACTCCTCGATCCTGTGCAAGGCGCTGGCCGACCGCCTTGCAGAGGCTTTCGCCGAGCGCATGCATGCCCGCGTGCGCCGCGAGTTCTGGGCTTACGCGCCAGACGAGGCGCTCTCCAACGAGGAGCTGATCCTCGAGAAGTATCAGGGCATCCGCCCCGCGCCCGGCTATCCCGCGCAGCCCGATCACACCGAGAAGGCGACGCTGTTCGAGCTGCTCGATGCGGAAGCCACCGCCGGCGTGAAGCTGACCGAGAGCTTTGCGATGTGGCCGGGCTCATCCGTATCAGGGCTCTATTTCGCGAACCCCGAGAGCTATTACTTCGGCGTCGGCAAGATCGAGCGCGACCAGGTCGAGGACTATGCCGCGCGCAAGGGCATGACGGTGGCGGAGACTGAGCGCTGGCTCGCGCCGGTGCTGAACTACATCCCGTCGCAACAGGACAAGGCCTTCGCTGCGACGCCTGCGAACGACGAGACGTCAAAGGATCTCGCCTCGCATCCGCCCGGCTGCACTTGCGCGGTGCATCTGGTCTGGCAGAAGAAGCGGGTGGGCGCGGGATAGGCGCGCCCCGCCCCAAAACATGAAAATGAAAAACAACCCCATGCACAGTAGCGATGGGGTTGAAAGGGCTACGCAATTTCGGTCTTACCGAAAACAGCTTGCACCGTCGGGCAAAACACCTGTAATATTCCATCATCGCCAGCCGCGTCGGTGTCGTACTGCGGCAGATGCGAGTGTCCCTCATCTCTCGCCCACACGCACGGTCCCCATCCTCCCCTGGAGGGCTATCGCATATTGCGATTTACACGAGGTCGTCATGCCGGGCTTGTCCCGGGCATCCACGTTCTTTGTGTCGCGGGGGAAACGCGTGGATGGCCGGGACAAGCCCGGCCATGACGCCGTGGAAGCTTCAGTGCCCACGCGCACATATATGCGATAGCCTTACCCTCCAGGGGAGGGTGGGAGCCTCACCCCTTCGGCGGGGCGAGCGGCTGCACGATCTCTTGGAAAGGCGGCAGTGCCTCGCAGCGATCGGAATGAGCAGACAGCGCCGGATAGCGCGCCGCATCGAACAGTTGCGGATGGGCCTCGCGGGTGAAGCGGGTGACGCAGGCCACCGCCACGTCTGCGTGGCCGATGCGATCGCCCAGCCAGTACGGCGTCGTCACCTTGGCGCGCTTGGCCTCGAGCACACCGAGCACGTCGGAGATCTGCGCCTGGCAACGCTCGACCCACAACGCGAGCTGCTCCTTCCGCAGCACGCGCTCGTAGAGCAGGCTCACCGCCTTGTCGCCGAGGCCTGAGGCGAGCGCGCAGATGCGCAAATGCCTGCGCCGATCGGCGCCGCCGCGCGGCAGCATCGCCTTCGCCTCGCCGACGAGCTCGTCGAGATAGTCGAGGATGACAGTGCTCTCGATCAGCGCCTCGCCGTCGTCGAGCACCAGGGTCGGCACGCGGCGCAGCGGGTTGTACGGCGCGATCTTGTCGGCATCGCCGAAGGTCGACCACGGCTTGTGCTCGAAGGCGAGCCCGTAAAGCTTCAGTGCAATGGCGACGCGGCGGACGAAGGGGGAATCATATTGGCCGATCAGGAACATGGTTCGCGCTCTTCTCGTTCAATGGGCACGGCAGGGCCGATCAGTATCCGCGAGAGGAGCGCTGCGGCGCAAGGAAGATATTGAACATGGAGCATTGAGCCGGATGCAACGGCGCGCTCGACTGCGTCCCGTGCAGCTCACGCGCGGCGCGCTCAAAGACCGTCCCGGATCTCGCGCTTGATGGCGGCGATCGCGGTCTCGTCGCGCTTGTACATCGTCCACTGCTTGATCCGCTTGGCACGCACCAGCTTTGCCGCCGTCAGCACCCGCATGTGCTCGCTCAAGGTCGGCGCGCTGACGCCGAGCTTTTCGGCGATCAGCAATCCGCAGACGCCGTCCTCGACCAGGTCGCCATCGGCCTGCTCGCGGAAATGCTTTCGCGGATCCCGCAGCCAATCCAGGATCTGCAGGCGGCGCTCATTGGCCAGCGCGCGCAAGGCGACTGCGAATTTCATTTAGCCATTTTGCTAATTACCTAATTGATGTCAACTCTCCGATGCGGTATGAAGGCTGCCATCATGACAGCGACAATGGACATCAATCGGGAGCGGATCGCGGCGACCGAGGCGGTCATCCGTCCGCATATCAGGCGCACGCCGCTCATTCAGGCCGACCTCGCCGATTTCGGCCTGCCGGCGGCGCCCGTCACGTTCAAGCTCGAGATGCTGCAGCATTCCGGATCGTTCAAGGCGCGGGGCGCCTTCGCCAATCTGCTGCTGCGGCAGGTGCCGGCGGCCGGCGTCGTCGCGGCATCCGGGGGCAATCACGGCGCGGCCGTCGCCTATGCGGCGCAGCAGCTCGGCATTCCCGCCACGATCTTCGTGCCCGACATCACCTCACCGGCCAAGGCCGAGCGCATCGGCGGCTATGGCGCCAAGCTCGTGATCGCCGGCAATCGCTACGCCGATGCGCTTGCCGCCAGCGAAGCGCATGTCGCGCAGACCGGCGGGCTTGCGGTCCATGCCTACGACCAGGCCGAAACCCTGCTCGGCCAGGGCAGCGTCGCCCTGGAGCTGGAGCAGGATGCGCCCGGCATCGACACGCTGCTGGTGGCCGTCGGTGGCGGCGGGCTGATCGGCGGCATCGCGGCGTGGTGCGCCGGCCGCACGCGCATCGTGGCGGTCGAGCCGGAGCAGTCGCCAACCCTGCATGCCGCCTTCGCGGCCGGCGCGCCGGTCGATGCGCCGGCCGGCGGCATCGCCGCCGACAGCCTCGCGCCGCGGCGCGTCGGCGCATTGATGTTTCCGATCGCGCGATCCCATGTCGAGCGTGTCGTCCTCGTCAGCGACGACGCGATCCGGCAGGCCCAGGCCGCGCTGTGGTCGCGCTTGCGCCTCGTCACCGAGCCCGGCGGCGCGGCCGCATTTGCCGCGCTGCTGTCCGGCCGCTATCTTCCCGCGGCCGGCGAGCGCATCGCGGTGCTGGTCTGCGGCGCCAACACGACGGCGGTGAATTTCGACAGCTAGTTGCGGAGATTGCATGATCAGGCCGGGCACCGTTTTCCTGATGTCGATCCTGCTTGGATTGCCGCTTGGCCGCGCCCAGGCGCAGGAGCGTCCCATCGGCTTCCTGACGCCGTCGCGAAACATCGTCTGCCAGGTCTTTGCCGATAACGGCCAGGGTGTACTTCGCTGCGACATCATGGTGACCGACACGCTGCCGCGCCCTCCCTCCGATTGCGAGCTCGACTGGGGCCACGCCTTCGAGATGAGCACCAAGGGCAGCGCCAGCCGCATCTGCGCCGGCGACAGCGTGATGGACGCCTCGCTGCCGGTGCTCGCCTATGGCGAGGTGTGGCAGCGCGCGGGCTTCACCTGCCGGTCGGAGCAGACGGGAGTGACGTGCTTCAACGCCATGCAGCACGGGTTTTCGCTGGCGCGGGCTGAGCAGAAGGTGTTTTGAGGTCGCAGAGAGAAGTGACATCCGGGAGAAGGTTTCCCGGATATCGCTGCGCTCATCCGGGCTACGGTCCTGCCGCAAGCTCAACCGTCATCCCCCACGCAACCGCGGAGCGTGTGGTGGCAGAGAATCGATACCGGCGCCCGCACTCCGTCATTGCGAGCGCAGCGAAGCAATCCAGGATCTTTCGGAGGAGGCAGCCTGGATTGCTTCGTCGCAAGGGCTCCTCGCAATGACGGTGAGGAGGCAGCCGCGCCCTATTCGATGATCGGCACATGCTTCGCGGCATCGCGCGGCGCCATGCCGTCGAGCCGCGGATCGTCGGCCACCTCGATCTGGCGGCGGAAGGGCCGGAAGCCGGAGCGCTGGTAGAACGCGACGGCGGAGAGATGATCGAAGGTGCAGGTGTGCACCCAGACGCGGTGGAGGTCGCGCGACCACGCGATCTCCAGCGCGCGGTTCATCAGGAAGCGGGCGGCGCCGGTTCCGATCAACGCTGAAGTGACGCCGAAATAGACCAGCTCGCACTGGCCGGGCTCGCGGAAGTCCAGCTCCAGCAGGCCTTCGTCGCGGCCGTCTACGACGACCGCGTAGACCTCGACGCCCGGCGCGCGGATAACCGCGGCGAGCTCGGCGTCGCTCATGCGCAGCCGCGAGAACCACAGCCATTCCTGGCCGACGCGGCGGTAGAGATCGCGGTACCAATCAAGCGCGGGCTGATCGACCTTGCGCAGGGTCCAGCTGCCTGGCGGATCATCGCGGCGTGCGGGAGGTGCGGTCATCTCCAGATGGGTGACGACCGCCGCGGTTTTCCCGGCGAGGACGTCGGAGTAACCATCAGGGAGGATCATTTTCTCACAACCATGTAGCCCGGATGGAGCGAAGGGTAACCCGGGAGTCGTGCCACAAGCGACAGCAGTCCCGGATTGCGCTTCGCTCCATCCGGGCTACGAAGTTCACCCTAGCGCTACCCCTCCCCCTCATCGCTCGCGAGCACGCCCTTCACTGCCCGCGCCCAGCCCGCGAGCTTGCGCTCGCGCGTCGCCTCGCTCATGTTCGGCTTGAAGCGGTGCTCGAGGCGCCAATTGTCGGCGAACTTCGTCGGCTCAGGATAGACGCCAGCGTGAAGGCCGGCGAGATAGGCGGCACCCAGCGCCGTGGTCTCCTGGATTACGGGGCGATCGACCGGCGCATTCAGGAGATCGGCGAGGCGCTGCATGGTCCAGTCGGAGGCGGTCATGCCGCCGTCGACGCGGAGCACGACGCTGGCGGTTTCCGAGCTCGGCCAGTCCGCGCGCATCGCAGCCCAGAGGTCGAAGGTCTGATAACAAACGCTCTCCAGCGCGGCATGGGCGAGCTCGGCGGGGCCGGTGTTGCGGGTGAGGCCGAACAGCGCGCCGCGCACGCGTGGATTCCAATAGGGCGCGCCCATGCCGACGAAGGCCGGCACGAGATAGACGCTCTGCATGGAGTCGGACTGGTCGGCGAGCGGTCCGGTCTCGGCGGCGTGCTTGATGATGCCGAGGCCGTCGCGCAGCCACTGCACCGCGCTGCCGGCGACGAAGATCGAGCCTTCGAGCGCGTAGGTGCGTTTGCCATCGAGCTGGTAGGCGACGGTGGTGAGCAGCTTGTTGTTGGAGACGACCGGCGTGGTGCCGGTGTTGAGCAGCGCAAAGCAGCCGGTGCCGTAAGTGGATTTCATCATGCCCGGGCGGAAGCAGGCCTGGCCGATGGTCGCGGCCTGCTGGTCGCCGGCGATGCCGGAGATGGCGATGGCGCCGCCGAACAGATCCGGCGTGGTCTCGCCGAAGCGGGCCGAGGAATCCTTCACCTCGGGCAGCATCGAGCGCGGCACGCCGATGATCTCCAGCAGCTCGTCGTCCCACTGGCCGGTGTGGATGTTGAACAGCAGCGTGCGCGAGGCGTTGGTGGCGTCGGTGGCGTGCACCTTGCCGCCGGTGAGGCGCCAGAGCAGGTAGCAGTCGATGGTGCCAAACATCAATTCTCCGCGCGCGGCGCGGGCGCGCGCGCCGGGAACGTGGTCGAGGATCCAGGCAACCTTGGTGCCGGAGAAATAGGGATCGATGATCAGGCCGGTCTTCTGCGAGATCACGGGCTCGCGACCGTCGGCCTTCAGCTTGGCGCAGATGTCGGCGGTGCGGCGGTCCTGCCAGACGATGGCGCGGTGCACGGCCTGGCCCGTGGCGCGGTCCCACACCACGGTGGTCTCGCGCTGATTGGTGATGCCGATCGCGGCGATGTCCTTTGCGCTGATGCCGACCTGCTCGATCGCCTCGCGGCAGACGATCACGGTCGAGGTCCAGATGTCCTCCGGCTCGTGCTCGACCCAGCCCGAGGCCGGGAAATGCTGCGGAAACTCGGCCTGCGCCTTCGCCGCAATGGAAATATCGCCGCGAAACACGATCGCGCGCGAAGAGGTGGTGCCCTGGTCGATGGCAAGGACGAAAGACATGGCGGCTTACCCTGGCGTTTACCCTTGGAGGGGTCATTGTGTCGCGCCAAAGGGAGCGGATTGGAGGCGGAAGGTCAAGGTTGGATGCAGGGCGCGACTGCCCTACCCTTCTCCCCTTGTGGGAGAAGGTGGCGCGCGGAGCGCGCCGGATGAGGGGTCTGCTTCAGCGCATACAAATGTGAGAGCATCACCCCGCGGAAGCAGACCCCTCACCCGTCTCGCCGCTTCGCGGCGAGCCACCCTCTCCCACAAGGGGAGAGGGAAGAAGGCTACACCGCCGCCGTCGTCACGCCGCCGTCGATGACGATGGTCTGGCCGGTCATGAAGCTCGAGGCGTCGGAGGCGAGGTAGGCGACGGCGCCGGCGATCTCGTCGGGTTCGCCGATGCGGCGGAGCGGCGTGGTGGCGGTGCGGCGCTTGAGCATGGCTTCGTCTTCCCACAAGGCACGGGCGAAATCGGTCTTGACGAGGCCGGGGGCGATGCAGTTGACGCGGACGCCTTTCGGGCCCCATTCGCCGGCGAGCGAGCGGCACAGCGCGAAGTCGGCGGCCTTGGAGATGCCGTAGGCGCCGATCACGGTGGAGCCGCGCAGGCCGCCGATCGAGGAGATGATGACGACGGAGCCGCTGCCGCGCTCGGCCATCTGCGGGATCGCGAGCGCGGAGAGCCAGATGTTGCTCTTGACGTTCGAGCCCATGATCTTGTCGAAGGCCTCGTCGGTGATGTCGAGCAGCGGGCCGTAATAAGGGTTCACCGCGGCGTTGCAGACGAGGATGTCGATCTTGCCGTAGTGTTTTGTGGCGCCCGAGATCAGCGCCTCGACCTCGTTCTTGCGCGCGATGTTGCAGGGGATGACGATGGCGTCACCGCCTGATGCGTTGATGCCGTCGGCGACTTCCTTGCAGGCTTCCGCTTTCCGGGAGGAGACCACGACCTTGGCGCCGAGCTTGGCGAGCAGCTCGGCCGAGGAGCGGCCGATGCCGCGGCTGGAGCCGGTGACGACGGCGACTTTTCCGGTGAGATCGAACGGGGTGTTTTTCATTGTTGTTGCTCCGCTGATGCCGCTTGTTCGGTGTCATCGCCCGCGAAGGCGGGCGATCCAGTATTCCAGAGACAGCTCGGCTGGAATCGAGAAGCCGCGGCGTACTGGATCCCCCGCCTTTGCGGGGGATGACAGTGTTGGTGTGGTCTAGATCAACTCAGACCAACCCACCCGCATCCGCGACGCGGCGCTGGTGGTAGTCGGTGTCGCCAAAGGTGTTCTCGATCATGGTGAGGCGCTTGAAATAGTGGCCGATCTTCGCCTCCATGGTCATGCCGATGCCGCCGTGGAGCTGGATCGCCTGCTGGCCGACGAATTTCAGCGACTTGCCGATCTGCACCTTGGCCGCGGCGATCGCGTTGCTGCGCTCCTTGGCGTCCTCGAAATCGTTCGCCATGGTCGCAAACATCGACATCGAGCGCGCCTGCTCAGTGGCGACGAACATGTCGGAGGCGCGGTGCTGCAGCGACTGGAACGAGCCAATCGCGACGCCGAACTGCTTGCGCGTCTTGATGTACTCGACGGTGGTCTTGAGCGACTCGTCCATCAGGCCGACCGCCTCAGCGCAGAGCGCGACACGGGCTTCGTCGACGACGCGCTCGATCAAAGCGAGCGAGTCCTCGGGATTGCCGATCGCGGCGTCGCTGCCGACTTCGACACCCGTAAAAGTGATGTCGGCGGCGTGCAGGCCGTCCTGGGTCGGGTAGGACTTCTTGGTGACGCCCTTGGCACTGGCCGGGACCAGGAACACGCCGACGCCGCCCTTGTCGCGGCGGTCGCCCTTGGTGCGCGCGGTGACGATGAGCGTGTCGGCGTTCTCGCCGTTGAGCACGACGAATTTCTCGCCGTCGATCACCCAGCCGTCGCCCTTCTTCTTCGCGGTCGTGGTGACATCGAACAGATCGTAGCGCGAGTTCTTTTCGAGCTGGGCGAAAGCCAGCGTCTTGCTGCCGTCGATGATCCCCGGCAGGTGCGCGGCCTTCTGCGCATCAGAGCCGGCATGACGCAGGAAGCCGCCGCCGATCACGACCGTTGCCAGATACGGCTCGAGCACCAGCGCCTTGCCGAGCGCTTCCATCACGATCATGGTCTCGACACCGCCGCCGCCGAAGCCGCCATCGGCCTCGCTGAAGGGCAGGCCGAGCAGGCCCTGCTCGGCGAGCTTGCCCCAGACGGCCTGGCTCCAGCCGCCCTTCTCCTTCATGTATTTCTTGCGTTGCTCGAAATCGTAGGAATCGGTCAGCAGGCCGTCGATGCTTTCCTTGAGAAGCCGCTGCTCCTCGTTCAGGTCAAAATCCATTTTATCTACTCTCCCGGTATCTGATTTCGTCATGCCCGGCCTCGTGCCGGGCATCCACGTTCTTCGTGCCGTTAGGCGTGGATGGCCGGGTCAAGCCCGGCCATGACGGCGAGTGCGTGGTGGCGGGCAGAAATCAAAGCCCCAGCACTGCCTTGGCGATGATGTTGCGCTGGATTTCGTTGGAGCCGCCGTAGATCGAGACCTTGCGGTTGTTGAAGTAGCTCGGCGCGATCTGGGCGGTCCAGTCCATGGCTTCGTTGGAGCCGTCGTCGCCGTGCACGTCGTAAGGAGCCGCGAACGGGCCGATCACTTCCATCAAGAGCTCGGTGGTGGTCTGCTGGATCTCGGAGCCCTTGATCTTCAGCACCGAGGAGGCCGGATTGGGCTTCCCCTTGCCGTGCTTGCCCTCGTCGGCGACGACGCGCAGCTGCGTCAGCTCGAGCGCCTTCAGCTCGATCTCGCAGGCCGCAAGCTTCTCGCGGAAGGCTGCGTCCTGGATGACCGGCTTGCCGCCCGACTCGACCTTGCCGGCGAGATCGCGGATGCGGCGCAGCCGCTCCTTGGAGACGCCGACGCGGGCGATGCCGGTGCGCTCGTTGCCGAGCAGGAATTTTGCGTAGTCCCAGCCTTTGTTCTCCTCGCCGATCAGGTTCTCGATCGGGACTTCGACGTCGTCGAAGAAGACCTCATTGACCTCGACGCCGCCGTCGATGGTCTGGATCGGGCGCACGGTGACGCCCTTCGACTTCATCGAGAACACGATGAAGGAGATGCCCATCTGCTTCTTGGCATTGTTGTCGGTACGGCAGAGGCAGAAGATCATGTCGGCGTGCTGGGCGAGCGTGGTCCAGGTCTTCTGGCCGTTGATGATCCACTTGTCGCCACGGCGCTCGGCCTTCGTCTTGAGCGAAGCAAGGTCGGAGCCGGAGCCCGGCTCGGAGAAGCCCTGACACCACCAATCGTCGACGTTGGCGATGCGCGGCAGGTACTGCTTCTTCTGCTCCTCGTTGCCGAAGGTGTAGATGACCGGGCCGACCATGCTGACGCCGAAGGCGAGCGGCTGCGGCGCCGGATAGGACTGCAGCTCCTCGTTGAAGATGTAGTGCTGCACGGAGGTCCAGCCGGTCCCGCCATATTGCTTGGGCCAGTGGCTGACGCCCCAGCCCTTCTTGTTGAGGATGCGCCACCACGTCACCATCTCGTCCTTGGTGAGGTGGCGGCCCTCGACCAGCTTGCGCCGCGTATCCGGCGGCACGTTGTCGCGGAAGAACGACCGCACTTCCTCGCGAAACGCCTGCTCTTCTTTCGTGAATGCGAGATCCATCGGATCCTCCTGTGAATTACTGCAACACTTCGAACAAGCCGGCCGCGCCCATGCCGCCGCCGACGCACATGGTGACGACCGCATACTTGGCCTTGCGGCGGCGGCCTTCGATCAGGGCGTGGCCGGTGAGGCGCGCGCCGGACATGCCGTAGGGATGGCCGACCGAGATCGCGCCGCCATTGACGTTGATCTTCTCGGGGTCGATGCCGAGCTTGTCGCGGCAATAGAGCACCTGCACCGCGAAGGCTTCGTTGAGCTCCCAAAGGCCGATGTCGTCGACGCTGAGGCCGTGGCGCTTGAGCAGGCGCGGCACGGCGAAGACCGGGCCGATGCCCATCTCGTCCGGCTCGCAGCCGGCCGAGACGAAGCCGCGGAAGATGCCGAGCGGCGCAAGGCCGCGCTTGGCGGCTTCCTTGTCGCTCATGATCACCGAGGCGCTGGCGCCGTCGGAGAGCTGGCTGGCATTGCCGGCGGTGACGGTGAAGCCGTCGCCGCGCACGGGCTTGAGGCCGGCGAGGCCCTCGATCGTGGTCTCTGGGCGCGGACCTTCGTCCTGCGACAGCGTGACTTCCTTCATCGACACGGCGCCGGTCGCCTTGTCGGTGACCGCCATCTGCGTCGTGATCGGCGCGAGCTCGTCCTTGAACTTCCCCCCCTGCTGCGCGGCGGCGGTGCGGCGCTGGCTCTCCAGCGAATATTCGTCCTGGCGTTCGCGCGAAATGCCGTAGCGCTTGGCGACGACCTCGGCGGTGTCGATCATGGGCATGTAGACCTCGCCCTTGATCTTGAGCAGCGCCGGATCCTGGGCGTGGAAGCCGTTCATCTTGTCGTTCTGGACGAGCGAGATCGACTCGCCGCCGCCGCCGACCGCGATCTCGACGCCGTCGAAGATCACCGAGCGCGCGGCGAGCGCGATCGCCTGCAGGCCCGAGGCGCATTGGCGGTCGATGGTGGTGCCGGCAACGGTGACGGGAAGCCCGGCGCGGAGCAGCGCCTTGCGCGCGATGTTGCCGCCGGTCGCGCCCTGCTGGAGCGCTGCGCCCATCACGACGTCCTCGACCTCCTTCGGATCGACCTTGGCGCGCGCGACGGCTTCGCCGATGGCGTGGCCGAGCAGCGTTGCGCCCTCGGTGGCGTTGAGCATGCCGCGATAGGCCTTGCCGATCGGGGTGCGGGCGGTGGAAACGATGACGGCGTCGGTCAAGAGCGACCTCCTGATGCAAGTGGGGTGGATTGCGGTGGTTTCTGCTGCTGGCGCAATTCGTGGCGCGACAATTTTCCGACCGGCGTGCGCGGCAGGTCGGCGACGAACTCGACCGCGGCCGGCAGTTCGTGCTTGCCGACCTTGCCGGCGAGCTGCGCGCGCAGTTCGTCGAGCGTGAACGGCTTGGCGTCCGGCTTCAGCTTGATGAAGGCTTTCGCGGCCTCGCCGCGATACTGGTCGGGAATGCCGAGCACGATCACCTCGTGCACGCCCGGAATGGTGTAGATCGCCTGCTCGATCATCTGCGGATAGACGTTGAAGCCGCCGGAGATGATCATGTCCTTCTTGCGATCGACCAGGAAGAAATAGCCGTCGGTGTCGACATAGCCGATGTCGCCGGTGAGGAAGCGGCCGTCGATGAAGGCCTCCGCGGATCCCGCCGGCTTGTTCCAGTAGCCTTTCGTGACGTTCGGGCCCTTGATGCGGATCTCGCCGACTTCGCCGGGCGGCAGCACGCGTGTCGGATCATCCAGCGCGACGACGTCGAGCTCGATGCCGGGCAGCATCAGCCCGATCGAGCCGGGCTTCTCAGGACCAACAGGCGGATGGCCGGTGCCGGGCGAGCAGGTCTCGGTCATGCCCCAGCCGCTGCGCAGCTTTTTGCCGACCTTGCGCTCGAAGAAATTCGCGATCTCGACCGGCAGCGGCGCACCGCCGGAGCCGATGGTGGCGAGCGACGAGAAGTCGCGCTTGTCGAGATCAGGGAGCGCGGCGATCGCGATCCACATCGTCGGCACGCCCGGAAAATAGGTCGCGCGCTTGACCTCGATGTCGCGCATCACGGCTTCGACGTCGAAACGCTGATGGATCGAGATCAGATTGCCGCGGCTGAGCGAGGACAAGAGCACGACGGTGAGCGCGTAGATGTGGAACAGCGGCAGCACGCAGATGACGCGTTCGATCACATCGGCGCGCGCGGCGCGGTTCGGCTTGCCCCAGACGTCATAGATCGACACCGCCGAGGTGAGGTTGCCGTGCGTCAGCATGGCGCCCTTGGGCAGGCCGGTGGTGCCGCCAGTATATTGCAGCAGCGCGACGTCGTCGGCCGTGACTTGCGGCCATTGCGAAGGTGCAGTGGCGCCCTCGACAAAGGTCTTGAAGGTGACGATGCGGGGATCCCCGGGGATCGGCGCCTGCGGCGTGCCGACCTTGCCCCAATCGTCGTCCTCGCAGACGACGAGGCGATCGATCAGGCCCTTCTCCAAAAATTTCAGCGCGGTCGGCAGCAACGCTTGGAGGTTCGAGGTGACGAGCACGCGCGAGCCGGAGTCGGAGACCTTGTGGGTCAGCGCGATCTCGCCGTCGAGCGGGGAGAGATGCGCGACGCGGGCGCCGGCTTTGAGCGCGCCGAAGAAATTGACGGGATGGTCCGGTGTGTTGCCGAGGAACAGCGCGACAGAGCCGTTCTTGCCGATGCCTTCGCGCAGGAACGCCGCAGCGGCGCGCTCAGCCATCGCGGCGAGCTCGGTATAGGTGATCGGGCGCTCCCGGAACTCCAGCGCGGTGCGCGGGCCGTAATCGGCGGCGGCTTTCGACAACAGGTCTGGCAGCGAGCCCTGGGCGATGGTGTCGTCCCAGTGCACGCCCTCGGGATAAAACTGTTCGCCGGGATGGGTCATGGAGTCCTTAAACCGCACAAACCGTCATTCCGGGGCGATGCGAAGCATCGAACCCGGAATTTCGAGATTCCGGGTTCGCCCTGCGGGCGCCCCGGAATGACTGAGAGTTGGAGCACAAAGCTCCCTCAAGCCGCCTTCGACGCCGCGGCCAGCGAGGCAAACGTCTTGCCCTCGGCCGCGAGCCTCTTCAGCAGCGGCGCGGGCTCGAGGCTGGGGTCGTTG
Organism: Bradyrhizobium sp. B117; assembly: GCF_038969555.1. Classification (NCBI taxonomy): domain Bacteria; kingdom Pseudomonadati; phylum Pseudomonadota; class Alphaproteobacteria; order Hyphomicrobiales; family Nitrobacteraceae; genus Bradyrhizobium; species Bradyrhizobium sp. B117. The sequence goes on from NZ_CP152414.1 coordinate 9,165,808, forward strand.
GTCTCCTTGGCGTAGAACGACAGGCGATCGGCGATGTGCTTGAGGCCGACGCTGTCGGCCCAGAACATCGGGCCACCGCGATAGATCGGCCAGCCGTAACCGTAGAGCCAGACCACGTCGATGTCGGAGGGACGCGCCGCGATGCCCTCTTCGAGGATCTTCGCGCCCTCGTTGATCATCGGGTACATCATGCGCTCCAAAATCTCCTCGTCGCTGACGACGCGCTTCTTGCGGCCGAGACGCAGCAAGGTCTCGTCGATCAGCTTCTCGACATCAGGATCGGGCAGCGGCGCGCGGGAGCCGGCTTCGTACTTGTAGTAGCCCTTGCCGGTCTTCTGGCCGAAGCGGCCGGCTTCGCACAGCGCATCCGCGATCTCCGACTTGATGCCGCGATCTTTCCGCGAGCGCCAACCGATGTCGAGACCGGCGAGATCGCCCATCGCGAACGGTCCCATCGGCATGCCGAATTTTGTGACGACGGCGTCGACCTGCTGCGGCAGCGCGCCTTCGAACAGCAGCTTTTCCGACTGCTTGCCGCGCTGGGCGAGCATGCGGTTGCCGACAAAGCCGTCGCAGACGCCGACCACGGCCGGCACTTTTGCAATTTTACGCGCAATCGTAACGGCCGTCACGAGGGCATCCGGCGCGGTCTTGTCCGCGCGCACGATCTCGCACAGCTTCATGACGTTTGCCGGCGAGAAGAAGTGCATGCCGAGCACGTCCTGCGGACGCTTGGTCGACTTCGCGATCTCGTCAATGTTCAGATACGAGGTGTTGGAGGCCAGCACCGCGCCCGGCTTGACGTATTGGTCGAGCTTGCCGAACACTTCCTTCTTCACCGCCATGGTCTCGAACACGGCTTCGATGACGAGGTCGGCATCGCCGACATTCTCGATGCCGACGACGCCGTTGATCAGCGCCATGCGCTTGGCCGGCGCATCGGCCGGGATGCCGCCGCGCGCCGCGGTCGCTTCCCAGTTCTTCTGCATGATGCCCATGCCGCGCTTGAGCTGCTCCTCGCCGGTCTCGATCAGCGTGACGGGCACGCCGGCATTGGCAAAGGACATCGCGATGCCGCCGCCCATGGTGCCGGCGCCGAGAATGGCGACACGGTTAACGGGACGCGCCTTGGTGCCTTCGGGCACGCCCGCGACCTTGCTGGCCTCGCGCTCGGCGAAGAAGGCGTAGCGCTGCGCCTTGGACTGGTCGCTGGCGACGAGCTTCAGGAAGCCCTCGCGCTCCTTCTTCAGACCTTCGTCGAACGGCAGGTCGATGGCGTAGCCGACGGCGTCGGCCGCCGCGAACGGCGCTTCCAGGCCGCGCGACTTCTTGGTCATTGCGGCGACCGCGTTGGTGAAGATGGAGCGGTCGGCCTTGGCGGCCGCGATCTTGGAATCGTCGTCGCGCAGGCGGCGCAGCGGGCGCTTCTCGGCGATGAGCTTGCGGACGAAGGCCTCGCCGCCGGAGGCTGGGCCTTCGATGATCTCCTCGATCAGGCCGTTCTTCAGGGCTTCAGCGGCACCGATCGGATCGCCACCGACGATCATCTTGACCGCGAGCTCGGGCCCGACCGCGCGCGGCAGGCGCTGGGTTCCGCCGGCGCCCGGCAAGAGGCCGAGCTTCACCTCGGGCAGGCCGAGCTTGGCTTCTTTCACCGCACCGCGGAAATGACAGGCGAGCGCGACTTCGAGGCCACCGCCGAGCGCGGTGCCATGGATCGCGGCAACGACGGGCTTCGGCGAATTCTCGATCTCGGCGAGCACGTCGTTGAGCGCGGGCGGCTTCGGCGGCTTGCCGAATTCGGTGATGTCAGCACCGGCAATGAAGGTACGGCCGGCGCAGGTCAGCACGATGCCCTTGATGGCGGGATCGGCGATAGCGGCCTTGATGCACTCCAGAATGCCGCCGCGGACTGCGGCACTCAGCGCATTGACCGGAGGGCTGTCGACCGTGACGATGCCGACTTCATCATGACGCTCAAGCTTGACCACTTCGCTCACGGTGTCCCTCCTTGTGGGGATTTACTTTTGTTCGATTTCGCGGTGCGGAATTTAATTCCGCATCTTGACGGCAGGGTTATTTTGAAGCACGTGGCTTGTCAACGACTCCGCGCAAGAAGCAGATCAGGGATGAAGCGTACAGCAAAGAAGACCGCGACCGATCGGAATTTCGTCGTCGCGCTTTCCCGCGGACTGGACGTATTGCGCGCATTCCAACCCAATGACGGCCTGCTCGGCAATCAGGAGATTGCGGCCCGCACCAACCTGCCGAAGCCGACGGTTTCGCGCCTGACCTACACGTTGACGAAGCTTGGCTATCTGACGCCGGTTCCCCGCTTCGAGAAGTACCAGCTCGCGCCTGCAGCGATGTCGCTCGGCTACGCCGCGCTCGCCAATCTCGGCGTTCGGCATTTGTCCGAGCCGTTTCGCGAGGAAGTGATGCGCGCGACCGGCGGCGCCGTGGCCGTCGGCGGCCGCGACCGTCACAGCATGATCTATTTCGGGCAGAGTCGCGGCAGCGAGACGGTCGGCGTTCAACTTGACGTCGGCTCCCGCGTGCCGATTGCAACCAGCGCGATGGGCCGCGCCTATTTCTGGGCGCTCGACGACGAGGATCGCGCCGAATTGTCCCGCATGCTGCGCGAACATTACGGCAGCCGCTGGCCCAAGATGCGCGACGGATTGGAACGCTCCGGCGAGACCGTCGCGAAATACGGCTTCGCGATTTCGGTCGGCGACTGGCACGACGACATCGGTGCCGCCGGCGTCGCGCTCAGGCTCAACGACGGAACCGGACCTTACGCATTCAACTGCGGCGCGCCCGCATTCCGTTTCACGGAAGAGCGTTTGATCAACGACATTGGACCGCGTCTGCTGGCGATGGTAAGGAACATCGAAGCGGCACTCGGGGGATTGATGCCGCAATCCAAAAAAGAAATCAGCAAAAAGCTGAAATCAGGAGGGAAAGTTGCGCGTGTGGCCGAGGGGATCAGATAGCCTTTGTCATCACCGGGAGCGGTTCGCATCGCCCCTTCGCCCGCTGAACAAAGTGGGCGAGACGAGATGACGCAGGCACAGCTCGCGCAGGGAACATCGCCCCTGCTCGCGGTTCGCGACGTCAGCGTCGTGTTCGGCGGCATCGTCGCGCTCAATGGCGTGTCCTTCGACATGCACAAGGGCCAGATCCTCGGCTTGATCGGCCCCAACGGCGCCGGCAAGACCACGCTCTTCAACTGTCTCTCGCGGCTTTATCAACCGTCGTCCGGCGACATCCTGATGGAAGGCGTGAGCATCCTGTCGCGCCCGCCGCACCGCATCGCCGAGATCGGCATCGGTCGCACCTTTCAGAACGTGGCGCTGTTTCCGAACCTCTCGGTGATGGACAACGTCCGCGTCGGCGCCCATTCGAAGACCTCCAGCGACATCATCAGTGACTCCCTTCGGCTCGCCTGGGTCCGGCGCAGCGAGAGCGACGTCAACAAGAAGGTGCACGAGATCCTCGCTTATCTCGACCTCGAGGACGTCGCCCACACGACCGTCTCCGGCCTGCCGTTCGGCACGCAGAAGCGCGTCGAGCTGGCGCGGGCGCTGGCGGCCGATCCGAAGATCCTGCTGCTCGACGAGCCCGCCGGCGGCCTCAACCACGAGGAAGTCTATGTGCTCGGCGACCTCATCCGCCGCATCCGCGACGAACGCCACATGACCGTGCTGCTGGTCGAGCACCACATGGGCCTCGTGATGTCGATCGCCGACCATGTCGTCGCGCTCAATTTCGGCAAGAAGCTCGCGGAAGGCACCCCTAGCCAGGTGCAGGCGGACCCCGACGTCATCAAGGCCTATCTCGGGAGCAAGGACCAATGACGACACTGCTCAACGTCAAGGACCTGCGCGCCTATTACGGCCAGGTCCAGGCGCTCCATGGCCTGTCCTTCTCGCTCAACGAGGGCTCGCTGACGACGCTGCTCGGTGCCAACGGCGCCGGCAAGACCACCACGCTGCGCGCGATCTGCAACATGGTGCGATCCACCGGCGGCATCGAGTTCGACGGCAAGCCGCTCAACAACCGCTCCACCGAGAGCATCGTGCGCTTCGGCATCGCCCACGTGCCGCAGGGCCGCGGCACCTTCACCACCATGACGGTGGAGGAGAACCTCCAGCTCGGGGCCATCACCCGCAAGGACAGCGCCGGCATCGTCTCCGACATCGAGCGCATGTATGCGCATTTCCCGGTGCTGAAGCAGCGCCACACCCAGCAGGCCGGCACGCTCTCCGGCGGCGAGCAGCAGATGCTCGCGGTCGCCCGCGCGCTGATGCTGCGGCCGCGCCTGATGCTGCTGGACGAGCCGTCCTTCGGCCTTGCGCCACTCGTCGTGCGCGATCTGTTCGGCATCCTCGGCAAGATCAACCGCGAGGACAAGGTGTCGATCCTGGTGGTCGAGCAGAACGCCCAGCTCGCGCTCGAGCTCGCCGACCAGGCCTATGTGATCGAGACCGGACGCATCGTGATGTCGGGCAACGCCAAGGACATCGCGAACAACGAAGAAATCCGCAAATCCTATCTGGGTTACTGAGGAGCGATGATGGCAGCGATCTGTCCGCGCGCTCGTTACACCTCTCCCCGGCGGGGAGAGGTCGGATTGCGAAGCAATCCGGGTGAGGGGCCGCAGCCTCGCCGTGAGACCGTAACCCCTCACCCGCGCCTTCGGCGCGACCTCTCCCTAAGGGGGAGGTGGACCTTCGACGCCGTTACAGCTCAAACCCAATCTGGCAAGTTTTAGGGAGCCGGCACGATGGAGCTTTTCACCAACCAAGTCCTGGCCGGCATTGCCACCGGCGCGATCTACGCCTGCATGGCGCTGGCCGTGGTCATGATCTACCAGGCCATCGACCATCTCAACTTCGCGCAAGGCGAGATGGCGATGTTCTCGACCTTCATCTCCTGGCAGCTGATGCAGTGGGGCGTGTCCTATTGGGCCGCCTTCCTGATCACGCTGGCCTTCTCCTTCGTCGCCGGCATCGCGATCGAGCGGATCCTGTTCAAGCCGCTGGCGAAGGCGCCGGTGCTGACCAACGTCGCCGGCTTCATCGCGCTGTACGCGATCATCAACTCCTCGGCCGGTCTGCTCTGGGACTTCACCATCAAGCAGTATCCGACCCCGTTCGGCTCCGCGCCGTTCCTGGGCAGCCAGCTGATCTCGACCCACCAGGCCGGCATGATCGGCGTCACCGTGCTGCTGCTGCTCGGCCTCTACTTCTTCTTCCAGTACACCAGGATCGGCCTTGCCATGCGCGCCGCGGCCTCGGTGCCTGAATCGGCCCGCCTCGTCGGCATCAACACCTCCTGGATGATCGCGCTCGGCTGGGGCATGGCGACCGCGATCGGCTCGATCGCCGGCATGCTGATCGCTCCGGTCGTGTTCCTCGAGCCCAACATGATGGGCGGCGTGCTGATCTACGGCTTTGCCGCCGCGGTGCTCGGCGGCCTCACCAGCCCGTTCGGCGCCGTCGTCGGCGGCTTCCTCGTCGGCATCTTCGAGAACCTCGCCGGCACCTACATCCCCGGCGTCGGCAACGAGCTGAAGCTCCCGATCGCGCTCGCGCTGATCATCTCCGTCCTGGTCGTCAAACCCGCTGGCCTGTTCGGCCGGCACATCGTCAAGCGAGTTTGATCATGAGCGCTGCAGAAGAAGTCGTTGCAGAAGGCCACCAGGCGGTTGAGGCCGTTCCGAAGCGCGCCATGACGCTGGGCACCGGCACCTCGCTGGTGGTGCTGGCGGCGCTGATCATCGCACCCGTCTTCGTCAAGAACTTCATCATCTTCCAGATGACGATGCTCCTGATCTACGGGCTCGCGGTGCTGGCGCTCAACATCCTGACCGGCGGAAGCGGCCAGTTCTCGCTCGGCCAGAGCGCGTTCTACGCCGTCGGCGCCTACACGACCGCGGTGCTGATGGAGCACTTCAACGTCAATTATGCGCTGACGCTGCCGGTTGCCGGCGTGGTCTGCTTCGGCTTCGGCTTCCTGTTCGGACAGCCGGCGCTGCGGCTCAGCGGCGTTTACCTCGCGCTCGCGACCTTCGCGCTCGCGACCGCGATGCCGCAGCTGCTCAAGCTGAACTTCCTCGAGCACTGGACCGGCGGCGTGCAGGGCCTCGTCGTCACCAAGCCCGACGCGCCGTTCGGCCTGCCGATGTCGCAGGACATGTGGCTGTACTACTTCACGCTCGTCGTGACGATCGCGATCTACATCTTCGCGGTGAACCTGTTGCGCTCGCGCTCGGGCCGCGCCTTCATGGCGATCCGCGACAACGAGATCGCGGCCTCCGCCATGGGCGTCGACGTCGCGCTCTACAAGACGCTGGCGTTCGGCGTCTCCGCCGCCATCACCGGCATCGCCGGCTCGCTCGGCGCCATCGCCGTGCAGTTCGTCGCGCCCGACAGCTACACCATCACGCTCGCGATCTCGCTGTTCCTCGGCATGGTGGTCGGCGGGGTCGGCTGGCTGCCCGGCTCGATCGTCGGCGCCGCCTTCATCATCTTCGTGCCGAACATCGCGGAGGGCATCTCCAAGGGCCTCTCCGGCGCCGTGTTCGGCGTGCTCCTCTTCCTCGTCATCTACCTCGTGCCGCACGGCGCAAGGCAGGTCGCGATCCTAGGCCAGCAGCTCGCCGGCAAGCTCAGGAAGACCTGAAGACCCGTTCGTTAAACCAAGGAGACCCGAATTGCTTTTTGAAAGAACACTCCGAGCCGCCGCGCTGGTCACGGCAACGGCGGCCTTCACTGTCACCTCCGGCGCGGCACTCGCGCAAAAGAAATACGACACCGGCGCTTCCGATACCGAGGTCAAGATCGGCAACATCATGCCGTATAGCGGGCCGGCGTCGGCCTACGGCATCATCGGCAAGACCGAAGAAGCCTATTTCAAGATGATCAACGACAAGGGCGGCATCAACGGCCGCAAGGTCAATTTCGTCACCTATGACGACGCCTATTCGCCGCCGAAGGCGGTCGAGCAGGTCCGCAAGCTGGTCGAGAGCGACGAGGTGCTGGCCGTGTTCAACCCGCTCGGTACACCCTCGAACACCGCGATCCAGAAATACCTCAACGCCAAGAAGATCCCGCAGCTGTTCGTCGCCACCGGCGCCACCAAGTGGAACGACCCGAAGAACTTCCCCTGGACCATGGGCTGGCAGCCCTCGTACCAGAGCGAAGCGCAGATCTACGCGAAGTGGCTGATGAAGGAGAAGCCGAACGCCAAGGTCGCGATCCTCTATCAGAACGATGATTTCGGCAAAGACTACCTCAAGGGCACCAAGGATGGCCTCGGCGCCAAGGCCTCGTCCATGATCATCCTGGAGGAGAGCTATGAGGTGTCCGAGCCGTCGATCGACGGCCACATCGTCAAGATCAAGGCCGCCAATCCCGACGTGCTGCTGATCTATGCGACGCCGAAATTCGCCGCGCAGACCATCAAGAAGACGGCCGAGCTCAGCTGGAAGCCGCTGCAGATCCTCACCAACGTGTCGATCTCGGTCGGCAGCGTGATGAAGCCGGCGGGCTTCGAGGCCGCGCAGGACGTGCTGTCGGCGGCCTATGCCAAGGACTCCACCGACCCGCAGTGGAACAACGACCCCGGCATGAAGAAGTGGAACGAGTTCGTCGACAAGTACATGCCCGGCGCCGACAAGACCGACACCGGCATGGTCTACGGCTACGGCGCAGCCTCGACGCTGGCCAAGGTGCTGGAAATGTGCGGTGACGATCTCACCCGCGCCAACCTGATGAAGCAGGCGGCCTCGTTGAAGGATTTTGCACCGGACACCCTACTGCCCGGCGTCAAGATCAACACCAGCGCCACCGACTTCGCCCCGATCGCGCAGCTCCAGATGCAGCGCTTCAAGGGCGAGAAATGGGAACTCTTCGGCGAGATCATCAGCGGCGACGTCGCCTCCGAGTGACAAGCTGACGCGACAGTCCGAAACAAGAAGCCCCCGCGAACGATCGCGGGGGCTTTTTGTTGACGTCGGGCGCCAATCTTGTTCAATGCGCCGATCCGAGCCCGGGTAGGAGAACAATGACTGCCGTTCGTCTTCAGGTTGCGTCCCCGTGGGTCGCACTCGCGTTGTGCATTGCGATGACCGGCCCTGTGCTGGCGCAAAAGAAATACGACAGCGGCGCTTCCGATACCGAGATCAGAATAGGCAACATCATGCCCTATAGCGGGCCGGCCTCCGCCTATGCCGCGATCGGCAAGGCCGAGGAAGCCTATTTCAACAAGGTCAATGCCGAGGGCGGCATCAACGGCCGCAAGATCAAGTTCATCTCCTATGACGACGCCTATTCGCCGCCGAAGACGGTGGAGCAGGCGCGCAAGCTGGTCGAGAGCGACGGGGTGCTGCTGATCTTCGGCTCGCTCGGCACCTCCACCAACACCGCGATCCGCAAATACATGAACGAGAAGAAGGTGCCGCAATTGTTCGTGGCGAGCGGCGCCTCGAAGTGGAACGATCCCAAGCAGTATCCGTGGACCATGGGCTGGCAGCCGAGCTACGCCAGCGAGGCGCGCATCTACGCCAAATACATCATGAAGGAGAAGCCGGACGCCAAGATCGGCGTGCTCTATCAGAACGACGATTTCGGCAAGGACTATCTGAAGGGCTTGAAAGACGGCCTCGGCGCGAAGGCGTCGATGATCGTGATGGAGGACGGCTACGACACCGCCGAGCCGGCGATCGACGAGCACGTCGTGAAGCTGAAGGCCTCGGACGCCGACGTCTTCATCAGCATCACCACACCGAAATTTGCGGCCCAGGCGATCAAGAAGGCGGCCGAGATCAACTGGCATCCGGTCCACATCATCTCCAACGTCTCGGCTTCCGTCGGCGGCGTGCTCGAGCCGGCGGGCATCGAGATCTCGCAAGGCATCCTGTCGGCGACCTACACCAAGGACGGCTCCGACCCGCAATGGAACTCCGATGACGGCATGAAGAAGTTCTATAACTTCATCGCGCAGTACGACCCCAAGGCCAACAAGCTCGATGCCGGCGTGGTGTTCGGCTATGCCGCGGCGCAGACCATGGTGAAGGTGCTTCAGATGTGCGGCGACGATCTCACCCGCGAGAACGTCATGAAGCAGGCGGCGAGCTTGAAGGATTTCGCGCCCGACACCTTGCTGCCGGGGATCAAGATCAACACCGCACCGGACAATTTCGCCCCGATCGAGCAGCTCCGGATGATGCGCTTCAAGGGCAAGAAATGGGAGCTGTTCGGCGACATCATCTCGAGCGACCACGGCCATTGAAGTCCAGACAACTCTAGATCGCTCGTGACTTGTTAAACAACTCCAGACAGCTGCGCCGTCTCGCAATCGCACACGGGCGCGCGGCCGCCACTGACTACTAAAGACGCAGCCCCCGCGACGCCGTTGCGGGGGCTTTCTGTTGAAGGCACCTGCCAAATCGTATTGAATTGCGGCCGCGTCACCAAAAACAAGCAAGACAAGAAAAGGAAGCGCACACACACCAAGAAAATAGGGAGATTGGAATGCCCGCTGTTACCGGCAAACTTGCGGCCGCGTCACTGGCGCTCGCGCTCATTGCGGCCTCGACCTCCACTGCATCGGCCCAGAAGAAATACGATACCGGCGCCACCGACACCGAGATCAAGATCGGCAACATCATGCCCTACAGCGGACCGGCCTCCGCCTACGGCATCATCGGGCGGACCGAAACCGCCTATTTCAAGAAGATCAACGACGAGGGCGGCATCAACGGTCGCAAGATCAACTACATCTCTTACGACGACGCCTATTCGCCGCCGAAGACGGTGGAGCAGGCGCGCAAGCTGGTCGAGAGCGACGAGGTGCTTTTCATCTTCAACTCGCTCGGCACGCCGCCGAATTCGGCGATCCAGAAATACATGAACTCGAAGAAGGTGCCGCAGCTGTTCGTCGCCACCGGCGCCACCAAGTGGAACGATCCGCAGAACTTCCCGTGGACCATGGGCTGGCAGCCCAACTACCAGAGCGAGACGCAGATCTACGCGAAGTGGCTGCTCAAGAACAAGCCGGACGCCAAGATCGCCGTGCTCTACCAGAACGACGATTACGGCAAGGACTACCTCAAAGGCCTGAAGGACGGCCTCGGCTCGAAAGCGGCCTCGATGATCGTGATGGAGGAGAGCTACGAGACCTCCGAGCCGACCATCGACAACCACATCGTCAAGCTGAAATCGACCGGCGCCGACGTGTTCATGAACATCACGACGCCGAAATTCGCGGCCCAGGCGATCAAGAAGAACGCCGAGATCGGCTGGAAGCCGCTGCACTTCCTCAACAACGTCTCGGCCTCGGTCGGCAGCGTGATGAAGCCCGCCGGTTTCGAGAACGGCCAGGACATCATCTCGGCCGATTATCTCAAGGACGTGTCGGATCCGGAGTGGAACAACGATCCCGGCATGAAGGAATTCCTCGCCTTCATGACCAAATACTTCCCCGAAGGCGACAAGCTCGACAAGGGCACCATCGTCGGCTACGCCGTGGCGCAGACGCTGGTCCAGGTGCTGAAGCAATGCGGTGACAATCTCACCCGCGAGAATATCATGAAGCAGGCCGCCAGCCTGAAGGACTTCCGCACCGAGGCGCTGCTGCCGGGCATCCAGATCAACACCTCCGCGACCGACTTTGCGCCGATCAGCCAGCTCCGGCTCGAGAAGTTCAAGGGCGAGCGCTGGGAACTGTTCGGCGATGTGATCAGCGCCGACGTCGGCGGCTAAAGCGCGATGAGATCAGGATGAATCGTCATCGCGCTTTAGGTTGTTGTTTACGCATGATCTTTCCGGAAAACCGCTTCGCACTTTTCCGGATCATGCTTTAGCCGGACGACGCCCGCGACGCTTCAAGCCCCCTGCGAGACGATCGCAGGGGGCTTTTGCTTGCGCGCCGATTATGATCACGCGATTGCACAATCGAATGATGGTAAAGCCTGCTTACGCTTTGGCGCCCGATGCGCTAGGCAGGGGAACGGCGACCTCGCCGCCATCGCTTCTGTCCGCTGAGGGCTTTTCGTCATGACCGACCGACGTCCCCTGCTCCGCGCGCTCTACGACGCCGCCGTTGCCGCCGCCCATCCGAGCACGATCCTGGCGCCGCATCTGCGCCCCCTGCCCAAGGGGCGCGTGATCTGCCTTGCCGCCGGCAAGGGCGCCGGCGCGATGGCCGCCGCGGCGGAGCGGCATTATCTCGACACGCTGGGGCTCGCGCCGGAGCGCCTCGTCGGCATCGCCACCACGCGGCACGGCTACGGCGTGCCGACGCGCCGCATCCGCGTGGTCGAGGCCGGCCATCCCGTGCCGGACGAAGCTGGCCTCAAGGGCGCGGCCGACACGCTCGCGCTCGCGAGCGAGGCCGGCCCCGATGATCTGCTGCTGGTGCTGCTCACCGGCGGCGGCTCGGCGAACTGGATCGCGCCAGTGGACGGCATCAGCTTTGCGCAGAAGCAGGCGGTCAACAAGGCGCTGCTGCGCTCGGGCGCGCCGATCGGCGAGATGAACACGGTGCGCAAGCATCTGTCGCGGATCAAGGGCGGCAGGCTCGCGCGCGCCGGCAAGAATGCCGCCGAGATCGTCACGCTCGCGATCTCCGACGTGCCGCATGACGATCCCTCCGCGATCGCCTCCGGTCCCACCGTGCCCGATCCGACCACGCTGGCGGATGCGCGCGCGATCGTGGCGAAATACAAGCTCGCCATCGACGATGCCGTCCGCCGCGCGCTCGACGTTCCCGCCAACGAAAGCTGCAAGGCTGATGATGCCGCCTTCGCGCGCGCGACGTTCGAGCTGATCGCGCGTCCCAAGCAGTCGCTCGACGCGGCGGTGAAGCTTGCGCAAGAAGCCGGCTACGAGACCATCGATCTCGGCGCCGACCTCGAGGGCGAAGCCCGCGAGGTCGCGGCCGAGCACGCCAAGCTCGCGCTTCAAGCCCGCGCGCGAGGCAAACGCGTCGCGATCCTCTCCGGCGGCGAGCTCACGGTCACCGTGCGCGGCAATGGCCGTGGCGGCCCCAACCAGGAATATGCGCTGGCGCTCGCCGACCTGCTGCAAGACACGCCTGACATCGCGGCGCTCGCCGGCGACACCGACGGCGCCGATGGCGGCGCCGGCCACCCGACCGATCCCGCCGGCGCGCTGATCGATGCGGCGACGTTTGCCAAGATGAAGGCGCTGGGGCTTCAGGCGCAGGCCTCTCTCGACAACAACGATGCCACCACGTTCTTCGAGGCGACGGGGGATCTCTTGCAGCCGGGCCCGACGCTGACCAACGTCAACGACATCCGTGTGATCCTGGTGGATTAGGCGCGCCCTGTTCGACGCCACCGCGGCCTGACCCGGCCTACCGCTTGCCGCTGACGTGCTCCAGCAGTGCAAGCAGGCCCTTCAACAGGTCCGTCGGCGCCGGCGGGCAGCCCTTGATGTGCAGATCCACCGGAATGGTCTCGGACACGCCGCCAACGCAGGCGTAGCTGCCTCTGAAAAGACCGCCATCGATAGCGCAGCCGCCGACCGCGACGACCCATTTCGGATCGGGCGTCGCATTGTACGTCCGCTCGAGCGCCTGTCGCATGTTTTTCGTCACCGGACCCGTGACCAGCAGCACGTCGGCATGGCGTGGCGATGCGACGAAGCGCAGGCCGAAACGTTCGACGTCGTAGAAGGCGTTGGACAGCGCGTGGATCTCCAGTTCGCAGCCGTTGCAGGACCCGGCATCGACCTCGCGAATGGCAAGAGAACGCCCCAGCGTGGCCTGGGCAGCGCGATCGACTTTCGCGGCGAGCTCGGCCAGTGCCGAATCGTCCGGCGCCGGCGCGGGCTCCGTCAGCGAACCATAGGTGAGGCTTTCGAGCAGGGTCTTGCGCATGGCTTAGAGGTCCGCGCCGGAATAGGAACAGTTGAACGACTTATTGCAGAGCGGGAAGTCGGCAATGATGTTGCCCTCGATTGCGGTCTCCAGCAGCGGCCACTGGAACCACGACGCATCGCGCAGATGGCAGCGTTCGACGCGCAACTCGCCATCGAGCCGCAGCCACGCCAGAACGTCGCCGCGGAAGGCCTCCGTCAGCGCCAGACCTTCGCATCCGCCGCGCCCTGCCGGCGGTGCGTTCCTGATCTCGCCTGGCTCCATCAGGTCGAGCATCTGCGCGATCAGTTCGACGCTCTGCTCGACCTCGCGGATGCGGATCCAGACCCGCGCGTTGACATCGCCGGCTTCCAGCACCGGCACCTCGAACGACAATTGATCGTAGGGCGCGTAAGCAAACGTGCGGCGTGCATCGAAATCGCGGCCCGAGGCACGGCCGACATAGCCGCCGGCGCCGAACTGCCGCGCATAGTCCGCCTTCACGATCCCGGTCGTGACGGTGCGGTCCTGTAAGGATGCGGTGTTGTCGTAGAGCTCGATCAGGCGCGGAAATACCTTTCGGATCTCGGCGAGCAGAGCCCGCATGGCGGGGATGCCGTCCGCCGAGACGTCGCGCGCCACGCCGCCGGGTACGATGACGTCCATCATCAGGCGATGACCGAAGGCCGTGTCCGCCGCCCGCAGGCAGCGCTCGCGCAAGATGCCGGTCTGGGCGTGCATCAGCGCAAAGGACGCGTCATTACAGATCGCGCCGATATCGCCGAAATGATTGGCGAGCCGCTCGACTTCCGCCATCAGCGCCCGCAAAAAGATCGCGCGCCGCGGCACCTGGATGTCGAGCGCCGCTTCCGCCGCGCGGGCAAAGGCGAAGGCGTAGGCCACCGCGCTGTCGCCGGAGGTACGGTTGGCGAGCTTTGCCGCGGCCTCGAGATTCGCGCCTTGCATCAGCAACTCGATGCCCTTGTGGGTGTAGCCGAGCCACTGCTCCAGCCGCACCACATGCTCGCCATTGGCGGTGAAGCGGAAATGGCCGGGCTCGATGATCCCGGCATGGACGGGGCCGACCGCCACCTGGTGTAACGCCTCACCCTCGGCCGGCAGGAACTGGTACGGCCGCACTTCGCGCGATGCGTTACGACCGGAGAGCGGATAGGATTGGCCCCAGGCATCGTGATCGAGCCATGGCCGCAGATCGTCGGCGGCACTTGGAACAAGCCCGAACAGATCATGGATGGTCCGTTCCAGCCGTAGTGCGGGCAGATGACGGCTGGCGACGCTTGGAAATGCGCCGGCCGTACACTCGTAGGTGACGACCGCGACATCGGCCGAGCCGCCATCGAGCAGCGCCAGATGCACTGCGGCTGGCTCGCCCCAGAAGCCAAGCAGTGTGAGGCCTCCCTCGACCAGTCGATCGATCGCGGCCTGCCAGCCCGCCTCCGTCACGACCGCGCGCGGCCAGGGCCGGTGCGACAAGATCGCATTGACATGGGGGATACTGTCGAGGATGCCCATCGCTTACCCCAGGAGCTTCGCGACGTTCTGGAAGCCGGTGACCAGCACCGGCGGCAGATAGATGCCGGCCATCATGACCAATCCGAGGTGCGTGAACATTGGCACATAGGAAGCCTCCGCGGGCGCCGTCTTGCCTTTAGGCTCGCCGAACATCACCGCGCCGATCCGCAAGACAAGCCCGCCGAGCGCGATGATGATGCCGAGCACCAGGATCACCGTCAGCCAGGGCGCGCGGGCGAAGGTCGAGCTCACCACCAGAAACTCGCTCATGAAGATGCCGAGCGGCGGCAGCCCGACGATGGCGATGACGCCGAGCATCAGGCCCCATCCGAGCACGGGATTGGTCACCGTGAGCCCGCCGATGTCAGCGATCTTCTGTGTGCCCTTGACCTGTGCGATGTGGCCCACCGCGAAGAAGATTGCCGACTTGGTCAGCGAATGCATGATCATGTGCAACAGCCCTGCGAAATTCGCGAGCGGCCCGCCCATGCCGAAGGCGAAGACGATGATGCCCATATGCTCGATCGAGGAATAGGCAAACATCCGCTTGATGTCGCGGCGCCGGTACAGCATCAGCGCGGCGAAGATCACCGAGATCAGACCCATGGTCACCATCAGTGGACCCGGCGTGATCGCCGCGGAGTTGACCGCGAGCATCATCTTGAAGCGCAGGAGCGCATAGAGCGCGACATTGAGCAACAGGCCGGACAGCACCGCCGAGATCGGCGTCGGGCCCTCGGCATGCGCATCCGGCAGCCAAGCGTGCAGCGGTGCGAGACCGACCTTGGTGCCGTAGCCGAGCAGGAGGAAGACGAAGGCGACGTTGAGCAATGCCGAGTCGAACTGTGCGGCGTGCTTCACCAGCACCGTCCACACCATGCCGTCCATCCCCTCGCCCACCACGGGGCGCGCCGCCATATAGACCAGGATCGTCCCGAACAGCGCGAGCGCGATGCCGACGCTTCCGAGGATGAAATATTTCCAGGCCGCCTCCAGCGCCTCATGGGTGCGGTAGATGCCGACCATCAGCACAGTCGTCAGCGTCGCCATCTCGATCGCGACCCACATCAGGCCGATATTGTTGGCGATGAGCGCGAGGTTCATCGCGAACATCAGCATCTGGTACATCGCGTGATAGAAGCGCAGGAAGGCCGGCGTCAGCCGCCCGATCTCGATCTCGTGATGGATGTAGCTCGCGCTGAACACTGATGTCGTGAAGCCGACGAAGGTCGTCAGCACGATGAAGACCTTGTTGAGGTCGTCAAGCAGCAGATATTGTCCCGACGTCGTCTCGATCACGAACAGCAACAGCGAGGTGAGGAACGTCGCGAGCGCCGCAACGACGTTGAGCTTCGCCGTCAGCAGGTAGCCTGGCAGGATCGCGAGCAGCGTGGCCGAGATGGCCGGGATCAGGAGGATCGCACCGAGCGCATCGATCGTCATCGCCGCTCTCCCCTGAAGCGATCGAGCGCCTGCACGTCCACGCTGTCAAAACGCTCGCGGATGCGGAACAGGAAGATGCCGATCACGATGAAGGCGATCAGCACCGAGAAGGCGACGCTGATCTCGACCACCAGCGGCATGCCTTTCGCGCCGGTTGCCGCCAGCACCAGCCCGTTCTCCAGCGACATGAAGCCGACGACCTGGCTCACCGCGTTGCGCCGCGTCACCATGATCAGGAGCCCCAGCAGCACCACAGACAACGCAAAGGCAAGGTCCTCGCGCGCCAGCGCGTCGGCACCCGGGGTAACGCGCAGCATCACCACCATCGACAGCGCGACGAGCCCGATGCCGGCCATCATGGTCAGCCCGATGCTGATCACGTTCTCTATCTCGCGGTGGATGCCGAGCCGCTTGATGATCCGGTGCAGCGCGACCGGGATGATGATGGCCTTGAAGACCAGTGCGATCAGCGCCGTGACATAGAGATGCGGCGCGTGCTGCACATAGGCCTGCCAGGCGACCGACAGCGCCAGCACGCCGGCGTGCAGCGCATAGACGTTGAGCAGCGCATAGAGCCGGTCCTGGTAGAGCATCATGAAACTTGCCAGCACGAGAGACCCGGCGAGCAGATGCGCGATATCGAATTGCAGGCTGCTCATCACTAGAGACTCCCGGACACAAAGCGCAACAGGGTGGCAAGCAGCGCCAGCATCAGCGCCGCGCCCAGGAACTCGGGGATCCTGAATACCCGCATCTTGGCGATCGACGTCTCGAAGACGGCGAGCAGGAAGCCGAGGACCACGAGCTTGCCGAGATAGAGCAGCGCACCAAGGCTCAATCTCGCAACGCTTGCATCCGCTGTCGCCGTTCCCCAGGGCAGGAACACGCAGGCGATCAGTGAAACATAGAGCAGGAGCTTGAGCTGCGACGACAGGTCGACCAGCGCGAGATGCCGCGCCGAATATTCCAGCACCATGGCCTCGTGCACCATGGTGAGTTCGAGATGGGTGGCCGGATTGTCGACGGGGATGCGGGCATTCTCCGCCAGCGCCACGATGGTCAGCGCGACGAAGGCCATGCCAAGCGACACGCGCAGGCCGACCGCGTCCGAGCCCATGAATTCGGCGACGTAGGCGAGCTGGGTTGAGCCCGCGATCATCGCGACCGAGAAGACGGTGATCAGCATTGCAGGCTCGGCGAGCGATGCGATCATCACCTCGCGACTGGAGCCGATGCCGCCGAAGGCGGTGCCGACGTCCATGCCGGCGAGCGCCTGGAAGAAACGCGCGCTGCCGAGCAGTGCGATGATCGCGATAAGGTCGGCGGTCCAGGAGAACAGGAGCCCGCTGCCGAAGGTCGGCACCAGCGAGGCCGCGACCCAGGTGCCTGCGAACATCAGATAGGGAATGACGCGGAACAGCCAAGAGGCGTTGTCTGCCAGCACGACGTCCTTGCGCATCAGGCGGATGAGATCTCGATAGGGCTGCAGGAGCGGCGGACCGCGCCGACGCAACAGCCGCGCCTTCACCTTGCGGACGAAGCCGGTGAGCAATGGCGCAAGCAGCAGCACGAGGCACATCTGGACGCCTTGCGAGAGGATGTCGCGAAGCGTGGTCATAGCGCCACCACCAGGAGCAGCACGATCAACGCGGCGAAAACGAGCGTCAGATAGCGGCGGATGGTGAGGAATTGCAGCAGATTGATGCGCTCGGTCACAACGCCGATCACCTTGGCGATCGGTGCGTAGAGCGCATCCCAGATCAGGTCGCGCATGTCGACGGTGAGCCGTGCCGGCGCGGGCGACAGGGGCTGCGGCATCTCGCCGATCTCGCGCGCAGCGAAGATCACGCTGCCGAACACGCGGCGGATCGGCTGCGAGAAGCTGGAGGCGGAGTATTGGATCACGGGGTTCGAATCCGGATAGCCGCAATCCCAGGCCGGTGCGCGACGCAAGCGATCCGACGCGAGGCGATGAATGGCGGTGGCTGCGGCCATGCCGCTGAGCGCTGCAAACAGAAACACCAAGAGGCCGTTATAGGAGCTGCGGCTCTCCGCGATCGGAACGATGGTCAGCCACTCCAGTCCAGTCTGGTGCGGCATGACGTTGCCGACCATAGCCTTGCTCACCGGCCCGAGCGCGTCGATGAAGAGGCCGGGCAGGATGCCGGCGACGAGGCAGAGAGCGGCTAGCGCGAACATGGCGGAGAGCGAGAAGAGATCAGTCTCGTGCGCGGATGCGGCAACATCCGAACGGGGACGGCCGAGGAAGCTGACACCGTAGAGTTTGACGAAACACGCCGCGGCGAAAGCAGCGGCGAGCGCCAGCAGTCCGCCGACTGCCGGGACGATCAACTTCAGTCCCCAGTTCGGTAGTTGCGGTGAGAGCAGGATCGCCTGGAAGGTCAGCCATTCCGAAACGAAGCCGTTGAACGGCGGCAATGCCGAGATCGCGACGCAGCCGACCAGCACCGCGAACGCCGTCTTCGGCATGCGACGGATCAACCCGCCGAGCTTCTCCATGTCGCGCTCGCCGGTGACTTCCAGCACGGCGCCGGCGCCAAAGAACAACAGGCTCTTGAATAGCGCGTGATTGAAGACGTGCAGCAGCGCCGCAGTGAAGGCGAGCGCGGCCACCCAATCGAGCCCCTGGGCCTTGAAGGCGAGCGCCAGCCCGAGGCCGGTGAAGATGATGCCGATATTCTCGATGGTCGAATAGGCGAGTACGCGCTTGATGTCGCGCTGCATCAGCGCATAGAGCACACCTAGCGTCGCGGTCGGCCCGCCAACCAAGAGTACCACCACGCTCCACCACCACACCGGTTCGGGCAGAAGATCAAAGACGATACGCACGAAGCCGTAGACGGCGACCTTGGTCATGACGCCGCTCATGAGGCCGGAGACGTGGCTGGGCGCGGCGGGATGGGCGAGCGGCAGCCAAGCGTGCAGCGGCACCAGGCCAGCCTTGGAGCCGGCACCCAGCAGCACGAGGATCACCACCATGCCGGTCAGCGCAGCGGAAGGATGCGAGGCTCGGATCGCATCGAAATCGTAACCGGCGCCGCTCGCGAGCAGGCCGAAGGCGAGCAGCAGCGCCAGCGTGCCGAAACTTGCCATCAGAAGATAGACATAGCCGGCGCGGACATTCCCGGCCTCCCGGTGATGCGACACCACCATCGCCCAGGAGGTCAGCGACATGAATTCCCAGGCGACCAGGAAGCTGAAGGCATCGTTTGCCAGCACGACGACGTTCATCGCCGCGAGATAGGCAGGATAGAACGGTAGCACGCGGCCTGGGGAGTCCTCGTGCCTGGAGTAGCCGAGCGCGAACAGGCTCGCAGCGGCGCCGCCGAGATTGACGACGACGAGGAAGAAGGCGGACAGTGCATCGAGCCGGAAATGGGCACCGAGCCAGGGCAGGCCGATCGGCAGTGTCGCGCTCAACACGGGATGGGCGGGATCGAGCAAATGAAGGAGCGCGGTAGCGCAGAGCGCCGCAGTGATGACGAGGCAGGCGCCATAGAGCACGACCGAGCCGCGCGGGCGCATCGACAGCACGATTCCAGCCGGCGCCAGCGCCAGCAGAGCCGCCACTGACCATAGCGCCACGGCGATCATGGCCGCTCCTCGATCATGATTTGCGCGCGCGTCGCCATCGCTATTGGCCGCCGGCGCTCGGTCGCGGAGACTTCAGCCGCACACCGCGCCCCCCGGAACTCGACGCCGCCCCCTCGGCGATCAACTCGATGCCGGCAACTGACAGCCCCTCGACCAGCTTCACCAGGGAATCGACATTGCCGCGGATCACCCCTTCGGAGGCTTCCATGCGCTGAATCGTTGGCAGCGACAGCGAACAGAGCTGCGCGAGTTCGCGCTGGTCAATCCTGAGCAAGGCACGGGCGGCACGAAGCTGCGCGGCGGTGATCACGGGGCGAATGTCCGTGGCAGTTACAGGGATCAACTTACCAAGCGTAGGGCGCGCAAAATGACGTTTCAAGCGTCATTTTCTATATGCGACGCATCATTGCGTTCGAGGCCCTCGAAGCTCGCGCCCTCGCGCTAATTCAAGCCCGGGCATGACAACCGCGCAAATGCGGCGCGAGCTTCCGCGGTCGCGCTCGCACGCACCCAAGAATGATTGGTCCGCCTCAAAACTCGTTCGCGATCTTCGATAGCATTTCCAGCAGCGCCTCGCGGTTGGCTTGCCCGAGCAACTCGTTCAGCCGCGCCTCGTGCTTGGTGGCGACGAGCTTCTTCGCCCGCGTCAGCACGGCCTTGCCCTTGTCGGTCAGGACCAGGATGTGCGAGCGGCGGTCGTTGGTGGAGCGGATCCGCGCGCAGAGGTCGCGGCTCTCCAGATTGTCGAGCATGGCCACGAAGTTCGGCCGGAGGATGCCGAGGGTCGAGGCGATCTCGGTCTGGTTACGGCCGGGGTTCTTCTCCACCAGCAGCAGCACCGAGAACTGCGCCGGCGTCAGCTGGAGCGAGGCCATGCAGCGCAAGAAGTTCTCGAACACCTTGAGCTGCGCCCGCTTCAGGACATAGCCGAGCTGCTCGGAGAGCTCGCCGAGCTGGAGGGCCTCGGCCTGCGGCTCGGCCGCGTCCTTGCGGCCCTTGGCCGCGTCGGTGGCCTTTTCGGAAGACTTTTCAGCGGTTTTGGAAACGGTCATCGCCTCTTGCTCGTAATCCCGCTAAATTCAGGACGGGTCGTTTCCCGCCCTTGAAGTTATATTTGATAATTGTTATGGACCATATCAAATATCGTCAGCGTATTTCAATGGCTGTGTGGGGACCATCCACCGCAATTGCGGAGGCCGGTCCTCGATCTTGAGGGGGAGCGTCCGGTCTTGAACACCACTATCATGCTGTTCCTGGTGCAGGACGGCATCACCAATGGCGCGATCTATGCGCTGCTCGGCCTCGCCCTGGTGCTGGTATTCGCCGTCACCCGCGTCATCCTCATTCCTCAGGGCGAGTTCGTCACCTATGGCGCGCTGACCTATGCTTCGCTCGCCGCCGGCCAGATGCCGGGCACGGCGAAGCTGGCGCTGGCGCTGGGCATCGGCGCGTTCGCCTTCGACCTGTTCGTGGCACGCAAGGCGCTGCACGGGCGGCTGATTGTGCGCAGCCTCCTCACCAACGTCGTGCTGCCGGCCATCGTGCTGGCGCTGACGATTTACTTCGCCGCCCAGAAGCCGCCGGTCGCCATCTGCATCGCGCTCGCGCTGGTGATCGTGGCGATGATCGGCGTCTATCTCTACCGCATCGCGTTCCAGCCGCTGGCGCACACCTCGGTGCTGGTGCTGCTGATCGCCTCGGTGGGCGTCCATCTGGCGCTGCAAGGCCTCGGCCTGTTGTTCTTCGGCGCCGAAGGCCAGCGCGGACCTGCGGTGCTCTCGGGCGCCTTCACCGCCGGCGCGCTGCGCTTCACCGGCCAGAGCATCACCGTCTACGCCATCACCATCGCTTTCATCGTCGGTCTCTGGCTGTTCTTCGGCCTGACGCTCTACGGCAAGGCGCTGCGCGCCACCGCCGTGAACCGGCTGGGAGCGCGGCTCGCCGGCATCCGCACCACGCTGTCGGGGCAGATCGCCTTCCTGCTCGCCTCCGTCATCGGCGCGCTGTCCGGCATCATGATCGTGCCGATCACGACGCTCTACTACGACTCGGGCTTCCTGATCGGCCTCAAGGGCTTCGTCGCCGCGATCATCGGCGGGCTCGTCAGCTATCCCCTCACCGCCGTCGCGGCGCTGGTCGTCGGTATCGTCGAGGCGTTCTCGTCCTTCTATGCCTCCAACTACAAGGAAGTGATCGTTTTCATGCTGCTGATCCCCGTGCTGCTGCTGCGCTCGCTCGCCGCGCCCGCGGTCGAGGAAGAGAAGGACTGAGCGCATGCAGAGCCGGCTTCCCATTCTCGCCTTCGCACTGATCATGGCGGCAATTCCATTCGTCCCTGGCATGCCGCCGTTCTGGATCGTGCTGCTCGACAATATCGGCCTTGCCGCCCTGGTCGCGATGGGCCTCGTGCTGCTCACCGGCGTCGGCGGCCTCACCTCGTTCGGTCAGGCAGCATTCGTCGGCTTCGGCGCCTACACCACGGCGGTGCTGACGACGACCTATGGCCTGTCGCCGTGGCTGACGCTGCCGCTGTCGCTCGTGGTCAGCGGATCGCTGGCGGTGTTGCTCGGGCTGATCACCGTCCGCCTCTCCGGGCACTATCTGCCGCTCGGCACGCTCGCCTGGGGGCTCGGCCTGTTCTACCTGTTCAGCAAGCTGGAGTTTCTCGGCCGCAACGACGGCATCTCGGCGATCCCGCCGCTGTCGGTCGGTGCGTTCAAGATGCTCTCGCCCGGCTCGATCTATTACGCGATCTGGGTCGCCGTGATCGTCTCCGCGCTTCTGACGATGAACCTGCTGGACTCCCGCACCGGCCGCGCCATCCGCGCGCTCCGGCGCGGCCATGTCGCGGCGGAAGCGTTCGGCGTGCACACGCCGCGCGCCAAGCTCCTGGTGTTCATCCATGCCGCGGTGCTCGCCGGCCTCTCCGGGTGGCTCTACGCCCATCTCCAGCGCGCGGTGAACCCGACACCGTTCGGCGCGCAGGCGGGCATTGAATATCTCTTCATCGCGGTGGTCGGCGGCGCCGGCTACGTCTGGGGTGGCGTGCTGGGCGCGGCGATCGTCGTGGTGCTGAAGGAGGTGCTGCAAAGCTATCTGCCGCTGATCCTGCCGGGCTCCGGCCAGGTCGAGACCATCGTGTTCGGCATCATGCTGGTGGCGCTGCTGCAGCTCGCGCCCGGCGGCGTGTGGCCCTGGCTGATGTCGTTCCTGCCCGAGCGCAGCGGTGGCAGGAAGCCCGACACCTCGTTGAAGCTGGAGCACCGCCCGCGCTCATCCGGCGAGTCCCGCATCCTCCTTCAGGTCGAGAAGGCGCGAAAACAGTTCGGCGGCGTGGTTGCGGTCAACAACGTCTCCTTCGACGTCCAGGCCCGCGAGATCGTCGCGCTGATCGGCCCGAACGGCGCCGGCAAGAGCACGACCTTCAACCTGATCACCGGCGTGTTGTCGGCTACATCAGGCTCGATCTCGGTGCTCGGCAGGAAAGTCGACAAGGCGCCGCCGCAGGAAATCGTCAAGCTCGGCATCAGCAGGACCTTTCAGCAGGTGAAGCTGGTGCCTGACATGACCGTGCTGGAGAATGTCGCGATCGGCGCGCATCTGCGCGGCCATTCCGGACCCGTTTCCTCGATGCTGCGGCTCGACCGCGCCGACGAGGCTAAACTGCTCGCCGAGGCTGCCCGCCAGATCGAGCGCGTCGGCCTTGCCGACCAGATGCACCAGCTGGCGGGCTCGCTGTCGCTCGGCCAGCAGCGCATCGTCGAGATCGCCCGCGCGCTCTGCGTCGATCCGATGCTGCTGCTGCTCGACGAGCCGGCGGCAGGGCTGCGCCACATGGAGAAGCAGCGGCTCGCGACGCTCTTGCGCGAGCTGCGCGACGGCGGAATGTCCGTCCTTCTGGTCGAGCACGACATGGGCTTTGTGATGAACCTCGCCGACCGCATCGTGGTGCTCGATTTCGGCACCAAGATCGCGGAAGGCACGCCCGCCACGATCAAGACCAATCCCGAAGTCATCAAGGCCTATCTCGGAGTGGCGGCATGAGCGCCCTGTTGTCCGTCACCGACGCGCATGTGTCTTACGGCAAGGTCGAAGCCGTGCGCTCGGTCTCGCTCGAGGTCGGCGCCAACCAGATCGTCACCATCGTCGGCGCCAACGGCGCCGGCAAGACCACGCTGCTCTCGGCCATCATGGGCATCCTGCCGCTGAAGGGCCGCGTCGCCTTTGCGGGCCAGGATCTCGCCCGCCTCGACATCGAGGATCGCGTCGCGATGGGGCTTGGCCTCGTGCCGGAACACCGCGAATTGTTCGTGACTATGAATGTCGAGGACAATCTCGAGCTCGGCGCGTTCCGGATCGAGAAGAGCAGGGCGAAGACCTCGATCGAGCGGATCTACACGCTGTTTCCGCGCCTGAAGGAGCGCCGCAAGCAGCTCGCCGGCACCTTGTCCGGTGGCGAGCAGCAGATGCTGGCGATGGGGCGTGCGCTGATGGGCGAACCAAAGCTCCTGATGCTGGACGAGCCGAGCCTCGGCCTTGCCCCGATCATCGTCGCCGACATCTTCCGTATCGTCACCGAGCTGCGGGCTGCCGGCGTCTCGGTGCTGCTGGTCGAGCAGAACGCGCAGGCCGCGCTGAAGATCGCGGACCACGCCTATGTGATGGAGCTCGGCGAGTTCGTGCTGAGCGGCAAGGCCAGCGACATCGCCGCGAACGAACGGGTGGCGGCGAGCTATCTCGGCTTCCAGCACGAAGCCGCGAGTGTGATCTAGCGCTGAGACGCCTCCTCAAACTTCGCTGTCATCGTCCGCGAAGGCGGACGATCCAGTACTCCGAGACGGTTCTGATTGAACCGCGACGCCGCGGCGTACTGGATGCCCCGCCTTCGCGGGGCACGACACCGGAGGGTGCGGCGAGATGCGCACCTAAAGCCCCGCCTTCTTCCCCTTCAGCGCCGCCACCTCCGCCTCAAGCTCGGCGATCCGCTGATCCCGCGCCGCGAGTGCCGCTGCAACATCCGGCGCGTCGAACTTCTGCGGGATGTGCTGCGGGCAGTTGGTGTCCCAGGCTGCGATCTTGAACAGGATCACCTGCTCCGGCCTCGCGCGGTAACCCTTCGGCATCAGGGCCGTCGTCAGCGCCTCGTCGTCCTCGACCACGCGCGCCTCGCCCCAGATCTTCACCCTCCGGCGATGGGCGTAGTCCATGACGAAGATGTAGGCCTTGGGATTCTCGGACAGGTTTCCCTGGGTGATGTACTGCCGGTTGCCGGCGTAATCGGCGAAGGCGAGCGTCTGCTTGTCCAGCACCTTGAGAAAGCCCTTCGGGCCGCCGCGGTGCTGGATGTAGGGCTGGCCGTCGGCCGAGGCCGTCGCAAAGTAGAAGCTGTTGGCGTCGGCCAGGAACGCCGCGAGGTTCTCGTCGACCTCGGTGCGCCATCCCCGCTGCTCGGCATGGGCATAGCCCTCGCGCGATCCCTTTCGGGTCTGGATCGATTTCACGGCCGGCGAGAAGGCGACGTCGCTGGCATAGGTGTGGACTGCGGTCATCGGAACATCTCCTGAAATTCCGGCGCATTTTCTGCGTCTTTCGGTCACTAAAATGGACCCTCCGGCGATTAAAACAATCTCGCCGCTTGACACTTCATCATTGCGTAATATGCAATAATGCCATGGACCGCCTTGAGGCCATGCACGTCTTCGTCACCGTCGCCGATCTGCGTGGCTTTGCGCCGGCGGCGCGAAAACTGCGGCTGTCGCCCTCGGCGGTGACGCGGCTGATCGCGGCGCTGGAGGAGCATCTCGGCGCCCGGCTGCTGCAACGGACCACGCGGCAGGTGCGGCTGACCGATGTCGGCACGCGCTATCTGGAGCGCGCGCGGCGCATCCTCGCCGATGTCGAGGAGGCCGACGGCTCGGCGCGGGAGGAGCGCAACCGGCCGAGCGGACGCCTCGTGGTGTCGGCGCCGGTCGGCTTCGGCCGCCTGCATGTCGGGCCGGTCATGACCGAATATCTGAAACGCTATCCCGAGGTCGCTTGCGAGCTCAGACTGTCCGATAATCTCGTCAATCTCGTCGAGGACGCGGTCGACGCCGCGGTGCGCATCGGCCATCTCGCCGATTCCTCGCTGGTTGCGCGCCAGGTCGGCGAGATGCGGCGCATCGTGGTGGCCGCGCCGGGCTATCTCAAGCGCCATGGCGAGCCGAAGACGCCGGAGGCGCTGCCCGACCATCAGACCATCCAGTTCGGCCCGTCGGCCGGCTGGCGCTTCGAGCAGGACGGCCGCGAGATCGAGGTGACTCCGTCGCCCCGCTTCACCAGCAACAGCGCCGACGCAGCGCTGCAATATGCCGAGGCCGGCGGCGGCGTGACGCGCGTGCTGGCGTATCAGGCCGCCGAAGGCCTGAAGCGCGGGCGGCTCAAAATCGTACTGGCGAAATACGAGCAGCCGGCGCTGCCGGTCCACATCGTCTACCCGACCTCGCGCCTGCTCTCGGCCAAGGTGCGCGCGTTCATCGATCTCGTGGTGGAGACGGCGGAGTGGCGGTTTGGGTGAGGTCTCGTGTCCCGGACGCGCTGCAACGCGTAGCGTTGCTGCGCAGAGCCGGGACCCAGGAGGCCACGCCGTAAGCTGCGGATGGATGGGCCCCGGCTCTGCAGCGCACCGCACCGGACGATGCTACGCATCGCCGGGAGCGCTGCGCCGCGTGCGGGGCACGAGACCGGCTACCCCGGCTTCGGCACCACCCTAAACGTCCCGCTGGCGCGCGCGATCACGACCTCGTCGGCTTTCACCAGGGCTTGCGCGAAGCAGATCGTCTTGCCGGTCTTGATCACGTCGCTCTCGATCGAACACCACTGGCCGATCTCGGCGGAGCCGACGAAATCGACCGAGAGCGAGACCGTCACGAATGACGTGGTCCAGCCCGTCGCCTGTGCGCAGCTATAGCCCATCGCGTTGTCGGCGAGCGCGGTGATGAGGCCGCCATGGATCAGGCCGCGGCCGTTGGTGTGCGGCCTTGCCAGCCGCAGGCCGATGATGACGGCCTTGTCGGTTTTCTTCGCGTATAGCGGCTCCCAGGGTTCGGTGAGCGGGCTCTTGCGGAACAGCGGCTCGAAGCCGTCGGGGATGTCTGCGGAGGTCATGACTGTCTCGCGTGTCGTTGGCTGCCGCCATTGAACGCGATGTGGATGACAGTTTCACCGCCTACAAAGTTTTAAACGGGATTTGCGCGGGTGTTTGAAACGGATAGCACCGCAATGACAGAGCCGTAGGGTGGGCAAAGGCGCGAAGCGCCGTGCCCACGATCTTCCCATCATTGCGAAAGCTCGTGGGCACGCTTCGCTTTACCCACCCCACGGCACCGATTGCTCCGCCCTAAAACGGCAGTCCCACGTAGTTCTCCGACAACGAGGTCATGGCGGCTTGCGACTGCGTGACGTAATCGAGCTCGGCGAGCTGGATCCGTGCGCCGATGGTGCCGGTGTCGGGGAATTTGTGCAACATCGAGGTCATCCACCAGGAGAAGCGCACGGCCTTCCAGACCCGCGCCAGCGCCGTGGCGGAATAGGCGTCGATGCCGGCGCTGGATTTCTCGTCATAGAACTCGCGCAGCGCGCTGGACAAATAATGCGCATCGCTGGCCGCCAGATTCAGGCCCTTGGCGCCGGTCGGCGGCACGATATGGGCAGCGTCGCCGCACAGGAACATCTTGCCGAAGCGCATCGGCTCGGCGACGAAGCTGCGTAAGGGCGCGATGCTCTTCTCGATCGACGGGCCCGTGACGAGACTATCGGCCGCCTCCTGGTCGAGCCGGCTCTTCAATTCGTCCCAGAAGCGGTCGTCCGGCCACTGGTCGACATGGTCGTCGAGCGAGCACTGCACGTAATAGCGGCTGCGCTTCATGGAGCGCATGGTGCAGAGCGCGAAGCCGCGGGCGTGGTTGGAATAGATCAGCTCATGGCTGACCGGCGGCGTCTCGGAGAGGATGCCGAGCCAGCCGAACGGATAGACCCGCTCGAATTCCTCGATCGCGGAGGCCGGCACGCTGGCGCGGCTAATGCCATGAAAACCGTCGCAGCCGGCGATGAAATCGCAATCGAGGGTATGGGTGACGCCATCCTTCACATAGGTTACGCGCGGGTGACCGCCGTCGAAATCATGCGGCCGCACGTCCCTGGCTTCATAGACCGACACAAGACCGGCGGCCTTGCGCGCATTCATCAGGTCGAGCGTGACCTCGGTCTGGCCGTAGATCATGACCGTCTTGCCGGTCGCGCCCTTCATGTCGATGCGGTGACGGCGGCCGGAGAAGGCGAGCTCGATGCCCTCATGTACGAGGCCCTCGGCATGCGCCCGCGCGCCGGCGCCGATCTGATCGAGCAGCGCTACGGTTCCCTCCTCCAGGAGGCCGGCGCGGATGCGCCCGAGCACGTAATCCGGGCTCTGCCGCTCCAGAATGACATTCTCGATGCCGTATTGATGCAGCAGTTGCCCAAGCAACAATCCGGCCGGACCGGCCCCGATGATTGCGACTTTTGTCCGCAATACTTGCTCCTCCCGATTTTGTAGAGTGCCGCGCGGTCACGCTTGTCGCGTCGATCCGCAGACGATAATTATATCATATAATCGTTGGGCAAAAGGGGACCGCTCGTCGCCGCACCGCGACAAACCCGTGCAACATGGCTGACGTAGATGACGCGACGGTGCGCGCCAGTTCCGGCTTGAACCAGCCGGCCAATTAGATAACATGTTAACTAACGAGACCGGGCCAGCGAAGCCCGCGGTCAGAAAGAGGGAGAGACGTGTGATGAGGAAAGCCTGTCTGGCTTTGCTGCTGGCAGCAAGCGTGACGCCCGCGTTCGCGCAGGACAAGACCTTCGACCTGAAGGTTTCGCACTGGGTGCCGGCATCGCACCCGCTGCAGAAATCCCTGGAGGACTGGGTGGCCGCGGTGAACAAGGATTCCGGCGGTACCATCACGGGCAAGGTGTTCCCGGCCCAGCAGCTCGGCAAGGCATTCGACCATTACGACATGGCGCGCGACGGCATCGCCGACGTCACCTACGTCAATCCCGGCTACCAGCCCGGCCGCTTCCCGATCATCGGCGCCGGTGAATTGCCGTTCCTGATCTCCGACGCCAAGGGCGGCTCGATGGGCCTGGACGCCTGGTATCGCAAATATGCCGAGAAGGAGATGAAGGACGTCAAATACTGCCTCGCCTTCGTCCACTCGCCCTCCTCCTTCCATTCCAAGACCAAGAAGATCGTGATGCCGGAGGATGTGAAGGGCCTGAAGATCCGCCCGGCGCACGCCACCATGGCGAATTTCGTCACCTCGCTCGGCGGCACCAATGTGCAGTCGTCCGCGCCGGAAGTGCGCGACATCATCGAGCGCGGCGTCGCCGACGGCGTCACCTTCCCCTGGGGCTCCCTGGTGCTGTTCGGCATCGACAAGGTGACCAAGTACGACATGGAGGCGCCGCTCTACACCACGACCTTCGTGTTCGTGATCAACAAGGACAAGTACAATGCGATGTCCGACAAGCAGAAGGCCGCGATCGACAAGAACTGCACGGTCGAGATGGCCGGCGCGGTCGGCGAGCATTGGGGCAAGTTCGAGGATGCCGGCATCGACAAGGTGAAGGCGGAATCCGGTCACGAGGTCTACAAGCTCACGGCGGAACAGACTGCCGCCTGGAAGAAGGCGTCCGAGCCGCTGGTGAAGACCTGGGGCGACGGCGCCAAGAAGGCCGGTGCCGATCCGGATGCGGCGCTTAGCGAGCTGAAGGCCTCGCTGAAGAAGTACAACGCGCTGGCGGAGTGAGGCCGCGACGCGATCGGTCTTTCCTCCCCCTTCTCCCCGTTCTTACGGGGAGAGGGTTGGGGTGAGGGGCTGCTTCTACAAAGACGGTGACAGCGCGTTCACGGAGAGTCCCCCTCACCCGAATTCGAGCTGCGCTCGAATTCGACCTCTCCCCGCAAGCGGGGCGAGGTGAAGTCCGCGGCGAGACCGGGATCAAACAATGAGCTCACACGACGACACACTTCCCATGAAGCGCTCCTGGATGGACCGCATCATCGACACGATCGAATGGATCGCGGCCGGCTTTGTCGGCATCGTTGCGCTCGACATCTTCCTGTCGGTGCTGTTGCGCAACACGCTGAACTATTCGATCCCCGACAGTTTCGACATCGGCCGCATGCTGCTCGGCATCCTGATTTTCTGGGGCATCGCCGCGACCTCCTATCGCGGCACCCACATCACCGTGGACCTCGTCTGGGGCAATGTCGGGCCGCGCTATCAGCGCTGGATCGACGTGTTCGCAACCCTGGTGCTGCTGTTCGTCGTCACGGTGCAGACCTGGACGCTGTTCGACAAGGTGCGCGGCACCTACAACGACAACGTCCAGACGTTCGACATGCACATGCCGACCTGGCCGTTCTTCGCGATCGCCTGGCTCGGCGACGTCTCGGCCGTGCTGTTGATCGCGATCCGCACTTACCGGTTGATCTTCCATCCCGAAGAGATGCACGACCCCAAGCTGAAGGCGACGGAGTAATCATGAGCACCGATGCCGTCGCCGTTATCGGCTTCGTTTCCCTGTTCGTCCTGATGCTGCTGCGCGTGCCGGTCGGCATGGCCATGGGCCTCGTCGGCGTGTCCGGTTTTGCCTATCTCGTCAACGGAACGGCGGCGCTGAAGCTGGTCGGCCAGACCTCGATGCGCACCGTCACCGACTACACCTTCGGCGTCATCCCGATGTTCCTGCTGATGGGCTCCTTCGTCAGCCATTCCGGCATGAGCCGCGAGCTGTTCCGCGCCGCCAACGGCTTTGTCGGACATTTGCGCGGCGGGCTCGGCATTGCCACCGTCGGCGCCTGCGGCGGCTTTGCCGCGATCTGCGGCTCGTCGGTGGCGACCGCCGCAACCTTCTCCGCCGTCGCCTATCCCGAGATGCGCCGCTTCGGCTATCCGCAGTCCTTTGCGACCGGCGTGATCGCCGCCGGCGGTACGCTGGGCGCGATGCTGCCGCCCTCCACGGTGCTCGCGGTCTACGGCATCATCACCGAGCAGGATATCGGAAAGCTCTTCATCGCCGGCATCATTCCGGGCCTCTTGGCGATGACCATGTACATGATCACGATCTTCCTGATCGGATACTTCCGGCCCGACTTCCTGCCCAAGGGCAAGGTGCTGCCGTGGCGCGAGCGCTTTGCCGGCCTGAAGGACATCTGGGCGCCGGTGCTGCTGTTCGTGTTCGTGATCGGCGGCCTCTACGGCCTGCCCTTCCTGCCGCGCTTCACGCCGACCGAAGCCGGTGGCGTCGGCGCGGCCGGCGCGTTCATCATCGGCGTCGTGACCGGCCGCCTCGACCGCGAGAAGATCCTGGCCTCGCTGCTCCAGGCAACGCGCACCGCGGCCGCGGTGTTCACCGTGCTGATCGGCGCGTTGATCTTCGGCTATTTCCTGACGGTGACGCAGACGCCGCAGAAGGTGACGGAGTTCCTCACCGGTCTCGGCCTCGGTCCCTACGGCGTGCTGGCGCTGATCATGGTGATGTATCTCGTGCTCGGCTGCCTGATGGACGCCATGGCGATGATCATCCTGACCGTGCCGATCATCTTCCCGGTGATCACCCATCTCGGCTTCGACCCGATCTGGTTCGGCGTCATCATCGTGATGACGGTCGAGCTCGGCCTGATCCATCCGCCGGTCGGCATGAACGTCTTCGTCATCAAGAGCGTGGTGAAGGACGTGTCGTTCTCCACCATCTTCAAGGGCGTGATCCCGTTCGTGGCGACGGACCTGATCCGGCTGCTGATCCTGATCGCGTTCCCGCTGCTGGCCACCTGGCTGCCGACGCGGATGATGGCGCATTGATGGGGTCTGTATGAGTGCGCGCCGCATGGCGAGCTCTCTTCCCTCTCCCCTTGTGGGAGAGGGTGGCTCGCCGCGAAGCGGCGAGACGGGTGAGGGGTCTCTCCGCATGCACACTTGCCTTTGCGGAGACAACCCCTCATCCGGCGCTTCGCGCCACCTTCTCCCACAAGGGGAGAAGGAAGGGCACCACGCTTGGCGCGATGGATTGGAGATAACCAATGGCTCCCACCCTCGAGACAAAATACGTCTTCACTATCACCGCTCGCATCGGCGACGTCGTCACCGCCGGCGAGACCGGGATCGGCGTTCGCCGCATCATCCCGATCATCGGCGGCGAAGTCACGGGCACGATCACCGGCAAGGTGTTGCCGTTCGGCGCCGACTTCCAGACCATCCGGCCGAACGAGCTGATCGATCTCGAGGCCAAATACGCCTTCGAGACCGACGATGGCGCGACCGTCTATGTCGAGAACAAGGGCCTGCGCTTCGGCCCCGTCGAGCTGTTGCAAAAGCTCAAGCGCGGCGAGCCGGTCGATCCGAAGCTGATCTATTTCCGCACCGTGCCGCGGTTCGAGACGGGGCACGAGAGATATCGCTGGCTGATGGAGCACATCTTTGTCGGCTCGGCGGCGCGGCATGCGGACCGGGTGGTGATCGACGTGCATCAGGTGATCTGACCTGTTCGTTGACAGATATACGTAGATGTGTATAAATACACACCATGAATAGCCGAGACATCATCTCGGCCCTTCAGAGGGATGGCTGGGTCCAGGCGGCTCAAAAAGGCAGCCACGTCCAACTCAAGCACCCAACGAAACCAGGTCGCGTCACCGTCCCTCATCCGAAGCGGGACATCCCGCTTGGGACATTAAAGAGCATCGAGCGGCCGTCCGGCCTGAAGCTGAGGTGAGCGCTATGCGTCATTACATCGGTCTCATCCATAAAGATGCCGACAGCGATTTCGGCGTGTCGTTTCCTGACCTGCCGGGCCTTGTCACCGCAGGGACCACGCTCGATGAAGCGCGCGACATGGCCGAGGAAGCGCTAGCGCTTCATCTCGAAGGCATGGCTCAAGACGGCGAAGCCATTCCCGCGCCATCGTCGCTCGAGGAGATCATGTCGGATCCAGAGAACCGCTCGGGCGTTGCCATTCTGGTGTCGGTGAAGGACGCGCAGCCAAAGATCGTCCGCGTCAATGTCACCTTGCCCGGCGATGTGCTGGAGCAAATCGATAAATACGCTGAGGCCCACGGCTACACGCGATCGGGCCTGCTTGCGCAAGCCGCCAAGAAGCTGATGACCGAGACGGTCTGAGCAGTAACCTCGTCATTGCGAGGAGCAAAGCGACGAAGCAATCCAGACTGTTTCCGCGGGGGCAGTCTGGATTGCTTCGCTGCGCTCGCAATGACGGAGGATGCGGCAACGCCCGCACTTTACACACCGGCGCCATATTGACTCCCCCGAAATTCGTTATACAACATAACTATTCTGACAAGGACGCAAATGACACAGGGAAACGCCGAGACCGCTGATGCGGGCGCCTCCGGGCTGTTGAGGATCGAGAGGGCGGACCGGGTTCTGACCGTGGGTCTGAACCGGCCGGCCAAGCGCAATGCGCTCAATGACGGCATCATCCTGGAAATCGGCGAATGTTTCGCGTCGCTGCCCGAGGACATCGGCGCGGTCGTGATCCACGGCATCGGCGATCATTTCTCCTCAGGCCTCGACCTCTCCGAGCTGACCGAGCATGACGCGACCGGCGGCCTGCTGCATTCGCAGATGTGGCACCGCGTGTTCGACCGCATCCAGTACAGCCGCGTGCCTGTCATCGCGGCGCTCAGGGGCGCCGTGATCGGCGGCGGACTGGAGCTCGCCTGCGCCGCGCATATCCGCGTCGCCGAGCCCTCGACCTATTTCGCGCTGCCGGAGGGACAGCGCGGCATCTTCGTCGGCGGCGGCGGCTCGGTGCGGCTGCCGCGGCTGATCGGCGTTGCCCGGATGATGGACATGATGCTGACGGGGCGCGTCTACAGCGCGACCGAAGGCGCCTCCTATGGTTTCGCGCAATATCTGACCGAGGCCGGCAACGGGCTCGGCAAGGCGCTGGAGCTTGCAACCAAGATCGCCTCCAACGCGCCGCTGACGAATTTCGCCGTGCTCCAGGCACTGCCGATGATCGCGGAGGCCAATCCTCAAACGGGTCTGTTGATGGAGTCGCTCATGGCGACCGTCGCGCAGAGCGACAAGGAGGCCAAGCGCAGGATCCGCGAGTTCCTCGAACACAAGACCGCCAAGGTAAAGCCGAAGTCATGAGCGCGCAGCCGTCCTCTTCGTCCAGCATGGAGCGCGGCGCGAGCACTTCCCCGCTGCGGCCCATTTCGTTCGGCGATCCCGTCGTCAACATCGAGCGGCGCGACGACGGCACGATCTATCTCAGGCCCAAGCATCCGCTCGGCGATTACCCGGCCCGCATCACCGACCGCCTGCATCATTGGGCGACGACGACGCCGGACCGCGTCTTCATGGCCGAGCGCGACGGCGGCCGCTCCTGGCGCAAGATCACCTATGCCGAGCTGCTCACCGCGAGCCGGCACATCGCATCGAGCCTGATTGCGCGCGGCCTGTCGGCCGAGCGGCCGGTCGTGATCCTCTCCGGCAATTCGATCGACCATGTGCTGCTGGCGTTCGGCGCATTCTATGCGGGCGTCCCGTTCTGCCCGGTGTCCCCTGCCTATTCGCTGGTGTCGAAGGACTACGGCAAGCTGTCTTACCTGATGAAGCTGCTGACGCCCGGCCTCGTCTTCGCCGACGATGCCGGCAAGTTCGCCGACGCGCTCGCGGCCAATGTCTCGCTCGGCACCGAGATCGCAGTGTCTTACGGCAGCGTGCCCGGCCGCGACGTCACCCTGCTCGCCGATCTCATGGCGACGCCGATCCGCGACGACCTCGACGCAGTGCATGGCAAGATCGGGCCCGACACGATCGCAAAATTCCTGCTGACCTCGGGCTCGACCGGCAATCCCAAGGCCGTCATCAACACCCAGCGCATGATCTGCGCCAACCAGGTGATGCTGCGCGAGACGCTCGCCTTCCTCAAGGACGAGCCGCCCGTCATCATCGACTGGCTGCCCTGGAACCACACCTTCGGCGGCAACCACAACATCGGGCTGACGCTCTATAATGGCGGCTCGATGTATCTGGACGCCGGCAAGCCGGTGCCCGGCGGTATCGAGGAGACCGTGCGCAATCTCCAGGAGATTTCGCCGACGGTCTATTTCAACGTGCCCAAGGGCTATGAATCGCTGCTGCCGTACTTGCGCGACGACCAGGGCCTGCGCGCAAAATTCTTCGACCGCCTGCACGCGATGTTCTTCTCCGGCGCGGCGCTGTCGCCGTTCGTGTGGAACAGCCTCGACGAGCTCGCGGTGAAGGAAAAAGGCTATCGCGTGCCGATGCTGACCGGCCTTGGCGCAACCGAGACCGCGCCGTTCTTCATGTCGGTCAATCCGCGCACCAGCCGCTCCGGTCATGTCGGCCTGCCCGTTTCCGGCAACGACGCAAAACTGGTGCCGAACAACGGCAAGCTGGAGGTCCGCGCCAAGGGGCCGAACGTCATGCCCGGCTACTGGCGCCAGGCCGACATCACCGCAAAGTCCTTCGACGAGGAAGGATTTTACAAGTTAGGCGATGCGCTCAAGCCGTCCGACCCTGATGATCTCAACGCCGGCTTCGATTTCGACGGCCGCGTCAGCGAGGACTTCAAGCTCGCCAGCGGCACCTGGGTCAGCGTCGGCCCGCTGCGTGCACGCCTCACCGCCGCCTGCGCGCCGCTGGTGCGCGACGTCGTCATCGCCGGCATCAACCGCGACGAGATCTCCGCGCTGGTCGTGCTCGACCTCGACGGCTGCCGCCTGATCAATCCGACGCTGCCGGCGGACGATCTCGTCGTCGCCACGCGCGACCGGCTGGTGCGCGAGGCTTTCCGCGAGCGCCTGACCCGTTTCCTTAGCCAGGCCACGGGATCCTCGACCCGGATCACACGCGCGATCCTGATGGACACGCCGCTCTCGATCGACAAGGGCGAGGTCACCGACAAGGGCTCGATCAACCAGCGCGCGGTGCTGGAGCATCGCACGGCATTGATCGACGAGCTCTACGCTGCCAATCCGTCGGACCGTGTGATATCGGTCGCTTAAGAAATCATCGCCACAGGAGAACGCCATGTTGTTGAAGGATCAGGCAGCCATCGTCACCGGCGGCGCATCGGGACTGGGCGCGGCGACTGCGCGAAAGCTGGCGGCGCAGGGCGCCAAGGTCGCGGTGTGCGATCTCAACGCCAAGCTCGCTGAAACCGTTGCCGCCGAGATCAAGGGCGTCGCCGTGACCTGCGACGTCTCCGATGCGGCCTCCGCTGAAGCCGCGATCGCGCAGGCGACCAAGGCCCATGGCCCGGCGCGCGTGCTGGTGAACTGCGCCGGCATCGGCGTTGCAAAACGCGTCGTCGGCCGCGACGGCCCGATGGCGCTCGCCGATTTCGACAAGGTCATCAAGGTCAATCTGATCGGCACCTTCAACATGCTGCGCCTTGCCGCGACCGAGATGTCCAAGCTCGAGCCGCAGGCATCAGGCGAGCGCGGCGTTATCATCAACACCGCCTCCGTCGCTGCGTATGACGGCCAGATCGGCCAGTCCGCCTATTCGGCCTCCAAGGGCGGCATCGTCGGCATGACGCTGCCGATCGCGCGCGAGCTGGCGCAGTTCGGCGTCCGCGTGCTGACCATCGCGCCCGGCCTGTTCCTGACGCCCCTGCTCGCCAACCTGCCGCAGGAAGCGCAGGATTCGCTCGCGGCCGCGATCCCCTTCCCGCGCCGGCTCGGCAACGCCGACGAATTCGCCGCGCTCGCGCTGCACATGGTCGAGAATTCGTACCTGAACGGCGAAGTGGTGCGCCTCGACGGCTCGCTGCGCATGGCGCCGAAGTAAATGATGAGCGGGATTGCAGCAGCGATCTCGACCTTACCTCTCCCATTGGGAGAGGTGTGGCGCAGCGCTAGTGGATAGATAACGCATGTTCGTGAACCGGCGCGAGGTCCAGATCCAGTGGGGCGATTGCGACCCCGCCAACATCGTCTACTACCCGCGCTATTTCGCGATGTTCGACGATTCGACCTCGACCCTGTTCGAGGTCGCCGGCTTCTCCAAGCAGGACCTGGTCCGCAAATACGGCCTGGTGGGCATCCCCATGGTCGACACGCGGGCCAAGTTCTACATCCCCTCGACCTATGGCGACTGGATCACCATCGAGACGAAGATCGAGAGCATCAAGCGCTCGAGCTTCGAGGTGAAGCACAATGTCTACAAGGGCGAGGCACTGGCGATCGAGGGTTTCGAGACCCGCGTCCTCGTCGGCCGCGATCCCGTTAACCCCGACAAGCTGAAATCGGCACCGTTTCCTGCGGAAATGGTAGCCAAATTCACCGGGAGCTAGGCCTGGAGCTAAATCGCCGCATCACCAAAAGACGGGGCTGAATTCACGTCCGATTTCTGCTTTCAAAGAAAACACGTCAAGGGAGGAATAGATGAAACGCTTTTACCTGACCGCCGCCATTGCCGCCGCGACGCTCGCCCTGCCGGCGCTGCCAGCGCTGGCCCAGACCGCCGAAATCACCATCGGCATCACCACCACCACGACCGGCCCGGGCGCGGCGCTCGGCATTCCCGAGCGCAACGCGCTGGAATTCGTGCCGAAGGAAATCGGCGGCGTGCCGCTGAAGGTGATCGTGCTCGACGACGGCGGCGATCCCACCACCGCGACAACCAACGCCCGCCGCTTCGTGACGGAATCGAAGGCCGACATCATCATGGGCTCGGCGCTGACGCCGCCGACCATCGCGGTCTCCAATGTCGCCAACGAAGCCGGCATTCCGCATTTTGGTCTGGCGCCGTTCCCGATCACGCCGGAACGCATGAAGTGGTCGGTGGCGATGCCGCAGCCGATTCCGATCGTCGGCAAGGTGCTGTACGACCACATGAAGTCCAAGGGCGTGAAGACCCTCGGCTATATCGGTTATTCCGACTCCTATGGCGACCTCTGGTTCAACGATCTGAAGGCGCAGGCGGTGCCGATGGGCATGACCATCGTTGACGAGGAGCGCTTCGCTCGTCCCGATACGTCGGTCACCGGACAGGTGCTCAAGCTCGTCGCCGCCAATCCCGACGCGATCCTGGTCGGCGCCTCCGGCACCGCGGCCGCGCTGCCGCAGACCGAGCTGCGCGAGCGCGGCTATCAGGGCCTGATCTACCAGACCCATGGCGCCGCCAGCATGGACTTCATCCGCATCGCCGGCAAAGCGGCCGAAGGCGTGCTGATGGCGTCCGGCCCGGTGATGGACCCCGAGGACCAGCCGGACGAAGCCGCCACCAAGAGGCCGGGCCTCGCGCTGAACTCGGCCTATGAGGCCAAGTACGGCCCGAACAGCCGCAGCCAGTTCGCCGGCCATTCCTACGATGCCTTCGAGATCCTGAAGCGCATCATCCCGGTGGCGTTGAAGACGGCCAAGCCGGGCACGCCGGAATTCCGCGAAGCGATCCGTCAGGCGCTGCTGTCGGAGAAGGAACTCGCGGCGAGCCAGGGCGTCTACAACTTCACCGAAAAGGACCGCTACGGCGTCGACGAGCGCGCGCGCATCCTGCTCACGGTGAAGAACGGCAAGTACACGCTGGTGAAGTAGGCCTAGCGACAGTTCGAGACGACGAGAGCCGGCCCATTGGGCCGGCTCTTTTGTTTTTGGATCTGAGATTAGCGAGCGTGAAGTCGAATCGGGTTCGGCCAAAAGCAGCGCTCTCTTCGTTCCCTCCCCCCTTGCGGGGGAGGGTCAGGGAGAGGGGTGCCACACGGGGATTCTATCGATCCCGCACCTGCTCTTGGCGCCTCATCGACAACCGGCACCTTTTGCTGGGCTACCCCTCTCCCTAGCCCTCCCCCGCAAGGGGGGAGGGAACGCATCGTCACTGCAGCGCGAGTCTGGTCTCATCCATCAGGCCTCAAGCCGCCTGCCGCAGCGGGGTCCAGGCGAACTCGGGATAATAACTGTCCATCATGCGGTCGACATAGGCGGTGAGGTTCGGAAATCCCTCGGCGCGCTGGCGAAGTCCGGATTCGAAGAACGGCGTGAGGATCCCCGCGAGCGTGCCGAAGGCGGCAGCATCGACGCCGCAGGGCTTGTTGCCCATCAGATAGGCCTTGTCGCCGAGCTGCACCGACAGCGCGAACAGCGAGCGCACGGCAAGATCGACGTCATCATCGGGCGCGTGGCGGCCGAGGCCCGAGAGCAGATAATTCTCGGCGACGCGGAATTGCGCGTCCTCGCGCAGCTTCTCGCGGTTATGTTCCGGCGCGCCGTCGAAGAAATGCGACGGGCCCTTGGCGAAGTTGACCGGATCGACCCAGCGCGCGCCGACCAGCGCCCAATAGACGTGATGCTCGATCATCCGCTCGAACGCCCAGGCCTGGGCGCGCCCGGCCAGCGACAGGCCGGCGTCGAAATCGAAGCCGTAGCGGCGCTCGATATGGGCGCGGATGAAGGTGGAATCGGCCACCGCCTCGCCGCCATCGTCGATGAAGGGCAGCTGCCCCTTCGGGGACGCGGGCGGCATCGCGCGCTCCTTCCGGTAGGGCAGCCCTGCCATCTTGAGCTGCACCTCGGTCTTGGTGACGAAGGGGCTGATTTCCGGCAGGCCGAAGCCGGTGCCAAAGCCGTAAAGCGTGATCATGCGCGTTCTCCTGGTCTACCGAAAACTTTGACGGAACCTAGTGCCGGGCTGCTGCCACCATGGTGGCAGCAGCCGTGATATCTTCTGCGAAACGGGCCCCCCGCCAGGCGCGGGCCATGACGTGGCGGACCAGCGCGTCCGCAGCCTGGGTCAGCGAGCGTGCCACCACGCTTGCGAGGGCAAACCGGAGGTCGACGGCCATGAGATCGAGCGAAACGAGGCGGCCGAATGCCGATGCGGACCACGCCTGTGCCCGCAGCATCGGAAGTGCCGGGCCGAAATGGGTTGGAATGATCATGGACAAATCCTCTTCAGTCGATGTGTTGTCCCGGTATAGAACCCCCCTGCTGCCAACATCCTGTCAGCAGCAGCGCGCCGCTATCTGATCCAATCCTGATAAGAGAATTGTCATGAGACGCGCCGACCGGCTGTTTCAGATCATCCAGGTGCTGAGGCGCACGCGTAAGCCGCTGACGGCGGACGCGATCGCGGCCGAGCTCGAGACCTCCAAGCGCACGATCTATCGCGACATCGCGACGCTGATGGGCCAGCGCGTGCCGATCCGCGGCGAAGCCGGCATGGGCTATATCCTGGAAAAGGGTTTTGACCTGCCGCCCCTCATGCTGACACCCGACGAGATCGAGGCCGCGGTGCTCGGCGCGCAATGGGTGGCGGGCCATGCCGATTCCGCGTTGGCGCGTGCCGCCGAAGATCTGATGGCCAAGATCGCAGACACTGTCCCGGAGCGCCTGCGTCCCTTCGTGCTGGAGCCCGCGAGCCGCGCGCGGCCGAGCTGGAACAGGGAGCCGGATCGCCTCGACATGGTGCGCACGCGCACCCAGATCCACGAAGGCAAGAAGATCATGCTGCGCTATCGCGACGAGCAGGGCCGCCCCAGCGAGCGCATGATCTGGCCGATCTCGGTCGGCTATCTCGAGGCCGTGCGCCTGCTTGCGGCGTGGTGCGAGCTGCGCAGCGACTTCCGCAGCTTCCGCACCGATCGCGTGGTGGAGGCGACCTATCTCGACGAGAAATATCCTGAAAGGCGCGACGTGCTGCGCGCGAGATGGCGGCAGAGCCTGGTCTGGGGCCCGCCAAAGGACACGTGAGGACGATGCAAGAGATCGATCTGTCGAGCTACTGCCAGAGCTGCGGCGCGTGCTGCGGCTATTCGGAGAACTGGCCGCGCTTCTCGATCGAGAGCGACGAGGAGCTTGCGGCGATTCCCGAAGCGCTCGTCAATGCGCGTCAATCCGGCATGCGTTGCGAGGGCGATCGCTGCTCGGCCTTGCAAGGCGAAATTGGAAAGGCGACGGCGTGCGGCATCTACGCCGTGCGGCCGGAGGTGTGCCGCACGTGCATGCCGGGTGATGCCGAATGCACGATGGCGCGGCGGAAGTTCAGGCTTCCGGCGATCGAACCAACTTAGGCCGGAACGACTTCAGCGATCTCGTCGTCGAGCTCGTCGTCCAGCGGTGCGAGCACCGAGAGCGGCTTGGTCGACAGCGTGATCGGCTTGCGGCCGCCCGATAGCGACGGCGACGATTTGGCCGAGCTCGCACGTGACAGCGCGTAGAGCGTCGAGCCGACGCGGCCGCCGTTCTCGATCAGGTCGCGCTCGCTGCAGCTTGCAGCGATGGCGACCGCCAGCGAGTGCAGATGGCTGCGGCGATAGCAGAACAGCGCCAGGCGGGCGCGTGCCTCAGGGGAAACACTCTCAACCAACCTCGGCAGGCCACTCTCGCTGGCGCGATACATCTCGCCAAGGAGTTCGTCGCGAACCGGGCAGAA
The DNA here is from genome assembly GCF_038969555.1 of Bradyrhizobium sp. B117. Classification (NCBI taxonomy): domain Bacteria; kingdom Pseudomonadati; phylum Pseudomonadota; class Alphaproteobacteria; order Hyphomicrobiales; family Nitrobacteraceae; genus Bradyrhizobium; species Bradyrhizobium sp. B117. Next base: position 9,206,739 of record NZ_CP152414.1, read on the forward strand.
ATCGCTTTCAAAAGCGTCGCGGCTTGAAAACATTGCAGTTCTCCCTCGTGGTGCGGAAGATGCAGCGCAATTCTCTAATGAAAGGTTAACCACGCTGCCCGGTAGTCACCCGGGGTTCTTGCGCGCCGGCCGCGAATCAGAGGGGCGCTAGTGAGGGGTCAAAGGCTCCACGGCGTCATGGCCGGGCTTGTCCCGGCCATCCACGGAGAGCCAAGCGGCGCGAAGAACGTGGATGCCCGGGACAAGCCCGGGCATGACGACCTTCTGTGCCGATAGCGACTGCCTCCACCTGGAGGCCGAGAAAAGGCCCAGCCTCAGTTCGCCGCCATGAAGATGGAGAGGCCGAAGCCGGTGAGATGGTGCAGCGCCTGGTCGACGCCGATCAGGGTCCAGAACCAGGGATGATGCAGGTCGACACCGAGATTGGCCGAGACGAATCCCTTCGCGCGATCGATGGTGATGTGGATCACGAAGTCGATGAAGGCGACGAACCAGAATCGCGGCGCGACGAGCAGGATCAGCGGCAGCGCAACCGCAAGGTGAATCAGGCAGTGCACCAGAAGCGGCAGGGCCCAGCCGTGTTTCTGGTCCTTGCCCTGCGCCATCCAGGCGGTCTGGAGCACGAAATCGGCGATGATGTGCTTGAAGGTGAGCAGCAACATCCAGCCAATGAGCGCTTCGACCGGAACCGCCGATGACATGGGTGGAAACGACAAAGCTGACGCCTCATTGACGTGACAAGAAAGATCGGAGCGTTCAGCGCAACTTCTTCTTGGACCGGTCAAATCGCCGGGACCTCCAATTTATGACATCTCCTGCGGCAGAATGCAGCCGGGGGGAACCGGAAAATCGCCAACTGTGGCTAACTGGTGATAGGATGACCAATCGCCGCGGTCGGGAGGAGTAAGGTTACCTTCGGCTCGAAATTTGCATTCCGGTTGCGGCGCGCTATCATCGAAGACAGAGAATATCGTTCTTTTTTCAATCGCTTAGAAATTGCACGGCGCGCGCCGCAGACCACATCCGCGAGCCTGCCGCCCAGGAATAAGGCCAGCGTGCTGCCATGAGTACTGAGCATGAGTACTGAGGGCCCCGCCTCGTCACCGTCAGAGCCGCAGCCGCGGCGTCCCAAGGTGATCAAGACCAACCAGCAGCAGGTCTTGCTCTACGTCGTGCTGACCCTGCTGCTGTCGCTCGCCACCGTCTGGGGCGGGCGCGCCATGCTGCACAATTCGGAGACACTGACCTTTGCGGTCGGTGCCCCGAACAGCGACGAGGCCCTGTTCGCGGCCAAGCTCGCCGCGGTGCTGAAGAACAACGCCTCGCGCTTCCGGATCAAGATCGTCAACAGCCCTGACAATACCAAGGCGCTCGCGCAGTTCGACCGCAAGCAGGCCGACCTCGCCGTGCTGCGCACCGATGCCAAGGTGCCGCTGCGGGCGCGCACGCTCGCGATCCTCGAGCACGATCTCGTGCTGTTGCTCGGGCCCGGCAACAAGAAGATCAAGTCGCTCGCGGAATTGAAGAAGAAGAAGGTCGCCGTCCTCGCCGAGAACGACTCCTCGCTCGCCTTCGTGCGCAGCATCCTCGACATCCCCGACGGGCCCGACGCTGCGAAGATCCAGATGGCGCCGCAGGGCGCGACGCTCGACAAGCTGTTCGCGCCGGCGAACGGATACGGCGCGGTGATCGCCGTCGTCCACGCCTCGAAGGCGGTGCGTGACAAGGCCTATGAGCACGTCGCCAAGCGCGGCGGCTTCACCTTGAATGCGATCGACGAGACCAAGGCGCTCGCCCGCAAATTCCCTGGCATTTCCGACGAGACGCTGACCGCAGGCACGCTGTCGGCCTCGCCCGAGATTCCCGACGACGATCTCGAGACGATCGGGCTGGAATGGCTGCTGGTCGCGCAATCCAGGATGTCGGCGACCACGGCCGGCGATCTCGCCCGCATCGTCTACGAGAACAAGTCGGCGCTCGGGCTCGACAACGGCTTTGCCAGCAAGATCGAGCCGGCCTCGGTCGAGAAGGACGCCTACGTGATGGCGCATCAGGGCGCGGCCGATTACATCAACGACGACACCAAGTCGTTCATGGATAAGTATAGCGACATGATGTATCTGGGCGCCGCCGCGCTCAGCGTCATCGGCTCGATCTTCGCTGCGATCTACGCCAAGATCACTCGCATCGCGCCGGAGAAGGCCGGCGAGCTGTCCACCGCCGTCCTCGACATCGGCGAACGCATCGAGCACGCCCATTCGCTCGATCAGCTCGAATGTCTCCAGGACGAGTTGGAGGGCATTTTGCGCGGCGCCGTCATCGGTCTGCGAGACGGTACGATCAGTACCGACGGGCTCGACACCTTCAAGCTCGGCTACGAATTCGTCCGCGACGAGATCGGCATGCGCCGCGACTATCTCAAGCGCCATTGCGACGAGGCCGACAAGGTCGCAGGCCCCGCCGCCCTCCCCCCGCCCGAGGACAGCAAGGTCGTGGTGGTGAAGACCGCGCAGAGCGCCTGATCCGAGGGTCGCGCACTCCCACTCTCGTGTCCCGGACAAGCTGCAATGCCGAAGGCATTGCAGCGCCGAGCCGGGACCCAGGAGGCCGCACGCACGCTGCTGCATGGGCCCCGGCTCTGCAGCGCATCACTACGGCCGCCGCTGTGTCCGGGGCACGAGACCGGATCATGCGGAACCCGGGAACAGTCTCCTTCCGCAACCGTTGGCTCCGGTTACAACCGGAGAACGCGCCATGCGTACACTCCTCATCATCTTCCTTCTGGGAATGCTGGCGGCGGTTGGCTATTTTGCTTATTCCGCGATGGCGGTCGAAGGGGACCCGATCCCGACCGAAGGCTATGTCGCCCTGGCGCTGGGGGCCGGATTCTCCGTCATCGTCGGCATCGGCCTGATGATCCTGCTGTTTTTCAGCAGCCGCCGCGGCTACGACGAGCCGCCGCATTTCAGGTAACCCCGCCTCCATCTCGCGATTGGCGACGCCGAGCCCGTCGTTGACGACCCCGGCCCGGGCAGGCACTTTGGCGCCGCGGTCCCAGCCGGGACCGCAAAAGCCAAACCGAGCCGCTCTCCCGCATGTCCAAGCCGCTGATCTCTGCACTGGCCCAGTTCGCGGCCGCCACGGCCGGCCGCAACATGACCAAGGCGGCCTATGTGGCGGTGGGCGTCGGCGTGCTCAGCATGGTGCTGCTCACGATTGGCCCGGCCTACGAGGCGGCGCATCACTGGGTCGACTCCCTGCTGTGGGCTTGCCTCGCCTATTTCGTATTCGAATGGGTGGTCCGGCTGCGCCACATGGCGCGAACGGAGCGCCTGTCGCTCTATTTGTCCTCCTCCGCCGGCATCGTCGACGCGATCGGTGCGTTGGCCGTTCCCCTCGCGCTGACACTCGGCGTCGAGCCAAACACGGCCTGGTTGCTCAGCGTGCTCTGGGTGCTGAAGGTGGTGCCGGGCATTCCCGGCCTGCGCCAGCTTCGCCGTGTGCTGGTGCTGGAATCCGGGCCGCTGGTGAGCGTGCTCGTGATTTTCCTGATGGTGGTGTTCCTGGCCTCGGTTGCCGAATACTTTCTGGAGCGGGACGTGCAGCCCCAGACCTTCGGCAGCGTGCCGGCCGCGTTGTGGTGGGCTGTCGTCACGCTGACCACGACAGGCTATGGCGACGTCGTGCCGGTGACGCCGCTCGGGCGCATGGTGGCGGCGCTGGTGATGATCTCCGGCCTCGGCGTGTTCGGCCTCTGGACCGGTGTTCTGGCGACCGGCTTTGCCGCCGAGACGAGGCGCGACAATTTCCTCAAGACCTGGGAATCCGTCAGCAAGGTGCCGTTCTTCGCCGCGCTCGGACCTGCGGCGATCGCCGACGTCACCCACATGCTGCGCACCATGGAGCTGCCGGCGCGCACCATGATCATCCGCAAGGGCGCGCAAGGCGACTGCATGTATTTCATCGCCGCCGGCGAGGTCGAGGTCGACCTGCCCGGCAAGAAGGTGCAGCTTGGCGAGGGCGCCTTCTTCGGCGAGATGGCGCTGCTGGGCAACAACATGCGCGGCGCCAATGTCTCGACCACGAAGGTGTCGCGGCTCCTGGTGCTCGACCTCGTCGATTTCCGCGTGCTGATGGCACGGCATCCCGATCTCGCCGAAACCATCGACGCCGAAGCAAAGCGCCGCGCGCTGGAAAATAAATAAAAGGAGACAAGAATGTCGGATCACGCCGACGCGGCTTCCGGCCCCGTGCTCGAGATCAACGGCGCACGCGCCACCGTCCGCCTCAACCGTCCAAAACATCTCAACCGACTACAGGTAGAAGACCTTGGCGAGCTGCTCAGGCTGTTCGACGCGGTCGAGGCCGATCCTGCGATCCGCGTACTGGTGCTGACCGGCACCGGGCGCGCCTTCTCGGCCGGCTATGACCTCAACTCGGTCGCCGAGCGCGCGGTCAGCGCGACCGAACAGCAGAGCGCGGGCTCGGCGTTCGAGGTGGTCGTCAATCGGCTGGAGGATCTCGGCGTGCCGACGATCTGCCGGCTCAACGGCGGCGTCTATGGCGGCTCGACCGACTTGGCGCTGGCCTGCGATTTCCGCATCGGCGTCGACACCGCCGAGATGTTCATGCCGGCGGCGCGGCTCGGGCTGCATTACTACAGGAGCGGCATCAAGCGCTACGTTACGCGGCTCGGCGTCGACAATGCGAAGAAGCTGTTTTTGACGGCGCAGAAGATCAGCGCGCCGGAGATGCTGCGGATCGGCTATCTCACCGCGATGGTGCCGGAGGAGACGCTCGATGAGGAGGTCGATAAGCTCGCCACTATCCTCGCCGGCAATGCGCCGCAAGCGATGGCTGGCATGAAGCGCGCTATCAACGAATTCGCCCGCGGCGAGCTCGATGACGCCGCCGCCGACCAGCGCCACCGCGACAGCATGCGCGGAGATGAGATCAAGGAAGGGATCAAGGCGTTCGCGGAGAAGCGGGTGCCGCGGTTTTGAGAGGAGGAAGACGCACCTCCTACTCGGTGTCGTCCCGGGGCATCGCGAAGCGATGAGCCCGGGACCCATAACCACAGGGAGAACTTGTCGCGCAGATGCGGTCACTCCGAGTCCCCGTAACCACTCCTCCCTGTGGTTATGGGTCCCGGGCTCGCGCTTTGCGCGCCCCGGGACGACGGCGGAGGTTGAGGCGCTAGCTCAGCCCCCGACAGCCTTGGCATGCTCAGCCGCCATCTCGTCATCCGCCGCAGTGATGCGCTGGAACGCCGGGCGCGAGGTCATGCGCTCGGCATAGCGCACGAACACGTCCTTCTTCGGCACGATGCCGAACATCATGGTCCAGCTGAATGCGATGCCCCACAGCACATCGGCGGCCGTCATGCGCTCGCCGAGCAGATACGGCCCCTTCGCAAGCTGCGCCTCGAGTGCACCCAGCATGGTGTCGTAATCGGCATAGGGCGACTGCGTGATCGGGGCCGGCTCGCGCTGCATGAACTTGTCGATCAGGGCCGGCTCGAACGAGGCGCCGTAATAGGCGATCCAGCGCAGGTAAGGACCGCGCAGCGGATCGCTCAGCGCGGGCGTGAGGCCGGCCTGCGGAAAGAGATCGGCGAGATAGATGGTGATCGCGACCTGCTCGGTCACGAGCGCCTCGCCGTGCTTGACAGCCGGCACCTTGCCGAGCGGATTGATCGCGAGATAGGCCGGCTGGCGCTGCTCGCCGGCCTTCATGTTGAAGACGTGAAGATCGTAGGGCGCGCCGAGCTCCTCCAGCAGCACCCGCGTGCCGGTGGCCCGGCTCTGCGGCGCATAATACAGGGTGATGCGATTGGAATCAGTCATGGCAGGTCTCCATCTGGCCGGCTGGCGATGGCTCAGCTTGTAACGGAGGATACCTGACATCCTGTGTCAGGTATGGTTTAAGGGATCATGCGCGCGAGCCGGATGCTGTCGATCCTCACCACCCTCCAGGCCAGGGGGCAGGTCACTGCGCCCGAGCTTGCGGAGGCCTGCGAGGTCTCGGTGCGCACGATCTATCGCGACATCGACGCGCTCGCGGCCTCCGGCGTTCCTGTCTATGCCGACCGCGGCGCCGAGGGCGGATATCGGTTGCTCGACGGCTATCGGGTGCGGCTGAACGGGTTGTCGCAGAGCGAAGCGGGCGCGCTGTTCCTCGCAGGGCTCCCCGGGCCGGCCGCGGCGCTTGGGCTCGATGCGGCGATGATCGCCGCGCAGAACAAGCTGATGGCCGCGCTGCCTGCCAATCTGCGCGAGGACGCCGGCCGGATGCAGGAGCGCTTTCATCTGGATGCACCTGGCTGGTTCGGCGAAGCGGAAGAGCCGAAGCACCTGCGCAGCATTGCCGGTGCGGCTCTGCGCGGCACCTTGATCAAGATCCGCTACCGGAGCTGGCGCGCCGAGAAGCAGCGCCGCGTGGCGCCGCTCGGCCTCGTGCTGAAAGGCGGCAGCTGGTATCTCGCCGGGCAGGTCGACGGCAGCGTGCGCACCTATCGTGTCGCGCGCGTGCTCGACTGCACCGCGCTCGACGACCGCTTCGATCGTCCCGCCGATTTCGATCTCGCCGCCTATTGGCAGGCCGCGACGCTGCGCCTCGAGGCCGAGATGCATCCCAATGTCGCGATCGTGCGGCTGTCGCCGTTCGGCGTGAAGCTGCTCGACGCGCTGAGCCAGCCTTACGTCAAGGCGCGCACGCAGCTTGAAGAGACCGCCGATGCCGACGGCTGGCGCATCGCGCGCCTGCCGACCGGCAAGACCTCCTGGCACGCCGCGTCCGAATTGCTGCGGCTCGGTCCCGAGGCGGAAGTGCTGGAGCCCGCCGATCTCCGCGAGAAGATGGCGGAGATGACGCAGGCCATGGCCGCGCGCTATCGCGCGGCGCGGAAAGCCTGATATCGGCGCACCTCGCCGCAGCCCACGAAACATTCCTGAAACACGATTCTCGGCTCGCGTCGTGAACGCATTCGCGTTTCGACCCGACGGAGATGCAGGGACACAACAACGGCCTTAGCGCCACTGGAGAATGAAAATGTTTCGTAAGCTTGCTCTCGGTCTGATCGCTGCCGGCTCGCTCGGTGCTGCCGCTCTCGCGCCCACCGCCGCTTCGGCCCACGGCTTCCATCATCACTGGGGTCCCGGCTGGGGCTTTGGCTATGGCGGCCTCTATGTCAACACCGGCATCAACAACTGCTACCAGGAGCGCGTCGTCCAGACCCGCCACGGCCTGCGCGTTCGCGTCGTGAATGTCTGCGCCTACGGGATCTACTGATATCTCACCTCTTCGACAAAGCTCCGGTCGCACTGCGGCCGGAGTTTTGCTTTGAGCTAGATGCTCTGCCGATACCGGCGAAACCAGCCCCAGGTCTCGCGCGTCGTCTGAATGTAGCCGCGGCCGCGATGGACGATCTCGTCGTCGACGATCGCATTCAGCTTCGGCAGCGCGTGAAACGGGATCGAGGGATAGGCGTGGTGCTCGACATGGTAGGGCATATTCCACGCGATCCATTTGACCACCGCGCCGGTATAGGTGGTGCGGGTGTTCTGAAATGCGCTGCGGGTGCGATCGCAGCCGGTGTGCTCGGCATAGAGATAGGGCCGCAGGAAGAATTGCCCGATGACGAGCGGCACGATCCAGATCCAGAGCAGCAGCGCCGAGGAGAACCACAGCGAGAGCCCGAGCAGCAGCGCATAGAGCGCGACATAGGCGCGCGCCTCGGCCACGATGGTGGCGCGCTTGGTCTCGGGGATCCAGGGCACGACGACCTTGCCGGTGACGGCATGGCCGAGCATCAGCCGCAGGCGGCCGGCGACCTGCAACAGGCCGCTATAGGCGATCGCGAGCTGGGTGTCGGATCTCGGCTTCACGCCGACGATGAGCTCCGGGTCCTTGTCGGGATCTTGGGTGTAGCGGTGATGGTCCCAGTGGAACAGGCAGTAATATTCGTACGGCAATCCGATGATGAAGGCGGAGAGATAGCCGACCGCGAGGTTGAGGCCCCGGCTCTTGAACGCGGTCTTGTGCGCGGTCTCGTGCACCGCCATGAACAGGAAGGCGACGAGATAGCCCTGCGCCACCACCAACGGCAGCGCCCATAGGATGCCGTAGCGGGACGTGACCATCCAGATCAGCGCGCCGACCAATACGATCATGCCGTAATGACTGATGCTCTGCGCCGCGCCCCTGAGGTTCGAGCGCACCGACAATTCGCGCAGCATCGCGGGCGTGAGCGGCTTCAGGCGATGGCCGGGCTCGGAAACGGTCGCGTCAGTCATGATCGGCCTTACTTGCTGAGCAGCGCCGCGACCTCGGCCTTGAGAAAGGCCGTGTCGCGCGGATTATTGACGGGGTTGCCGGCGCGATGGCCGTGTTGCGAAGGGATCGGATGCAGCACCGCCGATTTGGCGTTGACGAGCTTGGGAAGCTCGGCCTCATTGTCGCGCGCGTCGAAATAGCGGTCGGTCGCGCCCGGCATCAGCAGCATATGCGCACTGATCGCGGCCAGCGCCTGGTCGAGATCGCCACCGAAGGCCGCGCATGCGCTGATGTCGCCGCGCTGCCAGATGCCGGCGTGCGTCAGCAGGTCGTTGGCGTCGCGGCGGGCGAAGGTCGTGTCCCAGTTGCGGACGAGATAATCCTCGAGCGAGGTGAAGCCGGCCTCGCGCCAGAGCTCGTCGCGGTAGAAACCGTGCGACATCGCCCAGCCGGCATAGACGCGCCCCATGGCGCGATAGCCGGCAACCGGCTTCTCGACGAAGCGGCCGTCGCGAAAGGCGGGATCGGCTGATAGTGCGGCCTTCACGCTTTCGAGGAAGACATGATTGTAAGGCGCGCAGCGCGCGCTGCCGCAGACCACAGCGGCGCGCGCGACCATGTCGGGATGCAGCGCCGCCCAGTGATAGGTCTGCATGCCGCCCATCGACCAGCCATAGACCAGAGCAAGCCTTGTGATGCCGAAGCGCTCGGTGAGGAGACGATGCTGGACCGCGATCGCATCGTGATAGGTGATCGCAGGATAGGGGCCGGCGGTGTTCGACGGCGAGGACGACAGGCCATTCCCGAACAGGTTGGGGATGATGATGAAATAGCGCGTGGGATCGAGCACGCCGTCAGGCCCGATCAGCCATTCGGTGTCGAAGTGCTGGGCGCTGAACGAGGTCGGATAGAGGATGACGTTGTCCTTGGCCGCGTTGAGCGTGCCATAGGTCTTGTAGGCGAGCTTCATCGCGGGGAAGACGGCACCGGACTGAAGCGTGACGTCGCCAGCATCAAATATCTCGTAGTCGCGCTGCCCGGTCATGGACCAACTCCCTCGCGCGGCCGCAGAACGCGCCCGCCGAGGCAACGATGCATCGATCGTGCCGGACCGGCAAACGCATCGTTGCGCCGCACCTAATAACTGTACTTGTAGTACATTTATTAGAGCAAGGCAACGCGGATTTCGGCCGTCGCGCAGCTCACGCGATGGCAGCGATGTACCGCTCCACCGAGGCTGCAAAGGCGGCCTTGGCCCCTGCGGCGATGTTGCGGCCCCACCAGGCGCCGTAGATGCGGTCGAAGGCGAGCGGCGCGACGGCGGCCGCAATGCGCCGCACCGCGGCGGCATTGAGCGGCATGTAGTTGGGATAGGAGTACATGAAGCTGACGAAGCGGCGGTCCATCGTCACCTGCGCGATGTCGCCGGTGAGCAGCGCGCCCTTGCCGTCTGCGCCGCGCGACCAATGCAGCATGGTGGCGCCGGCGAAATGACCGCCGGTGCGGAGCAGCAGCACGTCGTCGGAGATGCGATGCTGATCGCCAGTCCAGTGCACGATCGAGGGATGCGGTCGTGTCACCCATTGGCGATCATCCGCGTGCAGATAGACCGGCACGCCGCCGAAGGCCTCGCTCCAGTCGGCGAGTGCGCCATAATAATGCGGATGCGAGATCGCGATCGCCTTCAGGCCGCCGAGCGAACGCACCTGTGCGACCGCCTCCGGCGTCGCCAATGGAATGCAATCCCACATCAGGCAGCCGTCGGTTAGCGGCACCAGCAGCGCGCGCTGGCCGATGGCGAAGCTCGGCTCGAGCGCGAGGCCGGTAAGGCCGAGATCGTCGCGCCAGACCAGGCGATGGCCGTCAGCCAATGCTTCGCGCGTGAGAAAGGTCTGCCCTTTCCAGCCGACGAACTGCCGTTCGTCCTCGCAGATCGGACAGGACGCCGGCGGCTTTTCGCCGGCCGGAAATTGCGCGCCGCAGGTTTCGCAGGTCCAGAGAGGCATGGTCAGGATCCAAAAAGATCGCGCGACGCGACATTGTCCCGCAGCCGCAAGTGGGAAGGAACCAACGCTGTCAACGCAGGTTACGTTTTCGTCCATGCCGGCGCAATCGGCCGGTCAATCACGATCAGCTTTGCACGAGACCTCTCTCGACCGGCAGGAACATTTCAGCGTCTCGATGACATCACGCTCCTCACCACCCCGCATCTGGCCGCTGTTTGCGGTCAATTTCTTCATGGCCGACATGCAGTCGGGCATCGGGCCGTTCGTCGGCGTGTTCCTGCAAGAGCGCGGCTGGGCGACCGGGCTGATCGGCACCGCACTGACGGTCGGCAACGTCGCGGGCATGCTGGTCACGACGCCGATCGGCGGCTTCATCGATTCCAGCCGCAACAAGCGGCTGTGGGTCGTCATCCCCGGCATCTGCGTGGTGCTGGCGTCCGCGATCATCCTGCTCTCGCAGAATTTCTGGGCGGTGACGTTCTCGCAGGTCGCGCAATCGCTGGCGAGCGCCGCGATCGTGCCGGCGGTGACCGGCATCACGCTCGGCATCGCCAAGCAAAAAGGCTTCAACGCGCTGAACGGCCGCAACCAGGCCTTCAACCACGCCGGCAACATGGTCGGTGCCGCGCTGTCGGGCTATCTCGGCTACAGATACGGATATGTCGCCGTGTTCGTGCTCGCGGCGGTGTTCGGCGCGATCGCCATCGCCTGCGTGCTGATGATTCCCGCCAAGGCCATCGACGATCGCCAGGCCCGCGGCAGCAAGGAGGACGAGAGCAAGAACCCGCCCGACGCCATGTCCGTCCTGCTCAAGCACAAGCCGCTCCTGGTGCTGGCGCTCGCGCTTGCCATCTTCCATCTCGGCAATGCGGCGATCGTCCCACTCTATGGCCTGGCGGCCGTGGCTGAGGGACAGGCCAATGGCCCGAGCTTCGTTGCGACCACCGTCGTCATTGCGCAGGGCGTCATGGTCGTGACGTCGCTGGTCGCCATGCAGGTCGCGGGCAAACGCAACTATTGGCCGGTGATCCTGGTGTCCTTCATGTTTTTGCCCGTGCGCGGCGTGCTCGCCTTCTTCGTCACGGGGTGGTGGGGCGTGGTGCCGATGCAGGTGTTGGACGGCATCGGCACCGGGCTTCAGACTGTCGCCGTCCCCGGCATGGTGGCACGCTCGCTCGACGGCACCGGCCGCATCAATCTCGGCCAGGGCGCCGTGATCACCGTGCAAGGCGTCGGCGCCAGCCTCAGTCCCGCACTCGGCGGCTGGATCGCGCAATGGATCGGCTACGGTCCGACCTTCCTGCTGCTCGGCAGCTTCGGCCTTGCGTCGATGGCGCTGTGGCTGGCGTTCGGGACGCACGTGAAAAAGTACTGAGGCGAAGAAGCCTTAGGGAAACTCCACCACGATCTTGCCGAAATGGCCGCCCTGTTGCATCAGCCGCAGTGCATCCGGCACGGCATCAAAACCGAACACGCGATCGATCACCGGCTTCGTGCCGTTGCGTCGGATCGCAGCCGTCATGCCTTCGAACATACGCCGGCTGCCGACGGAAAGGCCTTTCACATGCAAATTCTTGGCAAACAAAGTCGGGATCGCGATTTGCTGCGAAAAGCCCGTGAGCACGCCGATCACCAGAATGGTGCCGCCGACCCGCGCCGCCTCCAGCGATTGCGCAAACGTGTCTTTGCCGCCGACCTCGACGACATGGTCGACGCCGCCGCCGGTCCACTCCGCCGCGGCCTTGCCCCACTCAGGCACCGAGCGGTAGTTGATGGTGTGGTCGGCGCCGAGCGCCTTCGCACGCTCGAGCTTGTCGTCGCTCGACGAGGTCACGATCACGCTCGCGCCGGCGAGCTTTGCGAATTGCAGCGCGAAGATCGAGACGCCGCCGGTGCCTTGCACCAGCACGGTGTCGCCGGGCTTTACATCTGCTTCCTCGAACAGTGCGCGCCAGGCCGTGAGCCCGGCGCAGGGCAGCGTCGCGGCCTCCTGAAATGACAGGTGAGAAGGAATGCGGCTGACGCCCTCGGCGTCGAGCGCCATGACCTCCTGCAGCACGCCCGGCCGCGTGCCGCCGAGCGCGTAGCGCCGGCTGGTCGCCGACACCTTTCCGTCGATCCAGGACTGAAAGAACATCGGACAGGCGCGATCGCCGACCGCGACGCGCGTAACGCCCTCGCCGACGGCAATGACTTCACCGGCACCATCCGAGAATGGGATCAGCGGCAATCTACTGACGCCGCCCTTGCCCTGGATCGTGAGCAGATCGCGATAGTTCAGCGATGCCGCCTTCATCCGCACCGCGACCTGGCCGGGGCCGGGCGTCGGCTCTGGCAGATCGGCCAGCTCCATCCCCTCGATCGACCAGTCGCGCGCAACCTGCCAGGTCTTCATGGGACGCGCTCCGCCTCAGGTGCCAAAACTCTTCTGGACCGCCTTGTCGAGTGTCTCGCTGCCGACGAAGCGCTGGCGCAGCTCGCGCTTGAGCAGCTTGCCGCTCGGATTCTTCGGCAAGGCATCCACGAAGATTACGCGCTTGGGCACCTTGAAATGCGCCATCTGGCCGGCGCAGTGCTTGATGACGGACTCTTCATCCAGCGTCTCGCCGGTCTTGACCACGACGATCGCAGTCACCGCCTCGATCCAGCGCGGATCGGGCAGGCCGACGACCGCGACTTCGGAGACCTCAGGGATACGGTAGACCATCTCCTCGACCTCGCGGCTCGCAACGTTCTCGCCGCCGGTCTTGATCATGTCCTTGACGCGATCGACCACGGTGATGTGGCCTTCAGCGTCAACGGTGGCGAGATCGCCGGAGTGAAACCAGCCGCCGCTGAACGCTGCTGCCGTCTTCACGGGATCGTTGTAATAGCCCGACAACAGATGCGGCGAGCGGTGCACGATCTCCCCGACCTCGCCGACTTTCACATCTTCCATCGACGTGTTGACCACGCGCGTCTCGACATTGAGCACGGGCTTGCCGGCAGAGCCCGCCTTGCGGAGTTGGTCCTCGGGACGCAGCACGGTCGCGAGCGGCGCGATCTCGGTCTGGCCGTAGAAGTTCCAGAATTTGACGTTGGGCAGGCGGCGCTGCAGCTCGAGCAGCACCTCAACCGGCATGATCGAGGCGCCGTAATAGCCCTTCTGAAGCGTCGACAGATCGGTCTTGTCGAAGTTCGGCGAGCGCAGCATCGCGATCCAGATCGTCGGCGGCGCGAAGAAGGACGTGATCTTGTGGGCCTGGATCAGCGCCAGGATGTTGTCGGCGGTCGGCTTGCCCGTGATGACGCCGGAAGCGCCGAGATAGATTTGCGGCCCCAGGAAGACATCGAGCTGGGCGCAGTGATAGAGCGGCAGCGCGTGCAGGAACTTGTCGTCCACGCTCATGCCGCCGTCGATGATGCAGCTGACATACTGCCACATCACCGCTTCATGGGTCAGCATCGCGCCCTTCGGCAGGGATTCGGTGCCGCTGGTGTAGACGATCTGCGCGAGATCGCGGCCGTCGATGGAGACCTCCAGGAACGAGCCATCGGCATGAAGCAGATCGTCGAAGGTGGTGAGACCGGCGGGCGCGCTGGCGGGATCCTCGCCCGGCAGCCAGATCATCTTCTCGACGGCGCAATCCTTGGCCGAAGCGGCCTTCGCCGGCTCGACGAAGTCAGGCCCGGTCGCGAGCAGCTTTGCGCCGGAGCTCTTCAGGATGAAGTTGATCTCGTCCGGGTTGAGCATGAAGTTGATCGGCACCAGCACCGCGCCGATCCGCGCCACCGCAAAGCGCAACGCGGCAAAGGCGTGCGAGTTGCGCGAGAGCACCGCAACACGATCGCCCTTCCCGACGCCGAGCCCGAGCAGGCCGCGGCCGAGCCGATTGCAGATCGCGTCCACCTCGGCGAAGGTCCAGCTCACGCTGCCGCAACTCACCGCGAGCTTGTTCGGCTCGCGGCCCGCGGAGCGGCGCAAGAGATCGCCGATGGAATGCTCGCGCGCTTTCGAGATGGTGGCTGCGGTGTCGCTCGACATTTTCGTTTCCCCTGAGCTCTACGATTTGCGCAGATGCCAACCTTGACGCTCGTCAGGTCCTGGCACGCGCGCACTTTTGAGTTTGCGAGAAGCGTAGAGGGGGCCAACGTGCGCGTCAAATCGGCCGGTGGACTGGCGCCATCACGCAAGATTTGACGCCTGGTCGGAGCAAATCTAGGCTGCGCACCAATCATAAACATAAAAGGGGGAATGTTCATGTACCGGAATACTCGCGCCGTGCTCGCGGCCGGATTGCTTCTTGCATGCTTTGCTAGTCCATCTTCCGCCCAGCAGACGCCACTCAAGATCGGCGTGCTCTCCGACTTCTCCTCGGTCTATTCCGACATCGGCGGCCAGGGGAATGTCGAAGCCACCAAGATGGCGATCGAGGATTTCGGCGGACAGATGTTCGGCAAGCCGATCGACATGGTCTCGGCCGACGTTCTCAACAAGGCGGACGTCGCCTCCACCATCGCGCGCAAATGGTGGGAGACCGAGGGCGTCGACATGATCATCGACCTTCCAACCTCGGCCACCGCGCTTGCGGTGATGGAGCTGTCGAAGCAGTACGAGAAGATCATGATCGTAACCGATGCGGCGAGCTCCGACATCACCGGAAAGTCGTGCTCTCCCTACACCGCGCACTGGACCTACGATACCTATGCCAATGCGCACACGGTCGGCAGCGCCATCGTCAAGAACGGCGGCGACACCTGGTTCTTCCTCACCGCCGACTACGTGTTCGGCCATTCGGTCGAGCGCGATACCGGCGACGTCGTGAAGGCGGCGGGCGGCAAGGTGCTCGGCAGCGTCAAGCATCCGCTCAACACGGCGGACTTCTCCTCCTTCCTGCTGCAGGCCCAGGCCTCCAAGGCCAAGATCATCGGGCTTGCCAATGGCGGCGGCGACACCATCAACGCGATCAAGCAGGCCGGCGAGTTCGGCATCGTCGCCGGCGGCCAGAACCTCGCCGCGATCGTGATGTTCATCTCCGACGTGCACAGCCTGGGGCTGAAGCTCGCGCAGGGACTGATCATCACCGAGGCCTATTACTGGGACCTCAACGACAAGACCCGCGCCTTCGGCAAACGCTTCCTCGAGCGCGTCAAGCGGATGCCGACGATGAACCAGGCCGCGACCTATAGCGCGACCCTGCATTACCTCAAGGCCGTGCAGGCCGCCGGCACCAAGGACACCAAGACGGTGATGGCGAAGATGCGCGAGCTGCCGGTGAAGGATGCCTTCACCGACAACGGCATCCTGCGCGAGGACGGCCGCATGGTGCACAGCATGTTCCTGTTCCAGGTGAAGAAGCCCGAAGAGTCGAAAGGCCCGTGGGACTATTACAAGCTGCTCGCCGAGGTGCCGGCCGACCAGGCCTTCCGGCCGCTGAAGGACGGCGGCTGCCCGCTGGTGAAGTGAGCAGGCGGCGCGCGCGAGGCATCTCACGCGCGCCCTCCCCGCACTCAGAGTTTATGCCCCTTCTGGCGCAGTGCTTCGATGAGGCGCTGCTTCAATTCGTCGGCGGCCTTCTGGCTGACATCCTGGCTAATTTGCGCGCTCGCCTGCGCCAGTGCATCCGACTTCTCCAGAAACTTCTTGCCGGCTGGCTGGGCGTAGAAGGCTTCGATCTGGCGCAGCTCGTCCACCGTGAAGCTTTGCGCATAGAGCGCTGCGATCTGGTCGATCATGGACGCGACGAACGGGGCATAGATCTCCGAGCCCGGGGCCGTCAGCGCATCATAGTCGCGCTCGATCTCCGGCCTGTCCTGGGCGACCACGGGGCGGAGCTTGAGCAGCAGCTGCGGCAGCTGCGCGCGATACTGATCCGCGATCTTCAGAGTGACCACGAGCTTGCGAGCCGCGCTCATCGCCTCCGGCGAGGGCGCTTGCGCGGAGGCCCCGCAGACCAGGAGCAGGAGAGCGCCGGCGATCGTCAACACAGGTCTGAACATGGCCCTCTCCACGAGAATACGGGCTGGCGATTGCATCAACGGGCTGCGGGCGTCGCGGCCGACGCCCTGTCCAAGTCGGTGTCGGCCTCCTCGACCTCCGTCACCTTCACGAACAGGTTGGGCACCCGCCCGGCGCGGTCGAGCAGCCAGGCCGCGCCGATCATGATGACGATGCCGACGACGGAAACGGCGAGCTGCTCCCAGACGCCCTTGGTGTACTGGGTCAGGATCCAATGCGCGGAGAACGACAGGAACACCCCCAGGCAGAAGATCGGCAGCGAGTGCTGGCCGCAGAGGATCACGGGGCGCAGCCAGGGCGCGTGCAGCGCCCGCCATTTGCGCGGGACGAAATGGGTCACCCAGATCGCCAGCGCCAGAAAATGGGTGAAGCGCAGCATGTCGAGATCGGTCTTGTCGATCGGGTAGATCAGCTTGATCATCCATTTCGGGATCAAGGCCTCGAGCGCGGGGATGTGCCAGGTCATCACGATCAGGAACGCGAACACCAGCCAGGCCGCCGCCAGCGCCATCGCGGCCCTGGACCACACCAAGGTCGCGATCCTCTCGATCTGGCCGATGCCGCACCAGGCCGCGAACACGAACATCAGCTGCCAGCAGAACGGGTTGAAGTACCAGGTCGTGCCGGGCGGATAGGAGGCGACGTTCCAATCGAACCAGCGCGACAGCAGATAGAGCACGACGGACGCGGCGAGCGTCAGGGTCGGCCGGCGCACCAGGCACCAGACGATGAAGGGCGAGGCGAACACCAGCGTGATGTAGAGCGGCAGCACGTCGAGATTGACCGGCTTGTACTTGAGCACGATCGCCTGCCCGATCAGCTCGTCCGGATGCGCGAGGAAATTGAACACGTTGAACTCGTGCTCGTACATCGGATTGTCGAAGCGGCGCGCGGTGCGCGCGATCTGCGCCGTGAACAGCAGGAACAGCATGATGTGGGCGACATACATCTCGGCCGCGCGCCGCCATAGCCGCTTGACGGCGGCGAGAAACCAGCCGCCCGCAACGATCGGCCCGTAGATCCAGCCGACGAGGTAACCCGAGATGAAGACGAAGAACTCGGCGGCGTCGCTGAAGCCGTAGTTGCGCAAGGTCAGCCAGGCCACGACGTCGTGCGGGATGTGGTCGAGGAAGATCATCCACAACCCGATGCCGCGGAAGAGATCGAGCCGCAGGTCGCGCTCGACCGGCGCCAACAGAGCTGACTGGTCCCGTGTGATCATGGCCCCGCCTCGCTTGCTGGGCGTCGCGCCGTCGCGGCGCCGAAAAATCGGATGCTAAAAAATCGCGATCAATACGTCACCTAACCCTGCGGCTAGCGTACCAACGGTAGCCGACCTTGAGGCCCGCGCAAGGGATTTTGTGGACACGCCCGCCGCCGTCGCGGCGGCTTCCGCCTTGCGCCGCACAAGCGGCGGGCGACCGCCCTGGCGGCCAACCCCTCTACAGGGTCGCCCAACAACGTATCGCGCCTGTCCCATCTGCCGTCACTGGCCTGTCGCATGAAGATGATCCGTTGTCTGCCGATTGTGCGCGCGAGTCGCCGTGTCAAAGCGACCGACGCGCTCATGGGGAGGAGCGGCCGATGCCCGTTGGACTGCTGGAAGTCGAAGGCACCATCGATGTCAGCCAGTTCTGGCCGGAGGGCCGGTCGGACGCCGACACCACAAAGGTGATCGTGAACGTCGCGCCCGACGCGATCCGCTTCCGCAAGAGCGACACGGCGCCATTCCATCCGACCCATGTCTTCGACAACGCCAAGGTCAAGGGCCGCACCGCGACACCGCCGATCAAGAACGGCAAGCTCACCATTCGCCTGCATCGATGCGCCCGAGCTGCACTATATGCCGTCGCCGCTCTCGGCCGCCGAGAAGAAGGGGCTGCCGGATGCCAAGAAGCAGGCCTATCACGAGGTCACCCATTCCTACCGGCAATTCCTCGGCGCCACCGCGAGCAAGGCGCTGCATGATTTCCTCAGCGGCCCCGGCGAAGCGGCGCTCGCCTGCCGGGTGTTCACCCATGTCGATACGCCGAACGAGGTGTTCGACACCTATGGCCGGTTGGTCGGTGACATCGAGGTGACGGTCGGCGGCAACAAGGTCGACATCAACCACTGGCTGGTCGAACAGGGTTTTGCCTATCCGACATTCTACTCGTCGATGAACGACGACGAGATCAAGGCCTTCCTGGCGCTGGCCAAGACCGCGCGGGCAAAGAAGCTGCCGGTCTGGAAGCATCTCGCCAAGACGATTGGGGCGTTCGACTTCGACCTGATCGAGCCGAAAAAGAACGAGACCAGTGTGCTCGCGACCGACAAGGGCCCGGTGATCCTGCCAAAGCTCTACCGCCGCTACACCAACTGGTCGGCCCGCAAGAAGGCCAAGGTGACGAGCCAGAATTTCCAGAAATTCCTGAGCGAAGGATCCGGCGGCAAGCCCGACACCTGCTACGAGACCACGGACTTCCTGGCCAACGGCGTGCACTCGGCGACGCCGCGCAATTTTGCGGAGTTCGTCGAGGGCGGCAAGACGATCAAGTTTCAGCCTGATAGCCTGGTGTTCGGCGAGGCCCCGTCGACGCTGGTCGGGGCGGACGGGAAGCCGATTACGAAGTTCTGAGCGGCGCGGGCCTAAAGCACGGCATGGTGCCGCGATCATGCTCCAGCGCAGCCTCTCAGGGCTGCAAGACATGCGTCTCCGCGCGCGTGACGGAGCCGCCGAGCAGACAGCCGACAGGCCTGTCGCCGGCGAAGCCGAGGCGCACGCCGATCTCGGACAAGGCTCCCATCGCCCGTCCCTGCATGATGGTGATCCGCTCGCTGTTGCGCTCCACAAGGCCGTTCCTGAGCAGTCCGAACGCAAGCGCCGCGGCAGCGATACCCGTGGCCGCATCTTCCGGGTAGCCCGACGATTTCGGGAATTGTCGCGCCTCGAAACGTCGTTCGGCCTGTTGCTCGATGGCATAGGGATAAAGGCCGGTGGACCCAATCCGGCCGCAGCACGCCTCGATCTGCGCAGGCGCCGGCACCAGCGCGTTGAGCTCGCGGACGCCTTTCATCGGGATCAACGTCTTCACGCGCGACGTGACGGCGTTCTGGATCGGCAGGTCGAGCAGATCGCTGCGTGACAGCTTCAGCGCCGACAGCACGTCCTCCTCGTCGGCACGCGAGAGATCGACGACCTTGCCGGCCGGCTGGCTGATCTCGACAGATGGCTCGCCCGAGCCGGCGCCATCGACATAGCCCGTCACCGGCCCACTGCGCGTCTCGATGCGAACGTGCTCGACGGGCAAGCGCCCCTTGGTCGCAAGCACCCACAGCGCGCCGATCGTCGCGTGGCCGCACATCTCCATCTCGTGCCGTGGCACCCAGAACCGGAAGACATAGTCGGACTCGGGCCCTGCTGCCGGCAGGACGAAACCCGACTCGTGCCCAAAGTGCCGCGCCACCGCCTGCATCCCCTCACCTGCAAGATGCGATGCATCGATCACGATGGGACATGGATTGCCACCGGCGCCTAAGTGGGTGAACACGTTGACAAGCTCGATCTCGGTCATGGGATGGCTCACGGTCATGATGGCGCGACGGTGGCGTCAGCGTCGGTCGCAAGTTCGGGGCGCATTAGAATGCAAAAGCCCCCGAAATCGAAACGGTTTGGAGGACTTATTGTGTCCTTGGTCGCGGGGAGGCGCAACCACCGATAGCGACGTTCGCTGATCGTGGCCGTTTGCATGATGTCTAAAGGAGCGCTCGGCCTCATATGGAGCGGTCATCGCGACGCTACCCGATAGCTAAGTTTTGATATTTGACTGATCGCTAAGCTAGTCAGACGCACCGGTGAGCGACTTCCAGGCGGCGAGCGCAGCGCCCGCAATATGCTCCAGGTCCCGACGGCTAGCGCCGTCGCGCGCCTGGATCGACATGCCCTGTTGGACGGTTACATAGTATCTGGCAATGGCAGCGAGATCGGCCTTAGGCGAGATCTCGCCAGATGCAACGCCCTGTGCCAGACGCTGTCGTAAATCTTCAACGGTCTTGGCTCGCATCACGATCAATTCGCGCCGCACCATTTCCGACTGATCAGTGGCGTGCAGCGCCGCCAGCACGACGAGGCACCCCGGCGGCCGGCTCCGCCGTGTGAAGGCCCGCGCGGTCTGCATGAGAAAGCTTTCGATTGCCTCAAAGGCGGTGGGCGCCTGCCTGACCCCATTCCAGATCTCGGGCCCTTCGGTGGCCACGTAATATTGCAGCGCCTGTCGGAACAGTTCCTCCTTGCAGCCGAAGGCGGCGTAGATGCTTGGCGAGGCAATTCCCATGGCAGCGGTGAGATCGGCCATCGAGGCGCCTTCATAACCTTTGGCCCAAAACAGCTCCATGGCGCGCTTGAGCGCGACTTCCTTGTCAAAACTCCGGGGCCGACCTCGTTCCATTCCGTCCGCTCGATTTCTGTGTCGATCGATAAAATAATTCACTTGACGGTTCGGCGCAACCATCGCTATTTTTATGTCGATCGTTACATAAATAGGAGAAACTCCATGACCGCACTCCGAGGAAAACGGGCTCTGGTCACCGGCGGCAGCCGCGGGATCGGCGCTGCAATCGCCAAACGCCTCGCCTCCGACGGCGCCGATGTTGCCTTCACCTACGAGCGTTCGGCCGACAGGGCGCAAGCGGTGGTTGCGGAGATCGAAAAACTCGGACGACGGGGGCTCGCCATCAAGGCCGACAGCGCCGATGCCGCCGCCGTCAAGGCGGCGGTGGATCAGGCCGTGGAGGCGTTCGGCGGCCTGGACATCCTGGTCAACAATGCCGGAATCTTCAGAGGCGGCCCCATCGAGACGATGACCATCGAAGACGTCGACGCGACGCTCGCGGTGAATGTTCGAGCAGTGGTCGTGGCATCGCAAGCCGCGCTCGCACATATGGGCGATGGCGGGCGCATCATCTCGATCGGCAGCAATCTCGCGACGCAGGTGCCTGCCCCCGGCATGAGCCTTTATTCCATGAGCAAGTCGGCACTGATCGCTTGGACGCAAGGTCTCGCGCGCGATCTCGGCGGCCGCGGCATCACCGTCAACATCGTGCACCCGGGCTCGACCGATACCGACATGAACCCAGCCAACGGCGCGCAGGCCGAAGGGCAACGCTCGCGCATGGCGATCCCGCAATACGGCAAGGCCGAGGACGTTGCTGCGCTGGTTGCGTACGTGGCCGGACCGCAGGCGCGCTCGATCAATGGCACCGGCCTGACGATTGACGGCGGCGCCAACGCGTGACGAACTCCAGTGCGACCGAGGCGCGCGAACTCCCGCTCGCGCTCCTGGTCGTGGCGACGGCAAGCGCCATTGTCGTCGCGACCGAGTTCATCGTCATGGGTCTGTTGCCGGTCCTGAGCAGGGATTTCGGTGTGTCGATCGCCACAGCCGGGCGGCTGGTCGGGGCCTTCGCGCTCTCAGCCTCCCTGCTCGGACCGCCGCTGACGCTCGCCACGGCGCGGATGTCGCCACGGAATGTCCTGATCGGCACTCTGCTGCTGTTCGCCACAGCCAATCTCGCGGTCCTGCTGCAGCCAAGCTTCGGCACGATGCTGACGGTGCGCATGATCCAGGGCGCGGCGCTGCCGGTGTTCATTGGAGTCGGCGCCGAGATCGTCAGCCGGTTGTCGCCACCGGAACGACGCGGCCGATCCCTGGCGCGCGCCAATACCGGCTTTGCAGTCGGCGTGGTCTGCGCCTTGCCCGCCGGCGTCGCGTTGGCCGAGGGCGGCCTATGGACACCATCCTTCGTCGCGCTCATCGTGTTCGCCGTGGCGGCAGCGGGACTGGTGGCACTGGGCCTGCCGCGCATCAGCGGGAATAGCGCGCCTCGCGCGGAGCAGGCGTGGCGCCTTGTGTGCGAACCGCGGTTCGTGACGCACCTGATGCTGTCCATCGCGGTGTTCGCCGCGATGTTTTCGGCCTACACCTATCTGACGGCCTGGTTCGCGGAGCGAGCGGGTTTCTCCAATTGGCAGATCGCGCTGGTTCTCCTGGAATTCGGGGCCGCGGGCCTGCTCGGCAACGCCGCGGCCGGCCGCGTGGCGGACCAGGCGCCGCTGTCAGCCACTGCACTGGCGGTCATCGTGGTGACGCTTGCGGCACTTGCGCTTTCGCTCGTGGACGCCCCCCTGTTGCGTCTTGTCGTGATCGGCATCTGGGGTATGGCGCACACCGCCTGCGTGACGCTGTGCCAGGTGCGCGTCACGCTGACCGGACGGTCCATGCCGGCATTTGCGATGGCGATGAACATCTCGGCCGCCAATCTCGGAATCGCGCTCGGGGCGTTGGTCGGCGGCTGGGTGGTGACGCGCTGGGGCGTGAATGCGATGGGATGGGGCAGTCTGGCTCTCACCCCGGTCATGCTTGGCCTCGCCGGGCTCCTGGGAGTTCAAGGCGAACGCGCATAGCCGATCCCCGCCTTTGCTGCGCCTGCCCGCAACGCCCGACGATCGTTCCGCCAAAACAAAAATGGCCCGCGTTGCGCGGGCCATTTTCGTATCGGATCCGGTCAATCCGAATTTGGTTGCGGGGATAGGATTTGAACCTATGACCTTCAGGTTATGAGCCTGACGAGCTACCGGGCTGCTCCACCCCGCGTTAAACCGTTGCGCGCCTTCAGCAAAATCCCGGGGACGAAGGGGTAAGGCCGGCGCTGTTCGCGTGGCTTGTCGTCCGTCCCAAAGGCTTCCTTGGAAGGCAACCCCGGGGCAAAGCCCCTCGGGTGCGAGGCGTATGTATCAAGGCGGGGTGGCTTTGGAAAGGGCCGCCGGGACGTTTTTTTCGACTTTATGACAACGCGGTGAGCCGGTTTTCGACCGGTTTGGCGCGCTCTTGCCAGAAGTTCCACAACGGGCGAGCTTGCGGCAACAAGATAACGGGGCGAATGCCGTAGACCACCCGCTGACCTGCCCCCGCCCGATGGGACCAGGATCGGGCGGCTGGAGAGGCTGCCGTCATTCCGGGGCGCGCGCAGCGCGAGCCCCGGAATGACGGCCAACAACAAAGACTCGCAAGGGGGAAGCACAATTGACCGACACATTCGATTTCGTCGTCGTGGGCGCGGGCTCCGGCGGCTGCACCGTGGCAGGACGGCTGTCGGAGGATGCGGCGACATCCGTGGCGCTGCTCGATGCCGGCGGGCGCAACGACACTTGGCGGATCACCACGCCGTTCGGGCTCGCTCTGCCCTACCGCGCGGCCAACTGGGCCTTCGATACCGTGCCGCAGAAGGGATTGAACGGCCGTATCGGCTATCAGCCGCGCGGCAAGGGCCTCGGCGGGTCCTCGGCAATCAATGCCATGGTCTACATCCGCGGCCACAAATGGGACTACGACCACTGGGCCTCGCTCGGCAATGCCGGCTGGTCGTACGCGGACGTGCTGCCCTACTTCAAGCGCGCGGAGAACAACCGCGATTTCGACGGCGAGTATCACGGCAAGGGCGGCCCGCTGCATGTCAACAGGCTGCGCTCGGACAATCCGATCCATCAGGTCTTCCATCAGGCCGCGCGCGAGGCGCAGTTCCGCATCCGCGACGACTTCAATGAAGCGGACCATGAAGGGCTCGGCAGCTATCAGGTGACGCAGCACAATGGCGAGCGCTGGAGCGCGGCCCGCGCCTATCTGCAGCCCCACATCGACAAGCGCACGAATTTGCGGGTCGAGACGGCGGCGCATGCCACGCGCATTTTGTTCGAGGGCAAGCGCGCGGTCGGCGTCGAATATGTGCAGGGCAAGCAAAAGAAGCAGCTGCGCGCCCGCCGCGAGGTGATCCTCGCCGCCGGCGCCTTCCAGTCGCCGCAGCTGTTGATGCTGTCGGGCATCGGCGATGGCGAGGCGCTCCGCGCGCACGGCATCGGCGTCACCCATCACCTGCCGGGTGTCGGGCGCAATCTGCAGGACCATCCGGATTTCGTATTCGTCTACGCCTCAGATTATCCGCACTTCGTTCACTCGTCGCTCGGCCGGCTGCCGTCCCTGCTCCGCGCCATCCAGCGCTATCGCCGCGAGCGGCGCGGCCTGATGACCACGAATTTCGCCGAATGCGGCGGCTTCCTGAAGACGCAGGGCCACCTCGACGTGCCAGACATCCAGTTGCACTTCGTCATCGCGATGCTCGACGATCACGGCCGCAAGAAGCACAAGGAGGCAGGGTTCTCATGCCATGTCTGCCTGCTCAGGCCGAAAAGCCGCGGCAGCGTATGGCTGAAGAACGCCGATCCGCTGGCTGCTCCAATGATCGATCCGAATTTCCTCGGCGAGGACTGGGATCTCGAAGCGATGGTCGCCGGCTTCAAGACCACGCGACGGCTGATGGAGACGCCGGCGCTGCGCGCCTTGCAGAAGAAGGACATGTTCACGTCCGACGTGCGAACCGACGACGACATCCGCGCCATCCTGCGCAATCGCGTCGACACCGTCTATCACCCGGTCGGCACCTGCAAGATGGGCGCGGACGCGATGGCCGTGGTCGATCCGACGCTGAAGGTGCACGGTGTGCAAGGCTTGCGCGTCGTCGATGCCTCGATCATGCCGACGCTGATCGGCGGCAACACCAATGCGCCGACCATCATGATCGGGGAGAAGGCGGCGGATATGATAGGTGCGGAGAGGCGGTAGCATCGCCTCCTCTTCGTCATTGCGAGCGCAGCGAAGCAATCCAGAATCCCGACTCTGGATTGCTTCGCTGCGCTCGCAATGACGATGTGGATAGAGCGGTGCTTGTCTCAACCAGCTGCACTCGCGGAGACTCCCCCTCACCCGGAATTTGCTCTCGCAAATTCCGGCCTCTCCCCGCACGCGGGGAGAGGCGAAGACAAGCTCAATTCAACAAGAACCCGCCATCCACCGTCACCACACTCCCCGTCATGTACCGCGACGCCTGCGAGGCCAGCAGCAGGATGGCGCCGTCGAGATCGGACTCGGCGCCGACGCGGCGCTGGGGGATGCGTTTGGCGAGGCGCTCGCCCGCCGGCGTCGACCAGAAGGCGTGGTTCATCTCGGTGTCGATGTAGCCGGGCGCGAGCGCGTTGATGCGGATGTTCTGGCCGGCGAGTTCCAGCGCCATCGCTTTCGTCGCCTGGATGATGCCGGCCTTGGAGATCGCGTAGGGCGAGACCGCCTTGAGCACGCCGGTGCCGAGCACGGAGGCGATGTTGACGATGTTACCTGACTGCTTGCGCGCGATCATGCGGCGCGCGATCTCGGTCGCGAGAAAATAGGCGCCCTTGAGATTGGCGCCGATCACCGCGTCCCAATCGGATTCGGTCTGCTCGGTCGCGAGCTTCTCGATGGCGATGCCGGCATTGTTGATCAGCACCGTGACCGGGCCGAGCGCCGCTTCTGCGGCATCCACCGCTTTCGCGATCGATGCGGTGTCGGTGACGTCGAGCGCGACCGCGGCGGCGCGGCCGCCCTTGCCGCGGATCTCGTCCTCCAGGCTCTTCAGCTTGTCGGCCTGTCGCGCCGCGAGCGCGACCGCGGCGCCATGCGCCGCCAGCACCCGGGCAAACTGCCGCCCCAGCCCCTGGCTCGCGCCTGTTACGAGGATGATTTCCTTACTGACGTCGAATAGGTCTGACATGCTGTCCTCGAGCGATTTCCCTGAGCTTTGGAGCCATCAATACCGACGATTTTAACGATCTGAAACCGGAATGATCGGCTCGGCGTTCATTCGTTCCACCTGAGACAGGGGCTCGCAGTGATGAACAGTTTCGATCTCGCGGTCTATGCGGCGCTTGCCATCGCCGTCGGCCTCGGCTTTCGGACCGGCCTGCTGCGCAGCGCCATGACCATCCTCGCCTATCTCCTCGCCGCGCCCATGGCGGTGGCGCTGATGCCGATGATCGCGCCGCAAATCGCCGGCAATCCCAACGCGCCGCTGCTCCAGAACTGGATCTGGTTTTTCGCCATCTTCGTGGTGATTGGCATGCTGCTCGGCCATATCGGCCGCGTCGCGCTGAACGACACACTCGGCGAGACCGGCATCGGCGACCGCGTCGGCGGCGCCGCGCTCGGCGCGGTCCGGGTCGGCCTCGTCGCCACCACGCTGGTTCTCGTGTTCGACCAGATCGTGCCGGCCAACCGCCAGCCGCCCTTCCTCGCCGGCTCGCATCTGCGGCCGCTGTTCTCGGCGGCCGGACAGATGGGATTCAAATCACTGCCGCCCGAGGCCGCCGCGGCGATCGACCGCCTCAAGCAGGAGCGTCGCATCTAGTGCATCGCCGCAGCCCGCGCCATGCATTTTGACGCGGGCCTCTCCCTTATCAGGGGCGCCGCAGTTGGCTAGAGTGCGCCGTCCAAAACCTGCCTGCTATTTTCGGGAGTGAAACAGTGGATCTTGGGATCAAAGGTCGCCGCGCCATCGTCTGCGCATCCAGCAAGGGCCTCGGCCGCGCTTGCGCCATCTCGCTGGCGGACGCCGGCGTTCACGTCACGCTGACCGCGCGCGGCGCCGAAGCGCTGAAGAAGACGGCCGACGAGATCCGCAAGGCCTATCCCGACGTGACCGTCACCGAGATCGTCGGCGACATCACGACGCCGGCGGGCCGCGAGGCCGTGCTGAAGGCCTGCCCCGAGCCCGATATCCTCATCAACAATGCCGGCGGCCCGCCGCCCGGCGATTTCCGCAACTGGACCCGCGACGACTGGATCAAGGCGATCGACGCCAACATGCTGACGCCGATCGAGCTGATCAAGGCGACCGTCGACGGCATGATGGCGCGCAAGTTCGGCCGCATCGTCAACATCACCTCGGCCGCGGTGAAGGCGCCGATCGACATTCTCGGCCTTTCCAACGGCGCGCGCGCCGGCCTCACCGGCTTCATCGCCGGCCTGTCGCGCAAGACGGTGATCAACAACGTCACCATCAACGGCCTGTTGCCAGGCCCGTTCGAAACCGATCGCCTGACCGGCACCGCCAAGGCCGAAGCCGACAAGCGCGGCACGACGCCGGAGCAGATCCTGGCCGAGCGCGCCAAGCTCAATCCCGCGGGCCGCTTCGGCCAGCCCGACGAGTTCGGCTATGCCTGCGCCTTCCTGTGCGGCGCCAAGGCGGGCTTCATCACGGGGCAGAACATTCTGCTCGACGGTGGCGCATTCCCGGGAACGCTGTAGGCCTTCGTGCCTTAACCGCGCAATCCGCGAAAAACCGTCATGCCCGGGCCTTGTCCCGGGCATCCACGTTCTTGGTGCGGCCAAGTGAGACGTGGATGGCCGGGGCAAGCCCGGCCATGACGATGCGGCGGCGTCGGATCTCAATCATTCCCCTCACCGCGAGGCCGGACTAGCCACCGCTGCTTGGTCGGCTCGTCCTCGTCCCGCTCGCTGGGATCGGAGGAATCGGCGGTGAGGCGCTCATCGGTCCAGTCGATGCCGAAGGCATCGAGGCCGTCCGCGAGCAGATCGCCCAGCATCGGCTCGCCGAGCAGATATTGCACGGTCTCGTGCCGGGGCTTGCGATACTCGCCCCGCGCTTCGACGGCGCGCGCGCGTAAATCGTCCCAATCATCGATCGTGCCGTCGCCGCGGCCGAGCCAAGTCAGCGCGACGAGATCGACCTGCTCGTCCTCGTTCAGGGCAACGATGAAGCCGCCGAGCTCGCTGCCGACGGGATCGGAGCCGTCGTCCTCGAGCACATCGACCGCATCGTCATCGCTCGGATTCGAACCCGAATCCGGATCGGTATCCTCTTCCTTGACGTCGAATTCGCGCGCCTTCTCGATGATGAAGGCGACCTTGTCGGCGGAAATGGCAAGCTCTGGCATGGGCTACCTCGGGCGCATCGTCTGTGGTTCCAAGTTCCCTCGATAACGCAACATCACGACAGATGATCCATTGCGCTCGGAGAGGGAAAATGTGCATCTTTCGGCAGCAAACCAAGAACATGGGGCCAACGCATGCACTGGACGATCGGCAGGGTCAAAATCACTGAGGTCGTGGAAATGGAGACGGTCGGCTCGACGCGCTTCATCCTGCCGGCCGCGACCAATGACGAGATCCGGAAGCTGCCCTGGCTGATCCCGCATTTCGCCACTGACGAGGGCCGGCTGAAGATGTCGATCCATTCGCTGGTGGTGGAAACGCCGACGCGCCGCATCGTGGTCGACACCGGGCTTGGCAACGACAAGCAGGGCCGTGGCTTTCCGACCTGGAACAACCGCAGCACGCCGTTCCTTCAGACGATGACGGCGGCGGGCTTTGCGCCCGAGACCATCGACACCGTGCTGTGCACGCATCTTCATGTCGATCATGTCGGCTGGAATACGAAGCTGGTCGACGGCAAATGGGTGCCGACATTCCCAAAGGCGCGCTACCTGTTCGGCAAGACCGAATACGAGTACTGGCGCGATCATTCCACCGAGCCGGACAAGGCGGTGGTGTTTGGCGATTCCGTGCAGCCGATCGTCGATGCGGATCGGGCCGAGCTGATCCCGGGCGACCATCGCCTGTCCGACGAGATCAGCGTGATCCCGACCCCCGGTCACAGCCCCGGGCACATGAGCGTCCTGATCGAGTCCGGCGGCGAACAGGCGTTGCTCGGCGGCGACGTCGCCCATCATCCCTGCCAGATGGCGCATCTCGACTGGTGTTCGGTCGTCGACAGCGACCCCGCCCAATCGGCGGCGACGCGCCGCAACCTGTTCAGCCGGTTCGCCGACACCCCAACGCTGGTGATCGGCGGGCATTTTTCGGCCGGGCACATCAAGCGCGACGGCGACGCGTTCAGATTTGTGGCGCTGCAATCGTAGGGTGGGCAAAGCCACCGGGGCGCGCGAACGATGACAGGCTCCGCGCGCCCACCATTCCGCGCTCCTGGAAACAGCTCGTGGGCACGGCGCTTTGCGGCTTGCCCACCCTACGATCGCCCGAATTGAGAAGGCTGCAATGCACCGCTGTTTGAGCGGTTGAATTTCCCGCCGCCCTGTTCCATGAAGCTATTTAACCGATCAGTCCATCCCAAGGGAGAAACGAGAATGAAGCTTGTTCGTTATGGCGAAAAGGGTGCGGAAAAGCCCGGCCTGATCGACAAATCCGGCCAGTTGCGCGACCTGTCGGCGCATCTGAAGGACCTCACGGGCGACGCCTATTCGCCGGAGAGCCTGAAGAAACTGGCAGGCCTCGACCCCGCCTCGCTGCCCGCCGTTTCCGGCAAGCCGCGCTTCGGCTCGCCCGTCACCGGCATCTCGAAATTCGTCGCCATCGGCCTCAACTACAGCGACCACGCCAAGGAAACCGGCGCTGCGATCCCGACCGAGCCGATCATCTTCATGAAGGCCAACACCTCGCTGTCCGGCCCGAACGACGCGGTCGAAAAGCCGCGCGGTTCGACCAAGCTCGACTGGGAGGTCGAGATCGCCGCCATCATCGGCACTCGCGCCAAATACGTCTCGGAAGCCGATGCGCTGAACTACGTCGCCGGCTATTGCGTCTGCAACGACGTCTCCGAGCGCAACTTCCAGACCGAGCGCCTGGGACAGTGGACCAAGGGCAAGTCGCACGACACGTTCGGCCCGCTCGGGCCGTGGCTCGCCACCAAGGACGAGATCAAGGACGTGCAGAACCTGTCGATGTGGCTCGACGTCAACGGCCAGCGCCGCCAGACCGGCTCGACCGCGACCATGATCTTCTCGATGGCCAAGTGCGTGTCCTATGTCTCGCAGTTCATGACGCTGCTGCCGGGCGACATCATCACCACGGGCACCCCGCCCGGCGTCGGCCTCGGCATGAAGCCGCCGACCTTCCTCAATGTCGGCGACGTCGTCACGCTCGGCATCGAAGGCCTCGGCGAGCAACGCCAGGAGATCATCGCGGCGTAAGGTCGCGATCCACACCGTCGCCACACCGTCATTGCGAGCAAAGCGAAGCAATCCAGAGATCGTCCTTCAGAGACAGCCTGGATTGCTTCGTCGCTTCGCTCCTCGCGATGACAAGCCAAACCGGTTCATTTGACGGATATCTGAAATGAAACTCTCCTTCTCCGCCGCCTCGCCCTTCGCCCGCAAGGTGCGCATCGCCGCGATCGAGCTTGGCCTGATCGACAAGATCGAGCTGATGCCCGCAACCGTGGCGCCGGGCACGGCCAATGAGGACTATTCGCGCATCACGCCGTTGAAGAAGCTGCCGGTGCTGATCACCAATGACGGCGACGTCATCCTGGATTCCTACGTCATCGTCGAATATCTCAACGAGATGGCCGGCGGCAGCCTGATCCCGGATTACGGCCCGCGGCGCTGGAAGGCCAAGACCAATCACTCGCTGATCAACGGCATGCTCGATTCCATGCTGCTGTGCCGCTACGAGAAGATGGTGCGGCCGCAGGGCCTGCAATGGCAGGCCTGGTCGGATGACCACTGGAACCGGGCCTGGACCGGCATGGCGCGCTTCGAGAACATGCCCGAGGTTTTGAACGGCCCGTTCGACATCTCGCAGATCGGCCTCGTCTGCGTGCTTGGCTATGCCGATTTCCGCTTCGCCGATTGCGGCTGGCGCAAGGCCTATCCGAAACTCGACGCTTTCCACCAGAAGATGCTGGAGCGGCCCTCCGTGAAGATCTCGGTGCCGCCGGCGGCATAGCGGGATAGACGGGAGAATGACGATGCGCGATCATCTCTCCCGTCTCACAAGTCTCGGTGCGAGCCTCGTGCTCGCGCTGTCAGTCTCAGCCACCCATCTGCGGGCCGAGAGCATGTCGCCTGGACAAACCCATCAGGCCTGCGGATCGCCATTATCGATCGACGATGGCTGGGAGATTGCATCGCTTGACAGCGTCGGCATGGACGGCGCTCAGCTTTGTGCCATCGCCGCACGGCTCGAGCAGCGAGCAACCGCCGTCCATTCGGTCGTCGTCGTCAGGCACGGCAAGCTCGTCTTCGAGCAGTATTTTCCCGGCTACGACGAGCCTTGGGGACAGTCCCACAGCCAGTACGAATTCACTGCAACGACGAAGCACGATATGCGTTCGGCATCCAAGAGCGTGACTTCGCTGCTGGTTGGAATCGCGATCGACCGCAAGCTCATCGCAGGCGTCGACGAGCCCGTTCTGAAATTCTTCCCCGACTCCGCAGCGGTAAAGCAGGCGGGATGGGACGCCATCACGCTGCGCCATCTGCTGACGATGTCATCCGGCATCAAATGGGACGAGGCGCGGGCCTGGACCGATCCGAAAAACGACGAACCGCATCTCACCTTCGAAGCCGATCCGATCGGCTATGTGCTCGCAAAACCAGTCGCTGAGCCGCCGGATGCGCTATGGACCTATAATGGCGGCGGGACTGAACTGCTCGGCAACATCCTCGAACGCGTCTCGGGCAAGCCGTTGGAGGCATTTGCTCGCGAGATGCTGTTCCAGCCGCTCGGGATCAGCGATTTCGAGTGGAAGGCCTATAAGAACGGCAAGATCGCGGCGGCCGCGGGCCTGCGCTTGCGACCGCGCGATGCCGCGAAGATCGGCCAGCTCGTGCTCAATCATGGCCGGTGGAACGGCCAGCAAATCGTCTCGGCCGACTGGATCGCACAATCGATCACGCCGCGCTTCCAGGCGGTCGGCTATTTCGGCGGCACGCTGTTCTACGGCTATCAATGGTGGATGGGCCGCTCGCTTGCCAATGGCAAGGAAATCAAATGGGTTGGAGCTTTTGGCTGGGGCGGGCAACGCATTTTCATCGTGCCCGAGCTTGATCTCGTCATGATGACTTCAGCCGCGCAATACGGCCAGCCGAAGGAAGGCTTGGCCGCGATCGACATCCTCACCAATATCGTCATTCCATCCGCGCACTGATCACGAGGGAAACGAGCATGAGCCTCAAATATGCGGTCGGCGATCTCACCATTCATCGCATCATCGAGCAGGAGTCTCCGTTCTTTCCGGCGCTGGAGTTCATCCCCGGGCTGACGGCGGAGATACTCGCCGAGAACCGGGCGTGGATGCGGCAGGCCAAGGCGCTGGACGATGCGGACACCCTGATCCTGTGCTTCCAGTCCTACGTGGTGAAGACGCCGCACCACACCATCCTGATCGACAGCTGCATCGGCAACGACAAGTCGCGGCCGCAGCGGCCGAAATGGCACATGAAGACCGACGACACCTATATGCGCGGCCTCAGCGCCGCCGGCATCGCGGTCGAGGACATCGACTTCGTGATGTGCACGCATCTGCATGTCGATCACGTCGGCTGGAACACGCGGATGGAGAACGGCCGCTGGGTGCCTACCTTCCCCAAAGCGCGCTACGTCTTCGCCAAACAGGAGTTCGATTACTGGACCGAGCAGAACGCGAAGGCCGAGGTGCCGCCCTTCGCCGACAGCGTGCTGCCGGTGGTCGAGGCGGGCCGCCACGAGCTCGTCGGCAGCGACCATCAGATCGGCGATCATGTCCGCATCGTGCCGACGCCCGGCCACACACCGGGCCATGTCGCATTCGCGATGGGGCGCGGCAAGGACGATGCGGTTTTCACCGGTGACCTCATCCACTCGCCGCTGCAGACGCTCTATCCGGAGCTGTCGATGAAGTTCGACGTCGATCAGGCCAAGGCGGCAACGACGCGCCGCAGCGTCCTGGAGCGCTATTGCGACACCGACACGCTGTGCTGCACCGCGCATTTCCCCTCGCCGTCGGTGGGGAAGATCAAGCGCAAGGGCAGCGCGTTCGTCTGCGCGGCGGTTTAACGCGCCGCGATCGCCTTTCGCTGATCGTCATGCCCGGGCTTGTCCCGGGCATCCACGCTCTTACAATCGACCGCAACAAGAACGTGGATGGCCGGGACAAGCCCGGCCATGACGAGGAAACACCATGCCTGATCTCCCCGACATCGCTCTCCCCGCCGGAATCCGCTCGCGCTACGTCGATGGCATCAACGGCCTGCGGATGCATGTGCTGGAAGCCGGGTTCGAGACCAAGGGGCGGCCCTGCATCCTCTTGCTGCACGGCTTTCCGGAGCTTGCCTTCTCCTGGCGCAAGGTGATGTCGGCACTCGCGGCCAACGGCTATCACGTGCTCGCGCCGGATCAGCGCGGCTACGGGCGCACGACCGGGTGGACCGCGGATTACGACGGCGATCTCACCCCGTTCTCGCTGCTCAACCTCGTGCGCGATGTGCTCGCCCTGGTGTCGGCGTTCGGCTACAGGCAGGTCGATCTCGCCGGACATGATTTCGGCAGCCCGGTCGCGGCGTGGTGCGCGCTGATCCGGCCCGACGTGTTTCGATCGGTGACGCTGATGAGCGCGCCGTTCGGCGGCGCGCCGACATTGCCGTTCGATACGGTCGATGGTCCGGGAAAGCCTGCCGTGGAAGATCCCGTGCATCGCGAGCTCGCCGCATTGCCCCGCCCGCGCAAGCATTATCAATGGTACTATTCGACACGGCCCGCGAACGACGACATGCTGCACGCGCCGCAAGGTGTGCACGATTTCCTGCGCGCCTACTATCATCACAAGAGCGCGGACTGGACCGACAACAAGCCCTACCCGCTGCAATCGTGGTCGGCGAATGAACTGGCGAAACTGCCGACCTACTATGTGATGGACCTGAACGAGACCATGGCCGAGACGGTCGCGAAAGAGATGCCCTCGCCGGCCGTGATCGCCGCCAATCGATGGCTGCCGGACAGCGACCTTGCTTATTACAGCGCCGAGTACGGCCGCACCGGATTCCAGGGCGGGCTGCAATGGTACCGCTATGGCACGTCGGGCATACTCAACAAGGAGATGCAGCTGTTCTCCGGCCGCAGCATCGACGTGCCCTCGTGCTTCATCTCCGGCAAGCAGGACTGGGGCACCTATCAGCGCCCCGGCGTGTTCGAGGCGATGCAGGGTCGCGGCTGCACCAGGATGCTCGGCTGCCATCTCATCGACGGCGCCGGCCATTGGGTGCAGCAGGAGCAGCCGACCGAGGTCAGCCGGTTGCTGCTCGACTTCCTCGCAAAGGCCCGCACGGCCTGATTTGACCGGCGAACCGCGGCGCCCTATATAGTTTAGAATTATTCTAAACTAGTGAAATGGGCCCCCGTGAAGAATTTTTCCGACCTGACCGAGCGCGAGGTACTTGCGGTCGCGATCTCCTCCGAGGAGGAGGATAGCCGCATCTACATGACCTTCGCCGAGGATTTGCGCGAGCGTTATCCGGACACGGCAAAAATCTTCGAGGAGATGGCCGAGGAGGAGCGCGGTCACCGGCACCGGCTGCTCAAGCTCTACGAGGAGCGGTTCGGCCCGCATCTGCCGCCGATCCGCCGGGAAGACGTCAAAGGATTCCTGCGCCGCCGCCCGATCTGGCTGACTAAAAACCTGCCGCTCGACACGATCCGCAAGGAGGTCGAGACCATGGAGCTCGAGGCCGAGCGCTTCTACGCGCGCGCCGCCGAGCAGGCCGAGGATGTGGGCGTGCGCCGCCTGCTCGGCGATCTCGCCGAGGAGGAGAAGCACCACGAGAACCGCGCGGTGGCGCTGACCGACGAGATCCTGAAGCCCGACGTGCGCGCCGAGGAAGACCGCACCCGGCGGCGGATGTTCGTGCTGCAATATGTGCAGCCCGGCCTCGCCGGCCTGATGGACGGCTCGGTCTCGACCCTGGCGCCGCTGTTTGCGGCCGCCTTCGCCACGCACCAGAACTGGCAGACTTTCCTGGTCGGCCTTGCCGCCTCGATCGGCGCCGGCATCAGCATGGGCTTTGCCGAGGCGCTGTCGGACGACGGCTCGCTGACGGGGCGTGGCTCGCCCTGGCTGCGCGGCGTCACCTGCGGCGCGATGACGACGCTCGGCGGGCTCGGCCACACCGCGCCCTATCTCGTACCCGACAGCTGGCCCAATGCATTCTGGATCGCGACCGCGATCGCCTGCGTCGTCGTGTTCTTCGAGCTATGGGCGATCGCCTTCATCCGCTCGCGCTACATGGACACGCCGTTCCTCCAGGCCGTATTCCAGATCGTGCTCGGCGGCGCCATCGTGCTCGCGGTGGGGATCCTGATCGGGGCGGCGTAGGTCGCCAGCCTCACACTCGCTGTCATCGCCCGCGAAGGCGGGCGATCCAGTACGCCGCGGCGGATATGGTGAAAGCGAGATCTTAAACGCGGGTCTCTGGAATACTGGATCGCCCGGTCGAGCCGGGCGATGACAGCTGCTGACATATCAATCGCCATCAAACGGCGGTTGCAGCCTTCCGCCAAACTGCGCATCATCCCGTCAGTGAAATGCAGGAGCATGCCGTGGCCAAATCGGAATGGAGCTACAAGAGTGCGGTCGAGCTGTCGGCCGCGTTGACCGCAAAGAAGGTCTCAGCGGTCGAGCTCACGCAGGATGCGATCGATCGCATCGAACGGCATGACGGCAAGATCAATGCGATCTGCGTGCGAGATTTCGACCGTGCGCTGAGCGCCGCGCGCGAGGCAGACGCCGCATTGGCCCGCGGCGAGCGCAAGCCGTTGCTGGGCCTACCCATGACGGTGAAGGAATCCTACAATATCGCCGGCCTGCCGACGACCTGGGGCATTCCCGCGCACGAGGATTTCATCGCCAAGGAAGACGCGCTGCCGGTCACGCGCGTAAAGGACGCCGGCACCATCGTCCTCGGCAAGACCAACGTGCCGGTCGTGCTCAGCGACTGGCAGAGCTACAACGACATCTACGGCACCACCAACAACCCCTACGATCTCGGCCGCACACCCGGCGGCTCCTCCGGCGGTTCGTCGGCCGCGCTCGCCGCGGGCTATGGCCCGCTGTCGATCGGCTCCGACATCGGCGGCTCGCTGCGCGTG
The DNA here is from genome assembly GCF_038969555.1 of Bradyrhizobium sp. B117. NCBI lineage: Bacteria > Pseudomonadati > Pseudomonadota > Alphaproteobacteria > Hyphomicrobiales > Nitrobacteraceae > Bradyrhizobium > Bradyrhizobium sp. B117. Next base: position 9,242,801 of record NZ_CP152414.1, read on the forward strand.
CCGGCGTTCCATTGCGGCATCTATGCGCACAAACCGACCTTCAACCTTCTTGCAGTGCGCGGGCATGTCGCGCCGCCGGCGCCGCCACTGCCGTTCGAGCGCGATCTCTCGGTGATTGGCCCGATGGCACGCAGTGCCGCCGATCTGTCACTTGTGCTCGACGTCATGGCCGGCCCCGACCCGATCGAAGCCGGCATCGCCTACAAGCTCGATCTTCCCGCAGCGCGCCACGCCGCATTCAGGGATTTTCGCGTGCTGGTGATCGACAGCGATCCGGTGCTGCCGACCGACACGGCGGTGCGCGGCATGATCAACACGCTTGCCGACAAGCTCGCCAAGGCGGGTGTGAAGGTCGAGCGCAGCAGTCCGCTGCTGCCGGACTTCGCGGCGTCATCGCGACTCTATATGCGGATGCTGATGTCGTTCCTTGCCGCGAGTTTTGCGCCCGATGTCTATGCCGGCGCCAAGGCGGCCGCGGCGGCGCTGCCCGAGGGCGACAACAGCCTCGCCGCCGAACGGCTGCGCGGCATCGCGCTCAGCCATCGCGACTGGGTGGCGGCAAATGCCGGCCGCACCCGGCTGCGCGCGCAATGGCGCGAGCTTTTCAAGACCTTCGACGCGGTGATCTGCCCGGTGATGCCGACGGCCGCCTATCCGCACGACCATTCGCCGGACCAGGAACAGCGCCGGATCAAGATCGACGGCAAGGAGCACGTCTATACCGACCAGCTCGCCTGGCCCGGCATCGCGACGCTGCCCGGCCTGCCCTCGACCGCAATCCCCACGGGCTTTGCGCCGGATGGGCTGCCGATCGGCGTCCAGATCGTCGGCCCGTGGCTGGAGGATCGCACGCCCCTGAAGCTGGCCGAGCTGATCGAGCGCGAGTTCGGCGGGTTCGTGCCGCCGAAGATGTTTGATGATTGATGCCTCCTCGTCATTGCGAGCGCAGCGAAGCAATCAAGAGTCTTTCGACGGCAACAGCCTGGATTGCTTCGTCGCTTCGCTCCTCGCAATGGCGGAGTAAAACAATATCGAGATTCCGGGTTCGCGCTTCGCGCGCCCCGGAATGACGGGGAGAGAAATGCAATGAGCCAGGACCTCGAGCAGCTCACAGCGCTCAACCGCGACTACGTCGCCTCCGTGCAAAACTGCGACGTCGAACGTTTCGACGAGATCCTGGCGCCGGAATTCTACTGCTCCAATCCCGACAAGACGCTGGTCGACCGCGCCGCCTTCCTGGAGCAGACCGCGCGGCCGATCGCGATCCGCAATCTGCACGCGTACGACGTCGTCATCCGCATCATGGGCGACTTCGCCATCATCCACGCGGCGACGAGCTACACCACCGCGGACGGCCAGCAGGCGACCGGGCGATACACCGATTGCTGGGCAAAGCAGAACGGCAAGTGGCTGGCGCTGTCCGCGCACGTGTCGCGGTGAGCGAGGACATATCGGCCGCGCACTCTCCACTGTCATGCCCCGGCTTGACCGGGCATCCAGTACTCCGTGGCGGTAGTTCATTCACACCACTGGCGCCGCGGAGTACTGGATCGCCCGGTCGAGCCGGGCGATGACACCTGTGTTGCGGCTCAGCTATCAAACACAATCACGCTGCGCAGCGTTTTGCCGGCTTTCATGTTGGCAAAGCCCTCGTTGATCTCGGAGAGCTTCAGCTTGGCCGAGATCCAGTCCTCCAGGTGCAGCCGGCCGCGCAGGTAGAAATCGACCAGGCGCGGCATGTCGACGCGAAAATGGTTGGAGCCCATCGAGGAGCCCTGGATCCTGCGCTCGCGCAAGAAGTCGAAACCATGCAGCTCGATCTTCTGGCCGAACGGGATCATGCCGACGATGGTGGCGGTGCCGCCCGCGGCGAGCATGGCGAAGGCCTGCTCGGCGGTTTCCTTGCGGCCGAGCACCTCGAAGGCGTGCTGCACGCCGCCATTGGTGAGGTCGCGCACCTGTTTCACGACGTCGCCGTCGGCGGGATTGATGATGTCGGTCGCGCCCAGCTTGGTCGCGAGCTGGAGCTTTGCCGGATTGGTATCGATGGCGATGATGCGACCGGCACCGGCGATCTGTGCGCCGTTGATCGCGGCCATGCCGACGCCGCCGCAGCCGATCACGGCCACGGTCTCGCCGGCCGTCACCTTCGCCGTGTTCACCACCGCGCCGTAGCCGGTGATGACGCCGCAGCCGATCAGCGCGGCGAGGTCGAGCGGCATCTCTTTCCTGATTTTGACGATCGCGTTCTCGTGCACCAGCATCTGCTCGGCAAAGGACGAGAGGTTGAGAAACTGGTTCAGCTTCTCGGCCCTGTTCCACTGCATCCGGTTCGACGCGCCCGGCAGCATCTTCACCGTGGTGTCGGTGCAGAGCACGGTGCGGCCCGTGGTGCAATTGTCGCAGGTGCCGCAGAACACGGACAGGCACGTGACGACGTGGTCGCCCGGCTTCACATAGGTGACGTCGGAGCCGACCTGATCGACGATGCCGGCGGATTCGTGACCGAGCACCGCGGGCAGCGGATGCGGATAGAGGCCTTCCATGAAGTGCAGGTCGGAATGGCAGAGGCCGGCGACCGCGGTGCGGATCAGCACCTCGCGCGGGCCGGGCTTCGGCAGGCTGACATCCTCGATGACCAGGGGCGTGTTGACTTCATAGAGGACGGCGGCCTTCATCGGTGTTTCCTCGTTGTTGTGATTCTCGTTGAGCGGTCGTTTCCACCTCTCCCATAGGGAGAGGTCGGAAGCGCATCGACAGATGCGATTCCGGGTGAGGGGTTCAGGTCTCTCGTTGGAGCGCAACCCCTCACCCGGATCGCACTGGACGATGCTTCGCATCGCCAGGAGCGATCCGACCTCTCCCTTCGGGAGAGGTGAGAAGAGAGTCTACGCTGCCAGAACCAGTTCGCCAACCTCGCTCATGCCGGCATCGCGATCACCCAGCAGCAGTGCTGCGATCTTCGCCTGCACGGCATTTTCCGTCAGCCGGAACGGATCGCTCGGCGTCACGCGATGGTCGATGACGAGGCGCGACAGCAGCAGCCGGCGCGCATCGCCGCGCATTGCGTGGATGCGATGCGCTTCCCAGGCGAGCGCGACGGCGCTGGCGACATGATAGAGCAGGCTGGTGGCGCGGCGCGCGTCGGCCTCATTCTCGGGTTTGCCCGCGACCTCGCGCGCGAAGCCGACGGCACGACCGGTGAGCCCGCGCAAATTGTCGCGCCAGGCCTGCGGCACGGAGGCACTGTCATCGAGCCGCGCGTGCAGGTCGGCGGCGAGTGCGGATTCGGCGCCGTGACGGCCGACGGCGCGACGGAGCGCATCAATGGCGACGATATTGCCGGTGCCTTCCCAGACCGAGCCGAGATGGGCATCGCGCAGCAGGCGCGGCGTGGCGAATTCCTCGATATAGCCGATGCCGCCGCGCATCTCGAGCGCATCGCCGCAGACCTTTCGCGCATCGCGCGTCGCGCGGAACTTCAGTGTCGGCGTCAGGATGCGCAGCAGCGCCGCCGCATCCTGGCTGCCGGCCTCGGCACGATCCAGCGCGTCAGCGGTGAGAAAGCTCATCGACAGCGCTTGCTCGACCGGCAGCATGATCTTCAGCATCTGGCGGCGGCCGAGCGGCAGGTCGATGATGCGGCTGCCGAACACGACGCGGTTCTTCGCCACTGTCATCGCATCGTGATAGGCGCGGCGCATCAGCGCGGTGGACTTGACGCCGTTGGAGAGCCGCGACGAGTTCACCATCTCGGCCATCTGCACGAAGCCGCGGTCGAGCTTGCCGACTGCGTACGCGATCGCGCCTTCCAGCTTGATCTCCCCTGAGGCCATCGAGCGGGTGCCGAGCTTGTCCTTCAGACGCACGATCCGGTAGTGGTTCTGCGCGCCGTCGTCGAGGAAGCGCGGCATCAGGAACAGGCCGACGCCGCGCGTGCCGGGGCCAGCGCCCTCAGGGCGCGCGAGCAGCATCACCACCTTGGCGTCGGCATTCGAGCAGAACCATTTCTCGCCATAGAGCCGCCAATGGTCACCCTCCTGCACGGCGCGCGTCGTCAGCGTGCCGACATCGGAGCCGCCCTCCTTCTCGGTCATGAACTGGCCGCCTTGCGTCAGCTTGCTCATGTCGGTCGAGGTCAGGCCGTCCAGATATTTCGCTTTCAGCGCCTCGTCCCCGAAAGTTGCGAGCAGCTTGGCGCAGCCGTCGGTGACGTTGATCGGGCAGCCCATGCCGAATTCGGTCTGGTTGAACAGGAAGGTGAAGGCGTGTTTTGCAACGACCGGATATTTGTCCGGCCAGCCCATGATGCCCTTGCGGATCGAGAGCGCGTGGATGCCGAACTCGCCGAACGCGGCGTTCTCCAGCTCGCGATAGGCCGGGTGATATTCGATCGACTGCACGTCGCGGCCGAACTTGTCGCGCTGGTGCAGCACCGGCGTGTGCCGGTCGGCCAGCCGTGCGCATTCGTCGAGGTGGCCACCGGCGAGCTCGCCGAGACGATCGAGATGCGGCTCGATGTGGCGGAACAGATTGTCCGGCAGATGGATGCGCAAGAGATCCATCAACGCGGGATCGGCGCGGTAGAAATTCATGCCCGTGGTATCGGGCGCCAGCAGGCCCGATGGCTCGGCCGCGACATGTTTCGGCTGCGCTGTGACCGGCTTGTGCATGATCGTCCTCTTCGTTTCCGCCCGGCGGCAATTCTTATCGCTTGCCGCTTTGGATGATGTCGATCATGCTCCCATCGCAAAGGCGGATAAAGCCGCAAATTGTCGGGGAGGCATGATCGCCGCGAAGGAGCAATTCGCTCTGCGGAATTGTGATCGACCCGTCTGGTCGTCCGCGCAGGCCATGCATAGATCAGCGGCGTCTCGTCCCCGAGAGATCACGCCAGAGATCACATCATGGAACACCCGAAATACAAGATCGCCCTCATCGTCGGTGCCGGCGAAGGCCTAAGCGCCTCGCTGGCGCGGCTGCTGTCTAAGCAAGGCATCCGCGTCGCGCTGGCCGCGCGCAAGGTCGAGAAGCTGGGCGCGCTCTGCACCGAGACCGGCGCGAAAGCCTATGCCTGCAACGCGACCGAACCTGACGAGGTCGAGCGTCTGTTTGGCCTCGTCGAACGCGAGATCGGCACGCCCGACCTCGTCGTCTACAATGCCTCTGGCCGCTCGCGCGGCCCATTCGTCGACCTCGTTCCGGCCGAGGTCGCGAACGCGATCGCGGTCAGCGCCTATGGCGGTTTCCTGGTGGCGCAGCAGGCGGCAAAACGGATGCTGCCGAACAAGCACGGCGCGATCCTGTTCACCGGCGCGTCCGCCAGCGTCAAAGGCTATGCGCAATCGGCATCCTTCGCGATGGGCAAGTTCGCGCTGCGCGGTCTCGCGCAGAGCCTGGCGCGCGAATTGTCGCCGCAAGGCATCCACATCGCGCATTTCGTCATCGACGGCGGCATCCGCAGCACGGCGTACACCGAACCGGCCGACAAACCGGATTCGATGCTCGATCCCGATGCGATCGCGGAAAGCTATTGGAACGTGCTGCAGCAGCCGCGCAGCGCCTGGAGCTGGGAGATCGAGCTGCGGCCCTGGGTGGAGAAGTTTTGAAGAAGCTGCCGTAGGGTGGGCAAAGGCGCAACGCGCCGTGCCCACGATCTCGAACTTAAGAACCAATGGTGGGCACGCTCCGCTTTGCCCACCCTACGAGAGCAGGGAGGAACAATGAGCAGCGAAACCACCATCGACACCGGCACCAACGAACTCCTCTGCACCATCCGCGACCGCGTCGCCGTGATCACGCTGAACCGGCCGGAGGCGCGCAATTCGCTGTCGGACACGCTGACGCCGGCACTGCGGACGATGATCCGCACCTGCGGCGAAAGCCCTGATGTCGGCGCGCTGCTGCTCACCGGGGCGGACGAGGCGTTCTGCGCCGGCGGTAACGTCAAGGGCATGGGCGCGCATCGCGATCCGAAGAAGCTCGAAATGTCGTTCGACGACAAGGTCGCCGATCTCCAGGAGCGGCAGCGGCTGCTCACCGGCGCGCTGGTGTCGGTGCGCAAGCCGACCATCGCCGCCCTGCCCGGCCCCGCGGTTGGCGCGGGGCTCGCCATCGCGATGGCTTGCGACATCCGCATCGCCGCGCAATCGGCGTTTGTCACCACCGGCTATGCCCGGGTCGCGCTGTCCGGTGACTACGGCATCGCCTGGCTGCTGACACGGCTGGTCGGTACCTCGCGTGCGCGCGAATTGATGTTCACCGGCGACCGCGTCGATGCCGCGCGGGCCGAGGCGATCGGCCTCGTCAACCGCGTCGTGCCCGACGACCAGCTGCAGGCCGAGGCCTTCGCGCTGGCAAAGTCGCTCGCCGAAGGCCCGCGCCTCGCGCTGCGCTACATGAAGGACAATCTCGACGAGGCCCTGCTGTTCGACTTCGAGACCGCCAGGGATCATGAGGCCGAACGGCTGATCCGCCTCACCACGACCGCCGATCACAAGGAGGCGGTGCAGGCGTTCATCGAGAAGCGCAAGGCGGTGTTCACGGGAAAGTAGCGCGTTATCCGTAGCCCGGATGAAGCGCAGCGTAATCCGGGACGGTCCGCGATGGCGGCACGAATCCCGGATTGCGCTTCGCTCCATCCGGGCTACCCCGCAGGCGCCCGCGCGAAATCCACGAACGCGCGCAGCGCGGCCGGCAATTGGCGGCGGCTGGGGTAGTACAGGAAGAAGCCCGGATAGGCCGGGCACCAGTCGGCGAGCACGCGCACCAGCTTGCGTTTCGCCAGCAACGCTTCGACCTGCTGCTCGAAGACGTAAGCGAGGCCGACGCCGTCGAGCGCGGCATCGACCATCAGGTCCTGGTCGTTCATCGTCAGCGGGCCGGTGACGTCGATGGCGAGCTCGATGCCGCCGCGCTCGAACTCCCAGTGATAGAGCGCGCCTGACGTGAAGCGGTAGCGGATGCAGGGCAGGTTTTTCAGGTCGTGCGGCGTGCTTGGCGCCTTGTGCGATTTGAAGAAGGCGGGCGAGCCGACCACGGCGAAGCGGTGCCGCGGGCCGATCGGCGCCGCGATCATGTCGGCGGCGATCGTCTCGCCGAAGCGCACGCCGGCATCGAAGCCGGCCGCGACCATGTCGATCAGGGCATCGTTGATGACGAGCTCGACGCTGACGTCAGGGAACTCCTTCAGGAAGCGCGTCACGATCGGCAGCAGCACGAGCTGCGCCGACTGGCGCGCAGCGGTGAAGCGCAGCGTCCCGGCGGGCTTGCCGCGGAAATTGTTGAGGTCCTCCAGCGCGTCGTCGATGTCGCGGAAGGCCGGCGTGATGCGGGCGAACAGACGCTCGCCGGCCTCGGTCAGCGCGACGCTGCGGGTGGTGCGGTTGACCAGCCCCAGGCCGAGCCGCCCCTCGATATTGCGCAAGCCGTGCGACAGCGCCGATGGCGTGACGCCGAGCTCGGTCGCCGCCGCGCGAAAACTGCGGTGGCGGGCAATGGCGAGGAAGGTCGCGAGGTCGGACGGGTCGATCCGCATTGATGAATTTCACTCAACAACTCGCAAAATATATAGCGGATTATCTCAGCTATGGCGAGCCGCTACACCTTGCCCATCGGCTTCGGCAATCGCCGGGCCCAAATGGAAAGAGCAACACCATGCGTGTCTGGTTCATCACAGGAGCATCCCGCGGATTTGGCGCACTGATCGCCGAGGCAGCCTTGAAGGCCGGCGATGCCGTGGTCGCGACCGCGCGCGATCCGTCGACCGTCACCGCACGGCTCGGCAGCCACGAGCGGCTGCTCGCCACCCGGCTCGACGTCACCAGCGAGGCCGAAGCGCATGAGGCCGCCGGCCAGGCCGTGGAGAAGTTCGGCCGCATCGACATCCTCGTCAACAATGCCGGCTACGGCCTGCTCGGCGCGATCGAGGAGGCCAGCAACGCGGAAACGCAAAAGGTGTTCAGCACGAACGTGTTCGGCCTGCTCGGTGTCACCCGCGCGGTGCTGCCGCATATGCGCCGCCAGCGCGCGGGCCACGTCATCAACATCTCGTCGGTCGGCGGCTACGCCGGCTATCCCGGCTGGGGCGTTTATGGCGCGACCAAGTTCGCGGTCGAAGGCATCAGCGAAGCGCTGGCCGGCGAAGTCGCGCCGCTCGGCATCAAGGTCACCGTGGTCGAGCCCGGCTTTTTCCGCACCGACTTCCTCGACGAGACCTCGCTGTCGCGCACCGCGCAGGTGATCGACGATTATCATGAGAGCGTCGGCAAGACCCGCACGCACGCGGCCGACGTCAATGGCGGCCAGCGCGGCGACCCGCGCAAGCTGGCGCAGGCCTTCCTGAAGCTGGTCGATGCGAAGAATCCGCCGCTGCGGCTGCCGCTCGGCAGCGACACCGTGGAGCGGATCGAAGCCAAGAACACGTTCGTGGCGCGGGAGCTGGCAGGATGGCGATCGGTCGCGACCTCGACCGATTTCACCGACGACGCTGCAAAGTAAAGGCAAAAAAACGCCCGGCGCTGGCTTGGCCAGGCCGGGCTCGGAGTGGTGTCAGGCCGAGGCTGAGGGGTTATCGGCCTGACGGGAAAGAGCAGCGAGGCGCCAGCTCGCGCAGGGAATGTCCTTCGGCGCGACGTTGATCTCCTTGTCGAAGCGCACCAGCTTCCAGTCGTCGGGATGGTTGACGAAGGCAAAGCCGGATTTGCGCGCGAGCGCGATCATACTCTCGTTGGAGCGCAGCGTGTCGCCGAACATGTGCTCGGCGCCGAGCGCGGCGGCACGGCATTCGAGATTCTTCATCAGCGCAGTGGCGATGCCATGGCCCTGCCAGCGATCGTCGACCGACAGGCCGAACTCGAGCGTCGAGGTCTCGGCATGAAAGGCGTAGCGCGCCTCGGCGACGATGGTCTCGAAACCGTCGACCATCTTGGTCGCGACCACAGTGAATCGTTCGCGCGCTCCGACGTCGAGGAATTCGTTCAGCAGGCCCTTCGGCAATTCGCTGATCGCGCCGAAGAAGCGGTTGTAGCGCGAGCGGGTCGTGAGCGAGCGGAAATAGTGCTGGAGCTCCTCGGTGTCGCCCGGCTCGACGAAGCGTACATTGACCATCTCGCCGTTACGCGTGCGCAGCGTGTCCGAATATTGGTTCAGGTCTTCCAGGCGAAGGGTGCTCATGACAGACGCCCCCAAAGGGACCAGAGGAAGAAGGGACCGCCGGCGCCCCCACAGTCAGGCGGCGCCGGCCTGGCGGCCTCTCAGGCCCGCCAGAAGGGTTTGTCAGCCTCGTAGGCAATGTCGGACCACGACAGCCCGACATCGTGGAGGTCGCGGGCGGTCCAGTTGGTGAGCTCGCGCCGGGTCCGATAGCGCTCGTGCCAGACGTGAAGCGTCTCGCCGATCTGCTGGATCAGGCCGGGTGCATGATGATTTGTCATCGAATTGTCGGTCAGCGTAGACATTTTCAGCTCCTCGAGCTAACTTGACCGCTAATATCTGCCTCCCGACGCGCTGCGACAAACGACAATTTGTACCTTTTCGCATGAAATAAGCTCATGTATCCTGCTGCCAAATGACTGCCAGATTGCCTTCCCTGAACGGATTGCGGGCGTTTGAGGCCGCTGCGCGCCATCTCAGCTTCACGCTGGCGGCGTCGGAGCTGAACGTGACCCAGACCGCGATCAGCCATCAGATCCGGCGGCTCGAGGAGGAGCTCGGCATCCGCCTGTTCATCCGGCAGAACCGCGCGCTGGCGCTGACGCCGGAGGCGCGCGACTACCTCCCGGGCGTCCGCGCCGCCTTCAACGACCTGCGTCTTGCCACCGACCGCCTGCTGCGCAAGGACGACGACAAGGTGCTGACGGTCTCGACCCTGGCATCGCTCGCCGCCAAATGGCTGCTGCCGCGGCTGACCGATTTCCAGGAGCAGCATCCCGGCATCGACGTCCGAATCACGACATCGACGAGCCTCGTCGACTTCCAGCGCGACAATGTCGATGCCGCGATCCGCTACGGCCGCGGGCAATGGCCGGGCCTACGCGCCGACTGGCTGATGGCCGACGAGTTGTTTCCGGTGTGTAGCCCATCACTGCTGCGCGGCGACAAGCCGCTGCGCCAGCCCGAGGATCTGCGCGGCTATCCGCTGCTGCACACCTCCAACGCCAACAGCGACGATTGGCGGCTGTGGCTGACCGCGGCGGGTCTGCCGTCCGACATCGCGCGGCAGCCCGGCATCACCTTCGACATGATCTTCATGACCATCCAGGCCGCGATCGACGGCATCGGCGTCGCGATGGGGCGGACCTCCTACGTCCAGGACGACATCGCCAAGGGCCGGCTGGTCGTCCCCTTCAAGATCGCGCTGCCAGCCGATGCCGGCTTCTACCTGGTTGCGCCGGAGGGCCGCCGCGAGGCGCCGAAGCTTGCCGCCTTCCGCCAATGGCTGGTCGCTGCAACGCAAAATAAAGCCTGAAAAATCATCGGCTTCCGCGGCAAATTCAATTGACTTGCAGCGCCCCGCGCGGGAAGGGGTAAGACAGATTGTCGCAGCATCAATCTGTCGCCTTGCCGTGAAATGAGTTCCGGTCCGGCCACGTCTTCAAGGGGAGCAACGCCATGGCTGGACCAGCAACCAATCCGCCCGCAATCAAGTCGCGCATCGGCGCGATCCTGCGCGCCACGTCGGGTAATTTCCTCGAGCAGTTCGACTTCTTCCTGTTCGGCTTCTATGCCGCCGCGATCGGCAAGGCGTTCTTCCCCTCGACCAACGAGACCGCGTCCTTGCTCAATACGTTCGGCGTGTTCTGGCTCGGCGCGTTGATGCGCCCTGTCGGTGCGATCGTGCTGGGGGCCTATATCGACCGCATCGGCCGCCGCCAGGGGCTGATCGTCACGCTGGGAATCATGGCGTTCGGCACCGTCGTGATTGCGTTCTGCCCGAGCTATGCGACGATCGGCATCGCGGCGCCGGTCATCGTGCTGATCGGCCGCTTGTTGCAGGGCTTTTCGGCCGGCGTCGAGCTCGGCGGCGTGTCGGTCTATCTCGCGGAGATCTCGACACCGGGCAATCGCGGCTTCTACACCTCATTCCAGTCGTCGAGCCAGCAGGTCGCGATCTTCGTCGCCTCGATCCTCGGCTACATCCTCTCCGAACTGATGCCGGCCGACACCGTCGCGTCCTGGGGCTGGCGCATTCCCTTCTTCGTCGGCTGCCTGATCATTCCCCTGATCTTCTTCCTGCGGCGGACGCTGGAGGAAACGCCCGCATTCCTCGCGATGAAGAAGCATCCGACCGCGAGCGAGGTGTTCGCCTCTGCGCTCGCCAACTGGCGCATCGTCATCCTCGGCATGATGATCGCGATCCTGACCACGACGACGTTCTACTTCGTCACCGTGTACACCCCGACCTTCGGCAAGACCGTGCTGAAACTGTCGACGCAGGACGCGCTGCTGGTGACGCTGCTGGTCGCCGTCACCAATTTCATCTGGAATCCGGTCGGTGGCGCGCTGTCCGATCGCATCGGCCGCAAGCCGGTGCTGATCGCCATCGCGACCCTGGCACTGCTCACGGCCTATCCGGCGCTGTCCTGGCTGGTGGCGGCGCCGACCTTCGGCAAGCTGCTTGCGGTCGAGATGATGTTCTCGTTCTATTTCGGCATGTACAGCGGCACCATGCTCGGCGCCCTCGTCGAGATCGTGCCGGCGCATGTGCGCACCACCTGCTTTTCGCTGGCCTTCGCGCTCGCCGCCGCGCTGTTCGGCACCTTCACGCCGTTCGCCTCGACCTGGTTGATCGAGCAGACCGGCAACAAGGCCGCACCCGGCGCCTGGCTGATGTTCGCGGCCGTGCTCGGCATCATCGCAGCGCTGATCGTCTATCGCGGCGGCGGCAAGACGGTGCCGACGTATGATCCGGTGGCGGAGCCGGTTGCTGGGCATTGATGGTCTGCCTTCACCTCTCCCCGCTTGCGGGGAGAGGTCGAATTCGATCGCAGATCGAATTCGGGTGAGGGGGTACAGGTCCTTCAGCGATCTCACGTGTGGAGAGAAGCCCCTCACCCCAACCCTCTCCCCGTAAGAACGGGGCGAGGGGGCGCACCGTCGGTGCCGCCTACAGCTCCACCACCACGTAGTCGCTCTCGACCTTCACCGGGATCGTCTCCGCAACATACGGCCCCTTCACCACGCTCGCGCCCGGCTCGACATGGGCCGGATAGGCCTTCACGCGGAAGCGGCGGGGGTCGCAATAGGACTGGCCGGTGCGGATGTCGAACTCCCAGCCGTGCCACGGGCAGCGAATGATCTCACCCAGCTTGGTATATTCGATCTCGCCGGGATTGCTCGACTGCGCGAGGCCGATCAGCGGACCCTCGCACAGCGCCGCGCCCTGATGCGGGCAGCGGTTCATCAGGCCGAAATATTCGCCCTTGATGTTGAAGACTGCGATCGGCCGGCCGTCGATCTCCAGAAATTTTCGCGTGCCCGGCGGAAGCTCATCGACCGCGGCAATCACATGCCGCGCCATTATCTCCTCCGCATGATCTCCGCGCAAACGCGTTCCGCGTTTGTCGCGGGGAAAAATCGCTTCACACTTTTTCGGATCATGCGGCGATCCCGTACAGCTTCTTCGCATTACCGAGATAGAACGCCTCGCGATTGGCTTCGCTGACGCCCGCCGGCAGCACGCGCGACGGCTCGTCATAATCCCAATGCGGATAATCGGTCGCGAACAAGAGCCGATCCCAGCCGATCCATTTGATGACGTCGAACAGATCTTCGCGCCGTTCAGGATCTTCCATCGGCTGCGTCGTCCACCACACCTGCTCGCGGATATATTCGGACGGCGGCCGCTTCACATGCGGCACCTCGCTGCGCAGCCGCTGCCAGGCCTTGTCGAGCCGCCACGCCAGTGACGGTGCCCAGCCGAAGCCGGCTTCGATCATCACCATCTTCAATTTTGGGAAGCGCTCGAACACGCCCTCGAGTACGAGGCTCGCCAACGCCGATTGCTGGCACTGCGAGTGGCCGACCATTTCCTCGATGTAGTAGGACGGCCAGCCCGACGGCGTGATCGGGTTGCCGCCGAAGCCAAACGCGTGCACGCCGACAGGAAGGCCGGCCTCTTCCGCGGCCTGATAGATCGGCCAGTAGCGACGCTGACCGAGCGGCTCGACATTGCGACTGAGTAAGAGAACCTGCACAAAATTCTTGTCGCCGGCCCGTTCGCGGATCTCGGCTGCGGCCGACAGGCCGTCCTCATTGCCGACGACGATCGACGCCTTCAGCCGCTTGTCCTTGCTGGTCCATTTGTCAATCTGCCAGTCGTTGATCGCCGAGCACAGCGCAGCCGAAAGCTCGTGATTGCGGATGCCCTGCCCGGTGTTGAGCGGATTGAGCACGCCAAGCTGGACATTGTTGGGATCAAGCAGCTGCTCCTGCATGAAGGAAAGCGAGGAGCCCTGCGGCCCACCCTCCGGCGGATAGGCGTCGCGACGCGAGGCGTTGGGCTGGGCTTTCGGATAGGGCGGGCCTTCCATCATGCCCTGATAGGCATGGACGCCGTAGATTTCGAGATGATGCTGCCAGCGCTTGGCGAGATACGGATAGAGCTCGGTGCGGGTGGCGCGCGCCGGATGGATGTCGCAGTCCGCAATCGCGGTTTTCGTCGTCAGGGGGGAAGCGGCTTCTTGGCTCTCGCGGAACTGGATATTCATCGCCTTGCCTCCTTTGGCAGCGGGCTCACGTCAGGCGGGGATAGGTTGCATGCGGATTGTCGATCATGATCTTGCGCACGAGATCGGGGGACAGACCTTCGGGCAGCGCGTCCTGGGCGTCGAACTGCCAGTGCGGATAGTCCGTGGAGAATAGGACCAATTCGTCTGACTGCATATGATCAAACAGGCGAATTAATGTCTCAGGTTCCGGCGGCACATCAAAAGGCTGTAACGACAAGCGGATGTTGCTGCGCACAATCTCCAGCGGCGCGCGATCGACCCACGGCGTTTCCATCCGCACCCCACGCCAGAACTTGTGCAGACGCCAGAGATAGGGCGCAATCCAGGAGACGCCGGATTCCAGCATCACCATTTTCAGCCGCGGATATTTTGCGAACACCCCCTCGACGATGAGACTGGTGAGCTGGGTCTGGAACGCCTGGGCCTGACCGACATAATCCTCGATGTGGTAGGAACCCCACCCCACAGCGGTCGGCGGATTGTGGTAGGCGGAACCTGCGTGGATGCCGACAGCAAGTTCCAGCCGTTCCGCGGCCTCGTAGATCGGCCACAGCGTGCGTTTGCCGAGCGGGGTGTCGCCCATCACGAGCATCAGCACCTGCACGAAGCGCTTGTCCGCCGCGCAGCGCTCGATCTCGGCGACTGATTTCTCGACGCTCTGCGTCGGGATCACGATCGAGCCCCGCAGCCGCGAATCACGATCGAGCCATTCCTTGACGAGCCAATCGTTCAGCGCGCGGCAGAAGGCTGCCTGCATGTCCTCGGAAAATACCATCTGCACGCCGTAGAGCGGATTGCAGATGGCAAGCTCGAGCTGGAAGGGATCGAGCACATGGCGCTGCATGTCCTCAAGGCTTTCGCCCGGCTTGCCAGTCTCGGGACGCCAGTCAGGGCGCGCCACGATTGGCGAGTTCTTCGGGTAGGATTGCGAGACGAGATCGACCATGCCGCGCGTCGTCACCTGATCGCGCCAATAGTCGCTCAGGTACGGCAGCAAGCTGGTCAGATGCGGCACGGCCGGATGCACATCGCAATCCACCCCGCCGGCGATCAGGGACGCCATGACGTCTCCTTCACGTTTCCTCGTCTTGTCTTGTTCTCTCCGCCATTGAAGCAGGCCTGCCCCTCGCCCGCAACTCGGCCAAGGCTTCTGTCATATGCTAGGAAGGCTGAGCTCAGTTGCGAAGGCATAAGGGGTCAAAGGGATGAAAGAGCTCGTCGGCATTGCGGAACAGGTCGCGGCCAAACTGATCGCGCGCAAACAGACCATTGCTGTCGCCGAATCCTCCGCCGGCGGCCTGATCGCGGCGAGCCTGCTCGCGGTGCCCGGCGCCTCCGCCTATTTCCTCGGTGGCGCTGTGGTCTACACCCGCGATGCCAGGCGCGTGCTGATGGATATTTCGGATGAAGGAATGAAGGGCTTTCGTTCCTCATCCGAGCCCTACGCGAAACTCCTCGCCGAACGGATGCGCAGCCGCTTCAGCTCCGACTGGGGCCTCTCGGAGACCGGCGCCGCCGGCCCCACCGGCAACCGCTACGGCGACGCCGCTGGCCACAGCTGCATGGCGGTCGCAGGGTCCGCGGCGGAGGTGATGACGCTGGAAACCGATAGCAACGACCGGTTTGCGAACATGCAGGTGTTTGCGGCAACCGCGCTGAGGTTGTTGCTGAGGAAGCTTGAGCAGTGAGGCTGCCGCGCCGGTGAGCGAGTCGGGACCGTCTCGCCACCAACACTTCTGTCATCGCCCGCCTTCGCGCGATCCAGTACTCCGCGGTGGCTGTGATTGAATCGATAGGCCTCGGAGTGCTGGATGCCCCGGTCAAGCCGGGGCATGACAGCGGTGGGCGGGCAGACATCACCTTCCCAGATGCCGCATGAAAATCCGCACCACATAGCCCTGCACCCTCGGCGCCTCGTCGTAAATGTCCGACGCGATGCGCTCGATGGTTTCGCGCAGCGACAGGAACTGCGCCTGGCGCGCGCTGCCTTCGGTGCCTTGCATGCCCGCGAGCTCGTCCATCGCGGCATCAGAGATCTGGCACTGCACGACCTCGTCGTCACGCATCATCGTGAAGCGAAAGGCCAGCCGTTCGAGATCATGGCCGATGATTCTGTCGCGCAAGAGTGGCATCAAGTCGTCCCTGTCGCGCCCCGCGCCGGACAATGCTGAAATTTTGACGACTTGTCACCATGTCTGGAGTGGCTTGGCTGCGCGGCCAACCCACCCCGCGCGTTCAGTACACGAGCGCCGTGCCGGTCGGCTTCTCCAGCGCCGCAGCCAGGGATTTGTACTCATCGCAAGCGGTCCCGCAAATGGCGGCAATCCGGTTCAGATGATACATCGCCTGCTCGCGATTGCCCTGCTCGAGCTGCCAGAGCCCATAATACTGCCAGGTCAGCACGTGGTTCGGATCAGCCTTGAGCGCACGCTGGTACCAGACCTGCGACTGCTCGTAATCGCCGAGCTTGCGATAGGAATAGCCGATGAGGTTGGCGACGTTCGGATGGTCGTCATGGCCGAGCGACTTCAGTTGCGCGATCGCGGCCGCATAGTCGTTGCGCTCGTAGATCGTGTCATAGGCGACGCGATAGCCGGCCGCGAATGCGGGATCGCCGATGCTGGACTGGTTGTTCGGCTTCTTGCCCTTCTGCGTTGCCCTGCTTCCCGGGCGCTTCGGATAGGCCGGTTGCGGTTTCTGATCCGAATAGGCGCCGGCATAGGGATCAGTGCCACCGCCGCCTCCGCCACCCCCGCCTCCGCCGGCGGCCAACGCCGGCGCGTTCAACAAGGCTGCCGCAAACGTACCCAGCGCGACGAGCCTGATCATCGTCGTGAGCATCTCGGTCTCCTGTCCTGTTTCAAGCGGCCCCGGACGAGGTGATAACCCTGTCGTGGCAAAGATATTCCAGGACGCTGTGTTCACGGAGACGTCAGCGTTCATGCGGCAGGTCTGTTGTCCCTTACTGGAATGCGACTTCGGCAAAGCTTCGGAGTTTTCGCGAGTGCAGCCGCTCCGATTCCTGCTGCTTGAGCCGCTCCAGCGCCTTCAGGCCGATCTCGAGATGCTGGCCGACGCGGCGGCGGTAGAATTCGCTGGCCATGCCCGCGAGCTTGATCTCGCCATGCAACGGCTTGTCGGAGACGCAGAGCAGTGTGCCGTAGGGGACGCGGAAGCGATAACCGTTGGCGGCGATCGCGGCCGATTCCATGTCGAGCGCGACCGCGCGCGATTGCGACATGCGGCGGATCACGTCGGGGCCGGAGATCTCCCAATTGCGGTTGTCGACGCTCGCCACCGTGCCGGTGCGCATCAGGCGTTTGAGCTCGAACCCCTCAAGCCCGGTGACATCCTCGACCGCTTGTTCGAGCGCGACCTGCATCTCGGCCAGCGCCGGGATCGGCACCCAGAGCGGCAGCTCGCGGTCGAGCACATGGTCCTCGCGCACATAGCCATGCGCGAGCACGTAATCACCGAGCCGCTGCGTGTTGCGTAAGCCCGCGCAATGGCCGAGCATCAGCCAGGCGTGCGGCCGAAGCACGGCGACGTGGTCGGTGACGTTGCGGGCGTTGGACGGGCCGGTGCCGATGTTGATCAGGCTGATACCGCGATAGCCCGGCGTGACAAGATGGAAGGCTGGCATCTGCGGCGCACGCACGGGCGCCGTCCCGCTGGTCGCACCGCCATTCTGCATGATCACATTGCCGGGCGCGACGAAGGAGTCGAGACCGGCCTCGCCCGACTGAAGCCGCTGCTGGCAGAGCTGCGCGAAAGCATCGACATAGAACTGGTAGTTGGTGAAGATGACAAAGTTCTGGAAATGCTCGGGATCGGTGCCGGTGTAGTGATAGAGTCGGCGCAGCGAATAATCGACGCGCGCCGCGCGGAACAGCGACAGCGGCTCGGGCGCGCCGGGCTGGAGCTCGAAGGTGCCGTCGGCGATGGAATCGTCCATGGTGGCGAGATCGGGCACGTCGAACGCATCGCGCAGCGATCGCGCCACGGGCGAGTTCTCGCTGGTGGTGATGGCGGCCTCGATATTGATGTCGCGGCGATAGGCGAAGTGGATCGGGATCGGCTCGGCGGACTCGCCGATCTCGACGGGCACGCCGTGGTTCTGGATCAGGAGACCGATCTGCTCGGTCAGGTAGGCGCGAAACAGATCCGGCCGCGTCACGCTGGTCTCGTGCACGCCGGGTCCGGCGACGAAGCCATAGGCGAGCCGCGAATCCAGCCGGGCATGCGTCGCGGTGGTGACGCGGACGAAGGGATAATAGGCCCGCACCCGCGTCGTGACGGCTTCGCCGCCAACGTAAGCCTCAAACCGCTCGCGCAGGAATTTCGTGTTGCGCTCGTAGATCTCCTCGAGCCGGGCGACGGCGAGGTCAGCATCGGTGAAGGATTTGGTGGCGATGGAGGGGGGAGATTGCATGGTTCGACCGCCGGGTTGTGGGCTTGAGTCGAACTATAGCAAAGAAGGCGGTGCCATAGGGTGGGCAAAGCGAAAGCGTGCCCACCACATGCGCGACGTGTGAAAGATGGTGGGCACGGCGCGTTGCGCCTTTGCCCGCCCTACGAGATCACACCGCTGTCATGCCCCGGCTTGAGCCGGGCGATGACAGCGAGCACGGAGCTCCGGGATGACGCGCTGTCGCGCGTCACTTCTCGCGGAAGGCCCGCATCAGCTGGTCGTGCAGCGGCTTCATCAGATAGGACAGCATGGTGCGGTCGCCGGTCTGGACGAAGGCTTCGACGGGCATGCCGGGGATCAGCTTGACGTCGCCGAGGCGGGCGACCTCTTCGGCCGGCATCGAGACGCGAATGGTGTAGTAGCTCTGGCCGGTGCGCTGGTCGGTGGTGACGTCGGGCGAAACGCGGCTGACGACGCCGTTGAGCTCGGGCGTGGTGCGCTGGTTGAAGGCGGACAGGCGCAGCAGCGTCTTCTGGCCGATCTGGAGCTTGTCGATGTCGACCGGATTGACCTTGGCCTCGACCTGGAGATCGTCGGCCTGCGGCACGATCAGCATCAGCGTGTCGCCGGCGGTGACGACGCCGCCGACGGTATGCACGGTCGATTGCAGCACCATGCCGTCCTGCGGCGCGCGGATGTCGACGCGGCGGAGCTGGTCCTCGGCGGCGACCTTGCGCTCGATCAATTCGCCGATCTTGTCGTTGGTCTCGCGCAGATCCTTGGAGACCTCGCTGACCATGTCCTTGTCGACCTGGATGATCTGGAGCTCGGTCTCGGTGATCTTGCCCTTGGCCTGAGCGCGCGAGGCGATGTATTGCGCGCGCTCGCCATTGAGGCGGGCCGCGTCGCGCTCGAGCTGGGTCAGACGCGAAATCTGCACCAGACGCTTGTCGTAGAGGTCGCGGACGCCGGTGAGCTCGTTCTGGACCAGCGCGATCTCCTTGTCCTTGGCCGTCTCCTGCGCGGACAGACCCTCGATCTCCTCGTTGAGCTGCAGGACGCGCTCGCGCAGCTGCGCCTTCTGGCCTGCGCGACCGTTGACGCGGACGTCAAACAGCTTGGTCTCAGCGGAGAGCAGCGCCTTGACATCGGGGTCATCCGCGCGATCAAGCAGGGACTTCGGAAACTCGATTCTGTCGATGCCGCGCTGCTCGGCCTGCAGTCGCGCCGTGCGTGCCTGCGCGGCGTCGAGATTCTTGACGACGATGGCGAGGTTCGCCTTGGTGACAGTGTCGTCGAGCCGCACCACGATGTCGCCGGCCTTGACCACGTCGCCGTCGTGGGCGCGCAGCTCGCCGACCACGCCGCCGGTCGGGTGCTGCACCTTCTTGACGTTGGATTCGACCACGATCTGACCGGGCGCGATCAGCGCGCCCGAGATCAGCACGGTGGATGCCCAGCCGCCGAGGCCGACGGCCAGCACCAGCACGATGCCAAGCCCGAGCATCAGGTGGAACCTGATCGACTGCCGCACCGTCTTCGTCGCCGCGGGTTTTGGCCCGCCAATGGCCACCGTGCTCATGCCTTGGCTCCGCCTTCGCTGACGACCTTGATCGGTGCCGCCGGCACCGCGCGCGGCTGGAGCACCTGGGCGAGCACCTGCTCCTTCGGACCGAAGGCCTGCATGCGGCCGTCGCGCAGCACCAGGATCTGGTCGACCGCCTCGACGCCGATCGGGCGGTGCGCCACCACGACGACGATCGCGCCGCGCTCACGCGCGGAGCGGATGGCGCGGGTCAGCGCCTCGTCGCCTTCGGTGTCGAGATTGGAATTGGGCTCGTCGAGCACGACCAGGAACGGATTGCCGTAGAGCGCGCGCGCCAGCGCCACGCGCTGCGCCTGGCCGGCGGACAGCGCAGCGCCCTGCTCGCCGACTTGCGTGTTGTAGCCCTCGCGCATCTTGATGATCATCTCGTGCACGCCGGCCTCTTTCGCCGCGGCGATGATGGCGTCGGACGTCGCCTCGGGATCGAACCGGCAGATGTTCTGCGCGATGGTGCCGCCGAACAGCTCGACGTCCTGCGGCAGATAGCCGATGTGGCGGCCGAGCGCGTCGGACGACCATTGGTCGAGCGCCGCGCCGTCGAGCCGCACCTTGCCGCGCACCGGCTGCCAGACGCCGACCAGGGCGCGGATCAGCGAGGACTTGCCGGAGCCGCTCGGCCCGATCACGCCGAGGCCGTTACCGGCCTGGAGTGCGAAGGTGACGTCCTGCACGATCAGGCGCTGGTCGCCCGGCGGCACCATGGCGACGCCTTCGACCGACAGGCGGCTGGTGGGCGCCTGCAACTGGGTCGGCATCGCTTGCGCCGGCATCTGTTCCAGGAGGCGCGTGAGGCGCTGCCAGCTCTGGCGCGCCGCCACGAAGGATTTCCAGTGCGCAATGGCGAGATCGACCGGCGCCAGCGCGCGGGCCGACAGGATCGAGCCGGCGATGATGATGCCGGCGGTCGCCTCCTGGTGGATGACGAGATAGGCGCCGACCGCGAGCACGGCCGATTGCAGCATCATGCGCAGCACCTTCGCGACCGCGCCGAGGCCGCCGGCGACGTCGCTCGCGCGCTGATTGCCGGCGAGATATTTTTCGTTGGCCTCGCTCCAGCGCTGGTTCATGCGACCAGCCATGCCCATCGACACCATGACCTCGGCGTTGCGGCGGCTTGCGGCGGCGAGATCGTTGCGCTGGGCGGCAAGGCCCATCGCCTCCTTCGCCGGCTGGCGGGACAGGAATTCGGTGACCAGCGTCAACCCGACCAGGATGATGGCACCGACCAGGGCGGTGACGCCGATCATGACGTGGAAGGCGAAGCAGATGGCGAGGTAGAGCGGCAGCCAAGGCAGGTCGAAGAACGCGCTCGGGCCCATGCTGCCGAGGAAGGAGCGGACATTGTCGAGGTCGCGCAGCGGCTGCAGGCCCTCGTTGCGGCCGCCGACCAGCAACGGCAGGCGGACGATGGTGTCGAACACGCGCTTGTTGAGGGCGTCGTCCAGCGCGGTGCCGACCCGCCCGAGGATGCGGTTGCGGATCATGTCGAGCACGCCCTGCGCCATATAGAGGAAGCTGGCGAGGATGATCAGGCCGACCAGGGTCGGGATGCTGCGGCTCGGCAGCACCCGGTCATAGACCTCCAGCATGAAGATCGACCCGGTCAGATAGAGCAGGTTGATCATGCAGCTCATCAAGCCGACGCCGAGGAACGCCGTGCGACACGCGCGCAAGGCGTCACCGAGCTCTGAACGGCGGACGCCAGGTACGGCTGCCATCAGTCTGATCTCTTTCGGGTAAGGGGCAAAGCCCCTGATTTCACAGCTTCAGGGGGTACTCGACCGGGATTAACATCGTGTTCTCTCCTGCGATGAAACGCAGCCGAATTAAACCAGGACCCCGATAAGCCACATCTACCCCTGGTGGCGCCGCGCGCAAGTCCGGTGTTTCACAGGCTTTGCGGCTTTTTATAGCAGAGGTTTCCGCCTCGCCCCAGCGCGGAGAGAGGCGGAAGGTTCCGAACGGGGGGCGGCTAGAACCTGCCGCCGCCGCGCACCAGCCGAACCACCAGCAGCAGGATCACCGCGCCGATGGCGGAATAGACAATCTCGGACACGAGGCCCGTCCCGAGACGAATGCCGAGCTTGGGAAACAGGAAGCTCGCCACCAGCGCGCCGGCGATGCCGACCACGATGTCGCCGATGATGCCGAACCCGGTTCCGCGCACCACCTTGCCGGCGAGCCAGCCGGCCACCAGGCCGACGAACAGGATGACAAGCAGGCCTTCGTTGGAAATGTACATCAGTTAAGTCCCTCTAAGTGAACGGCCCGCATGGAACGGGAACCGGGATGAATGGGGTCTGAATGCAGTTCCCCACGCCCCGGTTGCGACTGCGAAAACAAAAAACGTCGAAAACAACCCCATGCACAGTAGGAGCTGCGCCGGCGGTCGGTGCGAGGTGGAGTGTGACAACTGCGTGTTGTCGTGGAGGAATTTCGAGGAAGCGCGCGGTTCGACGTCAGGGGCGCGGTGCGCGCTGATTTCGTCCGGAGTGAGGGGCGCACTTCTCTCTCATTCCCTCCCCCCTTGCGGGGGAGGGGCAGGGAGAGGGGTACCACACGGGGACTCTCTCCGTGGCGCCGCTCCGCTCACCCCGACAACGAATGCCTTTTGCTGGGCTACCCCTCTCCCCGCCCTCCCCCGCAAGGGGGGAGGGAGCGCAGTTGTGCGCTTGGTTGAAGCTCGGCTCACATTGACAAAACACGCTCGCCACGGAGCGCACCGCCTACGTCGCGACCATCGCCTCCGCCAGCACGCACCGCGCCGTCCGGCCCGGGCCCACCTCCACATCCGCGGGCAGCCGCTCCAGGCAGCGCGGCTCGGCGAGCTTGCAGCGGGGGGCGAAGGAGCAGTTGTGGGGCTTTTCGGCCAGCGACGGCGGGGTGCCGGGGATGGTTTCAAGGCGTGCGCCTCGCTTGGCGCCGTGGATGGTGGAGGCGAGCAGGCCCTTCGCATAGGGGTGCACGGGGCTGCGGACGATATCGCGCAGCGTCCCCTGCTCCACGATCTGGCCGGCATACATCACCGCCACGCGGTCGCAGATTTCGATGGCGACGCCGATATCGTGGGTCACGAAGATCACGGACATGCCGAACTCGCGCTGCAACTCGCGCAGCAGCAGCAGGATCTGGATCTGCACGGTGGCATCGAGCGCGGTGGTCGGCTCGTCCGCGAGCAAGATCTTGGGCCGGCAGGCCAGCGCAAGCGCGATCATCGCGCGCTGGCGCATGCCGCCCGACATCTCGTGCGGATAGGCATCCAGCCGGCGTTTTGCCGAGGGAATGCGGACGACATCGAGCATTTCGAGCGCACGCGCGCGCCCTTCTGCATAAGACTTGCCTTCATGGCGCACCACGCTTTCGGCGATCTGCGCGCCGATGGTGTAGACCGGATCGAGCGCCAGTGCCGGCTCCTGGAAGATCATCGAGACGGTCTGCCCGCGGAACGACGACAGCTCCTCGTCGTTCATGGCGAGCACGTCGCGGCCCATGACGTTCACGGTGCCAGTGATCTGCGTGCGCTTCTTCGGCAATAGCCGCATTAGGGCACGCAGGGTCACGCTCTTGCCCGAACCGGACTCGCCGAGCAGGCCCAGCACCTCACTATTGCCAAGCGAGAGATTGAGATCGTTCACGGCATAGACCGTGCGCTCGCCGGTGAAGCGGATGTTGAGGCCTGAGATCTCGACGAGCTTTGTCATGACGGCAGTTTCGGCAATCGATCGTGATAGTCGGTGACGCGCTGGAAGGCGGCGCCGATGGTGAGTAGGGTCGCCTCGTCGAAGGAGCGGCCGATCAGCTGCATGCCGACAGGAAGGCCGCTCTTGGTGAAGCCGGACGGGATGGTAAGCGACGGTAGGCCCAAAAAATTCACCGGGCGCGTGAACAGCGTCAGGCGCTGCACCATGGCCGGCGCGCTCGGCCCGCCGCCGACATCGCTCTCCTCGATCGTCGGCGCCGGGATCGGGGAAGCCGGTGCGATGATCGCATCGACGCCCGATGTCGCCGCGTTGTGCGCGGCAAGCGCCGGCCCACGCCAGCGCATCGCTTCGAGATAGGTGATGGCGGGAACGGCGAGACCATTCTGAAGCCGCATCAACACTTGCGCGCCGTAATCCTGCGGACGCTCGATCATCCAGCGCTTGTGGAAGGCGGCCGCTTCCGCCGCGAGCACGAGCTGGCTCGCCGAGGACAATTGCCGCTGATCCGGCAGCTCGACCGTGACGATGTCGGCGCCTTCGCGCTTGAGCATCGCGATGGTCTCGTCCAGCACGCGCGCGACCTCGCTGTCGAGATCATCGACATAGAACGACGCGGGGACGCCGATCTTGAGGCCCTTCAGCGAGCCCTTGGTCGCGCCGACATAGTCGGACAGCGGCTCGTGGCTGCAGGTGGAATCCGCGGGGTCCGCGCCGGCCATCAGCGCCAGCAGCAGCGCGCAATCTTCCGCGGTGCGGGCGAGCGGCCCGACGGTGTCGAGCGATTGCGACAGCGGCATCGCGCCGGCGCGGCTGATGCGGCCGACCGTCGTCTTCAGCCCGGTGACGCCGCAGAAATGCGCGGGCATGCGGATCGAGCCGCCGGTGTCCGAGCCGAGTGCGGCATAGGTCAGGCGCGCTGCGACGGCCGAGCCCGAGCCCGAGGACGAGCCGCCGGTGATATGGGCGACATTCCAGGGATTGCGCACCGGGCCGTAATGGGCGTTGTGGCCGGTCGGGCCATAGGCGAACTCGGCAAGATGCAGCGTGCCGAGGCGGACCTGCCCCGCATCCTTCAGCCGCTGCAAGGCGGTGGACGTCACGGTCGGCACGAAATCGCGGCGGATCAGCGAGCCGCAGGTCGCGACATGGCCGGCGTCGTAATACATGTCCTTGTGCGCGAGCGGCACGCCATGTAGCGGACCGCGGGAATTGCCCCTGGCGAGCTCGGCATCGGCGGCCTCAGCCGCCTTCAATGCGGATTCGGCTTCAACCGACATGAAGGCATTGAGATGCGGCTGCCACTGCGCGATGCGGTGCAACAGCGCGCGCGTCACCTCATGCGAGGACACCTGCTTCATCGCGATCGCACGCGCGACCTCGGTGAGCGTCATCAAGGCAGGCTCCGTGCTCATTTCGACACCTTCTGCGTCTGCGCGATCGGATAGAGCGCGGGCTCGAGGTCGAACGGCAGCGTGCCGGCGATGGCCTCAAACCCCTCGAAGGCAGGCCCGATGGAATTGGAGATGCGCGCCGCGATCTCGTCGTCCACGGGGATGCCTGCGATCTGCGCGATCGGCTTGATCTCTTTCGGTGTCGGTCTCGTCATGCGTTTCCCTCTCTGGGCGCGCGGCTATGGCCTGAACCCGGAATCGCCATGTAGCACGCGGCCTCGTGGCCCATCTTATCCAGCGCAGTGAGCTTTGGTGTCGCATTTGCGCAGAGCGGCTCCGCAAACGGACAACGGGTGTGGAAGCGGCAGCCGGAGGGCGGGTCGATCGGATTGGGCGGATCGCCCGTGATCGGCGGCTTCTCGGTGCGCTTGTCGGGATCGGAGGACGGCATCGCAGCAAGCAGCGCACGCGTATAGGGATGCGCGGGGCTATCCCAGACCTGATCGACCGGGCCGAGCTCGACCACCTCGCCGAGATACATCACCAGCACGCGATCCGAGATGTAGCGGACGACATTGAGGTCGTGGCTGATGAAGAGATAGGTCAGGCCGAACTCGCGCTTGAGATCGGCGAGCAGGTTGAGCACCTGCGCCTCGACCGATTTGTCGAGCGCGGAGACGGCTTCGTCCAGGATCACCAGCCGCGGCGACAGCGCCAGCGCACGGGCAATGTTGACGCGCTGGCGCTGGCCGCCGGAGATCTCGTGCGGATAGCGGTTGGCGAAGTTTTCGGGGCGCAAGCCAACCTTGCCGAGCAGTTCTCGCGCCAGGGTGCGCGCCGCGCCGTCGGCCATGCCGTGCACCTTGGGGCCGAACGCGATGGATTCCTCGATGGTGAGGCGCGGATTGAGCGAAGCATAGGAATCCTGGAACACCATCTGCATGCCGCGGCGCAGCTCGCGCAGGCTCAGCGACTGGCCCACGGTCATGCCGTCATAGATGATGTCGCCGGTATCGCGCGGCATCAGATGCATCAGCAGGCGCGCGGTGGTGGACTTCCCGCAGCCGGACTCACCGACGATGCCGACGGTCTCGCCCTTGGCGACCGCGAAGGAGACGTTGTCGACGGCGCGCACGGTGCGCTTGGCTGCGAACAGCCCGCCACGGACGGGAAAATGTTTTGTCAGGCCGTTGACCTGAAGCAACGGCTGCGCGACGCCGCCGCGGTCCTCGACTTGCTCCAGCATGGCGACGGAAGTGTTGCTCTCGCTCATGGCCGCGCTCCCTCACCTTTGGCCTGCGCCAAGGCCTCGCCGCCGTCATGGCCGGGCTTGTCCCGGCCATCCACGCCTAGCCACAGGAAACAAAGAACGTGGATGCCCGGGACAAGCCCGGGCATGACGACCTTCTGTGCCGCGCCAGTGTGCATCCGCATCATCATCGTTAGTTCCTGATGTCCATGGCGCTGCGCAGGCCGTCCGAGAGCAGGTTGAAGCAGATCGAGACCGCGAAGATCATTGCGCCCGGCAATGCCGCAACCCACGGGTTGACGTAGATCGCGGTGCGCAGCGTGTTGAGCATCAGGCCCCATTCCGGCTCCGGCGGCTTTGTGCCGAGGCCGAGGAAGGAGAGACCGGCTGCCAGGATCATCGAGACCGAAATGAGGCTGGTGGCATAGACGAAGATCGCGCCCAGCACGTTGCCGAGGATGTGCACGCGCATGATGGTGAAGGCGCCGGCGCCGGAGGCGCGCGCCGCCTCGACGAAATCCATGTTGCGCACGCCGGTGGTGACGCTTTCGGCGACGCGGGTGATTTGCGGGACAAAGACGATGGTCAGCGCGACGATAGAGTTGAGGATGCCTGCGCCCAGTGCACCGGAGATCGCGATCGCCAGCAGCACCGAGGGGAAAGCATAGAACACGTCGACCGTGCGCATGATCGCGGTGTTGAGCTTGCCGCCGACATAGCCGGCAATGATGCCGAGCGAGGTGCCGAAGCAGAACGCGAGGATCACCGGCAGGATGCCGATGACCAGCGACAGCCGCCCGCCATAGATCAGCCGCGCCAGCATGTCGCGGCCGAGCTCGTCAGTGCCGAGCGGGTAGCCAACGGTGCCGATGTGGCGGAGGCGGCGGATCATCGAGCCCTTGTAGGGGTCTTCGAGACCGAGCCATGGGGCGAGGATCGCCGAGAGGAAGATCAGCAGCAGCACCAGCGCGCAGGCCATGCTGACCTTGTCGCGCCTGATGCGGCGGCCGACGGTCGCCCAATAGCCCCGCGCCTTGGTCGCGGGCGCAGCCTGCAGCGCGGCGTCGGCAGTGGCGGACAGCGGAAGCTCACTCATCGGCTGGCTCCCGGAAGTTGGTACGATCGATGCGAGCCAAGGAGGTGGTTCACCTCTCCCGCTTGCGGGAGAGGTCGGCGCAACGCGCCGGGTGAGGGCTTTCTCCTCTGGGGGGTCCTCGATTGGGGAGACACCCTCTCCCCAGCCCTCCCCCGCAGGCGGGGGAGGGAGCGCACCTTTTGCGTGGTCACAGATGGGCTCGATCTCATCTCGCTAGCTCCGCTTGATGCGCGGGTCGATCGCGGCTTGCGCGATGTCGACCAGGAGATTGAGGACGACGAAGAACAGCGCCAGGATCAGGATCGTGCCTTGCAGCAGCGGCAGGTCGCGCTGGAAGATCGCTGAGTTGAGCAGGAAGCCCGAGCCCGGCCAGGAGAATACGGTCTCGATCAGGATCGAGCCGCCGAGCATGTAACCGAGCTGAAGCCCCATCACCGCGAGCGCGGTGGGCGCTGCGTTCTTGATGACGTGGCGGAATACGCCGCGCTCGTGCAGGCCCTTTGCGCGCAGGGCCTCGACGAAATCCTGCGAGAGGATGTCGCCGGTCAGCGCACGCACGGTGCGCGTGACGATGCCCATGGGAATCACCGAGGTCGTGATCGCGGGCAGCACGAGATATTGCAGATGCGCCCAGTCCCAGGCCCAGGAGTTGGAGCCGTTGGGACCGGCGCCGACCGCGGGCAGCCAGTTCAGCTGCACCGAGAAGATGATGACGAGCAGCATGCCAAGCCAGTAATGCGGCACCGAGACGCCGGCGATGGCAAAGGAGGTCGCGACCTTGTCGATCCAGGTCTCGCGGAAATAACCGGCGATCAGGCCAAGCAGGATGCCCATGGTAAAGCCGATGATGGCGGCGGCAATCGCCAGCGTGACGGTGTTGCCGACCGCGCGCATGACTTCGGCGAGCACGGGACGCCCGGTGGCGATGGAATTGCCGAGATCGCCGTGAAGGGCGCGCATCAACCACAACCCGAACTGCACCGGCAGCGGGCGGTCGAAACCATAGGCGGCGCGCAGCTGTGCCGCGAGCTCCTGCGAGGCGTCCGCAGGGAGCACCGCAACGAGCGGATCGCCCGGGGTGATGTGCACGAGCAGAAAGCACACCAGCGCGACGCTGATGACGATCGGAATGACATAGACGATGCGTCTGGCGGTATAGGCGAGCACGTTGTTTCTTTTTCTTCCCTTCTCCCCTTGTGGGAGAAGGTGGCGCGAAGCGCCGGATGAGGGGTTGCTTCCGCGGATGATATTGCAGCGGTCGAGGGGTCAGCTCCCGCGGAGAGAGACCCCTCACCCGGCTTCGCTGTCGCGAAGCCACCCTCTCCCACAAGGGGAGAGGGTGCACCGAGTCCGTGATTAGCGCCTCGCTAATTCATCGACACCAGCGAGAAGTCGATGAACCAGCTCTTCGGCTGCACGACGCCGGTCACCTTCGGGCTCATCGCACGCGGGCCGACGTCGTGGGCGACGTAGAGGAAGGCGGCATCGTCGACGGAGGCGGCGTGCAGCTCGGCGAGCGCGGCATCGCGCGCGGCGGGATCGAAGGTCTGGCGGGCCTTCTTCACCAGCTCGTCGAACTTGGGCTCGTTGATGAAGCCCCAATTGTTCGAGACCGGCGGCGCCATGCCCGACTGCAGGAAGCGCACCAGCGCGAAGAACGGGTCCATCGCCGCATAGGTGACGTTGGTGGCGTTCGAGCCGTTGGCGCTGGGATCCTTGGCGCCGCGGCGCCAGTTGGTGAACAACGTGTTCCACTCGATGACGTCAAGCTTCACGTCGAAATAGCATTCGGCGAGCGCCTGTTGGAGATATTCGTTCATCGGCAACGGCTGCATCTGGCCCGAGCCCGACGCCGAGGTCTGGATCTTCACCGTCAGCTTCTTGGACGGACCAAAGCCGGCCTCCTGCATCAGCTTTTGCGCAGCCGCCTTGTCGTACTTGATCTCGAAGGTAGGCTTGCCACGCCAGGGATGGCCGGGCTCGAAGGTCCCGGTCGCCGGCACCATCAGGCCGGCGAGCAGGCCGTCCTTGAGGCCTTCGCGGTCGACGCAGAGGTTTGCGGCCTTGCGCACGCGGATATCGTTCCAGGGCGAGCCCTCGATGCGCGAGAACTGCCAGGGCCAGACGTGCGGCTGCTCGTTGGCGTAGAGCTTGAAGCCGCGCTGCTTGAGCTCGGGCAATGCGTCGGGCGCGGGCGCCTCGACCCAATCGACCTGTCCGGAGAGCAGCGCCGCGGTGCGCGCATTCGCTTCCGGCATCGGCAAGAGCACCATCTTGTCGACCTTGGGTACGCGCGCCTTGTCCCAATAATTCGCGTTCTTCACCAGCTCGAGCCGCTCGCGCGGGGTGAAGCTCGCCATCTTCCACGGGCCGGTGCCGGCGGCGTCCTTGGCGAACGCGGTCCAGGCGGCCTGCGACTTCGCCTTGGCGTCTGCGCCTTCGGCCTTGTCGTAGAAATGCTGCCACTTCGACGGGCTCGCCATGAACAGATTGGTGAGATTGATCGGCAGGAAGCTGTCAGGCTCCTTGGTAGTGAGCTCGACGGTCATGTCGTCGATCTTCTTCGCCGAGGCCAGCGTCGGCATGCGCGATGCGGTGACGCCGACCTGGCTGGCGTCGAATTGCGGCGCATCCTGCTTCAGAACCTTCTCGACGTTCCACACCACGGCATCGGCGTTGAACGGCGTGCCGTCATGGAAGGTGACGCCGGGGCGCAGCTTGAAGATCCATTTGGTCTTGTCGGCGTCGTCGACCTTCCACTCGGTGGCAAGGCCGGGGATCACCACGCTCGGCTTGTCGGCGGAGGACAGGTCCCAGCCGGTGAGCGCGTCATACATGGTGAGGCCGGTGAAGCGATTGCCTTCGAAACCTTGGTCGGGCTGACCCAGTGTGCGCGGAATATCGGCAGCCGTCATGCCGATGCGCAGCACGGTTTCCGCAGCTGCCATGCGCGGCCATGCGGCCGCGCTGCCCAGCGCCAAGAGCGCGATCAGCGCCGCCCGTGTCTTGTTGTTCTTGATAAGCATCGCCTCGATCCTTCTTCGGCTTTCGATGATTAATTTTGATGCAATCGTATGCAATGGCTATGCCAAGGAGAAACTTATTCTGCAAATTGCCCCTGCGACGACAAGTCCTTGTGATCAGGCATGGGCGAAAGCGGCGCCCTGCCTATTCTGGCATCAAGATTGCACGTTTGGCCCCAGATCCTCCCTGGAGCCCTGGGCCATGCGTATTCGTCTATCGACCTGTCTCGCCGTGCTTGCGCTGGCGTTATCCGCAATCCCGGTGCGCGCCGAGACGGTGGTGCGCTACGGTATCTCGATGGCGGATATTCCGCTGACGACCGGCCAGCCCGATCGTGGCGCCGGCGCCTACCAGTTCACGGCCTACACGATCTACGATCCGCTGGTGGCGTGGGAGATGGATGTCGCCGACAGGCCGGGCAAGCTGGTGCCGGGCCTCGCCACCGAATGGAAGGTGGATGACAACGACAAGACCAAGTGGCGCTTCAGCTTACGCAAGGACGTGAAGTTTCACGACGGCAGCGATTTCAACGCCGACGCGGTGATCTGGAATCTGGACAAGGTGCTCAACGACAAGGCGCCGCAATTCGACAAGCGGCAGAGCGCGCAGGTGAAGACCCGCCTGCCCTCGGTCGCGAGCTACGCCAAGATCGACGATTTCACGGTGGAGATCACGACCAAGACGGTCGATTCCTTCTTCCCGTATCAGATGCTGTGGTTCCTGGTGTCGAGCCCGGCGCAGTACGAGAAGCTTGGCAAGGACTGGGACAAGTTCGCGAGCCAGCCCTCCGGCACCGGCCCGTTCAAGCTGACGAAACTGGTGCCGCGCGAGCTCGCCGAGCTCACCAAGAATCCAGACTATTGGAACAAGAAGCGCATTCCCAAGGTCGACAAGATCGTGCTGGTGCCGATGCCGGAAGCGCTGACGCGCACCAATGCGCTGCTTGCCGGCCAGGTGGATCTGATCGAGACGCCGGCGCCGGATGCCGTGCCGCAGCTGAAAGCGGCCGGCATGAAGATCGTCGACAACGTCACGCCCCATGTCTGGAATTATCATCTCAGCGTGCTGCCGGGCTCGCCCTGGACCGACATCCGCCTGCGCAAGGCGCTGAATCTCGCGATCAACCGCGACGAAGTCGTTGGGCTGATGAATGGCCTCGCCAAGCCCGCCAAGGGCCAGGTCGATCCGTCGAGCCCGTGGTTCGGCAAGCCGACCTTCGAGCTGAAATATGATCTCGCCGCTGCAAAGAAGCTGGTGGAGGAAGCCGGCTATTCAAAAGCAAAGCCGCTGAAGACCACCTTCATCATCGCGCAGGGCGGCACCGGGCAGATGCTGTCGCTGCCGATGAACGAATTCCTGCAGCAAAGCTTTAAAGAGATCGGCATCGAC
The DNA here is from genome assembly GCF_038969555.1 of Bradyrhizobium sp. B117. NCBI lineage: Bacteria > Pseudomonadati > Pseudomonadota > Alphaproteobacteria > Hyphomicrobiales > Nitrobacteraceae > Bradyrhizobium > Bradyrhizobium sp. B117. The sequence continues at coordinate 9,274,398 of NZ_CP152414.1, forward strand.
ATCGACTTCAAGGTGGTCGAGCTCGAGACATTATATACGCATTGGCGCAAGGGCGCGGCGGACGAGATGAATGCCGGCATCACCGCCAACAACATCGCCTATGTCACCTCCGATCCCCTCTACGCCATCGTCCGCTTCTTCGCCTCCGACCAGATCGCGCCGGTCGGCGTCAACTGGGGCGGCTACAAGAACCCGAAGGTCGACGCCCTGATCAACGAGGCCAAGCAGACGTTCGACACCGCCAAGCAGGACGATTTGATCGCGCAGGCGCATGCGCTGATCGTGGACGATGCCGTGCTGGTCTGGGTCGTCCACGACACCAACCCGCACGCGCTGTCGCCCAAGATCAAGCAGTTCGTGCAGGCGCAGCACTGGTTTCAGGATCTGACGACGATCGGGATGGAGTGAGCGTCAAGCGCTGCTCTCGTAGGGTGGGCAAAGCGCAAGCGTGCCCACCAATGATGCGGTGAGAAAGACGTGGGCACGGCGCGTTGCGCCTTTGCCCACCCTACGGGAGCCGTGGGCGGCGCTGGCAGTCGAAGCCAAACTGCCGCGCCAAACACAATTGTCGTCCCGGGCAAGCGCAGCGCAGACCCGGGACCCATAACCACAGGGAAGCGTTTGGCGAGGACTCGGAGTTACGAGCTCCTACCAAACTCCTCCCTGTGGCTATGGGTCCCCGCCTTCGCGGGGACGACACCTTTAATGAGGCGCCAGCGAAGCCCCGCCCCTACTTCGTCAGCAGCGCATATGCCCCGGTCCAACCTTCCGCCGGCGGATTGACCTGGAAATCCTTGATGCGCGCCTCGTAGAGCTTGAACAGCTTTTCCAACGTGTCGGCGTCCTCGCTCTTGCGGCCGCGCGCGATCGCGTCCAGCGCGCCCTGCCAGTTCCGGCTGCGGTAGCATCCGAGCATCTCGATGGTGATGTTGCGCAGGCGCTGGAAGGCGGCCGAATGCATCACGTCCTCGCGGCCGGCGATGGCGTAGATCACCTCCGGCTCGGTCTTGCCCTTGACCATGATGAAGTCGAGCTCGAGGATCGCGAACTTGTCCTTGGCGGCGAGCGCCGTCCGCGAGCCGACGATGATCGGGAAGCCGTATTCCTTGGACTGCCCTTCCAGCCGCGAGGCCAGATTCACGCTGTCGCCCAGCACCGAATAGTTGAACTTGCGGTCCGATCCCATGTTGCCGACAACGCCGATGCCGGTGTTGAGGCCGATGCCGACATTGAGCGGGATGTAGACGTGGCCGCCGTCGGCCGCTTCTTCCTCGCGCTCCTTGTTGACCACGTCGATCTGCTCGAGCATCTGGATCGCAGCCTCGCAGGCGTTGATCTCGTGCTGGGGATCATCGAGCGGCGCATTCCAGAACGCCATGATGGCGTCGCCCATGTATTTGTCGATATAGCCCTTCTGCTCGATGATCACGTTGGTCAGCGGCGTCAGGAAGCGGTTCATCAGCGCCGTCAGGCCTTGCGGATCGTGCTTGTAGCTCTCCGAGATCGAGGTGAAGCCGCGCACGTCGGAGAACATGATCGTCATCTCGCGCTCCTCGCCGCCGAGCTTCAGCTTCTCCGGCGACTGCGCGAGCTGCTCGACCAGCACGGGCGACATGTACTGCGCGAATTGCCCGCGGATCTGCACGCGCTGGCGCTGCTCGCGCACGAAGCTGGAGAAGATGAACGTGATGTAGATCGCGGTCGTCGAGAGCAGCGGATAGGTGAAGTCGATGAGGTAGCGGTACTGCGCGTAGAAGAACCAGGACGTGCCGACGAGGCTCGCTGCGAACATCGCGCCCGCGAGTACCAGCCGGACCGGTCCGAGATTCGGCGTGAAGACGATGACGAGCAGGCCGATGATCATCGCGACGAGCAATTCGACGCCGAGCGCGTAGTTCGGGCGGGAGATCGCGGCGCCGGTCAGTATGCTTTCGAGCACCTGGGCGTGAATCTCAACACCCGGCATGGCCCGCGACACCGGCGTGGTCTTGATGTCGTTCAAGCCGACCGCGGAGGTACCGATCAGCACCAGCTTGCCATTGACCTTGCTCGGCGACACCGTGTTGTCGAGGACGTCGGCCGCCGAGACGTAGATCGAGGGATCGTGGCGGGCATAGTGCACCCAGAGCTGGCCGTTCTCGTCGGTCGGGATCTCGACACCCTTGAGGCGGACGGCCCTGATGCCGGTCTTGTCGGTCCGCACCAGCAGCGTCGGCGTGCCCGTGACGACGCGCAGGATCTCCAGGCTGAGCGAGGGCATGATGTTGCCTTGGGCGCGCATGATCATCGGCACGCGCCGGATCAGGCCGTCGCGCTCGGTCCTGATCGTGAACAGGCCGCGGCCGGCGGCGACCTTCTCGATGGCGGGCACGTTGCGCAAGAGGCCCGGGAATTCGAACAGGAAGCGCTCGGCCCCCGCTTCACCGACCGTTGCCACGCCGGTGAAGGGAAGCGCCTTGTCGATCTCCGACGTGATCACCGACTGCCCCGTTTCGCCCAGCACTACGCGCGAGCGCTTGATTGCTTCGGACAGGATCAGGTCGTTGCTCGGCAGCTCGCGCAGCTTGGCGCGAGTGGCATCGTCCAGATAGCGCATCTGGTCCGCGACGATGTCCGGATTGAGCCGGTCGGCTTCCGAGAACACCACGTCGAAGCCGATTGCGACCGCGCCGTTGCTGGTGAGGCTCTGGATCATGTCCGCGATCCGCGTGCGGGGCCACGGCCACTGGCCAAGCTGGGCGAGGCTCTTGTCGTCGATGTCGACGATGGTGACCGGCCGCACCGCCTTGTGGCGCGGATCGAGCAGCTGGAACATGTCGAAGGTGCGCAGCCGCAATTCCTGGACCGGCGGCGGGTCCCACAGGCGCAGTCCGGCAAACACGGCCAGCAGCACGAGACACATCACCCGCGCAAGGCCGAGCTTGCGCGCAAACCACCGCCGCAGGATCTTGAGACGTTTCATTTCAGTCGGACTTCCTGCCGTGCTGGCCCGATCATGGCGCGCCGGAGTGCGATTGGCTATTCCCCGGATGGGAAGGATTACGGATTTTTTTGCTGGGGGCGAGCTGCGCCGGCCACCGGGAGGCCGGGGCGGCGATCAGGTCACGTGGAAAATGAAATCGCTGGCCTTGAGATTTGCGGCGATCACATTCTTGAGCAGCAGCGACTCGTGCTCCGTGATCGGCGCGCCCTCGGCCTGCATGACCTGCTGCTGCCAGCTGACCAGCGTGTCGCCGGATTCGCCCTGTTGGACGATGGTGAGATTGCCGATGGAGCCGACGCCCGAGAACTGCCGCAGGTCGATCTTGTCGAGGCCTTCCGTGAAATCGGTGATGGTGTGCGTGAATTCGGTGACGGCATGCCCGGGGTACAGGACCCCCGGCGCGAACACGAACTGATCCTTGGCGCCACCGCCGGTCAGCGTGTCGTTGGTATCGGTCGCGAAGATCACGTCCTTGCCGTCGGTGCCTTGCAGGGTGATGCCCTGGCTGGTGTTGCCGGCCTCGTGGAAGATGAAATTGACGGTGTCGGACAGGTGCGTGGTCTTGTCCGTCACCGTCAGCGTGATCTGGTCGGTCGCAGGCGCCGAGGCTTCCGGATCGGTGCTGGCCCCGGTCGGATTGTAGGTCAGGCCGGTCTCGAAACCCAGATTGATGGCGTCGAGCGAGCCGGAGACCGGAGCGAAATCGACGCTGCTGAGACCCGGATGCGCGGTCGACAACGTGACGGTGAAATCGTGGGTCGCGGCGCCGGCATCGGTGTCTGTGACCACGAGATCCGTGATGATGTCGCTGTTGTTCTCGATGAGATGCTCGACGTGGAAGTTCTCGGTGTTGATGACCGGGCCGCTGCCTGCGGGCGCCGTCACGCTGGTGCCGATGCTGGTCGGCCCGTTCGAGACCGGCGTGGTGCCGCCGGTGCCCGTGGCGGTGAGGTCGATCGTCTCCGTCGCGCAGTGGGTGGTGATCGCGCCGGTATAGGTATCGTCGAGGGCATGGACGCCGAGGCTGCCCGGCGTGCCACTGAAACCTTCAGCCGGGACGAAGCGGATCAGCGTATCGGTGCTCAGCACCAGCGCGCTGGCGTCGCTGACGCCGGAAATATCGACCCAATGGTGGGTGCCGGCAATCTCGTACTGCCAGACGCCCTGGTCCGAGGTGGCGCTGTCGGCGCTCACCGCGACGGCCTTGAAGCTCGCGCCGGTGTCGGCGTCTTGGAACTTGCTCGCGAACAGATCGCTGATGGTGCTTCCGCTCGGATCGCTGTCGTTGCCGGCGACGGACGCCAGCGTGGCGTTGTCCAGCGTCGGCGCGTCGTTGCTGCCGGCGATGTTGATGGTGATGGTCTGGCTTGCGCCGGTCGTGTGACCGTCATTGGGCGCGATGGTGTATTGCAGCGACAGCGTCTGGCCGGCGGTAAGGAAGTCGAAGGCCTGGCTGCCGGAATTGAATTCCCAGGTGAACTGGGCGTGCGTGGCGGTGCCGTTGAGGATGTCGCCGGACGGCAAGACGAGATAGTGCATCAGATTCGAGGCCGACAATCCCTCGAACCCGTCCGCCTGGAGATGGCCGTCGAGATAGATCCCGACGCCAGTGGCGGAGACCATCACGTGATCGGCCGTGTCGGCATCCGACAGGGTCAGCGTGCGGTGAAGGTCCAGGCCCGCATTGGTCTCGTCCGTGGCCGCGCTGGCGCTGTCACCGCTCTCGACCGTGATCACCGGCGCATCGTTGGCGCCGGTCACGTTCACCGTGAACGAGGCCGTGCCGGTGGCGCCATGCGCGTCCTTGGTCTGGACGGTGAACGTATCGGCATAGTTGCCTTCCGACAGCGCGTTGATCGCCGCCGCATTGGGGACGTAGGTGTAGCTGCCGTCGGCGTTGACCGTCAGCGCGCCATAGTGACCTGCGACCGTCGTCACGGCGTGGCTGGTCGCATCCAGCACGGCATAGGTCAGTCCCGCCGTCTCGCCATGATCAGCATCGGTCCCGACCAGCGTTCCCGTGATGTCCGAGAAGCTGTCGGTCGCGGCGGTGTCCACGAGCGGGCCCGTGGTCACCGCAGCCAGCGTCGGCGCGTCGTTCTCGCCGGTGATCGTGACGGTGACGTCGGCCGCAACCTTCTGGCCGGCGCCGTCATCGAGCGTGATGGTGGAGACGACCTTCACCTTCTGGTCCGGCCCGAGGAAGTCGAGCTTGTTGTCGGCGATCGAATAGTTCCAGGTGACGGTGCCGTTGTTCTTGCCGGTCTGCTGATAGGTCAGCGCGCTCTTCAGCGCGGCGATCTCGTCGGCCGTGAGCGAGGCGGTGAGATCGGCGATGCCATCCGCGGCGAGCAGCGTGACGGTCTGCTCGGTGACGCTCGCGGTCGGCCGGTCGGTCAGATCGATGTCGGTGAAATGGATCGCGCCAGTCGCGGCGGGCGCCGGATCGGGCGTGGTGTCGTCGGTCTTGTTCTCGCGCTCGGAGAAGTCCGCGCTCAGCGTCGCCGTGGCGGCGTCGTGCGCCGGCGCATCGTCGTTCGCATGGATCGTGATCCGCGTGTGGCCGGTGCCGTCATCGCTGCCGGCGAAGTGCGCGTGGCTGTAGTCGGCGCCGGTCAGGGTCAGGCTGATGCTCTTGCCGTCCGCGTCGGTGACGGTCAGCACGCCGGTCGAGGGATCGGCATTGGCGACATAGACCGCGCTGGTGCCGAGCCCGTATTTGATCGTCGACAGGTCGATCGTGTCGGTCGCCGACAATTCCGCGATCGATCCGCCGAAGCTCGCCGTATCGATCTGAAGCTCGGCGCCGTCGCCGGCGAGCGTGATCGTCTGCGAGACCGTGCCCTCGAGCTTCAGCAACGCGCCGGCGTCGACGGTGACCGAGCCCGTGCCGGACAGTGAGCCGAACAGGGTCAGGACGCCATCATGAACCTCGATGGTGCCGGTATTGGTGATGCTGCCCGAGATCGACGCGGTGCCCCAGCTGTCGATCTCATGGGCGTTGGTGATGCCGAGGCCAGTTCCGGAAATCGAGGCGCCGTTGAGCAGATCGATGACGCCGTCGTTGACGATCGAGGACAGGTTGCCGAACACGCTGGTGCCGGAGACGGTCCAGGTGCCGGCCGCCTCATTGTTGAAGGTCGCGTGCGCGACCGAGATGTTGCCGTTGATCTCGTGGGAGTTGTTGATGGTGATGGCGCCGCCGGTCTCGACGATCGCATAAGTCGTCGAGGTCACCGAGCCGGCGCCGGGGCCGATCGCGCCGGAATTGTCGATCGTCGCCGAGCCCGTGGCATTTTCCTGGATGAAGATCGCCGCATGACCGGTCGGGGCCACGATCGACCCGGAATTGGTGATGTGGGTGGAGCCGGTCGCGCCGGTTTCGTTCTGCGTGACGCTGATGCCGGCGAGGCTGGTGCTGGTGATGTGGCCGTGGTTGACGATGGTGACGTCGCCCGCGCCGTTGGCGATGGCGGCGAGACCAACCGCGCCCGTGGCGGAGCCGTCATTGGTGACGCTGACGTCGCCGCCGCCATGATCGAACGCGCCGATCGCCGTGCCTGCGGCGGTGATCTCTGAATTCTGGCCGGTCGTGACCGTGATGTCGCCGACGCCCCAGGTGAACGCCTCGATGCCGTAGCCCGCATCGGCGGTGATCTTCGCATCGCTATTGACGGTGACGTCGCCGTTGACCGCATTGGAGAAGGCGCCGGTCCCGCCGGGCTTGTAGCCGGCGATGATGCCGCCCGGCGTGGTGCCGTCGTTGTTCAGCGTCGTGCCGGAATGAATGGTGCCATGCGCCTCGACGGAGATCGTGCTGTCCACGCCGCCCGCGATCGCGGTCGCGTAGTTGACGGCAACGATGCCGGAGCTGTCCGAGGTGATGCTGTCGCCCTTCGCCAGGGTGACGCTGATGTCGCCCTGGTCGACGCTGAAGGCCCGGATGCCGTAGCTCGTCGCGCCCGAGATCGTGACGTTCTCGCCGAGCGTGACCGTCACGTCGCCGGTGCCGCCACTCAACGCCGAGGCGTTGATGCCGATGCTCTGGGTGCCGGCGACGGAGATCGTGGTGCCGGCAAAGCTTTTCACCGTGACGTCGCCATTGCCATAGTTGTAGGCGTTGATGCCGTAACCGGCCGCGGCGGTGATGCTGCCATGGTTGTTGACGACGACCGTGCCGTTGACGTCGGTGTTGGCGCCGGAGCCGCTCGTGGCGCCGGTGTAGCCGGCTTCGATGCCACCCGGCGAATTGCCGGCGAGGTTCGGGCTGCTGCCGGAATTGATCGTGCCGTAATTATTGACGGTGATGGTGCTGTCGTCAGCCCCATCGAGCGAGATCGCGCGATTGACGACGACGAGGCCCGCGCTGCCCGAAGTGATGATGCTGCCAGCCGCGGTCGTGACGGTCTGGCTGCCGCTGCCATAGCTGCGCGACCGGATGCCGTAGATCGAGCTGCCCGTGATCGCACCGCCGGCGTCGATGGTGATGTCGCCGCCCCCCTGCGTGACAGCGTCGATGCCGTAGGCGCCGCCGACGGCGCCACCGAGCTGGGTGATCGAGATGTCGCCGCCATTGGCGCTGTTCAGATTCTCGACGAGAACGCCGACCGAATTCGCGCCGGTGCCGGTCGCCTTCCCGGAGACGTTGTCGACGGTGATGTCGCCGACGCCGGTGGCGCTGTCGCGCAGCGTGATGCCGTTGCCGGCGAGCCCCTTGATGTCCCCGGTCGCGGTCAGCGAGATGTCGCCGCTGCCGTTCTGCGTCACGACGACGCCACCCATGGCGCCGGTCAGCGTTCCCGTGGGCGTGAGGACGATGTCGGCAGGGTTGGCCAGCGTGCCGCCCGACGCCGTGAAGGCGAGCGCGTTGCCGCTCGATGTCGTGATGTCGGCCGTGCCCGTGATGGTGAACGTGCCACCCGTCGACGACTCTCCGGCGATGGTGCCGGTAAAGCTCTGGCCCGCGACCTTGTCGAGCTGAAGCGTGCCGGTGCCGCCGGCGAAGGTGATGGTTTGCGCCGTCGCCCCCGCGAGCTCCAGCGTCGCGCCGTCGTCGATGATCACCTCGCCGGCGCCGCTGAGACCGCCGGACAAATTGAGCGTGCCGGCCTGCACCTCGATGGTGCCGGTGTTGGCGACGGCAGCCGAGATCGTGCTGGACCCGGACACCCCGTAGAGGTTGCCGGCATTGCCGAGGCTGCCACCATTGATCGAGACGTCGGTGAGATAGAGCTTCGAGTGGTTGTCGACGGTGATCGTTCCGGTGCTGCTGTTGCTGACGGTGAGATTTGTCAGCTTCAGCGCGCCATAGTTGATCGCCGCGAGAGACGCGGTGTTGGAGATATCTTCGCCGGAGATATCGAGCACACCGCCGTCCGCCTGAACGAGACCGTGATTGGTGATGGCGTGGATCGTGGCGGGATCGATCGTCAGCGTGCCACTGGTGACGGTGATCGTGCCCGTATTGGTGATGTCGGCATTGTCGATGGCGCTCGTGCCGGTCGATTCCAGCGTGCCCGCGATCGTGACGGTGCCGCCGTTGATGCTCGCGCCGCTGACCGTCAGCTTGCCGTTCGCATCGACCGTGACGTGGCCGGCGTTGGTGACACTGGTGCCCTGGTCGATGGTCAGCCAGCCATTCGCCAGCACCTTGATCGTGCCGGTGGCGGTGTTCGAGACCGTCTCGTGGGCGAACTCGGCCGTGCCCTTGACGTTGACGTTGCCGGAATTGTTCAGCGTGCCGCTCTCGATCAGGCTGGTGCCGTCGAGCTCCAGCGTGCCGAGAATGGCGACGGTGCCGCCATCGACGGTCGTGCCGTCGACGATCAGCGTCGTGCCGCCGTCGGCCTTCAGCGTGCCGCCGGCATTGTGGATCGCAGCCAGCGTCTTCAGCGTGCCGCCGGACAGCTCGATCGTGCCGGAATTGGTGATCGTGGTACCGGCAGCGAAATCGCCGCCACCTGCAAGCGTCAGATGGCCGGCATTGGTGAGCACGCTGGTGCCGAGGATCTCGGCCTTGCCGCCGACCGACATCGTGCCGGTCGCGGCGTTGGTGAGGATCGAGTCCGCGCTCATGTTGAGCGCGCCCGCGATCGTCAGCGAACTCTGGTTGATCAGCTTCGGCGGCGGGCCGCCGAAATCGTTCATCGTCACCGACTTGGAAAAGGCCGCGGTGTCGATCGTCACCGGATAGGACGGGGTCAGGCCGTGCAGCTGGTCGGTGATGACGATGACGTCGTCATTGATGGTCGGGACCGTGCCAGTTTCCCAGTTGGCCGCGTCCTTCCAGAACCCGCCCGAGGGAGCGCCCACCTTGTCGGTCGCGATCCACACCACAGCAGGTGCGTCAGTGCCCTTGATGGTGACGGTGATGGTCTGCTGCGAGGTCGCGCCTTGCGAATCCGTGAGTGTCACGGTGTAGACGAGCGTCAGCACCTCACCCTTCGGGATGAAGTCGGCGAGATAGACGGGCAGATCGGCCAGCGACCAGTTGATGGTGCCGGTGCCGTTGCCGGTGCTGTCGGCGCCCGACGCGATCGAGACCGACATCGCTTTCGCAAACGCCGCGAGCGGGCCCGGCGGCACGGTGCCCTCGGGCAGGGTCGCGCTGGTAAGCTTCACCGACACCGTGTGCGTGTCGGTGAGGTCGACATCGTCGAAGCTCAGCGTGCCCGAGGTCGGAACGTCGCCGGCGAGCGGACCGCCCGGCACGCTGGTGCCCCCTTCGAAGGTGATGGTCGGCACGCTCGTGGTGATCACCGGCTTGTCGTTGGTGCCGGTGATGGTAATCGTGATCGGGATGAGGGCGGATTCAGGGTTGACGGCGAAATTGTTGTTGATGCGGACCATGTAGGTCAGCGTCAGCGTTTCGCCGGCCGCGAGGAAGTCGAAGACGTGGTCGGGGACCGTGTAGGTCCAGACCGCCGAGCCGTTGTTGTTGTTGGCTGCGTCGGGGATGACCTGGATAGCGATCTGGGTCGCCGCGATGTCCTGCTTCTGAAGCGCGGAGAGCGTGCCGGTGACATCCTGCTGACCGGCGCTCTTGTAGACATAGTTCGGCGCATCGCCGAGGCTGATCGACACCGTTGGCCGATCGCCGAGATTTTGATCGACGAAGGTGATCCGGCCCGAGATCGTGTCGAGACCCACGCTGTCACCGGACCCGTCCGCACGGTCGCCGGTCGCATTCGTGTGCTCGGTCAGCGTGAATACCGTCTTCACACTGCCGTTGGCATCGAGGCTGCGCGCATCCGGCGGACCGGGAATGCGGGTGCTGGTCGCCGGTGAGTTGCCGGGCCCCACCGACGTCTGCGGATTGAGGTTCGTGAAGATCGGGATCGCGGTGGCGCCGGACGGCGTCTTGATCAGGATGCCGTCGCTGGTCTGCGTGATCGTGTCGGTGAAGTTCTGGGTAAGCTTGGTGTTGGTGTTGTTGTCGGTGAACTTCAGCGTGAATACGTCCGTGATCAGCTTCTGCACGTCCGGCGACAGCAGCCCGTTGGTGATCGAGACGTTGCCGCCGCTGATCTGGATCATCTGGCCGGCCTGATTGACAGTCGCGATCGGCAGCAGCGTGACCTTGTCGAACAGGATGTAGGAGCCCGTCGTGCCGTTCGGCTCGACCAGCACCTGGAAGCTCGCCTGCGGCTGCGGATCGCCGCCGCCGGCGGGAACGACGAAGTTGATCTGGGTCAGCACCGCCGTGCCGCGGATGCCCATGGTGGCGACCGGCGTGTCGATCTTCATGTCGCCGTGCTTGGCGGTCTCGCCGGCGACGAAGGTGATGGTGCCGGCGACGAGGCTCAGCAGCGAGGAGTTGCTCGACCCGTTGGGGTCGTAGACCATCTCGTTTAGCACCATCCGCGCATTGGAGGACAGGCCGAACACGGTGCCGTCGATGAAGGTGATGCCGAGCGTCGAATCGGCGCCGGTCGAGCACACGTCGCCCTTCTCGACGTTGTCGCCGTTGTTGAGGATGACCGAGACGCCGTTGCGGATCGCGGTCGCGCTGCCCGATAGCTTGGTGACGTGGCCGATGACCTGGGCCGCAGCAACGCCGGACGCGGCCTGCGCATATTGCACATGGCCCGTGAGCGCGTTGACGACGTCGCCGGTGAGGTGGGCGCCGTCGGGCGAGGCGACTGCCGCGCGCTTGTCGCCCCTGAAATAATCGTGGACGACGAACTCGTGCCCGTCATGGGAGAGCACGAGGTCGAGGCCGGCGCGCTTGAACTCGCCGTTGAAGATCAGGTTGGCATCGGGAACAACCACCGCGCCGTCAGGCAGCTGGCCATGCGCCTTGGCAATGAACGGCTTGCCGGTCAACGAATCGACATGAAGGTCGGCGGGCGAGCGGGAACTCGGACCGTCCATGGCGATCGCGGCGTCAAATTTGCCAGCGTAGTTCAACCGGGCACCGTAAAAAGGGGTTAATATTTATGTAAGTATCGACCGACTAAGCTTGCTTAGCATTACCAAGTCGTTAGCGAAACCATCTATTGCTTGTGTGATTTCGCGTCACTTGGCCATAGGAGCCTGCGCCGGGCGGCGCCGAACAGAGAAGCTGAAGTAGTTTTCGAAGCATTCCAAAGTCGAATTGGGCTTATCTGCGTGCATTTCCAGTCATCCAAAGTAATCCGTCGCATAGGTCAAACGGCAGATACTTTTGTCATCTTTCCTTCGTGATGCCCTGCAGCATCCTGTGGCAAATACGGGACTGAATCTGTGACCTAACTAACAGAACCCGTGAAATAGCGGGCTGTTAGCCATAGGAACCAGAATCGCCCGCCTCACAACTTGTGCCTGCAATTGGTCCCATTTCGCGGCAGCGAGCGCTCTCCTAGCCGGCGAATCGTAAAATTTTACGCAATTTGGGCAGGCCCGTTTCAGCCTGTCCTCCGGTTTTGGGACCCTGGCCGTGCGCGTTAAGCAGAACAAAACGGCCCGCCTCGCACTATCTCCGCGAAAGCAACAAAGCCCGGTGCGTCGAGGTCGAGGGGACCCGGCGAAGCCGGAAGGGGATGTCAGATGGAGACCGCTGCTCGCTCGCGCGCCTGGCGCGCAATCCTTGTCATGTGCGGCTTGATCCTGCTCGGATCGGCGGCCGAAATTCGCGCCGGCACGCTGCTGTCGCCCGGAGCGGGCGTCCTCGTGCGCAAATCCGCCGAGCCGTTCGGTGTGTTCGCCTTCGCGATCTCCGGCGGCACCCTGCGGGAGAAATGGTCCGCGCTGAGGGCCAGGCTCGACGACGACATGGTGCAGCTCGCGCTGTGCGACGGCGACCGCGACAATTGTGCTTCGCCCGCAGCCTTGAGGCTGCTCGCCATCGTCGACCAGGCCCGCGCCCGCGAAGGCCGCGCACGGCTGGGCGAGACCAACCGCGCCATCAACCTGGCCATCCGCCCCGCCAATGACGGCATCGACGACGTCTGGAGCTCGCCGCTTGCGACCTTCGCGCGCGGCGCCGGCGATTGCGAAGACTATGCCATCGCCAAGCTCGCCGCGCTGCGACTTGCCGGCGTTGCCGCCGACGATCTCCGCATCGTCGTGGTGCGCGACGTCAGGGCCGGCGAAGAGCATGCGGTGGTCGCCGCAAAGCTCGACGGCCACTGGCTGATGCTCGACAACCGCCGCATGGCGATGGTCGAGGACGACGCCGCGCGGAGCTACCAGCCGCTGTTCGTGCTCTACCAGGCGGCGGTGATGAAATATGTCGACGAGCCGGTGCGGTTCTCGATGGTCGCCGCCGAGGGGCGGTGATCTAGGGGCGTGTACTCATAAAGGCGCAGATGTCGTCTTTTGGGGTCTAAGCAGACATGTTCTGCTTAATCAGAGTATTGCTGTTTTTGACCCAAACCGGTCCTCACGCCGGATCGCGTTTGATCGCTAATTTCGGCGTAATGGGCCCGCCGCAAGCCTGAAGTAGACCGGGCGCTCTAGCACCCGTCGTCTCCTTCCACGACGGTCGACAGGAAGCTGGAACGAGCCAGATCACATGCAATCGGTTTCGAGAACGAGGTGCCAAACCATCTACTCGTCAACGAACCATCGTTGGTGACCCAAGGGATTGGCGGCAGTTGCGGCAGATAAGATGCATACGGCATCACTTTCGCAAGCGTCACTCTGACCAGATACTTTGCTAGAAAAGCCTCGTTCATTCCGCCGTCCAGTCCGCTGTAGATCGGGGCTGCCGGCACGTTGTCATTGAGCAATCGCGCGAATTCGAGTTCGTCGGTGCGTTGCTTCTCAAGCGCCCGCCGCGCAATTTTGGAATCCACGACAAACGCGGGGCATTTATCGGTGGGACTGAACACGAGAGGATAAGGCGAATTTGGTGGAGCTTGCGCATCGAACACATAGCGTCGATTGCACACGTCCACCCTAGGTTCGAGATGCGTCGTCTCGAAGTGATCGCTGCCGACTTTGAGCATTTTCCAGAAGGAGAGGTTCGGGCTATTTCGATGCTGCGCCAGGTTTGCCGGCGTCAGGCGGAATGGATAAGCCTGGACCTGAAAGGACGGTCGGCCGCCGAGGAATGAGTCCCGCGCTAGCGAATAGATCTCGCTTATCTGTTCGTCGGTCATGGCATAGCAACCGCTCGATGAGCAGTCGCCATGGATCATGAGTAAGCTGCCGTCGCGATTGTTTGCCTTGTCGAAGCTGTTGGGAAAGCCGACGTTGATCGCAAGATGGTAATCGGAGTTGGGATTCATCAGCTCGGGAGTAATCGTATAGAACCCCTCTGGAGCCTGACGGTCACCCTCCTTCAGTTTCGGCCCGAGATCCCCCGACCATCGACAGATCGGGTACACCTTGAGGATTTTGAAAAGGCCGGTGGTGTCCTGTTTCCAGACTTCGAGCTCCGCCTCTTGCTTGAAGACGCGCACAAGGATAGGCGAGTATTTTGGCATCTTCTTTTGTCGGAGCAGCGAGAGCAACTCGGGTGGTAGCTCCTTTGTTGCCTTGGCCGGCAAGCGGTTGCTGTTTTCGCCAAGGCAGGTGGCCGGCGACAACGCCGCGAAAAAAGCTGCAGTCAGCACAAGCGCACGGAGTGCCGTGGCGCCGATCATGACCTTACCTCGGGCGTGGAATCTGCTCATTTGGGTAGCGTGTAGTTAGTGGGTCCGTAAGGCAAGCCCAGATGGGCGCAGTCTCGGAGAAGTTCGAGCTTGTCGTCGGCCTTGGGGATGCCAAGACGCTCGGTCTCGTCGTCCGCTTCGGGCCCTGTCCGTGTGATCGATGCGTTTGTCGATGCGCTCGATTTGGCCGAGATGAGCTTCGAGGTTGAGCCGGCGGCGACCGGTCGGCCATCGTACCATCCCTCGGTTCTCTTGAAGCTCTACATCTATGGCTATCTGAACCGGGTGCAGTCGAGTCGGCGGCTCGAACGAGAAGCCGGACGCAATGTCGAACTGATGTGGCTGCTGGGTCGGCTCACTCCCGATCACAAGACGATTGCCGACTTCCGCAAGGACAATGGCCTGGCGCTGCGCAGGGTGTGTGCGCGCTTCGTTGAACTCTGCCGTGGGATGGGTCTCCTGACGACGGCGAGCGTTGCCATCGACGGCAGCAAGTTCAAAGCGGTGAACAACCGGGACAGGAACTTCACCCGGGCGAAGGTGGAGCGGCGACGCTCCCAGCTGGAGGAGAGCGTCGCGCGGTATCTAGGCCAACTTGACACGGCCGACCGGCAGGAGCCGACGGAGGCCCTGGCCACGAAGGTGACGAGGCTTACCGAAAAGCTGACGAAGCTGAAGGAGGAAATGGGCAAGCTTGCCGCTTACGAGAAGCAGATGCTTGCATCGCCTGACCAGCAAATCTCCTTGACTGATCCCGATAGCCGCTCGATGGCGACGAGCGGCCGCGGCTCCGGCGTCGTCGGCTACAATGTGCAGGTCGCCGTGGATACCGAGCACCATCTGATTGTGACCCATGAGGTAACGAACAGCGGCTCAGATCGGGCTCAACTGGCCAATATGGCAAAGCAGGCGAAAGAAGTGCTCCAGACCGATGCGCTCGAGGCCGTTGCCGATCGCGGCTACTTCAGCAGCGTGGAGATCCTCGCGTGCCACGAGGCCGGCATCACGGTAACTCTGCCCAAGCCACAGACGTCGGGTGCCAAGTCAGATGGGCGCTTCGGCAAGCAGGATTTTGTCTATTTGCCTGAAGAGGACGCCTATCGCTGCCCAGCTGGAGAGCAACTGCCTTATCGCTTCACGAGCGAGGAAGACGGGAAGCGGCTACGGCGCTACTGGACCACGGCCTGTCAAAATTGTTCGCTTAAATCGCAGTGCACGACAGGGCCAGAGCGGCGGATTCCACGATGGGAGCATGAGCATCTGCTCGAGGCTGTGCAGCAGCGTCTCGATGCAAACCCACAAGCCATGCGCCAGCGTCGAGAGACAGTCGAGCATCCGTTCGGCACGATGAAGGCCCGCATGGGAGCGACACACTTCCTCACCAAAACGCTTCCAAAAGTAGCCGCCGAAATGGCACTCTCGGTGCTGGCCTATAATCTGACACGGGTCATGAACATCGTCGGGATCAAGCCGCTGATCGCTGCGATCGGGGCCTGAGACACACGCGGCTCCCCGCTTCCGGGACCGACGCCCTTTGAGATCGTTTTTACACGGCCAAGGCCCTTAGCGGACCAATCGAGGCAGTGTGCCCGACGGCAGCTTTTGACCCGAAGACGACATCCGAGGAGGTCGCCAGACAATAGCCTTGCTGAGATCACTCTCCTTGACATTTCAGCTTGTCGACGCTGACGCTGCATTGCTCAGCGATTGTCCCAGCCTTCGCAGCGTTGGAAAGGTATCACCATGAGGAAGACGTTGTTGGCCCTCGCCGCCGTCGCGACTTTGGTCGTTTCAGCAGCCTCGCCCACTTATGCTGGTCCGCGCTATGATTACGGCCCCGGCGGCAATCCGTATCCGCGCACTTATCCTGGACCCGGCGGCTATCCGTACTGGTCGGGCTATGTCGATGCCCCGGTTGGAGAGCCGATCCCGCCTTGCCACTGGATAACCCAGCGCTTCTGGGACGGGCATGGCTGGCGCGAGCGCCGCGTGCGCATCTGCGGCTGATCGGGTCGCGGCTGTTTCGATTGTCTGTTTTTGGCCGATTTTGTTGCAAAAGGCGGCTGTAACCGACGGATGTCTTTCGGCCATTCGGTAAGGCGGACCGGCTTTGATCCGCCGTCCCTGACGCTCTCAATGCAACTCCTACGCTACGCAATGCACAGGGCATGAGCGGGTGGTGGTCGCGCAACGAACAACGCGAGGCGCCTCAGATTTTGAGCGATGGCGGCCAGAACAAACTCGTCCTGGGCGCCCCGTGGGCCACGAAGCCGAAGTCGACCGAGCCTCAGGATGCGCTTCAAGTGTGCAAACTGCATCTCGACCTTCTTGCGCTGACGTCGCGACGTCTCGAAGCCCTCGGTGCCAGCGAACGACCGGGCGACGTCCCGGGCGTGCTCATGTATGTCGCGCGGGATCTTGCGCGATGGTTCTTTTGGACAGCACTGCGGTTTAAGCGGGCATGCGTCGCAGTCGAGCTTGCTCGCACGATACAGAAACGTTTTACCCTCGTGCACGGTGCCGCTCGTCCCGAGCCGCTTTCCGCCCGGACAGTGGTAGACGTCGCTGGTCGGATCATATCGAAAGTCACTGCGTGAGAAGGTGCCGTCATCTCGCTTCGACTTGTCGAACACGGGGATATGTGGCGCGATGCCCTTCTCCTCGACTAGCCAGTTCAGCATCGGAGCAGCCCCGTAAGCGGTATCCCCGACAAGCCGCTCCGGCTTGAGACCAAAGCGCTCCTCGGTTCGTTCGATCATGGTCTTTGCTGCACCGACTTCGGCCTGGCGAATGGCGCGGGACGCCTCGACATCAACGATGACGCCGAACTTCACGTCGATGAGATAATTGTCGGAGTAAGCGAAGAATGCTGGTCCCTTGTGAGCTCCGGTCCACTGGGCCGCGGGATCGGACAGCGAGATGAACTTCGGGACAACGTCGCTGGCCGCGCCCCACGCCGTATCGTCGAGGGTTGCCAGATACTCCTTCACCGCGCGGCTTGACCTCGCCGGATCGCGATCCTTGCGCCAATCCTGACCCGCAATCGAGCGCTGCTTGTTGGCGTCGGCAGCAATCAGGCTCGCATCGACGGCAAAGCCTTCGCCACCAACCAGACCCGCCAAAATGCACGCCTCGACGACGCGTTCAAACACGCGACGGAAAACATCCCCCTCGCGGAAACGCTCGTTGCGGGCCCGCGAGAAGGCCGAATGGTCTGGGATGGCATCTTCAATGCCGAGTTTGCAGAACCAACGATAGGCGAGGTTCACCTGTACTTCACGACAGATCAGCCGCTCCGAGCGGAGCGCAAAGACATACCCCAGGACCAGCATCCGGATCATCAGCTCCGGATCGATCGACGGACGACCCATGGACGAATAATGAGGAGCAACTTCGCTGCGAAGCCACGACAGATCGAGAGCAGCGTCGATCTTCCGCACCAGATGATCTTCGGGAACCGCGTCGCCGAGATGAAACTCGTAGAACAGTTGACCTTGGTCACTCTTCAGACGGCCCATCATGGATCGACCTCGTCGCGATTCACGTCAACACAACGGAATCACGCTTGCCGGCTCGTCTCAACTGACTTTTGCAACAAAATCGGCCCTTCTCGGACCTCGTGCAATGTCTGCTTCTGGGCCGCTGTTGGGGAATAAGCGGACATCGCGGATTTATGAGTACACGCTCTTGTGGCCTTGTGGCCAGGACCTCATCCCGCCACAAACCCGTTTCGCCCGCGGTTCCGGGGCGCTAGCATGGCGCCTTCTATGCGGGGGCGAGTGGAATGCGGTTCATCGTGCTGTCTGTGCTTGCGCTGCTGGCGTTGCCGGCGGCACCAGGATTGGCGCAATCCGGCCCATCCGACCGCTCCGTCACCGATCGGCTGCCGCTATTTGCCCGAAACAACTGCCAGTCGATTCGCGATCCCGGCAACCAATTGTTCTGCGGCGATCCCGAACTCGCCGCGGCGGCCGAGAAGCTGAGCACTGCGATCGAGGCGCGGCTCGCTCGCCTGCCCGATCGCCTGCCCGCGATCGAGGAGAACGCGATCTGGATCCGCCAGCGCAATCTCGGCTGCGGCAATGTCGGTCAGACCGCGATCCGCTCCGACGAGTTCGACCGGGTCAAGGCGTGCCTGCTCAAGGTGACCGAGGAGCGCGCCGCGATCGTGCGCGACCCGGACTTCGACTGCCTTGCCGCCAACACCGCGGCGGGCGCGCTGATCTGCGCGGACCCGGCGCTCGCACTCACCGAGACCGAGCTCAACAGCCAGGTGCTCGGCCTGATCGGCAAGCTCGACACGACCGCGGCGCGCTTTGCCTACGCCGAATACGGCCGCTGGACGCGCGAGCGCGACCGCAAGTGCAATCTGGTCGGCAAGGAGAACGTGCCGCTGGCCGAGCTCGAATCCGCGGAAGACTGTCTCGCCAATTTTCTGGAGCACAAGAGCGAGGAGATCCGCGCGGCGAAAGGCGATCCGAAGAAGGTGTTCGGCCGGCAGGTCGCGGCGCGCTCGCCCGACACCGATGCGGTCGATTTCTGCGCCGCGCGGATTCACGCGGCCAATTCCTGCGGCAACTTCCTTCGCATCAACCGCGTCTATACCATCGACAGCCAGGTCACCGAGCAGGAAGCGCAGGTCACCGGCGAGATCGAGATGGCCGTGCTGGCGCCCTTCACCACCTGCAGCAAGGTCGCCTCGACCTGCACCGGCACTTGCTGGAATCCCAGGACGGGCCAGCCGCAGCGCGGCGCCGGCAACAAGGAGCGATCCGGCGAGGCGTTCAACGTCACGCGCCGGCTGAGGATCCAGCGGACCTTTGCGTTCGTCAAAGCCGCCGACGGCTGGCGTTGCCGAGAAGACGAGCTGGCTCCGGTGAATTCGGGCACGGCGGGCGGCGGATCGTAGCTCTTACCCTCCCCTCCAGGGTAGGGCCATCGCGTATGGCTTGCACGATGCGGCGACATCGGCACTGGGCTCCCTCTCCCGCTTGCGGGAGAGGGTTGGGGAGAGGGTGTCTCCGCAACGGGATAATCCCCAAGAGGAAAGAACCCTCACCCGCCGCGCTCTGCGAGCGCGTCGGCCTCTCCCGCAAGCGGGAGAGGCGGAGCAAGCCCGCAGACAATCCTGGTGAAATCCATATGCGCTTACCCTCCCCTGGAGGCCCTCCAGGGGAGGGGCAGCAAGATCAAAACATCAGATTGTCCTTCACCAGCACCCAGCGGCCGCCCTTGACCTGCTGCACCTGGGTGATGGTGTTGGCGAGGTGGTCGGTCTTGGAGAACCTGGTCGGCGGCGAGTTGAAGATGTCGAGGAATTTCTCGCCCGACTCTAGTGAATCAAGCATCTTCTGCCCGGTGAGGTCCTTGCCCGCCTTGTCGGCGTAGAAGGCGAAGGTCGTCACCGCGTTGTAGCCGATGATGGCCTGCGTGTTGGCGTCGGTGCCGAACATCTTCTTGTAGTTGGCAAGCCAGTCCTTCACCTTGCCCTTGGCGTTGTCGTCGTAGGGAATCTCGAACTGGCTCGCGGCGTAGAGCCCTTCGACCGCATCCTTGCCCAGCGCCGGCACCTCCATCACGTTGGTCGGCGTGGCGCCGAGGAAGGTGACGTCCCAGCCAAGCTTCTTCGCCTCACCCATCGCGCCGATGGGCTCGCGCAGGACCGCGCCGAGCACCACGAGATCGCAGCCGTCGGACTTCATCTTGGCGATCTGCGCGCTGAAATCGGAGGCGCCGCGCTTGTAGCTCGTGATCGAGGCCGGCTGCACCTTCATGGCGGTGAGCTGCTGGTTGAAGCCGTCGAGCACGTTCTTACCGTACTCGTCGTCCTGATGCATGATGCAGGGCTTCTGGAATTTCTTCCATTCCATCATGTATTTCAGCGCCGCCCGCGTGCTCTCGACATAGGGCAGCAGATTGTTGAACTTCAACCGCTCCTGCGGCTTGGCCGGATCGAACTTGAAGGTGAACTCGGCCGCCGTCAGCGGGAACAGCTGGAGCACGCCGGCGTCGAGCAGGATATCCTGCGCCGCGAGCACGGTCGGCGACCCCATCGCTCCCACCATCGCGAAGATCTTGTCGCGCTCGATCAGCTTCTGCGAAGCCAGCACGGCCTTCTTCGGATCGTACCCGCTGTCCTCGACCACCAGCCGGAGCTTGCGCCCCTGGACGCCACCAGCCGCGTTGATCTCCTCCACCGCCATCTTCATGCCGTTGGAGACCGGCACGCCCCAGCCCTTGATCGGACCCGACAGGTCCTGATGGGTGCCGATGACGATCTCGGAGGCCGAGATCCCGTCATTGGTGACCTTGGTTTGCGCCGCGGCCGGCAGACAGGTGAGCGCCATTGCACTCACAGCAAGACCGAACGCGCAGAACGATTTCGACATTGACGTCTCCTCTCCTTTGGGCCCGTGTTACGCGAAGGGCGGGGGCCGCCGCTCCTTCGCTTCTTGTCCGCACATGTCCGCGATCTCAAGGCGCGGAACAGGTGTCTCACGCCACCGCGCGCTCGCGATACATCGCGTCGATCTCGGCGGCATAGCGCTTGTTCACGAAGCCGCGCTTCAGCTTCATGGTCGGCGTCAGCTCCTCGTCCTCCGGGGTGAGCTGGCGCTCGATCAGATAGAACCGCTTGATGGCCTCGACGCGGGCGAAGTTGGCATTGACCTGTTCGATCTCGCGCCAGATCAGGTCCTGGATCTCCACCGCCCGGCACAGGCTGGCATAATTGGTGAAGGGGATGTCGTGGTCCTGGGCGAACTTCTCGACGTTCTCCTGGTCGATCATCACGAGGCAGGTCAGATACGGCCGCTTGTCGCCGATCACCACGGCGTCCGAGATGTAGGGCGAGAATTTGAGCTGGTTCTCGATCTCGGACGGGGTGATGTTCTTGCCGCCTGAGGTGATGATGATGTCCTTCATCCGGTCGGTGATGCGGACGAAGCCTTCATTGTCGATGGTGCCGACGTCGCCGGTGTGCAGCCAGCCGCGCGCATCGATGGTTTCCGCGGTCCTCTCCGGCTGGTTCAGATAGCCCATGAACAGGAAGTCGCCCTTGATCAGGATCTCGCCCTCGGGAGACAGCGCGACCTCGCCCCAGGACACCGCCTTGCCGACCGAACCGAGTTTTATGCGCTCCGCCGGCATCATGGTCGCGACGCCGCAATTCTCGGTCTGGCCGTAGACCTCGTGCATGTCGATGCCGAGCGCGAGATACCAGCGGATCAGCTCCGGCGCGATCGGCGCTGCGCCAGTGAAGGCGATGCGGCAGCGGTCGAGCCCGATCATGCGGCGGATGTTGCGGAACACCAGCCGATAGGCGAGGTGGCTGGCGATGCGAAGCGGAAGGGGCGGTGTCTTTCCCTCGAGCCGGCAATCCGTCATGCGCAGACCGATCTCGATGGCACGGCGATAGACCCATTGCTGGAACGGCGTCGCGTCCTTCAGCGCGATGGTGATGGCGGAGTAGAACTTCTCCCAGATCCGGGGCACGGCAAAGAAGACGGTCGGCTGTACCTCGCGCAGATTGTCCGGCACGGTCTCCGGGCTCTCGGCGAAATTCATCACCGAGCCGAGCGCGACCGAGATGTAATAGCCGGCGACCCGCTCTGCGACATGGCAGAGCGGAAGAAAGATCAGCCGGTCGTCATCTTGTCGGGCAGGAATGAAGTCGTTGGCGTGGCGCATCTGATGCGTGACGCTGCGGTTGGAATGCATCGCGCCCTTCGGCGGACCGGTCGTGCCAGAGGTGTAGACGAGAATGACGAGATCGTCCGCGCTGCGGCTGTCGATCATCTCCTGCCACAGCGCCTCGCGGCCGGCCATGTGGTTGCGCCCGAGCGCGCGAAACTCGTCCAGCGACATCACCATGTCGTCGACGAAGCCGCCGAGGCCCTCCATGTCGAACACGATGATCTTCTGCAGGCTCGGGCAGCGCGCGCGGCAGACGAGGATCTTGTCGAGCTGTTCCTCGTCCTCGGCGAAGATCACCCGGGTGCCGGAATCGTTGACGAGATATTCGACCTGGGACGACGAATCGGTCGGATAGATGCCGGACGAGACGCCGCCGGCGCACAATATGCCCATGTCGGCATGGACCCATTCCGGCACCGCGTTGGCGATGACGGAGGCGACGTCGCCGGGCAGGAATCCGATCGCGCGGAGCGCGTAGGCGACCTCCCTGGAGATCGCGAGCCATTCGCGCCAGCTCGTCGGCTGCCAGATGCCGAACTTCTTCTCGCGGATCGCCGGCCTGTCGCCGCGCGTCTCGGCGGCGAGCAAGAAGCTCTTCGCGATCGTATCAGCGACCGTCAGCACCGCCGGTCGGGCCATGCACTCTCCTCCTTGTCGCCTTCCCCTCCGCTGCCTGCCTTGCCGGCGGTCCATGTTGGCGGATAGGCCATTCCATTTTAACGCCAAATCTTCCTCTAGCGCCAAATCTTGCTTTAGCGCCAAGTCTTGCTTTAGCGCCAAGTCTTGCCTTAGCGCCAAGTCTTCTTCTTCTTCCAGCGCCGCTCGCCTCGCGCGCCCTGTTCCTTGGCGCCAAGGTAAAATTCCTGAATGTCCTGGGAATGCATCAAGCGATCGCAGGTGTCGTTCATCACGATGCGGCCGATCTCAAGCACATAGCCGTAATGCGCGGTCTCCAGCGCCACCTTGGCATTCTGCTCGACCAAGAGGATCGACATGCCCTGCTCCTCGTTGACGCGGCGGATGATCGTGAAGATCTCCTTCACCAGCAGCGGCGACAGGCCGAGCGAAGGCTCGTCGAGCAAGAGCAGCGTCGGCCGGTTCATCAGCGCGCGCCCGATCGCGAGCATCTGCTGCTCGCCGCCGGAGAGCTGGCCGGCCGGCTGGCTGATGCGCTCCTTCAGCCGCGGGAAATAGCCGTACACGCGCTCCAGATCTTCCGCGACGCCGTCGCGATCCCGGCGCGGATAGGCGCCCATCATCAGGTTCTCGCGTACCGAGAGGAACGGAAACACCTCGCGCCCCTCCGGCACGTGGCTGAGGCCGAGCCGCACAATCCTGTCAGCTTCCATGCGCTGGATCGGCTTGCCCATGAACTCGATCGCGCCCTTCTGCGGATCGAGAATGCCGGAGATGGTCTTCAAGACCGTGGTCTTGCCGGCGCCGTTGGCGCCCAGCAGCGTGACGATGCGGCCGCACGGCACCTCGAGCGAGATGCCGCGGATCGCCATGATCGGCCCGTAATAGCTCTCGATGTTGGAGAGTTTCAGGATGATGTCGGGCGCCACGGTCGCATCCATGCGTCAGGCTCCGAGATACGCGGCGACGACGTCGGGGTGCTGCTGCACCTCCGCCGGCGAACCCATCGCGAGCACGCGGCCATAGTTGAGCGCGATGACGCGGTCGGAGACGCGGTTCACCAGCGACATGTCGTGCTCGACCATCAGCACGGTGATGCCGAGCTCGCTCTTCATGTCGCGGATCCAGAACGACATGTCGTCGGTCTCCTCGACATTGAGCCCGGAGGACGGCTCGTCGAGCAGGATCAGTTTCGGCTCCGAGCACAGCGCGCGGGCGAGCTCGATCACCTTGCGCACGCCGTAGGGCAGCCCCGAGATCAGCTTGTCGCGGTACGGCTCGAGGTCGAGGAATTCGATCACCTGCTCGACCCGGCGGCGATGCACCTTCTCGTTGGCGCGCACGCTCGGCAGGAACAATAGCTCCTGCCAGAGCTGCGTGGTGGAATGGCGGTGGCGTCCGACCAGCAAGTTCGAGAGGACGGTGGCATTCTCGAACAGCTCGATGTTCTGGAAGGTGCGGGCGATGCCGAGCCTTGCGATGTCGTAGGGCGGCTGCTCGGTGATGTCCTGGTCCTCGAAGAAGATGCGGCCCGAGGTCGGCCGGTAGATCCGCGAGATCAGGTTGAAGATCGAGCTCTTGCCGGCGCCGTTGGGGCCGATGATCGAGAGGATCTCGCCCTTCTCCACCGCGAACGACACCGCATCGACCGCCTTGAGGCCCCCGAAATGCAGCGACAGGTTCTCGGCGCGGAAATAGCTCATCGGTTCCGCTCCGACTTCACGTAGATCTTCTGCCGCTTGAAGGTCGCGCGCTTGTAGAGCGGGAATAGCTGGAAGAAGAGTTTGATCTTCAGCCAGCGGCCGTAGAGCCCGAGCGGCTCGAACAGCACAAAGAGAACGATGATGATGCCGTAGATCGCGCCCTTCAGGCCGTTGAGCGAGGCGAAGGCCGCGACCTTCGACTGGATATTGCCTGCCGTCGCGGGGCCCGCGCCGAACGTTGCGGCAATGCCGGCGATGATGCCGGGCATGTCGTCCTTCAGGTAAGTCAGGAACGGATCGATCATCACGATGAAGATCGCCCCCAGCACCGCGCCGTGCAGGCTGAAGCTGCCGCCGATCAGGATCACGATGATGAACTCGATCGAGAGCTGGAGCGTGAACATCTCCGGCGAGATGAAGGAGAGCTTGTGCGCGAACAGCACGCCGGCGAGGCCGGTGATCGCCGCCGAGATCGCAAAGGACTTGACCTTGTAGAGCGCGACATTGACGCCCATGCTGCGCGCGGCCGTCTCGGAGTCCCGGATCGCGACGAAGGCGCGCCCCGTCGGCGAGCGCAACAGATTGAGCGTGCCGACGATAGTCAGCACCAGCACGGCAAGGCACAGGAAATAAAAGGTCGGGCTGTCGCGCGGCACGGTGACGCCGAGCAGCGACAGCGTTTTGACCCGCATGCCCTCATTGCCGTTGGTGACGCTCTCCCACCGCGCCAGGATCTCCTCGACGATGAAGGCGAAGGAGATAGTGGCGATGACGAGATAGATACCCTGGAGCCGCAGCGCGGGAAAGCCGACCAGCGCGCCGATGCAGCCGGTCAGCACGCCCGCGGCGAGGAAATAGACCGGGAACGGCACGTTGTATTTCTGCAAATAGGCCGCCGTGTAGGCGCCGATCGCGAGGAAGGCCGCATGCCCGAGCGAAGCCTGACCGGTGAAGCCGGTCAAAATCATCAGCGCCACGCCGACCGTCGCATAGATGCAGACGAAGACGAGCTGGCTCATCAGGTAGCTGGAGAGCACGTAAGGCGCGATCAGCAGCAGCGCGAGCAGGATGCCGTAGGAGACGACATAGCCCGAATGCGGAAACAGCCTGATGTCGTCCTCATAGTCGGTCTTGAACAGGAAGCGCATGGCGGTTCAGACCTTCTTGCGGACGTGAAGGCCGAACAGGCCTTCGGGCTTGAGTAAGAGCACCGCGAGCAGCACGATATAAGGCGCGACGTCCTTCCAGCCCTCGGCCAGATAGAATCCCGCCATGCTCTCGATCACGCCGATCAGGACGCCGCCGACGACCGCGCCGGGAATCGAGCCGAAGCCGCCGAGCACGGCGGCCGGAAATGCCTTGAGGCCGAGCACGAGGCCGACATTGGAGTGGATGAAGGTGATCGGCGCCAGCAGCACGCCGGCGCAGGTCGCGACCGCCGCGCTGATGGCCCAGACCACCGATACCACCCGCTTGACCGGAATGCCCATGTAATAGGCCGCCAGCATGTTCTCGGAACTGGCGCGCATCGCGGTGCCGAGCGTGGTCTTGTTGAAGAACAAATAGAGCAGCGCGCAGAGGATGATCGTCGCCGCGATCACCGACAGCTTATCATGGGCGAGCACCAGCGAGCCGATGCGCAGGACGCCCTGGCTGAACGGGGTGTCAATCTTGAAATCGTCGGTGCCCCAGACCATGCCGGCGACCGAGCGCAGGAAATAGCCGAGGCCGATCGTGGCCATGATGATGGAGAATTGCGGATAGCCGAGGATCGGCCGCACCACCACGCGCTCGGCCAGCATGCCGAACAGCGCCATGGCGGCGACCGCACCGGCAAAGCCGATCCAGTAATTCAGGCCCATCATGCCGATGAAGGTGAAGGCGAAGAAGCCGCCGAGCATCATCAGATCGCCCTGGGCGAAATTGACGACCTCGGTGGCTTTATAGACGAGCACGAAGCCGAGCGCGATCAGGCCGTAGACGCAGCCGAGCGCAACACCGCTGACCAGCTGCTGAACGAAATCCAGCATCGCCGCGCATCCTCCCGATGCAACCGGCGGTTCTTTGTGACCGCCTCGCCGCATCTTGTGTCCAGTCGCTACGCAGTCGTTTCGCCGCGTTCGCGCATTCGTCCCGGCGCCAATTCAGCCCGAACCGCCAAGCGCTGTCAACAAACGGTGACTTGCCTTTAGTCGAAACCGGATGGTGGAATTTGTGGGCCGTAGATTCACGGTGCCGAAACATCTTCGGGTCATGGTCGCGGGCGATGCAAAACCGGATGGTGTGGCCGTCATGAAGCCGGACAAGTCGGCGCTCGAAGTCCGAGGGTTAACGAAGCGTTTTGACCGTTTGGCGGTCGACAGCCTCGATCTCACCATCCATGCCGGCGAATTCTATGCGCTGGTCGGCCCCAACGGCGCCGGCAAGACCACCACTTTGCGCATGGTTGCGGGCCTGCTCAGGCCCGATGCCGGCGCGGTCTCGATCTTCGGCATCGATGCGCTCCAGAACCCCGTCGCCGCCAAGCAAGTGATGGCCTGGGTGTCCGACGAGCCCATGATTTATGACAAGCTGACGCCGCTCGAATATCTCGAATTCGTCGCCGGCCTCTGGGGCATCGCGCCGTCGGTCTCCGAACCGGTCGCGCAGGAGCTCCTCACCTCGCTCGGCCTCGCGCCGCACCGGCATGAACGCTGCGAGGGCTTTTCCAAGGGCATGCGCCAGAAGGTGGCGCTGGCCGGCGCGCTGGTGCACGATCCCCGCCTCATCATCCTCGACGAGCCGCTGACCGGGCTCGACGCCGTCTCCGCCCGCCACGTCAAGGGGTTGCTGGGCGAGCGCGTCCGCGCCGGCTGCACCGTCATCATGACGACACACATCCTGGAAGTCGCCGAGCGCATGGCCGACCGCATCGGCGTGATCGCCTCGGGCCGCCTGGTCGCGGAGGGCACGCTCACCGAATTGCGCCAGCAGAACGGCCATGCCGACACCAGCCTGGAAGATCTCTTCATCGCGCTGGTGACGCTCCAGGAAGCCGCATGAGCTCGGCGACCGCGCTGTCCTGGTTTGCCCGCCACGAGCTCCGCCTCGCCTGGCGCGAATGGTTCGCCATGATGACGGGCGGACGGCGCAAGCGGGCGCGCGCGGCCGTCATCGGCCTTCTCTTCTTCGCAGCGCTGCTGCACGTCCCGGCCTGGGCCGTGATCGGCCGCTTCGCCGATCTGCAATTGCCGCTCGACAAATCCTCGCTGATCGTAATCACGGCGACGATCTTCCTGGCGTGGACCTTGATGCTCTCGCAGGCGATCGAATCCGTGACGCGGGTGTTCTACGCCCGCGCCGATCTCGACCTGATCATGTCCTCGCCAGCGACGCTCGCCAATCTGTTCTCGGTGCGCATCGCCGCGATCGCGCTCACCGTCACGGTGATGGCGCTCTTGTTCTCGACGCCGTTCGTCGACGTGCTGGTGATCGGCGGGGGTCCGCGCTGGCTCGCGGCGTTCGGCGTCGTCATCGCCATGGGCCTGTCGGCCGCCGCGATCGCGATCGCCGTCACCATCCTCTTGTTCCGCTTGATCGGCCCGGCGCGGACGCGCTTTGCGGCCCAGATCCTGGCCGCGATCATCGGCGCCGGTTTCGTGATCGCGCTCCAGGTCGCCGCGATCATGTCCTACGGCACGCTGTCGCGCTTCACCATCCTGACCTCGGGGAGCCTTGCCGCCTATGCCCCCGATGTCGACAGCATCTGGTGGTGGCCGGCGCGGGCGACGATGGGCGACAGCGAAGCGCTGTTGCTGCTTCTGGCGCTCGGGCTCGTGCTGCTCGGAAGCGTAATGGCGATGTTCTCCGGCCGCTTCGCCGACACCGCGATCGATGCCGCGGCTTACGGCAGCTCCGGCCGCAGGCGCGCGAAGGAGCGTCCGTTCCGCAGCGGATCGCGGCAGCAGGCGCTGCGGCGCAAGGAATTCAAGCTGCTCTGGCGCGATCCCTGGCTGATCTCGCAGACCCTGATGCAGCTGCTCTACCTGGTGCCGCCTGCGCTCTTGCTCTGGCGCAGCTTTGCCGACAGCTCCGCGGCGGTGACGCTGATCACGCCCGTCATCGTCATGGCGGCCGGTCAGCTCGCGGGCGGCCTTGCCTGGCTGACGATCTCCGGCGAGGACGCCCCTGATCTCGTCGCCACCGCGCCGCTGACGCCGTCCAGCGTCATCCGCGCCAAGATCGAGGTGGTGCTGATCGCGATCGCCGCCATCTTCTGCCCGCTGATCGGCGCGCTCGCCCTCGCCTCTCCGTACCAGGCTGCGGTCAGCGCCGGAGCGATCATCATCAGCTCGGCCTCGGCGACCGCGATCCAGCTCTGGTTCCGGGTGCAGGCAAGGCGCAGCCAATTCCGCCGCCGCCAGACGTCGTCGCGGCTTGCGACCTTCGCCGAGGCGTTCTCCTCGATCGGCTGGGCCGCCAGCGCCGCGCTGCTGCTTGCCTTGCCGATCGCGGGCCTCATCAGCGGCTTGATCACCGCCGGCCTCGTCGCCATCACCTGGAAGTTCAGCCCGCGGCGGGAGTGACGGGCATCGGTTGCCTGCGAGGCCACCGCCGCTTCAGGTGTCGAAGGCCGGTTGTGTGCTGCGTAGAGCGGCGGCCTTGCGCCGATCCATCAGGCGCCTGACCCAGTTGCGCCCGGGCTCTTCCACGAAGCGATATGTTGCGACCGACAGCAGCACGGTCAGCACCAGCATGGCGATTTGGAGGAGATCGCCAAGCCAGAGCGATCCATTCAAGGAGACCACCTTCGTTGGTTCATGGTCCGAGCTGAGCGCATAGGAGACAAACAGATCCATATGCCCAAGACGCTCGACGACCATGAGGATCGCCCGCACAACCGCCCTGACGAGCGGATGCAGCATGTAGATCGAGTAGGTCAGGGTCCCGATCATGAGCATGAATGGCGCCGTCAGCCGATGGCTGACCCCGCCGGCCTCACGCGCGAACACGAGAACGACGAGCGTGAACACCAGTGGCGAGGCCACCTGCAGGATGACGCTGCTTCCCGCGACCGAAACATACCCAACGACGAGCATCAGGCTCGCCGCCTCCAGCCATGTCTCGCCTGATGGCGCCAGGCGCGCTCGCAAGAGCGGGAAGCGCTCGCGCAAGTCGAAGCAGACGACGCCGAGTGCAAAGCCATAAAGGCAACGCACGAGGCCGTAGTCGTAGGTCGCGTTCATCCCATCGGGGCTGATGGTGGCGAGCACCACCGGCCCGACAACGATCGGGAGCAGCCAGGGCCAGATCGCGGGCCCGATCCTGCTCACGACGGCGGCGAAGATCACGTAGGCGGCGAACTCGGTGCTGATGCTCCAGCTCGCGAAGTTCAGCCAGTTCTGCGGATTGACGCCGAGGCCCTGCACGAGAAGGATGTTGGTGACGACGGCCTGGAGCAGGTTCGCCCCGACGCCGTCCTTCGCAGCATCGATGGGAATGAACAGCAGCAGCGTCACGAGGTGCAGCGGGTAGATCCGCCCCAGCCGCAGCATGAGAAAGCGGCCCGTGCCGAAGCCCGCGGCGAGGCGCGAACGATAATTCGACGCAATGACGAAGCCGCTCAGCACGAAGAAGAAATCGACGAACAAATAGGCATGTCTGGTGAGCGGCAGGAAGGACAGATGGCTGATCACGTCGAAGTGAAACAGCGCGACCATGCAGGCGCAAATGCCACGCCAGCTGTCGAGCGCATGATATCGGGTGATGTTTTCAGCCGAGGCCATCGAAAACGGGTAGGCAGAAAACGCCACTGTCACAAGCAACGGTTGAATCTATACTTAATGTATCAGGCAGTCGCGGCATGACGCAGCGGCAACGACTCGACGGCGGTCTGGGCGCGTGAGAGCGGCACAAGCGGCTATATCGGCTTCGGGTCCGCTACGCTGCAACTCGGCTGGACCGGCATCGCCGCCGATGTCTCGACCTATGCGCTCAGCGTCCAGAACACCAACGGTGCGATCCACTATGTCACCGCCCAGCTCTCCCGAGCTGCGTCACTTTTCCGGATCATGCCTCGACGGCATGACGCCCGAACGATTCGAAGCTACACTGACCGGATCGTCGATTGAATGGCGGGCGGACTGATGATGTATCGACTCTTGCTGACGGCTTTGGCGTTCTTCGGCTGGCTGCTGGCGCCTGCCCTTGCCCAGCAGCCACAGCGCAGCGAGTGCCTGGCGATGGCCAATGCCGCGCCGAGGGTCTTGTCGGTCGCCTTCAGGCAGGCGGCGGCCGCCGCGGAGGTCGAGATCACCTATGCCGGCCACTCCACCTATTTCATCGACACGCCCGGCGGCTTGCGCATCGCCACCGACTATAGCGGCGCCTATCAGGTGGGCCGGCTGCCCGACGTCGTCACCATGAACCGGGCCCACAGCACCCACTACAGTCTGTTTCCCGACCAGCGCATTCCCCATGTGCTGCATGGTTGGGGCGACGACGGCAAGCCGGCGATCATCTCGGAACGCATCGGCGACACCTTCATCCGCAACGTCACCACCGACATCCGCCGCTATTTCGGCGACGATGCCGGCGTCGACATGATCCGCGACGGCAATTCGATCTTCATCTTCGAGGTCGCCGGCCTCTGCATCGGCCATCTCGGCCACCTCCACCACAAGCTCGACGACAGCCATTTTGCCCAGATCGGGCGGCTGGATATCGTGATGGTGCCGATCGACGGCACCTACACCATGTCGCTGGGCGGCGTCTCCGAGATCACCAAGCGCCTGCGCGCGTCCGTGGTGCTGCCGATGCATCGCTTCGCCACCCCGCTCGACGAGTTCATGGACCGGATCGGCCAGCAGTTCGAGATCGACCGGCGCAGCGCGCGCTCGTTCCGGATGTCGCGCGATGCACTGCCGTCGAAGCCGACGGTGATCATCCTCGACGGCGTCTGACCCGCGGGAACGCATGAACCGCCTCCGACTTGGTTGCTTCGAGATCGTCTTCGATCGGAGCAATCATGAGCAGAAGGTTCCTCATCATCGGCGCGTTCGCCGCCATCTATCTGCTATGGGGTTCCACCTACTTCGCCATCACGCTGGGCCTGAAGTCGATCCCGCCATTTCTGCTGATGGCGCTTCGCTCGCTCTGCGGCGGCATTGTGTTATTGGCGATGAGCGGTGGACAGATCGCGAGCGTTTCGTTGCAAGCATGGGCCATGGCGAGCCTGTGCGGACTGCTGTTCTTCGTCGGGTGTCACGGAGTGCTCGCCTTCGCCCAGCAATCGGTTCCTTCGGGCGTGGCAGCCATCGTGCTCGCCACGATCCCGTTCTGGATCCTGCTGATCGATCTCGTGTTCCCTGGGGATCAGCGGCCGCGGCCCGTTGCCCTGCTGGCGCTCGTGCCGGGCTTCCTGGGCGTTGGACTCGTGGCATGGCAGAACGTCGAGCAGGCCGGCATCAGCATTCTTCCCGTCGTCCTCCTGCTCGCTGCGGCCTTGTCGTGGTCGGCCGGGACCGTGCTGTCCCGGCGCATGTCGAACCAGACGTCCGCCATCCTGCTGTCAGGCATGCAGTTGTCGATCGGCGGTGCCGTCCTGTTCGCGATCAGCTGGCTGACGGGCGAGATCGAAAGCTTCAGGCCGGGCGACGTCTTGCCGATGTCGCTCGCAGCGGCGCTTTGGCTGATCATCGCCGGCAGCGTGATCGGATTCGTCGCCTACAACTGGCTGCTGGAGAACGTCTCGACCTCGCTGGTGTCGACCTACACTTTCGTCAACCCGGTGATCGCGGTGCTGCTCGGCACCGTCGTGCTGGGCGAACCGTTCTCGCCCATGATGCTGCTCGGCGCGGGGCTCGTCATCGTCTCTGTCATCGTGATTTGGCGCGCGGAGCGCACAGAGAGCGGACGGACGAAAGATGAGGCCGATCGGGGCATCAAGAATATGACCCTGCACAAGACCTGACGATCGCGGACGGCAATTTTCTCCAAGTCATCCGCGGTCCGCTCGTGCTGATCTCCGGACAACGGGAGATCGACATGACCGACTTTGCGAGATTGTTGCACGCCGATGGACCAAATCCGGAGCACGCATCGGCGCTCCAGCTCTATGGCCGCTTCGTCGGCGATTGGCGCGCCGAGATCACCGCTCGTGGCGCCGATGGAACGAAACACACCGCGCCGGGCGAGATCCATTTCGGTTGGGTGCTGGAGGGCCGCGCCGTGCAGGACGTCTGGATCATTCCGCGGCCCGCCGGCAGCCCGGCCTTTCCAGTCGCGGGCAATTGGTACGGCACGACGCTGCGGGTCTATGATCCCTCCATTTCCGCGTGGCGGATTTCCTGGTTCGATCCCGCACGCTGCGTCTTCCGGCAACAGATCGGCCGCGCGCGCGGCGCCGACATCGTGCAGGAAGGCACGACCGACGCGGGCGAGCTGACACGCTGGAGCTTTACCGAGATCACCGGGGGTTCGTTCCATTGGCTCGGCGAGGTCAAGCCTGCCACGGCAGCCGCGTGGCGGCTGGTGGTCGATGTGAGGGCGACACGGTGCAAAAGCGCGATGGCATGAAGATGCATCACCATCGCGCTTTTGGTCATTGTATGAGCATGATCTTTTCGGAAAACCGCTACGCACTTTGCGCTAACGCGGCCCTTCGGGTCCGGATCATGCTCTAGGGCTGAGCGCTGTGCTTGCGATGACGGGTGCGGTTGCGCAGCGCGCGCTGCTGCGTGAGGCGATGAGGTGCTAGGCTCCCCCCACAAAGAATATAGAGGGAGCGAACGCCTATGGCCGCAACTGGCTTGCCCGCCAACACGAGCGGGCTGTTCCTCGAGCCGCGCGAGGACTGGCTCGCGCAACATCAGGAGGAGATCATCGATCCGGCCCTGCCGATCGTCGATCCCCATCACCATCTCTGGAATCGCGGACACCGCTATCTGATCGAGGAGATGGCTGACGACATCGCCTCCGGCCACAACATCATCGCCACCGTCTATGTCGATTGCCGCTCGATGTATCGCGCACATGGACCCGAGGCGTTCCGACCCGTCGGCGAGGTCGAGTTCGCGAGCGGCGTCGCCGCCATGAGCGCGAGCGGTGGCTACGGCAAGGCGGCGATCTGCGCCGGCATCGTCAGCCACGCCAATCTGCTGCTGGGCGATGCCGCAAAGCCGGTGCTGGAAGCGGAGATCGCCGCCGGCAATGGCCGCTTCCGCGGCATCCGGCATTCCTCGGCCTGGGACCAGGACCCCGCGGTCGCCGGCATGTACGCGAACCGGCCGAAGGAGTTGTTGCGGGACCCGACCTTCCGCAAGGGCTTTGCCTGCCTCGCGCCGCTGGGCCTCAGCTTCGATGCCTGGCTGTTCCATCCGCAGATCGGCGAGCTGACCGAGCTCGCGCGCGCCTTTCCCGACACCAGAATCGTGCTCGACCATTGCGGCGGTCCGGCCGGAATCGGTCGCTTTGCCGGACGGCGCGAAGAGGTGTTTCCGCAGTGGCGCGCCTCGATCCAGGAGATCGCCAAGTGCGAGAACGTGGTGGTGAAGCTCGGCGGGCTCGCGATGTGCCTGCTCGGCTATGACTTCCATCTGCGCGCGAAGCCGCCGTCATCCGAGGAGCTTGCCGCGGCCTGGCGGCCCTATGTCGAGACCTGCATCGAGGCGTTCGGCGTGAGACGCGCGATGTTCGAGAGCAACTTTCCGCCGGACAAGGGCCAGTGCAGCTACCAGGTGATCTTCAACGCCTTCAAGCGCATCGCAGCGCCCTTGAGCGAGGCCGAGAAGACGGCGCTGTTCTCGCAGACCGCGACCGAATTCTATCGGCTCGATCTGCCGTCATGACGAGAAGAGGGGCCGGGATATTGATCCCGACCCCTCTTCGTCGTGGCCGCTGGGAAGCGTGCTCGAAACTTTATTGTTTGCTCTAGCCGGCGCCCATCAGCGAGGCCGGACGGCGTTCGCCGGTCGCGACGAACATCTTCTTGAGCTTGTTGACGACGCGGATCAGGAAACCGATCATCACCGGATTGGTCTTGCGGCAGAACGCGATCTTCTTGACGTAGCCCTCGACGTGCCATTTGGCATGGGCGCCGTCGCGGAAGAAGATGACGTCGCCGGGGCCGTAGCGCTTCGGCGGCATGCCGTCGCTTTCGAGCACGATCGATCCTTCCATGATCATGATCGTCTCGTCGATGTCGTAGTACCAGTTGAAGCGGCCTTCGGTGCAGTGCCAGATGATGGTCGAGGCGGTGCCGTCGGCGCTGGTCGACAGGATATGCGAGCGCGATACCGGGTTGCCCTCGATGATCCAGGACGGCTCGATCGGCCGCAGCTCGAGGTCCACATTGCAACTACCGACTTCAATCAATGCGCGCGACATCTGCTTCCCCAAGGAATATAATATGGCTGCCGGGACTCGGCCCGGATTGTTTCCAAAGATGTTGGAACGCTAGTAGCCGGTTTTTAATTCTTTCTTACGCAGGCCCCGCAAATCAGCCGCAAGTTGCATGTGCGAAGCAGCAAACGCGACGATTTCCCTGCAAATCCGCGCACATGAACCCATCTTTTCCAGGGTGCGACAAAATGCGCGAAGCAGCCAAAGGAGCCCATGCCGATGCCCCTGACGCCCGAGGTCCTCACAACCAACGATGAGGTCGTCGCCTGGCTCGGCAGCCTCGATGTCTCCTTCGCGCCGGACGAAGAGACCTGGTTCACCATCGACGGCATCGAAAGCCCCCGGCAGATCGGCAGTGACAGCGCCGGCGGCGCCTTTGTCCTGCTGCCATCGCAGAATGTGCTCTACGTCTCATCGGAGGGCCGCGCCGGGATCATCGCGGAGAATTTCGAGGCGTTCATCCAGCTCGTGATCGCCCGCCCCTACTGGCTCGACATCCTGAAATTTTCCGCCGGCGGCGACCTCGCCGAGATGCGGCGCGCGGCCGATGCGCTGGAGGCGACACTCGACGACGAGGACGACATCAACGAGGCCCGCGAGCAACTCCGTGCTGCGCTTGACCTGCCGGACGCGAATGATCCGGTCAGCGCGCTCTACGACGCGGTCGCTGCTTCCGACGTCGTCGTGCGGGCGACCGACGCCAGCCCGTTCACGACGCTGTTCAACCGCTTCAGCATCGACAACAACCCGATGCTGCGCGACGCGGCGGCCTGAAACGAATCATAGAGTGAGAGTTCAGGAGGGATTGTCGCCTGGACCTTCACCTCTCCCCAGCGGGGAGAGGTCGGATTGCTCAGGCGCGCAATTGCGCGCCTGAGCAATCCGGGTGAGGGGCCGCGGCACCCAGCGAGACCAGAACCCCTCACCCGCATCGCATCTTGCGATGCGACCCGACCTCTCCCTACGGGAGAGGTGAAGAGCTCCCGGGGCTCGAGCGTGCCCTACTTCGCCCACTCGCCCTTGCGGAACACCGGCACCTTGCTGCCGTCAGCCAGGATGCCGTCGATGTCGGTTTCGGCGGTGCCGATCATCCAGTCGATGTGGATCAGGCTCTGGTTGCCGCCTTGGGCGGCGATCTGCTGCGGCGTCAGCTGCGCGCCGTTGACGAAGCACTTCGAATAGCACTGGCCGAGCGCGATGTGCGAGGCCGCGTTCTCGTCAAACAGCGTGTTGTAGAACAACAGTCCGCTTTCCGAGATCGGTGAGGAATGCGGCACCAGCGCCACCTCGCCGAGGCGTCGCGCACCCTCGTCGGTGTCGAGCACCTTGTTCAGCACCTCCGCGCCGCGCGAAGCTTTTGCGTCGACTATCTTGCCGTCCTCGAAGCGCACCGCGATGTTGTCGATCAGCGTGCCCTGATAGGACAGCGGCTTCGAGCTCACGACATGGCCGTAGACGCGCCGGCAATGCGGCGTGGTGAAGACCTCCTCGGTCGGGATGTTGGCGTTGCAGCTGATGCCGTTCTTGGAGAGCGAGGCGCCGCCTTCCCATTCATGACCGTCGGCGAGCCCGATGGTGAGGTCGGTGCCGGGTCCCGAGTATTGCAACGCGCGAAAGCGCTGGCCGTTGAGCCAGTTGGTGCGCTCGCGCAGCACCGCATTGTGGCTCGCCCAATTGCCGATCGCGTCCTCACGGTCGACGCGCGACGCCGCGAAGATCGCATCCGCGAGCTTGCCGATCGCGACGTCTTCCGGATCGTTCGGAAACACCTGCTTGGCCCAGGACGGGCTCGGATAGGCGATGATATTCCAGTTGGTGTCGAAATTGACGATCTTTTCCAGCGCCGGCTGATAGGCCATCGAATTGGCCTTGCTGGCGCGCGCGACCTTGGAGGGATCCTCGCCCGACAGCAGCATCGGATTGTCGCCGACGATGGCGAGCCGCGCGGTGTTTTCTGAGAACGCCTTGGCCATGCCCTCATAGAGCCAGCCGGCGGCGCGGTCGAAACTGTCGTCGTGACCGTGGCGGTAGCGCGCCAGCGTCATCTCCTCGTCCGACAGGATCGGCGTCACGATGCCGGCGCCGGCCTTGTAGGCATGCACGGCGATCCGCCGCACCAGCGGCAGCGCGATCGCGGGCGCCGTCAAGAGCAGATCCTGTCCCGGCCGCAAGCCCAGGCCCACCTTCACCGCCACCTCGGCCAGCCGGTCGAGTTTCGCGGGATCGATGGGAGCGGCGGAATTGCGGTGATCAGTCATGCGGAGTCCTCTGCCGAAAGTCTGACGTTCAATCTAAGCCTAGCATCGCGAGACACAAGTGCGCGAGCACCTTGCGACACATGAAAGATACGCAATTTCACCCATCTTGGTTTTCAACGCGTTGCGGATTTCAGCACCCGGTCGACCATCGCGGGCGCGAGACCGAGGTAATTTTTCGGTGAGGTGAGCGCCTCGATCGTGGCGCGGTCGATGCGGCTTGCGACGCGGGAATCGGACGAGAGCGCGTCCGCCAGCGTCAGGCCCTTCTCGTTGGCGAGCCGGCAGGCGTCGTAGACGACGTCATGCGCCTCCTGCCTTCCGATCTGCGGCGCGAGCCCCATCATGACCGCTTCGGCCACGATCAGGCCGCGGCTGATGGCGAGATTGTCGTTCATCTTCGCTTCGTCCACGATGAGGCCGGCGAGCGCGAACTTGGCCTGGTGCAGCGCGCCCGCGGTGAGCACAAAGCTTTCGGGGATGGCCATCCATTCGGCGTGCCAGGGACCGGTGGCGCGTTCGAAGTCCTGCACCATCGCGTCCAGCATCAGCCCGGCGTGCTGGCGCACCGCCTTGCTTGCCGCGAGCATCAGCTCCGAGGAGATCGGGTTGCGCTTCTGCGGCATGGTCGAGGAGGCGCCGCGGCCCTTGACGAAGGGCTCATAGAGCTCGGCGAACTCGGTCGAGGCCATGATCATGATGTCGAGCGCGATCTTGCCGAGCGAGCCGGTCACGAGCGCGAGGAAGTTCACGCCTTCCGCAAACCCGTCGCGCGCGACATGCCAGGTCGAGGCGGGCACGCCGAGCTTCAGCTCATTGCAGAGCGCCTCCTGCACCTCAAAACCCTGGTCGCCGAGCGAAGCAAGCGTGCCGGCGGCGCCGGCGAACTGGCCGACCAGGACGCGCGGCTTCAATTGCTTCAGACGCTCGGCGTGGCGGTCGAACATCGCGAGCCAGATCGCGGTCTTGTAGCCGAACGTGACCGGCAGCGCCTGCTGGAGATGGGTGCGGCCGGCCATCGGCGTGTCGCGATAACGCTTGGAGAGGTCCGCGAGGATCTTGCGCAGCTCGGCGATGTCGCGCTCGACGATCTCAAGGCCCGCGCGCAGTTGCAGCACCACGGCGGTGTCCATGATGTCCTGCGTGGTCGCGCCCCAATGCACGTAGCGGCCGGCATCGCCGCATTGCTTCACCATCTGATGCACCAGGGGGAGGATCGGATAGCCGACGATGTCGGTCTCCTGCCGGAGCAGATCGAAATCGAGTGCGGTGACGTCGGTCCGCGCCGCGATCTGGTCGGCCGCCTCCTGCGGGATCACGCCGCATCGCGCCTCCGCTTTCGCCAGCGCCACCTCGACCTCGGCATAGCGGCCGACCAGCGCGACGTCGGAAAACACCTCGCGCATCTCAGGCGTGCCGAAGGCGTCGCGGAACAGCATGGAGTCGAGCACAGTGGTGGAGGCGGGAAAAGCGGGCATGGGCGTTTCTTTATGGTTGGTGTTTGTGTGGAGGGCAGCTTACGCGGGGCGTGCTGTTCGGCAATGGACATTCACTGTTCGGTGCATATGCAAATGCCGTCATTGCGAGGAGCTCTTGCGACGAAGCAATCCAGAATCCCTCCGCGGAAAGACTCTGGATTGCTTCGCGGAGCCTGTCATCGGGCCGCGCTTCGCGCGGACCCGTTGGCTCGCAATGACGAAGGAGAGGACGGAGGCCTCATGAGCGCAGCGACACCTCGCGAGAAGCTGCCGGAAATGGCCACAATTCTAATTCCGGTTGTATTCCCCCTTGAAATCCGCATGGCAGCCATCACGCAAACGTGCTGAACCCTGTTGCCCCTTCGGCGGACTCACAGACTTCAAGTCGAAATCCATTTTCGATTTCATCATTGCCAGATGTTGCCGTGAGGATTGAGTTTTCGACGTGCAGTTTCTGTTCCGGGATCACCTTCTCGACACCGACCGGCGCGAGCTGAGCCGCGAGCAGGTTCCCGTGGCCGTGGAGCCGCAGGTTTTCGATCTCGTCGTCCACCTCATGGAAAATCGCGATCGGGTCGTCAGCAAGGACGAGCTGATCGACAAGATCTGGCACGGGCGCAGCGTCTCCGAATCCACCCTGACCAGCCGGATCAACGCGGCGCGGAAGGCGATCGGCGACAGCGGCGCGAACCAGGCCCTGATCCGCACCATCGCGCGCAAAGGCTTCCGCTTCGTCGGCGACGTCCAGACCCAGTTCGGCGCGGCCGAGCCCGGCCGTATTGCCGCAGCGCCGCAGATCACGCTCGCGCTGCCCGACCGGCCCGCGATCGCGGTGCTGCCCTTCACCAACATGAGCGGCGATCGCGAGCAGGATTATTTTTCCGACGGCATCAGCGAGGACATCATCACCGCGCTGTCGAAGCTGCGCTGCTTCTTCGTCGTCGCGCGCAACTCCTCCTTCATCTACAAGGGCCGCGCCGTGCACATCCACGAGGTCGCGCGCGAGCTCGGCGTGCGCTACGTGCTCGAAGGCAGCGTGCGGCGGAGCGGCGAGCGGCTGCGCATTTCGGCGCAGCTCAACGACGTCTCGACCGGCAGCCATCTCTGGGCCGAGCGCTACGACCGCGAGCTCGCCGACATCTTTGCCGTGCAGGACGAGATCACCGAGGCGATCGTCGCCGCGATCGAGCCGCAGCTCTATGCCGCCGAGAGTTTTCGCGCGCAGCAGAAGCCGCCGGGCAGTCTCGATGCCTGGGACCTCGTGATGCGCGCGCTGTCGCATTACTGGCGCATCACGCGCGAGGACAATGCCGCCGCGCAAGGCCTGCTGGAAAAGGCTATTGCGATCGATCCCGCCTATGGCAAGGCGCTCGGCCTGTTCGCAACCAGTCATATCTTCGGCGCGCATATGGGCTGGGCCGACATGGCCATGACCGTGCCGGTCGCCGAGCGCGCCGCGGTCGCAGCGGTGGCGGCCGATCGCGAGGACGCCTGGGCCCATCACGGCCTCGGCTATACGTATCTCTTCCGCCGCCGCTTCGACGACGCGCTGGCGGAGTTCGAGCTGGTGCTAAAACTCAATCCGAATTTCGCGATGGCGCACGCCTTCCATGGCGTGACGCTGTGCTACGCGGGAAAATGGCAGGACGGCGATGCCGCCGCGCGCCGCGCGCTGCGGCTCAGCCCGCGTGATCCGCTGGCCGCGATCTATTGCGGCGTTGTCGCCTATGCTCAGTTCATCGGCCACAACTATGAGGCATCCATGCAGATGGCGCGGGAATCGATGCGGCAGCGGGCCGATTTCGTCGGCGCCCATCGCGTGCTGACGGCGGCGGCCGGCATGTCGGGCGATCCCGAGCTCGCGGCCTCCGCGCTGCAAGGCCTGAACCGTGCCCAGCCTGGCATCTCGCTCGCCTGGATCACGCGCGAGCTGCCGATGCTGCGGGCCGAGGATCGCGAGCATTACCTGGAAGGATTGCGGCGCGCGGGGATGAGGTAGGCGCTACACTGACGGTGCACCCTCTCCCCTTGTGGGAGAGGGTGGATTCGATGCAACGCATCGAAGCCGGGTGAGGGGTTTCTATCCTCGCGAGCGGTCTTGCATGCGGAGGGAAACCCCTCATCCGGCGCTTCGCGCCACCTTCTCCCACAAGGGGAGAAGGAAGAACAGAGTCCCCTACTCCTGCATCATCTCGCCGCTGCCGCCGAACTCGGCGGGAAAGTCCTTCAGCTTCGGCAGGCCGTCGCGCATCGGCAGCACGGTCTCGGCATAGTTGACGTGGACGCCCGGCGTAAACGCGAGCGTCGGGATGGTCGCGGTGAAGACGTCGATCAGGTCGAGCGGCGGATGGTTGGTCATGAGATGGCCGCCGCACTTCCTGCAATATTTGCGCTGGCTGAGCGGCGTCTTCACAAAAGTCTCGACGTGCTGGGCGCCTTCGGTGATGCGCACCGCTTCGGGCTTCCACAGGCTGAAGGCGTTCACCGGTCCGCCCGACCACGACCGGCAGGAGCGGCAATGGCAATAGCCCATCGCCGCCGGCTCCCCCGTGACCTCGATCGTGACCGCGCCACAGAAGCAGTTTCCGACATGTTTCATTGGGTCGTCTCCGTTGAGTATGAGATTTGGTGAGTGAGAAGAGATTTGGTCAGGCGAGCAGGCTGCGCACTCCCCGTTCGTCGAAGGAGGGGCGAAGAGACACCGCGCGCATCCTCCTTTCGGAGGACGCGCGCGGATGGACGCGAGGCCTATACTGACCGGCGCCAGGGAATAAGCATCGAAACCCGTTGTTTGTACTGCCGGTATTCGTCGCCAAAGAGGCCGATGAGATCGTGCTCCTCCAGCGCGATGCCGACGAAAATGTACATCGTGGTCACGGCCGCGAACAGCAGGTGGCCGACGGTCATCACAGGCGCCGCCCAGAACGCGATGATGAAGCCGAGATAGATCGGATGACGGACGAACTTGTAGAGCATCGGCGTCTTGAAGCGCACCGGCGCCTCCTCCTTGCCGACGAGATGGTTGGTCACCTGGCTGAGGCCGAACAACTCGAAATGGTTGATCATGTAGGTGCTCATGAACACCAGCACCCAGCCGGCGAACGACAGCGTGACCATGGTCACGGCAAGGTCCGGATTGCCGACGTCCCATACGACCGATGGCAACGGACGCCACTGCCAGAACAGGAGCAGCAATGACAGGCTCGCGAACAGGACGTAGGTCGAGCGCTCCACCGCCTTGGGGACGAATTGCGTCCACCATGCCTTGAAGCGCTGACGCGCCATCACGCTGTGCTGAACGGCAAACAGGGTCATCAGCAGCAAGTTGATGATGACGGCCTCGGCCGTCGGCGTGTCGGTTCCGGTGTCGATCGTCTTCGGCACCACCAGCCCCATCACGAAGCCGATAGCGTAGAGAATGGTGACGAAAAACACGAGATATGCCGCAATTCCGTACAGAAAGGCGATGAACTTGAAAACGCGTGAGCCCGCAATGTCCGGGCCGATCGAATGAACCTGATGATCAATTTGGGTCATAGAACGCTCCGTTGTGCCGAAGCATCGGCACTATTTGGTCTTCGCACCATGCCGGATCGGCCTGCCAGAGACTTTCGCGGACGGTTGATTTTCGCCTGAGACGACTTTGATTTTTGCTTGAGACGACAGAAACGTGCGATTTCTCTTTGAAAACAACGTGCTCGACGGCGACCTGCGGGAACTGACCTGTGACGGCGCAGCCGTGCCGCTGCAGCCGCAGGTGTTCGATTTGCTGCTTTATCTGGTCGCGCAGCGCGCCCGCGTGGTCACCAAGGATGACCTGATCAGCGCGATCTGGAGCGACCGAATCGTGTCGGATTCCGCGCTGAACAGCCGGATCAACGCCGCGCGCAAGGCGATTGGCGACGATGGTGCGGCGCAGCGGCTGATCAAGACCATCCCGCGCAAGGGCTTTCGTTTCGTCGGCGAGGTCCGGGAACAATCGGCAGCGCCATTGGCGGCGACCGAGCCCGCCCCTGCCAGGCCGCGCACTGCTGCGGACCGGCCGGCGATCGCGGTGCTGGCCTTCGAGAACATGAGCGGCGATCCCGCGCAGGATTATTTCGGCGACGGCATCAGCGAGGACATCCTCACCGCGCTGTCGAAGCAACGCTGGTTCATGGTGATCGCCCGCAACTCGTCCTTCACCTACAAGGGACGCGCGGTCCATATCCGGCAGATCGCCGAGGAGCTCGGCGTCCGCTACGTCGTCGAGGGCAGCGTGCGCAAGGCCGACAATCGCGTGCGCATCACCGCGCAGCTCAACGACGCCACGTCAGGCAGCCATCTCTGGGCCGAGCGCTACGACCGCGAGCTCGTCGACGTCTTCGCCGTGCAGGACGAGATCACCAACGCGATCGCCGCGGCGATCGAGCCGCAGATCCACGCGGCCGAGAATTTCCGCAGCCGTCGCAAGCCGCCCGCGAGCCTGGACGCCTGGGACCTCCTGATGCGGGCGCTGTCGCATTACTGGCGGGTGACGCGGCAGGATCACGAGGCCGCGCAGGCGCTGCTCGAGCGCGCCATCGGGATCGATCCGAACTACGGCCAGGCATTGTCGGTGCTGGCGGTGAACCACATGTTCGGCGTGCATCTCGGCTGGGCCGAGCTCGCCCGCGTAGCGCCGGCCGCGGAAGCCGCTGCACTGAGGGCGGTGCGCTGCGACCACGAGGATGCCTGGGCGCATGCCGCGCTCGGCAGCGTGTTCTTCTCGACGCGCCGGCTTTCGAACGCGCTGTCCGAGTTCGAGCAGGCGCTCGCGCTCAATCCCAACTTCTCGCTGGCGCAGGGCTATTACGCGCTGGCGCTGTCCTATGCCGGACGCTCACGGGACTCGTTCGACGCGGCGCAGCGGGCGATCCGGCTGTCGCCGCGCGATCCCTCGCTCGCGATCTATCACGGCATCGCCGGCTATGCCCGCTTCACCGAGCGGCACTATGACGAGGCCATCGCGCTGGCGCGCGAGGCAATCCGCCACCGCGGCGACCTCACCGGCGCCTACCGGGTGCTCGCGGTGTCCGCCGGCATGACCGGCGACACCGCGCTGGCGGAGAGCGCGCTGGGCGAGCTGCGCCGCACCCAGCCGGGCATCTCGCTGCACTGGATCGCGACGCAGCTGCCCTGGGCCAG
This sequence comes from Bradyrhizobium sp. B117, assembly GCF_038969555.1. Classification (NCBI taxonomy): domain Bacteria; kingdom Pseudomonadati; phylum Pseudomonadota; class Alphaproteobacteria; order Hyphomicrobiales; family Nitrobacteraceae; genus Bradyrhizobium; species Bradyrhizobium sp. B117. Next base: position 9,317,772 of record NZ_CP152414.1, read on the forward strand.
CGAGGCCGACCGCGAGCATTACCTGGAAGGGTTCCGGCGCGCGGGGTTGAGGTGACATCTCTTACCCTCCCCTGGAGGAGGATAAGAGCGGAGGGTAAGAGCGCGGCGGCGTTACATGCTCTTTCGGCGCAGATGCACGATGACGTCGAGCCGCGCGATCTCATGGCCGGGAAGCGCCTCGGGCATTCTGGTGAAGGCGAGGCCATCGGCGACATCGACCAGCACATCCTCGCCTTCGAGGTAGAAGTGCGGGTGCACTGACGTGTCGGTATCGAAGAACGACTTGATGCCGTCAGCGGCGATCCGGCGCAACAGGCCGGCTTCCGTGAACTGATTCAGGGTGTTGTAGACGGTCGCAAGCGACAGATAGGCGTTCGCGGCCATTGCCTCTTCATAAAGGCTCTCCGCGGTGACGTGACGGTGGCCACGCAGGAACAGCAACTGGCCAAGCGCCAGGCGCTGGCGCGTTGGCCGCAGGCCGGCATCGACGAGCAATTGCAGGCAGTGCCGCATGCCCTCATCAAGCTCAGGTCCGACGCCGTCAGATCCGCTGTCGTCGGCCGTAGCGATATTCGTGGCCTGCATGTCCATCGATCGTCTCACGTCTGCAAGAACCAGGACGCGCAACAGAACATCCCGCCAGTTGCTATTGGATCGCAGAAGCGGCGACCCGGCTTTGATCCGGATCAAATTCGGCGCCGCCCCGCCTCTGACCTATCGCAAGGCTGTCCGGTTTATTCCCGGCCACAATGCGAAGATATCGATGAGGCTCACATGTCCAGGCCGGTTCCCGACAAGGCAGAGGTCGCGCTCGAATATCCCGACAAGTTCTATGTCGGCACCTTCGAGCATTCATCGCGTTTCGAGGCGCGGCTCGACGGCAGCGGCGTTGCGCTCGTGCTGCAACATCCGGGCGCGGCCGATGAGCGCAAATCGGTGCACCTGCACATCAATTTCGGGCTGCTCGCCGGCATCCTGCGGGAGCTTGCCGGCAGCGTCGCCGCCCTCCCCAAGGACGACATCGCACATCGCGAGCAGCTCGCAGACGCGCTCGACGAATTGCGAAAGGCGCTGCGGACGCCCTGAAGGCTACTTCGTTTTCACCTGGATCGGCTTCGGCGCCGGCACGGCGGCCCATTCCTTGTCGGCGCGGGGGCCGTTGAGATCGCCGGTCAGTCCGACGAGCTGGCCGGGCAGCACGTCGAGCGTCTGCTGCCAGGTCTGGGTCTGGCACAGAAATCTTATGAGGCAGCCCTTCAGCTTGAGGCGGTCGGGAGACTCGCGCCAGAGCGAGACCGAATAGGACCTGCCGTCCTCGGCATTATAGATCTCGCCCGCAAACCGCCCCTCGGCCGTCGCCTGCAAGCCCATGATGAGCTGGTGGCCGAGCAGCGCCCGGGCGCGCTTGTCGGGATCCGGATTCTGGCTGTCGCGATAAGGCTGGCCGCGCTTGTCGGCGGGCTCTTTCATCCAGACGATGAAGCCGCAGATGCGATCGCGCGACGGACCGCAGCGCTCGAGCCGGATGCGCGCGCGGCCGTCCTCGACCAGCCAGGTGCCGCTCGGATCCGGCGGTGCGGCGGCGCCGGCGCGGTCGCCAAAGGCCATCAGCACGATCGTGATCGCGATGCGCAGCACGAAGCGAAGCAGGAGGTTCATCAGTGGCACCTTTCGTTGGATTGGTCGCGGCGTCAGTTCAGTTGCGCCATCAGCGCGTCGGCGCCCTTGTCGAGGCCGGCGGTGGCGGCTGCGAGCGCGCCTGCGGTGGCCTTGATGTCGTAGGCGCCGGGATATTGCTTGGTGACGTAGGCGCTGATCAGCCGTGAGGTCGTGGCGTCGAAGATCTCGACGCCGTAGATGACCGAGCCGGTCAAGGTGCCCTCGCCGTCGCGCGCGGCCTGCACGCCGTTATAGACCGCACCGGCGACGTCGAAGCGGGAGAGCGTGCCGAGCACGGGCGTGTTGGTGACGGCGCCGGTAAGCGTCAGCCTGATCCGCAGCGTGTTCGGCCCGCGATCGCGTACCAGCGCGAAGCGGCCCCGCAGGCGGTCGGCGAAGCAATTCTGCATGTGGGCGGCGAGCGTCGCCTTGTCCTTGGCGGACATGTCGCCGAACTGATGATCCTTGCCGCGGTAGATCACGACGGGATCGAGGATCACTTTATTATAGGCGCGCCAGTCGACCGGCGTGGAATAGCGATAGGGCACACGGGCGTCTGACTTGTCCGGCGCCATGTAGGCCGACGACGCCATCTCCGAATAGGGCACGGGCACGACCGAGGCGCAGCCGGCCGCGGCCACGCAAAACAGCAGCGTTCCCAGACCGCGCAGGGCGATCGAGCGATCCATTCCAGACTCCTCTAGTGGCTTTTGTGAAAGGCCGATTTTGCAAGAGGCCTTTTTGGGAAGGTCTTTTGAGAAAAGCTTCGGTGGCCGCAGCCGCGTATGGGACCAGACGCGGCTGCGGCGCTCACCATCGCCGGCCCGGGGCTTCTCCGGGGCCAGTTCGGAAGCCTCGGGCCGTCTCAGTGTTTCGATTTATAAAACCGACCAGTTGGTTTGTAAAGTCGCAAAATGACAGCCTGACGCATTTGGCCGCAGGCGCGGCTTTGTGCAGGTCATGGCAAGCTTTCGTTGACGATGAATCAGGCGCGCTTGCGCCGCGTTGCGGCCTTTGCCGCCGACGGCGCCGCAGATTTGGCGGCGCGCGTGGCCGGCTGTTCGAGGCCGGTCCACTGCGTATCATCGAGCAGGCGCGCGAACAGTCGCTGGTGCTCGTCCTTGTCGAGCGGCGACATGCCGAACAGCGAGCTCAGCAGCAGGCCCATCGCGCCGGCCCAGCGCAGCATCGCAAGATCGGGATCGGTGGCTTCTTCCCTGATCGCCGCCATCCTCTCCATCTCGCGCTCGCGCGGCAGCGCCATCAGGCGGGGATTCTCGACCATGGCCGCAACCAGCGCCAGCGCAGCGGAGTTCGGCGAGGCCGCGGCTTCGCGGACGGTGGCGAGCTGGGTCGCCAGATTGGGATTGGCGGAGGTCTTGCTCACCTTCGCCATATAGGCTGTCGAGAATTCCTCGAAATGCGCCATCTGGCGCTCGAGCAACGCCTTCAGCACCGCTTCCTTGGTGCGGAACTGGTGCATCACGCCGCCCTTGCTGAGACCGCTCTCGCGCGCGATCGCATCGAGCGTCAGTCGGCCCGGACCGTCGCGCGCGATGATCGCGATGGCCGCTTCGAGCGCGGCATTGCGGGATCGTTCGGAGCGGGTGGCGTTGTCCATGGCCGACTTGTCTCCGTGACAAGACAATGAATCAAGTAAAAACGGGACGCGCTGTACATTTTTTGGGCGAACGCTGTCGAGACTTTCATCTTGCGGCGCCGAATGGGACTGTGTGAGCCTCGATATCGGATGGGGACTGAGATGGGCCGGCCGTCGCTTCGCGCGCGAGCACGTCGCGAAGCGTTTGCGGCCGGCCGCGCTTGAGAAAGATACGATATGCCAAAACGAGTGTTGCTTGGTCTCCTCCTGGCTTGCGGCCTCACGGCCCCGGCGCTGGCGCAAGAGCCGAAAACGGGGGGCGTGATCAATGCCGTGATCCAGCCCGAACCGCCCGGCCTGATGCTTGCGCAGGTCCAGAACGGCCCGACCCAGATGGTCTCGGGCAACATCTTCGAGGGCCTTTTGCGCTACAGCCCCAAGCTCGAGCCGCTACCGGAGCTGGCCGAAAGCTGGAGCGTCAGCGAGGACGCCAAGACCTACACCTTCAAGCTCAAGAAGGGCGTGACCTGGCATGACGGCAAGCCCTTCACCGCCGCCGACGTTCTGTTCTCGATGGAGATGCTGAAGCAGACGCACGCCCGTGCGCGCACCAATTTGGCGCAGGTCGACAAGATCGAGACGCCGGACGACTATACGGTGGTCTTCACGCTGAAGCAGCCGTTCGGTCCGTTCCTCGGCATCTTCGAGGTCGGCTCGATGCCGATGGTGCCGAAACATCTCTACGAAGGCACCGACTGGAAGACCAACCCCTACAACAACGCACCGGTCGGCACCGGCCCCTTCATGTTCAAGGAGTGGCAGAAGGGCTCGTTCATCCGCCTGGTCAAGAACCCAAACTACCACGAAAAGGGCAAGCCCTACATCGACGAGATCTACTGGCAGATCATCCCCGACGCGGCCGCGCGCTCGGTGGCGTATGAGACCGGCAAGGTCGACGTTCTGCCCGGCGGCTCGGTCGAGAATTTCGACGTGCCGCGGCTCTCCAAGCTGAAGGACACCTGCGTCACCGGCGCCGGCTGGGAGTTCTTCTCGCCGCTGGCCTGGCTATGGCTGAACAACCGCCAGGGGCCGCTCGCCGACAAGCGGGTGCGGCAGGCCATCATGTACGCGATCGACCGCGATTTTGCCAAGGACGTGATCTGGAACGGGCTCGGCAAGGTCGCGACCGGCCCTTCGTCCTCGGCCATCAAATACTACACCGACGACGTGAAGAGATATCCGTACGATCCGGCCAAGGCCAAGGCGCTGCTGAAGGAAGCCGGCTACAAGGGCGAGAAGATCCGCCTCTTGCCGCTCGCCTATGGCGAGACCTGGCAGCGCTGGGGTGAAGCGGTGAAGCAGAACCTTCAGGACGTCGGCATGAACATCGAGACGATCGCCACCGACGTTGCCGGCGGCAACCAGAAGATCGGTGACTGGGACTACGACATCGCCTTCACCTATCTCTACCAGTATGGCGATCCCGCCCTCGGCGTCGGTCGCAATTACATCTCCAGCAACATCGCGAAGGGACAGATCTTCAACAACGTCGAGGGCTACGTGAACCCGGAGATCGACAAGCTGTTTGCCGACGGCGCGACCGCGACCCCGGATTCCAAGCGCAAGGAGATCTACGACAAGGCGCAGAAGATCCTGGTCGAGGACGTGCCGGTGGCCTGGATGCTCGAGCTGCAATTCCCGACCATCACGCGCTGCAAGGTCAAGAACCTGATCACCACCGGCATCGGCGTCAATGACGGTTTCAAGGACGCATGGCTCGACAAGTGAGCCTCTTACCTCTCCCCGCCTGCGGGGAGAGGTCGACGCGCCCCGAGCGATGCGAAGCATCGTCTCGCGCGCGGCGGGCGAGGGGGTACAGGTCTCTCGGCAACGTCCTGCCGTGGGGAGAGGCCCCTCACCCCAACGCTCTCAGAGCGAGCGAAGCTCGTCTCGCCCCCGCAAGAGCGGGGCGAGGGAGCGCACGACCCCACTGGCTCCTGGTCACCTCACCAAGATGACTTTCTAAGATGCTCTCCTTCGTTGCCCAGCGCGTCCTCAAGGGCGTGATCGTCCTGCTCGCGATCGTCGTCCTCAATTTCTTCCTGATCCGGCTTGCGCCCGGCGATCCCGCGGTCGTGATGGCGGGCGAGGCCGGCGCCAGTGACCAGGTCTTCGTCAAGCAGCTCCGGGAAAAGTTCGGCCTCGACAAGCCGCTGCCCGAGCAGCTCTTCATTTACGTCAAGGGCGTCGTCAGCCTCGACCTCGGCTTCTCCTTCCGCCAGCAGGCGCCGGTCGCGAAGCTGATCGGCGAGCGGCTGCCGGCGACGCTGCTGCTGACGCTGACGGCATTCGCGATTTCGCTCGCGCTCGGCGTTATCTTCGGCACCTTCGCCGCGCGCTTTGCCGGGACCTTCCTCGACACCGCCATCACCGTGTTCGCGCTGATCTTCTATGCCATGCCGATTTTCTGGGTGGCCTTGATGGGCATCCTCCTGTTCTCGGTCACCATGGATTGGCTGCCGAGCTTCGGTTACGAAACGGTCGGCGCCAACTACACCGGGCTTGCCCATGCGGTGGACGTCGCAAAGCACCTGGTCATGCCCGCGATGACGCTCGGCCTGTTCTTCATGGCGACCTATACCCGCATGACGCGCGCCTCGATGCTCGAGGTGAAGCGCCTCGACTTCGTCAAGACCGCGCGCGCCAAGGGCCTCAGCGATGCCGTGATCCAGCGCCGCCATGTGCTGCGCAACGCGCTGCTGCCGGTCGTGACGCTTGCTGGCGTGCATTCCGGCACACTGATCGGGGGCGCCGTCATCACCGAGACCGTGTTCGCCTGGCCCGGCATCGGCCGCCTGATGTACGACGCCCTGCTGCAGCGCGACTACAACCTGCTGCTCGGCGTGTTCGTGATCTGCTCCGCCATGGTGCTGATCTTCAACCTCATCACCGACCTCGTCTATCGCCTGGTCGACCCGCGCATCGAATTCGCCTCATGAAACAGTTCTGGAAATCGATGCTGAAGAGCCCCAGCGGCGTCATCGGGCTCGTCATCTTGCTCTTCGCGATCTCGGTCGCGGTGTTCGGACCGATGCTGTTCCCGAACTCGCCCTGGCGCATGGTGCAGCGGCCGTTCCTGCCGCCGTTCACGCTCTCGACGGTACCGCTCGGCACCGACGCACTCGGCCGCGACGTCTTCGCCGGCATGATCTTTGGCGCCCGCGTCTCGCTGCTGGTCGGGCTCGTCTCCACGCTGGTCGCACTCGTCGTCGGCGTGCCCATCGGCGCCATGGCCGGCTATTTCGGCGGCAAGGTTGACGACGCCTTGATGCGCTTTACCGAGTTCTTCCAGACCATTCCGAGCTTCGCGCTCGCCATCGTGCTGGTTGCGATCCTGCAGCCCTCGATCTATTCGATCGTGGCCTCGATCGCGGTGGTGAGCTGGCCGCCGGTCGCGCGCCTCGTGCGCGGCGAGGTGCTGTCGCTGCGTACGCGCGAATATGTCCAGGCCGCAATCGTCACCGGCCAAAGCAACAGCTGGATCATCCTGCGCGAGATTTTGCCGAACGCGTTGTCGCCGGTGATCGTGCTGGCATCATTGATGGTGGCGACCGCGATCCTCCTGGAATCCTCGCTGGCCTTCCTCGGCCTCGGCGATCCCAATCTGATCTCCTGGGGCTACATGGTCGGCGCCGGCCGCACCGTGATCCGCCAGGCCTGGTGGATCACGGTGTTTCCCGGCGTCGCCATCCTGATCTCGGTGCTCGGGCTGAACCTGATCGGCGAAGGGCTCAACGACGCGCTCAATCCGCGCCTGTCGCGGGAGGGCCGCTGATGATGACCGCGCCGCCTGCCGTCTCCATCAAGAACTTGCGGATCGCGCTGCCCAAGGGCGCCGAGCGTCCCTTCGCGGTCGACGGTGTTTCGCTGGACTTGCGGCCCGGCAAGATCGTCTGCGTCGTCGGCGAGTCCGGCTCCGGCAAGTCGATGTGCGCCCACGCGCTGATGGGCCTGCTGCCCGATACGGTCTCGGTCACATCAGGCGAGATCCAGTTCGAGGGACGCGACCTGCTCAAGCTCGATGACGACGGCTGGCGCGATTTGCGTGGCCGCCGGCTCGCGATGATCTTTCAGGAGCCGATGACCGCGCTCAATCCGTTGATGCGGATCGGCGACCAGATGGCGGAGATGTTCGAGGCCCACGGCCTGCTCACGCCGAAGGAGCGGCGCGCGAGGGCGTTGGCGCTGGCGCGCGAGGTCGGCCTGCCCGACCCCGAGCGCATCGTGCGCGCCTATCCGCACCAGCTCTCCGGCGGTCAACGCCAGCGCGCCATGATCGCGATGGCGCTCGCGCTCGAACCGGCGGTGCTGGTGGCGGACGAGCCGACCACAGCGCTCGACGTCACCACACAGGCACAGATCCTCAAACTGATCCGCAACCTCCAGCGCAACCGCAACATGGCGGTGATGTTCATCACCCACGACTTTGGCGTGGTTGCCGATATCGCCGACCAGGTCGTGGTGCTCAGGCACGGTAAGGTCGTCGAGGAAGGTCCCGCCGCGACGGTCTTCAACGAGCCGCGGCACGACTACACCAAGGCGCTGCTCGCTGCCGTGCCGTCGATGGACCCGCCGAAACGCGCGCCGCTCGACGACCAGGCCAGGGCCGTCGAGGTGATCGGGCTGGACAAGACCTATGTCACGTCGGGCGGCTGGTTTCGCGAGGACCGCCGCGTCGATGCCGCGCGCGCGGTGAATTTCAACATCCTCAAGGGCGAGACGCTCGGCCTCGTCGGCGAGTCCGGCTCCGGCAAATCGTCGGTCGCGCGCCTCGTGATGCGGCTGATCGAGGCCGACTGTGGCACGGTGCGGATCGGCGAGACCGACCTCACACAGCTCTCCGGCAGGGCGCTGCGCGCCGAGCGCCACCGGATCCAGATGATCTTTCAGGATCCGTTCGCTTCGCTCAACCCGCGGCGCAAGATCGGCCACATCATCGCCGACGGCCCGATCGCAGCGGGCACCGATCCCAAGGTCGCGTTCGAGCGCGCTCGCGATCTCCTCAAGATGGTCGGCCTGGATGCCGGCGCGCTCGAGCGCTATCCGCACGAATTCTCCGGTGGCCAGCGCCAGCGCATCGGCATTGCCCGCGCGCTTGCACTGGAGCCCGAGATCATCGTCGCGGACGAAGCCGTCTCCGCGCTCGACGTCTCCGTGCAGGCGCAGGTCTTGAAGCTGCTCGAAGATCTCAAGGCGCGCCTTGGGCTCTCGATGCTGTTCATCACCCATGATCTGCGCGTCGCCGCGCAAATCTGCGATCGCATCGCGGTGATGCAGCGCGGCGCCATCGTCGAGCTGAAGCCGACCGCGCAGCTCTTCGCCGCGCCGGAGCACGCCTACACGCGCGAACTGCTCGCGGCGGTGCCGGGACGGAAGGAACGTGCGCCGGCGGCGTGAGGCCGCAAATCGCGACTATCGCTTGGCCGGAGGGTTCGTGTTGTTCCAGTTGGGGACCGAGTTGGTCACACCGACCGACGGCTGATTAGATGTTCCGACCGATGGCGCGGTGACCGTCCCGACAGTTTGTCCGGAACTTCCAACTGTGCCTTGTTGTGCGGGTACGCCCGGGCTGAGGCGCGTGCCGCTTTGTGAGCCCGCCGACGTTTGCGCGCTTGCGGCGAGCGGCACAGCCGCCAATCCAAGAGTAACAAGTGTGGCGATAGCGCGTCTTGTTCTTGTCATGACTGATCCTTTCGAGCGCGGTCCTTTGATCGCATCGGCCGTTCGGCAGGTCGAACCGCTCGTGCATTGAACGATTGTACAACTCCAAGCCCGCAAAAATGTGCCGCGGCACGATCGTACTGCGGGGCTCAACACTGCATCACGATGCCGGGAAGCGGCTCTGTCAGACGTGGCGTGAGGCAGAGGCGTTGCTGAGGTATTCTCTTCCGCTCAGGAACGGATCGGTCACGGGCTTTTTATCCCTTGTGACCGCCAGCACGGCTGCAACGACGAAGCCGGCATCCCATATTCGCATGGAATGATTTCCATCATCTGATGATGGATCGAGGATCATATTGGAGGCCGACATGGGCCAGGTTATTCAGTTTGTGTCGAAATCGGAGCGCGAACGTCTTCGCCTCATCCAGGAAGCGCGCGCGATTTACGACAGCATCTTCCCGCCGGCCGATCCGGCCGGCGATCAGTCGAGCGGAGCCGACGCGCGCCAGAGCGACAGGGGCAACCTCGCATGATCAAGATCATCGCCGTGCTTTGCAGCCTCGCCTCTCCGACCAATTGTCACGAGCAGCTCGTCACCAGCTCGGACTTTGCGCAGGTCTCGGTGCAGTCGTGCCTGATGGGCGCGCCGCAGCTCGCCGAATGGATGAACCAGCATCCGGCCGAGCGCCTGGCAGCGTGGCGCTGCGTGATCGGTCAACAGAACGGCCGGGGCATTTAGCGGCGCGAGGCCGCTTTCTCCGAACGGTCCGGCCGTCACGGCTGTCGTGACCGGCGACCTTTCGAGCCAGGAACGGCTCGAACACAGTGACGACCATCCATTGCCGGAGTAACCTGCCCTGCACCGTTGGCAGCAGGGGGAAATCGGATGGAGGTCGCCAGCCTCGTTCTTCCCGTATTCGCGATCATCGTCACCGGGTGGCTCGCCGGCGAGTTCGGCTATCTCTCGCGCTCGCTCGCCGATGCGCTGGTGCATTTCGCCTACAACGTGGCGATGCCGGCGCTGCTGATCGTCACCATCGCCCAGGAGCCGGCGCGCAATCTCTTGGAATGGCGCTTCCTGCTCGCGTTCGGCGGCGGCTCCCTCATCTGCTTCGCGCTGGTCTTCGTCGCCGTTCGCGGAAAGCATGATCTCGCCAGCAGCACGATCCACGGCATGGCGGCGGCGATGACCAATACCGGGTTCGTCGCGCTGCCGATCCTGCATGCGATCTACGGCCAGCCCGCCGTCCTGCCCGCCGCGGTGGCGACGGTGTTCGTGGCCGCGGTGATGTTTCCGATCACCGTCATCCTGCTGGAGCGGAACGCGCGCGAGCCTGCGCATTCCGCCGGCCTCGCAAGGCAGATCCTGCTCAACCCGATGGTGCTGTCGACCCTCATCGGCCTCCTCTGGTCGATCACGGGCTTGCGGATTCCAGCAGCCGTCGCGGCCTATCTGAACATGATCGCGGCCGCGCTCACGCCCTGCGCGCTGTTTGCCATCGGGCTCGGCCTGTCGGTCGAAGGCCTCCGCTCGAACCTGAAGGCATCGTTCGCACTCGCCGCCATCAAGCTGGTGATCATGCCGCTGCTCGTCTACGGGCTCTGCGTGATCCTGGGCCTCAATCCGCTCTACACGGTGGCCGCCGTCATCTGCGCGGCCGTGCCGACGGCGAAGACCGTGTATGTGCTGGCGCACGAGCACAAGGTCGAGGAGAAGCTGGTTGCGGCCACGGTCTCGGTCACGACGATGCTGTCGGTCGGAACATTGCTGGTCGCGCTCTACCTGCTCTCGGGCCTCGCCACCGGATCGCGCTGATCCACATCGGCGCTATCGGGTGGTGTTGCTCCAGGTCGGCACCGCATTGGTCACGCCGACCGACGGCCAGTTGTACGTTCCGATCGACGGCGCAGTAACCGTGCCGACCGTCTGTCCGGACGAGCCATAGGAGGCCTGGGGCTGCGCGACCGGCGCGCCGACGCCACGATAGGTCGGAGCCACCACGCTGGTGCTGTAATGCCGGCTGGACCGGTGCTTCTTCGCTTCAGCCGCGTAGGGCGCGGCAAGCAGTCCGGTCGTGATAAGTGCGGCAATGGCGAGTTTCATGCTGGTCATGGCTGATCCCTCGATCGCTGGGAGCCCCTCGTGCCATGTGTTCATTCGCCGGCCGATGTCCATAGGCACTCGTTCATAACTCCGTGCACAGGCGAATGTGGCGACGCGGACGGCCGCCTTCGGATGGACCCGAATCAGCGCTAGTGCTTTGCCTTCAGTGATGTCCCCTGGACGAAAAGCAGCATGACCGGCGCCGAACTGAAGCAGCTCCGCAACGACCTCTCCGATGCCCTCGGGCGGACGCTCACTGCAGCCGATATGGCAAAGCTTTGCGGATTGCCGGAGAAGGGCGGCGCCGACACCATCCGGCGCTGGGAGGTGAGCGGTCCGTCACCGTCCGCGACCAAGGTGCTGCGCGTGCTCGCGATGGCGAGCGAGCGCTATCCGATCATGGAGAAGTTCGACATCTTCGATCGTCACGACGTGCGCGAGGAAGACCGGCCGGCCAGGCGCGCCGCGTTCCGCGAACAGATGCGCGACGAGGCGCGGCGGCGTCTTGGTTAACGGAAGCCGCGCGAAGGTTGCTCGATCGGCTTCGAATTAAGCCTTCCTTCAGCATTTCTTAAGCCGCCATTAAGCACGAAAATCATTTGCAGCCCAATACGTTAGGTTGGGTGCCGCTGTGCCACGGATGTGACAGCATTTTCGACAAAAGCGAGCTATCTGCAAAACCAACGCGGCGCGGACAGCGCGCCTGCCGGGGACCTTTAGTGCTGGAGTTTGGACTATGAAGAAGATTCTGATCGCGACCGTTGCGCTGCTCGTGGCGGGCGCTGCCGCGCCGGCCGTCGGCGCCGATCTCGGTAATCGCAATTACTACAAGACGCCCGCGCCGGCCTATGCCGCACCGATCTACAACTGGACCGGCTTCTATATCGGCGGCCATGTCGGCGGCGCGTTCTCCAGCGACAACAATTTCAACGGCCTCTCCACCGGCAACAACGGCAACGGCCGTTTCCTCGGCGGCGTGCAGGTCGGCGCGGACTGGCAGTTCAACCCGAATTTCGTGGTCGGCGTCGAGGGCCAATATTCCTGGCTCTCCGGCAGCGTCGGCGCGGTGTTCCCGGGCGGTATCGCCTACACCAATGACCAGCGCGGCCTCGGCTCGCTCACCGGCCGTGTCGGCTACACATGGGGTCCGGGCCTCGTCTATGTGAAGGGCGGCTACGCCTATTCGAACAACAACGAGAAGGTGACCGTCGGCGGCGTGCCGACCGCCTTCGTCATCGATGGCGATCACAAGAACGGCTACACCGTCGGCGCCGGCATCGAGTACATGTTCGCCCCGAACTGGTCGGCCAAGGCCGAGTACCAGTACTACAATTTCGGCGATGCGCACTTCACCGGAGGCCCGCTGACGGGCACCGGCAACTTCACCACCGACGACCACACCATCAAGGCGGGCGTCAACTACCGCTTCAATTGGGCGAGCCCGGCCGTCGCGCGCTACTGATCGGTTAGCAAAGTCTTATCCCGACGAAGGGCCGGCGTTCTCGCCGGCCCTTCTTTTTTCGCCCTGCGGAACCAATGCAAGCAATTGCACCAATTGCGATTTTTTAACCGGCCCTGCGGATACTGCGCGCCACAAAATAGAAGCAAGAGCGTGGGGGAATTTTCGATGGCGATCCGTCTGGGCGTTGGCCGCTTGCTCGGTCGATTCAAGCCTCGCTTCAAGATGCCGAAATGGGGCGTGCGCGGCAGCCTGTTTGCGGCCTTCGGCGTGATCGCGGGCATGGGCCTCGTGATCGCAGCCGGCGCTGGCCTCGCGCTGCAGAATCTCGGCGGACGCATGACCGAGCTGAGCGGACGTGACATTCCGCGCCTTGCCGCCAGCCTGCAATTGTCGGCCTTAAGCGCCAGCCTTGCGGCACAGGGACCGGCCCTGCTCGCGGCTCAAAGCGAGGAAGCCCTCAACGAGCGCACCAAGAAGCTCAAGGAATTGCAGGAGCAGACTCAGCAGAAACTCAACGAGATCATCGAGCTCGGTGCCGACAAGTCCGTCGTCGCCGGACTCAGCGACACGATGAAGAGCATCAACGAGGCGGCCCAGAGCCTGGCCAAGGCCGCCCGCGAACGGCTGGACATCGCAGCCCTCCATGACAAGCAATATGACGCGCTACGCAACGCGCAGGGCGCGTTCGTCGGCGCAGCCAGTCCGGCGATGCTGGAGGCGCAGACCCGCGTCAACGCCATTCTCGGCTCGGCAAACCTGTCGGCCGAAGATGCCACCGAAGCAGCGCAGACCGTCGGCCAGCTCGGCAACGTCGTCGCCAGCGGCAATCTCGCCGCCGCCGACATGAGTGCAGCACTGTCGGCGAGCACGAGCGACAAGCTCGACGACATCCAGAAGGAGTTCAAGACGGCCCAAGGACGCCTGCGGTCGAACCTCGATCTGCTGGCGGACAACGAGGGTAACAAGATGCTGCGCGCGACGGCGGAAAAGCTGCTTGCGCTCGGCACCGGCAAGACCGGCGTGTTCAATCTGCGTGAAAAGGAGCTCGACTCCATCGACTACGGCCAGACCATCCTGGACGAGACGCGCAAGCTCAATGTCGGCCTTGGCATCAGCGTGCAGCAGCTCGTCGACGGCGTGCAGAAGGAGACCAATGCCTCGACCTTCCAGGCCCGGCAGGAGATTTCGCTCGCGACGTCGGTCATGCTGGCGCTGGGCGCGCTGATGCTGGTCTGCTCCGCGCTGTTCGTCTGGCTCTATGTCGGCCGCAACATCCTGCGCCGCATCCGCGAGCTTCAGCGCGCCATGCAGCTGCTCTCGGCCGGCGACCTCGATACCGAAATCGTCCGCTCCCGTCAGAACGACGAGATCGGCGCGATGAAGGAAACGCTGACGGTGTTCCGCGCCAGCATGATCGAAGCCCGCGCATTGGCGAGCGAGCAAGACAAGGATCGCGTCGCCAAGGCCGAACGCGCCGCCCATATGGAAGCCAGGATCGCGGAGTTCGAGGGTGCCGTGCGAACCGCGCTCGACAATCTGGCGCAATCGGCCAATTCGATGCAGTCGACCGCGCAGAGCATGTCGAACACCGCCGACCAATCCAACGCGCTGGTGAACGCGGTCGCTTCCGCTGCGGAGGAGACCTCGGTCAACGTACAGACCGTCTCGTCAGGCACCGAGCAGCTGTCGTCCTCGATCGAGGAGATCAGCAAGCAGGTCGTCACTTCCGCCGCGATCGCCAAGAAGGCGGTCGACGAGGCCGGCGCCACCGACACCACGGTGCAGAGCCTTGCCGACAGCGCGAGCCGCATCAGCGTCGTCGTCGACCTGATCCAGACCATCGCCTCGCAGACCAATCTGCTCGCCCTCAACGCCACCATCGAGGCGGCGCGCGCGGGCGAGGCCGGCCGCGGCTTCGCGGTGGTCGCCTCCGAGGTGAAGAGCCTCGCGAGCCAGACCGCCAAGGCGACCGAGGAGATCCGGACCCAGATCGCCAGCATGCAGCAGGTCACGACCTCCGCGGTCGGCGCCATCCAGGGCATCGGCCGGATCATCGGCGAGATCAACGACGTCACGACGACGATCGCCGCCGCGGTCGAGGAACAGGGCGCGGCCACCCGCGAGATCGCCCGCAACATCCAGCATGCTGCGGGGGGCACCAGCGAGGTCTCCAGCAACATCGTCGGCGTCTCCACCGCATCGGCCGAGGCTGGCGCGGCGGCAGGCGAAGTGCTGAGTGCATCGGACGCGCTCCGCCGCGAGGCCGACATGCTGCGCGGGGAGATCGACGCGTTCCTCAACAACATGCGGGCGGCCTGATTGTCATTCCGGGGCGGCGCGTCGCGCCGAACCCGGAATCTCGCTCGACAACCTCCAGATTCGCGGGTTCGCGCTCACGCGCGCCCCGGAATGACTGCGTTTTTTGGCAGGCTTCAACCGGCACACGGAAATACACCGCCCGGAATGACCGCCATGCGGAGACCACGGCCCGTCCTTTTTCGGCTGGCGCACCGCCCGCGCTGGGTTTAAGCCGGTAGCATGAACGCAAAAACCGACACCGTGCAGTCCTCGGCCGAGGCGCTGCGCTATCCCTGGGACCAGCATCCCGGCCACGACGAAGTCGTCGAAGTCCGACCCGGCGTGTTGTGGGCGCGGCTGAAGCTGCCGTTCCGCCTCAACCATGTGAACATCTATCTGCTCGCCGACGGCGACGGCTATACGATGGTCGATGCCGGCTTCGGTAACGAGGAGACGATCGAGGCCTGGACCAAGCTGTTCGACGGGCCGCTGAAGGGCGTCAACATCACGCGGCTGATCGTGACGCATTCGCACCCCGATCATGTCGGTCTCGCCGGGTGGATCGTCGAGCGCTTCAACTGCCCGCTGGTGATGTCGCAGGTCGAATATCTGCAATCGGTCTATCACCAGAACCGCGGCACCGAGGAGCGGCGCGAGGCGCAGCGGCTGTTCTTCCGCCGCCACGGCATGGACGAGTCGCTCACCGAAAAGCTGCTCGGCCGCGGCCAGGATTATCTCAAGCGCGTCTCGGTGCTGCCGCCGTCCTACCGCCGCATCTCGCATGGCGACGAGGTCGTGATCGGCACGCGCCGTTTCAAGGTGATCACCGGCGGCGGCCACGCGCTCGACCAGGTGATGCTGTATTGCGCCGACGACAAGCTGTTCCTGTCCGCCGACCAGGTGCTGAGCAAGATTTCGCCCAATGTCAGCGTGTGGGCGGTCGAGCCCGACCAGAATTCGCTCGGCGAATATCTGGCCTCGCTCGCGAGCCTCACCACCACCCTGCCCTATGATCTGCTCGTGCTGCCCGGCCACGGCGTGCCGTTCTACGGCCTGAAGACCCGCATCAAGCAGCTCGCCGACCACCACGAGGAACGCTGCCGCCTGATCGCGGAGGCCTGCCGCGAGGTGCCGCAGACCTCGCGCGCCCTGGTGCCGGTCGTGTTCAACAAGCATGTGCTGGACGAGCACCAGATGGGCTTTGCCGCCGGCGAGCTCGTCGCTCACGTCAACTACATGATCGTCGAGGGCCGACTGACGGCGGAGACGAAGGACGGCGTGCTCCAGTTCAGGACGACGTGAGCTCTTTCTTCACCTCGCCCCGCTTGCGGGGAGAGGTCGGAATTCGCGCGTAGCGGATTCCGGGTGAGGGGGACTCTCCGCGAGTCCAATTCACCATCTTTGCCAAAGCAGCCCCTCACCCCAACGCTCTCAGCGCGAGCGAAGCTCGTCACGCCCCCGTAAGAACGGGGCGAGGGAGCGCAGCGGCGGCTCCAGCAGCTCACTTCATACTCGCGATCGCGTGCAGCGCGGCGATGTAGCCGAACGGCCCGAGACCGCAGATCACGCCGGTGGCCACGAACGAGATCTTCGAGTGGCGGTGATATTCGTCGCGGGCGTGGATGTTGGAGATGTGGACCTCCAGCACCGGGCCCTCGAACGTCTTGATCGCGTCCATGATCGAGACCGAGGTGAAGGACAGGCCCGCCGGATTGATGATGATCGCATCGGCATCCTGCCGGGCCGACTGGATCAGGTCGACCAGCACGCCTTCATGGTTGGACTGGTGGAAGGCGAGCTTGAGCCCGAGCTTTGCGGCGGCGTCTTCGCAGCTCGCATTGATCTCTGCGAGCGTCGTCGTGCCGTAGATGTGCGGCTCGCGGATGCCGAGCATGTTGAGGTTGGGACCGTTGAGGATCATCACGCGCTTCATGAAAAGGTCCTTTCGAAGGCCTGGTTTGAGCATGCTCTCAGGGCCAATGGCGCATGCGCTGCGAAAATCGGATTGGGTAAAGCCGGCGGCCGCGGTCAAGAAAGCGCGTGCCGAGCCGCGAAGGAAGACCAAGGCTGGCCAGACCCGCACGCGGTTAATGCTGCAAAGCAACATGACCTCTCGCGCGAGTTTGATCGGGATCAACTTTCAAATCGCACGATAGGGCATTTTGCCCAAATGCCCCTCACCCCCAAATGTGGGATAGCGCATAGACATTAGAGCTGGAAAAGCTCTAAGAAGATGCGGCCCTTTTGGTCAGTTCCGTCTCAGGTTTTGCCGATGGATTACAGCCAGTTCTTCAATTCCGCCCTCGATCGCCTCCATACCGAGCGGCGCTACCGCGTCTTCGCCGATCTGGAGCGCACCGCCGGCCGGTTCCCGCACGCGGTGTGGCACTCGCCCAAGGGCAAGCGCGACGTCGTGATCTGGTGCTCCAACGACTATCTCGGCATGGGCCAGCACCCGAAGGTGGTCGGCGCCATGGTCGAGACCGCGACCCGCGTCGGCACCGGCGCAGGCGGCACCCGCAACATCGCCGGCACGCATCATCCGCTGGTGCAGCTCGAGGCCGAGCTCGCCGACCTCCACGGCAAGGAAGCCGCGCTACTGTTCACCTCGGGCTATGTCTCGAACCAGACCGGCATCGCCACCATCGCAAAGCTGATTCCGAACTGCCTGATCCTGTCGGACGAGCTCAACCACAATTCGATGATCGAAGGCATCCGTCAGTCCGGCTGCGAGCGCGTCGTATTCCGTCACAACGATCTGGCTGATCTCGAAGAGAAGCTGAAGGCTGCGGGTCCGACCCGGCCGAAGCTGATCGCCTGCGAGAGCCTCTATTCGATGGACGGTGACGTCGCGCCGCTCGCAAAAATCTGCGATCTCGCCGAGAAATATGGCGCGATGACCTATGTGGACGAGGTCCACGCCGTCGGCATGTACGGCCCGCGCGGCGGCGGCATCGCCGAGCGTGACGGCGTCATGCACCGCATCGACATCCTCGAAGGCACGCTCGCCAAGGCGTTCGGCTGCCTCGGCGGCTACATCGCCGCCAACGGCCAGATCATCGACGCGGTGCGCTCCTACGCGCCGGGCTTCATCTTCACCACCGCGCTGCCGCCGGCGATCTGCTCGGCCGCGACCGCCGCGATCAAGCATCTGAAGACCTCGAGCTGGGAGCGCGAGCGCCATCAGGACCGCGCCGCCCGCACCAAGGCGATCCTGAATGCCGCTGGGCTGCCGGTGATGTTGAACGACACCCACATCGTGCCGCTGTTCGTCGGCAATCCCGAGAAGTGCAAGCAGGCGTCCGACCTGCTGCTCGAAGAGCACGGCATCTATATCCAGCCGATCAACTATCCGACCGTCGCCAAGGGCACCGAGCGGCTGCGCATCACGCCCTCGCCCTATCATGACGACGGCCTGATCGATCAGCTCGCCGAAGCGCTGCTGCAAGTGTGGGATCGCCTCGGCCTGCCGCTGCGCGAGAAGTCGCTCGCGGCGGAGTAGGCGCTTTCGCCGCTCTCCGAATAACTCTCACCGAGCCCGGGGCTACCCCTCTCCCCGACCCTCCCCCACAAGGGGGGAGGGAGCGAGGCAGGTGTGCCTACCTTACGTTGATCTGTCGCCCCGACCTGGCTCGTCGCCGCCGCGACAATCGGCACTCTCTCTGTTCCCTCCCCCCTTGCGGGGGAGGGTCAGGGAGAGGGGTGCCACACGGGGACTCTCTCGGTGGGCCAAGACGCCCCAGGCGACGCACCTTAACGACACCCCCAGTTCCCGCTCCTGCCCTGCCATTTCGCTGTCGCCTCCACCGGTCCAACGCGCTAGATTTGCAGGGAAAATGAGATCGGGCGCCTCGCGCGCCCAGGAAGAAGCACGCTCGCCATGCTGCACGACTGGGGCGTGATCGCCGCCGCCTTCGGCTATATCGGCTTCCTGTTCCTGGTGGCGAGCCATGGCGACCGCCGCTCGCCGGCGGGGCCCGGCCGCGCCTCGGGGCTGATCTATCCGCTGTCGCTGGCGATCTACTGCACCTCCTGGACCTTCTTCGGCTCGGTCGGCTTCGCCACCCGCACCTCGACCGACTTCCTTGCGATCTATGTCGGCCCGATCCTGATGATCGGGCTTGGCGCCGGCGTGCTCCGCCGCGTGATCCAGCTCGCCAAAACCCACAACATCACCTCGATCGCCGACTTCATCGGCGCGCGCTACGGCAAGAGCCAGGCGGTGGCGGCAACCGTGGCGCTGATCGCGATCATCGGCTCGGTGCCCTACATCGCACTCCAGCTCAAGGCGGTGGCGTCCTCGCTGGAGACCATCCTCAGCGAGGACCAGGCGTTCTCCCACATCCCGATCCTGGGCGACATGGCGCTGATGGTGACGCTGGCGATGGCGGCCTTCGCGGTTCTGTTCGGCACGCGGCAGACCGACGCCACCGAGCACCAGCACGGATTGATGCTGGCGGTCGCGACCGAATCCATCGTCAAGCTGGTCGCCTTTCTCGCCGCCGGCATCTTCGTCACCTTCTGGATGTTCTCGCCCCATGAGTTGATCGAGCGCGCGATGAAAACGCCGGAGGCGGTGCGCGCCATCAACTATTCGCCGTCGATCGGCAATTTCCTGACCATGACGCTGCTGTCGCTGTGCGCGGTGATGCTGCTGCCGCGCCAGTTCCACGTCAGCGTGGTGGAGAATTCATCCGATGCCGAGGTCGGCCGCGCGCGCTGGCTGTTTCCGCTCTACCTCGTCGCCATCAACGTGTTCGTGATTCCGATCGCGCTCGCCGGTCTCGTCACCTTCCCGTTCGGCACGGCTGAACCGGACATGTATGTGCTGGCGCTGCCGATGGAGGGAGGCGCGGACCTGCTCAGCGTCGCCATCTTCGTCGGCGGCCTGTCGGCGGCAACCGCGATGGTAATCGTCGAATGCGTCGCGCTGTCGATCATGGTCTCGAACGACCTCGTGGTGCCCCTGGTGCTGCAACGGCGGCCGGAGGGACGCACCGGCGGGGCCGATTTCAGCGACTTCCTGCTGCGCTCGCGGCGCCTGGCGATCTTCGCCATCATGGTGATGGCCTATTTCTACTATCGCGCGCTCGGCAACACCCAGCTCGCGGCAATCGGCCTGCTCTCCTTTGCCGCCATCGCCCAGCTTGCACCGAGCTTCTTCGGCGGTCTGTTGTGGCGGCGGGGGACCGCGCGCGGCGCAATCGGCGGCATGATGGTCGGCTTCGCGGTGTGGCTCTACACGCTGTTCATGCCGAGCTTCATGGATTCCTCGACCACAGGCATCCTGCTGCTCCAGCACGGCCCGTTCGGAATCGAGGCGCTGCGCCCGCAGGCCTTGTTCGGCGCCGACCTGCCGCCGTTGATGCATGGCGTGATCTGGTCGCTGTCGCTCAACATCCTCACCTATGTGCTGCTGTCGCTGGCGCGCCAGCCCTCGTCGATCGAGCTGGTGCAGGCCGATCTGTTCGTGCCCAACACGCTCGCGCCGATCTCGCCGAGCTTCCGCCGCTGGCGCACCACCGTCACGGTGCAGGACATCCAGACCACGGTCGCGCAATATCTCGGGCCGGACCGCGCGCGGCATTCGTTCGAGGCCTTCTCGGCCAGACGCAACATGCGGCTGGAGCCTGCGGCGCCTGCCGATTTCGAGCTGTTGCAGCACGCCGAGCACCTGATCGCCTCCTCGATCGGTGCGGCCTCCTCGCGCCTCGTGATGTCGCTGCTGCTGCGCAAGCGCACGGTGTCGGCGAAAGCCGCGCTGAAGCTGCTCGACGATTCCCATGCCGCGCTGCATTTCAACCGCGAGATCCTCCAGACCGCGCTCAACCACGTGCGTCAGGGCATCGCGGTGTTCGACGCCGATCTGCAACTGATCTGCTCCAACCGGCAGTTCGGCGACCTCCTCAACGTCCCCCCGCATTTCATCCAGTTCGGCACGCCCTTGCGCGAGATCCTGGAATTCATGGGCGTGAGCGATCTGGCCGGTGACACCGATCGCGAGGCGATGATCGAGCAGCGGCTCGTGGCCTACACCACCGACAGCGAGCCCTATCTGGAGCGCCTGCCGGAACGCCACATGGTGATTGAGGTGCTGACTAACCGCATGCCCGGCGGCGGCTTCGTCATCACCTTCACCGACGTCACGCCGACCTTCGAGGCTGCGGAAGCCCTGGAGCGTGCCAATGCGTCGCTGGAAAAGCGCGTGCGCGACCGCACCGAGGAATTGACGCGGCTGAACTCCGAGCTGGCGCGGGCCAAGAGCGCGGCGGAGGACGCCAGCAGCTCCAAGACACGCTTTCTTGCAGCCGCCAGCCACGACATTCTCCAGCCGCTGAATGCGGCGCGGCTCTACATCACGAGCCTGATCGAGCGCCAGCACAGCGGCGAGGAGACGCGGCTGGTCGAGAACATCGACGAATCGCTGCAAGCCATCGAGGAGATCCTCGGCGCGCTGCTCGACATCTCGAGGCTCGATGCCGGCGCGATGGCGACCTCGATCTCGAGCTTCAGGATGGCAGATCTGATGCGCTCGCTGGAGATCGAGTTCGCGCCGATCGCGCGCGCCAAGGGTCTCGCGCTCGCCTTCGTGCCCTGCTCGCTTCCGGTCGAATCCGATCGCCTGCTGCTGCGGCGCCTGCTCCAGAACCTGATCTCCAACGCGATCAAATACACCCCGCGCGGGCGCGTGCTGGTCGGCTGCCGCCGCCGCGGCCCCTCGCTCAAGATCTGCGTCTACGACACCGGCGTCGGCATTCCCTCGGCCAAGCGCGCCGAGATCTTCAAGGAATTCCACCGCCTCGAACAGGGCGCGCGGATCGCGCGCGGCCTCGGGCTCGGCCTCTCGATCGTCGAACGGCTGGCGCGCGTGCTCAAGCACGGCATCGCCATCGACGGCAACAAAAGCGGGGGCTCCGTGTTCTCCGTGACGGTGCCGACGGCGAAGGCGGTCACACATACGGCCGCCGTGACCAGCGCGACGCCGCTGGCCCGCACGCCGATCTCGGGCGCCCTGATCGTCTGCATCGAGAACGACGCGGCGATCCTCGACGGCATGCGCACGCTGCTGAAAGCCTGGGACGCCGAGGTGATTGCGGTCGCCGATCCCGAGGGTGCGATCGCGGCGATCGAAAAAGCCGGCCGCCGCGTCACCGGCCTGCTCGTCGACTATCATCTCGACCGCGGCAACGGCATCGCCGCGATCCGCGACATCCGCCGCCGCTTCGGCGATACCATCCCCGCGATCCTGATCACCGCCGACCGCAGCCCCGCCGTGCAGGTCGCCGCCCGCGACGAGAAGATCGCGGTGCTCAACAAGCCGGTGAAGCCGGCCTCGCTGCGCGCCCTGCTCGGCCAGTGGCGCACCCAGCAGATGGTGGCGGCGGAGTGAGACGCGCGGACGTTCAGAAGTCCGTGGAGACGCTGAGCGCGCGCCACCTCTCCAGCTCGTCGAGACGCTGCCGGTCGGTCGCCGCGATGGCGCTGACGGCATCGCTGCCGAGCGCGATGCGCAGAGGCGGGCGATCCATGTTGGCAAGCTTCAGCACGACAGCAGCGGCCTTGGCCGGGTCGCCTGGCTGGCGGCCATCGTAATCACGCTGCATCCGGACGGCGGCGCCGACCACCGCGTCGTACTCCGGACGCCCCTCGTCGGTGTCATGCGCGGCCTGAGCAAAGCCCGTTCGGAAACCGCCGGGCTCGACGATCGTCACATGCACGCCGATCAGCGCCATCTCGCGCGCCAACGATTCCGAGAATCCCTCGATTCCCCATTTCGCGGCCGAATAGGCCGCTCGGGCCGGAGCACCGATCCGCCCGCCAACGGACGAGACCTGCACGATGTGCCCGCGACGCTGCTGGCGCAGCACGGGAATCGCGGCCTTGGTGACGATGATGGTGCCCATCAAGTTCGCTTCGATCTGCCGCCGGTACGATGCCAGGCTCGTATCCTCGACCGATCCAAGATCGCCATAGCCGGCATTGTTCACGACCACGTCGAGACCACCGAATGCTTCCACCGCAAAGCCGATCGCCGTCTGCGCGGCGACCTCGTCGGTCACGTCGAGCGTTGCAAGCCGCAGCCTGTCGCCAAAGCGTTCAAGCAAGGCTTCGAGCGGCCTCGTGTCCCGGGCCGATGCAACCACGCGATCTCCCGCCGTAAGCGCCGCTTCGGTGATGGCGCGGCCGAGCCCGCGCGAGCTGCCGCTGATGAACCAGGTCTTCGACATGACCGTCTCCCGAGCGCTCAGGGCGCGAGCCGCGTGAACACGTAATCGCGGCTCTTGGCGCGGGCCTCGTGGCAGCCCCAGCAGGTGCGGTGCTGCGCCTCATCCACCGGCTTGCCATTGACGAAGCGGCCAAAGCCCCAGCCACCGGTGGAGGCATATTTTTTGGCGTCCTTGACCATCACCTGCACCGTGGTGGCGGCGCCGGGAATTGTCGCGGATGCGAACTCGGGCGACTGTTTCCGCTTCCAGGCGCGCTTGACCAGAATGGTGCCGTCGGGGAACGGCAGCCTGCCGGCCTGATAGGCCTCGATTGCGGTCTGGTTGCCGACAACAGCGCGAAGCTCGTCGAGCGGCGCGGCCTCTTCGGCCGGCGCGATCAGCTCCCACTGCTTGTACCCGTCAGGAATCGTGACGCCGAAGATCGGCGAGGCGTCGGCCGGATTGCTTTGCGCCGGCCCTTCAGCAAGAGCGATCGAGACCAGATAGGGCACACAGGTCAGGAGAACGACAAGAAGCAGCACGGCCAATGTGATCGCCGTGGCGCCGAAGCGCTTTTTCATTTCAGGTTCGCTGGACGTCATGAGGTTTCTTTATGCTTGGGGCGCGGCACGTCCTCGGTCCAGCCGCGCTGGACCGAGGCGTCAAATGAATGCTCAGGTGCCCTCGGCGTCGATGACAGCCTTGGCAAACGCTTCCGGTGCCTCCTGCGGCAGATTGTGACCGATGCCGCCGGTGATCAGGCGGAAATCGTACCGGCCCTCGAACTTCTTGGCATAGGCGCTGGGATCGGGGTGCGGCGCGCCGTTGGCGTCGCCCTCCATCGTGATCGTCGGAACGCGGATCACGGGAGCTGCGGCGAGCTTCTTTTCGATCTCCTCGTACTTTGCTTCGCCCTGGGCGAGCCCGAGCCGCCAGCGGTAATTGTGGATCGTGATCGCGACATGATCCTTGTTGTCGAGCGCCGCCGCGCTCCGGTCGAACGTCGCGTCGTCGAACTTCCATTGCGGCGAGGCAAGCTTCCAGATCAGCTTTGCGAAATCATGCGTGTACTTCTCGTATCCGGCGCGGCCGCGCTCGGTCGCGAAATAGAACTGGTACCACCATTGCAGCTCGGCCGACGGCGGCAGCGGCGCATTTCCCGCGGCCTGGCTCGAGATCAGATAGCCGCTGACCGACACCAGCGCGCGGCAGCGCTCCGGCCACAACGCAGCGATGATGTCGGCGGTGCGCGCGCCCCAGTCGAAGCCGGCGACGACCGCCGTCTTGATGTCGAGCTTGTCCATCAGCGCGATGATGTCGACGGCCATTGCAGCGGGCTCGCCGTTGCGCGGCGTCTCGCTGGAGAGGAACTGCGTCGAGCCGTAACCACGCAGATATGGGATGATGACGCGATAGCCGGCCTTTGCCAGGATCGGCGCGACATCGACGAAGGCGTGAATGTCGTAGGGCCAGCCGTGCAGCAGGATCGCGACGGGACCGTTCGACGGGCCAGCCTCGGCATAGCCGACGTTGAGGACGCCGGCATCGATCTGCTTGATCGGGCCGAAGGACGCGTTCGATGCTCGGGATCGCTGCGCTTCGGTTTGGGCGAGGGCGAGGTCGATCACGCCGAGGCCGACGGCGACGGTCCCTGCGGCGACGCCAAAAAACTTGCGACGATGCTGGTCGATGAGCTGCTTCATGATGGTGCTACCCGGTTGGTGGTTGGTGATGGTCAGATCAGTGCGACCGTGACGTCGATATTGCCGCGCACGGCCCTGGAATAAGGACAGGTCTGGTGCGCCTCATCGACGATGCCGCGCGCGACCTCGTGATCGAGGCCCGGCAGGCTGACATTGAGGCGCGCCCGCAGAGCGTAAGTGCCATCGTCATGGAGAAGGTCGATTTCCGCATCGATCGCGCTTTTCCTGGGAAGCACGATTTTGCGCTTCCGCGCGGCGATCTCCATGGCGCCTTCGAAACATGCCGACCAGCCGGCCGCGAACAACTGCTCGGGGTTGGTGCCGACGCATGCTCCGCCCGGTGGCGACAATTTGACATCCAGGCGGCCGTCGGAGCTGCGGGACATGCCGTCCCCTCGTCCGCCGCTGGTGTGGGTCCTCGCCGTGTAGATCAGCTTTGCCGCTTGCGTCATGAAAGTCTCCTTGCCGTCGCGCACCTGACTAGCAGCCACCTCCGCAGCGCGCCCGTTGGGAGTTGTGAGAAATTGTGAGACCGGCAGGGAACCCGGTCGGGGAGGCCCTGCAGACGCGGTCTGATGCCGATGCAAAGCCGGTCTTGCCGGATCGACGCCCGCTCGTTATGCGGTCCTGCAAATGAGCAAGATTTCGTGATGACTGAACCGGCCGCGCCCGCGGCATCGACATTGTCGTTCGGGCCATTCATCGTGACGCCGCATGAGCGGCTCGTCACGCGCGACGGCGTCGCGCTGCCGATGGGTGCCAAGAGCTTCGATACGCTGATCGCGCTGATGTCGCAGCCGAACGAGGTCATCAGCAAATGGGACCTGATGGCGCAAGTCTGGCCCGGCATGGCCGTCGAGGAAGCCAATCTGCGCTTTCACATTGCGGCACTTCGCAAAGCCCTCGGCGACGGCAAAGACGGCGCGCGCTACATCACCACGCTCTCCGGCCGCGGCTATTGCTTCGTTGCGCCGATCTCGCAAGCGGAGATTCAGGCAGAACGTCGCACAGCACCGCGGCGCGAGCTGCCGCCGGTGAAACTGCCGAACCGGCTGCAGCGGATGGTCGGGCGTGACGATGCGATTGCAGCCATCTCTGACAGGCTCACGACCTCGCGATTCGTGACGATCACCGGCCCCGGTGGGGTCGGCAAAACCGCTGTCGCCGTGGCGATTGCTTACGACCTGCTCGAGACATTCTCCGGCGCCGCGCACTTCGTTGACCTTGCTGCGCTAAGCGATCCCGATCTTGTGACCACCTCGATCCTGCTGATGCTGGGCCTGCCGGCGCAGGCCGACGACCCGCTGCCCGCGCTGCTCGCCCATCTTCAGGACGAGCGGATGCTGCTGATCCTGGACAATTGCGAGCATGTCATCGCCGCTGCGGCGTCGCTCGCAGCGGAGATTTTCCACGCCGCGCCGCATGTCCATATCCTCGCCACGAGTCGCGAAGCCCTGCGCGTCGAGGGCGAGCAAGTCTATCGGCTGGCGCCGCTTGCCGTTCCGCCCGACGGCAGCGAGCTGACGGCGACGACAGCACAGACCTATCCAGCGCTGCAGCTCTTCCTCGAGCGGGCGTCAGCCGGCGGCGCGCAGATCGCGCTCGACGATGCCAATGCCGCGATCGTCGCGAACATCTGCCGCAAGCTCGACGGCATGGCGCTGGCGATCGAGCTCGCCGCGGGCCGGGTCGAAGCCTACGGCCTGGAGCAGACGGCCACGCTGCTCGACGAGCGTCTCAATCTGCTCTGGCAGGGCCAGCGCACCGCGCCACCGCGCCAGAAGACTTTGCAGGCGACGCTGGACTGGAGCTACGGCCTCTTGTCCGACACCGAGCGCCTGGTGTTGCGCCGCCTCGCGGTCTTCGCGGGCCACTTCACCATCGACGCCGCGCTGGAGGTCGTGCCGGACGAGCGCGTCGACCGCTCCCGCCTGTTCGACGCCATCGACAGCCTCGTCGCCAAGTCGATGGTCGCACCGCGCCCGATCGGCGCCATGATGCGCTATCGCCTGCTCGACACGACGCGGGCCTATCTGCTCGAGATCGAGCCCGACGAGGCGGCACTCGCGGCCCGCCACGCGACC
Source organism: Bradyrhizobium sp. B117 (assembly GCF_038969555.1). Classification (NCBI taxonomy): domain Bacteria; kingdom Pseudomonadati; phylum Pseudomonadota; class Alphaproteobacteria; order Hyphomicrobiales; family Nitrobacteraceae; genus Bradyrhizobium; species Bradyrhizobium sp. B117. The sequence continues at coordinate 9,344,610 of NZ_CP152414.1, forward strand.
TACTATCGGCGATGGCTGGAGCAGGCCGGGACGATATGGGCCACCGTGCCGAGCGCCGACGAGCGCGCGATCCATTTCTCCGCGCTTCACAATGTGCGCGCCGCGCTCGACTGGTGCTTTGGCGCGGGCGGCGATGCCGGCATCGGCATCGCGCTCGCGGCCTCGGCATCCCCGTTGTTCCTGGCGATGTCGCTGCTGATCGAATGCCGGCGCTGGTCGGAACGGGCACTGCTTGCGATCGATCCGTCCACGCGCGGCAGCGCCGAGGAAATGCACATCCAGGCCGCGCTCGGCCTGACCTTGATGTTCACGCGCGGCGGCAGCGAAGCAGCGCGTGGGGCACTGGCGAGAGGTCTTGCGATCGCCGAAGGGCGCGGCGATGCGCCGAACCAGCTCCAGCTGCTCGGCCGCATGCATATCTTCCACGAACGAATGGGACAGTTCGACGCCGCGCTCGGCTATGCCCAGCAGAGCCTCAAGGTCGCCGAAGCTCTCGGCGATGCCGCTTCAATTGCGCTCGCAAGGTCGCTCCTGGGTGTCTCTCTGCATCTGGCCGGCGAGCATCGCGACGCGCTGACGATGCTGGAAGCGGCTTGGCAGGGCCCCGGCACGGAGCGCATCAGCACGGTGTACGGCTTCGATCACCGCAACCGGGCCGGCATCTCGCTGGCACGAGAGTTTTGGTTGCAGGGCCGGCCCAAGGACGCTTCACGACTGGCGCAGCAGACGATCGCCGAGGCTGCGCAGATGGACCATCCGATCACGCTCTGCATCGCGCTGATCTGGGCAGTGTCGATCGATCTCTGGAACGGAGATCTCGACGCCGCCGAAGCGAACATCGACCGTTTCATCGCACATGCCAATTCGCGCTCGATGGGTCCGTATCTCGCAGTCGGCCGCGGCGTCAAAGGCGAATTGGCGATCCGGCGCGGCGATGCCGCGGGCGGTGTCGAGACGATAAGCGCCTGCCTGGGCGAGCTTCACGACGCAGGCTACGAGCTGCTCACCACGACCCTCAACATCGCTCAGGTCCACGGCCTGCTGGCGCTCGGCCAGATCGAGCAGAGCGCACGCCAGATCGACGACGCGATCCACCTCGTCGAGCAAAACGGCGATCATCTCTACATGCCCGAACTGCTGCGGATGAAGGCCAAGGTATTGCTGTCGCTACCGGAGCCGAATACCGGGGACGCGGAGGCCTGCCTCATGCGATCGCTGAAGCTCAGCCGCGACAAGGGCGCGAAAGCCTGGGAGCTGCGAGCGGCGATTGATCTTGCGCAGCTTCTTGCTGAACGGCGCAGCCGCAAGGACGCAAGGCAATTGCTCCAAGCGGCGCTCGAAGGTTTCGCCGATGGCTCCGAAACGGCCGATATCAGGGCGGCCGACGCGCTGCTGTCGACGCTGTAGCGGACTAAAGCGCGATGAGATCAGGACGAATCGTCATCGCGCTTTAGGTTATTGTTTGAGCATGATCTTTTCGGAAAACCGCTGCGCACTTTTCCGGATGATGCTCTACCCCGTCGGGGTGCCCTGCTTCCACTGGCCGCCGGCGATCTTGGCCGCCGCGATCACGGCCTGGGTGCGGCTCTCGACGCCGAGCTTTTGCAGGATCGCCGAGACATGCGCCTTGATGGTCGCCTCGGACACGCCGAGCTCATAGGCGATCTGCTTGTTGAGCAGCCCTTCCGACAGCATCATCAGCACCCGCACCTGCTGCGGCGTCAGCGTGACCAGGCGGTCGCGCAGGCGCGTCGTGTCGGGATCGGCGGCGGCGGAGAGGTCGGTGTCGGCGGGAACCCAGACGTCGCCCTCCATCACCTTGAGGATGGCGTCGCGCAGCGTCTCGACGCCGAACCGCTTCGGAATGAAGCCGGAGGCGCCGAAATCGAGCGAGCGGCGGATCGTGGCATTGTCGTCGGAAGCCGAGACGATGACCACCGGGATCGCCGGATATTGCGCGCGCAGATAGATCAGGCCGGAAAAGCCGGAGATCCCGGGCATCGAGAGGTCGAGCAGGATCAGGTCGACGTCGGAGGCCTGTTCCAGAAGCCCGGTCAAATCCTCGAACGATCCGGCCTCGTCGATCCTGGCCGAGGTCAGGACGCCCGCTACCGCCTGCCGCAGCGCGTCGCGGAACAAGGGATGGTCATCGGCAATGACGAGATGGGTCGAGGGAGCGTTCATCGTTCTCTTGCTGGCAATCACCGGCCAGTAAGCCGGTCCGGGGCCTCGGTCAATTCTTCCCCGACCCGCCGTGGCATGCAAGCAGACAATATCCCTTTGCGGGAACGGGGTTAATCCAAAGTCGAGCACTATCGTGCCGGTTGGAGGCTGCGCGCCGTCAGGTGCGCGTCAGTGCGCAAGGCCGAAAGTCGTATTGGGGCGGGTTTCACGCCGATGTTACCTTGCGGGCAAGACCTGGGTTGATCCGGCATGTTCGGACATCCGGGGCGCGAGGAAACGCATTTCGGGGAGCGACTCAACATGTCGACAATGGCTGTGTCTCAGACAGGCGCGGGAGGGATGACGAAGGACGAACGTTTCGTCATTCTCGCCTCCTCGCTCGGTACCGTCTTCGAGTGGTACGACTTCTATCTCTACGGTTCGCTCGCCTCGATCATCGGCGTGCAGTTCTTCTCGGACTATCCGCCGGCCACACGCGACATCTTCGCCCTGCTTGCGTTCGCTGCGGGCTTCCTGGTCCGGCCGTTCGGCGCGATCGTGTTCGGCCGTGTCGGCGACATCGTCGGCCGCAAATATACCTTCCTCGTCACCATCCTGATCATGGGTCTGTCGACCTTCATCGTCGGCCTCTTGCCCAGCGCGGCGACGATCGGCATCGCGGCGCCGATCATCCTGATTGCGCTGCGCCTCGCCCAGGGCCTGGCGCTCGGCGGCGAATATGGCGGTGCGGCGACCTATGTCGCGGAGCACGCGCCGAACGGCAAGCGCGGCTACTACACCTCCTTCATCCAGACCACCGCGACGCTCGGCCTGTTTCTGTCGTTGCTGGTGATCCTGTTCACCCGCACCGCGACCGGCGAGGCCGAGTTCGCGAAGTGGGGTTGGCGCATCCCGTTCCTGGTCTCGGTGCTGCTGCTCGGCATCTCGGTCTGGATCCGGCTCCGCCTCAACGAATCCCCGATCTTCCAGAAGATGAAGGATGAAGGGAAGAGCTCGAAGGCGCCGCTGACGGAAGCCTTCGGCAACTGGCAGAACGGCAAGCTCGTGCTGCTCGCGCTGCTCGGCGGCGTGATGGGCCAGGGCGTGGTCTGGTACACCGGCCAGTTCTACGCGCTGTTCTTCCTGCAATCGATCCTGAAGGTCGACGGCTACACCGCCAACCTCCTGATCGCCTGGTCGCTGCTGCTCGGCACCGGCTTCTTCATCGTGTTCGGCATGCTCTCCGACCGGATCGGCCGCAAGCCGATCATCCTCGGCGGCTGTCTGATCGCAGCGCTGACGTTCTTCCCGATCTTCAAGATGATCACCACCAACGCCAACCCGGCACTGGAAAAGGCGATCGAATCGGTCAAGGTCGAGGTGGTGGCGGATCCCGCAGGCTGCGGCGACCTGTTCAACCCGGTCGGTACCCGTGTCTTCACCGCACCTTGCGACACCGCGCGCGCCTACCTGTCGCAGTCGTCGGTCAAGTACTCGACCACGTCGGGCCCGGCCGGCTCCGGCGTCAAGGTGGTGGTGAACGGCAAGGAAGTTCCGTACGCGACCGCCAAGGACAGCAACCCCGCCGTTCTCGCCGCGGTGCAGGCGGCCGGTTATCCCAAGACCGGCGATGCGGGCATCGTGAAGATGGCGCATCCGTTCGACATCTTCCGTCCGCAGGTGGCCGCGACCATCGGGCTGCTGTTCATCCTGGTGATCTTCGTCACCATGGTGTACGGCCCGATCGCCGCGATGCTGGTCGAACTGTTCCCGACCCGCATCCGCTACACCTCGATGTCGCTGCCCTACCACATCGGCAACGGCTGGTTCGGCGGCCTCTTGCCGGCAACCGCCTTCGCAATCGTGGCCTCGACCGGCGATATCTATGCGGGTCTCTGGTACCCGGTCGTCTTCGCGGCCATCACCGTCGTGATCGGCTTCCTGTTCCTGCCCGAGACCAAGGACGTCGACATCAGGGCGACCTGATCGACGCTAGCGATCGACAATACGAACCGGCCGCGGAGCGATCCGCGGCCGGTTTCATTTTGGAAAGCTATTGATTGCTGCCGATGAATTGCAGCACCACCTCGCGCCGGTGCGGGCGGGCGCGATGCTCGATCAGGTAGATCGCCTGCCAGGTGCCGAGCGCGAGCCTGCCGTTCAGGACCGGCACCTGAAGCGAGGTCTGCGTCAGCATCGTCTTGACATGCCCGGGCATGTCGTCCGGTCCTTCGGTGTCGTGTGTCCAGCCGGCATTCTCGGGCGCAAGACGCGACAGTGCCGTGGTGAGATCGACCAGCACGGACGGATCGGCATTCTCCTGGATCGTGAGCGAGGCAGAGGTATGACGGATGAACAGCGTCAACACGCCCTCACCCGCGCGGGCCTCGTCGATGAATTTCGCGGCTTCGCTTGTGAGATCGGTGAAGCCGCGGCCCGGCGTCTGCACCGTCAGCAGCGACGATGCGATCGTGGTGGCTTGCACCGACGACGGCGCCGAGCGGGTCATGGATTTGGCTGATGTCATCGAAGTCTCTCAACTCTGGAAGCTGCCGTAGGGTGGGGCAAAGCGGCTTGTCCGCCGTGGCTCGAAGAGCGAAGGCGGAAGCGTGCCCACCAATCTGCGCGACGATATCAAGATGGTGGGCACGGCGCCTTGCGCCTTTGCCCACCCTACGACAGCTCGTCGCGCATCAAATCCTCCCCGACACGTCCTTCTGCACGCGGTTCGCCATGTCGATCAGCCGGCGCCAGGCCTTTTCCAGGAACGACATCACGCGGTCCATGTCCTGGTCGCTCGGCAGCGGGATCTCGATCTTGCGGTCGCCCTCGGCGACCTTCGGCTCCGCCTTCTTGAGCGGATCGGTTTTCGGCAGCGCCTCGTCGATCTTGCCCGAAACGGTCGGCCCGGCCGCAAGCTGCCCCTTCAGCTTCTCGACTTCGGCCTGGAGCCGGCCGATCTCGGCGTCGAGCGCGGCACGTTCGTCAGGCACCGCGTAGCAGGCCCAGCCCGCGCCGTTCTTGGTGCAGGTCGTCACCGTGCCGGTGCGGGTATCGAGCCGCAGCACGCCCTCGGGGATCGGCGTCATGCTGTAACGGCCGTTTTCACTGTCAGGCGCGGATTGGGCGGCAACGATGCCGCCGCCGGCGGTCATCGCCGCGGCGAACGCCATCGCTGCAAGCCAAGATGCCGTGCAGGTTGTTGTGGATGGTTTCGCAGGTCTCATCGCGCTCTCCGACGCGCCGGTGGCGCTTTCGCAATTCTACACCCCGGCCGGGCAATCCGCCGCCCAAAACGCGCCTGCGGCATCAACGATCGCGTCGGCCCCTTTGATCCCGGCAGGACGGCGAAATGGCGACCGCTTCCGCCGATCCTGCCGAGAGCTGCTGCGGTGCGGCGTCACGCTGTGCGCAGCGCGGCCGCTCACGCCAATATCGCCAATAAAATCAGTTAGATAATAGAAAGAGACGCAATCGTGACTTGGCTTGACTTGATTATAGGCCATCAGTATGGTCCGCGCGGCTTTTGAGGGTGGCGGGCGTAATTTCCATTCAACCGCGGCGTTTCTGGTCTTCGTGGCATGGCTCAAGACACGGGACACGACGAGAATGGAAATCGCGATAGATCGCCCGAGGAAGCTGCGCTTTCCGAACGGCTCGGAAGTCTTGATAAGCGGTTGTCCGAAATTCGCGGCCGCCACATCAAGACCGAGCAACCCACAGGTGACGGTGGAGACGGAGCGGCCAGAGCCTCGGCGATGGCGCTTGGTTTTCGGTTATCTTCGGAGTTGGTCGCCGGTGTCGCTGTCGGAGCGGGGATTGGCTGGGGGTTCGACCGCTTGCTGTCGACGTCGCCTTTCGGGTTTATCGTGTTCCTGCTGCTCGGCTTCGTGGCCGGCGTGGTGAATGTGGTGAGATCGGCGGGCGCGGGTCAAAACAGGCGCGGTGGTTCGTAAGGCCGATCCACACAGGAGAGGAATGATCGTGCCGGCTTCGCCGGTGCGGGCCGGCCCGGCCGGCAGACCGAGACCCGCCGGCATTGCCCGGCAGACCAAGAGATGCCGCGCTGATGAAAATCGACCCGATCCACCAGTTCAACATCGAGCCTCTCTTCACCCTGGGCCATATCGGCAATCACACGATCGCCTTCACCAATTCATCGCTCTACATGCTGGTGGCAGTCGCCATCATCTCGATCCTGATGCTTGCCAGCGGCACGCAGCTGGTTCCCGGGCGCCTCCAGTCGGTCGCCGAGATCTCCTACGAATTCGTAGCCAGCACCATCCGTTCGACGGCCGGCGCGGAAGGCATGAAGTTCTTCCCGCTGATCTTCTCGCTGTTCATGTTCATCTGCGTCTCGAACCTGGTCGGCATCATCCCCTACACCTTCACGGTCTCGAGCCACCTGATCGTCACCGTAGGACTGGCGCTGCTGGTCTTCTTCACCGTGCTGATCTACGGCGTCGCCAAGAACGGCCTGAAGTTCTTCTCGATTTTCGTTCCTCACGGCGTCCCGGGCTACATCCTGCCGCTGGTCATGTTCATCGAGATCCTGTCGTTCTTCCTGCGGCCGGTCTCGCACAGCATTCGTCTGTTCGCCAACATGCTGGCCGGCCACATCGCGCTGAAGGTGTTCGCGGGCTTCGTCGCCATGCTGGGCTTCTCCCTCGGTGCCATCGGCTGGGTCGGCGGCGTGCTGCCGCTGGCTCTCACGATCGCGCTGTACGCGCTCGAGATTCTGGTCGCGTTCCTGCAAGCCTATGTGTTTGCGATCCTGACCTGCATCTACCTCAACGACGCCATTCATCCGGGACACTGAGCGGTCCGGGGAATTTCCACCCACAACCCAATCTTTCTTCCAAGGAGTCTAAAATGGATCCGGCAGCAGCAAAACTTATCGGCGCGGGCATCGCGTGCATCGGCATGGGCGGTGCGGGCGTCGGCGTGGGCGTGATCTTCGGCAACTACCTCGCCGCAGCCGTCCGCAATCCGTCCGCCGCTCAGGGCCAGTTCGGCAACCTGATCTTCGGCTTCGCCGTGACCGAAGCGCTCGGCATCTTCTCGCTGCTGATCGCTCTGCTTCTGCTGTTCGTTTTCTAAAGAACGACTTCTTCCGCGCCGCTTCATCCGAAGCGGCGCGTGACAGCAACAGGAGTACTCCATGGCCGAGAGTCATGGCGGGGCAAAAGGTCCGGCGGCGGGCGCTCACACCGAAGCCGATGGCGGTCACCACGCCGGCGGTTTTCCGCCGTTCGAGAGCAGCACTTTTGCTTCGCAGCTGGTGTCGCTCGCGATCTTCTTCGTCCTGCTCTACGTGATCGTGTCCAAGCTCGCTCTGCCCAAGGTCGGCGGTGCGATCGAAGCGCGTCAGAACAAGATCGAGGGTGACCTCACTGAGGCGCAGGCGCTGAAGGACCAGTCCGAGGCAGCGCTGAAGGCCTATGAAAGCGAGCTCGCTTCAGCGCGTTCGCGGGCGCAGGCGATCGGCAACGAATCCCGCGACAAGGCGAATGCGCAGGCGGAAGCCGAGCGCAAGACGCTGGAAGAGCAGCTGGCGGCCAAGCTCGCCGAGGCGGAGAAGACCATCGCCTCGACCCGCACGACCGCCATGAGCAACGTCCGCGGCATCGCGGCCGACGCGGCAGGCCAGATCGTGCAGCAGCTCACCGGCATCGTTCCGGATGCGGCGTCGGTCAGTGCCGCCGTTGACGCGTCCTTGAAGGGTTAGTCGAGATGTTCTTCGATCCTGAAACCTGGGTCGCCGTCGCCTTCGTGATCTTGATGATCGTGTTCGGCTATCTCGGGGTGTTCAAGTCGGCGATGACCGCGCTCGATCATCGCGCCGCGCGCATCAAGGCCGAGCTCGACGATGCGACGCGCCTCAAGCAGGAAGCGGCCAAGGTGCTCGCCGACTACAAGGCCCGCAGCGCCACGGCCGAGCGCGAGGCTGCCGACATCATCGCCAACGCCAAGTCCGAAGCCGAGCGCATCGCGACCGAGGCCAAGGCGAAGATGGAAGACTTCGTCGCCCGCCGCACCAAGACCGCGGAGAGCAAGATCGCGCTCGCCGAAGCCCAGGCGGTGGCCGATGTCCGCGCCGCAGCCGCGGAAGCCGCCGTGCAGGCCGCCTCGACGATCCTGTCGCAGTCGGTCAAGGGCCAGGTCGCCGACGATCTGCTCGCCAAGGGCATCAACGAGGTTCGGCAGAAGCTGAACTGAGGGGGTAGCCTTCACTAATCAAAAAGCCGGCGCGTGAGCGCCGGCTTTTTTGTTTGTGCGAGTATTGTAACCGCAAACTCGATGTCATCACCCGCGAAGGCGGGTGATCCAGTATTCCGAGACGGTTGTGATTGCTCGATAGGCCGCGGCGTACTGGATGCCCCGCCTCCGCGGGGCATGACAGCCAAACTAGCCGCCTATTTCTTCTTCTTCGCCTTCGGCTCCGGCGACAGCGCCTGCGGATCGAAGCCGACATAGAAGATGTAGGAATCGGCGACCGCGGCCGACGGCACCGGATAGGACAGGTCCTCGGCAACGAAGGTGAACGGCACGCTGCCGCCCTCCGCCATCTCGACCGTGGTCCGGTAGGCCTTCGAGGCGATCACTTTCTCGCCGACGCCGCCCTGCACCACCGCCACGCGCAGGGGCACCTCGACCGTCGACGGCGCGCCGGCGGGACCGGCGATGACGCGGCCCTGGATGCCGATCCGGGCCGTGATCTCGCCGCCGTTCCGGGTACATTCGCGCGCCATCTTGGTGATCGAGGCCTGGAAGCGGACGTCGTTGCCGACGGCCGGCTTGCCGGTGGCGCCGACCCCGTAAGTGGAGGCGCCAGCGCGCACCGTGACCTGGGGGCAATCGACGTCGTCATCGGCGGCCGGCTGGCCCGGTGCGGGCGCCGGCTTGGGCTGGGCCGGCTCGTCGGACTTGCCGCCGAACAGGCTCTTGAATCGGTCGGTGAGCGACTGGGCCGCCACCGGCGAGACCGAGGCGAGCGCAACCGACAACGCCAGTGCGATCCCCGTCCCCCGCCGCAACATCGTCCGCGATGACCGAAGCTCCTGCACCATCGACACCCACACTCCATGACAAATACCGGCCGATCGCCGCCGGCCTTGCGCGTTATATCGTCAAAATCGGCGAACCCAAGGCAGCAAAAGGCCGTCGCAATGCGACTTTGGCCACAGGAATGGCCGGGTTCAGCCCCGGAAATCCTCGTGCAGCAGGCCGAACAGCAAATGGTCCTGCCAGACCCCGTTGATGCAGAGATAACGCCGCGCCAGCCCCTCGCGGGAGAAGCCGCATTTCTCCAGCACCCGGATCGACGGCGCATTGGTGGGGATGCAGGCGGCCTCGACCCGGTGCAGATTGAGCTCGCCGAACAGCGTCGGCAGCAGCACCCGCAGCGCCGCCGTCATGTAGCCGCGACGGGCATGGGGCTGGCCGACCCAATAGCCGATGGTGCCGGCCTGTACGATGCCGCGCCGGACATTGGCGAGCGTGATGCCGCCGACCATGGCGCCGTCGAGCTCGCGGAAGATCAGAAACGGGTAGGAGCGGTCCGCGGCGATGTCCTCGGAATAGCGGCGCAGGCGGCGGCGGAAGCCGGACCGGGTCAGGTCGTCAGACGGCCAGATCGGCTCCCAGGGCGTCAGGTAATCGCGGCTGCTCTCGCGCAAATGCGCCCATTGCAGGAAGTCCGACATCTGCGGCGCGCGCAGCAACAGCCCGTTGCCGCGCGGAGCGAGGGCGGCGGGTCCACTGGAAGGCAGGCGAAAGAGAGCCATGGTGATGCTTCCCGAAGGCGAGGCTCCGTGGTGCGGCTCCTAATGCAGCCGCGCCTTGGCGCGCGCGCGCGTCAATCCTTCCGCAAAAGACACCGCCGTGTCCAGACCCCTGCCGCTGCCTAATGCGACAACTGCAGGGCGGCTGCGCGAAAGCAGCGCACGCGCCGCGTCCCGGGTCGATTCGACACTGACGGCGTCGATCCGGGCTACCAGTTCCTGCACCGTTTGCGGCCGGCCATAGGCCAGCACGTGCCGGGCCAGTTGCTCGGCGCGGGACGAGCAGCTCTCCAGCGCCATCAGGAGCCCGGCCTTCATCTGCGCCTTGGCGCGCGCGATCTCGGCCTCGGTCAGGGTCTCGACCGAATCATTCATGATGTCGACCACGACCTCCATCATCTCGGGCGCGTCGGCCGGATCGGTTCCGGTGTAGAGGCCGAAGAAGCCGGTGTCGGTATAGGGGGCGTGGAAGCTGTAGATCGAGTAGCAGAGGCCGCGCTTCTCGCGCACCTCCTGGAACAGCCGCGACGACATCCCGCCGCCGAGGATGTTGGTGAAGACCTGGAGCGAGAACAGCGACAGGTCGGTCTGGGGCACGCCTTCCAGCGCCAGCGTCAGATGCGCCTGCTCGAGCTCGCGATGCACCACCTTGGCGCCGCCCTTGCCGAACTGCGCCGACTGCGGCTTGGGACCCGGCGTCGCCTCGAAGCTCGCAAAGCGGTTCTCGACCTCGGCGACCACCTGTTTGTGATCGACCGCGCCGGCGGCCGCCACCACCATGTCGGGGCCGCGATAATGCGTCGACAGATAGCCGCGCAGCATGTCGCGGTTGAAGCTGCGCAGCGTCTTCGCGGTGCCGAGCAGCGAGCGGCCCATCGGCTGGTCGGGATAGCAGAGCTCGTTGAGGTGCTCGAACACGACGTCATCGGGCGTGTCCTGCGCAGCGCCGATCTCCTGCACGATGACGTTCTTCTCGCGCTCGAGCTCGTCTGGCTCGAAGGCGGGATTGGCGAGGATGTCGGCGAGCACGTCGAGCGCCAGCGGCACGTCGGCCTTCAGCACCCGCGCGTAATAGGACGTGGTCTCGGTCGAGGTGCCGGCATTGAGGTCGCCGCCGACCGCCTCGATCTCCTCGACGATCTCGCGCGAGGAGCGCTTGGTCGTGCCCTTGAACGCCATGTGCTCCAGGAGATGCGAGATACCGTGCTCATTCGGCTTCTCGTCGCGGCCGCCGACGCCCGCCCAGACGCCGAGCGCCGCAGTCTCGAGATGGGGCATCTTGTCGGTGACCACGGTCAGGCCGGAGGCAAGCTTGGAAATCTCGACGCTCATCCGGCAACTCCCTGTTTTGCGGCGCGGCTGACCGACAGCACGAACCGCTCGATCTCGGCCTGATCGTTCTTCATCACCTTCATGTGTTCGGATTTGGTCATGAGACCATCGAGCCAAGCCGGCAGTTGCGGCCGCTGGCCGCAGGCTGCCTCGACCGCGTCGGGGAATTTGGCCGGATGGGCCGTGGAAAGCACGATGCTGGGCACCGTCGTGTCGGTGGTGTCGCGGTCGGCAACGGCAAGCGCCACCGCGGTGTGCGGATCGACCAGCTCGCCTGCCTCACGCCAGGCGGCGCGAATCGCAGCCGCGGTCTCGGTCTCGTCGGCACGGCCCGCGTCGAATTCCTCGCGGATGGCGGCCAGCGTCGCATCGGGCAGCACGAAGCGCCCCGACTGCTTCAGCGAGTCCATGAGGCGGCGCACGCCGGCCGCATCGCGCTTGCCGGCCTCGAACAGCAGCCGCTCGAAATTCGAGGAGATCTGGATGTCCATCGACGGCGAGGCGGTCGCATGCACCTCGCGCACCTCGTAGATGCCGGTCTTCAGCGTGCGCGCCAGGATGTCGTTGACGTTGGCGGCGATGCAGAGGGTGCGCACGGGCAGGCCCATGCGCTTGGCGACATAGCCGGCAAAAATGTCGCCGAAATTGCCGGTCGGCACGATGAAATCCACCGCGCGCGCCGGCGCGCCGACGGCAACGGCCGAGGTGAAGTAGTAGACCACCTGGGCGACGATGCGCGCCCAGTTGATGGAATTGACGCCCGAAAGCGAGGTCGCATCGCGGAAGCGATGGTTGTTGAACATCCCCTTCACCAGCGCCTGGCAGTCGTCGAAATTGCCTTCGATGGCGAGCGCATGGACGTTGGCCGCGCCCGTCGTCGTCATCATCCGCTGCTGCACCTCGGAGATGCGGCCGTGCGGGAACAGCACGATGAGATCGACATTCTCGAGGCCCGCGAAGGCTTCGACCGCGGCGCCGCCGGTGTCGCCTGACGTCGCGACCACGATGGTGGTGCGCTGGCCGCGCTTGGCGAGCACGTGGTCCATCAGCCGCGAGATCAGCTGCATCGCCACGTCCTTGAAGGCGAGCGTCGGACCGTGAAACAGCTCCAGCACGAACTGGTGCGGCGCCATCTGGCGCAGCGGCACCACCGCGGGATGACGGAAGGTCGCGTAGGCCTCGTTCGCCATGCGGCCGAGCTCGGCGTCCGATATCTCGCCGCCGGCGAAGGGCCGGATCACGTCGACCGCGACCTCCCAATAGGGACGGCCGAAGAAGCCGGCGATGGTCTCGGTCGAAAGCTGCGGCCAAGTGACCGGCACATACAGGCCGCCGTCACGGGCAAGCCCGGTCAGCATCACGTCGCAGAAGCCGAGTTCGGGGGCCTCGCCCCGGGTCGAGATATAACGAGTCAAACTGCCCTCCAAAGGCCGACCGGGCCGAAGCTCGATCCGTAAGCCTTTGATTTCACGAAAATACTTGTTAACAGCCAGAGGCTTTGGGCCACCATAAAGTGTTTTGCGGCATCGGGAAACCGCCTCCCGCCAGGGGTTCTGCAACGAAAAAGGGCTGCGGCGATGCCGCAGCCCTCTCTTGGAAGGTCTGTCGTTGATGTGCAGACCGGTTTGCCTTGTCCGGGTCGCCGACCCGCTAAACTATCGGCGCCAGCTTTCATTGCCTGTCATCAGATCGTCAAGAGCGAAAACCGCGCAGGCCGAAAGATGTTCCTTGTTTTTCCCGGGATGCTTCGGGCAGCTCCCGGGCATTCGCACGCAAGTTCATTCCGGAATTACCACTTTTTCCCGAATCCATTGCCTGCCTCGGGAACAATTGACCCGGCGGCCGATTGTGTCGGCGGATGGTATCAGCCGTCATCCATGCATTGCCCGGCCGACGGCGGCGCCGATCCGTCGACCGAACCGCTGCATCCTGGAGCAGCCGGTTCGGTCGCTGACGGACCTCAGCTCATCCCGATTTCCACCGCGATCCTGATCAGGTCGGAATGGTTCTTGGCCCCTAACTTCTGCTTGAGCAGGGACGTCGTGTTTGCGACGGTCTTGTAGGAGATGCCGAGCGCCTCGGCGACCTCGACGATCTTGTCGCCGCGCCCGAGCAGGCGGAGAATCTCGAGCTCCCGCGGCGTCATCTGCGAGGCCGGATTGGCCTTGATCGCGGCGCCGGAGAACGTCACGGCCTCCGCGAGCTGCGGCGAGATGAAATTGTCACCCGCGACGACCTTGCGCACCGCCTTGAGCAGAATCCTGGGATCGTCGCCCTTGGAAACATAGCCCTGCGCGCCCAGCTCGACCGCCCGCACCACGAAGGCCGGATCGTCGTTCATGCTGAACATGATGATCTTGGCGTCGGGATCGTCCTTGCGAATGCGTCGCATCAGCTCAAAGCCTGAGACGTCAGGCAGGCTGATATCGATCACGGTGACGTCAGGCCGCTTGCTGACATAGGCGCGATGCCCGGATTTGGCATCGGTCGCCTCGTCGATGCGGATCGATTGGTCGGACGCGAAAAGCGTCCGGCATCCGGACAGCACCACAGGATGGTCGTCGACGATCAGAACCTTGGTCGCCGGCTTGGCGGTATCTTGCATCGCGCGCTCTCTTGTTTTTCGACTCATAGACCGGCGGGAACAAATGGAAAGAGAAAATCGCCCCGATGCGCGTTAGAATTGACCTAATGTGGCAACGGCTCTCGTTCAGAACCCAATTGTTTCTTCCGCTCGGCCTGAGCTTTCTTGCCGCGCTGGCTATGGGCGGCGTGCTGCTCAAGACATTCGCGACCGGCCAGCTGGCCGATGAGAACGAGCCGGGTCGCCGCTCGACCCGGACTGTCGCTGTTGCGCTCAACAACGCCCTCGGCGCCTCGGATCATCCGCGGACGATTCTCGACGCATTCGTCCGTTCCCTGGATTCCTCCTCTGATATCCAATTCCGCCCCATAGAAGCAGGTCCCGCGCCTTCCGTGAAGGACGGTCTGCGCAATCTGCATGGCGTACCGCAATGGTTCGCGGAGCTGATCGTCATTCCGGACATGGACGCAGCCTCACCTGTCATCATCGACGGCAGGCGTGTCGGCGACATCGTCTTCGTGCCTGACCTGTCGGCCGACCTGTTCGAGAAATGGATCGGCTTTCTGGCGCTGACGAGCCTGATCGCCATATTGACGGTGCTGACCGGCACGATCGCTTATCTGTTCGCGGAATCGGCGCTGCGCCCCCTGCAAAAGCTCGGCGCAGGCCTCACCCGAATGCGATGCGGCGATTACGCGATGCCGATCCCGGTGGCAGGGCCGCCGGAGATCCGGCAGAGCTGCGAGGAGGCCAATGCGCTGGCAACGACGCTGGCGCGACTGAGCCAGGACAATCGCGACCTGCTGCATCGCCTGGTGTCGCTCCAGGACGACGAGCGGCGCGACCTCGCCCGCGAGCTGCATGACGAGCTCGGGCCGCTGCTGTTCGGCATCCGCGCCAGCACCATCGCGCTGGCCGACGCCTCGCCACAAGCAGGAAATCTCGGCAATTCGGTGCAGGAGGTGATGCGGTCGGTCGAGGCGCTCCAGCAGACCAACCGCCGTATCCTCGACCGGCTGCGGCCGCTCTATATCGAGCAGCTGGGGCTCGAGACCACCGTGCAGACGTTGCTCCAGAACTTTCGCAGACAGGCGCCGCATATCGGCCTGACGGCCACGATCGATCCGGCGCTGAACGAGATCGACGGACCGCTGGCCCAGACCGTCTATCGGTTGATCCAGGAGGCGCTGACCAACGTCCTGCGCCATGCCAATGCCGGCAATGCCCACGTGCAGGCCACCGTCGCGGGCGAGGCGCTCGTCATCGAGATCTCCGACGACGGCGGCGGCTTTCCGGAGAGCAACGTCTTCGGCCGGGGCCTCACCGGCATGCACGAGCGCGTGCGCGCGCTCAGCGGTTCATTGTCACTGCTGCGCGCCGATGAGCGAACCTATGTGCGCTGCCTGCTGCCGGTGAATGCGACGCAAGAAGAGCCGCCGCAGAGCTAAAGCGCGATGGGATGAAGATCACCACCGCGCTTTAGCTTATTGTTTGAGCATGATCTCCGCGCAAACGCGTTCCGCGTTTGTCGCGAGGGAAAACCGCTACGCATTTTTCCGGTTCATGCCCTAGCACGCACAACCGTCGTGGGAGTTCTGCCGCGACGGCGTGCACAGCGTGCTGTAGATCTTGCCTTCCGCGCTGAAGCGGAACGAGGCGTGGATGCGCAGTGAGCCAGCGATGGAATATTCGAGATCGACGCCGTGCGGCACGGGATTGATTTCTTCGAGGCCGAATCCGACCGACGAGAACGTGCTGAGCCGGGGTCCCCAATAGGTTTCGAGCTCGCTTCGGCCACGATAATGCTGCGTGCCGTTGCACGTGCATTCGACCCGGGCGTCGTCCGCATAGAGCTCGAGCAGGCTCGCAAGGTCGCCCTTGCGGCAGGCATCGACCCAGTCGACGACAATTCCCATCTGATCAATATCGCTCACGCCAACATCCTGCTTGCCGCGAAAAATTTCGTGCGGCTTAGGACCACACTCGTGAATATGCGCTGAATAATAAACCCCGGACGATCCCGGGTTCCTCCCGGAAACCTACGGAGAATTTGCCGGACGTCGTCCTCTCGTCCAGACGCCGAACGCGATCAACACCGCGCCTGCGAGCGCGAACCAGGTGATGGCGTATTGCAGATGATCGTCCTTCAGATGCACGTCGAGCGGCCCCGGACGCGGGATGCCGTTCTCGGGCGCCGGCTGCTCGAGGTCGATGTAGAACGGCGCAACCGCGCCCCAATGAAGCGCGCTTGCGATCGCCAGATGATCGCGCACGAACCAGAGGCGCTTGTCGCGGTTCTCCGCCGGCGTCAGCCAACCCGGCGCCTCCGGAAAGCGCAGATAGCCGGTGAACATGACCGGAGCGCCGGTGACGAGCTTCTTCACCGCACGATCCTCGATGCTGCGGTCCTGCATCGTGTTCTCGACGAAGCCGGCATCGATCACGATTGTCTCACCGCTCGCAAGGCGCGCCGGCAGGAACGCCCAGGTGCCGGGACCGGAGGCGTCCTTGCGCACGGCCGAGCCGGAGGAATAGACCATCGCATCAGGCAGCGGTGCATAGGTCGCGGTGAAGCTGACGCGGCGGAATTCGTCGCGCGCGGGATCGAGCGCGGTCCATTGCGCCGGCGGCGGCAGCGCGATCGGCGCTTCGGCCAACCGCTCGGTGAGCGCCGCGATCAGCGCATGCTTGGCGGTCCGGCGCTGCAATTGCCAGACTCCGAGCGAGATGAAGACCGCCGTCAGGAACAGCGTGAACAGCGCGAAGCCGGCCACGCGAGGCTTGCGCGCCGTCTCGTTCATTTCGCGCGGTCGACCAGCCGGCCCGGCGCCGCCTTGTGGTGGAATTGCAGTGCGATCAGCAGCGACTTCATGGAGCGCAGCGGCAACAGCGTGGTGACGAGGATCAGCGGCAGCCACAGCGCCGCATGCAGCCAGAACGGCGGCTGGTACTTGACCTCGACGACGAGCGCGCAGCCGACCACGATCGCACCGGCCAGCATGATGATGAAGATAGCCGGACCGTCGCCGGAATCGATGAAGGCGTAATCGAGGCCGCAACGGTCGCAGGACGGCGCGAGCGTCAGGAAGCCCGCATAGAGCTTGCCCTGGCCGCAGCGCGGGCACTTGCAGGCAAGCCCGCGCAGCGCGCTTTGCAGGACGGTGGTCTCGGGCTCGGTTGGACCGGCAGTGTCGTTCATGATCGCGGACTCTATCACAGTTTCCGCCGAAACTTGCGACGGCTGAAAAGCGAAAGGGCGGCCCAGCGGCCGCCCCTTCTGATCAATTCACGACGGCTCAGTGCGCGCCGTGGGCCATGGTCTCGGCGCCGTGTCCCCACACATAGATGCAGAGGAACAGGAACAGCCAGACCACGTCGACGAAGTGCCAGTACCAGGCGGCGAACTCGAAGCCGAGATGCTGCTTCGGCGTGAAGTGGCCGGCGTAGGCGCGGAACAGGCAGACCAGCAGGAAGATGGTGCCGACCAGCACGTGGAAGCCGTGGAAGCCGGTCGCCATGAAGAAGGTCGCACCGTAGACGTTGCCGGCGAAGGAGAACGCCGCATGGCTGTACTCATAGGCCTGCACGCAGGTGAAGAGCGCGCCGAGCACGACGGTGAGGATCAGGCCGTACTTCAGGCCCTGGCGATCGTTCTCGAGCAGCGCATGGTGAGCCCAGGTCACCGTGGTGCCCGAGGTGAGCAGGATCAGCGTGTTCAGCAGCGGCAGATGCCAGGGATCGAAGGTCTCGATGCCGTGCGGCGGCCAGGTGCCGGGGACCGAGCAGGCGCCGGCCTGGGTGCCGAGACCGCAGCCGAACACCGCATCGCGGGTGGCGTGGACGGCGTCCGCCGGGAACAGCGCCGCGTTGAAATAGGCCCAGAACCAGGCCACGAAGAACATCACCTCGGAGGCGATGAACAGGATCATGCCGTAGCGGTGATGCAGCTGCACGACGCGGGTGTGGTCGCCCTTGTACTGGGCTTCCTTGATCACGTCGCCCCACCAGCTCGCCATGGTGTAGAGCACGCCGACGGTGCCGACACCGAACACGATCGGCGCGGCCGAGAACATGTGGTGCATCCAGGCGATCGCGCCGACCGCCATGATGAAGGCCGAGAGCGAACCGACCGCCGGCCAGGGAGAGGGATCGACCAGGTGATAGTCGTGATGCTTGCCTTGCGCGGTAGCCATTTGCGGTCTCTCTCCTCAATCCCGTGCCTGTTCGGCACTTATCCCCTTGTTTCCAACCCCCATGGCGCGAAGCCCGGCGATCAGAGATTTCCCTTGCGTTGGTCGTTCTCGCCGGATGCGAGCGGCTTCACCACCGGATCCTTCACCGGATAGAACGTGTAGGACAGCGTGATCGTGTTCAGCCCGTCGTTCTCGTGATCGTCGGCGATCGACGGATCGACATAGAACACGACCGGCATCTCGCGCTTCTCGCCCGGCGCCATGGTCTGCTCGGTGAAGCAGAAGCAGTTGATCTTCTGGAAGTAGGACCCGACCGTCAGCGGCGCGACATTGTAGGCGGCCTGGCCCGCTGTGGTGCGCGCAGCCTGGTTGGTGACGGTGTAGAAGACAGTCACGACCTGGCCGATATTGACCTCGATCTCGTTCTGCTCCGGCTCGAACTTCCAGGGCAGTCCGGGCGCGACGTTGGAATCGAAGCGCACCGAAATCTTTCGGGCGATCGGGCCGTTGGCCGGTGCCGAGGTCGCAACTTGCGTCGTGCCGTTGAAGCCGGTGGCGCGGCAGAACCAATTGTAGAACGGCACCGCCGCGTAGGAGGCGCCGACCATCAGCGCGACCACGCCGCCACAGATGGAAGCAACCACCACATCGCGGCCCAGCCCGCGGCCCTTGGCCGGCTCACGATTGACCGGCTTGGCGCTGACGTCCTGCGATATGGTCGGCTCGTGATCCATGATTCCTACATCGGCCGGACTAGCACTGCCGGTCCCTTGACCATGGTGACGGCGAAGAACAGCACGACCAGCACGCCGAGCGCCAAAGCAATGGCAATCGAGCGCTGACGACGGCTCTTCTTCTGCGCCTCGGTGAGGACGATTCCATCTGGCTCGGGTTTGTCGGCCATTCCTGCCTCATGCGCCCCCAACCATCGGAGCAATCGCCCGGAACACGACCTCGGCCAGCAGGGTCGCGAACAGCGCGAACAGATACAGGATCGAGAAGGCGAACAGTTTTCGCGTCGCGCGCAGGGACTGGCTGCGTTCGCGGCGCACATAGACGTTGATCGCAAGCAACAGCATGCCGGCGCCGAGGATCAGCGAGACCACGCCGTAGACGGCGTCGAAATAGCCGAGCACCCAGGGCGCGGCGGCGACCGCGATCAGCACGACGGTGTAGAGCAGGATCTGGAGCCGCGTCGCGTCGGGGCCGGCGACGTTGGGCAGCATCGGAATGCCGGCGCGCGCGTAATCGTCGGAGCGGAACAGCGCCAGCGCCCAGAAATGCGGCGGCGTCCAGAAGAAGATGATCGCGAACAGCAGCAGCGGCTCGACGTCGACCGTGCCCGTCACCGCGGCCCAGGCCACCACCGGCGGCAGCGCGCCGGCGGCGCCGCCGATGACGATGTTCTGCGCGGTCCAGCGCTTCAGCCACATCGTGTAAATCACGACGTAGAAGAAGATGGTGAAGGCAAGCAGCGCGCCCGCGATCCAGTTGACGAGGATGCCGAGCGTCATCACCGAGAAGAAGGCGAGCGTCGTGCCGAACGCCATGGCTTCAGGGCGGGTGATGCGGCCGCGCGGGATCGGCCGGTTCGCCGTGCGCGACATTTTCGCGTCGATGTCGCCTTCGAGCGCCATGTTGAGCGCCCCGGAGGCGCCGGCACCGACGGCGATGCAGAGCAGCGAGGTGATCGCGAGCACCCAGTGGAAATGCCCGGGCGCCATCGCCATGCCGACCAGCGCGGTGAAGATCACCAGCGACATCACCCGCGGCTTGAGCAGCGCGATGTAGTCGCCAACCTCCGCTTCGGAGATGCGGGGATTGATGTCGATGGCGTTGTGGTCGAGGACGGACACTAATCTAACTCGCTTCGTTGTAGAGCCGCGGCGCCCATGACGGGCGCCGCGGAAGATGGCTTACTGCACGCGGGGCAGCACTTCGAACTGGTGGAAGGGCGGCGGCGAAGGCAGCGTCCACTCCAGCGTGGTCGCACCCGCACCCCACGGATTGTCTCCCGCCGGGACCTTCTTCATGAAGGCGTCGAGCACGCAGTAGAGGAAGATCAGGACGCCGAAGCCCGAGATGTAGGAGCCGACCGACGAGACCAGGTTCCAGCCGGCGAAGGCATCGGGATAGTCGACGTAGCGGCGCGGCATGCCCGACAGGCCGAGGAAGTGCTGCGGGAAGAACACCAGGTTCACGCCGATGAAGGTGACCCAGAAGTGCGCCTTCGCCAGCGTCTCGTTGTACATGTAGCCCGTCATCTTCGGGAACCAGTAGTACCAGCCGGCAAAGATCCCGAACACGGCGCCGAGCGACAGCACGTAGTGGAAGTGCGCGACGACGTAGTAGGTCTCCTGGAGCACGCGGTCGACGCCGGCATTCGCCAGCACGACGCCGGTGACGCCGCCGACCGTGAACAGGAAGATGAAGCCCACCGCCCAGATCATCGGGGCGCGGAATTCGATCGAGCCGCCCCACATCGTGGCGATCCACGAGAAGATCTTCACGCCGGTCGGGACCGCGATCACCATCGTGGCAGCAACGAAGTAAGCCTGCGTCGCCGACGACATGCCGACCGTGTACATGTGGTGCGCCCACACCACGAAGCCGATGCCACCGATCGCGACCATGGCGTAGGCCATGCCGAGATAGCCGAACACGGGCTTGCGCGAGAAGGTCGAGACGATCTGGCTGATCATGCCGAAGGCGGGCAGGATCAGGATGTACACCTCGGGGTGACCGAAGAACCAGAACAGGTGCTGGAACAGCACGGGGTCGCCGCCGCCGTCGGGCGCGAAGAATGTCGTGCCGAAATTGCGGTCGGTGAGCAGCATGGTGATCGCACCGGCGAGCACCGGCAGCGACAGCAGCAGCAGGAACACCGTCACCAGGATCGACCACACGAACAGCGGCATCTTGTGCAGGGTCATGCCCGGCGCGCGCATGTTGAAGATGGTGGTGATGAAGTTGATGGCGCCGAGGATCGACGAGGCACCGGCAAGGTGCAGCGACAGGATCGCGAAGTCGACGGCCGGGCCCGGATGGCCGGAGCTCGACAGCGGCACGTACATGGTCCAGCCGGCGCCGACGCCGTTGGCGCCCGGCTCGCCCTCGACGAAGGTCGACATCAGCAGCAGCGCGAACGAAGCCGGCAGCAGCCAGAACGAGATGTTGTTCATGCGCGGAAATGCCATGTCGGGCGCCCCGATCATCAGCGGCACGAACCAGTTGCCGAAGCCGCCGATCATCGCGGGCATGACCATGAAGAAGATCATGATCAGGCCGTGGCTGGTCACGAAGACGTTGTAGGTGTGCGTCTCGTGGAAGATCTGCACGCCCGGATACATCAGCTCGGCACGGATCGCGATCGACATCGCGGCACCGATGATGCCGGCGACGACCGCGAAGATCAGGTACATCGTGCCGATGTCCTTGTGATTGGTCGAATAGACGTAGCGCCGCCATCCGGTCGGATGGGCGTGCTCGTGGTCATGTCCGTGGTCTTGCGCGTGATCGCCGTGTGCCGCTGCGCTCGTTGCCATTTTCAAATCCTGCCTTGCGTCCCATGCGGACCTTATGCGGTCCCGCCCTTTATGTCGCTTTCAGTCCCCTCGAGCCCTGACCCGGCGCTTACTGCGTCGGGCCGGCCGCCGAGGCGTAAGTGCTGGTGCCGCCGCTCGCAAACTTCTTCTTGGCCGTCTCGACCCAGGAGGCGAACTCCTGGTCGCTGACCACGCGGATCGCGATCGGCATGAAGGCGTGATCCTTGCCGCAGAGCTCCGAGCACTGGCCGTAGAACATGCCGGTCTTGGTGGCCTTGAACCAGGTCTCGTTCAGCCGGCCCGGGATGGCGTCGATCTTGACGCCGAAAGCCGGCAGCGCGAAGGCGTGAATGACGTCGGCGCCGGTGACCTGGACGCGAATCACCTTGTTCACCGGCACCACCATCTCGTTGTCGACGCCGAGCAGGCGGGGCTGCTTGTCCTGGGCCATCAGCGAGTCGAACTCGAACTTGCCGTTGTCAGGATAGGCATACGACCAGTACCACTGCTTGCCCGTCGCCTTCACCGTCAGATCCGCCTTCGGCACGTCGAGCTCCAGGAACAGAAGCCGGAACGACGGCACCGCGATGCCGACCAGGATCAGCACCGGAACCAGCGTCCACACCACCTCGATCAGCGTGTTGTGAGTGGTCCGCGACGGCACCGGATTGGCCCTCGCATTGAACTTCAGCACCACGATCACCAGCAGCGCCAGAACGAACAGCGTGATCAGGGTGATCAGCACGAACAGGAAGTTGTGGAACCAGACGATGTTGTCCATCACCGGCGAGGCCGATTGCTGCAGCGTCCATTCCCACGGCGCCGGCTGCCCGACCTCGGCGAATGCCGTCCCGCCCGCCGCCAGCGTCATGCCAGCCGCCACCAAGGCGATGGTGGCCATTCCCAGCAAATGCCGGCCCACCCGACCCATCGACATCCTCATGCCGTTCGCGCTCCCCTTACGAAATCACCCCAGGTGCGTTCCCCTATTTTTGGGAAACGCTTATTCGATCCGCCCGTCTGACAAACCGCCGCGCAAGAATACCTCTAAGAGGAATTGGGGCCAGATCGCTAGAACGCCGAAATCAAGCCTCTCAAACCATAATTCTTGATCTATCGCAATGCAGTCTTGAGGCCTGTCTGTCAGCGATCACCCGCAAGATATTTCCTAGTAACATCAGAGAAAAATACCGTTTCCCGGGATGCTGCGGCTTGACAGCGGCATTGCCCGCGGTAGGCACTGGCGAACAGCCGCGCAGGAATCTGATTCGTGCTGATGTTGGCGGTGTGGGCGGCGCGGAATTTGCTTGGGAATCGCCTTCAAGCCGCCGTCATTCCCGTATCAGTCCGCCAGGTGCGAGCGACCCAGGCGAGCAGAGGGACCGACCCGATGGGGTTTTCGAGATGCATGGCAAGGGAGGCCAAAAGGCAGGCTGACGGCCTCACGAGGCTTGCCGCCCTGCTGGCTGCGGTCGTCCTGCTGGCGCTGCCAGGCCTCTTCGTACCAAGCCTTGCCCATGCGCAGGGCGCGGTGCGCTCCGTCCATGGCGACTGGCAGATCCGCTGCGACACCCCGCCGGGCGCCCAGACCGAGCAATGCGCCCTGATCCAGAGCGTGGTGGCCGAGGACCGCTCCAATGCCGGCCTGACCGTGATCGTGCTCAAGACCGCCGACCAGAAGAGCCGCCTGATGCGCGTGGTCGCCCCGCTCGGCGTCCTGCTGCCCTCCGGCCTCGGGCTGAAGCTCGACAACCAGGACGTCGGCCGCGCCGGCTTCGTCCGCTGCCTGCCCAATGGCTGCGTCGCCGAGGTCGTCATGGACGACAAGCTGCTCGGCCAGCTGCGCAGCGCCAAGACCGCGACCTTCATCATCTTCGAGACGCCGGAAGAAGGCATCGGCTTCCCGCTCAGCCTGAACGGGCTCGGCGAGGGCTACGACAAGCTGCCGTAGCAGGGCTCACGCCGCGTCGACGCGATAGAGCTCCGTGTCGCACCAGCCGCAGCGATAGATGCGGCCTCTCCCGGCCACCGGCCCGACCAGCGCCTTGCGCCGGCATGTCGCGCAGACGACGCCGTCCACGGTGTCGCAGCCCGGGTGAGCTGCGACATAGGCCTCGCGGGTGGGATAGGAGGTCCAGAAGCGGCGATAGACGAACTGGTTGAACAGCAGGACCAGCCCCAGCGCGCCAAAGCCGATGATCAGGCCGTGATACTGATCCCAGAACACAAGCAGGGAATTCCACATGCTTTTGCCGGCAGATCTCTCACCAAGGGTCGCCCTCGATAGCCCAAAATCCTGAAAACCGGTTTAAGGGGAAGCCGTACCTATCGTTTCCGTAATGTGACGGCCCAGCCCTCGCGGAACGCGCGGGAAACCATTATCTTGCCCAACATCCCCCGATAATGGACGGACGCATGATCAATCCTGCCACAACCTCCCTGCTCGACCGCGCCAATCTCGATCGCGACCAGGTTCGCAACGAGGTCGCGCGCGGGCTTGCCGGCGCCGACGACGGCGAATTGTTCCTGGAATACAGCCAGACCGAAGCGCTGATGTTCGACAATGGGCGACTGAAGCAGGCGACCTACGACACCTCGCAGGGTTTTGGCCTGCGCGCCGTCAAGGACGATGCGGTCGGCTATGCGCATTCCTCCGACGTGTCGCTGCCGGCGCTGATTCGCGCCGCCGACGCGGTCGCGGCCGTGCGCGGCGGCTATTCCGGCAGCTTTGCCGCTCCGCCGGCGCATACCAATGTGCGGCTCTATAGTGACGACAATCCGCTGGATGCGCCGGGCTTCGAGACGAAGGTCAAGCTGCTCGCCGAGATCGACGCTTATCTGCGCGACAAGGATCCGCGGGTGCGGCAGGTCAGCGTCAGCCTGGGCGCGACCTGGCAGGTGGTCGAGATCCTGCGGCCCGATGGCGAGAGCTATCGCGACATCCGCCCGCTGGTGCGCGTCAACATCTCCGTCGTCGCCGGCCAGGGCGACCGCCAGGAGAGCGGGAGCAAGGGCTATGGCGGCCGCGCCGGCTATGCCGAATTCATTGAGAGCAGGAATTGGCGCGAGGCCGCCGACGGCGCGCTGCGCGAGGCCCTAGTCAATCTGGAATCGATCCCCGCCCCCGCCGGCGAGATGGACGTCGTGCTTGGCGCCGGCTGGCCCGGCGTGATGCTGCATGAGGCGGTTGGTCATGGCCTCGAAGGCGACTTCAACCGCAAGAAGACGTCTGCATTTGCGGGCCTGATGGGCCAGCAGGTTGCGGCCAAGGGCGTCACCGTGGTCGACGACGGCACCATTGCCTCGCGCCGCGGCTCGCTGTCGATCGACGACGAGGGCACGCCGACCAACCGCACCGTTCTGATCGAGGACGGCATCCTGGTCGGCTACATGCAGGATCGGCAGAACGCGCGCCTGATGAACATGAAGCCGACCGGCAACGGCCGCCGCCAGGGCTATGCCCATGTGCCGATGCCGCGTATGACCAACACCTACATGCTGGCGGGCGGCCGCGACCCGGCCGAGATCCTTAGCTCCGTGAAGAACGGCGTGTTCGCCGCGAATTTCGGCGGCGGACAGGTCGACATCACCTCGGGCAAATACGTGTTCCAGTGCACCGAGGCCTACAAGATCGAGAACGGCAAGCTGGGCGCACCGCTGAAGGGCGCCATGCTGATCGGCAACGGGCCGACGGACCTGCATCGCATCCGCATGATCGGCAACGATCTGGCGCTCGATACCGGCATCGGCACCTGCGGCAAGAACGGCCAGGGCGTCCCTGTCGGCGTCGGCCAGCCGTCACTTCTGATGGAACGCATTACGGTGGGTGGAACAGGCGCATGAGTGTCGAGAAGGTAACCGTCCCCGCCAAGCGGAAGACCAGCGGCTGGGGCGGCCAGCTGATGCAGCTCGCCGGCATCGTTGCCGCAGTGTTCATCGCCAAGGGCGCGCTGGCCGAGCCGTTCTACGTGCCGTCCGGCTCGATGGAGCCGACGCTGCTGATCGGCGACGCACTGCTCGCCTCGAAATTCCCCTACGGCTACGGCACCTCGTCGCTGCCGATCCAGATCAACCTGCCCGAAAGCGGCCGCGTGTTCGCGGAAACGCCGAAGCAGGGTGACGTCGTCGTGTTCCGCTGGCCCGGCGACCGCTCGCAGGCTTGGGTCAAGCGCGTCGTCGGTCTGCCCGGCGACCGCATCCAGATGCGGCAGGGCCAGCTCTTTATCAACGACCGGCCCGCCGAGCTGAAGCCGGATGGCATCGGCCAGGCCGAGGACGACAATGGCGGCAGCGAGCCCGCCCACCGCTATATCGAGACGCTGCCGAACGGCGTCTCGCATCTGATCTTCAAGATGCGCGACAATGGTCCGCTCGACAACACGCCGGAGGTGACGGTGCCACCCGGCCATCTCTTCGTGCTCGGCGATAACCGCGACAACTCCGCCGACAGCCGCGTGCCGCTGCGTTCCGGCGGTGTCGGCCTTCTGCCGATCGACAATCTGATCGGACGCGCGGATGCCGTGGTTGGCTCCTGGGATCTCGGCATGCGCAGCCAGCCCGTGTACACGTGGCTGTCCGGCTTCCGGCTCGCACGGTTCTTCACCGCCGTGCACTGAGCTGATCCTCATGACCTTCGACGACGTCAGAAAATTCGCGCTGACGTGGCCGGAGGTCGAGGACGGCACCTCCTACGGCACGCCGGCACTGAAAGTGCGCAAGAAGATGCTGGCGCGCCTGAAGGAAGACCGCGACAGCCTGGTGATGCCGGATGTGCCGATCGACGAACGCGCCATGCTGGTCGAGAGCCAGCCAGGAATCTTCTATTTCACCGACCACTACGCCGACTATCCGATCGTGCTGATCCGCCTGTCGAAGGCGAAGCGCGCGATCGTCGAGCCGTTCCTGCGGCGGCGCTGGCGCGCGCTGGCGTCGAAGGCGGCGCGCACCGCATTCGACGCCAGCCTGTAGGTCATGGCCGCGATGGATCGCGATCGTTTCCTCGCATTAGCGCTGAAAAATCCCGTCAATGCCGCGATCGTCGACGAACTCGCGCGGCTGGATCTGCCGGATGCATGGCTGGTCTCGGGATGCCTGGTGCAGACCGTATGGAACGTGCTCACCGGCCGCGCCATCGATCACGGCATCGCCGACTACGACGCGTTCTATTTCGACCCTGACACCTCGTGGGAGGCGGAGGATGCGGTGATCCGCAAGCTGCATGAGCGGCTGGCGCATCTCGGCGTCAAGGTCGAGATCCGCAACCAGGCACGCGTGCATCTGTGGTATCCCGGCAAGCACGGCCTGCCCTATCCGCCCCTGAGAAGCTCGACGGAGGGCATCGACCGCTTCCTCACGCAGAACACGCAAATCGGCGTCAGGCGCGCAGGCGATGGCTACGAGGTCTACGCGCCGCGCGGCTTTGGCGATGTCGCAGGGCTGATCGCGCGGCCAAATCCGGGACCGAATTTTTCGGCGGCGAATTACGCGGTGAAGGCCGGGCGATGGAAAGCGCTATGGCCGGAGCTCACGGTGATCGCGGCGGAGTGAGGTACCGTAGGGTGGGCAAAGCGAAGCGTGCCCACCACCTCTTGTAATAGTTGAAAGATCGTGGGCACGGCGCTTTGCGCCTTTGCCCACCCTACGACAGCAATGACGATGGAAAGAGCTGCGCCTACCGCACCACGCCCGACGTAAATCCCGCCTTCCTGCGCGGCGGCTTGATTTCCTTCTTCAGGAAGCAGCGCGCCTCGCGCCCGGTGTAGCCGGGGCGGGCATAGGTGAAGGCGCGGCATTTGTTGTCGGCGATGCAGGCCGCCTTGCAGGCCTCCTCGCCTTCGCCCTCCTTGAGCTCGAAATTGCGCAGATCGCCGCCGGGGCGGTCGATCGACGTCTCCACGCCTTCGACCCGCGGCTCGATCACGCCGGCACCGCGCACGCCGGAGATGCAGCAATTGCCGGGCACGCGCGGCGGCACGACGTTCTTGAGCCAGCACACGGCCGAGCCGCCTTCGACATCGGGATAGCTGAAGCTCCAGGAACGACAGCGGCGGTCGCGCTCGCAGAGCAGCGCGCAATCCTCGGGATCGCCCGAGGTGACCGGCGTGCTGAAATAGTCGCCACCGGGCCGATCGAACGCCGTCTGGGCGCGCACGGGCCAGCTCGCACATGCGAACGAAAGCAGCGCGACGCAGGCCACGACGCTTGCCAAGACCTTCGCCATGACGGCCCTGGGCGGGCGGCCCTTCCCCATCAGAACAGCTTTCGAGTTATTGACGACGCTCAGGTTTTTTCAGCCGGTCATTTGATCGCCGCAAACCTGTATGGGCGATGAACGGCTCAAGTCCTGGGCGTTGGCCTATGTGTCTAGAAAGCGTATTCCGCGTAGGCCGGTTCCACCGAGCCGTTCCAGGGACCGTTGAACTTCTCGAGCATCTCCTCGGCCGGCGTGCGGCCAGAATCGATGATGCGATCGAGCGGCTCCAGATGCCGGGTCTCGTCACGGCCGAGCTGGTCGATCCGGCCGCGCCGGCGCAGGCCGGCATGTGCCAGAACGAGGCACTCCTTGGCGATCTCGAACAGATAGCGGTCCTTGAGCCGCGCCTTGAAGCCGAAGCGCGGCACGTCGTCGCGCAGGGCCTGGCGTTCATGCGCGCTCCAGTGCTTCACCATGTCCCAGGCGGCATCGAGGGAGACATCGTCATAAAGCAGTCCTACCCAGAACGCGGGCAGCGCCGGCAGCCGGCCCCACGGACCGCCGTCGGAGCCGCGCATCTCGAGATAACGCTTCAGGCGCACCTCGGGGAAGATCGTCGAGAGATGGTTGGCCCAGTCCGACAAGGTCGGACGCTCGCCGGGGAGGTTGTTGTTGCGGCCGTCGAAGAAGGCACGGAACGAGGAGCCCGAGACGTCGATATACTCCTCGCCGCGCTTGACGAAATACATGGGGACGTCGAGCGCGTAATCGACATAGCGCTCGAACCCCATGCCGTCCTCGAACGCCCACGGCATCATGCCCGCACGCGCATTGTCGGTGTCGCGCCAGATCTCGGAACGGAACGAGAGGAAGCCGTTCGGCTTGCCTTCGGTGAACGGCGAATTGGCGAACAGCGCAGTCGCGACCGGCTGGAGCGCGAGCGAGACGCGCAGCTTCTTGACCATGTCGGCTTCGGAGGAGAAGTCGAGATTGGTCTGCACGGTGCAGGTCCGGTACATCATGTCGAGGCCGTACCGGCCGACCTTCGGCATGTAATTGGTCATGATCTTGTAGCGGCCCTTGGGCATCACCGGGATGTCGGCGCGCGACCAGGACGGCGTCATGCCGAGGCCGAGGAAGCCGATGCCGAGCGGAGCCGCGATCTCGCGCACCTGCGCCAGATGCGCCATCAGCTCGCTCTGGGTCTGGTGCACGTTCTCGACCGGCGCGCCCGAAAGCTCGAACTGTCCGCCGGGCTCGAGTGAGATCGCGCCGCCGCCGGTGACGTCGTAGAGGCCAATGATGTTGCCCTTCTCCATGATCGGCTCCCAGCCGAGCAGGAGCTTCATGCCCTCGAGCAGCGCGCCGATGCCGCGCGGGCCTTCGTAAGGCACCGGACGGTGGCCCTCGAGCGTGAACGGCGTCTTCTCGTGCTCGGTGCCCAAACGGAAGTCGGACGGGTCCTTGCAGCCGGCCTCGAACCACGCGACGAGCTCATCGCGCGATTGCAGCGGCGTCATATCGATCTGGTCTCGCGCCATATCAAACTCTAATCAAAAGCGCTTCGACCGAATGCGCGCGGGTGACGGGATGGTCCGCGAACCCACCGGGCGCGCGGACGTGCTGGTTTTGCCGCGCGATCATCGCGTCGGCGAGGTTTCGTTGACGTTGGCGACGGGCGGCAGCTTCATCTCGCCGCACGAGCAGCCGAGGCGGTCGAGCAGACCGCTGAGCTTGACGGCATCGGCATCGGACAATTTCGAGCCGACATACTTCTCGATTGCGGCCGAATAGGCACCCCACATCCGCTTCTGCAATTCGCGGCCGGCTTCCGTGATCTCGACGAACTGGCCACGCTTGTCGATCTTGCATTCGCGCCGGGAGGCAAGGCCTTCGTCGACCAGGCGGTCGATCAGGCGCGAGGTCGAGTATTGCGGGATCAGCATCTGCCGCTCGAGCTCGACCGGCCGCAGCTCTCCGCTCGGCGCGCGCGACAACTCGAGCAACGCATCATACCAGGCCAGCGGGGGGAACCCCGCCTTCTTCAGATCCTGCTCGACGCAATCGAGCACGCGGCTCTGCACCCGCATCAGGCGGATCCAGGCGGAGGTTGCCTCGGTCGATGGTTTGCGTTTCATGGTCCCGCTCAAGCTCGTCGTCCGTGTCTTACCCCATTCGATGCAGCTGCATCAATCTTGACTATTCCATGCAGACGCATGTAGTCGTTCTTTCGCCCAAGCCAAGCGGCAAGAGGAGGAAATTCCATGAAACTGTACTATTCGCCCGGCGCCTGCTCCCTGTCCCCCCACATCGCGCTCCTGGAAGCCGGCCTGCCTTACGAGCTGGTCAAGGTCGATATCCGGGCCAAGAAGCTCGAAAACGGTGAGGATTATCTGAAGCTGAACCCCAAGGGTCAGGTTCCCGCACTAGGCCTCGACAGCGGTGAGATCGTGACCGAAGGCCCGGTGATTGTCCAGATGATCGCCGATCAGGCCTCGGCCAAGGCGCTGGCGCCGGCCCATGGCAGTTCCGAGCGCTACAAGCTGCTCGAGTGGCTGAATTTCCTCACCTCGGAGGTCCACAAGAGCTTCGGTCCGCTGTTCGCGCCGGCGCTGAACGACGAGGCCAAGGCCTTCTTCAAGGATCGCGTCATGGGCAAGCTGAAATACATCGACAGCCAGCTCGGAGGCCGCGACTACCTCATGGGCCAGCAGTTCACGGTCGCCGACGGCTATCTCTTCACGATGCTGACCTGGGGCGACCGGATGAAGTTCGATCTCTCGGCGATGCCGAATCTTGCGGCCTACAAGGCCCGCGTCGCGGCGCGGCCGAAGGTGCAGGAAGCGCTGACCAAGGAAGGGCTGGCCCAGGCGAAGTAAGGACAGATCACGACTGCAACGACGAAGAGCCGGACGATGATCCGGCTCTTCGCTTATGGAACCCGGCGGTTCGTGACGCCGCATCTTCAATTTTTACGAGGATTGTCGGGGTTAACAATAACTCCGCCTTGTTTGCTCCACGAACGTCACCATCCTTGTGAGAGCAATGCAGTTGGCTCAACCTCAGCTCGGGACGCAATGCGGACCGCTGAACTGGGAAGCTGTCGTGACGATCGTATTTTGTCTATTGCTCGCGAGCGGAATCACCGGACTGGCGACCGGGCTGTTCTTCCGGGTCTGGGCGCTGGTGCTCGTCTCGCCGGCCATCGCAATTCTTGCAGCGATCGTTCTGCAGAGCTCGAACTTCGGATTCTGGACGGGCATTCCGATCGTCGTCAGCTGCCTGCTGGTCGGCCAGCTCGCCTATCTGGCAGGGGCGTTCCACCTGCACAGAGGGGAACTCTCAATGCAGGACGACGCTAACGGCGAACCAGGCAAGTATAGCCATCGCCACATCGGCGACCAGAACGAGTAGGGCCAGGCCCAGCCACGAGGGAACTTTCCTGCGCCGCCGGAGCATCTTGCGGCGCGACCACGGCCGACCCAGCAGCAACAGCGGAGCGTATCTGACCGCAACGCCGGCTGCGCTATCTTGAAACACCATGGGGCTCATTGCGGGACACCTTCACTGCTAATCGTCGCGGTGTGGATTCGTTAGCAAGAGCGGTGCCAATGCGGAGCGGGCGTGACCGTTGCGGGGATTTGGAGCGGCCCTAGTGTGGCACGGAAACACACGAACCGAAGTGACAAGCCCCAAGCAAGACGTGGCGGGATTGGTGATCCGGTCTTTTTCATTGTGAACCATCTGGCGGGCAACGTCGTCTAAGGAGCATCTCCACGAGACAATGCCCCATGAACATGATCGTCCTGATGACCGCCGCTGGCGCGCCGCTTGCGATGCTCGGCTTGTCGACGCCGGTCGCGCCGGAGCACAACTGTTTCTTCATGATCCATCCGCAGATCACCTCGTCCGTGTTCGAGAGCAAGGAAGGAAAGATCGTCTTTCCCGACCGGCCGACCGAATATCCGTGCAGCTACGCCAAAAAAAAGGGCGGAGTGGACATCGCCTTCACCAACCAGAATGGCTGGCGCTTCGAGGTGCGTATTGGCCGCGGCGACGAAGGTCGCTGGAAAGCCAGTCTCGCCGACGATGCGGTCTCGGGCCGCGCGTTCTCGCCATTCGGCGACGGAAAATAAAAAGGCCGGATCGAGGATCCGGCCTTTGTTGTTTCTGCGTCGTCGGGTGCCGTCAGGCCGCCGTCTTCTTCGGCGCGAAACGGCCGTAGAAGGTCTCGCCCTTCGCCGCCATGTCCTCGAGCAGCTTCGGCGGGGTGAAGCGCGAGCCGTACTTCGCCTCGAGCTTGTGGCAGAGTTCGACGAACTTCTTCGTGCCCATGAAGTCGATGTAGGACAGCGTGCCGCCGGTGAACGGCGCGAAGCCGAAACCGAGGATCGAGCCGACATCCGCCTCACGCGGATCGGTGATGACGTGATCCTCGACCGTGCGCGCGGCTTCCACCGCCTGCACCACCAGGAAGCGCTGCTTCAGCTCCTCGACGTCGAGCGTATCGGGGTCGAGCTGCTTCGGCTGCAGCGCCGAGAGGCCCGGCCACAGGCTCTTCTGACCCTTGCCCTTCTCGGGATAATCGTAAAAACCCTTGCTGTTCTTGCGGCCGAGGCGGCCCTGGTTCTCGACCATCTCCACCATCAGCTTCTTCTGATCGGGGTTGATGGCGTTGGGGCCGAGGTCGGCTTCGGTGGCCTTCATGATCTTGAGGCCGAGGTCGAGCGCGACTTCATCCGAGAGCGAGAGCGGGCCGACCGGCATGCCGGCCATCTTGGCGCAGTTCTCGATCATCGCCGGCGGCACGCCTTCGAGGAACATCTCGTTGCCTTCGGCGACGTAGCGGCCGACGCAACGATTGGCGAAGAAGCCGCGGCTGTCATTGACGACGATCGGCGTCTTGCCGATCTGCCGGACGTAGTCGAGCGCGGTCGCGAGCGCGACATCGCCGGTGTTCTTGCCGAGGATGATCTCGACCAGCATCATCTTCTCGACCGGCGAGAAGAAGTGGATGCCGACGAACTTGCCCCGGTCCTTGAAGCTCTCGGCCAGCGAGGTGATCGGCAGGGTCGAGGTGTTCGAGGCGAAGATCACGTCCGGCTTGAGATATTCCTGCGCCTTGGCGAAGGTCTCGGCCTTGACCTTGCGGTCCTCGAACACGGCCTCGATGACGAGGTCGACATCCTTCAGCGCGGCGTAGTCAGCCGTCGGCGTGATACGCGCGAGCAGCGCTTCGGCATCGCCCGGCTTGGCGCGGCCCTTCTTGATCTGGTCCTCGATCACCTTCTGCGCGTGCGCCTTGCCCTTGTCGGCGCTCTCCTGATCGCGATCGATCAGCACGACGTCAAGGCCGGCGCGGGCCGAGACATAGCCAACGCTCGCGCCCATGAAGCCGGCGCCGATCACGGCGATCTTCTTCACCTTGGTCGCGGGCACGTCCTTCGGACGGCGCGCGCCCTTGTTCAGCTCCTGCATCGACAGGAACAGGCTGCGGATCATCGCCGCCGCTTCCTTCGAACGCAGCACCGATGTGAAGTAGCGCGACTCGACGCGGAGCGCGGCGTCGATCGGCAGCTGGAGGCCTTCATAGACGCAGCTCATGATCGCGCGCGCGGCCGGATAGTTGTCGTAGGTCTCGCGGCGGTAGATCGCGTTGCCGGCCGGGAACATCATCATGCCGGCCTTGGAGAACACCGGTCCGCCGGGCAGCTTGAAGCCCTTCTCGTCCCACGGCGCGACAGCCTTGCCACCGCCCTTGATCCAGTCCTTCGCGGCCTTGACGAGGTCGGCAGCCGGAACGATGGCGTGGATCAGGTTCAGCGCCTTGGCTTTCTCGACGGTGACCGGATCGCCCTTGAGCAGGATGGTCATCGCGTCCTGCGGCGGCACCAGACGCGGCACGCGCTGCGTGCCGCCGGCGCCGGGGAACAGACCGACCTTGACCTCGGGCAGGCCGAGGCGGGTCTTGGGATTCTCCGCGGCCACGCGATAGTGACAGCACAGCGTGATCTCGAAGCCGCCGCCGAGCGCGAGGCCGTTGATTGCAGCCGCCCACGGCTTGCCTGATGTCTCGATCGAGCGCAGCACCTGCGAGAAGCGGCGGCTCTGATCGAACAGCATCTGGTTCGCGGCGTTCTCGCCCTGCTCCTTCAGAACCTTGGCATAGGCCTGGTTCATGCCTTCGAGCATGGAGAGGTCAGCGCCGGCGCAGAACGCTTCCTTGGCGGAGGTGATGACGACGCCCTTCACTGCGGCGTCGGCCGTGGTTTGCTTGACGATCGCGTCGAGCTCGCTGGTCGAGGTCTCGTCGAGCACGTTCATCGAACGGCCCGGGATGTCCCAGGTGACGAGCGCGATGCCGTCGGAATCGGTCTCAACCCTAAAGTTCTTGTAAGCCATGTTGGTTGCTCCTCGGTGCCGCAGCCGATGTCAGGCGCGGCGGTTGACTCTGGATCTCGTAGGGTGGGCAAAGGCGCCCTTGCGCCGTGCCCACCATGTTTCGCGGAGATATCAGCGGTGGGCACGCTTCGCTTTGCCCACCCTACGGCAGCTCGTTAAACGCGCTCGATGATGGTGGCGGTACCCATGCCGCCGCCGATGCACAGCGTCACGAGGGCGGTGGACTTGTTGGTGCGCTCGAGCTCGTCGAGCACGGTGCCCAAAATCATCGCGCCGGTGGCGCCGAGCGGATGGCCGAGCGCGATCGCGCCGCCATTGACGTTGATCTTGGCATTGTCGATGTCGAAGGCCTGGATATAGCGCAGCACCACCGAGGCGAAGGCCTCGTTGAGTTCGAACAGGTCGATGTCCGACTTCTTCATGCCCGAGCGCGCGAACAGTTTTTCGGTGACGTCGACCGGGCCGGTCAGCATCATCGCCGGCTCCGAGCCGATGTTGGCGAAGGCGCGGATCTTTGCGCGCGGCTTCAGGCCATACTTGGCACCCGCCTCCTTGCTGCCGAGCAGCACGGCGCCGGCGCCGTCGACGATGCCGGAGGAGTTGCCGGCGTGGTGCACGTAATTGACGCGCTCGATCTCGGGATGCGACTGCACGGCGACGCCGTCGAAGCCGCCCATCTGCGCCATCATCGTGAACGACGGCTGCAGCTGTGCCAGCGACTGCATCGTCGTCGAGGGACGCATATGCTCGTCCTTGGCGAGGATAGTGAGGCCGTTGATGTCCTTCACCGGCACCACCGACTTGTTGAAACGGCCCTCGTCCCAGGCCTTGCCGGCGCGCTGCTGGCTCTGCACCGCGTAGGCATCGACGTCGTCACGGGAGAAGCCGTACTTGGTGGCGATCAGGTCGGCCGATACGCCCTGCGGCATGAAATAGGCCGGCACCGCCATCGACGGATCCATCGGCCAGGCGCCGCCGGAGGCGCCGATGCCGACGCGGCTCATGGATTCGGCGCCGCCGCCGATCACCAGCTCATGCTGACCGCTCATCACCTGGGCTGCGGCAAAATTCACGGCGTCGAGGCCGGAGGCACAGAAGCGGCTGATCTGCACGCCCGGCACGGCTTCGCCGAGCCCGGCCTTGAGCGCCGCAAAGCGCGCGATGTCGGAGCCGGCTTCGCCGACCGGATCGACCACGCCGAGCACGACGTCGTCGACGGAATCTTCCGGCAGGTTGTTGCGGTCCTTCAGCGCCTTCAGCGGCACCGTGGCGAGCGCAAGCGCGGTCACTTCGTGCAGCGCGCCGTCGGCCTTGCCGCGGCCGCGGGGGGTGCGGACGTGATCGTAGATATAGGCATCTGCCATGGGAGCCTCCTGATTGCAGTTATTGGTTACGACCGCGGCGCGATCGGATCATTGGTGAAGCGAGAAGCCTCAGAACGCTTCCGCCGGCAGTTCCATGATGGTGGCGCAGCCGGCCTGGATGCGCGCAAGATTGGCCGCAGTCTCCGGCAGCATCCGCTCCATGAAGAAGCGGCCGGTGACGAGCTTGGTCGAGAGATAGGGCGTGGCGCCCTGCTCGGCAATCTTGGCCTGGGTGACCTTGGCCATCTTCGCCCACATGTAGCCGAGCGCGACGAAGCCGAAGAGATGCAAATAGTCGGTCGCGGCCGCACCGGCATTGTCCGGCTTCATCATCGCATTCTGCATCAGCCAGGTGGTGGCCTGCTGGAGATGACCGAGCGAGGCCGAGAGCGGAGTGATGAACGGCTTCATCGCCTCGTCGCCGCCGTTCTCCTTGGCGAAGGCCATGACCTCGCCGAAGAACGCCATGATGGCACGGCCGCCGTCGCGCGGCAGCTTGCGGCCGACGAGGTCGAGCGCCTGGATGCCGTTGGCGCCTTCATAGATCATCGCGATACGCGCATCGCGCACGAACTGCTCCATGCCCTGCTCGGCGATGTAGCCGTGACCGCCATACATCTGCTGCGCCTGCACCGCGTTGGCAAAGCCGTAGTCGGTGAGGAAGCCCTTCAGCACCGGGGTCATCAGGCCCATGTGGTCGTCGGCGGCCTGGCGGTCCTTCGGGTCTTCGGAGCGGTGAGCGACGTCGCTCTTCAGCGCGGTCCACATCACGAAGGCGCGCGCGGCTTCGTTGAAGGCGCGGATCGAGAGTAGCGTGCGGCGCACGTCGGGATGCACGATGATCGGGTCGGCCGGCTTGTCCGGCGCCTTCACGCCGGTGAGCGCGCGGCCTTGGATACGCTCGCGCGCATAGGCAACCGCGTTCTGATAGGCCACCTCGGACTGCGCAAGGCCCTGAACGGCGACGCCGAGGCGAGCCTCGTTCATCATCACGAACATGCCCTGCATGCCCTTGTTCTCTTCGCCGATCAGCCAGCCGGTGGCGTTGTCGTAGTTCATCACGCAGGTCGAGTTGCCGTGAATGCCCATCTTGTGCTCGATCGAGCCGCAGACGACGCCGTTGCGGGCACCGACTGAGCCATCCGGATTCACTAGGAACTTGGGCACCACGAACAGCGACACGCCCTTGATGCCGGCGGGCGCGCCTTCGATGCGGGCCAGCACGAGGTGGATGATGTTGTCGGCGAGGTCATGCTCGCCGGCCGAGATGAAGATCTTGGTGCCCGTGATCTTGAAGCTGCCGTCGGCCTGGCGCACGGCCTTGGTGCGCAGCATGCCGAGATCGGTGCCGCAATGGGGCTCGGTCAGGTTCATGGTGCCGGTCCATTCGCCCGCCACCATCTTCGGCACGTAGGTCTGCTTCTGCTCGGGCGTTCCATGCACCAGGAGCGCTGCGGTCGCGCCCATGGTGAGGCCGCCATACATCGAGAACGCCATGTTGGCGGAGATCTGGAATTCGTTGACGGCTTGCGAGAGCGTCACCGGCAGGCCCTGGCCGCCGAACTCGGTCGGCGCGGAGAGACCAAGCCAGCCGCCTTCGGCGACCTGCTTGAAGGCGTCCTTGAAACCCTTCGGCGTGGTGACGCTGCCGTCCTCAATGCGCTTGCAGCCTTCGAGGTCGCCGACGCGGTTGAGCGGCTGCAGCACCTCTTCGGCGAGCTTGGCGGCCTCGCCCAGGATCGCCTCGCGCACGTCGCTCGATGCATCGGAGAAGCCGGCGAGATTGTCGTAGCGGTCGATCTGGAAGACGTCGTTGAGCAGGAAGTTCACGTCTTCGACGGGGGCTTTATAGATCGGCATTGCGTTCTCCCGGCATGGGGCTTGAAGTGGTGGAGTTCTCTAGGATTGGGCGGCAAGCTGCTCCGCCATCAGGCGGTGCAGCATGTTGATCGCCTTGAGTGGACGCACCATCACCTTGAAATGGGTGATGCGCCCCTCGGCGTCGAAGGTGATGATGTCGACACCGTTGATCTCGATGCCGTCGATGATGGTCTTGAATTCGAGCACGGCGCCGCTCTCGCTCTTCCACTCGCCGACATAGGTGAAGCCGGGACCGCCGAGCACCTTCTCGGCGCTTGCGAGATATTTGAAGGTGATGTCGCGGCCGCGCTGGGGCGAATGCACGACGGGGCTTTCGAACACGGCGTCCGGATGCAGCAGGTCCCAGAGCGCGGTGCGGTCATGGGACTTCATGAAGGCGTACCAGGAATCGAGGTCGGTCATGGTCAGGATGCCTCCCTAGATAAAAGCCTTGGCAAAAAACTCGAAAACAACCCCATGCACAGTAGCAAGGAGGTTGATTCCGTTGGGTTATCCGGTCAGGTCTTGAGCCCGGCCCTGGATTACCTCATATGCACATTGACGCATATGCACCAATGCGCATAAAGTCAAGTCAATTGGTCGGGACCGCAAGAAGGAGCTGATGCCATGGCGCTGGGCGACGCAATCCTCGCATGCCTGACGGAACGTCCGATGACGGGCTACGAGCTCGCCAAGACGTTCGATTCCTCGATCGGCTTCTTCTGGAAGGCCGACCACCAGCAAATCTACCGCGAACTCTCCAAGCTGCGCGACCGCGGCTACATCCAGGGCCGCGAGGTCGTGCAGTCCGGCAAACCCAACAAGCTCATCTATACGCTCACTCCGGAGGGCCGAACAGCGCTGCGGCACTGGGCCGCGC
Source organism: Bradyrhizobium sp. B117 (assembly GCF_038969555.1). Classification (NCBI taxonomy): domain Bacteria; kingdom Pseudomonadati; phylum Pseudomonadota; class Alphaproteobacteria; order Hyphomicrobiales; family Nitrobacteraceae; genus Bradyrhizobium; species Bradyrhizobium sp. B117. The sequence goes on from NZ_CP152414.1 coordinate 9,382,910, forward strand.
GGCCGAGCACACCACCCTCGATCAAGGACGACCTCCTGGTGCGGCTGCATGCGCTCGACAGCATCGACATCGAGCCCATGCGCACCGATCTGATGGACCGGCTGGAGCACCACCGCGACCGTCATGCCAATTACGAGCGCATCCTCAAGAAGCGCTTTCCGGACGGCACGGCGGAGGGTGTGCTCGACCTCGGAAATCTGCTGCTGCTCCGCCTCGGCGCCCGCCACGAGCAGATGGTGGCCGATTTCTGCGAGGAGGCGCTGGAGGCGCTGTCGGCGATGAGCAGCAAGGGCACGGTGGTGTCGCTGGAGGACGGCAAGCGCGAGGGCAAGGGCTAGCGAGTGCGCGGCTAGAACTTGGTGACGACGGGCCTATCCCAGTTGAAGCGGACGTTCACGCCGGCGCGGACGATGTCGTCGGTCAACCGGACATCGCGGGTGCTGACGGTGAGTGCACCAGTCGGGACGGCCGGGTCGACATATCGCTTGCTGCCGAAATCGGCGTGAACGTATTCGAACTTGAAGCTCACCGCGCCCCAGCTATCGGTCCACGCCGCCCATTCGCCGCCGAGACCGGCCGCGAGGCCGGTGCGGGTCTTGGAGTCCGTGACCTGCCCCGCCGGATTCGACACGGTGACCTCCGTGCCGGCGAAGGCGATGCCGGCTGTGCCATAGATCAGGAACTGATCGATCGCATAGCCGATGCGGCCGCGAAACATGTCGATCCAGCGCTCCCGCGTGCTGCTCAAGGCTGCGCGATTGAAGGGCGGCAGGTCCTGCGCGGAGCCGTGCGTGTTGGTCCATGAGGCGTCGTTCTCGAATCCGAGCACCGTCTTCTCGATCTGGAAATCGCAGCCGAAAGCCCCGCCCGCGACCCCGCCGGTGAGATTGAAGGTGCCTGTGAGCGTGGGACCGACGGCATCGCCGGCGCGCGCGACGTGCTCGCTCTTGCCCCAGGAGCCGCCCCCCTGAACGCCGACATAGCAGCCGGTCCAGTTGAACGGCGCAGGCGCGGGCGCCTTGACCGCGGGCTTTGCCGCCGGGGCATCGGCGGCAAAAGAGGGCGATACCAGTCCGGCCGCCATCGCGGCCACGAGCAACCATTTCATGTCGGCAACAATCCGCTCAGGCGGAGCGCAGAACGCGGCGCTCTCTATCCCTGAGACGGGCCGGCCATGCCGGCGGCGAAATTTTTTCGGGAATATGCGCCGCGCGCTCGACCGTCATCGCCCGCGAAAGCGGGCGATCCAGTACGCCGCGGCGTCTCGTTTACGGCCGCACTGCCTCGGAGTACTGGATGCCCCGCCTTCGCGGAGCATGACACCGGTTATGGAACGACTTGCGGCGGCCGCAGGACTCGGCCCCCTGCTCCCGCCGCCCAACTTTAAGACACCGGCGCCGCATTCCTTAACCCGTTATTTACCGTAACAGGAAAAAGTCGGTTTTCGAGGCAGACGACCCGCGCCAAATCCGATTGTCTTTGCAACCGGCACGCGAGGGAAGGCTGGAGGCGCCGGGGTGGGGCGCTGAAGTCGGAACCGGACAGAGTCATGAATTCGCGCGTATCGTGGAGTGTTGACGGCATCGATCCATCCGTCAGGGAGCGGGCCGAAGCTGCTGCGCGGCGCGCCGGCATGTCACTCAACGATTGGCTGAACTCCACGCTCGGCGAGACTGCCCCGCCGAGCTTTCGCGCGCCTTACGATCAGCGCCAGCAACAGCAACAGATCCCAAGCCAGGAGAGCCGCGAAGTCGCGGACATTCACCAGCGGCTCGATGCGATCACCCAGCAGATCGAACGGATCTCGAAACCGGCGCCGCGCCAAGACTCTTCTCGTGAAAGAGACGTCTCGCGCGAGCAGGGCGTCGCGCGGCAGCTCAACGACGCGATCTCGCGGCTCGATGCGCGGCTGTCGCAAATTTCCCGACCACAGCCTCAAGCGCAGGCGCCGCGGCCCGCGCCGTCACCGGTCGAGACGCGCCAGCGCCAGGCCGATGCAGTCGAGCGCGCGGCCGCCCAGGTCTATCGCAACTCACCACCCCTGAGCCCCGCCTCGTTCGACGTCGCGGTCGCCGAGATCACCGCGCGCCAGAGCGAGCTCGACGGCTTTACGCCGAGGCAGATGCCGCCGCGCGCCGCGCCCTCGATTGCACCCGCAGCACATTACGCGCCGCCCGCGCCCGCCTATGCTCCGCCGCCGCAGCAGCCGGGGCCGGATTTCTCGGCGCTCGAGCGCCATCTGCTGAAAATCACGAGCCAGATCGAATCGCTGCAACGCCCTGACAATACCGAGCAGGCCATCTCCGCCTTCCGCGGCGAGCTGGCCGAGATCCGTCAGGCCATCACCGAGGCGATGCCGCGCCGCGCGATCGAATCGATCGAGAACGAGATCCGCTCGCTGCACCGTCGCATCGACGAGACCCGCTCCAACGGCACCGACGGCCAGGTGCTGTCGGGCATCGAGCGCGCGCTGTCCGACATCAAGCAGGTGCTGCGCACGCTGACGCCAGCCGAGCAGCTCACCGGCTATGACGAGGCGATCCGCAATCTCGGCGCCAAGCTCGATCTGATCCTGCGCGCCAATGACGATCCCTCGACGGTGCGCCAGCTCGAGGAGGCCATCTCGGCGCTGCGCGCCATCGTCTCCAACGTCGCCTCCAACGAGGCGCTGGCACGGCTTTCCGAAGACGTGCACCTGCTCTCGTCCAAGGTCGACCAGATCACCCGCTCGTCCGGCCACAGCGACAGCTTCGCGGTGCTCGAGCAGCGCATTGCCGCCCTCACCGCCGCGCTGGAAACGCGCGAGCGGCCACAGCCGTCCGAGAGCACCGAGCATCTGGAAGCCGCGATCCGCGCGCTGTCGGACCGCTTCGACCGCATGCAGGTCGGCAATGATTCCGCCTCGACCTTCGCGCATCTCGAACAGCGGGTCTCGTATCTCCTCGAGCGGATCGAGGCCACCGCCGATCCGCGCAACGGCAATCTAAGCCGCGTCGAGGACGGGCTGCACGACATCCTCAGGCACCTCGAGCGGCAGCAGGCGACCTATTCCGCACTCGCCGAGAGCCGCAACGCGGCCCCTGCCGATTCCGGGGTGGTCGATCTCGTCAAGCGCGAGCTCTCCGACATCCGCTTCAGCCAGGCCGAGACCAACCGCAGCACGCAGGACTCGCTCGAAGCCGTCCACAGCGCGCTCGGCCACGTCGTCGATCGCCTCTCTATGATCGAGGGCGATCTGCGCGCGGTGCGCTCGGCGCCCGCGCCGCAGCCGATGCCCATGGCGATGCCGATGGCCGCGCCCATGGAGCCCGCGCCGATGGCGCGCGAGCCGTGGCCGCAAGTGCAGCAGCAGCCGAAATACGATCCGAAGCCCGAGCTGCCGAATCCGGCCGCCGCGCAGCACCCGCCGCACTCCGCCTTCGTCGCCGCGCCGCGCGAATTCCACGCCGCTGCCCCCGCCGCGCCGCCGCCGGTGCCGGCTGCCCCACCCGTTCCGCCGCGCGCGATCAGCGAGATCCTGGAGCCGCACACGGCGCCCGCGCGCGCCGCGATTGCACCGGAATTGCCGCCGGATCATCCGCTCGAGCCGGGCACGCGGCCGGGTGGTCGTGCCGCCACGCCCTCGGAGCGCATCGCCGCCTCCGAGAGCGCGATCAGCGAAATTCCCGCCGCGCCGAAGGAGCCGGTGTCGTCGTCGAGCTTCATTGCAGCCGCACGCCGCGCAGCCCAGGCCGCAGCGGCGCAGCCGCCCGAGAAGCCCGGACGCGCCGCCAAGGCCGCAGCCCGCGCCAAGGACAAGGGCCAGGAAGGCGGCTCGACCATCACCTCGAAGATTCGCTCACTGCTGGTCGGCGCGAGCGTGGTCGTGATCGTGCTCGGCACCTTCAAGATGGCGATGAACTTGCTCGAGGGCAGCGGCCCGGCGCCGGCGCCGCAGGCGATGGAGAATTCGTCGCCCGCACCCGCGCCGCAGCCGGCACCGCCGCCGGTCGAGACCAAGCCTGCCGCGCCCGAGCAGATCACGCCTTCGATGACCTCGCCGACGCCGATCGGCCGGCAGTCGCAAAACAATGCCGCGCCTGCGCCCATGAATAATTCCGGCGGCACGGCTTCGGTCGAAATCCCGCCTGCGCCCGCAGTGCCGCCTCCGCCGGCGGCGTCGAGCGATGTGACCGGCGCACTGTCCGGCACGAGCCGCGCGAAGCTCGGAACCATCCAGGTGCCGCCGAGCGAAAGGCTGCCTGACGGTATCGGCGGTCCGGGCTTGCGCACCGCCGCGATGAAGGGCGATGCGACCGCGGCCTACGAGATCGGCCTGCGCTTTGCGGAAGGCAAGGGCGTCGCCACGAATTACGACGAAGCCGCCAAATGGTACGACCGCGCGGCGCAGGCCGGCGTGGTGCCCGCGACCTTCCGCCTCGGCACGCTCTATGAGAAGGGCCTCGGCGTGAAGAAGGACGCCGACATCGCCCGCCGCTACTACACGCAGGCCGCCGAGCGCGGCAACGCCAAGGCCATGCACAATCTCGCGGTGCTCGATGCCGACGGCGGCGGACGCGGCGCCAATTACAAGAGCGCGGCGCAGTGGTTCCGGAAAGCGGCCGATCGCGGCGTTGCCGATAGCCAGTTCAATCTCGGCATCCTCTATGCCCGCGGCATCGGCGTCGAGCAGAACCTCGCCGAGTCCTACAAATGGTTCAGCCTCGCAGCCGCCCAGGGCGACGCGGATGCCGCCGGCAAGCGCGACGATGTGGCCAAGCGCCTCGACCCGCAATCGCTCGCCGCCGCCAAGCTCGCGATCCAGACTTTTAGCGCCGAGCCGCAGCCCGACGACGCCGTCAACGTTCCGGCCCCGAACGGTGGCTGGGACAGCGCGCCGCAGGCCAGCGCCAAGCCCGCGCCGAAGCAGGTTGCGACGAAGCGTTCGGCCTCTGCGGCGCATTAGAGGCGCATCGTTTTAACTCGACAATCGAGCCGCGTGCTCGGTGCACCTCTCCCGCTTGCGGGAGAGGTCGCGCCGGAGGCGCGGGTGAGGGCTTTCTCCTCTGGGGGAGTCTCACTGCGGAGACACCCTCTCCCCCACCCTCCCCCGCAAGCGGGGAGGGAGCGCACCTCCGTTGTCGCAACGATCGAGCCTGGTTCACACTCTTCTTGCCGCCATTCACCACGCCCCAAATTCCCGGTCCCGCCCGCCGCCAAATTCCGCTATTGAGGGACGCGGCAATCGTCACGACCTTCCGGCGAGTAGTCCGCGAACTCGATCCGTCTCGCCGGAGCGTGGTCCTACGATGCAGCTCTATCTCCCGATCGCCGATCTGCCGGTCAACGTCTTCCTGGTGTTGGCGATGGGCGCCGCGGTCGGCTTCGTCTCGGGCATGTTCGGCATCGGCGGCGGCTTTCTCATGACGCCGCTCCTGATCTTCATCGGCATTACGCCGGCGGTGGCCGTCGCTTCGGTCGCGAGCCACATCGCGGCCTCGTCCTTTTCCGGCGCGCTCTCCTACTGGAGGCGGCGCGCGATCGATCCGGCGCTGGCGAGCGTGCTGTTATGCGGCGGCGTCACCGGCACGGCGCTCGGCGTGTGGACATTTACGCAGCTCCGCGCGCTCGGCCAACTCGATCTGATGATTGCGCTCTCTTACGTCGTGCTACTCACCACGGTCGGCAGCCTGATGTTCTCCGAAGGCCTGCGCGCCCTGATGCGGACGCGGAGCGGGGCGGTGCCGCCGCGACGCACGCATAACTGGATCCACGGCCTGCCGCTGAAGATGCGGTTCAAGCGCTCGAAGATCTACCTCTCGGTGATCCCCGTGGTGATCGTCGGGATCGTGATCGGCTTCATCGGCGCCATCATGGGCATCGGCGGCGGCTTCATCCTGGTGCCGATCATGATCTATCTTTTGAGGGTGCCGACCTCGACGGTGATCGGGACCTCGATGGTCCTCACCCTCGTCACCATGCTGTTCGCGACCATGCTGCATGCGGTGACCAATCACCTCGTCGACGCCGTGCTGGCGCTGATCCTGATGGTCGGCGGCGTCACCGGCGCCCAATTCGGTGCCCGTGCCGGCCAGAAGATCCGCGGCGAGCAGCTGCGGCTGCTGCTGGGCCTCCTGATCCTGTCGGTCGGCGTGCGCTTTGCGATCGAGCTTGTGATCCAACCTGCGGACCTCTTCACCATCCGCGAGCTCGGGGTGACCGGATGACACGCGCGGTTCTCGCAATCCTTGTCGTCCTGCTGCTCGGCTCGGCCGCGCGCGCCGAGCGGCTGATCGTGTCGGTCTCCAACCACCGCGTCACCGTGACGCCGAACTATTCCGGCGAGGAGCTGGTGCTGTTCGGCTCGGTCGAGCGGGACGCCACGACGCCCGCCGATCGCACCGCCTATGATCTCGTCGTCACCGTGATGGGCCCGCGCGCCGACATGGTGACGCGGCGCAAGGAGCGCAGGTTCGGCATCTGGATCAACACCGACTACCGGCAATTCCTGGAGGTGCCCAGCTATCTGGCGCTGTTCGCCAACCGTCCCTTCAACCTCATCACCTCGCCCGAGATCGCGCGCCGGCAGCAGATCGGGCTCGACAACGTGCTGCTGACGCAGCGCGTAAGCGGCGACTATGCCGACGTGGTGCCGAACGATGCGTTCCGTTCGGCCTTCATCCGCCTGCGGACCGAGCGTGGGCTCTACCGCGAGGATGCAAGTGCGGTGACGTTCCTGACGCCGACGCTGTTCCGCACCGGCATTCCGCTGCCGGCGGAAGTGCCGATCGGCACATATGAGGTCGAGATCAAGCTGTTCGCGAACGGCGCGCTGATCACCAAGACCGAGACCGCGTTCGAGATCGTCAAGGTCGGCTTCGAGCAGTTCGTCGCGACCAGCGCCCGGCAGCACGGGCTGATCTACGGCCTCGCCACCGCGGCGATGGCGCTGATGACGGGATGGATGGCGTCGATCGTGTTCAGGAAGGATTAGCCTCGGTCATTCCGGGGCGCGCCACTCTCTCCGCTCGTCATCGCCCGGCTTGACCGGGCGATCCAGTATTCCAGAGGCCCTTGTCGGATAGCTCGCTCTCGCAACGACCGCCGCGGCGTACTGGATGCCACGCCTTCGCGTGGCATGACAGTGGGGCTCACGGCGCCTCGATCACCGTCGGCACGCCCGGCTCCAGCAATCGCAGCCGCGTCCCGAAGCCGAGCACGTCAAAGGTCTTGCGCAGGTCCTCGCTGTTCTGGCGGAAATGCGCCCAGCCCTCGGTGTGCACGGGCACGATCACCGCGTTCGGAAAGGCGCGCGCGGTCTCGATGGTGTCGTTGGTGTCCATGGTGAGATGGAACGGCCCACGCGTCTGCGCGGCGCCGGCGAAGGGCAGCACCACGCCGCATTTGAAGCGGCGCGCGACCTCGGCGACGCCGTCGAACCAGGTGGTGTCGCCGCTGATATAGATGGAATGGGTGTCCTTCCGGCTCGACGACACCACAAAGCCGATGACGTCGCCCGACAGCGGCTCGATGCCGGCCGGGCCGTGGCGCGCCGGGGTCGCGGTGATCGTCAGCGTGTTGCCGTCATCGTCCTTCAGATGCGCGGTCGCCCAGGGCGCGAGGCCCTCGACATGGCCGCCGAGGCGTTTTGCTCCGGCCTCGGTCGTCAGCGCGCGCGGCGCCTTGAGCAGATAGTCGCGGCCGGAATTGTCGAGATTGTCGGAGTGCTGGTCGTGGCTGAGCAGCACGGCATCGATCGGGCCGATCGCATCGGCCTTCAGCGCGGGACCGATCGTCTTCTCCAGCTTGACATGCGGCAGCTGGTAGGCGCCAGGCGCATCGAAGGTCGGGTCGGTGAGCAAGCGAAAACCGTCGATCTCGATCAGCGCGGTGGGGCCGCCGTTCAGCGTGATGGAAATGGGCATGAGAAAGCTCCTCTTACGCGACGGCCCTTGCCGGCCGCGTCACCAGGTAAATGCCGAGCGCCACCGGAATGATCCCGAGGAGGTCGCGCATCTCGATGTGCTCGCCGAGCACGATGTAGGCGAACAGCATGCCGAGCGGCGGCATCAGGAAATGATAGGCGCTGGCAGCGGTGGCGCCACACACTTTCAGGAGATGAAACCAGAGCCAGTAGGCGAGGATCGAGCCGCCGAGCACGAGGAAGGCGAAGGCGCCGATCAGGCTCGGCGTGAAGTCAATGGCGTGGACGTCGGCGAAGGTGAGCGCGACCGGCGTCAGCACGATGCCGGCGGCTAGGTTCTGCACGCCGTTGCCGATCCACAACGACCCCCTCGGTGCCAGCAGCTTGAACAGGATGGTGCCGGCGACGATGGAGGCGAGCGAGGCCAGCGTGAAGACGATGCCGTGCAATGAATCGGTGCCGACCGACAGGCGATGCCAGACGATCGCCGTCACGCCGATGATGCCGAGCATGAGGCCGCTCGCCTTGCGCCAGGTCATGCCCTCGCCGAGCAGCAGCGCCGCGAGCGCCGCGGTGAACACCGGATTGGCCGAGACGATCAAACCGCCGAGGCCGGCGGAGACCGATTGCAGGCCGGTGTAGCCGAGCCCGAGATACAGCGCGTTGTTGGCGATGCCGAGCACGGCGAAGATCGCGGCGTCGCGCCATGACAACGACCAGTCGCCGCGGACCATCGTGGCCCCGAGGATCAAAATGCCGGCGAGCGAGAAGCGCGCCGCGAGCAAGATCAGTGGCGGGCAATGGGTGACGCCAATCTTGCCGGCGACGAAGGCGTAGCTCCAGAGCAGGCAGAACAGGCCGATATAGAGCGGTAGCGCGTTGAAGCGGCTGCGGGGGACGGACATCGAAGGGGCAAGCGACATGATATTTCTCCTGAGCCTTCGACATAGGGAGGCGGCTTGCCATTTGGAAATTAAATGATTAACTGCGTACCAGTGGATTTTCGAATGAGGCGGGCATGCTCGATCTGGAGCTCCTGCGCAGCTTCGTCTCGGTGGTCGAGGCCGGCGGCTTCACCCGCGCCGGCGAGCGCGTTCACCGCACGCAGTCGACCGTCAGCCAGCAGATCAAGCGGCTGGAGGAGGATGTCGGCCAGGTGCTCCTGCACCGCGACGGCAAGGACGTGCGTCCGACTGAGGCCGGCGAGCGGCTGTTGTCCTATGCGCGGCGGCTGCTCTCGCTTGCAGAAGAAGCGCGCGACGTGCTGCGCGAGCCCGGCGGCGAAGGCGCGATCCGGCTCGGCATCCCCGAGGATTTCGCGGCGTATCGTCTGGCAAAACTGCTCGGCGCGTTCTCGCGCTCGCATCCCGGCCTGCGCCTCGATGTGCGCGCCGACCAGAGCAAGAACCTGTCCCGCGATCTCGAACGCGGCGAGCTCGACCTCGCGCTGTTCAAGCGCGGAGCCGGCGAGAAGGGCGCGATCGCGGTGTGGCCGGAACGGGTGCACTGGGTCACCAGCAAGAGCCACCCGGTCGATGTGAATGTGTCCTCGGTGCCGTTGATCGGCTTTCCGCTCGGCTGCCTCTATCGCGCCGGTGCCATCCACGCGCTGGAAAGCGCCGGTCGCCCCTGGCACATGGCCTATTCGTCATCGAGCCTCGCCGGCATCCAGGCTGCGGTAGCCGCCGGCATGGGCCTCAGCATTTTGTCCGAGATGTCGATCCAGTCCGATCACCGCGTGCTCACCGCCAAGGACGGTTTCGCGCCGATCAACAGGACCGAGGTCGCGCTGATGGCCGCGCCGGATGCGAGCCCGGCAACTCTGCGGCTTGCGGATCGTCTCGCCGAGTTCTGCGATACGGTGCAGGCGAAGGCCGCCTGAGCGCGCGAGATCAACCTCAATTCGCCGCCGACATCAGCCTGTCGCCGCACGCATTGGCGTAGAACTTGCCGCCGCATTGACGCTTGATGGCGGCGCAGCGGGCTTTCGGCGACGCATTTTCCGGGACCGTGAAGCCGCAGCCGAGACCATCGGCGCTGCGGCCGGACTTGCCGGCGGCAAAGGCGGCGCTGGAGGCGGTGATGCAGACCACGAGCAGGGCCGCAGCGGCGATCCCGATCAGCAGTCGCATCGTGGGCGTCTCCCTCCACACTGATGGCTGAATCTGACTGCAATCTACCACGGAATCCGAGTTTCTCCGTGGCCGCCCGGGTTCCCAAACCGGCCCATTCCTTGCATAATTTTACGCCAGCGCAGTGCATCGGCGCGCCGGCGACGGTTCCGGCGCCGCGGCAAGACGCGTAGGGTGAGTAGCAGTTTTCGACCAGGAAGTGACGGCCTTGCAAGATCAATCGTTCCAGCCCAGTTTTCCCGCGCCCGGGCAGCCCATCGACGAACTCGCGCTGGCCGAGATCAAGGGCGCGATCCTGGCGAAGCTGCGCCTTGCCATCGGCAAGGACGCCGGCATGGCGACGAAGCACGACTGGTACCAGGCCGCCGCGCTGGCGCTGCGCGACCGCATCGTGCACCGCTGGCTCACCGCCGAGAAGCGCAGCTACGATGCCGGCCGCAAGCGCGTCTATTATCTCTCGCTCGAATTTTTGATCGGTCGCCTCTTCACCGACGCGCTGAACAACATGGGCCTCCTAGAGATCTTCGAGGTCGCGCTCGGCGATCTCGGCGTGTCGCTCCCCGACTTACGCAAATGCGAGCCGGACGCGGCGCTCGGCAATGGCGGCCTCGGGCGTCTTGCCGCCTGCTTCATGGAGAGCATGGCGACGCTGTCGATCCCCGCGATCGGCTACGGCATCCGCTACGATTTCGGCCTGTTCCGCCAGATCATCAATCAGGGCTGGCAGCAGGAATATCCCGACGAATGGCTGAGCTTCGGCAACCCCTGGGAATTGCAGCGGCCCGAAGTGATCTACGACGTCAATTTCGGCGGCGGCGTCGAGCATGTCGACGACAAGGGCCGCGACCGCGCGATCTGGCATCCGGCCGAGACCGTGCAGGCGATCGCCTATGACACGCCGATCGTCGGCTGGCGCGGCCAGCACGTCAACGCGCTGCGGCTGTGGTCGGCGCGCTCGCCCGATCCGCTCAAGCTCGACGCCTTCAACAAGGGCGACTACGTCAGCGCCAGCGCCGAACAGGCCCGCGCGGAGGCGATCTGCAAATTCCTCTATCCCAACGACGAGAGCCCGGCCGGCCGCGAGCTGCGGCTGCGCCAGGAATATTTCTTCGTCTCGGCTTCGCTGCAGGATCTGGTGAAGCGGCATCTTGCGTCGGACGGCCAGCTGCGCAGCCTGTCGTCCAAGGTCGCGGTGCAGCTCAACGACACCCATCCGAGCCTCGCCGTCACCGAGCTGATGCGCATCCTCGTCGACCTGCACAATTTCCGCTGGGACGAGGCCTGGAAGATCACGGTCGCCACCCTCTCCTACACCAACCACACGCTGCTGCCCGAGGCGCTGGAGACCTGGCCGGTCGAGCTGTTCGAGCGGCTGTTGCCGCGGCATCTCGAGATCATCTACCGCATCAACGTGCAGCACCTCGCGCTCGCCGAAGCGCGCGCGCCCGGCGATATCGACTTCCGCGCCTCGGTCTCGCTGATCGACGAGAAGAGCGGCCGCCGCGTGCGCATGGGCCAGCTCGCCTTCGTCGGCTCGCACCGCATCAACGGCGTCTCGGCAATGCATTCGGATTTGATGCGCGAGACCGTGTTCCACGATCTCAACCATCTCTATCCCGGCCGCATCACCAACAAGACCAACGGCATCACCTTCCGCCGCTGGCTGATGCTGGCGAACCCCAAGCTCACCGACCTGTTGCGCGAGACCTGCGGCGAGGCCGTGCTCGACGACCCGACCCAGCTCTCGCTGATCGAGGCGCGCGCCAGCGACGTCGAGTTCCAGAAGAAATTCCGCAGCGTCAAGCTGCACAACAAGGCCGCGCTGGCGCGCCTGATCGGCGAGCGGCTCGGCATCAAGGTCGATCCGAACGCGCTGTTCGACGTGCAGATCAAGCGCATCCACGAGTACAAGCGCCAGCTGCTCAACGTCATCGAGACGGTCGCGCTGTACCAGGCGATCAAGGACGACCCCAACGGCAATTGGGTGCCGCGGGTGAAGATCTTCGCCGGCAAGGCGGCGGCGAGCTATCGCTACGCCAAGCTGATCATCAAGCTGATCAACGACGTCGCCGAGGTCGTCAACAACGATCCCGCGATCGGCGGCAAGCTCAAGGTCGTCTTCCTGCCCGACTACAATGTCAGCCTCGCCGAGGTCATCATTCCAGCGGCCGATTTGTCCGAGCAGATCTCGACCGCCGGAATGGAAGCCTCCGGCACCGGCAACATGAAGCTGGCGCTGAACGGCGCCATCACCATCGGCACGCTCGACGGCGCCAATATCGAGATCCGCGACCAGGTCGGCGCCGAGAACATCGCGATCTTCGGCATGGAGGCCGGCGACGTGATGATCCGCCGCAAGCAAGGGCTGGATGCCTCCGACGTGATCCGCAGATCGCCGAAGCTGCAGCGTGCCATCAACGCGATCGGCGCCGGCGAGTTCTCGCCCGGCGATCCCGGCCGCTTCGAATCGATCGCGCATGCGCTGCGCTATCTCGACCATTACATGGTCAGCGCCGATTTCGCTTCCTATTACGAGACGCAGCGCGCGGTCGATGCGCGCTGGCTGGTTTCGCCGGCCTGGACGCGCGCCTCCATCCTCAACGTCGCGCGCATGGCGTGGTTCTCCTCGGACCGCACCATCCGCGAATACGCCGAGGAGATCTGGAGCGTGCCGGTCAATCCGATCACGCCGCCGTTCCAGGACGCCGAGGACCAGCGCGGCGCGACGGGCTGATTTTTCCGCGGCGTGAAATCGGCGTTACCTGCGAGGTCATTGCATCTGGCTGAGAGGATGATGATATGATTGTCATCATCCCCAAGGCAGCGTCAGTGATACGCACACCGCAACCTCAACGTCGTCATTGCGAGCGCAGCGAAGCAATCCAGGGTCTTTCCGCGGAGGCAGTCTGGATTGCTTCGCTGCGCTCGCAATGACGATGGGGCCGGCATCGAGGACCAACATGCACGCCAAGCTCCCGCACCCCTTCGACGACGCCACCCGCATCACCGCGGGTGACTCGAGCTGGCAGGGGCACACCAGCGACGACTACTGGGCCTTTGTCGGCCCGTTCGGCGGCGCCACCGCCGCGACCATTTTGCGCGCGCTGATCGAGCATCCGCAAGCCGCCGGCGATCCGCTGGCGCTGACCGTCAATTACTGCGCGCCGATCGCCAAGGGCCCGTTCGATCTCGACATAAGGCTGGTGAAGGCCAATCGCTCCAGCCAGCACTGGAGCGTCGAACTGTCGCAGGGCGGCGGCGAGGTCGCGACGCTCGCCACCGCCGTGTTCGCCGAGCGCCGGCCGTCCTGGGAGCACAGGGTGGCCAAGGTCCCGGACGCAAAGCCGTTCGAGCAGACGCTGCCGTTCCCGAAGATCCAGGCGTCCTGGGCCAACCAGTATGAATTCCGCTTCGTCGAAGGCGAGATGCGCATCGGCCCGCCGCAAGCGGAATTCGCCAGCACCTACTCAAAGCTCTGGATCAGCGACCGCGAGCCGCGCAGGCTCGACATGCCCTCGCTGATGTCGATGTCGGACGCGTTCTTCGGCCGCATCTTCCACGCGCGGCGCGAGCTGGTCCCGTTCGGCACGGTGTCGCTGACGACCTATTTCCACACCGACAGCGACGAGCTCGCCGCAGAGGACATCACCCGCGTGCTGGCGACGGTGGATTCGAAGATCATGCACAAGAGCTACGCCGACCAGAACGCCGAGCTGTGGTCGCCGAACGGCAGGCTGCTCGCGACCACGACGCAGATCGCGTATTTCAAGGCGTAGCTGTTTCCACAAACTCGTCATTGCGAGGAGCGTAGCGACGAAGCAATCCAGACTGTCTCCGCGGAGAAATTCTGGATTGCTTCGCTGCGCTCGCAATGACGCGTGGAGAGATCTTGCTACAAACAAGAAGGGCGGCCTTGCGGCCGCCCTTTTGCATTGAAGACGGAGCGATTACTCGGCCGCGAGCTTCACGTCCGGAGCGGCGGCGCGCACCTCGGCGTCGACCTGGGCTTCGAACTTGGCAAAGTTCTTCTGGAACATGCCGACCAGCGCGCGGGCGGTCTTGTCGAACTCGTCCTTGTCCTTCCAGGTGTTGACCGGGTTGAGGATCTCGGCGGGCACGCCCGGCAGCGCGGTCGGGACCGCGAAGCCGAAATATTTGTCGGTGCGGAATTCGACGTTGCGAAGCGAGCCATCGAGCGCGGCGGTGAGCAGCGCGCGGGTCACCTTGATCGGCATGCGCGAGCCGGTGCCGTACTTGCCGCCGGTCCATCCCGTATTGACCAGCCAGCAATCGACATTGTGCTGGGCGATGAGGTCACGCAGCATGTTGCCGTAAACGCTGGGGTCGAGCGGCAGGAAGGGCGAGCCGAAGCAGGTCGAGAATTCCGGCTGCGGCTCGTTGCCGAGGCCGCGCTCGGTGCCGGCGACCTTGGCGGTGTAGCCGGAGAGGAAGTGATACATCGCCTGCGCGGGCGAGAGCTTTGCGATCGGCGGCATCACGCCGAAGGCGTCGGCGGCGAGCATCACCACGTTCTTCGGCTGCGGCGCGCGGCCGGTGCGCGAGGCGTTCGGGATGAAGTCGAGCGGATAGGCCGAGCGCGTGTTCTCGGTCTTGGAGCCGTCGTCGAAGTCGACGACGCGGGTGTCCACGTCGAGCACGCAGTTCTCGAGCACCGCGCCGAAGCGGGTCGAGGCGGCGAAGATCTCGGGCTCGGCTTCCCGCGACAGCTTGATGCACTTGGCGTAGCAGCCGCCTTCGAAGTTGAAGACGCCGTTCGGGCCCCAGCCGTGCTCGTCGTCGCCGATCAGCGTGCGGTTCGGATCGGCCGACAGCGTGGTCTTGCCGGTGCCGGACAGCCCGAAGAAGATCGCGGTGTCGCCCTTGGCGCCGACATTGGCCGAGCAGTGCATCGGCATGACGCCACGCTCGGGCAGATAATAGTTCAGCGTGGTGAAGACCGACTTCTTCATCTCGCCGGCATAGTAGGAGCCGCCGATCAGCACGATCTTGCGGGCGAAGTCGATCGCGACGACGTTCTCCGAACGGCAGCCGTGACGCTTCGGATCGGCGCGGAAGCTCGGCATGTCGATGATGGTGAGCTCGGGCGTGAAGCTCGACAGCTCGACCGCCTCGGGGCGGATCAAGAGCGTGCGGATGAACAGCGAGTGCCAGGCGAGCTCGGTGAAGACGCGCGTCTTGATCCGGTAGGCCGGATCGGCGCCGCCGTAGAGATCCTGCGCGAACAGCGTCTTGCCTTCGGCGTGCTTGAGGAAGTCCTGGTAGAGCGTCTCGAACTGCTCTGCGGTGATCGACTGGTTGCCGGCCCACCACATCTTCTTGTCGGTGGTGGCGTCACGCACCGTGAACTTGTCCTTCGGGCTGCGGCCGGTGAATTCACCGGTGTCGGCGCACAGAGCGCCGTCGGCGGAGAGCACCGCCTCGCCCGCGGAGAGCGAGTATTGGTAGAGTTGCGGCGCACCGAGATTCCAATGAACCTGCTTGAGATTCCTTAAGCCGAATTTGTCGGCGCCGAAGGCACCGTTGCGCACGCCCGTCTCTTGCACGAAAAAATCCTCCTAGAACCCGCGACACTCAGCGCGGCCAAGCTTTGGCACCATCGCGGTCACCGTTAATAATAGACCATCCGGCCTCGGCTGGGCGACCTAATACTGATGAACGCTGGCGTTGCCAAGCCGATCCCGCAGGATTTGGTTTATTCAAGGACCGCGCCAAACGCCGCGCATGTCAGCTCTGAGCAGGCGCATCATAAAATCGCAAATGATCGCGCAACCAAATGCGTATTTCGGCGTTGTTCGAGGTTTTTGCGATGCACAACCTCGCGTGCGGCCTATCGTACCTCTCCTTCGCCGATGAGTGCGAACGGTCCCCACATGGCGGGGTAGGCATTGCGCGGTGACGAAGCGTCATCGACGTAGGTTAACATCGCGCGGCGCAAGGCTTCGGCTCGCCCGATCCTTGGTTCGTTTTTGAGCAGCTCGAAAGTCGACGTGGTCAGGCGGGTGGCAGCTTCCGAGTCCACCGCCCAATGCGAGACCAGCAGCGCGCGGGCGCCGGCATAGAAGAACGAGCGCGCCAGCCCCGACAGTGCCTCGGCGCCGGGCTTGTCGCCGGCGATCGTGTTGCACGCCGACAGCACCACCCAATCCGCATTGAGCTTGAGCTGGGCGACCTCGCTCGCGGTCAACAAGCCGTCGTCGAGGTCGGTGGGCTGATCGGGAATGGAGAGCGCAAGCGAAGGCTCACCCAGTCCCTTGATGTCGCCGGCAACGAGGCCGTGAGTGGCGAAGTAGATGATGCTGTATTGAGCAAGCGCTGCACGCTTCAGCGTCGTCTCGCTGGCGTCGCGGCCGAGATGGATGTCGGCATCGGTGGCACCGACATCCTTCGCCACCGCGTTCAACTCGTCGGCGGTGTCGGGCAGCTGCGGCAGCGCTTTCGCAAGCTGCGCACGATCGACGCCGGCACCGCGCCAGAAGTCGGTATAGGCGATGGTCGCAATGTTGCGCGCGGCGACCTTGCGGCTTGCGGCGCGCCGATCGGCCGGGCCTTCCAGCGCCGGGTTGAACACGGGATCGCCAAAGCCTGTCATCGGCTTGACGCCCTGATCCCGGCGCGCAACCGCGCGCAGGGATTTCAGGCTGATCACCGACGGCAGCACCGACACCGCCTGACGCCGCAGCAGCCAGGCGGCGCTGCGATAGCCTTCGAGCGTGTCCGGGATCGCAGCCTGCGGCTTCTCCGTGACCAGCAGGTGAAACGGCAACGCGGTGAGCGCCGCCGACGGCACCACCAGCAGGTTGCGCTTGTCTTTCGTCAGCGCCTCGACCGGGCCGAGCAGCGCGACATAGAGCTCGTTGGCAAGCGCAAGGTCGAACAGCCCCGATTTGCCGGAGCCATCGCGCGCCTTGCCGACGTCGAGACCCCTGCGGAATGCGGTGACCTTTTGCGTCAGCGCGTCCGCACCGACCGGAATCTCCTTCCAGTCGACGCCCTCACGCGTGATCGCGATGACATAGCTCTGCTTGTCGACGACGGAGTAGAGCACCATCGCCTCGTCGGCAGACAGCAAAGGCTGGATGTCCTTCAATGTCAGCGGCAGCGGATTGGACAGCGAGGCATAGTCGGGAAACTCGACCGCGAGCGTCTTCTGCAAGCCCGCACGTTCCTTCGCGATCGCAGCGATCCGCACGCGGCTGCGCTGCTCGGCGGCGAGATCGCGTTGGGCGGATTGCTTCGACACTGCGCTGACGATCGCCTTGTCGAGCGCTTCGGTCTCGGCCGCGAGGTCCTGGTCCTTGCGCACGAGCTCGGCGAGCCGGTCGCTGCCTGCGGCGAGCCGGACCGCAAGCTTGTTCACGGCGGAGGCGGCCGAGGATTGCGTGCCGCGCTGGATCGCGGCCAGCGCCTCATCCAGCGCCTTGTCGTCTGGCAGCAGGGATTGCTGGCGCGCGGCGAACAGGATCGGCAACACCACACGCAGTTGCGCGCGGTTGGCCGCGAGCGTCTTTTCGGCGAGCGGCAGCGCATCGGCAGTTCGTCCCGACACCTGAAGGAAGGCGGCAAGATTGCTGGTCGAGGTCGCTACGTCGGGATTGTCAGGTCCGAGCGCACGCTCGCGGATCGCGAGCGCGCGGCGATAAAGCGGCTCGGCCTCGGCATAGCGCTGCTCGTGCTGATAGAGCCCCGCGAGGTTGTTCAGCGAGCGAGCCACGTCCGGATGATCCGGTCCAAGCACCTTCTCGCGGATTGCGAGCGAGCGCTTGATCGGCGCTTCGGCCTCGGCATCGCGGTTGAGATCGCGGTCGACCTGGCCGATGTTGTTCAGGACCGTGGCGACCGCGGGATGTTCAGGGCCAGCGACCTTCTGATAGATCGCGAGCGCCCGCTGGAACAGCGGTTCGGCCTCGGCCTGCCGTTCCTGCTTCACATAGAGCGTGGCGAGATTGTTGAGGGCCCGGCCAACATCAGGATGCTCCCGCGATAGGCCCTTTTCGCTGACGGCCAGCGCGCGCTTGAACAGCGGCTCGGCTTCAGCGAAGCGGCCCTGGCGCTGATAGAGCGCCGCGAGATTGGTCAACTCCGCCGAAACCAGTGGCGTTTCGAGGCCGAGCGCCTTTTCCATCAGCGCGATGGCACGCTTGTAGAGCGGCTCGGCGAGATCATCCCGCCCCTGACCGGCATAGACCTGGCCGAGATTGTTGAGCGCGGCGGCGAGCTCGCGGCCGTTGTCACTCTCCAGGCGCGCGGCCATGCCTTGCGCGAGCGGCAGCGCTTCCGAATATTTGCCGGCACTGATGAGCGCGTTGATCCGCGCGCTTTCCGCGGCAAGGCCCTTCTGAGCAAGACCGGGGGTGGCAAGCGATATCGTGGTCGCGAGCGCCAAACCCGCAACCAGCGTCAAACGACGGCGTGTCATGAACCCTCTCGCGGCCGAACCATTACGGTCTTGGGTCGCAGCGATGGGGGGCAGCGTTCAAATCGTTGCGCTTCAGTCCACTCTTGTGCGCGCTTCCCCAGCGAGGCGGACCAGCATCTTGCGCAGGCCCGCGCCGTCGGTCACGCGCTCCGGAAAATCCAGCCGAAGCGCCGTCTGGCCGTCCTGCATGTCGAGACCCTCGGGGTCGCAGCCGGTGCAGCGCCAGTCGCCGGCGGGGGCGCCGAGGAGCTTTGTTGCATAGAGACCCATGGCATCGCGATGGTCGGCATTCATGTGCTCGACGGCTCCCTCCTCCGCGGCGAGCAGATCCTCGGCGCCCGCGAGGTCGGTGAGGAACTGTTCGGGCTTGAGGTCGACGATCCGGCCGAAACCGGCAACCAGATGGGTTCCCGTCGGGCGGATCCGGAAGAAGGAGAAATCCTTAAACGAAACAAAAGCTTCCGCGGACGGATGGGCCTTGAGATACCGTCGCTGGAGGAGATCCTTGTCCGCTCCCGCCGCTTCGGCCCGGCCCGACAGCATGATCCGGGCACCCTCCAGGGGATCGCCGGCGGCACGCTCGTCCAGCATCAGGGAGACCCGGCCATCGGCCAGGATGTTCCTGGTGTGCACGGCCAGACCCGAGATCAGCAGGATCGGCGAGCCATCCGGGTGGCTCGCCAGATTGACCAGGGAACAATAGGGATCGCCGGAGCCCGCCATCAACGTTGCGAGAGCGCCCTGCCGCGAGCGCCGCAGCAGCGATTTGGCGAGCTTTTCGGGAGCGAAATCGGGGGTGGGTTGCATCGGCTTTCTCGGCTCAGGTGGTTGCAAGGTGGGTCTTTTTTCGGGTAAACGGGGGTCTGGTTATGGGTCGAGATGCGGCGAATCTGCCGTGTTTCGTGGAACTTGGTCACACTTCAGCCCAGCTTGCATTGCTCGGTGACAAGGTTCGTACGCCACTTCGGCACCCATGTATGCGGCGCATCACTGGATTGCTCGCCGTTTCAAGCCACGACCCAAACGGAAAGCAGAAAGCAGAGGCTCATGCCCACAATCGCTTTGGTCGACGACGACCGCAACATTCTCACATCCGTCTCGATCGCGCTGGAAGCCGAAGGCTACCGCATCATGACCTACACCGACGGTGCCTCCGCGCTTGACGGCTTCCGCACCACCCAGCCCGATCTTGCCATCCTCGACATCAAGATGCCGCGCATGGACGGCATGGAGACGCTGCGCCGCCTGCGCCAGAAGTCCGACCTGCCGGTGATCTTCCTGACGTCCAAGGACGAGGAGATCGACGAGCTGTTCGGCCTCAAGATGGGCGCCGACGATTTCATCCGCAAACCGTTCTCGCAGCGCCTGCTGGTCGAGCGCGTCAAGGCGGTGCTGCGCCGCTCGGCGCCGAAGGACCCGACCGTCGCGCCGAAGGAGAACGACGACAAGGCGCTCGATCGCGGCCTTTTGCGCATGGACCCCGAACGTCACACCTGCACCTGGAAGAACGAGCCGGTGACGCTGACCGTCACGGAATTCCTGATCCTGCAGGCGCTCGCGACCCGGCCCGGCGTGGTGAAGAGCCGCAACGCGCTGATGGATGCGGCCTATGACGACCAGGTCTATGTCGACGACCGCACCATCGACAGCCACATCAAGCGGCTGCGCAAGAAGTTCAAGGTGGTCGACAACGAGTTCGAGATGATCGAGACGCTGTACGGCGTCGGCTACCGTTTCAAGGAAGCCTGAGACTCAGCGCGCCTTCGCGAAAGATTGAGAGCATCGCCGGTTCTCGTTGCATCGGGACCGGGATCGCTCCAAGGCGCGATCGGAACGGCGCTTTGGATTGTTGCTTGAGGATAATCCTTCCGGAAAACCGCTGCACACTTTTCCGGATCATGTTCTAGGATGCGAGGACCCTTCGCACGAGATGCCTAACGCGGGCGTAAGCATTGCTTGACCGAACGCAGCCTGACGAGAACCAGAACGCCGGGGATATCGGATCCGACGGCGTTCCGGAGCACGTTGCCGACGACAAGTCGGCCGCGCAGGGCTGGCGGCCGCTGAACTGGCTGAAGCGCGCCGGGCAGTTCTTTTTCGCGCTGTCCTTCTCGAGCCTGACCCGCCGCATCGTCTCGCTCAACCTCGCCGGCCTCGTCGCGCTCGTGGCGAGCATCCTGTACCTGTCGCAATTCCGCGCCGGCCTGATCGACGCGCGCGCGCAGAGCCTGCTGGTGCAGGGCGAGATCATCGCCGGCGCGATCGCGGCCTCCGCGACCGTGCAGACCAACGCCATCACCATCGATCCCGACCGCCTGCTCGACCTCAAGACCGGCGACAGCTATGGCGGGACCGACGATTCGCTCGATTTCCCGATCAACCCGGAGCGCGTGGCGCCGGTGTTGCGCACGCTGATCTCGCCGACCAAGACCCGCGCCCGGATCTTCGATCCCTACGGGACGTTGCTGCTCGACAGCCGTGACCTCGACAACGTGCTGAGCTTCCCGCTGCCGCCGCCGTCGCAGAAGCCGGGCCTCGTTGAACGCGGCATGGTCGCGATCCGCACCTGGCTGAACCGCGGCGACCTGCCGCTGTATCGCGAGCTCGGGCGCGAGAACGGCAATGGCTATGCGGAAGTGAGCGACGCGCTCCAGGGGCAGAAGCGCTCGATGGTGCGGGTCAATTCGCGCGGCGAGGTGATCGTCTCGGTCGCCGTGCCCGTGCTGCGCTCCCGTGCCATCCATGGTGCGCTGATGCTCTCGACCCAGGGCGACGAAATCGACCAGATGGTGACCGCGGAGCGCCTCGCCATCCTGAAAGTCGGCGGCGTCGCCGCCGCCGTCATGATCATGCTGTCGCTGCTGCTCGCGAGCACGATCGCCGGGCCGGTGCGCCGGCTCGCCGACAGCGCCGAGCGCGTCCGCCGGCGCATCAGGGCCCGCATCGAGATTCCCGACTTCACCCGCCGCCGCGACGAGATCGGCCACCTCTCCGGCGCGCTGCGCGACATGACCAGCGCGCTGTACAGCCGCATGGAGGCGATCGAGATGTTCGCCGCCGACGTCGCCCACGAATTGAAGAACCCGCTGACCTCGCTGCGCTCCGCGGTCGAGACGCTGCCCCTGGCGCGCAACGAGAACAGCCGCGCGCGCCTGCTCGAGGTGATCGAGCACGACGTCAAGCGGCTCGACCGCCTGATCTCCGACATCTCCGACGCCAGCCGTCTCGATGCCGAGCTCCAGCGTCAGGATGCGATCCCGGTCGATCTGCGCCGCCTGCTGACGACGCTCGTCTCCGTCGCCAACGAGACCAAGCTCGGCCACGACGTCGCGGTCGAGACGCGGTTCGAGGGCCGCGGCCCGACCGACACCTTTGCCGTGACCGGCCACGATTCGCGGCTGGGACAGGTGGTCTCGAACCTGCTCTCCAACGCGCAGTCGTTCTCGGAAGCCGGCAACAAGGTGCGCCTCACCTGCCGCCGCGTGCGCGGAGAGATCGAGATCGTGGTCGACGATGACGGCCCCGGCATCCGCGACGACGCGCTGGAGCGCATCTTCGAGCGCTTCTACACCGACCGGCCCCATCAGGGCTTTGGCCAGAACTCCGGCCTCGGGCTGTCGATCTCCAAGCAGATCGTCGATGCCCATGGCGGACGGATCTGGGCCGAGAACCGTGCGGGCCCGGTGGACGAGGACGGCGCACCGACCGTCGCCGGCGCGCGCTTCGTGGTGAGACTGCCGGCGCTATGAGCGACGGCGGGCCCAGCATTCACGCCTCCGCAGTCAAGGTCGGGACTCTGGCGGTGCTGATCCGCGGTCCGTCGGGCTCCGGCAAGTCGCGCCTCGCCTTCGATCTGATCATGGCGGGGCGATCGGGCGTCGTCGAACGCGCCATTCTGGTCGGCGACGACCGTGTCCATCTGGCGACAGTCGGCCAGGAAATTGAAGTCCGCCCCGCGCCGACTCTGGCCGGCCTCATCGAGATCCGGGGCCTCGGAATCCGACGCTGCGACTTCGTGGAGCGTGCGACCGTCGGCCTCGTGGTCGATCTGGACGCCGAGGACGCCGAACGGCTGCCTCGGGCCGAATCGTTGAAAACCAGCATTTTTGGTGTCGAAATACCGCGAATCCCCGTGGGCCGCGACTATTCGCCCCTCCCTTTGGTTGTTGCGGGCTTGACCACTACCAAGAGTTAACCTTCTGCTAAGCCCTGAGGCGATTGTTTGAAGGGAAATGGTAACCATATGAACCCCACTATCGCGGCCGAGTAGACCGGCGCAGCTCCCCTCATCCATCCGTCTAGATTCAGGGAGATACGCAACATCCCCTCTTGCGCGGGGGCTCTGGATGGTCAAAGTGGCGCGTTCGTGCGGTGCACCAAAAGCGCCCGCGAGGAGTTTTCCGATGATTGGTCTAGTACTTGTGACCCACGGGCGCCTTGCCGATGAATTCAAGGCAGCGCTTGAGCATGTCATGGGCCCACAAAAGCAAATCGAAGCGATCACGATCGGCGCCGAAGATGATTCCGATCTCTGCCGAAGCGACATCATCGAAGCGGTTAACCGCGTCGATTCCGGCGACGGCGTTGCGATCCTCACCGACATGTTCGGCGGCACGCCGTCCAACCTTGCGATTTCCTGCATGAGCCGGCCCAAGGTCGAAGTGCTCGCGGGCATCAACCTTCCCATGCTGGTGAAGCTTGCCAAGGTGCGCGAAGAGCGTTCGCTGCCCGACGCGATCGCGATGGCCCAGGAAGCGGGCCGCAAATACGTCACCATCGCCAGCCGCGTGCTCGCCGGCAAATGAGCGAAGAGGCGCCACAAGCGGGGACGGGCGTGCCCGCGAGCGCGATTTCCAAAGAGCTTCTGATCATCAACAAGCGCGGACTGCATGCCCGCGCTTCCGCGAAATTCGTCCAGGCAGTCGAGCGTTTCGACGCGCAAGTCTGGGTGACGCGCGGCGGCGAGACCGTCGGCGGCACCTCGATCATGGGCCTGATGATGCTCGCTGCCGGGCCTGGCACGACGATCACCGTGGCGGCGGCGGGAGCGGAAGCGGAAGCCGCGTTGGCGGCGATCACCGAGCTCGTTGAGAGCAAGTTCAACGAGGAAGGGGTCTGACCCACGCGCTCAGTTCCGTAGGGTGGGCAAAGGCGCGACGCGCCGTGCCCACCATTTCTCGATAATCGCAACAGTTGGTGGGCACGCTTCGCTTTGCCCACCCTACGCACTACGGCCCTTCGCTCACTTCGCCGGCGGGGCGATGTAGATATTCCAGCTCATCGACGGGCCGGCCTTGCCGTGGGTGAAGCGGCGCGTGGTCATCACGATGCGCTCGGCGTTCGGTGCGACCTCGGAGACCCATTTCTCGAACGCCGGCAGGCGGCCGTCGGTCGGGTCGAACACGCCGATGAAGCCGTACTTTTTGACGTCGTCGCGCGAGGTCAGCCCGGAATCCCAGGCCTCTAGGGGCAGCAGCGCTGACGGATGATCCTGGCTGTAGAACACCAGCGGCTGGATCTGTTCCATCGTGCCGGCCACGACGGCCCAGCGCGAGCCGAAGCGGGTGTGCCAGGCCTGGGTCAATTCGCGCGCGAGCTCCGAGCGCGCGCCATAGATCGCAGCGTTGCCGGCATTGGCCGCCATCTCGCGCGCGGCGATCCAGGGCGAAGCCATGAGCGTGGCGATGCTGAGCACGAGCCAGATCGCGGCGATGTTGAACAGCACCGCGCTCTGCACCCGCAGCGCGGGGATCGCAACCAGCGCCAGCGGCACCAGGAAGAACAGCGAGATGCCCCAGTCCGTCTTCATGTAGATGCTGAAGGCGAGCGCGCCGAGCGGCGGGCCGACCGCGACGATGATCTGGACGATCCAGACATTCAGCGCCTGCGAAACATTGACGCCTGGATTTTTGCCGCGCGCCCAGGCCCGCGTGACGATGAGGAGCGGCGCGCGCGCAAGCAGCTTGAGCCACGGCGGCACCAGCACCATCGCCAGTGCGGCGAGCGCCACGGGCAGCGCCAACAAGGCGACATTGTGCAAGGCATAGCCGGTCACGAGCTGATGCACGAGGCCGGCGTCCTCGAGGCTGTAGGTGTCGCCGGCATAGGTCAGCGGCACGAAATGCGCCTCCGCCAGCCAGACGACGTGCGGGATCATCGCCACCACCATCGTCGCGATCCCCACCCACGGCGCCGGCGACAGCAGAAATTTCATGCGCTCCGGATGGATCAGCGCGGCAAGGCCGATGGCACCGATCATGGTCAGCACCCAGTATTTGGTCATCAGCGCCAGCGCGCCGGCAAGGCCGAGCCAGATGCCGGATTGCCACGTCCGCTTCTCGAAGGCGTTGAGATAAGCGAGCACCAGCAGCGGCAGCGTGACGAGCTGGAGCAAATCCGCGTTGTACTTGAAACCCTTGAAATTGAAGATCGGGTAGAGCGCGACCATCACCACGACCAGGAACGCGCGCCGCGCATCCACCACGCGCAAGGCGATCAGCCAGCAGATCACCATGCCGACGCCGTCGGTCGCCATCGCCAGCGCATAGGTCGCCCAGTCCGCCGCCGGGAACACCTTGAACCAGAGCCCGGCGACCCAGCCCGACAGCGGCGGGTGCTTGCCGTAGCCCCAGAGGAATTGCTGGCCCCAACCATAGGCTTCTGCGACGTCCATATGAACGTCCTGCGCTGCCTTGAGATTGATCAGGATGAAGGTCCAGAGCACCGCATGCAGGATGGCGAACTGGATCACCAGCCACAGCCGCGCCTCCGGGCGGATCGCGCAGGCGACCAGCCAGGACCGGAAACGGTTGTAGCTCAAGCGGGTCTTCGCCCGCGCTCTGGCCGTGGGAAGAGAGGTGGTCGACATGGCCCGCTTGCTAGCGCGTTTTGGCCCCGCTTGGAATCAGCTTGGCGTGAACAAAGACCCTGAAAATACAGCAATATGGTTGCCGCACGGGGATGTGAGTGGTATCCCGCGCCCATGACGACCGTCCCCATTTCCAACATCCGCAATTTCTCCATCGTCGCCCATATCGACCATGGCAAATCGACGCTGGCCGACCGCCTGATCCAGATGACCGGCGGTCTCTCCGACCGCGAGATGGCGGGCAAGGAGCAGGTGCTCGATTCCATGGACATCGAGCGCGAGCGCGGTATCACCATCAAGGCGCAGACGGTGCGCCTGTCCTACCGCGCCAAGGACGGCAAGGATTACATCTTCAACCTGATGGACACGCCCGGCCATGTCGACTTCGCCTACGAGGTCTCGCGGTCGCTGGCGGCCTGCGAGGGTTCCCTGCTCGTCGTCGACGCCAGCCAGGGCGTCGAAGCGCAGACCCTCGCCAACGTCTACCAGGCGCTCGACAACAATCACGAGATCGTCCCGGTCCTGAACAAGGTCGACCTGCCCGCGGCCGAGCCGGAGAAGATCAAGCAGCAGATCGAGGACGTCATCGGCATCGATGCCTCGGACGCGGTGATGATCTCGGCCAAGACCGGCCTCGGCGTTCCCGACGTGCTGGAAGCCATCGTCACCCGCCTGCCGCCGCCGAAGGGCGATCGCGACGCGACGCTCAAGGCGCTGCTGGTCGACAGCTGGTACGACGTCTATCTCGGCGTCGTCGTGCTGATCCGCGTCGTCGACGGCGTCATGAAGAAGGGTAGCCGCGTGCGCATGATGGGTACGGGCGCGGCCTACGACGTCGAGCGCGTCGGCTTCTTCACGCCGAAGATGCAGCAGGTCGAGGAGCTCGGCCCCGGCGAGATCGGCTTCATCACCGCCGCGATCAAGGAAGTCGCCGACACCCGCGTCGGCGACACCATCACCGACGACAGGAAGCCGGTCGCGGACATGCTCCCGGGCTTCAAGCCGGCGATCCCCGTGGTGTTCTGCGGCCTGTTCCCGGTCGATGCCGACGACTTCGAGACGCTGCGCGCCGCGATGGGCAAGCTGCGCCTCAACGATGCCAGCTTCTCCTTCGAGATGGAAACCTCCGCCGCGCTCGGCTTCGGCTTCCGCTGCGGCTTCCTCGGCTTGCTCCACCTCGAGATCATCCAGGAGCGGCTGTCGCGCGAGTTCGATCTCAACCTGATCGCGACCGCGCCGAGCGTCATCTACAAGATGAAGCTCACCGACGGCACCGAGCTCGAGATCCACAATCCCGTCGACATGCCCGACGTGGTCAAGATCGCCGAGATCGACGAGCCCTGGATCGAGGCGACGATCCTCACGCCGGACGAATATCTCGGCAGCGTCCTGAAGCTGTGCCAGGACCGCCGCGGCGCGCAGAAGGAGCTCACTTACGTCGGCTCCCGCGCCATGGTGAAATACGACCTGCCGCTCAACGAGGTCGTGTTCGACTTCTACGACCGCCTGAAGTCGGTCTCCAAGGGCTATGCCTCGTTCGACTATCATCTCACCGACTACAAGCCGGCCGACCTCGTCAAGATGCAGATCCTGGTCAATGCCGAGCCGGTCGATGCGCTCTCGATGCTGGTGCACCGCACCCGCGCGGAGGGCCGCGGCCGCGCCATGGTCGAGAAGATGAAGGAGCTGATCCCGCCGCACATGTTCCAGATCCCGATCCAGGCGGCGATCGGCGGCAAGGTGATCGCGCGCGAGACGGTGCGCGCGCTGCGCAAGGACGTCACCGCAAAGTGCTACGGCGGCGACATCACGCGTAAGCGCAAGCTTCTGGAGAAGCAGAAGGAAGGCAAGAAGAAGATGCGGCAGTTCGGCAAGGTCGACATCCCGCAGGAAGCCTTCATCGCCGCGCTGAAGGTGGACAGCTGAGGCGGGGGCAGGCTGTTCTCCGGCCGCGCGAACCGCGCCTCAGACAAAACCGCGAAAACAACCCCATGCACAGTAGCCGGCCCCTTGGCGGGACTACGGTTTTTCGATTTTAGCGAAATCGACTTGACCCGTCGGGCAAAACACTGGCATGATGGCACCATCGCGCCGTGTGGGACGCAGGCGTCCATCCAACGAAAGGGCCCACGATGATCCGGGGCGCTTAGAGCGGTCGAGCCTCGCGTCGTATCCGCTGGCGGCCCAAGCGAGGCCGCAGCAGGCCATTGCCGTCGCCGCCAACGGCTCATCGCGTCCTGGGGACAAGATCTGAAAACAGGCCTCTGTGCGCCAGGCGCCATTAGGCGATTTCGGTTTCTACGAATCCAATCTGACGCGTCCGGCAAGAGCACCGCCAGGATGGCAGCAGCGCATGGTGTGTGGTGCAGGGTCGTCGGCGCGCGACACCTCGACGCGGATGGGCAGGCCTCATCTCGATGTCCAGGCGCCACATCCGATGATCGTTTAGGGGCGTGTACTCATAAAGGCAGCGTCAGCCGCTGATGACCAAGCGGAAAGCATCTGCTCAGGTTAAGCTTCACTGCTTTTGACCCCAAGCCGAATAGGACTGCCGCCGCTGGATGCAAACATTACCGAACCAATGATCGGCGCTCCTCGGCATTTCTTCGGGGATAGGGCGGGGTGTCTAGAAAGTTCTGTCGTTTGCAACTAACAGATGATAGAATGTCA
Organism: Bradyrhizobium sp. B117; assembly: GCF_038969555.1. Lineage (NCBI taxonomy): Bacteria > Pseudomonadati > Pseudomonadota > Alphaproteobacteria > Hyphomicrobiales > Nitrobacteraceae > Bradyrhizobium > Bradyrhizobium sp. B117. The sequence goes on from NZ_CP152414.1 coordinate 9,410,920, forward strand.
TCTCAATGAAGGGGCGAAGCATGCGCTTGGTATCTGCCCTTTTGTCGGTCGCTAACGCTCTCACCGAGCGAGAGCGGCTTGCGGGCGCCCACACCATTTCAGACGGTTCCAGAAGAATTGAAATGCCCACTCGCGAGGAGGGCCGGGCTTACTTTCGTCGGAGTTTTATACATGCCGGATCTCGAAACAATTTCAGATAGCGCCAGTAAAATTATTCAACTTATCTCAGTCTCACCTGAAAGTACCCTGCTGACGATCTTTGGGTTCGGGCTTCTGATCGTAGCAGGCATTCTGGCCTATTGGACGCCGCAGACCAAGTCCGCACTTATTGTGAGCCTGATAGGTGGCATTCTCTTCGCAGCTGCTGGACCAAGTGTCGCCCTTCTGAAAGTGGAAAAGAATACAATAAGGAAAATGGACGCCGGCCGGACGTTCAGGAATTTGCACGACAACGCAGAAGTAAAGTATGTCGTTCGCCTGATCTCCTACGATCCCCAACTAGAGGCAGGGCTCGCGATTGATCGGTTGACCAACCTGGGGGCTCCAGATCAGCTATATTCGTTCGTCGCCGACTACGATGAGCTCGTTGGTTATAATGTGATCGACGCGTTGGCGAAGACTGGACAGAGCACGCACAATATCAAGCAAGTCTCAGCGATAATTTTTCCTCTAACCACGCCCATATTTCCGGCGAACGCTCTCGGGCTCTTGCAAGTGATTGTAGACGTCGAAAAGCGTGGAGGAATACAAACTCAACTCAAGAAGAAGCTTTTGGATGGCACTGGCGCCTTCGACGAGGAAGCAATGAAAAAGTTGGTGGCCAGAACCAGTATCGATTCCTATCGATGGCTCAACTATAAGGATAGCTACCCACGCTATTGCGAATTGGCTCACGAATTTCAATGCGGCGGGGGTGATCCCACTTATTCAGCGAAGGCATACATCGGAACTCTCTCCAAGGATTGGCACCCTCTCGGGTTCTCCATAAGACATCCAAATGGTCCGCCGGACGATCGGTGCAAACAGCTTTCCCCCCAAAAGTACTGCTATGATTGGGAAACGACCGAACGTGAATACCGAGATCAAATTGGAAGTCGTGTCTTCCTGATCAGAAATCTGGAGATAAGCAAGATATCTGGTCGGATCATGATCGACTTCGATCAGCCGGCTCAGCAGGTGATTCCTGACATCGGTGCTCGCTAAAATAGCGGCTGAAAGCCCACCGTTCTCGCCCGGATGCCGGCAAATCCGCTCAAGGGACGCGAACTAGTTGCGCATGTGACGCACTTCCGCTTGTGGCCGATTGTGTTGAAAAAGGCCGCTGTTGCGACGCAGAGGGATCAGTGATTCAGTCTGTCTAATTGGCAGGACTGAAGATCATGATGGGGCATCGGCAAGTCGAACAGGCTGCGTTGTTCTATGAGTTTTCGCTCGATAGGCATATTCCCGCCGACCACTTGCTCCGGTCGATCGATAGATTTGTCGACCTTGAACAGGTCAGGCAGGACCTGGCACCTTTCTACAGCAGTATCGGTCGACCTTCGATCGATCCCGAGCTGATGATCCGGATGCTGCTGATCGGTTACTGCTTCGGCATTCGATCGGAGCGGCGCTTATGCGATGAGGTTCACCTCAATTTGGCCTATCGGTGGTTCTGTCGGCTCGGTCTGGATGGCGCGGTGCCGGATCACTCGACATTCTCTAAGAACAGGCATGGCCGCTTCCGGCAGAGCGACCTCTTCCGTCGCGTATTCGAGAGCGTGTTGGGCCGCTGCATCGAGGAGCGACTGGTCGGCGGAGAAGGATTTGCCGTTGACGCGAGCCTGATCAAGGCCGATGCCAATCGGCAGAAGGGGATCGAAGGCGACAAGGGGCTTCCACCGGAGGCTGCCGGCCGAGCGATCGATGAGTATCTGGCTGTCCTCGATGATGCCGCTTTCGGAGCGGCGACTGAGGTCACGCCGAAGTTCGTGTCACCCTCCGATCCAGCGGCGCGCTGGACCGGGGCGCACGGTGGCCAAGCCTTCTTCGCCTACTCAACGAACTACCTGATCGACGTCGAGAACGCGATCATCGTCGATGTCGAGGCGACGACGGCAATCCGGCAGGCGGAGGTGTTGGCCGCCAAACGCATGATTGAGCGCTCGCTCGAACGGTTCGATCTCTATCCGAACCGGCTCCTCGGTGACAGCGGCTACGGCTCGGCCGAGATGCTTGCCTGGCTGGTCTATGAGCACGGCATCGAGCCGCACGTTACAGTCTTCGACAAGTCCGCCCGCACAGACGGGATCTTCTCGCGCGATGACTTCACCTATGACCATGCCGGGGACCTCTACCGTTGTCCCAGCGGTAAAGTTCTTACCACGACCGGAACGCTGGTGAATGATGGCGCCACCATGCTTTACCTCGCCAGCAAGTATGATTGTGATCGCTGCGCATTGAAGTCCCGGTGTTGCCCTAAGCAGCCTTCACGGAGGGTGCCGCGCTCGATCTACGAGGGCGCTCGCGACATGGCGCGCCAGATCGCAAGATCATTGGAGGGCCGCACTTCGCGTCGGCTCCGCAAGAAGATCGAGATGCTGTTCGCGCACCTCAAGCGCATTCTCAAGCTCGATCGCCTGCGACTAAGAGGCCCGAACGGCGCGCGTGACGAGTTCACCCTCGCAGCCACCGCTCAGAACCTTCGCAAGATGGCCAAGCTGATCCCGATGCAAATCCCCAGGCCCGCTTAGCGGGGGGACCAACCGCTAAGCCGCTTCGGAGCTGGCGCCAATACATCGGACTACTGCAGACTTTTTCAACGAAATCGGCCCCAAGCTTAACACCACGAGAGCCGCCGCGACGTCTGCTGTCTGAGGGAAGCCGGACGCCGCCCCACAGATAAGCTGACGCCCGCTTTTGACCCAACGCGGAAGTTGGCTCGGTCCTGCGAATGTAGGAATGTCCTTCCGGCATAACTTGCTGGGGCCAGTTTGCTGGAGGGGCAACGACCGAAACGGGCTGTTGTTGGACAAGAGCAAGTGACGAATTCAACCCGTCGTCTCTTGGCCGCCTTGATGGGATTCTTGACCGAGTTAAAGTGGCAAATTCCACGGCCGTAGCCGGCCAACTGACGGTTGCCTCAATGCGGGAACTCCTGTTCTTCGTCATGTCGAGCTTCTGGGCGGGCGCCGCGCATGCGGCGACGCCGGGTCACGGCAAGACGATCGCGGCCGCCTACATCGTCGGCGCGCGCGGCAAGCCGATCGACGCGGTGATCCTGGGAATTTTCGTCACGCTGTCCCACACCAGCGGAATCGTGCTGGTCGGCGTGCTCGCCTCACTCGGCTCGACCTGGCTCCGGCCGCAGCGCATCGAAGCCTACCTGGCGGCCGCGGTCGGCATCCTAGTGATCGTGCTCGGCCTATGGATGTTGTGGACGCAGCGCGATCTGGTGGCGCTCGCGATGGGCGAGCCAGGCGAGGTCGCCAATCGAGCGGATGCTCATGCGCAGGACCATGCTCACGACCACGCGCATGACGCGGGTCACGACCACCCGCCTGGCCATGGGCACGGCGAGCCTGTGATCTGGCACAGCCACGGATTCGGCAAGGTCCACGCCCACCGGCTGGATGTCGTGGCCGAAAACCGTCCGAAACTCCCAGTGCTGCTGGCGCTGGGTATTGCGGGCGGCCTACTCCCCGATCCAGCCGCGCTCGCGCTGCTGCTCGGCGCGCTGTCGAGCGGAAAAGTCCTCCTAGGCCTAATCACCGTCTTGGTGTTCAGCCTCGGCTTCGCGGCAACGCTCGTGGTGGTGGGCATCGTTGCCGCGAAGGTCGGCGAGAAGGTGCTCGACTGGCTGGCCAGCATCTGGATGATCCGCCTCCAGATCGCCACCAGCCTGCTGATCGTCGGCATGGGCGTGGTGCTGACCATCCGCGCGGTGTCCGAGCTGGCAGCGCTGCCAGCGGGCTGAATCCGTAGTTCGCACCACCTAAAGCGCGATGAGATTAGGATTGATCGTCATCGCGCTTTAGGTTGTTGTTTGAGCATGATCTTTTCGGAAAACCGCTGCGCACTTTTTCGGATCATGCTCTAGCGGCACACCCTACTGGGTTTGCCGCGAGTACCATAAAAACTCCAAATCCACCTTGAAATCCACTGTTACCGCGCACCCGCATACCTGGCCGGCAGCATGCCGACATATCCGCTGATGTCGGCGTACCAGACATTGCCGTCGCGATCGACCGCAACACTGAACGGCCGGGCGTTGTCGCGGGGAAGCGCAAAGGCCGTGATGCGGCCGTGGCGCAACCGCCCGAGGCTTCCACTGCGCATCATGCCGAACCAGACGTCATCGTTGGGAGCTACGGCAATGCCGCTGAGGCCTGCATTTTCGCGGGCCGCCTCGACATCCCAGAATTGTCCATCCTTGAAGCGCCCGATGCGATTGGCGCGGAACTGCAGAAACCACACCGAGCCGTCGGAGCCGACGGCAACATCCGTCGGTACGGCGCCGCGGCGCGGGAGATCGATTGTCCGGCTGGTCCCGTCGGCGGCGAGGTTGAGCAGCTGGTTGCCGTTCTGCAGCGTCGCCCATATGGCGCCGTCGGCCGTCGCGGCGACCCCATAGGGTCCGCCGCGTGCGGAATCGATCTGGTGGCGGGTAAAGACGCCGTCCTTCAGCCGGGTCACGCCATAGCCGGTCGGCTCGGCGAACCAGGCCGCGCCGTCGGGCGCGAGCGTCAGCCGCCCGGGGCGCACAATCGGGGTGTCCAACGCAAACCGTGCGATCTCGCCGGCGCTGCTGACGCGCGCGATGGCGCGTCCGGCGAGGTCGGTGTACCAGGCGCTGCCGTCGGCGGCGACCGCCAGGCCAAGGGGCTCGACGTTGCGGTTTGTCGTCGGCAGCCGCTCGAGGCGGCCGTCGCGCAGACGGCCGATCGCATCGGCATGGTCGATGGTGAACCAAATGCTGCCGTCGGCGCCTGCCGCAATCGCGATCGGGGCATCCTGCGGCTCGCTCATGCGGTACTCGACGAATTTTTGCACCGGCACGGCGCGCATGATGAGAAACGCGACTCCAGCCAACACCGCGATGCCGAGCACCCCGGCTGATATTCGCAGCATCAGCGGCCATGCGCGGATCATCGCGGCGAATGTGTGGTGGCGCGCCGGCGCGACAGGTGCCACGCCGCGAGAACGCCGCCGATCAGCATCAGCCCACAGAACGAGAGCCCGCCGGCGAGGCTGATCGGGTCGATGCGCGCCAGCAGGTTGCCGCCTTCGACGGCAGTTCGCCAGACTTCGGCATAGGGCATCAGCGAGAACACCGCGTAGATCACACCCGCATCGTTCGGATCGCGGGCGAGCGGCCCGGCCTCGATATGGATCGGAAGGTTGTCTTCTTTTGGCGCCCAGGTTTGACCGCCGTCCTCGCTGCGATAGACGCCACGATCGGAGGAGACCACGAGCGTGGTTGCGTCGGCGCTCGCCGCGATTCCGCGCACCCTCGCTCCCGCCTGAGTCAGCGAACGTCCGACGGAATGCCAATCGGCGCCGAGGTTATCGCTGACGACGATCCGGCCGCCTGCCGCCGCCCAAATGCGTTGCGGCCGCGTCGCATCGGCCGCGATCATGTCGACCGGCGCATCCGCGCCGCCAAAACCGGTATTGCGCCAGTTGCGCCCTCCATCGTCGCTGATCATCGCCCGGCTGTCGATCACGGCCGCCAGAAGTTCGGCCGATCCCGGGATCGCCACTAGCGCCGTCATCTCGCTCGTTTGCGACAATCCGGGCACGACGGCAAAGCTGCGGCCGCCATCCTGGCTCGCGAACAGCCGGCTGCGGCCGAGCAGATAGAAGCGATCCTTCGCTGCCCCCGCGACCAGCGCCCGCGCAGGGATCGCGGAAGAAGGCGCTTCGGCGCGCCGCCAGCCGTTCTGGTCACGAAGAAAAACGCCGCTGGTGGCCGCACACATGGCCAGTTCACCGTCCGGCGAGAAGGCGAGCGCAAATACCGCGCCGATGATGACGCCGGGCCCCTCCGGCACCCAGCTGCGCCCGCCATTGCGCGAACTCAGGATGCCGAGGTCGGTGCCGACCAGCAGGTGCAACGAATCGCGTGGATCGACAGCAATGACGAGCGCAGCATTGAGAAACAGACCGACATCCGCATTGAGCCAAGCCGCGCCGAGATCGCGGGAACGAAACACGCCACCATAGCTGCTCGCATCATGCGACGACGCACTGCCGGACAGCAACATGCAGGCGAGCGCGAACGCCAACTGACGCACCCATAGGGCCAATCGGCGCAACCCGATCTGCTTTTTTCCAGCTTCAATAAGAAGCGGTCGGGCTGGGAAGGCTGGTCCCACCCCGAGCACACCATTCATGGCTTGCGCGATTTCTCACCCGGCGCCAGCGCAATTTCGGCCATCCGTCCGCCGTTCAACGCGACCCAGGAATTCTTCGTCAGCGGATATTTTTCGGTGTAGCTCAGCGGCTCGTGGGCGGCGACGCAGTTGTTGTATCCGCCGGTGATCTTGTAGCACTTCTCGTAGGAGAGAAACTGCTGGACCGTGTCGGTCTGCTGCACGTTCGCCGTCATCCAGTCGCGGATGCCCTCGTATGACGAGAACGCATCCGAGCCGAACACCAGCTTGCCGATGCTGGTCGGCACCTCGAGCAGCTGCGAGCCGGCGGTATGGGCGCGGAACGCCGGATGAATCCGCACGCCCGGCAGGATCTCCATCTCGCCGTCGACGATCACCGCCTTGCCCTTCAGCACCTTGCCGTAGACTTCCTCGATGGTGAGCGGCATGTAGCCGCAAGCAGGCGTACGATTGCAGCCGCCGGGATCGGAGTTGACCGCCCGGATGTGCGGCTCTGGATAGTTGAGCGCCCACTCGATCGCCTTGAGTTCCTCGCGCTGGACGTAGAGTACGGCATTAGGCAGGTCGGACAATTGGCCGGCGTGATCCCAGTGGGCGTGGCCGATCACCACCTTGGTGACATCGGCGGCATTCAAGCCGAGAACCTTCAACTGGTCCGGCAGCGGAGCCCAGTGCTCCGACCCGGTCATCTTCAGATAGTCCTGCTGCTTCCAGCCGGTATCATACAGGATCAACTCGGTGCCGCACTTGATCACGCCGATGTTGACCGGGAGATCGACGCTCGGAATGTTGCTCTCCGGCTTGGTACTGCCGGGCACGAAAGCACGATCCGGCATGAACGATCCGAACGGGACGTTCATGAAACGGCTACTCTCGATCAGCCATGCCGAACAGACCGGTTGCTGGGCTTGTGCAGCCGCGCTGAACAGGCACGCCAGCCCCGCCATCATTGCGGCCCACGCGAACGGACGGGTTCGTAACGCACGCTTTCTCATTGTCTTCCTCCCTGCAGCTTCTTTGAGCTTACCTGATTGAGATTGGACTGCGCTTGTCTCTTCACCTGCGATTCGATGGCCTTATCTTGTCTCGATGCGAACCGGCCTCCACTTCAGCCGAAAACGCTTCAATGCGGCTTGTATTGTCCCGGCCACAGCACTTCGCCGACGCGCAGCATGTCTTCGGAAGCCCTCACATCCATGCGGTGGGCCTCGCCGAGATGTTGCGCGTCGCCATCCTCGGTGAATTTCAGTATTTCGGCGGCGGCGTTAGCGTAGAGCGCCATGGCGCCGACATATTGCGCTTGCGTCCCGGACAGCGACGGCGGCGCATTCATGGTGCGGACCTGCGTTTCGGCGGCATGGAAGAATTTCGCCAGCGGCTCGATCTTTCGTGCGAACGCGCGTGGGTCCCGATCGTCGGTCTGATAGGAGATGCCGGCAAAGCTCATCGCTACCGCCGACCGGGTTGCCTCCCGGTGGAGGGCCCATAATTCTGTCGCGAAGCGTTCCTCATCCGCGGTCAATGCCGGCGGCTGGGTTTTCTCGGCTCGTGCTCCGCTGGTTTGCGCCGTGGGTTCCGCCACCGACCGCGGCCGGATCTCGTGCAGCCACGCGGCACCGGTGGTTGCTGCGAGCGCCACAACGACGCCGGCCAACAACAACGGCCGCCTACCGGGCATGCCGATCGTCCGAATGGCGTATCCTCCATTCAATTTGTCGTTGCGACACTGTATCTCTCGGTTCCCCCGATGGTCAACCGAAACAGGTCTTGCGGAAACGCATGTTGCCGCTGATGTCGTGCGCCAGCCGTCAGCGCGGTTCCCAACTCGGCGCGTCGGTGAACAGGCCGCCTTCGGCAAAGCCGATGGCATAGATCAGGATCACTCCGAAGACGAAGCTGATCAGGCCCGACGCCACACGGAGCCGCCAATTGAATTTCGGCAAATTGACGGCGGTGAACGCGAACGGCGCTGACAAGATCAGCGTGATCAGCATCATACCGACCACAGTGCCGAGCCCGAACAGCAGCAAATAGCCAAGCGCTGCGACCGGTTCGCGGATGATGGACAGCACCATCAGGGCTGCGGCGGCCGATCCTGCAAGACCGTGCACGAGACCGACCACGAACGGTCGCAGCCACTGATAGACCGCCATTCGCCCAAACGCACTGCGGTCGAGCTGCGCCAGCGGCGTCTGGTCTTCGGCGTGCCCGTGCGCATCCGAGTCATGACCGTGTGGGTGCGTGTGCACGTAGTCGCCATGCGCATGCAGGTGATCGTGAAGATCGTGCGAATGTCCGCCTGGGATACTCGCATGGGCATGGGCTGCGCCCACCGCCCGGCCCATCCCGGTCAAGGTGAGAATGCCGAGCAGGACCAGCATGATGCCGACGGCGAATTCCATCGACAGACCGAGCTTTGGCGGGATCACGACCCCGAACACGATGATCGCCGCGCCGACCGCCATCACCGTCATGGTGTGCCCGATGCCCCAGGCGGCGCCGATCAGCGCCGAGCCCGCCATGCTGCGCTCGCGACTGACGATCGTGGCAATGGCGACCACGTGGTCGGCGTCGGTCGCATGCCGCATCCCGAGGAAAAAACCGAGAAACAGGAAGGACACAACGTTCAGGGCAGTTCCGGTCATTGCGCACGTACCAAAATGGCGACCCCCGTCCATTATTAAACAGCATTTAGACCCAACACCAAATTCCCCTATGCGCGTGCGCCCGTGACATGGCCGCGGTGCGGGGCATGCCAGCCGACCCCGCGTGCTCTTGGAACAGGATGTCCCGAGCTATGGTCCTGGCCCCAAGCTGAACACCACGAGAGCCGTCGCGACGTCTGCTGCCTGAGGGAAGCCGGACGCCGCCCCAATGCTGCTTTCGCTAAAGCTTAAGGTATTCGAAAACAGCAGCGCAAATGCCTCCGACGACGACCAATGCAGTCATGCCGATAAGCCCAAGGTGCGATTGACACTTGGCAATGATCATAGCTTCGTGTTCATCGTACCCGAGCCGCTCAGATAAGCCGAGCGCGTCTCTGAGCCCCATATTGACACTGCATTGCCTGATGTTCGCTCACGCGAGACGAACTTCGACGAAAAGAATTGCGCGATGGGATGTGGATGAATCGTCATCGCGCTTTAGGCTGTTGGCTACGCATGATCTTTCCGGAAAACAGCTTCGCACTTTGCGCTAACGCGGTCCTTCGGGTCCGGATCATGCTTTTAGCAATCGTGTTTGCATTGGCGCTGGCGGGCACCGCGGCCAACGCGCAGGGTACCAGGTCCGGACCGCCGAGCGCGCCGGCCGTTGCCGGCGTGAATGGAACAACGCCGTTCCTGTTTGATGGACGAATGCGAGGTGATGGCGCCCGGAAGAAGGCACTCGCCGACGATCATCACCCGAACGCTGGCGCCGTTGTCATGCCACCGAAAACGAGCGAGCCCGGACGATAAGTCCGCAGCCCGCATTCCTACAGCTTCCCGAACTCATCCAGCGCTCGGATCACCAGGGGCATGAACTCATCGCCGCCACCGTGGCCGGCGTCGCCGAGAACATGCAGCCTGCTGGTCGTCCATCGCCTGTGCAGTTGCCAGGCCGTGGACAACGGTCCAGAGACGTCGAAACGGCCGTGAATCAAGGCGCCGGGAATGCCGTTCAGCTTCGTTGCGTCGCGGATCAATCGACCATTCTCGAGAAACGCCGCGTTGCGCCAATAGTGCGTGACGAGCCGGGCAAATCGTAGCCGAAATTCCGCGTCGTCATATCGCGGATTGGGCTGATGTCCCGGCGTCAGCGAGACGTGCGCGTCCTCCCAGAGGCACCATTCCCGCGCGGCTGCATCGCGAACCGCCTCGTCGGCGTCCGCCAGCATGATCGCGTAAGCATCGACGAGCGGGAGGCTGCGCAGACGCCGGGGGACAAAATCGGAAAAGCGCTCCCATTCCCTTGGAAAGATGCGCCCGACATCGTGGGTGATCCACTGCACCTCGTCACGCGATGTCGTAGTCACAAAACCGAGCACCATCGCTTTCACCCGCCGCGGATGGGCTTGCGCGTAGGCAAGGCCGAGCGTGGTTCCCCAGGACAGGCCGAGGATGATCCAGCTTTCGATACCGAGCAGATCGCGCAGCCTCTCGATATCCGCGATCAGGTGGTGGGTGGTATTGCTTGCCAGGTCCGCGCCCGATTCACTTGCAAGCGGAAGGCTCCGACCGGAGCCGCGCTGATCGAGCAGCACGGCCTTGTAGACGTTCGGATCGAAAAACCGCCTTTGCCCGATAGAGCAACCCGTGCCAGGACCGCCATGCAGGAAAAGCGCCGGCTTGCCGGTGGGATTGCCGCAACATTCCCAGTAAATCCGGTGACCATCCCCGACATCCAGCAATCCATGCTCATACGGCTCGATGGGCGGGAACTGAGCCATCGCTTTTTCTCTTGAGTTGGATCGAGGGACTTCGGGAAGCCTTCCTATCCTATCGCGCGACGCCAGGGCAATTCATTGCCCGAGCTGCCCAAGCACGGCGGACCACAACGCGAGCGGCTCCCTGAGGGCTCCCGGCTCGGACGGCTTCTGGCGAACGGCCGTGTGCACCATGACGAGCTTCGAGGCCGGATCGACCAGGATGACCTGGCCGCGGATGCCGATCAGGGCAAATCTGCGCTGCTCGCCGGGGAGGAGCCAGACCTGATAGCCGTAGCCGAAATAGGGCGTGGCCACGCGCGGCGCGAGATGGCCATCCTCCGGCCTGACGGTCGTGGCATCCAGCAGCCACTGCCGAGGAATCAACTGACGACCGTCCCAGGCGCCGTCGTGTGCGAGCAGCCGGCCCAGACGCGCATAGTCGCGCAAGGTCGCGTTGAAACAACAGAACGCAATCTCCTGCCCGCCGCTATCGATCGCCCATGAGGCATCCGCTTCAGTGCCGATGGCATTCCAGATCCGGTCGTGGAAATAGTCGGCAACCGGCGTACCCGTGGCGGCGCGCAGGACGAGGCCGAGGATCTCGGTTTCCGCGCTGGCATAGTGCCACCGGGTACCCGGCGGTGCGGTTCTTGTATTGAATTGCGCGACGGCGGCGGCGGGGTCTTTCGTCTCTTCAATGAACAAGGCTCGCCCAAGCCGGGCGATGTCATCGTTCCCGTCATAGACTTCCGAGAATTCGACGCCCGACGACATATTCAGCAGGGCCCGGATGGAGGTGTTTCCATATTCCTTACCTGCAAGGCCGGGGACGTAGGTTGAGACGAGGTCGTCGATCGACTTGATCCGTCCCTCCGAGACCGCGATCCCGACCAGCATGCCCACCAGCGTCTTGGCCATGGACTGCGAGAGAAAGCGGTCCTGGTCGGTCCGCGCATATTGATAGTGCTCGTACAGGATGGTGTCGTCCCTGGCGATCAGGAGTCCCGTCACCGGGTTGCGCTTGAGATAATCCGCGATGCTCAGCCGCTCGGACCCGAAACTGTAGGCGATCGATGGCTCCGGCGCGCGCTTGAACTGCCAGGGCGTCGTCGCGCGCGCGATCGGACGGGACGGGTAGATCTCGCCAAAATGGCTGTAGACCCCGACCAGTTGGTCAAGCCGGGCGGTGGTCCCCCGCGTACCGACCGGATAGCCGGACGCCGCGCCGTAAAGCTCGGCATCGGGGCCGCTGTCCGAAAACACCGGCCCCGGCTCGCCGAGGGGGCTTCGGAGGTCCTCTGCGCAAACCAAGGGCGCCGAGAGCGCGGAGGCGAGAATGACAGACGCAAAAAGCCAGCGGCAACTGCGCGGCCTGCAGAGCGCTCCCCAACTCATTGGCCTTCCTCCTCACACCTCGTCGCGTGTGCGCTTGTGAGAACGACTTGCGGGCCGGTGACGAGAGGCATGCTATCACGAGGGGTGGATGGAGTCAGCATGAAGACCATAGCCGACGTCGGCCGACATCTCCGTTTCAGATGGCAAACCTCCGGCACCACCGACATCGCCATCACCCGATGGCAAAATCGGCCGCCGTCTCCGCGTGAATCGCGGTCGTGTCGAATGTCTCGACCGTCGTGTCACCCTGCCCGACCAGCATCGTGATCTCGGTGCAGCCGAGGATGATGCACTCGGCGCCCGAGGCGACCAGCGCCGCCATCACGTCCTGATAGCGGCGGCGCGAGGGCTCCGCGGTGACGCCAACGCACAGCTCGTCGTAGATGATGCGGTTGACGTCGACGCGCGCGTCTGCGGGAGGAACGAGGACGCCGAGATCATGCGCGCGCAGCCGCTCGATGTAGAAGTCCTCCTCCATTGTGAACTTCGTGCCGAGCAATCCGACGCGCCGGTATCCTTTGGCCCGGATGCGCTCAGCCGTCGCGTCGCCGATGTGGATGAAGGGAATGGTCAGCTTCGACGTGATCTCGGGCGCCAACTTGTGCATCGTGTTGGTGCACAGCACGATGGCGCGCGCGCCAGCGCTTTCGAGGCGGCGCGCGACCTCGGCAAGGCTGGATGCTGCCTCCTGCCAACGGCCGGCATACTGCATCTGCTTGATCTCCTGGAAATCGTAGGAGTACAGCAGCAGCGGCGCCGAATGCAGCTTGCCCAGCCGATCGCGGACGCGCTCGTTGATGAGCTTGTAATAGAGCGCGGTGCTCTCCCAGCTCATGCCGCCAATCAGGCCAATGGTTCGCATCCTCGTGCCTTTCAAGAAATGTCCCGACCGGATCGTAGACGATGAGAGAGGAGCTCGCCATCACGATGCGGAGCAACGGGTGCATTGAACCCGATCCGGCTTCAACGACACTATCCCCTGCGTAGGGATCGGCCTCGCCCGTTCACGGGCGATACGGCGGAGCATCTGGCATGCGAAAACGAAACTGGCGATTGATTGCGGTGGGCACGGTGCTGCTGGTGCTGGCCGTGCTGTTCTTCCTGTCGATGCGCGACATGACGCTGTGGTCCAATGATCCTGTCGCCCTGATGCGCACGGTCGGGGAGGTCTCCGGCGCCGTCGGCGGCATCAGCCTCGTCATGATCGTGTTCGGCCTGATCGGCCGCAAGGCCCCGGTCTGACCAAGCGTCGTTCCGGAAGGCGGGTCACGGCAGCATCACGCCTCCGCTAGGAACGGAATAACAGGTCGCTGGCGCAAATCTGGATGTCAGAACCGCGCATCTCGCGCGGACGCCATTTGGAGGCCTCGATGATCACCTCGAAGCTGTTGCTTGTGCTCGCCCTTGCATCGACGCTTGGCGCCGCGTCGGCACAATCGTTCCATCCGGCGGCGGCCGGAAAGGAAACGACCACCCGACCCTGGACGGCGCCGGTCGGTCATCGCCAGCCGCGCGCATCGGACGTTCCCGCGACGACGATGGGACCGCTGGATCAGGAGGATGCTTACATCGACAGCAGGATCGCCGGCATCTGCCGGGGCTGCTGATCGGGGGATTTTGCAGCCGACCTCCACTTCTGAGCCGAGGCGGTCGTCGGCGCTCGCCGCCGCGCTGTCCGCCACTGCCCCCGCAGCGGACGTCGCGGGTAGAGCCTAACGCAACAGGGGACTTTATCGAGCTCCTGCTGCTCGTTCGGGCTGTCAAGCCGCGGTTCGTTGATACATGCAACGCAACGTCGCATGGCCGACCTTCCATCGTCGGGATATCTTCTCTACTTTCAGATGCAGGGAGCTTGCCATGCACTTCTGGGCCAAAGTCCTCATAGCCGGTCTCATTCTCTGTCCTTGGTATGTGGCGCCAGCTATCGGAGATGACGTCAAGCAGATAAGCGTCGCCGGCGTGCAGTTCGCCTATATCGAGGCTGGGCAAGGCGATCCCGTTGTTTTGGTGCACGGCGGACTTCAGGACTATCGCTTTTGGAATGCGCATGTTCCGGTGTTCGCGAAAAATCACCGTGTCATCTCCTACAGCCGGCAAAATCATTTTCCGAATGCAACGAGCAAGGACGGTCTGCCTGATGCCGCGGCAGATGTTCACGCTGAGGATTTGGCCGCTATCCTGTCGGGGCTCGGCATAAAGCAAGCTCACATCGTTGCCCACTCAGCCGGCGCACATGCCGCACTGTTCTTCGCCGCCAATCACCCTGAGATGGTGAAAACGCTTATCATCAATGAACCCCCGGCCACCGGGTTGCTCACCGGAGCAGCCGGAGGTACGGAGATCCTGAAGGAATGGAACGTTCGGTTTGCGTCCACACGGGAGGCATTCCGAAATGGCGAGATTGATGCCGGGCTCCGGCTCTTTGCGGAAGCTGTCGGCGGACCCGGCACCTACGACCGGCGGTCCGAGAGTGATCGCAGGATGATGTCCGACAATGCGCTGTCTTCCGTCGCAGACGTGACCAGTACCCGTCCACGTCCGGTGTTCACCTGTGACATGGCAAAGCGCATTTCAGTGCCGACGCTTTTGACAAATGGTGAGCGCAGTCCCGAGTTTTTCCAGCGCATCGCTGACGAACTGGAACAATGCCTGCCTCAACGAACTCGCGTAAGAATCCCCGGCTCATCTCACACTGTTCCAGGAGAAGCCCCTGACGCCTATGACGTGGCCGTGCTCGCCTTCATCGCGAGCCACTAAAGCGCGATGAGATCAGGATGGATCGTCATCGCGCTTTGGCTTGTTGTCTGCGCATGATCTTTTCGGAAAACCGCTGCGCACTTTTCCGGATCACGCTCTAGCGAAGTGCGACTGCGGCCGAAATGGCACGGAAGATCGATGAACTCTGCGAAGCGCGGCCGACCGCCCGTTGACGCGGCCGCGCCCCGACGCTAAATGGCCATGTCGGAAAAGGCAGACTTGGTCTGGTAAGCCCAAGTCCTTTCGGTAACGAAAGCTCTGGTCTTTGGCCTCGCGCCCGAGATCCCCACGACGAACAACGGTCGCCGGTCAGGCGATCCCTCGTTCGTCCGTGAGGTCCTCGGGTTCGGGAAACGCTCCGGTCGAACATCGACAGTCGAATATCGACAACGGAGCTTTTCATGCAAAATCCCGACACCATTCCCTATGACGTCATCATTGCCGGCGCAGGTCCCGTCGGCCTGTTCCTGGCCTGCGAGCTCAGGCTTGCGGGCTGCTCAGTGCTGGCGCTGGAACAGGCGCAAGATCCGCATTCGCCGCTCAAGGGCCTGCCGTTCGGGCTGCGCGGGCTTTCAGTGCCGACCATCGAGAGCCTGGATCGCCGCGACCTGCTGGATGATCTCACACGCCGCGCCGCCGGCCGCGACACGCCGGCGGCCGCGCACTGGATGCAGCAGCAGCGCCGCCCGGGCGGCCATTTTGCCGGCATCCAGTTCTTCCACGACCAGATCGACAGCGCGCAATGGCCGTATCGCCTGCCCGGTCCGATCGGCAGCATCGCGGCCGACATGGCGAGCATCGAGGCCGTTCTCGCCATGTGCGCGGGGACGCTGGGCGTCGAGATCCGGCGCGGCTGCGGCGTCGAGTCTCTCACGCAATCGAACGATGGCGTCACCGTTGAAACGGCTGGCGGAATGGTCCAGGGCCGCTGGCTGGTCGGCTGCGACGGCGGACGCAGCATAGTGCGAAAGGCCGCCGGTTTCGAATTCACCGGCACCGATCCGGAATTCACCGGTTATTCCGCGCTGGCCGAGCTGGCCGACCCAGGCGTGCTCGCGCCGGGCCGCCATTACACGGCGTCGGGCATGTACACATTTGCGGCCCCTGGCACGATCGCCATGGTCGATTTCGACGGTGGTGCCGCCCACCGCAGCGATCCGGACCGCGGCCATATCGAGGCGGTGCTGCGCAAGGTCTCGGGCCTCGACGTGAACGTGACGGCCCTTCCCCTCGCCACCACCTGGACCGACCGCGCCCATCAGGCGACCTGCTATCGCAAGCGCCGCGTCCTGCTGGCGGGCGACGCTGCGCACATCCATTCGCCGCTCGGCGGCCAGGGCCTGAACCTCGGCCTTGGCGATGCCATGAACCTCGGCTGGAAGCTCGCCGCGACCATTCGCGGCAATGCTTCAGCCGGCCTGCTCGACACCTATGGGGCTGAACGGCAGCCGGTGGGAGCACAGATCCTCGACTGGTCGCGCGCCCAGGTCGCCCTCATGCGTCCGAGCAGGAGCTCGCGCGCACTCGAAGCCATCATCCGCGATCTCATCGACACGCGCGACGGCGCGACCTATTTCGCCGAGCGCGTCTGGGGCATCTCGCTCCGCTACGATCTCGGCGATGCCCATCCGCTGGCGGGCCGCAGCGCGCCCGATTTCGCGCTCGCCGACGGAAGACGGCTGGCCGAGCTGCTCAGGACAGGAAGAGGGCTGCTGCTGGACTTCGACGCCCGGCCATCGCTGCAGGCGCTTGCGCGCCGCTGGATCGACCGGATCGATCATGTTGCAAGCGAGCCTGAGGATCGGCTGGGATTGAGCGCTTTGCTGGTGCGCCCTGACGGCATCGTGGCGTGGGCCGGCGGGGAGCCGCCTGACCTCGAGGAGGCGGCTCGCGCTATGGTGCGATGGTTCGGTGAACCCGTGAGGCTATCGTAGCGCCCTGCACGCGCCTACGACGTCTTCTTCGCCTCGACGTATCGCGCAAAACTGTCGAGGATCGCCTGCCAGCCGCCTTGCTGCTGCTCGACCGAGTGCGTCGTCTCAGCATCGAAGACGACGCGGACGGTGACGCCCTTCGGACCGGGGACGAACTCGACTTCGGCCTTGCGATCGCCAAACGCATATTCGATCAGCTTGTGCTCGACGATCGTCGTGTAGGTGCCGGCGAAGTCGAAGCCCATGCTGCCGTCCTTGGCCTCCATGCGCGACGAGAATAGGCCGCCCTCCCGCAGGTCGACCGTGGCCTTGGTCGTGTGCCAATCGTCGGACGCGGCGTTCCACTTCACGATGTCGGCAGGCGTCGTATAGGCACGCCAGACCTGATCGATGGGGGCGGCGACGCTGGTTTCGACGGTGATCCTCATGGGCATTGCTCCAGTTGCGGCTTTGACGACTCGAATTGACGAAATCACTTCCACAGGTGCCGGGTCCATGTCCAGCACGTCCCGGGACGTGTCTCCCCAAGGACGATCGAGACCGGTCCGTGCCGACATGGTGCGGCCGTCAATTCGCAAAAAAATTGAAAAAGTGTCGTCGGCGTGTCTGCCGGCTGTTGGCTCCGGCTGATCCGGAGCTTCGAGCCTGTAGGGGCGCTTCGCATTCCCCGCGCAAAGCTATCGACGGGGCGCCGAGAGCTCGTAATTCACGCAGTCCATCTTGATGTCGTACGGACCCTGATAGATGCCGTCGCTGACCCACCGATAGACCTTGCGGTAGGTGGTGATCTGCTCCGAGCGCGGTTGATGGCCGGCCGGACGATTGACATCGGAGATCGTCTTCGACGACGTCTCGGTCAGGGTCAGCTTCTCGTCGGGATGGTCGTCACGCGAAAACACCATCTTCGTGGCAAGCCCCGAATTGTTGTCGGCTGCGCGGAAGCTCGAGCTCAAAAGCTCATCGTTGACCGCACCAAGCAGCGGCCCGCCGACCCAGCCCTTCGGCAACATGATCAGCGCGGAACGATTGAAGATGATGACCGGTGCATCGCCGCTCGGCAGCACGCCCCGGCAGCCGTAACGCCATTCGCTGGCCATACCGGGCGAGGCATTCGCCATGAAGGCAAATGCGAGCAGGCCCAGGAGAATGGAGCGAAGCGAGCGATTTTTGGCGATGGCGGGAATCACGTCGCGCATGGCAGGTCAGATCGGCCTTGTCTTCGCGCGAATGGCCATCGACCGCTTGAGGGTCTGTTGGGCATCGGCATAGCGCCCCTGATCCCGGTAGAAACCGGCGAGGTTCTCCAGGACACCTGCGAGGTCCGGATGGTTCGGACCGAGGGTCTTCTCCATCGCGGCCGCCGACCGCTTGAACAGCCGCTCCGCCTCGGCGTTGCGGCCCTGACGCGCATAGAGCGCGGCCAGATTGTTTTGCGCCTGCGCGACGTCGGGATGATCGGGACCGAACGCCTTCTCGGTCACCGCGATCGACCGCTTGAGCAGCCGTTCGGCATCGGCGTAGCGATGCCGATTGATATAGGCGTCGGCCAGATTGTTCATCAGCACCGTGGCTTCGGGATCGTCCGGTCCGAGCGCCTTCTCGAGCACGGCGAGGCCTCGCTTGAACAGCGGTACAGCCTGGTCGTAGCGGCCCTGATTGCTGTAGACGGCGCCGAGATTGCTCAACGCCAGCACCATCGACGGATCATTGGTTTTCTCGCCAATGGCGATCGACCGCTTGAGAAGCGGCTCCGCTTCCGCGTAACGCTCTTCCGCGCGGTAGAGATCGCCCAGATTGTTCAGCACCATCGCGACTTCGGCATGATCCGCACCGAGCGTCTTCTCCCGGATCGCCAGGGCGCGCTTGTATAGCGGCTCGGCGACCGCGTATTGGCCGAGATTGTAGTGGATCGTGCCGAGGTCATTCAGCGGCATCGCGACGTTCGCGTCGTCGGGGCCGAACTCCTTCTCGCGAAGGGCCAGGGATTTCTGGGCCAATGGCAGCGCTTCGGTGTACTTCCCGGCACGGTAAAGCTGCTTCATTTGCCGCGTGAGCGCGCCCGCCTCGTCCTCTTCGGCATGGGACGGCGCGGCAAACGACAGGCTCAGGGCGAGCGCTGTCACCGCGACACGGATCGATGCTTTCAGGGCCTTCATCGCACGCTCCTTCGTCGCGGCTTTTCGGGACTTACGCGCCGTTGGTGCGCCCGGACGCCGGACAGGTTCAATCCGGGCGCCCGGCCTCTCCGGTTGAACCAACCGCAACGCCGGCCACACCAAACCAGGTCGCACCCATGCACGATCGTGTATCCCGCCGATCGAGGCGCGACAGCAATGAAACGGGTCCATGCATGCGGTTCTTCCTGTGTGAGGTCGTCGCCCGCATCGTTGCGGTCTATCTGTGCGTCGATTGCGTCCGCATGCTGCGGGATGGCTATACCGAGCGCAAAATGAGGGCTTCCAGTCCCGATCTCGTGGACTGGCTGCTGGACTGGTCGCGGCTGGTTTTCCAGCGGGACACCGCGCCGGTCCAATACTGGATGGAGATGGGGCGCCAGGCCGTGTGCCTCGCGGCGTGCCTCGTCGTTGCGATCTTCGGGTGGTGGCTGCCGAACGGCTGAGGCGGGCCCTTCGGCCGAACCCGATGTCACTGCACTCAAAGCGCGGGCAGACCGGGCGGCGGCTTACGCATGTTCGACGCCTGCTCGTAGGCGTAGGCGAGGCGCAGCAGCTTGTGCTCGTTCCAGGCGCGGCCGGCGAAGGTGACGCCGAGCGGATAGTCGGGCGTGTCCTTGCCGTCGGCTCCCGAGACGAAACCGCCGGGTACCGCGACGCTGGGATAGCCCGCCCTGGCGGCGATCGCCGCGCCAGTCGCGCCGGGGAACAGGACGGCGTCGAGCCTGTGCTGGTTCATGTAGGCGTCCATGCCGCGCGTCCTGGCGGCGAGGAGGTCCATCGCGCGCGCCGATCTGTACACGCGCTCGCTCAGATCGCCCCTGGTGCTGTTGGCGGCGAGGAACAGGTCCTGACCGAAGCGCAGCGCCTTGTCGGCATGAGCCGCGTTGAAGGCAACGATGTCCGCGATGGTCTTGATGTCGCTGTGGGTCGCCCAATCCTTCAGGTAGAGATTGAGATCGTGCTTCAGCTCATAGAGGAAAACGATCCGCTGCGTGACCGCATTGCCCTTGTTGCCGCTCAGCGGATTGCGATTGAGCACCGCCATGATCGTGCCCGGTCCGCTCATCCAGCCCGCCGCCGGCATGCTGGCCCGCACGATGACGGCGCCGAGATCCTCGAGCACCTTGATGGTCTCGGCCATCAACCTGGCACCGTCAGTCGGCAGCTTGCTGTAGTAGGGATCGTTCAAGGGATCGGCGGGGTCGCTCGGCACGCCGATGCGTGCGCCTTTCATCGCATCGCGCGCGAGGCCGGCGGTGTAGTCGGCCGGCCTGCGCTGCCGCTCCGTCACGGGATCGAGCGGGTCCTTGGCAGCCAGCACATTCAGCAGCATCGCCGCATCGCGCACGGTGCGCGTCATCGGCCCCGCGGTGTCCTGGCTGTGCGCGATCGGCACGATGCCGGCACGACTGATCAAACCGACGGTCGGCTTTACCGTGACGAGGCCATTCCGGCTGGCAGGGTGCAGCAGCGAGCCCGAGGTCTCGGTGCCGATCGAGGCCGCGCACAGACCAGCGGCGACAGCGACCGCCGAACCCGAGCTCGAGCCACCGGGATCGACGACCGGGATGCCCCGATCATCCAGCAGCGCCGGCACGTAAGGGTTCTTCACCTGGCCGCCGAGCGAGGAATAACCCCCCGGCATATCGATCGCGAGAATGTTGGCGAACTCCGTCAGGTTCGCCTTGCCGAGGATCACGGCGCCGGCATCCCGCAGCAGCTTGACGATGGTGGCGTCGGCCTTGGCACGCGCCCCCTCGAGCGCCAGCGAGCCCGCCGTGGTCGGCTGCTTGTCCCCGGTCGCGATGTTGTCCTTCAGCAGGATCGGCACGCCGGCGAGCGGCCGTTTGGCCGACGGCCTGACGCCGTCGAGCTTGCCTGCTATCGCGCGCGCGTCAGGATTGAGCGCGCGCACGGAGTTGAGCATGAGCCCGTTGCGGTCACAGTCCTCGATGCGCGCGAGATAGGCCTCGGTCAGCGCCGTGGCGGTGACGTGCCCGCTTGCCAACGCATCGACGATGTCGCCCATGGACGCGTCCTCGAGCTCCAGCCCGGTCGCCGCGGCGCGTGTGACGGCCGGGGCGGAGCGAGCATCGCGCCGGGATGGCTTCGTCATAAGGTGCCTCTTGGACGGTATCCTGCGAATATGCTACCAAAGGTAGCATTAACTGCAATTCCGCGACAAGCCGATTGCCATGGACTACACGATCCGGCCCGCACGCGAGGACGACGCAGCTGACATCAGCGGCGTGATCTTGCGTGCGCTGCGCGAGACGAACGCAAAGGACTATACGGACAAGATCATCGCGCGGGTCGCGCGCAGCTTCAGTCCCGACGCCGTGCGGGAGCTGATCCGAAGGCGCCGCGTTTTCGTTGCCAGCATCGGCAGCCGCATCGTCGGAACGGCAAGCCTCGACGGAAGCGTGGTCCGCACGGTCTTCGTCGCTCCCGACGTTCAGGCCCGCGGAATCGGCAAGCTGCTGATGGCGGAGATCGCGCGCACGGCGCGCGAGCGCAACATTCCATTGCTGACCGTCCCTTCGTCGGTCACGGCCGAGGCTTTCTATGCAAAGCTCGGGTTCAGTGCCGTGCGCGACAGCTATCATGGTGACGAGCGCACGATCATCATGGAGCGGCAGCTGGATGACCGGTCCGAATGACCGCTTCTTCGTCTTGATCCCAGACATCAAATAGATCACCATCGCGCATCTCACCGCTCACGGCAGAAGGAGCGAGGAAGCGCGCATGAACGCAACTCCGGGAGTTGGTCCGGTCGAACGTGCCCGCGCCCTCGCGCCGCTGATCGCGGGCGAGGCAGACGAGATCGAACGGACGCGGCGGCTGACGCCGGCGGTCGTCGCCGCGTTGATCGACAACGGCCTCTATCGCGCGCTGCTGCCGCAAAGCCTCGGCGGCGCGGAAGCCCCGATCGAGAGCTTCATGCAGATGCTGGAGGAGCTCGCGAAGGCGGATGCGTCCACGGCGTGGTGCCTCGGCCAATGCAGCGTCTGTGCGATGATCGCGGCCTGGCTCGATCACGATACCGCGCATGAAATCTTCAACACACCGCCCGGCATCCTCGCCTGGGGCGCGATCGCGCATGAAGCGCACGCCGTCGAGGGCGGCTATCGCGTCACCGCGCGCTGGGATTTTGCCTCGGGCTCGCGGCAGGCGAGCTGGCTGGGCGCGCATGTGCGTATCGTCGGTAGCGATGGCGTGCCGCGCAAAAATGCCGAGGGATCACCGGAGGTGCGCACCATCCTGTTTCCGCTCGCAAGCGCCGTGCTGCACGACGTCTGGCAGGCGATCGGGCTCGCCGGCACCGGCACGGACTCATACGAAGTGCGCGACCTCTTCATCCCCGAGCGCTTCACCGCGTTCCGCGACGTGCCGGCTGCGCTGGTTGAGAAGGGGCCACTCTACAAGATCGGTACCGGCTCGACATTCAGTTTGGGTTTCGCCGCGGTGTCACTGGGCGTCGCGCGCGCCACGCTGGAGGCGGCCATCGCGCTGGCGCGGGCAAAGCATCAGTCGC
Organism: Bradyrhizobium sp. B117; assembly: GCF_038969555.1. NCBI lineage: Bacteria > Pseudomonadati > Pseudomonadota > Alphaproteobacteria > Hyphomicrobiales > Nitrobacteraceae > Bradyrhizobium > Bradyrhizobium sp. B117. Next base: position 9,433,500 of record NZ_CP152414.1, read on the forward strand.
TCGCGGGAAGCGCCATGCGCGACAACGGGGCGGTGCAGGGCCTGATCGGCCGCACCGAGGCGGATTTGCGCGCCGCGCGCGCCTATCTCTATGCGACGGCGAATGCGATGTGGCGCGATCTCTCAGCGACCGGCGAATTCAGCGCGGCGCATCGGAGCGCCGTGCGGCTGGCGGCGACCTGGACCATCCACCAATCGGGACGCGTGGTCGACACCGCCTATCACATGGCCGGCGCGACGGCTGTGTTCCGCAGCCATCCATTCGAGCGCCGCTTTCGCGACATGCACGCGATCGCGCAGCAGATCCAGGCGCGCGACACGCATTACGAGGACGTCGGTAAGATGATCCTTGCCGAAAACCGATAGTCGGGAAGTCGCGGTGCTGTTCGCTTGCGACGAATGACCACGCTCTCCATGCGCCCCTTGCATTGAGTCATGCAAAAGGAGGAGTGCGATTCCGTGGAAACACGGAGGCCGCCCTGCCCTTCTTGTTAAGCAATTTCTGGGACCTTTCCGCCAAAGCAAGAATTGGAAATGCTTTTTGGGAATGCCTGGGAATTTCTGATGTTCAAGATCAAGTCGATTGCCGCCCGCCTGATCCTCGCCATCGCGCTCACCGTCGCAGTCGCCTGCGCCATCCTCTCCGGCTTCTCGATCACCCAGCAGCGGGCGCTGACGCGGCTCGCGCTCGATCAGCAGCTCAAGCTGCAATATGACAGCGTGATCGCGGCCATCGACTATGAGGGCCGTTCGGCGCTGGCAGTCTCTGCCGCGATTGCAGCGCTGCCGCCGGTGGGCGATGCCATCGTCAAGGGCGACCGCGACGCGCTCGGCATCCTGCTCGGCGACGCCAACAAGGCGCTGAAGGCGCAGGGTATCCCGCTGATCACCTTCCAGCTCCCGCCGGCGGTCTCGTTCTATCGCGTGCACACACCAAAAAGCTTCGGCGACGACGTCTCGGCACGCCGCGCCACCGTGGTCGAGGCGCTCAAGACCGGCCGGCAGATCGTCGGTGTCGAGCCCGGCCGCGAGGCGCTCGGCATCTTCGGCATGACGACGATCGTGCGCGACGGCAAGAACATCGCCAATGTCGACATCGGCGCCGCCTTCGGCAAGGAATTCGTCGACCGCGCCAAGAAGCGCTTTGGCATCGACCTTGCGGTCTATTCGGTAGACGGCAAGAACCTGAACAAGCTGTCCTCCACCTTCGAGACCGCGGTCGCCAAGCCGGACGAGCTGAAGGCCGCGATCGACGGCGCGCCGCTGCTGCGCGAGGCCGAGCTCGACGGTCATCCGGTCGCGGTCTATGCCGGGCCGATCAAGAACTATGCGGGGCAGCCGGTCGGCGTGCTCGAGATCATCAAGGACACGACGGAATACGAGGCCGCGTTCTCCACCGCCGAGCGCAACCTGATCCTCGGCACGGTCGCGATCCTCGCCGCCGCCATCCTGCTGGCATTCCTGCTCGGACGTGGCCTGTCGCGGCCGCTCACCGCGATCACCGCTGTCATGAACCGGCTGTCGAGCGGCGACACCAGCGTCACCATTCCCGGCAGTGAGCGCCCGGACGAGCTCGGCACCATGGCCAAGGCCGTGGACGTGTTCCGCCAGAACATGCTCGAGGCCGGTGCCTTGCGCGAAGCGCAGGAGGCCGACAAGGCCAAGGCGGAGATCGAGAAGCAGGCGCTGCAGCGCCAGATGGCCGACCGCTTCGAAGCCGACGTCAAGGGCGTGGTCGCCGCGGTCGCCAAGGCGACCGAGGGCATGCAAAACGTTGCCGGCGAGATCACGTCGAGCGTCAACGGCACCTCGCAGCGCGCCTCCGCCGCGGCGACGGCCTCCGAGGAAGCCTCGACCAGCGTCAATGCGGTCGCGGCAGCTACGGAAGAGCTGGCTTCGTCGGTCAGCGAGATCGGCCGTCAGGTCACCCATTCCAGCGAGGTCGCCAGCAACGCCGTGGTCAAGGCGACCGAGACGACCGAGATGGTCACGAGCCTTGCGGCCTCCGCCGAGCGGATCGGGGACGTGTTGCGGCTGATCAGCGAGATCGCCAGCCAGACCAACCTGCTGGCGCTCAACGCCACGATCGAGGCGGCGCGCGCGGGCGAGGCCGGCCGCGGCTTCGCCGTCGTCGCATCGGAAGTGAAGGAGTTGGCCAGCCAGACAGCGAAGGCGACGGACGAGATCGCAAGCCAGGTCTCGGCGATCCAGGCCGCGACCGGCAATTGCGTCACCGCCATCTCCGGGATCAGCGACACCATCCGCGAGATCAGCGGCATCGCCACGACAATCGCCGCCGCCGTGGAGGAGCAGGGCTCGGCGACGCGCGAGATCGCCCGCAGCGTGCAGCAGGCCTCGGCCGGCACCACCGACGTCTCAGCCAATGTCGCCGGCGCAAGCCAGGCCGCCGACCAGTCGCGCGCGCTGGCAGGCAATGTGATGGTGGCTTCGGGTGAGCTTGGGCACCATGCATCAGCTCTGATGAAGAGCGTGGATACGTTTTTGGCGGGGTTGCGGGCTGCGTAGTCTTTACCTCTCCCCGTAAGAACGGGGCGAGGTAGCACGCCACCTTTGCGGCGCAACCGCCTCACGCCACCAGCGCGGCGTTGTCGTCGGCGGCCTCGATGCCGCGTTGCGCGGCCAGGAGGCTGATGATCTCCGCATTTGGGCGGGCCTTGCTGAACAGAAAGCCCTGGCCTTCGTCGCAGCCTTCGGCGCGGAGGCAACTCAGCTCGGCTTCGGTCTCGACGCCCTCGGCGGTGATGGTGACGCCAAGGCCTTTGCCGAGGCTGACGATGGAGCGGATGATCGCCTGCGCTTCGCGGTTGGCGCCGAGGTCGCGCACGAAGGACTGGTCGATCTTGATCTTGTCGAACGGGAAGCTGCGCAAATAGCTGAGGCTGGAATAGCCGGTGCCGAAATCGTCCATGGAGATGCGCACCCCGAGCGCGCGCAGCGCATGCAGCGTCGCCAGCACCTGGGCGCTCTTCTCCAAGAGCAGCGTCTCGGTGATCTCGAGCTCGAGCCGGCGCGGCGGCAGGCCGGACTGTTTCAGCGCATCCGTCACCATCGCGAGCAGGCTGCCGCTGCGGAACTGGAGCGGCGACAAATTGACGGCGACGCGGACGTCGTCCGGCCAGCTCGCGGCATCCAGGCACGCCCGGCGCAGCATCAATCCGCCGAGCGGATTGATCAGGCCGGTGTCCTCGGCGACCGGGATGAACTCGGCCGGCGAGACCATGCCGCGCTCGGCATGCGGCCAGCGCACCAGCGCCTCGAAACCGGTGATGCGGCCGCTCTGGAGGTCGATCAGCGGCTGATAATAGGGGCGCAGCACATCGTTACGGATCGCATCGCGCAGCTCGACCTCGATCTTGCGCCGGCTCTGCGCTTTTGCATCGAGCGCGGCCTCGAAGAAGGCGAAGCTGCCGCGCGCATCCTGCTTGGCGCGCGACAGCGCCATGTCGGCGCTCTTGAGCAGCTTCTCGGAGTCGTCGCCGTCGCCCGGCGCCATCGCGATGCCGATCGAGGCGCCGATCACCACGGAATGGCCGTCGAGCAGATAGGGGTCGGAGATGGCTTCCAGCAGGCGTTTTGCGAGGCCCGCCGCATCCTCGGGCCGCGTCAGCCCGCCCTGCACGATCGCGAACTCGTCGGAGTTGAGCCGCGCCAACGCATCCTCTTCGCGAAGCGTCGAGCGCAGCCGCTTGGCGACGCCGCGCAAGAGCTTGTCGCCGATCGCATGCCCCAGCGTGTCGTTGACCGCCTTGAAATTATCGAGCCCCAGCATCAACAGCGCGACCCTCTCGGCGCTGCGCCGCGTGTGCAGCAGCATCTCGTCGACCTGCTGGCGCAGCAGATTGCGGTTCGGCAGGCCGGTCAGGCCATCGTGCTGGGCCATGAAGGCGAGCCGCGCCTCGGCGCGCTTGCGCTCGGTGATGTCCATCAGCGCGAGCAGCACCGCGGGCCGCTCGGCATAGGTCAATTCGCGCGAATAGATCGCAAGGTCGATCAGCGCGCCGTCGGCCTTGACGTGCTTCCAGGTGCGCGCTGCCTGCTCGTCGCTTGAGCGATCCGTGGTCCAGGGCGACTCGCTCTCGAACGCCTGAAGGCTGCGGATCGTCAGCTTCTCGAACTCGGCGCGGCTATAACCGTAATGCGCGATCGCGGCGTCGTTGACGCCGAGGATGCGCTCGTCGTCCAGCGCGCAGACGATCATGGGCACGGGATTGCCGTCGAACAGCAGGCGGAACGAGGCCTCGCGCTGCTTCAATTCGGTGATGTCGACGCGGAGGCCAACGACGCCACCGTCGTCGGTGCGGCGTTCCTCGATCAGGATGACGCGGCCGTCCGCCAGCTTCTGCTCGTGGCGCTTGCCGGGCTCATAGAGCTTTTTCAGCCGCTCGGCGATCCACTCGTCCTCGTGGCCGGCGGCTTCCGGATAGTCGCCGCGGGCGACACCGACGCGCAGCGTGTCTTCCAGGCGCGCGCCCTCTTCGAACAGATCGGCGGTCTTGCTGTAGATCTCGGAATATTGCTTGTTCCAGAGGACGTAGCGGCCTTCGGGGTCGAGGATCACGATGCCCTGCGGCAGCAGGTCGACGGCCTGGCGCAGCCGCTCATGCGATTTACGCGCGTCCGCGATTGCGGCCTCTGCCTCTGCGCGGCTCTGCACGAGCTGGTCGCGTTCGGCAGGACGCGCGCGCGAAAAGCGCGGCTTGCGGGGCTGTCGGCCAGCCCCGGCGCGCACGCTTTGCTTTCGCTTTTTTGCTTTTTGAGACCCCAAACTCAACTTCACACGTCCTAGCCGCGCCCAGCGGCCGCAAGTGTTGGAGCAAGTGTCTGAAAAAAAAGTAATCTTTGGTGGTGTGGCCGCGCCCCGGCCGCCGAAGACCCGGTTGCCATGCCTGTTTACGAGGCGCAGACGGGCCAAACGGCGCACCGGACCGGGCGCTTTGTCGCGATCGGAAATAGACACGATGCAAAAACGCGCGCTCTCCATGAATCAATTCCGGACGCGCGTCCGATTGCATGCAGGATCGTGGCGGGACTCGCTCCGCGCACGAATTTTGGTCAAAGCAGGATACGGTTATCGCGCCGTTAAAAATCGCACGGCGACGCCGGAAAATCTGCGACTTTTGACCAAGCTAGTTCGAGATATGGATGGTGGGTGTTGCGCGTGCCCTCGCGCTGGACCAGTGCGAACAGCTCCGCCGCATGCGCGCCGCGCGAGCCGCGTCATAAAAAATGTCAGGACGAAATGCCCTCTCGCGCGAGGGCATGATGTCGCCCGTCCATGACGGCTGTAAAGACGGCGTGAGGCGGCGCCCGCCTGACAAGCCTCATCCTTAACCCTGGCGCGGCGTTGGGTTATAAGGATGTCAGCATGAGTCCCCGCCGCATCGCCCTCATCCTGCTCGTCATGACGCTCCTGGCCGCCGGCGACGCGCTGGCCCAGGACAAGGGCAGCGTCACCCCGAAGCCGCTGCCGCCGCTGGCCAATCCGAACGATCCGCATCTCGGCGCCAAGGAGCTGTTCGCGCGAAAACTGCTGCCCTCGACGGGGCCGGCGCATGTCGTCGGCTCCTATAGCAAGGGCTGCATCGGCGGCGCCACGCAGATGCCGCTCAACGGCGACAATTGGCAGGTGATGCGGCTGTCGCGCAACCGCAATTACGGCCACCCTGATATGATCGCGCTGATCAAGCGCCTGGCTGCCAAGGCGCACAAGGACGCGGGCTGGCCGGGCATTTTGGTCGGCGACATCGGCCAGCCGCGCGGCGGCCCTGCCTTGTCGGGCCATGCCAGCCACCAGATCGGGTTGGACGCCGACATCTGGCTGACGCCGATGCCGGATCGCCGGCTCTCGCGCGATGAGCGCGAGGAGATGTCGGCGGTGATGATGGTGCGGCAGGACCGGCTCGACATCGATCCGAAGGTGTTCACACCTAGCCATGTGCTGGTGCTGCGCGACGCGGCACAGGAACCGGCGGTGCAGCGCATCTTCGTCAATGCCGCGATCAAAAAGGCGCTGTGCCGCGAGGCCAAGGGCGACCGCTCCTGGCTGTCGAAGATCAGGCCGTGGTGGGGCCACGACTATCACTTCCACATCCGCATGCGCTGCCCGGCGGGCGCCGGCGACTGCGAGGGCCAGCCCTCGCAATCCGAGGACGAGGGCTGCACGCCGTCCGACCTCGCCTATTGGTTCTCGGACGCCGTGCTGCATCCAAAACCGCCGCCGGAGCCGCCGAAGCCGAAACCGCCGATGACGCTGGCGCAGATGCCCGCGGCCTGCAAGGCGGTGCTGCATGCAGGGGACGCGAAGCCGTAGGGCGTGCTGTTGCCTCACTCTCGGCGTCGTCCCGGGGCGCGAAGCGAGCCCGGGACCCATAACCACAGGGAGCGGTTGTGGCGCGACGCAGGTCACTCCGAATCCCGGTAACCACACCCGCCTGTGGCTATGGATCCCGGGCTCGCGCTGCGCGCGCCCCGGGATGACGGAGTCATGACTGGCTCCTATCCACTGGAATGCGGTAGAATGCACTGCCCCGAGGCCGTAAGCCCGCGGCATTTCGGGATGCGCATCCCGTCCATCAACAACCCTGACCGCAAGCCGCGCCCTCGCGCGGCCAACGATGAGAATTGACATGCGCGTCCTCACCCTCCTCGCTGTGCTTTCGCTCAGCGTGACCTCCGCCCTGGCTGCCGAGGAGCCGAGTGGCTGCGACAAGTTCAAATGGCCGATCGAGCGCGAGCGCGCGGCGCTGACGGCGCCGGATCGTGCCAAGCTGGCCTCGGGGGCCGAGCAGGCCGCGCTGCCGGCGGCCGCCATCACGCTGGGGCTGGTCGCGCCGCAGGAGGCCAAGCTGCCGACGCCGCCGGAGCGGGCGCCGAAGGACGGTACCTTTGCCGGCTTCACCAGCATCAAGACGGCGAAGGCCGGGCTCTACACGATCAGCCTGTCCAGCGGGGCCTGGGTCGACGTGGTCCAGGACGGGCATTTCCTCAAGCCCGTGGCGTTTAGCGGCGCCACCGATTGCGACGGCATCCGCAAGACCATGAAATACGAGCTCTCGGACAAGCCGTTCGTGCTCCAGGTCAGCGGCGCCAAGGATAATGCGCTGTCGATCGCGATCCTGCCGGCCCAATAGATCCTCCGTCGGTCAAACGGTCGCCTTTGACCTGAAGCCCCGGCCTGCTATGTTTGCACTGCGATATCCCCGCCGGCCGTAAGCCGCTGCGGGGACACGTGGAACAGCGCTTCCGCCCGTCGCGACCAGACCTAACCCAACGCCAGATTTGCGTGTGCATTTGCGCGCGCGAGCTCGCACGGAGCGCATCCATGATTCGTATTGCCGGACTTTTCACCGCCTTCGTCATCCTCGCGGGCGCGAGCCTCTCGCCTGCAGCCGCCGAGGACAAGACCATCACCGTGTTCGCCGCGGCGTCGATGAAGAACGCGCTCGACGAGATCGACGCCGCCTACACCGCCAAGACCGGCGTCAAGTTCAGCGTCAGCTATGCCGCAAGCTCGGTGCTCGCCAAGCAGATCGAGCAGGGCGCGCCGGCCGACGTGTTCGTCTCGGCCGATACCGACTGGATGGACTACGCGATCTCCAAGAAGACGATCAACGAGCCGACTCGCGTGAACCTGCTCGGCAACAGCATCGTGCTGATCGCGCCGAAGGATTCCAAGGTCGACAACGTCACCATCGCGCAAGGCTTCGACCTCGCCAAGCTCGCCGGCGACGGCAAGATCGCAACCGGCGACGTCAAGTCGGTGCCGGTCGGCAAGTATGCCAAGGCCGCGCTGGAGAAGCTGGGCGCCTGGCAGGCCGCCGAGCCGAAATTCGCCATGGCCGAGAGCGTGCGCGCCGCACTGACGCTGGTCGCCCGCGGCGAGGCCGCGCTCGGCATCGTCTATTCCACCGACGCCAAGGTCGAGCCCGGTATCAAGATCGTCGGCACCTTCCCGGCGGATTCGCATCCGGCGATCATCTATCCAGTTGCGGCGACCACGACCGCGAAGCCGGAGACGAACGACTACCTCGCCTTCCTGCGCTCGACGGCCGCCAAGACCATTCTGGAAAAATACGGCTTCAAGTTCCTGGTCAGCCCGACAACCTGATTTTTGCGACTTGATTTTGCCACCTGATATTACGACTTGATGCTCGACATTTCTCCCGCCGAATGGACGGCGATCCTGCTCTCGCTCAGGGTCGCCGTCATTGCCACGCTGGTCGCAACGCCGTTCGGCATTGCGCTGGCATGGCTGCTCGCCCGCAAGGATTTCTGGGGCAAGTCGGTGCTCGATGCCGTCGTGCATCTGCCGCTGGTGCTGCCGCCTGTCGTCACCGGCTATCTGCTGCTGCTCACCTTCGGCCGCCGCGGCCTGGTCGGCGGCTTCCTCGCCGATCATCTCGGCATCGTGTTCGCATTCCGCTGGACCGGCGCCGCGCTCGCCTGCGGCGTGATGGCGTTTCCGCTGCTGGTGCGGCCGATGCGGCTGTCGATCGAGGCGATCGACCGCCGGCTCGAGCAGGCAGCCGAGACGCTCGGCGCCGCGCCGTGGAAAGTGTTCTTCACCGTGACGCTGCCGCTGGCGCTGCCCGGCGTGCTCGCCGGCATGGTGCTGGGCTTTGCCAAGGCGATCGGCGAGTTCGGCGCGACCATCACCTTCGTCTCCAACATCCCCGGCGAGACCCAGACGATTTCCTCGGCGATCTATTCGCTGATCCAGACGCCCGACGGCGATGCGGCGGCGGGCCGGCTCGTCATCGTCTCGATCGTGCTGGCGATCGGCGCGCTGATCGCCGCCGAATGGTTCGCCCGCCGCGCCACACAGCGCTTGCACGGGAATTGACCATGCTGCGCGTCGACATCGAAAAGAAGCTCGGCGAGTTCTCGCTGTCCGCATCCTTCACCGGCGAGGGCCGCGTCATCGGCCTGTTCGGCGCCTCGGGCGCCGGCAAGAGCTCGCTGGTCAACATGATCGCCGGGCTGTTGCGGCCCGATCGCGGCACCATCGTGATCGACGGCGACACCGTCGACGACACCGCGGCCGGCATCCATGTGCCGACCTATCGCCGCCGCATCGGCTATGTGTTCCAGGACGCGCGGCTGTTTCCGCATTTCAGCGTCGCGCAAAATCTCGACTACGGCCGTCGCATGAACGGGCTTGCGCCTGATCCCGGCCAGCACAAGCGCATCATCGACCTGCTCGACATCGGCGCGCTGCTCGACCGCCGTCCCGGAAAGCTTTCCGGCGGCGAGCGCCAGCGCGTCGCGCTCGGCCGCGCGCTGCTGTCGAAGCCGCGACTCCTGCTGCTCGACGAGCCGCTCGGCGCGCTCGACGAGGGCCGCAAGCTCGAGATCCTGCCCTACCTGGTGCGGCTGCGCGACGAAGCCAATGTTCCGATGGTCTATGTCAGCCACGACGCCGCCGAGCTGCGCCAGCTTGCCACGCAAATCGTGATGCTGAAGCAGGGTCGCGTGACGTCGTTCGGCGGGGTGAAGGTGCTGACGTAGGGCGACGTGCGTGTGCTGGTGACGTCCCGTCCTTGCCTCACCACCGCAGTCATGCCCCGGCTCGACCGGGGCATCCAGTACGCCGCGGCTGCTCCGTGTCCGCGCACCGTCTCTGGAATACTGGATTGCCCGCTTTCGCGGGCAATGACAGCGAGGTGTGTCTACCAGCCGCGATCGACGTTGCGAACCTCACCGGTGCGGGCATCGACATCGACCTCCATCCAGCGACCACTGCGGTCGCGGCCTTCGATCTGCCATTCATCGCCGAGGAAGTTCGTGTGCGAGACCGTCATGACGCCGATGTCGGTCGCGACGTCGAGCGCGACTTGCATCGAGATCTGGTCGCCGGTGTCGTAGGCCATCGCCGGCGCAGCCGATCCGAGACCGATCGCGACGATGGCAGGCAAGATGAAACTTCGCATGGAACTGCTCCTGTCAAAGACGTTGACCGTCACGCGAAGAACGAGCAACGCAGCAGGGTGTTCCGGAACCGGCGGTCACGAAGGCGCGCAAATCTTCAGCGGTTGCGGCGATTTGGCGGCGGTTTCGTGCGAACTGCACCACGCCATCGGAGCGCATTCAGCACGCACCAGCATTGCAAGCGCAGCGACGACCCCTTCGTAGGGTGGGCAAAGGCGCGCTCTTCGCGCGCCGTGCCCACGTCTTCTTTTGGTGGGCACGGCGCAAGGGCGCCTTTGCCCACCCTACGGCAGCAGCGTCCACGGTGGCGTCAGACCCCCGCCACCGAGGTCCACACATCCGCCAGCTTGCGCCGCAGCGCCTGCCGGCGCGTCAGCGGCGCGGGCGGCTCCTCGTCCTCGGGCAGGCGCAAGCCGACGACGTTGACGCGGCCGCCGGAGATGCTGCGCGCGACCAGCACGATCGCGTCCAGCGGCAGCTCGGCGCCCTCTTTCGGCGCGCGGTCGAGATGGACGTCGAAATAGTCGGCGAGCGTCAGCTTGCCCTCGTCCTCACTGATCTTGACGCCGTAGATCTCGGCAAGCTCGGCCAGTGTGTGCTCCCCGGAGACCATGAAGTCGCCGAGCAGATGCGGATCGGGCGCCGAGCTCGGCTGCATGTCGACGAAGAAGCGGTCGAGCGCCTCGGCCTTCTCCGGCGGTGCCAGCAGATAGATGTAGTCGCCGGGCGCGATCGGATCGGCTTCCGTCGGCGTCAGGATGTTCTCGTTGCGGATCACCAAGGTTGGCTTGGACCAGGACGGGATCAGGCCGCGGCGGAAATAGAGGCTCTTGGATCGCACCGGATAGCCGACGAGCTGCTGCTCGAGCTGGCCGGGCAGATCGAGCTCGACGCGGCGCGGGCCACGCTCGGCGCGCGGCAGCGCAACGTGCAGCTTACGCGCGGCCGGCGCCAGCGTCCAGCCCTGCAGCAGCAGCGAGATGATGACGACGACAAAGGCGACGTCGAAATAGAGATAGGCTTTTGACAAGCCGACCAGCATCGGGATCGAGGCCAGGAAGATCGCGACCGCGCCGCGCAGGCCGGTCCAGGCGATGAAGATCTTTTCGCGCCAGTTGAAGCGGAACGGCGCGAGGCACACGAATACCGCGAGCGGCCGGGCCACCAGCATCAGGACCAGCGCGACGGCGACGGCCGGCAGCACGCTGGCGCCGAGCCGGCTCGGCGAGACCAGCAGGCCCAGCAGCACGAACATCACGATCTGCGCCAGCCAGGTCGCGGCATCGAGGAAGGTGACGACCGAATTATGCGCGCGGGTCGGGCGGTTGCCGATGATGATGCCGGCGAGATAGACCGCGAGAAAGCCCGAGGCATGCATGATCTGCGAGCCGCCGAAGATCACCAGCGCACCAGTGGTGACGAACGGCGCATGCAGGCCCTGCGGCAACGCCACCTGGTTCAGCGCGATGACGACGAGCCGTCCGCCGATGACGCCGACGACGGCGCCCAGCACCGCCTCCTGGACGAACTCCATCAGCACATGGCCGGGCGAGCTCGAGCCGAGCGAGATGTATTCCACCAGCATCAGCGTGAGGAAGATCGCGAACGGATCGTTGGTGCCGGATTCCGCCTCAAGCGTCGCGCCGACGCGTGGGCGCAGGCGCAGCCCCTGGGTGTGCACCAGCAGGAACACGGCGGCGGCGTCGGTCGAGGCGACCACGGCGCCGACCAGCAGCGATTCCGCCCAGTTGAGATCGAGCGCAAATTTCGCGAACGGCGCCGTGACCAGCGCGGTCAGCAGCACGCCGACGGTAGCGAGCACCAGGGACGGGGCGAGCACGGTGCGGATGCTGGCAAAGCGCGTCTTCAAGCCGCCGTCGAACAGGATCAAAGCGAGGGCCACCGAGCCGACCAGATAGGTGGTGCCGACGTCATTGAACTGGATCTGCCCGGGGCCGGAATCCCCGGCGAGCATGCCGATGGCAAGGAAGACGAGCAGCAAGGGCGCGCCGAAGCGCAGCGCAAGCAGGCTCGACAGGATACCGGCCATCACCAGGACGGCGCCGAGCAAAATGGCGAGGCTGAAGGAGTCGAGGGAGGCCATCCACCTTCCGGGTACAAATCGCTGGATTTTCATCCTTATCGTCGGCATTCCCCCGCGCCAACCCATTTTCGCGGCTCGCGGCAATCTGCCCGTATTTTGCGGCCTTAACGCGCCTCACTTCACGGTGTATCGATGGCCGGGCCGCACCCTTTGTGGGATTCTGCGGCGCCCTCGAATCAATCCTCTCCCCGCCTTCCGACGAGACCGATGGACATGGACCTCAAAGACTTCATGGAGTTCGTGCAGACGACCGCGCGCAGCGTCGGGGCGGAGATTTCCTCGCCCTGGTTCTACCTGCAATTTGGTCTCATTCTCGCGGCAGCCGGCCTCGCCTATGCCGCGGAAGCCGGCATTCGCAATCGCGTCGACATGACATCGCTGGCGATGGGCTGGCCGCTGCCGCTGCGGCACTTCTCGCGGGTGATGATGTCGAGCGCCTCAACGGCGGTGTTCACCCTGCTCGTGATCGTCTGCCGCGTGGTGATGTACCATGCGACCTGGCCGAGCCGCTCCTATCTGCTGATGGTCGCGGCCAAGATGGGGCTGGCCTGGCTCGTGATCCGGCTGGTGACCTCGGTCCTGCGCAACGCCTTCATCGTCAAGCTGGTCTCGATCACCGCCTGGTTCGTCGCGGCGCTGTCCATCATCGGCCAGCTCGATTCGACCGTCGATCTGCTCGATTCCTTCGCCATCGTGCTCGGCGGCCTCAGGCTGACGCCGCTCCTCGTCATCAAGGCCGGCGCGCTGCTGCTGATCGCGCTCTGGGCCACCAACATCGCCAGCAATTTCGCCGAGAGCCGGATCAATTCGACCACCGATCTGACCCCGTCGGTGCAGGTGCTGCTGGTCAAGATCATCCGCATCGGGCTGCTTGCCGTCGCCATCGTGATCGCGCTCGGCGCGGTCGGCATCGACCTCTCGGCGCTCGCGGTATTCTCCGGCGCGGTCGGCGTCGGCATCGGTATCGGCCTGCAGAAGATCGTCGCCAATTTCATCTCGGGCATCATCCTGCTCGCCGACAAGTCGGTGAAGCCGGGCGACCTCGTCACCATCGGCGACAACACCGGGCGCATCAGCGCGATGAAGACGCGCTATATTTCCGTCGCCGCAGGCGACGGCCGCGAATTCCTGGTGCCGAACGAGGACCTGGTGACGCAGAAGGTCGTCAACTGGACCTATACCGACAAGAACACGCTGGTGAAGATCGCCTTCGGCACCAATTACGACGCCGACCCGCGCGTGGTCACCAAGCTCGCCGCCGAGACCGCCGCCGCCCATCCGCGCGCGACGAAGGGCAAGCCGCCGAACAGCATTTTGACCGAATTCGCCGAGGCCGGGATGAAGTTCTCGCTGACCTTCTGGATCGCGGACCCCGACGGCATGGACAACGTCAAGAGCGACGTCATGCTGGCGCTGTGGGACGCCTTCAAGCGCGAGGGCATCCGGGTTCCCTACCCCGTCCGCGAAATCCGCGTCCGCGGCGGCGCCCTGCCGGTCGAAACCACCGTAGAAGTCCCGAATTAGGCCCGCTTTCGGGCGCAAAGACCACGCTCGGCTTGCATGAAGGCCGGCAATCATTAAATTAGGGCCTGAAATCAAGCCTTTCCGCCGATATCGAGACCATTTCAGAAGATAGCACCCGCATGAGCTACGTTGAAGCCACCGACACCTCCCTGCGCAAGACGGGACAGATCAAGCTGCACGGGCCGAGCGCCTTTGCCGGCATGCGCAAGGCAGGAGCGCTGGTGGCGAAGTGCCTCGACGAGCTCACCGACATCGTCGGCCCCGGCGTGCCGACCTCGAAGATCGACGAATTCGTCCGCGACTTCGCCTTCAGCCACGGCGCCTATCCGGCTACACTGATGTATCGCGGCTATCGTTACTCGACCTGCACCTCGCTCAACCACGTGGTCTGCCACGGCATGCCCGGCGACCGTCCGCTGAAAGAGGGCGACATCGTCAACATCGACGTCACCTTCATCGTCGACGGCTGGTACGGCGATTCCAGCCGGATGTATGCGGTCGGCCCGATCGCGCGCAAGGCGGAGCGGCTGATCGAGGTGACGTATGAGGCGATGATGCGCGGCATCGCCGCCGTAAAACCCGGCGCCACCACCGGCGACATCGGCCACGCCATCCAGAGTTTTGTCGAGCCGCAGGGCATGAGCGTGGTGCGCGATTTCTGCGGCCATGGCCTTGGCCGCATGTTCCACGACGAGCCGAACATCATCCATATCGGGCGGCCCGGCGAGGGCGTGCAGCTCAAGCCCGGCATGTTCTTCACCATCGAGCCGATGATCAATCTCGGCAAGCCGCATGTGAAGATCCTGTCCGACGGCTGGACCGCGGTGACCCGCGACCGCTCGCTGTCGGCGCAGTTCGAGCACTCGGTCGGCGTCACCGCCACGGGCGTCGAGATCTTCACGCTGTCGGAGCGGCACGGCGAAAAGCAGATCGGCTGATTTCAGACTCCGGCTCGATCGAGACGTTCGAGCTTGCCGACCACGCGGCGCCATCCGGCGACGCCGTCGCGTGATGACGCATCAGATGCCGGGCGGAACGATTCAGGCGCGAAACGGATCCGCATGCGCCGCAACCAGCTTCACCAGGTCGGCCTGGCGGTGCACGCCCGTCTTGGCGAACAGACGTTGCAGATGGGTTTTGACCGTGGTTTCGGCGATCCCTAGCGCCGCGGCCGTCTTCGGCACGCCGGTGACACTCATCATGGCCTGAAGAACGCGAACCTCGCCGGGTGTGAGCTTGTAGCGCCTGGCGACCGTTTCGAGCGGCGGCGGTGCGTAGGCCGAGACCTTGCGAACGAAGATAGCGGCCACGGCCGAATGAACCCTGCCTTGCCGACGGCGGGCGCCCGAGGTGAGCGGCAGCACGTGGGCAAACCAGCCATGGTCCGACTGCTCCAACAGCGGCACCGCGATCCCGCTGACGCCGATCGCGCCGTCGCCGTCGTTCGCGGCAACCAGGAGGTCCCGCAGGATGCGGGCCGCGTGAGGATCGACGGCGGTCAGCACGTTTCGCGGGCGGCTCAAGACCGTTCCGCTGTCGCACAACGCCTGGCCGGCCTCGTTGACGAACACGATCCGGCCAGAGCTATCGACGAGATAGACGCAGGAGCCGATCGCATCGAAGGCATCCGACAGGGCTGACGACCCCTCCCTGTGAACGTCGATCACGTTCCCGATCAGCACGGCGCGCCGCATATGGGGGACCAACAGCCGCATCCGATGGCGCATGCCATCGTCGACCAGCCCCTGCCTTTCGTTGCGAAACACCCCGAAGAGGGCGAAGCCGTTCGCCGATTTGTCGAGGGTCGCGGCAAGATGATCGACCCAGCCGTTGGGTTTCGCCCACTTCTGGTAGACCGGCGTGGCGACGAATTCCTCGTAGGGCATGAGATCAGCGATGCTGTAGATGTCCCCGACCTCGAAAAAGAACTGGCTAACGGTGACCGGATCGAACCGCACATGATCGTTGAAATATGCGGTGAGGGCATCCGCGGGCATGTTCCAGTTGTATCGGGCCGCCCCTTGCCGCGCGACGACCTCCTTGGAGTAGAGCGATGCTGCCGTTCCGCCGACGAACTGACATGTCTGCTCGAGGACGTCGGTCCATAGTGCTGAATCGAGGGCGGCATCGTAGATGTCCCCGATCAGGTGCGATACCAGATCCACGTCAACCATCGTTCGGCAGCTCCATCATCCGATCGGTTGGTAGCGGTATCCTGGAAGAACGACGTCCTCCGAATGGAGGATGGTGTGGGCGACGAGACCTTCACGCTGTCGGAGCGGCACAGCGAGAAGCAGGTCGGGTCGTAATACCCCGTCATTCCGGCGTGCTGCGCAGCAGCGAGCACCCCGGAATGACAACCAAACTACTATCGCCGCCGACGGAATGACGACGGCGGCCGCTTGTAGGTCGCGACAAATGCATCGTTGAATCTGCGCACGCTACCGAAACCGGCGGCGAAGGCGATCTCCGCCAATGTCATGCTGGTCTGGTCGATCAGACGCTTGGCTTCCTGCACACGGCGGGTCGCGGCGATCTCGCTCGGGCTCGCACCGGCGTGACGCATGAACAGGCGGAGCAGATGGCGTGAGCCCACTCCCAAGACTTCCGCAAGGTCCTTCATCGACGCGCGATCGAGAAAGCCGTCATTGATCAGGCGCATCCCGCGCGCGACGGTGGTGGCCGTGCCCATCCAGGCCGGCGAGCCCGGCGCCGTTTCCGGCCGGCAGCGCAGGCACGGACGGAAGCCGGCGCGCTCGGCGGCCGCCGCTGTCGCATAGAAGGTGACGTTCTCGGAGCGCGCCGGGCGAACCGGACAGACCGGCCGGCAGTAGATCTTCGTCGAGCGAACGCCGGAAAAGAACAGGCCATCGAAGGCACGCGCACGCGCGAGGCGCGCCCTGTCGCAGGTCGCCCAGTCGAGATGCGGTGGCAACGCCGATGGCTGCGCGGAAACCTTCGCCATGATGCAATGATAATTCATCCGACCTCGCCGGGTAGCTGAAATCGGACTCGGTCGGGCGATGAGGTCCGAATTCAGCCAGCCTGCGCCGCCGCGCCGGATCATGGTCCCGGTCCATCCGGGAGCAGATTCGCATGAGCACGCAGGCGCAACGAACGACGTCAGGACAAATCACTCTCGTCATCGAGATCGGGCTTCTGCTGCTGCTCTCGCTGATCTGGGGCAGCTCGTTCACGCTGATCAAGGTCGCGATCGCAGCGATCCCGCCGTTCACGATGGTTGCCGCGCGCGTGACGATCGCGGCCATCCTTCTGGTCGGGATTGCCCATGCGCAGGGACACGCCCTTCCCCGCCGAGGGTCAGTGTGGGCCGCCTTTTTCGTGCAGGGACTGCTGCAAAGCGCGCTGCCCTTTACCCTGATCAGTTGGGGCGAGATGCATATCGCAAGCGGTCTTGCCGGCGTGCTCAATGCCACCCCGCCGATGTTCGTGCTCGCGATCGCGATGATGACCGGACGCGGACGGCAGGCCGTCACCAGGTGGAAGATCATCGGTGTCGCGCTCGGCCTTGCGGGCGTCGCGCTTACGATCGGCACCGACGCGCTGTCCGGGATCGGCACGACGGCGCCGCTGGCGCAGGCGGCCGTGGTGGGCGCCAGCCTGTGCTATGCGCTCGCACCCATGTGGGGCCAGCGGTTCTCGAAGCGTCCCGCCATCGTCACGGCGGCCGGCGCGATGAGTTGCGCTGCGATCCTGATGCTGCCCGCGGCTGCCGTCCTCGAACGGCCATGGGCGCTGCCGCCCCCACCGCGGATGCCATCGCGGCGGTGATCATCCTCGCGGTCATCTGCACGGCCTTTGCGATGGTGATCTATTTCCGCCTGATCCGCACGCTCGGCCCGCTCGGCACCACCAGCGGGAGCTACCTGCGCGCGGGATTCGCCGTGGCGCTGGGCATCGCCTGGCTGGGCGAGCGCTTCACCTGGTCGAGCATGGCCGGAATGGCGTTGATCCTCGCCGGGGTCGTCGCCATCACGATGCCGCCATCGGCGCGGACCGGCCGGGGCAATTGAAGGTTGCAAAAACGGCAATCCGCGGCGATGCTCCGGGCCCGATGCCCGCCAAGCCAGACCACGACAAGAGCAAGCCGGAGGACGCGCCGCACTATCACGGCCATCGCGAGCGGCTGCGCGAGCGTTTCTACAGCGCCGGCGCGGACGCGCTCAGCGACTACGAGCTGTTGGAGATGGCGCTGTTTGCGGCGCTGCCGCGGCGCGACACCAAGCCGCTGGCGAAGACGCTGATCAAGACATTCGGCTCGTTCGCCGAGGTCGTGCACGCGCCGGTGGCGCGCCTGCGCGAGGTCGACGGCGTCGGCGAATCCGCGATCAACCAGCTCAAGCTGATCGCGGCCGCGGCGCATCGCGTCGCCAAGGGCGAGGTCAACAGCCGCAACGCGCTGTCGTCCTGGAACGAGGTGATCGACTATTGCCGCAGCAGCATGGCGTTTGCCGACAAGGAACAATTCCGCCTGCTGTTCCTCGACAAGCGCAACCAGCTCATCGCCGACGAGGTGCAGCAGACCGGCACCGTCGACCACACCCCGGTCTATCCGCGCGAGGTGATCAAGCGCGCGCTGGAATTGTCCGCGACCGCGCTGATCCTGGTGCACAATCATCCCAGCGGCGATCCCTCACCCTCGCAGGCCGACATTCAGATGACCAAAGCGATCATCGACATCGCAAAGCCGCTCGGGATCGCCGTGCACGACCACATCATCATCGGCAAGAACGGGCATGCGAGCCTGAAGGGGATGCGGCTGATTTGAATGGCGTCCCCTCTTGGAGGCTAATCTTGGAGGCTAAAGCGGACCTTACCGCGAACCTCGCAAAACGACGCGATTGACCGTCTGCAAATCCCGCAGCGCAGCAGTCTCCTGCCGTACCAAAGTGTGCTATCCTTTCGGCCGGAAGCACGGGAGGGACTGGGCAATGAACCGGCGCTCCTTCATCGGGTTCCTCGGCGGCGCGGGGGCGACGCCGGAAGGTCTCTCTGCGGGCTCGGCAGGGCGGGCCGACGATCACTTCCCTACGGCAGCGACCCTCTAAGGTCCGCGACACCAAAATCTACCGTGGCTCCGCCACCGTTCTCGGAAGTTGTCTGGGTGCGGGCCTCGCTGTGCTCTGACACAGCGATGATCCGGACGCCTTTCTTCTCCGCCGGTCCGACATTTCGAGCGAGGATCGCGCCAAGCAAAAGCATCGTGACCATCAGTCCGCTCACGGACGCAGTCACATAAAGATTGGACCAATCGCGCATCACTACACCACCCATGCGCATCGCCCCGGCCCGATGCAACATGCGTCGTTGAGTCGTTGGGCGATTTGGTGGCGCGGCAGTGGCGTTCTGGCGTTCACCTCACTTGTTACGCGGCTGCGGCGGCCACTAATTGCAGGTGCACGACCACATCATCGTCGGCAAGAACGGGCATGCGAGCCTGAAGGGGATGCGGCTGATTTGAATGGCGTCGACTGTTGGGGGTAACTTTGGGGCTAACTCAAGCGAACCTGACCGCGAACCTCGCAGAACGACGCGATTGGGGAGAGCCCCTCAACAACTGGGCGTTGGAGCGAGGACCGGCCTGCCTCGCAAGACATCAGAAGCCTTTTCCGCGATCATGATGACTGCTGCGTTGATGTTACCGCCAACCATGTCCGGCATGACCGATGCGTCGACAACGCAGAGGTTCTCAACCCATGAACGCGCAACTCGCTGTCGACAACGGTCATTCCATCGCTTTCCGGTCCCATGCGGCACGTGCCAAGCGGATGATGGACGGTGATACCCGTGGCCGCGATATGGGCGTCGAGCCCGGAGTCCGACCAGTTGTCCGGGCCCGGCGCCACTTCGGCGGCAATGAACGGTTTCAGCGCAAGCTGATGCCCGACGTCGCGCGCCAGCCGCAGGCCCTCGCGCAGGACGATGCGGTCGTGATCAGTCGCGAGATAGTTGCCAACGATCCGTGGGGCGGTTGATGGATCGCGCGAAACGAGGTCCAGACGCCCTCGGCTCTCCGGCCTGAGCAGGACGATCCGGCAGGAGAAGCCGTCGGCATAGGGCTGCACGACCGGGCTGAAGTAGGGTCCGGCCGTCATGGGAAGCGCGACGAACAGGAACTGCACATCCGGCACGTTGCCGCCGACCCCAGTGTTCAGGAACGCCATGGCGGCCGCGGGCAGGTCGCTCGCGATGCCGGTGCCGAACAGCTGTTGCCGCACGAGATCGATCGCGATCCGGTCGGCGCGCATGCGTCTGTGCAACGGACCGGCGCCGCGTCGAGCATAGGCGACCGGCGCGGAGATGTGGTCCTGCAAGTTCTGTCCGACGCCGCGCAGCGCCATGCGGACCGGAATGTCGTGGCGCTGAAGCACGTCGGGATCGCCAATGCCCGACAGCATCAACAGATGCGGCGAACCGATGACGCCGGCGGCAAGGATGATCTCGCGATCGGCATATGCTGTCTGCGTCCTGCCGCCGTGCAGGTACTCGACGCCGACCGCGCGTCGGCCCTCGAAGATCATGGAGCTTGCCCGGGCACCCGTGACGATGTCGATCCGGCCGCGCCGCAGCGCCGGCCGCAGATAGGCAACGGCCGCGCTGCATCTCCGTCCACGGCGGATGGTCGATTGCCAACGGCCGAAGCCTTCCTGTTGTGCGCCGTTGTAGTCCGGTGTGACCGGATGGCCGGCTGCTTCTCCCGCTGCCATGAAGGCGTCCACGAGAGGGTCCTGGTAGCGGCTGAAGCGCGTGGTGAGCGGCCCGTCGCCGCCGCGCCAGGCATCTGCACCTCCTTCCCATGACTCCTGCCGCCGGAAATAGGGAAGAACGTGCGCATAGGACCAGTCGGTAAGCCCGGCCGACGCCCAGCGGTCATAGTCGCTGCGATGGCCACGCACGTAGGCCATGGCGTTGGTCGAGGATGAACCGCCGATGACCTTGCCGCGCGCGAATTCGATGGGCCGGCCGCCCATGCTCGCTTCAGGCTCGGTGAAGAAGCCCCAGTCGTTCCGCTGTTTGAAAAACATCCGCGGCCACAGAAGCGGGACGTGGATATGCGGATCACGATCCCAGCCACCGGCTTCCAGCAGAAGCACGCGCGTGTCGGGGTCCTCCGTCAGACGGCTGGCCAGTGTGCAGCCAGCGGACCCGGCCCCAATAATGATGTGGCTGTATGTAACCATCTCGTTCTCCCTCGATATGGTTTAGTCCTTTGAGGTGAGAGCTGAAGTCCGCTGATGATCACTCGTGAGTGAAATGGCACACGCCTTCAAAGGCTAACGTGATGATCACAATCGGTCACTTCTTACAGTCCCCTGTCCACGTCCCCTGCTATCGACATTGCCAAGCCGCTCGGGATTGCCGTGCACGCCACATCATCGTCGGCAGAAGCGGGCGTGCGAGTTTGCGCGGGATGCGGTTGATCTAGGGCACCAAATCAGGCGACAAGAGCAGCATGAGCGACTGGCTGCACAATCTGCCTGTGCCCTTGATGGCGTTGGTGATCTTTGGATTCACCTATTTCCTCGCCGCGGCGATCTTCTCCGGCATCGCGCTGGCCGCGACGGAGGAGCGCGCCAAATCGCTGAAGGCGATCTCGCCGGGGATGCTGCCGGTGCTCGGCATCATCTTCGGCCTGTTCGTCGCCTTCATCGCGGCGCAGGTCTGGGGCGACAGCGACCGCGCCAGCGCCGCGGTGAGCCGCGAGGCCAGCGCGCTGCGCAGCGTCGTGCTGCTCGCCGCCGGCCTGCCGGCGGAGCAGGAGACCAAGCTGAGTGGTCTCGTGCGCGACTATGTCGGGCAGGCAGTGGCGGTGGAATGGCCGATGATGGCGCATCAGCAAGCCTCGCTGAAGGTGACACCGCCGGCGCTCGCGGAAGCCCTGCAGCTCGTCGTCGCCATGACGCCGCAGGGCACGGGGCAGGCGAACGTGCAGCGCGAGCTGCTCGCCGCGCTGGAGCAGGCACTGGATGCGCGGCGGCAGCGGATCATCGTCAGCCTCGCCGCGGTCAATCCGGTCAAATGGTGGTGCCTGTATCTGCAGGCCGCCTGCGCGCTCCTGGTGATCGGGCTCGTTCATTGCGACAACCGCCTGGGATCGGCGATCGCGATGGGCCTGTTCGCGACCGGCGTCGCCACCTCGGTGCTGCTCATCGCCGCCCACGACCGGCCGTTCGCCGGGCAGATCTCGATCCAGCCGGAGCCGCTGCTCCAGATCATGCCGGCGGGCGCGAAGAGTTAAAGCGCGAGGGCTCGAGCCTTAATAGCAATAGCGGGGATCGACCCGGACGTAATAGCCGTCGGGGCGCTGCATGTAGCAGCCGCGCTGATAGGCGTAATAGCCGGAGCGACGGCGCTCGCCCTCGGAGGCGATGGCAGCTCCCGTGCCGGCACCGACGACGGCGCCGATTGCCGCGCCGCGGCCGCCGCCGAGCGCGCCTCCGAGGATCGCCCCGCCGACACCACCAATGATCGCGCCGCCGAGGGCATCCTGGGCCGCCGCTTCATGCGCCGGCATCACCATCGCGACCGTCAGACATGCCGCGATTGCAAAACTTCCAATACCAAGACCTCGAAGCATGCTCGCCCTCCCTGTGGTGAGGCGAATCTTAACGCCCGCCATGGATTCAGGCCAGATCAAATCGCCTGCCTTGCGGCTCCGAGTACCGACAGAGGTCGCCCTAGCACTACTTTGGCAGAATCGGCGTGCCCCCGGGCCCGGACCGCTCTTTCCACGAAAGTTGACATATGAGAGAGCCACGTACTCGCTCCAGAAGGTGCGAACGCGTATCGCTTCCATTCCCACCGTCCGGAAGACCGCCGCTGGCCTGAACGTCCGCGAAACTAACTTTTATAAGACCCTCGAAAGTGGAACAGTATAGGCATGACACAGCGCATCCACCTGATACGGCACGGTCAGCCGGCCTGTCGTCCGCAGGCGGCACTCTCGCGTCAGGACTACCGGTGCTGGGTCGAGGCATACGATGCAGCAGGGATCATGGATTGGCCGCCTAATTCGCTCGTAAAATGGCTTGAATCTGCCGGGATCGATAAAGTGATCTCGAGTTCCCTACCGAGGGCCTCCGAATCGGCAAGGGCATTGCTTAAGTCAGATAGGGTGTACAGCGATCCGCTGTTCAACGAGGCAGCTATCACCATCCCAACCATCCCTTTGCGTATGAACTCTAGCGCATGGACCGCAATTGGCAGGATAACATGGCTATGCGGCGCTCCTGCAGATGAGGACATTACCGCATTTCGTCTGCGTGCTCGCGCAGCAACCGAAAAGCTTATGCAATCTGAAGGCGCGGACGAAACGGCCCTGATAGGGCACGGATGGATGAACCGAATGATCGGTCACAATCTGCGAAAGCGCGGTTTTCAAATTCAGTACCGTAGCTACAACGGTTACTGGTCCCGGACCACTCTTGTGCGGTAGCACTGCTTGGGCAGGTTGTTGATTTTGTCGCGCTTCGACAACGGCGAAAGCTAATTCTGCCAAAGTAGTGCTAGGACGTGGACTCACCAAGACGCAGCCATAGCTTGATTGCCGCGAGTTGAACCAAGGCCAAGGTAGTTGGCGCCGAGGCCATCATGGCGCTTCGCAACCCGACGACATTGTTTGATCCCGATGATCAGACACCGGTAATCTGCCCCTCATGCTCGCTTTGGTTGTTTATTCGTGATACGCCTTGACGACCACGCGCGCTGATCTTCTGTTGCCGAAGCGCGCTTCGTTATGACGAGGGTGGCGAGAATGACGAGTACGGCCAGGCACCGCTCTGGATACACTCTCTTCGCACGTCTCCTGCTTGGAGTGGGCATATTGCTCACCGGCGTGCTTCCGGATCATGCGGAGGAGGCGCCAAGCTCGCGTGGCGAGGCACTTTACCGCACGCACTGCTCATCGTGCCACGAGGGTGGCATGGCACGCGCGCCTGACGCCAACGCGCTGCGGCAATTCAGGCCCGAGCGGGTGAGCTTTGCCTTGATGTTCGGCATGATGAGCCAGCAGGGACGCGACCTGAGCCAACACGACATTCAGGAAATCGTTCGCTATCTCGTCGGGACACCACCGGAGCAGCAGCCGCCACTACCGGATTCCACATGCGGTGAGCGGGGCCCAGCGCTTGCGGACGCTTCGTTGCCGCGCTGGAACGGCTGGGGCGTCGACATCGCTCAACACCGCTTTCAACCTGCTGTCATGGCCCAGCTTTCGCCGGACGATGTTCCGCGCCTGAAGCTCAAATGGGCGTTCGGCTTTCCCGGCGATACCAGAGCCTACGCGCAGCCGACGGTTTGGGGCGGTCGGGTCTTCGTGGGCAGTGCGGGAGGCAAGGTCTATGCGCTGGATGCCAGACTTGGCTGCCAGCGCTGGGTGTTCGACGCCGGCTTCGGCGTACGCACCGCGATCACCATCGGCGAGGATGAGCGGGGCACGACCGCCTATTTCGGCGATCAACGCGGTGAGGCTTATGCGCTCGATGCCGAGAGCGGGAAGCTGCTGTGGAGGACACGTGTCGATGCGCATGCGGGGGCCGTGATCACGGGAGCGCCGACCTTGGCCAATCATGTGCTTTATGTGCCAGTCTCCTCCGTCGAAGAGGTATTGGCGATCGATCCACGCTATTCGTGCTGCACCTTCCGCGGTCTGATTGCCGCGCTCGACACCAGGACCGGCGAGGTGCTGTGGCGCGGCTATGTCAGCCCGCCGGCCCAGCCAATCCGCCTCAACGAGATCGGTGTCCAACTCTTCGGACCCTCCGGCGGGGCCATCTGGTCGTCGCCGACCATCGACCTCAAGACAAATCGGATCTATGCGACGACGGGCGACAGTTATCTGGACCCGGCCTCCACGACCTCCGACGCGTTTGTGGCCTTCGATCTGGGCACCGGACGGCTCGCCTGGTCGCGGCAGATGACCGAGGGTGATGCCTACAACATCGCGTGCGGCAGCCAGTATCGCGCCAACTGCCCCGGCACCAAGGGTCCAGATTTCGATTTCGGCTCCTCTCCGATCCTGGTCGATCTACCTGACGGACGTCGTGCGCTGGTTGCCGGCCAGAAATCCGGCATGGTGTACGCGCTCGATCCGGACCGCGATGGTGCCATCATCTGGCAGCGCCGGGTGGGACTCGGCAGTACGCTCGGCGGCGTGCAATGGGGCTCGGCTGCGGATGATGCCAACGTCTATGTCGCGGTGTCGGATGTCGGCCTGAAGGCCGTGCCGCCGGCCACCGCCGGCGCGCAGAAATCGGTCTTTGGGATACCCATGAAGCTCGATCCAAGTCAGGGCGGCGGGCTGTACGCGATGAACCAGGCGACGGGCGAGATCGTCTGGCACGCGGCACATCCAGGCTGCGGAGATCGGCCGGGATGCAGCCCTGCGCAGTCGGCTGCGGTAACCGCGATTCCTGGTGTGGTGTTCTCCGGCGGACTGGACGGCCACCTTCGGGCCTATGCCGCCAAGAGCGGCGAGATCATCTGGGACGTCGACACCATGCGGGACTATGCGACCGTGAACGGCGTATCGGCGCATGGCGGCTCGCTCGATGGACCGGGACCGGTGATCGCCGGGGGCATCCTCTACGTCAACTCGGGCTACACAAATTATGGTACCGCGCCCGGCAACGTGCTGCTCGCCTTCTCCGTGGACGGACAGTAGGGGGGACGTTTTCGCACACAACGCCTGCGTGGTCAGCGGGCGGTTGCGTTGCCGAACCGATACACGCCATCTTCACGGTCGTCGCGAGCCGGTCAGCGGGGCGCGATCCAGCGCTGCACGGCCTCGGCGGTGTCCGCGGGCGTGGTGTTGAAGCAGATCGCCGCGTCCGGTGCCAGGCAATGGACGAGGTTGAGCACCTTCTCGAACAGCAGCAGCCGCTCCTTCGGCTCGCGCAGGCCGGCGCCGATCACGATGCAGTCGAAGCGCTCGTCGCGCAGCGCCGCGGTCACGGCGGCTTCCGCCGTCGCGTCGAGGTCGATCAGGCAGCTCGTGACCTCGAAGCCGAGATCGCGCAGGCGCAACAGCTGCGCCTCGATGTAGTTGCGCACGAGCTCCGGCGTGAGCTGCGGGAACGCGTCGTAATCCGCGTTGCCGGGTTCGATGCCGATCGCGAGGACACGCTTGGCCATGCAGGGCTCCTTGCCGGACCTTCCGGCTCGTCAACCGACTGACGGCCCCGCCAGTTCCCTTGGGGACGGCCCCGGCCGGCGCCGGCCCCGCCGCTATCCTGCCGCTCGTTTCCCGCCGAGGCTGTAAGCCAGTTCACATGCGCCGGGCGGACAAGGTGCCAGATTTAGGGGGATCACGCTGGAGTCACGCGCTGATCACGGCGCCTGATTCACTCTGATCTCCGCGACCCCGGCCGATTTCATCAATTTCGCAATTTCATCGCTTTTCACGGGAGCAGGACATGAAGGTGTCATTCGAAACTATCAAGGACGAATACGAACGAAACTGGTCCAACATGAGGATCAGGCCCGGACGTGCCGACGCCGCCACCGAGGCGGCGCGCAAGGCCATCAACCACAAGGACACGTACACGGAGATCCAGAACAAGACCGACGTACCCTGGTGGTTCGTCGCGGTGCTGCACTCGCGTGAATCCAGCTTCAACTTCAACACTTATCTCGGCAACGGCCAGGCGCTCAATCGCGTCACGACCATCGTCCCCAAGGGGCGCGGCCCGTTCGCCTCGTTCGCCGAAGGCGCCGTCGACGCGCTCAGGCTGGAGGGATTCGTCGGCGCCCGCGACTGGGGCATCGCGAAGACGATGTTCCGCCTGGAGCAGTACAACGGCTTCGGCTATCGCGGCCGCGGGGTCAACTCGCCCTATCTCTGGTCGGGCTCCAACGTCTACGGCCCGCCCGAGCAAAGGGGCGGCAAGTTCGTCGGCGACGGCTCGTTCGACCCGGGCACGGTCGATCCGCAGCTCGGCGCTGCGGTGATCCTCAAGGCGATGATGGATCTCGATGCGTCGATCAGCTTCGACGGCGGCCCGGCCATGCTGAGCCATCTCGAGCCCGAGGAGCAGATGGCGTCGACGGCGCTGTTGATGCAGAAATGCCTCAACGACCTCGGCGCCAATCCGATGCTCGACGAGGACGGCATCGTCGGACCGAGGACCAAGGCGGCGGTGGCGCAGTTTCAGCAGCAACACGGCATCACCGAAACCGGCGTCCTCGACACGATGACGGTTGCCGCCATCACGCGCGCGGCGCAGCAGCCGGTCACCCCCGCGCCGACCGGCGACCTGTCGCAGATCCTGAAGCGGCTGGAGGATCTCGCGCAGATCATGCGGGGCGGCCCGCCGGCGACAAGCACGCCGCCGGTGACCGCGCCGCCGGCTGCCAATGACCCGATCACGCTGTTCGAGCGGCTCTTCGCCCTCATCAACAAGACGCCGCCGGTGTCAGGAACGAGCAATCCGGCCAACCCTGCTCCCGTCGACCAGTTGAAGCAGGTCGTCGATCTGCTCAGCACCCTGCTCAACAAGGACGGCAAGCCCGTCCTCGGCCAGGTCAACGGCGCGCTCGGCGAGACCATCGGCAAGCTGCTCAACGGCAAGAAGACCGCGCTCGGCCTCGGCGGCGCGGTGCTCACCGCACTGCTCTCGGCGGTGACCGCGAGCCCCAACGCGGGAGGCATTGCCGGGCTGCTCGGGACCATCGTGTCCGCGGTGCCGGGCCTCGGCCAGTTCGCGATGCCGATCTCGCTGGCGCTCACCGCCTGGGGCGTGCTCGGCAA
Organism: Bradyrhizobium sp. B117; assembly: GCF_038969555.1. NCBI lineage: Bacteria > Pseudomonadati > Pseudomonadota > Alphaproteobacteria > Hyphomicrobiales > Nitrobacteraceae > Bradyrhizobium > Bradyrhizobium sp. B117. The sequence continues at coordinate 9,460,843 of NZ_CP152414.1, forward strand.
GCTGGAGAAATGGGCGCAAGGCACCGCGCCGCCGCCGAAGCCGATGAGCTAGCGACGCTCGCTGTGGAGCGCCGCGGCGCGCCGCTCCATCATGGAGCGCTCACGTCCATTGGTCGCAAGATGCGCGGCGGCTTCGAACGCCTGCCGCGCCTCCGCAAGCCGCCCAAGCCTTTCCAGGAAATCGCCACGAACTGCCGGCAGATGATGATAGGCCGCCAGCGCCGGCGCGCCTGCGATCGTGTCCAGCACGTCCAATCCGGCTTGCGGTCCCTCGGCCATGCCAACCGCAACCGCACGATTAAGCTCGATGATTGGCGAGCGCACCAGAAGCGCGAGCTCGGCGTAGAGCTGCGCGATGCGTTGCCAATTGGTCGCTGCCGCGGTCTCCGCCCTGGCGTGACACGCCGCAATCGCAGCCTGAAGCGCGTAAAATCCGCCGGCGCCGCCGAGTTCGCTGGCGCGCTCGAGCGAGCGCAGGCCGCGACGGATCTGCAACCAATCCCAGAGCGCGCGATCCTGATCCATCAGCAGAATGGGATCACCATTCGCATCGGTGCGGGCATGGGTCCGCGAGGCATCCAAATCCATCAGGGCGACGAGGCCGTGAACCTCAGGCTCGTCCGGCGCGAGACCTGCGAGCACGCGGCCCATGCGCAGTGCTTCGTTGCAGAGCTGCGGCCGTAGCCACTCCTCACCGCGTGCCGCGAGGTAGCCTTCGTTGAAAATGAGATAGATGACCTGCAACACCGAGGCGAGACGCTCTGACAATGCTTCGCCGCTCGGCGTCTCATAGGCGAGCCCGGATCCAGACAGCGTTCGCTTGGCGCGGACGATGCGCTGGGAGATGGTTGCTTCCGGCACGAGGTAGGCGCGCGCAATCTCGGACGTGGTCAAGCCGCAGATCATGCGCAGCGCCAGAGCCGCGCGGGCCTCGCGCGACAGGATCGGGTGGCAGGCCGTAAAGATCAGCCGCAACAATTCATCGCCGATGTCGTCGTCGAGCGCAGCATCGAAATCCGGCACGATCTCCTGCTCCTGCAACATGTCCCGCGCCAGCATGTCGTGCTTGTTTGTGAGCATCCTGCCGCGGCGCAAATGATCAAGCGCGCGCCGCCTGGCGGTCACCATGAGCCACGCGCCGGGATTGTCGGGCACGCCGATGACGGGCCAGGCCTCCAGCGCCGCGACCAGCGCGTCCTGGGTCAGCTCTTCCGCAAGCGGCACGTCGCGCAGCATCCGCGACAGCGTGGCGATCAGCCGCGGCTGAACGACACGCCAGGTGGCGCGGATGACGCGATCGATTTCGGCGGCCGTCATCGCCGCCGACGGGGATGGGCTGTCTCACCCATCAGTCGTGAGCTGCTGCCTTGACCTCGCAGGCTCCGTCCACGCCCGGCGTGGCGAAGGCCCGCAACTCGCAGGTGCCGTCCCAACCCGGCATGTGGTCGAGGTGCAGCTGCATGAACTCCTTGGCCATGGCCAGAGCTTCGGCCTTGTCGCGCAGCTCGAAAATGGCATAGCCGCCGACGACTTCCTTGGCCTCGATGAAGGGGCCGTCGACGACGCTGAGTTCGCCGTCGACGATCCGCACACGTGCGCCGGTCGCAAGCGGCATCAGGCCGCCGGTGTCGATCATCCGGCCCGCCTTGATTTCCCGCTCGGAAATCTTCTGCATGGCCTCCATCAGCGCCGGGGTCGGGCCCCTCATTGGCTGGCTGGACGTGACGATGTACATGAAGCGCATACAAAACTCCTGTTGAGGCGAGAGGCGGCCGGCTCGGCTGCGCGATCAGCTCGCTACTGGAATGACGATCCGCCCGACGCCGGATCGACATGGGCAACAGAAAAATTGCGTGACGGGAAGTTAAGAACGGAGCGGCGCCTACTGCCGCAGCATGATCAGGGGATCGGCGGTGTCGGGGACGCGCCGCCACTGCGCATTGTCGTCGGCCTCGAACTGCCAGATCTCGCCTGATTTCGACATCAGGATGATCTGGCCGCGCTCGAGCCGCCACTGTGTCGGGTTGAACTGCGCGATCGCCGCGTCGCATTTCGGCTTGAGGAAGACCTGAAAATTGTCCTGGCCGGCTTCCGTGTTGGTCAGCGTCAATCCGCAGATCGGCTGGCCGTTGCCGCGCACCATGGCCCAGTCGCCGATCATCTGGTCCATCGACTTGGCCATCGAGCGCGCGGCGGCGAGGTCCTGCAGGATGTAGACGCCCTCGCCCTGACGCAGGCCCTCGAAGATGCCGGCCTCGACCTCGGTGAAGTCGATCACGGCCTCACCGGTCGCATCCTGCAAGCGGACGATGTCGAGACCTTTGACGCTCCAGGCGACGATGTCCTTGGTGAACGGCAGCGCAGCCTTGCAGGCCGGCTCCAGCTCGAGCTTGTAGCCCCCAGCTGCGGCGTCGGCCTTCAGCGTGACGACGCAGGTCTTGCTGCGCTCGGTGGTCGAAAGCTCCCACTGCCCGGGCATCGATTTCTTCAGAATCGTCGCATCCTGCGCATGCGCAGGGCCGATCGCGGCAATATATGCCGCGATCGTGATTGCAACGACCCGAAGAGCTCTCATCAGCGTCCCTTGAACGGCGTTTCAGCAACCGGCGTCAGCGGCGGCTTGCCGGCGAACCAGGATTTGAGGTTGTCGACCACGAGCTGGTCCATCGCATTGCGCGTGACGACCGAGGCCGAACCGATATGCGGCAGCAGCACGACGTTCTGCATGGTCTTGAGCTCGTCGGGCACGTTCGGCTCGGCCGCGAACACGTCGAGGCCAGCGGCGAGGATGGTGCCTGATTTCAGCGCCTGGACCAGCGCCGGCTCGTCGACCACCGAGCCGCGCGCCACGTTGATCAGCACGCCGCGCGGGCCGAGCGCCTTGAGCACCTCCGCATTGATCATCTTGTTCGTGCTGGCGCCGCCGGGCACGATCACCATCAGCGTGTCCACCGCCTTCGCCATCTCGATCAGGTCGGGGTAGTGCTTGTAGGTGACGTCCTTGGACGGATTGCGGGAGTGATAGACCACCGGCACCAACGAGGCATCGAGCCGGCGGGCGATGGCCTGGCCGATCCGGCCCATGCCGACGATGCCGACCTTACGGTCGCGCAGCGAGCCGACGCTGAGCGGATAGTTCTGGGTCTGCCAGAGGCCGGAGCGGACGTAACGGTCGGCCTTGATGAACTCGCGCAAGGTGGAGATGAGCAAGCCCATCGCGACGTCGGCGACCTCCTCGGTCAGCACGTCGGGCGTGTTGGTGACGATGATGTTGTGCTCGGCCGCGTACTTGGCGTCGATATGGTCGTAGCCGACGCCGAAGCTCGCCACCATCTCGATCTTGGGCAGCTGCGACAGCGACTCCTTGTCGGCGCGGACCGTGTGATAGGTCACCGCGACGCCGCGGATCTTCTCCCGGACCGCCGGCGTCAGCCGCTCGAGGTCGCCGCGGGTCTCGGCCTTGTGCACGACGAAGTGATCGGAAAACCCGTTATCGAGGATCGGCCGGACCGGTCCATAAATCAGAAGATCGATCTTTTCGGACGAAATCGAACCGGTAGACATCAGCTTTCCTTTCCAAGCGCGCTTTCGTGCCAGCGCCGTAAAACGAGGTGGGAAACTAGCGCCAGCACCCCATAGATGACAATCCCGGCCAGCGACAACAAAAGCAGCGCCGCGAACATGCGGGGTATGTTCAACCGGTAGCCCGACTCGGCGATCCTGTAGGCGAGCCCGGAGCCGGCCCCGGCGGTGCCCGCCGCGATCTCTGCCACCACGGCACCGATCAGCGATAGGCCGCCGGCGATGCGCAGGCCCCCGAGGATGTAGGGCAGCGCCGCCGGCAGCTTGAGGAAACGCAGCGTCTGCGGAGGCGAGGCACCATAGAGCTGGAACAGGCCGGCCAGATTGCGGTCGACCGAATTGAGCCCGAGCGTGGTGTTGGACAGCACCGGGAAAAACGCGACGATGAAGGCGCAGACGACGACCGCGGTCTGCTGCTCCAGATAGATCAGGAGCAGTGGCGCAATCGCGATCACTGGCGTCACCTGGAGCACGACGGCATAGGGGAACAGCGAATATTCGACCCATTTCGACTGATTGAACAGCAGCGCCAGCGCGATGCCGCCGATGCTCGCGGCGACAAAGCCTTCAAGTGTCGTCAGGAGCGTGGTGGCGAGCGATTGTGACAGCACTGCCCAGTCCTTGATCAGCGTCAGGACGATGACGGACGGCGCCGGCAGCACGTAAGGCGGGATCTCCTTGACGCGGACCACCAGTTCCCAGACGGCGAGGCCGGCGGCGAACACGATGACGGGGAGCACAAAACGCATCGCACGCTGCGCCGTCGATGGTTTTGCGGTGGCGGAGCTTTGCGCGTTCATAGCGTCAACTGCCCCGAATAAGACGGCGCCAGCGCGGCCGACACTTTCCGGCAATAATCGGAGTAAGCGGCGGAGGTGCGAAACTCCTCGCCGCGCGGCTCGACGGTCTCGATGCGGATGTCGGCCCGGATGCGGCCGGGCCGCGCCGTCATCACCACGACGCGCTGCGACAGATAGACGGATTCGAACACCGAATGGGTGACGAAGATGACGGTCTTGCGAAGGCTGCGCCACAGCGCCAGCAGATCGTTGTTGAGGCGAAAGCGCGTGATCTCGTCGAGCGCCGCGAACGGCTCGTCCATCAGGAGGATATCGGGATCGGTGACGAGCGCGCGCGCCAGCGACACCCGCATCTTCATGCCGCCGGAGAGCTCGCGCGGATAGGCCTCGGCGAAATCGGCAAGACCGACGCTCGCCAGCGCCTCATCGGCCCGCGCGCGCGCTTCCGCCTTTGGCACACCGGCAAGCTTGAGCGGCAGCCGCACGTTCTCGCGCACGCTGGTCCAGGGCATCAGGGTCGGCTCCTGGAACACGAAGCCGATGCCGTGGCCGGGCTGCGGCACACCCTCGTGCCGCGCCACCCGCACGGTGCCCGATGACGGCGCGCTGAGCTCGGCGATGATGCGCAGCGCCGTCGACTTGCCGCAGCCGGACGGGCCGAGCAGCGAGATGAACTCGCCCTTGCGTACGGCGAGATCGAGCGGGCCGAGCGCCATGACGCCGTTGTCATAGGCCTTGGTGACGCCGCGCAGGCTGACGGCGAGCGCCGTCAGGCCGGACTCGACCACGGGCGAAGTTTTGCGCTCTACCATCGATCGCCGGCTGCGAGTTGTTGAGCCGGGCTGCCCACCTCTCCCCATCGGGGAGAGGTCGCGCCGAAGGCGCGGGTGAGGGGGCTCAGGTCCCACGAGGGTACGCATCCCCTCACCCGGATCGCATCTGACGATGCGATCCGACCTCTCCCTATGGGAGAGGTGAACCCGGCCATCGGCATGGTCGGACTTGTTCTCAACATGCGTTACGGCTTGCTCGGGCGCAGCTCGACGCCGACGCCCTTGTTGACGAAGCGCAGCGTATAGGATTTGCGGAAGTCGAGATCGGCCTTCACGACGCCGGCCTTCACCATCTTGTTGAAGAAGGAGGTGTAGCGCTCGTCGCTCATCGCGCCGATGCCGTTTTTCAACGACTCGCCGGAATCGACGATGCCGTATTCCTTCATCTTGGCAACGGAATAGGCGAGCAGTTCGTCAGTCATCTCCGGGTTGAGCTGCTTGATCAGGGCATTGCCGGCGGAATTGTCGCGGTAGATGTAATTGTACCAGCCGATCATGGAGGCATCGACGAAACGCTGCACCAGGTCCGGCTTCTTCTCGGCAATGTCGCGGCGGGTCTCGATCAGGGTCGAATAAGTGTTGAAGCCGTAATCGGCGAGCAGCAGCACGTTGGGCTTGAAGCCGGCGGCCTTCTCGACCGCGAACGGCTCGGAGGTGACGTAGCCCTGCATCGCGCTCTTGGGGTTGGCGATGAACGGCTGCGGATTGAAATTGTAGGGACGCACGTTCTTCTCGCTGAAGCCGTATTCGGACTTCAGCCACTGGAAGTAGCTCGTCATGCCCTCCTTGGAGACGAACAGCGTCAGCGGCTTGAGGTCCTCGATCTTGGCGACCTTGGCGTCAGGCTGCGTCAGCATCACCTGGGGGTCCTTCTGGAACACCGCGGCGATGGTGACGACGGGAACGTTGTTGGCAACCGCGTCGAACGACATCAGCGTGTTCGCGGCCATGAAGAAATCGATCTTGCCGGCGATCAGCAGCATCCGGTTGTTCTCGTTGGGACCGCCGGGGACGATGGTGACGTCGAGGCCGTATTTCTTGTAGGTGCCGTCGGCGACCGCCTGGAAGAAGCCGCCATGCTCGGCCTCGGCGACCCAGTTGGTGCCGAAGGTGACCTTGTCGAGGGTTTGGGCGCGCGCCGGCGCAAGAGTGACGACAGCGGCCAACAAGCCCGCCGTTAACGCTCGCCGCAGATGAGAGGGGGTCATGATGGCACTCCGTCGATCGCTTCTAGCCGATGCCAGTCCAACGCGATAAAACCGCATGAAGTTCGGGGACGCGAGCCGGCCTGGCCCGCGTCCCCTCATAACCCCAAATTACGTGACAAATTCGGGCAAAGAAACCTTGATGACGCCGTCCCGCGACTGGACCAGGATCCAATGGGCCGATGCTGCCCTCGCGGATGTGGCGCGCTGGATCGCGGTGCTGCCGCTGGCGGCGACCGAGCAGCATGGCCCGCATCTGCCGTTTGAGACCGACGTGCTGATCGCCGAGGCTTATCTCGCGCGCGTGCGCGAGCTTCTGCCCGCAAGCGTTCCCGTCAGTTTCCTTCCTGTCGAACCGGTCGGGATTTCCACCGAGCATATCGACTATCCGGGCACCCAGACTTTGCCGACCGAAACCGCGCTGAAGCGATGGACAGGGATCGGCGAGGACATCGCGCGACGCGGCGTGAGGAAGCTCGTCATCGTCACCAGCCATGGCGGCAACAGCGCGGCGATGATGCTGGTGGCGCAGGATCTTCGCGCGCATCACAAGCTCTTCGTAGTGACGACATCATGGTCGCGGCTGTCAGGCGCGGACGCATTGTTCCCGGCCGAGGAAGTGCGCCACGGCATTCATGGCGGCGCGGTCGAGACCTCGATCATGCTGGCGCGCTATCCCGATCGGGTCCGCAAGGAAGCGATCGCGGATTTTCCGGCAAGCAGCATCGCAATGGAGCAGCAATATCGCTGGCTGTCGACGCAGCGGCCGGCGCCGTTCGCCTGGCAGGCGCAGGATCTCAACGCCAGCGGCGCCGTCGGCAATGCGACGCTGGCCGTCGCGGAGAAGGGCGAGCAGCTCATCGACCAGGGCGCGCGCGCCTTTTGCGAGCTGCTGAGCGAGGTCGATAACTTCGACGTGAGCAGGCTCGCCAAAGGGCCGCTCGGCTAGCGCGCATCCTCCTGAATTCATTTGGGAAAAGTTCGGATTCGACGAGCGCCCGAGGCGCTTTCGAACCGGACGCGACAAGCCTCCGTCCAATTGGGCACGCGGGCCACAACGGACCGCCTCAACCCGGATGGAGTTTCACATGTCGATCAAGACCAAGATTGCCGCCGCAGCTCTCGCGGCCCTCGCCGTCACCATGGTGTCCACCACCTCGCAGGCGCAAGCCAAGCCGCCCGGCTGGGTCTTCGGTGTCGGCGCCGGCATCGCCACCGCCGCCGTGGTCGGCTCCGCGATCGCCGCGAGTAACGACCCCTATTACTACGGCTATCACCGCTGCGGCTGGGTCGCCCAGTACAACGCCTTCGGCCAGTATGTCGGCCGCGTTCGTACCTGCTACTGATTTGAGGACCTGAGGCCGATCTCCCACGTGGATCCTGCGTCCGACACGGGCGCCTCATCCACCCCGTGTCGTGCCCCCGACCCGCCCGGCTGTCCCCCCGGGCGGGTCATCTGTTTGGGGAGCCCGTTTGTTGCAGGCCCGTCACACAAGGGTGCGAACGATCACCTGCGGCAATCCGCACTAGTTGCTATTGCGAATTAATCGCAATAAGGTTCGCTGCACGTGCAGGGACTTGGGAAGAAAACGCCTCGAAGCCGGATCATCCCGGCCGATGGCGTGGACAACAGGGACCTGATGACAGGGGCGCCGCGAATCGGCAGGGATAGCGGGGCGGGTGGATATATTCGCGTTTGGGGGCGTTCGTTTTGACGTTGAGAGGTCACCGTTACAGGTATTTGCGGACGGCTGCGGCGATGGCCTCGGGCGTAATGGTTTTTCCTGCTGCGGCGCGCGCCGCGGATCTGCCGTTGAAGGCACCGGCGCTGAAAGCCGTCTATGACTGGACGGGCCTCTATATCGGCGCGCACACCGGCATCACGCGCGGCACCTCCTCGGGGACGCTGACCGATCCCACGGTCGCAACCGACAACAACGTGTTCAACGGCGCGACCGGTGGCGTCCAGGCCGGCTACAATTGGCGCCTCAATTCAGGGCTCCTGCTCGGCGTCGAAGGCGACATCTCGTTTCCGAACTATCTGCCCTCCAACCATGTCGTGTCGTCGGCGACGACCGCGCTGTCGGGCGCGGAGGAGCGCTGGGACTATGTCGCGAGCCTGCGCGCGCGGCTCGGCTACACCAGCGGCAACTGGCTGTTCTACGCAACCGGCGGCGCGGCGTTCGCCGGCGAGCGTTTTCTGTCGACGCCGACGAGCGGCACTGAAGAGAAGGTGCTGAACACCCGGTTCGGCTGGACCGCCGGCGGCGGTGTCGAATACGCCTTCGCGCCGCACTGGAGCGCGCGGCTCGAATATCTCTACAGCAAGTTCGAGAACGCCAGCGTCACCTTCCCGTCGGGCGGGCAATATGCGTCGTCGATGGATTTCCAGAGCCTGCGTATCGGCCTCAACCGCAAGATCGACTGGCCGGGTGTGCCGACCTACAACCCGAAATCGGATATCACCGATACCGAGTCCAGCCGCTGGGAGATCCACGGCCAGTCGACGGTGCTAGGGCAGGGCTACCCTGCGTTCCAGGCGCCCTATACCGGAACGAACAGCCTGCTCCCGTCGCCGGATTTCCAGCAGACCTGGAGCAATTCGCTCTATCTGAATGCGCGGCTGTGGGACGGCGGCGAGGTCTATTTCAATCCCGAGCTGCTGCAGGGCTTTGGCTTCAACAACACGACCGGCGCTGGGGGCTTCCCCAACGGCGAAGCGCAGAAATCCGGCTTCCCCTATCCGCACTTCAACGCCTCGCGGCTGTTCGTGCGCCAGACTTTCGGCTTAGGCGGCGAGCAGGAGGAGCTTGCCAGCGGCCAGTTGCAGCTCGCGAGCAAAGTCGACGTCTCGCGCCTGACCTTGCAGGTCGGCAAGTTCTCCGTGATCGACGTGTTCGACGGCAATTCCTATGCGCATGATCCGCGCAAGGACTTCATGAACTGGTCGATCTGGGCGTCCGGCGCCTTCGACTACGCCGCCGACAAGCTCGGCCTCGGCTATGGTGCCACGGCCGAATTGAACCAGAAGCAATGGGCGCTGCGCGGCGGCTACTTCCTGATGGATGCCGTATCCAACTCGAACAATTTCGACATGAACATCGGCCGCCGCGGCGAATACGTCGCGGAGCTCGAGCTGCGCTATTCGCTGTTCGGCCAGCCCGGCAAGCTGCGCACGCTCGGCTTCGTCAATAGCGCCTTCTCCGGCAGCTATCGCGAGACGCTGGACAATCCCGCCTTCGGCGTCGACATCAGCCAGACCCGCCGCGGCCGCCTCAAATACGGTTATGCGTTCAACCTCGAACAGGCGATCACCGACGACATCGGCCTGTTCGGCCGTTGGAGCTGGAACGACGGCCGCAACGAGATCATGGCCTTCACCGACATCGACCGCAGCCTGTCCGGCGGCGTCTCGCTGAAGGGCGCGAAATGGGGCCGGCCCGACGACGTCGTCGCCATCGCCGGCGCCATCAACGGCCTGTCGCAGGACCATCGCGACTTCATCGCCGCCGGAGGTCTCGGCCCGCTCATCGGCGATGGCCAACTCAACTACCGCCACGAGCGCGTGCTGGAGACCTATTACGCGTACGCGCTGAACAAGGCGCTGACCTTCACCGCCGACTACCAGCTCATCGTCAATCCCGCCTACAACGCTGATCGTGGCCCAGTGTCGGTGTTTTCAGGACGGTTGCACGGGGAGTTCTGAGCGGCGGCTCAGAACAGCAGCGCAATACCCGAGACGAACAGCAGCACGAGCACGATCTTGCGGAACGCGGCCTCGTCGATCCGGCCGAACAGCTTCAGCCCGAGCCATGTGCCGGCGAACAGAAACGGCAGACCGAGCGCGAACAGCTTCGCCGTGTCGAGGCTGAGCGATCCCTTGGCGCCGAGTAGAAGCGCCGTCATGGCGAACACCGCGACCGCGACCGGCTGAAACGTGGCACGCTGCGCGTCCTTGGGCAGGCCTCGCAGGTTGCACCAGATGGTGATGACGATGCCGGCAAGGCCGGTCAGCCCGCCGAGCAGGCCGTTGACGAAGCCGACCGTCATGTCGGCGGCCGGCGGCACGACGGCGGCGAGCTTGAGCTGCGGCCGGAAGAATGCATACAGGCTGTAGGCGATCAGAATTGCTCCAACCGCGATGCGAACACTCTTCGGATCAGCCCAGGTCAGAAGCGACACCCCGGCCGGCACGCCGATGGCTGCACCGACGATGAAAGGCCACAGCCGGCGCCAGTCGAGCGCAGCGCGCAGCTTCCAGACCGAATAGCCCTGCACCAGAAGGCCGAAGCCGACGATCAGGCTGGCGCTCTGAAGCGGCGTCAGCACATAGAGCCACAGCGATGCCGCGACGAGGCCGAAGGCGAAGCCCGAGAGGCCGGCGACGAACGCGCCGGCGAAGGTCGCCAACAGAAAAAGCGGAAGCTCGGTTGCGATCCCGTCCATTGCTCGCTCCATAATTCAGCGAGCAGCGCTTGCGTGGGATCACCACTTCACGGGGAGGCTGCGACATCCCCGGGATGTCAGCCTAGGCGAAACCGCATCTTTCCACAACGAAGCTCCAAAGCGCGATGAGATTTGGATGAATCGTCATCGCGCTTTAGGTTGTTGTTTACGCATGATCTTTCCGGAAAACCGCTTCGCACTTTTCCGGATCATGCTTAGGCGGCCCGGATCGCCTCCAGAAACTTTCCGACCTCGGCCTTGAGACGGCTGCTCTCGCCGGACAGCGATCTGGCTGCCGTGAGCACGTTGGAGGATGCCGATCCGGTCTGGCTCGCGCCGCGCTGCACGTCGACGATGCTGGCGGAGACCTGCTGGGTGCCGCGCGCCGCCTGCTGCACGTTGCGGGAAATCTCCCGTGTCGCCGCGCCCTGCTCCTCGACCGCCGAGGCGATCGCGGACGCGATCTCGGACATGCGGGTGATGGTGCCGCCGATCGCCTTGATGGCGCCGACGGAGTCCTCCGTCGCCGTCTGGATTTCCGTGATCTGCTGGCTGATCTCGCCGGTGGCCTTGGCGGTCTGCTCGGCCAGCGCCTTGACCTCGGAGGCGACGACGGCGAAGCCGCGCCCGGCTTCGCCCGCGCGCGCCGCCTCGATGGTGGCGTTCAGCGCCAGAAGATTGGTCTGGCCCGCGATCTGGCTGATGAGCTCGACGACGTCGCCGATCCGGCCCGCGGCCCTTGCGAGCTCGCCGACATGGCCGTTGGTGCGCTCCGCCTGCTGCACCGCCTCGCCGGCGATGCGCGCGGAGTCCTGGACCTGCCGGCTGATCTCGTCCACCGACGAGGCCATTTCCTCGGCCGCCGCGGCAACCGTCTGCACGTTGGTGGAGGCCTGTTCGGAGGCGGCGGCAACGGTCGCCGTGACCTTCTCCGATTGATCGGCCGAGCTTGTCAGCGTTCCCGCCGAGACCTCCAGCTCGGACGATGCCGACGAAACGGTGTTGACGACGTCGCCGATCATGGCCTCGAACTCGCGCGCGATCTGGTCCATGCGCTGGCTGCGCTTGATCCTGGCCTCGGCCTCGACCGCGGCAGCCTCGTCGGCCGACTTCTTGGCGAGTAGAGAATCCTTGAAGTGCTGGAGCGAGCCCGCCACCTGGCCGATCTCGTCGTTGCGGCCGGTCGCGGGGATCTCGACCTCATGCCGTCCGGACGCGAGCGTTCCGATCACGTCGGCGAGCCGGCCGAGCGGCGTCACCACGCGGCTGCGCAGCATCATGGTCACGCCGCCGAGCGTCCCGAGCAGCGCCAGCACCGCGACGGCGGCGAGCGCGAGCATCGCCAGCGCGCCATCGCGCGCGGCCGCGGCGCGCTCCGCGGCTTCCGCCAGCGCGGCGTCGCGCACGCCGTAGAACATCTGGATCGCCGGCACGATGGCGCTCGCGAGTTCGTCGGCGCTGATCCCGTACTTGCCGTCGGCTCGCGCCGCAGGCATCTCCTTCTCGACCACGAGCGCGGCCTTGCCGAAATAGGAGTCCGTCGCCGCCTTCAATGCGGCGGCGATTCGGGGCGGGCTTCCGAGCTGGTCGACGCCGGCCTCGATGCGCTCGCGATCGGCCTCCACACGGCCCTGCATGCGGTCCATCAGCGAGAATTCAGCTGTCGTGAGCGGCCTTCGCGCGTTCAGCGCCGGCGACAAGGTGGCGGCACGGCTGCCGGCGGAGACGCGCAGGTCCTGCGCCGTTCGCGCCAGGCTCAAGAGCGCCGCAAGCGAGGAGTCGGCATTGACCACCTTCCCCTCGAGCCGGTTCATGATCGGCTCGATATTGGCGATGACCTCGGCGACGCCGGGCAGGAAGCCCTTGATCGCGGCGCCGTCGCGCGCAGCAAGAGGAACGCTCATCGCGCGATCCGCGGCCGTGGAGATCTCCTTCAGCCGGCGCAGGGTGCGGTCGAGGCTGTCGGCCATCGATGCGCCGTCATCGAGCACCATGATGGCCCGTCTGGCGCCTTCGAACGAAGCCTCGGCGGCTTTGACGGCCTTTGCGGCGGCGTCGATCTGGGCCTGCGTCGCGGCGCCTTCCTGGAAGATCGGCGAGATGTAGGGGGCGCGAAGGCTGGCGACCTGCTGGCTGACCATCAGGGTCGCACCAAAAGCCTCGACCGTCCTGATCGCGTCGGAGCGATTCGTGAAGATACGGGTCTGGGGTACGAGCACCTCGGCGCCGAGAATGACTGCAAAAACCGTCACCGTCAGCATCGACAGTGCGAAAAGCTTTCCGATCCGCATCCTTGGGTCCCCGAATACATTCCTGCAAATGTCGAAAACCTAGCTGCCGGCGGCTAAGAGCCCGTTAAGCAACGGCGCGCCCGTAATTCTGCGGGTATCATGTCCTCGCGGGCGGTTCCCCCGCGGCACGGATGCGACAGAATTGCCGGCAATTCCTCGCAAAATACCTATATCAATGCTTGTGCCGCCGGCCGCGCCACACTTCCTTACAACCGGAACGTCAATGCTCTCTGTCGAACTCGTCATCGTCGTCGTCCTGATCGTCATCAATGGCCTCTTGTCCATGTCGGAGCTGGCCGTGGTGTCCTCCCGCCCGGCCCGCCTGTCGTTGCTCGCGGCCAGAGGCGTGCGCGGCGCCGAGCGGGCGCTGACGCTGGCGGCCGATCCCGGCAAGTTCCTCTCGACGGTGCAGATCGGCATCACGCTGGTCGGCGTGCTCTCGGGCGCATTCTCCGGCGCCACGCTCGGACAACGGCTGACGCAATGGCTGGTCGAGCTTGGCCTGTCGACCGGGATCGCCGACATCGTCGGCGTCGGCATCGTCGTCACGCTGATCACCTACGCAACGCTGATCGTCGGCGAGCTGGTGCCGAAACAGGTGGCGCTGCGCGACCCCGAGAGCATCGCGGTCAGGGTCGCGCCGGCGATGCACATGCTGGCGAAGATATCGCTGCCGCTCGTGTTCCTGCTCGACGTCTCCGGCAAGCTGATCCTCACGCTGCTCGGCCGCGGCGGCAAGGCCGAGGAGAAGGTGTCCGAGGACGAGATCCACCACCTCGTCAGCGAGGCCGAAAGCGCCGGCGTGCTCGAGCCCGGCGAGAAGGAGATGATCGCCGGCGTGATGCGGCTCGGTGACCGCCCGGTCGGCGCCGTCATGACACCGCGCACCGAGGTCGACGAGATCGACCTGAACGATCCGCCCGAAGCTATTCGCGAGATCATCGTGAAGAGCCCGCATTCGCGCTTTCCGGTCTCGGACGGCGACCGCGACAAGCCGATCGGCGTGCTCCAGGCCAAGGATCTGCTGATCGCCTATATGAGCGAGCGCACGCCGGATTTGCGCGCGCTGGTGCGCGAGGCGCCGGGCATCCCGGCCTCGGCGGATGCGCGCGACGTGCTGGCCATCCTGAAGGCCGCGCCGGTTCACGTCGGCCTCGTCTACGACGAATACGGCGCGTTCGAAGGCATAGTGACCGCCGCCGACATCCTGGAATCGATCGTCGGCGCCTTCCATTCGGAGGAAGGACCGCCGGAGCCGGCCTATGTCAGGCGCGAGGACGATTCGCTGCTGATCTCCGGCTGGATGCCGGTCGACGAGTTCGGCGAGCTGCTCGGCATCGAGCTGCCGCCGCACCGCTACAACACCGTGGCGGGCCTCGTGCTGCAGCAATTCAGCGTGCTGCCCAATGTCGGCGACGCCTTCGACTTCGCCGGCTGGCACATCGAGGTGGTCGACCTCGACGGCCGGCGGATCGACAAGATTTTGGCGAGCCGATTGAGCGAGGTGGAGACGGGTTAGCGAGCGATAAAGCGAGCCACAATCTCAGCTGTCGTCCCGACGAAAGCGGTGCTTGTGGCACCGTTTCCCTTCTCCCCCTGTGGGAGAAGGTGGCGCGAAGCGCCGGATGAGGGGTTCTCTCCGCAAACTCAATCGTAGTGAGTGCTCGTGAAGAGAGACCCCTCACCCGTCTCGCCGCTACGCGGCAAGCCACCCTCTCCCACAAGGGGAGAGGGTGCACCGTCGTCGTGACGGCGAGCGAAGGTCCAATCCCCGCCCCTACCCGAACCTCACCCCGATCCGCTTTTCCTTGCGCCAGACCACGGTGCAGGAATGATGCGTTCCGTCGGCGGTGACGAACAGGGTGAAGTGTTCGGGAATGCCGACCGGGCTGGTGACGTCGAGCGCGGCGCCGGTGTCCGAGAAATTACGAACGGTGCAGTCGATCCCGCCGCCGCCGAACTCGATCGTTCCGGCTTTCAGCACGCGGTGTCTCGCCCTGTCGCGTCGTTCGTCCATGGCGACAATCTACACTCAAAGTTGAACCAGACGTTAAGCCCACCCTCCACTCGCAACAATTTTTGCGGTCCGGCGAGGCCGCCTGCCGGCATCTTACAGCGCCGGCAGGAACGTCTCCGCCTGCGCCATCCGCCAGGCGTCACGGAAGCGCGGATCTTCCGTGCCTTCGAGCAGCTCGCCCGGACGGAGCGCCGGATAAAGCTGCGCGAACGATCTCACGTCGGTCGTCGAGGTGCGCTGGGTGAAGTGGATCGGACGCAGCTCCTGCGGATGGGTGAGGCCCGCGGCGGCGATCAGCTCGGTCAGCGAGTGCAGCGTGGCGTGGTGGTAGTTGTGCACGCGGTCGATCTTGAGCGGCACGTAGAGCGCGCGCGCACGCGTGGGGTCCTGCGTCGCGACACCGGTTGGGCAGCGGTCGGTGTGACAGCTCAGTGACTGGATGCAGCCGAGCGAGAACATGAAGCCGCGCGCCGAATTGCACCAGTCGGCGCCGATCGCCATCGCGCGGGCCATGTCGAAGGCGGTGGCGATCTTGCCGGAGGCGCCGATCTTGATGCGGTCGCGCGCATTGATGCCGACCAGCGCGTTGTGGACGAAATTGACGCCCTCGCGCATCGGCATGCCGAGATGGTCCATGAACTCCAGCGGCGCGGCGCCGGTACCGCCTTCATTGCCGTCGATGACGATGAAGTCGGGATAGATGCCGGTCTGAAGCATCGCCTTGCAAATCGCCAGGAATTCCCAGGAATGGCCGATGCACAGCTTGAAGCCGGCCGGCTTGCCGCCGGAGAGGCGGCGCATCTCGGCGATGAACTGCATCATGCCGACAGGCGTCGAGAAGGCGCGGTGAGAGGCCGGCGAGATACAGTCCTCGCCCATGGCGACGCCACGGATTTTTGAGATCTCTTCCGAGACCTTTGCCGCCGGCAGCACGCCGCCATGGCCGGGCTTGGCGCCCTGGCTGATCTTGAGCTCGACCATCTTGATCTGGTCTTCGCTCGCAACACGCGCGAAGGCTTCCGGATCGAAAGTACCGTCGAGGTGGCGGCAGCCGAAATAGCCCGAACCGATTTCCCAGATGATGTCGCCGCCCATCTCCTTGTGATAGGGGCTGAAGCCGCCCTCGCCGGTGTCATGCGCGAAGCCACCCCTCTTGGCGCCGGCGTTGAGCGCGCGCACCGCGTTCGGGCTGAGCGCACCGAAGCTCATCGCAGAGATGTTGAAGACCGAGGCCGAATAAGGCTTCGTACAATCGGGACCGCCGATGTTGATGCGGAATTTCTCCTCGGCGTGCGTTTTCGGCGAGACCGAGTGATGCATCCACTCATAGCCCTCGCGATAGACGTCCTCCTGGGTACCGAACGGCCGCTTGTCGAGCTGCATCTTGGCGCGCTGATAGACCAACGAACGGGTGTCGCGCGAGAACGGCATGCCGTCCTTCTCGCTCTCGAAGAAGTACTGCCGCATCTCCGGGCGGATCTCTTCGAGCAGAAAGCGCATATGCGCCGAGATCGGGTAATTGCGCAGGACCGCATGGCCCTTTTGCATGAGATCGCGGACACCGAGCAGCGTCAGGGCGCCGAAGATCGCGATCGGGATCAGCAGGACGTCGAAGATCTTGCGATCGGCAATGCCGATGCCGATCAAGAGCGCAGTGACCACTGCGCAGATCGTCAGCACGATGAAGCGCGGCGAGAACGGCAGCAGCAGGGTTTCCAAGACCCCCTCTTCCGCCAGTGCCAGACGTTTGGGCGATTCCTGCTTGTTGTTGTTGTCGACCACGATCCCATCCTCTCGTCAGCATGAGGGCGGTACGATACGCCCGCGCCTGTCATACGGATATGACGCGGCCGTTGTTTCAGGCTAGCGAATTCGGCCGAGGAAAATCAATCAGCCGGGTTGGCGGTTTTTGCAGTGCAGCAGAGAGGTCGGGGTTTTGGACGGTGAGGCCGGCAGAGCCGGCGAAAGTGGAGCCTGAGAGGGAGTGTCCACCAACTCACGTGTCATCCCGGGCAAGCGACAGCGCAGACCCGGGATCCATAACCACAGGATTTCGCGGCTGAGAGAAAGTCGTCACCCCGAGTCCTCGCATAACCACGCCCTGTGGTTAGCGCGACGAGCGAAGGGCTCGCGCGGCGGTCCCGGATCGGCGCGCGCTTTAAGCGCGCTTGTCCGGGACGACGGCTGAGTTGAGGGCTAGCAGCCCGGCACGACGGCGCGATAGCGAGCGGCGCTTACCGCTCGACGAACGCCTTCTCGATCACGAAATGGCCAGGCTTGTTGCCCGAGCCCTCGACGAAGTCGCGGCCTTCGAACATGACCTTCAGCTCTTCCAGCATCGCCGGGCTGCCGCACATCATGATGCGGTCGGTCTCGATGTCGAGCGGCGACTGCCCGATGTCGTTGAAGAGCTGCTCGGAGTTGATGAGGTCGGTGATGCGGCCGCGGTTGCGGAACGGCTCGCGGGTCACGGTCGGATAGTAGATCAGCTTGTCGGCGAGCAGCTCGCCGAACAGCTCGTCCTCGCGCAGCGAGGCCACGAGCTTCTCGCCATAGGCGAGCTCGGAGACCTGTCGGCAGCCATGCACCAGCACGATGCTCTCGTACTGGTCGTAGACCTCGGGGTCCTTGATCAGGCTGGCGAACGGCGCAAGGCCGGTGCCGGTCGAGAGCAGCAGCAGCCGCTTGCCGGGGATGAGGTTGTCGGTGATCAGCGTGCCGGTCGCCTTGCGGCCGACCAGGATGGTGTCGCCTTCCTTGATCTTCTGCAGGCGCGAGGTCAGCGGGCCGTCCTGAACCTTGATCGAGAAGAACTCGAGCTCTTCCTCGTGGTTGGCGCTCGCCATGCTGTAGGCGCGCAGCAGCGGCCGGCCGTCGACCTCGAGGCCGATCATGGCGAACTGCCCGTTCTGGAAGCGGAAGCCGGTGTCGCGCGTGGCGCGGAAGCTGAACAGCGTGTCGGTCCAGTGCTGGACGGAAAGAACCTTCTCTCGGTAAAACGCGCTCATGATTTTCGATATTCCGAATAATTGCGGTTTTAGGGCAAAAGCGCTGCCCGGCCCCTGAAAGCGGGGCGGACACCATTGCCATGGCGGAGGATTTCGCGTGTGTGATCTACGCCATTGAGGCCAATAATCAACCTCGTTCCGGATGCATTTGATGCCGGTCAAACCGGCATTTGCCGCAGAACTGGCCGCATCATTAACGGTTTTGCTGCCAAGCCTCGTCTAAGGGCAATTTCTTTTCCCTCCGGCGGTCGATGGCAGCACTTAATTTCCATCGCGCTCGCGAGAATTTCATTAAGAATAGCTCTGATTTCACCCTGGAATGGCGCCGATTCCCGCATTTTTGCGGCTTTTGGCGACAGGAACGATCGAGACAGATGGCGAGCGGCGAGCGGATCTTCGTCCAGGCAATCAGGCGCTATTGCGCGGACCACGGCATCACCGTTGATGTCCGTGCCGGCGGCTGGCTGATCGCGATGCGCCGAGGCGAGATGCGCCGCTTCGCCTTCGGTTACGACATTGGCCTCAACAGCGCCATCGCGCATCGTCTCGCCAACGACAAATCCGCGACCGCCGAGGCGCTGACGCTTGCGGGCGTCCCCTGTATTCCGCATCACCTCTTCCTCAATCCGAAGCTGGGCAAGACGATCGTTGGCGCCACCTGGCGAGAGGAAATGCTTGGGCTGCTGCACGACAATCCACAAGGCGTGGTGGTCAAGCCGAACGAGGGGACATCGGGGCGCTCGGTGTTCAAGGTGACGACGGAGGCGGAACTCGACCACGCGGCCAGCGAGGTCTTTGCGATGAGCACAGGGCTCGTGATCTCGCCCTATGTCGCGATTGAGGACGAGGTCCGCGTGGTGCTACTCGGTGATATGCCCCGTGTCGTCTACAGCAAGCAGCGTGGCTCGGACTGGCGGCACAATCTCGACGCCGGCGCAACGCCGGTGTTGCTGGAGGACGGCGAGGTTCGAACGGCCTGCGTGAATCTCGCGATCGATGCGGCGAACGCCATCGGCATCGCCTTCGCGTCGATCGACGTGGTGCGCGTCGATGGGGCGTGGCGGGTGCTGGAGATCAATTCCGGCGTGATGATGGAAGCGCTGGCCAGGCTCCATCCGGAGCTGGTGCAGGCGACGTATGATGCGGCGCTGGACCGGGTGTTTGGGGAAAGATAGGAGCCGCGAGACTCGCTGAACCCTCTCCCCTTGTGGGAGAGGGTGGCTCACCGCGTAGCGGTGAGACGGGTGAGGGGTCTCTCTCCTCAACGTAGATCTGACGTGTGGACAGAGACCCCTCATCCGGCGCTTCGCGCCACCTTCTCCCACAAGGGGAGAAGGAAGTAAGGGCTAATTATTCGCGCTGGCGGAATCGTCCATGGCCTTGAACGCTTCCTCCAGCTGCAGCGAGATCGGCACATTCAGCCGCTCGCCGGTCGGAAGCCGCGCGGTGAACCATTTGTTGTAGAGCGGGACGAGGTCGCGGTTGGAGCCGAGCTTGCGGAAGGCGCGCTCGACCACGGCGGAGAGCTGCGGCTCGCCCTTGCGAAACATGATGCCGTAGGGATCGTAGGACAGATAATCGCCGGTAACGCGGAACTTGTCTTGCGCCTTGTGGCGCGCGATCAGGCCGGAGAGCAGGATGTCGTCGGTCGCGAACGCATCGGCCTTGCCGTCGACGAGCGTCTGGTAGGACTGCTCGTGATCGGCGCCGGTGACGATGTTCAGCCCCAGCGAGAACTTCTTGTCGGCCGCCTGGATCGCCTGCTCGTTGGTGGTGCCCTTCGTCACCACGATGGTCTTGCCCTTGAGGTCGGCCAGCTGCCGGACGCCGGACGCCTTCGGCACCATCAGCTTGGTACCGGCGACGAACATCAGCGGCGAGAACGCGACGCGCTTGCCGCGCTCGGCGTTGGCCGTGGTCGAGCCGCATTCCAGGTCGATCTTGTTCTGGAGCACCGCGTCGATGCGGTCGTCCGAGGTGACCTTGACGTAGTCGATCTTGAGATCGGGATCGTCGACCTCGATGCCGATCTCCTCGACGATGGCCTCGCACAATTCGAGACTGTAGCCGATCGGCCGGCCCGACTGATCGAGGAAGGAGAACGGCGGCGAGCTCTCGCGATAACCGAGCCGCACGGTGTGACTGTTCTTGATCGCCGACAGCGTCGGGCTAAGCCCTTCGCTGCCGCCGGTCTGCGCGGCAGCGCCGGTCGCCAGCAGCCATGCTGCCAGCAACAGGCCGCCCGATATCGCCAATGAGCGGCGCATGATGCACCTCCGTCAATGGCCGGCCATCGCGGGCAATTCGCCGGGCACCATGTCCGGCGTCGCCACTTCGCCGGGTCCGAGCTCGTGCTCGGGCCCGAGCTCGCCTTCCCACTTCGCGACCACGGCGGTCGCCAGCGAATTGCCGATCACGTTGGTGGCGCTGCGTCCCATGTCGAGGAAGGTGTCGATGCCCATGATCATCAAGAGGCCGGCCTCGGGGATACCGAACTGCGACAGCGTCGAGGCGATCACCACGAGGGAGGCGCGCGGCACGCCGGCGACGCCCTTGGAGGTGATCATCAAGGTCGCGAGCATCGCGAGCTGCGTCGCGAGCGACATCTCGATGTGGTAGGTCTGCGCGATGAAGATGCTGGCGAAGGTGCAGTACATCATCGTGCCGTCGAGATTGAAGGAGTAGCCGAGCGGCAGCACGAAGCTCGAGATCCGCGACGAGGCGCCGAACTTGGTGAGCCCCTCCAGCGTCTTCGGGTAAGCCGCTTCCGAGCTTGCGGTGGAGAAGGCGATCATCAGCGGCTCGCGGATCAGCTTCAACAGATGGCTGTAGCGCGGCCCGATCACGACGAAGCCGACGATCACCAGGATGGCCCACAGGATCCCGAGCGCGAGATAGAAGCCGCCCATGAACACGACGAGCTTCCACAGCACGCCGAGGCCGTTCTTGGCCACGGTGGCGGTGATGGCGGCCCAGACGGCGAGCGGCGCGAACAACATCACATAGCTCGTCACCTTGAGCATGATGTGGGCGACGTCGTCGATCATCGCCAGGATCGGCTTGGAGCGCTCCGGCATCGAGCCCATCGCCACCGAGAAGAACACGGCGAAGATCACGATCTGGAGGATCTCGTTCTGCGCCATCGCGTCCGCGATCGAGGTCGGGATCAGATGGGTCAGGAACTTCTCGATCGAGAAGGCCGAGACCGGCAAGCCCGTCGATTGCCCCGCCTGCGGCAGCGTGCCGGGGAAGTTCGCGCCGGGCTGGAGCAGATTGACCATCACGAGGCCAAGCAGCAGCGAGACGAAGGAGGCGCTGATGAACCAGCCCATGGTCTTGGCGAAGATGCGCCCGAGCCGCGCGCCGCTGCCCATATGCGCGATGCCGCCGACCAGGGTCGCGAACACCAGCGGCGCGATGATCATCTTGATCAGGCGCAGGAACATCATGGCGATCAGGTTGATGGAGGACGCCCACTCGGCTCGCGTGTCGGGCAGGAAGTTGAAGATCGCCGCCCCCATGACGATGCCCAGCACCATCGCGGCCAGAATGTATTGCGTAAACCTGTTCGACATTGAAAGACCCCCACTACATCGGCCGCTTCATGATGTCGCAGATATGACAGCGACGCAACACGCTTTGCGTGCGATCGCTATGGGCCCCGATGTTCCCGTTGCGAAACGGAAACGCACGTTCTAGCCTTCATGCAGCGCACAACGAATGCGGCTTGCACGTTTTCTTTGCGGCGGCTGCATCAATAATCGCCAGACAAAACGAAGAGGGAAACGCCATGAGCGGCACCATCAATCGCCAGATTCTTCTGGTGGAAAAACCCAGCGGCAAGCTCGGCCCCGAACATTTTGGCATGATCGATGGCGCGATGCCGGAACCGAAGGACGGCGAGGCTCTGCTGCGCGTGCGTTACATCTCGCTCGACGCCGCCAACCGCGCCTGGATGCACGGAGCGACCTATCGTTCGGCCGTGGAGGCCAACAGCGTGATGGCCGGAGGCGGCATCGCCGAGGTCGTCAGCTCGAAGGCGCCGGAGTTGGCTGCCGGCGACATCGTGTTCGGCGACACCGGCTGGCAGGAATATGCCGCGGTGCCCGCAAAGCATCTGACCAAGATGCCGAAGCTGGAGCCGATGACACATCTGCTCAGCGTGTTCGGCATCGCCGGGCTCACGGCCTATTTCGGCTTGCTGGAGGTCGGCAAGCCCAAGGAGGGCGAGACGGTCGTGGTCTCCGCGGCTGCGGGCTCGGTCGGCTCGATCGTCGGGCAGATCGCCAAGATCAAGGGGTGCCGTGTGGTCGGCATCGCCGGCGGTGCCGACAAGTGCAACTGGCTGACCTCGGAGCTCGGGTTCGATGCCGCGGTCGACTACAAGGACGGCGCGGTGTTCAAGGCCTTGCGCGCGGCGGCGCCGAAGGGGATCGACGTCTATTTCGACAATGTCGGCGGCGACATTCTCGAAGCCTGTCTGCCGCAGATGAACAATTACGGCCGCATCGCCTGCTGCGGCGCGATCTCGCAATATGACGGCGCGCCGTCGGCGCACGGCCCGCGCGGCGTGCCCGGCCTGATCGTGGTGAAACGGCTGGTGATGCAGGGCTTCATCGTGATGGACTACATGAAGGACAGCCAGCGCGCGCTCGCCGAGCTCCAGGCCTGGGTGAAATCCGGCAAGCTGAAGGTGCAGGAGGACATCATCGACGGCCTCGAGAACACGCCGAAGGCGCTGATCGGATTGCTGGCGGGCGAGAACCGCGGCAAGCGCATGGTCAAGCTCTGACGACGTATTGTTTGAGCATGATCTCCGCGCAAACGCGTTCTGCGTTTGTCGCGAGGGAAAACTGCTTCGCACTTTGCGCTAACGCGGCCCTTCGGGTCCGGATCATGCTCTAGTTACGTCGCAATTGCGCGGCTAATATCTACTTGCGGTAGAGGTCGAGGCGGCCAATGATGCCGCTCGCGACGGATCCGCCGCGACGATTGTTTGCATCACTTTTGGTAATCATTCGGCATTGCCGATAGGGCAGGAATTCACTCCAATGTTCAACACGTTGAACTATGCATCAACGCGCAGCGCGTTGCTGGCGGCCGCGCTCTTCGCAACTGCAACAGGCGCATTCGCGCAAGCACCGACCGAGGCTCAGAAGAGCGCGATCCGCTCCGCGTGCCGCTCGGATTTCATGGCGCACTGCGCGAGCGTGACGCCCGGCGGCGTGGAAGCCTATCAATGCCTGGCAAAGAACATGTCCAGCCTGTCAGCGGGGTGCCAGACCGCAGTCCGCGCGGTCGAGCCCGCTGCGGCTCCGAAGACGGAAGCCGCGCCCGCAAAGTCTGAACCGGCGAAGTCCGAACCGACAAAGACAGAAGCTGCACCCGCCGCCGAGCCTGCGGCCAAGCCGGCAGCGGGAGCCGCCCCGAAGGCCGCCGCCGCAAAGCAACCGAGCAGCGCACAGATCGCTGCGGTCAAGAGCGCGTGCCGGGCCGATTATCCCAAGGTGTGTGCCGGCGTGCCGCCCGGCGGCGCCCCCGCGCTCGAGTGCCTGGAGAAGAACAAGGCGAAGGTATCGTCGGCCTGTGAGAAGGCTGTGACCGCCGCGGTTGGTGGTGGCGGCAGCGCAGCAGCCGCAGCGCCAGCGGCCGGTGCTGCACCCGCAGCAGCAGCGCCCGCCGCGGCGCCGGCTGTGATCGTGCTGCGCCCGCTGCGGCCGCGCGAAGAGCTGTTCATCGTCCGCTCCGCCTGCGGGGCCGACATCCGCTCGCTCTGCGCCGGCGTCGCGCCCGGCGGCGGCCGCATCATCCAGTGTATCTCGAACAATGCGGCGTCGCTGTCGCCCGCATGCAAGGACGTGCTCGCGCCGTTCGCGGCACGATAGGCATTGCACAACTCACGCGCCGTAGCGCGTCTCGGTTGGCAGCGCGCGCGAATGAATTTTCGCGCGCCTGCCGCGACAAATCCTTCGCACACATCCGATTTCGATCACGACAAGACCGGGAGGACAACATGCGTTCATTGCTGCTTATCGCTTCCGCGCTCCTCGCCTTCGGGGCGACCATGACCTTCGAGGCCAAAGATGCCAACGCAGTGGTGTGCGCACGCGGCGTCTATCGCGCCGGCTGCGCCGGCCCCAACGCCGCCGTCGTGGTCCGCAAGCCGGTTCCGGCGGTTCGCTGTACCCGAGTGCTGGTGAACGGAGTCTACGTGAAGCGCTGCGTCTGACCCCCCGGGTGGTCAATCCGGCACGGTTTGGCTATGGTTCGCATCTAGTCGTTTCGGACAGGCGCAAAACGCTTGTCCGAAAGCGGACTTCGGCGCGCCACGCCTTGCCGATAATTCCGCTGGCGCCGGACGCCGGAGCACATTAGTCTACCCCCAGATAGTAAGTATACTGTCAATCAGGGAGGAAGACGTTGCGGATCGCCGTGATTGGCGGGGGGCCCGGCGGGCTCTACTTCGCCTATCTCTGGAAGAAGCGCCACCCCGAGGATCAGGTCGACCTGTTCGAACAGAACCCGGCCGACGCGACCTGGGGCTTTGGCGTCGTGTTCTCCGAGCAGGCGCTCGAGTTCCTGCGCGCCGACGACCCCGAGACGGTCGACGCGATCGCGCCGCATATGGAGAGATGGGAGAACATCACGCTGACCCTGCATGGCGACAGCGTCGCCATCGACGGCGTCGGCTTCTCTTCGATCGGACGGCTCGAGCTGTTGCGGTTCTTGCAGCAGCGCGCGCTCGACGTCGGCGTGACGCCGCGGTTCGACAGCCAGATCCATTCCATCGACCAGCTCAACGGTCACGATCTGATCGTCGCCGCCGACGGGCTGAACTCGCTGGTGCGCCGCGCCTACGAGGGCGATTTCGGCACCTCGCTGTCCTACTCCTCCAACAAGTTCGTCTGGTACGGCACCTCGAAGCGCTTCGACACGCTGTCGCAGACCTTCGTGAAGACCGACCGCGGCGCCTTCAACGCCCATCACTATCGCTATTCGCCGAACATGAGCACCTTCCTGGTCGAATGCGACCACGCGACCTGGCAGGCCTACGGCTTCGCCTACAAGGACGTCGAGCAGTCCAAGGGCGTCTGCGAGGAGGTGTTTGCCGACACGCTCGGTGGCCACTGCCTCGTCTCCAACAAATCGGTGTGGCGCAACTTCCCCTGGGTCTGGAACGAGCACTGGTCGTTCAAGAACATGGTGCTGATCGGCGACGCGCTGCATTCGGCGCATTTCTCGATCGGCTCGGGCACGCGGCTCGCGATCGAGGACGCCATTGCCCTCGTCAAGGCGCTGGAATCGGATGCGCATCTGGCGACCGCGCTGCATCGCTACCAGGCCGCGCGCAAGCCGGTCGTGGAGAAGCTCGTCAACGCAGCGCGCACCTCGGCCTTCTGGTACGAGAACTTCGCCCAGCACATGCACCTCGATCTCATGGACTTTGCCTACAGCTACATCACCCGTTCCGGGCGCATCGACGATGCACGCCTGCGCCATATGTCGCCCGCCTTCATGGCGCGTTACGAAGCCGCCAAGGACAGCGGAGATGCAGCCGGCGAGGCGACCGCATGAGCAACGAGATCCGAGACCAGGTGCCCGCCGATTGCGTGGGGGCGCGCGAGATCGGCTTTGCCGTTCCGGACATTTACAACGCCAGCCGCGTGCTGTTCGACAATCTCGGCGAAAGCCGTGGTGACAAGGTCGCGCTGATCGGGCCGGCGGGCACGCGGACCTATGCCGAGCTGTGCGCGGAGGCTTCCCGCTGGGGCAACGGCTTTGCCTCGCTCGGGCTGAAGCGAGGCGACCGGGTGCTGCTGTTCCTCGACGACACGCCGGCCTATCCGGCCGCCTTCTTCGGCGCGGTGCGGGCCGGCTTCGTGCCGCTCCTGATCAACACGCTGACGCCGCCGGACCTCCTGCAATTCTATCTCGCCGATTCCGGCGCGGCCGTTGCGGTGGCGGACGCCGAGTTCTGCGCGCGCTTCAATGCGGAGGCCTGCCAGGACACGAAGCTGCATACGCTGATCGTCGTCAATGGCGAGGTCGGCGAGCATGCTGCGCCTGCGGCGCTCGCGGCGGCAAATTGGCTTGCGCAATTTTCGGCTGAGCTCGCGGAAGCGCCGACGCATCGCAACGAGATGGCGTTCTGGATGTACTCGTCCGGCTCGACCGGCCGGCCCAAGGGCATCGTGCATCTCCAGCACGACATGGCCTATAGCGAGGTCGCCTTTGCGCGGAACGTGTTGAAGCTGACGCCCGACGACATCTGCTTCTCGGTGCCCAAGATCTTCTTCGCCTATGGGTTCGGCAACTCCGTCACCTTCCCGTTCTCGGCGGGTGCAGCAACGCTGCTGCTGCCGGGCCAGCCGAAGCCTGCCGCGATCTTCGCGGCGATCGAGCAGTACAGGCCGACGGTCTTCTTCGGCCTGCCGACGCTATACACGTCGCTGACCAAGGCCGCGGGCGCCGAGCAAACGAACTTCTCGTCGCTGCGGATGTCGCTCTCGGCCGCCGAGGTGCTCTCGGCCGAGGTCTTCAACGGCTGGAAAACGCTCACGGGGCTGGAGATCATCGAAGGCCTCGGCTCGACCGAGGTGCTGCACATCTATCTCTCTAACCGTCCCGAGCAGAAGAAGCTCGGCGCGGCGGGCTTGCGCGTGCCCGGCTACGAGGTCGCGCTGCGTGACAAGGACGGCCGTGATGTCGGCGACAACGAGGAAGGGATCCTGTGGGTGCGCGGCGATTCCAACACGCCGCTGTACTGGAACCGGCCGGACAAATCCGCCGAGACGATCCGAGAGGGCGGCTGGATCTACACCGGCGACCGTTTCGTGCGCGATGCCGACGGCTTCCATTTCTTCCGCGGCCGCGCCGATGATCTCATCAAGATCTCCGGCCAGTGGGTCTATCCGCTCGAGGTCGAGTTGTGCCTCGCCGATCACCCTGATATCCGCGAATGTGCCGTGTTCGCCGCCGAGCTGCCGGACCGGCGCATGACGCTGAAGGCGGTGGTGGTGATGAACGACCGCGCAGCGGACCAGGGCGAGGCGACACGGCGGCTGCAGGACTACGTGAAGGGCAAGCTGCTGCCCTACAAATATCCGCGCGAGGTGATCTTCATCGACGAGCTGCCGAAGACCGGCACGGGGAAGATCGACCGGCAGGCGTTGTTGCGGATGTGAGGTAAGGACGGAGTTCCGCGCACCGCAATCGTAGGGTGGGCAAAGCGAAGCGTGCCCACCGCTTCTCTCCAGTGTGAGGTGGTGGGCACGGCGCCAGGGCGCCTTTGCCCACCCTACGAGATCTCGCGCTGGGCTGTCATCGCCCGCCTTCGCGGGGAATGACATCGTTATTGTTGCAACAACAGCGCTTTACTCACCCGCCCTTGCCCAGATGCTCCAGCGCATCCTCGGCCCGCAGCGGCACGCGCGAGGCCTCGTTGTTGAGATCGACGAGCTGCGACATCAGTCCCATCAGCGTCTTGCGATCGGCGGGCTTGAGCGGCTCCAGCATGCGGGCCTGGGCGCGCTCGACGGCGGGGATGATCTCGCGCAGGATCGCGACGCCGGCCTTGGTCAGATAGAGCAGCTTGATCCGCTTGTCCTCGGGCGCCGACTTGCGCTCGACAAACTCCTTGGCCTGGAGCCGCTCGATCACGCTGCCGAGCGTCGAGCGATCGAACGCGATCACCGCCGACAGCCGCGTCGCGTCGATGCCGGGATGGGTGTGGATCGCGATCAGAGCGGCGTATTGCACCGGCGTAAGGTCGAACGCCCTGCACTCCTCCATGAAGATCGAGACCGCGATCTGCTGCATGCGCCGGAACAGATAGCCCGGCGCGGCATAGACCGCGTCGATCGTGATCGGAGCGGCAGGCTTACTCGGCATCGGGCTGCTTCTCCGGCGCGGCATTGGCGAAGGCCGGCAGCGCCTTCGCGGCGGCTTCCGCCTTCAACAGGCGCGGATAGGCCGAGACATCGACGCCGAAGCGGCGCGCGTTGGCAAGCTGCGGCACCAGGCAGAGATCGGCGAGCGTCGGCGCATCGCCGAAGCAGAACGGCCCCTTCTCGTCCCTGATCAGCGTCTCGCAGGCCGACAGGCCCTCGCGGTTGACCCACGCCGCCCAATCCTGGACTTTCTCCTCAGCCAGGCCGAGCTCGCGCAAGCGCGCCAGCACCTTCAAATTCTGCACCGGATGGGTGTCGCAGGCGATCGCCAGCGCGAACGCCCGCACCTTGGCGCGACGCACCGGATCCTTCGGCAGCAGCGGCGGATTGGGATGTGTCTCGTCGAGCCATTCGATGATCGCAACCGATTGGGTCAGCACTTCGCCCCCATCGTTCTCCAGTGTCGGCACCAGGCCTTGCGGGTTGATGGCGAGATAGGCGGGCGCGCATTGCTCGCCCTTGCGCAAGTGATGCGGCAGGTGCTCGGCACCGAGCCCCTTCAGGTTCAGTGCGATCCGCACGCGATAGGCGGCGCTGGAGCGAAAATAGCCGTGCAGCTTCATCGAGACCCTCCCTGTTAGTTTGTGTCATTCCGGGGCTCGCGAAGCGAGAGCCCGGAATCCATACTCCCGATCGTGGTTATGGATTCTCAGGTGCGCAATTGCGCACCATAGCTCGACGCTGACGCGTCGCCCCGGAATGACGACCTTGTACGTCACCCCTCACGTTGACGCTACCTAGATCGTCAGTATACTGTCAATCAACAAATCGAACGGGAGCGCACCATGGAAGCCGTGACCAAGACGCCCGAACGCGAGGCGTTTTACAAGAAGATCGACGGCGAGAATCTCACCGCGCTGTGGACGGTGATGAGCGATCTGATCACGCCGGAGCCGAAGAGCGCGTGCCGGCCCCACCTTTGGAAGTTCGACGTCATCCGCGACTACATGACCGAGGCCGGCAAGCTCATCACCGCCAAGGAAGCTGAGCGGCGCGTGCTGGTGCTGGAGAACCCCGGCCTGCGCGGGCAATCGAAAATCACGACCTCGCTTTATGCCGGCGTGCAGATGGTGGTGCCCGGCGACGTCGCGCCCGCGCACCGCCACAGCCAGTCGGCGCTGCGCTTCGTGCTCGAGGGCAAGGGCGCTCACACCGCCGTTGATGGCGAGCGCACCGCAATGGAGCCCGGCGACTTCATCATCACGCCGTCGATGACCTGGCACGATCATTCCAATGAAACGAACGAGCCGATGTTCTGGCTCGACGGTCTCGACATCCCGCTGGTGCAGTTCTTCGACTGCTCCTTCGCGGAAGGCTCCAAGGAGGACCAGCAGAGGATCACGAAACCCGCCGGCGACAGCTTTGCCCGATACGGCCACAACCTCTTGCCGGTCGATGTGAAGCGGAGCTCGAAGACGTCGCCGATCTTCAGCTATCCCTATGTCTACACCCGCGAGGCGCTGGAGAAGGCTCGCACGAGCCAGGAGTGGGACGCCTGCCACGGGCTGAAGCTGAAATTCAGCAACCCCGAGACCGGCGATTTCGCGATGCCGACCATCGGCACCTTCATCCAGCTGCTGCCGAAGGGATTCAAGACCACGCGCTATCGGTCGACGGACGCGACGGTGTTCTGCCCGATCGAGGGACGCGGCCGCAGCCGCATCGGCGATGCCGTCTTCGACTGGGGCTCGCGCGATCTGTTCGTGGTGCCGAGCTGGCACTGGGTGACGCACGAGGCCGATGAGGACGCCGTGCTGTTCAGCTTCTCGGATCGGCCGGTGCAGCAGAAGCTGGATTTGTTTCGCGAGGATCGCGGCAACGCGTGAGCCCTGCTCTATCTCCGTCATGGCCGGGCTTGTCCCGGCCATCCACGTATCGCCGCGTCGAAACAAGACGTGGATGCCCGGGACAAGCCCGGGTATGACGACCTGAATTGTGGGTGCGATCTGCTCGACATCGTCATTGCGAGCGCAGTCTCGTAGGGTGGGCAAAGGCGCGTTAGCGCCGTGCCCACGTCTTCGCGACTCATGAAGGAATGGTGGGCACGCTTCGCTTTGCCCACCCTACGGGTGCAGTGATCGTGGCTACCGCCAGTGCAACAGCCGCATCTCCAGCCAGCCGATCACCTTGCCGATCGCGAGGCCGAACACTGACAGGATCACCACACCCGCGAGCAGCTGGTCGGTCTGCATCAGATTGCCGGCCTGCAGCACGAAGGCGCCGATGCCGTATTGCGCGCCGATCATCTCGGCGCTGACGACGAGCAAGAGGGCCACGGAGGCCGTGATGCGGAAGCCGGCGAGGATCGCGGGCAGCGCGCCGGGCCAGATCACCTTGCGCACGATGGTGGCGAAGGGAACGTTGAAACTTTGCGCCATGCGGATGAGGTTGCGCGGCACTGCATCGACGCCGCTATAGACCGAGATCGCGGTCGAGAAGAAGACGCCGAGCGCAATGGTCGCGATCTTCGGCTCTTCGCCGATGCCGAGCCAGAGGATCAAGAGCGGTAGCAGCGCGATCTTCGGGATCGGGAACAGCGCCGAGATGAAGGTGATGCCGACGCTGCGCGCCAGCCTGGACAGGCCGATGGCGAAGCCGACGGCGACGCCGGCCGCCGTGCCCAGCAGCCAGCCGACGCCGATGCGCAGCAACGAGGCCGAAAGATGCTGCCAGAGCGCGCCTGACATCGCGAGCTCGTAGATCGCCCGCACGATCGCCGATGGCGCCGGCAGGAACAGCGGATTGACGAGCCCGGCGCTTCCGGCGACCTGCCAGATCGCGATCACGAGGGCGAGCGCGATCCAGCCGCCGAAGCGGCTCGAGGCGGGCACGAAGCCGGCGCCGCGGAAGCGGACGCGCCGCGTCGTCTCGTCGTTCGCCGGTGTAGCCGCGCGATCAAGCATGCTGGACCTCGCGCTCGGCATCGATCGCCTCGTTGCGGATCAGTGACCAGATCTGGTTCTGCAGTGCCAGCAGCTTTTCCCGCGCCGCCGCTTCGCCGCGCGCAGCGCGCGTCATCGGCACGGTGACGACCTCGCGAATACGACCCGGCCGGCGCGACAGCACCACGATGCGGTCGGCAAGGCGCGCGGCTTCTTCGAGATTGTGCGTGACATAGACCGCACCCATGCCACCGTCGGCGAGCAGGCGAACAAAGTCTTCCATCAGCAGCTCGCGGGTCTGCGAATCCAGCGCCGAGAGCGGCTCGTCCATCAGCAGGATGGCGGGCTTCACCGCAAGCGCGCGCGAAATGCCGACGCGCTGCCGCATGCCGCCGGAGAGCTGTTTCGGATAGGTCGTGCGGAAATCGGTCAGGCCGGTGCGGCGCAGGGCGTCGTCGACCAAAGCGCGGCGTTGCGTGGCCGAGAGCTGGGTGTGCAGCAGCGGGAATTCGACGTTCTCCTCGACCGTCGCCCAGGGCAGCAGTGCAAAATCCTGGAACACGAAGGTCAGCGGATTGAGACTGTCCGCCGGTGGCGCGCCGCGCAGCTCGGGTGCGCCGGAGCTCGGCTGCAGCAGGCCCCCCAGTATGGACAGCAGCGTGCTCTTGCCGCAGCCGGAGGGACCAACGATCGCCACCACCTCGCCGGCACTGAGGGTGAAGGAGATGTCGTCGAGCACGGCGAGATCGCCGAAGCGGTGGCTGATGTGGTTGGCGATCAGGTCCATTCTATCTCGTCGATCCCTTGCTCCGTCGTTCCGAGATGGTCCGGAACCTCGAGATTCCGGGCTCTCGCTTCGCGAGCCCCGGAACGACGAATACATCAATCCGCCTTCACATAATCCTTAGCGATGATCGTGTTCGCATCAAAGCCCTTGTCGGCAAAGCCCTGCTCCTGGAGCCACTTGATCTGGTTGTCGACGTTCTTGACGTCGAGCTTGCCGTCGGGATCGATATAGGCGCAATTGCCGACCACCTGTTCGACCGGGAGATTGGTGTATTTCGCGATGATCTCCAAAAGCGGTTTGGTCTTGTCGTTGATCGGCGCCACCCCGTCCTTCATCGAAGCCAGGATGACGTCGTGATATTCGCGATCGGCTTTGGCGAGCACGGCGAGGAATTTCGTCACCAGCGCCTTGTTGGTCAGGGTCTTCGGCGAGGCGAACACCGCCCCCAGCTGCCAGGGCGTCTCGTCGCCGACCCAACCCAGGAATTTCGCGCCGCCCTCGTCCATCAGTTTTCGTGCGGTGGAGATCGGCAGCAGCGCTGCATCGACGGTCTCGCCCTTGAGCGCGGCCGCCGCATTCGACAGCGATTGCAGCGGCACGATCTTCACGTCCGCGAGCTTGAAGCCGTATTTGTCGGCGAGCAGGCCGAGCGAATAATGGAAGCTCGATCCCACCTGCGTCACCGCGATGCGCTTGCCCGCGAGGTCCTTTGGCGTCTTCAAACCGGCCGCATAGGCGTTGTTGCTGGCGAAATAGCCGATCAGGGGATAGCCGGCCTTCTCGCGGCTCATGCCGCCGATCACCTTCAGCGTGCCCTTGCCGGCGAGATTGTAGAGGCCAGCAGTGAAGGCGGTGACGCCGAAATCGACGTCGCCTGAGGTGGTCGCGACCGCGATCGGCTGCGCCGCGTCGAAGAATTTCAGCTCGACGTCGAGCCCGGCCTCGCGAAAGTAGCCCTTGTCCTGCGCGATGAAGACCGGCGCTGAGGAGGACAGGCGGAGCACGCCGACCTTGGCCTTCAGCACGTCATCGGCCCGCGCCGTGCCCATCGCCATGATCGCCAACAGGCCGGCAGCTGCGAGCCGTGCAATTCCGATCATCCCGTTTCCTCTCGTGCTTGCAGTCCGTTACAGGCCCTCGGGCACCATCTGGTCCCGCCCGATGAAGGCGCCCTGTTGTTTCAACGTTTCCTGCAATTTTTCAATGGGGATTTCGCGGGGAATCCGGTTTCCGGAAAGCGCCAGCGCCGCAGCGGAACCGGCGGCCTCGCCCATCACAAAACAGGCACCGGAGACCCGCGCCGCCGACTGGCCCTCATGGGTCATCGAGGCACAGCGGCCGGCGACCAGCAAATTGTCGACGCCTTCCGGCACCAGCATCCGGTAAGGCAGCTCGTTGTAGCCGCGCGATTCCGGGATCGGCGGGAAGGTGAAGACGACGTCGCCGGGAACGTGGGCCTCGATCGGCCAGCCGTTGACGCCGATGGAATCCTCGAACGAGGCGCAGCCGAGCACGTCCTCGCCGCTGAGCTGGTAGCCACCTTTGATGCGACGCGTCTCCCGGATGCCGAGCTGCGGCGGCAAATCGACGATGTAGGATTTTTCAAAGCCCGGCACGGCGCTACGCAGGAACTCGTACGCGGCGAGCGCCTGCTTGCGGCCCTCGATCTCGCCGCGGGTGAGATCGTCGGGCTCGACGCCGTTGATGGCATGGCCGTCCTCACGCGCGACTTGCGTAAAGTTGACCCGCCATTCGATGCCGGATTTTTGCGGCCGCACGATCGCGCTTTTCCGCGGGAATGTGTGGGTGCCGGCGGCAAGCGCCTTTTCCATCAATTGCGGAATGGTGCGCCAGGCGTCACCCGCCTTGTCGGGATCGATGCCGTTGAGGCGGAGCATCATCGACGGATAGAGCGGATGACCGTGCTCGTCGCCGATCTCGAACGGCGCGCCGGCCCAGACCGCGAGATCGCCGTCGCCGGAGCAATCGATGAAGATCTCGGCGCGCACGGCCTGCCGGCCAGCCTTGGTCTCGACCAGCAGCGCGTCGATGCGACTGTTATTGCCCATCACCACGCCGGCGCCGAGGGCATGGAAGAGAATGTGCACCTTGTGGCTTGCGAGCAGC
This sequence comes from Bradyrhizobium sp. B117, assembly GCF_038969555.1. NCBI lineage: Bacteria > Pseudomonadati > Pseudomonadota > Alphaproteobacteria > Hyphomicrobiales > Nitrobacteraceae > Bradyrhizobium > Bradyrhizobium sp. B117. Next base: position 9,494,771 of record NZ_CP152414.1, read on the forward strand.
TGATCCGCTGCGATCTTGTAGGCCGCGGTGTCATAGGCCTGCGCAAACACCTTGCCGAGGATCAGGTGCGGCGTGTTGAGACCGCCTAAGCGGTCGATCCGCGCCAGCAGATCGGATGCCATGCCCTGCACCAGGCGGTGGGCCTTGCCGTAGACATTGCCATGCAGGCCGCAAAAATTGGTGACGCCGGCGGCGGTGCCCATGCCGCCGAGAAAACCGTAGCGCTCGATCAGCAGCGTCTTGCGCCCCGCCCGCGCCGCGGAGGCCGCAGCGACGATGCCGGCCGGTCCGCCGCCGAGGACGACGACTTCATATTCGCCATAGAGCGGCACCTTCCGTGCCGGTTCTTCGATCATGGCCCGCATTGCGCGTCCCTTCCCAAAATTCCTTGCTTGCAGGCGACTATGAATTAACGCGCAGCGAGCTACAATCCACCAAAATACGCGATCAGCTTTCGCGAATCGAGAAAGGTCGACATGGACATCCTCGTGAACCTGCAGGCCTTCCTCGCCACCGCCGATGCCGCCGGCTTCTCCGCTGCCGCGCGCAAGCTCAATGTCTCGACCTCGGTTGTCGCGAAGCGCGTTACGCAGCTGGAGGCGCGGATAGGCACGCCGCTGTTTCACCGCTCGACCCGGCAATTGCGTCTCACCGAAGCCGGCCAGCGCTACGTGCATCGCGCGCGCGGCGTCGTGACCGATGCAACAGATCTGCTCTCGCGCATGGGCGAGAAGGGCCACGACCTCGTCGATCACCTGCGCATCAAGGCGCCGACCTCGCTGACGGTGGCGCGGCTCGCCGACGCCTTCAGCGCGTTCCAGACCCAGAACCCGCGCCTTAAGCTCGAGATCGTGCTGATCGACCGCCCGGTCGATCCCGTCACTGAAGGTTTCGACATCGCCATCGGCGCCTTCCCGCACTCCTTCGGCGGCGTGGTCGACGAGCCGCTGTGTCCGCTGAAGCGGCTGCTCTGCGCCGCACCCGCTTACTTGAAGAAGCACGGCACGCCAAAGCATCCGCGCGACCTCGTCGAGCATCGCTGCCTCAGTTTCATGCCGACGGGGCCAGAATGGATCTTCGACGGACCGCGCGGCCGCATCAGCATCCAGGTCAGCCCGCTGCTCTCCTCCAACGAGGGACACGTGCTGGTGCGCAGCGCGATCGCCGGCAACGGCATCACACTGATGTCGCATTATCTGGTCGCGGATGCCTTGCGTGACGGCACCCTGAAGCCGGTGCTGCGCGACTTTCCGATTCCGGAATTGTGGGTGAAGGCCGCGATCCCCGAACGCCGGCGCAATGCGGCCGCGGTGCAGGCGCTGCTGACGCTGCTCAAGACGTCATTGGCGCCGTCGCTGTGAATTGCGATGCCGTAGCCCGCATGGAGCGCAGCGCAATGCGGGGACCCCGGATTACGCTTCGCTCCATCCGGGCTACACGCCGTCGCGCCGCTGTCACAAGATGACGGTTGCCCTCGATCAGCGGAGCTGAGAGAAGGGCCGCCATGGATCCGATAGTTATGAAATACGCTTTTGCCAGCCTGATCGCTCTCGCGATCTCCACTGCTCCCGCCGCAGCGCTGGAGCAAAACTGCCGCTTCATCCAGGCCAAGCCGGATCGCGAGGCCTGCTACAAGCGGCAGGAGGGAGAGCTCGCGGCGAAGCGCAAGCCCGCGGCGCCGACCGACGAGAGCAAGACGCTCGAAACGCTGCGCCAGATGCGGCAGGACGATGACGCGGTCTATCGCAGCATCAACAACATCTGTCGCGGCTGCTGACGTTCAGTCTTTGCCGCCGCCCCAGTTCGCCGCCCGCTTCTCCGCGAACGAGGCCAGCCCTTCCGCCGCCTCTGCGCTCTGGCGCTTGACCGAATGCAGGTGCACGAGCCGCTTGTAGGCGGCATCGTCCACCGCCATGCCACCGAACGAGCTCTCCAGCGCGAGCCGCTTGGTCTCGGCCATCGCCTCCGGACCGTTGGCGAGCAGCTGCTCGACCACCTTGGTGCCTGCGGCTTCGAGCTCGGCGAGCGGCACCACTTCGTGGACGAGGCCGATGCGGCGGGCGTCCTCGGCGCCGAAGCGCTCGCCGGTGAGCGCGTAGCGGCGGACTTGCCGTACACTAATGGCGTCGCAAAGCTGCGGGATGATGATCGCGGCGGTCAGGCCCCAGCGCACCTCGGTGATGGAGAACAGGGCGTTGTCGGCGGCAATCACGAGGTCGCAGGCGGCAATCACGCCGGTACCGCCGCCAAAGCAGCCGCCCTGCACCAGCGCCACCGTCGGGATCGGCAAGGTGTTGAGCCGCTGCACCGCCTCGAAGGTCGCACGCGAGGCCGCCTCGTTGGCCTCGGGCGATTGCGGCCGTACGCCGTTGATCCATTTGAGGTCGGCGCCGGCCTGAAAATGCTTGCCGTTGCCCCTGAGAACGACCACCCGCAGGTTGGGCTTCTTGCCGAGCTCGTCCATGGCCGCGAGCACGCCTGATATCAAGGCGCCGTCATAGGCGTTGTTCACCTCCGGCCGGTTCAACGTGACGGTCGCGACCCCACGCGCATCGAGGGTCCACAGGACGGGGCTGGCAGTCATCGGCGATCCTCCGGTCATTCGTTTCGCGCGCACTATGGCCGAGGCAACGCATCCCGATCCATATCTTTCCAGCGTGGGGCGGTCGCGCCCATCGCATGGCGGCTTGTGTCATGCTGCCGGCGGGCGGCATCCGAGGGATCAGGGACGGGACATTACATGCGCATCTGCATTTTCGGCGCGGGCGCCGTCGGCAGCCACATCGCGGTCAGGTTGGCGCGCGCCGGCCATGAGGTCAGTTGCGTCATGCGGGGGGCGCATCTGGAGGCGGTGCGGGCGCACGGCCTCAAGCTGCGCGTCGGCGATTCCGAGGTCAGTGCCAAGGTGAACGCGTCGGGCGATCCGGCCCAGCTCGGCCCGCAGGACGTCGTGATCTCGACGCTGAAGGCGACCGCACTGACGGGACTGGTGTCCAGCATCAAGCCGCTGCTCCAGGACGACACCGCCATCGTGTTCGCGCAGAACGGCATTCCCTGGTGGTATGGCATCGGCCTGCCGCCGCGGCATCCGACCCCGCCGGACATCTCCTTTCTCGATCCCGGCGGGCGGCTGCGCGCCTGCATCCCGAAGGAGCGGATCATCGGCGGCGTCATCTTCTCGTCCAACGAGGTAACCGCACCCGGCGTGGTGCAGAACCTGACGCCGGACCGCAATCGCCTCCTGATCGGCGAATGTGACGACCGCAATTGCGAGCGCATCACCAAGCTCCGCAGCGTCTTCAACGACGCGCGGCTGGAATCGCCGCCGGTGGCCGAGATCCGCGAGGCGATCTGGTCAAAGCTGCTGACCAACATGTCGCTCTCGGTGCTGTGCCTGCTCACCGGGCAGACCGCGCGCGGCGTGCGCGACGATCCCGCCTTCGCCGACGTCATCCCGCGCATGCTGAACGAGGCCAACGACATCGCCCAGCACTTCATCCCCGAGGTCAAGCGGGTGACCCGCAGCGGCCCCGCCCCCAACCACAAGCCGTCGCTGCTGCAGGATTACGAGCTCGGCCGCGCCATGGAGATCGACGTGCTGGTGAAGGCCCCCGCCGCCTTCGCGCGTACCGCCGGCCTGTCGACGCCGACGCTCGACCTGATCGCCGCGCTCGCGATCCAGAAGGCGCGCGACAAGGGGCTTTATTCGGCGAGTTGATCGATCCAGGCCGCAAGCGTGTCGAGCACCTCGGTGAGGGCCTCATCATCGGTCCGGCCGGACTTTTTCAGCACCGCGAAGGAATGATCGCCGCCTTCGATCTCGTGCAGGGTCGCCTTCCCACCCAGCGTTTGGGTCACCGGTTTGAGGTAGCTGAGGTCAGCAAGCCCATCGCGCGTGCCTTGCAGGAACAGCATGGGGATCGCGACTTGGGCGAGGTGCTGGGCACGCTCGGACGACGGCTTCTTGTCGGCATGCAGGGGAAAGCCGAGGAAGGCGAGCCCCTTTACGCCCGGCAGCGGCGCCTTCGACTGCGCCTGCGAGGTCATGCGCCCGCCGAAGGACTTTCCGCCCGCAACGAGCTTCAATCCGGGGCAGAGCCGGGCCGCCTCCGTGACCGCTGCACGGACCGCGGCGTGCGCGACCGCCGGCGCGTCGGGACGCCCCTTCTTCTCTTCCATATAGGGGAAATTGAATCGGAACGTCGCGATGCCGCGGTCCGCCAAGCCGGCCGCGATCTTCTCCATAAAGGAATGCCGCATGTCGGCGCCGGCGCCATGCGCCAGCACGTAGCAGGCGCGCGCGTGGTCCGGCTGCGTCAGGATCGCCGAGACCGTGCCGTTGCGCTCGATATCGAGCTTGAGCTCTGTCACCTTGACCGTCACGACGCGTTCACCCCTCGATCTTCCGGGCCGCGCCGCCCGGTGGCCAGAGATAGTTCAGGACGTGATTGAGCGTCGTCATGATCTCGCGGTATCCGGCGTCGCTCTTCACTGGACCGAATTTATCTTCGAGGGCAAGCTTGGCAAAGCCGTGAACGGTCGACCAGGCGGCTGCGGCCGCGGTCTTCGCCTGCCTGGGTGTCCCACCAACGAGCTCGGCGATGATGATCTCGAACTCGCGGCCGGCCGCCCGGCTCGCCTGCCTGAGACGCGGATCGTCGGCGACGAGGCGCTTGTTGGCAAACATCATCTGGAAGCGGCCGGGATGTTTTAGCGCGAATTCGACATAGGCGAGGCCCTGGGCGTGGAGCTTTCCGCGCGCATCCTGCTTGCGGGACGCAGCATCCCGCAGCGCGCCGGCAAGCGCGTCATAACCGCGGATCGCCACCTCGGTCAAAAGACCCTGCGCATTGCCGAAATGATGCGACGGCGCGGCCGGGGACACGCCGGCGCGGCGGGCGGCCTCGCGCAGGGTGAACCCTTCGGCACCGTGCTCGGCGAGAATGGCTTCGCTGGCGGCGATCAGGGCTTCCTGCAGCTCACCATGATGGTAGCCGGCTTCCGGCTTCGGAACCTTGCTATTCGGCTTGGCGCGCGCGGGCGCGATCGGTTTCGTCATGCGAGAACTTGACACTGTTCAGATTGAGAGCTATGCATCTTAACACTGTTTAGATTGATTTCCCGGAGTTCGAAATGACCGAAATGCAGCCTGGCACCGCGACCTCGCCGGTGAAACGGCGCCATCTGGTCGGCGGCGCCGTTCTCGGCATGCTCGCAAGCGCCGTCGGCGGCCTTGCCGGCGGCATCGCGCTCGGCCAAGGCGCGGCGCTGCCGCAGCAGAAGCCGAGCGGCCGCCAGCGTTTCACCGACAAGGTCGTCATCGTCACGGGCGGCACCTCCGGCATCGGCCGCGCCGCCGCGCTGATGTTCGCCGCCGAAGGCGGCAAGGTCGTGTTCTGCGGGCGCAATGTCGAGCGCGGGGCAAAGGTGGAGGACGCGATCAAGGCCGCCGGCGGCGAGGCGGCGTTCGTCCGGGCCGACGTCCGCAACGAGGCCGAGGTCAAGGCATTGGTCGACAAGACGATCGATCTCCATGGGCGGCTCGACGTTGCCTTCAACAATGCCGGCATCTCCATCGAGAAGCCGCTGCATCAGTACAGCGCGGCCGAATTCGACGATGTGATCAATACCGACCTGCGCGGCGTGTTCCTGTCGATGAAGTACCAGATTCCACACCTGCTGCAGAAGGGCGGATCGATCGTCGTCACCTCGTCATCCAACGCCATCGCCACGACGGCAAAGCGCTCGGCCTATTCCGCGGCCAAGCGCGGGCTCGTCGGGATGGTCCAGGCCGCGGCGCTCGAATATGCCCAGTACGGCATCCGCATTAATACGCTGATCCCCGGCACCACGGACACGCCGTTCATCCGCAGGCTCGCCGGCATGGAAAATCTGCCTGATGCGGCCTGGCGCGTCGCCATCGCGCAATGGGCCAAGAGCCATGTGCCGGGAATGCAGCGCGTGGCAACCGCGGAGGAGATCGCAGCCTTCGCGCTCGTGCTCGCCTCGGACGATCATCCCTACACGACGGGCGGCCAGTTCGTCGTCGACGGCGGCAAAACCGCACAGGCGGGATAGGGCACCGGCCGGCGCAGCCTCAAGACACAATCATTGGCGGCTTCGGCAGGCGTAGCAAGGCGGGCTTGCGCCCGCGCCTGGCCTTATGGCACGGCTGAGCGCTCATCGCAGTCAACGACCGAGGCCGCCATGTCCTACCGCTCCTCCTGGATGACCGAAGAGCTCGACGTCTTCCGCGACCAGTTCCGGAAATATCTCGCCAAGGACCTGGCGCCGCATGCCGAGAAATGGCGCGAGCAGAAGATGGTCGACCGCTTCGCCTGGCGCGGGCTCGGCGAGATGGGCGCGCTGCTGGCAAGTGTGCCGGAGGAATATGGCGGCCTGGGCGCAACCTTCGCCTATGACGCCGCCGTGCTGGACGATCTCGAGAGCACGGTGCCGGAGCTGACCACCGGCGTCTCCGTGCACAGCGCCATCGTCGCGCACTACATCCTCAATTACGGCTCGGAGGAGCAGAAGAAGCGCTGGCTGCCGAAGATGGCCTCGGGCGAGATGGTCGGCGCCATCGCCATGACCGAGCCCGGCACCGGCTCGGACCTGCAAAGCGTCAAGACCACGGCGAAGAAGCAGGGCAATTCCTACGTCATCAACGGCCAGAAGACCTTCATCACCAACGGCCAGGCCGCCGATCTCGTCATCGTGGTCGCGCGCACCGGCGAGGCCGGCGCGAAAGGCATCTCGCTGATCGTGGTCGAGACCGCGGGCGCGGACGGCTACAAGCGCGGGCGCAACCTCGACAAGATCGGCCTGCATGCCTCCGACACGTCTGAGCTCTTTTTCGACAATGTCACTGTCCCACCGGAAAACCTGCTCGGCAAGGAGGAAGGCCAGGGCTTTGTTCAGCTGATGCAGCAATTGCCGCAGGAGCGCCTTGCGCTGGCGGTCGGCGCCGTCGCCTCGATGGAGCGGGCAGTCAAGCTCACCACCGAATACAGCAAGGAGCGGAAGGCGTTCGGCAAGCCGTTGATGGATTTCCAGAACACCGCCTTCACGCTCGCCGAGCGCAAGACCGAGGCGATGATCGCCCGCGTCTTCGTCGACTGGTGCATCGAGCGCCTGGTCGCCGGGGATCTCGACACCGTGACGGCCTCGATGGCGAAATACTGGTGCACGGACAAGCAGGTGCAGACCGCCGACGAATGCCTCCAGCTGTTCGGCGGCTACGGCTACATGCAGGAATACCCGATCTCGCGCATCTTCATCGATTCCCGCATCCAGAAGATCTATGGCGGCACCAACGAGATCATGAAGCTGTTGATCGCGAGGTCGTTGTAGTCCGCAACGACGTCATTCTATGGTTGTTGACGTGAAACGGGAGTGATAATCTTCGTCGAGAGCTGGCGAGGCCCGGAGTGTCCGTGTCATGCGAAAGCGACCCGCGTCAGGAAAGCGCCCCCGGCGCAAGTCATCTCCTGACACCACGTCGCGTTCAGGCAAAAAGCCGCCCTCGGATCACAAGGCGTCCTCAGACAAGAGCTCTTCAGGCGGCAGTTTGGAAACCGTCTACGTCTTCAATGCAGGCCGCGTTTGCCCCGGCGACATCCTGCTGACCAGAGTCCCACTGAAGCTCCTCGATCACTCGACATTCCAGAGCAATGCGATTCAGGCTGGGACCCGGGCGCCCTTCAGCCACGCCGCTCTTTGCATCGAGCCCGGCTTGATGATCGAAGCCGTCGGCGCCGGCGTCTGCCGATTCGCCCTCGGCGCGACAGGCGTGCGATCGAGAGCCAATGTGAAGCTCCTCAGGCTCAACCTCGACGTGGTCAACGGGCCACAGCATGCTCAATTGGCCGCGCATTTCGGCCACCAATATCTCTCGCGCGGCTATTCGCTGCCCGGAGCGCTCGGCACGCGGATCGCTCCTCTCCGCAAGGCAACGCGCGGTGATCTGTTTTGCTCGGAGCTGGTCGCGCGAGCCTATGACGAGGCGCGCTGCCCGCTCTTGCCCGGCAAGAAGCCAAACAGAATCGCGCCCGGCGATCTCCTGAAGTCGGACGTCCTGCGCGACGTCACCAGGCTCGCGCTCGAGCCCATCACGATAGACACGCCGTTGATGTATTATCTGGACGACGGCTCTCATTTCGAACGGGTGGCGCACTGGGAAGTGCGCACGAAGATCAAGATCGTGCGGAGCCCGCCGGTCCAGCGTGAGCTGGCAGCACTCGGCGCCAGCGTGCCGAGCTTCTTCGAGCTCGAGAAGGTGTTGAGGAGAGTCTCGTCGCCTGGGCTCGACAACGCCGTCCATGACGAGCTGGTTCGGCACGATTTCAGCGCCGAATACACGCGCAGGACGCTTACCTCGGTCGGTCTCAAGGAGCCCAGCGAAATCCTGAGTGCGGAATTCGCCGCGCGTTTCGAGCCGCCCGAGGACCAGCTCAAGAACCTGAACGAGGCCACCCTGGAGTTCCTGCTGGAGGAGCGAAAATCAGCAATCGTCTCGTTCCAGAATGACATCGCTTCGCGGAAGACGGATATCGAGACATGGAATCGTCATCGAAGCAGCTGGAATTCACGAACTTTCGACTATCTCACGACCATGCAGCGTCCATTGCTGGCCGTCAGCGAGCAACTGCTCAAGCTATTCCGAAAGGAGCTTGACGCCCTGACGGCGGAGCAGCGCAGAAGAGCCACCGCGGCACAATAGCGGAAGGGCTCCCTTCGCGAGCAAGCCTGATCCGTTCAGTTCGGATGCCACCAGCGGCCGCCGATGACGACGCCTTCGGACACGATCTTGCGGTCACCGATCAGGTGCTCGCCGACGACGTCCTCATAGTCGAACTGGCCCTGCTTCACCGAGATCAGCGTGGCATCGCCGACGCTGCCCGGCTTGAGGCTGCCAAGCTCGGGCCGCCGCAACGCCATCGCCGCGTTCACCGTCGAGGCCGCGACCACATCCGACAGCTCCATGCCCATGCACAAGAACTTCGACATGGTCGTGACCTGGTCGAAGGCCGGGCCGTCGATGCAGAGCTGGTGGATGTCGGAGGAGATGGTGTCCGGATAGAAGCCGTTGGCGAGCATGGCACGCGCGGTCTTGAACGCGAACGAGCCCTTGCCGTGGCCGATGTCGAACAGCACGCCGCGCTCGCGCGCGTCCAACACCGCCTTCTTCACCGTGCCCTGCGCCGTCGCCGGCGTGTTGGGGAACGGGCGGAACGCATGGGTGAGCACGTCGCCGGGACGCAGGCGCGCCAGCACCTCCTCATAGCTCGGCGGCGGATGATCGATATGCGCCATCAGCGGCATTCCGACCTCGTTGGCGACCTCGAGCGCGATGTCGAGCGGCACCGCCCCTGATGTGCCTGAGGAATGCAGGCCGACGCGGACCTTGATGCCGACGATGAGATCGCGGTTGGCATCGGCCACCTTGGCCGCCTCGATCGGATTCATCAGCCGCAGCTCCTCGCTCTCGCCGACCATGATCCGGTGCGAGAAGCCGAAGATGCCGGCATGCGAGACGTGCAGATAAGCGAGGATGCGGACCTGGCTCGGCTCGATCACATGCTTGCGAAAGCCCGCGAAATTGCCCGGCCCGGCGCTGCCGGTGTCGACCGCCGTGGTGACGCCGGAGAGGCGGCAAAATTCCTCGGCATCGATGCCGAGCGAGGTGCCGCCCCAATAGACATGGGTGTGGAGATCGATCAGTCCCGGCGTGACGATGTACCGCGAGACGTCGCGCACATCGGTGCCCGGATCCGCCTTGAGCCCGCTGCCGATCGCCGCGACCTTGCCGCCTGAAAATGCGACATCCGTCACGGCATCGAGCTTTTGGGACGGGTCGATCACCCGCCCACCGCGCAGGATCAGGTCAAAAGGCATCATGGTCTCCGGATGTGGCAGTGAGGCGGCTGACCATCCGTCAGCCGAAAGAGGGGAAGGCTGCCACTTCTAGCAATTTTTACGCCGGAGTCCTTGGCAAACAGGGACGATGTCCCGTGCCAAAATGGCGATCCGAGAGATTGGCCTGGAAACGCCATCTCCCGCCGCCTCTGCAAACCTGGGTCCCGGACACCTTGCGGCGCGCATTCGCGCGCCATGTCGGCGTGACACCCGCCGAATACCGCAAGCGCTTTGCGCGGATCATGGCTTGACGTGAGGACAGCCCGATCGCGGTTGCCGACAGACAAGTGCGCTGGCGATCAAACGAGAATGGCGATCCCGGGATGACTCGAACATCCGACCTACGGTTTAGGAAACCGCCGCTCTATCCGGCTGAGCTACGGGACCGCGTTGAAGTTGTTGGCGAATTCTGCGAGCGTCAGATCTTGCTCCGAATTCGCCGCTTCACATGCCAATCTCTAATGAAAGAGCAGCCGCACATCAAGCGAACGCTTGCGGCGGCGAGGCCGGGAACCACGCCGGACGCCAGCTGTCCGGGGCATCTCGTCTGAAGCTGCCGCGTCCAGGCGACCGATCAGCGCACCCGCCCCGGTTGCCGGCCGGACTCGCCCCATGCGGTCAATTTGAGCTTGACGCATCCTCGATTGCGTCAAAAATCCAACCGTGACATTGGCCGCTGTTGTTGTCCGTGCCAACCGCACGCAGCCGGCGCTGCTGTCCTGGAGGCGGCTCCAATATCGCGACGGTGCCGAGCGCTGGAAAAAAAGCGCCGTCCCGAACGTGGGACGGCAGTTCAGGGAGGATCATGAAGAGGGACGTCTCCGGCAGATCGATCGTGCGCTGCGCATAGACGCGACTTCCGGGACTGCCATCCGCGCCAAGTGCGGTGATCATCAGAAGGTCACCGCGCAGCTCGACAAGAATGATCTCCTCGTGAGTTTTGCTTGTCGGGACGTGCGGAGCGTCGCAGGTTGAGAAACGAAGTTTGTTCTTCATTCGGATTGAGAAGTCGACCATTCCGTTGCCCCCGCTGATTGGCTGGAATTGAGAGAGGTTGCAGGGGCTGGCGGGTAAACTGTCCGGGCGATGTCCCGGTGCCGAAATATCTAGCTCTAGGTAGCCCACCGTTGCCTCTTGGTGCTGTTGCATCGTGCTGGCCGGAATAGGGCTTGCGTGTGAGAGGATCGTGAAGGGCCTCATCGCGATAACGAAAGATCATTTCACGGTGAAATAACGGGACATATCCTTAAGATCGGCGAGGTAGATGCGAGGACGCCATGGCATCACATGGGACCATTTCTTCTACGCAATTTCGCAGGACCGCTCATTTTCAGCCACTCTCGGGGGAGTCCGGACAAGACCCCGGCGGCTTCTGCCACTTCATCTCGACGCCTGCGGAGGAAGAGCGCTTCACGCTTGGCGGCGACCGATTTGACCCATCGAACCCCGTTCATTGGGCGCGGGCCGAGAGCCTGATGAAAAGGCTCGCGCATCTGATCCGATTCAATCCGGACGAGAACAAAGCGAAGCCAAATCCCAACCTGCCGAGCGGCTACACCTATTTCCTGCAGCTGGTCGCGCATGACCTCGTGCACAGCGCGATCTCGACCTCGCTCGGCGACGGGCAGACGGCCGGGCTCAGCAACGTACGGAACGCCCCGTTACGCCTCGAGACCGTTTACGGCGGAGGACCAACCGAATGCCCGCACGCCTATGAGGCCGCCCCGGTCGCATTCCGCAGCAAGCTCCGGCTGGGCAATTCGCGGATCGATCAGAACGATCAGGATCATCGCGGCCCAATAAAGGACATCGCGCGCGGCACGACGAGCACTGCCGCCGAGCTAGCCCGAAAGGCGAGCTATCCCGAAGCCCTGATCGCCGATCCCCGCAACGATTCCCATGCGATCATCTCGCAGATCCTGGTTCTCTTCCACGAACTGCACAATTGCATCGTGGATGAACTGGGGAATCTGCCCCGGATGGACAATCCGTTCGCCGACGCGCAACGACTGTTCACGACCGCACGGACTGCCTGCGTTCTGATCTACCGCGATCTGATCCGTCAGGACCTGCTTCCGCGCATCCTGCATGAGGACGTCTGGCGGGCTTACAACACCGATCAGAAACCGTTCCCCTGGCGCGTCGGGGGCGAATGGCGGGCACCTCTCGAATTCACCAACGGGTTCTTCCGCTTCGGCCATTCCATGATCCGGCCGATCTATCGCTTCAACAGCGGCCCGGGCAATGCCTTCACCATCGAGCAGATCCTGGCGCGCACCTCCGACAAGTCACCCGCGGACGTTCCTCTGGAAACCGCATGGCTGGTGAATTGGGATCTGTTTTTCAGCAGCGACCCCCATGCCGGAAACGTCAGCATCCGGATCGGCCCGTGGTCTCAGGTCGGTATCGGGGAGGAGGTCCCGGGCGAAGGCGATCTGATCGCGCGCGACCTCTTGAGCTCCATTGCGATCCAGCCCTGGTCGATCGGACCTCTCGTCGACCGCCTCAGGACCACGCACGGAGCGCTGCTCGACAAGTCTGAATTACTGGCAGGACAGATCGGTTCGCGGCCATGGGCTGCGCGCATCTCCGAATGGCTGACCAAGCGATCGGACGCGACCTTCGGCTCCTTCAACAAACTTTCGCCGAGGGAAATCGAGACCCTCGCGAAGGATCCGCCGATCCCGCTGTTCGTCCGCTTCGAGGCAGGCCTCGACTCCGGCAACCAGGGCGAACGCCTGGGCATCCTGGGTTCGATCGTCGTGGCCGACGTGATCTGCGGTGTCTTGCAGTCCGATCGGCTCCTGCCAGACAATCCCGCAGGCGGGTTGCAGATCGAGCTCGCGTCCTTGTCGGCGGCAACGCTCGGCAACACCGGGAGCGGCCAAGCCAACATCTTCGCATTCCTGGCGGACATCGAGGGCCCGGAGCGAAAGATCAGCCTGACGACCGTTCGGCGGTTTCTCAACGACAGACAGCGCGTCACCCAAGCATGACAACCCTGTAGCGTGAAAGGAGAGAAGCGATGGCCTACCCGAGAATCAATGTCAGAAACATTCCAGGCAATCACGAGAATTGGGGCAAGCTAGTCAAGACCTGGTCCACCGGCAAGAACTACGTCCGGCATGTGATCACCGACAAGGATCCGTTTCCCACTGACGTCGACCCCAAGGACGAGTTTCCCAAGCCGAAGACCTTCAGCGAGTTCGTCGCGCAGGCCCAGGCTGCCGGCGTTCAGCTGTTCTTCGACGACGGCGAAAAAAATGCAGACGTCACCGGCGACGAAAAACTGGACCTCGTGATGATCGACGTTCCGCTAACTACGCACTACGTGAAGCTCCCGCACCGCGAGAGGATCTTGGAGTCCGAAGCTCGGCAGTTGGCCGGCCCGCCCTATCCGTTGCCGCTCTTCTACGAGCGCATCCACGGCACAAAGCCGCTGCCCGGAGAAACGAGCAGTCCGAGCCAGAAGGCGAGGCTCCACGCCGAGCGGGTCGGCGAATACACGATCAACACTTGCGGCTGAGGGCCGTACTCACCACGGTCCGAACTCAATACCCTCGACAGGGGCGCCGGCCGCAGCAAGACCGGCGGCCAGGCGCTCCCAATCCGCACGGATTGCGATCGGAAAGACGTGCAGCAGCCAGCGCGTGATGTTCTCGCGCGTCGGTTTCTGCTGGCCGTGCCAATCTGCAGCAACCCGCTCCATCGCCTTCGCCAGATCCGCCCTGGCCTCGTCGAGGCGACCGAGATGCGCCTTGGCCGCGCATTCCCATATGATGAAGGCCGGCGACATCCCGAGATCCTCGCGGGAGGCATCGCAACATCCGGCATAGTCGGAGCATAGAAACTTGATTGCACCGGAATAAGCGATCTGTGGCGCCGTGGGGACCGGCGTGATCCGGAGCGACGCGGCCGAGAGCTTCGCTGCACGCTCGTATTCGCCGCAATACGCACAGATCTGGCCCGACGCCATCAAGGTCCAGGGATCGTTTTCGTTCAAATCGACCGCAAGCGCCGCGTGCAGCGTCGATTCGTCCATGCGGCCGAGCAGCTGATAGGTCCATGCGAGCGCCAGCTGCGCACGCGAATCGAGCGGGTCGAGCTGGATCGCACGCTGCGCTATACGCAGCGTCTCGGGATGCTTGGCCCGATCGCGAAATTGTCCTGGAAGCGCGATATGCGCGATGTTGCGATACTGAACGAGGCCGCTCAAGGCGGGAGAGAAATCCGGCGCATCGGCGAGCAGGCTCTCGATCAAGGCGGCGGCCGCCGGCCAGTCCTTCGAGGCCATTTGCAGCAGCAGGGCCTGGCCGCGCAACCACCGATCGTGGATCTCCAGCGTGATCTCGCCTCCGGCCGCAAGACGACGCAGCCGCTCGGCCGAGACATGGATGTTCAGTGCCATCGCGATCTGGCGGACGATCCGCTCCTGCGTTTCGAACCACTCGGTCAGCGTGATCGAATGGCGCTCGCTCCAGATGCAGACGGAATTGGCCGCATCGCGCAGGGTGATGACGAGCCGAACCGTGCCGTTCAACTCATAGGTACTGCCCTCGACGATGTATTCCGGCGGGGACGACCAGGTTCTCGGCTCCGATTCCCAGACTGGCGGCAATGTCCGCACCGACCATTCGCGAAAACGCGCGAGGCAGGCAACGAACTCGTGACGAAATCCGTCGACAAGGTGGCGCATGCCCTCAGGCACGCCGCTCGCCTGGAACGCGCAGACGGATATAAGCAGCCGCTTCGGGGCGGGGGCCAGCATTTGCGACACTCCGTGCAGGCTCTGGGCAATCGCCGGGGCCTGCTGTTGCTCGCCTGGACCCGGCATCTGCTTGATGCGAACGATCAGCTCTTGAGTCTCCTTGGATGGCTCGATGTCGTAGTCGGCCTCCAGAAGGTCCCAGAGAGATTTATAGATCTTCAAGGCTCCGCCGACGTCGCCCCGCGCCGCGCGCGTCCGAATGAGGTGCTGGCAGGCGATTTCGTGCGTTGGATCGAGGTTGAGCAGAGCCAAAGCCGCGTCGGTTGCTTCACGAGAGTCTCCCTCGCGGGGCAACAAGCGCTCGAGCGCGAGCGTCAATCTGTCATGGAACAGCTGGCGCTTGGTCAGCAGCCAGACCTGGAAGGCCGGATCGAGATTGTCGAGACCGGACAGCAGGGTCTCGGTGATACGCGGAGTATCGAGCAGGCGCGGATGCACCGTGCCCTGCGCAGCAGCCGCAAGCACCTCGTCGACGTCGCAGCGGCGGCGGGTGCGGGAGAGCGCCAGGTTTTGCTTGTCGGCCCGGAATCCCTCAAAGCCGGCATTGTCGAAGGCAAGCCTGAGGTCATGGACGACCTGCCGCAGCGAAGCCCGCGCATGTTCTTCGTCGCTCTCACTCCATAAGAGCCCGACCAGGCGTTCGCGCGTATCCTGCGTGTTGTCTGAAAGAGCAAGATAGGCTGTCAGCGCCTTGGCCTTGCGCGTCGCGAGTGAGATCTCTCGCTCGTCGACCTTGGCGGCGAAATCGCCAAGAAGGCGCAGGGCCAATTGACCGCTCGCCAGCGCTTCCTGAATCCCCGTTGCCACCTCTGACGCTCCACCAATAGCCGGAGTCATGGTCAACCACGCTTACCCAATCTTACGAAACGCAACCAACAGGCGTCCAGCGATATCTTGGCTTCTAAAATAATGGGATCTCCTGCTCGGCAAGAGCCGAGCTCCCGCGCACTCGGGAGAATCGCTTCGTCGAAACTGCTGCCGAAAAAGGTTGCAAATCAGGCGAAACGGCCCTTGCGACGGCAACGCCGAGGTCGTGCCGGGTATGATCGACAAGAAAGATCCGAATACCTCGGTCCCGCAGATGGCTCACCAGCCCGTTTAGTCCGTCAGCCGCCGTCGGCAGGCTCGCAACATCCGAC
Source organism: Bradyrhizobium sp. B117 (assembly GCF_038969555.1). Lineage (NCBI taxonomy): Bacteria > Pseudomonadati > Pseudomonadota > Alphaproteobacteria > Hyphomicrobiales > Nitrobacteraceae > Bradyrhizobium > Bradyrhizobium sp. B117. The sequence goes on from NZ_CP152414.1 coordinate 9,510,596, forward strand.
GACATCGCCTGCGGTTGAAGCAATGCGCAATCCTCTGCCGCGAACGCTGCGCGACGCAGATGGCGACGATCCGCTTCATTCAATGCGGCATCGCCCGCCTCGTCCCGCTTGGTTGCTGCGACCGGTGCAGCCAGCTCCATCTGACACATCTCGAGCACCGCAGCCCTTGCCGCGTCGTTCGCGGCGAGCCTTGACGATAGTCCACATGCCAATTCCCGGCCGTCGCGCGCCAGAGATACGGCCGCAACCACGGGAATGCCGATATCGGTCGTGATGTCGAGTACCATGGTTCGCCGCGTCGACTCGCCCTTGCGCAATCGCCCGATCAATTCAGCCCCGGCTTTGGTAACGGGATGCTCCAACGCAAAGCCCTTCGGGCGATGGCCGCCCAGCCACCACATCGCGGCCGCGTCACGCTCGCAGAGCTCCAGGACTGCGCGCAGCGCGGCGGCTTCGAAGCTCGGTCCCGCGGCTGCACCTGACGACAATGCGACGACCGGGTCGATCGCCCTTCGCTCCTGCGGGCGCCTCAAGCAGAGATCGGCCGGCAAGAGTCCGGCTTCTCCGGTTGCAGCGTCAACCGCGTTGACGCAGTCGATGGTTCGGTTCGCGCCTGACACGGCCTGGCCAATCCAGCCGTCGGAGACAAAGCGCGTCCGATCGCTCGCGGCGACCGTGGCCGCAATGTCACCCGGCCGTTCGAACTGGGAAAGATACTCGGCTGCCTCACCCAGACATGACACCAGCGCTGTCGCTTGCGTCTCGCCGTTTCCTGTGACGCTTAGTCGCGCCCCCGCGCCAGCCGTCGCGGCCGGATCGGGGACGATGACGATCTCGCCACCGATGCAGTGAAAGCCCGGGGCAAAGGGCGATGCGATCGAGAACGCGCGGCTCAGACGCGCCGTAAGCGCGACGAGCTCGGCGGATGCGAGACCAGCGATGCTGTCCAGCAGCTTGGCGTCAGATTGGGAACGCAAATCCAGGGCGGCGAGATTCATGGATCGATCCCGGCCAGTTTTCGGTCATTCGCACCACCATACTAGCTTAAGACGCACGCAAGCCAAACAACCCGCCCAAGTGCGCGTGTCCTCATCGCATCCCACAACCTCAATCTGACCGCTGAAAACAAGCGAGTTCGTCAAACGAGCGTGAAAAATCGTGCTGAATGGCAATTCTGACTGCATCCCGGGATCACCCCGTCTCTCGTGGCAGGTCACGCTGCAATGACGCCTGCCTGCTTAAGGTGCCTGCATCCGACGCAGACGATTGGTCGCAACACCAATCAGGAGGCGCACCATGAAGTTGAGAACGTTGACAGAATCGCGCATTGCGATGACGGAGACACCGGGTCGCAGCGGTCGACGGGATCTGCCGGCACTCGAACGCAGGTGGGGCGCGGTCCTCGCGGTCGACATCGTCGGCTATTCGCGGCTGACGATCCTGGACGCGGAATTGGCCTATTTTCTGTACAAATCTCATCGACGTGAGCTGCTCGACCCGAAGCTCGAGGAGTACGGCGCTCGATTCTTCAAATCGACCGGCGACGGAATCCTGGCCGAATTCGAGACCGCAATTGATGCGACCTGCTGTGCCGTCGACATCCAGAAGGGGATGATCGAGCGCGGCCGAGGTGCCGCCAAGGACAACCAGATCATCTTTCGAATGGGCTTGAGTTGCGGACCAATCCTGGCCGACGCCGAGGATATCTATGGCCACGACGTCAATGTGGCCGCGCGTCTGCAATCAATCGCACCGGCAGGCGGGATCGCGATGACCGACGAAATCGCAACCCGCGTCGAGAGTGTCCTCACCATGCAACTCGATGACGTCGGGGAGCAATATTTTCACAACATGGAACGCCCCGTGCGCGTCTTTCAATGCAGCTTCGAGGATGATGCCGTCGAGCCTCGAACGAAGACGAAGCAGTTGAAAGGATCTCAGCCGCTTCGGCGTTCGGTCCAGCGCGTCATGCGCTCCGCCGCCTCCGACAGGGGGAGCAACAGGATCGTGCGCGACATGCGAATGTCATAAAGACCAGCTGCGCGCACCCATTTGGACCATGCGCGCCCTCACGCCCTGATATTGTTGTCCTTCACCACCTTGCCCCAATAGGCAACCTGCTTGTCGAAGAAGGTCTTGAAGGCAGGACCGTCCTGGAGCAGCAGCGTCATCTGCTGGGTCTCCTTGAGCTGGGCGGCGGTCGCGGGCTCGCTGAGGATCTCCTTGGACGCGGTCGCAAACGCGGAGACAATGTCGGGCGGCGTGCCGGTCGGCGCGAAGATGCCCCACCAGGCCAGCGTCTCGAAATCGGGAAAGCCGGCCTCGATCGCGGTCGGCGTGTCCGGCAGCGCCGGCAGCCGCTCGCGGCCGAGCTGGAGGATCGGACGCAGCATATTGGTACCGAGCTGGGCCGCGACCAACGCCACCGATCCCGCGATCAGGTCGACATGGCCGCCGAGCACGTCGTTCATCGCAGGGCCGCCGCCGCGATAGGGCACGTGCATGATCTCGACACCAGCCTTGTTGCCGAGCACGGTCATGGCGAGATGGCCGAGCGTGCCGATGCCGACGGAAGCGTATTTCACCGCGCCGGGCGTCGCCTTGCAGGCGGCGACCACGTCGGCAAAGCTCTTGTAGGGACGGCCGGCGCCGGCCGCGATCACGTAAGGCGCGGTGCCGACCAACAGCACCGGCATCAGCTCGCGCTCGACATCGACCGGCGGCTTGTCGAGGATGGACGGGATCACCGCATGCGAGTCGAACGTGACCAGGAACGTCGAGCCGTCGGCTGGGCTCTTGGCGACCTGCGCCGCGCCGAGCGCACCGGCGGCACCCGACTTGTTCTCGACGACGACGATGCGGCCCAGCTTTGTCTGCAGATTGCTCTGGAGCAGCCGCGCCATGGCATCGGTCGAGCCGCCCGGTGGGAACGGCACCACCAGCGTGATTTTCGAGGCCTGTGCGCTTGCCGGTGCCATCGCAAGAATGGCGGGCGCGGCCAGCAGCGCCCGTCGTGTGATCGTCATGGTCCCCTCCCTTTTGTTTCTTGCGCTTTGCTTTTTTGCTTTTGAGCGCTCAGGTCGTGCCGAAGCCGGATCCTGGTTTTCTGTATTCTGGCCGAGGCGGACTAAAAATGTCCAGCACGCGGGCGCCATCGGGGCCGGCCCGCATGGTGTGCGGCACGTTGCCGGGCGTGCGCCAGAAGTCGCCCTTCTTCACCGGAATTTCCTCATCGCCCTGGACGCGGATCGCGGACCCGTCGAGCAGCACGCCCCATTGCTCCTCGGGATGATGATGCAGCGAACCTTGCGCATGCGGGGCCAGCGTCACCACCGACAGCATCGCCTGCTCGCCGGAGAAGATGCGCGTGGTCACGCCGGCGGCGAGCTCGCGGAACAGGCCATCCTCGGGATTATCGATGTTGTGGAATTCGTCCTTCTGGCTCACGTCATTTTCCCTTTTTTCTTCTCTGATCAGGTTTTGCCATAGGAGCCCTGGTAGCGGCCCTCGCGGATCGCCTTCATGGTCTCTTCCTCGCGCGCGACCTGGGCGCGCACGGCATCAAGCAGCGCAGCCGCGCCGGCGGCAGGGAACGACACCACGCCGTCCTCGTCGCCGACCACGATGTCGCCGGGCGAGATCACGCTGCCGCCGATCGTCACGGGCACGTTGATCTCGCCGGGACCGTTCTTGTAGGGGCCGCGATGGATCACCGCGCGGGCGTAGCAGGGGAAATCGTCGGCCGCGAAAGCCGCGACATCGCGGATCGCGCCGTCGATGACGTAGCCTTCGGCTTTGCGCCACTGCGCGATGTTCTTCATGATCTCGCCGACCAGCGCCCGCGTCTCGTCGCCGCCGCCGTCGACCACGATGACGTCGCCGGGACCGACCAGCTCCAGCGCACGGTGGATGGCGAGATTGTCGCCGGGCCGGGTGCGCACCGTGAAGGCCGTGCCCACCAGCTTGCCGCCGCGATGATAAGGCTTCAGCCCCACCGCGCCCGGCAGCCGGGCTAGATTGTCCGAGATGACCGAGGTCGGCGCACCGCGAAAGCCCTCGATGATCTCGGCCGGCGGCTTCGGCACGCTGTTCGCTGCGATGGTGATCGTCATGTCAAAGAGTCCTTTCGTGAATTTTCTTATTCGGCTTGCACCCGCGCCTTTGCCGGCATGATCCGGAAGGCGCGTCCCTCCTTCATCCACGCCGCGCGCTCGTCGCGCAACAACGTTCTGCGAACCTTGCCTGAATCATCGCGCGGCGGGGCGCTGACGATCTCGAAGCTTTCAGGGTGCTTGTAGCGGCTGAGCCGGTCCTTCAGGAAATCCGCCATGCCGTCCGCGATGGCCTGTCCATCGGCATCGGGCTCCGGCTCGATGATGGCGTGCACGCGCTGGCCCAATTCCGGATCGGGCAATCCCACCACCACGCAGGAGCGCACGCCCGGACACTCGGAGACCGCGGCCTCCACCTCCGCCGGATAGATGTTGGCACCGCCACGCAGCACCATGTCGGCGAGACGGTCGCCGAGATAGAGATAGCCTTCCGCATCCAGCCGGCCGATGTCGCCGAGCGACTCCCAGCCATCGCTGCGTCGCTTCGGCTCGGCACCGAGATAATGATAGGTCGCGTCCTTGCCGTCATTGTTGAGGAAGTAGATCTCGCCGGTCTCCCCGGGCGCGACGTCGTTGCCGTCCTCGCCGATGATGCGCAGCTTCGCCATCTCGCCGATCTTGCCGACCGAGCCCTTGTGCGTCAGCCATTCCGTGCCTGAGATGATGCAGGACCCTTGCCGCTCGGTGCCGCCATAGAGCTCCCAGATCCGCTCGGGCCCGAGCCAGGCGATCCAGTTCTCTTTCAGCCAGGGCGGCATGGGTGCTGCCATGTGAAACACGGTCTGCAGGCTCGACACGTCGTATGCATTGCGCACATGCTCCGGCAGCGCCCAAACCCGGTGCATCATGGTCGGCACGAAATTGACCCACTGCACGCGCTCGCGCGCGATCTGGCGCAGCGTCTCCTCGGCGTCGAACTTGGTCAGGCCAGTGAGCTTGCCGCCGACGAATAGCGCGTAATGCGACACGATGAACGGCGCGTTGTGATAGAGCGGACCGGGGTTGAGCAGCGAGACCCCAAAGGGAATGTTGAGCGGCGGCGTTGCGACGGTGTCGGTGACGGCCGGTTGATGATCGAGGATCACCTTGGGACGGCCGGTCGAGCCGCCGGAGGTCATGGCCTTCCAGTAGCGCGCCACCGGCGCGCTAAGTGGCTCGTCCGAAAATCCCTCGGGCATGAAGTCCGCAGGCAGGCGGTTCGGGGCATTCCAGTCGGCCTCGCCGCCGACCACCAGCGCCGGTTTCAAGATGTCGAGCACCGCGGCCGCCTCGCCGCGCGGCAGCCGCCACGACAGCGAGGTCGGCGTCGCCCCGCACTTCCATACCGCGAAGGACGTCTCGAAGAACGCGTTGCCGTTCGGCAAGCCGATGGCGACGAAATCGCCGGGCTTGACACCCTTGGCTGCGAACGCCCGCGCGCGCCGGTTGGCGCCGCGCTCGAGCTCGTCCCATGTCAGCCTATCTTGTCCATGCTGGACGGCGATCGTGCCTTGCGGTTTGCGTTCAGCGTACCAGCGCGGCACGTCGGACAGGGGCAGCAGCATCGGGCGTTTCCACTTCTTCTTGGCGTCTTGTTCTTGGCGTCGCCCCATGACGAGGCGCCTCGCGGCATGAACTGTAACAGCAAGCCGATACGGCGCTGTAACTTCGAGGCCACGTCAAGCAAAAAATGTCAGCATTACAGCCATGAAATTCCCGAGTTCCATGGGTGACAAGCCGGCGATAAAGGGGCAAAAATCCGGCTCGACTCGGTTCGGGTTGAGTCGTGTAAGGAATGCTCTCGTAGAATGTCAGTTCTAGTTGCATCGCGTCGGGTGGCGCCGCTTCTCGTTGCCGCAGCAGGATTTTCTCTGCTGACCCCGTCGCATGTCCAAGCGCAATGGTGGAAGCGCGCACCGGTCGATTTCGAGGAATGCGCCGACGCCGCCGAGAGGGCTGCAACCAAGACCGAGAAGACGGCCCAGCTCGCCGACTGCAACGCCAAATTCGCCGGTCGCCGCAAGCCGGGCGGCGGTTATTCCTACTACGACTTCCTTCAGGACCGCACCTTCGACATCGCCGGCCCCAATCCAACGCCGGAAGAGCAGAAGAAGATCGACGAATCCTACACCGCCTATCTCGCCAACCAGCGCCGCAGCAACGAGGCCGCGCAAGCCACCGCGCGTCAGCAGCGCGAGCAGCAGGAGCAACAGGTACAACAGCTCCAGCGGGTCGCGCTGCGCACCGAGGTCGAGCGCGTGCCTGTCCCGGTCGAGCGGCCGAAGGTTCAGCAGGCCGTCGGCCAGCGAAAGGGCGCACCCTGCACCAAGGGCTCGTTCTCCTGCGAATGGCCACGCCTGTCGGAAAGCTTGAACGAACTGAAGAAGCTGTTCAATCCGGCCCCGAGCAAGCCGGCGAAGAAGGGGTGAGCTTGCACTGACTCGTAGGGTGGGCAAAGGCGCGCTTTGCGCGCCGTGCCCACCACGTTCTGACGAGATAGAAGGTGGGCACGCTTCGCTTTGCCCACCCTACGGGAGCGTCACCTCAGCTCGGACGCTTCTTCTTGGTACGCTTCGGTACGACGACCGGCGTAGTCGCGGGCGGTGTTGGACTGCCCAATTGCGACCTGCTCTCCTGCAACCGCCGGTCATAGCCGGGCGAGTTCACGACTGTCGGCGGCCTGGCATGGGCGAGCGTCGATGCGCCGCAGAGTGCGGCGAGCGCAAGCCCGATCATCAAGCAACGCTTCATCGCACACCTCCTCGCGCTCAGGCCGTCCCGCGGATCTGCTGCGGCGTCAGCCGCGGCGGGCCGTTACCTGCGGCTTCCGCATCTCTGATCAGCGCAACAATGCGGCGCATCAGCGGCACCTCGACACGGTTTTGCTCGGCGAGCGCGATGACCGCGCCCTGGAGATAGTCGATCTCGGTCTTGCGGCCCTGCTTCAGATCCTGCCACATTGAGGAGCGCGCCTCGGGATCGATCTTCATCGTGCGTCCGAGGATTGCGTTGAAGATCAGGTCGGGCAGTCGCAGCAAGGCCGGCGTCCAGCTCATCGGGATCGGTGTTGACGACACCGGCGTGATGCCGGCGGCCTTCAGCGCCGCCAAGCCTTCGGCCATCTGGTCGGCGAACAGCCTCCGCCAGTCGCGGTTCGCCAGCTGTGCGGCGAGCGGCATATCGGACAATGCGCTGAGCGCGTTGTTCAGGTTGATGATCAGCTTGCCCCATTGCACGCCGGTGATGTCACCGCTGGCGTGCATCGCAAGACCGGGCACCGAGAGCGCCGCGGCGGTGTTCGCCTCATCCTCTCCGATATGGATGTCGCCGGAGGTCGAACGGTGAAAACGCCCATCGCCCATCGCGATCACATTGAACGGCACCATGCCGGCGAGCACGCGCCGGCCACCGAGGCGCTCGCGCAGCACAGCGACATTGCCGATCCCGTTCTGAAGCGAGACGATCACCGCGTCCTGCGGCGCATGCCGGGCGATCTGGTCGGCCACATCGGCGCTGTCGGCGCTCTTCACCGTCACCAGCACGATGCCGGCGCTGTGCAAGATGGCGGGGTCTTCCGACAACGCGAGCTGGCCGGCACCGAGCCTTTTCTCGGAGCCGTCGAAATCGGTCAGCCGCAGGCCGAATCGCTCGATCTCGGTCTTCACCCGCGGCCGCACCAGCAGCGCGACGCGGCGGCTTGACGCGGCCAGCATGCCGCCGACGAAACAGCCGATGGCGCCTGCGCCGGCCACCACGATCGGTCGATCCGTAACCACCAGATCTTGCTCCCCTTAACGACCCGCCCTCGATAGCAGAGGCAACGGCGCCTGCCCATTGGTTGCGATGCATCCGCCTTGTAACCGTCATGAGAGCCTCATATGTTTTCGCCCCGGGGGGTTGTCAGCGGCGAAAGCTCGCCGAACGAGACGCCAAAGGAGAGCACCATGGGTCTACTCGATGTCCTCAACGGCATGCAGAACGGCCCCCGCGGCCAGAGCACGCCAAGCTCCGAGCAATCCTCCGGCGGCATGTCGCCGATGACCATGGCGCTGCTTGGCCTGCTCGCCTGGAAGGCCTTCAAGCATCTGACGGCAGGCCAGCCCGACGCAGCGCCGGCATCGCAGCAGCGCTCGCCCCTGCCGCCTCCGACGCCGGTGAATACCGGCAGCAGCGCGCTTCCTGGTGGCCCCGGCGATGGCGGCGGTCTCAGCGACCTGCTCAAGGGCGGCCTCGGCGGCCTGCTCGCGGGCGGCGCTGCCGGCACCGTGCTCAGCGGCGGGCTTGGCGATCTCCTCAACCAGCTCCAGCAGGGCGGCCACGGCGAGGCTGCGAATTCCTGGGTCGGCAAGGGCGAGAACAAGGCGATCGCGCCCGGCGATCTCGCGAGCGCGCTCGGCGCCGACCAGATCGAGAGCCTGTCCGCCCAGAGCGGCCTGTCACGCGATGAGCTGCTCTCCGGCCTCAGCCAGTACCTGCCGAAGGTAGTCGACCATCTGACGCCGGACGGACGGCTGCCGACCGAAAACGAGCTATCGGGCAGAATTTAATCGAACTGGTCTGCCTGGTTTGAGCATGGTCTTTTCGGAAAGCCGCCGCACACTTTGCGAAGGCAGCCTTCCGGGGTCCGGATCATGCTCTCTACACCTTCACGAAGGGGAGCAATGTCATGAGTTTCGGCGGCCTGTTGTGGATCATCATCGTCGGCTTCATTGCCGGCCTCATCGCGCGCTGGCTGGCGCCGGGACCGAATAACCCGAGCGGCTTCATCCTCACCACCATCCTCGGCATTGCCGGCGCGTTTCTCGCCACCTTCATCGGCCAGGCCATCGGCCATTACAGCCCGGACCAGGGCGCCGGCTTCATCATGGCCACGATCGGCGCGGTGGTGGTGCTGTTCATCTGGCACCGGCTGGTCGCGAGCGGCGTGATAAAAGGGTAGCGCTTCTTCGCGCTGAGGGCGGCACCCTGCCTCCTCATCGTCATGCCCGGGCTTGACCCGGGCATCCACGTCTTTTTGACCCGCGCGGCGACACGTGGATGGCCGGGTCAAGCCCGGCCATGACGTGGATAGAGCGCGTCACCCATCACGTAATCAAATGCATCCCCGCATCCATGCGCACGACCTCGCCGGTCATGTTGCTGGAGGCCGGCATCGCCAGGAAGCAGACGAGCTGCGCGATATCCTCGGCGCTTGATGCGACCTTCAGCGGCACCTTCGCGATCACGCTGTCGCGCACCTGCTTGGCGCCGGCCTCGCCGCGGCCCTTGGTGAACCAGGGCGTATCGATATAGCCGGGGCAGACCGTGTTGACGCGGATCAGCGGCGCCAGCGCGCGCGATAGCGACAACGTCATGGTGTTGAGCGCGCCCTTGCTCGCGGCATAGGCGATCGACGAACCGACGCCGCTGATGCCGGCGACCGAGGACACGTTCACCACCGCCGACGGGCGACCTGACGCCTTCGCGCCGGCTTCGAGCAGGCTGCGTGCCGCGCGCACCATCTGGAACGGGCCGATGGTGTTGACGCCGTAGAGCCGCTGGAAGTCCTCGGCCGACAAGCCGTCGAGATCGGCATGGGCGACATGCTTGGTGATGCCGGCATTGTTGACGAGGATGTCGAGCCGGCCCCAGCCGCTGGCTGCCGCAACGATCTTGCGGCAATCCTCGTCCTTCGAGACGTCGCCCTGCGCGACCAGAACTTCGGCGGCGCCGGCCTTGCGGCACACTTCCGCAGTTGCCTCGGCTTCCTTCTGGCTCGACGAATAGTTGATGACGAGTCGCGCCCCGCTCCGCGCGAGAATTTCCGCGGTCGCAGCGCCAAGGCCGGAGGCCGATCCCGTCACGATTGCGTACAGACTGTCTTGAGCCATCCGGATGTCCTTCCCCTGTATCTGAGATGCAAGCCTTCGTTGGCCCTGTTTAGCGAGTTTGCCGCGCCCTGCAAATCGAGCAAACTCCGCTAAGCGGAATTAGCTGATCGCCCATGCCCGCGCCGCGGGTTGACCTGCGATCAACGCTTGTCAGGGCCATGGCTTTTTCCGATCATCGGGCGCAAGAAGACATTGCGCGCCGTCCCATGGGGCGGATGCGCCAATGGCAAAACACGGGGAACGCTGTGGCGGAGAGTGACAATATCGTCGTCGAGACCGCGGAGAAAATCTTCGCCGATCTCGCCGATCCGCAAACCATCAACAACGACAAGACAAATTCCTGGCAGGCGCCGCTGTGGCAGGCGCTGAGCGAAGCCGGCCTGCCGCTGTCCTGGGCGCCCGACGATCTCGGCGGCTCGGGCGCGAGCCTTGCCGACGGTTTTGCCTTGCTGAACGCCGCCGGCCGTTTCGCGGTCGCGGTTCCCCTGGCCGAAACCATGCTGGCAGGCTGGCTGCTAGCGCAGGCGAAGATCACCTCGCCCGAGGGCGAGATGACGGTGCTGCCGGCAAGCCCGAAGGATCGCATCACGATCGATGCCGACGGCGCGCTCTCCGGCCGCAGCCGCGGCGTGCCCTTTGCCAAGGCCGCGAAACATTTTGCGGTGCTGGCGCACGGCAAGGACGGCGTCTCGATCGCGCTGGTCGATGCGAGCAAGGCACGGATCGAATCCGGGCTCAATGTCGGCTATGACCACAGCGATACCGTGACGCTCGACAGGGTCCAGCCGGTCACCATCAAGGCCGCGCCGAAGGGCTTGGACCAGACCCATCTGATGCTGATGGGCGGCGTCACGCGCAGCCTGCAGATCGCAGGCGCGCTGGAATCGATGCTCGACATCTCCGTGCGCTATTCCAACGAACGCGTCGCCTTCGAGAAGAAGATCTCGAAATTCCAGGCAGTGCAGCACAATCTCGCGCGCCTTGCCGGCGAATCCGCCGCGGCGCTCGCGGCCGCGACCTCGGCCGCCGATGCCATCGCGAACGCAAAGTCGTTCAACGACGAGGTCTATCTCGAAGCCGCCTCGGCAAAGATCCGCTGCGCGGAAGCTGCAGAGAAAGGCGGCGGCATCGCGCATCAGGTTCATGGCGCGATCGGTTTCACCATGGAGCACATCCTGCACCGCTATTCGCTGCGCGCGCTGGCCTGGCGCGACGATTTCGGCTCGGAAAGCCACTGGGCCGTCGAACTCGGCAAGCTGGTCGCCAGTCGCGGCGCCGACGAATTGTGGCCGCTCGTGGCGTCGCGCTGATCGGAGAGAGAACACATGACCGCAGCCCTCCGTTTCGATCCGATCCGCCTGCCCGAGAAGTGCGAGCAACTGCGCAAGGAAGTGCGGGCTTTCCTCGCCGACGAGATCGCCGCCGGCACCTTCGATCCGCACAAGCCCAACCGCGAAGACACCGACGCGCCGGAATTCTCCCGCCGGGTCGGCGCCAAGGGCTGGCTGGGGATGACCTGGCCGAAAAAGTATGGCGGCCAGGAGCGCTCCTTCCTCGAGCGCTACGTCGTCACCGAGGAGATGCGCGTCGCCAACGCGCCGACGCGGCGCTTCTTCGTCGCCGACCGCCAGAGCGGCCCGGTGCTGCTGAAATACGCACCCGAGCACATCAAGATGGAGATTTTGCCGCGCATCTGCCGCGGCGAGATCTGCTTCGCGATCGGCATGAGCGAGCCGAACTCGGGCTCGGACCTGTTCGCGGCGAAGACGCGCGCGACCAAGACCGATGGCGGCTATCTCATCAACGGCACAAAAATCTGGACCTCGTCTGCGCATATCGCCGACTACATGATCGCGATCTTCCGGACCTCGCCGCCGACCAAGGAAAACCGCCGCCACGGCCTGACCCAGTTCCTGGTCAAGATGAAGCAGCCGGGCATCAAGGTGAACCCGATCGGCCAGATCACCGGCCAGTACGAGTTCAATGAGGTCGTCTTCACCGATCACTTCATTCCCGACGATCACGTGCTCGGCGAAGTCGACGGCGCCTGGAAGCAGGCGACCAGCGAGCTTGCCTATGAGCGTTCGGGTCCCGAGCGTTTCCTCGAAACCTACTATGTGCTGACCGAGCTGGTCCGCGCGGTCGGCCCTAACCCGGATACGCGCAGCGCCGAGGGCATCGGCCGCCTCGTCGCCCAGCTCCACACCATGCGGCGCATGTCGGTCTCGGTGGCCGGCATGCTGGAGGCCGGCAAGGAGCCGGTAGTCGAGGCCTCCATCGTCAAGGACATCGGCACGGTCTGGGAGCAGCAGCTTCCGCACCGCGTGCGCGACCTCGCCGCCTTCGTCGAGGAGACCGCGACCAATCGCGAGACGCTGGAACGGCAGCTCGACTTCGCCATCAAGACCGCGCCGAAACTCACCATCCAGGGCGGCACCACCGAGGTGCTCCGCGGCATCATCGCCCGCGGATTGGGCCTGCGCTAGATGGGATCGAAACCCCGGTGCCGCGCTTCGTTCACCTCTCCCATGGGGAGAGGTGGTTCTTCGCTACTGAGATACTGGAGACGAAAATGAGCACATATACAGATATCGGCGTCGAGAAGGTCGGACACGTCGGCACCATCGAGATCCGCCGCCCGCCGCTCAATTTCTTCGACATCTCGCTGATCAACCAGATCGCGGACGCGCTCGACGAGTTCGACCGCGACATCGAGATCCGCGCCTCGGTTCTCTCGGCGCAGGGCAAGGCGTTCTGCGCCGGCGCCAATTTCGGCGACCCGGCGCGACAGGCGCAGGAAGCGCGCGAGGCCGAGAAGAAGGCAAAGGGCGATCCCGCCGACAATCTCGGGCCGATCAGCCATCTCTATATCCAGGCCGTGCGCATCTTCCGCGCCAAGAAGCCGATCGTCGCCGCCGTGCAGGGCGCAGCCATCGGCGGCGGCCTCGGCCTCGCGGTCTCGGCCGATTTCCGCGTCACCTGCCCCGAAGCCCGCTTCTCCGCGAATTTTACAAAACTCGGCTTTCATCCCGGCTTCGGCCTGACCGTGACGCTGCCCGAGCTGATCGGCAAGAACAATGCCGAGCTGATGTTCTACACCAGCCGTCGCGTCACCGGCGAAGAGGCGGTGAAATGGGGTCTCGCCAACGAGCTGGTGCCGCAGGACCAGGTCAAGGCGGCCGCGATGAAGCTCGCGGGTGAGATCGCCGAATGCTCTCCGCTCGGCCTGCTCTCCACCCGCGCCACGATGCGCAATGGCCTCGCCGACCGCGTGATGGCCGCGACCAACCACGAGCTCGCCGAGCAGACCCGCCTGCGCGCGACGGAAGATTTCAAGGAAGGCGTGAAGGCCACGGAAGAGCGGCGCGCGGCGAATTTTAAGGGGCGGTAGCTCGCCCTTCGTGTCAACTCTGGCCCAGTCCACGATCTACGCAAGACGCCTGGCAACTGCGTTGCCAGGCGTCTTTCTTATCCGGGACGACAGTGAGGCCGCGTCGTAGCCTTACGACTCGATCTTCACGTATTCGAAATCGCCCGGCTTGTTGTCGATGCCGACCTTCGGCGGCGAGATCCAGGAAGCGAACTTGCCGGTCTCGGTGACGGGCTGCATCAACGAGGTGATGAAGTCGCCATCGGCCGTCGACGGCAGCCACTCGTCCTTGCGCTTCATCCAGGTGGCCTCGTCGATCAAAATGCCGTCGGGCGTCGCGTGGATGTCCTTGAACTCGCCGATGTGACGATGGAAGGCGACGTTCGGCAGCGTCAGCTTGTAATCGTAGCCCGCGGTCGAGATCACCTTGTTCCAGCGCAGCATGCCCTTGACGCAGTCCTGGCTGTAGTCGTCGCGCAGGCGCATATTGAGCGCGGTCAGCGCCGGCTCGTCGACCAGCTTGATCTCGCCATTGATGAACTTGAGCACCGGATAGGTCGCGTTCTTGAGCTGGTGATCGTCCTCGATCTGGGTCTCGTGATAGCGCCCCTTGATGCCGGCGTTGAAGGCGTTCGCCGCGTTGGTCGAGACTTCCGAGCCGAACAGGTCGAGCGACAGCGTATAGTGCAAATTCAGCTTCTTCTGGATGGTCGGCAGATCGATCACGCCGAGCGCGCGGACTTTTGCGATGTCGGTGGGATCGGTGATGCCGGCTTCGCGCATGGCATCGCAGGTGCGCTGCACGACGCGGGTGATGCCGGTCTCGCCGACGAACATGTGGTGCGCTTCCTCGGTCAGCATGAAGCGGCAGGTGCGCGACAGCGGATCGAAGCCCGACTGCGCCAGGCTGTGCAGCTGCATCTTGCCGTCGCGGTCGGTGAAGTAGGTGAACATGAAGAAGGACAGCCAGTCCGGCGTCGCCTCGTTGAAGGCACCGAGCATGCGCGGCGCGTCCGCATCGCCGGAGCGGCGGCGCAGCAAATCATCGGCTTCCTCTCGGCCGTCACGGCCGAAATATTTCTGGAGCAGATAGACCATCGCCCAGAGATGGCGGCCTTCCTCGACATTGACCTGAAACAAATTGCGCATGTCGTAGAGCGAGGGCGCGGTCTTGCCGAGATGGCGCTGCTGCTCGACCGAGGCCGGCTCGGTATCGCCCTGGATCACGATCAGGCGGCGCAGCATGGCGCGATGCTCGCCCGGGACTTCCTGCCAGGCCGGCTCGCCATAATGCTCGCCGAACGGCACGACGCGGTTCTCTTCCTGGGGAGCAAGCAGGATGCCCCAGCGATATTCGGGCATGCGCACATAGTCGAACTTGGCCCAGCCGCGCGGATCGACGGAGTAAGCGGTGCGCAGGTAAACCAGCGACTCCTGGAAGCCTTCCGGCCCCATGTCGCTCCACCAGTCCATGTAACCGGGATGCCAGCCCTCCAGCGCTTTGAGCACCTGGCGGTCTTCAGCGAGATTGACGTTGTTGGGAATCTTGGTCGAGTAGTCGACGTTCATGATGTTCATGTTCATGGCCGTGCTCCTTGCGATCTCTTTCCGTCATGCCCGGCCTTGTGCCGGGCATCCACGTTCTTGCTTGCTCGAACGAAGAACGTGGATGGCCGGGACAAGCCCGGCCATGACGCAGTGAATGTCGTCAAACTCTCGTCATGTCGAATTTCGGCTTCTGCCCGCTGCCGTAGCGGCGCAGTGCGCCTTCCTCGCCGACCGCGTTCGGACGCTGGAATATCCAGTTCTGCCAGGCGGTGAGGCGCGCGAAGATCTTCGATTCCATCGTCTCGGGACCGACGAAGCGCAGGCTCGCTTCCATGCCGGTGAGGCTGTCGGGCGAGAAGCTGGCGCGCTCCTCCAGGAACACGCGGACCTCGTCGTCCCAGTCGATGTCGTCGAGCGCGAAGGTGACGAGCCCGAGCTCTTCCGCCTGCTCGGCGTCGAGGCTGGTGCCGAGCGTGGCTTCGGCGCGTTCGACATCGGCCGGATCGGCCTGGAAGCGCGACTCCAGCCGCGTCAACCCGTGGCTCATCGGATATGGGCCAAAGTTCATCGCGGAAAGTTCGATCGACGGCGGCGGGCGGTTGTCGCCCTGGCGCGTGCCGATCAGCATGTACGAGCGGTCAGCGGCGAACACGAGCTCGGCGAGCGTGCCGGCAAAACAGGAGCCGGGCTCGACCAGCGTCACCAGGGTGCGCGAGGTGACGTCGATGCGCTTGAGCACGCGCTTCCAGTAGTGCCTGATCTCGTTGACCAGCCAGTGCGCCTTGTTGGCTTCTAGGAAAGCGTCGTGCGCGAGCACATGGGCGCGATCGCCATGGCTCTTGAAGACGAGCATCGCGATCTCGAGCTCGTTGATGCGTAAGTGAAGGATGGCATCGTCGAGCTCGCGCGCCACTTGCAGCGGCCAGAACGCGGCGCCCTGCGCCAGCATGCCGTCGATGTCGGCGGGCGGCGCAGTCTCAGGCGCCTTGATCGAGACGGTGGCGATGCGGGCGGCGCGGTCGATATCGACCGTGACGAAGCCATAGCGGATGCTGGTCTCGTCGATCGTCCGCTTCAACGGGGAGAGCGCGATGCCTTTGCCGCTGCCGGCGCGCTTCGACTTGCCGGCGAATTCCTTGGCGCGCTCGGCGATCTTGGCCTCTAACTTGGAGTTCGGCGCGATCTCGTCGACGAGACGCCACTGCACGGCGCGCTTGCCCTTCACACCTTCCTCGATGGTGCAGAAAAAGTCAGCGTGGTCGCGGCGCACCTTGCGCTTGTCGACGACGCGGGTGAGGCCGCCGGTGCCGGGCAGCACGGCGAGCAGCGGCACTTCCGGCAGCGCCACGGCAGAGGCGCCGTCGTCGGCGAGGATGATGTGGTCGGTCGCAAGCGCGAGCTCATAGCCGCCGCCGGCGGCCGAGCCGTTCACCACGGTGATGAAGCGCTGGCCGGAATTCTCGGACGAATCCTCCATACCGTTGCGGGTCTCATTGGTGAACTTGCAGAAATTGACCTTGTGGGCGTGGGTCGAGCCCGCCAGCATGCGAATGTTGGCGCCGGCGCAGAACACGCGGTTCTTGGCCGAGCGCATCACCACCACCTTCACCTCGGGATGCTCGAAGCGCAGGCGCTGGATCGCGTCGGCGAGCTCGATGTCGACGCCGAGATCATAGGAATTGAGCTTGAGCTGGTAGCCCTCGAACAGGCCGCCATTTTCGTCGACATCCATGGTCAGCGTCGCGACGTCGCCATCGACCGCGAGCTTCCAGTGCTTGTAGCGGGACGGATTGGTCTGGAAATCGATGAATGTCGCGCCGCCTGCGAGGCGCCGTTCTTCCCCGGCCATGGGTCATCCCTAAGCTTGATTATGCGTTCTGGCGTTTACCGTTAGATGCACAATAGTGCATCTTTTGGAGGGCGTCTAGCCCTTAACGGCCAATGCATGCACTTTGTTTCATGCGCCTCTTAGGACCGAACGATGGTGCCGAGGGGGATCCAGTCCCCCTTGGAGAGCTCGGGACCGTCGAGCTTGGCCTGGAGCTGAGCCGCCAGGGCCGCGACCGGAAAGCTCTCGACGAAGCCGTCGCCGCCGGCGGCTACCTTGCGCGAGCTCAGCGCCTTCAACTCCCCGAGCGCATCTCCGAACAGGCGCGCGGCCGAACGCGACCGCTGCATGCGCAGCCGCAGATTCGCATTGGCGATGTGAACGCAGGCCCGCAGCAGGATGCGCTCACGGCCGCCTTGAGGAGCAGCGGCCCAGACTGCTTCGAGCACCTCCTGCGCTTCCCAGAAATAGCCGCGGTCGTTGAGTGCGAGGCCGTAGCGCAGCGCCGGATGCCGCGCCGGCACATGGCCGCGGAAGGCCGCAGGCACCAGCTCCTTGGCCGTGTCCAGCGTTTCGGAATCGGCCTCGGCCCCGCCGGCCTCGCCCGGCACATAGGCCCATCGCGGCCACGACAATCGGCCACCTGCATGTGAAGGCACATTCATCGATGTGCCTCCGCAATGTCATGCGGCGTGAAGTCCCTGATCGTGGCGCAGGGCCGCCTTTGCAAATTGCTCGATCGCGTCAAGCGTCACCCCTGGCGCTTCACGATGCGGGGAATGCCCCGCGTCTGAAATAATTTTCAAATCTACCGGACAGTAACATTCTTCCTGCGCAATTTCGACCTGGCGCAGTGTCCCATATTGGTCATCGACACCTTGCAGAACCATGACGGGAACGCGGATATAGGCGAGGTATTCCGAGATGTCCCAATCGCGGAACTTCGGATCGAGCCAGGCGCCGTTCCAGCCATAGAAGGCGTTGTCGACGTGCTTGTGCCAGCGGGCCAGCTTTGTCTTGAGATCTGTCGTCTCAAAGGTGGTCTTGATCGCGGCGATCGACTGCACCGAGACGTCCTCGACGATGAAATGCGGTGCGATCAGCACGAGGCCGCTCAGGCGATGATCCTGATGCGCGCCGGCATAGATCGTCGCGATCGAGGCGCCGTCGGAATGGCCGAGCAGGAGGCCGCGCTTGAAGCCGATCGCGTCGAGCAGCTTCGGCAGCACGTCGAGCGCCTCGCGCTGCATGTAATCGAGCGGCCGCGGCAAGGTCACCGGGCTCGACTGGCCGTAGCCCGCACGCGAATAGACGAAGATGCCGGCGCCGGTGGCCTCTCGAAGCTTCTCCGGGAAATCGCCCCAGAGGCCGACCGAGCCTAGGCCTTCATGCAGCATCACGATGGTCGGCGCGTCGGGGACTAGCGGCGCCAGCCATTTGTATTCGAAACTGGCGCTGCCGATGCTGAGGAAGCCGGTGGGGGTGAGATTGGTCATTACTTCGCTCTTCTCTCTCCGTCGTCATGCCCGGGCTTGAACCCGAGCATCCACGTCCTTCCCGAATCGCGGCTGCACGTGGATGGCCGGGTCAAGCCCGGCCATGACGACCAATTGCTAACCCGTCCCTTCCCGCAGCTTGAAGCGCTGGATCTTCCCCGTCGCCGTCTTCGGCAGGGAGTCCACCACGTCGATCCAGCGCGGATATTTCCACGGACCGATCTTCTGCTTGACGTGCTCCTTCAGCATCTCCTGCAAGTCACCGGTCTTCGCGCCCGGACGCAGCACGACGAAGGCCTTCGGCTTCAACAGGCCTTCCGCATCGGCCTCGGGCACGACAGCGGCTTCCAGCACGGCCGGATGCGTGATCAGCGCGCTCTCGACCTCGAACGGCGAGACCCAGATACCGGACACCTTGAACATGTCGTCGGCGCGGCCGCAGAAGGTGTAGCGGCCCTCGCCGTCGCGGACATATTTGTCACCGGTCCGGGTCCACGGTCCTTCAAAGGTGCGGCGGCTCTTGTGGCGCTGGTTCCAGTAGCCCTCGCCGGCGGAGGGCGCATCGACCAGGAGCTCGCCGACCTCGCCGTCGGCGACGTCCTGACCGGCCTCGTTGACGAGCCGCACTGCATAGCCGGGCACCGGCTTGCCGGACGAGCCGTATTTGATGTCGCCCGGCGCATTCGAGAGAAAAATGTGCAGCAGCTCTGTTGAGCCGACGCCGTCCAAAATGTCGACGCCGAAGCGCGATTTCCAGCTGTTGCCGACGGATTCCGGCAGCGCCTCGCCGGCCGAGGTGCAGATGCGTAAGGACTTGCCGCCGCGCTCTGCCTTCATCGTCTCGTCGTTGAGCATCGCGGCGAACAGTGTCGGCACGCCATAGAAGATCGACGGATTGTATTTGTTCATGAGGTCGAACATCCGCGCCGGCGTCGGGCGCTCGCTGTTCAAAATCACGGTGGCGCCGACCGACATCGGGAAGGTCAGCGCATTGCCGAGGCCATAGGCGAAGAACAGTTTTGCCGCGGAGAGGCAGACGTCGTTTTCGCGGATGCCGAGCACCTGCTTGGCATAGGTGTCCGCGGTCGCCTGCAAATTCGCGTGCAGATGGCGCACGCCCTTGGGCATGCCGGTCGAGCCCGACGAATAGAGCCAGAACGCCGGCTCGTCCGGATGGGTCGCGGCGGTCGTGAACTGGTCGCTCTCGCCCGCGATCTCCTCGGCGAGCTGCTTGTGGCCGTTCTGCTTGGCGCCGGAGACCACGACATGCTCGAGATCGGGCATGCGGCCGACCACGTCCTTGATGACGGGATAGAGCGCTTCGGACACCAACAGCACGCGGGCGCGGCAGTCGGCGAGGATGTAGGCGTACTGATCCGCCGTCAGCAGCGTGTTGAGCGGCACCGGCACGATGCCGGCGCGGATCGCCCCCAACAACACGATCGGGAAGTCGACCGTATCCAGCATGATCATCGCCACGCGCTCCTCGCGGCGGACGCCGAGCCGGCGCAGCATGTTGGCGGCGCGGCGGGTGTCGCGCTGGAGCTCGCCATAGGTGAGCCGCGAGACGGTGTCGTCGAAGACGAGCTTGTTGGCTCGGCCCTCCTCGACGTTGCGGTCGAGCAGCCAGGTCACCGCGTTATAGGATCCCTCGCTCACGGACATCTCCCCCGAATTTAGAATTATAATTCATAGAAAGACACTGTGACAGCTTGCTGTCAATGCCAGCAGGCATTATGTTTCATTAAAACGCGCCGCAAGACCTCTTTTGAAGAAGGCATCCGCTAAAGAAGGTCCATGATCTGTAATCCATGACCGACAGTCCCGACGCCGAATCCCGCTTTCTCGAACAGCTCGGCCAGCGCGTGCGCACCATGCGCGCGCTGCGCGGCATGTCGCGAAAAGTGCTCGCCAAGGTATCAGGAATTTCGGAGCGCTACATCGCGCAGCTCGAGAGCGGCAAGGGCAATGTCTCCATCGTGCTGCTCCGTCGCGTCTCCGACGCGATGGGCGCGCATCTCGAAGACCTGCTTCCCTCGGCGGATCCGACGCCGGACTGGCAGATGTTTCGCGATCTCTTGCGCAAGGCGACGCCGGCGCAGATCGCGCAGGCAAAAGATCTGCTCACTGGGGGCAGCGCGTCCGCGCCGCGGCGCGCGCCGTTCTGCGGCATCGCGCTGATCGGCTTGCGCGGCGCCGGCAAGTCGACGCTTGGGCGGATGCTGGCGAAAAAGATCGGCTGGAGCTTTGTCGAGCTCAACAAGGAGGTCGAGCAGCAGAACGGCCTTTCGGTCGCCGAGATCATCGCGCTGTACGGCCAGGAGGGCTTTCGCCGCATGGAGCAGGCGGCGCTGCAGCAGCTGCTCGCGCGCAACGAGCTGATGGTGCTGGCAACCGGCGGCGGCATTGTCTCTGAGCCTCTGACCTTCGACCAGATCCTGACCTCGTTCTACACGATCTGGCTGAAGGCCGAGCCCGAGGAGCACATGGCCCGGGTCCGCAGCCAGGGCGATCTGCGCCCGATGGCCGATGATCGTTCCGCCATGGCGGAGCTGCGCAACATCTTGCTGAGCCGCGAGCCGCTCTATGCGCGCGCGACCGCGGTGGTGGATACGGCGGGGCTGAGTGTCGACGCGGCGGCTGCAAGGCTGATCGATGCGGTGCGCCCGGTGCTGCAGAACGAAGCCCGCAGCTTTGGGCTGCGGAGCGTGGCGCTGTAGGAGCGATCTCGCACGGCACATTCCGCTGCGTTCCCTCCCCCCTTGCGGGGGAGGGCTAGGGAGAGGGGTACCACACGGGGACTCCATCGTTCGCGCAACGCGCTTCGTCTCCTTCGGGACAACAAACACCTTTACCTGGGCTACCCCTCTCCCCCGCCCTCCCCCGCAAGGGGGGAGGGAGCGCAGTTGCTCGCGCGGATACGCTTTGCATCCCTTTTCGTTTCTGAAACAGAGACGATATGAAGCGTCTTGCAGCAGACAGGACCCACGATGACCTCCAGCGACGTCACCACCTCCATGTTCGAGCGGATCGGCGGCAGGGCCACGATCGACGCCCTCGTCGATCGCTTCTACGACCGCATGGACACGCTGCCTGAAGCGCAAGTCATCCGTGCGATGCATGCGGACGACCTCGGCCTGATCAGGGACGTGCTGAAGCGCTATCTCACCGAATGGACGGGAGGTCCAAAACTCTATTCGCCCGAGAAGGGCCATCCGCGGCTGCGCCAGCGGCATATCGGCTTTGCCATTGGGGACGCCGAGCGCGACGCGTGGCTGCTCTGCATGCGCGGTGCGATGGAGGAGACGGTGATCGATAGCGTCGCGCGAAAAGACCTCGACCGCGCGATATCGGGCCTCGCCGACTGGATGCGCAACCGGCCATGACAGCATCTCTCCGGCGTGGCCGTGGAACGGCGGGACGATTGCATTCGCATCGACTAAAGCGCGATGAGATTGGGATCAATCGTCATCGCGCTTTAGATTGTTGTTTGAGCATGATCTTTTCGGAAAACCGCTGCGCACTTTTCCGGATCATGCTTTAGACCGACCAGTAGTTCGGATGCTGGTACGGCCGCGAGCGGTCGCCCCAGTCGAATTCATCGCCATCGACTTCGCACGGGCCGCTGCTCAATTGCTCCGACGTCAGATCGACCTGGAAGGCCTGACGTCCCGGATCATATTTCAGCGCGCTCCACTGCACGGGATAATGGTGATGCGTACCGAGCAGCCTGCCGGTCTTGATCACGGCGTAGGCGACCGTTCCGCTTACCTTCTCGAGCATCAATCGTTCGATCGTGCCGAGCTTCGTGCCGTCGCAACCATAGACAGCGACGTGCTCGACGCGATCACTGGGAACCATGGTGTGCTGCATGGCGAGCTCCCTGATCTTGCGTGGAGCGCATGATAGCACAGACGGCGGGGAGTAGGGTCAACTAGCGCCAACTACAGCAATTGCGACCGCACCGCCTCCGCGCCTTCGCGCAGCAGCGGCAGGAAACGGTCGATCAATTCCTGCGCCGGAACCCGGTCGACATGGGCCCCCATGTTGATGGCGGCGACGATCACGCCGTCGTAGCGACGCACCGGCACCGAGATCGAGCGGAAATGCGGCTCCGCCTCGCGGTCGACCAGCGAATAGCCATGCGCGCGATCGGCGGCGATGCGCGCCAGCAGCGCCTTGGGATCGGTCACCGTCTGCGGTGTCAGCGCTTCGCGCTTCATCGCCTTCAGGCGCGCGGCGAGATCGGTATCGTCGCGCTGGCCGAGCATGGCGCGGCCGACCGAGGTGCAGAAGGCCGGCAGGCGGTAGCCGATTTCGAGACCGCCGGAAAACATCCGCGCCGGGCTGCTGCGCGCGATGAACACGACCTCGTCGCCGTCGAGCACCGCGAGCGAGGAGATTTCGTTCGCCGCAGTGGCGACGCGGTCGAGCACCGGTTGCAGCACCGTGACGAGCTGGTTCGAGCGCAGATAGGACGCCGCCAGCGTCAGCACATGCGGCGTCAGCGAGAACAACTTGCCGTCGCCAGAGACGTAGCCGCCGCGCTGGAGCGTGAACAGCATGCGCCGCGCGGTCGCGCGCGGCAGATCGGCAGCGCGGGCGAGATCGCTCAGCGTCATCGGACCCGTCGTCGTGCCAAAGCACTGCAGCAGGCGCAGGCCGCGATCGAGCGCTTCGACGAAATCCGTCGCGCGCTCCTCGCTATCGCTCCGTTTGAGCTTGGGCATGGCCGGGACAATCCTGCAAAATAGTGCTTGCTGCTGGTCCAAGGCATGTCATAATTCGCCCATTCGTTCAATAGGCGAACAAAACGCCCTCCAGAAAAAGGACGAGACCGCCATGATGAGCCAGGAGCAGAACGACCTGATCACCCGCACCGGGCCGAAAGATCCGTGCGGCAGACTGATGCGGAGCTACTGGCAGCCGGCGGCGCTGGTCGACGAGCTTGAGGGCGCGCGGCCGATCCGTCCCGTCAAGCTGCTCGGCGAAAACCTGGTGCTGTTTCGCGACGAGAGCGGACGCTACGGCCTGATCGATCGCCATTGCGCCCATCGCGGCGCCGACCTCGCCTTCGGACGGCTCGAGCATGGCGGCCTGCGCTGTGCCTTCCACGGCTGGCTGTTCGACGCCACCGGCCAGTGCATCGAGACGCCGGCCGAGCCGAAGGACTCGAAGCTGTGCCAGAACATCCGCCAGCGCTCCTATCCCGTGGTCGAGAAGAGCGGCATCCTTTGGGCCTATCTCGGCGAAGGCGAGCCGCCGGCATTTCCGGAGATCGACTGCTTCGTGGCGCCTGATACTCACACCTTCGCGTTCAAGGGCCACATGGCCTGCAACTGGCTCCAGGCGCTCGAGGTCGGCATCGATCCCGCGCACGCCTCCTATCTGCATCGCTTCTTCGAGGACGAGGACACCTCGACCGCCTACGGCAAGCAGTTCCGCGGCGCCTCCGCCGGAAGCGACCTGCCGATGACGAAGATCCTGCGCGAATACGATCGTCCGATCATCAATGTCGAGCACACCGAATACGGCCTGCGCCTGATTGCGCTGCGCGAGATCGACGAGGAGCGCACCCATGTGCGCGTCACCAACCAGCTCTTTCCGCACGGCTTCGTCATCCCCATGAGCACGGAGATGACGATCACGCAGTGGCACGTGCCGGTCGACGACGAGAACTGCTACTGGTACGCGATCTTCACCAGCTATTCGAACCCCGTCGACAAGCAGAAGATGCGCGACCAGCGGCTGGAGCTCTATGAGCTGCCCGATTACAAGTCCCGCAAGAACAAAGCCAACGACTACGGCTTCGATCCGCACGAGCAGCAGACCGCGACCTATACCGGCATGGGCACCGACATCAACGTCCATGACCAATGGGCGGTGGAATCGATGGGCGCGATCCAGGACCGCACCAAGGAACATCTCGGCCAATCCGACAAGGCGATCGTGCAATATCGCCGCCTGCTGCGACAGGAGATCGAGAAGGTCCAGGGCGGCGAGAAGCCGATGCTGTTTCTGGACGAGGCCAACGCGCGCAGCATCCAGGGCCCGGCCACCATGGACGGCATCGGCCCGACGCGCGGCTGGGAAACCTATTGGATGGAAGTCGACGTCAAGCGCCGCCGCGGCGCGCCGTGGACGGCGCCGGTGCCGAAGGAGATCGCTGACAACGTACACCGGCTGACGGCGGCGGAGTGACGATGCCGATCGCCGCCGGCGGGCCGCGACGGCGGCTCCACATTCTCCGCCGTCATGCCCCGCGAAGGCGGGGCATCCAGTACGCCGCGGCCTCTCGTGGATACGTTGCCGTCTCTGGAATACTGGATCGTCCGCCTTCGCGGACGATGACAGTGTGCGCTATTCTCTCATCGAGCGAGAAGGAACTAGCAAAGTGACTTTCGTCGCGCGTCATGGGCTGTGGTCGGATGAGCAGAAGGACGCAGCCCAGCGCATGCGCCGTCTCGTCGAGGACAAGAACCTCGAAGTCGTCCGCCTCGCCTTCCCGGACCAGCACGGCATCCTGCGCGGCAAGACCATCATCGCCACCGAGGCGATCGCTTCGCTGGAGAGCGGCTGCTCGATCACCACCACCATGCTCGCCAAGGACACCTCGCACCGCACGGTGTTCCCGGTGTTCACCGCGGGCGGCGGCTTCGGCATGAAGGAGATGGAGGGCGCAGCCGACGTGCTGATGGTCGCCGACCCCACCACGTTTCGCGTGCTGCCGTGGGCGCCGGCGACGGGCTGGGTGCTGTGCGATCTCTATTTTGGCGATGGCCGCCCGGTGCCGTTCGCGACGCGCAACCTTTACCGGCGCGTGCTCGATGAGCTCGGCGGGCGTGGCCTCGATTTCGTCGCGGGGCTCGAGGTCGAGTTCCACATCTTCAAGCTCGACGATCCGCATATGCGCGCGGAGGACGCAGGCCAGCCCGGCACGCCGCCCTCGGTGAGCCTCCTCAGTCACGGCTATCAATATCTGACCGAGCAGCGGTTCGATCAGATGGAGCCGGTGCTGGAGATCTTGCGCCGCGACATCGTCGCACTGGGGCTGCCCTTGCGCTCCGTCGAGGTCGAGTTTGGGCCGAGCCAATGCGAGTTCACCTTCGCGCCGAAGAAGGGCCTGGAGCCCGCCGACAACATGGTGCTGTTTCGCAGCGCCGTGAAGCAGATTGCGCGCCGCCACGGCTACCACGCCACCTTCATGTGCCGGCCAAAACTGCCGAACGTGTTCGCGAGCGGCTGGCACCTGCACCAGTCGATCGTCTCGCGCGCGAGCGGCGAAAACCTGTTCATGGCCAAAGAGGGCGGCGAGCCGCTCAGCTCGTTCGGCAAGTCATACCTCGCCGGCCTGCTCGACCACGCCCGCGCTTCGACCGTGTTCACGACGCCGACCATCAACGGCTACAAGCGCTACCGCTCCTATTCGCTGGCACCGGATCGCGCGATCTGGGGCCGCGACAATCGCGGCGTGATGCTCCGTGTGCTTGGCAGCGCCAATGATGCCGCCACACGCCTGGAGAACCGCATCGGCGAGCCCGCCGCCAATCCCTATCTCTACATGGCCTCGCAAATTCTCTCGGGCCTCGATGGCGTCGACCGCAAGCTCGACCCCGGCCCGTCAGCGGATACGCCCTACGAGACCAAGGCGCCGCTGCTGCCGAAATCGCTGCGCGATGCAGTCTCTGCGCTCAAGGACGATCCGTTCTTCCGCGAGAAGCTCGGGGCCGAGTTCGTCGACTACTACACCCACATCAAGAACGCCGAGATCGACCGCTTCCTCGCAGAGGTGACCGACTGGGAGCACCGCGAATATTTCGAGGTGTTTTGAGGCGCCTCGTCAGGACGCCCTTGGCCTCTGCCTGAGGTAGAGATAGGTCGGCACCAGCCCAAGCGCGACGATCGCGACCATCACCCACCATCCGCGCTGGAACGCCACGAGGCGCTCCGGCAGGGATGAAGGCGAGCCGATGATGGCAACGAAGATCGCAACACCGATCGCGAGCGAGGCCTGGCGGATCATGTTGATCACGCCCGAGCCGGTCGCGAACGACGACGGCGGCAGGCCCGCGGCGCTGACGCCCATCAGGGTCGGGAACGTCAAGCCGACGCCGATGCCGGTCGGAATCATGCCCAGGATCACGAAGGCCGGATGCGGCTCGGGGCCGATCAGGCTCGCCCAGGCAACCAGACCGGCAGCGAACGCCACGATACCGGCCGTGACGACGGGCGCAGCACCGAAGCGCGCGATCAATCGCCCGGCGACCAGCAGCGACGTGATCGGCACCAGTAGCGGCCCCGGCGCGATCGCGAGCCCGGTCTGCAACGCAGACCATCCCCACGCCGTCTGCTCCCACAGCGCGACCGACAGCAGCATGGCGCCGAAGGCAGCCGAGTACGGCGCCATCACCAGGGCAGCGCCAGTGAATTGGCGGATGCGAAACAGCGCCGGATCGACGAAGGGATTTTTCAGGCGAAGGCAACGCCAGACAAACAATGCAAGCAGGATCGCCGCGGCCGCAAAGCTGTAGCCGATGGCAGGTGCGCGCAGGCCCCAGTCGCTGACCTTGACGATGGCGAAGGTCAGCGCGCCGATGCCGCCGGTCACCAGCACCGCATCGAAGAATTTGGGACGAGGCGCATCATGGCCCTCGATCTCCGGCAGTTTCCACCAGCCGATCACCATGGCGATAAGGCCGATCGGGACATTGACGAAGAAGATCCAGCGCCAGTTGACGGCGACGAGCACGCCGCCAACGACGGGCCCAAGCGCGGCGGCAAGGCCGCCGATCGCCGTCCAGGTCCGCACCGCACCGCCGCGCTTCTCCGGCGCGAACACCGCCAGCAGCAGGCCGAGCGAAGTCGGCGTCATCAACGCGGCGCCCGCGGCCTGCACAATGCGAAACGCGGTCAGCATCTCGACATTGCTGGCGGCGGCGCAGGCGGCCGATGCCACCGTGAAGAGGCCGACGCCGAGCAGGAAGCTGAGATTCCGGCGGTGGCGCTCGGCCAGCCGACCGAAGAACACGAGCAGCGCCGCGTAGGCGATGGCGTAGCCGTTCAGGACCCACGACATGTCGTCGAGGGAAGCGTCCTTGAAATCCTGCCCGATGCTCGGGAGCGCGACGTTGACGATGAAGAGGTCGAGATTGGCAAGGCAGATGCCGACACAGACGATCGCCAGCACCGTGTTCGGCGACGCCGGCGGACGGGGAGGCTTGGGCCGCAGCGAGAGATCGTCAAGCGGCACAGCGCGAGCAAACGTCGCACGTTCGACATTGTTCATGGCTTATGCCTTTTCTGGCCGGTCGGCGATCAGCGATTGATCGCCGGCGATACCGGCGAGCACGTTCCGCAGCTCGGCAGCAGCCCGCTTGCCAAATCCGTTTTCGAATTTCTCCTGCGCCGCCAGCCAGAGCGGCCGTGCATCGGCAAGGCGCGAGCGCCCTGCCTGCGTCAGCTTCGCCAACCGGCTCCGGCGATCGGCCTCGTCACGCTCGAGCGTGACCAGACCGTCGCGCTGCAGCGGCCGCAGGTTCTGGCCGATGGTCGACTGGTCCATCACCAGCGCCTCGGCGAGGTCGCCGATCGAGGGTGGAGCATCGCCGCGGCGATGGATCTCGGTCAGAAGGGCATACTGCGTCGAACGAAGGCCCGAAGGCTCCAGCGCGGCGTCGTAGAACAGCGTCATGTGGCGCGATGCCTTGCGCAACGCCAGGCAATTGCAGCGGTTTCGTTCGACAACGGGCAGATCTTGCTCGGCCATCTCGCCTCCCAAATATCGGGATATCCCGGTATATGAGATGGATGGATATCCCGATATTATTCCGAGGTCAACCGGGGCGGGGTTTTTTGGG
This sequence comes from Bradyrhizobium sp. B117, assembly GCF_038969555.1. Taxonomy (NCBI): domain Bacteria; kingdom Pseudomonadati; phylum Pseudomonadota; class Alphaproteobacteria; order Hyphomicrobiales; family Nitrobacteraceae; genus Bradyrhizobium; species Bradyrhizobium sp. B117. The sequence continues at coordinate 9,538,656 of NZ_CP152414.1, forward strand.
CTTGGCGGCTCGCGCCTCACACGCCTGTGAGGCGACTTCGTCAAGTTTGTTCCCACGACATCACGCCGGTCGCGGATGAAGCCATTTTCCTCAAGGCGCGAAAACGGCCGGAAAGACAAGGGGGATATTGTTGGCCTCCATGATCAACACTGGAGTTCGATCATGTTCGGTCAATTGTTCAGCCTGATTTATCGCCTGTCTTGCCGCACAACTCTGATCGAGATCGGCGTACACCGTCTCGCGCGTTAGCGATTGGCGGATTGAGCCTAGGTAAGACAGACTGACCAGATAACGGGGGCTTCCATGCGTAAGCTCATCCTGATAGTCGCGGCGATGTCGCTCCTTGCAACGCAAGCCTATGCCGGTGGTTCGCGCAGCCTCAGTCTCACGGCGACCAATGCGAGCCAGACCACAGACCAGACGGCCGCGGCAACGGCGCCGCAGGCTCCGACGGCAACGCCGCCGGCAAATGTTCAGACGGCGACCACCACACCCGCTTCAACTCCGCCAGCCACACCAACGCAGACCACGACGACGCCGGCCGCTCAGCCGGTTGCGGCGACGCCCAAGCCAAAGCACCGCGAACCGTCCACCGAGGCGCGCGTGATCCGCGAACTGCATCGGCACGGGATTTACTGGTAGGGGAGCGAAGCTCTTTCCTCCGACATTGCGAGCGAAGCGAAGCAATCCAGACTTTTTCCATGAAAGCAGTCTGGATTGCTTCGTCGCTGCGCTCCTCGCAATGACGGCGAGAGAGCGAAGGCTAAATCCCCAAATACTTATGCTGCAGATCCGGCTCGGCCATCAGCTCGTTTGACGTGCCGCTCCACACCGTCTTGCCGCGCTCGATGATGTAGTGGCGGTCGCAGATGCGGGCGAGGTGGTCGACATTCTTGTCGACGACCAGGATCGACTGGCCGCGGCTCTTGAGCAGCGACAGGCAGTTCCAGATCTCTTCGCGGATCAGCGGCGCGAGGCCTTCGGTCGCTTCATCGAGGATCAGCAGCTTGGGATTGGTCATCAGCGCGCGGCCGATCGCGAGCATCTGCTGCTCGCCGCCGGAGAGCTGGTTGCCCATGTTGGCGGCGCGCTCGGCAAGGCGCGGGAACATCACGTAGATCGCGGCCAACGTCCAGGGATTGGCGCTATCGAAGCGGTCGGCGGCGGCGGCGACCAGGTTTTCGCGCACGGTGAGGTTCGGGAAGATCTGGCGTCCTTCCGGGACGAGGCCGACGCCGAGTTTTGCGATCCGATACGACGGAAGCTGCCGCACTTCGGCGCCTGCAAATCGGATCGCGCCAGCGCGCGCGGGCGTCAGGCCCATGATGGAACGGATGGTGGTGGTCTTGCCCATGCCGTTGCGACCCATCAGCGAGACCATCTCGCCTGATTTGACCGACAGCGACAGGCCGAACAGCACCTGCGAAAGGCCGTAGCAGGTCTCGATGCCGTCGACGTCGAGCAAGGTGTCAGCCATGGTGCGTCACCACATGCTGGTCGCCGAGATAGGCGCGCTTGACCTCGTCATTGGCGCGGATCGCGGCCGGATCGCCGGAAGCAATGACGCGACCATAGACCAGCACCGAGATGCGGTCGGCCAGCGCGAACACCGCCGGCATGTCGTGCTCGACCAGCACGATCGACACCTCTTTGCGCAACTCCTGAAGGAGCTTCACCATGCGCTGGGATTCGGTGGCGCCAAGGCCTGCCATCGGCTCATCCAGCAGCAACAGCTTCGGCTTGCTGGCGAGCGCGACGGCAAGCTCGAGCTCGCGGCGCTCGCCATGGCTGAGCCTGTTCACCACGACATCGGCGCGATGGCCGAGCCCGACGCGATCGAGTGCCGCATGCGCGGCATCGCGCAAGCCCCTCTCCTTGCGCGCATTGGCGAAGAAGCGAAACGAGGTGCCGGCATGCGCCTGCGCCGCCAGGGCGACATTGTCGGCGGCGGTGACGTCGAGCAGCAGCGAGGTGATCTGAAACGAGCGTGCGAGGCCCAGCGCGCAGCGGCGATAGGCCGGCAGATATGTGATATCGCGCCCCGCCAGCGAGACGCTGCCGGAATGCGGCTCGAGATGGCCGGTGAGCTGGCTGATCAGCGTGGTCTTGCCGGCGCCGTTCGGGCCGATGATGGCGTGCAGCTCGCCGGCCGAAACGTCGAGCGAGACGTTGTCCGTGGCAGTGATGCCGCCGAAGCGGCGCACCAGCTTCTCGACGCGGAGCAGGGGTTCAGCCACGGCCAGCCCTCCCCAGCATGCCCATGATGCCGCCGCGGCCGAACAGCACGATCAGCAGCAGCAGCGGCCCCATGATCAGCGCCCAATATTCGGTGATCTGCGACAGGAATTCTTCCAGCAGCAAAAACACCACCGCGCCCATGACAGGGCCGAACAGCGTGCCCATGCCCCCTAGGATCACCATCACCATGAGGTCGCCGGAGCGGGTCCAGTACATCACGGCCGGGCTGACGAAATCGGTGTTGTTGGCGAGCAGCGCGCCGGCCAGGCCGCACATCGTGCCTGAGATGACGAAGCAGACCAGCTGGTAGCGTTTGGCGGGAAAGCCGATCGCCTGCATGCGCTGCTCGTTGGAGCGCAGGCCCTGCACGACGAGGCCGAAGCGCGAATTGACGATACGCCAGATCAGGAAGATCACCGCGAACAGGCAGGCGAGGCAGAGATAATAGAACTGCGTGCGGTCCGACAGGTTGATCAGCCCGGAGAAGTCGCTGCGCTTGTAGACGGTGAGGCCGTCATCGCCGCCGTAGCGGGCGAGGCCCGAGGCGACGTAATAGGCCATCTGCGCGAAGGCGAGCGTGATCATGATGAAATAGACGCCGCGCGTGCGCAAAGAGAGCGCGCCGATCACGAGCGCGTAGATCGCAGACGCGGCCAGCGCGACGGGAAACTGGATGAAGCCGGAGCCCACGCCTTCCTGCGCGAGCATCCCGACGGCGTAGCCGCCAATGCCGAGATAGGCGGCATGGCCAAAGCTCATCATGCCGCCAAAGCCCATGATGAGGTTGAGGCTCGCGGCCGCCAGCGCCAGGATGACGATGCGGGTGAACAGCGTCAGGATGAAGATGTTGCCGGACAGATACGAATAGAGCGGCAGCAGCACGAGGCCTGCCAGCATCAGGGCCGTGACGGCCTTGCTCACAGTGAAAGCCTTCATCGACGGTTGGCCGGGAACAGCCCCTCCGGCCGCACCACCAGCACGATCGCCATCAAGAGATAGATCAGCATGGACGACAGCGCGGGTGCGGCCGTGGAGGCGGCGGCGCCGCTCAGCACCTGCCGGAGCAAATTGGGCAGGAAGGCGCGGCCGAGCGTGTCGATCATGCCGACGAAGATCGCGGCGAGAAACGCACCGCGGATCGAGCCGATGCCGCCGATCACGATGATGACGAAGGCGAGGATCAAAATGTTCTCGCCCATGCCGATCTGCACGGTGAGGATCGGCGCCTGCATCAGGCCGGCAAGACCGGCGAGCGCGGCACCTAAGCCGAACACCAGCGTGTAGAGCAGCTTGATGTTGATGCCGAGCGCGCCGATCATTTCGCGGTTGGAGGCACCGGCGCGGATCAGCATGCCGATGCGCGTGCGCATCACGCCGAGATAGAGCAGCAGCGCCACCAGCAGCGCCACGATGATGATGGCGAGACGATAGGCAGGATAATGAATGCCGGGCAGGATCGGCACCGGCACGGTGAGCCAGGCCGGCAGCGGCAGCGCGAGGCCCGCCGGTCCCCAGATCAGCCGCACCGCTTCATTGAAGAACAGGATCAGGCCGAAGGTCGCGAGCACGTGGTCGAGATGATCTCGCCCGTAGAGATGCCGCAGCGCCGTCACCTCCAGCACGATGCCGAGCACCAGCGTCGCCCCGAGCGCCATCAGCGCGCCGAGCAGGAAGCTGCCGGTCCACGCCGCGAATGTCGCGGCGAAATAGGCGCCCATCATGTAGAGCGAGCCGTGCGCAAGGTTGACGAGATCCATGATCCCGAACACCAGCGTCAGGCCGGCGGCGAGCAGGAACAGCAGCAGGCCGAACTGCAATCCGTTCAAGAACTGTTCGACGACGAGCAGCATCAAGACTCTTTCAAGCGCACGCGATATCGCGCCGATGTTCGAACACAGTCGCCATCAGTGAAAGAGCTCCCCCTGCCTCTTCAAGGCGGAAAAATGGGTAATGGCAGTATCGTTCCGAGGCAAGAGCGATTCGACACCCAACATGCACTTTGTTGCATGCCGATGCATGCGATCGAATGCTGCCTTGCAAGAAGGCTGCCGCACAGCATGGGTCAACCTGCCGCACCCAAACGATCGCCCTCCCCCGTTGCCGGGAGAGGGCGTGTGCTTCGTCGGAATGTAAGGCGATGCGCCTAGTGCGACGTCATCTGCTGGGGAAGATCATCCGGTTCGGCGAGCACGCTGTTGGCCGTCGAAGCCTCCAGCGCCGCCATCCGGAACAGATAGGCGAGCGTCGCCAATCCGGAATCGTCCGCCATCTGCGCCAGCTCGAGCGCCATGTCCGACATGTAGCCGAGATTCTCGTCCTTGGTCTGCGCCATGATCTGGCTGTCCCGCATCATGTTCGACATCTCAGGCGCTCTTTCGTTGCGCGGCAGCGAGGCCGCAAAGGTTGGCACGGGCGATGCAGTCGATCCGCGGACCGTCCTGGCGCACGACATTCTTCATCCCGATCCGCTCGCGCACGACATCGAGCGATTCCTGACGAACCTCGATGGTCGCCGCCATGGTCCAGGAATCCTCGATCAGCGCCGGCAATCCCAGCGGGGTGACGACGAAGCCGATGTCGTGGAAGCGCGGCAGCCACCAGGTCTCCATGACGAGACAGAGCCGCTCGATCCCCTGATCGAGACAGAACTCCTGCGCCGCCGCCATCAATTGCAGATTGAGCGCGCCGTCGCGGCGCTCGCGCGCCACGAAGAAGCGCGACCACTCCCATACCAGCGGGTCCGCGGGGCATCCCCGCACCGCGGCCAGATGCGGGAAGACCTCGCTCATCATGGTCGGCTTGGTAGTGGGGTACAGGCGATAGCCGCCGAGCACGCGACGGTTCTCGAGCGACAGCAGGTAGATCGAATCGTCATTGTCGTAGGCGTCGATCTCGCGGCCGTCGGGCTTGCGCAGCGCCTCCCATTTCCGCTCCTCGACAAAAATCTCGTGACGGAGCCTGAAATGCTGTTCGAGGACATCCTCGTAAAGGTGCCGGTTTACGGCAGAGATTACATGAATCATGGACTCCCCCATGGCTTGAAAGAATGGGGGAATCCTCATGGAAAACGCCGGGAGCGACTATTGGGAAATTTCCCAGTACGCGCCGATTTCAGGGCGTGATGATTCTTTGCCGGATCGCGAGCGCAACCGCGTGCGTGCGGTTGACGGCACCGAGCTTGCGCGCAGCAGTTGCAAGATGCTCTTCGGCGGTGCGCTGCGTGATGTGCAGGATCTCGCCGATTTCCCAGGCCGACTTGCCCTGCGAGGCCCAGGCGAGCACCTCGCGCTCGCGTGGGGTGAGGCGCGCCGACGGATGCGGCGCCGGCGCGAGCAGGCGGCGGATGTGGTCGAAGCCGTACATCGCGATCAGGTGCAGCGCCGGCTTGCTGCGAGCGTTGAGATCGAGGTGGACACCGCCGAGTGAGACGCCCGCTTCATAACCGGTCAAGCCATGGATCGGCACCACGAACCCCCGCGACATGCGGAAGTCGGCAGCCCGACGCATCACTTCCGCAGCGCCTGGCTCGAACTCCGCATCATAGGGAGCTTCCGACCATTCGAAGGGATTCACCGTCTGCCGGCACTTGCGGATCACGGGATCGACGCGGTCGTAGCTTTTTTCGGTGTAGAGGCTGAACCACTCCGCCGGCCAGCGCTTGGCAAGCACCATCTGGGCGAAGCGCTGATCGGGATTCGGCAAACCGGTGACGATGATGTGCTCGAAACCGTACCGGCTGAACGCGGTGGCAAGCGCGTCCATGGTGTCCGGAACCCTGGTATGGGCTCCCAGACCCTCGATGAAATCGAGCGCTTCCCGGCCATAATCTACGGCGGACATCGGTGCGTTTCCTGAGCCTCGACGTCCGCTATAGCACGTATTTGGGGGCTCCCTCAATTCGCCGCTCCCGTAGTTTTGCGGTGCCCGCGCGCTCTGAACATTTAATCTACTTGTGGAAGAAGTGACGTCAAGATACACCTGCAAGCGTCCGAAGCGGGAAAACCACGATGGAAGACGAGGATATCGCCCTCAACAGCGTGCTCGGCCTGGAATTGAACCGCGTGTTTTTCGCCGTCCGTGAAACGGCAAACAAGCAGAAGATCATCGAGTTCGCGCGCGAGGTGCTGCAAAGCGAGCGCACCAAGCCGGCAGACACCGCCTCGCCCGAAGGCCCGGCGAGCTAGAACGCTGTTGCAGCAAGCGGCGCAGATGAAACAGATCGCGCGACGACGCCACCGTTCCATTTGAACGCGCAGATTTTAGTCGAAACACTCTGACCGCGAGGTTGGGCTTCCCTTCTCCCCTTGTGGGAGAAGGTGGCATAGGCGGCCTACGGCCGCCGTTCTTAAGAACGCCGAGGCAAAGCTTCGGCTATCGCGCCGGATGAGGGGTCTCCCTCCGCGAATCCAATTCCCATTTGAAGTCGCGGACAGAGACCCCTCACCCGTCTCGCCGCTACGCGGCGAGCCACCCTCTCCCACAAGGGGAGAGGGCAAGAGTAAGCCACTATCCGCTCACGTCGCCGGTCACTTGCCGCTGGCTGACATCACGGTTCTCGTGAGATGATCGCCGTCACGATCTCTATCGGATGCCAATCCTTCGGATGCCACGACCATGATGACGCTGCGCCAGGTTGAAGTGATCCGTGCCGTGATGGTGACGGGCACCATCGGCGGCGCGGCCAAGCTGCTCAACGTCTCGGCGCCGGGGATCAGCCGGCTCGTCAAATACACCGAGCGCTCGCTCGGCATCCGCTTCTTCCAGCGCCAGAACGGGCGCTATTTCCCGACGCCGGAAGCCGAGAACATTTTCGAGCAGATCAACGGCGTCTACAAGAAGGTCGACGATCTCTCCGAGATCATCTCCAAGATCGGCCGTGGCGGACTGTCTGAGCTGCGCATCGGCTCGGTGCCGAGCATCTCGCAGGTGATGGTGCCGCGCGCGATCGAGCGAGTCCGGCGCCGCTATCCCGATCTCGGCATCGACATCAACATCCTCAAGCTCGAGGAAGCCATCGACTATCTCCTGCTCGGGCGCGGCGAGTGCGTCGCGATGAGCTACCGTCTGGAGCATTCCGGGCTCGACTTCATGCCGCTCGCCTCGGGCGAGCTCTACTGCATCGTGCCGCCCGGCCACGAGCTGGCCGGCCGCAAGCAGGTCTCCGCCGCCGAGATCACCCGCTACCCGCTGATCGGCATCGATCCCAACGATCCTTACGGCCGGATCATGGCGGAGATGTTCGCGCGCCACCGGCTCGACTACAACATCACCATCCGCGCGCGCTTCGGCACCACGGTGTGTGCGCTGGTGAAGGCGGGCCTCGGCATCGCCATCATCGACCAGTTCACGGTGGCCCATGGCGGCTATCCCGGCATCGAGCTGTTGAAGATCACCGAGCCGACACGGTTCGACACCTATATCGCGGTCAAGCGCGGCGCGCCGCTGTCGCTGCATGTCGAATATTTCATCGAGTCCCTGCGCGCCGAAATGCGCGCCGTCGAACCGTCGCGCGGCAACGGCAAGGCCGTTCCGGCGCGCGGGCGCAGGAAATAACATTATGTTAGGTTTGCCCAATAAAAGGGTAATTGTGTTAGGCGGAGGAAAGGCTATCGTTGCGGCTGGAAGCCCCTTGGAATTGCGCGGGTTTCACCGCTAATGGCCGGGGACCTAACGCTCCCAACGAGACAGTAGCGAACCATGTCGAAGCGCAGATATTCCGCCAGCAAGAAGCTCCTCACCGGCCTGATCGGCGCGCCGATCGCGCATTCCGCATCCCCCGCCATGCATGAGCGCGCCGCCGAGGCGCTCGGCCTGCGAGGTCATTACCAGCTCATCGAGGTTGCCGGTGCCGATGCGACCGGCCTCAGCATGATGCTCGAGGGCGTGCGGCGGCTCGGCTTTGCCGGCGTCAACGTCACGTTTCCCTACAAGGAAGCGGTGGTCCCGCTGCTCGACGAGCTGGCCACGACCGCGGCCACCATGGCGGCCGTCAATACGGTCGTCGTCAAGGATGGCCGCCTGATCGGCCACAATACCGACACCACGGGCTTTGCGCGCGCCGTCAAGCCGCTGCTGGCGCCCACTGGAAATGCGGTGGCCGTCATCGGCACCGGCGGCGTCGGCAAGGCAATCGCCTTTGCGCTCGCAAGCCTGAAGGTCGCTGACCTGCGCATCTTCGACAGCGAGCCGGCGCGGGCCGAGAAACTCGCCGCGCTGCTGGCCAAGCATGGCGGCGCGCGGGTGGCCGGCAGCGTCGAGGACGCGCTGGACGGCGCAACCGGCCTCATCAACGGCACGCCGGTCGGCATGCTGCCGAACCGGGACACCCCGGTCGCGCCGGCGCTTCTGCGCAAAAACCTGTGGGTAGCCGACGCCGTCTATTCGCCGCTGATCACGCCGCTCCTTGCCGCAGCGCAAGAGAAGGGTGCCCGGATCATGACCGGGCGCGAGCTCGCGATCTACCAGGCCGCCGACGCCTTCGAACTGTTCACAGGCCTTGCCCCATCGACCGAAGTCATGGGAGAGGCTTTTGACGCCGTGATGGCCGCGCGCAGCGCCGCGTATCAGGCGGCTTGAAGCGAAGCGGCCGGACACAAGGCCGCTTGCAACATTGACTACGGGAGGAGAGGACGATGAGATCAACGCTACTGGTGGGCGCGCTGCTCACCGCAATCACGACGACGGGCGCGCTCGCCCAGGCCATCAAGCTCGCCGACGTCGCCGAGCTGTCGGGCGGCGGCGCCACCGTCGGCACCAATTGGAAGAACGGCATCGATCTCGCCATCGAGGAGATCAACGCCAAGGGCGGCGTGCTCGGCCGCAAGCTCGAGGTCAGCCATGCCGACTCGCAGTCCAACCCCGGCGTTGCCCGCGCCCAGGTGCAGAAGGCGCTCGATGCCGAGCCCTATGTGCTGCTCGGGCCCGGCTATTCCGGCTCGGTGAAGGTCACCGCGCCGCTCGCGGCCGAAGCCGGCATCGCGCAGATCATGGGTGGCGAAGCCGCCGAGCTGACGCAGGCTGGAAACAAGTTCCTGTTCCGGACCTCGTTCGGCCAGCAATCCTCGATGCCGAAGGTCGCAAAGTACATCCACGACGAGATGAAGGCGAAGTCGGTGGCGGTGGTCTGGGTCAACAATGATTTCGGCCGCGGCGGCCGCGACGTCGTCGTCAAGGAGCTCGACCGGCTCGGCTCCAAGGTGGTCGCCGACCTCTCGACCGAAGCAGGCCAAGCCGACTTCGCCGCCGACGTCGGCAAGATCAAGGCCGCCAATCCCGACGCTGTCTTCGTCTATCTCAACGAGGAAGAGAGCGCACGCATCCTCAAGGAGCTGAAGCGCCAGGGCGTCACCGCGCCGCTCATGGGCGAGACCACGCTGATTGGCCAGAAGGTGATCGAGCTCGCGGGCGATGCCGCCAACGGCGCGCGCGGCCATGTCGGCCTCACCACCGACGCGCCGGTCGACCTGATCAAGGCATTCCGCGAAAAGTTTTCGAAGAAGTACAACTACGTGCCCGATCATAACGGCCTGAAGGGCTATCTCGCCGTCTACATGGTGAAGGCCGCCACCGAGAAGATGGGCAAGGTCGATTCCAAGGCGTTCGCCGACACGCTGCATGGCCTGACCATCAAGGCCTCCGAGGAGCCCGGCATCCTGATGGACGTCACCTTCGATGCGAACGGCGACATCGATCGCCAGAGCTTTCTGGTCGAGGTGGTCGAAGGCAAGCAGGTCGTGAAGCAGGTGCTGCCGAAGGTGAAGTGAGGTCTCTCTTCCTCCCTCGCCCCGCTTTTCGCGGGGAGAGATCTTTCGTCTCCCTCTCCCCGCCCTTCGCGGGGAGAGGGCGGGGTGAGGGGCTGCTTCCGCGGCTACGGTGACAATCGAGTTCGCTGAGACAGCCCCTCACCCCAACCCTCTCCCCGTAAGAACGGGGAGAGGGAGAAGAAAGAGAACGGGGAGAGGGGAAGACAGGGCGAGGAACACGAGAGAGGAAGATGTCCAACCTATTCGATCTTCTGGTCGCAGGACTGGCCACCGGCGCTATCTACGCGCTGGTTGCGGTCGGCTTCACGCTGCTGTGGCAGACCTCGCAGACCATCAATTTCGCCCAAGGCGAGTTCGTGATGCTGCCGGCGTTCCTGATGCTGGCGGCGATGCATGCCGGCGCACCGTTCTGGCTCGCCATCATCCTCGGCATCCTGCTGTCGATGATCCTGCTGGGCCTTGCCTTCAAGATGCTGCTGGTCGATCCCATGATGCGTCACGGCGTGTTGCCGCTCGCAATCGCGACCATGGCGCTCGCCATCGGCATCAAGGAGGCCGTCAAGCAGTTCTTCAGCGCGGAGGCTTCGCCCTTCCCGTCGATCGTGCCGACCGGTGACATCGCCATCCTCGGTCACGCCGTCTCGCTGCAAAGCATCGGCGTCCTCGTCGTCGCTATCCTTGCCGTCCTCGGTCTGACGACGCTGCTCAACCGCACCTCGCTCGGCCACCAGATGCAGGCGGCGGCGCAGAACCCGACGGTCGCGCGCATCATCGGCGTCCCGGTCGAGCGCATGATCCTCTTGACCTTCCTGATCAACGCCTGCCTGGTTGCACTGGCCTCGCTGCTGATCACGCCGATTTATCTCGCAAAGTTCTCCTCAGGCGAGGTGCTGGGCCAGGCCGCCTTCATCGCCGCGATCGTCGGCGGCTTCAACCAGGTCCGCGGCGCGATCGCCGGCGGCCTCTTGATCGGCGTGCTCGACAATCTCGCGGCATCCTATGTCTCGACGCAGTACCGCGCGGCGGTGCCGCTGATCTTCCTGATCGTCGTCATCCTGTTCCGGCCGCAAGGACTGCTCGGCCGCGCCGAGGAGCGCACGGTATGAGCGGCTTCGCCAAGCCCCTGAAGATCGCGCTCGGCCTCATCGTCATCGCCGGCCTCATCGTCGTCCCCATGAACTTCAACCGCTATGGCCTGTTCATCCTGAGCCAGTGGGCGGTGATGACCATCGCCGCGATGGGCCTCAACCTCACGCTCGGCTATGCTGGCCAGGTCTCGCTCGCGCAGGGCGCCTTTGTCGGCATCGGCGCCTATGCTGCGGCGATCATGACGACCCACGGCTGGCCGTTGCCGGCCGCGATCCTGGTCGCGATTGCCTTGAGCTTCGCGGTCGGCTGGGTGCTCGGCTATCCCGCGCTGCGCGTGCAGCACCACTACCTCGCCTTCGTCACGCTGGCCTTCTCGACGCTGGCTTTCCTCGTGTTCCGCAACGAGAGCTGGCTCACCGGCGGCATCTACGGCATCTCCAACATCCCGCGCCCGCATGTCTTCGGCATTGCCACCAACAAGCCGCTGCCGTTCTACTATGTCTGCCTCGGCTCGCTCGCGATCGTCTCGCTGGCGGTATGGTGGCTAATCCGCTCGCCCTGGGGCCGCGCCTTCATGGCGCTGCGCGAGAATCCCTTGCGCGCGCAATCGCTCGGCATCGACACACGGCGCTACACGCTGATGGCGTTCGCGATCGGCTCGGCGCTAGGCGGCGTCGCCGGTGCGCTCTATGCACCGCTGACGCAATATATCGATCCTGTTCCCTTCAACCTGTCGCTCTCGCTCGATCTGTTGATGATGGTGATCGTCGGCGGTGCCGGCTTCTATTTCGGCCCGTTCCTAGGGGCGATGATCGCGGTGCTGCTGCCGGAATGGCTGCGCTTCACCGAAGGCTACTATCTGATGCTCTACGCGGTCGCGGTAATGCTGCTGCTGATCTGGTCGCCGACCGGCATTCTGGGAATCCTCGATCGCTACATGGCCGCGCGGCGCACCAAGGCGGCTTCCGCGCTGCGCGCCGTCGCCAAATCGCGCCTGGAGACGGTGCAATGAGCGCGGTCCTCGAAGTCACTGACATCAAGAAGAACTTTGGCGGCATCAGCGCCGTCGACGGCGTCTCCTTCGACGTGCGCGAAGGCGAGATCCTCGGCCTGATCGGCCCGAACGGCTGCGGCAAGTCCACGCTGTTCAACTGCATCCTCGGCCAGCTCACGCCGTCGGGTGGCGAGGTGAAGCTCGACGGCAAGACCGTCACGGGCCTCCGTCCTTCCGAGCTCAACAAGTTAGGGGTCAGCCGAACCTTCCAGCTCTTGCAGGTGTTCCCAAAACTTTCGGTGCGCGAGAACCTGATCCTCGCCGGGCAGGAGCACCAGGGCAACATGGCCTCGCGCCTGGTCGGCCGCTCCGATGCCGGGCTGACTGACGCCGCCAACCAGATGATCGGCTTCTTCAAGCTCGACCATCTCGCCGACGAGCCCGCAGGCGGCCTCTCCTATGGCCAGCAAAAGCTGCTCGACGCCGCCATGGCTTTCATGGGCGGGCCCCGCCTCGTGCTGCTCGACGAGCCCGCAGGCGGTGTCAACCCGTCGATGCTGGCGGACCTTAAGGACCGCCTGGTCGCGATCAACCGCGAGAAGAACGCGACCTTCGTCGTGATCGAGCACAACATGGAGTTCGTGATGTCGCTGTGCTCGCGCGTGATGGTGATGGCGGAAGGCAAGGTGCTGGCGATGGGACGGCCCGACGAGGTGCGGAGAAATCCCGCCGTGATCGAAGCCTATCTCGGACATTGAGGACCAGACCATGAGCGACCCGATCCTCTCGGTTCACAATCTCGTCGGCGGCTACGGCAAGATGACCATCCTGAACGGCACGAGCTTCGCCGTGCCGCAGGCGACCATCACCACCATCATCGGCCCGAACGGCGCCGGCAAGTCGACGGTGTTCAAGGCGATCTTCGGCCTTCTGAAGCTGCGCGAAGGCAAGATCAGCTTCGCCGGCCGCGACGTCACCAATCTGAGCCAGCGCGCGCTGCTCAATGCCGGCATCTGCTATGTGCCGCAGGGCCGCAACATCTTTCCCGAGCTGTCGGTGCGCCACAACATCGAGCTCGGCGGCGTCGCCGCCGGGAAGGGCCTCGACCTGCCGATGCGGATCGAGGCCGCACTCGACCTGTTTCCCGCGCTGCGCCGCAAGTCGGCGCAACAGGCCTCGACGCTCTCCGGCGGCGAGCAGAAGCAGCTCGAGATCGCCCGCTCGCTGCTGCTCGATCCAAAGCTGGTGCTGATCGACGAACCCTCGATCGGCCTGTCGCCGCTGATGGTGCAGCAGACCTTCGACATCCTCAAAGGCCTGCGTGACCGCGGCGTCACCATCCTGATGATCGAGCAGAACGCGCGCTCGGCGCTCGAGATCTCCGACATCGGCATCGTGCTCGAGCTCGGCCAGACCCGCATGGTCGACAAGGCCGACCGCATCCTGAACGATCCGCGCATCGGCCAGCTCTTTCTCGGCGGCGCCATGGAGGAGAGTGCGGCATGAGCGCGCAAATGCGCATTGCGGTCGCCGGCGCCGGTCTGATCGGCCGCCGCCACATCGAATTGATCGCGGCATCAAAGGACTGCACGCTCGCGGCGATTGCCGCCCCCTCGCCTGCCGCGAAGGACTATGCGCGGTCGCATGGCGTGCCCTGGCATGCGGATCATCGCGCGCTGCTGGAGCAGGTCAAGCCCGACGGCCTGATCATCGCCTCGCCCAACACGTTGCACCTGCCGATGGCCATCGACTGCGCCGAGGCCGGCGTCCCTGCATTGATCGAAAAGCCGGTGACAGAGACCGTTGCCACCGCGCAGCGGCTGTGCGCGGCGATCAAGCGGACCGGCGTGTCGATGCTGGTCGGCCATCACCGCCGGCACAATCCCATCATCAAGGCCGCGCGCGAAGCCGTGACGACCGGCAAGCTCGGCCAGCTCACTGCCGTGGTCGGGCTCTGGCTGCTCAAAAAGCCTGACGATTATTTCGACGTGGCGTGGCGGCGCGAGGCGGGCGGCGGCCCGCTGCTGATCAACCTCATCCATGATATCGACAACCTCCGCTTCATCTGCGGCGAGATCACTGAGGTGCAGGCGCTGACCTCGAACAAGATGCGCGGCTTCGCCGTCGAGGACACCGCGGCGCTGCTGCTGCGTTTTGCGAGCGGCGCGCTGGGAACGGTGACCGTGTCGGATGCGACGCCGGCGCCGTGGAGCTGGGAGCTCTCCTCGGGCGAGAACGCTGCATACCCCAAGCAGGACCAGCCCTGCTACATCTTCTCCGGCACCAGCGGTTCGCTGTCCGTGCCGAATATGGAGCTGTGGTCATACGCACATCAGCGCGGCTGGTACGCGCCGCTGTCGCGTAAGACCGTTGCGCCGCCCGCGTTCGATCCGCTGGTCGAGCAGCTCCGGCATTTCTGCGCGGTCATCGCCGGCCGCGAACAGGCGCTGATCACGGCCGAGGACGCGATGGCACGCTCGCCGTCGTCGAAGCCGTCAGCGAGGCCGCGCGCACGGGCCAGACTATCTCTCCTAGGCGGATCATGGAGCAAGCAGCATGAACAAGCGCTCGATCGCGACCGTCTCTCTCTCAGGTGCCCTGGACGAAAAGCTCCGCGCCATCGCGTCGGCCGGCTTCGACGAGGTCGAGATCTTCGAGAACGACCTGCTGTCGTTCGGCGCCGGCCCGCGCGACATTGCGAAGCTCTGCCGCGATCTCAATCTCAAAATCTGCGCATTCCAGCCGTTCCGCGATTTCGAGGGCATGCCGGAGCCGCAGCGTACGCGCAATTTTGCCCGCGCGATGCGCAAGTTCGATCTGATGCATGAGCTCGGCACCGATCTCTTGCTGATCTGCTCCAACGTCTCGCCCAGCTCGCTCGGCGGCATCGACCGCGCCGCGGACGATTTTCGCGAGCTCGGCGAGCGCGCGGCCAAGCGCGGCTTGCGCGTCGGCTACGAGGCGCTGGCCTGGGGCCGCCACGTCAACGACTACCGCGATGCCTGGGAGATCGTGCGCCGCGCCGATCATCCCGCGATCGGCGTCATCCTCGACAGCTTTCACGCACTGGCGCCGGGCTTTCCCACGCGTGCGATGGCCTCGATCCCCGGCGACAAGATCTTCCTGGTGCAGCTCGCCGACGCACCAAAACTCGAGCTCGACATTCTGTCGTGGAGCCGGCACTTCCGCTCCTTCCCTGGCCAGGGCGACCTGCCGGTCGGTGAGTTCATGAAGGCGATCGCGGCGACCGGCTATGCTGGGCCGCTGTCGCTGGAGATCTTCAACGACCAGTTCCGCGCCGGGTCGGCCGCGCAGACCGCGGTTGACGGCCTGCGTTCGCTGATCCTGCTGGAGGACCAGCTCGCGCCGGATTGGCCGAAGTTTGCCGGCGAGCCGCTGGCGCCGAAGGCCAAGAGCGGCGGCACCGGGTTCATCGAGTTTGCCGTCAACGAAGCCAAAGCGGGAGACCTCGCGCGCCTGTTCTCGCAGCTCGGCTTCCGCAAATCCGGCAAGCATCGCAGCAAGGCGGTGGAGCGCTGGTCGCAGGGCAAGGTCGAACTCGTCATCAATTGCGAGACCGACGGCTTTGCACATTCGCACTATGTCACGCACGGCCCCGGCGTCTGCGCCATCGCGCTCGATGTCGACAATGCCGGCCTTGCCATGCAACGCGCCGAAACATTGAAGGCGCGGACCTTCTACCAGCCGGTCGGCCCCGGCGAATTGGAGATCCCCGCGATCCACGGCGTCGGCGGCAGCCTGCTGTATTTCCTCGACCAGGCCGGCAAGAACTGGGACACGGATTTCGAGCCGGTGGCGAGCAATGCCGACAAGGACGCCCTGCTCGCCGTCGACCACATCGCGCAGTCGATGCCCTATGACGAGATGCTGTCCTGGCTGTTGTTCTACACCGGCATCCTCGACCTCGAGCGCCTGCCGCAGATGGAGATCGCCGACCCCAGAGGCCTCGTGCAGAGCCAGGCCATCATCAACGCCGACCAGAGCTTGCGCTTTGTCCTCAATGGCTCCTCCGCCAACCGCACCCTGCCGGCGCGCTTCATCTCGGAATTCTTCGGCTCAGGCGTGCAGCACGTCGCATTCTCCTGCAACGACATCTTCGCGACGGTCGCGGAGATGCGCAAGCGCGGCGCGGATTTCCTGGATATCCCCGACAATTATTACGACGACATCGAAGCCAAATACGACCTAGCGCCCGAGCTGATGGCGCAGCTGCGCGCCAATCACATCCTCTACGACCGCGAGGGCGACGGAGAGTTCTTCCAGGTCTACACGCACATCTTTGATGAGCGGTTCTTCTTCGAGATCGTCGAGCGGAGGAATTATCAGGGCTTTGGCGCCGCCAATGCCGGCATCAGGCTGGCGGCACAGGCGCGCGAGGTGCGGCCCGCGAGTATGCCGAGGGTGTAGGCCTCTTGCCCTCTCCCCTTGTGGGAGAGGGTGTCTCGCCGCAACAGCGGCGAGACGGGTGAGGGGTATCTATCCGCGCACTCGATAGAGATTGCTTCGCGGAGAGAAAGACCCCTCATCCGGCGCCATAGCCGAAGCTTTGCTTCGGCGTTCTTAAGAACGGCGGCCGAAGGCCGCCTATGCCACCTTCTCCCACAAGGGGAGAAGGTGCAACGTCGCGTGCAGCTCGCTTCAGCTCACTTCATCTTGCACTTGTCGTGGAAACGATCCTGGTCGTTCTCCACGATGGTGGCGACGGTTTTCAGCGCGAGCTGGCCGTCGGCGTCCTTCACCACGTCCTGGAGGTAGAAGCTCTGCACCGGGATGTGGTTGTTGCCGTATTTGAACGCGCCGCGCAGCGACTTGAAGTTGGCCTTCTCCATCTCGGCCTTCATCGCGTCCTTCTTGCTGGTGTCGCCCTTCACCGCGACGACCGCACTGTTGATGAGCTGCGCCGCATCATAGGCCTGGGCGCCGTAATAAGTCGGGCGGAGGCCCGTGTACTTCTTGCGGTAGTCCGCGACGAAGCGCTTGTTCTGCTCGTTGGGGAGGTCGTTGACCCATTCCTGCGCGCCGGGAACGCCGAGCGCGTTCTCCTTCTGCAGCGGCAGCGACAGCTCGTCGACAGTAAAGGCGGTATAGAGCGGCATCGTGCTCTTCAGGCCGGCCTGCGCATATTGGTTGAGAAACTGCACGCCGGCGGCGCCGGGATAGAACACGAAGATCGACTCCGCGCCCGAAGCGCGCGCCTTGGAGAGCTCGGCGGAGAAATCGAGCTGGCTCGGCCAGACCGTGTATTCCTCGCCCTTGATCTCGCCCTTGAAGGTGCTCTTCACGCCGGCGAGCATGTCCTTGCCGGCCGCGTAGTTCGGCCCGATCAGGAACACGCTCTTGACGCCCTTCTGGTTCATGTAGACGCCCATCGCTTGCGGCGTCTGGTCGTTCTGCCAGGAGGTCGAGAACACGTAAGGCGAGCAGAGTTCGCCGGCGAGCTGCGACGGGCCGGCGTTGGCCGAGATCAGGAAGGTCTGCGAATCGACGGCGGTCTTCAGCGAGGCCAAAAGCACGTTCGACCAGATGTAGCCGACGATGAAATCGACCTTGTCGGACTGCACCAGCTTCTCGGTCTTCTGCTTGCCGACGTCAGGCTTCTGGCCGTCGTCCTCGTAGATCACCTCGACCGGCTTGCCGTCCATCTTGCGCCCGAGGTGATCGAGCGCGAGCTCGAACGAGTTGCGCATGTCGTTGCCGATCACGGCGGTCGGGCCGCTGAAGGTCGAAACGAAACCGATCTTGATGGTGTCGCCGGCGAATGCCGGGCTCGCCAGCACCAGCGCCGCTGCGCCCGCCAGCCAGAATGCCGTCCTCATAACCACTCCCCTCCTTATTATTGATCCCGGAAACAGGGTGATCGCCGCCCCGGGTCTGTCGCTATTGAACGCAAAATCCGTCGCGTCGCCAATGGCTCAGCGGCCGCCTCTGCACCATATTTCGCCCTAATCGGGGATGGCAAGAAATATAATTCTACTCACTTCGGTTGAGCCTGCGGCGGTTTTTCGCGGCCGGTCGATACATCCGGCATATGCGGCGATTGATGACGGCTATTGGACTATGGCGGCGAAAGCGCACTTACATGAAGGAGAGCAGCAGCGAGATTCGAGGGTGCATCATGGCCGCCAATCCCCACCGCGTCGTCATCGTCGGAGCCGGCTTCGGCGGACTGGAGACGACCTACCGGCTTGCGGGCGCGCCGGTCGAGATCACGTTGATCGACCGCCGCAACCATCATCTGTTCCAGCCGCTGCTCTACCAGGTCGCGACCGCTTCGCTCGCGACCAGCGAGATCGCGTGGCCGATCCGGCACCTGATGCGTGACCGGCCCGAGGTGACGACGCTGTTCGCGACCGTGAGCGGCGTCGATGCGGGCAGGCGCTGCGTGCTGATCGACGACGGCAGCGAGGTGCCCTACGACACGCTGGTGCTCGCGACCGGCGCTCGGCACGCCTATTTCGGCCATGACGAGTGGGAGACATGGGCGCCGGGCCTGAAGACGCTGGAGGACGGCACCACGCTGCGCCGTCACATCCTGGTGGCGTTCGAGCGCGCCGAGCGCGAGACCGATCCGGCAAAGCGCGCGGCGCGGCTGACCTTTGTGATCGTCGGCGCCGGCCCGACCGGCGTCGAGCTTGCCGGCACCATCGCCGAGATGGCGCATCACACCTTGCCCGGCGATTTCCGCAACATCGACACGACCAAGGCGCGCGTGGTGCTGATCGAGGCCGGCCCGCGCGTGCTGGCGGGTTTTGCCGACGACCTCTCGGCCTATGCGCAAGCCTCGCTCGAAAAGATCGGCGTCGAGGTCGTGCTCGGGCAGGCTGTCACCGAGATCGACCGCGACGGTGTCGTGTTCGGCGGGCAGCGATTGAATGCGAAAACAAGGATCTGGGCCGCCGGCGTGCGCGCTTCGCCTGCCGCCGAATGGCTGGGCGCACCAAGCGACCGCGCCGGACGCGTGCAGGTCGAGGACGACCTGACGATACCCGGCCATCCCGAAATCTTTGCGATCGGCGACACCGTCAGCATCAATGCCTGGGAGGGCAAGCCGGTGCCCGGCATCGCGCCGGCAGCGAAGCAGCAGGGCCGTCACGTCGCCGAGACCATCAAGGCTCGGCTGCGCGGCGAGAAGCCCGGCCCGTTCCGCTACAAGCACGCCGGCAGCCTCGCCCAGATCGGCAAGCGGCTCGCGGTGATCGATTTCGGCAAGGTCAAGCTGCGTGGCACCATCGCGTGGTGGATCTGGGGCATCGCCCACATCTACTTCCTGATCGGCCTGCGCCACCGCCTCAGCGTCGCCCTGAGCTGGCTATGGATCTACGCGCGCGACCAGCGCGCGGCGAGGTTGATCACGCAGGGGTCTAGCAAGGTGGTGGGGTGACTCTTCCCTTCTCCCCTTGTGGGAGAAGGTGGCATAGGCCGCCTCCGGCGGCCGTTCTTAAGAGGACGCCGAAGCAAAGCTGCGGCTATGGCGCCGGATGAGGGGTTCTCTCAACTTGAGAGATCATCCGTGAGGAGAGAACCCCTCACCCGGCTTCGCTTCGCGAAGCCACCCTCTCCCACAAGGGGAGAGGGTGCAATTGCGCGCTTGGCTACATTCACTTCACCAGCTCACACCCACCCTCAGCCAGTGGGCGGAACGCCTGGTCGGCGGGGATCGTCGAGACCAGCTTGTAATAGTCGTACGGATATTTCGATTCCTCCGGCTTCTTCACCTCGAACAGGTACATGGGATGCACGACGCGGCCGTCCTGGCGGATCGTGGTATCGCCGAACAGCTTGTCCTTGCCTCTGAACTTCTTCATCTCGGGCACCACGTCCTTGGCGTTGTCGCTGCCGGTCGCCGCGACCGCGTTGAGATAGGCAAGCGTGGAGGCATAGACGCCGGCCTGGTTGCCGCTCGGCATCTTGCCGTTCATGCCGGGCCGCGCGGCGAAGCGTTTTGCGAAGGCGCGGGTGTCCTCGTTCATGTCCCAGTAGAAAGCTTCCATGAGCTGGAGCCCTTGGGCGACCTTGATGCCCATGCCGTGGATGTCGTTGATGAAGAGCAGGAAGGCGACGAGCTTCTGCCCGCTTTGCTGAATCCCGAACTCGGCGGCCTGCTTCACCGCGTTGATGGTGTCGCCGCCGGCATTGGCAAGGCCGATCACCTGCGCCTTCGAGCCCTGCGCCTGCAACAGGAAGGAGGCGAAGTCGGATGTGCCGAGCGGATGCTTTGACGAGCCGAGCACCTTGCCGCCGTGGCCCTCGATATACTTTTGCGCTTCTGCCTCGATGCCCTTGCCGAGCGCGTAGTCGACTGTGAGGAAATACCAGTCCTTGCCGCCGCGCGACATCATTGCGGCTGCGGTGGTGTTGCCGGTCGCCCAGGCGTCGTTGACCCACTGGATCGTGTTCGGCGAGCAGGCCTTGCCGGTGAGATCCGAGCTTGCCGTGGAGGACGCCAGGAAGGTCATGCGGCTGTCGCGCAGCAGCGTGTTGATGGAGAGACCGACCGCCGAGTTCGGCACGTCGACGATGGCATCGACGCCTTCGACATCGAGCCATTTGCGCGCGATGGCGTTGCCGACGTCGGCCTTGTTCTGGTGATCGGCATAGACGATCTCGACCTTGATGCCCTTACCGCCGCCGTTGAAATCCTCCGCCGCCATGCGCGCGGCCTCGACCGAGCCCATGCCGTTGGTGTCCTGGAAGATGCCGGAGATGTCGTTGAGCACGCCGACACGCACGACATTGTCCGAGATCTCGGCACTCGCCGCTCCGCCCATCAGGCTCGCGGCCAACGCAAGCGTCCACTTCAGATTTTTCATTATTCCCTCCCCTGTATTGTTTTCACCGCCCGCTGTGTCAGACGGGCGTGATCGTCACCGGCAGATGGTCGAGCCCACGCAGGGTGTTGTTGAAGCGCCGCTTCGGTTCGCCAGTGATCTCGATCGTGGCGACACGGCGCGCCAGGGCCGAGAGCATGGTCTCGCCTTCGAGCCGCGCCACGAGCTGGCCGACGCACATGTGAATGCCCGAGCCGTAGCCGACATGACCGGACGTGCGGCGGGTGATGTCGTAACTATCAGGCTTCTCCCAGCGCCTGGGATCGCGGTTGGCGGCGGCGAGGAACATCAGAACCTTCTCGCCCTCGCCGATCCTCGCGCCTGACAGTTCGACATCGCGCGTTGTGGTGCGGAAGAAGGTCTGCACCGGGCTCTCGAAGCGCACCGCCTCCTCGAAGGCATTGCGCGCGAGCGTGAGGTCGCCACGCAGGCGCTGCCACTGCTCGGGGAAGCGCGCGAGGCAATAGACGGCCGCGCCGATGCCGTTGACGGTGGTGTCGAGGCCGGCCGAGAGCAGCGAGCGCACCAACAGCGGCGCTTCAGTCGCCGTGATCGCGCCTTCGTCGACGTGGGCATGAATGCAGGCGCCGATGCCGCCCGGCGTCAGATTGTCGCGCTGGCACTGATCGGTGACGTAGGCCTGATGCGGCGCCGAGCGCGCGATCGCGTCCTGGCGCAGTTGGTTCGGCGGGCCGAAAGCATTGAACACCAGGCTCGCATAGGGGATGAGATGCTCACGCCCCTCGGGCTTCAGACCCAGTGCATCCGGGAAGATCGACAGCGGATAAGCTTCCGCGAGATCGGCGATCGCATCAAAACTGCGCATCTCCAGCAAAGCATCCACACGCTCCTCGGCCGCCGCGGCAAAGCGGTCGCGCAGCCCCTTCATCACGGTCGGCGATAGCACCTTCGACAGGACCGCGCGGGTGCGGGTGTGTTCGGGCGGATCGGCCTCGAGGATCAGGCTCGGCGGTCGCCACGGCTTTTCCTTCTTGAAGTCGGACAGGCCGACGCCGCGGCTGGAGCAGAAGGTGGCGGGATCGTTGAGGACAGCATGGACCTCGGCATAGCGCGCCACGCCATAGAGCTTCCACTTGTCGAGATAGACGACCGGCGCCGTCTCCCGGAGCAGCTCATGCGTGGGATACGGGTCGGCAAAAAAGTTCATATCGAAGGGATCGACGTCGAGATGCGGGACGCCCGATGCGGTCGAGCCGAGTGCGCTCATTAGAGTCCTCCCTCATTTTGATCTTGTGAAAGGGCCGCGCTTGCCCTTAGGTCATTGGCCACGCTGCGAGACAGATGCCCGCTATGCCGCCTTCGACCAGATCCCGCCAAAAGGCCGCGTCCGCTGATATCGGGCCGACGCTCGATCTCGATCGCTACGTCCCCGCTCTCATCACCTTCATCGCCAACAAGCTGTCGAACAGCGCGACCGCGTTCTACCAGCGGCAGTTCGGCGTCAACGTCACGGAGTGGCGGATCATGTCGCTGCTGGCGATCGAGCCCGGCATTCCGGCCTCGCGCATCTGCCACGTCATCGGATTTGACAAGGGTCCAGTGAGCCGGACGCTGGCGGGCCTCGAGAAGCGCGGGCTGGTGTCGATCCGTACCGACCCCAACGACGGCCGGACCCATTCGATTTCGCTGACCGCAAAAGGCCGCGCCACCCATGACAAGGTGATCGTCGCGGCGCTGGAGCGCGAACGGCGCCTGCTGTCCTGCCTCGACAAGGACGAGCGCGAAGTGCTGATCGGCCTGGTCCGCCGCCTGCACGAGAATCTCGGCGCGGTGACCGGCAGCGCCGAGACCTGACCGGCCGCACGCCGGACGCCATCCTCCGTCAGTCCCAGGCATACGCCAGCGCTTGCCGACGGCACCATTCCGACCGCGCATCGTTTCCTCCAAGAGCAGACGCGGCGGTTCCCCCGCCGTCGTCCTTGCCTGGAATGGTTCGCATAAATTTAGTTGCTTAGGCAACAAAAAAATCAGGCAGAATATTGCGGCAGGATGGCTGGCGTAGTTTGCCCCACTCTCGTGTCCCGGACGCGCTGCAGCGTGAAACGCTCCTGCGCAGAGCCGGGACCCACGCAGCTACGCGCTATGAGAGATGGGCCCCGGCTCAGCAGCGCAACACTGCGTGCTGCGCTGCGTCCGGGCCACGAGAGCTTCTATTGCGTCGACCGCCACAGCCTCACCCAGTCACTCGACGCATCATCGTTCAACCGCGTCACTGCATCGGCGCGCCGCGTGAGCACGGCGCGCTGGTTGATGTAGCCCTTGTCGGTGATCTCACCGCCATCGACCGAAGCCGGCTCGGCAAGCAGCAACGCGCGCGTGGCGTGACCGGAGGAATTTGGGCCTTGCTGCTTCAGCTTTGCGAGGCCCTGCGCAATCGCGGCCCTCACCTTCTCGTGTCCGAGCACCTCGTTCACGCCTGCCGTCTCGGGCAAACCCGCATGCGCGCGGCACGCCGCGACATTCGGAAACACCAGGAAGCGCACCTCGTCGCCGCCATGGCCGGTCACGACGATGTCCTGCGCGAGCGGCGCCAGCGCGGCGATGCCGGCGACGCGCAGCGTGCCGACGCTGACCCAGGTGCCGGAATTGAGCTTGAAGTCCTCCGCGACGCGGCCGTCGAAGAACAGGCCACGCTCCGGCCGCGCGCTATCGGCAAGCTTCACGGCATCGCCGATGAGGTAAAAGCCCTCGTCGTCAAAGGCCTGCTTTGTCAGCCCGGGGGCCTTCCAATAGCCCGGCGTGACGTTGGGACCGCGCACGCGCACCTCAAGCTTGTCGCCCGACGCGACGAGCTTCAGCTCAGTGCCGGGGATGGGCACACCGATATTGCCGGAGCGCTCGGCGAGGAAATGGCAGTCGGTGGCGAGCGGTGACGTTTCCGTCGAGCCCCAGGCCGAGACCATCGGCAGCGCACGGCCGACGGTCTCCATCGAAAGCTGCTCGAGCGCGTCCCAGAGATTCTGCGGCAGCGCGGCGCCGGCATAGAAGGCGAACTTCACCTCGCTGAAGAAGCGGCGGCGCAACTCCTCGTCGCCGCGCAGCGCCGCGATCAGCATGTCGAAGCCGCGCGGCACGTTGAAATAGACCGTCGGCATCACGCTCTTCAGATTAGCAAGCGAGGTCCCAAAGAGACCGGGCGCAGGCTTGCCGCCGTCGATATAGAGCGAGCCGCCGTTGCGCAGCACGAGGTTGAAATTGTGGTTGGCGCCGAAGGTGTGACTCCAGGGCAGCCAGTCGAGGATGACGAGGTCGCCACGGCTCTGCTCGAGGAAGGTCCAGGTCTGCGCCTTGGCCTGCTGGCTCGAGGTCAGCATCCGCTGGGTGTTGATGACGGCTTTCGGCGTGCCGGTCGAACCCGAAGTGAACAGGAATTTTGCGATCGTATCGGGCGTCACCGCGGCAAAGGCTTGTGCGACATCGGGCGTCTCCGGCGTCGCCGCAACAGCGCGGAAGGCGAGCGCATCAGCGTCGCCAGCGTTGCCGCTGATGATCTGCGCGCTGTGCAGCGGCTTGATTGCAGCGAGCGCCGCAGCAAACGGCTTGGTGGCGGAAACATAGATCGCGCCGGGCTCGAGCAGTGCGATCATGCTTTTGAGCTTGTCGAAATCCCTAGACATCAGCGAATAGGCCGGCGAGATCGCGGCTGAGGGCACACCGACATGCTGGGCCGCGAGCGCGAGCAGCGCGTGGTCGATGCTGTTGTCTGAGAGAATGGCAACGGGACGCTCCGCGCTGAGCCCTTGCGCCAGGATCCAGGACGCGGCCGCCCGTACCCGCCGCAGAGCACCCGCGTAAGTCACGATGGCCCAAGGCGTATCAGCGCTGTCACGCTCGGCGAGGAAGACCGTGTCGGGCGTCTGCCGCGCAAAATGCTCCAGCCAGTCACCGATGCAGCGCGCGCTCTCGCGCAAGGGCTCGGGCGAACGCAGCACGATGCTGCCATCGGCGCGGTGCTCGGCGACGGTTTTCGGCGTTGCAAACAGGCTCGAAGCGTCGCCGCGCGTCGCTGACGTCATGGTCTCCTCCTCGCCCGTATCAGGGATCGGTCGCAGCCTCGTTCCGGGCAGCTTTGGGTCATAATGTTGGGCAGAGCAATTGTTGTCGTCAACAACAATCTTTCGCCTGGGGCCTCGGGACGCTATGGTCGCACGCGAGGAGACACGATGTGACAGCCACCACAGCCCGGACGTCCCTACGCAAACGCGCCGGCAACGGCGCAGCGCGGCGGATCGACGCGGACGATATCGGCCTCGACGCCCTGGTTGGCCACGCCGGCTATGCGGTCAGGCGCTTCCAGATCTGGATCTTTCAGGACTTCATCAAGACGCTGGGCGAGGTCGACATCCGCCCGACGCAATATTCGGTGCTGACGGTGATCGGCGCCAATCCGGGCCTGTCGCAGATGGCGGTGGCCAAACGCCTCGGCATCGAGCGTGCCCGGCTGGTGCACCTGCTCGACAGCCTCGAAGAGCGCAAGCTGGTGAAGCGCATCAAGTCCAAGGCGGACCGGCGCTCGCACGCGCTGCACCTCACCGCGCAGGGCGAGACGGCGCTGGCAAAGTTCAAGCGGCTCGCCGCCGAGCACGAGCGACATGTGGAAGAAAAGATCGGCAAGGAGAACCGGGAGCGGCTGCTCCGGATCCTCGCTGACTTCACCTGACCCCGGACTGCCCATGGATTGGGCAAATGCCTATCGCAGGGCGCTGGCACGATGGCCTGCTCGCTCATCAGCGTATCTCCCAAGATGCTGATTTCACGATAATATCCGAAGCGACCGCGCTGCCCGGATAATGTACACAATGGCACATCGCTTGCTTCAATCCGGGTAAGACAAGTTGCCGGAGTTTTGTCGCCATGGGGGCTGAGCAGCCTGAGACGATCGCCGCGATCGTGGCCGCGCATCGCGCGGGCACGATGACGCCGGCAGAGACGATCGCGCGGACCTATCAGCGCATCCGCGACCACAACGACCCCGCCGTGTTCATCAGCCTGCGCGACGAGAAGGACGCGATCGCAGAGGCCGAGAAGCTCGCCGCGCGTGTCGATGCCGCGAGCCTGCCGCTCTATGGCGTACCGGTCGCGGTGAAAGACAATATCGACGCGCTGGGATTTCCAACCACGGCGGCCTGCCCGGCTTTCTCCTACGCACCGACGCATGACTCAACCGCGGTGGAGCGGCTGCGCGCGGCCGGCGCCATCATCATCGGCAAGACCAATCTCGACCAGTTCGCAACCGGCCTGGTCGGCGTGCGCTCGCCCTACGGCATCCCCAAGAACTCGATCCGCGAGGATCTCATTCCCGGTGGCTCCAGCTCGGGTTCGGCGACCGCCGTCGGCGCCGGGCTGGTGCCGCTGTCGCTTGGCACCGACACCGCAGGCTCAGGCCGCGTGCCGGCGATGCTCAACAACATCGTCGGGCTGAAGCCGAGCCTCGGCATGATCTCGACCGCTGGTCTCGTGCCGGCCTGCCGCACGCTCGATTGCATCTCGGTGTTCGCTTTGACGGTGGACGACGCTGCACTGGCGCTCTCGGTGATGGCAGGGCCCGACCAGGCCGATCCATTTTCGCGCGACCGGCCGCTGGGCGCGATCACGCCGCTCCCCGCTAACTTGCGTCTCGGCGTGCCGCGCAACGGGCAGTTGATCTTCTTCGGCGACAAGAAGGCGGAAGCCGCTTATGCCGACGCGCTGAAGCGCTGGACCGCGCTGGGAGCAACGCTGATCGAATTTGACCTCGAACCGTTCTATGAGACGGCGCGGCTGCTTTACGAGGGGCCGTGGGTTGCCGAGCGTTATCTCGTGATCAAGAACCTGCTGGCGTCCGCGCCGGATTCGATCCATCCGGTCACGCGCGAGATCACCGCGGCCGGCGCGCGGCTGACGGCGGCGGAAACCTTCTCCGCGCTGTACCGTTTGCAAGGCCTGCGCAAAATCGCCGAGCGGACGTTTGCAAGCATCGACGCGCTGGTGCTGCCGACGGCGCCGACGGCCTACACGACCGCGCAGGTGCTTGCCAATCCGATCGAGCTCAACAGCCGGCTCGGCACCTACACCAATTTTGTCAATCTGCTCGACCTCTGCGGTCTCGCCGTGCCTGCGGCGATGCGCGCCGACGGAATTCCGTTCGGCATCACGCTGCTCGCGCCGGCAGGGCGCGACGCGCTGCTCGCGAGCATCGGGCGCGAGTTCCATGCGGATACGAAACTGACGGTTGGAGCGAAGGGCGTAGCGCAGGCTCCGCTCGCGGCGTTGCCGGCGAACGGCGGCGACGAGATTCCCATCGCCGTTGTCGGCGCGCATCTCTCCGGCATGGCGCTGAATGGTGAGTTGACGGCGCTGAGCGCAAAGCTTGTCGAGGCGACGAAGACGGCGCCGGGCTACAAGCTCTATGCGCTCAAGACCACGCCGCCGAAGCCGGGCATGCTGCGCGTCGCGGCCGGGACGGGCGCGTCGATCGAGCTGGAGATCTGGTCGCTCTCGGCGGCTGCGTTCGGGAAGTTCGTGAATGCGATACCGGCGCCGATGGCGATCGGCACGGTGCGGCTGGCGGATGGGCGGAGCGTGAAGGGGTTCCTCGTCGAGCCGGAGGTGCTCGGCGAGGCGCGGGACATCACGGCCTATGGCGGCTGGCGGAAGTTTATGAAGGAAGCCGCGACGGCTTGAGTTTCACTCCGCTGTCGTCCCGGACAAGCGAAGCGCAGATCCGGGACCCATAACCACAGGGAGTGGTTTTGCGAAGACTCGGAGTGGGAGCTTTGCCTCACACCACTGCCTGTGATTATGGGTCCCCGCTTTCGCGAGGACGACACCGAGTATGCGGCATCCGCCGTCGGCTACACCGACACCGCGTAGATCTCGTACTCCCCGCGCACCAGCTCGATATGCGCTCGCATGGCGGCGGCGGCGCCCTGCTTGTCGCCGCGCATGATGGCGACGACGACGCGGTCGTGCTCGGCTTGCGACTTCGCCAATCGGCCGAGATTGCGGAACTGGGCGCGGCGGAACGGCTGAACGCGCACGCGCGTCGCCAAGGTGATCTCGGCGATGTAGCCGTTCTGCGATCCCGCATAGATCGCGTTGTGGAAGCGCTCATTGACCTCATGGAAGCGGTCGGGATTGCCGGCGTAGCTGAGCACCCGCAGCTCTTCGTGGATCGCTTCGAGACCGTGACGCTCGGCCGCGGACATGCGCTCGGCGGCAAGGCCGGCGCAGAGCGCCTCGAGCTCGGCCATCGCCTCGAACATGCTCTTGAGACGCTCGATCGAGGGCTGCGCCACCACCGCGCCGCGATGGGCACGCGCTTCGACGAGCCCGCTCGCCACCAGCTGTCGCAGCGCCTCGCGCACCGGCGTGCGCGAGACGCTGAAGCGACGCGCGATGTCAGTCTCGTCCAGCGGGGCGCCCGGGGCGAGGGCTCCGCGCACGATCTCGTCGGCGAGCTGGAGGCGCAATTCCTCGGCGCGCGTGACCTTCTGCAGCGACGGAAGTGCACGGTCGACGCGGGGCACCACCGGCTCGGCCGGCAGTGTCCCGGGCGGAAGATCGTCAAGCGTCATGCGGTCAGGTCTCTTTCGACTCGTCGATGATGCTGACATGGGCGGCGACGACGCGCCAGCCCTCCGGGAAGCGAATCCAGGTCTGCATCTGCCGGCCGACCTTGCCGGGCGCCGTGTCGCGATAGAACAGGGTGGAGGCGACCGCCGTGTCGCGGCCATAGCTCGTGATGACGGTTTTCGCGGTGCGGCGATTGAGGCCGACCGGCGAGCGCCCGGCGCGGAAGCCGGAGATCGCCTCGTAGCCATAGAGGTTCTCGCCGATGCCGTAGCGCAGCGTGCGGGGATCGTTGCGGAAGAGCTCGCCGAGCACGGCGACGTCGTTGCTGACGAGGGCCTGTTCATAGCGCTCGAACGCGGCTTTGACTTCCGCGATCACGTCGGGGAGATCGATCTCCATCTTAAATTCCTCTCGGCGACGGCGCGGATGCCACGCCCATTTGTTCCAATTCGTATGCGACGCGGAGCGCAATGTCCTCGCGCCAGGGCGCAGCGATGATCTGCACCCCGATCGGCATCGGCTCGAGCGGCACCGGCACCGCCACCACCGGCAGACCGATGAAGGAGATCGGCTGGGTGTGGACGCCGATATTGGCGCGCACCGGCAATTCGACGCCGTCGAGATTGAAATTGACCTGGCCGAGCTTCGGCGCGGTGCAGGGCGTCGCCGGCGCCAGCAGCACGTCGACCGACTTGAATATCTCGGCGAGCTGGCCGCGATACCAGCGGCGGAATTTCTGCGCGCGGTCGACCAAAGACGCCGGCACCATCGCGCCTGCGATCAGGCGGTCGCGCACGGCCGGATCGAAATCGTTGGGTCGCTTGCGCAGGCGATCGAGATGCAGCGAAGCGCCTTCGGTGGTGGTGATGACGTAAGCCGCGGCGCGGGCGCGCGCTGCTTCGGGAACATCGATCACTTGCGTTGCGCCAAGCGCCTTGGCGACGCGGCTGACGGCCTCGACGGCCTCCGGAAAGACGTTCTTTTGGAAATAGCCGCCGGCAATCGCGATGCGCAGGTCCGAGATCGGATTGGCGATCAGCGGCAGCGTCGGCTCCAGCCCACGCGTCGTACAGGCGCCATCGTCGGCATCCGGTCCCTGCATCGCATCGTAAGCGAGCGCGAGATCAGTGACGGAGCGCGCGAGCGGACCGAGATGATCGAGGCTCGCGACGAACGGGAACGAGCGCGCGCGCGACAGCCGGCCATAGGTCGGCTTCAGGCCGAAGATGCCGCAGAACGACGAGGGCACGCGGATCGAACCATTGGTGTCCGAGCCAAGCGCAATCGGCACCAGCGCGCCACCGACGGCGCTGCCGGAACCGCCGGAGGAACCGCCGGTCATCCGCGTGGTGTCATGCGGGTTGCGCGAGGGGCCGTCATGGACATTCTCGCCGGTGAAGTCGTAGGCATATTCGCCCATGTTGAGCGCGCCAACGAGAACTGCGCCGGCGGCTTCCATGCGCTCGATCAGCGTGGCATCACGCTTGGCCGGCGCGAGGTCGCGGTTGATCTTCGAGCCGGCCCGCGTCGGCAGGCCCGCGACGTCGAACAGGTTCTTCACTGCGAAGGGCACGCCGGCGAGCGGGCCGACGGTCTTGCCGGCGGCGATATCAGCATCGATCGCGCGCGCCTTGGCGCGGGCGCGATCGGCGGTGACGTCGGTGAAGGAATTGAGGGTGGTGTCGTGCTGCTTGATGCGCGCGAGGGCAGCCTCGGTGGCATCGAGCGCCGACATCTTGCGGCTTGCGACCGCGCTCGCGATTTCCGCGGCCGTCATCTCTGGCTTGGTGGTCATGGCAGCATCAGGCCGTGAAGATCGGCGCCGGCTCGGTCTCGTCCGGCAGCGCGAATTCGTCGACAAGGCGGGCGAGCCGCAGCGAGACTTCGAGATTGGCGCGCACCGCGGGCCGCCAGGTCTCCTCCACCGGCAGCACCAGCGCTTTCGATACGGCGTCGATATAATCGTCCAGAGGTTCGGCCATCACTCTCTCAAGCTGATTTCAGTGCACCGGCAGCGGCGGATGCGGGATCGCCGTCAGCAGCTCCTTGGTGTAGTCGTCCTGCGGATCGCTCAAGACCTGCTCGGTGGAGCCCTCTTCGACGATCCGTCCCGTCCGCATCACAATGACACGATCGCACAGCAAGCGCACCACATTCAAATCATGCGAGACGAACAAATAGCTCATGCCTAGCCGCTGCTTGAGATCCTGAAGCAGGTTCAGCACGACGGCCTGCACCGAGACGTCGAGCGCGGCTGTCGGCTCGTCCAGGATGACGAGCTTTGGATGCAACGCGATGGCGCGGGCGATGCCGACGCGAGCCTTCTGGCCGCCAGAGAGCTGGTGCGGGAAACGATCCAGCAGATTGTGCGGCAGGCCGACCATGGTCGCCAGCTCCTCGCAGCGGGCGCGGAGCGCGTCGCGTCCCTTGACGTCGCCGAGCCGCAGAATCGGATCGGCGATGGCGCGGGCGGCGGTGAAGCGCGGGTTGAGGCTGTCGGTCGGATCCTGGAACACCATCTGGATACGGCTGCGCTGCGGCAGGCGGGCGAAGGCTGATGGCGCGATGTTGCCGATGTCCTCGCCGTCGAACTGGATCAGGCCGGAGGTCTGGTCCAGGAGGCGCATCACCATCATCGACGTGGTCGATTTGCCGCAGCCGGATTCGCCGACGAGGCCGACGCTCTCGCCGTGACCGATCGCGAAGCTGATGCCGTCCACCGCGCGGAACATGTCGGGCTCGACCGGCGGCTTGCGGCCGAACAGCTTGCCGAGCACGGCGGTGGCGCCCTGGCGGGGATACTCCTTCACGAGCTTGTCGATGAGGAGGAGGGGCTTGGGAGTCTCGTCACCCCCGGGCTTGACCCGGGGGTCCATCGATTGAGACGAGTCCTGCGAAGCGTGATGGATGGCCGGGTCAAGCCCGGCCATGACGGTCGCTCCCTCCTCCTCTGGCAGCAGATCCCGCAAAGACACGCCGAGCCGCGGCGTCGCGCGCATCAGCTTTTTCGTGTAGGGGTGCTGCGGGCTCGCGAAGATGTCGGCGGCCATGGCGGTCTCGACGACGCGGCCCTTTTCCATCACCACGACGCGGTCGCAATAGGCGGCGGCCAAACCCAGATCGTGGGTGATCAGGATGGTCGACATCGCCTTGCGTTTGGTCAGCTCGACGATCAGGTCCATCACCGCCTTCTGCGTGGTGACGTCGAGGCCGGTGGTCGGCTCGTCCGCGATCAGGAGCTGCGGATTGCAGGCGAGCGCGAGCGCGATGACGACGCGCTGGCACATGCCGCCTGACAGCTCGAACGGATAGGCGTGGTAGCGTTCGCGCGGGCGCGCGATCTTGACCTGCTCCAGCGCCTCGATCGCCTTCTCGCCGCCATCTGTGACTTGGGCCTGTTGGACATGGGTGCGCAGCACGTCCTCGATCTGGTCACCGACTTTCCGGATCGGGTTCAGCGCCGCGCGCGGATTCTGGAAGATCATCGAGACTTCGCGGCCGCGCAGGTCGCGCATCTGGTCCTCGCTCGCGGCCTTCACGTCGATGCCGGAGAACATCACCGAGCCCTCGGCGATCCGCCCCGCGCGGTCGAGGATGCGCATCACCGCGTAGGAGGTCACTGACTTGCCGGAGCCGGATTCGCCGACGATGGCGAGCGTCTCGCCCTTGGCGACGGAGATGTTGACGTGCTGCACGGCTTTGACGATGCCGCGGCGGGTGGTGAATTCGACCGTGAGGTCCTGCACGTCGAGCAGCGGCTGGGCGGTCATGCGGGCCTCCCGACATTCAAAGGCGCGAAAACAACCCCATGCACAGTAGAACGGGGGTTGTAATCGTTGGAGAATTTCGACCGGACGCTCGCCATCACGTCCTCCGCTGCGGGTCGACGATGTCGCGCAGGCCGTCGCCGAGGAGGTTGAAGCAGAACACGGCGATCATCAGCGCGAGGCCGGGAAACAGCGCGATCCACCATTCGCCTGACACCATGAAGCCCGCGCCCTCCGCGACCATGATGCCCCATTCGGCGGTCGGCGGGCGGACGCCGAGGCCGATGAAGGAGAGGCCTGCGGCATTGAGGATGGCGTAGCCCATGGTCAGCGACATCTGCACGATCATGATCGGCATGATGTTGGGCAGGATGTGCACAAGCAGGATACGGAATTCGCCATTGCCGGACAGGCGCGCTGCCTGCACGAAGCCGGCGTTGCGACGGACATTGGCTTCGGCGCGCGCGACGCGGGCGTAGAGCGGGAAGTTCACGATCGCGGTGGCGAGGATGATATTCTGCACGGTGTTGCCGAGCGCGGCGACGATGCCCATCGCCAGCACGAACAACGGGAACGCCATGATGGTGTCGGCGATGCGGCCGACAATACGGTCGGTCCAGCCGCCGAAATAGCCGGCCGCAATGCCGGCGAGGCCGCCCATCAAAAACACCAGCGCGACGGAGGCGACCGCGATGAACGTATCGAGCCGTGTTGCGACGATGACGCGGCTGAAAATGTCACGGCCCAACTGATCGGTGCCGAACCAGTGCGCCGCCGACGGCGGCTTCAGTGCCGCAGCCGTGTCGGAGGCGAGCGGATCGTAGGGCACCACGTAGGGGCCGAAGATCGCGGCGATCAGGATCAGGATCAGCAGTGCGAAGGCAAAGCCGGTGACCTTGTTCTCGCTCAGCACATAACGGGTCTGTTCGAGGACCGCTGATAGTCCCGAGGTGCGGGCGGGACCGACAGGTTCAACAGCAGGTGCAACGGAGCTCATGATTTAGCCCTCCAACCTGACGCGCGGATCGATCACGCCATAGAGAATGTCGATCACGAGATTCAAAAGCACGTACATCACCGCCATGGTGAGGACAAAACCCTGCACCGGTGCGAAGTCCGACGAGATCAGCGCTTCCACCGCATAGGAGCCGATGCCAGGCCAGGCGAAGACTTTTTCCACCAGCACGTTGGCCCCTAAGAGGAACGAGAACACCATGCTGAGCGTGGTGATCACGGGCAGCATCGCGTTGCGGAAAGCGTAGGTGACGATGACGGTCGACGGTGACAGCCCGCTGGCGCGCGCGGTGCGGACGAATTCGGATGCCAGCACCGCCAGCATCGAGGCGCGGGTCATGCGCGCGATCGGCGCCAGCGAGAAGATCGCCAGCGTCGTCGCCGGCAGGATGAGCTGGCTCAGCGCGGAGCGGAACGCCTCGAAATCGCGCGCGAGCAGCGTGTCGATCAAATAGAAGCCGGTCACCGTCGGCGGCGCGCTGTAGAACACGTCGAGACGGCCGAGCGGCGCGGGCGACCAGCCGAGGCGGAAATAGAAGACGTAGACCAGCACGAGGCCGGTGAAGAACACCGGCAGCGACACGCCCGCTGTCGTCGTGACGCGGCAGAGATGGTCGATCCATGACCCCGGTCGTGTTGCAGCTACCACGCCGAGCGGAATGGCAATCACGATCGAGACGATCAGGCCGAGCAGTGTCAGCTCGGCGGAAGCCGGCAGGCGGTTGCGAATTTCGGTCGCAACGGGCTGGCCCGTGGTGAGCGAGTTGCCGAAATCGCCATGGGCGAGATCGTTGGTGTAGCGGAAGAACTGCTCGATCAGCGGCCTGTCGAGACCGAGCTTCTTGCGGATCTGCTCGACGGCTTCCTTGGTCGCGGCGGGACCGGCGAAGTAGGCGGCGGGATCGCCTGGCAGCGCGCGCGTCAGCAGGAAGGTGACGATGACGACGCCGATCAGCGAGGGAATCGCAAACATCAGGCGCTTGCCGATCATGGTCAGCATGGGAGCGCTCTCCTTCTCGGCGATTGGGGGCTAACGCGAGCGGCTTGCTCCGCTGCGTTCCCTCCCCCCGTGCGGGAGAGGGCTAGGGAGAGGGGTGGCTCCGGGAGGGGTCTGAGTTCGTGGCTACCCCTCTCCCCGACCCTCCCCCGCAAGGGGGGAGGAAGCGAGAGGACGGTGGCCGCCTCGCTCAAATCAACAGGACCAACAGATGCCGATACGTTGAGATCGACACTCTCGATCTCTGACGACAACTTCGCCCCGCGCTCCGCTGCGTTCCCTCCCCTCTTGCGGGGGAGGGCTAGGGAAAGGGGTGGCTCCGGGAGAGATCGGAGTTCGTGGCTACCCCTCTCCCCGACCCTCCCCCGCAAGGGGGGAGGGAGCCTGAAGAGCGTGCTCACCTCACCCATGCCGCCTCACCCCTTCGCCATCGCGCGATAGTCGAGCCTGCGGTGGAACCAGTACTGATAGCCGCTGATGTTCTTCTGCATCGCGACGTTGACGAAGGGCTGGTACAGCGGGATGCGCGGGATGTCGGTGTAGGCGAGATCGACGAAACCCTTCACGTCGGCATCGTAGGTCGCGGTGTCGCCGGTGCCGGCGGCGGTGCGCGCGCCGTCGATGAGCTTGTCCATCTCCGCCGACTTGTAGCTCATGGTGTTGAAGACGGAATTGTTGCCGTGATAGCACCAGTAGAAGAAGTACTCGGGGTAATCGAGCCAGCCCGAGAACACGTTGGTGAAGAGCGGCATCTCCTTCTTGTTCAATTCGGTGCGCCAGTTGGCGCCGGGCACCTTGTTGATGGTGGCCTTGATGCCGATCTGCGCGAGGCTCTCCTGCACCAGCACGCAAAGCGGCTCGTTGACGCCAGCGAAGTTGAGGTCGAAGGAGATCGTGGTCTCGAAGCCGTTCGCGTAGCCGGCTTCCGCCAGCAGCGCCTTCGCCTTCTCCATGTCGGTGTTGTATTTGTGCGGCTGCGGCCAGGCGACTTCCGTCGCCTTGTCCTTGGGCGCGCCGAACATGGGATTGCCGAGGCCGAACAGCACCGCGTCCATGATCTTCTGGTACGGCAGCGCATAGGCGACGGCCTGCCGCACCTTGGGATTGTCGAACGGCGGCTTGGTCACGTTCATGCCGATATACTGGATGCCGTTGGAGAACGGCAGCGACACCACGTTGAGCTTGCCGTTCGCCTTCATCTCCTGGAAATCCTTGAACGGCAGCTCATAGGAGATGTCGGCATCGCCGCGCTCCAGCAGCGCGCGGCGGTTGCCGGCCTGCGGCACCATGCGCCAGATCACGCGCTTGATCTTCGGCAGCGGACCGCCGACCCAATCCTCGTTGCGCTCCATGATGACTTCGGTGCCGGCGGTCCACTTCGTCACCTTGTAGGCGCCGGAGCCCGCGGTCTGCTGCTTCGTGAACTCGAGACCCCAGGGATCCTTCTCGCTGGCGTTCTTCTTCACCAGCTCCGAGTTGACGATGCAGGGCACGATCACCGCGAGATCGGGGATCGTCAGCTTGTCCTTCTTCAGGAAGTCGACGCGCACGGTAGTGTCGTCGATGACGACGAACTGCTCCGGCTTGGTCAATGAGCCCGCGCTCATCTGGAAGGTCGGAAAGCCGCCGACGCTCACCGCGCGATCCAGGGACCACTTCACGTCCTTGGCGGTGACGGGCGTGCCGTCGTGGAATTTGGCGTTCTTCTTCAGCTTGAAGGTGACCGACATGTCGTCGATCTTGAAGTCTTCGGCGAGTTCGCCCTTGAACTTGTCGCGGTCGTAATAGGGCACGCCGCCGGGACCGCTCTTCATCTCGTGGCTGATCAGGCGGTCGTAGCAATTCCACGACACCTCATAGCCGGGCACGTTGGTGCCGACGCCGTGGATGTCGAGATTGTTGGGGCCGCCTTCCGAGACGATCAGCAGCGTCTCCGAGCGCGCATCGGCGTAGGCGGTGGAGATCACCTGCGGCATGGCCGGAAGCGCCGCGCCAGCGGCCAATCCGGACACGGATTTGAGGAAATCGCGGCGCTTCATTGGGATGCTCCAACTCAAAGGTTTTTGGTTGGAACTGGATTCGCAAGGTTCGTGCCAAGGCTTAACGGAAGCTTACACGCCACTTAAATCATTGATCTATAATGGGATTGACCCAATTTGGCCGCCGGGCGCTTTCTGAGCAGACCCAATCTTTGCATACAAAGATCTGATTTTGACTACAAAATAGGCGGAAGTGATCAATAGCCCGTTTTGTCACCATTTCTCGCAAGACATCATCCTCATTTGCAGGATGGGGCCCCGAAAGAATCAAAACTTGTGCCTCAACCTCGTCATTGCGAGCGCAGCGAAGCAATCCAGACTGTCTCGGTGGAAAGATTCTGGATTGCTTCGCTGCGCTCGCAATGACGACTGGACGACTGGAGTCATCACTCCGCCCAGATCAAATCCTGCAATTCGACCAGATCGTTCGCCTTGTCCTGCCAGCCCTCGATGCAGATGTGGCTGTTGAGGTCGCTGGCACGGTGCAACAGCATCAAGGCCATCAGCCTGCGCTTCAGCGCGTGGTCCGGCTTGGCATAGCCGAAGCCTTCGAGCAGGCTGCGCACCCTGCCCGGCCGGCCCGCCGCCATGAAGGCGCTGGGGCCGAGCAGATCGTAGTCGCGCCATCCGGCAAGCACGTCGCCGAAGTCGAACAGGCCGGCAAGCGACCAGCTGCCGTCATTGCAGGCGAGCAGGAAATTTTCCGGAATGTATTCGCCGATCAGGATCACCGGTGGGGCATCCATCGGAATCAGCTCGGCGGCGTCGCGGAGGAGATCGTCGAGACCTGCGAGGAATTTCGGCGCAAGGCCGAGACGCTCGTGCCGCGCGCGGCAACCCTGCATCTGGGCGCGCATGAATGCGTCCCAGCGCGGCTCGATGTTCGCGAGAGGACCGAGCGGCGCGCGCTGCACGGCGGCGATGGTCTCGCCGATCTGGCGCAGCACACGCTCCTTCTGGTCTTCCGGCAAGCGCGGCCACACCTCCGAGCCGAGCGTGCCGGCAAGGCGCGTGATGACGAGATAGGGCCAGCCGTCACGCTCTCCTTCGGCGACGATCTCGGGTATCGGCAGATCCAGATGCCCCCTGAGCTGCGTCAGCGAGCCGCGCTCGGAGACGAATTGCGCGCGGAGCAGCGGCGGGAAGATCTTCAGGATCAGGCGATCACCGAGCCCGACCACGAGATTGGTGCCGGTTGCAAACACATGCGGCGAGCCGACATCGAGACCATGGCTGCGCGCGATGTCGCGCGCGACCGGCAGCCAGCGCGAGCTGTCGGCGCGCAAGGCGCGGTAGGCATGAAGGTCGGTCGAAGCGGCGGCGCCCCAGGCCCCGGCCGAATCCGGCGACAACGTCTGCTCCATCACAGCGCCGATCTGGTCTTATTCCAGGACATCCTTGACGCTGTTCCTGACGGTGGCCGGGACCGCGTGCTCGGGGACCTCGATTGTCCTGGCACCGCGCGTGATCTTGTAAGTGAACGCGTCGGCCTGACCCGGATGCGTGGCGGGGATCTTGCCCGGATCGGCAAAGAGCTGCTCCATCGTCTGCTGGTCGGCGGGCGACAGATCCGACAAGGCGACTTCACCACGACTCTTGAGGTGAGGGCCGCCGAATCCGGCGAACCCTCCGACGCGCTCGATCTTCAAGCGATCCACGCTTCCTTCCTTTCGTAGCGCTGCAACCGGTTTACAGCCCGACCTTCTTCCATCCCGCATCGACGGCGGCGAAGACCGCGGCATCGCCGGGATACAGTGTCTGGGCACCTTGCCTGGTCCGCGCCGCAAACGCCTTCATCGTCATGTGCGGCGCCGGCCCGAAGCCGGTCAGCGCAAGGTACCACACCTGCCCGATCCTGGCCCAACTGTTTCCGCCGAGCGTCGTGCAGGCCGTGCAGAAGGCGAGGTTCGGCGGGCCGCTGGAATAGTGCGGATCCATGCCCGGCGTGATTTGCGAATATTTGGTCGGTTGCGGCGCGAGGCAGTGCTTGGCGGCAGGATTGGCCATGTCGCGCAGGCAGGTGAACCCCCTCTTCTTGGCGGCCGGCCCCATGATGTCCTTGCCGATCAGCCAGTCCGCCTTCTTGACGTCCTGCTTGGCCTCCCACTGGCGGAACATCGAGCCGAAGCAGTCGGAGATGCTCTCGTTGAGGCCGCCGGCATCGTCGCTATAGGCGAGCTGGAGACTGTGCTGGGTCACGCCATGGGTGAGCTCATGGCCGATGACGTCGTTGCCCCTGGTGAAGTCGACGAAGAGGCTGCCGTCGCCGTCGCCATAGACCATCTGCGAGCCGTTCCACATCGCGTTGTTGTACTTCTCGCCGAAATGGACCGACGACATCATGGTCATGCCGTGATCGTCGATCGAGTTGCGGTTGAAGACCTGCTGGTAGAATTTCGCGACCTTGGAGGTCTGGTTGACGGTGCGCTTGACCGACCCGTCCGAGGACGTCTTCGGCCTCGGCACGGGCGTGCCCGGCAGCGTCTGGGTGTGCTTGCAGTCGTAGACTGTGACGGCCGGCGTGGTAGCCAGCGTCACGAGGCCGGCGGAACGCGCCGTCGCAACGCTGGTCAATCTGGCGGCCTGGTTGCGCAATTCGCGCAGTTCATGGCTGATCTGGACCGTGTCGACCAGCTGCTTGCGCAGCGGGGCGGACAGCTTCTTGTCCTGGGAGAGCTTGGTCAGAACGTCGTTCGGGATGATGCAACATGTGCAGGGCATTGAGGGATCTCCATTGCACTTTCCGAATATGGATGGATGAAACAATCTCGAGATCATTCCTGCCGGCGAGCGGCATGCACTGACGCCAGCCTGGCGTCACGCATGCGAGATTATCGCAGGCGGCGGAGCCGTTGCGTGTGAGGTCGCACACACTTCCGGGTTGCGTGATGTCCGAGCGGATTCTGAGTTTTGGTTGAAGCGATGCGCACCCAGGACCAGGTTCACCTCTCCCATCGGGAGAGGTCGGAGCGCATCGGAGATGCGATCCGGGTGAGGGGATTTGGTCTCACTGGGCGCCGCGGCCCCTCACCCGGATTGCACTGGACGATGCTTCGCATCGCCGAGCGCAATCCGACCTCTCCCCGTCGGGGAGAGGTGAACCACGGACAGTCCGCCCGCTTCAGCGCTCGGGGCTGGCGCGCTCGAACTGGCGCAACAGCTTGTTGCCGCGCTCGACCGCGGAATCGAGCGCCGATTGCGCGCTCTTCTGGCCGGCGAAGGCCTGCTCCAGCTCGTCCTCGATCGCGCCGCGGATCAGCACGAAGGAGCCGAGCCTGACGCCCTTCGAGTTTTCCGTCGGCGGATGCAGCGTGATCTCCTCGAACGAGATCGCCGAGCCCGGATTACGCTCGTAGAAGCCTTGCGCGCGCGTCAGCTCGTAGGCGGCGCGGGTGATCGGCAAATAGCCGGTGTTCTGGTGCCAGGCGGCCTGCACGCCGGGCTGCGACAGATAGGCGAAGAACCGCGCCACGCCCTTGTATTCGTCGCGCGGCCGGTCGCGCAGCACCCACAACGTGGCGCCGCCGATGATCGAGTTCTGCGGCGCGTCCTTCACGTCGGGCCAGTACGGCATGAGGCCGTAGCCGATCTCGAATTTCGAATTCGCCTTGATGTCGGCGCGCGTCGCCGAGGAGCCGATGAAGATGCCGCACTCGCCCTTCTGGAAGCGCGGCTCGGCCGCCTGCCCGCGGCCGCTATAGTCGAACGCCCTGGTCTGCTGCCATTCGGCGAGCTGGGCGACGTGCTTGACGAGAACGGGATTGTTGATGGTGAGCGCCGCATCGAGGCCGGCAAAGCCGTTGGTGCGGGTCGCCAGCGGCAGATTGTGGAACGCGGAAAGATTCTCGACATGGATCCAGGACGGCCAGGACGTGGTGAAACCACACACCGCGCCGCGCTCGCGCAGGCGCTTTGCGGCGGCGCCGAGCTCGGGCCAGGTTCTTGGCGGCGCCTCCGGATCGAGGCCGGCGTCGCGGAACATGGTCTTGTTGTAGTAGAGGATCGGCGTCGAGGAATTGAACGGGAAGGACAGCAGGTTGCCGCTCGCGTCGGTGTAATAGCCGGAGACCGCGGGCAGGTAGTCGTTCAGCGAGAACGGCTCGCCCTGGTCCCGCATCAGGCTGAACACCGGATAGATCGCGCCCTTGGCCGCGGTCATGGTCGCGGTGGCGACCTCGTTGACCTGAACGATCGCGGGCTGGCTGCGCGAGCGGAAGGCGAAGATCGCCGCCGTCACCGTCTCGGTGTAGTTGCCCTTGTAGGTCGGGACGATGCGGTAGTCCGGCTGCGAGGCGTTGAAGTCGGCGGCGAGCTTTTCGAGCTGCTTGCCGAGCTCGCCCGACATCGCGTGCCACCAAGCGATGTCGGTTGCCGCTTGCGCCTGTGACATGAATGTGAGGGCCGCAGCGGCGACCACGACCTGCAAAAGGCGCAATGCTGAAGTCACCATGGCTCTTCCCGTGCCCGCACGACCGAAGCGGCAGCCTTTGCTTAAGGCCCGGCATTGGCGGTTTCAACCGGGAATGCGCTCCGGCCGCGCCGCACAATCGCGCGACGGGTTCCGCCGGTATGGCCTTCCCTTAACCATCTGCTAGATTGCATTGAACCTTCTGCTCCCGCCATAGACTCCATCTCTGAGGGGTTGAGTGTGCCAGTGCTAGACCGTGCCGAACTCTCGCGGACCGGGGTGATCTTCGTCGCGCTTCTGCTCGCCATCTGTGCGACGGGCGCCGCGGCGCGCGAATTCCGCGCCGCCGACACCCAGACCGAGGACTATCCGACCGTCCAGGCGCTGCGCTACATGGGCGCCCAAATCAGCGAACGGACCGGCGGCCGGCACGAGATCAAGGTATTCCACTCTCGCCAGCTCGGAGAGGAAAAGGAGACCATTGAGCAAACGCGGGCCGGCGCGATCGACCTCAACCGGACCAATGTAGCCCTGATCGGCAATTTCGTTCCGGCCATGAACGTGCTCGCCATGCCGTTCCTGTTCCGGTCCATCGAGCACATGCAGAAGGTGCTGGACGGGCCGATCGGCGACGAGATCCTCGGCAGCTTCGAGCCCTACGGCTTCGTCGGGCTCGCTTTCTACGATTCGGGGGCGCGGTCGATCTACAACGGCGTCCGTCCGGTGAAGAGCATTGCGGATCTCAAAGGCCTGCGGATCCGGGTGCAGCAATCGGAGTTGATGAGCGAGATGATCCGCTCGCTCGGCGCCGTGCCGGTCGAGCTTCCCTACGGACAGGTGCTCACCGGGCTTGCGACCCATCTGATCGACGGCGCAGAGAACAACTGGCCATCCTTCGTGACGACGGACCATTACAAATATGCGGGCCATTACACGCTGACCGAGCACACGATGAGCCCGGAGGTGCTGGTGATCTCGCTCAAGGCCTGGCGGAGCCTCTCGGTGGACGATCAGAAGATCTTCCGCGAGGCGGCGCTTCGCTCCAGCCGTTTCATGCGCGAGAAGTGGCGCGACCTCGAGGACCAGTCGCAGCGCAAGGCGGAAGCCGCCGGCATCACCGTCGTCAAGGACATCGACCACAAGCCGTTCGAGGACGCGATGGCGGGGGTGTACGCCAAGGCCGCGCGCGATCCCGCTGCGGCCGCGCTGATCGAACGCATTCGCAAGGTGGAGTGAGCCGCGTTGGCTGCGCTTGGACACAGCGATCATCCAGACCGGGCGCCCGGCCCGATCGGGCGGCTGCGCGCGCGTCTCGTCGGCCTGCTCCGGGCGGTGCCGATCCGCTGGCGCATCCTGTCGATCGCGGCCCTGAACTCCGCCGTGGTGGTGGTGCTGGTCGGGCTGATCTGGAATGGCACGCAGGTGCTGGGCTCGGCCTGGGGCGACGTCCGCCAGGTGCGCGAATCCGACCGCATCCTGGCGCTGCTCGAGAGCGAGACCGGGCGGCTCCAGAACCTGATCCACCGCTACATCAACCAGCCGAGCCCGGACCTGTTCGCCGAGATCCTGCTGCTGCGTGAGGCCGTGCTGGGCACGCTGACCAACCGCGCCGCCAAGGACCCGATGCTGTCGGGCTCGGTCGAGGAGCTCGAGCGCACCACCGACCGCTTCCTCAACGGCTTCGGCGAGCTGCGCAGCGTGCAGGCCACCATCGCCAAAACCTATGAGGAGCAGGTGCAGGTCCCGGCCAAGGACATGGCCGGCCTCTATTCCATCATCGAAGGCGCCACCGGCCACCGCGACGCGTTGATCTGGCCCTCGCTCGGCAAGTCCCGCGAGGCCTTCACGGCGATGCTGGTCGCGGCCAATTCCTACTATCTGTCGCAGTCGTCGGGCGCCGCCGACGACGCGCGCCGCAACACCGAGACGATCGAGAAGACCATTCCGGTCATGCTCGATCTCGCCGACAACGACCTGCAGAAGATGGCGCTGGAAAAGCTCGCGACCCGCACCATGGCGCTGCGCGAGGGCTTTGCAAAGCTGTCCGAGCAGCTCGCGAGCCGTACCGAGCTGCTCCGCAACACCATCGACGCCAGCCAGGCCGAGGCGATCGGCGCCATCGACGATCTCTCGACCAAGATGCGCCAGCGCGAGCAGAAGGCGCAGGAGACGTTCGACCGCACGCTCGCCGATATTTCCCGCCGCGTGCTCTCGATCGCGGTCATCTTCCTCGGTATCATCCTCACCGCAGGCGTTTTGATCGCGCTGTCGATCCGCCTGCCGCTGCAGCAGATCATGGCGGCGATGCGCGCCATCACGCTCGGCGACCTCGACCGCGAGGTGCAGGGCACCAAGGCACGCGACGAGGTCGGCGCCATGGCGCGCGCGGTCGAGGTATTCCGTGAGAACGCGATCGCCAAGCGCCAGACCGAGGACGAGCTGCGTGCCTCCAAGGAGAAAGCCGAGAGCGCGCTGCTCGAGCTCAACGCCGCGCAGCAGAATCTGATCGACGCCGAGCGGCTCGCAGCCCTCGGCGGCCTCGTCGCCGGCGTCGCGCACGAGGTCAACAACCCCATCGGCATCAGCCTGACGGTGGCCTCGAGCTTTGCCCGGCGCAGCGAGATCTTCGAGGCCCAGCTCAAGGGCGAGGGCGGCCTGCGCCGCTCGCAGCTTGACGAGTTCGTGCAGTCCTCGCGCGATGCCTCGCAGCAGCTGGTCGCCAACCTCACCCGCGCCGGCGAACTGATCCAGTCGTTCAAGCAGGTTGCGGTCGACCGCTCCCATGCCGAGCGGCGGCAGTTCTCACTCAGCGAAGCAACCGACCAGATCATCGCAAGCCTCAGGCCCGTGCTGAAGCGCTCGCCGATCACGCTCCAGGTCGACGTGCCCGAGGGGCTGCTGCTCGACGGCTATCCCGGCTCCTACGGCCAGATCCTGACCAATCTCTTCCTCAACGCCGCCAATCATGCCTTCGCCGACGGGCGCGCCGGCACCATCACGATCTCGGCCCGGCCACGCGGGACCGACGACATCGAGATCATCTTCACCGATGACGGGGCCGGCATGACCCCCGATGTGCAACGCCAGGCCTTTGACCCATTCTTTACCACCCGGCGCAATGAAGGTGGCACGGGACTCGGCCTTCATATCGTCTATAACCTGGTGACCCAGCAGCTCGGCGGACGCATGATGCTGGAATCCAAGCTGGGACAAGGTACTACTTTTCGGATTATCATGCCGCGGATCGCCAAGGGCGGCACGCAAAGCACAGAGACTGACGGGACTTCTCAATGGCCGAACAGGACGATGTCCTCCACCTGATCGACGACACCGGTACCGCGCCGGAGGACCAGAACGCACGAAAATGGAAGATCGCCGTCATCGACGACGATCCGGCCGTGCACGACGGCACCCGCTTCGCGCTGTCAGATTACAGCCTCAACGGCCA
This sequence comes from Bradyrhizobium sp. B117, assembly GCF_038969555.1. NCBI lineage: Bacteria > Pseudomonadati > Pseudomonadota > Alphaproteobacteria > Hyphomicrobiales > Nitrobacteraceae > Bradyrhizobium > Bradyrhizobium sp. B117. The sequence goes on from NZ_CP152414.1 coordinate 9,582,837, forward strand.
GAGCCTGGAGATCCTCTCGGCGCATTCCGCGGCCGAAGGCCGCAAGCTGATGGCCGAGCACGGCGACATCGCCGCGGTGCTGCTCGACGTCATCATGGAGACCGACGTCGCCGGCCTCGAGCTGGTCGAGTTCATCCGCAACGAGCTCAAGAACGAGACCGTGCGCATCATCCTGCGCACCGGCCAGCCCGGCCAGGCGCCGGAGCGGCGCGTGATCGTGCAGTACGACATCAACGACTACAAGGCCAAGACCGAGCTCACCGCCGACAAGCTGTTCACCTCGCTGACGGCGGCGCTGCGCTCCTACCAGCAGCTCGAGCGCATGGTGCAGACGCGGCGCGGGCTCGAGATCATCATCGACGCGGCCTCGACGCTGTACGACTTCAAGTCGATGCAGCGGCTCGCCGAGGGCGTGCTGACCCAGCTCGCCTCGCTGCTCAATGTCGACTGCGCCGGTATACTGGTCCTGCGCGACAATGGCGGCGTCGACCCGGAGCTCTCGGTGCTTGCGGGGAGCGGCTGCTACAGCCGTTTCATCGGCACGACCTCATCGCGGGCGCTCGACCCTGATCTGCGCGAGCTGGTGGAAGCCGCGTTCCAGCGCCGCAAGAACGAGTTCGCCGACCACCGCAGCGTGATCTATCTGCGCACCGGATCTGGCCGCGAGGTGGTGGTGCTGCTCCAGGCCGAGCGCGAATTGTCCGAGACCGACCGCTCGCTGGTCGAGATCTTCTCCAGCCGGCTCTCGATCGCATTCGACAACGTGATCCTCTACCAGCAGCTCCAGGACGCCAACACGCAGCTGGAGGACCGCGTCGCCCAGCGCACCCGCGCGCTGATGCAGGCCAACCGCCGCCTCTCGGCGCAATGGCTGCGGCTGCAGCGCGCCAACGGCTTCAAGAACGAGATTTTGGGCACCGTCGCGCACGATCTGAAGAACCCGCTCGGCGTCATCCTCGGCCGCACCGAGATGCTGAAGGAGCTGATCTCGACCGGCGCATCGGAAGGCGGCGTGGTCGCCCAGGTCGATCACATCCGCGACGCCACCAAGCGCCTGACCACGATGGTCGACCATCTGATCTCGGACGCGATGGCCGATGCCTTCGACATCACCATCCGCCGCGAGCCGGTGGACGTCGCGGCGCTGGTGAAAGAGGTCGCCGACGCCAACCAGCCGCTTGCGGTCAACAAGCAGCAGGCGATCAGCGTGACCGCGCCGCCCAACATCGTCACCATGTGCGACACCGACCGCATCCGCGAAGCGATCGACAACCTCATCAGCAACGCGATCAAGTACTCGCCGATCGGCGGCAAGATCGGCGTCACCGTTACCCATGAGGGCAGCGACACCATCATCCGGGTCAGCGACGAAGGCGCGGGCCTGTCGCCGGAAGATCTCGGCCGCCTGTTCGGCCGGTTCCAGCGGCTGTCCGCCAAGCCGACCGCGGGTGAGAGTTCGACGGGGCTTGGGCTTTCCATCGTCAAGCGTATTATCGACATGCATGGCGGCGAGGTGACGGCCGAGAGCGAGGGCCCCGGCAAGGGCTCGACCTTCACCATCACCCTGCCCGCGACCGAGATGCCGTGATTTGAGTACCGAGATCCAAGATCCTGGATTCTGAAGTGACATGACACAAAGCCAGCACATCATGATCGTCGACGACGAGGCCCCGGCCCGGGAGATGGTCGGCGATTACCTCAAGATGCACGGCTTCACCGTGACGCTGTGCGACGGCGGCAAGTCGCTCCGCGCCGCGATCCAGGGCAGCATGCCCGATCTCGTCGTGCTCGACCTCAACATGCCCGAGGAAGACGGTCTCTCGATCATCCGCGATCTCAAGAGCCGCATCAACGTGCCCGTCATCATGCTCACCGCAACCGCGAGCCCGATCGACCGCGTCGTCGGCCTCGAGCTCGGCGCCGACGATTACGTCGCAAAGCCCTGCGAGCTGCGCGAGCTGATGGCGCGCATCCGTTCGGTGCTGCGGCGGAGCACGCCAGTGAAGGCGGCAGCAGCGGAGACGGCGGCGGCGAAATCCGACAAGGACCAGCTGGTGCGCTTCGGCACCAAATGGCTCGATCTCGAAGCGCAGGCCTTGCGCGACGACGAGGGCAACGAGCATCCGCTGACCGCGTCCGAATTCGGACTGCTCAAGGTGTTCGCGGCCAATCCGAAGCGCGTGCTGTCGCGCGAGCGTCTGCTGGAGCTTGCCAATGCGCGCGACGCCGAAGCCTTCGATCGCGCCGTTGACCTCCGCATCATGCGCATCCGCCGCAAGATCGAGCCCGACCCGACCAAGCCCGCCGTGATCCGCACCATCCGCGGCGGCGGCTATCTGTTCTCGCCCGCGGGCGAGAAGGCGTAAGGGGGCCCACACTCCGCTGTCATCCCGGACAAGCGTAGCGCAGCGGAGCGCTGATCCGGGATCCATAACCACAGGCCGTGGTTATGACGCCGAGCTCGAAACTCCGAGTCTTCGCCAAACTCCTCCCTGTGGTTATGGTCCCCGGGCTCGCTTCGCGCCCCGGGACGACGCTGATGGGTGCCGCGCGAGCGAACGCAAGAGCCCGAAATTCGTTCCTGCCCCGCCAAATCGTCCGCCCCGTATTTTCCGTACATTGAAATTCCACGATTTTTTGTCTCGAATGTTTCGTCGCGCCCTTTTCGACGAAACAATTTGGCGGCGCACGAAACCATTTTCCGCTTTTCGTGCAGACGTCCCGAAACGTTGGCTGATTAACACTTTGGTCCAAGGAAACGCCGCTCGGTTGCGGCGCACCGGGGAGCTAAGTCAATGCCGAACGTCATCGCCATCAACGCCCAGGCCAGCCAGAGCATCATTGCCGCTCAAGCGACCTCGGACGACATGCTTCTGGAGAGCATTGCCGACGGCAACCGGACGTCCATGCACATCCTTTATTGCCGACACAATGTGCGGGTCTATCGCTTCATCCTGCGCATCGTGCGCGATGCCACCACGGCGGAAGACCTCGTCAGCCAGGTGTTCTTGGACGTGTGGCGGACCGCCGGGCAATTCCAGGGCCGCTCGCAGGTCTCGACCTGGCTGCTCTCGATCGCCCGTTTCAAGGCGCTGACCGCGATGCGCCAGCGCCGTTTCGAGGACATCGACCAGGAGGATGTGCGCCAGATCCCTGACGACACCGACACGCCGGAGACCTCGCTCGACCGCAGCGACACCAGCGCCATCCTGCGCGCCTGCGTCGCAAAGCTGTCGCCCGCACATCGCGAGATCATCAACCTCGTCTACTACCACGAGAAGTCGGTGGAGGAGGTCGGTCAGATCATCGGCATCCCCCAGAGCACGGTGAAGACCCGCATGTTTTACGCCCGCAAGCAGCTGGCCGATTTGCTTAAGGGCGCCGGCGTCGACCGTTTCGCCGCGTAAAATCAAGGATTTCAACGGGATAGGACCGCAACTCAGGCCCTGTCCCCGGACACGGAAGTGTTACCGCCGACGAAACAATTGAAACGAAGCACAACATCAGGCGGAAAAACTTCCCTCCTATAAGGCTCACATACGGTTTCGTTAAACCTCCCAAGGACCTCCAGCGACCCGGACGATGCCCCCGTCCGGGTCGTTTTGTGTTTGGGGGTGGCGAAGTGAGGCGGGCCCCGCTCTCTCATTCCCTCCCCCCTTGCGGGGGAGGGGCAGGGAGAGGGGTGCCGCACGGGGACTCCAACGATTGGTGCGCGCCGCACGATCGCAGGCGGATAGACCATTTCTTGGGCCACCCCTCTCCCCCGCCCTCCCCCGCAAGGGGGGAGGGAGCGCGGCGTCACCGTGGTCCGCACCTGTTGCTTCCCCCGCGAGGGAGCTACTGCGTCACGAACGTGTGACACCGCGTAACGACCGCCTCACCCACTCCGAACTGCCCTCGTGACCTCCATCACGAGGGCTCCATGCTCGAACTTCTCTTCGCTGTTCTCGCCGGCATCCTCACCATCGCCGCGCCGTGCACCTTGCCGATGCTGCCGATCCTGCTCGGCGCCTCGATCGGGCGCGCGGGGCATCTGCGGCCAGCGATGATCGCGCTCGGCTTCGTCATCTCGTTCTCCGCCGTCGCGCTGCTGCTCGGCGCGCTCACGCGGGCATTCGATTTCGATCCGAATGTGCTGCGCGAGGCTGCCGCGATTCTGCTGCTCGGGTTCGGCCTGCTGATGCTGTGGCCGGCGCCGTTCGAATGGCTGTCGATCCGGCTCAATGGCTGGCTCGACCTTGGCGCTGCGAGCGGCGTGCAGCGCGAGGGTGCGATCGGCGGGCTCGTGCTCGGCACCACGCTGGGCCTGGTCTGGACGCCATGCGCAGGGCCCGTGCTCGGCTCGATCCTGACGCTGGTCGCGACATCGAAGAACCTGGCCTGGGCCGGCACGCTGCTGGTCGCCTACGCCATCGGCGCTGCGATCCCGATGCTGGCGATCGCCTATGGCGGACAGGCCGCGACCACGCGGGTGCGCAGCCTGGCGCGGATCTCGCCGCGGCTGCAGCAGGGTTTTGGCATCGTCGTGATCGCTTTCGCCCTCGCCGCCTACTTCCAATACGACACGCTGATCGTGGCGTGGCTCACCGGTTTCTATCCCACCGGCCAGATCGGCCTGTGATCCCTCGCATCCCAACGGAGAACACGTCCATGACTGTCAAGCTGCTCGCCGTTTCCGCCGCCCTGATCGGCATGGCCGTGACCGGCGCCGTCATCCCCGGCATCTGCGACGAGGCCGCGCGCGCGACGCCTGTCGGCACCGCAGCGGCAGCGCCGATCCAGGTCGCGGCCACGAGCCAACAGGCCGCACCCGACTTCACCGGCATCAACACCTGGTTCAACTCGAAACCGCTTGGCATCGCCGACCTGCGCGGCAAGGTCGTGCTGGTCGACTTCTGGACCTATGGCTGCGTCAACTGCGTCAACACGCTGCCGCACGTCACCGATCTCTATGCCAAATACAAGGACAAGGGCCTCGTCGTGGTCGGCGTGCACACGCCGGAATTCCCGTTCGAGCGCTCCGCCTCCAACGTCCAGGCCGCGCTGAAGCGCCACGGCATCACCTATCCGGTGGCGCAGGACAATGACTCCAAAACCTGGAACGCCTATCGCAACCAGTATTGGCCGGCGCAGTACATCATCGACCAGAGCGGCAAGATCGTGTTCCAGCACGAGGGCGAAGGCGCCTACGACCAGATCGACCGCACCGTCGCCCGGCTGCTGAACGCCAACAGCTGATGCCGCATCAGCGGCTTTCGGTTGAAGCTTGACTCCACGGACCCGTCCGTGGAGTTTCGCGGGCGACGGAATCAGCCGCCCGCAATGGCCGACGCGACCACCAGCACCGACATCCGCCTTCGTGAAGGCTCCTCGATCGCGCAGCGGCTGGTCATGGCCGGCTCTGCCACCGCTGTCGCGCTGTGCTTCACGCCGGGTTTGTTCACGCACGACGTGCTGGAAGTGATCATCTCGGTGGTCGCGCTGCTCGTAGGAGCGGGGTTCGTCGTCGGCATCATGATGGCGCCGGCGGTGGTGTGGATCATCACCCCGAACGAGATCTTGATCGGAAAGCAGCGTCCGTTCGGAAAGCTCCAGACGCGGGTTGTCGGCAAGGAAGACATCAGCGGACTGCAAGTTCCCGGCAGCAAGCGGGTGAAGGCCCGCTTTCAGCTGGTCTTCACGCTCGCTTCCGGCGAGCGCCTGACCTCCCCGCCGATCTCCGACGTCACGCATGTGCACGACACCGTGGCGCGGATCGCCACGCAGTTCGACGTCCCCAATGTCGAGGCACCTCGCAATCCGCTCGATGCCAGCAATCCCGAGATGCATCTCGGCGAGCCGCTCGAGGCATTCTCCGCGCGAGACATCCGCATCGTCGCGCTGATCGCGGTCGCGTTGTCCGCCGTGCCCTACGCCTACAAGCTCTGGCGTGGATGGCCGCCCAGCCACGTCGATATCCTGCTGCTGCCGCTCGGCGCGCTCGCGGCGTTCGCCGTGCACCGCTACGCCAATCTCGTGACCGGTGCGTTCTGGATCATCCGCGAGAGCGATATCCGCGTCGAACGCTTATGGGGCGACGGCACGCCACGCGTGGACCATATCGAGGGGCGCGACGTGAAGACGATCAGCGTCGACCGCCGCGGCCGGTCCGAGGACGAGCACTGCATCGTCACGATCCGGTTGCGCTCGGGACGACGGTTTCGCAGCCCCCGCATCGGCTCGCGGCTCGAGGCCCGCGCGGTCGGGGCCGAGATCGCGCGGCGGCTCGGGATCGCGGCGGAGAGTAGTAAGATTTAATATCCCTGCTGGCGATCGAAGCGTCGCGGTCTCCACATCGTCATGGCCGGGCTTGTCCCGGCCATCCACGTCTTGCCACGCCGTGCAAAGAACGTGGATGCCCGGGACGAGCCCGGGCATGACGACATCAATTTCGACTGCCCCGCAGGGCGAGGCAGTCACGAACACTGCTTTTCGCGCCATCCCCCGTTTGTGGCATTGCCCAGGGCCCGTCAAAAAACCATAGGTATTCTCGTGACATACCAGCCGCGCGCGCCATCAACTTGCCATGAACATGCCCCTGAGATTTGATGCATTCGAACGATTTGCGCTGTGGCAGCGGGGAGAGCTTCACATGACCGATTTTCGTCGCCTGACCGGGATGTTCTTGGCTGCGATGGGACTGATCCTGTCCGCGCCGCAGGCCTTCGCCCAGCAGCCGGACCGCGGCGACGAGCCGGGCCTGATCGCCGATGAGAGCTACCAGCTCGATCCGGAATGGCAGAAGCAGGTGGTCTATTTCCGCACCACCGAAGCGCCAGGCACGATCATCGTCTCGACCGCCGAGCGTCACCTTTACCTGGTGCAGCCGGGTGGGCGCGCGATCCGCTACGGCATCGGCGTCGGCCGCGACGGTTTCCAGTGGCAAGGGCTGGTGACCATCACCAACAAGAAGGAATGGCCGGACTGGACGCCACCGCCGGAGATGATCCAGCGCCAGCCCTATCTGCCGCGCTTCATGGCCGGTGGCCCCGGCAATCCGTTAGGGGCCCGCGCGATGTATCTCGGCACCACCGTCTACCGCATCCACGGCACCAACCGCCCCGACACGATCGGCACCAAGGTGTCGTCGGGCTGCTTCCGTCTCGTCAACAACGACGTCGCCGATCTCTACGAGCGCGTCCCTGTCGGCACCAAGGTCGTCATCCGGCAGAAGCCCGAGCTCTAAGGGTTATGGTTCGAGCATGATCCTGCGGATCATGCTCTGCCCCCTCCCCAAACCTCCTTTTCCCGATTATTTCGAGAGAGAGACATCATGCGCACATTTCGAGGCGGCCTGCTGATCGGGCTCGCGGTCGCCGTGCTGGTCGCCGTTCTGGCCATCATCTATGAATTCTACGACACCCGCACCCTGAAGCGCACCGTGCGCCGCGGCGAGGTGCTGTGCGGCGTCAACAAGGGCCTGCCGGGCTTCTCGATCCCCGACGACAAGGGCAACTGGACCGGCTTCGACGTCGATTTCTGCCGTGCCGTCGCTGCCGCGATCTTCAACGACCCGAGCAAGGCCAAGTTCGTGCCGCTCGACGCCAGCGAGCGCTTCAAGGAATTGCAGAGCCGGAAGGTGGACATCCTCTCGCGCAACTCGACCTGGAGCATGGCGCGCGAGCTCGACTACGACCTCTATTTCCCGGCGGTCGCCTATTACGACGGCGCAGGCTTCATGCTGCCGCGCTCGCGCAACAAGGAGACCGCGCTGGACCTGACCGGCAGCAAGGTCTGCGTGCAGGCCGGCACCACCACCGCGCTCAACGTCTCCGATTACTTCCGTGCCAACAACATGAAGTATGAAGAGGTGAAGTTCGACAAGCTCGACGACGTGGTGAAGGCCTACGACACCGGCAAGTGCGACACGCTCTCGGCCGACGTCTCCCAGCTCTATGCGCTCCGGCTGAACCTGTCGAAGCCCGGCGACCACATGATCCTGCCGGACATGATCTCCAAGGAGCCGCTCGCCCCCGTCGTGCGCCAGCGCGACGACGACTGGATGATGATCGTGAAGTGGACGCTCTACGCCATGATCAACGCCGAGGAGCTCGGCGTGTCCTCCGAGAACATCGACGAGGCGCTGAAGTCGAAGAAACCCGAGGTGATGCGCCTCGTCGGCACCGAAGGCAATTACGGCGAGCAGCTCGGCCTCACCAAGGACTGGGTCGTCCGCATCATCCGCAACGTCGGCAATTACGGCGAGATGTACGAGCGCAACATCGGCGAGAAGTCGAAGCTGAAGATCCCGCGCGGCATGAACCAGCTGTGGAACGCGGGTGGCGTGCAGTACGCGCCGCCGATGCGGTAGGACGATCTGACCACCGTCAGCCACTATCCATCGTCATGCCCGGGCTTGTCCCGGGCATCCACGCTTTCAGAGCACCGCAAGAACGTGGATGGCCGGGACAAGCCCGGCCATGACGAGTTTGGGGCGAGCGCCCTCCACAATCTCAACTGTCATCGCCCGCGAAAGCGGGCGATCCAGTATTCCAGAGACGTCAATCGTAGACGGAGAGGCCGCGGCGTACTGGGTCGCCCGGTCAAGCCGGGCGACGACAGTGCGTGTGCGGCGCGATGGCAGCGCCTCAGTCCGTAGCCCGGATGGAGCGCAGCGCAATCCGGGAGCTGTCTCACCGCGGGAATAGAACCCGGATTTCGCTGCGCTCCATCCGGGCTACAAAATCAATACCCCCGCACCCGGGCCAGCTGCTCGGTGTGGTAGTTCGCATCGCCGAACAATTCTTCGCACACCCGTGCGCGCTTCATGAAGAAGCCGATGTCGAACTGGTCGGTCATGCCCATGCCGCCATGCATCTGCACGCCTTCCTGCACGGCGCGGGTGGCGGTGGTGCCGGCGCGCGCCTTGGCTACGGCCACGGCTGAGGCGGCCTTGGCGACGTCGGCGTCCAGCGCCTGCAGTGCCTTCATCGTGGCGGCGCGGGTGATCTCGATGTCGACATAGAGCTCGGCGGCGCGGTGCTGCAGCGCCTGGAATTCGCCGATCAGCTTGCCGAACTGCTTTCGGTTCTTGAGGTACTCGACGGTGCGACCAAACACTTCGTCGCTCAAGCCCACCATTTCGGCGGCGACCGCGCCGCGGCCGATGTCGAGCACGCCGTCGAGCAGGCGAGCGCCCTGATCGACCTCGCCGAGCACGCTGTCGGCATTGACCTCGACATTGGCGAGCTCGATCCGCGCCGCGTTATGCGCATCGACCATGATGGTGCGCTCGATCGAGATGCCCTTGGCCTTGGGGTTGACCAGGAACAGCGTCAGGCCGTCGCGCTCGCCGGCCGAGCCGGCGGTCCGCGCAGCAACGATCAGGAGGTCGGAGACATGCCCGTCAACCACCAGCGCCTTGGCGCCGGAAAGCTTGAAACCGTTGCCAGCGCGCACGGCCTGTAGGTTGGTCTGGAGCGGGCGGTGCTTGGCGCCCTCGTCGATCGCGAGTGTCGCGAGCAGCGAGCCGTTCGCGATCTTCGGCAAATAGTCCGACTTCTGCGCGGCATTGCCGCCGCGGTTCAGCGCTGAGGTCGCGACCACGCTGGTGGCAAGGAACGGCGACGGCATCAAGGTGCGGCCGATCTCCTCCATGACGATTCCGGCCTCCATGACGCCGAGGCCAGAGCCGCCGAACTCTTCCGGCACCAAGAGGCCGGCAAAGCCCATCTCGGCAAAGGAGTGCCACAGCTCCTTGGAGAAGCCGGTGGGATCCTTGGAGTCGCGCAAAGATCGCAGGTGCGACACCGGCGCCTTGTCGCTGATCAGCCCGCGCGCGGAGTCGCGGAGCATGGATTGTTCTTCGGTGAGGACGAGGGCCATGGTGGTGTTTCCGATTCGAAATCTATCTATCTTCGTCATTCCGGGATGCGCCGTAGGCGCAGGCCCGGAATCCATACTCCCGACTGGTGGTTATGGATTCCGGGCTCGCGCTGCGCGCGCCCCGGAATGACGGGTGGTGAGAGCGTGCTCACGCCCCCGGCAAATCCAGGATACGCTTGGCGACGATGCCGAGCATCACCTCGCTCGTACCGCCCTCGATCGAATTCGCCTTGGTGCGCAGCCAGGCGCGCGGGCGGGCGCCTTGCTTGGAGCGCTCGCTCTCCCATTCCAGCGCATCGACGCCGCCGGCCGACATCAGGATCTCGTAGCGGCGCTTGTTGAGCTCGGTGCCGTAATATTTCATCGCGGAGGAGAACGCTGGATGCGCCTGCCCGGCCTTGGCGAGATCGACCGCGCGCTCCGCGCAAGCCGCAAGCGCGGCTTCATCCACGTCGAACGTTGCGATCTGCCCGCGCAGCATCGCATCGTCGAGCTTGCCTTGCGCGTCGGAGCCGACCGAGTCGGCTACGATCTGGCCGAGCGGACGGCCGACGCCGCGCTCGCCCATGCCGGAGATCATCGCGCGCTCGTGCTGCAGCAGATATTTTGCGACGTCCCAGCCGCGGTTGACGGTGCCGACCACATGCGACTTCGGCACGTGGACGCCGTCGAAGAAGGTTTCGCAGAACGGCGAATAGCCGGAGATCAAGAGGATCGGCTTGGTCGTCACGCCCTTCGAGGTCATGTCGAACAGGATGAAGCTGATGCCATCGTGCTTCTTCGCCGCAGGATCGGTGCGCACCAGGCAGAAGATCCAGTCGGCGTAATTGGCATAGGAGGTCCAGATCTTCGAGCCCGTGATGACGAAATCGTCGCCGTCGCTCTCGGCGCGGGTCTGGAGCGAGGCGAGATCGGAGCCGGCGTTGGGCTCGGAATAGCCCTGGCACCAGCGGATCTCGCCCGCCGCGATTTTTGGTAGATGCTCCTGCTTCTGCGCGTCATTGCCGTATTTCAGCAGAGCGGGTCCGAGCATCCAGATGCCGAAGCTCGACAGCGGCGGGCGCGCGCCCATCTTGGCCATCTCGGCGCGCAGCACCTTGTGCTCGGCGGCGCTGAGGCCACCGCCGCCATACTGCTTCGGCCAATCCGGCACGGTCCAACCCTTGTCGCGCATGCGCTCGAACCAGATGCGCTGCGGTTCGGACGAGAACTTTGCGTTGCGCCCGCCCCAAAACACATCGGTGTCCGACGTCACGGGCTTGCGCATCTCCGGCGGGCAATTGGCTTCCAGCCAGGCGCGCGTCTCGTTGCGGAATGTCTCGAGATCGGCGTTTTCAGTGTCGCTCATGGTCGTTTCCATCAATCAAAATCGACTTGTTGGCGGCGACTCTGGGCCATCGCACCGTGGAATTCAACCACTTCCGCAGCCGCATTCCGCTATAGTCGCGGCCACGACGGTGCTTGAAAACAAAGAGGAAACGAGAATGCGCCTGAAGCTTCTTTCGCCTGGCGAAATGAACGAGAGCCAGCGGCAGACCTATGACGAGTCGATTGCCGGCAAGCGCGGCAAGCCGCCGGCGCCGATGATGGCCTGGCTCAACAGCCCGGAGATGGCGCGCCATGCGACGCGGCTCGGCGAAGTGCTGCGCTTCGATACGATCTTTCCGGCAAAACTCTCGGAGATCGCCATCCTGGTGACGGCACGGCACTGGACCGCGCATTACGAATGGTATGCGCATAAGCGCCTCGCGCTCGCGGGCGGCATGGATCTAGAGATCATCGACGCGATCCGCGACCGCCGCACGCCCGAGTTCGACGATCCCAAGGCTAAGATGATCTACGACCTCGCGAAGTCGCTGCATGAGGGTCACGGCGTCGAGAAGGGCCTCTATGATGAGGCGGTGAAGCTCCTCAGCGAGCGCGGTGTGGTCGAGGTGATCGGGCTATGCGGCTATTACACCATGGTGTCGATGACGCTGAACACGTTCGAGTTCGAGCTGCCCGACGGCGAGGTGCCGGAGCTTAGCTAGAGCGAGTGAAAATTGAGTGTAGTCGGCGTTCACCTCTCCCCAGCGGGGAGAGGTCGGATTGCGAAGCAATCCGGGTGAGGGGCCGCAGCTTCTGGTGAGAGCGTAACCCCTCACCCGGCTCGCATCTTCGATGCGCTCCGACCTCTCCCTTTGGGAGAGGTGAACCTCCGCCTGGGCTGACACAGAACCATGCATTCACCCCAATGGATTTCCCATTCGGAAACGCTGGGTTTCGGGATGAACCAGTAGCGCCGTCCCGAAGCCGGGCCTATGTGGAGTTCAGAAACGGAGCAGCCACATGTCGCAAACATCCGCCGTCGCCGCCGGCACCAGGATCGGCCACGTCCATCTCAAGGTCGCCGATCTCGATCGCGCGCTCGGCTTCTACTGCGGCGTGCTCGGCTTCGAGCTGATGCAGCGCATGGGCTCGGGCGCGGCCTTCATCTCGGCGGGCGGCTATCATCATCACATCGGGCTCAACACCTGGGAGAGCAAGGGCGGCTCGCCGCCGCCGCCGGGCACGACGGGATTATTTCACACCGCCATCCTCTATCCGACCCGCCCGGCGCTGGCGGACGCGCTGCATCGGGTGCTCTCGGCCGGCATCGCGCTGGACGGCGCCAGCGACCACGGCGTCAGCGAGGCGCTGTATTTGCGCGATCCGGACCAGAATGGCGTGGAGCTGTATTGGGACAAGCCTCGAGAGCAGTGGCCGTTCGGGCCGGACGGAAAGCTGGCGATGTTCACCAAGCGGCTGGATGTGGAGGACCTCTTGAGGCAGCGCGAAGCGTGATCTTGTAGGGACACGATCTCGTAGGGTGGGCAAAGCGACTTGTCCGCCGTAGCTCGAAGAGCGAAGGCGGAAGCGTGCCCACCAATTCTCGCGAGAGACGTTGACAGATGGTGGGCACGGCGCTGTGCGCCTTTGCCCACCCTACGGGAGTTTTGCTTGTGGCGCGCGCTGCACCATGATCAACGCAGCCGCCGCCACCTCGAGCGCGATGCAGAGATAGAACGGCAGCGAATAGCTGCCGGACCAATCGCGCAAGGCCCCGACGATTCCGGGGCCGAAGGCATAGGTCACCTGGTTGATCGCGGTGTTCAGGCTGATCAGCACGCCGAACGAGGCGGGGTCGAACTCCTGCTGCACGATCAGCGACGGCAGCGTGATGAGGTTGCCGACCGAGAAGCCGAACACCGCGCAGGCCGCGATCAGCACGTAGTCGTTGTGCAGATTGATGACGACGAGAAGTGCTGCAGCCTGGCTCAGGAATGAGAGCGCCGACGCCAGCCGCTGGTTGAGGCGGTCGATCACCAGCGAGAACAGCACGCGGCCGACCACCGCCATCGCGGTGAGCACCGCGACCGCAACCGCGGCGCGCTCGCGGCCGATCACGGGGTCGAGGAACGAGATCAGGTGGACGATGAAGCCGACCTGCGCGAACAGCACCAGCGCGAACGCAATGGTCACCGTGAGGAAACCGAGATCGCGCAGCGCCCAGGCGCGGATCTCTGTCGACGATTGCGGCTTCGCTTTCGCTGTCGCCTGCCAGCCGTGAAGATCGGGCGGACGGCCGACAACGAGCAGGATCACCGGCACGAGCAGGACCAGCATGGCGCCGGCGGCGACGTACATCGCGCTGGCAAAGCCGATATGGCCGATCAGCGTCACCAGCAGCGGCACGCCGACGATGCCGCCGAAGCTCGCGCCGTTGAGCGCGAGGCTGATCGCCATGCCGCGCTTCTGGTCGAACCAGAGACTGATCGTATTGGTGATCATGGCGAGACTCGTGCCGGCCCAGCCGAAGGCGAGCACAGCGTCGGCGAGATAAAGCTGCCAGGGCTCGCGCACCGCGCCGATCGCGACGCTAGCTGCCGCCATCGCCAGCGTGCCGGCGATGAGGCAGATGCGCGCGCCATATTTTCGGACGGCCTCGCCGACGAAGACGACCAGCAACGCGCCGAACAGATAGAAGAACGTGGTGCCGGACGAGATCAGCGAGGCCGGCCAGCCCCGCGCGCGCTGGAGCTCGGCGACATAGACGCTCTGTCCGTAGAAGCCGAGCCCCCAGCCGAAGGTCGCGAGTAGGAAGCAGACGGCGACGATGCGCCAGCCTTCGTAGCGGAGGGAGGATTCGCCTATGGGTGGATGATGAAGATTATCGAGCATCGCCGCTTACTCCGTCATGCCCGGGCATAGCCGTCTGAAGGACGGCGTCGCTTCCGCTCGCCTATGCCCGGGCATCCACGTTCTTTCTTCAGCGTCCTAAGACGTGGATGGCCGGGACAAGCCCGGCCATGACGACATCTAGTAACCTACTCCCGAAAATCACTTCGACCGGGATCGAACTATCAACGGTGCTGACAGCCTCCTGCCAACTTGTTGCGCATCACACCGCGTCGGGGAACTCGCCCATGGCCGCCTCCAGCCGTGCCTTGCGGCGTCGTGCCCAGGAGACCAGCGAGAGCACGGCAAGGCCCAGCACCACCGGCGGGAACACCACCATGTTCACCGCGGACCAGCCGAAATTGGCCAGCAGCTGGCCCGAGGAGAACGAGCCGATCGCCATCATGCCGAACACCAGGAAGTCGTTGAAGGCCTGCACCTTGTTGCGCTCCTGCGGGCGATGCGTCTCCAGCACCAGCGCGGAGGCGCCGATGAAGGAGAAATTCCAGCCCACGCCGAGCACGATCAAGGTGGCCCAGAAGTGCATCGCGGTGAGGCCGGAGAGGCCGACGCCGGCGGCGCCCGCTTCCAGCAGCAAGCCGGCAGCGACGATCACGGGCGCGCCGAAGCGCGCGATCAGCGCGCCGGTGAAGAAGCTCGGGCCGTACATGGCGACGATGTGCCATTGAATGCCGAAATTGGAATCGGAGACGGACAGGCCGCACATCTTCATGGCGAGCGGCGCCGAGGTCATCACCAGATTCATCACGGGATAGGAGATGACGCCGCACAGCGCGGCGGCGATGAAGCGCGGCTGACTGACGATCGTGAGCAGCGGCCGGCCGCCGTGCAGATCGGCCGGCGCGGGCTTGGGCATATCGACGCCGGCGACGATGCCCATCGCGACCAGCGCCACGGCGGCCTGCACCAGGAAGCTGAAGGCGAACAGATAAGGCGACCACACGTCCATGGTCCATTGCACGAGCTGCGGACCGAGCACGCCGGCGAACACGCCGCCTGCCATCACCCACGACACGGCCTTGGGCCGATAAGCGACGCTGGCGCCGTCGGCGGCGGCGAAGCGATAGGATTGCGCCACCGCGCCATAGAGGCCGCCGAGGAAGGTCGCGAGGCAAAACAGCGCGAACGAGCCGTGCAGGATGGCGAAGCAGCCGAGCAGGCCCGTCAGCGCGCCAAGGCCGGTGCCGACCACGAAGGCGGCGCGGCGGCCGAAGCGGCGCGAGATCGCACCGGTCGGCAGCGTGCCGGCGGCGAGGCCCACCACATACATCGAGATCGGCACGGTCGCGAACGACATGTCGGGCGCGAGCGTGGCGCCGACGATCGCACCGGTGGCGAAGATCACCGCCGAGTTGGCGCCGGTCAGCGCCTGCGCGGCCGCAAGGCGCACCACATTGGCACGCACGCGCGAATCGTCGGCGATCTCGTTGGCTGAAGTCACGTCTAGCATCGGCATTTCCGCCCCAAGGGGCTCTCGAGGAGCGCGTTGATTCCCGGCACTATGGAGGGGCACGGGAGGGCGGGCAACCGGCGCAAACGGGCGCGGGCCATGCCTCTGACGCAATCAGGCGGATGATACCGGAGCACGCCCTTGACGGCTTGCGCTCGATCAAATCCTATCCGCCGCGATTTTTCGGAGTTTCGTTCATGTCCGCCGACGACAGGCCCACGCTCAGCGCACCCGATGACGATCCCTGGCTCTGGCTGGAGGAGATCGAAGGCAAGCAGCCGCTTGATTTCGTCGAGCGGCAGAATCAGCTGACGCTCGCTGCCTTCGGCGGCGCGGCCTTCGAGCGCGACCGCGACATCCTCGCCGCGATCTATGATCGTCCCGACAACATCCCCTATGTCAGCCGGCGCGGCAGCGATCTGCACAATCTCTGGAAGGACGCCACCAACCCGCGCGGCCTGTGGCGGCGGACCACGCTGGCGGAGTTTCGCAAAGCGAGTCCCGCGTGGGAGACGCTTCTCGACGTCGACAAGCTCGCAGCGGACGAAGGCGAGGACTGGCTGCTGAGCCAGATGGCCACGATGCCCGGCAGCTCGCGGGCAATCCTGAGCCTGTCGCGCGGCGGCAGCGACGCCGTCACCTTGCGCGAGTTCGACCTCGCCACGAAGAGTTTTGTCACGGACGGCTTTGCGCTGCCGGAAGCAAAGGGCGGCGTCGACTGGCTCGATGCCGACACGCTTCTGCTGTCGAGCGCGCATAGCGAGGGCATGGCGACGAGCTCCGGCTATGCGCGGACAGTCCGGCTTTGGCGACGCGGACAGCCTGTCGGCGAGGCGCAGGTGATCATCGAGACCACTGCCGATCACATGATGATCTACGGCATGAGCGACGACACCGGACCTGCACCGCGGGTCTGGATCGTCGAGCAAATCGACTTCTTCAATCACGCAATCTGGCTGCGCGATGCGACCGGCTCCACGACGAAGCTCGATCTGCCGACCGGCATCTGGATGCAGGCGCATGGCGACTGGTTCGCGATCAAGCTGCGCAAGGACTGGACGGTCGAAGGCCGCAGCTATGCCACCGACACCGTGCTCGGCATCTCGCTCTCGGCCTTCCTCGCCGGCAGCCGCGATTTCGCGGTGCTGTTCGAGCCGGCGCCGCGGCGGGCGCTGCAGGGCTTGTTCTGGGCCGCGGGCAAGCTGGTGCTGTCGATCCTCGACGAGCTCCAGCCGCGCTTCGAAATCTGCACGCCGTCCGCCACCGCCTGGAGCCGAAAGACGCTTCCCGGCCTGCCGGAGATCGGGGTCGTCGACGTCTGGCCGCTCGACCGTCATCCCAGCGAGAGCAATGGCGATTTGCTCGCCAATGTGCAGGATCCGCTGACGCCGCCCTCTCTGCTGCTGCTCGAACGCGGCGTCGAAAGCCCGATGGTGCTGAAGCAGGCGCCGAAGACATTCACCGCCGACGGCCTCGTGGTGACGCAGCACGAGGCGATCTCGGTCGACGGCGAGCGCATTCCCTATGTGCAGACGGGTCCCGCGACCGACACCGGCGATGCGCCGGTTTACATGAGCGCCTATGGCGGCTTCGGACATTCCGTGAAGCCGTACTACAACGCCTCGCTCGGCAAGCTGTGGCTGGAGCGCGGCGGCACGACGGTGCAGGCGAACTTACGCGGCGGCGGCGAGTTCGGCACGCGCTGGCACGATGCCGGCCGGCTCGCTGGCAAGAAGCTGTCGCATGACGATTTCGCAGCCGTCGCAGCCGATCTCGTCCGCCGCGGCGTGACGAGCGCAAAGCGCATCGCCGCGCAGGGCGGATCGAACGGCGGCATCCTCATCACCAACATGCTGGTGCGCTATCCCGAGCGGTTCGGTGCACTGTTCTGCACCATCCCGCTGATCGACATGCGCCGTTACACAAAACTGCTCGCGGGCGCGAGCTGGATCGCGGAATATGGCGACCCCGACAAGGCGGAGGAGTGGGAATGGCTGAAGACCTACTCCGCCTATCACAACGTGAAAGCCGGCCAGTCCTATCCGCCGATCCTGATCGCCACCACGCGGCGCGACGATCGCGTCCATCCCGGCCACGCGCGCAAGATGGCGGCGAAGCTGCAAGCGATGGGCTACGAGGCCTGGTTCTACGAACCGGCCGCCGGCGGCCACGGCTATGGCAAGGACAACAAGGAGCGCGCCGGCTTCGAGGTGATCGGCTTCCGCTTCTTGAAGGAGAAGATCGGCTGGCGAGATGGGGAGGGCTAGCGCCGTCCCGTCGAAGCTTTGATCGGAGCGTAACGTGAGGCGGGCACTGCTCCCTCATTCCCTCCCCCCTTGCGGGGGAGGGGCAGGGAGAGGGGTGCCACACGGGGACTCTCTCCAATCGCGCGCGCGGCACGATCGCAGACGGATAGACCGTTTGCTGGGCTACCCCTCTCCCCCGCCCTCCCCCGCAAGGGGGGAGGGAGCGCACCGCCGTCGCGCCGACAGCCCGGATCTCGCCGCGCTCAACTCCGAGAAAACACCAGCGTCAGATTATTCGCGGGCATCTCGATGGTGTCGACCAAGCGCAGGTCTGCCGCCGTTGCCAGCTTCTCGACATCGCCGACATCGCGCACGCCCCATTCGGGATTGCCTTCACGCAAGGAGGTGTCGAACACGGCATTGCTGAGCGCAGTGTGCTTGCCGTCGCGCTTGAAGGGGCCGTAGAGGAACAGCTTGCCGTCGGCGCGCAAGTAGCGGCCGGCGCCGGCGAACAGGCCTTCGGCCACGCTCCATGGCGCGATGTGGATGACGTTGGCGCAGAACAATGCGGCAAGGCTGGTCGGCGCCTGCCCGCTTCGCATCTCCGGACACCAGTCGGGATCGGTGAGATCGATCCGTAGGGGCGAGCGGATGTTTTGCAGGCCCGAATGGACGCGCCAGGCCTCGATGCTCTTCAGATGCCGCTGGTTGAGATCGCTCGGCCACCACACGAGGTCCGGCGTGTGGCGGGCGAAATGGACCACGTGCTGGCCGGTTCCACTGCCGACCTCGACCACGTTGCCGGTCAGCCCGGCGAGATGCGTCTCCAGCGCCGCCCAGAGCGGCTCGTGATTGCGATGAAATGCCGGCGCGTCGAGCCGCCCGTCCGGTTCGACCCGTCCGCCGTCCCTGCCAAATTCGACGACATAGTCCGCCAATTGAGGTCCCCTTGAAAAACAAGAACGAGATAAAAAACAGAACGAGCGCCCAAACGCCCTGAAAACAGCCGACCCACGTCCGTTGACCTTACCCTTGGGTCCGAAACTCTTGGGTCCGAATCCGCCGAACAAATAATCTCTTTAGTTGCAATGCGGAAGATATTAACTCCATTTTGCCGCGTGCATAGTCTTGATTGTCAGGCGATGCCCTTTGTGCTTTGGAACGCTATATTTCCGCGAACGAGATCATCGACATAACGCCTCGGAACGACGCCTTGACCGCCCTTCCCCGGACGCCCGTCCTTTACCTCCTGCTGGCACTCGCAGCCGGCCTTGCCGCAAGCCCTGCGCAGGCGCAATCCGCTGTCGCCGAGGGCCAGAAGCTCGCCTTCGACCGCGGCAAGGGCAACTGCCTGACCTGCCACGTGATCAAGGGCGGCGACCTGCCGGGAACGATCGGTCCGGAGCTGAAGGACATCAAATCAAAATACCCTGATCGCAACGAGCTGGTCGCGATCATCTTCGACGAGACCAAGCGCAACCCGCAGACCATGATGCCGCCGTTCGGCCGGAACCGGATTTTGACCGAGCAGGAGATCAGCGCGATCGTTGATTTCCTGCAGACCCTGTGACTTCAGGCACGCCAAGAGATAGTGCAGGAGATTTGAGATGACCACCGTGACCGGCCCTCATCCGACGCGGCGCCTGATCCTTCAGGGCGCAGCCGGCGTCGCGCTGCTCGGCCTTGGCAATCTGCCGTTCGGAGCCACGTCTGCGCTCGCGGCAGCCAACGACAAGTATCCGGAAGAGGCGTTCAAGCTGAAGAACGAAGCCGATGCGATCAAGGCGCTCTACGGCAAGACCGCCGAGCCCTCCGATAAGATCAAGCTGGACGCGCCGGAGATCGCCGAGAACGGCGGCGTGGTGCCGATCTCGGTGACGACGACGCTCGACAAGGTGACCTCGATCTCGTTCTTCGTGGCCGAGAACCCGAACCCGCTCGCGGCTTCCTACAGGATTCCCGACGGCACGCTGCCGGGCGTCGCCAATCGCCTGAAAATGGCCAAGACCACCAACGTGACCGCGATCGTGGAAGCCGACGGCAAGCTCTACAGCGCGACCAAAGAGGTCAAGGTCACCGTCGGCGGCTGCGGCGGTTAAGCGAGGACAATCGACATGGCATCCAGCATTCGCGTCCGCGCCACCGCCAACGGCGACATCACCGAGGTGCAGACACTGATCCAGCACCCCATGGACACCGGTCTCGTCAAGGACTCCAAGGGCGAGCTGATCCCCGCGCACTTCATCCAGCAGCTGAAGTTCGAATGCAACGGCAAGGACGTCTTCGTTGCCGATTGGGGCACCGCGGTCTCCAAGGACCCCTACGTCAAGTTCAGCTTCAAGGGCGCCAAGAAGGGCGACGAGCTCAAGATCTCCTGGACCGACAACAAGGGTGCGTCGGATACGACCACCGCGAAGATTTCGTGATGAAGGCCCGCACCTCGCTCCTGCTTGGCTCGCTCAGCGCCGCGCTGGTCGCGTTCGCGCTGACCTCCCCGCGCGTGGTCGCGGCCGACAAGGTCGATCCCGTCGCCGACGCGAAGGCGTTCCAGAATTTCTTCTTCCAGAAGTTTCCGGATGTGAAGCACGAGGACTTCGTCAACGGTCCCTATTCCATGAACGCCGACATGAAGCGGCAGTGGCAGGAGAAGGAGGAATTTCCGCCTTACGAGTTCGCGCTCGATGCCGGCAAGGAGATGTTCGCGACGCCGTTCAAGAACGGCAAGACCTATGCCGACTGCTTCCCGAACGGCGGCATCGGCATTCGCCAGAACTATCCTTACTTCGACACGAAAGAGGGCAAGGTCGTCACGCTGGAGCTCGCGCTCAACCGCTGCCGCGAGGCCAATGGCGAAGCGCCCTATTCCTACGTCAAGGACGAGATGGCTTCGCTGACCGCCTACATGGCCTACACGTCGCGCGGCAAGCCGATGGACATCAAGATTCCCGATGATCCCCGCGCACTCGAAGCCTTCGAGAACGGCAAGCGTTATTTCTACACCCGCCGCGGCCAGCTGAATTTCTCCTGCGCGAGCTGCCATGTGCAGAGCCCGGGCGAGCGCATCCGCGCCGAGATCCTGGCCCCCGCGCTCGGCATTTTGAACGCAATGCCGATCTACCGGTCTGAATGGAGCGGCATGGGCACGACCAGCCGCCGCTTCGTCACCTGCAACAGCCAGACCCGCGCGGTTCCGCTCGAGCCGCAGGCAGATGAATATCGCGACGTCGAGTATTTCCTGTCCTACGTCGCCAACGGCCTGCCGATTTCAGGCCCGGGAGCGCGGCCATGAAGCTGTCACTTGCCTTGGCCATGCTGCTCGCCGTAAGCCTCGCGCCATCCGCCCGCGCGGCCAATGAGGCGGACTACAAGGCGGCCTATGCCGCCGCCGAGGCCGCCTCCAAGGAGGCAGCCGGCATGCGCAACCAGTGGACCGTGACCGTATCGACGCTCGCCGCCGCCAAGAAGGCGGCCGATGGCGCCGATTTCGACCGCGCGGTTGCCGCTTCCAAGGAAGCCGAGGCGCTGGCGAAGGCGTCGATTGTCCAGGCGGCGTCCGAAAAAGAAGCCTGGAAGGCCATGGAAATCCGCTAAAGCGCGATGCGATTAGGATTAGGATCGCCATCGCGCTTTAGCTCTTTGATTGAGCATGATCTTTTCGGAAAACCGCTGCGCACTTTTCCGGATCATGCTTTAGACTTGAGCGTGTTGAACTGTCGTAGCCGAGCATAGGCGCGGAGAATCTGGGATGGCCATCCGCCGCCGTGATTTCCTGAAGAGTACAGCCGCTGTCGCAACCTCGCTCAGCCTGCCCCGGCTCGCGCGCGGCGCCGAGACCGCAAGCATTTACGACCTCGAACGGTTCGGCAATGCGCGGATCCTGCACACCACCGACACGCATGCGCAGCTCAATCCGGTCTATTTCCGCGAGCCCAGCGTCAATATCGGCATCGGCGAGATGGCGGGGCGGCCGCCGCATCTGGTCGGCCGCGCTTTCCTGGAGCGGTTCGGCATCCGGTCCGACAGCGCCGATGCCTACGCCTTCACCTGCTTCGAGTTCGAGAAGTCCGCGGGCCGCTTTGGCAAGCTCGGCGGCTTTGCCCATCTGAAGACGCTGATCGACCGTTTGCGCGGCGAGGCCGGTGAGAAGCGATCTGTGCTCGTCGACGGCGGCGATCTCTGGCAGGGCACCGGCCTTGCCAACACCATGCAGGGCCGCGACATGGTCGAGATCGCCAATCTGCTCGGCATCGAGGCGATGACCGGGCATTGGGAATTCACCTATGGCGAGCAGGTGCTGCGCGACAATCTCGAGCGCTTCAAAGGCGAGTTTCTGGCGCAGAACGTTTTTCTCACCGAGGAAGCCGCGTTCAACGACGCGCTCGCCTTCGACAAGGCCAGCGGGCGCGTGTTCAAGCCCTCGGTGATCAAGGAACTCGGCAGCCATCGCGTCGCGATCATCGGCCAGGCGTTTCCCTATGTGCCGATCGCGCATCCCAAGCGGTTCACGCCCGACTGGACCTTTGGCATCCGTGAGGAAGAGCTGCAGAAGCACGTCGACGGCCTGCGCAGCACCGACAAGGTCGATGCGGTCATCCTGCTCTCGCACAACGGCATGGACGTCGATCTCAAGCTCGCGAGCCGCGTCACCGGCATCGACGTCATCCTCGGCGGCCATACCCATGACGCCGTGCCGCAGCCGATTGCCGTGACGAATGCCGGCGGCACCACGCTCGTCACCAATGCCGGCTCCAACGGGAAGTTTCTGGGCGTACTCGACCTCGTGCTCGAGAAGGGCAAGGTCGGCGACGTCAGATATCATCTGCTGCCGGTCTATTCCGAGCTGCTCAAGCCCGATCCGGCCATGGCCGAATTGATCGGCCGATTGCGCGCGCCGCATGTGACCGACTGGGCGGAGAAGATCGCCACCCCGGACCGCCTGCTCTATCGCCGTGACAATTTCGCCGGGCCCATGGACGAGCTGATCTGCACAGCGCTGCGCACCGAGCTCGACGCGGAGATCGCGCTGTCGCCGGGCTTCCGCTGGGGCGTCACCGCGCTGTCGGGCCAGGCGCTGACCATGGAGGATGTGCTCGCGGAGACCGCGATCAGCTACCCCGAGACCTATGTGCAGGAGATGACCGGCGCAGAGATCAAGGACGTGCTGGAAGACATCTGCGACAACCTCTTCAACGCCGATCCCTATTACCAGCAGGGCGGCGACATGGTGCGCGCCGGCGGGCTCAGCTACACCTGCAGCCCAACCAACGCGATCGGCAGCCGCATCTCGGAGCTGAAGCTCAATGGCGGCAAGGCGTTGAGCGCCAGCCACCGCTACAAGGTCGCGGGCTGGGCCTCGGTCAACGGCCAGCAGGGCGCGCCGGTGTGGGACGTCGTCGCCAAATATCTGCGCTCGGGCCGGATGCTTCAGGAACGGCTCGGCAGCGGCGTCACGCTGAAGGGCGTCGAGGGCAATCCGGGCATTGCGGGATAGGGATGATGCGGTCGCAAATTCTTCGCGTGCTGATGCTGCTCGCCTGGATGACGATGCCGCAGGCTTTTGCCCAGCAGGTGCCGCTCCAGGACAAGCCGTTCGCCGAGCACAAGATCGTGCTCCAACTCTCCGACGGCGATGTGAAGAAGCAGGCGCTGGTGCTGAGCATCGCCAACAATCTCTTGAAGGCCTACGACCCCGACAAGGTCGCGATCGAGGTCGTCGCGTTCGGTCCCGGCATCGAACTGCTGCTTGTTGGCAGCGAGCGCCGCAAGCAGGTCGAAAGCCTGATCGCGCAGGGCGTGCGCTTCGACATTTGCCTCAACACCGTGGATACGATCGAGCGGGAGACGGGGAAGCGGCCGGAGTTCATTCCGGCGGGGACGCCGGTGCAGGTCGGGGTCGGGCAGATCCTGTTCCTGGCGGAGAACGGGTATACGGTGGTGAGGCCGTAGGGGGCGTCAGGGCAGTCCCACGCTACTCACCGCTGTCATTCCCCGCGAAAGCGGGGAATCCAGTAGGCCGCAGCTTCTCCGTACCCCCTCACTGTCTCTGGAATACTGGATCGCCCGCCCCAGTGCGCAATTGCGCACAAGGCGGGCGATGACAGCAGGGGTGGGGGGCAGAGTGCCCTAAGCCACCCTCCCATCCCCCTGCAAGAAGAATCTTCCAAATATTACCATCTACACAGTGAATTGCTTCTCTTTCTTCCCTGCCCCGTAGTAGAATCCTCGAAACCAGTTCCACGCCGGGGCCTGCCATGATCTTCCGCCAGCTCTTCGACAGCGTTTCGGGCACTTACAGCTATCTGCTCGCGAGCCGGCCCGGCGGCGAGGCGCTGATCCTCGATCCGGTGCTGGAGAAGGTCGATCGCTATTGCCAGCTGCTGCGCGAGCTCGACCTCAAGCTGGTCAAGGCGGTCGACACCCATCTGCATGCCGACCATGTCACCGGCCTCGGCGAGCTGCGCGACCGCACCCATTGCATGACCGTGATGGGCGACCAGACCAAGGCCGACGTGGTGGCGATGCGGGTTGCCGACGGCGACAAGGTCACGATCGAGGGCCTGTCGCTCGACGTGATGTACACGCCCGGCCACACCGACGATTCCTACTCCTATCTGATGGGCGACCGCGTCTTCACCGGCGATACGCTGCTGATCCGCGGCACCGGCCGCACTGATTTCCAGAACGGTTCATCGCGCGCACAATACGAGTCGATCTTCAACCGGCTGCTGAAACTGCCGGACGAGACCATGGTGTTCCCGGCGCACGACTACAAGGGCGACACCGTCTCCACCATCGGCGAGGAGAAGCGCTACAATCCACGGCTCCAGGTGCGCTCGGTCGACGAATATATCGAGCTGATGGCGAACCTGAAGCTGCCCAATCCGAAGATGATGGACGTCGCGGTGCCCGCCAACATGCGCGTCGGCCTGCATCAGGAGGAGCTGGCGAAGGAAGGCCGCGCGCTCAGCGCTGCGGAGGCGATCCGTTCGCTCCACCGGCCCGACATCCTGCTTGTCGATCTGCGCGAGACCAATGAACGGATGAAGCACGGCATGCTCGAAGGCGCGCTGCACACGCCCTATCCGTCGGTCGAGGAGAGCCTGAAGCCCGGCGGCATGCTGCGCGAGGTCGCGGCCGCGACCGGCCGCCGCGTCGTGTTCTTCTGCGCCTTCGGCGAGCGCTCGGCGATGGCGGTGGCCGCCGCGAAGGACGCGGGATTGTCGAATACCGCGCACATCGCCGGCGGCATCGATGCCTGGAAGAAGGCGGGCGGGCCGGTGGTGCACGCCTGACGCCGCTACGCAGCCTTGCGACAGATCAGGGAACCCCACATATTTTCCGGATAGAATCGGGTGAAGCATCACCATCCGGGACCAGCCATGGCCAAAACCGCCAAGCCAAGCGCGCCGCCGAAGACGAAGACGGCTGACGACAAGACAAAGACACCCCCGCCTCCGCGCGACTTCGACGACGATTACGAAGACGGCGACATCGCCACGCCGAAACGGGATCGTTACGGCAATGACGACGAGCCGTTGTGAGGGCGTGAAGCTTGCCGCACGAACGGTACGTTCCCTCCCCCCTTGCGGGGGAGGGTTAGGGAGAGGGGTGCCACACGGCACACTTTGTCGAGAGCGCAACAGACTCTTTGCAGCGACGACCGATAGACCTTTTGCTGGGCCACCCCTCTCCCCGGCCCTCCCCCGCAGGGGGGGGGAGGGAGCGCAGTGTGCCCCCCTGCACCGCCGGGCAATCATCGCGATTGCAGCCCCCACCCGCACTACCTGCCATGCGCCTGCGTTCATGGACAAATAACCGCTCTCCCCGATAGTTTGCCCATCCCCTCCAGGATGTGAAACGGAACTGCAATGGCCGATGTTCTCGCCGCACCGCAGCAAGGCAAGGCGGACAGCGCGCTGCGCACGCTGACGGGAATCTCGATCGCGCATTGGGTCAGCCATTTCCATATGCTGGTCCTGCCGATGCTGTTTCCGTTCCTGAAGGAGAAACTCGGGGTCGGCTATATCGAGCTCGGCTTTGCGCTGACGGTGTTCGCGGTCGTGTCCGGCCTGACGCAGGCGCCGACCGGCTATCTCGTCGATCATTTTGGCGCGCGGAAGCTCCTGCTGGGCGGCCTTACGCTCGGTGGCCTCGCGCTGATCCTGCTCGGCCTGCATCTCAGCTATGCCTCGCTGATCGCCTGCGCGGTGCTGCTCGGGCTCGCCAACAGCGTCTATCACCCCGCCGACTACGCCATCCTGGCCGAGCACATGGACGAAGCGCGGATGGGCCGCGCCTTCTCGGTCCACACCTTTGCCGGCTATCTCGGCGGCGCGGTGGCGCCGGCGATCGTTGCTGCGCTGGTCATGGTGTCCGGTGGTACCGGCGCGCTGATCGCCTCGGGCGTGATCGCCATCCTGGTGGCACTGCTGCTGGTAGCCATGAGCATCCCCGAAGCCGGCGCGCACAAGAAGAAGTCGGGCAACGCGGCCGTGCCGAAGCAAGCCGTGATCACGCCGGCGCTGATCATGCTCACTATGCTGTTCACGCTACTCAGCCTGTCGGTCGCCGGCATCAACAATTTCGGCGTGGTGGCGCTGATGAGCGGCTATGGCGCGTCCTATTCGATCGCCAATGTCGCGCTCACCGCGTTCCTCGGCGCCAGCGCCGCCGGCGTGCTCGCGGGCGGCTTCCTCGCCGATTACACCGAGCATCACGGCTATGTCGCCGCCGCCTGCTTTGCCGCGAATGCAGCGATCGTGCTGCTGATCGCGCTGGTCACGCTGCCCGGCTGGGCCTTGACCGCGACGATGGCGACCGCGGGCTTCCTCTCCGGCGTGATCGCGCCGTCGCGCGACATGCTGGTGCGCAACGCCGCGCCGCCCGGCGCCGCCGGGCGCGCCTTCGGCATCGTCTCCACCGGCTTCAATCTCGGCGGCATCGTCTCACCGCTGCTGTTCGGCTGGATCATGGACCAGAGCGCACCGCACTGGGTGTTCGGGGCGTCCGTGATCTTCATGCTGGCGACGGTGGTGCTGTCGCCGTTCACGGAACGGAAGCCGGCCAAGGCGTAGCCAAGAATTCAATTGTCGTCCCTGCGAACGCAGGGACCCATAACCACAAGGAGCGGTTGAAGCGCGAAGCTGGACACTCCGAGTCGTCGCAAAACATCTCCCTGTGGTTATCGCGACGAGCGCAGCGCTCGCGCGGGGGTCCCGGATCGGCGCTCCGCTTCGCTGTGCCTGTCCGGGACGACGAGCCGATAAAGCAAAACACAACAAAACAAAACGGGAAGAAACACCATGAGCACCCCTGATCTCGTGATCCGCGGCGGCACTGTCGCGGATGGAAACGGCGGCGAGCTGTTCGAGGCTGACGTCGCC
This sequence comes from Bradyrhizobium sp. B117, assembly GCF_038969555.1. Taxonomy (NCBI): domain Bacteria; kingdom Pseudomonadati; phylum Pseudomonadota; class Alphaproteobacteria; order Hyphomicrobiales; family Nitrobacteraceae; genus Bradyrhizobium; species Bradyrhizobium sp. B117. Next base: position 9,609,998 of record NZ_CP152414.1, read on the forward strand.
GTCACCAGTGGCAGGATCAGCGAGGTCGGCAAGGTCTCCGCCAAGGGCCGCGAAGAGATCGACGCGCGCGGCAAGCTGGTGACGCCGGGCTTCGTCGACGTCCACACCCATTACGATGGCCAGGTCACCTGGAGCCAGGACATCACGCCGTCCTCGCAGAACGGCGTCACCACCGCGATCATGGGCAATTGCGGCGTCGGCTTCGCGCCGTGCAAGCCCGCCGATCACACCCGGCTGATCCAGTTGATGGAAGGCGTCGAGGACATTCCGGAGCCGGTCTTGAGCGCCGGCATTCCGTGGGCCTGGGAGAGCTTTCCGGATTACATGGACTGGCTCAGCAAGCGCGATTTCGACATCGACGTCGGCGCGCAGCTGCCGCATGCCGCGCTGCGGGTCTATGTCATGGGCGAGCGCGGCGCCCGCCGCGATCCCTCGACCGCGGAAGACAACGCGGCGATGGCGAAGCTCGCGGGCGAGGCGGTGCGCTCCGGCGCGCTCGGCTTCTCGACCTCGCGCACGCTCAACCACCGCACCTCGACCGGCGATTTCACGCCGACCTTGAAGGCCGGCGAGGACGAGCTGACCGCAATCGCCGACGCGATGCACCGGCAGGGGCGCAGCGTGCTGCAATTCGTACTGGATCTCTCCACCATCCACGAAGATTTGCCGATGATGCTGCGGGTGGCGGACAGCACAAAGTGCCCGATCTCGTTCTCGATCACGCAGAACGACAAATCGCCCAATCGCTGGCGCCAGACGCTGGATGAGATCAATGCGGCGGCGAAACGCGGCCTCTCCATCACCGCGCAGATCGCTGCGCGCCCAGTCGGCCTGCTGCTCGGGCTCGAGCTGTCGCGCAATCCGTTCCAGACCCATCCGAGCTACAAGGCGATCGCGCATCTGCCTCTGCAGGAGCGGCTGGCGCGGCTGCACCAGAGCGAGGTGCGCAGGGCGATCCTGAGCGAGACGGCGACGTCGACCGACGATCCGCTGTTCTTCCGTCCGAACTACGACAAGATGTTCTTGCTCGGCGATCCCCCCGATTACGAGCAGCCGCCGGAGAACGCGCTGGGGCCGCAGGCGCGGAGGCAGGGCCGCCAGCCTGAGGAGCTCGCCTATGATGCGATGCTGTCGGACGAGGGCCGCGGCATGCTCTACGTGCCGTTTCTCAACTATTCCGACGGCAATCTCGATGCGACGCGCGAGATGCTGACCGATCCGCAATCGGTGCCGGGCCTGTCCGACGGCGGCGCGCATTGCGGCATCATCTGCGATGCCAGCTTCCCGACTTATCTGCTGACGCACTGGACGCGCGACCGCAAGCGCGGCGAGAAGCTGACGATCCCGTTCGTAGTCGCCGCGCAGTCGCGCAAGACCGCGCTCTCGGTCGGCCTCACCGACCGCGGGCTGATTGCGCCCGGCTACAAGGCCGACGTCAACGTGATCGACTACGACCGGCTGCACCTGCATCCCCCGAAGGTGCATTACGACCTGCCGGTCGGCGGGCGGCGGCTGTTGCAGGATGTCGACGGCTATGAGGCGACGATCGTGTCGGGCGTAGTGACGCGGCGGCACGGCGAGGCAACGGGGCAGAGGCCGGGCAAGCTCGTTCGTGGTGCGCAGGGAATGAATTAGGCGACGGCTGTGGCTGAGGCGCGAAAGCCGCGCCTCACTCTCGGTGTCGTCCCCGCGAAGGCGGAGGACCCATACGCCGCAGCAATAGTTTTGCGACGAGCGGAGTTACGGCCTTCCGCCAAACAACTCCCTGTGGTTATCGCGACGAGCGCAAGCGCTCGCGCGGAGGTCCCGGGCTCGCGCGGAGCCTGTCATCGGGCCGCGCTTCGCGCGGACCCGTTGGCGCGCCCCGGGACGACTGTTGTGTTTGGGGTTGGCAGCGTCCCCTTACGTCGGCGAGACCGCGCCCTTCAGCGGGGCGGGCTGCGCCGGCGCACCACCCGTGAGCCTCGCGCGCTCCGTGTTCGGCCAGAGCAACAACAGGCCGAGCAGGCCGGAGCCGACCATGACGGCGGCGTTGATGCTGAAGCCGGTCATGTAGCCGTCGAGCATGCTGCCGGCGCGCTGGATCACGGTGCCCATCACGTTCGGCGCGATGATGCCCGAGAGTGTGTAGAGCGCGCCGTAGATCGCGAGGATGGCGCCGCGCTGCGACACCGGCGTGAACTCGCCGAGCATGGGCGGGCAGACGACATAGATCGCGCCGCACAGGCCGGTGCCGACCACGAGCGCGGTGATCTGGAGGCCCGCGCCCTGAACATGCGGCATCATCGCCAGGATCAGCCCGCCGATCACCAGCGGCACCGAGCCGAGCACGCCGCGGGCGACGCGGGTGTTGTAGCCGCGCGCCATCATCACCTGCGAGATCCACCCGGTCAGGATCACGATGGTGGCACCGAACACCCAGGGCAGGATCGAGATGAAGCCGGCCTGGCTTTGCGAGAAGCCGAGCCCCTTGACGATGAAGGGCGTGAACCAGGTGAGGCCGAGCGACAGCGCCCAGTAAGCGCCGAAGGTCGCCGCGACGCAGCCGATGAAGGTGCGCGAGGTGAGAAGCTGCAAATAGGGGATCGCCGGCTCGGTCGCGGCCGCGACCTGCGTGCTCTCGAGCGGGCCCTCCTTGCCGAGCGCGAGCCAGGCCGCAACCCAGATCAAGCCGACGACGCCAAGGGCGCCGAAGGCATAGTGCCAGGAGTGATTGACGATGACCCAGTTCAGCGCCGGCACCGCGAGGATGACGCCGAAGGCCGAGCCTTGCGACAGGATCGCGGTCGGCAGCGTGCGCTTCTCGTCGGGGAACCATTTGTAGATCGCGTGCGCCGCGACCGAGAACGCCGGTCCTTCGCCCGCGCCGAGCACGATGCGGCAGATCAAGAGCGTGGTGAAGGAGACGGTGCCGACCATCGGAAACTGCGCCAGCGCCCAGATCACCGCCAGCGTCAGCAGCACCCAGCGCGTCGGCACCTTGTTGACGATGAAGCCGACCACGATCGCCGAGATCGAGAACAGGAAGAAGAACGAGGAGCCGAGCAGGCCGAATTGCTCGGCGCTGAGCTTCATGTCGGTCATGATCGGCACGCCGGCGAGGCCGACGACGATCTTGTCGGCGAAGTTTACCAGCATGAAGAGAAAGAGCAGAAACGTGACGGTCCAGGCGCCCTTCGGCGTTTCTTTGGACGTCCCTGCCGTCGTACCCGCCGCGGACGGCATTCCCTGAGCGCTCATGATTCTCCCCGTCTGTGTTTTGGCACTTTTTTGATTTGGCCTTCACGAAGCTAACAACGGCTTCGGGAGCAACGCAACCCCGGCATTTCCCCACCAAGTGTGCTACGCAACATTTCCGTTAATTCCGCCCGGCGCCATTCATCGTGCTGACGATCCGAAATCTCTCCAAGACCTTCGCCTCGGCCGGCGAGCCGGTTCACGTGCTGCGCGGCGTCGATCTCGACCTTAAGGCCGGCGAGCGCGTGGCGCTCACCGGCGAATCCGGCAGCGGCAAGAGCACGCTGCTGCACCTGATCGCCGGCCTCGATGCCGCCGACAGCGGCTCGATCCGGCTGCAGGATACCGAAGTCACCAAGCTCTCCGACGCCGGGCGCGCAGAGCTGCGGCGCGACCGCATTGGCCTCGTGTTCCAGCAATTCAACCTGATCCCGTCTCTCTCGGTCGCGGACAATCTCGCCTTCCAGGCACGGATCGCCGGCCGGCAGGATGCGGCCTGGACCAAGGAGCTGGTCGAGCGGCTCGGGCTCGGCAATTTCCTCAGGCGTTATCCAGAGCAACTATCAGGCGGCCAGCAGCAGCGGGTCGCGATCGGCCGGGCGCTCGCGACAAAGCCCTCGCTGCTGCTCGCGGACGAGCCGACCGGCAATTTGGACGAAGACACCGCCGACGACGTGCTGGCGCTGACGCGCGACCTCGTCGCGCGCACCGGCTGCGGCTTCCTGATGGTGACGCACAGCCTGCACCTCGCCGGCACGCTCGATCGCCACGTCACCCTGCATGCGGGACGGATCGCATGAAGCGCGCGCTGTGGATCCTCGCCGTGCTGCTGAGCCATTGGCGGCGTCACAAGATGCAGTTCGCAACGCTCCTGATCGGGCTGATCGCGGCGACGGCGTTGTGGAGCGGCGTGCAGGCGATCAACCAGCAGGCCCGCAACGCCTACGACCGCGCCGCGGCGACCTTCGGCGGCGTGCGCACCGCCATGCTGGTGGCGCCGAATGCGGCGACGTTTTCGCAAGACCTGTTCGTCAAGCTCCGCCGCGCCGGATGGCCGGTCTCGCCGGTGCTGGAAGGACGCGTGCAGGTCAACGGACGCTCGGTGCGGCTGCTCGGCATCGAGCCGGTGACGATGCCGGCCGATGTCGGCAATGCGCCGCGCCTTGGTGCCTCGGATTTGAGCAGCTTCGTTGCCCCGCCCGGCCAGACGCTGGCGGCGCGGGAGACGCTGAACGATTTGCAGGAGCAGGAGGGCGCGGCGCCGCCGATCAGCAGCGGCGCAAAGCTGCCGCCGCTGCGCGTGCTGCCGCAGCTCGTGCCCGACGTGCTGGTGGTCGACATCGGCGTGGCGCAGCGACTCCTCAACAAGCCGGACCAGGTCTCGCGGCTCCTCATCGGCAAGCCGAAGGGCAAGCCGGCGCCGCTGCAAGACGTCGTCGGCGATCAGCTGCAACGCATCGAGCCGAATGCGGAGACCGAGCTCGAGCGCCTCACCGACAGTTTCCATCTCAACCTCACCGCCTTCGGCCTGCTGTCGTTCTTCGTCGGCCTCTTCATCGTCAATTCGGCCGTGGGCCTTGCCTTCGAGCAGCGGCTGCCGATGCTGCGCACCTTACGGGCCTGCGGCGCCTCGGCGCGGCTGGTCAACACGGTGCTGGTGATCGAGCTGGTGGCGCTGGCGCTGGTCGCGGGGCTGATCGGGCTCGTCTGCGGCTATTTCATCGCGGCGGCGCTGCTGCCGGATGTGGCGGCATCGCTGCGCGGACTCTATGGGGCGCAGATCCCGGGGCAACTCGCATTGCGGCCCGAATGGTGGTTCGCCGGGATCGGCATCAGCATTGCGGGCGCGCTGGTGGCGGCGGCGACCAGCCTGATCAAGGCGATCAGGATGCCGGTGCTGGCGACGGCGCAGCCGCGCGCCTGGCAGCAACGGCAGCGGCGCTGGCTGGTGCTGCAGAGCCTTGCCGCCTGCGCCGTGTTCGCCGTCGCGCTGCTGCTGCTCCATTACGGCGTGTCGCTGATTGCGGGATTCGGCGTGCTGGCAGCACTGATGCTCGGCGCCGCACTGATCCTGCCGGCCTTCCTCGAAATCATCCTGCTCATCGGCCAGCGCTGGTCGCGCGGACCGCTGTCGCTGTGGTTCTGGGCCGATAGCCGGCAGCAACTCTCGGGACTGTCGCTGGCGCTGATGGCGTTGCTGCTCGCGCTCGCCGTCAATGTCGGCGTTTCCACCATGGTGGAAACCTTCAGCCGCACCTTCATCGGCTGGCTCAACGGGCGGCTCGCCGCCGACGTCTACATCAGCGCCGCCGACAACGCCCAAGGCGTTGCGATCCGCAACTGGCTGAGGGAGCGCAGCGATGTGCAGGCGATCCTGTCGGGCGGACGCGCCGAGACGCAGGTGCAGGGCCAGCCGGTTGAATTGTTCGGCCTACCCGACCATGCGCTCTATCGCGAGCGCTGGCCGCTGCTGGAGACCGCGCCGCGCGCCTGGACCCAGCTCGTGCCGGGCAACGCCGCCTTCATCAGCGAGCAATTGAGCCGCCGCCTCAACGTCCGCGTCGGCGACGTCATCGAGGTGCCGGCGCCGGGCGGCACCTGGGAGCTCGACATCGTCGGCATCTATGCCGATTACGGCAATCCCAAGGGCCAGCTCGCGGTGAATGTCGCGGCGCTGATCCGGCATTTTCCGCAGACGCCGCAGACCCGGATCGGCCTGATCGTCGCGAAGGACAATATTGCCGGCCTGATCGCGGCCTTGCAGAAGCAGTTCGCGCTCGACGACCGCAGCGTCGCCGACCAGGCGACGGTGAAGGCGGAATCGATCCGCATCTTCAATCGCACCTTTGCGGTGACGTCGGCGCTGAACGCTTTCACGCTCGGCGTGGCCGGCATTGCGCTCTTGACCAGCCTGCTGACGCTGGCGAATTCACGTCTGCCGCAGCTCGCGCCGCTGTGGGCGATCGGCATCACCCGGCCGCGCCTTGCCGCGATCGAATTGACCAAGACGCTGTCGGTCGCACTGTTCACCTCGCTGTTGGCCGTACCGCTCGGGCTGCTGGTGGCGTGGTGCCTGATCGCGATCGTCAACGTGAAGGCGTTCGGCTGGCGGCTGCCGTTCCATGTGTTTCCGCTGCAACTGGTCGAGCTGGTCGCGGTGGCGCTGCTGGCCTCACTGCTTGCTGCGCTGCTGCCGATGCTGCGACTGGCGCGGATGCAGCCGGCGAGCCTCGTCAAGGTGTTTGCCAATGAGCGCTGATCGGATCTCTCGGCGCGCCTTTGCCGGCGGCATCGCCGCGCTCGCGCTGGCGCGCCGCGCCAGCGCGCAAGGCTATGCCGGGCTCGGCGAGACCGCCGACGGTTATGCCAAGGTCACGCCGGGAAAGGCCTTTGCTTTCCCCGCCGATCACGGGCCGCATCCGGAGTTTCGTATCGAGTGGTGGTATCTCACGGCGAATCTCGTCGACAGCAGCGGCGCGGCCTGCGGGTTGCAATGGACGCTGTTTCGCCAGGCCGCGCAGCCGGGTCCGCAGGGCGAAGGCTGGGCCAATCAGCAGATCTGGATGGCGCATGCCGCGGTGACGCGTGCGGACACGCACCGCTTCAGCGAGGTCTTCTCGCGCGGCGGAATCGGGCAGGCCGGTGTCGATGCAAAACCGTTTGCAGCCTGGATCGATGACTGGGAGATGAAAGGTCTTGAAAAGACCGACGATCGCACCTTGGCGCCGCTCTCGCTGAAGGCCTCGGGCACCGACTTCAGCTACGCGCTGACGCTGGAGGCCGATCGTCCGGTGGTGCTGCAGGGCGATCACGGCTACAGCCGCAAGTCCGAGCGCGGACAGGCCTCGTACTATTACAGCCAGCCGTTCTATCGTGCGCGCGGCACGCTCACCATCGACGACAGGCCGGTCGACGTCTCGGGCCAGGCCTGGATGGACCGCGAATGGAGCAGCCAGCCGCTCGATGCTGACCAGACCGGGTGGGACTGGCTGTCGCTGCATCTGTCATCCGGCGACAAGCTGATGCTGTACCGGCTGCGCCAGAAAGACGGCAAGGATTATCCGTTCGGCAACTGGATCAATGCTGCCGGCGACACACAGATGATTGCGGGTGGTGATATCCAGATGACACCGAAGGCAATCACTGAAGTCGCGGGCCGCAAGCTGCCGGTGGAATGGCAGATCGCGATCCCCTCGCGCTCGTTCTCGATCCTCTGCAAGCCGCTCAATCCCAGGGCATGGATGCGGACCGGCTTCTCCTATTGGGAGGGACCGCTCAGCTTTGCCGGCACGCATGACGGCGTTGGCTATCTCGAGCTGACCGGATATTGAAGCGCGATCTGCCTGGATTCTAAAGCGTGATGAGATTGGGACGAATCGTCATCGCGCTTTAGGTTGTTGTTCGAGCATGATCTTTCGGAAAACCGCTGCACACTTTTCCGGATCATGCTCTAGATTTGACGCGTTTTCTTTACGCGAACCGGTATCCACTTCGCTGGAAAACGCTCTGGGGAAATTCGCGATGTATCATCTCACCGCCCTCGTCACGCTGCTGGCGATCGCATTCTATCTCTTCACCTGCATCAACGTCTCGCGCTCGCGCACAAAAACCGGCGTCAAGGTGCCGGCGATGTCGGGCCATCCGGATTTCGAGCGCGCCTTCCGCATCCAGATGAACACGCTGGAATGGATGCCGGTCTTCCTGCCGGCGCTCTGGCTGTTCGCGATCTATATCGGCGATGCCATTGCGGCAGGAATCGGTGCGGTGTGGATCATCGGCCGTATCGTCTATTTCATCGGCTATTCGCAGGCCGCCGCAAAACGCGGCCCGGGTTTCGCGATCCAGGCGCTGGCCGCGATCGCGCTGTGGGCGGGCGCGCTGGGCGCGGTGGTGTTGCGGATGGTGTGAAGCGGGCTGCGCCATAAATTCCGCCGTCGTCCCGGACAAGCGCAGCGAAGCGGAGCGCCGATCCGGGACCCCCGCGCGAGCGCTGCGCTCGTCGCGATACCCACAGGGAGTTGTTTTGCGAAGACTCGGAGTGGGCATCTCGCGCCACACTTCTGCCTGGGGTTATGGGTCCCCGCTCCCGTGCGCAATTGCGCACTAGGCGGGGACGACACCGAGGGTGTAGCGCGAGCGTTGGCTCACTTCGTCAGCGGACAGCCGCTGTCCTTGGCGGTGAAGAACGCCTTGTCGCCGGGGACGGTGGCGAGCAGCTTGTAATAGTCCCAAGGCTTCTTCGATTCCGAGGGCTTCTTGACCTCGAACAGATACATGTCGTGGACCATGCGACCGTTCTCGAGCACCTTGCCGCCTTGCGCGAAATCGTCGTTGACCGGCAGCTCCTTCAGCTTCTTGGAAACGGCCTCCGGGTCCTTGGTGCCGGCGGCCTTGACCGCCTTGAGATAGCTCAGCGTCGCCGAATAGGTACCAGCGTGGATCATGCTCGGCATTCGGCCGGTGCGCTTGAGGAAGCGTTCGCCGAGATTGCGGGTCTTGTCGTTGAGATCCCAGTAATAGCCCTCGGTCAGCACCAGGCCTTGCGCGGCCTGGAGGCCGAGGCCGTTCACCTCGGCGAGCGTCATCAACAGGCCGGCGAGCTTCTGGCCGCCCGAGACGATGCCGAACTCGGATGCCTGCTTGATCGAATTGGTGGTGTCGAGGCCGGCATTGGCGAGGCCGACGATCTTCGCCTTCGAGCTCTGCGCCTGCAGCAGGAACGACGAGAAGTCTGAGGAGTTGAGCGGCACGCGCACCGAGCCGACCACCTTGCCGCCATTGGCGGTGACGATCTCGCTGGTGTCCTTCTCCAGCGCATAGCCGAAGGCGTAGTCCGCAGTGAGGAAGAACCAGGTGTCGCCGCCGGCCTTGGTCAGCGCACCGCCGGTGCCGACGCCGAGCGCGCGGGTGTCATAGGCCCAGTGGAAGCCGTAGGGCTGGCAGGCATCGCCGGTGAGGCGCGAGGTCGCGGCGCCGACGACGATGTCGACCTTCTTCTTTTCCTTGGAAAGCTCGTGGATCGCGAGCGCGACCGAGGAGGTCGTCAGCTCCGTGATCATGTCGACATTCTCGACATCGTACCAGCGCCGCGCGATCGAGGTCGCAAGGTCAGGCTTGTTCTGGTGGTCGGCGGTGACGAGCTCGATCTTCTGGCCCAGCACCTCGCCGCCAAAATCCTCGATCGCCATCTTGGCGGCTTCGACCGACCATTTGCCGCCGTAATCGGCATAGACGCCGGACTGATCGTTGAGAATGCCGATCTTGACGCCTTGCGCGGAGGCCGGCGCCGCCAGCAGCAGGGCCGACATTGCGACGGCGGCCAAAAGGGATGATTTCATGAGTTAGCTCCCAGCAGTGTTCTGTTTTGAAATCGCGCGGATAGTAGTGAAGAACCCCGGCCCTGCCCATCCATTTCATGTTGGTCGTTAGTATGGGCAGCTGTGCGCCAAACAATCGCTGTCGTCCCGGACGAGCGAAGCGAAGATCCGGGACCCATAACCACAGGGCGTGGTTTGACGAAGGCTCGTGGTTACCCCCTTCGCGCCACCACTTCTCCCTGGGGGTATGGGTCCCCGCTTTCGCGAGGACGACAGCGAGGGTGAGGGGACGCCGGTGGCCGCCACTCGCACTTAAGAAGCCGCCACCTCCGGCTTCTTGTCGCGCCGCCCTTCGGCCAGGTTCCGCACCACCACGTAGAAGATCGGCGTGAACAGAAGCCCGAACAGGGTGACGCCGATCATGCCGAAGAACACGGCGACGCCGACCGCCTGTCGCATCTCCGAGCCGGAGCCGGACGAGATCACCAGCGGCAGGACGCCGAGAATGAAGGCGAAGGACGTCATCAGGATCGGCCGCAAACGCAGGCGGCAGGCCTCGATCACCGCCTCCAGCCGCGGCTTGCCTTCGTTCTCGATGTCGCGCGCGAACTCGACGATCAGGATCGCGTTCTTTGCAGCTAAGCCTACCAGCACCACGAAGCCGATCTGGGTGAGGATGTTGACGTCCTGTCCCATGATGCGCACGCCGATGGTGGCAGCTAGCAGGCACATCGGCACGATCAGGATCACCGCGAATGGAAGCGTCCAGCTGCCATATTGCGCGGCGAGCACGAGATAGACGAACAGCACGCAGATCGGGAACACGTAGAGGCCGGCATTGCCGCCGGTGATCTGCTGATAGGACAGGTCGGTCCATTCGAAGGAGAAGCCGCTCGGCAGCGTGTCGTCGGCGAGCTTCTTGATGGTGTTGAGCGCGGTGGTCGAGCTGACGCCCGGCGCCGGCTCGCCCTGCAGTTCGGAGGCCGCATAGAGATTGTAGCGCGCGACGCGGTCAGGGCCCGAGACGTCCTTGAACTCGACCACGCTGCCGAGCATCACCATGTCGCCGGAGGCGTTGCGCGTGCGCAGCCGCGCGAGATCGCTGGCTTCCTTCCGGAACGGGAAGTCCGCCTGCGCCGTGACGTGATAGGTGCGGCCGAACAGGTTGAAGTCGTTGACATAGGTCGATCCGAAATAGGTCTGGATCGTGTCGTTGATGTTCGAGATGGGAACGCCGAGCTTCTGCGCCTTGGTGCGGTCGATGTCGACGAAGAGCTGCGGCGTATTCGCCGTGAACGGCGAGAACACCGTGGGGCCGAGCAGCAACGGCGATTTGCGCGCCGCGGCGACAAGCTCGTCAGTGGCTGCGGCGAGCAGCTCCGGCCCGCGGCCCTGGCGGTCCTGGATGCGGATGGTGAAGCCGCCGCCGGTGCCGATGCCGGGCACGGCCGGCGGCGGAATGACGATGATGAACGCGCCCTGGAGCGCGGCGAGCCGCTTGCGCAGCTCGGCCGTGATGGCGCTCGCCGTCAGCCCCTTCTTCAGCCGCGCCTCGGGCTCGTCAAACACCGGAAACAGCGCGGCCGCGTTGCCCTGCTGCGTGCGCGTTGCACCCGAGAAGCCGGCGAAGGCGGCGACGCGAATGATGCCCGGCGTGTCGAGCGCGATCCGCTCGATCTCGCGCACGATCTCGGTCGTGCGCGCCAGCGACGCCGCGCCCGGCAACTGCACGGAGACGATGATGTAACCGCGGTCCTGGGCGGGAATAAAGCCCTGCGGCGTCGTTCCGATCAGCCAGCCGGCGCTGCCGATCAGCACGACATAGATCAGCAGCATCACCACGGAGTGCCGGATCACGAAATTGGCGAGGCCGGCATAGCCGTGCGAGAGCCGGTCGAACAGGCGATTGAAGACGCCAGTGAAGGCATTCCATCCGCGCGCGATGACGTTCCAGGCGGCAGGCGGTCGCTTCTCCTCGTGCGGAGTGAGGATCAGCGAGGCAAGCGCCGGCGACAGCGTCAGCGAGCAGAAGCAGGAGATCGCGGTCGCGACCGCGATGGTGACGGCGAATTGCTGGAAGAATTGACCGGAAATTCCGCCCAGGAACGCGGTCGGGACGAACACCGCGCAGAGCACCAATGCGATCGAGACCAGTGCGCCACCGACCTCCTCCATGGTTTTCAGCGCGGCATCGCGCCGGCTCAAGCCGTGCTCGAGATGCCGCTCGACGTTCTCGACCACCACGATGGCGTCGTCGACCACGATGCCGACCGCGAGCACCAGGCCGAACAGGGTGAGGTTGTTGATGGAGAAGCCGAGCGCCGCCATCACCGCGAAGGTGCCGACCAGCGAAACGGGAATCGCGATGATCGGAATGATCGCAGGCCGCCAGCCCTGCAGAAACACCAGCACGACGACGACCACGAGCAGCATGGCCTCGTAGATGGTCTTGATCAGCTCGTGGACGGACTGCGCAATGAACTCGGTCGGGTTATAGCCGATATTGTAGTCGAGACCCCTGGGGAAGCTCTCCTTGAGCTTCGTCATGGTGTCGGAGATACCCTTGGCGGTCGCAAGCGCGTTCGATCCGGGCCGCTGGGTCACCAGCATGCCGACCGCCGATTTCCGCAAGAGGAAGCTGTTGGTGCTGTAGGCCAGCGCACCCAGCTCGATGCGGGCGACGTCGCGCAGACGCACGACGCGGCCATCCGAGCCGGCCTTGATCAGGATGTCCTCGAACTGCCTCGGGTCCTTCAGGCGTCCCGTGAAGGTGAGGTTCGGCTGGAAAGCGCGGTCGGTGATCGGCGGCTCGGCGATCTGGCCGCCCGCGATCTGGATGTTCTGCGCGCGGATCGCCGCGATCACCTCGGTCGAGGTCAGGCCGAGATTGGCGATGCGGTCGGGATCAAGCCACAACCTCATTGAGTAGTCGCGCGCGCCAAAGATCTGGATGTCGCCGACGCCGTCGAGGCGCAGCAGCTGGTCGCGGACCTGGAGCAGCGCGTAGTTGGAGATGTAGAGCTGGTCGAACGTGTCGTCCGGCGACAGCATGAACACGACCATCAGGATGTCGGGCGAGTTCTTGCGCGTGGTGACACCGTTGCGCTGGACCTCTTCAGGCAGCCGCGGCTGCGCGATCGCGACGCGGTTCTGTACCAGCACCTGGGCCTTGTCGAGATCGGTGCCGAGCTTGAAGGTGACGGTGATGGTGAGCTGGCCGTTCGAGGTCGCCTGGCTGTAGAGATACAGCATGTCCTCGACGCCGTTGATCTCCTGCTCGATGGGAGCGGCGACCGTGTCGGACACGGTCTGCGCGGAGGCGCCGGGATATTGCGTGGTGACGACGACGGTCGGCGGCACCACTTGCGGATATTCGGAGACCGGCAGCGTGGTGTAGGCGATCGCGCCGACGATCAGCAGCACGATCGACAGCACCATCGCGAGGATGGGCTGGTTGATGGAGAGACGGCCAAGATTCATGACTTGCCACCGGCCGGCGCTTGAGCAGTCTGCGGGGCGACCTTGGCGCCGACGCGGGCGCGCTGGATGCCGTTGACGATGACGCGATCATCGGGCTTCAGCCCTTCTCGGATCACGCGCAGGCCCTCGTCGAGCGGACCGAGCACCACAGCGCGCGCCTCGACGGTGTCGTCAGGCTTGACCACGAACACGATCTTGCGGGACTGGTCGGTCGCGACCGCAGCGTCCGGAATCAGCAGCGCCTCATAGGGCGCGCTGCCGATCAGGCGAACGCGACCGAACTGGCCGGGCAGGATCGACAGATCGGTGTTCTTGACCACGGCGCGGCTGCGCAGCGTGCCGGTGGAGACATCGAGGCGGTTGTCGAGGAAGTTGATGGAACCGTCGTGCGACGGCTTGGTCTCGCCGGCGAGCGTCACCTGCACGGGGTTCGCGGTCTCGCGCGAGCTCGGGCGCTTACCCTCGAACCACAGCTTGCTGTATTTGATGAAGGTCGCTTCATCCATGTCGAAATAGACGTAGATCGGGTCGAGCGCAACGATCGAGGTGAGCAGCGTCGAGGTGCCGGTGTCGCTGCCCTGCACGAGATTGCCGGGGCTGACGAGGTGGCGGCTGACGCGACCGGTGAGCGGCGCGGTCACATGCGTGAACTCGATGTTGAGCCGGGCGGCCTTCAGCGCGCCCGCCGCCTGCGTCTCCGCCGCGTGCGCGGCCTGCAGGGCTTGGCGGCGCTGGTCGACGACCTGCTCGGAGACCGCGCTGGTCTGGACCAGATTCAGACCGCGGTCGAGCTCGCGCTTGGCCAGCTCCACCTTGGCGCGCGCATCGGACAGCTGGCCGTCAGCCTGCTCAGCCACCGCCTCGAACGGACGCGGGTCGATCACGTAGAGCAGATCGCCCTGGTGCACGATGGCGCCGTCCTGGAATTCGACCGAGTTGACGAAGCCGCCGACGCGCGGGCGCACCTGCACCTCCTCGATCGCCTCGAAGCGGCCGGTGAACTCGTCCCAATCGGTGACGGTGCGCTTGACCGGCTGGGCCACGGTCACCGGCGCGGGCGGCGGCGCGGCGGCCTGCGAAGTCGGCTGCCCGCAACCAGCGAGAGCGAAGGAAGCGGCGAGGAGGCCCGCGATTGTGTAATGCCGCATCTGAACGAAATCGTGCTTTTTGACAAGTTGCTCGCTTCCGTCCGGTCCAGTCATCCCAGGTCCTCGCATCAAAAGCCGCGGAAAAAGCAGGGTACGCGCCTGCTCGCGGGCGACACAAGATGGGCGGCAATGATGAACACTTCAAGACCAATGCGCGTGCAATGGTGCAACGCATGGCCTGACCGGATGGCGGATTGACAGGGAGTGGGTCGGCCGCGCACGCGGCGCCTTCTTCGCCTTTCCCCGCGTGCGGGGAGAGGCCGGAGCGCATCGCAAGATGCGATCCGGGTGAGGAGGAATCTCCGCGAGCCGAGCTCTCACCTCCCTCGCGGAGAGCCCCCCTCACCCCAACCCTCTCCCCGCAGGCGGGGAGAGGGAGAAGAAGCGGCCAGCGTTTTCGCACATGACGGGCGGCGGGCGCTCGGCTAGACTCCTCCTACAAAAACAAGACGAATTGTCCGGGGAGGACAGGCGTGCACCAGGGACGTGTCGTTTACGGCGCGATCGAGGAGGTCGTGTTCGGCCATCCGGCGGCGAGCGCCATCGTCGCGCAGATGGACCGGCTGGGAACGCGCCGTGCCTTCCTGATGGTCTCAGGCACGCTCAACCGACAGACCGACGAGATCACCAAAATCAAGGACGCGCTCGGCGCGCGCTGCGCCGGCCTGTTCGACGCCATGCCGGCACACACGCCGCGCGAGGCCGTCATCGCGGCCACAAACGCGGCGCGCGGGGTGGGCGCCGATCTGATCGTCACCGTCGGCGGCGGCTCGATCACCGACGGCGCCAAGGCGGTGCAGCTCTGCCTCGCCAATGGCATCGACACGATCGAGGGCATCGAGCGCATCCGCGTGCACAAGGGCGTCGCGCCGGAGATGACCGCGCCGAGCGTGCGCCAGGTCAGCGTGCCGACTACAATCGCCGGCGGAGAGTTCAGCTCCATCGCCGGCGTGACCGACCGTGCCGCGCATGTGAAGCAGATGCTGCGGCATCCGCTCACCGTGCCGCGCGCGACCATCCTCGATCCCGCCATCACCGTGCACACGCCGGAATGGCTGTTCCTCTCGACCGGCATCCGCGCCCTCGATCATTGCGTCGAGGCGATCTGCTCGCGCGAGACGCATCCCTATGCCGACGCGCAATCCGTCAAGGGCCTTGCCATGCTCGCCGACGCGCTGCCGCGGGTAAAGGCCGACCCTGCCGATCTCGACGCGCGGATGGATGCGCAGATCGGCACGTGGCTGTCGATGGGCGCGCTGGCGGCCGGGGTTCCGATGGGCGCGAGCCACGGCATCGGCTACGTGCTGGGCGCGGCGTTCGACGTGCCGCACGGCTACACCTCCTGCATCATGCTGCCGGCGGTGATGCGCTGGAACGCACGCGACAATGCCGAGCGCCAGATGATCATCGCCGCCGCGATGGGCTTTCCCGGCCACAACGCCGCCGACGTGTTAGATGCCTTCATCCGCTCGCTCGGCATGCCGCGCAGCCTCGCCGAGATGCGGATCACGCCGGAGCATTTTGGCGCGATCGCCGAGCAGGCGATGCGCACCAACTGGATTCCGCGCAACCCGCGCAGGATCGACGGCCCCGCCGATATCAGAGAAATCCTGCTTCTCGCCGCATGATCCAAGCCGCAGTTCGCGCGTCGACTTCTCCCTGGGGTTATGGGTCCCGGGCTCGCGACTTCGTCGCGCCCCGCGATGACGACCGAGTTTGCTGATCCAGCATCACGCAACCTCCACACAGGAACCACCTCTTCGCACCTGCACTCTCAATGTGAAAGTGTGAAACCCTGCGGCCTTCCGTCATCCGAATTGTCGAGGCGACATGCGGCCTTACCGGTTGCCTCCCCCTGCCCGCGTCGCTATCGTCCGACAAACAGGCCGCAAAGGCCCAAAAGAACTGATGTCCAGGGAGGATGAGAATGCGGAGCGTGTGGGCGCTCGCCGCAATGGCGGCGCTGTCTGTGCTGACGGCCTCAACCGCCACGCTCGCCGGCGAGCCCAAGCAGGGCGGAATCCTGCGGATGTATCACCGCGACAGCCCCGGCAATGCCTCGATCCATGAAGGCGCGACCTATTCGCTCAATGTTCCCTTCATGCCCGTCTTCAACAACCTCGTCATCTACAAGCAGGACGAAGCCCAGAACAGGATGGACAACATCGTCCCGGAGCTCGCCGAGAGCTGGGCGTGGGTGAACGACAACAAGACCCTGACCTTCAAGCTGCGCCAGGGCGTGAAGTGGCACGACGGCAAGCCGTTCACGTCCGCCGACGTCAAATGCACCTTCGACATGCTGATGGGCAAGTCACAGCAGAAGTTCCGGCAGAACCCACGCAAGACCTGGTACGAGCAGGTCAATGACGTCTCGACCAATGGCGATTTCGAAGTCTCCTTCAACCTGAAGCGGCCGCAGCCGTCGCTGCTGGCGCTGCTCGCTTCGGGCTACACGCCGGTCTATCCCTGCCACGTCTCGCCCGGCGACATGCGCACGCATCCGATCGGGACCGGCCCGTTCAAGTTCGTCGAGTTCAAGGCCAACGAGTCGATCAAGCTGACCCGCAACACCGACTATTGGCGCAAGGGCCGCCCCTATCTCGACGGCATCGAGTTCACCATCATCCCGAACCGCTCGACCGCGATCCTTGCCTTCGTCGCCGGCAAGTTCGACATGACCTTCCCGACCGAGGTGAGCATTCCGCTCTTGAAGGACGTGAAATCGCAGGATCCGAGCGCAGTCTGCGTGGTCGAGCCCAACAACGTCGCCACCAACATCATCGTCAACTCGACCGCGGCGCCGTTCGACAATGCCGACATCCGCAAGGCGATGGCGCTGACGCTCGACCGCAAGGCCTTCATCAACATCATGTTCGAGGGTCAGGGCGATATCGGCGGGACCATGGAACCAGCGCCGGCCGGACTCTGGGCGATGCCGAAGGAGATGCTGGAGAGCATTCCGGGCTACGGCCCCGACGTGAACGCCAACCGCGAGCAGGCCAAGAAGCTGATGCAGAAGGCCGGTTACGGACCGGACAAGCATCTTGCGGTGAAGATCTCGACCCGCAACATCCCGGTCTACCGCGATCCCGCGGTGATCCTGATCGACCAGCTCAAGAGCATCTATATCGACGGCGAGCTCGACGTGGTCGAAACCGCGAACTGGTTCCCGAAAGTCGCGCGCAAGGACTACATGCTGGGCCTGAACCTTACCGGCAATGCGGTCGACGATCCCGACCAGTCCTTCTATGAAAACTATTCCTGCGGCTCGGAGCGCAACTACACCAACTACTGCAACAAGGAGATCGAGAAGCTGTTCGACGTGCAGTCGCAGGAGACCGATATCGCCAAACGCAAGAAGCTGGTGTGGGAGATCGACAAGAAGTTGCAGGAGGACGTCGCCCGCCCGATCATCTTCCACGCGCGCACCGGCACCTGCTGGAAGCCCTATGTCAAGGGCGTGACCGTGATGTCGAACAGCTCCTATAATGGATACCGCTACGAGGACGTGTGGATGAACAAGTAGCAGCGGGCGGGTGACGGGTTCGACAGGAGGCGATGCATGTTTGCCTATCTGGTGCGGCGCCTGTTCCTGATGCTCGTGACCCTGTTCGGGATCTCGGTCGTCATCTTCTTCCTGCTGCGCATCGTGCCCGGCAATATCGTCGACATCCTGTTCGCCGCCGCCGGCTACGTCGATCCCGCCGACAAGGCCAATCTGGAGAAGGAGCTCGGCATCGACCAGCCGCTGGTCGTGCAGTACTGGCACTGGATCAGCGGTTTCCTGCGCGGCGATTTCGGTTACTCCTACGTCTCGGAGAAGCCGGCGCTGCAGGAGATCTTACCGCGGATTCCGATCACCGCCCGGCTCGCGGGCCTTGCGCTGCTGTTCTCGGCATCGATCGGCATCCCGCTCGGCGTCATCAGCGCGGTGAAGCAGGGCACGCGGCTCGATTATGCCTTGCGCGTCGTCAGCCTCAGCGGCCTGTCGCTGCCCTCGTTCTGGCTCGGCCTGCTCATCCTCACCGCGTCGGTGGCGATGTTCGGTCAGATGCCGATCTTCAATCCGAATCCGCAGACCTGGCTCGAGGCGTTCGCGACCTACGCCGTGCCGGCCGCCGCTGTCGGCTTCCGCAGCGCGGCGCTGACCATGCGCATCACGCGGTCCTCGATGCTGGAGGTGCTGCGGCAGGACTACATCCGCACCGCGCGCGCCAAGGGCGCATCCGATGCCGCTGTGAACTATCACCACGCGCTGAAGAACGCGATCCTGCCCGTCATCACCGTGATCGGCATCGAGGCGGCATTCCTGATCGGCGGCCTCATCGTCACCGAGACCGTGTTCAACATCCCCGGCGTCGCACGCTTCCTGGTCGAGGCGATCCGCTGGCGCGATTATCCGATCGTGCAGAACCTCGTGATGTTCATCGCTGTCGTCGTCGTGTTCGCGAACTTCACCGTCGACATGCTCTACGCGGTGTTCGATCCGCGGATCAGATACACGGATTAGGAGAGCTGCTTGGCCGCGATCGACTTTGACGTTGAACTGAGACGCGCCGGGGCGCATGCGACCGGCGGTTGGCGGCGCGTGTTGTTCATGGCGCAGCGACACGTGCTGGGCGCGGCCGGGCTCGTCATCATGACGGTGTTCGTGCTGACAGCCGTCTTCGCCGATTTCATTGCGCGCTACGACCCCCTCACGGTCGACGCCGCGCGCGCGCTGGCACGCCCGAGCTGGGCGCACTGGATGGGCACGGATTCGTTCGGCCGCGACGTGTTCAGCCGCATCATCCACGGCGCGCGGATCTCGCTCGCGGTCGGCATCGGTTCGACCGCGCTCGGCGGCACCATCGGTGTCATCGTCGGCCTCACCTCCGGCTATCTCTCCGGCTGGGTCGACCTCGTGCTCCAGCGCGTCTC
This sequence comes from Bradyrhizobium sp. B117, assembly GCF_038969555.1. Classification (NCBI taxonomy): domain Bacteria; kingdom Pseudomonadati; phylum Pseudomonadota; class Alphaproteobacteria; order Hyphomicrobiales; family Nitrobacteraceae; genus Bradyrhizobium; species Bradyrhizobium sp. B117. The sequence goes on from NZ_CP152414.1 coordinate 9,629,100, forward strand.
CGACGTCCTCCAGGCGCTGCCGCTGCTGGTGCTCGCCTTGATCATGACGGCGGCGCTCGGCCCGTCCCTGCCGAACGTCATCATCGCCATCGCGATCCCGCTGATCCCGACCGTGTCGCGCGTCATCCGCGCCAACACACTGGCGCTGCGCGAGCAGCCTTTCGTCGAGGCCGCCAAGTCGATCGGCATGAGCGAGGTCCGCATCGCACTGCGGCACGTGCTGCCGAACACGCTGGCGCCGCTGATCGTGCTCGCCACCGCACAACTCGGCTCGACCATCCTCACCGAGGCTTCACTCTCCTTTCTTGGCCTCGGCATTCCCGAGCCTTATCCGTCCTGGGGCCGCATGCTCTCGGAGTCGGCCGCCGAATATGTCCGCACCGCGCCGTGGCTGGTGATCTTCCCCGGCATCGCCATCAGCCTCGCCGTGTTCGGCGCCAATTTGTTCGGTGACGCCCTGCGCGACATCCTCGATCCCCGGCAGCGCGGCTGATGACGCAAGAATCCGACCTCGTGCTCGATGTGAAGAACCTGAAGACGGTGTTCTTCACGAACTCCGGCCTGTTCAAGGCCGTCGACGACGTCTCCTTCACCGTGAAGCGTGGCGAGACGCTGGCGATCGTCGGCGAATCCGGTTGCGGCAAGAGCGTCACTGCGCTGTCACTGATGCGGCTGGTGCCCGATCCGCCCGGACGCATCGTTGGCGGATCTGTGACGCTCGAAGGCACCGATCTGCTGGCGCTGGACGAGGCGCAAATGCGCGCTATCCGGGGAAATCGCATCTCCATGATCTTCCAGGAGCCGATGACCTCGCTCAACCCGGTGATGCGGATCGGCGACCAGATCGTCGAGGCCGTGCGGCTGCACCGGAACATCTCGTCGAAGGAGGCGCAAAACATCGCCGTTGATATGCTGCGGCTGGTGCGCATTCCCGAGCCGGCACGACGTGCGAAGGAGTATCCGCACCAGCTCTCCGGCGGCATGCGCCAGCGCGCGATGATCGCTATGGCACTGGCGTGCCGGCCGGCACTGCTGATCGCGGACGAGCCGACGACTGCGCTCGACGTCACCATCCAGGCACAGATTTTGGCGCTGATCCTCGATCTCCAGAAGGAGCTCGGCACCGGGCTCGTGCTGATCACGCACGACCTCGGCGTGGTCGCGCAGACCGCGCAGCGCGTCATCGTGATGTATGCGGGGCGGAAGGTCGAGGAAGCCAGCGTCGAGGCGCTGTTCGCCGCGCCGAAGCATCCCTACACGCGCGGGCTGATGGCCTCGATCCCGGCTGTGCCCGCCTCCGGCGTGCCTGCGCAGGCGCGGCTCAATGAAATCCCCGGCACCGTGCCGTCGCTGGTGCGGCTGCCGAAAGGCTGCGCCTTCGCGCCGCGCTGCAAGCTCGCGATCAAGCGCTGCGAGGCAGAATACCCGCCGCTGGCGGATTGGGGCGGCGGCCATCTCGCGGCATGCTGGCGCGCGGCTGAAGTTGCGGAGGTGGCATGACCCAGGCTCTGCTCGAAGTCACCGACCTCAAGAAATATTATCCGGTGCGCGCCGGCGTGCTGCGCCGGCAGGTGGGCACCGTGCACTCGGTCGACGGCGTCTCGTTCTCACTTGGGGCCGGCGAGACGCTCGGCCTCGTCGGCGAATCCGGCTGCGGCAAGTCGACGGTGGCGCGCAGCGTGCTGCGGCTGGTCGAGCCGACTTCGGGCCAGATCCGCCTCGACGGCGAGGACATCACGCATCTGTCCAAAACCGCGCTGCGCCCGCACCGCCGCTCGATGCAGATCGTGTTTCAGGACCCGTTCGCCTCGCTCAATCCGCGCATGACCGCGGGCGACATCGTCGGCGAGCCGCTCGCCGTGCATGGCCTCGCGAGCGGCAAGGAGTTGGAAGCGCGCGTCGCAAAACTGTTCGAGCAGGTGGGCCTGCGGCCGGACCAGATGCGCAACTTCCCGCATCAATTTTCGGGCGGCCAGCGCCAGCGCATCTGCATCGCGCGGGCGCTCGCGCTGGAGCCGCGCCTGATCGTCTGCGACGAGCCGGTGTCCGCGCTCGACGTCTCGATCCAGGCGCAGGTGATCAACCTCCTGATCGACCTGCAGCGCCAGCATGGCTTCTCCTATCTCTTCATCGCGCACGACCTCGCCGTGGTCGCCCATATCAGCCACCGCGTCGCCGTGATGTATCTTGGCCGCATCGTCGAGATCGCCGGCAAGGACGAGCTGTTCCGCAATCCCAGGCATCCCTACACACAGGCCCTGCTCGCCTCGGTGCCGATCGCCAACCCGCTGGCGAAGAAGCTGGCGCCGCTGGTCGATGGCGATGTGCCGAGCCCGGTCAATCCGCCCTCCGGCTGCGCGTTTCACACCCGCTGCCGGTTCGCGATGGAGCAGTGCAAGATGGAGCGGCCGGCGCTGGTGGATGCGGGCGACGGGCATCAGGTGGCATGCTTGCTCAACGACGGGACGGGACGGAGCCAGTAGGTCCCAACGCCCGGATCACCGGCCATGCCGCGAGCGCCGCCGCGAGATGCTTGAGCGTATGACCCGAGACGATGTGCCCCGTCGCTTCGAAGATGGTCGCATCGCCGAGTTCGAAAAGCTTGGCCAGCACGTAGAAGACAATCACGCCGCCGAGTGGCACGCCAAGCGCTCCATCCCGCGGCTTCGTCAGCGCCAACCCCACCGCCAGCGCCATGCCGCCGAACTGCACGACCGCCCATGGCGTGAGATTCTCGCGTGCCACCCAGGCCGCGAGCGGGCCCGCAAACATCATCAGCACCACCATCGCCAGACCGGCGCGCCTGCTGACGCGTTCGCTGGCCGCGATGCCGAGAAAGCCGGCGAACGCCACCGCCATGCCGAGACGATCGGCCACGAGCCGCTGCGGCGCGTCGGGATCGAGATGATAGATGCTCGACCCGATGCAGGTGAGGATCAAACCCACGAAGAAGCAGCCTGTCCCCACGGGCGCATCATTGCGGGCGCGCTGCAACATCAGGCCCCAGACGCCCATCGCCACGAAGGTGAGATTGCTCAGCACGTCGCCGGCGTTGGGCACGCCCAGCCAGAAGCGGGTGTCGACGTAATGCGGGATTGGCCAGGCGGAGGCGTGCAGCGCGGGCGCGAAGAGCGCCGCCAGGGTCAGGACGAAAAGCGCGGCGAGCAGGCATTTCTCGCGGAAGTGCGGGGCGCCGACTGCGAAACGGGGGCGCACTGAGGGGAATATCGCATCGATCGCTTGGACGGGGTCATTTGCGCGCAACATGCGTGGCTCCAGACGAATTGAACGAAGTTCATTATTGATAGCCCAAAAATGAACAACGTTCAATGAGATTGTGCGCAAAGCTTCGCGAGCTGTAATGCCTTTGAAATTATTTGGATTTTCCGGGTTCACGACCGAGGAGGTGCCGTAGGGTGGGCAAAGCGAAGCGTGCCCACGATCCCGCACAAAATCACCGGCTATGGGTGGGCACGGCGCTTTGCGCCTTTGCCCACCCTACGATCGCGGCGCTCGCGGCGCCGACTACGCCCCGATCTCCACCACGATCCTGCCCGTGGTCACCTGCTCGCCCTCGGCGACATCGATCGCGGCGACCACGCCGTCGATGCCGGCCTTGTGGACGTGCTCCATCTTCATCGCTTCCAGCGTCATCACCGGCTGGCCGGCGATGACGCGGTCGCCCGGCTTGACCAGCACGGCGACGACGCGGCCGTTCATGGCGGCGCGGACCTTGCCGTCGCCGCCGTTGCTTGCGGCAGCCTTTGGCGCGGCGAGCGTGAGATCATTCACCGCCAGCGGAATGCCGCGATGCTGAACGTACAGCCGATCGCCATCGCGCAGGAACTTTGCGCTGTCCATCACGCCATCATGGCGGAAGCGGATGGCATCGGGATCGAGCTGGTCGATCTCGAAAGTATCCTTCCGTCTGTCGGTGGCGACAATGTAGCTGCCATCGCGCTCGCGGGTGATTTCGTGCTCGTGCGTCTGGCCGGCGATCTCGATTTTTGCCGGCAGCGGGAATGTTGCCGCGAGGCTTCGGCCGCCCTGCCATGACGGCGCGCGCGGATTGGTGACGTAGAGCAGCAGGCCCGCCAGCGCCGCATCGAATGCGGCGCTTGCGCGCGGTGCCAGCAGCTCGTCGCGGTGCGTGCCAATGAACGCCGTGGTCGCCTCGCCCCTGGCAAAGCCGGGGTGACGCAGGCACGACATCAGGAATGGCTGATTGGTGGTCACGCCAAAGGCGGTGAGCTGCTCCAGCCCGACGATGAGCCGCCCCCTCGCCTCCTCGCGGGTCGCGCCGTGGCTGATCACCTTGGCGATCATGGAATCGTAGAACGGCGGAATCTCGGAGCCCGATTGCAGCGCGTGCTCGACCCGGATGCCCTCAGGCACCTGCCAGCGCGCCATGCGGCCGGACTGCGGCATGAAGTCGTGCGCGGCATCTTCCGAGCACAGCCGCACCTCGATGGCGTGGCCTGTGAAGCGGATGTCCTGCTGCTTCACCGGCAGCGCCTCGCCGCGCGCGACGCGCAACTGCAGCTCGACGAGGTCGAGCCCGGTGATAGCCTCGGTCACGGGATGCTCGACCTGGAGACGGGTATTCATCTCCATGAAGTAGAACTCGCCGCTCGCATCGAGCAGGAATTCCAGCGTGCCGGCACCCTCGTAGCGCAGCGCCTTCACGGCAGCGACCGCGACCTCGCCCATTTTCGCGCGCAGCTCCGGCGTCACCGCGGGCGACGGCGCCTCCTCGATCAGCTTCTGGTGGCGCCGCTGCACCGAGCAGTCGCGCTCGCCGAGGTGGATGGCGTTGCCGTGGCTATCGCCGAACACCTGGATCTCGATGTGGCGCGGATTCTGGATGGCGCGTTCGAGGATAACAGTGGGATCGCCGAACGCCGCCTTCGCTTCCGACCGCGCACTGCGGAGCGCCTCGGGAAAGCAGGCAGCGTCGGTGACGAGCCGCATGCCGCGACCACCGCCACCGGCGACGGCCTTGATCATCACGGGGAAGCCGATCTTCCCGGCTTCCGCGAGCATGACCTCGTCGTCCTGCTCAGCGCCCTGATAGCCGGGAACGCAGGGCACGCCAGCCTTCTTCATGATTTCCTTGGCACCGGCCTTGTTACCCATCGCCTGGATCGCCTGCGGCGACGGACCGATGAAGATGAGGCCGGCATCCTTGCAGGCTTGCGCGAAGTCTTCATTCTCAGCGAGGAAGCCATAGCCGGGGTGAACGGCATCCGCGCCGCTCGCCTTGGCGGCCGCGATGATCGCGGGGATGTTGAGATAGGATTGCGCGGGCAGCGCTTCGCCGATCCGCACAGCCTGATCGGCCTGCTTGACATGAAGCGCATCGCGATCGGCATCCGAATAGACCGCAACGACACCAAGGCCGAGCTGTCGCGCGCTGCGCATGACACGCAATGCGATCTCGCCGCGATTGGCGACCAAAACCTTGAAGAACGGCCGGTGGTGCACTGATCCGTTCCTCATGGGCGGGCCACCGAGAATTGCATGCGCTGGGGTGAGCGTGCGTTGCCCTCGCGGCAGATCGCGAGCACCTCGGATAGCACCGCGCGGGTATCGCGCTGATCGATCACGCCATCGTCGAGCACGCGGGCACTGGTCGAGAACACGTCCATCTGGCCGTCGAACACGCCGACGATCTGCGCCTTCATGGCGTCCAGCTTGTCCTTCTCGATCGGCTTGCCGCGGCGGGCAGCAGCAGCCTCGGTCACGATCGCCATGGTCTCGGCGGCCTGCTCGCCGCCCATCACGGCGGTCTTGGCGTTGGGCCAGGAGAAGCAGAAGCGCGGATGGAAGCCGCGCCCGCACATGCCGTAATTGCCGGCGCCGAACGAGGCGCCGCAATAGATGGTGATCTGCGGCACCGTCGCCGACGTCACCGCCTGGATCATCTTCGAGCCGTGCTTGATCATGCCGGCTTCTTCGTAGGCCTTGCCGACCATGTAGCCGGTGGTGTTGTTGAGATAGAGGATCGGCGTGCGGGTCTGGCAGCAGGCCTGGATGAAATGCGTCGCCTTGTTGGCGCCGGCGGGGTCGAGCGGGCCGTTATTGGTGATGATGCCGATCGCCTGGCCCTCGATGCGGGCATGGCCGCAGACGGTGGCCGGGCCATAGTTCGGCGCCATCTCGGTGAAATCGGAATCGTCGATGATGCGCGCGATCACCTGCTTCATGTCGACCGGGCGCTTGTGGTCCATCGGCATGATGCCGAGGAGCTCGTCCTGGTCGTAGCGTGGCGGCTTGAATTCCGGCGACGCGCGAGCCGGCCGCTCCCATTCCAGCGCCGCCATGATCTCGCGCGCGATGCGCAGCGCGTCGCGATCATCCTCGGCGAGATAGTCGCCAAGGCCGGAGATTTGCGTGTGCATCTCGGCACCGCCGAGCTCCTCTTCCGTGGCGATCTCGCCGGTTGCAGCCTTCAGCAGCGGTGGGCCCGCGAGGAAGGCCCGCGTGCGGCCGCGGACCATGACGATGTAATCGGACAACCCTGTCTGATAGGCGCCACCCGCGGTGGACGAGCCGTGCGTGACGGTGACGACAGGCAACCCCGCCGCCGAGAGGCGCGCGAGATTGCGAAAGATGTTGCCGCCGCGGACAAAGTCCTCGACGCGGTAGCGCAGCAGATTGGCGCCGGCACTTTCGACGAGCTGGACATAAGGCAGCTTGTTCTCCAGCGCGAGCTCCTGCACCCGCAGCGTCTTGTCGAGGCCGTAGGGCTGGAGCGCGCCGGCATCGATGCCGGAATCACTGGCGCTGACCATGCAGCGGATGCCGGAGACGAAGCCGATGCCGGCGATCACGCCGCCGCCCGGCACGCTCTTGGCCGCATCCGGCACGTCGAACATGTAGCCGGCGAGCGTCGAGAGCTCGATGAAGGGCGCACCGGGATCGAGCACAAGTGCAACGCGCTCACGCGGCAGAAGCTGACCACGCTTGTGGAAGCGGTCCTTTGCCGCGGCGGACGCGGCACGCGTGCGCTCTTCCAGCGCGCGCATGCGATCGATCAGCGCGAGCATACCGTCGCGATTGGCGTGGTAGGCGGCGCTGCCGCGGGAAATGGTGTTTTCGAGAATGGACATGACTTGATCCTACTCGTCATTGCGAGGAGCACTTGCGACGAAGCAATCCAGGCTGTCTCTGCGGAAGAATTCTGGATTGCTTCGCTTCGCTCGCAATGACGGTTGAGGCGATACCTTACCTGTTCGTCCCAAAGATCTTCCGCGCCTCGGCGGGGCTGGCGATATCGCGGCCGGCGCGGCGGGCGCAGGCGGCGATGGCCTCGATCAGCTGGCCGTTCGACGTCACCTTCTTGCCGTCGGCGAGATAGAAGGCGTCCTCGAGGCCGGTGCGCAAGTGACCACCCAGCTCGGCGCAGCGCTGGTGCAGCGGCCAGATCTCCTCGCGGCCGATCGCGGTGACCTGAAAATGCGCTTCGGGCCGCTTCAGCTTGATCAGGATCGGCAGCAATTCAGGATCGGCGGGCATGCCGGAGGCGACGCCCATGACGAAATTGTACTCGAGCGGGCCCTTGTACATGCCGACCTGGTGGTACATGCCGACGCAGCGGACGATGCCGACGTCGAAGCATTCGAATTCGGGGATGGTGCCGACTTCGTTCATGACGTCGAGATAGTCCTTCACCTTCTCGACCGCGTTGTCGAACATCATCGGCGGCCAGGCCCAGGTGTTGTCGGCCTTCACCTTCAAATAATTCAGCGAGCCGGCGTTGCAGGCGGCGATCTCGGGCTTGGTCTGGCGAATGCAATCGAGCGCGCCAGCGTAGTTCGGCCCTGATACGCCCGAAGTGTGGTTGATGATGACGCCGGGGCAGGCTTCGCGGATCGCCTGCTGGATCTCCTTGCTGACGCTGACCTCCCAGGACGGAAGGTGTCCCTTGTCCGGCGCCTGCTGGCGCAGATGGATGTGCATGATGGACGCACCGGCATCGAACGCAGCCTTGGCCTCGCGCGCCATCTGCTCGGGCGTCACGGGCACGTTGTGCTGCTTCGGGTCGGTGAGCACGCCGTTCAGCGCGCAGGTGATGACGGCCTTGTCGCCCATGCCAAAAATGTCTCGCACGTTGAGAATTCAACGTTTGCGATCATGTGACGCGGGGCATGCGGCTTCTTGCGCGGAGAAGCTAGCTAAAGACGAGCTATCGTAGGGGGAGCAAAGCGTAGCGTGCCCACCAACTGGATAAGTCTCGCGAGATGGTGGGCACGGCGCAAGTGCGCCTTTGCCCACCCTACGAGAGCGGTGCTAGCTCGCCTCCGCCATCCGCACCGTCTCATTGCAGCGATAGATCGCAAGATCGCGTGAGCCGACGAAGATCGCGCGCGGCTTCAATCCGTAGAAGCGGCGGATCGAATGGCTGAAATGGGTGCTGTCGGGATAACCGATGTCCTGCGCGAGATGGGCGAGGTTGAGATCCTGGTTAGCGAAGTGCAGCAGGTGCCGCGCGCGCTTCCAGGCACGGAAGGAACGGAACGAGATCCCGGTCTCTTCCTTGAACAGATGCAGGAAGCGCGAGGCCGAGAGGCCCGCTTCCGCGGCGCAAGTATCCGCTGTCACCGGCTCGCCGGAGAAACGCTCGATGCGGGCAACGGCGCGCATCACGCGCGGGTCGAGCACGCGGCGCGGCAGGGCCTCGCCAAAGCACATCTCGTCGAATTCGGCGGTAGTGATGTCGCCGTAGCGGCGCTGGCGCAGCAGCGCGTAGGCGGCCAGGATCTGGCGGGCATAGACGGCCCGGTCCGGTCCCATCAGCCGCTGGGCCAGATCTTCCAGCACGCCATCCGGCATGCTTTCCGGCTCGAGCGTGACGCTGATCGCGGTGCGGTAGTCGCTGGCGATGGAATGGCGCTGGTTCGGCAGGGTGACGAACAGCTCGCCGGTGGCGAGGACGTCGTCGATGGTCAGGTGCAGATTGCCCTTCACCGCGACATAGACATGGCAGCAGCCCGGTGTCCGCTTGCGAGGCCGTCCGAGCAGGCCGGCATAGAACACCCGCTCCGGCGTGATCAGCATCAGATGGTCGGATTCGCGACCGTTATAATCCATTGGGCATCCTCCTCGCGCGGCTCTTTGGCCGCTGCGGACGGAGGTCACCTTAGCGGAAAATTGGGCGCTGTCACGACGGGATAGCGCTGTCATGGCGCGCAAAAGATTGTCGTTCCGGGGCGACCGAAGGGCGGACCCGGAACCTCGCGCTGCAACTTCGAGATTCCGGGTTCGCGCTATTGCGCGCCCCGGAATGACGGCCTCCCTACGCCCTCACGCGCGGCGCAACATTCTGCTCGAGGCCGGCCTTCTGTTCCGCAGCAACCGCGCGCTTGAAACCGTCGCGCTGCTGCAGGCGCGCCCAATAGGCCGCGACATTTGGCCCGAAATCCTTGGCAAGGCCGATATTGTCGGCGAGGCGGAGCGCGTAGCCGATGACAATGTCAGCGGCGGTGAAGCGGCCCGCGCACAATGTTTCGGCATTGGCCGTCGCTGCCTCGACGGCGCGCAGCCGGCCCAGAAACCATTTCGCGTAGTCGGTGGCGACCTGCGGAACACGGCGCTCCTCCGGCTCGAGCTGGGTGTATCGGAGCACCAGCGTCTGCGGGAAGGTTAACGTGGCGTCGGAAAAATACATCCAGTTCAGGAACGCGCCATAGGCGGGATCCTCGGAGCCGACCATCAGCGGCGTCGGGCCGTATTTGATGCCGAGATAGTGGCAGATGCCCGAGGACTCAGTCATCCGCGTCTCGCCGTCGATCAGGAAGGGGATGGTGCCGAGCGGATTGATGCCGAGATAATCCTTGGCAAACACCCGCGGCGGGAACGGCAGCATCTTCAATTCATACGGCAGCCCCATCTCCTCCAGCATCCAGAGCGGACGGAACGAGCGCGCGGCGTCGCAGTGATAGAGCGTGATCATCAGGCGTTCCCCCTAGAGCATGATCCGGACCCGAAGGGCCGCGTTAGCGCAAAGTGTGAAGCGGTTTTCCGACAAGATCATGCTCAAACTTTATGACTCCCCGGCAGCGTGCCCATCATCTTGCACAGGACCATCAGCATGACCTCGTCGGCGCCGCCGCCGATCGAGGTCAGGCGGCTGTCGCGATAGGCACGGCTGACCGGCGTCTCGTTGGTAAAGCCCATTCCGCCCCAATATTGCAAGCAGGCGTCGGTGAGCTCGCGGCCGAGCCGACCGGCTTTCAGCTTGGCCATGGTCGCAAGCCGCGTCACGTCCTCGCCGGCGACCAGCTGCTCGGCGGCGCGATAGATCAGCGCGCGCAGCAGCTCGACCTCGGTCTGCATCTCCGCGAGCTTGAAGTGTACGACCTGGTTGTCGAGGATCGACTTCCCGAAGGCCTTGCGGTTGCGCGTGTATTCGATGGTCTGGTCGATGATGTATTCGTGCGCCTTCAGGCACGCTGCCGCACCCCAGAGCCGCTCCTCCTGGAACTGGATCATCTGGTAAGTAAAGCCCTTGCCCTCCTCGCCGATCCGGTTGCGCTTGGGCACGCGGACATTGTCGAAGAAGATCTGCGCGGTATCCGACGAGCGCATGCCCATCTTGTCGAGCTTGCGCGCCACGGTGACGCCCTTGCTCTTCATGGGGACGCAGATCAGCGATTTGTTGCGGTGAACGGGGCCATCGCCGGTGTTGGCGAGCAGGCAGATCCAGTCGGCCTGGGTGCCGTTGGTGATCCACATCTTGCCACCATTGATGACGTAATCGTCGCCGTCGGAGCGCGCGCTGGTCTTGATCGAGGCAACGTCCGAGCCCGCGCCGGGCTCGGAGACGCCAATGCAGGCGACGTAATTGCCTGAGATCGAGGGTGCCAAGAATTCGCGCCGCACCTCGTCCGAGCCGAACCGCGCCAGCGCCGGGGTCGCCATGTCAGTCTGCACGCCGATCGCCATCGGCACGCCGCCGCAGGTGATGGCGCCCAGCTCCTCCGCCATCATCAGCGCGTAGGAATAGTCGAGGCCCGATCCGCCGAACTCGACCGGCTTGTTCAGGCCGAGAAAGCCGAGGCTGCCCATCTTCTTGAACAGCTCATGCGCCGGGAAGATGTCGGCCTGCTCCCACTCGTCGATGTGAGGATTGATCTCGTTCGCGATGAATTTCTGTAGGGAGCGGCGGATGTCGTCATGGTCGGCGGTGAATAGCATTTTGTCCTCTTGTCATTCCGGGGCATCGCGGAGCGATGAGCCCGGAATCCATTTCTCTACGGAGTCTGCGGCCTGATGGATTCCGGGCTCGCGCTACGCGCGCCCCGGAATGACAAAAAGTCACAACCCCATCTGCCGGCTTGCCAGATCCTTCATGATCTCCTCGGTGCCGCCGCCGATGGCGTTGACCTTGACCTCGCGGTAGATGCGCTCGGCCTTGATGCCGCGCATGAAGCCGGCACCGCCAAAGATCTGCACGGCTTCCGAGGCGCAGAAGGCCATGGTCTGCGTCGCCTGATTCTTCATCATGCAGATTTCCGCGACCGGGCTCTCGCCCTGCTCGAGCCGCCAAGCCAGCATCTCCAGCATTGCCTGACTTGCGGCGACCTTCTGCGCCATGTCCACGATCTTGTGCCGGATGACCTGGTGCTGGGCGAGCGGCTTGCCGAAAGTCTTGCGCTCCTTGGCATAGGCGACGGCCTCATCGAGGCAGACGCGGGCGAAGGCGGTGCAGCTCGCCGCCATGCCCATGCGCTCGCTGTTGAAATTCTGCATGATGATCTTGAAGCCCTGGCCCTCCTCGCCGATCAGGTTCTCGGCCGACACACGGCACTCGTCGAAATGCAGGGTCGCGGTGTCGGAGGCCCACCAGCCCATCTTCTTCAGTTTTGTCCTGGACAGGCCGGGCGTGTCGCCCTCGATCAGGAGCAGGCTGACGCCGCCGGCGCCCTCGCCACCCGTACGCACGGCGACAGTCAGATAATCGGCGCGCACGCCCGAGGTGATGAAGGTTTTCTCGCCGCTCACGACGTAGTGATCCCCGTGGCGCCGGGCCCGGGTGCGCAGGTTGGCGACGTCGGAGCCGCCGCCCGGCTCGGTGATGGCGAGCGCGGAGATCTTCTCGCCTGCCAGCACCTGCGGCAGCACGCGCGCCTTCACCTCGGGGCGCGCGGCGCGCGCGATCGGCGGCGAGCCGATGGTGTGGCTCATCAGGCTGGCGCTGACCCCGCCGGCTCCAGCCCACGCCAATTCCTGGCTGGCGACGATTTTCATGAACTGGTCGGCGGCGATCCCGCCATATTCCTCGGGGAATCCAAGCCCCAGGAGGCCGATCTCGGCCGCCTTGCGATAAAGCGCACGCGGAAATTCGCCGGCCTCGTCCCATTCATGGGCGAACGGGGCGATCTCCTTGTCGACGAAGCGACGCATGACGTCGCGGAAGGCGTCATGCTCGGCGGTATAGAACGGGCTCTTCATTGTAGTCTCGCCCTGTTGGCGGATTCGTCTCATTCACCATGGCCGGAACATTTGCCGTTCACTTGCGCAGAGTGGCTGACCGGAGGAACCGCTCTACCGCAGCCTATCGCCTAGCAACTCAACGCAAGACGATTTTCACCCCTCGCAGGCCAACTCCGGATCAAAAAAGACTGCTGCACAGACTCCGGCTGGCCCCCAGGGCCACGCCGGGCATGGTGCACGGCAACAGGGACGCGAGGCGGCACAAGACCGCCGAGGGAGGGATTTTTGGCCGTTCGTTACTACGACTGGATCGCCCACCATGGCCGCCGCACACCGAACAAGGTTGCGGTGATCGATCTCGCCAGCGAGCGCCACTTCACCTATGCGCAGCTCGACGCCCGCGTCTCACGCCTCGCTTCGTTCTTCCGCCACACGTTGAAGGTCTCGCGCGGCGACCGCGTCGCGGTGCTGGCGCTGAACACGACCGACACGCTGGAGGTGCAGTTCGCCTGCGGACGGCTGGGCGCCATCTTCGTGCCGCTGAACACCCGCCTCACCGTTCCCGAGCTCCAGTTCATCACCGCCGACTGCGCGCCGAAGGTGATGATCCACGACACTGATCTGGCCGAGACCGCGCTTGCCGTCGCAAAGCTCTGCAACGTCGCGACCAGCCTGCTGCTCGGTCCCGGCGGCGCTTACGAGGCCGGCATTGCCGCGGCAAAGCCGCTCGACCGCGCTGAAGAGGTCACGCTCGATGACATCTCGACCATCATGTACACATCGGGCACCACGGGCCATCCGAAGGGCGCGACCATCACCCATGGCATGACCTTCTGGAATTGCGTCAATCTCGGCGGCCCCGCCTGCATCGGGCCGGCCTCGGTGCTGCTCACCGTGCTGCCGCTGTTCCACACCGGTGGACTGAATTGCTACACCAATCCCGTGCTGCATGCCGGCGGCACCGTGATGATCATGCGCGCCTTCGATCCCGGCACCGCGCTCGGCCTGATCAACGATCCCGCGCAGGGCATCAATGTGTTCTTCGGCGTGCCCGCGATCTACCAGTTCATGGCGCAGCACCCAGCCTTCGCAACCACCGACCTTGACCGGCTGATCGTCTGCGGTGTCGGCGGCGCGCCGATGCCGGTGCCGCTCTTGAAAGTGTGGGAGGCGCGCGGCGTCGCGCTCCAGCAGGGCTATGGCATGACCGAGACCTCGCCGGCCGTGCTGGTGCTCGACCGCGAGGATGCGGCGCGTAAGGCGGGCTCCGCCGGCAAGCCGGTGCTGCACACCGAGGTGCGCATCGTGCGCCCCGACGGCAGCGATGCCGATACCGGCGAGCTCGGCGAGCTCTGGGTCAAGGGACCGAACATCACGCCCGGCTACTGGAACAGGCCGGAGGCGAACAAGACGTCCTTCACCGACGGCTGGCTGCACACCGGCGATGCGACGCGCATCGACGAGGAAGGCTTCTACTACATCGTCGACCGCTGGAAGGACATGTACATCTCCGGCGGCGAGAACGTCTATCCGGCCGAGGTCGAGAACGTCCTGCACCAGCTCACCGCAATCGCCGAAGCCGCGGTGATCGGCGTTCCCGATCCGCAATGGGGCGAGGTGGGCCTTGCCATCGTCGGGGTCAAGCAAGGCCAGCGGCTGAGCGAAGCCGAGGTCTTCGCGCATTGCGCGGCCAATCTCGCGCGCTTCAAATGTCCGCGCCAGGTTCGCTTCGTCGATGCGCTGCCACGCAACGCGACGGGGAAGATCCACAAGCCGACCTTGCGCAAGGAATTCTCGGTCGCCTCCGAAGTCGACAAGAAAGCCGCCAACGCCTGATCGAAGCGCCCCCTGCGGGCGCTTTTTTGTTTTGAAAGTGCCTGCTCCACCCCACAAGAAAACCAAGGAATTTCCATGAAGAACAAGAAACTCGCCCTGCTCGCCGCGGCAACGGCCCTGACATTGCTCTCAGTTCAAGGCGCTTACGCGCAGAAGAAATACGACACCGGCGTCACCGACACCGAGATCAAGATCGGCAATGTCGAGGCCTATTCCGGTCCCGCCTCCGCCTACGGCATCATCGGCAAGACCGAGGAAGCCTATTTCAAGATGATCAACGATCAGGGCGGCATCAACGGCCGCAAGATCAACTGGATCTCCTATGACGACGGCTACTCGCCGCCGAAGACGGTGGAGCAGATCCGCAAGCTGATCGAGAGCGACGAGGTGTTCCTCGTCTTCAACGCGCTGGGCACGCCGACCCAGACCGCCGTGCAGAAATATCACAACGCCAAGAAGGTGCCGCAGCTGTTCCTGGCCACCGGCGCCAGCAAGTGGAACGATCCGAAGAACTTTCCATGGACCATGGGCTTCCAGCCCAGCTATCGGGTCGAGGCCCAGATCTTCGCAAAGTACATTCTGAAGGAGAAGCCGGACGCGAAGGTTGCGATCTTCTATGCCAATGACGATTTCGGCAAGGACTACCTCGCCGGCATCAAGGACGTTTTCGGTGACAAGGCATCGAAGCTGATCGTGGCCGAAGAGAGCTACGAGACGTCGGAGCCGTCGATCGATGCCCATATCGTCAAGCTCAAGGGCACCGGCGCCGATGTCTTCGTCAACATCGCCACCCCGAAATTCGCAGCTCAAGCCATCAAGAAGATCGCGGAGCTGGAATGGAAGCCGATGCACCTGATGACCGACGTCTCGGTGTCGATCGGTGCGGTGATGAAGCCGGCCGGCCTGGAGGCCTCCGAAGGCGTGCTGTCGGCCGGCTATCTGAAGGATGCGTCGGATCCGCAATGGAAGGACGACGAGGGCATGAAGAGGTTCATGGCCTTCATCGACAAATACATGCCCGGCGCCAACATCTCGGACGCCAATCTGGTTTACGCCTACGCGGCGGCCCAGACCATGGTGCAGGTGCTGAAGCAGTCGGGCGACAACCTGACCCGCGAGAACGTGATGAAGCAGGCCGCCAGCCTGAAGGACTTCGTCCCCGACACGCTGATCCCCGGCATCAAGATCAACACGTCGGCCAACGACTTCGCGCCGATCGAGCAGCTCAAGATGTGGCGGTTCAAGCAGGGCCAGTGGGAGCTGTTCGGCGATATCATCAGCGCCGAAACCGGCGGCTAGAGCATGATCCGGAAAAGTGCGAAGCGGTTTTCCGGAAAGACCTTGCGTAAACAACAACCTAAAGCGCGATGACGATTCATCCAAATCTCATCGCGCTTTAGCCCCGCATCATTGCCGGACCATTTCTTGCGGATCATACCGACAGAAACACTGCAAACGGTTCTTCCAGCGTGCGCCGCAGATGTTTCCGGTACAGTGCATGGTTGCCGTCGTCAGGGCCGACCCGGCCGAGAGACGGGTTCGGGACATTCCGGAGCGGCACGTAAGCGATTGGCGCCGCGATCGGGGTCAGTTGCGAGCCGGGGCCGGCGCGGAGCGTCGAGATGATGCCGTACATCTCGCCGTTCACCGTCGGCCGCGACACCGTGATCACCCGGTGCTGGCCGTGCTTGATGATGACGAGATAGATGAAGCCGGACTGATGCGGCACCGCGACCTCGCCGGTATGCTCATAGGCGGCATCGGTCCGCTCGCCCTCGCGAAAGACCAGCGAGGAGATCTTCGGCTCCCAGACGATCTCGGTGCGATAGGCGAAGATCGCGTTCTTGTCGCCGAACGACGGCCGCAGCGTGATGTAGACGTCCTCGAGCCAGGTCACGGCACGATGCGCATAGGAGCCGAGGCTGTCGGGCGCGACGTCGCTTGCGGCCGGGGGCGTCACCACAACGGCGTTTTTGCGCAAGGAGACACCGAGCGCCTGCTCCAGCCGCACGGTCGTCGCCAGCGTGAACGGCCGCCGTCCGCCAAGCACCTTTTCCAGCGTCGAGAGGCTGAGCTTGGCCTGCTCGGCCAGCGCCTGCCGGGAGATCCGGCGTCTCGCCAGCTCCTCGCGAATGGTCTCTGCGATCTCGCGGCTCTGCTCGTCCGAAAGCTGCCTGTCGTTGAGTTTGTCCTGCGTCTGCATCGTGGCCCTGCTCCAGGACAGCCATTCTAGCAGGGCGGACAAACCAGCACAAAACCGCACATGACCGTCCCGGCAGCGGCATGCCGGGCCGGCTGCGGCGGAACATTGCCGATCATTCTGCTCGCGACATCAGGCCCTCCCGGCAGATGCTTTGGGCCAGCGAACATGCTTCGGGAGCAGGCCAAATGGACACCTACGACACCGCCGACAGCGACGAGCACCCCATGCTGGGCCGGCTGATCAAGCTCGGATTGTTTCTCCTCGTGCAGGGCATCGCGGTGATGCTGGTCGCCTTCGTGGCCCTGCTGGTGAGTTTTGAGCCCGGATGGTCGGCGACGACAGAGCAGGCGAGCCTGCTCCAGCCTGGCGATGCCAAATCCGGAACGCTCCTGCTGAAGGAGGATGGCGCCTATACCGAAGCGATCCGCCTCGGCACCGATGTCGACATCACGGTGTCAGGTCCGACGCTGCGCGCCCGCGTCACCCAGATCTTCCGCAACCCGACCAAGGACTGGGTCGAGGCGACCTATGTCTATCCGCTCGCGACCGGCGGCGGCGTCGATACGCTGAAGATGGTGGTCGGCGACCGCGTCATCGTCGGCGACATCAAGGAGCGGCAGCAGGCGCGCGTGATCTACGAGCAGGCGCGCCGCGCCGGCCAGAAGGCCGCGCTCACCGAGCAGGAGCGGCCGAACATCTTCACCAACTCGGTCGCCAATATCGGCCCCGGCGAAACCGTGCTGGTGCAGATCGAATATCAGGAGCCGGTACACCAATCCGGCAACGAATTTTCGCTGCGGCTGCCGCTGGTGGTCGCACCGCGTTACAATCCGGCGCCGATCGTGCAGAGCGTCGACTTCCGGCAGGACGGCTCCGGCTGGGGCGCGACCAGTTCGGACCCGGTGCCGGACCGCGACCGGATGTCACCGCCGGTGCTGAATCCTGCGAACAAGGCGCCGGTCAACCCGACCAGCATCACGGTGCGCCTCAAGGCCGGCTTTGCGCTCGGCGAGGTCAGGAGTCACCACCACAACGTCAAGCTCGAGAGCCCGGATACCACGACGCGTGTCGTCACGCTCGCCGACGGCGCCGTCCCCGCCGACCGCGATTTCGAGCTGACCTGGAAGCCGGCCGCGGAGAAGGCGCCCTCAGTCGGCCTGTTCCGCGAACGTGTCGGCGATGCCGATTATCTGCTCGCCTTCGTCACCCCACCCAGCGCCGAGCAGGCAACGCAGAAACCGCTGCCGCGCGAAGTGGTGTTCGTGATCGACAATTCCGGCTCGATGGGGGGCACCTCCATCGTTCAGGCCAAGGCGAGCCTGCTTTACGCGCTCGGCCGCCTCCAGCCCAATGACCGCTTCAACGTGATCCGCTTCGACGACACCATGGACGTGCTGTTCTCTACCTCCGTGCCGGCCGACCCCGCGCATCTCGGCGAAGCACTCGCTTTCGTGAATGGATTGCAGGCGCGCGGCGGTACCGAGATGGTGCCGGCGATGCGCGCGGCGCTGATCGACAAGCTCGGCGACACCAACATGGTTCGCCAGGTCGTGTTCCTGACTGACGGCGCGATCGGCAACGAGCAGCAATTGTTCGAGACCATCACGGCAATGCGCGGCCGCTCGCGCGTGTTCATGGTCGGCATCGGGTCCGCGCCCAACACCTATCTGATGACGCGCGCCGCCGAGCTCGGCCGCGGTGCCTTCACCCATATCGGCTCTGTCGAGCAGGTCGAGGAGCGGATGCGCGGCCTGTTCGCCAAGCTGGAGAACCCGGCCGTGACCGGCCTCAGCGCAAGATTCTCCGAAGCCAAGGCCGACGTCACGCCGGCGATCATTCCCGACGTCTATCGCGACGAGCCGCTGGTGCTGGCGGCAAGGCTCGACAAGCTCGCAGGCTCGCTCGAGATCAAGGGCCGCGTCGGCGACCGGCCGTGGTCGGTGACGCTGCCGCTGCAAAATGCCGCCGAAGGCAAGGGCCTGTCGAAGCTCTGGGCGAGGCGCAAGATCGGCGATGCCGAAGTCGCGCGCACCCTGCGCGAGATGACGCCCGAAGACTCCGACAAGGCGATCCTGGCGCTGGCGCTCGATCACCAGATCGTCACGCGCCTGACCAGTCTCGTCGCCGTCGACAAGACGCCGAGCCGTCCCGAAGGCGAGCCGCTCAAGCTCAGCGAGTTGCCGATCAACCTGCCTGCGGGGTGGGATTTCGAGAAGGTCTTTGGCGAGCGGCCGCATCTGACGCCGACGCAGCTGCGCGAGCGCCACGCAGATGCGCGCGACCAGCCTTCGGCAAGGCGGCCGACCCCAGCAGCGCCCGATGCGATCCGTCTTCCCAAGACTGCAACTTCGGCCGAGCTGAAGATGATCGCAGGCATCATCCTGATCATGCTCGCCCTGATCCTGTTCGTGTTCAACCGGCGTCGGCCCTTGCTCACCGACGCTGCTTGAGAGAGGAGCCCCCGACTCCTCTGTTAGCGCGCGCGGTCGCCCGTCCCGTAACCAACGGCCGCGCGCGCCTTTTTCTCTTGCTGTCATTGCGAGCGGAGCGAAGCAATCCAGAGTCTTTCCGCAGGGGCAGTCTGGATTGCTTCGCTCCGCTCGCAATGACGATGGTGGAACAATGCCCCGCCTCATCTCTCCCCTGGCCCTCGCCATAGTCGGCGCCATCATGTTCGGCGACGGCGCCTACATCCATGCCAAAGCCTGGCTCGCGCAGGTGCTGCTGGAGCGCGCGTTCGACAGGAGCATTGCGACCGGCGCGGTGGTCAAGCCTTGGTCATGGGCCGACACCTGGCCGGTCGCGCGGATCGAGGTGAAACGGATCGGCGCCAGCGCGGTCGTGCTGGACGGTGTGAGCGGCCAGGCGCTCGCGTTCGGACCCGGTCATATCCGCCAAACGGCTGATGCGGGCGAGCGCGGTATTGCCGTATATGCCGCCCATCGCGACACACATTTCCGCTTCTTGCGGAATGTTGCCATTGGAGATGTCATCGATGTCACACGCAGGGACGGCAAGCATTTCCGCTATCGCGCGGATTCCTCCACCGTGGTTCGCTTCGATGAATTTGGCATCGATCTCGCGACGCAGGATTTCGAGCTGGTGCTCGCGACCTGCTGGCCGTTCGACGCCGTCTCGTCTGGTCCTGAACGCTACGTTCTGCACGCGACCCTGATCGGACCTGATGAATAGCGCTTCGCAATCGAGGCCTCTGGCAGAGATTGATCGCACCTCATGGAATCGCTGAACTGATGTCATCGCCGCGAGACCTGAAAGAATGACCGATTGATTTTTTGACGCTGCAATTTCAGGACAAGCGATAATGGGCGACCAGCTTGGCTCGGCTTCGATCCGACACAGATGCAGATCCGGCGCGCCATCGCTCCCTATCTCGCCAAGCAACTCGCCTGTCACTACGCCTACAAGCTGAACCTGCTGCGCTACTGACGTCGCAGCACGTCGCAAGACCGTTCGCACTTTCGCCAAAACTCTGGTGATGCTAGCCTTGACGTGACGTCTCGCCATTCCGCCACGCGGGATGAAGCGATGAGTCCCGCCAGACCTCGGCGCCCGAGTACGCGCTGCAACAAGAACAAGAGGTGAGCATGGAAGCTCAGGTGCCTGCTGCGTCGACGTCTCCCCGCCCATGGTCTCCGCCACCCGATGCAAGCGATGTCGTCAAGGGCATCCACGCCATGCTGCATCCGCACAACATCGTGCTGGTGGGGGCCACCGACAAGCCCGGCAATTACGCCGAGCGCATCTGGAACAATCTTGTCAAATACGGCTACGAGGGCGGGCTCTACCCGGTCAACGCCAAGCGCGAGACCATCTGGGGCGTGCCCTGCTACAAGGACTTTGCGAGCCTTCCCGAAAAGCCCGACCACGTGCTGGTGCTGGTGCCGGCGCGCTTTGCCGTGCAGGTGATCCGCGACGCTGCGGCGGCCGGCGCGCGTTCGGCCACTATCGTCACCTCGGGCTTCAGCGAGTTGCAGGATGCGGAGAGCCAGAAGCTCGCCGCCGAATTGCAGGCGGCGGTGCGCGAGACTGGCCTTGCCGTCACCGGACCGAACTGCCTCGGCAATTTGAGCGCGGGCGAAAAGCTGTTCACCAATATCGACGATCGCATCGTCACCATGGAACAGGGCGCGGTGGCGATTGCTGGCCAATCCGGCGCCATCGTCATGGCGATCCGGCAGGCGCTGGAAGATCGCGGCGTCGGGGTCGGCTACATGGTGACGACCGGCAACGAGACCGGGCTCGAGACGCCGGACCTGATGCGCTATTTCGCCGAGGATCCGAGCATCCGCGTGATCGTCGTCTACCTCGAAGGCGTGCGCAACACCAAGGCGTTCCGCGACGCCTGCAAGGCGGCGCGTGCCGCAAGCAAGCCGGTGATCGCGCTCAAGCTCGGCTCTTCCGAAGGCGGCCGCGCGGCAGCGATGGCGCATACCGGCGCGCTCGCCGGCTCGATCGAGACCTTCGACGCCATCGCAACGCGCGAGGGCGTGATCCGAGTCGGCGGGCTCGACGAGCTGCTCGAGACCACCGAATGCTTCGTCCACTCGGTCGTGCCCAAGGGTGACCGGCTCGCCGCCGTCACGTTATCAGGCGGCAAGCGCGGCATGCTGCTTGATGCCTTCTATGCCGAGGGTCTGAACTTTGCGCCGCTGAGCCCGCACGTCGGTTCCGAACTGGCAAGGATGCTCGGGCCGGGCTCGATCGTCGGCAACCCGCTCGACGCCGGCTTTGCCGCGGTGGTCGATCCCTCCGTCTACATGAAGTCGATCAAGCTGATGATCGACGATCCCGATATCGACATCGTCATCATCGATGCCGAGCTGCCCAAGGCACCACACGAGCAGCGCGAGCGTAATTTGCGCATCGTCAACGAGATGGCGAGCCGGGCTTCAAAGCCTGTGATCTACATCAGCGCGATGTCGATCGGCTTCACCGAATTCACCAAGAACTTGCGCAAATCGCTGCCGCATCTCGCGGTGATGCAGGGCATGGACCGCGCGGTGACCGCGATCAAATCGCTGCTCACCTATGCCAGCTTACGGAAAGAGGTGCCCGACATCGTCTCCAGCTCCAAGCCTGCCGCGCGCGCGGTGCTGGAGAAGGCGCTGAAAGCGGCGAACGGCGCCGCGCTCGACGAGGTCGCCTCGAAGAAGCTGCTGAAGGCCTATGGCATACCGATCTCCAAGGAGGCCATCGCGCAGACCGCGGCGGAGGCCGCGAAGATCGCCAAGCAAATCGGCTTCCCGGTCGTGGCGAAGGTCGTCAGCGCCGAGATCCTGCACAAATCCGACATCGGAGGCGTGGTGCTGAACCTCAACAGCGCGGCGGAGGTCAAGAAGGCGTTCGCCGACATTACCGCGCGGGTGGCGAAGCTGAAGGGCAAGCCGAAGCTCGATGGCATTTTGATCGCGCAGCAGGTCAAGGCCGACCTGGAGCTCGTGGTCGGCGCCTCGCTCGATGCCGAGATGGGGCCTGTGGTGCTGTTCGGCACCGGCGGCATCGACATCGAGCTGATGAAGGACGTCGCACTCGCCGGCGCGCCGCTGGACGAGGCCGAGGCGCGGCTCCTGATCGGCCGCACCAAGGCCGGCATCAAGATGCGCGGCTATCGCGGCAAGCCTGCCCTGCACGAGGTCTCCGCGGTGAAGGCGCTGGTCGGCCTTTCCAATCTGATCGCGGATGCCGGCGACCGGATCGCATCGATCGACATCAACCCGTTCCTGATCAATGCCAAGACGGGTGTGGCGGTCGATGCCCTGATCGTGCTGAACAATGCCGCGGCAAAACGCGCCGCGGGGCATTGATGCCATAGGGCGGATTAGTCGTTAACCCGCCCCGCGTATCATTGCGGCCTTCTTCCAACCTCCTCGTTTTGGCCGTAAAATCTCCCGCATGGCACGCGCGAGCAATCTCGTCATCGGAACCGCGACGTTGGCGGTGATCGCCGTGGTATTCGGCGGGCTGCTCGGCGTGCAGAAATGGCGCACGATCCAGAGCCGCAGCCAGCTGCGCGTGGTGTTCGAGGGCGGCTCCGCCAGCGGCCTGCGCCGCGGCGGCCCAGTGAATTTCGACGGCGTGCCCGCGGGCCAGATCCTCTCGATCAAGCTGGACAGTCCGCGCAGGATCGTGGCGCTGGTGATGCTCGACAACACCGCGCCGATCCGCAAGGACACCGTCGCCGGCATCGAGTTCCAGGGCCTCACCGGCGTTGCCGCGATCTCGCTGGTCGGAGGCGCGCCCTCCGCGCCGCCGGTGCCGCTGGACACGGACGGCATCCCCGTGCTGACCGCCGATCTCAGCGACGCCGAATCCATCGTCGAGACCCTGCACAGCGTCGACCGCACCATCGTGAGCAACGCCCCCGCGATCAAGGAGGGCCTGCGCACATTCGAGACCCACACCGCCGATCTCCGCAGCAAGGGCGGTGAGATCGATTCCGTGATGGCCAAGGTCGACAGCGCCTTTGCGGGATTCGACAAGGCCGTCACCAAGATCGAGGGCGTGGTACCCGGCTTCGTCGACGGCAAGGCCGACGAACTGTTCGAGAAGGTGCAGGGGCTGCGTGAGCTCGCCGACACCATGAGAAAGAAATCGGCTGTTTACATCGAGGACATCCGCCGCTCGCTGCTCGACGTCAGCGAGACCGCCAACAAGATGGCGGGCATCCCCGTCGCACCGCGGCCGCCGCGCAGGCCCGAGCAGCCAAAGCGGTGATGCGCTCTTACCCTCTCCTGGAGGGGGAGGGTCGATCGCGCGCAGCGCGAGCGGGGTGGGGTGATCTCTCAACTCGGGCAGTGCAATGGGGGATAGACTGTCACCCCACCTCGGTTCGCATTGCGCTTCGCTCCATGCGAACCGATCCTCCCCGTCCGGGGGAGGATGGCAATCCCGCCGTTGCCGATCGACCTCGCCTCACCACGCGTAGCGCACGAGGCCCTTGCCGGAGTAGGAACGGGTGACGTTCGAGAACTCGCCCTCGAAGGTCGCCGACGCGGACCAGCCGTTCATCCAGTTCATCTGCACCGCCGCCGTGGTCAGCGCGGAATCGCGCGCCTGCGCGGCGCCGTTCACGACGAAGGCGGAGCCCGGCAGCGTCTGGAACACCGCGCCGACGGTGCGATCCGGATTGTAGTCATGCGCCCAGGCGAGCCGGCCGCGCAGGGTCATCAGCCCGCCGGCCGCGGCGAACGACTGATCCGCGCGCAGGCCAAGCTCAGTGCGGGTGCTGGTCACATCCTTGGCGGCATAGTTGAGCACGAAGGTGCTGTTGCCAACCACCGCGAACTCCGAATAGTTCGGAAGGCTGAACATGGTGGCCTGCAGCGCCGCATAGGGCGTGAGGCCGATCCACGGCATGGCATAGCGATAGCCGCCCTCGATGCGGCCCGAGAGGGCGTTGGCATTGAACTGCGCACGCAGCTGGTCGACGCCGGCAGCGGTGACGATGCGGTTGGTGGTGACGTCCTGCCAGCCATAGGCCAGCGCGGCCGTGACATAGGCCGGTCCCGCGGTGTGACGCACGAAGGCGCCGGCCTGGAACAGGTCGGAGCGGCCCCAGCCGAGCCCGTTGACACTGAATCCGGTACCACCGCCGGCAAGCGCAAAGCCAGCGATGGTCGCGGGCGAGAAGCGATAATCAAGACCGACCGCGGTGCCATAGATGCTGCTGGTGGTGTTGTTCGAGCCGAGCGCCACATGGCCGTCGGTGGTCTGCGAGCCGCCGAAGCCGGCCGCCCAGACGTCCCAGCGCTGCGCGAAGCTCGCAGCCGGCGCCTTGCGGTAGATCGAGGCAAAGGCGTCGCGCGCGTCCTTGCCTCGCGCGGCGTAGGCACTCGCATTCGTCTCCTCGGCCAGCGGCGTCGCACCGGGCGCGCCGCTGCGCCCCGAGCCGAACGGATCGGTCAGGAGCCCGAGGAACTGGTTCATCGCGTTGAACGTGGTCTGCTGCGATCCCGTGCCCGATTCACCGGAGGCCTGGGTGAGACCGGCCGGCGAGAGATTGGCAAGCGCGACCGGGAGGCTGCCGGTGCGATCGAAATAGCGCGTCAGCGCGTTGGCGACGTTCTGCTGGTTGATATTGAGGCCGGAGCCGTAGCTCAGCGACAGATCGAGGAAGACGTCGTGCGGATCATAGCTCAGCACCGCCTTCAGGCTCGGCGAGAGCCCCGCAACGACCGGATTGAACCTATCGGGGAGCGTCGTCGCAGTCAGGATCGTGTAGTGCTTCGCGATCGAGCCGGTCGGGACGACCACGACCGTTGCACCGCCAAGCGTCGCCATTCCCGTCACCGCCGCAAGGCCGTTGCTGGCGCCCGAGACCTGCACCAGGTAGCTCGACGCCGACGTGAATGTGAGGTCGCCGGACACGGTAAGCGTGCCGGTCGGATTGCCCGGCGCCAGTGTACCGCCATTGACGGTGGTCGTGCCGACCGTGCCGACGCCGCCGAAGGTACCACCGCTCGCGACGGTCACGGTGCCGTTGATGGCGCCGACGAGCAGAAGCGTACCGCCGAGCACGTTCCAGTCCTGATTGCCGGTGCCGGTCACGGTCCAGGTCGAGCTGTCGACCTTGTTGAAGGTCGCAAAGCCGGCGTACTGGAGACCGGTGCCGATGTCGCTGAGATTGAACGTATCCTTGCCGGTGCCGCCGAGCTGGAAGGCGCCGGTGCCAGAGCCAAGCACCTGGCCCTTGATGATGCTGCCCGGGCCGAGCGTCAGCGCGCTCGGGCCGCAGCTGCAGAACTCGATCGCCGCCAGACCGGTCGCGGCGTTGATGGTGCCCGAGTTGAACACGCTTCCGCCGCCGCTCAGGTTGATGCCGACACCGCCAGTCCCGACGGTGATGGTGCCGGTATTGACGACCTGGCTGGTCGGGCTGAACGAGTTCACGCTGATGCCGACGCCGCCGGCGCCGACGGTGATCGTGCCGCTCTGGCTGATGATGGCCCGATCACCCGCCACGGAAATGCCGGCCGATGCGGTATTCCCCGCCGTGATCGTACCGCCGTTGGTCACCTTGACATCATCGCCGAGCGCGGCGATGCCAACGCCGGCATTGCCGGCCGTGATTGAGCCAAAGTTGCTGACGGTCTGGACGTTGCCTTGCAGGAAGATGCCGGCGGCGAACTGCCCGACCGTGATCTTGCCGGTGGCGGTGTTGACGACCGTATTGTTGTTGCTGATCGCCAGAATGCCGCCGGAGAATCCGGCGGATGAGCCGACCGTGATCGTGCCGGCATTGGTGATGGTCGCGCCGCCAAACGCAAAAATGCCCCTTGCACTGTCGCCGCCCGTGATCGTGCCCGTCTCGGCGTTGGTGATCGTGTTGTTCTGGCCCGAGAAGATGCCCGCCCCCGACGCGCCGACAGACAGCGCTCCACTGTTGGTGACGGTGTTGCTGTCGCCGACCGAGATCGCGGCACCGTTGTCACCTGTCGTGATCGTTCCGGCATTAGCGACGACGTTGTGGTCGATCACCTGGATGCCGAGGCCGTTGTCCAGCACCGTGATGCGGCCGTTGTTGGTCACCGTGTTCGAATATCCGGCGCCGATGCCGGTCAGGCCCGAGCCAGCCGAGAGAATGCCGTTGTTGACGACCGTGCTGGTATTGTTGACGCCGATCGAGACCGTCCCGTTGTCGTTCACGGTCGCGCCGGAGAGCATGTTGACATTGAGGCTGTCGACCCCGACCCCGGCCTGAAAGCCATCCGCGTCCGTGCCGCTACATGTAACGGTCTGGCCGCTGATGGCCGGATCAGGCGCGCAGAGCGCGTTGGCCGGCGTCGTGCAAAGGCTGAGGCCGACGAAGACCGCCGATACGCTGAAAAGCGACGCAGCAACGGATCGGCGCAGTCGATTCTGCCGCCTCCAAAGCCCCTCGCCTTGCACGCCACACCCCCCGTTCGCAGCAATTCCGCCGGGAACTTAGGTCATGACGAGGCTCCATAACACTACGGCAGCCTCAAAATGCGTCCGTTTGCCCTACAGCCGGGGCAGAATCCGACCGCCTTGTTGCAACCGCGCCACGCTTTTGCCGCGCAGAATGATCAATCCGCGCATGTGCGGCGTGTGCAGTCCTGTCGCAGTGTTGACCGCCGTTCACATGAACCCCGATCGTCCAAGGCGATCGCTAGCGCACCTCACCCATACACGAACGCCTTGTCGTCCAGATCGGTCTTCGGGATCTCGTCCTTCTCGGTCCAGTAATCCTGGCTGTGCTGCCATTCCGGCTTGTCGCCGCGCTTCGGCAGCAGGTTCATGCTGCGCATGATGTATCCGGCGTTGAAGTTTTCCGGATCGATCCAAGGCAGAATCGGCATGTTGTGGTCTTCGGGGCGCAAGCTCACCTCGACCTTCTTCGTACCCTTCGCCTTCATGTGGCCGAGCAGCCGGCAGACAAAATCGGCGACGAGGTCGACGCGCAGCGTCCAGCTGGCGCGGAAATAGCCGAACACCCAGGCCATGTTCGGCACGCCCGTGAACATCATGCCGCGATAGGTGACGGTGTCGCCGAAGGCGAGCGGCTTGCCATCGATCTCGAAGGCGATGTCGCCGAGCGCCGAAAGGTTGAAGCCGGTCGCAGTGACGATGATATCGGCCTCGAGCAGCTTGCCCGATTTGAGCTGGATGCCGTTCTCGACGAAGCACTCGATCTCGTCGGTGACGACGGAGGCCTTGCCGCTGGCGATGCCCTTGAACAGATCGGCATCCGGCACGAAGGCGATGCGCTGCCGCCATGGCCGATAGGTCGGCGTGAAATGCGTCTCGACGTCGTAGTCCGCGCCGAGCACTGCGCTGATCTGGCCGATCAGCTCCTTCTTCACCTGCTCGGGCTTGGAGATGCAGAGCTTCGTGAACGCATCCTGCTCGAACAATATCTTGCGGCGGACGATCTCGTGAATCCAGGCCGCGTCGACCTGAAGCCGTCGCAGCTCCTCGGCGATCTCGATGGCGTTGCGGCCGAGGCGGAAATAGGTCGGCGAACGCTGCAGCATGGTGACATGCGCACATGTGTCGGCGATGTTCGGCACCAGCGTCGCCGCGGTCGCGCCCGAGCCGATCACGACCACTTTCTTGTTCGCGAGATCGATATCGTCAGGCCAGGTCTGCGGATGGACGATGCGGCCCTTGAAACGATCCATGCCCTTCCATTCCGGTGTGTAGCCTTCGGAATGGCGATAATAACCCTGGCACATCCAGAGGAAATTCGCGGTGAAGGTCTTTGACTCCCCGGTGTCGGTGGTGACCGCCTCGATGGTCCAGAGATTCTGCTCGCTCGACCAGCTCGCCGAGTTGATCTTGTGCTTGTAGCGGATATGCCGGGCGATATCGTTGTCGTCGATCACCTCTTTCATGTAGGTGAGGATTTCTTCGGCGGTCGCGATCGGCGGGCCGACCCAAGGCTTGAAGCTGTAGCCGAAGGTGTGGAGGTCGCTGTCGGAGCGAATGCCGGGATAGCGATGCGTGCTCCAGGTGCCGCCGAACGTCGCCTGCGTTTCCAGGATGACGTAGCTCGTGCCCGGAAGCTGCTTGGTGAGGTGGTAAGCGCTGCCGATGCCGGAGATGCCGGCGCCGACGATCAGCACGTCGAAATGTTCAGAGGCCTGCTTGGCCGTGGCGTGACTGCGAACAGCGACATTCATTGTTGCTTCTATGCCTTGCTTGTTTTTGTGGCCGCCCTTGATGGACGACGCGTTTCCTCCGCGACGGGCATGGTCGCCCACCGCGCTTCCGCATTAAAATGACATAGATCAATTCGCGATCAAACTACAACGCCGCGCCCCAGCTCCGCGCGGTCTGCAAGATCCAGTCGCGATAGAGCGTGAGCGGCGTGACGCCGGTCAAGCCGCCGCAGCCGGCGGCGCCATTCGGTCCTGTGGACCAGCTGATGAGACCGACCAGCACGGTACCATTCGGCTTGTCCTCGAACACGGGCCCGCCGGAATCGCCGGTGCAGGCGCCGATTCCGTCGCGAACACCGTTGGTTACGGGATCGACCAGGCGAATTTGAAGCGTGCCGGGCTGACCTGTCGCGACGAGACCGGCAACGCGTGTGGTGCCGCCGCTCTTGCCGTCACCGCGCACCGTGACACCGATACCGGCGATGACGAAGCGGCCGCCGACCTGGATTGGAATATTCGGCGCACCGACCACGACCGTCGATTTTCCCTTGAGTGGAATATCGAGTTGCAACAGCGCCACGTCGGCAGTGGCGCGATGTGCCTGCATCGCCTGCATGTTGAAGCTCGGATGGATCGCGACGGTGCGCACGTTCAGCAATTGCGGCGCACCGTCGGTGCCGCGATCAACGATCTTGTAGTCCGCGCCCGGCTGCACGCAGTGCGCCACCGTCAGCACGATTTTCGGCGCGATCAGGCTGCCGGTGCAGAAATTGCCGCGCGAGCCCACTATGGTAATGACCGCGCGCGCAACGCCGTCGGCCTGCGGCGTGCCGCCGCCGACGATGGCATGAGCGGGGGTGGCGAGCAGAGCGGCAATGATGAGGGCTGCGAGCTTCTTCATGGAACACGTATTGGAGCGGAGCCGATGCGGCGCGGATTGCTTCGGACTGGTCCTTGCCGATAGCGCATGCTAGCGCTCTTGGAAAGGAATTGACGAGGGCAGGACAGTGGCGATCGAGGCAGTGATCTTTGATTTTGGCGGCGTTTTGACCAGCTCGCCGTTCGAGGCGTTCACGCGGTTCGAGACGGAGCGCGGATTGCCCGCCGACATCATCCGCCGCACCAACGCTGCCAATCACCTCGAAAACGCCTGGGCCAAGTTCGAGCGGGCCGAGGTCGATATCGACACGTTCGATGCCTTGTTCGCGGAGGAGTCACGCGCACTCGGCGCGGAAGTGCGCGGCCGCGATGTGCTGCCGCTGCTCCAGGGCGATCTGCGCCCCGAGATGGTCGAGGCGCTCAAGCGCATCAAGGCGCAATTCAAGACCGGCTGCATCACCAACAATCTGCCGGCCAACGCGATCGGCAGCATGACCGGACGCTCGCTCTACATTGCCGAGGTGATGGTGCTGTTCGACCATGTGATCGAATCCGCCAAGATCGGCCTGCGCAAGCCCGACCCGCGCATCTACCAGCTGATGGTGGAGACGCTGAAGGTTGATCCGAAGACCTGCGTCTATCTCGACGACCTCGGCGTCAATCTGAAACCGGCGCGCGAGATGGGCATGACGACGATCAAGGTCACCAGTGGCGCGCAGGCGATCCGGGAGCTCGAGGCGGCGACAGGGTTAAAGCTGGCCTAGTTCACAAATGCCGTAGGGTGGGCAAAGCGCAGCGTGCCCACCACTAGCAGATGGTGGGCACGGCGCTTCGCGCCTTTGCCCACCCTACAGCACCTACTCCGCGGCAGCAGCGATCCGCTCCGGAAACGCAGCTGCCAGCGCGGCTCGATCCGGCTTCAACACGCCGCGCTCGGTGATCAGGCCCGTCACCAGCCGCGCGGGCGTCACGTCGAAGGCATAATTCGCGACCGGCGATCCATCCGGCACGATGCGCACGGTCTCCAACCTTCCATCTGCAGTGCGGCCGGTCATGTCGGTGACCTCGGTGCCGCTGCGCTGCTCGATCGGGATGTCGCGGATGCCGTCATCGACGGCGAAATCGATGGTCGGCGACGGCAGTGCGACGTAGAACGGCACGCCGTTGTCATGCGCGGCAAGCGCCTTCAGATAAGTGCCGATCTTGTTGCAGACATCGCCATTGGCGGCGACGCGGTCGGTGCCGACGATGGCGAGATCGACCATGCCGTGCTGCATCAGGTGTCCGCCGGTGTTGTCGGGGATCACGGTGTGCGGCACGCCGTGATGGCCGAGCTCCCACGCTGTCAGCGAGGCGCCCTGGTTGCGCGGGCGCGTCTCGTCGACCCAGACATGGACCTTGATGCCACGCTCATGCGCGAGATAGATCGGCGCCGTCGCCGTGCCCCAATCGACGGTCGCGAGCCAGCCGGCATTGCAATGAGTGAGCACGTTGACCGTTTCGCCCGGCTTCTTCGCCGCGATCGCCTCGATCAGCTCCAGGCCGTTGCCGGCGATGCCGCGGTTGATCTCGACATCCTGCTCGACGATCTCGTCGGCACGCGCATAGGCGGCTTCCGCCCGCTCAACCGGATCGATCGGTTCGAGCGTCGCGCGCATCTCGTCGAGCGCCCATTTCAGATTGATCGCGGTCGGCCGCGCCACGACGAGTGTGTCGTAGGCGCGCTTCAGGCCGGCATCGGAGGCGTCCTCGCGCATCGCAAGCGCCATGCCATAGGCCGCGGTGGCACCGATCAGCGGCGCGCCGCGCACCAGCATATCGCGGATGGCGACGGCCGCGTCCTCGCACGACGTCAGCTTCGCAACGACGAACTCGTGCGGCAGTCGGCGCTGGTCGATCGCGCCGACCGACCAGCCGTCGCGCTCGCGCCAGATGCTGCGGAAATGCTTGCCGTCGACCTTCATGGCGTTCTGCCTTTTCGTTCTTCTTGCGTCTCAGCCGCGCAGGATGCGCCCGGCCACAGCGTCGAGCTTCTTCAGAAGCTCGAGGTCGCGCGCCTCGGGCGCGGTGATCAGCGCGGTGTCGAGCGCGCGGTCCGAGCCGATCGGGCACGGCTCGTGCTCGCGCGGGAAATCCTTTGCCAGCCGCGCCACCAGCGCCTTGGCCTTGTCGGCGTTCGAGTTCAGCACGCGGATGATATCCTGCACGGTGACGGCGTCGTGATCGGGATGCCAGCAGTCGAAATCGGTCACCATCGCGACGGTGGCGTAGCAGATCTCGGCCTCGCGGGCGAGTTTCGCCTCGGGCATGTTGGTCATCCCGATCACGGAATAGCCCAGCGTCTTGTAGGTCATGCTCTCCGCATAGGTGGAGAATTGCGGGCCCTCCATGCAGACATAGGTGCCGCCGCGCGCGATCGCGATGCCCTCGGCTTCGGCCGCCGCAGCAAGATGGATGCGCAAGCGCGGCGAGACCGGATGCGCCATCGACACATGGGCGACGCAGCCCCGGCCGAAGAAAGAGCTCTCGCGCTTGTGGGTGCGGTCGACGAACTGATCGACGAGAACGAACGTGCCCGGCGGCAGTTCCTCTTTGAACGAGCCGCAGGCCGAGAGCGAGATCAGGTCGGTGACCCCGGCGCGCTTCAGCACGTCGATATTGGCGCGATAGTTGATGTCGGAGGGCGACAGCCGGTGGCCCTTATCGTGCCGCGGCAGGAACACGATGGGCAGGCCTGCGATGGAGCCACGCCGGAGCGGCGCCGACGGCTCGCCCCAGGGGCTCTTGATCACCTCTTCGTGTGCGCCTTCGAGGCCCGGCAGATCGTAGATGCCGGAGCCGCCGATGATGCCCAATACCGCCTGCGCCATGCCTGCTCCACCCTGTTCGCTACGTGCGACATGGTTAAGCTATGCCAGTTTTGCGGCGATTTTGGAACGGGGATAGTCGGGGGATGGCGGTGCTGTGAGAAGCGGTGGTGCCGGCCTCACACTCAGTGTCGTCCCTGCCTAGTGCGCAATTGCGCACTAGGCAGGGACGACACCGGCGGGAGAGTTGCAGCCTAATTAAGCCGCGGTCGCCAGCTTCAGCTGGGTCGCAACCATGCGCTCCAGCGTCTCGACGGACCGGAAATTATCCGGCGTGATCTCGGCTTGCGGGATGGTGAAGTCGAACTCGGCTTCGACGCCGAGCATCAGATTGACCATGTCCATCGAGGTCAGGCCGACGTCGACGAGCTTCGCCTGTGGCTTGACATCAGCGCTGAGCGAATTCTGCTCGAGGATGCCCTTCACCAGCTTGATGATGCGATTGCGCAAATCGGTATCGAAGGCCTGCATCGGTAAATTCCCATCTGTTATCAAAGGTCGGACCGGTCGCCGGCTACGATGGGCACGGCCAGCCGATCTCGCAATGGGCGTCACCATTACTTCGCGTTTCTTAGTAAACGATGACTCAGATTGTCTGGAATTCGCCCTTCTTCCAGAACCCTAACGCGACCTCCAGATTTCCAGCGACGCAAACAACCCGACTTTAACTGTCCATTCGGAATCGGGCTTCGTTTACCCTCTATTTCATCGACGAATTTGAATTAAATCCCTAGCCTCTCCCACAAGCAAAGATGATCGGAGGATCGCGCCAAGCGGCATCGCGAATGATGCCGGCGATCCTGAACGACAAACCGGAGGCGGACGAGTATGAACGTGCGTGAAGCGGTCCTCACTGTCGACGAAACACAAATGAGTTTTCTCGAGCAGGGTCCCTCCCTGATCGAGCGCGCCGCCCGGACCGCCGCTGCGGCGGCCGCCGACGCAGACGGCGTCGATCGCGACGCCCGCTTTCCTCATAAGGCTTTCGACGTCGCGCGCGAGCAGAAACTGCTCGGCGTCATGATCCCGGTCGAGTTCGGCGGCTTCGGTGCCTCGATCCACGACGTCACCGACATCTGCTACACGCTCGGGCGCGCCTGCGCCTCGACCGCGATGATCTACGCGATGCACACGACAAAGGTCGCCTGCGTGACCAGGCATGGCCACGGTATTCCCTGGATGGAAACCATGATGCGGCGGGTCGCGCGCGACCAGTGGCTGCTCGCCTCCTCCACCACCGAAGGCCAGAACGGCGGCAACATCCGCGCCAGCGCGGCCGCGGTCGATCACGCCGGCGACACCATCTCGCTGGTGCGCGACGCCACCGTGATCTCCTACGGCGCCGAGGCCGACGGCCTCGTCACCATCGCCCGCCGCGCCACCAATGCCGCCGCTTCCGACCAGGTGCTGCTGGCGCTCGCTAAGGACGACTATTCGCTGAAGCAGACCCAGGGCTGGGAAACGCTCGGCATGCGCGGCACCTGCTCGACCGGATTCGAGCTGAAGGTCGACTGTCCCGCCGACCGCGTCTTCCCCGAGGCTTATGACAAGATCCATGCCCAGACCATGACGCCGTTCGCGCATCTGTGCTGGTCGTCGGCCTGGGCCGGCATTGCCGCCGCCGCCGTCACGCGCGCGCAGGCCTTCATTCGCAAGGCGGCACGCTCGTCCGGCGGTCAGATGCCGCCGGCCGCCGCCCATTTCACCGCCGCAAAGATGTCGCTCGCAAAACTGCGCGCGCTGATCGCGGCCAATATCGAGGCCTTTGCCCGCGCCGAGCACGACGAGCGCGCGCTCGGCTCGCTCGACTTCCAGTCCTCGATCACGCTGCTCAAGGTGCAGGCCTCCGAGCTCGCGGTCGAGACCGTGATGCACGCGATGCGCACCGCCGGCCTCTCCGGCTACCGCAATGACGGCGAGTTCACCATGGGCCGCCACCTGCGCGACGTGCTGTCGTCGCCGATCATGATCAACAACGACCGCATTCTGGCCAACGCCGCGACCTCGACGTTGATGAGCGGCGTGCCGGCAAGCCTTCACGACTGAAACAACAAGAACAATTTTTCAGATAGCAGGACACCATTCCATGAACATTGCCGTCCTCCCCAACTCGCCCGAGACCGCGCCCGAGATCGCCGATCCGCTCGATCATCTCGCCGACAAGCTGTTCCACCGTATGGGCTCGGACGGCGTCTATGCCCGCACCGCGTTCTATGAGGGCGTCGTCGAGAAGCTCGCCGCGCTGATCACTCGGCATCGCGAGGCCGGTACCGAAGCGCTGCGCTTCCCGCCGGTGATGAGCCGGGCCCAGCTGGAGAAATCAGGCTATCTCAAGAGCTTTCCGAACCTGCTCGGCTGCGTCTGCGGCCTGCACGGTACCGAACGCGAGATCAATGCCGCGGTGAGCCGCTTCGATGCCGGCGGCGACTGGACCACCTCGCTCTCGCCCGCCGACCTCGTGCTCTCGCCCGCCGCCTGCTATCCGGTCTATCCGATCGCGGCGAGCCGCGGCCAGTTGCCTAAAGGCGGCCTGCGCTTCGACGTCGCCGCCGACTGCTTTCGCCGCGAGCCGTCAAAGCATCTCGACCGGCTGCAATCGTTCCGGATGCGCGAATATGTCTGCATCGGCACGCCCGATGACGTCGCCGATTTCCGCGAGCGCTGGATGCTGCGCGCGCAGAAGATCGCGACCGACCTCGGCCTGACCTTCCGCGTCGACTATGCCAGCGATCCGTTCTTCGGCCGCGTCGGCCAGATGAAGGCGGTGAGCCAGAAGCAGCAGCAGCTCAAGTTCGAGCTCTTGATCCCGCTGCGCTCGGAAGAGCAGCCGACCGCCTGCATGAGCTTCAACTATCACCGCGAACATTTCGGCACGACCTGGGGCATCCAGGACGCCAATGGCGAGCCCGCGCACACCGGCTGCGTCGCCTTCGGCATGGATCGCCTCGCCGTCGCCATGTTCCACACCCACGGCACCGACCTTTCCGCCTGGCCCGCCAAGGTGCGGGAGATCATGGGCATGCAGCCGCACGTCGCGACTGAAGCCCATGGCGAAGGCTGGCGCTAACTAAACTCACGAGGCCTCCCATTTCCACGGGCAAGACGAGCGTGATCCACACCAAGGTCCGATGCCGCGAGATCACCGAAGCCGACGTCGAGGCGGTCGCGGACCTGTTGACGCGCGGCTTCGTCGGCCGCTCGTACAATTACTGGATCCAGGGCCTGCGCCGTCAGGCCTTCCGGCCCGTGCCGGAGGGCTATCCGCGCTTCGGCTACATGCTCGACAATGACGGCACGCCGGTCGGCGTGCTGCTGCTGATCTACACGGCGCGGAAGGTCGGCGAGGAGACCGCCATCCAGTGCAATTTGTCGAGCTGGTATGTCGATCCGGCCCACCGCAACTATGCGCCGCTGCTGACCAAGATCGCGCAGCGGCACAAGGACGTCACCTATCTCAACATCAGCCCGGCGCCGTGGACCTGGCCGATCATCGAGACCCAGGGTTTTCGCGCCTATTGCCGCGGCATCTTCTTCTCCGTGCCGGCGCTGTCGCGCGCCCCGCGCTGGAGCAAGATCGAGGTCATCCCGCAGCACGCCAAGACCATCGAGGGACTTTCCGCCGAGGAGACCGAGCTGTTGACGCGGCATGCGCGCTACAATTGCCTCAGCCTGGTCGTCCGAACGCCGAAGGGAACGTTCCCGTTCATCCTGCAACCGGTGCGCATCCGCCGCGGCTTCATCGCGCCGCCCGCGATGAAGCTGATCTATTGCCGCAGCGCCGCCGAATACGCCGCCTGCGCCGGCCGCATCGGCCGGCTCTTGC
Organism: Bradyrhizobium sp. B117; assembly: GCF_038969555.1. Classification (NCBI taxonomy): domain Bacteria; kingdom Pseudomonadati; phylum Pseudomonadota; class Alphaproteobacteria; order Hyphomicrobiales; family Nitrobacteraceae; genus Bradyrhizobium; species Bradyrhizobium sp. B117. The sequence continues at coordinate 9,664,788 of NZ_CP152414.1, forward strand.
TGCGGCTCGGCAAGATCTCGGTCGCGGTCGATTCCAACGGCCCGATTCCCGGCCTCGCCGGCCTTTATACCGAGCGGCGCGGCCGCAAATATTTCAAGGGCCCGCATCGCCCGCAACTCGGCGACCTCACGGATACGGAGCTCGTGCTGTACGGGCCGTAGGAATCGAGCCAAACATCCGCTGTCGTCCGTGCGAACGCAGGGACGACGATGGGATTTGTTGCGCGCTCTCGGCTAACTCTGGCTCGCAGGCGCTTCCGCATTCGCGTGCCGACACACGCCTTTCCTCATTCCCAGTCACCCTCCGTAAACTACTGCGCTTAAGGGAATTTTCCCGCCTCTTCGCTACCCTCGGCGCCCGAATTACGTTGCGTTAAGTCTATTGCCCGCCGAGACCTCGCCGACCCCATGACGTCGACCCGCGACAATGAGCTTGGTGCACGCCGCGAGCAGGGCCCGGAGGCCCTGGTCGGGCTGAGCCAGCTTGCGCTCGACCACATGGAGCAGGGCGTCTGCGTCTATGATGCCGACAACCGGATCGTGCTGGTCAATCGACGCTACCTCGGCCTGTTCGACATGTCGGCCGAAATCGTGCGGGTCGGCACGAGCTACCGCGAGGTGCTTGCGCACAGCGCAAGGCGCGGCAACTTTCCCGAGGACGAGCTCGACACGCTGTATTCGGCGCGGATCGCGCAGATCGCAGCGGGCAAGCCGTTCCGGACCGAGCAGCGGCTTGCGACCGGCCTCGTCATGTCGCTCGAGCTCAAGCCGCTCCCCGGCGGCGGCTGGATGACGATCTGCGACGACGTCAGCCGCCTCGCCCGGCTCGAAGCGGAATTGCGTGTGCAGACCGAGCGCAGCCAGCACGCGCTCGCCAACATGTCGCACGGCCTCATCATGTATGATGCCGACAGCTGCGTCGTGGTCTGCAACGAACGCTTCCTGAACCTCTACGATCTCGACCCCGAGGTGGTGAAACCGGGCATCACGCACAGCACGGCCATTGACCATTGGCTGTCGCGCGGCAATTTGCCGGGCATGTCGGCCGACGAATTCCATGACACCAGGCTGGAGGACGTGCGCAGCAGGAAGGCGAAAACCCTGCTGGTGAAGCGCTATGACGGGCGGATGGTGCAGGCCGTCTCGCGCTTCCTGCCCGACGGCGGCTGGGTGACGGTGCACGAAGACGTCACCGATCGGCTGCAATACGAGGAGGCACTGCGGCAGCAGAACTTCATCCTCGATGCGGCGCTGGAGAACATGGCACACGGGCTCGCCTTCTACGACAGCGACATGCGCCTGCGCGTCTGCAACACCACCTACCGCACCATCTACCGGCTGTCGCCGGAGGAGACCAGGCCCGGCACGCATCTGGGCGAGCTGATCGAGCGATCGATGGTGAACGGCGCGTTCTCCTCGGAATACAGCCCGCAGCAGATCCTCGAAACCGCCCGCGCCCGGATCGCCAATCGCGACTCCTCGCCGATGCGCCGGAGCATGTCGAACGACACCGTGATCTCGGTGCGCTATTGCGCGCTGGCCGAGGGCGGCTTCGTCGCCACCTACGAGGACATCACCGAGCGCGAGCGCGCGGTCGAGGAGCTGAGCGAGCAATACCGCCGCTTCGACGCGGCGCTGAACAACATGAGCCAGGGCCTGTGCATGCTCGATGCAAGCCTGCGCGTCATCGTGTGCAACCGCCGCTACATCGAGATGTACGGCCTCTCCCCCGACGTGGTGAAGCCCGGCGTCTCGATGCGCGAGATCATGGAGCACAGCTGCGATCTCGGCATCCATCCGAACACGACCGCGGCCAAGCTCTATGCCGACTATGTCGAGCGGCTGCGGGAAGGCGAGCACACTCTGCACCGTCATTTGAGCGACGGCCGCATCATCAAGCTCAACCACAAGCGGATGGAGCATGGCGGCTGGGTCGTCACCTATGAGGACGTCACGGAGCGTCACAAGGCGCAGGCGCGCGTGGCGCACATGGCGCGGCACGATTCCCTGACTGATCTGCCCAACCGCACGCTGTTCCGCGAGAAGATGGGCGAGGGGCTGAACCAGGTGGCGATCGCCGGCGGCGCGATGGCGGTGCTCTGCTTCGACCTCGACAATTTCAAGACCGTCAACGACCGCCTTGGCCACGCTGCCGGCGACCGGCTGCTGCGCTGGGTCGCGGCGCGGCTAAAGGAGAATGTCGGCGAGAACGACACCGTCGCGCGCCTCGGCGGCGACGAATTCGCCGTGCTTCAGCGCGGGCCGCAGCCGGAATCGGCCGAGAAGCTCGCTCGCCGCCTGGTCGAGATCATCGGTCACCCGCCGGCGCTGGAAAGCCAGTCGATCCATGTCGGCGTCTCCGTCGGCATCGCGATCGCGCCCGATCACGGCCTCGATGCCGACGAGCTGATGAAATGCGCCGATCTCGCGCTGTACCAGGCCAAGGCCAAGGGCCGCGGCGCCTATCAGCTGTTCGAGCCCGAGATGGAGGAAGAGGCGCGCAGCCGCCACGCGCTGGAGCACGACCTGCGCGGCGCGCTGGAAGGCAGCCAATTCCATCTGGTGTTCCAGCCGCAGGTGCGGCTCGACACCACCGAGCTCACCGGTTTCGAAGCGCTGCTGCGCTGGAAACATCCCTCGCGCGGTTTCGTCTCGCCGGCCGAGTTCATTCCGATCGCGGAAGAGAATGGGCTGATCGTGCCGATCGGCGAATGGGTGCTGCGCACGGCCTGCGCCACGGCCGCCTCATGGCCTGATGTCACCGTCGCGGTGAACCTGTCGCCGGTGCAGTTCCGCTCGCGCGGGCTGGTCGCGATGGTCACGAGCGCGCTGGCGGAAGCCGGCCTGCCGCCGCAGCGTCTCGAGCTCGAGGTCACCGAGACCGCCCTCCTCGACGACAGCGAGGCGACGATCGAGATTTTGCACCAGCTCCGTGCGCTGGGCGTCCGCGTCAGCCTCGACGATTTCGGCGTCGGCTATTCCTCGCTGAGCTACCTGCGCAAGTTTCCGTTCGACCGCATCAAGATCGACCGCTCCTTCGTCGGCACGCTCGGCGAAAGCCCCGAGAGCATCGCCATCGTCCGCACCATTGCCAGCCTCGGCTCCGTGCTCGGCGTCGAGACCACGGCGGAAGGCGTGGAGACCATCGAGCAGCTCGACTTCGTCCGCGAATGCGGCTGCACCGCGGTGCAGGGATATTATTTCGGCAAGCCGTGCCCGGCGGCCGAGGTCGGACGTACCATCGAGACGCTGAACGCGGTTCGCCGCGTGGCGTAAGCCGCAGCCATCAGTCTTCGCCAGGATCCTCGAGCCGGTCGCGCAGGGCGCCGATCAGGCGGTGGGCGATCTCGATCTCCTTCACAGACAAGCCATCCGCCAGGCCGTTGACCCACGGGACCTGCAAGCGGCCGGCGGCATCGTAGACCTGCCTGCCCTTGTCGGTGAGCACCACGAGCTGCGCCCGGCGATGATGCGGGTTGGTCTCGAACACGACGAGACCATCCCGCTCCAGATCGTTGACGATCCGCTGCACGTTCTGGCGATTGGCGCCGAGATTGCGCGCCAGCCAGGCGACCGGCTCGGGGCGCTCGGCATCGACGATCGCCCCGAGGATCTGCCAGCGGGCGCTGGTGAGGCCGAGCGAGGCGACCAGCCGGTCACCTGCGGTGAGAAGCAGGCCGTTGGCCCGGAACAGGTCGAGGATGAGGCCGGTCAGGGCATCGCCCGCCGGGGTGCGCTTGGTCTTGCTCATTTGCCTCGATTATTCCGTATTGACATCATCATGTCAAATATCTATGTCGTGTATTGTCGAATTGACATGATGATACCAAACTGGATGGAGTAGTGCCATGCCCCAGATGCGCCCTCTCGACCCCGCCTTCCCGATCGACCGCCAGATCGCGCTCGATGCAGGCCCCGTGGTGCTGGTCAATTTGTTCACGCTGGATGCCGCGGATGAACAGAGCTTCCTGACGAGCTGGCAAGACGATGCCGCTTTCATGAAGCGGCAGCCGGGTTTCATCTCGACCCAGCTTCACCGTGCCGTCGGCGACAATCCGACCTATCTCAATTACGCGGTGTGGGAATCCAACGCGCATTTCCGCGCGGCGTTCACCCACCCCGAATTCCGCGCCAAGATCGCGGACTATCCGGCGTCGGCCGTGGCAAGCCCGCATCTGTTTCAGAAGGTGGCGGTGGCAGGAATTTGCGTGGCGTAGCTACGCATCGTCATTGCTTCGCTACGCTCGCAATGGCGGGGGAAAAGTTACCCCACGCACACTATCGTAGGGTGGGCAAAAGGCGCACTTGCGCCGTGCCCACCATCTCTCCATGAATGCAACTGAAGTCGTGGGCACGCTTCGCTTTGCCCACCCTACGGCGTCTCAACTACGGCACCTCAGCTTGCCGCGGGCAGCGCGCTGTCCGGCGGCGCACCCCACGGGCGCTCGGCCGATGCCAGCCCGATCAGGCGGCCCTGGATGTAGTCGCAGCCCCAGTCGCGCAGCATGTTGGCGGCTTCCTCGTCCTGCACCCATTCGGCCACGGTCTTGATGTCGAGGCGGCGGGCGAGGTCGATCAGGGTCTGCACGAAAGCGCGATCGTCGGCGGAATGGGTGATGTTCTGCACGAAGGCGCCGTCGATCTTGACGATGTCGACGCCGAGCTTGCGCAGGTTTCGGAACGAAGTGTAGCCGGCGCCGAAATCGTCGATGGCGATGCGGCTGCCGAAATGCTTGAGCCGGCCGACGAAGGCGCGGACGTCGTCGATGTCCTGGATCGCAACCGTCTCGGTGATCTCGACGATCAGCCGCTCGGCAACGCCGGGATGGGTCTGCATCAGCGATTCGATTCCGGCCCACCAGTCCGGATCCATGGTCGTATCCGGCGAGATGTTGAGGCTGAGGCAGATTGCGGGCGCGGCTGCGAGCTCGGCGACGACGAGCTCGAGCACGCGGTGATCGACGAGGCGGATCAGACCGAGCCGCTCCGCCACCGGCACGATGTCAGGCGCGAGCAGCACCTGGCCGTCGCCCTGATCCATCCGCACCAGGCATTCGTGGAACGCGCGCTCGCGCGAGACGGCAGCCACCACCGGCTCGTAGGCGAGCTTGATGCGGCGCTCGTTCAGCGCGGTCACGATCTCGTCGGTGACGCGGATGTTGACGCGGCGCTGCGCGTCGCGCGCGGCATCCGGACGCCAGGCCGCGAACGAGCCGGCGCGGCGGCGCTTGGCCGCGTCCAGCGTCTCATGGGCGCGGTTGACCGCCTCGTCGGTGCTACGGGCATAGCGCGGCAGGCTGACCGCGCCGATCGAGGCCGTGACCGAGACCGGCCCGGATTTGGTCGGCACCACCTCGTCGCGGATGCCGGCGAGGAAGCGTTCGGCGGCGACGTTCATGTCGTCGACAGTGCAGTTCTTCAGGATCAGACCGAACTTGTTGCCGGAGAAGCGCCCGAGCACGTCACCGCCGCGCAGCCGCGCACGGATGCGCTTGGCGACGTCGAGGATCACCGCATCCGCAACGTCGAAGCCGAAGGCGTCGTTGACGCGGGCGAGATGGTCGATGCCGACCAGCATGAAGGCTGCGGTCGAGCGGAAGCGGGTCGTCTCCTCGATCGCCTCGGCCAGCGCCGCGATCAGGTGCGAGCGGTTCAGCTCGCCGGTCAGCGGATCGAGCCGGGCGAGCTTGGTCAGCTCCTCGTCGCGGGCATGCCGCTCATTGTTGATGCGGACAGAGCCGATCGCGCGCGTGGGACGGCCATCGGGGCCGGCGAACCAGCGGCCGGTCTCCTCGATCCAGACCACGGGATCGGCGGCGCTCATGCGCACGCCATACTCGACCCGGTAGGGCGTGCCGTCGGCGCCGTGCACGGCGGAGGTCTGCGCCAGCGCGGCGGTCCGCAGCAACTGCGAAGGTTCGATCAGCTTGGCGAACTCGGCGCCGGTCGCGAGTCGTTCGGCCGGGATATCGGGGAAGACGGCGCTGACCTGCTCCCCCCAGACGATGACATCGCTGGCGATGTCCCAGGCGAACAGGGCCTGGCCGAGCGCGGCGAGGATGTCGGAGGCTTGCGGCAATGCGGGGGTCAAAAATCGCCTCGTTTCGGGACAGCAGGGGAGTCCGGAGCCGGCACAGGATAGAGCCAGATTCGCCCTCGACCCTAGGCAAAGTTGATAAACAATTTGGAAACCACGTTTCTGCGTGCGGCGGAACCAAACCGGGCCGTCCGGCATAGGCCTTGCGAGTACTGACACGCACCCGGCGCCAGCGTCCCGAAACGCGACATCTTCGCCGGATCAACGGTGATTGCGATGTTGAGTACTGATCGATCGGACGCGGTGGAAGCCGGCACGGGCACGGCCCTGGTGCCGGTCGTGCCCACGCTTGCGTGGGTCCACAAGGCGCCGCTGCCGCGTCCCGATCCGAGCTTCGTCACCCAGCTCATCGCCAATGCCGAGCACCTGCCCCAGACCACACGGCTGCGCCGCGGCTCCTCTGAGGACGCGCGGATGGCCTATGGCAGCAAGCGCCCGCTTCCAAGCGTCACCGCGCGCACGCGGCAGGTGGCTTAATTGAATCTTCTAGACGCTCGTTGCCTCGCACTCGCGGCATAGAGAGATCGTCATGCCCGGGCTTGTCCCGGGCATCCACGATCTGCCTTCAACGTGGCTAAGACGTGGATGGCCGGGACGAGCCCGGCCATGACGTGGCGGTGGCCTCGGCGCTCAGTCAGCGCGGCGCGTCGGGAGACGACGGCGTGCCGCTGCCCGGCTGCAGATGCGGCGAGGGAATTTCCGGCGAGGACGGGTTCACCGGCTTTGGCGCGGGATGATCCATCAGCACGGATTCGGCGACCGACTGCGCCGTGGGCGCGGGCGGCACGACAGGCGCGGCTTGCGGCGGCGCTGGCGCCGGCTCGAACCTGGGCTCGGATGGGGGTTCATCTGCCGGCGCTTCGGCCTGGCGCTTGGCCCTGCGCGGCGCCGGCACCGTCTCGGCGACATAGGCGACGCGGCGACGCGTGCGCTGGGCGATGCCGCCGAGGAAATCGGCCATCGCGAGCAGCACCAGCAGGAAAAAGGTGGAGTTGCCGAATTTGGGCCACATCACGAATTCGGCGGCGGCCGCGCCGAAGATGATCAGCGACAGCAGATGATCCATCAGGAATTTGGAGCCGGGCCGCGCGCCTTTGACCACCTCGAGCAGCAGCAGCACCACGCCGAGCGCAAGCAGCAGATCGGCGAGCGTGACCGGCCAGGTCTCGCCCGTGATCATCGGCACCTTGAACAGCACGTCCGTGAACGACACGGTGGGCATCAGGAAGGCGATGATGTTGTAGACCGCGAGCGGAATCAGGAGCAGCGGGAAACCGACCATCGGCGAAATGCCTTCTCGATCAAGATATCCAGACAGGACAATGCGGCGGCGAAGCATTGGCTCCGCCGCCGTCACTGTCATATCTCATGCGTTGGCCGAAATCAGGCAGGTCAAATCGTCCTGCCCCGAGAAAAGTCCGAAAACTCAGGACTCTTTCTTCTTCAGGACCTGACGGCCCTTGTACATGCCGGTCTTGAGGTCGAGATGGTGCGGACGACGGAGCTCGCCGGAGTCCTTGTCTTCCACATAGGTCGGCTTCTTGATGGCGTCTGCCGAGCGGCGCATGCCACGGCGCGACGGCGAGGTTTTTCTTCTCGGAACGGCCATTTCAATATCCTCTAGGGATTGGTGTCATCAGGGCATCGTCCGCGAGGGGACGGCTCAGCACCCGCAATACGAGGCGAGCTGAATGCCGATCAAGGCCGCGCTTATAGAGGAAGGCTGGCCGTAAAGCTAGGCTCTTGGGCCGGAAAATATGCCCCAAATGGGCCCGAAATCAGCGATTTTCCCGCCAGCAGGTCACAAGCGAGCTCGCCTGCCCCCGCGCCATATAGGCCGCCGCCAGCCGCCGGACACCCGGGCCGGGGGTCCGGGCGCTGCGTTTGACCGGGTTGGGCAGGATCGAGGCCAGCAGGGCCGCTTCCCGGGGCGAGAGGTCCTCGGCCGATTTGCCGAAGGCATAGGCGCTGGCCGCCTCCACCCCGAATTGGCCCTGGGGGCCGAGCTCGGCGATGTTGAGGTAAATCTCCAGGATCCGCGCCTTGGGCAGGACCAAGTCGATCCACAGCGCCAGCGGGAATTCCAGCGCCTTGCGGACGAAATCCCGGCCCTGCCAGAGGAACAGGTTCTTCGCCACCTGCTGCGGGATGGTGGAGGCGCCCCGGAAGGCGGTGCCGTCCTCCCTGGCGTCGTCGATGGCCTCGCGGAGCGCGCCCCAATCGATGCCGTGATGCTTGCAGAAATGAGCGTCCTCGGCCGCCACCACCGCGCGCGGCAGATAGGGCGACATGTTAGCCAGATCAATCCATTCCCGCTGCATCGGCGCGCCGCGCAAGCTGCGCCAGGCCATCAGCGTCGAAACCGGATGGCCGGCGCGGTAGAACGGCGCGATCACATAGGGCGCGAGAACCACGATCGCGAGCAGCGCCAGCAGGATTTTAACGATGCGCAAATCGACCTTTCCGGCGGAAAACGAAACGCGGCCACAAGGCTGGCATTAAGTCTGTGATAATTCGGGCCTTTTCCAGCACTTTTTACGCCTTCCAAACGATTGACTGGGGCGGGCGCATAAAGGATTGTCCGGCCGAATTTTAGTTCTGGAGCCCTTCTTGATGACCGGCACGTCCCCGTCCGATTTCGCCAAACGTCTGGACAAGACCGCTGATGATACCGAGGCCCTGCTCGGGCGCCTCTTATCGGACGACATCCTGCACGATGAGATCGCCCGGCCCAAGCGACTGATGGACGCAATGCGCTATTCGAGCCTGAACGGCGGCAAGCGCCTGCGGCCGTTCCTGGTGGTCGAGAGCGCGGCGGTGTTCGGCGTGCCGCGCGAGGCCGCGCTGCTCGCTGGCGCTGCGCTCGAATGCATCCACTGCTATTCGTTGATCCATGACGACCTGCCGGCGATGGACAATTCGGACCTGCGCCGCGGCCGCCCCACCCTGCACAAGAAGACCGATGACGCCACCGCGATCCTCGCCGGTGACGGTCTCCTGACGCTCGCCTTCGACATCATCACCCGCGACGAGATCCATCGCGACGCCAATGTGCGCCTGCTCTTGACGCGCGCGCTGGCGCGCTGCGCCGGCATCGGCGGCATGGTCGGCGGCCAGATCCTCGATCTCGCCGGCGAAGGCCGCTTTGGCGGCAACGAGCCGATCGATGTCGCCCGCATTCAGCAGATGAAGACCGGCGCGCTGTTGCGCTACGGCTGCATCGCCGGCGCGATCCTCGGCCAGGCCTCGCCAAAGGAATATCAGGCGCTCGACGATTACGGCCGCGCGCTCGGCGAAGCCTTCCAGATCGCCGATGATCTGCTCGACGTCGAAGGCGATGCGGCTGCGCTCGGCAAGCCGGCCGGCGCCGATGCCGTGCTCGGCAAGACCACCTTCGTCACCCAGCTCGGCATTGAAGGCGCCAAGCAGCGCGTGCGCGACCTGCTCGCGCGGGCCGACAGCGCGGTGTCGATCTTCGGCGACCGCGCCGCCGTGCTCCAGGCCGCCGCGCGCTTTGTGGCGGAACGGAAGAGCTGACGTTTCACCTCTCCCGCTTGCGGGAGAGGTCGCGCCGAAGGCGCGGGTGAGGGCTCTCTCGTCTTGGGGGTTCTCAATTGTGGAGACACCCTCTCCCCACCCCTCCCCCGCAAGCGGGGGAGGGAGCAGACCGCTGCAGCGGCAACAGTGTGAGAGCCATCACCATCATGGCCACCGACAAGGAAGATCCCGTCCTCGTTCGCTTCCGCAAGATGTCGCGGCCGGTGCGGCTGATCTATGCGCGGCCGCGGACCTTCATCTCGCTTGGCGTCGGTATTCTCGTCTGCCTGCTATTACCAGGCTCGCACCGACTGGTGACGCGGCTGTTGTTCGGCTGGGATGCGCTGATCGCGGTCTATCTCGTGCTGGTTTACGCGATGATGCTCTGCAACGATCACCAGCACATCCGCCGCGCGGCCGCGATGCAGGACGACGGTCGCTTCGTGATCCTGCTGGTGACGGCGATCGGCGCGTTCGCCAGCATTGCCGCAATCGTTTCGGAACTCGGCACGCCGCAGCGCGGCGCTGCCGAGTTGACCGTTGCAATCAGCACTATCGTGCTGTCATGGGCCGCTGTGCACACGACCTTCGCATTGCATTACGCCCATGATTACTATCGGGACGCCAAGCCGGGCGGCTTGCAATTTCCGAGCGGCGACAAGGACGTCCATGCCGACTATTGGGACTTCGTCTATTTTTCCTTCGTGATCGGCATGACCGCGCAGGTCTCCGACGTCGGCATCACCGACAAGACCATCCGCCGCACCGCCACCGCGCACGGCATTGTGTCCTTCATCTACAACACGGCCTTGCTGGCGCTGACGGTGAACATCGCGGCGAGCGCGATCTCGAACTGATCTGTCGTCCCTGCGAACGCCGGGACGACCCAGAGCAGTGTCAGTAGCACACCTCGGCATTGGCATCGTTGCCGGGGCCGCCGCCGCCGCGATATTCGAGGTGGCAGCCGCGGCTGACCGGACGGCAGCCGCCGCTGTTGCAGAAGACCTGCCCGCCACCCGAGCGACGGCCAGCGCCGGCGGCGGCAGCGATGCCGGCGGCAGCACCGTAGCCGCCTGCCGCAGCGCCGGCCTGACGACGCTGCCGTGCGGGACGCTCGTCGCTGTCGTCGCGCTTGGCGGTCGCGGGCTTGGCCGGCTTGGCGGCACGCTGCTTCTCGCATTCGTTGTCGTCGTTGACCGCATAGCCCTCGCGGCACACGATCTTGGTGCAGTTGTCGCCGTCGGCCTTGAAGCCGTGCTCGCAGACCAGGGGGCAGACGCGCGATTGCTTGGCCTTGACGGTATCGAGCGCATCGGTGCTCGCGACCTTCACGTCGAGCTTGGTGCCGGCATAGCGGTTGAACTGCGACAGCGACCGCTGCGAGGACGTATTCCAGTTGCCGTCGGCCTGTCCGGAGAAGCAGCCGACACGCCCGAGCTCGGTCTGCACCGAGCGGGTGAGATCGGCTGGCGTCGCCGCCGGCGTCAAGGAGGCGACATTGGTGCCGGTCGGGCTCGCCGTGCTGGACGGCGCAGTGCTAGGTGCCGCGGCGGCGAGATTGACGCGCTGCTGCTCGGCGGCAGCCGCCTGCTGCTGTGCCTGCTCCTTGGCCTTCTGCGCAGCGAGCTGCGCCTGCTCGGCGGCCTTGGCGTCAGCCGCGGCCTTGGCCTGCGCCTCCTTCTGCGCGCCAAGCGCGGCGAGACGATCACGCTCGGCCTCGGCCTGCTTCGCCTTCTCGGTCGCCGCCGCGTGAGCCTGCTCGGCGCCGATTTTCTCGAGCTGGAGCTTGGCAAGGTTCGCATAGAAGCCGTCGGGATGCTGGGCGAGAAACGCCTCCCAGGCCGCCCTGTTGCCGACCTGGAGCGAGAGCTCATAGTCGCGGCGGATATCCGCCTGCGGATTTACCACGGGCGCCGTTGGCGCCGCGGCCACCACCTTGACCGGCACCAGCGGCACGTCCTCGCCGCCGAGCGAGCCATACACGAACGGCTCCTGCTTGTTGCCGGTCGACTTGAGCACGTCATCGCGCACGAAGCCGAAGGCGCGGCGGACGTCGAGGCCCGGCGTCGTCAGATGCTTCGACAACGCCATTGTGAACGGGCTGTTGGCGCCGTCGCCGTCCTGCGCGGTGAAACCGGCCTTGGCCGAATAGGCGATCAGCGTGTTGGGGCTGGTCGGCTCGACCTGGGCAAGGCCGCGGCCGATGCCGCGCGTCGCGATCGTGCGCTTCATGGTCTTGCCGAACGGATTGTCGCGGCAGGCATCCAGGATCACCAGGCGCAGCTGCTTGGCGGGCTCGACCGCGACCAGGACACGGTCGAGCGACAGCGCCTCGTCGTACACGTCGGTGTCGCGCTCGAGCTTGGCGTCGACAGGGATCAGATAATTCGAGCCTTCGACCTCGATGCCGTGGCCGGCATAATAGACTACGGCGATGTCGGCATCGCGGGTCGCGTCCGCAAAGTCGCGCAGCACGCGCCGCGTGTCGAGCGCCGACAGATCGTGACGGGACTCGACGACGTCGAAGCCGGCCTCCTTCAGCGTCTTCGCCATCACCGAACCGTCATTGACGGGGTTCGCGAGCGAGGGCGCATGCTGGTACGCCGAGTTGGCCAGCACCAGCGCGACGCGCTTTCCGGCAAAGGCGGGCTCGGCGCCGAACAGCAGCGCGGCGGCGAGCAGAAGCGGGCAAAGTCTGAGCAGATTGCGCATGACACGACTTCCGAAGTTCAGGGGCAGTTCAAGCCCCTTTGGGACCGCTTTAGCAGGACCCGCTGCGGCCGCTTGTGATGGAGGTCACGAAGGCGGCGCGGGCAGCAGGCCGAACGACCCTTTATGTTTGTCGCGCCAGTGCGGCTGGGGTTCGCCGACACTGGCGCGCTCGTCTGGTCCCCCTAGGAATCCCCGATGTGCCCCCGATATTGCGGAAGATTGTCCGTAATCTCGTGCCAGGGCGCCTTCGAACCGACGAAGATATGGGCGGTCGGCCGGATCGAGGGGGCATCGACCAGGGTTCCCATGGCGACATGGACCCATTTTCCCTCGCGCACCCGGGAATAAAGCAGCGAGCCGCAGCGCGCGCAGTGGGCATCATGGGTGGTGTCGTCACCGTAGACGAGGCGCTGGTCCGCGCCCTGGACGAGGCGGAGCTTGTGCTGCTCGATCCCGGCGAACGGCTTGAAGGCGGAGCCGGTGGTGCGGCGGCAATTCGAACAGTGGCAGTTCATCGCATAGGAAAACGCGTCCGCCACCTCGAAGCGCACGGTGCGGCAATAGCATTCGCCGGTGAGGATACGAGAGTTCGAATTTTCTGATCCGGTCATGGCGACGCCTTCGCGCAAATGGCTGACACACCCATAGCGCATTCTGATGTGTACGACTAAGTTCCTCGCAAGACATCATGCAAAAGGATGACCCATGAGCCAGAACCGTTCGAGCGTCGAAGCCGTCGTGCAATCCTATTTCGACGGGCTCTATGAGGGTGACGCCGACAAGCTCGGCGCCATCTTCCATCCCTCCGCCGATTTGCGCTGGGTCGAGAAGGGCGAATTGCAGGTCCTGACCGTGCCCGACTGGCTCGACCGCGTGCGCAAGCGCCCTTCCGGCAAGGCCGAAGGCAAGCCGCGCGAGGATTTCATCGTCACCATCGACCGCTCCGACGACAAGACCGCCTTCATCAAGGTCCGCTGCCAGCTGCCGCCGCGCTACTTCACGGACTATCTGGTCGCGATGAAGCTCGCCGACGGCTGGCAGATCGTATCGAAATCGTATCGGTACGATTTGAGAGAGTGAGGGCTTTGGCTTCCGCTGCCCGAAATCGGGCGCACTCGCTCCCCAGTCTCTGTCATTGCGTGCGCAGCTCTCGCCACGTCGTTGCGAGGAGCTCTTGCGACGAAGCAATCCAGAATCCCTCCGCGGGAAGACTCAGGATTGCTTCGTCGCTTCGCTCCTCGCAATGACGACGCAGATGCAGCCTCCGCTAATTTCCCGCCTCCACTCACCTGAAAGCCTCCCCATGCCTATCGACCGCCGCTCCCTGCTCGCCTCGCTTTGCTGGATCGCCGCCTCTCCCGCGTTCGCCGCGGAGGCGCCGCCTGAGCTCGAATCCTACGAGCGCGAGAGCGGCGGGCGGATCGGGCTCTATGCCGAGAACCTCGCGACCGGTGCAAAGCTCACCTGGCGCGCCGACGAGCGGTTCGTGATGTGTTCGACATTCAAGGCCTCGCTCGCAGCCTGCGTGCTGGCGCGGGTCGATCGCGGCGAGGAGCAGCTTGCAGCCATGATCCCTTACGGCCCGGCCGACCTGCTGGACTACGCGCCGGTCGCCAAGCAAAATCTCGCGGCCGGCAAGATGTCGGTCGCCGAGATGTGCAAGGCGATCGTCGAGCTCAGCGACAATACCTGCGCCAATCTGCTGCTGGCGCGGGTCGGCGGGCCCGCCGCACTCACCGCGTTCTGGCGATCGCTCGACGATGCCACCTCGCGGCTCGACCGCAACGAGCCCGAGCTCAATCGCTCCCCGCCCGGCGATCCCCGGGACACCACGACGCCGGCGGCGATGGCCGGCAATCTGAAGCGGCTGGTCGTGGGCGAGGCGCTGTCGCCGGCCTCACGTGCGCAGCTCACCGAATGGATGGTGGGCTGCAAGACCGGCGCGAACCGGCTGCGCGGCGGCCTGCCCCCGGGCTGGAAGATCGGCGACAAGACCGGATACAACGGCAAGGATGCCGCGGGCGACATCGCCGTCGTCTGGCCCAAGCCGGACAACAGGCCGGACGTGCCGATCCTGATCGCGACCTATGTCCAGGGCGGCACGCCGGCTGCGGCCCAGATCGAGGCCGTGTTCGCGCGCGTCGGACGCATGGTGGCCGAACGGCTGGGGTGAGCCGTGCCGCATTGACCTTGCGATTGCTTCCGGGCCAAGACAGGCCATGATCGCAGCGAAATTCCAGACCTTTCTCATTCTACTCACCGTCCTGGCGGGCACCGCGCTGGTCGCCCGCCGCTTCAACATCGCGCCCGCCATTCTCCTGATGCTGTCCGGCGTCGGCCTCGCCTTCGTCCCAGGCATGCCGCCGGTCGAGCTGCCGCCGGAACTGGTGCTGCTGATGGTGCTGCCGCCGCTGATCTACTCGGCCAGCGTCGCGATGAGCTGGCGCGAGTTCAGGAACAATCTGCGCCCGATCGTGCTGCTCGCAGTCGGCGCGGTGATCTTCACCGCGGCGATGGTGGCCGCCGCCACGCACTATCTGATCGGCCTGCCCTGGACCATCGGCTTCCTGCTCGGGGCGATCGTCGCGCCGCCCGACGTGGTGGCGCCGCTCGCGATCGCGCGCCGGCTGAACCTGCCGCGCCGGCTCGTGGTCATCCTCGAAGGCGAAGGGCTCGCCAACGATGCCACCGCGCTGATCCTCTACCGCTTCGCGCTCGCCGCCATCATGGTCGGCCACTTCTCGCTGCCGCTGGCCGCCGGTGAATTCGCCCTCATCGTCGCCGGCGAGATCGCGTTCGGCATCGGCGTCGGCTGGCTCTCCCTGCGTTTCCGCAAATGGTCCGGGGATCCGCAGGTCGAGCTGACGCTGTCGCTGATCACGCCCTACGTCTCCTACTGGCTGCCCGAGCATGTCGGCGGCTCCGGCGTGATCGCCACGGTCGCCTGCGGCCTTTACGTCAGCTGGAACGGCCCGCTGCTGATCTCGTCGGCGACGCGCCTGCAGGGCATCTTCTTCTGGGACCTCATCATCTACCTGATCGAGGGCCTGCTGTTCCTGCTCACCGGCTTCCAGATGCGCGCGCTCTACGAGAAATCGAAGGCGTTCCCCCTCGACGACATCCTGATCGCGACCGCGGTGGTCCTGACGATCATCGTGACCGCGCGCTTCACCTGGCTTTATCCGGCGACCTATCTGCCGAGGATCCTCTCGAAGTCGCTGCGCGAGCGCGATCCCTCGCCGCCGTGGCAATGGCCGTTCGTGCTCGCCTTCACCGGCGTGCGCGGCGCCGTGTCGCTCGCGGCCGCGCTGGCGCTGCCGTTCACGCTGCCCGGCGGCGAGGCCTTCCCGTATCGCGACCTGATCCTGTTCGTCGCCTTCGGCGTCATCTTCGTCACCCTGATCGGCGTCGGCCTGACGCTGCCGCCCGTGGTGCGCTGGCTCGGCGTCGCCGAAGCCGGCCGCAACGAGCACGTCGCGGAGCACGAGGCCGAGATCGCGGCGCGCCGCCAGGCGCTCGATGCCGCGTTGAAATCACTCGACGCGCTGACCGCGGAGAAGGAAGTCTCCGACGAGGTGATGCGGCTGCTGCGCGCGCGCCACGAGATCCGCGTCAACCAGCTTCCGGACTCACTCGATCCCGCGCACCACGACGTCTCCGCCGCCGGCACCGCGCTGACCCGCGAGCTGATCGCCGCCGAACGCAAATTCATCCACGAACTCCTCCGCGATGGCGAGATCACCGACGAGACAAGGCGGCGGATCGAGCGCGATCTAGACCTGGAGGAGGCGAGCCTGGCGAACCGGGAGTATCGGGGGGTACCGCTGTAGCAGCCCGTCATTGCGAGCATAGCGAAGCAATCCAGACTGCCGCGGCGGAAAGACCCTGGATTGCTTCGCTGCGCTCGCGATGACGGCTGTTGAAACACACGGGGCAAGCTACCGCCTTTCACAGAACTCCCCGACCCCCGCCGCAACAGCCCTCGCAATCATCTCCTGCCGCTCGGACGAGTTCAGCTCCATCTCCTCATCGCGGTTGATGATCGAGCCGGCCTCGAGCAGCACGGCAGCACTCCGCGTCCGCGACAGCACGATGAGCCCGTCATAGCGGTAGACGCCGACATCCTTGTCGAGCAGCTGGCGGCGGTAGCGGCCCATCACCGGTAGCGTGTACTGGCTGGCATAGTGAAGGCCCTGCTCCTTGAGCTGCCTGCCGATCATCCGCGCCAGCAGCAGGCTGGTGGCGAAGTGCGGATTCTGCTGCGACACGAACAGCGAGTGACCCGAGAAGCGGTCGCTGAAATAGCTCTTCGCGCCGTCGAACTCCCAGGTCTCGAGCAATTTATCCGGCACCGAATCGTGATGGATCGACAGGAACAGATCGGTCCGGCTGTCATTGGCGGCACTGACGCGCTTGAACAGGCTCGGCCGCGCCTTGCCGTCCGTAACGAGCAGGCGGGTGCCGACAAAACCTTCGGACTTGAGCCTCGCCGTGATGAGTTTTGCGAGAACGAAGTTGAAGCCGAATTCCGGATCATTGCGGGCGCTAAGCGCGCCGTAGGCGTCCGGGGTATGCCCGACATCCACGACGATGCGGAATTTCCGCGGCTCGCATGTCTCCGGCGCAGTCGCTTTCGGCCTCGCCTTTGCCGCCTTCCGCGACGCGGCCGCCTGGCCAGGGTCAACTGGCGACAGCAAAAGCGGGATCAGCGCAAACGCAAGAGCGACGATGGCGCGCCACGGCTTGCTCACACCGGCCTTTCCCCCTTCACCGTCACCCGCGTGCCCGAGCGCGTATGCGGCCAGTAGTCCCACATCGCGCGATGCTGGGTGCAACGGTTGTCCCAGAACGCGATGGCGTTCTCGGTCCAGCGGAAGCGGCATTGGAACAACGGGTTCTCGACGTGCTGGTAGAGATAGGCGAGCATCGCGTCGCTCTCGTCGCGCGGGATGCCGTTGATGTGGCGGGTAAAGCCGCGGTTGACGTAGAGCGCCTTTCTGCCCGTGACGGGATGCGTGCGCACCACGGGGTGCTCGGCGTTCGGATAGGAGGGACGGTCGGCGACGCCATAGTTCGCGTAGAGCCCGCGATAGATCGGCTCGCCGTCATGCAGGGCGGTGAGGCCATCGAGATAGGCCTTCATGCGGTCCGACAGCGCCTCATAGGCGGCGTACATGTTGGCGAACAGCGTGTCGCCGCCGCGCGGCGGGCACTGCTTGATGTAGAGGATCGAGCCCATCGGCGGCTCGAGATCGCAGGACACGTCCGAGTGCCAGCCCTCGCCATTGGCACGCGGCGAGTTCTTGTCGGCGTAGATCTTCATCAAGGCCGGGTCTTCGTCCTCGTGGGGAGCTGCGGGGTGGAAATGCAATTCACCGAACTTGCGGCCAAAGGCGAGATGCTGCTTTGGCGTGATGTGCTGGTCGCGAAAGAAGATCACGAGGTTTTCGGCGAGCGCGCGATGGATCTCGTCCATCTGCCGGTTGGAGCGCGCGTCACCCTCGACGAGCTGACCGATATCGACGCCGGAGATTTCCGCACCGATGATGGGGGTGAGCTTTTCGACCGCGATGGTCTCGTAAGGCGCGCCGTCGTCCGCCGTGTGGCGATAGCGCGGACCCTGCTTGCCGGCGAGTGAGCTCATCGCGTGTCTCCCGATCATTGTTGATTGGGAGCCATCGTAGCCCGGATGGAGCGAAGCGCAATCTGGGAACGGTCGTTCTGCGGCGCGCCCCCGGATTTCGCGCGCGCCATCCGGGCTACGCACGCAAAAAATAAGGCGGGTCTCGCTTCGCGAACCCGCCTTACGACTCCAATGTTTCGGAGAAAACTACTCCGCCGCGGTCACCGGGACCTTGGCGCTCTGACCGTAGCGCTGGTCGATGTAGTCGATCACCAGCGCCTTGAAGTCGGCGGCGATGCCGGGGCCGCGCAGCGTGCGGAACTTCTTGCCGTCGACAAACACGGGGGCGGCCGGCGCTTCGCCGGTGCCGGGCAGCGAGATACCGATATTGGCGTGCTTGGATTCGCCGGGGCCGTTGACGATGCAGCCCATCACCGCGACGTTGAGCTCTTCGACGCCGGGATATTTGGTCTTCCAGGTCGGCATCTCGTCGCGGATGAAATCCTGGATCGAGCGCGCCAGCTCCTGGAACGTGGTCGAGGTGGTGCGGCCGCAGCCGGGGCACGCCGCGACCAGCGGCACGAAGGTGCGGAAGCCCATGGTCTGCAAGAGCTCCTGGCCGACCTGCACCTCGCGGGTGCGGTCGCCGCCGGGCTCCGGCGTCAGCGAGATGCGGATGGTGTCGCCGATGCCCTGCTGCAGCAGGATGCCGAGCGCCGCCGACGAGGCGACGATGCCCTTCGAGCCCATGCCGGCCTCGGTGAGGCCGAGATGGATGGCGTAATCCGAGCGCGACGCGAGGTCCTGGTAGACCGCGATCAGATCCTGCACGGCCGAGACCTTGGCCGAGAGGATGATGCGGTCCTTCGGCATGCCGAGCTCCTGGGCCCGCGCGGCCGAGAGCAGCGCCGACTGCACCATCGCTTCACGCGTCACCGCGCGCACGTCGCGCGGATTCGGCGACGCGGCGTTCTCGTCCATCAGCTTGGTCAGCAGCTCCTGGTCGAGCGAGCCCCAATTGGCGCCGATGCGCACCGGCTTGTTGTTCTTGTTGGCGATCTCGATGATGTCGGCGAACTGGGTGTCGCGCTTGTCCTTGAAGCCGACATTGCCGGGATTGATGCGGTACTTGGCGAGCGCCTCGGCGCAGGCCGGATGCTCGGCGAGCAGCTTGTGGCCGATATAGTGGAAGTCGCCGATCAGCGGCGTGGTGATGCCGCGCTTGGCGAGGCCGTCGCGGATGTGCGGAACGGCGGCTGCGGCTTCCTCACGGTCCACGGTGATGCGGACCATTTCGGAGCCGGCGCGCGCCAGCGCTGCGACCTGGGCGATGGTGCCGTCGATGTCGGCGGTGTCGGTGTTGGTCATCGACTGCACGACGATCGGCGCACCGCCGCCCACAGTGACGTCGCCGACCTTCACCTGGGTGGTCTGGTGCCGGGGCGCCGGGCCCGCGAGGTCGGAATCGATGGAGTTTTCGAGCTTGTTCATGGGGTCCAAATATCAGGTTTTGGTGACGTTCAGCAATGCATCAGCTGGCGCCGCAGCCTCTCGGCTCGGACGGTTAACCAGAAAAAGCCCAGCAATTACAAGGACGGCGGCCGCCCCGAAAGCCAGGCTCAAGGTGTCGTGCATGATGAAATAGCTACCCACCACGCCAAACAAAGGGGTGATGAAGGTAAAAGCCGACAATTTGCTGGCCGAATAGGCCTTCACCAGCGCGAACCAAAGCGTGAACGTGGTTCCGACCACCCAGATCGCCTGGAAGGCCATCAGGCCGAGCGACAGCGGCGATGGGGTATGGGTGATGGTCTCCCCGAACAGATACGCCGCCAGCCCGAGGATCGGGATCGAGGTCGCGACCTGATAGCCGAGCGCCTTCTCGGGAGCTGCGAAGCGCAGCCGGGTGCCCTTGGCGACCAGCGTGGTCGCGGCCCACAGCGCGGCGCCGCCGACGATCAGGAGATCGCCGACCAGAACATGCGCGTCGACATTGGGTTGCGGCACGCCGATCGCGAGCGCGACGCCGGCAAAGCTGATGGCAAGGCCCAGCCATTGCGATGCGCCGAGCCGCTCGCCGAGCACCTGATAGGAGCCGAGCGCCACGAAGAACGGCGCGGTGTAGAGGAACACCACCGCGCGGGAGGCGGAGGTCAGGCGCAGGCCCTGGAAGATCAGCACGAACTCGATGCCGAACATCAGCCCGGCGATCAGGCCGGCCTTCCACGTCCCATCACGCTCGAAGAATTTCACGCCGCGCAGGGTGCCGATGATGAACAGCACCGGCAGCGCGCCCATCGAGCGGATCATCGCCTGGAGCATCGGCGGGACATCCGGCAGCACCAGCTTGATCGCGATCTGGTTGAACCCCCAGGTCAGGCACAGCATGAGCATCAGGGCGATGGCGCCGGCACTGAGGGGACGACCGGCGGACGGGATGGCTTGAGGTGTGGGCATGTTTCCTGGGATCCGGCTTTGCGCCGTTGTTGCTTGACTGATCAGACGGCGGACTCTTCACCTCTCCCCAACGGGGAGAGGTCGATTTGCGAAGCAAATCGGGTGAGGGGGCGCCGGCCCCACGAGAGAGCGAAGCCCCTCACCCGCGCCTTCGGCGCGACCACTCCCCCTGGGAGAGGTGAGCACCGCCATTGTGGCTCGAGCTGATCCCATCTTTCTAAGAGACTTTCTGACAATGGGTGCAGACGCCCGTGATCTCCACCACGGACAATTTGGGGGCAAAGCCTGAGCTGCGCGCCGCGGCGTTGAGACCCCCGGCGAAGGATGCCGAGGGGATCTCGCCGACGAGGCCGCAGCGCTCGCAGATCAGGAACGCCACCGCCGAGGTCGAATCGTGGTCGTGGGCGGCGCAGGCGAGATAGGCGTTGCGGCTTTCGATGCGGTGCACGAGGCCGTTGGCCATCAGGAAATCGAGCGCACGGTAGACCGTGATCGGCGCCGGCCGCGCCATCGACTTGGCGAGTTCGTCAATCACCTCATAGGCCCCGAGCGGGCGATGGCTGGAGAGCAAGGCGCCCAGCACCTGGCGGCGGATCGGCGTGAATTTCTGCGCGCGCTGCTCGCAAACCGTCTCGGCATGCGCCAGCGCGTCCGCGGTGCAGCGGCCGTGATCGTGGTCGGGCGCAGGAAAGGCCGGCTTTGCGAGGGTCATGCCGGCAGCGTTCTAGCATTTCGGTGAGGGAACCCAAAGCGCGCCGCGGAATGCGGCTGCCAGCCATGCTCTCGCCGCGGGACAGCATCCCGGTAGCCCGCCATGAAATAATCATAAGCTTGCTTATTATATGCCAAGCTTATTGGAGACCAAGCTTATGACCCGCGGGTCTGTCGACCAGAACTTCCTGTTTACGCTCGGCGAGCTCTACCGCCTCCTGCGCGTCTACGCAGACAAGGAGGCCTCGCGCTTCGGCATCACCCGCGCGCAATGGGCCGTGCTGGCCAAGGTCGAGCGCAGCGAAGGCATGAAACAGTCGGAACTCGCCGAGCTGCTGGAGATGCAGCCGATCACGCTGACGCGGCTGATCGACAAGCTGTGCGACAACGACTGGATCGAGCGCCGCAGCGATGCCTCGGACCGCCGCGTCAAGCGGCTTTATCTGAAGAAAGCCGGGCGGCAATTGCTCGGCCGGATGAGCGGGCTGAAGTCCGAGCTCACGGCCAACGCCCTCGACGGCATCAACCCGGCGGACGCCCACCGCCTCCTCACCCAACTCGAAACGATCAAGGAAAACGTGCGTAACGCGATCCAGAATAGCGGAGCGGAACAAGCGCGTAAGGAGCAGCGCTATGGCTGATCAAGTCCTCAAGTTCCAGCCCGAGCAGAAGATCGACAGCGGCAAGCCGACCAAGAAGGCCGGCACCGATCCGCGCCGCCGGTTCGTGGCAGGCCTGCGCCGCTATCGCCGCTTCCTGCTGATGGTCGTGCTGCCTGTTGTGGTCGCCGTCGGCGGCCTCACCTTCTATCTCAATGGCGGCCGCTATGTCGGCACCGACGATGCCTATGTCGGCGCGCAGAAGGTGCTGGTGACGCCAGACATCTCCGGCAAGATCGAGAAGGTCGTGGTCAAGGAAGGCCAGATCGTCAAGCAGGGCGACGAGCTGTTCGAGATCGATCCCGTGCCGTTCCGCCTGGCGGTGGACGAGGCCAAGGCGCAGCTGATGCAGGCGCAGACCACCTATGACAATCTCCGCGCCAACATCAAGATCTACGGCGACATGCTGGATCTCGCCCAAAAAGGCGTCGACCTGAAGCAGCGCGACGTCGAGCGCAAGCAGGCGCTGGTGAAGAACAGTTACGGCTCGCAGCTCGACCTCGACAACGCCGCGAACGCGCTGGTCACGTCGGGCTCGATCGCGCAATACGTCAAGCAGCAGATCTCGACGGCCAAGACGCAATTGCTCGGCGACATCGACCTGCCGTTGGAGAAATTCCCGCCCTACGCACAGGCCAAGTCCAAGCTCGACAATGCCGAGCGCAATCTCGACCACGCCGTGGTGCGTGCGCCGATGAGCGGCGTGGCGACGCAGGTCGAGCAGATTCAGCTCGGCCGTTACGTCACCGCAGGCATGGCGGTGTTCTCCATCATCGACGTCGCTCATCCCTGGGTCGACGCCAATCCGAAGGAGAGCGACCTCACCTATGTCACCGAGGGACAGCCTGTGACCCTCGAGGTCGACGCGTTCCCGAACCACGTCTTCAAGGGCAAGATCGGCTCGCTCTCGCCCGGCACCGGCGCGCAATTCGCGATCCTGCCGCCGCAGAACGCCACCGGCAACTTCGTCAAGGTGGTGCAGCGTGTGCCGATCCGAATCTATTTCGACGAGACCGACAAATACGTGAGGAAGCTGAAGGCCGGCATGAGCGTCTATGCCACCATCGACACCGGCCACAAGCGCTCGCTCGCCGGACTGTTTGGCCTGTCGGCGACGGCCGCTCACGACAAGGACTGATCCAATGTCCGGCCCCAATGCCAGCCTGATGGTG
Organism: Bradyrhizobium sp. B117; assembly: GCF_038969555.1. Lineage (NCBI taxonomy): Bacteria > Pseudomonadati > Pseudomonadota > Alphaproteobacteria > Hyphomicrobiales > Nitrobacteraceae > Bradyrhizobium > Bradyrhizobium sp. B117. Next base: position 9,687,755 of record NZ_CP152414.1, read on the forward strand.
CCCGGCCTGCGCCGGAACATGGTGACGATCTGCGCCATGACCGCGACCATCATGCAGGCGCTGGACACCACCATCGCCAATGTCGCCCTGCCCTACATGCAGGGCACGCTGTCGGCCTCGCAGGACCAGATCAACTGGGTGCTGACCTCCTACATCGTCGCCGCGGCGATCATGACGGCGCCGGTGGGCTGGATCGCCAACCGCTACGGCCGCAAGCGCATCTTCATCATCTGCTCGGCCGGCTTCACCATTGCCTCCGTGCTGTGCGGCCTCGCGCAGGACATCAACCAGATGGTGCTGTTCCGCCTGCTGCAAGGCGTGTTCGGCGCCGCGCTTGTGCCGCTGTCGCAGTCGGTGATGCTCGACTATTACACGCTCCAGGAACGCGCCAAGGCGATGTCGATCTGGGGCATGGGCGTGATGATGGGCCCGATCATGGGCCCCTCGCTCGGCGCTTGGCTGACCGAGACCTATTCCTGGCACTGGGTGTTCTTCGTCAATTTGCCGTTCGGCGCGATCACCGTGATCGGGCTCATCATCTTCATGGACGAGACCAAGAAGGACCTCAGCCTCAAATTCGACTGGCTCGGCTTCGCCGCGCTGGCGATCGCGATCGGCGCCCTCCAGCTCGCGCTCGACCGCGGCGAGCAATTGGGCTGGCTCGAATCGAACGAGATCATCGCGGAATTCATCGTCTCGGCCGTCGCCTTCTACTTCTTCCTCGCGCACTCCTTCACGACCTCGACGCCGTTCATCCGCTTCGCGCTGTTCCGGGATCGCAATTTCGTCACCGGCTGCATGTTCATGGTCGTGATGGGCCTCGTGCTGTTCTCGACCATGGCGCTGGCCTCGCCCTACATGCAGAACGTGATCGGCTATCCCATCATCACCGCCGGCCTGCTGCTGGCAAGCCGCGGCTTCGGCACCTTCTTCGCCATGATGCTGGTCGGCCGCATGATGCGCTATTTCGAGGCGCGCACGCTGATCATCACGGGCCTGACGCTGACTGCGGGCTCGCTATTCCAGATGACCGGCTGGACCGACCTCACCCAGGTGCCGGAGATCGTGACCGTCAGCGTGATCCAGGGCTTTGGCTTCGGCCTCGTGTTCGTGCCGCTCTCGACCGTGGCATTCCTGACGCTGCCGAACAATTTGCGCACCGACGGCACCGCGATGCTGACCCTGATGCGCAACGTCGCGAGCTCGGTCGGCATTTCCGTCGTCATCGCCGAGCTGACGCAGGGAACGCGGCGGACCTATGCGATCCTCTCCGAGCACATCAATCCGTTCAACCACGCGCTGCAGATGCCCGACGTGCGCGGCATGATCAATCTGTCTACCGACGCCGGCCGCGCCATGGCTGACAGGATGGTCAGCGTGCAGGCGCAAATCATCGCCTTCGCGCACGACTACCAGCTGGTGATGTTCTTCATCCTCTTCACCATCCCGCTCGCCCTGCTGATCGGCTCGACCAAGGCCACGCTGCGCAAGCAGGCCGCGGGGCCGGAACACGCGGTGATGGAGTAGTTATCGGACGTTAGCGCTTCACACCGTCATTGCGAGCGCAGCGAAGCAATCCAGAGTGCATCCGCGGCGATAGCTGGATTGCTTCGTCGCAAGTGCTCCTCGCAATGACGGCTTGTGGCACGAGCTTCTACAACAGCTCCTCGCACCCCAAATCCTCGACCGCCATCATCACCCGCTCGAGGTTGTTCCACCAAATCAGCGGCGGAATGTTGATGCTCCATTGCCAGACCGGCTTGGTGATCTGCCAGAGCACCGACAGGCGATAGTCCTGATCGAGCGCGCCGCGCGTGTAGCCGGTGACACCATTGGCCATCAGCGTCTCGTGATAATGATTGAGCAGCGGCCGCTCGAGCGTCTGTCGTTGCTGCGGATACCATTGGGTCGCCATCATGTAGGCGAGGTCGGTCGTGGGCACGTTGACGCGCCATTGGTCGAAATCGAAGATTCGCACGGTGTCTGCGACGCCGGGGCGCGGCAGCAGGAAATTCCAGATATGGGCATCGCCATGCGCAATGCTGATGTGACGCCGTGACTGATAGCGCTGGGACAGCCGGGCCGAATGCTCGATCAGGCGGCGATAGAGGGTGCGGCGCTCTTCGCTGAGGCGGTCGCCGAGCAGATCGGCAAAACGGTCGTAATGGCCGGCAAAGGTCTCCATGTGCTGCGCTCGGTCCTCGGCGCTCGCCCAGCTGCCGACGGTATCGCCAAGGCCTGGATGGTCCCACCATGCCGCATGCCAGCGCGCCAGGGTCGTGACGATGGCCATCGCCTGCTCGCGCGACGGCGGCAGAGGCCATTGGGTCGCGAGCACATGGCTGTCGGTGAGATCCTCGAGCAGAAGATGCCAGGCCTGGCTCTCCTCGTCGAAGCTGCCGTCGAAGCAGCGCGGCGCGAGCCCCCGCGGCATGCTCGGCGCAAGTTGCGTGTAGAAAGCCACCTCGTGCCGGCCGGCATCTGCAAGCGATTTTGCGAAGGCGGCATGCGCAGTCTTCAGGATCAGCGATTGCGGGGCACCGGCGGATTCGCCGACATAGCGCAGGCCGAGGCGGACGATGTGCGACAGGACGGTGTCGCGCTGGTGCAGCACCTTCACCTCGCGCACGGCGCCGGCGTCCAGCACGCCGCTCCTGCGCAGCGCGGCCGTCAGTTGAGCGGGCTCAACGACCGCCGGCAGTTGTGGAAGTGTCATGACCACGATGCCCCCGTCCCGCGCCATTCTGCACGATCACACCCCCGGGCACCAGCTGATGCCCCGCCTACGCCGCGGCGGTCGAGTCCCGCACGGTCCGGACCACGACCGACCGCAGCTGTTCGAGATTGGCCGCCATGCCGGCGATCGCCTGCCTCACCTCCGTGGCGCGTTCGTTCACGGAGGCAGCGTCGCGGCTGACACTGCCGATCTTGGCTGAGACCTCCTTGGCGGCGGACGCCGATTCGGAGATCGACCGGGCGATCTGCCGCGTCGCGGCGTCCTGCTCGCCCATCGCGGCGGCAACCGAGGTGGCGACGCCGTCGATCTCGACGATGTGGCCTCCCATGCTCTCGACGGCATCGACGGCGGCCTCGGTCGAGGCCTGGATCTCGGCGATCAGCCGCGTGATCTCCTCGGTGGATTTGGCGGTCTGATCCGACAGCGATTTCACCTCTGCAGCGACCACCGCGAAGCCGCGGCCGGCTTCGCCGGCGCGCGCGGCCTCGATCGTGGCGTTGAGCGCCAAAAGATTGGTCTGGCCGGCGATGCCGCCGATGAGATCCGAGACCTCGGCGATCTTCTTCACCGCGCCCGCCAGCGCCTGGATGGTCGAACGCGCCTGCTCACGGCCGGCGACCGCCGATTTGGTGACGGTCGAAGTCCGCGCCACCTGGGTCGCGATCTCCCGGATCGAGGCGCTCAACTGTTCGGCCGCGACAGAAACGGTCTGCGAGCTGCCCAGCGCCTGGGTGGAGGCCGCGGCCACCGCCTGCGACTCCGCCGACAGCGACCTCGCGATCTCGGACAGGCTGGAGGCGGCCCGCTCGACGCCCTGGCTCGCCGCACTCGCGGTGTCGACCGAGCGGCCGGTCTCGCGCTCCACGGTTTCGGCCATCTGGTTCAGGGCAGAGCGCTTGGCAAGCACGGCTTCCTGCTCCTGGCGCTGCTGCTCCTCACGCAGGCGGGAATTCTCGACCGCCGCCTGCTTGAACACCAGAAGCGCGCCCGCCATCGAGCCGACCTCGTCCTGACGGTGCGCGAAAGGAATATCGGTGGCGAGATCGCCGGTCGCGAGCTTCTGCATCGCCCCGGTCATCCGCACGATCGGTCGCACCACGCCGACGGCAACGCCGAGCAGACCCGCGGCAATGAAGGCGAGGACGGCGGCGGAGACGCCGAGAAGGATGTAAAGCATCGAGCTGTCGCGGTCCGCGGCCAGCTTCTCCATGGCGGCATTCTGTTTGTTGGCGTTCTCGACGATGCTGTCGATGACGGCGCGGTGCGCGGTGTAGGCATCCTTGAGCTGCGCATAGGCGCGCTCGGCGGCGGCCGTATCCTTGGCCTTGAGGGCCGGCAGCACCTGGTCGCACGCCTTCCAGAATTTTTGCACCTCGGCATCGGATTTTTGCACCAGGGCAGTCTTCAGGTCGGCCGAGAGGCTGGAGGCGACCCAGTAAGCCTTGCGCTCGTCGTAATCCTTGCGGAGCTGGACCAGGCGCTCGCCATGGGCCGCCAGCTGATCCGGCTCGCGCATGGCGAGGGTGGCTTCGAGATAGGCCTCGATGACGTATTCCGGCGGCGGCAGGATGTCGGCGATGAGGTCATTGCCGAGCTTGATGTCGGAATAGAGCGGACCGCCGACCTTGAGTTCGCGTAGCGCATAGAGACTGGTGGAGACGACCGCGGTGAAGCCGATGGCCAGCACGATTCCGAACGCAATAATCGCGGACGACAACGACAGGCGAATTTTCATGGGGCAATCCGGGCGCGAATCAAATTCGCACTGACCCTAGACCGCTACGGTAAATACGGGCTTTCCTCGCGGAGAGGTTGCAGAAGAAAAGCTCCGGAGAACTACGGGAAGAAGTGCCGCCAATCGGTTTGGGTCAATGAACTGACGCTCAAACGCGCACCGGCTGCGATTTTGCGCTGAATGAGAAGCGCGTAGCGGCGACCGGGAGTCGCCGCTACGCATTGCCTTAGACGTCGAAGAACACCGTCTCGTTGTCGCCCTGAAGCCGCAGATCGAGCCGGTAGACCGGCTTGCCGGCTTCGCGCACCGCGGTCAGCGTGGCGCGGCGATCGGCCGGCACCAGCGCCAGCACGGGGTCGGCGGCGTTGCCGGCCTCGTCGCTGAAATAGATCCGGGTGTAGAGATGCCGCAGCATGCCGCGTCCGAACACCGCGAGCACGATGTGCGGCGCCTGCGGCTTGCCATCGGGATCCGGCACTGCGCCCGGCTTGATGGTGTCGAAGGAATAATTGCCGTCCTTGTCGGTGCCGCAGCGGGCAAAGCCGCGGAAGCTGGCGTTCGGCAGCGCGCGCTTGTCCTGCGGGTCGGCAAAGCGTCCCTGCGCATCCGCCTGCCAGATCTCCAGCATGACGTCGGGCACGACGACGCCGTCGCCGTCGAACACCCGGCCCTCGATGCGGATGCGGTCGCCGGTGACGTCGGGCGTCAGCGTCGAGTTGGTGAACGCGTCGTTCCACGCGTACTCGCCGTTCGGCGTCAGGCCGTATTTGAAGAACGGACCGACGGTCTGCGATGGCGTGATCCCATTGGGCTTCACAGAATCCTGCACTAGTGGTTCTCCATAGGCGTGGCGTTCTTGCCGCGCAGCACGATGTCAAAGCGGTAGCACAGCGCCCATTCGGGCTGGGTGTTCTCGAGGTCGAACGACGACACCATCCGCGCCCGCGCCTTCTCGTCCGGCACCGAGTTGAAGATCGGGTCGAACGGAAACAGCGGATCAGCAGGGAAATACATCTGCGTCACCAGGCGCGTGACGAAGGAATGGCCGAACACCGACAGATGGATGTGCGCGGGTCGCCAGGCGTTGTGGTGATTGCCCCAAGGGTAGGCGCCGGGCTTGATGGTGACGAAGCGATAATAGCCGTCGGCATCGCTCACGGTGCGGCCCGCGCCGGTGAAATTCGGATCGAGCGGCGCCGGATGCTGGTCGCGGACATGGACATAGCGGCCGCAGGAATTGGCCTGCCAGATCTCGACCAGCGAATTCGGCACGCCGCGGCCGTCCTCGTCGCGGACATGACCGTGCACGATGATGCGCTCGCCGATCGGCTCGCCGGCATGCTGGGTGGTGAGGTCGTTGTCGCCCTTGCGCACGGTCTCGTGGCCATAGACCGGGCCGGTGAGCTCCGACAGGGTGTGGCGCATCGGGATCAAGGGCTTGTTCGGCGCGCGCTTGATCGAGCTCTTGTAGTCGGGCGACAGCGGCAGCGGATGCGCCTTGTTGCTGTCGGTGAGGTAGATGAATGTCATTGGCGAACTCCTCCCCGGCCATTTTGGTCCGGCCGGTCAACGCTTCCGCCAATCATTATAGGATATAACTAATTGGGGGAAGCGGGTTTAAGCCTCCTGCGCCGACGCTATTTGATCGGCGGACGTGGCAGCACGGCTTCCCCAGCTTCGAGCCGGTAGGTGTGGTCGAGCGAGTACCAGGGCGTCGCGACGTCGGGCGCGGTCGGATGCGGCGCATCATGGCGCTGGAACTTGCCGATCAGCGCCTGCGTCACGCCGAACTGCACGTCGCTGTCGATATGCGGATCGGCGGGATCGTAGACCTGCGAGATCAGCACCTTGAATCCGGGCTTGAAGATCAGGGCGTGCAGATGCGCGGGTCGATAGGGGTGCCGGCTCTGCGCCTCCAACAGGCGCCCGACCACGCCGTTGGTCGGAATGGGATAGCCGACCATCATCACCGAGCGGAAGGCGAAGCGCCCGTCTTGGTCGGTCGTGAACTTGCCGCGCAGGTTCATGTCGGCCTGCTCAGGGTCCTGGTTCTCATAAAGGCCAACCGGTGAAGCATGCCAGACATCGACCTCGGCACCGGCGACGGGACGGCCGCCCTTGTCGACGACGCGGCCGCTCACGAACAGCGGCGCACCCGGCGTCTCCGAGCGCACGATCGATCCGCCATTCTCGACCCGCGGCGAGTTCAGCCGCCAGAACGGCCCGAGCAGCGACTGGTCGGTTTCGGTATTACCGTTGTCGCCATTGTTGAGCAGGCACACCAGCGGAGAGACGCCCAGCGAGCCCGCCATCAGCACGACTTCGTTGTGCGTGTCGGTGGTCAGCTTACCGAGTTCGGCCACGATCGCGGTGGCATCGCGAAACTCCTTCTCGGTCAGGCGAACGTCGCGGACGAAGGCGTGGAGGTGCTTGACCAGCGAGACCATGATCTGGCGGAGCCGCGGATCGGATGTCCGCTCCATCACCGCCAGAGCTGCAGCCGTGACGTCCTGCTCGCGCTCGATGATCATGCTCGTCTCCCAACCACCCGGTCGTTCCGGGGCGCGAGTGAAACGAGCGGCCCGGACTCTTCACCTCGCCCCGCTTGCGGGGAGAGGTCGGATTGCGCAGCAATCCGGGTGAGGGGGTACAGGTCCCAAAGCCATCTCATCCGCGGAGAGATGCCCCTCACCCCAACCCTCTCCCCGTAAGAACGGGGAGAGGGGGAGGACAGAGTCTTAATTCAACTTCTCGATCGCAACGGCCACACCCTGACCGACGCCGACGCACATGGTGGCGAGCGCGAGCTTGCCGCCGCGCTTCTCCATGCCGTGCACGGCGGTGAGCGCGAGGCGCGCGCCGCTCATGCCGAGCGGATGGCCGAGCGCGATGGCGCCGCCATGCGGGTTGACGTAGTCGGCATCGTCGGCGACGCCGAGCTGGCGCATGCAGGCAATGCCCTGCGAAGCGAAGGCTTCGTTGAGCTCGATCAGGTCGAAATCGCTGATCTTCTTGCCGAGCCGCTCCATCAGCTTGCGGGTCGCGGGCACTGGGCCGATGCCCATGATGCGCGGCGGCACGCCGGCCGAGGCAAGGCCGAGGATGCGCGCGCGCGGCGTCAGGCCATGCTTCTTCACCGCGGCCTCCGAGGCGAGGATCATGGCGGCGGCGCCGTCATTGACGCCCGACGCGTTGCCAGCGGTCACCGTGCCGGGATTGCGCACGATCGGCTTCAGTTTGGCCAAGCCTTCGAGCGTGGTCTCGGGACGCGGATGCTCGTCCTTGTCCACCGTGATGGGACCAGCCTTGCCGCCGGGAATGGTGATCGGGATGATCTCTTCGGCGAAATAGCCGGCTGCGATCGCCTTGCCGGCGCGCTGCTGCGAGCGGATCGCGAAGGCGTCCTGGTCGGCACGCGAGACCTGGAACTCCTCGGCGACGTTCTCGCCGGTCTCGGGCATGGCATCGACGCCATACTGCGCCTTCAAGAGCGGATTGATGAAGCGCCAGCCGATCGTGGTGTCGAAGATCTCGGCGGAGCGCGAGAAGGCCTCCTGCGCCTTGCCCATCACGAAGGGCGCGCGGGTCATGGATTCGACGCCGCCAGCGATGGCCAGTTCGATCTCGCCGGAACGGATGGCGCGGCCTGCCGCACCGACCGCATCGAGGCCGGAGGCGCAGAGGCGGTTGAGCGTCTGGCCGGGAACCGAGTCCGGCAGGCCCGCCAGCAGCAGCGCCATGCGTGCGACGTTGCGGTTGTCCTCGCCGGCCTGGTTGGCGCAGCCGAAGAACACTTCGTCCACCTGGGCCCAGTCGAGATTGGGGTGCTTGGCCATCAGCGCCTTGATCGGGGCGGCGGCGAGGTCGTCGGCGCGCACCTTGGCGAGCGAGCCGCCGAAACGGCCGATCGGGGTCCGCACGGCATCGCAGATAAAGACGTCACGCATCGTTGTTCTCCCTGAATGCCGCGATCCGGCCAAATTCTTCAATGTCGGCGGAGTTTTAGGAGGGCGCCCGCGGCAGGTCAATTGACGGTTTCGCGGGCGGCGTATTCGGCTAAGCGCCATGAAACTCCATCGTCATTCCGGGGCGCGCGAAGCGCGAGCCCGGAATCCATAACCACGAGCCGGGGTTATGGATTCCGGGCCTGCGCCGTTCCGGCGCATCCCGGAATGACGGCGGAAAATGTGGCGCCCGCCTGCACTACACGGACAACGTGGAAAACCTCCCCACCCCGGCCAAACCGATAGGAGCAGGTGCCGAAATTTTGTAGGTTGCGCCGCCCATGACCATGCAACAACCGATACCCGTACCGCCGCCCGACGAAGCGCCAGCGCCACAGGCGGAGGCCGCCGCGCGCGTCACGCCGATGATGGAACAGTACCTTGAGATCAAGGCTGCGCATCAGGGCTTGCTGCTGTTCTACCGGATGGGCGATTTCTACGAGCTGTTCTTCGAGGATGCCGAGACCGCCTCGAAGACGCTCGGCATCGTGCTGACCAAGCGCGGCAAGCATCAGGGCAATGACATCCCGATGTGCGGCGTGCCGGTCGAGCGCTCCGAGGATTATCTGCACCGCCTGATCAGCGCCGGCCACCGGGTCGCGGTCTGCGAGCAGACCGAGGACCCTGCCGCGGCGAAAGCGCGCGGCAACAAGAGCGTCGTGCGCCGCGGCGTGGTGCGGCTGGTCACGCCGGGCACGCTGACCGAGGACACGCTGCTCGATGCGCGCGCCAACAACTACCTGCTGGCGATCGCGCGCGCGCGTTCGTCCGCCGGTGGCGACCGCTTCGGTCTCGCCTGGATCGACATCTCGACCGCCGAATTCATGGTCACGGAAGTTTCGGGCGGCGAGCTCGCCGCGACGCTGGCGCGCATCAACCCGAACGAGGCGATCGTCACCGACGCGCTCTTTGGCGACAACGAGCTCAGCCAGACCTTGCGCGAATTGCCGGCGGTGACGCCGCTGACCCGCGACGTCTTCGATGGCGCTACTGCCGAGAAGCGCCTCTGCGACTATTTCGCGGTCGCGACCATGGATGGCCTGGCGCAGCTCACACGGCTGGAAGCAACGGCTGCGGCCGCCGCCGTCACCTATGTCGACCGCACCCAGGTCGGCAAGCATCCGCCGCTGTCGCCGCCCGCGCGCGAGGCTTCCGGCGCCACCATGGCGATCGATCCGGCGACGCGCGCCAATCTCGAATTAACGCGGACGCTCGCCGGCGAGCGCCGCGGCTCGCTGCTCGACGCCATCGACTGCACGGTGACCTCGGCGGGCTCGCGCCTGCTGGCGCAGCGGCTCGCAGCGCCGCTGACGGATGCGCCGGCGATCGCACGGCGGCTCGACGCGGTCAGCACTTTCGTTGCGGATTCTGCCGCACGCGAGGACATCCGCAGCATCCTGCGCGGCGCGCCCGACATGTCGCGCGCGCTGGCCCGCCTCTCGGTCGGCCGCGGCGGACCGCGCGACCTTGCGGGCATCCGCGACGGCATCATCGCCGCCGATCAGGTGCTGACGCGGCTTTCCGAGCTCGACCAACCGCCGCAGGAGATTGCGGCGGTGATGGCGGCCCTGCAGCGACCGTCGCGCGAGCTCGCATCCGAATTTGCCCGCGCGCTCGACGAGCAGCTGCCGCTGATCAAGCGCGACGGCGGCTTCGTCCGCCCGGGCTACGAGCCCGCGCTCGACGAAGCGCGAAACCTGCGCGATGCCTCGCGCCTCGTGGTCGCTTCGATGCAGGCGCGCTACGCCGACGACACCGGGGTCAAGGCGCTCAAGATCCGCCACAACAACGTGCTCGGCTATTTCGTCGAGGTCACCGCGCAGCATGGCGACAAGCTGATGTCGGCGCCGCTGAACGCGACCTTCATCCACCGACAGACGCTGGCGGGCCAGGTCCGCTTCACCACGTCGGAGCTCGGCGAGATCGAGGCCAAGATCGCCAATGCCGGCGATCGCGCGCTCGGCCTCGAGCTCGAAATCTTCGAGAAGCTCTGCGCCAAGACGCTCGAGATCAGCGACGATCTGCGCGCCGCGGCGCAAGGCTTTGCATTGCTCGACGTCGCGACCTCGCTGGCCAAGCTCGCCGTCGACGAGAACTATGTGCGGCCTGAGGTCGATTCGTCGCTCGCCTTCGCCATCGAAGCCGGCCGTCATCCCGTGGTCGAGCAGGCCTTGAGGCGCAATGGCGAGCCGTTCATCGCCAATGCCTGCGACCTCTCGCCTGGCCCAGCGCAAAAATCCGGCCAGCTCTGGCTGCTGACCGGTCCCAACATGGCGGGTAAATCGACCTTTCTGCGCCAGAACGCGCTGATTGCACTGCTGGCGCAGATCGGCAGCTTTGTGCCGGCGACGCGCGCGCGGATCGGCATCATCGACCGCCTGTTCTCGCGCGTCGGCGCCGCCGACGATCTCGCCCGCGGCCGCTCCACCTTCATGGTGGAGATGGTCGAGACCGCGGCGATCCTCAATCAAGCTGGCGAACGCTCGCTCGTCATCCTCGACGAGATCGGCCGCGGCACCGCGACCTTTGACGGCCTCTCGATCGCCTGGGCCGCGATCGAGCACCTGCACGAAAGCAACCGCTGCCGCACGCTGTTCGCGACGCACTACCACGAGCTGACCGCGCTCTCGGCCAAGCTGCCGCGGATGTTCAATGCGACCGTGCGGGTGAAGGAATGGCAGGGCAATGTCGTGTTCCTGCATGAGGTGCTGCCGGGCTCGGCCGACCGTTCCTACGGCATCCAGGTCGCCAAGCTCGCCGGCCTGCCGCCCGCCGTGATCACGCGCGCCAAATCTGTGCTCTCGAAGCTGGAGGCGCAGGACCGCGGCCAGACCGCGCGGGCGCTGGTGGACGACCTGCCGCTGTTCGCCGTTCCCTCCCGCGCCGCCGCGGAGGCCGCCCCGCCGAGCGAGGCCGAGCTGCTGATGGAAGCCGTGAAGGCGCTGCACCCGGACGAGATGTCGCCGCGCGAGGCGCTCGATGCGCTCTATGCGTTGAAGGCCAAGCTGCCGAAGCAATAGCGGTGCCGTAGGGTGGGCAAAGCGAAAGCGTGCCCACCATGTCACAGCCAAGATCGGATAGATGGTGGGCACGGCGCGCAAAGTGCGCGCCTTTGCCCACCCTACGATTCCGAGTGCTTGACTACGCCCGCGCCGCGATCGCCGCGGCTTCCGCGGCGGCGCGCTGCATGCTGGTCGACATCTCGTTCGTCACCGTGCTCTGCTCCTCGACGGCAGCCGCCGTCGAGGTCACGTATTCGCTGACGTTGTTGATCGCCTGCTTGATCGAGCCGAGCGCGCTGACGACGTCGCCGGAGATGCCGTTGAGGCTGCCGATCTCCTGGCCGATCTTGTCGGTTGCCTGCTTGGCCTGGTTGGCGAGGCTCTTCACTTCGGACGCGACTACCGCGAAGCCGCGGCCGGCTTCGCCGGCGCGGGCGGATTCGATCGTGGCGTTGAGCGCGAGCAGGTTGATCTGTCCAGTGATGCTGTTGATCATCTCGACGATGCCGCTCATCGCCTGCGCCGCCTCGGTGAGGCGCTGCGCCTGCGCGTCGGCGGCGGCGACCTGGTCCACCGCGCTCATCGCGGTCTCGCGCGACTTGGTCATCGCCTCGGAGATCTCGCGGACCGAGGCGTTGAGCTCCTCGGAGCCGGCGGCGACCGATTCCATCATGCCGCGGACGCGCTCGTTGCCCATGCGGACCAGCACCTGCCGCGTGGTGTCGGTGGCGTATTTCACGACCTTGAACGGCTTGCCGTTGAGATCGAGGATCGGGTTGTAGGAGGCCTGGATGTAGACCTCCTTGCCGCCCTTGCCGATGCGCTTGTATTCGGCCGCTTGGTACTGGCCGCGGTTGAGCGCGGCCCAGAACTCGCGATAGGCCGCGCCGTCGCGCTCACTGGGCTCGACGAACATGCTGTGATGCTTGCCCTTGATCTCGGCCAGCGGATAGCCGAGCGCAGCGAGGAAGTTAGCGTTCGCCGTGATGATCGTGCCGTCCATGTTGAATTCGATCACGGCTTGGGCCTTGTCGATCGCCGCGATCTGACCGGCGAGATCGGCGTTCTTCAGCTTTTCCGCGGTAATGTCTGTTGCGTACTTGACCACGCCGAACGGCTTGCCGCTCTCGTCGAGTAGTGGATTGTACGAGGCGAGGATCCAGACCTCGCGGCCGCCCTTGCCGATACGCTTGAACTCGCCGGCCTGGTAGTCGCCGCGGTTGAGCTTGGCCCAGAACTCGCGATAGGCCGCACCGTCGCGTTCGGCGGGGGCGACGAACATGCTGTGATGCTTGCCCTGGATCTCGGCGAGCGAATAGCCGAGTGCCTTGCAGAAATTCTCGTTGGCGGCGACGACGGTGGCGTCGAGCTTGAATTCGATCACGGCCTGGGCGCGGCTGCTGGCGGCGATCTTCGAGGCGTCCGTCATGCTCCGGATCTTCTTCTCGGTGATGTCGGTCGCGATCTTGGCGACCATCACCGCCTTGCCGTTGCCGTCGAGCACCGGATTGTAGGATGCTTCGATCCAGACCTCATGGCCGTCCTTCGCGATTCGCTTGAACTCGCGCGCCTGATACTCGCCACGATTCAGTGCGGCCCAGAACGCCTTGTACTCGGAAGTTTCGCGCTGGTCGGCCGGCACGAACATCGAGTGATGCTTGCCCTGGATTTCCTCGAGCCTATAGCCGAGGGCATCGAGAAAATTCTTGTTGGCGGTGACGATCGTCCCATCAAGTTTGAATTCGATCATCGCCTGCGAGCGACCAATGGCATCGAGCCGCGCCTGTGCATCACTATGGGACTTGCGACCGAACATCCAAATGTCTCCTCGATGAGAAATCGTTTTACATGACGCAACCAGCGTCGCTCTTGCGCTCGAAAATTTTCGGCTCGCCCGTCACTCGGGTGTACTGGAACCATAGGCCCGCATTTGATGAGGGCCGCCTCCACAGCCGACGGGTATATTTACGGACAAGGCGCAAAGATTAAATTAACGACGCTATCGAAATCGCGCAGCCAAGCACCGCAGTACTACTGGCCAATCCCCCGCAAAAATTCCGTGTGGAATGCTTACGCTTCAATGCGCTGTCTTCGGCGTCCACTCCACCACAGCGTCAAGTTCCACGTCACGCAGGTTGCAAGCGCCAGAAAAAGACCAATCGCCGATTCAAATTTCACGACCCCAACGTGCATCACTGCAATCGCCATGCCGAATCCGAGCAGCCCCCAGGCGGAATTGGCGAGCACGGCAGCAGTCGGCGGACCGCCGATGCGCGGATGCAGGATCACCATGATGCTGGTGAACACGATCGGGTAGAGCGCGATGACGCCGCTTACCCGCGGGCCGACCCAGCCCGAGGTCGAGACCACGATCGCGACCAGCGTCGCCACCAGCGAGGCGCGGAACGGGATGTCGTACCAGCGGCGCGTCACCAGCGGCATCTTCGCGTGGCGGTACTTTGCGAGCAGCGGAATGCAGATGCCGAAAGCGACCAGGTTCACGGCGAGGCCGGCCGTCAAGCTCCAGTCGAACAGGCGGATGATGGAGGCGAGCACGATCCACACCGCGACCGCGCTTCCGACACTCACCAGCAGATTGTTCCGCTGCGCCAGCACGACATAGGTGAGCCCGAGGACGATCGTCGCGGCGTTGACCGGAAGGCTCGCCAGCGCGCCTTGCGCGATGAAGGCGGCGTCATGGTCGATCGCGAGGAAGACATAGGAGGGGCCCGCCGAGATCGGCAGCGTCGCCACCAGCGCGCCGATCACCGGGCCGGAGCGTTCGGTGATGATCGAAGCCGACACGACGAACGCCGCCGCAATCGCCATGCGCAGGAGAAGAATGAGAATGAAGTGGAGGTCGAGGGACATTTTTTTGTTTTTGTCGTCGCGGACAGGCGAAGCGCCGATCCGGATGTAGGCGAAGCATTCTGTCCGTCATTCCGGGGCGCGCCGCTTGGCGCGAGCCCGGAATCCAAAACCACAGGCCGTGGTGGTTAAAGAGCTGGAGCTACGACCGTCTGAAATCACTACGGCCTGGGCTATGGGTCCCGGGCTCGCGCCAAGCGGCGCGCCCCGGGACGACACCGATTGTTCGGTTAGGGCCTTCGCGTCACATCCGCTGCATTGACACCGAAACCTTCGGGCCGTTCTTGATGGTCTGGTAGACCACGCAGTAGCGCTCGGTGAGTTTCAGCAGGAGGTCGAGCTTGTCCTGCGGTGCATCGGTATCGACCTCGAAGCGCAGGCGGATCTCGGCGAAGCCGACCGGCGTCTCCTTGTCGACGCCGAGCGTGCCGCGGAAATCCAGATCGCCTTCGGCATAGACGTTGCCGGTCTTCAGCGGCACCTCGATCGCGGTCGCCACCGATTTCAGCGTGACGCCGGCGCAGGCGACGAGGGCTTCCAGCAGCATGTCGCCGGAGCAGAGCTCGAGGCCGGAGCCGCCGGTGGCGGGGTGCAAACCGGCCATTGCGATGGCGCGGCCGGTCTCGACCTTGCAGGCGATGCCTTCGCTGTCGGTGGAGCCCTTGGCCTTCAGCGTGATCATCGCGGCCTTGGGATCGGTCTTGTAGCGTTCCTTGATCGGAGCCTGCATCTGGCGCAGTTCGGCGGCGTCCATGTTGTTCTCTCCCGGAAAATACGCCTGCCGATGTACCGGCTTAAGGAGCGAATGTCACCACCACATGGCCTGACCGGGACCCTGGGTTGCGTCACGGTCGGGCACGCTGCGGTCGAGCGAGCGGTCGAGTGACTTCAGCACACTCCGCTTGAAGGTCTCGAACAGCGGCGCGTTGCGGTCGCGCGGCCGGGCGAGATTGATCTCGATCTGGTCGAACAGCCGGCCCGGCCGCGGCCGCATCACCAGCACGCGGTCGGCCAGCACCACGGCCTCGTCGACGTCATGTGTGACGAGGATCAAGGTCGGGCGCGTGTCGGCCCAGAGATCGAGCAGATGATCCTGCAAATCCCTGCGGGTGAACGCATCGAGCGCCGAGAACGGCTCGTCGAGCAGCAGCACCTCGGGCTGCGGCACCAGCGCACGGGCGATCGCGACGCGCTGCGCCTGTCCGCCGGAGAGCTCGCGCGGCCAGGCTTGCGCCTTGTCGGCGAGACCAACACGATCGAGCGCGCGCGCGACCTTGTCGCGCCGCTCGGCCGCCGGCAGATCGGCGAGCCCAAAACCGATATTGTCGGCGACGCTGAGCCAGGGCAGCAGCCGCGGCT
Source organism: Bradyrhizobium sp. B117 (assembly GCF_038969555.1). NCBI lineage: Bacteria > Pseudomonadati > Pseudomonadota > Alphaproteobacteria > Hyphomicrobiales > Nitrobacteraceae > Bradyrhizobium > Bradyrhizobium sp. B117. The sequence goes on from NZ_CP152414.1 coordinate 9,703,460, forward strand.
CCTGGAAGATGATGCCGATCTTGGCGTGCGGCGAAGAGATCGCTTCGCTGTCGAGCGTCACCGTGCCGGAGCTGGCGCGGTCGAGGCCGGCGATGGCGCGCAGCAATGTGGACTTGCCGCAGCCCGAGCCGCCGATGATGGCGATGATCTCACCCTGTTTGATCTCGGCGGAGAAGCGCGCCAGCGCCTCGACGCCGTTGGGATAGGTCTTGCTGACCCGGTCGAGTGCCAGCATCGCGTTAGGCTCCCCTCGCGCGGGAGAAGGCGTCCTGCCAGCGCAGGAATGGCGCGGCCGCGACCTCGATCAGCCAGTCGGTGAGCTTGCCGAGGATGGCGAAGATCACGATGGCGGCGAGAATCTGCGCAGGCTTGCCGAGCTGCTGGCCGTCGAGCAGGAGATAACCGAGACCTTCGGAGGCGCCGATCAGCTCGGCGGCGACCACGAACATCCAGCCGAGACCGAGACCGACGCGCAAGGACACGACATAGGCCGGCAGCACCGCCGGCAGCAGGATGCGCCGGATCATGGCAAAGCCGGAGAGGCGGAAGGTGCGGCCGACCTCGACGATCTTGCGATCGACCGACAGGATCGCACCCATCACGCCCAAATAAACCGGGAAGAACACACCGACCGCGATCAGCGCGATCTTCGAGGTCTCGAAGATGCCGAGCCAGAGGATGAACAGCGGCACCCAGGCGAGCGAGGGGATCGCGCGCAGCGCCTGCACGGTTGGATCAAGCAGCCGCCGCGCCAGCGACCAATAGCCGGAGATGGCACCTAACAGCGTGCCCGCCACCACGCCGAATGCAAAGCCGAGACCGACGCGCCACAGTGTCGCGGCGATGTGACGGACCAGCTCGCCAGAGCGGGCGAGTTCGGTGATGGTGGCGAACACGCGCGAGGGCGGCGGCACCAGGCGACCGTTGGACCAGCCCAGAAAAACCACGAGCTCCCAGCCGAGCGCAAGTGTGATCGGCAACAGCAGCCCCAGCATCGGCCGCCCGTAGCGCGACAGCCGCGAGGGCGCGGCAGCACGTTCGGCGGGTTCCGAAGTTTGCTGCAGGACTGGCGCGTCGGAGATCATGGCCGGTAGGAAGCGCGTCTCGCCGGGGAATGCAACACTACTCTTGCCGCGCCCTCCGCTGTCGTCCCGGGGCGCGCGCAGCGCGAGCCCGGGACCCATAGCCACAGGACGATGTGGTTACGGGGACTCGGAGTGACCGCCTTAGCGCCAAGCCACGCCCTGTGGTTATGGGTCCCGGGCTCGCTTCGCGCCCCGGGACGACGACGGAATTTGCTGCGCGCGCGTGCCTCTTCCCTGCCGACTAATTCGTCGGCAGCGGGACCTGGTCGTCGATCAGCGCATCCAGCGTCGCCTTCACGTCTACCTTGGCGTCGACGACGCCGGCTTGCTGGAGCGCGAGGCCGGCGGCGAGGATCGACTCGCGCTGGGGCGCGCCGATGCGGCTGTGGGTCAGCTCGGTACGCTCCTTGAGCTGCTTGTCGACGACGGCCTCGGGCAGCTTCGTCACGGCGATGAAGGTCTTCTTCAGCTCGTCGTAATTCGCCAGCGAATATTTTCGCGCCTCCTCATATACCGCGAGCACGCGGCGGGCGGCGTCGGGATAATCCTTCAGGAACTGCTCGCGCACATTGAGGATGCCCCAGGTGTTGGCGTCGGCCTTGCGGTAGAACAGCTTGGCGCCTTCCTCGACCTCGGCCTGCGCCATCATCGGATCGAGACCGGCCCAGGCATCGACGTCGCCGCGGATCAGCGCGGTCTTGCCGTCGGCGTGCTGGAGCAGCACCGGCGTGATGTCCTTTTCGGTGAGACCGGCACCCAGCAGTGCGCGCACCAGGAAGATGTGCGGATCGGTGCCGCGCGTCACCGCGACGCGCTTGCCTTTGAGATCAGCGACATCAGCGATCTTGGAATCCTTGCCCGTCACCAGCGCGGTCCATTCGGGGCGCGAATAGACATAGATCGACTTGATCGGGTTGCCGTTGATGCGAGCGACCAGCGCCGCCGAGCCGGCGGTCGAGCCGAAATCGATCGAGCTGGCGTTGAGGAATTCGAGCGCCTTGTTGGAGCCGGCCGACTGCACCCAGGTGATGGTGATACCGTCCTTGGCGAACTCCTTCTCCAGGAGCCCCTTCTGCTTCAGGACCATGGACACCGGATTGTAGGTCGCCCAGTCGATGCGGATTTCCTTGAGCGGATCCGCCGCCTTTGCCGCGGGGGTCGCGGCAAGCGCAATGGCTCCCGCGAGCAGAATGCGTCGTGTCATCCAGGTCACGCCCAGTATCCTCCAAAACTTCATTGTTTTTCAATGAGTTATATCTAGAGGTCAATGAGAAAATCCGCCCCTTGAAAGCGTGGCGGCCGAGAACAGATTTGCCCAAAGCCGCACCTTTCCAGCATGGAACGACTATTGCCTGAGAATGGCGGGTGACAGCGCCTGTCACCTCTTATATCCGATGAGACTCTATATTCGGTGAGACATGGACAGCGTCGCGACTGAGCAGAAGCCTGAGGTGGACGATCGTTTCGATACCGCACGGATCACCGCCGCGGTCGATGCCCTTGCCGAAAAGCATGAAGGACGCGAGGACGCGTTCCGCACCGCGGTCGCACAACTGCTCAAGGCCGAGCTGATCGCGGCGCGCGCCGCGGCGCAGGCGATCCTGCTGAAGGACCGTCACGGAAGGCGCTGTGCCGAGCGGCTGTGCCATGTGCAGGACGAGATCATCCGCATCCTCTATTCGGCAGCAACCCGCCATCTCTACCGCTCGCCGATTCCGAGTGGTGCCGAGCGCATGGCGGTGGTCGCGACCGGCGGCTATGGCCGCGGCCTGATGGCGCCCGAGTCCGACATCGATCTGCTCTTCATCCTGCCTTACAAGCAGACCGCCTGGGGTGAGCAGGTCGCCGAAGCCATTCTCTATTGCCTGTGGGACATGGGGTTGAAGGTCGGCCATGCCACGCGCTCGGTCGACGAATCGATCCGCCAGGCGCGCGGCGACATGACCATCCGCACGGCGATCCTGGAGACGCGCTTCCTCACCGGCGACCAGCCGCTCTACGACGAGCTGGTCGAGCGCTTCGATAAGGAAGTGGTGCAGGGCACCGCGTCCGAATTCGTCACCGCGAAGCTCGCCGAGCGCGAGGAGCGGCACCGTCGCGGCGGCCAGTCGCGCTATCTGGTCGAGCCCAACGTCAAGGACGGCAAGGGCGCGCTGCGCGACCTGCACACGCTGTTCTGGATTGCCAAATACGTCTATCGCGTGCGCGACACCGACGAGCTGGTCGAGCGCGGCGTCTTCGACGCGCAGGAATACCGCACCTTCCGCCGCTGCGCCGATTTCCTCTGGTCGGTGCGCTGCAATCTGCATTTCTACTGCGGCCGCGCCGAGGAGCGCCTCTCTTTCGACCTCCAGCGCGAGATCGCGATCCGGCTCGGCTACACCTCGCATCCCGGCATGCAGGACGTCGAGCGCTTCATGAAGCACTACTTCCTGGTCGCCAAGGACGTCGGCAACCTCACCGCCATCCTCTGTGCCAAGCTCGAGGACCAGCAGGCCAAGCCCGCGCCGGTCTTGAGCCGGATGATGGCGCGGCTGCGCCCGACGCCGGTGAAGCGGCGCGTGCCTGATAGCGACGACTTCATCGTCGACAACAACCGCATCAACGTCGCCGCGCCCGACGTGTTCAAGCACGATCCGGTCAACCTGATCCGCATCTTCCGCCTCGCGCAGAAAAACAATCTCGCGTTCCATCCGGACGCGATGCGCGACGTGACGCGCTCGCTCGGCCTGATCAACGCGCAGCTGCGCGAGAACCCCGAGGCCAACCGGCTGTTCATGGAGATCCTGACCTCCGACAACGCGGAGATCGTGCTGCGGCGGATGAACGAGACCGGCGTGCTCGGCCACTTCATCCGCGCCTTCGGCAAGATCGTCTCGATGATGCAGTTCAACATGTATCATCACTACACCGTCGACGAGCACCTGATCCGCTGCATCGGCTTCCTCCAGGACATCGAGCGCGGCGGCATCGAGGAGTTCACGCTCGCCAGCGACCTGATGCGCAAGACCCGCCCCGAGCACCGCGCGGTGATCTATATCGCCACGCTGCTGCACGACGTCGCCAAGGGCCGGCCCGAGGATCACTCGATCGCCGGCGCCAAGGTCGCGCGCCGACTGTGCCCGCGGCTCGGCTTCAGCCCGGCCGACACCGAGCTCGTGGCCTGGCTGATCGAGGAGCACCTCACGATGTCCACGGTCGCGCAGTCGCGCGACCTTTCGGATCGCAAGACCATCGAGAATTTCGCCGCCGTGGTGCAGTCGGTCGAGCAAATGAAGCTGCTCACCATCCTGACCACCGCCGACATCCGCGGCGTCGGTCCGGGCGTCTGGAACGGCTGGAAGGCGCAGCTGCTGCGTTCGCTGTATTACGAGACCGAGCCGGTGCTGACCGGCGGCTTTTCGGAAGTCGATCGCGGCAAGCGCCTCACGGCCGCCTACGCCGAATTCCGCAACGCCTTCGCCGAATGGCCGGCGGACGAGCTCGATGCCTATATCGCCCGGCACTATCCGGCCTACTGGCTCAAGGTCGAGCTGCCGCGAAAGATCCGCCACGCCCGCTTCGTGCGCTCCAGCGAGCAGGCCGGCCACAAGCTCGCGATCAATGTCGGCTTCGACGAGGTGCGCGGCGTCACCGAGCTGACGATCTTCGCCGCCGACCATCCCTGGCTGCTGTCTATCATCGCCGGCGCCTGCGCCTCGGCCGGCGCCAACATCGTCGACGCCCAGATCTACACCACGACCGACGGCCGCGCGCTCGACACCATCTCGATCTCCAGGGAATACGACCGCGACGAGGACGAGGGACGGCGCGCCACGCGAATCGGCGAGATGATCGAGGACGTGCTCGAAGGCAAGTTGCGCCTGCCCGAGGTGGTGGCGCGGCGCACCGTGCGCAGCAAGGCGCGGCCGTTCGTGATCGAGCCGGAGGTGACCATCAACAACCAATGGTCCGACCGCTACACCGTGATCGAGGTCTCCGGCCTCGACCGGCCCGGCCTGCTCTATGAGCTGACCACCGCGATCTCGAAGCTCAACCTCAACATTGCGTCAGCCCATGTCGCGACCTTCGGCGAGCGAGCCCGCGACGTGTTCTACGTTACCGACCTCCTGGGCGCACAGATCAATGCGCCGACGCGGCAGTCCGCGATCAAGAGCGCGCTGACCCATGTAATGGCCGGCGACAAGGCGGTGCAGCCGGCGGCGTGAAGCTGGTTGCGCGCATCTCTTTCCCTTCGTCATTCCGGGGCGCCGCGTAGCGGCGAGCCCGGAATCCACATCCACCAGCCGGGGTTATGGATTCCGGGCCTGGCCCTTCGGGCCCTCCCGGAATGACGAGTGGAGAGATTGGCCTGCATCAGGCCTTTAAACCTCCACCCCCTCATGCCGCAGCAGCCACCTCTTCCGCTCCAGCCCGCCGCCATATTTCACCAGCGAGCCATCCGCGCCGATCAGTCGGTGGCATGGCAGCACGACGCTGATCGGGTTGGAGCCGTTGGCGTGGCCGACGGCGCGAATGGCCTTCGGCATCTCGATCCTGGCGGCCATCGCACCGTAGCTCATCGTCGTGCCGACGGGAATCTTCGCCAGCGCGGTCCAGACCTTCTGCTGGAACGGCGTGCCGGCGATCCGCCATGCGATGCTTGAGAGCTGGCCGAGATCACCTTCGAAATAATTCGACAGCGCCGTCCGCATCTGGGTGGGCGCAGGCCGATCGGCCAGATCCACCGCGCCGTAATGCAGGCGCAACAGCTCGCGCATGCGGTGCTCGTAATCCTCCCAATCGAGCGCACGAAGATTGCCCTCGGCATCGGTGACGAGCAGCGCGACCCCTATCGGTGTCGGCAGGCGATCGACGCGGAAGCTTACAGACGGTCTGGTTGATCGAACGGGCATTGCGGCACCATGGCGTCGAAACACGGCATCGCGTTTGCCATGGCGGCCGTGCTAACGTCCACCCGAAAGCTGACGCTTTGGGGGAGCTCACCTTGACTCTAATCGCCAATATCCTGGTGGCGCTGGTCGCCGCACTGCACGCCTACTTCCTGGTCCTGGAGATGTTCCTTTGGACCAAGCCGCAAGGCCTGAAGGTGTTTCGCAACACGCCTGAGAAGGCCGAGATCACGAAGGTGCTCGCCGCCAACCAGGGGCTCTATAACGGCTTCCTCGTCGCCGGCCTGATCTGGGGTCTGGTCCACGGCAATCCGGCGTTCGCGTTCCAGATCAAGGTTTTCTTCCTGCTCTGCGTGATCGTGGCCGGGGCTTACGGTGCAGCGACCGTCAGCACGCGCATCCTGATCGTGCAGGCGCTGCCAGCGGCGGTCGCCTTGGCTGCATTGTTCCTGGCCCAATAGTCCTGACCTGAGACGCTTCAACGCCCGCCGCGATCCTTGCGCGGCACCTCGCGTTCCTCCACACTCTCCGGCAGCGATGGCGACCGTTGCAATCAACGGGAAAAGACCGTCGGCCGGAAAATTCCGTCAGGAGGAACATCCCAACATGAAGACTCGCAGAGCCTATATAGCTGCCACGGCGGCGTTCGCCTTCGCGTTCTCCGCCAGCCAAGCCTTCTTAAGTGAAGCCCTCGCACAGAAGAAATATGACACCGGTGCGAGCGACACCGAGATCAAGATCGGCCAGACCGTGCCGTTCTCCGGCGCCTACTCCGTCTACGCCAATATCGGCAAGACCCAGGCCGCCTACTTCAAGATGATCAACGATCAGGGCGGCATCAACGGCCGCAAGATCAACCTGATCCAGTATGACGATGCCTATTCGCCGCCGAAGACGGTCGAGCAGGTGCGCAAGCTCGTCGAAGGCGACGAGGTGCTGTTCACCTTCCAGATCATCGGCACCGCCGCCAACGCCGCCGTGCAGAAGTATCTCAACGGCAAGAAGATCCCGCAGCTCCTCGCTTCGACCGGCGCTGCGCGCTTCAACGATCCGCAAAACTATCCCTGGACCATCGCCTACAATCCCAACTACGTGTCCGAGGGACGGATCTACGCGAAGTACATTCTCAAAGAGCATCCCAACGCCAAGATCGGCGTGCTCTACCAGAACGACGACATGGGCCGCGATTATCTCGCCGGTCTCAAGAGTGGCCTCGGCGACAAGGCCGCCAGCATGATCGTCGGCGAGGTCTCCTACGAGGTCACCGATCCCACGGTGGATTCGCAGGTGGTGAAGCTGAAGTCGATGGGCGTCGATCTGTTCTATGATGCCTCGACGCCCAAATTCGCGGCGCAGGCGATCAAGAAGCTCGCCGACCTCGGCTGGACGCCGGTGCATATCCTCGACATCAATGCGAGCCCGATCTCGGCGACTTTGAAGCCGGCCGGCCTCGACATCTCCAAGGGCATCATCTCGACGCAATACGGCAAGGAGCCCGGCGACCCGCAGTGGAAGGACGATCCCGGCGTGAAGGCCTTCTTCGCCTTCATGGACAAGTATTTCCCTGAAGGCGACAAGCTCAACACCGTCAACACCTACGCCTATTCGGTGGCGGAGCTACTGGTGCAGGTGCTGAAGCAGTGCGGCGACGACCTGTCGCGCGAGAACGTGATGAAGCAGGTCGCCAACATCAAGGACTTCACCCCGAGCTTCGCGCTGCCCGGCATCAAGATCAACACCGGGCCGAACGACTACCGCGTCAACAAGCAGATGCAGATGATGAAGTTCAACGGCGAACGCTGGGAGCTGTTCGGACCGATCATCGAGGACACGGGTCCGTCAGGTTAGTTCGTCTCTTAGGCGGCAGCGGACGCTCTCTCGCTCCCTCCCCCCCTTGCGGGGGAGGGTTAGGGAGAGGGGCGCCACACGGCAAGGCCTGTCGATCATGCCGTGACCGCGCTCTCCTCGCATTCGACTGCTGCGTCTGCGCTTCAAAGCACTGCTCTCGCCCGCGGCGACCCCTCTCCCTAGCCCTCCCCCGCAAGGGGGGAGGGAACGCAGCGGAGTGCGGGGCTGAAGTAATGCCCCTACGAACGGCTCGCCACGCCCACCTTGCGTCGCAGCAATCGTTCCTCCACACTCCTCTTCAGCGATGGCATCGGGCGCGCAGTGCGCCCGGCAGACCGTCGGAAAAACAAGCTGAGGAAATTGCGAATGAGGAATGGAATTCTGCATCTGGCCACGGCGACGGCGCTGACCCTCGCGCTGTCGATCTCTGCGGCCAATGCCCAGAAAAAATATGATCCGGGCGCGAGCGACACCGAGATCAAGGTCGGACAGACCGTGCCGTTCTCGGGACCGGCGTCGGCCTATGCGTCGATCGGCAAGACCCAGGCCGCCTATTTCAAGATGATCAACGACCAGGGCGGCATCAACGGCCGCAAGATCAATTTGATCCAGTATGACGATGCCTATTCGCCGCCGAAGGCCGTGGAGCAGGTGCGCAAGCTGGTCGAGAGCGACGAGGTGTTGCTGACCTTCCAGATCATCGGCACGCCCTCGAACGCCGCCGTGCAGAAATATCTCAATGCCAAGAAGGTACCGCAACTGTTCGCGGCGACCGGCGCCTCGAAGTTCACGGATCCCAAGAATTTCCCGTGGACCATGGGCTACAACCCGAACTACTTCGTCGAAGGCCGCATCTACGGCCAGTACATCATAAAGGAGCATCCGAACGCCAAGATCGGCGTGCTCTATCAGAATGACGACCTCGGCAAGGACTATCTGAACGGCCTCAAGGCCGGCCTCGGCGACAAGGCCGCCAAGATGATCGTGACCGAAGCGTCCTACGAGGTCTCCGATCCGACCGTGGATTCGCAGATCCTCAAGATCAAGGACGCCGGCGCCGATCTGTTCTTCAGCGCCACCACGCCGAAGCAGGCGGCGCAGGCGATCAAGAAGATCGCCGAGCTCGGCTGGCATCCGGTGCAGATCGTCGACATCAACGCCACCTCGGTCGGCGCGGTGATGAAGCCGGCGGGGCTCGAGGCCGCCAAGGGCGTCATCAGCGTCAACTACGGCAAGGATCCTCTCGATCCGACCTGGAAGGACGACGCCGGCATGAAGCGTTATCTCGACTTCATGGCGAAGTATTATCCCGACGGCGACAAGGATTCGAACTTCAACACCTACGGCTACGGCACCGCCCAGCTGCTCGCCCACGTGCTCCAGCAGTGCGGCGACAACCTGACGCGCGAGAACGTCATGAAGCAGGCGGCCTCGCTGAAGGACGTCACCGGCGACATCGCTCTACCCGGCATCAAGGCCAACACCTCGGCCACCGACTACCGCGTCAACAAGCAGCTTCAGATGATGAAGTTCAACGGCGAGCGCTGGGAGCTGTTCGGCCCGATCCTGGAAGATGCGGGGCCGGCGGGTTAGTTCTCGGAAACAACTTCCTCGACGACGTCATGCCCGGGCTTGTCCCGGGCATCCACCTTCTTGGGGCGACAACGGAAGGCGTGGATCGCCGGGTCAAGCCCGGCCATGACGATGGAGAGAGATTCGCCCAATGGCATTCACTCCGGTATCTCCCCAAAATTCTTGCCCACCGGCAGCACGGCGTGGCGGATCAGGCGCGAGTCCTCCACCGCCGCCTGCCGGTGCTTCACCGCCTCGCGATAGATGGGATCGCGGATCATCTCGACGAAGGCGGCGACGCTCGGATATTCCGCGATGAAGCAATGGTCCCAGCGCTCCTCCTGCGGGCCGATCAGCATCAGCTCGAATTTGCCCTGCCAGACGATGCGACCGCCGAGGCGCTCGAACACCGGGCCGCTCTCCCGGCCATAGGCGGCATAGGCTTCCGCGCCGCTGGCCTTGCGGCCATCGGGATAGGCGGCTTCCTTCCGCAACCGGACCAGGTTGAGCATGTGGATCGGACCCGGGCGGTCGTTGTCCCGGAACTGTGCGAAAATCTCCTTGGTCGGATCGATGTGGCCCATGCGAACTCCCTCTTCTTTATGCATTCGATCCTAACTCCCACGCCCGGGAAGCGGAACTGCGGCGGGCGAAGGCCGCATCTCCTAATCGCGCGTTAACGCCGGGGTAACCGGGCCTTAAACAGCGACCGCTAGCGTGCGGCGGGGCGGTCTGACCGGGCGTTTTGCGTATGGCGTGGGGAAAGAAAAAAGGTGGGCGGAAGGAGCCGTTGTTCGGCTTGCCTGCTGCGCTCGCCGATCTGCGCCTGACCGCCGCGGACCGCATCCCCGGCGGCGACGACACGCCGAAGAAATCCGCCAAATCATCCGCCAAGCGCAAAGCCGACGAGCCCGACGAGGAGCCGCCGCGCGAGCGGAAGACTCAGGCGAGCCGCAGCGGCGCCAAGCGCCGCTCGAAATCGCGCGGAGGGTTCCGCCTCGGCCGGCTGGTCTATTGGGGCGCGGTGCTAAGCCTGTGGGGCGTGATCGCCGTGATCGGCGTCGTGATCTATGTCGGCGCCCATCTGCCGCCGATCCAGTCGCTGGAGATTCCCAAGCGCCCGCCGACGATCCAGATCGTCGGCATCGACGGCAGCATGCTGGCGCAGCGCGGCGAGATGGCCGGCGCCAATGTCGCGCTGAAGGATCTGCCGCCCTATCTGCCGAAGGCGTTCATCGCGATCGAGGACCGCCGCTTCTATTCGCATTTCGGCATCGATCCGATCGGCATCCTGCGCGCCCTCGTCACCAACGTGCTCCATCGCGGCGTGTCGCAGGGCGGCTCCACTCTGACGCAGCAGCTCGCCAAGAACCTGTTCCTGACCCAGGAGCGGACCATGCAGCGCAAGCTGCAGGAGGCGGAGCTGGCGATCTGGCTGGAGCGCAAGCATTCCAAGAACGATATCCTGGAGCTCTATCTCAACCGCGTCTATTTCGGCTCCGGCGCCTACGGCGTCGAAGCAGCCGCGCAGAAATATTTCGGCAAGTCGGCCAAGAACGTCACGGTCGCGGAAGCCGCGATGCTGGCCGGTCTCGTCAAATCGCCCTCGCGCCTTGCGCCCAACCGCAACCCCGAAGGCGCCGAAGCGCGCGCCCAAGTCGTGCTCGCGGCGATGGCGGACGCGAAATTCATCACCGACGCGCAGGCCCAAGCCTCGATCGGTCATCCCTCCTACAATGTGAAGCCGGCCGGCGCCGGCACGGTCAACTATGTCGCCGACTGGATCGGCGAGGTGCTGGACGATCTGGTCGGACAGATCGACGAGAGCATCAAGGTCGAGACCACGATCGATCCGAAGCTGCAGAGCGTCGCCGAAGCCGCCATCATCGACGAGCTCGCGGCCAAGAGCGTGAAGTTCAATGTCAGCCAGGGCGCGCTGGTGGCGATGACGCCCGACGGCGCGGTGCGCGCCATGGTCGGCGGGCGGAACTATTCCGACAGCCAGTACAACCGCGCGGTCACGGCCAAGCGCCAGCCGGGCTCGTCGTTCAAGCCATTCGTGTACCTCACCGCGCTCGAGCAGGGGCTGACGCCTGATACGGTGCGCCAGGACGCGCCGATCGAGGTCAAGGGCTGGAAGCCCGAGAACTACACCCATGAATATTTCGGCGCGGTGACGCTGACCCAGGCGCTGGCGATGTCGCTCAACACGGTCGCGATCCGCCTCGGTCTCGAGGTCGGGCCGAAGAACGTGGTGCGCACCGCGCACCGGCTCGGCATCTCCTCGAAACTCGAGCCCAACGCCTCGATCGCGCTCGGCACGTCGGAGGTCTCCGTGGTCGAGCTGGTCGGCGCCTATGCGCCCTTCGCCAATGGCGGCTTGGCCGTCACCCCGCATGTGGTGACGCGGATCAGGACGCTCAGCGGCAAGCTGCTCTACATGCGCCAGCCCGACGAGCGCAATCAGGTGATCGATCCCCGCTATGTCGGCATGATGAACGCGATGATGCGGGAGACGCTGATATCGGGCACCGCGAAGAAGGCGGAGATCCCGGGCTGGCCGGCGGCCGGCAAGACCGGCACCAGCCAGGATTATCGCGACGCCTGGTTCATCGGTTACACCGCCAGCCTCGTCACCGGCGTCTGGCTCGGCAATGACGACAACTCGCCGACCAAGAAGGCGACCGGCGGCGGCCTGCCGGTCGAAGTCTGGTCGCGCTTCATGAGGACGGCGCACGAAGGCGTGCCGGTGGCGAACCTCCCAAACTCGCAAGCCAGCTGGGGCCTGTCGAACCTCGCGCAGGCGGCCTCGCAGGTGTCGCCGCCGACACCGGCCGCGCCTCTGCCCGCACCGGCGCCGGTGAGCAATGGCGGCTATCGCCCGCCACCGCCGACGCGCGCCAATGTGCGGCCGGAAGCCGCCGCGGGGCTGGATGGCTGGCTGATGGACCGGCTGTTTGGTGGAAATCGATAGCTTCGGCTTGAGGTCATCAAGGCCTCCAAACTCAAACTGCGAAAACAACCCCATGCACAGTAGGCGGTGATATCAGGCGCTGTGCGCGGCGGATGGTACGAAGCGCTTGACGCGGCGGGGTAAATCACGCGTCTCGCGCAATCATCGCGAAGTGTGGCGAGAATCGAGCAACACTCGCTGACGTCGCCTCCGTCTCCGTCGTCATTCCCCGCCACCGGGTCTCGCCTTCGGCGAGCCCGATGACAGGCTCCGGCGGGGAATCCAGCACACCGCGACCTCTCGACTCAATCACTGGCGCTGGTGGAATACTGGATCGCCCGCCTTCGCGGGCGATGACGGTGTTTCCTGGACTCGCAGCTCGAGCATCTCCCGCCGCCGCTACGGCAAGTCCTGCCTAGCGCGGCAAGATTCTCCGCAGGCCGCAGCTCCCCGAAAGTAAAAACACCAGTCTCTTCAAGCCCCCGACAGCGGCCCGGGATTTGCTCTCATAGGTTGAGCAAAGTGCGGAGGAGCGTTCCATGATTTCAAGTTTGTCCAGCGCGGCGTTGCCTCAGCTGCGGCCCGCGTCAACGTCAGCTTCAAATGCGGCATCGGGTCTCCAGCCGGTGGCACCGGATGCGACTGACACGGCGACCAGCGGCTTCCGGATCGACGTCTCCCAAGTCAAGCCGCTGACTGCCAAGCCGATATCGGCGGTAGATGATCCCGTCCTACACGACCTCATGGCAACGCACTGGCTGATCGCCCATGAGACGAATGCCCCCCAAGATGTCGTCGCCGACAATGCACCTCAGAACATTTATGCTCAGGTCAAAGTCGACGGCAAAGTGGTGGCCACTCTGTACAATGCCGGGTCCTCGGCGATGATCAATCAAGCGGCCGCCAAGATCGGCAAGCTCGAGGACCCTCCAGGTCTCAGCGGACCTGACCTGGCGCAGTGGCGGGCCGACCAATACGCCGAGCGGCTTGGCGGCACCGTCGAAAAGGCGCCCACCGCGATCACCCAATCGCAATGGACACCGCGTGAGAGCAGGTCCACGACCTATAGCCGCGAGCAACTCGATGCGGCGTTCCAGGCGATGCTGGCCGAGGGGCAAAGGGCGACCGCGCAGCAGCAGGCGTCGTATGCGGCATCACGCGCGCAGGCGGGGACGAGTGCGGATTTCAGTGCGTGACGGTTGCTTGATGCCGCCCCGTTCTCCGCTGTCATTCCGCGCCACCGGGTCTCGCCTTCGGCAAGCCCGATGACAGGCTCCGGCGGGGAATCCAGTACTCCGCGGCTTATCGGCTTAACAAGAACGGCCTCTGGAATACTGGATCGCCCGCTCCAGTGCGCAAGTGCGCACAAGGCGGGCGATGACAGCGTCAGATGAGGCAACAGCGAGGCTTAACTCTCAGCCGAGCCCTAATCCTCGGCCCCGTACCGGTGCAGATCGTTGCCGTAGGTGTCGAGCCACTTCTTGGCGCGCTCCATCGACGGGCAGATCTTGCCGCAGACGCGCCAGAACCGCGCCGAGTGATTCATCTCGACGAGATGGGCGACCTCGTGGGCGGCGAGATAGTCGAGCACGAAGGGCGGCGCGAGGATCAGGCGCCAGGAGAACGACAGCGAGCCCGCCGAGGTGCAGGAACCCCAGCGGCTGGATTGATCGCGGATCGAGAGCCGCTTGACCCTGACGCCGAGCTCGGCGGCATGGACCTCGGCCGAGCGCTGCAGATCGCGGCGCGCCTCGCGCTTGAGGAAGTCGCCGACGCGGCGATCGACATGATCGAGCCCGCCGGCGACGCAGAGAATGCGTTCGCCGCTGTCACGCATCTCGGTCCACACCGTGCCGCGCTGGCCGGCGCGATGAACGATGCGATGTGGCGTGCCGCGAAGCGGTATCACTGTGCCAGGCTGAAACGGCGCAGCCTTCGGCAAACGGCCGAGACGAGCCGCGATCCACGCGCCGTGACGCTGCGCGAAGTCTTTTGCTTCGACGAGCGTGCCGCGCGGCGGCATGGTGAGGATGGCTTCGCGGTCGCTCGGATGAATTCTGAGCGTGTAACGGCGCGCTCGGCGATGTCTGCGCAGCCGAATCGCAAAAAATTGCGATCCGTGGGTGATGACGAGGGTCTTTGGTTCGTGGGGCCGCCGATAGAGGAGCGCGCGTGTGGCCATGTCTGTGAGTCCGGGGAGCAGGAGTTCGCCCGGATTCTGCCATAACCGCCGCCAGGGAAAGCGCTCGGCGCAAAAACAAATCATTTGCCCAATATACAGCGGTCTGACGTCCGGGAGACCCTACAGACTGGGGTTGGAACCCGCTTTTTTCGCCCCCGCTGGACGCATGCGGCACCCCCAAGGGGTGAGGACGGACTCACTCCTAGAGCGCTACCTAAATACCTCGAATCTGGCGGGAACCCGGCCCTCCTGGAACCTCGGGGAGGGCCTGAAATTTCGACGGGAAAGCCGAAATCGGCGACTAGAGCCGTCCCGATGTAATCGGAACGGCTCTAGATTCTTCTTTTGACGCGTTTTCTTTACGCGAACCGGTCGCCACTTCGCTCGAAAACGCTGTTACTCGGCCGCGAGAGCCTGCAATGAGGTCGGATTCGCCGCCGAGACCATGAAGTCATGGATGCGCGGCACGATTTCCGACTTGAAGCGCGATCCGTTGAACACGCCGTAATGTCCAACGCCCTTCTGGACGTAATGAACGCGGCGATGATCGGGAATCGAACTGCACAAAGTGTGCGTCGCTTCGGTCTGACCTAGCCCTGAGATGTCGTCGTTCTCGCCTTCGACCGTCATCAATGCGACGCGAGTGACCTTGGACGGATCGACGCGCGTTCCGCGATGGGTCATCTCGCCCTTCGGCAGCGCGTGCTTCACGAACACGGTGTCGACGGTCTGGAGGTAATACTCGGCCGAGAGGTCCATCACCGCGAGATATTCGTCGTAGAAATCGCGGTGCTTGTCGACGAGGTCGCCGTCGCCCTTCACGAGGTTGGCAAACAGGCGCTTGTGGGCGTCCATATGCCGATCGAGGTTCATGCTGATGAACCCGTTGAGCTGGAGGAAGCCCGGATAGACGTCGCGCATCATGCCCGGATGCGGGAACGGCACCTTGGTGATGACGGTGTTGCGGAACCAGTCGATGCCGCGCTCCTGCGCGAGCTTGTTCACCCCGGTCGGATTGCGGCGGGTGTCGATCGGGCCGCCCATCAGCGTCATCGAGGTCGGCACGAACGGATCGCGCCGCGCATCCATGATCGAGACAGCCGCGACGACCGGCACGGAGGGCTGGCACACCGCCATCACGTGGGTGTTGCCGCCGAGGACGTGCAGCATCTCGATGACATAGTCGATGTAATCGTCGAGATCGAAGCGGCCTTCGCTGAGCGGCACCATGCGTGCATCGGCCCAATCGGTGATGTAGACTTCATGCGCCGGCAGGAAGGCCTCGACTGTGCCGCGCAGCAGGGTCGCATAGTGGCCGGACATCGGCGCCACGATCAGCACGCGCGGCTGCGGGCTGCGCAGCGGACGGGCGAACTTGCGATCAAAGTAGAGCAGCTTGCAGAACGGCTTTTCCCAGACCGAGCGGACCTCGACGGGGACGCGGATGCCGTTGACCTCGGTGTCGTCGAGGCCCCATTCCGGCTTGCCGTAACGGCGCGTGGTGCGCTCGAACAATTCGCAGGCGGCGGCGACCGACTTGCCGACCTCGGTGCGCGCCCATGGATTGAGGGGATTCTGAAACAGCAGCTTGGTCGCATCGGTGACCGCACGCGCCGGATTGAGAGAGGCCTGTGCCATCTCGTACATCCAGTACATCGGCGTCGTCAGGACCGGACTGCCTTCTGCAGCCAGGGGCGGCGCGCCGCCGAACTCACCAATAGGCATCGTCATATCCCTCTTCGCATCGCAGCATACTGCCGAATGCGTAATATTGCGTCAATGCATGGTCCCGTACATCTACGGAGCGAACAGGGTTAAATCAGCCTGAATCCACGGGAAAGTGACGTTATTCGCCAGCCGAGAGCAGTGAGCCGTGCTTTTTGGCGCTGCGCAAAAGGGCAAGGAATGCCCCAAAAGAGGCGACCAGAAGCACCGCGTTGATGACCAACGCACCCAGCATCAGATCGCTCCTAAAGGTGTTCTCGATCAGCAGCGCGCGCATCCCTTCGAACACATAGGTCGGCGGCAGCGCCCAGGCGACATATTGCAGCCAGACCGGCAGCACGCTGACCGGATAATAGATGCAGGCGAGCGGCATGACCGCGAACATCAAGGTCCAGACGATGCTCTCGGCGCCGAGGCCGTTTCGTACGACCAGGCCGGAGACGAAGATCCCGACCGACC
Organism: Bradyrhizobium sp. B117; assembly: GCF_038969555.1. Classification (NCBI taxonomy): domain Bacteria; kingdom Pseudomonadati; phylum Pseudomonadota; class Alphaproteobacteria; order Hyphomicrobiales; family Nitrobacteraceae; genus Bradyrhizobium; species Bradyrhizobium sp. B117. The sequence continues at coordinate 9,720,176 of NZ_CP152414.1, forward strand.
AGCTGGTGAAGATCAGATTGCAGAAGAAGGCGATCAGCGGCAGGCCGAGGGCATAGACGTTGAAGTGAAACAGGAACAGCGCGAGCAGCGTCATCGGGATGACGCCGATGGCGAGCCGGATCAGGCTCATGATCATCAGCGACAGCAGAAACTCGATCGGCTTGAGCGGGCTCATCATGAGATTGCCGAGGTTGCGCGCCCACATCTCTTCCAGGAAGGAGATGGAGAAGCCGAGCTGGCCACGGAACAGGATGTCCCAGAGGATGACGGCGCCGATCAGCGTGCCGCCGGCGCGCGCGAAGAAGTTGGCGTTCTGCGCGATGTAGAGCTGGAGGAAGCCCCAGGTGATGACCTGCAGCGCCGGCCAGTACAGCAATTCGAGCAGCCGCGGCCAGGACGACAGCAGCAGGTACCAGTAGCGCAGGATCATCGCGCCGATGCGGTGGGCGGAGATGCCGCGGTGGAGGGTGATGTCGGTCATGGGCGCATCTCGTAGCCTGGATGGAGTCTGTCATCCCGGGGCGCGACGTAGTCGCGAGCCCGGGATCCATAACCACAGGATTGAATTTGGCGTAGAGTCGGAGTCACCAGTCTCGCCCCACAGCCGCGGCCTGTGGTTATGGATTCCGGGCTCGCGCTCCGCGCGCCCCGGAATGACGGACGGATATGGCCCCTCACCTCGCCGCCTCCTTCGCGCCGTTGCCCCGGCCGCGCGCGACGTCCAGAAACACCTCCTCCAGCGTGGTGCGGTTGTAGCGGGCCATGATGGCCTCCGGCGTGTCGTCGTCCTCGATGCGGCCGCGCTTCATGATGATGACGCGGTCGCACAGCCGCTCGACCTCGAGCATGTTGTGCGAGGCCAAGAGGATGGTGGCGTTGTTTTCCTTGCGATAGCTCTCGAGATGGGCTCGCACCCAGTCGGCGGTGTCAGGATCGAGCGAGGCGGTCGGCTCGTCCAGCAGCAGCAGCTCGGGCTGGTTGATCAGCGCTTTCGCCAGCGCGACGCGGGTCTTCTGCCCGGCGGAGAGCTTTCCGTTGGCGCGATCGATGAAATCCGTGAGGTCGAGATCGTCGGCGAGCTTTGCGATGCGATCGGAGAGGTTCTGCACTGCGTACAGCTTGCCGAAAACTGTCAGGTTCTGGCGCACCGTGAGCCGCATCGGCATGTCGACATAGGGGCTCTCGAAATTCATCCGCCCCAGCACGGCCGCGCTCTCCGCGGGCATCTCATGACCGAGCACCTGCACGCGGCCGGAGGTCGGCAGCACCAGGCCCATGATCATCGCGATGGTCGTGGTCTTGCCGGCGCCGTTGCCGCCGAGCAGCCCAGTGATGCTGCCGCGCGGCAGCAAAAACGAGATGCCCTCGACGGCGCGGGTCTGCTTGTAGACCTTGACCAGATGATCGACCGCGATCGCCGGGGAGCTGTGCTCCGCGACAGTCGGCCGACTTGAAGCCTTGCCATTCTCGGTCATGCTGGCCGTTCTTCTGCTATTGCAGCGGATAGCGCAAGGCTTGTAATCCGGTGGTTCCGCCAGCCCTGCGCTTGTGATCGAGAAGGCACCGCCACATTGGCCGATATGACCGAAATCGCCGCTTCCGGCTTCCGCCCCGCGCAGCGGCATATCCGGCTCGACACCATCCTGCGGCTGCGCTGGCTCGCCGTGCTCGGCCAGCTCGCCGCGATCTTCATCGTGGCACAGGGGCTGGAGTTCAACGTCGAGATCGTCCCCTGTGTCAGCATCATCGCCCTGTCGGCGGCGCTCAATCTGGGACTCCAGACCGCGGCCAATCCGATGCAGCGGCTGGAGCCGATGCAGGCGGCCGGGCTGCTTGCGCTGAACATCGTGGAGCTGGCCGGGCTGCTTTTCTTCACCGGCGGACTGCAGAACCCGTTCTCCTTCCTTTTCCTCGCGCCGGTGCTGATCTCGGCGACCGCGCTGCCGGCCCGCTTCACCTTCGGCCTCGGCCTGCTGGCCGTTGCCTGCGCATCGATCCTGTTCTTCTTCCATTTTCCGCTGCCGTGGGATTCCGACGATCCCCTGGTGCTGCCGCCGATCTATCTCGTCGGCGTCTGGCTCTCGATCGTGCTCGCCATCGGCGTCACCAGTCTCTATTCCTTCCAGGTGACCGAGGAGGCGCGCAAGCTTGCGGACGCGCTGGCCGCGACCGAGCTGGTGCTGACGCGCGAGCAGCATCTGACCCAGCTCGACGGCCTCGCCGCCGCCGCCGCGCACGAGCTCGGCACGCCGCTCGCGACCATCTTCCTGATCTCGCGCGAACTGGAAAAGACCGTGAAGGATCCGGTCTTTGCCGCCGATTTGAAGACGCTGCGCGAGCAGACCCAGCGCTGCCGCGACATCTTGAGCAAGATTACCCAGCTCTCCTCCACCGGCGCGCCGTTCGACCGCATGAAGCTGTCCGAGCTGATCGAGGAGGTGGTGGCCCCGCACCGCGATTTCGGCGTCGAGATCAAGGTGCGGATCGCGGTGACGGCCGCCGCCGAGCCGGTCGGCTCGCGCAATCCGGCGGTCCTTTACGGCGTCGGCAACATCGTCGAGAACGCGGTCGATTTCGCCCACACCACCGTCGAGGTGAATGCCTGGTGGAACAAGGACGCGATCGAGCTCGTGATCTCCGACGACGGCCCCGGCATTCCGCCCGATATCCTTAACAGGATCGGTGAGCCCTATCTGTCGCGGCGGCGCACCGTCGATGACGGCGGTGGCGATCAGCGCGGCCTCGGACTTGGCGTATTCATCGCGCGCACGCTGCTGGAGCGTACCGGTGCCAAGGTCTCGTTTACCAACCGGACCTTTCCGGAACACGGTGCAGTGGTCCAGGTCACGTGGCCGCGGGAGCGTTTTGAGGCTATCGAGACGCTCGAAGAAACAATAGGATAGACCGCGACCTTGCGTCGCACAGCAGGGCCGATCGACTATCGGCGGCCTTGGCACCGCCCGATTGCGACGCCATATGTAGATGCGCTGGAGAGAGGACAACACCTTGAACGCCATCGCCGAACTGAACGAACAGGCCGACCGCTCGCTGCTCATCGTGGAAGACGACAAGCCGTTCCTGGAGCGGTTGTCGCGCGCGATGGAGACACGCGGTTTTGCGGTGACCTCGTGCGATACCGTTTCGGACGGTCTTGCCCAGATCGGCAAGGCGGCGCCGGCATTCGCCGTCGTCGACTTGCGGCTCGGTGACGGCAACGGTCTCGACGTGGTCTCGGCGCTGAAGAAGAAGCGCCCCGACGCGCGCGCGATCGTGCTGACCGGCTATGGCAACATCGCCACCGCCGTGACCGCGGTGAAGATGGGCGCGATCGATTATCTCTCCAAGCCCGCGGATGCCGACGACGTCGTCGCCGCGCTGCTCTCGACCAACGCGGAGAAATCCGAGCTGCCGGCCAACCCGATGTCGGCCGACCGCGTCCGCTGGGAGCACATCCAGCGCATCTACGAGATGTGCAACCGCAACGTCTCGGAAACCGCGCGCCGGCTCAACATGCACCGCCGCACGCTGCAGCGGATCCTGGCCAAGCGCGCGCCGCGATAACGGTGTCGTAGGGTGGGCAAAGGCGCACAGCGCCGTGCCCACCCTCTCTAATTGGTGGGCACGCTTTCGCTTTGCCCACCCTACGGCACCTGTGTAGCCCGGATGGAGCGCAGCGTAATCCGGGAATCTTGCGCCAGGATACAGCTGTCCCGGATTGCGCTGCGCTCCATCCGGGCTACGAAATCATTCCCAAAAATCCGCGTGGCCTTGCGGATCGACCAGGCGGTTGATCCGTAACGCCGCCGCCATGGCAAAGCGTACCGTCATCTGCTTGCGCGTCGGCGCGGGCAGCTTGTGCTCGGGGGCCTCGCACTGCATGTGCGCGCCGTAGGCGTCGGCGATGATCAGGCCGGTATCTTCAGGAAAGATCTCGCAGGGCAGATCCTGCGTGAAGGCAAAGAACAGCCGGTCGCAATGGGCGCGGTATTCGTGCCATTTCTGGTCGGCGCGCAAATCCTCGACCGACGACTTGATCTCGACGATCCAGATCTCGCCGCGCTCGTTCAGCGCCACGAGATCGGCACGCCGGCCCGAGGGCAGCGGCAATTCGCTGATGCAGGAGAAGCCGAGCGAGCGCAGGAGCCGCGCGGTGCCGCGCGCGATGGCGAGCGCGGTTTCGGATTGGCGGCGGTCCGGCGGCGGAACAAGGGCGATGTTGCGGGCGGTGTTGTCCATGGCGGGAGATTAGCCGATTCCGTTGTGCCCGTCATTCCGGGGCGCGCGTAGCGCGAGCTATGATGCGCAATTGCGCATCTGAGAATCCATAACCACAGGGTGGAGTTGTGGAGCGAAGTGGTCACTCCTGATCTCCGCAAAACTGCTCCCTGTGGTTATGGGTCCCGGGCTCGCGCGTTGCGCGCCCCGGGACGACAGTGGAGATCGGGGAACCTCCCCTTCCCCACGCACTTATCACGCAGCCGCCGCACCTCGGCGGGACCATCGAGGCTGCCCGCGCATGATCGACGATCTCTGGTACAAGAACGGCGTGATCTATTGCCTCTCCGTCGGCACCTATATGGATGCGAACGGCGACGGCGTCGGCGATTTCAAGGGCCTGCTCCGCCGGCTCGACTATCTGCACGGGCTCGGCATCACCACGATCTGGCTGATGCCGTTCCAGACTTCGCCAGGCCGCGACGACGGCTACGACATCGCCGATTATTACAGCGTCGATTCCCGCTACGGCACGCTCGGCGATTTCGTCGAGTTCACCCATGGCTGCCAGCAGCGCGGCATCCGCATCATCATCGACCTCGTCGTCAACCACACCTCCGACCAGCATCACTGGTTCAAGGAGGCGCGGCGCGACAAGAATTCTCCCTATCGCGACTGGTATGTGTGGTCCGACAAGAAGCCGGCCAATGCCAACAAGGGCATGGTGTTTCCCGGCGTGCAGAAATCGACCTGGACGCGCGACAAGGACTCCGGCGCGTACTACTTCCATCGCTTCTACGATTTCCAGCCTGACCTCAACACCTCGAACCCGCATGTGCAGGCCGAGATCCTGAAGATCATGGGCTTCTGGATCCAGCTCGGCGTCTCCGGCTTCCGCATGGATGCCGTGCCCTTCGTGATCGCGACCAAGGGCGCCAAGGTGAAGAAGGCGGTCGAGCAATACGACATGCTGCGCGCGTTCCGCGAATTCCTGCAATGGCGCCAGGGCGACGCCATCATCCTCGCCGAGGCCAATGTGCTGCCCGAGACCGATCTCGAATATTTCGGCCGCGACGCCGACCGGATGCACATGATGTTCAACTTCCACGTCAACCAGCATCTGTTCTATGCGCTGGCCTCCGCCGATTCCCGCCCGCTCGCCAAGGCGCTGAAAGCCACAAAACCGCGGCCGGCCACGGCACAATGGGGCCTGTTCCTGCGCAATCACGACGAGCTCGATCTCGGACGGCTGACGAAGGCGCAGCGCGACACGGTGTTCAAAAGCTTCGGCCCCGACAAGGACATGCAGCTCTACGACCGCGGCATCCGCCGCCGCCTTGCGCCGATGCTGGGTGGCGACCGCCGGCGGCTCGAGCTCGCCTACAGCCTGATGTGCACGCTGCCGGGAACGCCCGTGATTCGCTACGGCGACGAGATCGCGATGGGCGACGATCTCTCGCTGCCCGAGCGCAATTGCGCGCGCACGCCGATGCAATGGTCGACCGAGCCGCATGGCGGCTTCACCAAGAGCGACAAGCCGGCCTGCCCCGTGATCGACAAGGGCCCTTACGGCTACCCGCACGTCAATGTCGCCAAGCAGCGGCGCGATCCCAATTCGATGCTGAACTGGACCGAGCGCATCGTCCGCATGCGCAAGGAGGTCCCGGAGATCGGCTGGGGCGATTTCACGGTGATTCCGACGCGTGATCCCGCCATCTTCATCATGCGCTACGACTGGCGCAACAATTCGGTGCTGTTCGTGCATAATCTCGACGAGAAGCCGCGCGAGATCGCGTTCTCGGCGGGGCTGCCTGATGATGCCGGCGCGCACCTGATCAACCTGCTCGCGGAAGACCACAGCCACGCCGACAAGCGCGGCCAGCACCGCGTCGTGCTGGAGCCGTATGGCTATCGCTGGTACCGCGTCGGTGGGCTGGATTATCTCTTGAAGCGGGATGATATCGACGAGCACACGGTGCGGGGGAAGAAGCATCCGGGGTGATGTCGGATTGCCGTCGCTTGCTCCACCGTCTCAACGATCGTCATTGCGAGCGCAGCGAAGCAATCCAGACTGCCACCGCGGAAAGATCCAGGATTGCTTCGCTGCGCTCGCAATGACGAGGAGATAGTGCCGGCCACCTCTCGCTCCGTTTGTCCGGGACGACAGCTACGGCGTCGCGACGATCACCCCTTCATTGCCGCGCAAATCGAGCACGCCTTCGAGCCTCTCGCCCTCGCGATCCAGGAACGTCGACAGCAGGATCTCGCTGCCAAACCGGATCGCGCTCGTCGTCACCGCGATCGGCTCGCGGCCGAGATTGAGCGCCACGATGATCGCCTTGCCCTCGGCCGCGCGGCGATAGATCAGAAGGTCGCCTTGCGCAGCGATCGGGTGATAGTCGCCCGACACCAGCGGCGGACATGTCCTCCGGAAGACGATCAGACGTCGGTACAGGCTGAGGATCGAGCGCGGATCGGCATCGAGATTGACGACGTTCTCGCGGATGTGATCCTCGGGCAGCGGCAGCCAGGGCCTTGCTTCCGAGAAGCCGCCGTAATCAGACGAGTCCCACTGCATCGGCGTGCGGCAGCCGTCGCGCCCGACGCCAAGGCCGGGCACGTTCTTCTCGAAGGGATCCTGCACGTCCTCCGGCGCGATCGCGAGTTGATGCATGCCGATCTCGTCGCCGTAATAGAGCGTCGGCGTGCCGCGCAAGGTCAGCAGCAGCATGGCGGCGACGCGGGCCTGCTCTGCACCGACGCGGCTCGCCACGCGCGGACGGTCGTGATTGCCGAGCACCCAGTTCGGCCAGGCGCCCTTCGGCAGCGCCTTCTCGTAATCCTCGACGATGGTCTCGATCGAGCGCGCGCTCCAGAACGTCGAGAGCAGCGCGAAGTTGAACGGCATCTGCGCGCCGGTGAGATCGTTGCCGTAATAGGCCATCAGGCGGTGCAGCGGCAGATAGATCTCGCCGATCAGCACGCGCGCCGCATATGCATCGGTGACGCGCCGCATCTGCGCGATCACCTCATGCACCTCGTCCTGGTCGGTGGAATATTGGGTGAGGATCTTCTCGTTCGGCGGCCGGCCCTCGACGTAATGCGGGTTCGGCGGATTGTCGCGGAATTCGGCGTCCTTGATCAGGTGCCAGATCACGTCGACGCGAAAGCCGTCGACGCCCTTCTCCAGCCAGAACCGCATCACGTCGTAGATCGCGGCGCGGACATCGGGATTGCGCCAGTTGAGGTCCGGCTGCTGGGCGAGGAAGGCGTGGTAGTAGTACTGACCTGTGGTCTCGTCGAAAGCCCACGCGCTGCCGCCGAACTCGGACAGCCAGTTGTTCGGCACGCTGCCATCCGGCTTCGGGTCGCGCCAGATGTACCAGTCACGCTTGGGATTGTCGCGCGAGGACCGGCTCTCGATGAACCAGGGATGCTGATCCGAGGTATGGTTCGGCACGAGATCGAGGATCAGCTTCAAGCCGTTGTCGTGCGCGGCCGCGAGCAGCGCATCGAAATCCGCCATCGTGCCGAACAGCGGCTCGATGCCGGTGTAGTCGGAGATGTCGTAACCGAAATCAGCCATCGGCGAGGGAAAGATCGGCGACAGCCAGATGGCGTCGACACCAAGCGATTTGACATAGGGCAGCCGGCGCAAAATGCCGGCGAGATCGCCGACGCCGTCTCCGTTGCTATCCTGAAACGAGCGCGGATAGATCTGATAGAAGATGCCGTCGCGCCACCAAGTCTCGCCGCGCTGTGCCATGCCGGAGGTACCACCCGATATTTCTGCCCTGCGCGACAGAACGCGGCAGGAACGCCCCGGTTCAGATTGGCGAGCCAATTGGGACGGCCGTGTGACGTTTGGTGCGACTGTTCCCCAGCCGCTCGCACGAATCTTTTGCTTGGCGGCATGACAAAAATCGGCATTGTGGCGCCATGACCGAGCAAAATGACACCCAAGAATCCTCGCAAGCCAAGGCGGGCGCGATCATCGTCCCCGTGACGCTGTTCGAGCAGAACTGCACCATCATCTGGGACGAGCCCGGCAAGAAGGCCGTGGTGATCGATCCCGGCGGCGACGTGCCGAAGATTTTGGACGCGATCAAGCAGACCGGGGTCACCGTGGAGAAGATCTGGCTGACCCACGGCCATATCGACCATGTCGGCGGCGCCGCGGAGCTGCGCGATGCGCTGAAGGTGCCGATCGAGGGCCCGCATCAGGCCGACAAGTTCCTGCTCGACAACGTCGTCGAGAGCGGCGCGCGCTTCGGCATGACCGGTGTCCGCAACTTCGCGCCGGACCGCTGGCTCGACGAGGGCGATACCGTCTCGATCGGCGGCCTCTCGTTCGAGATCTTCCACTGCCCCGGCCACTCGCCCGGCAGCGTGGTGTTCTTCAACAAGGAGCTGCGCTTCGCCCATGTCGGCGACGTCTTGTTCGCGGGCTCGGTCGGACGCACCGATCTGCCCGGCGGCAGTCACGCGACGCTGATCAATTCGATCAAGACAAAGCTGCTGCCGCTCGGCGACGATGTCGGCTTCATCTGCGGCCACGGCGCCGGCTCGAGCATCGGCCAGGAGCGGATGACCAATCCGTTCATCACGGGCGAGGTGTGACGTTTTTTTGTTTGCGCATGATCTGATCGGAAAACCGCTTCACATTTTTCCGGATCATGCGCGAAGTGACGGTGACGCCGATCGAGATGATCGGCGCGACGAAGTAGCTGTCATTCCGGGGCGCGACGAAGTCGCGAGCTATGATGCGCGATTGCGCATCTGAGAATCCATAACCACAGGAAGATCTGATTACGGGGACTCGGAGTTATCCTCTCGCACTAAACTGCAGCCCGTGGTTATGGGTCCCGGGCTCGCGCTTCGCGCGCCCCGGGACGACGGCGGAGATTGTGGCGCTTTCCGAGCGGGCTACTTCATCAGCCCCGCGGCGGTGAGCGCGCGGGTGATGATCTGGCCGAGATCGAAGCTACGGGATTTCTCGCGCTTGGGCTCGGGTTGTTCGGCGACGGCGGCGCGGATCGAGCGGGCGAGATGCGGCGCGGGGGGGAGCGCCGGTTTTGGCGTTGTGGGCTTTGCCTCCGCTTTCTTCGCGGCGTCCGGAATCCAGCCGGTCAGGCCGAAGAATTTTGCGATGTGATAGGACGAGGAGATGCCGGCCTCGATCAGGAACGCGCCTTCGATGCCGTAGCGCTGGTCGTTGTCGGCGAGCCCAAGCGGCGTGCCGTGCGCCATGTCGGTGATGGCGTAGGATTCGACCAGCGTCTCACCGTCCTTGTTCCACCAGGCCTGGCGCGGATAGCCGTCGACATTGGTCTCGGCCATCGGCACCGCGGGCAGATTATGCAGATCGAGCCACTGCTTGACGATCTCGTTGGCGTTGCCGGGATTGACGGTGCGGTCGGCGCTGCCGTGCCACACCGAGATCTTCGGCCACGGCCCGCGATGATCCGAGGCATTGCGGACGAGATCGCCGAGCGCGCGCGCGGGGCGCACCGGCGAATGAAACATGCCGTCCAACGCCTCGCGCAAATTCGAGGCGATGCCGTAGGGAAGTCCTGCGATCACAGCGCCGGCCGCAAACACCTCGGGATAGGTCGCGAGCATCACCGACGTCATGCCGCCGCCGGCGGACAGGCCCGTGATGAAGATGCGCCTCGCATCGATGCGATGCGCCTCGACCATATGCGCGATCATCTCGCGGATCGAGCGCGCCTCGCCGCTGTCCCGCGCGGTGTCTTCCGGATTGAACCAGTTGAAGCAGGTGTTGCCGTTGTTGACGCGCTGCTGCTCGGGCATCAGCAGCGCGAAGCCATAGTGCTTCGCAAGCGTCGACCAACCCGCGCCGAGATCGTAGCCGGCTGCGGTCTGGCCGCAGCCATGCAGCACGACGACCAGCGCGCGCGGCTTCTGAAGCTGCGCCGGCACGAATGCGAACATGCGCAAGTTTCCGGGATTGCCGCCGAAGTTCGTGAGTTCTTCCAGCGGGCTGGACACATCCGCGCTGCGGCCGAACTCGGCAAGGCGCAGACCATCCACCTTCGGCAGATGTCTCAACAGATCGAGATTACGGGCAAGCGACACGGCAACTCCTGGCAGGCGACGTTCAACGTTCACCCAAACCAAATAGTTGCTGCGGTGCAAAATAAAAAGGCCGTGTGCTGTCAATCACCCGAAATCACGCAAATACCCGCAGGAATCAGCACGTATTAACCGCACTGCCTCAACTTCGTGCAGATGCGCGGCGCATCCACGACAAGAATGCGACGCAGATCATGATTAACGTCACAAACAACACAAGCGAGACGAGAAATCCTGCGCGCGCTGATTGCAACGCTTCGATTGCGAAGAACACCGCGCCGATTGCGGCCACTCCGGCCGCATTTCCGATCTGCGCGGTCGTGCCGTACGCGCCGGAGGCGGAGCCTGCCGCGACGGGCTTGACGCTCGACAGCACCGCGCCTGACAGCGGCGCCATCACAAGTCCCTGACCGTAGCCGAAGACGATCATGGTGAGTGCGAGCGTGATTGCTGTCGGCGATTCGATCGAGTTCGCAACAAGCGCGAGCGCGGCGAGGCCCGCGATCTGAAGCACGCAGCCCTCGATCAACACCTTGGTGCCGCGATGCCGCGCCCGCACGCCGCTGTGACGCGAGGCAACAACGAAGGCGAGCGCGAGCGGAATGAAGGTTAGGCCGGCTTCGAGCGGCGGGATCCTGAGCCCGCGCTGCATGAACAGCGTCATGACCAGATAGAAGGAAAGATTGGCGACGAAGAAAAAGAACGCGGCGCCGAGCCCGCGCAGGAAGGCGGCATCCGCGAGCAGCGTGAGGTCAATCAGCGGCATGCCGCCGCTGCGTGCGACGGCGTGTTCGAGCTTCACGAAGGCAAGGAGGATCAGGCCGCCGCATCCCATCACCGCCCACAGCCAGGGCGCCCAGCCGGCATCATGGCCGAACAGCAGCGGTCCGATCAGGCAGAGCAGCCCCGCGAACAGGACGGCGCTGCCCGTGATGTCGAGCTTCGTGCCTGATCGCCGCGGCACCGTCGGCACGATGCGCCAGGCCGCAGCCGCGATGATGAGGCCGCAGGGCACGTTGACGAAGAACACCGAGCGCCAGCCGGTGTGCGCAAGGTCGATCGTGACGAGGAGACCACCGAGCAGAAAACCCGCCGCGCCGGCAAGCCCGAGCACGATGCCGTAGATGGCGAAGGCGCGGCTGCGCGTCTCGTCGGTGAAGAGCAGATGCAGCGTCGCCAGCACTTGCGGCACCATCAGCGCCGCGGTCGCGCCCTGCGCCAGCCGCGCGATGATCAGCTCCGCGCCTGACTGTGCCAGCCCGCACCACAGCGAGGTCGCCGTGAAGCCGAGCACACCGGCGAGAAACACGTTCTTGGTGCCATGGATGTCGCCGAGCCGGCCGCCGGTGACGACCAGCGTCGCATAGGCGATCAGATAGATCGCGATCACGGATTCGATCTGCGCCGGCGTCGCGTGCAGATCGACCGCGATGGTCGGGATCGCGACGTTCACGATGAAGGCGTCGACGCCAAACATGAACTGGGCGGCGACGACGATTGCCAGCACCCACCAGCGGCGGGTCGAATCGACGGGCTTTGTGACGGTTTGATGCATCGGCGCGCCAGCTCTCGGAAATTTATTTGCGCGCGATGCTCGCAGATCGGCGTCATCCGCGCGATTACCTCGGAGGTAGGACTTGTTTTCCCCTTGCCGCACTGGCCCGATTGCTGCATGTCGGTTCCCTGCTGATTTTGCAGGGGTTCGGAAGTCTCCCGATGTACGACTACGACATGGTGGTGATCGGCTCGGGCCCGTCCGGGCGCCGGGCCGCTGTGCAATGTGCCAAGCTCGGCAAGGCCGTGCTGGTGGTGGAGAAGGGCCGGCGGGTCGGCGGCGTCTCGGTTCACACCGGCACGATCCCCTCCAAGACGCTGCGCGAGACCGTGCTCAATCTCTCCGGCTGGCGCGAGCGCGGCTTCTACGGCCGCTCCTACCGGGTCAAGCAGGACATCGCCGCCAGCGACCTGATGACCCGGTTGCAGAAGACGCTCGACCACGAGGTCGAGGTGCTCGAGCATCAGTTCAGCCGCAATCTCGTCCGCACCGCCAATGGCGAGGCACGCTTCGTCTCGCCGCACGAGGTCGAGATCACGAGCGCAATCGGCGAGACCAAGACGGTGTCGGCCGCCTTCATCCTGATCGCCTGCGGCACGCGCCCGTTCCGGCCCGACTATGTGCCGTTCGACGGCACGAGCGTGCTCGACAGCGATGAGATCATCGAGCTGCCAAAACTGCCGCGCAGCCTGGCCGTGATCGGCGCCGGCGTGATCGGCGTCGAATATGCCACCATCTTCAGTGCGCTCGACGTGCCCGTCACCCTGATCGAGCCGCGCCCGACCTTCCTCGACTTCATCGACAAGGAATTGATCGACGAGTTCATGCACGAGCTGCGCGACCGCAACGTCGCGCTGCGGCTCGGCTCCAAGGTGACGTCGATCGAGAAGACGGCACAGGGCGGCATCGTCACGAACCTCTCGGATGGACGGCACGTCACCACGGAAATGCTGCTGTTTGCGGCCGGCCGCGTCGGCGCCACCGACCGCCTCAATCTCGAAGCCGCCGGCATCGCCGTCGACCATCGCGGCCGCATCACGGTCGATCCGGTGAGCCTGCAGACCAGCGTGCCGCATATCTACGCCGCCGGCGACGTGATCGGCTTTCCGAGCCTTGCCTCGACCTCGATGGAGCAGGGCCGCGTCGCTGCCTGCCACGCGCTCGGCATGGAGCCCTTGGCGCCGCCGGAGTTCTTCCCCTACGGCATCTATTCGGTGCCGGAGATCTCGACAGCCGGCCTCACGGAAGAAGAGGTGCGCACGCGCGGCATTCCCTACGAGGTCGGCATCGCGCGATTCCGCGAGACCTCGCGCGGCCACATCATGGGGCTGAACAGCGGCATGATGAAGATGATCTTCTCGACCAAGACCCGCCGCCTGCTCGGCGTGCACATCCTCGGCGAAGGCGCCACCGAGCTGATCCATATCGGCCAGGCCGTGCTCAACCTCAAAGGCACAATCGACTATTTCATCCAGAACACGTTCAACTATCCGACGCTGGCCGAGGCCTACAAGATCGCCGGCCTCGATGCGTGGAACAGGATGACGCGGTGATTTCTCTACCTCTCCCCGCTTGCGGGGAGAGGTCGGATCGCTCTTGCGATCCGGGTGAGGGGGAGTATCCGCGAGTCGGATCTCCGCTGGAACGACGTCCTCTCAACGCGTCATTGCGAGCGTAGCGAAGCAATCCAGAGTCTTTCCGCGGAGGGATTCTGGATTGCTTCGCTGCGCTCGCAATGACGGCGTGGGGCCACCTGGAAAATCCAACGACTTCCGTCCCCGCGGAGACTGCCCCTCACCCTGACCCTCTCCCCGCAGGCGGGGAGAGGGGAAGGAGACGCCGTCGCCTCTCAGCACATAGCTGCATTCCGCCGCGCGGGACATCACGCGATTGCGTTCGCTTCCGCCACCACATAGCCTCATCACTTCAACAAACAGAAAATTCAGCCGGAGAGAACGCCATGGCGCGCCTGAAGTTCGGAGCCTTTCTTGCCCCGCATCACCCGATCGGGGAGCATCCGATGCTCCAGTTCCGGCGCGATCTCGACCTCGTCGAGCAGCTCGACGCGCTCGGTTATGACGAGTTCTGGTGCGGCGAGCACCATTCCTCCGGCTGGGAGATGATCGCCTCGCCCGAGATGTTCCTGGCCGCAGCCGGCGAGCGCACCAAGCGGATCAAGCTCGGCACCGGCGTGGTGTCGCTGCCCTATCACCATCCCTTCAATGTCGCCCAGCGCATGGTGCAGCTCGACCACATGACCGGCGGCCGCGCCATCTTCGGCTCCGGCCCCGGCGCGCTCGCCTCCGACGCGCACACGCTCGGCATCGACCCGATGACGCAGCGCGACCGCCAGGACGAGGCGATCGGCATCATCCGCCGCCTGTTCAACGGCGAACGCGTCACCGCCAAGAGCGACTGGTTCACCATGAACGATGCCGCGCTCCAGCTCCTGCCCTTGCAGGAGGAGATGCCGTTCGTCGTGGCCTCGCAGATCTCGCCGTCAGGCATGACGCTCGCCGGCAAATACGGCATCGGCATCATCTCGCTGGGCTCGATGACGACGCAGGGATTGATGTCACTGCAGCAGCAATGGCAGTTCGCCGAGGATGCCGCCAAGAAGCACGGCACCAAGGTCAACCGCGCCGACTGGCGCGTGCTGCTCACCTTCCACATCGCCGAGAGCCGCGAGCAGGCGCGCCGGGAGGCCGGCGCCGGGCTGATGCGCTGGCACAATGAATATACTGTCGGCACGCTGCAGCGGCCGGGCCTGACCGCATTCTCCTCGCCCGACGAGGCCGTGGACAAGACCGCCTTCGTCGAGGGCGCGGCCTCCACCATCGGTACGCCCGACGATCTCGTCAAAACCATCAAGAACGTGATGCAGGTGTCCGGCGGTGTCGGCGCCATCATCGGCTTCGTGCACGACTGGGCCAATCCGGAAGCCACCCGCCGGAGCTGGGACATGGTGGCGCGCTATGTCGTGCCGGAGATCAACGGCTATATCGACGGCCTGCGCAAGTCGCAAAAATTCGTGATCGAGAACCGCGCGATCTTCGAACGCGCCGGACAAGCCGTGATGGCCAAGATCATGGAGAACGAGAAGGCCGCCGAGGCGCTGAAGGTGACCGGGCCGGGCCGCGTCGCGATTCCAGCCGTCAATGCGCCGGATCTGCAGAAGGAAGCGGCCAAGCGCTAGGCCTCGTTGGAGTTACGCTCGTAACCACGTTCACGCGCAAGACATATCGGCCTGTGCTATGCTTTCGGAAAACCGCTGCGCAGTTTTCCGGATCACGCCTTCGCGCAGGCCGCAATAATGCCGTGGTCGCCCGATGTCTGTTCGGTCCGCCAACCGGAGCAATCGTGATGTCGATGCAGAATGTGGCTACGCCTGTGCTTCAGTACACCGCGCCCAAGCGCAATGAGCTGACGCACATCCCGGGCGATGAAGGCTGGCCGATCATCGGCGTGACCTTCAAGGTGCTCGCCGACCCCAAGGGACATATCGAGCGGAACGGCGCCAAGTACGGGCCCGTCTATCGCACCCACATTTTCGGCGAGACCAACGTCGTGCTGCTCGGCCCCGAGGCCAACGAGCTGGTGCTGTTCGACCAGAGCAAGCTGTTCTCCTCGACGCACGGCTGGAACAAGGTGCTTGGCCTGTTGTTTCCGCGCGGCTTGATGATGCTCGATTTCGATGAGCACCGGCTGCATCGCAAGGCGCTGTCGGTCGCGTTCAAGTCCGGGCCGATGAAATCCTATCTGGCCGATCTCGACCGCGGCATCGAAGGCCGCGTCGCGCAGTGGAAGGCCAGACCCGGCGAGATGCAGCTCTATCCGGCGATGAAGCAGCTCACGCTCGATCTTGCCGCGGCGTCGTTCCTCGGCGCCGATATCGGGCCGGAGGTCGACGACATCAACCGCGCCTTCGTCGACATGGTCGCGGCCGCCGTGACCCCGATCCGCAAGCCGCTGCCGGGCACGCAGATGGCGCGGGGGGTGAAGGGGCGCAAGCGCATCGTCGCCTATTTCCGCAAGCAGATTCCGCTGCGACGCGGCAATCACGGCGGCGACGATCTGTTCTCGCAGCTCTGCCGCGCCACCCATGAGGACGGCGCGCTGCTGTCCGAGCAGGACATCATCGACCACATGAGCTTCCTGATGATGGCGGCGCACGACACGCTGACCTCGTCGCTGACGTCCTTTGTCGGCGAGCTCGCGGCAAACCCGGATTGGCAGGAGAAGCTGCGCGCCGAGGTTCTCGCACTCGGGCTCGCGCCGGACGTACCGAGCAGCTTCGACGATCTCGACAAGATGAAGCTGACGGAGATGGCCTTCAAGGAAGCGCTGCGGATCAGGCCGCCGGTGCCCTCGCTGCCGCGCCGGGCGATGCGCGATTTCAGCTTCAAGGGATATTGGATTCCCGCCGGCACCGCGGTCGGCGTCAATCCGCTCTATACTCACCACATGAAGGAGATCTGGCCGGAGCCCGACCGCTTCGATCCGATGCGCTTCACCGAAGAGGCCCAGCGCAACCGCCACCGCTTCGCCTTCGTGCCGTTCGGCGGCGGCGCGCATATGTGTCTCGGCCTGCACTTCGCCTACATGCAGGCAAAGTGCTTCGCGCGGCACTTCCTGCAGAACATCGAGGTGTCGCTGGAGGAGGGCTACAAGCCGGACTGGCAGATGTGGCCGATCCCGAAGCCGAAGGATGGGTTGAGGGTGCGGGTGAGAGCGGTGTGAATCAGCTCACCGTCATTGCGAGCGCAGCGAAGCAATCCAGAATCTTTCCGCGGAGGGATTCTGGATTGCTTCGTCGCTTCGCTCCTCGCAATGACGGAAATCCGGTCTCGTAGGGTGGGCAAAGGCGCGTAGCGCCGTGCCCACGATCTTTCACATAGGGACATTCGGTGGGCACGGCGCGCGAAGGGCGCGCCTTTGCTCACCCTACGGCACCGTCGCCGGAGCCGCTACGCCCCGTCATCAAACGCCTTGCGCAACGCGCTCAAGCCCTGCTGCTGCTGGCTCCAGTTGCGGCCGCCGGTCATGGCGCCGTCGATGACGAGATCGTGGCCGTTGATGAAGCTGGATTCGTCACTGGCAAGGAACACCGCGGCGTGGGCGATGTCGTCGGGCAGGCCCGCACGCGGGATCGGCTGCGCGGTCTTGTAGACCTCGCGCATCACCGCCGGCGTCTTCTCGGCGGCGTCGGTCGATAACCCCAGCGCCTTGCCGAAAATGCCGGTCGCGATCGCACCGGGCGAGATCGAGTTGACGCGGACGTTGGACTCGCCGAGCTCCATCGCCACGCATTTGGTGAGATGGATCACCGCCGCCTTGGCCGCGCCATAGACGAGCGACGAGGAGAAGCCGGCGAGGCGGCCGGCGATGCTGCCATTGTTGATGATGCTGCCGGAACCCTGCTTCTTCATGTAGGGCGCGGCGTGCTTCATGCCGAGCATGACGCTGCGCACCAGGGTCGCCATCGCCGCGTCGAAGCGCTCGACCTCGAGGCCCTCAATGCCCCCGGTCTGCGCCGGGCCGCCGGCATTGTTGAAGAGACAGTCGATCCGGCCGAATTTTTCCACCGCGAGCGCGATCAGCGCCTGCACCTGCGCTTCGACCGTCACATCCGTTTGGCGGAAGATGCAGTTAGCCCCGAGCTGCTGCGCCAGCGCCTCGCCTTCCGGTATGCGCCGCCCCGCGATCACAATTTTGGCACCTTCGGCAACGAAGACTTCCGCAGTCCGCAATCCGATGCCGCTCGTCGCGCCCGTGATCACCGCCACCTTGCCATCCAGCCTGCCCATGGAATGTCCCTGTTTTCGAACGTTTTGATGCCAAATGGCGGACACCGAGCATGACGGCTCCGCGATGGTCACTATTCCTGCCGACTTTCGACAAGGCAAGCTTTGCTTGCGCTGACGACATGCGTAACATTCATGGCGAATGCACATCGCGACCGGGCCGCGCATGGAGAAGCTGATCGACGAATTCCGCAAGGGCTGGCAGGGCGCGGCACCGCCATCGCTCGGCCTGAGCCTCGCCTTTGCGGTCGCCTGCGTGCTGGTCGCGACGTTGGCGCGCTGGGGGCTCGCGCAAGTGCGGCCCGACGTCTATTTCACCCCCTACTTTCCTGCCGTATTCTTTGCCACCGCCTTCGGCGGCTTCCGGATCGGCATCTTGACGGCGATCGTCGGCGGGGTGCTCGGCGTCGTCGTGAATTTCGGTGATGCCTTTGCCGATCGCGCGCGATTTGCCCTGCTGGCGCTCTATTGGGCGGTCTGCGCGCTCACTATCTGGGGCGTCGAGCACTATCGCTCGCTTCTGGTCGAACAGCGCCGGATTTCCAGGCGCCTGATCGAGGAAGAGGACTATCGCAAGCTGCTGGTCGAGGAGCTCCAGCACCGGCTGAAGAACAAGCTGTCGACGGTGCACGCCGTGATGCACCAGGTGCTGCACGACCAGCCGCAGATCTGGGCCCGGATCGACCCGCGGCTGCGGTCGCTGGCCACGACCGACGATCTGATCTCGCGGGTCGACAAGGGTGGCTGCGACATCCGCGATCTGCTGATCGCGGAACTCGGGCCTTACGGCCATGTCCGCTTTACGCTCAACGGCGACCGGCTGTTCCTGCCGCCGAAGCTCGCGGTCACGCTGTCATTGATGTTTCACGAGCTCGCCACCAACGCGGGCAAATATGGCGCGTTCTCCTCGCCACGTGGCTTGTTGCAGGTGTCGTGGACCGTCAACGGCGATCGCCTCACCATCACCTGGGATGAAACCGAAGGTCCGAGCGTCGGCGAGATATCGGCGCCGGGCTTCGGCACCAAACTGCTGAAGTCGGCCCTGTTCGCCTTCGAGGGCAAGACCGAGATCTCGTATCTTCAGACCGGCCTGCATTGCATCATGCAATGCCGCATCCCCAAGAGCGGCTAGAACAGACGCAAGCGAAAGCAAACCGCGCACCTCGCTCGCGCTTTCGCAAGTGGCATTGACCCTCTGTTAATGACGATCGCCAGCGCGCGTCGCATCGTCGCAAGTTTCCTCGAAAACACCCCCGTATTTCTGCGGACCCCTTAACCAAACTTAAGAGGGAACCACGCAAGATCGCGCCCATTGCAAAGGCGCGCTGAAACAACAAGATTCATGACTTCTATGAACGACAACCAATATTCCGGCGCGAGTGAAGCCGAACTCGGATTTCTCAAGGAAATCGTTAGAATGCTGCCTGCCGGCCTGACCGTGCAGGACGCCGAAGGCAAGCTTCTGCTGGTTAACGATGCCGCGGCCGCCCAGCTCGGCATGGACGGCAGCCGTCCCTCGCCCGATCTTTCGCCGCGCCGCGAAGCCTGCCGCCAGGCGCTGAGCGCTGGCCAATCCGTGGTCACCGAGGAAGCGCTGCACGAGGGCGCCGCGCGCCAGGTGCTGCTCACGACCCATCGTCCCGTGCGCCTCGCCGGACGCGAGCTCCTGATCTCGGCCTCCTCCGACATCACCGAGCAGAAGAATTTCGAGGACCAGCTGTTTCGCTCGGCCTATTTCGACGAGCTGACCGGCCTGCCCTCGCGGCGCGTGATCGAGCATCGCGCCAACAGCCTCCTGGCGCGCGAGCGCGGCGGCGATCGCTTTGCGCTCGCCTTTCTCGACGTCGACAATTTCAAGCACATCAACGACTACTACGGCCACGCCGTGGGCGATGCGCTGCTGGTCGAGCTGTCGAAGCGGCTCGGACGCGATTTGCGCGATTCCGACATGCTGTCGCGCATCTCCGGCGACGAATTCCTGCTGCTGCTCGCCCCGATCCAGAGCCAGGAGGAAGTCGCCGAATTCATGCAGTCGACGCTGGAGCGGCTGACCGCCCCGTTCTTCATCGACAATTCGGAAGTCTTCGCCTCGACCTCGGTCGGCATCAGCCTCTATCCCGATCACGGACGCAATTTCGAGACGCTGCGCCAGAACGCCGACATCGCGATGTACCGCATCAAGAACGACGGCAAGGGATCGGCGGCCTTCTTCGACTCCAGCATGGAGCGCGAGGCGCTGGCGCGGATGAAGATCGAGCAGTCGCTGCGGCTCGCCATCCTCGAAAAGCGGTTCTGCTGCGCCTTCCAGTCCAAGGTCGACATCCGCACCCAGGCCGTGAAGGGCATCGAGGCGCTGGTGCGCCTGCGCGACGACGAGGGCGTGATCCAGGCGCCGGGCTCGTTCATCAACCTCGCCAGTGAGCTCGGACTGATCGACGAGCTGACCCATCTGGTGCTGGCCGAGATCGTCAAGTCGATCGACCTGATCAACGACACCTTTGGCCCGGAAGCGACCATCAGCATCAATGTCGCGGCCAAGCAGGCCGGCAATCCCGAATTCATGCGCAGCTTCGCGCAGGCGCTCGACGACACCGGCTTTCCCAAGCGCTTCATGATCGAGGTGACGGAAGACGCCTTCGTCGCCAAGAATCATTTCCAGGCCGAGATCCTGCCGATGTTCCGCAAGCTCGGCGTCGGTGTCTCGATCGACGATTTCGGCACCGGCTATTCCTCGCTCTCGGCGCTGGCCGACATCACCGCGGACGAGATCAAGATCGACCGCTCCTTCATCACCGACATCCATAAGCGGCCGCGCAGCCAGGGCATCCTGCGCGCGATCGAATCCCTGAGCGAGGCGCTCGGCATGACCGTGATCGCTGAAGGCCTCGAATCCTACGAGGAGCTCGCCTATCTCCAGGCCGCGACCAAGATCCGCTACGCCCAGGGCTATTACTTCTCGCGGCCCATCTTCCTGGAGGAGCTGAAGCTCGCAACGCCCGCCTCGAGCGAGTCCCGCGCCAGCGTGTCCGCTCGGCCGATGCAGCAGAACCGCCAGGGCTATTCGCGGGCGAGCAGGTATCGGCGGTAAGCCGACAGCGAGGCAGCACATACCGCTGTCGTCCCGGGGCGCACGAAGTGCGAACCCGGGACCCATAACCACAGGGAGGAGTTGCTCGCGAGCTTCCTACTCCGAGTCTTCGCCAAACATCTCCCTGGGGGTATGGGTCCCGGATCTGCGCTGCGCTTGTCCGGGACGACAACCGAAAATGGGGGACGCCCTCTGCCACCATTTCCCCCTTTGAAATTGCTGCCCTTTTGCTAATACACAGGCGGACCTCCCCTGGGTTATGTCATGTCCGCCTCGTCCTCCGTCAGCGATCCCGCCTATCTTCGCGCGCGCGCGATGGAGACGCTGTTCGAGCGGCTGGAGAAGCTGTGCGAGGGCGCGATCGCGATCGATCGCGGCGGGCGGGTGGTCTACGTCAACGAGAAATATCTTGCGGCGCTCGGCCTCAAGCAGACCTCCGAGGCGATGGGACGGCCGATCGAGGAGGTCATTCCGAACAGCTTGATGCGCAAGGTGGCCGAGACCGGCGAGCCGATCCTGCTCGACATCATGGAGCTCGGCGGCGAGCAGCTGGTCGTCACCCGCATGCCGATCGAGGACGAGAACGGCAAGGTGATCGGCGCGATCGGCTTCGTGCTCTACGACCATCTCGAAAGCCTCAAACCCCTGCTGGCCCGCGTCGCCCAGCTCGAGAGCGATCTGCGGCTGGCGCGGCGGCAATTGTCCAACGCCCGCGCGGCGCGCTTCACCTTCGCCGATTTCGTCGGCACCACGCCGGCCATCGCGCAGGCCAAGCAGCTCGCAAGCCGCGCCGCGCGGCAGAGCGTGACCGTGCTGCTCACCGGCGAGACCGGAACCGGCAAGGAGATGCTGGCGCAGGCCATTCACAATGCCTCCTCGCGCGCCGAAAAGCCGTTCGTCAGCGTCAATGTCGCGGCCGTTCCCGACACGCTGATCGAGTCGGAGTTCTTCGGCACCGCGCCGGGCGCCTACACCGGCGCCGATCGCCGTGGGCGCGAGGGAAAATTCCGCATCGCCGACGGCGGCACGCTGTTCCTCGACGAGATCGGCGAGATGCCGCTGCAATTGCAGGCCAAGCTCTTGCGCGTGCTTCAGGAGCGCGAGATCGAGCCGCTCGGCTCGGACAAGATCTCGAAGGTCGATGTGCGCGTCGTCGCCGCCACCAATGTCGATTTGCGCAAGCGCGTCAGCGACGGCGCGTTCCGGCCCGATCTCTATTACCGCCTCAACGTGCTCTCGATCGATTTGCCGCCGCTGCGGGACTGCCTCGATGATCTCCCTGATATCAGCGCCCGGCTGCTCGAGGACATCAGCGCGTCCGGCGATTACGTCAACGCCAGGATCACGCCGAGCGCGCTCGCAGCGCTCGCCCGCTACGACTGGCCGGGCAATGTCCGCGAGCTCCGCAACATCCTGGAGCGCGCGCTGATCCTGAGCGATGCCGGGCGGCTGACCGGCGACGACGTCGCGCGCATCCTTCCCGTCGGCACCGAGGTCAGGCTTGCGGCGCCTTCACGCCCGGCCGTAGCAGTGGTGCCCTATGCCGAAGCCGAGGCCGAGTTCGAGAAGCACACGCTGGAACAGGCGCTCGCCGCCAGCAACGGCCAGATCGCCGAGGCCGCGCGGATGCTGCGGATCTCGCGCGCGACCTTCTACAAGAAGCTCGCCAAATTCGGTCTCGCCTCGGGGCCCACCGTCTGAGTTTCGAGACTCGGAGTGTCCGGAGTCTCGGATTCCGGACAGGGCGATTTGCATCTCCATTCCGGCATGTACGCTGAAACTGCTGGATTTTCCGGCATTTTGCCCAGGCCTGCGGCATCTGGCGCGGCGCTTGCTCTTTGCTTTGCACAATGACGCATGCCGCACATGCGCATTCGCAAAACCAGGGAGGACGCCAGATGAGTGGAGCGATCACCGTCAATGAACTCGGGGCAAAGCAGCCCTCGCACGTTACGGTCGCCACCGCCAGCCTGATCGGCACGGCCATCGAGTGGTACGACTTCTTCCTCTACGGCACCGCCGCGGCGCTGATCTTCAACAAGCTGTTCTTTCCGACCTTCGACCCGATGATGGGAACGCTGCTGGCGTTCGCGACCTACGCGCTCGGCTTCATCGCGCGCCCGCTCGGCGGCGTCGTGTTCGGGCATTACGGCGACAAGATCGGCCGCAAGACCATGCTCTACCTGACGCTGCTGATCATGGGCGCGGCGACCGCGGCGATCGGCTTCCTGCCGACCTATGAGACCGCCGGCATCTGGGCCGCGATCCTGCTCGTCACCTGCCGCCTGATCCAGGGCTTTGGGCTCGGCGGCGAATGGGGCGGCGCGGTGCTGATGGCGGTCGAGCATGCGCCCGCGGACAAGAAAGGTTTCTATGGCAGCTGGCCGCAGCTCGGGGCACCGCTCGGCCTCGTGCTCGGCACGCTGGTGTTCTCGGTGGTGTCAGCGATGCTGACCGACGCGCAGCTCTATGCCTGGGGCTGGCGCATCCCGTTCCTGTTCTCGATCGCGCTGGTGCTGGTCGGCCTGTGGATCCGCTTCACCATCGCCGAATCGCCGGAGTTCCAGAAGGTCAAGGACACCAAGCAGGAGGTGAAGATGCCGATCCTGGAAGCGATCCGGATGTACCCGAAGAACATCCTGCTCGCGATGGGCGCGCGCTTTGCCGAGAACGGCTTCTTCTACATCTACGCGACCTTCGTGCTCGCTTATGCCACGCAATCGCTCGGCATGAACAAGCAGGACATGCTCAACGGCGTGCTGATCGGCGCCGCGATCGAGACCTTCACCATCCCCGCCTTCGGCGCGCTCTCCGACCGGCTCGGGCGGCGGCCGATCTACATCTTCGGCGCGGTGTTCTCGGCGCTGATGTCCTTCCCGCTGTTCATGCTGCTGGCGACCAAGAACCCGCATTATGCCTGGATCGCGATCGTGCTGGGCCTCGCCGTCGGCCATGCCGCGATGTATGGCCCGCAGGCGAGCTTCCTGTCCGAGCTGTTCGGCACCAAGGTGCGCTATAGCGGCGTCTCGCTCGGCTACAACCTCGCCTCGATCTTCGCCGGCGCGCTGTCACCGCTGATCGCGACGGGATTGATGACGGCCTACGCGCCGGCGACCTGGCCGATCTCGCTCTACATGATCGCGCTGGCGATCATCACCGTCGTGTCGGTCTATTTCGCCACCGAAACACGCAAGATAGTGCAGTCCCGAAGGTCCTGACGACGCCTTCCATCGCGGGGAGCGGCCTGTTGCAGAGCCGCTCCTCGCGATAGGATGAGCGCACAAGAACAACGGCATGCGGTCGAAGAGATCGGGAGGAACGCCGTGAGCCAGCACCCAGCTCTGCCCTATTTGCGCAATTCCGAGAAAGGCAAGGTCGTCACGGCGACCGAGGCGGTCATGCTGATCCGCGACGGCGACACCGTGGCGACCGGCGGCTTCGTCGGCATCGGCTTTGCCGAGGAGATCGCGATCGCGCTGGAGGAGCTCTATCTCTCCAACGAGGGCGATGCGCCCTACACCCAAGGCAAGCCGCGCAATCTGACGCTGGTCTATGCGGCGGGCCAAGGCGACGGCAAGCATCGCGGCCTCAACCATTTCGCGCATGAGGGCCTGGTTCGCCGCGTGATCGGCGGCCATTGGGGCCTTGCGCCGAAACTGCAGCAGCTCGCGATCGCAAATCAAATCGAGGCCTACAACCTGCCGCAGGGCGTGATCACGCATCTGTTCCGCGACATCGCGGCCAACCGGCCCGCCCACATCACCCGCGTCGGCATGGGCACCTTCGTCGATCCCCGGCACGGCGGCGGCAAGCTCAATGCACGCACCACCGAAGAGCTGGTCGAGCTGATCCGGATCGGCGGTGAAGACTGCCTGCTCTACAAGACGTTTCCGATTCATGTCGGCATCATCCGCGCCACGACCGGCGATGCCGACGGCAATCTCACCATGGAGAAGGAGGCGCTGACGCTGGAAGCGCTCGCCATCGCCATGGCGGCGCATAATTCCGGCGGCATCGTCATCGCCCAGGTCGAACGCGTGGCGGAAGACGGCAGCCTCAATCCGCGCCAGGTCAAGATTCCCGGCATCCTCGTCGACTGCGTTGTCGTGGCGAAGCCGGAAAACCATTGGCAGACCTTCGGCACGCCCTACAATCCGGCCTATTCGAGCGAGATCCGCGTCCGCGCCGCCTCGCTGCCGGTGATGCCGGTGAGCGAGCGCAAGATCATCGCGCGGCGCGCTGCCCTCGAGCTCAAGGCCAACAGCGTCGTTAATCTCGGCATCGGCATGCCGGAGGGGATCGCCTCGGTCGCCAATGAAGAGCGGATCATCGACCTGATCACGCTGACGGCGGAGCCCGGCGTGATCGGCGGCATTCCGGCGAGCGGCATCGATTTCGGCGCGGCGATCAACACCCAGGCGGTGATCGACCAGCCCTATCAGTTCGATTTCTACGACGGCGGCGGTCTCGATGCAGCCTTTCTCGGCCTTGCCCAGGTCGATCGCGCCGGCAACCTCAATGTCAGCAAGTTCGGCCCGAAGCTCGCGGGCGCCGGCGGCTTCATCAACATCAGCCAGAACGCCAAGGAGGTCGTCTTCGTCGGCACCTTCGGTGCGGGCCGGCAGCGCATCGGGGTGAACGACGGCAGGCTGTCGATCCTCGAGGAAGCGAAGTCGCGCAAATTCGTCGACCATGTCGAGCACGTGACCTTCAGCGGCGCCGTCTCGGTGGCACGCAAGCAGCGCGTGCTCTATGTCACCGAGCGCTGCGTCTTCGTGCTGCGCCCCGACGGGCTCGAGCTCACGGAGGTCGCGCCGGGCATTGACATCGAGCGCGACATCTTGCGCCTGATGGATTTCAAGCCGCTGATCCCGCGCGATCCCATGCTGATGGACGAGCGCATCTTCCGCGATGGCTTCATGGAGCTGCGCGAGCGCCTGCTCACCATCCCGCTCGACCAGCGCTTCTCGCTGGACGAGCAGCAGAACCTGTTCTTCATCAATCTGGAACGTTATCCGTTGCGCAGCCGGGCCGAGATCGACACCATCGCTGATATCGTCGAGGCGAGGCTCACCCCGCTCGGCCGCCGGGTCTACGCCATCGTCAATTATGACAACTTTTCCATCCTGCCGGAGCTGATGGACGATTATTCGGCCATGGTCCGCAGCCTGGTCGATCGCTTTTATTCGGGCGTGTCGCGCTATACCACGTCGGGGTTCCTGCGCATCAAGCTCGGCGAAGCGCTGGAGCGGCGCGGCGTTGCGCCGCATATTTTCGAGAGCGCGGACGAGGCGCAGTCGGATTGGCGTCAAGTCGAGGGAGCTGCCGCCGCCGGCGCATCCCACGCCCCGCGGCAGGCTCAAAAATGATGCAGGCTCGCAGGCCGGCGCGCTTCGCCGGAAGGTGCAATTGCAATGTTCGCAAGCTTGTGCAAATCGCTGTTACCGAGAAATTTTGAATCAGGAGGGACCATCGTGCGTCGATCGCTCGTCATAACAACAACCATCCTCGCCCTCGCTGCGGGCACCTCCGCACGAGCCGACGATCTCAAGGTCGCGCTGATCTACGGCAAGACTGGTCCGCTAGAGGCCTATGCCAAGCAGACCGAGACCGGCCTGCAAATGGGTTTCGAATACGCCACCAAGGGCACCATGACGATCGACGGCCGCAAGATCGTCGTCATCACCAAGGACGACCAGGGCAAGCCGGACCTCTCCAAGGCCGCGCTCGCCGAAGCCTATCAGGACGACAAGGCCGACATCGCGATCGGCACGACCTCGTCGGCCGCCGCGCTCGCGATTCTCCCGGTCGCCGAGGAGAACAAGAAGATCCTGATCGTCGAGCCCGCCGTCGCGGACCAGATTACCGGCGAGAAGTGGAATCGCTACATCTTCCGCACCGCGCGCAACTCCTCGCAGGACGCGATCTCAAACGCGGTCGCGATCGGCAAGCAGGGCGTCACCGTCGCGACGCTGGCGCAGGACTATGCCTTCGGCCGCGACGGCGTCGCCGCCTTCAAGGAGGCGCTGGCCAAGACCGGCGCGACGCTCGCCGCGGAAGAATATGCCCCGACCTCGACCACCGACTTCACCGCGGTCGGCCAGCGCCTGTTCGACGCGCTGAAGGACAAGCCGGGCCGCAAGATCATCTGGGTGATCTGGGCCGGTGCCGGCAATCCGCTGGCCAAGCTCCAGGACATGGACCCGAAGCGCTACGGCATCGAGCTGTCCACCGGCGGCAACATCCTGCCGGCGCTCGCGGCGTATAAGGGCCTGCCCGGCATGGAAGGCGCGACCTATTATTACTACGACATCCCGAAGAACCCGGTGAACGACTGGCTGGTCGCCGAGCACCAGAAGCGCTTCAACGCGCCGCCGGACTTCTTCACCGCGGGCGGCTTCGCGGCGGCGATGTCCGTCGTCGCCGCCGTCACCAGGGCGAAATCGACCGACACCGAGAAGCTGATCACGGCGATGGAGGGCATGGAGTTCGACACGCCCAAAGGCAAGATGGTGTTCCGGAAAGAGGACCATCAGGCACTGCAGAGCATGTATCACTTCAAGGTCAAGGTCGATCCGAACGTCGCCTGGGCCGTGCTCGAGCCGGTGCGCGAGCTGAAGATCGAGGACATGGACGTTCCGGTGAAGAACAAGCGCTGAGCTTTCTTGCTTCACCTCTCCCGCTTGCGGGAGAGGCCGGGAGAGGACTCTCACGTCTTGGGGGTTCTCGCCTGCGGAAACACCCTCTCTCCACCTCTCCCCCGCAAGCGGGGGAGAGGGCGCAGCGTAGCTGCGGATAGATCCCGCTTCATCAATTGCCAGACCTTCAATGTCTCTCACCCTCGAAACCCGCGACCTCACCATCCGCTTCGGCGGCCATGTCGCGGTCAACAATGTCAGCTGCACGTTCCGCCCGGGCGAGCTCACCGCCATCGTCGGGCCGAACGGCGCCGGCAAGACCACCTATTTCAATTTGATCTCGGGCCAGCTGCGCGCCTCCAGCGGCAGCATCCTGTTCGACGGCACCGACATCACCCAGCATTCTGCGCCGCTGCGTACGCGCGCGGGTCTTGGTCGCGCCTTCCAGCTCACCAATCTGTTCCCGAACCTGTCCGTGGAAGAAAACGTCCGCCTCGCGGTGCAAGCTGCAAACGGTACGCACTACGACATGCTGCGGCCCTGGATGGTCCGCCGCGATTTGATCGCGCGCGCCGACGCCATCCTCGACCAGGTCGCGCTCGGCAATCGTCGCGGCGTCGCCGCGACCGCGCTGTCGCATGGCGACCAGCGCAAGCTCGAGGTCGCCCTGATGATCGCGCTGGAGCCGAAGGTGTTCATGTTCGACGAGCCGACCGCCGGCATGAGCATCGACGAGGTGCCTGTCGTCCTCAACCTGATCGCACAACTGAAGCAGGACAAGAGCAAGATCATCCTGCTCGTCGAGCACAAGATGGACGTGGTGCGCTCGCTCGCCGACCGCATCATCGTGCTGCATAACGGCCAGCTCGTCGCCGACGGCCCGCCGGCCGAGGTGATCGCTTCGCCCATCGTGCAGGAAGCCTATCTCGGCGTCGCCCCCAAGAGCACTGCAGAGAGTGCCGCATGACCGACCTCTTAAAACTTTCCGGCGTGCACACCCATATCGGGCGCTACCACATCCTCCAGGGCATCGACCTCGCCGTCCCGCAAGGACAGGTGACGATGCTGCTCGGCCGCAACGGCGCCGGCAAGACCACGACGCTGCGCACGGTCATGGGCCTGTGGCAGGCCTCGAGCGGCGAAATCACGCTCGCGGGCGAGCGCATCGAGAGCCGCGCGACGCCCGACATCGCCCGGCTCGGCGTCGGTTACGTGCCCGAGAGCATGGCGGTGTTCTCCGACCTCACGGTGAAGGAAAATCTCGTTCTCGCAGCCCGCGACGCGGCGATGGACGACAGGCAGCTGGAATGGATCTTTGGCTTCTTTCCGGCGCTGCGCCGGTTCTGGCTGTCGCGGGCGGGAAGCCTCTCGGGCGGACAAAAACAAATGTTGTCCATCGCACGCGCGATCATCGAGCCGCGCAAGCTGCTTCTGATCGACGAGCCGACCAAGGGCCTCGCGCCCGCCATCGTGATGGCGCTGATCGAGTGCCTGAAGGAGATCAAGCGCAAGGGCGCGACGATCCTTCTCGTCGAACAGAATTTCTTCGCCGCCCGCGAGCTTGGCGACAGCGTGCTGGTGATGGACAACGGCACCATCGTCCATCGCGGCGAGATGGCGGCGCTCGCTGCCGACGTGCCGCTGCAGGAGCGGCTGCTCGGCCTGAGCCTGGAGGCGCATCAGTGACTGACCTTGCCGCAACCGACCCGTTGCCGAAGCCGAAGCGCGACCTCGCGCCGATCCTGCTGCCGATCGCGCTCGCGCTTCTGATGATCCCGCTGATCGGATCGACCTCGTCCTGGCTGACCTTGACCGCGGCGAGCCTTGCCATGGGCATGATGATCTTCATCATGGCCTCCGGGCTCACACTCGTTTTCGGCCTGATGGACGTGCTCAATTTCGGCCATGGTGCCTTCATCGCCGTCGGTGCCTATGTCGCCACGCTGGTGCTGGCGCCGTTCGCGGCCTCCATTCAGGCGGATTCGCTCTGGGTGAACCTGGCGGTGCTCGCCCCGGCCGCGCTGCTCTCGATGGCGGTCTCCGGCGCGCTCGGACTGATCGTCGAGCGCGTGCTGATCCTGCCGGTCTACGGCCAGCACCTGAAGCAGATCCTGATGACCACGGGCGGCCTCATTGTTGCAGAACAGACGCTCTACGCGTTGTGGGGACCGCAGATCATCCCGATGCCGCTGCCAGCCTCGCTGCGTGGCTCCTTCATCCTCGGCGACGTCGCGATCGCCAAATACCGCGTGCTGGCGATGCTGATCGGTCTTGCCGTCTTCATCGCGATCCAGCTCGTGCTCAACCGCACCAAGCTTGGCCTGCTGATCCGCGCCGGCGTCGAGAATCGCGAGATGGTCGAGGCGCTCGGCTATCGCATCCGCCGCCTGTTCCTCGGCGTGTTCATGACGGGATCGGCGCTCGCCGGCCTCGGCGGCGTGATGTGGGCGCTCTACCGCGAGCAGGTGCACGCCTCCATGAGCGACGATCTCACCGTCCTCATCTTCATCGTCGTCATCATCGGCGGCTTGGGCTCGATCGGCGGCTGCTTCATCGGCGCGATTTTGGTGGCGATGGTCGCCAATTACGGCGGCTTCCTGGTGCCGAAACTCGCCCTCGTCTCCAACATCCTGCTGATGGTCGCCATTCTGATGTGGCGCCCGCGCGGCCTCTATGCGGTGACCAGCCGATGATGCTTCTTTCCGGTGACCCGCCGCGCAGCCGCGCGCTCACGCTCATTCTCGTTGTCGTCATCCTGGCGCTGGCGGCGACGCCGTTCCTGTTTCCGGGCGCCAAGGCGCTGAACGTTGCGGCAAAAATCTGCGTGTTCGCCGCGCTGGTGGCGTCCTACGATCTGCTGCTCGGCTATACCGGCTCGGTGTCGTTCGCCCACACCATGTTCTACGGCATCGGCAGCTACGCCATTGCGATCGCGCTATACGGCATGGGCCCGAACTGGGCTGCGGTCGCCACCGGCATCGTCACCGGCCTGCCGCTGGCGGCGCTACTCGCGCTTGCGATCGGCCTGTTCTCGCTGCGGGTCGCCGCGATCTTCTTTGCCATGATCACGCTCGCGGTCGCCTCCGCCTTCCAGGTGCTGGCCTCGCAGCTGTCCTGGCTGACCGGCGGCGAGGACGGCCGCAGCTTCCAGCTGCCGGAGCTGCTGCGTCCCGGCACGGTGCTGATCTCGAAAAACCTGTTCGGCTTCGAGGTTAACGGCCGCATCCTGACCTTCTATCTGGTGTTCGCGATTTCGGCCCTGATGATCCTTGCGCTGCTGCGCGTGGTGAACTCGCCGTTCGGCCGCGTGCTGCAGGCGATCCGCGAGAACCGTTTTCGCGCCGAGGCGCTCGGCTTCCGCACCGTCTTCCACCTCACTTATGCCAACTGCCTCGCCGCGCTCGTCGCCGCCGGTGCCGGCATTCTGAACGCGCTGTGGCTGCGCTATGCCGGCCCCGACACCTCGCTCAGCTTCTCGATCATGCTGGACATCCTGCTGATGGTCGTGATCGGCGGCATGGGCACGATCTACGGCGCGATCATCGGCGCCACCATCTTCATCCTCGCGCAGAACTATCTGCAATCGCTGATGGGCGTCGCCTCCAAGGCGGCGAGCGAAGCCGGCCTGCCGCTGCTGCCGGGGCTGTTGCATCCGGACCGCTGGCTGCTGTGGCTGGGACTGCTGTTCATCGCCAGCGTCTATTTCTTCCCGACGGGCGTGGTCGGACGTCTCCGCAGTGGCGGCAGCGACAAGAGCACGGGCGCCTCGCATTAAGCTGTGATTAATGATGCAGCGCAGCGGTTGCTGCGCGCGTCGCACAACCGAGGCGTGATTCCCGCCTCGGTACATGAGCGTGTCTTCATGCAACCGGATTAATGCTTAGGTAACTGGTTTTCCTAAGGTTTGCGCCATTTGTGCGGTGTATTTCTGTCCCTCCAGGGAGGGGAAATGCGCCAGGTCTTTACAGGGATGGCAGCCGGAATGTCCTTAGCCGCTCGAGGCGGCTGGGAGGCAGCGATTCGGCGCGGACCGGTGCTGTGGCTGACCCTGTGCGGCGTGTTGCTGGTCGCGGGGATCTTCACCGTGACCGCCATGGCCGTCGATGAATTCCGCGAGCGGACCCTCGTCAACCGCGAACGCGAGCTGGAAAACACCGTCAAGCTGATCGCGCGCCACTTCGATCAGCAGTTTGAAGATTCCGACGTCGTTGCCGCGGATCTGATCGGACAGATGAACCTGCCGGAGATCAAGTCGGCCGCCATGTTCCGCGAGCGCATGTCGGGACCGGCCGCGAACCAGATGCTGCGCAGCAAGATAAGCTCGGTCTCCTATCTCGGCGACATCGCGATCTACGACGCCGACGGCGAGCTGATCAACTGGTCGCGGAGCCAGCCGCTCCCCAAGATTAACGTCTCCTCGCGCGCCTATTTCCAGACCTTCAAGTCCGATCCGATGTCCGAGCCGGTCATCCTGGAATCAGTCCGCAGCTTCATCATCGGCAAATGGACCACGATCGTCGCCCGGCGGCTGCACGGCACCGACGGCACCTTCTTCGGCGCGATGGTTCGCCGTATCGATCCGGATACCTACCAGAGCTATTTCGCATCCGTCGCACTTGCCGACGGCACGGCGATCTCGCTGTTCGATCGTGAAGGCAAGATGCTGGCGCGCTATCCGCATGTCGAGGAGCTGATCGGCAGGAGCTTCAAGACGGCACCGCTGATGCAGAAGGTGCTGACCAGGGGCGGCCAGCAAACGCTTCGCGTCAGGAGTCCTTTCGACGGCGAGGAGCGGCTCGGCTCGGCCGCCTCGTTGAACCATTTTCCGCTGGTCATCGTCGCAACCAACACCATGAGCGCTGCGCTGGCCGACTGGCGGCAGCAGACCGGATTCATGGTCACGACCGCGACGCTCTCGGCCGCGGTAATCGCGATGATCCTCTATCTGATCATCCGCCAGATCAACCGGCAGAATCGCGACGCCCAGGCGCGGATCGAGGCGGAGCGGCAGCGGCTGGACACCGCGCTGAACAACATGTCGCAAGGCCTGATCCTGTACGACGCGAACGGCTACATCGTCATCTGCAATCGCCGCTATGCCGACATGTTCGGCCTCTCCCACGACGTCATCAAGCCCGGCTGCCATATCCTCGAGGCGATGCGCCACCGCAAGGAGCGCGGCGCGTTCGATGGCGACGTCGAGGCGTTCTGCGCCGACGTGATGCGGGTGGTGGCCGAAGGCACGGTCTCCACGCGAACCCATCATTTGCCGAACGGCCGCGCCTTCCAGGTCATCAACACCCCGCTCGCGCAGGGTGGATGGGTCGCCACCATCGAGGAGATCACCGAGCGGCGCAATCTGGAGCAGGAGCGCGACCGCAACTACACGTTCCTGCGCGAGATCATCGACCATATCCCCTCGCAGATCACGGTGAAGGACGCCCGGACGCGGCAATATCTGCTGGTCAACCGAACCGCCGAGGAGCAGTTCGGCCGATCGCGCGAGGCCATCGTCGGCAGGACTCCCTTCGACGTCTACCCGGAGGAGACGGCGAGGCTCGTCACCGAGGACGACAGCGAGGCGCTGCAAGGCGCCGACACCGGATTGTTCAAGGACGAGCATCCCTGGCCGAGCCAGACCAAGGGGATGCGCCATATCACATCGACGCGGATCAGCATCCGCGACGAGTCCGGCGAGCCGCGTTACCTCATCAGCGTGGTCGAGGACGTCACCGAGCGGCGGCGCGCCCACGACAAGATCGCGCATATGGCGCATTACGATGCGCTGACCGACCTGCCGAACCGCACGCTGTTCCGCGAGCAGATCGAACGCGAGCTGGCCAAGGTCGCGGATGGCTGCCAGTTCGCGCTGCTCTATATCGACGTCGACGAATTCAAGGGCATCAACGATTCGCTCGGCCATCATGTCGGCGACGAGCTGCTCAAGGCGATCGCGACCCGCCTGCGCGGCTGTCTCAAGAAGGGCGACCTGATCGCGCGGCTCGGCGGCGACGAATTCGCGGTGATCCAGACCGGAATCCAGTCCTCTGCCGACGTGCTGTCCTTCGTGACGCGGATCTACGAGGCGATCCGGCAGCCGTATCACTGCCTCGGCCATCAGCTCTCCACCGATGCCAGCATCGGGATCGCGCTGGCGCCGCAGGACGGGGCCGATCTCGACCAGCTCATCAAGAACGCCGACCTTGCGATGTACGGCGCCAAGGCCGAGGGTCGCCGCACCCACCGCTTCTTCGAGCCGGAGATGGACGCGAGCGCCAAGGCGCGCCTCGCCATGGAGCAGGATCTGCGCTGGGCGCTGGTCAATGGCGGCTTCGAGATCCACTACCAGCCGCTGGTCGATCTGCGCTCGGGCGAGGTCTCGGGCTGCGAGGCGCTGCTGCGCTGGCGGCATCCCGAGCGCGGCATGGTCTCGCCGGCGGAGTTCATTCCGGTGGCCGAGGACACCGGCCTCATCAACGAGCTCGGCGACTGGGTGCTGCGCACCGCCTGCAACGAGGCCGCGACTTGGCCGGCGCATGTGCGCGTCGCGGTCAACGTCTCGCCGGTGCAGCTCAAATGCGACACGCTGGCGCTGCGGATCGCCGGCGCGCTCGCCGCTTCGGGGCTGGACCCGCGCCGGCTCGAGCTCGAGATCACCGAGGCCGTGCTGATCCGCGACGACGAGGCCGCGCTCTCGATCCTGCACCAGCTGCGCGCGATCGGCGTGCGCATCGCGCTCGACGATTTCGGCACCGGCTATTCCTCGCTGAGCTATCTCAAGCGCTTCCCGTTCGACAAGATCAAGATCGACCGCTGCTTCGTCGCCGACATTGCGGAGACCAGCGGCGCGCCCGTCATCGTGCAGGCGGTGGTGAACATCGCCGCCG
Organism: Bradyrhizobium sp. B117; assembly: GCF_038969555.1. NCBI lineage: Bacteria > Pseudomonadati > Pseudomonadota > Alphaproteobacteria > Hyphomicrobiales > Nitrobacteraceae > Bradyrhizobium > Bradyrhizobium sp. B117. Next base: position 9,754,459 of record NZ_CP152414.1, read on the forward strand.
CCAGCAGCATGACCACGGTCGCCGAGGGCGTCGAGACCGAGGCGCAGCGCGAGATGCTGCGCAACCTCGGCTGCACGGAGATGCAGGGCTATCTGTTCAGCGCGCCGAAGCCGGCCGCTGACGTGCGCAAGCTGTTCGGCCCGGGCGATGCCGCGCCCGTGGCGGCGGTGGCCTGATGGCAAGATCGCGCAAGACCGTCGATGTCGCCGACTCCTATGCCGTGCGGCTGATGCAGCACCTGGTGGTACCGACCTTCGTGATCGACCCGAAGCGCCGCGTCGTGATCTGGAATCGCGCCTGCGAGCGCCTGACCGGCGTCGCCGCCGCCGAGGTGACCGGCACGACAAAGCACTGGCAGGCGTTCTACGAGACCAGGCGGCCCTGCCTTGCCGACCTCATCGCGCTCGACCGTCCCGAGCAGCTGCCGCAGTATTATTCGGAATATGCCGCGCGCGGCCATAACGGGCTCGGCTTCTCCGCGGAGAACTGGTGCGTGATGCCCAAGCTCGGCAGCCAGCTCTATCTCGCCATCGACGCCGGCCCGATCCATGACGAGGCCGGCCATCTGATCGCGGTGGTGGAGACGCTGCGCGACCTCACCGACCAGAAGCGCGCGGAGACAGCGCTGAAGGAGCTCGCCACCAAGGACGGGCTGACCGGCCTGTCGAACCGCCGCGCCTTCGACCAGATGCTGATGACGGAATGGGCCCGCGCCCAGCAAACGCAGAAGCCGATGGCGCTGCTGTTCGTCGACGTCGATCATTTCAAGCTGTTCAACGACCGCCACGGCCACCAGACCGGCGACGAATGCCTGCGCGCGATCGCCGCGGTCGTCAGCCGGCATGCCGTGCGCCCGCTCGATCTCGCCAGCCGTTATGGCGGGGAGGAGTTCGCGCTGATCCTGCCGGACATGGATGGCGAGGCCGCCTGCGCTGTTGCGGAGGACATCCGCACCGCCGTGATAGCCTTGGCGATCGCCCATGGCGCCGATGGCGCCCGCGACCACGTCACCCTCAGCGTCGGCGTCGCCAGTCAGATTCCGGGCGAAGCCGACGGCGGCCCGGACCGGCTGCTGGGTGCCGCCGACGAGGCGCTCTATGCGGCCAAACGGCTCGGCCGCAACCGCGTCATCGGCGCCGACCGCCTGCTCGCCGAATTCGCCGGCCTCCGCCGCGCGGGCGTGCCAGTTCCGGCCCCGATCCGGCGCAAAACGGCCTGACATGATGTCGGCGAGAAGCGGTTGCCCGCCCCCCGCCAATCAGCTAAATGGAGCCCGACTGCACCCGTAGCTCAGCTGGATAGAGCGTTGCCCTCCGAAGGCAAAGGTCACACGTTCGAATCGTGTCGGGTGCGCCAGTAAAATCAAGTACTTCCGACACTTTCCCATCTTGGGGTCGGCGCCGGGTAAGCACCCCGCCCCGCTCATGGCGTTCGAGCCGCATGGAACGAGCCAAAGCCGCGGACTTTGGGAGAATACTCTCTGCCATCGCCACGACACGCACCTAGTCGCAGCCTGTGATGCGCTTCACCGCCTTCGTGTACTTCAAGTGAAGTGAGCCGTCAGGCTGGTCCGACGGAGCATTGCGACCCAGGCGGCGATCTGAGTCCAGGCATGTTTGAAGGTCGAGTTGGATGTGCGAGCAGGATCCCAAGGCGTTGTTCTCGGCCTCCTCCTTCGACGCTCCGAATCCGACAAACGTCTGTACACGCCCGGCCTCGGTGTCGACCGCCGATACGAGAGTGATTTCGGAAATGTAATAGGACGAGCACGGCGCAGCGAGCACCTCGGCAGAAGCAAGCATTCCGATCCAGAGTACGCCCAACGAAGCTGCTTTCATGCTCCATCCTTTCAAGCGATGAACATCAGCAACCATCCAGATGCTACGGCGAAGCCCACAACGACAAATGATCGGATCATTGTGCTTCTCGCGGTGGTTCAGTATTCAACAACCGGCTTCGGGACGGGTCTTGAGCGAAATCAAGGTCCACTCCGCGAACGCCGACACGCCGTGCGCCTGCTCGAAGACAAGTGATCTCCGCGGCAGCAAGCGCCGGCGCCAATTACCTCTTCGTAGCCCAGTTGCTTACGCGCTTTGATGTAGACGTTCGTTCGACGGAATGATGACGCGAGAACGGACATGTCGCCGCACTTGCCGGCGCGCCACGATTCTTTCCTCAGGTCCCTTGATTTGAATCAATGCGACATCGCACGGCAAACCATTGTTGGCGTGGTGCTGGAGGCCGCTTACCCAGGAGGTCGCCGATGATGAAGATAGTAGTGATCGGAACAGCCGCGCTCCTTATTGCCGTACCGTCGATTGCCCGAGCGCAAACTCCCTCACCTGCGACGCCAGAGAAGCTCAACGCAGTGGACCGGAGTACATTGATGGACATGCGGATCGATTTGACCAAGGCCGCATTGCAACTGACACCCGAGCAGGAAAAGCTCTGGCCGCCTGTCGAGAGCGCCATTCGTGCCAGGGCGGAAGATCGGAAGGCCCGTGTTGCAAAAATCTCGGAAACAGTGGGTAGACGGGCCGACCAAAATGCCGTCGAAACCATGCGCAATCGCGATCCTATCGCCTTCTTGCAACGACGCTCGGAGGCCTTGGCTCAACGATCGGCCGATCTGGATAAACTCGCCGAGGCGTGGCAGCCACTCTACAAGACCCTCAATCCTGAACAGAGGCAGCGCATGGGGGCCCTCGCAGTCCTTGTGCTTCACGACATGAGCGATGTCGTGGAGCGACGTCGTGCGCAAGCCGAGGATGATGATTAAAGCGGGATGTTGACTGATAACCCGCCGTGACGGCCTGAACCTGCACGGCTAACCAACTCTAAGCCTGGGCGATGTCCCCTTTGGAAGGGCCGACATCCCCAGGCAGCATGCCGCGACTATCGAGGCGTCGCGTTCGGCTGAGCTACCCCTCGGACTGATCAGCAACGTCACCCAGTTTGTGGACTTCGACGCGCACGGACATGCCGAGGTAGTCCTCGGAGCTTCCCAACCATGCCCCCGCAAGAGGCACGGCCTGAGCGGGGTGCCGCGCGAGCGCGACAGGAATGAGATCGAATCCGGCGTTGATGTGATTGGTCGGATCGTAGTTCATCCAACCGGCGCCGGGCAGGAACACCTGCACCCACGCATGGGTGGCGCCCGAACCGGCCATCCCGATCTCGCCCCCATCGAGCGCCGCATCATAGATGTAACCGCTGACAAAGCGGGCCGCGAAGCCGAGCCGGCGCAAGGCCTCGATCATGAGCCACGCATAGTCCCTGCACGTTCCCGACCTCGCGTGCAAGGTTTGCGCGGGCGCAAGGGTCCCCTCCGCCTCCCGTGCCTGGTAGTTGAATCCGTCGCGGAAAGCGTCGAGCATCTGCTCCAGAGCACCGATCGTCTTGCCGTTGACGACAAAGCTCCTGGCCCACTCTGCGAGGGCAAGGTCAGGATCCTCGGTGTGCGGGCGCATGAAGCCGACGAGGTCGTTCCATTCGTCCGGCGTGTACTGCACGGGCATTCTCTCGGCCCGCCGCTCCAGCACGAACTGCTTCACGTCCTTGGCCCCGAAATGAATGCCCCGAAACTGAAACGTGAAGATCAACTCGCTGCCGGGCTCCTCGATCTCGATCTCCGCTATGTTGTTTGAAAGGCTGTCGCTAATCCACCGGATCCGCGAGCGAAGATTGGTGCCTGCGGACCAGCTTAGCAAGCGCCCGCCCGCTCCGCGCCGCGGCAGGAACATTGCGCGATGCGGGCCAAACGTCACCGGCCTGGCATAGTTGTAGGTCGTGGTGTGCTTGATCTCGAAGATAATGCCCATTGCGCCTCCGAGCATGATCGCATGATCCTCGGCCGAACGCGCCATCGGGCCGATGCCATCCTTTCGGTCCGGCGGCGCAATGATGCCATGGCTCCGTGCTCCGCGCAGTGAATGCGCTGATTGGCTCTACAGTGGGAATGAGCTGCGAGGCCTGAATGAAACGGCTGGAACCGCGGCATCGAAGCCGAGGCCCGGACGTTTCTCAGCGACACACGTAGGAACCATTCACGAGTACGCGCACACATGCTGTACCGGCAGCCGCCGCGCCGACCGCAGCTCCTCCTACGACTGCCCGTCGCGTCTGTCTGCGCGCAACGCCTGCGACGCTCATCGGTGTTGCCGGTCGTCCGACCCTGGCTTCTGCGCCTTGTACAAGCGACAGGCCGTCGCTTTCCGTCCAATTGATCGCGCCAAATCCGCATGCCAGCCCGATTGCTACCAACGCGATCTGCATTCCGCGAGACCTTTTCATCACGAGCCTCCTCGCAGTCAGTATTCCTTGGCTGCCGATACTTTCCCCGATGGCGAATGCGCCGTTTGATCTACATCAACAGGGAGAAGCCACCCTGGACGAGGGTTGCCCATTCGGAAGTTTGGCAAGCTGCCACGGCGCACGAAACGGTGTCGAGCCTTCATGCCTTTGCGGCTGGTTGCGCTACGAAGCGATGCCGACGCAGCAAAGCGCCAGCGCGGCGGGTGCGTTCTCGGCAGAAGGCGAAGCAACTGCGTGTGCCGTCCGACACATCGAGGAAGGCCTGCCATGCTCGAAGGTCTGATCTATCTGGTCATCAACATCGTTGTGGTTGGTCTCGTGATTTGGCTGTTGCGCTTCCTGATCGAGTTGAACCCCCTTGGCGGGCCGTTGCGACGAGTCGCAAACGTCGCGGTCGTGGTGATGGGTGTACTGATAATCGTCATGTTGCTCATGAACTTCGTGGGCAAACATCTCATGGCGTGACGCTCGCTTGGCCTTTGGCTCAGTCGGCACTGACACCTCAAACTTTGTGCGAGCGAACGCCCTAATCCGCCACTATCGCGAACGTTCACGTTTCGTGAGGACTTGCGGGTTTCAGGCGCACGCCATGCCTACGAACTTCAGAGGTCACGCACCAAATTGCCATCACCCATCAAGTGCGCTCGATGTTTTGACGAGTGAAAGAACCTTGACGCCGCGCTGATCGTCCTTGGGCGGGCGCAAACTGCTCTTCATCCAACCCATGACGATCGGGGACGTCAGCGGATCGAGCGAACACTCGTTTGACGCACGAGGCTTGTGGCTCGCTGTGAGCCACGCGCGCACACTGATGCGCGGGCGCTCGCCCCGCAGGGAACATAAATCTCGCCATCCCCGGATAAGCATCATTGGCGTGTACTGCCTTGGAGCGCGCCGAGCCGACCTGCGGATGGACACTTACTCGGGAGGTCGACGACTAATTTGGAGCTTGAAATTCCTGCTCGCGCCATTGTCCGAAAGGGAAGCTGCGGTAACAGGTGATGCCTGCGTACCAATATGCGTGATGGCCCCGTCCGAATGAATCCGCCCGCGTGGCATTGCCTGCGCCGATGCCCACAGCGAGTGACCTGGTCATCGTCACTCTCCTTTTCACGCAACGCAAAGTTGGAGCACTATCAGGGCAGCGTCAGTCCGCACGGTGAATCTGATAGGGTTTGATCTGGAGGCGGTCGTTTCGACCGCCTCCTCATCGCTGCAGTTGATCGGCGTGCCGATTTGCAACCAATTCCGCTGCTCTGCGCATCAGATCAGGGTGCCATGACGTCGCTGATATACCGACGCGCCGAAGTCGATGCTCGCTTCACTGGCTTTCGTCTGTGTCCTACGGGCAGCGGAACGGCAAGCCGTTGGCGCCTGTGACCAAAGTCCCCGACGTGCAGGCCATGCCGGCGGGCGTTATGTACCAGCCAGTACTGGCGCTGGCTGTGGACGCAGGATAGTAGGCATTAGCTCCCAAGCCTCCACCATAGTTGGAAGGCCCACCTCTGTAGGGACTCACGCCCGTAACTCCATAGTTGCCGGCGCCTGTGTAAGGGCCGCTTCCCCATCCCCATCCCCAGTTGGGGGATGTGGCCGCTACAGCAGCAGCTGTGCCCACGGCGGCCGCGCCGGCGACGCCAGCGCCGACGACCCCGGCTCCGTACCCGTATGCAGCCCGCCGGTTTTGACGGCGAGCAACACCTGCAACGCTCATTGGGGTCAGCGGTCGTCCGACCCGCGCTTGGGCACTCTCCACTGACAAAGAGATGCCGCGTTGTTCAGACCAACTGAACGAGAACAGTGCCGCACATGCGACAGTTGAGCCCGCAATTGCAAGTTTTGCTGGATGCATGTGTCTCATGAACTTGCTCCATCACTGGCTTGCCCCATGCTGAAAGGATGCTGCCTCCCTACTGGTCGGCATTGCGCTAGATCAAAATAGAGAAGACGACTTGCGAGCTCGGATGAGGCAGAGGCTTTGACGTTATCAACGAGCTTTCTCGATGGTGCGCGTCAAACCAACCGAGCCCGTGGCAGCGAGAACGACCAGCGCTTTCAAATTGAAAGAGGCGGCGATTGCGCCGCCTCCTTTTGGTCCGCGTGCTACTGGCAGACATACATGATTCCGTCAGCACCCTTGATCAACGTGCCGGGCGTGCAGCTAATGCCGTTGAGCCTCGCATAGCTATCCCAGCCGTCGTAGCAGGTATAGGAAGCAGCTCCAAAGACCCCGACCGTCGCGCCGTAGCCGGTCGTACCACCGACCCCACACCAGGGGCCGCCCGCGTAGTAGGCCCGCACCGCGTACCAGGGGAGACCGGTCTGATTGGGTATGTAGTTATTATAGGGGTATGGGCTGACATAGAGTCGTCTCGCCTGGGCGCTCTCAATCGAGAGCGAAGTCCCGCGCTGCTCAGACCAGCCAACGGTGAACAGTGCAGCAAAGGCGATAGTCGAAGTTGCAATCGCAAAATTTCTGAATGCCATCTGCTTCATCGTTTTGCTCCTATGCTATCGTCCCCCTTTGCATAAGAAGCCCGTCCGTTGAGGCCGAATTGACAAAGATCAAGTGCCTTGGGCCCACAATCGTGCGTAAGGCGCCAGCCGAAGGATGTTGATGCGTCGCGCTCTCAGACGTGTTTGCCCGGTGCTACGATGTTGGAAGTCGCAAAGATCATGAAAAGGCAATCAGGCGAGTGATGTCGGCTCCTGATCCCGATCAGACCGAAGTAGAGCTCCGACTGAAGCCAGCTTTTGATCCTTGAAGGGACCCGCCCTACCTCGCCAGGGCCATCGCATGCTTTCAACTTCTGATCAGATCGGCCCTGTCTTACCGCTTCGGCGCTAAAGGACGCACGCGGCGGCGCAGCGCTAATGGTTCACGGGCGGGGCCTCGACTATCTCGACAAAGACCCCGCCCACGTCAGGCGCTATGTAGTTGTCGCTGTGATTGCACTTACACAGCGAACTCGTGGGCGCGATGCTTCCAATCAACTACCCGCGCGCGATCGTTCGCCGCTCAATGTTTCATCTGCTCGAACACCACGATCACACCGGTCGGTTCGGGCTCGTGGGCCATCAGGCGCGTCAGGTCGGCATCGCCCCAATCGGCGAGGCTGACGACTTCGCCGCTCTCGCGTTCCGCGCCCGGCGACGGGGTGGGCTCGAGGACCTTGAGGCCCATCTCATCGACGAAGAAGGTGTGCTCGCCGAACATGCTGTTGAGCTGGGGCATGGCGGGATGCTCGTCGGGCAGCACCTGAGCGCCGAGTTGGTTGACGGTCTGCTTGACCTGTTCGGACGTTAGCTTCATCGGGCTGCTCCGTGTCTGTCGTGTCCGGTTTTGTCGACTCGAGCCGAAGTCCGGGCCGGAGCAGGCGTTCCCTGCGCCGTTCTCGCCTGGCTCAGCTTCCGAACAGGCACTGGGCGCAAACGTTCCAGCGAAATGCAATTCGTGATCGCGGAGTTTCATCCGCCGCACTCGCGGCACGGAAGCGCCACACGATGTGCACGATCTGGCAGCCGATCGCGCTACTTGGCGGCTTCGACAATCCTGATGTGACCTAGAGCGCGATGGCATCAAGATGAATCGCGCTTTAGGTTATTGTTTGAGCATGATCTTTTCGGAAAACCGCTACGCACTTTTCCGGATCAGGCTCTAGTGCTCGCTGCGGTTCTCGCCGACCGACAGCGCGCAGATACGTGACAGATAGGTGTAGGGCAGGCCGGTCTCCTCGGCCCAGGCGTTGAACTGCGCCTGCACCTTGGCGAGATCGCCTTTCGACTTCACCTCTTCGGCGATGTCGAGCCCGGCATCGCGCAGGCAGGCGACGACGTCCTTTGACGTCACGAAGCCATCCCAGCCGACGAAGCGCAGCAGCATCTGGCCGGTGTTGCCGCCGAGCCGGCTGCCGCGCTTGGTCAGGAGATCGAGCAGGCCGACCTCGTTCGAGGGCGGCCACTTCGCGAGAAACTTGCCGAAGCTGCCGTGCTCCTTCGCAATCTCCTGCACGAAGGCGGCGTTGTCGCGCACCGACATGATCTTGGCGCCGTTGCGCACGATGCGCGCATCCCGTAGCAGGCCTTCCCAATAGTCTTCAGGCTGGAAGCTGAGCTTGGCCGGCGCAAAGTGCAGGAAGGCTTCTTCAAAGCCGTCCCATTTCGAATCGATCACGCTCCAGGCAAAGCCGGCGCAAAACACCCGTTTTGTCATTTCGGCGAGGATACGGTCGTCGCCGAGCTTTGCGAGGCCCTTCAGGTCGGGCTTGTCGGGCATCAGCTTGTCCAGCGCCTTGGGCCCGCCCTTGCGCTTTTCCGCGCGGGCGCGAATGGTCTTGAAGGAGGTCATGCGGACACCCGCGTTGAGGTGCGCCACGACATCAGAATTCGATGATCCGGTCCAGCCCTGCGCCGATAGGCCCCTTGCGCGCTGCAGCGCGCCGCAGCATGCTCCCGCTCATTGGACTGACCGGAAGGAGCGGCCATGCTGGTCTGCTTCTTGCTTTATGACGTTTGGAATTCCCAGCCATTTTCAATCGCGAACGGATTTTCAATGCGCTGCCTAGTCGTGGCCGACCTGCACTACTCGCTGCCGCAGCTCGACTGGCTGGTCAGCGCGGCGCCGCAATTCGATCTCGTGATCTTCGCCGGCGATGCGCTCGACATCGGCTCGATGGTGGATTTCCGCGCGCAGATCGTGGTGGTGAAGAAATACCTCGCGCTGCTCGCGCGCCAGACCCGCGTCATCCTCTGCTCCGGCAATCACGATCTCGACGAGCGCGACGCGCTAGGTGAGAAGATCTCGCGCTGGATATCCGACGTGCGCGAGCTCGGGATTGCCTGCGACGGCGACAGCCTCACCATCGGCGACACCCTGTTCACGGTGTGCCCGTGGTGGGACGGACCGCTGGTCAGGCAGCGCATCGCCGACCAGCTGCGCGACGCGGCCGCCGAACGCCGGCGGCGCTGGATCTGGGCCCATCATGCGCCGCCGGCGAATTCACCGACGAGCTGGGGCGGCAAGCGCTTCTTCGGCGATGTCGAGCTGGTGCAATGGATCATGCAGTATCAGCCCTCGATGGTGATCTCGGGCCACGTGCACCAGTCGCCCTTCGTCACCGATGGCTCGTGGTTCGACCGGCTGGGCCAAACCTGGGTGTTCAACGCCGGCCTGCAGCCGGGCCGGCCGCCAACGCATATCGTGCTGGACCTCGATGCGGACAAGGCATTCTGGCTGGCGGCGGGCGAGGCGCAGTGGATCGACCTCAACGCGCCGCTGAAGCGGCCAGCCAACTCGATCGAGGAGCCGCCGGACTGGCTCACATTCTTGGATCGGATTGCCGATCCGAGCCTGGCGAGACCTCGAGCGGCGGCAGGTTGATCATGCTCTGGAGCACCTCGCCGACCATGGCGAGATGGGTGCCGTGGTCGGCATATTGCCGCTTGAGATCGGCGAGATAAGTGTTGGCGACGTTGAGCCGCTGCGCCAGCATTTTTGCGATCAGCAGCGCCACCTCGGGCTTCTGCTTCAGGAACGAGGCTGCATCCTCGAACTCGTAGACCACCGCGTCGGAGCACGCCCGCACCGTCGCGGTATGCGGCAGGCCGAGCAGCACGGACATCTCGCCGAGCACCGCGCCGGGCTCAGTGACGGTGGCAACCACCGTCTCGCCCTTGAGCACCTCGAGCTTGCCCTGCATCAGCACATAGAGATGGCCCGAGGCGCCGCCCTCGGTCACAAGGAGCGTGCCGACCACGACCTGCCGCTCGGTCCCGCCGGTGCAATAATCCAGAACTGCGCGCATCCTGCAAAACTCCCGTAAGGGGGCAGTAGAGCACGATCCGCGCCGCAGGCTTGCTCAAATTTCCGGCATGGCTTGAGGCTATTGTTTGCGCATGATCTTTCCGGAAAACCGCCGCGCACTTGTCCGGATGCTGCGCTAGCGCAACAGGCGCTTGGCGAAGTGGATCGACTGCCAGTCGCCGAGGCCGGTGTCCGCAAAACCTGCTTTCTTCGCAAGGCCGCGCATTTCGGCGTTGGCCCGCGCGGTCTCGGCGGCGATCATCTCGTGACCGAGATCACCGGCCCGCGTTTCCATCGCCGTCATCATCTGAAGGCCGAGCCCCCTGCGCTGAAAGGCGTCGGCGACCGAGATGGCGAACTCGCCATGCCGTGCAGCCGCATCATAGGCGTAGCGCGCTTCGCCGATGATCGTGCCCTGCCCGTCCTGCCTGAGCTCGGCGAGCAAGGTGAAATGATCGGGACGATCGGCCTTGGGCACGCATTCGGCCGCGACCACGGTGAGGTCGGCCCGCGCGCCCATGAAGCGCTTGTTGCGCGACGTGGCGGAGAGACCGATGAAATAGACCGACAGGCTCTCCACATCGGATGCGCTCGCGGTCCTGATGCAGACCATGCCCTTCGCTTCGGCCAACTCGACCGGCTCGATGACGGCTCCCGGAAACAGCTGGGACATGCGTGATGCTTTCGGCACGTTGCTGGGACCTGCAGACCTAGCCGAGACCGCGGACTTGCGGCTTGGACATCACTGCCAATCATGCGGCTGAAAACGAACAGCTCGTTTTCCCGTGCCGTGCATCACACGGCCGCATTCAAGCGGCCTCACGCCTCCCGACGCGCCGCTCCGGCCTTATCGCAGTCATCGACTGTTCCTCAGCGTCCTGTGGTGTGCGCCCCTACTTGAGGGCCCGCTTCTCGCGAATATTCCTCGCTCCGAGTGGGTCGGACCAAATCTCACTCGGGTCATATTTGCACATGAGCCATTTCAACAAATGAATTCGGTAGGGGGCGACCGATGATCGATATCACTGCGCGGCGGCAGATAGTCGTCCGGAATCCGGCTGCCGGTCGAGGGATGAGGCACGCTGATAAGAACACGCATGGACTTTCGCTCCGCGTCCGCGTCACACCCGCGAGAGTGAAGGCACCTCCTCCGGCATGATCGCCTGGAGGCCGCCGAAGCGGCGCTCGCGGCCATGGAAGGAGGCCAGCGCCGCGGCGAGATCGTCGGCGTCGAATTCGGGCCACATCCGCTCGGTGAAGTGCAGCTCGGCATAGGCGCCTTCCCACAGCAGGAAGTCCGACAGCCGCTTCTCGCCGGAGGTGCGGATGATGAGATCGACGTCGCGAAGACCGGCTTCGCCAGTGACGAGCTGCGAGAAGGCTTCGCGGGTGAGGCTCGTCAGCGCCGCCGCCTTTGCCGCGGCGTTGAGGATGGCGTCGCGCGCCGAGTAGTCGACCGCGATACGCAAATGCAGCGTGCAGCCGTTGGCCGTGGCGTCCTCGGCGCGCGCGATCGCGTTCGCGATGCCGTCGGGCAGGCGGTCGCGACGGCCGATCACGGTGAGACGCACGCCGTTCCTGACGAGGCTCTGCACCTCGTTGGCGAGATAGAAGCGCAGCAAGGTCATCAGCGCGGCGACTTCGGGCTTGGGCCTTCTCCAATTGTCGGTAGAGAAGGCGTAGAGGGTCAGCGTGCCGATGCCCTGCTTGGGCGCGGCCTCGACGATGCGGCGGATGGTCTCGACGCCGGCCTCGTGGCCGCGTACGCGCGACAGTCCGCGCCGCGTCGCCCATCTGCCGTTGCCGTCCATGATGATTCCGACGTGAAGCTTCTCGCGAGACGTAAGGTCACTTTGCATTGCAAAGTCTCCGGTCAAAAAAGGGGGATCAGGTCGAGACGATGCCGAGGCGGCCGAGCGGCGGCGCCTCGCGGCCCGCGGCCTTGGCGGCGTCGCGCACCAGGCGCTCGAGCACGGCGAGATAGTCGAGGAAGCGGCGGCGGCCGGCCTTGGTCAGGCGGCAGGTGGTGTGCGGGCGATTGCCCTCATAGCCCTTGGTCACCTCGACGAGCCCGGCCTCCTGAAGCACGGCGAGATGCCGGCTGAGATTGCCGTCGGTGAGGCCGCAAAGCTGCTTGAGATCGGCAAACGCCAGTCCCTTGGGGTGTGCCATCAGCGAGGTCAGAAGCCCGAGCCTCGCCTTCTCATGGATTACGCGGTCGAGCCCTTCGTAGGAGAAGGGCGCACTGTCAGTCTTCGACATCATGGTCTCCGGACGCGAAATACAGAATCGCCGCCATCATGGATTGCCCGATCACGAAGGGCAGGCCCATGGTCCATGGCGACAGCGTGTGGGTCCGGCTTGCGAGCACCACGACCGCAAAGCCGGAGATGAAATACCAGGCGCCGGCAAGCGCGACGGTGCGCGGCAGCGAGCGAACCGAAGCGAAGATGCCGAGCGACACCAGGATCTGCCACAGGCCCGGCAGTAGCCACAGCGTCTCGCTCGCGAACTTCCACATCACAACAGCCAGCAGGATGCCGGCGACGCCCGCGGGCAGGAACTGCTCGACCGCCTGATGGATCATGGCGTCGGCGAGACCCGAATGATGACGACGCGAGCGCGCCCGCATCTCGATGCCGATCACCAGGACGGAGAGCACAGCGGCGATAAACCAGCCGAAGAAGAAACCGATCGGCTCACTCGTGGGATCGCGGAGCAGCCAGAATTGCAGGATCGCCGTGATCAGTGCGACGGCGCCGGTCGCAGCCATCGTCGCCGGGCCATAGCCGCGAAACGCGGTGCCTGCCGCGATCTGGCTGCGGATCGCCACGATGTCGGCCAGTGCCTTGTCGAGATCGCGCATCGGCAATGCCAAAACCTCGCTCCACCCACGCTGGTCGGGATTGCTGCCCCATTACTTTGTACTGCAAAGTATATAGCAGTGCAAAGTAAACGCAAGGCGAAATCATTCGAATGAGACGTGACCGGAGGGAGACAACTGCGGGTTGCGCGCCCCTGTCCCGGCCGCTAAGGTGTTCCCATAATGTTCCTGGGGGAAGAGTATGTGGCTTAAGTCGTTGGTCGTCGCGTCTTGCTTGCAACTCGGTTTCGTCGGCGTGGCGCAGGCGGCGGGGCCGTTCGGCTCCGTCAATGTGGGCAACTGGATCGGCGGCGCCTTCAGTAATGACGAGACCGGAGCGTTCTCGCATTGCGCGGCGACCACGCCCTATGCGAACGGCGTCATCCTCGTCGTGAGCCAGAATGCCGCCGGCACATGGTCGCTCGCCTTTGCGAGTCCCAGCTATCGCTTCAACAAGGGCGAGAACGCCGCGATCGACGTGACCTTTGACGGACAGGAGCAAGCCAGGCTGTACGCCACGGCGTACCAGTCGAACATGCTCACGGCCGTCATGCCGCTCAATGTCGTACGCACCTTCCAGAAGGCGAGCCTGATGGTGGCGACAGCCGGCCGCGCCGTCCTGAATTTCGATCTGACCTCGACCGGGCCGGTGATCGCCGCGTTGGCCAATTGCGTGACCAAGGTGAAGGCCGACGGGCTCGACAAGGCGGGCGACTTCACCAAGATCGCCGCCAAGCCGCAGCCCGTGCCGGACAAGCAGACGCCGCCGGCCGGCAGCAAGGCTGCCCGGGCCAAGAGCGGCACCGGCTTCGTGGTCAGCGCGAACGGCCACATCGTCACCAACAACCACGTGATCGACGGCTGCGTCGGCGACATCAAGGGTAACCTCACCGGCGAGGCCTCGATGGTGCTGCGCGTCGTGTCGAGTGATGCGAACAACGATCTCGCTTTGTTGCAGGCGCCTTCGACGGCGACATTCAAGGATTTTGCGCGGATCCGCGACCGCTCGATCCGCTCCGGCGATTCCATCGTCGCGATCGGCTTTCCCTTCCATGGCCTTCTGACCTCGGATTTCACCGTGACGACCGGCATCGTCAGCTCGCTCAGCGGCATGCGCAACGATTCGCGTTTCCTGCAGATCAGCGCGCCGGTGCAGCCCGGCAATAGCGGCGGCCCGCTGTTCGACGCCACCGGTCAGATCGTGGGCGTGGTTACCGGAAAGATCCCAGCATTGCGTATCGCCGCGGTGACCGGCAACATTCCCGAGAACATCAACTTCGCCATCAAGACCGGCGTGCTGCGCGACTTCCTCGACAATTCCGTGGTGCCCTACCAGACCGCCGAGCCGAAGGCCGAGCTCAAGACCACCGACATCGCCGGCAACGCGCGGCCATACACGATGCTGATCTCGTGCAACGCGATGGAGCAGGCCGACGCGAAGCGGTGAAGCGCGACTGACGGCACGCTGCCGCGCCAACCACCGCTGTCATTCCCCGCGACCCGGCTACGCCAAGGCTTCGCCGAGGTTTCGGTCTTGGGCGCGCCGAAGCTTTAGCGTAGGCGGCAGGCGGGGAATCCAGTACGCCGTGGCATCTCGATGAACCACTGATATCTCGGAGTGCTGGATCGCCCGGTCAAGCCGGGCGATGACACCGTTGGCGCCGATGCCCCTCTCACCCGTGGCAGCACGCTCCCTTCGCCTGCGGCTCGTACTGGTCGCGGAGGCGCACCCAATCCATCGGATAAGGCAGGCCATCCTCGTGGCGGCCGAGCGGGGTGAGATCGAGGTACTGATAGGCGGCGTTCATCATGTCGAGGCCGCGGGCGAAGCAGGAATAGGTGTGGAAGATCTCGCCGGCATCGTTACGGAAGAACACACTGATGCCGGGGAGCTCGGGGCCGTAGAATGGCGTGGTGCCGAAATTGTATTTCAGGACACCCTTGTCGATCTCTTCGCGCGTGAACGAGACCTCGTAATCGCGGTTGAAGTCGTTGCCGCCTGACGAAACCCAATCGAACGTCCAGCCCATCCGCCTCTTGAAGGCTTCGAGCTTTGCGACCGGCGCCAGCGAGATCGCGGCCATGGCGGTGTCGCGCGCGGCAAGGTGCGGCGCCATGCGATCGAGTCCGTCGGCCCAGAACGAGCAGCTCTTGCAGGCGACATCCCAGTCGGGCGCGAACATCACGTGCTGGACCACGAGCTGCGGACGGCCCTTGAAGAGATCGCCGAGCGTCACCCTGCCGGTCGGCGCCTCGAACACATAGTCCTTGTCGACCCGGACCCAGGGCAATGCGCGGCGCTCTGCGGCGAGGCGCTCGCGAGCCTGGCTGAGCTCCTTCTCATGCGCGAGATGAGCCTTGCGCGCTGCGATCCATTGCTCGCGCGAGACGATCTGATGGGACTGCATGGCGTTCTCCTCTGACGGGACTTCAGGCAACGAAGGCATCGAGCTTGTCGAACGACGAGATCCAGCCATGCTGGTGGTTGTCGCGTGCGGTCTCGTCGAAGAACTGGCCGTGATGGAAGACCATCAAGGTCCCGGCACTATCCGGCTTGAACGTGATCGTCACCAGCGATTCGCGTTCCGGGGTCGAATGCCAGGCCCAGGTGAAGACGAGACGTTCGTTCGGCACCACCTCGCGATAGGTGCCGCCGGCCTCGAAATATTCGCCGTCGGCACTGGTGAAGCTGATGCGAAAGCGGCCGCCGGCGCGGACGTCGAGCTCGGCTTCAAGCGTCGCCGGCTTCATGTTCGGCGGCCCGAACCACTGCGCTAGCTGCGCGGCTTGCGTCCATGCGGCGTAGACCTTTTCCGGCCGCGCGCGGAGCCGGCGCGTGAGCGTGAGGCTTGGTCGTTCAAGGCCTGGGCGCTCGTTTGGGGGAGCGGCTGTGCGGGAATTGGTGTCGACGGCTGCGTTGGCCATGTGTCTTCCTCCACGAAAGCGGCAAGGCGATCGAACTTCTCGGACCAGAACTGCGCGTAGCGATTGAGCCAGTTCATCGCCTGCTCCATCGGCTGCGCGGTGAGCCGGCAGGACACCGTGCGCCCGGTCTTCTCCCGCACGATCAGGCCTGCATCCGTGAGCACGTCGAGATGCTTCATGATCGCCGGCAGCGAGACCGGAAACGGCGCGGCGAGCTCGCTCACCGACAGGCCGTCCTGCTCGCCGAGGCGCGCCAGCAATGCGCGCCGCGTCGGGTCGCAGAGCGCGGCAAAGGTCCGGTCCAGCGCGTCGTCCCTATACTTAACCATATGGTTTAGTATAGGGACGAGCGAAGACGCGTCAAGCAGGAACCCGCGTGCGCAGGTCTGCACGACTGCGTGATCAGGCAGAAGCCGATCAAATAGCTAGTATGGCGGAACGCGCCGACCGCGCAGCGCCGGTGGAAGCGGCGGTCGCGTGGCCACGGCAGGATTCTGTGCGCAGAAACCCTTGCGGCCGGACGCGCTCAGCAGACACTGCTCGCGAGTTTGATAGGAGCAGTCGCCGGGATAGCCATATTCCGAATCCTGGATGCACCACGCGTAGTCGTAGTCCGCGCGCGCCGAACTGCCGCCGGCGAGCCACATCAGGGCCATGGTGCCCAGCACGAATTGCACCTTGCGCATGACCGATCTCCCACGTTCGCCTCACAGAGAGAAAGGCTCGGCGAGCCGATTTATTCCGGAGCGACCATGCGAAAATGCATCGCGCAGGGTGAGCGGCGGCTTCGCAACTCGCGCGATCAGTACGGCGCTACAGGCCGCGCGCGCCGGTGCGGCCGCGGGAGCTGCTGCTGGCCGTAGGCAAAGCGGGGGTTGCGGTCGCAATACAGCAGCCGTCCGGAGACGCTGGCCTGGCACTGTTCATAGGTGCTGTAGGCGCATTCGCCGGGATAATCATATTCGCCGCCTTGGGCGCACCAGGGATAGTCGCGGGCAGCGGCTGGCGTCGCGGTGACGAAGCCGGCAAGAACCGTCGCGCCCAGTGTCAGCAGCGCCAATTGCGTCTTGCGCATGATCCCAACTCCTCTTCTCACAGCGCGAGACACGCGCCTTCCATCATCAGCTTTCGTGGCGCCGCTTTATTCCGCAGCAACAAGAACAAGATACGCAAGAAAAAAGCCCTGCCGAACGGCAGGGCTCCATTCCCGGTCATCAAAAGATCGCTACTCGACCTTGAGGCCGGCGAACTCGACGACCTTCCTCCACTTCTCGGTCTCGGCCTTGATCTCCTCGCCGAACGCCTCCGGCGTCTGCACCCGCGGCTCGCCGCCGAGCTCGACCAGACGCTTGGTCATGTCAGGCTCCTTCATCAGCGTGTTGATCTCGCTGTTGAGCTTGGCGATGATCTCCTTCGGCGTGTTCTTCGGCGCGCCCATGCCGAACAGCGCGCTGGCCTCGTAGTCCTTCACGGTCTCGGCGATCGCCTGCACGTCGGGCAGCTGCGGCGACCGCTCTGCCGTGGTGACGCCGATCGCGCGCAGCGAGCCGGAGCGGATGTGCTGGATGATCGAGGGCATGTTGTCGAAGATCACCTGGACCTGGCCGCCGAGCATGTCGGTGATCGCGGGCGCCGCGCCGCGATAGGGCACGTGCTGCATCTTGCAGCCGGTCATCGCCATGAACATCTCGCCGGACAGATGCACCGAGGTGCCGTTGCCGGACGAGGCCATGTTCACCTTGCCGGGATTGGCCTTCACATATTCGATGAACTCGGCGACGTTCTTGGCGGGCACGTCCTTGTTGACGGTCATCACGTTCGGCACGCGTTGGAACGAGGCGACCGGCGCGATGTCGCGCACGAAGTTGAACTTCAGATTGGCGTAGAGCGAGGCGTTGATGAAGTTGGCCGGATTGACCAGCTGCAGCGTGTAGCCGTCGGGCTCCGCGTTGACGACCGATTCGGTGCCGATGTTGTTGCCGGCGCCCGGCTTGTTCTCGATCACGAATTGCTGGCCGAGCTTTTCCGACAGACGCTGGCCAATCAGCCGCGCCAGGATGTCGGTGGCGCCGCCCGGCGGATAGCCGACCACCCATTTCACGGGCCGGGACGGATAATCCGCGGCAAAGGCCTTCGACAGCGGGCTGGCTGCAAGAGGCGTGGCGGCAAGCAGGCCCAGCGCGGTACGGCGAGTGATCATCTCAAGGGTTCTCCCAGGTGGTATTCTTCAAAGAGTGTTGTTCTTCAAAGAGTGTTGTTCTTGAAGGCCGGATATCTTGAAAGTGTCGTCGTTACGGTTGTAACAAAGCTTACCGCAGGCGGAAAGTACACCTGGCGCATCACGACGAAAGGATAAGGCATGACGGTCAAGGTCGAAGCCCTCGATCATCTCGTGATCAACGTCGCCGACGTCGCGGTGACCGCGGAGTGGTATCGCAAGATCCTCGGCATGGAAGTCAAGGTGTTCGACCCCGGCGGCGGCAAAGCGCCGCGGACATCGTTGCAATTCGGTAACCAGAAGATCAACGTCCGGCCGCGCGATGCCGACAAGGTGGAGTGGTTCACCGCCGATCACCAGACCGCCGGCAGCGACGATCTGTGCTTCCTCACTTCCGCTGCGCCCGACGAGGTCGTGGCGCATCTGCAGGCACATGGCGTCGCGATCGAGGAAGGCCCGGGTCCCAGGCAAGGCGCCCGCGGCACGCTGCGCTCGGTCTATTGCCGCGACCCGGATGGCAGCCTGATCGAGATCTCGTCGTACGAGGATTAGACTCTTTCATTCGCGGACGGTGCGCAGCACCGAACTATGGTGCGCAGTTGCACACCTGAGAATCTCGATACGGTGTCGCCGAACGGGACGCTGCCGTAGGGTGGGCAAAGCGAAGCGTGCCCACCGTTCTCTTCACGTATGAGGAGAAATGGCGGGCACGGCGCTTTGCGCCTTTGCCCACCCTACGGCATCTCGCCTAGAACGACCCCAGCGCCACCGGGCGGAACGCCTGGAGCAGCTGCTGGTCCAGCTTGCCGCCCATGCCTTCCATCATCGCAAACGCACGCGAATGGGTGAACGGCATGCGGTAGGCGCGCTTCTCCACGAGGGCCGCGTAGATGTCGACGATCGTCGTGACACGCACGATGTCGCTGATCTGGTTCGACGACAGCCCGTTGGGGTAGCCGGAGCCGTCGAGGAATTCGTGGTGATGCAGGATCACGTCCAGCATCTCCGGCGGGAAGCCGCCCTGCGCGGCGAGCGCGTCATAGCCGCGGCGCGGATGCTGGCGGACCTCGGCCATCTCCTCGTCGGTGAGCTTGCCGGGCTTGTCGAGCAGGTTGGACGGAACGAAGGCCTTGCCGACGTCATGCAGCAGCGCGGCGCGGGTCAGGCGGCGCTGGTCGTCCTCGCGCATGCCGAGATGCTGCGCAAAGGCAACGGCGAAGCCGGTGACGAACAGGCAGTGGCGATAGCTGCCGACATGGTGGCAGCCGACGGTGGTGAGCCATTCGCGCAAGGACGAGTGCTTGATCGCCTTCAGGATCTTGCTCTCGGCGGCGATGACGTCGTCGAAGGTCAAGGGCACGCCGAGCGGCAGCTTCTCGAACATCTTGGCGAGCACCGCATGCGCCGCCTCGACGCCGCGGTTGAGCGTCTTGCCGCGATCAGTCGCGTCATAGACGGCGGTGTCGGGGAACGCGGCGCGGATACGCTGGAGAATGGCGTCCGGCTGCAGCGGCCGCGAGATCGTGTCGGTCGCGCCGAGCGCCCACGCCTGCATGGTACCGTGATGCAGGGCGTCGGCGAGCACGAACAGCCGCGGCATCGAACGATAGGCATCGCCGCGCAGCTTGTTGCGCACCCGCTGCACGCTCTCGGGCGAGCGCAGATTGATGTCGACGACGAGACCGGAGAGATCGCGCGAGGGCTGCTCGGGAATGTGCTCCGTCGTGACCGTCGAGACCTCGCCGACCGCCTTCAGGATGCTGGCGAGCTCGGTGCTCTCGTCGTTCCGGTCGGAGGCGAGCAGAAGCCGGCGTTTGGCTGCAGGTTTGGCTGAGGCGGTCATGGCTTCCCCAAAAGCACGGGACTGGATTTGGGTTCAGCCTAAGCCGGATCAGGTTCTCCGGCCCTTAAGAGGCGTGCTCAATGGAACCCTGCGGGATTGCACGCAATTTTAGCGAACGGGTTTCCGTCGAAAGGCCCAGTAAATTGGGCGAAAACAACCCCATGCACAGTAGAGCGGGCATTGACGGACAAGGGGAATTTTCACCGTCATGGCCGGGCTTGTCCCGGCCATCCACGGCCTTGGTCCGGGGTCCGAAGAACGTGGATGCCCGGGACAAGCCCGGGCATGACGGCGAATGTGGTCGTAGGGTGGGCAAAGCGAAGCGTGCCCGCCATTCGTTGCGATCGGAGAAAGGTGGTGGGCACGGCGCAAGTGCGCCTTTGCCCACCCAACGATTCCGGGACGCAAACAGAGCGTGCGTCAGGCATGCATGCCATGGCGTTCAGGCAGTTTCGTCGAAGTAACTTGCCGGGCTAAGCTGGAGCCGCTGGCGCAGACTCCCTTCTCCCCTTGTTGTGGGAGAGGGTGCACCGTTGTCGCGGCGAGAAATAAAAAGAAAGGGCGGAAACAATGCCGAAGATCGATCGGGACGGCGTCGGGATCTACTATGAAGTCCATGGCGACGGGCCACCGCTGCTGCTCACGCACGGCTATTCCTCCACTTCGGCGATGTGGCATGGGCAGATCGATGCGCTCGCGAAAGACCACAAGCTGATCCTGTGGGACATGCGCGGTCACGGCCAGTCCGATTATCCTGATGATCCCAAGGCCTATAGCGAAGCGCTGACGGTCGGCGACATCACGGCGATCCTCGATGCCGTCGGGGCGGATCGCGCCATCATCGGCGGGCTCTCGCTCGGCGGCTACATGTCACTCGCGTTCTATCGCGCTCATCCGCAGCGCGCGCGGGCGCTGCTGATCATCGACACCGGCCCCGGCTTCAAGAAAGACGATGCACGCGAGGCCTGGAACGTGCGGGCGCTTGCCACCGCGGACAAGCTCGACCAGGAAGGGCTTGCGATGCTGAAATCGGCGACGCGCGAGCGCGCCACCGCCAGCCATCGCAATGCCAACGGCCTCGCGCTTGCGGCGCGGGGCATGCTGACCCAGCGCGATGCCCGCGTGATCGAGCAGTTGCCCGACATCAAGG
The DNA here is from genome assembly GCF_038969555.1 of Bradyrhizobium sp. B117. Taxonomy (NCBI): domain Bacteria; kingdom Pseudomonadati; phylum Pseudomonadota; class Alphaproteobacteria; order Hyphomicrobiales; family Nitrobacteraceae; genus Bradyrhizobium; species Bradyrhizobium sp. B117. The sequence goes on from NZ_CP152414.1 coordinate 9,775,575, forward strand.
TGCCCTGCCTGATCGTGGTCGGCGCCGACGATACGCCGTTCCTGGCGGCGTCCGACTACATGGCGGCAAAGATCCCTGGCGCACAAAAGGCCGTGATCCCCGCCGCCGGACACACCGTCAACATCGACCAGCCCAAGGCTTTTGTTGACGCGGTGGTGCCTTTCCTGAAGAACTTGCCGGCATAGACTGGCTGGACGAGGGACATTGGCAATGAAGCGGGCGATAACAGCGGCTGCCGCGGTAACGATGCTTCTTTCGATGGCAACTTCCGTACAGGCCGAGCAATTCGGCACCATTCCGCTGCGCCGGCCTTTCGTCGAAACCTTGTCGAACAACATTCCGCTCGCCTTCGGCATGGATGCCGAACAGACCGCACGTGCCCTCGGGCAGCCGCTACAATATGTGCGCGGGCGTCCCGGCAACGAGATCTACCTCGCATTGCGCAATCTCGGGGGCAGCGGCCTGATCCCCTATCGCCACCGCCTGTTCCTGCAATTCCGTCATGGACGGCTGGCAGGATGGAAGGAGGATTATGGCGAGAACTGGATGTGGGAGTGAGGGCGGCTCTTCAAGATGCAGAGCAATCCCATCTGCGCCGTCGTGCGCTGAAGTTGCCACATCGTCATGGCCGGGCTTATCCCGGCCATCCGCGATCTTTCGAGCGGCACCAAGAACGTGGATGCCCGGGCCTTCGCCTCGCCGAAGCGGCTTCGGCCGCGCAGGCGGGACAAGCCCGGGCATGACGAGTTTGTGGAGCGACCGGAATTCTCCATCAACGACCAACCAAGAAGGACAACCCGCGTGGGACAAGACATCAAACTGACGGCTTCCGACAAATTCCAGCTCGGCGCCTATCGCGCTGACCCCGCAGGCAGCCCCAAGGGCGCGGTGGTGGTGATCCAGGAGATCTTCGGCGTCAATCATCACATCCGCTCAGTCTGCGACCGCCTCGCGGGCGAAGGCTATGTCGCGATCGCGCCGTCGATCTTCGACCGAACCTCGCCGGGCTTCCAGTCGGGCTATACGCCCGACGAGATCGCCGAAGCGCGCAAGTTCGTCGCAAATCCCGATTGGGAGGCGATGCTGCGCGACACCCAGGCCGCGATCGATGCCGTGAAAAGTGTTGGCCCGGTCGGCATCATCGGCTTCTGCCTCGGCGGCAGCATCGCCTTTGTCGCGGCAACGCGATTGTCCGGCCTCAAGGCTGCGATCGGCTATTACGGCGGCGCCGTCGTGCGCTTTGCCGACGAGAAGCCGAAGGTTCCGACGCAGCTGCATTTCGGCGAGAAGGACGCCGGCATTCCCTTGACCGACGTCGAGACCGTCAAAGCAAAGCGCCCGGATGTGGAGGTGTTCATCTATCCCGGCGCCCAGCACGGTTTTCATTGCGACGAGCGGCCGAGCTACGACAAGGCGAGCTCGGAGATCGCCTGGCCGCGTAGCATGGAATTCTTCGCGAAGCATTTGAAATAGCCACCGCCGTCATTCCGGGATGCGCCGCGAAGCGGTGCAGGCCCGGAATCCATAACCACGGACTGGGGTTATGGATTCCCGGCTCGCGCTCCGCGCGCCCCGGAATGACGAGAAACGAGAGAGCAGGAATCGGGTGGCCGCATCCTGCCGCCCGGCGATAGAGCTGGCCGATCAAGCCAATTGACGCCGGGAACTCATCATGCAGCAGGCCAACACGAACATCATCATCCGCAATCCGTTCGGCACCATGGACGTGCCCGCGCCTGATGATCGCGAGGTGATGGATTATGCCGCGACCACATCGCTTGCCGGCGGTGCGGGCGACGTCAACGCTACGACATGGGCCTCCATTGCCGCGCCGTCCGATCCGCTCGAAGGCACTTGGGCGAGCCGCTGGAACGGCGGCGCCGATCCGACCATTGCGGGCGATACGCCGGAGAGGTGGAAAGAGGGGCGCGCGGAAGTCCGTGTCATCGGCGAGCGCCTCTATCTGCGCTTCGACTGGGACCATGGCCGCCGCTGCGCGCGAGGGTACGCGGCTGGTCGGGAAGTACATCAACCTGACCAACCCCGCGATCATGCGGCCATGGGTCGGGCTCGTGGTCGATGAGGCGCGGATCGACGGATGCTTTCCGAACGGGCGGCTGGATTTCAGGCGGTAAGCACGGACGCAGCGCGCTCGTCTATCCCTCCGTCATTCCGGGGCGATGCCTCAGCATCGAACCCGGAATGACGGCGAGCGTCAGAACCAGCGCTCGCCGACGAACACGGTGTCGCCAGGCGCGAGCGGCGTGCCGAGCGGGACGACGGCGCGCATGGCGCCGCCAGCTTCGGTGTGCGTGACGGTGACCACGTCGCGCTTGGCGCGCGGCGAGAAGCCGCCGGCGATGGCGACGGCGCTTTCGACCGTCATGTTCGGCACATACGGATATTGGCCGGGCGCTGAGACTTCGCCGAGGATGAAGAACGGGCGATAGGTGTCGATCTCGACGGCGACCGAGGGCTCGCGGATGTAGCCGTTGCGCAGGCGCGCGCCGATCTCGCCGGCAAGGCCCGCGGTGGTGCGGCCGCGCGCCGGCACGGCGCCGATCAGCGGCAAGGTGATGGAGCCGCCGGCATCGATGGCATAGCTGTTGGTGAGACCTTCCTGGCCGTAGACCACGACGCGCAGCTTGTCGCCGGCGTCGAGATGATAGGAGGCGTCGTAGCGCACGGGCACTGCCATCGGCGCGGCATAGCCGACGGGCATCGGTGCAGGCGCGGAGGCAAAGGAATTGCTGAGCGCGGCGATGGCGCCGCCGCCGTTGTTGGCAACGACGACCGGTTGCGGGGCGCCATAGGCCATGGCGTCGAGATCGGAGCGCGGCTGAACATATGCGACAGGGCCGGCGGTCTGCATGCAGCCGCCAAGAGGCAGCGCGGCGGACGCTGCCAAACAGGCTGTCAGGATCGACCATCGAAACGCGCGTGCAACCGGCACCGGACCTATCCCTCGAAACGAGACAGCTCCAGTGATGCACCGGTTATGGTTAATAAAGCGTTGAGCGGGAAGGTGTGAAATGGCGCCGCGCCACGAGCGCGGTGCTCCCCCTCTCCCGCTTGCGGGAGAGGGTTGGAGAGAGGGTATCTCCGCAACGGGACAGTCCCCCAGAGGAGAGAACCCTCTCCCGCATTGCATCTCCGATGCAATGCGACCTCTCCCGCAAGCGGGAGAGGTGCAGCGCGCCGTGGCTCGAGTTAGCGCCTACGCGCTGACGCCCGCGCCGATCGAACAGGACACGCCGGTGCCCCCTAAGCCGCAATAGCCGGCGGGATTCTTCGCCAGATATTGCTGATGGTAGTCCTCGGCGAAATAGAATTCGCCGGCGGGCGCGATCTCGGTGGTGATGGCACCGAGACCTTTTGCGGCAAGCGCCTTCTGATACAGCGCCTTGGACTCGTCGGCCGCTTTCTTCTGCGCATCTGAACAAGTGTAGATCGCGCTTCGATACTGCGTGCCGACGTCGTTGCCCTGGCGCATGCCCTGCGTCGGGTTGTGGTTCTCCCAGAACGTCTTCAGCAGCTTCTCGTAGGAAATCTTGCTCGGGTCGAACACGACCAGCACCACTTCGGTGTGGCCGGTGCGTCCCGAGCAGGTCTCTTCATAAGTCGGGTTCGGCGTGTGGCCGCCGGCATAGCCGACGGCGGTGGTGTAGATGCCCTCGCCCAGTTCCCAGAATTTGCGCTCGGCGCCCCAGAAGCAGCCGAGACCGAACACGGCCTGCTCGAGTCCTGCAGGATAAGGCGGCTTGAGCTTGCTGCCGTTGACGAAATGGGTGGTCGCAGTCGGGATGGCTTGCGCACGGCCGGGCAGCGCCTCAGCTGCGCTCGGCAATGCGGTCTTCTTGCGCATGAACAGCATGATGGGTCTCCGAAACGAGACGTCCGTCGCGCGAGCCAGATGCTCGGGCGGCGTGCTCGCGATCAGGTGGGAATATAGGTGTCTACGCAAGAGGGAGCAGCGTTGTTACGCAGCGCCCGATACAGCGTTCAGTCGCGCGGGGAATCGAAGATCAATCTCGGGAATATCCGATCAGCGGCTTGCGCGGCCGGAACAGGATCATCAGCAAGATGCCCAAAATGCCGAGTACGGCGAAGACCGGCTGGTCCAGCACCAGGCGGATCACCGAGGTCCAGAGCCAGGGCGCCTTGGCCTCGACCCAGGTCCGGAACGCCGACTGGCTGGCCTGGTTGATATCGTTCCAGAACTGGCCGAAACGGGTGAAGCGCAGGGTCTGGTCGGCCACCCAGCGGGCGCCGTCATAGACCATGAAGATGAACCCGCCGGCGAGCAGCAACAGCCCAATCAGTCGGAAAAAACCGCGGATCATGCCTCACCCCAGATGGTCGTCCGATCGATCGACCCGTATAACGCCCGCCAGCCAATAGCCAAGCGACGGCAGAAATTCAACCGCTTCAGGGCGTTACACCCCTCGTCGGGCGCCCGGAAGGGCCGTTTTCCAGCCCCGGAAAGCGTTGACGGTGCCGCAGACCCCCTCTATAAGGGCGCCAACTGGCGGCGGGCGCAATCCCGCCGCCGCTGTTCTTTGAGCAGTTGCAGGCTCTTTGAGGCCTCATGTTCCGGGAACAGCCCAGCAACCGAACACCCTAAATCCGAGCGTCGATTCCGCGGTCAAGCAGCCGGCGCTACCCGACCAAGACGCGACCGGTACCGCAAAGGATATTGAGACCATGGCCAATACCACTTCCGCCAAGAAAGCGACGCGCAAGATTGCCCGCCGCACTGCCGTCAACAAGTCGCGCCGCACCCAGATGCGCGGCGCTGTGCGCACCGTCGAGGAAGCCATCAAGACGGGCGATCGCGCCGCTGCCGTGAAGGCGCTGGCGAATGCCGAGCCCGCCCTGATGCGCGCCGCGCAGCGCAACATCATTCACAAGAACAACGCCAGCCGCAAAGTCTCGCGCCTCACCGCGCAGATCGCCAAGCTCGCCAAGTGAGCCGATCCAAGTCAGCGGAACTAAGTCAGCCGATGCGATCGAGTCATTCGATCGGTTGAAGCGACATCGCGCTCGTCACATCAGCCCGGCCTCGTGCCGGGCTTTTCGTTGCCTGTCACAATTCGTCTGCCACAATTCACGCAAGCGGTCGTTCGACCAACGATAGACATTGGAAGATTCATCTCGACGGCACGATGATGCCGTCCGTAGTTTTACCGCGGACGATTTTGCAACAGCGGAAACTTTCACTGCGCTGCGAAAAACCCTTGCGGGACGGGCCTAAGTTGAATTTGCACGCGCGCGAGTTCTGCACACCGTAAATTCACAGGAGCGGATCTCGCGGTGGAGTTACCCTGTGAAATGAGACTCAAAAAACGATGTTTCGCGAACAACTTATCGCCATAGTGACAGCAAGCATTTGGAAAACGACCCGGCGAAGTCGGCGCGTGAAGGTTTTTTGAATTTTTTTTGGCTGCTGTTCGCCAATTGTCACACAACGCGTCTCGTCTTCGATTCTTTACGCGGATTCAAACTCTTGGTCTCAGACCTGTGAACAACTCGCGCGCCGCGTTAACGCTGGTCAAGATTTTTGATGCCTCAAGTGTGAATCAATTCCGTTGCGAGTCTTTCCGCTTAGTGTATTCCTTAAGTCGTCAGCGGCGCCCACGATCTTGAGACCAGCGCGGTATCGGAAACGGGGCGAGCGTGCAAATCGGCGGCGGTGGGCACGTTGGCAACGCATCAACAAGCGATAGTCGGTTCAAACCCACAGCACTGTGGGAACGGTAGCTCTTTGTCTGAATGTCTCCAAGCAGGATTTCATCCTGCTCGCGCCAAGCGCAAATGAGAGATGTCGTAAAGCTACCCCGACCCGCATGAGGCGAAGTCGAGCGGACGACTAGTACACGGGCGGGCATTCGCGACACCACTACGCCGCGACTGTCTATTGGACACGCAGGACCTTGCCGTGAGCAATCACGGCAGGACGGGGAGGTATCATGTCTTACGGACGCAACGCGGTATTGAAACAGGTTTCTTATTCCAACGATGCCGGTTTAGATCAGTCCGACCTCCAGCCTCCCGCCTGCGATGGGGCGCCGAGTACGCGCTGACCTCGCGAACCCTCCATCTCTGACATCGCTGATCGGACGCGGCGTTCTCGCCGGACGGTCGAGCCATGCCTGACGATGGACTCGCTCTGAGGTCGCGCCATGTCAGAAACCCTGATGGCAGGAACTCTGCATGGCGCTCACCCACGCAACTAAATCTCTCAAGAGAAGTTTTTTGACGATGAACACATCGGAACAGGATCGCTGGTCGCGCGTGAAGAACCGGCTGCGCACGAACGTTGGCGAAGACGTCTATACGAGCTGGTTTGCGCGCATGGATCTGGAAGGCGTGCAGGAGGAGAGCGTGCGGCTGTCGGTTCCGACCCGCTTCCTGAAGAGCTGGATCCAGGCTCATTACGCCGAGCGCGTGCTGTCGTGCTGGCAGGCCGAGATGCCCGAAGTGCATCGCATCGATCTCACCGTCCGCTCCGCGGTGCGCCCGGTGGTGGCGCCGAAGGAAGCGCCTGCGCCGGTCGAAACGCGCCGCGCGCCTGCGCCGGAATTGCGCTCGACCGCGACCGCGCCGGTCTCGGCCAATCATGACGCGCTCGGCGGCTCGCCGCTCGATCCGCGCCTGACCTTTGCAAGCTTCGTCGTCGGCCGCTCCAACACGCTGGCGCATGCCGCCGCGCGTCAGGTCGCCGAAGGTCGCCGCGGCGACCCCGTGATGTTCAACCCGCTCTACATCCATGCCGGCGTTGGCCTCGGCAAGACGCATCTCTTGCAGGCCGTGACCTGGGCCGGCAATTCCGGCAACGAGCGCAAGGTGCTGTATCTCACCGCGGAAAAATTCATGTACGGCTTCGTCGCCGCGCTGAAGACGCAGACGGCGCTCGCGTTCAAGGAAGCGCTGCGCGGTATCGACGTGCTCGTCATCGACGACCTCCAGTTCCTGCAGGGCAAGTCGACGCAGGCCGAGTTCTGTCACACGTTGAACGCGCTGATCGATGCCGGCCGCCAGGTCGTGATCGCGGCCGACCGTCCGCCGTCCGATCTCGAAAGCCTCGACGACCGCGTCCGCTCGCGTCTTGCCGGTGGTCTCGTGGTCGAGATGGGCTCGCTCGGCGAGGAGTTGCGCCACGGCATCCTCAAGTCGCGCGTCGCGGCGGCCCGCGCCCATCATGCGACCTTCGACGTGCCGGAGGAGGTGCTGCATTATCTGGCGCGCACCATCACCCATAACGGCCGCGACCTCGAAGGCGCGATCAATCGCCTCCTGGCGCATTCCAAGCTCAACAACCAGCCGGTGACGCTGGAGATGGCCGAGCGCGAGGTGCGCGACCTGGTCCGGCCGCAAGAGCCGAAGCGGATCAAGATCGAGGACATCCAGCGCGTGGTGGCGCGGCAGTATAATGTCAGCCGCTCCGACCTCCTGTCCTCGCGCCGCACCGCCAATGTGGTGCGCCCGCGCCAGGTGGCGATGTACCTCGCCAAGACGCTGACCCTGCGTTCGCTCCCCGAGATCGGCCGCCGCTTCGGCGGACGCGACCACACCACGGTGCTGCACGCCGTGCGCAAGATCGAGGCCCTGGTCTCCAAGGACACCGCGCTGTCGGAGGAAGTGGAGTCGCTGAAGCGCCAGCTTCAGGAATAAACGCCTATTTCGTGCACCCTCTGCAGAGATCGTCATGGCCGGGCTTGTCCCGGGCATCCACGTTCTTTGCGCTGCGTGGCAAGCCGTGGATGGCCGGGACAAGCCCGGCCATGACGTTGTGGAGACTGTCGGTCCCCTCCAGCCCACGGCACGCGGGGCGAGGAGCGGACCTGCGCCTCGGCGGCCGCCTTTATTTCTGCCCGTAAATCGTGGGGGAACTGCCCCCGATCCCTTGAATCCGGGGGCCATCCGCGCCACCTTGCGCGACCCCGACGGCTTTGGTCATATCGGCTGGATGATCCGGCTTTCGGGGTCTTCGGTGCCGAGGCGCGCGTCCCGCTGCCCGGCTTTTTCCAACGCTGGTATTTCCTTGGGGATCGGGCGAGTAGTGCAATGAAGGTTACGGTCGAACGCGCGCAACTCCTGAAATCGCTGGGCCATGTCCACCGCGTGGTCGAACGCCGCAACACGATCCCGATCCTCGGCAACGTGCTGGTCCGGGCCGAGAACGCGAAATTGTCGCTGAAGGCGACCGACCTCGACCTCGAGGTGACGGAAACCCTGGCCGCGGAAACCGCGACCGCCGGTTCCACCACGGTGCCGGCGCACATGTTCTACGACATCGTGCGCAAGCTGCCGGACGGCTCGCAGATCGTGCTGGAGGCCGACGGTGACCGCGCCGCGCTGGCGATCCGCGCCGGCCGCTCGCGCTTCACGCTGCAGACCCTGCCGGAAAACGATTTCCCGGATCTCGCCGCAGGCGACATGTCGCATTCGTTCAACCTCGCCGCCAAGGACGTCAAGCGGCTGATCGACCGCACCCAGTTCGCGATCTCGACCGAGGAGACGCGCTACTACCTCAACGGCATCTACCTGCATGCCGCAGGCACGGCGGAGGCCGCGACCTTGCGCGGCGTCGCCACCGACGGCCACCGCCTCGCCCAGCTCGACCTGGTACAGCCCAAGGGCGCCGAGGGCATGCCCGGCGTGATCGTACCGCGCAAGACGGTCGGCGAGGTGCAGCGCCTGATCGAAGACACTGAAGCCGAGATGACGATAGAGCTGTCGCAGGCCAAGATCCGGTTCACGATCGGCAACGTCGTGCTGACCTCGAAGCTGATCGACGGCACCTTCCCCGACTACGGCCGCGTCATCCCGCAAGGCAACGACAAGGAGCTCGTCGTCGACAAGAAGGATTTTGAGAACGCGGTCGATCGCGTCTCCACCATTTCCAGCGAGCGCGGCCGCGCGGTCAAGCTGTCGCTGTCTGCGGGCAAGCTGGTGCTGTCGGTGACCAATCCGGATTCCGGCAGCGCGACCGAAGAGCTCGAGGTCGAATACGCCTCCGATGCCCTCGATATCGGCTTCAACTCCCGCTATCTGCTCGACATCGCCGCCCAGATCGAAGGCGACGTCGCAACGCTGAGGCTCGCCGACCCCGGCTCGCCGACCCTGGTGCAAGACCGCGACGACAAGAGCGCGCTGTACGTGCTGATGCCGATGCGGGTGTGAGGGGCGTGTTGCCTCGCAAATACCAGACGACCACTCGTGAACTAGGCACGATGCGCATTGCTGCGCCCTCTCCCCTTGTGGGAGAGGGCATCTCCGCTGCAAGCCAAGACCTCACTTGGGTGAGGGGTTAGTGCCGCAAGAGCCGTCCCATCGGCCGGTCCCCAAACGTCTCCGCCAATTTGCGAGGAATATGCGGCACGAGCCGACGGATGCAGAGGCAGCGATGTGGCGCCTACTCCGGGATCGTAGGCTCTCCACCTACAAGTTTCGCCGGCAGGTTCCATTCAAAAAATACATTCTCGACTTCGTCTGCTTCGACAAGCGACTCGTGATCGAGATCGACGGCAGTCAGCATGCGGAATCGCAACGTGATGCCGCCCGGGATGCCATACTTTCCTCTGAAGGTTTCTCAATCGCCCGTTACTGGAACAACGACGTGCTACAGCGGCCCACGTCTGTGTTGGAGGATATTCTTGCAAAGCTTGCCGGGCGGTAAGATACCCCTCACCCGTCGCCTCGCTTCGTGAGGCGCCACCCTCTCCCACAAGGGGAGAGGGGAAGAATCGCGTCCATGACAAAGACAGCATGACCCCCTCCCGCATTCATCGCCTGACGCTGACGCATTTTCGCAATTATCGGGCGGCGGGGCTCGAGACGGCGGCTGACATGGTGGCGCTGGTCGGGCCGAACGGGGCGGGCAAGACCAATTGCATCGAGGCGATCTCGTTCCTGTCGCCGGGGCGGGGCCTGCGGCGCGCGACGCTGGAAGATGTCGCCGACAACCAGGGCGACGGCTCCTGGGCGGTCTCCGCGCAGGTCGAGGGCGCCCTGGGCCTGGCGACGCTCGGCACCGGCATCGAGCCGCCGCGCACTGATGCCGCGGTGAGCCGGCGCTGCCGCATCGACCGCGAGCCGGTGGGTTCAGCCGCCGCCTTCGGCGACCATATCCGCATGGTGTGGCTGACGCCGGCGATGGACGGGCTGTTCATGGGCGCGGCTTCCGAGCGGCGGCGCTTCTTCGACCGCCTGGTGCTCGCCATCGACAACGAGCATTCCAGCCGCATCAACGCGCTCGAACGCTCGCTGCGTTCGCGCAACCGCCTGCTCGAGACGCGCAATTACGACGACCATTGGTGTGACGCGATCGAGCGCGAGACCGCCGAGCTTGCGGTGGCGGTTGCCGCCACGCGCGGCCAGACCGCGGCGCGGCTGACCGGCATGCTCAACGCACGCGCGCAGGCCACCGCATTTCCGTCGGCGCAGATCGCGCTCGACGGCTGGATGGAAAACGCGCTGCTCGAGGAGACCGCGACGTCGGTCGAGGACCGCTACCGCCAGATCCTGCGCGACAACCGGCCGCGCGATGCCATCGCCGGCCGCACCACCGACGGCCCGCACCTGACCGATCTCCAGGTGGTCTATGCGCCGAAGAGCATGCCGGCGCGCGATGCATCCACCGGCGAGCAGAAGGCGCTGCTGATCGGCCTCGTGCTGGCGCATGCGAGCCTGGTCGCCGAGATGACCGGCATCGCGCCGCTGCTGCTGCTCGACGAGGTCGTCGCCCATCTCGATCCGAACCGCCGTGCGGCGCTGTTCGACGAGCTGCGCAAGCTCGGCGCGCAGGTCTGGCTGACCGGCGCCGACCCGGCCGCCTTTGCCGAGATCGGCGCGGGCGGCGAAGTGTTTGACGTCGAGAGCGGACGAGTCTCGGCCCGGCGCTAGGCTATGGCGTTGAACCCGGCCGTTTTCCGCAGCGACTAGCTCTGTGAGGCCGCGCCGACGGTGTCGCAGCCGCTGCAAATCGCGCGATCATAGCAAGCGCGATATCTCTGGAGAGCAAGATGCGGACGGCAAGGCTCGGGACGAAAATCCCGGCACGATGGCGGGCGTTTGTGTGCGGCCTCGCTTTCCTCGCAAGCTGCGTGCTCGCGGCCAGCGCCAGCGCGTGGGTGCCGCATCTGCCGCAGCTGTTCTCCGCCGCGCTCACGCCGGACCCCGATGCCGCCCTGCCGGCGCCGACCCGCTACAGCTATCGCGAGATCCTCACCACCACGATGCTCGATGTCGACGCCCCGTTGCGCACCAAGCTGATCGCCCGCATCCCCGCCGATCTCGGCGAGGTGCTCGCCTTCTACCGCACCGAGCTCGGCAAGCGCGGCTGGCAGGAGCAGCACGATGGCACGGTGGTCACCGCCGATCGCGTGCACCTCGCCTTCGCTTCCCCGCTCGGGCCGGCCACGCTGGAGCTTGACCGCACGGACAGCGGCACCTCGGTCCATCTGGTGCAGCGGAATCGGGATGCCGCGACGAAGGCGCGCGTCATGCCCGAGTCCGGCCGTGCGGCGCTGATGTTCACCAATCTCGGCAACAAGGACGTCGTCTTCGTTCTCGACAACCGGGCCATCACCCTCCCCGCGCGCGCCGGCAAGGAACGCCCTCAGGCTCCGCTGTTCAATCTGCCGCCCGGCAAATACCCATACGCGCTGAAGATCGAGGGCCGCTCCGACCGCGACACGACGATCGATCTGGTGGCCGGTGATGCCTGGGACGTCACGGTCGGGCCCGATGGCGAGCTGTGGTCGCCGCTCCAGCTGTATTGAGCCCGCCGCCTGTGCCTGCAACGGCTGGGTTGAACCCGAGCGGTTCGCACGGCGACTTAGTGGTCCAGAGGCTGCGCTGACCGTGTCGCAGCCTCCGCATCGCGCGAAGCTCAAGACGTCCCTGGAGAATGGGTATGACGAGGTTAAGGCGCGGGACGAAGATCCCGGCACGATGGCGGCTGCTGCTGTGCGGCCTTACTCTGCTTGCCAGCTGCTCGCAGGAGCCGCTGACCGCAGCAGATCCTCACGCCGACATGCCCGTGCCGACGCGAGCCAGTCACACAAGCTTCAGCACTACCCACGCGTCCGGCATCGAAGTCCCGCTCCGGCTCGAGCTCAAGGCCCAGGTGCCCGCGGAGCTCAGCGACGTCCTCGCCTTCTACCGCGCAGAGCTCGGAAAGCGCGGCTGGCAGGAAAAGCCTGATGGCGCGATGGTCGCCGCCGATCGCGCCCTGCTCGTCTTCGCCTCCCCGAAAGGGCCGGGCGTGCTGACGCTCGACCGCGCCAAGGGTGAGACCATTGTCGACCTGGTGCAGCGGAATACGGAGACCGCGGCCAAGGCCAATTTCCTGCCGACCGCAGGACAAGCTCGGCTGATATTCGGCTATCTAAGGCCAGACGTCGCTTCGCTCGTGATCAACAATCAAACAATTGAGATCGCTGGCGGCGAAAATCATCCACAAACGCTGGATCTGCCGCCCGGCACGTACCCCTACGAGCTGCGCGCGTGGGGCCTTCTGCTGCGCGCCGATACCGTCACCCTGGCCGCAGGCGAGGCCTGGGACCTCAGCGACGACAAGAAGCCGTCCCAGATCTACTGAACCCGTAGCCATTTTTTCCGGGGGCGCGACGACGCCGCGGAACAGGCCTCCGCGCCCCCCGCAAAATCCACGCCTTTACGGGTCCAAAACGGGGTCTCGAATCGGGCTTTTTGCAGCGCCCAGAATCGGCCCTCGCCGGCCTTGAAAATCGGCCAAAAACACCCATCTTCCCAAAGGGTTGCCGGAAGATACTTTGCGCTAGGCGCAGGCCCTCTTTCATGGCACAAATAACCACCACATCAGCGCCTTTTGCGCAGCTGATTCGGGCGACATCTCGAAGGCCTCTCATGACAGAACCTGCTCGGCAGACGCCTGCCGAAAACGAGCCCTCCAACGCGAGCGATTACGGGGCGGAATCGATCCGTGTGCTCAAGGGTCTCGATGCCGTCCGCAAGCGCCCCGGCATGTATATCGGCGACACCGACGACGGCTCGGGCCTGCACCACATGGTCTACGAGGTCGTCGACAACGCGATCGACGAAGCGCTCGCGGGCCATGCCACGCGCGTCGACGTCGTCCTCAACGCCGACAATTCCGTCACCGTGCGCGACGACGGCCGCGGCATTCCCGTCGACATCCACAAGGGCGAAGGCATCTCGGCGGCCGAGGTCATCATGACCCAGCTGCACGCCGGCGGAAAATTCGACCAGAACTCGTACAAGGTCTCCGGCGGTCTGCACGGCGTCGGCGTCTCCGTCGTCAACGCGCTGTCGAGCAAGCTGGGCCTGCGCATCTGGCGCGACGACAAGGAGCACTACATCGAGTTCGCCCATGGCGATGCGGTCGCACCGCTGAAGGTGGTCGGCGACGCGCCGGGCCGGCGCGGCACCGAGGTGACGTTCCTCGCCTCGACCGAGACGTTCAAGAACGTCGAATATGATTTCGCCACGCTCGAGCACCGCCTGCGCGAGCTCGCCTTCCTCAATTCCGGCGTCAACATCATCCTCTCCGACATGCGCCACGCGGTCGAGAAGCGCGAGGAGATGCACTATTCCGGGGGCGTCGAGGAGTTCGTCAAATATCTCGACCGCAACAAGAAGGCGCTGGTGCCGGCGCCGATCATGGTGCGCTCCGAAGCCAACGGCATCGGCGTCGAGGCCGCATTGTGGTGGAACGACAGCTACCACGAGAACGTGCTGTGCTTCACCAACAACATCCCGCAGCGTGACGGCGGCACCCATCTCGCCGGCTTCCGCGGCGCGCTGACGCGCCAGGTCAACGGCTATGCCGAGGCCAATGCGAAGAAGGAAAAGATCGCACTGACCGGCGACGATTGCCGCGAAGGCCTCACGGCCGTCTTGTCGGTGAAGGTGCCGGATCCGAAATTCTCGTCGCAGACCAAGGACAAGCTGGTGTCCTCGGAAGTGCGCCCCGTGGTCGAGAACGTGCTCAACGAGGCGCTCCAGGCCTGGTTCGAGGAGCACCCGTCCGAGGCCAAGATGATCGTCGGCAAGGTGATCCAGGCCGCGGCCGCGCGCGAGGCTGCGCGAAAAGCGCGCGAGCTGACGCGCAAGAGCCCGCTCTCGGTCTCCTCGCTGCCCGGCAAGCTCGCCGACTGCCAGGAAAAGGATCCGGCGAAGTCAGAACTCTTCATCGTCGAGGGCGACTCGGCAGGCGGCAGCGCCAAGCAGGGCCGCAACCGCGAATTCCAGGCCGTCTTGCCGCTCCGCGGCAAGATCCTCAACGTCGAACGCGTCCGCCCCGACAAGATGCTATCGAGCGAGCAGATCGGCACGTTGATCACCGCGCTCGGCACCGGCATCAGCGACGAGTTCTCGATCGAGAAGCTGCGCTATCACAAGATCATCGTGATGACGGACGCCGACGTCGACGGCGCCCACATCCGCACGCTGCTGCTCACCTTCTTCTACCGGCAGATGCGCGACATCATCGACGGCGGCTATCTCTATATCGCCCAGCCGCCGCTCTATAAGGTCTCCAGAGGCAAGTCCGAGCAGTATCTGAAGGACGAGCGGGCGCTGGAAGACTATCTGATCGACGCCGGTCTCGATGACTGCGTCTACATTCCCGGCACCGGCGGCGACCGTTCGGGGCGTGATTTGCGCGCGCTGGTCGACGACGCCCGCGTGGTCCGCAGCATCCTGCGCAACCTGCACAGCCGCTACAACCGCAAGGTCGTCGAGCAGGCCGCCATCACCGGCGTGCTGAACAAGTCGGTCTACGGCAACCCCGAGAACGCCGCGGCCGCCGCGCAGTACATCGCGACCCGGCTGGACAGCCAGGCCGAGGAGGTCGAGCGCGGTTGGGTCGGGCAGTTCGTCGAGGGCCAGGGCTTCCTGTTCGAGCGCACCGTGCGCGGCGTCAAGGAAGCGGCCGTCATCGACGACGCGCTGCTCGGCTCGGCCGAGGCACGCAAGCTCGACGAGTACACGACCAAGCTGCAGGACGTCTACGCCCGCTCCGGCAAGCTGCGGCGCAAGGACAGCGAGCACGTGGTGCACGGCCCGGTCGACCTGTTCGAAGCGGTCACCGAGGCAGGCCGCAAGGGCATCACGCTGCAGCGCTACAAAGGTCTCGGCGAGATGAACCCGGAGCAGCTCTGGGAGACCACGCTCGACACCGAGGTGCGCTCGCTGCTGCAGGTGAAGGTCAAGGAGGTCGACGAGGCCGACGACATCTTCACCAAGCTGATGGGCGACGTGGTCGAGCCGCGTCGCGATTTTATTCAGGAACACTCGCTGAGCGCGACGATCGATATCTAGCGCGCCGCGACATTCACGAAAGGTCGTCATGCCCGGGCTTGTCCCGGGCATCCACGCTCTTCGTGCTCTGGGCAAAGGCGTGGATGGCCGGGTCAAGCCCGGCCATGACGCCGTGGACACACCCCCCTGAACCTCACCACCTGCCATCGCGACGAAGGGGCATGAGCCCGTCAGGCCAATTCCGGCCGGGAAGCGTCGTGCCATGACCGCCTCTGCACCCACCAGTTCCGCCGCACCGTCCCGCCGGCTCGGTATCATCGGCAGCATTGTCGGCGTGCTGGCGCTGATGGCGGCGGTGTTGCCGCATTGGGTGGTGCCGATGGTGTTTCCGCCGCCGCCGGCCGACCAGGTCATCGTCGACACCGGTCATCGCATCAAGGACCGGCTGATCGCGCGCGTGAAGGGCGTGCAGTATCAGGCGCCTAGAATCGAAAAATCCGCCGGACGAAGCTGGAGCGAAACCGCCTCCGTCACCGCAATCTCGCTCGGCCTGCTCGCCATCCTGCTCGCGGTGCTCGCGCTGATCTTCCGCGAGGAACGGCTCCTTGCCGGCGTCGCCGGCATCCTCGGCACCGGCGCCATCGCGATCGAGATCTCCTTCGTCATGATCGGCGCGCTGATCCTGATCGCCATCCTCTATGTGGTCGGGAATATCATCGGGCTGTTTTGAGGCGCGCCCGCCACAATTGCTCCCGCGCTCAATTCTCTGTAGTTTCCGCCCGAAACAGCCCGCCCACCCAACAGGACAGAACCAAGTGGCGCCCATCCAATACATCGTCGAGGGCGGTCACCGGCTCTCGGGCTCGATCGAGCCGTCCGGCAACAAGAACTCGGCGCTGCCGATCATCGCGGCCGCCCTGCTCACCGAGCATCCGGTGACGCTTGAGAACGTGCCGCGGATTCGCGACACCGAGACGCTGGTCGAGCTGGTCCGCTCGGTCGGCGCGGCGGCGGAGTGGACCGAGCGCAACACGCTTCACATCCACGCCAAGAGCATCCGCGCCGCCGATCTCGATCCTGAACTCTGCGTCCGCATCCGCGCCTCGATCCTGCTGGCCGGTCCCCTGCTGGCGCGCTGCGGCGAATTGATGCTGCCGCCGCCCGGCGGCGACGTCATCGGCCGGCGCCGGCTCGACACCCATGTGCTGGCGCTGGAGCAGCTCGGGGCCAAAGTCACCGCGACCGACCGGCTGGAATTCCGCGCGCCGAAGCTGACCGGTGCGGACGTGTTCCTGGACGAGCCCAGCGTCACCGCGACCGAGAACGCGCTGGTCGCGGCGGTCGCCGCCGACGGCATCACTTACTTGCGCAATGCGGCGTCCGAGCCGCACGTGCAGGACCTCGCCAACTTCCTGGTCGCGCTCGGCGCCAAGATCGACGGCATCGGCACCAACACCATGACCATCCATGGTCCGGCGACGCTGGGCGGGGCGACCTACCGGATCCAGCCGGATCATATCGAGGTCGGCTCGCTGATCGGGCTTGCCGCCGTGACGCGCTCGCCCTTGCGCATCACCCGCGCCGGCGTCGAGCATTTGCGCTCGATCCGCATGGGCTTCGAGCGGCTCGGCATCGTCTGCCGCGTCGAGGGCGACGATCTCATCGTGCCCTCCAACCAGACATTGAAGATCCAGGACGATTTCGGCGGCCACGTGCCGAAGCTGGAGGACCAGCCCTGGCCGGCCTTCCCGGCCGATCTGATGTCGATCGCGATCGTCACCGCCACGCAATGCGAGGGCGTGATCCTGATGTTCGAGAAGATGTTCGAATCCAGGATGTTCTTCGTCGACAAGCTGATCGGGATGGGCGCGCGTATCGTGCTCTGCGATCCGCATCGCGCCATCATCGCAGGCCCGAGCCGCCTCCACGGCGCGACGCTGAGTTCGCCCGACATCCGCGCCGGCATGGCGATGCTGCTTGCGGCGGTCTGCGCCGAGGGCACCTCCACCATCAACAACGCCGACCAGATCGAGCGCGGTTACGAGCGCATCGAGGAGCGCCTCAACGCGCTCGGCGCCAAGATCAAGCGCGTGCCGGAGCGGAAGGGCTGAGGCTTTTCTTCCTTTGTGGGAGAACTCTCCGCGACGACAGTATCGTAGGGTGGGCAAAGCGAAGCGTGCCCACGGTTTCTCTCGAAATCATTGATAGGTCGTGGGCACGGCGCAAAATGCGCCTTTGCCCACCCTACGATACCGAGGCGGCTTTCTTCCTTCTCCCCTTGTGGGAGAAGGTGGCGCGAAGCGCCGGATGAGGGGTTCTCTCCGCTCGCAGGATTGCTCGTGAGGATAGATACCCCTCACCCGTCTCGCCGCTCTGCGGCGAGCCACCCTCTCCCACAAGGGAAGAGGGGAGGAAGGCGGGCCATGTTTTCGACGCCTGGCCGTGCTATTGACCCGCCCGCCATGCTCGACACCGTCCAACATCACTCGCAGCCGCAGGCCGGCGCGCAGAACCATCTCGCGCAGGAATTCGTCGAGACGCTGCGGCTGGCCGTGCCGATGATGCTGACGCAGCTCGGGCAGATCGCGATGATCACGACCGATCTCGCGCTGATCGGGCGGCTCGGCGAGGAGGCCGTTGCAGCGGCCGCGCTCGCGCACACCGTCTATTTCGTCAGCTTCACCTTCGGGCTCGGCTTGATGTCCGCGGTATCGCCGCTGGCGGCGCAAGCGTTTGGCGCCGGCGACGTCCGGCGCATCCGCCGCTCCTTGCGCGTCGGGTTGTGGGCCGCGCTGCTGATCTCGCTGCCGATGATGGCCTCGCCGCTCTATGGCGAGCAGATCCTGCTGGCGCTCGGCCAGGCGCCGCAATCGGCCGCGCTGGCGCAGCGCTATCTCAACGGTCTTGCCTGGGGCATCGCGCCGGCGCTCGGCTTCATCGCGCTGCGCAGCATGATGAGCGCGGTGAACCGGCCGCAGGCGCCGCTGTGGATCACCCTTGCGGCGATCCCGATCAATGCCGCGCTGGTCTACTGCCTGATCCACGGCCTGTTCGGCCTGCCGGAGCTCGGCCTGTTCGGCGCCGGGCTTGCGACCACGCTGGTCAATCTCGGCACCTTCATCGCCGCGCTCGCCATCGCCGGTCTGCGCAAGCCGTTCGCGGATTATCGTCCGCTCGCCCATCTGTGGCGGATCGACTGGCCGCTGATGCGCCAGCTGATCGCGATCGGCGCGCCGATCTCGTTCTCGCTGCTGCTGGAATATGGTCTGTTCTCGTCGGCGGCATTGCTGATGGGGTTGATCTCGACCGCCGCGATCGCCGCGCACCAGATCGCGCTCCAGGTCACCGCCGTGCTGTTCATGGTGCCGCTCGGCATCGGCATGGCCGCGACGGTGCGGGTCGGCCATGCCTTCGGCCGTAACGAGCCGCTTGCGGTCAAGCGCGCGGGCCTCGTCGCAGCCGTGCTCGGGATCGTCCTGGTCTCCGCCCTGACGGTCGCCATCATCATCGGCCGATATCAGGTGGGACGGCTGTTCTTCGGCAACAGCGAGGCCAGCGCGCCGACCATCGAGCTGACGGCGACGCTGCTGGTGATCGGCGCGACCTTCTTCATCGCCGACGGTCTCCAGACCATCATGGGTGGCGCACTGCGCGGCATCAATGACACCAGGATGACGCTGGTGTTCGCGGCGATCGGCTATTGGTGCGTGGCATTTCCCGTCGGCTGGGTGCTGGCTTTCAACGCCGGCCTCGCCGCGATCGGTGTCTGGGTCGGGTTCTCGATCGGAACGTTCGTCTATGCCGGACTCTTGATCTTGCGATTCCGGATGCTGACGCGCAGACTGGTGGGATGACAGGTCCCGTTCGCGAAGTCGCCCCCAATGTCGACGCCGGCGCGGTGCTATCAGGCGCGCAGTTCATCGATGCCTTTCGTGTCGAGGTCGGCGCGACGCAATTGAGCGCCCGCGAGGCCTGCACCCGAATGGTGCTGCATGGGCCGCGCTGGATCGATGCGCTGACGCGCTTGCGCAACATCCTGGTGAAACCCTTCGGACTGAAGACGTCGGGCCAGGGCGCTCCGGCTCCGCACGGGATGATCGGCCTGTTTCCGGTGCTGAGCGAAACGCCGGAGCGGCTGATCGCCGGGTTGGACGACTACCATCTCGATTTCCGCGTCGTTGTTGACGTCGCCGGCGACGCGGCGGACCGGCGGGTGACATTGACCACGTTGGTGCGGACCAACAATCTGCTCGGGCGAACCTACCTCACGCTGATCGTACCGTTCCACAAGCTCGTGGCCCGCAGCATGATGGGAGACATCGTGGAGCCGGCCCGATGACCCTGTCCGTCGATCTCTTCTACTCCTACCGCAGCCCCTTCAGCTATCTGGCCCTGCCGAAGACGCTGAGGCTCGTCGAAGAGTACGATCTCGCGGTCAACCTGCGGCCGGTCTACCCGCTCGCGGTGCGCGTGCCCGGCTTCTTCAAGAAGGCCAGCCCGAACTTCATTCGCTATGTGGTGCTCGACAGCACGCGCGTGGCGCAGCACGAGGGCATTCCGTTCCGCTTTCCCCGGCCAGATCCGATCGTGCAGGACAAGGTGACGTTCGATGTTGCGACCGAGCAGCCCTACATCCACCGGCTGACCCGGCTGGGCGCGATGGCGCAGCTCGAGGGTCGCTCGCTCGCCTTCACCGACGCGATCGCGCGCGTGCTGTGGGACGGCTCGGTGGCGGGCTGGAATGAAGGCGACCACCTCGCGCGCGCCGCCGACAAGGCCGGCTTCGACCTCGCCGCGATGGACGCAGCGATCGCGGCCGATCCGGATCGCTACGAGCAGGTGATCGCGGAGAACGAAAAGGACCATGCGGCATCAGGCCATTGGGGCGTGCCGACCTTCGTGTTCGCGAACGAGCCGTTCTTCGGCCAGGACCGCATCGATCTGCTGCTCTGGCGCATGCAAAGCAAGGGCCTGGCGAAGCGCCAGCCGTGACGGCGTGAACCGGTTTCCCTGAGATCGCGACTGAGACATGGCGCCCCGATGCCGGCGGCGCCTTCGGAGGTCGCATGTATCTGGCAAAATTCTTCCACCGCCCGCCCGGCGACGATGATCGCGAATTGATGCTGGTCCCGGGCCGCGACCCCATGGTGGTCGGCGTTCACATGAACTGGAAGGGCGATCCTGACGCGGACCAGTTTCTGCGCAAGGAATTTTCCGGCATCGCCGACGCAGCCGCCGCGTTCCGCCGCCATGTCGCCGAGCTCGTCGCTTCCGGCTATGTCGAGACGGACCATACCAACTACACGCTGCGCGACCTCGGGCCCGGCCCGCAAGCCAAGCCGGACTGGCAGAAGGGCCTTGACGAGCTGATGATCCTCGCGCTCAGCGCACCGATGCCCGAGCAGGCGAGGCAGCTCGACGCGCTCAGGGGCACGCCGGCCGAGCATGAGCCGCTGTATCTCTGGCATGCCGCGCGACGCAGCTATTCTGCCGGAGACGACCCGGCGCAGGCGGTGCGTCTTGCCGAACAGGCGCGCGACACGCTTGTTGCGCGGCGCGCTGCCAAGCAGCCGCATTATGCGTGGTCGATCTACGAGGGCGATCTGGAAGGGCGTATCCTGGAATTGCTGAGCGATGCCTATCTGGAGGCCGACAATCCCGACGCCTCGCTGCATACGATCGAGCATCTCTGCAAGGTCTCCCCGAGTCAGGACCGGATCGTCAAGCGCGCCGAGCTGCTCTGCGCGCATTTCCCCGAGCGGCGGGAAGAAGCCTTCGACGATGCCTATCAATGGTCCCGGTTCGGCGGCTTCGACGACATCATGGCGCTGCCCGACTATGCCGAATATGTCGCACGGCGCAAGGCGAGCAAATCCGCCAAAGGCTGGCGCTGGAAGCGCGGCAAGCCGGCGAGCGAAGCCGACATCCACGCGGCGGAGCAGGCGCTCGGCGTCCGGCTGCCCGACGACTATCGCAAGTTCCTGCTGACCCGCGGCGAGACCGAGCTGCTGGTCCGCTTGCCCGAATCCTCCTCCGAGCTCCGTTTCTATGCACCTCGCGAGCTCACCACACAGCAACGCTATGTATTCGACTTCATCGCCCATTCCGAAGACGAGCTCGAGGACGCCTGCACCTATTTCCGCAAGGAGTATGGCGTTTCATTGAGGCACCTCATTCCCATCGCCGAACCGTCGCAGCACAGCCGCTGCCTGCTGCTTCATGTCGAGCCCGGCGAGCGCTATGGCTGGTGTTTTCAATGGGACCATGACGGCGCATGGGAGCTGGAGCAGAAGCAGCCGGGCTTTGACGTCGCGCTGAAGAAATTGACCGACGGAATCAAGCGGCGCGAGCCGGAGCAGCTGGCGTTCTTCGATCTTTAGAGAGATGAGACATGAGCAATCGCGTCAACGGAAGCGCGTTCCCTCCCCCTTGTGGGTAGGGCAATCGCATATGGATTTCACGAGGATTGTCTGCGGGCTTGCTCCGCCTCTCCCGCTTGCGGGAGAGGCCGACGCGCTCGCAGAGCGCGGCGGGTGAGGGCTCTCTCCTCTTGGGGATTATCCCGTTGCGGAGACACCCTCTCCCCACCCCTCTCCCGCAAGCGGGAGAGGGAGCCCAGTGCCCATGCCGCCGCATCGTGCAAGCCATATGCGATTGCCCTGCCCTAGTGGGGGAAGGGAACGGAGAGAGCGCCGTTGCCGGCAGAGCTCGTTTCGGCTTCTAGCTCGATTCACTCAGCCACACGCGCCGACTTGTCACTTGCTGCCTCCGACCATTCGCCGACGACGCGGTCGAGGTCGCAGAGATTCTGGTGCATCTGCTCCAGGGAGAAGCCGAGCGCGAAGAAGCGTTCGGCGGTGTCGCCGGGCTGGCCGCGGATCAGGCCGTCATGACGGACGGACGCGACCGCCTCGGCGTAATGCTGGAGCGCGACGTGGACGGGATGGATCGGCGGCGCGCCGGCACCCTCGCGCAAGGCCGCGGCAGCCGAGCGCAGGAAGCGCGCGATCACGGTCGAGACCTCCGTCAGGGGCGCAGCGAGCCGCATCTGCACCTCGACCGGCAGCGGCACCACCGTGGCGCGGCCGATCATCACGACGTCATGGCGCAGCCGCAGCACGGTGCGCAGCAGCGGGCCGGTGTCAGGCCCGCTCGACAGCCGCGCGGCGCGCTCGCGCTCGGCCTCGGCGCCGATCGCATTCATGCCCACCATGGCCGTGCCGATGCCGTCCTGGATCCGGTGCAGCGCGTCGTTGTCGCGGCCGCGCGTCAGGCCGGCGAGCAATTCGGTGAAGGCATCGGCGATCAGCTCGAGCAATTGCGCCGCCGCGGCGCGAATCTGCCGCACCGCGCGCGAGGGCAGAACGAGAAACGAGACCAGCAGTCCCGTGATCGCGCCGACGCCGACCTCGGAGACCCGGTCGATCGCCGAAGCAAGTGGATCGGCATGATGCATGGTCGGAACCAGCAGCACGATCACCGCGGTGACCGTGGCCGCGTTCAGGCTCGGATTGATCGCGGCGATGAAGGCAAGCGGCGCGACCGCGAGCACCAGGAGCGCCAGCAGCCCTGTTTCACTCGAATAGTGCAGTAGAATCGCGATGGCGCCGCCATAAATGGCGCCGCCGATCGTGCCCATCACATAGTCGCGCGTCGCCTTCAGCGAACGCCCGACGCTCATCTGGGTCACGATCAGCGAGGTCAGGACCGCCCAGAGCGGCAGCAAGAGATGCAGCGCGGTGGCGATGACATAGGCCGCCACGGCCGCCACCGTGACCCGGATCGCCAGCCCCAATTGCGTGCGCCGCGCCCTGATCCGGTCGAACGCCTTCCTCGCGAATGTCATCGTCAGAAGCCCCGGTCCAATCCCTTGTAAAGCCAAAGCATAGCTGATGCCCGCGGCCGCAAGCCCGCTTGAAAGGCCAAATCAGCCCGCCTAACTTGCGCGCCAAAACGAGGAAACACGATGGCCCACGAAACCGCAACGCTCGCCGCCTATGTCGTCAATCTGAAATACCAGGATATTCCGGCGGAAGTGCTGGATCGCGCCAAGGTGTTGACGCTCGACTTCCTTGGTAGCGCCATCCGGGCCCGCAGCGAGGCGGAATCGACTCCCTCGATCCTGAAGATGCTGGAGGCGCTCGCGCTCGACACCAAGGGCGAGTCCACCGTGTTCGGCGACACCAAGACCTGGACGCCGGCAGTCGCGGCGCTCCTGAACGGCGCGCTCGGCCATTCCCTCGATTTCGACGACACCCATGCCGATTCCTCGCTGCATCCGAGCGCACCGGTGGTTCCGGCCGCCTTCGCCGTCGGCGAGATGGTCGGCGCGTCCGGGCGCGACGTGCTCACCGCGATCGTGGCAGGCTATGAAGTCTGCTGCCGGCTCGGCAACGCGCTCGACCCGACCTCGCATTATGCGCGCGGCTTCCACCCGACCGCGACCGCCGGCACCTATGGCGCGGCCGCGGCGGCCGGAAAGCTGTTCGGCCTCTCCGAGAAGCAGATCATCTCCGCCTTCGGCGTCTCCGGCAGCCAGGCCGCGGGCTCGCTGCAATTTCTGGTCAACGGCTCCTGGAACAAGCGCTATCAGGTCGGCGCCGCCGCGATGAACGGCGTGATCGCAGCGACGCTGGCGCGCAACGATTTCGTCGGATCGACCGAATCGGTCGAGGGCAAGCACGGCCTGCTCGCCGGCTACACCGACGATGCGCATCCGGACAAGGCGGTCGCCGAGCTCGGCAAGACCTACGAGACCATGAAGATCGGCGTAAAACCTTATCCGAGCTGCCGCTACACCCATGCTGCGATCGACGCGCTGATCGCGATGCGGCGCGAGCACAATCTGACGCCCGACCAGGTCAAGCGTGTCGAGATCGGCCTGCACCGCAACGGGATCACGCTCACCGGCGATGCCGCGACCAAGCGCCACCCGCGCTCGATCGTCGGCGGCCAGTTCTCGATGTTCTTCACCGGCGCGCTCGCGCTCGATCAGGGCTCGTTCGGCTGGGACGACTATAACCGCCTTGGCGATGCCGCCATCGACGCGCTCGCCGACAAGTTCGACGTGGTGCAGGACGACCGCCTCGAGGTCGGCCGCACCCATCCGTTCGGCGCCCGCGTCAGCATCACGACGGATGATGGCGTGCACGAGCGGCTCTATGCCGATCCGTCCGGTGAGCCGAATTCGTTCCCCGACACGCAGGCCATGCAGCAGAAGTTTTTGACATTGGCCCGGCCTGTGCTGAACGCGCGGGCGGAGAAGTTCGCCGATGCGATCATGACGCTGGAGCGGTTCGATCGCGTGGCCAAGGCAACGGAGCTCGGGAGGTAGCAGCGGCGCTTCTTCCCCTCTCCCCTTGTGGGAGAGGGTGGCTCGCCGCGCTAGCGGCGAGCCGGGTGAGGGGTCTCTCTCCGCGCCCTCAAATGAAAGTTGGACTCGCGGAGAGATACCCCTCATCCGGCGCTTCGCGCCACCTTCTCCCACAAGGGGAGAAGGAAGAAAGAGGCGGCGCGTCGCGCTCCGCTCCTCTCAATTCACCCCCGCCATCTTCCCCTTCTCGCGCGTCGCCGCTACCACATCGCGCACGAGGTCGAACACGCCATCCACATCCGGCGGCCAGTTCGGCGAGCGGCCCATCCGCACGATCACCAGCTGCTCCGACGGGATCACGATGGTGTACTGCCCGATCGTGCCCTTGGCGAAGAACGCATCGCGCGGCCAGCCGTGTGTGATGCGGAAGTCGGCGCCAAAGCTGTCACCTCGGTTGGTCCAGAAGCCGGCGCCGATGCCGACCCATCCGCCCGGCGTCGCCGTGGCCGAATAGTTCACCCAACCCTCGGGCAGGATGCGCTTGCCGCCGGCGACGCCGTCATTGAGATAGAGCTGGCCGAAGCGCGCCCAGTCGCGCGCCGACGCCATCATCTCGCCGGAGCCCTCGATCGTGCCCGAAGCGTCGAGCTGGAGCGTGACGTGGCGCATTCCGAGCGGCGCGAACAACTCGCGGCGCGCGAAGGCAAGCGCATCGGCGGGCTTGCCGCCGGCGGCGTTGCAGATCAACTGCGCGAGGATGAGGTAATTGCCATCGTGATAGTTCCACGCCGTCCCCGGCGCGGTGGCGAGCGGCACGCGCTCGGCGAAACCAGCCATATCGTCCTCGGCATATTTCATCGTGTTGACCGGCTCGAGCACGGAGCCAAGCTTGGCCTCCAGCGAGCTTCCGAGCGCAATGCCGGCGGTGTGACGCAACAACTGGTGGACGGTGATGGCATGGCGCGGATCATCCGGATTCTGCCAGGCGGCAATTGGCGCGGGACCGTCGAGCTTCAGCTTGCCCTGGCGCACGAGGATGCCCGTCAGCGCCGAGGTCACCGACTTCGTCATGGAGAAGCCGAGCAACTGGGTCGCCGGCCCGACACCGTCGGCGTAGCGCTCGGCGATGATGCGGCCGGCCTTCATGACGACGATCGCGCGGGTGCGGCGATAAGGCGGCTGCGCGGGTTCAGAGAAGGCGCGGTCGAGCGCGGCTGACAGGCCCTCGCTTTGCGGAGCGACGATATCAGGACCGGCGACTTCGGGCAGCAACGCGGGCTGCTTGTCGTCGGGCGGCAATGCGACATCGGCGATCCCCTGCCCGTGCTCGAGCGTGCAGCCGAGCCCCTCGCGATAGACGGCGTGGCTGCGGCCGATGCCGAACAGCGTCACCGTGACGTCCTTGCGGGCGCGATCGATCTGCAAATTCATCGCCCAGGTCAGCAGATCCGCGCCCGGCATCGCGTCGGTGGTTTCAGTGAGGTCGCGCTGGGGATCGAGGCCGGAGACGAACGTCTCCGAGCAGAGCGTGTGGGCAATGAAGCCGGTGGCAACCTTGGGCACGTCACGGGCCCGCGCCGCACCGAAGGCGAGGCCGGCACAGGCAATGGCGGTGGTGAGGAGGAGGATGTTGCGGCGGCGGGTCACGGGCTTTCTCCGGTTCGAGGCGAGTGCCGGGAGGAAGCCGGAGGCGGGCGACGCGCGCTCGCCGGATTTGGAAAATGACCTAGTTGAAAACTGATCGAGGGCTGGTCGATTTCGAAATTCTATAGGTATTTCAATTGACTAAAAAAGCTCGATCGCTGAGTGCGCTGTACTCCCTCGCCCCGTTCTTACGGGGAGAGGGTTGGGGTGAGGGGCCTCTCTCCGCGGATTCCATTGCCGTGAGACCTGTACCCCCTCACCCGGATCGCAAGGGCAATCCGACCTCTCCCCGCAAGCGGGGAGAGGTGAAATAGGTCACGCCGCATCGGCCTTGAGGCGGCGGTATTCCGTCGGCGTCACACCCGTCACCGCCTTGAAGGCACGGTTGAACGGGCCGAGCGACTGGAAACCGGCGTCCATCGCGATGGTGATGACGGGAACCTCGGCCTGGGAGGGATCGGCGAGCGCAGCCTTGGCTTCCTCGATGCGGTGGTTATTCAGGAACACATTGAAGTTGCGGTAGCCGAGGCGCTGGTTGATCAGCCGGCGCAGCCGGTATTCGGGAATCGAGAGTTTCGTCGCCAGCGCGCCGATCGTGATGTTGTCGTGGCGATAGATCCGCTCATCCGCCATCAGCCGCATCAGCGCGTCGATGAGTTTTTGATCGGCGCCGGAATCGGCGGCTGCGATGAGCGGCTCAGCTGCGCCAGTCGGCGCCGTGCTCGGCGCGGGGAACAAGTCGGCAGCGTTGACCCGCATCATCGTATAGCAGATCGCGGCGACGATGCCGGTCAGCACGGCGGCGTTCACAACATTGGCGACGGCAGCCGTATCGCGGCCCCAGACCGATATGCCCAACAGTGCATTGACACCGCCATAAAGAACGGCCGCGCCGACCATGAAGACCCGAACGTGACGCCGGCGCTCGACCAGATCGGCCGACCAGGACGTGATGGTTTGGACGAGCGCCAGCGCGATGAAGCAGAGCGCGAGCAGATTGACGGCAATAATGGCCGGCCGGCCGTGGACCGCCGGCGCGATCCACAGGCAGCTGATAAAACTGTAGGCCGAGACCGCCGCCCAGATCAGGGCGTGCCACCAACGCGGCACGAACGCATCGTCGAGCAGAGCGCGCGTGAACAACCACACCACCACGGCATCGCCGGTCGACAGCGCGATCAGCGGCGCATGCCACAGCGAAACCGGCGCGGTCGAACCGATCTCGTTGGTGACGGCGTGCGCGATCGTTCCCAGCGCCATCGCGATGGTGAGGCGTCCGGCCGCGACATGGCGAAAGTCGCGCCAGAGCGAAGCCGCCAGCACCAGCAGCAGCGCCACCGTCGCGGCGCGCAAGGAAAGCTCAAGGGTGGAAAGCGACATCAAGCTGGTCCGGTCGGGCAGCGGAATCCCTGAAGCTTTCTAGTCGAGATCGCGCCTCGGTTCAATTTCGCGAAGCCGTCCATGACGCGCGCGTCGTGATCCAGGCGTCGGCGGGCTTGCCGAACAGATCGATCTCGCGGTCCTTCCGCGCACCCAGCCTGCGCGCCACGGCTTGCGACGGCGCATTCACGCTTTCGATACAGTGCATGATCTCGTCGATCTCAAAGCTGTCGAAAGACCAGTCGATCGACGCGCGCGCCGCCTCCACCGCATAGCCCTTGCCGCGAAACTCTCTTGCGATGCCCCAGCCGACCTCGAAGGCCGGCCAGCCCGGCGGGCACCACGGCCCGACGCGACCGACATAATGGCCGGTCGACTTTTCCTCGACCACGAACATGCCGAAGCCGTAGAGCGCCCAGTGCCCTGATATCACCGCCGCATTGCGCCAGCCGGCGATTGCGGTGGTCACGGGCTTGCCGTCGGCGGCGATGAAGCGAGCCGTTCCGGGATCGCTCAGCATCGTGGCGTTGGGCGCGATGTCGCTTGCGCGCCATGGCCGCAGGATAAGGCGTTCCGTCTCGATTTGAGGGCCCGAGACCTCAAGCAGCCTGGCGCCAGGCTTGAGCGGCGGAATCATCTGTCTCCTCCCGTTCCCATCATTGTTCTGCTACGATCATACCAGCAAAGAACAGGAGTCCACCATGAGCTGGCAACCCTCGAACGATCCCGTGCTCGGCGATCCCATGTCCTGCGACGCGCTCGATCTCGTCATCGTGCCGCGCACCCGCGATCTCGGCGATGGATTCGAGGTGCGGCGCGCGCTGCCGCACGGCAAGCGGCAGATGGTCGGGCCCTTCATCTTCTTCGATCATTTCGGCCCGGTGCAGTTCGTCTCCGGCAAGGGCATGGACGTGCGGCCGCATCCGCATATCGGGCTCGCCACCGTCACCTATCTGTTCGACGGCGCCATCATGCATCGCGACAGCGAGGGCAACGTCCAGGAAATTTCGCCGGGCGCGATGAATTTGATGACGGCCGGGCGCGGCATCGCACATTCCGAGCGTACGCCGGATGCGCAGCGCGCCTCCGGCCAGAAGATGCTGGGCCTGCAAAGCTGGATCGCGCTGCCGGCCGGATCGGAGGAGATCGATCCCTCGTTCCAGCACTACGCAGCGGGCGATCTGCCGATGATCTCCGAGCGCGATTTCACCGCGCGCGTGATCGCGGGCTCCGCCTTCGGCATCACCTCCCCTGTTACGATGGTGTCGCCCTGGTTCTATACCGAGGTCACGGCGGTGGCGGGCGCGACCGTGCCGCTCGACCCCGATCATGAGGAGCGCGCGATCTATATCGTCGACGGCGAGGTCGAGATCGCCAACGAGCGCTATGAGGGGCCGCGGCTGCTGATCTTCCGCCCCGGCGACCGCATCACCGTGATGGCGCTGAAGGCGACGCGGATGATGTTTCTCGGCGGCGATGCATTGGAGGGCCCGCGCCACATCTGGTGGAATTTCGTCTCCTCCAGCAAGGAACGGATCGAGCAGGCCAAGCAGGACTGGAAAACCGGCCGCTTCGCCGCGGTTCCGCAGGAACATGAGTTCATTCCGCTGCCGGAATAGGCTAATCCGGTTTCCGGCCGCGCCATCAGACGCGGCCGGATGTCCTGTGCGAAAGCTTTGCCGATGACCACCATGCTCTCCAGCAACCTGCCGCTCCCCAAGATCGGACGCGGCAAGGTGCGCGATATCTACGCCGTCGACGACGACCGCCTGCTGCTCGTCACCACGGACCGCATCAGTGCCTTCGACGTCGTGATGGGCGAGACCATCCCGATGAAGGGCGCGGTGCTGACGCAAGTGAGCGCGTTCTGGTTTGGCAAGCTCGAAGGCGTGGTGCCGCACCACATGATCAGTGCCGACACCGACGAGATCATCGCGGCCGTGCCGGCCTTGAAGCCGCATCGCGCCGAGATCCTCGGCCGCGCCATGCTGTCGCGCCGCACCACCGTGTTTCCGATCGAATGCGTGATCCGCGGCTATCTCTCCGGCTCGGCCTGGAAGGAATATGCAGCCAGCGGCACCCTTGCGGGCGAGAAGCTCAAGGCCGGTCTCGTCGAGAGCGAGAAGCTGGAGCCGTCGATCTTCAGCCCGGCGACCAAGGCCGAGAGCGGCCATGACGAGAACATTACCATCGCGAAGATGCGCGAAGTGGTCGGCGACGAGGTCGCCTACACGCTCGAAAGCATGACGCGCGCGGTCTACACGCTCGGCGAGGAGCTGGCGCGCGAGCAGGGCATCATCATCGCGGATACCAAGTTCGAGTTCGGCCGCGACAAGGACGGCCGCATCATCCTGATCGACGAGGTGATGACGCCGGATTCCTCGCGGTTCTGGGCGGTTGATGCCTACAAGCCCGGCCAGCCGCAGGCGAGCTTCGACAAGCAACCCTTGCGCGACTATCTCGACGTCGAGCGCCGCGCCGGCCGCTGGAACGGCGACGCTCCGCCACCGCCGCTGCCGGCCAGCGTGGTGGAGGCCACCAGCAAGCGGTATCTGGAAGCGTATCGGCGGGTGACAGGGAAAGAGCTGAAGATTTAGCGCGGCTGGTGCCGCGCGCTCTGCCGTCAGAGCGCGGAGAACACGCTCGCGCCACACTCTCGCTGTCATCGCCCGGCTTGACCGGGCGATCCAGTATTCCAGAGACGGCGATGAGATACGGAGAGGCCGCGGCGTACTGGATTCCCCGCTTCCGCGGGGAATGACAGCGGTGGGCGTGGAGCCGCTTTCTGTCACAGCGCGCGGCTGCCGCCCAAAGCTTCGGTTTTTCCGTCCACCATATGATCGACCGTTCACACGCCGTGAACGCAATCCCTCACCAAACCGCTGCGAAACTGTCGGATACTTCATAGTTCCAAGAATCCTGTTGCGCTAAGCCCGTACTCGTCTACGTCTCAAAACGGAATGTCTTCAGGGGCGAGCGGCAGGGCGTGACCGATCCAGCAATTACCTTCACTCCGGCTCCGCGGCTCGAGCCGGCTCTCAAGCGTGCGCTGAATGATATATTGGGTGGAAGCGCCGCCAGCGTCCTGACCGTCACCTTTGGGCTGTCCTATTCGCTGCTGATCTTCGCCGGCCCGCTCTCGCCCTATCTGGCTTACGGAATCGCGGCGACCTTCATCAGCTCCGCCGTGCTCGCGGCCCTCGTCGCGCTCGGCAGCTCCCTGCCCTTCGCGATTGCCGCCCCCGACAGCTCGACTGCCGCGGTGACCGGCATTCTAGCGGCCTCACTGGTCGAGCGGGTGGCGGCGGCCGATCCGGCGGCGCCGCTGCTCTCGCCGGTCCTGATCACGCTCGGCCTGTCGACGGTGCTGACCGGCGTGGTGCTGTGCGGATTGGGCCTGACGCGGATGGGCCGCGCCATCCGCAACGTGCCATATCCGGTGGTCGGCGGCTTCCTCGGCGCGACCGGCCTCCTCATCGTGATGGGCGCGATCCGCGTCATCACCGATCATCCCGTGCAGCTCGCGACCTTGACGCGCCTCGCCAACGGCATCGCGCTGTCGGAGCTTGGCGCCGCCTGCGCCATGGCGCTGGTGCTGTACCTGACCTGGCATCGCTCGCGCAGCCCGTTCGGGCTGCCGATCATCCTGGTCGGCGGCGTGCTCACC
Source organism: Bradyrhizobium sp. B117 (assembly GCF_038969555.1). NCBI lineage: Bacteria > Pseudomonadati > Pseudomonadota > Alphaproteobacteria > Hyphomicrobiales > Nitrobacteraceae > Bradyrhizobium > Bradyrhizobium sp. B117. The sequence continues at coordinate 9,806,849 of NZ_CP152414.1, forward strand.
GCGCATCTGGCGTTCTGGATCACGGGCGTCTCGCTCAATGAGGCCCGCGCGCTGGGCTGGACCTTTCAGCCGCCGCCGCAGGCAGCCTTCATGGTGCCCTGGCACGTCGACGGCCTGATCCATTATCCCTGGTTCGCCGTGCCGGACCTGCTCGGCAATCTCGTCGCCGTGATCTTCGTCACCGCGTCCAGCACGCTGTTCAACACCACGGGCATCGAGGTGGCCGTGCATCGCGAGGCCAATCTCGAGCGTGAGCTGAACGTCACCGGCACTGCCAACATGCTGACCGGCGTGCTTGGCGGCTATGCCGGCTGCATCTCGGTCAGCCGCTCGGTGCTCAACTTCTCGAGCGGCGGCCGCGGACGCCTGTCCGGCCTCACCGTCGCGGCGATGTCGCTGCTGATGCTTGCGATCGCGCCGGAGCTGCTGGGCTACATCCCGAAATTCGTGCTCGGCGGCCTGCTGCTCTATCTCGGCGCCGACCAGCTGCACAAATGGATCATCGAATCGCGCAAGCGGCTGTCGAAGCTGGAATATCTCTCGCTGATCGCCATCATCGCAATCATCGTGGTCTGGGGTTTCGTCCCGGGCATCATCATCGGCTGCGCGACTTTTGCGTTCAGCGCCGCAAGGGTCGAATCGATCAAGTACAGTTTCGATGGCTCGGAATATCGCTCCTCGCTCGATCGCTCGCGCGACGACCAGGAGGTGCTGCAGGCCCATGGCGGCAAGATCCAGGGCCTCAACCTGCAGAGCTATTTGTTCTTCGGCTCCGCCAACCGGCTGTACCAGCACGTCAAGCGGCTGCTCCAGGAGCGCCCGGAGTGCCGCTATCTGCTGTTCGACTTCAAGCTCGTCACCGGCGTCGACTCCTCGGCCGCCTACAGCTTTGCCCAGATCAAGCGCAGCGCGGCCGAGCTCGGCGTCGAGCTGATCCTGGTGCATCTGTCGGCCGCGGCCGAGAAGGTGCTGCGCTCCAGCGATTTCATCGGCGAGGGCGTCACCATCATTCCCGAGCTCGATCACGCACTGGAATGGTGCGAGAACGAGATCATCTCGCAGCATCAGGGGCTGGCGCAGGAAGAGGCCAGTCTGCGCGACTGGTTCGCAGGCATTTTAGAGAGCGAGGACGATGCCGACGCGCTGATCCACCGCTGCCAGCGCATCGAGGTCAGCGCGGGCGAAGTCATCGTGCAGGCCGGCGATCCCGCCGATTCCATGCATTTCATCCTCGACGGCCGCGTCGGCATCATGGTGCCTGCCGAGGACGACCGCACCACGCGCGTGCGCAGCTTGGGGCGCTACACCACCATCGGCGAGATGGGCCTCGTATCGCACGCCCCGCGCAGCGCGACGATCCAGGCCGAAGTCGACAGCGTGCTCTACGTGCTGAACACGCACCAGTTCGACGCCATCAAGGACGAAGACCCCGCACTCAGCCACAAGCTGCTGACCTATTTCGTGTCAGTGATGGCGGAGCGGCTGACGTTCGCGAACAGAACGATTGCGGTGCTGCGTAGGTGATGGCCTGTAGCGCTGATGGAGCGAAGCGCAATCCGGAATCGCGCCGCAAGCGACGGAGACCCTGGATTTCGCTCCGCTCCATCCAGGCTACGAGCTATTGGTCCCGCGGATTTACGAAACCGTGGAGCTGCCGGATGCGGTCACCATCCAGCACCGCCATGTCGACGCCGGTGGCCGCGGGCGCTGCGGCTCCCGGCGCGGCCAGCGTCCAACCGAACAAGACCTGGTCGTGATGCGCGTTGACATGGCCCGCGAGGGTAAAGCGCAGATCCGGGACTCTCGCCTGCAAGGCTTCCACCAGGCGTTCGATCGCATCCTTTCCAGTGACCGAGTCATTCGGATCGACATAGACGCACGCGTCGCTGAAGACCTTGTCGATCAGCAGCCGGCGTTTCCCGGCATCCCGCTCGTTCCAAACGGCAATGTAGTCCTGGACCAGATTTGTCACCTGCTGGCCCATGTTGTCTCCTTCCTTGTACCGTACCTGCGGCCTACGAGAGGGTGTCGCGAACCATCGTGTCCAGGCTGCTCGCGGTGACCCCCAGCAGCTTCTCCGTATCGTCAGCGTCGAGCAGGAGCGGCTTTTCGAACAGATAGGACATCTCGATTCCCTCGCTGAAACCGATGCTTTCCAGATCGGTTGCGGTGAGCCGATGCAAGTTTGGAGCTTCGATGTTCAGCGCGACCGCAAATTTTTGCACCAACTCGCGCACGGACGCGGACTGCGACGGCACATGAAAGGCGCGGCCCCATTCGCCCGTGAAACGCGACGCTGCGACCAGTGTCCTCGCCGTGTCCTTGGTAAACGACCAGGCGTGCGCCACGTCGGGATCGCCGAGGAAAGAGACCGGCTCGTTCTTGAGCAGCGACGGCAGCGCCAGCAGCGAGAAATACGCGACCGCCCCTTTGCCCAGATAGTCGCTTGCGCGGACCTCGATGGCAGGAACGCTCGATCGCAGCGCACGCTGCCACATGATGTGCCGGGTCGTGCCCTTTCGACTGGTCGGGCCCGGCTCCAGGTCCGGCGTGAGAGGGCTCGTGGCCCCCGCGCCATAGCCATAGACATTTCCAACCACGAGCAGCCTGGCACCGACCTGCTCGGCCGCCTTGACCGTTCCGTCCATGATCGGAAAAAAGTCGGTCGGCCATCGATGATAGGCCGCCATGGCGCACATAAAGATCGCGTCGGCACCCTTGCTGAGGGCGGCGAGCTGCGCGGCGTCGGTGGCATCCGACGAAACTGTTCGCACATCTCCGGCATCGAGCGAGCCGGCATTCCTGCTGGTCAGGATGACGCTGTGTCCTTCTTCCGCCAGAAGACGAGCGGTTTCGCGTCCGACCGGACCTGCTCCGACAATCACGTAATGACTCATCTGGTATCCTCATTTGTCACGAAACGACAGATGAGCCGTTTGACGCTGGCGCCGTTGAAAATCGCGCACGATGCGCCAAATATCGATCACGTTCCGCCAAGACTTTTGTCGCCCGAAGACTTTGGAGCCGGCCCGTGCGATCAAGATCGAATTCGGCCCCCACATCGACCGGCAGCACCGCCGCAGCCACGCGAACCGAGCCGGATTCCGTGGCACTGGAGCCGATCGGCGATCACCGGATCATCATCCACTTGAGCCCTGCGACGCGCTCAATCTGTCTGGAGACCGGAGACCCGTTTCTGCGCCAGGCCGGCGATATCGACGTGATTCCGTCCGGCGCCTTCGGCGGCTTCGTGGCCGAAACGCCCTACAAATCGCTTCAGATCCGGCTCGCGCCGCGCATGCTGGACCATGCGGCGTCCAGAAGCCGGCAATTGGAATCCGCCCGACTCACGCATCATCATATGCTGCGGAATGACCGCATCATTCTGCTCGGACAGGCGCTCGAAAGCGACGTGAAAGCGGGCTCGCCAAGCGGTCCCCTGTTTGCCGAAAACGTCGGCATGGCCCTGGCGGTCGAATTGCTCAGCCTTGCCAATGATCCGCCGGGCGAGATCATTCGCCTCTCGAACGCGCAACTCCGGAGAGTCCTCGCCTATATCGACGCAAATCTCGACCGGCCGCTCACGATCGACATCCTCAGCCGCGAGGCCGGCGTCAGCAGCTCACATCTGCGCACCTGGTTCAAGGCAGCCATGGACGTCACCATCCATCGCTACATCCTGAGACGGAGGGTGGAGCACGCGCGCCAGCTCCTCCTTCGAGGCGATCGCAAGCTAAGCGACGTCGCCGCCGAAGCGGGCTTTGCCCATCAGTCGCATCTGGCCAAATGGATGCGACACGAGCTTGGATACAGTCCGAGTCAACTGCGTCGAAGCAGGAATTGACCGAGTGGGGGCCTTAGACCCCCGCCATCATCACGTATTTGATCTCGACATATTCTTCCATGCCGTGACGCGAGCCTTCGCGGCCAAGACCGCTTTCCTTGACGCCGCCAAAGGGCGCGACTTCCGTGGTGATCAGACCGGTGTTGACGCCAACCATGCCTGATTCCAGCGCCTCGGCGACGCGCCAGACGCGGCCGAGATCGCGGGAGTAGAAGTAGGAGGCGAGACCGAACGGCGAGGCGTTGCACATCGCGATGACGTCCGCCTCGTCCTTGAAGCGGATCACCGGCGCGAGCGGGCCGAAGGTTTCCTCCTGCGACACCAGCGAATCCGGCTTGACGTCGGCGAGCACGGTCGGCTCGAAGAACGAGCGGCCGAGCTCGCTGCGCTTGCCGCCGGTGACGATTTTGGCACCGCGCTTCACCGCATCGGCGATGTGGCGTTCGACCTTGTCGATCGCCTTCATGTTGATCAGGGGCCCTTGCGTGACGCCGCTCTCGGTGCCGTCGCCGATCTTCATCGCCGCGACCTTCTTCGAGAGCTTTTGCACGAACTCGTCGTAGATCCTGTCCTGGGCGTAGATCCGATTGGCGCAGACGCAGGTCTGGCCCATATTGCGGTATTTCGAGACGATGGCGCCTTCGACCGCCGCATCGATGTCGGCGTCGTCGAACACGATGAACGGCGCATTGCCGCCGAGCTCGAGGCCAAGCCGCTTCACGCCGACGGAGGCCTGCTGGTAGAGGATCTTGCCGACCGCGGTCGAGCCGGTGAAGCCGACGAAACGCACCGCCGGATGCTCGCACAGCACCTTGCCGATCGGCGGCGCGTCACCGGTGATGATGTTGAGCACGCCCTTGGGGATGCCGGCCTTCTCGGCGAGCACGGCCAGCGCCAGCGCCGACAGCGGCGTCTCATTGGCGGGCTTGAGCACCACGGTGCAGCCCGCGGCCAGCGCCGGCGACACTTTTCGCGTGATCATGGAGTTCGGGAAATTCCACGGCGTGATGGCGCCGCAGACGCCGATCGGCTGCTTGATTGCGAGCAGCCGCGCATCGGAGCGCTGCGTCGGGATGGTCTCGCCATAGACGCGGCGGGCCTCCTCGGCGAAGAACTCGATATAGGCGGCGCCGATATCGACCTCGCCGAGCGCTTCCGACAGCGGCTTGCCCTGCTCGGAGGTGAGGATCAGCGCGAGGTCCTCGCGGTTGGCGATGATCAGCTCGAACCATTTGCGCAGGATATTGGAGCGCTGTTTTGCGGTGTGCTTGGCCCAGGCCGGAAACGCGCGCGCAGCGGCCTCGACCGCCTTGGTCGTCTCGTCCGCACCGAGCTGCGGGACCTTGGCGATCTCGAAGCCAGTCGCAGGATTGTTGACGGCGAAGACCGGCGTGCCGACCCAGGCGCCGTCGATGTAGCAGGCTTCCTTCAGCAGCGAGGGGTCCTTCAACCGGTCGCGCAGGGCGGCGGCAGATTGCTGGGCGCGTGCGGCGGCGGTCGGGGTCATGGCGTTGCTCCTCGGGACATCGATTGGCGGGGAATATAGGGGCGGGCGCTGCGCAATGCACCGCCCGGCAACGCACATCTGATGGGAGCTAAGCTAGGGGCGGCCTTACGCCGCGCCGCTCATATAGGTCTCGCGCCGGCCGATCATGCGTTCGGCGGCGGCCTTGGCATCGGCCTTCGAGGAGGTCGCGCACGTCCGGTATTCGAGATCGGGAACGTCGGAGGTGTCGCGGCGGCCGAACCAGGACTTCGAGCCGACCGGCAGCAGCGCCAGCGACTGCGCGAGATTGTCGACCGCACCGAACGAATAGAGCGCGCCTGTGCCGGCGATCCGGACCTCGTAAATGCCGGGCGAGATCGGCGCCTCCAGATTGTCCCCTCGTCCGTGACGGGGATAGCGCTTCCATTCGCTCCAGGTCGAAATCATCTGAGGTCCCCCTCGCGGCCGATGAGCGGCCGCAAATTTGCATCAAGTTCTAACGTCAGGCGCCGATCGGGCCATGTGCTGAACGCCGCAACGCAAAAAATGTTTCAAGTGCTTCAAACACCGAAAACATATCGCCTACGCCCATCCAAGGTCACGGTGAGTTGCGGCTATCCACCGCGGATTGTGACGGAGTGTTGCAGCTCAGCCCGTCTTGTCGTCCTGCGGCGACAGCACACCGTCAAGTCACGACATCGCGACCGGCGCACAAGTTGAGATACTTGCCGCACGCGACCTCAGGGAGGACAATCGATCGCTTCCAACAATAATCAAACCGGAGGAAACGCGTATGCATAACCAAGCTGAGATCGACGAGGTCCTGCGTAAGACAAGCGACGCCAAGGAAATCCCGGGCGTCGTCGCCATCGCCGCCAGCGGCAGCGACGTGCTGTATCACGGCGCGTTCGGCAAACGCGATTTGTCGAAGCCCGATGCGATGACCGAGGACAGCGTGTTCTGGATCGCCTCGATGACGAAGGCGGTGACATCGGCGGGCGCGATGCAACTGGTCGAGCAAGGCAAGCTCGCGCTCGACGCGCCGATCGGCGAGGTGTTGCCAGACCTCGCCAAGCCGCAGGTGCTCGAAGGCTTCGACGACGCAGGCAAGCCGAAGCTGCGGCCGGCGAAGGGGCCGATCACGCTGCGCCAGCTCATGACCCACACCGCCGGCTTCTGCTACGACATGTGGAACGCCGAGTTTGCCACCTACATGGAGAAAACCGGCACGCCCGGGATCATCACCTGCCAAAACGCCGCGCTGAAGACGCCTGTCATGACCGACCCCGGCACGCGCTGGGAATACGGCACCAATATCGACTTCGTCGGCAAGGCGGTGGAGGCGGTCAGCGGCAAGAAGTTGGATGCGTATCTACGCGACAATATGTTCGCCCCGCTCGGCATGAGCGACACCGGCTTCAAGATCGCCGACGACATGCGCAAGCGTCTCGTCGGCATGCATGCGCGCGGGGAGGACGGCCAGCTCGCCTCGATGCCGTTCGAGCTCGAGCAGAGCCCGGAATTCCACATGGGCGGCGGCGGCCTCTATTCGACCGCGGCCGACTACATCAAGTTCACCCAAATGATCCTCAACAAGGGCCGCGGCAACGGCAACCAGGTGCTGAAGGCCGAGACGATCGCCATGATGGGGCAGAACCAAATGGGCGATCTCAACATGACCAAGATGACGACCGCAGCGCCGCCTTACACCAACGACGTCGATCTCTATCCGGAGCAGGTGAAGAAATGGGGCCTCAGCTTCATGATCAACACCGCCAGGACAGCTGAAGGCCGCAGCGCCGGCAGCCTCGCCTGGGCGGGCCTCGCCAACACCTATTACTGGATCGACCCTGCACGCGACATCACCGGCGTGATCCTGATGCAGCTCTTGCCGTTCGCGGATGGAAAATGCCTGGAGGCGTTCGCGGGCTTCGAGCGCGGCGTGTATGCCGGGCTCGATGCGGGCAGCGGAAAGAAGGCGGCGTGAGGGGCGCAGCTCTCACCACGCGCCATGGCCGGGCTTGTCCCGGCCATCCACGTCTCTCCTCGCGGTACGAAGAACGTGGATGCCCGGGACAAGCCCGGGCATGACGACTGAGTGTGAGGCGCGCGACTGCACCCACAGCGTCATTGCGAGCGCAGCGAAGCAATCCAGAATCCCTCCGCGGAGACAGCCTGGATTGCTTCGTCGCTACGCTCCTCGCAATGACGGGGAGGGAGCGGAGGCCTAGACCGTCAGCCCGCGCTGCTGGGCGAGCTGCTTCAGCGACACCTCCGGGCGGGCACCGATGTGCTGGATCACTTCGGCGGCCGCGAGCGCGCCGAGCTCGCCGCACTGCTTGTGGGACAGATCGCGCGCGAGGCCGTAGAGGAAGCCCGCGGCGAAGAGATCGCCGGCGCCGGTGGTGTCCACCAGCTGCTTGATCGGCGAGGCGGGAGCTGCGACCGCGTCCGTCGGTGTCACCACCACGCAGCCCTTCTCGCTGCGGGTGACGACGCCGAGCTTGACGTCGTTGCGCAGCTGCTTCAGCGCGGTGTCGAAATCCGAGGTCATGTAGAGCGAATGCAGCTCGGACTCGTTTGCGAACACGATGTCGACGGTGCCGCCCCGCATCAATCCCAGAAACTCGTCGCGATAGCGGTCGACGCAAAAGGAATCCGAGAGTGTCAGCGCCACCTTGCGCTTGGCCTCATGGGCGATGCCGGCCGCCTTGACGAAAGCGTCCTTGGCGTTCTTGGGGTCCCAGAGATAACCCTCGAGATAGACGATGCCGGCCGCGGCGATCTCGGCCGGGTCGATGTCGGCGGGCGAGAGGTCCTGCGCCGCGCCGAGATAGGTGTTCATGGTGCGCTCGCCGTCACCGGTCACCAAAATGTAGGAGCAGCCAGTGGCGGGGCCGTCCTTCGCGGGCGGCGTGTTGAAGGCGACGCCGGCGGCGCGGATGTCGTGGACATAGAGCTTGCCGATCTGGTCGTCCTTGACCTTGCCGACATAGGCGGCGCGGGCGCCGAGGCTGCCGATGCCGACGATGGTGTTGGCGGCAGATCCTCCCGAGACTTCGGTGGCCGGGCCCATGTCTGCGTAGATCGCGGCAGCACGCGCCTCGTCGATCAGGGACATGCTGCCCTTGGTCATCGCATGCTTGGCCAGAAAGGCCTCATCGGTCCGGACCAGCACGTCGAACAGCGCGTTGCCGATGCCGAGAACGTCATATTTCACGTCAGCCATTCACCTTGATCCTGTTTGGCGGATTGCGATTACCGGCAAAATCCGCTTCCTGTCGGCCTGAAATCCGGCTCGCGGCCTATCACGACCGGGCCTGCACGGGCAAGCAACGGTATTATAACAGCCGATGATCCGCTCCTTCCTGACCGTTTCGACGGGAACACTGGCCTCGCGGCTTCTGGGCTTTGCCCGCGATTCCCTGATCGCGGCGCTGCTCGGCACCGGCGCGGTGGCGGATGCGTTCCTGGCCGCGTTCCAGCTCGTCAACGTGGTGCGGCGGCTCCTCAGCGAAGGCGCGCTGAATGCGGCCCTGATCCCGGCCTGGCTGCGCGTTCGTGAGCGCGACGGCGAGGCGGCCGCCTCCGTCTTCGCAGGCCACGTGCTCGGCACGGTCAGCGTGGCCCTGATCGCGCTCCCGGTCGTCATTGCGCTGGTGATGCCGCTGATCATCACGATCATCGCGCCGGGATTCCTCGGCAGCGGGACGCTCGATCTCGCGGTCCAGAACGCGCGGCTGATGCTGCCTTATCTCGCCTTCGCCGGCCCCGTCACGGTGCTGATGGGACTCTTGAACGCGCAGGGACGCTTTGCGCTGACGGCGTTCTCGCCGCTGCTGTTCAACATCGCGCTGATCGCCGCGATCGTAGCACTGCTGGTCTGGCATGCCGACGCAGCTTTCGCCGCGTGGATGCTGGCGGCCACGGTCGGCGTCGCAGGCCTGCTGCAATTGCTGATGCTGCTGTCGCAGCGAAGTGCAAACCTCGCGACACCGCTGCGCGTCAGCTTCGACCAGGAGATGCGCGGCTTTTTCGCCAAGGCGATCCCCGGCATGATCGCAAGCTCGGGGCCGCAATGGCTGATGGTCGCGGGTGCCATCATCGCCTCCGCGACACCTTCTGCGGTCTCCTGGCTCTATTTCGCCAACCGCCTGATCGAGCTGCCGCTCGGCATCGTCGGCGTCGCCATGGGCACCGTGCTGGTGCCGGAGCTGACGCGCGCGGTCGGGAGCGGCGACCGCGACGCCGTGGGGCATGCGGAATCGCGCGCGCTGGAGCTTGCCACGGGACTCGCACTGCCCGCCACTCTCGGCCTGATCGTGCTGGCCGAGCCGATCGTGCGGCTGCTGTTCGAGCATGGCGCCTTCGGCGCCGAGGACAGCGTCGCCACCGCGCATGCACTGATGTGGCTGGCGCTGGGCCTGCCGGCCCATGTGCTGATCAAGGCGCTGTCGCCGGCCTTTTATGCCCGCAGCGACACGATGACTCCGCTGCTCGCAACGGCCAAAGGCTTCGTCGTGGCGGTCGCCCTCGCCGTCCTGCTCGGCCATTTCTTCGGCGCGAGCGGGATCGCCGCGAGCATCGCGGCCGGCGCCTGGAGCAGCGCGCTTTCGCTGCTCCGGAAGGGCACCGGCGAATTCGGCTTCTCGGTCGATGTAGCCGCGCGAAAGCGGCTGCCGCGGATCGTGCTCGCCGCGGCCACCATGGGCGCTCTGCTCTGGCTGACCGCGGATCTCATCCCGGCCGAGGCGCACGGCCTGATCCGCTTCATCGTGCTGGGCGTGCAGATCGGCGCCGGGATCGCCGTCTACGGTCTGCTGCTGCAAATCCTCGGCGCCGCGTCCTGGCGCGAGGCGGCCAGTGCCTTGAAGCGGCCCGCCCCGCAGGACCAGCGCGCCTGAGGCAAGCGAATTACCCTTGACGGGGCAGCGCCGCTGTTGGAAACGACGGCCGAATACCTATGGGAAGGCTTACCATGCCATTCGTTGAACGGGTCTTTTCGGGCGTCCAGCCGACCGGCAATCTGCATCTCGGCAATTATCTCGGCGCGATTGTCAACTTCGTGAAGATGCAGGAAACCCACAACTGCATCTATTGCGTCGTCGACATGCACGCGATCACGCAAGGCGTGGACGTCTGGGGCGGACCGGCCGAACTCGCGCGCAACACCCGCGAGGTGACCGCGGCGTTCATCGCCAGCGGCATCGATCCCAAGAAGCACATCGTATTCAACCAGAGCCAGGTCTCGGGCCATGCCGAGCTCGCCTGGATCTTCAACTGCGTCGCCCGCATGGGCTGGCTCGGCCGCATGACCCAGTTCAAGGAGAAGGCGGGCAAGGACCGCGAGAACGCCTCGGTGGGTCTGTTCGATTATCCCGTGCTGATGGCCGCCGACATCCTGCTCTACCGCGCCACCCACGTTCCGGTCGGCGAGGACCAGAAGCAGCACCTCGAGCTCTCGCGCGACATCGCGCAGAAGTTCAACAACGATTTCGGCGATTCCATTCGCGCCCAGGGCGCCGATGACGGCCTGTTCTTCCCACTGCCGGAACCCTTGATCACGGGCCCGGCGACGCGCGTGATGAGCTTGCGCGACGGCACCAAGAAGATGTCGAAGTCGGATGCATCCGACAATTCGCGCATCAATCTGACCGACGATGCCGACACGATCGCGCAGAAGATTCGCAAGGCGAAGACCGATCCGGAGCCGCTGCCGACCGAGGAGAAGGGCCTGGAAGCGCGCCCCGAGGCCGACAATCTGGTCGGCATCTTCGCCGCGCTCTCCGGCCGCCCCAAGGCCGACGTGCTCAGGGATTTCGGCGGCGGCCAGTTCTCCAGCTTCAAGAACGCGCTGGCGGAGCTGTGCGTGACCAAGCTCGCGCCGATCGCCGGCGAGATGAAGCGCCTCGTCGCCGACCCCGGCCATATCGACACCATCCTCAACGACGGTTCCGATCGCGCCCGCGCCATCGCCGAAGAGACCATGAACCAGTCGAAGGACATCGTCGGCTTCATCCGCCGGCGCGGATGATGGCTTAGCGAAACCCGGCCGGCGTCACGGCGCCGGCCGCTTCTCCCCTCCCCAATTTTGCGGGAGTGTGGCAGCATGCCGGTCGTGCACATTCCGGGACATGCATGACCACCAAGCGACTTTGTTTCGAGCCGGGTCACAAGCCCAAATGCCTCGTCATCGTCGATGACACCGCCGAATGGGATCGCGCGGTCTACTATGCCAGCCGCTGGGCGATCCGCGCCGGTGGCGGCGTGGTGATGCTGCGCATCATCGAGCCTGAGCAGCAAACGCAGGAATGGCTGGGAGTCGCCGAGATCATGCGCGCGGAGGCGCATGAGGCGGCGGAAGCCGCGCTCGACCGCGCCGCCGGCCGAGCCAACGGCATTGCCGCGATCACGCCGGAGCGGGTGATCCGCGAAGGCGCGGCGATGGAACAGCTGCTCGCTGTCATCGACGAGGACCCCGACATCGCCATGCTGGTGCTCGCCGCCAGTCCCGGCGCGGAGGGCCCCGGGCCGCTGGTTGCGCTGCTCGCGCATGAGCTCGGCACGTTCCCGGTGCCGGTGACGATCATTTCGGGCGCGCTGAGCGACCAAAGCGTGGATTCGCTGTCGTAGCTTGTTCTTCACCTCGCCCCGCTTGCGGGGAGAGGTCGCATCCCATCGAAGATGGGATGCGGGTGAGGGGGAGCCTCCGCGAGTCCAACTTTCACCGCCCCCGCGGAGACTCCCCCTCACCCCAACCCTCTCCCCGCAGGCGGGGAGAGGGAAACGGAGGCACCTAACCCCCTGATATAACAGCAAAACGTCCTTCCCGCCCCTTGATCGTGCGTTCGCCGTCGCCATCTGCTACTGGATGGAGTACGCGCCGGCCTTGAACCGGCGACGTCTGGAGAAAACCATGTTCATTCAAACCGAAGCCACCCCCAATCCCGCCACGCTGAAATTCATTCCCGGCCGCGTCGTGGTCGACGGCAGCCCGATGGAATTTTCGAGCCGCGAATCGGCCGCGCGCTCGCCGCTCGCCGAAAAGCTGTTCGAGGTGCCCGGCGTCACCGGCGTGTTCTACGGATCGGACTTCATCACCGTCACCAAGGCGAGCGGTGAATGGCAGCAGCTCAAGCCCGCGATCCTCGGTGCCATCATGGAGCACTACATGTCCGGCGCGCCGATGCTCGCCGACGGCACCGTAACCAGCGATGTCGACCTCGACGACGAGGACGAGTTCTTCGACGAGGCCGATGCCGAGACGGTCGACATGATCAAGGACCTGATCGAGACTCGCGTGCGGCCGGCGGTCGCCAATGACGGCGGCGACATCACCTTCCGCGGCTTCAAGGACGGTATCGTCTATCTCAACATGAAGGGCGCCTGCTCCGGCTGCCCGTCATCGACCGCGACGCTCCAGCACGGCATTCAGAATTTGCTCAAGCACTTCGTGCCCGACGTGGTCGAAGTCCGGCCGATGTAAGCAGGTGCCGTAGGGTGGGCAAAGCGAAGCGTGCCCACCTTCTCTGCCATAAGATAAAGGTGGTGGGCACGGCGCAAGAGCGCCTTTGCCCACCCTACGAAATGCTACGAAATGCGGCGCTGTCAGGGGGCTACGAATAGTGATTGACGAATGGCGGATGAGCGCCGGGTTCGCTAGACTGTTCGCTATTCGCCACTCGCCATTCACTTTCCCATGTTGATCCTCGCCATCGATACTGCGCTCGACGCTTGCTCCGCGGCCGTGCTCGACACCGAAACGGCCGAGCTGCGCGCGCAGGAATCGCTGCCGATGAAGCGCGGTCACGCGGAAGCGCTGATGCCGCTGATCGCGCGGGTGATGCAATCGGCTGACCTTGCCTTCACCGCACTCGACCGCATCGCGGTCACCACCGGACCCGGCAGCTTCACCGGCCTGCGCGTCGGCATCTCGGCCGCACGCGGGCTTGCGCTCGCCGCCGGCAAGCCGGCGGTCGGAGTGACGACGCTGTCGGCCTATGCCGCGGCCATCGTCAGCCGGAACGAGACGGTGCCCGTGATCTCGGCGATCGATGCGCGGCATGACCACGTCTATTTCCAGATCGTCGCCGGCGACGGCAGCCAACTGGTGCGGCCGGTCGTCGCTCCCATCGACGAGGCCATCGCGGCCTCACAGTTTGGCGCTCCGCATCTGGTCGGCAATGCCGCAAACATCCTCGCCGAGCGCTGGACTATAGACGCAGCGCAGCCCGTTGCGGTGGACGCGCAGCCCGCGCCCGACATCGGCTGGGTCGCCTGGCTTGGCGCTGCGGCCAATCCCGAGACGAATCCGGCGCGGCCGTTCTACCTGAAAGCGCCCGATGCAAAGCCGGCCGCATTGCCGCCGCTCGCACGAGCCGCAACCTCATGATGAGTTGGTTGTCGGAATGGTGGCGCGGCGGCACGGCCGCCGTCGAGCCCGCCTCCGCGCGCGACGCCGCACGGCTCGCACAGCTGCACGGCGCGTCGTTTGCGCGCGGCTGGGGCGAAGGCGAATTCGAAAGCATGATGTTCGAGCGCAACACGCTGGTGCATCGCTTGCGCCTCGGCCGCAAGACGATCGGCTTTGCGGTGTCGCGGATCGGCGCCGACGAGGCGGAAATCCTCTCGATTGCGGTCGACCGGGCCCATCGCGGCCGCGGCCTCTCCCGGACGCTGCTGATGACCCATCTCGGCCACCTCGCCGGGCGCGGGGTGCGCACAATATTTCTTGAAGTCGAGGAAAATAACCAGCCGGCGCGGCGGCTCTACGATGGGGCCGGATTCATGGTGGTGGGCCGCCGCGAACGCTACTATAAGCAGCCCAACGGGGAACAATTGAACGCCCTTCTGATGCGACGTGACTTGTCGTAACATCGATGGCAGAAAGCGCCCCCCCAGGCAGACACATCATGACCGCACTGAAACCTTCTTCCGCATCCAAGGCGTCCGGCATCGAGGCGCGCTGTGCCGCCACCGGCATGCGCATGACCGAGCAGCGCCGTGTCATCGCCCGCGTGCTCGCGGAGGCGGCCGATCATCCCGATGTCGAGGAATTGTACCGGCGCTGTGTCGCCGTCGACGACAAGATCTCGATCTCGACCGTGTATCGCACCGTGAAACTGTTCGAGGATGCCGGCATCATCGAACGCCACGATTTCCGCGAGGGCCGCGCTCGCTACGAGACGATGCGCGACAGCCATCACGACCACCTCATCAATCTGCGCGACGGCAAGGTGATCGAGTTCACCTCCGAAGAGATCGAGAAGCTGCAGGCGGAGATCGCCCGCAAGCTCGGCTATCGCCTGGTCGACCACCGGCTTGAGCTCTATTGCGTCCCGCTCGACGACGACAAGCCGACGTCTTAAGTGCTTTTTCGAATTCCACGCATCGGCGCTCCTTCACCTCTCCCCATCGGGGAGAGGTCGATTTGCGCAGCAAATCGGGTGAGGGGCCTCGGGTCCCCTGAGAGAGCTGATCCCCTCACCCGGCGCTACGCGCCGACCTCTCCCTCCGGGAGAGGTGGCACCGCCCGCATCGCGCCAGATCATTTCAACCTCACCGCACACTGAATGCCCATCGATCTCATCATCTTCGATTGCGACGGCGTGCTCGTGGACAGCGAGGCGATCTCCTGTCGCGCGCATGCCGATGTGCTCACCCGCCACGGCTATCCGATCACGTCGGAACAGGTGTCCGAACGCTTCCTCGGCCGCTCGACAAAACAGGCCAATCTCGAGATCGAAGCCGAGCTCGGCCGTAAATTGCCCGAAGCCTATCACGGCGATCTGCAGGACGAGCTGTTTCGCGCCTTCGAAGCCGACCTCGAAGCGATCCGCGGCATCCACGACGTGCTCGACGTCCTGACGCAACGTGTCTGCGTTGCCTCGAGCGGTTCGCATCCGCGCATGCAAGTGAGCTTGGGGAGGACGGGGCTCTATCAGCGCCTCGCGCCGAACATCTTCTCGTCCTCGCAAGTGACGAACGGCAAGCCCGCACCGGACCTGTTCCTGTTCGCGGCCAAGGAAATGGGCGTGCCGCCGGAACGCTGCGTCGTCATCGAGGACAGTCTGGCTGGCATTACCGGCGCACGGGCGGCCGGAATGAAAGTATTCGGCTTTTACGGTGGCAGTCATTGCGGCGCCGGCCATGCCGAGACCCTGCGCCGGGCCGGCGCCGACCTGACCTTTGCCGACATGCACCAATTGCCGGAGCTGGTCCGGCGGGTCGAGGCGGACGCCCTGACGGGCTGATTTCGCCACTGGTGTCATTCCGGGGCACGCGCCCAGCGCGTGAACCCGGAATCCAGAGGTTTTGGCCCGAGATTCCGGGTTCGATGCCACGCATCGCCCCGGAATGACGGCCGAAAATGGCTCCATTCGCTGGATTTTCGGCCCTCTAGCCTATATCTGAGGGCCGTCCTCCACCTCCATTCCGGGTTCCATGACGCCGCCGCGCAAGCTGCACATCAAATCATATGGCTGCCAGATGAACGTCTACGATGCCCAGCGCATGGTGGACACGCTGGCGCCGGAAGGATTCGTCGAGACTGATAGCGCCGAGGAGGCCGACCTCGTCATCCTCAACACCTGCCACATCCGCGAGAAGGCCTCCGAAAAGGTCTATTCCGAGCTCGGGCGCTTACGCGTCGTCAAGGACGAGGCCGCGCGCTCTGGTCGCGCAATGCAGATCGCGGTTGCGGGTTGCGTGGCGCAGGCCGAGGGCGAGGAGATCGTGCGCCGTGCGCCTGTCGTCGACGTCGTGGTCGGGCCACAGAGCTATCATCACCTGCCGGATCTCTTGAAGCGCGCCGGCAGCGAAGGCCGCGCGATCGAGACCGAGTTTCCGGCCGCGGACAAGTTCGGCTTCCTGGCACAGCCGAAGCCCGATGCGATCCGCGCACGCGGCATTTCCGCCTTCGTCACGGTGCAGGAAGGCTGCGACAAGTTTTGTACGTTCTGCGTCGTGCCGTACACGCGAGGCTCGGAAGTTTCGCGACCGGTGACAAAAATCGTCGACGACGTGAAGCGGCTCGCCGACAACGGCGTGCGCGAGCTCACGCTGATCGGCCAGAACGTCAACGCCTATCATGGCGAGGGTCCTGACGGAAAAACCTGGCCGCTGGGCCGGCTGCTCGAGCATTTGGCGACGATTCCCGGCATCGCGCGGCTGCGCTATTCGACCAGCCATCCCCGCGACGTCGATGACAGTTTGATTGCGGCCCATCGCGATCTCGATGCCTTGATGCCGTTCGTGCACCTGCCGGTACAGTCGGGCTCGGACCGGATTCTCGCCGCCATGAACCGGAAACATACCGCCGATGATTATCTCGATGTCATCGACCGTTTCCGTACCGCACGCCAAGACATTGCTTTTTCATCAGATTTTATCGTCGGCTTCCCCGGCGAAAGCGAGCAAGATTTTCTCGCCACTCTCGCGCTTGTCACGCAAATCGGCTACGCTGCAGCATATTCGTTCAAATACTCCGCCCGGCCGGGAACGCCGGCCGCGGATATGCAGGAGACGGTGTCCCCCGCCGAGATGGACCAGCGATTGGAGCGGCTCCAGGAACTGATCGACAGCCAGCAAGCGGCCTTCAACAGGGCTGCGATTGGCTCAACGGTCGACGTGCTGTTCGAACGTCCGGCGCGCAAGGACGGCCAGATCGTCGGCCGCACCGCATTCCTCCAGCCCGCCCATGTGATGGCCTCGCCCGACATCATCGGACAGATCCTGCCTGTCAGGATCGACAGGCTCGAGCGCTACAGTTTCCTCGGCGAGCTCGCCATACCGCGCAGCGCGCGCGCGCCCGCTTTATCGCAAGCCACTGGAGCCTGAACCCTTGCCCAAAAGTGCATCGGATTCGTCTTCTATCGCTCCCAGCCGCAAATTTGACCGCGACATGCAAGTTCCGCCCGAGACCCAGGTCGTCATCGACTTCGACGACAACCGCGCCGCATCCGCGCTGGTCGGCCCCTATGGCCAGCACCTCGCGCAGATCGAGCGGCGGCTCGGCGTCGTCGTCGATTCCAAGGGCAACCACATCACCATCGGCGGCACGCGCGACGGCTGCGATGCCGCGCGCCGGGTGCTGGAGACGCTCTACGCACAAGCCGTGAAGGGACAGGACCTCGACCAGGGCGAGGTCGAGGGCGCGATCCGCGCCGTGATCGCGCAGGGGTCGCTGTTCGAGTTCGACGCCAAATCGGCCAAGGCGACCTTCGACAGCATCAACCTGCGCAAGCGCCCGGTGCGCGCGCGCACCCCTGCGCAGGATTCCTACATTCGCGCGCTGAAGCGCCACGAGCTGGTGTTCGGCATCGGCCCCGCCGGCACCGGCAAAACTTGGCTCGCGGTGGCGCATGCCGCACAGCTGTTCGAGCGCAAGGAGGTCGACAAGATCATCCTGTCGCGGCCGGCGGTGGAAGCCGGCGAGCGGCTCGGCTTCCTGCCCGGCGATCTCCGCGAAAAGGTCGATCCGTATCTGCGCCCGATCTACGACGCGCTCTACGACCTCATGGACGCGCGCATCGTCGAGCGCGCGCTGCAGACCGGCGAGATCGAGATCGCGCCGCTCGCCTTCATGCGCGGCCGCACGCTGACCAATGCCGCCATCATCCTGGACGAGGCGCAGAACACCACATCGATGCAGATGAAGATGTTCCTGACCCGTCTCGGCGAGAACAGCCGCATGATCGTGACCGGCGATCCCTCGCAGATCGACCTGCCGAACGGCCAGACTTCCGGCCTGGCAGAAGCAACGCGCCTGTTGAGCGGCGTCGAAGGCATCGCCCAAGTTCATTTCAAAGCCGAGGACGTGATCCGCCACGAGCTCGTGGCGCGCATCGTCGCCGCCTACGAAGGTTTGCCGCAGCGGCCGGCCGGGCAATCCTGACGAGATAGCAACCGGACCAAGCGGGCGCGGACACAGCGCCTTTCGTCCCAGACAACACAATGGCCCATCCCAACCTTCCCATGACCGAGGTCCTCGTCGTTGCCGATTGCTGGCAGCGCGAACCCGATTCCGAAGCCGTGATCCAGCGCGCGGTAGCCGCCGCCGCCGAGAGCGTCGATGAAGACGTCGCCGGCGCGGAAGTGGCTGTGATGCTGACCGATGACGCCGGCATCCGCACCCTCAACAGCAATTGGCGCGGCATCGACAAGCCGACCAACGTGCTGTCGTTCCCCGCGCTCCAGCCGGAGGGCGAGTGGAAGGAAGGCGATGCGCCGCGCATGCTCGGCGACATCGCGATCGCCTACGAGACCATGCGGCGCGAGGCCCACGAGGAACACAAGCCGTTCGACCATCATTTAAGCCATCTCGCAGTGCACGGTTTCCTGCATTTGATCGGCTACGACCACGAGAACGACGACGACGCCGAGGAAATGGAAGCGCTGGAGACGCAGATCCTGGCGCACCTCGGCATCCCCGATCCCTATGCCGAGCGCCCGGGGACGCATTGAGATGCCGGATTCAGAGCCTATTCACGACAATCCGCGCAACACGGCCAATCTGCCGGCCGTGGTGACGCCCGGCGAGGTGATGCGCCCGACCGCGGAAGGCTGGCTGCTGCGCGCCATCCGCACGCTGTTCGGCTGGAAGGCCGGATCGGTGCGCGACGACCTCCAGGTCGTGCTCGATGCGACCACGCCCGACGACACCGGCTTCTCGGCGGTCGAGCGCACCATGCTGCGCAACATCCTCGGCCTGCACGAGCGCCGCATCGCCGACGTCATGGTGCATCGCGCCGACATCGTCGCGGTGAAGCGCGACATCCCGCTCGGCGAGCTGATGGACCGCTTCGAGAGCGCCGGCCATTCGCGCCTCGTGGTCTACAACGAGACGCTCGACGATCCCGTCGGCATCGTCCACATCCGCGACCTGCTCGCGTTCATGACCGCGCGTGCGCGCGTGTCGGAAGCCGCCAAGACCAAGCGCAAGAAGCCGCTGCCGGCCGGGCTCGACCTGCGCGCGGTCGACCTCGCATTGCCGCTGGAGGATGCGCGCATCATCCGCAAGCTGCTCTACGTGCCGCCGTCGATGCGGGCGATCGACCTGCTCGCGCAGATGCAGGCGACGCGCATCCATCTGGCGCTGGTCGTCGACGAATATGGCGGCAGCGACGGGCTGGTTTCGCTGGAAGACATCGTCGAGCAGATCGTCGGCGAGATCGACGACGAGCACGACAGCGACGAGCCGCCGTCGATCGTGCGCCTGCCCGACAACGCCTTCATCGCCGATGCCCGCGCCAGCCTCGACGACGTCCGCACCGTGATCGGTGAGGACTTCGTCACCGGCGAGGCCGGCGAGGAAGTGGAGACGCTGGGCGGCTATCTCGTCAGCTTCGTCGGACGCCTGCCGGTGCGCGGCGAGGTGATCTCGGGCCCCGGCCATTACGAGGTCGAGGTGCTCGATGCCGATCCGCGCCGCGTCAAGCGGCTGCGCATCTCGACACGCAAGGAACGGCCCGCCCCGCGCACCCAGCGCGAAAGCCGCCGCCGCGAGGCCACGCCGGACGGCAGTCAGCCGCCGGCCAGTGACACACCCACCCCGCCGCCGAGCGAGGGGACCGGCCAGCAGTGAGCGCGCTCCAGCGACTTCGGCAGATCGCGCTTGCCATCATCCTCACCTGGGGCTGGAAGCGCGCGCTCATCACCATGGCGGCCGGCGCATTGTCGGTGCTGGCATTGGCGCCGTTCAATATCTTCCCGGTACTGTTCATTACTTTTCCAGTGCTGGTCTGGCTGATCGACGGCGCCAGCGCGGGACGCTATGGCGGCGTGCCCGCCGCGGCGCTGACCGGCTACTGGTTCGGGCTCGGCTATTTCGTTCCCGGCCTCTACTGGATCGGCTACGCCTTCTTCGTCGACGCCGACGTGTTCGCCTGGCTGACGCCGTTCGCGGTGCTGGGCCTGCCGGCCTATCTCTCCATCTTCACGGCGATGGGCTTTGCGCTCGCGCGCCTGCTCTGGACCAAGAACGCCACGCGCGTGCTCGCGCTCGCGGCAAGCCTCACCATCAGCGAATGGCTGCGCGGTCACGCGCTGACCGGCTTCCCATGGAACACGTTCGGCTATGCGCTGTCCGAGCCGCTGCCGCTGGCGCAGACGGCGTCGCTGATCGGGCTGTGGGGCATGACGTTCCTGGCGGTTGCGATCTTCGCGAGCCCCGCGACGCTGATCGACCGCACGCCCGACCGCCGCCTGCAATGGCGCGTGCCGGCGGCGGCGATTGCGCTCCTGATCGTCATGGCCATCTTCGGCGCGGTCCGGCTGTCGCTGCATCCGACCACGATGGTCGCGGGCACCAAGCTGCGGCTGATGCAGCCGGACCTGCAGCAGGACGCGAAATTCAACTACGCCGCCAAGGCGGAGGTGATGAAGAAATACCTCGCGCTGTCGGACCGCGCCTCGGGGCCGCAATCGACCGGCGTACGCGATGCCACCATCCTGATCTGGCCGGAATCCGCCTTTCCGTTCTTCCTGACCCGCGAAGCCGACGCGATGGCGCAGATCGCCGAGCTGCTGCCGAAGGGCACGGTGCTGATCACGGGTTCGGTGCGCGCGCCCGATTTGCCGCGCGGGGTGCCGGTCACGCGCGCCTACAATTCGATCTATGTGATCGATCACGACGGCAGCGTGCTCTCGGTCTACGACAAGCTGCATCTCGTGCCGTTCGGCGAATTCCTGCCCTATCAGGACCTGATGGAGAAGCTCGGCTTCGAGCAACTCACGCGCGTGCGCGGCGGCTTCATTCCCGGAACTATGCGACATGCACTTTCGGTACCGGGCGCGCCGAGCGCACTGCCGCTGATCTGCTACGAAGCCATCTTTCCCGGCGAGGTTGCCGGACGCAACGAGCGTCCGGGCTGGATCGTGAACCTCACCAATGACGGCTGGTTCGGCATCTCGACCGGTCCCTATCAGCATCTGGAGCAGGCGCGGATGCGCGCGATCGAGCTCGGACTGCCGCTGGTGCGCTCCGCCAATACCGGCGTCTCTGCGGTGATCGATCCGGTCGGGCGAACGATTGCCAGCCTCGGTCTCGGAATCGAAGGCATTTTGGATGCAAGCCTGCCCGCCGCGATCCCGCCGACCGTCTATGCGCGCGTCGGCGATGTGCCCGCAGCGATGCTCGTCGCGTTGGCGGTATTTCTGGCGCTGCGCCGCCGTGTTGCCAAGCGGCACCCCTGATCGCACCGTCGCCGCCTGCCCCGGCGGAATCCTTTGACAACCGTAGTCCCACGGTTGACAGACTGCACGCGGGTTCCCCATTCTGCACTGGCTGCGAAAGACAGCTGTGCATTGCTAAATTTCTCCGCAATGTGACCCAATAACAGGGTTTGATTTTG
Source organism: Bradyrhizobium sp. B117 (assembly GCF_038969555.1). Taxonomy (NCBI): domain Bacteria; kingdom Pseudomonadati; phylum Pseudomonadota; class Alphaproteobacteria; order Hyphomicrobiales; family Nitrobacteraceae; genus Bradyrhizobium; species Bradyrhizobium sp. B117. Next base: position 9,828,531 of record NZ_CP152414.1, read on the forward strand.
ACGATGCTGGCACCTGAGGCAACTTCTCGATTGCGCTGAAGGTGGTGTTTGGAGGCTGAGGAAATGTCGAAAGCGCCCAACCCTGTTGACAAATATGTCGGCAGTCGCGTGCGTATGCGCCGCATCATGTTGGGCATGAGCCAGGAAAAGCTCGGTGAAGCTTTGGGCCTGACTTTCCAGCAGATTCAGAAGTACGAGAAGGGCACCAACCGCGTCGGCGCGAGCCGCATCCAGCAGATCGCGGAGATCCTCCAGGTGCCGGTGTCGTTCCTGTTCGAGGGCGGCCCGAGCGGCGTGCCGGGGCCGGACGGCTTCAGCGAAGGCGCTTCGCCCTCTTACGTCTCCGACTTCCTCGCGACCTCCGAAGGTCTCGCGCTGACCAAGGCGTTCACCCGAATCACCGATTCGAAGATGCGCCGCTCGATCGTCGATCTCGTCGAGCAGATCGCCGCGCGCGAAGGCCCCGACAAGCGCTGAGGCGCCGACTCGATCCGATTTGAGACTGCGCGAAATCTGGCCTATGTCGTCATTTGCGGCCGCGTTTTGCTGCGCGCCCTTTCCGATGATGCAGTTCGAAGGCACAGATGCGTTCATGACCAGCGCCAATTGGTTCGATACCAAAACTATTCTCGATGGCATCCGCCGCTGGGTGGAGATCGAGACGCCGACGGATTCGCCTGAACAGGTCAACCGGCTGATGTCGTTGGTCGCGGATCAGCATCGCGATCTGTCCGTCACGCTCGAACGCGTCGCCGGCATCGACGGCTGCGGCGATCATCTCATCGCGCGTTCGGCGTGGGGGCAGGATCAGCCGGGCATCCTGGTCCTCAGTCATCTCGATACCGTTCACCCCATGGGCTTCATCGAGCGTCTGCCGTTCAAGGTCGAAGGCGACAGCGCATTCGGCCCCGGCATCTACGACATGAAGGGCGGCGCCTACATCGCCCATCACGCGTTTCGCGCGCTTTGCGCCGATGGCAATCGCTCACCGCTCGGCATCACGCATGTCTTCACCTCCGACGAGGAGATCGGCAGCCCGACCTCGCGTGCGCTGATTGAGAAGGAGGGACGCAAGGCCAAATACGTGCTGGTGACCGAGCCGGCGCGCGAAGGCGGCAAGATCGTCACCGGGCGCAAGGGCGTCGGACGCTTCCGCGTGCTCATCAAGGGCGTGCCTGCGCATGCCGGTACGCGGCCCCAGGACGGCCGCAGTGCCGTCCGCGAGCTCGCCAACGTGATTCTCGCGCTCGAAGGCATGAACGATCTGACGCGCGGCGTCACCGTGAATGTCGGCGTGGCGCGCGGCGGAACGCGCCCCAACGTGACGCCGGAAGAAGCTTATGCCGAGGTCGATCTGCGCGTGCCGAGCTTTGCCGACGCGGACGAATTCGTCGGCAAGATCCTCGGACTGACCTCGAAGACCGAAGGCGTCACCGTCACGGTCACGGGCGAGCTCAATCGTCCGCCCTACGAGAAGAGCAATGCCGGTGCCTCGCTGTACGAGCATGCCAAGACGCTCGCCGCCGAAATCGGCTTCGAGCTGATCGACACGCACACCGGCGGCGGCTCGGACGGCAATTTCACCGCCGCGCACACCGCAACGCTCGACGGCCTCGGCGTCGACGGCAAGGGCGCGCACACTCATTATGAGCAGCTCTATGTCTCCTCGCTCGCGCCGCGCGCGCGGCTGCTCCATCGGCTGTACCAGACGCTGCGATGAGTGAACGCAAGTCAGATCCCGATCGCGACGACAGCGAGCGCGCCTTCTTCGGGCGCCGCAAGGGCCACAAGCTGCGGCAGCACCAAGCCGAGCTGATCGATCAGCTGCTGCCGCACCTCGCGCTCGACATTGATGGTGAAGCGCCGGCGGATGCCGCGGAGATCTTCGATCCCGCGGCAGACGATGTGCGGCTCGAGATCGGCTTCGGCGGCGGCGAGCATCTCGCGGCCGAAGCGCAGCACTTCGCGACGACCGGCTTCATCGGCTGCGAGCCCTATGTCAACGGCATGGCCAAGATCCTCGCGCAGATCGAGGCTGCCAATATTTCCAACATCCGCCTGTTCGCCGGAGATGCCGCCGAGCTCCTGGCCTGGCTGCCGCGGGCTTCGCTGTCGCGGATCGACCTGATCCATCCCGATCCCTGGCCGAAGCGGCGGCACTGGAAGCGGCGCTTCGTCCAGGACAGAACGATCGCCGCGATGGCGCGCGTGCTGAAGCCTGGCGGCGAATTCCGCTTCGTCTGCGACATCGATGATTACTGCGCCTGGACGCTGTCGCATCTGGCGCGCTCTTCCGATTTCGTCTGGCTTGCCGAACGCGCCGACGATTTCCGCGAGCCATGGGCCGGCTACACCATGACGCGCTACGGCCGGAAGGCCGCGCGCGAGGGGCGCAAGGCGGCGTACTTGCGGTTCAGGCGAGTTTAGATCGTCTGCCGGTTGCGCCAGAAATTGACGACGCGCTCGGCCGTCGCCGGCATCAGGCGGGTGAAGTTGGTGCGCGCCGCCTCGATGTCGGCATCGGCCGGCGTGCGGTGCGGGCCGTACCAGAGCAGGACCAGCGCGCGCACCGTGGGCCAGCCCAGGTTCAGCATGCGGCCCAGCACCAGGATCGGATCGTAGCGGTCGCCCCCGATCAGGCGGTCGAGGATCGAGAGCCGGACGCCGGACATCGCCGAGAGCGAAGCGATCGATTCCTCGTATTTGTTCGCCTTGGCGAAGCCGAGCAGCGCGCTCTCGCCGAGATGACCCTCGCGGTGCAGCGCGAGCACGGTGCGCTGCGCGCCGGAAAAATCGCGGCGCGGCCCCGGCGGCAGCGCCGCCTCCTCGATCGCGGCCATGGCGCGCTTGATCTCGACTTGACGCGCGGGATTGACCACGGTGGACAGACGGCGGCGGATGACGTCGAGCGTGCCGTCGAGGAGCTCCTTCAGCTGCTCGCCCGAGAGGTCGCTGCGCTGGCCGATCTTGAGCGTGAGCACGCCGTCCTGGGCCGCGCGCCTGACCAGCTCGGAATAGCTGCCGGGCGAGAACACCGCGCCGGCATTGCCCGCGGCGCGACGCACCACGTCGCGATCGCCGCGCTCGATCAGCACGTCGGTGATGACGGAAGACAAAGCCGGGCGCTCCGTCATCGCCAGCAGATGGCCCTGGCCCTTCAGCCGCGCGATCTCGACCAGAGCGGCGTCGTCGAGCACGGGCGAGCGGCGCAGCACGGGGCCGGCCACCATGATCTCGTTTTCGCGTGCGAGCTGGTTGACCAGATGTGGCGGCGCATTGTTCAGGCGCGAGAAGCGCTCGGCGAGATCGACCCGCGAGGCGAGCTCGGCATGGGGGACGAGATCGATCAGGAGATTGTCGAAGAGATCGATCAGCTCGGGACGGAGCCTTTCGGGATCCTGGAAGAACAGGTCGGAGATGGCGCGCGCGATCTCGCCACGACGCCTGGGGTCGCCGCGTTTGACGATATCGTCCAGTCCAGGAATGAGCGACGTGGCAACGGTCATGAAAACGCAAACTCGTACAGGGCACGCCGCGGGTGCGCCCTTGGTCCAAGCCGCCCCACAATCAGGGAATCTAGGCCTGCTTCATGAAAGAAGCGTTGCCTTGAGGGGCCGCGAACCGGGCGCAAAAAGCCTCCTCGCCGCTGCGATGGGCCTTGTCCGGGGCAGCGGAAAGGGCTATATCAGCGCTAATTCATCTTCTCATACGATCCGCGTAGTGAGAGTGGGCCCGAAAGGACCCGCTCTTTTTTATTACCTGAGCGCGGCTTGGCGGAAGATGCGGGCCCGGCGCGCTGTCGGGAAAGTTCCAAAGCGGGCTTTGTTAACCAAGCCTTAACCCAAGCATTAACCAACGAGCGCCTTGATCCCTGCGATGACCGAACCGACCACTGGTTCCACCGATGCCGAGTTGCTGGCCGAGCCGAGGCTCGTGGTCGAGCCGGGCGTGGCGGCACGGGTGTCTGCGGTCGCAACGCCTGTGCTCGAAGGCATGGGCTACCGTCTGGTGCGGATCCGCATCTCCGGCGAGGCCGGCTGCACCGTGCAGATCATGGCCGAGCGGCCGGACGGATCGATGCAGCTCGAGGATTGCGAGGCGATCTCGCGGGCCCTGTCGCCCGTGCTCGACGTCGCCGATCCCATCGACCGCGCCTACCGGCTGGAAATCTCATCGCCGGGCATCGACCGTCCGCTGGTGCGCCGTTCCGACTTCGAGCGCTTTTCCGGGCATCTGGTGAAGATCGAGATGGCTGTCGCCCATGAGGGGCGGAAGCGGTTCCGTGGCGCGCTCGGCGCTGTCGAGGGCGACCGCGTGCATTTGCACCGCGACGACGTCAAGGCCGGCGACAATCCCGACGTCCTCCTGACGATGGAGGATATCGGCGAGGCACGCCTGGTGCTAACCGACGAGCTGATTGCGGAATCCATGCGCCGCGGCAAGGCCGAGGAGCGGCAAATGCGCCGGGATCTCGGCCTGGAACCGCCGCAAGCACCGCACGCCAAGATCAGCGAGAAGACCACCAAGAATACCAGGCCGAAGAAGAAGCCGGCCCCGACCAATACCAAGAAGCATCGCCTGGCCGCCGAACGCGCGCGGCGTGGCGAGATCGAGCCTGACGAAGGAGACTAGCCATGGCAGTCAGCGCCAATCGACTTGAACTGCTCCAGATCGCCGACGCGGTTGCGCGCGAGAAATCGATCGACCGCGGCATCGTCATCGCAGCGATGGAGGACGCCATCGCCAAGGCGGCGCGCGCCCGTTACGGCAGCGAGACCGACGTTCATGCCGAGATCGACCCGAAGAAGGGCGAGCTGCGGCTGTCGCGCCACATGCTGGTGGTCGACAAGGTCGAAAACCATTCCAACCAGATCTCGCTGGTCGACGCGCAGCGCGCCAATCCCGGCGCCCAGGTCGGCGACACCATCGCCGACACCCTGCCGCCGCTGGAATATGGCCGCATCGCCGCGCAGTCGGCCAAGCAGGTGATCGTGCAGAAGGTGCGCGAGGCCGAGCGTGACCGGCAGTATCAGGAATTCAAGGACCGCATCGGCGACATCGTCAACGGCGTCGTCAAGCGCGTCGAATATGGCAGCGTGATCGTCGATCTCGGCCGTGGCGAAGCCATCATCCGCCGCGACGAGATGCTGCCGCGCGAAGTGTTCCGCAACGGCGACCGCGTCCGCGCCTACATCTTCGACGTCCGCCGCGAGACGCGCGGCCCGCAGATCTTCCTGTCGCGCACCCATCCGCAGTTCATGGCAAAGCTGTTCGCGCAGGAAGTGCCTGAGATCTATGACGGCATCGTCGAGATCAAGGCGGTGGCCCGCGATCCGGGCTCGCGCGCGAAAATCGGCGTGATTTCCCGCGATTCCTCGGTCGATCCGGTCGGCGCCTGCGTCGGTATGCGCGGCTCGCGCGTGCAGGCCGTGGTGAACGAATTGCAGGGCGAGAAGATCGACATCATCCCGTGGTCGCCCGACATCGCGACCTTCGTGGTCAACGCGCTGGCGCCCGCCGAAGTCTCCAAGGTCGTCATCGACGAGGACCGCGAGCGCATCGAGGTCGTGGTGCCCGACACCAACAACCAGCTCTCGCTGGCGATCGGCCGTCGCGGCCAGAACGTGCGTTTGGCCTCGCAGCTCACCGGCTGGGACATCGATATCCTGACCGAGCAGGAGGAATCGGAGCGCCGCCAGGCCGACTTCGAGAACTCCACCCGCGTCTTCATGGAATCGCTCAACGTCGACGAAGTGGTCGGCCAGCTGCTGGCGTCCGAAGGCTTCACCTCGGTCGAGGAACTCGCGATGGTGGACCTCAAGGAACTCGCCAGCATCGAAGGCTTCGACGAGGAGACCGCGCAGGAGCTCCAGAGCCGTGCCCGCGAATATCTCGAGCAGCAGGAAGCCGAGATCGAGGCGAGGCGCAAGGAGCTGGGCGTCGAGGACGCCGTCAAGGACGTGCCCGGTGTGACCTCGAAGATGCTGGTGAAGTTCGGCGAGAACGACATCAAGACGGTCGACGACCTCGCCGGCTGCGCCACCGACGATCTGGTCGGCTGGAACGAGCGCAAGGAAGGCGGCGAGCAGACCAAGCATCCGGGTGCGCTCGACGGGATCGACATCTCCCGTGACGATGCCGAAGCGATGATCATGCAGGCCCGCGTCAAGGCCGGCTGGATCACCGAGGCCGATCTCGCCAAGCCTGCTGAAGAGGCCGAGGCGACCGAAGATCAGCCGGCTTAAGGACGAAGGAGAATGTCGCCCGGATGCTCGCAGACACTGCTCACGAACTTGACCATGGACCGCGGACCGAAAGGTCCGCGACCATGCGCATGTGCGCGGTCAATCGCGAGGTCCGGCCGATCGACGAGCTGATCCGCTTCGTCGTATCCCCTGACGGGCAGATAGTTCCCGATCTCAAGCGCAAGCTGCCCGGGCGGGGCATGTGGATCACCGCCTCGCGCGAGGCGGTTGCGGAAGCCGTCCGGCGTCACCAATTTAGCAAAGCCTTCAAGCGCGAGCTGCGCACCCCTCAGACGCTTCCAGCCGATATCGAGGCGCTCCTGGTTCGGAGCGTGACGGAAGCCCTTGGGATCGCCGCCAAGGCGGGCCAGGTCGTGGCCGGCTTCGGCAAGGTCGAAAGCGCGCTTCGGGAAGGCACGGTCGAGGCCCTGATCCACGCCAGCGACGGGGCCGCGGACGGAATCCGCAAATTGGACACGCTGGCGCGTCAAAATGCCGGAAATCGCGGCGCCAAGCCGCCGATTCCCGTCGTCACCGCACTGAAATCGGTAGAATTGGATTTGGCACTAACCCGGTCAAATGTGATACATGCTGCCCTGCTCGCGGGCCCGGCGAGCAAGTCATTCCTGTCGCGTAGCCAGATGCTGGTCCGATACCGGATGGCGGACGCTGACAAGACTGCCGAAAAGCCCGGCCAGGATTTCTGAAAGACAACGACGACCCGATAGGACGGTGCGGGAACGCACACCATTAACAAGATCAGGATTAGGACTGCTGAATGGTTGATACCAAGACCCCTGGCGACAAGAAGCTGAGCGTTCCGAGCAAGACGCTATCGCTCAAGCCGCGCGTCGAAACGGGCACTGTGCGCCAGAGCTTCAGCCATGGCCGCAGCAAGCAGGTCGTGGTCGAGAAGCGCGGCAAGCGCCGCATCGACGGCACCCCTGAGCCGCAGACTGCCGAGGCGCCGAAGCCCGCGCCGGCTGCGCCCGCACCCGCACCAGTACGCCCGGCGCCGCCGCGCAACGCCGGCTCCGGCGTGGTGCTGCGCACGCTGACCGAGGACGAACGTTCGGCCCGCGCCAGCGCGCTGGCCGACGCCAAGCTGCGCGAAGTCGAGGAACGCCGCCAGGCCGAGGAAGAGGCCCAGCGCCGTGCCGTCCGCGAAGCTGCCGAACGCGCCGAGCGCGAGGCGGCCGAATCCCGCCGCAAGGCCGAGGAAGAGCGTCACCGTCACGAGGACGAGGCCAAGCGCAAGGCCGAGACCGAAGCCAAGAAGCGTTTTGGCGAAGGCGAGCAGCCGGCCGCTGCCCGCCCCGCAGCTGCTGCGGCCCCGGCCGCTCCGGCGCCGCGTTCCGGCGTGCCCGCAGCGCGGCCCGGCGCTCCCGCCACCACGGCACGCCCGGGAACCACGACTGCACGTCCCGGAACGACCACGCCGCGTCCGGCCGGCGGCGGCCCGCTCGGCCGCGCCCCCGCGGTCGCAGCCGGTCCCGACGAGGATGACGGTCCGCGCCAGATCCGTCGCGGTCCCGGTGGTGCTGCACGTCCTGCGGCAGCGCCCAAGACCACGCACAAGCCCGGCCCGCAGAAGGAGCGCGGCCGCCTGACCGTCGTCACGGCGCTCAATGCCGACGAGGTGCGCGAGCGCTCGATCGCATCGTTCCGCCGCCGCACCCAGCGCCTGAAGGGTCACGCCTCGAACGAGCCGAAGGAAAAGCTCATCCGCGAGGTGACGATCCCGGAAGCGATCACGATCCAGGAACTCGCCAACCGCATGTCCGAGCGCGCGGTCGACGTCATCCGCATGCTGATGAAGCAGGGCGCGATGCACAAGATCACCGACGTGATCGACGCCGACACCGCGCAGCTGATCGCCGAGGAGCTCGGCCACACCGTCAAGCGCGTTGCCGCCTCCGACGTCGAGGAAGGCCTGTTCGACCAGGTCGACGATTCCACCGACACCGAGACGCGTTCGCCCGTGGTGACCGTGATGGGCCACGTCGACCACGGCAAGACCTCGCTGCTCGACGCGCTCCGTCATGCCAACGTGGTCTCCGGCGAAGCCGGCGGCATCACCCAGCATATCGGCGCCTATCAGGTGTCCTCGCCCGAAACCGGCAAGAAGATCACCTTCATCGACACGCCCGGCCACGCCGCGTTCACCGCGATGCGCGCCCGCGGCGCCAAGGTCACCGACATCGTCGTGCTGGTGGTTGCGGCCGACGACGGCGTGATGCCGCAGACGGTGGAAGCCATCAACCACGCCAAGGCGGCAGGCGTGCCGATCATCGTTGCCATCAACAAGATCGACAAGCCCGACGCCAAGCCCGAGCGCGTGCGCACCGAGCTGCTCCAGCACGAGGTGCAGGTGGAATCCTTCGGCGGCGACGTCGTCGACGTCGAGGTGTCCGCCAAGAACAAGACCAATCTCGACAAGCTGCTCGAGATGATCGCGCTCCAGGCCGAAATCCTCGACCTCAAGACCAATTCGGAGCGTCCGGCCGAAGGCACCGTGATCGAAGCCAAGCTCGATCGCGGCCGTGGTCCGGTCGCAACCGTACTGGTCCAGCGCGGCACGCTCCGTGTCGGCGACATCATCGTCGCCGGCGCCGAGATGGGCCGCGTCCGCGCGCTGATCTCCGATCAGGGCGAGACCGTGCAGGAAGCCGGCCCCTCGGTGCCGGTCGAAGTGCTCGGCTTCAACGGTCCGCCGGAAGCCGGCGATCGTCTCGCCGTGGTCGAGAACGAAGCCCGCGCCCGCCAGGTCACCAGCTACCGCGCGCACCAGAAGCGCGAGAACGCGGCAGCCTCGATCTCCGGCATGCGCGGCTCGCTCGAGCAGATGATGTCGCAATTGAAGACGGCGGGCCGCAAGGAGTTCCCGCTGATCGTCAAGGCCGACGTGCAGGGCTCGCTGGAAGCGATCCTCGGCTCGCTGGAGAAGCTCGGCACCGACGAGGTCGCAGCCCGCATCCTGCATGCCGGCGTCGGCGGTATCTCGGAATCCGACGTGACGCTCGCCGAAGGCTTCAACGCCGCGATCATCGGCTTCTCGGTTCGTGCCAACAAGGAAGCCGCTGCGGCCGCCAAGCGCAACGGCATCGAGATCCGCTACTACAACATCATCTACGACCTCGTGGACGACGTGAAGAAGGCGATGAGCGGTCTGCTCGCGCCGACCTTGCGCGAAACCATGCTGGGCAATGCCGAGATCCTGGAGATCTTCAACATCTCCAAGGTCGGCAAGGTGGCCGGCTGCCGCGTCACCGACGGCACCGTGGAACGCGGCGCCAATGTGCGCCTGATCCGCGACAACGTCGTCGTGCACGAAGGCAAGCTGTCGACGCTGAAGCGCTTCAAGGACGAAGTGAAGGAGGTCCAGTCCGGTCAGGAATGCGGCATGGCCTTCGAGAACTATCACGACATGCGTGCCGGTGACGTCATCGAGTGTTATCGCGTGGAGACGATCCAGCGCTCCCTGTAAGTCCAAATCTTACCGAAGCGCCCGGATCTTTTTGAGCTGAAATTGCGGGAGTGCGATGGCCGGATTTTTTCCGGCCATCCGCGCCTCATTCGTTTCAACAGGACAAATGACAATGCTCGTGTCCCAAACACGGGCACGACGAGGTGATTTTCGACGATGCCGCGCCACCACCAGAAGAAGAGTTCCGCGCCCGGCGGCTCGCAGCGTCAGCTGCGCGTCGGCGAGCAGGTTCGCCATGCGATGGCCGAGATTCTGGCGCAAGGCAATGTGCATGATGCGGACCTCGAAGGTCACATCATCACCGTGCCGGAGGTACGGATGTCGCCAGACCTGAAGCTCGCGACAGTCTATGTGATGCCGCTCGGTGGCCGCGACACCGAGATCGTGATTGCTGCGCTCGAGCGCAACAAGAAGTTCCTGCGCGGCGAAGTCGCGCGGCGCGTTAACCTGAAATTTGCACCTGACATTCGTTTCCGCGTCGACGAGCGATTCGACGAAGCGGAACGGATCGAGAAGCTTTTGCGAACACCTGCGGTGCAGAAGGACCTTGAACAGGATCCGGATTCGGATCGGGAAGAAGAGCAATGACGATGGACCCCGTACACGGCACGATCGGCGGCAACGATGCCGATCAGCGCGACGTGACGAAAAATAATTTTGCGGATCTCGGCGGCAATTCCCAGCCGCATCAGGAGCCGCGCCGCGTCAACAACGACCCGCGCGCCAGGCAGCAGAAGGGCAACCAGCCGCGCCGCGACCGCCGCGACGTCCACGGCTGGGTCGTGCTCGACAAGCCGATTGGCATGACCTCGACGCAGGCCGTTGCGGTGCTCAAGCGCCTGTTCAACGCCAAGCGCGCCGGACACGCCGGCACGCTCGACCCGCTCGCCTCGGGCGGCCTGCCCATTGCTCTCGGAGAGGCCACGAAGACCGTTCCCTTCGTCATGGACGGCCGCAAGCGCTACCAGTTCACCGTGTGCTGGGGCGAGGAGCGCGATACCGACGACATCGAGGGCCGCGTCACCGCGACCTCCGACCAGCGCCCGACCCGGGAGGCCATCCTGGCGCTGCTGCCCCGCTTCACCGGGGTGATCGAGCAGATCCCGCCCCGCTATTCCGCGATCAAGGTCCAGGGCGAGCGGGCCTATGACCTCGCCCGCGACGGCGAGGTCGTGGAACTGGCGCCCCGCCCGGTCGAAATTCACCATTTAGCTCTTGTAGATCAACCAGATAACGACCGGGCCGTGTTCGAGGCCGAATGCGGCAAGGGCACCTATGTCCGGGCGTTGGCCCGCGATATGGGCCGGATTCTCGGCACTTTCGGCCATATCTGCGCGCTGCGGCGGACCCTGGTCGGCCCATTTGACGAAAACGACATGATTCCGCTGGATCAGTTGGAGGCTTTGTGCGATAGAGCCGCGTCCGGCGAGGGCAGCCTCGCCGACGCGCTTATGCCCGTTGAGACCGCGCTGGACGACATCCCGGCACTGGCCGTCACTCGGGCTGATGCGGCAAGGCTCCATCGGGGCCAAGCCGTTTTGTTGCGCGGACGGGATGCGCCCACTTGTAGCGGCACAGTCTATGTCACGGTGGCAGGCCGTCTTTTGGCGCTTGCTGAAGTCGGCAATGGCGAAATCATCCCCAAGCGTGTGTTCAACCTGACCGGCCTGACTGCCAGCCCCGGTCGCAACGAGAGAAATTGACGATGTCGATTGCCGCAGAACGCAAAGCGGAAGTCATCAAGACGAATGCCACCAAGGCCGGCGACACCGGCTCGCCCGAGGTTCAGGTCGCGATCCTGTCGGAACGCATCAACAACCTGACCAACCATTTCAAGACCCACGTGAAGGACAACCATTCGCGTCGCGGCCTCTTGAAGCTGGTCTCGACCCGCCGCTCGCTCCTCGACTACCTCAAGAAGAAGGACGAGGCGCGGTACAAGGCGCTGCTCGAGAAGCACAACATTCGTCGTTAAGTGTTCCTGCGCGCGCCATTGGCGCGCGTTTTCGCGTGGTTTCGAACGAAAGCACTTATTTAAAGGTTTTTGATCGAGGCTGCGTGCGCGTCGGATGCAGGCCCAAAGCGCGATAAGAATCGCACTTTGGATTGTTGTTTGAGCATGATCTTTCCGGAAAGCCCGCTTCGCACTTTTCCGGATCATGCTCGAGTGACGGCAAGCATCCGAGGCACGATCGGCGAGGACCGCGGTTCGGTGTTCGCGTTCGTGCCGACTGACAGTCCAGCAGCAATCCGGCGGCTGGGCACAACGGGCAAGGCGCCCGTATGACCCGAAAGGATGGACGCCATCCGACATCCAAAAACCATGGCAGGATCGCAGGACGCTGATCGCCCGCTTCGATCAGCGTCCCGCAATCTTGCGCATGGTTTTTGTTTTTCGAGCGCCGTCCCTTCTTTCGAGAACCCATGAAAGAAGACCTCTATGTTCAATAAGCATTCAGTCGAGATCGACTGGGGCGGACGCCCTCTCAAGCTGGAAACCGGCAAGATCGCGCGCCAGGCCGACGGCGCCGTCATCGCCACCTATGGCGAGACCGTGGTGCTCGCCACCGTCGTCGCGGCGAAGGCGCCGCGCGAGGGCGTCGACTTCCTGCCGCTGACCGTCGACTACCAGGAGAAGACCTACGCCGCGGGCCGCATTCCCGGCGGCTATTTCAAGCGCGAGGGTCGTCCGACCGAGAAGGAGACGCTGGTCTCCCGCCTGATCGACCGTCCGATCCGCCCGCTGTTCGTCGACGGCTGGCGCAACGAGACCCAGGTGATCGTCACCGTGCTCTCGCACGACATGGAAAACGATCCCGATATCGTCGCGATGGTCGCGGCCTCCGCTGCGCTGACGCTGTCCGGCGCGCCCTTCAAGGGCCCGATCGGCGCCGCCCGCGTCGGTTTTGCCAATGACGAATTCGTCCTCAACCCGACGCTCGACGAGATGGTCGACACCCAGCTCGACCTCGTCGTCGCCGGCACCGCCGACGCCGTGCTGATGGTGGAATCGGAAGCCAAGGAGCTCAACGAAGACGTGATGCTCGGCGCCGTGATGTTCGGCCACCGCCACTTCCAGCCGGTCATCAACGCGATCATCGAGCTCGCCGAGAAGGCCGCCAAGGAGCCGCGCGAAGTTACCGTGATCGACAATTCGGCGATCGAAAAGGAAATGCTCGGGCTGATCGAGCAGGAGCTGCGCGCCGCCTACGCCATCCCGGTGAAGCAGGACCGCTATGCCGCGGTCGGCGTCGCCAAGGAAAAGGTGATGGCCCACTACTTCCCGGAGGGCCAGGAGCCGAAATACGACAAGCTCCGCGTCGCCGGCGTGTTCAAGGAGCTGGAGGCCAAGATCGTCCGCTGGAACATCCTCGACACCGGCAAGCGCATCGACGGCCGCGATTCCAAGACCGTGCGCAACATCGTCGCCGAAGTCGGCGTGCTGCCGCGCGCCCACGGCTCGGCGCTGTTCACCCGCGGTGAGACCCAGGCGATGGTCGTGACCACGCTCGGCACCGGCGAGGACGAGCAGTACATCGACGCGCTGTCCGGGACGTACAAGGAAACGTTCCTGCTGCATTACAACTTCCCGCCCTACTCGGTCGGCGAGACCGGCCGCCTCGGCGGCACCAAGCGCCGCGAGATCGGCCACGGCAAGCTGGCCTGGCGCGCGATCCACCCGGTGCTGCCGCCGCACCACGAGTTCCCCTACACCACGCGCGTGGTGTCGGAGATCACCGAGTCCAACGGCTCCTCGTCGATGGCTTCGGTCTGCGGCGCCTCGCTCGCGCTGATGGACGCCGGCGTGCCCTTGAAGCGGCCGACCGCGGGCATCGCGATGGGCCTGATCCTCGAGGACAAGCGCTTTGCAGTGCTCTCGGACATCCTCGGTGACGAGGACCATCTCGGCGACATGGACTTCAAGGTCGCCGGCACCGAGCAAGGCATCACCTCGCTCCAGATGGACATCAAGATCGAGGGCATCACCGAGGAGATCATGCGCGTCGCCCTTGGCCAGGCCAAGGAAGGCCGCATCCACATCCTCGGCGAGATGGCCAAGGCGCTGACCGCTGCGCGCGCCGAGCTCGGCGAATACGCGCCGCGCATCGAGACCTTCAAGATCCCGACCGACAAGATCCGCGAAGTGATCGGCACCGGCGGCAAGGTGATCCGCGAGATCGTCGAGAAGACCGGCGCCAAGGTCAACATCGAGGACGACGGCACCGTGAAGGTCGCCTCCTCTGACGGCGAGGCGATGAAGGCCGCGATCAAGTGGATCAAGTCGATCGCGTCCGAGCCGGAAGTCGGCCAGATCTATGACGGCACCGTCGTCAAGGTGATGGAGTTCGGCGCCTTCGTGAACTTCTTCGGCTCCAAGGACGGCCTCGTCCACATCAGCCAGCTCGCGGCCAATCGCGTGCAGAAGACCTCCGACGTCGTCAAGGAAGGCGACAAGGTCAAGGTCAAGCTGCTCGGCTTCGACGATCGCGGCAAGACCCGCCTGTCGATGAAGGTGGTCGACCAGACCACCGGCGAGGACCTCGAGGCCAAGGACAAGGCCGCCGAGGGCGAGAAGGCCCCGCGCGAAGCGGCCGGCGAGTAAGCCTCGCCGCTGCATCAGAAACACGAAGGGCGGCCGACAGGCCGCCCTTTTTGTTTGTGTTTGATCCGGGAAAGCTGTGCCACCTCTCCCGCATGCGGGAGAGGTGGAGCGGCACCGCCTCACGCTGCGATGTCGTACCGGTCGAGGTTCATCACCTTGGTCCAGGCCTTGGCGAAGTCCTTGACGAACTTCTCCTTGGAGTCCGAGGTCGCATAGACCTCGGCGAAGGCGCGGAGCTGCGAGTGCGCGCCGAAGATGAGATCGGCGCGGGTGCCGGTCCACTTCACCGCATTGGTCTTGCGGTCGCGTGCCTCGTAGGTGCCGTCAGCCGCCGGCGTCCACTGCGCGCTCATGTCGAGCAGATTGACGAAGAAGTCGTTGCTGAGCGTACCTGCCTTGGCGGTCAGGACGCCGTGCTTCGAACCGTTCGCATTGGCACCGAGCACACGCAGGCCGCCGACCAGCACGGTCAACTCGGGGCCGGTGAGCCTCAGAAGCTGCGCGCGATCGACGAGCGCCTCTTCCTGCTGCAGGAACTGATGCTTCTTGCCGACATAGTTGCGGAAGCCATCGGCCCGGGGCTCGAGCGGCGCGAAGGACTCCGCGTCGGTCTGCTCCTGCGAGGCGTCCATGCGGCCCGGCGTGAAGCCGACCTTCACCTCGACGCCGGCATCCTTGGCGGCCTTCTCGACCGCGGCGGTGCCGCCGAGCACGATCAGGTCCGCAAGCGAGACCTTCTTCGCACCGGTGCTGAACTCTTTCTGGATCGCTTCGAGCTTGCCGAGCACCTTGGAAAGCTGGGCCGGCTGGTTCACCTCCCAATCCTTCTGCGGGGCAAGGCGGATGCGCGCACCATTGGCGCCACCGCGCTTGTCCGAGCCGCGGAACGTCGAGGCCGACGCCCAGGCGGTCGAGACCAGCTCGGAGACCGAGAGGCCCGAAGCCAGGATCTTCGTCTTCAGCGCGGCGATGTCCTGTTCGTTGGCCAGCTCGTGATCCACTGCCGGAATCCGATCCTGCCAGATCAGCGCTTCCTTCGGCACCAACGGGCCGAGATAGCGCTGGATCGGACCCATGTCGCGATGGGTCAGCTTGAACCAGGCGCGGGCAAAGGCATCCGCGAACTGATCGGGGTTTTCCAAGAAGCGACGCGAGATCTTCTCGTAGACTGGATCGAATCGCAGCGAGAGGTCCGTCGTCAGCATTCCGGGAGCGTGACGCTTCGACGAATCGTGCGCATCCGGTACCGTATTGGCGCCCGCACCACCCTTCGGCGTCCATTGGTGTGCACCACCAGGACTCTTGGTCAGTTCCCACTCATACCCGAACAAATTCCAGAAGAAATTGTTGCTCCACTTCGTCGGCGACGAGGTCCACGTCACCTCGAGACCGCTGGTGATGGCATCGCCCGCGCGGCCCGAAGCGTGCTTGCTCTTCCAGCCGAGGCCCTGATCCTCGAGTGCGCCCGCTTCCGGCTCCGGACCAACCAGCGACGGATCACCCGCGCCATGGGTCTTGCCGAAAGTATGACCACCGGCGATCAGCGCGACGGTCTCCTCGTCGTTCATCGCCATGCGGGCGAACGTCTCGCGGATGTCCTTGGCCGCGGCTACCGGATCCGGCTTGCCGTTCGGGCCTTCCGGGTTGACGTAGATGAGGCCCATCTGCACGGCGCCGAGCGGCTCGGCGAGCTGGCGTTCGCCGCTGTAGCGCTCATCGCCGAGCCAGGTGCCTTCCGGACCCCAATAGAGCTCTTCCGGCTCCCACACGTCGGCGCGGCCACCCGCAAAACCGAACGTCTTGAAGCCCATCGATTCCAGCGCGACGTTGCCGGCGAGCACCATCAGATCGGCCCAGGAAAGCTTGCGGCCGTATTTCTGCTTGATCGGCCACAGCAGCCGGCGCGCCTTGTCGAGGTTGGCGTTGTCAGGCCAGCTGTTCAGCGGCGCGAAGCGCTGCTGACCGGCACCGGCGCCGCCGCGGCCATCGGTGATGCGGTAGGTGCCCGCGCTGTGCCAAGCCATGCGGATCATGAGGCCGCCATAGTGACCGAAGTCCGCGGGCCACCACTCCTGCGAATCCGTCATCAGGGCGGTCAGGTCCTTGGTGACCGCATTCAGGTCGAGCGTCTTGAATTCCTTGGCATAGTCGAAGCCCTCGCCCATCGGATCGGACCGATCGGAATTCTTGTGCAGCATCTCGATGCTGAGCTGGGTCGGCCACCAGTCGCGGTTCACGCGCGTGGGTTTTCCGCCCGAAAACGGGCACTTCGAAGTGTCATCCATGATTACCTCCTCTGGTGTCGTCGAACTCGCGCCTTTGACCAGGTAGAACCACTCTAAGCGTCGCCTCCTATCAGGGGAAGTTGACTTTAGTGATCGCTGCGATAGGATTTTCTGATGATCAATCTGACGCTGCGCCAGCTCCGCTATTTCGACGCGCTGGCGCGTCACGGTCATTTCGGCCGCGCGGCGGAGGCCTGCTCGATCTCGCAGCCGGCCTTATCTATGCAAATCAAGGAGTTGGAGGAAGCGCTCGGCGGCCTCTTGCTGGAGCGCAGCGCCCGGCAGGTGGCGCTGACCCGGTTCGGCGAGGAACTCGCCCAGCGCGTCCGCGACATTTTGCGCTCGGTCGACGAACTCGGCGATTTCGCCCGGGCGTCGCGGGACCGTTTTGCCGGCCGCCTGCGCATCGGCATGATCCCGACCATCGCGCCCTATCTGCTGCCCAAGATCACGAAAAATCTCACGCGCCTGCATCCGGAGCTCGACATTCGCGTGCGCGAGACGATGACGCCGCGGCTGATCCAGGAGCTGGTCGAGGGCCGGCTCGACACCGCCATCGTGGCGCTGCCGGTGTCGGAGCCCTCACTGACCGAGGTCGCCTTGTTCGACGAGAAATTCTTGCTGGTACGGCCGGGCTCCGATGAAGGCACTCCGGTGCCGTCACGCGAGATGATGCGGGAGATGCGGCTGCTGCTGCTCGAGGAGGGACACTGCTTCCGCGACCAGGCGCTGTCCTTCTGCAACATGCAATCGGCGCCACCGCGCGAGATGCTGGATGCGAATTCGCTGTCGACGCTGGTCCAGATGGTCAGCGCCGGCATCGGCGTCACACTCATTCCGGAGATGGCGGTGCCGGTGGAGACACGATCGGCCTCGGTCTCGCTGGCGCGCTTTCGCGACCCGCAGCCCTCGCGCACCATCGGCATGGTCTGGCGCAAGACCAGCCCGCTCGCGCGCCAGCTCCTGCAAATCTCCGAGGTGGTGTGCCTGTCGGCCGGCAAGGCGCGTCCGAAGCAAGCCGTGCGCAGCCAACGGGCCTGAAGCCGGAATTTTTCGAGACAGTCGGGATCATTCAAGTGACCTCCCGCGCATGGCGGGCCGATCGAACCGAGAGTACCGATGCCTGATCCGATCATCCGCCCCGCCCGCACCGACGAATATGACGAGATCGGCCGCGTCTGGATGGAGAGCTGGGTCTCGACCGGCCTCGCCGAAGCCAGCGACTTCCTGCTGGCGAACCTGCGCGCCCGGATCCGGCGCGAGATCGAGAACGGCTGGAGCCTGTACGTCGCCGACGACAACGGCACCATCGCCGCGATGCTGGCGCTGCATCTGCCAAAGCTCTATCTCGACATGCTGTTCGTCGGACCTGCATATCAGGGACAGTCACTCGGGCGGAAGCTGCTCGCCTTTACGCGCACGCAAATGCCAGACGAAATGTACCTGCGTTGCGTTCGTGAGAACGAAAAGGCCTGGCGCTGGTATGAGCGCGAAGGTTTTGTGTTCGAGAAGGAAGAGATCGAACCGTCGAACGGGTTCATGATGAAATACTATCGGTGGAAGAAGGGAATCCCGCCATGATCAAGCTCTATTGGTCGCCACGCTCGCGCTCGTTCACGACGCTTTGGCTGATGGAAGAGAGCGGCCTTCCCTATGAGCGCGTGCTGACCGACATCTCGACCGGCGCGCAGAAGGCGCCGGACTATCTGAAGATCAATCCGATGGGCAAGGTGCCGGCGCTGACCGACGGCGATGCCGCGCTCGGCGAAGCCGCGGCGATCTGCGCCTACGTCGCCGACCGCTATCCCGAGACCAAGCTCGCGCCCGCCGTGACCGATCCGCGCCGCGCGCGCTATCTGCAATGGCTGTTCTTCTCGCCGGGCTGCATCGAGCCCGCCATCATCCAGATCTTCACCAAGATCGAGATCCCGACCTCGACCGCGGCGTGGGGCAGCGCGACGCAGGTGTTCGACGTGCTGGAGGTCGCGCTCGACAAGGGCCCGTGGATTCTCGGCGAGGATTTTTCCGCCGCCGACGTCACGGTGGGCTCGGGCCTGAATTTTGCGGTGCGCCTGTTCAAGATGGTGCCGTCGCGGCCGGCGTTCGATGCCTATTTGGCCCGCTGCATGGCGCGGCCGGCATTCCAGCGCGCGGAGAAGATCGCGGCGGGTTGAAGCGGATCTCGTAGGGTGGGCAAAGCGGAGCGTGCCCACCATCTGCAATTATTGAGAGATGGTGGGCACGTCGCTTGCGCTCCTTTGCCCACCCTACGGAATCGTGTCTATTCCGCCTTCAGATCGTCCGGCCTCGGCATCAACACGATGTTGTAGCCGGAATCGACATAGTGAATTTCGCCGGTCACGCCGCCCGACAGATCCGACAGCAGATAAAGCGCCGAACCGCCGAGCTCGTCGAGCGTGACGCCGCGGCGGAGCGGCGAATGCTTCTGCATGAAGGCAAACATCGCGCGCGCCTCGCCAATGCCGGAGCCGGCGAGCGTGCGGATGGGGCCGGCGGAGATCGCGTTGACGCGGATGCCGCGCGGTCCGAAATCGGAGGCGAGGTAACGCACCGAGGCTTCCAGCGCCGCCTTGGCCACGCCCATGACGTTGTAATTCGGCATCGCACGCTCCGAGGCGCCGAAGGTCAGCGTGATCATGCTGCCGCCCTCGGTCATGAGCTCGGCCGCGCGCTTGGCCACCTCCGTGAACGAGAAGCAGGAGATCACCATGGTGCGCGAAAAGTTCTCGCGGCTGGTATCGGCGTAGCGGCCCTTCAGCTCGTTCTTGTCGGCAAAGCCAATCGCGTGGATGACGAAATCGAGCTTGCCCCATTTTTCGCGGAGCGCAGCGAAGGTCGCATCGACGCTGGCGATGTCCTCGACATCGCAGGGCAGCACCAGGTCCACGCCGAGCTGCTCCGCCAGCGGCTTGACGCGCTTGCCGAGGGCCTCGCCCTGGAAGGTGAAGGCAAGCTCGGCGCCGTGGGCATGCAGCGTCTTCGCCATGCCCCAGGCGATCGAATGATCATTGGCGATGCCCATGATCAGACCGCACTTGCCTTTCATCAGTCCTTCCATTGCCGAGCGGCTCCTATCATTCCGATGTCATCGCCCGCGCAGGCGGGCGATCCAGTATTGTAGAGACAGCAGTTATAGGCCGAGATGCCACGGCGTACTGGATGCCCCGCCTTCGCGGGGCATGACGGCGTGCTGGGATCACACATCCAGCCGGCTGAACACCAGCGTGGCGTTGGTGCCGCCGAAACCGAACGAGTTCGACAGCACGGTGCCGATTTTGACGTTGTCGATGCGCTTGCGCACGATCGGCATGTCGGCAAACACCGGATCGAGCTCCTGGATGTGCGCGCTCTCGCAGATGAAGCCGTTGTTCATCATCAGCAGCGAGTAGATCGCTTCCTGCACGCCGGTCGCGCCGAGCGAGTGGCCGGTCAGCGCCTTGGTCGCCGAGATCGGCGGGCACTTCTCGCCGGCGCCGAACACGCGGCGGAGCGCGTCGATCTCCGGCGGGTCGCCGGCCGGCGTCGAGGTCGCGTGTGGATTGATGTAGTCGACCTTGGTCTTCACGGTGGACATCGCCATGCGCATGCAGCGCTCGGCGCCTTCACCCGACGGCGCGACCATGTCGTAGCCGTCGGAGGTCGCGCCGTAGCCGACGATCTCGCCGTAGATGCGCGCGCCGCGCGCCTTGGCATGTTCGAGCTCCTCCAGGACGAGGACTCCCGCGCCGCCGGCGATGACAAAACCGTCGCGATTGACGTCGTAGGGACGCGAGGCGGTGGCGGGCGTGTCGTTGTATTTCGAGGACATCGCGCCCATGGCGTCGAACAGCACCGACAGCGACCAGTCGAGCTCCTCGCAGCCGCCGGCGAAGATGACGTCCTGCTTGCCGATCTGGATCGTCTCATAGGCGTTGCCGACGCAGTGGTTCGAGGTCGCGCAGGCCGAGGAGATCGAGTAGTTCACGCCCTTGATCTTGAACCAGGTCGCAAGCGTTGCCGACGCCGTGGACGACATCGCCTTCGGCACTGCAAACGGACCGACGCGCTTCGGGCCCTTGGTGCGGGTGATGTCGGCGGATTCGACGATGGTGCGCGCCGAGGGACCGCCGGAGCCCATGATGATGCCGGTGCGAATGTTAGAGACTTCCTCAGGCGACAGGCCGGAGTCCTGGATCGCCTGCTCCATCGCGACGTGATTCCACGCCGCGCCCTGGCCGAGGAAACGCATCGCGCGCCGGTCGACCACCGTCGAAGGATCGAGCGTCGGTGCACCCGCGACCTGCGACCTGAAGCCGAGTTCGGCATATTTTTCAGCCCGCGAAATGCCCGACTTCGCCTCGTGAAGGCTCGCAAGCACTTCCTGGGTGTTGTTTCCGATGGACGAGACGATGCCCATCCCGGTGACCACAACCCGCCTCATGACAGCCTCGCCTTAATCGTTGTCTTCTTGCTAATGCGCTCAGCTCAGGCTCGTGCCCTGCTTGAACAGGCCGACCTTCAGATCCTTGGCGCGATAAATAATCTGGTCATCGACCGAAAGCCACCCGTCGGCGATACCGAGCACCAGCTTTGAACGCATCACGCGTTTGATATCGACGTTGTACACAACCTTGCGGGCCTCGGGCAGCACCTGACCGCCGAACTTCAATTCGCTGAGGCCAAGCGCACGGCCACGACCTTCGCCGCCGACCCAGCCCAGATAGAAGCCGACCATTTGCCACAGCGCATCGAGGCCGAGGCAGCCCGGCATCACCGGATCGTTCTTGAAGTGGCAGCCGAAGAACCAGAGATCGGGCTTGACGTCGAGCTCGGCGCGGACCAAGCCCTTGCCGTACTCGCCGCCAGTCTCGGAAATTTCCGTGATGCGGTCGAACATCAGCATCGGCGGCAAGGGCAGCTGGGCATTGCCCGGACCGAACATCTCGCCACGGGCACATGCCAGCAGATCTTCGTATTCGTAACCGTTGCGCCTGTTCAGCATGCACGAGCCTCTGTTCTAATCCCGATTGAGCGGCGTTTTTTGGCGAAAATGGGCCCCGTCGCGATCGGGGAGCAACGCCAATTGCCACCGTCGGGCGCCGTTCCCGCAAGGCCGCCCGGAATGGACTGCGGGCCGGGCTTCCACGCCTGGCCGCGCCAAAATTGGCTAGCGGAACCGCGCGCTCTCTAACACAGGCCATTTCGGTGGCAAAGCGCTGTCATGAAGGTAAAATGACGGGTGTCCTCGCCCAGCTCCAAGGTTAATTAGAACCTCTCTAGTTGCGAGAA
Organism: Bradyrhizobium sp. B117; assembly: GCF_038969555.1. NCBI lineage: Bacteria > Pseudomonadati > Pseudomonadota > Alphaproteobacteria > Hyphomicrobiales > Nitrobacteraceae > Bradyrhizobium > Bradyrhizobium sp. B117. Next base: position 9,850,440 of record NZ_CP152414.1, read on the forward strand.
ACTTGCATCTGCATCTATCTGTCCATATATTGCAGATAGATAGTGTCAATGCGTGCCGAAATCTGGAAATGAGCGAGAATACACCGCATCATCAAGACGACGATGCCCACACGGCGGCCCTTCTGTCCGGCCGCCAGCCGGCGCTGACCGGCTGCCCGTGGCACGACGTTAACGAAATGCTTCAGTCGGCCGGCCTTCGCCCGACGCGTCAGCGCATGGCGCTCGGCTGGCTGCTGTTCGGCAAGGGCGCGCGCCACCTTACGGCTGAAATGCTCTACGAGGAAGCGACCCTCGCCAAGGTTCCGGTGTCGCTGGCGACCGTCTACAACACGCTGAACCAGCTCACCGATGCCGGCCTGCTCCGCCAGGTCAGCGTCGACGGCACCAAGACCTATTTCGACACCAACGTCACGACCCACCACCATTATTACCTCGAGAACAGCCATGAGCTGGTCGACATCGAGGATCCGCATCTGGCGCTGTCCAAGATGCCGGAGGTGCCGGAGGGTTACGAGATCGCCCGCATCGACATGGTCGTGCGGCTGCGCAAGAAGCGCTGAGATCGTCCTAAGATCGGATTGAGATCGTCATGGCCGGGCTTGTCCCGGCCATCCACGTTCTTAGGGCGAGCGCGGAAGCGCGTGGATGCCCGGGACATAGGCGAGCGGAAGCGACGCCGTCCTTCGGACGGCTATGCCCCGGCATGACGGTGGAGGCAGCGGCCTTACCAAACCGCCTTCGGCGTCAATTCACCTGCTCGTCCGAATAGACGCCCCAGAGGCGTTCCTGCTGGATCCAGCCGTCAAAACCGTTGCCGGTGACGCGGCACCAGCTTGCTACACACTTCTTGACCTGCGTGACGACGCCGGCCTGGAGCCTTGCTGCAACCGCACTGTCGGGATCGGCGCGATCGTAGATCGGCGCCAGGTCGTCCTTGTGCTTCATGGTGACGACCGCGGTGCGGCGGCCCGACAGCAGCGAATGATAGACCCAGCCCTCGGCGCCCTCGGAATCACGCACCCGGCGCCAATTCTCGAACTCGGCGGTGATTTCGACCGGCAGGCCGGCGCGGGTATAGACCCAGGCGACGTCATTGTCCTTGGTCGGACCGGCGCGGACATTGACGTGGTCGGACTTCAGGCTGACATAGCGCGGCACGGGCAGCCCGCTGGCGGTCTGCGGCGTGTTGTCCTTGGCCGAATGCGAGGGACCGACCGAGGCGCCCAACCAGGTGCAAACGAGGGCCATCACCGAACAAAAACGCCCCAACGCCATCAACCCGTCTCCTGTCGAAGACCCGGCCCGGCCGGATCCTCACCCCAAATTGCAATCTCTGCCGTGCACCCCGCCCGCCCCACGCGGGTGTTCCCGAAGCTGACCCGTGGTTCTTGTCTTGGCCCGGCCTTCTGCTAGAGAGGACGGGCACTTGAACAACCAGTTTGCCCCGATTTTCCGGCCGGAAATGTCGGGAGAGCTTGAAGGAAACGCCGGGGACGACACGGCAAGGGCAGTGTCGAACAACCGGGTTAATGAGGCCTGAACGGCCGGCCTTTGGTGACAGAGGCGGCAGCCAGCGCCTCATGAGGGCAGGACATGTCGGTGAAGAAAAAGCCCCTCGTCGTGGTGACGCGCAAGCTGCCGGACTCGATCGAGACGCGGATGCGCGAGCTGTTCGACGCGCGGATCAATCTCGAGGACACGCCGATGTCGGCCGAGCAGCTCGCGGAAGCCGCGCGCACCGCCGATGTGCTGGTTCCAACCGTCACCGACCACATCACCGCCGACATCGTCAACCAGCCGGACTGCAAGCTCCGCCTGATCGCCAATTTCGGCAACGGCGTCGACAACATCGACGTCGAGGCCGCCCATGCCCGCGGCATCACCGTCACCAATACGCCGAAGGTTCTGACCGAGGACACCGCCGACATGACCATGGCGCTGATCCTGGCCGTGCCGCGCCGGATGATCGAAGGCGCCTCGATCCTGACGGAAGGAAAGCCCTGGCCGGGCTGGTCGCCGACCTGGATGCTTGGCCACCGCATCGGGGGAAAACGTCTCGGCATCATCGGCATGGGCCGCATCGGCCAGGCGGTGGCGCGCCGCGCCCGCGCCTTCGGCCTTCAGATCCACTATCACAACCGCCGTCCCGTCGCGCCGAAGATCGCCGAAGAGCTGGGCGCGACCTATTGGGAAAGCCTCGACCAGATGCTGGCGCGGATGGACATCATCTCGGTGAACTGCCCGCATACGCCGGCGACCTATCACCTGCTCTCGGCGCGCCGGCTGAAGCTGATCCGCAAGGACGCCTACATCGTCAACACCGCGCGCGGCGAGGTCACCGACGAGGACACGCTGATCAAGCTGATCGAAGGCGGCGAGATCGGCGGCGCCGGCCTCGACGTCTACGAGCATGAGCCTGCGGTCAATCCAAAGCTGGTGCGGCTCGCCAAAGCCGGCAAGGTGACGCTGCTGCCGCATATGGGCTCGGCCACCATCGAAGGCCGCGTCGAGATGGGCGAGAAGGTGATCATCAACATCCGCACCTTCCTCGACGCCCACAAGCCGCCGGATCGCGTGCTGCCGAGCATGCTTTGAGATTTACTTCCCGCGCCCTTCGCGCTTGCGCCAGTCCGCGACGAAATCGATGAAGGCGCGCAGCGCGGGCGGCGTTTGTCGGCGGCTCGGGTAATACAGGAACGGGCCCGGAAACGGCTCGCACCGCACCGGACTTCACGGCGACGAGGTAGCGCCAGCAATCAGGTGCGATGAGCGCTGAGGTCGGTGATCACAGGCCCGTCGCCATTGAGCGGATTGGCGGGATCGCGCGCGTAACGCAGCGTCTCGAAGCGCATCGCGCGCGCATCGATCATCAGGAGGCGGCCGATAAGGCCGTCGCCGAAGCCGACGATCTCGCGGATCGCCTCCAGCGCCATCATCGAGCCAAGCACGCCGGCGAGCGCGCCCATGACGCCGGCTTCCGCGCAGGCCGGCACGGTACCGGGCGGCGGCGCTTCCGGAAACAGGCAGCGATAGGTCGGGTTGAACTCGCCCTGCTCATTCCTCTCATGCGCGCGGATGGTGGTGAGCGAGCCGTCGAAGGTGCCGAGCGCCGCCGTGATCAGCGGCCGCTTCGCGAAGAAGCAGGCGTCGGAGACGAGATAGCGCGTCGAGAAATTGTCGGAGCCGTCGAGCACGAGGTCGTAGTCGCCGATCAGCGAGAGCGCATTGTCGGCATTGAGCCAGGTAGCGTGACCGACGAAGCGGACATGCGGATTGAGCGCGGCGATCCGTTCCGCCGCGCTCTCGACCTTGTGCCGGCCGATATCGGGCGTGGTGTGGATCACCTGGCGCTGCAGGTTCGACAGCGAGACCACGTCGTCATCGACCACGCCGAGCGTGCCGACGCCAGCCGCAGCCAGATACATCAAAGCGGGCGCGCCGAGCCCGCCGGCGCCGATCACCAGCACGGAGGCACGCTTCAACGCAGCCTGGCCGGGACCACCGACATCGCGCAGCACGATGTGGCGGGCGTAGCGTTCGAGTTCGTCCGGGCTCAGCATCCTTCGTTCCTCTCAACCCTCAGGATGAGGGTTTGGCCCTTATTGCAGGCCTGAACCACCCCAACATTGTTCGCGACCAACGAGATGTGCTTCAATGCCATGGCGTTCAATGGGCCGGCTGGATTTGTCATGAGATCGATGTTTGCGGCAACACTGATGTTGGCGTCTGCCACGGCTGCGAACGCCCAAATGACGACGCCACAGGTCCCCGGCACCAAGCCGAAAGTCGTCCAGACCGTTCCGATCAAGCCGCCCGCCCTCCAGACGCCATCGGAGACCGCGGACGGCATGACGCAGGGAGAGCGGCTGGCGCTCCAGTCCGATCTCGCCTGGGTCGGCCAATATAACGGCGCCATCACCGGCGATGTCAGCACGCGGATGGTCGAGGCCATCAAGGAATACCAAAAGCTCAAGGGTGGCAAGCCGACCGGCGTGCTCAACCCGCAGGAGCGCGCCGCGCTCGCCGAGACCGCGCGGCGGAAGCAGGACAGTGTCGGCTGGAAGATCGTGACCGAGATGACCAGTGGCGCGCGGCTCGGCATTCCCGCAAAACTGGTGCCGCAGCAGGTGACCGACGCCAACGGCTCGAAATGGACCTCGCCGACCGGCACGGTGCAGGTACTGCTCAGCCGGCGCAAGGAGGCGAACCCGACCACGGCGAAACTCGCGGACGCCGAGAAGAAGGAGCCGGCCGGACGCAAGGTCGACTACACCGTGGTCAAGTCCGACTTCTTCGTGTTGTCGGGATTGCAGGGCCTGAAGAAGTTCTACGTGCGCGGCACCTTCAAGGGCGACGAGGTCCGCATCATGACGATCCTCTACGATCAGGCCACCGAGAACACGGTCGAGCCGGTCGTGATCGCGATGTCGAGCGCGTTCAATGCGTTCCCGTCAGGACCGCAGGCCGGACCGCCGCCACGCAAGACCGTCGAATACGGCACCGGTATCGTCGTCAGCGACGACGGCGCTATCGTCGCCGATCGCCTTGTCACCGATAGCTGCCTCGCGATCACCATTGCCGGCTATGGCAGCGCCGACCGCCTCGCCGAGGACAAGGAGCACGATCTCGCGCTGCTGCACATCTACGGCGCGCGCGGCCTGAAGCCGCTCAGCCTCGCCGGAGGCGGGATGAAGACGAGTGTCGATATCATCGGCATCGCCGATCCCCAAAGCCAGGGCGGCGCGGCCAACGTATCGGGCGTCAAGGGCGCGCTGGCGCCGGTCACATCGAGCGATTCCGCCTTGTCGCCCCCGCCCGCGGTCGGCTTCTCCGGCGGCCCGGCCATCGACGGCGACGGCAAGTTCGCCGGCATCGCGTTGCTGAAGCCGGCAATGGTCGCGGGACCCGCGACGGCGCTGCCGGCGTCGCAGGCGGTGATGGTCTCCGCGGAGACGGTGCGCGACTTCCTGAAGGCGAATGGTGTCACGGCGAACGACACATCGACCGACGCCAAAGCCGCCGTCGTGCGCGTGATCTGCGTACGGAAGTAGACTGGCGCGACAAGCGCAGGGCAGCCGCAACTTTTGTGAGTGGCTTCGCCGCAACGAAGTCATGGAAGCCGTGATAGCCTCCCCTCCAGCCGCAATCATAATGCGTCCGGTCGGGAGGACTTCATGAAGACCTATCAGCTCTACATCAACGGCCAATATGTCGACCCCGCCAATGGCGAGTGGTTCGACACGGTCGATCCTTATCAGGGCAAGCCCTGGGCAAAAATTCCCCGCGGATCGGCTGCCGACGCCGACAGGGCCGTGAAGGCCGCCAATGAGGCGATGTGGCGCGGCCCGTGGGCGAAAATGACGGCCTCCGCGCGTGGCAAGGTCATGCGCAAGCTCGGCGACCTCGTTGCCGCGAACGCGGAACGTCTTGCCGAGATCGAGGTGCGCGACAACGGCAAGCTGATGGCGGAGATGCTGGGTCAGCTTCGCTACCATCCGGAATGGTGGTGGTACTTTGGCGGACTGGTCGACAAGCTGGAAGGCGGCCTCGTGCCGATCGACAAGGCCGACACCTTTGCCTACACGACGCATGAGCCTGTCGGCGTCGTCGCCGCGCTGACCGCCTGGAACTCACCGCTACTCTTTGTGGCGTGGAAATGCGCCGCAGCCCTCGCCGCCGGGTGCGCCGTCGTCGTCAAGCCGTCGGAATTCACCTCGGCCAGCACGCTGGAATTTGCAGCGCTCACTAAGGAAGCAGGTATTCCCGACGGCATCTTCAATGTCGTCACGGGCTTCGGCCCCGAGATCGGCAGCGAGCTGATCTCGCATCCCGGCGTCGCCAAGATCACTTTTACCGGCTCGGACACGACCGGCGCGCGGGTTTACGAGACCGCCGCGCGCAGCCTGAAGCGCGTGTCGCTCGAGCTCGGCGGCAAGTCGCCCAACATCGTGTTCGAGGACGCCGATCTCGCCGCGGCAGCCGCCGGTGCCGTCTCCGGCATTTTCGCCGCGACTGGCCAGACCTGCATCGCCGGATCGCGCCTGCTCGTACAGCGCTCGATCAAGGACAAGTTCGTGGACCGCCTGCTGGAGCTCGCGCGCTCGGCCAAGATCGGCAATCCGATGCAGGCTGACACCAACATCGGCCCCGTCACGACGCCCGCACAGTACAAGAAGATCCTCGACTATATCGACATCGCCAAGGCCGAAGGCGCGCGCTGCCTGCTCGGCGGCAAGCCGGCTACAGGCGAAGGCATCATCGGCGGCCAGTTCGTCGAGCCGACGATCTTTACCGATGTCGACAATACGATGCGAATCGCGCGCGAGGAGGTGTTCGGTCCGGTGCTCTCGATCATCGCCTTCGACACCGAGGAAGACGCCATCCGCATTGCCAATGACACGATCTACGGCCTGGCGGCAGGCATCTGGACCCGCGACCTCGCGCGCGCCATCCGCGTGCCAAAGCAGCTGCGCGCCGGAACCGTATGGGTGAACACCTATCGCGCCATCAGCTACATGATGCCATTCGGCGGCATGAAGTACTCCGGCGTCGGCCGCGAGAGTGGGATCGACGCAGTGCGCGAATATCAGGAAACCAAGAGCGTCTGGATCTCGACCGCGACGGACGTGCCGGCCAATCCGTTCGTGATGCGGTAGCGAAACGCGATGTCGCGGTCTTCACCTCTCCCGCTTGCGGGAGAGGGAGCGCTGACCTTCCGCGTGTTTGCTAGCTCAGCCTGAATCGTATCCCGCTCTTCGCGAGCCCACCCGAGATCCCAACTGGCGTGCCGTCGGCACGCCAGCAGGCGGCGCCGGTCATGGTGCCGTCGTCGTGGAAGGCGATGCCGTTCATGCCGCCGGCGACCGTTGCGACCGGTTGCACCTCGTGGCCGAGCGCGGCGAGCCCTGAACGCACGGTCTCCGGAATGGTCTGCTCGACCTCCAGCGCATTGCCCTCGGTCCAGACCCGCGGCGCCTCGACGGCTTCCTGCAAGCTCATGCCGTGGTCGATCAGATTGACCAGCGCCTGCGTCGCGCTTGGGAAGATGCGCTTGCCGCCGGGCAGGCCGAGCGCATAGCGCAGCTTGCCGTCACGCAGCGCCATCATCGGCGACATCGAGGTCGTCACGCGCTTGCCCGGCGCGACCGACAGCGCATGGCCCGGACGCGGATCGAACAGGTTCATGTAGTTGTTGGCGATGGCGCCCAGCCCCGGGATCATGATCTTGGCGCCGAACAGATTGTTGATGGTCTGGGTGGTCGCGACCACGTTGCCGAAGCTATCTGCCGCCGTCATGTGCGTGGTGTACGCGCCTTCAAGCTGCGACACGCCGGCGCCCCAGGCCTGCGCCCGTGCCGGATCGATGGCGCGACGGCGCTCTTCTGCGTAAGCTTTTGACGTCAGCTTCTCCACGGGCACGCCGACATAGTCAGGATCGCCGCTGGCTGCGGCGCGGTCGGCGAAGGCGATCTTCAGCACTTCGGCGAGGTAGTGGATGGTCTCGGACGTGCCGAAACCGAGGCCGCCGATGTCATATCCTTCGAGGATGTTCAGCATCTGCGCGATATGCACGCCGGAGGCCGCTGGCGGCGGCGGGCCAAAGATGGCCCAGCCGCGATAGTCGGCGCGGATCGGCTGCCGCTCGACGGTCTTGTAATTGCTGAGGTCGTGGCGGCGGATGAAGCCGCCGGTCTTCTCCATATAGTCGACGAGAACGTCGCCGAGCGGACCCTCATAGAGGGCTTTCTCGCCGTGGTCGGCGATGTAACGAAGCGTCTCGGCATATTCTGATTGCACCACCCGCTCGCCGACCTTCAGCGGCTCGCCATCAGGCAAGTAAATCGCCGCGATCGGCTTGTCCTTGCGCATCTCGGCGGCGCTCTCGCTGATGCATTCGTGCAGATAGGGCGTCGCCGCATAGCCGCGCGCGGCGTGCTTGATCGCGGGCTGCATGACATCGGCGAGCGGCATGGTGCCGAACCTTTGCAGCGTCTCGCACCAGGCCTTGAGCGAGCCCGGCACTGCGACCGCCTTCGGGCCGTTGAGGTTCTCGTTGCCGACGGTATCGAACACGTCATGCGCCGAGCCCGGTTTCGAGGTGTAAGTGGTGTCACGCACCGCGGCCGGCACGGTGCTCTGACCGTCGATGAAGCGGTGGCTGCCGTCGGCCAGCCGGATATGCGCCATGCCGCCGCCGATGATGCCGACCATCATCGGCTCGACCACGGTCAGGGTGAACAGGGTGGCGATCGCGGCATCGATGGCGTTGCCGCCGGCCGCGAGCATCTCGGCGCCGGCGCTGGAGGCCAGCGGGTGGTTGCTGACCACCATGCCGCGGCTCGAGACCGCCGGCATCTTCTGGCATTCAAAGGTCGTTGCCGTCCGGTCGCGCCAATTTCCGCTCATGCCGCCTGCCCTTCTTGTTCACGACGTCGAGCACATCATGCGCGCAAGTACGGGTCCAGTGTTGGTACGGATTGGCTGGCATTCCCGATTCTGCCATCATCGTACCGTTGATTCGGACATCCGCGGTCCCCTTTGGATCGGGCAGGGCACGTCCTGAGCGAGAAGAGCTCAGCATCGAGAAGCGATGCACGTTCGCGTGTGGCGTTACCCCAAAGACCCAGGCATTCCAAAGGAATCAAACTTCCATGCATACGATCGTACTGGCCACCCAAAAGGGCGGCAGTGGCAAGAGCACGCTCGCCATCGGCCTCGCGCTGGCAGCCAAGCAGGCCGGCTTCACCGTCCGCCTGATCGAGACCGACCCGCAGGGCACGCTGTCGAACTGGTTGCGCCGGCGAAATACCGACGACGTCGTCGTCGAGCCGATCTATCACGCCGCCGATTTCGAGCCACGCCTGAAGATGCTGGCCGACAGCGGCCTGCAGCTGGCGATCGTCGACACCGCGGCTGGCCTGTCCGCCGTGACCACCGCCGCGATCCGCCATTCCGACCTCTGCCTGATCCCGTCCCGCCCGACCGTCGCCGACATCGAGGCGACCGTCTCCACCCTCAGCGTCGCGCGCGCCTGGAAGCGGCCCTACAGCTTCGTGCTGAACCAGACGCCGATCCGCGGTCAGCGCATCGACAACGCCGCGGGCGCGCTCGCCGAGGAAGCCGCGCTCGATCTCGCCGAGGTGCTCGCGCGTCCCCTGATCGTGATGCGCAACGACCACCAGGACTCGCTCGCCTCGGGCCTCGCCGTCAGCGAGTTCGCGCCGAACGGCAAGTCGGCGGACGAGATCCGCGCCCTCTGGCGCTGGATCGAGAACCGGCTCGAGCTCGAGGCCACGACCAATGTCCTGATCGACCAGGTCATCTCGGCCGCCAACGGCGTGTTGCACGTCGCTGCCGGGTTTGCGGGGGACGAGACCACGACACTGGCGTCCTGAGCGGGGCGATCGCTCAGGCCGCAGGCGGGCTCTTTGCTGTCCGGCGAATGAGCCCAAGCGACGAAGCATCTGGCCACCAGCCCGGCCGGATTGCTTCGCTTCGCGTGTTTGGCGAAGGCTCTATCCACACGTCATTGCGAGCGCAGCGAAGCAATCCAGAATCCCTTCGCGGAAAGACACTGGATTGCTTCGCTGCGCTCGCAATGACGGCGCGGTGGGGTCATCGCCTTCGCCGAGACTCGCGACCTCCCGGCTGCGATCCCTCTCACTTCTGACATTTCGGACACCAGAAGGTCGACCGGCCATTCTGGGTGAAGCGCTTAACGGTGCCGCCGCAGCCAGGCGTCGTGCATTTCTCGCCCTCGCGGTCGTAGACCTTGAAGGAGTGCTGGAAATAACCGAGCTCGCCCGAGGTCTGGCGGTGATCGCGCAGTGAGGATCCACCGGCCTTGATCGCGTCGTTCAGCACGGTATGAATTGCGCTGACGAGCCGCTTCGCGTGATCGGTCGGCTCGCCGCCGCCAGCGCCGTTGCGGCCCTTGGTCGCGAGCGTCGCGGCGATCCGGCGCGGCGACAGATGTGAGCGGTGCAGCGCTTCGCAGACATAGATGTTGCCGAGACCCGCGACCACGCGCTGGTCGAGCAGCGCTGCTTTGAGGCTCGTGGTCTTGCCTTCGCAGGATCGCGCCAGCATCGCGGCGTCGAATTCGTTGCCGAGCGGCTCGGGTCCGAGCCCGCGCAGCAGCGGCTCATCCTCGAGCGCATTGCGCGCGATCACCTTCATGTAACCGAAGCGGCGCGGGTCGTTGAACACGATGTCGGCGCCGGAGGACATCCGAAACAGCACGTGGTCGTGTGCCGAATCCTTGCCCTTGGGATAGTGAAACTCGCCGGGTGCCGCCTCGTTGTCCGGCTTGATGACGCGGAACGAGCCCGACATGCCCAGATGCATCAGCAGCACGTCGCCGGAGGCAAGATCCGCCATGAGATATTTTGCGCGGCGGCCGAGGCCCGTGACGACCTGCCCCCTGAGCCGGGCCACGAAGTCCGGCTGGAACGGAAAGCGCAGATCAGGCCGGCGGGCCTCCGCCTTGAGGATTTTCGCGCCCTCCATGACGGGCTGAAGGCCGCGGCGGACGGTCTCGACTTCGGGCAATTCAGGCATGGTCAGGCATTCACCTTATGAGGGCGGTGTGATAGCGCCATTGCGGCGGGCGCGCTATGGTCCGCCTCGTGGAGTAGAGTAATGGATCGGCCGGGCGAAACCACGCATTTTGGCTTCAGGGACGTGCCCCTGGGGGACAAGCAGACGCTGGTGAACGATGTGTTTCACAGCGTGGCGTCGCGCTATGACCTGATGAACGACCTGATGTCCGGTGGCCTGCACCGGGTCTGGAAGGACATCATGATCAACACCCTCAACCCACCCAAGGGCGACCGGCCGTTCGCGCTGCTCGACGTGGCCGGCGGCACCGGTGACATCTCGTTCCGCGCCGCCAGGGCGGCCGGTGCGGGCTTCCATGCCACCGTCTGCGACATCAATTCCGGGATGCTCGACGTCGGCCGTGAGCGCGCCGTCAAGCAACATCTCGACACCCAGGTCGATTTCGTCGAAGGCAATGCCGAGGCGCTCGCCTTCGCCGACCGCAGCTTCGATGCATATACGATCGCTTTCGGCATTCGCAACGTGCCGCGGATCGACCTTGCGCTGCGCGAAGCCTATCGCGTGCTGAAGCCCGGCAGCCGTTTCCTGTGCCTGGAATTCTCCACCGTCGAGGTGCCCGGGCTCGACCGAATCTACGATCTGTTCTCGTTCAAGGTGATCCCGCCGCTCGGCCGCATGGTGACAGGCGATGCCGAATCCTATCAGTATCTGGTCGAATCGATCCGCAAGTTTCCAAAACCCAACGCCTTCGCCGACATGATCCGCGACGCCGGCTTTGCCCGCGTCAGCTGGCAGACATTGTCCGGCGGCATCGTCGCTCTGCATTCGGGCTGGCGTTTGTGATCTCTGCCTTCACCCACATTGCGCGCCTGATCCGCGCCGCGTTCGTGTTCGCGCGCGAGGGCGTGTTCGGCTCGGTCGATCCCAGCCTGGTGCCGCCGCCCGGCCAGCTCGCGCTGAAGCTGGCGCGCATCGTCGAGCGACGAGGCGTCAAGCAGGGCCCGCGGATCTCCCGCGCGCTGACGCGGATGGGCCCGGCCTATCTCAAGCTCGGCCAGTTCCTGGCGACGCGCCCCGACGTGGTCGGCTTCAACATGGCGCGCGACCTGGAAAGCCTTCAGGATCGCCTGCCCCCGTTTCCGCAGGCAGAGGCGGAAGCTGCCATCGCGACCTCGCTGGAGCGGCCGCTCAAGGACGTGTTCGTCAGCTTCGGTCCGGCGGTCGCGGCCGCCTCGATCGCGCAAGTGCATCGCGGCGAGGTGCTGCGCGACGGCATTCGCAAGCCTGTCGCGGTCAAGGTGCTCAGGCCGCACGTGGCCGCGCGCTTCCGCCGCGACCTCTCCGACTTCTTCTTCGTCGCGCACAAGGCCGAGACCTATTCGGCCGAGGCGCGGCGCTTGCGCCTGATCGAGGTCATCAACACCATGTCGCGCTCGGTCGCGATGGAGATGGACCTGCGGCTCGAGGCCGCCGCGTTGTCCGAGATGGCGGAGAACACGCAGGGCGATCCCGATTTCCGCGTGCCGACCGTCGACTGGGACCGCACCACGCACAACGTCCTGACCATGGAGTGGATCGACGGCATCGCGCTGAACGACCACAAGCGCCTGGCAGAGGCGCAGGTCGATCTGCCCGATCTCGGCCGCAAGGTGATCCAGAGCTTCCTGCGTCACGCGCTGCGCGACGGCTTCTTCCACGCCGACATGCATCCGGGCAATCTGTTCCTGGACGAGGCCGGACGCCTGGTCGCGGTCGATTTCGGCATCATGGGCCGGCTCGGCATGAAGGAGCGGCGCTTCCTCGCCGAGATCCTGCTCGGCTTCATCACCCGCGATTATCGGCGCGTTGCAGAAGTGCATTTCGAGGCGGGTTATGTGCCCGCGCACCACTCGGTCGAGAATTTCGCGCAGGCCATCCGCGCCATCGGCGAGCCCATTCACAACCGCACCGCCGAGGAGATCTCGATGGCGCGGCTGCTGACGCTGCTGCTCGAGGTCACCGGCCTGTTCGACATGACGACGCGGCCCGAGCTGATCCTGCTGCAAAAGACCATGGTGGTGGTCGAGGGCGTGGCGCGCGCCTTTGATCCCAAGCTCGACATCTGGAAGATCGCCGATCCCGTGGTGCGCGAGTGGATCGAGCGCAATCTCGGACCGATCGGCCGGGTGCAGGGCGCGCTGGCCGGCGGCGGCGACCTCGCCCGCGTGCTGATACGCCTGCCCGACATTGCGCAGCGCTCGGTCGCGGTGCTCGAACAGCTCGAGACCATGACCCGGGAGGGCATCCGCCTGTCGCCGGAGAGCATCGCCGCCATGGGCCGCAGCGAAGGCCGCAAGAACCGCTGGCGCACCGTGGCGCTCTGGATCATCGCCGCGACCTTCATCGGGATCCTGATCGCCGTCCGGAATCTGTGATTGCACTGCAATCACGTAGATGATAGCATCGCTATCATTCCGTGCTGGAGGGGCGTCATGGCAAGCCTGACCATCCGCAAGCTCGATGAGGGCGTCAAAACCTATTTGCGGCTGCGCTCGGCCAGGAACCGTAGGTCGGTCGAGGAAGAGGTCCGCATCATCCTGGGCGAGCTGGTCCAGGGCCACGAGGAGCCGCTGACGCCGATGGCCGCTCCCCCGGATCATGCGCCGGCTCCTGCCTCCCAGCGCACCGGCGCCGTCCCAGAGGCCAGCGTCACCCTGATCATCGGCGGCGGCATCGCGGCCTATAAATCGCTCGACCTGATCCGCAGGCTGAAGGAACGGCGTGTCGAAGTCCGCTGCGTGCTGACCAAGGCCGCGCAGCAATTCGTCACGCCGCTCGCGGTCAGCGCGCTGTCGCATGAGCGCGTCTACACCGACCTGTTCGATCCCCAGAGCGAGTTCGACGCCGGCCACATTCGCCTGGCGCGCGACTGCGATCTGATCGTGGTGGCTCCGGCGACCGCAGACCTCCTGGCCAAGATGGCCAACGGCCATGCCGACGATCTCGCCAGCGCCATCCTGCTCGCGACCAACCGAAGGATCCTGCTGGCGCCGGCGATGAATCCGCTGATGTGGAACAACGCGGCGACGCGCCGCAATGTCGCCCAGCTCCAGCGTGATGGCGTGGTACTGATCGGGCCGAATTCCGGCGAGATGGCCGAGGCGGGCGAGGCTGGTGTCGGCCGCATGTCCGAGGCGATCGAGATCGCCACCGCCGCCGAGCGGCTGCTGCGGCCGCCGGTGCCGCGCCCGCTCGCCGGCAAGCGCGTGCTGATCACCGCAGGGCCCACGCACGAGCCGATCGATCCGGTGCGCTACATCGCCAACCGCTCCTCCGGCAAGCAGGGTTTTGCGATTGCCGCCGCAGCACAAGCCGCGGGCGCCGAGGTGGTCCTGGTCAGCGGCCCGGTCGACCTCGACGATCCCGCCGGCGTCACCGTCAAGCATGTCGAATCGGCGCGACAGATGCTGGAGCAGGTGCAGGCGGCGCTCCCCGCCGACATCGCAATTTTCGCCGCTGCCGTGGCCGACTGGCGCGTCGCCAATGAAGGCGAGCAGAAGCTGAAGAAGACGGCCGCCGGCATGCCGCCGCTTCAATTGGTCGAGAATCCCGACATCCTCGCCACGATCTCGAAACTGACCGACCAGCGCCCGCCCCTCGTGATCGGCTTTGCCGCCGAGACCGAGCACCTCATCGACAACGCGAAGTCAAAACTGGCCCGCAAGGGCTGCGACTGGATCGTTGCCAACGACGTCTCGCCCGCAACCGGCGTGATGGGCGGCGACCGCAACACCGTGCATCTGATCAGCCGCAAGAATGGTGAGGAGGACGGCGAGATTGCAGTTGATTCCTGGCCGGTGATGACCAAGGAACAGGTCGCCATCGAACTGGTCGCGCATGTCGCAAAAAGCGTGACCGGCAAATCCCTGGAGTCCGCATCTTGAGCACGAAAGTCACGGTCGAACTGCAACGCCTGTCGCATGCCGAAGGCCTGCCGCTGCCGGCCTATCAGACCGCGGAGGCCGCCGGGCTCGATCTGATGGCTGCAGTGCCTGACAGCGAGCCGTTGACGCTCGCGCCCGGCCAATACGCGCTGGTGCCGACGGGCCTTGCGATTGCGCTGCCACCGGGCTTTGAGGCGCAGGTGCGGCCGCGCTCGGGGCTTGCCGCCAAGCACGGCGTCACCGTGCTGAACTCGCCGGGCACGATCGACGCCGACTACCGCGGCGAGATCAAGGTGATCCTGATCAACCACGGCGCCGCGCCGTTCGTGATCAAGCGCGGCGAGCGCATCGCGCAGATGGTGATCGCACCCGTGGTGCAGGCCGCGCTGGTTCCGGTGGCGAAATTGTCGGAGACGGATCGCGGCGCCGGCGGGTTTGGTTCGACAGGGCGCTAGCTTCCTACCTCTCCCGCGCTTGTCCGTCGAAGCCTTGGCGAAGGTGGGGAGGGAGCGCACCTGCATCGCGGGAACGACTCGCCAATCTTCATTGCCGCTAACACACGGCAATTGCAGCCGAATCACCCGCAGAACCACGTGAGCCTGGAACCCCGCGCCCCGCATTTTTTTGGGGCCGCCTTTGCGTTCACGATCTGGACTCTTACCGCTGGAGTGGCGGTGGGGGTATTGTCGTTTGATTCGCGTGCGGCGGGGGTCGCTGCGCGCAAATCCGTGCGGTCTTGGGGCAACTATGTCAGGCGTGATCGTGTCGATGCGTCGGACGCTGCTGTCGTGCACGTCGTTGGCGCGCAACAGCTTGTTGGGAGGCGCTCTCGCAGCGCTGCTGCCGGCTGCGCCGGCTGAGGCCGCCGACCTCGTCGACACCCTCTCCACATTGCTGGATTTCAACCGGCAGGAACTCGCGGTGCTCGCCACTGCGCTGGCCCTGCTCGGCTTCTCGGTGATGGCCGCGATCCTGTTGATGCGCACGCGCGTGCGCACCGCGGACAACGAGGCGCGGCTGCGCGCGCGGATCGGGGAACTCCAGCTCCAGGCCGACCGCTACGGCGCGCTGCTGTTCGCCGAGCCGCAGATCATGATCTCCTGGCCCGCCGGCGACAACCGCGCCCAGATCACCGGCGACATCTCGATGGTGCTGCCGCGCGATTCCTCGCCGCAGCGCGTGCTGGCGTTCGGAACCTGGCTGCCGCCGGAGCCCGCACTGCAGATGGACCACGCGGTCGATGCGCTGCGCGACCGCGGCGACGGGTTCCAGCTGACGCTGACCACCGCGCATGGCCATACGCTGGAGGCCATCGGCCGCGCCATCGGCGGCCAGGCCATTGTCAGGATTCGCGAGCTGTCCGGACTGCGGCGCGATCTGGCCGAGACCCATCTGCGCTACAAGGCGCTCTCCGACGAGACCGAGATGCTGCGCGGCTTCGTCGCTGCCGCACCCTGGCCGATCTGGGCCAAGGCCGCGAGCGGCGCGCTCACTTACGCCAACCCGGCCTATGTCCGCGCGACCGAGGCCGCCAGCATCGCCGATGCCCACGCGCGCAAGCTCGAGCTGCTCGACAGCGCCGACCGCAGCGCGATGGAGCGGGGACTGAAGGACGCGGCCAGTTTCACCTCGCGGCTGCCGATCGTCGTCAGTGGCGAGCGGCGCATGTACGACGTGCGCGCGGTGAATGTCGGCAGCGGCAGCGTCGGCATCGCGATCGATGCCAGCGAAGCGGATGCGCTGAGCTCGGCGCTGGTGCGGATGGCCGAGGCGCATCGCCGCACGCTCGACCAGCTCTCCTCCGGCGTTGCGTTGTTCGACGGCCAGCGGCGGCTTGCCTTCTACAACGATTCCTATCGACGGCTGTGGGACCTCGACCGCACCTTCCTCGACGCCAGCCCCGACGATTCCAGCGTGCTCGACCAGCTCCGCGCCGCGCGCAAGCTGCCGGAGCAGCCTGATTTCCGCGCCTGGAAGGCCAAGCTGCACGAGGCCTATCGCGCGGTCGAGGCCGCCCATGACACCTGGTACCTGCCCGACGGGCGCGCGCTCTCCGTCGTCACCACGCCGAATCCGGAAGGCGGCGTCACCTATCTGTTCGACGACGTCACTGAAAGCCTCGATCTCGCCCGCCGCTTCGACGGCCTGATCCGGGTCCAGCGCGAGACGCTGGACAGCCTCGCCGAGGGCGTCGCGGTGTTCGGCAGCAATGGCAAGGCCCAGCTGTTCAACCCGGCCTTTGTCCGGATGTGGAAGCTCTCCAGCGACGCGATGCGCGACGAGCCCCACATCCAGACCGTCGAAGGCTGGTGCCATCAGCTGTTCGACGACCCCGTGGTCTGGCGCCAGATCCGGGAAGCCATCACCTCGATCGAGAATCGCGGCGACGTGCCGCTGAAGCTGGAGCGCAAGGACGGCAGCGTGCTCGACGGCATGATCCGCCCGCTGCACGACGGCGCGACCATGCTGACATTCCAGGACATCACCGACACCGAGAATGTCGAGCGCGCCCTGCGCGAGCGCAACGAAGCGCTGGAGGCTGCCGACCAGATGAAGGTGGATTTCGTCCACCACGTCTCCTACGAGCTGCGCTCGCCGCTCACCACCATCATCGGCTTCGCGCATTTCCTCAGCGATCCCTCGACCGGGCCGCTGACGCCGAAACAGGCCGAATATCTCGACTACGTCACCAAATCGACCAACGCGCTGCTGGCGCTGACCAACAACATCCTCGATCTCGCCACCATCGACGCCGGCGCGATGAAGCTGGAACTTGGGCCCGTCGACGTCAGCAAGGCCATCGAGCTCGCCGCGGAAGGTATTCAGGACCGGCTCGCCACCGACCGCATCCGCCTCAAGGTCGAGATCGCGCCCGATATCGGCAGCTTCGTCGGCGACGAGAAACGCGTGGTGCAGGTGCTCTATAACCTCCTCGCCAACGCCGTCGGCTTTTCTCCACAGGATTCCACCGTCGGCATCAGTGCGCGGCGCACCGAGCGCAGCGTGGTCTTCACCGTGACAGATTCCGGGCCCGGAATACCCGCCGACATGAAGGACAAGGTGTTCAACTGGTTCGAAAGCCGCTCGCAGGGCTCGCGTCACCGCGGCGCCGGGCTCGGCCTGTCGCTGGTGCGCTCCTTCGTCGAGCTGCATGGCGGCAAGGTGCGGGTGGATTCGATCGTCGGTCGCGGCACGGTCGTGATCTGCGATTTCCCGACCGACCAGGCGGCGCATCGCGACGCCGCCGAATGATCGCGCCAGCCACATTCTCCGTCGCGCTTCACAACGAGACGGCCACCGCGCAGCTGATGGCCGATCTCGCGCTGCTGGTCGGCCCCGGCGACGTCATCACGCTGACCGGTGATCTCGGCGCCGGCAAGACCGCATCCGCCCGCAGCCTGATCCGCTACCTCGCCGGCGACGACGAGCTGGAAGTGCCGAGCCCGACCTTCACGCTGGTGCAGGGCTACGAGCTGCCGCCCTTCCCCGTGATGCATGCCGATCTCTACCGCGTCGAAGAGGAGAGCGAGCTCGAGGAGATCGGGCTGTCGCCGCTCCCCGAAGCGACGCTGGTGCTGATCGAATGGCCGGAGCGCGCGCCGTCGGCGATACCCGAAGACCGCATCGACATCGCGCTGACGCATCGGCCGGCGCTGGGCTCGAACGCGCGCGCGGCCGACATCACCGGTTACGGCAAGGCCGCCGCCACTGTCGCGCGGCTGCAGGCGCTGCGTGCATTCCTCGATGCGTCAGGCTACACGGACGCAGCGCGCAAGCGCATGGCGGGTGACGCTTCGACGCGCTCCTATGCGCGGCTGCTGCGCGACGACGAGATCGTCATCCTCATGAACTTTCCGCAGCGGCCTGACGGCGCCGCGCTCTACAACGGAAAGTCCTACAGCGCGGCCGTGCACCTCGCCGAGAACGTCAGGCCGTTCGTCGCCATCGACGAAGGCCTGCGCGCGCAAGGAATTTCGGCGCCGGCGATCCACCATGCCGATCTGGACCATGGCTTCCTGATCACCGAGGATTTCGGCAGCGAAGGCGTGATCGAGGGCGATCCACCGCGCCCGATCCTCGAGCGCTACCAGGCCGCAACCGACGCGCTCGCCATGCTGCACGGCAAGACGCTGCCGGAGACAGTGCCGCTGGTGGATCAGACCTACACCATTCCCGTCTTCGACGCCGAGGCGTTGCTGATCGAGATCGGCCTGATGCCGGAATGGTATCTGCCCGACCGCAACGCGCCGCTGAGCGCGGCGGCGCGCGACGAATTCTTCGCGATGTGGCGCGAGCTTTTGAAGAAGCCGCTGGCCGCGCCGAGAACCTGGATCATCCGCGACTACCACTCGCCCAATCTGATCTGGCTCGCGGACCGCACCGGCATCGAACGCGTCGGCGTGATCGACTTCCAGGACGCCGTGCTTGGCCCGCAATCCTACGACGTCGTCTCGCTGCTGCAGGACGCCCGGATCGACGTGCCCGAGAATATCGAGCTGACACTGCTGTCGCGCTACATCAAGGCGCGCCGCTCGGGCGATCCGAGCTTCGACGCGGCAGGCTTTGCCGAGCTCTACGCCATCATGTCGGCGCAGCGGAACACGCGCCTGCTCGGCACCTTCGCCCGGCTCAACCGCCGCGACGGTAAGCCGCAATATTTGCGCCATCAGCCGCGGATCTGGACCTATCTCCAGCGCTCGCTCGCGCATCCGGCGCTCGGCTCCTTGCGCGAGTGGTATCTCGCCAACGTGCCGCCGCCCGGTGCCCCTGCCGGAACCTGATTTACCGCCTGTTAGCCATCCCATCGGTATCATCGCCCGCAGTCAGCCGGAGAATTACGAGGCTGGAGCAAGGGCAGATGGCGGTGAAGACGGACCAGCGCGGCAACAGCCGGGTTGTTTTCGAACGCGGGATTCCGGCCCAGATGATGGGGATCGACGGGACCTGGCGGCGCGACTGCACCATGGAGGACGTCTCCGAGAGCGGCGCCAAGCTGACCATCGACGGCTCGGTCGAGGGACTCCACCTGAAAGAATTTTTCCTGCTGCTGTCGTCAACCGGACTCGCATACCGGCGCTGCGAGCTGGCCTGGGTCAATGGCGACCAGATCGGCGTCAATTTCCTCAAGCTTGGCGACAAGAGGAAAAAGGCGCGTTCCACATCCGTTGGAGCGTAACGGCAACACCCGTCGTACAACCGTCACGGCGGCTGGTTAAGGCGGTTCAGATGCGGTGCGGTTCAGCGAACTCCGTGCTAGGATTGCTGCGAACGCGAAATCGATAGGTCAGAGAAAGAAGATCTGAGAAAGCGATTGATGTCCGTCAAACCGACCAAAGCCATGGTGCTCGCCGCAGGATTCGGCCTGCGCATGCGTCCGTTGACGGATAAGATGCCAAAGCCCCTGGTGCGGGTGGCCGGCCAGCCGCTGCTCGACCATGTGCTCGACAAGCTCGGTCAGGCCGGTGTCACCGATGCCGTCGTCAACGTGCACTATCTGCCGGACCAGATCATCGACCACACCGCGTCCCGCAAACATCCGCGCGTGACCATCTCGGACGAGCGCGACCAGGTGCTCGGCACCGGCGGCGGCGTGGTCAAGGCGCTGCCGCTGCTCGGCGACGCGCCGTTCTTCCATGTCAACTCCGACACGCTGTGGATCGACGGCGTGCGCTCCAACCTGGCGCGGCTTGCCGAAAATTTCGATCCCGCGCGGATGGATATCCTGCTGCTGATGGCGCCGACCGCGACCAGCATCGGCTATAGCGGCCGCGGCGATTACGGCATGACGCCCGACGGTGCCCTGCGCAAGCGCAAGGAAAAAGAGATCGTTCCGTTCGTCTACGCCGGCGCTGCGATCCTGTCGCCGGCGATCTTCGCCGATGCGCCCCAGGGCGAGTTCTCGCTGACAAAGATGTTCGACCGCGCCAATGAGCAGGAGCGCCTGTTCGGCCTCCGACTCGACGGCGTCTGGATGCATGTCGGCACGCCCGACGCGGTGCACGCCGCAGAAGAGGCGTTTCTGGAGAGCGTGGCGTAGTCCCCTCCGACCACGGTGCCGTAGGGTGGGCAAAGCGAAGCGTGCCCACCATTCGACCTGAGAAACTCGATGAGAGACGAGGGCGCGGCGCTATCGCGCCTTTGCCCACCCTACGAGACCTGTTCCTGGTCGACGAACAGCGGGGACGACTCGCGTCCAGCCCATGACCATTCGCGCCCTCCTCCCTATATTGCGCTGATCCCCGAATCAGGCAGCTCATGCGCGTCGTCAGCATTCCACTCTCAGTTCCGTTCCTGCGCACGGTCGTCGCGAGCCTGCTCGACGGCCGGCTGGTCAGCGGCTTCGAGGCGCGCAAGGAACCGGCGCGTCTGGCCGACGCCACGCTGTATTTGCCGACGCGGCGCGCCATGCGCGTTGTCCGCGAGATCTTTCTCGACGAGATGAAGGCGGACGCCGTGGTGCTGCCGCGCATCGTCGCGCTCGGCGACATCGACGAGGACGAGCTCGCCTTCACTGAGGAGGGCGAGCAGTTTTCGGGTCTGGCGCCGCTCGACATCCCGCCGCGACTCGGCGAGCTGGAACGGCGGCTGACACTGGCGCAGCTCGTCGCGGCCTGGGCCAAGGGCCCGGTGCTGTCGCCGCTGGTGGTCGGCGGCCCCGCCTCGACGCTGGCGCTCGCCGGCGATCTCGCCCGCCTGATCGACGACATGGTGACGCGCGGCGTCGACTGGAGCGCGCTCGATGGCCTCGTGCCCGATAACCTCGACCGTTACTGGCAGCACTCGCTCGAATTCTTGCGCATCGCCCGTATCGCCTGGCCTGGCCATCTCGCCGAGATCAACCGCATCGAGCCCGCGGCGCGGCGGGACCTCCTGATCGCAGCGGAAGCAAGGCGCCTGACCGCGCATCCCCATGGCCCCGTAATCGCGGCCGGTTCGACCGGCTCGATGCCCGCCACCGCGAAATTTTTGCATGCAGTCGCTTCGCTGCCGCATGGTGCGGTGGTTTTGCCGGGCCTCGACACCGATCTCGACGCCGATGCCTGGCGCACCATCGGCGGCGTGCGCGATTCGCTCGGCAAGTTCGCCGAACATCCGGTGTCGAACCATCCGCAATATGCGATGCACGCGCTGCTCGATCGCTTTGGCATCAAGCGCAGCGACGTCGAGATCCTCCAGCCGCCGGCCGATGGCGGCCGCGACCTGCTCGCTTCCGAATCGATGCGGCCATCGGCCAAGACGGAAGTCTGGCACGACCGCTTGAGGCAGCCGGATGTCGCCGCGAAGATCGCGGGCGGCATGAAGAACCTCGCGGTCGTCGAAGCCCCCAATCCCGAGATGGAAGCGCTCGCGATCGCCATCGCGATGCGCGAGGCGCGGCATCTCGACAAATCGGCGGCGCTGGTGACGCCGGATCGCGCGCTGGCGCGGCGGGTCATGGCAGCGCTGACGCGATGGGATCTCGATTTCGACGATTCCGGCGGCGACGTGCTGATGGAGACCTCCGCCGGAGTTTTCGCGCGCCTTGTGGCGGAAGCCGCGACCTTTGGATTGGAGCCGCCGACGCTGCTGGCGATGCTGAAACATCCGCTGTGCCGGCTCGGCCGCGCGCAAGGTGTATGGAAAGCGGCGATCGAGAGCCTCGAGCTCGCAGTGCTGCGCGGCACGCGTCCGCCTGCGGGCACCGGCGGTCTCCTGCGCGAGTTCAACCGCTTTCGCGACGAGCTGACAAAATTGTGGCGCAGCGAGGTCTCCGCGCTCCACAAGGCCGAGCTCCGCGCACGCCTCAAGGCCGAAGATCTCGACCGCATTCAGGCGCTGATCGATACCTTGCAGAAAGCCTTGGCGCCGATCGAGAGCCTGCCGCCGTCGAAGCCATACGACTTCGCCGAGCTCGCGCACCGGCATCGCGAGATCATGATCGAGCTGTCGCGCGACGAGCAGGGCATTCCGCTCGCCTTCGAGGAACGCGAGGGCCTCGCACTCGCAGCGGCCTTCGACGATCTCCTGCGCGGCGGCACCACCAGCGGATTGATGGTGCCGCTGCCTGATTACGCCGACGTCTTTCAGACCGCCTTCAGTGATCGCGCAGTGCGGCGGCGCGACAAGCCTGGCGCCCGCCTGCAGATCTACGGTCCGCTGGAATCGCGCCTGATGCAGGCCGACCGCGTCATCGTGGGCGGACTGATCGAGGGCGTCTGGCCCCCGGCGCCGCGGATCGATCCCTGGCTGAGCCGGCCGATGCGACATGAGCTCGGCCTCGATCTGCCGGAGCGCCGCATCGGCCTCTCCGCGCACGACTTCGCGCAGCTGCTCGGCGGCGATGAGGTAATCCTCACCCATTCCGCCAAGGCGGGCGGCGCGCCGGCGGTCGCCTCGCGCTTCCTGCATCGGCTCGAAGCCGTCGCAGGGGACGATCTCTGGAAAGCGGCCATTCGCGCCGGCGAAAAATACGTGCAGTTCGCGGGCGCGCTCGACCAGCCCGCCGAGGTCAGGCCGATCAAGCAGCCCGAGCCGCGGCCGCCGCGCGCGACGCGGCCGCTCAGCATGTCAGTCACCGCGATCGAGGACTGGCTGCGCGATCCCTACACGATCTACGCAAAATACATCCTGCGGCTCGACGCGCTCGATCCCGTCGACATGCCACTGTCGGCCGCCGACCGCGGCTCGGCGATCCACGATGCGATCGGCGAGTTCACGGAGACCTATGCCGCGCATCTGCCCGACGATCCCGCCCGCGTGCTGCGCGCGATCGGCGAAAGGCATTTCGCGCCGCTGATGGAGCGGCCCGAAGCGCGCGCACTGTGGTGGCCGCGCTTCCAGCGCATCGCGCGCTGGTTCGGCGAATGGGAGACGGCGCGGCGCGATGCGATCGGGTCAATCACGGCGGAGACGCGTGGCGAGATCTCGATCAGGCTCGACAATGAGCGCAGCTTCCGCCTCTCTGCCCGCGCCGATCGCATCGAGCGGCGCCAGGCCGGCGGCTACGCCATCCTCGACTACAAGACCGGCCAGCCGCCGACCGGCAAGCAGGTCCGCATGGGCCTGTCGCCGCAGCTGACGCTGGAGGCCGCGATCCTGCGCGAGGGCGGTTTCCCCGAGATCGACGCCGGCGCGTCCGTGAGCCAGCTCGTCTATGTCCGCCTGAGCGGCAACAATCCGCCCGGCGAGGAGCGCATCCTCGAGCTCAAATACAAGCCGGGGGACGAGCCGCAGCCGCCGGACACCGCGGCCGCAGAAGCGCGCGCCAAGCTGGAGGCGCTGATCCGCGCTTTCGACGACGAGAACCAGCCCTATACCTCGCTGAACCTGCCGATGTGGACCAACCGCTACGGCGCCTATGACGATCTCGCCCGCATCAAGGAGTGGTCCGCGGCCGGCGGCCTGGGGATCGAGGAATGGTGAAGCTGCCTCGCCCCATTCCCGATGAGGTGCGCGCGCGGCAAGCGCGTGCGTCCGATCCGACCGCGTCGGCGTTCGTGTCGGCCAATGCCGGCTCGGGCAAGACACACGTGCTGGTGCAGCGCGTGATCCGCCTGCTGCTGTCGGGCGTGCCGCCGGAAAAGATTCTCTGCATCACCTTCACCAAGGCGGCCGCCGCCAACATGGCCGAGCGCGTGTTCACCACGCTCGGTCACTGGGTGACGCTCGATGATGCCGGGCTCGATGCCGCGATCCGCGCCGTCGGCATCCCCCACCCCAGCACAAAGCTGCGCCGCGACGCGCGAAAGCTGTTTGCCTGCGCGCTGGAGACGCCGGGCGGCTTGAAGGTGCAGACCATCCACGCGCTGTGCACCCGCCTGCTCCAGCAGTTTCCGTTCGAGGCCAACGTGCCCGCGCGCTTTGCCGTGATCGACGAGCGCGACCAGACCGACATGATGGAGCGCGCCAATCTGAAGGTGTTATTGGAGGCCGCGCGCGACCCGGAGACCGTGACCGGCCGCGCGCTGCTGACGGCGATGGCGAGCGCCGCCGACGTGACCTTCAAGGAAGTCGTGCGCGAAGCGTGCCTGAGCCGTGACCATTTCATGGCCTGGATGGACGAGGCCGGCAACGCCGCGGCCGCGGCCGAACAGATGGCGGCCGTGTTGGGCGTGGATACAAGCGACCGCATCGAGGACGTCGAGACGGAGATTCTCGACGGCCCGTTCCTGCCCCGCTCGCGCTGGGACGACATTGCCTTCGCACTGGAGGACGGCAGCAAGTCCGACAACGACCAGGCCAGCCGCCTCCGCGAGGCAAAAGGGTTTTCCGGCGCGGCGCAGGTCGATGCCTATCTCTGCGTCTTCCTCACCGACGACAAGCTGCCGCGCAAGGCGGTGCTGACCAAGAAATTCGGCGAGCACAATCCACCCGTCGCCCGCCTGTTCGAGAACGAGGCGCAGCGCCTCGCTGGACTGATCGAGAAGCGCCGCGCGGTGACCATGCGCGACCGCACCGCGGCGCTGCTGCATATCGCGACCGCGGCCGCCGCAAACTACCGCCGCGAGAAGCAGGAACGCGGCCTGCTCGACTACGACGACCTCATCGACAAGACGCTGGCGATGCTGAATCGCGTCTCCTCGGGCTGGGTGCATTACAAGCTCGACCGCGGCGTCGATCACGTGCTGATCGACGAGGCCCAGGACACCAGTCCGCGGCAATGGGACATCGTCGCGCATATCATCTCGGAGTTCACGGCCGGCGAAGGCGCGCGCGAGGGGCTGAACCGCACGGTCTTCGCCGTCGGCGACGAGAAGCAGTCGATCTTCTCGTTCCAGGGGGCCGCTCCCCACGAATTCGACGCACGCCGGCGCGAGCTGCATCGCAAGTTCACCGCCGCCGGGCTGAAATTCGATCCGGTCGCCTTCACCTATTCGTTCCGCTCGGGCGCGGCGATCCTGCACTCGGTCGACCACGTCTTTCGCGAGCCCCAGATCTACAAGAGCATCCACTCGGTCGAGATCGGCCACCCCCTGCACAACGCGCTGGCCGACGCCGGCCCGAGCGTGATCGAGCTGTGGGATCTTGCGGAAGCCGACGACAAGCAGGAGATCGAAGGCTGGCGCGCGCCGTTCGACGGCGTTGCCGCCACCAGCCCTGAGGTCAAGCTTGCGCGCCGCATCCAGACCGAGATCAAGCGGCTGGTCGAGAGCGGCACGCTGACCGGGCACGCAGGGGAGCGCCGTCCCTTGCGTTACGGCGACATGCTGATCCTGGTGCGCCGGCGCGGCAATGCATTCGATGCGGTGATCCAGGCGCTGAAGCACGCTGGCGTCCCGGTCGCCGGCGCGGACCGGCTCAAGCTCACAGAGCATATCGGCATCATCGATTTGATGAACCTCGCCGACGCGCTGCTGTTGCCGCAGGACGATCTTGCGCTTGCGGTGGCGCTGAAGAGCCCGCTGTTCGGGCTCGATGACGACGATCTGTTTCAGTTGGCCCATGGGCGCAGGGGCTCGCTGCGGCGCGCGCTCGGCGAGGATGCGGCGGAAAGCGAGAAGTTCGCGACGGTGCTGCGGCGCCTGGAAGCTTGCGAAATCCGAGCCCGCGAGGAGACGCCGTTTGCGTTCTACGCCTGGCTGCTCGGCGGCGACGGCGGCCGCGCGCGCATCCTGCGCCGGCTCGGCCACGAGGCCAACGACGCGCTCGACGAATTTCTGGAGCTGGCGCTGAACTATGAGCGCAAGGCGCCGGCCTCGCTGCAAGGTTTCATGGCCTGGCTGCGCTCGGCCGACACCGAGGTGAAGCGCGATATGGAAATCTCGCGCGACGAGGTGCGGGTGATGACCGTGCACGGCGCCAAGGGCCTCGAGGCCTCGGTCGTGTTCATGGTCGACACCACGTCATCGCCCGCAGATTCGCAGCGGGTGCGGCTGATTCACGTGCCGCGCGGCAATGGCGGCGAGGTCGTGGTCTGGGCCGGCCGCAAGGCCGATGATCCCAAGCCGGTTGCCGACGCGCGCAAGGCGATGCTGGAAGAAACCGAGGACGAGTATCGCCGCCTGCTCTATGTCGCGATGACGCGCGCGGCCGACCGGCTGATCGTCGGCGGCTGCATGCCCGGCAATATGAGGACGGTACGGAAGCTGAGCTGGTACGACCTGATCGACACCGGGCTCACCGGCTCGGGCCTGGACAAAGAGACGATCGAGACGCCGCTCGGCAAGGTGACCCGATTCGCCCGGCCCGAGGATGTCGCGGCTCTGGGCAAGCCCGCCACGACCGTGGATCAGACGATCGCATTGCCGGACTGGCTGCGAACGCCCGCGCCGCGCGAGATGATCGAGGACGATCCCGTGCGCCCCTCCGGCCAGTCCGCCGAGGAGGGCCGCAGCGTACGATCAGGCGAATCGGTCCAGTCCCGCGCGCTGGCATTGCAACGCGGCACGCTGGTGCACCGGCTGTTGCAATCCCTGCCTGACATTGCCACCGAGCGCCGGCGCGAGGCCGCGCTCGGTTTCATGACGCGTAACGCCTCGGACTGGCCGGAGGCCGACCGCACTGCGCTCGCCGACAAGGTGCTCGCCCTGATCGCCGAGCCGCGTTTTGCGTCGGTCTTCGCCGCCGGCAGCCGGGCGGAGGTTGCCATCGTCGGCAAGCTGGACCGGCCGGGGCGGCCGCCGGCGCTGGTGTCGGGCCAGATCGACCGGCTGGTCGTGCGTCCGGATGAGGTTTTGATCGTCGATTTCAAGACCAACCAGTCGGCACCCAAAAGCGCCGCCGAGGCGCCCGCCACTTATGTCCGGCAGCTTGCGCTGTACCGGGCGGTGCTGGCGCGGCTTTATCCCCAAAAGCCCATCCGGGCCGTCCTGCTCTGGACCGAGGCCCTTGAATATATGGAGATTTCGGCCCCCGCGCTGGACGCGGCGCTGGCATCCCTTCATCTCGGTGTGAGCGTCCTTGACCCGGCAAGGGGCCGTTCATAGGTTGACGCCATGATCCCGGGCGCGATTCCCATCCGCGCCGATTCTTTCAACCGAGTGAGGTACTCCAATGGCCGTTAGCAAGGTTTCCGACGCCGATTTCGAAGCCGAAGTGCTCAAGGCGAACGGCCCCGTGGTCGTCGATTTCTGGGCCGAATGGTGCGGCCCCTGCCGCATGATCGCCCCCGCCCTCGACGAGATCGCTGGCGCGATGGGCGACAAGGTCAAGATCGTGAAGCTCAATGTCGACGAGAGCCCGAAGACCGCGTCCAAGTACGGCGTGATGTCGATCCCGACCCTGATGATCTTCAAGGGCGGCGAGATGGCCTCCCGCCAGGTCGGCGCGGCGCCGAAGGCGAAGCTGCAGCAGTGGATCACCTCCGCGGTCTGACCCACCTCGCTTTGCGATTATTTTTGACAACGGCCGGCGAAATGCCGGCCGTTTGCGTTGACGGGACGTGTCCTGCGTATGACGAGTCCCGCCCTTGCCCGCCCCTTCTGCGAAACGTGCGCGAAAGTCCGCCTCCCTCGTGGCGATGGAGGCGAAGTCGGTCGACGCCATCCCGCGCAGCAAGGCGTGGCAGTACGAGCCGAAATGGGATGGTTTTCGCTGCCTGCTGTCGCGTGATGGCGCTCACGTCGATCTGCGCTCGAAATCCGGCGAGGACCTCGCGCGCTATTTTCCCGAGATCGTCGCAGCGGCACTGGCGCTGAGGGCGGATCGCTTCACGCTCGACGGCGAGATCGTCGTGCCGCAGGGCAAGGGCTTCGCCTTCGACGCGCTGCTGCAGCGGATCCATCCCGCCGCAAGCCGCGTGACGAAGCTCTCGCAGGAAACGCCGGCGCTGTATCTCGCCTTTGATCTGCTGGCGACAGCCAGGGAGAAGAAGCTTGCCGAAAAGCCGCTGAGCGAGCGGCGGCCGGCGCTGGAAGCATTTGCCAAGGCCAATTTGAAGGGCAGCATCTTCCGCCTCTCGCCGACGACGCCGAGCTACGCGACCGCGAAAAAATGGCTGGCGCAATCCGGCGGCGGCTCGGACGGCGTCATCGCCAAGCGCATCGACCTGCCCTATCAGGCGGGAAACCGCGATGGCATGCAGAAGATCAAGAAATTCCGCAGCGCCGATTGCGTGGTCGGCGGCTTCCGCTACGCCACCAACAAACTCGCAGGCCGAAAAGTCGTCGGCTCGCTGCTACTCGGTCTCTACGACGACAAAGGCCTGCTGCACCATGTCGGCTTCACCTCGGCGATCAAGGCCGAGGCGAAGCCGGACCTGACCGACCGGCTGGAGGCATTGATCGGCGCGCCCGGCTTCACCGGGGACGCGCCGGGCGGGCCGAGCCGCTGGTCCACCGAGCGCTCCGCAAAGTGGTGCCCGCTCGAGCCGAAGCTCGTGATCGAGGTCTGCTACGACCATTTCAGCGGCGAGCGTTTTCGCCACGGCACCTCGATCCTGCGCTGGCGCCCCGACAAGGCCCCGCGGCAATGCACCTTCGATCAGTTGAAGCAGAAGGCGGCCGATCCCATGAAGCTGCTGAAAGCGACGTAGCTATTTGATCCACCCTGTCGCCAGCGCGTTCGCGAGCTCGGGCTGATTGTTCCGGCGGGCGAGCGCCGCCATCGCCTCGTGATCATACGCGACATGGCGGAACGTTACCTGCCAGGCACCGTCAGCGAGTTCGAGGATCGCGTAGCGCGCGTGCGGCGTACCGGCCTCGACGACATGCGGGAACGGGTGCTTGTCGCGATAGCCGGGGCTGCCGACGCTGCCGGGATTGACAATCAGCCGGCCATCGCGAAGCCGCACCGCGCGGGCGAGATGGGTGTGGGCGCAAAGGATCAACGACTGGGCGATGCCGTGCGCGAACTGCGCGATCCGGTCGAGCGGCGATAGCGCGACGGTGCCGTCGGGATGCACGGTGTCGAGCCAGTAGATCTCATCATTGTCCGGTGTCGCGTGGCAGAGGAATACCTGATCGCGAAACACCCGCGTCATCGGCTGCGCGCGCAGCCAGTCGAGTTGCGTGGCATTGAGCTGCGCGTGCGCGGGGCGGTCCCACGAACCCATCTTCTCCGGCGGACGGTCGAGCAGATAGCGGTCGTGATTGCCGAGCACATGGACGGCGTCGAGCTGCATCAGGATCTCGATCGTCCGCCGCGCATCGAGCGGACCGCTCAGCATGTCGCCGAGATTGACGATGTCGGAGATGCCTTGGGCGCGGATGTCGGCGAGCACCGCCTCCAGCGCGAGGTAGTTTCCGTGGACGTCGGCGATCGCGGCAAAACGCATCGTTATCCTCACTCTCGTGCCCCGGACGCAGCGCAACGTGGAACGGTGCGCTGCAGGGCCGGGGCCCATGTCGCGGCATGCTGGGTCCCGGCTCAGCGGAGCAGCGTTGCACGCTGCACCGCGTCCGGCACACCAGACCGACTATGCAGGAGGCGTGCCGTTGATGGCGAGCACGTGGCCGGCGAGATAGAGCGAGCCGGTGATCAGGATGCGCGGCGGCACCTCGTAGGCCAGCTTCGCCAGGGCGCGGAGCGCGGCCTCGATGCCGGGCGCGGGCTCGACGCGCATGCCGAGGCTGCGCGCGGCGTCGGCGAGGCGGTCGACCGGCATCGCGTTCTCGGTCTCGGGAATCGGCACCGCGATGATGTGACGGGTGAGGCCGGCGAAATTGGCGAGAAAGCCCTGCGCGTCCTTGTTGGCCATCATGCCGGCGATCACCACCAGCGGCCGCGACACCCGCTCCTCGAGATCGCCGAGCGCGGCGGCCGCGACGCGCCCGCCTTCCGCATTGTGGCCGCCGTCGAGCCAGATCTCCGAGCCCTGCGGTCCCCAGGAGAGCAATTCGCCCGAGGAGATGCGCTGCATCCGCGCCGGCCATTCCGCACCGACGATGCCGGCTTCGAACGCCGCGTGATTGATCCTGAAATTCGCGATCGCGCGCAGCGTCGCGATCGCAAGGCCCGCATTGTCGAACTGGTGGCGGCCGAACAGGCGCGGCGCCGCCAGATCCATCAGGCCGCGCTCGTCGGAATAGACCAGGCGCCCATGCTCGACATTGACATGCCAGCTCTCGTTCGCGGCAAACAGCGGCGCGCGCATGCGCTTGGCTTGCGCCTCGATCACAGCCATCGCTTCACTCGGCTGCTCGGCTGAGATCACGGGCACGCCGCGCTTGATGATCGCGGCCTTCTCGCCGGCAATCGACGTCAGCGTGTCGCCGAGGAAATCCATGTGGTCCATGCTGATCGGGGTGATCACGCAGGCCGCCGGCGCATCAATCACATTGGTCGAATCGAGCCGGCCGCCGAGGCCGACTTCGAGCAGCACCACATCGGCCGGGTTCTGCGCGAACAGATGAAACGCCGCCGCAGTCTTCAGCTCGAACACCGTCGCGGCCTCACCGGCATTGACGCGCTCGACCTCTTCCAGCGCCGCGCGCAGCTCGTCGTCACTGACGAGCACGCCGCCACCGACGCGACCGAGGCGGAAACATTCGTTGATGCGGACGAGATAGGGCGAGGTGTAGGCGTGGACGCGCAAGCCGGCGGCTTCCAGCGTCGCGCGCAGATAGGCCAGCGTCGAGCCCTTGCCGTTGGTGCCGGCGACGTGGATCACCGGCGGCAGCTTGCGTTCGGGGTGTCCGAGTCGCTCGAGCAGGCGGTGCATCCGCTCAAGGCCCAGATCGATGCGCTTCTGATGCAGGGCCGACAACCGCCCGATCAATTCATCGAGCGGTTTCTTTGCGCTGTCAGGGGATGCGTTCACGCGTGGGGTGCGGCTGGCGCCGTCTCAGCGGCCGATACGATCTGCGCTGGGCTGACGACTGGCTGCACCGGCTTCGAGGCGCCATCCTGCGCCGGCGCCTTGGTCAGCAGGCGGCAGAGCCGCGCCAGGGTCGGGCGCAGTTCGTGGCGATGCACGACCATGTCGACCATGCCGTGCTCCTTCAGATATTCGGCGCGCTGGAAGCCTTCGGGCAGCTTCTCGCGAATGGTCTGCTCGATCACGCGCGCACCGGCGAAACCGATGAGCGCGCCCGGCTCGGCGATCTGCACGTCGCCCAGCATCGCATAGGACGCGGTGACACCGCCGGTGGTCGGATTGGTCAGCACGACGATGTACGGCAGCTTTGCCTCGCGCAGCATCTGGACCGCGACCGTGGTGCGCGGCATCTGCATCAGCGACAGGATGCCTTCCTGCATGCGCGCGCCGCCCGACGCGGCGAACACGATGAACGGCGACTTCTTTTCGACCGCAAGCTCCAGCCCGCGCACGATCGCCTCGCCGGCGGCCATGCCGAGCGAGCCGCCCATGAAATCGAAATCCTGCACGGCGACGACGGCGGCGGCGCCTTCGAGCTTGCCGTAGCCGACCTTGATCGCGTCGTTGAGGTTGGTCCGCGCCCGCGCATCCTTGATGCGGTCGACATATTTCTTCTCGTCGCGGAACTTGAGCGGATCGGGCGTCACGTCAGGCAGCGCGACATCGAACCAGGTCTCGTTGTCGAAGATCGACTTCAGACGCGCCACCGCGCCCATGCGCATGTGGTAGTTCGAGCCGGGGATGACGAACTGGTTGGCCTCGACGTCCTTGTAGAACACGAGCTGTCCGGAATCCGGGCACTTGATCCACAGATTCTCCGGCGTCTCCCGCCGCAGCATGTTGCGGATCTTCGGCCGGACCACATTGGTAAGCCAGTTCATGGTTTGCTCCGATGTGCGAGCCCGCCTCGCGGGATCGCCTGAAGGACTATATGGCGGCCGGGCCGCTGCCGGGCAAGCCGTCGTGTCGTCCGCTTTGGCAGCGGAATTATGGCCTATTCGGCCGCCTGTTTCGCAGCCCTAACGCCCTGGGCCAGGGCCGCGGTCAGCTCGGCCACGGCGTTAACGGTTTTGGCGGTCGCCCGCCCCTCGGCATCGAGGCTGTTCTTGAGCGCATCGACCAGCGCGGTGCCGACCACCGAACCATTGGCCTTCTCGGCAATGGCCCGCGCCGCCTCCGGCGTACGGATGCCGAAACCAACGCAGATCGGCAGCTTGGTATGCCGCTTGATGCGCGCAACAGCTTCACCGACGACATTCGCGTCCGCCGCTGCCGCACCGGTGATGCCGGCGATCGAGACGTAATAGACAAAGCCTGATGTGTTCGCGAGCACCGCGGGCAGGCGCTTGTCGTCGGTGGTCGGGGTCGCCAGGCGAATGAAGTTCAGGCCCGCCTTCAGCGCGGGAATGCAGAGCTCGTCGTCTTCCTCCGGAGGCAAATCGACGATGATGAGGCCGTCAACGCCTGATGTCTTGGCATCGGCCAAGAACTTGTCGACGCCGTAAATGTAGATCGGATTGTAATAGCCCATCAGCACCAGCGGCGTGATGTTGTCGTCCTTGCGGAAGTCGCGCACGAGATCGAGCGTCTTCTTCAAGGTCATGCCGACCTTGAGCGCGCGCAGACCTGCCGCCTGAATCGAGGGACCATCCGCCATCGGATCGGTGAAGGGAATGCCGAGTTCGATGACGTCGGCGCCCGCCTTGGGCAGCGCCTTGACGATATTGAGCGAAGTCGTGAGATCGGGATCGCCGGCCATCACATAGGTGACGAAGGCCGAGCGGCCCTGCTTCTTCAACTCGGCGAAACGAGTGTCGATACGCGTGGTCATGTTTCCGCGGCCGCTGTGCTATACCTCTCCCCTCCGGGGAGAGGTCGGCTGCGAAGCAGCCGGGTGAGGGGGATGGAGAGATTCAAGTCGAGAGCGCGAAGGCTCCGCGAGTCGCAGACGAGTGCCGAAGCAAAGCTTTGGCAGGCGTTGCGCAACCGGCAGCTCGCTCGCTGGAAGTTTCGTCGCCAGCATCCGGTTGACCGATACGTCGTCGATTTCGTGACGCTCGACGGGAAACTCATCATTGAGGTCGATGGCGTCACGCATTCCAGCCCGACCGAAATCGAGCGAGATAAGGCTCGGACCGAAGTCCTTGAGGCCTGCGGATTCCTCGTTCTCCGGGTCTCGAACACGGATGTGTACGAAAATCTTGAAGGCGTGCTCGAACTCATCGAGACATCACTGAGGTTCGAGTGAGCGGAGAGACCCCTCACCCGGCTGCTTCGCAGCCGACCTCTCCCCGACGGGGAGGGGTGACGAGAGTGCGACACCCGCCTCACTTGCTCTTGCCCCTCAGGATGTCGCCGACCTGCGGGACGTCCTTGTCGCCGCGGCCGGAGAGATTGACGACCATCAGGTGGTCTTTCGGCCGCTTCGGCGCGAGCTCCATCACCTTGGCGATGGCATGCGCCGGCTCGAGCGCGGGGATGATGCCTTCGAGACGCGACAGCAGCTGGAACGCGGCGAGCGCCTCGTCGTCGGTTGCGGAGAGATAATTGACGCGGCCGATCTCATGCAGCCAGGAATGCTCGGGTCCGATGCCGGGATAATCAAGACCGGCCGAGATCGAATGCGCATCCTGGATCTGGCCGTCTTCGTTCATCAAGAGATAGGTGCGGTTGCCGTGCAGCACGCCGGGACGGCCGCCCGCGATCGAGGCCGCATGCAGCTGCGTGAGCCCATGGCCGGCAGCTTCGACGCCGAAGATCTCGACGGAGGGATCGTCGAGGAACGGATGGAACAGGCCCATCGCGTTCGAGCCACCGCCGATGCAGGCAACGAGCGAGTCCGGCAGGCGGCCCTCGATCTCCTGCAT
Source organism: Bradyrhizobium sp. B117 (assembly GCF_038969555.1). Taxonomy (NCBI): domain Bacteria; kingdom Pseudomonadati; phylum Pseudomonadota; class Alphaproteobacteria; order Hyphomicrobiales; family Nitrobacteraceae; genus Bradyrhizobium; species Bradyrhizobium sp. B117. The sequence continues at coordinate 9,884,525 of NZ_CP152414.1, forward strand.
CTGCGCCTTGGTCTCGTTGCCGATGATCGACTGAAAGTCGCGCACCAGTGTCGGATAGGGATGTGGGCCCGCGACCGTGCCGATGCAATAGAAGGTGTTGTGCACGTTGGTGACCCAGTCGCGCAGCGCCTCGTTCATCGCGTCCTTCAGCGTGCGCGTGCCCGACTGCACCGGAAGCACCTTTGCGCCCAGCATCTCCATGCGGATCACGTTGGGCTGCTGCCGCTCGACGTCGACGGCGCCCATATAGACCACGCATTCGAGGCCAAAGCGCGCGCACAGCGTCGCGGTGGCGACACCGTGCTGGCCGGCGCCGGTCTCCGCGATGATGCGCTTCTTGCCCATGCGCCGCGCCAGCATGATCTGGCCAAGCACGTTGTTCACCTTGTGCGAGCCGGTGTGGTTGAGCTCTTCGCGCTTGAGGTAAATCTTGGCGCCGCCGAGGTGCTCGGTGAGACGCTCGGCGAAGTAGAGCGGCGAGGGCCGGCCGACATAGTTCTTGAGATAGCCGTTCATCTCGGCCTGGAAGGCCGGATCGGCTTTGGCCGCGGTGTAGGCCTTCTCCAGATCGAGGATCAGCGGCATCAGGGTTTCGGCGACGAAGCGTCCGCCGAAGATGCCGAAATGGCCGCGCTCATCGGGGCCGCTGCGATAGGAATTTGGTTTGGCGATGTTCATCGAACGCTCAACTCTTGAGTGGCGCGCGCGGCGCGAATGAAGGCCTTGATCAGCTCGGGATCCTTGACGCCGGGTGCGCTCTCGACACCGGAGGACACGTCGACGCCGCCGGCGCGGGTAACGCGCAGCGCTTCGGCAACGTTGCCGGCGTCGAGTCCGCCCGAGACCATGTAGGGCAATTTCAGATCGAGATTTTCCAGGAGGTGCCATTCGAACGGCTCGCCCAGGCCGCCGGGCCGGGTCGCATCCTTCGGCGCGCGCGCGTCGAACAGGATACGGTCGGCGACCGCCGCATAGCCGGGCAGCACGGCGAGATCGGCCGCGGTTGCGACCGGCACCGCCTTCATCACCGGGCGGCCGAACCGCTGCTTGATGTCGCGCAGCCGCGCCACGCTCTCCTTGCCGTGCAGCTGGAAGATGTCCGGCGACAGCGCATCCATGATGTTGTCGAGCGTGGCGTCATCGGCATCGACGGTGAGCGCCACCTTGAGCGCGCGCCGCTTCACCTGGCGGCCGAGGTCACGGCCGGCTTCCAGCGACAGATGCCGCGGCGACGGCGGAAAGAACACGAAGCCCACCATGTCGGCGCCGGCGTCGAGCGCGACGTCAAGCGTCTCGCGCGTGGACAGGCCGCAGATTTTGACGAGCAGGGACATGGTCTCGAAGCGGGTAGCGGCCGCAAGGGGCGCCGGGAAACGGGTTTTTCGGTCGGGGCCGCTTCTACAACGTCGCGCGCTGCTTGTCTCGCCCGATAGGCCCGTAAAGGCCTACCCCCGCGGGGACGGGGAGGCGCTGGGATTCGGGCTTTGCGGCGGCCATCTGGGCCCGCAGATCGGCCAGCTCGACCCGGGCAGCCCGCGCATCCGCATCGTTCCGCCGCGCCGCGCGGCGCCAGCGCCGCTGGCCGAACCAGACTGCACAGCCGCCGGCGACAACCCCGATGGCGGCCACCAGGATCAGCAGCAGGAACAGCGGCAGCGTCACCGCGAAGGACGGATCGTCCGTGACGAAGGGATCGAGGGAGACCGTGACGAAATGCCGGTTGGCGACGGCGAAGGTCACCAGGAGCAGGCCCAGCGGAATCACGATCAGCGCGGTCAGGAACTTTCGCATCGCGATCGCTCGTCTTGAATCAAGCTTGCTGCCGCATCATGCGGCCGTTCGGTAAAGCCCCGACGACAGCCTTAGTCTGCAGCGCCGGGATCCGGATGGTCGCGGTTCAGCCGCTCGCGCATTTCCTTGCCGGTCTTGAAGAACGGAACGCTCTTCTGGTCGACGGGCACATGGGCGCCGGTGCGCGGATTGCGCCCGGCGCGTGCAGGGCGATGCTTGACCGAGAAGGCACCGAAACCGCGCAGCTCGACGCGGTCACCGCGCGCGAGGGCCGCTACGATCTCTTCGAGAATCGCATTCACAATGTTCTCGACATCCCGCTGGTACAGATGCGGGTTGTGCTCGGCGATACGCTGAACAAGTTCGGATTTGATCATCGAGAGATAGGACCCGGAAGCGTGCGGATGACCATTTCCGTGAAAATACTGTGATCTGTCAAGACGCTAAATCAAGGTTGAGCGTCGGGAAAATACGTGACAAATGCCGGAAAAGCAGGCTGACCGCCCACCCGTCAGACGGGAAAATCCTCCAGGCCTCGCCCGGTTCCGTCAATTCGACCCCGCCGGCTGCCACAGGGCCAGCATGCCATCGATTCCAACCCGATCCACGGCCTGCACAACGCCAGTTTGCCCGATCTGATGCGCAATCGAGCCTAAACCAAGCGCTTCCAGCGTCACGGCGGCCGCAGTCTTGAGGAACGGCAGATCGCCAAAGCGCGGCTGGAGCTTGTAATCGCGCACCGAAAGACCCTTCTTGACGCCCTTCTGCTCGACCAGCCAGGTCACCGCTGTCTTCTCGTCGCCGATCTGGTCGATCAGCTTGAGGTCGATCGCCTGGCGTCCGGTGAAGACGCGGCCGTCGGCGACTTTTTCGAGCTGCGTGTCATCCATGCCACGCCGGTCCTTCACCAGGCCCTTGAACCAGGCATAGGAATCCTTCACCAGCGCATCGAGCGCGGCCCTCGCCTCGGGGCTGGTGGGCTCAAAACCGTTCGGCGCGGCCTTCAGCGGCGAGGATTTGACCTCCTCGACCTTGACGCCGATCGTCTTCAGGAGCTCGGCGACGTTGGGATACTGGAACAGCACGCCGATCGAGCCGACCAGCGAGCTCTGCTGCGCGATGATGTGGTCGCTCGCGATCGCGGTGATGTAGCCACCGGAGGCGGCAAGGCCCTCGACCACGACGACGAGCGGCTTCTTCGCCTTGAGCCGCACGAGCGAATCGTAGAGCTGCTCGGAGCCGGCTGTCGTCCCGCCCGGCGAGTTGATGTGAACGATGACGGCGGCGGCCTGCGAATTCTCCAGCCGCTCCAGCGCCTGCGTGCGATCAGAGTCGCTGCGGATCAGGCCTTCGATCTGCACCCGCGCAATCGAGCCGGCGGCTGCGAATGTGCCGCGCGCGCCGGGCGTTGCGACCAGCGCGAAGCCCGCGATCGCGGCGATCGCGATCAGCGCGGCCATCACGCGCCAGAACGTAAGCTTGCGGCGGATCCTGCGGCGATCGACGATGATGTCCGAATCGAGCGACATCGGAATATCTCCAAATGAAAGGCGCGTCCAAGAAGGCCTGGCGCGTTGTGCCGTCACAGCGTGACGATTGGCTTATCTCGATACATCAATTGCGGCGCATTTTGAAGAAAACAAGGCTGTGCGGCGGTGTAGCCCGCACGCTGCCACATACTCGCCGTCGTCCCGGACAAGCGCAGCGAAGCGGAGCGCCGATCCGGGACCCATAACCACAGGGAGCGGTTTGGCGAAGACTCGGAGTTATCAGCTTCGCGCAACAACTACTCCCTGGGGTTATGGGTCCCCGCCTTCGCGGGGACGACAACTGAGCGAGCAACAAAAAAGCCCCGGCTTTCGCCGGGGCTCTGATGTCAGCGAAACAGACGTTTCGCTTACTTGCTGTCGCGGTTCTTGAGCGCGGTGCCCAGGATGTCGCCGAGCGTCGCACCCGAATCGGAGGAACCGTACTGCGCGATGGCTTCCTTCTCTTCGGCGACTTCGAGCGCCTTGATCGACACCTGGACCTTGCGGGCCTTCTTGTCGAACTGGATCACGCGGGCATCGACCTTCTCGCCGACGGCGAAGCGTTCGGCGCGCTGGTCGTTGCGGTCACGCGCGAGCTCCGAGCGCTTGATGAAGGTGGTGAAGTCGGTACCGGCGATCTTCACCTCGATACCGCTCTCCTTCACTTCGAGCACTTCGCAGGTCACGACCGCGCCCTTCTTGACATCGCCCGGCTCGGCGAACGGGTCGCCTTCGAGCTGCTTGATGCCGAGCGAGATGCGCTCCTTCTCGACGTCCACATCGAGCACCACGGCCTTCACCACGTCGCCCTTCTTGTAGTTGTCGATCACCTGCTCGCCCGGAAGCTTCCAGTCGAGATCGGAAAGGTGGACCATGCCGTCGACGTCGCCCTCGAGACCCAGGAACAGACCGAACTCGGTCTTGTTCTTGACCTCGCCCTCGACCACCGAACCGGTCGGGTGACCTTCGACGAAGACCTCCCAGGGGTTGCGCATGGTCTGCTTGAGGCCGAGCGAGATGCGGCGCTTGACGGAATCGACTTCCAGCACTTGCACGTCGACTTCCTGCGAGGTCGACACGATCTTGCCGGGGTGCATGTTCTTCTTGGTCCACGACATCTCGGAGACGTGGATCAGGCCTTCGATGCCCGGCTCGAGCTCGACGAACGCACCGTAGTCGGTGATGTTGGTGACGCGGCCGGTGAAGCGGGCACCCAGCGGGTACTTGGCTTCGATGCCCTGCCACGGATCGTCCAGCAGCTGCTTCATGCCCAGCGAGATGCGGTGCGTCTCGTGGTTGATCTTGATGATCTTGACCTTCACGGTCTGACCGATCGAGAGCACCTCGGTCGGGTGGTTGACGCGGCGCCACGCGATGTCGGTGACGTGCAGCAGGCCGTCGATGCCGCCGAGATCAACGAACGCACCGTAATCGGTGATGTTCTTGACCACGCCGTCGATGACCTGACCCTCTTCGAGGTTCTGCACCAGCTCCTGGCGCTGCTCGGCGCGGGTCTCTTCGAGAACCGTGCGGCGGGACACCACGATGTTGCCGCGGCGGCGGTCCATCTTGAGGATCTGGAACGGCTGCGAGTTGTTCATCAGCGGCGCAACGTCGCGGATCGGACGGATGTCGACCTGCGAGCGCGGCAGGAACGCCACGGCACCGTCGAGGTCGACGGTGAAGCCGCCCTTGACCTGGTTGAAGATGACGCCGTTGACCTTCTCGTTGTTCTGGAAGGCCTTCTCGAGCTTGCCCCAGCTCTCCTCGCGGCGCGCCTTGTCGCGCGACAGCACGGCTTCGCCGAGGGCGTTCTCGATGCGATCGAGGAACACTTCCACCTCGTCGCCGACCTTGATCTCGCTGTCACGGCCGGGGCCGGAAAATTCGCGCAGGGCGACGCGGCCCTCGGTCTTCAGGCCGACGTCGATGACGGCCATGTCCTTTTCAATTGCAACCACCTTGCCCTTGACGACGGAGCTTTCCTGCAGGTTGCCACCTGCGAAGGACTCGTCGAGCATCGCGGCGAAATCGTCGCGCGAGGGGCTATAGGTATCAGCAGAAGTCGAAGCCATTTGTTCTCCAGTTGCGGATGTCTTGCCGGCCGTTGGGTTTAAGGGCGCATCGCACACGCAGTGTCGGAAGGTCCGCAAAACCTTCGAGCGACCGCTCGTTGCCCGGGCCTTGCGGCCAGAACAACGGAAGCGAGCCGGCTGAGGCCCGCGCATTCGATACGTGGAATTCTTGTGTCCGGAGCTGGATGCGACGGCTCCCGAAACGGGAACCGAGGTATCGACCTCAAAGAGCGGGAGCGGGCGCTTCCTCCAATGACGGCCGCGGCTTAACCCCGCGGACGGCCCGCTCGGACGGCCTCGATAATGTCGATGGCGGCCCGGACGCCGCCTTCTATATCCAGTTGGGAGTTATCTAGCAAGTAAGCATCCGGGGCCGGTTTTAAAGGCGCAATCGGCCGGTTCTTGTCGCGCTCGTCGCGCTGGATGATGTCGGCGAGCACAGCCGCCTCGTCCGCCTGCTCGCCCCTTGCCCTGGCCTCCATGGTCCGCCGCCGCGCGCGAACCTTGGGGTCGGCGACCACGAAAATCTTCACGTCTGCATGAGGACAGATCACGGTTCCAATGTCCCGGCCGTCCAGCACGGCGCCGGGCGGATCGGCGGCAAATTGCCGCTGGAAATTGAGCAGGGCTTCACGAACCCTGGGGATGGCCGACACGATGGAAGCGCCCTCGCCGGCCTCCTGGGTCTTCAGCGCGGGGTTGCCGAACTTTTCGGGATCGAGTTCCAGCGCAGCCTGGACCGCGGCCGCCTCATCCCGGAGATCATGACCCGACTGCATCAGGGCATAGGCCACCGCGCGATAGATCACGCCGGTATCGAGATGACGATAGCCGTAATGATGGGCGAGGCGCTTGCCGAGCGTCCCCTTGCCCGAGGCGGCGGGACCGTCGATGGCGATGATCATGAAAACTCGGCCCCTAGCGCACGCATCATCGGGATGAAGTCCGGGAAACTGGTGGCGATGAAGGCGGTGTCGTCGACGGTCACGGGCTGGTCGGAGGCACAGCCCATCACCAGCGCGGACATCGCGATGCGATGATCCATATGGGTCGCGACAGTGCCGCCGCCGGGTACATGACCGCGGCCCTCGACGATCAGATCGTCGCCGGAGATCTCGACCTTGACGCCGTTGACGCGGAGCATGTCGGCCGTGGCTTCGAGACGGTCGGACTCCTTGACGCGCAGCTCCTGCAGGCCACGCATGATGGTCGTGCCCTCGGCGAAGGAGGCCGCCACCGCCAGCACGAGATATTCGTCGATCATCGAGGGCGCGCGCTCCGGCGGCACCTCGACGCCACGCAGTTTTGACGCGCGCACGCGCAATTGCGCCATCGGCTCGCCGGCATCGCCCCGCACTTCGCTCTCCTCGATCGAGGCGCCCATTTCGCGCAGCGTGGTGAACAGGCCGGTGCGCAGCGGATTGGTCATGACATCGGACAACACGATGTCGGAGCCCTCGACGATCAGCGCCGCGACGATCGGGAAGGCGGCCGACGAGGGATCGGCGGGCACGACGATGTTGGCTCCATGCAGCTCAGGCTGACCGACGAGCGTAATGCGGCGGCCATGCTGGCCTTCCTGCACCGAGGTGATGTCGGCGCCAAAATGCTTCAGCATCAGTTCGGTGTGGTCGCGGCTGGCCTCGCTCTCGATCACGGTCGTGGCGCCCGGCGCGGCGAGGCCCGCCAGCAGCACGGCCGATTTGATCTGGGCCGAGGCGACCGGGGTCTTGTAGGTGATCGGCAGCGGATCGCGCGCGCCCTGGACGGTCAGTGGCAGGCGGCCACCCTCGCCGCCGGAGACGACCCTTGCGCCCATCTTTTCGAGCGGATCGAGGATCCGGCGCATCGGACGGCTGCGCAAGGAGGCGTCGCCGTCGAAAATCGCCGAGATCGGGCAGCCGGCGACGGCGCCCATAACCAGCCGGCAGCCGGTGCCCGAATTGCCGAAATCCAGCGCCATCTTGGGCTGTGCAAAGCCTCCGACGCCCACGCCCTGGACCTTCCAGGCGAAATCGCCGGTGCGCTCGACCTGGGCGCCGAGGGCCTGCATGGATTTGGCGGTGTTGAGGACGTCCTCGCCCTCGAGGAGGCCCGAAATCCTGGTCTCGCCGACCGCGAGCGCGCCCAGGATCAGGGCGCGGTGGGAGATCGACTTGTCCCCGGGCACCCGTACTTTCCCGGTCAGGGGACCGCTGGCGCGCGACCGAAGGGGCGTCGGCTTGTCGGAATGGGTCACGTTATGTCCTTGGATAGGCCCGAAATATCCCTGCGGGGCTCGCGGGGCAGGTACCACATGGTCTCCCCGGCGTCACGGGCATGTCTTTCTCCCGTAATGCGCTATTGACAGCGGGCCGCCAACTAGCCAAGTGAAGCACCGCTTTTCAGACATTCCCAGGATTCCTGCCGTGGCCAAGTCCGAACTCGGAACCAAACGTATTTGCCCGACCACGGGCAAGAAATTCTATGATCTCAACAAGAATCCGGTGATCTCGCCTTATACCGGCGAGGTGGTTCCGATCGCCCCGGTTGCCCCTGCTCGCGCGCCCCGTGGCGCGGAAGCCCGCAGCATGGCCCAGGACACCGCGCCGGAGCCGGCCGAGGCCGAAGAGTTGGTCTCCCTCGAGGAGGCCGATGCCGAGGAGAACACCGGCAAGGTCAAGGCCGTGGTGCCCGAATCCGAGGACGATATCGAAGTCGACGAGACCCTCGACGACGACGATGACGATGATTCGACCTTCATTGCCGACGAAGAAGAGGGCGATGAGGACGTGACCGACATCATTGGTGATGTCGGAGGTGATGAAGAGACTTGAGATCAGCCCTGATCTGTGAAAAAGGGTGCACCGCGCGAGTCGGAAGGCTCGCCGGTCGGGAGTGATCCCCCAGGATCATCCCAGGACTTAAGGGGCCATAGCTCAGCTGGGAGAGCGCTTGCATGGCATGCAAGAGGTCGGCGGTTCGATCCCGCCTGGCTCCACCAGCCTTCGCGAAGCGAAGGCTGTCGCGCCGAAGCCCGCAGGGCGTAGGCGGGGCTCCAACGAATTCCCCTACTCCCCGATCACCGCATTCAGTCGGTCCCTCAGCGCGACGATCTCGTCCTTCATCGCCACCAGCTCCGACACCGAGCAGTCCGACGCCGCCAGGATCGACTGCGGCACGCTGCGGGCCTTTTCCTTCAGCGCGTGGCCCTGCGGCGTCAGCGCGATCAGCACCTGCCGTTCGTCCTCGCTGGAGCGGGTACGCCTGACGAGATGCGCGGCCTCTAACCGCTTCAAGAGCGGCGTCAGCGTGCCCGAATCCAGGAACAGCTTCTCCCCGATGTCCTTGACCGGCACGTCGTCGCGCTCCCACAGCACCAGCATCACCAGATATTGCGGATAGGTCAGGCCGAGCCGGTCGAGCAGCGGCTTGTAGACGCGGTTGAAGGCATGCGCGGCCGAATAGACCGCAAAGCAGATCTGGTTGTCGAGGCGCTGCGGGTCCAGCGCCGGCACTTTCCGAGGCATAACGAATCTCACGAGGTTTCTCCCATTCTGGGGCCGGCCGGCGGCATATTCAATTGCGGACAATTAAATGTGAGGCCGCGCAATTTCAATTGCGCACAATCTAATTGTCTGCGATATAGGGCGCGTCCCAACCCGGAACCCCCAAGGGAGACGAAAATGTCCGTGAACGTCCTCTACAAGACCAGCGCAAAAGCCACCGGCGGCCGCGACGGCCATGCTGCGACCCTCGACGGCGCGCTCGACGTCAAGCTCACCACGCCGAAGGAGCTTGGTGGTGGCGGCGGCGCCGGCAACAATCCCGAGCAGCTGTTTGCGGCCGGTTATGCCGCCTGCTTCATCGGCGCGATGAAATTCGTGGCCTCGCAGGGCGGCCCGAAGGTTCCGGCTGACGCCTCCGTCACCTCGACCGTCGGCATCGGCCCGCGCTCTGAAGGCGGCTTCGGCCTCGACATCGACCTCGCCGTCTCGCTGCCGGGCCTTGCCCGTGCTGAGGCCGAGGCGCTGGTCGCCAAGGCGCACCAGGTGTGCCCGTACTCCAATGCGACGCGCGGCAATGTCGACGTTCGCCTGACGGTCGTCTGATCAAAGGGCGGATTGGCTGGCCCGGGATCCCCCTCGGGCCGGCCGCTTCCGCTTGATTTGCCACGCCGCGGGATTGCCGTGCGGCCGTGCATGCGGCCCTACGCCCGGCGCCATTGCTGGCGCAAACAAACCTCGCTAGGCCTGTGATCAAACGACCGACACAGGGAAGCGAAGGCATGACTGAAGCCGCCAGTTCTGGAGCAGCATTGGGCGCAATGAGCGGGCTGCGCGTCATCGATCTCACGCGCGTGCTCGGCGGTCCCTACTGCACCCAGATCCTCGCCGACCACGGCGCCGACGTCATCAAGGTCGAGCCGCCCGCAGGCGACGAGGTGCGCGAATGGGGCCCTCCCTTCCACGAGGAGGATGCGGCCTATTTCGTCGGCATCAACCGCAACAAGCGCTCGATCGGCCTCGACCTCGCTGCCGAGGGCGGCCGCGTGGTGCTGCTGAAGATGCTGGAGACGGCCGACGTCCTGATCGAGAATTTCAAGCCGGGCACGCTGGAGAAATGGGGCATCGGCAACGAGGTCTTGCGCGAAAAATTCCCGCGCCTCGTGCATTGCCGGATCTGCGGCTTCGGCGCCGACGGCCCGCGCGGCGGCAATCCCGGCTATGACGCGATCATCCAGGCCATGACCGGCATGATCGCGGCGACCGGCTCGCCCGAGAGCGGACCGATGCGGATCGGCGTGCCGCTCGTCGACATCACCACCGGTCTTTACGCCGCGATCGGCATCCTGATGGCGCTGTCGGAGCGGCAGCGCTCCGGCAAGGGCCAGTTCCTGGAGACGACGCTGTACGAGACCGGCCTTGCCATCATGCATCCGCACACGGCGAACTATTTCATGCATGGCAAGCCGCCTGGCCTCACCGGCAACGAGCACCCGAACCTCGTGCCCTACGCGATCTTCCCGACGAAGACCGACAACATCTTCATCGGCGTCGGCAATGACGGCACCTTCCGCAAGCTCGCCAAGGAGATCGGCAAGCCCGAGCTCGGCACCGATCCGCGCTTTGCCCGCAACAAGGACCGCATCGCCAACCGCGAGGCGCTGCGCGCCGAGCTTGCCGCCGTGTTCAGCCAGCACGAGGCCGAGCCGCTGTGCAATCGCCTGCTTGCGGCGGGTCTGCCCGCAGGCCCGGTGCAGAAGATCGACCAGGCGTTGACGAACCCGCACACGATCGCGCGCGGCGATGTCATCGAGAAGGACTGGTACAAGGGCGTGGCCTCGCCGATCCGGCTCGATCGCAGCAAGCCGAGCCTGCGCCGCCTGCCGCCGAAATTCAGCCAGCACGCGGCCGAGGTGCTGGGCGAGTTCGGCTACTCCAAGTCCGAGATCGACGCGATGGTCGAAAAGGGCACAGTCTGCGGCCCCGAGCGGAAACGCTGAGATAAGATAGAGATCGAGCGACAGCGCAGGTGCGCTCCCCTCCCCCGCCTGCGGGGGAGGGTTGGGGAGAGGGTGTCTCCGCAGTGAGACTCCCCCAGAGGATAGAGCCCTCACCCGGATCGCTTCGCGATCCGACCTCTCCCGCAAGCGGGAGAGGCTAAGGGAGCCCGGAGCCACATCCGTGCTCACCAACATCATTCCGCGCTGACGGCGCTCTCCTTCCCTCATCATCCATGCCGCAGTGCGGCGCGAGCCGTGCATGGGCACCGCGAACGGCGGAGGCCCGTCCGTGGCGCCTTCGCCTATTTGACGACTTCCCTTTTGGCCGCGCTTGCTGCTTTCGTTTCTCCCGCTTACACAGTCATGTGAACGTCATATGGCGCTGCTAGCGCAAGCGCCTCTTCATTGACGGGCAAGGGAGGTTTTCTTGATGGCTCTTCGACATTTTGGCGCGGCTGCAGCTGTTGCACTCACGGTTGGTCTCGGCGCCTCGCCGGCCCTGGCCGTGACCGAAATCCAGTGGTGGCATGCGATGACCGGCGCCAACAACGACGTCATCGTCAAGCTCGCCAACGACTTCAACGCGTCGCAGAGCGACTACAAGGTGATCCCGACCTACAAGGGCAACTACCCCGATACGATGAACGCCGGCATCGCTGCGTTCCGCGCCGGCAACGCCCCGCACATCATGCAGGTGTTCGAAGTCGGCACCGCGACCATGATGGCCGCGACCGGCGCCGTGAAGCCGGTCTACAAGCTGATGGCCGAGACCGGCGAGAAGTTCGATCCGAAGAACTACCTGCCCGCGATCACCGGCTACTACTCGACCTCGAAGGGCGAGATGCTGTCGTTCCCCTTCAACTCGTCGTCCACCGTGATGTGGGTCAATCTCGACGAGCTGAAGAAAGCCAATGTCGAGATCCCCAAGACCTGGCCTGAAGTGTTCGAGGCCGGCAAGAAGCTGAAGGCCGCCGGTCACGACACCTGCGGCTTCTCCGGCTCGTGGGTCACCTGGGTCAATCTCGAGCAGCTCTCGGCCTGGCACAACGTGCCGCTCTCCAGCAAGGCCAACGGCCTCGACGGCTTCGACACCGTGCTCGAATTCAACGGCCCGCTCCAGGTCAAGCATCTCGAAAACCTGGTCGAGCTGCAGAAGACCAAGGTCTACGACTACGCCGGCCGCACCAACACCGGCGAAGGCCGCTTCACCTCGGGTGAGTGCCCGATCTACCTGACCTCGTCGGCGTTCTTCGGCAACGTCAAGGCGCAGGCCAAGTTCAACTTCACCGCCGTGCCGATGCCCTATTATCCCGACGCCAAGGGCGCGCCGCAGAACTCGATCATCGGCGGTGCTTCGCTCTGGGTCATGGGCGGCAAGCCGGCCGACGATTACAAGGGCGTCGCGAAATTCCTGACCTTCCTCTCCGACACCGATCGTCAGGTCTACATCCACAAGGCCTCGGGCTATCTGCCGATCACCAAGGCGGCCTACGCCAAGGCGAAGGAAGAAGGCTTCTACAAGGACCAGCCCTATCTCGAGACCCCGCTGCTCGAGCTGACCAACAAGGAGCCGACCGAGAATTCGCGCGGCCTGCGCCTCGGCAACATGGTTCAGCTGCGTGACGTCTGGTCGGAAGAGATCGAGCAGGCGCTGGCCGGCAAGAAGACCGCCAAGCAGGCGCTCGATGCCGCCGTCGAACGCGGCAACACGATGCTGCGGCAGTTCGAAAAGACCGCCGTGAAGTAAGGCGACTGCGGCAGGCCGGTCGCCCGGCCTGCCGCTCCCCGGGGCATCATGCAAAAGCAAGCCGTTTTCCAATCGAGGCTATTGCCCTACGCGCTGGTTGCCCCGCAACTCGCGATCGTCCTGATTTTCTTCTACTGGCCGGCCCTGCAGGCGGTGATCCAGTCGTTCCTGCTCCAGGACGCCTTCGGCCTGTCGTCGAGCTTCGTCTGGTTCGACAACTACATCGAGCTGTTCAGGGATCCCGCCTATTTCGCAACGATCGTCCGGACCTTCTTCTTCTCGTTCGCGATCGCGATCTCGTCACTGTCCTTCGCGCTGCTGCTCGCCGTGATGGCTGACAAGCCGCTGCGCGGCTCGATGCTCTACCGCACGCTGCTGATCTGGCCCTATGCGGTGGCGCCGCCTGTCGTCGGCGTGCTCTGGATCTTCATGCTGCATCCCTCGCTCGGCGTGCTCTCGCGATACTTGCGCGGCCTCGGGATCGACTGGAATCCGCTGCTCGACGGCAATCAGGCCGCGGCGCTGGTCATCCTCGCCGCCGCCTGGAAGCAGATCTCCTACAACTTCCTGTTCTTCCTCGCCGGTCTCCAGAGCATCCCGAAAAGCGTGATCGAGGCCGCCGCGATCGACGGCGCGCGTCCGATGCGGCGGTTCTGGACCGTGATCTTCCCGCTGCTGTCGCCGACCATCTTCTTCCTGCTGGTGATCAACATCGTCTACGCCTTCTTCGACACGTTCGGCATCATCGACACCATGACCCGCGGCGGCCCCGGCACGTCGACCGTCACGCTGGTCTACAAGGTCTATTCCGACGGCCTGCTTGGCGGCAATCTCGGCAGCTCCGCGGCGCAATCGGTGATCCTGATGATCATGGTCATCGTGCTGACGGGAATCCAGTTCCGCTTCGTCGAACGCAAGGTGACCTACTGATGGTCGAGGAAGAGGGCTTTCGGCGCTACGTCGCGCACATCATCCTCTGGATCGGGATCGCGATCGTCGCATTCCCGGTCTACATCGCCATCGTCGCCTCGACCCAGGACAACGCGCTGATCGCCAACGGCCAGATGTCGCTGCTGCCGGGCGGTCATTTCTTCGAGGTCTATTACCAGACCATCTTCGTCGGCACGAGCGGCTCGACCCGCGAGCCGGTCGGCAACATGATGCTGAACTCGCTGGTGATGGCGCTGGCGATCGCAATCGGCAAGATCGCGATCTCGATCATCTCGGCCTATGCGATCGTGTATTTCCGCTTTCCATTCCGGATGGCGATCTTCTGGATCATCTTCATCACCTTGATGCTGCCGGTCGAGGTCCGCATCTATCCGACCTACAAGATCGTCGCCGACCTGCACATGCTCGACAGCTATGCGGGCCTGGCGCTGCCGCTGATCGCGTCGGCGACCGCGACGCTGCTGTTCCGCCAGTTCTTCATGACCGTGCCGGACGAATTGCTGGAGGCCTCGCGCATCGACGGCGCGGGACCCTTGCGCTTCTTCTGGGACACGCTCTTGCCGCTGTCGCGCACCAACATGGCGGCGCTGTTCGTGATCCTGTTCATCCTCGGCTGGAATCAATATCTCTGGCCGCTGCTGATCACCACGCGCGACGACATGCAGACCATCCAGGTCGGCATCCGCAAGATGATCACCACCACCGACGCGCTGACCGAATGGCCGATCGTGATGGCGACCGCCGTGCTGGCCATGCTGCCGCCGGTGTTCGTCGTCGTCGCCATGCAGAGATTGTTCGTGCGCGGCCTCGTCGAAACCGAGAAATGAGTTTTCATGGCTAACGTCACCCTGCGCAACGTCCGCAAGACCTATCAAGGCGGCTTCGAAGCCATCAAGGGCGTCAACGTCGATGTCGGCGACGGTCAGTTCTGCGTGCTGGTCGGCCCCTCCGGCTGCGGCAAGTCCACACTGCTGCGCATGGTCGCAGGGCTCGAGACCGTCACCGGCGGCGAGATCGACATCGGTGGCCGCGTCGTCAACCAGGTCGAGCCCGCCGATCGCGACATCGCGATGGTGTTCCAGAACTACGCGCTCTATCCGCATATGAGCGTCTACAACAACATGGCCTATGGCCTGCGCAACCGCGGCATGGCCGAGGCCGAGATCAAGACCCGCGTCGAGCAAGCCGCGCGCGTGCTCGAGCTCTCCGCCATGCTGGAGCGCAAGCCGCGGCAGCTCTCCGGCGGCCAGCGCCAGCGCGTCGCCATGGGCCGCGCCATCGTGCGCCAGCCGAAGGTGTTCCTGTTCGACGAGCCGCTCTCCAACCTCGACGCCAAGCTGCGCATCGCGATGCGCGTCGAGATCCGCAAATTGCAGCGCCGGCTCAGCACGACGTCGATCTACGTCACCCACGACCAGCTCGAGGCGATGACACTGGCCGACGTTCTCGTCGTAATGAACGGCGGCCAGGTCGAGCAGGTCGGCAATCCCCTCGCGATCTACGAGAAGCCGGCGACGACTTTTGTGGCTTCCTTCATCGGCGCACCGCCGATGAACCTGATGTCGACGCGTCCCGACGAGATCAAGTCGCAGCTCGGCGGCAGTGCTGTTGAGGCCGGCATTCTCGGCATCCGCCCGGAGGATTTCGTCATCACCGACGAGACACCAGCGGGCGGCGTGGCGCTGCCGTTAACGGTCGAAGCCATCGAGCGCGTCGGTGCCGAAACTTTCGTCTACGGCTCCCGCGAGCAGGAGGACCAGCGCGTCGCCGCCACCCCGGGCGAGCTGCCGCCCGGCGAGGTCATCGTCCGCATCCCCGGAACCGAGGCCCCTGCCATCGGCGCGAGGATCCGCGTCGCGGCGGTGCGGGCGAAACTGCATCTGTTCAGCGGCGACGGGCGGAAACGGATCGAGGCCTGACGGTTCCGAGGGGCAGACCGAGAAAACGTCCGAAAACAACCCCATGCACAGTAGGAGGGGTCCTGTTTTCATTGAGATAAATCGCCCGCCAATTCGTCATGCCTGCCGGTGTCGGGGCTATGACGAATTGTAAGCATTTTGTGCGATGGCAGAGCCCTGGGCGGCAAGCGCCCCATCCACAGCCCCCCGGCTACGTCCTTGAACCGACACGGGGATATGACCATATTGCTGACCAAGGGGTGCCTTGATCGGGCCCCGAAGCACCAAAGTCGCTTCGAGAGGACTTTGTAAACTATGTCTCGTGTTCCCACGCTTTCCAGTCCGTTCCTTCTGGGCTTCGACGAGATCGAGCGCGTGCTCGACCGCGTCGTCAAAGGCGCCGACGGCTACCCTCCCTACAATATCGAGAGGTGTGACCGCTCGGACGGCCAACCCGAGCGTTTGCGCATCACGCTGGCGGTCGCCGGCTTCACCCGCGACCAACTCGATGTAACCATTGAGGAAAACCAGCTCGTCATTCGCGGGCGGCAGCAGGACGACAAGACCCGGCAATACATCCATCGCGGCATCGCCGCGCGCCACTTCCAGCGCACCTTCGTGCTGGCGGAGGGGATGCTGGTGCTGGGTGCGGATCTGAAGAACGGGTTGTTGTCGATCGACCTGGCCCGGCCTGAACCGGAGAGGATCGTTAAGACAATCGCTATCAATGAGCACGAATAATGGAACGAGTAGCGGACTCGACCGCTTAGTTCGTTAGAGGAGTCGAGACCATGAGTGAAGGTCACGTTGCGTTCGAATACGAAGCCAAGAATGTCTCTCCGGAGACGCTGGCAACCCTTGGCGAAGGCCATATCGCCTATGTGAAGCAGATCCGCTCCGAGGACGTTCCGGGCCTGTTTCCCGAGGCGCCGAAGATTGCGCCGGGTCTCAAGCTTTTCGCGCTCCACGCCGCCGACGGCACGCCGATCATGCTGACCGACAGCCGCGAAGCCGCGATCGCCAACGCCTGGAGCAACGAGCTGCAAGCCGTCAGCGTGCACTGAGCGCGCATCGCACGACTAGAGATTTGGCGGGCATGCCTTCAGACGAAGGCATGCCCGTTTTCATTTGTGAGGGGCTGCTGCTAGACGGTGGTCATGGACCAGCCCATGCCCATCCCGATTGCGATATCCGAGTTGTCATCCGGCGAAGCGCTGGCCGAGACGATGCTGTCTCTCAACAACAGCCATGCAGAGGAATTGTCGTGGCTTGAGCGCGAGCGGCTGCAAGACCTGGTCGCGCAAGCCTTCTACGCGCGCAGGATCAGCCATCTCGATGCGTTCCTGATCGCACTTGATCAGGACGGGCACTACGACAGCCCGAACTTCCTGTGGTTTCGATCCCGCTACGCGCGCTTTGTCTACGTCGACCGGATCGTGGTCGCAGCATCCGCGCGCGGCATGGGATGCGCGCGCCGGCTTTACGCCGACCTGTTCGATCGCGCGGCCGAAGCCGGACACGATCGCATCGTCTGCGAAGTGAATCGGCAGCCGCCGAACCCGGCGTCGGATGCGTTTCACGCCGCCCTGGGATTTGCCGAGGTCGGCAGCGCCAACATCCACAATGGCAGCAAGACGGTGCGCTATCTCTCGCGCACCCTCTGACCACACTCAAAGAAAGCGGTTGGGCAGCCTTGGGCCGCAGTTGTGGCCGACAGCACCGAATAGATCGCGGACGCCTCGCGCGAGGCGCACGGGCAAGCCCAATCAGGTCAATCGCGCTCGGATGTCCGGTTTCAGGACCTTTCCGACCTTTGAGCGCGGAAGATCGTCCCAGACTTCGATCTGCTTCGGCGTCTTGACGCTGCCGATCTGTTCCTTGACGAAGGCGGCGAGCACCGCGGGGTCAATCCGCTGGCCGGCGCGGGGCTGCACCACGGCCACGATCCGTTCGCCCCACTTCGGATCGGGCAGCCCGATCACGGCGCAATCCTGCACCGCCTCATGCGCCCGCAGCGCGTTCTCGACCTCGATCGAGTAGACGTTGAACCCGCCGGTGATGATCATGTCCTTGGCGCGATCGACGATATAGAGGTAGCCGTCGTCGTCGATGTAGCCGATGTCGCCGGTGTGGTGCCAGCCATGCGCGGAGGCCTCCGCCGTGGCCTCGGGATTCTTGTAGTAGCCCTGCATCACCAGCGAGCCGCGGACCACGATCTCGCCGCGCGCGCCTGATGGCAGCAGATTGCCGTCGCCATCCATGATGCCGGCCTGCACCAGCGGGCTGATCCGCCCGGCCGAAGCGAGGCGCTCCATCGCGATGGTGCCGTCGGCATTGTAATGCTCATCTGGTGCCATCATCGAAATCATCATCGGCGCTTCGGTCTGACCGAACAACTGCGCCATCGGCCCGATACGCTGGAGCGCCTCCGCAAGCCGCGCGGCCGAGATCGGCGCCGCGCCGTACCAGAAGCATTGCAGCGAGCCGAGGTTGGCGGAGTCGAGCCTGGGATGATCGAGCAGCATGTAGATCACGGTCGGCGGCAGGAAAGTGTGCGTGACGCCGTAGCGCTCGATCAGATCGAGGAATTCGGCGATGTCGGGGTGATGCATGATCACGATGCGGCCACCGAGCGCCATGATCGGGAAACACAGCACGCCGGCCGCGTGGGTCAAGGGCGCGAGCGCGAGATAGACTGGACGGCCCTTGAAGGGATAGCCCATCAGCGTCAGGGCCGTCATGGCCTCGATGTTGCGGCCCGACAGCATGACCCCCTTCGGCTTGCCGGTGGTGCCGCCAGTGCCGGGAATCATCGCGAGATCGTCGACCGTCTCGCGTTGATAGGGGTCGTCGGCGAGGCCGGCGAGCCAGCTGTCAAACGAGGGCGCGAAGGGCAACTCTGCATCGAGGCAGACGAGGGCGCGCAGCTTCGGCAGCTCTGCACGCACCGCTTCGACCATCGGCGCGAAGCTTGAATGAAACAGCAGCAGGCTGCAGTCGAATTGGTCGAGGATGATGCGGTTTTCGGCCGCCTCGTTGCGCGGATTGATCGGGCACCAGACCGAGCCGGCACGGGAAAGGCCGAACACGCACGCAAAGGCGACCGGATCGTTGCCGGAGAGAATCGCAACCTTCTCACCGGGCGCGATACCCGATCGCGCGAGCCCGCGCGCGATGCGATAGCTGAGCTGCTGCACTTCGCCATAACTGAGGTCGCGCCCATCCATGGTGAGGCACGGCGCATCGGGGCCGAGCGAGGCACCTTTGTCCAGGTAATCGATGAAGCGCATGGTCGCCCCCGAAGCATCGTAAGGTTGGTTAGATGCGAGCCGCGGCGAAGGTCCACCTCTCCCTTGGGAGAGGTGAGGAACGATCGCCGCCGCGTCTCCTAATCGTGTACGGTTAGAACAGGCTTGCTGACCAGACCAAAACTGCGCAATTGCCCGAGCAGCTCGTGATGGCCGAACGCCTGGCAGCCGGAGGCGAAGCCCACGCGCTTGGGCGGCTGCTGCAGCAAGTGCGCGGCGGCATAGGCCTGCAGCAAGCCGGTCTGCTTGTAATTGCTGTTGCCGTTGATGACGCAGTGCGCGCGCCCCAACGGGCCGGAGGCATGCACCGAATCCAGCGACTTGTTGACACGCGGGTTCTCGCGCGGCGGCATGGTGTTCATGACGCCGGCGGCGGTCTGCGCCAACGCGTCGTAGCGGTCGTCGGGGTTCATGTCCTTGGTCGCTTCCAGCGCGGCGGCGACGATCTGCGGCACGCCCAGCATCAGGGCGCGATTGAACACGCCGCCCAGCACCTTGACGTTGGCCACGCGCGGATCGCGCTTGAACCACACCGGGTGCGAGGTGCCGCCCCAGGGCAGCGCCAGCGCCAGCTCGTGCTGGCCGGGGATGGCTAGGTTGTAGAGGCCGGCATCCACCTGATGCTCGACATATTTGTTCTGCTCCAGATAGTAGGCCTTGGCCATCGCGGCATTGACCAGGATGGTCTGCGTCGAGGCGATCGTCGGGCTGCCGCCCCAGAACACGGCGATATCAAGCGTATCGAGGCCGGGCGTCTCCAGGCACAGCTGCGCGGCGATCTCGCCGGTGGTGTACATCTGTGCGATGCCGGGCGCGAGCAGCAGGCCGGCATTGGCGAACTTCGTGCCCCACTCCTGCTCGAGCGTGATCAGCCAGTCCTGCTCGCCTGTCGTGTCGGTATAGTGGCATCGGGAAGCCCAACACGCCTGCACCACCTCGCCGCCGAACCTGGCGAAGGGGCCCACGGTGTTGAGCACCACCGAGGCGCCGTTGAACAACTCCGACAGTGCGCTCACGGTGTGCGGCACTTCCACCACCTCGTAGTCGGCGGTCTCGATGCCGGCGACGTTCGCCTTCATCGCGGCGTTGAGCTTCCCGGCGCTGCGGCCGGCGGCGATGAAGGGAATGTTGTACTCGCGCAGATATTCGCAGACCAGCCGGCCGGTGTAGCCGGACGCGCCATAGACGATGACGGGCTTCTTCGCGCTCATTGCGTTCCTCCGAAATGTTCGTTGTCAGGTTTTTTGGCTCACATGCCCATGCCGCCATCGACCGGCAGTCCGATGCCGGTGATGAAGCGCGCCTCGTTCGAGCACAGGAACACCGCGGCGTCGGCGATGTCGCCGACCTCGGCGAGCTTGCCGAGAGGCGTCTGCTCCACCACCGAGCCGACCGCGGCGTTGACGTCGGGCGCGAGGCCGATCTTCACGATGTCGTTGGCCAGCTGCAGGCCCATGTCGGTCGGGATCAGGCCGGGATAGATGCAGTTGACGCGCACGCCATAACCGAGCTTGCCGGCCTCCATCGCAGCGACCCGTGTCATGCGATCGACCGCGGATTTCGTGCCGGAATAGACCGCGATGCTCGGGAAGGCGATCGTCGCCGCGACGGAGGCGATGTTGACGACCGCGCCGCCCTTGCCCGCCGCGCCGCCCGGCCGCATCGCGCGGAAGGCGTGCTTCATGCCGAGCACGGTGCCGACGATGTTGACGTCGCACATCCGCCGCGCATCCTCGGCTCTGATCTCGCTGACCAGCGAGGTGATCTCAATGCCGGCATTGTTGATGAGGATGTCGTAGCCGCCGAGGGTGGCGACAGTCTTGGCCACCGCCCGCTCCCATTGCGCGTCGTCGGTGACGTCGAGCTGGACGAAGCCCGTCACGACATCTTCCTTCGCGATAGCAGCTGCGCTGGCGCGGCCGGCCTCCTCCAGAATGTCGGCGATCATGATCGAGGCGCCGGCGCGCGCCAACGCCTGCGCGATAGCCGCGCCGATTCCCCTCGCACCGCCGGTGACCAGGGCTTTCCTGCCCGCAAGGCTCTTCCCACCCATGACGCACTCCTCCGTTGCTGGTGATTGATTCGTGCTGCGCCACCAGGCGCGCACCAACTCGATGGGCGCAGGCCTTTCGGCGGCAGCCAGCGAAGCGTTCCTCCATGGCCGGACGTCTTGACGACTGTCCAAATTATTGGCGGGAGCCTCCGCCAGAATCTTGACACTTGTCAAGATCGAATTTGACAGGTGTCTAAGGAAGTGGTTGTGAGGAGGCGGAGCTATTCCGCGGTCGACGCGGTTCAAGTCCTTGAAAAAACGGGACTGAGGAAAGGACGACATGGCGCGGCAGATGACAGGGGCGGCCCGGCGTGTGGCCGATGCGGCCGAGGTGCTGCGCGACGAGAAGTTCAACGCGCGGCGCATCGAGCTTGCCGAGGCCGCGCTCGAAACCCTCGGAGAGCTCGGCTTCGCCCGCACCAGCCTGCGGGAGATCGCGCAGAACTCGGCGTTCACGCACGGCGTGTTCCACTATTATTTCAGCGACAAGCTCGACCTGATCTGCTGCTGCGTGCGCCACTACAAGGCGAAGTGCGTGACGCGATATGACGAGGTCGTCGCAACGGCAACGAGCCGCGACGAATTGACGGAGGGCTTCCTCGCCAAGCTCGCGGCAACGCTGCAGAACGAAGCCCGTATGCACCGGCTGTGGTACGATTTGCGCTCGCAGGCGATGTTCGAGGCGGCGTTCCGCAAGGACGTGCTCGAGATCGACAAGAGCCTGGAGGCCATGATCTGGCGCATCGCCTCGCGCTATGCCGAACTCGGCGGCAAGCGGCCGGCGTCGTCACCGGCTGCGCTCTATGCGCTGTTCGACGGCCTGTTCCAGAGCGCGCTGCTCCGGCACCTCGCGGGTGACAAGACGGCGGCTCCCGAACTGCTCGACGAAGTCCGGCGCCTGCTGCCGACCGTGTGCTGAAGCGCGGGCAGCGCCCGCGAAGCTTCCGCATCGTCATTGCGAGGAGCACTTGCGACGAGGCAATCCAGAATCCCTCCGCGGAAAGATTCTGGATTGCTTCGCTACGCTCGCAATGACGGAGTGTGAGGTAACGGCGTGCTCAACTCTCATGTCCTGGACGCGGCGCAGCGCTTCAGTTCGCGACCTCTTTGATCGTCGCGACGATCATGAAGACCAGCATCGCGAACCCGAACGCAAGCATGACCCAGGCGATAAGCACGCAGCCTTCGAAAGTTGTCTCGTTGCTGGCGCGAGTTACGTAGCCGTTGCGGCTCCAGATTTTTCCTTTCGTGCTGGCAAGCCGTAGCTGCCACGCAATGCTGGTCAGCCACCCGATCATTCCGGCGAATACGAGGAATGTCAGCAAGGAAGGACTCTTGGGAAGCTCGCGGCCAAGTCGCGAAGACTTCTGACTGGACCGACGCACGAGAGTAAGCGTGCCCGTTATCATTTGTAACGACAATTTCGTACCGTCATGCCCGGGCTTGTCCCGGGCATCCACGTTCCTGGTTCGATGAAGCAAGCCGTGGATGGCCGGGGCAAGCCCGGCCATGACGACGCAGATACTTCAGCTTTAAGGAGCCTTAAGATGTGGAGATTGGAACCGACGTCTTACGCCGCGGTCGCCGGCGGCAGGGCCAGCACCGAATAGATCGCCTGGGCATCGCGCGAGGCGCGGAGCTTCTTGGCGATGTCCTGGTCGCGCAAGAGGCGGGCGATGCGGGCGAGGGCCTTGAGGTGATCGGCGCCGGCGCCTTCGGGAGCGAGCAGCAGGAAGACGAGATCGACGGGCTGGCCGTCCATCGCCTCGAAATCGATCGGGCGATCGAGCCGCGCGAACAGGCCAAAAATCTTTTCCAGCTTGGGCAGCTTGCCGTGGGGAATGGCGACGCCATAGCCGACCGCGGTGGTGCCGAGCTTCTCGCGCTGGAGCAGCACCTCGAACACGGAGCGTTCGTTCTGCCCGGTCAGCTCGGCGGCCTTGGCCGCAAGTTCCTGAAGCGCCTGCTTCTTGCTGTTGACCTTCAATGCCGGGAGAATCGCCTCGGGTGCGACCAGATCGGTAATCGGCATGGAAGCTTTCCGAGGTGAATTAAACCGTCAGGTTCCGATTTGGCCAGCGTGGGGATAACCGCGCCGGGCCGGCGTCAAGAAGGTGAAGCAGGAGGGAGACTTAGCCAGTCCCTAGACCCTGATGTGGGGCGCTTCTACTCCAACGCAATCCCGGTGCCAACTCCCGCGTAAGGCTTTGCCCCGGTCATTGTTAAGGGCTGCGGATGGTACGGGGTCCGGCTGGCCCCCTATTCCCCCGCCTTGCCGCCGGCATTCCCGCCCGGTGGGTCGATCCAGCCGACATTGCCGTCGGCACGCCGGTAGATGATGTTCACCCGGCCGCTGGACCCATGCTGGAACACCAGGCAGGGCGCCCCGGTCAGGTCCAGTTCCATGACGGCCTCGCTGACCGAGAGCTGCTTCAGGGCGGTGGTGGCCTCGGCGATGATCACGGGGCTGTAGCCGGTGACCTCGTCGTCGTCCTCCCCCTCGCCTGGCGCTTCCAGCACGTAAGCCGTGGCGTCGAGGGTAGCCAGCGCCGCAGAGGCGACATGGGCCTTGCGGGCGGAGCGGTCCTTGAGGCGGCTCTTGTAACGCTTGAGCCGCTTCTCGATCATGATCAGCGCTTGGTCGGCACTGGCATAGGCGTCCGGCGCGTTCGAATCGGCCTCCAGCGTAACTCCCGAATCGAGATGCAGCGCGCAGTCGGTGCGGAAGCCGAAGCCGTCCTTGGAGAGCGTGATGTGGCCGGAATAATTGCCGTCGAAATATTTGCGCAGGACCTCTTCAGTCCGGTCGGTCACGCGGCCACGCAGGGCCTCGCCGACGCTGACGCTCTTGCCCGAAATCCGAAGAGTCATGGTGATGCCTCGCTTGGTTTGCGCCCGGCTACGGTGACGCGTCATCGTAGCCGGGGTTGTTCCCTGCGCATGATCTTTTCGGAAAACCGCCGTACACTTTCCGGATCATGCGCGTGCTTGGATCGGTCGCGATGGGGGGATGAGAGTAGCGCGATTTCGCGCCAGCGCAATCAGGCCGGTTCGGTGTTGCGGGAGCGGTCGGACAGTGCGTTGGAGAGGACGTTACCAAGGGCGCTCTGCTTGTCGCGGCGGCGTTGCACCGAGGAGGGAATGCGCATGGCTTCGCGGTACTTCGCGACCGTGCGGCGGGCAATATCAATGCCCGAGGCGCGCAAGCGTTCCACGATGGTATCATCCGACAGGATCGCCGAGGGTTCTTCCGAATCGATCAGCTGCTTGATGTGGTGGCGCACCGCTTCGGCGGAATGCGCTTCGCCGCCGTCGGCCGACGCGATCGACGCCGTGAAGAAATATTTCAATTCGAATGTGCCGCGATTTGTCGCCATGTACTTGTTGGCGGTGACGCGCGACACCGTGGATTCATGCATCTGGATGGCGTCGGCGACCGCCTTCAGATTCAGCGGCCGCAGATGCGCGACGCCATGGGTGAAGAAGCCGTCCTGCTGGCGCACGATCTCGGTCGCAACTTTCAGGATGGTGCGGGCGCGCTGATCCAGCGCGCGCACCAGCCAGGTCGCATTCTGGAGCGCGTCGGTGAAATAGGACTTGTCGCCGTCCTTGCCGATCTTCTTCGATAGCTCGGAATAGTAGGTCTGGTTGACAAGCACGCGCGGCAAGGTGTCGCTGTTGAGCTCGACATGCCAGCCGCCGTCGGGACCCGGGCGGACATAGACGTCGGGCACCATGGTCTGCAAACGGGCCGAGCCGAACTTCATGCCAGGCTTGGGATTGAGCCGGCGGATCTCGCCGATCATGTCGGCGATGTCCTCGTCGTCGACGCCGCAGAGCTTGCGCAAGCTCGCGATGTCGCGCTTGGCCAGCAGATCGAGATGCTCGACGAGCGCCTGCATCGCGGGATCGTAACGGTCGAGCTCGCGGAGCTGGATCGCCAGGCATTCGCTCAGATTGCGCGCGCAGACGCCGGGCGGATCGAATTTTTGCAGCACGGCAAGAACGTCCTCGACGTCCTTTTGCGATGCGCCAAGACGCTCGGCGGCCTGGCCGAGATCGGGCGGTAGATAGCCGGCCTCGTCGACGAGGTCGATCAGGTACTGGCCGATCATGCGCTGCGCCGGCGCGGAGAAGGCGACCGAGAGCTGCTCGGCGAGATGATCGGACAGCGTCATCTCGGCGGCGACGAAGGCTTCGAGATTGTAGTCCTCGTCACCGGAGGCGCCGCCGCCCCATTCGGTGTAGACGCTTGGAGCGGCGTCCTGCGCGTTGCGCGCGGCACCCTCGGCCGGCTCCTCGGAGAAGACGTTGTCCAGACCCGTGTCCAGGGTCTGCTCGATCTCGGCGCGGGTGCCGAGATCCTTGCTCATCCATTCTTCCTGGCCGGGCTCGAAAGCGTCGCCGCTGCCGCCAAAGCCGTCATCGCCGCCCTGGCTGCCTGAATCCTCGCCATCGTGGTCGCTGAACTGGCCGGCCTCGGCCGGGGCCTCGCCGCCGGGAGCCTCGTCACTGGCCCGCTCCAGCAGGGGGTTACGCTCGAGCTCCTCCTCCACGAAGGTCGTGAGATCGAGATTGGACAATTGCAGCAGCTTGATCGCCTGCATCAGCTGCGGCGTCATGACCAGCGACTGCGATTGCCGGAACTCTAATCTCTGCGTAAGCGCCATCTAACAAGAACCGTTCCCAAAAATTGGTCCGATTCTTGCTTATCTTAGTCCTGACCCGATGTACACGCCTTGACGAAAAGGAAAAAAGGGCTAGAGGCGGAATTCCTCGCCAAGGTAAAGGCGGCGAACGTCGGGATCGGCGACGATCTCGTCCGGGCTACCCTCCGTCAGGATTTCACCGGCATAGACGATATAGGCGCGATCGGTGAGGCCGAGCGTCTCGCGCACATTGTGGTCGGTGATCAAGACGCCGATGCCGCGATTGGTGAGATGGCGGACGAGGTCCTGAATGTCGCCGACCGCGATCGGATCGATGCCGGCGAAGGGCTCGTCGAGCAGCATGTAGTTCGGACGCGTGGCCAGCGCGCGCGCGATCTCGACGCGGCGGCGCTCACCGCCCGATAGCGCGATCGACGGCGATTTGCGCAGGCGCGTGATGTTGAATTCGTCGAGCAGCGAATCGAGCTGCTGCTCGCGCTTCTTGCGCGAGGGCTCGACCACTTCGAGCACGGCGCGGATGTTCTGCTCGACGGTGAGGCCGCGGAAGATCGAGGCTTCCTGCGGCAGATAGCCGATGCCGAGCCGCGCGCGCTGATACATTGGCAGCTGGGTGACGTCATGGCCGTCGAGCTCGATCGCACCGCGGTCGGCCTTGATCAGGCCAGTGATCATGTAGAACACGGTGGTCTTGCCGGCGCCGTTCGGGCCGAGCAGGCCGACGGCTTCGCCGCGGCGCACATAGATGCTGACGCCGCGCACCACCTGGCGGCTGCCGAACGCCTTTTCCACGCTATGCACAGCCAGGAAGCCGGGACGGCGCAGCAGCTGCGGCCCGCCGGCGCCGTTTGGCTTCGCGGCGCTCCTGACGGGGTGAACCGCGCGCGGCGGCTCGGCCTGGTAGTCGGCGGGATAATCGGCTTGATAGCCGCCCTGGAACTGGTCGGGCGCGCGCATCGGCTGGTCACGGGCGATCGGCGGGGCGTCCCGCACCGGGCTGGTCACGAGGCCCCCGACGCTGTCCCCGAGCGCGGTGATGTCACGCGCAAATCCTGGCCGGCCGCGTTTGGCGGGGCGCCGACGGAACATGCTGAATAGATCGACCATCCCCGCCTTCCAGCCTTTCGCGGTGTTTGCGCGGTGTTTGCGCAGCGTTCGCGCGATCTGCCGCGCCGGCCTTTCGACTAGCCGACGCAGCATGAATGAAGGGATGTCTCATGCCCAGTGAAACACGCCCGAAAAGCGGCGGATCCCGCTTCGAAGCCCTGCGCGTAGATACAGTCTCACCGCACAAGCTTCAACCTCGGATCGGCGGCATCCGGCCCAAGACCCTGAATTTACTTTCAGAATTTACTTTTTGCCGCCGCCGGGCAACAGCGAGGGCGGGGCCGCGCCGGGCTTAGCCGGACCGCCTGAACCGCAATCACTGCCGGCGCCCTGCGGCAGCAGGACCTGAACGCCCCGGCCGCTGTCGGATTCCACGCGGGACACGCCGGTGGTCATGTCGACGGTCAGCCGGTCGCCGCGCATGACATTCTTGCATTGTGTCATGACCACCTGGCCTGCGCCGCCGCCAAACATGGTGATGAGGTTGGTCTTGGTGTCGAACACGGCGGTCTCGCCTGTCACCACCTGGTCCTTCTGGGTGACCACGACATTGCCGCGCGCCTCCAGCCGCTTGATCGAGGAGCTGCCGCCCGGGCCCGGCGTTGCCGACTGCATCGGCGCACCCTTGGCGCCCTTCGCCGCGGGCTGCGGCGCGGCCGGCTTGTCGCCGCCGCCGGAATCGTAAAACACCACCAGCGTCTTCGAGGTCATGGTGGTGTCGCCCTGGATGACCTTCACATTGCCGGAGAAGGTCGCCTCCTTCTTCTTGTCGCGCATCTCGAGCGAGGCGGCCTCGATCTGGATCGGCTGATCGCGATTCTGCGAAAAGCCCTGCAGCGCGTTGGGCTGGCCCTGTATCGTGCTCTGCGCGATCGCTGCACCTGCCGTCAGCGCAATGCCGAGGGCAAGCGCGGCCGCGCCGAGGATGGCGCGCCCTTTGTCTTCGCTGCGCGGAAAAAACCTGATCATGAAAATCATCTTGAATTAGCGGACTTGCTCTTTGATTTCGCCGGCGGTGGCGCCGGCTGCTCGACGGGGGCCGCGGCATCATCCGTGCTGATCTTGTCCAGATGCATCACGACATTGCCCTCGAAGCGGATGACGTCGCCGCCTTCCATAATTCGCAAGCGATCGGCGGTCAGCGTGCCGTTGGTCAGCTTGACGTCGACGCGCTCGTCCGAGGAGACC
This sequence comes from Bradyrhizobium sp. B117, assembly GCF_038969555.1. Taxonomy (NCBI): domain Bacteria; kingdom Pseudomonadati; phylum Pseudomonadota; class Alphaproteobacteria; order Hyphomicrobiales; family Nitrobacteraceae; genus Bradyrhizobium; species Bradyrhizobium sp. B117. The sequence goes on from NZ_CP152414.1 coordinate 9,912,324, forward strand.
GTGCCCTTGCCCATGTCGACGAAGGCCGAGTTCAGCCGCGCCTCATAGCCGGTCGAGGTGCGCAGGAAGATGTCCTTGTGCAGATCGAGCTGCTGCTGCTTGTTGTCGAAGCGGCCGGTGCGGGCATCGAGGAACAGGGTCGATTGGTCCTCCATCAGCACCTTGGCGCGCAGATCGGCGAGATCGACATGATCGGGGTCGGTGATGTCCTGCGTCGCGGCCTTGGCCCAGAGCTCATAGGGCCGCTGGTCCGGCGTGAAGCCGGACATATGCGGCGATTCCATCGTGATCTTGGTTCCCGTCACCACGAGGTTTCCGGAGTCGAGCTTGATCGGGATCTGGAACGGATTGAGGAAGGTCGAGACGGCGACGATCGCGGCCAGGGACACGATCACGGTCACCGGCACCGCGATGCGCAGAATCCGTACCAGGCGGCTGTGGCGCGCCGCGCTGGCAAACTTCGCCGCAAGCGCGGCGTCGTAGGTGGGATTCTGGGCCGAATTCACTGCTGCTCCAGAGTGTCGCTCGCTCTGTCCGGTTGAGGTTCGCCCCATTGTACCCGGCGCCGCCACGATATGCAGCCGGCGACAGGCCGTTACGAAAGTGTCCGAAACGGGGCGGCGGCCCTGAGGTCAGCCGCCGCGCGCGGCCTCAGGAATGCGCAAAAATGTCCTCTTCGGCCCAGCCCTGGAGGTCGAGCAGGGCGCGGGTCGGCAGGAAGTCGAAACAGGCCTTGGCCAGCGCTGTGCGGCCCTCCCGCACCAGCATGGCATCGAGCCGCTCGCGCAGGGCATGCAGATGCAGCACGTCGGAGGCGGCATAGGCGAGCTGCGGCTCGGACAGGCTGTCGGAACCCCAGTCGCTGGACTGCTGCTGCTTGGAGAGATCGACGTTGAGCACCTCGCGCACGAGGTCTTTCAGGCCGTGGCGGTCGGTATAGGTGCGGGTCAGGCGGGAGGCAATCTTGGTGCAATAAATCGGCCCGGTCATGACGCCGAAGGTCTGGTAGAGCACCGCGACGTCGAACCGAGCGAAGTGGAAGATCTTCGTGATGGCGGGATTGGCCAGCAGGGCCTTCAGGTTCGGCGCGTCGGTGTGACCCTTGGGGATCTGCACGACGTCGGCGCTGCCGTCGCCGGGCGAGAGCTGCACCACGCAGAGCCGGTCGCGGTGCGGGTTGAGCCCCATGGTCTCGGTGTCGATCGCCACCGCCGAGGTGTAGCGGGACAGGTCGGGCAGGTCGCCGCGGTGCAAGCGTACGGTCATGGCGGGTCAAAACCTCAATCGAATCGGTTTGTCGGCATCATAGGCTAATCGGATGGCCCGCGATGTAGCCACTGGGGGCGGGCCGCGCAAGCGCCTGACAGCTCAGATTGCCGCCAGCATGATGCAGATCATCGCCGCGACCGTGATGCGGCTGGGGCCGTCACGGAAGGCGTAGAGGATCGGATCATCAGGCATCTCGCGGCGATGCGCCATCATCAGGGCGCGGCCGAACCAGTACAGCAGCAGCGGGTTGAGCAGCCACAGCATCCAGGGCCGGCTATAGAGCGGCGTCACCGCCGTTGACGACACATAGAGCGAGAACACCGTCACCGCGTTCATCGCGCTCGCCGCCGCCATCGCGGCGATGACATGGAGGTCGGTGATCCTGTAGTCGCGGTTGGAGGGATCGGCGAGGCCCGCGCTCTCGCGCATGCTGAGCTCGCTGAAGCGCTTGATCAGAGCGAGCGAGGTGAACACGAACAGCGAGAAGATCAGCAGCCATTCCGACAGCACGACGCCGACACCGACCGCGCCGGCGACGATGCGCAAGCTGTAGAGCCCGGCGAGCGTGACGACGTCGACCAGCATCTTGCGCTTGAGCACGAGCGAATAGGCGATGGTGGTGGCGAGATAGGCGCCGAGCACGCCGAGGAACAGCGGCGAGATGCAGAGGCTGGCGGCAACCGCGAACAGCCACAGGGCAGGGATCGCAAGCAGTGCGGAGGAGATCGGCAGATCGCCCGAAGCAAGCGCGCGATGGCGTTTGGTCGGATGCTGCCGGTCGGCGGCGAGATCCAGGAGGTCGTTCATCAGATAGGCGCCGGACGCACAGGCCGAGAACGCCATGAATGCCAGCAGCGCATAGCCGAACGTGGCGAGATTCATCTGATGCGCGGTGATCGCAGGCACGAACACCAGCGTGTTCTTGGCGTATTGATAGACGCGCAGCGCGTTGGCCCAAATCTTCAGACTAGAAGTCTTCAGGCTGACGCTGCGTTGGCCACGACCCTCGACGCGCTCGATGGACGTGCGATCGAACGGCAGCCTGTTGCCCGCAGCGAGATCGCTGGGTGCAACGACGCCATCAAAACCGAGATGCGCGGCGATGCCCGCGGCATGACGCGCGAGGCGGCTGGCTACCAGATAAATCTTCTCGCCCCGCGCGCGCGCCGCCAGCGCCTGGTTCAGCACGCCGGAATCGTAGGGCAGGTGGGCGTAGTCGATGTCGGCCTGCGCGAGGACATCCGTGAGCGCCGCCATACCTGGGCGCCCGCCGGCGCCGAAGCGCGCCAGCACGCGGCCGGGGCTGGAGAACAGCGCCTCCATCAGCAGCTCAGAGCGCAGCAGCGCGCCTTCGAGGTCGATGACAAGCGTCCGCGCCGCCGCGGCCGACGGCTCAGGTGCGCCAAAATCATACTGCCGGGCAGGCTGCTCCATCCGAAAACGCTCTCAACTGCCGCAAAACTGACCGGCGCTCAGGCCGGGGAGCAGGGAAATGGACGCCCGCGAGCCTAGGGGGCATTCGCTAAGGGCGGCTTAATTTGGCCGGAGAACGCGGCCGGCCCCGGCGGGACGGTCAAGTCAAGTCGGTGTGTCGGCCTGTTGCACGGATCCCACAACCGGGCGTGAGCGTCGTGTTCCGGCACAGCCTTTGCCGTGTGCCCCGTGGAAATCCTCACCATTCACCCTATCTGCCAGTTTCGCGCGACGTCCCGCCGCGCCTATCCGCGAACCAGGTGCCCATGACCGAACAGACGTTAGCTGCGCCGATAGACGATCAACAGGAACGGCAACGCGGCTTTTCGCGCTACCAGTCGCTCCTGATCGCGCTGCTCGCCTTCACGCAGTTCACGATCATCCTCGACTTCATCATCATGTCGCCGCTCGGCGCCATCCTGATGCCCGCGCTCAACATCACAGCCGGGCAGTTCGGCATCGCGGTGTCGGCCTATGCGTTCAGCGCCGGGCTTTCGGGCATTCTCGCTGCGGGTTTTGCCGATCGCTTCGATCGCAAGCGCCTCTTGCTGTTCTTCTATGTCGGCTTCACGCTCGGCACCCTGCTCTGCGCTGTCGCGCAGAACTACCATGTGCTGCTGCTCGGCCGGATCGTGACGGGGTTGTTCGGCGGCGTGATCGGCTCGGTCGTGCTCGCCATCATCACCGATCTGTTTCCGCTGCATCTGCGCGGCCGCGTCATGGGCTTCGTGCAGACCGCGTTTGCCGCAAGCCAGGTGCTCGGCATTCCCGCAGGGCTGTTTCTCGCCAATCACTGGAACTGGCATATCTGTTTCGTTGCGATCGTCGGCCTATCGATCGCGGCGATCGCGGTCATCATCTTCGCGATGGAGCCGGTCGACGCGCATCTGAAGCTGAAGCAGGACAGAAACCCGTTCCACCATCTGATCGCGACGGTCTTCGAGCCGCGCTACACGCTGGCCTTCGCGGTCACGACCTTGCTGGCGACGGGCGGCTACATGCTGATGCCGTTCTCCAGCGCCTTCACCGTGCACAATCTCGGCATCGACATCACGCATCTGCCGACGATCTATCTCGTGTCCGGTTTGTTCAGCATCGTCACCGGGCCGCTGGTCGGCCGCGCCAGCGACAGGTTCGGCAAATACCCGACCTTCGTGTTCGGCAGCGTGGTGTCGGTGATCATGGTGCTGATCTACACCCATCTCGGCCACGTCTCGCTGACGACCGCGATCCTCGTCAACGTGCTGATGTTCGTCGGCATCTTCTCGCGCATGATCCCCTCGCAGGCGCTGATGACGGCGATCCCCGATCAAAGCCAGCGCGGCTCGTTCAGCGCGATCAGCGCCTCGCTCCAGCAGCTCTCCGGCGGCCTCGGCTCGGTCCTCGCCGGCGCCATCATCGCGCAGGCGCCGGACGGCTCGCTGCTCCATTTCGACCGGATCGGCTACGTCGTATGCGCGTCGGCGGCCGTCGCGCTGGTGGCGATGTATTTCGTGCAGAAGGCGGTGGCGGAGCGGGCGGGGAAGCGGGTGGTTTGAGGGCGGAGCGGGATTTCTGCGCCTGCTCATCCGCCCGGCAAAGAGCCCGACGCGCCGACTTTGCCATGAGGTTGTTAGACGTTTTCGTTATCGGATGGGTAAGGGAGACTCATCCAATGCCGAAAGCGAACAAACCGTCCCAGATCCGTGCCGTTTTATTGCTCGCGCTCACCTGTTTTGCAGGTTCGTCCGGCTCGATTCAGGCCGATACCGATGCCGCTGTAAGGGCGTTACGGTCCGGCGACTACACAACAGCGATGCCTTTGCTGAAGGATGCAGCTGGTTCAGGCGACGCCTATGCGCAAGTACTGCTGGCCCAACTCCTGCTCAATGGAAAATCGGGGATCACCGATCCTGAGCAGGCCGCCAAATGGTATCGAGCAGCGGCGGTACAGGATACCAAGTCCAGCAAGTACGTTGCGATCGCGCAGTCCAACTTGGCCTCACTGTATTGGACGGGCCGCGGCGTACCAAAAGATGCGGCAACAGCCATCGAACTCTATCGCCAAGCTGCAAGTAACGGAGACTCGAACGCTCGAAACGTTCTGATTGGAATCTACTACCGCGGGGATTCTGTTCCGAAAGATATCGTTCAAGCGTTCAAATGGGCATCGATTGATTTCGCAAGCGGCAATATTCGTATTAAGCCGATGGTTGATGCTCTTGCTCGCGAAATGACACTCGAACAGAGATTATTGGCGCTGAGGCAGGCGCACGAGGAATTTCCAGGCTTGAAGCTGTCCAATGTCGATGCCGTTGCTCCAGCATCAAACCCTCAGCTGGAAGCAACAAAGGGAGTGCCAACGGGGCCCGCCGGCTTAACGAAAGAATTTGAGGCTCTCCACCGACGGCCCTTGAACGATGAACAGATCGTTGGCCAGCTTAAGTCGCAGCTACGATCGCTGTCTCCGCCTTTCATATTCGAATTGGCTCGACGCACTTTTGCTCTCGATAAGCAGGACGCCATGACGTTCTTCTGGCTGGCCAGGCTACGTGCTTACTACGATGCCACTCGCTGCACCGACGCAACTGCTGGCCAAGGCATCGCCGCATGGGATTTTGTCGTGCAGGATATCATCCGATACGGCCAGCAAAATCCCGGCAAAGCTGGCGGCCCTCGAGCGCGAGTTGTCGTTCCCACTCGACACATCGCCTGAGTGGATTTGCCTAAATGGCATTAAGGCACTATCTGCCGCTGCAGCAGGCAAGGATCTTGTAGGCTCGATAAAGCCCTCGTCCGATTGGTCAACGCTCCACCAGAGCGCGCGTGATCAGATGGAGAAGGGCGCGCAAAAGTAAGCTATTCCAACGCCATGTGCGCCGTTTCCGACCTTCTATATCGGTCGGCGGCTCAATTCTCCGCAAATGAACGATTTCAATCACTTGGGAGGGTGGTGCCCAGGAAAGGACTCGAACCTTCACGGCCGTTAAGCCACTGGCACCTGAAGCCAGCGCGTCTACCAATTCCACCACCTGGGCATGCCGTTTGGGGCACGGAGGCGGTTACTACGGTTCGGTGACGCCGTTGTCAATTCATGCTTGCCCGGTTTTGGCGATGCGGATTGCGCATCGCAAACCGGCCCGATACAAGCCTGATAATACGCACTCTTCCTGCAGGATTGGACCCCATGGCATCGAATCTGGACACGCTGGTCACGGTTTTCGGCGGATCGGGATTTTTGGGCCGGAATGTCGTCCGGGCGCTGTGCCGGCGCGATTACCGGGTCCGTGTTGCAGTGCGGCGGCCGGAACTCGCCGGGTACCTCCAGCCGTCCGGCAAGGTCGGGCAGGTCCATGTCGTCCAGGCCAATCTGCGCTACCCGGCTTCGGTCGAGGCGGCGCTGCGTGATTCGCATGTCGTGATCAATCTCGTGGGCGTTCTAGCGGAGAGCGGCGCTCAGACTTTCGACGCCGTCCAGGCCAAGGGCGCCGAGACGGTCGCCAAGGCGGCCGCGGCGGCGGGCGCCCAGCTGATCCATGTCTCGGCGATCGGCGCCGACGCCGAATCGCCCTCGCGCTATGCCAAGGCCAAGGCGGCCGGCGAGGCGGCCGTGCTGGCCGCGGTGCCGTCGGCGACGATCTTCCGCCCCTCCGTGATGTTCGGTCCCGAAGACCAGTTCACCAACCGCTTCGCGGCGCTGGCGCGGATGTCGCCGGTGCTGCCGCTGATCGGCGCCGAGACGAAGATGCAGCCGGTCTATGTCGGCGACGTCGCCACCGCGATCGCGGATGCGGTCGACGGCAAGGCCAAGGCGGGCGCGACCTATGAGCTCGGCGGGCCCGAGGTGCTGACCATGCGCGAGATCATCGAGGCCATCCTGGCCATCGCCAACCGCAAGCCGGCGCTGATCCCGCTGTCGTTCGGCCTCGCCCGCTTCCAGTCCAACTTCCTGCAATTCGCGCCGGGAGCGTTCAAGCTGACGCCGGACCAGGTCACGCTGCTCGAGCGCGACAATGTCGTGTCGGAAGCCGCGAAGGCTGCAGGGCTCACGCTGGAAGGGCTCGGCATCGCCCCCGATTCGCTGGAGGCGATCGCCCCGCAATATCTCTGGCGCTTCCGCGCCGCCGGGCAATTCCAGCGCATGAGCGTGTGAGACGTCTCTCTCCGTCGTCATGGCCGGGCGTGACCCAGCCATCCACGCGCTTCCGCATGTGCAGCAAGACGTGGATGCCCGGGTCAAGCCCGGGCATGACGAGTTTGTGGGACGGGGCGAGGGAGGAGACCACCGCCGCACCTCAAAACTTCAGCTTCTTGAATACCGCCTCCGGCAGCGTCTTGATGATCAGCATCACCAGACGCCATTTGCCGCTGACATAGACCACGTCGGTTTTCTTCTCGACGGCCTGAAGGATCGCATCGCCGACGACAGGCGCCTCGACCGTGAGCGGGCCGATCAGCTTCATGCCTTCCGTCATCTTGGTGCGGACGAAACCGGGCTTGACGGTGACGACATGCACGCCGCCACGGCTGGCGCGGGCGCGCAGGCCCGACAGGAAGGCGGAGAAGCCTGCCTTGGCCGAGCCGTAGACATAATTCGAGGCGCGGCCGCGATCGCCGGCGACCGAGGACACGCCGACGAGCGTGCCAGCGCCGCGTGCCAAAAACTTCTCCGCGAACAGGCCGAGGATCAGCGACGGACCTTCGTAGTTGGAGCGCATGATCGTGGTGGCGTGGGCGAGATCGCTCTCGGCGTTCTGCTGCACACCGAGCAAGCCGACGATCGAGATGACGACGTCGGGCAGCGCGGGAAGGGCGGCGACAAAGCCATCGAACGAAGCGGTGTCGAGCACATCGAACTTATGGAGATTGGCCTCGACGTTGTAGCGCGCGCGCAAATCGGCGGCATCAGGCTCCAGCGCGGCCACGTCGCGGCCTGCGAGTCCAACATCGTATCCGGCCTTGGCAAAGGCGCGCGCGGCGGCGCGTCCGATATCGGAGGAGCCACCGAGCACCAATGCAGTCTTGCGTGACGTCACGGCTTAACCCTCATCGAACAGGCGTTGCGAAAGCTTGGAACGGATGGCGCCGTTCGGATCGAGCGATTTGCGGATCGCGTTAAAGCGCGGCAAGGCGGGATAGCCGGCCTCGAAAGTCGCGCGCGACTGGCGCGCGTCTTTTGCGAGATAGAGCCGGCCGCCGGCCGCGACGACGAGACGGTCGATCTCGTCGAGGAAATTCAGGATGTCGCCCTTCACCGGGAAATCCAGCGCCAGCGTGTAGCCGGGCAGCGGGAACGACAGAATGCCGTCGCCCTGGCCGAGCTTCTTGAGCACCGCGAGGAAGGAGGCATCGCCGCGCCTTGCGACGCGGTCGAGGATCTGGCCGAGCACGGCGCGGGCATTCCGTTCCGGGATCACGCATTGATGTTGGAGGAAACCGCGCTTGCCGTAGATGCGATTCCAGTCCGCGATCGCGTCGAGCGGAAAGAAATAGGGATAGAGCGAGACCACATGACTGCCGCCGGCGCGCCGCGCGCCCATGCGGTAGTAGAGCTCGTTGAAGGCGCGGATGCTGAAGCGGTTCAGCGTCATCGACGGCAGGTCGACGGGCACGGCGAGGTTGGGATTCTTGCCGACGGGAAATGCAGCGGCGCCTTCGGCGAGCTCATCGCGGCGCGCGTGCTCGCCGAGATAGATCAGCGAGCGGCCGAGATCGCGCCCGCGCGCGGCGCAATCGATCCACGCCACCGAGTAGGTTTCAGCATCGCCCGCATCCAGCGCGCGCATCGCGGCGTCGAGATCGGATGCCGAGATCACGCGCTCGCGGATCCAGCCCGTTTCCACCGGCCGCAGCCGCATCGTCGCTTCGAGGATGATTCCGGTGAGGCCCATGCCGCCGATGGTTGCGAAGAAGGCATCGGAATTTTGCTCGCGCGAGACCTCGATGGTCTGGCCCATACCGGTGCGCAGCAGGATGCTGTCGACATAGCGGCCGAAGCCGCCCTCGCAGTGGTGATTCTTGCCGTGCACGTCGGCGGCGATCGCACCGCCCACCGAGACGAAGCGCGTGCCGGGCACGACGAAAGGCAGGAAGCCGCGCGGGCCAAAGGTGTCGATCAAATCCGCGAGCTGCACGCCGGCTTCGAGACGGATGCGACCGGTTGCGGGATCGAACGACCTGATCCGGTCGAACCCGGTCATCCCGATGGTCCTGACGGCGCCGATCGCGGCATCGCCATAGGCTCGGCCGTTGCCCCGCGCCACGGAACCGGCCACCACGGCTTCGCCCACCGCCGCGAACGAGCGCGGCCGCAGCACGTCGCTATCGACGACCGGGAAACGTCCCCAGCCGCTGACGAGGGTCATAGTTCAGCTCCTGTGCCGGGCGCGCGCCGCCCTGCTCCGGAAACTGCCTACCGGTCAAAAGCTGATATTGCGTTGAGGCGTATCGGGAAGTTGCAAAGGTTAACGGCGTAGCACGGATGGAGTACGAGCCTACCTGCCCAGCGCCAGCGCGATCAGGCCGAGGGTGCCGACGATGACGCGCCACCAGGCGAACACCACGAAACCGTGGCGGGTGACGTATTCCAGGAACGTCTTGACCACGATGATCGCGGTGACGAACGACACCACGAAACCGATCGCGACGATGCCCATGTGGTCCATCGTCATCTCGGAGCGGTTCTTGTAGAAATCGTAGGCGAACGCGCCGATCATGGTGGGAATGGCGAGGAAGAACGAGAACTCCGCCGCCGCGCGCTTGTCGGCACCCAGGAACATCGCGGCGACGATGCTGGCGCCGGAGCGCGACACGCCCGGGATCATGGCGACGCACTGCGCGATGCCGATATAGAGATACATCAGCAGCGGAAACTTCGTGGCGTCATGCTCGCGCGGCTTGAGGTCGAGCTTGTCGACCCAGAGCAGGATGGCGCCGCCGACGATCAGCGTGAAGCAGACGACCCAGGGATTGAACAGCACGCTCTTGATGTATTTACCGGCGACGAGGCCGACGACGACGGCCGGCAGGAACGCCACCAGCACGCCGATCACGAAACGGCGCGCATAGGCATCGCCCGTGAACAGGCCGATCGCGACATCCCAGAGCTTTTTGAAGTAGAGCCCGACGATCGCGAGGATCGCACCCAACTGGATCAGAACCGTAAACGAATCCCAGAAGGCGCCTTCACCGAGGCCGAAGAAGCGCTCCGCGAGCAGCAGGTGGCCGGTCGAGGACACGGGAAGGAACTCGGTCACACCCTCGATGATGCCGAGGATCACTGCCCGTATTGCATCTGACATATTTACGGTCCATTTCGGCTGGAAAAGCGGGGCTCTTCTCGCCTATTCCCCTAAATGCTGCAATCGCAAAATGCGCCGTCACACTCTTGCTTCGCAGTTTTGGGGAACTAGTGTGGCGCCGCACAAACATTGATGGATTCTTAAGCACCATCAAATAGTCAAAGGCTTCATGTTTACGCTGTTCCATCATCCGTTCTGTCCGCATTCGCGCTTCATCCGCCTGATCGCGGGCGAATACGGGCTCGATCTGAAGCTGATCGAGGAGCGCAGCTGGGAACGGCGCGAGGCATTTCTGCTGCTCAATGCGGCCGGCACGACGCCCGTGCTGGTGGACGACGAGCAGCCGCCGATCCCGGGCGCTGCCATCATCGCCGAATATGTCGATGAGGCCTATGGCGCCGGGATGGGACCCAAGCGCCTGATGCCGGAGACCACCTTCGAGCGCGTCGAGGTGCGGCGGCTGATGGCCTGGTTCAACGAAAAGTTCTTCGAGGAGGTCTCGCACCCGCTCGTCACCGAGCGCATCTACAAGCGCTTCATGAGCGAGGAGAATGGCGGCGGTCCGCCCTCGGCCGACGTGATGCGCGCGGCCAAGGCCAACGTGCGCTATCATCTCGCCTATATCGGCTGGCTGGCGCAGACGCGTAACTTCCTCGCCGGCGACCGGCTCAGCTACGCGGATCTCGCCGCCGCGGCGCATCTCTCGGCGATCGACTATCTGGGCGACGTGCCATGGAGCGAGGACGACGCAGCAAAGGCGTGGTACGCGCGGGTGAAATCCCGCCCGTCGTTCCGTCCGCTGCTGAGCGAATGGCTGGCCGGCGTGCCGGCGTCGCGGACTTACGTGGACCTGGATTTCTGAGGATGAGCGTCATGCCCGGGCTCGTCCCGGGCATCCACGTTCTTTCTATTCCTGTGAATTCGCAAAGACGTGGATGGCCGGGACAAGCCCGGCCATGACGGCGTCAGTCGTGGATGCGTCGTTGAACAAATTCGACCCAGACATGGATCGGCTGCGCACCGCGCTCGAAGAGCAAGCGCACGCGCTCGGCTTCGACTGCATCGGCATCACAGAGCCTGGCACGATCGAAAAGGCCGGAGCGCATTTCCTCGAATTCATCGCATCGGGCGGCCATGGCGACATGGACTGGCTCGCGAACCAGCCGGAGCGCCGGGTCGATCCGCGCGGGCTGTGGAGCGACGTGCGCAGCGTCGTCATGCTCGGCGTCAATTACGGCCCCGACTCCGATCCGCTGGCGATCCTGAAACAACGCACGCGCGCGGCGATCTCGGTCTATGCGCAGGGCGACGACTATCACGACCTGATCAAGAAACGCCTGAAGGCGCTGGCGCGCTGGCTGGTCGCAACCGCGCCGTCGGAAGTGAAGGTGTTCGTCGACACCGCCGCGGTGATGGAGAAGCCGCTGGCGCAAGCCGCGCAACTGGGCTGGCAGGGCAAGCACACCAATCTGGTCTCGCGCGAGTTCGGCTCGTGGCTGTTTCTCGGCGCGATCTACACCACGCTCGAGCTGCCGCGCGATGCTGCAGAGATCGATCATTGCGGCTCGTGCCGGGCCTGCCTCGACATCTGCCCGACCGCGGCGTTTCCCGCGCCCTACAAGCTCGATGCGCGGCGCTGCATCTCCTATCTCACCATCGAGAACAAGGGACCGATCCCACACGAATTCCGCAAAGCGATGGGCAACCGCATCTATGGCTGCGACGATTGCCTCGCTGCCTGCCCCTGGAACAAGTTCGCGCAGGAGGGGCGGGAAGCAAAACTCGCCGCGCGTGAGGAATTGCGCGCGCCTGGTCTTGCTGAGCTGGCACGGCTTGATGATGCAGCGTTCCGCGCGCTGTTCACGAAGTCGCCGGTCAAGCGCATCGGCCGCGATCGGTTCTTGCGGAATGTGCTGATTGCGATTGGTAACTCCGGCGAGGAGGCGCTGGCGGAAGAGGCGCGGCGGTTGCTGGAGGACGAGAGCGCGCTGGTGCGCGGGGCGGCGGTATGGGCGCTGGGGCAACTTTTGTCGCGCGAGGAACTCGCGGCGACGAAGCTGGATAGGCTCAAGCACGAGTCGGACGAGGCCGTGCGTGAGGAGTGGCAGGCCGCGTCCCAGCTCTCCGCTGTCATGCCCCGCGAAGGCGGGGCATCCAGTACGCCGCGGGTTCTCGACTGAACCACTGCCGTCTCGGAATACTGGATCGCCCGCCTTCGCGGGCGATGACACCTGTGTTGTGGCTGGCTCGCGCGCCCGCCCTCACCACCCTTGATTTCCCCACCCATTCCCTCAAAAGTCGCGCACCATGACAACAAACATGCCTTTCTTCACGCGCAACGGCGATACATTCCATCCGACGGAAGTGGCGAACGGGCCCTGGGATCCGAAATCGCTGCACGGGCGCGTCATCATCGGGCTGCTTGGCTTCGCCATCGAGGAGCGTCATTCGGGGCCTGAATTCGTGCCGGCGCGGCTCACCGTCGACATGTTCCGGCTGCCGACCATCGACAAGCCGATCCAGGTGACGACGCGGCTGATGCGCGATGGCCTGCGCATCCGCGTGGTGGAAGCCGAGTTCTTCTCCGGCGGCGTGAGCATGGCGCGCGCCTCGTGCCAGCTGCTGCGCAAGACACAAAATCCCGACGGCAATGTGTGGTCGCCGCCGAACTGGGACGTGCCGAAGCCGGCAGACATTGCAAAGCCGACCGATCCCAGGCTCGGCATGAACGGCAAATGGACGACGCGCCCCATTGTCGGCCACATGGGCTCGCTCGGTCCGCGCCGGCTATGGATGAGCGAGGTACGCGAGCTCGTCGCGGGCGTGCCGATGACGCCGTTCGTCCATGTCGCCGTTGGCGCCGACTTCGCCAGCCCATTTGCCAATGCTGGAGACAAGGGGCTCGGCTACATCAACAGCGACGTCACGATCTATCTGCACCGCCTGCCGGTGACGAACTGGATCGGCTTCGACGTGGTGAACCATCAGGCCACCGAGGGCGTGGCGATCGGCGAATGCTGGCTCTATGACGAAGAGGGCCCGATCGGCACCGCGACGGTCGCCGCATTGGCGCAGCGCAAGCCGATGGCGAAGATACCGCCGCCGTGACCGTCATTCCGGGGCGTGCGAAGCATGAGCCCGGAATCCATACTGCCGATCGTGGTTATGGATTCCGGGCTCGCGCCAAGTGGCGCGCCCCGGAATGACGAGGAGGATGCAGCTAGCCCAGATGCCGCTTCATCTCCGGCCGCGCCTTCAGCTCCGCGCCCTGCCTGCCCACGATCTTCGCGATTCTTTCCGGCGCGAACTTCAGATCGACGAATGCCGGCGCGGTGTTGGCGACCTCGTGATATCCAGCGATCTTGCCGTCGCGCAGCGTCATGATCGCGACGCCCTCGAACATTGCCCGCGCGCCGTTCGCTTCCGGCAGGGTTGATTTGTAGCTGAAGGTGTAGCGCGCATAGAGCGTGCTGCCGTCCGATACGGGATCATGCATGTCCCAACGGAAATCGGTCGCCGTGCGATAGAACCAGTCGTCGATCATCGCCGCGATCTTCTCGCGGCCGGCGAAGGCGCCGTAGAAGACGTCGTGATAGACGCCGTCCTCGGTGAACAGCTCGGCAAAGGCGCGGCCATTGCGCTGCTCGACCGCATCGCAGAAGGCGCGCAGCATGGCGGCGGTGGTCATTGAATTGCCTCCCGGTGCTTCTTGTTGTGCCCTCTCCCCTTGTGGGAGAGGGCAGCTCCGCTCGTCGACGCGCATTCACTGGGTGAGGGGTTGCTTCGGCGAGTCCAATTCTCAGTCGGGCTCGTGGAGAGAACCCCTCATCCGGCTTCGCTTCGCGAAGCCACCTTCTCCCACAAGGGGAGAAGGGAAGAGAAACATCTCACCCGATCTCGGCCACCGCGGCAAGAATGCGCGCGATGTCCTGCGGGCGGGAGAGGCGATGATCGCCGTCCTGGATCATGGTCAGCACGACGTCGTCGGCCGGCAGGCGATGCGTCAGCGCGAAGGCGTGCTGCCAGGGCACATCGGGATCCTGCGCGCCTTGCAGGATGCGCACGGGGCAGCCGAGATCGATCGCGCTGCCGAGCACGAGATGATTGCGGCCCTCCTCGATCAGGTTCCGCGTGATCGGGTAGGGCGAGCCGTCGCCGTATTCCGACGGCCGCAGCCAGAAGCCCTTGGTCTCGATCTCCTTCTTCACCGCAGGCGAAAAGTTCTTCCACATCAGCTCTTCGGTGAAATCGGGCGCCGGTGCGATCAGCACGAGGCCCGCCAGCGACGCTTGACCGGAACGCTTCCTGATCTCCCGCGCGAGCAGCAGCGCCATCCAGCCGCCCATGGAGGAGCCGATCAGGATCTGCGGACCCTCGCAGAACCGCTCGAACACCGCGACGCTGTCCTCGAGCCAGCTGCCGATGGTTCCATCGGCAAAATTGCCACTGGATTCACCATGACCGGAATAGTCGAACCGGACCGCGGCACGGCCGTGCTCCCCAGCCCACGCATCCAACGCCTGAGCCTTGCCGCCCTGCATGTCCGATTTGAAGCCGCCGAGCCAGACGAGCCCAGGTCCTTGTCCGCGCCGGCTGCGCACCGCGATTTTGCGCGCAGATGGACCCTCGCCCACATCGATGAAGTCGAGCACGGCATCGGGAATTGCGTCGGTCATGGAACGTTTACTCTGGCTGTGCGGTTTCAGCAGGTCGGGCCGCGTGCGATTGAGTAACCGCTGCCGGCATTGTCCCTTTGGGACGCTTGCGGAACAGAAGCAACGTGTCTATGTCGATCAGCGTACCGACAGGCGTGGCCCAAATGCCTCGCATTTGAGGGTTTTTCGCCTCTGGCACACGCGACTTGCTTGCCCGCAAACGCTTCTTCCTTCAAAATAGCCGCTTCTTTCACAACTTTGGAGAACCACCCATTCGCCGTCCTAATAAAGCTCCGCCCGCTGCCAGCAAAGACGGGCCGCGCATCAATGATGATATCCGCAATGCGCAGATCCAGCTGATCGACCAAACCGGTGATAACAAAGGCACGGTCGAGACCGTCGTCGCCATCCGGATGGCCCAGGAAGCTGGCATGGATCTGGTCGAGATTTCGCCGAATACCAGCCCTCCCGTCTGCAAGATCATGGACTACGGGAAGTACAAGTATTCCGCTCAGAAGAAAGCTGCGGAAGCCCGCAAGCGGCAGAAGACCGTCGAGATCAAGGAGATCAAGCTCCGCCCGATGATCGACGATCACGATTACGACGTGAAGATGCGCGCGATGCAGCGGTTCTTCGAAGAGGGCGACAAGGTCAAGATCACGCTGCGCTATCGCGGCCGCGAAATGGCGCATCAGGAGATCGGCACCAAGCTTTTGGACAAGATCAAGACCGACGTCGCCGAGCTCGCCAAGGTCGAGCAGGACGCGCGGTTCGAAGGCCGCCAGGTCGTCATGGTGCTGGCGCCGCGCTGAGGCGAGCTTTTCAGGGGACTTGAGAATTCAACGGCCCGTCCGGATCTCCGGCGGGCCGTTTTGCTGAAGGGATCAAGCGAGCCGCGGGTTCGTGCACCTCTCCCGCTTGCGGGAGAGGTCGACGCGCGAAGCGCGGCGGGTGAGGGCTTTTTCCTCTGGGGGGTTCTCGCTAGAGGAGACACCCTCTCCCCGACCCTCCCCCGCAAGCGGGGGAGGGAGCGCACCGCCTTCGTGGCAACGGCTCGTTCCACTACGTCCGCGTCGCCTGCCAGGTGCCGCTGCACTGGTCGCCGGAGATGATGCCTTTCCAGGAGCCGGCGCCGTTCACGCCGGCGAGGCGGCCGCCGCCGCTCGCATGGGACGCGCCGACCGAGACCTCGACCGCGACCGCGCCGGTGCGGTTGACCCGGCCCGAGACCCGGCCGCCGCCGGCGGACGACACCCGACTGCCTGTCACGGTGAAGGGGACACTGTAGCCGGAGCTGCAATTGCCCCGGGTGGTGGCGAAGGTGACGTTCCAGATGCCATCATAGCCACCGACACGGGCGTCGGCAGTTGACGGCAGCGCCGCGGTGGCGAGCACGGCGAACAGCGCCAGACGGCGCGGGCGGGCGAAATTGTTCAACGACGAAAGAAATTGCGGGAAATGGGCCATTTTGGTCCTGCTCCGGGCGACACAGCTGGGACATGAGGGTGACAACTTGCAATAGTCGGCGAGCCGGTTCCCGCGGTTCATCGTTGCCAATTGGCCTGTCCTCTGTCATAAGCCCAGCCTTCATCGCCCGGCTGATTTAAGGGCTGCCGTGGCGGTGTTCGTGCGGGTGTCGCGCTTGTTCGCGAAAACCTGAGCACAATCAACGCTCTAACGAGCAATTTTGACGGCCAGCCGCCTTCGCGGGCGGATTTCTGTGGCCATTAGGAGAGCCAAATGCCCAAGCTGAAGACCAAATCGGGCGCTAAAAAGCGCTTCAAGGTGACTGCCACCGGCAAAGTGATGCACGCCCAGCGCGGCAAGCGTCACGGCATGATCAAGCGGACGAAGAAGCAGATCCGTCAGCTCCGCGGCACCCGCGTGCTGTTCAAGACCGACGGCGACAACGTCAAGAAGTACTTCTTGCCGAACGCCTGATCGCGTCCACGATCACTGCCATCCGTGCCGCGCATCCCGCGGCAATCCGATAACCGAAGTCATCTCTGAAGGATTTTGTCATGTCTCGCGTCAAACGCGGTGTGACCGCCCACGCCAAGCACAAGAAAGTCTACAAGGCCGCCAAGGGCTTCTACGGCCGCCGCAAGAACACCATCCGCGCCGCCAAGCCGGCCGTGGAGAAGGCCCAGCAATACGCCTTCCGCGACCGCAAGCGTAAGAAGCGTACCTTCCGCGCGCTCTGGATCCAGCGCATCAACGCTGCCGTCCGTCCGTTCGGCCTGACCTACAGCCGATTTATCGACGGCATGGCCAAGTCCGGGATCACCGTGGACCGCAAGGTGCTGTCGGATCTCGCGATCAGCGAGCCCGCCGCGTTCCAGGCGATCGCCGAGAAGGCCAAGGCTGCTCTGGCTGCTTAAGGCTTGCGCTAGCGGGCCTTCTGGCCCGCAGCCTTCAGCGCGCGTTGCGAGTAGCGCTGGGCGACCTCCGCCCGGCAAAAAGCTGCGAACGAGAGATACATGGTGCCGGACTTGTTCCGGTACTTGAGGTCGCATGCGCGCATCTCGCGTTTGTAAGCCTGCTGCTGCGCCGTGCTGAGGCCAGGCATGAAGTCCGCCTCGCATTTCTTCTCGACGGCGGCGCCGAGCTGAGCATCGCCGCTCGCGGTCAATTGGCAATCCTGAAACAGCTTCATCGCGCTGGCGCAGCTCTTCTGGGCGCCGATGGCCTCGACCACCTCGTCCAGCGTCATGGATTTATCCATGCAGACCATGGCGCGCGCAGGGGTGCCTGCGAACGACAGAACGACGGCCAGAACAGCCAGGCAGGATTTCGAAAGCATCGCAAAGGTCTCCTCGTATCCCCGTTGGTGCCGGGCCCCCGCGTGAGGTTCAACCCTGCCGTCCATCAGCCCGAAAAGACCGGCTTTTTGCTTGACGTTACGGCCTTCGGGCGGCGACAACCCAGCCGAATTTTGGCAGCAAGGATTTGACTGTGTCCGACCTCGCAACGCTCGAAACATCCATTCTCGACCAGATCGCCGCCGCCGGCGATGAAGCCGCGCTCGAAACGGTGCGCGTCGCAGCGCTCGGCAAGAAGGGCTCGATCTCCGCACTTCTTGCCACGCTCGGCAAGATGTCGCCGGACGAGCGCAAGAGGCAAGGCGCCGCGATCAACCAAGCCAAGGACAAGGTCACCGAGGCGCTCGCCGCACGGCGCGACGTGCTGAAGTCGGCCGCGCTCGATGCGCGGCTTGCTTCGGAGACCGTCGACGTCACCCTGCCGCTGCGTGATGCGCCGGCCGAGGCCGGCCGCATCCATCCGCTGAGCCAGGTCTGGGACGAGCTCACCACGATCTTCGCCGACATGGGCTTCTCGGTCGCGGAAGGCCCCGATATCGAGACCGACGACTACAACTTCACAAAACTGAATTTCCCGGTCGGCCACCCCGCCCGCGAGATGCACGACACCTTCTTCTTCCATCCGAAGGAGGACGGCTCGCGCATGCTGCTTAGAACCCACACCTCGCCGGTGCAGGTGCGCACCATGCTGAGCCAGAAGCCGCCGATCCGCGTGATCTGCCCGGGCCGCACCTACCGCATCGATTCGGATGCGACCCACACACCTCAATTCCACCAGGTCGAAGGCCTCGTGATCGACAAGCATTCGCATCTCGGCCACCTCAAATGGATCCTGCACGAGTTCTGCAAGGCGTTCTTCGAGGTCGACCACATCAACATGCGCTTCCGCCCGTCGTTCTTCCCGTTCACGGAGCCGTCGCTGGAAGTCGACATCCAGTGCCGCCGCGACAAGGGCGAGATCCGCTTCGGCGAAGGCGAGGACTGGCTCGAGATTCTCGGCTGCGGCATGGTGCATCCGAACGTGCTGCGCGCCTGCGGCATCGATCCGGACGAGTATCAGGGCTTTGCCTGGGGCATGGGCATCGACCGCATCGCCATGCTGAAATACGGCATCGCCGATTTGCGCCAACTGTTCGATAGCGACGTCCGCTGGCTGTCCCATTACGGCTTCAAGCCGCTCGAAGTACCAACGCTTGCCGGAGGGCTGAGCACGTGAGAGCGCTGCTCGGCCATACGATGACTCTCTCCGTTCCCTCCCCCCTTGTGGGGGAGGGTCAGGGAGGGGGGTAGCCGCGGATGCCGCACGCAGTTGTGAGCGAGCGTCAGCGCAGCCGGGCGAAACAGCTTCGCCGAGCAATGACGCGCGCCGAAACACTGCTGTGGCGCTATCTGAAGGCCAATCGAATGGATGGGGTTGGCATCCGTCGCCAAACGCCAATCGGAAACTACATCGCCGACTTCGTGTGCTTCTCCTCGAAGCTCATCATCGAGCTTGATGGAGAATCCCACGATTTCGAGGAACGTCAGAAGAAGGATGAGCGTCGCGACGCCTTCTTCGCAGCCGAGGGCTTTCAGGTTCTGCGCTTCACCAACGATCAGGTGATGACGAACCTCGAGGGTGTTGTTGAGGCAATTCGCCAGGCAGCTTCCGCCGGAGCCCGCGGCTCACCCCCCTCCCTGACCCTCCCCCACAAGGGGGGAGGGAACACTGACACCGCCCAAAGTAACTCCACCGACAAGAGCCGAGGCACACAGCCATGAAATTCACCCTCTCCTGGCTGAAGGATCATCTCGACACCGACGAGCCCTTGGAAAAGCTCGCCGACAAGCTGACCATGATCGGGCTCGAGGTCGAGAACATCGAGGACAAGGCGAAGGCGCTGAAGCCGTTCACGATCGCGAAGGTGATCTCGGCCGAGCAGCATCCGAACGCCGACCGGCTGCGCGTCTGCATGGTCGACACCGGGGACGGTGGCGCGCCGGTGCAGGTCGTGTGCGGTGCGCCGAATGCGCGCGCCGGGCTCGTCAGCGTGTTCTCGCCGCCCGGGACCTCCATTCCCGGCAAGGACATCACGCTGGGCGTCGGCACGATCCGCGGCGTCGAGAGCCGCGGCATGCTGTGCTCGGCGGCGGAATTGCAGATCTCCAACGACCATGACGGCATCATGGAATTGCCGGCGGACGCGCCGATCGGCGCCGGTTACGCCGAATGGGCGGCGCTCGGCGATCCCGTGGTCGAGATCAATCTGACGCCGAACCGGCAGGACTGCACCGGCGTGCACGGCATCGCGCGCGATCTTGCCGCCGCCGACATGGGCAAGTTCAAGGACCCCTCGATCAAGCCGATCAAGGGCGACTTCCCGTGCCCGGTGAAGGTCACGGTGGAGGACGCGACGCTCTGCCCGGGCTTCGCGCTCCGCCTCGTACGCGGGGTGAAGAACGGGCCGTCGCCGGACTGGCTGCAGAAGCGGCTGACCGCGATCGGTCTGCGCCCGATCAACGCGCTGGTCGACATCACCAACTTCATGACCTACGACCGCGCGCGCCCGCTGCACGTGTTCGACGCCAAGAAGGTGAAAGGCAATCTCGTGGTGCGCCGCGCGCGCGACGGCGAGACCCTGCTGGCGCTCGACGGACGCACCTACAATCTCGATCCCACGATTTGCGTGATCGCGGACGAGCACGGCGTCGAATCGCTCGCCGGCATCATGGGCGGCGAAGCGTCGGGCTGCGACGAGAACACCACCGACGTGCTGATCGAATCGGCGCTGTGGAACGAGATCAACATCGCCCAGACCGGCC
Organism: Bradyrhizobium sp. B117; assembly: GCF_038969555.1. Classification (NCBI taxonomy): domain Bacteria; kingdom Pseudomonadati; phylum Pseudomonadota; class Alphaproteobacteria; order Hyphomicrobiales; family Nitrobacteraceae; genus Bradyrhizobium; species Bradyrhizobium sp. B117. The sequence continues at coordinate 9,932,625 of NZ_CP152414.1, forward strand.
GCAAGCTCGGCATCAATTCCGACGCGCGCTATCGCTTCGAGCGCGGCGTCGATCCGGCCTTCATGGTGCCGGGGCTCGAGCTTGCGACCAAGCTCGTGATGGAGATGTGCGGCGGTACGCCGTCCGAGAACGTCGTGGTCGGCAAGGCCTTTGGCGATGACCGCGTGATCGATTTCCCGGTCACCGAAGTGAAGCGGCTCTCCGGCATCGAGGTGCCGCAGGTGGAGATGAAGCGCATCCTGACCCATCTCGGCTTCATGATGGCGGGTCCCGGCCCGGTCGTGAAGGTCGCGGTGCCGTCCTGGCGCTCCGACGTGCACGGCAAGGCCGACATCGTCGAGGAAATCGTCCGCATCTTCGGCGTCGACAAGGTGCCGATGACGCCGTTCGAGCGCGGCGACGACGCGCGCAAGCCCGTGCTCACCCCGCTGCAACTCCGCACTCGCCGCGCCCGGCGCGCGCTGGCGAGCCGCGGCATCGTCGAGGCGGTGACGTGGTCGTTCATCACCAAGACCGCGGCAAAATTGTTCGGTGGCGGCCAGCGCGAGCTCGAGGTCGCGAACCCGATCGCGTCTGATCTCTCCGACATGCGCCCGACCTTGCTGGCGGGGCTGATCGCGGCAGCACAAGCCAACGCCGATCGCGGTTATGGCGACGTCGCGCTGTTCGAGGTCGGTCAGATCTTCAAGGGCGATCGCCCGCAGGATCAGTTCATGGCGGCGAGCGGCGTGCGCCGGGGCCTTGCGTCCTCGGAAGGCCTCGGACGGCACTGGACGGGCTCGGCGCAGGCCGATGTGTTCGACGCCAAGGCCGATGCGCTAGCCGTGCTGGCCGCGGCCGGCGCGCCGATGCAGGCGCTCCAAATCGTCGCGGGTGGCCCGGCATGGCTGCATCCGGGACGTTCCGGCACGATCCAGATCGGCCCGCAAAACGTGCTCGGCTATTTCGGCGAGGTGCACCCGCGCGCGCTCGAGGCGCTCGGTGCCGACGGTCCGCTTGTCGTGTTCGAGGTGATCCTCGACCGCATTCCCGAGGCGAAGAAGAAGCCGACCCGCGCCAAGCCTCTGATCGAGCTGTCGGCGTTCCAGCCGGTGTCGCGCGACTTTGCCTTCATCGTCGACCGTGCCGTGAAAGCCGGCGACATCGTGCGCGCCGCGCAGGGCGTCGACAAGAAGCTGATCACCGGCGTCAACGTTTTCGACGTGTACGAGGGCAAGGGCATCGAGGACGGCAAGAAGTCGATCGCGATCGCGGTGACGCTCCAGCCGCGCGAGAAGACCCTGACCGACCAGGATATCGAGGCCGTCGCCGCGAAGATCGTAGCGGAGGTCACGAAGAAGACTGGTGGCACGCTGCGAGCATGATGCTCTGGAATAGCGGAGCATGAGTATCGCCGACTTCCTCCCGAAGGACGTCAGCCTCACCATTGCGATGGCGCTCTGCGCTGTCGCTTTTGTTTCCGGCACCGCGCGCGGCTTCTCAGGCTTCGGCTCGGCGCTGATCTTCATGCCGCTGGCGAGTAGCATCGCCGCCCCGCGGCTCGTTGCGGCTTTGCTGCTCGTGATCGATTTCGTCGCCGCCGCGCCGCTGCTGCCGGATGCGTGGCGGAAGGCGGACCGAAGAGCGACCGCCGTGATCGTGCTGGGCGCGCTGATCGGCGTTCCCGTCGGCACCTATTTCCTCAGCGTGCTCGAGCCGATCACCACGCGCTGGATCATCTCCTGCTTCGTCGCAGCGCTGCTGCTTCTGCTGCTGTCGGGCTGGCGCTATCGCGGCAAGGACCACGCCTGGCTCTCGGTCGGCATCGGCGGCCTCTCCGGCTTCTGTAGCGGCCTCGCGCAGACCGGCGGGCCGCCGATCGTCGGCTACTGGCTCGGCCGCTCGATCGCGCCGATCGTCGCGCGCGCCAACATCTTGCTGTTCTTCGGCGCGTCGGATTTCTTCTCGATGGTCAGCTACGCGACGACCGGGCTGATATCCCGCGAGTCGCTTGTGCTTTCGCTAATCGTCGGCCCGGTCTACGCGCTCGGCGTCGCCTTCGGCGCTTCGCTGTTCGGCCGTGCCAGCGAAAAGGTGTTTCGCGGGATCTGCTACGGGCTGATCGCGATGGCGGTGATTTTTGGACTTCCAGTGCTGGACGGGGTTTTGCGCTAGCCAGCGCTGTCGTCCCTGCGAACGCAGGGACCCATAACCACAGGAAGCGGTTATGGGGCGAACTGATAACTCCGAATCTTCGTCAAACCTCTCCCTGTGGTTATGGGTCCCGGATCGGCGCTCCGCTTCGCTGCGCTTGTCCGGGACGACAGCGGAGATTGTTGCGGCTTATTGCCCTATCCCCGCGGTGCCCGCCGCTTCTTCGTCGACTGCGTCGGCACCTCCTGCTCGTCCCTGATCGCGCCGATCTTGCGCAGGGCCGCATCGGCGGCGCGCTCGCCGCTTTCCCAGGCGCCATCGACGGTGCCCCACAGCGTCTCGTGGGTGGCTTCGCCGGCGAGAAACATGCAGCCGACCGGCTCGGCCAGGACCTTGCGCGAGAGCTGGCCGCCGGGTGAAGCCGCCGACATCGCGCCCATGACGTAGGGCGAGGCATTCCAGCGCGTCGCGCTGGTCTTCTGCACGGCGGACGCGGCCTCGCTGCCGAACAGTTTCGTGATCCACTCCTTCGCGAAGGCGGCCATCGCCTTCTCGCCCTGCTCGGAAAGATCGCGGCCGAACGAGCCGCCGACGTCGATCGAGCACAGCGAGGATCCGCCGATATTGGCGTACATCAGTGCGGTACGCGTCGAGCTGCTCTGCTCGATCAGGATGTCGTCGCGGGAAAGTCCGAGCGGATTGCCGGGCAGTTGCAGCACAATGTGATCGTAGCTGCCGAGGCTGAGCTTCGAGGCCGCGTCGAGGGTCCGCTTCGGGATATCAGGACCGAACTTGATTGCGCCCGAGGTCAACACATTGGTGGAGACCGTGATGATGGCGGCGCGCGCGGCGATCTTGCCGCTCGGCGTCTCGACGCTGACGTCGCGATTGCTCCAGACGATCCGGCTCGCCGGCGTCGACAGCGCCACCGGTGCCTGCTCGCCGAGCCTAGTGATGAGCGTGCCGAGCCCCTGGCGGCAGGCGATCGGCGCGTTGCGGTCCTGCGCGCGGGCCTTGTCGATCGCGGACAGCTCCTTCAAATCCTTGCCCGCAAAGCTCGCGCCCAGCATGAACTCGGTCGCGCCCGCCCAGTCGCCGAGATCCTTCGGCAGCACGGACGCGCAGGAGGTATCGAGCTTGCCGCGCCCGGCCTCGTCGATGGCGCGGTTGGCGCGCACCAGCGCAGCCAGAAATTCCTCGGTCTCGCCCGCCCGCGCGTTGCGGCGGCCGATGCGCATCTTCTGACCCGCCGGCGCCTGCACCACCTCGAACCCGGCGGCGCGCGCGAGGCGGATCATCGGATTGGTTTCGGGATTGTGCATCCAGCGCGCGCCGCGGTCGAACGGCGTGTCGAAGGTCGTGCTATCCGTGATGCAGCGGCCGCCGATCTGCGACGCCGCCTCCACCACCACGACCTTGCGATTGGCCGCCATGATGCGCCGCGCCGCAGCGATTCCCGCCGCTCCCGCACCGATCACGACAATGTCAGCCTCGCGTGACAGTGGCGCCGCGGTCGCGCGCAGGACCGGCGCTGCGGCAAAAGCCGCCGACGCCGATAGGAAACTGCGGCGCGTGATTGTCATGTCATGGTTTCCGGAGACTTGCGGCGAACGGGAACAGCAAGCGAACCTTGCCGCATCTGATGTTGCACAGCAACCATCATGGTGAATCAATCGTGCTTGAACTCACAGAGCCATGAACCGAATTGCAACAGGTTTCGACCATGATACAGATAGAAAAAAGACGGCCAGAAAGGCCCGGGGGAGTTCATGGGGACGGTCCTAGATTCAGTCGGCAAACTGATTGCTGCGTACCTCTCGAAGGAGGTGCCGGGCTATGAGCCGTTCACGCCGAGCGACCCCGAGCACCTGCGCGGCGTCATCGAGCCCGGCGACGTGCTGCTGGTCGAGGGCAACAACCGTATCTCCGGCATCATCAAATATCTGACGCAGTCGACCTGGTCGCATGCCGCGCTCTATGTCGGCCCGATCGAGGGCGCCGAAGAGGCGAACGGTGAGCCGCATGTGCTGATCGAGGCGAATATCGGCGAGGGCGTCACCTCGGCGCCACTGTCGAAATACTTCCCGTATCACACCCGCGTCTGCCGCCCGGTCGGGCTGTCCCATGAGGACCGCACCACGGTCTGCCGCTATGCGATCAACCGCATCGGCTTCGGCTACGACACCAAGAACATCGTCGATCTGATGCGCTTCCTGTTCCCGCTGCCGGTGCCGCAGCGCTGGCGGCGGCGCATGATCGCGCTCGGCTCGGGCGACCCGACCAAGATCATCTGCTCAGCGCTGATCGCGCAGGCGTTCGACGCGGTGCGCTATCCGATCCTGCCCAAGATCACCAAGGCCGGCAGCCGTGCCGCGCGCCGCGAGATCCTGCACATCCGCGATTCCTCGCTCTACATGCCCCGCGACTTCGACATCTCGCCCTATTTCGAAGTCGTCAAACCCACCATCGTGCATGGTTTCGACTACACCTCCCTGCATTGGGCCGACAAGCAGAAGCCGCTCGAGGAGGTAGCGGGCACGTTCAGTGTGTTTCCAGAAACGCTCCGTGCGCCGCCGCTCGTTCCTGAAGCGATTGACGAAGAGACGCCGGCTGAAGTTCCGGCTGAGGAAGTGAGCGCGCAGCCGGCGGAGATGGACGGGCGTGTCACCGTCGGCAAGCATTTTCCGCTGCTGAGGAAGCTCGCGATGTATCGCCCGAGGCGGCGCCGACGCGCGCGCGAGACCGCTGCGTAACTCGCTGTCGTCCCTGCGAACGCAGCGAAGCAACGACGGGGAGCCCTACCGCTCCGCCCGTCCGATCACCGCCATCAGTTCCGCGATCTTCTCGCGCTGATCGGCCTTGTCGCCGCTGGCAATGGCGTGCTCGACGCAATGGGCGACGTGGTCTTTCAAGACCTCTTCCTCGACCCGGCGCAGCGCGGCGCGCACGGCCGAGATCTGAGTCACGATGTCGATGCAATAGCGGTCCTCTTCGACCATTTTCGAGAGGCCGCGAACCTGGCCCTCGATCCGGCCGAGGCGTTTTCCGACGGATGCCTTGATGTCCTTGCGCATAGGGTCTATATACCCCTACCGGGTATCGGTTACAAGGCCGGAGTGCGGACATGAACGACGCCAACCACGAGCATCATCACGACGCGGAAACGCAGTCTGGATGCGGCTGTTCCAGCAAGGCTGCTGCGCCCGTCCCGAAGCCTGCGGCATCCTCCTGCTGCGGTGGCAAGGGCGATCACGCCGGCCATGGCCATCATCACGCGCATAACCTTAGCGATGCGGCGACGAAAGTCCTCGATCCCGTCTGCGGCATGAACGTCGATCCCGCGACCTCAAAGCACCACCTCGCACATCACGGTCAGACCTTTCATTTCTGCTCGGCCGGCTGCCGCACCAAATTCGCCGCCGATCCCGCAAAATATCTCGCTAAGGACAAGGCACCCGAGCCGGAGATGCCCGCGGGCACGATCTACACCTGCCCGATGCATCCGGAGATCCGCCAGGTCGGCCCCGGCAGCTGCCCGATCTGCGGCATGGCGCTGGAGCCGGAGGTGGCGAGCCTGGAGACGGGCCCCAACCCTGAGCTCGCCGACATGACGCGGCGGTTCTGGATCGGCGGCGCGCTGGCGCTGCCGGCCGTGGTGCTGGAGATGGGCGGCCATCTCGCAGGGCCTCACAACTGGATCGATCAGACTCTCTCGAACTGGATCCAACTCGTGTTCGCAACGCCGGTGGTGCTGTGGGCCGGCTGGCCGTTCTTCGTCCGCGGCTGGCAGTCGCTAGTGACGCGCAACCTCAACATGTTCACGCTGATCGCGATGGGCACCGGCGTTGCCTATGTCTACAGCCTGGCCGGCACGCTCACGCCGCAGATCTTCCCTGCCACCTTCCGCGGCCATGAAGGCGCGGTGGCGGTCTATTTCGAGGCGGCGGCCGTCATCACCGTCTTGGTTTTGCTCGGCCAGGTGCTGGAGCTGCGCGCGCGCGATGCGACCTCTGGCGCGATCAAGGCGCTGCTCCAGCTCGCGCCAAAAACAGCACGCCGCGTCGATGCCGACGGCAATGAGCACGAAGTCGAGATCGACACGCTCCATGCCGGCGACTCCTTGCGCGTGCGTCCCGGCGAGAAGGTGCCGGTCGACGGTGTCATCCTGGAGGGGCGTTCCTCCCTCGACGAATCGCTCGTCACCGGCGAATCCATGCCAGTGACCAAGGAGACGGGCGCCAAGGTGATCGCCGGCACGCTGAATCAATCCGGCAGCTTCATCATGCGCGCCGACAAGGTCGGCCGCGAGACACTGCTGTCGCAGATCGTGCAGATGGTCGCCGACGCGCAGCGCTCGCGCGCACCGATCCAGCGGCTGGCCGACCAGGTTGCCGGCTGGTTCGTGCCGACCGTCATCGTCGTCGCAATCGCCGCCTTCGCGGCCTGGGCCTGGTTCGGGCCGGAGCCACGGCTCGCCTTCGGCCTCGTCGCCGCCGTCAGCGTGCTGATCATCGCCTGCCCGTGTGCACTGGGACTTGCGACCCCGATGTCGATCATGGTCGGCGTCGGCCGCGGCGCGCAGGCGGGCGTGCTGATCAAGAACGCCGAGGCGCTGGAGCGGATGGAGAAGATCGACACGCTGGTGGTGGACAAGACCGGCACGCTAACCGAGGGCAAGCCGAAGGTGGTCGCGATCGTCGCTGCGAGCGGTTCTGCGGAGGACGACATCCTCCGCATGGCGGCCAGCGTCGAGCGTGCCAGCGAGCATCCCCTGGCCGATGCGATCATGCGCGCGGCGAAGGAGAGGCAGCTCAGCCTCGGCCAGGTCGAAGCGTTCGACTCGCCGACCGGCAAGGGCGCGACCGGCAGGGTCGACGGCAAGACCATCGTGCTCGGCAATGCCAGATACCTGACATCGATCGGCATCGACACCAAGGCGCTCGACACTGAGGCCGAGCGCCTGCGCGGCGACGGCGCGACCGTGATCAACATGGCTGTCGACGGCAAGCTCGCCGGCCTGTTCGCGATCGCCGATCCGGTCAAGGCCTCGACGCCGGAGGCGCTGAAGGCGCTGGCGGCCGAGGGCATCAAGGTGATCATGCTGACCGGCGACAATCGCACCACGGCGGAAGCGGTGGCGCGCCGGCTCGGCATCGCCGAGGTCGAGGCCGAAGTGCTGCCGGATCAGAAGAGCGCGGTCGTCACAAAACTGCAAAAGGCCGGCCGCAGCGTCGCGATGGCCGGCGACGGCGTCAACGACGCGCCGGCGCTGGCGGCGGCCGAGGTCGGCATCGCCATGGGCACCGGCACTGATGTCGCGATGGAGAGTGCAGGCGTCACCCTGCTCAAGGGCGACCTCACCGGCATCGTCCGCGCGCGAAAACTATCGCAGGCGACGATGAGCAACATCCGGCAAAACCTGTTCTTCGCCTTCATCTACAACGCCGCCGGCATCCCGATCGCCGCCGGCATCCTCTATCCCACGTTCGGCCTTCTGCTGTCGCCGATCATCGCCGCAGCGGCGATGGCGCTGTCCTCGGTCAGCGTGGTCGGGAATGCCTTGCGGCTGCGTGCGACGCGGCTGTGAGGCGTAGTAACCGCACGAAGGTGCGCTCCCGCCCCATTCTTACGGGGAGAGGGTTGGGGTGAGGGGCTGTCTCCGCAATCACAGTGAGAATTGGACTCGCGGAGAGTCCCCCTCACCCGGAATTCAAGCTACGCTTGAATTCCGACCTCTCCCCGCAAGCGGGGCGAGGTAAGAGGAGCGAGACGCGCGGAGAGGACCTGATGCAGCGAATTACGATCACGATCGAGGACGATCTCCTGGCGGAGATCGACGCCGCGGCCGAAGCGCGCGGTTACCAGAACCGTTCCGAGATCATCCGCGATCTCGCCCGCGCCGGGCTCCAGCAATCCACCGAGGATACCGCGCAGACCGGTCAATGCGTCGCCGGCCTCGTCTATGTCTACGACCACGCCGCGCGCGATCTGTCGAAACGCCTGGTGCAGGAATTCCATGGCCACCACGACCTCGCGCTCGCGACCCTGCACGTTCATCTCGACCACGACAATTGCATGGAGATGACGGCGCTGCGTGGCGATGCCGCCGAGGTCAGGCATTTCGCCGACCACATCATCGCCGAGCGCGGCGTGCGTTACGGCCGGGTGATGATGATCCCGACGGGGGAGGGGAAACCGAAGGCGCGGAAGCACGGGCACCGGCACGAGTAGGCATAGGCCGCGCATGCGGTGCCGACCCCTCTCCCCCTGTGGGAGAGGGTGGCTCACCGCGGAGCGGTGAGACGGGTGAGGGGTATCTCTCCGCGAGCACCAACTCATATTTGAGCTCGTGGAAACAACCCCTCATCCGGCGCTTCGCGCCACCTTCTCCCACAAGGGGAGAAGGGAAGAGGCCGCAGCCGCCCGCCCTTGCCGAAGCCGCATTCGGTGTCTACCTCTCGCGAGGTGTTTACGTGAAAGGTCCCCCATGCTGGATGCCGCCGCAAAGGCGCTGTCGCAAATGATCTCGCCCCCGATGCGCTCGATCCTGTGGCGATCGATCGGGCTTGCGCTGGTGCTGATCACCGTGCTGGCGATCGGCTTGCAGCGGCTGCTCAGCTGGTTTGCGACCTCGGGCGAGGTCTGGCTGGAAGGCCTGCTCGGGCCAGGCTGGCATTCCTCGCTGGAAGTCCTGGCCTGGATCGTCTCGATCGCGGCCGGCCTCGGCGTCGTGTTCGGCGGCGTGTTCCTGATGCCCGCGATCACCTCGCTGGTGGCGAGCCTGTTCGTCGACGACGTCGCCGACGTCGTCGAGCGCGAGCATTATCCCGCCGAACGGCCCGGCGTGGCGCTGCCGTTCAACCAGGCGATCTTCGAAGGCATCAAGACCGCACTGCTGACGATCCTGGTGTATCTCGCCGCCCTGCCGCTGGTGCTGTTCGCCGGAGCCGGTTTCCTGATCTTCTTCCTCGCCGCCGCATGGCTCTTGGGCCGCGAATATTTCGAGCTCGCCGCGATGCGCTTCCGGCCACCGGAGCAGGCCAAGGCGATGCGGCGCGACAACGCCGCGACCATCTTCACCGCCGGCCTGTTCATCGCCGCCTTCGTCTCGATCCCGGTCGTGAATCTCGCGACGCCGATCTTCGGCATGGCCTTCATGGTCCACATGCACAAGCGCCTGTCCGGCCCGCGGCCCGAGCTGATCGAGCCGGCGCGGCAGATGCGGTGACGACGATTACGCGGCCTTCACCCCGCATTTGCGCAGCACCGTCTTGGCGAAGCCGAATGGTTCGGGGGTGAACGGGCCCGGCCGGGCGCGAGTGACCAGCACGATGACGCCGAGCCCGGCGATCGCCAGCCAGAAGCACAGCCAGAAGCCGTCGATATAGGCCAGCACATTGGCCTCGCGCTGCACGAAGCCCGCGAGCGTTCCGATCGCGCGCGCCTGCGCCGAACCCGTTCCGTGGGCCGCAAAATAATCGGTCAGCTGCTTCAGTGCCTGCGTCACGTCGATGTCGCCGTTGAGGACGTGCTGGCCGATATAGAAGGAATGGACCTGCTCGCGGACGCGCAGCCACGTCCCCATCAGCGCCACGCCGATCTCGGCGCCGCCGAGCCGCATGATCTGGATGTAGGCCGCAAAGGAAGTGCCGCGGCTCGGATCGGCGTTGGACAGCAGCGTGATGATCAAGGGCAGCAAGGTCAGCGACTGCCCGATCGCCTGGAGCAGCACGATGCCGATGAAATCCTCGCGCGCCCAGTCGTAGGTCAGTTGGGTCCCCCAGAGATTGGCGGCAGCGAAGCAGGCAAATCCGACGACCACCACCGTACGCGTATCGAAATGCCGCAACAGCCAGATCGAGATCGGCACCAGCACGAACATCGGCAGCGCGCCATAGGTCAGCAACAAGAGACCGCTTTGCTCCGGCCTGAGCAGAGCGACATTGCCGAGGAAGTTCGGCACAAGCGACGAATTGGAGAGGCTGGTCAGCGTGTAGAGCAGGATCAAGACCAGGCCCAATCCGATGTTGCGCGAGAACAGCACATCGACATGCGCCCAGGGCTGGCGCACCAGCGATTCGTTGACCAGGAAGCCCGCAAACAACACGGCTCCGCCAACGAGCAGAGCCATCACCGTCCCGTTGCCGAGCCAATCGAGACGATTGCCCTGGTCGAGGCCGGCATAGATCATCGAAACCGATGTGCCGAGCAAAAGCATGCCGCCCCAATCGGCCTCGCGCAGCAGCGCGCGGTTCACCGGCTCGCTCGGCGTGCCCAGATAGACCATCAGGCCCATCAGCGGCGCGACGATCACGCTCTGCCAGTAGACCCATTCCCAGCCGAGATGATCGACATAGAAGCCGACCAGCGAGCTCGAGGTATCAAACGCAAAGCCGACGCGGATCGAATAGAGCGCGATCGCCGGCAACCACCAGCGCATCGGCAAATTGCGAAAGATGATCATCAGCGTCGCCGGCACGAAGGTGCCGAGGAGGAGGCCATGCACAACGCTGAGCACGATCAGCGTCTGAAAATCGTGCACGAAGGGAACGACCAGCGAGATCACGGCATAGATCAAACTCGGGATGCCGAGCACGCGACGCAGGCCGAACACGGTCGCAAGCCACGGCACCGCGGGCGCGATCAGGATCTGCGATCCGATGCCGGCGGTAGACAGCCAGGCGCCCTCGTCAAATGAGAGCGAGAACGCGCCGCGTAGATCCGGCAAGCCGACTGTGGTCAGGCGGCTGTCGACATTGGTGAGGAACGAGCCGAGCAGCACCGCCGCGACGGCAAACAGCGGCTGAGGCGCGATGCCGCCGAGCGAGACCGGTCCGCGGCGGGCATCGTCACTTTCTGCCATAGCCGCTCTTCGTGTCGATGCTTGTGACGACCGACATGCCCGGCACGAGCCGCGTCAGCAGCAGCTGGTTGTCGTCGAACTGGATACGCACGGGAATGCGCTGCACCACTTTCGTGAAATTGCCGGTGGCGTTGTCCGGCGGCAGCAGCGCCACCTGCGCGCCAGTGGCAGGCGCTATGCGTTCGACCCTGCCGCGCAGCCTTTCGCGCGGAAAGCTGTCGACGGTGATCTCGACCGGCTGGCCCGGCTGCACGTGGGTCAGCTGGGTCTCCTTGTAGTTCGCGATCACGTAGACCTTCGGCAGCGGCACGACGTTGATGAGGTTGGTGCCGATGTTGACGTAGTCGCCGGGCTGCACCTGGCGCTCGCCGACGACACCGTCGAACGGCGCGGTGATCTTCGTGTACCCAAGCTTCAGCTTCGCACTTGCCAGCGTTGCCTTGGTGGCGTCGAGATCGGCCGCGCGCTGCTTCTTGGTGCCCTGCAAGACTTCGAGCTGGTGCTGCTGGGCCGCGATCACGGCGCGGCTCGCGCGCACATCGGCCTGCGCCTTGGCAAGACCCGCGACCGCCTGCTCGAGCCGCTGCCGTGTTCCGGCTTCGGTCTGCGACAGCGATTGCTGGCGCACCTGCTCCTGCTTTGCCTCGACCTCGATCGCCTCTGCCGACAGCCGCGCGGCCTCGGCCTGCGCGATCGTCGCATATTGCAGCTCGATCTGGTTGGCCAGATTGTCGAGCACGGCCTGGGCCGCCGCAACGGCAGCTTCGGACTGCGCGACCTGCGCCTGGTAATCGGCGGGATCGATCTGGATCAGGAGATCGCCGGCCTTGACGCGCTGGAAGTCCGTGACTGCGACGGTCAGCACCTCGCCGGAGACGCGGCTCGCGAGCCGCGTCAGGTCAGAGCGGACGTAGGCATCGTTGGTGGTCTGGACCACGGCATTGCCGACCCATTCGTCAAAGCGCAGCGTCGCCAGCGCGACGAAGCCGAGCGCGACGACGACGGCGAACAGCGGGATCGCGAGCCGGCTCCAGAGCGAGCTGGCCGGTGGCTGCGTGGGCTTGGGCGGTGCGGCGGGAGCGGGAGCAGCGGCAGGCGGCGGTGCGATCTGTTCCTGTTGGCTCACGACATGCCCCTAGAGCGCTTCACTCTCACCGCGGTCATTCCGGGACGGTCCGAAGGACCGGACCCGGAACTTGCCGCCTCACACTGTCTTCTCCGGCCAGCGGCAGAGATCGTTGATCAAGCAAACCTCGCAGCGCGGCTTGCGCGCGAGGCAAGTATAGCGGCCGTGCAGGATCAGCCAATGATGGGCGTGCAGCATGAACTCGGCCGGGATCACCTTTTCGAGACCAAACTCGACGTCCAGCGGCGTCTTGCCGGGCGCGATCCCGGTGCGGTTGCCGACGCGGAAGACATGCGTGTCCACCGCCATGGTGTGCTCGCCAAAGGCCATGTTGAGCACGACATTGGCGGTCTTGCGTCCCGCACCGGGCAGCGATTCGATCTCGGCGCGCGTGCGCGGCACCTCGCCGCCGAAATCGCTGAGCACCTTGGCCGACAGCGCGATCACGTTCTTCGCCTTGGTGCGGTAGAGGCCGATTGTCTTGATGTACTCGCGCAAGCGTTCCTCGCCGAGGTCGAGCATCTTCTGCGGCGTGTCCGCGACCTCGAACAAGGCGCGCGTCGCCTTGTTGACCCCGGCATCGGTCGCCTGCGCCGACAGCACCACGGCGACCAGTAGAGTGAACGGATTGACGTGCTCGAGCTCGCCCTTCGGCTCCGGATTGGCCTTGCGGAAACGGCTGAAGACCTCGTGGATCTCCGCGGGCGTCCAGGGTCTTGTGGCTTTGAGCGATTTCTTGGCGGGACCCGATTTCTGAGAGGAAGCCCATTTCTTAGAAGAGGCCTTGGGCTTCGCGACAGCCGGCTTTGCCTTTTTCTTCGGCGCCGGCGCTTTGCGCGGGGCCGGCTTGCGGGTGATTTTTGCCATGATCGGGATATACTGAGGGACGATGAGCACAGGCAACGAAATTGAGCGCAAGAGCTCTGAAGATCCGCGCGACGTGCGGATCTTCTCCGCGCTGCTGACGCCGCACCGCTCGCTGAACCGCACCGGCTTCCTCGCCGTGATGCTGTTCCTGAGTGTCGTCAGCTTCGTCACCGGCCTCGTCTTCCTGATGATGGGCGCCTGGCCGGTGTTCGGTTTCTTCGGGCTCGACGTGCTGGTGATCTGGTGGGCCTTCAAGGTCAATTTCCGCGATGCGCGGGCGAGCGAGGAGATCGTGGTCACGCCGTCCGAGCTGCGCGTGCGCCGCGTCAGCCATCGCGGCCAGGTCGCCGAATGGACGTTCAATCCGCTCTGGGTCCGCCTCGACCTGGAAGTCGACGAAGATTTCGGCATCGAGCATCTCTATCTGATCTCGCGCGGCCATCAGATCCAGATCGCAAGGTTCCTGGGACCGGACGAAAAGGCAAGTTTTTACAAGGGCTTGGTCGAGGCGCTGAACGCCGCCAAGCGCGGGCCGACTTACAACCCGGTGACTTGAACTCAGTCAGAAATCGGGTGGTTTCGAAGCCGGCCCTCTCCTACATTTCCAGTCATGATGACACTCGCCATACATGACCAGCGCCTGGCCAAGCCGGGCCCCCTGAACGCCGCGCTGCGCGACTATGATTCCGTGCGCCGGGCGATCGCGTTCATCTCGGAGAATTGGCGCGCGCAGCCAACCATCGAGGCGATGGCGGATGCTGCCGGCGTCACGCCGGATGAGCTGCACCATCTGTTCCGCCGCTGGGCCTCGATCACCCCGAAGGCTTTCATGCAGGCGCTCACCCTGGACCACGCCAAGGGCCTGCTGCGGGACTCCGCGAGCATCCTCGACGCGGCGCTCGACTCAGGTTTGTCGGGACCGGGCCGGCTGCACGATCTCTTCGTCACCCATGAAGCGATGTCGCCGGGCGAATGGAAGAACGGCGGCGCGGGTCTCACCTTGCGCTACGGCTTCCACCCCTCGCCGTTCGGCACCGCGATCGTGATCGCGACCGATCGCGGCCTGTCGGGCCTCGCCTTTGCCGATCACGGCGAAGAGAAGATCGCGCTCGCCGACATGACGCGGCGCTGGCCGAACGCGACCTATGTGGAAGATCACGAAGGCACCGCGCCGCTCGCAGCGCGCATCTTCGACACCAAGATGTGGCGGCCCGACCAGCCGCTTCGCGTGGTCCTGATCGGCACCGATTTCGAGGTGCGGGTGTGGGAGACGCTGCTCAAGATCCCGATGGGCCGCGCGGTGTCGTACTCGGACATCGCCTGCAACATCGACAGCCCGAAGGCCTCGCGCGCCGTTGGCGCTGCGATCGGCAAGAATCCGGTCTCCTTCGTCGTGCCCTGCCACCGCGCTCTCGGCAAGAGCGGCAAGCTCACCGGCTACCACTGGGGCATCACCCGCAAGCAGGCGATGCTGGGCTGGGAAGCCGGGCGGCTGGGGATGCAGTAGGAACTGCAAGCACAGTGCCGTAGGGTGGGCAAAGGCGCATTGCGCCGTGCCCACCATCTTTCTCAATCACTAACGGAGCGTGGGCACGCTTCCGCCTACGCTCTTCGAGCTACGGCGGACAAGTCGCTTTGCTCACCCTACGAGACCTTCGTTAGCCCGCCAGATCCAGCTTCGAGGCCACGGTCGAGTCTGCATTCAGCCGGTAGATGATCGGCACGCCGGTCGCGAGCTCGCGCTTCAAAATCCCTTCGGGCGAGAGCTTTTCCAGCACCATGATCAGCGCGCGCAGCGAGTTGCCGTGGGCGGCGACCAGCGTGCGTTTGCCGTTGAGCACGCCGGGCAGGATTTCCTGCACATAGTAAGGCAATGCGCGCGCCAGCGTGTCCTTCAGGCTTTCGCCGCCGGGCGGCGGCACGTCGTAGGAGCGGCGCCAGATCAGCACCTGATCTTCGCCCCACTTCTTGCGCGCGTCGTCCTTGTTGAGGCCGGAGAGATCGCCATAGTCTCGCTCGTTCAGCGCGAGGTTTTTCGAGATCGGCAGACCTTCTTGGCCGAGCTCGCCGAGGATGAGATCGAGCGTATGCTGCGCGCGCGTCAGCACCGAGGTGAAGGCGACGTCGAACACGAGCCCCTGCGCCTTCAGCTTGCGGCCGGCTTCGGTGGCTTCCTTCACGCCGAGCTCGGTGAGGTCAGGGTCCTTCCAGCCCGTGAACAGGTTCTTCAGATTCCATTCGCTCTGGCCATGCCGTACCAGCACGAGAAGACGTTCGCTCATTGACTGTTTCCGTTGCTTGCTTTGTTCAGATGTCGGCGAGACCGAGCACGTCGGCCATGGAGTAGTGCCCCGGCTTCTTGCCATGCGCCCACAACGCGGCTTTGAGCGCGCCGTGCGCGAACAGCATGCGGTCTTCGGCCAGATGCGTCAGCGTGAGCCGCTCGAACGGGCCGAGGAAGTTCACGCTGTGCTCGCCGGCGACGGTGCCGCCGCGCAAGGAAGCGAAGCCGATCGCACCCGGCTTGCGCGCGCCGGTGATGCCGTCGCGACCACGTTCCGAATGCGCCTCGTCGAGCGGGATGCCGCGACCTGCCGCTGCCGCCTCGCCCAGCATCAGCGCAGTCCCGGAGGGCGCATCGACTTTCATGCGGTGATGGGATTCGACGATCTCGATGTCAAAGCTCTCATCGAGCGCCTTGGCGACGCGCTTGACCACCGCGGCCAGCAGATTGACGCCGAGGCTCATATTGCCCGACTGCACCACGACGGCGCGGTTGGTGACGCTCTTGATCACGGCGTTGTCGGAGCCCGACAGCCCGGTGGTGCCGATGACATGGACGAGGCCGCGCTCGGCGGCGATCGCGACATTGGCGATGGTGGCCGCCGGCACGGTGAAATCGAGGATGCCGTCGGCCTCCTTCGACATCGCCCAGAGATCGGCGGAAAGCTTGATGCCGTTGGCGGGGAGCCCTGCGAGCACGCCGGCGTCCTTGCCGAGCAGCTCCGAGCCCGGCGCCTCCAAGGCGCCCGCCAGCACCGCGCCTTTGCTCTCGGCAATCACCCGCGTCAGCGTCCGGCCCATCCGGCCGCCGGCTCCAGCCACAATCAAGCGCATGTCGGACATGGTCTGATCCTCTCTCGGGCCGTTGTAGCGGGGGGATGCAGTTCCGGCAACCGAGGGGACAACCTCCACCGTCATGCCCGGGCTTGTCCACGAAAGCCGAATATGGAGGCGAAGACGTGGATGGCCGCGACAAGCCCGGCCATGACGGAGCTGGCCGCGTCGCTACTGCGGCTGCGGGCCGTCATAGCCCTCGATGATGATGAGGTCCGCGATCGAGTGCGGCTGGCGCACCTTGATGTTGGCCTGGTATTCCGGCGAGTTGTAGCAGGCGATCGCCGTCTCGTAGTCCGGGAATTCGATCACCACGTTGCGGGTGCGGCTCGCGCCTTCGACGGTGGTGAACTTGCCGGCGCGGACGACGAAGCGGCCGCCCCATTTCTTGAAGATCGGACCGTTGGCGACGGCATAGGGCTTGTAGCCCTCGTCATTGTTCACGTCGACGCGTCCGATCCAGTAGCCCTTTGCCATTGTTCTTCTCCTCGTTTGTTCGTTAGCCAAGCGCTTGCGCGATCTCGGTCTGGATAGCTTCCGCAACCGCCCTGGGGTCGGCGGCTTCCACCACCGGCCGCCCGACGACGAGATAATCCGCGCCCGCGGCAATCGCGCGACCGGGCGTCATGATCCGCTTCTGGTCGCCTGTGGCCGAACCCGCCGGGCGGATGCCTGGCGTGACGAGATGCATCTGGTGACCGACGATCTTGCGAAGGCTGCCGACTTCCTCGGGCGAGGACACGAGGCCATCGACGCCGAGCACCTGCGCCTGCTGCGCGCGCGCCTCGACCAGCTCCGAGACGCCGAGCCGGTAGCCGGCCGCGTGCAGATCGTCCTCGTTGTAGGAGGTCAGCACCGTGACGGCGAGGATCTTCAGCTGCGAGCTGCCGCGGCCTTCGACGGCGCCCTTCATGGTCTGCGGATAGGCATGCACGGTGAGGAAGGTCGCGCCCAGCTTCGTGATGCTCTCGACGCCCTGCGTCACGGTGTTGCCGATGTCGTGCAGCTTGAGATCGAGAAAGACCTTCTTGCCCTTGTCGGCGAGCTTGGCGACGAGCGGCAGGCCGCCGGCGTAAGCGAGCCGATAGCCGATCTTGTAGAAGCTGACGCTGTCGCCGAGCCGAGCGATCATCGCCTCCGCGGCATCGACGCTGGGCAGATCGAGCGCGACGATCAGGCGGTCTTTCGGGACGATCTCGGCTGGCGTCATGTCACCTCACATCATGCGTTGGGAAATGTCGATCAACTGCGCGACCAGCTGCTTCAACGCGGCGATATCGCCCTCGTTCTTCAGCCTGTCCATGTCGTCATAGGCCTGGTCGGCAAAGGCGAGCGTGAGTTGGCTGGCAATCACATTGGCGTGGCAGGAGGTCAGGATCAGCCTGAGCGCCTGGAGCGCGCGCGCAGCGCCGAGCCGGCTCTGCGATGCGCCGGCAAGCGCGAAGGGGCGGTTGCGGAACACGTCGCCGCGCGCCTCATTTAGCTCCTGCACGCGGCTGATCCAGTCGATCGCGTTCTTCAGCAGCGGTGGCACCGAGGCGTTGTATTCGGGCGTGACGAGCAAGACGCCATGATGCGCGCCGATCATGCGCTTGAGATTGATGGCGTGCTTGGGAATGCCTGACTTGGCCTGGAGATCGCCGTCGTAGATCGGCAGCGGGAAATCGGCGAGCGAGATGCGCGTGACGTCGATGCCGGCCTGGGCGAATTCATAAGCGGCTACCGCCGCCAGCTTCGCATTATGCGAGCCGGTGCGCAGCGAGCCGGGAATGACCAGGATTTTGGGTGCGGGCATCCGATCCAATGCGTGCGGCGAAACGAGCCCGCCGCGCAAAGGAGATGCCGGCGGAATTAGTCCTTGCGATACACCCAGACGCGGGCCGGCGGAAGGTTCATCCAGATCCGTTCCGAGGCCTCTGTGGACACGCCGGGCAGCGATTTCGGGATCGGCGGCACCACTGCATAGGTGAACTGGACGAAGGGCGCGCCGGGCGACAGCGCCGTGAAGGCATCGCGGATCAGCCGCAGCCGGGTCAGCATCGGTTTTGTCACAAGAGGCAGGCCCGAGACCACCGCGCTCGCCGGCGCGCTCAGCACATTCCAGAGCGTGTCGCGCAGGCGATAGGCATCGCCCTGCACCACCTTGGCTTGCGGGTAGCGGTCGCGCAGCAGGGCGCAGAAGCCGGGATTGTATTCGACGAGGACGAGGCGCTTCTGGTCGACGCCGCGCTCGACCAGGGCCGAGGTGATGGCGCCGGTGCCGGGCCCGAGCTCGACCACCGGGCCGTCCGAATCGATATCGACGTAGTGCGCCATGGTCCGCGCCAGCAGCTTGCCCGACGGCATCACCGCGCCCATGTGCAGCGGCTTTTCGATCCACGACCTGAGAAAACGCACCTCGTCGTCAAGACGGGGCTTCTTCAACGCACGCGCGGACGATGGCAAGGGCATGTCTGGACCGGACGGGACCGCGTGACCGCGGCGTGTCAGAAAATGGTCATAAACAGGTATAGGCCGAAGGCGGGCCGGTCAAGACGAGTCAGTTCGCCCGATTACTGAAGAGATCCTTGACCTTGGCGAAGAAGCCGACGGATTCCGGCTGAGTATTGCCCGAGGAGAGCCTTTCGAACTCGGCCAGCAATTCCTGCTGCTTCTTGGTGAGATTCTGCGGGGTCTCGACCGCGACCTGGACGTACATGTCGCCCATCTGGCGCGAGCGCAGCACCGGCATGCCCTTTGATGCGATGCGGAATCGGCGGCCCGACTGGGTTCCAGCCGGCACCTTCACCTTGGTCTTGCCCTTGTCGATGGTCGGCACCTCGAATTCGCCGCCAAGGGCGGCAGTCACCATCGAGATCGGCACCCGGCAATGAAGATCGGCGCCATCGCGCTGGAACAGCTGGTGCAGGGCCAGCGACAGGAAGATGTAGAGGTCGCCGGGCGGACCGCCGCGGACGCCGGCCTCGCCTTCGCCGGCAAGCCTGATCCTGGTGCCATCCTCGACGCCGGCGGGAATGTTGACGGAGAGCGTGCGCTCGCGGGTCACGCGGCCCTGGCCCGCGCAGGACGGGCAGGCATCCTCGATCATCTGGCCGCGGCCCTGGCAGCCGTGACAGGTGCGCTCCAGCGTGAAGAAGCCCTGCGACTGCCGCACACGACCGGCGCCGCCGCAGGTCGAACAGGTCTTCGGCTTGGTGCCGGCCTTGGCGCCGATGCCCGAACAGGCCTCGCAGGTGACCGAGACCGGGATCTCGATCTGCGCGGTCTTGCCGCCGAAGGCTTCCTCGAGCGTGATCTCCATGTTGTAGCGCAGATCGGCCCCGCGCTCGCGGCCGCCGCGGCCGCGCTGTCCGGCCATGCCGAACAGATCCTCGAAAATGTCGGAGAAGGAGGAGGCGAAGCCCGCGCCGAAACCGGCACCGCCGCCAGGGCCGCCCTGCTCGAAGGCCGCATGGCCGAAGCGGTCATAGGCGGCGCGCTTGTCCTTGTCCTTGAGGACCTCGTAGGCCTCGTTGATTTCCTTGAACTTGACCTCGCTGGTGTCGTCACCGGGATTGCGATCCGGGTGGAACTTCATCGCCAGCTTGCGGAAGGACGATTTCAGGACGGAATCGTCAGCGGTGCGTTCGACTTCGAGGGTTTCGTAATAGCAGCGCTTGGTGGACATGGCAGGCTCGGTCTATCCAATCGCGAGTCAAGTCGGAGCGAAACAACGTCGCCACGCGACGATATAGGCAGCCTTCTGATTTGCGGCAGAGGGCTGCATGGCAGCGTTGAGCATAGATGCTGGGAATTGATTGATGGTAACGGGCATTCCGCCCGCCCGTCCCGACACGATAGCCTCCCCCCTGAGGGGGGAGGCTAGTGAAGCGTGTGGGGTCCAAGCCGTCCGCATCACACCCTCTTGGGGTTAGGCGGACTTCTTGTTGTTCTTGTCGTCGTCGACTTCGGTGAATTCCGCGTCGACGACGTCGTCCTTGGCCGCATCCTTCTTGGCGTCGGCCTCGGCCTGCTGCTTGTACATGGCCTCGCCGAGCTTCATCGAAGCCTGGGCCAGCGTCTGGGTCTTGGCCTTGATCGCCTCGGCATCGTCGCCCTTCAGCGCTTCCTTGAGGTCGCTGACGGCGTCCTCGATGGCGCGGCGCTCGCTCTCGGCGACCTTCGAACCGTGCTCGGCCAGGGCCTTCTCGGTCGAATGCACCAGACCATCCGCCTCGTTCTTGGCGGTGACGGCCTCGCGGCGCTTCTTGTCCGCCTCGGCATTGGCCTCGGCGTCCTTGACCATCTTCTCGATGTCGGCTTCCGACAGACCACCGGAGGCCTGGATGCGGATCTGCTGCTCCTTGCCCGTGGCCTTGTCCTTGGCCGAGACGTTGACGATGCCGTTGGCGTCGATGTCGAAGGTCACTTCGATCTGCGGCATGCCGCGCGGGGCCGGCGGAATGCCCATCAGGTCGAACTGGCCGAGCATCTTGTTGTCGGCCGCCATCTCACGCTCGCCCTGGAAGACGCGGATGGTGACCGCGTTCTGGTTGTCCTCGGCGGTCGAGAACACCTGGCTCTTCTTGGTCGGGATCGTGGTGTTGCGGTCGATGATGCGGGTGAACACGCCACCCAGCGTCTCGATGCCCAGCGACAGCGGGGTCACGTCGAGCAGCAGCACGTCCTTGACGTCGCCCTGGAGCACGCCGGCCTGGATCGCGGCACCGATCGCCACGACTTCGTCCGGGTTGACGCCCTTGTGCGGCTCCTTGCCGAACAGCTGCTTCACGACCTCCTGGACCTTCGGCATGCGCGACATGCCGCCGACCAGCACGACCTCGCCGATCTCACCGGCGGTAACGCCGGCGTCCTTCAGCGCCTTGCGGCAGGGCTCGACGGTCTTCTGGATGAGGTCGTCGACCAGCGCCTCGAACTTGGCGCGGGTGAGCTTCATCGTCAGATGCTTCGGGCCGGTCTGGTCCGCGGTGATGAAGGGCAGGTTGATCTCGGTCTGCGTCGTCGACGACAGCTCGATCTTGGCCTTTTCAGCGGCTTCCTTCAGGCGCTGCAACGCGAGCTTGTCGTTGCGCAGGTTGATGCCCTGCTCCTTCTGGAACTCGTCGGCGAGGTAGCCAACGAGACGCATGTCGAAGTCTTCGCCGCCGAGGAAGGTGTCGCCGTTGGTCGACTTCACCTCGAACACGCCGTCGCCGATTTCGAGAATGGAGATATCGAACGTGCCGCCGCCGAGGTCGTACACGGCGATGGTGCCGGCCTTGGTCTTGTCGAGGCCATAGGCGAGGGCAGCCGCGGTCGGCTCGTTGATGATGCGCAGCACTTCAAGGCCCGCGATCTTGCCGGCGTCCTTGGTCGCCTGGCGCTGGGCGTCGTTGAAGTAGGCGGGAACGGTGATGACGGCCTGGTCGACCTTCTGACCGAGATGGGCTTCCGCGGTCTCCTTCATCTTCTGCAGGATGAAAGCGGAGACCTGCGAGGGCGAGTAGGTCTGGCCGTCGGCCTCGACCCAGGCGTCGCCGTTGGAAGCCTTCACGATCTTGTACGGAACGAGCTTCTTGTCCTTCTCGACCATCGGGTCGTCGTAGCGGCGGCCGATCAGGCGCTTCACTGCGAAGAACGTGCGCTCGGGATTGGTGACGGCCTGGCGCTTGGCAGGCTGGCCAACGAGGCGCTCACCGTCGTCCGTCACGGCGACGATCGAAGGCGTCGTGCGCATGCCTTCGGAATTCTCGATAACTTTGGCGTTTTTGCCATCCATTACGGCGACGCACGAGTTCGTGGTGCCGAGGTCGATCCCAATGACCTTTCCCATGGTCCTGATATCCTTCTTTTTGCGGCAGGTTGGCTGGGCCCAGAAGGCACCCGAACCGAAACCCCCTA
The DNA here is from genome assembly GCF_038969555.1 of Bradyrhizobium sp. B117. Taxonomy (NCBI): domain Bacteria; kingdom Pseudomonadati; phylum Pseudomonadota; class Alphaproteobacteria; order Hyphomicrobiales; family Nitrobacteraceae; genus Bradyrhizobium; species Bradyrhizobium sp. B117. Next base: position 9,954,611 of record NZ_CP152414.1, read on the forward strand.
AGATCAAACATCCGCGATATTGCGATGATTGAGGCTCATATAGGAGGGGGGGAGGGGGCCGCAAGGACCGAACGCAAGTTTCGGCCGTGAAAACATTGGGTTTTGGAAGATCATATCCGGGCTCAACCGCCCTTGCGGGTGAGGAAATATTAACAGGTTCGGCGGCCTGCCCGCCCCCGCCACCGTGATCCGCCCCGCCCTGTTACCGGCGGGCCAAACCCGCTACAAGGCGGACCGGCCGGACAGCCTCGCCATCGGGCTGCCTCGCGCGACAAAGGGCCCGATCGCCGACCATCGAACGGCCTCAATGTGAACCAATCAGAGTCCCCATGAAGCTGATCCGCCCCCTCGCTGCGCTCGCCCTCGTGATTGCCTCGGCGCTGCCGGCCCTTGCGGCCGACGCCGTTTACCCGCCCGGACTTCGTCTCGGCATGGTGCCGCTGGTCGGGCTGAGCACGGCCAAAACCTTTCCGGGCTTCGAGAGCGAGGACGGCAGCGTCAAGGTGCTGATCACCGAGCTGCCGCCGGCGGCCTATGGCGAGGTGGTGAGCGCCTTCAATTCCAATCCGGCCGGCACTGGTGGCGTCAAGCAGGACAAGATCGAGACCCCGGCGGGTCTTGCCTATTTCACCACCGAAAGCGGCAAGGCCGGCGACACCCCGGTGAAGCGCTATTCGATGATCGTGCCGGGCGCCGGCTTCTCCGGCTATGTCGCGGTCCAGATTCCGGAGAACGCGACCAAGATCTACACCGACGAGGCGGTGCGGCAGATGTTCGCCAGCGCCACCACCCGCAAGCAGGTCTCGGCCGAAGAGCAGGTCGCGCTGATGCCGTTCAAGATCACCGATCTTGCCGACTTCAAGGACATCCGCACGCTGGCGCCGGGCTCCAGCATCATCCTCGCCGACGGCAACGAGAGCGCCGGCTACGAGCAGAAGCCGTTCATGATCCTCGGCCTGATCGGCGCCACGCCGCAGCAGGCCGACGACCGCGCCCGCTTCGCCCAGGAGGCGGCGCTCCAGATCCCCGGTGTGCGCGAGTCGCGCGTCACCATGTCGGAGCCGATCCGCATCAATGGCCAGCAGGGTTTTGAGACCCGGATCGACGGCGTCAGCGGCAAGGACAAGATCCCGGTGACCGTGGTTCAGTGGATCCGCTTCTCGACCGGCGGCGCCTCGCTGCGCATCATCGCCAGCGCCCCGCGCGACCAGTGGCAAGCCGCCTTCACCCGCTTCCGCGCGGTGCGCGACGGGATCCAGCCGAAGGGGTAGCGGCATCTCCGAACGAGATGCGCTCCCTCCCCCGCTTGCGGGGGAGGGCTGGGAGAGGGTGTCTCGGCAATCGAGATCCCCCAAGGGGAGAAAGCCCTCACCCGCCGCGCTCTGCGAGCGCAGCGACCTCTCCCGCAAGCGGGAGAGGTGCAGCGAGCACGCCGCGAGAGCCCAACCCCTCACCAACGCCGGCTGCATTTTCGGGCTTCAGTTCGCTCGCGCGCGGAACTAGGCTTTGCCTCCATTGGCTCACAAGGGGAGGCGAACGATGCTGGATCGGCGACAAATCCTGGCGGCGCTTGGGACGACGGCGCTCGCGGCTCTCACTCCGACCGCACTCTTCGCAGCGGCATCGATCAAGCCGGACGACGCCTCCGCGCTCCTCGTGATCGACGTGCAGAACTGCTTCCTGCCCGGCGGCAGCCTTGCGGTGAAGGAAGGCGAGCAGGTGGTGCCCGTCATCAATAGAATCGCGAAAGGTTTTGCGAATGTGGTGATGACGCAGGACTGGCACACGCCCGGCCACATCTCGTTCGCCTCGGTCCATTCCGGCAAGAAACCGTTCGAGACCGTCGATCTGCCCTACGGCAAGCAGGTGCTATGGCCGGACCATTGCGTGCAGGGCACCGACGGCGCGGCGCTGTCGAAGGACCTCGCGATCCCGCATGCCGAGCTGATCATCCGCAAGGGCTTTCACAAGGACGTCGACAGCTACTCGGCCTTCCTCGAAGCCGACGGCAAGACCTCAACCGGTCTCGCCGGCTATCTGAAGGGCCGCAAGATCAAGCGCGTCTTCGTTGTGGGATTGGCGACGGATTTCTGCGTCGCCTGGACCGCGCTCGACGCGCGCAAGGCTGGCTTCGAGGTCTATGTCGTGGAGGATGCCTGCCGCGGCATCGACACGCAGGGCTCGCTGGCCAAGGCCTGGGCCGATATGGCCAAGGCCGGCGTGAAGCGGATCCAGTCGGCGGATATCGCGGTGAGCGCGTAGCCGGCGCGCATCCGCCAGACCCTCATCCTGAGGAGCGCGCTCCTTAGCGCGCGTCTCGAAGGATAGAGGCCCGCTGCTGCAGCCGGACCTGCATGGTTCGAGACGGCGCTGACACGCCTCCTCACCATGAGCGGTTAGAGCGCTCAGTTGACGTCGTTGCTGTTGGCCGCGGCCTTCGCGCCGCCCTTGGCGACACCGACCAAAGCCGGGCGCAGCACGCGCTCGCCGATGGTGTAGCCGGCCTGCACGACCTGCACCACGGTGCCCGACGGCACCGACGCATCGGGCACTTCGAACATCGCCTGCTGGAAGTTCGGGTCGAACTTCTGGCCCTGCGGGTCGAACTTCTTCACGCCATGCTTTTCCAGCGCGTTGAGCAGCGAGCGCTCGGTGAGCTCGACGCCCTCGATCAGCGAGATCAGGCCGGGATCGGCCGCGGCCCGCGCCTCGGCCGGAACGGCATCGAGCGCGCGCTGGAGATTGTCGGCGATGTCGAGCACGTCGCGGGCAAAGCCGGTGATGCCGTAGAGACGGGCGTCAGCGACCTCCTTGGTGGTACGCTTGCGTAAGTTCTCCATCTCGGCCAGCGTCCGCAGCATGCGGTCACGCGCCTCGGCGGCTTCCTTCTGCAGCAGCTCGACCGAACCCGGCTCGGGATCGTCGGGCATGATGTAGGGTTTCGACACCACGGGCTCGCCGGTCGGTGCGGTCGTGTCTTCGGGTTGCCGGTCTCGATCGGTCATCGGCTCAAATCTCGAACTCGTTTCCAGGGATTGTTGGCAAGGATTGTTGGCCCGGATATCGTGCCTAAGCGCACGAAAATCAAGCGCCCGTGATCGGCACAAATGCCGGTCAGCCGCCCAGAAGGCGGCTGACGATGCGGGCGGCGTAGTCCACGGTCGGGATCACGCGGGCATAATTCAGCCGCGTCGGCCCGATCACGCCCAAAACGCCGACGATATGACCGGCGGCATCCCGATACGGCGAGATGATCGTGGAGGAGCCGGACAGCGAGAACAGCTTGTTCTCGGAGCCAATGAAAATCCTCACGCCCTCGGCGGTCTCGGCGCGGCCCAGCAGGTCGATCACGCCGCGCTTGGTCTCGAGATCGTCGAACAACAGGCGAACCCGCTCCAGATCCTCCAGCGCGTGCAGATCTTCGAGCAGATTGGCGTGGCCGCGGACGATGAGCTGGCGATCCTCGTTCTCGCCGCCGGACCAGCTTGCGATTCCGGCCGAAATCACCTTCTGAGTCAGCTGATCGAGCTCGGCGCGAGCCTCGCCGAGCGCAGTCTCGAGCTCGAGCCGCGCTTCGGCGAGCGTGCGGCCGCGGATGCGCGCATTGAGGAAATTACCGGCTTCCGTGATCGCGGAGGAGGGAACTCCGGGCGGCAGCGCCAGCACGCGGTTTTCGACCTGGCCGTCCTCGCCGACCAGGATCACCAGCGCCTTTTCCGGTTCCAGCCTGACGAACTCGATGTGCTTCAGTCGCGCATTGGATTTTGGCGTCAGCACCACGGCTGCGGCCCGCGTGAGGCCCGATAGCCGCGTCAAGGCCTGATCCAGCGCCGCCTCGACCGACTGTGCCTGGCCGACCGATGCGAGCTGGCTCTGGATCGACGCGCGCTCGGCCTCGTTGAGATCGCCGACCTGCATCAGGGCATCGACGAAGAAACGCAGGCCGAGTTCCGTCGGCAAGCGGCCGGCGGAGGTATGTGGCGCGTAGATCAGGCCGAGCTGTTCCAGATCGGCCATGACGTTGCGGACCGAGGCCGGCGACAGCGGCATCGCGATCAGCCGCGAGATATTGCGCGAGCCGACGGGCTCGCCGGTCGCGAGATAGCTTTCGACAATTTGACGAAAGATGTCGCGGGAACGCTCGTTGAGCTGGGCGAGGCCTGCGTGCGGCGCGATCAGATGGATCGGATCGTGATGGGCCACAGACGGTAACTCCTCTCAGATGCTCATAATTTGTCCATCCAGGACGGTTCTGACAAGCGTGGCGTTTGCGGGGTGGAAAACCGGGGGTGAAAAAACCTTGCCGCCCACCCTCACCCCACCTACAAGCACCGCGAACCGCCCATTTCCGCGAGTTTTTGGAGGATTTCCCATGCGGCCAAGCCGCCGTGCGCCCGACGAATTGCGCCCCGTGACGCTGGAGCGTGGCGTGGTCAAATATGCGGAGGGCTCGTGCCTGGTGAAATTCGGCGACACCCATGTGCTGGTCACCGCCACGCTGGAGGATCGCCTGCCGCCATGGCTGAAGGGCCAGGGCCGCGGCTGGGTCACTGCCGAATACGGCATGCTGCCGCGCGCGACCTCGGAACGCACCCGCCGCGAGGCCTCCGCCGGCAAGCAGAGCGGCCGCACCGTCGAGATCCAGCGCCTGATCGGCCGCTCGCTTCGCACCATCGTCGACCTCGAAGCGCTCGGCGAGCGCCAGATCACGGTCGATTGCGACGTGCTCCAGGCCGACGGCGGCACCCGCACGGCCTCGATCACCGGCGCCTGGGTCGCGCTCGCCGATTGCATCAACTGGATGAAGGCGCGCAACATGATCAAGGCCAACGTGCTGCGCGACAACGTCGCCGCGATCTCCTGCGGCATCTACAACGGCACGCCGGTGCTCGACCTCGATTATGCCGAGGATTCCGAGGCCGAAACCGACGCCAATTTCGTGATGACCGGCGATGGCCGCATCGTCGAGGTGCAGGGCACCGCGGAACGCGAACCGTTCACGCAGGACGAGTTCCTGAAGCTGATCGCCCTGGCGCAGAAAGGCATCGCGCGTCTGGTGGACTTGCAGAAACTGGCCGTGGCGTAGTCAATAAGCCATGCACCGCCGAATCACCGGAAAGCTCGTCATCGCGACCCACAATCCCGGCAAGCTCGCCGAGATGAAGGAGCTGCTCGCGCCTCACGGCATCGAGGCGGTGTCGGCCGGAGAGCTCGGCCTGGACGAGCCGGAGGAAACCGGCAACGATTTCCGCAGCAACGCCGCGATCAAGGCCATCGCGGCGGCAAAGGCGACGGGGCTTCCGTCCTTCGCGGATGATTCCGGCATCGTGGTCGACGCGCTCGACGGCGCGCCCGGCATTTTCTCCGCGCGCTGGGCCGGTCCGACCAAGGATTTCAACGCGGCGATGGCCCAGATCGAGCGGCTGCTGCAGGAGCGCGGGGCAAGCACGCCCGCAAAGCGCACCGCGCATTTCGTTTCCGCGCTCTGCGTCGCCTGGCCCGACGATCATCTCGAAGAGGTCGAGGCGCGCGTCGACGGCACGCTAGCTTGGCCGCCGCGCGGCACCGCCGGTTTTGGCTACGATCCGATGTTCCTGCCTGACGGGCACGACCGCACCTTCGGCGAGATGACCAGCATCGAGAAGCACGGCCTGCCGCCGCTCGGCCTTGCCCTGTCGCACCGCGCCCGCGCCTTCGTGAAACTGGCGGAGATCTGCCTTGAGCCGCGCTAGAGCGTTTTCGAGCGAAGTGGATACCGGTTCGCGCCAGGAAAACGCGTCGAAACAAGAATCCGAAGCCTTCGGCGTCTACGTGCACTGGCCGTTCTGCCTGTCGAAGTGCCCGTATTGTGACTTCAACAGCCATGTCCGCCACGCCGCCATCGACGAGGCACGCTTTGCCTCCGCTTTCGCGCGCGAGATCGAGACCACGGCCGAGCGCGCGCCCGGTCGCGAGGTCACCTCGATCTTCCTCGGCGGCGGCACACCGTCATTGATGCAGCCTGCAACCGTCGGCGCCGTGCTCGATGCCATCGGCAAGCATTGGATTGTTGCGAGCGACGTCGAGGTGACGCTGGAAGCGAACCCGACCAGCGTCGAGGCCACACGCTTCGCCGGCTATCGCGCCGCCGGCGTCAACCGCGTCTCGCTCGGCGTGCAGGCGCTGGACGATGCCTCGCTGAAGGCGCTCGGCCGCTTGCACAGCGCGCGCGAGGCGCTCGATGCCGTCGCCATCGCGCGCCGCTCCTTCGACCGTTATTCGTTCGACCTGATCTACGCCCGCCCCGACCAGACGCCGGCGATGTGGGCCGACGAGCTGCGTCTCGCCATCAATGAAGCGGCCGAGCATCTGTCGCTCTATCAATTGACGATCGAGGAAGGCACGCCGTTCTTCGGCCTGCACCAGGCCGGCAAATTGAAGACACCGGACGAAGCCGTCGCGCGCGCGCTCTATGACGTGACGCAGGAAACCTGCGACAAGCTTGGGCTACCCGCCTACGAGATCTCCAATCACGCGCGGCGCGGCGCCGAGTGCCGGCACAATCTGGTGTACTGGCGCGGCGAGGAATATGCCGGCATCGGGCCGGGCGCGCATGGCCGTCTCGACATCGACGGCGTGCGCCATGCCACCGCCACCGAGAAACGGCCCGAAGCCTGGCTGCTGCGGGTCGAGACCAACGGCCATGGCGTCGTCACCGACGATCTCCTCAACAGCGAAGAACGCGCCGACGAATTTCTGCTAATGGGATTGCGCCTCGCCGAGGGCATCGACCCCGCGCGCTACAAGGCCCTCGCCGGTCGTCCGCTCGACGCCGGCCGCATCGCGCTGCTGCGCGAGGAAGGCGCGATCACCGTCGATGCAACGGGCCGCCTGCGGGTGACGAGCAGCGGATTCCCGGTGCTCGATGCAGTGGTCGCGGATCTCGCGGCGTAGCAAGCTCTTGTAGGGTGGGCAAAGCGAAGCATGCCCACCGTTCCATGCGACTTAGCTGAGAGATGGTGGGCACGGCGCAAGTGCGCCTTTGCCCACCTACGGCACCGTCGTCCTGAACTATGCCCCAAAGCTCTTCGGCGAACCCGCGACCGCAACGCCGCCGCCGGTCGTCACCTTCATCACCGCAAGGCCGCGCTCGTTGGTGCCGTCGGCGCGGAAGCGGAACAGGCCGTCGATGCCGGCAAAGCCCGAGGCGTTGGTGAGCACATCCGCCGAGAATCGCGTGGTGCCCTGCGTGCGGGCGAGCGCGGCGACGAGGGCGACGGCGTCATAGGCGAGCGTCGCGGTGCGCACCGGCTCGGCGCCGTATTTGGTTCGGTAGCGGCCGGAGAAGGCGCGGAAGCCGGCCGGATCCGGCGCGGCGTAAAGACCGCCTTGCAACGCCGAGCTGGCATAGACGCGCGGATTGTCCCACAGGCCGGTGCCGAGCAGCTGGATGTTGCGCAAGTTCGCGCCGGCCGCGGTCATCGCATCGGCCACCGCGACGACGGCATCGCCGTCGTCGGCAATGAACAGCGCATCGGCGCTGCCGAGCTGCTGCGCCACGGCGCGCGCCGGGGTGGCGCGATCCGCGCCATATCTTTCGAATGCGACAACGCGTCCGCCACGCCGCGGCACCGCCGCCTTCACCGCGGCCTCGACGACATTGCCATAGGCATTGTCGGGCACGAGCACGGCGACCGAGCGCTTTCCGATGCTGGCGGAGTACTCGATGATGCGATTGACGTCGGACTCGGGGAGGAAGCTCAGCAAATACACGCCGCGGCCGGCGATGCTGGAATCGGTCGAGAACGCGATCACGGAAATGCCGCGCGTGCGCGCGACCTGAGCCACCGCCGGCACCGACTGCGCGAACAGCGGCCCCAAAATGATCTCGGCACCTTCCTCGACCGCCTGCTGCGCGCCGGCCTGCGCGCCCTGCGGGGTGCCATTGTCGTCCTTGATCAGCAGCTGGATGTTCGGGTTCTGGAACTCAGCCAGCGCCATCTCGGCCGCATTGCGCATCGATTGCGCGGCAAGGCCGGCATTGCCGGCGGCCGAGAGCGGCAGGATCACGGCAACCTTGACCCCGCCGGTGCCGGCGGTCGTCGCCTGCTGCGGCGGCCCGGCCGGCTGGGCCGGGGGCGGGGAGGAGCTGCTGAAGGGATTGGAGAACTGGCTGAGGCTCTGCTGCACGCCGGCGCAGGCCGAGAGCAGGGGGGCGCCGAGCAACAAGCCTAGCGCACCCCGCCGGGTCGCCCCGGACATTCGGGGCCCCTCAACGGGAGATTTCGGATCACGCGGGCCCAGCATTGCAGCTTCTCTTCTAACCGGCGATCGCCAGCCGGTCACAACATTCATGGCCGCGACAGAAGCCGCGGATTCCGACATATTGTCGGCAAATAGTTAACCAAAACAAAAGGATAATGACCGCTTAACGCGCCCGCACCTGTAAGTCCTGGCTGTCCGCCGACCGTCACGACAGCATCAAGGCGGCGTTTCCGCCGCGAATATGACGCTGACACTTCATACCCTCTCGAATGTGATCCCGGATGGATCACATTCCCGTCCTTCCCCGCCCATCCGTATCTTGGGCTTGGCCACGATCTTTTTCGGAGAACCGGTTCCCAGCCCCGGGGATCATGCCTAAGTTCGATTCATTATGCGCGCAAAGCCGGCCCCGATAAATACGCCTGAAGGCCCAGACGCCGCTCCACGCGGTTTCTCCATCGACGCCTATCGGCTCCCGGCCCCGAAGGCGGCGCCGGGCCTCTATCTTGTCGCGACCCCGATCGGCAATCTCGGCGACATTACGCTGCGCGCGCTCCAGACCCTTGCCGGCGTCGACGTCATTGCCTGCGAGGACACCCGCATCACGCGGCGCCTGACCGAGCGCTACGATATCGCCGCCCAGCTCAAGCAATATCACGAGCACAACGCCGAAGTGGCGCGCCCAAAAATCCTGGAGGCGCTTGCCGCGGGCGGCTCGGTCGCGCTGGTGTCGGACGCCGGCACGCCCCTGATCTCTGATCCCGGCTTCAAGCTGGTGCGCGAGGTCTGCGCCGCCGGCCATGCCGTCTATGCGCTGCCGGGCCCGTCCTCGGTGCTGGCGGCGCTGTCGGTCGCGGCGCTACCGACCGACCGTTTCTTCTTCGAGGGTTTCTTGCCGGCCAAATCAGCCGCGCGAAAATCGCGTCTGGCCGAGCTCGCCCGCATCGATGCGACCCTGGTGATGTTCGAATCCGGCAACCGCGTGCAGGATACGCTGGCCGAGCTCGCCGAGATCATGGGCAGCCGCGAGGCCGCGATCTGTCGTGAGCTGACTAAGCTGCACGAGGAGATTTCGCGTGCAACGCTCGCCGAGCTGGCACGTGACGCCGAGGGGCTGGAGACGCGCGGCGAGTTCGTGCTGGTGATCGCTCCGCCGGCGGCCGACGCCGAGGTGCTGAACTCGGATGCGCTGGACGATCTCCTGCGCAAGCAGCTGGCCGCGCACAGCGTCAAGGACGCGGTTGCGCATGCGGTCGCGCTCTCGGGCCGGCCGCGCCGCGAGGTGTATGCCCGCGCGCTCGAGCTCGCCAAGGACCTGCGGGGCGGCAATGGCGAAGGCTAGGGGCGATGCGGAACCGAAAGTCGCCTCGCCCGAACGCGTCGCCGCGTTCCGCACCGGCATCTCGGCCGAAAGCCGCGCCGCGGCCTATCTCATGGCCAAGGGCTACCGCATCCTGGCCAAGCGTTACCGCACGGCGCATGGCGAGATCGATCTCGTGGCGCGCCGCCGCAATTTGATCGCCTTCATCGAGGTCAAGGCCCGCGCCAGCCTGGATGACGCGGCTTATGCGGTCACCCCGCGCCAGCAGCAGCGCATCATCGACGCCGCGCAAGGCTGGCTCGTAGCGCATCCCGAGCATGCCGAATTCGAATTGCGATTCGACGCCATGCTGATTGCGCCGCGCTCACTTCCGCGCCATGTGTTGGCGGCATTCGACGCCTCGACCTGAAAGGCAGACCATGAAACTCAACGTCGCCGTCCAGATGGACCCCATCGCCCGCATCAACATCAAGGGCGATTCCACTTTCGCGCTGCTGCTGGAGGCGCAGAAGCGCGGCCATGGCCTGTCCTATTACACGCCCGACAAGCTCTCGATGGTCGGCGACGAGCTGGTCGCGCCGGTGCAGCTCCTGACAGTGCGCGACGAGTCCGGCGACCATTTCACCCTCGGTGAGCCCAGGCGCGAGGCACTCAACGGCTTCGACGTGGTGCTGCTGCGCCAGGATCCGCCGTTCGACCTCGCCTACATCACTTCGACCCATTTCCTGGAGCGCATTCATCCGAAGACGCTGGTGGTCAACGATCCCGCCTCGGTGCGCAATGCGCCGGAAAAGCTGTTCGTGATGAATTTCCCGCAGCTGATGCCGCCGACCCTGATCTCGCGCGACTTAGACGAGATCAACGCGTTCCGCGACAAGCACGGCGCCGTCGTGATGAAGCCGCTGCACGGCCATGGCGGCGCGGCGGTATTCCGCGTGATGCCGCAGGACATGAATTTCGGCTCGCTGTTCGACATGTTCTCGGTCACCTTCAAGGAGCCCTGGGTGATCCAGCAGTTCATCCCCGAGGTGAAGCACGGCGACAAGCGCATCATCCTGGTCAACGGCGAGTTCGCCGGCGCGGTGAACCGCGTGCCTGCCGCCGACGATCTCCGCTCCAACATGGTGCGCGGCGGCGCCGCCAAGGAGACCGAGCTCACGCCGCGCGAGCGCGAGATCTGCGCGACGATCGGGCCGGCGCTGCGCGAGCGCGGCCTGCTGTTCGTCGGCATCGACGTCATCAACGGCAATCTCACCGAGATCAACGTGACCTCGCCCACGGGCATCCGCGCCATCGCGCGGCTCGGCGGCCCTGACGTCGCGGCGAAGATCTGGGATGCGATCGAGCAGAAGCGAAAGAAATAGCTTCGGAGCCTTGAGTCGGCTCCTTCAGCCGAAAAATCCCCGAGCGCGCCGGGCTGTGTCGGACGGATACAATCCAAAGGCCGCACGGTAGGACGCCGCAAACCGGCCCATGTGGGTAAAGCCCCACTTCAGCGCGACTTCACTGACCGGAAGCAGATTCTCCGGTCGCGACAGCTCGTCGTGGATCGCTTCGAGTCGAATTCTGCGCAAATAGGCGACCGGCGTCGTTCCGTGGATCCGGCGAAATCCCGATTGCAGCAACCGACTGCTGATCCCGACGTTCCCGGCAATATCGGCGATCGTCAGCGGCAGATGCAGGTTGGCCCGCATGTATTCGACGGCCCGCCTGACGTGACGAGGCGGCACATCCATGGGCTGGCGGTTCAACCGCTCGATCAGCCGATGCGGCACGTTTTGGAGGACTAGCTGGATCACGGCCTCCGACAACAGAGCGCTGGCTTTCGGCGAACGTGCCAGGATCCCGTCATGGAGGCCGGTCGTGCTGGCGCGAACGAGCTGAAGCAGCATCTGCCCGGCGCTGGTGGACAGCTCGATCTTGGGCGCGAGATTGAGGTCTTCCAGAGCCGTGCCCGCGAACGTCGCGGACAGCACCTTGGTGACGACGCCGGTATGCACCGTCAGCGTCACGCTCGAATACCGTCCATCCACCGCTTCGACCCGCTGCTTCTGCAACGTCGGAAGCGATACGATGGCGATGTCGGAGTCCATACGTTGCACGTTTTTTCCGGCAATGAGCATCTCGGCCTTGCCGGCATTGAGAAGGCTGATCGCAAGCTCTCCCGATGAATTGCCGTAGGCATAGCGCCAGTCCCACCCCGCGGACAGCTCCGCCCTCACGACATCCATGCCCGCACCAATCGCGACATCCGCATGCCAGCGAAACGATCCATCCGGCCGCGGCGAGGAATGCGCATTGATTCCGTGAGGCCGCAGTATCTCGAGCAACTCCTGAAACGACGACCCTGATCGCGCGGGAGGTGCGGCAAGTATGTCTTCGACCATGCAAATCCCAATCGTTGGTCTTTTGCTGTCCTAGCACAACTCGGGTGAATTCAGATCGCGCTCTGAATATCCGATTTCCGAATGAGGATATCCAGATCGCGCATCGATCGGCCTAGCCGGAAACCGAAGGCTTCCATCCCGAACGCGCTGGAGTCCATGGACTTGCGGCGCGATCGGCCTAAATCGCTTCGACCACCTCAAACAGGTTATGGAAGCATGCTTACCAGAACAATTTGCGCGGTCACGCTGATGGCCCTTTCGTCGATGCCGGCGCGGGCCGACAGCTGCGCAGACCACTATCAGATGAGCGGCGTTCCGTTGGTGACGGGCACGACCCACAAGGTCTGGATGATCTTTCCATCGGTCAATCCCACCGTTGCCCTCGACAGGGTCTCCCGTGCCGTCATGGCGGAAGGCTTCGTCAACGTGAACGTGGACAAGGCGCTTGGCACGCTGACCACTCAGCAGGAAACGACCGGATCCGGGCGGCCGCAGACACTTCGCGTCGTCGTGCGCAAGGACGTCAAAGGCAGCCGCGTCGATGCGGTCTTCATCATGCCGCCGGGACAGGTAGCTCCAGGCATCAGCGCCAACCTCTGCCGTGTCGTGGACGCAGCCGGCCAGTGAACGCCGCGTTCAAGGGAAGCGGGAGGCAGGCGCCCGCCTGCCGCCACAGCATATGAAGCAGGAAATTCGATGCGAAACGATCACATGTCAAAAATCGTCTTGATGGCCGCCGCCGCTGTCGCGCTGTTTTCGACCTCTGCGAGGTCGGCACCGTTACAGACCAATCCGGGCCTTGCTGCCATGGCGCCTGAAATGACCGAGCAGGTCTGGTGCCGTTACGGACAGTGCTATGACAACGGCGCCGGTGTGGGCGGACTGGTCGGCGGCCTCATCGGCGGCGCGATCGCGGCCGGCGCAGCGAGCGCCGCTGCGCAGCAGGAAGCGGCGGCGGCCCAGCAACACGCGACCTCATGCGCGCAACGTTACCGCTCGTATGATCCGGCGACGAATACATTCGCGGCAAAGGATGGCCGGCGGTATCCCTGCCAGTAAGAGCAGCTGTGACTTCGTGGCACTTATGGAGCCAACGCGCTCCATCACCGTCACCCCCGCGCAACGGCGAAGCCATTGCGTGGGGATGACGGATTACGTCTTGATCACCGCGCGGCATCAGCTCGCGCATCACTAACCACCCGTTCACCAAGATGCCTCGCGCCTCATGCGAACGCAGGAGCGGCCCCGCGTGAAACTACGGGGTCGCTGGCCGACCGGATAACGCGGCGTTCACCATCTGCCCAAAACCAGCAGCGTGACCGGCGATCACATTCGGGCTCGCAACACCCCTTATACTTTTCCTCCCTACTCATCGACGCAGGGGAACCCGCCAGGTGCGGTTCGAGTGCCCCGCGTAAGAGTAGCAGCGTATGAACACCGCACGCATTATCGTTCTCGTCATCGCACTGGGCGCCGGCGGCGTCGCTGCGTATCTGGCGAGCGGCTATCAGAATGCGCCCGCGCCCGTCCTTCCCGTCGTCGAGAAGCTGCCGACGATCGAGGTTCTGGTCGCCAAGAACGACATCCAGCTCGGTCAGGCCGTGAAGCCCGAGGACCTGGTATGGCAGGCCTGGCCGGCGGCGACCGCGAGCAGCGCCTTCATCCGCCGCGACAGCAGGCCCGAGGCGCAGACCCAGCTTGCCGGCTCGATCGCGCGCGTGCCGCTGATGCAGGGCGAGCCGATCCGCGAGCAGAAGCTGGTCAAGGCCGATGGCTCCGGCTTCATGGCCGCGATCCTGCCGTCGGGCATGCGCGCCGTCTCCACCGAGATTTCCGCCGAGACCGGCGCCGGCGGATTCATCCTGCCGAACGACCGCGTCGACATCGTGCTGACCCGCCGCCTGAAGAATCCTGACGGCGCCAACAACAATGGCCCGACCGGCGGCAACGACCTCATCCTGTCCGAGGTCATCCTGACCAATATCCGCGTGCTCGCGATCGACCAGGCGCCGAAAGAGAAGGACGGCCAGAACGCCGTCATCGGCAAGACCGTCACGCTCGAGCTCCGGCCCGACCAGGTCGCCACGCTCTCGGCCGCGCGCCAGGGCGGCACGCTGACACTCGCGCTGCGCAGCATCGTGGATGCCAATGCCATCGACGGCACGCCTGAGGAGGCGGTCAGGCGTCCGGGCGGCGTGAACGTGATCCGTTACGGGGTGCAGGCGCGGCAGCTGACGTCACAGAAGTGATGATGGGGATAGCATGAACTACGGGGAAGGTCGGATGGGCCTGCGCATTCGGGGGAAGCGCGCGCGCTCGTCCTTAGCAGGGGCAATGCTGATGCTGGGGCTGGTCGCGGCCCCCGATTTCGTCACCGCGGCGGATGCGCCGGTCGGCGATCAGGCGCCGATGCAGGCGCCACCGGATCTCGCCGTGTCTCCGGTCGCGACCATCGCGCCGGCCCGCACGCGTTTCCTCTCGCTTGGCGTGGGCAAATCCGTGGTCATCGACCTGCCGCGCGAGGTCAAGGACGTGCTGGTGGCCGATCCCAAGATCGCCAACGCGGTGATCCGCTCGGCCCAGCGCGCCTACATCATCGGCGGCCAGGTCGGCCAGACCAATGTCGTGTTCTTCACCGCCGACGGCCAGCAGGTCGCCGCCTACGACATCGCGGTGAAACGCGACCTCAACGGCATGCGTTCGGCGCTGCGCCAGTCGCTGCCGGGCGTGCAGATCGAAGGCGTCGGCGACAGCGTGATGCTGACCGGCTCGGTGTCGAGTCCGGTCGAGGCCCAGCAGGCCGGCGACGTCGCCGCCAAGCTCGTCGGCGGCGCGGACAAGGTCGTCAACAACATCGTCGTGCGCGGCCGCGACCAGGTGATGCTCAAGGTCGTCGTCGGCGAAGTCAGGCGCGACATCGTCAAGCAGCTCGGCGTCGATCTCAGCGCCAGCCTGAACGCCGGCACCGCGGTCGTGAATTTCAACAACTCCAACCCGTTCTCGGTCTCCGGCGGCCCGCTCGTCAGCAGCAACGGGCTCGGTGTTACTGGACTCGCAAAAGGCGTGGCCACCGTCAACGCCACGATGCGCGCGATGGAAAGCGCCGGCGTGATGCGGACGCTGGCCGAGCCGAGCCTGACGGCGATCTCCGGCGAGTCCGCCACTTTCATCGCCGGCGGCGAATTCCCGATCCCTGCGGGCTATTCCTGCGATCCGGTCACCCACGTCTGTACCACCCAGATCACCTACAAGAAGTTCGGCATCTCCCTGAACTTCACGCCGGTCGTGCTCAGCGAGGGACGTATCAGCCTGCGCGTGATGACCGAAGTCTCGGAGCTGTCGAATCAGAACGCCATCTCCGTGACGCAGGCGGTGTCCGCGGGCCAGACCAGCTCGATCACCATCCCCTCGATCCAGACCCGCCGCGCCGAGACCACGCTGGAAATTCCCTCGGGCGGCTCGATGGCGATGGCCGGCCTGATCCAGCAGCAGACCAAGCAGGCGATCAACGGCCTGCCCGGCGTCGATCAGGTGCCGATCATCGGCGCGCTGTTCCGCAGCCAGGACTTCGTCAACAACGAGACCGAGCTGATGGTGATCGTGACGCCCTATGTAGTGCGCGCGGTCGCCCAGAAGGAATTGTCGCGGCCGGACGACGGCTTCGCGCCGGCCTCGGACGCGCAGACGGCTCTGCTTGGCCGCGTGAACCGCCTCTATGGCATCGCGGCCCGCCGCGTCGATCCGATCGACGGCGTCCACGGCGATTTCGGCTTCATCATCGACTGAGACCGACGGCTTGGGGGCCGGGGCGAGACACGGGGCAAGAGGGGACAAGGCGATGACGAAGATGACAGCCGATCGACGTCGCAGCTTGCGGATCGCGCTGGCGCTGACGGGGCTCTCCGTCTTGCTCGGCGCCTGCAACACCACTGGCGAAATCGTCACCCAGACGGTGCCGACCGACTACCGCCAGCGCCACCCGATCGCGGTGCAGGAAGGCAAGAAGTCGATCGTGATCTTCGTCGGCAAGGCCAGAGGCGGCCTCTCGACCGCGCAGCACGCCGACGTCGCCGGTATCGCCCGGGACTGGGTGCGCGAAGGCACCGGCTCGGTCGTGGTCGACGTGCCCGTCGACACCGCGAATTCGCGCGCTGCTGCGGCGACCTATCAGGAGATCCGCTCCGTGCTCGCCTCCGGCGGCGTGCCGTCACGCGCCATCGTCCAGCATCGCTACCGCCCTGAGGATCCCGGACTGCTACCGACCATCCGTCTGAGCTATTCGAAGATCACGGCTGTCGCCGGCCCCTGCGGGCTGTGGCCGGAGGACATCGGGCCATCCATCCTCGACCCCGGCTACAACGAGAACCATCCCTACTTCAATCTCGGCTGCGCCAACCAGCGCAACCTCGCGGCCATGATCGACAATCCCGCCGACCTCGAGCAGCCGCGCGCGGAGACGCCGGCCTATACCGCACGGCGCGAAATCGCCTTCGACCGCTACCGCAAGGGCTCGACGACCGCGACCACCTATCCAGAGTCCGACAGGGCCAAACTGAGCGACACAGGCAAATGACCAGCGTCCACGACGAAGAGGCGGACGATCCGCAGCACCCCGAGGAACACATTGCGCCGGTTCCTCGCATCTCCGTGCAGGCCTTTTGCGAGACCGAGCAGACGCTCGCCGCGGTGACCGCCGCCGGACAGGACCGCCGGCTCGCCAAGGCGCATCTCACCGCCAAGAGCGGCGGGCTCGCTGCTGCGATCGAAGTCTACGATTCGATGCCGACGCCGAACGTCATCGTGATCGAATCCGACGGCACGCGCGACATCCTCGAAGGCCTCGACGATCTCGCCGGCGTCTGCGATCCCGGCACCCGCGTGGTGGTGATCGGCAATCCGAACGACACCGCGCCCTATCGCGAGCTGGTCCGCCGCGGCGTCAACGACTATGTGGTGGGACCGGTCGAGACGCTCGACGTCGTTCGCTCCATCTGCAGCCTGTTCTCGGCGTCCGAAGCCATCATCACCGGCCGCGTCATCGCCGTGGTCGGCGCCAAGGGTGGCGTCGGCGCGTCCACGGTCGCGCACAACGTCGCCTGGACCATCGCCCGCGACCTCGCGCTCGATTCCGTCGTGATCGATCTCGACCTCGCCTTCGGCACCGCGGGCCTCGACTACAACCAGGACCCGGTGCAGGGCATTGCCAATGCGGTGCTGTCGCAGGACCGGCCCGACACGGCGCTGATGGAGCGCCTGCTCGCCAAATGCACCGACCGCCTCAGCCTCCTTGCTGCACCCGCCACACTTGACCGCGTCTACGATTTCGGCGCGGAAGCTTTTGACGCGGTGTTCGACACGCTGCGCATGACCACGCCGTGCATCGTGCTCGACGTGCCCCATCAATGGTCGGGCTGGACGCGGCGCGCGCTGGTCAATGCCGACGACATCGTGATCGTGGCCGAGCCTGATCTCGCCAACCTGCGCAACACCAAGAACATGCTCAGCGTGCTCAAGGCTGCGAGGCCGAACGACCGGCCGCCGCTGTACTGCATCAACCAGGTCGGCATGCACAAGCGCGCGGAGATCGAGGTCAAGGCATTCGCCAAGACCATGGAGAGCCAGCCGCTCGCGGTGATCCCGTTCGATTCGAAGCTGTTCTCGACCGCAGCCAATAACGGCCAGATGATCGCGGAGGTCTCCAGAAGCCACCGCACCACCGAGCTGTTCCAGAATATGGCGAACCGCCTCGCCGGCCGCGGCGAGGTGAAGAAGCCGAAGCGCTCGCTGCTCGGACCGCTGCTGAAGAAGCTGAAGGGCCGGTCAAGCCGCAGCTCCGCGCCCCACCGCAAGGCGTCGTAGAGACCAGGAATTGTAGGGATGATGGAGAGGGCGGTTACTTGTCCGCCCGCTGCTGCTTCTTCGCCAGCAGCTGCCGCAGCGCGGTGACCTTGGCCGCGGCCTGGTCCGGCGGCAAATCTGCCTTCACGAGGATTTCAGCCTCGGCCTCGCGGCCCTGCAATCCCAGCACGAGCGCGAGATTGGCACGGACCCGCGCATCGTTCTGATTGCGCTGATAGGCGCGGCCGAGCACCTGTTCGGCCTTCGGCAGATTGTTTTGCAGCATGTAGGACAGGCCGAGATTGGACAGCACGGTCGGCTCGTCGGGCGCGATCTTCAGCGCCGCGGCGTAATATTGCTGCGCCTCCTCGTTGCGGCCGAGCTGATCGAGCGCCGCGCCCTGCGCCGACAGGATGCGCCAGTCCGGATCCTCGGGCGAATGCGCGCGGCCGAGCACGTCGAAGGCCTGCTGGAAATTGCCGTTGTCGGCGAGCGCGCGGCCGTAGCCGGCGAGCAGCGCCTTGTTGCTGGGATGAGCGAGCACGGCCTGCTCCAGCACCGCGACCGCCTGCGCGCGTTGGCCGCTCTCGCGCAGCGCCTTGCCGTATTCGAGGGCGACGTTGGGATCACTGGGCTTGGCGCGATAGCGCTCGCGCAAGGCATCCATGTCCGACTTCGGGTCGGCCTTGGCGGCCGCCTCCGGCTTGCCGCCGAGCGCGCTGGTGACGTCCTCGAGGCCGGTGGTCTGACAGCCACCCAAGCCAAGGACCAGGAGCGCGGAAAACAGATATCTCGCCGGGGGAGAGGCAACGAACAAACGCTTGGACATACTCTGATCACTCGGCGACTGATCAGAGATGCTTTGCCGATTAACGCTAAAGTCCCGTTAAAGAGACAGTCGTTCAGACCTTAGTCGGTGAATTCGGCGCCGAATTCGCAGCCGATGCGCCAGCGCAGGCGGCATTGGCGGGAATAGTCCGGCGCGAAGATGATGGTGAATTGCGGCGGCACTTCCAGAAATTCCGCCACGACCTTCACGCCGCCGTCCGAGATATCCGTGATCGTGCAATCCCGCGGCAGCGAGCCGGCGCCAAAATGAATCTTGGCGAGCCGGCTGCACACCCGACGTTCGCTTCTCCGGCGATTTGCAAGCATTTGAACTGTTCACCCGTTAGATCACGGCCCATCCCGCAGCCCTAGGAGTACCGGACATTCGTTGGAATGTGCTGAGGACAGCCGCTCGCATTCGAGGCTTAGTGTCCGCTGCCCGTTTACCGCTTGTTAGGGCTTGCCGCGCCCCGAAAATGTTCCCGTATTGTTCTTGCCGAGCGCCGCGCCCCCTGCTACCCTCGATTGTGCAAGAGGGCAGGCTGGTTCGGCATGGTTCAACGGGTTTCTACCGTCGCCTTTGAGGGGATCGAGGCCCGTGCGGTCGACGTGCAGGTGCAGGTCGCGCCGGGCCTGCCGGCCTTTGCCATCGTCGGTCTGCCCGACAAAGCGGTGTCGGAAGCGCGCGAACGCGTGCGCTCGGCGCTGATCGCCTCGGGGCTCGCGCTGCCGGCGCGGCGGATCATTGTCAATCTGGCGCCGGCCGACCTGCCCAAGGAGGGCAGCCATTACGACCTACCGATCGCACTCGGGCTGATGGCGGCGATCGGCGCGATCCCGCCCGACGCCCTGACCGGCTTTACCGTGCTCGGCGAGCTCGGCCTCGACGGCTCGATCGCACCGGTGGCCGGCGTCCTGCCGGCCGCGATCGGCGCCAATATGCGCGAGGAAGGCTTGATCTGCCCGGCGTCTTGCGGCTCCGAGGCGGCCTGGGCGAGCCCGGACATCCAGATCATCGCGGCAAGCTCGCTGATTCAGATCGCCAACCACTTCAAGGGCACGCAGGTGCTGTCGCGCCCTTCGCCGAAGGTGCACGAGGCCGCCGCCTCCACGCTGAATCTGCGCGACATCAAGGGCCAGGAGAGCGCCAAGCGCGCGCTGGAGATCGCGGCCGCCGGCGGACATCATCTCCTAATCTGATGTCCTTTTGATTTTAGATCAATTGGCCATCTTATCTTGATGTGATGGCCTTTTGATTGTTGCATTGAGGGACCGCAAACCAATCCAATTCTTTCTCTAATAGAGCTGCCTCTAATAGAGCTGCTTCCGATTTCTTGAGGGTCTCAATGGCTGTTAAGCCCTATAAATTGTTAATTGACTCCGCATTGAAAGAGTTTCGTGACCTGGGCCCAGGCTTGATGGGAGAGGGGCCGAAAATACCAGCCCCGTTTAGGTTCGGACTTGGATCAAGTTCACCTGTCTCCAAATTCTTCGAAGATGCGGGCATGGACCCCGACTTCTTTGAAAATTGGTGGTGGCTTCTGACGACCCTCGCCGAAATCCATTATAAATCGCAGAGTAAAAAAGACGCTTGGAATTCTCAGCTTGGCGAGCAGTTAGTCGAAGCCGTTGCGTTTGTGAAACTGAAGTACCCCGATCTTTCCAACGTCGAATGCTGTCGTAGGCTGATGTCGTACAAACGCATAGCCCGCATCAAAATCAGCAAAACTCTTGGCCGAAAAATCGACAAGACCAAGCACCACCTTAGCTTGTATCGTCAACTTCGTTACGCAATCGAAGAACTGCAGGAACTCGGTCGCGATGGCGATCTGGAGCTGTTCGTACCCACCGCTGCGCTGAAGGTGATTTCTCGGAAGCCTCGCGACGCTACATAGTACGAAGACGTCGAACTTTGATTTTGAAGTTTTGGGTGCCACTCGATACTTCAATTCCGTGACGGCAAAACATCATCTCTGTCAAACCAAAGGAGATGCATGTGAATTCATTCAAACATCCAACTCACTCTCAAGATCGAGCGAATATCGTCGATCTTATTCGGGATGCTCGACCGTTGGCGGCAAAGAAGCCCGGCAATGGCATGCTTCTGCGTAAGATTCGCCAGCAAATGCAGCGCAAGTCGAAGCCGTTGTACATCGATCGACATAGGGCGCAGACGCTCGTGGATGTGCTGTGCCGCGGTCGACCGAAGGTTGCCCAACAGGTCCGCCCGATGCCGTCTTCAGTGGGAGGGCAGTAAATGACTACGCTCGACAAACCGACCGAAACTGCCGCTACGATCGAACTGCCTAAGCTCAACTCTGGAGCAACCGGTTTCTTCGACGACCTTGAAGCGCTCAAGCTCTCGCAAGAGGAGATGGGGATTCAAGGTGCGAACGAGATTCTCACGCGCATTCCGGTCCGGAAGCCGCAAAAGCACGAATATTTTCGCGTTCGCCCCGGGGACGAGAACTGCTTCACGGCAGTGCTCTACGAGGATCGCGAAACGCGGGAGTATTATTTCGTGGCGCCCAAGATGCTCCCGCTCTTGCGGGCGGTAACCGACGTTTCGGTCGCAACGCTGGTTCCGTTCATTACGAAGCAGAAGGTGGTCGGCATCTTCCCGCTCAAGCTCTCGGGTGATGCCACAGCTCAAGGTGGTTGGCAGACGACGGCTATGAGGGCAGCCCACTTGGCCAAAACCCAATGGATCCGCATTCAGGCCGACATGGGTTTATCAGGCTACAGAATCTACGCAGCAGAGGGACAGCTCGGGGAGCCCAAGTGGCCGGCCGAGCCGTTCAACGAGCTTCTGGACCTTGCGTTCAAGGACCGCGTGATTTCGAACCAAGATCATCCGATGTTCAACAAGATCCTCGGTCGAATCTAAGAGTACTCAAGGACGGCGGGTTTGGCCGCCGTCCTTTCACCACTCACAATTAAGTTGTACCGATCATGTCCACCTTCGCTGGGCAGCTGGACGCGTTCGCTCACCTGTCGCTGGTCGATTTTGAATTCCGCGCCCTGAATGGCAGCCGTCCCGACGTGGTGTGCATGGTTGTCCGGGATTACCGGTCTGGCGAGGTGCGCCGGTACTGGCGTGACGAGCTTGTAAATCTCCGCGAGTGCCCGTTCCCGGTTGGTCCTACGGACGCGATGGTCGCCTTTTACGCCTCCGCAGAATTGGGCTGCATGCTCGAACGTGGTTGGCGACTGCCCTCACACGTAATTGACCTGTTTGCCGAACATCGTGTCCAGACCAATGGTCTGCAGCTCCCGACTGGGAATGGTTTGCTGGGCGCGCTTGCCTGGCGGGGTTTAGCTCGCATCGACGTCGCCGCGAAAGATGCAATGCGGGATAAAATTCTCTACCAATCGTCATGGACGCAAAACGAGCGGACCGAAATCCTGGACTATTGCGCGTCAGACGTGGAGGCCCTCACAGTCCTGCTCGATTTCATGTCGCCCACATTGGACCTCCCGCGAGCGCTTTTGCGAGGCCGATACATGGCGGCCGTAGCGAAAATGGAGCGTACTGGTATTCCGATCGACACTGAACTCCGCCAAAGTTTTGTCGAAGGTTGGCAACGCGCTCGGGTCGAGCTGGTCAAGACCGTTGATGCCGAGTACGGCGTTTATGATGGTCTGCGGTTCAAGCTCGGTCGGTTCGACGAATGGCTGCGTGTGCACGGCATTCCCTGGCCGCGCACCGACGCTGGTTTGCTGAAGCTCGACGACGACACCTTCAAGGAGCAGTCGGCGGTCTGGCCGTTGCTGAAGCCGCTGCGCGAGCTAAGGCAGGCGTTGACTAGCATGCACGTGCCCCAGCTTCCGGTGGGTCCCGATGGCCGCAATCGAAGCCTGTTGGCCCCATTTGCCTCCAAGACCGGCCGCAACCAGCCGTCTGCGAAACGGTTTGCGTTTGGGCTTGCCGCATGGCAGCGGGGAATCATTAGGCCTCCCGAAGGTTGGGGGTTGGCCTATCTCGACTTTTCCTCGCAAGAGATCGGCATAGCGGCGGGCTTGTCCGGCGATCCTCGCTTGATCGAAGCCTATGAATGCGGCGACCCCTACCTTGCGTTCGGAAAGCAGGCTGGGTTTGCGCCTCCTGATGCCACGCGCGAGTCGCACGCCCGAGTTCGCGACATCTGCAAGACCGTAGTGCTCGGCCTTAACTACGGGCTGGGAGCCGAAAGGATGGCGTACCAGGCCGGTATCGCTCCTTCGCTGGCAGCTGAGCTGATCCAGCGGCATCATATTGCATACCCTCGTTATTGGCGCTGGAGCGAAGACACTGTCACCTCGGCCCTGCTCAGCAACCAGATGTCGTCAATCTTCGGTTGGCGTCGCAAGATTACGGAGATTGACCGCCCAACCTCGCTGATGAACTTCCCGATGCAGGCGAACGGGGCTGAGATGATGCGGATAGCCGCCATAGCCGCAACGGAGGGCCGCATCGAGGTTTGTGCTCCGGTTCATGACGCCTTTCTGATCGCGGCACCACTCGAGCAGCTCGATGACGCGATCCGGCACATGCGCGAGATTATGTCTCGGGCTGGATACCACGTCACAGGCGGCGTCCACATCCGGACCGACGCGAAGGTCATCCGTTATCCCGGCCGCTACATGGACGAGCGCGGCGTCGACATGTGGAATCGTGTAGTCCGCCTGATTGACCGACCCGATGCAATCTATTGATCACCGCAAACCATCGCATCGGAGCGAGGCTAGCTTCGCGACCGTGCGATCCCGTCACATCTAATCCGAGTCTACTAATGACCCAATCAGGTTTCAATGAAGTCGAGATTCAAACCGAGGTTAGCCGGCGGCGAAGAAGCCGTATGCAAGGCCGCTTCCTCAAAGGTCCGATCCCGATGACTGATCTCTGGGCCGCTGCCCGGCTACCCGGCCAGGCGCTCGCCCTCTACTTGGCTATCCGTCATCGATGCGACATTTCGCGTTCCAACGTGGTCACGATTCCAGCAACGCTGCTCCGTCAGTCCGGGATCAGCAAGGATGGAAAGTCGCGCGCCCTTAAGTCTCTGAGTGCGGGTGGCCTGATCAAAGTGGAGCAGCGGCGGGGGCGGTCTGCTCGGATCACGCTCGCAACCCCCTGCCGGGCGTAATTCGGAGAGCCGTGTAATGACCCACGAAGAAGAGTTCGAGCGTGAGCTGCTCAGGCGGACCCGTATAGCCGCTCAGCTCACTGGACATTCATTCTCCCGGTTGCTTGAGCTCATCAAGTCGGTTGGCGGGGTGGCTGCCGCTCGCCGTTTGATCGCCTATAGCGCAAACAATATTGGCAGATTTCCTATCGGCATGCGGGTCCTTGCCAGAGCCGGTCTGTTGCATCTTTCTGTAGAGCAAGCTGTGATTGACTTCGGCGAGGCCGGTAAGATCTTCAGTCCTGAGGAGGTTCGTGAAGCAAAGCAGCGCCTTGATATGGCTCGGATGGTGCTGAAGAGGAGCCAGAAGTGATTCGCTGCTCCATCGTAGCCGTACAGTCACCGATCGCCGGCATTAACCAAACAATCAAGTCGCCTTAATCCCGGCCAAATATCCTTTACGCTCGACGCCTCGGTGTGGGGGACATCGCCGTGATCAAGGTCGTCGTACTTGGACTGGTTTGCGTGGCGGGCGTCGGAGCTATTGCTGCTGCCACGTCCAAGCCCGCTTCGGTACCGATACCCTCGGTCGTCTATCCTGCCGTAGCCGGCAATAAGAGCGATCGACTGTCGCTTGTCAGCATCCAGGACATTCAGCCAACGGTCGACCAGGCTGCTCTTGTCGATACACCACCTACCGAGCCTCCGGCACCGACTCAGCCGCCACAGAAAGAAGTAGCCAAGGCGAAGGCTCCAGACTTCATCCCTCGCCACTGGCACGATCCAAACGACACCCGAGCCGGTATGAAGAAGTTGAGGCCCGAGCCGGCGAGAGATACCTCCCGTAACGGTACCTCCACCAAGGTAGCTGAGTCACAAGACTGTCGAAAAGATGGTCTGGGCTCATTGATGAGCAAACTCAACCTGCAGCCGGCGTGCGGCCGATGACGCTTTAGCCCTTCTTTGGCTTGGATTGCTCCCTGTTGGTTGGCCGATCATCGTTTCAAGCGAACTGCGGCAATTTAGAAACGTTCTCTGACGCTTGAGTTGCCGAACATGTGACGAAAGTGGGGTCCGTGCCTTGTCCAATCTCCTCCGTAACGACAGAGAAGTGCTCTAGCTGGGCGGCACCAAAGCTCGTCGATATCGCAACATCTGCTGCGTCTCGGCCACGAGCGATCAAGATGCGGCCGATACGCGGGTGGTTATGCCGCGCATCAAATGTGTACCAGCGTCCGCCAAGGAATGCTTCAAACCATGCACTGAAATCCATTGGCGCCGGATCCCGCGGTACGCCTATATCGCCAAGATAACCCGTACAGTACCGGGCCGGTATGTTTACGCATCGACAAAATGTAACTGCCAAATGCGCAAAATCCCTGCAGACGCCCACCTTTTCCTCGTGACCCTCGGCGGCCGTTCGATCTCCTCGCGCGTAATGGTACCCGAACTCGATCCGGTCATGCACATAGTCGCAAATGGCTTGCACTCGTTGCCACCCAGCCGGCTTGCTTCCGAAGAGGGACCAGGCAAGATCCGTAAGCTTTTGTGTATCGCAGTAGCGGCTACCAAGCAGGTAAACCAACGCTTCGTCGGGAAGTCGATTGACTTCCCATTGCTCGGCATCCGGAACGACATCGTCAGGTAAGCCGCTGTCGTTGATTAAGAAGCGGTTGCGGATATGCAGAGTACCCGTCGGCGCAACCAATCTCGTGCACACGTTTCCGAAAGCATCGAGGTAATTTCGGGCAGCGACGTCGGGGGTAAAGCTCGGTTCGTCCTTAGTGAGGAGATCACGCTGTCGCGACGGATGCACGCTCAGCATCAGCAGTAAAGGTACGTTCTGACTGCACTTGAACGCAATGTTGTACCCGACCTCGATCTTCAAGCTCACACTCCCTGATAATGAGCTATAAGCCGTGTGCGCACCGACGGTTCCAATCGATCGATTCGAATAAGTTGCCGAAATTAAAGGCACTCTTGTTCGAGCACCGATCGACCACAGCCGTGTAGTCTAGATGCAGAGCAGTCAGCATCTGCAGTTACGGGACGGTTCGTATGGCAATTTTTTCCGTCCATCACATGACAACCTATCGGTATAGAAAGCCTGTGCGACCGGGCGTGCATCAGCTTATGTTCCGGCCGCGGGACAGCTTTGACCAGAGACTTCTTGAATTCAGCCTGACCATCAGCCCAAAGGCGGCTTCCATCCGATGGATTCATGACGCCTTTGGCAACTGCATCACACTCGTCGACTTCGATTCGAAAACCGAATTGTTGCAGTTTGAGGCGTTGTTAAAGCTCGATCACACTCCTGAAAACGCTCCGGCTTTTCAGATCGAGGACTATGCGAAGTTGCATCCGTTCGCGTACGCCGACAATGAACTGCCCGACCTCGCACCATTCATTCAGCGTCATCATCACGAAGGAGAGCACATTGAGCGCTGGCTGGCGAAGTTCGTGTCCCCTCGCGCAACCGTACCAACCGGACAACTCCTTATGACATTAAATGAGGCGATCTCTGAGAGTTTTTCGTACAGGCGACGCAATATTCGAGGGACGCAAACCCCCGCCGAGACTATCGAGCGACAGGAAGGAACGTGCCGAGATTTCGCTCTGTTAATGATGGAGGCCGCACGATCACTCGGATTCGCGGCCCGCTTCGTGACAGGTTACGTTTACGTGCCAGATCGTGACCAGAAGGTCCGGTTAGGCGGTGGTTCTACACATGCGTGGTGTCAGGTGTACGTGCCTGGTTCAGGTTGGGTCGAGTTCGATCCGACCAATGGTATCGTGGGAAATCGCGATCTGATTCGCGTCGGCGTTGCTCGAACTCCGCAACAGGCCATTCCATTGTTCGGCAGCTACTGGGGTGATGCAGACGATGACCTCGGCATGGACGTGAGCGTGCAGGTTACGAGCAAAGAGTTCGACTGAACTAAAGCACTAAAGCGCGGGGTCGCCCACGTGCTCGGCTCTAAATCGGACAGTTAGGTCCGCTGCGAGCTCAACGATCTCGACGGAAAGTTAGTATCGACATGTGAACGAAATGGAGCTTTCCCCTCACCGCCAGAGACAGGTCAAACGGATAAGCATCGCTGAGACCCATCGATCGGTTAAGCTCGTTCATCGTATAGGCAACCGGTGTCCATGAAGCCAGTAACGATTCAAAGTCATCTTCCAAGTAGGGATCTTGAAGAGTTTCTCGTGAGCGCACGTCAAGTGACAATGGGAGGGACGACGCAGAATCAAGCGTTGAGACGATGTGCAGAAAATGCGCGAAAGTTTCTGCCCAGTCCTCCCAAGGATGTGATGTCGCGTATTCGCTTATGAATCCATGTCGATCGTAATCGCGCTGCGTTCGCTTGTGATAGTTCGCGATCGCGGCCGCATAATCCGCAGTTTCGTCTCCGAAGATTACTCGGAATCCGTTGAGGAGGCCTGTGCCGCCGACCAGCTGCTCCCAGTAGAAATGACCCACCTCATGTCGAAAATGGCCAAGCAAAGTTCGATAGGGCTCACGGAACTGGGTTCGTCGCAGTTCTCGTGTGGGATCATCGGCCTCCGATAGGTTCAGAGTGATTAATCCGTTGAGGTGGCCAGTGATAACCGGTTGCCCCACGTCATCTGCAAGCACGTCGAAAGCAACGCGGTCGCGACCATTCTTTCCGCTCAGCGGGAGCTCCAGCCTCGCAAGATCATAAAGTAGCCGACGTTTGGCTTCTTCGACACGTCGCCATAACAATACATTTCGCGCGGTCTCGAGCGGAGGAATTGTGCGTGATAAAGTGCAGGATGGACAATACCCACCGTTTTCTTCTGACGCCCAGTTGCAGCCAATCAGCGTTCGATTGGCGCATGGCTGCGCATCGTAGCTAGACCGAAACTGAAGCTCGGCGGAAACAAAAAGCAGTGTAGCAGTGCAGTGAGTGCAGACTTCTTGTTCGAAGAAAATCGCCGAATTACAATTGGGACAGTTATGCTTTCGCATGACCGAAGACCGCTTCGATTAGGCAGACAACTTCGCAGTGTTGGATTGGCCCTCTCACCGCAAAGTCAATCGGGCCCAACGACATGTCAGATTGGCAGATTATCTGTCAATCCAGGTGGCGGTTCGCCGAGTTCTCTCGCTTCGCGGAGCAGCTGATCTTCAGCCTGATGCCAAAATGATTCCGATCGTCCTTCCGGTTCACCGGCTTCTTTCCATAGTTTGTAAGCTTTCCCCCGGATCTCTTCTTCGGTCGGTGCTGTCATAAAGCGATCTCCGAGTAACTCCATCGAGAAAAAAGGCCCCGCGTTAGCAGAGCCTTACGTGGATCACCACTTTTGGCGTCCGTACCAGGCGTCGACTTCCTTTTTCGCCTGGTCTTTCGCGTAACCGTATCGCTGCTGCAAACGACCTTCCAACTGGTCTTGTTTACCTGCGATCACATCGAGATCGTCATCGGTCAACTTGCCCCACTGCTCTTTGACCTTGCCCTTCATTTCCTTCCAATTACCTTCTACACGATTCCAGTCCATCGCTAACCTCCTCTGGTTTAGACCGTGCAACTTGACCAAAGCCAATTAGTTCCCGAGGATCGACGGTCCCCAATGGAGATAGTTATCGCTTGGGAATATTGAGGCGTCATTAGCATTTCGGTCAGCCTCATGTTTGACAGAGTAACTCAGTATCGCGGGTCACCGTCTCCTGGAGGTTCTGCGAAGCCACGATTGAATTGATGCATCTCCAAGACTTCGACCTTCGGTATCCTGTGTTTGATTGACTTCGCTTCCGTTGGGGTACAGTTAGCTATTAAAGCGTCGCCACACGGAGACGCCCCTTTGCACTTCAGCGAACGATCGGTTGCCTGAGAGGAGACTTCACTCAGCAATCAGTTGGCAATTGGCCCAATCTATAGAGTCGAACAGCGAGCGCTTCTGCCGCTGCTTGAGGATGTAATATGTCCAGCCTTCATCAGGTTGGTCTTGGATATCGATGTGCCGATACCCGAAATCTGTCTTCGTCCATTCCTCACGCACCACGACCTCGAATCGGACCAAAGTGCAATGGTATGGACGGTCGATAATACAGTGATAATGCAGGCGATTATCAGCGCTGGTTTCGAGCACCACGATCATCATTAGGTGCTTGCCGTGTAGCTTGGCTGCGCTCCCGAGTAGCGAGTGCTCCAGTCTGTTGCGGAAGTGCCTGAAGTTCTCGGAAGCAACGATATCGTCGGCCAGTCGTGCGCCGTGGCGTTTCTTCATCGTGAGCGTGACCGCCGCCGGCGCCGCGAACGGCATCGAATTTATCAGGCGGGCCAGCTCCGCACGACACACCTGTTCCTGGTGACTCATCAGTATCGGATCGGCGGCCAACGTTCAGACTTACGCAATCGGCACAGTGTGCGCAGTAGAAAATGACGAGCTTTGTCACTGAGAATGATGACTGCGCTGGCGGGTCCGGTCAGCAAGATTTTTTGCTCGCCGGCCAATGTGAGGCCACCCAGTTGGAGGCGATACTTGCCCGTCGTACGGCGAGCGTACAGGGCTCTTCGCAAATCCATCAGCTCATTGAAGCTCTGAGGCTTGTTCAGCCGAAGCCATTCAAGAACGTCAGTCGGCAACGAGTTGAGATATCGCTGACGATACTTCTTGCGACGTTCAAGCGGTGCGGGTTGTGAGGGCAATCGAGCTGAAGACACCTCCTCGGGCTCGTCCCATAGCGATCGCGACCTAATCTTGCGATCTTCTTCCTGATGCTTTGGGGTGCGGTTGGTCACTGCAGCTCTCCACGTTGGCGGAGATCGGCCTCGTACAACTTTCGTTGCTCTTCGGTGTAGACACGAGCCGGGCTTGCCGGTCCGTAACTTCCTCCTCTGAGACCGCGCTCGTGCTGGAGGTTGTTACCACCATAGCGATTTGTCGCTATCCCACGAAGATGCGAGGGATAGTTGCCGATAAGGCGTTCTTCGATGCTTGTGATGTTTGGAAGTTTACTAGCTGGGTTATTCCAGTGGGTTGGCTTACGAGCCATGATATCTCCGTTCGTTGCGAAAGGGATGCAGCCCCTGCCGCATACAGATATTTAGCACCCACGACAGGTGCGCTCGCTCGAATGGGAGCAATAGTAGACTGGCGGGTTCAACGTTTGAGCGCCGACGGCCCAGAAACGGTCTGGCGTTTCCCTGAACGTCTCATCTCTTCGCCGAAGACCTAGCAACCTAACGAGCGTGTTTGCACGGTGAAACCTGCCGAAAGCACCGAATTCACGCTGCAACTAGAAAGCGCTTGGGCTTTGTGGCACATTTGGAGAATTAAGCCTGACACAGAGAGTATGTGCGGGATCAGGATTGGGGAGGAAACTGGATGATTAGGATGCTGTCTCTATTTGTCATTCTTCTCACGTTTAGTACTAACTCAGCTTCGGCACAGATGACGTGCGCGAAGCCATCAGAGCAGTATGCCACGCAGATCGCCGGTGACGTAAACGCCACCGCTCAGGGCCTTACTCGCATTTTTTCCGCGGGAGTTAGCGGAGGAGCGCGCAAGGAGATCGTAGACCTGATTGGTAAGTATCCAAATGCCGACAGAGTGCTCCTCCAGCGTGACCTCATCTCGGTGACATGCGAACTCATAAAGACTTCGACGGAAGTCGACTTCGACAAGAAGGCGAGACTGCTAATTGACATTACGAAGGAGATTCAGAGCGCCTTTGCCAAGGCATCGATTTTGCTAAAGCCCATCAAGGATGCAGTGTTGGTCCTGTCGTCCGTACCGGCGCCAGAGCTTGAATATTTCGTTGCGGTAGTTTCTGACGAAGTGGTCTATCAGCGCTGCGCGATAAAGGGCGGCTCTGTGGAATACGGCGACGGCGTCGAATTTACGACTTACTACTCTTACCAGCCCGATATGCTGAAGGTGGTCTCGTTGGACGCTAATCTTAGTGCATTTGATTCCGGGAATCCGATCCTTCGGATTCCTAGAAGTCTCTTTTTTGATCCTGTCGACACGGCCCGCAGCGGGCTGATGTACTTCAATCAAATCCAAAGCGGAAACTGCTACTTCAATGATGTCGAAGTTCATTTAGCTGTGTGGGCGAGGCAAGAAAACCGATACCTTGCGATCTATAAGATTCGCTCTTTGACGAGCTACAGCAGGTGCGATCTGGTCGTTGAATCGGAGAGCCAGGACGAATTTGTGGATCAATACAATCGCTATGCAAAATTTCTTGATAAGCGAGACTGGATATCGAGGAACTATCTTCTCGCGGCGAAGAGCGACGCGTTCTCGAACGTTAAGAAGTCGCAATCGCTAGGGCCACCCTCTAAGAGTGGATCGAACACGCTTTCGGTCTCCAACGTTGCCGACGTCGACTACATTCGTTGCGCGGACACTGACCTAACGAAGGTCACTAAGCGACGGACATAGGCATTCGCTCCCCGCGGAACGCTCACTGCCGTTAGACGAAGCCTTATATCTCTCGCTTCGATTGAGCTCCGCGCAGCTCTGTGGCGCTGACTGCTGAGTGGGGCAGAGATCTGCAATGCGCATTCCGTCCTGAACTTCTTTGCCCATCCCAAGCGGAGCCACGAATCGGTAATCCGAATTGCCGCAAGCCTCAGGCACTAAATTCGCGCAATACCAGACAGTTAGGACAAATCGAGGAATTCGCACCGGCATAGCCGTTGCCCCGTTGGCGAATTCATAAGACGGCGGCTCCATCAACAACGAGGAGCCCATCATGGCACGAGCGACTATCTCTCTGGTTTCCGTACAGAAGCCGACCGCTAACACTCCGGTCCTTCAAAGGCGCAATAAGTTTACGTCCAGCATCGATCAGCAGATCACGAAGATCGGTCTCTTCCGTGAGGGAAAGCGGATCTCGCGGGAGCAGTTCTGGGTCGACGCAGCGGGTGCGATCTTCTTCCAGCTTCGATACGGAAAGCAGCCGCTGGAGCTGGAGAAGGGGAAGAGCACCCTCAAAGCGGTCGGCACCGGGAATGCCGCGTGGGACGATTTAGTCGAGCAGTTGGAGCAGATCAAGACAATCGCCGTCGCTGGCGGAATGGATGACGCACTGGCCGCCTGTGCAAACGCCGTCAGGTCTAACTTCAAGACGGCCAAAGACAAGAAGGCGGGCAGGAGCTAACTGCTCGGTCAATCGGACTGTCGCTTGACGGATCGCTTGGATGGTCTTTGGAAGAATTCGGCAGGCTCCACGCCAAGAATCGTAGAGAGCTTGCCGATTATTTCGAGACCAACATAGGTAACCGCTCGCTCGACCCGGCTGACATAAGCCCGGTCGATACCCGCGTCATTAGCCAGCTGCTCCTGCGAGATACCGCGGCTATGGCGTAGCCGACGAAGATTCGTTGCAAAAAGCTGGCGTAGGTCCATGGACCTAGCCAATCGTGCTGTGGTTTATTGGCCCACGGCTTTAAAGCCGAATTGTGATGGGGGAAATATGGGCACCGAACAGACGTTTTGCCTGGGTTGTGGAGTCGCCTTTCCGGCCGAGGCTCGATTTTGTGGTTCGTGCGGCTCTTCGCGGTATGCGCAACAAAGGTCCGTTAGCGACGCCTCAGAGCAGAAGGGTACGTTCGGCTCCGGCTTTTGGGCCGGCCTTACTGGCCAGCCACTTGATCACGTGGGCCACGCTCCCCCTCGTGCTGTCATGAATAGATCAACGCCTGAGAACATGCGACATGACACGGAGCCACTAGGATTAGATGAACCTCCACAAAATTCTCTTGTCGGAGTTCGTGTATCGAGCAACGTCGGACGATACAGCCTGCTATCGGGCCTGTTGCTGTTGTCGCTCCCTGTAGCGGGCCTAATTGCCGTTCTGATATTTCGCTATCAGAGCTACAATTGGGTCAACGCGATTGGTGTGTTGATTGTCTCGCTTGCGATCTTCTGTTGGATCTTCACCACTATCAGGGCAATCCATCTGCTTGACGTCAGGTTTTGGTTCATTCCCTCGACCTATGTTGGTCTCATTGGCGGTGTATTAGCACTCCTAATCTGCCTGATCATGGTTGTGTTTTCCGCTGAGTCGGAACGTCGAGGGCACCGGATAACCGACACGACCCTCTATGTGGCAGCTGCGATTCTTTACGGCGGCTGTGTTGTTTGGTCGTATCTCTATAATTGGCGAAAGACGGGATCGGCAATTCTGTCTGTCAGCCTGACGGTCCTTCAGACGATATCCGCCGCCTTCGTCATTGTGGCGCTGTACCTGTGGATCGGTGGTCGCAACACGAAACGGTACGAGCAAGAACACGGGATCAGTTAGGACACCTGTGTGAGAGCGCATCGAGTGCGTGCTCTGACAATATCCATCAGCTTCAATTTCGCTATTCTTCGAAAAAACTTGATCTTCGATTTAGCGATAGCAGCTTTCTCCTCATACTTAGTTGGGGGTGAGTCTCCAATAATTTCTTCCCTCCCGGGTAATTCGTAGTCACTTTTTTCGAAGGACGCCCAGTTCAACGAGCGTGTTTCCCCACCCGCGGCAGAGATCGGCCTTCTGGGGGCCGTGCCACTTTTTATATTCCTCGTCGGAGTAGAGGCTGGTAACTCCCCGCGTGATGTGGGGAATAAGCGCTGCTCTGTCGTATTCCCGATTGAAGACAAGCTTCATGGCAGCTCCGACCGCATCCTCAATTTTCGAAAAGTCAACGCCCAACCGATCGGCCACCTTCAATAGACCGTCGGGCACAGGTTCGTATTCGTTTCCGCACCAAGTTGAAACCGTGGTTTCCCTGACTGACGTGATGGCGAAGTATTGTTCTGCTTCCATCTGCGACATCGCAAACACGGGGCTCGTTAAGCAGCTCACTGGAGCGAGCGCCAGCCCGCAGATTAGGTGTCGGCGAGCCGAGCGAAGTATTAAAAGTCTACCGTCTATTCTGCCCACAGTGCCCCTCTACGTCCTCGTTCGTGCTTGGAACTTCGCAAGCATCATCACGGTCTTCCCAATAACTGCGCCATTCTAGAGACGTCAATATCGTGTAAGTGCTTGCGCCGCGCGTCTGGGCGCACCGCAATGAAGATCAGTCGTTGGGCGTGCCTAAAGTCAGCGTCAGAACAGATGAGACAAAACAGAGCTTCCGAGGCGTCACCCGTGGCGAGAAACGGACATGTGACATTGCTTCCACTTACGTGAATCTCCTGTCGGAATTCGTCGATGTGTTGCTGGCCGTCGTCACCGGGTCAGTGCGCACGCAGGGATCGGCTGGCGATTTGCAGGAGACGCGGCTCTGTGCCGCCGCACTGGCCGGTCTCGCAGGGCTAACTTGGTCCGCTTGGTACAATTGGAGAAGGACGGGAAGCCTGCTGGTCACCGTCAGCGTGACCGTGCTGCAGCTC
Source organism: Bradyrhizobium sp. B117 (assembly GCF_038969555.1). Lineage (NCBI taxonomy): Bacteria > Pseudomonadati > Pseudomonadota > Alphaproteobacteria > Hyphomicrobiales > Nitrobacteraceae > Bradyrhizobium > Bradyrhizobium sp. B117. Next base: position 9,988,687 of record NZ_CP152414.1, read on the forward strand.
ATCACGGGCGGCTTGATCGTGCTGATTTTGATGCTTCACAGCCGGCCGCAGGAGAAGACCCGTGCTGATTAGGTTTTCCTGGCCGCTTTACGGATGGGACGCTGGAGGAAGTCGGCCGGCTCGACCTGAAGCACTGTCGAAAGCTTTACCAGAATCTCTAGACCGACCTACGCTAAGCGTTCTGGAGGGAGACATATGAGTCAGATTGGCGATGCAACCATTACGAAGCTCTGTGGAAAGTGCGGTACTAGCGGCTCGGGTGATTCCTGCTCGACTTGCGGCAGCGCTCTCGGCACCCCAAGCGGAGTCCTGGGTCTTGAACTCTCGCTTCGCATGGCCATCCACGATAAGTGCGTAACCACTTGTCGGAAGATCGGTTAGCGGCACATCGTGCCGCGGATAAGTGTAATTTAGTTCACACGCGACTCGCGCAATGGCATGATAAACGTATCGAGGGTTGGATGCGCCTCCTACCTTTCGAGGAGTGGCTGCGATGCATAGGAGCGACGCGGCAAAGGCAGTTGAGTTACCGGCTCACTTTCTTGGCAAGCTCATTCGCAGAGTAGGCGCGGCAATTGCCAAAAGAGCAGCCCCGGTGATTCGCAGAATCGCTCGCATTGTGGGCCCTGTGGTCGGCCGTTAGCCATGCCTTAAGTCGAACTGATTCGCGAGCGCCTGGATTGGCCCCATCTCGGCGTGAAAATCTGGGCACTCAAGCGCCTGATTAGCGGTGGTCACGCTCTTCCGCCCCCTTTGTTGCGGGCTGTCCGGGCGGTATGGTGAGGGACAAGCGCGAGCCTTCAAACCGTTTTGCCTTGCGCCAGGTTCCGTACCTCACCAAACAGAGCGGTCTTCAGATCCGCGAGCTCGCGCAAGCTGCGATCCAGTTCCTCGCTCTGCAACCGCTCAACGACGGAACGAAGTGCCGGATCGGAATTGGATCGCGCTGCGAGCTTCGCAATTATCGAATCAATTGTCCCCTGGACGGTGTAATTCCGAAACTGGCCGATGAATGTATTTGTCCCAAGCGATAACAGTCGGCCATCGACAATCCCTTGGAACCTTGTGGGTGGAGTCGCATCCCCAGCTATCGATCTTGCGATTTGTCGCGCTAGGTAGTCAGCCTGCTGATTCGCGACCTGACCGAGCTGCGGGTAGGGATTCCCATCCATATCGTCCATCGCGGCGATGTCACCGATTGCGAAAACATTCGCGAAGCCACCGACCTTACAAAACCCGTCGACTTTCAGTCTACGGTCGCATGTCGTACTAATCTTGGGAATAGTCCGGATCGCGGAGCCTATCACTCCGGCCGTCCACAGCGTCAGCGCTGAATCGATCCTCCGGCCGTCCGTCGTGAGAATTGTGCTCTTGGCTACCTTCTCTACGCGCGCATTCAGGGCCAAAGTCACTCCGTTGCGCACTAATACTTCAGTTGCACCTCGAGACACCTCGCTTGGCCAATCCGAGAGCAGTCTCGACTTCGCTTCCACGATGACGATTGAGATGCGATCTTGACAGTGGTTTAGTCGTGTGGCCTCGCATAATGCCGCGGCAAGCGAGACGCCGGTTGCACCACCGCCGACAATTATGATCCTGTGCGGCTTGTCGTCTTCGACGATCTGCGCCATTCGGGTACAAATCGTTGCAGCATCCGTCGTGGACCTGAGCGGAAGAGCGTTTGCTCGCGCACCCTTCACACGAAAGTAACTCGTAGTCGCACCGAGAGCTATAATCAGGATGTCGTAGCTGAGGGAGGAAGAGTCTAGCAGAACCATCTTGTCGATCAGCTGGATCATCCGGACGCCTGCACAAGCAAACTGGATTGCGTCGGCCGCCGGCGGGATTATCGGCGATCGCGCATCATCGAAGTCCGCGAGTCCGGCAGCAACGAGATGGAGAATCGGTGTCAGTTCGTGCTGGTCATTCCTGTCGACCAGCGCTATTTCGATCTGGTCCGCGGGCACCAACTTTCGAAGAGCCGAACAGAAGGCAACTCCAGCGCGTCCAGCCCCGAGGATCGCAACACGGCACTTGCCGCTTCTAACAACGGGGCAGAACAATCCGCAGCTTTCCTCGCGACTTTTTCGGAATGCTTTAATCGTGGCGCGCCGCTCCCCCTCGCTCGCGCGAATGCGCCGACGAACCATGCGCCCTCATTCGGCGATGAAACTTGCTATCTCAACGTATTACTGCGCCTCATACGATGGTCCGAGCCCACCTCCAGTGAACTTATTTGTTTCTTTGCAGGTTTGCGACCAACACGTGAAGCAACATTTTGTACAGCAGCAGCTCCAGGTCCAAAGCCCTAGCCCGCCGCCCGGGAAATCCATTGTCTTGAACTCTTCCGCGGCCATCGCCGCCGAAAGGTGCTCCACTATGCCGTTACTCTTCAGAAATTCGAAAAGAACTTCCGGGGATGCCCGCAATTTCTGGGAAAGTTCCTCGTCAGAGAGGACCTTCGCTCTCAATTCCAGCACCTTCCTGAGGGCAACCTTGTAATCTTCAATCTGCCGGTGAACCGTCTCCAGGACTCGAGCGGTCGCTTCAAGTTCGTTGTTCGATGTGAATTCGTCAGGCAAATTGCGTTTCAGGTTGGGCATGTCTCATATCCTTCGCCAAGGATCCGAACAGCTGTCCGGGCAGAGAAGCGCTTTCGCGTCACGCGCGGACGAGAGTGCCTATGAACGCCAAGGTAGATCGTGCACCTATCTGCCTAACGCGGTCAACAAGAATCTGCATCGCCGAGGAATTGAAGAGGGCCGCGACGGCCGTCGCAAGGCGCTCGCGGTGCTGTTGCACAAGCGTTAGGGCGACGGCACAACATTCCGCTACAGCAAACGCAAGCCAGCTCAAGGCATCGAGTTCCGCCAGGGTGGAGCGGCGTCTCCTGGGCAGACGGGGAGCTGGGCGAGATCACAACCCGTCGTGCCGGACCGAACGGCGCTTGTTACCATAACCGCATGGTCTCCATCCCGGTACCTGATTGGTCGACCACGGACGTTAGCGGGTGCTCCCCAAGACGTGCGTTAACAAGATCACGCAACTGGACTGGAAAGGGCCGGCGACAGCCAACGCGTCACATAGTGTTTACCGATCGGTTTTCGTGTGGCAGGCACACCCCATGGAGTGTCTTGCCTACTGCCAGCTGATTTACACCCCGAATTCCGGTACAAACAGGTCAGCAGTACGGGTGAAAGTTGCCCGGATCAGCGCGCATTGCTGTTTCGTGCTCGACTACAATGGGAACCTCACAAGTGCCCGAGCGAGTTCGCTGCCAGAGGGACGTTGAGGGTTGAGCCAAGCGATCCCTACTCCAGATTGTTCGGCATGTGAGCTTGAGCTAGTATCACACTTCCTTGCGCTGCGACGCGACGGTCCATGCAAGACGCTTCAACGAATGATAAGCTGATTGGCGAGATGCTGGCGGCATTTTTCGTCAAGCCGGGGCTTTGGGAGATCGTGGACTCGGATGCCCTCCACTGCGGTTGGACGAACGTACGATTCAGCCCTAAGAAACTACCTGCGCAGGGGATCAAACTGCACATCACCGCGACCCCCAATAGCGCCGAATCGGTTCTGCGCCGGGTCCTGCCGGTCCTACTCGCTCACAGCGCGAGCTTCAAAGTCACGGCTACGATTTCCGACCTGCAAAGCCTCCTCAACGGGCGCGGAGGCCTGACTCAGGTCGGTAAATTTATCACTGTTTATCCCGACAGCGACGAGCACGCCGTCTCGCTCGGTCTCTCATTGCACGAAGCCACCAAGGATATTCCCGGTCCCCACATACCGTGCGAGACCTCGCTCGGAATCGACAGTCTCGTTCATTACCGCTTCGGCGCTTTCGATCGGTCGGAGATGCAACTAGATACAGGCCGAATTGTAGGTGCGATTCGCGATGGCACAGGAAAATTGGCACCGGATGACAGGTTCGCGGCCGTCAGCGAATCGCATGATCCCTTTGCGAGGGCCGGGATCAAGACTTGGAGCAGGGTCATCGAGACAGTGCTTCGAGATCGGTACCTGCGGGTCGATCAGCTGGGGGTTAGCGGCAAGGGAATTCATTCGGTAGGCATTGACTTGCATTCGGATACGGCGCGGCTGGTTCTGATAAAGGAGGCGCATCGAGGTATCGCGGTAGACCGCGACGGAATCGACGCTTTCCAGCGGCTGCTTGCTGAAGCCGCGATTCTTGCCGAACTGCAGCAACACCACGTATTTCCCACGCTTGTGGATTCCTGGGCAGAGAAGCACCGTTCGTTCCTCGTTTACGAATTCATTGAAGGCACGACGATTCAATCAGTCATCGGCGAGCTCGCCAGCAAGGGCCTGGTCGTTCAACTTGATACCCTTCGAAAATGGGCCTTGGATCTTTGCGGCATCCTGCGGACCCTTCATGGTCTCCGCATCGTATTTGGCGACCTCAAGCCGTCGAATATCATCATCGACGCCCGGGGTGGCCTCCATCTCGTCGATTTTGAACTCGCGCACCATTTCAATGAACCCCTTTACGCCGGGTTTGGTACCCGGGGATATGCACCCCCAAGTCAACTTGCAGGGATGTCGGCGGCGACGGCGGAAGACGATATCTACTCTTTCGGGGCCACAATCGTGAGTGCGGCTGCAGCCATGGACCTTTCGCTGGTTTCTGGGCGATGGGACCACAACCTCATTCTGGAGGAATTCGGATCACAGTTGCCGGACGCGCTGAAGTTCGTTCTCATGGATTGTCTCCATTCTGATCGTTCGCATCGGCCGAGCCTTGACGTGATCGTCTCCACACTCAAGTCGGCCTCGAGCTGCGGGTCCAAGCGCAAACGCCCGACCGCGTCGGACCTGGATATGGCTTCTGCGCTGACACTGGCCGAGAGCGTCGGTCAAACGATCTTGATGGACGTCAACGAGTCCCTGTATGGCGCGCACTGGGTTTGCCGCCATGACACCAGCTACGGTTCGGCTGCACGGGATCTCTATGTCGGTACCGCCGGGGTTGCACTGTTCCTCCTGAATCTTCACGAAACGACCCGGAAGGAGCAGTACCTTTGTATCGCGGAAAAGGCCGCGAGATGGCTGCACTCCGGGAGCCCTTGTATTGGCCGCGCGAAACCCTTGCCCGGCTTGTACTACGGCGAAGCTGGCGTCGGACTCTACTACAGTCGCCTTTATCAGGTGACGAGAAGGCAGGAGTACCTGGATTGGGCTGCCAGTGCCAGCGATCTGGTTTGGAGCCTGGGGTTCTCGAATCCCGATCTGCTCACCGGCGCGGCCGGGACCGGTCTATTCCACCTGCTGCTCTCTCGCCTGTTCGAGGATGATCGCTACCTTGAGAGGGCGATTGAAGCGGGGAAATTTCTGATTTCTAGCCGCTCGAGTTGGGGGTGGCGGATACCTCCTGGCTACGAGGGGCTAAGCGGCAATACCTACCTTGGGTTTGCACATGGTGCCGCAGGCATCGCGTATTTCCTCTGCGAGCTATACATGTCCACAGGGGAGTTCTGTTATATTGATACCGCAATGGAAGTGGCGGCCCAGCTCAGTAGCATGTCCCACCAGGTACTCGACGATCGAACGGGCATCGCTTGGCCCGACGTCGAAGGAGGAGAGCCGGGCTTCTATTGGTGCCACGGAACTGCTGGTATAGGCCGGTTTTTCCTTAAGCTGTTCGAGTCGACCGCGGACCTTGGGTTCCTTGGCATAGCGATTCGATGTGGTGAAACGGTTGCAAAAGGCGCCCGGCGGGCCGGTACGACTCAATGCCATGGGCTTGCGGGATCCATCGAGCTCCTCCTCGATCTGCGCGCAGCTACCGGGCGGGTGGAACTCCTCGATGCAGCGTTCGAGCTCGGGACTCTCCTCGCACGTTACGGAGTCGAGAGAGCTGGCACTTTCACTTGGCAGTCTGAGTCGCCCGATTTGATTACGTCCGACTTCATGGTTGGACAGGCAGGGATCGGAGAGTGCTTCCTCAGGCTCGCGGATCCGCGGCGTTTGCACCACATCTCGATTACCGCTTCTCGCCTCGTCCAATCGAAATGAATTCCGCCTGCTGCACCAATCAGAGTACGACCAGGATCCACTTAGGACGCACGGCAAACCCCAGACGTTCAGGGGCGGCGAAGGACCATAGCGCCGCCTCATGAGCGTCAATGGCAGGCGCAGCCGGATGGGCCATCCCCGCTGTGTCCCGGCTTCGGATATTTGGAGGCGGTCGGGTTCAATCCAAGCGCCGATCTACACCAACTGCTTCTTTAAGTAATACAATTTTAGAATTCGCACAGGTCGAGAGTTTTTAGCGCAAGCCTTGGGCACGTCAGTCCACTGCAGTTGGGCCCAGGTACCTAGTGATTCCGTCAAACGTAAACGCTGGTTTACCTTTTAAGCGAGCGGCGGTTGCGTGGGCCAGCGACCACCGGCCAGGCGGAGGCTCTGAACGCTTTAGGGAGCTCAACCTCCGCAGCGTTAGGGTCGCAATCAAGAAGTGCAACTCGGAGCCAATGGTTCGGCCGTCCAGTATTCGTCAGGTGTATTTGCGGGAGTTTGGCGGCTGTCCACGTCACTGCGCAAGCCTGAGTCCTGCTTCTTCCCTATAAGCTGACAAGTCTCAGGCGATGAAGATCGCCTGCATCGGTAGAGTTCAGAGCCCGTCCGATTTCGTCGCGGTGCGTGCCCCTCAGCGCGGCTTACTGGCAATCGGCTGGCTGGCAATTGACCGCGGCTGGCAGCGGACAAAATCCCAGCCCTCCACGCAAGCAACGGCATTCCTCATTATTGACCCGTACGCGAGTAACGGATGCAAGGTCGGCAACAGAACACGACGTCATGAGCGCGCACTTCGAATGTCGATGTCCCAAGCCCGTCAGGTGTCCAAACTCGTGAGCCCACAGTAGATGATCCGGGAACTCTAAGGGCGGCGCATCGGGATGTTTGCCGGGGTGAACGACGATTATCGAACGAAAATCAGGTGGAAATGCACATCCGTTGAATGGCCCATCCAGGTTTGGCCTGCAGAACCTTATTTCGTCGACAACCTCAATGTGGAAGTCGACACCAATGACATCAGAGTCCACCTTATGTACCGCGTCTCGATGCTGCTCGTCCACGATGTTTGGAGGTGTATCAGCTGATCCGAAGGTGCGAACTGGACCTACCAAGGTGAAGGTCACATCACATGCAACGTCGGTGTCGCCGTTGCTTACGGAATTTTTCTGCAGCATCTTCGAGGCGTCTTCCAGGATTTTCCGGACATGCGCCTCGCTCAGTGCAGGAACGGCAGCGTGGCGACTGACGCTCACAGAGTAAGTGCTCTGCGCGCTCGCTTCGTCGACTAACATCAGCGAAACAAAAAAAAGAATGGCGATGATCATTTGCATTTTCATCTCCATCGCTGTTGATTTCTGAAGCGAAGTATTGCCGCGCGGTCTGCGGGAGCAGACCGCGCTGACCGTCAACTCGAATCTCACGGCGGCTGCGCTGCCCGGAAGATTAGCTCTTCGGCGGCATTCCCTGCAGCACAGGAGCCAACTGCTTTTTCAGTATGTCTCGAACCTCTTGAATGCCAGTGAACAGTTTCGGATTAGTCTTCATTAATTCGCGGATCTCCTGATTAGTTTGTAACTGCTCCACAGTGTGCTGCTTCAGCTTCTCACGATCCTCTTCGCTGAGATGTTTTACTTCATCGTCATTGAATGTTCCCACGGTGTTTCCCATAGCAACTACCTCCTTGGCCTCCTAATGGCGATCAGATCGTGAAGAAACGCGAAGGATGTACTTAATTACCCGATCTTTGCTCATTCAGCGAAACGCGGATGGCCGAGATTGGCTGCTCCGGCTGCGTTGTCATGCGTTCGAGCACCTCCTGGAAATCGCGAAGCAGGCGATCGATCGTCGCAGCTTGGAAGCGGTCCGGCTTGTAAACGCAAGTCCCTGCCAAACCGCGAGAGGTCTCCCTCAGCATGAAAATAACATCAAAAGACGTAATCGTCACCAGGGGTACAAGCATGTTCGGGCTGGCCTCCTCGAAACTGAGCTTGTGACCGGAGTTTGCAGTCGGGCGCAACGCGGAGTTCTGCAATATCATCATGGCGTTAACCGGCATCGCGAATCGACGCTCGCGCTCGAGAGTCTGAACCAGCTCTTCGAAAGGAAGATCCTGGTGGGCGAAGGCTGCAAGGGTGGTCGAACGAGCCCGACGCATCACCTCCCGAGCATTAGGATCGCCACCAAGGTTCGTGCGCAGAATTACTGTGTTGACCAGAGGACCAATAAGGGCCTCTGTCCCAGGACGATTGCGATTGGCAACATTCGTGGCCACCCAAATATCGTCCTGACCCAGGTAGCGATGCAATAGCGTCTTCAAAGCCGCGACGAGCGCCATGAATAACGTGCCACCTTCTTGACGGCTGAAGCGTTTGGCCGCTTCAGCCAGGACTGCCGGCAACATCCACTGCCGCCGTGCTGTGAGGAGATCATCGACTGTCCGCCTCGGACTGGAGGTCGCAAGTCGCACCACAGGCGGCGGCTCTCGCAGCTGCTCTTTCCAATATTCCAGCTGCAAAATGATCTCGGAATGCAACTGCCAGTGTCGCTGCCAGTGCGCAAAGTCCGCGTACTGGATCGAGAGCGGCGCCAGAGGCGATTCATCCTGGCCTGAGAACGCGTCATATAAGGCGACGAGTTCCTCGACGAACACTCCGAGCGACCAGCCATCGCAGACGGCCTGGTGCATGGAGATGAGCAAGAGGTGCTCATGCTTTGCCAGCTTCACTAGCCGAACTCGGATGAGCGGGCCTTTCGCGAGGTCGAAGCAATGACGCACCTCTTCTTGAATAAGTTGGTGTCCGATAGTTTTCTTCTTCTTACGCGGCAGCGAACGCAGATCGTCGACTGCCAGCGGCACGGCCAACTGCGGCGCAATGACCTGCACGTATCGACCGTTAATATGTGCGAGGGTTGTGCGCAGAATTTCGTGACGTCGTACGATTTCGTTGATGCTCCGCGCCAGGACCGCTACGTCGCACGGCGAGATCAGTCGGAGCGGATAGAGGATGTTGAAAAAGGGTATGTCAGGCAGCGCGTGCTGTAGCTTCCATAACCGTTCTTGAGCGATGGAAGCTGCCGCTATTCCATTTTCTCCGGGCACGCGGACAATGGTTGAGGAAGGCTGGGACGCTTGGCCGGCGTGAACCATGCGTTCCAGATGGTGCGCTACCTCCGCAACAGTCGGCCCCTCTACAAACCGCGCAACGTCGAGCCCTACCTGGGTAATATGGTAAACATGAGCGAGAACGTCAGTGGCCAAGAGAGAGTCTCCGCCCGAAGCGAAGAAATCATCGTGAATACCGATCTGCTCGACCTGCAGAATCTCTGCCCAATGCTTGGCTAGCATTTTCTCGAGCACTGTCCGTGGCGCGACAAAGGTCCGCGGCAGGGTAGTGTTTGTCTCGACACCTAGTTTAGCCGCCAAGCCGATTCGCTGCACTTTGCCTGTCGGCCCTTTTGGGATTTCCCTAACGATGAGTATCTGGCGCGGGACCTTGAAGTCGGCGAGGCGCCCGATTGCGTAATGACGAATTTCTCCAGGCGTTGCCGCCGCTTTGGGCCGCAACACGATTGCCGATGCAACGTCCTCACCCAGCGTGGCGTGCGGAATTGCAAAGGTTACGGCCTCGGCCACTGCTGGATGATCGAGAAGCACTTCATCGATTTCCTGTGGGGCAACCTTCTCCCCACCGCGATTGATCATCTCGCGTACACGGCCCACGAGAAACAGGTATCCGTCGTCATCGAAGTAACCGAGATCTCCTGTCTTGAACCAATCGCCGGCAAACGCTGCTTTGGTCGCGCTCGGGTTGCCATCGTAGCCCGCCGTGACGCTTGCGCCCCGAACGACGACCTGGCCGGTCTGGCCGCCGGTCATCAAATCCCCTCGTTCGTCCATGATCGCGACGTCGAGAACCGCTGGTGGCCCGACCGAACCAGCCTTGCGCTGACCCGGCGGCAGCGGATTGCAGGCGATGGGCGAGGAAGTGACTTCGGTCATGCCGTACCATTCGATCACCGGGCTCTCGAAAGTTTGCTCAAGTTCCGCGAAGACGCGGGCCGGCAGAGAAGCTGACGAGGAGCGGACGAACCGTAGTTGACTCTCTGCCAGGCGCTCGCGACTCCGCCGAGCCTGCGCGAGAATTGCTTGGTGTATGGTCGGCACTCCGGAGTACCACGTCGGTTGAAACGCAGTTAGCCACCCAGAGAAGCGATTGACATCAAATCCGGGGGTACATACGACACTCCCGCCCGCCGCGAGCGAGGCCACCAAAGTGGCATGGAGACCATGCCCATGAAACAAGGGTAGGACATTCAAGCATCGATCGGTTTCTTTCAACGCGAGTGCGGCGACATGTGCGTAAGCGGACGTACAGATGTTGGCATGCCTCTGCGGGACAATCTTGGGCCGCGACGTTGTGCCTGACGTGGACAGCAGCAGAGCCGTATCGGTCGCGCTGACCGGCTCGTCGGACCGCGCATCTCCTCGCTCTCCCGTGAGCGTGAAGAGACCAGCCTGTGCATGGAACGCGGTCGACAACTCGATGACAAGGACGCCGCGAGAGAGTGCCACACGACGCGCGGGCGAGTCGATACCAGCCTGCGTAATCACCGCACGAAGCTGCAAATCGGCGAAATATCTCTCCAGTTCCTCGATCCCGAAAGCCGGGTTCAACGGCGCGCACGACGCGCACGCCGCCACGGTGAGAATCGCTACCGCCAACTCTGGACCATTCGGCAGCACAACGGCAATCCGGTCATGACGACCTATCCCCATGGCCCGCAGAGCGCGCCCCATGGTGTCGATATGCTGATAGAGACGACCGTAGGTCAACGGAGCGCGCTCCTGAGCGAGAATTGCCGGCGCGTCCGGAATACGATTGGCGTGATGTTCCAGCAGGTGGGGCAGGCACGAAAACGGAAGGGAGAGCCTTGGGACAACGCGACGTTCGGCCGGCATGTTTCTGAATCCATTTTTTGGAATTACGCCCAAGCTTTGGAAATCATCTGAGAGCCTGTTTTGGAATTACGCCCAAGCCTCGGGATTCATCAGAGAGCCTGTTCGAGCCAGAAATCCATTTCCATCTCGCGGTACATTGTCGTCGCGGCGGTTAGATTCTCCCGCGACTGCTCCAGCTCGCCAGTGCGCTCGAAGAGCTTCGCCAAGCCGAGATGACAGTGGGCGACGAGCGGACGCATGCCGTGCAGTTGGGCGTGTGCCATCGCCTGTCGGTAGTGCGCTGCCCCGATTTTGGCATCGAACCGGTTGGGATGGGTCATGATGTCGCCGAGCAGGTGCAGCGCATGCGCCTCAAAGCCAGGTTGACGCTGAGACAATTCAACGGAGCGACGCCCGAGGCGGCGCGCGTCGTCGAATTGTCCGAGCAGCAGGCAGGCGCGACTCACCGCATGGTAGGCCCAGCCGTGGTGACCGACGATTCCCCGCGCCGCTTGGCGCTCAAGGAGCTGCTCAGCCTCTCGTACCCGGCGCAACGCCTCGCTGGTCTCGCCGACCTCCGCGAGCGCCCAGGCAGAGGAGGCGACCGCCCAGGGAAGAAGGACGGCCACATCTAAAGGCCCAGGTGAGGTCAGCCAGCGTTCGACCAGTAAACGCGCCGCTGCCCAGTCGCCCTTGTAAAGGTGGAGCATGCTTGCGGCCAGGCGAGCCCAACCGACGGTGTGCGCGTGCTGGGTCGGTTCGGCGAGTTGGATAGCCTCCTCCTCGTACTTGGCCGCCTCGCCGAATCGACCGAGCTCGGCGAGGCTCATAATCAGCCAGGCGCGACCGAAAATCGACGCCGGCACCGCCATGCCGAAATACTCATGGACCCAGTCCGCGGGCAGTGCCGCGAGGTTATCGGTGGCGAATTCGACCACGTGCTCATACTCGCCCCGATAGTAGTGCGCCTGCTCGAGATAGCTCGTGCTGAGGATGCGAAGCCTCAAGTCGCCGACGCGCCGGGCGATCTCCAGGGCGCGAGTGCCGGTCAGAAGTGCCTCTTCCAGCTCGCCGTGCGTTGACAGGACCGTCGTCATGAAAGCGCAAACCCGACCACGGCGAAGATCGTCTTTCAACCGCTCGGCGATGGCCTCGGCCTCGCGGAGGTGCTCAAGCATCTGCCGGGCTTCGCCGAGTTGGCGCAGCACGGGCCGCAATTCAAGGCGGATCTCGAAGGCGTCCTCCGGCGCTGCCTCGTCCTCCCGCAGTGACTTGAGGATATCCAGCGCCTGCTCAAAGTAAGCCCGAGCTTCCGAGAGCGCCAACCGTCCGGCCGCCTTCTTTCCGGCCTGCCTGAGATACTGCATTGCCTTCTCTCGCAGCTCGCCCCGGACGGCGTGATAGGCTAGCCGCTCGGCCTGCTCGCCCACGCGGTCGGCGTAAAGCTTTTCCATGGCATCCACAACACGCGTGTGGATCTCGCGCCGGCGTTCGCGGAGCATCCCGCTGTAGGCCACATCGTGGGTGAGGGAGTGCTTGAAGGTGTACTGCAGCTCAGGAAAAAGCCTTGTCGTGTAAAGAAAATCAGCAGTCTGTAGATTGTCGAGCAGACCACGAAGCTCGCCCTCTGTCTGCCCGCAAATTGCGTGCAATAGGTTAAACGTCGCGTCGTGTCCAATTACTGCCGCCTCCTGCAGCAGGCGCTTCTCGGCGGCGGGCAGCGCGTCGATGCGCGCGGCGAGCACCGCCTGCACTGTGGGCGGAATGTCCACGCTTGAAAATGACCTCGCGAGTCGGTACCGGCCGCGCGTGCCCTCAAGCAAACCCCTATCGATCAGCGCTCGCACGATCTCTTCGACGAAGAATGGGTTCCCATTGGAGCGGTCCACCAGGAAACTCTTCACGTCCGGCAGACTTGGGTCGGAGCCCAACAGGGCTAGAAGGAATTCCGCAAGGCTATCACTCGCAAGGGGATCAAGACGTAGCTGGCGGTAATTCGGCCGGTTACGCCATTCGTCCCTATGCTCGGGGCGGTAAGTGACTACTAGGAGCAAGCGAGCATTTTGTACTCCGACGACGAGCTCGTTCAGTAGACCGAGAGTAAGGGAATCACTCGAGTGAAGATCCTCAAACACAGCCACAACTGGCTGGACGCGACTCTCACTCGACAGCAGGCGGCTGACCGCCTGATACGTGTACTGCCGATGCTGGAGCGGATCGAGTAACCGGAACGGATGCTCCTTATCCAACGCATCAAGGAGATCCAACACCGGCGGAATTCCCTCCTGAAACGAGGAATCGAGCGTCAAAATTTTGCGCGTGACTTTCTCGCAGATGAATCGCGTCTCCTCATCGACATTGATCTTGAAATAATGCCGGAGCACTTCGATGACCGGCAGGTAGGGCGTTGCGCGACCATACGAAGCGGGGTTGGATTGCAGAACCAGCCAATCCGCGGCGTGCTCCGAATGAATGAACTCGTCGACCAGGCGCGACTTGCCCACCCCCGCCTCGCCGACGATAGCCACCACCTGAACATGACCGTGGCGAGCAATCTGCTGAACGTAATGGAGCTGATCCATCTCCACGTCGCGACCGACGAAGCGAGTCAAGCCACGTTCGGCGGAAGCTTCGAGGCGAGTTCGTGCCGCGCCGGCGCCCGTCACTTCGTAGAGCTGTACGAGATAGGGGACGCCTTTTACCGGCACGGGGCCGAGGGGCTCCACGGCGATGTAGCCTTCCACCAATTGGAAAGTGTCGGCCGTCGTAAGCACGGACCCAGGCTTTGCCATCTGTTCCATCCGAGCCGCCAGATTCGCTGTCTGGCCTATAACGGTGTAGTCCATGTGCAGATCGTTGCCGATGGCACAGACGATGATCTCCCCTGAGTTGAGTCCGACACGGACCGCCAACGCTACTCCCCGAGAGCGCTGAACCTCGTCTGCGTATCGCCCAATCGCCTCTTGCATCCTGAGCGCCGCATAGCAAGCGCGCACGGCATGATCCTCGTGGGCAATCGGCGCGCCGAACAGGGCCATAATTCCGTCGCCCATAACCCTGTTCACGGTGCCCTCGTAGTGGTGGACTGCTTCAATCATGCGTTCGAGAATTGGATCGAGAAGCTCTTGCGCGACCTCGGGATCACGATCCGCAAACAAATCCATCGAACCCTTGATATCGGCAAACAAAACCGTGATCTGTTTCCGCTCACCCTCAAGGGCTACCCTTGCGGTAAGGATCTTATCGGCGAGGTGCGAGGGCGTATAACTTTTGGGCGATGCAAAGCGAGGATCGTCCGCAACAGCCATTAGGGGACGGCCACATTGGTGGCAGAATTTGGCCGTGGACGACACGTGGCTTCCACACTGATCACAGCGCGCCAAAGGCGTACCACACTGCTCGCAGAACTTTGCGTCAGCGGTGTTCTCGTGGTCGCAGTTTGGACACTTCATTGCACACACTCCGGAGAAAGAGCGCGAGCGGGGTGCTCTGTAAGCGTAACGTCGGGGACCATCGGCAACAAGTCATATTCCGCATTTCTCGCGATGGTTGACCGGGAAAGCGACGTCGCGGTCTGTCATGGCCTTTGCTCCTAGCTAAAAAAATGTCTTACAATTGCCGAACGCCGCTTTTCTCGCGCACGCGAAGTTCTGCGACCATGGTCACTCGGCCTGAGACAACGTCATCGAGCCATCGACGGCCTCGGTCGATGGCACTGACCACGTAGGCCCTGCGCTCAAACTGCTCCGGATCGGACGTCGCATGGAGAGGCGTTGTGCTGGAGCAGTGTCCAGCGGGATCTTTTGGATGGCTGCTTCTTCCAGAAAATCGTAAGCGGCCGATCGGATGCCTTTGTCACGCCGTGGGCGCAACCGCCTTTCGGCGGATCAGTACTTACTCTCTCTTAATTCTGGCCGCCCGAATGACCTTGGCCCATTTCTCGGTTTCGTCAGCCACGAGCTTGGTGAACTCGGCGGGTGAAAGCACAAGGGGCTCGGCCCCGAGTTCAGCAAACCGCGCCTTTATGTTGGGGTGAGCGAGGCCTAAATTAATCTCCTTGTTGAGCTTGATGATGATATCGGTGGGCGTGTTTTTAGGCGCGCCAACACCAATAAACGCGCTCACTTCATAGCCTTGCAAAAAATCGCTCAGTGTTGGAACGTTCGGCAAGGCGTCCGAGCGCATCGCGGTGGTTATCGCCAGCGCTCTAAGTTTACCTGTCCGGATGTGCCCCACCGACGCAGGCAAGTTGTCGAAAGCTGCCTCCACCCGCCCCCCGAGCAGATCGATGAGCATAGGCGCCGATCCGTTGTATGGTACCTGGATCATGTCGATGCCGGCCATCATCCTGAACATCTCCCCGGCCATATGAGAGATCGAACCGGCGCCAAACGACGCCATGCTGATCTTCCCTGGGTTGGCCTTCGCATAGGCAATGAACTCAGGAACGGTATTGACTGGAACCGCTGGATTTACTGCCAGGACAAGCGGTGAGCGGCTGAGGCCCGCCACCATCACGAAATCGCGGTTCAAATTGAAGCTGAGCGTGTCGCGGAACGTGGCGTTAATCGCGTTCGTCGAACCGATCGTGAGGAGCGTATAGCCGTCGGGGGGCGCGCGCGCGACCGCTTCCGTCGCTATATTGGTGCTTGCACCGGGGCGATTCTCGATGACGAATTGCTGGCCGAGACGTTCTGACAGCCACTGTCCTATCAGGCGTGCGACGATGTCGGTCGTGCCGCCGGCTGCAAAGCCGACGATCAAGCGCACGGGTCGCGTCGGATAGGCTTGCGCCAATGCGATATGCGCGACGACCAAAAAGGTCGTAGCATTTGCTGCCAGACGCAAAAATCGACGGCGTTGAAGATTCATGTGCTCTGGTGACCGCCTTGTGGACAGCATGAAGCAGCTTATACCCTAATGCCGGCAGGTAGAAGACGACTGGCTAATGCTTACCGATGCCCGCCGGCATATCGGACCTTCTGCGCTTAGTTACCGTGGCGTCGCGGACCAGGAAGAAGGAGGGCTTGCGAATATGTCGACGTGTCTGATGGACATGGAAGCCTGCGTAGGAGCACAAGATCTCAGCCGCAGAAGCTTTCCACGAGGCCCGGTTGATGTTTGGGCGGTTGTTGGGACAGATGAACGACTTCCTGACGCGGAAGCCATCCCCGAAGCGGTACGGCGGGGCAGCAATCGGAGCAGGTGACTGGACGCGGGAGTCGCCTTGGTCAACGCCACCGCTGTTCTTATACTTTCCGCCGTAACCTCAAACTCTGTCATAAGCCCCACCGATGGCGGCAACGTAGCGCTCCACCGAACTCTGTAAGATCTGCTTCGCTCCGGAATGCATCACCCGCTCGAAGTGGTGGCTGTAGACTCGGTCGAAGGCAAGGGGCATCAGTGCGGCGCCGATGGCACGGACGGCCTTTTCGGAAAGGGGGATATGGTTGGGAATGCTGCGCATGAATGCGAAGGACTTCCGGTCCAAGTTCACGA
The DNA here is from genome assembly GCF_038969555.1 of Bradyrhizobium sp. B117. Classification (NCBI taxonomy): domain Bacteria; kingdom Pseudomonadati; phylum Pseudomonadota; class Alphaproteobacteria; order Hyphomicrobiales; family Nitrobacteraceae; genus Bradyrhizobium; species Bradyrhizobium sp. B117. The sequence continues at coordinate 10,005,164 of NZ_CP152414.1, forward strand.
TGGCTATGTCTGCTGAGCACACGACGCCTTTACCCTCAGCTCCCGCTGCCCAATGCAGCATCGATCCACCGGGAAAGTGTCCGCCTCCATGGATCAGCGTAACACCTTTGAGCAGTTCGAATCTCTCCCCCTGCCAGAACTTGATGCAGGGGTCCGGCCGCCTCACCCACTTTGCATCGTTGGCGTGGAGATGGACGGGTACATCCCCAAACGCACGGCTCCACTCGACTAGCGTCGTGTAGAAGTGCGGATGCGAAATCGCTATGGTGTGCAGCCCGCCAAGCCCCTTGATTAGGGTGACCGTGGCATCGTCGACTAGCGAAATGCAATCCCACAGAATGTTCCCCTCGGGCGTGCACAGGAGCAATGCGCGTTGTCCGATGCCGAACTTTGGCTGTGTGCCGATGCCGATGAGGCCTGGTTCGTATTGTCGGAATCCGTTGTGGTGCGAAATCCTGAGCCGTTCTAGCGTTGTCCACGACTGCCCCTCGGGCGGGATGTACTGGCGCTCGTCTTCGCAAACGGGACACTGAGCCGGTGTAGCGTCACTCGGCGGATACTGTGTGCCGCAGGCGGTGCAGATGAATGCAGGCATGGCCCCCCCTTTCGGCCGCCGCTTCAATGCGGGCAGCTTCGCTTGGCCAACAGTCGCGATGCCATCATACTGGGTTCAGGCCCTGATTTACATCCCCTTCGTAATCCTTAAACGGCTTCGCGTAGCAAACCTGATAAATCTCTTCGAGATCTCGAAGGCATCGTGCGGACACAAATTGTTGGTGGCGTCCGACTTCGGTTCACCGTTGTCCGATCCGTGCGCTTCGTTGATAGCGGTGCCGCCACATTGACTTGGGAGCCCCGTGACAAAATTCATTGCATATTTCCGGGTATCTACCGAACGCCAAGGTAAGTCCGGACTCGGGTTGGCTGCCCAGCGCCGCAAGATATCGGAGTTCATAGCAGGAGCCGGAACGCTGATCGCTGAGTTCTGCGACGTTCAGTCCGGGAAGGACGATTCGCGCGTGGAATTACAGCGAGCGATCCAACTGGCAAAACGCGAGAATGCAAAGATTGTTATCGCACGCCTCGATCGTTTTTCCCGTCGCGTCAGCTTCATCGCCAGCATTCTTGAGCAGGGCATCGGCTTGGTCTGCGCTGAGATGCCCAACGCGACCGACTTCCAGCTGCACATCTTTGCCGCCCTCGCTCAAGAAGAACGTCGGCTAATCTCCGAACGAACGAAGGCAGCGTTAGCAGAGGCGAAACGTCGAGGAAAGATTCTTGGGTTGAATGGTCGGAGTTTGGCCGCGAAGAATCGCAAGGCTGCTGACGAATTTGCATCCCAACTCCGGGCGAATGTCAATCGGCGTTCGACTGGGACCCTCTATCGGCATCCAAAAGGGGCTCTGACGCAATTTTGGTGCAGCTCCGATTATTCTGCGCCGATCAATCTGGCTTGAAGCAGATCGATTTTCCCGCGACCGTACATCTGACGTCTGACGAGCTTGAGGCGCGTGATCTGACCTTCAGTTTGTCCGTTGGACCAAGGCGAAGTGATTGCTGCTCGAACCGCTGCTTCATCTTTCGCGACGCCGCTGGCGAACGAGGCGACGAGACTGGCGCGGGCGCGCTCGATCCATGGGATGAGGCCCGCCTCGGTCTTGCGTCGGATCATCAGATGGAATTCGGCGATGATCTCGCGTGCCTCGACAAGGGTTGGCACGCCAGCTTCGATCGCCGCGACCGTGACGGTCTCCGCTTTCGTGAGCAGGTCCCGACCGATGGTCATGAGGCGCGCGATTGTTCTGGCCGACGGAATCCGCTGAAGGTTTTTTGCGTCGGCCTTTTCGGCCCGTCGTCTGCGGGTCGCCCACTCGCTGACGACGCGGAGCGAGCCGCGGAAGCCACGCGCCGTTAAGCGGCGCCAAAGTTCGGCCCCATTGCGACAGCCAGCGGCCCACTGATCGTCCAGCCATGGCAAATGCAGATCCAAAGAGCTTTGTCGGGTCCGGAAGACATCGGTGCGTTCGCCGCGGATCACCTGCCGTACCAGCTTCCTGCTATGGCCAGTCTGGCGCACGATCTGCTTGATGGGTATGCCGCTCTTCGACAGAGCCAGGATGGCTTCATTGGCCTCCTCGCGGCGCAGATAGCCCTCATACTGGAGGCGCTCGGCGGCTGTTAGCAGCTTGGGATCAATTGTGGTCGCGCCGATGACGATGCGAATCTGGCGCATCGATTTGCGGACGGCGTCAAGGAAGGCCCGACTGGCGTTCTCCATCAGATGCCAGCGGTCGGCGACCTGCACAAGGCTTTGGCCGCCGCTTCGCCATATCCGCCGCCACGATCGCGGGCGACGATCGCGATCGTGGGATGCGCAGCGAGCCAGGCTTGGGCGGTCGCGGGCTCACGATCCGGCAGCAGGGTGACTACCCGGCGCCTTTCCAGGTTGCAGACGATGCTGGCGTATCGGTGATTGCGACGCCAGGCCCAATCATCGATGCCGATAACCTTGAGCTGGTCAGCCGGCGGACGGTGACGGCGTCGGACCACGCGCAGAAGTGTGTCCTTGCTCACCGGCAACATCAGCCGTTTTGCGAAGCCTGCTGCCGGCCGGCCGCCAAGCGCCAGACCAAGGTGATGGACGATAGAGTCCAGCCTCGCCGTGCGTCGCGCTGATGGAGCCAATATCCCGTCGGAGAAACGCTCAGTGAAGATCTGGCGTCCGCACAGGACGGCCTCGCAGCGGAAGCGGCGGGCGATCACCAGGAGCTCAACGACCCGCCCGGAAAGCGGCAGATCGGTCACGCGGCGCCGATACCGGCTATGGATCCGCCGCGAAACTGTCCCACATGATGGACACAAGCCAAAACTTCCGGATGGCCGGACAGTGATGACGGCCTTATCACCCTCGTAGCACGCACTCTCTACAACAAACCCACGCGGTACCAGACTGGAGCGGTGGAGTGCTTGCTGCATGGCGCTGATTCTCCCAATCAAAGCGCCAGACATCCTCCGAACTGCATCAAAAGTGAGTCAGAGCCCTTATTCCATGCCGAAACACAAGCGAAATTGGATGCGGATCTATTGCGGCGTTCTTACAGCGAGATTGCGCGACACTTGAATGATGCGGGACTGACGACGATAACTGGGCGGAAATTCTATCCGCAGACGGTCAAGAACTACGTCAAGCGATTTGAATGAGAAAGTGTGGCTACGCTGCTTCAGCGAATTGCCAGCCAATCAGCAACGCTCACCGGAAACATTCCTGTTAAGGAACTTGCGGTTTCACATCAAGTTGGCCATCGAACAGGCTGGCCCCTTCCTTTGCGTCGAAACGCAACTCACGCATTGATAAGTGAAGCCTGTCAGCCTGCAAATCAAATAGGCAGTAAGCGTTGCGCTCGCTTCCTGGAGTACGTTTGCCGCCTGCGCTGCCGTTCGAGACTACATGTAGCGGCGGAGCCATAGTTGCGCCTCGCAAGGGAACGGTTTGATATCGCGCTATTCGCGGCATGTGCTCGTGACCATGAAGCGCAATATGCGCTCCTGCGTTTTGTGCTGCATCTAAGAGATCGGATGCATCTAGCGATAGAGTCACTCCTTTAGAATTTGGAGCCGCCACCCCAGCAACTGGCAATAGGTGGTGGTGGAGCGCCACAAATTTGAATGTGGGCCGAGTAATTGGTTCATCTCGCAAAGTACCCATGGCATCGATCCCGCTTGTTCCGACGAAACCATACTCGGTCCACTCGGTTGCCACGATCGTGCAAGAATTGAGTAAGCACAGAAGCACGTCTGCTTCCTTGAGACGTATCCGATGGACGTAGTTTAGCGAGTCTTTCCAGTTGCGCCCTATAAGCTCGTCGACAAACGTTCGAAATTCTCGTTCATGCTGATATGTAGTTTGGTTGCTAAGCACTATTGCGGCTATGTCAATCGGCGAACCTTTTGGATACCTCACGATGTCATGGTTACCCGGCACTGCTATGATCTGTTCGGGCTCTAAGCCCAGAACGCCTCTCAGTGCCTTAAATTCTTGAAGCACATCTTCACGTGTTCCATCTCGCCAATCCCCCCCTGTCGTGAAGTCGCCTGTAACCAAAACGGCGGCGATGTTGTCGTGCTTACCTATCCGCTTGAGATCGGCTGCCAAACATTCAGTGAGTGTTTTCCGAGGATCCCCTATGTTCGGCTTTTCGCGCTGTGTCGCGAATGCGTAGTCCGCGCCAAAGTGCAGGTCTGAAAGGTGGAGAATACAGGACCTGTTGCTGACGTTAGTGTCGGCAGCCAGCTTTTCCACTCGATCATCTTCGGCAGCGGCGAGCGACAGCAACGTGTGATCGCCGAAACGGGCCGCGATCTCATTGTCAAAACTCTCTTCCTCAATGGAGGACAACAGGAACCATGCAAACACCCGCTCCTCGTACTTAAGATAGTACTCCGGGACAAAATCTAGCTCCGCCTTCTTCAGACGCCCGATCCGTACCTGCAACACGTCCGCCCGAAACATCCGTTGTGTGGAGCGATCAACTATGGAAATTGCGAGCGAGCCATTCGCCTGCAGACTCTCCAGCAAGGCGCCATGATCTTCTTCAAAGTCCTTTTTCCACCAGCCCCACCAAACCGAACCCTTGTCGTGCAAGACCGAGCGATGTGCATGAATCGTATCGACGTTTGGCACGGTATCTCGAAAGCGCAATGCTATTGCTGGTGCTGCCATTCCAATAACCTTCGGTAAGGGGGGCGCGGAATGCTTAAATCTTGTAGTTGGCCATACGACCCCAGTTGATCTCTAAACCCAGCTGGATCACCTGATTTCAGAGCCCTACGCAACGTCTCTACGGCAAGTCTGGGGTCTCTAAGAAGTGCGACCTCGTTGCGCGAACTCCAAAGATTGATCAGATCTCGCTCACGAGCACGCTTGCTGACATAAGGCCAAATCCAATGCTTCGCGAGCGGGTGCAGGACAACTGGACGCGTCAAAGCTTTATTTTCTTTTAGGCAGATCGCTAGCTGATAGTCGTCCACGACAAATCGAATCCATGTACTTCGCAATTCTGAATGTCCGAGAAGGACGGGGAGGGTCCTGGGGCGAACGGACACTAGGCGACCATAGCGAGGACTCAGTCCCATGGAAGGCCCCTCGCTGACCTTAAGAGCCGCCTCTTCGAACAAAGGCGCCTTGTATTGTGGGACCACGTCCAAGATTTCGAACTCAGCCCACTGGCTAATCCAGGATTTTAGTTCTTCAAACTCTTTCGCGGCGGTCGGGCGGGTAGTGTCGGGCCAAAGCGAAACCAGCATCTGGCTTTGGGGTTCGATGCCGTGTGCTGTCCACGCAATCCAAATCTTGGCATCCGTAGGGTACCAAGGGGGGTCGATGATTGCGATGGTGCTCTTCCCAAAATCGGGCGGACTGGAGCCAGGTTCGACCTGCCTATGATTACGAACGGCATGGATCGGTTGACGATCAACTAGGAGCACCTCGTGACCGATCGATTCAAGGTACCGAGCCAGTGATGGCGTGCCAACTGCGAGCACAGATTTCGAGTGGCGCACTAGCTCAGAGAGGATCATCACCGTCTCAGGCGTGTATCGCCAGTCGTAATCTAGTATGTGAGGCTCGGGCAAAGCCTGCAAGTGATCGGGCGTCATGTCTACTAGACGGATGTTGGTTGCGAGCCGTTACCGTCCATGTCACTTCCTTCCGCACATTGCCTTGACAAAAGCGAAGATGCCCCGATGCTTTTCGATGCCTTCCGACCAGGGCTGGGGAATTGCTCGCTTTTGATAGACGCGATCAAGATTTTCCAACTGACCGAACAACGTTCTTCGATTGTAATCTGAGTAATTAAAACGGGAGCGCACTGCCGCTTGTTCGAATTGCTGTCGCCAACTTGGTTGTTCGATGATCATTTCAAGGCAATAACTATATACCCCCCACAAGACCGCTATAACGTCGTCGACTTCGAAGTCATCGGTCTTTATCACTGCCTGCATAGGACTCAAATCCCGTCCTGCGAAGAACGGCTTCATTGATCTTGAATTTAGAAGCCAATTCGCCGCTCTATAAACATCCAACCCCAAAGACCGAAAAAACACCAATCCGCAAAAATCGACGAACAAATATTTGGCTCCAGCCAGGACTAAGCCTCTTGTATAAAGGCTGTCACGAACTAACTCCGCATCTTGCTCCTCCTTTTTCAGCTTATCCAACTTAAGTCGCTTGACGCTATCATCTCGATTTTGCTTGCGTGTCGGCGTCAATCCGTCCGCGATCTCACGAAGCAGCTCTGACAGTAGCAAGGCCTGCGGGCTCGGGGCTTGCTGCTCTGCCTCTGATCGAACGCTAGGATCGTTGAAAGCGAAGTTGTAATCGTAGCCGTGCTTGGCAACGCGCTGCTTGAATACGAGATCATAGAATTTTTCGTCGCTGAATATATCCCTCTTGTTATGAATTGCTTCATTCGAAAAGCCGATGAAGGACAACCACGCTTGCGCAAGTTCCAAATTGTCAACGTTCCGAACGCCACCCGCACGTCCTTCGATCTTGAAGTCGGCAACTCGCTTCCCTTTTAAGGAGCCCCAGAGCTTCGAATCGCTTTGGAACGCCTTCCAAGCTCCTTCCTTGCGCTCATAAAACCAGTTCATATCCGCGAATAGAGATTCGAAATAAATCTGCTCCTGCTCATTTGATCGAAGATTGCGCGGCTGCATAGGATTCTGATTGTTCGTCGATTTTACCAGCTCCTTGTAGTCGGCAACTGCCTCCCGGGTGTGCAGTCGAACAAGAACCTCGCAGTCTTGCTCAAAGTGAGCCTTTTCCGAGTCGCTCAGCTCGTCGAATGCATCGTGAACCGACTTCACGGTCTGCAAGCCGTTGATAACGCCAGGCTGAACTATTCGTATGATGGGAATTTGTCGGTTAACTTTCTGAAAGCTAGAGCAGATCAATGTAATTCCATTGTTCAAATGCTTGAACTCTCGTCGCCCTCGCGAATGCCTCACCGACTCTCGAATCTTCTCGTTGACTTTAGAGCGCCGAAGTTCACATCGCACGTTCGGTTCGAAAAGCTGATAACCAAATCGATCAAAGGCTGAGACGAGATCGTACGCTTTCGTGAAGAAGACGGCCGACTTTGCCGAGGAAATCATTTCCCCGCGTACGTGTAACTCGACCTTGTCATCTCTCTCACCGTTTGCCGTGCGCCAGTCTGTGTTGGATTCGCGCCACCGCTCTGCAATAAGCTCGTCAATGAAGATCGGAAACGTGGATACGTGTATTAGTTGATTTGACCAAGTGATGTTTAGCGGCGCGCTGAACCGTGCGTATTCTTCTGCGGCTTGCTTTGTGAGACCGTTCGCAAGGCAGCAGAAGAAAATCGTGATCTCAAATGGCGATTCTTTTGCGTTCGCGGTCGCACTGTAGCGATGGATCGCAACGCCAACCTCCTTAATGAACTCTTGAACTCTTTGATTAGCTTCTTTCGGAACTTCGTTGAGGTGCTGCAACAGCTGCCTTATGCGAGGCAAGTCGCCTAAGTATGTACTATCAGCCAAGAGCTCCGAGTTCAGACCGGCAGTAAAATCGTGGCTCTTGAACTGAAATATCGTTGCGGCTTTTTCCTCAACGATCCAGTAATCTACACCGAAGTCGCCTCGGCCGTCGGACCAAGTTCCAGACCCTGGCTCATATCCGAGAATGTCCAGCGCGATTTGACTGAACGCCTTGTCAAAGGATACTTCGTCTTCATCAACTCTCCGATTCAGAAGAAAACCAAGCTGATCGGTCAAATTCTTCCGTAGTGCCGTCGGATATTTTTGCTGCTTTGCGGTCATGATCAAACCCCCCAGCTATTTGCAAGGCCCCGTTTAGGCAGGATTGTTGTTCGGCGGATTGCTCTCATTCAAGGGCTCTGAGCGCCGTCTCTAGCGGTACAGTTTTGGATTCAGTGGATCGCCCCTCGTTTTTTTTTAAAAAGGTCGACAGGTTTTGGCGTTTGCTCTTTGATTCGCCACCTAAAATTGAACATGCAGAGGGAGAAGTCCAGTCCAACTTGCGGACAAGTGCCCGTCCGGACAGTGGAAAGGGCTACGCCGATGGACGCTCTAATCGCGGTAATTCCATTCGTTTACTGACGCAACAGAATTGAAGATCGCTTCGGCCCCCGCATTGATTGGGTCTGTTGTAGAGATTCGCTCCTCCGCCCAAGACAGCCATTCGCCAAGCTTGCGGCCCCCAGTTTCCTTTTCTCGGTCGATCTCGGCTTGCTTGACAGCTGCTAGAAACGCTCGGGCGAGTTAAAGTTCTCTCCCATCCTTCGCAATGTCGACGAATCGACGCCAACGATTATTGTCGCGCTTCCGGCGCTGTTGTTCCTCATAGCCGAGCTCGACGGCTTGGCAGCCGGCAAGTTCATGATATTGAGATGCAACGCGCGGCGTGGGGAGTCGCGAACTGGGGGGGCCGCATGAGCGTTACAATCAGACAGGTTCACATCGAAAATTTTCGCTCAATCCAGCGCCTTACCATCCCGACTGAAAAGTTATCAATCTTCGTTGGAAAGAACGACTGTGGAAAATCCAACATCCTTCGCGCACTCAATCTTTTCTTCAACGGGATCACAAACCCCGGCAAGCAGTTCGATTTCAACGAAGACTATAATCTGTTTGTCCCCGAACGAGCGAAAACGGCAAAAGAGGTGATCGTCCGCTTGGAGCTGGACATACCAACCTCCTACCATGAAACGAATGGCACACTAGTCGTCTGGGAGAAACGCTGGCGCGCAGGCGGCCTGCACTCCAGCCGCTACTGGGGGAATCGAATTTCAGTTAATCGTCGCGGACGGGAGGTGAGGACCCAGCTCGAAATTCCGGAACGCTCCAACGCCCATGCGCTGCTGAGGCAAATTGAATTCGAGTATGTACCTGCGATCAAGGACGCGAAATACTTCGATGACTTGCGTGGGCGCATCTACAGTATCATCGCCGAGGTCGCCACCCGCACGTTCAGGACCTCCAGCACAGCCTTCGAAGACTCGATCGGAGAGCACCTCTCGGATCTTACCGAAGGCATCGGCAGTTCCCTTGGGTTCGAGACACGTTTGGCTCTTCCACGAGATCTGAGCCACATCTTCCAGCGGCTCGATTTCCTAAGCGGTGTAAAAAACATTTCCCTTGAGAGTCGTGGCGACGGCATCAAGACCCGCCACATTCCGCTTATTCTGAAGTTTATGGCGGAGAAGAAGCGTTCGCTCCAAGGAAGAGGCGCGGCACCCTACAGCTTTATCTGGGCGTACGAGGAGCCTGAAAACAATCTTGAATTTGCGAGCGCGGTGGAACTTGGGGGCGAGCTCTCAGCCTTCGCCCAGAACGGCGTCGCACAAATCCTTCTTACCACCCATTCCCCCGTGTTTTATGACCTTGGCGAGACCTGCCCCGTCGGCGTGGCTTGCGCCCATGTCTTCCGCGATACCGACGAGAAGGGCACAGAGTCCAGTCCCTCGGGATGCGAGGTGGACGAGAAAATGGGAACGATGGCTCTGCTCGCGCCCCGCGTGAAGCAACTCGTCCACGACGTCCGGGAACAGATGCAGGCGAAGCACGAGGCTGAACAACTTGCCCTGCAGAACCGACCAAAGATCTTTGTCGAAGGCGAAAGCGATCGTATTGTGCTTCGTCGATGCACCGAGGTGTTTCATCCCGCTCGCGCGGCGCTGATCGACTTCGAGACTAAGAGAGAGGGGGCGGGACACAGCTATGTCATCGACATGCTGAACGCTTGGCGATGCCAGCACAAACATCACCAACACGGTCCTCGAGCCGCTGGCATTCTTGATGGAGACGCCGCCGGGCCGAAACGCGAGTGGAACGAGGTCGAGGGAAACACCGCTTCTGCTAAAGCCTTCTGCTACCCGAAGCCTGCGCATGCGGTTGCCGCTTTACAAGCCGGCTTCCGGCTCCCTGTCACCCTCGAGGTCCTGTATTCGGAAGACGTCTGGACGTGGGCGGAAGATAGAGGGATGCTTGAAGACCGAGCCCGCGCCAGCACGTACCCAGCGTCCATGGTGGAGCAGATTTTGAAGGGCGAACTCGAAAATGTCGTCTTGGACGAGACCTACCGTTTGTACGTGACCCGACAATTTGCGACAGGCACAAAGATTAACTGTGCTAACCACATAGCTCGTTTCTCGGATGATCGCATTCGAGCTGACTTTGCTCGCCTTGGAGCTCTCATCGGTGACGTACTCGACTATCTTGGCATAGCTGAAACGCAGGAAGCCGCCGCCTGAGCCCTTTCACGAAGGCAGCGTTGGCCGAGGCGAAACGTCGAGGCAAAATCCTCGGATAAAACGGAAGGAATTTGGGCGCGAAGAATCGCAAGGCCGCTGACGAATTTGCATACGGCTAAACTGGATGCGGATGTATTGCGGCGATCTTACAGCGAGATTGCGCGCCATTTGAACGATGCGGGAATCACCACGGCGACCGGACGGAAATTCTACCCGCAGACTGTCAAAAACTATCTCTGTCGCGGGATCATCTGAGGTGCGCGTTCAATTTCTCGGCGGGGCGATCAGCTGGCTCAGTTCGTCCGCCGTTACGATATCATACTTGATCAGCTTCGCGCGAGCGGCTTCAACGACCTCAGAGGGAAATCGGGCCGGAAAATCGATGCCTACTATGTATTCACCAACCCGATCCTTAAGTCCGAACTCAACCATCCGCTCAAAGCCGGAGCTCATTCTTTTTGCACGGCACCAGCCTATAAGAATCTTCTCAACTGCACTCGCCCCACCGCCGAGGTTTTTTAGCTTTATTCGTACGCGGTTCGCGCGCCCCCTTCTCAAGGTTTGCTCGTAGACTGTCAGGAGAGAATGAAAAGCAGCTTCCAGCGGATCAGAATAGTCTGCGCCGCCGAGTTGGGCTAACCGAACATATAGTGGCTTTACGAACTCCGCCTCGCCGGCCTGGATCGCTCGCTCAAGCGCTAAGCGACAATCGGGCACCGTTTTAAGCACATTAGGGTCGTATAGCATGAATTCTTCCGGGCGGTCGGCCTGCTGTCACAAAGCGCGCATTTTCACCTTTGAACACACGGCGCCTCAATGCCATACACGGAAGCAGGCTTAGCCAGAGCTCGGGAAGCCAAACGAGCGACCGTCGATTGAATCGTCTCTGCCATGGGACGCCTCGGACACTCCTGTGAGTTTGAGTGCTCCACAAGTGCGACCCTAATTTGAGCCTCCCGCCGACCAACAACCCGATGGGGAAGGCGGTCGCATTAACAATAACAGCAATAATGGGCCCGACGGCGCAACTTTGCCGACGGGGGAATTTAAGTACTCTGAGTGACCTGTTTAGGAATCTTTATTTCTCGTCCAGAGCTGGGTCATCGGCAGGTAGTCGAAGGAGCGCGCCATCAGCAGACAGAACTTCGAAATCCGGCGCCTTCCCGCTGACCTTCTGGATAAACTTCGTCGGTTCTTCAGGGTCGACGAACAGAGTCATGCCCTGACCATCACGGAAGATAACCTCAAAGCGCTGAGTGTCAGGGTCGACCGTCAGACGCAGTTCGCTGATCAACGATTGCAGCCTCGACGCGATCTGAGCGCGGAGCTTGTACACATCCCCACCCCTGGCGGCCCGCACACGTTCAATTAGCTCCGCGACCTGATCGGGACTGCGATAATACGTTAGGGCCGTCTGGTCGAGGATCGCAATCTCGTGGCGCAATTGCTGCCTCACCTTCTTTGCTTCGGTTAGTTCTTGCTCCCCCTTCTTGATGCTCTCCGCTAGCAGCTCACTCTTGAATTCTGCCAGCGCCATGCTCGTATCGATGGCCCGACGAACGTTTTCCTGAAGAAGGTTGATCCTGCCCTCGACGGCCTCGATTTGGAAAGCTAGTTCGCTCCGCTTATTCGAATGCTCGCTCGACTGAACTAGCGAAGCCAGATCGAGCTGCTCGACGAACGACAAGAACGTCCTTTCGAACTGGTCATATCGCCAGCGGCCGGTCATCACGCAACCATCCTCGCGAAGCGCATTCGAGCACACGAGGTACGTCCGTCCCTTCGGCGGTGCACCCTTGTTTTGATAATGCATTGGCTCGCCGCAATAGTCGCAGACGGCCAGCTTTGAGAATAGGTTTGAATACTGCTTGCCCTTTCTGCCGCCCGCCGGATGCGGCTTTTTTCCCTTTTCGGGCTGGGCGTTCCGCCATCGTTCAAGGCGGCCGCGCTGAGCTGTTTCGAATACGTCCTGCCTCACGATTCGGGGAAAGTAGTTTTGGATCGGCTGGCCCTCGGGCAGACGCCTACCACCATCCATGCGATTGGGCTGGAACGTACCAACTGCCGCAGGGCTGCTGAGGATCTTGTTGACCGTCGAGCTCTGCCAGCCCCCCTTGCCAGCGAACGTCGGAACGCCATCGTTGTTGAGGCGGCGCACGATTGTGAACGTGCCATATCCGGAAGCAGCTTCGTCAAAAATCCTCCGGACGGTCGTGGCACGCTCCTCAATGATTTCGAAATCCGCCCGATCAGGGGTTAGACGTAACCAACTTGGACAACGGGCTGTGAGCTTCTTCTGACCGATCACAGACCGTTTTGCTTTCCATGCCTGTGACAATCGGTCGCTCTTACGTGCCGATTCCTCGTTCGCCCGGCTCATCTTGGCGATCGAGATAATCAGGTCTTCGAAGCTGATGTTGCCACGGAATACGCGCTCATCATCTAGCGTGACCAGGACCAGACCCGCTTCGACGATCTCAATGAACGGTTTCAGGGCGACCACCGGCTCTTGGCGACTCATTCGGTCAAATGATTCGACGAGCAGGTATGAGCCCGCCTGGATTTTCCCGTCCCGGACGGCCTCGAGAAACCTTCCGAAGGCGCCGGATGCGATATTTTTACCCTTGTAGGCCGAGACACCGATGTCGTGGAGATCGATATCCTCGATCAGCTCTAGGCCGTGCCGGTCGGCGTATTTGCGGGAGGCTTCGCGCTGACGGCGAAGGCTATCGCCCTTCAGTTGAAGGTCAGTGGACATCCTGACGTATGAGAAAGCCTTCGGGCGGACTTCCGGATGATCTATAACCATCTGGTCTCATTAACATTTAGTAATTTAATTGTCCACCATATCCTGATGATCGGCGCGCCCGGCGCCGGCAAATCGATGCTGGCGGCGCGCCTGCCCTCCATCCTTCCTCCGTTGTCGCCGGGCGAGCTGCTCGAAGTGTCGATGATCGCCTCCGTTGCCGGCGAGATCGATGGCGGCGCGCTGACCGCGCGGCGGCCGTTCCGCTCGCCGCATCATTCCGCCAGCATGGCGGCGCTCACCGGCGGCGGCATGCGCGCAAAGCCCGGCGAGATCTCGCTGGCGCATCAGGGCGTGCTGTTTCTCGACGAGCTGCCGGAGTTCGATCCGCGCGTGCTGGATTCGCTGCGCCAGCCGCTGGAGAACGGCGAGGTCGCGGTCTCCCGCGCCAATCATCGCGTCACTTATCCGGCGCGCTTCATGCTGGTCGCGGCGATGAATCCGTGCCGCTGCGGCAATGCGTTCGAACCGGGCTATGGGTGCAAGCGCGGCCGCATCGATCGCTGCACCGGCGATTACCAGGCGCGCATCTCCGGCCCGCTGATGGACCGCATCGATTTGCGCATCGAGGTGCCCGCGGTCACCGCAGCCGATCTGATCCTGCCGCCGCCGGCGGAAGGATCCGCCGAGGTCGCCGCGCGCGTCGCGGCGGCGCGCGACATCCAGCTTGCACGCTATGCCGATGCCGGCCTGCCCAATGTCCGCACCAACGCCGAAGCGCCCGCCTCCGTGCTGGAGGACGTCGCCAAGCCCGACACGCAAGGCCAGAAACTGCTGCGCGATGCCGCCGAGACCATGCGGCTGTCGGCGCGCGGCTATCACCGCGTGCTGCGCGTGGCACGCACGCTCGCCGACCTCGACAATGCCGACAAGATCGGCCGGCTGCATCTCGCCGAAGCCTTGTCCTACCGCGCACTCGCGGAGGATGTGCGGCAGATCGCCTGATCATTCCGCGCGTCAACCCGGCGGTAACGAGTTTCCTTTACGCTCTGCAAACCATAAGGCCATGCGTTCTTAGGGGACAGTTCCCGAGCGGCCTGGTGAGTAGAGTGTCATGTTGCGTTTCAAGATCCTGGCCTCGGTTGTTCCCTTGTTGGCGGCTGCGGTGTTCGCCCGCGGCGAGATCGGATCGGTCTCGCATCCCTGCATCGCCGTCGGCGAAACCTCGGTCGAACTGACATCGCTGTTCTGGACCGCCGGCGTGCACGTCGCCTTCACCGACGATCCCGAAAAGGCGACGGTACGGGTCCAGATCACCGACGATGCAGACGCCGCAGACTTCGCCGTCGTCGACGACGGCCTCGGCTCCGAGCCGGACTCCTGCGAGGCTACTTCCTCGAACCGCCTCGTCTCGATCGCCGCACAGCCGGTCGATGGCGGCCCGGTGATCTATCTCTCCACCGAGGGGCCGGCGGATTACCGTATCTATGTGCGCTCGCGGACGTTCTCGCAGCGCGAGGCCGCGGCCCTGATCGTCGGCGCCCGCGGCGGCCACCGCCACCTCCAGGCCGCCTCGCTCTAGGTTTGAGCATGATCTTTCCGGATCATGCTCTGAGGCATTAACACCTCGTCAACCCTGTTTGGAGGCAACCCCAAAGCCTCAAACTGTTCGCAAGGTCGGCACGACATCGTCGCACGCGCTGGCGGCGGGGTTTCGGATAAGGGTCGGTGGAGATGGATCGGACGTTCCGGATCAAGGTGCGCATGCGCCGCTTCAGGCGACGGCATCCGCGCATCGCCTTCGCGATCCGCTCCTTCATGGTCTTCTCGGCGACCTTCGGCGGCGCCTATGGTTTCGTCACCGGCAGCCGGTCCGAGAATTCCGGCTACGATCCCCACGCCTTTGCGATCGGCGCGAGCTTCCTGTTCGCGCTCGCCTGCCTCGGCCTTGCCACGTTGAGCATGCGCCTGCGCTTCGTCAACAAGCGGATGCGCAAGCTCGCCGCCCACAACGAGGCGCTGATCGACCGCAATTGGGAACTGAAGGAAGCCGAGGAGCGCGCGCGCAGCCTGTTCGAGCAGCAGGGCGATCTGATCGTGCTGCGCGACACCCAGGGCCGCATCACCTTCGTCAATGACGCTTATTGCGCGCTCACAGGGCAGCCGCGCGGCGCGCTGGTCGGCACCCGCTTCGATTTCGACGTGCTGGAGCAGGGCGACAGCGCCCGCGAGAGCAGCGGCACGCGCGTCCACGACCAGAAGATCGCAACCCCGCTCGGCGCGCGCTGGATCGCCTGGCGCGAAGGCTATGTCCGGCTCGATGCCGGTCAGCCCGCTGAATTGCAGAGCGTCGGGCGCGACGTCACCGACCGCACCGAGAGCGAACGCGCGCTGTCGGACGCGCGCGACCAGGCCGACGCCGCCAACCGCGCCAAGTCGCGCTTCCTGGCGATGGCCTCGCACGAGATTCGCACGCCGCTGAACGGCATCATCGGCATGGGCGGCCTGTTGCTCGACACCAATCTGACGCCGGAGCAGGCGACCTATGCCAGGGCGGTGAAAACCTCTGGCGAAGCGCTGATGGCGCTGATCGAAGAGCTGCTCGACTATTCCAAGATCGAGGCCGGCAAGCTCGATCTCGAGCTGCGCCCGTTCGCGCTCTCCACCCTGATCGAGGAGATCACCGAGCTGCTGGCGCCGCGCGCGCAGGCCAGGCAGCTCGAGATCGCCGCCTATGTCGACGAGCGCCTGCCGCTGGAAGTGGTCGGCGACGCGGCGCGGCTGCGCCAAGTGCTGCTCAACCTCGCCGGCAACGCCATCAAGTTCACGGCAAAAGGCGGCGTCGCGCTGATCGTCGAGCCCGGCATCTGGCCGCACGAGATCAGTTTTCTGGTCCGCGACACCGGCATCGGCATCGCATCAGAAGCGCAGCAGCGCATCTTCCGCGAATTCGAGCAGGCCGACGAGCGCGTCGCGCGCACCTATGGCGGCACCGGCCTTGGCCTTGCCATCAGCGAGCGCATCGTCAAGCGCATGGGCGGCCGCATCACGCTGACGAGCGAGCCGGGCAAGGGTGCAACCTTCGAGGTCGCGCTGCCGCTGGCGGCATCGCAAGGCAGCGCGGGACAGACGGCATTCCCGAGCCCCGACCTCACCGGCAAATCGATCCTCCTGGTTGCCGACGGCATCGAGGCCTCGCTGATCGCGCGGCGTCTCGAGCGCTGGGGCGGCCAGACCTGCATGACCTCCGATGCGTCGGTCGTGGAAGCGCTGCTGCCGGAGCGATCCTGGCACGCCATGCTGGTCGATCGTGCGATCGGCGCGACCATCGCCGACCGGCTTGGCGGGCTGGGGCGCGCGCATGCGGCGCAGCGGCTGGTGCTGCTGACGTCGAGCTCGCGCCACGAGAAGTTTTCGGCTGATTTCACCGGCTTCCTGGTCAAGCCCTTACGCACCGCCTCGCTCGCCGCACGTCTCGCGCTGACACCCGAGGTCGCCTCGCCCGACCTCGCGCCGGAGCCACCGGCCGACTCCACCGGCGCTGCACCGGCAAAGGGCTTGTCGATTCTCGTCGCCGAGGACAACGAAATCAACGCGCTGCTGATGCGCTCGCTGCTGACAAAACTCGGCCACCGCGTCGTCATCGCCGTCCACGGCGAGGCCGCGCTGGAATCCTGGCTGGCGGCTAGCTCGGCCGGCACGCCCTATGATCTCGTGCTGATGGACATCCAGATGCCGCAGCTCGACGGCATCGAGGCAACCAAGCGCATCCGCGCCCACGAGGCCGTTACCAGCGGCCAGCACACGCCGATCCTCGCGCTCACCGCCAATACGCTGGTGGAAGACCGCTACGCCTGTTTCGAGGCGGGCATGAACGGCTTTCTGATCAAGCCGCTCGACCGGGAGAAGCTCGACGAGGCACTGGCGGGGCTGGCAGCGTCACGGCATCTGGCGATGTAGTCCCCGCTCCCTCGCCGTCATCGCGAGCGCCGCGAAGCAATCCAGAATCTTTCCGCGTAGGCAGTCTGGATCGCTTCGCTGCGCTCGTAATGACGATGCGGTGATACGCGCGCCTGCCCGACCGACAATCTTCGATTGAAATCGAACCCACTGCGCGTCATCATCCTTCGGGGGCTCGGTTTCCGACGAGGTTATCGCGCATGAATGTACTCTACCGGCTCTCCGTCATTGTCTTTCTCGCTGTTAGCTCCCAGGTCGCCGCAGCGGGTACGTCGGAGCTCATCGCTGCGCTGAAGCAAGGCGGGTACGTTCTCGTCTTTCGGCACACCGCGACCGACGACAGCCAGAAAGACGTCTATCCCTTCAAGTTCGACGACATGAGTGCCCAGCGCCAGCTGAGTGAAAAGGGCAGGGATATGGCGCGTCAGATCGGAGCGGCGATCCAGGAGCGCGCGATTCCGATTGGCGATGTCTACACAAGCCGTCTGAACCGCGCGATCGAAGCCGGCAGGCTGATTACTGGCAAGGAATGCAAGCCGGTCGACGCATTGACGGACAGCAGCAATGCCAGCACGTCGGGAATGGCAAACCCCACCGCTGCGAACGCAAAGGCCGGGGCGGCCGTGCGCCAGCTCGTTGATCAATCGCCGGCGCCCGGCACGAACACCGTCCTCGTCACTCACAAGACGAACATCGCCGATGCCTTCGGCAAGGAGGCCGGGGAAGTACAGGAGGGCGAAGCCTTCGTCTACCGGGCCAACGGCTCGGGGCCCGCGACCTTTGTCGCACGCGTCAAGTCCGCGGATTGGACGGCGAAGGCCGGCAAATAGGAGGCGGCGAAGCTACAGCCGCCTGAGCGCCACGCTCTCCACCGCGTGATCCGCGCCCTTCTTCAGGATCAGCGTCGCGCGGGGCCGCGTCGGCAAAATGTTGTCCTCGAGATTGGCGAGGTTGGTCCGCTCCCAGATCGCGGTGGCGGTGGCGGTGGCTTCCTCGTCCGACAACAGCGCATAGCGATTGAAGTAGGACTTTGGATTGGTGAACGCGGTGTCGCGCAGCGCCAGGAAGCGCTTGATGTACCATTGCCGCAGCGCCGCCTCGTCGGCATCGATATAGACCGAGAAATCGAAGAAGTCGGAAACGACGGGCACCGCCTTGCCGTCACGCGGCAGCTTGCCGGTCTGCAAGACGTTGACGCCCTCGACGATCAGGATGTCGGGCTGGTCGACCTCCGCCCATTCGTTCGGCACGATGTCGTAGGTCAAATGCGAATAGACTGGCGAGCGGACATGGCGGCGGCCCGATTTGATATCGGACAGGAAACTGAGCAGCAGCGGCAGATCGTAGCTCTCCGGAAAGCCCTTCTTCTGCAAAATGCCTTGCTGCTCGAGCAGGGCCTTCGGGTAAAGAAAACCGTCAGTCGTGATCAGCTCGACCTTCGGACGCGGCGACCAGCGTGCCAGTAGCGCCTGGAGCACGCGGGCCGTGGTGGATTTTCCGACCGCGACCGAGCCGGCAACGCCGATGATGTACGGGACTTTGCGATCGCGAATGTTGAGGAACTGGCGCTCGGCGTAATACAGGCGCTGCATCGCATCGACATAGATCGAAAGCAGGCGCGACAGCGGCAGGTAAATGTCCTCGACTTCCTTGAGATCGAGGCGGTCGTGGAGTGAACGCAGCCGGTCGAACTCGCCCGGCTCCAGCGTCATCGGCGTATCGTCGCGCAACCGCGCCCATTCTTCGCGCGTATAGACGCGGTATGGATTGTATTGCTGCTCGGGTGCGCGGATATCCATGACGCGACCTTTCCGTTAAGAGGAGAGCATGATCCGGAAAAGTGTGAAGCGGTTTTCCGAAAAGATCATGCTCAAACAAACCCTCTAGTTGCCGCTCTTGCGCGACGCCTTCTCTTCCAACCCTGACATATTCGTACGCTTGTCCAGCGCCGCTTCCACCTCTTCCAGCTTTACGCCGCGGGACTTGAGCAGCACAAGGAAGTGATAGAGCAGGTCGGCACTTTCAGCGATCAGATGCGCGCGATCGTTTTCGACTGCTGCGATTACGGTTTCGACTGCTTCCTCACCGAACTTCTTGGCGCAATGCTCGGCACCCTTGTCGAGCAGCTTGCGGGTATAGGAGGCCTCGCCACCGGACGCCGCGCGGGCATCGATGGTCTCGGCGAGATGATGGATCGTGAAACGCGCCATACAGAACACTCAAATACACGTCCGGCCGAACGGGCCGGTCCCATCGGCCTATGTAGCATTTTTATGAAGCGGAGTCGTCAGGCATCGAGGCGCATGGCTAGCCCGCGCCGGGCCATATGCTCCTTGGCTTCGCGGATGGTGAATTCCCCGAAGTGGAAGATCGAGGCGGCCAACACGGCCGTGGCATGGCCATCGCGGATACCGTCGACGAGGTGGTCGAGATTACCGACGCCGCCCGAGGCGATCACGGGAACGGGAACGCTGTCGGCGATCGCCCGGGTCAGCGGAATGTCAAAGCCCTGCCTGGTGCCGTCGCGATCCATCGAGGTGAGCAGGATCTCGCCGGCGCCGAGCGAGACCACTTCCTGGGCATATTCGATCGCGTCGATGCCCGTGGAGTTGCGCCCGCCATGGGTAAAAATCTCCCAGCGGTCGCCGCCCGGGCGCTTGACGCGCTTGGCGTCGATCGCGACCACCACGCACTGCTCGCCGAATTTCTCGGCAGCTTCCTTGACGAACTCGCGGCGCGACACCGCGGCGCTGTTGATCGAGACCTTGTCGGCGCCGGCGCGCAGCAGTGTCTTGATGTCGTTGACCTCGCGCACGCCACCGCCGACGGTGACCGGCATGAAGCAGGCCTCGGCGGTGCGCCGGACCACGTCCAGCATGATGCCGCGGTTCTCATGGGTCGCGGTGATGTCGAGGAAGGTGAGCTCGTCAGCGCCGGCGGCGTCATAGGCGATCGCGGCCTCGACGGGATCGCCGGCATCGCGCAGGTCGACGAAGTTGACGCCCTTGACGACGCGGCCGTCCTTGACGTCGAGGCAGGGGATCACGCGCACCTTGAACATGTGTCAGCTCCTGCGCGCGTCGCGGATCAGGGTGAGGGCGGCGGCGGGGTCGAGTCGGCCGTCGTAGAGCGCACGGCCGGCGATCGCGCCGGCGAGCTTTTTCGCCCGCGGCGTCAGCATCGCCTTGATGTCCTCGATCGAGGCGAGACCGCCGGAGGCGATCACCGGAATCGAGATCGCGTCGGCCAGCGCAATCGTCGCATCCAGGTTCAGACCCTTGAGCAGGCCGTCCCGCGCGATGTCGGTGAAGATGATGGCGGCGACGCCGGCATCCTCGAAGCGCTTTGCGATCTCCAGCACGGTCACCTGCGAGGTCTCGGCCCAGCCTTCGACCGCGACCTTGCCGTCGCGCGCGTCGAGCCCGACCGCAACGCGGCCGGGGAATTTCTTCGCAGCAGACTTCACCAGTTCGGGATCGCGCACCGCGGCGGTGCCGATGATGACGCGGGTGATGCCCTTGTCGAGCCAGGCTTCGACGGTCTTGAGATCGCGAATGCCGCCGCCGAGCTGCACCGGGATCTTGATCGTCTTCAGCATCGCCTCGACGGCCTCGGCATTCACCGGCTTGCCGGCAAACGCACCGTCGAGATCGACGACGTGGAGATACTCAAAACCCTGCTCGGCAAAGCTCTGCGCCTGCGCTGCTGGATTGAGGTTGAAAACGGTCGCGCGCGCCATGTCGCCTTGCTCGAGGCGCACGCACTGGCCGTTCTTGAGGTCGATCGCGGGAAAGAGAATCACGGTTTCCATCGCAAGAAGTTCGAGATCAGGGCCAGGCCAAAACGCTGGCTTTTCTCGGGGTGAAACTGCGTGCCGACCGCGGTGTCCTTGGCGACGATCGCGGTGACAGGCCCGCCGTAGTCGGCGCGCGCGAGCACGTCCGCCTCGCTGGCGGCGTTGAGGTGGTAGGAGTGCACGAAATAAGCGTGCTGGCCCTTGGGGCCGAGCGGCAGCCTGTTCAGCACCGGATGCTCGCGCAGCACCTCGAGCGTATTCCAGCCCATGTGCGGAATCTTCAGGTTTTCATCGCGCGGCGTGATCTTCTCGACGTCGCCACCGATCCAGTTCAGCCCTTCGGTGATGACATGCTCCTTGCCGCGGCTCGCCATCAGCTGCATGCCGACGCAGATGCCGAAGAACGGCCGCGCCTTGACGCGCACGGCTTCCGTGATCGCCTCGACCATGCCGTTGACCGCGTCGAGCCCGCGCCGGCAATCGGCGAAGGCGCCGACGCCCGGCAGCACCAGACGGTCGGCCTCATAGGCCTGATCGGGATCGCTGGTGACGAAGACCTTTTGCGGGTTCTCGAGGCTGCGCGCGGCACGCTCGAAGGCCTTCGCGGCGGAATGCAGATTCCCGGAACCGTAATCGATGATGGCGACGCTCATCTTGACCCTCCCGGTTCTGGAAACAAACCAATGATGCCGCCGGCCGGAATTGGCGGCGGGTTCGAGAATTGCTGACCCGGCGTGCTGCGGGTCGGCGGCGGACCGCCGCGGTCGACGGCCCATTGATCGTTGACGATGCCGTGCTGCTTCTGGCTCCAGCGCTCGAAGAAGCGGCGCTCGGCGGTGTCCTCGTCGTCGGCAATGACGACGTCGAGCTGCCGCCACTTGCCGCGCGACAGGGTCCAGCGGCGCAGGCTCGAGGCCTCAAGACCCATCAAGAGCGCGATGATGATATTTGCGAAAAAGATGGCGCGGCGGCCGACGCCGAGGCTGTGCAAGCCGGCATCGAATGCAGCCAGGAAGATGATCCAGCCGATCAGAGCCAGCCAGAGCCGATTCCACAATAGCCAGAACGGCCCCAACACCATCGCCCAGAAATGAAAACCGTCGCGCACGAACACGAACTTGTCGGTCGCGCGCAGATCGGCTCCGGCAGGAGAGGGAGCATGAACTGTGTAGACAGGCATGGCGATGCCCCGTGCTCGAGAATTGAGTAGAAAGCGCAAGCGGCGCGTGCCGCCGGCCGGAAGACGTCAGCCGCCGAGCGAGCCCTTGGTGGACGGAATCTCGCCCACGGCCTTCGGATCGATCGCGACCGCGGTACGCAGCGCTCGCGCCAGACCCTTGAAGCAGGACTCGGCGATATGGTGGCTGTTATCGCCATATAGGGTCTCGACGTGGAGAGTCACGCCGGCGTTGATGGCGAAGGCCTGGAACCATTCGCGCACCAGCTCGGTGTCGAACTCACCGATCTTGTCGCGGGGAAAGTCGGCCTTGAACACCAGGAACGGGCGGCCCGAGATGTCGATGACCACGCGCGACAGCGTCTCGTCCATGGGCATGTGCACGCCGGCATAGCGGGTGATGCCCGCCATGTTGCCGAGCGCCTGCTTGACCGCCTGGCCGAGCGCGATGCCGGTGTCTTCGGTGGTATGGTGATAGTCAATGTGCAGGTCGCCGACCGCCTTGACCGTGAGGTCGATGCGGGAATGGCGGGCGAGGAGATCGAGCATATGGTCGAAAAAGCCGATGCCGGTCGCAATATTGCCCACGCCGGTGCCATCGAGGTTCACGGAGACCTCGATGTCGGTTTCCTTGGTCTGGCGCTTGATCGTCGCGGTGCGCATGGAAAATCGGTTTCCACGTTGGTTTTGAGCATGATCTTGTCGGAAAACCGGTAGCCACTTTTCCGGATCATGCTCTTTGAGCCGAAAACGCCAGTCTCTTAACAGCCAAATGACGCCTTCGCTACTGCGGGAACGGCTGGCGAGGCCTCTACTTCTGCCTATGGTGAGCGAAATTCGGCCCGGAACGGCCCGTTGTGCCCCCGCTCCCGACCCCCTAAATCAGGCCGGACAACGAGGGTCACTTATGCAGGATTCCCAGAACAGCTCGCCGGGCTGGCACGGCACCACGATTTTGACGGTCCGCAAGGGCGGCAAGGTGGTGGTCGGCGGCGACGGCCAGGTCTCGATCGGCCAGACCGTGATCAAGTCCAACGCCAAGAAGGTCCGCAAGCTCGGCAAGGGCGACGTCATCGGCGGCTTTGCCGGCGCCACCGCCGACGCCTTCACGCTGTTTGAGCGGCTGGAGAGCAAGCTCGAGCAATATCCGGGGCAATTGACCCGGGCCGCAGTGGAGCTGGCCAAGGACTGGCGCACCGACCGCTACCTCCGCCGGCTGGAGGCCATGATGATCGTGGCCGACAAGGACGTCTCGCTGGTCCTGACCGGCACCGGCGACGTGCTCGAGCCCGAGGCCGGCGTGATGGCGATCGGCTCCGGCGGCAACTACGCGCTGGCGGCCGCGCGCGCCCTGATCGACACCGACAAGGACGCCGAGACCATCGTCCGCCGCTCCCTCGACATCGCCGCCGACATCTGCGTCTACACCAACCGCAATTTGACCATTGAAAGCCTGGTGACCGGGTAGGGCTTATCTGTGACTGAACAGCGGAGCTCCTGGCTGGCTGCAACCTCTCCCGCTTGCGGGAGAGGTCGCGCCGAAGGCGCGGGTTAGGGCTCTCTCCTCTAGGGGATTGTCCCAATGCGGAGACACCCTCTCCCCGACCCTCTCCCGCAAGCGGGAGAGGGAGTGCAGCATCACCGACGGCCCTAAATGACCGCCACCTACACCTTCCGCCCCATGACCGCAGCCGACCTGCCGCTGATCCGGCGCTGGCTGGGTGAGGCCCATGTGCGGGAATGGTGGGGCGATCCGGACGAGCAGCTTGCGCTCGTCGGCGTCGATCTCATTGAGCCCGCCATGGACCAGTTCATCGTGTTGGCCGGCGACAAGCCGTTCGGCTATCTTCAGTGCTACCGCCTGACCGCCTGGAATTCGGGCTTCGGGCCGCAACCGGAGGGCACGCGTGGGATCGACCAGTTCATCGGCGAAGGCGACATGATTGCGCACGGCCACGGCTCGGCGTTCATCCGCCAATTTGTCGATGAGCGGTTTCGCAGCGGCCTGCCTCGCATGGTCACTGACCCTGATCCGCTCAACGCGCGCGCGTTGCGTGCTTACGAGAAGGCCGGCTTCATCCGCGACCGCATGGTCGAGACGCCCGACGGGCCGGCGCTGCTGATGGTGCGCGAACCATGACGCTGGTCCACGCGCGCGAGAGCAAGGCCGCCTTCCCGGCGCTGGCATGGGTCGGCATCGCGCTGCTGCTGTTGGCGCTGCACGCCGCGATCCTGTTCGCGATGGGACGTGTGCCGATCTGCACCTGTGGCTATGTCAAGCTCTGGCACGGCGTGGTGAACAGCTCGGAAAACTCGCAGCACATCGCCGACTGGTACAGTTTTTCGCACGTCCTGCACGGCTTCGTGTTCTACGGCCTGACTTGGTTGCTGTTCGCGCGCCTGCCGCTGCTGCGCCTCTCCTGGCCCGCCCGGCTGATCATCGCCATGCTGATCGAAGGCGCCTGGGAGATCGTCGAGAATTCGCCGTTCATCATCGAGCGTTACCGCGCTGGCACGATCTCGCTGGATTATTACGGCGACAGCATCGTGAATTCGATTTCTGACACCCTGTTCATGATGCTCGGGTTCCTCGCCGCGCGCGTGCTGCCGGTAACTGTGACCGTCCTCACCGGGCTCGCCTTCGAAATCATGCTGGCGCTTCACATTCGCGACAATCTGACGCTCAATATATTGATGCTGATCCATCCGATCGAGGCCGTAAAACAATGGCAATCGGGCCCGCCCATCATCTGACCTAAAATGCGGCTTGTCCTTGGCCGCCTCCCGCCCTAGCTAAGCAGACATGACAGACTTCTCCCCCCGCGAAATCGTATCCGAACTCGACCGTTTCATCGTCGGCCAGGCCGATGCCAAGCGCGCCGTCTCGATCGCGCTGCGCAACCGTTGGCGACGGCAGCAGCTCGAAGGCTCCCTGCGCGAGGAGGTGCTGCCGAAGAACATTTTGATGATCGGCCCCACCGGCGTCGGCAAGACCGAGATCGCGCGGCGATTGGCAAAACTTGCGAATGCGCCATTCCTGAAGGTGGAAGCGACGAAGTTCACCGAGGTCGGCTATGTCGGCCGCGACGTCGAGCAGATCATCCGCGATCTCGTCGAGGTCGCGATCGCCCAGGTCCGCGAGCGCAAGCGCAAGGATGTGCAGGCGCGCGCGCAGCTCGCCGCCGAGGAGCGCGTGCTCGACGCGCTGGTCGGCGCCAATTCCAGCTCTGCGACGCGCGAATCCTTCCGCAAGAAGCTGCGCGCCGGCGAGCTCAACGACAAGGAAATCGAGATCGAGACGCAATCGTCCGGCGGCGGCATGCCGATGTTCGAGATCCCGGGCATGCCGGGCGCGCAGATGGGCGCGATCTCGATCGGCGACATCTTCGGCAAGCTCGGCGGCCGCCCCAAGACGCGGCGGCTGACGGTGGAAGGCTCGCACGAGATCCTCGTCAACGAGGAATCCGACAAGCTGCTCGACGCCGATCAGCTGACGCTGGAAGCGATCAGCGCCGTCGAGAACAACGGCATCGTGTTCCTGGACGAGATCGACAAGATCTGCGCGCGCGAAGGCCGCGCCGGCGGCGACGTCTCGCGCGAGGGCGTGCAGCGCGATCTGTTGCCGCTGATCGAAGGCACCACGGTCTCGACCAAGCACGGTGCGGTCAAGACCGACCACATCCTGTTCATTGCCTCCGGCGCCTTCCACGTCGCCAAGCCGTCGGATTTGCTGCCCGAATTGCAGGGCCGCCTGCCGATCCGCGTCGAATTGCAGGCACTGACGCGCGACGACATGCGCCGCATTCTGACCGAGCCCGAGGCCTCGCTGATCAAGCAATATGTCGCACTGATGCAGACCGAGGGCGTCACGCTCGACATCACCGACAGCGCCGTCGACGCACTCGCCGACGTCGCGGTCGCCGTCAACTCCACCGTCGAGAACATCGGCGCGCGGCGGCTGCAGACGGTGATGGAGCGGGTGCTGGACGAGATCTCCTTCACCGCCCCCGACCGCAGCGGCGAGACCGTCAAGGTCGATGCCGATTTCGTGCAGAAGCACGTCGGCGACCTCGCCAAGAACGCGGATCTCAGCCGGTTCATTTTGTAAATCGGCCAGGGTCGGTTATCTCTATCCGCCGTCGTCCCTGCGAAAGCAGGGACCCATAACCACCAGCGGTCCTTGTTGAAAAAGATGGCGGCTCCGATTCCGGCACACACGACCTCCTGTGGTTATGGGTCCCGGGTCGCGCGGAGCCTGTCATCGGTCCGCGCTACGCGCGGACCCGGTGGCTTGTCCGGGACGACAGCAGAGTATGGTGCACGGCGGGTGCAGCGTGCTCGCTGACATCCAGAAAAATCCCTGGCGCGTCCTGCTCGCGATCAACGCGGCGGTCATCGTCGGCGTGTTCATTCACAAGATCCTGCTGCCGCCTTACGTTCCCTACATCCACCTCCTCGTCGACTACCATTTCGGCTTCATCAAGCGCGCGCTGATCGGGGCGATCGTCGCGCTGTTCACGGACAAGGTGCCGGTGTGGCTGGTGTTCGCGATATCAGGCGCGGCGTGGCTGGTGACGCTGGGGCTATTCCTCAGGCTCTTCCAGAAGACGTTCGGCTTCTCCAATAAGACGCTGCCGCTGTTCGTCCTGATCGCGGGATCGCCATACTTCCTGAAGAACTTCATGCACACGCTCGGCCATTTCGACATCTATGGCTGCGTGTTCGCGCTCATCCTGCTGCTGATACCGGCCGGCTCGCTGCTGTTCGTCGCAACGGCCGCGCTGTTCGCGATCATCCTGGTGCTGATCCACCACATCCATCTGCTGATGTATGTGCCGACGATCATCACCATCGTCGGGATCAGGCATTATCTCGGGCACGGCATCACCAGAACGAATATCGCATTCGGTTTTGCGGCGCTGCTGTGCGTGAGCGCACTGTTTCTCGCGGCGCAGTTTCTGGGAACGATGCCGATCCCCGAGGCGGACTTCCTCGCCTATCTGAAGAGCCGCATGGCCGATCCGTCCCGTACCAGCCTGCTCCAGTTCAGCTACATCTGGTATCAGCCGCTGTCGAAGGAGGTGTCCGACACCTGGAAATGGCTGCCGCACAACATGCTCGGCCTGCCGGTGTTCGCGCTGCTGCTCTGGCTGCACACGCCGCTGTGGCGCTATTTCGCCGACCTGATCGCCGCGCTCGCGAGCAAGCTGCACCGGCGTCTCGTCATCGCGGCGCTGACCGGCATCAGCCTCGCCTATCTCATCATGTTCGCGATGGTGTTCGACTATTCGCGCTGGATGTCGAACTGGGCGGTCTGCATGTTCCTGATCCTGCATGCGGTGAAGACGCTGCCCGCCGCGCGCGAGACCGCGCTG